>NZ_CP103794.1 GCF_030388325.1 Flavobacterium johnsoniae | reverse complement strand
AGATTCAGATAAATTTTTTATTATTGTTATAAAGATTCTCCTAATAAATAAGGAGCAATTTTATTCCGTATTTCGGGATAACAAATATGTGAACAAATTTCTGTAAAAAAAAATATTTTGGTATCTAATTTTATAAAAAAAAGTTGTAAAGAGGCTTTTTAAATTTGAATTTTTTTAATATTTTATCAATGAAAAATCATCAGACTCAAGTGCGAGTTCGTTACTCCGAAACTGACCAAATGGGAGTCGTTTATCACGGAAATTATGTGCCTTATTTTGAAATAGGACGTGTGGAATGGCTTAGAAATAAAGGGGTTTCGTATAAAAGCATGGAAGAAAGCGGAATTGGACTTCCAATTGTGAACATGAATATAAGTTACAAAAAATCGGCGAGATATGACGAACTTTTAACAATTCATACCACTTTTAAAAGTCACTCTTCTGTTAAGATTGAATTTGATTGCGCAATCTATAATGAGGCAAATGAGTTATTAACAACTGCGACGTTTATTTTAGTATTTGTTGCGTTAAAAACAGGTCGTCCAACTGCTCCTCCAGATTATATTTTGGAAATATTTAAATCGCTTGAATAATTGTTAAAATGAATATGATTTTGATGTTAATTTATATTAATTTAATATCAATTTCGAACATTAAATCAAAAATGCTGAACACCGTTTCGGCATTTTTTTTTCGTGTTTTTGTCACAATTTTTCCAATTGGTAAACCTGAAATCTCATCCATTTCCATTTCTTGTGATGTGATTTCCAGTTTTTTTTCTTTGATAACTCTCATCACTTTATTCATGTTTTTGTAATCAAAAGAAATTAAAAATTCAACATCTATTGTTTTTTCAACAATTTCGCAAACATCTAGTGTCATTTGAGCTGTTGTTCTATAAGCCGAAATTAAACCGCCTACACCTAATTTTACTCCTCCAAAAATTCGAACGACTACAACAAGAACGTTAGTTAATCCGAAAGATTGTATTTGTCCGTAAATTGGTGCGCCTGCTGTATTGCTGGGTTCTCCATCATCATTGGCGCGGTAAGAAATTTTATTTCCAACTCCCAATTGATAGGCATAACAATAATGCACAGCATGCGGATGCAGTTTTTTAAGGTCCTCTATAATTGGTTTTACTTCATCTTCATGATCTATCGGAAATGCATAGCCAAAGAATTTGCTGCCTTTTTCCTTAAACAGTATTTCTTCAGATGCAGTTGCAATAGTTTGATATGTATCGTTAATTTCCAAATGTTAAGCTTTAAAGTTTTTTTTAGCCACAGATTAAAAAGGATTAAAAGAATTTTTCTTCTCTTTGAGAGAAATCTGTGTAAATCCTTTTAATCTGTGGCTAAATGTTTTTTTTAAGAAAGTGTGGATTTATAATAATCCTTTATTAAATAAATCTACAACATCTTCTTTTCCAACTTGTAGATTCCAAATTTTTATTCCTAAAGCCGCTGCGCTGTCTGTATTTTCTTTTTTGTCATCAACAAATAAAGTATTTTCAGCAGTCAGATTATTTTCTTCTAGAACAAATTCATAAATTTTTGGATCTGGTTTTCTCATTCCGATATCAAATGAGAAATATACTTTTTCAAAACAATTGTAAAAATCTTTATAGAAAGAAACGCCACTTTTTTGTTCAAAAGTGTTGATATGAATAGAATCGGTATTGCTTAATAAAAACAAACGATATTTTGTGGCTAATTCTTGAAGGAATTCCAAACGATAAAAAGGAAAATCGGCTAAAATAGCATTCCAAGCTTTTAAGATTTCTTCTTTTGAAGCATTTGGCAATTGTTTTTGAAAACCGCCAACGAAATCTTCGGGTGAAATTGATCCAATTTCAAAAGAAAGATTCAATTGATTCAATTCATTATTCCATTCTTTCATTCCTAATTTTTCTAAACCAGAAATTGTGGCAGGTTTGTCTAAATTGATAAAAATATCTCCAAAGTCAAAAATTATTGCGTCAATCATAATTCTTAAATTGTATTAATTCGTCTCTTAAAATATTGGTTTTTATACTGTTTTTTCTTGATATAATCGGAGCTTTTGTTCCTGTATGAAAACTTGTTTTTCCGATAAAAATTCGAGCTTCATCCCAAAGATTTTCATCAATAAAAGATTGAAGCGTTTGTCTTCCGCCTTCAATTATTATCGATTGAATTTGATTTTTATACAAAACATCTAAAATCTGCGGAACTATATTTTGTTTAAAATCAATTACTTCAAATGAAGTATTTTCTGTTGATGATTTTAAATTGTCATTCGAAAAAACAATCGTTTTAACAGAATCATCAAAAACGAAACTATTCTTATCAATTCTATTATTTCGATCAATAATTACTCGTGCAGGATTATTTCCGTCCCAATCTCTAGCATTCAATTTCGGATTATCATCTACAACAGTTTGAGTGCCAACCAAAATAGCTTGTTCTTCGGTTCTCCATTTATGAACTAATTGTCTAGAATATTGATTTGTAATCCAGATTGGTTTTCGGTCTTGATCGGAAACTTTTTCAGGAGACAAAAATCCGTCTTGGCTTTCTGCCCATTTCAGAATAATATAAGGTCTCTTTTTTTGATGAAAAGTAAAAAAACGTTTATTCAATTCGTTGCATTCCTTTTCTAAAACACCAACCGTAACATTTGCTCCGGCTTCAATAAGTTTTAAAATTCCTTTTCCAGCCACTTTTTCATTAGGATCAACCGTTCCGACAACTACATTCGGAATTTCATTAGCAATAATCAAATCACAGCAAGGAGGTGTTTTTCCGAAATGACTGCAAGGTTCTAAACTTACATAAATTGTAGCCTTTTTTAAAAGAGATTTGTCTTTTACAGAACGAACAGCATTGACTTCTGCGTGTGGTTCTCCAGCTTTTTTATGCCAACCTTCGCCAATAATCTGGCTTTCGTAAACAATTACGCTTCCAACCATTGGGTTTGGGTGCGTTGTTCCAAGTCCATTTTGTGCTAGTTCGATGCAGCGTTTTATGTATTTTTCATGTATATTCACGTTACAAAAGTAATTATTTTTGAAGTTTTTGTCTAATGTTTGAGGTTAAGTTGTGAAACAATCCAAATAGTTATGATACTATCGAAAAAGTATTTTTATTTTTGTAAAGATAAAGACCGAAAAGGAAAAATGAAAAATTGGATTATCAGAAAAATTAAAAAAGAAGACAATCAAGCTATAGCGAGTTTAATAAGATCAGTTTTTGATGAAATGGAAATTCCTAAAGTGGGAACAGCTTATGAGGATCCTTATTTGGATTTGATGTTTGAAGAATACAGTAAACAAAATTCAGTGTATTTTGTTGTTGAAAATGATGGTGAAATTGTAGGATGTGCCGGAATTGCACCTCTAGAAAACGGAGATCCGAAAATCTGCGAATTGCAAAAAATGTATTTTCTTCCTAAAACAAGAGGTTTGGGAATTGGAAGCAAATTAATGGAAAAATGCTTAGATCAAGCTAGAGAATTTGGTTTTGAAAAATGTTATATAGAAACGATGCCTTTTATGCATGCTGCTCAAAAGTTGTATAAAAAATCGGGTTTTGAATATTTAGACGCTCCGTTAGGATCAACTGGGCATAGTTCATGTCCTGTATGGATGTTGAAGGTTTTATAGTTAAAGTTTGTAACAAATCTTAATGAGGAAGACTTATGGAAAGATTAAATCAGTTTTTGAAACTGATGAAATAATATTCAAAAAATTAAAATGAAAATCAAACAATACCGCACTCAATTTATTAAAGAATTATCGCCTTTTTACGATGCGTACGAAGCGGAAAGTTTTTTTTATTTGATTTTAGAAGATAGGCATAAACTTCGTCAGATTGATTTGGCATTAAATCACGAATTGGCTTTTGAGGAAAATGATTTCATTATGTGGGATGAACTTGTAAATCATCTCAAAAATGAAGTTCCAATTCAGTATTTATTAGGAAAAACAAATTTTTATGGTTTAGATTTTGAAGTAAATGAAAATGTTTTAATTCCGAGACCAGAAACAGAAGAATTGGTAGAATGGATTATTAACGAAAACGCGAGCCCAGAAAAATCTAAAAAGATAAAAATTTTAGATATCGGAACCGGAAGCGGCTGTATCGCAATTTCTTTAGCAAAAAATCTTCCAAATGCAGAAGTTGTGGCGATTGATGTTTCTAAAAAAGCGATCGAAACCGCGAAAAGAAATGCTGTAAGAAACAACGTTGATGTGACTTTTGTGTTGCAGGATATTCTAAAAGAAGAAGAATTACGATGCCAGTTTGATATTATTGTTTCAAATCCGCCTTATGTGCGTAATTTAGAGAAAGTCGAAATCAAGAAAAATGTTCTAGATTACGAACCACATTTAGCACTTTTTGTTGAAGATAATGATGCATTGATTTTTTATAGAAAAATTGCTTCCTTGGCAAAAAAAGCACTTTTAGGAAAAGGAAAATTATATTTTGAAATCAATCAATATCTTGGAAAAGAAATGATTGAATTACTTCAAAATATGAATTTCAATAATGTAGAACTTCGAAAAGATATTTACGATAACGACAGAATGCTTAAAGGGAATATTTAAAGTTTTCAGTCGCAGTTTTCAGTCTCAGGCACAACTGAAAACTGTGACTGAGACTGAAAACTAAAAAATTATTCATAACGAAGTGCTTCAATCGGATCTAATTTAGAAGCTTTAATTGCTGGATAAAGACCAGAAACCAAAGCAACACAAAAACTAGTTGCAAAAGCGGCAAAAATTGCCATCCACGGAATTACAAATGAAAAACTCATAGCGGCGGCAATTGCAAAACCAAGAAGTATTCCGAGAACTATCCCGACCAAACCGCCAATTTGTCCAATCAACAAAGTTTCAATAAAAAACTGAAAAGCAACAGTTGTTCTTTTGGCTCCTAATGCTTTACGAACACCAATTTCGCGCGTACGTTCTGTAACCGAAACAATCATAATATTCATTAAAGCAATTGAAGATCCAAGAATCGTAATAATGCTTATAATCCATGCTGCCCATCCTAAATATTGTGTAATTCCAAGAATACGATTAATTAAATCATCACTTCGAACAACTCCGAAATTATTGTCACGAACAGGACTTAATTTACGAACTCTACGCATTGTACTTGTCGCGTTGTCAATGGCTTGGTCTAAAACTTCTTTTTTAGAAACCATGACACTTATTGTGTAATTAATATTTGGCGCAGTGAATAAAGATCTTCCTACCTGAATCGGAATTAAGACACGTAAATCCTGACTGTTTCCAAACGTTGATCCTTTTTCTTTTAAAACTCCAATTACTTTAAATCTTGCACCTCGAATAGAAATTACTTTATCAATTGGATTAATGTCTTTCAGAAGTCCTTTTTCAAAGTCAGAACCAACGATGCAAGAATACGTATTGTTGTCAATATCAAACTGGTTAAAACTTCTTCCTAAACTAGTTTCTAAACCAGAATTGGTAATAAAATGTTCGTCAACACCAACAATTGTAATTTCAGGATCTGTTTTTTCTCCTAAATATTTTACTTCTGCAGTTGAAGTTGCTGTAAATGATAGAGAAGTTTCGGTAAAAGGATATTTGTATTTGTTTTTGAAAGCAACAGCTTCAGGATAAGAAATAATCGGATTGATAACTTCTCTTTCGTTTCCGCCACGGTTACGTACTTTATTTTCGTATTGATTAATGTTGAAAGTATTGGCTCCCATCGATGCAAAATCGCTAGAAATAGTGTTTTCCAAAGCAGAAACCACAGTAAGAATTCCAACCAAAGCGGTAATACCTATTGCGATAATTAAAACGGTAAGAATAGTTCGCAAAATTTGCGTTTTGATAGAACCAAACGCTATTCGGATATTTTCTTTAAATAATTTTAGCATCATGACCAATTTGTCACGAAAATACGTTTTTTGTTACAAGTTTGTTTTCGAACTGCTATTATTTATTTTAAAAAGTAAGATATTTGCAGACTTAAATTAAGTCGAAAGTTGAAAGTCATAAAGTCAAAAAGGCGAGTGGCTGAAGAAACAACAGTCTGAAAAATAAAGTAGAAATAAATAATATCATAAGATTTTTAGACAAAGATTGAGACAATCTGAAATCTAAAATCAACAATCTAAAATAAAGAAGATGGCTTCAAAACCAAGCATTCCAAAAGGAACAAGAGATTTTTCACCAGCTGAGGTGTCAAAACGTCAATATATTATTCAAACGATAAAAGCAAATTTCGAAAAGTTTGGTTTTCAGCCAATCGAAACGCCTTCGTTTGAAAATTCAGATACTTTGATGGGGAAATATGGAGAAGAAGGAGATCGTCTGATTTTTAAAATATTGAACTCTGGTAACTTTTTCTACAATAAAAGTAAAATCGAATTGCCAGAATCAATTGAAGAATTGCAACTCAACTCGGCAGAAAAAATAAGTTTAGAGCAAAGAATCGAACTGAATAAATTTACAGGAAAAATTTCTGAAAAAGCTTTGCGCTACGACTTGACAGTTCCGTTTGCGAGATACGTTGTACAGCACCAAAGCGAAATAGAATTTCCTTTTAAAAGATACCAAATTCAGCCAGTTTGGAGAGCAGATAATCCGCAAAAAGGTCGTTTTAGAGAGTTTTTTCAATGTGATGCCGATGTTGTTGGTTCAAAATCTCTTTGGCAAGAAGTAGAATTGGTTCAGCTTTACGATACTGTTTTTACATCTTTAGGTTTAGAAGGTGTTACAATTAAAATCAATAACCGAAAAATTTTATCTGGAATTGCTGAAGTAATTGGCGCTTCTGATAAATTAATCGATTTTACGGTTGCTCTTGATAAATTAGATAAAATTGGAGAAGACGGCGTTAAAAAAGAAATGATTGAAAAAGGAATTTCTGAAGAAGCTTTAGTAAAAGTACAGCCACTTTTTAGCTTTAGCGGAACTTTCGCAGATAAAATCAATCAGCTATCAGATTTGTTGGCTTCTTCTGAGGAAGGAATGAAAGGTGTTGAAGAACTTAAATTTATTTGTGACAATGTTGCAGATTTAGGATTGTCAACAGCAATTTTAGATTTAGATGTGACTTTGGCTCGTGGTTTAAATTATTACACAGGAGCAATTTTTGAAGTTGCGGCTCCAAAAACAGTTGCGATGGGTTCTATTGGCGGCGGAGGAAGATACGACGATTTGACGGGTATTTTTGGTTTGAAAAATATGAGTGGTGTCGGAATTTCTTTTGGCTTGGATAGAATTTATCTAGTTTTAGAAGAATTGCAATTATTTCCAGAAACAGTTGCGGCTACTTCTAAAGCCATTTTTATCAATTATGGAGATAAAGAAGCTTTGTATGCGTCAAAAGCAATTCAAAAATTAAGACAAGAAAATATAAAAGTGGAGTTGTATCCAGACAATGTAAAAGTAGGGAAACAATTTCAATATGCAGATAAACGTCTGATTCCGTTTGCAGTAATTGCAGGAGATCAAGAAATTGCATCAAATACATATGCGCTTAAAAATTTAGTGACAGGCGAGCAGGTTTCTGTAGATCTTGAAGGATTGAAAAAAGCTTTATTAGCTTAACTGTTTGAAGCAAAGGTTTTTGCTTTGAATAGCTTGTGATTAAAGGAATTTCTTTTAAAATCTCTGCATGAAATAGTTGCCAGTAAAGAAAAAAAACTTTTAATTTGCCCACCTTAAGTTACGGGCGTAGTTCAAGGGTAGAATAGCGGTCTCCAAAACCGTTGATGGGGGTTCGAATCCCTCCGCCCGTGCAATATTTTTTTACCGCAAAGAACGCAAAGGTTTTTTTAAAGAATACTTTAAAAATATAAAGTTCGCAAAGCTAAATCAATACAAAGCTTTGCGAACTTTTTTCATTTTATAAAGCTTAAGAGAAAAAACCTTTGCGTTCTTTGCGGTAAAATTTTCTCAAAAGGCATAAAAAAAAGCTTCGTCTCTATAGGCGAAGCTTTTTTTAATATAAGGTAAATTTGAATTAATAATTATTTTGAGGCCAAAGCCAACCCTTAAATTCAATTTTGGTGGTAATAATTTATGTTTTACGCTATCAAAGATAAAATAAACTATAACGTAATAGTCTTAAAATTATACTAAATTTTGAGAGCCTAATTTCCTTTTTTAAAACTCTCATAATTAATAAAGTGACAATTTGACATTTTATAAGATTTGGCAGTACTTTTGCAATCCAACAGAAAGAAATAAAAAATGAAGTTTAAAAATATTTTTAAAAATAAAAGTAATATGACTACGGAAAATACAGAATTCGATCAGGAATTAGATGATGCAACGATAGAGACTAACGCTAATGGAGAGCAGTTAATTGTTGAAGAATTAAGTGTTGAGGAGCAATTAGCTCAAGACTTGGCTAAAGAAAAAGATAAGTTTTTGAGATTATTCGCCGAATTTGAAAATTACAAAAAAAGAACTTCAAAAGAGCGTCTTGAATTATTTAAAACAGCAAACCAAGAAGTTTTATTGGCTATGCTTCCAGTTTTAGATGATTTTGACAGAGCGACAGTAGAAATCAATAAATCTGAGGATGAAAATCTTAAAAAAGGAGTTGAGTTGATTCATGAAAAATTGAAAAGCACTTTAGTTTCTAAAGGTTTAGAGCAAGTTGAAATCCAAGCAGGAGATGCTTTCAATGCTGATATTGCTGAAGCAATTACCCAAATTCCAGCTCCGTCTGACAAATTAAAAGGGAAAATTGTTGATGTTATTGAAAAAGGATACAAATTAGGAGACAAAATTATTCGTTTCCCTAAAGTTGTAGTTGGAAACTAAAAAGCAAATAAAAATTTCGATTCTATTTTTGGATCTGGAATTTTAAAATTTGGAATTTAAACCTAATTATGAAAAAAGATTTTTACGAAATACTAGGCATTTCAAAAAATGCTGACGCTGCCGAAATTAAAAAAGCATACAGAAAAAGTGCGCTAAAATACCATCCTGATAAAAACCCAGGCGACAAAGAGGCAGAAGAAAACTTCAAATTAGCGGCAGAAGCTTACGAAGTTTTGAGTGATCCGCAGAAAAAAGCAAAATACGATCAGTACGGACATCAAGCATTTGATGGTTCTGGCGGATTTGGTGGTGGTCATGGCGGCATGAACATGGATGATATTTTTAGCCAATTTGGTGATATTTTTGGTGGCGGATTTGGCGGTTTCGGAGGCGGAGGCGGAGGCCCTCGTCGCGCAAAAGGAAGCAATCTTCGAATTAAAGTAAAATTGACTTTAGAAGAAATCGCAAATGGAGTTGAGAAAAAAGTAAAAGTAAAACGTAAAGTTCAGGCTAAAGGTGTAACGTATAAAACTTGTACCACTTGTAATGGTCAAGGTCAAGTAATGCGTGTTACTAATACCATTTTAGGAAGAATGCAATCTGCGTCAACTTGTCCTACTTGTGGCGGTTCTGGTCAGATTTTAGATAAAAAACCTTCTGAGGCAGATGCACAAGGAATGGTTCAGGAAGACGAAACTGTATCAATCAAAATTCCTGCGGGAGTTGTTGACGGAATGCAGTTAAAAGTTTCTAACAAAGGTAATGATGCGCCAGGAAACAGTATTCCAGGTGATTTAATTGTTGCAATTGAAGAGATTGAACACGAATTCTTGAAACGTGAAGGCGAAAACGTTCACTTCGATTTATATATCAGTTTCCCTGAAGCAGTTTTAGGAGCTTCTAAAGATATTGAAGCAATCAACGGAAAAGTTCGTATTAAGTTGGAAGAAGGAATTCAATCTGGAAAAATCTTAAGATTAAAAGGAAAAGGAATTCCAAGTTTAAATGGTTACGGAAGCGGAGATTTATTAGTTCATGTAAATGTTTGGACTCCAAAAACATTAAATAAAGAACAAAAACAATTCTTTGAAAATGCTTTAACAGACGAGCACTTTGCTCCAAGCCCAGAGAAATCAGAGAAATCATTTTTTGAAAAAGTAAAAGATATGTTTTCATAATCGAAACTTTTTCAATATTTAAATATACTAAAACCCATTCTATAGATTTTAGAATGGGTTTTTTGCGTATTATTACGCAATTTCACTTCGAATTATTTACTTTTACAGTCGCTGAGCCGTAATTGGCTAAGCTACGCAGTAAATCCTTAAAAATAACATGAGCAACTTACTTGAAGTACATAAGGTCGTAAAACGATACGGCGATTATGTAGCGCTTAACGAAGTTTCATTAAATGTGCCAAAAGGCAGTATATATGGACTTTTAGGTCCGAATGGAGCTGGAAAAACTTCTCTTATCAGAATCATAAACCAAATTACATTGCCTGACAGTGGCGAAATTATTTTGGATGGTGAAAGATTACAGCCAAAACACGTACAAACTATAGGATATCTTCCTGAAGAAAGAGGTTTGTACAGTTCGATGAAAGTGGGAGAACAATGTTTGTATTTGGCTCAAATGAAAGGACTTTCAAAAAATGAAGCCAAAAAACAATTAGACTATTGGTTTGATCGTTTAGGAATTCAAGGGTGGTGGAACAAGAAAATTCAGGAACTTTCTAAAGGAATGGCGCAGAAAATTCAGTTTGTGGTTTGCGTTCTTCACAAACCGAAGTTGCTAATTTTAGATGAACCTTTTTCTGGATTTGACCCTGTAAATGCAAATATCATTAAAGATGAAATTTTAGCTTTGAAAGAACAAGGCTCGACTATCATTTTTTCAACTCACAGAATGGAAAGCGTAGAAGAACTTTGTGAAAATATCGCTTTGATTCATAAATCAAATAAGCTCATAGAAGGTAAAGTTGCCGATGTTAAGCGTCAATTTAGAACCAATAGTTTTGAAGTCGGAATTCTGACCAATAATGTCGAAGGTTTGATGTATGATATTACGCAAAAATTTACGGTTTCTCCTGCCAATTTTAAATCTTTAAATGATGATTTGAAATTGAATATTGAGATTGGAAATGCAACGCCAAACGAATTATTAAATATATTGACACAGCGCGGTCAAGTCACACATTTTGTTGAAAAAATTCCAAGCATAAACGATATTTTTATTCAAACAGTAACAGAAAATAAAGTTTAGATTTCAGATTTAGAGCAAAAACTCGGAATCTAAAATTAACAATCTAAAATCTAAAATCAAGAAATGAGTATTATTTCATTAATTATAAAAAGAGAATTTATTGCTAAAGTCCGCAATAAATCTTTTGTTGTCATGACATTTTTGAGTCCGCTTTTGTTTGTTGCAATTGCAGTATTTATTGGATATTTGAGTTCGATGAAAGCAGACACGAAAAGTATCGTAATTCACGATTCAACTGGACTTTTTGTTTCCGATTTTTTAAAGGAAAATAAAAACAGTTCTGAGTTTAAGTTTTATAATTTATCAGAATTTGATGTTCAAGCTCTAAAAGATAGTATTGCAACAGAGCGTTTTAGTGGTTTAATCGTTATTCCAAAAACGAATAATGTTAATGATTTAGAAAGTAAAATTGAATTTATTTCAAATAGCAGTCCAAGCATTTCTTTTATTGAAAATACGCAAGATGTCATTGCTTCAAAAATTACGAAATTAAATCTAGAAGAAGCAAAACTAGATACTTTGGCTATTCAAAAAGCGCAATCAAAGGTTAATATTCATTTGGTAAAAGCTTCTGGAGAAGAAAGTCTAAAAGGATTAAACGAAATTAAAATCGGAATTGGAGGTGCGTTTGGTTATTTGATTATGATGTTTATTATCATTTACGGAAATATGGTAATGCGAAGCGTTATTGAAGAAAAAACGAACCGAATTATCGAAATCATTATTTCTTCAGTAAAACCATTTCAATTAATGATTGGTAAAATTGTTGGAACTTCTTTAGCTGGAATTTTACAATTTATGATTTGGGCAATTATTGGTCTAGGATTAATGTTTGCTGCGTCGGCATTTTTTGGAGTAAACGTTGGGCCAACAGCGAGAATTTCACCAGAAATGATGCAATCGGCTCAACATGAACTTTCAGGATCTGCACAAATGTATATTTCTGAGTTATGGAATCTGCCAATTGCAAGTATCATAATCGGTTTTGTAATTTATTTTATTGGAGGATATTTTTTATACAGTTCATTTTACGCCGCAATTGGAGCAGCGGTTGACAATCAAACTGATTCACAGCAATTTTTACTGCCAATCATCATGCCATTAATCTTAAGCGTTTACATCGGATTTTTTACCGTTGTAAATGATCCGCACGGAAGTGTTGCGGTAATCTTTTCAATGATTCCGCTTACATCGCCAATAGTAATGTTAATGCGTATTCCTTTTGGAGTGCCGTGGTGGCAAATTGCAATTTCGGTATCATTATTGTTTGCAACCTTCTTCCTTGTAGTTTGGTTTGCAGCAAAAATTTACCGAGTAGGTATTTTAATGTATGGCAAAAAACCGACTTGGAAAGAATTGTATAGATGGCTGAAGTATTAGTTTTTTAAAGTTGCAAAGGTTCAAAGGTTTTTTAAATTTGGAATTTTGTAACTTCGGATTAAACAACTTTACAACTTATACTAAAGCATAAAAAAGATATATCAAACAACAGGTTAAAAGGTAAAATAGCGACAAAGATTTTAAACTTTGTGCCTCTGAACCTTTGCAACTTTGAACCTTAAAAGAAATGAGTAAAATACTAATTGTAGAAGACGAAGCAGCGATCAGAAGAGTTTTAGTGAAAATACTATCAGAAGAAAATGATTCTTATCAGGTAGATGAAGCTGAAGATGGTGTTGCTGGACTTGAAAAAATAAAAAACAACGATTACGATTTGGTTTTGTGTGATATCAAAATGCCAAAAATGGATGGTGTTGAGGTTTTGGAAGAAGTAAAAAAGATAAAGCCAGAAATTCCGATGGTAATGATTTCGGGACACGGCGATATGGAAACTGCGATTCAAACAATGCGTCTTGGAGCTTTTGATTATATTTCGAAACCACCAGATTTGAATCGATTATTAAATACTGTACGTAATGCGTTAGACAAAAAACAATTAGTTGTTGAAAATAAAATTCTAAAGAAAAAAGTCAGTAAAAACTACGAAATGATTGGCGAAAGCGAATCCATCAATCACATCAAAGTGATGATTGATAAAGTTGCTCCAACCGAAGCTAGAGTTTTAATTATAGGACCAAACGGAACAGGAAAAGAGTTGGTTGCGCATCAATTACATGAAAAAAGTGAACGTTCTTCTTTTCCTCTAATCGAGGTAAATTGTGCCGCGATCCCGAGTGAATTGATTGAAAGTGAATTATTCGGACACGTAAAAGGAGCTTTTACATCGGCAGTTAAAGATCGTGCTGGAAAGTTTGAAGCAGCTGACAAAGGAACTATTTTCTTAGATGAAATTGGAGATATGAGTCTTTCGGCGCAAGCCAAAGTTTTACGTGCCCTTCAAGAAAGTATGATAACCAGAGTTGGTGCAGATAAAGATATCAAGGTTGATGTTCGTGTTGTTGCAGCAACGAACAAAGATTTGAAAACAGAAATTGCTGAAGGTCGTTTCCGCGAAGATTTATACCATCGTTTGGCAGTAATTTTAATTAAAGTTCCGCCATTGAATGAAAGACGTGACGATATTCCGGCGTTAATTAAGCATTTTGCAGAGAAAATTGCTTCAGAGCAAGGAAATGCAGTGAAAGGATTTTCTACTCAAGCAATACAATTACTGCAAGAATACGATTGGACAGGAAATATTCGTGAACTTCGAAATGTGGTAGAAAGATTAATTATTTTGGGAGGAAATGAAATCTCCGAAAGCGACGTAAAAATGTTCGCAAGCAAGTAGTTGCTTCGCGCTGTAGGCTTTAAGCTTTAAGCTTTAGGCTTTTAAAAAATATAATATTTTAGCTTAAAGCCTAAAGCTTAAAGCTTAAAGCATAAAAAAAATGAAACTAAAAAAAATAAACGAGAAACTACAAGACGCTTTAATTGAAAATGGTTTAACAGAAGCAAATGCTTTGCAGTTAGAAACTTTTTCAACCATAAAAAGCGGTGCAGATTGTGTTGTTATTTCTCCAAAAGGAAGCGGAAAAACAACTACAATTGTTTTAAATGTAATTCAGCAATTGGCTGGACAGACTGAAGAATCTCCAAGGGCTTTGATTATCGTAGAAGATAAAGCGAAGGTTTTAGAAATGGTTGAGCTTTTTGAGAAGTATGGAAAATACACCAATTTGGAAGTATATGGCGTAAATGAAAAAGGCGACATGGATTACGATAAAAACTATATTTCAACTGGAATTGATGTTTTAATTGGAACTCCAACAAAACTAAATGATATGTTTAGTACAGCGGGTTACAATGTAAATCGTCTAAAAATGCTAATTCTTGACGATGCCGATCCAATTTTGAGATTGCGTCATGAAACAAAAATTATGCGTATTTCTGGCAGTATTGCAAAAACACAACGCATTATTTTTGCCGAAACACTGACAGAACGTGTTGAAATTTTGGCAGACAAAATGTTAGTTGAGCCATATTTGTTTGATATGGACGAAGAAGGCGAAGAGCTTGACGAAGAGGAAGACGATATTGAAGAGGAATAAAAAATCTTAAATTCATACTCAGAAATTGATGAAAAAAAAACTTTTGATTGCTTTGTTGGTTTTTTTGCAGGTTTCTGCGTATTCTCAAAATCTATATCCTGAAAAATATCAAAATTGTCACTTAGCAACTTTTTGTCTGGATTGTGGAGACGTTCTGGCAATGCCTCCAAAAACGTTTGTGGAAGAACTAAATAACAGTTTAGACAAAAAAAAGCTGGCAGAAATTAAAGGCATAATTGAGGCTCAAATTTTAATTGACGAAAACGGAAAGCCTTGTCTTATAAGTGTGATGAATAAAACAAATGTGGCTTCAAAAAAGCTGAATTTGGAAAAAGCAATCAATACGGTTTCTTTGTGGCAACCAGCCATTTCTAAAAATAAACCAAAAAATAGTTCTGTATCTTTAATTTTTGAATTCGAAAATGGAAGTTTTTCGGTTAAGAGAAAAGTATTTGATTTTAAGAATCAAGGGAATATGAAATGTGTTGGAACGCCTGAAATTAAAGGTACTGATAAAGAAAAGCTTTCTAAAAAATGGCAGTTATTTACACAAAGCAATTCTGAGTTGCCTTGGGATATGACCAGAGCAATTGCGAATGATTTAGATAATAATATTTGGATTGGAACTGATAATGGAATCGTTAAAATTGAAAACGAAAAGTGGCAGCATTTTAATTCGAAAAATACAATAATCAAGCCTACGGCATACAACAAGAATCAGACAGAATCGGTTAGAGATTTGGAGGTAGACAAAGAAAATAACAAATGGTTTGTTATTGGTTGGGATGTTTACAAATACGATAATAAAAACTGGAAAAAATATGATTCGATAAACTCGCCAATTAGCTGGGCAAGAAAGCTTTTTGTGGATTATAAAAATAACATCTGGTTTACGTCTTGGAGAGGTGTCGCAAAGTTTGATGGCGAAAAATGGTCAGATTTTACCAAAGAAAATTCAAATTTGCCAAGTAATAAAACACTTGGAGTTTATGTCGATAAAAAAGATAGAATCTGGATCGGAACATTTGAAGGAAATGTTGTAATTGAAAATAGGACGACAAAATTGCTGAATGACAAAAAATCACCTTTGTCAAAGGCATTCATATCCAAAGTTTACGAAGATAAAGAAGAAAATCTCTGGTTTGATTTGTATAACGACAAATCAGACGAGGCAGGAATTTATAAGTTAGATACAGCTGGAAATTGGACAAGAATTGTTCATCCTAATTCGAAAATGTTCACAGATAATGCTATAAACGATTTTTATCTGGACGAAGCCGACCAAGCCTTATGGGTAACGCTAAATGGAGTTGGTATTTTAAATTATGATTTGAAGACAAAAAAATGGGAAACCTATACAAATCAAAATTCAAATGTTCCTAGTATTCATTCTGAGAAGATTACAAAAGACAGAAATGGTTCAATTTGGGTTGCCACATATGCGGGAGTCGTAAAAACAGAATAACGGGACTTTTTTTTTCTAAATAAAAACGATAATTACAAATGGACAAAGTAAAAAATGGAGATTTTAAAAACATTTAAATTTTTAGGAATTGTACTTTTTTGTTTTTTTCTGGTTATTTATGTTTTAATGATTTCCTATTTTTATTTCAATCAAGTTGAATTGGTTTTTCATGCTTCAAGACTTCCAAAAGATTTTAAATTTGATTATCAACAGAAATTTGAAGAGCTAAATATTCCATCATTTGATGGAAATAATCTCAACGGATTATTATTTAAGGCAGAAAAATCTAAAGGTCTTGTTTTTTACCTTCATGGAAATGCTGGAACTCTTGAAACTTGGGGCAAAATCGCCAAAATTTATACTTCGTTAAACTACGATATTTTCATTTTAGATTACAGAAGTTTCGGAAAAAGCGAAGGTAAAATTGAAAATGAAGAACAAATAAGTAAAGATATTTCTGTTGCTTACAAGGAAATTTCTAAAAGATATTCAGCAAATAAAATTATTATTACTGGATATTCTATTGGTTCTGGTTTTGCGACAAAATTGGCTTTAGAAAATAAACCAAAAGCATTAATTCTTCAAGCGCCATATTATAACTTTTTAGAATTATCTAGTTCTAAAGCACCGTTTTTTCCTGATTTTATGAAAAAGTTTAGTCTGGAAACCAATCTTTATCTCCCTCAAATCAATGCCCCGATTTATATTTTTCATGGAACGGATGATCAGTTAATTCCTTGTGAAAATTCGGTTAGATTGAAAAAGCTTTTGAAATCTAATGCGTATTTTTATCCTTTGAAAAATCAAGGTTATATTGGCGTAAATGAGAATAAAGATTTTCAAAAACAATTAAAAATAATTTTAGAATAAATTATAAGTCTCAGTTACAGTTTTCAGTTTAATAATGAAGACTGTGACTGAGACTGAAAACTTAATAAACAAAATAGATTATCATGGGATTAATGAAAGTGTTTTCGGGAAGTGAAGTTTTAGCAATTGCTTTGCAAGAAAGATTAGAAGAAGCTGGAGTAGAAACAGTAAAAAAAGATAATATACAGTCGGCTCGTTTAGGAGGTTTCGGCGGAACAGATTTAGCCGTTGAGGTTTTTATTCAGGAAACTGATTTTGCAAAAGCAAATCCAGTTATTGAAGAATTTCGAATGAGTCTTTAAAAGTTTTCAGTTTTCAGTCATTGCTGAGACTGCGACTGAAAACTGCGACTGAAAACTAAAAAAAATGCAATACAAAATGTTAGTGCTCGACATGGATGATACCTTGTTGACAGACGATCATAAAATTTCATATTTAAATAAGAAATTAATTCTAGAAGCCCAAGCAAAAGGCGTTTATGTTGTTCTTGCATCTGGAAGACCAACAACAGCAATGACGGCTTACGCAAAAGAGCTTCAAATGGATTTAAACGATTCTTATATGATTTCGTTTAATGGAGCAATAATTAGTCGCGTAAAAGACGATTTGGTTTTGTTTGAACAGAAATTAACGGTTGAACAAATTCATGCTCTATATGATTATAGTGTTGAAAAAAATACACACATTATTACGTATTTAGATAATGAAATAATCAGCGAAACCGATTCTGAATATATTGAGATTGAAAAAGAAATCACTAAAATGGTGCATCATAAAGTTTCCAGTTTCAAAGAGTATGTAGATCGACCAGCGGTTAAATGTATTTTACTTGAAGATCCAGCATATTTAAAAACAGTTGAAAGAGATTTAATTGAAACAATGCCACATTTAAGCGTTTCGACTTCTAAACCTTTTTTCTTAGAAGTAGCACAATTAGGTATTGATAAAGCGGCGAGTTTGAAACTTTTGGCTGAAAAGTTAGGAATTCTTCAAAGTGAAATTATCGCCGTAGGAAACGCCGGAAACGACCTTACTATGATTGAATATGCAGGTTTAGGAGTTTGGGTAGATAATGTAACGCCAGAATTACGTGACAAAGCCAATATAATTGTAGCTTCAAATAATAATGACGGAGTTGCAGAAGTAATTTCACGTTATATTTTAAATTAAAGAAATGAAAAATCCAATTGAAACCGATCGTTTGATTTTAAGAGAATTAGTTCTCTCTGATGCAGAAGGTATGTTCGAGTTGGATTCTAATCCAAACGTTCATTTGTTTGTAGGCAACAGGCCTGTTAAGCATATAGAAGAAAGTGTTGATTACATCAAATTTGTTCAGAAACAATATGCAACTTTCGGCATTGGTCGATGGGCTGTTGTTTTAAAAGAAACGAATGAATTTATAGGTTGGTCTGGAATAAAATATATTACAGACGAAATCAATAACCATAAAAATTTCTACGAATTAGGTTATCGTTTTATCGAAAAACATTGGGGAAAGGGATATGCTTCTGAAGCTGGAAAAGCTTTTGTTGATTATGCTTTTAACGAAATGAAAGTAGAAGTTCTTTATGCTTACGCAGATGCAGGAAACGAAAATTCTAGAAAAGTGCTAGAAAAACTAGGTTTCCATTTTGTCAATTCTTTTGAATACAATGAAGAGCTAGAAGTTTGGTACGAACTTAAAAATCCGAACTTGTTATAAAAAATGAATTCCAAATCTTTACATACTTAAAAGTCAGTAAAGATTTGGAATCAAACAAAAAGAAAAATAATATTTTGAGGTATTATTTTTTAGCTACAGAAACAAAATATTTATTTCCGTCACCCATTGTTAATTTCACACGCTCATCGCAAAGATCGATAGCAAAATTAGCACTTTCGTAACAGCTGCAAGTTGTGTTTTTGTCTTTAGACATTTCTGTTTTACAGTTGTTATTTTTAAAAGTTGTTAATTGTGGAGTATACAAACTAACCAAGTCAGTAGAAGCAGTTACTAAAGAAATAATACTTGCCGAATTATTATTAGTAATTCTGTATACAATTCTATCCGTATAATTTACTTCGTTAACAGTTACTTTACGAATATAAGTATAAGCTGTAGATCCTTCACCTGGTTCTTTAACTTCAAACTTAAACCCTACTGCACGAATAGCAACGTCAAATTGCTGCTGTGAATTAAAGCTCGCCCAAGTCGTTAATGTACTAATTGTAGGAAATGGATTTGCGGCTGGTGTATTAGTTTGCGCTTGCGAACTAAAAAGGGTTAAGAACATCAAGCAGATCGTGGGTAAAAATGCTTTCATAAAGCGTGGTATTTGTAATTTAATTTTGCCTACTCTCTTTGGTTTTCGGCTTTCCCATTTCATTTTGTAACACAAAACAACAACATAACGGCTAAAATTCAAAATTGTTATGTCCGAATTATTATTAAATTAATTAAAGCTTATCAAAATTCTTAAATAAGAAATTATTTCGGGCATCATTCAAAACAAAAGTAAATGTAAGAAATTTTGAGTTTATAAACGAAAAAAATGTATTTAATCGATAAAATTTGCATTTAATCGATTATTTTGTCATTTTATTCTTATCGAAATGTTAAAAATGACAGTTTAAAGTGCATTTTCGACCATTAAATTTAAGGATTTTAATTTAATCTATTGATGCATTATTAATAACATTCACGCAAATTATTGATTCGAAGTTGATTAATCTCTTTCTTTTGATGAATATTGTTTGTAAATTTGCAGCCTTAAATTTTTTGACAACGATTTCATTAATTTAAGATAGATTATGGAAAATAGAAAGAAAGTTGCCTTTTATACGCTGGGTTGTAAACTGAATTTTTCAGAGACTTCTACAATTGCCAGAAATTTTAACGACGAAGGTTTTGACCGCGTTGATTTTGAAGAAATAGCAGATATTTATGTCATCAATACTTGCTCTGTAACAGAAAATGCAGATAAGCAGTTTAAGCAAGTTGTTAAAAAAGCAATGAAGCTTAACGATAGAGCTTTTGTTGCCGCTGTTGGCTGTTATGCACAATTAAAACCAGAAGAATTAGCCGCTGTCGATGGCGTTGATTTGGTTTTGGGTGCTACAGAAAAATTCAAAATTACCGACTACATTCATGATTTGAGCAAAAATGATATGGGTGAAGTTCATTCATGCGAAATTGCTGAAGCCGATTTTTACGTTGGAAGTTACTCAATCGGAGACCGTACAAGAGCATTCCTAAAAGTTCAGGACGGTTGCGATTACAAATGTACGTATTGTACAATTCCGTTGGCTAGAGGAATTTCTAGAAGTGATGCTTTAGAAAATGTTCTTAAAAATGCCAAAGAGATTTCAGCTCAAAATATCCGTGAAATTGTTTTAACTGGTGTTAATATCGGTGATTACGGAAAAGGCGAATTCGGAAATAAAAAACACGAACATACTTTTCTCGATTTAGTTCAGGCTTTAGACAAAGTAGAAGGAATTGAGCGTTTAAGAATTTCTTCAATCGAACCTAATTTATTGAAAAACGAAACAATCGAATTCGTTTCTAAAAGTCGCACTTTTGTACCGCACTTTCATATTCCGCTACAATCGGGAAGCAATGATATTTTAAAATTAATGAAACGTCGTTACTTATGTGAAGTTTATATTGATCGTGTCAATAAAATTCGCGAAGTAATGCCGCACGCTTGTATTGGTGTTGATGTTATTGTTGGTTTTCCAGGAGAAACAGACGAACACTTTTTAGAAACCTATCATTTCTTAAATGATTTAGATATTTCTTATTTACACGTTTTTACATATTCAGAAAGAGATAATACAGAAGCGGCAGATATGGAAGGTGTTGTTCCTTCAAATGTAAGAGCAAAAAGAAGTAAAATGCTACGCGGTTTATCGGTTAAAAAACGTCGTGCTTTTTACGAAAGTCAATTAGGAACAAATAGAACTGTTCTTTTTGAAGGAGAAAACAAAGAAGGATATATTCACGGATTTACAGAAAATTACGTAAAAGTAAAAACACCTTGGAATCCAGAATTGGTAAACACTTTGCAAGAAATCAATTTAACAAAAATCGAGGAAGACGGAAGTGTTCGTTTGGAGTTTTTGAATAAATTGGCGGAAGCTTAAACGTAAAGTTTGTCATTCCGAGGAACGAGGAATCTCACTCGAAACTCTACAAAGATTGACAATTATAGCATACGGAATTACTAGTGTGATTTCTCCCTTCGGTCGAAATGACAAAAAACAGAAAAGCCCTTTATTAAAAGGGCTTTTTTTATAACTATTTCTTCTGATCTTCAGAAACAACCAATTTCAAAGAATTAATATAATCAGTATCAAATTCTATAACTCGAATTTTTTCTGGATTAAAAGCTAATTCTCCTCCAAATTGACCGCGTGTATCTAAAAAATCGATTGTCAATTCTTCGTTATTCAATTCTATTAACTTGCCTAAATAAGCAGATTTTGATGATTTTTTAGCAATTTGAAAAATGCCATATTTCTCCGAAATAAATTTAATGATTGATGCTAAATCTTTAATCGGAATAATGTCTTCAGAATTTATTTTCAAACCTTTCATTCGAATTACTTTTTCTGTAAAAGCCAAATCGTGATCACGGTTTACTGCTTCAATATTTTTATTTCGTAGAATAACAAAACCATCCAAAACAAAATCTACAGGATTATTTCGAAGTAAAATCCAATCATCAGAATAGTCAATAAGAAATCCTGAGAAAATTTGCTTCTTATCCTGAAACTCTATTTCGACCAATTGTCTTAAATATTGTTCCATATTATTGTGTTTTTGTTTATATAATTTTGTCAAAGTTTTAAGCTTTGACAAAATTTCTAAAGGTGTTTTAAGGATTAGTAGACCAAATGCTGCTGTTTTTAATAAAAACTCTTCGGTTTAATTTTAATTGTGCAATAATTAAATCTGCCATATCTTCAGACTGCATTACTTTTTCTGGATTTCCGTCAGTCAAGTTCAAGTCTTTTGCCATGTCAGTTGCTACTGTACTTGGCGTTAAAGCCGTAACACGAATATTGTGTTTTCTCATTTCCTGCATCAAAGAATCGGTTAAACCTAAAACAGCAAATTTTGAAGCGCTGTAAGCACTTGTCAAAGCGTTTCCGTTTAATCCAGCAGTTGAAGAAATATTGATAATATCTCCCGTTTGTCTTTCGATCATATTTGGGATAATCGCGCGAGTTGTGAAATACGTTCCCATTAAATTTACCTGAATAATTCTTTCCCAAGCTTCTGGCTCTAGTTCTAAGAATTTTCCAAAAGAAGCAATTCCGGCGCTATTGATTAAAATATCGATATGTTTAAATTCAGCTAAAGCTTTTTCTGTGGCCGAATTTATAGAATTGATGTCCGAAACATCGGCAGACAAAGCCAAAGTTTTTACACCAAATTTAGCAGTTTCTTCAGCCAATAGTTCGATATCTTTTTGAGTTCTTGAAACTAAAATAAGGTTTACTCCCTCTTTTGCCAAAGCAATTGCTACAGCTTTTCCTATTCCTTTTCCAGCGCCTGTAATAAAGGCATTTTTATTTTTTAAGTCGGTCATGATTGTAATTTTAGAAATGCAAAAAGCATCATTTTTAAGTCTTACAAAAATAAGATTTTGAAAACTAAAATGATGCTTTAAAATATATTCTTAATCTAAGTTTAACAACTTTTTGTTATTCTTTCAGAACCATGTCAATACACATTACGGCTCCTAAAATCAATTGTCTCAACGGACTATCAGCAGCGACTGTATCTTCAATTTGAAGAACATAATTGTCTGCACTTGTGAAAAACTCTTTTCCTAATCCAGCCCATTTTTTGCTTACTTGAGCCAATTGTTTGTTCTCGTGAGAGAATTTAAAATCCCAACCCGTCCATTTTCCTTGTAACGTTGCAACTGGTCTTTCATTTTTATCCAGAATGTCAAACTTTCCTCCAATAGAAAAGAATTTTTGTTTGAATGTTCCAACCAAACGATCTTTCTCGTCTAAAACTTCAACAGTCGATCTGAAAATTGCAACGCCTCTTCTCACAGTAATTAACTTTTCGCCAGAAGCAGTTGTAATTTCAACGTTAAATGGAGTCGCTCTTTTATAATCGGTAAAACGAAGTATTTTGGTGAAAAAACCAAGATTATTTTCTCGGCAATTCATAATAATTTGATTGGTTTCTGGATTGTAAATGTCGTAATTGTTTGCAGCTTTAAACATTCCGACATGTTCTTTTACTAAAAATAGATTTTGGCTTAAAATGGGATTCATGAATTTTGCGTGTAATTAATTTATATGAGTTTATTAAAATTTATTCTATAAGAAATCTTACCTGAACGAAACTGGATATTTTTATTTTTTCAAATTCAACACTTGGTTCGATATTATTGTCATTTGAAGATTTACTTTTTCCGTATCCAACTACGACTACTTCATTCATCATTGCTCGAGAAGGACTGATACTTTCATTATTAGTAATTTGAAGAGCGGTTCCAACCTTTTGGTTTAATGGTTTTGTAAAACTTTCAGCAGTTTTTTTTGCATTTAATATCGCTTTTCCATTAATCAAAAGTTTAATCTTTCTCTCGTCAGTATGTTCAATTTTATCAATACGAACATTCGAAATGCCAATTTTTTCTAATCCAATAAAAACTTTGGCAGTTTCAGACGCATTTTTAACCAAAATAAAGTAAGATTTTGATTTGAAAATATCATTTTGTTTAAATATATAATTTTTGAAATTGCTTGACATATCATTTACACTAACGTCTTTTTCTGTGTTAATGCCAATTTCTTTTAGTTTTAAAATCATCTCGTTTTCTAAATCTTCAACAGATTTTTTTCCTTTTGAGTCTTTTTCGCTTAGCAACACATTAATCCAGATTTTATTTGGAACGACTAATGTATCGGCTAGTCCAGAAACATCAATAAAAGGTTTGTCTGTTGAAATTTTTGTTTGAGAAAAAGAATTAATAGTGATGAATGCTAATAACGCAAAAAATAGATGTTTCATTGTTTTTAAAATTGGTTTTCAAATGTAATATAATTTTTATTAATTGTACTGCTTTGAAGTTTCAACTAAACGAATAAACTCCGCTTTATAACCTTCGCTGTCATTTGAATTTCCTTGTTTCGCTAATTTCACAATTTCTTCAGAAGATTTGCCGGCGATTAATTTTGAATCTCTCAATTTCAATCCGAACCAAGCTACAGCAGAGCTAAATTTCATGTCGTCACTTGCTTTGTTTAAAACAACCGATTTGTTTTCAATAACCTGAACCATTTCAATGCTTTTTTCGCCGTCAGGTTTTTTATAGCGGAATTGTATCGTTGCCAATTCGTTGGTGTAATTGTTAGAATTGGTTTCTGTTTTAGTGTATTTTAAATCATCTGGCTGTGCAGTCAAATAATCGCTTTTTACGCCAGTCGGAATAATTTCATACAAAGCCGTAACGGTATGATTGCTTCCTAATTCTCCCGCATCAATGGCATCATTTTTAAAATCTTCTGGACGCAATTTTCTGTTTTCATACCCAATTAAACGATACGATTGCACTTGTTTTGGATTAAATTCGATCTGGATTTTTACATCTTTCGCGATAGCAAACATCGAACCTTTAAATTCTTTTCCTAAAAAACGATTCGCTTCTTGAATGTTGTCGATATAAGCATAATTTCCGTTTCCTTTATCGGCTAAGATTTCCATTTTGCTGTCTTTGTAATTTCCCATTCCGTAGCCTAAACAAGTTAAGAAAACGCCTGTTTTTCTTTTTTCTTCAATCAGTTTTTCCATATCAGAATTAGAAGAACTTCCTACGTTAAAATCGCCGTCGGTTGCAAGAATTACACGATTGTTTCCTTCTTTGATGAAATTTTCTGTAGCTGTTTTATAAGCCAATTCTATTCCTGCGCCGCCAGCCGTACTTCCGCCAGATTGTAATTTATCTAAAGCATCGATAATTGTTTTTTTCTCATCGCCAGAAGTTGGAGGTAAAACCATTCCTGCTGCGCCTGCATACACTACAATTGCCACTTTGTCTTTCGCTCGTAATTCATTCACCAAAATTTTCAAAGATTGTTTTAATAAAGGCAATTTGTTCATATCGCTCATAGAACCCGAAACATCAATCAGAAAAACAAGATTTGAAGCCGGTAAATCTTCAGTCGGAATGTTTTTTCCTTGTAAACCGATTTTCAAAATTTTGTTATTTGAATTCCAAGGTGAATCGCTCACTTCTGTATTAATAGAAAACGGATGTTCATTTTTTGGCTGTGGATAAGTGTATTTAAAGAAATTCACCATTTCTTCTACACGAACGGCATCTTTTGGAACTTGCTGTCCGTTGTTTAAAAAACGTCTTATATTGGTGTAAGAAGCATTGTCAACATCTATAGAAAAAGTAGAAAGTGGCGCTGTCTTAGGACTTTCGAAAGCATTTTCTACAAATGCATCATAATCTTCCTGCGTTGGTTCTGTTGGAATTGGCATAATATTTAATTTTTTGTCTAATTCCTTTTCCGAAAGATTTTTGTAAAGTTCATTTTTAGTCGAAATTACCACAACGCCATTTGAAGCTTTATTTCCGTATACCGAAGTCGCCGCCTGATCTTTTAAAACAGAAACATTATCAATATCATTCGGATTAATTTTTGCCATTTGATTGGCTTTTGCAGGAACTCCATCAATAATATATAAAGGTTCATTTTTTGGCGAAACAGTTGCAATTCCGCGTATGGCTATATTCTGACTTGGCATCGGAGCATAGGCAATATTATTAGAAACTTGAATTCCCGCTACTTTTCCTTGAAGTGCTTTTGAAGCCTCTTTTTTTTCTTTTCTTCTTTCGGCACGTGCATAACTTCTGTCTTCATATTCAGAATTACTTCTTCCATAACCTACAACTACAACTTCGTTTAAAGTTTGTTGATCGGAATGCATTTTTATATTAATGATATTAGAATCTTGTACATATTGTCTTTGGGAATTGTAACCGATAAAAGTAAAGACCAAAAGATCGCCTTTTTTAGCCTGAATGCTGTATTGTCCATCAAAATTAGTAGCAGCTGTAGTTTTTGCTGTCTGATTGAAAACATTTACACCTGGCAGCGGTTGTTTTGTTTCGTCTGAAACGATTCCAGAAATAGTTCTTTCTTGCGCCATACTTACGAAACATATAAGCATAGCAATGGCTGATGAAATAAGTTTTAGACTTTTCATGATAATAAGTTTTAAGATTAATGTTGAGATTTAACTTTGTCAAAGTTTTAAACTTTGACAAAGTTTTGTTGTGATGTGATTATTTTTTCGGAGCTGGTTTTCCGTTTTTGGTGGTAATAATTACAACTCCTTTTTTTCCTTTTTCGCCATATTTTTCAGTAGCTTCAAGGTCTTGCAAAATGGTTATGGTTTTTATTTCTTGTCGATCTAAAGGCGCATACGGACTCGTCGGATTCTTTCCGAATAAATCATTTTCAGAATAATAAATGCCGTCAATAATGTATAAAGGCTCATCTAAAACCATTAATGAATCGACATTTTCAGGTTCTAAATTCGAGATTTCACCTTGTATCATTTTATCTCTTTTTGCGTCATCGCTATGCGCCATTGCTCTTCCGTTAAGAATGACCAAAGGAGTACTTTTTTTAGCTTTTTGCGCACTTTTATCAGCAAAAGCAACACGTGCAGATTCTTTTTCAGCTTTTCTTAAGTAACCCGATTCTGATCCGATTTCTTTTTTGGAAATGATGTTGTTATTATCTTCTTCATCATAACTTTCACTTCTGAGCGGTGCATTTGCAGAAACCACGGCATCTGAAACAATTGCTGGATTTGATATTGATTGAACCAATTCTGCATTTGGTGCACTAGTTTCTTGAATAGCGACTCTATCTTTATTTTTGCTGTTTTTTTCTAAAATTTTAACTGCTTCTTCATTCGAAACAATTCCAGAACCTGATGAAGGAATTGTATTTTTTTGATCTAAAATCGGTTTTTGAAATTGTTCTTTCTCTGTTTCCTGAATTACTACTTTCGGAGTTTCATTTGTCACTTCTTTATTGGAATCTAAAAACTGAAAACCTAAAGAAATTAATAATAGAAGAGAAGCGGCAACAGCAATTTTTTTCCATAAAGCGATTGTTTTTTTATCTTCTTTTTTGTCTAGTTTTTCTTCAACGCGCGACCAGACTTTTTCCATTCCGGGAAAGTCTTTAAACTCCGCATTTTGCGAAGCTTGTTTTATTTTATCGAATAATTTATCTTGATTGTCCATGACTATTTTGCTTTTTGATAAAACAGTTTATTAACCAGTTCTTTCAGTTTGGTCTTAGCGGCATTCAATTGTGATTTTGAGGTGCCTTCGGAGATCTTCAGCATTTCGGCTATTTCTTTATGTCCGTAACCTTCAATAACAAAAAGATTAAAAACAGTTTTACAGCCGTCAGGAATGTGGTTTAATAAATTAAGTAAATCTTCTTCTTCTAACGTATTTAGTTCGTCGACAGAAGGTTGCGAAAGCAGTTTCACGTCGTCGAGATACATATTGAAGTTGGTTGCTTTTCTAATCGTTGCCAAACAATGATTAACCGTTATTCTTTTTGCCCAAGCTTCAAAAGCATACGCTTCTTTTAACTGATCTAGTTTGGTGAAAATAGTGAAGAAAGCATCAGCCAAAGCTTCTTCTATTTCTTCTTCCTTTTTTAAATATCTTTTGCAAAGGCGGTACAACTTAGGCGCCATGTATTCGTACACCTCGCGCTGGGCGTCGCGGTGCATTTTTTTACAGTTTGCTATTTGAGTCTCGTTTATCACAATTGTTGTCTTTCTTATATAGAGAGATAAAAAGATAAAAAGGTTGGGATGGTTGTGAAAAAAATATTTTTTTTTAAGGTTCAGAGTTGCAAAGGTTCAAAGTTGCAAAGGTTTTCTGCGTTAATATTGTAATCGAAAACTTTTGTGTTTCTCTGCGAAAATCTTTGGGAATCTTTGTGTAATAGCTTTATCGCAAAGATTCTCAAAAGAAAACACAAAGATTCACTAAAGGTTTATTTAATAGGTAATGTTAACTTATAAATCTTAGTTTCTAAAACTTCCGTATCATTATCCTCGCAAAGTAAAAACTCAATTTTATTGTTTTCTTTTTTGTAGAAAGTCAAACCTTCAAATTTATTGGTTGCAGTGATTTTTTGCGTAAAATCGATTTTCATGGTTTTAAGATCAATTCTACCGATAAAACTTCCTAAGATTTCGCCATCGTCATAAGTCGATTTGGTATCTTCGGCAGTGGAAAGAAAATAGATTTTGTCATCTACTAAAACGGCATCAGTAAAACTAGAACGAACGCCTTTTATTTTTGGCAGTTTGTAATTGACAGAAATCAAAGCAAATTCTTCGTCTAATTTTTTGGCATGAATGGTAAAAATCGTGTTTTTGTTAGAAACGCCATTTCCGCGATTGAATAAATACCAGTTTTCTCCATCGAAAATTGCGCCTTCCAAATTGAAATCTTCTGGTTTTATTTCGCCAAAACTTTGCATTAAAGCGTATAAATCGACTAGATTATTTTTCTTTGAAACGGTTTTTGACTTTAAATCAAACTCAATCATTTTGTTTCTGTTTTCGGTTGAACCGGAACCAAAAACATAAAGTGTATCGTTATGATGTGTAATCGATTCAAAATCTGGTTTTAGGTTTTTCGGAATATTTTGCGTCGGGTTGTCAATTAAAGCGTGTTGGTTCAATTGCTGATTTTGCATATTGTATTCGTATAAGAATCCGCTATTGTCGCCAATTACATAAAGTGCATCATTATTATAAAATAATCCTGATGCCGAACCGATTCCGATGATTTGAAATAATATTTCTAAGGTGAATTTTTCCATGAATGTTGTTTTAAAAGTCTTTTTATTGACGTGACTTTATCTTTTTAAATGTATTGTTTTTTTCTGCTTCAGAAGTTATTTTTTCGAGAATGTCAACTAATTGTTTGCTCTTCAAGTTAGTATTATGTTTATAATTTATATTTAATATTCCAGAATCATCTTGCTCTTTCATCTGGAAAGAGTTAAATTCTTTTTCAATTATTTTATTTTTAATAATTAATTTAAAATTCTTTACTCCTGAGTGATCAACCAATAAAGTACATTTTACTTCTTTAAAATTTTTATACGGATAGTATTCAAATTCTTTAAATTTTTCTTTTTCTAGTTTTTTTTGATTTGAAAAATAAATTTTCCAAAATTCATCAGAAGCAATATCTTCTGAAAATTCCCAGCAATAATTTATCTTAGTTAAATAAGTTTTACTGTCTTTTTTATAAAAGATATAAATTGATGGATTAATTTGGTTGTCATCGCAAATTTCATTCCCATCTGTATCAAAAGCCAAATGACAACTAACACAATAATTTTTATATACGCAAATGGTATCTATTTTTTGATTTTGTAATTCCTTTATGTGATTAGAAACCAGCCCGTTTAAGCCTGTTTTTTGACCTGTTTGAGCATTTCCAAAAAGAGTTAAGAATAGGATAAATAAAAAGACAATTTTTTTTGTCATTATGAATTTTAAAATTTAAAAAAGTTCTTTTGAAAACGACTGCCTAGCCCTGATAATCCCGATCCCGAAATTTCGGGACGGGAGAAATACTTTGAAAAGAAATTGAATTTTTTCTAGACAGAACAAAGCGACCAACGGAAGCTCTTGTTATGGCTTTAGAAAAAAGCAATTTATTGAAAAGTATTGCAATGAATAGCAGGAATATGCTTCGTAAAATTACTATATTTATAATATAAAATTTGAAAATATGAAGTCAATAGATCCAAAAGATTTTAAAGTTACCGATAAAGTAAAATTAAAGAACCTTCCAACTTTATTGAATGTCGACGCTGATGATGACGAAAAGGAAGATAAACTGGATAAAGTAAAAGATAAACTGAGCGATTTGCAGGATATTATGTATGCGCACAATAAATATTCGGTTTTGATTTGCCTTCAAGGAATGGATACTTCTGGAAAAGACAGTTTGATTCGAGAAGTTTTTAAAGAATTTAATCCGCGTGGAGTAGTAGTCCATAGTTTTAAAACACCAAATTCGACCGAACTGGAACACGATTATTTATGGCGTCATTATATCGCATTGCCAGAAAAAGGAAAATTTGCGATTTTTAACAGAACGCATTACGAAAATGTTTTGGTAACACGCGTACATCCTGAATTTATTTTGGCTGAGAATTTACCAGAAATTAATTCGGTTGACGATATTAAGCCTAAATTCTGGGAAAAGAGAATTGATCAAATCAATAATTTTGAAAAACATATTGCAGAAAATGGAACTATCGTTATGAAGTTCTTTTTGCATTTAAGTAAAGACGAACAAAAAAGCCGTTTGCTAAGACGTTTGGAAGAAGGAAAACACAATTGGAAATTTTCGCCAGGAGATTTGAAAGAGCGCGAACATTGGGATGAATATCAACAATATTATGAAGAAGCGATTAATCAAACTTCTAAACAACATGCGCCATGGTATATTATTCCAGCCGATGATAAAGATATGGCGCGTTATATTGTAGCAAAGATTATTTGGGAAGAAATGAAACAATATACCGATATTCAGGTTCCCGCTTTAGATAAAGAAATTCTAGACAATTTTGATACTTATAAAAAGACTTTGGAGAAAAGTTAATAAGAGAATTTGACAATTAGATAATTAGATGATTTTTAAAACCTGATAGATTTTTCAAATCTGTCGGGTTTTTATTCGGTTGATATTTTAATTTTATAAAATAAAAAAACCGACAGACTATGCGATCTGTCGGTTTTTATCCAAAAACAAAATAATAAATTAAACCTATTTTTTATAGTTTAAAACCATAAGCAACACGCAATGCTACTTGATTGGTTCTAAAATCGTGGTAATCTTCGTAACGTACGCTCAGGTCGATATATTTGTTAGCATATCCAATTCCTGGAGCCCATAAAAAAGTTGTGTTGTTGTAACCGTTTGTTACGGCAAAACCAGCACCAACTTCTCCTAATACATAAAATTGATCTTTTAATACAAAGGCTTTAAAACCTGCTTTAGCCGGAATAAATCCTAGATCTTTAATGTCATTTCCTGCGGCGTCTTTATCGCCATTAAATAAATTAGTAAATCCTGTTGTTAAGGTTAATGATGTTTTTTTAGATAAATCGTACTGTAAACGAACATCTCCTCCAAGAGCCCAGTCGTAATCACCATCAGTTGGTAATCCTCCGTTAACTCCAAAACCTAATCTAAATCCTTGATCGTAATTTGTTGCTTCTGTTTCTTGAGCGAAAGTTGTGTTAGAGAATAAAAAAGCAAAAGCAGCTAGGCAAATAATCTGTAATTTTTTCATGGCTTATAATTTTGAATTATTAATAATGTAAAAGTAAAACGGAGGTATTTGCAGATTGTTATACAATTTTTAAAAATCTTTATATAATATTGAGTTCGTCTTATTTTTGTCTTAAAATTGGTATATAATTTTATTAATAGGATAGAATTCGAAGCTTCTGATTATCTTTGCCGACTAAAATTGATTAGAAGTGAATTTAAAGCAGTACACCAAAGAGTTTTCGTATAATTTAAGATTGGCTTATCCTGTTATTTTGGGTATGGTTGGGCATACTTTAATTGGTATTGTCGACAATATTATGGTCGGAAAAATTGGAAGTACAGAATTGGCTGCAGTTTCTTTAGGAAACAGTATGATTTTTATCGCAATGTCGCTTGGAATTGGTTTCTCAACAGCCATAACACCAATTGTTGCTGAAGGAGATGCAGAGAAAAATGATATTAAAATTCGTTCGGCATTTCATCACGGTTTATTCCTATGTACAATTCTTGGTTTGATACTTTTTAGCATAATTATGTGCGCAAAACCAATAATGGAATTATTAAAACAACCAGAAGACGTTATCGTTTTGGCAAAACCGTATTTGGGTTGGGTTGCTTTTTCGTTGATTCCATTAGTTATGTATCAAGGATATAAGCAATTTGCAGACGGAATGTCATTAACCAAATATTCGATGTATGCAATGGTTATGGCGAATGTTCTACACGTTGGAATCAATTATGTTTTGATTTATGGAATTTGGTTTTTTCCAAAAATGGGAATTATCGGCGCAGCTCTTGGTACCGTAATTTCTAGAATATTCTTGGTAATGTTTATGCATATCATGCTTTCGCGAAGAGACGATTTAAAACGTTTCTTTAAAGGTTTTAGTTTTAATGAAATTAAAAAAGCTACTATAAAAAAGATTATAAGCATCGGTTTTCCATCGGCAATGCAAATGTTGTTTGAAGTAGTTTTGTTTACAGCGTCGATTTGGCTTTGCGGAAATATCGGAAAAACAAGTCAGGCTGCCAATCAAATTGCGTTGAGTTTGGCTTCGCTTACTTTTATGTTTGCAATGGGATTAAGTGTAACTTCAATGATTCGTGTGAGTAATCAGAGAGGTTTAACAGATTATAAAAAACTGCTTGTTGTAGCAAGATCTATTTTCCTGTTGGCTATTATTTTAGAAGTTTTCTTTGCTTTAATTTTTATAGCTTTTCATACTGTTTTGCCGCATATTTTCTTAAATATGGAAAATACAATTCAGCTTACAGATAATACGGAAGTAATCGCAATTGCTTCAAAATTATTATTAATTGCGGCTGTTTTCCAGATTTCCGACGGAATTCAGGTTGTGGTTTTAGGCGCATTAAGAGGATTACAGGATGTAAAAATTCCGATGTATATTACCTTTGTAGCTTATTGGGTAATTGGTTTTCCGATTTCTTATTATTTAGGAGAACATACCGAATTGAAAGCACAAGGAGTTTGGATCGGACTTTTGGCAGGTTTAACGGCGGCGGCGGTTATGCTGTATTTACGCTTTAATTATTTAACTAAGAAATTAATTACAAATAACAGTTTCGAATAACTAAATTTGAAAAAAAAATAACCATTAATAAAAAATTATAAATATGGAATTACCTAAATTTTTACTTGGAGACAATACTGATTTCCCAGACGATATTTTTATCATTCACCTTGATTATCCAAGATTTATAATCAATTTGAAAGATGATGAGGTAGAATTTTTAGAAGAGCCTGAAGATCTTGATGAAGCAGAATTAAATGCAGAAATGGAAACTTTGATCGAAAAAGCAAATGAGTTTTATGACAGAGAAATAAATCGTTACGAGGAGTAAAGAGGCATAACGATGCGTCTTTACTTTTAAATTTATTTTTTACGTTCTTATTCTATTTTTAATGAAAAAATTAAGTTTTTTAAAACCGATTTTCAATTTCATATTAATCGGTTTATTGATCACCACTTTAAGCCGTCTTTTTTTATTTTTCCTTTTTAAAGAAAGAGTAGAACAGACGCCAGATTTTTGGTATATTTTTCCGATTGGTCTTCGAATGGATTTGATATTACTTTGTTATTTATCATTTCTTCCGGCATTATTAATTACTTTTCTGCCGAATAAGTGGATGAAATTTACCAATAAGTTTTTGGTAATCTACAGCTTTATATTTCTGTTTTTAATTCTTTTTGTAGAATTAGCTTCGCCAGATTTTATAAAACAATACGATACACGTCCGAATAAGATTTTCTTAGATTATCTGATTTACCCAAAAGAAGTTGTCGGAATGCTTTTAAAAAGTTATCTGACTTCTATAATCGTAACATTTATGATTCTGGGAGTTGTACTTTATTTTGCTTTCAAAAAAGGGAAAAAGTTTTTTTATACGGTTAACGCCGATTATAAATTCAAATTAATGGTGTTTCCATTATTGGCTTTTTTATTGTTTTTTGGAGCGCGTTCGAGTTTGACTTCAAAACGTCCAATCAATGCCAGTAATGCTGTTTTTTCTACAGATCAATTAACGAATACTTTAGGTTTAAATTCGTTTTATACAGTTGCTTTTGCGGCGTATTCCATCAAAAATGAAGGAAATACAAAAATGTATGGAAAAATGGATGAAGCCGAAGCTATTGCTCGTGTAAAAAAATACATGATTGCTGGGCCAAATGATTTTACAGATGCTGAAATTCCGTTTTTGCATGTACAGCAGCCAGATTCTGTTTTGAAAAAGCCTTATAATTTGGTCATTTTTCTGCAGGAAAGTTTAGGTGCCGAGTATGTTGGAATTTTAGGCGGAAAACCATTAACTCCCGAATTTGACAAATTATCTAAAGAAGGAACTTTATTTACCAATTTATACTGTACAGGAACAAGAAGCGTTCGCGGAATTGAAGCGGTCGTAACTGGTTTTTTACCTTCGCCATCTGAAAGTGTGGTTAGATTAGGAAATTCTCAGCAAGGTTTTTTCACGCTTGCCGACGCATTAAAACAAAAAGGTTACGACACTAGTTTTATTTATGGCGGAATGGCAAATTTTGATAACATGGCTTCCTTTTTCAACGGAAATGGATTTCAGGATATCGTAGACCAAACCGATTTTGAATCCGATGGGAATAAATATGCTTTCAAAGGAACTTGGGGTTATTCTGATGAAGATTTGGTAACTAAAGCCAATCAGTATTTTAAATCAAAAGGAGATAAACCATTTTTCTCTCTAATGTTTTCAACTTCGAATCATGAACCTTTTGAATATCCAGCAGGAAGAATAAAACCCTATGATAAAAAGCCTGCAACGGTAAATAACGCCATGAAATATGCAGATTTTTCTATTGGTAAATTCTTCGAAATGGCGAAAAAAGAAGCTTATTTTAAAAATACTATTTTCATTGTAATTGCTGACCATAACACGAGAACTTACGGAAAGAATTTAGTTCCGATAAATAAATTCCACATTCCGGCATTTATTATGGGACCAGGAGTTCCAAAAGCGGCAGTTTATGATAGATTAGCAAGTCAGATTGATATTCCGCCGACATTATTAGCATACTTAGGAATCCCTTTTGAAACGCCAATGGTTGGAAGAAATTTAACCAAATTAGATGCAAAAGTACAAGGAAGAGCTATTATGCAGTTTAATGATATTAATGCTTTTAGAGTAGAAAACCAGGTCGTGATTATGCAGCCAAATTTGAAACCTCTTCAATTTGAAGTTAAAAATGATACAACTTTAATTCCAGTGAAATTAAATGAAGAATTAGCAAAAGATGCTTTGGCGCATGTTATTACTGCGGGTAATTTATACAAAGAAAGTAAGTACAAATTAAGAAATAACACTAAGTAATAAGTGTCTTTTTGTCATTCCGAGGAACGAGGAATCTTCGCAAGTAACTCCGTGTAGTGCGCTACCAATCTTTGTAGAGTTTCTCGCGAAGATTCCTCGTTCCTCGGAATGACAAGATTGTGGTTAAGTTTTGAGCTAAAAAAAATCTTAGAACCTTAGTATCTTAGCTACTTAGTATCTTTTTTAAAATAAAATTTTAATAACTCAGAAGCAGCTGCAAAAGGTGAAATTTCATTGTTTTGCACTGCTTTTTTATTTTCTACTAAAAGCGAAATGATTTCAGGTTGATTATAAAAGTTTTGTTTCAACTGTTCATTGATGGTTTCCATCATCCAGAAATGATTTTGTTCGTTTCTTTTTTCTTGGAAAAATCCTGTTTTTTTTGTCATTTCAAAATATTCAGAAATAGTATTCCAAACTTCAGGAATTCCATCTTTCGTTACAGAACTGCAAGTTGTAACTTTTGGTTGCCAATTTGATTTTTTTGGAGGAAATAAATGCAAAGCTCTGTTGAAATCTACTTTAGCTTGATTGGCTTTTTTAATGTTGTCTCCATCCGCTTTATTGATTACGATCGCGTCTGTCATTTCCATAATTCCGCGTTTAATGCCTTGGAGTTCATCGCCAGCTCCAGAAATTTTTAAAAGTAAAAAGAAATCGACCATGCTGTGAACAGCGGTTTCACTTTGACCAACGCCAACGGTTTCAATAATAATAGTATCAAAACCTGCCGCTTCGCAGAGAATAATAGTTTCTCGAGTTTTTCGTGCCACACCTCCCAAAGTTTCTCCAGAAGCGCTTGGTCTAATAAAAGCATTTTCATCTTTTACCAATTCTTCCATTCTGGTTTTATCGCCCAAAATACTTCCGTGCGAAAGAGAACTGCTTGGATCAACTGCCAAAACAGCTACTTTTTTTTCTAATTGTGTCAGATGTTTTCCAAAAGCTTCAATAAAAGTACTTTTTCCGACACCGGGAACACCAGTAATTCCAATACGAATTGATTTATTAGCGTGAGCTAAACAGCCTTGAACTACTTCATTAGCCTTTTCAAAATGATCAGAATTTGTGCTTTCAATTAAAGTAATGGCACGGCTTAAAAAAGTTCTATTTCCTTCTAAAATGCCATTAATTAATTCTTCGGAAGTTGGCTGTTGTTTGCGTTTGTTTTTAATTTGATTAATAGCCAAAATATTGGTGATTTCGGGAGATGAAATCCCAGGTTTTTCAGAGATGTTTCCAGCTTGTTTATTCAAATTTGACAAAATGCACTTTTTAGAAATGTAAAAGTACAGAAAACAAAAACAGTTTCAAAAAGTTAGTTTGCCACGAATTACACGAATTTACACGAATTTGTTATCAATTTTTTGTCATCCTGAGCGAAGTCGAAGGACACGCAAGTAGCTCGACAAAGATTGTTTAATACAAAGAAACCCGACAGGTTTTTAAAACCTGTCGGGTCTGAATATCATTATGGAATTACTTTGTGAGTCCTTCGACTTCGCTCAGGATTACATCTAGAGTTTATAAAAATAATTTGTGAAAATTTGTGTAATTCGTGGCTAACAAAAAACTTAGATGTTTAGAATCTTAGCATCTAAAAAAATTAATAACCCGCAGTAAATCTAACTTGGTGATGTTTTGGATTTTCTACTTCATCAGCAATAACAACCGCCAAATCTTCTACAGATAAAATGCTTCTTTGCTCGTCGTTGAAAACTGGATTTTCTAATCCTAATCGGTATTTTCCAGTTCTTCCTGTTTTAGTTCCAGCGTGCATTTCGAAAGCTGGACTAAAAAATGCCCAATCTAAATCTTTTTCTTCTTTGATGATATTCAAATAATGTCTTGCAGCGTTTGCACCAGGGAAAATTTCTTTTGGAAAATCTGGAGTATCAACTGCTTGTAAATCTGGTGCAACGTATAAACTTCCAGCGCCTCCAATTGTAATGAAACGTTTTACGCCCGATTTTTTAGTAGCTTCCTGAATAGCTTTAGAACCTGCTAAAAAGTCATCGTAAATATTTGGGTTTGTCCATCCAGGATTATAAGCGTTAATAATAACATCGTGACCTTTTAAAATTTCAGCTAGCGCCTCAACGTTAAAAATATCTGCAGCAACCCAAGTTGCATTTGTAGTTTCTTTTGGAGTTCTTGCAATAGCAGTAATTTCATGTTTTCTATCTGCTAATTCGTTTAAAATTGCTGAGCCAACAAATCCAGTTGCTCCAATGATTGCGATTTTCATAATATATAAATTTATTTAGTAATAAAAAATGTTACAGTTTTGATTAAAAAAATAGTTTTTAAAATTGATTCGAAAAATCTTCCAATGAAATACCCTCTAATTGAGCACTAACTTTTTGATTCATTTCTGCATACAAAGCTTCCAGATTCTTATTAATATTTTTTCCAACAGGACAATCTGGATTCGGCTGATTTTTAGCAAAACCTAAACCAATGGTTTCAAAAGTCATTTCGAATATTTCTTTTAATGATAATTCAGAAGCGTTTACGGCCAATTTCGTTCCGCCATTTTTTCCTTCTTTACTTTCTACAATATGATGCGATTTTAAATTGGCAATTTCTTTTCTAACCAGAACAGGATTTACGTTCATACTGCCTGCAATAAACTCCGATGATAAATAATCATTTGGAAATTTATGCAACAAAGTTAGAATGTGAATCGTTATGGCAAATTTACCTGAAATCATACTGTAATAAAATATGTTACAAATTTATAGATTTTTATAACACAAAATACTAATTTAACTAAAAATTAATTCTTTACCTCAAATTTTAAATACTTATTTTTGTGATGAGCTACAGATATGAACAACTTTCTTCTAATATTTTTATTCCTTGCACTTGGTTTAGTTTTACAGCGAGTAAAACAATTTCCGACTCATATCTATAAGACATTAAATAAAATCGTTATTTATTTCTGTCTTCCGGCAATTACTTTATATCATATTCCGAAAATCAAATGGAGCAACGAATTGTTATTTCCGATAGGAGCGGGATGGATTACTTATATTTTGGCTTTTCTCTTTTTCCATATTTTAGGAAGAAGAAATGGCTGGTCAAACAAATTAATTGGCTGTCTAATTTTAACTGCTGGATTAAGTAATAGTTCTTTTCTTGGTTACCCAATAATTGAAGCTTTGTTTGGGAAAAAAGGTTTAGAAACGGCTGTTTTGGTAGATCAACCTGGAACTTTTGTTGTGGTTTCGACTCTTGGTGTTTTTACCGCAGCTTTTTATTCTAAAGGAAGTCCGAACTTTTTAGGAATATTTAAAAAGATTATTACGTTTCCGCCATTTTTAATGTTTGTTTTGGCTTGTGTTTTCAATGTTATGAATTATGATTTGCATGAAAATATCCAGAGTGCATTATTAAAAATTGGAAGTTTAGTAACGCCTTTAGCACTTCTTTCGGTTGGTTTGCAATTAACTTTTGATCGAAAAAGCCAGCATTGGAAATTCTTGCGATTGGGACTTTTCTTTAAATTAATTTTAGTTCCATTTGTGATTTTTGTATTGTATGTTTTCATTTTTAATCAACGTTCTGAGGCCATTAAAATCACTTTAATGGAAACCGCAATGGCGCCGATGATTACAGGTGCAATTCTGGCTTCAACTTATGGATTGAAACCAAAATTAAGCAGTATGATGATTGGTTTTGGTATCCCGATTTCTTTCTTAACCCTTGCCATTTGGTACTTTGTTTTGAGTTTTATTTAATTCAAAATACTAATTAGATAGAGAAAGTAGAATTTTAACTTTTTTTTACCTTTTGAATGTTTTCTAAATGCATTTTTTAATTAATTTTAATGGAACTAAAAAAGATAAATTATGTCAACATTAAGATTAGGCGATATAGCACCAGATTTCAGCGCACAAACCACGCAGGGACCAATCAATTTTCATGAATGGTTAGGAGATTCTTGGGGTGTTTTATTTTCGCATCCAGCAGATTTTACTCCTGTTTGTACAACTGAATTAGGAACTGTAGCGAATTATGTTCCTGAGTTTACTAAAAGAAATACGAAAGTTATTGCACTAAGTGTAGACGGTCTAGATTCGCACAAAGAGTGGATTAAAGACATTAACGAAACTCAAAATACCGAAGTTAATTTCCCGATTATTGCAGACGAGGATAAAAAAGTAGCGAATCTATACGATATGCTTCATCCAAATGCAAGTGATAAATTTACAGTTCGTTCTGTTTTTGTTATCGGACCAGATAAAAAAATCAAATTAACTTTGACATATCCAGCTTCAACAGGAAGAAATTTTGATGAATTGCTTCGTGTAATCGACAGTTTGCAATTAACAGCAAATTATAGCGTTGCAACTCCTGCAAACTGGAAAGACGGAGAAGATGTTGTAATTGCGCCAGCAATTCCAGACAGCGATATTCCAGCAAAATTCCCAAAAGGGCATACGCCAATAAAACCTTACTTGCGTTTGACTCCGCAGCCGAATAAGTAATTTTTTTGAAGTTACAAAGGTTCAAAGTAGCAAAGGGACAGAGTTTAAAAAGCTGAGATTTTTCCAAACAGAAAAATCTCAGCTTTTTTATGAGACCTTTGAGCCTCTGTCCCTTTGAATCTTTGCCCCTTAAAAAAAAACTTATTTCACCGCCAACAAAGCATTCATCTTTTTTTTGTCACCAACAACCCAAAGAATGTCGTTTTTTTCTAGAATTAAACTAGATTTTGGGTTTAAGATTCTATTTCCGTTTCGTTCAATACCGACAACCATTCCGTCTGTTTTGGCTCTGAATTGACCAATGCTTTTTTGAATAAATTCTTCTTGCGAAACTTCTAGCTGGCGAAGCACAATGTCCGTTTCTTCAACTTTTCCTCTGGCTTCAGTTTCATTTTGGTTTAGGTATTTTGTGAATTCAACAATTTGGGCATCAGTACCAATTACACAGATTTCATCTCCAGGAAATAAACGTTCGTTTTTGGTTGGAATCGGAATCGTAACTTCTCCACGTTTAATATAAGCGATATTTATGCCTAATTGCTCGCGAATTTTAAGTTCTTGTAATGTTTGTCCGACTAAATTAGATTCTTTTTTAATTTCGAAAAAAGACATGTGACCGTCCCAAGGCATTAAGTTGGCATATCTTCTGTCGATTTTTTTGTTTTCACGATCATTAAGATTTTTTAGAAAGTGATTTTCGATTTTATGATATTGCTCATTTAACTTTTTAGGGAAAATTTGATACGCTCCAATTGCAATTATCAAGGCTATAAAAGCGACTAAAGGAGAAAAGAAAATGTTTAATAAAAATCCAACAAAGAATAAACCAAGGCTCATTCTGATTAAAATAAGCATTAATAAAGCTCCTCTGTATTTACGTTCTTCCCAAAGTATTTCTACTTCTTCAACTTTTACGCGTCGAAGCGAAAGCGCCCATAAAAATGGAGCAATAATAACTAATGTCAATAAAGCAGCTAAAGTATTTCCAAATCGAGTATCGGCTACCAATGGAGCAACGAATTTAGCTGACAATAATATAATTGCGGTAATAATTATGGTATGAAGTATAATCTGCGTTATAGACGAACGAAGTACAATCTGCCAAGTGCTGACAGATTTAATAGCTTGCGCATTTACACTATATCGGTTGATGTTTTTAACCCATCGTTTCGGCATTTTTGATTCTAAAAACAAAGCAAATCTCTCAGAATACTTAATTAAAAAAGGAGTTGTAAAAGTAGTTATGGCAGATACTGCAACAATAATTGGATATAAGAAATCGCTGGTTACTTTTAGCGTCATTCCAAGAGTTGCAATAATAAAAGAGAATTCTCCAATTTGCGCCAAACTCATTCCAGTTTGAACGGATTGTTTTAATGGCTGACCAGAAATCAACGCTCCTATAGAAGAACTAAAAGCTTTTCCGAAAATAGTTAATAAAGTAATTAAAGCCACGGGAAGAGCATAAGAAACTAAAGTTCCCGGATTAATTAACATTCCCACAGATACAAAGAAAACGGCACCAAATAAATCTTTTACAGGCTGAATTAAATGCTCAATTTTTTCTGCCATTGTTGTTTCAGCAATAATAGAACCCATGATAAAAGCTCCTAAAGCTGGCGAAAATCCAACTTTTGCGGCAAAAATCACCATCATTAAACATAATGCTAATGATATTATAAGTAGCATTTCGTCTGTCAAAAGATGTTTTGCTTTTTTAAAAATTGTCGGAATAATAAAGATTCCGCCTAAGAACCAAATGATTAAAAAGAAAACTAATTTTAAGACAGATTGCAATAATTCAGTTCCAGAAACTTGATCACTTACTGCAATCGTTGATAATAAAACAAGCATTAAAATCGCAACAATGTCTTCAACAATTAAAGCCCCAAATACAATTCCGACGAACTTTTTTCCTTTAACTCCTAATTCATCAAAAGCTCTAATAATAATGGTTGTTGAAGAAATAGAAAGCGTCGCTCCGAGAAAAATACTGTCCATTTTTCCCCAGCCCATCCATTGTCCAACGCAAAACCCGACTAATGTCATAAATAAAATCTGGGTTATGGCGGTAACAGACGAGGTGCCTCCAACCTTCATTAGTTTCTTAAAGCTGAATTCGAGTCCTAAACTAAAAAGTAAAAATATAACTCCGATTTCTGCCCAAACTTCAACACTTTTCATGTCGGTTATAGAAGGGAAAAAATCGAAATGGTTTCCGGCTAAAAATCCTGCAATCAGGTAACCTAAAACCAAAGGTTGTTTCATTTTTTTAAACAATAGAACGGCAATTCCAGCAGTCATCAGGATTAAACCCAAATCACTAATTAAAGGTTGTAAATGGTGTGTACTTTCGGCTGCGGCATTTAATGCAATCATATAAAAACGTGGTATTTTTTTAAGGAGCTGATCCAGCTTTTCATTACAAGCTTTTGTTCAAAAATGCCTATTTTTTGGCGCCGTTCCAGGAGCTTCTCCCGAAGCTTCGGGAGTACGGTCTGTAACGGCAAAAAAAATATGGCTTTTTTCACAAAAGGCTTTTCATTTCAATCTGGGCTAAACTCTGGATTTAAATAAAAAAAGCTATCTCGATAAAGATAGCTTTTTTTAGTAAAATATTTGGTGTTTTTCTTTAAATTCCTGTGTAATTACTAGGTGTTATCGCTAATAATTCTGCTCGAACTGCATCAGAAACTTCCAAAGTTGCAATAAAATTATGAATCGCATTTTTGTCAATAGCTTCGTTTGTTCTTGTTAAACCTTTTAACGCTTCATAAGGATTAGGATATGCTTCGCGACGTAAAATTGTTTGAATTGCCTCTGCAACAACTGCCCAGTTTCTTTCTAGATCTTCAGCAAATTTACTTTCGTTTAAAAGTAATTTGTTTAATCCTTTCAAAGTTGCTTCAAAAGCGATAATGGTATGTCCAAAAGGAACTCCAACGTTACGTAAAACAGTGCTATCTGTTAAATCACGTTGTAATCTTGAGATTGGTAATTTTGCAGAAAGATGTTCAAAAATAGCATTTGCAATACCTAGGTTTCCTTCAGAGTTTTCAAAATCAATTGGGTTAACTTTGTGCGGCATTGCAGAAGAACCAATTTCTCCAGCTTTGATTTTTTGTTTGAAATAATCCATTGAAACATACGTCCAAATGTCACGATCTAAATCGATGATGATAGTGTTGATTCTTTTTAAAGCATCAAAAAATGCAGCAAAATGATCGTAATGCTCAATTTGAGTTGTTGGGAAAGAATGTTGTAAACCAAGATCTGTTTCAACAAATTTATTTCCGAATTGTTTCCAGTCAATTTGTGGATATGCTACGTGATGCGCATTGAAGTTTCCTGTTGCTCCACCAAATTTAGCAGCAAACGGAACGTTAAATAACAAACGCATTTGCTCTTCTAAACGTTCTACGAAAACCAAAATCTCTTTTCCTAAACGAGTAGGAGAGGCTGGTTGTCCGTGTGTACGCGCCAACATCGGAATATCTTTCCATTCGACACTTAATTCTTTTAATTTCGAAATTACAGAAATTAAAGTTGGCATATAAACTTGCTCAAACGCTTCTTTTGTAGAAAGCGGAATAGCAGTATTGTTAATGTCTTGAGATGTTAATCCGAAGTGAATGAACTCTTTGTATTGAGATAAACCCAATTTTTCAAAAGCATCTTTTATGAAATATTCAACCGCTTTTACGTCGTGGTTGGTTACTTTTTCTGTTTCTTTAATCCAAAGTGCATCTTCAGTTGAGAAGTTTTTGTAGATATTTCTCAAGCTTTCAAACAAACTAGAATCAATACCTTGCAATTGTGGCAATGGAATTTGGCATAAAGCAATGAAGTATTCCACTTCAACCAAAACACGATATTTTATTAAAGCTTCTTCAGAGAAAAAAGGGGCTAAATTTTGAGTTTTATTTCTATATCTTCCGTCAATTGGCGATATAGCATTCAATTCGTTTAGAGTAGTCATTGTTATGTTGTTTTTCGAAAGGTGCAAATATAAACAGAATTTGCGGATTTAAAGTAATCAGAAAGTCAATTGAATAAATTTAAAAATAGAAAAAGAGAACATAACACAAATTTCACGAATTGACACGAATTTTTTTTTGGCAACTTGATAGATAACGTAAAAGATTCGTGTCAATTCGTGTTCAATAAATTATGTGTTTAAATCGATTTTAATTTCTCTCTCAAATCCGCAACTCCTTCAGAAGCAAATTTAGCAATCGTTTCTACTTTATTTCTAATATTTGGAATCGCAATTGGTTTTGGATCAATATAAAAAACGGGCGTTGTACTCGGAGCATAAGCAATTAAGCCAGCGGCAGGATAAACTTGCAAAGAAGTTCCGATTACGGCAAAATAATCTGCAGTTTCTGTAATGTCAATTGCTTCTTCTAATGCTGGAACTTCTTCGCCAAACCAAACAATGTGTGGGCGTAATTGGTGTCCATTTAAATCAAAATCTCCTGTAAATAAATCTTCGGTCCAATCTAAAATCAGATTTTTGTCTCGAATACTTCTTACTTTTAATAATTCTCCATGTAAATGCAAAACCTTTGTGCTTCCGGCACGCTCGTGTAAATCATCTACGTTTTGAGTAATAATATGAACATCAAAATCTTTTTCAAGTTCAGCTAGAATAATATGCCCCAAATTTGGATTAACTTCTTTTAGTTGTTGACGTCTTTTGTTGTAAAAGTCCAAAACTAGTTCCTGATTTTTATGCCATCCTTCTGGAGTTGCAACTTCCATTACATCATGACCTTCCCATAAGCCATCGCTGTCGCGAAAAGTTTTGATTCCGCTTTCTGCACTTATTCCGGCTCCAGTTAAGACTACAAGTTTCTTTTTCATATTATAAATTGTTTTCTGTCCATTTTTTTTAATAAAACGGAATGTACTTTTTTGATTGTAAAAATAGTTTTTTCTTACTTTTATGTTTTAATTTTATCAGATGAAAAAGTTATTTTTAATAGGATGTTTTTTATTGAGCATTTCATTTTTTGGGCAAACAATTTCTAAAAGTAAAAGTTTGTTCAGCCAAAGCGATAATCTAACTGCATTTTCATTTTTAAAAGAAACTCCGTTAAGGGTTAATTTTCAGCAGTATAATAATTCTACTAAACCATTTTCAATTTATAATCCGAAACCTGGATTTAATCCGATTAAAATAGAATCACAAAAATATTACTCTTTTGTAAACACTAAATTATTATTAAAGAAAGAAATGAGTAATATAGAGCCGGAACCTATTTTTCCAGATCAAGAAAAAAAGAAAACATTTGGAGAAGCAGTATTTTATGGTGTTATGGATGGTATTTTTAATAAAAAGTAAAAATAAAATCAAACAGAATATTTCTTAAAATGTATTTTTGCAAAAAAAATAAGCCTAAAATGATTGATTTAGATTACCTCGCATTCTTAGAAAATATATTAACTGATAATAGAAAAGCTAATTTTTTAAAAGTATTAGAAAATAGAACCAAACATTTCACAGTCGCAGTTGAAGATGTGTATCAAATGCACAATACAAGCGCTGTAATGAGAAGCTGTGAAGTTTTTGGAATTCAGGAATTGAATGTAATTGAACAGCGTTTTGGAAAACGTATTGATAAAGAAATTGCCCTTGGAGCTCAAAAATGGGTTGATATTAATAGATTTGATTCGGTTTCAGGTTGTCTTTCTGATTTAAAAAGTAAAGGTTATCAAATCATTGCTACAACACCGCATGAAAAAGATTGCATGTTAGAAGATTTCGATATTACAAAACCCAGCGCTTTATTCTTCGGAACAGAAAAAGAAGGATTATCGCAAGAAATTATGGATAACGCCGATGGGTTTCTAAAAATTCCAATGGTTGGTTTTACTGAAAGTTTAAATATTTCGGTTTCGGCAGCCATTATTATTCAAAGCTTAACAAATAGACTTAGAAGATCTGATATTGATTGGAAATTATCTGATGAAGAAATTTTAGTAAAACGTTTGTTGTGGGCGAAAAATTCTATAAAAGATATTAAACGGATTGAAGAACGTTATTATCAGGATAACCCTAAATAAGTCTCAGTTTACAGTTTACAGTCTCAGAGTTTGGAACCTGTAAATTAGTTTTTTTAAAATAGCTTAAAAACAAAAGACCGACAGTTTTAAACTATCGGTCTTTTTTATTATTAAAGTGTCAGTCTGTAAACTGCGACTGAATAGTTAAAAAATTATTCATTAACCAAAACCCAAGTTCCAGCAGCTAATAAACTTTCTGCTTTTTTGTACTTCATCGTTTCAGTTTTACCAGTTGCAACTTCTTGAACCGTTACAGTATCATTTCTGTTGATTTTTGGCATATCTCTAACGATAGTTTCTGTAACTTGACGTTGTTGTGTTTCTCCAGCTTCACGGTTGATGCTTTCGCTATTTGGAATTTCGTCTTTACTTAATTGTAAATTTTCTTTTGGACGAACTACTTCTCTCGCTTCGTGAATTTCTGGTGCGTTTTGAGCAGGTAAATCACCTTTGAATAAGAATGAAATTACTTCTTTGTTAACGTTGTCCAACATTCCTCTAAACAAATTGAAAGCTTCTAATTTGTAGATAAGCAATGGATCTTTTTGTTCGTGAACAGCCAATTGAACAGATTGTTTCAATTCGTCCATTTTACGTAAGTGTTTTTTCCAAGCTTCATCTACAATAGAAAGTGTGATGTTTTTCTCGAAATCAGCAATTAATTGAGCACCTTCGCTTTCGTAAGCTTTTTTCAAATCAGTTACAACATTCAAAGTTTTGATTCCGTCAGTAAAAGGAACCACAATTCTTTCGAAATGATTATTTGGCTCTTCGTAAACTCCTTTTACAATTGGGAAAGCTTCTCTTGCGCTTCTTTCTGTTTTTTCTGTATAGAAAGCTAAAGCTTCTTTGTATACTTTTCCTGTAACTTCAATGTCAGATAATTTAGCAAAATCAGCTTCTGCAATTGGAGATGTGATTCCGAAATAACGAATTAAATCAAACTCATATCCTTTGAAATCATTTGTTACTTTATTGTTGCTTACAATTACTTCGCAAGTATCATAAAGCATATTAGCGATATCCAGTTTTAAACGCTCACCAAATAAAGCATGACGACGACGTTTGTAAACTACTTCACGCTGAGAGTTCATTACGTCATCATATTCTAATAAACGTTTACGAACACCAAAGTTGTTTTCTTCTACTTTTTTCTGAGCACGTTCGATAGATTTAGTCATCATAGAATGCTGAATAACTTCACCTTCTTTCAATCCCATTCTGTCCATTACTTTCGCAACTCTTTCAGAACCAAATAAACGCATTAAGTTATCTTCAAGAGAAACATAGAATTGAGAACTTCCTGGATCTCCCTGACGACCAGAACGACCACGTAACTGTCTGTCTACACGACGAGAATCATGACGTTCTGTACCAACGATTGCTAAACCTCCGGCAGCTTTTACTTCTGGAGATAATTTAATATCGGTACCACGACCGGCCATGTTTGTTGCAATAGTTACAACTCCGGCTTTACCAGCTTCTTCAACGATTTGTGCTTCTTGCTTGTGCATTTTAGCATTCAATACGTTGTGTGTGATTCCTCTCATTTTAAGCATACGGCTTAATAATTCTGAAATCTCTACAGAAGTTGTTCCAATTAATACAGGTCTTCCAGCTTGTGATAATTCAGTAACGTCTTCGATTACTGCATTGAATTTCTCACGTGTTGTTTTGTAGATGTAATCTTCTTTGTCAATTCTTGCAATTCCACGGTTAGTTGGGATTTCAACAACGTCTAATTTGTAAATCTGCCATAACTCTCCAGCTTCTGTAACAGCTGTACCTGTCATACCAGCTAATTTGCTGTACATTCTGAAATAATTCTGTAATGTAACTGTTGCAAATGTTTGTGTTGCAGCTTCGATTTTTACGTTTTCTTTTGCTTCGATCGCTTGGTGTAAACCGTCTGAATAACGACGTCCGTCCATGATACGACCTGTTTGTTCATCGACAATCATAATTTTGTTGTCCATGATAACGTATTCTACATCTTTTTCGAATAAAGCATATGCTTTTAATAATTGAGTAAGAGTGTGAATACGCTCGCTTTTTACTCCAAAATCTTGGAATAATCTTTCTTTAGCTTCTGCTTCAGAATCTTTGTCAAGTTTTTGTTTTTCAATCGCAGCGATTTCTGTTCCGATATCTGGTAAAACGAAGAAATCGGCATCTGTATCTCCAGAAAGGTATTTAATACCATTATCTGTCAATTCAACTTGATTGTTTTTTTCTTCAATCACAAAATATAAAGCTTCGTCTACTTTATGCATTTCGCGATTGTTGTCTTGCATATATTGATTTTCAGTTTTTTGAAGCAATTGTTTAATTCCTTCTTCACTTAAAAATTTAATTAATGCTTTATTTTTTGGTAAAGATCTGTAAGCTCTTAATAATAAGAAACCACCTTCTTTAGTATTTCCTTCTTTAATTAATTTTTTAGCTTCAGCTAAGAAACCATTTGCTAACTGACGTTGTTGTGCAACTAAGTTCTCGATTTTTGGCTTCAATTCGTTGAATTCATGACGATCTCCTTGCGGAACTGGTCCTGAGATGATAAGCGGAGTTCTAGCGTCATCAATTAATACAGAATCCACCTCGTCGACAATTGCGAAATTGTGTTTTCTCTGAACTAAATCGCTTGGAGAATGCGCCATGTTATCTCTTAAATAATCGAAACCAAACTCATTGTTAGTTCCGTAAGTGATATCTGCGTCGTAAGCTTTCTTTCTTTGTTCTGTACTTGGCTGGTGATTGTCAATACAATCGACAGATAAACCGTGGAATTCGAATAAAGGCGCTTTCCATGTACTATCACGTTTTGCCAAGTAATCATTCACAGTTACTAAGTGAACTCCGTTTCCAGTTAAAGCGTTTAAGTAAAGAGGAAGAGTAGCAACCAAAGTTTTACCTTCTCCCGTTTGCATTTCGGCAACTTTACCTTCGTGCAGAACCATACCACCAATCAACTGAACATCATAGTGAATCATGTCCCAAGTAATGTCTTTTCCAGCTGCGTTCCATTTGTTAGCCCAAATAGATTTTTCGCCATCAATTGTGATGTAAGGTTTTGTAGCAGAGAATTCACGGTCTTTTGCAGTTGCAGTAACTTCAACATGTGAGTTTTCTTTGAAACGGCGAGCTGTTTCTTTAACAACAGAAAAAGCTTCTGGAAGAATTTCTAATAAAGTTTTTTCTGAAATCTCGTAAGCTTCTTTTTCAAGAGCATCAATAGCATCATAAAGATCTTCTCTTTTGTCGATGTCTTCGATGTTTTCTACTTCCGCTTTAAGCGAAGCAATTTTAGCATCTTTGTCAGCTCTAGCTTCTTTGATTCTATCTTTAAAATAAACAGTTCTACCTCTTAATTCGTCGTTTGATAGACTCATTAAAGGAGCTTCGAATGTTTTAATTTTATTTAAGTAAGGTTGTAAAGCTTTGACATCTTTCTGTGATTTATCACCTACAAAGACTTTAATAATACTGTTTATGAAACTCATGATTTATTGTATTTCTTTATTATTTAATATGTATTTGAACCAAAAAAAAAGCCTCTATGATGAGACTTTTTTCTTTGGTTTATTTTTTTAATATTCATCCTCATTCCAAAGATAATCTTCGTCTGTTGGATAATCAGGCCAAATTTCTTCCATTGATTCATATATCTCGCCTTCATCTTCGATTGACTGAAGGTTTTCTACCACTTCTAATGGAGCGCCTGCTCTAATAGCGTAGTCAATAAGTTCGTCTTTGTTAGCAGGCCATGGCGCATCACTTAAATAAGATGCTAATTCTAATGTCCAATACATCTGTTATCTGTTTAGTTTGTGCAAAAATAAATTTTTTACTGAAAAAGACAAGTAAATTTTGATTTATTTTAATAAAATTTAAGAACGTCCTTGTTAGTGGTCAGTTTTCAGTGGCAGTTTGCAGTATAAAAACTGATGTTTACTACTAAATTACTATGTTTTTAAGTATTCAGTTTCTGTCTGAGTTTTGTTATTTGTAAACTAAAAACTGCGACTGCTTACTTACGCGGAATCCATTTTACTTCCTCCGCTTTAAGGTCTGAGGACAACTTTCGTGCCAAGACAAAAAGATAGTCAGAAAGTCGGTTTAAGTACATAATTGCGATTTCAGGAACGTGTTCATTATGGCTTAAATGAACAGCTAAACGCTCCGCTCTACGACAAATACAGCGCGCAATATGACAATGTGACACAGTTGGATGACCTCCTGGCAAAACAAAATGAGTCATTTGCGGAAGACTTTCTTCCATTTTATCTATTTCGTTTTCTAATAATTCGATATCAGATTCTATTATTCCGAGATTTTCTAAGCGAAGTTTACCGTTTTTTAAAACTTCTTTTTCTTGCGGAGTTGCCAAAATGGCACCAACGGTAAAAAGACGATCCTGAATTTCGATTAAAATGGTTTTATAATGCGAATCCATTTCTTGATCACGAATTAATCCTATATAGGAGTTTAATTCATCAACAGTTCCGTAACTGTCAATTCTAATGTGATCTTTAGGAACGCGCGTGCCTCCAAAAAGAGCTGTAGTTCCTTTATCGCCTGTTTTGGTATATACTTTCATTTTTTTAAGATGCTAAGGTTCTGAGATGCTAAGATTCTAAGATTTCTCTTTTATGAGTTAATCTAAAATCTAAAATCAGAAATCTAAAATTATTTCGTTGTGTCGCTTTCAATTAAACCGTCTCTTAAACGGATAACTCTGTGTGCATAAGCAGCAATATCTTCTTCGTGAGTTACTAGAATTACGGTATTTCCTTGTGCATGAATATCTCCAAAAAGCTTCATAATTTCTATAGAAGTTTTACTGTCTAAGTTTCCTGTTGGTTCATCGGCAAGAATAATCGAAGGTTTATTTACTAAAGCTCTTGCAACTGCAACACGCTGACGCTGACCTCCAGAAAGCTGATTCGGTTGGTGATCCATTCTGTCGGCAAGATTTACTTGTTTTAAAACTTCGGTTGCACGGGCTATTCTGTCAGATTTTCCGTAACCAGCATAAATCATAGGAAGCGCAACATTGTCTAAAGCCGTAGTTCTTGGTAAAAGATTGAAAGTCTGAAAAACGAAACCAATTTCTTTATTTCTGATTTCTGCTAATTCATCATCTTTCATTTGGCTGACATCTTTTCCGTTCAAAACATAATGTCCAGAAGTTGGTGTATCTAAACAGCCTAATAAATTCATTAAAGTAGATTTTCCAGATCCAGAAGGTCCCATTAAAGCTACATATTCGCCTTTTTTTATTTCTAAATTAATTCCTTTTAAAACATATACGATTTCGTTTCCTAAAACAAAGTTTCGTTTGATGTCGGTTATTTTAATTAATGGTTCAGCCATTTTGGTTTACAATTTTGGATTTAAAAGTACGAAACACTTTTCAATAAAAAGGATAAGTAGCTGATATTTGGTTTTTGTTACAAAAACTCTCCCAGTTTATAATTAATCAACTATATAATTTAAATATTGTTATATTATGTTTGATTTATTTTGTATAATTATCATTATTTTTTGATTTTTATAATTTTAACGCATAAATAATATTTAAAAGATGGAAATAATGTAATTTAAGGCGTTTTGTTTTGAGTAAATTTGATATTATTAATTAAACAATCAAAATTATGAAGAATATCAAAATAGTTACAGGAATTGCATTAATAGCATTAAGCTTTACATCATGTAAAGATGAAAAACAAGAAAAAGCACAGAAAACAATCGATTCTTATGTAGCCTACGTCGATTCGGTTAAAAATGTAAAAGCCGATGATTTAAAAGAAAATTGGCAAGCTGTAGAAGCAGAATACGATAAAAGATCTGCAGAAGCTAGTTTAGCTTTAGCAGACATTAAAGATAATGCTGCTCAGACTGAGAAAATAAATACAAGTAAAGCAAAATACGAGGATTTTAAAAACGAAATGACCACCCTTTTAGCCCCACCGGCTCCAAGTCCTAAACAACAATTGAGAAATGCTTTGTTTGGTGAAGGAAAAATTGGAGACGATATGAGTTTTAACTGGGTAAATGCTCAAAATATTCATAGTGTTTACCAACAGTTTGTTCATACAGTTGAGAATAATAAAGATAAATATTCTAGAGAAGACTGGGATGAAATTAAAGTTTTGTATGAAGCATTAGACAGCAGAAAAAATACTGTTGAAAAAGAAGGTTTAACTTCTGAAGACAATAGAAAAATTGCTGGTCTAAAAATTAAATTTGCGCCTATGTATACTGTAAATAGAATGGGAGCAAAAGCAGAAGAGAATAAAGAAGCTAAAAAATAAGCTTTGAAATTTTGAATTAGTAAATAAAAAAGACGATCAGAAATGATCGTCTTTTTTTATGCTCTTATTATAAAATGTTCTTTTTCTTGTTCTCGTCTAAAGAATGCAAATCCCCATTGAAAAGTATCAATTGTGACTTTTACTTTTGGATGATTTTTAATGGTTTCCCAAGCTTCTTCCATTTCTTCTGACCAATGAATATCGTCGAAAATCCAAACCGAATCGTTGTCAATTGTTGGCAATAAAAGTTCAAAGTATTCTAAAGTTGCTTTTTTAGAATGATTTCCGTCAAAGTATATTAGATTGTAGATTTTAGTCCCGAAGTCTCGGGATAGTTTTTCCGAAACTAGAAATGATTCAAACTCTGAAATTATATTTTCTACATTATTGCAATCAAATTCATTTAATTGATTTTTTGCAATTCCAGCTGTATTTGGACAGCCTTCAAGCGTAATCACTTTTGCTTTCGTCCCGAGGCTTCGGGATCCTAAAGCTAAGGCAGAAGTTGCTAGACCTAAAGATGTTCCGATTTCTAAAATAGTTTCTGGCTGAAAATAATTCGTTACACGAAACAATAATTCTGCTCGTCTTGGCGAAATTCCTGCCGTTTGTGCAATTTTAGAAATCTGTCTTCGGTTTGATTTGAAAACTTTAGAACCAGCTCCAAAATCTGTTACTTCAATAAAATTTTTATTCTTTAAAAGTGATTTTCGGTAATTTTCTAAAATACGATATTCAGGCTTTCTTTTCTTATCGTAAAAACATTTCGTTAATAAATTAAAAACAAAAGGCGAGTGAACGGCGTGCTCATTTTTAGAATTCCAAAGGAACTTTAGATAAGATTTTATTTGAAAAAGCATTTAAATAATGTTCGTTTAGACGAATTAATTTGTTGAAATTAATTTAATTTCAAAAATCAAAACAGATCCTCCTGGAATAGTTGAAACAGTATAACTTCCATAACCTAAATGTGCTGGTACGAACAAAATTCCACTTCCACCTTCTTTAAAAAATGGTAACCCTTGCTGCCATCCTAATATTAGTCTATTTAAAGGAAATGTTGTTGCTGTAGTGCGCTCATCAAATACTTTTCCGTTAGTAAGAAGAGAACCTTTGTAAGTAACACTAATATTCGATTGTAAAGTAGGTCGCTTACCAGTTCCTTCTTCTGTAATAATATAATGTAGGCCAGACTCAGTTTTTTGAGCAGTTAAATTATTTTTAGCTAAATAATCGGTAATCTCTTTTTCGTTTTCTGCTGTGTAATCTTTTGGTGGAGGTATAACAACATCAGAATTAGGACTAGAACAAGAAACGTAAAGTGTCAATGTTAATAATGCAATTAATAGTTTTTTCATGTGGTATTTTATTTTTTATGTTGGTAAATATAGGGAAATTAGTTTTTAGTCACAGTCCCAGTCGCAGTTTTCAGTTTTGTAGAAATCTTTTATTTATTAATTGCATCCAAATTTATTAGGATTGTTAATCATGTAATTTATTAATCTTCCGATTTCAAGATTTTTATTATTGAGTTTGTCAAATGTCTCTCTACTTATATATTGGCATGCTAATGAAAATTCAAGCCATGTATTAGTTTCTGAATTTTCAGCATCGCTATCGGTCAATTTACTTATAAAATGATTTGGGTATCTTCTTTTTCTATAAGATTCAGCGATATTAGCTACAACGCTTCTTGAAGATCGTCTTAACTGATCTGTCAAGGAATATTTTTCTTCTTTAGGAAAAGTTTTTGATAATTCGAAAATTTCCATCGCAAGTTCGAAAGATTTCTTGTATGCTAGTAATTCTTTATAATCCATTTTTATTTTTTTTGCAAGAATAATAAAAAAAAATAAAGAAAAAACTTACTTTTTTAAAAAGAAACTGAAAAACTGAAAACCGCGACTGAATACTAAAAACTACCCTTCAATCTTAGCAGAAAGCTCAAACCAGCGTTCTTCTTTTGCGTCGATTTTATTGATTATATTTTGAAGTTCATTCGCTTTTTTCTCAATATCTGCGTCGGCAACTTTTCCGTCAGAAAATAATTGTTCGATTTTAGTTTTTTCGATTTCTAAATCTTTAATTTCTCTTTCTATTTTCTGATATTCTTTTTGCTCGTTAAAACTTAAATTTCCAGTTGGATTATTTTGTTTCCAGTCTTTCTTTTCGGCCTTATTTTCTTCTTTTTGAGCAACATCGGCGCTGTCTTCGTAAGCACGGAAATCAGAATAGTTTCCTGGGAAATTCTCGATTTCGCCTTGTCCTCTAAAAACAAATAAATGATCCACAATTTTATCCATGAAATAACGGTCGTGAGAAACTACCAATAAACATCCTGGATAATCCAAAAGAAAACTTTCCAAAACGTTTAGCGTTACAATGTCCAAATCGTTTGTTGGCTCATCGAGAATCAAAAAGTTTGGATTTTGAATTAAAACCGTACATAAATACAAACGTTTTAATTCTCCTCCGCTCAGTTTTTCTACATAATCGTATTGTTTTTTGGCATCAAAAAGAAAACGCTCTAACAATTGTGAAGCCGAAATAATTTTTCCTTTTGCTAGCGGAATATATTCTCCATATTCCTTAATAATATCAATAACACGCTGACCTGGTTTTGGGTTAATTCCAGATTGTGTGTAATATCCAATTTTTATAGTATCTCCTTTTACAACTCGACCATTGTCTGGCGGAATTGTTCCTGTAAGAAGATTTAAGAAAGTCGATTTTCCAGTTCCGTTTTTACCAATAATCCCGATTCTTTCGCCACGTTGAAAATCAAAACTAAAATTATCCAGAATAACACGGTCTTTGAATTTTTTAGAAAGTTTATGAAGCTCAATAATTTTGCTTCCCATTCTTTCCATATTAATTTCAAGCTCAACCTTGTTTTCTTTTCGGCGACTTTGAGCTTTTTCTTTAATTACATAAAAATCATCCTGACGCGATTTAGATTTTGTTGTTCTCGCTTTTGGCTGGCGGCGCATCCATTCTAATTCTTTTACAAATAAGTTTTTAGCTTTGTCAATACTGGAGTTTTCAGAAGTAATTCTTTCTTCTTTTTTCTCTAAATAATAAGAGTAATTTCCTTTGTATTGGTATAATTTTCCGTTGTCCAATTCAATGATTTCGTTGCAAACACGTTCTAAAAAGAAACGGTCGTGCGTAACCATAAACAGCGTAATATTTTCTTTGGCAAAATAGCTTTCAAGCCATTCGATCATTTCCAAATCTAAATGGTTGGTTGGCTCATCCAAAATCAATAAGTCTGGTCGATTAATTAAAATTATTGCCAATGAAAGACGTTTTTTTTGTCCTCCAGAAAGATTTTTTACTTTAAGTTTAAAATCTTCTAATTTCAATTTGAAAAGAATTTGTTTGTATTGCGTCTCAAAATCCCAAGCATTATGCTGATCCATTCCGTCGAAAGCTTTTTGATATGCTTCTTCGTCATTTGGGTTTTCAAGGGCTTTTTCGTAGGCTTCAATTATTTTAAGCGTTTCGTTGTCAGATGCAAAAATACTTTCTTCGATTGTCAATTCGTCTTGTAAATTATTGTCTTGAGAAAGAAATGCCATTCTAATGCCTTTTCTTAAAACAACTTGTCCTGTATCTGGTTCATCCAAACCATTAATAATACTCATAATAGTTGTTTTTCCAGAACCGTTTTTGGCAATAAAAGCAATTTTTTGGTCTTTGTTGATTCCAAAAGAAATGTTGTCAAAAAGGACTCTTTCGCCAAATGACTTCGATATATTTTCTACAGATAAATAATTCACAAGAATAAAATTTTTTGCAAAAGTAAACTATTATCTTACGATTTGCGAATTATTTCTGGAGATACAAATCTAGCACAGCGCTCAAATCAAAATAATGAATCTGTTGCAAAACATTAATAATAGGTTTACGAACAAGATTTTCATTCGTCAAAAAATAATGAAGTCCATCTTTAGTTGCAATTCCTTCAATTTGGTGAAAAGAAAGTTTTAAATCGATTCTTCTTTTATTACCAGATAAAAAATCTTCATTTTTAAAATCGTAAAGAAGATAAAGAAATGGTTTTCCGATTTTGGTATAGCCACAAAGAATAATCAGTTTTTTGTTTTCTAAAAAAGTTGCGCAAGTAACCAAACCTTGAGTGTCTAATGTTGCTTTTAATTTTGCAATTTGCTTTCCAGCTTGATTTGAAAGTACATAAATATTAGTTTTAGAAGATTTCCATTGTTTGGTAAACAAATAAATACTGTCTTTTAAAACAATAAAAGCCTCGCAATCAAAATCGGTTTTATTGGGTTTCGAGGCAGAAAAATCCTTTTGGTCTTCATAAGAAAAAGAGATGGTTTCGATTTTAGGATTTTCTTCTAAAAAAGATTTTTTTTCGATTTTAAATATTTTTAAATCAGATCGGTTTCCAGAATAATTATTGCCAAAATCGCCAATATAAATATGTGAATCGTCTTGTGAAATTTCTTCCCAATCGTTGTTTTTTATGTCATTAAGAATAATTTTTCTTTTAATTTTTCCTAAAGAATCTAATCCGTAAATAGTTTGGTCATGATCATCATTGTGAGTCCAAAATAAATTGTCGAAAGCGATTAATCCAGAAGTCTCTTTTATAGAATCGCTTAAGCGAACGGAATATTCAGGTTTCAATTTCAAATCTTTATAACTGCAGCTTCCGTCATTAAATGTAGCTTTAGAATTGTAATTTTCTGCCTTGGGATCATTGCATCCTGAAATTTGTGCGTAAGCGGCTGTAGTTATTGTAAGAAAGAAGAAAATAATTTTTAGCATGATTGCAATATTAAATTTGCATACCTTAAAAGTAAAGTTTTAAATAATAGAATAAAAATTGTATTAAAAAATATAATTTAAATGTTACTTTGCAGCACTAAAAATACCAGTCTTTTCTATTTTTTAGAAATAAACCCAGAATGAAGATTTTACAAAAACTGTCGCATTACCGAATCTCACGTTACTTCAAGCTTTTGTTTGTTATTGTCGACGTAATATTGCTAAATTTAGCAACGGTACTTTCTTCATTGGCAAGATTTGGAAGCTTAGATAAATTGCTGACAAAAGAAGAGCAGACCATTTCGCTTTTGGCAATTTTTGTATGGATTGCTTTACTGCTTCAAAATGATTCGAACAGAAGTATTCGCGTTGAGCCGATTGAATCTATTTTATGGAGAACAATAAAAAAGATTTCTATTCATGCTGCTCTAATTTCTGTATCGGTTGTTTATTTGAAATATGCTGATATTTCAAGACTTCGAATGGTATATTTTTATTTGATTTTTTTCGGATTGTTGATGATTACAAGGTATTTGTCAATGAAACTTCTAAAATATATTCGAAGCAAAGGATATAACTTTAAAACCTTTATTATTGTCGGCGCTAACGAAAGCAGCGAAAAAATCCGCAAAATATTAGCGAAAGATCTAACTTATGGATACAAATTTTTAGGTTTTTTTGATGAAAAGCAAAGTGAAACATTTGTAGATCCAGCATTGATTGTAGGTTCTTTTGAAAATGTAAGAAAATTTTCAATTGATAAAAAAATAGACGAAATGTATGTCGCCTTGCATATTGATAATATTGAAGTTATTAATGAATTGATTGAAATTTGCGAGCAGAATATGATTCGTATCAAATTTATTCCAGATTTTCAGCTTTATACAAAAGCAAGTAAAGTTGAGGTAAGTTTTTATGAAAATATTCCTGTTTTGATGTTTCGTACAGAACCAATGGAGTACGCTTCGAATAGGGTTTTAAAGAAAGTTTTCGATATCTGTTTTTCAAGTCTAGTTATCTTGCTTGTTTTTCCTTGGTTGTTTCCTATAATCATGCTAATTATAAAATTAGAGTCGCCTGGGCCAGTGTTTTTTAAACAAGAAAGAGCAGGAAGAGACAATCGTTCTTTTATGTGTTTAAAATTTAGAAGTATGTATGTTAACGGTTTAGCGCACAACAAACAAGCCGAAAAAGGCGATAGCCGAATTACGAGATTTGGATCATTTATTCGTAAAACCAGTATTGATGAACTTCCACAATTTTTCAATGTCTTTTGGGGAGATATGTCGGTAGTTGGACCAAGACCGCACATGGTTAATCTTGCCAAAGAATACAGCGATTTAATCAGTAATTATTTAGTTCGCCAATATGCGAAGCCAGGAATTACGGGCTGGGCGCAGGTAAATGGTTTTAGAGGAGAAACAAAAGTTTTAAGCGATATGGAAAATAGAGTAGAGTACGATATTTGGTATATTGAAAATTGGAGTTTTCTTCTAGATATAAAAATTGTCATTAAAACAATTATTAATATTCTTAAAGGCGAAGAAAATGCCTATTAGATTAATAGCTGAAAAAATGATTATTGGCTATAATTTCTTTTAAATTATCAACATTATCAATTTTTATTTTTTGATCGAAAGCTCTAATATGGTTTTTATGATGAACATCAGTTCCGCAAAAATCATACATTCCTTTTTTTAGAAGCTCATCGGCAGTTTTGGCAATTTTTGAACCATAATATTCTACGGCAGCAAGAAGATTTAATTGAAAAAGACAGCCTGCATCTTTAAGCTTTTTGTATTCGCTAAATTTTGTATGAAAAAAAGTATAACGTTCAGGATGCGCCAAAACCGGAATATAACCTGCAACTTGCAATTCGAAAATAGTTTTATAAAGTGTTAAAGGCGCATTTAGATAAGACATTTCAACCAAAACATAATTGTCTTTTAAGGTTAATAATCTTTCTTCTTTAAAATGATTCGCAAACCAATCGTCTATAAAATATTCAGCCGCAGCCTGAATTGGTGCTTGAATATTACTTTCTAAAAATGCATTTTGAGTTTGCTGAAGTTTGTTTTTTATGATTTCTGGAGAATTATTCCAAACATAATGATTAATGTGTGGCGTTGTAATAATTTGAGAAACGCCTATTTCTTCTAAAGATGAAGCAAGCGCTATAGAATTTGAAATAGTTTGTGCTCCGTCATCAATTCCTGGCAAAACATGAGAATGGATATCTACAAAACTCCCGTCTAATAGATCCTTTAAGATAGGTTTGGATTTGAAAAAAGATAACATGGGGCAAAACTTTATAACTCAAATTTATAGCTTACAAAATTAATGTAGAAATTCTAATTAGCCGTTTTAGAATTATGTTATATTTGATTTTTAGTAAAACTGTAAAAAATTATGAAAATAAAAGAGAATTTGTTTAATCAAAGAATTATTTCTATTGATGCTTTACGTGGAATTACCATTTTTGTAATGATTTTTGTAAACGAATTGGCGAGTATTTCAAATGTCCCGCAATGGATGAAACACATGCCTGCAGAAGCGGATGCCATGACTTTTGTAGATCTTGTTTTTCCAGCTTTTTTATTTATTGTCGGAATGTCTGTTCCTTTTGCATTTAATGCCAGATTAATAAAAGCGGACAGCACCAAAACGATTTGGACTCATACTTTTAAAAGAGCTTTGGCTCTAATCATTATTGGCGTTTTTATGGTAAATGCAGAATATGGTTACGATGCATCTAAAATGATTATCGCTCCTGCTTTTTGGGGACTTTTAGCTTATATAATGCCAATTCCGATTTGGAATAAATATCCTAAAAATTTTCCGCTTTGGCTCAAAAATGTGCTGCAATATGGAGGAATTTTAGTTCTCATTGCACTTTACTTTTTGTATATTCAGGATACTGGAGAAAGAGGAATGACTCCAAAATGGTGGGGAATTCTCGGATTAATCGGTTGGGCTTATCTTTTTACGGTTATTTATTATTGGCTGGTTTCTGGAAATTTATGGGCAATAATCGGTTTTCTGATATTTAGTGTTATAATGAATTCTCTAAACTTGACCGAAAATTCATTTGTTCAAAATACTTCTTGGCTGAGTTTTATTGCAGGACATCTTACGCACGCAGCACTTGTTTCTGCTGGAATTATAATTTCGCTTCTCTTTTTCGATCGAAAAATTGAAAATAAAATCAATTGGGCGGTGATTGCTTTTATAGCTCTGTTTTTTGCAGTAGGATTTGGCTTAAGACCTTTATTCGGAATCTCAAAAATACAAGGAACTCCGTCGTGGACAATGCTGTCAGCAGGAATCTGTACGATCTTATTTTACTTTTTATATTGGCTTATGGAAGTTAAAAAACAAACAAAATGGAGTGAGTTTTTTATGCCAGCTGCAGCAAATCCGCTTTTGATTTATATACTTCCGGGAGTAATTTATTATTTCTGTAAAGCATTCAATATTCATATAATTCCAGGGTATTTCAGGGAAGGTGTTCCAGGAATTATTTGGTCTTTGGTTTTTTCTACGATTATGCTTTTTGTGATGAAAATCTTAAATAGATATAAAATTCAGTTGCATTTATAGTTTTTGTTGAGATGATTTTTAACGCAAAAGTCACAAAGTTTTTTTGAAAGAATGTTTTTAACGCAAAGTTCGCAAAGAATTTTCGCAAAGCGCGCAAAGCTTATTGAGTGAGTTTTTACAAACTGCAAGTTCACAAAGCTTTGTTTTGATAAGCTTTGTGAACTTTTATATTTTTAAATATTGCTTCAAAAATTCTTTGTGCACTTTGCGAAAATTCTTTGCGAACTTTGCGTTAAAAAATCAATTTATAAGTACAGACTTTATCCTTAATACAGATCCAGAAATTGGATTATAATTCACAAAGTTGAATTTGCATAAATTATAAATATTCAAAAGCTTTCCATCAGGAAGTTCATCCTGTTTAAAATCTGCCCAAGGAATTTTTACAGTTTTAAATTCATTTGGAGAAGCTGGCAAACTAATTCTCGGATGTGAGCCACCGTGCAGGCAACCCGTTCCTTCAGAGTTTCCTTCTCTTGCTTGCAATTTTATAATTTGAGAAGATTGATAGGTAATTTCTACAAATTTTGAGTCACTCGAAAGATTTGCCGGAATTCCGTCATTAGTTTCAGATGGCGTAATCATAACATTCAGCTCAATTTCTCCTTTCGGATTATCTTTTGCACTTACTATAATTATTCCTTTTTCAAGTCGAATAGCATTTATTGTTTTCTCGCTTTCTCTTGAAGGACCTGCAATGAACCATTTGTTGGATTTTACCAGATTTTCTCGTTTTCCTTGAGCTTTTAGAGAAAAACAAAGAAAACCAAAAACTAAAAGACAGATTAATAATTGACGCATAAGACTTTTTTAAATCGGATAATTAGTAAAATCAAATATAGCTTTTATGGTGCATTTAAAAATCTTTTTTATTCGCTTAAAAATTTCAACATAATTCTTAATTAAAATTTTAAATTTGTAAGAAGTGGTTTTTAAAATATTGTGAATGAATAGTTTAAAAATTAGATATGTCTTCCTTGTTTTATTAATAAGTTCGTTTTGTAATGCTCAAAACGATAGCTTAACCGTGGGAAATAGAGATATACTAGACGTAATTCATAAAATTTTCGATAAGAACGATACCATAGAAAAAGACAGTCAAAAAAAGCTCGCGTTCTCTTTGCTTCCCGTTCCTGTAGATGTCAATTCAAGTACCGGTTTGGTCGTTTCGTTTTTAACCACATTTTATTTGAGCGAAGATCATGAAAATACCAAAATGTCTCAAGTTACCTTTTCGCCTTATTTTAGTTTTACCAAGCAATATGTTTTTCCTATTCAATCTTATGTTTATACAAGCGAGAACAAATGGAATTTTATTGGAGATTATCGCTATATGATTTATCCTCAAGATACTTATGGCTTGGGCGAACATGATTCTAAAGAAAAAATGTCTACGCTTGATTATCAGCAATGGCGATTTTATCAGTTTGTAACAAAAAAAATTGTTGGAAATTATCGTTTAGGAATGGGATTTCTTCTTGATAATTATCAAAACATTTCTGAGGAATCTTATATTGATCAAGAAACAGATTATAATCAATATATGAAAGGAGATTATACAGACGAAACCTCTTTCGGATTTGCAATTCAAGGTTTGTATGATTCTCGAGAAAATATCATAAACCCAAAACAAGGATTATATGTTGAAGCCGATTTTCGCATCAATACAAGCGGCGTTGAAGGAGATAAATGGCAATCATTATATATAGATGCGCGTAAATATCATTCTTTTAGTAAAACCAAACATCGAGTTTGGGCATCAAGAGCTTTTTATTGGTCTACTTTCGGCGGAAAACCTCATTATTTAGATTTGCCAAGTATTGGTTGGGATCGTGACGGAAAAACTGGACGCGGATTTACCAAAAACAGATACAGAAGTAATGCGCTTATTTATTTTGAAACCGAATATCGAACAGATATTACTCGAAATGGCTTTTTTGGTGCTGTATTTTTTACCAATATTTCATCGGTTTCAAAATTAGAAACCTATCAATTTAAAAAATGGAATCCTGCCGTTGGAACTGGAATTCGTATCAAATGGAATAAAAGAAATGGCAGTAATCTAGCGCTCGATTACGGAATTAGTAAAAACGATTGGTCTTTACGTTTAGGGTTATCAGAAAATTTCTAACTTTCGGGCAAAATTTACAGAACCAATTTTTCATGCAGTTATCGGTTATTATTCTGAATTACAATGTGCGTTACTTTCTGGAACAATGCGTTTTAAGTGTTCAGGAAGCAATCAAAGGAATCGATGCCGAAATTATTGTAATTGATAATAATTCATCAGACGAAAGTGTTTTGATGATGAAAGAGAAATTTCCTGATGTAAAACTTATTGAAAACAAAGAAAATTTTGGTTTCCCAAAAGGAAATAATATAGGTTTTCGTCAAGCGAAAGGAAAGTACGTGTGTATCTTAAATCCTGACACCGTTGTTGCTGAAGATACATTTATAAAAATTCTGGCTTTCGCCGAAAGGCAAAATAATCTCGGAATTATCGGCTGTAAATTAATTGACGGAACAGGAGAATTTCTTCCTGAAAGCAAAAGAGGAATTCCAACGCCTTGGGTTGCTTTTACAAAGATTTTTAGTTTGTATAAAATCTTTCCAAAAACAAAACTTTTTAATCAATATTACGCACAGCATTTAGACGAAAATCAAACTGGAAAAGTTGATATTTTGGTTGGCGCTTTTATGTTTTTAGAAAGAAAATTATATGAAGACCTCAATGGTTTTGATGAAAACTGCTTTATGTACGCAGACGATATAGATTTGTCTTACCGTGCTTTGCAGTTAAAAAAGAACAATTACTATTTTCACGAAACGACAGTTTTGCATTATAAAGGAGAAAGTACGATAAAAGACGAAAAATACATGATGCATTTTCAGGAAGCCATGAATTTCTTTTATCAAAAACATTTTAAGAAATCGAGGTTCTTTAGTATCTTTATTAAAATTGGTGCTTTTTTATTTTCGATTGCGAAAATGTTTCAAGGAAAACCAAAAGAAAACCAATTGCCGGAAAGTTATTTTTTATACTCCGAAAATGAGAATTTCACTAAAAAACTGGCTTCGATTTTGGAAAATAAAGTTCAATTTTTAGATTTCAACGGAGAAAAAATGGTAAATTCGTGCCTGATTTTAAAGGGTAAAAAGGCAGAGATCGTTTTGGATAATCACTATATTTCATTCAAAAAATGTATCGAAATCATAGAAACTCTTAAAGATAAGCAGGTTACTTTTAAAATTTTTCCCAAAAAGACAAGTTTTATTATTGGAAGTAATTCAAGGAATGACAGAGGGCAAATCGTGAAAATTGAGTGAAAAATTATATTAAGTGTAATTTATGTTTAAAAATTTCATTAAATTCGCAATCTGAAAATCAAAAACATCTTTTAGATTAACAATATGGCAAGATTTGAATTAAAGCTTCCGAAAATGGGAGAAAGCGTCGCTGAAGCAACCATTACCAATTGGTTGAAAGAAGTTGGAGACAAAATTGAAGCTGATGAAGCTGTACTCGAAATTGCAACAGATAAAGTTGACAGCGAAGTGCCTAGTGAAGTATCAGGAATTTTAGTTGAGCAATTGTTTGGTAAAGATGATTTGGTGCAAGTAGGTCAAACAATCGCTATTATTGAAACTGAAGGCGGTGAAACAACTGCGCCTGAAGCTGTAAATGCAGTTCAGGAAACAGCTGATGTTCCTGCAGAAGCTACTGAAATTGAAAAATCAATTGAAGAAGTAAAAGAAACAGTTTCGTCTACTCAGGATTTCTCTCGCGAAACTTCGGGATCAGATAAATTCTTTTCTCCGTTAGTAAAAAATATTGCAAAAGAAGAAGGTATCTCTTTAAATGAGCTTGAAAATATGTCTGGTTCAGGAAAAGACGGACGTGTAACAAAAGAAGATATTTTAAAATATATAGAAGATCGTAAATCTGGAGCTGTTCAAACTCCTAAAGCGGTTGAAGAAACTCTAAAACTTGTTGCTGAAGCTCCAAAAGCAGTTGAACCAGCGGTTCAAAAAAGCCAGCAGGCAGTTCCTGTTTCTGTAAACGGAGGGGATGAAATTGTCGAAATGGACAGAATGCGTAAACTGATTTCAGGTTACATGACAGCTTCAGTTCAGACTTCGGCTCACGTTCAGTCTTTCATCGAAGTTGACGTGACTAATATTGTAAAATGGAGAGATAAAGTAAAAACCGCTTTCGAAAAAAGAGAAGGCGAAAAGTTGACTTTTACTCCAATTATGATGGAAGCGGTTGCAAAAGCGTTGAAAGATTTTCCGGGAATGAATATTTCTGTTGACGGAGATTATATCATTAAAAAGAAAAATATCAATTTAGGAATGGCGGCAGCTTTACCAAACGGAAATTTAATTGTTCCTGTAATTAAAAATGCAGATCAATTGAATTTGGTTGGAATGGCAAAAGCGGTAAACGATTTAGGAAACCGTGCAAAAGCTGGAAAACTAAAACCAGACGACACGCAAGGCGGAACTTATACTGTAACAAACGTTGGTACTTTTGGAAGCGTTTTTGGAACGCCGATTATCAATCAGCCGCAAGTGGGAATTCTAGCTCTTGGTGCAATTCGTAAAGTGCCTGCGGTAATAGAAACTCCAGAAGGTGATTTCATTGGAATTCGTCAGAAAATGTTCTTGTCGCACTCTTACGATCATAGAGTTGTTGACGGAGCTTTAGGTGGAAGTTTTGTAAAAAGAGTAGCAGAATATTTAGAAGCTTTTGATGTAGATAGAGATTTCTAAAATAGATTATAAAAATAAATTCAAATCCGATAAGTTTAAAACTTGTCGGATTTTTTTGTTTTTGTAAGAAAAGGTTAGGTTTTAAAGAGTTAACTTATTAATGATATATTTTATAAAAGTTAAATTACCGAAATGAAAGCTTTTTTAGACAAAAAAAACGAGAATAAAGGAGGAAATTCGGCTTTAAAAATTACATTTGTAAACTTATAAAAATTAGAAATGGAATTAAAACTTAACAAGCCAATTTGCTTTTTTGATCTCGAAACAACGGGAATTGATATCGGTAAAGATAGAATCGTAGAAATTTCAATATTCAAAGTTTTTCCTAACGGAAATAAAGAAAGTAAAACCTGGCTGGTTAATCCAACAATCCCAATTCCTCCGCAAACTACTGCAGTTCATGGTATCACCGATGAAAAAGTGGCTAATGAACCTACTTTTGCAGAACTGGCTTCGCACATTCATAACATGATTAAAGATAGCGATTTGGGCGGATTTAACTCAGATCGTTTCGATATTCCGCTTCTAGCAGAAGAATTGCTTCGTGCTGGAGTTGATTTTGATATGAAAAATAAAGTTTCTGTAGACGTGCAAACGATTTTTCATAAAATGGAAGAACGTACTTTGAGTGCGGCTTTGAAATTTTATTGCGGAAAAAGTCTTGAAAATGCGCATTCGGCAGAAGCAGATACAATGGCGACTTACGAAATCTTAAAAGCGCAATTAGATCGTTATCCAGAATTGGAAAATGACATGAAATCTTTGTCTGAATTTACAACACGTAAAAAAATCGCCGATTTTGCCGGAATGATTGCTTTTGATAAAGATGATGAAGAAATTTTTACTTTTGGAAAACATAAAGGCGCTAAAGTTGAAAAAGTTTTAGAATCTGAACCAGGATATTTCAGCTGGATTCAAAATGCTGATTTTCCTTTGTATACCAAAAAAGTTTTGACAGCGATTAAATTAAGAAAATTAAATACGAAGTAAGTTGTCGGTCGCAGTCTCAGTATTCAGTTTTGACTGAGACTATTTCTATATTTATGTAACTGCGACTGAAAACTGTGACTGAAAACTAAAAAGAATGAAAATCATTTGTGTCGGCAGGAATTATGCCAATCATATAGAAGAATTAAAAAACGAACGTCCGAGCGAGCCAGTTGTTTTTATGAAGCCAGATTCTGCGGTTTTGTTGAAACAGCATCCGTTTGTAATTCCAGAGTTTTCTGAAGATGTGCATCATGAAATTGAAATAATTGTAAAGATTAACAAGGTAGGGAAGTACATCGAACCAAAATTTGCTCATAAATATTATGATGAAATAAGTGTTGGAATCGATTTTACAGCGCGAGATCTGCAAAGTAAGCTAAAAGAAAAGGGACTTCCGTGGGAAAAAGCCAAAGCGTTTGATGGTTCGGCAGTTATTGGAGATTTTTTACCAAAAACTGATTTTGTTTCTATGGAAAATCTTAATTTTGAATTGAAAACAAATGGTGAAACGGTTCAGAAAGGAAATTCAAGCATGATGCTTTGGAAAATTGATGAATTGATTTCGCATGTATCTCAGTTTTTTACATTAAAAATCGGAGATATTATTTTTACAGGAACTCCAGCAGGTGTTTCGGCTATAAAACCAAATGATGTTTTAGAAGGCTTTTTAGAAGATAAAAAATTATTCAGAATACAAGTAAAATAATGGCTTTAAAGTACAACCTTTCGAAAGTGTATGCGCTTTCAGATAACGATCCTGAATTTGTAAATCAGATTTTAACTTTATTTGTTACAGAAGTTCCAGAAGATTTAAAACAAATTAAAGAAGGAATTAAGAAAAAGGATCATAAATACGCGTATTCGTATGCACATAAAATAAAGCCAACCTTAGACTTGATGGGGTTAAATGTAGCTTTTGAAGAAATTCTTCAGGTTGAAGCTTGGACAAAAGCAGAAGGCAAGAAAAAGGATATTATAGAAACCTTTAAGAGTATTAAAATACAAGTTAAAGAAGCAATCAAAGAGATAAAAAAAGACTTTGATTTGTAATATATAATCAGAACCCAATTCTTAATATTGAAAAAGGATTGGGTTTTGTTTTCTAATTTTGAAAGTATTTGTTTTTATATAATTAGATTCAAATACTGATTTACTTCTTTTATAATAACCTGTTTTATTCAGGTAAAACTTTCCTTAAATAATATGAAGGCAGCAATTATAACAATTGGAGATGAAATTCTAATTGGTCAAATCGTAGATACAAATTCAGCTTTTATTGCTAAATCATTAGATAGAATTGGAGTTGAGGTGGCAGAAATGCTTTCTATCAGCGATGATAAAAAACATATTTTAGACACCTTTGCGCAGTTTCAAAATAGAGTAGATGTCGTAATTATAACGGGCGGATTAGGTCCTACTAAAGACGATGTGACCAAAAAAACTTTCTGCGAATATTTTGATGATGAATTGGTTGTAAATCCAGAAGTTCTGGCGCATGTAACGCAATTAATTGAAGGTTTTTATAAAAGACCTATTTCGCAATTAAATAAAGATCAGGCTTTAGTGCCTTCAACTTGTACGGTTTTGCACAATCAAGTTGGAACCGCTCCAGGAATGTGGATGAAAAAAGAAAATACCGTTTTTATTTCGCTTCCAGGAGTTCCTTATGAAATGAAATATTTGGTAGAAGAGCAGATAATTCCAAAAATTGTTCGCGAATACAAACGTCCTTATATTATCCATAAAACCATTTTGACATACGGACAAGGTGAGAGTTTAGTAGCAGAACGTATTGAGCAATGGGAAAATAATCTTCCAGAATTTATAAAACTTGCTTATTTGCCAAATCCAGGAAGAGTTCGTTTGCGTCTAACGGCTCGCGGAACAGATAAAGAATTGTTAGAAGAAACTATTGAGTCTAATGTAAAATCTTTGGATGCCATAATTCATGATATAATTGTTGGGTATGAAGAAAATGAAACAATTGAAACCGTTATCGGTAAATTGCTTTCTAAAGAAAATAAAACAGTCTCAACAGCAGAAAGTTGTACAGGCGGAAGAATTGCGTCACTTTTATCGGCTGTTCCGGGATCGTCGAGCTATTTTAAAGGAAGTATTGTTTCATATGCAACAGAGGTAAAAATAAATCTTCTTGGTGTTTCTCAAAATCTAATTGATGAATTTTCGGTAGTAAGTGCTGAGGTTGCGTCTGCTATGGCTTTGAATGTGAAAAACTTACTAAAAACAGACTACGGAATAGCAACCACGGGCAATGCAGGCCCGTCAAAAGGTGATTCTGATGCCGAAATTGGCACTGTTTTTATTGCTTTAGCAACGCCAAACGGAGTAATTGTAGAAGAATTTAACTTCGGACAACCGCGTGAAAAAGTGATAGATAGGGCATCAGTTAAGAGTTTGGAAATATTGCAGAAAGAAATTTTAAAAATTGTGCAATAATTTTTTGCTACAATGGTTTATTTTTCTTTTCTTTGCACCCTGATTTTGAATAACGATAAAAGATAAGTATAATGTCAAGAGTTTGTGACCTTACAGGTAAAAGAGCGATGGTAGGAAATAACGTTTCTCACGCTATGAACAAAACTAAGAGAAAGTTTTCTGTAAACTTAGTTAAAAAGCGTTTTTATCTTCCAGAAGAAGATAGATGGATTACTCTTAGAGTAGCAGCATCTACGATAAAAACAATTAATAAAAATGGAATCACTGCAGTTTTGAAAAAAGCGCAGTCAGAAGGATTTATCAAATAATCTTTTCCTAAATAAATATATAGCAAGATGGCAAAGAAAGGTAATAGAATCCAGGTAATTTTAGAATGTACTGAGCACAAGACTTCTGGTGTTCCAGGGACTTCTAGATATATTACAACTAAGAACAAAAAAAATACTCCAGATAGATTAGAGATTAAAAAATTTAATCCAATCTTGAAACGTGTAACTGTTCACAAAGAAATTAAGTAATAATTAGAGATTTTTATAAATCTCAAATGGTTTAGCCATTTCGAGTTTTATGAAAAACTTCAAATAACATTTGAATCATGGCAAAGAAAACCGTAGCATCGTTACAAACAGCTTCTAAGAGATTGTCAAAAGCCATTAAAATGGTAAAATCTCCTAAAACTGGTGCATATACATTCGTAGAATCTATTATGGCTCCTGAAGAAGTTGATGAATTCTTGAAAAAGAAATAATTACAATTACATTATATAGAAAAGCTACTTTCATTCGGAAGTAGCTTTTTTATTACCTATATTTGTCTTAAAATTTAAAGAAGCACAACAATTAGCTTTTTTTAAACATGGATTCCCGCTTTTCACTGCAATCTTTTATTTTGAACCCCAAAATAAAAGGATTTTCGTTTCAAACGTAGTTCACTGAACTCCGATTGAAATAAAAATTATGTGAAGTAATCGGGGCTAGATTTAAAACAATTGGCTTTCTTTAAAGATTTGGATTTCTGATAATTCAGAAGTCAGATAATCAAATAATCTACAAAAAATGAGTTTTTTTAAAAAATTATTCTCTACTGATAAAAAAGAGACTTTAGACAAAGGTCTTGAAAAATCAAAAACTACTTTTTTTTCAAAGTTAAGTAAAGCTGTAGCCGGAAAATCTAAAGTCGATGACGATGTTTTAGATAATCTGGAAGAAGTTCTTGTAGCTTCAGATGTTGGTGTAAATACAACTTTGAAAATCATTTCAAGAATTGAAAAACGTGTTGCTGAAGATAAATATCTTGGCACTGAAGAATTAAATCAAATTCTTCGTGATGAAATAGGAGCTTTATTATCAGAAACCAATACAGGTGAAGCAACAGAATTTGAAATTCCGAAAGATAAAAAACCTTACGTTTTAATGGTTGTTGGAGTAAATGGTGTTGGAAAAACAACCACAATCGGTAAATTGGCTTATCAGTTTAAAAAAGCAGGACATAAAGTAGTTTTAGGTGCTGCAGATACTTTTCGTGCCGCTGCAATTGATCAATTGCAAGTTTGGGCAGATAGAGTTGATGTGCCAATTGTAAGACAAAATATGGGAAGCGATCCAGCCTCTGTGGCTTTTGATACTTTGCAATCAGCAGTTGCGCAAAATGTTGATGTTGTTATTATTGATACTGCTGGACGTCTTCATAATAAAATCAATTTGATGAATGAGCTGACAAAAGTAAAACGTGTAATGCAAAAAGTAGTAGAAGATGCGCCTCACGATGTGCTTTTAGTTTTGGATGGTTCTACAGGACAAAATGCTTTTGAGCAAGCTAAACAATTTACTGCGGCAACAGAAGTGACTTCGCTTGCAGTAACAAAATTAGACGGAACTGCAAAAGGAGGAGTTGTAATTGGTATTTCAGATCAATTTCAAATTCCTGTAAAATACATTGGTGTTGGCGAGGGAATTGAAGATTTACAGGTCTTTAATAAATACGAATTCGTAGACAGTTTCTTTAAATAAAATTATAATGAGTTTTGAATCTTTAAAAAATATATCTGCTGTCGCTTTTTATTTTGCGAGCGTTATATGTTTTGTGTTGGCTAATGTTTTGAAAGATAGTAATCTGTCAGTTTATTATGTTTTATTAGTTTTAGGAATAGTTTTCTTCTTTATGGGAGTTCTTAAAAGAATGCGCACTAATCGATAATATATTATATTCAATAACAAAAAAAAAGAGCTTTTAAGATCATAAATAATTTTAAAAGCTCTTTTTTTTGTTTTTTATTTGTATAAAGCATTAATTTTTTCCCATAACGTTTTGTCAAAATCTGATAATGCTAAATTTGCATCGTCTGCAGCGTCTCCCATTCTGATTACTACCATTTTTTTACTTGGAACGACATAAATTTTTTGATCGTTTTTTCCTAAAGCCATAAACATATCGTTTGGTCCAGTTGGAATAATGCTTCCTTGAAATGTAAGTTGCGATTGAGGTAAATGATAACTCGATTTGCCATTAAGCCACCATAAATAACCATATCCTAAATTTATGTTTTGTGAAGTCGAAGTAGCTTCATTAAAAAATGCTTCATCTAAAATAATATTATTTTCCCATTTTCCTTTATTAAGCATTAATAATCCGAAACGTGCCATACTTCTTGTAGTACTTGTGTAAACGCTGTTAACGCCAAGCTGTACCCAAATTCCGTCCATTCCGATTTTGTTTCTTAATTTGGTGTTGAAATAATTCTCCCAAGTTTGTTTGCTTGCTTTTGCCACAACATCTTGAAGTTTCACATAAACATTGTGATAGGCCCATCTTTTTCCTGCATCGGCTTTATATATTAAATCTTCAGGATCAACATCGTCTGTGCTATCGTCAAGTCCTGAGGTCATAGAAAGTAAATTTTTGCAGGTAATTTGATTTTCTTGAGCTAAAGTTTCACTTGTCCATCCAGTTCCAATATAATCGGATACTTTATTATTGATGTTTAAAAGACCTTCTTGCTGTGCGATTCCGGTCATGGTAGAAGTTAGTGTTTTTCCCGCGCTAGCCCAATACCAGCTTGTTGTTGCTGAATGTTTGTTGAAATAGTTTTCTAAAACAATTCTGCCATTTATCAAAATGATAAACGATTTGGAGTTTTTTAGTTCTAAATAATCTAATAATGGCTGTACGGCACTTTGATTCCATTTTAGTTCAGAAATTGATTTTGTTTCCCAAGTATTTCCTGTTAAGGGAGGGAAATACATGTTTTCATCTGGAGTTGAAATTGAATCAGTTTCAGATGAATCTTTACTGCATGCTATAAAAAATAGCCCTAACAAGATTGAGCAAATTGATTTGGTCATGTTTTTGGTTTTTTGGTTTGGGGTTTGACCAAAAATATGCAAAAAAGTTTAATCTGTTAACGAACTTATTTTTAGATTTATATAGATTATATTGGAGTTTTTTCTTCGTTTAATTCCCATTTGGTTCCGTCATTATAAACAATATAATAAACTGTGACCTTAATGATTTTATCCGCATCAGTTGAGAAATCTTCCCAGGTTTTTGATTTGGTTTCTCCAGATTTTATTAAGCCGGTTATGTTTCCATTAAAATTTCCTTCACCATAAAAATAATTGCCGCTTGCGGGTTCTTCAAATGCATTGATGCAAAACCATTTAAGTTTTATGGCTTTAATCAATTTTTTGCTAGAATTCTTGTAAACTATTTTGATGTCCTTATGATGAGAATAGCTATTGTCTATTAGTGTTGCTTTGACGATTTTTATTGGAGAATCTTCTGAATTTGCAGTTTTTGAGATATTTTTTTTTGTAGAAAGAGTGTCAATTTTGCTCTCATTTTCTTTTGAATATTTTTCAGATTTTATAGGTGCTTTTTTCTCTTTTTTTGGTTGATTGCATTTTGAAAATAGAAATATAGAGCTAAAAAATAGGAGTAATATTTTTTTCATTTTTAATTGAAAATCGGTATTTTAAATTTGATTTTTAGTTTAGTTTTAAAGTAGGGCATTTGGGGATAAAAATCCTTAATTTTTTTAAATAATCATTGCCTCTAGAAGTTATTAAATAATCAGAATAAGGTATTTTGCTGGTTTTTTTTTTTTGAATGAAATAATTAATATAAAGTATTTCTTTTGATGATTATAAGACTATCTTTGTAGTCCGAGAAAAATTTCTGCAAACAATAGCGAGACGCTATGGTCGGCTAGCGAATTAAGTAGCCGCTAAAAAAATATATATATTATTTATGAAAAACACTTTTATGATTTTGGTTTTGTCGCTTTTATTTGTGAGCTGCAAACAGGAGATTAAACCTGACGATATTGCTAAATTAAACGGCTATTGGGAAATTGAAAAAGTTGTTTTTAAGAAAGGTGAAGAAAAAGAATATAAAATGAACGAAACTTTTGACTTTTTTCAAATTAAAAATAATAAAGGAGTTCGAACAAAAGTAATGCCTCAATTTGACGGAACATTTTTAACGACAGATACGTTTGAGAACGTTTCAGTTCGTTTTGCTGGAGAACAGGCTTTTTTAGATTATAAAACAGATTATGCAAAATGGAGTGAGGAAATTATTTCAATCTCTGATGAAAAGTTTGTAACTAAAAATCCGCAAAAAATAGAATATCATTATAAAAAAGCAGCACCAATAAATCTTTTGAACGATGGCGAAAAGACTAAATAACGAATCTACAATTAGTGCTGTTTTGCAACAGATTATTCAGGTGAATAAACTACAGCCAGGGATGGATCAAATTGATGTGCGTGATGCTTGGAAAAGCCTTATGGGAAGTGGAGTAAATACCTATACCAGAAATGTTGTCTTAAAAGGAAGCACACTTTATGTCGAATTAGGTTCAGCGGTTCTGCGTGAAGAATTAAGCCATGGAAAGTCTAAAATCGTAAAAATGATTAACGAAGAACTTGGGCGAGAGGTAGTAAAAGAGGTGGTTTTAAGATAATCTTTCTGTATTAAATAAGAGAGTTTAATTATGGTATGTCTAGAATCAAAATTCAAAGTTTTTCCAATTATTTTGGTAGCTTATTTAAGTGCTTTTCCTCTATTAGCTTTTTATTTGTATTTTGTTTCGCCAAGTGTAAGTGCGATTTTTCCAGTTTTGCTTTTAACACTTATAGTCATCTTTTGGTTTAAAGCTTTAAGAATTAGAGCGAACAGTATAAAAATTACTCAAAATAGCATTATGACGAGACGTTACTTTGGGCTTGGAAAATCCATCGAGTATAAAAGTATTGCATTAGATGGTTTCGTAAATGTATTTGAGTCTGGTAGGGGAATTACTTATGAATCAATTTTTATTCTTGAAAAAGGAAAACGAATAGGTTGTATTTCGAGTTTTTATCATAAAAATTTTGATGCTTTAAAGTTACGCTTGAAAGAAAATGTAATTGATTTAGGAGAGAGAAAATAGTTCTAACTTAAAATAAAAAAAATGCTGTTTGTAAAAACCAAACAGCATTTTTTTATGAATGACAATCACTGAAAACTGTGACTGAAAACGAATTTATTAGAATTGCTCTCTTCCTGCAAAGTGGAATGCGCTTTCGATAGCAGCGTTTTCGTCGCTGTCAGATCCGTGAACTGCATTTTCTCCGATAGAAGTTGCGTATGCTTTACGAATAGTTCCTTCAGCAGCTTCAGCTGGATTTGTAGCTCCAATTAAAGTTCTGAAATCTTCTACTGCGTTGTCTTTTTCTAAAATAGCAGCAACAATTGGTCCGCGAGACATGAATTCAACTAATTCTCCGTAGAAAGGTCTTTCTGCGTGAACTGCATAAAATGCTTTTGCATCTGCAACAGTTAATTGAGTTAATTTTAATGAAACGATTTTGAAACCACCGTTAGTAATCATTGCTAAGATATTCCCGATGTGTCCGTTTGCAACAGCATCTGGTTTAATCATTGTAAAAGTTCTATTTGTTGCCATTTTTATATTTTATTAAATTTTGTGCAAAAGTATACTTTTTTTATGAATTGATTTTAATAAATTCTTAATTAAAATACGTTCGAATGCTATTTTGAAAAAGAAACTGTAAAATCTCAAAATTTACAATAAAAAAAGACGCACAACCGTGCGTCTCAGTATATTCTAGTTTTAAAGTCTAAACTTTAAAAATTAATTTATTTCGATAAAATATCCATAAAATAAAAGACCAGATTGCCACATAAGTTAAGGCTCCAGCCAAAGAAGCCGTCATTGGATTACTGAATAATGGAGCAATTCCAAAGCGGTATAAATAATCTAATAAATTGGTTTGTTCTCCATTTGATGGATTTTGAAAACGAATCATAACCAAGGCTTGTGGAATAATCTGCGAAGCAAAGAAAACGATCATTGGATTTACTCCCCAGATTATAAATAGTTTGAAACCTTTTTTATATTCTTTAATATCAATTAAATAATATAAACCAGTTAAACAAACTGTTGCCAATCCAGTTGTATATAAAACGTAGCTGCTTGTCCAGATTGATTTATTTATAGGAAAAACTAAATCCCAGATTATTCCAAGAAAAAGCAATACAGTTCCAATTCTTCCCATTGTAAGTGCTCTTTGTACTTTGCTCACGTTGAGCAATAAAATTTGTCCGATAAATAAACCAATAATTCCGTTTACGATTGACGGTAATGTGCTTAAAATACCTTCAGGATCCCAAGTGTTGGTTTCGTGATACATGTGTCCTTTTAGTAAAACGCTGTCTAACCACGCGGCTAAGTTGGTTCCTCTGTCTAAATTAGCTTCTCCAATTCCTGGAACGGGAACTAAAGTCATTAATCCCCAATATCCTAAAAGCAAAGCAATTCCTGTAATGATTTGTATTTTTCTAGATGTCTTTAAATATAAAAGTGAAACCACAAAATAAACAATTGCAATTCGTTGCAAAACTCCAGGCAATCTTACATCTTGATAATTTTCAAAACCTCCGTAGGCTAGAATTAGATAAATTAAGAGTATTCCAACCGCAAATATGTTTTTTAATCGATTGCTGAAATTTCCCATTAAAGCATAACCAACGGCAATAGTAATGGCTAAACGCCCAATAAGAAGCGGAATTCCGTCTAATCCAAATAATTGAATTTTGCCGAAAAAGTTAAAGAAAATTCCAAGACAGAACATTCTTAACGAACGAATCAGTATTTTATTAAAAGTAGTACCATCATAAGTTTTCTCTGGCATTGCCAATGGCACAGCAACTCCCATTATAAAAATAAAAAAAGGGAATACTAAATCTGTTGGTGTACAGCCGTTCCAATGAGCATGTAAAAGCGGTGGATAAACATTTCCCCAGTCACCGGGATTGTTTACAATAGTCATCAATAAAATAGTCAGTCCGCGAAAGACATCAAGCGAAATTAGGCGTTCTCTTACCATTTGGTTAGTTAGTTAATAGGTTATAAAATATAATTCTATTTGGTTTGAGAGAGCAATAATTTCGGAGATGAGCTGGTTATTTGTTTCCGAAATAATTACTTTGAATTTTTAAAGATAATTATTTTAGATTATTATGATGTCAAAATTATGTTCTAAAGGTTTTAATTTCTGAATTAATAGCGGAATCAATTGTTCTCCGTTTTCTAAATAAAATTCAGAAAAATTGGTCTGACGTTCTTGAAGCCCGTAATTTGGAAACAATTCGCACTGTAAATCTGTAACGCGTTGTAACTGATCTTGTAATTTTCTTTTTTGAGCTTTTAATAAACGTTTTTCTAAATTTTCTAAACCTTTCTTTTGTTTTATTTCTTGCGCTTTTACGGCTCCAGAAAAAGATTTATCTGTTTTTTCAGCCAATTCAAAAAGATAAGCAAATTGCTTTTCAAGCGCTTCTTTCTGATCCTTTAAATCTATCGAAAATGGAGAAAGCTTAAGTGTAATTTCATTAATTAAATTTTCTGATTTACTAAATAAATCTTTCCAGCTTAAACCTAAATTATCAGCTTTTTTAGCTTGTTTTTCGGTTGCTAATAGAACAGAATTTCTAACTAACAAAATCGGAAAAGTAATATTTACAGCATCAAAAAAGCCTTTCAATTCTAACCAATAAGCAATTTCTCCGCCTCCTCCAATGTAACAAAGGTTTGGCAAGACAATTTCCTGATAAAGCGGACGCATAATTACATTCGGACTGAATTTTTCTGGATTGCTTTCTAACAATTTAAAAATTTCTTCTTTCGAAAATGAAATTTTGGTGCTGTTGACGATATATTTATCATTTTCAAAAATAATTCTCTCGCGCAGTTTATCTTCAATATAAAATAAATTAATTTCACGCGGATTTACCTGAACATTGTAATTTTCGAGTTTTTCAATTGATTTTTGAACCGTTTTGAATGAGGTTTGATGTTCTAATTCTTCTTTAATAAAAGGAATAAAAGCACGTTTCAAATCGGCTTCATCTGCATCTAGAATAACTAAACCGTATTGTGAAAATAAACTATTGGCTAAAAAACGAGTTGCATCGGCGAGATTTTCGTGTTTTAAATAAGCATCTTCAAAAAGTTTTTTCAGTGAGTTTGCGTTGGTGCTTGAACCTAATTCTTTAGAATAAACTTCAAATAAATCTTCTAAACCATTTGTAGAAAGTCTTCCAACTGGTCCAGTACTTTCGGCATTCCAACGGATTTTTTTTCCTTTAAAATTAAAATAATTAATCTCTTCAAAATCATGATCCTCAGTTGCCATCCAATAAACTGGAACAAAATTATAGGAAGGATATTTCGATTTTAATTCTTTAGTTAAATTAATCGTAGAAATAATTTTATATAAAAAATACAGCGGTCCGCTAAATAGATTTAATTGGTGTCCAGTTGTAATTGTGAAAGTATTCTCGAGTGCTAAAAGCGAAATGTTTTGTCTGGTTAAATCAGAAATTTCAATATTTTGATATTGCTTTTGCAAACTTTCAACCAATACAGCTCGGTTGCTGTGGTCAAAATTGGCAGCTTTTTCAGCAATCTGTTTTTCGAAATTTTCTAGAGTTGGAAAATTATTGTACAGCGTTTTTAATTCGGCTTTCTGGTCTAAATAATCTTGCATTAGTTTAGAAAAATATCCAGAAGATTGAAAGCTGATACAGTCGGTAGGCATAATTTTAAATTTATTTTTGACAGCTGTAAATTTAATGAAAATATACAGTTAAAAACGCTATTAACAATTGCTTAAGAATTGATATTTTGATTTTTATCTTAAAGCTCCGATAATCAAGTTTTTAATTTTGGTTGGAATTGTTGATTTTAAAATGAAAAACACATGAAATTTGTTAAAAAATGTATAGTGTTCTAAAACTAATTCTTCTAACTATGAATTATTAATAATGAAACTATATTTTTGTAAGCAAAAAAAAAGTTATATCTATTTTACATGAAAACTAACCCAAATAAAAAGAACTCTCTAAAACATGTTCTTTTTGGAAGCCTTATTGGTACCACAATCGAATTTTTTGATTTTTATATTTATGCCAATGCTGCCGTATTGGTTTTTCCTCAATTATTTTTTCCGAGTTCAGATTCGACAATGGCAACGCTGGAATCTTTAGCAACTTTTTCTATCGCCTTTTTATCTAGACCGTTAGGTTCTGCATTTTTTGGACATTATGGAGATAAAATTGGTCGTAAATTTACTTTAGTAGCCGCTTTGCTTACAATGGGAATTTCAACAGTTACAATCGGATTTTTACCTAGTTATGAAAGTATCGGCGTTGCCGCGCCTCTATTATTAATGTTATGCCGATTCGGGCAAGGAGTTGGTTTAGGAGGAGAATGGGGCGGAGCCGTTTTGTTGGCAATCGAGAATGCACCGCCACATAAACGCGCTTGGTACGGAATGTTTCCGCAATTGGGAGCTCCAATAGGATTGTTGCTTTCTGGAGGAACTTTCTTATTGTTGACTGATTCTATGAGTAATGAAGATTTTATGAATTTCGGTTGGAGAATTCCTTTTATTGCTAGTGCGTTTTTAGTTATCGTTGGTTTTTATATTAGAACTAAAATTACAGAAACGCCTTCATTTGAAAATTCTAAAAAAGAACAAGAAGAAGTAAAAGTTCCGTTTTTAGAATTAGTAAAATCATACAAAAATCAATTAATTTTTGGGACATTTGCTGCCATTACAACTTTCTTGGTTTTTTATTTAATGACTGTATTTACTTTGAGCTGGGCAACTTCAGATTTAGGAATCGTAAAAAGAGATGGATTATTAATTCAATTGTTCTCAGTATTGTTTTTTGCATTGTTTATTCCAATTTCGGCTGTAGTTGCAGATAAAATTGGACGTCGTAAAATGCTTATTCTGGCTACGGCTGCGATTGCCATTTTTGGATTTTTCTTCTCGTACTTTTTAAGTTCAGGAAATATAGTTTTAGTAACTATTTTTGCTTGTATCGGAATGTCTTTAATGGGATTTACCTACGGACCTTTAGGAACTTTTTTATCAGAATTGTTTCCAACCACAGTTCGTTATTCTGGCGCATCTTTAACCTTCAATATGGCAGGAATTCTTGGTGCGGCTTTTGCTCCAATGATTGCAATTTGGTTGGCTAAAACATATGATGTGAGTTATGTAGGTTTTTATTTAGTGACAGCGGCACTTATATCTTTAATTTCATTTTTGGTGATTAGTAAAGACGAACATAAGTTTTAGATCTTAAAAGTAAGATTTTATAAAAAAGTCCGCAAGGTAAATTACTTTGCGGACTTTCTTTTTATCTTTTTAAACTAAAATGGCCTCTAAGTTCTTTGCCGTCTGATCTAATGGCTGTAAACCAATAATCTGTGGCAGGTTGAAGCTGACCGATAAAAGTTCCATCCCAAGAGGTGTTAATGCCTAATTCTTTTAGCAGTTTTCCATATTGGTTGAATATTTTAATTCTTGTACCTGGTGCCAAATATGCCGAATCTATTGTCCAAAAATCATTGAAACCATCACCGTTTGGGGTAAAGAATTTTGGATAAGGAAGTTCTTCAGCAAAATTGATACAATCACTATTTGTGGCTTCAAGAATACTTATTGCAACAGGTATTCTGTCACTTTCGCAATTATTGATAGTTTGTGAAGCATAATAAGTTATTCTGTTTTCAAGAAGTGTTGATTCTGAAATAGGAATATTTGAAGACTGATTTTCATACCATTTGATATTTTGTCCCGAAATTACAATATCACTGATTTTAGTATTCTTTTGGATGCAGAATATTTGACGAGAATCTGCAATTGGGATTTCTGTATCTTGTATTTTAACTTTTATGGCAAACCTTTCGCTTTCGCAATTGTTTAAAGTTTGAGAAACATAGTAAACAGTATTTTGTAACAAAGCCGTTTCAGACAAAAGATTTCCATTCAGAGCTGAGTCATACCATTTTAGAGCAGTTCCATTTATGTTTAGATTTTCAATAATGGCAATTTCATCAATGCAAAATTGCTGGTTGTTATTTCCAGTTGGCAATGGCGTATCGTAAACATGAACCAAAATTGGAGTTCTGTCTCCTTCGCATCCAATTGTTTGCGAGGCATAATAAGTTCTGTTGTTTTCTAATAAAGTTGTATTTGGTAATGGTGCCGCAGAAAAATTGGTATCAAACCATTTTATGTTTTGTCCGTTTATTTGAATGTCGTTAAGAGTTTTGTTTTCTTTTTTACAAAAAGACTGTTCTGGATTTCCAGAAGGAGGCGAAGGAGAATTTACAATAGAAACTGTAACTCCAAATCTAGATCCTTCGCAACTATTTACGGTTTGAGAAGCATAATAAGTTTTACCATTTTCAAGATTTGTTGTTTCTGGTAATAAATTTCCATTATTTAAGGCATCGTACCATTTTATTGAAGTTCCTGTTACTTGAATACTAGCAATTGTTGGATTTTGTCCCGTACAAAAAGACTGATTTGCATTTCCTGTTGGAGCAAATGTAACCTGAATATTAATTTTAACCGGAACTCTTTCACTTTCACATCCGTTTACGGTTTGCGATGCGTAATAGGTTGCGTTGTCCTGAAGTACAGTTGTGTTTGGTACAAGTGTTCCTCCCGTTAAGTTGCTGTACCATTTTATATTTTGTCCCGTAATTTGAATGTCATCTAATTTTGCATTTTGCTGAACGCAGAAAGTTTGTGGAGAGCTAATTAAAAGGTTTTCAGGTTTTCTATTTGTAATAAATTTTAGATCAGTTTCAAAGAAGCATGTTGGGTTAGAAGCAAAATAGCTTTTAACTTTGATAACTTCTTCATTTTTTACCGTATTTGTATATGGATTTGGTAAAGGACTTGGTAACAAATTTCCATTTGAATCTCTATATTCGACTATTAAATTTGTTTGATTATCAATGATTTTACTGTTAAGATTTGATGTGTCAAAAGAGTTTGAAATTCCTGTCCCAGAAGTTGATTCACATGCATATACAGGATCTAAAATTATGCTTTTGGGAACATTTGTAATTACGATTTCCTTTTTTAAAGTTTGCGTTTCAGTTCCACATTTTATTACTGCAGAAACATTGTAAGTTCCTACAGCAGTAAATTGGTGTTGCGGGTTATTTATTGTTGCGCTATTGTTTGTTGTTGAATTTGGATCATCAAAATCCCATAAAATAGAATCGAATGTTCCTTTTACTTCAAAATTAACTGGTTGGTTGAAACATGTTTTTTCTGCTAAAATAGTACCTGTAGAGATTTGTGAAGGATCTAAATTATACTTATATAGCATAACGTCAGAATTATTATTGCCACTATTATTATTTATTAAAATATTATTGATTGATAAAGGAGAACTTTGAAAAGTTGATGTCAGGTATAAATTATTTCCGTTAAATAAAATTGGACCCGCCGCATCAGTGGACATACTATTAAAATTATCTGCTGCAAAAGATTTCAAAATGAACTCAGATTTGAAATTATCAAGGTTTACTTTAAACAAAACTAATTCTTCTTTGTTATAGCTTCCCTTTTGAGAGCTCGTAACACTTATATTGTCAAAGTCCATTTTTCTTGTAAAACTTGAAAAAACATATAAATCATTATCTTTTTCGGTTAAATATCCTGTATTTCCATGATAACTACCATCAATGCCGGGGATTGGTAAGGTTGATGAATTGTTAAACTGTTTGATTCTTTCTAAATTGCCATTTGAAACATTAAATTCACATAATAGGCTTTGAGTAATATAATATGCATTTTGCGGATCAGTATAAACAGTTCCTAATACGTTTGCAAATTTGTAAAATGCACTCCATAAATATAATTTATTATTGTTCGGGTTATAGTGAAGTTGAGTAGGCTTAAACGAAGATTGAGTGGTGATCTTGCTGTTAGAAATTTCTTTTGACCAAATTACATTTAGGTTAGAATCTATTTTGTCAATATCTGCATGGCGATAAGGTCCAGAATTCTTATATCTTGAAAAATAAAGATTTCCATTACTATCTATTTCGCTACTTAAATATTCGTCACCATTTCCAAAATATTTAGCATCTAGAAACAATCCGCTATTAGTAAATTTAGCAATAAACAATAACGGAGGACCAGCAAGATAACCATTACTAGTTGGATTGGTAAGTGTTACCTGATTATCAATGTTCATAGAATTGTAAAATTTACCAGTAACATATACATTGTCATTATGTACAAACACATCACGCATTCCATAGTCAGTATCTCTGCCTAAAGATTTGTTCCAGAGTAACAGTCCATTTTTATCAAATTTAAAAAGATTTAAACCTGGATACATAGGAAAACCATTAAATATTATAGGGAACGGACCAACGGAATTATGAGCATCTGTCCAAGTAATTAATATATAAATATTATCTTCACTGTCAGTAGCTACTTTACTAGCATAAATTTTAAAATTATCAATTTCTTTTTTCCATATTAGGTTACAGTTTAAGTCAAACTTGTATAAGCCAGCATGAACCCCGAAATTTGATGAATTTTTAATCAGATAAATTGCGTCATTTGTTTTTTTAAGATCAGCAACAGCATCATCAGTCCAACCTCCAAAATTTTTAGCGCAATCAAAACATTGGCTTTGCATAAAAAAAGAATATAATAGAAAAATGAAAAGTAATTTTTGTTTCATGAAAGAAAATTTAGATGCTTCAAATGTAATTAAATGTTTACAATTTCAAATCAAAAAATGAAATGATAAAAAGTCCACAATAACCCGTATTTTTGCAAAAAAATAAATCCTTTTGAAAACAAAACTTTTTGTAATTACGCCTCCATTTACGCAACTGAATACACCGTATCCGGCAACGGCGTATATAAAAGGTTTTCTAAATACTAAAAATATCGAATCGGTTCAGGCAGATTTGGGCATTGATGTGATTTTAGAATTGTTTTCGAAAAAAGGATTAATTGACTTGTTTCAAGTTTCAGAGTTTCAAGTTTCAGGTTCTGAAATCTCAGATAACTCAAAACGTATTTTTGCTTTACAAGATGAATACATCAAAACTATTGATTCTGTAATTCAGTTTTTACAAGGAAAAAATCCAACGTTGGCATTACAGATTTGTCAAGAAGATTTTCTGCCAGAAGCTTCTCGTTTTGCGCAATTGGAAGAACTTGATTGGGCTTTTGGAACGATGGGAACCCAAGATAAAGCAAAACATTTGGCCACTTTATATCTCGAAGACATTTCGGATTTTATTGTAGAATGTGTCGATGAAAACTTTGGTTTTAGCCGATATGCCGAACGTTTAGGACGAAGCGCCAATTCTTTTGATGAATTATATGATGAGCTTCAAAAAGAGCCAACTTATATCGATTCGATTTTAATTTCGATTTTGAAAGCTAAAATTGAAGCCGTAAAACCAACATTATTTTTAATATCTGTTCCCTTTCCAGGAAATTTATATAGCTCATTCCGTTCTGCGCAATGGGTAAAACAAAATCATCCTGAAATTAAAATTTCAATGGGTGGCGGTTTTCCAAATACCGAGTTACGTTCGCTTTCAGATAAACGTGTTTTTGAATTTTTCGATTTTATTACTTTAGATGATGGAGAAGTTCCAATCGAAGAATTAATTTTTCATTTAGAAAATCCCGATTCAGATTCTTTCAAAAGAACATTTCTTTTAGAAAATGGAGAAGTAGTTTATAAAAATAATTCCTTAAAACACGACTACAAACAAGCTTACGTCGGAACGCCAGATTATTCAGATTTGCCTTTGGATAAATATATTTCGGTTATCGAAATTGTAAATCCGATGCATAGAATGTGGAGTGATGGACGTTGGAATAAACTCACAATGGCACACGGATGTTACTGGGGAAAATGTACTTTTTGTGATATTTCTTTAGATTATATAAAAGTTTACGAACCAGTTGCGGCAAGTCTTTTATGTGACAGAATCGAAGAATTAATAGAAAAAACTGGTCAAAACGGATTTCATTTTGTAGATGAAGCTGCGCCGCCTGCATTAATGCGTGCTTTGGCACTCGAAATTTTAAAAAGAAAACTCGCTGTAACTTGGTGGACAAATATTCGATTTGAAAAAAGTTTTTCTAAAGATTTGTGTTTGTTATTGAAAGCTTCAGGATGTATTGCTGTTTCTGGCGGTTTAGAAGTCGCTTCAGATCGATTATTAAAATTAATTGACAAAGGCGTTACAGTGGAACAAGTCGCAAAAGTAACCCGCAATTTTACCGAAGCGGGAATTATGGTTCATGCCTATTTAATGTACGGATATCCAACGCAAACAATTCAAGAAACGGTTGACAGTCTCGAAATGGTTCGCCAATTGTTCGAAGCTGGGGTTTTACAATCTGGTTTTTGGCATCAATTTGCGTTGACAGCGCACAGTCCAGTTGGATTGTATCCAGAGCAATTTGGTGTTACAAAGAAAACCGAATTAATTGGAACTTTCGCTAATAATGATATTGAATATACTGATTCTACAGGAATCAATCACGATAAATTTAGCTTCGGATTAAAGAAATCGCTTTTCAATTTCATGCACGGAATTTGTTTTGATTACGAACTCCAAGATTGGTTTGATTTTAAAATTCCAAAAACTAAAATTCACCCCGATTTTATTTTCGATGCACTTCAGGAGCAAAACGACTTTAATACAAAACCAAATGCAAAAGTGGTTTGGCTTGGCGGAAAACCTTCGTCAGAACTTTTTACAAAATCAAAGAAAGGAAGAAGTTGGGAAATGATGGCTTTGACTTTTCATGATAAAAAAGAAAGTTTTGATATTCAAACTAGTCGAGAAGAAGGCGAGTGGCTAATTTCAATTTTATCGAAAATAGCAGTTTCAGGTACTAAAAATTATACTTTTCAAGAAGTTAAAAACGATTTCGAAACTTCTTTAGAAGATTTTGAATTGTTTTGGTATTCTAAACCAATCAATACTTTGCGTGAATTCGGATTATTAGTTTTATAATCTAATATTCTAAACATTCTCCATCATTCGGAATGGCAGTTTTACTCAAAAGACCATGATCTGAAAGTGCTGTTCTTAATTGCAATCTCGTTGTCGGACAATGGTTTAAAGCTTCTAAATGATTAGCAATTACTTTTCCAGGAGCAAGTGTTACAAACTTCAAAATATCATCCATTCGCATTAATAATGGCTGGCCGAAATCTAATCTTGCGGTTCCGCACGCAACTGTAGAAATGTCTGGTTTTAATTGGGTTAAAACTTTTTCTACATGTTCTGTAAAAATAGTGTCAGAACTTATATAAATCGATTTTTCATTGGCTAATTCGATAAGAAATCCCATTACATTTCCCATTAATTTAGCAATAAAACCATAACCGTGAATGGCAGGAATTCCAGTTATTTTTCCGTCTAAAAATAATTGAGGCTGCCAATATTCTAGAGTTTGAATTACACTCAAACCTCTTTGTACAAGCGCTTTTTCGTCTTTAGAACTGCAAATTACAGGAATACTTTTTCTGCGTAAAAAAACTTCACCTGCTTTATCAATATGATCGGGATGCAAATGCGTAATCAAGCAATGAGTTACTTTGCTTAATATTTCTCGGCTGTTTTTAGGTAACGCGACAAGCGGATTTCTTTTGGGTTTATATCTGAAAATTGTAAAAGGCGGAATCGTTTTTCTTTTACCTAACATTGGGTCAACTAAAATGACATGCTTTTCTGTTTCAATTACCAATGTGGCATTTCGCAAATGATGTAATTTCATATCGAAGAAAATTAGATATTAAAAATACAAAGTTTTTCGAAAAAGTGTTTACAGATTTTTCTTTATTTTTAACAGAATTGTTATTATTAAATGTATGCGTCTACAAGAGGGTTTTCATACTTATTTTATTTATATTCTTACAAATAAAGCGAAATCTGTTTTCTATGTTGGAGTTACAAATAATCTAAAGAAAAGGTTAATAAAGCACAAAGAGAATATTTTAGATGAAAATAAAACGTTTGCATCTAAATATAAAGTTGAATTTTTACTTTATTATGAAAAATTTGCATGGATTCAAGAAGCAATTACTCGAGAGAAAGAAATAAAAGGCTGGAGAAGAGAGAAGAAAATAGAATTAATTAAAACGATGAATCCTGATTTAGAATTTTTGGATTATTAATTGAATATAAGCCGTTTTAAAGTCTAGTATGTCATTCCGAGGAACGAGGAATCTCCGCAAGTAGCTCGCCAAAGATTGGAATAGCTTTGTGGAATATTATCGCGGAGATTCCTCCTCCGTCGGAATGACAAATCTTTGCGGTTACTTTATGTTTAATTGCTTAATTTCAAGTTCAGTATGTCATTCCGAGGAACGAGGAATCTCCGCAAGTAGCTCGCCATAGATTGGAATAGCTTTCTGGAATATTGCCACGGAGATTCCTCCTTCGTCGGAATGACAAGTCTTTGCGGTTATGTATGATTAAATACTAATTTTCAAGTCTAGTTTGTCATTCCGAGGAACGAGGAATCTCTACGAGTAACTCGTCAAAGATTGGAATAACTTTCTGGAATATTGCCGCGGAGATTCCTCCTCCGTCGGAATGACAAATCTTTGTGGTTACGGAATGTTTTAAGCAAAAATGTTGTTATTTTACCCAATAGAAAACCTAAAACCAATTCCGTGAAGGTTTTCGATTGAAATTCCTTCTTCATTTGCTAAAATTTTTCGCAAACGCGAAATAAAAACATCCAGACTTCTTCCCATAAAATAGTCGTCTGTTCCCCATAAAGAAGTTAAGATTTGTTCTCTTTTTAAAACTGAATTTTTATGATCTAAGAATAATTTCAATAATTCGGCTTCGCGCTGGGTTAAGCCGACTTTTTCTTCTTCATTAAAAAGAATAAAATTTTTGGTGTCAAATTGATATTTTCCAACTTCATAAATAGTTTTTGCTGTCGGAATATTTTTTTGAGATCGTTTTAAAAAAATCTCAATTTTTAAAAGTAACTCTTCAATACTGAATGGTTTTACCAAATAATCGTCGGCGCCTAAACGCAGACCTTTAATTCGATCTTCTTTTAAAGTTTTTGCCGAAAGAAAAATTATAGGAACTTCAAGATCAATTTTTCGAATAGCTTCTGCCAATTCAAAACCATCCATTTTTGGCATCATAATATCAAAAATGCAAATATCAAATTCCTCTTCCTCGAAAATTTTCAAAGCCGATTTTCCATCAGAACAATGAATAACTTCATAGTTATTTTGCTCCAAATTGTCTTTGGTTAGAAACGCTAAAGTTTCATCATCTTCGGCATAAAGTATTTTGAAATTTCTCATTTTTTATTTGGGATTGATAACGTAATGGTAACACCTTTTTCAGGATTATTTTCGGCTTTTATTTTCCAGTTCTGCAAATTGCAAATTTCTTTTACATAATATAAACCGAGACCAAATCCGTTGACTTCATTGCTTTTTTCGTTTTGAACTCTGTAAAACTTATCAAAGATAAAAGATATTTTTTTAGAAGTAATACCAATTCCGTTATCAATAAATTCAAGTTTTAAACAATTATTTTCTTCTGTGAATTTAATAGAGATTTCGGGTTTTTCGTTGCAATATTTTACCGCATTATCTAGTAAATTATAAACTAAATTGGCAAAATGAAAGGCATCAGTTTCTAATAAATAATCGTTTGAAGAAGTTTCAATTTTAATAGAAGCGTCAGGATATTTGAGTTTAATATTTGCAATGGCTTCTTCAATAATCGGAATAATTAGAATATTCTCCTTTTTTAATTCTAAAGGCGTGTATTCAGATTTAGAAATATTTAGAATTTTTTCGATATGACTATTCAATTTATTGCTCTGATTGATAATAATATCAGTGTAAGTAAAAAGCTTTTTATCATCTTTTATCGGACTTTGCTCAATTAAATATTTTGAAGCAATCAGAATAGAAGACAAAGGCGTTTTAAATTCATGCGTCATATTATTAATAAAGTCACGCTGTAATTCTGAATATTTTTTCTGCTGAAGCAATTTAAAAATTGAATAAACATAAATCAACAAAATTAGAATTAAAGCGGTCGAAAGGATAAACCAAAAACGCATCGAACTAAATAAATAAGTAGTTTCATTCGGAAAACGAACGGCAAAATAATAAACCAGATTTTTATGTTTCGGAAAATAAACGGTTTTCTTGCATTCTGCTTTTTTCTTAGAAAGCGAAATATAATCTCCATAAATCATTTCGTCGCTTTGACAATTGTACATTGCGTATTCGAAATCGGTCGTAATATTCATTTTTTTGAATTCCGTTTTTAGATAAAACTCTAAAATTTCGGGTTCAAATTCATTTTCAACATTTACGATATAATAATCGTTAGAAATTTTTTGAACTGGATTCTGAGCTGGCAGTTCATGGCTTGTTCCTTCGTATAATTTTTTAGCCACTTCTAATAAAGCAATGTGTGCCTTTTGACTCAGTTTTTTTTGTTCTATAGTAAAAGCCTCTTTTGTCCAAAGCAACTGCGCCACCAAAATGCTGATAATGGCTACTAATCCTAAGAGAATGATACTGTTGAGTTTGTTAATTTTCAAGAATAAAGAATTTTGAGAGTGTAATATTAATCAATTTTAGCCTAAAAATAAGTGGTTAACAAGTCATTAACAAACGTTTGAAACCAGTTAACAGCGATTTGAATTTGTCTGAATTACCTTTGTAATATCAAGTTGAACTATAAACCATTTTAAATATAACTGTTATGAAAATGATCAAAATTTCGATGTTAGCTTTAGCTCTTGGCTTAATGTCTTTTTCGGCAATTGCTCCAGTAAAATCTTTAGTTTCTGAAACTGCAATTTCGGCAACTACAGCTTCTACAATTGTTTGGAAAGCAGAAACAATTGATGTAGGACAAATTCCGCAAGGAACTCCAAAAGCAATTGTTTACGAATTTAAAAATACTGGAAAAACTGCTGTAGTAATTACAAACGTTCAAGGATCTTGCGGTTGTACTGCTACAGATTATACAAAAGAACCAATTCAGCCAGGTAAATCTGCAAAAGTTACTGCAACTTACAACGCTGCTAACAAAGGTGCTTTTACAAAAACAGTTACTGTAACAACTAGTGCAGAAACTACACCAAAAATCCTTACTCTAAAAGGTACGGTTATTTAATTAGAATTTTAATAGGTTGGTTATATGGCAAAAACTCCAGACAAGAAATTGTTTGGAGTTTTTTTATTTGGAGTTTTGAGATTTTAATTTAATAGAATTTTTTCTACTTTTAATAAAAAATTCAACCTATGAAAATTTGGTATTCGCCTATAATTGCAATTGTTTTTTTTGCTGTTTTTTCGTGTAATTCGAAAGCAGATAAAAAGGAAGAAAACTCAATAAAAACTGTTGAAAAGATTCCAGAATTGAAACTTACAATTGATACGACACGTATTGCAAAATTTTACGAAAATTATCCAAAACTGGCTAAGTTTAAAACAGATGTAATTTCTTTATATCAAAAAAATAAATCAACTCAATTGTGGCAAGATAATAAAGGAGTTGTCGAATTTGGAAATACATTATTCAATCAATACAAAAATCTGGATCAGGAAGGATTAAAGGCCAATTATCCTTATAAAGAAGAACTAAATTCGGTTTTCGAAAATAATCCAACCAAAAAGTTATCTAAAGAAGATACCGATTTGCTGCTTTCAAATTTGTATTACTATTATGCAGAGAAAGTTTATGCTGGTTTTGATGAAAAAACTAGTATTTCTTTAGAATGGCTTTTGCCTCGAAAAAAGTTCAATTATCAAGTGCTTTCAGATTCTATTTTTAAAAAATCAACCATTTTGGATGATAAGAAAAAAAAGATGTTTAGTCAGTATTACAAGCTTCGTGACGCTCTTAAAGAATATAGAGAAATTGAAAAAAACGGCGGTTGGAAAACGATAGAAGTTGGCGAAGATTATAAAGCTTTAAAGCTTGGAGATTCATCAAATGTTATCACGCAAATTAGAGAAAGACTTTTTGTTACCAAAGACATTAAAGAAAATACTAAAAGTGCAATTTGTGATACAGTTTTGATAAAAGCCATGAAAAACTATGAATTGCGTCATGGTTATGCACCAAAAAATAACATTTTAAAAGAACATATTGTTGACTTAAATATTCCTGTTTCTGATCGAATAAAAACAATTATTGCCAATATGGAACGTTGCCGTTGGATTGATCCCGAATTGGAAAAAGGTCAAAAATATATTGAAGTCAACATTCCTGAATTTAAATTATATATTATTGAAGACGGTAAAATTGCTTTTACATCTGCAGTTGTGGTTGGAAAAGCAATGACAAAGACCGTAATTTTTAGCGGAATGATGAGCAATATTGTTTTTAGTCCGTATTGGAATGTTCCGCCGAGCATTATAAAATCGGAAATAAAACCCGGAATGGCTAGAGATAAAAATTATTTACAAAAGAAAAATCTAGAATGGAATAACGGCGCAGTTCGTCAGCTTCCAGGAAAAAATAATTCTTTAGGTTTGGTGAAGTTTTTGTTTCCGAATTCGAGTAATATTTATCTGCATGACACGCCTTCAAAAAGTTTATTCGAAAGAGAAAGCCGAGCATTTAGTCACGGTTGCGTGCGCGTTGCAAAACCGCGTGAATTGGCAATAGAATTACTAAAAGTAGATCCGCAATGGAATCCTGCAAGAATTGACAAAGCCATGCATGCGGGAAAAGAAAGTTGGTACACTTTGAAGAAAAAAGTTCCAGTTTACATTGGTTATTTTACCGCTTGGGTTGACCGCGAAGGAAATCTGAATTTCTACAAAGATATCTACGGAAGAGATGAAAGTCTAATCAAATTGTTGACTGAAGAATAAATCAGCATTAAAAAAATAATTGCCACAGATTAAAGGATTAAAAGGATTAAAAAATCTGTGTTAATCTGTTTAATCTGTGGCAAAAAAATAAATTCTTGGCAGAAAACTATTTACTCAAAACATCAATACATTTATAAAAACGTTTGGTATAATGTTCTGTATCAAGCGCTGTTATCGTAACTTGTTGTGCTTTTCCAGAAGAAGCATGAATAAATTTTGACTTCATTCCGTTGGCTTCGCAGATAATTCCAAGATGACCAATAATGGTTCTATCTTTATATCCGTAAAAAACTAAAACATCACCAACTTTAAAATCTTCAGGTTTTAAGGGCGTTCCCAAATTTTTATATCCGCTGGAACTTCTTGGCAAAGTCAATCCAAAATTACTGAAAACGTAACTTACAAATCCCGAACAATCAAAGCCTTTTTGCGGATTACTGCTTGCGTATTTATAAGGAGTTCCTAAATATTTCTTCGCAAAAACAATTACAGAGTCACGATCTATTTCTTTCTGAATTTTAGTGTTTTGAACTATTAATTGAGGTTCTTTCTTTTTTACGGAAAAAGAAGAAAGTAAAACAACAGGTAATAAAAATAATAGTAGACGTGATTTCATTTTTTAAGTCTTATAATATATATTCAAACGCTAAATATAAACTGTTATTTCATTTTAAAAAGAACACAAACACCCTAAAAAGTACAAATAAGTATTTGTTAGGGTTTAAATGATGTGTTTATGTGGTGTTTTTTTATTGCTTTTTGACATTTTAGTATCTTTCTGTATAATTCATTTCAAATATATTTGTGAATCGTATTTATATTTAACAGATTAATTATGTTTCCCAAAAAAATAGCTCTTTTAATTTCGTTTTTGATGATTTCGTTCGTTTCGATTTCACAAACTCAAAATTCAAGTAAAACTTTTTTATATCAAGGTCGAGTAGATCAACTTCAAAATGATCAAGTCATTTTAATTGGAACGGCTTCTTCGGTTGCTTTTAATTTTACAGGAAATGAATGTTCAATTTCACTTCAAAGTGTTGATTCTTATGAACATCATAATTATGTTCAATTGGTTTTGGATGGAAAATATATCGGAAAGATTAAAGTTGAAAAAGGAGCAGTTCAATCTTTTCCAATCAAAGTAGCTTCAAACAAAAAAGAACATCGTTTAGAAATTTATAAAAATACAGAAGCTCAAAGCGGAAATATTTTGTTTGCTGGAACAACCGCAAAACTGACTTCAATTTCATTTAAAAAGAAAAAGAAAATCGAATTTATCGGCGATTCCATTACTTGTGGCGCGGCGAGCGATCCGTCTGATATTCCTTGTGATAAAGGAGAATATATGGATCATCATAATGGTTATTATGCATACGGACCAACGCTTTCTAGAGCAATTGGAACAGATTATTTAATGAGCTGTGTTTCGGGAATCGGAATGTATAGAAATTGGAATGATGAGCATAAAGACGAAGCGATAATGCCCGATATTTATCAGAATTTGTATTTGACGAAAGATGCATCTAAACCAAAATATAATTTTGCTTTTCAACCAGACATTATAAGTATTGCTTTAGGAACAAATGACTTTTCTGGCGGAGATGGTAAAAAAGAACGTCTTCCTTTTAATGCTGAAAAGTATGTTTCGAATTATATCAATTTTATCAAAATGCTTTACGAGCATAATCCGAATGTGCAAATTGTAATTACGAATAGTCCGATGGTTGGTGGTGAAAGAGGAGTTGTTTTTGAAGAATGTCTGAATAAAGTTAAAAACGCTTTCGCGGATGATAAAACACATAAACTAATCAAGATTTTCAAATTCAAACCCATGACACCAAATGGATGTTCTGGACATCCAGATGTTGCAGATCACAAGGTTTTGGCAGATGAATATGCACCATTTTTAAAGAAGTTGCTAAATGAAAAATAATATTTTTAAGTTTGTTTTCTTTCTATTGATTTCCAGTACTATGATGGCAAACGTTTCGCTTCCGAATATTTTTAGTGATAATATGGTTTTACAACGCAATTCTGAAGTGAAAATTTGGGGTTGGGCTAATCCAAAAGAAGAAATTAAATTGGTTTCTGGCTGGAATAATCAGGAATATAAAACGGTTGCTAATAATCAGGCGAAGTGGGAATTGACGATTAAAACTCCAGAAGCGGGTGGACCTTTTACTATTTCGATTAAAGGTTATAATGAAGTAATTCTAAAAAACATTTTAATTGGAGAAGTTTGGCTTTGCTCTGGACAATCGAATATGGAAATGTCTGCAAGTTGGGGAATTGACGATGGAGAAGAAGAAGCCAAAAATGCTACAAATCCGAATATTCGTTTTTTTACCGTTCCGAAATTGACAGCAGAAAATCCGCAAAATAATTTATTGGGAAATTGGACAGAATCGACTCCTGAAACCATGAAATATTTCAGCGCCGTTGGTTATTTTTTTGCAAAACGCCTGCGCGAAGATTTAAAAAATGTTCCAATCGGATTGATTTCTTCCAACTGGGGCGGAACTCCAGCCGAAATCTGGATGCCTGCAGAAGTTGTAAACAATGATCCAGTTTTATTAGAAAACGCCAAAAAACTAAACGAACAAGAATATGGACCAAGACAACCTGGACGCGCTTACAACGCGATGATTTATCCAATTATCGGATTTAAAATTGCTGGAACAATTTGGTATCAGGGAGAATCTAATGTTGGTTCTTTGGTTTATGATAAAACTTTAGGAGCTTTAATTACATCTTGGAGAAAAGAATGGAAAGACGATTTTCCATTTTATTATGTTCAGATTGCGCCTTTTAAAACGGGTTCGAATAACTTCTCGAATGTAACGGTTAGAGATTCTCAGCGAAAATTATTGAAAGAAGTTCCAAAAACAGGAATGGTGGTAATCAGCGATATTTCGGATACGATTGATATTCATCCAAAAAATAAAAAATCAGTTGGAATTCGTTTGGCTAATTTGGCTCTTGCCGAAACGTATAAAGTAAATTCTAATTTGGTAAATAGCCCTCTTTTTAAAAGTTTTAAAATTGAGAAAAACAAGCTTATAGTTTCTTTCGATTACGCTGAAGGACTATATTTCAAAGAAAAAAAATCAAATCAATTTGAAGTTGCTGGAACAGATGGAATCTTCTATCCTGCCGAAGCTTCAATTAAAAATAACGAAGTGATTATGACAAGCAAAAAAGTTTCTTCTCCAGCAAAAGTGAGATTTGCATGGGGAAATACAACGCAATCGGATTTGTTTAATAAAGCCAATCTGCCTGCTTCTTGTTTTACGTCGGAATGATTTTAGATTTTAGTCCCGAAGTTTCGGGATAGATTTTAGATTTTATGCGGATTTTTTGTCATTCCGAGGAACGAGGAATCTCCACAAGAAACTCCACAAGCTAAATCATCAATCTTTGTCGAGCTCTTAGCGAAGATTCCTCGTTCCTCGGAATGACAAAACTGTGAGTCAAAAAATAAGAAACCAAAAACGCTCTTTTGAAACCTTTCGCGTGAGGGATAGAAGTGGAAAGCCCACAGCCTGACGAAGGAAGTGCGAGGACTTGAAACGGATAGCCCGGCCCGGAGGGACACGCCAAAAAAAAGAAACTTAGGATCTCAGCATCTTAGTCCCGAAGCCTCGGGATAGCAACTTTAAAGAAAAAAACTAACTAAACCACAAATATGAAAAATAAAAAAATACTAATTATTGGAGTTTTCGCTCTGTTTACTGTTGGAAATATGAATGCACAAAAAAAGCCGTATCTGGATAAGAATAAAACCGTTGAGCAAAGAATTGATTTGCTTTTGCCGTTAATGACGTTGGAAGAAAAAGTAGGGCAGATGAATCAATATAATGGTTTTTGGGACGTTACAGGACCAGCGCCAAAAGGCGGATCGGCAGAATTAAAATACGAACATTTAAGAAAAGGATTAGTCGGATCGATGCTGACGGTTCGTGGAGTAAAAGAAGTTCGCGCCGTTCAGAAAATTGCTGTTGAGGAAACCCGTTTGGGAATTCCGTTGATTATTGGTTTTGACGTAATTCATGGTTATAAAACGTTAAGCCCGATTCCGTTGGCAGAAGCAGCAAGTTGGGATTTGGAAGCGATTAAGAAATCGGCGGCAATTGCGGCTGATGAAGCTTCGGCATCTGGAATCAACTGGACTTTTGGACCAAATGTTGACGTTGCAAATGATGCGCGTTGGGGACGTGTGATGGAAGGTGCGGGGGAAGATCCTTATTTAGGAAGTAAAGTTGGGTACGCCAGAGTAAAAGGTTTTCAGGGAGAAACGGTTGCAGATTTGGCTAAAGTAAATACGATTGCGGCTTGTGCAAAACACTTTGCTGCGTATGGTTATGTTGAAGCGGGTTTGGAATATAATATTGTAGATATCAGTAATTCTAAATTGTATAACTCGGTTTTACCTCCTTTTAAAGCGACTGTTGACGCAGGAGTCCGTACGTTTATGAATTCGTTTAATACCTTGAATGGTGTTCCTGCAACTGGAAATGCCTTTTTACAAAGAGATATTTTAAAAGGAAAATGGAAATTTGATGGATTTGTAATTTCAGATTACGCTTCGATTCGCGAAATGATTGCGCACGGTTATGCAAAAGACGAAGCTGATGCAACTGCAAAAGCAGTAATTGCGGGTTCTGATATGGATATGGAATCATATCTATACGTTGCAAAATTGGTTGATTTGGTAAAATCTGGAAAAGTAAAAGAATCATTGGTTGATGATGCTGTCCGCAGAATTTTACGAGTGAAATTTGAATTAGGATTATTTGATGATCCATATAGATATTGCGATGAAAAACGCGAAAAAGAAGTGGTTGGAAGTAAAGCCAATAATGAGGGCGTTCTAGATATGGCGAAGAAATCGATCGTTTTATTGAAGAATGAAAAGAATTTGCTTCCGCTAAAGAAATCTGGACAGAAAATCGCTTTAATTGGAGCTTTGGCAAATGATAAAAACAGTCCGTTGGGAAGTTGGAGAATTGCTGCGTCTGATGATACTGCGGTTTCAGTTTTAGAAGGAATGCAGCAATACAAAGACAATAAGTTGACTTTTGAAAAAGGTGTTGATTTATTGAAACAAAAAGCAACTTTCTTAACGGAAACAGTTTTCAACACAACAGACAAAAGCGGATTTGAAGCGGCAAAATCAGCTGCGAAAAATGCCGATGTTGTCGTAATGGTTTTAGGCGAATATGGTTTCCAAAGTGGCGAGGGAAGAAGCAGAACAGATTTGAATTTGCCAGGTTTACAACAAGAATTATTAGAGGAAATTTATAAAGTAAATCCAAATGTAGTTTTAGTTCTGAATAACGGACGTCCGTTGAGTATTCCGTGGGCAGCAGAGAATGTTCCAGCAATTGTAGAAGCTTGGCATTTAGGAACTCAGACCGGAAATGCGGTTGCGCAGGTTTTATACGGAGATTATAACCCAAGTGGAAAACTACCAATGTCGTTTCCTAGAAATGTTGGGCAAGTTCCAATTTATTATAACAAATACAGTACAGGAAGACCAATTGATAGCGATAAAAATGTTTTCTGGTCGCATTATATGGATGTGGAGAAAACGCCTCAATTTCCGTTTGGTTTTGGTTTGAGTTACACGAAATTCGATTATAAAAACCTGAAAGTAAATAAAACTGCTTTTGCAAAAGGAGAAAATGTTCAAGTAAGTGTTGAGGTTACAAACTCTGGCAATTACGATGGAAAAGAAGTTGTGCAATTATACATTCATGATGAATATGCAAGCATCGTTCGTCCGATAAAAGAATTGAAAGGTTTTGAATTGGTGAACCTGAAAAAAGGAGAAACGAAGACTGTAAACTTTACTTTGACAGATAAGGAACTTGGTTTTTATAACAACGAAGGAACTTATTTAGTAGAACCGGGAACTTTTAAAATCATGGTTGGAGGAAGCTCTGATAAAGGTTTGCAGAGTGGTTTTGAAATTAAAGACTAAAAGTTTTAATCTCGCAAAGGCGCAGAGCCGCAAAGTTTAGTTTTTAAAAATAAGATTGAATAGCGTCCAGCTTTAGCTGGATGAAAATATAAACACAATTGAAAGGGCTTTATCCAAACTTTGTAGGTTTGGCTAAAGCCCTTTCTTATTCAAATCTAATTCCCCTAGCTTCAGCTAGGGGCTATTCAAAAGAAACTTTGCGACTCTGCGACTTTGCGAGATTAAAAAAAGCATAACTTTTAAATTAATATCTTTTGATATTTTTCTACCTTTAAAATCTATTAAAAACTCCAACTTTAAATTAAAAAAATGAAATATAACAGATGCGGAAAAAGCGGATTGCTGCTTCCAGAAATTTCTTTAGGATTATGGCATAACTTCGGTTCGGTTGATAATTTCGAAAATGCAGAAAGTATTGCCATTGAAGCTTTTGATAAAGGAATTACACACTTTGATTTAGCGAATAATTATGGGCCAGTTCCAGGTTCTGCTGAAGAGAATTTCGGTAAAATATTATGGCATAATTTTCAGGGAGATCTGCGCGATGAAATCGTAATTTCTACAAAAGCAGGTTATACCATGTGGAAAGGACCTTATGGAGATTGGGGATCTAGAAAATACCTACTTTCGAGTTTAGATCAGAGTTTGAAACGAATGAATGTTGATTATGTAGATATTTTTTACTCGCATCGTCCAGATCCCGAAACGCCAATTGAAGAAACCATGATGGCTTTAGATCACGCCGTAAGAAGCGGAAAAGCTTTGTATGTTGGAATCAGTAATTATTCTGCTGAACAGACTCGCGTTGCGGTTGATGTTTTAAAACAATTGGGAACGCCATGTTTGATTCATCAAGCGAAATATTCAATGTTAGAGCGTTGGGTAGAAAATGGTTTGTTAGATGTTTTAGAAGAAAAAGGAGTTGGTTGTATTGCGTTTTCGCCTTTAGCGCAAGGACTTTTAACGGATAAATATTTAAAGGGAATTCCAGAAAATTCTAGAGCGCATAATCCAAACGGACATTTGAAAGAAGATGAGGTTACACAGGAAAGAATTCAGAAATTAATTCAACTAAATGAAATTGCTCAAAATAGAAATCAGTCTTTGGCACAAATGGCTTTAGCTTGGTTGCAAAAAGACAAACGAATTACATCTGTTTTAATTGGCGCGAGCTCGGTAAAACAATTGTGCAATAATATTGATTGTCTTCAAAATACTAATTTTTCGCATGATGAATTAAATGCGATTGAGAGTATTTTGGTTTAGACAAGTAATCTGTTTTTCTGAATAATGAAGCGCGTTTATCTTGATAGTAATGTTTTTAGGTACTTAAAACAGAATCCTGATTTGTTAGAGATGACATTTGATGTCATAAATAATTTTATGTTTTACTATTCTTATGCACATCTAGCTGATTTATCTAGGGATAAGACTGATAAAAAGTTTGATGATCTAATTTTTATGGAAAATTTAGTAGATCAAAATTTTTTAAATCTTCAACCAGATAGAAAATATGTCAATGTCCAAATAGTTTCTCCTACAAAAGCTTTTGAAAGTCTAACAAATTTCAATTTTTCGGATATAAATTTCCATGATATTATTGATGACGCTTTTCCAAAAGATAACTCGACTCCTGAAATTGACAAGGCTAAAGAATTATTAAAAATATTCCTTACTTTTCCAATTAAATCTTTAGGAATGGAAGACTTAAACTTTCAAACGAAAGATTCTGCGGTAGATATTATTTCTCCAAATGGAACAAATTCTATTCTTGAATACTTAGAAAAGCTTGTAAAAACATTTGATAATTTAAATACAGATGTAAAATTATGGAGAGAATTAAGAAATTACACAATTGAGAGTTTGAATTTTTCAAATTTTGAAATAGATATTCAGAATATTGAATTTGATAAACAATTAGAAAACACAAAACTAAAATCAACATTTATTGAATTTGTTGAAAATGCTCTAAGTAGCTTTAAGAAAAAAGAGAACAGAGATCAATACAATTTTTTTATTACTGCATATACATGTTTAAATCTTTTAGGAATTGATAAAGAAAAAAACAAAAAAGTAGTTTTTTCTAGTTTTCAGAATGATGCTCAGCATGCATATTATGCCGCCCACTGTGAATATTTAGTTTCAGATGACGAACAGCTCTTATTTAAAGCAAAAGCACTTTACAATTTATTAAATATAAATACTAAGGTCTTGCATGCAAATGAGTTTTTTAATAATCTTAATAAAATTGGTTGTAATGGTGAATTAGAATTTGAAGATTTTATGAATAGATTGAGAAATTTAGAGAATAATATTAATTTTTCGGAGTCAACTTCTTTTGAAGGGCAGACGTTTTTTCGTTTAAATGATTCGTATTTTGATTATTTTAATGAAATGCAAATTATTAAAGTAGAAAATGAAAATCCTATTTTTGCTTTTTATAAAGAATATGAAAATTATTCTAATTTTTCTTCATTTGAAGAAATGGAACTTATTACAAATAGAATAGTGAGGGCACTTGGCCGAGATTTGTATAATCTCAAAAGTTATTCTGAAAATGATACTTTACAAATAAAAAATGATGAGTGGCAGGGAAGAATTTGGGATTTTGATTATTCGAAGTTCTATTTAGAAATAAATAATAAACGTTTTACACTTCATTATCAACTAAAATAAAAAGAGGAGAACAAGTGTAATTGTTCTCTTTTTTTTTATTTAATAATCATCGCCAAACCACCACCACTTGCTAAATGATATTTTAATTTAGTTGTCGAATCAACGCTAATAATTTCTTTTTTATAATCAGTTGCCGCTTTGTTTGCGTTTATTCCATCTGAAAAAATTTCGGCTTGGAATTTTTTGCCTTTTTCAAGGAAAGAAAAATCAATGGTAATATCTCTTGAATCCCAATTTGTTATTGCGCCTAAATACCAAGTATTTCCTTTTTTTCTAGCGATTAAAACATATTTTCCAACTTCTCCATCAAGAGCAACAGTTTCATCAAAAGTAGTTGGAACTTTAGCGATAAAATCGGTGCTTTCCTGTTCTTTCATAAAAGCAGTTGGGCTGTCTGCCATCATTTGTAAAGGCGCTTCAAAAATCGTGTAAAGTGCCAATTGATGACATCTCGTTCCTTGACTCATTGGTGTCGAATGACTTGGTTTGAATTCGCTTTTTGTAGCATTTCGCATCGCGCCAGGCGTATAATCCATTGGCCCAGCCATCATTCTGATAAATGGAATCGTTGTATCGTAAAGCGGAACATCATCATTTGGTGTCCATTTATTGTTTTCAAGACCTTTTACGCCTTCAAAATTTAAAATATTAGGGAAAGTTCTCTGAATTCCAGTTGGTTTGTACATTCCATGAAAATCAATGATCAATTTATGATTTGCCGCTTTTTGCGCAATATCATAAACAGAATTTACCATTTTCGCATCGTCGCGATCAATAAAATCAACTTTAAAACCTTTTACTCCCAATTTTGCATAATTATCAAAAACGCCGTCAATATTTTCATTCAAAGCCATCCAAGAAGCCCACAAAATAATTCCAACGTTTCTTTCTTTCGCGTACGCAATCAAATCTTCCAAATCTACATTCGGATTGTGTTTCATAATGTCGGTTTCAACGCTCCAACCTTCATCCAAAACCACATATTCAACCTTATTTTTAGACGCGAAATCAATATAATATTTATAAGTCTGTGTATTGATTCCTGCTTTAAAATCTACATTGTAAATATTCCAGTCGTTCCACCAATCCCAAGCCACTTTTCCTGGTTTTATCCATGAAACATCTTTTATTTTTGAAGGTTCTGCTAATTTCTGAACCATATCATTATTGGCTAAAGCATAATCATTTTCAGAAATGACAATCGCTCTCCACGGAAAAGTTCTTGTTCCTTTTGTTTTAACTAAATAATCGGCTCTTTCTGTAATTAATTTATTTAGAAAATTAAAACCTCCGTTGGTTTCTTTTAATGGATATTTAGAAAAACGAGATTCAAATCCAGATTTTTCATTATTATTTGTGACAAATAATCCAGGATAATCTTCAAGATTTACTTCCAGAAAAACGGCTTTTTTATGGTTTTTATAATCAATTAAAAAAGGAAGAAATGCTAAAGTATCTTTAGAGAATTCGCTTATTTTCTTGTTTTCATAATGCGATTCAAATGAAGAAATAAATTGATCTTTCGGATTTCTTAAATCTCGAACATATGGCATCAAAGTGTTGTAATCTTTATCGAAATTCAATACAACTTCTTCATTTTTAACCGTAATATCTTTTTTCTTTTTAGTTATAAAACGATATGCAGCGCCATCGTTAAAAACGCGATATTCTATGCTGAAATCATTTTTAAAATTTAAAGTCAATTGGTTATAATTATTTTGAACCGATTTCTTTTTGTATAAAGACGTTTCAAAAGAATTATTTACCGTTTCTTTTTTTGAATTTAAAACAACAGGATTTTTTCCTAAAACAATATTTTCATCCAAAGTCAAGGACATTTCTGATGGAGCTAAAATAACATCGTTTTCATGTGAAATTGTCCAAGAGATTTTATCATTTACAGCAACTTTAACTTCGATTTTTCCGTCGGGAGATTTCAGAATAAAGTCTTGTTTCTTTTGTGAAAAAGAGATGTTCAGAAATAAAAAACAAAAAAGAATAAATGTATTTTTCATATAGATAGTTTTAAACCATATAAATGATATAAGTGCATTTTAGTAAAAAGCTTAAAAGCAAACTTATTAAGTGAACTTATATCACTTACATGGTGAAAGAAAATTAGTTTATTTTTTATTCAATTCTGAATTGTATTTCTTAACGATTTCTAATGTCGATTTATCTCCATTAAAAACCGAATTTAAACCTTGCGGTTCTTGCGGTGGATCTGTTGTTAAAGGTTCTCCAGGATTCCACTTTCCATCTGGATGAATTGCTTTTCCTTCGCCACCATATCCCCAGAAATTTGCTGCCTGCAACGGACCTCCATTTTTATGGCTTTCTACAACTCTTCCAAAAATATAGCTGTAAAATTTATCTCTATAGATTGAAGAAGCTCCAGCATTCAGATTTTCATTTTCTCTCGGAAGCCCGAACTCTTCAATAATAATCGGTCTTTTTAAATTGTTTGCTACTTTGATATGATCGTCAATATATTTTCCAGCGTTTTCGATGGTTTTAGGCATTGTAGCTTCTGCATTGTCTGCTTTAAACCAATTCCAGTTTTTAGGCCAAATATGCATCGTTAAATAATCAATATTTGGATTTTGATGTGTTCTTTCGAAGATTTCCATGCTGTCGTTCGAACTATTTTTTCCTTCAGAACCTGTAGAAACCAAATGATTTTTGTCTAAGCTGTCAATTAAATCCACAATATTATTTAACCATTTTGTGAATTTTACTTCGTTTTCTGGCGTAAAAGTTCTTGGTTCATTTCCAACTTGCCAAGCCATAATCGTGTTATCTTCGTTGTATTTCTTTTTAGAATAAGCGTTTGTTCTTCCAATAATAAATTTCACATGCTTGTTTAAGGCTTCCATACAAGGTTCGCAACTATGAAATTGTTCTGTATACGACATAAATTGTGGCCAAGTATTTGGTGGAATCGCAGGAACCGGAACCGGACCTTTTCCATTCCATTCTAAATATTGCGACATTCCGCCAGACCATTCCCAGTTATTGGTTAAGTATAAAACGGCATACATTTTACGTTTGCTCATTTCGTTGATTAAAAAATCTAAACCATCCAGTAAATCTTCGTCGTATTTTCCTTGCTCATATTGCAAAGCTGGACGAACTGTAAAATCATATTTCCCGCCGTCAGCACCAACAAGAATGCGTAAATTATCGATTCCGTTTTTCTGCATTAAATCCAATTCGCGCAAAAGCCTTTTACGATCTCCTATTTTTTTTGAAGCTAGCATACTTCCGTACCAATAATTGGTTCCGATGTAAGCGTAAGGTTTATCGCCTTTGTAAAATTGATTTCCTTTTACAGTGATTTTTTCTTGTGCCTGAACAAAAATTGTCGTGAAAAGTAAGGCAATCGAAAGGGTTTTAAAAAATCTGTTTTTCATAATTTTTTTTTGATTAGTCATTGCGAGGAACGAAGCAATCTCACTTAGTATTTATCAACAAATCCTACTGTTAGTGTGGTTGCTTCGTTCCTCGCAATGACATATATTGTGTTATTTCGGCATTTCATACATTTTCGGCAACGAATTCACTAAAGCCGATTTCGTTTTTGTTGCATACGTTTTAAAGTCTAAAGCATTGGAAACCGTTCCATTTGGAACATAATATCCATCTTTCGTATTATTCCAAAACATCACATAACTTATCTGAATATCATTTTTGGTTAATGCGCTGTACATAAAAGTCGAAAACCAATCTGAAATAGCTGGAGTTGTACTTGTAACTTGATATCCAGTTTCGGTTAAGGCGGCGATTTTTACTTTCGCTTTAGCGTAATCTGAAAGAATTTTTAATTTAGAATTGGCTCTATCAGAACCTGTTTGCCCTTGATTATTGAAATCTCCGTAATTGTCCATTCCGATAATATCGACATATTTATCGCCTGGATAACGACTTAAATAATTGGTTTCTGTTGTGTATGAATTATCGGGAGAAAAGGCATATAAAATGTTGTGAACTCCTTTTGTGTTTTTTAGATAATCAACTGTAAATTGATACGCTTTTTTGTATTCATCTGGAGTACAAAAATCTGCGCCCCACCAAAACCAGCTTCCATCAAATTCATGAAAAGGTCTGAAAATTACGGGAATCAATTCGCCATTAGAACCTTTTAAATTCGAAATTACGCTGGCTACTTTATCTAATTTCTTTTTGTACCATTCATTATTCGATCCGCCTGGCAGAATACTTCTAAAAGCTGTCGATTTTTGTTCAGCAGTCATATCAGCGGCATAGAAAGAATCTTCTTTATTAGGTTCTCTTAAATGCCAAGAAAAGGTATTGATTATTCCTTTCGCGTAAGCGGCTTTAACATCGGCAGTAATTTTTTGTTCTTGCTGATAAAACCAGTTATTAGATTGTCCGTTATTATTTTTATCTGTTATAAACATAAAATCTGAACCTAAAACAGCTGGATCAAAACCTGTATTTTTTTTGATGTCGGAATCTCCGCCTGCATTTTGATAAAAACTATTAAATGCATCTTGCTGTCCAATTGCGGTTTTGGTTTTTGCGAGTCTTTTTAAATTATAAAAAAGTGCGACTGTTTCTTTTGTAGCGCTTGCATCAACCATATAAGAGGCGGCGTTTGAAGTCGTCAAAGGATCGTCTTGCATTGGAGGATCTACGATAATTTCGTCCGTAGTATCTTTGTCTGATGAACAGCTAGTTGCTATTAGAACCGCTAAACTCAGATATATTATTTTTAAAAGATGTTTTTTCATTTTGGCTATTTTGTTTCGGGACTTAGTTTGGCATATTCTTCTTCACCAAGCGCTATCACATTTACATCATCAAAAAAAACAGTTCCGTTTGTTTGTGCCAACGCAAGCATAATTCTGATTTTTTTTGCATTTGCAGGTATTTTTACAACTTTTTTGTAGTTGGTCCAATCGGTGGTTTTTTTAGCTGTTCCGATGGTTTCTGAGCTTATTGGTTTATCGGCTGCGTTGATAAATTCTATAATTATTGCAGCCGCTTTATATTCTTCTTTCTGAGTTTCGACTTGATCGGTTTTCATCCAAGCACTGCATTCTATGGCGTAACTGTTTTTTGGAATTAAAATAATTTGATCTAAAGCTCTCCATTCTGCTCCCGTATATTGATTAATTAAGGCGCAGCTTCTTCCTGTTTTTTTATCGTATGATGAAATTGCAGCATTTTCCTGACCAGTCCAATTAATCAAATCTCTTTCAAAGCCAGAGTTTTTGATGAGATTCATTTGAGCGTTTGTTATTGTAGAAAGAAATAACAAACTAAAAAGTAAAAGCTGTTTCATGATAATGAAATGTTAGGATTAAAACTTGCGTAGGTTAATCTTGAATTCGGGCAATAAGTTCCAGACAAGCTCGGCCATTGTGATATGGGCATTTCCAGAATCCAGCTTTATCTTTTTTCATTATAGAATAATCGCTGTAAACTCCCCAATACCATTCGCCGTTTTGCTGGTCAATCATGTATTTTTTTGTGAATTTCCAGATTTTATAAACGATATCCAAATATTCTTCTTTTCCAGTCAACTGATAAGCGTTGTAAAAACCAATTAAAGCTTCGGCTTGTGGCCACCAATGTTTTTCTGGAATCATTTCGTTTTTCTCGGGATCAAATTCATACCATAGACCGCCATCGCTATCTAAACCTTCTTTTGTAGCTTCGGCAATTTGAATAGCGTGTTTTTTATAATTGGCAATCAAAGTTTCGTTTCCTGAAATTTCGGCACATTGCTGTAAAAGCCAAGCGGCTTCGATATCATGACCGTAGGAAATCACATCTGGTTTTTCTACCCAATTTTCATCAAAAAACAAATGCAAATGACCAGTTTCTGTATTGATGAAATGTTTTTCGATGGTTTCTAATAATTCAACAATGTCGTGAAGCAATTTTTCGTCTTTCCACACTTTATATAAATTCACATAACCTTCAATAATATGAAGATGCGTATTCATCGTTTTCTTTTCGTTGGCGTCTTTTGCACTTAAACGTAAATCTTCAATAGGCTGCCAATCTCTTGTAAAAGCTTCAAAATAACCTTTATTTACTTTATCGTAACTATGTTCTTGAATTTTTGAATGTAAATTTTTAGCTATTTCTAAAGCTTTTTCATCTTTAGAAATTACATAATATTCAGATAATCCGTAGATGGCAAATGCTAGAGCGTAAATTTGGTTTTTGGTGTCTTTTGGAGTTTTATCCTCATTAATACTCCAAAAAAGACCTCCAAATTGTGTGTCATAAAAATTTTCAGCTAGATATTCAAATGCTCTTTTTGCCAGATTTTTGTGGTTTTCGTTTTTTGTGGTTTGATAACTGGCAGAAAACGTCCAAAGAATTCGGGCATTTAACACCGAACCTTTTTCTGCATTGGCAATTTTATGATCATTAAAATCGATTTGACCCACAAAACCATCATTTTGATTATCTATAGTTCGTTCTGACCAATAGTTTAAAATGGAATTCAGTTCTGCGGTTAACTCAGATTTTAAAAGCTTTCTTTGTAGTGACACGGTATTTTAAATTGCGTTATTTTTTTCGATTTGATTAATGATTGTTTGTACAGAACCTGCAGAAGTAAATGTATCTGCTGGAGCATTTGTTACATAATCAACCAATTTTTCTACAGATGAAACAGCAACATGCATTCTTGTATCTGAAGAAGCGTAATAAACGTAAACAGTTCCATCTTCGTCTTCAATCCATCCGTTTGAGAATAAAACGTTAGAAACGTCACCAACTCTTTCAATTCCTTCTGGTCCCATAAAATGTCCGGCTGGAACGTGCGTTACTTTTGCAATATCATTTAAATCGGTCATAAACATGTATAATGTGTAGCGTAATCCTGCGGCAGTATTTCGAACGCCGTGCGCTAAATGTAACCAACCTTTTGAAGTTTTAATTGGAGCAGGGCCTAGACCATTTTTTAATTCGTAAATCGTATGATATTGTTTTCCGAAAATGATTTTTTCCTCTTTTACAACTGGGTTTTTCATGTCGTCGACATAACCTAAACCAATTCCGCCGCCAGATCCAACATCAATAAATCCGTCTTGCGGACGCGTATACAAAGCGTATTTTCCGTTTATAAATTCTGGATGTAAGACTACATTTCTCTGTTGCCCCGTATTTGAAATCAAATCAGGGAGTCTTTCCCAATTTACTAAATCTTTAGAACGAACAATTCCTGCATTGGCTACAGCCGAACTTGTGTCGCCTTTTGGTGCGTTTGGATCTTTTCTTTCGGTACAGAAAATTCCGTAAACAAATCCGTCTTCGTGATGTACAAGACGCATATCGTAAACGTTTGTATCAGGTTCTTCTGTTTGTGGAATAACGCAAGGTTTATCCCAAAATTTGAAATTGTCAATTCCGTTTGGACTTTCCGCAATAGCGAAAAATGATTTTCTGTCGATTCCTTCAACACGAACCGCCATTAGATATTTTCCGTTCCATTTCATTGCTCCAGCGTTAAAAGCAGCATTGATTCCGATTCTTTCCTGCAAAAATGGATTTGTATTTTCATTAAAATCAAAACGCCAATTTAACGGAATATGAGCCGCTGTAACAACAGGATTTTTATAACGTTCGTAAATTCCGTTTCCGATAATTTCTTGCGGTTCGTTTTTTTGTTCGATTAGTGTTTTATGTTGTTTTTCTAATGCCGATTTTCTTTCTTGAAAAGTAGCTGAAGAGGTTATTGTTGTCATATGATTTGATTTCTTTGTCTGTGTTTTTTAGTGATTTTGATTTCTCTTTTCGTTTAAATCCTGTTCTATAATCTGTAATTTTTCTTCTGATAAAGGGTAGAATAAAATAAATGCCACCGAAATTGCTGCTGCAATTGCTGGAAGAATACTTAGCATTAATTGAATTCCGTTTTGCGCTGTTGCAGTTTGTTCAACATTGGCTTGAAAGCCATAATAACCTAAAAGCCATCCAGCTCCAGCGCCTCCGATTGTCCATCCAAATTTTTGTGACATAGAGGAAGCTGAGAAAACTAAACCTGTTGCTCTACGTCCTTCTTTCCATTCTGAATAATCGGCGCTATCTGCATACATAGACCAGATTAAAGGGAAAATGCAGCCCGCACAAATACTAATTAAAACCTGAAAACTTAGAATTAAGACAATGTCTTCTTTTCCAAATAAATAGAAAACTAAACTTAGAATTGCTGCCAGTGCCATAGCGCCAAAAAAGGTTTTCTTTTTACCGATTTTATTTGCAATTGGTGTTGCAGCGATTACTCCGATTATATTTGCAGCTTGACCTAAAACTAAATAAATAGAAGTCGGTGTCATATGAAAATCGGTTCCGAAAAGCGAAAAATCGAAGTTTACAGAACTGCTTACATAATATTTAAAGTAATAAACTGCTGCACCATCGCGGATTGAATTAAAAACTAAAGCGCCAATTCCTGCGCCAAGCAAAATCCACCAAGGTTTATTTTTTAGAAGATCTTTTAAATCTTCTTTTAGATTATTTTGTTCATCTGCAATGGGTTTGATTCTTTCTTTTGTGAATGCAAAACAAGCCCAGAAAAATGCAGTTGTAATTAATCCGAAAACGGCAATTGTAGCCAACCAGCCCGTTTTAGAATTGAGATTTCCACCGAAATAATTTACTAAAGGTTCAATTAACCAAAGCGCTAAAAGACTTCCGCCGAAAGCAAAAACCATACGATAAGAAGAAAGTGTATTTCGTTCTTTTCTATCAGAAGACATTACGCCTAAAAGTGATGCGTACGGAACATTGATTAAAGAATAAATCATCATCATTAGAGAATAAGTCACGTAAGCGTAAATGATTTTTCCTTTTTCGTCAAAATCTGGTGTGTAAAAAGTTAAAACTCCAATCACAGCAAAAGGTATCGCAACCCAAAGTAAATATGGTCTGAATTTTCCCCATTTGCTTTTGGTTCTGTCGGCTAGAATCCCGACAATTGGATCAAAGCATGAATCCCAGATTCTGGTAATTAAAAACATAGTTCCTACTACGGCAGGCGCCAATCCGAAAACATCGGTATAGAAAAATAGCAGATACATGCTAAAAATTTTCCAAAACATTGAGGAAGCAGCGTCTCCAAGACCGTAACCAACTTTTTCTTTTAAACTAATTTTATCGTGCATTAGAATTTTTTTAATGATTGAGATTTAAATTTGAGGCAATTATTTTAACTTTTTTGGAATGTCTTTTTCAAAGATAGTTTGATCAAGATTATAAAAATCTTTAAAATCTTTTTCGCTTACTTGTCCGCTAAACGGTGCGTAATAATGCATTTTTTGTTCTTTTTCCTGCCAGCCATGATTTCTCCATATAAGCACATAAGAAATTTTGTAATCTCCAATTGCTTTTAACAAAGTTCCTGTCCACCATTTCGGATCTGGAACCGCTTCATAACCAGCTTCAGCCAAAGCAATTAATTTATGTTTTTTTGAATTGATTTCATTCAATATTTTAAACTGATTCTGAACTTCACGAATAAACTTTTCTCCATTCGGATCGTTATTGTTTTGATAACTGTCAAAACTTAAAACATCAGCATAATTATCTCCAGGATAATTGGTTAAGAAATCTGATTCATTTGCAAAACCGCCAGTGTTATATACGTAAATTAAGTTGTGAACTCCTTTTTTATGTAAATAATCGACAGTAAATTTCCAAGCTGTTTTAAATTCTTCTGGTGTGCAATTTCCTTTTCCCCACCAAAACCATCCTCCAGTAAGTTCATGAAAAGGTCTGAAAAGAATCGGAATGTTTTTTCCGTTTTTATCTTTTAAAGAAAGAAAAAAAACGGAGGCTTTATCTAGCCAAGAAGTGAATTTTTTATGATTTTCGCCGCCAGGCAGAATGGTTTTTAAAGAATTCGGAACATTATTCCAGGCATCTTTTCCTGTTGCAGGATTGTCAAAATGCCAGCTAATAGTTGAAATTCCGCCTCTTGAATTTGCTTCAATAATATATTGTTTCATTTTTTCGAATGGAACTCCGTCTATATTATTAACATTATCTTTTTCTAAACCAGCAATGTCCCAACCGTAAACCGCAGGATAATCTCCGGCTGTTTCTTTTACATCGCTTCTTCCTGCTTCATATTTCCATTTAACTCCATATGCTAAATCATCCTGATGCCCGAAAAGAAAACCTTTTTGAGATAAGATATTTAGTTTTTGATAAAGTGCTTTCGTTTCTGTTGTTGCTTTTTTGTCTGAAAGTGACAAATTAGTATTACTTGAATTTGTTTGAGATAAGCAAGAAGTACTTAAAAATGCTGTTGTCAGAAGGGTTATAAAATGGTTTTTCATTAGAAAATAGTTTTTTTGATTGCTGCCAGAAGCAAAATATACAGTTGATTATAGTTTTAAAAGCATTTCGTTTTTTTATTCAAAAAATAGTTAGCGTTAGCTTGTTAAAATTATTAAAACTATAAAAAGTTATTTAATTAAAAATGATTAATGTTTATTATTAATGTTCTTTTTAAAGAAATGATAATTTGATTTTTCAAAGATAAACGGATGAATATCGTGTAATTAATATTATTTTATCAATTATATATCATATTATTGCAGTCAAAAAAAAGAATATTGATTTCCTGAAAATAGTTTTTAAGATGGGTACTACAAAGAATTTTTATAGAGAAATTGCGCCGCTTGCACCAAGTGATAGCTTTTTGGTTTTTGATCGCGTAAAAGATAGTTTCGATTTTCCGGTTCATTATCATCCAGAATTTGAGATTAATTTTATTTTAAATGGAAAAGGTGTTAAGCGAGTTGTTGGAGATAATATTGAAGAAATCGACAATGTCGAATTGGTTTTGATTGGTCCAAATTTATATCACGGTTGGGAGCTAAATAAATGCACGAGTAAAAAAATTCACGAAATAACAATTCAGTTTCATAATGATTTGTTTCACGAATCTTTATTGTCTAGACGAATCATGAATCCGATTCGAGATATGTTTAATAGGTCTATTCACGGAATTCTTTTTTCTAAAAAAACAGCCGAAGAATTAACGCCAAGGCTTGTTAGGCTCTCGAAATTGGATGGTATGGATTATTTTTTGGAAATTACTTCTTTATTATATGATTTGGCAAATTCTAGAAATCAGCGTTTGCTTTCTACTTATACAGTTGACTATGATACTTTCGATGATTATGACAAAATGAAATTAGTTTACGAATATGTGCAAAAACATTTCGCTGAAAAAATCACTTTAGAAGATGTGGCAAATGTGGCGAGTATGTCGATTATTTCTTTTAACCGATTTATAAAAAAGCGTACCGGAAAAACTTTTGTCAATTATATAAATGATATTCGAATTGGTTACGCCGCGCGTTGGCTGGTTGAGAAAGATATGAGTGTTTCTGAAGTGGCTTTTAAATCGGGGTTTAATAATATTGCCAATTTTAATCGCAGTTTCAAAGCGACTAAAAATTGTACTCCTAGCCAATATAGAGAAGATTTCTCTGGTTTGAAACGTATTCTTTAATTGATACTTTTTTGTCATCAATAAATATTATTTTTAACGAAAACGTTTGATTTTTGACTTTTCGTTAGTTTTTATGCATGTTTTAGGTTGTTTTTGAGGATTGTCATTGCGAATAATTCAAAATTTATATGATTTTATTTTCATATATGTTTTTTAAATCGATTACAGTAAAAATATTATCATTAAATGATATAATATTATCGATTTGATAATTCCCAGTGTTATAGATTTGTTAAATAATTTGAAAGATAAAATATATCCAGGCTCATTTTATCTTTTGGATTGGCAATAAACACTTTAAACTAACCAAACATTTATTATGAAAAAACTAATGACTAACTTTATTCATTGGAAAGCTAACCACAGAGCAGTTCCTTTGATATTATTTTTGTTGCTGACAAGTAATTTTATTACAGCTCAGGTAAAGGTTTCAGGAACTGTTTCTGATGAAAAGGGATTATCTATTCCGGGTGCAAACATTTCTATTGCAGGTTCTAAAACAACAGTTTCTACTGACTTTGATGGTAAATATTCTATTGATGTTCCGCCAAATGCTACTTTAGTATTTTCTTTCATCGGATTCACAACTCAGAAGGTTGCCGTAGAAGGTAAAAAAACGATTAACGTAATTTTAAAATCTAATGCAGAAGACTTAAAAGACGTAGTTGTAATTGGATACGGAACACAAAAGCGTAAAGATGTAAACAGCGCTATTTCTAGTATTGCTTCTAAAGATATTGAAAATCTTAAAGTGGCATCTTTCGATCAGATGATGCAAGGTAAAGCGGCTGGGGTAGTCGTAAATAGTAACTCTGGAGCGCCTGGAAGTAACGTTTCGGTAAGAATTCGTGGAGTTTCTTCTTTAACAGGTACAAATGAGCCTTTGTACGTAATTGACGGTGTGCCAATTTCTGGAGATGCGAGAAATTCATCAACTTCTGGAAGAAATGCAGCGGGAGATTCTAACTTTTCAAATGCAGGAAATATTACTTTAAGTCCATTATCATTAATAAATCCTAATGATATTGAATCTATCGATATTTTAAAAGATGCTTCTGCAACAGCAATTTACGGTTCAAGAGGAGCAAATGGAGTTGTAATTGTAACAACAAAATCTGGTAGAAAAGGAACTGGAAAATTAACTTTCGAAAATTCTTATTCGATTAGTAATCTGCCTAAGAAATTGCATTCGATGAATTTACAACAATATGCTATTCATCAAAATGCTTTAGCAGATGTTTATGATCCAACTGCAAAGCGTCCTGAATTTGCTCATCCGGAAATTCTAGGTGCTGGAACAGATTGGCAAGATGCGATTTATGAGACTGGAATTATGAAATCGAATCAATTGTCTTTCTCTGGAGGTAAAGACGGAATCAATTATTATATTTCTGGAGGAATTTTAAATCAAGAAGGTATTGTAATCGAATCTGGATTTAAAAGATATAATTTCAGATCTAATATAGATGCTAGGGTAAATAAATTCATCAGAGTTGGTGTAAACGTGAGTGGAGCTATTACAGATGAAAAATTAACATTAAACGGACAATTTAATGGAGTAGTTGCAACTTCTTTATTAGCAACTCCAGATGTTGCAGTTAGAGAATTGTCGGGTGCGTTTGCAGGTCCGCCAGCGGGAGGACAGACTTCTTTTGTAAATCCTGTTGCGACTTCTTTATTGGGATCAAATACATTAGTTAGAAAGAATTATTCTGGTAATTTCTACACACAAATTGACATTGTAAAAGGTTTAGAATATCGATTTGAAGCGGGTGGATATATCTATGACAACTTAGGACAACGTTTTGATCCGATGTATTCTTTAGGAAATGCGGTAAAAAGCTATGCTAACTTGTATTACAATCCATCAACCGGAAATTCTTGGAACTTAAAAAACATGCTTACTTATAAGAATACAATTGGTAAACATAATTTCACAGTTTTGGCAGTTCAAGAATCAAACAGATCGCACTGGGAAGGATATTCTATAACTGGTTACGGCTATAAAGACAATAACGATAAATCACTTTCGGCTTCAGATTTGTCAAAAGCAGTTACAAGCGGTGTTTATTCTGGAACGCAAACTTTGTCTTCTTATTTAGGAAGGGTTGTTTACGATTATGGAGATTTATACGGATTAACAGCTTCTGTTAGAACAGATGGTTCTTCTAAATTCTTTGTTGGAAATAAATGGGGCGTTTTTAGCTCTGTAAGTGGTTCTTGGAAAATTTCTAACGAAAAATTTATGGAAGGCACAAGAAAATACGTTGACGGCATCAAAATTAGAGTTGGATGGGGACAAACAGGAAATAATCAAATCGGAAATAATTTGTACGATTCTAATTTACACTTAGTAAATAGCCCAATGGGAACTTCTTATCTTCCGGCAAATACGCCAAACAAAGATTTGAAATGGGAAACACAAGATCAAACAAACATTGGTTTAGATTTTAATATGTTCAGTTCTAAGCTTACTGCAACGGTTGATGTTTATAAAAAAGTAAATAAAAACTTCTTGTACCAAGTGCCGCTTCCCAATTACCTTTCTGGTGGTGGAGATTATGAAGGCGGTGTAAATCCTCCGTATTTTAATCTTGGAAGTATGCAAAATAAAGGTATTGAGATTACTTTAGGTTATACAGAAAAATTCTCTGATAATTTCTCTTGGAATGTTAGCGGGAACTTTACAAAATATGTAAACGAAGTAACAAATATGGCAGGTTTGAATATTGTGAAAACAATGAATACACTTGCTTATAATACAGTTACAGTTTCGAGAACTACAGAAGGTCTTCCGATTGGTTCGTTTATTGGTTACGAAGCTTTAGGAATTTACAGATCTGATGATGATTTGACAAAATACGGTCACACAGATGGAGCTGGAAATAGAGTAGTTTTAAAAGATGGAACAAACTCTTTACAGCCAGCATTCCAAAAAGGAGATGTTATTTATAAAGATCAAAATAATGATGGTGTTATTGATTTGAATGACTTAGTGCCAATCGGAAATCCAAACCCAAAATTCACTTACGGATTTACAAATAATTTCAAATACAAAAATGTTGATTTATCTATTTTCCTTCAAGGAACTGCAGGAAATAAATTAATGAACTTAACGCGTTTGTCTGGTACGATGAACAGTTATATGGGAACAAACTATTTAACTGAAGCTGCCGATTTTTATTCAGCTTCAAATTTAGATGCATCGCTTCCTAGACCTTCAACTTATGATCATATTAATAATGCTATATCAACTCGCAACATTGAAAACGGATCATATTTAAGAATTCAAAACGTAACTTTAGGATATTCACTTCCTTCAGAAATGATCTCTAAACTAAGTTTATCAAGATTGAGAATTTATGCTTCTGGACAAAATCTTTACACGTTTACAAAGTATAAAGGATACGATCCTGAAGTTGGTTCTTTTAACCAAGATGCATTGCTGTCTGGTGTCGATAATGGACGTTATCCTGTTCCAAGACAAATTACTTTTGGTTTTAATGTTGAATTTTAATACGAATTAAAGATGAAAAATATAATACAAAGAAGTAGCGCAGTTTTTATGACATTATTAATGTTAATGTCTTCTTCTTGTTCTCAAGATTTTCTTGATGTTCCTGCTGAAGGAGCGCCGACTGTAGGTAATTATTACGATTCGGACACAAAACTAGACAATGCTGCCAACGGATTATACGGTATTGTTTGGTTTAATATGAACAAATCGGCTTTTTATGGTATTACAGATGTGATTTCTGGAAATATGTATGCAAGCCAATATAACGATTTTGGAAAGTTTACCGATTTGAGTTTTACTAATTCGCAAGCTTTTATTTCTGATGCATGGAGATCATGTTTTGGAGCAATTGCAAATTCTAACGCTTACATTAGTAACCTTCCGCAAAGTGTTGGTCCAAATGTGAGTAAAGAAGCATTGAATAATGCTTTGGGTGAAGCGCATTTTATTAGAGCTTTCTCTTATTTTTTCTTGGTAAGATTATGGGGAAATGTGCCAATTATCGAGAACAATGCAGATTATTCTAAGAATTTTGTGATTCCTAGTAATCCAATTGAAGACGTTTACAAATTCATTGAAAACGACTTAAAATATGCAATTGCAAATTTGAGACAAAAAAACAGAGGATCTGATTATGCTGCTAACGCACACGTTTCTAGCGGATCTGCAAAAGCATTTTTAGCTAAAGTTTATTTGTATCAAAAGAAATACGATTTAGCAAAAGCAATGGCTCAAGAAGTAATTAATAGCGGAGAGTTTAAATTACTTGGAGGTGAGGCTTTACCAACAAAATCATTTGCAGATTTATGGCTTCAAAAGAATAATAACAACGAAGAATCTATTTTTTCTTGGCAATGGACAGGTGCAGGAACTTATTTTGAAGGAAACTTTTCGAATACTTTATTTGCTCCAGAAAACAGATTGGTAGAAACTACTTATTCTGGTCAGATTGCGCCATCTCAAGATTTAATTAAGAATGTTTTTGAGAACGGAGATAGAAGAAGAATTGAAACTTTTATGCTTCCAGGAGATTATTATCCAAACTTAACTTACGCTCAGACTTTGGCAGTAGATTCGCCAAAGCTTTTAGGCTATACTTTTGAATTAGCAAATGAAGCTCAAAATTCTGGAGCTGGTTTGAAAAAATATGTAATCGGAAAAGAAAATCTTCCAATAACAGGTCCTTTCAACGCGCCTTTTAATGGAGAAAGCAGTATGAATAGCTACATGATGCGTTATGCAGAATTATTATTAATTCATGCCGAAGCTACGCTAGGATCTCAATCAGGAAGCACAACAGATGCAAATGCGCTAAAATCATACAATGCAGTTCGTAAAAGAGCCGGTTTATCTGAAAAAGCATCAATTTCTTTTAATGATATTTTTAAAGAAAGACGTGCGGAATTGGCTTGCGAAGGAGATTATTATTTTGATTTAGGACGTCTTCCGTTTGCTCAAGCTAAAGCAATTTTAGAAGCTCAAAATAGAGGTGATAAACAAAATGAGAAACACATCACGATATCTGCCACAAATTTATTGTTGCCTTATCCAGCTGATGATTTAATTAAAAATCCAAAATTAAAAGAAGTAGCACCATATACTTTTAAATAATTTTTAAAAATATAAATATGAAAAATCTAAAAATTGTTTCGTTAGCAGCGTGCATAGCATTAATGCTTTCTTTAATGTTTTTTACTTCATGCTCTAGTGATGATAGTGCATCTTCTTCGGGAGGAGCGCCAGTTATAGAAAGCGTTGTACGTTCAGGTTACGATGAAGATGGAAAAATGTTTCCGTCTACTCCTGTAACGGTGGGAGATCCAAAGAATTATTATATCATTCACGGAAAAGGTTTTTTGACTACCGAGAAGATTTACTTTAATGATTATGATACTTATTTCCGTCCAACATTTGTAACAGACACAGATATAGTTGTTTTAATTGACGAAAATACGCCGTACGCAAATGCATCAAATGAGTTAAAAATCGTTACTAAATATGGTTCGGTTACAATGCCTTTTACGGTTGCGCCTCCAGTTCCAACTTTTTCAGGATTTAATTATATCAATTGTGCAGCAGGCGATGAGGTGATTATTAAAGGTAAATATTTCTTGAATCCAGTTGTTACGTTAGCGAAAACAGCTACGTTGCCAGAAGTTCCGGTTACCATTGTTTCTTCAACTTTAGAACAGATTGTGGTAAAAATTCCAGCAAATGCTGATTATAGAAATCTTGCCGTAACTAATATTTCTGGTACTGCGGTTTCAAAAGAAGCAATTGGAACTGCCTTATACGATGATAAATTATATGGAATGCAATGGGGTGGACCTTGGGCAGGAAAAGGAGTTAATTTTGATTTTGATGGAGATTCTTATCAAGGAGAAAAATCTTGGCAATGGACTTTTGGTGCTTGGGATGGTGGTAACTGGGGCTTTAATGTTGATTTGTCTAAATACAAGGCCTTCAGAATTGCAGTGAAAGGTGCTAAAAATGGTCAGGTAAATTTCAGTATGAATGGAGGTGCAAATTATGTAATTCCGGTAACAACAACGTGGGTTTACATGGAAATTCCATTTGATAAATTAGGAAATCCTACAACTTTAAGTATGATTACTTTTCAAGAATCTAATAACGACGGCGGAAATGTTGTGATGTTTGATGATTTAGGATTTGTATTAAAATAAGATTCTGTTTTGAGTTAGTTTGTGAGATGTTCCCTAGTTGAAAAATTAGGGAACATCTTTTTATAATAATTTAAGTTTTTGTAAAATGAAAAAAATCGCTTTGTTGCTCGCTTTAAGTTTGTCTAGTTTAGGTTTCAGTCAAGGAAATACACATAAACGGCAAGCTGGAAAATTTGAAGGCCTAGCTATGACACCGCCAATGGGATGGAATTCGTGGAATACTTTCGCAACTAATATTGATGAGAAACTGGTAAAAGAAACTGCAGATATAATGGTTTCTTCTGGTTTGGCTGCTGCGGGCTACAATTATATAGTATTAGATGACGGTTGGATGACACACGAACGCGACGCAAATGGTGATTTGGTTCCAGATCCTGAAAAATTTCCTAGCGGAATGAAAGCGGTAATTGATTATGTTCATAGTAAAGGTTTAAAATTCGGTTTATATAATTGTGCAGGAACAAAAACTTGCGCTGGTTATCCTGGAACAAGAGGTTATGAATATCAAGATGCAAGATTTTATGCGAAATTGGGAATCGATTTTCTAAAATACGATTGGTGTAATACAGAAGGAATTACAGCAAAAGAAGCTTACGCAACAATGAGTAATGCGCTAAAAACTGCTGGAAGACCAATTGTTTTCAGCCTTTGCGAATGGGGAGATAATCAGCCTTGGGAATGGGGAAAACCTATTGGAAATCTTTGGAGAATTTCAGGCGATATTTATCCTTGTTTTGATTGTGAATTTAAACATCCGGAAAATTGGTCGTCTTGGGGATTTATGAAAATTGCTGATATGAGAAAAGATATTCGTAAATATTCAGGTCCAGATCATTGGAATGATTTTGATATGATGGAAGTTGGAAACGAAATGAATGATACAGAAGATAAAACCCATTTTGCGATGTGGTGTATGCTTTCTTCTCCTTTGTTTACAGGAAATGATTATAGAAAAATGTCTAAGGAAACGTTGGCAATTTTAACAAATAAAGAATTGCTTGCTGTAAATCAGGATAAACTTGGAGTTCAAGGTTTTAAATATGCTATTTTAGATGGAGTAGAAGTTTGGGTAAAACCACTTTCTGATGGAGCTTGGGCAGTAAGTTTTGTAAATAGAACTGAAACTTCGAAAAAAATTAATTTTGATTGGAAGAAAAATACCATTAAAGATGTTGATTTTGGTTATGAAGCGGATTTTTCTAAAACAATTTTCAAAATAAAAGATCTGTGGAAGAATAAAGAAGTCGGAAATACTAAAAAGGTTTTTGCTTCAGAAATTGCTTCACATGATGTTATAACATTAAAATTAATTCCTTAAAAAGTTGTCATTATGAAATCAAAAATTTGGTTTGCTGCTTTTTCTTTTTTGCTGATTGCGAATGTTTGCAAAGCACAATTCGTAAAAAAGCATGGACAATTAAGTGTTCAAGGAACGCAGTTGGTGGATAAAAATAGCAATCCTATTGTTCTTCGCGGATTAAGTTTTGGCTGGCATAGTTTGTGGCCAAGATTTTATAACGAAAAAGCAGTAAGCTGGTTGAAAAAGGATTTTAATTGCAATGTAGTTCGCGCCGCAATGGGAATTGAACTTGGGGATCATTCTTATATAAAAGATCCAGAATTTTCTAAACAGAAAATAGAAGCGGTTATAAACGGTGCTATTAAATCTGATATATATGTAATTATCGATTGGCACAGTCATAATGTCAATTTGAAAGAAGCTAAAAAGTTTTTCGACGAGATGTCAAAAAAGTATGCCAAGTATCCTAATATTATATATGAGGTTTTTAATGAGCCAGATTATGAAACTTGGCAGGAGGTAAATGCATATTCGGAAGAAATAATTAGAGTTATAAGAGAAAACGATCCTAAGAACATTATTTTGGTCGGCTGTCCGCATTGGGATCAGGATATTGATCGTCCTGCCGAAGATCCGATAACTGGCTATACTAATATAATGTATACGATGCATTTTTATGCAGCAACTCACGGGAAATATTTAAGAGATAGAACAGACGAAGCCATAAAAAGCGGTTTACCTGTTTTTATTTCAGAATCGGCTGGAATGGAAGCTTCTGGTGATGGTCCTTTAGATTATAAAGCTTGGCAAGATTATATCGATTGGATGGAATCTAAAAAACTCAGCTGGATAACTTGGTCAGTTTCCGATAAAGATGAAACATGTTCTATTTTGAAGAAATCTGCCAATTCTGAAGGAAAATGGAAAGAGGAAGATTTAAAAGACTCAGGAATTAAAGTTCGAGAATACTTGAGAAAGTATAATAAGGAATAAAAGTTGGTTTAATTTTTTTTAAAAGCCTGTTCAGTTATTGAGTAGGCTTTTTTTGTTTTGCAAGTGTGTTTCCTTTAGAGAAAAAGCACTTTCAAAGCAAGCCAAAAAAGTAAGTTTCTAAAGCTATTTTTGTAAGAATTGTGTTTGATGAATATTTTTTATTTTTCCTTGATTAGATTATTCTGTGTTTCTGGGTTTTTGTTTTTATTTTTTAATGTACCCCTATTTTTTATGGGGTATTTATTTTTTGTCGTCTTTTTTTAGTTGTTTAATGTTTGTTTTTGTAGTAAAATTTGCTTTTTACCCTGTTATTTTTGAAAAAACTCTTAAAATTTTGTTATTGAATTTTCAAAAACAATTATCGATAAATATGAAATAATGATTATTGGAAGATTAATTTTTGTAATCCGTAATTCTTTACTCAAAACGCCAAAAAAGTAGTTTTGAATTATTCTGATGATGCAAAAGTTAATAAATTCGCTAATGAAAATGATGATGATTTGAGGCGAATGAAAGTTCTTAGAAATGACTTATACTATTGAATAGATATATAAAAGATTAACTAACCAGAATCAATTTAATAACTAAAAACCAATTTAAAACATGAAAAAAGCATTTTACATTTTAACCGCCATGTTAACAAGTTTTTTTGCCTTTGCCCAAGAAGATGAAGCTGCCGCTCCACCTGCAACCACTTGGGGAGGTTCTGCTGATGCGTATTATAAATATGATTTTTCAAAACAAATGAATGGATTAACGAGCTTTACCAACTCTCAGAATTCATTTGAATTAGGAATGGCATCTATTGAAGCAGGTCATACTTTCGGAAAAGCATCTGTATTTGTAGATTTAGGTTTCGGAAAAAGAGCAGCAGAGTTTTCATATAATGAAACACCGGATAAAGATGCAAGTGCAAAATTTTTAATTAAACAATTATATTTTACATATAATGTGACAGACGAATTCAAATTTGTAGCAGGTAGTTTCGGAACTCATATTGGATATGAAGTGTTAGATGCAGTAGATAACAAAAACTACAGTATGTCTTACGCTTTCTCTTACGGACCATTTTTTAATACTGGTTTGAAAGCGCAATATACTTCTGGTAAATTTACTGCGATGTTAGGACTTACAAATCCAACAGATTTCAAATCTGCAATGGATGCGGGATCTTATCAAAAAACATTTATCGGACAAGTTGGGTATATTGGAGATACAGGAAGTGCTTACCTGAACTTTACAACAGGAAGTACTAATCCGATTCCAGGAAGTATAATTCCAGTTTCAGATGAAAACAAAACACAGTTTGATTTAACAGCATCTAAAACAATCAGCGATAGTTTTGCACTTGGTTTAAATGCAACTTACGCTAAAACTAAAAATGATTTTGACAGCACTTTAGATGGAGAATGGTTTTCTATCGTAGGATATGCAAACTACTCTTTCAGTCCGTCATTGCTTTTGGCTTACAGAATGGAGTACTTTGATGCTAAAGATGCTGCTCCAAGTCTTGGAACATTAGCTGGATCAAGTGTTTTTGCAAATACTGTTTCTTTAAACTTTAAAGTTGGAAAACTGACAATCATCCCAGAGTTAAGATACGACGCTGCATCTGAAGATATTTTCGTAGATAAAGATGTAATGCCAACAGGAGGAAACTTCTACGGATTAATTGCTACAACATACTCTTTCTAGAGATAAAGATTGATATTTTTTTTTTTTTTGGAGCTGTCGAAACATACTAATGTTTTGGCAGCTTTTTTATTTCTAGTTGTTAGTTGTTAGTTGTTAGTTGTTAGTTGTTAGTTGTTAGTTGTTAGTTGTTAGTTGTTAGTTGTTAGTTGTTAGTTGTTAGTTGTTAGTTGTTTGGGCTTTAATGGCTATAAAAGTCTAGTTATATTGTATATATATTGAAGATTTGCTTCGGATGTTATTCTTGTATTTTCAGTTCAAATATCTATCTGTAGAGGCGCACCGCAGTGCATCTACTTCAAATAATGAAAATCATAAGAGGATTTATAGTTTATTATTAATAGATATATAGAAAGCAAAATAGAATAAGATTTAAAAAAAACGCATTTCTATTTTTGTAGAAATGCGTTTTTATATTTTGAATCAATTTTATTTATTGAACCTGTTTTTTGTAAATCGAATAAATCGTGTCAATTGTTTTTCTATCTAAAACTGACGTTGCATCAGTTTGAATATAATGTAATTTGAAAGCTTGAATTGCTGCGGTCAAATTTTTGGTGTTATAGCCGATAATTCTAAGTGCTGGTTCAATTTTAAAATCGAATGGTGCTGGTTCTAAAACTTCGTCTGGCCAAATTCCAAATCCTTTTTCTGCAAGTGTTTTCCAAGGAAATAAAGCACTTGGGTCTTGTTTTCTACCCGGAGCAATGTCAGCATGACCTAAAAAGTTTTGAGTCGGAATGTTGTAATCCTTTTTTAATTTGGTTAACAAAGCAACTAAACTGCTAATTTGTGCTTCTGTAAAAGGCTTAAAACCGTTATTGTCCAATTCAATTCCGATAGAGCAAGAGTTTAAATCGGTTGTTTTTCCCCAAGTAGAATTTCCTGCATGCCATGCTCTCAGATAATCATTAAGCATTTGTACCACTTTTCCATTTTCAGAAATCACATAATGTGCGCTTACTTGTGTTTTTGTTTTTGTAAAAGTATTAATTGTCTGCTGAAGAGAATCTTGAGCAGTATGATGAATGATAACAAAACTTGGTTTTCTTAAGTTGAAATTTACAGTTCCGATCCATTCAGTGTTAATTCCGTTTTGTAAATAAGTTGAGTTTGTTTTAGATAAAGTATCTTTTACAATTCTCAACTGTTGCGCATATGAAGTGTCAATCACAACTGTAGTGGCAGGAATTGGTTTTGCTTCTTTATTTGTAATTTGATTCTCTAAGGTCTTTAATTGCTGGTCATATGCTTTTTCCGTGTTTTTATACGGATTTGTAGAGCAAGAGCTGATAATGGCAGCCAAAAGCAGATAACAAAAAAGCTTTTTTGTCATAATACGTTGTTTTATAAGTTTAAACGATTATTCAGAGATTTTCGTATCTGTAATTTCTTTTACTTCTTTAGAATCTTTTGAGTCTTTTGAATCTTTATCTTTTTTCTTTTTAGATTTAGTTTTCTTAACTTCTTTCAAAGTATCCATAAAAGTCTTGTATTTCTCAACTTGATCTGGATTTAAGAATGCGTTAATTTTTTTATCTGTACTTTCTCGTAAAGCTTTTATTTGCTCAATTTTTTGATCTTGACTACTGCTTTCGTTTTTTAGTAAAATACCTTGTTCTCTAATGCTTTCTGCTAAAACATTTGTAATTGCAATTGCTTGTAGCTCATCAAGATTTACTTGAGGTTTCATTTGTTCAACAACTATAGCTGCAGTTTCTTCAGGAGGAGTTTCTTTAGGTTTGCTTGGAGTACCTTGCTGTTGTCCTCCCATCATACTTCTGTCCATTCCCATTCCGCCACCTCTTCCGTAGCCGTTTCCATAACCATTACCATAGCCATTGTTGTAACCTCCATACTGAGCAGAAGCGGAGAAACAGAATAAGCTAAAAACTAAAATAAATAAAGTTTGAATTGGTTTCATAAAAGTATTTTATCTAAGATTAACAATTGTTTAGTGTAAATTTAAGCAGGTTCTCCGTATAAATCAAATTCTGTTGCTTCTATTATCTTGATATTAACAAATTCTCCAGTTTTTACGTAATGTTTAGAGGCATCGATTAAAACTTCATTATCAACATCTGGACTATCAAATTCTGTTCTTCCAACAAAATGTGCGCCTTCTTTTCTGTCTATAATACATCTGAATACTTTGCCAACTTTTTCCTGATTTAAATCCCAAGAAATTTGAGATTGCAATTCCATAATCTCATTTGCTCTCGCTTGTTTTACGTCATCTGGAACATTATCTTCCAATAAATAAGCATGAGTATTTTCTTCATGAGAATAAGCGAAACATCCCATTCTGTCAAATTTCATTTCTTGAACAAAATCTTTCAAAATTTCAAAGTCTTCTTGAGTTTCTCCCGGATAACCAACAATAAGAGTTGTTCTAATTGCCATTCCTGGAACTGCTGCACGGAAATCTTTCAATAATTGAGTCGTTTTAGCTTGAGTAGTTCCACGACGCATTGATTTCAAAATAGAATCTGAAATATGCTGTAACGGAATATCAATATAATTACAGATTTTTGGCTCGCGTTTCATTAATTCTAAAACATCCATCGGGAAACCAGTAGGGTAGGCGTAATGCAAACGAATCCATTCAATACCTTCAACTTTTGCCAGTTCTTCTAAAAGTTCGGCAAGATTTCTTTTTTTATAAAGATCAAGTCCGTAATAAGTTAAATCTTGAGCGATTAAGATTAATTCTTTTACGCCATTTTTTGCTAAACCTTGTGCTTCTTTTACCAGTTTTTCAATAGGTTGCGAAACGTGAGAGCCTCTCATTAAAGGAATTGCACAGAAACTGCAAGGTCTGTCGCAACCTTCAGCAATTTTTAAATAAGCATAATTTTTTGGAGTTGTTGTTAAACGTTCTCCAAGTAATTCATGTTTATAATCTGCTCCAAGTGCTTTTAATAATTGAGGTAATTCTGTAGTTCCAAAATATTGATCCACATTTGGAATTTCTTTTTCCAAATCTGGTCTGTAACGTTCAGATAAACATCCTGTAACGAAAACTTTGTCAACAAGTCCTCTGTCTTTTTTGTCAGCATATTCCAAAATCATATTTACTGATTCTGCTTTTGCATTGTCAATAAAACCACAAGTGTTGATTACAATAATGTTTCCTTCTTTTTCTGCAGGAGCTTCATGTTCAACTTCTTTTCCATTAGCACGCAGCTGTCCCATAAGGACTTCACTGTCATAAACATTTTTTGAACACCCAAGAGTGATTACGTTAATTTTGTTCTTTTTTAAAGACTTGGTTCTCATACTTTTATAAATTGGAGTGCAAAATTACACTTTTTTTATTCAAACAGCACTAGTTTTAAAGTTGTTTTAGCTGTTTTTTATGAAGTTAGTGTGTGGAAAAAGCTTTAATAATGATTAAAAAAAATCCGCCAAGTAAAAAACCTGACGGAAATTTTCATTAATCTATTTAATTTTAATTACAATGCGAATAATAAGGTAAGCGTTACATTGTTCAATTTAGAATTAATGTTTGCGCCGTCTGTAAAACCTGTTGAGAAAAATCCTTGATTTGATTTTCTATGAGCGTAAGAATAAGCTAGATCTAATTTTGTTCCTCCAAAATCATATCCTAAACCGCCAGAAAAGCTGTTTAAATCTCCTATTGTATTTTTATTTTTGTATGGACTTCCTTCAAAACGATATCCGCCGCGTAAACTTAATTGGTTGATTTTGTATTCTGCACCAATTCTAAGTTCATCGTTTCTTTTTAAAGCGCTGCTTATGTCAGCGTTTACGCCTCTAAATCCATCATCGTTAGTTGGTTTGAATTTGCTGTTTCCGTAGTTTTTTGTAGAATAGTCAATGCTTATTAAACCTGATTTTCCAAAAACATAAGCTGCACTAAGAGTCCATTTGTCAGGAGTTTGTAAAGTGTATGAATCGTATACGTTTACAACATTTGGATTAACAGGATTGTCAAATGTGTCACCAGCACTAGTTTCAGTTGTTGTGAATAAGCTTTGTGAAACTTCATCGTAAAGAGTGTACCAAGTATTTGATTCGTAAGATAAACCTAATCTAAGAGCTTCTGTTACTTTTCCTATTGCTCCCAGTTGAAAAGAGAATCCGTTTCCGTAAGTGTAAAGCTCATTATTGAAACGTAAATTTGAAATTGTTTCGTAAGTTTCTAAAGGATTATTGTTGTATTCGTAAAAACTTGAAGTTCTTCTATAATCTGTCACGTGAACATTAAGATTCGCTCCAAAATAAAGTCTCTCTTTGTAAGAAGTTGAAATATTGAAACTTGCTTTACTGTTGTAGCCTCTCGTATAAATTTCGTTTTCTTGGTGATAATTTCCACCTGCAGGAACGTTAGAGATATAAGCGGTGTTATTTGGGTTGTCTGCAACGGGATTAATTACGTACCCATCAAAACCAAAAAACGCTTGCTGTTCTCTATAAGTCAAATCTTCATAAGGATTATTGGTGATTCTTCCTAATGGAATGCCATTTGCATAAGCTAAGAAATAACCGTCAACTGAATTAGTTGGATTTGTTCCGGCAGAAAAAACACTATTGTTGAAATTGTTTGTATTCTCGTACATTGCGCCAATTGCAATTTTATTCCATCCATTATTAGGATTACGATCTTTAAAAACAAAAACACCTCCAGCTTGGTTTAATATAAATGAGTTTTCTTTCTCAGAAGTCTGAGTGCCAAAATAATTAGAATTGTTTTTAATATTCTGATTGCTGAAAGATACACCAACTTGGTTTGTGTTGAATATTGCTGAACCTGCTGGATTTACGCTTAAAGCAGATAAATCTCCTCCAACTGCGCCGAAAGCACCACTCATTGCTCTATATCTAGCCGTTCCTGTTATATTGTCTTGAGCATAACGTAACGCGTCTGAAACGTCTTGAGAATATGAGGCGCTGACAGTTAGTCCTGTTATAAATAGGAATAGTATTTTTTTCATTTTGATAAGTTTTAGTTCGAAATTATTGGGAGAAAAAATTATCTTCTTCCTCCACCGCCGCCAGATCTCATTCCTCCACCGCCGCCTCCGCCGCCAGACGATCTCATGCTTCCGCCTCCGCTATTGTTCATTGAACGTGATGGGCTAGGGCTGTAGCTTCTAGATGAGTTGCTGTTGCTGCTAGGAGTGTAACTTCTGTTTGTAGTTCCGCTACTATTATTGTTGTTGTAAGATCTTCTGTTGCTATAAGTGCTGTAGTCTGAACCATTTGAAGTGGATCTTCTATTTGTAAATGTTGGAGTTGATGTTCTTCCGTTTACTGTAGAAGTTCTTCTGAAATCGGTGTAACCGTTGCTAGACCTGTTAGTTGTGTAATTTCTATTTGTAGTATAGCTACTTCTGTTAGTGGTGTAGTTTCTATTAGAGTTGTAACTTCTGTTAGAAGCATAACCTCTGCTTGACATATATCCTCCTCTGTCTGAGCTGTAGTTTCTGTTGCCATAATAAGCTGCAGAACCTCTTCTTCCGTAGGTGTAGTTGTAATTGTTGTAGCCGTAATAACCGCCGCCCCAATATCCTGGATAACCCCATCCCCAGCCTGGTCCCCAGTAGCCTGGATAACCCCAGCCACCTCCCCAGTAGCCTCCTGGGTATCCCCAGCCCCAGCCACCACCGTAACCCCATCCGTAGTATGGATATCCCATTCCGAATCCGAATGACCACATTGGATCTGAGTATACATTTACGGAAACTTCAGAATTACTGCTTCCCCAAGCCGGATAGCCTACAGATGCAGTCTGAGTGGTGTCGTTTTCTGCGTAATTAGTGTAATTGTCTACGTCTGTAAATATTTCAGTTGGCTGATTGTCATCTTGCATAGATCTGAAATATTCTTTGTATTGATTGTTCGTGCCGTTTGAATTAGACTGCACGTAGCTGTTTGATGAGTTACCATATACACCGTCATTATCATGATAAGATGAATTTTGGTAAGAACCACACGAAGTTAGCAATAAACTCAATAATCCGATTAAGTAAAAATGATTAGAGTTTTGGCGAATAGAAATGTTAGTTTTCATATCTGTGGTGTTTTTTATTGTTGCACATTACAAAAATAGTTAGTTTTGTCAAACTATTTAGTTAAAATTATTAAAACAAAATTTGTGCCAAACTATATAATATGAGTAAGAACCTCACTACAAGATCAGAAGATTATTCGAAATGGTATAACGAGCTGGTTGTAAAAGCAGATCTAGCTGAAAATTCAGGAGTTAGAGGATGTATGGTTATTAAACCGTACGGATATGCTATTTGGGAAAAAATGCAGGCTGAGTTAGATCGAATGTTTAAAGAAACAGGACATCAAAATGCTTATTTTCCTTTATTCGTGCCGAAGAGCATGTTTGAGGCTGAAGAAACGAATGCTGAGGGATTTGCAAAAGAATGTGCCGTTGTGACGCATTATAGATTAAAAAATGATGAAGATAGGCCCGGAAAATTAATGGTTGATCCAAATGCAAAACTAGAAGAAGAGCTTATTGTTCGTCCGACAAGTGAAGCAATTATTTGGTCTACATATAAAGGATGGGTACAGTCATATAGAGATTTGCCTTTGTTGATTAATCAATGGGCTAATGTGGTTCGTTGGGAAATGCGTACGCGTTTGTTTTTAAGAACTGCAGAGTTTTTATGGCAGGAAGGGCATACAGCTCACGCTACAAAAGCAGAAGCTATTGAGGAATCTGAGAAAATGATGAATGTATATGCAGATTTTGCTGAAAACTTTATGGCAATTCCTGTAGTGAAAGGATTTAAAACAGAAACAGAACGTTTTGCAGGTGCTGATGAAACTTATTGTATTGAAGCTTTGATGCAGGATGGAAAAGCTTTGCAGGCTGGAACTTCTCACTTTTTAGGTCAAAATTTTGCAAAAGCATTTGACGTTAAGTTTGCTAATGCGGAAGGAAAACAAGAACATGTTTGGGGAACTTCTTGGGGAGTATCAACTCGTTTGATGGGGGCTTTGATTATGACGCATTCAGATGATCAAGGTTTGGTTCTGCCTCCTAATTTGGCGCCAATTCAGGTGGTAATTGTTCCTATTCATAAAACAGATGAGCAGTTAGCGCAAATCACTGCTGCGGTTAATGAATTGACTGCAAAATTGAAAAAACTAAAGATTTCTGTAAAATATGATGACAGGACGACTCAAAAGCCAGGATTTAAATTTGCTGAATGGGAATTAAAAGGTGTTCCTGTTAGAATTGCTGTTGGTCCGAAAGATTTAGAAAACGGAACTTTTGAAGTGGCAAGACGCGATAATTTGTCAAAAGAAGTTGTGGCTTCAGAGAAAATTGTTGATTATGTAAATGATTTGTTAGAGCAGATTCAGAAAGATTTGTTTGATAGAGCTTTGAATTATCGTAATACACATATTACAGAAGTAAATAGCTTTGAGGAATTTAAAGAGGTTTTAGAAGGTAAAGGAGGTTTTGTTTCAGCACATTGGGATGGAACTGCGGCTACCGAAGAAAAGATAAAAGACTTGACAAAAGCTACGATTCGTTGTATTCCTTTGGACGCTGTTGAAGAGGCGGGAACCTGTGTGTTTACTGGTGGTCCTTCTTCGAAAAGAGTGCTGTTTGCAAAGGCTTATTAAAAAAAAATAAAAAAATTAGCATCAGCTATTGTGCAACTAAAAAATAGATGTATCTTTGCATCCGCATTAGAGAAGCACGGTCCGTTCGTCTATCGGTTAGGACGCCAGGTTTTCATCCTGGTAAGGGGGGTTCGATTCCCCCACGGACTACAAGTTATATTACATATTGAAAAGTTTCCAAACTAGGAGAATTTAGGTCCGTTCGTCTAGGGGTTAGGACGCCAGGTTTTCATCCTGGTAACAGGGGTTCGATTCCCCTACGGACTACAAAATTAGTTGTAAATAAGTTTTGTAAAATAAGAATTGGTGTCTCGGTTTTTATTTTATTAGTTAAAACCAAAGTGATTGCTTTGCAATTGTGGGAGGTTTTTCTTTTTTAACTAGTATTTATAATAATTATTACATCTAAAATTGAAAGAAAATGGCAAATCATAAGTCAGCATTAAAAAGAATCAGAAGTAACGAAAAGAAAAGAGTACTTAACAGATACCAACACAAAACTACTCGTAATGCTATTAAAGCGTTAAGATTAGCTACTGATAAGTCTGATGCTGCTGCTAAGTTATCTACTGTAATCTCTATGATTGATAAATTAGCTAAAAAGAACATCATTCATGATAATAAAGCTTCTAACTTGAAGTCTAAATTAACTAAACATGTTGCTAAATTGTAATTAATACAATTTGCTAAAGATATTAAAGTCCTCTTTTAGAGGACTTTTTTTTGCTTTAACTCCAATAGAAATTCAAACAAAAAATAAAATCCAAATTCAAATCTATGTAAAGATTGGAATTTGGATTTTAAATATTTGGAGTTTTGAAAATTTTATAAATCAATTTTCTTTTTAAGATATTCTAACATCTGTTGTGTAACCGGTTTTGAAAGAAAATCAATGATAATTGGGTATTTTTTTGCTTTAGCAAGATCTTCGGGATCAATCGTTGAGGATAAAACAATTACTGGAGCAGAATTAAATTCATTATAAGCAGAAGAAGTAAAATGATCTAAAAATTCCCAGCCACCCATGATAGGCATGTTTAGATCTAAAAATATTAATTCTGGTTTTTTTTTATTTTTATCATTGGTGTATTTTAAGGTGTTGAAATGATGAAGTGCTTCTTCACCGTTTTGAGCTGTAATAACTTCATGCGAAAATGAAGATTTTGAAATTACTTTTTTGCATAGCATTAATGTGATTGGATCATCGTCTATGCATAAAATCTGCTCAAGCATAATAATTAGTTTTTAAATGTTATTGTAAATGTGGTGCCTTTGTTAACTTCACTATCTATGGCAATTGTTCCTCCCATCGTTTCTACTTGCGATTTTACAAGATAAAGCCCTAATCCTTTGCTGTCTGGATAATTGTGGAATCTTTGATATAGCCCAAAAACTTTATCTCGATTTCTTTCTAAATCGATTCCTATTCCGTTGTCCTTAAAGGTGATTATTGCCTTATTGTCTACTTGTTCGGCTATAATAGCTATTTTTAGTTTTCTGTTTTCAGATTTGTATTTTATTGAATTGGTTAGCAGATTAAGTAAAATGCTTTCAATATACGCTTTATTTATTATTAGCTGTGGCAGTTTGTCAAACTTAAGTTTGATAATGGGTTTGTGTAATTCAATTTGGAAGGATAATTGGCTAAAAACATTTTCAAAAACTTCTTTTAAAGAAACTTCTTCTTTTTGCATTGAAGGATTGTCTTTAATAATAATGACTTTCACTAAATCATTAATTGTTTCGTTAAGCAAATGGGTAGATTTTGTAAATCCTGCTAAGATTTCTTGGAGTTCTTCATTCTCAATCGGAATATCTTCAGTTAAGTTTAGAAGTCCAATTAGATTAGATAATGGAGCTCGAAGGTTGTGAGAAGTTATGTAAGAGAACTGCTTAAGATCTTTGTTGTTTTGAGTAAGTTCTCGAATAAGATGTTCTTTTTCTGTTTCTAATTTTTTTTCGTCTGTAATATCTCGCTGTATAGAAATCCAGTGGGTAATAACTTCATCATTATTAAAAATCGGAATCATAGAGAAACGTACCCAGTATTCTTCCTTGTTTTTGGTATAAGTAATAGTTTCGATTAGGCATTCTTCTTCGTTTTTTATTGCCTTTAATAATTTTTTTAATTCGTCAGAATCAGATTTTGGGCCTTTAAAAATATTGGCTGATTTTCCAATTATTTCATTAGACTGATAACCTGACATTTGTGAAAACGCTGGGTTAACATAAACGATTTTTGGAATTTTACCGTCTGGCGAATTGGCTTCTGTAATTAAAATAGAATCTTTAGATTGTGTAATTACCGTTTCCAGAAGTTTTAAACGTTGTTCTTCTTCTTTTTGTTTAGTGATATCCTGAATGGCTCCAATCATTCTGATGGCTCTTCCTTTTTCATCCTTTAATAAAAAACCCCTGTCTAAAACATATTTGTAAGTGTCATCTGCGCATCTAAAACGATATTGATCCTGCCAATTTTGTGTTTTTTGTTCAATAAAAGAGTAGAGTTTTATTGACATTCGGATGCTGTCTTCAGGGTGAATTTTATCAAACCACCATTTTGAAGTTTTGCCCACTTCTTCTGGGTTGTAACCAAAAACGCTTTCGATTCCTTTGTTCCAATTGATGCTGTCTTCTTGAATTTTCCAATCCCAAATTGTGTCGCTTGTTGCTTTTGCTACAATGTCATATTTCTCGTTAGATTCCTTTATGTCTTCATTAGTTTTGTTTAACTTTTCGAAAATGCTAATATTCTTTTTTTCGTTTTTTGAAAGTATGAAGCTAAAAACTATTCCCGTTATTAAAATGAATGAAATATCCTTCAAGAGCGATAAAAGCGGGTATTGAGAAAGTGAAAAGTAGGTTGTTAGTAATTGATGACAAATAATTGCCATAATTATCGTTATGATGGTGTAAATAAGAGTAATTTGGAGAGTTTTACTTTTCATTACTCCAAATATAGTTAAATTAACTATAACTAAACATATGTTAATGTCAATTTAAGGGCTATATTTTGATGAATTATATTAACTAATTGATTGTATATACGTAAACTATATTAGAAACGTTTTTTTTATCAAAATAAAGTGTACCTTTGCGCCCATTAAAAATCACAGATGGAATCTATTAGAAACATTGCAATTATTGCCCACGTCGATCACGGTAAAACCACTTTGGTTGATAAAATTATGTATCACTGTCAATTATTTCGTGAAAACGAGAACACAGGTGATTTAATCCTAGATAATAACGATTTAGAGCGTGAGAGAGGTATTACAATTACTTCTAAAAACGTATCAGTTCAATATAAAGGAACAAAAATCAATATTATTGACACTCCAGGCCACGCGGATTTTGGAGGTGAAGTTGAACGTGTATTGAACATGGCCGATGGTGTATGCTTACTAGTAGATGCTTTTGAAGGACCAATGCCACAAACGCGTTTCGTGCTACAAAAAGCTATTGACTTAGGTTTAAAACCATGCGTGGTTATTAACAAAGTTGATAAAGAAAACTGTACTCCAGAAGAAGTTCACGAAAAAGTTTTCGACTTAATGTTTGAGTTAGGTGCTACTGAAGAACAATTAGATTTCCCAGCTGTTTACGGTTCTGCTAAAAACAACTGGATGTCTGATGATTGGAAAAATCAAACAGAAAACATTGAGCCATTATTAGACATGGTTATTGCTAATGTTCCAGCTCCTAAAGTTTCTGAAGGTACTCCTCAAATGTTAATTACATCTTTGGATTTCTCTTCATTTACAGGTCGTATCGCTATTGGTCGTCTTGAAAGAGGAACTTTAAAAGAAGGAATGCCAATTTCTTTAGTAAAAAGAGATGGTAAAGTTATCAAATCAAGAATTAAAGAATTACACACTTTCGAAGGTTTAGGCCGTAGAAAAGTTGAAGAAGTAGTTGCTGGTGATATTTGTGCTGTTGTAGGTGTTGAAGGTTTTGAAATTGGTGATACAATTGCTGACTTTGAAAATCCAGAAGCTTTACAAACGATTGCTATCGATGAACCAACAATGAGTATGTTGTTTACAATTAACGATTCTCCTTTCTTTGGTAAAGAAGGTAAATTTGTTACTTCTCGTCATATCCGTGAAAGATTAACGAAAGAGCTTGAAAAAAACTTAGCAATGAAAGTTGGAGAAACTGATTCTGCTGATAAATTCATGGTTTTTGGTCGTGGTGTACTTCACTTATCTGTTCTTATTGAAACAATGAGAAGAGAAGGATATGAGCTTCAAATTGGTCAGCCACAGGTTATCATCAAAGAAGTTGATGGCGTTAAATGTGAGCCAATTGAGGAATTAACTATCGACTTACCAGAAAATCTTTCAGGTAGAGCGGTTGAATTCGTTACAATCCGTAAAGGTGAAATGCTTTCTATGGAAGGTAAAGGTGAGCGTATGATTATTAAATTCAATATTCCATCTCGTGGAATTATCGGTTTAAGAAATCAATTACTTACTGCTACAGCTGGTGAGGCTATTATGGCACACCGTTTCATAGGTTACGAACCATACAAAGGAGAAATTCCTGGACGTAACAACGGTTCATTAATCTCAATGGAAAACGGAAAAGCTATTCCTTACTCTATCGATAAATTACAAGATCGTGGTAAATTCTTCGTTGATCCAAATGAGGATATTTATGAAGGTCAGGTTATTGGAGAAAACACTCGTAGCGACGATATGACTGTTAACGTTACTAAAACGAAAAAACTTTCTAACGTACGTTCTTCTGGAGCTGATGATAAAGCTAGAATTATTCCAGCTATCAAATTCTCTTTAGAAGAAGCTTTAGAGTACATTCAAAAAGATGAGTATGTTGAAGTTACTCCAAAATCTCTTCGTTTAAGAAAGATTTACTTAAGTGAAACTGATAGAAAAAGATATAAAATCTAATTAGTTTTTCTTTCAATATAAAAAATCCCAAATTCCTCCCGAAGCCTCGGGAATGGAGTTTGGGATTCTTTTTTTACCGTATTTTAGAATTTGGAATTTAAATTTTAGAGTTTAAATTTTTATCTTTTTAATGAGAAATGACCTTTAACAATTTTCCCGTTTACAAATAAAAGCGTAAACCAATAATCGTCTGAAGGTAATTCTTGTCCGTTGAATACTCCATTCCAGCCAGAACTATTTTGATTCATTTGTTTTAATAGTTTTCCATAGCGATCAAAAATAGAAATACTATAATCTGGCATTTGACCTATATTTTCAATTGCCCAAAGGTCGTTGTAACCATCTCCATTCGGAGTGAAGAATCGAGGATAATCTAAAACATAAAGCAAAAATGAATTAGAAATGCCACATCCATGTTTGTCTCGAGCTGTTGCATTATAAATGCCTGATTTTACTTGCCTAAATGTAGGATCGTCTTGGAAAGTATATCCGTCAAGCGAGAATTCATAATTACCAACTCCAGTATATAAAACTTGAACAGAATTATCTATTCCAGAAAAATCTTTTACGTCAGCTCCAGTAATGAATGCTGGTTCAGATAAAATTACTTTAAATGTTTTTGTTTTTTGACAGTCATTTGAGTCAGTTACCACAATCTTATGATCTCCAGCTGTATTAATTATTGTTGAGTTAACATTATCTCCATTTGACCATTGATAACTTTTAAAACCAGTTGCAACCGATAAAGTCATTTGTTCACCTTTGCACAAATATAAAGTCTCGTCTTCAAAATTTGGAGGATCAAAAGTGTGTACAACTAATTGTATAGGAGCGATATCATAGCAATCTGGACCGTTTATAGCTCGAACATAAATTGTTTGATTATTCGGAATTGTATTTTTAAAAATATTCGGCAACGGATTTGTTTCGGATAAAGCATCATCTGCCGTTAAGAAGTAATTGACAACCAATCCAGAAGGAAGTGTTGTCATAATTTGCGGTGTTACTTGATCGGCCAAATTAAATTGATATAAACCATCTTGTTCTGAATCTTCGTCGCATGTTGCAAATGGAGGCTGATCTGGAATAATATAAGGAGATACATTTAGCAAAATTTGCGGAGTTGCAAAACAACCAAAAGTATTTTCGATTCTAGCATATACAGTTTGATTCGGAAATTTGTTGAAATATTTTTTTGGATTAAGAATTGGATTTACTTTGTTTCTCGCATTTGCTAAAGTTTCATAATAACCTTGATTGGTGATTTGCGAAACGTTGTTTTTTACAATATTGGCTACTTTAGTTAAATCAAAAAATGTAATTCCATCAGTATCATCGTCACATTGTAATATAGAAGTATTTGTTGATTTTATTTCTTGGGTAAATTCTACCGAAATTTCTCCTGTTGCTATACAGGAAACATTGTTTAAACTTGCTTCAACTTTGTATGTTCCTGGCGTTATTACAGCATAGGTTGGCGTTGTTGCTCCAGATAATAACACATAATTGTTAGAAGCGTCTTTTATGTACCATTTAAAAGTATAATTGGCGCCGTTTAATTTTGTGTCTAAAACAAAATTTTCGCCAAAGCAAACCGGATTGTCATTAGCAAATGTTCTATCTTCTCCAAAATTGATTTTACTTAAAAAACTGCCTCCTTCTATAAAAACTGCTGAATGGAAATTTCTAGTTAAATCATCAGCAACAACCAATTTCAGGTGATATTTTTTATTAGGAACTACATCTGTAAAAGCATTCATAACTACAGTTTGTCCTGCGTAGTTAATTGGACTTGATGGTGAATTATAACCGTTAAAGTAATTTTCGTTAATCGCATCACATCCTGGTTTTGGAACTCCTTGAACAATGGTGCTATTGATTCTAGGATGGACCGTTGTGGCAGAAACAGCGGTAGTTGTGTTGGGTAAAACAGCTAAATTTTTATAAGGTTCTGTTGTTCCGACTTCTTTAATCAAGAAAGCAAAACCATCTGAATAAGAACATGGGTAAAAAGATTGATACTCATTCGAAGCAAAAAAATAATTAAAGCTTATTGAACTGGTTGAAGGCGTAAAATCAAATTCTAAAACAGTTGCTTGTGTACTTGTAGAAGTTCCTAAAGCAGTGTTCAAATCTTCGTCACCATCCCAAGACATAATCTTTTCTCCTATAGAAGTTGCCTGATTATATGGTCCTTCAGCATTTTTACTAGAAGAAGTGCTTAAAACAAGTCCGCTAGAAAAAGGAAAATTGTTTCCCGCTGTAAAAGAACCATAACTTTGTTTTCCTGGTATTGGATTTCCAGAAGCATTTATATTTTCTATACTTAAGCAAGCACTGTTGATTAAAATATTTTTAACTAAATCTTCTGGAGTTACATTCGGATCAACAATAATATTTTGGGCACTAGTTTTAGACCAGACACAGAGTAAAAGGCATATAAAAAGTGGTATTTTTGGATAATTCATAGTAGCAAATATACTATAAATCTCTATTTTTTAATAATTTATACGAAGAAGATATAAATACCAAAGTCCATACTAATACGATTAAAATTGCTGAATAACTTACGCTATAATCAATATCCGTACTAATGCCCATTTGTGTGCCAATATTTTTAATAACAGATAATCTTGGACCTGGGTTAACAATCAGATTGGACATTGCTTCTAAAGGCAAAAACTGTGTAATCATTTCATCAGTATCGCTTTCAGGAAAAATTTTAAAAGCTAAAGTTCCTCTTATAATTCCTTCAATTATACTCCAAACCAAAAGAAATCCCAATGCAAAGGCAGAACGTTTTACTAAAATTCCTAGAAATAAACAGAAAGAAAAGAAACCAGTTAGTTTTACAAAAAAGGCTAAGAGGTAATCTAAATCGCTAAAAATGATGCCAAATTCAGTATAAGATGAAAAAGATAATCCTAAAATCAAACTCATTATAAAAACAAAAACTGTAGATCCGAATGCAAATAAAGTCACTGTCAAGAATTTTGAAAGTATAAATTCTTTTTTGCTCAAACCATCAATTAGATTTTGTTTTAAAGTTCCGTAACTATATTCATTAGCCATCATAGAAACAATTACAATTGCTAAAAAGAATTTTAACCAAGCTGCTACGTACGTATTAAAATGCCAGATAAAAGGGAAATTAAAAATTCCCATTTCGGCTAAATGAAATTTAAATGGACCAATATCAAATTTTATGGCAGCAATAAGCGCTATAAAAGAAAGTAATATGAAATAAGTTAAAGTTAAAATTCTACTGGCTTTATTCATCCAGATTTTTTGTAATTCTATAGAGAGAAGTCTTTTCATGGTTTAGTTTTTTTGAGCAATTGCATTTTTGGTTAATTCTAAAAACTGAGCTTCTAAACTGTTTTTGCGTTTTACTAAATGACTTAAAACAATATTTTTAGAAAATAAAAACTGATTTAAATCTGAAGCAGATAACTCAGAATTCAGATAAACTAAAATTTTTCCATCTTCTTCAGCAATTCGATCTATAGCAGGATGTTCTTGCAAAACTGTTTTCAAAAGCAAATTGTCATTAGATTGTACTTCAAAGAAACCTTCGTTTGATGCCATTCCATCAACCGAACCAGAATATAAAATTTCCCCTTTTCTTAATACAATTACTTCAGAACATACTTTTTCTACTTCGTCTAATAAATGCGATGCGAGTAAAATTGTAGTTCCTTGCGACGCAATTTTTCTAATAATATCTCGAATCTGATGAATTCCCTGCGGATCTAAACCATTTGTTGGTTCATCTAAAATTAAAATTTCAGGATCGTTTAATAGAGCAGAAGCAATTGCCAGACGTTGTTTCATGCCTAAAGAAAAAGTACTGAATTTGCTGTCTTTCCTATCGTTTAAACCAACTAATTCCAGTTTTTCGTTTACTTTAGAATAATTGATGTTTTTGATTTTGCAAACCAATTTCAAATTTTGTTCAGCCGTCATATAAGGATAGAAATTTGGTCTTTCTATAATAGCTCCGACTTTTTTTAAGGCTTCGTGGGTTTCCACTTTTCCATCAAACCATTTATAATTTCCAGATGATTTATTTACAACATTTAGCACAATGCCTAATGTAGTCGATTTTCCGCTGCCGTTTGGGCCAAGAATGCCATAAACGCGACCTTTCTGTATGGTAAAAGATACATTTTTTAAAGCCTGAATTCGGCCGTATCTTTTATTTAGATTTTCAATGGTTAATATGGTTTCCAAATTTTTCAGGTTTTAGTTTTAAGTATGACGAGTCAATTTGAATTTTGTTACTTTAAATTCTAACTTTAAATCGTATTGATGTAAATTTGTATTAAAGATATTCAAAATGAGCGAGCCTTTAATGGTTTTAAAAAAACCTTCATATCCTTTAACACAGCCACTTTTAAGTTATTTAGAACGATACGAACGTATTTCTAAAGTTTCTGTGTTTTATGATGATTTGCTTCGTTTTTCGGGTTCAATTAATGTTTACGATAAAAATGATACAGACACGCTTTGGATTCGTGTTTATTATGGAGAATTTGAACGAAGCGAAATTGATTTAAACCTAAAGAAAATTTATTCGCTTTTGCATTCTGACGGAAATAGTGAAATCATTCAGTATCTAAATGTTGACGCAATTGATTATTGTACTTTCGGAAATTCGAAACCTTTTAGAATCAAAGTCAGAAATATTCTCAATGACAATTACGTTCATTTTTACATCAAAAAAGCCGATGCTTCCAGAATTTATGGATTAGAGTTGGAAGATATTCTTTCGCCAGATAAAATCAATTTTTTGGTTTATAAAGATACTTTGATAGAAGAACATATTATCGGAATTCCAGGCGATGTTTTTATGGATACTTTGTTGGACAGCTGCTCTGAAACCGAAAAAGCACAAATTGCAAAAGAGTTTGTAAAGTTTAACGAACGCTGTATGATTCGTCTTTTGGGAGATATGCGCGCTTACAATTATGTGATTGTCCCGATTCACGATTTTGATCAAGTGGTTTATAAAATTCGACCAATCGATTTTGATCAGCAATGTTATGAAGGGAATTTTAAAGTATATCGTCCGCAATTTTTCAAGGAAAACTTTCCGATGATTCAATTGATTAAAGAAAAGTTAGAAGAACGTTCGATCATTCAGTATAAAGATGAAGAAAGAGCGATTTTGGCAAAACGTATTCATTCGGCAGAAACCAGAATTCATAAATTGTTGAATATAATGTGCCACGATACAATTTCGACACATGAACATTTATTACAATTAAAAATGGAATTGTACCGATATACCAACGATATGAAATTTAAAAATGCAAAATCAATGGGGCACGTTATGCACGCAGCGTTCGAATTTATTACACGTAATTTTAAAAATACACATTTAGTTTAAAAATATTTTCAAAAAACATCTTTGCGATCTTCGCGTAAACTTTTGCGAACTTTGCGGTTAAATAAAAAATTATGAAAAAATCAATTTTAGTTGTAGTTTCAATAGTTTTACTGGCTTGTCAGCAACAATCTAATTCTAATTTAAAAGAGCTTTATTCGCTTCCGAAAAAATTAAAAGAAGTTTCTGGAATTGCTTATTTTCCTGAAACCAATATTCTTTATACTTTGGAAGACAGCGGAAATAAAAATGCGATTTATGCTATTGATTCTAAAGGAAAATTAGCTAAAACGATAACTATTTCGAACGCGACAAATGTAGATTGGGAAGACATTACAAAAGACAAAACAGGAAATATTTACATTGGTGATTTTGGAAATAATGACAACGAAAGAAGAGATTTATGCATTTATAAAGTTGCTAAAAATCAATTGAATAATGATTTAGCAAAAGCCGAATATAAAATTTCATTTTCGTATCCGGAACAAAAAGAATTTCCGCCAAAGAAAAAAGAAATGTTTTATGATGTTGAAAGTTTCTTCGAACAAGGAGGTTATTTCTATCTTTTTACCAAAAACAGAAGCAAAGGCTTTGACGGAACAGCTTTTATCTACAAAATCAAAAACGCTCCAGGAACTCAAAAAGCAGTTAAAATTGGAGAATTTAAAACCTGCAATAATTACAATCATTGTGTTTTAACAAGTGCGACAATTAGCCCAGACGGAAAAAAAGTTGCATTATTAAGTCATGATAAAGTGCTTTTGTTCAAAGGTTTTAAAGGAGATTTATTTCATAAAGGAACCCAAACGCAAATAGAATTAAATCTCTTCTCACAAAAAGAAGCGATCGTTTTTAAAAACAACAATACCCTTTTAATCGCCGATGAAAAAGCCGATAAAATAGGAGGGAACGTCTACGAATTTAAATTGACTTTTTAAGGCTCAAAGTAGCAAAGGCACAAAGGTTCAAAGGCTTCTATTAAGATAAATAATAAAAACCTTTGAACCTTTGTTACTCTGAACCTTTGTGCCTGAAGTTAAAAGCTATAAGCCGCTCCAAAAATCACCCTTCCAATTTCGTCAGGAGATTTAAAGTATGAAATTCTGGCAGTCAAAACATTAATAGCGTTTAACCAAAGTCCGCCGCCGTAATCGTGGTGCCATTTTTTAGAATCTTCACCATCAAGCCAAACTCTTCCATAATCAAAACCACCTAAAATTCCATATGTGAAAGGAGCAATAGTTTTTCTGATTCTACCAATACTCAAACGTAAATCAGAACTTTGTGAAAAATAAGAATTTCCTAAGAAACGCTCATTTCTAAATCCTCTTAAATCAGTATCGCCGCCTAAAGCTGCACCTTGATAAAATTCATAATTATTATTGAAAATAGCTTTTCCTTTAAGATAACTTGCCAAAACCAGTTTTCCGTTTTTATCAATTTTATGCGTAAATCCTAAAGCACTTTCTAAAGTAGGAAAGTTTTTGCTAGTTTCATCAAGATTAGCAGTCCAAGTTCCAGCAATCATAAAAAACATTCCTAAAGTTGGTTTCGCTGCAAAATCAGAATTTTTGAAAAGATATTTCACTTTCAAACTTCCATAATTCTGAGTATTAAAAACATCTGGATTTACAATTCCCGGAATATTAATATATCTATTTTCAGTTTCTTCAACCGTCATTCTTTGGAAAATTGGCTGAATACTAAATTCACTTCCATATCTTCCAACATGTCTAATCGCGCCAGAAGCATTAAATTTTCTAATACGAACTCGGTTATAATCCAAACTCAAATCATCATCATATTGCGCTTCATTTCCGTATCCAAAATAATTCATTGCAAAATTTGGAGTTGTATAAAGTGATTCAACATCAATAACCCATTTCCCTAATAATCCAGGGAAATGTGCCGCATAATTAAATTCTAAACCTCCAGTTGCGAAGTAATAAAAAGCATTTAAAACATGTCTCTGCGTGTACGGATTCTGTTTAAAATTATTAACAGTATAATTTAAATTAATACCCACTTTTACACCATCATCAGGATTAAAACCAATATTTGGAAGACCAGAAACTACGTTATATTTTGGTTTTTCATAATTGTATAAGTTAACATCGTAATCGTCTGTTAACTGAGTCTGTGTTTTAGTCCCGAGGCCTCGGGATAAATTATAAGTATTTTGCTTTGATTTAAAATCATATACAATAACTTTTCTTCCGTTTTCAATGTTGTAAGTGTCATTGTTCTGACCACCAATTAATCGAATTTTAATATTTGATTTGTAATTTCCTTTAACTTCAAAAATATCATCATCATCTAAACCATAAATCCATAAGTTTTTGGTTTTAGCATCGGTAACCGTTTTGGTATATTGCAATTCGTCGCCTTCTTTTTTAGCTCTGAAAACCTGAATTTCAATACTTTTTTTAGCGTTATGGTTCAAAACAAACTTGTCTTTTTTATCCGTTCCGGCAATCATAACCGTTCTGCTTAGAACATTAGCATAAATTGCAGCATATTTTTGAAGTTCTTTTTTGCGATTTTTTAGTTTTCGAATGATTTCATCAACGGTTTCATCCTGAACTTCTTTTGGCATGTTTTTAAAAGATTTTTCAATGTCAGCATCCGATAAATTATCCTGAATATATTTTGCTTGTTCAATCCAATCTTTTTGGTCAGCCGTTTTTAAGAAAGCCAAATCCTGAGGGTAAGGTTCTCTACTTAGCCATTTTACATTGCCAATTTTATCTTTAAAAGTACGCATGTGGCGCAATGCAGGAATATTCATTAAAATAGAAAGCAAAGCTCCATCGTATTTTACAAATGCCTGATCTCTGTCGCGCGGAATAGGTTTGTAAATTACTTTTCCATCTTTTTTAAATTCCGCCCAGCGCCATTGATCGCTATGTCTGTCCCAATCACCAATTAAGATATCAAACAAACGAGCTTTTATGTATTCTTTTTCGTCAACTGAATATTTTTCATCTTTATGAAGATTTAGCATCAAATCATCAGTTCCAATTATATTACTTGGATTTCCGAAATTTTTTCCATCCAAATGATTATCCGCTGGTCTTTCTTCAATCATATATAATTGATCTCCAAAACCCGCATTGAATTCGCCCAAACCATTTTGTCTTGGAATATAATAAAGTATCGGATTTGTATGAAGAAGCCCAATTTTATTAGACATTCCATCAATCGCGTAAGGCGCATACGGGTGAGAAGTGGTGTAAAAATCGAATAAGAAACTTTCTGCATAAGTATCTTCAAAATCATTTACCACATATTGATCTTTAAAAGCAACAGACTGTAAAAATACTGTGGCACTTTTTTTCATGCCGCGCATTACAAATTCACGACCTTTTGGATCAGACATTCTCAAAGAAACAGATTGATGCCCGCCGCCTTCGCGAATGGGTTTCAAACCGCCTTTTAGAGTGTCAACAGTTGCAACTGTGGCTTCAATTGGCATGCTGTAATATTTTCTATAATGTTTTCCGAACAAAAAGCTATGCAACCAGCTTTTATCAGTCATTTTAGAAGAATAAATTGAGGTTGTAATTTTAGATGGAAATTTATTCGGAATATCTGAAGCCCAGTTAATTTCTTTGGCTTTTATAATTTCACGCTCAAAAAGTAGTTTTTCTTTATTGTTTTCATTTCCATAATAAGAAACTTTAGCATCGCCGCTTTTAAAAAGAGTTAAAGTTGCGTAACCATTTCCGCCGTATGAAAAATCATTTTCATTTATTGCTCTTGCCGCTTCAGATTTAGATCCGGCACCGCTAATAATCTGCTGAATATTTTCTTTGCTGATATATTGAAGATTATGATCGTGTCCAGAAACCACAATTACGTTTTTCTGCTTTTGCAAAAGCGTTTTTATTCGCTTAGCATAAATTGTGTATTGTTTATTTTGAATGTCTTGCGGACTTACACCAGAAGTTTTTCTCAATAAATTAATAAACGAACCAATAATTGGCAAAGGAATTTTTTGCTCTAACGGGAATAATTGTTTCTCTAATGAAAACTGTCCGCCGTGTGTTCCGTTGCTCAATAAAGGGTGATGAATAGCAAGGACAACTGTTTTTTCTTGATTTTTGTTTAAAATATTTTCCAGTTCTTCAAAAAAAGCTTCTCTGGTTTTAATCTCACAATTATCATTTATTGTTGGATGATCGTCCCAATCTTCCAAAAACCATTCACTATCAATAGTTACTAACGTTGTGGTACTATCTATTTTTACATCTTCAATTGGGCATGACTTTCTTGGTAAAAATGCCTTCTTATCATTTAAGTGTTTTGTAACAAAATCTGCTTGTAATTCAAGCCCTTTAATGCCGCTGTACCAATCGTGATTTCCAGGAATAAAAACGGTTTTTCCTCGATAACCGTCGGCTAATTTTAATTGATTAGTCAGCTTAGTTTCGGCTAAAGCCTTGTCTCCAGAATTTTTATCACTCGGAAAACCTTTCGGATAAATGTTATCTCCCAAGAAAAGCAACGTCGATTTTTTATTGGCTTTTTTCAGTCTTTTATGCAACAGTTCAAGTGTCTGCTGTGCTTGCTCTTCATCAGCATTTCCAGCATCGCCAACTAAATAAAAAGTATGCGCAATTTTTATAGTATCTGTAGCGTTTTCATTTTCGTTCGCGCTTACATTTTTTCCATATTGAGGCTTGTGAGTTGCACAAGAATAAACAAGAAAAAGTATTGCCAAAGCAATAGCTCTCGTTTTAATTTTTGCAATAAAATGATTATCCAAAAACAATTTCATAATTTAGTGGTATAAAAATATTCTTTATGAATCTAATAGAACAATCCGAAGATTTCGTCAGTAATTTACTCAAAGATAAACTTTCTAATTTATATTCTTACCATAATTTTAACCATACTTTCACTGTGGTTACGGCGGTAAAAGAACTTTGTAAAAAAGAAGATGTCGAAGCTGATGATAAAGAGGCGCTTTTAGTAGCGGCGTGGTTTCACGATACAGGATATGTTCATGGATATGAAAATCACGAAAATACAAGCACCAAAATAGCTGCTGACTTTTTGCGAGAAAAAGGAAAATCAGACGAATTTATAGCACTTGTTTCTAGTTTGATTTTAGCTACAGCTAAAGAATATGAACCGAAAACACATTTGGAAAAAATCATTAAAGACGCCGATTATGCGCATTTAATGGGAACTGAATACACTACAACTTGCGAATTATTACGTCTGGAATTAAAAAATACTGGAATTGTAAGTTTTTCTAACGCCGAATGGACGAGAGAAAATTTAAATTTCTTATTGAATAAGCATCGTTTTTATACCGATCACGCTTTAAAAAAATGGCAACCATTAAAAGAAAAAAATCTATTATTAATTCAGAAGAAAATCAATAAACAAGAATTAAAAGCCGCCGCTGCGATCGAAGAAGAAAACAAAAAGAAAGACAAAACAGAAAAACCAGATCGCGGAATTGATACTTTGTTTCGTGTTACACTTGGAAATCACACACGTTTAAGCGGAATTGCCGATAGTAAAGCGAATATTTTATTGTCTGTAAATGCTATTATTATTTCGATTGCACTTTCGTCAATTATCCCAAAATTGGATAGTCCAAAAAATGCACATTTGGTTGTTCCGACTTTTATTATGTTGATGTCTAGTGTAATTACGATTATTTTTGCAATACTTTCAACAAGACCAAAAGTAACATCAGGATTTTTTACAAGAGGAGATGTAGAAGCTAAAAAAGTAAATTTAATGTTCTTCGGGAATTTCTATAAAATGCCTTTGGAAGATTACGATTGGGCAATGAATGAAATGATGAAAGACAGAGATTATCTTTATTCAACTATGATTAAAGATTTATATTATCTTGGATTGGTTTTGCAACGAAAATACAATCTACTCCGAATTGCCTATAACTTTTTTATGTTCGGATTAATTATAACGGTTATTTCGTTTGTAATTGCTTTTAAATCGATTTAAATTTTAAAACATATTTTAAAGATTAGCAGCTTTGTCAAAGTTTAAAACTTTGACAAAGCTTTTTTTATACAGAAATGTTTTTAAACACATAGAAACATAGTTTTCTCTTTATCTACAAAAGAATTAAAAAAGAAACTAGTTTCTCACACATAGCTATGTGAATTGATGCAAGTGAAACGCCTTTTTTAAGTTTCAAAATCTATGTTTCTATGTGTTTAAAAAAAAAGCTCAACTTTTAGTTGAGCTCATCTAATAAATCTTGATAGGTTATTTTTTTGGTCTTCGAATTTGAAGTATTATTAATTACTTTAACTCGAATCGCTCGCAAGCCAGAAACACCTTGAAGATCTTCTACTTCAAATTGCTCAATCGCAGGTTCTAAAATTTTCTTGTGTTGCAGGTATTTTATATATTTTAAGTATTCAGCTTCTTCACTATTTTGAGAATAAACAATTGTAATTTTCTCTTTTTCAGTAATTCTTTCGTTACTTCCTTTAATGTTCGATTTGTCAATTCGTTTTTTTACGACTTCATATCTTGCATTATATGTTCCGTCAACATCAAAACGTTTTTCATCCATTCTAAAACGAATAGAAAGCGGAGAACTGAAAACCAAAATCAGTGAAGTAACATCCAATTCGTATGGAAGCGATTCTTTAAGTTCGTGATGTTCCAATTCCATTTCGCATAAAGTCTGCAATTGCCACAAACGAAGATTATGCAAATACATAATATCGAACGGTCTAGTTGGCGAAATTGAAGCTCCAATGTATAAATTATGTTCTACACCATCCGTTTTAAAACGTTCGTAATAATGTGGATATATTTGTTGCGCTTCAACTTGTTTTTTATCTAAAACAGTTGCAAGTCTTTTATTGATAATAGACATTGCGTTATCAAACTTTTTTCTTTCATGATAAAACATTCCAGTTTTTTCATCTAGCTTTTCAAAATAAAGTTCTGCTAATTTTTCGTCTTTAGCGCTGCCTTTTGTGTTTTTTAAAATCGGATGAATTTCTTCTTCAATATAACGCTGAATATGTTGTTCTGTATCTGCTTTTAAAGGAAAATCCAATTCACTTCTAAGCGATTCTAATTCAAACTTTCTTTGTTCTAAAAGAACTAGATTAGAGTTAGGTTTTTGATTGTCAAAGATTTCCAAAAGAGCTGTAAGCTGACTTTTTAAATCAGTTTTTACAGTTTCATTTCGATGTTCAGACGAACCTTTAATATCAATTTGTCCATAAAGCGGAAATACATTTTTAAAAACAATTTCCTTAAAAATATAATCCTTTGTATGATTTAGGTTTTGAAAGTAATTCTGAGATTCTTTTTTAAATTTCCAATATACACTTGGGTGAATTGTAGTGTACTCACGCTGAATAATAGCTTCAACTTGATGCTGCATATCCGTATTATAACGATCAATTGTGTCTGTTAAATACGGCAGAACTAAATCCAGTTTTGTGGCATTTACACTATTTAAATCTCTTGGCTTTTCAGAAACTAATTCTACAACACCCAACAAATGACCGTCTTTTATAACTGGAGCAAAAATACAGCTTTGAATATTTTGCTTTAATAAATGTTCGCCCAGTCTTTTATTTGTTGATTCTTCTGTGAATTTTTTGACATTAGAAATTACAAAAGGCTCATTCTTGTCCAATAAATTTTCGAATGAACACCCAAAAAAAGCATTTTTACAATCTAATTCCTGTTCGGTCGAAAGTAAAAAACTTCTAAGTTGTGTGTCATATTTTTCAGGTCTGAGAAATTTCTCTTCTTCGGGATTGTAAATAATAAAACCGACTTTTAGATTCGCAAGATTAAAAATAGACTGAAATATGTTAGAAATCTCCTCTCCTGAAGTAGCGGTTGTTGCGCCAGGTTTTAGCAAATTACTTTTTAAAGTAGAAATTGCACTTTCTGTCGTAGCGTCAAATAAAGAAACAATTCCGAAACCTCTTAAAATCCAGCTTCCTTTTGGGAATTTAGATTTCCATAAATCAATATCATTATAATTGTCAATAAGCTGATCAATATCTTCTTGAGTCAACTCAATAGCATTTTTAGTTGGAATAATTTCCATGAAATCAGCATTGTACAAAATTCTGTAATGCCTTTCTACACCATTTTCATCTGGAATATCGTAGAAAAAAGGCTGATTAAAGTCGATATGCTGATTGTAATAATAGCTAAGAATCAAACAGCAGTTATTGATATAGAATTGATGTTCGCTAAAATCACGAATTTCCATATAAAATTCATCTCCTGCATTTTTCAAGATTTTCTTGAAACGCTCTGTATAATTAAAAGAAATATTTTGAAACGGAATCGTTACTGCTTTAATCTCGTTGTGCGTCAATGCAGTCGGAAATAAATCGGCTAATATATTTTTGATTAAAGCTTCATTGTCTTTAATGACAGAATAATCGGTAATTCCAGTTCGTAATTCTGGAATCAAATCGATCTGTTCTAAAATAGCTTTGGCGTAATTTGATCTGTAATCAACATCAGACAAAGCAATTTCTTCAAAAGATTCAATTAGCTTATGAAAAGAGATTATGGTGGCAAAAGGACTTTCTTTGAAAAATTGAATATCCATCTTAGTTTATTTTTAATGCAAAATTAATGATAAATTAAGAATCTATGGCATTTTACGATTTCTTTCCTTTATAACTAAATAATTATATCCTTTATAAATAAAGGCTTGAAAAAGTATTATTTAAAAATTAACTTATTTTTAACATAAATAATAACGGAACGATCGTTCCGTTATTATATCTTTGTATCATAATAATTGAATAATCAATAACTTAAAAAATTATAAAATGAAAAATTTAGAAAACAAAGTAGCAATCGTGACAGGTGGAAACAGTGGAATAGGATACGCAGCAGCTGCTGACTTGTTATCGAAAGGGGCAAAAGTAATTGTAACAGGAAGAAACAAAGAGGCTTTAGCAAAAGCAGAAACTGAATTAAACGTTACTGGAATTGTTGCCGATCAATCTGATTTAAAATCAATTGACAGTTTAGTAGAACAAGTAAAAGCACAATTCGGAAAAGTTGATATTTTATTCTTGAATGCTGGAATTGCAGCTTTTGCTCCAGTTGACTCAGCTTCAGAAGATCATTATGACAATATCATGAATGTGAATGTAAAAGGAGTTTATTTTACAGTTCAAAAAGTATTGCCAATTTTAAATGATGGTGGTTCTGTTATTTTCAATACTTCTGTAAATGCACAATTAGGAATGCCAGGTTCTAGTGTATATGGAGCAAGTAAAGCAGCAGTTTTATCATTAAACAAAATTTTTGCAGCAGAATTGGCACCGAGAAAAATTAGAGTAAATGCAGTTTCTCCTGGTCCAATTGAAACTCCATTATACGGCAAAGTAGGTTTGGAAAAAGAAGAAGTTGAAGGTTTAGGCGCAGCTTTAGGAAACAAAATTTTATTGAAACGTTTTGGACAAGCAGCAGAAGTTGCTAAAACAATCAGTTTTTTAGCTTCAGATGATGCTTCATTTATTACAGGAACTGAAATTGTTGTTGACGGTGGACTTACTGTAAATACAGTATTATAATTTTTTTGACTAATTCAGGAACGATTGTTCCGTATTTTTAGTATCTTTGGAAATTGATTTAATTTTGAAGCGATGGCTAGAACGAAAGAATTTAACGAAGATCAGGCTTTAGAGAAAGCAATTGAAATTTTTTGGCACAAAGGCTACAACGGAACTTCTGCACAAGATTTGGTAACGCATTTAGGTTTAAGCCGTTCGAGTTTGTATGATACTTTTGGCGATAAGCAAAAGCTTTTTGTAAAGTCTTTAAAACGCTATCAGCAGCAAAATCAGGAAAGTTTAATTCAGCTTTTTGAAAACTCTGAAAATATCAGAACAACGATTACAGAAATTTTCAAGCAAGCTGTTTTAGAAAGTCTTCAAGACAACATTACAAAAGGTTGTTTTATGGTAAATTCTGCTGTTGAATTGGCGATGCACGATCCTGAAATTGGAAAAATTGTTCACGATAATCAAAAATCGGTTGAAGATATTTTCTATAATGCCGTAAAAAAGGGGCAGGAGTCAGGTCAGATTTCAGATAAACAAGAAGCCAGATCGCTTGCCCGTTTTATCTTTAACAATTATTCTGGAATTCGGGTTTTGGCGAGAGGAGGCGAGAAAGACAAACAAGTTTACGATGATATTCTAAAAGCTATTTTCTCTTTATTTTAGAAAGAATTATAGCAAATAAAAAAAGGCAATTACAAATCGTAATTGCCTTTTTTATTTAAATATAATATTCTACAAAAAAATGTCAAAATACCCCAGCGTGGTAAAATATTTATAGAATTTCAAGAACACCAAAGAAAAAGCTCCAGAGGAGCGACATATATTTTTTAATTTATAAATATATGTCGCTCCTCTGGAGTTTTATATTGTAAATATTTCTTCTTAACTATAAAGATTTCGCTTGTCCGAAGCTAAAAGTAAAAACGGCAGTTACGTTTGTAACTGCCGTTTTTTGTTTTAAGTAAGTAATAGAAAATGAAAACTTCTTAGCTTTTTTCTTCTTTATTGAAGTAAACTAAGTAGTAATACATTTGCTTTTCTTCATCCCAGCCTTTTTCAACAAATTTTTCTGCACTTTCAGGATTAATAAAATCCATTTTGATTTGGATGTGAGTATCTAAATTAATCACATTTTTAATCGATTTTCTAGCGTCAGAAACGGCAGCGTTGGCAATTGGGAATGAGGTTACATCTTCGATGCTGTATTTTTCTCCTTTATCAACTTTATAGTTTTTAAATTCAGGAATCAAATCAGGATTGTCTAATACTTCATTCAAGAAATTCTGTTCTTCAAACTGATCATTTTTAGCGAAATAATTCACAGATCGGTTCATAAACATTACTTCCTCTTTCTTATCTTCTGCTGGCAAAACAACGTCTTTTGCGAAGTTTTGACAGAACTTTAAATATTTTTTAGTGATGAAATTTTCATCTTCAAAAGCATCAACAGACAAAAAGTGCTCTAACCAGTAACGCGCGTCGTAACGGTTGCTATCAACAGTTAAAATTTTGTATCCTTCTTCTTTTTTATAATTGAAGATCAAACATCCTTTGTCTAATTTATTCAAGTTGATTCCTTGTTGCAGAATCATTTCAAGGTTGCTGTTTTTTTCTTCAAATTGTAAAAAGTCAGCTTGCAATTCACTTTTAAAAATTCCGATTGCATCAACAACATTGTTATCAATGCTTAAGTTCGTCAAATATGTTACATAAACTTCTCCGTTTTTAATATGCGGATGATTTGACTGCTCGTATAAATGTTTAGTGATGTTTTTAGAAACCTCATGTACACTAGATGGATTCGCAAAAATCTCAGTTGCATATTTGAACATGTCGTTGTAATCCAAGTCCACTTCGTGTGCAAACTGATAATAGTTTTCTTCTTTTTCTCTAAAAGGCTTAAAAAAGAATTCTTTTATCAAAGGAACAATTTCGTCATTTAAATTAAATGGCTGCTCCGATAAAAAAATTGCTTCGTTACGGCTTTTGTTTCCTACGCGGTGTATCGCCAGCGTCTCGATGTGGGTGTTGAAAAGGTTGATCATTTTTTTTAAGGTGCTGAGGTTCTGAGATGCTAAGGTACTACGGTTTAGTTTCTATCCTTTATTTTATTAATAAAAGAAACTAACATTCTTTCTACTTCGCGGCTGTCCTCATATAAATTGTTAAAATCTTGTTCTTTTAGAAAAGATATATTTTTTGCGATTTCTAATTGAGTCTGCATTTCGAATAAAGACCCAACAGAAATATTTAGAAAGCGTAAAAAATCTTTATCACTTTCTCTTCCAAATCCTTCTGCAATATTACTTGGAATAGAAATCGAGCTACGTCTAATTTGAGAAGTTAATCCGAAGATTTCTTCTTTTGGGAAATTGTTTGTTGAAAAATAAATTTTGGTCGTTAAGGCCATCGATTTTTGCCAAATTATTAAAGTTCTAAAATTGCTCATTTTTCATTTTTAAATTAAATATAAAAATAAGAAAAATCTTTCAAAAGAAAAATCTTAGAACCTTAGCCTCTCAGAACCTTAGAACCTCAAAAACTAATTCCAATTCTCCTCAAATCCATAATCTTCGAAGCTATCGTCTCCTTCGAACATATCAAGATCATCTTCGTCTAAATCGTCTTCAAATTCTCCGTAGATATCGTTGTGCATATCATCGGCTTCGAAGTTTTTTTCAAGAGCTTCGTCTGGCATTTCTCCGTGAGAGAATAAAGTTTCAGGATAAGTTGCGCCAACCGTTTCATCTTCAACCGCAGCCAATTCTACTAAGAAAGTCCACATACTGATGAAATCATAAACATAGATAATTTTTGTGTTTTCTTTATCTAAAATACTAGACAATGGATAATCGTTCATGGTTCTCATTTCGCCAGGAACATCGCCTGTATCAAAAAGAGGAATTTCATCTTCCTGATTCCAAGTATCATCACAAGTATAAAATGAAGCCACTTCTGATCCGTCAAAACCAAAAGCGTTGAAGATTGCATTGTGTAAATCCTCAAGTGTATCTTCCTCAAGAATAGCAATGTCTCTAAAAATATCTTCTTCGGCGTCTAGAATAACTCTAAATTTATAAACCATAATCTTTGTTTTTATTGAGAGGTCAAAGGTAAAATATAAAAAATGAAATACGAATTATGAATTACGATTTGTTGAAAAGATTTTTTGATTTTCTTGACTAGATGATTTCTATTGTCAGGCTGAGCGAAGTCGAAGCCCCAGTCCAATTGGAACGCCCTTCTCCCGAAGCCTCGGGATCGCTCAGGGTGAAAGTTGAATAGAAGAGAACAATTACCTCCCAGTCAATCTCTTTCTAATTTTATGATAATGTTTGTGGTAAGTACTGTGACTAGGATAACTTCTGCTTGAAGTCATATTATTAAAAACCAAGGCAGTTAAAAGTAAAATCATGACTCCTGTAAAAACTGGAGAAAGAACATACATATAACCAAGGGCTTTTACTTTTTCTGTTCCAATAACTGCAATTAAGGCCGTTGCGCCTCCTGGCGGATGAAGCGTTTTAGTAATCTGCATTAAAATAATGGCAAAAGAAACTGCTAAAGGTGCCGCAATCCACATAATGTCTGGGACAAGTTTATTGACTGTAACGCCAACAAGAGCCGAAATTACATGTCCGCCAACTAAATTTCGAGGCTGAGAAAACGGACTCTGAATAATTCCGTAAACCAATACACTCGAAGCTCCGAAAGAACCAATTAAATAAACCGCATCTGGACCAGAAAAATGTATAGATTGAACGTAAGCCAAAATTCCGATTCCAACAAAAGAACCTAAGAAAGACCAGAAATGTTCTTTATAATCTATTAGGGTTTCTTTGTAAAGAATATAACGTGTTTTGCGATAGCTTCTTTTTATTTTTTCAGTGGGCATAGTGTGGTATTATTTTGCTCGTTATGTTTTTAAATACACTTTGAGGTATATTATTTTAGACTTTATTGCTTTGAAAATCTGTAGCTAATTAATTTGAGTTTATTTGATTAAGCTTGGCGAATAACTGTATACTGTGTATGGATAAATCGTTTTTGCAGTAAATTTTGAAATCAAACAAACTACAAGAATTGGGAAAAATAAAGTATAGTCGTTCGTTAATCCGCAAACTAGAAAAATGGCAGTAAAAGGCGCATGAATACTGGCACTTAAAACCGCTGCCATTCCGATAATCATAAAGTTAACCGGAATTACATTTACATGAAAAAAACTATTTAAAATTGAAGCCAATAACAATCCTAAAAATGCTCCGATAAATAAACTTGGCGCAAAAACACCGCCGTCACCGCCTGAAGCCAATGTTATTGAGGTAACAATTGGTTTTAGAATTAAAATTCCGATAAATGTAAGTGCTAAAGTAATTGTCAATTGAGCTTGATGCGCATTTCCAAAAATACCTTTAATTGCATGATAGCCTTCTCCGTATAATTGTGGAAAAAAGAATAAGGAAAGACTTAAAACAGCAGATCCTAGAATGATTTTATAATAATGTGTATCGATTTTTCCGAATTGAGATTTGAAAAATAATACACAACGTGTTAGATAAACAGAATTCATTCCTGCTAAAATTCCTAAAAGAATAAAATACGGAATGGCTTTTAAATGCCATGTTGTGATTGAAACTGCAAACAACGGTTCTTCTTTCAAAATTGACAATAATCCAAAAGCAATAGAAACGGCAATTAAATTTGAAATGATGAATGCTCGTGTTACTTTTTTGGAAATGACTTCGAAAGCAAATAAAACTCCCGCAATTGGACTGCTGAAAAGTGCCGTAACTCCTGCCGCAACTCCCGCGCAAATTAATTCTGTTTTATATTGACGGAAAACATTTTCTTTTTCGTGTGCCACAGAACCAATTGTCGCCGTCGCAACAACGGTAGAAACTTCGATTCCTGTTGATCCTCCAAAAATAACCGTTAATAATCCGTTGATAAAGTGTGATGGAATTTTATAAGAAGGAAGATTTTTAGATTTTGAAGCAGTACTTTCAAAAACTTCTTTGATTCCCTTGTTTTCTTTTTTCTTAAAAAGGTATTGTCTTAAAAAATAAATTACAGATAATCCGAAAACAGGAAAAATGATGTAAAATATAGGATGAACTGAAACTTCGTGAAAGAAGATTTCTTCGTAATATTCGGTTATTTTTTTTAGTGAAATTCCGAGAAAGGCTGAAAGAAAGCCAATTAAAATAGAAACAATAACTAATTTTCGGAATTTAATGAATTGATGATTTTTTTTGATTTGCGCCGTTTTGTTCATCAGAATAAGATTAAGAAATCCGCATTTTTTTTCTGCGGATTACAAAATTAAGCATCAAAATCGGTTTTTTCTAGGAAATCTTTATTTTAGTGTGTTAAAATGGATATAAACAAGAAAATTCTTTCGATGTGTTGTTTTGCCACGAAGGCGCTAAGACACAAAGTTTTTTTTTAAAATGGATGGTTAAAGTCAAAGTTTGTCATTTCGACGAAGGAGAAATCTCCACAAGTAACTCCGCAATCAAAATCGCCAATCTTTGTAGAGCTTCTTATGGAGATTTCTCCTTCGTCGAAATGACAAAAAATGAGAGAAAACTTTGCGTTCTTAGTGCCTTTGTGGCAAAAACTTATCTTTCATAAAACTCAATCGGTAACAAATCTGGATCAGCAATAAAAGTGAAACGTTTTTCAGTAGTTTCATCAATTCTAATTGGCTCTGATTCTATATTTTTTGAAGTTAAAAAAGCAATAGTTTCTTCTAAATTTATAACTTCAAAAGCCAAATGTCTTAAACCAACTGCTTCGGGTCTAGAAGGTCTTTGCGGCGGATTTGGAAATGAAAATAATTCAACAACATACGAACCATTCAAAGCCAAATCTAATTTATAAGATTGGCGTTCTTCGCGGTAAATTTCACGAATAATGGTTAAACCTAAAATCTGTGTATAGAAATATTTCGATTTTTCGTAATCAGAACATAAAATGGCAATATGATGAACTTTATTAAGTGTAAGCATTATGATTTTGATTCAGTTTCTTGATTTAATTTTCGGATAACTTTTGCAGGATTTCCAACCGCAAGCGAGTTGTCTGGAATATCTTTTGTTACTACAGATCCAGCGCCAATAACACAACCTTTTCCTATTGTTACGCCTGGACAGATAACCGAGTTTCCGCCAATCCAGCAATCATCTCCAATTGTGACAGGATAAGCATTTTCTAATGTTTTTCTTAATTCAGCGTCAAGCGGATGCGATGCAGTATAAATTTGAACATTTGGTGCAATAAATACATTTGAACCAATATTTACTGGTGCGCAATCCAAAACCACACAATTCACATTAAAATAAACGTTTTCACCAGCAAAAATATTATAACCATAATCGCAATGGAAAGGAGGTTCTATATATAAACCAGCTCCAGCATTTGGAATCAGTTCTTTTAAAATTTCTTTTGCTTTTTTGGTAACTCGATATTCTTTTACGTTTAAGCTGTGTAAAAGGTTTTTTGCGGCGCGACGACCTTTTAGTAATTCTGGATCAAAAGCGTTGTAATATTCGCTAGAGATCATTTTTTCTTTTTCTGTTTTCATTATTTACATTTTCGTCTTGGCAATTTTATCATGTATTTTTACCGTTTCCTGCAAAGCTGCGGTACAATACCAAGGCGTTAATTCTGCTTCGAGTAAATTGGCTTTTATAGCAGGATCTGTTTCTACCAATTTTTTTGCTTCTTCGACAGTTTCTACATTAAATACATAAATGCCTCGATAGTTTCTGTCATTTTTCATGAAAGGTCCAGCAACAACTAGTTTTCCTTCTTTAGCTAATTTATTAATATTAGCCATATGACCTTCAAACAACTTTTTGCTTTCTTCTTTTGAAGCCGTTGTATTGCTTCCAGATTTTAAAAGACAAAAAACATATTTCTTCATTCCGTATTCGTCGGCGTGAAGCGATTTTGCTAAAGCTTCATCATATTTCGCCTCGGTTTCTTGTGAAAAAGCGACAGTATTAAAAAGTAAAAAGGCTAGAATAAAAATTGAGGTTTTCATCTTATAATTTAAGTTTTAAAATTAATCTGAGTCTCATTTTTGTCATTCCGACGAAGGAGGAATCTTCACAAGAAACTCCGTGAGGAAATCGTCAATCTTTGTCGAATTACTTACGAAGATTTCTCGTTCCTCGAAATGACAATATTATGGAAATCTTATCTTAACTAAAGCAGTTTCTTTAAAATAACAATTTGCCCCAAATGATACACATCGTGCTGAATAATTCCGTGCAAATGTTCGTAATAACTATGACCATTATTAACATAGATTTTTGCTAAATCAGCGTCATCAAAAGTTTCAAAAAAGGTATTCCAAGATTCTTGCGATTTTGCCAATGTTTGAAGCGATTGTTCCCAAGCAGCTTCTGAAGGATCTATAACGGGAACAAAATAATTATGATCTGGAGTTTTGATAACTTCTCCTTGCATACGTTCTAAAATATTTCTTCTCCACTGAATTAAATGATTCACTATTTCCCAAATCGTGTTCAAATTTGGATTTATTTTTTTGTAAGCTTGTTCTGCCGTTACATTTTGTAAAGTGTTGGCTAGATTAACTTCTAGCCAAGGATTTCCATTATAAATGGATTGATATAAATTTGAAATTCTTGTGCTTTCTGACATAAATGGTAATTTTTTGGAATTCCTAGCTAAGATACAAATTAGTCATTTACAACTCATCCTCGAAATTCTACAATTGGGTTATTATATATTTTTTAACGTTTAATGTTAAAATATATTTGCCTCATCAAAACCAAAGATGATATGAAAACCAAATTATTTTTTACCATTAGCTTTTTATTTTTTACAGCTTTAATTTTTGCTCAGAATACTATTTCGGGAAAAGTTGTAGACCAAAAAGGAAAACCAGTTGTAGGTGCTAATATTTATATTGACGGAACTTACGACGGAGCAACAAGTTCTGAAACAGGAGATTTTTCTTTTGAAACTACTGAAACTGGAAATAAATTTTTAGTGGTTAGTTTTTTACTTTTTGAAACATTCAAACAAGAAATTGATGTTGCGAATTATAAAGATCAAACTGTAAAATTAAGAGAAAATGTAAATGCCTTAGATGCAGTTGTTATTACCGCTGGAACTTTAGAATCTGGAGAAAAAGCAAGAGTTTCTGTTTTAAAACCACTAGATATTGTAACAACGGCAGGTTCAGCTGGAAATATCGTGGCTGCTTTACAAACTTTGCCTGGAACTCAAAGCGTGGGTGAAGACGGACGTTTGTTTGTGCGCGGAGGAGAAGCAAATGAGACACAAACATTTGTAGACGGAATTCGTGTAGCGCAACCATACGGTGCAACTACAAATAATTTACCAACTCGAAGCAGATTCTCTCCTTTCTTATTTAGCGGAATCGCATTTTCTACTGGAGGTTATTCTGCAGAATACGGCGAAGCATTATCGAGTGTTTTGCTTTTGAATACGAATGACGAAGAAGATCACGAAAAAACAGATATCGGATTTATGACGGTTGGTTTGAGTTTAGGAAATACTCAAAAATGGGAAAAAAGCTCATTGAGTGTTAATGCAATGTATGTAAATCTTGCACCTTATCAAGCTGTAATTCCACAAAATGTAGATTGGAATAATCCGTATCAATCGCTTGGAGGAGAAACGGTTTACAGATATAAATTTACAAACGGAGTATTTAAATTATATGCTTCTTTTGATTCTGAAAGATTCGATTTAAATCAGAAAAACATCAATTTTGAAAATCCGATTAGAACGGATATGAACAATAATAACTTCTATTTGAATTCATCTTACAAAGGAAGTATCGGACCAGGTTGGCAATTAACTTCTGGAGTTAGTTATGGTTACAGCAAAAACAAATTGAAATATGATATTACTGGAATTAATAATCAGGAAAATGCAGCACAGTTAAAATTAAAATTCTCAAAGAAATTCTCAAACTATTTTAAATTTTCTTTTGGAGCAGATTATTTCATTACAAAATTTAATGAAGATATTGCTGACAACGCTTCTCTAAATGTTGCCAACGGTTACGACTCTAATATTTTTGCATCTTATGCAGAAGGAGATATTGCATTCTCAAAAAATTTAGCTTTAAAAGTTGGTTTAAGATATTCTAACAATAGTTTATTAAATGAAAATAACATTGCGCCAAGGGCTTCTTTAGGATATAAAGTTTCAAAAAGCAGTCAATTTTCTTTTGCTTACGGAGATTTTACGCAGACACCGGTTGTAGATTATATTAAATATTCTAAATATCATCAGTTTGAAAGTGAAAAAGCAAAACATTATATTTTGAATTATACGTTTACAAAACCTGGACAATTGCTTAGAACAGAATTATATTATAAAGATTATAGCAATTTGGTTCAGTACGATACAAGAGATATTCAATACAATTCGGTTTTTAATAACAACGGATCGGGTTATGCAAAAGGTTTTGATTTGCTTTGGAGAGACAGTAATTTGTACAAAAACTTAGAATATTGGATTTCTTATTCTTACATCGATTCAGAAAGACAGTATAAAAACTTTCCAAATATGGTAACTCCTAGTTTTGTTGCCAATCATAATCTATCTGTGGTGACAAAATATTTCATTACAGATTGGAAATCACAAATCGGATTTACAAATAGTTTTAGTTCAGGACGACCGTACAATGATCCGAACCAAACACAATTTATGAACGGAAAAACAAAATCGTACAATAGTTTGAGTTTCAACTGGGCATATTTATTGACAACGCAAAAAATCCTTTATTTCTCAGTTTCAAATATTTTAGGAACTCAAAATGTTTTTGGATACGATTATGCCAGAACACCAGACGCAAGTGGAGTTTATCAAAGACAAGCTATAATTCCGACAGCAGACAGGTTTTTCTTCGTAGGCTTCTTCTGGACGATTAGTCAGAATAAAAATGAGAATCAGTTAAAAAACTTATAGTTTTTAGGTTCAAAGGTACAAAGTGAAAAAGGTTCAGAGGTTATTGAAATGAGTTGATTTTTAGTAGAAAAACCTTTGTCCCTTTGTACCTCTAAACCTTTGCCCCTCAAAAAAAAACAATTCAGTAACCAAAATCAACAACTCAGTATTATTTAATTTTATAAGAGTAAAAACCGATATACTTTTGAAGTATAAATTAAAAGGAACAAAGAAGCAAAGTAACAAAGGTTCAAAGTTTTTTGAATGTTAATAATAAGAAAATCAAACCTCTGAACCTTTGCAACTCTGAACCTTTGAACCTAAAAAAGAAGTTTTAATTATCAATCAGAAAAAAACTTAGAACCTCAGAACCTTAGTAACTTTAAAAAAAAGAAATCATGACCAAAATTATCACTGTTATTACATTATTTGTTTGCAGTTTATTATCTGCACAAACACAATTTGAACAAGGAATGACAAAAGCTTTTGGGCTTTGGAAAGAAGGAAAAAATACAGAAGCTTCTCAATTATTTGAAAGAATTGCTGCTGCTGAAAAAAACAGTTATCTGCCAAACTATTACATCGCTTTAATCAATACAACGGCAGTATTTACAGAAAAAGACAAAACAAAAATTACTCTTTTATTGACAAAAGCACAAGACGCTTTGGATGTAGAATTGATAAAAGATCAAAGCAATTCAGAATTATACGTAATGCAGGCTCTAATCTACACTGGATATGTTGTGGCAGATCCTATGACAAATGGAATGAAATATTCTGGTAAAGTTATGGAAGCTTACGCGAAAGCAAAAGCGTTAGATCCGAACAATCCTAGAGCTGTTTTTGGAGAAGCTGATTACCAATTAGGAGGCGCAAAATGGACAGGAGTTGATACAAAACCTTTATGCGCGCAAATTGATAAATCTATTGAACTTTTTAATACATTTAAACCAGCAACACCTTTTTCTCCAAAATGGGGATTAGAAAGAGCTTTGGAAATTCAAAAAACTTGTAAATAACAAACTAATATAAGCAGCATATAATGAAAGAAAGAACATTTACCGATCTGAAAAGTGGAACAATAGTCTGTTTCAAGATTTCTATGATCTTTGCCGTAATATTTTCTGCTTCTTTAGGAGATGATTTAAATGTTAGAAATGTTCTTTTAACTTTCTTTATAAGCTGTCTTTATTCTTTCGGATTGGGTTTTGGAAACGGTTTTCTTAATGTACTTCTAGATAAAAAATGGGATTGGCTAGAACAAACAAATCTTAGAGTTTATTACGGAATTCTAGTAACTGTTTTGTACACCGTTCCCGTAGTTTTAGCCATAAACTATTTCATTTTTGTGGTATTGCAAGATGTAAGTTTAGAGGTGTTTTTGGGAGGAAGAATGATATGGGTACATCTTTTTTATATCATTTTATCATTAGGAGTTTCCACTTTTTTACAAGCCAGAAGTTTCATGGTAAAGTGGAAAAAAGCTTCAAAAGTTGAAATTACACAGCAAAAAATTATCGCCGGAACTGCCAGCGCAAAATTCGAAAGTTTAAAAAACCAGATTGATCCGCATTTTCTATTTAATAGTTTAAATGTTTTAAGTTCTTTGATCGAAGAAAATCCTGATAATGCGCAACGTTTTACTACTTCTTTATCTAAAATTTACAGATATGTTTTAGAGCAAAAAGATAAAGAATTGGTTTCTGTTGAAGACGAATTATCATTCGCAAAAACCTATATGAACTTGCTGAAAATGCGTTTCGAAAATAGTTTGTTTTACGAATTGCCAACAGAAAATAGTAATCCAGAAGCCAAAGTGGTTCCGCTTTCTTTACAGCTTTTATTAGAAAATACAGTAAAACACAATATTGTAAGCGAACAAAAACCATTGCATATTAGAATATTTATTGATGGAGATTATCTGGCAATTCAAAATGATCTTCAGAAAAAAGAAGTTTTGCAAGACAGACAAGGTGTTGGATTGCAGAATATTGTAAACCGTTACGGAATTGTAACCGACCGAAGAGTGAAAATTGATCAAGACGAAAAGAATTTCACGGTTAGAATTCCAATTTTAACCAAACAAATTACAGTTATGGAAATGAGTGCAGAATATACAGATGAAGCAAAAGCATATTATAGAGCCAAAAAAAGAGTAGAAGAACTAAAAGGTTTTTACGGAAATATTATAGCATACTGTTGTGTGATTCCGTTTTTAGTTTTTATCAACTTAAAATTTTCACCAGGATTTCAATGGTTTTGGTTTTCAGCTTTAGGATGGGGATTTGGAGTTGTCATGCATGCTTTTAAAGTTTTTGGATACAGTTCAGACTGGGAAGAACGTAAAATAAGAGAAATTTTGGAAAGAGATAATAAACAAAAAACGTGGAAATAATGACTGATAAAGATTTTACTGAAGCGGACCGTTATTATGATGCTCGGAAAAAAGTAAAAGAAATAAGAGAGTTTTATGAACATCTTACCGTATATGTTTTGTGCAACCCAATTGTAATTGTGGTCAATTACATGGTTTCTCCAGAATATCTCTGGTGGATTTGGTCGGTAATGGGTTGGGGAATTGCGATAATCTTACACGGATTAAAAGCTTTTGAATATCCGCCTTTTTTTAATAGAAAATGGGAGGATAAAAAAATACAAGAACTTTTAGAAAAAGAAAATAAACGTAGATTTGAAAGTAATCATGGAAACAAATTTGAGTAACAATCAGGAACAAACTATTTTGAAGGAAATGGCCAGCAAAAAAGTGACGCAGCTGAAGTCTTTTTACAATCATTTATTCGTTTATGTAATTTCGATGATTGTATTTCTTCTGAAAGAATATACCAATCTGCCACTTCATTTTTTTCCAATAAAATACATCAATTGGGTGGTTATGATTATTTGGTCGGCGGTAATACTTGGTTCTGCTATTGATATGTTTGCATCTTACAAAATTTTTGGCACACAATGGGAACAACGTAAATTGAAAAGCATCTTAGAAAAAAAATATAAAAAACAAAAATGGGAATAGTCATGGAAAGGAATTTAAGCGAAGAGGAAAGATATATTGCGGCTAAAAAGAAAGTCGAAAATATTAAAGGATTTTATGGAAATCTGGTTTCTTATATATTAGTAAACGCGATTTTAATCTTTATCAATTTATATACATCACCGCAATATTTATGGTTTTTCTGGCCGCTTTTGTGGTGGGGAGTTGGTGTTATCTTTCATGGATTAAAAGTTTTTGAAGTTTTTCCTGGAATGGGCAAAGAATGGGAAGAAAGAAAGATCCAGGAATTTATGGAGAAAGAAAAAGAGAATAAAAACAAGTGGCAATAATTTATTAAAAAATATAGTTATGGGACGTTTTAGAAGAGATATGTACGAAGAATATGCAAAACAGCATTCTGGAGAATATACTAACGACGAAAGTTACAATGCAGCCTATCAAAAAGTAAAAAAAATAAAAGGATTTTATTCCCATTTGAAGGTTTATGTAATTGTAAATATGATTATTATTGTATCAAGTTTAAGTAGAAATCATTTAGGAAGCGGAATCGATTTCAGCGGTTTATCTGAATGGCATACTTATTCTACAGCATTCTTTTGGGGAATTGGTTTGGTAGCACATGGATTATCTGTTTTTGCTTCTGAATGGTTCTTTAACTCGGATTGGGAGCAAAAGAAAATCCAGAAATATATGGATAAAGACGCCGCAAATAAAAATAAATGGGAGTAACTTTGAACTAATATTTTTTCAAATTTTAGCATATAGTAAATGATTACATTAATTATAGAAGACGAAAAACCAGCGGCAAGATTGCTGCAAAGAAAACTTGAAAAGTTAGATGTTACGGTAGAAACCATGCTTCATTCGGTTGAAGAATCTATCGAATGGTTTGAAAACAATCCACATCCGGATTTGATTTTTCTGGATATTCAGCTATCCGACGGTTTGTCTTTTGAAATTTTTGAAAAGATTGATATCAAAAGTGCAATCATTTTTACAACAGCGTATGATGAATATGCTTTAAAGGCTTTTAAATTAAATAGCATAGATTATTTACTAAAGCCAATTGATGAAGATGATTTGGAAACTGCGGTTTCTAAATATAAAACGCGAATTCCGAAAACAGCAGAAACTTCAAACCTGCAATTAGATTTTGAACAGATTCGCCAAATGCTTTCAAATCCTTTTGAAAAGGAATATAAAAAGAGATTTACGGTAAAAATTGGTCAGCATCTAAAAGTAATTACAACTGAGGAAATTGAATGTTTTTTTAGCGAAAACAAAGGAACATACATTCATACATACGACAATCGCGATTATTTGATTGATTCGACTTTAGAAATTTTGGAGCAAGAATTAGACAAGAAGGATTTTTTTCGCGTAAGCAGAAAATTTATTGTTCCGCTAAAAGCGATTAAAGAAATTCAGGTTTATACCAATTCTCGACTTAAAGTGATTTTACCAACTTACAAAGAAGATGAGGTAATTGTGAGCCGAGAAAAAGTGCAGGATTTTAAGGCTTGGTTGGGGTAATAGATTTTATTAAAATTAGAAATCCAACAGATTTTAATTCAATATAACCCCAGCGGGGTGAAATATTTATAGAATTACAATAAACAATTAAAATAAGCTCCAGCGGAGCGGCATATATTAAGGATGAAAAAAATATGTCGCTCCGCTGGAGCTTTCTTTTTCTATAAATATTTCGCTTCTCTGAAGCTTACAAAAAAAGCTGTCTTTTTGAGACAGCTTTTTTATGTTTTAATATATATTCGATTTTATTTGCTCAATCTATGCAAAGTAAACGTCATCGCACTCAAAAGGAAAAATGCCATAATCTGGTGAATTAATCCTAAAGCCAAAGGAACGCTGTACAATAAAGTGAAAACTCCCAGTAAAAATTGAATGAATACAAAAACAACTAAAGTATTGATTCCGTTTGCTTGAGTTCTTGTAAGCGTATATTTTTTGCTTTTAAAGAAAAGAAAAAGAATAATCGCAACAACTACATAAGCAAAAGTTCTATGTACAAATTGAACACCGCTTTTTCCTTCAATTAAATTTTTGATTAAAGAAGATTGCTCAATAAAAACCGACTCATGAATAAATTCTCCATCGCTCATTAAAGGCCAGTGATTGTGAATTAACCCTGCATTTAATCCCGCAACAAAACCACCGTAAATAATCTGAATTAATAGTGCAACTAAAGCATAACGTGCAATTTTTCGAAGTGGTAATATTTTATTGATATTTCTTTCAGGATAAATTAAATCTAAAGCTACCCAAAGCGTATAGGCGAAAGTGATAAAAGCAAAAGTTAAGTGTAAAGAAAGTCTAAAATGGCTTACATCTGGATTGTCGATTAATCCGCTGCGAACCATAAACCAACCCAAAAAGCCTTGGAAACCTCCCATTGCCAAAAGAACTACGCATTTTTTTATGGTTGGCGTATCTAATTTCTTTTTAGCTAAAAAGTAAACAAATGGAACAAAGAAAACCAATCCGATAATACGACCGATAAAACGGTGAAACCACTCCCAGAAATAAATAAATTTATAATCGGCTAATTGGAAATCGTTGTGAATATTGATTTTTTGGTATTCAGGAAACTTTTTATATTCGTCAAAAGCGGCCTGCCATTTGGCTTCTGTTAAAGGTGGAAATGTGTCGGTTACCAAATGCCAATCGGTCATAGATAAACCTGAATTGGTCAAACGTGTAATTCCGCCCACAACAACCATTAAAAATAATAAAACACAACCCGATAGTAACCAAATGATTACTGATTTATTCTCTTTTTTCATTTTATTAAATAATACTTATTTCTCAACTTTTTTTAAGCCTAGTTTTTCAGCTCTTTTAATCACAAAATCATAAGCCGCCTGATATTCATTCGGAATATCGCCTTCTAAAATGGCTTCTTTTACCGCTTCTTTCAAAACGCCAATTTCGCGTGAAGGTTTCAAATCAAACATTTCCATAATTTCTTCACCCGTAATTGGCGGCTGAAAATTACGTACATGATCGCGTTCTTCTACTTCTACAATCTTTTTGCGTACAACTTCAAAATTCTTATGATATTTCTTGAATTTCGCTGGATTTTTGGTTGTGATATCGGCCTCACACAAAGTCATTAAATCTTCTACATCTTCGCCGGCATCAAAAACCAAACGACGAACTGCGCTGTCGGTCACAATATCCTGCGCCAATACAATTGGACGTGAACTCATAATAACCATTTTCTGAACGAATTTCATTTTATGGTTCAAAGGCATATGCAAACGTTCGAAGATTTTCTTCGCCATTTTTCCACCTAGAAATTCATGCCCGTGAAAAGTCCATCCTTGTTTTTTTGTGAAACGTTTTGTTGGTGCTTTCCCGATATCGTGCAATAAAGCTGCCCATCGCAACCAAACATCATCTGTGTTTGGGCAAATGTTATCTACAACTTCTAACGTATGATAGAAATTGTTTTTATGCGTATGACCTTCAATTTCTTCTACTTGATTTAAAGCTGTTAATTCAGGTAAAATAAGATCTAAAAGTCCCGTTTTATATAAAAGTAAAAATCCTGTAGAAGGTTTTGGAGTAGAAAGAATTTTGTTTAATTCGTCTACAATTCTTTCGCCAGAAATAATCTTGATACGCTCTGCATTTTTTGTAATGGCATTCAATGAATTTTCTTCAATTTCGAAATTCAATTGCGTAGCAAAACGAATCGCACGAAGCATTCGCAAAGGATCGTCAGAATAGGTAATATCTGAATCCAAAGGCGTTTTGATTGTTTTGTTTTTTAAATCGGTTAAACCGTCAAAAGGATCCAAAAGATCTCCAAAATTATTTTCATTTAATGATAAAGCCAATGCATTAATCGTAAAATCACGACGATTTTGATCATCTTGCAAAGTTCCGTTTTCTACAACTGGATTTCGGCTGTCGCGAGTATAAGATTCTTTACGAGCTCCAACAAATTCGATGTCGGTATCTTCAAAACGAAGCATTGCTGTTCCGTAAGTTTTAAAAACTTGAACTTTTGGTTTGTTCGGAAGTAAATCTGAAACTTTAAGAGCCAATTCGATTCCGCTTCCAACAGCAACTACATCAATATCTTTTTTAGAACCTCGATTTAAAAGCAAATCACGAACAAATCCGCCGATCACATAAGAGTCAACTTTTAATTCCTGAGAAGCTTTCGAAATGATATCGAAGATTTTGTTTTGTAAAGCAGTTTTATGGTTTGTTTGTATCGCCACGAATTCAATTTTTGAATAAAAAATACATTTCAAATTTCAATCGAAATAAAATGCATGCAAATTTACAACATAGAAAATGCCTTTTATAATCTAGAGCTCACTTTTTTGAAGAAATTAATAGTTTTTGATATTGATTTTTGTGAATTGAGAAAGGGTTGCCATGAATTACACGAATTTTCACGAATTTATTTTTTTGCACAGTTTTTTTGCCACAGATTAAAAAGATTTACACAGATTTTTTTTAATCTTTTTAATCCTGTAATCTGTGGCTATAAAAAAAACAATTCGTGGAAATTTGTGTAATTGCTTCGCCTGTTCGCTATCGCTCGGGTCGTGGCGAAAAAAAATACAACAATAGAACAAATCAATTGCAAATAATAATTTTTAGAAATGCAATTTGTATTTTTGAATCATAGAAAAAAGCACACATGAAAATTGTTATATCTCCAGCGAAATCTTTGAATTTCGAAAAAGAATTACCAACTCCGCAATATACTGAACCTTCATTTTTGAAAGAAGCAAGAGTGGTTCATAAAGTTGTAAAAACAAAAAAGCCGGCAGAATTATCAGAACTAATGTCGATCTCAGACAAACTAGCCGATTTAAACTGGAAAAGGAATCAAGACTGGAAAACACCTTTTACACCAGAAAATGCACGTCCGGCAATTTATACTTTTGATGGTGATGTATATACAGGTTTAGACGCTTATACCATTCCGTTAGAAAAATTAGATGTTTTGCAAGATAAACTGAGAATTTTATCTGGACTTTACGGACTTTTAAAACCTCTTGATTTGATGCAGGCGTATCGTTTAGAAATGGGAACTAAAATGCCTGTTGGTGAATCTAAAAACCTGCACGAATTCTGGAAGCCAACAGTAACAAAAGCTCTAAATAAAGAATTGAAAAAAGAAGAATTATTTGTGAATTTAGCAAGTAACGAATATTTTTCTGCTGTTGATGTAAAAGCGTTGAAAGTTCCTGTAATTACTCCAGATTTTAAAGATTATAAAGACGGAAAATTAAAAATGATCAGTTTCTTTGCCAAAAAGGCGAGGGGGATGATGGTGCGTTATATTATAGACACAAATGCTGAAACAATAGATAATTTAAAAGGTTTCAATTACGAAGGATACCGATTTGATGCCAATCTTTCAAAAGGAAATCATTTGGTTTTTACAAGATAATTTTTTTAAAGATGCTGAGGTTCTAAGTTGCTAAGATTCTGAGTTTTTAACTATAAAACATAAAGTTTTACGCAAAGGTTATAAACTGAATACTGCTACTGGGAACTGCGACTAAAAAATAAACGCCGAATTCTAAATGATGAATTCGGCGTTTCTGCGTATTATAAAATTATTATTATTATTAATGCATTGCGTCGGCTGCATTAATTTTGTTCTTCCCTTTTTTGATAAAGAGAATAATCGGTATACAGCATAAAAACATAATTCCTAAATACATGAAAATATCCATGTAGGCCATTACAGTACTTTGTTTCATTATCGAATATTCTATGGCTTGATAAGCTTTTTTCAAAGCAACATCTGCGCTATATCCTTTTGCCATAAAGGCATGTTGCATCCCTGTAATGCGTTGTTGCACATCAAACTTTGCTGGATCTAAATTGTTAATTAAATCTACTCTGTGTGATTGACTAAAACGTGTAATAAAAGTGGTAATGATAGCAATACCAAATGATCCTCCTAATTGACGCATCATTCCGGTAAAAGCAGCTCCTTCACCAATATGTTTTCCTTTTAAAGTTGAAAGTGAAAGCGTAGTAATTGGAACGAAAAGTAATCCAAGACCAATTCCTCTCAAAATTAATGGCCAATACATATGTTCTACACCAGTATCAGGCGTCATTCTTGAATACATCATAAAGGTAAAGAAGAAGAAAACTAAAAATCCAACTCCTACCATATAACCTTGCGGAACACCTTTCTGAATCATATTACCCACAAACGGCATCATAATCGCCGTTGTGATAGATCCAGGAATTAATAATAATCCGGCATCAGTTGCGGTCCATCCTAAAATAGACTGTGTATAAATCGGAATAATTAACGTTGAACCGTACAATCCAAATCCAAGAATGAAACACATAATAGTTCCGATTCTTAAATTTCCGTCTTTTAGAACACTTAAGTTTACAATTGGGTATTTATATGTAAGCTCCCTCCAAATAAATAAAACCAATCCTAAAACTGTCACAACACTTAGTGTTACAATAAGAGAATCATTAAACCAATCGTCTTGCTGACCGTGTTCTAATACGAATTGTAAAGATCCGATAAAGGCACTCAACAAAATGATTCCCCACCAGTCAACCTGATTGGCTTTTAATTTTTCTCCATATTTCGGACTTCTAACAAAAGTTAAAGCCAAAATCGTAGCAATAATTCCTAGTGGAATATTGATGTAAAATATATAAGGCCAAGAATAATTATCAACTAAATATCCTCCCAAAGGCGGACCTAAAGTTGGCCCAACAATTACACCCATTCCGTAAATAGCCTGCGCCATTCCACGTTTGGCTACGGGGTAACTTTCTGTAATAATCGTTTGGGCTGTTACAAGTAGCGCTCCACCACCCATACCTTGTACGAATCGGAAGGCTACAAGTTCCCAAATATTGGTGGCATTACCACACAAAAAAGAACAGACTGTAAATATTATAATGGAAGCCACAAAGTAATTACGTCGTCCAAATTGCTGTGATAGCCAGCTCGTCATCGGAATTACAATAACATTCGCAATTGCGTATGCTGTAATTACCCATGCTACGTCGGTAAGGGTCGCCCCAAGACTTCCTCGCATGTCCGTTAGCGCTACGTTTACAATCGTTGTATCTACGATTTCTAGCAATGCACAAAGTACTGCCGTAATCGTAATGATAACACGTCTGAAACCGTATTCTACTAAATCGTCGTCTGCTTGTACTGCTCCTGCCATATTTTATTTTAAATGTACATCAACGTCAACGTTCATTCCTGGTCTTAAAAGTTTTACTTTTTCAGGATCGTTAGATGCGTCAATCGTAATTTTTACTGGTAATCTCTGAATTGTTTTTACGAAGTTTCCTGTTGCGTTATCAGGAGGTAATAATGAAAAACGAGATCCTGTTGCAGGAGAGAAAGAAGATACAGTTCCTTGAAATTCGTAATTAGGATAAGCATCAACTTTTAAACCTACTTTTTGTCCCACAACCATTTTATTTAATTGTGTTTCTTTAAAGTTAGCTACAACCCAAGCTTCAGTATTGTTGATGATGTAGAATAAAGATTGACCTGGCTGAACCAATTGTCCTGGCTGAATATCTACTTTAGAAACCTGACCATCAATTGCAGCAGTAACTACAGTGTAAGAAAGATTTAAATGCGCAACATCTAACATTGTTTTTGCTTTTTTGATGTTTGCTGCAGCAACTTCAGTTTGTTTATCAGAAACTTTAGATTTTGATTGAATAACTGATTTTTGGTAAGAAGTAGCTTTTTGCTGTTGTTCTAAAACACGTACTTGATTTTCAGCTTCTTCTTTTGCTGTTAAAGCCTGCTCATATTGTTGTTTAGTAATCGTATGAGTTTTGTACAAGTTGTTGTAACGGTTATAATCGTTTGTAAGCTGTCTCAATCTAATCTTAGCACTTTCGATAGAACCGCTTGCAGATCTCATTTGAGCGTCAGAAACTGAAATGCTTGCATAAGCACTTCCAATATCTGCTTTTGCAGCTTCAAACTGACCTTCAGCTCCTAATAATGCAGCGTTAGCCTCATCAATCTTCAATTGATAATCTCTCTTATCGATAGTAAATAAAGTATCTCCTTTTTTTACATAATCATTATCTTTCACATAAACTTTGCTGATATATCCAGAAACTCTCGGGATAATCGGGTTCATTCTTTTCTCAATCTGAGCATCATCTGTTTCTTCGTGAGCTTGTGAATGTAAATATTTAGAGATTCCGTAAGTTCCTCCCAATAAAACCATAACGGTTAATATGATGATGAATTTTTTATTTGTCTTTTTCTTTTCCATGAGAGCTATCGATTATATTTTAGAAAGATTGAATGATTGTGATAATTGTCCTGATACTGAAAGTAATTCGTAATATTTTTGAATGATTGATGCTTTTGCAACCGCAGTATTTATTTTTGCGCTTAATTGCTCAACATCAGCTTCAACCAAATCATTGGTATCTGCTAATCCATTATCGAATTTGTCTTTAACAAGTCTATAGTTTTCAGCAGCTTGTTGAAGCGCTTCTTCATAAACCACGCTTTGATTAATTGCTAAGTCATAATCTTCAAGAGATTTCTGAACTTCAACTTTAATGCGGTCTGTCATGATAGCTTCTGTATTTTTTACTTCAAGTGCTCTACTTTCAGCTTCTTTTACGTGTGCGCTATTTTTTATAATTCCTGATAAATCATAAGATAAACCTAAACCAAAATTCATAGCATATTTTACAGTGATGATATCTTTAAGATCCAAAGCTGTATAACCTCCAAGTAATGAAAGAGTAGGGTAATAACCTGCTTTTGCAATCTTAACATTAGCTTCAGAAGCTTTAGATTGTAAACGAATTGCTTCCAAATCTTTTCTGCTTTCTAATGCTAATGCATCTGTTGTTGGAGCATTATTTGTTTTCAAATTAAAGAAATCATCTTCATTAACTTGAAGTTTTGTTTCAGGAGCTAATTTCAATAAAGTAGTCAAATAGAAATTGATGTTATTTAAATTGTTAGTTGCTTCATCAATAGATAATTGTGTTTTAGAAACCAACAATTGCGCTTTCAACAAATCGTTTCTCGGAATAATTCCGTTTTTCTCCAATTCTGTAAAATCTGTTACACGCTGTTTAGCACTTTTTTGATTTTCGTTTAGAACATCCAAAGTTTTTTGTGCTTTGTATAATGCAGTGTAATAAGTAATTACTCGTAAAGCTACATCTTCTTTTGTTTTTGCAGCATTTGCGGTTTCAGCTTCATAAAGATTATCGTAAGCATCAATACTGCTTTGAATTTTAAATCCAGCAAAAATTGGTAAACTTAAACTTGCCATTCCTAACATAGCACGGTCTGGAGAAGCTAAAGTAGCAGCACTTTCCCCTTCGTTGTGCATATCAATCGAAGCTTTTGTTAGTCGCTGATATTGTCCAGAAATTTTAAGATCAGGATATTGATTGTTTTTTACGGCTGTTAACTCGTGTTTTTTTGTGTTTACCTTAGTGTTGGCAAGCGTAACTTCGTTACTCTTTTCCCAAGCCATTTTTACGGCTTCATCTAAAGTTAAACTTGTTTTTTCTTGTGCTTCTATTGAAGATATTCCAATAAAGAAAACCCCAAAGAGCATTAATTGACTAATTTTCATAAACAAGTAGCGCTTTTATAGTTTGTTGAATGTGCTTTTTTAGATCGTTGTTAATGTAATTGTTAAACATTTCTTCTGTTTTTAAACCCAGTAATTCTTCGAAGAATGAGCGGTTCATGTGAAAGTGAAAAAAGGTTCCAATAATTGTTGGTGTAATGAGTTGGATATTAATATCTTTTCTAAAAACTCCCTCAGCTTGACCTTGCTTGATAATGCTTTCAACCGATTTTAAATTTCCTTTTTTAAGTTCAGTAAATGCTTGAAGGCTTTTTTCTCTCTTTTTATTGTAAAGTTCAAAATGTAAAACCCTGTAAATCCCTTTGTTAAGGCAAATTCTGTTAATGTAAATTTCGATTAATTTATTGACTTTTTCAAGAGGTTCAAGATTTTCTTGTAATAAATTTTCGAGTTGTAGTTTTAAATCAACAGTTTTGTGAAAAATCAAAGATTCCAAAAGTCTTTCTTTTGAACCAAAATAATACGAAACCATGGCAATATTAATTTTTGCCTCTTTGGAAATGTCCCGTATAGATGTACCCTCAAATCCTTTCTCAGAAAACAGCTTTTCAGCAACGTTAAGAATCTGAATTTTTTTGTCGTTCAATTCAATCTGTGACATGGTATTGTTTCTAATCGAATGCAAAATTAAACACTTGTTTAATTTAAACACTTGTTTAATTTTATTTTAACACAATATTAACATAAAACGGTTTCGATAATTTTGAATAAAAAAAGCTGAAATACTAAGGTATTTCAGCTTTTCAGTCTTTTTTGTCATTCCGACGAAGGAGGAATCTTCGCAAGTAACTCCGCTATTAAATGTGTCAATCTTTGTAGATTTAGCAACGAAGATTCCTCCTTCGTCGGAATGACAAACTAAGCGTAAACTATATTCTTAATTACAATTTCTTATCGAATTTCTCCAACAAATTCCTCAATTTTCCCACTTCCGCTTTCGCTTAAATGTTTAATAAAAGCACTTCCGATAATAGCGCCTTTTGCATATTTAGTAGCCTGATTGAAAGTTTCTTTATTAGAAATTCCGAAACCAACGATTTGAGGATTTTTCAAATTCATTTCTGCAATTCTTTCGAAATAAGTTTCCTGAGTATTTCCAAAACCAGATTGAGATCCTGTAACGCTTGCAGAACTTACCATATAAATAAATCCGTTTGAAACGCTGTCAATAAAACGAATTCTTTCGTCAGAAGTTTGTGGCGTAATCAAAAATACATTTATCAAACCATATTTTTCGAAAATCGCTTTGTATTCATCTGCATAAACATCAACTGGAAGATCTGGAATAATTAAACCGTCAATTCCGATTTCAGCGCATTTTTTACAGAAAGCTTCAACGCCATATTGTAACATCGGATTAAAATATCCCATAATAATCAACGGAATTTTTACGCTTTCGCGGATATTCTTTAGTTGATCAAAAAGAATTTGAGTTGTCATTCCGTTATGAAGCGCCTGAGTAGAACTTGCCTGAATCGTTGGTCCGTCTGCCAAAGGATCACTAAAAGGAAGCCCGATTTCAATTAAATCAACTCCATTTTTTTCCAAATCCTGAATAATCTGCACGGTATCGTTTAAATTCGGATATCCCGCAGAAAAATAGATAGAAAGGATTTTTTTATCTTCTTGTAATTTTTGAGTTATTCTGTTCATTAATATGTATTTTTTGTCTTAACCGATTTCCAAAATAGGTTAAGTTTTTTATCGTAATATATTTAGCGATTATTTATTTTCTGTGTAAATCCAAGCCGTTCTTCCAGATTTTAATTTTACCTGAACTCTTTTATAAGAATTAGATTCAAACTGATCTACTTTTAATAATTCATTATTAGTAACTTCAAAAACAGCGCCGTGTATAATATCTTCCAGATTTTCGCTTGGTACAGCAACAACATAATCTGCCATTCCAAATTCCTCTTCAATTTGCAAACTTTTTAGTTTGTAACCCAAAATTTGATCTTGAGTTCCCACTAAAACTTTATTAAAAATCTGCATCTGAATTTGTTTCGATCTTAGTGTTCCGTATGAGAATAATAGTTCCATAATTATGATTTTTCTCGTTATTTGTTAGCGTTGGCAATTTTTAAAAACCAACCTGCAAATTACAATTTTTATTACAATTTAAAGTAATCAATATAATTATCTAAATCTTTATCGCCACGACCAGAAAGACTAATGACCACAACATCAGTTGGCTTAAATTTCTTTTGATCTAAAACAGCAAAGGCATGAGCACTTTCGATTGCTGGAATAATTCCTTCAAGTTTTGTCAATTGAAGACCAGCATTCATAGCATCATCATCCGTTACAGAGAAAAATTCACCGCGTCCGCTTTGTGCTAAATGCGCGTGTAAAGGTCCAACTCCAGGATAATCTAATCCAGCAGAAATAGAATAAGGTTCTGTAATTTGCCCGTCTGGAGTTTGCATTAACAGCGTTTTGCAACCGTGAATAACACCAACTTTTCCTAATTTGCTTGTTGCCGCGCTATGTCCGCTGTCAACACCTTTTCCAGCTGCTTCCACGGCAATAATTCCAACTTTTGGTTCGTGAAGAAAGTGGTAATAAGTTCCAGCCGCATTACTTCCGCCACCAATACAAGCTACAACATAATCAGGGTTTTCGCGACCTTCTTTTTCTTTCAATTGCCATTTGATTTCTTCTGAAATAATACTCTGAAAACGAGTTACCATATCAGGATATGGATGCGGTCCAATTGCCGATCCGATAATATAATGTGTGTCTACAGGATTATTAATCCAATCACGGATTGCTTCGTTTGTAGCATCTTTTAAAGTTCTTGATCCTGAAAGCGCTGGACGAACTTCTGCGCCTAACATTTTCATACGTGCTACGTTTGGAGCTTGACGTGCAATGTCAATTTCTCCCATATAAACGATACATTCTATTCCCATTAAAGCACAAACTGTTGCAGTTGCCACACCATGTTGACCAGCGCCAGTTTCGGCAATAATTCTTTTTTTGCCTAGACGTTTTGCTAATAAAATTTGTCCGATAGTATTATTAACTTTGTGCGCTCCTGTGTGATTTAAGTCTTCTCTTTTTAGGTAAACTTTGGTGTTGTATTTTTCAGATAATCGTTTTGCAAAATACAACGGACTTGGACGTCCAACGTAATCTTTAAGCAGTTGGTTGAACTCAGCTTTAAAATCTGGTTCGTCCATTATACTTAAATATTTCTGGCGTAGTTCTTCTACATTCGGATATAACATTTCTGGAATATAAGCTCCGCCAAATTCCCCGTAATATCCTTTTTCATTAACGTTAAAACTCATTTTTTTAAATTTTAAAAGTTGGCAACATCAAATTTGCGTTTGAAATTGCTAAATAAATTTCTGTTTTTTAGCCCTGGTTCAATTTCAAATTTACTATTTACATCAACAGCATAAATTGGTAAATTGGTTTTTGAAATTTCTTCAATGGCTTTTAATTCCTTCATTCCAATTCCGCCGCTTAAAAAGAAAGGTTTCTTGGAATTGTATTTTTTTAATATCGTCCAGTCGAAAGTTGTTCCGTTTCCGCCTGGTAATTTTCCTTTGGTGTCAAACAAAAAATAATCACTGAATGGTTCAAAAGGTTTTATAACTTCAAAATCAAAATTTTCATCAGCCGAAAAGACTTTTATAATTTCGACTTTTTTAGGTAATTGTTCTTTTAATTCGGTTAAAAAATCAACGGATTCATGACCATGTAATTGAACGGCTTGTAAATTGTATTTTGCGACTTTTTCCAGAATTTCTTCCTGACTCTGATCTACAAAAACGCCTACTTTTTTGACAGTTTTTATAAGTTCAGGAATCGTTCCATCAAAATATCGCGCGGATTTTTCCCAGAAAATAAATCCCATATAGTCAGGCAATAGTGCGCCTACTTCGAGAATATTTTCAGGATATTTCATACCGCATATTTTAAGTTTCATTGTGTGTGTTTTTTTTTTAACGCAAAGTGCGCTAAGATTTTTCTTTTGTAATATGTTTAAAATGCGAAAAAGTTCGCAAAGCTTTGTGTTGATTTTTCGCCACGAATTACACGAATTTCCACTAATTAAATTCGTGTTAATTGGTGTAATTTGTGGCGAACTTAAATTATAGTTTACTAATGAATTCCGTTGCAGCTTGTCCAGCGTTATCAGTTTTCATGAAGTTTTCTCCAATTAAGAAACCTTTGTAACCATAAGGTTTTAATTCTTGAATGGCTTCAATTGACGAAATACCGCTTTCTGAAACTTTTACAAAATCGTCTGGAATTTGCGATGCTAATTCTTTACTGAAATCTAAACTAACTTCGAATGTTTTTAAATTTCTGTTATTCACGCCAATCATATCTAAAGTTGGCATAATCGATTTTTCTAATTCTTCTTGATTGTGAACTTCTAACAAAACTTCTAAGCCTAGATTTTTAGCAAATTCAGATAAAGATTTAATTTCTTCGCGGGTTAAAACAGCTGCGATTAACAAAATTAAATCCGCTCCGTGTGCTTTTGCTTCCAAAATCTGATATTCATCAACAATAAATTCTTTTCGCAAAAGCGGAATATTTACTGAAGCTCTTGCCAAAAGTAAATCGTCTAAAGATCCACCAAAATATTTTCCGTCTGTTAAAACAGAAATTCCGCAAGCGCCCGCATTTTCATATCCTTTTACTACTTCTTCAACAGTAAAATTATTATTGATAATTGATTTTGAAGGAGAACGGCGTTTGTGTTCTGCGATAATTCCAGAATTACTTTCTTTCAATTTCTGACTAAGAGAAATAGTCTGTTTTCCAAAAAATACAAAAGCTTCCAATTGAGAAACCGGAATGATTGATTTCTTTAGAATGACTTCTCTTTTTTTGTCTATTATTATTTTATCTAGGATATTCATTTTTATGTTGTTTCAAGTTTCAAGTTTCAGGTTCGCTCCAACAACTTGAAACTTTAAACCTGAAACTTTAAACAATTTATTTACCTGCTAAGTTCTTGTAATTTCTGTAACGCCTGATGTCCTTTTCCAGACAGTAGACTTTCTTTTGCTAATTTAAAACCTTCTTTTGGAGAACATTTTGTAACCGTTGCGATTGCCATTGCAGCATTAGCACAAACTACATTGTTTTGCGCTTCGTTTCCTTTTCCAGAAATAATATTAGTAAAGATTTCTGCCGATTCTTCGATAGTTTTTCCGCCTTCAATTTCAGTTTGAGATAAAAGACGAACGCCAAAATCTTCTGGTTTTAGCATTCCTTCCATATGGTTTGAAATTGTTTTGGTTGCGCCTGTTAACGAAATTTCATCATATCCGTCAAGCGAATGTAAAATCGTAAAATTAGTATCTGTATTTTGGTATAAATAAGCATACATTCTTGCCAACTCTAAGTTGAAAACCCCAACTAATTGATTTTGCGGAAATGAAGGATTTACCATTGGTCCCAACATATTAAAGAAGGTTTTTACCGCCAATTCCTTTCTAATTGGTCCGACATTTTTCATCGCTGGGTGAAATAGAGGAGCATGTAAAACGCAGATTCCAGCCTGATCAATACATTTTTCTAAAAAAGAAGGATCGTTACTGAATTTAATTCCCATTTTTTCCATCACGTTGCTTGATCCAGAAATTGATGAAACTCCGTAATTTCCGTGTTTTGCAACTTTAATTCCAGCTCCAGCTGAAACAAAAGAAGCCAAAGTAGAAATATTGAAAGTATCTTTTCCATCGCCACCCGTTCCGCATAAATCGATAGTGTTATAGGCAGATAAATCGACACGAATACATAATTCTAATAAAGCTTCGCGAAATCCCGAAAGTTCATCAATTGTAATGCTTCGCATCATAAATACAGTCAAAAATGCCGAAATCTGACTCGGATTGTATTGACCGCTTGAAATATTAATCAATACTTGTTTTGCTTCTTCTTTAGAAAGAACTTCGTGATTGATTAATTTGTTTAATATAGTTTTCATTTTTTTTAAGGTTCTAAGTTGCTGAGATTCTAAGGTCGTGAGTTTTTTACTCTGACTGTAAACTGTGACTGAATACTAAAATTCTGATCACCGATCACTAACTCTTAATCCAATTCTCTAACATTTTTTTTCCGTTTGGAGTTAAGACACTTTCTGGGTGAAACTGAACGCCTCTAACGTCATAATTTCTGTGTCTTAAAGACATTACTTGTCCGTTTTCGTCAAATGAAGTTGCTTCAAGTTCGTCTGGAAGATTGGTGTCTACAACCCAAGAATGATAACGTCCAACTTCAAATTCTTTTCCTAAACCTTCAAAAAGAATTTCGTCATCTACAACGGTTTTTACATTTGTGGCAACACCGTGATAAACCTTATCAAGGTTAGAAAGTGTTCCGCCAAAAACTTCTCCAATTGCTTGTTGTCCTAAACAAACGCCAAGAATGCTTTTTGTCGGACTGTATTTTTCGATTACGGCTTTTAGCAAACCTGCTTCATCTGGAATTCCAGGTCCTGGCGAAAGTAAAATTTTATCAAACGAAGCAATTTCATCGATATCGAATTCGTCGTTTCTGTAAACGGTAACTTCGCAGTTTAAATCTTCTAAATAGTGCACTAAATTGTAAGTGAAACTATCGTAATTGTCTATAACTAGTATTTTTTTCATTGTCTTGTTTTTTTCACGTTTCAGGTTTCAAGTTTCACGTTCCAACAACTTGAAACCTGAAACAAAGAAAACCTGAAACAAAATTTTCTTATTTCTCTCGAACGTATTTCTCAATTATAATATGATCTACGCCTAATTTTTCTACTTTTTCGATTCCTTTTTGAATTAAGGTGTCGTTTTGAACTTTTACTACAAATTCGAATTTGTTGTTTTCCCAGTTGCGGTTATTAAAATATTCTAGATTTTCAGTGTAAATACTATCTTTTAAAGTATATTTTCCGCCTCCTGCAAAATATAATGCTGTTGTTGAATCTTTTCCGTTTTTCAAATCATGATTTAAAAAAGCAAAATGAGTTTCGTTTATAATTTTAATCATTTTAGCATTTTTATTGAAAGTTGAAAAAGTAGAATCTTTTTCGGTTGTTTCTGCTGATATAAGACGCCAGGTTCCTTCAATTGGATTCTTCTTTTCTGAATTGCATGACGTAATGGTAATGATTAAAATTAAAATTGAAACTACTTTTTTCATGGGTTTTAAGATTTGTTAGTTTATTGTTTCAGGTTTCAAGTTTCAAGTTTCAGGTTTGCTTTGCGTTTCAATAACTTGAAACCTGAAACCTGAAACAAAAAAAACTTATATTTTTTCTGCAATTTCCAAAGCTGTGTTTAAAGCTCTTAGTTTATTGTAAACTTCCTGCATTTCGCTTTCTTCATCTGAGCTTGCAACAATTCCGGCTCCAGCTTGACAATGCAATTGATGATTTTTAGAAAGGAAAGTTCGAATCATAATGGCGTGATTAAAATTTCCGTTAAAATCCATGAAACCAATTGCGCCGCCGTAAAAATTACGATTTGTTTTTTCGCAATCTTCAATTAATTGCATCGCTCTGTGTTTTGGCGCACCGCTTAAAGTTCCTGCAGGAAAAGTATCTGCAACAACTTGCATTGTCGTAGCTTTATCATGCAAATGTCCCGTAACTTTAGAAACTAGATGAATTACGTGAGAGAAAAACTGCACTTCTCTATATTTTTCCACATTTACATCGTGACCATTTCTGCTCAAATCATTTCTTGCTAAGTCAACAAGCATAACGTGTTCGCTATTTTCTTTTTTATCTTCAGAAAGTTCTTTGGCTAAGAGCGCATCTTGCTCATCATTTCCAGTTCTTTTGAAAGTTCCTGCAATCGGATGAATTTCTGCTTTTCTGTCTTTTACAATAATTTGTGCTTCTGGCGAAGAACCAAATATTTTGAAATCTCCATAATCAAAAAAGAATAAATACGGAGAAGGATTTATACTTCTTAAAGCTCTATAAACATTAAATTCATCACCTTTAAAACCTTGTGTAAAACGACGTGAAAGAACCAATTGGAAAACATCGCCTCTATAACAGTGTTTTTTTGCAAGAGCTACATTTTGCTTAAACTCTTCATCAGTTAAATTAGAGAAACCTTCACCTTCTTTAGAGAATTTATAAGAAGCAATATTTCTAGATTGAAGCAATTGTTCAATTTCTGCGATATTGTTTTTTCCGTCAACGCTATGGCAGAAAATGTAAGCTTCATTTTTAAAATGGTTAATTGCAATAATGTTTTGATAAACAGCATAAAAAACATCTGGAATCGAAGTTGCATTATCTTTTTTTGCAATTGAAACTTTTTCGAAGTAACGAACAGCATCATAAGAAATGTATCCGAATAAACCATTATTGATGAATTTGAAATCATTCTTTTCTGATTGAAACTGACTTGAAAATTCCTGAATTACTTGCGGAATGTTTGTTGTAGCATCAATATTTGTTTTTTCTGAAGTTCCGTCTGGAAAAGTTTTTGAGATAACTTCATTTTCGATTTTTATAGTAGCAATAGGGTTGCAGCAGATATAAGAAAAACTGTTGTCATTTCCGTGATAATCACTACTTTCCAGTAATAAGCTGTTCGGGAATTTATCTCTGATTTTAAAGTAAATACTAACAGGAGTAACCGTATCTGCAAGAATTTGTTTGTAATGCGTATTAAGAATAAAAGGTTTCAAAATATTTAGTTTTATGTTGTTTCGTTAATTTTTTAATTTCAATTTGGACCAAAAAAAAAGGCTTGTCGTGATGACAAGCCTTTTATATTTATAGTTTTACAATACCATAGGAAGCTTTGTTCACGACGTCTGACGTAAATTGTTCCACCACCAAGAATTGTTTAATAATGTTCTCATATTTGTTTTTGTTGAGACAAAGATATAAATGTAATTTGAATTGTAGTATATAAAAATTAAAAAAAAACTTTTCTAAAACTGAAAATTTGTTAAATTTTAAATACTAAGATTGCTGTAAAAGCTTAATTTCCAATTGCTATTGTATTGTTTGTGCTAGCTCTAAAATCTGGGTTTCCTTTTATGTTAGGCGTTGCAAACAATTCTGTGTTTTTCATTTTTGTGTATTCTAAACCAGAATTTGGATTGTAATAATTCTGAATTGAATCATTGCTACTTGCAGATTCGCTTGTAATTCCGCCATTGCAATTGTTTACAATTGTGTTTTTAAAACTCATTTTAGAAAGATTTACATCTCCATTTCCAATAGCTCCTTCTAATAAAACGAAAGGCGCAAAACCAGAAACAATACTGTTGCTTAAATTGAAAAATGTATTTTCTCTCACAAAAATAGATTCTCTAACCAAACCTTGATTGTTTTCTTCTAAATTAACTAAAGTAATATTGTTAGCATTTATTTTAGTCATTTTTTTAGTCATATCTGTTGTTGCGACTTTCTCATACGAATCTACTTCAAAACATCTTGATCCTGAAATATCTGATGAAAAAGGATGGCGAACTGCAATACTGTTAGAAATATTAATTTGAGCTCCTTGAGTAAAATCAAAATCATCATCTGTAGTTCTGTACGAAATTAAATTAGTCATATTCAAATCGCCTCCATAACATTCGAAAGAATCATCATTCGAAAAACTTATTTGAATGTTGCTTAATTGTGTTTTTCTACCAACACCAGCCAAAGAAAGACCATTTAATTCTTTTGTAGAACTTAATTTTCTTCCCGCATATTCAATTCGAACATATTTTAAAATTCCCGAATTGTCTTCTGCATCTTGACCTCCGTAATGATTTAAGTTTGCTTCTAAATCAAAAGGTAAAGTATGAACGCCGCCTAGAGAATTTATTGGAGCTTTTCCTAAGACAATAATTCCGCCCCAATCTCCAGGTTTTCTGATAGTTTTTTCTTTATTCGAAGTAAATACGATAGGATCAGTTTCTAAACCTTCGGCAAGAATTTTAGCTCCATTCGTAATTACAAGAGTTCCACATGTTTTATCGTCTCCACGAATAACTGTTCCAGGTTCGATAGTTAAAACGGCATTATTGGTAACATAAACTACACCAACTAATTGATAAGTATTTCGTTTTACTAATCTAGTGTCTTTATCTATTGTTCCAGCAATAATATTTGTTGCTTCGTTGTATTCTGTTTTTGCAGGATTAAAATTGGTCCAATTGTTCATCCAGTTATTTGTACCAATGATTCCTTTTGGTTGTTGTTGAGCGTGTGCGAAAAAGCTGATTGTGAAGATAATAAGAGCAATGTGTAATTTTGTTTTCATAACTATGATTTGGATTTCTAGTTTTTGATTTTTTTAATTGTCCCAAAAGTAGAAGCCCTATGTTAATCAAAGTCCTGATGTTTATTACGAATGCGTTAGCTTAGTATTAAGAATGTTAAGCTTGTGAAAAGTTTTTGTAAAAAGTAAACCCCGACATTTAAATAATGTCGGGGTTTATTATATTTTGAATTAGTAAGGCTATGAAATTAGAATTTTAAAGCTACAGCCAATTCGAAATCGTCATTGATAGTTTTGTCTCCTAAGTTTTCGAAGAAGTTACCAGAGTTGTATTTGATACCGTATTTAGTTCTGTCAACTTTGAAAGCAGTTGTAGCAGTATTTCCTTTTACAGTAATATCAAAAGTAACTGGGTTAGTAATTCCTTTGATAGTTAAGTCTGCAGTTGCAGTGTAAACATCAGCAGATTTAGCACCGATTTTTTTGATAACTAATTTTGAAGTTGGGAATTTATCAGTTCCGAAGAAATCGTCAGCTTTTAAGTGACCGTTTAATTTTCCTTGGTATTCTCCTGTTAAATCTGTAGAAGTTAATGAAGTCATGTCAACAGTAAAGCTACCACCAACTAATTTGTTTCCTTTTAAAACTACAGCTCCGTCTTTGAAGTTTACAGTTCCAGAGTGCTCTCCAGTTACTTTTTTACCAACCCATTTGATAGTAGACGCTTTTACGTCGATTTTTTTAGTTTGAGCGTTTACTGAGATACCAGCTGCTGCTACGAATAATGCTATTGCAATTGTTTTTAAATTTTTCATGTTGTAAAATTTGAATTTGATTAATAAATAATTATAGTGTGATAAATAATTCTTCTTGAGATTTTCTAACTTTTTTGTAATGCTGAGCGTCGTCCTCATCATGTCTGTAACCTACAGTTGCAATAACTGAAGCGTTTAAACCTAATTTATCGAAACCTAAAATTTCGTTGAATTGAGATGGATTAAAACCTTCCATTGGAGTAGCATCGATTTTTAATTCTGCTGCAGCTGCCAATAAAGTTCCTAAAGCAATGTAAGTTTGTTTTGCCGTCCAGATGTTTTTATTTTCTTGAGATAAATTTGAAATTACATTGTTCATCATATCTTCAAAACCGCCTAAAGCTTCAGTAGGAACACCTCTTGTTTCGCTAATGTTTTTGATATAAGCTGCCACAGATTCTGGTCCTGCGTTTAAGTCGTTTGCGAAAATAAATAATTGAGAAGCATCAGTAATTTGAGTTTGTCCGTAAGCCGCAGCTTTTAATTTTTCTCTAATTTCTGGATTTTCTACAATTACTACTTTAAATGGTTGCAATCCGTATGAAGAAGCGGCTAATCTTACAGCTTCTTTCAAAGTATTTAAATCAGCATCAGAGATTTTTTTTGTTGCATCAAATCTTTTTGTTGCATATCTCCAATTAAGATTTTCTAAAATTGTGCTCATAATATTAATTTTGTTGAGTTCGGTATTTTTCTAATAATTTGTTTAATAATTCTAATTCTTCTGGACTTATATTCTCGGCAAATGCGCGTTCGTGTGCATCTACTTTCGGATCTAATTCTTTTAAAACGTCTAGTCCTTTTTGTGTAATCAAAACTTCGATTTTTCTTCTATTATCAGGGCAGACATTTCTTGTAACGAATTCTTTCAATAATAATTTATCAACTAATCGGGTTGTATTACTCGTTTTAGCTAACATACGTTCTTGTATCACACACATATTAACAGGATTTCCTTTTTGTCCTCTTAATATACGCAGCACATTGTATTGTTCTCCAGAAAGATCATACGGTTTTATCAACTCGTTAAAATGATCCTGAATCACATTTTGTGTGTACATGATATTCAGAATAACTTTTTTCGCATTATCCATCTTAACTGTACTCTTAATAACCTCTTCAATTGTCATAGTCGTAAGTGTATAATTTGTATATACAAATGTAAAACTTTTAATATTTGTATATACAAGTGTCATGTTAAAATTTTGTTAATTGATAAACTTCTGAATGTTCATGCGTACAATCTGAATTTTTGTTATTATAAAAGTAACGTATTTTTGCTTTTTAAAGTATTGATATTTTGATGTTTAACTTAAATTTAAAACTGAAAAAAGCTGACGAATCGAAAAAAGCTTGAAAAAAGACTTTTGTAAGACAGTTTGAAAAGCTATTAACTTAAATAGCTTAAGATCAGTCAAATTTGATGTTTATTGAAATTCAGAAAGAAGAAAACCTTTGGCAATTGTGGTAAAATTTGAAACTTCTTTAGCAATCCAATCTTCGTTACGACCAAGTTCTTTGGCTAGCAATCGTGCTGTTTTTTCTGAAACTTCAATCGCAGCTCTGGCATCTAAAAAAAGCAAACGAACGCGTCTTGCTAAAATATCATCAACGGTTCTTGCCATTTCGTAACGAATTGCCCAAACAACTTCAGCCATTTTGAATTCATAATTTGGATGCAGTTTCTCTTTTAATTCTGGTTCGTTTTCCTGTAATTGCAGAATTTTTGAAATATCACTACCATATATATATAAGTGATTTTCACGATCAAGATTATTTGTTGGTTTATTTCCGTGAATAGATAAATGTTCCGTAACACAAGGTTTTTTTGGAAGTTGTCCTTTTAGAATTGCTTTATCAATTATTTCTTCTGCCATTTTTCTATAAGTTGTCCATTTTCCACCAGTAATGGTTATTAAACCAGTTTCAGAGACAATGATTTTATGACTTCTCGAAACTTCTTTAGTGCTTTTTCCTTCTTCTTTAGGCGCTGCCAACGGACGTAAACCTGCAAAAACAGATAATACGTCGGCTCGGGTAGGTTTTTTTGCTAAAAAACGTTGTGCAGTTTCCAAGACAAATTGAATTTCGCTTTCTAATGCAATTGGTTCTAAACTTTGCTTTTTTATTAAAGTATCGGTTGTGCCCACAACAATATGATTATGCCAAGGAACAGCAAATAAAACTCTGCCATCTTTGGTTTTCGGAATCATCAATGCATGTTCTCCAGGTAAAAATGATTTGTCGCATACTAAATGAATTCCTTGACTTGGAACAATATATTTTTTGTAAACAGTATCATTTAATTTCATTATGGCATTTGTAAAAACTCCTGTTGCATTTACAACTACAGAACCTTTTACATTATAATTCAAACCAGTTTCTTGATCAGTTACTTGAACACCAATTATTTGGTTTTTATCATCTTTTAATAAATTGATAATTTTAGAATAATTCAAAACACAAGCTCCATTTTCTACAGCAGTCTGTGCAAGATTAATCGCTAGACGCGAATCATCAAACTGACCGTCGTGATAAATAACGCCATTTACCAAACCTTCTTCTTCGACGTTTGGAAGCATTTCTATAGTTTTCTTTTTAGAAAGATATTTAGAACTTCCTAAACTCAAACCGCCAGATAAAAGATCGTAAAATTTTAATCCGATTGTATAAAAGTAGGCACTAATCCAATGGTAATTTGGAATAACGAACGATTGATTTTTTACCAAATGATTTGCATTTTGTGCCAGTAAACCTCTTTCTTTTAATGCTTCTCTAACCAAATGTACATCGCCTTGTGCCAAATAGCGTACTCCGCCATGAACCAGTTTTGTGCTTCGGCTTGAAGTTCCTTTTGCAAAATCGACAGCTTCAAATAAGATTGTTTTATAACCTCGGCTCGCAGCGTCAATAGCAGTTCCGAGTCCGCTTGCTCCACCGCCAATTATTATTACGTCCCAATTTTCGATATTTTGTAGCTTTAATAATTGCTCTGAACGATTCATATTTTTACGGGACTTTTTGTTTAAAGCAAACTTAACAAAAGCAAATTAAAAATTGATGAAGAAAAATTTTCTGATTTTATTTTGTTTCAAGTTGATTAGAAAATATAAAAATAAACCCGACAGATTTTTATAAACTGTCGGGTTTTTATTGTTGCTAACTTTTTCTTTTTAAGTTAATTGTTTTTCAAATGCTTTTCTTGCGGAGCCTCTTAAATAGACTTCGCCACAAAAAGTATATTTCAATTTTTCTAAAATTTTAAGCATCGGGACATTATCAAAATTGGTGTCTACTTTTATGCTATAAATATTATTATCTGTAGATAAACCTTCAATCTTTTCAAATAGTTTTGTTGCAATCCCTTTTCCTTTTGCTAGTTTTGAAACTGCGACGCGGTGTACAACAGTATAATCGCCATCAGTCAGCCATTTGCCTTCGATGTTTTCGTAAGCAGGATCTCTGTCGAACATAATAGCAGCATAACACAAAATAGATTCATTTTCTGTTAGTACGTGACCGCAACCCTTTTCGATATCATTTTTAACAGTAAGTTCGTTCGGATAACCGTCTTGCCATTGTGTACTTCCGTCTAATCGTCTCTGTTCAATGGCATCTTGCAGGATTTCCCAAATTACTGGAACTTCAGAAATAACTGCTTTTCTTAATACGAGCTGTTCTTTAGAATTCATTTTTTAATTTTTATAAAGAATTAATGAGGCAGTTTATCTTTTATCAAACCATAAACCCAAGTTCCCGCAATTGCACTTAGAAGTGTAACTACAATAACAGTTGCTCCCGTACCAATTTGAGCAAAAAGTGGTCCTGGACAAGCGCCAGTAATTGCCCAGCCGAAACCAAATAGTAATCCGCCGTAGATTTGTCCTTTATTGAAAGTCTTTGGTTGAATTTCAATTTTTTCGCCTTGCAAGGTTTTAATATTGAATTTCTTAATCAATTGCACAGATATTAACCCAGCCGCTACAGCGCAGCCGATTACACCATACATGTGAAATGATTCCAAATTAAACATTTCCTGAATACGAAACCAACTAATGATTTCTGCTTTTACGAATACAATTCCGAAAAAGATTCCAACAATTAGATATTTAAAATTTCCTAATGCAGTTTCTTTTTTCTGGCTTGCGTTTATTCCTTCTCCGTCAATATTTTTATTTTCTAAATTCATTTTTCAAATTTTAAAGTGAAAGAATATAAGGTAAAATCAAAAGTGCCATTACAAAACCGCCAATCATAAAACAGATTGTTGCCACTAAAGAAGGCCATTGTAAATTTGATAATCCCATAATTGCGTGTCCGCTTGTGCATCCGCCCGCGTAACGAGTTCCGAAACCAACTAAGAATCCGCCAACTACAATCATGATAAATCCACGGAGTGTTAATAAACTTTCCCAAGAAAATAATTGTGAAGGCACTAAACCTGTGTGATCTGTTATTCCGTAAGTGGCTAATTTCTCTGACAATTCAGGAGCTATTTCAACAGGATTTGGATTTGATAATAAATAAGCAGCAATAAAACCGCCTAGAAATATTCCGAGAACGAAGAATAAATTCCAGCTTTCTTTTTTCCAATCGTATTTAAAAAACGAAATATTTGCAGGAATACACGCCGCACAAATATGACGTAACGAAGAACTAATCCCGAAAGATTTATTTCCGATAATTAATAAAATTGGAACTGTTAATCCAATTAATGGACCCGCAACATACCAAGGCCATGGTTCTCTTATAATTTCAAGTATACTCATTTACTTTTAAAATTTATTTTTTTTTTTATTTTAAACCATTAAGATATTAAGAAAATTAAGCCAATCTGGCTTTATGAAACTTTTCAAAGTTGGGCTAAGAAAAATTAAGCTTTTCAACTTAATTAACTTAATATCTTAATGGTGAAAAAATTATGCTTTTAATGTTTTGCTTTGACAAACAAAATCCGATTTTGGAACATTTGTTTTAGAAATCGCTCCAAAACCGCCTTCAACTTCAGAGAAATTTCTAAATCCGCGTGCTTGTAAAATTGAAGCGGCAATCATACTTCTGTAACCTCCTGCGCAATGCAGATAAAAATGCTCATTCGGATTAATGTCTTTTACCCAGTCATTAATATAAGCTAAAGGTTTGCTGTAAGCGTCTTCTATATGCTCAGCTTCGTATTCGGTTTCTTTACGAATGTCGATTATTTTGTCTTTTTGAATATCAACTTCATTAGCAAATTGTTCGGCTGTAATTCGTTTTACAGAATCTGTTTCGAAACCTGCTTTTTGCCAAGCTTCAAAACCGCCTTCCAAATGTCCGATAATCGTATCGAAACCAACTCGGCTTAAACGTGTTACGGTTTCTTCTTCCAATCCAACTGTAGTAACCAAAATGATTGGTTGTTTTACATTAGCAATTAAAGTTCCAACCCAAGGAGCAAAATCGCCATTAATACCAATATTAATAGATTGCGGAATAAATGCTTTACTAAAATCGGCCGCGCTTCTTGTATCTAAAATCAAAGCGCCAGTTTCTTCAGCAACGGCTTCGAATTCGGTTACATTTATGGCTTTCATTCCGTTGTGTAAAACAGTTTCAAAGCTTTCGTAACCTTGTTTATTCATAGCGACATTCATGCTGAAATAGGCTGGAGGAGGCAATAATCCGTCTGTAACTTCTTTAATAAATTCTTCTTCGGTCATATCTGCGCGAAGAGCGTAATTGGTTGCTTTCTGGTTTCCAATTGTAGAAACGGTTTCTTTGCTCATGTTTTTTCCACAAGCACTTCCTGCACCGTGAGCCGGATAAACGATTACATCATCAGCCAAAGTCATGATTTTATCTCTTAAAGAATGAAATAAAATTCCAGCCAACTGATCTTGCGTCATTCCCGCTGCTTTTTGAGCTAAATCAGGACGACCAACATCTCCAATAAATAAAGTGTCTCCAGAGAAAATCGCGTGATCTTTTCCGTTTTCGTCAATTAATAAAAAAGTAGTGCTTTCCATAGTATGTCCTGGCGTGTGCAAAACTTTTATAGTTACTTTTCCAAGTTTAAATTCTTGTCCGTCTTTTGCAGAAATACAGTCAAACTCACAAGCAGCATTTGGTCCGTAAACGATTGGCGCTCCAGTTTCTTTGCTTAAATCGACGTGTCCAGAAACGAAATCGGCGTGAAAATGTGTTTCAAAAATATATTTCAACTTTACTCCGTCACGTTCTAAACGATCTAAGTAAGGTTGCGTTTCTCTAAGCGGATCAATAATGGCCGCTTCGCCATTTGAGGTGATATAGTATGCACCTTGCGCAAGGCATCCGGTGTAAATTTGCTCTATTTTCATGATAGGTATTGTAAAATGATGGGTTACAAAGGTAACTTTGTTTTTTAAAAAAATAGGTGACTTATGTTACAGAAATTAGGTTTTTGTGTAAAAAAATGTGGAGTTTGTCATATTCTGTTGAGATAAATTAATTTTAAGTTGAGCAATTACGCTTTAAGCTTTAATTTTGCATATGACGAATGTCATTTCAAAACAAAAAAAAATGAACACGAAAGACTTATTAGATCAAATTGCTTTTATAAAAGAAATTGATAAAGTAAAATACATTCAACGCAAAACGAAATTGTTTAACAGCGACCGTTGCGAAAATGACGCAGAACACAGTTGGCATTTGGCATTAATGGCAATTGTTTTAGCAGAGCATTCAAACGAACCGATTGATGTTTTGAAAGTCGTAAAAATGGTTTTGATTCATGATATAGTAGAAATTGACGCTGGCGATGTTTTTATTTATGATACCATAAAAAGTCATGATAATACAGATGAAGAGCGTTTGGCAGCAAATAGGATTTTTGGCTTGTTGCCTAAAAATCAAGCGGATGAATTAATTTCAATTTGGGAAGAATTTGAAGCTGGAGAAACCAACGAAGCCAAATTTGCAAGATCGATGGACAGATTAGAGCCTTTATTGCAAAACACTTCTAACAACGGCGGAACATGGAAAGAGTTTGGAGTGAAGTACGATAAAGTCTATGAAAAGAAAAGCGTCATTAAAACCGGTTCAAAATCGATATGGAATTACGCTGAAGGTTTGATTAATGAAAGCGTTGAAAAAGGGATTTTGAAGAAAGAATAATGTTTCGAGCATAAAAACTTTGTCAAAGTTTGAAACTTTGACAAAGTTGCTTAAGCACATAAGTGTCATTTCTACTCTTTTAAATTGTTGAAAAGTTTAACAAATATCAAGCGATAAACTTTTTTTAAAGGACGTTAATTCGGGTTCTAATGGTTAAATTTGTGGAACTTCATAAACAAATTACCATTATGGAAGAAATGCTCTTTTATGATCGAATGCAATTTGCCTTCACGATCACTTTTCATTATCTTTTTCCACAACTTACAATGGGTCTTTCCTTGATCATTGTTTACTTCAAGTGGAAATACCTCAAAACTAAAGAAGAAACATACAATCACGCCACCCATTTTTGGATGAAAATCTTCGCTCTCAATTTTGCGATGGGCGTTGTAACCGGAATTCCGATGGAGTTTCAATTCGGAACCAACTGGGCGAAATTTTCCGAATTAACAGGCGGAATCATCGGACAAACCCTCGCAATGGAAGGAATGTTTTCTTTCTTTCTCGAATCTTCTTTCTTAGGAATTTTTTTATTTGGAGAAAAACTGCTCGGACATAAATGGCATTTTGTAACCGGATTATTAATTATGATTGGTTCTTGGGCGAGCGGATTTTTAATCATTGCCACTCATTCTTGGATGCAAAATCCGGTTGGTTATGAAATTTTAGAAAACGGAAAATTTGTATTGACTAATTTTCAAGCTTTATTTTTAAATCCGTGGCTTTGGCCTTCTTATTTGCACAATCAAGCGGCTTCTTTAGTAACAAGTTCTTTTGTAGTTGCTGGAATTGGAGCTTTTTATATTTTAAGCAAAAAGAATGTTTCTTTCGGAAAATTATTCCTTAAAACAGGTGTAATTTTCGGATTGATTTCGAGTATTGTAGTTGCAGTTCCAACGGGAGATTTAGCAGCTAAAAATGTTGTCAAATATCAACCCGTAACTTTTGCTGCAATGGAGGGAATTTTTCATACCGAAAAGAAAGGTTCAGAAATTGTTTTGATTGGTCAGCCCGACGTAAAAGACAAAAAACTAGATAATAAAATTGCTGTTCCAAACATTCTGAGTTTCTTGACTTACGGAAATTGGGATCAGGAAATTAAAGGTTTAGATCAGTTTGAAGAAGATCTCCATCCAACTAATATCTCTGGTTTGTATTACGCCTATCATATTATGGTTGGACTCGGAACCGTTTTTATTGGCTTAATGGTTATTTCACTTTTTCAATTACTAAGAGGAAAACTTTTTGAAACCAAATGGATTTTGTGGTCGTTAATGTTCATGATGCCGTTTCCATATATTGCAAATACAACAGGTTGGTACACAGCAGAATTAGGAAGACAGCCTTGGTTGGTTTACAATTTATTGCGAACTTCAGCTGGAGCTTCGCCAACGGTTTCTTCCGGAAACACCTTATTTACATTGTTAGGTTTTATTGGTTTATACCTTTTGCTCGGAATGTTGTTTTTGCTTTTAATTGGAAAAATTATCAATAAAGGACCGCACAATGTGGAACTTTCAACAGAAAAAATATAAGTATGGAATTTTTTTGGTACGTAGTTTTAATGGGAATTCTGGCTGTTTATCTGGTTTTAGACGGCTATGATTTTGGTGCAGGAATTATTCATTTATTTTTTGCCGACACAGAAAAAGATAAAAAAGCAATTACTAACGCTATTGGTCCGTTTTGGGATGCCAATGAAGTTTGGCTGATTGCGGCTGGCGGAGTTTTATTTTTCGCTTTTCCAACTTTATATGCTTCTTCTTTTAGCGGATTTTATTTGCCTTTAATAATGATCTTATGGCTTTTGATTTTCCGTGCGATCGGATTGGAAATGCGCGGACAAGTGCATAATCATATGTGGGAAAGCATTTGGGATAAAGTTTTCGGAATCGCAAGTCTGCTTTTGGCTTTGTTTTTCGGAATTGCTCTTGGAAATATTGTTCGAGGAGTAAATCTCGGAATGGTACAAAACGGAGTTTCTACACAAGAACCACATTATTTCTTTTTGCCTTTATGGAATCCAACTTTTAGTCCGCAAGCAAATGAATTGGGAATTATCGATTGGTTTACGCTTTTCTTAGGAATTGTTAGTGTAGTAGCGCTGACTATTCACGGCGCAAACTGGATTATTTATAAAACAAATTCTGCTTTGAATCCGAAATTGAAAAAAGTTGTTTTTGCTTTGAATATTGTTTTGCTGGTTTTAGTTTGTATTTCACTTCAAATTTGGCATTTTATTGAGCCAAAACCGTTTCATAATTTTGTTGAAAATCCGATTTTATGGTTTTTTCCTTTAATGACTTTTGTTGGAATTTTAGGATTGTTTAAAGTTCGTTCGTTTAAAAAAGATGGCCATGGTTTTATTTTTTCAACCTTATTTTTAGTGGGAGGATTTGCTTCAACAGCAGTTTCAATATTTCCAAATGTTTTGCCTTCAACCAATAAAGTGAATCCGTCATTAACGATTTATAATACTGCTGCTCACGAATATGGATTAAACGCTGGATTAAGCTGGTTTTTTGTGGCTTTGTTTCTGGTCATTATTTATTTTATTATTCAATATCGCGTTTTTAGCGGAAAAATGGATGATATTGGATATGGGGAACATTGATTCTGGAGGCAATTTTTAAAACCATTTTTTTTATTAATGAAAATATTAGATTTTTTTAGGACTCGTGAAAATCAATCGAGTGATCAGAAGATTATTTGTTTAACAGTTAATTTACCTGTAAATGAAAGTGTATTTGATGATTTAGTGGATTTTTGTAAAATTAATATTCATGAAATTAATGAAAAATACAATTTTGATTCTTACACTGGAGAGAGAATTAAGAAGTATGAAAATTTGGTGAAAGAAATTAAAAAGTTGGAGGGTGATATTTTGATTGGAAATGCGGCTTATAATGTTGAAGATTTTAAGGTCTGTAATTCTTTATTCGCTAAGAATAATTTACAAATTAAGACCGTTTTTATTCGATCAGAAGAAAGAAGAAATGCTGATCTGAATGAAGGTCAGCAATTGTACAGAGATCATAATAGATGGATTGATTTTTATCCTGGACAGATTGAAGATGTTCATCAAAAAAATGAAGATAATTTAAAGGAAATTATAGATTATTTTCAAGGATCTGATACAATTTTAATAGGAGTTTAATAAAAAAGAGTTGCCTCCAGTTTTAACTGGAGGTTTTTTTATTTGATTTTCAGAAGGCTTTAGCTAAATAATAAGTTTGGCTAAAGCCTTTTATTTATATAAATTTGCTCACTTACAGTTAAAACTGGAAGAAATTCATTGAAATTAAGAAAAAAGGTTACTTCGTATCAGGTTCGCGTTAGGGATAGAAGCGGTATCCTTTTTATTTTTTCTTTAAAAATAAAAAGATACAAGCGGATAGCCCGGCCGTAGGAAACGCCCAAAAAATATCCTAAATAAGGAAACTTTATAAGCGTAATCGTTTATTAAAGATTTAATTACAACCAATAGTTATATTCTATAATTTTTATTGTAAGAAAAAAAATAAGTTAATGCTTAATATTGCGTATCTAAGAATTTTTCCCCCTAAAGAATTTTTAGATATTGATTTTTACTAAAAGCTTAAATCTTTTTTACCTACAAATTATATGCCCTTAACTATTTTACCCAACAAGATTAGATTTTCTTATAAATCTAAAAATTGGCAGTACGATTTTGACGAAATTAAAGAAATTGGACTGCTGAAAAAAAGAAAAAAATATTTTCTTGAAAATACAGCTTTTGCCGTCGTAACAGCGGTAACTTATTATTGTATGATATTTTCTGATATAATGGATTTATATTATATCATTCCGGCGCTTTTATGCTACACGCTTATCATAACTGTTAGATTTAGTGATCCGACAGAATTTGTGTATTTCATTTTTGTGAAAGATATTTATCAAAAAGAAATAAAAACCAAAATTGAATCAAAAGATCGTGTTTTAGTTGGAAAACAAATAGACTACTATTTAGATCTTCAGTTCGAAAGAAATATTCAAAAAACAGCTTAAATTAAATAGAATGTTTGTATTTGATATTTCCCATTATGATTTAGTAGTCATAATGGTAGCTTTGATTTATGGTTATTTTATAACAAAAAAGAAAAAATTAACGAAACGCTAAGTCATATATTGTTAATTATGAAGTAGCTTTAGAATACCAAAAATAAGTATAGTTATGCCGTTATTGAATTTAACGGCGGGCTGTTTTAACTATACGGACCCCAAATTACGAAATTATGGCCGCAACGATTAAAAACAAAATAAAAAATATTAGAGAGTTAAAAAATTACACTCAAGAGTATATGGCAGAAAGATTAGGCGTAACACAGGCAGGTTATAGCAAAATTGAAAAAGGAAAAACGTCTCTGAGTTATGAAAAACTGGTTGAAATTGGAAGAATTTTAGACGTTAGTGTAGAAGATATTATTAGTTTTGATTACGATAAATACTTTAACAATTTCAATAAGATAACAGGAAATAACAACGGAAGTATTTTAATTAATGCAGATAATTCATCTGAGTTAAAAGAGCTTTACGAAGACAAAATACAGTTGTTAGAAAAACTTCTCAATATTACCGAAAACGAATTAGAGCGCTATAAAGATAAATTTGGAGAAATTTAGAAGCGATAAAATTAGTTTCATCTTTGTCAAAGTATAAAACTTTGACAAAGATTACTCTACAAGTAAAAACTAAATTCAAAATATAAATTAAAATCTACAAAGATCTGCACGACCAGTGTGATGCGTTTATTCTAAAACAAAACTTCTTTAGTAATTATATAAAATCCCATAACGAGAACAAACCAGCCAAAAAGAGGTTTTAGTTTTGTTCCGTCTATTTTTTTAGAAAGCTGACTTCCGATCAGCATTCCGATTAAAGCCATTGCAGAAACGCTTAATAAAAAAGTGTAATCGATTGGCGTTCCGATGTATAAATCGCCCGCAAAACCTATTGAAGAATTAATTGTAATAATTAATAATGAAGTTCCAACGGCTTGTTTCATAGGTAAGTTGGCGAAAAAAAGCAAGGCTGGAATAATTAAAAATCCACCGCCGGCGCCTAGAAAACCCGTTACAATTCCGACCAAAAATCCAATAAAACTTAACTGTAAATAATTCGTTTCGGTATTTTTTATTTCAGGCTGATTTTTTTTAATCATCGAAATTGCCGCAGTAATCATCAATACAGAAAAGATTATCATAATTAGAAAATCTTTTGAAACCGAATAAGAGGCGATGCAGAATAAGGTTTTTGCAATTTGAGGAAAAATTACTTCGCGAATTATTAAAATCGAAATAATTGAAGGAATGGCGAAATACAAAGCCGATTTCAATTTCAGATTTCCCATTTTATAATGGCTGTAACTTCCAAATAAAGCAGTAAGTCCAACAATAAATAGAGAATAAGAAGTTGCCTGATCTGGATTTACTTTAAATAAATAAACTAAAATTGGAATAGTTAAAATAGAACCGCCTCCGCCAATTAAGCCAAGTGAAATTCCGATTATGATAGCAGCAAAAAAGCCTAAATATTCCATTGCATTTATTTTAATGCAAAGTTGCTTCGGAAATTAGAAACCTACAGTAACATTTATCACAGAATCGAAATAAATTTTACCATTAAGATATTAAGTTAATTAAGTAGGAGCGCTTAATTATCTTCAGTAACATTAAGTGAAAGAAAATAAAAACTTAATTCTCTTAATATCTTAATGGTTCAATAAAAAAACTTCGTGTTAATTCGTGAAATTCGTGTTTAATAACTCAATCTGATTTCGGTTGAGTTTGACCAAACCGCGTTGTTCCATTTTTTTTAATAATCTAGAAACAACTTCACGAGAAGTATTCAGTTCGGTTGCAATTTCCTGATGCGAAAGATTTACTTCAGAACAACCGCAGGCATCAGAATGTCTTTTTAAATAAAATTCCAACCTTTCGTCCATAGAGCGGAAAGCAATATTATCAACCACTTCCAGAACTTCTTCAAAACGACTTCTGTAGGTTTCAATTACGAATTCGTACCAAGATCTGTGCTCCATCATCCATTTGTCCATTGATTGCAGCGGAATCATCATTACTGAAACATCTTCGACCACTTTTGCCATAATCTGACTTTTCTCGCTTTTAACTGTGCAAATCATCGAAATTGCGCAAGCTTGACCTGGCTGTAAATAATACAATAAAAATTCGCCGCCATCTTCTCCTTCTCGATAAATTTTGATTTTACCTTTGGTAATTAAAGCCGTGTTTTTAATATACTGTCCCGTGCGCATTAAAATAGTTCCCGCTTCAAAATCCTGAAGTGTTCCATTTTTTTCTATGGTTTCGATAAGTTCGTTGGAGAAGTTTGGAAAAATGTTTTTTAATGAATTTTGCATGGACTTTATTTTTTAGCCATGAATTACTCAAATCAATTTGTGGAAATTTGTGTAATTCGTGGCAGAGTATTTTATCAAAAAGAAATCAAAAGCTATAATTTGTTGCAAAGATAATAGATTGAAATGGGATTAATTATCAGAAAATTAGATTTAATATCAATTTTATGTAAATGAAAAAATCCTATTTTCTATCGATTTTGTGGACTGAATTTTTAAAAATAGTAACTAAATTTGTAATTCACTGATTATAATTGTTTCTCTAAAACGTTTTCTGAGAATAATAATCGAAATCGCATTTGGTACGTTTTTTATATATAGAAACGTCGTAATTTTACAAAAACACATTTTATTATGAATTTATCACAAGAAGATTGGGTTGCTCAGTTAAACGCTGACGAAAATGCAGTAATACTTGACGTAAGAACTGAAGACGAATTTAATGATGGCTACATTGAGAATGCTCTGAACATTGATATCAATAAAGGACAAGGTTTTATTTATGAAATTGAAGAATTAGATAAAAATAAAAACTATTACGTATACTGTCGTTCTGGAGCAAGAAGTGCAAAAGCATGCCAAGTTATGAACGAATTGGGTATACAAAACGCTTACAATCTGCTTGGAGGAATCCTGGATTGGGAAGGCGAAACAGTACAACCATAAAAGAAGAAGAGGCATACAAAAGCCTCTTTTTTCTTTTGAAAATAAATTACCAGACCTTAAAATAACCAAATTATGAGTTTTATTCCAGAAGAATATCAGATTACTACGCTGATAAACCAAGATACTTATCTTGTAAACGGAGAGTTGAAACAATGGACAGGGCAAACCACACCTGTGTTTTCTACTATTTCTTCGACAGAAAAGTATTCTCCAACTTTATTAGGATCTATTCCTTTTATGGCAGAAAAAGAAGCAGCAGAAGTTGTTGAAGCTGCTACCAATGCATACGATATGGGGCAAGGTTTATGGCCAACTATGAAAGTTGCCGATCGTATAAAAAGCATGGAGAATTTTGTGAGACAAATGAAAGAAACCCGCGAAGAAGTTGTAAAACTTTTGATGTGGGAAATTGGAAAAAATCTTGGAGACTCACAAAAAGAATTCGACAGAACGGTAGAATATATTTATGATACTATTGCTAGTTATAAAGAATTAAACGGACGCAGTTCGCATTTTGAAAAAGTGCAAGGTGTAAACGCGATGATTCGCCGCGGACCTCTTGGTGTTGTTTTGTGTCTTGGACCTTACAATTATCCTTTAAACGAAACTTTCTCATTACTGATTCCGGCTTTGATTATGGGAAATACCGTAATCTTCAAACCTGCTAAACATGGTGTTTTATGTATTTCACCATTATTAGAAGCTTTTAGAAGCAGTTTCCCAAAAGGGGTTATCAATATTGTTTATGGCAGAGGAAGAGAAGTGGCTTCTCCGATTATGAAATCTGGAAAAATTGATGTTTTAGCATTAATCGGAAACAGTAAATCGGCAATTGCGTTACAAGATCAGCATCCAAATAAAAACAGATTGCGTTTGATTTTAGGTTTAGAAGCTAAAAATCCAGCAATTATTCTTCCAGATGCCGATTTAGATTTGGCTATCCAAGAATGTATTACAGGAAGTTTGTCTTTCAACGGACAACGTTGTACAGCTTTAAAAGTATTATATGTTCACGAATCTATTAGAGAAGAATTCAATAAACGTTTTGCTGAAAAAGTAGATGGTTTAGTTTTCGGAAATCCATGGGAAAAAGGAGTTTCTTTAACGCCGCTTCCAGAAACTGAAAAACCAAGTTATATTCAAGGTTTAATTGATGATGCCACTTCTAAAGGTGCAAAAATCATTAATGAAAAAGGAGGAAAACATACGGATAATTATATTTTTCCAGCCGTTTTATATCCAGTAAATAAAGACATGCGAGTGTATCATGAAGAACAATTCGGACCAGTTGTTCCGGTTCTTTCGTTCAAAGATATTAGAGAACCTTTGAAAGATATGGCAGAATCAAACTACGGACAGCAAGTAAGTTTGTTTGGAAAAGACATTAAAACTCTTGCTCCACTTATTGATGCTTTGGTGAATTTAGTTTGTAGAGTAAACCTAAACAGTTCTTGCCAAAGAGGGCCAGACGCTTTCCCATTTACAGGAAGAAAAGATTCGGCTGTAGGAACTTTAAGTATTCCAGATGCTTTACGTTCTTTCTCTATCCGTACGTTTGTAGCTTCAAAAGATATCGATTATAATAATCAGATTCTGCAAGAATTGCTAAACAGTAAAGAATCTAATTTTATCAATACCGATTATATTTTATAATAATTCAAGTTATATATTAATTGTAGATGCCGTCTGTTACTTTTTGTAGCGGGCGGTTTTTTCTTTTTAAGATACTAAGGTTATAAGGTGCTGAGGTTCTAAGTTTTTTTTGAAGAGAGTAGAAAGATGCAAGAAGCAAGAGAAAAGACTTATATTAATACCGAAACTTTCTAAATTTTTCATCTTGTCTCTTGCTTCTTGTCTGTTTCGTCTTTTATCTAAGTTCTAACATCTCACATTTCGCATTTCATCATTAACAATTTACAATTCACAATTAATAATTAATAACTAAATTTGTAACATTCGTAAAAAAAAATCCACTAATACGATATCAAAAACTAATTTAAAATACCTAAGAGCTACTTATGGAAAAGAAATTATTGCAATTTGCAGTACTCGCATTTGTTCTTTTTACTCAAAATACCTTTGCACAGGATCTTTACATGCCACGTAATATAAAAGAGGCTTACGCAAACGGAACGCGTTCTAAAGATGGAAAACCTGGAAAAAACTATTGGCAGAATCGCGGAAAATATAACATGGAAATCTCAGTTGATCCGAAAACGAGATTAGTAAGCGGAATTGAAACCATTATTTACGAAAATAATAGTAAAGACACATTGAAAAGTATAGCTATTCGTTTTGTAAATAATCTTCACAAACCTTCTTCACCTCGTGGAAGTGAAGTAAGCGACGACTTCTTAAGCGACGGATTGACAATTACTTCATTAAAAATAGAAAATGAAGTTTATAAAGAAAATGCCAGAAAATGGGGAACTGTTGGAACTGTGAAATTGAAAAAAGCAATTTTACCTCATTCTAAAATTACTTTAAACATAGAATGGAATTATCCGTTATCGAAAGAGAGCGGGAGAGAAGGACAGATTGACGAAACCACTTTTTTTGTAGCTTACAGTTATCCTCGTGTGTCGGTTTATGATGATTATAATGGTTGGGATAAATTGCCTCATACAGACCGTCAAGAATTTTATAATGATTTTAATGATTATGTTTTTTCTGTAAAAGCGCCTAGAAATTATGTCGTTTATGCAACAGGAGATTTATTAAATCCAGATGAGGTTTTACAGCCAGAATTCGCTTCACGTTTAAAAAAATCATACACAACAGATGAAATTCTGCATATTGCCAACGAACAAGAAATGAAAAGCGATATCGTAACCAAACAATACGATTGGAATGTTTGGAAATTTGAAGCCAAAAATATCTCAGACGTTTGTTTCGGTTTAAGCGATCATTATTTATGGGATGCAAGCAGTGTTATTGTAGACAAGAAAACAAATCGTCGTGCAAGCGTTCAGGCGGCTTACAATGTTACAGGAACAGATTTCGTAAATTCGGTAAAAAACAATCAATACGCATTAGATTGGTTTTCTAACAATTGGCCGGGGGTTCCGTATCCATTTTCAAAAATGACTGCTTTTCAAGGTTTTGCAGATATGGAATATCCAATGATGTGTAACGATTCGCAGATGGGAGATCCAGTTTTTGCACAATTAGTTCAAGATCATGAAGTGGCGCATACTTATTTTCCTTTTTACATGGGAATTAATGAAACACGTTACGCTTTTATGGACGAAGGTTGGGCAACGACTTTCGAATATTTAATCGGAATTGCAGAGCATGGAAAAGAAGCTGCAGATAAGTTTTATAAAGATTTTAGGGTGAAAAGATATATTTCAGATCGATCTACAGAACAAGATCAGCCTATTATTTCGATGTCTACACAAGTTTCTGGAGCAGGATACGGAAATAATTCCTACGGAAAAGCTTCTCTTTCGTATTTGGCTTTAAAAGATTTGTTGGGAGATGATTTGTTCAAAAAAGCATTGCATTATTACATGGATACTTGGAACGGAAAACACCCAATTCCGTGGGATTATTTTAATTCGTTTAATACCGCAACAGGGAAAAATCTAAATTGGTTTTTCAACAACTGGTTTTTTACCAATAACTATTTAGATCTTGGAATAAAAGGAATTTCTACAGATAAAAAAGTTATTACTATAGAAAATATTGGTGGTTTTGCAATTCCTTTCGATGTTGTTATTACATATGCCGACAATTCAAAAGCAACAATTCATCAAACGCCAGCGATTTGGGAAAAGAATCAAAAAACAGCAAAAATTATTTTAAAAAGCACAAAGAAAATCAATCATATAGAACTTGACGGAGGCATTTTTATGGATGCAACTCCAGAAAATAATATTTTGCATATTAAATAATAATTTTAAAAAATACTCTCGTAAAAAGTCTCTTTTCTAATGAAAAAGAGACTTTTTTGTTTTTATTACAAAAATAAGCATTTAAAAAATGAGGAAAACCGTACAAATGTTTTAAAAAAAAAGTATGTTTGCATAATAAATAAACCTACTAAAAAATAATGAAAAAGACTTTTCCCCTACTTGTTTTTTTGATTACTCTTCAGTGTTTTGCACAGACTAATCAAAAAGATGCATTTCAAAAATCCAAATATGATTTGGCCGTTTCTTATTATAAAAAATCAGATTTTGTAAAAGCTATCGACTTGTTTTCTTTAGTTGCAAAAATTAAACCTGAAAACGAAATTGGTCAGGAAGCTATTAAAAAAGTAGATACGTTACGAGAAGTTTTAAGAAAAGAAATTCTGGATAACGCTATCGGAACCTGGAAAAAATCAGGAAATCGTCCAGTTTGGGCTACGGCTTCATCAAATGTAAATCAACAATCTGATTTTGATGAGATTGTTGAAATTTCTGAAAATGAAATTGTTTTTTATTCTATGAATAAAAAAACAAAGGAAAAAAAACTTCTAAAGAAAGAAGATTTAATTTATAATGATGCAAATGGCGCTGCTTCTTTATTTTCAGAAATAATACTTTCTGACGGAACAATCTGGAATTGTAGCGTTAATGATAAAGCTGATGTTTTACATGTAATAAATGTTGCGGTAAAAACAGAAGATGGAATTGAAAAAATAAAAAGTGATAACGAAGAAAGTTATTACGTTAAAATGTAAAAAAAGGGAATCAGTTGATTCCCTTTTTTATTTAAATTTTGAATAAATGTTTGGCTTTTCTAATTAGTAATAAATGATTTATTTTTGAAGAAAAACTTGAAATCAATTACAAATGGAAATTAAAGCAATTGAGGCATCAGACACTTGGCAGATTAGACATGAAGTGATGTGGCCAGATCAGCCTTTTGAATTTGTACAATTGGAAGAAGATAATTTTGGTCTTCATTATGGTGTTTTCGAAAATGACAAATTGATTTCTATTGTTTCTTGTTTTATTTCGAATGAAGAAATGCAATTTAGAAAATTAGCAACTTTAGATTCTTATCAAGGAAAAGGAATCGCATCTCAATTATTAAAGTACATTTTTGCATTAGCTCAAGAAAAAAAGCTTAAAAAAATTTGGTGCAATGCCAGAAAGGAAAAGAAAAAATTTTACGAAAAGTTTGGTATGAACGATACGGAGAATGTTTTTACTAAAGCTGGACAAGAATTTATAGTTATGGAAAAGGTTTTGTAAGTTGTTGATTTTTAGTACTGTGTGTTGTTGTTAAGGTTTTTAAATGATTCGTTTCGTTTTATTTCGATAGAAAACGTTTTCGTTTGATATTCAATGTTAAGACTTTCTTATTTTATTTTTTTTATTACAATCTTTTATTACTTTCGCACCCAAATGAGAAAGTTAATAGTATTTTTAGTATTCATGAATATGCTTCTGTTCGGCGGAGGCCAATATCTTAATGCAAATACTTTTGGCTTACCTCAACACCATAATCTTGAAAAGAAACATCGAGTAAAGTTTACGAATCATGAACGTGGATCTTCTACCATTGAAGATGCTACTGATATTGATCTTGAAGAAGATCTTCTAGGAAATGATGATGTTGATGGACTTACGAATAAAATTTTTGCTGCTTCTTACAGCTTAGTAGATGAATTGTATCTGGCTCTTTCAGATCAATCTGCTGCAAAAGATTCCAATCGTTTTAAAATTTCTACGCCTTTCTTTGGGCATTCAAATCCTTTATACATTACTCAACAAGTATTAAGAATTTGATTTTAAAGTATACATCGGTTACCTGAGTTTTGATCTCTGCGTATCTTGCTGTTGTATATTTTTTCTACTTCCGCTTATATGACTTTTAAGGTCTGGACTACGGCCGACTGATGCATTTTAACATCCAAAAGGAATTTTTATTCCAAAGCATTCATAAGCTTAATTTCCAAACTAAATCATGAAAAAAATCATTGTTCTCTCAGGCTTAATTGCCTTGGTGTGCTTGACTAGTTGTACATCTAAAAAAGAAGAAAAAGAAGAAGTTGAAAAATTTACGGTTACTAATCCGGTTAAAATCGATACTTCATTCACAAAAGAATATGTTTCACAAATAAAATCTGTGCGTAATATCGAACTGCGCGCACAAGAAAAAGGTTTTCTACAAAATATTTATGTTGATGAAGGACAGTTTGTGAAAAAAGGACAACTGTTGTTTAAAATTATGCCAAACATGTATCAGTCTGAATTGCTTAAAGCGCAGGCAGAACAAAAATCGGCTGAAATCGAATTGCAGAATTCAAAATTGTTGGCAGATAAAAATATCGTTTCTAAAAACGAATTAAGTGTTGCTCAAGCTAAACTACAATCGGCAAGAGCAGAAGTGTCATTAGCAAAACTTCATTTATCATTTACCGAAATTAGAGCTCCTTTTGACGGAACAATCGATAGAATTCCGTTAAAATTAGGAAGTTTAATTGATGAAGGCGAATTATTGACAAGTCTTTCAGACAACAGCCAGATGTTTGCTTATTTCAATGTTTCTGAGCCAGAATATATTAGTTATGAAACGAATATTAAAGATCGTGCTGACAATAAAGTGAATTTGGTTTTGGCTAATGGAGACATTTTTAAAGAAAAAGGAAATGTTGAAGTTATAGAAAGTGAATTCAATAACGAAACTGGAAATATCGCTTTTAGAGCAAGATTCCCAAATTCTGGAAAACTGCTTAGAAACGGAGAAACTGGACAAGTTCAAATGAATGTTCCGTTGAAAAATGCTATTGTGATTCCACAAAAAGCAACTTACGAAATTCAAGATAAAAAGTATGTTTTCGTAGTAGGAAAAGACGATAAAGTAAGTTCAAGAGAAATTACTATTACTGGAGAAATTCCTGATTTATATGTAATTAAAAGTGGTATTTCTGAAAATGATAGAATTTTATTAGAAGGAGTTCAGAAAGTAAAAGAAAACGATAAAATCAAATATGATTACCAATCTCCAAAAGAGGTTATCAATCATTTACGTTTAAAAGCAGAATAGTTTTTTGTTTTAATAGTTTCAAGTTTCAGGTTTCAAGTTATATACTGAACCTGAAACTTGAAACCTGAAACCTGAAACATTTTAAACTTCAATAAGTTTAATCATTTAAAAAATATACAAATGTTTAATAAATTTATTCAAAGACCTGTTCTGTCGATTGTAATATCGCTGATAATTGTCTTTTTAGGGGTTTTGTCGGTATTGAATTTACCAATTACACAATTCCCTACAATTTCACCTCCAATGGTGAATGTTACAGCAGATTATCCTGGATCTAACGGTGAATTGATGGTTAAGGCGGTTGTTATTCCTTTGGAAAGAGCTTTAAACGGTGTTCCAGGAATGAAATATATGGCTTCTGATGCCGGAAACGATGGTGAAGCTACAATTAAAGTGGTTTTTAATTTAGGAACAGATCCTAATCAAGCTGCGGTAAACGTTCAGAATCGTGTGGCTTCGGTTACTAATAAACTTCCACCTTTGGTAATTAGAGAAGGTATTAAGATTACTCGAGAAGTGCCAAGTATGTTGATGTACGTGAATCTTTACAGTACAGACAAAAATACCGACATGAAGTTCTTATACAACTATGCCGATATTAACGTACTTTCTGAATTGAAAAGGGTAAATGGTATTGGTTCTGGAGATATCTTAGGAACACGTGAATATGCAATGCGTATTTGGTTGAAACCAGATCGTATGTTGGCTTATAAAATTTCTGCTGATGAGATTATGGAAGCATTATCAAGTCAGAGTTTGGAAGCTTCTCCAGGAAAAACAGGAGAAAGTTCTGGTAAACGTTCGCAAGCATTCGAGTATGTATTGAAATATTCTGGTCGTTTTACTACAAAAGAGCAATATGAGAATATTGTTGTAAAAGCAAATCCAAACGGAGAGCTTTTAAGATTGAAAGATGTTGCGAAAGTTGAATTTGGAAGTTCGATGTACGATATCTATTCTAATTTGAATGGAAGACCATCTGCGGCAATCGTATTGAAGCAATCTTTTGGAAGTAACGCAAATCAGGTTATTGAAGAAGTAAAAGCAAAACTGGAAAAAATCAAACAGAGATTTCCAAAAGGAATGGATTATGAAATTTCGTATGACGTTTCTAAATTCCTTGATGCTTCTATCGAAAAAGTAATTCACACGCTTGTTGAAGCATTTATTCTGGTAGGTTTAGTGGTTTTCCTTTTCTTAGGAGATTGGCGTTCTACGGTTATTCCAGCAATTGCGGTTCCAGTTTCATTGGTAGGAACATTTGTATTTATGACATTTTTCGATATTTCGTTGAATTTAATTACATTGTTTGCTTTAGTATTAGCCATTGGGGTCGTCGTCGATGACGCGATTGTAGTTATCGAGGCCGTTCACGCCAAGATGGAAGAAGAACATCTGTCGCCATTCAAAGCAACTAAGAAAGCAATGCATGAAATCGCGGGGGCAATTATTGCAATTACCTTTCTTATGGCGGCAGTATTTATTCCGGTTGCGTTTATGTCTGGTCCTGTGGGAGTTTTCTACAGACAGTTCTCTGTAACAATGGCAACTGCGATTATTCTTTCTGGTATTGTGGCATTAACTTTAACACCGGCACTTTGTGCAATGATGCTAAAAAACAATCACGGACAACCTAAAAAGCCAACACCAGCTAACAGATTTATTGATGCTTTTAACGAAAAATTCAATTTAGCGCAAGGTAAATATCAAAATTTATTGGGCAAAATCGTAAACAGAAGAGTAGTTACTGTTGTGGCGCTTCTTGTTTTTTGTGCTGGAACTTGGATTATAAGCAGTAATGTTCCTTCTGGATTTATTCCGAATGAGGATCAGGGAATGTTTTATGCTGTTATTCAGACACCTCCAGGTTCTTCTTTAGAAAGAACGAATAATATTGCAGAGAGAGTTCAGAAAATTGCAGAAGAAATTGATGGCGTAAAATCAGTTTCGTCATTGGCAGGTTACGAGATTCTTTCTGAAGGTACGGGAGCAAACTCAGGAACGTGTTTGGTGAACCTTAAGGACTGGAACGACAGAAAAGAATCTGTTGTGGAGATTATGCATGAAATGGAGGAAAAATGTAAAGATATTACAGGAGCGAATATCGAATTTTTCCAACCGCCTGCTGTACCAGGATATGGCGCTGCTGGAGGATTTGAGCTTCGTTTATTAGATAAAACAGGTTCTGGAGACTATAAGAGAATGGAACAGGTAAATAATGATTTTGTTGCTGAATTAAATAAACAGCCAGAATTATCTAACGTGTTTAGTTTCTACAGCTCTAGTTTCCCTCAATATATGATGAAAGTAGACAACGATTTGGCACAGCAAAAAGGAGTTTCTATCGAAAATGCGATGAATACTTTGTCAACTCTGGTTGGTAGTAATTACGAAATTAGTTTTATTAAATTCGGAATCAACTATAAAGTAATCGTTCAAGCTTCACCAGAATATCGTGCACAGCCAGATGATATCTTGAAATTATATGTGAAAAATGATCGTGATGAAATGGTTCCTTATTCTGCTTTTATGAGATTAGAAAAAGTATACGGACTTTCAGAAATCACAAGACATAACATGTATACCTCAACGCAAATTAGTGGTTCGCCAGCAGCGGGTTACAGTTCTGGTACAGCGATTAAAGTAATTCAGGAAATTGCAGCAAAAAAATTACCAAGAGGATATGATATTGACTGGGCAGGTATTTCTGCCGATGAGGTAGCGCAAGGTAATCAAGCTATTTGGGTATTCTTAATCTGTTTAGGATTTGTGTACTTAGTTTTAGCAGCGCAATACGAAAGTTTCATTTTACCGTTGTCTGTAATTTTCTCTTTGCCAGCAGGTATTTTTGGAGCATTCCTTTTATTAAAAATAGCAGGATTAGAAAACAATATTTACGCGCAAGTTGCCATGGTAATGCTTATCGGATTATTAGGTAAAAATGCCGTATTGATTGTAGAATTTGCGATACAAAGACACGCAGCAGGAAGATCTGTTTTAGAATCTGCAATGGAAGGTGCAAAAGCGAGGTTTCGTCCTATTTTGATGACTTCGTTTGCTTTTATCGCCGGATTAATTCCGCTGGTTTTTGCAAATGGTCCAGGTAAAATTGGTAACAGAACAATTGGTACAGCAGCAGCTGGAGGTATGCTTATAGGAACTATTTGTGGAGTATTCGTAATTCCGGGATTGTATTACATTTTTGCCAAAATTGCAGAACGATACAAATTGGTGAAACATGAAGAAGAAAATCCATTAACAGAAGAAATTGACAACAATCATGTATAAATTCAAAACATATCAATATAGTATTGCATTGGCTGTATGTCTTACAGTTGCAGGGTGTAAAACCCCTGCACCTGAGGCAGCAATAACGCCATCTGCACCAGTTCCAGAATCGTTTGGAATGGGTCAGACTCAAGATGCAAACAATAATACGGCAGCGTTAAACTGGAAAGATTACTTTAAAGATCAGAATCTAGTAGATTTAATAGATATTGCTCTTAAAAATAATCAGGAATTAAATATCACTTTACAAGAAATTGAAATTGCAAAGAATGATATTCGAGTTAGAAAAGGGCTTTTGTTGCCAACAGTTGGCGTTCGCGCAGGCGCAGGAGTAGAAAAAGTAGGTAGATATACAAGCCAAGGTGCTGGTGATGCTTCTACAGAAATTAAACCAGGTAAAGAAATGCCAGATCCGCTTGGAGATTTTACCATTTCTGCTTACGCGAATTGGGAAGTTGATATCTGGAAAAAACTACGCAATTCTAAAAAAGCGGCTTTAAACAGATATTTGGCTACTGTTGAAGGGAAAAATTTCGTAATTACAAACCTCATCGCAGAAGTTGCCGATTCTTATTACGAATTAATGGCTTTAGATAATCAATTGGATATTGTAAAACAAACAATCAAATTGCAAACTAACGCTTTAGAAATTGTAAAAGCTCAAAAACAAGCGGCAAGAGCAACTGAATTGGGAGTTAAGAAATTTGAAGCAGAAGTTTTAACTTCTCAAAGTTTGGAATTTGATATTCTACAACAAATCAAAGAGACCGAAAACAAAATCAACTTTTTGTTGGGTAGATATCCTCAAGAAATTAAAAGAACGAACAACAATAATTTCTTAAGCTTATTGCCAGCTGTTGTAACTTCTGGAATTCCATCTCAATTGTTAGAAAATCGTCCAGATGTAAAACAAGCTGAATTAGAATTAGTAGCAGCAAAATTAGACGTAAAAGTAGCTCGTGCAGAGTTTTATCCTTCGTTAGATATTTCTGCTGCAATTGGAGTAAATGCATTTAAGCCATCTTACTTGTTTACAATGCCAGAATCTCTTCTATATTCATTAGCTGGAGATCTTGTTGCGCCGTTGATTAATAGAAATGCAATTAAAGCAGAATTTGCAAGTGCAAACGCAAGACAGCTTCAGGCATTATACAATTATGACCGTACGGTTTTAAATGCTTATTTAGAAGTGTCAAATCAATTGTCTAAGATTGATAACTTACAGAAAGGTTATGATTTAAAATCGAAGCAAGTTGATGCGTTAAATACTTCTATTGATGTTTCTAACGATTTATTTAAATCGGCAAGAGTAGATTATTTTGAAGTTTTAATGACACAAAGAGATGCATTAGAAGCAAAATTAGAATTAGTAGATACTAAAAAAGAGCAATTGAATGCTGCTGTACATGTTTACAGAGACTTGGGCGGCGGATGGAAATAAAATTTGCCTGTTAATTTGTAGTGAAAAAGCCTTTTGGGAGTAAAATCCTGAAAGGCTTTTTAAATTTTAATGTAAGAATATTTTTAAAAAATAATTAAAAGTATTGCGAGTATGTTTTTTGTTTGTACTTTTGAAAAATAAAATATCTATTTAAAAAAATAAAAACAATGGCCAAGCCAATTAAAAATACTCCAATTTTAAAAGGAAAAGAAGCGGTTGACTTTTATAAAACTATTGATTTAAATAGAGATAAAAAAGTTAGCACAGACTCTTTAAAAGCAATTCGCGTTGATGCGAATAAACTAAAAGAACTTTTAAAAGTTAATTAATGCCTTTTACTGGATTTTCATTTTTCGAATTACATTCCACTACACAAATTAAACCTTTTGAATGTGGTGACAATGATTTGAATGGTTTTCTAAATGATAAAGCAATTCCTTATAAACAAGATTTATTAGCAACTACGTATATTCTTGAAAGCGAAGAAAAAACTATTGCATATCTAAGTATATATAATGATGCTTTAGCAGTTCAAGAAAATCAATTCGCATCTAAAAGTGCTTTTAAAAGATGGATAAAAGAAATATTAAGTCATCGTAAAAGACATTTAAGACAATTTCCAGCCATTAAAATTGGTCGGTTAGCTGTTTGTGAAACCACAAAAAAGGATAGAAAAGGAATTGGCAAGGCTTTAGTGAATTTTGTTATTGATTTGGCATTAGAGCAAAACAGTAAATGCGCTTGTCAGTTGCTAACTGTAGATGCTTACGACAAATCACTAGGGTTTTATGAAAAACTTGGGTTTAAATTCCTTTCTGAGAATGACAAAGGTGAAGATACAAGACAAATGTTTTATGACCTGAGACCTTTAATGAATACTTTGGCTGAAAACTAAATTTAGTTTCTATCTTAATTATATGATTTTAAAAATAATTAAAAGGCTTTTGGGACATGTTCAAAATCCTGAAAGGCTTTTTTTATTACAAAACAGTAATTCCTTTTTCTTTATAAGGTTTTAAAATTTCATCTTCTGGAGAAGCATTGGTTACCAAAACATTGATGTCTTTTATTGGGCAGACAAAATAAGATTCAGCAGTTTCAACTTTTTCGATAGAACTTAAGGCGATAACAAAGTTCGAGTTCTGAATCATATTTTTTTTCAGCATAGAATCGTCGTATAAAATTCCCGTAATGCCACGTTCATGATGAATACTGCAAATTCCTAAAATGAAGACGTCTGCTCTGAAATTCCTAAAAAAATCAATCGTTTCAATACTCGAAGTTGCAAAAGACGTTTTGCACATTCTTCCTCCAGCAAAAATCAATTCGATATTTGGTAAATCTTCTGCCAAAACTGCAACGGGAAAACTATTAGTAATAACAGTCAGTTTTAAATCATGTGGAAAACTGGCTACCAAAGCCAAAGAAGTTGTTCCGCCATCAATAAATACGACTTGTCCATCTTTGAGATAAGAAATCGCTTTTTCTGCAATAATCTTTTTATTTTCAAGATCGTGTTTTTCTCTCTTTCTATAATGCAACGGAATTGGGGAAGGAGCAACCGCACCGCCACGTACCGCTTTTAAAAGTCCTTGATCTGAAAGTTCTTTCAAATCACGTCTTATAGTGTCTTCAGAAACACTCAGATATTCACTTAATTCTACTGAAGTTACACGATGTTCTTTTGATAAATATTCTAAAATCGTTTTCTGGCGCTCTTCTTTCTTCATTTTTTTTTGCGGTTTTATATTGCAAAAATAAATAAAATATTGTAATAATTTGCAATTTAATGCTGTTTTTGCGTATTTTAGCAGCAAAATATAATTACGATGGAAAAGAAAACAATTGCAATCGATATGGATGGTGTGTTGGCTGATGTAGAATCACAGCTAATAAATCATTACAACAAAGCGTACGGAACGAGTTTAACAAAAGAAAGTATTCAGGGATTAAGTGAAGAAGAAGCTTTTAAAGACAGAAAATTAATGTTTGATGTTTTAAATAAAGATAATTTTTTCAGAACATTGCCTGTGATGGACGATGCCGTTAAAAGTGTTCTAGAATTACAAAAGAATTTCGAAATATTTATTGTATCAGCTGCGACAGAATTTCCTCTTTCGCTTGCGGAAAAAGTAGCTTGGTTAGGCGAACATTTTCCTTTTATTAAATGGGAAAATATAGTTTTATGCGGAAGCAAAAGAATAATCAAAACCGATTATTTGATTGACGATCATTGTAAAAATTTGGATTATTGCATTGGGAAACCAATAATGTTTACTGCATTTCATAATGTGAACAAAACGCATCATCTAAGAGTGAATAATTGGAAAGAGGCGGTTACCGTTTTAAACGAAACATTATAAGCTGAAGAGGTTATAATATTTATTGTTTTTGAAGAGAAAAGCCTTTCGGGATATTCTGAAAGGCTTTTTATTTATTATGTTTTAAAGTCTAAGCTTTAATCTGCGTCTGTTCTGGCATTGTTATTTTAACTTTAAATCCTTTATCGGGTGCGGTTTCAATATCAAAAGTTCCGTTGAAGGCTAGAATTCGGTTTGCCATGTTTTGAAGACCATTTTGAACAATCGTGTTTTTTTCGCAACCAACACCATTATCCATATAATTTATTAGGATTGATTTTTGATCGCTCTCAAATTTAATTACAACAAGATTGGCGCCACTGTGTTTTTTCATATTTACCATTAATTCCTGTAAAATACGACTAATAGTAATCTTCTTCATTTCATCAATAGCTTCCCAGTTTATTTGCTCTAAATTGGTTATCATAATGTTTCTTTCGGCTGTGTTATAAGCTGAAAGCATTTCTTTTATAGTTTTGGTGAAATTTATTCCAGTATCGATATTGTTGTTTTCTCTAGAAATTCCTCTTACACGTCCGTAAATATCATCCAGTTTTTGAAGCAGATTTTCTTTTGTGTTTTCTGTACTTAAAGTTTGCGATTCGGCAAAAGCAATTACTTGAAACACATCGTTTGCCAATTCGTCATGTATTTTTTTAGCAATTCGGGTTTCGGTATCGTAAGAAGTTTTTAATTCTATTGCCTTGTTTTTATTTTTGTAATAACGAATTAAAATAGCAATTAAAATAACCAAGAAAACAAAAATAATTACAAATACAATACGCATATAATTAGCTCTTTGCAACGATAACTGATTTTCTGCTTTTTCTAAACGGAGCTTTTCGTTTTCGTCTTTTTCTTTTTTAGAATCGTATTTTATTTTAGCGAACTTATTTTTAAAGTTATTTCTAACTTTTATAATGCTGTCGTTTAAACTAAAAAACTTTTTTACATATTTGCTATCTTGAGCACTATGATTATTAGAAATTAAAATTTGCAATGCTTCTAATCTTTCATCAACGCTATTAAGTTTTGTAGCAGCATTGTAAGCCGCAAGAGCATTTTCATCTGATTTTTGAAGGTCTTTTTTAGAATAATAATCGCCAAGATGCAAATAGCTTTCAATGCTTCCGTAATTATCCTTAATTTCTTTTCGTAATTGCAGGCTTTCATCCATTAAATGGAAACCTTTTTCATCTGAACCATTTTTGAAATAAGCATAACCTAAGTTATCTTGCATTCTAGCTTTAGAAGTAGCTTTAGATTTATTATCTATAAATTTTTGTGCCAAAAGGGATTCTAGAATGGTAATCGCTTTTTCATATTTTTTTTGTTGAATATAAACAGCCGCAATATTACTTAGAGGTAAGTGTTTCTCTTCAGGATTGGAGTATTTAATAGTTTCTTTATAGTAAAAAATGGCATCGTTGTAGAGTGAAAGTTCTTTATCAGCAATACCCAATCTGCTATTTATACAACTGATATGATTTCTGTTATTTTTAGCATATGGTAATGCTTCTGTCACCGTTTCTTTGCTTCCATAATAATCTCCATTAATTTGTTGAATTGAAGCCATTTGTATGAGTACGTAGGAGATGTTAGCACTATCTTTTACAGTTTCAAAAAGTAGTTTAGATTTATTAAACTCGTAAAAAGCAATATTTAGGTTTTGTTTTTGAAAATTTTCATCGGCTTTATCTCTTAAAATACCAGCTTCTTTACTTACCGCTTGTGTATTAGAATTAATAATTTTTTTTTCTTTGCAAGAAAAGAAAGAAAGTAAGATAATAAAATAAAAAAACGGGGACCGTAACATATAAATTTACTTTCCCCGAAAATAGTAATTAATTCCATACTAAAAATATAATTTTTATTGAGGCTCTGGTTTTACTGGAGGTTTAATTGGTGCGGTTGGGTCGTCACCAGGACCTGGAGTTCCAGAATCTTCACCTTTTAAGTGATCGAATGGTTTTTCGATTTTTTTAGTTGGTTGAGTCTCATACTCATCAGGAGTACAAGAAAATATAGTGAACAATAACGCAAAAGCGAACAATAGTGTAAATTTTTTCATTTTGATTTAATTTAGAAATTAGACATAGGTGTGGCTGTCCGGAATGTTCCAGAGTTTATTTTGGCGACACCAAATTGTTTTGAGGGAAGTGGTTGTGTAGAACTGTAAGACGTAATTTATACTTCCCGAATAAACTCGGTCTTACGGTTTTTCACAATTTAATTAGAACTAGTTTTACATATTGTTTAAGTCTGCAGACAAAACTTGATCTAATTTCTGATGCAAAGTAAAGGCACTTTGAAGCCTTTGTTTATAAGGGATTCCCAGAATTCCTGCTTTTCCCAGAGATTCCTAAGAATTCCCAGAAAAATAAATTGAAAATCTTATTTTGGTTGTTAAATGTTATTGAAGTTGAAACTAATCTCTATTTTAATAGATGCAAAAAGTCCGATAAAAGTTGGTTTCGAAACGCTAAAAAATATAGAAATAATACAGAATTGAACAAAAATTGAATTTGCAAGAAAGAATCTAAGTGTAGAAGTCAAAAATAATGGCATATAAAAATGATTTTGGTGAATAATAAACATGAAGAATCTAAAGAAGTTCCCAGAAAGAAAATCTTTTGTTTGATTTAAAAGCTTTATTTTCTAAAAAAAATGATTCAGAAAATAAATCTTTTCGCGATAATTAAGATTGTAATTGGAGCGTTTGCTCAGATGTTTTTTTTCTGCTTATATTTTGTGCAGAAATAAGAATGAATTGGAAAATTTTGAAATGAAATTCGGAAGCATTTTGAAAAATGAAATGCTTAAAAGAATGGTTTTTTAAAGTGTAATTTTGGCTTTTAAAAAGTTTGTTTTTCGGCATATATTTACTTTTATTTACACTATAAAGATAAGAAAAAAAATCTGATAAACCTAGTGTTTATCAATAAATTAGCTGTTTTTTTTTATCTTTTTTTTGCTCTTTTTTTATCTATAAATTATTGGTTTTAAAGCCAATAAAACTTGCCTTTTTATTGACAATTGATTTGTAATATTTTTTTATATTTATAAAAGATTAAATGAATTTGTTTGGTTTGTAAAAGCATTCATTTTAAAAATATTTTGCTATGAAAAAGCTTCTCTTTTTTGGAATTATTTTATGCATTTTTGGCTGTAAAAAGTATGTTGTCTCATTTGAACAGCCAACCAATATGAAATTGGACAACTTAAAACTGGAAGTATTTCTGGATAAAAAGAAAATTCAAGATCTCAATTTAAAAGCCACAAATGCATTAACAACTTATGAAACCTTAGCTTTGCCAGTTTCGGATGATGGAAAGCATTTATTTGAGGTTAAAACGAAGGATACAACTTTTAGTTATACTGTAAATTATCCAGAAGAAAAATATGTTCTGGTAACAGCTCATTTAAAAGACAATGGAAAAGTGCATATCGGAATTTTGAAACAGCAATATAAATTCAGGCTTCATTAGAAGTTGCTTGAATTTCAATAAAAAAGCCTTTCACAATTAAATTGCAAAAGGCTTTTTTTATTTTAGATATTCGATTTTTAAGATAGAAAATCTTTAAACCAAAATCCTGAATTTTTTATGGTTCTTTTTTGTGTTTCAAAATCCACATGAATTAATCCGAATCTGGCGTTGTAACCTTCTGCCCATTCAAAATTATCAGTCAGACTCCAAACAAAATAGCCGTCGACATTTACGCCATCATTTTTTGCCTTTAAAATCTGTTCCAAGTTATCTTGAATAAAATGTGTTCGTTTTATGTCGTGAACTTTTCCATTTTTTACAATATCTGGAAATGCGGCTCCGTTTTCGGTAATAATAATTTTTTTGATGCCTTTATATTCATTAAACTTTTTCAGCACATGATAAATAGCAGGCGGATAAACTTCCCAACCCATTTCGGTTGCGATTACATTCCGTTTCTCGGCACTTACAAGTTCTGCGCCAATATAAGGCGTCAGAATAGACGATTTTACGACTTCTCTAGTATAACATTGCAGACCTATGAAGTCAAAATCAAAAGCCAGATTATTCAAATCGTCGGGTGCAATATAGCTATTGAGTTTTTTAAGAACCGGAAGATCTTTCTGCGGATAACCTAATCCTAAAATTGGCTCAATAAAAGTTCTGTTTAATAATGTATCGACACGTTTTGAGGCTTCAAGATCTTTGGCACTTTCTGTTGCAGGTTCGATATGAGTGCAAGAGAATGTCGTTCCGATGTTGGCGTTTGGAATGCGTTCGCGAATTATTTTGGCACCAGCGGCAGTTGCAAGAGTAACATGGTGCATGGCTTTTAAATAATTAGTGATTCCTTTTCGGCCTGGCGCATGAATTCCTAAAAAATAACCGGCGCCAGTAAAAACAGAGGGTTCGTTGATTACCATCCAGTTTTTTACGCGATCACCAAAGTATTGTACACAAACTTCTACATATTCGGCAAACCAATTAACAGACTCACGATTCGTCCAACCTCCTTTGACTTCAAGCGCATGAGGTAAATCCCAATGATAAAGCGTAATCCAAGGTTCGATTCCAGATGCAAGTAGCGAATCTATAATTTTATTGTAGTAATCTATTCCTGCTTGATTTATTGGGTGGATTCCCGTTGGCATAATTCTAGGCCAGCTGATAGAAAATCTAAAATTCGGAATATTTAATTCGTTAATTAGTTTAATATCGTCCTGATAAGTATTATAGAAATCGCAGGCAGTTAGGGCATGATGACCGTTTTTTATTTTTCCTTTTTGAGACGTAAAAACATCCCAAATAGAAGAACCTTTTCCGTCAGAATCATGTGCACCTTCAATTTGGAAAGCGGCGGTTGATACACCCCACAAGAAATCTTCACCAAATTGGTTTTTGTTCAAAAATGAGCTTTCAATTTTATTCATTCAATCTGTACTTTCCTTTATTTAAAATGGTTTATTAATGTAGGAAAGAAGATTGCATTGCTCTTAAAAAAAGCCATTCTTTGAATGATACTAGAAAATTTAGGTTGAATAATTTCATAACGATTAGTTTTATTTCAAATTACCGAAACTAATGTGAAATTATTGTAAAGTGATTATTATCAAATAATTAAATATGAAAAGTGATTTATAATATTTATAAAATACAGAGTTTTTAGTATAATTCGAACAATTTGTTTTTTATAAGAAAAAGTCATTAAAATAAAGTTAAAATGCGATTTATGTAAAATAATCCTAAAATCATGGAATTTTCTGTAAGATTATACATTTAATTTAGCAGTATTAAAATTAATAACAAATAAAACAAAAAATCTACCATGAAAAATAAAGCAATATTATTAGGACTATTAAGCATCGGTTTTTTTGCAACATCTTGCAGCAATGATGATAATGAAGGAGAAACAATTATTCCGTTACAAGGGAAATATAATCTTAGACAAACAGGATCTATTGTTGGAGGACAAGAAGTTTTAGTTGATGCTGCGGCAAACCAACCAGGCTGTTCTACAGATTATTTAGATCTTAGATTGAGTAATGCAGCAGTTTACGGAGATTATAACGGCTCAAACTGTGCTTTAGTTGAAACTACTGGAACTTACGTAAGATCTCATAATGATTTAACTCTTACAATTAATGGTGTTACTACAACTAGTGATATCATGAATCTGACAAACAAAGAATTAAAATTAAAAGATAAAACAACTGGAGCTATTACAGTTTACAGTAGATAAGAAAAATTGTTTTGAGATAATTTCAATGTGCTTTGAAATGGAAAACGGAAACAGCTCTAAAAGCAGTTTCCGTTTTTTTTTAATTCTTTTTTAATTGAAATTAATTTACTGGAATATAAATGTCAAAAGTAGCACCTTCATTTAATATGCCAGAAGCCGTAATAAATCCGTTATGGTTTTCTACGATCTTTTTTACAATTGCCAACCCGATTCCGGTTCCGTTGTAACGATCTCTTCCGTGTAGGCGCTGGAAAACTTCGAATATCTTTTTGTTGTATTGAGATTCAAAACCAATTCCATTATCTGAAACCTGAATATGACAATATTTTTTGGTCGGAATCAGTTTTTCGTTGTCGAATTCTTCTGCAAATGCAATTTCACTTTTAATCTTAATTACAATCGGAATTTCAGGATTAGAAAATTTTAATGAATTGCTAATCAAATTATATAATAATTGCTTGAACTGAAATGGAATAATGTCAACTTTACAAGTTTTCTCGATCTCAATAACAGCATTTTTTTGCTCTAATTCTTCTGTTAAATCTTCTTTTACTTCTTTTATGATTTGAGAAAGATCTGTTTTTACAAAAATACGTTCCTGAATATTTGTTCTCGAATAAGCTAATAAATCATTAATTAAAGTTTGCATTCGCTGTGCCGCATTCTGCATTCTTCTAAATTTATCTTTTGCATTTTCAGACAAGTTATCAAATTCTTTGTCCATAATCTGCGAGGCGAAAGTTTGTATTTTTCTAAGCGGTTCCTGCAAATCATGACTAGAAATATAAGCAAATGACTGAAGTTCTTTGTTCATTTCTTCCAGTTCATTGTTTTTTTGCTCCAATTCCTGAGCGTAAATTTTTAGTGTATCATCGGCTTTTTTTCTTTCCGTTAAATCGTGTGTCACTTTAGAGAAACCAATAATTTCATCTTGTTTATTATGTATAGCCGTAATTACAACACTTGCCCAAAATTTACTTCCGTCTTTTCGTTTTCGCCAGCCTTCATGAACTACTTTTCCGTTTTCTATGGCAAGCTGTAAAAGTTTTTCTGGAAGTTTGCTTTTTTGATCTTCTTCGGTGTAAAAAATAGAAAAATATTTTCCGATAATTTCATCAGCTTTATAGCCTTTTATTTTTTCGGCACCAGCATTCCAGTTTTCAATAATTCCATGTGCGCTTAGGTATAAAATGGCATATTCCTGAACCTCTTCGACCATTAAATGATAACGTTCTTCACTTTTTCTAAGCGATTCGTTTATCTGAATTAATTCTCTTGTTCTTGCTGTAACCTGTTGTTCTAATTCTTGTGTAAAAGCTTTTTCGGTATGAATATCAGTAAAAGCGCCAACCCATTTTATGATTTTCTCATCTGGATCTAAAACAGGTTCTCCAATAACAGTGTGCCATCTATAAGAGCCGTCTTTTCTCCGCATTCTTACATCACATCGATACATTTCTCCAGTTGAAAGCGCGTGCTGCCAGATTTTTACATTTTCATCAAAATCATCAGGATGAATCATGGCTTCCCAAGAACCTTCTAGACCTGGTTCTATGCCTGTGTATTCAAACCATTTTCCAGAAGTAAATAAGGCGTTTCCTTCAGCATCAGTTTCCCAAATTAACTGCGGAATACTTTCTGTTAATGAACGAAATCTTGTTTCGCTTTCTTCAATTTTTTTACGAGCTTCTGCTTTTTCCGTAACGTCAATCAACGTCATTCTGATTCCTGAAATCGAATTATCGCTTTCGCGGAGCGGAGCAAATTCAAAGTCAACATAAAATTGATTACTTCCGATTTCATTTTCAATCAAAAGCAAAGATTCAGATTCGGCATAAACTTCGCCAGATTCGTATACTTTTTTTAATAATTTTCCGTATTTCTGTTTTTGAAGTTCTGGAAAGATTTTTAAAAGATTTTTTCCTTCAACTTCATTTTGCTGTTTTTTCCAGATATTATCCAAAAGAACATAATTTGCCATTTCGATAACAAAATCATTTCCTTTCAAAATCGCTATCGGCACAGGCGAGTACATGATGAGGTTGCGTAATTTTTTTGCGCTTTCTTCAATTTTTTGCTGATACTTTTTCTCTTCGGTAATATCTCTAATTGTTCCAATTAGTTTTTCAGGTTCGTTGTTTTCATCGTAAAAAACTTTTCCTTTTCCTTCAATCCAATGTATAGATTGATCTTTCCAAATTACACGAACTTCGTAATTTAGAAAACCGGAATTTAAAGCATCTTTAAAACCTTGATTTCTTACATGCATATCATCTGGATGAAGATGTGCCAATAATTCTTCATGAGTTAAAGAAACTTCTTCGGTATAACCGCCAACAATTTCAAGATATCGTTGAGAATAAATCGGTGCTCTTGTTTTTACATTAAGTTCCCAAGTTCCTAATTCGCTTGCTTCAACTACAATTTTAAGACGATCTTCATTAAGTTCGATTTTCTTTCTAGCTTCAACTTTATCCGTAACCTCAGTTACAGTAACCAAAATGCCAGAAATACTTCCGTCTTCTTCTTTTAATGGATGGTAAAGAAAATCGAAATAAAAAATTTCAATTTTTCCGTATCTATTAATTGGAACAGGAACTTCATATCCATTAAAAGGAATTCCAGTTTTCAAAACTCCGTCTAATAATGCGCTAACAGTTTCTTTAACTTCGGGAAGTGAATCATAAAGTGGTCTTCCGACAAAACTCTTCTCTTCGCGAGCAACAATTTTTAGATACGCTTCATTTGCCATTTCGACAACATAATCTGGACCACGGAGAATTGTAATTCCTACTGGAGCTTGTCGAACTGTATCTCGGAAACGTTTGTCGCTTTCTTCAATTTTCTGTTTTGCTAAGAATAAATCGGTAATTTCTACCGCTGTATTCATTACAGCATAAATTTTACCACTTGTGTCGTAGAGAGGCGTAAAACTGTAATTGAAATAGAACGGTTGCAATACATTATCTTTTACAATATCAACACGTGAATTTCTAGAATGATAAGATTGCCCAGTTTCAAATACTGTAGCAACTTGTTCAAAAATAGATTGATTTTGTAATTCGGGTAGGATTTCCTTGTACGTTTTTCCTATTACATCAGAACCTTTTCCCCAGATATTTATAATCGATTCATTGGCAAGTTCAATGCGCATTTCTTTTCCAACATAAACAGCTATCGGAAAAGGAGCGTTTTCTACCAATTGTCTAATTTTTTGTTCGCTTTCTTCGACTTTAGAACGAGCCAAAACCTGAGCAGTTACTTCGGTGGCAATTGCTACAACACCAGAAATAGTTCCGTCAGAATCTCTTAGCGCTTCGTAAACAAAATTGATATAAGTGTTTTCAGTTTTTCCGTTACGAGTTAGTTGCACAAAGGTTTCGTCGGTTGTAACTTTTTTTCCGTCGATATAAATGTTCTGTAGAATTTCGCCAAGACCTTGTTTTTTCAATTCGGGTAAAACCTCAAAAATAGGCTGATTGATAATATCTTCGGCTTTTGTTTGCCAAAGTTGCATCATTTGTTCGTTGGCAATTTCAACAACATGATCTTTGCCTCTAAAAATACACATCGCTACTGGAGCCTGCATAATATTATTGACAAAACGCGCATTACTTTCTTGCAATGCATCGGCAACAATTTTCTTTTCGGTGGTTTCAATAACGGTAACTAAAATTCCGCCAACAGAACCATCTTCTATTTTTATCGGGCTGTATGAAAAATCGAAAAAACAATCTTCTATATATCCATTTCGATGCAGGGGAACTTTAAAATCAGGAAAACTAACTGCATTTCCTTTCATCACATCGGCGAACATCGGGCCAATCTGATCCCATATTTCTGCGAATGTTTTTTGAGAACTTCCGCCCAAAGCTTCTGGATGTTTCGTTGCTCCTAAAATTGGACGAAAAGCATCATTGTACAATTGCGTATAATTTTTCCCCCAAGCAATATACATCCCAAAAGGATTGCCAAGCATCATTGCTGTCATGGTTTTGAGGCTTTGAGGCCATTTCTCAGGATCTCCCAAAGACGTTTTGCTCCAGTCTTCTGAACGAATTAAACTGCCCATTTCTCCACCTTCGGACAGAAAGTAATGTTCCTTTTTGTTACGGTTCATCCAAAGAAGATTTAGGGTTGCAATATGAAATTGGCTCTTTCGGGCTGGTTAAAATTATTTTGAGATGCTACAGTCAATGCTTTTTCAATAACAGTTTTTAGTTTAGAAAATTCTCCAGGTTTACGAATGTAGTATGAAGCGCCTTTTTGATATAGATTATTTACAATTTCGCTGTCAAGTGAAGTCGAAAAAATAATAATGGGCAGATTTTTCAGTTTTTCATTTTCTTTAATTTCCGTTAAACATTCAATACCGTTCTTACGAGGCATGTTTAAATCAAGAAAAATGACATCAGGAAAAGTTTTGAGTTCATTATTTTCTAAATAATTCATCAATTGCACGCCGTCATGCACCATAAAAAGTTCTGCTTTGATTGACGTTTCACTCAGAGCTTCTCTAAAGAAATCGCAATCATCTTCGTCATCATCTGCTAATAAAAGATTGTAATGCTTTATAACCATTCTTAGTCTCCTAAAATTTACTGTTAATTATATTTTATAAATTTAACTTTTTTATGTAAGATTTCTGTTTTTTTGAGAGATGTTTTTTTTATAATATGAAAAAAACAATTAGATGGCTTTTTTATACTTTCAAACAATTTAATTTAAAGTTTATCGTTTTTTAAAATTACGAGATATTTTTATTCTTCAAACTGCTCTTGATTTTTTATTTTTTCTGTGTAATAGAATGCGCAAATCCCTTTAAAAATCGCACTTTTCAATCTTAATTTTTCCAATTTTTGTGTATACCGTATCCATAAAGTGTGAAATAATTATACACTATTTTTTCGCCTCTTTTTTTTAAATGCCTCTACAACAGCTTAGAACCGTATTGGCACGACGCTTGCAAATTGTGTTTATGTCAAAATCTTTGATGTATCTGTTTTTTAATTGTTTCTCCCCATACGAGTTTCAAATTAATGAGAAAGGAAGAAGATTTTACTAAAAGCCAAATTAAAGAAATTAAAAAGGAGTATAAACATGGAAAGCGAAACAATTATCTCAAAACAATTTTACGCGAACGGTAGTTCGGTACTAAGCGAAAAAGCATTAAGCGGTTCTATTTTTGGAACTAAAGAAAAAACGCAAAAAATACACGTTGAACGACCTACAAGTTCAATAGGATTAGCAATTATTATTGCAACATTCTTTTTGATGATTGCTGGAGTTTGTTCGGTATTTTTATTGCAAGATGATTTTGAACAATTTCATTTTGAAAGAGTAGCCTCAACTTGGGGATTGCCATTTTTAATCATTACAACGATTTTATTCTTTTATCAAACAGGAGTTTTCTTGTACAGCTCTTATTTGTATTTAAAATATAAACCAATCGAATCTGTATCAGATGAATTGTTGCCAACATGTACGATTATCGTTCCGGCTTACAATGAAGGAAAATTAGTTTGGGATACTTTGTTAAGTCTTGCAGATAGCGATTATCCAGCAGAAAAATTACAGCTTTTAGCAATTGACGATGGAAGTAAAGATGACACTTGGTATTGGATGCAAGAAGCAAAAGCAAAATTGGGAGATCGCGTAACGATTTTTCAACAGCCAAAAAACCAAGGAAAACGTCAAGCTTTATACAGAGGATTTAAATTAGGAACTGGAGAAATATTTGTAACTGTAGATAGCGATTCTATCGTTAAAAAAGATACTTTAAGAAACTTGGTTAGTCCGTTTGTGGTAAACGAAAAATGTGGCGCAGTTGCAGGAAACGTTCAAGTTTTAAACAACAAATCGGCTATTTTACCAAAAATGTTGAATGTTAGTTTTGTAATGAGTTTCGAATTTCAACGTTCTGCAGAAAGTCAGTTAGGTTCTGTATTATGCACACCTGGAGCTTTGGCAGCTTACAAAAGAGATGCTGTATTCAACTGTCTTCCAGAATGGATCAACCAAACTTTTATGGGTGAACCGTCAGATATTGGAGAAGATCGTGCTTTGACAAATATGATTTTGAAACAAGGTTTTGAAGTTAGATTTCAGAGAAATGCAGTTGTATTGACAAACGTTCCAGAAGAATACAAAGGCTTATACAAAATGTTCATCAGATGGGCGAGAAGTAATGTTCGCGAAAACTTGATGATGGCAAAATATGTTTTTACAGATTTTAGAAAAGATTCAAAATTTGGTCCGAGAATGTTGTTCTTAAACCAATTCTTTAAAATTGCAATGACATATCCATTTATCTTATTTATGTTATACTTTATTGCAGTTCACCCTATATTATTTTTAAGTTCAACATTTTTAGGAATCTTAATTTTTTCAAGTTTTTCTATGATCTTTTATGCAAAAAGATACAACTTGTCTGAGTCTTTCTGGGCTTACTCTTACAGTGTTTTCTATACTTTCAGTTTGTTCTGGATTGCGCCTTATGCGATAGCAACAGCTAACAAAAAAGGATGGTTGACAAGAGGATTATAAAATTTGTACACTATTCATTCTATATAAAAACTCCGTAAAGAAAAACCCGTTGCATTTGCAACGGGTTTTTTGATTTATTGTTGAATATCTAAAGAAGCGATAATCTGTTTTTTCATAGAAGTATGAATATAATCTAAAGCTTCGGCGTATGAAATAGCATAACGTCTTTCGGTATTTTGAAATTGTTTTGGGAATTCACTTAAAATTTTATCGTAATAAATATCCAAATGACTTTCAGAAGGCATTTCGTATTTTAAACGAAGCTGAAATCTTCTTAATAAAGCGCTGTCAATTATCTCATAATGATTTGTTGCGCAGATTACTAAACTATCTGTTGGGAAATAATCAAAAAGCTGAATAATAGTATTAACCAAACGTCTCATTTCCCCCACATCTTTATCGTCGCTGTCGCGGCTTTTGCCAATTTGATCAAATTCATCTAAAAACAAAACTGCTCTTTCGCGAATTGCTTTATCAAAAATAGCTTTTAAGTTTTTAGAAGTCTCACCAATTCGCGCGTCAATAACCGTGCTGAGGTTTACGATGATAATTTTTTTGTTTAAAGTATTCGCAATCGCTTTTGCCGTTGTCGTTTTACCGCATCCAGAACTTCCGTGCAGTAAAATTTTATTATCTACTTTAAGATTGTACTTTTTTAATTCTTCAATATATTGATGTTCTTTGATAATTTGAAGTAAGGCTGCTTTATTTTCTTCACTAAAAAATAAATCGTCTAAAGCAATTTTTTCGTTATCAATTACGGTAAGATCATTCAGGTTCATCTGCGTTTTATTTGCTGCAAAATTAAGTTTTATTCTGCAATGTTTTCATTCCATATTTCTTTTCCTAAAAAACGATTTCCAAAAATCGAAGTGCCAATTCTCACTATGTTAGAGCCTTCAGCGATCGCAAGTTCTAAATCTTGAGACATTCCCATAGAAAGTTTTAAATCTTGTAAACCTTCTATTTTTTCGGCATAAATTTCATCTCGAATCGTTCTTAAAAGTCTAAGTGACGGAATCATCTTTTCTTTCTCAACATCTAAAAGTCCGATTGTCATTAAACCTTTAATATTTAGATTTTCATACGTTTTTATTTTTTTAATGAAAGACAAAACTTCCTCTGGCGCCAAACCGAATTTACTTTCTTCATAAGAAGTATTAACCTGAATAAAAACATCTAATTTTCTATTTTGATTTTGAAGCTGTTTCTGAAGTTCATCAGCCAAACTTATTCGGTCTAAAGATTGAATGCAAGTCACATATTTGAAAACGTCTTTGATTTTGTTGGTTTGAAGATGCCCAATAAAATGTCGTTCTACAGGAAGATGTTTCAATTCGGCATCTTTATCTCGTAATTCCTGCATTTTATTTTCGCCCATTAAACTTTCTCCGGCTTCAATTGCAATACGAATTTGTTCTGGCGAAACAGTTTTTGTCGCTAATAAAAGCTGAACTTCATTAGGATTTCTTTTAGAGATTCGACACGCATCTTCGATTCGCTGATGAACTTTTATCAAATTAAAAATAATCTCGTTTTTCATATCACAAAATTAAATCGAAACCTCAAAATCTTACTGGACCAGAATCTTTCAAAAAATGAAAAAACTGGATTATTCAGCAGTTTCAAAACCAGCGTAAATTTGTCGAATAAAAACAATAAAACTTAGTCCCTTAGCGACTTAGTAACTTAGAAACTTAGGAAATGAAAATAGCAGTTTGGGATACTTACGTAACCCGCAAAGACGGAAAAATTATGCATTTTGATATTTTGGTAGACGAAAATGTGAACGATGCAGAACAAGTGTATGAATACGGTAAAATTTACCTAAAAAGTGTAAATCAAGAAGGACAAGCTTTATCTTCTAAAGAATGTCGTTTCTGTCACATTGATAAAGCTCCAATTGAAGTCGAAAATCAAGTTCGGGCAAATGGTTTTTCTATTATTGAAATGGAAAATTGTAATTAAATGAATTGGACGCTGATAAAACGGATTTGCTATCGCAAAGAGGCTGATAGACGCAGATTTTAAAATCAGTTTTTTTTCCGCGTCTTTGCGATAGCAAATCCGTAAAATCCGCGTTTAAATATGTTTTTTTTTAGACTTTTTACAAAAATTTAGCAAGCGCCTTAATTCCTTCCTCGATTTGCTTTTCGGAAAGTGAAGCGTATCCTAAACGGAAACCTTTAATTGTTTTATCAAAACTAAATCGATCTGGACTCATAATCTGAATGCCTTGCGATTTTAGTTTTTCAAAAACATCCAAAACATCAATTTCAGCTTTTGGAACAATCCAAAAAGCAAGTCCGCCTTCGGGTTTTGAAAAGCTTATTTTGTCTTTAAGATGTTGATTTAAAATGCTTTCAAAAAAATCTCTTTTACTTTTATAAATCAAATTAGCTTTTTTAAGATGACGTTTTATTTTTCCTTCATTGATGAGGTTTAAAATCGCTTCTTCCATAATATTATCGCCCTGAACATCAATTATTTTTCTGTGATTTCCGATTTTCTGGATATTTTCTTGAGAACTAACTAAATAACCAATACGCAGCGCGGGCGCAACAACTTTACTAAAACTGCCAATATAAACATAGTTTTTTAAAGCCAAATAACTCGAAATGGGAAGAATCGGACGTTGACCAAAATGAAATTCATTATCATAATCGTCTTCAATAATCGTAAAGTTATATTGATTTGAAAGTTCAATTAGTTTTAATCTCTTTTTTAAAGACAATGTTACCGTAGTCGGAAATTGATGATGAGGCGTAACATAAATTGCCTTTATGTTTTGATGAGTTTGCAAATATTCTTCGACTTGATCGATATTCAATCCGTCTGATTCTACATCGATTGGAAGCAATTTTGCGCCAGAATTTTCAAAAGTTTCCCAAGCAGGTTTATAGCCAGGATTTTCAATCAAAACAAAATCACCAGATTTCAGAATGCAATGCGAAGCCAAATACATCGCCATTTGGCTTCCGCGTGTTATGCAGATTTGATCGTGAGAAATACTCATGCCACGTTTAAAATTGAGCATTTGAGCAATCGATTTTCTAAATTCCAAATTTCCCAATTCGCTGCTGTAACCCATAATTTGCCAACGCGATTTTCGGCTAAACAATTCGCGATAAGCTCTTGCCAAATCATTCATTGGCGCCAATCGACTGTCTGGAAGTCCATCATCAAAAACTAAAAAACTCTTTTGTTCTTCAGTTGAAGTTTTTTGCTCTTTTTTATTCTCTAATGAATGATCGATTTTCGGAAGTGAATTCGTTACAAAAGTGCCTTTTCTATCAAAAGTTTCAAGCCATCCTTCGGCAGTTAAAACATCCAAAGCTTCCACAACTGTGTTGCGATTTACTTTTAATAATTGTGCCAACTGCCTGCTTCCCGGAAGCGCATTTCCGCTTACTAATTTTCCTGTTTTTACCGCATCGATAACTGCATCAGCGATTTGAAGATAAATCGCTTTGTCTGATTTTTTGTCAAGCTGAATTTCTAATGGCCAAGGACGAAGCATCTGGACTGTTTTAAGTTTATTGAATGAAAACTATTTTCTAGTCCAAAAATACAATATTTATAAAATCAAAAAATAGATTGAAAGTACATTTTATGAAAAGTTTGAAACTCAAATTCAATACTTTAAAATGTTTTATTACTTTTAAAATAAAAAAAAACTATGAAAAAGATTCTCTTCGGTTTTCTGATGCTTACTTCGCTGCATTCATTTGCACAAAATAATCCAATTTTTAAAGGCTGGTATGCAGATCCCGAAGGCATTATTTTCGATAAAACATATTGGGTTTTTCCAACTTATTCGGCACCTTTTGATGATCAGGTTTTCTTCGATGCTTTTTCTTCGCCAGATTTGGTAAATTGGACAAAGCATCCAAGAATTTTAGATACAACGGCTGTAAAATGGGCAAAACGAGCTATGTGGGCGCCGTCTATCATTAAAAATAAAAACAAATATTTCCTGTTTTTTGGTGCGAATGATATTCATGAAGGAGAAAAAGGCGGAATTGGAGTTGCCGTAGCTTCAAAACCAGAAGGGCCTTATAAAGATTATTTAGGAAAACCTTTGGTTGATAAAATTATTAATGGTGCTCAGCCAATTGATCAATTTGTTTTTAAAGACAAAGACGGTCAGCATTATTTAATTTATGGCGGTTGGAGACATTGCAATATCGCTAAATTGAAATCTGATTTTACTGGTTTTATTCCTTTTGAAGATAAAACGATTTTCAAAGAAATGACGCCTGATAATTATACAGAAGGTCCTTTTATGTTTATCAAAAACAATAAATATTATTTTATGTGGTCTGAAGGCGATTGGGGCGGGCCGGATTATTGTGTGGCATATGGAATTGCAGATTCGCCAATGGGACCCTTTAAAAGAATTGGAAAAGTTTTAGAATCTGATCCGAAAATTGCGCGTGCCGCTGGACATCATTCTGTTATAAAAGTGCCGAATAAAGAGCAATATTATATTGTGTATCACAGAAGACCATTGACAGAAACAGTTATGCATTCGAGAGAAACTTGCATCGAAGAAATGTTTTTTGATGAAAAAGGTTTTATTAAACCGGTTGTTTTAACTAATGAAGGTGTAAAAGCTAATCCGTTAAAATAAAATCAGAGTAATCTTTATCGAGAAATAAATTAAAGACTTTTTGGAATTGTTTTTTTGTTACAAAAATTACATTCCGTAAAGTCTTTTGATTTTTTATTTAAAATAAACTTAAAGAATTTCAATTTAGAGATTTAAAGAAATTGGCTACGTCAATTTTTCTAAATTTAATAAAAATACAATTTTAACTTAACATGAATTTATGAAGTATATTTTGTAAAATTCATTTTATTTTAGTGAAAGAAGTTGTTTAAATTGAAAAAATAAATAATATTAAGAGTTATAATTGTCAAATTTTTAGTTTTTTTAAAATATTAAAATTAAGAACTATTGCAATTATATGGCTGTGTTGTCGAGAACAAATTAGGATTAATCGGCAAATTTATTATGTTTGTTGCGAATTATTCAATTCTCTTAAAACCGCAATCATTGTCGAATACTGTCTTAAATCAAGATCAAATTTTAATCGATCGTCTCCGCGACGGCGATGAATCGGCATTGACAGAATTGTATAATAAATTTTGGCAGGCACTCTTTATGTCTGCTTATAATGTTATCAAAGACAAGGAATTATGCGAAGATATTATTCAGGATATTTTTATGAATATCTGGCATAATCGTGAAAAAATTGAAATTCATATTTCGTTAAAAGGTTATATGTATGCCTGCGCTAGATATCAGGTTTTTAATCATTTAAGAAAAAATAAAGACAAAATTCACGTCGAACTTTTTGATGATTTAGAAAAACGCTTTTTAACTTCTACGCCAGAAACACAATTAATGCACGACGAATTGGTGCAACAATTGAATTTAATTATCGAATCTCTTCCAGAAAAATGTCAGGCAGTTTATAAACTAAGCAGAGAAGAACAGCTTAGTCATAAAGAAATTGCCGAACGACTTAACATTTCTACAAAAACAGTCGAAAATCATATTACAAAAGCTTTGCATACCATTCGATCTTCTATGGGAGAAAGTATCAGTATGGCAATGATTTTATGGCTCACAAAAAATATCTTTTAGCAGGAATTAAATATTGTTGTCGGATTGATGGTGTGTGCGTTTTCTTCTTTTTTTAGTCATTTTTCAAAAAAAATAAAAAAAATACAATTTGGACTAGGGGGTAGGTGTCTTTTTGGATACTTACTTAATATACTCCCCGAATAATACAAAAAAAATGAAAAAAGAGGATTTTTTAGTTTTACTAAATAGATATCTTTCCGGTGATACCAATCTCGAGGAGAATAATAAACTATTGAATTTTTACGAAAGTTTTCAAACAGATGAAAACTGGAATGATGCGCTTGGTTCTAAAGAAGAAATGGAACTCAAAATGAGAACGCGTCTTCAAAATGCGATTCAATCTGAGGAAAAAGAAGTTATTCGCCTGAAACCGTTTTATGCCACAAACAGATTTAAACTGGTTGCGATGGCGGCATCTTTATTATTGTTGATTTCGATTTCATTAATAATCAATAAAACAAATCCGCTTAAAATTGAAACTCCGCAGGTTGCACACAAAGAAATTCTAATTGGAAGTGACAAAGCAACTTTGACTTTAGAAGACGGATCTGTTATCGCTTTAGAAAAAGGAAAATCGTATACAAAAGGAAATGCTTCGAGTAACGGAGAAAAGTTGATTTATAATTCAAAAGGTTCAACTATTGCCAATAATCTTTTAACAATTCCGAGAGGAGGACAATTTTTTGTTCAATTGGCAGATAGCACTAAAGTTTGGCTGAATTCGGAATCGCAATTAAAATACCCGGTCGCTTTTGTAGATGGAGAAACCAGACAAGTAGAATTGGTTTACGGAGAAGCTTATTTTGAAGTTTCGCCAAGCACGAAACATAAAGGTTCAAGATTTAAAGTTAAAACCGAAAATCAAAATGTTGAAGTTATTGGAACTCAATTTAACATTAAAGCGTATCGAGACGAATCGACTATTTACACCACTTTGGTCGAAGGTGTAGTTGCAGTAAGTAATGCAAGTAAAAGAAAAACTTTGGTTCCGAATGAACAATCGAGAATTTCAGAATACAACGGAAATATTACCGTTTCTGAAGTTGATGTTTACAACGAAATTTCTTGGAGAAAAGGCTTATTTGTATTTAAAGGAATGCCTCTCAAAGAAATTGCAAAAGTACTGTCAAGATGGTATGATGTAGATATTGTGTTTGCAGATCCGGCTCTTGGGAATGTTAAGTTTAATGGAGTTTTAAACAAAAATCAAAAATTAGAAGACATATTAACGACAATCAAGAATATTAATTTTATTAATGCCTATGAGAAAAAAGATGATAAGATTATTATCAAATAAAAAGAAAAGGGATTAAAGTTTAGACCTCTCACCGTACTGCACTTTATCCCTTTCTATGTATTAATCCATTAATCAGTTTTAACAACCAACCAACCAATTAACATGTAAATTTATGAAATTTAAATTAACCAGCGCCTATTTCTATTTTAGAGATCGGCTAATTATTAACATTATGAGAACTTTTATCTTCTTGTTTTGTACTACAATTTTTGGTTTTTCTCCCGTAAATCTATTTTCACAGAACTCAAAAGTTGTAATTACGGCTGATAAAACAGTAACTGTTGACGAAGTTTTTGATATCATCACAAAACAAACCAACTACACTTTTATTTATCAGGAAGATTTATTTAAAAAATTACCTAAAGTACATTTAAAAAAAGGAAAAATTAAAGTGAATGAATTATTAGAAGCCAGTTTTTCTAATAAAGATTTTGATTTTAGTTTTTCTAATGGAAATACAATTGTTGTAAAAGAAAGAGCTGCAGAAAAAGTAGTGGTTTTACAATCTAAAATTATTGAAATTAAAGGTACTGTAACCAACGAAGCCAAAGAGCCGCTTCCTGGCGTTAACATAAAAGTGCGAGGAACCAATGCAGCGGTACAAACCGATTTTGATGGGAAATATACAATTAGCGCACCAGAAGACGGTCAAGTTTTGTTTACTTACATTGGACATAAAGCACAGATTGTTGAAGTAAACAAAAGAAAAGTAATAAATGTTACTTTAATACAAGAAACCAAACAGCTTGAAGGAGTTGTTGTAAATACGGGGGTTACAGTTCGTAAAAAAGAATTGATTACTGGAGCAGTAACGGTTTTTAAAGGCGAAGAGCTAAGACAGATTTCTACGCAAAATGCTGTTCAGGCTTTAAAATCATTAGATCCTTCTTTTATTGTGGTTAATAATAATTTAGTAGGTTCTAACCCAAATATTCTGCCAACAATTGAGGTGAGAGGACAGACGAGCTTAACAGCAAATCAGGTTGATAGCCAGTTTAAAGACGATCCGAATCAGCCGTTATTTATTCTAGACGGATTTCCAACGACTTTGCAGCAAGTTGTCGATTTAGATATTAATAGAATTGCAAGTATTACTTTGTTGAAAGACGCAGCTTCAACTGCATTATATGGTTCTCGCTCTGCAAATGGAGTTGTAGTAATCGAAACCACTAAACCAATTCCGGGGAAATTACAATTCTCTTATGTTTATAATTCTTCTTACGAATTGGCAGATTTAAGTGTTTATAATTTAATGAATTCCGAGCAAAAACTAGAATTCGAAAGACTTTCTGGAGTTTATACTACAACAAATCCTGCTTCTGAGTACGATTTTAAAGTTCAAAAAGAATATCAAAGACGTTTGGCAGCGGTTCGCAGTGGTGTAAATACGTATTGGTTAAATGAACCAATCCAAATGGGAATTACCTCTGGGCATAGTTTGAATTTTGGCGGCGGAAGTGACGAATTTAGATTCAATATCGCTGGAAATTATAAAAAGGTCACAGGTACTATGAAAGGAACAGAACATAATACTTGGGGATATAATACTTCACTAACTTACCGAAAAGATAAATGGAATATTAACAACCAGACTTTTGTTTCGGGGGGAGATAATCAAGAATCGCCTTATGGTTCTTTCGAAACTTGGGCAAAAGTAAGTCCGTATTACCCGAAGCATAATGAATATGGAGTTATAACCCGCTATTTGGATGGTTCTTCATTGCCGTTGGAAGATAAAAATATAGTGGTAAATCAGGCTCCAAACCCGTTGTACAATGTTTTCTTGGGAAGTTATAACAAATCAAATATTTTCAATTTCACCAATAACTTTGCTATTAATTATGATGTAAATGCGCATCTTAAAACAACTGGAGCAATATCAGTATCTAGAAACAGTACAATTGCAACTGTTTTTATATCACCAGACGACACCAGATATATTACGGACATTGCAACTGAAAAAGGTTCATATTATAGAAATGAGGCAATTACTGATAAATGGAATGCTAATCTTGGCGCAACCTATTCTAATGTTTTTAGAGATGTGCATTCTTTCAATTATACGGTTAGAGCTTCGGCATTAGAAACTCAAAATAATGCTTTTGGAACTACTTTAAGAGGATTTCCATTAGGTGTTGAAGGAAACCCAGCATTTGCTTTTGGATACCAGCCAAACGGAAAACCTAGAGTTTATACGCAATTAGTTCGAAGCGTAGATTTAACCAATCAGATTAACTACGCTTATGACAGAAAATATCTGTTCGATTTTACCCATACCATTTCGGGAGCAACGAACTTTGGAACCAACAAAAAATATTCTCCATATTGGGGCGTAGGTTTTGGATGGAACATTAACAATGAATTTAAAATGAACGAAAACATTGTTAATATTTTAAAGCTTCGTGGAAATATTGGGCAGACAGGAAACCAAAATCTAGTAGGTTTTGCCTCTTTCGATGTTTACTCTTATAATATTAATACGAATGTTTTTGGCCCAGGATTGGCTGTTTCTCAATTAGCAAACCCGAATTTAGAAGCACAAAGAACTAAAGATTTATCGGTTGGATTAGATTTGGCGATGTTCAGAAATAGATTAACCGCAACATTAGGAGCATACAGACGTAAAACTTCTCCACAAATTGTTGCTATCGATTTAGCGGCTTCTACAGGTGTAAATGCGTATCCGTTAAATGTTGGTTATTTAACTACAGAAGGCGTAGAATGGAAATTGAACTACAACTTTATCTACGATCTTCAAAAGAATTTTATCTGGGGAGTTGGTATAATGGGAGCTTCAGGAGATAATAAATTAGGCGGTTTCAATAATGCATTATCTTCTTTAAACGAGGCAGCTCAAAAAACATCAAGTCTTACCCGTTATTATGACGGTGCAAGCAGCAACGATCTTTGGGCCGTTCCTTCTCTAGGAATTGACCCTGCAACGGGAAGAGAAGTTTTCTTGAAGAAAAATGGACAATCGACTTTCACATTAGATAAAAGTGACGAGGTTGTAATGGGGAATTCAAGAGAAATTGCCACTGGAGTTGTTTCTACAAACGTAACCTACAAAGGTTTTAGTTTCGGATTATTTGTAAGATATAGCTTTGGTGCAGAAAGATTTAACAGTGCTTTATACAACAAAGTTGAAAATATTTCGAAAGACAATATTTTTGATAATCAAGACGCTAGAGCTTTTACAGATCGATGGACAACACCAGGTCAAATAGCACAATTTAAAGCTATTGGTTTAACAAATTCGACTCCAATATCTTCTCGTTTTATTCAAAAAGACGATTATATCGCAGGAGAATCTATTCGTTTAGGATATCGAGTAACCGATAGAGCTTGGCTAAAAAGAGCTGGATTAACAGGTTTAGGATTTAATGCAATTGCAAACGAATTTTTCCAAGTATCTACGATCAAAGCAGAACGAGGTATTGATTATCCTTTTTCAAGAATCTACTCACTTAATTTAAACTTATCATTTTAATTAGTATGAAAAAGTATTTATATAAAATTTCATTCCTTTTTCTAGTATCTCTTTCAGTTGTGGGCTGTAGTGATTTTCTAGATGTGGTACCTCAGGATAAAATCTTAGAATCGCAATTGTATAATTCGGAGGCAGGAGTTCAGAATGTGCATAACGGACTTTATCTGCAATTGGCGGCTAATAATCTTTATGGAAAACAGCTAACAATGGACGCAGTTGAGATTTTGGCACAGCAGTATAATATGAATTCAAGTCATTCAAAATATACAATGACGACATATGCTTATGCAGAAAAAACGCCTAAAGAAACTTTTACAGGTATTTGGGAAACGGCTTTTACAACAATTTTATCAGCTAATAAATTTCTAGAAAGTATAGATGAACACGCTGGGGTAATTTCGAGCGACAAAGCCGATTTGTTAAAAGGAGAAGCAATTGCAATTCGCGCTATGCTTCATTTTGATATGCTACGTCTTTATGGGCCAATCTATAAAGTAGCTCCTGCTGATCCAGGAATACCTTATTATGATAAATATGCGCCAACCAATAATCCGATTCTTCCGGCTAAAGATGTAATTACAAAAATACTTGCCGATTTGGATCAGGCGTTAGTTCTGCTAGCAAATGACCCTGTTTTGACTAATGGAAAATATGCAACTTCAGGAGCTTTTGGAGGTAATCCGTATTATGCTGCAAACAGAGGAAATAGAATGAATTATTTGGCTGTAAAATGTTTAAAGGCACGTGTTCTTTTGTATTCTGATAATAAAACTGCTGCTTCGGTTGTAGCAAATGAAGTAATAAATTTTACAAAATCGAATACGCTTTTTCCTTGGACAACTTTTTTAGATGCAACGAATTCGGCAGATCCTGACCGTATTTTTTCTTCAGAAAATTTCTTTGCATTAAGCGATTATACTTTATACACCAAACAAAAAGATTTGTTCGATTCTAGTTTGGCAGATAGTAAAATATATTCTCCATTATTGACAAGAATCAATGCTGTTTTTGAATCGAATGATAACGATTACAGAAGTCTTCCAAGTTGGAAAATTCCAATTGTAGGAGGAAAAACCCAAAAAACATTCTTTAAATATGAAGATGTTAACGACAAAACTAAACTGTTTCGTCTACAGATTCCGATGTTTAAGCTTTCGGAAATGTATTTAATCGCAGCCGAAACTTCAACTGTTCCGGCAACTGGAATTTCGTACTTAAATACGCTTCGTTTTAATAGAGGTCTTACCAATTTAGCCGCAACAGCAGTTTTAGCAACTGAGGTTACAAAAGAATACAGAAAAGAATTTATCGGAGAAGGGCAGTTGTTTTTCTATTACAAAAGAATCAATTCTACCACTATTCCAAATGGTTCGGCTGCATCAGGAAACTTGACAATGAGTGCTGTTCAATATGTGGTGCCACTTCCAGATTCTGAAATTAATTATCAATAATTTAAAAGATTAAATATGAATAAGATATTGATTTTAAGTATAATCTTCGTTTCTTTTTTAGGATTTACATCTTGCGAGAGAGAAGAAATCGCAACTTACGAAGACACCGATAATATTTATTTTTCTAACGCTTTATATGCTCCGAACGGAATTAGTGAACCTGTGCGCGACAGCACTGGATTTAGTTTCGGTTTAGACAAGCCAACTATTACGGCTAGACTTTTCAGAATTCCTATTAGAGTTCAAGGAAAACTAAGCGATGTGGATAGAAAAGTTAAACTTACTATTGATCCATCAAGTACAGCAATTGAAGGGACTCATTTTCAATTACCTAAAGAAATTTATCTTCATGCTGGACATCGAGTAGATACAGTAGATGTTGTCTTTTTTAGAACTCCAGATATGAAAACCAAACAATATACATTGGTTTTAAATCTTGAAGAGAATGAATGGTTTACAACAAAAATGCAAAACAAAATAGTGAATTCTATTACCAAGAAAACCATAAGTTTTATTCGTTGTAAGATAACTTTCGATGATAAATTATCACAACCTCCAGGATGGTTTGCCGCTTATTTGGGAGTTTTTACACCTAAAAAATTCTTTTTAATGTGCGAGCTTATGGACTTGCAGCCTGAAATGTTTGCACAAAAACTCGGTTCTGCAGGATTAACAGTTCCTGATGTGACGTATTACCAGAATTTCATGAAACGTTATTTGGCCGATCAGAAGAAATCTGGAAATACTATTTACGAAGAAGATGGTACAGAAATGTTCCTTCCATAAATTATCCAATTCATTTCATATCAAAACATATAAAAATGATTAAAAAGATACAAATAAAAATCGCTTTACTGTTTCTAATGATTTTAGCAAACAGTTGTGTCAGCGATGAAGGCAATTATAATTATACCGATATCAACACCGTAAATGTAACGGGCATAGATAAAGAATATACGGTATATACAGGAGAACGTTTTAAGTTAGCTCCAACTTTGAAGTTTACGAAAGATGACGGAACCAATCCTGATCGTTATACATTTGAATGGGTAGCAATAAAGACTGCTAGAAATGTTATAAGTACCAAAAGAGATTTTGATGACTTAGTAAAATTAGCGCCTGGAAAATACCTGGTTTACTATTTAATTACAGATAAAGATACGGGAGTTACTTGGCAGCAGAACTATTTTACACTCAATGTTGTTTCAGCTATTTATGAAGGCTGGCTTGTAGTCGGAGATGTTGATGGAAAAGCGAGATTAGATATGGTTTCTATAATTCCGAATGGTACTACTCGTGTTATTAATGATGTTTTAGATGCGGCTGGCTCAGCTCTAAAACTAAGCGGAAAAGCAGTCGATGTAGAATGTTTTGGAAATGCGACTGCGACTTCTACAGCTTACGGAATTTACGTTACAGCTTCAGAAAGCGGAACCTCTCGATTAGAACCAGATTCTTTTGCTTGGACACAATCTCAAAATATAGCTTACGAAAGTGTAGGCGGTGCTTTTGATACCAATTTTGGGGTCGATTTTATGAAATCGGCGGGAGCAGGAGAAAATCTTATCTACAGCAATGGAAATGTTTACAGTTATGTAAAAGTTCAACAAGTGAGATATGGTTTGCCTAATAATATTTTAGATACAGAAACAAAACCGTTTAATGCTGCGCCCTTTATAGCGGATAATCAGGGATATTCTAGTCCTCCAGTTTTATTTGATAAAGATTTGCGTCGTTTTGTGCGTATGAATGTCGTAAAAGGAAACTGTTCTATAATGCCACCAGTTGTTGGTTCTACAACTGTTTTGGATTGGAATAATACCAATTGCGATTTGGTTTACATGACCACATCTTCGTATAATTCTTTTGAAAATTTTGCGGTTCTAAAGAATGTTACAACAGGTAAATTTCATTTGCTTCGATTCAATAAAGCCTTAGCGCAAACGTATTACAGAGAAATATTAAACGCACCAGATTTTGATAAAGCCACAAAATTCGCGGTAAGTCCAGATTCTGGATATTTATTTTATGCAGTTGGAGGAAAATTATACGAGTACGATAACGGAACTCAATCTGCAAAATTAATGCTAGACAAAGGCAATGAAGTAATCACTTATTTAGATTGTAATGGAAGAGCAAATAAATTATACAATAAAAAATTAATCGTCGGAAGTTATGGTACAACGGGCAAATTAGAATTATTTACAGTTCCGCCTGTAAATGGAGATTTGGTTCTTGACTATAGCTACTCAGGTTTATGCAAAATTGTTGATGTTGCTTACCGTGCGAGATAATTAAAAACCTAAAATATATAAATCCGAATGAAGTGCAACAGCTTCATTCGGCTTCTAAAACCCACATTTTATGAAACGATTTTTTAAAATCGCAAGCGCAGTTTTGCTGCTTGCCTGTCATTCTTTTGCCTTAAAAGCACAGACACAATCTACAGAAGAAAGCTGGAAACAAGCCAAAAAACAAGCTCAAACGGAGAAAAAATTAATCTTTGTCGATTTGTATTTCACAGGTTGTATGCCTTGCGCACAAATGGACAAAGAAGTATTTCCAGATCCAAAAGTAGCGGCTCTTTTAAATGCTGATTTTGTCACTTTCAAATCGGATATTTTGAAAGAAGAAATTGGTAAAAAGTTGTGCATGAAATATGGCGTAACTGGTTTTCCAACTTTTTTGTTGATGAATGCCGATGGAAAAATAATTGATATTGCTGGCGGTTTTCATAACGTAGAGCAATTTACAGCCTTGCTTCAAAACGCTAAAGAATCGGCTAAAAAAGGGAATTTCAAAAAGTACAGCCCAGAAATTCAAGAAAAAGACTATCCAGATTTTTACAAACAAGCTTATTTAGACGGAAAAAGAAATGTTCCTTTTGAAGTAATCGATTCGTATTTAAAATCTAAAGACGCTTCCGACGAAATTTCTTTTGTAATCGTTACAGGTTTAAGAGTCGGTAAACAATACGATGACGCCTTTCTTTTAAACAGTAAAAAATTTGCGAAAGACTATGGAAGATGGAATGTGACAACTCACGTATTTTCCATTTTGCAACGCAAGAAAAAAGAGTTCGAAAAAAAGAAGGATTTAAAAGGTTTTACAGAATTAGTAAATGATTCTAAAGAACTCTACACACCAGAAGAATTCGAAAAATATTCTGGTATTTTATTGAAAGATTTTGGAGTAGAAAAAGTGGTAGTTAATCCGTCGGCTTCACAAAAGTAATTGAAATGAAAAAGATCTTCTTGTTTTCAATATTGATTTTTAGCTGTTCGATTAATGCACAAAATAGCATTCAGAAATCTATTGAAATTTTCGAAAAAGCATTTCAGAATAAAGATTACAACAGCATGAAAAATCTTTTGGCACCACAGTTTACTGTTGGTGTTGGAGATGCTTCATCAAACGAATATTATTTGAACGGAATTTTCAATGCGTTTCCTGTTTTGGATTCTATTCAAATTGGAAAAAAGGTGGAAATGAAAAACGAAACCTATGTTTTGGCTGATTTTTGTTTTAAAGGAAAAGAAAAAAAGCCGACTCAGTTTGTTTTCAATTCGGAGAATAAAATATTGTACGTAACATTTTTTGATGGTTTATACAAAGTCGACAGACATGCAGCAGTAAAAGAAGTGGCAAGTATTCCGTTTGAAATTATCGAAAACGGAATCGCCATTAAAATAAAATTAAATAAAGCCGATAGAGAATTTTTAATGCTTTTTGATACCGGCGCAGACGGAATGGCTTTAAATCCCGATAGTGCTTACAAAGCTGGAGTTGTGGTAACCAAAACCAAATCGGCTTCTGTGGTTGGCGGAAGTCAAGAAGTAAAGTATTCTGCGGACAATACCATTTATATTGGCGATCAGGTTTTAAAAAATCAAGGTTTGGTCATTTTTCCGAAACATGGTGTTTACGACGGATTGTTTGGCGCAAACTTGTTGCGAAATTTCATTACGTCTGTCAATTTTGATACGATGACAATCGATTTGTACAATTTTGGAAATTTCAATTATTGGGGAAAAGCAAAACCATTTGTTTTTGATTATAAATCGGGACTTCCAGTCGTAAAAATGAATCTGACTTTTGAAGACAAAAAAACAGTCGAAGGCAATTTTACTTTTGATACTGGTGCAGGTTACGATTTAATCGCGTACGGACCTTTCAATCATAAAAATAATCTGGAAGCAAACTTCAAAACAGAATATACTTCTGTGAATTACAGTTTAGGAAAACAAACCAAAATCGTAGGCGGCGCAATTCCGAATGTGGCAATTAACGGAAATAATTTTCCAAACGTAACCGTAGCGCTTCAAGAATATGACGAAGCCAATAAAAACTGGGCTTTCGCCGATGGATCTTTAGGAATCGATTTAATTAAACGCTTCAATTTTACGATTGATCTTTTGCACAAAACGGTTTATTTAGAACCCAATAAAAACTTCAAAAAAACACCTTATTTCTACTTAGGCGGAATGGATTTAGATTTTGATGACAACCAAAATTTAATAGTAAAAAGAATTATAGATCAGCAAAATGAAGATTTAAAGAAAATAAAAACCGGAGCAAAAGTGACTCAGATAAATGATTTCGAAGCCAAAGATTTATTAAAACCAGAAAATCTTAAAAAGCTGAAAGAATCTAAGGAAAGCAAAGATTTTATCATCGAGCAGGGCGATCAATCCATGCAAATTTCAATTTAAAACTATCAACAAAAAACAAAAAATATGAAAAAGAATGCTTTTTATTTCATTATGACCTTTATTATGGTTCAAATGAGTTATGCTGTAAATCTGTCTGATTATGCAGTAATTAAAGGAACAATTGCGATTCCAGATTTAAAAACAAAAGAAATCACGCTTTACAATGTTGAAGAAGGAAAGCCAGTTGTTGCGGCTACCGCAAAAGTTAATTCTCTGGGGGAGTTTGGCTTTTTGACACCAGTTTCAGCCGCTGGCTTTTATTATGTGGATTATGGACAATTTAAAAGCAGAAACCAATTAATTCGTTTGTATTTAGAGCCAAAATTGGATATCAATCTTGCAATAAGTAAAGATTCTTACGTTTTGAGCGGAAAAAATATCGGACAGAACGCTTTAGTTCAAAAAGCAAATGAAATCTATAACGAATTTGCACCTTTTGCGAGATTAGGCGGAAATGTAACTTACGTAGAATTTTATCCTTTCATTGACAAAGGAGTTGCAAAAGCTGATGAATTTTCTAAATCTATAAAAACGAAAGACGCGACATTCAATAAATTATTAAAATTGGCCGTTGCAACAGATGTTGAAGAATTGACTTATACTTTTTTCAGAATGCCAAGAACTGCATTTCCAGATAAAGACGATCGTCCTGCCGTAATAAAAACTTGGCAGACAGATAAAAAGTTTACAGATCCAGATTTATTAAAATTGCAAAATGGCGTTTCTCTAATGTCAAATTATTTCTTTTATGTAACAATGAATTCTGGTGATGCGCCAAAACGTTTAGATTTAACAGAAGCAATTACGCATATTACAGATCCAGCGCTTAAAGATGTTTATTTGCGCGATGCCGTTGCAACTTCTAGAATGAAAATCGAAGAATACGAGAAAATTGCGCCAAGTATTAAACCATTAATGGTTTCAGATGCTAGTAAAGCATTTTTATTAGAGTACGAAAAAGTGTTGCATAAAAGTGTAGGACAGAAAGGGTTAGATTTTACTTATAAAGATATCAATGACAAACCAGTTTCTTTTTCAGATTTTAAAGGTAAATTTGTCTACATCGATTTATGGGCAACTTGGTGCGGACCTTGTAAAACTGAGATTCCTCACATGAAAAAAATCGAGGAAGATTATCACGGAAAAAATATCGTTTTTGTAAGCCTTTCATTAGACAAAGCAAAAGATGCTCAAAAATGGAAAGATTACGTTACAAAAGAACAATTAAAAGGAATTCAGTTAATGACTGACAAAGATTTTGGTTCTGATGTGGCTAAAAATTATGATGTGAATGCCATTCCGAGATTTTTATTATTTGATACAAAAGGAAATATCATCAACGCCGATGCGCTTCGTCCGTCCAATCCAGAATTGAGAGTTCAATTGGATAAATTATTGAAGAGTTAATAATTAGCTTTATGAAATACAGCAAAAAAATAGCAATCTTACTGTTTGTCGCTGGATGTTTTTCATCCGCGAAAGCGCAAAACTTTAAATCGACTGATCCAATTGCGGTTAATCAAAAGATAAAAAAGGGAGTTTTGCCAAACGGAATGACGTATTATATTTATCCGACTGAGGTAAATAAAAATACGGCAAGTTATTATATCATTCAAAACGTGGGTTCTATTTTAGAAAATGACCAGCAGAAAGGTCTGGCGCATTTTCTAGAACATATGGCGTTTAACGGAACCAAACATTTTGAAGGAAAAGGCATTTTGAATACACTTCAAAAACAAGGAGCCGTTTTCGGAAAAAACATCAATGCTTACACGAGCACAGACGAAACGGTTTACAACTTAGACAATATTCCGTCAAAAGATGGCGGAGTTGTCGATACTTGTTTGCTGGTTCTGCACGATTGGTCCAATTTTTTATCTCTAACGAATGAAGAAATCGACGCAGAACGTGGCGTGATTACAGAAGAATGGCGTACGAGACAAAATGCTGGAGCTAGAATTTATAATCAATTAGCGCCTTATTATTACAATAATTCGCTTTACGCAGAACGCATGCCGATTGGCGATATGGATATTGTGAAAAACTTCAAATATCAGGTTTTAAAAGATTTTTATAAAGATTGGTATCGTCCAGATTTACAGGCAATCGCCATTGTTGGAGATATTAATGCAGACGAAATTGAAGCAAAAATCAAAAAACTTTTTGCAGATATTCCGACGCCTCAAAATCCGAAAAAACGTTTTGAAATTGCGATTCCAGAAAGACTAGAACCAACGTTCAAATTGGCATTAGACAAAGAAATTTCGACTTCGAATATTAGTTTTATGATTCGCCATGAAACTGAAAAATCAACGAATACTTATGCCGAATTAGAAAAAACAACCCAGCAAAGATTATCTTTTTCTATTTTGAATAATCGTTTGGCAGAAATGGCTCAAAAACAAGAATGTCCATTTAAAGGCGCAAAAATCGGATACCAAAACTATTCTCGATTAAATGACATTTGGATAATGAGTATTTCTCCAAAACCAGAAAAACAAGCTGAGGCTTTTGCTTTGGTTATGAAAGAATGGGTTCGCGCATATAAATTTGGTTTTTCTAAAGGCGAAATCGAAAGAGCCGTTACAGAAACTATTTCGGGTTATGAAAATTATTTAGATAAGCAAAATGAGATTTCGCACAAACAAGTGATCGGAATGGTAAAAGACGATTATTTGAAACATGATGTAATAGCAGATCCTGTTGCTGAATTTAAAATGGTAAAAAGTATTTTAAAAAATATTGACACTAAAATTCTTCAAGAACAAATTAGCAAATTATATACACAGAAAAATCGCGTAGTAACGGTAACTGGTGTTGAAGGCGAAGAAAATTTAACACAAGAAAAAGCATTTGATATTATTCAGAAAGCCGAAAACGATTCTTCATTGCAAGCTTATGTAGATACATTTGAAGGAAAAACACTTTTAGGAAATCTGAAAATTAATCCAGGAAAAATTGTTTCTGAGAAAAAAGAAACAGCCATTGATGCGACTACTTTTGTTTTGAGTAATGGTGTAAAAGTACATTACAAATTTGCAGATAAAAACAAAAAACAAGTCAATTTAGAAGCAGAAAGTCAGGGCGGAATCTCTTTGTATAAATTTGAAGACATGCCTTCTGCGTATCGTTCTACAAGTTTGGCAATGATGTCTGGAATTGGCGAACTTTCAAATGTTGATTTGGAAAAGGTTTTAAAAGGGAAAATTGCAAATTCTTACGTAACTATTAGCTCTTTAAAAGAAGAAGTAAGCGGTTCTGCAAATGTAAAAGACATTGAAACCATGATGGAATTGGTTCATTTACGTTTTGTGCAGCCGAGATTTGATCTTCAGATGTATGATCTTTTAAAACAAAGACTTCAAAATTCTTTAAAAAACAGAGAAAACGACATAAATGCAAAAATGCAGGATAGTATGTCGAATATTGTTTACGGAAAAAATAATCCAAAAATTCGACCATTAGATCAAAAGTATATTGATGATTTATCTTTTGAAAAAATGAAATCTATTTATTTAGACCGTTTTGCAGACGTTTCAAACTTTCAATTTTATATTGTGGGAGATGTTACTCCAGAAGTTTTGAAACCATTATTAGAAAAATATATTGCGAGCATAAAAGGAATTAAAAGAAAAGAAAAATTCAAAATCGATGTTCCAGAATGGACTTCGAAGAAAATTGATCGTGATGTTTTTATAAAAATGGAAACTCCTAAAAGTTCTGTAAATATTGCTTTTATGAAAGATTACGCTTATTCTCAAAAGAATAGAATTTTGAATTCTTTTTTAGGTGATATTCTGACTTTGCGCTACACAGAAAGTCTTCGTGAAAAAGAAGGCGGTACTTATGGCGCACAAGTTAAAGGTTCTTTAGTAAAAGATCCAATTGCAAAAGGAGGTATTCAAATTACTTTTGATTGTGATGCAGACAAAGTAGAACATTTATTGCCAATTGTATATCAGGAAATTGATAAAATCAAAAAAGGCGAAATTGCTTCAGAAGATATTGAAAAGACAAGAAAAAATTACTTAAAATCTAGAGAAGACAGCAAAAACTTTAACAGTTACAGCATGAGTTTGCTTTCGAATTATTTTGAAGAAGGTTACAATATAAATGATCCGAAAAATTTTGAAGACATTGTAAAAAACATTTCAGCCAAAGACATTCAGGATTTTGCTAACGCTTTATTAGCAAATGCAGATTCTATGGAAATTGTTTTCAAACCGCTAAAATAATCTAACCCATTTTTATTAGAGTTTAATTTGTAATTCCCTATCAAATAATATTTTGAATTAGTAAGCAATTTAATTTGTATAGCGGATTTCATAGAGGGTTGTTTTAGCTATTCAGCCCTCTTAATTAAAGATTTTAACCCATGAAAAATAATATTTTTTTATTGGGCTTCTTCCTGTTGTTTTCCACTTTCATTAAAGCTCAAATCTACAATCCTATAAAATGGAAAACCAGTGTCGAGAATATTTCTGGAAATGAATACGAATTGCAGGTAAAAGCCATTATAGAGCCAGGCTGGCATTTATACAGTCAGAATGTACAAGACGGAGGACCAATTCCGACTCGCTTTTCTTTTGCTAAAAGTTCTGAATTTGAGTTGTTTGGAGGAGTAAAAGAAGAAAAAGGCAAAATTGTAAACGATCCTGTTTTTAAAATGCAGATTAAGTTTTTTGAGAAAGAAACCACTTTTAGACAGCGCATTAGATTACTATCATCGAACCCTTTAAAAATTAAAGCAGATGTTGAGTTTATGGTTTGTAACGATGAAAATTGCCTTCCGCCTGGAACTGATGAATTGGAGTTTAACATTGTTCCTTCCGCGAAAGCGAAAACTTTAATTGAAAGTGCAGTAAATACAGAAACAAAAATTGAAGAAGTTGATTCTTCTGGAACAGTCTTACAAGAAAAAAAAGCAGAAATTGTTCTGTCAAAAATTGTAAAAACGCCTCAAAAAGTGTTTAAAAAACAAAATCCAGAAACAGCATCAAGAAGTTTATGGACAATTTTTATCTTGTCTTTTTTCTCAGGTTTTGCGGCTTTGCTTACGCCTTGCGTTTTCCCAATGATTCCGATGACGGTGAGTTTTTTTACCAAACAAAGCAAAACCAAATCGCAAGGAATTAGAAAAGCCATTTTTTACGGAATTGCAATTATTACCATTTATATCTTTCTCGGAGCCATAGTGACTTGGATTTTTGGAGCAGATTCTCTAAACGCGCTTTCGACAAATGTTTGGTTCAATCTGATCTTTTTTGTTCTTCTAATGATTTTTGCATTCTCTTTTTTGGGCGCATTCGAAATTATGTTGCCAAATGCATGGGCAAACAAAGTCGATTCGCAGGCAGATAAAGGTGGAATTATCGGAATATTATTTATGGCTTTGGCTTTGGCAATTGTATCATTTTCTTGCACAGGTCCAATTGTCGGAACTTTATTGGTAGAAGCCGCTTCGCGCGGAGGAATTGCACCTTTTGTCGGAATGTTTGGTTTTTCTCTCGCTTTGGCATTGCCGTTTACTTTGTTTGCGGCTTTTCCGGGTTGGTTGAATTCGTTGCCAAAATCGGGCGGTTGGCTCAATTCGGTTAAAGTATTTTTAGGATTTTTAGAAATGGCTTTGGCTTTTAAATTTCTATCAAATGCAGATTTGGTTTTACAATTGCATTGGTTAGAAAGAGAAACATTTTTAGCGATTTGGATTGCCATTTTCGGAACGCTGACTTTTTATTTATTTGGAAAAATCCAATTGCCGCACGATAGTCCGATTTCGAATATCAGTGTTCCAAGATTAGGACTTGGAGTTGTAGTTCTGGCTTTTACCATTTATTTAATTCCAGGAATTTGGGGCGCGCCATTGAAAATGATTAGCGGTTTTCCGCCGCCAATGCATTATAGTGAAATTCCGAATGGTTTAAATAATTCATCGTCGAAAGAAATAGCACAAAATCTTCCAGAAGGCGCAGAACTTGGTCCGCATAATATTATAGCCTTTACCGATTATGATTTAGGAATGCAATACGCCAAAAAAATCGGAAAACCTGTTATGATTGATTTTACAGGTCATGCCTGCGTAAATTGCCGTAAAATGGAAGATAATGTTTGGTCTGACGAAAAGATTCAGAAAATCTTAAAAGGCGATTTGGTTTTGATTTCGCTATATGTAGATGACAAAAGAGAATTAAATCCAGAGGAACAAATTACTTCAAAACTTACAGGAAAAAAACTAAAATACATTGGACAAAAATGGAGCGAATTTCAAACGCTTACTTATAAAACAAACGCACAGCCATTTTATGTTTTGGTTAATCATGAGGGAGAAACTTTAAATGAGACTTCGGCGTATAATCCTGATATTAAGGAGTATTTAAACTGGCTTCAAAAAGGAGTTTCTAATTTTGAGAAAAGTTCGTAAACAGAATTTTACCTTTATTTTATATTTATTATTGTTGATGAAAAGGCTGTCTCGACTTTTGAGACAGCCTTTTTTTATTTTTCAAAATTGAAGGCTTCGGAGAAGCTAAATATTTATAGGTAATTAAATTTCCTCAATTTACTAAAGCTCTGGAAGAGCGATACATTTCGCCTCTCTAAGGTTTTTGTGGTGAGATATAAATAATCTATAAATATTAAGTCCTCTGGGATCAGTTTTTGTGAAATAAAAAAGCGTCTATTTCATATTGAAATAAACGCTTTTTTTATAGTCCTAAGAATATTAAGAAAGTACTGCAACTGGCAGATTTGCAGTATTTTTTTTAGTAAAATTTAAAGTCATTTGATCCAAATGTCCGAAGAAAAAAGTATCTAAAACTTGTTGAAAAACCGGATGCGCATTTTCGACCTGAACAAATAAACTCATAGAAGAATGCAATTTTTTAGCGCCTAGTTCGCCCAAAATTCCTTCAGCAGATTTTTTATTTAAAGTAAGCATAAGTTTAGAAATCTCAATTAAATGTTTCGATAAAATTGGATGATTTAAAAACGCTGTAGCTTCTTTTAAATCTGCAACACCATAATAATCAGAAAGATTGCTTTTTCCTAAACCTTTGATTTGCGGAAATATAAACCACATCCAATGCGTTTCTTTTTTACCTTTTTTAATTTCAGAAAAAGCAGTTAAATACAATTTATTTTGTGCATCTAAAAATCGGGTCAAATCATTCTTTGCGTAAGTCATATCTTGATTTTGTATTAAATCGTTTATAAATGGAGTTTCTTCTATTGGTAATACTTCTAGTAACACTTTTATTGTTTTTATGCTTATAATTATCGAATTCAAAAGTAGAGCGTAAATCGGTGAGAGAGTTATAGAATTGCCAGTCGATGTTATATAATTTCGATTGTTCTTTGAGTGTAAGAATGTCCTGTTAATTTATTTTTAAAGTTTTGTAAATAGCCAAATTCTAATGTTATTCTAATGTTGGAGAAAATATTTAGGTCTAAATTGCGCGCTTAGAAAAATCAAGATAATTGCCCTAAATCATTGGAGTTTTTAATTGAATTTCAGTGGTTTATTTTAAATCTTCGCCTTTAGAGTATGTTGAATAGGATAAAAAATAGCTTTTTTTGTAAATGCCTTCAGGCGTTACTAGTCGGCTATTTTCTAATCAGCAGTTTAAATATCTCAAATAGTATGGCGCGAATCATTAGTGATAATGCCGAAACCTATACCGTTAAAGGCATTACATGTAATTTTCTAAAAAAAGTATTCAAATGTGACGGAATTCCAGAAGAACTGGATGACTACAAAACAAAAGAGACCAAAACTGCCAAATTAGCAAAAGGAATTCCTTTAATGGAATATTTGATTTCATCAGAATCATTAATGCCTAGTTTCTATTTTCTAATAGAATCAGAAGGGAAAAAATATATTGATAATACAATATTTTCATTTGGTTTTCATGGTAAAATAGATATACCGCCTCCTCGGCTAAATTCATAAATACTTGCTTTTTAAGGATTAGAAGAAAAATCTTTATCCTAAATGCGGTTTTTGCCGTATATTTATTCTATGTAATAATCTTGTATTTATACTTACATTCATGACACCATTTAAACGTTTTTATAACTTATTGCAGCTTGATAAGCGCGATGTATATCAAATTATCTTCTATGCTGCATTTGCAGGTTTAGTAAATCTTTCCCTGCCTTTAGGAATCCAGGCCATTATTAATTTCATTCAAAGCGGACAGCTGAGCGTTTCTTGGATTGTTCTTGTAATTCTAGTTACAATTGGAGTTGGTTTTGGCGGAATTTTGACCATTTTACAGCTCCGAATTGTAGAAAATCTGCAACAGCGAATTTTCGTTCGATCTTCTTTTGAATTTGCTTATAGAATGCCCTTAATTAAATTTAAGGAAATGTATTCAGAATATGCTCCAGAAAAAGCAAACCGCTTTTTTGATACTTTAATGGTGCAAAAAGGAACAGCAAAATTGCTTTTAGATTTCTGTACAGCATTTCTTCAAGTTGGTCTTGGTATTATTTTATTAGTCTTATACCATTCTTTCTTTATGGTTATCGGACTTCTTTTCATTGTCATTTTATGGGTAATTTTTAAATTCTCATACAAAGACGGATTAGAAACCAGTCTTAACGAATCAAAATTTAAATATAAAGTTGCAGCGTGGCTTCAAGAAATTGCTAGAAACAGAGAAAGTTTCCGCAGAAAAGGAGCTTTCGAATATGCTTTAGAAAGAAACGACGGTTATGTGAGTAACTACGTAAATTACCGCGAAAAGCACTTTCAGGTAATGAAAAAACAATATATTCAGCTTACTATTTTTAAAGTAATTGTTACTGCTGCCTTATTATCGATCGGTGGTTTTCTGGTAATTCACCACCAAATGAACATAGGGCAGTTCGTAGCAGCTGAAATTGTAATTGTATTATTGATTAACTCGGTAGAAAAAATCATTTTCGGATTAGAATCTTTCTACGACGTTTTGACTTCTGTCGAAAAAATTGGTCAAGTAACCGATATGGAAATTTCTTGTATTCCTGAAACTTCAGACAAAACAGAGAAAGGAATCAATATCGAGACAGAAAGCATCAATTACAATTATCCAGAACACAATAAAAAGTCTCTTAAGAATATTAATTTGAAAATCTCTCAAGGAGAAAAAATCATTCTTACGGGAACAAACGGTGCAGGAAAAAGTACTTTATTGCGATTACTTTCAGGAGTTTTAGAACCAGAAAGTGGTGCGATGTATGTGACCGATAATTATATGAATCGTCTTAGCGAAGATACATATCGCGCACAAGCAGGTACATTTTTGCAAGGCGATACCTTATTTGCAGGAACAATTCGTGAGAATATTGTTTTTGGAAATGAAGAATTAAATAGCGATGATTTAAAATGGGCTTTAGATAATGTAGGTCTTACACCTTACATCAAAACTTTCGAGAATGGATTAGAAAATCAAATTCATCCCGGAGGACGTGAACTTTCTGCTTCTGATGTTCAAAAGATTCTTTTGGCAAGAAGTATTGTGAGCAAACCAAATATTTTATTCTTAGAAGATCCAGTTGATAAAATGGACGAATTGACTTCGAATAAAATTGTTGATTTTTTACTTTCCGAAGAAAATGATTGGACTGTAATTGTAACTTCTAAAAGTGATATTTGGAAAAGCAAATGCAGCCGTATGATTACGATTGACGACGGAAAAATTATTAACGACATAAAGCTTTAATCATGCTCAATATATCTAAAGATAACAACGTACTTATAACTGAGGGCAAATACAAATCGATTACGAGTGTTGCCCGAAGACCGCATTATAGAATTTTAAATAAAGTTATAATCGGATTCTTGATTTTCCTTGTATGCTGTCTTTTTCTGCCGTGGACACAAAATATTTCAGGAAGCGGTTCTGTAACTACTTTAAAACCAGATCAAAGACCGCAAACTGTTCATAATGCTATTGCAGGACGAATTGAAAAATGGTTTGTAAAAGAAGGTGATTATGTAAAAAAAGGAGATACCATTCTTTTTATTTCAGAGATTAAAGAAGATTACTTAGATCCAAATTTGGTTGGAAATACCAAACAGCAAGTCGATGCCAAAAAAATGGCTGTTGAATCTTACGGTGATAAAGTAAATTCTCTAGACGTTCAAGCGCAATCTTTGAATACAGAAAGGCAGTTGAAACTGGAACAAGCAAGCAACAAAATCAAACAAGCAAGACTGAAAATAAAGAGTGACAGTATGGATTTGGTTGCAGTTAGAACACAGCTTCGAATTGCAAAAACACAATTTGATCGTTCTACAGCTTTAAATAAAGAAGGTTTAAAACCAATGACAGATGTCGAGCAAAAAAGATTAAAATTGCAAGAATCTGAAGCTTACATTATTACTCAGGAAAATAAATTATTGAGCAGTCGAAACGAATTGATTAATGCAAAAGTAGAAATCAATAGAATTACCGCCGAATATGCTGAAAAAATTTCTAAATCTAGAAGTGATAAATTTACAGCTTTAAGCACGCAATACGATACTGAAGCTCAGGTTAATAAATTAGAAAATCAATATACAAATTATAGATTAAGAAATGGTTTGTATTACATTACAGCGCCTCAAAGTGGTTATGTAAACCGAGCCTTATTGGCGGGTATTGGAGAAACAATTAAAGAAGGAACTTCAGTAGTAAGTATTATGCCTTCTAAATACGATATTGCGGTAGAAACTTACGTAGATCCAATCGATTTACCGTTGGTTCATCGTGGCGCAAAAGTTCGTGTTTGGTTTGATGGATGGCCTAGAATTGTATTTTCTGGATGGCCTGGATTATCTTATGGAACTTATGGAGGAAAAATTGTAGCGGTAGAAAACTTTATCAGTCCAAACGGAAAATATAGAATTTTGGTTTCTCCAGATGGAGAAGATCGCCACTGGCCAAAAGAATTGAGCATTGGTGCCGGAGCACAAAGTATTGCGTTGCTAGAAACGGTTTCGGTATGGTATGAGATTTGGCGAAACTTAAACGGTTTTCCGCCAAACTATTATAATTCAGGAGAAAAGGAAGCAAAAGGAAAGGAGAAAAAGTAAAATGAGAAATCTTGTAAAATTGTTTTCTTTCTTAATCTTATTCTGCTTTTCTACAATGCAAGGTCAAAACTTTAATGAAGAAGAGCTAACTTTTATCGAGTATTTGGGATATGTAAAAAAATATCATCCGCTCGTAAAACAGGCTAATCTTGAAGTAAGCAATGCACAAGCCAAATTAATGGCAGCGCGCGGCGGATTTGACCCTAAAATTGAAGTAGATTACAATAAGAAAGAATTTAAAGGCACAGAATATTATTCGTTACTAAACAGCAGTTTCAAAATTCCGACTTGGTACGGAATTGAAGTAAAAGCTGGTTTTGATGATACAGACGGACAATATTACAATCCGCAGAACCGTACTCCAGAAGCAGGTTTAGCTTCGCTTGGGGTTACTGTTGCTTTGGGTCAGGGAATGTTTATCAATCAGCGAATGGCCGATGTGAGAGAAGGAAAACTTAACTTAAAACTAAGTGACGCACAGCGTAAACTAAGAGCCATAGAAGTTTTGTATCAAGCAAGTGAAGCTTATTTTGAATGGAGAAAAAGCTACAACGAAGCTGAACTTTACAAAAATTATCTAGGTTTCGCGAGCACTCGTTTTACAGGCGTTAAGAAATTAATCGAATCGGGAGATTCGCCAGCTATTGACAGTGTAGAAGCTAAAATTACCGTAAGAAACAGAGAATTAAATGTTGAAAATGGAAATTTAAAACTGGCTAAAGCAAAGCTAAAATTAGCTAATTTTTTATGGATTGAAAATGTTCCTGTTGAATTAGGAGAAATGGTAAAACCAGAGCAGAATTTAGGTCAAACTATCGAGGAAACTCTAAGAACTGATGCCATGATGGTTGATGTTGAATCTTTAGATTCGCATCCGAAAATTCAATCTATGGAAACTAAATTGTCTATTTTGGAAGTAAATCGCCAGTTGAAAGCCAATTCGTTGTTGCCAAAAGTTAATGTAGGTTACAATTACATTTCAGATCCAAATTATTGGAACACTTTTAATGCAGACGATTATAAATTCAATATCGACTTTAGTTTTCCGATTTTCTTGAGAAAAGAACGCGGAAATTTGAAATTGGCTAAATTAAAAATTCAAGATATGCAATTTGATATTGGTCAGCAGAGAGTAGAATTGAAAAATAAAATAAAAGCGCAACAGACTGAAATTGCTTCTTTAAGAAGGCAAAAAGTGGTAATTGATAATTTGGTAAATGATTATATGACGATGCTGAATTCTGAAGAAAAACTATTTTCTTTTGGTGAAAGTTCTATTTTCTTAATCAATTCGAGAGAAAATAATTTAGTAAGTGCTAAGTTATCTCAAATAAGTTTAGAAAATCAATTTTATCTTTCGAATGCCGAATTGTATAAAATCTTGGCAAATCCAGATTAAAACATAAAATATGCAGTTTGCGATGACTGTACTATATTAATTTTCAGAGTTTAATTTAAAAAAAAGCTTCAGATATTTTCTGAAGCTTTTTTTGTTAGAAATTAATCCAACTTCTTTTTTAAATTTGAAGAAAGAAATAAAACAAAAAATGAAACAAGCAATTGTAAATGCGGTCATCCATACTGGCGAAGAAATAATTGAAAATGGAGTTGTAATTGTAGAAAACGGAAAAATTATTTCAGTTCAAAAAGAAATTCCAAATGATATCGAAACAATAGATTTGCAAGGAAATCATCTTTCGGCAGGGTTTATAGATATTCAGATAAACGGAGGAGAAAAATACTATTTCAGCCAAACTCCAAACGAAGAAACAATTCAGGATATTTACGACGCAAGCATGAAATATGGTACAACGCATGTTTTGCCTTGCTTGATTTCATCTTCAAAAGAAACCATTTTAAAAGGAATTGAAGCCATTCGCGAATACATAAAAAAGCACAATAATGGTGTAATCGGAATGCATTTGGAAGGACCTTTTTTGAATCCGGTAAGACGTGGTGCGCATAGTATTGATCAAGTAAGAAAACCAACAAACGAAGAACTTCAAGAAATAATAAGTAAAGGAAAAGACGTTATAAAAGTAATTACGGTTGCTCCAGAATGTTTTACAGAAGAACAATTGCAAATGCTTATTGAAAGCGGAATCACAATTTCTATCGGACATTCGACCATCACACATAAAGAAGCACAATTTTATTTTTCTAAAGGAATAAATTTAGTAACGCATTTATTTAATGCCATGACACAGTTTGGACACCGCGAACCTGGTTTAGTTGGAGCTGTTTTTGAAAATGAAGAAGTTTATGCTCCCGTTATTTTAGATGGCGTTCATTGCGATTATGCTGCCGCAAAAGTTGCTTACAAGGTAAAACAAGAAAAATTCTTCTTGATTAGCGATGCCACTTTTTTAGGACGAAAAATAGCCAATTTCAAATGGGATAACTTTGATGCTCATTTAGTAGATGGTTTTTATAGAAATGAAGACGGCAATCTCGCAGGTGCAACAATATCAATGACAGAAGCGGTGCAAAATGCTTTTAACAACTTAAATGTTTCTGCTGATGAAGCTGTAAAAATGGCAACAACAAGAGTAGCCGCTGCCATTGGAATGAATGATAAAATAGGTAAAATAAAATCAGGATTTCCTGCTTCTTTTGTAAAATTCAATAATGATTTATCAAAAATCGAAACTTTAGATTTGACTTTTTAAGGCTTTAAAACCTGATAATTAAGTATTGTATTGTTGATAAAACTTACTTTTAGTAGTTTTTAAATTCATACTTTTCTTTCAATATGCTTGTTTTTAAAAAGCATATTGATAGTTTTGTATGATAGTTAACCCCAAACCTACTTACTTAACAATGAGGAAAAAAACTCACTTTTTTGTACTTGCTATTTTGGCAGGTATTATTTTTGGTTGCAGCGACGATGCCGATTCGTACAAACCAAATTATCTGTCAAGCATTGATGCCACAGCTTTGCCTGCAGGAAACCATCCGATGACAATGTTTGAGGACAACGAAAGTCCCTCAAAAATGTACGATAAAACAGATCGATGGTTTAGAGTCAACGAACCGTTTCAAATTATTCAAAAGGGAAAAGATTCTGTACAGGTTTCCCTTTATTCTCCCGTCGGACTTACAGATGTAAAAGTGTACGCAAAATTGCCCAATTATGACAAACGATTTCTGCTTTACAGGTTTTCTAAAGTTCCGGCTTTTCATCGCTCATTTCATAAAATTCCATTGACTGATAAGAAAAACGATTACTTGTTAGAAAGCGGCAATACGGTTACGATTGATAAAATCGACGGATTTTCTTCTGGAGCAATCGAATTCTCTGTAGAATCTGAGGATCCGTTATTTCAAAAATTCAAAAAAATCAAATCACATCATTTGGTTCAGTTTCACGATGGATATCACATTAATGAACTAGGAAAATTTCTACCGATGAATCCTGTTTTGGCAAAAGAAGCTATTACAATGATTATTAATTACTCTTATGCATTAAGTCATCCTTTGTATTACAGCACTTTCACCAATTTTGATAAGTACAAGCAGGAGCAAGCAGCAACAGCTGGAACAACCGTAAACGGAGCCTTAAATTGGCATGGAAATGCAGAAGATGCAAACGGTGTTTACGATTATCTGACGAAAGAAGATATCGAAAAAATCTACTGGAATTATTTAGACAAAAGAACCGTTTACATGGCAATGGTTGGCGGAGATTCTGCTTGGGGCGGTGGAAATTTAGCTTCGCAATGGGAATCTGGTTATGTAACCGGACATTGGGTCGGAGAGATGTCGGTTTGGTCACACGAGTATTCGCATCATATTGGTTTTAGCCACAGCAGTAATTTGGCTAATAGTGGCGAGGGTGGAGGACAGCAAGAAATGCTGACTCATTTTTATAAGTATTTAATTTATTTAAATGATCTTCCTTTTACCGATTCAGACGTTTTAAAAACTTGGTCTAAAACGAATTATTTAACTGGAACTTACAAAAAGCCAGTTTTTACTATCAATCCGAAGAATCCATTTTTGCTTAAATATAAAGGTGAAGGAAAATGGAATTAAAAAATAAAGTAAATATGAAACATATTTTGCCCTTAATTCTTGTGCTTTGTTTTTTTACAAATTGCAGCAAAGACGATATCGAATCTAAAAATTACGATTATTATTACCCAACCGATGAAGCTTCAATTGCTACGGAAAGTATTCCAGGAAGTGCGGTAGGATTTGATCCGAAAGGAATTGCGATTTCGAATGATAAATTATATGTTGTAAATGGAGATGTTTTAGAAATTTTTAATGCTCTAACATTAGTTCACATTAAAACAATAAAAGAATATACAAAAGGAGCAAGCAAGATTCCTCTAACAAGTCTGACTTCGGTTTCTGTTGATAACGGACGCATTTACGTCGGAAGCACAGAATCTAGATTATTTGTTTTTGATGAAACTACAAATGCCGGAATAAGTACAGTTGGAAACGGTCAATGGTGGCAAACTTTTGTACACGTTTTTGGCGTTGTTGCAAAAGATGGATTGGTATTCGTAAAAGAAAAAGAAAAATCTATAAAAGTATTTGAAACTTCTCAGATCACAGAAACCAGTGACTGGAATTTAAAACCAATTGCCAAATTAAACACCTTAAATGGTTACACAGAAGTTTATTCTTTAGATGTTTACGGCGGAAATTTAGTAGTTGCAGGAAGAGATGCCAGAAGTTATTTGTATTACAATATTGCCAATATTAAAGCTAATGCAACAACTTCATTAACAACGCCAATTGAGCCAGAAAAAGTTCAATTTACAGATATAAAACCAATCGCAGTTTCTTTTAGTAAAGATTGGGCGGTAACTTCTGAAATTGTTGGAAATGCTTCTTATTTAAGATTGTATCCAAAAGAAGAATTTAATAAAAAGAATTACAAAGCGGTTGTAAATGTGTCTGATATTTTAGGAAAAAATGCATTTGGAACCATCGTAGGAACGGCTCAGCTTAACGATCGTATTTTCTTATCTGATAATACCAATAAAAAAATCAGAGTTATAAAACTAAATAAGTCTACAATTGCAGAACAAAATAATTAATTGATTTTTAGTTTTAAAGTTTTAAAGCCTGTAAATAAATTATTTACAGGCTTTTTTTTTTGATATTATTTTTTGTTTTAAAGTGTTGATTTATATTGCTTTATTTGATTTTAATTAATTCTTTTTAAAATAAAAATAAAAAAAACAGATTTAAACTTGACTAATTTGGTAGAATTAGTATATATTTGTATTACAGAAAAATTATAAAATGATACTTATCCAGAAAGACTGAGGGAATAGGCCCGATGAAGTCTTAGCAACCTGTTGCCAAATAAGGTGCTAAATCCTTCCCGCTTTGCGGGACAGATAAGAAAAGATTGCTCCAATCTGAATAAGGTCATCTATTTTAATCTTTATTTTTTTTAAAATGAAAACAGATACTATTTATGCCAGTTACGAACTTTTGAATTCGATGTTTGAAGAAAATAGTCTTGCTGTTTTTCGAATGCGAAAGCATTAACGAATCTCATAAATTTTCTTTTAATAAAATTTGCTGATGTCTTGCACATTGGCGAGAAATTCTTTTGTCTAATTCTAAAACTAAAAATAAAATGAAAAAAATAATACTAGGTTTTGCCTTATTTCTTGCGGCTGTTCAAACTCAGGCACAGGAAAGTAATTTGCAATTAAAAGGAACAGTTGTAGATACCGTTGCAAAATATGTTTATCTGCAAAAGTTTCATAATAAAATGTTTACCACAATTGATTCGGTAAAAGTAAAAGACGGAAGTTTTGCTTTTAAAACTAAAGTAAAAACGCCAGAATTATATGGTTTAAGTGTAAATACAGCAGATTCTCCGTTGTATATTTTCCTTGAAAAAGGACCAATTACAGTTAAATTAAGTCCAAAGAAATACTATACAAATTCAACAGTTGAAGGTTCTGCGACACAAGATTTGTTTGAAACGTACAAAAAAACAAAAGAGGTAGAAATCAGTAAATTCATTACAGAAAATCCAAAATCAATTGTTTCGGCTTATGTTTTATACAGAAATTGGTCGTATCGATTAACGCCAGAACAGATTACGCAAAATATTGCTTTGCTAGATAAAAGTCTTCAAAATGTCACTTACGTGAAAGAACTAAAAGATTTGGCTATTGTACTAGACGGTTTGGCAGTTGGAAAAAAAGCACCAGATTTTACAGCAAATAATCCTGAGGGAAAAGCGATTCGTTTTTCTGAAAACTTAAACGGATACACTTTAGTAGATTTCTGGGCTTCTTGGTGCGGTCCATGCCGAAGAGAAAATCCAAATATCGTGGCTGCTTACAAAGAATTTCATGATAAAGGATTTAATATAATCGCTATTTCTTTAGACAAAAAGAAAGAAAACTGGATCAAAGGAATTCAAGATGACAATTTAACTTGGACGCATGTTTCAGATTTGCTTTTCTGGAATAGTGCAGTTGCAAAATTATATGGTGTACGCGCAATTCCAGCCAATTATCTGGTAGATTCTAAAGGAATTATTGTTGCAAAAAATCTTCATGGAGAAGAATTGCAAGCAACTCTTAAATCGCTTTTGGAAAATAAAATTTAATAAAGAAAATACACAATCTTGTCATCCTGACGAAGGAAGGATCTTCGCAAGAAACTCCACACAGAAAATCACCAATCTTTGTCGATTTTGCAACAAAGATTCTTCGTTCCTCAGAATGACAAGATTATGGAAATTCAAACCATAATACAATTTGTTAATTAAAAAAATGCTAGGGAAATGAATGCTATTGAGCCAACTACAAAAACAACAGAATCTGAGTGTTACTTTTCTAAATTTAGAGAAAACACTGTAGGAATAGATCATACTTTCGAATCGGTTTACGGAGAACAAAATTTGATTTACGCCGATTGGGTTGCCAGCGGAAGATTATACACGCCGATTGAAGATATTATGCTCCATAAAATAGGTCCGATGATTGCCAATACGCATTCACTTTCTAGTCAGACAGGAAAAACTTCTACTTACGCATACAATTACGCCAGAGATATTATTAAAAAATCCGTTAATGCAAATGCATCGGATGTTTTAGTAACAACTGGAACTGGAATGACTGCTGCATTATCTAAACTCCAGCGTATTATTGGTTTGAGAAAAACGTATGAAAATGAAAAAGACAAACCAGTAGTTTTCATTACGCATATGGAACATCATTCCAATCAAGTTCCTTGGTACGAAACAAATGCAGACGTTGTGATTCTTCCTGCCGATGAAAATAATTTAGTAGATCCAAAAATCCTTTCTACGGAAATAAAAAAATACGCCGATAGAAGTTTGAAAATCGGTTCGTTTACGGCTTGTTCAAACGTAACGGGAATTATTACGCCTTATCATGAATTAGCTAAAATTATGCATCAAAACGGCGGATTGTGTTTTGTAGATTTTGCTGCTTCGGCACCTTACGTTAAAATCGATATGCATCCAAAAGATCCAGAACAACATTTAGATGCGATTTTCTTTTCGCCACATAAATTTTTGGGCGGACCTGGAACTTGCGGTATTTTGGTTTTCAACGAAAAATTATACCAATCTGAGTTTCCTGATAATCCGGGCGGCGGAAATGTAAAATGGACGAATCCGTTAGGAAATTATTGTTACAGCGATGTGATAGAAGTGAGAGAAGACGGTGGAACTCCAGGATTTTTGCAAGTAATTCGAGCAGCTTTGGCTTTAGAATTGAAAGAAAAAATGGGAGTAGAACAGATTGCAAAAAGAGAAAAAGAACTTTTAGATCTGTGCTTTTCTAAACTTCAAAAAATACAAGGTCTTTCTATTTTAGGAGATTTAAAAAGTAAACGAATTGGCTGTGTTTCTTTTGTAATTGAAGATATTCATTACAATCTAATCGTAAGATTATTAAATGATCGTTTCGGAATTCAGACTCGTGGCGGTTGGTCGTGTGCGAGTACATATGCACATTATCTTTTCAATATTGATGAAAAACGTTCGAGAGCAATTACCAATGAATTATTAGAGAAAAATCAAACCAATAAGCCGGGCTGGGTTCGTTTGTCATTGCATCCGATTACAACAAACGAAGAACTTTTATTTATTTGTAATGCGATTCAGCAAGTGGCTTTGAATTATAAAAAATGGCAGAAAGATTACGAATACAATCCTGCAACAAACGAATTTGAAAATCCGAGAATTAAAGATACCATCGAAAGAGAAGTAAACGAATGGTTTGAGTTGGATTAAGAAACTAATATTTAAAAATGAAAGCAATTCTATTACAGGAAAATCGTCAATTTCAGTTGGAAACAATTGCAACTCCGCAACCAGAACCGCATCAAATTCAAGTACAAATTGTTTCTTCTGGTTTTAATCCGATTGATTATCAAATGACCGAAAATAGTTCTGAAAGAAAGCTTTTGCATTCGCCTATTTTAGGGAGAGAATTTTCAGGAATTATTACAAAAATCGGATCAAATGTAAGAGATTTTAAAATTGGCGATGCTGTTTTTTGCGGTTCTGGAAGTATGGGATCTAATGGAACTTATGCCGAATACATTTGCGTTCCTGAAGCAATTGCGGTAAAAAAGCCAAAAAATATTTCTTTTGAAGAAGCCGCTGCAATTCCATCAGCTGGATTAACGGCTTTGCAATCTTTTAAAAGAATGAAAGCTTCTCTAACAGATTCCATATTAATTACGGGAGCAGCTGGAGGAGTTGGAAATTTTTTTGTCAAACTTTTGGTAAGTAAAGGGTTTTCAAACTTTTTAGTAACTGCAGGAAATGAAGAAAGTATAACGTTTTTAATTAGTCTTGGTGTAAAACCACAGCAAATCATTAATTATAAAAAAGAAGAAATATTCGAAGCGGCACTTTCATTAAATGGAAATAAAAAGTTTGACATTGCAGTAGATTTAGTCGGAAATAAAATTGCAGAAGTCGCGGCTAAACTTCTAAAAATAAATGGAACCTATATAGATGTAACGAATTTTTCAACTCCAGAATCGCGAAATATTCTTTTTTCCAGAGGAGCAACCATTCATACGATTTCAAATTATGCGTATGGTTTAGAAAAAAGATATGATTATTATAAAAACGGTTTAATAGAGTTGTCGCAGTTATTAGAAAATAAATTTATTACGCCGCCAAATATTTCCATAATCGGAGAATTAAACACAAGAACGGTCGTAAAAGCGCTGTGGTTATTGCGTGAAAACAAAACGTATGGAAAAAAATTAATTATGCAGATCAATAAAGAATGAAAACAATACCAAGACGAGTAGTTACAGGAATCAAGAATGGGAAATCAATTATCGAACAAGATGAAATCGTTACCAATGTTTCGGAGCATTTTCCGGGATTGATTATTTCGGATATTTGGTCGACAGATAGTATTCCTGCAAAATTCGAAGAAAATAGAATAGAAAATACCGCTTTTCCGAACACGCCCAAAAACGGAAGTTATTTTCGTTACGTACAGATTCCGCCAGACAAAGATTTAGGAATTGTGGCGCCCAAAGGTCAGCCGCATCCGTTAATGCATCAAACCGATACTTTAGATTATATCATTATTATTTCTGGAGAAATTTATTTGATTGTAGATGAAGAAGAAACTATTTTGAAGGCTGGAGATATTGTAATTCAACGTGGTACCAATCATGCGTGGAGTAATCGTTCGGATTTGCCTTGCATTCAATTAGCGATTTTATTAGATGCCAAAAATGATTAATAAATTTGCAAACGATATAGTAGTCTATTAGATTGATAGGAAAATAAAAGTTTTAATAGTTTTTGCATTGAAATTGAAAATAACTGCTTAAATTTGCAATCGCAATGAGAAAAAACGACCAGAATATGAAGAATTATTATAACAGCGCGATGATGTGCTGTATTGTTGTAAGGCAATTCTTTGAACTGGCTTCTATATAAAACTATATTATTGATCTCAAAAAGCCTTTCATAAATAGTTGAAAGGCTTTTTGTTTTACCTCGATTACGAAATGATTGAATTAAAAAATGTAACCAAAACTTTTCATCAGAAAGACAGAATTGTTACTGCTTTGTCTGATGTCTCGCTACGAGTTCCGCAAGGAAAAGTTTTTGGTGTAATTGGAACTTCGGGTGCTGGAAAAAGTACTTTGATCCGCTGTGTAAATTTGTTAGAAAGACCAACTTCAGGAGAAATTATTGTTGACGGAAAAGCGTTGATGCAATTATCAAACGCAGAATTGGCAATTGAAAGAAGACAAATCGGAATGATTTTTCAGCATTTCAATTTACTTTCTTCGAGAACCGTTTTCGAAAATGTTGCTTTTCCGCTAGAATTGGCAGGAACATCAAAAACAGAAATCAACACAAGAGTTTTAGAATTATTGCAATTGGTTGGTTTGGCAGAAAAAGCAAACGATTATCCGGCAAGTCTTTCTGGAGGTCAAAAACAAAGAGTGGCAATTGCGAGAACTTTGGCTAATAATCCGAAAGTTTTATTGTGTGACGAAGCGACAAGTGCTTTAGATCCTGCTACTACGCGTTCAATTTTAAATTTATTGAAAGACATTAACAAACGATTAAATATTACGGTTTTATTGATTACACACCAAATGGAAGTCGTAAAATCGATTTGTGATGAAGTTGCCGTTATTAGTCACGGAAAATTAATTGAACAGGGAAGTGTTGGTGAAATTTTCGCTGATCCGAAACAAGAATTGACGAGAGAATTTATTGCTTCTTCTTTACATATTGAAGTTCCATCGGTTTATCAAGACAAGTTACAGCAAGTTGATAACGGAAATTTAAATCCGTTATTGAAATTAGAAATGACTGGAAAATCGGTTAATGAACCAGTTATTTCAGAAGTTTCAAGACTTTTTGATACCGATTTCAAAATCGTAAGCGCACAAATGGATCAGGCGGGCGAAGTAAATTTTGGTGTCATGCTGATTGAACTTTCAGGAAAACGCGAAAATTATGATGCGGCGATTCAATATTTTAATTCAAAACACATTAAAACAGAAATAATAGGTTATGTCTGATTCACTTATAGATTTATTGTTAAAAGGAACATGGGAAACCATTGTTATGACTTTTGTGTCGGGTTTTTTTGGTTTTGTATTGGGATTGCCAACTGGAATTTTACTTTTTCTTACACGTAAAAATCAAATTTTAGAACAGCCAGTTTTAAACCGAGTTTTATCGGTTTTGGTAAATGTTTTCCGTTCCATTCCATTCATTATTTTAATCGTTTGGATGATTCCGTTTACACGCGCCATTGTTGGAACTTCGATTGGAGTTAGCGCGGCTTTAGTGCCGTTAAGTATTGGTGCAGCGCCATTTATTGCGCGTTTAGTAGAAAACAGTTTGTTAGGTTTACCATCTGGATTAATTGAAGCGGCGAGAGCTTTGGGCGCAACGCCGTTACAAATTGTGTATAAAGTTTTGCTTCCAGAAGCGTTGCCTTCGTTAATAAATGCGGCATCAATTACGTTAATTACACTTGTAGGTTATTCCGCAATGGGCGGAGCTGTTGGAGCAGGAGGTTTAGGACAAGTGGGTTATCAATATGGATATATTGGTTATGATGCCGTTACGATGAATTCGGTTTTGGGTTTACTGGTTGTTTTGGTATTCCTAATTCAGTTTATAGGAGACAGATTATCAAAACGATTCGACCATAGATAAGCATCAATTAACAATTTATAATTAACAATTTACAATTAAAAAAATGAAACTAAATATTTTAAAAACTGCTGGAGTTTTGGCTTTAGCAATTCTTTTATCAAACTGTGGAAATGATAAAAAAAATGATCCACATTTTATTAAAGTTGGAGTGGCGGCAGGACCAGAATTAAAAGTGGCTGAAGCAGCTAAAAAAGTTGCCAAAGAAAAATTCGGATTAGAAGTAGAATTGGTATCGTTTAACGACTATGTAATTCCGAACGAAGCTTTAAGTCAAGGTGATATTGATGCAAATGCTTTTCAGCACAAACCATACATGGACGAACAATCGAAACAGCGTGGTTATAAATTAGCGATCATCGGAAAAACATTTGTTTACCCAATTGCAGCTTATTCAAAAAAAATAAAAAACCTTTCTGAATTGAAAAACGAAAGCACGATTATTATTCCGAATGATCCAACAAATGGCGGACGTTCTTTATTGCTTTTACAGAAAAATGGTTTGTTGAAATTGAAAGATGGAGTTGGTTTGTTGCCAAAAGTAACTGATATTGTAAGCAACCCTAAAAACTTAAAAATCTTAGAATTAGAAGCGCCTCAATTGCCAAGAGCTTTAGACGATGCAAATGTTTCAATTGCGATTATCAATAATACATTTGCTTCTCAAGCAGGATTAGTTCCGTCGCGCGATGCATTATTTGTTGAAGATAAAGAATCTCCTTATGTAAATTTGGTTGTGAGTCGTGAAGACAATAAAAATGAAGAAAAAGTAAAACAGTTTTTACAAGCTTTTCAATCTCCAGAAGTAGAAAAAGCAGCTGAAGTCGAATTTAAAGGCGGAGCAGTAAAAGGCTGGTAAAACAATATTTTAAGTATAAAAAAAACAGGGATTTTGTCCCTGTTTTTTTTGTTATGTGATATATGCTTTTGTGACAATTACAAGAAGCATCGTAATAAAGTACAATAATGTTGCTACAAGGGCAAAAATAATATGGGCAAAGAACAACTGAATATAATAACCTTTAAAATCAATTGGGGTCTGATATCTGGTTATTTTAAATATAAATACCCAGCTGATTATACCTATTACACCGCTAATAATTCCCAATATGAGCGCACTTAGCAATGAAACCGATAGTATATCCTTTACCCATACTACATGATATCCAACAACAAATAAAAATCCTATGAGATAATGTAACATCCATCCAAGTTTCCGTTTAGAACCTGTCGAAAGATTATAATGTAATTCTGAAAATACGGTAGATAATAGAACTGGTTCTTTGTATAATTTTTGAAATTTTTTGGAGACAAAATAACTAAACCAAGTCATAGCAGATGTTGCACCAATTGAAATTAAAATTAATTGTATTATTAGATATGGGTCCATTACAAAATATTTTTAATCCTCTCAAAGTTAAAATATAATTGTAATATAATACTTATAACTGTATGTTTTTTAGTTATATAATTATAATAATGTTAAGGTTGTGTTTTTTTAAATATTTTCTAATCTGAATATTATAATCCTAAAGTCTAATTGTATAATTTTTAATTTGAAATGCCCTCTATCTTTGTTAAGCAATTTTTAGAAATCCCTCTAAAATAGTAACATAATTCATTAGTTGATTGAATGATAAATGTAAAACAAAGGAAAAATGAAGAATTCAAAAAAAACAAATCAAGACAACTCTGATGGAAAGCAACGAGATTTAGAACAAAACAAATCAGATGCCACAAATGAATTTTTAACTACAAACCAAGGAGTTAAAATTAATGACAATAACAATTCTTTAAAATCTGGAGAAAGAGGTCCTTCTCTTTTAGAAGATTTTATTTTAAGAGAAAAAATAACCCATTTTGATCACGAAAGAATTCCAGAACGCATCGTTCATGCGAGAGGCTCTGCCGCCCATGGTTATTTCGAACTTTACAAACCACTAGACAAATATTCTAAAGCAGGTTTTCTAAATGATACTAGCATAAAAACACCTGTTTTTGTTCGTTTTTCAACAGTTGCAGGATCGCGAGGCTCAACCGATTTGGCAAGAGATGTTCGAGGTTTTGCAGTTAAATTTTATACGCAAGAAGGTATTTTTGATTTGGTTGGGAATAATATGCCCGTATTTTTTATTCAAGATGCTATGAAATTTCCCGATTTAGTTCATGCTGTAAAACCAGAACCGCACAATGAAATTCCGCAAGCTGCATCGGCTCACGATACCTTTTGGGATTTTATTTCGCTTATGCCCGAATCTATGCACATGATTATGTGGGTAATGAGCGATAGGGCAATTCCGAGAAGTTTAAGAATGATGGAAGGATTTGGCGTTCATACGTTTAGATTTATAAATAATAAAAATGAATCTCATTTCGTTAAATTTCATTGGAAACCTAAATTGGGAACGCATGGAGTTGCTTGGGATGAGGCACAAAAAATATCAGGAAAAAATTCTGATTTTCATAAACAAGATTTATGGGAAGCTATAGAAGCAGGAAATTTTCCAGAATGGGAATTAGGTGTACAGATAATTCCAGAAAGTGATGAACACAAATTTGATTTTGATCTGCTAGATCCGACAAAATTAGTTCCAGAAGAATTGGTTCCCGTAACCATTATCGGAAAAATGACTTTAAATAAAAATCCAGATAACTTTTTTGCAGAAACTGAACAAGTTGCCTTTCATCCAGGACATATTGTTCCAGGAATTGATTTTACAAATGATCCTTTATTGCAAGGAAGATTATTTTCTTATACTGATACACAATTATCGCGATTAGGAAGTCCGAATTTTCATGAAATACCAATTAACAGGACGATTGCTCCAATGCATAATAATCAGCGAGATGGACATATGCGTCACGAAATTCCTGTCGGAAAAGTAAGTTATCATCCAAATTCTTTAGGCGGCGGATGTCCCTTTCAAGCCAAAATCGATGAAGGAGGATTTGCGAGTTTTAACGAACGTGTAGATGCGCATAAAGTGAGAGAAAGAAGTACCAGTTTTGCAGATCATTTTAGTCAGGCAACACTTTTTTACAATAGTCAAACTCCAATTGAGCAAAATCATATTGCCAGCGCATTATCTTTTGAACTGGGAAAAGTAGAAACCGTTGCCATTAGAGAAAGAATGCTTGGACTTTTAAATTACGTTGATGCTAATTTAGCTCAAACTGTTGCTAAATCGCTAGGAATTCCAGTTCCCAAAAATGTAGAAAAACCTCTAAATCATGGAGTAGGAGCAGATGATGAAGGCAAACAAGAGCCGACTAAAGTAAAACAAAACGCAACTAACTCTGATGCTTTGAGTATGTTGAAAAACCCAACGATTTCAAATACCATTGCAACACGTCAAATTGCTTTTTTGTGTGCCGAAGGTGTAAATGCAAATTCTGTAAAAACAATGAAAACGGCATTGCAAAACGCAGGAGCAAAAGCAGTAATTATTGCTCCGCATTTGGGGACAATTGTTGCTGAAGACGGAGCCGAAATTCCAGTTGATCAAACCTATAAAATTGCAGCTTCGGTACTTTTTGATGGTGTTTTTATTCCAGGAGGAAAAGGAATTAAAGAACTTTCAAAAATTAAAGAAGTCAAAGAATTTTTAAACGATTCTTACAATCACTGTAAATTTATTGCTGCAGAAGCTGAGGGAACTCAAATTGTAAAAAATCAAAGTGATATAAAAGATAAAGATGCAGGAGTTTTGATAAGTGAAAATAGCGCTGATAAAACTCTAAGTACTTCTTTTATAAAAGCTTTAGGAAGACATCGTTTTTGGGAAAGAGAAAAAATGCTTTAAATAAAACTTTTAAAAGGCTGTCTATAAAGACGGCCTTTTTTTATAAAATTCATTTCCTAAGAACTATTTCCAAACATTTGCTTAAAATAGAAACTGCTTTTTCCATTTCTTCTTTTTCTAAATGCCCAAAACCCAAACGTGTTGCAGTCAAGTTTTTGGTTTGATATAAAATGGTTTTTGGAAGAAACAAATCATGATTGGCACATTCTTTCTGAAATTGAATAAGATTGAAATTGTCTAGCCATTCTACCCAAATTGCCAATCCTCTTGGTGGAATTTTAAATTTAATTTTGCCTTTTAATTTTTCATTCAAAAGCGAAGCAAAATGATCGCGGCGTTCTTTGTAGATTTTTTTGTTTTTTTTAGAAAGACGATGCACTTCACCTTCTGTAATCCATTCGGTTAAAACCTGCTCTTTTAAAACATCAATGCTAGGTTCGAGAATATTTTGATGCTTTTCTAATTCCTTAATAAATTCAGAAGGAGCGGCAACAAAACCATAACTAAATCCCGATGGAAGCGATTTTCCAAAAGATCCAATATAAACTACTTTCTGATTCGAATCAAAAGCAGCCAAAGGCAAAACAGGATTATTATCATAATGAAAATCAAAATCGTAATCATCTTCTAGAATAATAAATCCGTATTGATTCGCCAATTCTAAAATTTCCATTCTTTTTTTAGCGCTAAGCGAAATGGTTGTTGGATAATGATAATTTGAAGTAAGATATAAAACTCTGATTTCTGAGGTTTCGCAGATTTCTTTCAATTGTTTGGTATCAATTCCGTCTTCATTTACCTGAATCGGAATAATTTGCGCACCAGTATTTGTTAACGTCATATTTGACATATAATAACCTGGAGAAGCTACAGCGACTTTATCGCCTTGATTAATAAGTACTTTTGTAACCAGATACAAACTGATTTCGTGACTGCTCGTTGTGAGTAAATTTGAAGTCGAAATACGAATCCCGCGTGTAAGGTTCAGATAATTAGAAAAATGCGTTTTAAAATTAGAATGCGAACGAAGCTGAATCTGTTCGTAGGTTTTAGAACTTTTTCTTCTTTTTAATTTAGAAACATACAATCTTGCCAAAACATCGGTTTGAACCAATCTCCAATCGGGCATTCCGTCATTAAATTGATAAGGCAAATTGCTCGTTTCAATTGGATTTTCTAAAATAGTCGATTTTTGAAAGTTAAAGCCAGTATTGGTTTCGGATGTATTTTGTTCTTTTGAAACAGGAAATTCTGCTTTACTTTTTTGCTGGGATAAAATAAAAGTCCCTTTATTCGGAAGCGTTTCAATCCAACCTTGCGATTCTAAATCCTGAAAAGCTTTAATTAAAGTATTTCGATTGACGTCTAATACTTTACACAATATTCGCGTGCCGGGAAGTTTTGTTCCTTCGGGAAGAAATCCGGTTTGGATGGCTTTAATAAATTCAAAAACAATCTGTAGATAAATTGCCGTATTTTGTTCTGGTTTTAAATGAATAAAACTTCTAAAAGGAATTTCAACCGGACTATCCATAATTATAAAACTGGTATACTTTGTTAGTACGGCAAGGTAGTACTTTTGCCAAAAAAAATAGTAAACCAAAATGAAAAAAATCTATTTTGCTGTTTTTACAGTAATTTGTACCAATTTTTACGCACAGACCAAAAAAGATTCCATCAATCAAATGGACGAGGTTGTAATTAATGAAAACCGTTTCAGTACACCAATTTCTAAACAAAACAGAAATGTGTATGTCATCTCGAGCGAAACCATTAAAAAACTGCCAGGAAGAACACTTCAAGAAGTTTTACAATATGCTAACGGAGTAGATATTAGACAACGTGGGCCATTTGGAACTCAAGCCGATATTAGCGTTGATGGCGGAAGTTTTGAGCAAACAGTTGTTCTGCTAAATGGAGCAAAAGTAATCGATTCGCAAACAGCTCATAATATGTTAAACTTGCCTCTTCCGGTTGAAGTTATTGAAAGAATTGAGATTGTTCGCGGACCGGCTGCAAGAACGTACGGAATTAACAGTTTAACAGGAGCAATTAATATTATAACTAAAAAACCAACAGATTCAGGATTTTTAGTAAGCACTTATGCAGGTTCTAATTTCGAAAAAGATACGCAAGATACGGGAGATACTTTTTACGGAACGGGCGTTCAGGCGGGAGCTGTTTTAGGAAAAGAAAAACAACAGCATTTAATTTTTGCTTCGCACGATAAAAGCAACGGATACCGCTACAATACGGCATTCGAAAACAATAAAATTTTCTATCAAGGAAATGTTCAAATCAACGATTCTAATGAAATTTTAGCTTCTGCGGGTTACATCAACAACGGATTTGGTGCCAACGGATTTTACGCTGCGCCTGGCGATAGAAATTCTACAGAAATTGTACAAACTACTTTTGCTAATATTCAGTCTAAACATTCTATTACAGATAGTTGGAAAATTATGCCGAGAGTTACTTACAGATACAATTACGACGATTACCGTTATTTAGGAAACTCCAATTTAGCAGTTGGAAGAAGCCAGCATTATACCAATTCGATCGCAGCAGAATTGAATTCGACTGTAAAATTGTCTAAAGGAGAAATTGGTTTTGGAGCTGAATTTAGAAATGAAAATATTCATTCTTCTAATATTGGAGATCACGATCGCGATAACGTTGGTTTATACGCAGAATACAGAACAAGTTTCTTCGAAAAATTAGATGTTAATTTAGGAACTTATTTGAATTATAATTCAGATTATAAGTGGCAGATTTATCCAGGAATTGACGCAAGTTATGCTATTACAGATGCTTTTAAAATTATCGGAAATGTTGGAACAAGCCAGAGAATTCCATCTTTTACAGATTTATATTTGAAACAAACTGGAAATATCGGAAACGTCGATTTAGATTCTGAAAATGCTTTTCAAAGCGAAATCGGATTTAAATACAATAAAAAAGCGTTGAGTTTGAATGCGAATTATTTCTACAGAAAAATTGATAATTATATCGATTGGATGCGTAATGCAACAACGCAACCTTGGCAAAGTCAAAACACTGGAGATTTAAACACAAACGGAATTAATTTGCGTGGAACTTACAGATTCGATTTCTCCAAAGATTCGAGATTAAATATACTTTTAGGATACACGTATTTAGATTCAGAATTCAAAAGTGCTCGTACAGAAATCTATTCAAAATATGCTATTTCTTCTCTAAAACACCAAGTTACAAACACAATAGATTATCAGTTTAAAGATTTCTCTATTTTATTTGCAACACGTTTTAACGAAAGAATTACGGGACCTTCTTATTGGGTAAATGATTTTAGAGTAAGTCAGAACATTCATAAGTTTACAATTTTCTTAGATGCTCAAAATATATTTAATGCGACTTATTATGAAGTTGGAGCTGTGCCTTTGCCTTCAAGATGGTTTACTTTAGGAGTAAAATTGGTTACTTTTTAATTTTACAAAGAATATCATATACAGAAAGGGAAGATTTTACGCAATCTTCCCTTTTTTAATTTTCTAATTTTTAAAAGATTGTAATATCTTTTTTATATAAAAAATACTGAAAATGCTATAACCTTAACGGTTTTATAAATAGTTACTTAGCAATTGTGAAAGTCAGACAATTTATAAACCGAAAAGTGAATTATTATGAAAGCATTAAAAGGAACGATAATCTTGATTTTGATTATTTTCAGTGGAATCTTATTTTCGTGTAAAAACAATCAAGATGGATATAGTGACGAAATAGATACTGTTATCTCACCAATGGACAGCAAACAAAGTAAAGCAGAAAGCAAAACAGACAGTTTGAAAAGTGAGGAACATATTGAAACCAATATTGAAACAACACAAAAAAACGGATCTGAAAGTTCGGCAGGAACAGGAAGCGGACCAGGAGAAAGTTCTAAAGACGGTGCAACTTATACAACTGCTACAGGCGTTCAGAAAGATAGTTTAAGACCAGAGGAAAAAGCTGCCAAAAAGAAAAAATAAAAAGTGCAAATAGCGTATTTTGAGTGATTTATGTGGTTTGATTTCTATAAATGCAAGCTAAAATTGTGTAATTGAATTTTCTCATGATGTTTTATTTTTATTACTATTAATTACGAGATATCAATTAAAAATAAATATTTATGAAAACGCTGTTAAATACTAAGATTATATTCTTAATTCTTTTAGCTGGATTGTCATTTTCTTGTAAAAAGAATGAAAATATACCAGCTGATTCTACATATGATTCTATTCAAAACACAATTGATACGGTTGGACCAGAAGTAGATACGCTTATGGGCGATACCATCGACGAAATTGGAAATGATACAATTGTTGTCAAGAAAGATACTGTAATCAAAAAGTAATTTCGAAGAATTATAAAATTCAAAAAAGCTGAATCTAAGTAGATTTGGCTTTTTTCATTGTAAAAACAATATGAATTTGTGAGATTCAGCTAAAATAAAAAAACAAATGAAAAGCTTTTTCTCTATATTTGATTAGGCTATTTAGCATTCTGATATTATTTTAATATTAAATGTTTTGGACAGCATTAAAAATTGTTTTTGTTTTAGTTGAATGTATTTTTAGATACAAGTAATTAATAATTAAAAGTTTAAAAAAGTAAAACAGCTTTTCTTATATGTTGACGAACAAATGGAGCTAACAAATAATCTAAATCTTTTTGAAATAGTCTTTAACGCAGCGCCAAATGGCATTGCAGTTTTAAAGCCTTTATATAATAATAAAAACAGGATACAAGATTTTTCTATATTACTGCTTAATTCTGCTATGATTAGTTGGGTTAAAGATGTTAATTATAAAAACAAGAGATACACAGAAGTTTTTCCGTGGATTAAAAATGATATTCTAGAAAAGCTTATTGAAACTTCAGAAACAGGCATTTCTGTAAATTACGAGCAATGGCATGAAATTGAAGAAACCAAAAAATGGTTTCTATATACAGCCGTTAAACAAGACGATTTAATTGTTCTAACTACAGAAGATATCACAGAAAAAAAACAAGCCGAAACAGCTTTAAACAATGCGCTTACAGTTGCCGAAAAGCAAAAAAGACTTTATGATTCGATTATAAACACAACTCCAGATTTGGTTTATGTATTGAATCTTGATTATATTTTTACTTACGCAAATAAGGCCTTATTGACAATGTGGGGCAAATCTGCAGAAGATGCTATTGGCAAAGGACTTAGAGAAAATGGTTATGAAGAATGGCATGCCGAAATGCACGAAAGAGAAATCGACGAAGTGGTTTCTACAAAGAAATCAATTAGAGGAACAGTTTCTTTTCCGCACGCAGAATTAGGGCGCCGAGTGTACGACTATATTTTTGCACCTGTTTTTAATGAAAAAGGAGATGTCGAGGCAATTGCAGGAACAACACGCGATATTACAGAAATTAAACAAGCCGAAGGAAAATTACAATTAAGTGAGAGTCGTTTTCGTAAAATGATACACCAGACTCCAGCACCAACTTTAATTCTAAAAGGTGATGATTTAATAATCGAACAGATTAACCATCATATGCTTCAGATGATTGGGCGCGGAGAAGAAATTATTGGTATGCGATTAATTGATGTCTTGCCAGAACTCGAAGGTCAATATGTTTGGGAACAGGTTTTAAACGTATATAATAAAGGAATTCCGTTTGATCAAAGCGAGGTTTTGGTTCCGCACAATCGCACAGGCGAATTAAAAAATTACTATTATAATCTTGCTTATCGTCCGCTTATAGAAGATGGAAAAATAACGGGAATGATTCAAGTAGCTGTTGAAGTTACAGAACAAGTTGTAGCACGTCAGAAAATGGAAGAAAGCGAGAATCGTTTCCGAGCTTTGGTAAATGCATCATCTGATTTGGTTTATCGAATGGATTCTGATTGGATGATTATGCATAGTTTAGAAGGCGATGGTTTGTTATCTAATTCAGAAGAACCTGTTGTGAATTGGCTAGATAAATTTATCCATACAAGCGATCTGCAAAGAGCTGTTAATCTTATTTCTCAATCGATTATAGATAAAAGTATTTTTGAAATGGAACATAGAGTCACAAATCCAGACGGATCTATTGGCTGGGTTTTTTCGAGAGTGGTTCCAATATTAGATGAAAATGATAAAATAATCGAATGGTTTGGTACGGCTAGTGATATTACTTCGCAAAAAGAACTTCAAGAGGTTATTAAAGAAAGTGAAGAAAAATTTCGCCAGCTTGCAGATCTGGTTCCGCAAATTATTTGGACAGCAAGACCAGATGGTTTTACCGATTACTATAATAATCGATGGTATGAATATACAGGATTAGAAGAAGATGGTCATGGAGATAATAGCTGGATTCCAGTTTTACATCCAAATGATGTATCTTTAGTAAAAGAATTTTGGTATTATAGTGTTGAAAACGGTAATCCGTATCAGCTCGAATTTCGAATAAAAAACATTTATACAAAAGAATACAGATGGTTTTTAAGTAAAGCCGTTCCTATAAAAGACAAAACAGGTGCAATAACCAAATGGTTTGGAACGTGTACAGATATACATGAGCACAAATCTATTACCGAAAAATTAGAGATTTTAGTCGCAGATCGTACAAAAGAATTACAACGTTCTAATGATGATTTACAGCAATTTGCTCACGTTGCATCGCACGATTTGAAAGAACCGGTTAGAAAAATTAAGACGTTTCTAAGTCGTTTAGAAGATCGTCTAGACGGAAAACTTGATGAGTCTTCAACAAAATTTATTGAAAGAATTCATGTTGCCGCAGATCGAATGTTTAATATGATTGATGGCGTTTTGGCTTATTCTAAAATTAATGCCGATTCGCAAAAAACAACTTTAGTTGACTTAAATGAGATTATAAGAAATATCGAAACGGATTTGGAAATTGCTTTGCAAAAAACAAACGGAAAAATTCTGTATCAAAATTTACCAAAATTAGAAGGTGCGACCGTATTACTGTATCAATTATTTTATAATCTTATCAATAATTCGATTAAATTTGCTCAAGAAACAATACCGCCAATTATTAGTATATCGGCTGAGGTAATAAATGAGCAAGACAAAAGTTTTGCCTTGATAAGATTAGAAGATAACGGAATTGGTTTTGCTTCTAATCAGACGAATCATATTTTTGAAACCTTTACTCGTTTGAATCCTAAGGATCGATACGAAGGAACTGGTTTAGGACTGTCGCTTTGCAAAAAAATAGCGGAGCGTCATGGAGGAAGTATAACCGCTTCGGGTATACCAAACCAAGGTGCTGTATTTACAATAAAGTTGCCATTAGAACAAAAAGAGAATGACATTTAATATGGAGAAAAAGGTAATTTTACTCGCCGACGATGATATGGATGACACAGAAATGTTCTGCGAAGCATTGGCAGATATTGATGAAGATATTTTATGTCATTGTGCAGAAAACGGAAGCGAGGCATTAAAAATTCTAAATAGTCTAGATGAAAATCCTGGAGTTATCTTTTTAGATTTAAATATGCCAATTATGAATGGCTGGGAATGTCTTAAAGAATTAAAATCAGATCCGCGCTATAAAGATATTCCTGTGATTATGATTTCGACTTCTTCTCACAAAAATGATATGGATAGTGCAACAAGTTTAGGTGCTGTTTGTTATTTTATTAAACCGAATAATTTTAAGGATTTAAAACAGGTTTTGAAAATTATAACATCTAATTTAGATGATATTAAAGAAGCTATTGCAAAATTACACACAAGTGGTTTACAGCATATTTTTGTTTGCCAAGAAAGTAATTTGAATTTATAAATAGCCAATTTGTAAAATAAAAAAAAGTCTCGAAAATTAGTTTTTTCGAGACTTTTTTTTGGAAGAATGTTTCGTTATAATTGAATTCTTCTTTAGCGAATCAAAAAATAGAAATTGTTTCATTTTGTAACATTCTGCAAACCTTACCGCTTTATTAAGAAATAGACAGTTCTATTTTACTTATTTTTGCAGCATATAATTTGACAAATGAAACGTTCAGGTACAGCAGATCTTCCTTTACATTACGGACATGTTCCGATGTGGCTTGCTGAACGAATGTCAAAACTTGGTTTTGCTATTGTAGAAACCATTGCCTTAGAATTTTCTACTTCTGAAGTCATCAGTAAATTGAGTAATCCTTTTTGGTTTCAGAGTTTTGGAGCTGTTATGGGAATGGATTGGCATTCGTCTGGAATTACAACTTCTGTACTTGGAGCCTTAAAAAGATCGGTTAATCCGCATTCTAAAGAATTAGGAATTTATATCTGCGGAGGAAAAGGAAAACATTCGATGCTCACACCGCAAGAACTCCTTTTTGTAGGCGAAAAAACTGGTTTAGATGGAAATAATCTTGCCAATTGCAGCAGACTTACAGCAAAAGTTGATAATACAGCCATTCAAGACGGATTTCAATTGTATCAGCATAATTTTATTGTGGATAATAAAGGACAATGGGCTGTTATTCAGCAAGGAATGAATCCGAATTCGCATACGGCAAGAAGATATCATTGGCATTCGCAAGATTTAAAATCTTTCATCAATGAACCTCATACTTTTATTTACGGCGAAAATCAAGGTAATATTTTAAATCTTACTGCCGATGCTGCTACAAAATCTAGAGAAGGAATTTTAGAATTAGTAAAAGAAGAGCCAGCAAAAATTATAAAAGAAATGAAGCATCTTTCTATGCCAGCGCATCACGATGTTCGGATGGAAGATGTAAATATGAAAAGGCTAGGCGCAATGCTTTGGACAACGCATGATAATAAACCAGAAGATTTTGAAGAACTTTTGCTTCTAAAAGGAATGGGACCGAGAGCTTTGCAATCTTTAGCTTTAGTAAGCGAAATAATCTATGGAACTCCAACGCGATTTGAAGATCCTGCACGTTTTTCTTTCGCTCACGGCGGAAAAGACGGACATCCGTTTCCCGTTCCTGTTAAAATTTATGATGAAACGATCGATACTTTGCAAAGAGCTATAAATCGAGCAAAAATTGGAATTAGTGATAAACTAAATGCCATTCAAAAACTATCTGAAATTTCGAGAAATGCTGAAGAAAGTTTTACGCCCAACAATAATTTCGATGCTTTGATTCAAAGAGAAAGAGAAAATTCTCATTTATACGGAGGTCGAACCGTTTTTGGTGATGCAAAACCCAAAAAGAACAAACCAAATAATCCAAACAATCAATTGGAATTGTTTTAAAAATTTCAATTTAATACCGATTTGCTTTTGCAATGATTTAATTTATAATTCAATAATGTTAGAAAAAGAAAAATCAATCTATACGCTTCAATTTATTTTACTTTGTTTAAGTTCTTTGCTGTTTTCTTCTAGTTTCAATATGATGATTCCAGAACTTCCAAATTACTTAAGCAGTTTGGGAGGAGCAGAATACAAAGGTTTAATCATTTCTTTATTTACTTTAACGGCGGCAATTTCAAGACCTTTTAGCGGTAAATTGACAGACAAATGGGGACGTGTTCCAGTTATGGCAATCGGATCTTCGGTTTGTGTAATTTGCGGATTTCTGTACCCGATTTTAAGTTCTGTTTCTGGATTTCTGTTGCTTCGTTTAGTTCATGGTTTTTCAACAGGATTTAAACCGACATCAACATCTGCTTACGTAGCCGATATTATTCCGCAGAAAAGATGGGGAGAAGCCTTAGGAATGCACGGATTATGTTTCGGTATCGGAGGCGCACTTGGACCAGCATTAGGAAGTATGATTGTAAATGCTTTCGGAATGAATGTAATGTTTTATGCTTCATCATTTCTTGCATTTTTATCGATTATTATTGTTTTTAATATGAAAGAAACGCTTGCTGTAAAAGAGAAACTTAACAAGTCTATGTTTTATATTGGACGAAAAGATATTGTAGATAAAAATGTATTTCCAGCAGGAATTATTACTTTTTTGTCTTATACCGCCTTCGGAATTATTTTAACCTTGATTCCAGATTGGAGTGAACATCTTGGTGCGACAAATAAAGGTATATTTTTTACAGCATTTACCGTTGCTTCGGTTTTGGTTCGTTTTGTTGCAGGAAAAGTTTCAGACAGACACGGAAGACTAAAAGTGATCTTAGCGGGATTAATCATCACTTCTATCGCACTTTTTGTAATTAGTCAAGGAAGAGATATTCAGATGCTATTAATTGGAGCAGGAATTTATGGAACTGGCACTGGAATTTTATCACCAGCAATTAGCGCCTGGACCATTGATATGAGTAATCCTGACCACCGAGGAAAAGCAGTTGCGACCATGTATATTTCAATGGAACTCGGAATTGGGAGCGGTGCTCTTTTAGGAGGAACTTACTATAACGATCAAATTAATCGTATTCCTCAAATTATTAGATTTGATATTTTGGTGCTAGTTTTGGGAGTTTTTTATCTGTTTTATTGGCGTAGAAATAAAAATAAAAAGCTAAAGGTTTAAAAAGAAATTGATCATTTTATTAATTTGGAGAGAAATACTATTGATACTTACTCAAATCCAGATTAAGAATAGTACCAACTCTGCTAAACTCTTCATTAACCTTTGCATTCAAAATTAATTGTTCATTATTGATCGGATGATTGAAAACTAACTGATGTGCATGAAGCATCATTCCTTTTAAGTCAAAATTCTCTAGCCACAATTTATTTTGTTTGTTGCAACCATGCGGTCGACTTCCTAAAATGGGATGAAAAATATGTTTGAAATGTTTTCGTAATTGATGCATACGTCCAGTTTCTGGAATCGCTTCTACCAGACAATATCGTGAAGTAGGTTTGTTGTTAAATGCTAACGCAACTTCGGCATTTTGCAAACGATGAAAGTATGTTATAGCATTTTGTTTAATGTCATCATCATTAATTAAATCATAATCAATCGTAAGTTCTTCGGGTGACCAGCCGCGTAAAATGGCTAAATATTTTTTTTCGACTTCGCGTGTGGCAAAACAATCATTCATAATTTTCAGAACTTCTTTGTCTAATGCAAATAACAAAATGCCAGATGTTTTGCGGTCTAACCGATGAATAGGATAAACGTGCTGCCCAATTTGATTTCTCAATTCCTGAATGGCATAAACTTTTGCATCGCGCGCATAAAATGATTTGTGAACCAACAATCCGCTTGGTTTATTAATGGCAATAATATATTCGTCTTGGTAAAGAATTTCTAACATTCGGCAAAAGTAAAAGAGATTTCGGTTGAAATGGCTTTTAGGGGTTATTTATTTGTTGATTGTTCGGAAGATCTTTTCGTGTTTGTTTCTATATTAATAAAAATTGGATTTTCTTTTTTTAAATTTGTTAAGGTATACTTTGCAGGTGCAGATTATAAATTTGCGCAATCGGATAAATAACTTCATGAGCAATTGAATAATTTCTTTAGTGCGCAAAAAGATTGCGCACTAAAGAAATACCTTTGACTAATAAGTAATTATATAAAAATTAAACTAAATTTTATTAAAGCAAAAGGTATGAAAGAAAATGTTATAAAAACACCAGCCAACACTAACGAAATTAATTTGTATTGTTTCCTAGGAGAAGCTATGTTGAAAACACAAATGGCTGAACAAGCGTTGAGTCATTCAATTACTCTTAAAATGAATCCCACAGAAACAAAAGAACGAGCGGATGAATTTTTAAAACAAAATCAGAGATATACTTTAGGTAAAGCTATTAAAATTGCAATTAAAAAGAAACTATATAATTTGTCATTGCAAGATGAATTAAATGCTTTTTTACAGCAAAGAAATTGGTTGGTTCACAAAGTTATCATTGGAAACGAGGAAGATTTTAATGCTGGAAATATAAAAGAAGAATTATTTCATAAAATTAAAGCTATTTCAGACAAAGCAGAAAATATTCAACGTGAAATAGAGTATGATTTGATAGATTTTTGTTCTTCTAAAGGAAAAGATATGTCAGAAACTCTCAGATTATTAAAATTACAAGAACAAGGAATAAGAATTCGAAAGTAACATTTAAAAACTTCCTCGTTGCTGGCGCGAGCGTCCCGCTTGTGTACTCAATATACAAAATCATTTTCATTATTATCTAGAGAAACGCATTTCTGAATTCAAAAACACTAAAAATATGAATGTTAACGAACTTATTGAATTTAACATAAACTTACTGAAAGATGGTTTAGATATTCGTGCATTAGAACTTAGGAATGTAGATAATAAAATATTGGAAGATGAAAAATCGTTAGCTTTATTTAAAAGATTGAGTTCTGAATCCTTAATATTTACAGACCAATTTAATAGGATCCAATTATCGACAAGAGGATATGAAATACTTTCAAATGGCGGATGGTTAAAATATGTTGAAGATGAAAACAATAAAATTGATTTTTTAAAGAAAAAAGAAATTGTTGATTTTGAGAAATCAAAAGTTGATTTAGAATTGGCTAAAAAAGTTCTTAAAGAATATCCATACACAAAATGGTTTGCAAGAATTGGATTTGCTATCGCCATAATTTTAGCGGTGTTAGAAATAATACGATGGAAAGACAAATAATAGAGGTAGACAATATAACCCAGATCTCCGAAGAGCTCTTATGGGGCTGTACGAATATCTCTTGACTTCGCACTCATAAATAATGTTCTATGAACAAAAAAGAGACTAAAAAAGTCTCTTTTTACAATTATTATTATTGTTTTATAAACTATTATTTCCCAATCAATTTCTCCAACCTCACCATCATCTCCTCTTTCTCCTTCAACATCCTTTCATACAAAGCAATTTTTTCTTCATGAAGTTGAATCAATTTTTCGATCGGATTAACATTATCATTTCTATACCAAGTTTTTGAGTTTTCATTGTCGCTTCATGCCGCAGATCCAGATCCTGACTTGATGACGCCTTATATTCATTTAACCAAAATGCTCGACGCAGTAGAATTAATAAAAGAAAGAGGAGTGGAGAAAACCAAGAAAAGAAATAAAATTGATGCAGTAACGGAATAAATTTCGTTTTTTTTACTTTTATAAAAAATAGTTAAAACTCTATTTTTCATTACTAAACATAAAACCTATGATAAGAAAGTTTTTTTTTGCTATTAATTTTTTACTATTGTTTAGCTGTCAAAATAATAGTGTTCCGGCTGTAGATTCGGCTTATAAAAATAGCGAAACCACTGTGCCTAAAAAAAGAATAAAGTTGCAAAAGGATGAAGGTAAAATTAACACAAAAGATAATAAAGTCTACAGTGCTTTTGAGTTAGAAATTCTACCAAAATATCCTGGCGGTATTCAAAAGTTGTATGCCTTTATAAAGAAAAATTATGTTATTCCAGAAGAAATAAATGATGATGAATCTTCTAAAGGCGGTGTTTTTGCCACTATAAGAATTGAAAAAGATGGTAGTTTGTCTGAAATAAAAATTATTCGTGATATTGGTTATGGTTCAGGAAAAGAATTGGAAAGGGTTTTAAAATTATCTCCAAAATGGATTCCTGCAATAAAAGATGGAAATCGAGTGCGATGTTTGTATAGTATACCTTATTATATTCAGTAATTTAGATTGAATAATTAATTTAATCCAATCTGATTCATCTGGAAACTAATTACAATTAATCTTTATATTTGATATAAATAAATAAAATGAGCGAAAAAACGAAACCGTATGCTTTAATAACGGGTGCCAGCAAAGGAATTGGAAAATCTATTGCTTATGAATTGGCTAAACAAGGATATCCATTATTGCTTGTTGCAAGAAGTGAAGTAGAATTAAAAGCACTATCTGATGATATTCAAGTTAAATACGGAATTAATGCTTCTATTTTATCAATTGATCTTTCTATAAATGAGGCATCGCACAAAGTTGCCGATTGGGTAAAAACGAATAATTATCCAGTTGGAATTTTAGTTAACAATGCTGGTTATGGTGTTTGGGGCAATTTTAGCCAGTCTGCTCTAAGCGATCAGCTTGGCATGATGCAACTTAACATGAATGTAGTGGTGGAACTTTCGCATTTATTAGTTTCTATACTTTCACACGAAAAGCAAGCTTATATTTTAAATATATCGAGTACAGCTGCTTATCAAGCTGTGCCTACACTAGCAGTTTATTCTGCTACAAAGGCTTTTGTTTTATCATTTACAAGGGCCTTGCGCTTCGAACTTGCAAAAACTTCAATTTCTGTAACCTGTTTTAGTCCTGGTCCGGTTGATACTGGTTTTGCTGCAAGAGCTGGTTTAAGTGCTTTAAACAAAATGGCTGAAAAGTTTAATATGCAGCCAGATGAAGTTGCAAAAATGGCGGTAAAAGCCATGTTTAACAAAAAATCTGAAGTTATTCCGGGTTTTACCAATATCATTTCGGTTTACGCTAACCGTATACTACCAAAGGCTTTCATAGAAAAAACTGCTGCTGGAATTTATAAAGTTTAATTTTTTTTCGAAAAAAACATAAAAAAAATTTTGGCAAATAATAAATTATATTACATTTGCATAAATGTCTACTAATTCTATAGAGTATATCTAATATGAAAAATAAGTTTAATTTTACTAAAGATCAAATGCACGCAAACATGCGAATGTGTTGCTGTTGTTGCTGCTAATCTTTTGTGTAAAATTTCAAACTATTATTTCATCTATTAAATATATTTATCATGGTATCTTCATATAAAACATTTACCCTTACTGAGCAATTAACTAATGAGCAAATTTCCTTTTTTAACGAACACGGCTTCATTCATTTCAAAAAATTTATAAATCCAGAAACTGTTTCATCAATCATTGATGCATCAAAACAAGTAGAGCAAAATTGGATTGAAAACGATCTTCAAAAAATAAATGGTGTTCCTATTAAATTCGGAAAAGATTTAGATGGCTCACCTATTGTACAACGTTTTGCTTTTATCAATCAACATCATCAAGCCTTGAGCGGTCTTCTGCTTGATCCAAGATTTAATGGTTTATTGCCATTGGCAGGAGATGGCGCAAGATTAGGAACTGAAGAAAAAGACGGAATGGTTTTCAATCATTATATAAATGGACCAGAAAGTAAGTTTACTAAAATGGGCTGGCATACAGACGGATTGAGAGATATTTTTTATGGAGGAAAATTAAATCCGATGTTAAATGTGGGTATTCACTTAAGTACTTTAAAACCAGAAAACGGCGGACTTAAAATTATTCCTGGAACTCACAAACAAAGTATTTATCAAATGCTTTTCCGTAAAAAATACTTTTTAGATAATAAAGCCGATCCAGACGAAGTTTCCATTATTCCAGAAGCTGGAGATTTGACGATTCACGATGGTCGTTTGTGGCACAGAGTTGCAGAATCATCTGTTCGTGGCGAAGAAAGCAGAAGAAGGGTTATTTATATTCCGATTATAGCAGGAAAATATGCTCCTAAAAACGAGAACAGCCCAACGGTTTTCTATCAACGCTTTGCTGGTATTGTTAAATAATTATGCTGATTGTTATCGCATTTAGTTATCTGGTTAGATCAGGTAAGCTAAAAAGTACCACAGATTTTTTTAAAAATACTCAGAAAAGAATAAAAGCAAAAATTACAAAAGTAGAATTAGCTATACTATCTGGCTTACAAATACTGAGCTGATAATGGGAAAGGAAACACTGATTGAAGATGATAGTTCAATTGCACAAAGAACATTTTCTGACCGTAAGCGAACTAATATTCTAAAAAGAGCTGAACAGTTAACGATTGTATTTTTGCTGCCAAAAGTGCCTAAATTCATTTCGCCAAATTTACTCACTTTGATTGGGACATTAGGTTCGGGATTCGTTTTTTTAGCTTTTGTTTTAGGAACTTATGTAACAAATTGGTATTTGCTTTTAGGAATTATCGGTTTGGTTATAAATTGGTTAGGCGATTCTTTAGACGGAAGACTGGCTTATTATAGAAATATTCCGCGTCGTTGGTATGGTTTTGCACTCGACATTATCGCCGATTGGATTGGTATTGTACTTATTGGTTTTGGCTACTACATTTATGCTAAAAATGGTACACAAATAGTAGCCTTTGCTTTTGTTGCGCTTTATGGTTGGTCTATTATTATCAGTCAGTTGCGCTATAAAATTACAAATGAATATAGTATAGATTCTGGCTTTGTCGGTCCAACGGAACTTAGATTTATTATTGCTTTAATTTTAATTCTAGAAGTTTTATTTGAAGGATCAATAACTTATTTGGCGGACTTAATCACGATTATATTGTTTATAATCAATATCATTGATAGCTTAAAACTTTTGAAGTTGGGCGATTTGAAAGATAAAAACCAAGACTGAAATGTTCAAAAAAAAATCTATTTTGACTTTTCTACAAGCGCAAGTTGCAGCATTTGTTGGCGGTATTACCGATTATGGCTTAATGATTTTCTTGACAGAAATATTTAAACTGCATTTTACCTTTTCTATTCTAATTTCTGGAACCGTTGGAGCCATTGTCAATTTCAGTATCAATAGATTTTGGGTGTTTAAAAATCAATCTGGTTATAAGAACCGTATTAATAGTCAGCTTTTTAAATTTGCGTTGGTTGTATTAGGAAGTATTTTTTTTAAATCACTTGGTACGCTTATTCTGCAAAAATCATTTCAAATCGATTACAGAATCGGAAGATTAATCACGGATAGTTTTGTTTCTTATGGATTTAATTACCCGCTGATTAAATATTGGGTTTTTAAGGCAAAAGAAAAACCGAGCCTAATCGAATCAAATTAATCGGTTGCTTAATTAAAAAAAATAACACATAGAAACATAGGTTTTAAATGTGCAAAAGAATATAAAAAATAAACTAGTTTCTTCACAAATAGCTATGTTTATTTAAACAAGTGAAACGCCTTTATAAGTTTAAAATATCTATGATTCTATGTGTTAAAAAAAAACTATACTCAGCTGGTTCAAATCAGAATATTAATATTTCGTTTATGAATAAATTATTATTTAAATATTTCAAAAAATCACTAATCGTTATAACGATCTTAATAAATATAATTTCTGGAAATCTATTGGCGCAATCCAAAAATCCATCGCCATTAAATTTCCCAACGCCTAAAAATGTAGATAATATGTTGTTTTACATTCAGCGTGATCCAAATATAAACACTGCTATTTATGCTGTAAACTATTCAGAAAATGGGAAAATAGACAAAAGCAATCCCATAAAATCGTATTGGATTCGATATGCCGAGAAGGGAGAAAAAAAAGATTTTAGTTATATGCAACGCAAATTCGCATACGGAATTGAAAGTAAAACAACGGTAAATAATGAGGAGTTTGAACTTCAGTTTGTGTCATATAAAAAGTTGTCCTTAACTTTAAAAAAGATAGATTCAGATCAAAAATATCATGTCTTTGTAAATGTAAATCAGAAAAAAATACAAGTTGAAAAAATATTTGTTCGCATAGAAGGAGGTTCTTTTTGGTTACCAAATGTAAAATATGCCGAAATTACCGGAATTGACGCTTCCTCAAATAAAACAATTACGGAAAGAATAGTATTAAAATAAGATGTTTTATTTGGATGAATAAAAAAAGCCTGTAAACAAATTGTTTACAGGCTTTTTTGTGGAGTCGCCGAGAATCGAACTCGGGTCCAAACAAGCAACTAAAGAGCTTTCTACACGCTTATTTCCTGATTAGATTTTCGATGTTAAGCTAGGCCAGAAACAGCCACCGAACACTTATCTTCTTAATTTTCGAAACCCACCCGAAGCTCATGGATATCTAGGTTTATTTTTACGGTTCCCCTGAACGGAACGCCACAAACCAAGGCTTTCCAGGAGAATCCAGCTTCTCTACCTTGTAGAGACGTGGCGCAATCGTACTATGATTCGGATTATGCAGCTAAAGCGTAATTATTTTCGCCGTGTAAAAGTTTGAGATCTTATATTTACGAGCAAGGTCTCAATGCTCGACGTGCTTACTGTTCAATTCGACTTGCTGTCAAAACCAGTCGACCCCAAAAATAAGTCTGCAAATGTAGAATATTTGAAATTACTTTCTATTAAAATATTCAGAAAAATTTTCTTATTCTTCGTCTTTAAAATTAAATGGGTAATCTCCAAAGATTGGCGCCAATTTGCGGACAGCATACGTATTTCTTGTCATCTTATTAGAAAGGGCAATAATCGTAACGCCTTCTTTCATTAAAGTTATGTAAGATGAGGTATTTCCGTGCCACCAACCGTTATGAAAATAGAAATTTTGTCCCGTTTCCCAGTTGATCATTCTAATTCCGAGACCATAATTTTTAGTTCCTTTACGTTCGTTACTGTAACCCGTATAAACTTGTTTTAGCAATTCAGGTTTTAAAAAATCTGGTGATTGTCTTGCACGATCAAATTTTAAAAGATCACGAACAGTTGAAAAAACATTTTTATCCCCGTAAACATTATCTAAATAATCAAATCCGATTTCTACACCATTTCCTTTATAAGAAGGAACAATCTTTTTTCTGTCTTTATCATCATCAAAAACATAGGTGTTTTTCATTCCTAAAGGCTTGAAAATCATTTCAGACATTGCTTCTTTATATTTCAAACCCGTAATTTTTTCGATTATAAGAGCAAGCATTGCATAATTGGTATTGCAATAGCTAAAACGTGTTCCAGTTTTAGATTCTAAACCAATATCTTTTGTCGCCAGAATATCAAGAATGTCTTTGTTAGTCAATTGATTATGACGATCCCAAATTGATTTGTCGCGATCTGTAAAATAAGCATAATTACGCATTCCAGTGCGGTGGCTCAATAACATTCTAATCGTGCAATCTTCGTAAGGAAAAGTTTTTAGTATCGTATTTACTTTTTGATCTAGATCAATTTTACCTGCATTTACCAATTTTAAAATCGCAGTTGCAGTTAAAACTTTACTTACAGAAGCGATTTGGACTGGAGTTTCTGCCGTTATTTTTGTTCCTTCATTTTTATTGGCAAATCCGTTGTATTTTTCAAAAATTATCTGACCATTTTTGGCTACTAGAAAGCTTCCATTCATGGTGTTATTAGGCCAGTTTTTATTGTAAAAGTGATTTATTCTGCCAGTAACCGAATTTATATAGGCCTGAGAAATTTTCTTTTCTGCGCCTAAAGGCTTCATTTTAGGTAATGTATCTTCGACTGTTTGAGTTGTATCTGTAGCTGTTTTTTTGTTTTGACCACATGAGCTTAAAACTAATACTGAGAAAAGTATTTGTGGTATCTTTGTTTTTTTAAGGAAAATCATTTGCATCGTTCTTTAAAAACAAATATATCGAATTCAATTTTGTTGTTTTCTCAATTCTGAGGCTTTAATTTGTGATTTTTAACATAATTTTAAGAATCGTAAAATATAGTCGTTTGTTTTTCAGCTTTTAACGGTTTTGAAGCATTCTAAATAGAATTTTAGAAACAAAATTTTAACTAAATTTGTTATATTTGAAACAAATACAATTCAAAAAGTTATATTATTAGATATTAAAATCAGTCAAAATGAAGTTTGGAATTATAAAAGAAAGAAAAAATCCGCCAGATAGAAGAGTTGTATTTTCTCCTGATGAATTAGCAAAATTAAAGCAGGTTTATCATCAAGCTTCAGTTGAAGTTGAAAGTTCTGATATTAGGATTTTCACTGATGCAGAATATAAAAATATGGGAATTACAGTAACAGAAGATATTTCAAACTGTGATGTTTTGTTTGGTGTGAAAGAAGTTCCAATAGAAAATTTAATTCCAAATAAAGCCTATTTTTTCTTTTCTCATACCATTAAAAAACAGCCTCATAACAGAAAATTGCTTCAGGCTATTTTAGAGAAAAATATCGATTTATACGATCATGAAACCATTGTAGACGAATTGGATCGACGTTTAATTGGTTTTGGAAGATATGCTGGAATGGTTGGAGTTTATAACGGAATTAGAGCTTTCGGAATTAAATTCGAATTGTTTAAACTTCCAAAAGCCGAAACTCTTTCTGGAAAAGAAGATTTAATAAAGCATTTAAAGCGTATCACAATGCCAGCCTTGAAATTTGTAGTTACGGGAACAGGAAAAGTGGGGAGCGGAGCTAAAGAAATTTTAGATGCCATTAAAATAAAAGAAATCACACTTGATAATTATTTGACTAAAACTTATGCTCAAGCTGTATACGTGCAGTTGGATGTTTTAGAATATAATAGAAGAAAAGATGGTCAGGTTTTAGATTTTACGGATTTTATTCAGCATCCTGAAGAATACGAATCTGATTTTAAAAGATTTACGAAGGTTTCCGATATTTATTTTGCTGGACATTTTTATGCAAGCAATGCGCCGATGATTCTAACAAAAGAAATGCTAAATGCAAGTGATTGTAAACTTAAAGTGGTAGCCGATATTTCGTGTGATGTAAACGGACCAATTGCTTGTACAGTACGTTCTTCAACAATTGCAGAACCATTATATGGATATTTTCCTTTAGAAGATAAAGAAGTGGACTTTTTTCATCCTGCTGCTGTTGCGGTTATGGCAGTTGATAATTTGCCTTGCGAAATTCCAAAAGATGCAAGTATAGGTTTCGGAGAACAATTTATGGAACACGTAATTCCTGCTTTCTTCAACGGAGATAAAGACGGAATTTTAAAACGTGCCAAAATCACAGAAAACGGAAAATTGACAGAGAGATTTAGCTATTTGCAGGATTATGTTGATGGGAAATAGTTTTTTTTGTTTCAAGTTTCAAGTTTCAGGTTATAAAAAAGGGAGAAAACTTTAAAGTTTTCTCCCTTTTTTATAAATAGATTCAATTTGATTTTTCAGTATTTCAACCTGAAACCTGAAACCTGAAACCTGAAACTTGAAACAGAAAAACTTGAAACAAAATTTCTAAACCATATCTTCAGGCTTCACCCAAGCATCAAAATCTTCTGGAGTTACGTACCCTAAACGGATAGCTTCTTCTTTGAGAGTCGTTCCGTTTTTGTGGGCTGTTTGAGCGATTTCTGCTGCTTTGTAATACCCAATTTTGGTATTTAAAGCAGTTACAAGCATTAGCGAATTATCAACTAATTCTTTGATTCGTTTGTAGTTTGGTTCAATTCCTTGCGCACAATGTTCGTCAAAAGAAACACAAGCATCGCCTAATAATTGTGCCGATTGTAAAAAGTTTGCTGCCATTACAGGTTTAAAAACATTCAATTCGTAATGCCCTTGCATTCCGCCAACCGCAATTGCCATATCGTTTCCGATTACTTGAGCGCAAACCATTGTCAGAGCTTCACATTGTGTCGGATTTACTTTTCCTGGCATAATAGAAGATCCAGGTTCGTTTTCTGGAATGTGAATTTCACCGATTCCAGAACGTGGTCCAGAAGCCAACATTCTTACGTCGTTAGCAATTTTATTTAGCGAAACCGCTAATTGTTTTAATGCTCCGTGTGTTTCTACAATGGCATCGTGAGCTGCAAGTGCTTCAAATTTGTTTTCTGCTGTTACAAACGGATGATTGGTAAATTGAGCAATATATTCGGCAACTTTTACATCGTAGCCTTTTGGTGTGTTCAGTCCAGTTCCTACGGCAGTTCCGCCAAGAGCGATTTCAGATAAATGGGCTAAAGTGTTTTTTAAAGCTTTTAATCCGAATGCTAATTGAGAAGCGTAACCAGAAATTTCTTGACCGAGAGTTAATGGCGTTGCATCCATTAAATGTGTACGTCCAATTTTTACAACATCTTTAAATTCGTTGGCTTTTTTTACTAAAGTAGCATGTAATTTTTCAATTCCCGGAATTGTAGTTTCTACAACCATTTTGTAAGCTGCAATGTGCATTCCAGTCGGGAAAGTATCATTTGATGATTGTGATTTGTTTACGTCATCATTTGCTTTGATGAATTGTTCGCCTTCGCCAATTTCAAAACCTTTAAGAACTTGTGCGCGGTTTGCAATTACTTCGTTCACATTCATGTTGCTTTGTGTTCCAGAACCAGTTTGCCAAATTACAAGTGGGAATTGATCGTCTAGTTTTCCTTCAAGAATTTCATCACAAACAGCGGCAATAGCATCTCTTTTTTCGATAGGCAAAACACCTAAATCGTAATTAGCATAAGCAGCAGCTTTTTTTAAATAAGCAAAACCTTCAACAATTTCTTTTGGCATAGAACCCGAAGGTCCGATTTTGAAGTTATTTCTTGAACGTTCTGTTTGCGCACCCCAATATTTATCGGCTGGGACTTGAACTTCGCCCATGGTGTCTTTTTCTATTCTGTATTTCATTTGGATGTAAATATGTTGTTTGTAAAATGTATTCTGTTAAATATCAAACTTCTTTTAAGAATCATTCTCTTAGAAAATAGCCTCAAAAAAAATATTGTGTTTTCTATAAGCTCTTATTTTAAAGGATTTCGCATTCTAAAAAATCCTTATTTAAAATGAGTATAAATATACGTATAAATGTTATTTAACGAAAATTGATTTAGATTTTATTGCTGAGAAAAAATATATACCCTACATTTGTCCTAACATTCAAAAATTCCGGAAAACATGTTTGAATTTTCACAGTACTTAGGCTTTTTACTTTTCTTAACCATTCTTACTATAGGATTTTGGTTAATGTTTTTCTTAGTTGGTTTCGTATCTTATTGGGTTACGGGAGCAAGCTGGGAAATGTTCAAAGAAAAGAGAGCTAAAAGAAGACAAGAAGAACAGTCTATTTAATTTTAGATTGATGTCATAAGAAAAGGACCCGTTTATACGAGTCCTTTTTTTTATTATAAATTATTCTAGATTTTACATTTTTGTAATGATAAATTCGCTTCTTCGATTCATTTGATGTTGTGCATCGGTACACGGAACACCATTTGAACAGTCATTTATTAATTGCGTTTCTCCATAACCAATGGCACTTTCTATGCGTTCTGCTGTGACACCTTGCGAAATAATATAATCTCTTGTAGCTTTTGCTCTTCGGTCGGAAAGTTCTAAGTTATATTGATCGTTGGCTCGGGAATCTGTATGCGATTCAATTTTAATCACGACAGTTGGATATTGTGTCATCAGGAGAACCACTTTATTTAGTTCTATTGCGGCATCATAACGAATATCAGATTTATCTAGATCGAAGAAAATAATTCCGATTTTTATTTTTAGAATACCATTTTCGCGGGCTATTAATGCAGGATCTAAACCAACAAGTGCTTCGGTTTTTCCAGAACTGTTTGCGGTTACAACTGCTTTAGTATTGTTGTTGTAATTTTCTTTTGAGACTTCTATTGTGTAAGATGTATTACAATCTACATTATTATTAAAATCATATTTTCCGTCAAGCTGAGAAACCCTTTCTGCGACTTTTATTCCGTTGGCATTTTTTAAGGTTACCATAGCACCAGCTATTCTGTTGTTTGAAATGGCATCAAAAACATAACCGTTTATGGCTTGGTTGCAAGAGCGTTCAAACGAATAAATATCATCATCTCCTTTTCCTGTTTTTCTGTTCGAACAAACAAAACCTTTATTGGTTGCTTCGTTAACGATATAACCAAAATCATCTCGATTGCTGTTTAATGGCGCGCCTAAGTTAGCTGGAATATCAAAAACACCTTCATTTATTCTGCTTTCGAAAACATCCAAACCTCCTAAACCTAAGAATCCATCAGAAGAAAAATATAGTGCTTGATCGGTAATATATGGGAACATTTCACGGCCAGTTGTATTTATTTTTTCGCCCAAATTTTTTGGTTCAGAAAATTGATTATTTCCTAAAATATCAACTACAAATATATCTGTAGAACCAATTGTTCCTGGCATATCAGAAACAAAATACAGCTTTTTGCCGTCTTTGCTTACTGTAGGATGTCCGACTGAATAATTATCACTGTTAAAAGGCAGTTCTTTAATGTCTGTCCATTGCGTTTTTCCATTTTGGTTTTCTACAGCTGTAGCCGAGTAAATTTTGAGATTATTAATGCCTTTGCTGTCGCGTTTTAGTTTTCCATTATAATTGTTTCGCGTAAAATAAATTGTTTTTTCATCTGGAGAAAAAGCAATGCAAGCTTCGTGATATTGCGTTGTGATTTCCTTTCCGAAGCGCTCTTTAAAAGTCACATTAGATTGTGTTTCACTAATTTTTCCTAACTGCATATTTAAATAAGGCTGATCGTTCCAACCGTATTTGTCTGTTTTTACATAAGAAGAATCAATTGTGGTAGAATATACCAAATCGCCTTTGTAATACATTGGGCCAAAGTCCGAATAAGTCGAATTGATTTCTAAATTTTCTAGAATAAAAGACGGTTTTATATTTTCAATATCTTCAAGAGTTATATTTTTAAGAGAAAAATTTTGCGCTCTTTTATCGTTTGCCTTTTTTTCTGCGAAAGTTTTCATCCATTTTTTGGCAAGTTCATAATTCTGAATTCCCTGCAATGATTGTGCATAACGAAATAAATATTCTGCTGAAACCTCGTTTGGATATTCTGCAATTAATTTTCCATACCATTTAGACGCACTTGTCATTTTGGTATTAAAATAATAGGCATCTCCAAGCCTTTGAAGTATTTCTTTTGAATTATCACCATTATTTATTGAGAACTCATAAGACTTTGCTGCTTCAACATAATACATTTTGTCAAAAAGCGCATCGGCAGTTTTGTTTTTGGTTTGTGAGTAAATCATCTGAAAAACCAATAGTGCGAGTATAGTAATTGTTCTTTTCATAGACTATCCGTATTAAAAGAATCTTGGTGATTTTAGTCCTTTTTTACGAGAAACCAGTTCAAATCGAAGTACAATTTCGTGCGTACCACTATTGTAATTCTGTAATTCGGTTGTGGTATAATCATAAGAATATCCGACCATAAACATTGGTGAAATCTGAATTCCTGCAAGTGCACTTACAGAATCTGATGTACGATAAGAAGCTCCTAAAGTAAAAGCATTGTTGAACATGAAATTAGCGGAGAAATCGGCAATAATAGGAGCGCCAGCAACATATTTGACCAAAACAGCAGGCTTAAATTTAGTATGAGCCGAAAGATCGAAAACAATACCTCCAATAAGATACAAGTGTATTCTCTGATTGACTAAATCTTCACTAATATCATCGTAAGTATAGCGTTCTTTAGTCATAAAATTCGGAATAGAAAGTCCGATATAATCTCTTTCGCCGTGCCAATACAATCCTGCGCCAACAACAGGCAGAAATTTGTTGTTTATATTTTCACGAAATTGTACATCAGGATCTCTGTAACTTCCTTTCGACCAATCGATATTAATAACGCGTCCACCACCTTTTATTCCGAAAGAGAGTTTATGTGTTTCGCCAGATTTAATGGTATATGAGAAATTGGCATCTAAATATTGTTCTTCAGAAGGACCGATTTCTTCGTTTACGATAGAAAGTCCAAGACCAACATTTTTTCCGACAGGCGTATCTAATGAAAAACTTTGAGTATCTGGAGCGCCTTCAATTCCGACCCATTGTGTTCTGTAAAGTCCAGTTATGGTTAAATGTCCTAATGAACCTGCATAAGCAGAGTTCACGGTCAATGTATTATACATGTATTGCGTATATTGCGGATCCTGTTGCGCCAAGGCTTCGTATCCTGAAAATAGAATCAGAGTAATTATGGCGAAAACCTTTTTTATATTTTTAATCATAGCCAATTTTATTTTGGTTAATCCGATTTTTTAATTTTAAATACTGTTTGGTTTATTTTAGATAAAGCCAGCCAGAGGTTTTTTTAGAACCATCTCCTAAATCAAGAATATAGAAATAAGTACCTTCAGGAAGCGTTTTGGCAGATCCGTCTGCTTTTCCGTCCCAAGTATTGTTGTAGCCTTTTTTATAGTAAACCAAATTCCCCCAGCGGTTAAATATCTCAAGATGATTATTCGGATATCTGTCAATACAATCAATATAGAAGAAGTCGTTCTGTCCATCATCATTTGGTGAGAATTCATTATAAATTTTCAAACAACTTGGAGAAACTGTAGCGCTATCTTGATTGTTAGACGAGTTTGTATCTATTTGATCTAGTTTAATTAAATGTGCTGTATTGAGATAATCATTAAAATCAACCACTTTTACCGTAATTGTAAGTGTTTGTAAAGCCCTAGAATTAATTGATGGAATGTTCCAAATACCTGTTTGTGGATTGTAAGTTCCTGAAGTTAAGGCTGAATCTACAAATGTGTATCCTTTTGGAAGTACATCTTGAACTTCGACATTGGTTGCCGTTATGTTTCCGAGGTTTTCTGTGGTAATGGTAAAAATTACTTGACTTCCCATTGGAACATCGGTTTTGTCGACTTCTTTATTAATAGCGACATCGGTAGAAGGAATATTGATAAATTCTGAATCTTCATCATCTTCGCTCTGATCTCCATTATCATTATTAGGAGTAGAATCTGGATCAAATTGATTGCTTGCCGTTACTTGAGTAATATTGACATAATCAACGCTTTCAAGCCCAAGCGGATTTGCAACAGTTGCTTGATAGGTTAATGAAATTCCGCCCACAGGAACAGTTAAGTTTACCCATTTAATGGTATTCAAACTAAAAATACCGCCATTATTAATGTTAGAAATGTTTTTGTAACCAAGCGGAATAATATCTTCAACAGCAACTCCTGTCGCGACACTTGGTCCTTCATTGTTAAGCTGTAAGGTGAATGTTATAACTTCATTTACATTAGCGTTTTTGTTGCTAACTGTTTTTTCCAGACTTAAATCGGCTACGGCGACGTTAATGGCTAAACTATCATAATCATCTTCTGTTGTAACGCCGTTGTTTGGTGTCGAATCTGGATCAGGCAGATTGCTGGCAATAACTTCGGTTGTGTTTGTATATTCATTTGCTGTTCCTGACGGAGGATTTACACGAGTATAAATATCGAGTGACTGATCGGTTCCGTTAGCAATATTGCCAACATTCCAAACACCCGTAACATAATTATACAAACCACTTGTCGGACTACTTGTTAAATAGGTGAATCCTGGAGGAAGTAAATCTTTAACCATTACGCCGCTTGCATTTGCAGGACCATCATTTTTGACCGTCACGGTAAAAATAACTGTTGAACCAACATCATAAACCGCATTTTGATTTAGCGCCGTTTTGGTAATTGATAAATCTGCCATAACAATTACTGGTGTCACAGAAATACTGTCATAATCATCTTCTGTAGTAACGCCATTTCCTGGTGTACTATCTGGATCAAATTGATCAGAAGTCATGATTTCGGCAATGTTTAAATATTCATTTGATGTTCCGGTTGGGCTTTTTACATTAACGTTTAGTAGTAAAGTATGGCTATTTCCGGGCAAAATAATTCCAGGATTCCATACGCCTGTTGCACGATCGTATGCTCCAGAAGTAGAATTGTAAAATATATAATCATATCCAACAGGAATAATATCTCTTACAGTTACTCCCGTAGCGATACTTGGACCTGAGTTGGTTACAGTAATCGAGAATGTAATTTGCGATCCTACATTTGGCGTTAGAATGTTGTTAATTATTCTTTTTTCTATAGAAAGATCAGCTACTGCTGGAACTGGACTCAATAATACAGAACTAATGTCATCTTCGCTACTGTCGTTATTGTTTGGAGTTGAATCTGGATCTAATTCGTTAGAAGCATAAACTTCGGCTACGTTTTGATAAACTCCTGTGGTATTTACTTTTGCGCCTATTAATAAAGATTCAGATGCTCCGTTTGGTATTGTTCCAACATCCCAAATACCTGTTGTACTATAATATTGTCCAGCTGTCGAGCTGTAAACTACATATTCATAACCGCTTGGTAAAAGATCTTTTACTTGTACACCAGTTGCATTTTGCGGACCGCTGTTGGTTACGGTTATTTCGAATGTGATTGTTGCTCCAAAAATCGGACTTAAATTACCGCCAACAACTGCTTTTACAAGAGATAAATCGGCCATTGGAACTATTGGACTAGTAATCGCACTCGCGTAATCATCCTCAGTTGTGACTCCGTTATTTGGTGTTGAATTTGGATCAGGAAGACTGCTATTTGTAACTTCGGCTGTATTTAGATAATTTCCAGTTCCATTTACAATGGCCGTTAATTGCAGTGTTTGTGAATCTCCGTTTACCAAAGAGCCAATATTCCATTTTCCTGTGGTATTATTATAAGTTCCTTTTGTAGAAGTAAAACTGCTAAAAGTATATCCAGAAGGCAATAAATCGGTTACTTCAACAGCCGTTGCATCTTGCGGACCTTGATTGGTAATAACGATTTCAAAAGTTACAGAAGATCCAATTAATGGAGTAGCATTATTAACCGTTTTTGTTAAAGATAAATCTGCCGATTGTCCTAACGGAGCTGTTGTCGCTGTTCCGTAATCATTTTCGGTAGGAATTCCGTTTCCTGGTGTCGAATTCGGATCTGGTAAACTACTTGCGGTTACTTCAGCAATATTTACATAATTTCCTGCTGCGTTTACAATGGCAGTTATTCTTAAAACTTGTGAATCTCCGTTAAGGAATGATCCAATAGTCCATTTTCCAGTTGTAGCATTATAAACACCTTTTGTTGCGCTGTAATTTACAAAAGTATATCCAGAAGGAAGTAAATCTGTTACTTCGACTCCGCTTGTATTTTGCGGACCATTATTAGTTGCAATTATTTCAAAAATAACTGGCGAACCTACTAAAGGCGTAGCATTGTTTACAGTTTTAGTTAAAGCTAAATCTGAAGCTTGGGCATTTGGAGTAACTGTAGCCGTTGCATAATCATCTTCGGTTGTAACTTGATTATTTGGAGTGGAGTCAGGATCGGGAAGTGCACTCGAAGTTACTTCGGCAGCATTGAGATAATTTCCTGTCGGATTTACTACAGCAAGAATTTGCAAGGTTTCTGATTTTCCATTAATCAAATTGCCAACTGTCCATAATCCTGTTACTGGATTATAAGTTCCTGTAGAAATTGTAAAATTAGAATATGTATAACCGTTTGGAAGTAAATCGGTAACGGTTACACCCGAAGTATCCTGTGGACCATTATTCGTTACAACTACTTCAAAAGTAACCAAAGAACCTACTAACGGATTCGCATTGTTCACAGTTTTAGTTAAAGACAAATCGGCTGCTTGTGCTGTTGGCGTTATTGTCGCAGTTGCATAATCATTTTCTGTTGGAATGCCGTTGTTTGGAGTCGAATTAGGATCAGGAATATTTGCAGCCGTTACTTCAGCAATATTCAGGTAATTTCCTGTAGCATTTACAATTGCCGTTATTTGCAGTGTTTCTGATTCTCCATTGGCTAAATTTCCAACATTCCATATTCCAGTTAATGGATTGTAAGTTCCAGTAGAAACTGTAAAACTGCTAAAGTTATATCCTGATGGCATCAAATCGGTTATTTGAACACCTGTGTTATCTTGTGGCCCGTTATTAGTGACAACAACTGTAAAAGTAACTGGAGACCCGGCCAGAGGTGTAGTGTTATTAACCGTTTTAGTTAATGACAAGTCGGATGATTGCAATATTGGAGTAGTTGTCGCTTCTGCATAATCGTCTTCGGTTGTAATTCCATTATTTGGTGTTGAATCAGGATCTGGCTGACTGCTTGAAGTGATTTCTGCAGTATTCGTATAATTTCCTGTTGCATTAACCAAAGCCGTTATTTGTAAAGTATGAGTTGTAGTCACCGGCATACTTCCAACTGTCCAGATTCCTGTTGTGGCATTGTAACTCCCCGCTGTTGCAGAGTAAGATACATAAGTGTAACCAGAAGGAAGTAGATCGGTAACAGCGACATTATCTGTGGCTTGTGGCCCAGTATTGTTTACCTGAAGACTGAAAGTTACTTGCGAACCTACAAGCGGTGTAGTATTGTTTACGGTTTTAATTAAAGATAAATCTGCCGAAGTCGCAATAGGAATAGTAACTGCTTCAGCGTAATCATCTTCTGTAGTAATTCCATTATTTGGAGTAGAATCAGGATCTGGCTGACTGCTGGCTGTGATTTCTGCACTATTAGTATAATTTCCAGAAGCATTGACTAAAGCTGTTATTTGTAAAGTATAAGAATCTGAAACGGGCATATTTCCAACTGTCCAAAGCCCTGTTGCAGGATTATAATTTCCTGTTGTTGCACTATATGATGCATACGTATATCCAGTTGGCAGTAAATCGGTAACGGTTACTCCATTTGCTTCTTGCGGACCAGAATTTGTTACCTGAATGCTGAATGTTACTAATGAACCTACAATAGGAGTTGAATTGCTTACCGTTTTAGTTAAAGATAAATCTGCTGATGTTGGGATTGGAACAGTCGTAGCCTGTGCATAATCATCTTCGATTGTAATTCCATTATTGGGAGTTGAATCAGGATCAGGAAGATTGGCAGCCGTAATTTCTGCAATATTAGTGTAATTACCCGTTGGATTTACCGTTGCAATAAGTTGAAGAGTTTCTGAATCTCCATTTACTAAATTGCCAACAGTCCATAAACCAGTTGTCGAATCATAAGTTCCAGTTGAAGCAGTAAATCCGGCAAAGGTATATCCTGATGGAATCAAATCTGTTACCTGAACGCCAAAATTATCTTGCGGACCATTATTGGTTACTACAATTTCGAAAGTAGCAAGCGAACCAACTAATGGAGTTGTATTATTGACTGTTTTAGTCAAAGACAAATCTGAAGACTGCTGAATTGGAGTAGTCGTAGCAGTTGCATAATCATCTTCAGTCGGAATTCCATTGTTTGGTGTAGAATCCGGATCAGGAGTATCACTATTTGTAACTTCGGCAACGTTTGTATAATCGCCAGTTGGATTAACGATTGCATTAATCTGTAGTGTTTCAGATTCGCTGTTTGCTAATATATCCAATGTCCATAAACCTGTATTGCTATCATAAGTACCGCTTGTTGCGTTAAAACTGCTGAAAGTATAACCCGAAGGCAGTAAATCTGTTACGCGAACAAAAGCTGCATCTTGAGGACCACTGTTTGTTGTAATGATTTGAAAAGTAACAATCGAACCAACCAGTGGATTTGAATTGCTTACTGTTTTAGTTAAAGATAAATCTGCTGATGGCTGTACAGGGGTTACAACGGCATTATCTTCATCATCTTCACTTTGATCGCCATCATCATTATTTGGCGTACTATCAGGATCAGGAAGATTGCTGGCTGTAACTTGAGCTACATTAAGATAATTCCCTGTAGGCAATACTCTAACATCCAAAATGAGCGATTCTGAAACCCCCACATCTACAGTACCTACATTCCAAATTCCTGTAGCGCTGTCGTATAATCCAGCAGATGAACTATAGTTTACATATTGAAAACCAGAAGGCAGTAAATCAGTTACTTGAATTCCAGTTGCATTATTTGGACCATCGTTTGTAATAACAAGTTCAAAAGAAACTTGGCTTCCAACCACAGGGCTTGTATTGCCAGCGACAACATTTTTAACTAAAGATAAATCAGCAGAAGGACCAATAAAAGTAATTTCGGCATTATCCTGATCGTCTTCTGTGGCTACATTATTATTTGGAGTTGAGTCAGGATCGGGTAAATCGCTAGCTGTTATTTGAGCGATATTTAGATAATTTCCTAACGGATTAACAAGTGCGCTGAAAGTCAGATTTACATTAGAATTAGCAGGCAGATATAAATCTTTCCATTCTAAACTAGCTGTTGCAATTTGATAAGTTCCTCCAGAGGAGACAGATCCCGGAATAAGCGTGTATCCAATCGGAATAACATCTTGCACATCAACTCCAGTTGCATTTCCAGGACCTCTGTTTAATATATTAATAGTAAAATCTACTTGTTGTCCAGCTGACGCGGAAGTTGGTGTTACACTTTTTGTAAGTTCTAAATCGGCTGGTTTTAAAGAAACAGTCGCATTTGCCATATCATCTTCAGGAAGTCCATTTCCGGGAGTACTGTCAGGATCAAGCTGTTTTGCAGTTTCTATTTCTGCAACATTGATGTAATCGTTGCCTATAGAAACAACATTTACTTTAGCTGTAATCTGTAAAGCAAGCGAATTTCCATTATTTAGATTTCCAACATTCCAAATACCAGTAGTATTATTGTATTTTCCAGCTCCATTATCGCTTACATAAGTATAACCAGGAGGCAATTGGTCAGAAACTGTAATTCCGCTAGCATTATTTGGCCCGCTGTTGGTCACTCGAATAGTAAAAATAACATTGTCATTGATACTTACCGTTGCTGGTGAAACAGTTTTCTGCAATGATAAATCGGCTATATCTAAAATTATTGAAGCATCATCTTGATCGTCTTCGGTTGCAATGTTATTATTTGGCGTACTATCAGGATCAAATTGGTCTGAAGCAATGATTTCGGCATTATTGACATAAGATCCAGTTGATTTAATTACTGCTTTAAAAGACAGTGTTAATCTGCTTCCAACAGGAATTGTAAGATTGTTCCAAGTTACAGTATTGTCACCTACATTATAAATTCCCGCAAGATTTACAGAACCAGGCACTATAGTATAACCAGACGGAATATAATCTCGTACAGAAACTCCAGTTGCAGTTACTGTTCCGCCCAATGAATTATTGTTAAAAACTTGAAGATTGAAAGTGACCGTATCTCCGGCACTTCCTGTAACAGGATTAACAGATTTGGTTAATTCTAAATCAGCAACAGATAATATAGTTAATGTCATCGTGTCTGATGAAACGGCACAATTACCATTGCTTACGGTCCATTCTAAAACATATACTCCAGCAACAGTTCCTGTTACTGCTGTAATTGGAGACGCTGCATCTGTAAAGCCTACAATACTAGGCCCAGAAACTTGAGTCCAAGCTCCAGTACCAATTGTTGGTACAGAAGCATTCATGTTAACAGGCGAAAATTGCGGAATTATTTGATTCGGACCTGCATTTGCAGTAGAAGGTAAATCGTAAATTGTAATGATAACTCTATCTTCAGAAGTACATCCTGTTGTTGCAATTGTCCAGCTGAATTCATAAGTTCCAGCAACCATTTGTAGTATTAACGAATTTGGATTTGTTGGAGATGCGATTGTAGCTGTATTTGGTCCAGAAATTTGAGTCCATGTTCCTGTGCCAATAGTTGGTGTATTGGCGGCCATATTTACTGAAGTCACATTACATAATTCTTGGTCAGGTCCGGCATTTGCTACCGTTGGAGGATCATCGTTAAAAGTTATATTTACAGTATCTGAAGATGGTTGACATAAAGACGGACTTGTAAAAGGTCCGTTTGTAACAGTCCATGTTAAGGTGTAAGTTCCTAATACAGTAACATTAGAAAGAGTGGTAATTGGACTATTAGGACTGTCTATTACTGCTGAAGCTCCTGAAGGCTGACCTGTGATTGTCCATGTTCCAATACCAACCGTTGGAGCTACAGCTGCTGTCTGATAAGTGGTTTGACAAGCTACAGCATCATCAGGTCCCGCATCTGCTGTACTTGGTGCGGCATTCATTTCTATTCTAACAATATCGGATAAAGTTCTACAAGAATTACTTGAGAAAACCCATTCTAAAATATACAAACCAGGAACAGTTAAATTTGTAACTGTTGTTAATGGAGCAGAAGGAGTAGTGATAACTGCAACACTTCCCGGAGGTTGAAATGCAAAACGCCATTGGGCACTAGAAACATCGGGAGGCGGCATGTTTCCTTGTAGATTAGCGATTCCGCCAACATCAGTTATACAAAGTGTCTGATCTGGACCTGCATTTGGATCAATACTTGCTCCGCTGAAAATAGTTACATTTACAGAATCTGAAGAACCTGGACAGGTACTTCCATTAGGAAAAGTTGTTGAATTAGTAGTGTAAGTAAAAACATAATCATTTCCGGGAACTACAGTTGCATTGGCAATATAGCTATTAGGAGGCGATTGTGTTATAGTAACATCAGCTGTATTTCCAGTAGTGCTTGTAAGTGTCCAAGTACCTGTAGAGTTTTCGTTTCCTTTAAGTTGAATACTTGTCACATCACAATACGTTTGATCAGCACCCGCATTTGCCGTAGGTGTTACTGTCACAATCATATCATCAAAAGTGCCTTGACACAAAAAGATGCTTTTAGCGGTTATTGTCCATCTAAAAGTGTAAGTTCCCGCTACAAGTCCGTTAATTACCGTATTAGGATTAGACGGATCAACAATAGTTGGCTGATTTGGAGCACCTGTCAAAACAGACCATTGTCCAGCTTCGAAGAAACTATCATAAGTACTTCCTGCCATAGTAACACTTGTATTGTTACATACATTTTGATCGGGTCCAGCAACTGCCTGATTAGGCGGAATACCAATTGTTAGATTGATATCGTCAAACGCTTCTCCGCAGACTTCGGCATCTACAGTCCATCTAAAAATATAATAACCACTATATGTAAATGTAAATACAGCATTAGGATCATGAATATCGCTTATCGTATAACCTCCCACACCAGAAATTCTAGTCCAAGTTCCCACAGCTCCACTGCTGGTTGTTGCGGCCATTGTTATAGTATTACCGCAAATATCTTGATCAGGTCCTGCATTTGCAGCAGGCGGTGTGTCTGCTATTGTAACAGAAACTTCACTTGTATTGGGAGCGCATAGTCTTGTAATAGTTTCTATAGCCCATGTAAAAGTGTAAGTTCCGTTTCCTGGTACAGTTACTAAAGTATTAGGATCGCTTGAATCAGCAAAAATAACACCAGCAGAAGGAGTTACAGACCATAGACCAACTTCAAAATTTCCTGGAGTATTTCCGCTAAGATTAAAAGATGTTGTGCCAGCAGGATAACAAGCATCTGGACCTGCGTCAGAATTGGATGAAGCGGTAGCATTATTGGTTATAATTGTCACATTATCAGAAACAGCTGCGCTACAAGATGGCCCTGGATGAAGATAAGAAACTGTCCATTGTAATTCATATTGCGATGTATTGGATGTAAAGCCTGTCGCGACTGTATTAGGATCATTTACATTTGAAAAAGAAATTGTGCTTGGTCCTGATACTTGGCTCCACGTTCCAATTTCTCCACTTTGTGCGGGTGTTGCTGCAAGACGCACTTGAGCATTAGCACAGACTACTTGATTTGGACCAGCATCTGCAGTGCCTAACGAACTATCAGAAACATAAATTGTTACTGTTGAAACCGAAAAACCGCAGGTAGCACCGCCACCTTTTGTTATGTACTGAAAAACATAAGTTCCAGGAATAAGTCCTGTAACTTGAGTATCCACAGCAAAATTATCAGATATAACGGCTTCATTTGGACCGCTAAGCTGACTCCAAAAATGCATTCCATCACCAGTTGCAACTCCTGACAACATTGTACTGGTATCTCCACAAGGCAAACTTACATCAGAACCTGCATTTGAAGGTGTTGGATCTCCGGAAACTAAAATATTTAATGTGTCAAAACCAAAATCACAACCAACAGGAAGTGTTCCATTTTGACTTCGGATAAATTCAATTGTATATTCTCCTGATTCTGTTAGTGTTAAGGTTAATGAATTTCCAACATTTTGTAATGCAGTAGGAAAGGGCGCTAGAGGAGAAGTACTTGGCCCGTTTACAATTCGATATTGATTTACACCTGTTCCTGTAACGGTAAGCGGAATTGTAAATACCGTTGCATTACAGCTTCCAGCAATATCGTTACCATTATTAGCCACAATAGTTCGTGTTGCGCCATTATATTGAATATTATAATCTTTTGTAAAAACACAGCCCGTATTAGCATTGGTTAGTGTATATCTAAATTTATAAGGATCACCAGAATCCGAAATATTGGTCACCAAAGTTGTTGGATTTGTTGGAGAAACAATCACAGCGCCAGTATCTCCAGATATCTGTGTCCATTGTACAGTTTCGCCTGCATAAAGCGGAGTTTGAGCTACAAGAGTAACCTGAGTAATAGTATTATCACAAAAGAAAATATCTTCATCACCGCCAGGTAAGGTTGTTACATCTTGCGTTGCAGCAGGAACTGTAATCGTCACTAAGTCGTTTCCTGAGGCACAAGGTCCCGTAACGGTCCATCTAAAAGTGTAAGTTCCTTGAACAAGATTAGAAACTTGTGTATTACTAGAACCTGGACTTCCTATTGTTGGTGTATTTGGACCACTTACAAATGTCCATTGACCGCTTTTTCCGTTTAAACCACAGCCACCATAAGTTCCAGTAAGATTAGTATTTTGAGTAGTAGTGTAGCAATTGCTTAAGGTTTGATCTGCGCCCGCAGAAACAGGTGTAACGCCTCCATAATTAGTTACCGTAATTTGAGAAGTTGTTCTACAGCGTTGTCCCGGAGCATATTCAGCACCTTCAATAACCCATTGAAGTGTAGTTACACCGCAGCTTGTTGCAGGTAAAGTTATCGTTGAGGTAGGCAAATTGGGAAAATTAATTACAACTCCTGCATTATTGGCACCTACTATTTCCCAATGACCAGTTTCTCCCGTATTTTGTGGCGCATTAGCAGTAATAGACAGATTTCCATTACTATTTGGACAGCTTGCAATATTACCGCCTGCATTTGCAATCGTAATGGGTTGCACATTAACAACTTTATCCTGATATGTAAAAACACCGTCACCACAAGTTGCACTATATCTGAAGATGTAAGTATTTCCTCCCGTATATCCAGTAACAATAGTGCTAGGGTTATTTGGAGTATCAATTACTACAGCTGGTCCTGATATTTGTGTCCATGAAACATTTCCAATAATCGGAGATGGATTATTACCGCTTAAAACCAATGCATCCGTTTCGCATATAGTCACATTTAAAACTCCAGCATTTACTGTACAGTTCTGGCTATAAATTGATGCAGAAAAAATAAAAGCAGTTATGGTTAACTTTAGCTTTTTAAAATAATTTTGATAAGGTATAGTTTGATCCATAAGCATAAAGGATATGAAATTTATTTAAAGACAAAGCAGTTGATTTGCTAATCAAACTTTGGTTTCTTTAAAAAATTAGAGTTTACTTATAGTGAAATGAGAATCTATCAAATTTACGTAAAGATTAATCTGAGTTTTATTTTTATATGTTTCAGATTATAATTTGCAACCATTTTTGCGAATTTGAACAACTAAGGAATTGTGTAAAATAAGATGAATTTTTGATAGATTTTAAAGCAAATAGAATTAATAAAAGAGTGAAGAAATGTAAGATGGAAATAAGGCAAATAAACTTTGGTAATAAAGATTTTGTAGTATTAAAATTAGGTGGAACTAACTTTTAGTAATAAAAAAAAGACATCTCATAAGGCTTATCTTTTTTGACGGTTTTTGACAATTTTCCCCTTAAATTAGCTTATAATTGTACTATTGCTACTGAAATAAAATAATAAAAATACTTTGAAGAATTTTGTTTTATGTCTTTTCTTGCTGCTGGGTTTAAGTCCAGTTGGATATTCACAGGATTATCCTGTAAAATTTCTCGATATATCAGATGGTTTGTCTAACAATTCAATCATTTCTATTTATCAAGATAACGAAGGTTTTATGTGGTTTGGAACTTACGATGGCCTAAACCGATATGACGGATATAATTTTAAAGTCTTCCGAAATCGAATCAACGATCCAAAATCATTGTCCTTTAATACCATTTATAATGTTGAGGGAGATTCTAAGAATAATATTTGGGTTGGAGGAACTAACGGAATCTGTGTTTACGATAAGAAAAAAGCAATATTTCATCCAGTTCGTTATAGACAATCAGATAAAAAAACAGAATTACTTCAAGGCATTGTACATCAAATGCGTTCAGTTTCTGACAATCTTGTTTTAGTTGCTTCTCAAAAATTAGGATTATTAGCTTTTCAAAATGGCTCTTTCGTTGGAAATCAAGTTCCGTTAAAAGCATTAGAAAATAAAATCAATATTAATAATTACGATGCTGTTGCCATTCAAGAAAACAAAGAAAAATCTGGATGCTGGATTTATGTTAGAAATGTTGGAGTCTGTAGCTATAATTATAGAACTAAAGATTTAAAAATAGTTTTCCCACTTTCTATAGAAGTAAAAGCCATGAAATTGGCAACTGACGGAAATCTTTTGTTAGGAACAGATGAAGGTCTTTTTCTTTTAAATACTAAAACGGGTTCTGTTTCGGATAATTATTTTTCAAATAAATGCAGCGTAACCGATGTCTTAATAGACAAAAAAGGGAAAACTTGGGTTACAACCGATGGGTGCGGGATTTTTTATATCGATCAAAAAACTAAAAAACTTCTTTTTTATAACGAACAGCTGGCAAAAAGCAATTCAGTTTGGAGCCTTTACGAAGATAAAACTGGAAATAAATGGTTTGGTTCACTTCGCGGCGGAATCAGTATGTTAAGCGATACGCCAAAGTATTTTAAAAGCATCAAATACAATTCAAAAAATCCAGCCGATAATTTTATTTTGTCTTTTTGCGAAGACGAAAAAAACAATGTTTGGGTTGGTACAGATGGTGCAGGATTAAAATATTGGAACAGAAAAAATAATACTTATACAGATTACGAAAATTTACTTCCAAGCACTTTTATTACAGGAATAGTCCGTGATGATAATAATGATATTTGGATTTCTACATGGGCGGGAGGAGTCAATAAAGTGCAAAAAAGCAATAACAGTTTAACGCATTATGCATGTTATAATCCATTTACAAAGCAGATAGAAAAGAATATCTGGTTTGTATTTAAAGATTCAAAATCAAATATTTGGGCAAGTGCAACAAATGAAGGTTCGTTATATTTTTTAGATAGAAAAACAGATAGTTTTGTGCTTTTTGATAAAAGTATTGAAAATCTGCAATGCATGTTTGAAACTTCAGACGGAAAATTGTGGGCAGGAAATTATACTTCGCTTTTATCTATTGAAAAAAATACTAGAAAAATCACCAAGAAAGCCATCGGAAATCCAATTCGATGCATTTACGAAGATAAAGACAAGAATCTCTGGATAGGAACACAAGAAGGAGGTTTATTATTGTTTGATCGAAAAACGAACACTTTTAAAAGATTAACAATAAATGATGGTTTGCCGTCAAATACTATTTTAAGATTACTCGAAGATAAATACGGAAATTTATGGATGAGTACGTACAATGGAATTTGCCGCTACGATAAAAAAAGCAAAACTTTCCGTAATTTCTCTATAAACGATGGACTTCAGAGCAATCAGTTTAGTTTTAATGCCGGAATAAAACTTTCTTCTGGAGAGTTTCTTTTTGGAGGAATTAATGGTTTTAATGTTTTTTATCCAGAAGCGATAAAAGGTTTTAATCAGAAGAATAATGTTTTATTGACTGATTTTTACGTTAACAATCAATTAATTGAAGAAAGTAAAGCCGAAGTTGATATTGATTCAGATAAAGTAAAAGATGTGAGTTTAGAATACGATCAAACTACATTATCTCTAGAATTTGTCGCATTAGATTATAATAACTCAGACAAAATTAACTACGCTTATTTTCTTGAAGGCTGGGACGAACAATGGAATTACGTCGGACAAATCCGAAAAGCAAATTACTCGAGACTTCCAGAAGGAAAATATACTTTTAAAGTAAAAACAACCAATTTTAAAGGCGGATGGAATAAAGAAGTCAGTTTGGTTTCGATAACAGTTTTACCGCCTTGGTACAGAACTTGGTGGGCTTATACACTTTATTTAGCAGCAATTGGCGGCATTTTATTTTTGTATTTAGATTATAATAAAAACAAAGAAAAACTAAAGTATAAAGTCAAAATTGCCGAACTAGAAAGCAAAAAAGAAAAAGAGATAGCTGAAAAACAGGCATCTATGTTTACCTATATTTCGCATGAATTTAGAACGCCGCTTTCGCTGATTATCAATCCGCTGAAAAAAGCGGTTCAAAAAGAAATTGTTGAGAATGGTTCTTCAGGAAGTGATTTGGCAATTGCGCACCGAAACGCAAGAAGACTTTTAAGTTTAGTAGATCAATTACTTTTATTGCGAAAAGCAGAAAATGATGCCGATTCTTTACGATTGTCTCCAATTAATGTTAATTATCTTTCAAATGAAGTGTATCAGTGTTTTGTTAATCAGGCGAAAGAAAAACAGATTTCGTATAATTTAAATATTCCATCTAATGAAATTATAATTATTGGCGATTATGAAAAAGTAGAAATTTCTCTTTTTAATTTAATGTCTAATGCTTTTAAATACACACCAATTGGAGGAGAAATTAATTTAACGATTACTGAAAATGATAAAGAAGTTTTTCTTGAAATAACCGATAGCGGAGACGGAATCGATAAAAAAGACATTGATGTTATTTTCGAAAAATTCAAACAGATTAATTCGAAAGTTTCTGTTGGAACTGGTTTCGGAATAGGACTTTATATTGTTAAATATTTTGTTGACAAACACAAAGGTTCTGTAACCTGTAGCAGCGAAACAGGAAAAGGAAGCACTTTTAAATTGGCATTCTTAAAAGGAAGAAATCATTTTGAAGATGCTGAAATAACAAACGAAAAACCGCAGAGAAGCCAATTATTTGACGAATTAATTCCAGACGAAATTGAAGAACCAACAATTGTCAATTTGGTTTTAGAAAGCGATTTTAAAAAGACAATGTTAACTGAAAAACGCACTGTTTTAATTATTGATGATAATGCAGAGATTCGAACATATTTAATCAAATTATTTTCGACAAATTACATCGTTTATAGTGCAGAAAATGGAGAAGAAGGATTAAAATTGACCAAAAAACACATGCCAGATCTCGTTATTAGTGATATTACTATGGAAGAAATGGACGGCCTGGAATTATGTCGAAAAATTAAAGAAGACAATGCTTTATCTCATATTCCAGTTATTTTATTGACAGCTTCAAAAAATCCTGAAACACATTTGCAAGGAATTAACGAAGGTGCAGACGATTATATTACCAAACCTTTCGATGATGATATTCTAACTGCGCGTGTCGAATCTTTACTCAAAAACCGTCATAATTTGCGTGCTTATTTCTTAGACAGCATTACGCTAAAAGAAAATACGCAGAAAGTTCCCGTAGAATATCAGCAGATGCTGAAAAAATGTATTGACATTGTTGAGGCAAACATTCATAAAAAAGATTTTACGATTCGAACGTTTGCTCTTGAAATGGGAATGAGCCACAGAACGCTTTATACTAAAATCAAAATTATTTCTGGACAAACCTTAAATGCTTTTATTCGTTCCTTACGAATTCGAAGAGCCGCCATGTTAATGTTGACGGAAGAAATGAATATTGCGCAGGCAAGTGCAGAAGTTGGTTTTGAAGATCCAAAATATTTTAGACAGCAGTTTGTAAAACTTTTTGGAATGACTCCATCAGAATACATCAAAAAATATAAAAGTTCCTTCAATTCGGACTTAAATATCATCAAATAGCAAAATCACTATTATTTTTTGTTGCATTTTTTCTTTAAATTTTGACTAAACGATTAAAATCTTCTACAACTTTTAATCGTTTAGGTTGAAAAAATACTGTTTTTTCAATAATTGCAAATAATGCAAAAATCCATAGATATTTTTAAATACTCAGTAAAAAATATTTAAAAATTATGGTTAATTACAATTTTGACCTCCTTTTTTTTCGAATTTACCCCTCCTTATAAGTGTGAATTAAACATTTCTTTGCACTTGTAGCAATCAGTTATTACACAATTGCTGTTAGTCATAAGTGTTAGTTTCAAGATAAAGTTTTATCTCTTTTTAAAGAGCTGAGCACTCTTTAAAATTCTAAAAGTAGTGGTTGGTTACATTACTTTTTGAACCCGCAGTTTAGAAGTAAGCTGCGGGTTAATTTAAAAACACTTATTAATAGATAGAAATAAAAAAGAAAAAAATAGTAAAACAATTAACCAAACTCAATTCAATATGAAAGTAACCACATAATTAATTGCAACTGTTTTCCGTATTATGAAAATAGAAAAACCAATCTCGACTTAAACCTGCGAGAATAAAAACTTTCGCTTAGAAAGAAAACTAACTAACTAAACCTTAAAACTTAAGAAATGAAAAAAAAAGTATTTTTATTTTTTCTTGCTCTTTTTGGCATTCTATTTACCGGCTGCCAAAATAACGAATCAGGATTTCCAAGTTCTGATAACCCTACGGTGGTAGTTTCGACAAAAGAAATTTACGGAGCGCCAAGTAGAAAATTTGAAATCAAAGCAGCCCTTGCCGATGATTTAGGATTAAAAAGTGTAGAGATTCAAATTCCAGAATTGTCATTAGATAAAACAATCAGTTTTGCTACAAATCCGCTTTTAGAGTCTTATGATCTAAGTTACTTTTTTGAAGTTCCAGCTAGTAGAGGAACATCTGAAGCTTTCAAAATAAAATTAATTATTACTGATGTTTCAGGAAATGTAGTAAACGAAGAAATCAATTTACGTCTTGATGGCGAATTTGCTGCGCCAAGTATTTCTATGATTACTCCAAAAGAAGGCGCCGTTATTTTATTGTCGACAAGCAATAAAATGCCAGTAAATTTTGTGGTAAATGACGATTCAGGAATCGATTATATTCAGATAAAATGTACCGAACTTGGTATTGATGAGACTGTGCAATTAGTTGGATCTCCACAATCTTATACTTTCAATAAAACCTATACTTTACCAGTTACGGCAGCAAATTATGTTTTAACAATTACAGCTAAAGATAAATTTGCGATTCCAAACACAGGATCATTAAACATCAATATTGTGGCAACAAATGAGTATCCAGCAATTTACTTATGCGATCAGCCAAAAGGAACAAATCTTACGACAGATGCAGTTGGAGTTCCGATGTATTTCCACGAAAAAACAGGACAAGATTTCGAATTTAAATATTATGCTGATAAAGACAATAAAGAAATTTATTTCTTAGGTCAAGAATCAGATTTTGCGCCACATTGTTTTGGTTTAAATGCATCAGGAGAATTGGTTGATGATGTGGCTTCAGCGGCGATTGTTTTACCAACAAAAGGATATTATAAAATTAAAGTAAATCCGAATACGCTGAAATATACTGCCGAAAAATATACACCAACAAGTAAAGTTTGGGCAGATGTTGCAAACGGTTTATGGCATGATGTAGAAGCGCAGAGAAAACCTTTCGTAAGTGTTTGCGGTGGCGGAATTCAAGGCGCAACTTGGGATACTTGGGACGCATGGATGCAAAAAGGATTGCATTTATCAAATAATGCGGCAAATCCTTATCAGTTAGTTGGAGAATATACTTTGACAGGTACAATGGAAGCCACTTTTACAGGTCAATGGTGGAGTCCATCATGGAGATTGATTAAAAACGGAATTGCGACAATGTCTCCAGGAGAAAATGGTAATGCAAAATATCCAGCGGCTCCAGGCGTATACAAAGTGGTTTTAGATACCGAATTAGAAAGAGTATTTATAACAAAAAAATAGTTGGTTACACATTCTTGTTGTAACAATTAACAAATAAAACAGCTTAATATGAAATTTAAATATATAGGATTTTTTATTGCCCTTTTGTGTACTGCTGTATCCTTTGGACAAATAAAAATAAAAGGAACTGTTAAGGATAAAGCCAATGTGCCGATTCCAGGAGTAAACGTAATGGTAAAAGGAACTTCGACTTCAGCAGCAACTGATTTTGATGGTAATTATGTGCTAAATGTTCCAAATAAAAATGCACAGCTTGAATTTACTTTTGTTGGTTTTACAACCAAAGTAGAGTCAATTGGAGATAAAACAGAGATTAATGTTATTCTTGAAGAATCAAGTCAAGCACTAGATGAGATAGTTGTAGTTGGTTATGCAGCTGTTAAAAAGAGCGATGTAACCAGTTCGATTTCTTCTGTAAAAGGAAAAGAATTACAGACTATGACTGTTGGTAACGTAACAGAATCATTACAGGGGAAAGTTTCCGGTGTCCAAGTTACGGGGGCTGGAGGACCGGGAGCTCAACCTAGAGTTTTAATTCGTGGTATTTCGACTTTAAACTTAAATACAGATCCGCTTTATGTAGTAGACGGAATTCCGATGGGAACGAGCATCAATTTCTTGAGTAATAATGAAATTGAATCTATGGAGGTTCTGAAAGATGCTTCTGCAAGTGCCATTTATGGTTCTCGTGCATCAAACGGGGTTATTTTAATTACTACGAAAAAGGGAAAAGTTGGTAAAGCAAGATTCAATTTTGACTTGAGTTCAGGTATGCAGATGATGAATAATCCATACAATATGGCTGATGCCGAAGGTTATGCAACGATTATGAATACGGCTTACAACAACTCGGGTTATTCAGATTATTTGCCAAATCCATCTCAATACAGAGGGAAAACAACAGATTGGTGGAATGCAGGAATTAGAAAAGCTTCTCCCGTGACGAATGCTTCTTTTGGTGTGGCAGGTGGTTCTGATAAACATACTTACGCCATTAGTTTAAACTATTATAATGCAGAATCAATTTATGAAGTTGGCGGATGGGAAAGAGTGACAATGAGAATTGCTAACGATTTCAAATTCTCTGATAAATTCTCAGCAGGAATTACTTTAAATCCGCGTTACGAAACTTGGGGTTCTCCTAACAATTGGGCAGATTTTGATAAAATTGATCCAATTACACCAATTTACAAACCAGCTGATCAGTTAACAGGATTAGAAAATGAATACAGTATTTATGCTCGTTCTCCTTCTTATGTTTGGAATCCTGTTGCAGCAGTAAAAAGATATGATGATTTTACAAACCAGTACAACTTAAATACAAATGGATATTTACAATACGAACCAATAAAAGGTTTAGTAATTCGTACACAGGCATCTATTGAAGTTGGTGATAAAACACAAAGTATTTTCAGACCAGATTTTATAATTGATGCAGCGCACGAAAAAGCAGAAATTAATAGTGTAGAAAGAAAAAACACTACAAACGCAGACTGGACTTGGCAAACTACAGCAACTTATAGCAGAACTTTTGCCGAAAAACACAATGCTTCTTTTATGGTTGGTAGTACTATGGAAGAATACAATGCAAATGATGTTTGGGGTTACGGCGAAGGAGTTCCTAATAATTCAGATTTAATGAGAGAAGTGAGTGCAGCTACTAAAAATCGTAATAGCAGTGGTACTAGCTGGTCAAGTTCATTGATGTCATACATTTCACGTCTTTCTTATAACTATGACGGAAAGTACTATTTTACAGGAACGTTTAGACGTGACGGTTCTTCAAAATTTATGGCAAACAATAAATGGGCAAATTTTCCATCGGCATCAGCTTCATGGAGAATCTTAAACGAAGGATTTATGGAATCTGCAAAAGATGTTTTAAGCGATCTTAGATTTAGAGCAGGTTGGGGTAAAGTAGGTAATCAAGGTTTGCCTGATGCGGTTTATCAATCAAATATCGGACAAGGATATTATGTGATTGATGGTCAGGTGGTAGATACTTCTTATCCATCGACTATGGCAAATAAGGATATTAAATGGGAAACTGTAGAAGATATGAGTTTTGGTATCGATTACGGATTTTGGAAAAACAAATTGTCTGGATCTATTGAATATTATCAAAAGAAAACAAAAGATATGTTGTTCTTAAAACAATTTCCGACTTACAGCGGATTCCCAGGATATTCAACTATGTGGACAAATGTAGGTTCAATGAAATCAAGCGGTATCGATTTATTGATTTCATTTAAAGATAAAAAAGGAGATTTCTCATATGGTGCAGATTTAACTTTTACAACTGTAGATGTAGAGATGATTTCTTTATCTGCTGATGGAGAAAGATTATACGGCTCAAGCAATAGAACCTTAACGGTTAAAGGTGATGAGCCTGGATATTTTTACGGTTATGTTGCTGATGGATTATTCCAGAATCAAACGGAATTAAATTCGCATACTGATGAACACGGAACTAAATTACAGCCTTATGCGCAAGTAGGAGATGTTCGTTTTAAAGATATAAATGGCGACGGAAAAATTGATGACAAAGACAGAACTAAAATTGGTTCTCCTTGGGCAGACTACAATATTGGTTTGAACTTAAACTTTGCTTACAAAAACTTCGATTTAGTAGCGAATTTTTATTCAAGTATTGGAAATGAAATCGTTAATCAAAACATTTCAGATTTATACAATGGTGCAAGTTTGACCAACAAAGTAAGTGGATTGGAACAAATGGCTTGGCATGGCGAAGGAACTTCAAACTATATTCCGAGATTATCAAAGGATGATAACAACGAGAACTTTACAAAATTCTCTTCTCTTTATGTAGAAGACGGATCTTTTGTTAGAATGAAAAACCTTCAAATTGGATATTCATTCTACAACAAATTTGGTTTAGATAAATTAAGATTGTCATTATCAGGACAAAATTTATGGACATGGACTAACTATTCAGGAGTTGAGCCTGAAGTTGGAGCAGGAGATCCAAATAATGGAGACAGAGTAAAAGGATCAGGTTTTGGAGGATGGAATTATCCAGTTCAGCCAACAATCTTGATGGGACTTAATGTTGCATTTTAATCAAAACGATCATGAAAAAAATAATAGTATCAATAATAGCTTTTTCTCTATTTTCGGCATCTTGCAGTGATTTTATAGAAAAAGATCAAAGAGGAACTCAGACTTTAGAAAATTATTTTCAAACAGTACAAGAATGCGAGAATTATGCAAATGAATTAACACAACGCTTATTATTAGCAAAAGAATGGTGGGTATTAACGGCTCCTAGAGTAACCAACGAAATGTCTACAGATGATGCTTGGATGGGAAACACAGGTCAAGACAATAGCGCACATAGACCTTGTTCGCAATATATCATAACTCCTGATAATATGGGCGATATGAATAGTATCTATACAGCACATTTCTATACGATTCAATCTGCAAATGTTGGTTTAGAAAGAATGGCTGTTTCGCCACTTACCGATGCTCAAAAAAATCAGTATATGGGCGAATCTTTATTCGTACGGGCTTATTGTTATTATGAATTGGTAAATCTTTTTGGAGGAGTTCCGGTTTATACAAAATCTTTAGGAACTGGAGATTTAACCTTATCGCGTAATACAGCCGCAGAAGTATACACTCAGATAGAAACCGATCTTAAAGATGCAGCAGCAAAACTAGAAAGTGCTCCTGTAGCAAGAAATGGTAGAATTAACAAATGGGCAGCTTATGCCTTATTGGCTCGAGTGTCATTGTTCCAAGAAAAATGGGCAGAAGCAAAAACATATTCTAACAAAGTAATTACAGAAGGTCCTTTTCAGTTAGAAACTGATTTCTTAAATATCTGGAATGTTAACAATCATAACGGAATTGAATCTATTTTAGAAGCGCAGTCGTCTTCTGTTCAGGATAGAAGTTTAGGCGCGGCATTGCCAACTTTATCTGGAGCAAGAGGAGAAGACAAAAAGAATTTTCCAAGTAATGATGCTGCCGACGTTCTTGATGGTTGGGGATGGTGTATGCCAACAAGTGATTTAGAAAATGCATATTTGTCTGAAAATGATGTTATCCGCAGAAGAAGTACGATTACAAAATGGGGAGAAGCAGCTTACGGAGATGAGGTTTTAAATCCAACACATAAATTCAGTTTAAACGATAATAAATCGGGTCGTATCTGCCGTAAATCTTATATTCCAATTGCGACACGCCGTGCATTAGATAAAAAAGACGGTCACTTACCATTAAACATTCCGCTGATTCGTTTGGCAGAAATGTATTTAACAAGAGCTGAAGCTAATTATCATACGGGCGGTGATGCTTTGGCAGATATTAATATTATCAGAGCACGTGTAAAATTAGATCCGAAAACAGGAATTTCAGGACCTACACTTTTAAGACAGATTTACAAAGAACGTCGTTTAGAATTGGCTTTTGAAGGATTGCGTTTGTTTGATATTCGTCGTGAAAAAGATCCAACAACAGGAAGACCGGTTATCGAATCTTTGATGGGACCAAACGGAACTTTCGTGCAATACAACTTGAGTTCTACAGATCCTTACGAAACAACAAACTTGAGAGAATCTCAGGATAAAGGAATCAATTTTAATCCTGCAAAAAACTTATTGTGGCCAATTCCGCAATTAGAAATCGATTTGAGCGGTGGTGTAATTAAACAAAATCCTGGATACTAAGATGAAACAGTATAATCAAAATAAAGTAGGTCTGCTTTGTGCAGGCTTACTTTTCGCAAGTTCTTTTTTTGTAAGCTGCGATTCTGAAAAATCTGAAAATTCAGATTCAGAAAATGCTGTGACAGAATTGAATGTTAGTTTAGAAATGAATCTTCAAACGATGGAAAGTTTCGGAGCTTCGGATGCTTGGCAATGTAATTTTATTGGAAAAAATTGGCCAACTGATAAAAGAAATAAAATAGCCGATTTATTGTTCAGCCAAGGTTTAGATGCTGACGGAAATCCAAAAGGAATCGGATTGTCCTTATGGCGTTTTAACCTTGGAGCAGGAAGCGCAGAACAAGGCGATGCCAGTGATATTACAGACGAATGGAGAAGATCGGAATGTTTTACCACAAACGGAGTTTCGTATGATATGACGAAACAAGCGGGTCAGGTTTGGTTTATGAAAGCCGCAAGAGAGCGTGGAGTTGATAAACTATTGGCTTTTGCAAACAGCGCTCCGGTCTATTTGACTCAAAATGGAAAAGCGCACGCTTCTATCAAAGAATTTTATAATTTAAAGGATGGAAAAATGCCCGATTTAGCTGACTTTTGGACAACATCTTTAGATAAATTAAAAACAGAACATGGTTTAACAATCGATTATGTAAGTCCGTTCAACGAACCTCAATATGAGTGGGACGGATCGGGGCAAGAAGGTTCTCCGGCTACTAACACGAATATTTACAGTTTTGTAAACATTTTATCTCCAAAATTGCAAGCGAAAAATTTACAAGCTAAAATTGTTGTAGGAGAAGCTGGAGCTTATGAACCGCTTTATAAAACAGTTTCAGGAAAAGAAAGTAGATCGAATCAGATTGATTATTTCTTTGCCGCAAATTCTTCTAAAAATATTGGAAATTTAAGCAACGTAAAAAGAACTATTTCTGGACATAGTTACTGGCAAGCATGGCCTTTAAGTACTTTGATTTCTTCAAGACAAGACGCAGCTGCGAGAATACAATCTGTTGGAGGATTAAGCCTTTGGTCATCTGAATATTGTGTTTTAGAAAGCCCAGGAACTGCAGAACTTCCAGGTGGAGCAGGAGCTGGAAGAGATTTAGGAATGCCTTTAGCACTTTGGACAGCACGTATTATTAGCACTGATATTGCAGTTGGAGGCGTAACTTCTTGGCAATGGTGGACGGCAATTAGTCGTGGTGATTACAAAGACGGATTAATTCATGTAGATGATGGCGCAAGCAACGGAGCAGGAAATGCTGATTATTGCAAAAATGATGGATATATTAGAGATTCAAAAACGCTTTGGGCTTTAGGAAACTTTTCATTTTTCGTAAAACCTGGAATGGTTCGAGTTCAAATTCCAAGTATTGATAATACAGCAGAATTAAATAATGTTATGGTTACGGCTTATAAAGATGTAGCAAATAAAAAATTAGTTATGGTTGCGGTTAACATCAGCAAATCAGCGAAAGCTTATAAACTAAATCTTGCAGGCGGAACATTAACAGATAATAAATTAACGCCTTATATTACTTCCGAAACATTGAGTTTGAAAAAAGGAACAACGGTTGATGTTTCTGGTTTTGAAATTCCTGCCAGATCTGTAGTGACTTATGTGGGTACTTATAAATAAGATGCTGAGGTTCTGAGATGCTAAGATTCTAAGGTTTTAAAATACAAGCTTTGTCAAAGTTTTAAACTTTGACAAAGCTATTAACCACAATCTTGTCATCCTGACGAAGGAAGGATCTCCGCAAGTAGCTCGACAAAGATTGGAGATTTAGATTACGGAGTTACTTACGAAGATTCTTCGTTCCTCAGAATGACAAACTAGACGATAAAAAAATACGTCAATAAGATAAAAAAAGAATAAATGAGAAATATATACGTCTCACTTTTATTGGTAATCAGTTCGCTGTCTTTTGCACAGCGAACAATTACTATTAGCACAGATAATGTAGTACAAACCATGGATGGTTTTGGAGGTTCTGATGCTTGGCGAACACAATTTGTAGGTAAGAATTGGCCAGAACAGAAAAAAAATGCCATTGCAGATTTACTATTCAGCAAAGAAATCGATGCAAACGGAAATCCAAAAGGAATCGGACTTTCGATCTGGCGATTTAATTTGGGTGCAGGAAGCACAGAACAAGGTGAAAGTAGTAAAGTTTCTGACGAATGGAGAAGAAGCGAATGTTTCTTGAATGCTGATGGAACTTATGATTTTTCTAAACAAGAAGGTCAAAGATGGTTTTTGCAGGCTGCCAAAAAACGTGGTGTCGAAAAGTTTCTAATTTTCACTAACAGTCCGCCAGTTTTTATGACTAATAACGGATTGTCTTTCGCTTCTCAAAAGAATAAACTGAATCTAAAAGATGGTGCAATTCCAAAATTTGCCGATTTCTTAGTTCAAAGTATTCAAGGTTTGGAGAAAAAAGAAGGAATCAAATTCGACTATGTAAGTCCGATAAACGAACCGCAATGGGAATGGATGCCAAAAAGTGGAGATACCAACAGTCAAGAAGGAACTCCAGCGACCAATCAGGAAATTTATGATTTGACCAAATCGCTTTCGGAAAAGCTGTTGGCAAAAAAAATGAATACCGAAATCGTGATTGCAGAAGCAGCGCAAATCGATTATTTGTATGAAAATGTAAACGCTGAAAATCGTGACAATCAAATCGATTTTTTTTTCGGAAAAGCAAAAACCAATGTGACAAAATTCTCGAATGTAAAAAATGTAATTCTAGGACACAGTTATTTTACAACTTGGCCAATTGAAAAACAGGTTTTAAGTCGTAAATTAATTGCGGCAGAAGTCAAACAAAAACCAGGATTAAAATATTGGCAGTCGGAATATTGTATTTTAGAAAATCCAGGAGAAAATGAAATTCCGGGAGGATCGGGTGGAGGAAGAGATTTAGGAATGCAGACCGCTTTATTCGTAGCGAGATTAATTCATAATGATATTGCGGTAGCAAATGCAGCTTCATGGCAATGGTGGACTTCAATAACAAGAGTAGATTATAAAGACGGTTTAATTTATCTGGATGATGGAAAAAGCAAAGGAGGAACTGAACCCAATTATGTAAAAAATGATGGAGAATTTCACGATTCAAAACTGCTGTGGGCTTTAGGAAATTATTCGCTTTTTGTACGTCCGGGAATGCAGCGAATTGATATTCCAAACCAAAAAGAATTAGACTCAGCAAATGATGTAATGCTTACGGCTTATAAAGATGTTCAAAACAAAAAACTGATTGTTGTCGCAGTAAACTGTGGAAAAGAAGCTCAGAAATACAAATTTGATTTATCAAAAGGAACTGTAAAAAATAACGAGTTTACTCCTTATATAACTTCTGATACGTCAAATTTAAAAAGAGCCAAATCCCAGAAAATTAATAATTTAGAAATCCCTGCAAAATCGGTCGTGACGTTTGTGGGAGAATTACAATAGTAGAAAAATTGTTTCAAGTTTCAGGTTTCACGTCCAAACCTAACTTGAAACTTGAAACCTGAAACAAAAAAATAACAAAAAAATATGTTAACCAAGAAAATCCTAATCCCCGTTTTACTCTTTTCATGTTTGTCTGCAAGCAGTCAGATTTCGTTTGGAGATTCGAAAAAAATCAATGATAATTGGAAATTCAATCTTCAAGATGTTTCCGATGCAAAAAATGCCACTTTTGACGATAATAAATGGCAGAATATCAATGTACCGCACGATTGGAGCGTAAAAGGGCAATTGAGTCCAACGCTGGCAAGTTGTACGGGATATTTGCCTGGTGGGATTGCTTGGTACAGAAAATCAATCAATATTCCGCAAAGCAAATCGGGCGAAAAAGTGTATTTGTATTTTGAAGGCGTTTACAATAGAAGTGAAGTTTTTATCAACGGAAAATCATTAGGAAAACGCCCAAATGGTTATATTTCTTTTGCTTATGATGCAACACCTTTCGTGAAATTTGGTGGAGAAAATACCATTTCTGTTCGTGTAGATCACAGTCAAAGTGCCGATTCAAGATGGTATACTGGATCAGGAATTTACAGAAATGTTTGGTTGGTTTATGCAAATCCGGTTCATATTGCGCAATGGGGCGTTTACGCTTATCCAGAAGTTAAAAAAGGAACAGGAACTCTAAATGTTGAGGTTGATGTAGAAAATGGATCTTCTTCAAAATCAGCATTAACTGTTGTAAACGAATTGTTTTCAAAAGACGGAAAAACAGTAGCAAAAACCTCTTCAAAAGTGGAAGTTGCTGCCAATCAAAGCGGAAAAATTTCAACAAAAATCAATGTCAAAAATCCACAATTATGGGATTTAGACAATCCGAATTTGTATGAACTCAAAACAACGGTTTTTCAAGACGGAAAAGAAATTGATAAAACAGTAACTCAAACAGGTTTCAGAAGTTTTACATTCGATCCAAATAATGGTTTTGCCCTTAACGGAAAAGGAATGAAAATGAAAGGGGTTTGTTTGCACCACGATGCTGGAGTTTTAGGTTCTGCAGTTCCAAGAGAAGTTTGGAAAACAAGATTGCAAACATTGAAAGAAATAGGTGTAAACGCAATTAGAACAAGTCATAATCCGCAAGCACCAGATTTCTACGAACTTTGCGACGAATTAGGGTTATTGGTTTTAAACGAAGCTTATGACGAATGGGAATTTCCAAAACGTAAATGGCTGGAAGGCTGGAATTATGGAACTCCAGGTTTTCAAGGTTCGTTTGATATTTTTGCCGATTATGCCGAAAAAGATTTAGAAGATTTTGTACGCCGTGATAGAAACCATCTTTCCGTTTTCGGATGGAGTATTGGTAACGAAGTAGATTATCCAAATGATCCGTATTCTCATCCAGTTTTAGATAAAGGAAAAGACGGTTTCGGACAAGCGGCTTATGGCGGTTACAAAAAAGATGCGCCAGATGCCATGCGCCTTGGTGCAATTGCAAAACGTTTGGTTGCCGCAGTAAAAAAATACGACAAATCACGCCCGACAACGGCTGGTTTAGCGGGAGTTGCTATGTCTAACGAAACAGAATATCCAGGCGCTTTGGATATTACTGGATACAATTATACCGAAAGTAAATACAAATCAGATCACGAAAAATATCCTAAAAGAGTAATTTACGGTAGCGAAAACGTTCATGACATGGAACCTTGGCTTGCGGTAAAAAACAACAAATTTATTTTTGGTCAGTTTCTTTGGACAGGAATTGATTATTTAGGAGAATCTGGAAGATGGCCTTCAAGAGGATTTTATTCTGGTTTAGTTGATTTTGCAGGAGTTATTAAACCTAGAGGTTATTTCCGTCAGTCTTTATGGTCAGATAAACCAATGGCTTACGTGGGAACTTATCCTTTAGTAAATGAAAAAGATATTTCTAAAGATGCGTGGGCAATTTGGAATTATGAAAACGGACAAAAAATTCGTGTGGTTTGTTATACCAATGCTACAAAAGCACGTTTAGAATTGAACGGAAAAGTAGTAGGAGAAACCAAATTATACGACGAAAAAACAGGAATTATTTATTGGGATATTCCTTTTGCAGCTGGAAAATTAGAAGCAATTGGTTTAGATAAAAACGATAAAGAAGTAAGCCGTTACGCCATAAATTCGACACAACAACCAGTTGAATTAACGATTGCTGATAAAAATATCACAATCAGTAAAGATAAAGGAGTTGCCAAAATTATGGTTCAGGTTAAAGACCAAAACGGACTTCCAGTAATGCTTTCTGATAATGAAGTAACTTGTACAATTTCTGGTTCAGGAACTTTGTTGGGACTTGAAGCAGGAAATAACAGCGATATGACCGATTATACAGATAATGTACAAAGAGTATTTCATGGACACATTGCCGCTTATATTCAGGCAAAAGGAGATTCGACAGAACCTATAAAAGTTAAATTCACAAGTCAATGGCTAAAACCAGTTGAGGTTACCATTAATGTAAAATAAAAAATGTCCCTTATGGGACATTTTGTCTATAAAAAATATTCGTAATGAAAGCAGCAAGAAACATTCTGATTCTAATTTTTGTATTGAATTTCTTTTTTTCAAATGCACAAGAATTGGTGTCTCCGAATGAGAAAATTAAAGTAGAACTGAAAACGGCAAAAGGAAAAGCTGATCGGGTTTATTTTAAAATATCATATAAAAATAATGACGTTTATACCGAAGTTTTGCCACAATCTCAACTTGGAATTGTACAAAAAAATGAGCATTTTGATAGTTTGAAATTTATCGGAGAATCAAAAGTTATTGATATACACGATAATTATCAAATGATTTGTGGCAAACGCGCGCATTGCGAGAATTTTGGACGCGAAAAAAAGTTTAGTTTTAAAAACAAAAATAACCAGAAGCTTGATGTCGTTTTTAGGGCTTACAATAATGGTGTTGCGTTTCAGTATGTTTTTCCAAATCAATCAGAAAAGAATATTAATATAACAGAAGAACTTACAACTTATAATATACCAGAAGGAACTTCTAGATGGATTCAACCATATCAAGTTTCATATGAAGAGTTTTTTCCTCAAAGCAATACAGGACTCAATTCTCAAAAAAATGCTGATTGGGGTTTTCCTGCTTTATACAAAGTAAATGAACAGCCAGTTTGGGTACTTATTTCTGAGGCAGGAATTACAGAAAATCATTGTGCTTCGATACTTAATAATTCACAAAAGCCATCTGAATACAAAGTAACTTATCCTGCTGTAAGAGATGATTTTAAGCAGATTGGAGCTGGAGCCAAATTACCTTGGAGTTCTCCGTGGCATACGTTTGCGATTGGGAATTTATCGGACATCGTAGAATCAAATTTGGTTACAGATGTTAGTGAATCCACTCAATTGAAAAATACAAGTTGGATTAAACCAGGCGCTGTTTCTTGGATTTATTGGGCGTATAATCATGGCTCAAAAGATTATAAAAAAGTGGTTGAATATGTAGATTTAGCTGTAGAAATGAAATGGCCATATGTGTTAATTGACTGGGAATGGGATGTTATGGCTAACGGAGGTAACTTAGAAGATGCATGTAATTATGCTAAAAGCAAAGGTATTAAACCGCTTATTTGGTATAATTCAGGAACAAGCTGGCTAGAACCAACGCCGGTAGATCGATTACTTACAGCCGAAAAAAGAAAAAAGGAGTTTGAATGGCTGAATAAAATAGGTATTTACGGAATTAAAGTAGATTTCTTTGCTGGAGATCAGCAAGATATGATGAAGTATTATATTGATATTTTAAAAGATGCCGCAAAATATCATTTAATAGTGAACTTTCATGGAGCTACTATTCCGCGCGGCTGGGCTAGAACGTATCCAAACTTAATGACAACAGAAGCTGTTTATGGCGCAGAATGGTATAATAATAAAGCCGTTTTAACAGATAAGGCGGCAGTTCATAATACAACACTTCCATTTACAAGAAACGTTGTCGGTTCAATGGATTATACGCCTGTCACTTTTTCTGATAGCCAACATCCTCATATTACATCTTTTGGACATGAATTAGCTTTATCTGTAGTTTTTGAGTCAGGTTTACAGCATTTTGCAGATCGCCCTTCGGCTTATTACGATTTGCCTACAGCACCAAAAGAGTTTCTTAAAAATTTCCCTACTGCTTGGGATGATACAAAATTGATAGATGGATTTCCAGGAGAAAAAGTAATTATGGCTCGCAAGAAAAATAATCTTTGGTATATCGGAGGTTTAAATGGAAAAGACATCGCTCAGACTTTGACCCTTAATTTTAATTTTCTAGAAAATGGAAATTATGAGTTGCTGTTAATTACTGATGCAAAAGATAGTAAATCTTTAGATTCTAAAATATTAAAAGTTAAAAAAGGAGAAGCCATTAAGATCGATTGCCTTTCAAGAGGTGGTTTTGCGGGTGTGTTAAAAACAAAATAGTAAGTATAAAAACCAGAAAAGAAGTATAATTGCAAAAACTGGACTATTATTAAGTTAGTGTTCTTGAGTAATTTTGAATAGAAAATTTTACTATCAAAAAATTTAATCATGTCAAAATTTCATCTCAATATAAAAGAATTAGTTCAAGGGGAATTCAAAATAAACAAAGTAAACATAGCTTTTGTTTTTCAGGTAAATTGTCCCGGTTGTTTTATCTACGGAATTCCCATTACGAACGAGCTTTACAGATTATTTAGTGATAAAGTTGGTTTTATCGGAATTGCTACTGCTTTTGAAGATTTTGAATATAATAATGAAGAAAGTCTAAAGTTACTGCTGGAAAACGGAACATTAGTTGGCGAAACAAAAAAATATTACACGACAAACTATGGAATTTCGAACTATGGAGAAACGCTGAATTTTCCAGTCGCTTTTGATAGCATTATTTCTTCAGAAGAATTTATAAATTCAAATAAGGTGGAATTGATTTGTAACGCCATTCCTAATTTTGAAAATTTTCCTGAAAAGGAAAAAGAAATTGTAGTGCAAAAAGTAAAAGAATTTTATTCTGAGATAGCTTTATTAGCAGAAACTTTTACACTTAATCAATTAAAAGGAACTCCGTCATTTGTTATTTTTGATGATAATTATAATGTTTTAGGAAATTATTTTGGTCATCAAAATTTAGAAATCTTAAAAACTAAAATAGAAGATTTATTGAGTTAGTTTAAACTTTTCTTTGTTGCGAAATTTTTCTGTTTCTTAATAAATATTGTAATTCATCATTGAACAATCTTTTTTTAAGTTTTAAGAAATAGATAGAAATAAAAAAAATAAAATATTACTAGTATTTTTCGTACTACAAAATATATATTTGTAGTATGAAAAAAATAATCAGCTTTTATATTAAGGCATTTCTGCAGATTTCTTTTATTTCTATACCTTTTATTTTTTTAGCTTTTCCTGATTTGAATAAAAATGAATTCACCTATAAAATTTGGATTTGTTCTTTTTTTCCTCAGTTGGTGTACATCATATACTTATTCAAAAAAAATAATTTATACGGCTCCTTTAAAACAGCTCTTTTTTATAAATCATTTGATTTTAGAGCTTACGTATTTTCATTTTTTTTACCGTTTACAATCTATTGTTCTCTGATTGGTCTAGAACTTATAAGAATCAGTAAAGAATTTCATTGGGATATTGATATTCTCTTTTTCTTTATAATGATATTTTTTTCGGCTTTATTAGAAGAGATATTATTTAGGTTTATACCTTATTCTTTTTTAAGTAATGAATTTACACTCAAAAAGATACTTTTAATTTCGTTATTTTTTAGTGTATTTCACTTATTCAATCCAAATATTACTATTATTGGCGCTGTTAATATTATTCTTGCGGGTGTCTTTTTTAGTTTAATATACTTAAAAAGTAATTCACTTTTTTTAGTAACCGTAATTCATGCTTTTTGGAATTTTACAATAGGGTGTTTACTCGGAAGTAATATTAGTGGAATGAAAATTAAAAGTATTTTAAAATATAATGCTCAAAAACCATTTATTTGGAGTGGAGGTGAATTTGGTTTTGAAGGATCAATTATTACTACAATATTCTTTTTGGGTACTTCTATTTTTTTATATAATTTAAAAACAAGCCGAATATTTAATTATTAATAACCCAATATTTTTTTAAAAAATTAGTTCATAATGATTGCAAAAATAAAAAGTTTTGTACTTGATCTTAAACATTGGCAACTTATACTGCTTGTAATTCTTTTAAATTTTTTAAACAACTATATTTTTTCTGTTGTTTCAGATTTATTTGATGTTCCTTTAAACGAAGGTTTTAATGATCATTATACTATTAAAGAAAAAATAGTTTTATTTATTATTGTTGCTCCCTTTATTGAAACTTTGTTGTTCCAGTATGCAGTTATTGAAATTTCAAAGAGTATAAAAATGGCATTGAAATATTGCTGTCTTGTGTCTGCCTTTGCTTTTGCAGCATTTCATCTCTACAATTTTTTTTATTTCTCCTATGCATTCGTGACAGGTTTACTGTTTGCTTATTTATATACAAGAGGTAAAAATCAAAGAAGTGCAATATTGCTGCCATTCATTGCTCACGTAATTTACAATGGTATTGTTTTTATAGGGAAATATTATTTCGCTTAGATTATTTTTAAAATATTTGAAAACCTTTAAGAATGCAAAAAAGTCCCAATCTTTTGATTGGGACTTTTTTTTGCGCTAAGAACAAGATTCGAAGCAATTATATCAAATCCACATTTTTTAATACCAATAAATTGATTTTTGACATGATTCGTTGAAAAATAACACGATATGTAAATACAGGTAAAGATTATCTTATTTTATTTTGCATATACGAGGTGTTTAATTCTATGCCTTATTTCAAAAAAGCAAAATCCTAAATAATTTTTTCATAATAAATTAAAATCAATTTCTATGATTAAGAGAATAATTCTTCTTTGCCTTTTTCTACAAATAGTTACGGTAAAAGCACAAACACAAGTAACGAGCCTAACTACAGAAGGTCTTACAAATCCGCTAGGAATTGATAATCTGCAACCGCATTTTAGCTGGCAATTAATAGCTAAACAACGTAATACGATGCAGCTTGCCTATGAAATCAAAGTCGCAGAAAGTGAAACTGGATTTAATAAAGATTTATTATGGTCAACAGGCAAAGTTATATCCGATCAATCAATACATATTCCTTATGGCGGTAAACCTTTAGAAGCTGGAAAACGTTATTATTGGCAGGTAAGAATATGGGATAATAAAGGCAAATTAACAACATGGAGCAATGTTGCTTATTGGCAGATGGGTTTATTGAAAGAAAATGACTGGCAAGCTCAATGGATATCTCCGGGTTACGCAGAAGAAAATGATCGTCCATCGCCACTTTTAAGAAAAGAATTTAAAATCAATAAAAAAGTAAAATCTGCAACTGCTTATATTACTGCACACGGACTTTACGAAGCACAGATCAATGGAAAAAAAATTGGCGATAAATACTTTACGCCAGGTTGGACAAGCTATAAAAAACGTCTTCAATATCAGGTTTATGATGTTAGTGATATGTTTATTAATGGTAATAATGCAATAGGAGTAATGCTGGGCAGTGGTTGGTATCGAGGTTATTTCTCGCTTGGAAATTTCAAAGACATTTATGGTAGTGACATAAGTTTGTTGTTTCAGCTAAATATTACCTATACAGACGGCAGTACAGAAACTATAAATTCAGATGGAAGTTGGAAATCTTCGACAGGTGCCGTCAGAAGTTCAAATATATACGCAGGTGAAGTTATAGATGCGCGTCTGGAAAAAATTGGCTGGGCTACACCAGAGTTTAATGATAAGGACTGGTCTGGAGTTAAGGTGCAGTCTTTTCCTAAAAATATATTAATTGGCACATACAATGAGTCGGTTACACGACACGAAAAATTTATTCCTAAAAAGATTTTTACCACTCCTAAAGGTGATCAAATAATAGATTTTGGTCAAAATCTTGTTGGCTGGGTTACTCTTAAAGTTAAAGGCGAGGTTGGCCAAAAGATAACAGTTTCTCATGCAGAAGTATTAGATAAAGATGGAAATTTTTATACAGAAAATCTACGAATAGCGAAGGCTCAAGATATTTATATTTTAAAAGGAGGAAAACAAGAAACTTTTGAGCCGCATTTTACATGGCATGGCTTTCGTTATGTAAAGTTAGAAGGATTTTCTGGAGAACTTAAGCCAGAAGATTTTGAAGCTTGTGCATTGTATTCGAATATGGAAAAAACGGGTAGTTTTACTACTAGTAATGAACTTATCAATCAATTACAGCATAATATAGAATGGGGACTTAAAGGTAATTTTCTGGATGTTCCGACCGATTGTCCGCAGCGTGACGAACGTCTTGGTTGGACTGGAGATGCTCAAGTATTTTTTCGTACGGCCTCTTTTTTAAGAGGAGTCAATAATTTTTTTGTTAAATGGATGAAAGATCTCGCAGCAGATCAATTTCCTGATGGAAGCGTTACGCATGTCGTTCCAAATGTCTTAGCCGATTTTGAAAGGGGAAGTAGTGGCTGGGGCGATGCTGCAACGATAATTCCATGGAATATGTATTTAGCTTATGGAGACAAACGTATACTTGAAACACAGTATCAAAGCATGAAAAATTGGGTAAATTATATTCAATCACAAAGCAAAAATAATCTCTGGAAGCAAGGCAGACATTTTGGCGATTGGCTGTTTTATAATGTTCAAGATGATCTTTTTGGAGATTCTGCTATTACAAACAAATATTTGATAGCACAATGTTTTTATGCTCATTCGGTTCAATTACTTATAAATACGGCAGAAGTGCTTGGCAGAAATGATGATGTGAAAGGATATAATTTATTGCTTCAAGAAATTAAAGATGCATTTTTAAACGAATATACAACTGCTAATGGCGCTACAGTTTCAGACACTCAAACATCTTATGTTTTGGCGCTTCATTTTGATATGTTGCCTGAAAAACTTCGCCAACAGGCAGCTGACAGACTTGCTGCAAATATTAGAAGATATGATACTCATCTAACAACAGGGTTTTTAGGAACACCATATCTTTGCCATGTGCTAAGCCGATTTAATTATACTGATTTGGCTTTCGAATTGTTGTTGCAGAAAACTTATCCTTCTTGGTTATATCCTGTTACAAAAGATGCAACAACGATATGGGAACGTTGGGATGGAATTAAACCTGACGGCAGTTTTGAGAATTCTGACATGAATTCTTTTAACCATTATGCCTATGGCGCTATTGGCGACTGGATGTACAGAGTTGTTGCCGGTCTCGATATAGAAGGTGATGGTATAGGATATAAAAAGATTCGTATTCATCCGCATATAGGAGGCGACTTTAATTATGTTTCTGCCGATTACAAAACTCCTTATGGTAAACTTTCTTCAAACTGGAAAATAAATGGCAATAAATTAAATTTAAAAACCGAAATACCACCGAATACCGTAGCTTACATAAATATTCCTGCGTCATCATTGGAAGGTATTACAGAAAGCGGAAAGAATTTATCTGCAAGTAAAGAAATTGAAATTGTAGAGAAAAAAGAGAATAGTATTGTGGTTAAAGCAGGTTCAGGAATATATGAATTTAGTATTCCTTATACAATGAAGAAGTGATTCAATAGTCTTTATTTTTAGTTTTAAAAAGAACTTTTGAAAAATTATATTTAGAATATTGTCTAAAAATCCTAATCAAACGATTGGGATTTTTTTTGTGGGAAGAATAACGTTAGCTTTAAATTGTCATTTTTGTTTTGGTAATCGCAAAAAAAATGTGAGTATAAAGCTTGAAAAAATTTAATTTTTGTAAATAATATTTTTATTTTTGCTGCAAAATTTACCCCCAGATTTTTATAGTATTTAAAGTTTGTTTTTTTTATTTAAAATATATTTTTAATACTTTTCCTACTGCAATTTTTATATGAAATGCTTCGGTTTGCCGAAATTTTTCTTATTTTAGTGATATGTTCCTCTCTTTTCTTAGATAGGAAAAATTTATGTTTTAGTTTATACGCCTTTAAAAATTTGTCTAACAGCAGATTTTTATAAAATTTTATTATATGACCATAGAGAATTGGCCTAAACATATTCAGAAATATCTTTTTCTGCTGAAAGACGGTTTTTTTCAGTTTCCTTACCTGTCTAATTCGCCTCAGATAATGATTGACAGTATACTGAAACTTCCTATAATTAAGCATTTCCCATTAAAAAACCGTATTGATTTTAATACCTCTTTATGCAGTGCAAAGATGTATTATAGAGAATTTGAAAAGGGTTTCTGGTTGATCACTTTTTACATGACGCTGAGAGAAAATATCATGGCTTTGTCAAGTTATGATAAAAGTAAATCGAGTGACTATTATCTGTTAACCTTTTCTATTTTCGAATATCAGTTTCCTTTAGGAAATGGTGATTTTTTAACTCTTCTAAGTACATGTTGGACTATCAGTAAACCAAATACGGAGATTTCTAGCTATTTCTATAAAGGATCTGATGGTAAATTTTTTACCATTGCAATGACAAAAGAATGGGTAAAAAACAATTTTACTTCTAAAAAGTTTAAAGAACGAAAAGCAATTTTAAACTTTTTAAATGGAGAAAAAGGCTCTTATACTTGGCTTGATATTTCTTCTAAAGCACATGAAATTGCAGCAGATTTATCACAATTACTAGAAAGGGAGAAAAATGAAGAATCTGATATTGCATTAATGCGAAGAAAGATTATGAAACTTATGATTATTTTTTTTGATAATGCTTTTAATGATAGCCGCATTACCGATAATATTTCATTAAGCAACATCGATTATTTGAATGTTTCGAAAGCGGAAAAAATTATTCTGCAACATTTAAATCTTCCATTCATAGGAATTGAGTTTATAGCCAAAGAAGTTAACATGTCTGCAACGAAATTAAAATCAAATTTTAAAGCTGTTTTTGGTTTTTCGATGCTACAATATCACAAAGAAAAAAATCTTGTACTGGCAATGCAATTAATAGAAAAATCTAAATTTAATATTCAAGAAATAGCTGCTATAACAGGCTATGATTCTGCGGGAAGATTTGCATCAAGTTTCAAAAAACGATTTGGGAAACTTCCGTCAGAAGTACGTTTTTTTTCGACGTAATGCCAACTTTTTTTCATAAAATATTATATTTCTTACTTATTTATAACCAATTAGTATATTCTTCTATTTGAGTTACTGTTTTGTATTTCAGTGATTTAAATTTTTTAAGGCATATGTTTTTTGTGAGATTTTTTTTGCTTTAGATTTATTTTTTCTAAACTGCAAAATATGTCCGAATTGACTATCTATCGCTCAGATTTTCAGCTACATTTGGCTCTGAAAAAAAGGGGATTGGCATTTTTCATGATCAGCTAATATGATCGTCAATCCTTACTCTTAGCTGAATTTTCAGCATTATAAATTTTATTAAACATCAAAAAAAATGCGGCGATATAAAAATCGAGCGTAGTGTCTTTGTTGTGCTTTTTTTTTGCCCCGAATCTTAATTTATTTATTATATGGTGAACTTTACTTATCTAAAAAATTTAATGTTGAATAAAGAACGGATTCCAAACTCTTCCGACAGTTCTTTATTGCTGTTATCTGCTGATAAGGATATGACGCAGATAAGAAAAGAAAGTTTAAAGTCTTGGAAATTACAGACTGTATTTCTTTTGTTTTTTGTTTTAGTTGGCAGTTTTAAATCTGTTGCACAAAATATAGGCAGCACAGATTCAAACCAGTATTTTAAAATAATCTCTTTCGGAGAAAAAATTGATTTTGAAAATATAGACCAGACCATAACTTGGACTGTATCTAATGCCAAAAACAATATCTACACAACTTTGAGAGGTAACGAAATTAACGATTACGTGTTTCAGGAACCAGGAGAATATGAGATTAATTTTCAGGAAAATAAACCGCATGATGAAGAATGTCATCATCCACAATTTGCTGAAAGATTCAAGATAAAAGTTGAGCCTGTAAGAATGTCTTTCGATTTTTCTAAAATCACTTTTTCTGAGAAAATAGAGAGAGGAAGAAATTATACAGATTTGATAATTACTGTTCCTGCGGAAATCACTACAAAAGACAATTCTATTACAAAATTGTCTGTACCAAAAATGTCGGTTGCAGGCTTAGGAGTTTCATTTACGGTTGAAGCATTAGAAAAAGAAATTGTTATTGGCAATAAAACACAATTATTGAAATATAAATTATCGGGAGTTGTTAATCAAGAAACTTATTTAATGTTTGATTTTTATGATTTTAATAATCAGGCTCAGACTTTCAATTTCCATCAGATAATAAAATAATCAAGTTATTTATGATAAAAAACTACTTTACTTTAAATAGCGTACTCAATTTAAAAAAGGCAATTGCTTTGTTTTTTGCTTTTTTTATATTCAGTCAGGTATCGAATGCGCAATGTGCCATTCCTGTCCAAGGATGTTCTGGTACCAATTTATCTAATTTTGGTGCCGATTCTAATAACGATGCATCATCAATAGAATATGATAACTTTATTTCAAGTTTTCATAGTACCATCGTTCGAACTTCAGATGGTACCCTTCAAGTTTGGGGAGAAAGAATGGCAAATAATGGTACTGCTAATGTATTAGTGCCACAAGCAATAAATAGAACAAATTATCCTGCATTAACTTCTGGAGCTACACCTCTTAAAGCTGCATTAGGAAGTAATTCTGCTAATCGAGCACAAGGAATACTTTTGGCAACAGATGGATTGTATGCTTGGTCTACTGTAGGAAATGTTCTGGCTAGTTCATTAACTACAAATTCAACTTTTCAAAAAATAACAATAGGAGGGAATTCAAATGGATTGCCGACAGGTGTTAGTCCAGGAGATGTGAAAATGATGTTTGCGACTTTTCAAACATTAGCAATTACAACTTGTAGTGGAGATTTATGGGTGATTTCTCAAGTACCAAGTGTTCGAGGAAATGGTGGAACTGGAGATTCTGTAACTTGGTACAAGGTGAGAACTTCTGCAGCTGGTAATCCATTTTTAACAAATGTTGTTGTATGTAGAGGAAATAGTGAAGGACTTATGGCCTTAAGAGCAGATGGTTCTGTTTACGTTTGGGGTAACAATGTGTTATTAGGAGATAATACTGCTATTGTAACCAGCCAAACTACTGCTAGACAGATGACTCTTCCGGCCTCTATAACTCCTAAAATGATTGGCTCAACAGGTATTAGTGCTGAAAAATCGTACTATGTTTTGGCGACTAATGGCAATTTATATGGATTAGGAGAAAATACCGGAAGACAATTAGGTGATTGGACAACAACGGATCGATTGTCATGGGTGCAACCAAGGTATACATCTGCCGCTGGCCCTGTTATGAATAATATTAAATGGATTAGTGTTCAAGAGCATGATACTGGATTTGGAGCAATTAATGTAATTAACAGTAGTTATAATTTATATGCTTTTGGGCAAAATGATTATAATTTACTTGGAACTACAGGAAATTCTGTAAATCCTGTTATGCCAAGCGGTATATCTGCTTCTGATCGAATTTTAGCTGTAGAAACAGGAGGGCATACTTCAATGATTGTTAAAGCCTGTGAGGCTAAGTATGGTTATGCGGGGCATAAAATTAGAGGTAGTATGGGAGATGGTACTGATGATACATCGCAAGAAGCAGTTTATACTTTTGCTACAGCCAATGTACAGATTTGCGGAGCAGAATCAAATCCAGTTATTCAGCCTATTTCATTAGGAGGAGGACCAGATTCTAAATATTGCATAGATGATCCAGTTTTATTGAATCCTACTCCTACAGGAGGAGTATTAGAGCTTATAAGCGGTCCGGGAACTTTAAATGGAAACACTTTAAGTTTTACAGGAGTAGGTACAGTTCAAGTTCGATATACAGTTACTACATCGTGCGGAGGAACTACAGTAACCAACAGAAATTTTGAAGGAGCACTTTGTCCAGCTGATCTTGAGATTACAAAAGTGGCGAATAATAGCACTCCAAGTATTGGAGATAATGTTATTTTTACCATTACAGCAAAAAATAACGGAGCCTACAAAGCAACTGGAGTAACTGTAAATGATGCACTTCCGACAGGATATACTTTTGTAAGCGCAACTCCTTCTGTAGGAAGTTGGAGCGCTCCAACCTGGACCGTAGGAAGTCTTGCGAGCAACGCAACAGCTACCCTGCAGATTACAGGTACAGTGAGAGGAACAGGAGCATATGCAAATACCGCAACGATTTCTGGAAATAACCCAGATGGTAGTACTGCAAATAATTCAGCAACGGCTACACCAGTAGTTCGAACGAATCTTTCGGTTACCAAATCCGTTGATAATACGACACCAAATGCCGGAAGTGATGTTACTTTTACTATTACTGCTTCTAATGCTGGACCAAGTGCGGCAACAGGAGTTAAAGTAACCGATGTACTTCCAGCAGGGTATACTTTTGTGAGCGCTTCTCCATCTACGGGAAGCTGGTCCGCACCAGATTGGACTATTGGAAATCTTGCCAGCGGAGCAAGTACCACTCTTACCATGACAGTGACAGTTAATGCTTCAGGTTCATATGCTAATACGGCTTCAATCTCTGGTGAACAAACAGATCCAACTCCTGGAAATAATTCAGGTTCGGTTACACCAACAGTCAATCATGCGCCATCAGCTGTAAACGATCCATATACAGTAAATGAAGACAATACCGTAACACTTACGCCATTAACTAATGACAGCGATGTTGACGGTAATACGATTAGTTTGGTTTCTATTAATGGAACAGCAGTAACTGGCGCAGCTCAGAGTATTACAGTTTCAAACGGAACAATAAACATTACAGCTTCTGGAGTAATTACTTTTACTCCCTCAGCAAACTTTAATTCGACAACGGCATTAAGCATTCCGTATGTGATTACAGATGGAAGATTAACAGCAACTGCCAATATTTTAATTACTGTTAATGCCGTAAACGACAATCCTGTTGCGGTGAAAGACGAGTACACGGTTGCCGAAGACAATACGGTTACCCTGACGCCTCTTGCCAACGATACGGATGTTGACGGCGACACGCTTTCCATCACATCGATCAACGGAACGGCTTTGACTGGAAACGCGCAGACAATCACGGTTCCAAACGGAACGGTGAACATTTCGGCTGCTGGCGTTATCACCTTTACGCCATCGGCGAACTTCAACTCGACAACCCCAATCAGCTTCCCATATGTGATCAATGACGGGCACAGCGGAACAGCGACGGCGAACATCGAAATCACCGTTACGGCAGTGAACGATAATCCGGTTGCGGTGAAAGACGAGTACACGGTTGCGGAAGACAACACGGTTACCCTGACGCCGCTTGTCAACGACACGGATGTTGACGGAGACACGCTTTCAATAGCATCCATCAACGGAACAGCTTTGACTGGAAACGCGCAGTCTATCTCAGTTCCAAACGGAACGGTGAACATATCGGCTGCTGGCGTTATCACCTTTACGCCATCGGCGAACTTCAACTCGACAACCCCAATTAGCTTCCCATATGTGATCAATGACGGGCACAGCGGAACAGCGACGGCGAATATCGAAATCACGGTAACTGCCGTGAACGACAATCCTGTTGCGGTGAAAGACGAGTACACGGCTGCGGAAGACAACACGGTTACCCTGACGCCGCTTGCCAACGACACGGATGTTGACGGAGACACGCTTTCAATAGCATCCATCAACGGAACAGCTTTAACTGGAGCTGCGCAGTCTATCTCAGTTCCAAACGGAACGGTGAACATATCGGCTGCTGGAGTGATCACCTTTACGCCATCGGCTAATTTCAACTCGACAACTCCAATCAGCTTCCCGTATGTGATCAATGACGGGCACAGCGGAACAGCGACAGCGAATATCGAAATCACGGTAACTGCCGTGAACGACAATCCTGTTGCGGTGAAAGACGAGTACACGGTTGCCGAAGACAATGCGGTTACCCTGACGCCTCTTGCCAACGATACGGATGTTGACGGCGACACGCTTTCGATTGCATCGATCAACGGAACGGCATTGACGGGCGCAGCGCAGACAATCACGGTTTCAAACGGAACGGTGAACATTTCGGCTGCGGGCATTATCACTTTCACGCCATCGGCGAACTTCAACTCGACAACCCCAATCAGCTTCCCATATGTGATCAATGACGGGCACAGCGGAACAGCGACAGCAAACATCGAAATCACGGTAACTGCCGTGAACGACAATCCTGTTGCGGTGAAAGACGAGTACACGGTTGCCGAAGACAATGCGGTTACCCTGACGCCTCTTGCCAACGATACGGATGTTGACGGCGACACGCTTTCCATCACATCGATCAACGGAACGGCATTGACAGGCGCAGCACAGACAATCACGGTTCCAAACGGAACGGTGAACATATCGGCTGCGGGCGTTATCACTTTTACGCCATCGGCGAACTTCAACTCGACTACACCGATCAGCTTCCCGTATGTGATCAATGACGGGCACAGCGGAACAGCGACAGCCAATATCGAAATCACGGTAACGGCGGTAAACGACAATCCTGTTGCGGTGAAAGACGAGTACACGGCTGCCGAAGACAATGCGGTTACCCTGACGCCTCTTGCCAACGACACGGATGTTGACGGCGACACGCTTTCCATCACATCGATCAACGGAACAGCTTTAACTGGAAGCGCTCAGTCTATCTCAGTTCCAAACGGAACGGTGAACATATCGGCTGCGGGCGTTATCACATTTACGCCATCAGCGAATTTCAACTCGGCAACTCCAATCAGCTTCCCGTATGTAATCAATGACGGGCACAGCGGAACAGCGACAGCGAATATCGAAATCACGGTTACGGCCGTAAACGACAATCCTGTTGCGGTGAAGGACGAGTACACGGTTGCCGAAGACAATGCGGTTACCCTGACGCCTCTTGCCAACGATACGGATGTGGACGGGGACACGCTTTCCATCACATCAATCAACGGAACGGCATTGACAGGCGCAGCACAGACAATCACGGTTCCAAACGGAACGGTGAACATCTCGGCTGCGGGCGTTATGACTTTTACGCCATCGGCTAATTTCAACTCGACTACACCGATCAGCTTCCCGTATGTAATCAATGACGGGCACAGCGGAACGGCAACAGCGAATATCGAAATCACGGTAACTGCCGTGAACGACAATCCTGTTGCGGTGAAAGACGAGTACACGGCTGCCGAAGACAATGCGGTTACCCTGACGCCTCTTGCCAACGACACGGATGTTGACGGCGACACGCTTTCCATCACATCGATCAACGGAACAGCTTTAACTGGAGCTGCGCAGTCTATCTCAGTTCCAAACGGAACGGTGAACATATCGGCTGCTGGAGTGATCACCTTCACGCCATCGGCTAATTTCAACTCGACAACTCCAATCAGCTTCCCATATGTGATCAATGACGGCCACAGCGGAACAGCGACAGCAAACATCGAAATCACGGTAACTGCCGTGAACGACAATCCTGTTGCGGTGAAAGACGAGTACACGGCTGCCGAAGACAATGCGGTTACCCTGACGCCTCTTGCCAACGACACGGATGTTGACGGCGACACGCTTTCCATCACATCGATCAACGGAACAGCTTTAACTGGAGCTGCGCAGACAATCGCGGTTCCAAACGGAACGGTGAACATCTCGGCTGCTGGCGTTATCACTTTTACGCCATCGGCTAATTTCAATTCGACAACCCCAATCAGCTTCCCATATGTGATCAATGACGGGCACAGCGGAACAGCGACAGCGAACATCGAAATCACGGTAACTGCCGTGAATGACAATCCTGTTGCGGTGAAAGACGAGTACACGGTTGCCGAAGACAATGCGGTTACCCTGACGCCTCTTGCCAACGATACGGATGTTGACGGCGACACGCTTTCCATCACATCGATCAACGGAACGGCTTTGACTGGAAACGCGCAGACAATCACGGTTCCAAACGGAACGGTGAACATCTCGGCTGCGGGCGTTATGACTTTTACGCCATCGGCTAATTTCAACTCGACTACACCGATCAGCTTCCCGTATGTAATCAATGACGGGCACAGCGGAACGGCAACAGCGAATATCGAAATCACGGTAACTGCCGTGAACGACAATCCTGTTGCGGTGAAAGACGAGTACACGGCTGCCGAAGACAATGCGGTTACCCTGACGCCTCTTGCCAACGACACGGATGTTGACGGCGACACGCTTTCCATCACATCGATCAACGGAACAGCTTTAACTGGAGCTGCGCAGTCTATCTCAGTTCCAAACGGAACGGTGAACATATCGGCTGCTGGAGTGATCACCTTCACGCCATCGGCTAATTTCAACTCGACAACTCCAATCAGCTTCCCATATGTGATCAATGACGGCCACAGCGGAACAGCGACAGCAAACATCGAAATCACGGTAACTGCCGTGAACGACAATCCTGTTGCGGTGAAAGACGAGTACACGGCTGCCGAAGACAATGCGGTTACCCTGACGCCTCTTGCCAACGACACGGATGTTGACGGCGACACGCTTTCCATCACATCGATCAACGGAACAGCTTTAACTGGAGCTGCGCAGACAATCGCGGTTCCAAACGGAACGGTGAACATCTCGGCTGCTGGCGTTATCACTTTTACGCCATCGGCTAATTTCAATTCGACAACCCCAATCAGCTTCCCATATGTGATCAATGACGGGCACAGCGGAACAGCGACAGCGAACATCGAAATCACGGTAACTGCCGTGAATGACAATCCTGTTGCGGTGAAAGACGAGTACACGGTTGCCGAAGACAATACGGTTACCCTGACGCCTCTTGCCAACGATACGGATGTTGACGGCGACACGCTTTCCATCACATCGATCAACGGAACGGCTTTGACTGGAAACGCGCAGACAATCACGGTTCCAAACGGAACGGTGAACATCTCGGCTGCGGGCGTTATCACATTTGCGCCATCGGCGAATTTCAACTCGACAACTCCAATCAGCTTCCCGTATGTGATCAATGACGGGCACAGCGGAACAGCGACAGCGAACATCGAAATCACGGTAACTGCCGTGAACGACAATCCTGTTGCGGTGAAAGACGAGTACACGGTTGCCGAAGACAATGCGGTTACCCTGACGCCTCTTGCCAACGACACGGATGTTGACGGCGACACGCTTTCGATCACATCAATCAACGGAACGGCTTTAACAGGCGGAGTCCAGTCTATAACAGTTCCAAACGGAACGGTGAACATCTCGGCTGCGGGCGCGATCACTTTTACGCCATCGGCTAATTTCAACTCGACAACTCCAATCAGCTTCCCGTATGTGATCAATGACGGGCACAGCGGAACAGCGACAGCAAACATCGAAATCACGGTAACTGCCGTAAACGACAATCCTGTTGCGGTGAAGGACGAGTACACGGTTGCCGAAGACAATGCGGTTACCCTGACGCCTCTTGCCAACGACACGGATGTTGACGGCGACACGCTTTCGATCACATCGATCAACGGAACGGCACTTACAGGAGCTGCCCAAACCATCACGGTTCCAAATGGAACGGTGAACATCTCGGCTGCGGGCGCGATCACTTTTACGCCATCGGCTAATTTCAACTCGACAACTCCAATCAGCTTCCCGTATGTGATCAATGACGGGCACAGCGGAACAGCGACAGCGAACATCGAAATCACGGTAACTGCCGTGAACGACAATCCTGTTGCGGTGAAGGACGAGTACACGGTTGCCGAAGACAACACGGTTACTTTAACACCACTGGCTAACGATACGGATGTTGACGGGGATACGCTTTCCATCACATCGATCAACGGAACGGCATTGACAGGCGCAGCACAGACAATCGCGGTTCCAAACGGAACGGTGAACATCTCGGCTGCTGGCGTTATCACTTTTACGCCATCGGCGAACTTCAACTCAACGGCACCGATCAGCTTCCCTTATGTTATTACTGACGGGACTCTAACGGCAACGGCTGATATCGAAATCACCGTTACGGCAGTAAATGATGCACCAATTGCAAAAGATGATACAAATAATATAATCGCATCAACAGCAGGAGCTACAACCATCAATGCCTTGATAGCTACAGATATTGATGGAACAATCGCTAGTTATACAATCTTGAGTTTACCAGCTAATGGAACTTTAACTTTAGCAGGAAATCCGATTAGTTTAAACCAAATCTTGACACCAGCTGAAGCAGCAATGATTATGTACACTCCGAGTGGAATATTTACAGGAAATGTAACATTTGCTTTTACAGCAACAGATGATTTAGGTTTAACAGCATTAGCTCCTGGAAATATAACTATTCCAGTAGGTAATAATGCTCCAGTTGCAAATGATGATACAAATACAGCAATTCCATCAAGTGCTGGAGCGACAGCAATTAAAGCTTTGAGTGCTACAGATTCAGATGGAACAATTGCAAATTATATTGTATTGAGTTTGCCATTACATGGAACATTAGCTTTAAATGGCACACCTGTGACTGTTGGTCAGGTTTTAATACCTGTAGAAGCAGCGGTATTGACTTATGATCCAAGCGGTACATTCTCAGGAAATGACTCATTTACTTTTACAGCGACAGATAATAATGGTGCTGTAGATGCTACGCCAGCGGTAGTTACTATTCCTGTTGAAAAGAGAACGCTTATTGCTCTTAAGGATGACATTTCAGTTGTTGGTATTAATGAAACAGTTAAAGTAATTAATGTTTTAAATAATGATACATTAGATAATAATCCTTTAACTATTAATGATGTTAATTTAAATATTCTGACTCCAGATCCAAATAATGTATTAACGTTGAAACCTGATGGAACAGCAGAGTTAGTTCCAAATGCTCCAGCGGGAACCTATACATTGACTTATGAAATCTGCGAAAAAGCAAATTTAGGAAACTGTACTTCGGCTTCAGTTACAGTAACGGTGGTTGCACCAACTATGACTATTACTGCAGAAAGTTATTGTTTAAATAATGCTCCGTATGTATCATACAACGTGAAAGCAGATAATTTCACTCCAACTGGTCTATTGACTATTAATTGGATTGATAGTGCAAATCGAATTGTAGCAACACAAACAAATATGCCATTAAGTGGCAATGTATTGTGGCCAGGTGCAACAGTAAATGCAAACAATATGCCTACAGATTGGCCAGGATGGATATTAACTAACGGACAATGGATTGAAGGAAATGATGGTTTTGAATTAACAAGACCAGCAGTTACAATGCAGTTTACATTGAATCCAACTCAGTCAGTAGTTGTAAATTATCCTGCAGCGGTATTAGGTTGTAATGCTAAACCTCAGTTCGGAATTGAAGCTGGAAGTGATAATGATATAACTAGAGCAGATGGATTAAATGGTTCATTAGAAGTTATCAACGTTTTAACGAATGATAAATTAAATGGTTTACCTGTTAATCCTGAGGATGTTATTATAACAGCAAATAATTTCCCACAAGGAATTACATTAAATCAAGATGGAACAATTGATGTTGCTCCAGGAACTAAAGGTGGTGACTACACTCTAACTTACCAGATTTGCGAAAAAGCAAATCAGAATAACTGTAGTTCGGCAACTGTTCGCATTTTTGTTGAAACACCATCAGTTTCTTTAATTATGAAAGTTACTTTGAATGACGAAAATGGTAATGGTAATGTTGAAGCAGGAGAAACCTTGACTTATACATTTACAGTTACGAACACAGGAAACGTCGCTTTAAGTAATTTGACGATTGCTGATCTTCTGCCTGGTATTGTAATTAATGGTGGACCAATATCGTTAGGTGTTGGACAAAGTGATAGTATAACATTTACTGGAACATATACTTTAACCCAAGCAGATATAAATGCGGGATCTGTAACTAATCAAGCTTCAGTTTCAGGAAGTACTCAAAGTGGTATTCTGGTAACAGATCAGTCAGATTCTGAAAACGTAAACGGTGATAATCCGACAGTTATTGAACTAAACGGATGTAGCATAAAAATCTATAACGCTGTTTCTTTAAACGGAGATAAGTTCAACGAGAGATTCTACATACGAGGAATTGAATGTTATCCTGAAAATACAGTTCAGATCTATAACCGTTGGGGTATTCTAGTATTCGAAAGAGATCATTATAACAATAATGATATTGTTTTTAAAGGATACTCAGAAGGAAGAGTTACTGTTAAAGAATCAAACGGACTGCCTGAAGGAACTTACTATTATATCCTGAGATATAAGGATAATAATTCTAAACCGAAACAAGAGGCAGGATATCTGTATCTGACTAGATAATATTTCCATATAAATAAAAATGGCTTAGCCATAGGTTAAGCCATTATTTTAAAAATATATAAATGAAAAAATTAGCTTTATTACTATTGTTTTGTTCTGTTGCAGCTTTTGCTCAACAGGATGCGCAGTATACACAATATATGCACAATACCATCAATATAAATCCTGCATATGCTGGTTCGAGAGGCGTTGTAAGCGTTTTTGGATTGTACAGAACACAGTGGGTAGGATTGGATGGTGCACCAGAAACAAGTACTTTATCTGTAAATACACCTTTAAATAACAGCAGATTAGGATTAGGATTTTCTTTAGTTAATGATAAAATTGGACCTACAAACGAAAATGATTTTTCAGTAGATCTTTCTTATTCTATTCAGACTTCGGCGGAAGCCAAATTATCATTTGGGATCAAAGGATCAGGTAATATTTTTAATCTTGATCCAAACAAGTTGAGAATGGAAAATGAAGGAGATCCGCAGTTTGCAAATTTTAGAAATAAATTTACTCCTAATGTTGGAGCAGGTGTTTACTATCATTCAGATAGAGGATATATTGGGTTGTCTGTTCCAAATTTTATTCAGACCAATCGTTATGATGATAATGATTATGCTATTTACAAAGAGCAGATTAATTATTATTTAATTGGTGGATATGTTTTCAATCTAGATCATTATGAAATGATCAAATTTAAGCCAGCAGCGATGGTTAAGATGGTCGAAGGTTCGCCTTTGCAAATTGATATTTCAGGAAATTTTATGTTTAATGATAAGTTTGTTGCAGGAGTTTCGTACAGATGGAGCGCAGCTTTAAGTGCAATGGCTGGATTTCAGATTAACAAAAGTATGTACATCGGATATGCTTATGACCGTGAAACAACAAAACTGAATAATTATAATTCAGGTTCTCATGAGATCTTCCTTCGTTTTGAGTTTATGAAAGGTTATAACCGAATTACATCACCAAGATTTTTCTAATTATGAAACTTAAGAGAATTATATACGCTGTTTTTTTGTGCTTTTTATTTTTTAATGCAACAGCCCAAAAAGCTTTGCTGGATCAAGCAGAAAAAGAATATAACAATTACGCTTATGCCGATGCAATTGCAATTTATGAAAAGCTTGCTTCAAAAGGACTAGCAGATGAAAAGATGTTTCAGAGATTGGGTAATGCTTATTATTTTAATGCCGAATTGACAAAAGCTGCGGTTTGGTATGATAAACTTTTTACTTTAAATGCAAAACAAGAGCCAGAATATTTCTATCGATATGCACAATCTTTAAAAGCTGTTGGGGATTATGCAAAAGCAGACAAAATGCTGGAGCAATTTAATATCAATAAAAACTCTGATAGTAGAGGGGTTTTATTTGATCACAACAGAAATTATCTGGAACAGATTAAAATGAATTCTGGGCGTTTTGAAATTTCTCCAGCCAATGTAAATTCGGAGAATTCAGATTTCGGAAGTGCGTTTTTAAATAATAGTTTGGTATTTAGTTCTGCAAGAGAAATTAAAAATAAAGAAGGAAAAACTTTTAAATGGAATAATAAAAATTTTACCAATTTATATATTGCTACAATTAAACCTAACGGTGATACCAATAATCCTGTACTATTAAACAAAGAAATCAACTCTAAGTTTAATGAATCTACTCCTGTTTTTACAAAAGATGGCAAAACAATGTATTTTACCAGAAATAATTATTTGGATGGGAAGCGTGGAAAGGATAGTAAAAATATCACATTGCTAAAACTCTATAAAGCTGTTTTAGTAGACGGAAACTGGTCTAATATTACAGAACTTCCATTCAATAGCGATCAGTACAGCACAGCGCATCCAGCGTTGAGTTTAGACGAAAAGAAATTGTATTTTGCTTCTGATATGCCTGGAACATTAGGACAATCTGATTTATATAGTGTAACAATTAATAGTGACGGAACTTTCGGAAAACCTGAAAATCTTGGCAAGGGAATTAATACAGAAGGAAGAGAAACTTTTCCATTTATTTCAGGAGATAATGAATTATATTTTGCTACCGATGGACGTCCAGGACTTGGAGGTCTTGATATAGTGGTTTCAAAAATTTTAGAAGACGGAACTTTTGATCAAGTTCAGAATATTGGAGAACCAGTAAATACTAAATTTGATGATTTTGCTTTTATCATTGACAGTAAAACACGCAAAGGATATTTCTCTTCAAATAAAAAAGGAGGAATCGGAAGTGATGATATTTATAAATTTACAGAAACCAAAATATTGGTTTGCGAAAGAAACTTAATAGGAATCATTTCTGATAGTAAATCTAATGAAGTTATTGAAGGAGCGAATGTAACCTTGCTTGACGAAAACAATCAAGTTTTGCAAGTTTTAGAAACAGCAAAAGATGGTGCTTACAGTTTTAAAGTAAACTGTGATAAGAAATATTCAGTTAAGGTCGAAAGAAAGATGTATCCGATTAAGATAGCTTCGATTGCAGTTGCATCTGCGGTTGATAACAGATTAGATTTTGCTTTGGAAAAAGAAAGAATTGTAGCTTTTGAAATTCCAATTCCAGCTATGAAAACGGTAAAAGTGGGAACAGATTTAGCTAAAACCCTTAATATTTCTATGATTTATTTTGATTTAGGAAAATGGAATATTACAGATCAGGCAGCAGTAGAATTAGAGAAAATTTTGGCTGTAATGCAAGAATATCCTAAAATGAAAATTGATATCCGTTCGCATACAGACAGCCGATCTTCTGCTAAATCTAATATGATTTTATCAGATAAAAGAGCAAAGTCTATTGTGGCTTGGCTGACTTCAAAGGGTATTGCTTCAGATCGTTTGAAAGGAAAAGGTTATGGAGAAAGCAGACTTCTGAATAAATGTAAAGATGGAGTAAAATGTTCTGAAGAGGAGCATCTTAGAAACCGCCGAAGCGAATTCGTAATTTCATCAATGTAAAATTATAATTACTTGAATTAGAAATAAAAAATGTATTTGTGCTTTTTCAGAAATATTGATAAGAAGCAACAAAAAAAGCAGGGATTAAATCTCTGCTTTTTTTATGGTTAATAATAGAATAAATTGTTTTAAATAAATTGAATATCAAAAAACTAAAAAAAATAAATCTAGGTTTTTTATACTGAAAACTAGAAGTCAAATCTACTTTTTATCAGTTTTTGGCGGGTTAAAAGAATTTTTCTGCTTAACTTGTAGAATCCAAAATCGATTCTTATGACTTTTAAAAGACTTTTATTTCTGATTATTGTACTCATTTTTTGTTCTTGTAGCAATAAAAAAGAACAGGAACTTACCCTTCGTGAAAATGCACTTTTAGAACGCGAAAAACAATTTGAAGACAAAGAAGCAGAATACGACAAATTGTTAAAAATGAAAGACAGTCTGTTGTCTATTTCTACAGTAAAAGATACAGTTCCTAAAATTCAAGAATGGCCAGACAACCTTAAAATTAAATGGAACAGTAAAATGATTTGCCGAGAATCTAATTGCAGTAATTATGTTATTGGCGATCAGCGCAACGAGATTTGGGAATTTATATCCGACTCCACCGGAATGTATACTAATGTTGTCAGCAATAATCAAATTAAACGTGTTTTTACAGGACAATATTTAGAAAACAAAATAGTACTTGATTCTGCAAAAGAAACTTCCTCAAAAAATAAGATAAAAGTTAGCGTAGTGCTCGACGATATTAAAAAAAATATCATCAAAGGTACCCAAACTATTACAGGGCAAGATAACTGCACCGCAAAATTTTCAGTTGAACTTACTCCATCTAACAAAAAGTAATTTATGCAACTGAGTATACAACATATAACTCTTCCGATTGAAGATCCGCTTTTGAAATTTCTTATCGAAATTATCATCATTTTATGTATTCCGCTTTTATTAAATAAGATTAAAGTACCTCATTTACTTGGGCTTATCATTGCAGGTGCGATTATTGGTCCAAATGGTTTTGGAGTACTTTCAAGAGACAGCAGTGTCGTGGTTACAGGAACTACCGGTCTTTTGTATATCATGTTTTTAGCAGGTCTGGAAATCGATATGGCAGATTTTAAAAAGAATAAATGGAAGAGTATCATTTTTTCGATTTTTACATTTGCCGTCCCATTTACTTTAGGACTTTTTGGCGGTTATTATTTGCTTCATTTTTCACTCCTTACATCAATTCTTTTTGCGAGTTTGTTCTCATCACATACGTTAATTGTTTATCCAATGGTAAGCGGTTTAGGAATTGCTAAAAACCTTTCTGTAAATATCACGGTAGGTGGAACGATGATTACAGATGTTCTTTCGCTTTTAGTTTTGGCGGCCATTGTTGGTATGTCGCAAGGCGAAGTAGGAACAGCTTTTTGGGTAAAATTATCGGTTTCAATGATTGTTTTTACTCTAATTGTTTTGCTTGTTTTTCCGATTATAGCACGCTGGTTTTTTAAAAATGTAGAAGATAAAATCTCCCAATATCTTTTTGTAATTGTAATGATTTATCTGGCAGCACTTCTTGCTGAACTCGCAGGAATTGAATCTATCATTGGTGCTTTTTTTGCGGGGTTAGCTCTAAACAAATTAATTCCGCATACTTCATCATTAATGAATAGAGTTGAGTTTGTCGGAAATGCCATTTTTATTCCTTTCTTTTTGATAAGTGTTGGAATGCTGATAGATTTTAATGCCTTTATACAAAGTTGGGAAACATTGTGGGTTGCATCAATTATGCTTGTCGCGTCAATTGGCGGAAAATATGTTGCTGCCATGCTGACCAAGAAAACGTTTAAACTTACCAATGATGAAGGACAGCTAATTTTCGGAATGAGTTCGGCATCAGCGGCAGCAACTTTGGCTTCTGTTATGGTTGGATATAATATAATTATTGGCGAAAATGATGCAGGAGAACCAATCAGACTTTTAAACGATCATGTACTTAACGGTAGTATTCTCCTTATTCTAGTTTCTTGTACCGTTTCATCGTTTGTTTCTATGGCAAGTGCACAGCGTATTGCACAGGCAGAAAAAGATAATACTGTATCGGGCAATAGTAAAGAAAAAGAAAATATACTTCTTGCGGTTAACCATGAGGCTACTGTAGAAAAAATGGTAAATCTTGGACTAATGGTTAAATCAGCTACCAATAAACAGCTTTATGCCGTAAATGTGATTAACGAAGATGCTAACGAATCTTCTGAAAAAAATGCGGAAAGAATATTAGAAAATGCCATTAAAGCAGCTTCGGCAGCAGATATAGAATTGCATCCGATTACACGTCATGATAATGATACTGCGGGCGGAATAAGTAATGTTATAAAAGAAAAAGACATTACTGATCTTATAGTAGGATTGGAAGGAGGAAAAGGCTTTTCTGCTTCGTTTGTATATAATTTGTACAATGGATATTTGCGAAATAAAAGCATAAATTTAATGGTGTATCACGCTGTTCAGCCAGCAGCGACTATTAAAAGATATCTAGTTTTTATTCCAGCTGATGCAGAAATGGATGCAGGATTTTTTCACTCGATGTTAAGAATCTGGAATATTGGTCGTAATTCTGGCGCTAAAATGAGTTTTTACGGAAAAGATAAAACACTGAATATTTTAAAAAGAATAGCTAAAAAAGCCTCTATTGAATCCACATTTGATGTTTTCTTAAATTGGGAAGATGCAGAAAAAACTGCGCTTGACATTGAAGAAAATGAAGGTTTGATTATTATGATGGGAGATAGGGGAATGCATTCGTATTTTTCTCGAATGAGAGATATTCCAGATCTGTTGAATGAGAGATTCAATAACAATAACTATATGCTTATTTATCCTTTTTCTAAAATTCCTGCAAATAATACAGAAAAAAGATCTGTAAGTAGTCATGATGATTTTGTAGAAATAGGTAAAGCGATTAGAAGTATATTTAAGTAATGTTCTTATTCTGATAAATGTAATATACTTATCAAAACTTAAAAAGTAGTATAAAGAAAAACCTGCGAATCTTTCGATTTGCAGGTTTTGTTTTTTCGTAGAAAGATAAAATGACTTATGCTTATTTTGATAGAATTTCTTTTAAAAGCTTAGTCAATTCTGCAGATTTAGATATAAACGGACTGTGTCCTGAATTGATCGTATAAGTATTGGTAATACCCGCTGTTTTTGCCATTTCCTGCTGAAAAGGATATGTTATAGTATTATCAGCTGTTGTAAAAATGTAATATTTTTTGCCTCCTAAATTATAATCTTCTGTTTTATAAGCTAAAGGTGTTCCCAGCGGAATTGTAGGTTCGGCTTTGTATTTTGCAACAAGAAATTGTTTTTGTGCATCTGTAGCATCCTGAGAAAAGATTTTAGGAAGATTAACTTCGGGATTTACAATTCCGGCTAAAGTCTGGTCTTCAGATAATTGTAAAGAAGCAGGCAAAAGCGATGCTTTGTCCATTTGAGAATAATCTAAAACACTTTTTCCAGTTTGTGGAATAAAACCAGCCACATAAACCAACTTTTTGATTTTTTGAGGAACTTCTGCAGCTGTTTGAGTAATTACAGCTCCGCCTAAACTATGACCTATTAAAATTACAGGTTCGTCATAACTATTGATTGCTTTTTTAACTTCGTCAACATAAGCTTTAAACGAAACTTGGTAAGCAGGAGTAGTGTCGTCTCCATGTCCTGGCAATTTTACAACAGTAACATTGTAACCAGCCGCTTTTAAATCGGCTTCTGTCTGATCCCATACGTACGATGCCTGCCATGCGCCGTGAACAAGTACAACGGGAGATTTTTTGGTATTGGCTGTATTTTCATCGTTAGTGCAGGATGCAGATGCAATTGCTGTAAACAATAAGAGAAAAAGTTTTGGGATTGTTCTTAAAGAATTCTGAGTATTAATTTTCGATTTTTTCATTGTTTTAAAATTTAATATTAGTGTTTATTTTTATAAAATTGGATGCCTTTTATGAATTAGGAAAGCACATCAAAACCATTTAAAACTGTTGCAAGAAGCGTGTAAGCTCCAATTAAAAATATAAGTTCTGCCAAACCATCTTCTTCTAATATTTCTTTTGCGAGATTATAAGCGGAGTTAGGAATAATTCTGCCTTTTGATAAAACAGAAGCGATTTCATAAGCAATGGCTTCTTCCTGATTTAACTCAGCAGGACGAATTCCCGATGCCAGTGATGCTACTGCTGCCGCAGAAAAACCAAAATGTCGAGCCATGATTTCGTGAGCATACAATTCGAAACGTGCACCATAAGCAGCACCAACGGTAAGAATGGCAACTTCCCGAATTTTTTTAGAAAGCGTTGCATGATTATCTAATGAACGTACAAAGCTTAAAGCAGGAATTCCGAATTGAGGAAAACGAAGCATGGGAGGAAATGGGCCGGTTAAAGCTCCTTCATCATTAATCATTGAAACCGGTCCCTGACTGTTTGTTATGAGTTTAAAAACTTCATCATGTACATATCGAACTTCCTCGTTCATTGTTTCTGGATTTATAGGATTTACTCGCATAATAATTTTTTGTTAGGTTTAACGAAGATTATCTTCAAATTGCCCGTCAATTAAGATGAAGACAACACGGCATACTTTTCCGGATCTATTGCTCCAGGCATGATTTGTTCCTCTTTGCACAATAATGTCTCCTGCTTTTGCTATAGTTTCACCTTCGTCAACAATTAAGCTTAACTCGCCTTCGAGAACAATTCCGTAATCGATCGTTTCTGTTTTATGCATTAAAGGGTGAGGTGCATTTCCGCCCGCTTTTGAAGCATGTTCACCATTCATGGTTTTAAAATGCTCAGCAGCTTGTTCTTTGGTAAGATTTCGTATTTCATCACCTTCTGGCGGAAAATCGATAACTCGTATTCTTGTTCCTTGTTTTGGAGGCCCCAGAATAAGTCCGGTTTCTTCAGGATCTTTAGAAACAGCATCTATTAAAGCTGGAGTTTGTTTCGTGTTCCAAACCTCATGAAATTTGGCTCCGTTTGCGCCGCCTACCATATAAGTTCTTGTTGGAGCTTCATCTGAAATAATAATCGCTTTACCTTCTGTATTATGTCCGGTTACGATACGTCTGAATGTTGTATTTGTTTCCATGGTTTCTCCGTTTTAGATTTTACTTTTTTTGAATACATATACACCCAAATAGTGAAAAAAAACTCCAACTGCCCACGCAGGAGTAGACCAAAGTGGCCATGGATAAGTAGTGTCTGTTAAATACCAAGTAATAAAGATTATTGGGGTTGCTAATAAAAAGACAAGAAAATGAATTTTGAATCCTAATTTTAGATTTTTATTTGTCTTAGTGTCGATGTTGAATCTGGTTTTCATGATTACGTTTTTTTAATTGTTAGTAATAAGATTATTTTAAAATAAAAGTTTAATTATTTGATTTTCAGATTATTTACATGACAAAGGTAGAGACGGAAAATCAGTAACGCCATTGACTTTGGTTAAGAACGAATCTTTGATTTTTAAAGAGAAAGAATTTTGTACTTAGCAGAATAAAATCTAATTTTAAACAAGTTATTTCTCTTAACGTACTGCTATGGATGCTATTAAAAATGTCATAACATCATTTGTCCCTATGTCTGATGAAGAGTATAATTTGATGCTTCCGATTATAGAAAGAAGGGAAGTTTCAAAAGATACAGACTTGTTACAGCAAGGAGAAATCTGCCGACATATCTATTTTATAGAAAGCGGTTTTTTTAGAATGTTTTATGTGGATTATAAAGGAAACGAAATCAACTGCAGGTTTGCTAAACCTGATGATTTTCTGGTTGATTTTGCGAGTTTTATTACACAGAGAACAGCTCAGTATTATTGCAGGGCGATGGAAGATTCAAAAGTAATTGCTTTAGAATATGAAAAAGTAGAAAGCCTGTATGACAGTTCTCCCAATTGGTCAAAATTTGGAAGATTAATAGCCGAATCTGCTTACCTTATTATTATCGAAAGAGAAGAAATGCTTCATTTTCAAACTCCCGAAGAACGGTATAAAACCATATTAAAAAAAGAACCTTATCTTTTTCAGCTGGTATCACAGAATCAGCTTTCATCTTACATTGGCATTAAACCAGAATCCCTGAGCAGACTTCGCAAAAGAATGATTGGCAAGTAAAATGGAGAAGAATTATGAAAGTTGTGCAAGTTCGCTATTGATGTATTGAACATCTTTTTCTGTTAGATTTACGTCTATCGCTTTTGCGTTGCTAATGGCTTGTTCTTTATTTCGAGCTCCAGCCAATACAACTGTTATTGCAGGTTGAAGCGTTGTCCATTTTAAAACTAATTGTGCCAGACTTGCTTTTTTTTCTGCTGCTAAAGGTTCAATTTTTTTAAGGAAACCTTCTACTTTTTCAGGATTGAACTGACCAAAATAATCCTGACGGTGATCGTCTGATTTTAATTTTTCACCTTTAAAATATTTGCCGCTTAGTAAACCTCTTTCCAAAGGACTGTAAGCAATTATTCCAATGTTTTTTTCAAGCGCTAAAGGTACAATGTCTTTTTCAATTCCGCGGTTCAGCATACTGTAAGGCATTTGATTGGATGAAATTTGAATCGTTTTTTGCGCTTCCAGCATTTGATTTTTAGTGTAATTACTAACACCCGCAGCACGAATTTTTCCCTGATCGATTAATAATTGAAGTGCTTCCATAGTTTCATCAATTGGTGTTGTAGAATCTGGCCAATGTAATTGAAGCAAATCGATATAATCGGTTTTTAATCGTTTAAGACTTTCTTCAGTTTCTTTTATAACATTGGTTTTCGAAGCATATTTATAAAGCGGATAACTTTTGCCACCATGTTCCTGATTCCACATAAAATCTCCTTTTCCGTTGTTACTTCCATCCCAAACCATTCCAAATTTGGTCAACAATTGCACTTTAGAACGATCAATGTTTTTAATAGTTTCGCCAATTAATTCTTCGCTTAAACCTAATCCGTAAAAAGGCGCAGTGTCAATACTTGTAACCCCATGATTTATAGAAGCCAAAATAGCTTCTTTGGCTTCGCTTTTTTCTGTTCCTCCCCACATTGTACCGCCAATAGCAAAACTTCCGTAGGTGATGGCAGATAATTGGAGATCAGAATCCCCTAATTTTCTATGTTCCATTTTTTTATGTTTTTTAAATTAATTTTTCTTGTAAGTCTCCCAGTCTGTATAACCTTGATTTCCTAATCCGTAGTATAGATTTCGGTCTGGTGGAGTCAATTCCCAATTGTTTTCTAAACGTTCTACCAAATCAGGATTTGAAATAAAAGGCTCACCAAAACCTGCCACATCAATAGTTCCAGCATTAATTAGTTTTTCAGATTTTTCACGCGTCATACTTCCGGCAAGGATTATCGTACCATCGTACCAACTTCTAAAGCGTTCCAAAAAACCGTCGGGCAAAGCGTGACTTCCTTTAGACTGCTGATCCATTAAGTGAACATAAGCCAGATTTCTTTTAGTTAATTCTTTCGCCAAGTATTGATAAGTAGATTCGATTTCATCATAATGAGGTAAATCTCCTAAACCACCGTAAGGTGTAAGTCTGATTGCTGTTTTTTCATTACCAAGAACTTCAATAACAGCATCTACAATTTCTAATAAAAATCTAGATCGGTTTTCGATAGTTCCGCCATATTCGTCTTTACGATTGTTTACAAACGGATTTAAAAATTGTTCAATCAAATATCCATTGGCACCATGAATTTCAACTCCGTCAAATCCCGCTTTCATAGCATTTTTGGCAGCTTTCGCGAAATCATTAACGACGTCTTTAACTTCATTTGTAGAAAGTGCTCTTGGTTTAGAAGAAATCACTGGACCTTCTTTTCCGTTTTCATCATAACCCCACGCAAAAGAAGTAGCAGCCTGAATATCTGATGGGCCAACAGGAGCAATTCCGTTTGGCTGATTTGAAGTATGAGAAACTCTACCTACATGCCACAACTGCGTGAAAATAGTACTTCCTTTTTCGTGTACCGCTTTAGTAACTTTTTTCCAGCCTTCAACTTGTTCAGCAGTATATAAACCCGGAATATAAAGAACTCCTTTTGCAGTATCAGAAATTGCTGTTCCTTCTGTAATGATCAGCCCCGCTCCGGCACGTTGCGAATAATAAATTGCATTGTCATTATTCGGAATTCCGTCTGCATTTCTTGCTCTTGTCATAGGCGCCATCGAAATGCGGTTTTTTAATTGTAATGAACCAAGAGTAACTGGTTCAAAAATATTTTTTTTCATTGTTTTTAGTGTCTAAAATTCAATTTTATATTTTTTGTTTTAATAACGGAAGATCATTTTTCATCTTCCGTTATTTTTTTAATTGTAATGGGATGAATTATTTTTTTGCTAACCAGCTTTCAACTGCTTTAGAAAAATCAGCAACATCAATTGGGTGTCTGCTTGTAATAATGTTAGAATCTACTACTACTGGCTGATCAGATACGATTCCGCCTGCGTTTTTAAGATCAATTTGAATATTCCAGTATCCGGTAAGTTTTCTTCCTTTTAAAATATCAGCAGAAGCTAATACAACGGGAGCGTGACAAATAGCCGCAATTAGTTTTCCTGATTTATTAAAATCCTGAATGAATTTGATAACATCTTTATCATAACGAAGGTTATCAGGATTCCATGCTCCACCGGGAATAAATACTGCATCGTAATCACTCACTTTAATCTGATCGGCCGTTCTGTCAAATTTGATCCATCCAACAGGCTGTAAATATTGAATAGCCATAATATGCGTTTGTGCCATTTCGGGAGCGCTTAAACCATATCTTGCCGGAGCAGGATTGTATTTTGGAGCCACAATATCAACCTGAGCTCCTAATTCTCTAAAGTACCAAACTGGTCCTGTTAATTCTATTTCTTCAAAACCATCTGCGGCAAGCACTGCGATTTTTTTGCCTTTTAAAACCGTTTTGTCTTTTACAGGATTAAAAAAGAAATCTCTCAAAGCTTCGTTTCCGGGTGCATTCAATAATTGTGAAACAGGCATCACAGAAACATGTGAAGGTGTTGCTAATTTATTCATCACATCTAATTTGTGATCTAAAGATTGTGCTTCTGCATTCAAAGCTGGAACTGCGCTTAAAGCACTTGCTACGATAATTTGTTTTAAATTTTTCATGACTTTTAATTTTTAATTATTTATTATTTGAAATTATATTTGTGTTTTATTCTCTTGTAAGCGGTGCAAATTCAATTAGGTTATGAATTCCGTTTTGAAAAGGCGGTTTTTTAATACTTGTTTCCAGATATTCAATTACCGGTTTAATAGGAGGAAAGTTGAGGTGATACTGAAAAGCATCGTTACTTCTGAATTTTTCATAGGTTACAAATTCTGTCTCATCTCCTTCAATTTCAGAAAGCTGATAGGTTACTACGCCCGGCTCGCTGCGAAATTGCGGCATCGCAATATGATACGTGTCTTTAAAATTTTGTTCAGTTCCTTTTTTTCCGTCAACAAAAAGCATTATTACCAGTTGGTTGTCTTCTTTTTTAGAAGTTTTTCGCCATTGTTCTTTAGTTAAAGGCTCTAAATCTTTTACATAATAGATTTTAGGAGAAATTTTTAATTTTTCAGTTAAAGATTGTAATGCTTTCGCTGGAGCTTTTTTGCTGAAATTTTCCAATTGTTGTTTTCCGTTCCATCTTTCAATCAGCCATAAAACATTTGTTTTGTCCTGCTCATAAAAAGCTTCGGCCATAATGTTGTCTTTTGACGAAAGCGATGCCGTTACATAATCTGTTAATGCTTTACGAACTTCTGTTGTATTTTGTTCATTAACTTCATATTGAGTTAATTTAGAAGTTACTTCTGTTAAAACTCCGGTTTTTATTCTATAGGAATTTTGAGCATTTGTATTTCCGGTCATAAGAGAAAAAGTGCAAGCTGCAAATGCCAGTACTTTTTTTGAAATTGATTTATAAGCTGTTGTTTTCATAATTTTTATTTTTTAATTGGTTAAATTCTTTAAACAAAATTTGTGATCTATAATTAGCTTTACTTCCATGACAAAGTTCCGCCAACTGTAAAAACTACAGGTTGCGTCAACTCACTTTAAAAGTGTGATTTGAATCACATTTTTAAAACAAGCCTTTAGATGTAAAGGAGTTAAAGATTTTGGGGTTAAAATCAGAATTGAGACTTAGCTGTTAATTCTGATGATTTTATGAGGCAAAAGTAGGTCTGAGATTCTTTTGGAATCATTGACTTGGGTTAAGAAAAAAAATCTTAATTAAGTAAAGGGTGTGTACAGATCAATAAATATACTAAGAATTTTTAAGTATAAAGTATTGATAATTAAATGTTTATTGTTTTTAAGCAAATAACATTGGTTTTATTGAGAAAGAAGTGCTGATATTAAACTTTAAAAAAAAGTTTTAATGGTTAGAATACAATCTGCTTAGAGTTTCCCGGCTTACTCCCAGATATTCGGCTATATATTTTTTAGGTATTTTTTGCATAATGTTCGGATAAAGACTGGCAAATTCTTCATACCTCTTTTTTGGATTGTTTGAAAGAAGTGAAATTATCCTACGCTGTTGTGCCGAATAGCCTTTGGTCAGTTTCATTCTAAAAAAGTGTTCCATTTTATGAAGTTCTGATGCTATTTTTTCTCTTCCAGAAAGTGTCAGGCATAAAACTTCTGCATCTTCCATACAAACAATATTTATATCAGATTCCTTTTCATTAAAAAAAGCATTATAATCAGAGAGCCACCAGTTTTCTAAGGCAAACTGTACAATATGTTCTTTTCCTTCTTTATCAATATAAAAAGCCCGAAAAATACCTTTGATGATCCAATATTCAGAAGAAACTTTGTCTCCGTCCTGAAGAAGATATTGATGTCTTTTCACTTTTTTTTCAGTAAAAAATGTTTTTATATAATCAAATTCTTCATCCGTGAGCGGCGTAACTTCTTCAATATGTTTTCGCAGTTCATTCATAAGTAGTAAAAAATTAATGTCGGCCTTTTAATAAAATGCAGCTGAAGTTAAAATTAAAATAATTACTATTTTGTTTTTCAATTACAATTATTAAAAATAAATCTTTTTTACTTTGAATGAAAATGATTTTAAAATTTTGAGTTTCCTTTTTTAACTCTCTTTATCGACGATGTTTTTTAAATCCTGATATATGTTGTCACTTTTTTCAAGAATACCTTTAATAATCCCTTGTTTATCAATTACGAAACTAGTTGGGAAATAGAAGATATTATACTTACTGATTATTTTATCTGAATTTGGTAATTGAACATAATTGAAAGCTCGTTTTTTTAGAAATGCATCTACATGCTCGGGAGTGTTGAAAGTAATTCCAAGAAAAACAACCTCTTTATTTTTATATTCATCTACTAATTTATTTAGTTCCGGAATTTCTTTAATGCAGGGAGCACAAGAGGTAAACCAGAAATTTAAAACTACTGTTTTTCCCTGAAGTTCTTTTAAAGACCAAACTTTACCTTCAAGATCTTTAATTTCAAATTGAGGAGCAGGAGTGTTAAGCATTTCTGCTAAAGCTTTTTTACTTTTAGATTCCTGATCTTTAAATTCTGAAGTTTTCTTTACAAGATGCATCACGCCGTTTTTGTCATCTTCTTCATTATGTTTAAAAAGTATTTGATCTTTTCCCCATGCATTTTGAAGGCTGTCGAGGTTTTTAAGAACTTTTCCATTTGGCAAAATAAACTGAATTGACTTTTTTGAAGTATTTTCTGCAATTGAAGTCTGGCCTTTCATATTTACATACAGTAAACAGGAAGCTGCACATATTAAAAGTTTTTTATTATTCATGATTTCTATTGTTTCAGTTGTACAAGTCAAAAGTAGTTTTAATCTTTTGTGTGGAGGTTAAAGCGTTCTTAACCAATGTTAACTAGTGTTAACTGAGTCGAGAGATTGCTTAAATAAGATATATTTGTATAGAATCATTTGTTATGAAAAATCAGTTTAAAATAATTCTAATCACTTCTATTACGGCCTGTAGTATTTTATTATTTCAGCTTTTCTGGGTTTACAGAACCTATGAGGAAAGCCAGGCAAATTTTCAGGCGAAAGTCAAAAATGCGCTGCAGCGAAGTGTTGATTTGTACTTTTTAGAAAAGGTCAGAACTCCTATGAGTTTATCTAATGACGATCCTTATTTATCTATCATAAGTGAGGTTATTGATGATAAAAAAGAAAATGTAAACTTTAAAAGTAATCTTCCAAAAACGACAGGGCCAGTTAAAATAGGAATGCAGCCTCTAAAGATAGATACGGCAAATCTTGCAAGTGTACGTTTGTTTTTGGTGAAATTAATAGCTTCATCAAATAAACAAAATGTTGATTTGAAACTGGTAAGAGAAGATTTTAGAAAAGAACTCGACAAAGAAAAAATTTCTATTAACTATAAATTGTCATTACAAAAAAAATCGGTTTTAGATTCTAAAGAAGTGGTTAGCGTTCCTTTAGGAACAAGTGAAAAAAACTGGGTAATTGAAGCGAGACTTTTTAAAACGGAAAAATATCTTCTTTTAAATAATATAATTCCGATTTCGATATCTATAATTCTGATCATTTTAACCGGAGGAAGTCTTTGGTATTTGGGATTGATAATTTATAGACAAAAACAACTGGATTTAAAAAAGAATAATTTTATAAGCAATATTACGCACGAATTGCGAACGCCAATCTCTATTCTTAAATCGACTAATGAGGCATTATTACAATTTGGAGAAGCGGCGAATCCGGAAAAAACAAAACGTTATTTAAAAATTAATGCAGATGTTTTAAATAAACTGGATTATAATATTGATCGTCTTTTGGACATAACGAGATACGAATTAGGTGTAAAATATGTAAATTTAACTCATGTAAATATTGCGGGATTAGTAAGTGCCATAGTAGAAAAATTTCTAGTAGATGATCATAATCAGATTACAATTAGTACTGAATTAGAAAATGAAATCATTCGAACGGATAAAGATATGATTGATGGGATATTGACCAATCTTATAGATAATGCTTTAAAATATAGTCCTGATTCTCCTGAAATTAGTGTAAAAATTTTGAGTTGGTCAAAATACTGGCAGCTCGAAGTTGAGGATAACGGCAGTGGAATAAGTGAAGAAAATCTGCCTTTAATTTTTGACAAATTTTATAGAATTACATCTGGCGACCTGCACGATGTAAAAGGCTACGGAATTGGTTTGAGTTATGTTAAAGAACTCGTTAGTTTGCTTTCGGGCGAAATAATTGTAAACAGCTATTTAGGATCAGGTACAACCTTTATTATTAAATTTCCATTATGAATGAAGTAATTCATGTTTTGCTGGTAGAAGATGAAGAAGTGCTGTCGACTATCATAAAAGAAACTCTTGAACTGCGAGGGTTCAGTTTTACGATTGCTAAAAACGGAATTGAAGGCTGGGAGTTATTTCAGAGAAAGAAACCAGACATTTGTGTTGTTGATATTATGATGCCCAGAAAAGATGGCTATTCGCTTGTAGAAGATATTCGAATAATAGATCAGCTGACTCCTATAATTTTTCTCACTGCAAAAAATGAAATTACGGATGTTTTAAAAGGATTAAAAATAGGTGCCGATGATTATATGAAAAAGCCTTTTAGTATGGAAGAACTTATTCTGCGAATACAAAAGCTAGTTCGACGAAAATACATACATACAGCTGAAGAAAATCCCATAACTTCCGACAAAAATATAAAAGTAGGAAACTTCCAATTCAATCTTCATAGACTAGAATTGACAATAGACGGCAAATCTGTTAATCTTTCGCAGCGTGAATCAGAATTATTGGATTTGCTTATCCAAAATAAAAATCAATTATTAGATCGCAATAAAGCTTTATTACTTCTTTGGGGCGATAATAGTCCGTTTACCGCAAGAAGCATGGATGTTTACATTACACGTCTTCGAAAGTATTTAAACGAGGATTCAAATGTGCAAATTCTCAGTATCAGAAATAAGGGGTTTAAGTTAATTGATTAAAAAAAGAATTAATAATAAATCAATTTCTTGGATTAGTTGAACAACAGAAAATAGCATTATTAAAGTACACCGATTCTGCACCTTTAATTTTGTAAGCTTTTATAAATATTGAAAAACAGCCTTAAAAACGAAAAAAACCTGCAAATCCTAGGAATTGCAGGTTTTGTTTTATAGCAAAAAAAATCCTAATCTAAAGATTAGGATTTTTGTGGGGAGAGCAGGATTCGAACTTTAAGCTTGAAACCGCTGTCAATGCCACTTTTATTTATGTCTTGAACCTCTGTGCACCGATTTTGCACCAAATTCAATTTTTACTATTTCAATATTAAATCATGCACAAAACTTTAAAAATTAACGAATTAACATGCAGTTCTATTATTCTTTGTGTTTAACAAATATATTATAAATTTTTTAAATACAGGGCTGCCATAAATTTTGGCTTTTTGAAGACTTTTGAAAAGTTTCCTTTTAAGTCAACCGCGGTGAAAGAGGGATTCGAACAAAAATTCTGCGTCCCGCTTTTATACTGCATTTCTAATATTTTTTCTGTTTTGCGCCACGATTCTGCCACGGACTTTTTATGCGTTTTTATGCATTTTGAAAAGTTCCGGAGCAAATTATCCGTTTAAATTTAAGTTGTAATTCTTAATTGATTCTAATACAAAAGTAAACCTTTTTATTACAAACTGCGACAAATATTTTATTACCTTTTAAGTAATTTAAATAGAATTGAATTATATTGGCTTTTTGTGTCAGAAAGAAGATTCATTTCAGTTCAAGTAGATAATTCGTTTTTCTTAATTTTCATTGAGGCCACCTTAACTTTTTGTCGCAGAAATAGTATCAAGTCCAGTAAAGGTTTTTCCAGATTTGTCTACACCTACCACCACTCTACCAGCAGGCTCACCATCTAAATGGAACTGAATATTTTTGGAATCTTTCCACCATACTCCAAACGTATGGTAATCTTCATTCCAATTTACATCTTTCAACGGATTTACGTCTAGTAAACCACTTTGATTGAAGTTTCCATAATTTCTAATTTCTCCTGGCGTTTTTCCCGAATCAGCATGAAAATATTGTGGATTCATTTGGGTGGGAAAATTGGGTTGATAACCGCATGATGGTTTTGAATTATTCTCAATAATGTCTGTTAGATAAATTAGGCAATATGGTTGACTTTCTTTTGACAAGAAAAAGACAAAGAATGAGCGCTCAGTCTTTTTCAAGTTTCCAAGTTCTAACCCAATCCACTTTCATGGTATTGATACTATTATCATTCAGATCTGATTTTGAAGCTAATCCGCCTAACCACGTTTCATCAGCCGTCCATAAATCAAAAATGATTTCTAAATCTCTAGTAAACTCGCGATCGGTATAGGTTTTTCCAGATTTGTCTACACCTACCACCACGCTACCAGCAGGCTCACCATCTAAATAGAACTGAATATTTTTGGAATCTTTCCACCATACTCCAAACGTATGGTAATCTTCATTCCATTTTACATCTTTCAACGGATTTACGTCTAGTAAACCACTTTGATTGAAGTTTCCATAATTTCTAATTTCTCCTGGCGTTTTTCCCGAATCAGCATGAAAATATTGTGAATTCATTTGGGTGGGAAAATTGGGTTGACAACCGCATGATGGTTTTGAATTATTCTCAATAATGTCGATTTCATTCCTATTATAAGAGTCTCCATTGTTTAACCAATAGGTATTATATGCAGAAATATGAGCCGATTTTATTCTTGCTTCAGTATACATTGGATAGCTAATTTTAGTTCTTGAATGTATTCTAGCAGTTTGAAACCATCTTCCATCAGGATTACTCTCGTTTAAAGTTGCTTTTATCCATAAATTACCATCAGTAACACCAGAGTTGCTATTTGATGTTGACATGAAAACGGGTATACCGTAATTCCATGTAGATTTATACCATTTTGTAGCATCCCAAGCTGTAAATTCATCAGACATGTCTTCCTGCTTCACCCATTTCATGTCAGATGGAGTTGTATTTGTAATTGAAACAAATGAAGGATAATTTGGATCTATGTTTTTGAAATCTTCTGCAGTGAGGCCTTTAATTAGGGTATTAATCGTTATGTTTACTTTTGCAGTTGCTTTGTCTCCATTTTTATCTGTTAAGGTATACGAAAAACTATCGGATCCGTAAAAATTTATTTTTGGAACATATTCAAAAATACCGTCTTTAACTTCTATTACAGTACCGTTGCTAGCAGTAGATAATAGGCTATAATCATCTCCTTTACCTCCATCTTGACCGATATTATCATTTAAAGAAACATTTACCTGATTGGAAGTTCCAGTGCTGCTGTTTTCATCAACAACAAGGACATCGTCTTGAGCTGTAGGTTTGGAGTAATCAGGAATAATGTCTGACTCAGAACTATTGCTGCTACAACTACATAGATACACTAGAGATGTTATAGCTATAAGTAAAAATTTTGTTTTTTCTGTAAGGGCGTGTTTAAAAATCATTTTATTTAATTTAACTAATTAATCCTAAAAGGATATTTTTTTATTGTTGAAAATATAAGAATTTCGCTTCGTATTTTAGGATTATTATATTTATAGTTTAGTAGTACAAAATTGGTTTTGTTAATTTTAAGCACTTTTTGACAAATGAATGAAGTGCTATTTTTTAAGTAGTTTAGAATTTCGCTATTTTATTTTAAAACCAAATTGTCTTTAACCTCTTAGTTCTAATTACCGAATCAGAGCTATGTGGTTAAAGACCAATTTAGAAATTATTCTTTTATTAATTTTCCAGAACCTGCATCTGTAGCGATGATATAGGTTCCTTTAGATAAATCCGATACATTTAATGAACTAGTTGCTGCTGTTTCTTTTACTAGGGCACCTGACATACTTAAGACTTTATAAGTTTTAGTTTCTAAGTCAGCATTAAAAGTAACTACTTCAGTAGCTGGATTTGGGTAAAAAGCGACAGTGTTTCTGTTTGTTTTTTTTGTACTTAAAGTTTCCGTTACACCTACTACGTAATTTACATAATTTTGATCGGTTGAAGGATTAGATCCAACAATTTGCAGAATATAATTATATCCTTGTACATAGCCAGGAGTTTCAGCTATAGGTAATGTGCCAGTAGGTAAACTGATAACAACAGTTGCGGCTCCATTGGTAAAGTCTGCTGCGGATAAAGTTTTTAAAACAGTTAAATTATCTGAACCCCAACCCAATGGTGCTATTCCGAAACCAGATCTAGAGAAATTTATATATATAGTATTACCAACTGAAGGATTAGTAGCGTCAAAATTAGTAATTTCAATAGTTATTGTTTTGGCAGTTGTATTATCAAAAGTATAGTTAGGAATTCCGCCCCAGGCATAACCAGCAAAGCTACCTGGCTTAGAAACATAGGTATTGCCTCCGTTCATTGTTGTAGAATAATAAACTTGTGCAGTCAAATTTGTAGTGCTTATACTTAAGCCAAACATAATTAATAATAATGTAATTTTTTTCATGGTTTTTTTGTTTTAGTTGTTAATATTTTGAGAAAAGCATGGCGTATATGCTTTTATTCTTTCGTAAGATTATTGTTTAAATTTTCTTTTAAGTAAATTTGTTACTCGACAAAAACTAGACTATAATGAAAGTAAACTACTATTTATATAAACATTTCCCATGAATTATAAGTTTTTTTATTATACTCGTTAAACGCTTGAAAAAATCATGCAAATAGTTCTTAGTTAAGGGGAAGGGGATAACTAAATGGTTCTGGACAGAAAGTATTGAGTGTTTTACTTTTTAATAAACTTTGCTGCCCCTATTTTCTTGTTTTCTTTTAAAAAAACGATATAATAAATCCCTTCTGAAAGTGAACTCACATTAATTCTAGCACTACTAAGGATTTCTTTTTTTACTAATTTCCCAGCACCATCATATATCATTGCAGTCGAGTTTGATTCGTTTGCATACGTATTTTTGATTGTTAGGGTGTCAATAACTGGATTAGGATAAATTGTTATTGTATTGTCGTTTTCGAAAGTTTTTGGATCTACTGATAACAGATTAGTACTAAAATTATATACTTGTAATGCTACTGAACTCACATGACCACCTGTGTCAGGTAATTGTACTGCTATTTGATTATTTGCAGTAACAAGATTATAAGGCACTGGAATTTCTAGAACGCCAAAAAATCGATCTCTTTCTGCTTGGTCATAACCGCGGAAGTTAGTTGGCACAGGGATAATAGTATTGTTCACTTTGACAATCGGACTTAAAGATTGTCCATGATCTCTTCCTAAACCAATTCTTAATACGGCATCTCCATAAGTGCTTTTCTGAACGCCATTTACACTAAAATTAATAGGCTGATTTGCGCTAATAGGTTGCAAATAGGTCGTTGCAAAATATTTAGTTTCGTCGCAAGTTTCATTAATTGTTATGGCATTGGCAAAGGTATACTCTAAAATAATAGTTGATTCGGCACCTAGTGTAACTGATGTTAGTGGTGATGGCACAGTACTTTCTTCTAGTGTAGCGAAGTTATTTATAAGAGTTAATTGTTTTTTGTTAATGCTTGTAATGGCAGTATTGTTGATGTTAAAAAGGTTTAAGTTTACTTTAGTTGCTTGGAAGTTTAAATTGTTTAGAATCACATAAGCCTTATTACCATCGATATAGGTATTGGTTAAAACATCTAAATTATCCGTCTTACTATATACTCGTGTACCTTTAACATTTTTCCATAATTGATAAAATTTTACCAAGTCCGTATAAACCCATTGTCCGGTATAACTCGCTGGTTCATTTGCTTTTCGCATCAAACGATGAGAATATGGAACTCCATTATACATTCCCCATTCCGCTTTGGTAACTACAAATGGAATAGCAAAATCAATAGTATTGGGTCTTTCAAGAAAAGCCATTAATTGGGAATTCATGGCTTTTAAAATCAACCAATCTCTATAAGAACTCCATTGACTGTTATTGTAATCATGAGTTTGAGCTCCGTATTCTGAGATTACATAGGGTTTAGTAACACCAAATTTCATTACGCTATACTGGTCCATCATATCAAAAGTAGCCTCAATATTGCTCCCGGAACGCAATTGTTTTTTTCCGTTATTGATCGATGAAAAATCATAAAGGTGTAAAGACCAAAAATCCATTTTGCTTCCGGCAACGTCCATAAATAATTTATCGCGATTGTTCCAACGCTGAAAATTTCCTACTTCAAATTCAGGAAAGGCATTGGTGTAACCCCCGATTTTAGCGTTTGGGACCTGTACTCTAATGGCATCAGCAACACCATTATGAAAGTCGGCTATATCTTTTATCGATTTAGTGTATTCTTTTAATCCTCCTAAAAGGTCATAATCAGGTTCGTTTATTACTTCAACATAAGTGGGTTTCTTTTGCCCTGTAATTCCATCACCACTAAATGCGTTGATGTAACGCCCCATATATTCACCCGTTGCAGTGGCATTGGCTAAATACCAGCCAGAATTAGTGGGTTGATGATCTGTTCCAGTCCAAAACGGATGCAATTGAGCACATAAAACTAAACTCTTTCTATTTTCGTATTGATGAAGGTTGGTTTTTTGGGCATATTGACTTTTACTGTAATTTCCTAGAGAAGTGATTTGAGTAGGATTCGCAAAACCAGGTCTGGCAGGATCTTGATTTAATTGATTTTTTAATACATAAGTAATTCCTCCTGTATCTCTTCCTAGGTACACATCTAGGCCATTTAAAAATTCATTTCTTAAATCGGGCGAAACATTATCGCCATCCCATTCAGTTTCTGTTTGATTGGCATGCGTTGTTATGAATTTTGAACGATCAAAAGTAGAGATGCCTCCTACGGAATGTTTCACGTTAAGTTTTAGATTTACATTTACTTGCGCATAAGTAGGAAAGGCACACGCTAGTAGTATGGCGTAACGAAACACTATTCGTTTGTTTCTTTTCATGGTATTTTGAGAGTATAAAAATAGCTTGTATTAGAAAGTCTGTTTGAAAGCAAGGGCAGTAAATAGGTAAATTATTTACTGCCCCTTGCACTTATTTGTTTAAAATTATCATTACTAGTTACGGTCTTAATTTAGCTTCACTAACAGTAATGTCATCGATATAGAATTTTAAAGCAGAGGAGTTACCTTGGTTGTCACTTCTAAGCATAAAACTATAATCAGCAGTTGTATTGATTTTTACTAGTGCAGAACTGTAAACCCATTTTCCAACTGCAAAATCTGCTGAGAATCCAGGGTTTGGACCTATTCCCCAGTCTGTATTTGGAGTAAAGTATAATCTTAGATCAGGAACAGAGGCTTTGTCACCTAAGCTTTCTACATAAACCCATGATCCCATAGAATAGGTTTTGCCAGCAGTAAGTCTAAAAGTTCCTTTATCGCCACCATGATTATAACCTAAAATCATACCGCCACGAGCATCTATTTGAACGGACAAGCTTTTTTTGCCGCCATGTGCTTTTGTACTTGTAACCGCCGATGTAAATTTGTTCCACGGAGCTCCCCAGCCAAGATATACCCAGTCAGCACTAGTTGAAGTTTCAAAACCATAATCAAAAGTAGTTGAAGCTAAAATATTAACGGATTTGAAAGATACAGCAACATCTGTAAATGAACTAGCAAAAACAGCATCTGCAGTGGTTAACGATCCTTTTGTGTATGATACAGTAATAATGTCGTCGTTGTACAAGGTTTGCCCAGCTAATTTTAAAAGAACAATATTACCTTCAGTTGGGCTTATTGTCGCACTAGAAATAGTTACAGGTAGCGTAGCACCAGATTTGTTTTTTAATGTAACAGAAAAATCAGATGCTTTTAATGTTTCAGCATTCATTTCTCTACTGTAATTCAGAGCTATATTTCCTTGATCGTCTATTACTTGAGCGTCATCCATGGTAACTGGGTCAGTCGATGGAATTACGTTGATAAAATCTTTAAGCATTACTGTTGCTTCACCAAATGGGCGAGGGGTATTGGCTTTGATAGTAAATCCAAATGTTCCTAGTTTTTTATATCTTACATCTACTGTTTTAGTATCAGTTGTTGATGTCGCAGGATCTCCTCCGTCGATAGTCCAAAGATAGGCTTCTGGTTCCCCTTCAGTAATCAAAGTATATCTAATCGTTCTTCCTGCTAGTACTTCATTTTTTGCACCATTAACTACATTTAGTTCTGCTCCTAAAGTACCGTCTGTATTTAAATAATTTGCTTTAACAACAATGCTTATTGGAGCTAAAACGGTTACTACTATCGTAGTATCTAATACTTTGGCAACAGGATTTGTGCTTCCTGTAGTATAAGCTTCTCCTTTAAAAACTTGATGTAATTTTACTTCATGTTTTCCAACAACGTTAAATATAGCTTTAACATTCTGTTCCGTTGAAGTAACGTCATTGTCAGAATCTACAATGTCAACAACGCCTTCTGGAAAAGTCCAAAGTCTTGACTCAACCCCCGCTGAAATATCTCCAAAGGTTTCGTGGCTACCTACCCTAATTTTATTTCCATAGTCCATTTGTGAACTAACAATAATTCTGCTGTTGGCCGCATTCAAATCGATAGAATCATAAATGTCACTACATGAATATAACCCTATTGCAACAAGAAATAGTGCAATTACTATTTTAAGTTTTGTTTTCATAATTTAAGTGGTATTGAAATTAGTTGTTTAATTGACTATTTGTTTGTCTCTCAACCGATGGTATAGGGAAATAATCATTTTTAGCTGGAGTATAAGTTACAGCAGCATTCTTGAAATCATCCCTGATTCTTTCTATAATATACAATGGTGCTTTGTTAGCTATAGTTGTAAAATTTTTCACTCTCCAATTTTCATCTGCAAGTAATTCAGTGAAAACAGATTTTGCAATTCCCCATCGTACTAAGTCTTTCCATCTATGACCTTCAAAAGCCAATTCAAGCGGTCTTTCTACTCTATGAATATGTGTTAAAACATTTTCTTTTGTAGGAGGTACTAAAGGTTGATTACCATGTACTTCTTTGCTTATATGTAATTGTGGAAACGTATTACTATTTGTTGCTAAATATTGTTTTAATGTAATTACACCCGCACGAGTTCTAACAAAATCAATATACTTAATAGCTTCATTTACATCGCCAGTGCTGTTAAGAACTGCTTCAGCATACATTAAATAAATATCTGCCAATCTAATTTGCCTGCAGTTAATTCCGCTTCTAGAGTTTCCGTCCTCGTTAGCCAAATGATACCAGTTAGTATATTTCTTAACATAGGCACTTTGACCATAACCCCAACCTTTTAATTCAGCTACATTTCTTAAATAATATTGTCCTTCAAGATTTTTTGGGGCAATAGTAGCAGTAAGACGTTTAGACTGTAAATTAGTAGTGTTTATTGGATTTGTGACATCTACCGCATCATTAGTGTATAATTCGTGTAAGAAATAAGAAGGCAATATCGTATTAAATCCACCATAATTTAATTGCGCTAGCCCTACAGCTAAATTTGAAGCTTCTGCTCCAGCTGCATAAGGTGTGTCGTCAACATTACTTCCGTTAGCACCTGGATTTTCAGTTGCACTATAGGCAACTTCAAGAATTGACTCACTATTAAATTCGTGCTCTTCATCAAAATTATCCATGATATTCGCAGTCAGGCTATAAACACCTGAATCAATTACACTTTTAAATTCAGTCGCAGCTGGTCCCCATTGTTTGTCAAATAAATATACTTTTCCAAGTATAGAAGTAGCGGTACCCCAAGTAACTCTACCTAAGTCTTTACCAGACCATGTTTCTGGCAGATTGGCTTTAGCAAATTCCAAATCAGGAATGATAATTTGGCTATTAACCTCTGCGATTGAGCTAAATTTTACATTAAAATCTGCTTTTGTTTGCGGAACTTCTGTATGAATAACAGCTCCTCCATAAGTATTAGCTACTAAGAAATAGAAGAAAGCTCTTAAGGTACGGGCTTGGCCTTCAATACTTTCTTTTTCACCGGCAGCAAAAATACTTGGGTCAGCAGATTGAATTTTTTCTATTACTTGATTGGCTCTAAATATTCCAGTGTACAAATTTGCCCATTTGTTAGTGACCGCTTCACTGGCATCGTTAAAAGTGAAATTTCTGTAAGCATAGGGTCTGTACCAAGATTCAGTACCCCCTAAGTCTGCCATAATTTCATCTTCAATTAGGCCATTACCGCTTATTGATTGAAATTGTAAAGCCCCATAAACTGTAGTTAAGGCTGACTGAAAATCTTTTGTAGTTTTCCAAAAAGTTTGATTTGTAATTGTATTTGGATTTACCTGAGTCAAAAAATCCTCATCATTACAACCTGAAGTAAGTAAAACAGTGCATATCGCTAATGATGCTAGTTTTACTTTTATATTTATTTTTCTATGTATCATTTTAATTTAATTTTAAGTTGTTAAAATTTAACCTGTAAACCAAGCACAAATCTTCTCGAAACAGGATAACTACCGCTATCTACACCACGTGTACTGATTCCATTTCCACCAACTTCAGGATCGTAACCAGTATATTTTGTAAAAGTGAAAGGGTTCATACCTGTAACATACAATCTTATTTTACTTATTCCGTACTGAGTCATAAGCAATTCAGGTAATGAATAACCTAAAGTTAAATTACGAATTCTGAAGTAGGTACCATCTTCTAACCAATAATCAGAACTTGCTCTAACGTTATTGTGATAAGCATTTCCTCTGTCTGAAGGCACATCAGAAGTAGGGTTCTCAGGAGACCACATAGAATATTGGTCTAAATGTCTCCCTTGTGTGTATGCAAAATATCTTGAACCATTGAATAATTTAGCTCCGTAAGAAAAATAAGTCTGAATTCCAAAATCGAAACTTTTGTACGTTAGATCTAAATTCAACCCTGATTCAAATTTTGCCTGACCAGAACCCGCATATACACGGTCATCGTCAGTGATTTTATTGTCACCATTTTGATCAATGTAGCGCATATCACCCAAAATTGCACTTGGTTCTATTTTTTTGTACTCAAGTAAAGTTGCGTCGTCTTTTATAACACCTGCATTTTCTAGTAAAAAGTAAGCGCCAGCTTCATGACCTACTGCAAAGAATGTAGTAAAATCTACAGCATTCCCTAATGAATTGGTAGGACGTCCGTTACCATAACCTCTTTCAATGCCATCAAGGTTAGTTATTTCATTTACGTTTTTAGTAAAAGTTCCAGAAATATTATATTTGAGACCATTTCCCATTTGGTTTTTATAGCTCATTGCTAGCTCAATACCTTTGTTAGTCATATTTCCAGCATTGACAATGATTGGGCTATACACATCGACTGCGTTGGGATTGTACGTACCACCAGACGCAGGAGTTTGCTGAGGCAATAACATATCTTTTTTGTCATTCTTGTAGATATCAGCAGTAAAAGTTAACTTGTTTTGAAACATAGCTAAATCCAATCCAATATTATTTGAAATACTTGTTTCCCATTTTACATCTGGATTAGAGAAACGTCTTTGTATAGCTCCATTTGCTAATGACTGATCTGAACCAAATAAGTAATTTACACCTGACTCAATTTGACCCGCATACGTATATGGAGGGATACTTTGGTTACCTAACTGAGCATAACTTGCCCTTAATTTTAAGCTGTTTACTACTTTGTTGATAGCACCATCCTTGAAAAATTTTTCTTCAGATATATTCCAACCAGCAGAAACACCCGGGAAAGTACCGTACCTGTTATCAGGTCCAAAGTTTGAGGAACCATCTCGTCTAATACTAGCTGATATTAAATAACGATCATTGTAGTTATATTGTACTCTACCTAATAAACCACTAATGCTATTTGTGTAATCATAACTTGTTGGTTTTGTTCCTGCCTGACCTGAACCTAAAGAAGGCGTTTCATTGCTTAATAAACCAATTACACCTACACCAACTTGTTTCGAATTGTATTCTTCGCGTGAGGCTACTCCAGTAAAGTTCAAAGAATGTTTACCTAAATTTAATTTATAATCCAGGATGTTTTCTATAGTAGATCTGTCTGTAAAAGTGTAATCTTCGTTCAATAATGCATCCGCTCTTGAGGCAGTTGCATTATATGAGCCATCAAGACCATATACCAATACTTGTGGACGGAAAAAAGACCTTCTATAATCCCAATTACTTTTACCTATATTTAATTTATAGGTTAAGTTTTTTACTATTTCATATTGTAAATTAACGGCAATATTGCTTGATGTAACTTTTCTTTTGTCAACATTTTGTAATTCTCTTGCCAAATAGCCATAATAAATAGCATTTTCTACAGGATAATCAACACTAGACCCGGATCCCTGTACATCGCTTAATGGAATTTGCCATGGTCTTTGTCCAATAGCATATTCATATAAAGACCATGGTTCTTGCGTTCTATTTTCTACAGTCATCCCCATACTTACAAACGCTTTGAATTTACCTTTTGTAAATTGACCATTAATGCGGTTACTTAATCTATCAAAATCAGAGTTAATTAAAACTCCTTCTTGGTTATAATAATTTGAATTAAAATTCAATGTTAAATCCTGTGTTCCACCAGAAACACCTAGTCCGTAATTAGTAATTAAAGCATTGTTGTTTTGTACGTCGCCAACGTAGTCACTATCATAGTCTAAAAGTTCTGGTGTTGTAATAAAAAAAGTTGGTAACTGGCTAGACAACATTGCCTTTGTTGTATAATCCTCAAACAATTGCTGCTGAGTATTCATTAAAGGTGTACCTGAAGTAATATTTTGGATACCCGAATAAGCATTGAAATCTATACTAATTTTTCCCTTTTTACCTCTTTTAGTAGTAATCAAGATAACACCATTTGAGGCTCTAGTACCATAAACGGAGGCAGCAGCACCATCTTTTAATACGTCTAATGATTCAATTTGATCAGGTGAGATATTTGGGTTGCTTTGATAAGGAATTCCATCCACTACATACAATGGTTCTAATGAACCTGTCAATGAACCAACTCCTCTAATTTGGATATTAGTTGCTTCACCAGGACGCCCACTAGCAGCCTGAACGTTAACCCCAGCAATTTGGCCTTGTAATGATTCTCCAACATCTGCTACTGGAGCTTTCGCAATAAGGTCTGCCTTTACGGTAGCAACAGCACCTGTAACCTCTTTTTTCTTTTGAGTTCCATAACCTACGACCACAACTTCATTTAAAATTTGCGTATCAGGCTGCATCTGAATGTCTAACTTTTTAGTAGTGCCAACAGTTCTTGTGAGTGTTCTGTATCCCATAAATGAGAAAACTAAGGTTTGTTTTTCACTCACCTCCATTTCATAGCTTCCATCCATATCTGTAGAGGTACTAGTTGTAGATCCCTGGATTTTAATTGTTACCCCTGGTATTGGTAGCCCACTTTCATCTTTTACTTTTCCAGTAAGTTTGTTTTGTGCACTCACATCGAATGCACAAAGAAACAAGAGAAAAAACATTATAAGGAATGTCTTTTTCCAAAAGTTATACTCTTTTTTCATAAAGTTTTGGTAGTTAAATTAATTGACGGTTAGTTTTTTTTTTTTTTTTTTTTTTTGATAATGAAATTTTAGTCCGGATTTTTTATTGATTTCGTATTTTATCGATTGCTAAATTACTTAAATGACATTATCAATGGTTTTTTTTAAACTAGATATAAACTGAACAGACATGCATTTTTTTTAGTAAAATAAGGCGTTTAACAACTGAACTAACTAAACTAGACACAACTATATCTTGACAAAACTCAATTTTTGATAAAATACTGCTTATATAGTACTATTTTGTCTGGATTTTTTCAGTTAAAGAATAACTAAAAATAAACTCGTAAAATTAAATTTGGTTTTTATATAAATCTTTGATGAATTCAGGTTAATTTTCAGAATTGAGGTTGTTTTATAGTTATTAGTATTAAGTTTATATGCGTTTTGCAGTTGATTTTGGATTTTATTTTTATGCCAAGATTCTGCGTTAGATTATTTCCTCATATAGTTGACGCACATTAAAAAGATTTTAATTGCTAAAAGGTAAAAAGACAGTATATATCAGTTTAATTTGGATTATTTGTCTCCTATTGTGTAGTATGGATTAAAGTGAAGCAATAAAATCGGCTAAATTTTCATTTCTATCCAGCTTAAACTTTTTGCGTAAACGGTATCTTGAGGTGTGTACGCTTTCGAAAGAGATACCTAATAGAGAGGACATATCCTTGCTGGAAAAATTAAGCTTTACCAAAGCACATATTTTGAGATCAGTTTGCCCCAGATCTGGATATTTCTCTTTAAGGTTTTTATAAAAACTTTGGTTCACGGCAGTAAATCGGGCTTCGAATTCTTTCCAGTTACTTGCAGAAGAACCTTGAATAGTTTTTAGCATATTGTTTATAGAGGTGCTGTCAATATTCTCTTTGTTTTCGGTAATGCTTTTCTTTAGTTTTTCTATAAATTCCTCTTTTTCAATTAGCTGTAAGGCAGATGACGTGAGTTCCTTATTTTTTAATTCTAAAATCTCACTATTTTTTATCAGCTCTAACTCCTGTTTTTTTGCTAATAATTCTTTTTCGGCAAGATGCTTTCTGCGAATGTTTTTAAACAGCTGATGCCCGTAGATTATTAAAAATAGAATTACAATTATCATGATTGTCGATTTGAGAAACCAAATATTTTCTTCGCTTTCCAGTTCTTTTATATGCTGTTCTTTTAATAGTTCTTTTTCCTTTTGCTTTTGAATGCGGTATTTGTCATTTATTTCAAATAAGTGCTGATTGTTCTTGCTTTTTCGGCCAAATATTTTATTATTCAATGTCATAGCTTCATTTGCATGAAAATAAGCAAGTTTGTACTTGTTGCTTTTAGAGTAAACTGTGGCCAGAGCAGTATGATCCATTAATTTATAATTCGCATGGCTTTTGTATATTTTGGATAAGGCTAATGATTTTTCTAAATAAATTTCGCTCTGAGTATAATCTCCTTTCATTTTATATACATTTCCTAATAAAGAATTGATAATAATAAGGTAGGATTTGTCGTTTTTTTCAAAATAATTTTTTGCCTCTAGTAATTTTGAAATAGCGGCATCAAACTTTTTATCAGTAGCGGCAAGAAAACCAGCTTCGGCCTCGATATAGCCATTGTTGGCTTTGTTTTTTGTTTTTTGTTTGGAGATATAGCAGCTATCAAGGTAAATTTTGGCCATTTTGTAATTCCCATTTACACGATAAAAATTTACTAATGCAAAATAATCGCTCACAATGTATCCGTTATCCATTTCATTTGCAGCAACGAGTTTTTCTTTTAATTTATGAGAAAGGGTAAAATATTTTAAGGCTTCATCATCCCGTTGGTAAAAACTATAAAGCCAGCCCAAAGCATGGTATATAGTGGCTTTGGAGAAATCGTCTTTAGATTGGTCAGCAAGTAATAATGCTTTCCAGTACAAATCGTAGGAATTTCCATAATCGACACTATGTCCGTATAAATCGGCAAGTTCGCTTATGCTGTGTATTAAGTTGAAAGTGTCTTTTTCTATCTTATATTTTTCAATACTTTTTTTGTAATAATAAATGGCTTTTTTCGAGTCAATATATTTTATGGCTTTGGCTTTTCGGAGGTACTCATTTTCTTTATATGTTTTCTGGGCGGTTGTCGAAAATGAAAAAAAGAGTACAATAAGTAGAGTAAAATACTTTTTTAAATTCAAAGAATGAATGAATTCAAATTTCTTTGGTTTTTTTCTTTTTACGGGTGCTTGTCGGTTAAATAGGAATTTCATAAATCTTGATGATTAAATTTATATGAAAAAAATGTAAGTTAATGGGGTTTGCTTATAGTATTGTACTTAATAACAAGTGCAATATAAAAATTGTCTAGTTTATTTTGTGTGCAATACCTCTCGATTTTAGCAATGTTCAGTTTATGTCTAGTTGCTTATATGTTACTATATCTCTTATTATCACCATATTTGCTAATGCTGTTTATTCATAAAAAATAAAAGGTTTTTATATGTATTGTGCTATTTAAATCTATTTAAATTATGATATATATAATTTTATATTAAAAGACAAATTTGTTGCGAAATGAATTTGTGAAATAAATATACTAACGATCATTGTTGCTTAATGTAATCCGATACTTAATTTTTTATTTGGATTGTCTATTTGATTATTCTGTCATGTTCAGAATAAAAGAATAATGAAACTCAATAAAAAAACACAAATAGTTAAAAGAGAAACAATCTCTTTATAGTTAATTAAAAAAACATAGAGTGAAAAAGAATTTAAAAAAGAAGAGGTATAATGTACTGAAAAAGATTTCTTACGGAAGTATATTGTGTATGGCTTTATATGGTTGTACAGCTTCAAAAACAGACGGGACTAGTTCTGATTTTAATTTTGACTGGAGGTTTAAATTGGAAAGAGCAGAACAGGCGGGTGTGAATAACTGGGAAGAAATTAATTTACCGCATGATTGGAGTGCCACTTTTAGTTTTGACTCTATTAAAGGAGAAGGAGCTACTGGATATAAAGTAGGTGGAATTGGTTTGTATGAAAAAGATTTTTCACTAGGTAAAGAATCCAATACCTTACATTATATTCTTTTTGATGGAATTTATAATAACAGCGAAGTTTGGTTAAATGATCAAAAGCTGGGTGAGCATCCTTATGGATATTCTCCATTTTATTATGACATCACTCCTTATATAGGTGATAATAAAAATACGGTGAAAGTAAAGGTAGATCATTCAAGATACGCTGACAGCCGCTGGTATACAGGTTCGGGAATTTATAGAAATGTAAAATTAATTGCCAAAAACAAATTGCACGTTCCTATTTGGGGTACTTATATCACAACTCCTGCAGTTACAAAAGAAAAAAGTGAAGTAAATGTAGAAGTTAAAGTAAAGAATGCTTTTGATACGACTCAGGATTTTGAAGTAGTTGCCGAAATTCTAGACGCTACTAATAAGAAGGTAGCAGAAGAAACGACGAAACTTAGCTTGAATGCAGGAAAAGAAAAAGAACTAGCGCTAAGAACAACTATTGCAAATCCTGCTTTATGGGATGTGAATTCTCCCAACCTTTATCATGCAAAAATCACGATTCGACAAAATGGACGATCGGTTGATGAAACGATTACGACTTTTGGTGTGCGTACTATAAAGTTTGATGTTAACACTGGTTTTTATTTGAATGGCAAAAACATGAAAATAAAAGGAGTGTGTTTGCATCATGATGGAGGATTGGTTGGTGCTGCTGTGCCTAAGGATGTTTGGAGAAGACGTTTTGTGAAGTTGAAAGAAGCAGGAGTAAACGCGATTCGTATTTCTCATAATCCAGGATCGGCAGAATTTATCGATTTGTGTGACGAGATGGGATTTCTGGTTCAAGATGAGTTTTTTGACGAATGGGATAATCCAAAAGACAAACGCTTGAATATGAAAGAGAAGTCGGTAGATTACATTACACGTGGTTATGGCGAACATTTTCAGGACTGGGCAGAACGTGATTTAAAAAACACGATGTTACGCGACCGAAATCATGCTTCAATTTTTCAGTGGAGCATTGGTAACGAAATAGAGTGGACATATCAAAGATCAGTTGATGCAACGGGTTTCTTTAATATGAATTGGGATGGTAATTATTTCTGGTCTATTCCACCTATTGGTCCAGAAGAAATTAAGAGAAGGTATGAAACCAGTCCAAAAGAAAAATACAATATTGGTGAAACAGCTCATAAATTGGCAAAATGGACGAGAGAAATGGATACAACCCGATATGTTATTGCAAATTCCATATTGCCATCGGTTAGTCATATAAACGGTTTTGGAGATGCAGTAGATATTTTGGGCTACAGTTACCGTCGCGTAATGTATGACTACGGACATAAAAACTATCCAAATAAAATTATAATGGGTACTGAGAATTTGGTACAATGGCATGAATGGAAAGCCATATTGGATCGTCCGTTTGTATCTGGAACTTTTTTATGGACTGGAATTGACTATTTGGGAGAATCTAACAAAAGATGGCCAAAAAAAGGAACTGACAGCGGTATGCTTGATTTTGCGGGATTTGAAAAGCCTTCTTACCACATGATGAAGTCGCTATGGAATGATGCACCTGAATTATACATTGCTACCCAAACAGAAGAAAAATCAAATTATAAAGTTGATGAAAAAACAGGGCAGCCTGTTGAAAAGAAAAAAGGTGCCTGGGAAACAGCGCTATGGGTTTGGCAAGATGTAAATGAACATTGGGAGTATGCAAACGGTACTAGAACAATAGTAGAAATTTATTCCAATTGTGATGAAGTAGAATTGTTTTTGAATGAAGTGTCTCTTGGGAAGAAAAAATTGGCAGATTTTGAAGATCATATTTACAAGTGGTCTGTTCCGTATCAGAAAGGTACACTTTACGCTAAAGGCACTCATAAAGGAAAAACTGTTCAAACGAAATTAATAACGCCTTCAAAACCCCATGCTATTAAGTTGACAACGGATAGAACATTGATAAATGCAGACGGTTATCAAGTGGCTCACATTGTAGCTCAAGTTGTTGATGCTGATGGTAATCCAATAAAAACTTTTAATCCTGAGATTAGCTTTACGGTTGAAGGAAAAGCTAAAGTTCTAGGGATTGATAATGGAGCTGTGGGTAATGTACAGGATTTTCAGTCTAATAAAATTGTCTTGAGTCAAGGAAGATGCCTATTTATTATACAATCCAAAAAAGACCAATCTTCAAACATTAGTATAAAAGCTAAAACAAGCAATCTAGAAAGCAATACAATAAAAATTACTCAAAAATAAACTAATTAAAAAAAACGATACGTATGAATACTACAACAAGAACAGTAATGATGGGCATGCTCTCTTTAGGGTTGGCATTTACATCGGCTACAGCTCAGTCTAAAAAAGAGGAGAAAGAGCTTAGAGAATTGGCTATAAAATATCAAGACAAATATGGTATTAAAGATGTTGATCATTTAAGTGCGGCTACTAAAAGAGCCTTAAAATGGGATCAATCTTTAGGAAACGAATGGTTTATTGAATTTGGTGAACCACAAACCTTAAAAGGTGATTTGGCTTATGAAGAGGGAGTAGTGCGTCGTGATCCAAGTGGAATTATCCAGGAAAACGGCAAGTATTATGTGTGGTATTCTAAAAGCACCGGACCTACTGAAGGTTTTGGTGGGGATATGGAAAATAAAAAAGTATTTCCGTGGGATCGATGTGATATTTGGTACGCTACTTCTACAGATGGTTGGACTTGGAAAGAAGAAGGCATAGCAGTGGCAAGAGGGAAAAAAGGTTCTTACGATGATCGTTCGGTTTTTACTGTTGAAATCATGAAATGGGATGGAAAATATTATTTATGCTACCAAACTGTCGAAGGAATATACAATGTACGTGTAAAAGAAAAAGTAGGTATGGCTTGGTCAACTTCGCCAGATGGTCCTTGGACAAAATTGGATGCTCCAGTGTTGGCCCCAGCTGAAAATGGTATATGGAAAGGTACGGAAGACAACCGTTTTCTGGTAGAGAAAAAAGGGGATTTTGATAGTCATAAAACACACGACCCTTGTATTTTGCCTTATAAAGGAAAATTCTATTTGTATTACAAAGGGGAACAAATGGGAGAAGAAATGACTTTCGGTGGTCGTCAAATTCGTCATGGGGTTGCTATAGCAGATAATCCTCTTGGCCCTTATGTAAAATCACCTTATAACCCAATTAGTAATAGTGGTCACGAAATTTGTGTATGGCCTTATAATGGCGGAATTGCTTCCTTAATCACGACCGATGGACCTGAAAAAAACACGATACAGTGGTCACCTGACGGAATCAATTTTGAAATCAAAGCTTCTATAAAAGATGCTCCACATGCCATTGGTATAAACAGAACTGCCGATAATGAAAAAGAGCCAACCGAAGCTTTGCGTTGGGGACTCACTCATAAATACAACAACTGGAATTATCAAAGTATCATGCGTTTCTCATCGGAAAGAAAAACAACTCACGTGGCTCCAGGTGAAAAATCAGTTAAAGGAAAAGAAGAGAAAGCTGAAAACATGCATAAATAATAATAATATTAAAATAAAAATAAATTGAAAGCAACTAGATATGAAGGTAATAAAACCTTTTCAGTAATTGATAAAGAAATTGTAGCACCTGCTGAAGGTGAAGTACGAATTAAAGTTGCCTATGTAGGAGTATGTGGAACCGATGTACACATTTACCACGGAATGATGGACAAACGCGTAAGTATTCCAGAAACAATCGGGCATGAAATGTCAGGTGTGGTAGATGCAGTTGGAGAAGGCGTTACGGATTTTGAGGTGGGAGACAAAATTGTAGTGCGTCCTTTAGATGATAGAAAAGTAAAAGCATCTGATAAAGGTTTCAATCACATTTGTGAAGAGTTGAAGTTTATCGGAATTGATAGTGAAGGTGCGATGCAACAATATTGGAATGTGCCCACTTTCGTCCTTCATAAATTAAAAGCTTCTACAGATTTAAAATTAGCGGCACTAATTGAACCGCTTTCTGTAGCAACACACGATGTTCGCAGAAGTGGATTGGTAAGAGGAGAAACAGCAGTCGTTTTAGGAGGAGGCCCAATCGGACTATTAGTAGCCATGGTAGCTAAAGAAGTAGGGGCGCAGGTTATTATTTCAGAAGTAAATCCAAATCGTATTGCAAAAGCAAAAGAACTTGGTTTTGACGCTGTAAGTCCAATTGAGGTCGATTTAGTTGAATATGTAAAGAGCAAAACGGAAAACCGCAGAGCTGATGTTGTATTTGAAGTAGCTGGTGTACAGCCCGCTTTAGATATCATGTGTGAGGTAGCTGGTATTCGTGGGCGAATTGTAATGGTAGCTATACACGGGGTTAAAAAAGAAGTGGATTTGTTTAAATTTTTCTGGAAAGAATTAAACTTAATCGGAGCGCGTGTTTACGAGAAAGAAGATTATGAAAAGTCAATTGAATTGATCACTGCCAACGAATTGCCTTTTGAACAAATGATTACCGATGTACAACCGTTAAGTAATATTCAACAGGTTTTTGAAAACATCGACAAAAATCCAGAAGGATTAAAAGTATTGATGGACTGCCAATTGTAATCCGTTAGTGTAATTATTAAAAACGTCTGTTCGAGTGTTTTTTGTGGAGTGAAAAGGAGCAAGAAATGTATCGGGAATCGTTTTTAATACTAAGAATAAATAATTTAAAAAAAAAAGATAATGAGTGTTTTAGATACATTTAGTTTAAAAGGAAAAGTAGCCTTGGTAACAGGTTGCAAAAGAGGAATTGGAAAAGCAATGGCTATTGGTTTAGCGCAAGCTGGTGCTGACGTGATTGGAGTAAGTGCTTCATTAGAAACAGAAGGAAGTGCAGTTGAAAAAGAAGTAACTGCTTTAGGAAGAAAGTTTAAAGGATACGCTTGTGACTTTAGTAATAGAGAGTCTTTGTATGCCTTTATTGAAGCTGTCAAAGCTGACTTTCCTCAGATTGATATTTTAGTAAACAATGCAGGAACTATTCTTAGAGCGCCAGCAGCAGAGCACCCAGATGAAATGTGGGACAAAGTAGTCGAAGTAAATCAAAATGCACAATTTATCTTGACTAGAGAAATTGGTAAAGATATGGTTGGTCGAGGAAGTGGCAAAGTAGTATTTACAGCTTCTTTATTAACATTCCAAGGTGGAATTACAGTTCCAGGATACGCTGCCAGTAAAGGAGCTATCGGTCAATTAACAATGGCTTTTGCTAACGAATGGGCAGGTAAAGGTGTAAATGTAAACGCTATTGCTCCAGGATATATTGATACTGATAATACAGAAGCCTTGCGTAATGACCCAATTCGTTCTGCATCTATTTTATCAAGAATACCAGCAGGTCGTTGGGGTAAACCAGAAGATTTTGCTGGACCAACTGTTTTCTTATGCTCTGAAGCAGCGTCTTACATGCACGGTACAACGATGCTTGTTGATGGTGGCTGGATGGGACGTTAATATTAATATTTAAAATTGGAGTAAAATGGCTGAAATTAAAGAATACCAATTATTTATAAACGGAGAGTGGAGAACTTCTACTTCTGGAGAAACAATTGACGTTTTAAGTCCCGCAACTGAAGAAGTGGTGGCAAGAGTACAAAACGGTACTGCTGAAGAAGCTTTAGAAACTTTAGCTTTTGCAGATAAAGCTCAAAAAGAGTGGAAGAAAAAACCTGCCAGAGAAAGAGCAGAGTTACTATATAAATTCTCGAACGAAATTAAAGCAAATGCTGAATACCTAGCACAATTAATTGTAAAAGAGCAAGGTAAATTATTAAAGGTAGCTCGTTTTGAAGTAGCGGTAGCTTCATCTTTTATCGAGTATGCTTGTGAAGGCGCTCGTAGAATCGAAGGAGATATTATTCCTTCTGATAATGCCAATGAGCAAATTTGGATTCAGAAAGTGCCTCGTGGCGTAATCGTTGCCATCACGGCTTGGAACTTTCCTTTTGCTTTAGCGGCTCGTAAATTAGGACCGGCTTTGATTGCAGGAAACAGTATTGTTATTAAACCAACTTCTGAAACTCCTTTGTCTACTTTAGAGTTAGGAAATATTGCCAATAAAGTAGGTATTCCTGCGGGGGTTATCAACATTCTTACAGGTCCAGGTAGAGCTATGGGGAATGCTTTGGTAAAAAGCCCAATCACTAAAATGGTTACCATGACAGGTTCTACACCTGTAGGTCAGGATATTGCTCGTAATGCAGCAGATAACTTAACGCACGTTCAATTAGAATTAGGAGGAAAAGCACCTTTTATCGTTTTTGCTGATGCTGATATCGATGCGGCTGTAGATGCTGCCTTACATTCGCGTTTTGACAACTGTGGTCAAGTGTGTACTTGTAACGAACGTATGTATTTGCACGAGGATATCTATGATGTTTTTATGGAAAAATTCATTCCAAAAGTAAAAGCGTTAAAAGTAGGTGATCCAATGTTGGAAGAAACAGATATGGGACCAAAAGTAAACGCTGCGGAATTGAAAGCAATGGAACATTTAGTTGCTGTGAGTGTCAAAGAAGGAGCAACCGTTGCCACTGGTGGAAACAAACCAACGGGTGCTGGATTTGAAAAGGGATATTGGTTTGAACCAACTGTTTTGACCAATGTTACGCAAGACATGACTATTGTTCACGAAGAGTCTTTTGGACCAATTTTACCTGTTTTAAAATTCAAAACTTTTGAAGAAGTTATTGGTTTTGCCAATGATTGTGAATATGGTTTGGCTGCGATGGTTTTTACCAATGACATGAACACGATTATGAAATGTAATGACGAATTAGAGTACGGAGAAATTTATGTAAACCGTGGTCATGGTGAGCAGCACCAAGGCTTCCACAACGGATATAAATTATCTGGTTCTGGTGGTGAAGATGGTAAATATGGTTTTGAACAATATTTAGAAAAGAAAACATTTTACATTAGACATAAAGCTTAGTTAATACACAATTATTATGAAAATTACCCCCTATTTAAAACTTGCAACGTTTCTTTGTTTAACAATCGCTACAACTTGCTTGGCTCAGACTAAGGTTACTAAAACAACTCGCCCCAACGTAGTTTTAATTTACCTTGATGATTTGGGTTATGGAGACTTAAGCTGTTATGGTGCTACTGCATTGCAAACACCAAATATTGATAAGTTGGCCAATGGGGGGATACTTTTCAAAAATGGTTACGCGACCTCTGCTACTTGTACTCCAAGTAGGTATGGAATCTTAACAGGGGTGTATCCTTGGCGTAATAAAGATGCCAAAATTTTACCAGGAACAGCTCCTTTGTTGATTTCTACCGAGCAAGAAACAATTGCAAAGGTTTTTCAGTCAAAAGGATATGAAACTGCCGTTATCGGAAAATGGCATTTAGGTTTAGGAACAGGAAATGTGAACTGGAATGCACACATTTCTCCTGGACCCAATGAAGTAGGTTTTGATTATTCACATATTATGGCGGCAACGCAAGATCGAGTGCCTACGGTTTATATTGAGAATGGAAATGTGGTTGGCTTAGATCCTAAAGATCCAATTGAAGTTAATTACCATAAGAATTTCCCAGGAGAACCTACAGCAATTGAAAATCCTGAATTACTAAAAATGAAATGGCACCATGGACATAACAATAGTATTGTCAATGGAATTCCTAGAATTGGTTTTATGAAAGGGGGACAATCTGCAAAATGGTCAGACGTAGATATGGCGGATCATTTTTTAGCAAAAGCGACCACTTATGTAAAAGAACACAAAAACAAACCTTTCTTTTTGTACTATGCTTTACAAGAACCTCATGTTCCTAGAACACCGCATCCTCGTTTTGTAGGTAAATCGGGTATGGGACCACGTGGCGATGTAATCCTTGAGGCCGATTGGATAATTGGTCAATTTGTAGCAAGTTTAGAAGCAGAAGGAATGTTAGAGAATACTTTGATTGTTTTTTCTAGTGATAATGGACCAGTTTTAAATGATGGATATGAAGATGATGCGGTTGAAAAATTAGGAAATCATGACCCCAAAGGAGGTTTAAGAGGAGGCAAATACAGTCTGTTAGATGCGGGTGCTCATGTTCCTTTCATCACGTATTGGAAAGGAACGATTAAGCCAAAAGTATCCGATGCCTTAGTGTGTCAAATGGATTTGATGGCTTCATTGGCAACCTTAATTGATGCAAAGGCAAGTCCAACGGATAGTCAAGATATTTTGCCTGTTTTTTTAGGAAAAAGTGATAAAGGAAGAACTTCTTTGATACTTGAAGCGAATACAAAAACATTACTGAGAAAGGGAGATTGGTTGATGATTCCACCTTATGAAGGTCCCGCTGTAATAGCCGACGTTCAGATTGAAACTGGAATGGAAAAAAGTTATCAATTATACAATGTAAAAAAAGATCCCGCTCAGAAAAATAATGTAGCAAAATCAAATCCGAAGAAATTATCAGAAATGGTGAAGGATTTTGAAAAAATGCGGGGCGATGCTTATTCTGGTGTTCAACAACTTGAGTTAAAGTAGCGCATAATTATAAAAATAGATGAAGTTTTTTAGTAAATACATTTCGAATATAATCCTTTGCGCTTGTTTAATAGCAGCATCAACGGTGAAAAGTCAGCACCAAAAATGGTTTGACGAATCATTGTCTTTTGAAAAAAGGGTTGATTTGTTGCTGAATGCAATGACTATTGATGAGAAATGTGGTCAATTTACTTCAGATACCCCTGCAATTCCTCGTTTAGGAGTTCCTGAATACAATTGGTGGAACGAAGCACTTCACGGTGTTGCCCGAAATGGAAAAGCCACTATTTTTCCGCAAGGTATTGCGATGGGCGCTACTTTTAATCCTAGTTTGATTAAAGAAGTGGCGAACGCTATTTCGGATGAAGCAAGAGCCAAGTTTCAAGTTTCAAAATCAATTGGAAATAGGGGTATTTATGCGGGATTGACTTTTTGGTCGCCCAATATCAATATTTTCAGAGACCCTCGTTGGGGTCGAGGTCAAGAAACCTATGGTGAAGATCCTTTTTTGACTTCCAAAATTGGAGTTGCTTTTGTAGAAGGTTTACAAGGTAAGGATCCTAAGTATTTTAAAACCACCGCTTGCGCAAAACATTTTGCCGTACACTCTGGACCGGAAGCATTGCGTCATAGTTTTAATGCCAATCCTTCCAAATTAGATTTGTACGAAACTTATTTACCAGCCTTTAAGTCATTGGTACAAGAAGGGAAAGTACAAGGAATCATGGGGGCTTACAATGCTGTTTATGGTGATCCTGCCAATGCAAGCAAGCTTTTGATGGATGACATCTTAAAAAAGCAATGGGGATTTGAGGGTTATATCGTATCTGATTGTGGTGCTCTAGTGGACATTATGAAAGGACACAAAAAAGTAAAAACTGTGGAGGAAGCCGCTGCACTTGCTTTAAAAACAGGAGTGAATTTGAACTGTGGTTGGGTCTATAAAAATATAAAATCGGCGCTGGATAAAGGATTAATTACCGAAGAGTTGATTAATGAGCGTTTGAAAAAACTGTTTTTAATTCGTTTTCAATTAGGTTTTTTTGACAAAGACGAAAGCAATCCATACAATACCATTGGTATTGAAGTAATCAACTCCGATGCGCATAAAGCAGTTGCCAGAAAAGCATCGCAGCAATCCATTGTACTGTTGAAAAATAAGGACAATGTATTGCCTTTGGATAAAAATATTAAAACCTTATATGTTACAGGTTCGTTCGCGGCTTCAACAGATATATTGTTGGCCAATTATTATGGATCTGCGCCCAATATGGTGACCGTTTTAGAAGGAATTACCGAGAAGGTATCTTTAGGAACTTCTGTAGAATATCGTTTGGGAGTATTGCCTTTTCAAAATAATTTAAACCCATTGAACTGGGCGGTGCAAGTGCCCAAAACAGTTGATGCAACAGTATTAGTAGCGGGTATTTCAAACGAAATTGAAGGAGAAGAAGTGGATGCTATTGCTTCGGAACACAAAGGAGACCGTAAAGATTTAAAATTACCGCAAAGTCAAATTGATTATATAAAAGCAGTAAGTAAAAACAAAAAAGGACCGCTTATCTTGGTTTTAGGAACAGGAAGTCCCGTTTCATTAGACGAAGTAGAACCTTATGTTGATGCTATTGTTTTGATGTGGTATCCAGGTGAACAAGGAGGAAATGCCGTGGCTGATGTCATTTTTGGCGATGTAGCACCTTCTGGTCACTTGCCAATTACCTTTCCAAAAAATGTGGAGCAGCTGCCTCCTTTTGATGATTATAGCATGAAAGGCAGAACCTATAAATACATGACCGAAGAACCGATGTATCCGTTTGGTTTTGGACTTTCGTACAGCACTTTAGAAATTAAAAATCCTAGCTCCTCAGAGACAATTATCAAAAAAGGAAAAAGGATTTCAGTGTCTGTAGATGTAAAAAATAGTGGGGACAAAGATTATGAAGATGTGATTCAAATGTACTTAGTACCCGAAGACACCAAAGACTTTTTGCCTTTCTATGCCTTAAAAAGTTTCCAAAGAGTACCATTAAATAAAGGAGAAACTAAAAAGCTAACATTTAACCTGACTGAAGAAGATTTAAAACAAACCAATTTAGAGGGTGAAAAAACATGGATCAAAGGAAATTATAAATTGCTAATTTCGAATGCATTACCAAGTCACAGAAGCGCCAATTTAGGAGCTGCAAAACCAGCAGAAATAAAGATAAAATTAAAATAACAAATTAAGTAACAGATGAATACTGCAATTAAAAATGTAAAAGTGCAATTATTTAAGGTGCCGTTACCTGAAATTTTAAATGATGCAAAACACGGAGATCATTCTCATTTTGAATTGGTTACCACTACAATTACACTTGAAGATGGTTCAGAAGGTACAGGATATACCTATACTGGCGGTAAAGGTGGTTACGCGATCAAAGCAATGGTAGAGCATGATTTTGCTTCGGTATTGGTGGGAAAAGATGGAACTGATATTGATGGAATTTACGACTTCATGGAATGGCACGTACATTATGTAGGTCGTGGCGGTATTGCTTCATTTGCTATTTCAACGATTGATATTGCGCTTTGGGACATTAAATGTAAAAAAGCAGGCCAGCCACTTTGGAAAATGGCAGGTGGTGAAGGCAATACGTGTAAAGCGTATTGTGGTGGAATCGATTTGCAATTTCCAATTGAAAAGCTTTTGCGCAACATGCAAGGCTACATGGATGCTGGATTTAGAGCGGTGAAAATTAAAATTGGACGTGAGAATCTTGAAGAGGATCTACAACGTATCAAAGCAGTGCGTGAATTTGTTGGTCCGGACGTAACTTTTATGGTCGATGCTAATTATTCCATGTCTAAAGAAAAAGCAATTCGCGCCATTGAAGGTTTCAAACAATACGATATTACTTGGTTTGAAGAACCAATCATCCCAGACGATTACAAAGGCTACGGCGAAATCGTTGATAAAACTGGATTTCCTTTAGCAATGGGCGAAAACTTACACACCATTCACGAATTTGAATACGCTTTTGACCAAGCAAAATTGTCTTTTATTCAGCCTGATGCTTCCAATTGTGGTGGAATTACAGGATGGTTAGCAGCGGCTAGATTAGCCGATAAACACAATATTCCTGCTTGCTCTCACGGAATGCAAGAACTACATGTAAGTTTGGTTTCTTCGCAACCCAATTCAGGTTGGTTAGAAGTACACAGTTTCCCTATAGACGAATATACTACACGTCCTTTGGTGGTAGAAAATCACAGAGCAGTAGCACCGGATTATCCCGGCACGGGTGTGATATTCAATTGGGAGAAATTAGCACCTTATAAAATGTAAATAATGTGAAGCCTAAAACGAAAGTAGACAGTCATCTTATGTTTTCATCAACTAGGAATCGGATTAAATAAAGAAAGTCGTTCGAACTTGACAGAGAGTTGCTAACTTTTGATCATAAAAACTGAATTCAATTGCCTTTAGCTTTAGCTAAAGGTTCAATTTAATTAATTAAAATGGCTTTAGCCGAAATTAGATTTTGATTAAACCCTCAATATTATCATGCAATTGAGAATAGTGTTTAAAAAGTCATCCTCAAAAATCTAATATAAATAGAACTAAAAGGAAGTTAGATAAAATCGTTTCGATTAAAAAGATTTGTTATCGAAATGTTTATTAAATCGATTTTAATCTTTGAATCAGTGGCAAAACAAAATAGTAGCTTAATTGAAAGTATAATATTGACTAGCAACTACTATTTGTAATAAAGTATTTGTATAAAAAAAAATAAAAAATGGAAGTAACTAAATCAAAATTCGGAACGCATCATAACAATGAAGTAACGCAATATACTTTGTCCAATGACAACGGAATGGTTGTAAAAATAATGGATTTTGGAGCGACAATAACTTCAATTACAGTGCCTAACAGCGATGGAAGTCATGACGAACTGGTATGTGGTTTTGAGAAGTTTGAAAGTTATTTTTCAGAAGAATACAAGAATAATGCACCTTATTTTGGATCAGTTGTCGGAAGATATTCATCGCAAATTAAGGATTCTAAATTTACTTTAAACGGAAAAGAATATTTGTTAGCCGCTAATTGTGGTAACAACAATTTACATGGAGGTGCAGTAGGTTTTGATAAGAAAATGTGGGAAAGCGAAATCCAAATGAACGGAGACAAAGTAGGGGTGAAAATGTCCCTATTAAGTACTGATTTAGAAGAAGGTTTTCCCGGAAATGTTAAAGTTTTTTGTTTTTATAGTTTGGACAATGACAATGTGTTGAGTGTCCGTTATCTAGCAAGTACAGATGCGGACACACCATTGTCGCTTACCAACCACACGTATTTTAATTTATCGGGTTTTACCAATTCGATTGAAAATCATACTGTGACTGTGGAGGCTGCAAAGAAGTTAGAAATAGACCATACCGGTGCTGCAACGGGTAAAGTAGTAGACTTAGAAGGGCAAGTAGATGATTTAAGATTTACACAAAAAATTGTTGACTTACATGCTAAAATGAATGATGGTTTTGAACATTACTTCATTTTTGATAAAAATAATTTTGAACTTGAACAAGTGGCTGAATTTCAATGTGCAGAAAAGAATCGTTCTTTAACCGTATTTACTTCAGAACCAGGAATGCTTTTTTATACAGGAAAATACACTTCGGATGCATTGCAGCGCGAGACTGGCGAGCAGTACGGAAAATATAGAGGTTTTTGTTGTGAAACACATCGTTATCCAAACGGTATGAACATCAGTAATTCACCAAAATCAATTACCAAAAAGGAAGAAGATTTTCAAAGTGAAACGATTTTTAAATTTTCCTTTTAAAAATTTAATTAACAACCAAAAAAAATAAATACATGACTGAAGGAATGTTTTTGGCAATTTTCGCCGGATTGATGTTAGGGCTTTATGCGCTACCAGAAAAATTTACAAAAGATTTTAAATATGAGAACACCTGGAGTTTATTCTTCTTGTTGACCATGTTTGTAGTTCCCATTATTGCCTCTGCATCGCTAATTACGGGTTTTTCGGAAATCTTTTTGAACATGCCAACTGAAATTTTGGTCAAAATGGCTCTAGCTAGTTTCTTATGGGGAACAGGAGTAATGATGTGGGGAAAAGCCATTAATCACATTGGTTTGTCTTTAGGTTTTTCTTTGTTTATCGGAACGATTATTTTGGTAGGATCCTTATTGCCTTTCGTTGTAGAGGGATTGCCCCCAACAAATAAATTAACACTTATTCTATCAGGACTTTTTGTAGTACTGATTGGGGTTTTTGCCAATGGTCAAGCAGGTCTTATTAGAGAAAAATTTGAAAAATCAACTGGAAAAGACGGCGCTCCTGAAAAAGGATCTATGGCTACTGGTATTATAATCGCTGTTGTAGGAGGATTATTGGCTACTGGATTTAGTTATGCCAATGCTGTCGGAAGACCTTATTTACATGAAGCTTGTCAAGCACATGGAAATGCCGAATGGATTACCGCTGTTGCAGTAATGTTTCCCATTTTCATTAGTGGAGGTGTAGTAATGACCGCTTATTTTATCGGACAATTGTCTACTAAAAAAGCGTGGGTAAATTTTAAAACTCCTGCTTTCTCTCAAAACTTCATATTAATTTTAGTAATGGCTGTTTTTCACTATGCAGCTTCAGCATTGTTTGCGTATGCCGCTTTTAAATTAGGAAGTAGCGGGAATACTGTTGGTTATGCCATATTCAATACCTCATGTGTGGTTACCGCTATTATGAGTGGTATTGTAACAGGAGAGTGGCGTAATGCCTCAGACAAAGCGAGAAATTTTTTGTATGTGGGTTTGGCTTGTATGGTAATCGGAATTGTGATTGTTGCTTTTGGAAATGGCGTAGCATAATTTAAGAGAAGCAATCATCAATGTAATTAACAGATTTTGATATTCAAAACGAAGTGTTTTTATCTCTTTTTTTGAAAATCAGTTTTATGAATTTGTTTTAATACTGTAAAGCAATGGAAAGAAAGTTAGTGAAATGTATTACTTTTTTTATAAGTTTATTTTGGATTTTAGGCAGTTACGCACAACCCAATACGACTTTGTCACTTGAAGATTCAAGTCAGCAAATGCTTGATTTAAGTGGTTATAAATGGCGATTTAAAATGATGGCACCCGGTGAAGGTGTGAAAAAAGGGCTTCATAAGTTACCTGCAGAAGATATTGAAACCTTAGTATGGAACAACGCCAAAGTGCCAGGAGATGTCTATACTGATTTATGGAAAGCAGGAGTAATTGAGGATCCGCATTTTGGAAGAAATAGTGTCAAAGCCCAATGGGTACAACAATATGAGTGGTGGTATGCTTTGCAATTCAGTATAACAGAAGGTATCGAAAACCAGATGGTAGATCTTGTTTTTGAAAGTGTTGATTACAGTTGTGAAGTCTGGCTAAATGGTCATTACTTAGGAAAGCATGAAGGGGTATTTTCTCCATTTTCTTTCAATGTCAACGACTACTTAAGAATTCATAAATGGGATTTCCTCAAAGGACGAAATATGTTGGTCGTAAAACTGGATACACCTCCTCAAGTGAATGCTTTTGTAGCGGGTAAAAAAACACCTTGGTTTGGCGATTATTGGAGAGATATTACTCCAATCGGAATTGTAGGGCCCGTAAAATTGATACGTACGGGTAAGATTCGTTTTAAAGATGTGTATGCCAATAATAAAATTAATAAAGATGGCTCAGCAGATGTAAGTCTTGAAATTACGGTGGAAAATACCAATCCAGTAGCCAAAGAATGTTCTTTTGAAGCAGTGCTGAATGGTAAAAACTTTAAAATGAAGGAAGAGAAAGTTGTTTTAAAAAAAACGATTTCCCCTGGAACGCATAAAGTAATTCAAAAAATACATCTAAAGGATGCTAAGTTATGGTGGCCTTGGGATTTAGGAGATCAAAATTTATATATCGCAAAAATAGCCATTAAAGATGGTAAACTAAATCAGGATGTTAACGAAACTACTTTTGGCATTCGTGAGGTGACTTCCAAATGGAATCCTGGTTTTGTAAAGGATGTCGATGTTAGTTTTCCGCGTTCGACTTATATAAATGGAAAGTTTCATTTCATTCGTTCGGCTTGTTGGGGTGGACCGCCAAATATTTTTGTGGGTCGCACAGAAATAAGCGATTACAAAGAGTTGATTCGTTTGGCTAAAGAAATGAATATGAATAACATTCGGATTTTCGGATGGCATCCTCCAGAAATTCCTGAGTTTTATCGATATTGTGATGAAATGGGTATGACCGTTTGGCAAGACATCATTCCGCTAGGAACAGGTAATATTCCATCGGATGAGAAAAACTTAGCTGAAATTTTTAACGAAGGAGTGAAGGTCGTTGTGGCTCGTAGAAATCATCCTTCATTAATCATGATGGAAGGTGGAGAAGAAATGATGTTCCGTACCCGTGATCCAAAATTCGGGCGACAGTTTTTGGAGCGTTTAGGTGATTCCTTGCAAGCTCATGTGAACTTGCCGTATGTCCCCGATTCACCAATGACGGATCATGTAGGACAACAAGCGGGATTTAAACCAAAAGAAGCGGTTCATGCTTTGCGTTATTTTTATGAAATGGGACGATGGTTGCACGAAGATTGGTACCAAACAAATGCAAACGGATTTCCAATTGTTCCTGAATTTGCTATTACCTCTGTGCCATCGGTAGAGAGTTTGAAAAAATTTATTCCTGAAAATGAAATGTGGCCTCCGGGATTGAGCTGGGGTCACCACTGGGCCGATTTGACGCATTTGCGTATGCAAAACTGGGATGTCTTTAATAGTGAAATGAAAGGTTCGTTGGAAGAGTTTGTCAATGCAACGCAAGATGCACAAGGAATTATTTTCCAAAACGGAATCGAACATTTCCGACGTGACAAACCAAGTTTAAGTGGTATTGCATTGTGCCATTATATCACTTATGGTCCTGATATGAAATGGGCGATTGTAGATAATTACAGAAAACCAAAAAACTCCTATTATTTTGTTCAAAAGGCTTATCAGCCCTTATTGGTAAATTTTGAATTCAAAAAACGCCGTTGGGATACTAAAGAAGCTTTTATTGGAAATATTTGGATCATTAATGATTTTTATAAAGAATATAAAGACTGTAAGGTGAAGTTTGAAATGAAAGATGACTCGGGTGCGGTGATTTCAACCAAAAATTTTGAAGTGTCAAAAATTGAGGAAAATAGTGCCAAATCGTTTTTTCCTATAAATGAAAAAGTACTGAAAACGGTAAAGTCAAAGTTCTTTGTCAATCTGGAACTGACTGATAAATTAGGAAAAGTAATCTCTAAAAATGATTATTTCTTTTTAATAGGCGACCAAAAAGAAGCCACAAAATATTTCAATGAATGGCAAAAACTGCGTTTAAAAGAAGAAAATGATAATGGAGGTTATGGTTCTTACTATCATTATTTCAAAGAGTTTACAGGCGAAGATGGAAAGAGATATGAAAGTCAAATTCAAAACCCTAGAGCTACTGGTTTTGAGAATGATAAAAATAATTAAGACTAACGATTTCCACTTTATAATATTATGAATAGAAAATTGCTTCAAGAAAAGATGAAATCTAAAAGGAGCACTCAGATTGAATTTAAAAGTAAATATAGTTGAAAAAACAAAAACGCTGACAGAGGAACTTTAAAATCCTACTATAAGCGTTTTTTTATAAGCTAGAAAAAAGATGCTAATCAAAACGAGCGAAATTTTTCAGCTTTCTTATGTATTTTTTATAATGCTTTTTTCGGTTTTAATCCACAGCTAACTTAGGACCTCGTTACCCCATATCTACTGGAATTTCTCCCGCTGCAGGTTCATATTTTCCATCAACATTTACTTCGTTCCATTCAAAGCTATTGTTTATAGAAAATGAAATAGTAATCGTTACATCTTTTGTCTCATTTACTGTAATAGCTAAAGCTTTATCAAATTTACTTGTCAGGACGCAAGAACCTTCTGGAATTGGAGAAGTTTGGTAAATTGGGTTTGGAACCGTTATGGCTCCTGCTGGTGCTTGACCATCAATAACAGTCCATAAAGCTTCAAAACCCCAATAACATTGTAGTTTATTAGCTTTTATAACTACGTTTTTACCATTTATGGTATAATTATCAATATAAGTGTTATAACCTAAAAAGCTTGTCAATATTGCATCGTATTCGGCATCATTGTAAAGTGCTTTTACTTTTCCATTTTGATAAGAAGCAGATATACGAAGCCACTCATAATTTCCCTTTTTAATATCTTTTAAAGGGATTTTTAAAAACATTTCTTCGTCTTTCACAAAATTTTCTTTGCTAAAATCAATAGCTTTTTCACCTCCTTGGTTGTTTCTTCACCTTTGTAAATAACTTCACCTTGTCCTATTAAAGTATTCGCAGTAGGGGATAGTTCTAAATAGTGAGCACTCATTTCATTCATTATAGGTGTTTGTGCCGCATTTCCTTGTGCTATAACCGAAGGGTTTCCTAAGTTGTCTAATCGAACCTGATTTTCATCAAATTTTAATTTTACAATCAAGTTGGCATTTGTTTCTGCAGTAGCATCATCTGACGAACTGCAAGAGGTAAGCGCCAGTAAAAAGGATGCAAAAAGTAGTAGGTTAATTTTTTTCATTTTTTTGATTTTGGGATTAATCGATAAAGATATTTTTTTAAAAAACTTCTAGCAAACTTTCCTGAAATTTTTCGAAATAAAATCTATGTTTCTATATGTTATAATCTTTTTTTATATTTTCTATATTTCAATAGTAGTGCCGACATCCTCTAGATGGTATTTTTTTCTAAATACTAAAGGCGAGCATTTCATGAATTTTTGAAACTGACGATAAAAAAAAGGCAAACTTTCATACCCACATTCATAGGCAATTTCGCTTACCTGTTTTTTGGTTTCAATTAGTTGTTTGCAAATTAAATTGATGCGGTACTCATTCACGAAAGTGAAAAATGACTTTCCTAAGTTTTTTTTGAAAAAGCGACAAAAGGTTTCTTCATTCATGTGCACTAAATCGGCAATTTCATTCAGACGAATTTTCTGATTGTAATTTTCTTGTATATAATTATAAATCAGATTTATTCGGTCATTTGCTTTACTGTTTAGATTAGGTACAAAACCGTCTGAACTAAGGGTTTCCACCTCTTTTATTTTGCTTAGTTCTTCTAAAAGTAGAAGTAAGGCAAGTAGTTTTTCTAGTGGTTTTTGGGTAATGATTTTTTGCAGCCGCTCGAGAATCACATCGTTTTCAATAGTGCGGAAAGAGAGTCCTTTTGAAGCATCTGATAATATCCTTTTTATAGAATGAAATTCTTTTTTCTCCAACCAATTTTCGCCCAAAACGCTATCGTCCCATTGCAATACAATCGATTGAACTCCGCCTTTTAGGTTATCATGATTTTTCCAATAATGCGGCAAATTTGTACCTAACAATACAAAATCCCTTTTTTTAAACTCCTGAACGCTATTACCAACAAAACGGGTACCTTCTCCTTTTACAATATAAGTAAGTTCATATTCAGGATGAAAATGCCAAGGTGTTTCAAAATTTTCAGCCTCATATACAAATGCGTTAAAAGAACTTTCTACCGAAGAGGGTACTTTTTCAAATAGTGCTTTCATTTTTTTTCTTCAAATATATTCAATATTGATTAGTAAAAGAAGCTTATTTAAAATTTTAGGTCAATATAAGGTATTAATTGTGCAATATTGGTACTGTGACTAATGACTATAGTATATACTTTTAACTTTTATAAAAAGATAAACTTTAAAAGTATTCTATGAGCATCAATTGTAAAGCAGCTATTGCAAAAGGAGATGGAACATTTTCTATAGAGACCATTACAGTAAATGATCCGCAAGGGGATGAGGTGATAGTAGCCATTAAAGCGGCAGGTTTGTGTCATACCGATTATGACTCCTTAAATTGGGGAAAACCAATTGTAATGGGGCATGAAGGAGCAGGAATTGTTACTGCAGTTGGGACAAATGTAAAAAGTGTACAAGTAGGTGATGCAGTGATTTTGAATTGGGCAACTCCTTGTGGAAAATGCTTTCAATGCGAGCATGAGAATGAACACATTTGCGAAAATAATTCGCCTGTAGTAGCAGGAGGAAATGGGTACACCCCCGGACATGCCCATTTGGAAGGAACAACTCTGAATGGAGTGCCAATCATTCGCTCCTTTAATATAGGAACGCTTGCTGAATATACTCTGGTAAAAGAATCGGCAGTAGTTAAAAATCCAATTCAAAACATGTCTTTTTCGGCAGCAAGTATCGTAAGTTGTGGCGTTATGACGGGTTTTGGATCTGCTGTAAATACGGCTCAGGTTACCGAAAATTCATCAGCTGTTGTGCTTGGAACAGGAGGAGTTGGTTTGAATGTAATTCAAGGATTAAAAGTGTCGAAAGCTTGTAAAATCATTGCGATTGATATCAATCAAGAGCGATTGAATATGGCGGTTGAATTTGGTGCGACTCATACCATTTTGGCCGATAAGAATGACAAAGGACTGTTACAAGCGGCTCAAAAGGTAAAAGAAATGACAGCTGGTCGTGGTGCCGATTACGCTTTTGAGTGTACTGCAATTCCAGCTTTGGGCGCTGCACCGTTGGCAATGGTTCGAAATGCTGGCACTGCTGTTCAAGTTAGCGGAATCGAACAAGAGGTTTTGATTGATATGGCCTTATTCGAATGGGATAAAAAATACATCAATCCGTTGTACGGAAAATGCAATCCGCAAAAAGATTTCCCTAAAATTATCGAACATTATCGAAAAGGAGAAATCAAATTAGACGAGATGATTACTAAAACGTATCCTCTGGAAGAATTGCAACAAGCCTTAGACGATATGTTGGCTGGAAAAAATGCAAAAGGTGTAATTACTTTTTAATTTTAGAAATGATGTCAAAATTTAGAACAACCGAAATATCCAATCCAGAATTTGAGAGCAATAACCTTCGATTCATTACGGTTAGAACCCCTAATCTGAATGGGCGAGGTGACATCTGTGTTTTTGTACCGCCTTTTGAAGATTTAAAAGACCTTCCTATTGTAACGCTAATGCATGGGGTGTATGGTAGTGCTTGGATTTGGGCGCACAAAGCAGGAGTACATTTTACAGCTTTAAAAATGATGGAAGAAGGATTGATAAAACCGATGGTAATTGCGATGCCTTCGGATGGATTATGGGGAGACGGTTCGGCATATTTACCGCACAACAATGCCCATTATGAAAAATGGATTGTCGAAGATGTGATTGATGCCGTGAGAGAAAACATCGATTGCACCAGCGAAAAATCCAAATTGTTTATCTCGGGGCTTTCGATGGGCGGGTATGGCGCTTTGCGTTTGGGAGCCAAATTTCCAGAGCGTTACCAAGCCATTACGGGACATTCTTCGATGACCAATAAAAATCAAATGCATCTTTTTGTTGAAGAAAACGAGAGCAATTTCAATCAATTTGACCCCATTAACGAAGACGTTTTAAGTTTGATTATAAAAAATAAAAAGCAATTGCCACCCATACGTTTTGATTGTGGCAAAGAGGATTTACTCATCGAATACAATCGGAATCTGCATAAAGGTTTAACAGATGCCAATATAAACCATCAATACCAAGAATTTGAAGGCGCACACGAATGGCCATACTGGCAAGAACACATCAAAGACAGTTTGTTGTTTTTTAATGGGTTCTAAAAACTGAAAATAGACTTAAGAAGCTGAGTTTAATGATCAGTATGAAAAGTTTAGTACTAATAAATAATGTTAGTTAATGTTCCTGCAAGGTCTTTTTCGAGACGTTGTAGGTGTGTTGTCATCAGCATTTAAAACGTACCAGGTTGAAAAAAAAGATACTAATAAAAATATAAAAGATGAAAAATAGTGAGTTTAACGATCCATTTGAAGAAGCACGTGTAAACCAAGGTTTTGGAGAAATGGACGATCAAAATGATCCTGTAACCATGCTATTGCGTCACAAAGATGTGCGCAAAGGAGCTCACGACTGGAAAACCTTTCAATCAGGGGCGGTACCAGGTCGTATTGTGATTCCTTCAGAAGTGAACATCAGAACAACACGTCAGATTCCGTTTGAAGTAGATCCGCCGCAACATAAAGACTTTAGAGCTATTTTGGATCCTTGGTTCAAAAGACCTTTAGAGGAAGAATACCAAGCCAAATTAAAAGAGCAAATTAGTGCTTTAGTTGATGAGGTTTTAGCCAAAGATTCGGTAGATGTAATCAGTGAATTTTCATTAAAACTACAGTCAAGAGCCTTGACTTTATTACTAAATACGCCTTATGAAGAAGCTGACTTATGGATTTCATGGGGAACTCACGTTTTTCGTAGTGAAGGAGAAGCCTTAGATGGTGCTAAAGCGGCTATTTTGTATGATTATATCGATGGCCGAATTGATGAAGCCATTGCCAAGAATGGAGAAGATTTGTATTCAGTATTACTGAATGCTGTAGTTGATGGCAAAAAATTAACAAAAGAAGAAGTGAAAGGCGTGATGATTTTGACGTTTGCAGGTGGCCGTGATACGGTAATCAATGCGGTGTCAAATTCCATTGCTTATTTTGCAGAGCACCCAAAGTCATTAGATCGTTTGCGTGTAGAACCCGAAATAAGAAACAAAGCTATTGAAGAGTTGATTCGCTATTTTGCGCCATTAACTCAGATGGGAAGAGTAGCCAAAACTGATTCTGCTGTTTGTGAACATGCTATAAAAGCAGATACAAGAGCTTCTTTGTGTTGGGCGTCTGCAAATCGAGATGCCACTGTTTTTGAAAATCCAAATGAAGTGGTTTTAGATCGTAAAATGAACCCGCATTTGAGCTTCGGATTCGGGACACACAACTGTTTGGGAGCAACCCACGCTCGTACAATTATGAAAATAGCGGTGGAAGTATTAACGGAAAAAGTGAGCACTATGGAAATTGTGAGTGCCGAAGAAAATATCGAAGATTTAGGTGATTTCAAACGTAAAGTTGGCTTTCACCGCTTACAAGTAAAATTTAATTAATTAAAAAAATAAAGAAAATGGCAAAAATAACTTTTATCACTAGCGATGATGAAACAATAACTTTAGAAGGAACATCGGGTAGCGTAATGGCACTTGCAGTTGACAATGGTATCAAAGGAATCGATGGTGATTGCGGAGGGGTATGTTCGTGTGCTACTTGTCACGTACATGTTTTACCAGAACATGTTTCAAAAACGGGAACCGCTAGCGAAATTGAAACGGATATGCTAGAATTAGATGATGATGCGGATGAATTCAGCCGTTTGTGTTGTCAATTAGAAATTACCGAAGCGTTGGACGGAGTAGTGCTTCGTGTGGCTAAATAATTAAAAAATGTTGTATGTCTGAAACTAAGAAACCAATTTGTGTGATTATAGGAGCGAGCCATGGCGGCGTAAATTGTGCTACGGCTATACGAAAAGAAGGCTGGGAAGGCGACATATTGCTTTTTGATGCCGATCCTGTGTTGCCATACCATCGCCCACCCTTGTCTAAGGCCTATTTGACAAGTGATGATGGTATTGATAAGAATGTTTTAAAATCAGCAGAAAGCTACCAAAAAGAAGACATCACCTTGAATTTGGGGGTAAAGGTGGTCGCAATACATGCAAAAGAGCAAACCATTACTTTGGAAGACGGAACGCAACAGTCTTATGATCAATTGGTTTTGGCTACGGGAGCAAGACCAATTGTACCGCCAATTGAAGGATTAGCAACTGCTCAAAATGTATTTCCTTTGCGTACCGCTGCGCACGTTGCTTCTATCAAAAAGGGCATCAATGCGAGCGCTACCAAACGTGTTGTTGTGATTGGTGGAGGTTATATCGGACTAGAAACGGCTGCTTCCTTAAAAAAATTAGGTGCTCAGGTGGTGGTATTGGAACGTGAATCTCGAATTTTAGCACGAGTGACTGCTCCAGAAATGTCTAGTTTTTTTCATGAGTTGCATCATCAAAATGGGGTAGAAGTGCTTACGGCTAAAAATGTAAGCGCAATTGAAAATAATGACGCTTCAAACGTAGTGGTTTGTACCGATGGTTCTCGTTATCCAGCGGATATGATTATTGTGGGTGTAGGTATTTTGGTAAATAAAGAATTGGCAGAACAAGCAGGAATCAAAATTGAAAATGGGATAATAGTCAATGAAAAGGCGCAAACCAGTGAGGCCAATATTTATGCAATTGGTGATTGTACGTATCATTTTAACCCGCATTACAACCGCTTTATCCGTTTAGAATCGGTTCAAAATGCCGTAGATCAGTCCAAAATCGCGGCTGCTGCAATATGTGGAGGTGCTTCGGTTTACGACACCATTCCATGGTTTTGGTCGGATCAGTACGATCTCAAATTACAAATGGTTGGTCTGTCACAAGGCTATACCGAGGTCGTGGTTAGAAAAGAAGATAAGCCCAATAGTTTTTCAGTTTGGTACTTTAATGAAGATACTTTATTGTCCGTAGATGCGGTTAATAATGCCAAGGCTTATGTATTAGGTACAAAAGCTATTAAGCAGAAAATTAAAATTGATAAATGGAAATTATTTGATAGTACCTCTATTTTAAAGTTAGATACTATTGTAGCGGACTAGATTGGAACTAAAAAAGCGAATATTCAAAAAAATAAAACGAGTTATAAAGTAGAAAAGAGACTGTGAATAAAATAATTTTATCACAATCTCTTTTTATATTTAGATATAATTATTTTAACTTCGAAATAATTTCAATAACTTCTTTAACTTTTTCAGTTAATTCCTTAAAATCTTTATTTGCCACAATCTCTTTAGTTATTAATTGGGATCCCATTCCTACACAAGTTACTCCAGCGTTAAACCATGAAGTCAGATTTTCAGCTGTTGGATGTACTCCTCCAGTTGGCATAATAGATGTCCAAGGTTGTGGACCTTTAATTCCTTTTATAAATTCAGGTCCATAAATATCGCCCGGAAAAAGTTTAACGATTTCGCAACCTAATTCTTCTGCTTTTGTTATTTCTGTAAGTGTTCCGCACCCAGGAGACCATAAAACTTTGCGTCGGTTACAAACTATTACAATATCCTCACGTAATACTGGAGTTACAATAAAATTTGCGCCAAGTTGCATGTATAACGAGGCAGCTGCAGCATCGGTTACGGAGCCAACCCCCATTATCATTCCAGGTAATTCTTTAATTGCATACTTGGTAAGTTCGCCAAAAATTTCGTGCGCAAAATCGCCACGAGCTGTAAATTCCAGCAAACGTGCACCACCATCATAACACGCTTTTAAAATATTCTTACTTAATTCGATATCATTACTGAAAAATAGTGGAATCATTCCAGTATTTTTCATCGCTTGAGCTACTTCAATTCGGGTATATTGTGCCATATTTATATTATCTTGATACTTTTCCTGTAAAATCACCTCCAATTAATTTTTCAACTTCTTCAAGTGTTACTAAGTTATAGTCGCCTGCAATAGTATGTTTCAGACAGCAGGCTGCTACAGCAAAATTAAGGGCTCTTTGTTTGTTTAGTGGTTCTTCATTTAATCCATAAATTAAGCCTCCCATAAAAGCATCACCACTTCCAACACGATCTACAACCGGAGTTACATCTTGAACGTCTGCATCATAAATTGTATTTCCATCGTATAAAATTCCTCCTATACGTTGATGAGAAGCACTTACAGAATAGCGCAATGTGGTTGCCATAAATTTTAACGACGGAATTAGTTTAAAAATGGTATCATACAGCACGGGCAGTGATTCCTGATTTTGATAATCCGGATTCATTTGTGGTAGGCCCAGCATGAAATTTGCAGTGTCTAGATCTCCTAAAATTACGTTGCAATATTGCAGAATTTTAGGCATAACTTCTTTTGGATGTTTACCATATTTCCAAAGTTTTGATCTGTAGTTTAAATCACAAGAAATTGTTAAGCCCATATCTTTTGCAATTTCCAAAGCCTCAACACAAGCCTCAGCGGCACTTTCAGATAGGGAAGGAGTAATGCCACTCCAGTGAAACCAAGTGGCATCTTTTAGAATTTCTTTCCAGTCAATCATTCCTTTTTTTAAAGTTGACATTCCACTATTTTCGCGATCGTAAACAATATTACTGGCTCTTGTACTAGTTCCTGTTTCTAGAAAATAAATCCCAATTCGATCACCATCCAAGAGCACATTCTGACAGCCGACATTAAGTTTTCTCATCTCTTTTAGTGCACAATTACCTAATTCATTATTTGGTAATCGTGTAATATATTCTGTATTCAGACCATAATTTGCCAGAGATACAGAAACATTAAATTCTCCACCGCCATAAGTAGCTTTATACGATTCTGCTTGTGAGAACCTTAAATGTCTTTCCGTTGAAAGACGCAGTAAAATTTCACCGAAAGTGACTATTTTTGTCATTTTAATTTATAGTTTAATTATTTGCTTTTTAAATTAATAATCAATGTACTAGAATCAATATCAACAGGATCTTTAGTGTTCAATGGTCGAATTATAGCCAATAATGAATATCCAGATTTTGGTTCAAGTTTTTTATCTATTCTCATATCGTATTCTAAATTAGCATAACCAGTGTAGGCAATGAATTTAGTTTCTTTAATTAGTTTTCCTTCAGGATCGGATAGTTTTAGTAGTATTTCACGATCTTCAATGGCCTTATATTGTATTGGGATTTTTAAAATTGTTTTAGAAACTAAGTTTATAATAGCCACGTGAAAAAGAATTTGTTCATTAAAAAGAGGGATAACCGGTTCGTTGTTAGAAGACGGAATTGGCATATTAGCCTCTACCAATTTATAAGCGCGTACCCAATCATAATAAACGGTATTTTTTGTTGGATCTGCTAATTCAGCATCATTTGGCAACTCAATCCAAGGAAAAGGGTAGGTTTCTGATACCAGACGCATGTGCATTGGTCTGTCAAACGGTTTTTTGTTTATTTCGGAATAAAATTTTTGATGTTTTGGTTCACCATTATTGTAGTAATAACTTGCTGTTTGTTCATCGCGCCACCATCCACCATACACATTAAAATTTTCAGAAGATAATTCCGCATTTTGAAAAACAACTTGAGGAGCGCGGTAATCATGAACCTCTCCATTGCAGTCTGTGTACCAATAATGAGAGTTAGAATGCATTCCATTGGCAAAATAACTGCCTTCAAAAGGTCCATTTCTGCCAATAGATTCATGAATATCCCATTCTAAACTGTATTTGTCACACTCTTTTAGACTTTTCGTTTTTCCATTGGTAGAAAACCAAAAAGTAGCCGACATAGTGGTAGCCGCAGCCTTAATTCGGGATTCATAGTACCCAAATAACACTGTTTTTTTGGAGACAACCGCTCCGCCTGCGATAGTAAATTTTTCTTCCCCGTTGGCGTTTTTGATAAGGGTGTCTTTTTTCATTTTTTCCCCTTTAATTTGTAAAAAACCATCTTTTACGGAAACCTGAGAAGCCAGAAACAAGCCAGGAACTCTGCCTTTCCATTGCGGATGGTAATCAAACCATTTGGTTGTATCAATTTGCGTTCCGTTAAACTCATCTGAAAGCTCGGGATTTAGAACCCATCTTTTCCCCAAGGGCGGTTCTGGAGGACCAGATGTTATCGTTTGAGATTGAACCCAATGTAAATTAGCAAACGCCAATAGTATCATTATTCTTTTTATAGACATCATTTATATTTTTAGGATAATTGTGTTTTTTAATCTAGTTGTTAAATGATTCACGGAGTAGTATAAACTTGGTTTACCTTTAAATTTTTTGCAGTATAAGTCTCGCCATTTCTCCATCGAACGGTGATGCTTTTAATTGTTTCGTCATCACCTAGACCAAAATGTACGGTATTCAATAAACTTTGCGAAAATACTTCTCCTGATGATCCTACTCTTTTGGTATAGCTTTTAGAGGGTGTAGTGACCGTTACAGTAGCAGACATCGGATCAATATGATGCAAATCGGAATAATTTACGCGAACTAGCACATAGTTTTTATTCTGGATCAAACTATTGTCATACAGATACCATTTTCCATAATTATCGCTTCCGTTTAGTAAATCGATATTTCCGTCAAGGTTAAAATCAAAAGCTTGCCCCATATCCCCATGTCCAGGATCATTAGGGTCATGAGCATTATGAAGCGTTGTAGTTTCAAATTGCCCCTTTCCGTTATTTAGCAAAAGCCAATCACTCACGCTCGATTTCAAAAAGCCAAACCTATATACGAACAAATCAATATGACTGTCATTATTAAAATCGGCTGCAACCACCCCTTGATTATTTCCTCCCAAAGGTACATTCCACTTGGTGGTAACATCGGTAAAATGATTATTGTCGTTTCTAAATAATACATCCTGAACATTTCTGTTTTGCGGTGTCCATTCTGGATGTACAGATTGAACTCCATCAATAGATATTCTAATTTCCCAATAGATATTGCCGTTTCTAACAGATTCCAATCGCCATTTGTTGTTGCCTAAATAACCAAGATACCAACCATTTTCTTTTCTTTCATTCGGCCATCCTTTGGCCATTTCTGGGGTTACTTTTATGGTGTCCTTTTCCTGAACGTCCAGGATCTCTTTTTTGGAAGCGCCTAAGTGCAAAGGAAATCCATCATTATACATACGATACCATAAAAATATACCCGATAAGGTAATGTGACCCGGAGCCTCAAAGTCGATGCTGGTAATGCCTTTGTTGCCTTCGTCTCGCATATCCATACGTTTGGTAATAGGGTTGTAATCCAAAGATTTATTGGCTATTTCGTAGCTAGGTTTTCCTCTACTTAAATAAATATCCATGTCTCCATCATTGTCAATATCTATTTCGCATGCCCCGGTAATCAAATCTGTTTTTTGAAGATTTTCGGGTACCCATTGCTTGGTAACATCAGTAAAGGTTAAATCGCCATTGCCAACCCAAACCGATATAGGCGAAAACAGAATTAAGTCGTCTTTTTGATCTCCATTAATATCCGTCACTAAAACGCGTTCGGCATTGGCACCTTCAATTGCTTTACTATGTGCAATCTTGAAATGACCATTTCCTATGTTTGTGTATATAATTTGTTGACTTCCGGAACTACTATTAATTCCTTCGGCATTGATAAGTAATAAATCCAAATCGCCATCCAAATCCATATCGATCCATCGAACTGCTCTACCGCGTGAGCCGTGTGTAATTCCGGCTTCGATCGAAACTTCTGTAAATTTTCCATTGTCATTGCGTAGTAAATGAGGCGGTTGTGGGTCAGTTCCATTACCACCGCCTTGTGCAATAATAATATCCACATCGCCATCATTGTCATAGTCGCCGACTGCAGAACCGTGTATGTCCCATTGCTTGAGTATTTCGGAATGTTCTTGAACTTTGTTGTTTCCGAGATTCCAAAAAAGTTTGGCAGGCACTTTGTCGTGGTTGTTTAAAACAAAATCATACAAACCATCATTATTCAAATCACCCACCGATGGACCGCCGTATTTCCAAGTATATTCTGTCTTTAATCCAGATTCATCCGAAATGTCTTTAAATTGCGGGATAGCTGGAATGTCTGTAGCGTTAAATTTTATATCCAAAAGGGTGATCTCACCACCTTGTTTGAGTATTTTAATTTTCTTTTCTCCCTCTGTTTTAAAATCGACTAATGCGTTTACAGTAACAATACCAGCGTTCGGAATATCAATATTGTCTACCAAAATTTGGCTATCACAAACTAAGGATAAGTTAGAATAGTTATTTTTGGAATCTACTTTCAGGTGGACTATCCGTTCCGTTTTTCCTTCTACTGTATATTGGATTTCTACCGGTTCGTTATGAACAGCTATAGGAGTTTTTAATGTTTGATTAGTGGTACTCGAGCAGCTATTTAATAAAAGTGAAAGAGTTAGGGTCAGGAGTGTTTGGTGGGTTAGATTGATGAATTTCATTTTATTCTTTAATAATTTTTTGAGTAACAGTAGTGCCATCTTCCCAATTGATTTGTGCAAAATACATTCCAGCGCTTAAGTTTTTGGTAGCAATAGTAGCATTGGTATTATTGATTTTTTCAACCAACAATTTAGTTCCGCTCAAACTGTAAATTTGAACAGTGCTTATGTTTTTTTCTGATTTTACTTGAATAGAATCTTTAAAAGGATTTGGAAATAGCATCAATTTTTTTTCTTCAATCTTGGCATCTTGTTTCCCTAAATTTGGATCGGTCACAGGTTTGTAAATTCGAATCCAATCGATATTGAAATTATGATTGTCAAAATTTGTAATTTCTTCATCAGTAGGAGTACGTCCTTTACAGGCATTCCAGTTTTGATCTTCCATATTAATAATGATATCCATTTCTTTTACCAGTCCCGTGCGTGTAGCGGCAGTTCTTGGAGTAGCTGTTGAGGTATAGTTTAATGGGTCTATTCCGTCTTTGCCGTTCACAGTATCTAGATTGTCCATTACCTTGACTAATTGACCATCCAAGTAGTATTCTAACCGAGTTGGACTAGCCCAGTACACACCAAGACGAATCCATTTGTCTGTCCAATAGGTTTTTGTAGCTCCCGTGTACCATGTGCTGGCATCGGTAGGCTGATAATCCAAAAACGGACTTCTAATAAATACATGGTGACTTAAATGCAAACGTTGTGCTAGCCAATCATTTCTAGTTGCTTTTCCGCCGTATGCTTCCAGGATATCGATTTCTTGGGTGTCATCTGGACTAAGCATCCAAATATCAGAAGCCATAACTGCATTTGCGATTTTAAAACGCGCTTCTACATATACAGGGTACTTTACCCTTGTTTTCGATGTAATGCAGCCCGCTCTTGTAGCCGCCATAGTCCAGCTTTCGGCAATATTATCTCCATCACAATCTACAGTAAAAGTCTTAGTTTCATTTGCCTGTCTAGTTGCAAAAACATGCAGATTTCCTCCGCTAACGGTAGTATTCTCATACCTCCATTTTGTAGGCCCTGGACCATCCCAAGTGTTGTGATAAAAGTTAGTCCACTTTCCGCCAATCGTTGCTTGATTAGTGGACGCTTCATAGGTGTAATTAAAATCATCAGACTGTGGCTGAATTTTCCAAATTTTTCCTGTTCCAGCATTTGCAGGAACGGGAATGCCATTCCAATCTTGACTGTATAAAAACGGAGACATACATAAAGTAAGCAGTACAATTAATTTTAGTTTCATTATTCTTTGTTTAAATAATTATAATCTTTTTTTGGTCCCGCAATTTACTTTTTCAAAGTGTAGGTCAATGTTTAGGGGACTAGATATAAACTGAACAATAGGAATAATTTGTACAAAATGAATTAAAGGTTTTCAGTGTAAAACTGGATTGCTACTGGTTACCTTGCCATAGAGGAATTTTATATCTTTAGAGTTAGTAGCTTATAATAAGTCTTTATTTAAAATCAATAGTATTCTAAACACCTATACTTTTAATGTAATATAATAAGATTAAAAAAATTAGTTGTCGCAATAGTGATGAAGTACTGAAGATTTGACGGTATAGGCAAGTTGTTGTTTTTATGAAAGAAATAATTGCAGAAATAATGTTAAAAACAATTGGATCAAGAATAGCTCCAGCTTCTTCATGCAAAATATTTAATAGCTAATAATTTATCACATTGCTAAAATTTATAAAATGACTTTCGTCACTTCAATGAAGTGATTTTTAGAGAAGAAGCACGTATATTTAATTGCCCATTTAAGGTAATGCTTTTAGGCTGGAAACCTTTCTTTGTTTCAATTTGTTCAATAAGTATTTTAGCAGCTTCTTCACCAATTTCCCTTGCAGGTTGCGAAACAGAAGTCAGTGGAGGCTCAATTATAGTTGCCATTTGTGAATCGGTAAAACCAACAAAAGCAATGTCATTTGGTATAGAAAATCCATTTTTCTTAAAAACTTGCATGGCTCCAATAGTTACCGGATCATTTGCTCCAAAGATAGCGTCAGGAATATTTCCTGAGTCTATTATATTTTGCGCCGCTTTTTGACCATCGGCTAATGTGAATCCCGTAGCTACAATTTGATTTTTATTATAGCTCAATTGGTATTTTTGGTGAGCGTCTAAAAACCCTCTTAGACGCTCATTTGTCAATGAAACGCCATCCCTACCTTTGAGATGTACAATATTCTTGCAACCTTGATTAATCAAATGCTCGGTGGCAAAAAAGGCCCATTTGTAATCGTTAAAAACAACTTTAGAACAATTGAGTTGATTGTTTACCCTATTGAAAAGCACGATTGGAAAGCCCGACGCAATTAAATTTTGATAATAATCGGTATTATTGCTTTCACTTGATAATGAAACAATCAAGCCATCAACCATGCTATCTTCTAAGGTTTTGATATTTTTTAATTCAGTTTCAAAACATTCGCTAGACTGAGCAATTAGCACTTGATATCCATTTTCAAACAAAATTTCTTGAACCCCTATGATGACCTCAGGAAAAAATGCATTGATAAACTCAGGTACAATAATACCAATAGTAAAAGAACGCTGTTGCATTAACTTTTTAGCAATAGGATTAGGACGATATCCTAATGCTTTGGCCGTTTTTAAAACCAATGCTTTGGTTTCAGGATTGATATCAGCCTTGTCGTTGAAGGCTCTTGAAACCGTAGAAACTGAAGTGTTCAATTGTTTAGCAATGTCTTTGATGGTAATATATTTCATGCGAATTAAACAACTTGAAAAGATTATTTTACAAATGAAAATGATTAATAGGTTATAAAAGTACAATAATTTTCGGTAACGTTCTCGAAAGATTTAACAAGCTTCGGTAACGTTCTCGGTAGGGTTTGTAAAAAATATAATTTAATTCCATTTATTCAATTCTTACTTTTAATAAAAATTAAAAAAAGGTTATGAAATCGCCTTTTAAGAAAGCTTTGCATATGCAAATAAAATTGGTTAAAAAGCGATTTTATCAATGACCACTAAAAAACAAATTTACTTATATGAAAAACATTGATATTTGGGTGATTCTGATTTTTTCTGCACTCATTTTTGTTTGCGGTTTGGCTTTTTCTAAAACAGGAAAAAACATGAAATCCTATTTTGCTGCTGGAGGCGCCTTGCCTTGGTGGATGAGTGGGTTGTCTTTATTCATGAGTTTTTTCTCGGCAGGAACCTTTGTTGTTTGGGGTTCTATAGCGTACAAAAGTGGTTGGGTAGCTGTAAGTATTCAATGGACTATGGCTATTGCAGGTATCCTTATAGGTTTTTTTATTGCTCCCAAATGGCGTAAAACAAATTCGCTAACCGTAGCCGAATACATAACCAATCGTTATGGTTTTAAAATTCAAAAAACATATACCTATTTATTTCTACTGACTTCATTATTTACCACAGGAGCATTTTTATACCCTGTGGCCAAGATTGTAGAGGTTTCTACAGGGATTCCTATTTATACCAGCATCATCAGTTTAGGGATCTTAATTTTAATCTATACCGCCGTGGGAGGACTTTGGGCAGTTATCGTTACCGATGTGTTGCAGTTTGTGGTTTTAACAGCCGTTGTCATAATCATAGTTCCATTGGCTTTTGATAAAATTGGAGGAGTAGGCCAATTCATAGAACTTTCGCCTGATGCTTTTTTCAATTTGGTAAACGAAGAATATTCTATTGCTTTTATAATTGCTTTTGGACTTTATAATTTATTTTTTTTGGCCGGAAACTGGGCTTATGTACAACGTTACACCTCTGTTGCCACACCCAAAGACGCTCAAAAAGTGGGCTGGTTGTTTGGAGCTTTGTATGTGATAAGTCCGTTATTTTGGATGTTACCTCCTATGATTTACCGCATTCTAAACCCAAATCTTGATGGAGTAGAGTCAGAAGGTGCTTATTTATTAATGTGTAAAGAAGTTTTACCAGCGGGAATGCTCGGTTTAATGCTCGTTGGGATGATATTTGCCACTTCTAGTTCGGTAAATACCACTTTAAATATCGCCGCAGGAGTTTTTACCAATGACCTTTTTAAACATTTCAAACCTCAGGCAAGTGACGCTCAATTGATGCGTGTGGGGAAAACGGCTACCGTTGTTTTAGGCTTGATTACCATTGGGGTAGCTTTGGTTGTACCACTTTTAGGAGGTGTTGTCAATTTTGTTTTGAGTTTAGCAGCGGTAACAGGAGGAGCCATGTTTTTGCCTCCGTTGTGGACTATTTTCTCTAAAAAACAAACAGGGACTAGTATGTTATCGGTTACCTTAATCACCTTATTGATTACGGGATTTTTCAAATTTTTAGCTCCACAATTACTAGATATAACCCTGAGTCGTAGTGCCGAAATGATTCTAGGTGTTGCTGTTCCAATGGTATTAATGTTGGTATCAGAATTCTATTTAATCCAAACCAATCCATCCCAAGATACTTATGAAGCTTATGTACAAAAAACAGCTATTGGTGAAAATGTATATGAAGATGATTCGGATGGAAGTAATAAAAAAGGGGGAAGAGTCATTGGAATTGGAGTTGCCTTAACAGGAGCCTTAATACTTTCATTAGAATTTATTTCTACTATTTTAATTTCTATCGTGGTAGGAGTGGGAGCAGCAGTTTGCTTATTGGGCATCTTCATAGTTTATAAAAATAAAGAATAAATACATACGATTTAATTAAGAAAAAAATGCAAGTAGAAAGCTTTAGTTCAAAAGTAAGATCCAATAAAATTACTACAATTCAATCTGATTTAGTCGTTGTTGGCGGAGGATTAGCTGGTGTTTGTGCGGCCATTGCAGCTGCCCGTGAGGGTGTAACTGTAACTCTTGTTCAAGATAGACCTGTTTTGGGTGGTAACGCTTCAAGCGAAGTTCGTTTGTGGACTTTGGGCGCAACTTCACATATGGGAAACAACAACCGTTGGGCTCGTGAGGGCGGTATCATCGATGAGATTTTAGTCGAAAATTTATATCGAAATAAAGAAGGAAATGCACTTATATTTGATACGGTTTTGTTAGAAAAAGTTTCGAATGAGAAAAATTTAACGCTGTTATTAAACACCGCAGTTTATGAGGTAGAAAAAGCGGATACCAAAAACATTAGTCAAGTTACTGCCTTTTGTAGCCAAAACTCAACTACTTATATCCTTAAATCCAATTTATTTTGTGACGCTTCGGGAGATGGAATTGTGGGTTTTCAGGCTGGCGCTGCGTTTAGAATGGGTGCTGAAAAAGTGGAAGAATTTGGAGAGAAATTTGCTCCTGACCAATCCTATGGTGAATTACTAGGACATACCATTTATTTTTACAGTAAAGATACGGGAGCACCAGTAAAATATGTCGCTCCAGAATTTGCCTTAAAAGACATTACCGAAATTCCACGATATAAAAGCTTGAGTGATAAAGATTCGGGTTGTCGTTTGTGGTGGTTGGAATATGGCGGACGAAAAGATACCATTCACGAATCTGAAGACATCAAATGGGAACTATGGAAAGTAGTTTATGGAGTTTGGGATTACATCAAAAACTCGGGTGAATTTCCTGATGCTGCAAATCTAACGTTGGAGTGGGTTGGAACGATTCCTGGTAAACGAGAAAGCCGCCGTTTTGAGGGACATTATATGATCAAACAACAAGATCTAATCGAACAAAATACGTTTGAGGATGCGGTGTCTTTTGGAGGCTGGGCAGTCGATTTACATCCTTCGGATGGGGTCTATGACAGCCGTCCGGGTTGTACCCAATACCATTCTAAAGGGGTATATCAGATTCCGCTACGCACCATGATAAGTCAAAATATAGAGAATTTATTTCTTTCCGGACGTATCATTAGCGCTACTCACGTAGCTTTTGGTTCGACTCGTGTCATGGCAACTTGTGCTCATGCCGCACAGGCTGTTGGATACGGAGCGGCACAATGTGTGAAAAATAATTTGAAACCAGCCCAATTGCTAATTTCTGATAATCTAAAAGAATTGCAACAAACCTTGAGCATCAATGGGCAAAGCATTCCAGGGATAGCCATTGATAAAACTCAAAATTTATTGAAACAAGCAACCATCCAAGCTTCTTCTACTTTAAAATTAAACCAAATAGATTTTGACGGTGAATATACATCTCTAGAAGTGGCGGTTGCTCAATTATTGCCTTTCAAAGCCCATCAAAACTATGGCTTTAAAGTAAAAGTAAAAGCGCAAGAAGCTACCATGCTAACAGTACAATTGCGTACTTCGTCCAAAGCCAGAAATTACACGCCTGATATTATTTTAGAAACGATAGAAATAAAAATTAACCCGGGCGAACAAGAAGTAGCTTTTGAATTTAAAACAGCCACGACTGAAAATCAGTATGCTTTTGTTACTTTTTTATCCAATGACAAACTGAGTATTCAAAGCAGTACAAAACGATATACAGGAGTTCTTTCGGTCTTCAACGGACAAAATAAAGCGGTAAATAATAACGGAAAACAAACGCCTCCTGACAACATCGGAATTGATGCTTTTGAATTTTGGATTCCGTTTCGCAGACCCAAAGGACAGAATATTGCCATGCAAATCGAACCAACCATAGCGTGTTTTGGAGTAGAAAATCTAACCAATGGTTTTGTACGTCCTTATGGCAGTGCCAATGCTTGGTTGGCTGATCTTACTGATACCAAACCAACGCTAAAAGTGGAATGGGAAACCGAAGTAGCACTTTCTGAAATAAAACTATTCTTAGACCCTGATTACGACCACCCCATGGAATCGACCTTAATGGGACATCCCGAAGAAGTGGTTCCGTTTTGTGTGCAGAATTACACCATCAAAGACAGGAGTGGAAAAGTTTTATTCGAAAAAAAAAACAATTGTCAAGCAATTAATACTTGGACTTTCGATTCAAAAATAACAACCAAAGGATTTAGCATCGAATTGGAACAAAGCCATTCAAATGTGCCTGTAGCTGTTTTTGAAATTTTTTGCCAATAACCATTGATAGTAGGGATAGAATAAGTCAGTCTTTTATTTTAAAACTAGAAAGAAACAAAGAATAGAGGAAGCTATTGGTCGGAAATAAACAGGCGTAAATATTGAAAATATGAAAACAAAATTAATTATACTGGTATTTTTAGGCTTTATAGTTTCTAATGCCCAAACAATTTCATTAAATGGAAAATGGAAGTTTAAGGCTTCGAATAGTCTTTCTGAATCAGAATTGTTGCAATCGGATTTTTCTAATTGGGATACTATGCAAGTACCGGGGAATTGGGATACTCACGAAAAATATGCAACTTATGTGGGCAAAGGCTATTATCAAAAAGACTTTAGAGTTCCTCAAAAATGGCAAGGAAAACAAATCAGAGTTCAGTTTGAAGCTGTTTATGAAACCGCTATGGTTTGGGTCAACGGGAAATTACTAGGTAAACATGTTGGAGGCTATTTGCCTTTTGAATTTAACATCGCTCCTTTTCTAAAACTAGGCGAAAGCAATTCGATTATTGTCATGGCTGATAACTCTTACAAACGAGGCGCTTGGTGGGCTTGGGGCGGTATTAGCCGTGAGGTGTGGTTGGTAGCTACTGAAGATTTGCGTTTCGTTTACCAACATATTGCATCCATACCTGATTTTGAAAAAGGAGAAATCAATTTTTCTATAAAATACAAGGTGGAAAATAATGGTACCAATAGTGCCACAGCTCAAATTCTACCCAAAATTAAAGGGATTGATGTAGCTCCTGTTTCGGTAAAAATAAACCGAAATGCAACCGCTATTGCTGAAATAAAATTCAAACGCAAACTAGCTGATTTTAAATTTTGGCATTTTGATAGTCCTAATTTGTACCAATTGACGAGCGAACTGCAAGTAGAGGGAAAAAAAATGGATGTTACCGAAGATAATTTTGGTATTCGAAAGTTTGAAGTTCGTGGCGAACAGTTTTATTTGAACAATCAAGCGGTACGTATGAATGGAGTCAATCGGGTACACGACCATCCTAAATACGGCAATACCGAGCCAGATGGATTGATTAAAAAAGACATGAAAGACATTCAGTCTTTAGGTTGTACGTTCTCGAGATTGATGCATGCGCCTTTGTCCAAAAACCTTTTGGATTATTGTGACAAAAATGGTTTTCTATTAGTTGAAGAAATTCCGGTTTGGGGCGATGATGACCCTCAATCGTTTCCAAATAATCCAGTAACCAAAAAATGGATGGCCGATATGATCGAAAGAGATTTTAATCATCCCTCAGTGGTGGCTTGGAGTGTGGGGAACGAATTACGGGATGCTGTAGCAGACTGGGACGAAAAAGCTTTGACTAAAGACCAATACGATTATGTAAATGAGATGCTCGATTATGTGGCTAGTTTAGATACTACCCGCCTCAAAACCTATGTTACCATTACGTCTTATCGTAAGGGAGAAATTGGCACCGAACCTTACGAAAAAGTCGATTTTATTTCGATGAATAGCTATGGAAATGCTCCCGTATTGGCGCAAAAAACACATGAAAAATTCCAAGGCAAACCCATTTTTGTTTCTGAAATTGGATTAAGCCAGATTGGTAATGAACCCAATTCGGAACTGCGTAAAGAATTGGTGACTTATATCAAGGAATTAAAACAATTTCCTTGGATTTCGGGTGTATCGCTATGGAGTTACAATGATTATAGAAGTAATTACAAAGGCACACCCACATCGGGTTATAGAGAATGGGGAATTGTAGATGCTTTTCGAAAAAAGAAAAAGAAAGCGTATGCACAATTGAAAGCCCTTTATAAAGAATGGGAAGAATAATTTAAACAAAAACTATTAAACAGTTTACAAACTCAATAAAATACAAATGATGTTAGCTATTTTAAATAAAAACCGAATTACGACCACAATTTCTATCGGATTAGTTACTTTATTTTTAGCCACTTCTTGTGGAAGTTCGAAGCAAAAAGAGATTGTCGGTTATCCATGGGATATTCCACAAACCAAACCAAACCGAGCTTTGAGTGCGGCTATGGAGCGTTTGTATGACAATTATTTAACTCCAAGACCGGAGGATAACGAACTCTTTTCGAGTTTTAAATATACAGAACTCAAAGGATTTGATTATCATAATGGAGACGGAACAATCTCAAGACGTGACCCTTCCAAAATTATTTTCGAAAATGGAAAATACTATGTTTGGTACACTAAAAGAGATACAGAAACAGCTCCTGTAGGTGCTAGTAGAGCTAGTGAAAGTACCGAAAACATTCCCTCAACCGATTGGGATTTATGTGAAATATGGTACGCTACCAGTAAAGATGGCTTGTCTTGGGAAGAACAGGGCGTGGCAATCGAAAGACCTTTACTGCCACAAGTAGGATGGCGCTCAGTAGCGACTCCTGATATTTTAAAATGGGAAGGAAAATTTTATTTGTATTACCAAGGGTTTATGGAAGCCAGCGGAAAAAAAGGAGATCATTGTCCTGTGACTGCTTCATACTCTGATTCACCAGATGGCCCATGGATAGCGGCAAATAAAATAATTGTCGAAAATGGTGATAAAGGGACTTGGGATCAATTTTCTATTCATGATCCGTATCCTTTATTGTATAAAGGTAAAATCTACTTGTATTTTAAGGCGGCTTATGGTGATCGGCCTGATTATTTAGTTGGGAATGGCTTGGCTATGGCCGATAATCCTTTGGGACCATTCACTAAGCATCCTTTGAATCCTTTATTCAATTCAGGTCACGAAACCGCTTTGTTTCCTTTTAAAGAGGGTATTGCTGCCCTGATTACAAGTAACGGAAATGAAAGCAACACTATCCAATATGCAAAGGATGGAGTCAATTTTAATATTGCTTCGGTTTCGGCTTTGCTGCCTACTGCTGCGGGGGCTTATGTACCCGATGCTTTTACAAGTAACGGCAACGGACGTGGTATAAGTTGGGGATTATGTCATTTTACAGATATGGGTGGTCCTAATAAAAACTATAGTATTCTAGGTCGTTTTGATTGTGATTTAAGTTTAGATATCTATGACCCGAAAATGAAAAACACGAATCTCTTTTTGAAACCAGAAGTATATTTTTCGCAAAAACTTTCAGTAGAGCAATTGGAACGGATAAAAAAGGATAAAAACTAAATCCAGCATGCAAAAGCTCACATTATTGATCCAATTAGCGTTGGATACTGATCTATAGTTAATCTCCAACGCTACTAATGCTCAAGATTTCAAATGTTGTATTTTTTTCGAGAAAAGTAAATTTAGTTTGAAATTTTTGAGCTTTATTGTTTTATGACCTTTTGGGAAATTGTAGTGCCATCTTCCCAGTTAATTTTTGCAATATACATTCCAGCGCTTAAGTTTTTAGTAGCAATAGTAGCATTGGTATTATTGATTTTTTCAACCAACAATTTAGTTCCGCTTAAACTGTAAATTTGGACAGTGCTTATGTTTTTTTCTGAATTTATTTGAATAGAATCTTTAAAAGGATTTGGAAATAGCATCAATTTTTTTTCTTCAATCTTGGCATCTTGTTTCCCTAAATTTGGATCGGTCACAGGTTTGTAAATTCGAATCCAATCGATATTGAAATTATGATTGTCAAAATTTGTAATTTCTTCATCAGTAGGAGTACGTCCTTTACAGGCATTCCAGTTTTGATCTTCCATATTAATAATGATATCCATTTCTTTTACCAGTCCCGTGCGTGTAGCGGCAGTTCTTGGAGTAGCTGTTGAGGTATAATTTAATGGGTCTATTCCGTCTTTGCCGTTCACAGTATCTAGATTGTCCATTACCTTGACTAATTGACCATCCAAGTAGTATTCTAACCGAGTTGGACTAGCCCAGTACACACCAAGACGAATCCATTTGTCTGTCCAATAGGTTTTTGTAGCTCCCGTGTACCATGTGCTGGCATCGGTAGGCTGATAATCCAAAAACGGACTTCTAATAAATACATGGTGACTTAAATGCAAACGTTGTGCTAGCCAATCATTTCTAGTTGCTTTTCCGCCGTATGCTTCCAGGATATCGATTTCTTGGGTGTCATCTGGACTAAGCATCCAAATATCAGAAGCCATAACTGCATTTGCGATTTTAAAACGCGCTTCTACATATACAGGGTACTTTACCCTTGTTTTCGATGTAATGCAGCCCGCTCTTGTAGCCGCCATAGTCCAGCTTTCGGCAACATTATCTCCATCACAATCTACAGTAAAAGTCTTAGTTTCATTTGCCTGTCTAGTTGCAAAAACATGCAGATTTCCTCCGCTAACGGTAGTATTCTCATACCTCCATTTTGTAGGCCCTGGACCATCCCAAGTGTTGTGATAAAAGTTAGTCCACTTTCCGCCAATCGTTGCTTGATTAGTGGACGCTTTATAGGTGTAATTAAAATCATCAGACTGTGGCTGAATTTTCCAAATTTTTCCTGTTCCAGCATTTGCAGGAACGGGAATACCATTCCAATCTTGACAGTATAAAAATGGAGACATACATAAAGTAAGCAGTACAATTAATTTTAGTTTCATTATTCTTTGTTTAAATAATTATAATCTTTTTTTGGTCCCGCAATTTACTTTTTCAAGGTGTAAGTGAATGTTTACGGGACTAGATATAAACTGAACAATAGTAACAATTAGAAAAATATCTCAGCAATACTGTAGAACAGGATCATCATTTATCAACTTTTGCAAGCAGGATGGAGTTTGTAGGTTAAAATATTTTTTTTTGATTATATTTCTTAAATGTACCTGAACTGCCTGATGATTATATATTAAAATCCAAAGGGAAATTTCTGGCTAATATTTGTCAAGACATTTCTATATAAAAGTGGCAGATACTGGATATGACGGTTTCAAGGAATTGCAGCAACAGTACAATACGCTCCAAACGATGACGGACTATATGATGTGGAGGATCTTTTTATTCGCCGATCAATACTTCACTCGTTATATGATGGGAACAAGTGGAAAAGATGGAATGAGGTCTATTGCCATCACGTCAATTTTAGATGTGTGAAGCTGTAATTATAACATTTTCATGAAAGTTATCTGCTTTTTAGATTTAATCTCTTGTTCGAAATAGATACAGTGAATATGCTGCTATTCGCGAGATGCTTTTAAATAAAGTAATGTATAATAGTTTTGAATCTAAACTTGTTAGCACTTGATTTTGCTTACTTTCTATTTTCCAAAAAATCATGTGCCATCATTTTGCTGCAATTCTAAAACGAGTGATTGCTATAATATTTTTGATGTTTAGTAATGTTTCGAACTTAGGGATTCAAGTAGTTGTTTTATAGTGTATTAGGTGGTGTATTGAATGTGCGTGCACCGATTCTGCACCAAGAGTCAAACATCTATTTTCAATATTTTATCCGTTCAAAAATGTCCAATATACATTCGAAGATGCGCTTATCAATTATTGATTGTTTTAATTTTTTATTTTAATCAACAGATTTTATTAAAGTTTTTCCACAAAATTTTGATGGTTTATTGCCATTAGAAACGCTTTTAAATTTTTGGTGAAATTGCAGGCAACCCAAAAAAAATATGTTTTAATTTTTGATTAGGTTGGGGCTTATATGGCCTGTTGGGTTTAAATGATCTAAAAAAGAGGAAGCAATCCCTTATTTTACTAATTCATTTTATTTAAGTTTTCAATATGATACTGAATGTTAAAGTTTAAGCAGTTTTAAATCAAAAAGTATATACAAAACATGTCTTAGGATTTGAAGATTCTAAAAGTTAATCAGTACTGTGCAAGTTTTAACAGGCAGTATTATAGACCTCCATTAAAGAAGCATACCAATTATTTGTGCAATGGTTTTCGATGTGCCTTTTTTATTTGAGCAGCAGTTTAACCCAGTCACGTTTTTCAGCGATTTTTTCGGTGCCGCCAAAATTTGATTTGAGCAGTTCCCTGATTTGAAATTTTGTCTTGTTCCTGATGCTTTTATCCCAAAGAGCAAAATCATAAATATGAATCTGATCGGCATTGGTGTTTATGACCAATGCAAGCCTTGAGGTCAGATCTTTATATTTTTTTATTTCATTAAAAATATCCCGGCTCGGAACCACTATCAGCACATTTTCCCAGTTCAGATATTCTTTGGAAATATCATTTCTTTCAAGCAGACCCAAGGATTCAAATAAAGCCGTTATTTTTTGTCTGTTCAGCCGGTTAATTTTTTCATCTATGCTTTTTAGAGCATCCTGAAGCGACTCTTTATCAATAGCATTCATTTTCATCGGTTTAATTCAAAATAAAATTAATTCAAAATGTCTTTTCTTATTTGGTGAAAACCAGTAGAATGATTCTAAATTTTATTAACGAAAAAAAACAGCAGCTAGATTCCCCTGTTAAAATTTAAAGAGATTTATATGGTGCTGATATCGTTTGCATTCAAAGCTTTGATTTGGATAAGCCCCGCAATTTCTGAATCAGGCCAATTCATATCCTCAATTTTACGATTGGAATAACAGTAATTAAGTTTTAAATTTGCGGATATGACAAAACTGATCAACTTAAAAATATTCGCGCATTTTTTCCGCTCCTCCTCGGCAGGCGGCATTTTTTTGATAACATCCCTGCTGGTGTCTTTGGCCATTGCCAATTCTGGCTGGTCGGAAGGTTTTAAAGGGATCCTTAACTTTGAACTGGGATTCAATACAGCCTGGATTCATTTAAAATATCCTGTAGGGCTTTGGATCAATGACGGGCTGATGGCGGTTTTCTTCCTGATGGTCGGTCTGGAGATTAAACGGGAGGTAATAGAAGGGGAGCTTTCCACCTTTTCACATGCGGTTCTGCCTGTCCTTGCCGCGGCGGGAGGGGTAGCGGTCCCTGCCCTGATTTACGCATTTTTTAATGCTTCGGATCCCCAAACAGCTAAAGGCTGGGGCATTCCTATGGCTACGGATATCGCCTTTGCACTTGGAATTTTATCGCTTTTGGGCAGCAGAGTGCCTTCTGGGCTGAAGATTTTTCTGGCCGCCCTTGCAATTGTCGATGATTTGATTGCAATTTTAGTGATAGCCTTATTCTATTCCTCGGAGCTGAACTTTATGTATCTGGGCTATGCGGGAGCATTGCTGGTTTTATTGGTCATTTTTAACCGCTCAGGTATTAAAAACCTGCTGTTTTACCTGCTCCCGGGGATATTGATCTGGTATTTTATACATCATTCCGGGGTCCATGCGACCATAGCCGGAGTATTGGTGGCGATGACCATACCAACCAATGAAGACGATACCGAGTCGCCGCTTGAAAAACTGGAGCATTTCCTTGCGTGTCCTGTCAATTTTCTGATTATGCCTGTCTTTGCGCTTGCCAATACCAATATAACCTTTGAACCTGCTATGTTGCAGGGGCTTTTCAGCAGTCTGGGCCTTGGGATAGTCCTGGGTCTTTTTTTGGGCAAGCCTGTCGGGATTTTTATCATGTCCTGGCTGTCGGTAAAGCTGAAAATAGCCGCACTGCCCGAATCTGTCACCTGGGTGCATGTGCTAGGACTTGGACTGCTGGGAGGAATAGGCTTTACGATGTCGATATTTATTGCTTTACTGTCTTTTAACGATGCGGTGCTGCAGAACGAAGCCAAATTTGCCATACTGGCAGCTTCCACGGCGGCGGGCATCACAGGCTTCTCCATTCTGCGGCTGTACAGCAGAAAACAGAAAATGAGATTTTAGGGAGCTTAGTGTTTGCGGAAGAGTTCCACATCATTTACCGATAAGCGTTCATTGAGCCATTTCTGCAGTTTTTCGCTGTCTGTTTTGGAAAGGTCTTTTGATGCGTCATAGATAACAGCCGTTACCGAAGTAATGCTGTCTTTAGGGCTTACAAGGGTATTTCTGCTGATGGATAATGAATTGACTGCAGGATAGAGCGCACGGGTTTCTTTGAGGATCTGGCGGCTGTCAAATTGGTTTCTGGCCAGTTCTTTCTCCAGCTGCATGATCCTGACATCTTTCAGGTTCATTTCATTTTCGCTGCTTTTGATCTGGTTCAGAATATCTCCCTTCAGGGCATTGAAACGGTCGGTACTGTCCTGCCTAATGAGCAGCTGGGTGCCGGCCAGGTATTTGTTCCGGCTGAGTCTTCCGGCAAGGTCTTTTATTTCTGCTTCAGAAAAGCGTTTTGAGAGGAATGCCAGTTCGAGCCTTTTGTTTTTAGGGTTGAAGTCCGTCTTTCTGTACACGATGGTATATCCTTTGGCGGAAAACTCATTTTCAATAAAAAGATCCGCATTTTTTTTGAACTGCTGTTCCCTGTAAAGCGAATAGGCAAGATAGCTGCTGGGCACCAGCATAACAGTGATTAGAAAGGCGATGGTGTATTTGACCCTTTTCTGATGGCTTTCATCTATCTGCTTTACGGCAGGGTAGTTCAGGTATTTTATAATCAGAAAGGTTGCGATACCTATAAAGACACAGTTGATGCTGTAGAGGTAGAAAGCCCCCAGGAAAAATTTCCACTGTCCGGTAGCAAGTCCGTAACCTGCCGTACAGAGCGGCGGCATAAGTGCTGTTGCAATGGCCACACCGGGAATCGGGTTCCCTTTTTCGGACCTGGTCACGGCAATAACCCCCACAAGGCCTCCAAAGAAGGCTATTAGGATATCGTAAATATTGGGAGAGGTTCTGGCCAGCAGTTCGGACTGCACATCCTTAAAGGGGCTCAGGTAAAAATAAAGGGTGGATACCGCCAGACTTACAGCAGTTGCCGTAAGCAGGTTATTAAGTGATTTCTTCAGCAGTGAGAAGTCATAGATGCCCAAAGCAAACCCGGCGCCTACTATCGGCCCCATCAAAGGGGATATCAGCATGGCTCCGATAATCACCGCGGTGGAGTTTACATTGAGCCCGACCGAGGCGACGATTATGGCGCAGGCCAGAATCCAGAGATTGGCACCTTTGAAGGTGATGTTTTTCTTAACGGCTTCGAGTGTTTTTGCCCTGTCGTCCTCCCCTTCATGAAGGTTCAGCAAATCTGTTAGTATTCTCATAATCTTAAAATTCAAAAGTTTGCGTTTTCTTAATTGCGGCATGCATTACTAAGATAAGGCTAATTTTGCTAATTGGAAACAGAATAGGAAAAAGATAGAGCCAGGGACGCCTGATCTGCCAAAGTGCGGTTGAAGCCCTATTCGAAAATCATTGATTTGAGCCTGTTGCGGTAGGATTCCAGAACGTCTGATTTTGTTATGAAGCCGTAATATTTTCCGTTTTTGAGCACCGGAAGAAAGACCTTGCCGCTTTTCTCAAATTTTTTCATCACCGTTTCCATGCTGTCAAAAAGATGCACGGGCTGCACGGGCTGTGTCATGATATCCTTGACCAGAATGCTTTCTGTTTTGAGATTATCGAAAATCACTTCCCTTATGTCATTGAAGTAAACCAGTCCCCGAAGCTCATTCTCATTATCGACGGCTGCAAAAATCACCTGGTCGGAATGTGCCAGAAGCCCGGCGACGTCTGCAAGCGGCTGATCGGGTTCCACGGTCAGATAATCTTTTTTTATCAGGTCTTCAATCTCTAGGGTGCAGAGGATATTAGAATCCTTATTGCTTGTAAAGGCATTTCCTTTTCTGGCCAGGTTTTTTACATCGAGGGAGTGCTTTTCAAAACGTTTGGAAACGGCAAAACTTACCGAGGCGACAATCATCAGGGGAATCATCAGATCGTATCCTCCGGTTATTTCCGCAATAAGGAAAATGGCGGTCAGCGGCGCATGAAAAAGACCGCTGAGAATCCCGGCCATACCCACCAGGGTAAAATTGCCCACAGGCAGATCGGTAAGACCGGAGAGGTTTAAAAGTTTTGAGAAGAAATAACCGGCATATGAGCCAAGGAAGAGGGAAGGGGCAAAATTCCCCCCGTTGCCGCCGCTTCCCAATGTTATGCCTGAGGCAAAAGCTTTGAGCAGCATGGAAGCCCCGACAAAGCCCAGCAGCATCCAGTCATTGGACGCCAAATCCGAGAACAGCGTGTTTTCCAGCAGCCTTCCGGGATCCTTATCAGCAAGAGTTTTGATGCTTTCATATCCTTCTCCGAAAAGGGTGGGAAATATAAAGATCATGAGACCCAGAATGCAGGCGCCGATAAGTGCTTTTTTATAGGGGCCGTATTTTAAATGCGCAAAGGCATGTTCGGTCCTTAAAAAATTGCGGGCGTAGAATACCGCTGTAAAGCCTGTGAAAAGCCCCATCAAAACATAGAAGGGAATATTATGGTAGTCAAAGGTCTGTTTTTCGCGGAAAGCCAGCAGTATGTTTTCATTCAGGACGATTGCGGAAACCAGCGCACCTGTGGCCGCGGCAATCATTATGGGGGTAAAAGCCGAAATGGTCACATCGACAAGCAGCACCTCGATGGCAAAAAGCACCCCTGCGATGGGGGCATTGAATGCGGCGGCAATGCCTGCTGCCACCCCGCATCCAATCAGCAGCGTGCGCTCCTGATAGCTCAGCCTGAACTGCTGGGCATAATTGGAACCGAATGCGGCGCCCGTGATCACGATAGGGCTTTCCAATCCGGCAGACCCTCCAAGTCCGACGGTCAGCGAGCTGGTGATAATCTGGGCATACATCTGCTTTTTAGGGATAATGCTGGCTTTTCTAGCCACTATATACAAAATCTGTGAAGTCCCCTTTTCCAGGGTCCCGCCCAATGCTTTTTTCACTACCAGAACAGTAAGCAGGATTCCAACAACAGGCAGTATGCTGTTAAGGAAACTCAATTTTAATGTTCCGTTGATGTAGGTTGCAAATGAATATACCCAGTGGGCAAAAGCCTTTAGAAAGATTACCGCAAAGGATGCGGTAATGCCGATAAGAACACTTGAGAGAAATATAAACTGTTTGCGGGAGAGCTGCCGCTGTCCGAGCATCAATACCTGTTTTGCTTTGATGAGCTGCTTTTTGAACATTGTCCTGGATGGAATTGTGTGGAAATACAAAGATAAACCAGAAGGGTGGTTATGCCCGGAATAAAATGTTAATGTAATGCCAATTTTGAATGTCTTTCTCTAAAATGCCTTTAAAATCATTTGCGCTGGAGCGCTGGATTTACCCATTTATAAAAGCATTCCTGCCTCAAGAAGTTGCTGCCTGGGTTTATGAAAAAAAAACGCCTTCATTTTACTATGAAAGCGTTTTATGTAAAAATCAGACAATAAAGATGTTGGCGATATCGACCACCTGCTGGGTGGTAAGCGGTTCGTCATAGGCTTCAGATCCTGCCGCGGCTCCAAATGCAGAGGCCGTGTTGAACCCTGCCTGCATCGTGATACCTTCTCCATCATACACAGCCTGTGTCGCAGCCGGCATTCCTGCACCTCTCTCAGAATTGGAAATCCATCCTTTAAGACCTCTGAGCCTTCTGACTTCTGAAGCATGGCGCGCTTCAACAGAATGGATCTGCAAGGCAGCGGTCAATAAATCGGGTGCTGTTATCAAGTTGGCCGCCTGGCCTTTGTAGGCCCTTACACCGGTATCCTCAAAAGCCTGCGCTAACGCTAAAAAGGTAGGGTAATCATTGAAAGGATCAAAAGCTCCTCCTACTGTAAAATCGAAAGTAGGTTTTGGAACAAAATTGGCACTTGCCGTTCCTCCCAGTCCTGCAATCAAAAACTTGACATGGTCGGATTCATGATCTGCAATCTGCTGGAAAACTTTCAGATCCCGTCCGCCGTTTTCAGAGGCAGGGATCACCCCTGAATCCAGTGCCATAGCATAAAATTCATTTTCAAGATATTCCAGAGTCAATGCAAACTGGAGTGCCCCGATAGGAGTTGCCGGAGTTGCTGTAATGTCTTTAGCAAAAGCTTTGCTGGTAAGAGCTGATAATCCGAAAGGGATTGATGCCATGGCTAGATTTTTTCCGATATTCCCAAACTGCGAAAAGCTGTCCCTGCGGGTGCCGGTGCTTTTCATCAAATTATCATCGGTAAAAGTTTCTATAAATTTTAAGATATTCATAATTTCTAAGTTTTAGCAGTTAGTATTAAGGAAGGTATTTGGCCGTGAATTTTGTAGTAATAAAGTTCGCGGCAATCGGCAGGATCTTAGAAGGATCTTTTGCGTCATCCAGACCTGTTGACATATTGACAATATCATCTCCGGCGAAATCTTTTGAATTGGGATTGATCAGGCTTCTTATTGCGGCGGCATGTCTGGCCTCTACAGAAACAATTTTTCCGGCCAGCAATAGGTAGTCAGCCGTTTTTATCAATCTGCCGGCTCCGTTGTAGGCGGCCACTCCCGTATCCTCAAGCGCCTTTGCAGTGGCCAGTACCTCAGTGCGGCTGTTGAAATTCAAGGAACCGTAATTAAAGGCTAAAGAGGGAAGCAGCTGAGAGCCCGGATTGGGAAGCGCTCCGGTCAATGCCGCTTTAAAGAAATCCCTGTGCACCACTTCATGGTGGTACAGATCTGTTAAAACTTCACGTTCCAAACTGCTGAAAACCGTATTGAAGTTTGAGGCATTCACCACTTTAGTGTAAAAATCTGCTTCTAATTGTTCAAGGGCGTAGGCATATGTAAGCACGCCGAAATCCCCTGACCCTAAATCAAATACACCGTTTCGTATTCCCGGAAGTGAAGTGTCCTCCATGTTATCGTCATTATCATTGTCGCTGCATCCGGCCAAAACCAAACCTGCTGTAGCTAATGTGAGACCGCTGATTTTCAGGAAATTCCTTCTGCTGTCAAGTGAAGGGTTTACCTGCTGAATTTTAACTTCGTTTTTCATAATCTAGGTTTTTTATTAAGGTTAATAACATAATCATATTATGTTATTAACGAAATTTTATAAGATGCGGTTTTAATTTGGGGCTGTTTTTTAATAAAAAAAAATTGGCAAAAAAAATTGGCAAAAAAAATTATAAAAAGTAAATATTTTTTTTTGGGGATAAACACCAGTTTTTAAAGCCTGTGTGTTTTTTATGCCTATTTTTTCGCGATTATTCCTTTTTGTGGTAAAACCATAAAGCAGTTTGCAGCGTAGATGACTTTATAACTTAAAAAAAAATGTAATTATGAAAACTAGAAAATTTTTAGCCTTGGCAGTCTTAACATTGGGATTCGGATTTACGATGAACGCCCAGAAAACCGTGATGGTGGGAGGGGCAGCAATGTATCCAAATAAAAACATAATAGAAAATGCAGTCAACTCTAAGGACCATACCACACTTGTGGCGGCGGTAAAAGCGGCGGGACTGGTAGAGACGCTTCAGGGAAAAGGCCCTTTCACCGTATTTGCACCCACCAATGAAGCCTTCGGCAAACTTCCTGCAGGAACAGTAGACAATTTACTGAAACCGGAAAACATGAAAATGCTGCAGACTATTCTGACCTATCATGTGGTTGCAGGAAAGATGAACAGTTCCGATATTGCAAAAGCGATAAAAGCAGGAAAAGGAAAAGCAGTGCTGAAAACAGTAAGCGGCGGTACGCTGACGGCCTGGATGGAGGGTAAGGATTTATATATCAGCGACGAGAACGGCAATAAGTCTAAGGTTACCATAGCGGACGTAAACCAGTCAAACGGTGTAATCCATGTGGTTGATGCTGTCCTGCTTCCAAAGATGTAATACTGTAAAGAGATTGTATGCGATAAGCCCCTTTTTTTAAAGGGGCTTTTTTATGCTTTTCAGTGTTTGGATTTCCCGGCGAAAATAAGTGAAGGCTTACGGCATTTAAATGGTAATGTTTTTTTAATTTTATACAGTTCTAAAGCCTGCACTGGAGATCATGTCTCTTATCTGAAAAGGTAGAAATCAAAAAAGAAATATCAATTGAAATATTTTTATTTTATAATCCGACTGACTCGTTTTCCAGCAGGTATTCTTTCCTTATTTTCTGGTTCATTTTACTTAGCACCGAAGTGAATAGATAATCGGACTCTTCAGGTCTGGTTTCTTTTAGGATTTTAGCTTTTACCAGAGAAAAATAGATATGTTCGGCCGGCAGCTCTTTTTCAATCTGAGAAAGAATCTGCAGCGCCTGCTGCGTTTTTCCAATTTTAGCCAGACAAAAACAATAGTTCAGTCTTGCAATAGGAGACAGGCAGACCTGCTGCATGATTTCATGTAATTTCACAATATCAAGCCAGTCATTTTGTGTTAGCTCCGCAATGGACATGTACCTGCTGATAATAACCGCTTCAAGATAAAAACGGTTTAAGGTTTTGGGTTTTTTAAGATAATGAAAGCCTAAAGCGATCAGTTCCGTATTCCATTTTTCGCGGTCCTGGCTGAAAAAAGAAATGAGCCTGCCATTGACAACCCGGGCTGCACTTCTTGCGGCATGAAAGCAGAAAAGGGCCAGCAGACTGCCTGTAGAGCCATACTTATAGCGGCCGTATAAAAGTTTAGCCAGAGCCATTGCGTCCAGGCATAAATCTTCATTGAAAACCCCTTGGGCCTTTTCATCAAAACAGTCATAGCCTATATTAAAAACAGCATAAAATATTTCTTCTGCCCTGGCGATATCTTCCCTGACGGCTGCTATTGAATCCAGTTCGACAGTTTTGCCCTTAAATTGGGACTGGATGTTTTTCTTTGTCCTGGCAATGCTTTTGTAAACTGCTTCTTTACCCATCAAGGTGCAGCGGCTTATTTCAGATATGCTTAACCCAAAAATATCCTTAAGAGCAAAGAGTATTTTGGCTTGGCTGGAAATATTTTCTACAGCAGATATAAAGAGAACGGTCTGGAGCCGCAGGTCAGTCTGGCAGCTTTCCGCCGCATAACCTTCCATATGTTGCGCAGAAAAACTGTTTATTTCTTTATCCTTTTTGATCTGGTTCAGCAGGTCATTTCGGGCAACGATGAAAAGCCAGTTTTCCATATTTTTCAGGATGGTATTCTGGCTGCGTATTTTTAAGGATTTTAATAAGGAATTATGAATGGCATCCTCAATTTCAGAAATATAATCTGCACCAAACTGATTTAATAACGCTGCAAACAGCTTTCCGTATAATGCCCGATAATTCCTTTCTTCCCCGAAAAACATTTCATTGCCCATATTCTTCCATTTCCATTATCTGGCGGATTTCGGTAGTGCCTCCGTAAAGATGGGCAGGACATTCCTTGGCCAGTTCGACAGCCGTTTTTAAATCGTCTGCCTGCAGTAAATAATAGCCGCCGATAATTTCTTTGGATTCCAGATGAGGCCCGTCTTTGATGATGCAGTCTTTCCCGCTGATCAAAACACTTTTTTCCTGCAGTCCGTCGCCTGAAATCAAATGTCCTGCCGCGGCTAATCTCTCTGCCCAATTCATATGCGCATCAGCCAGCTGCTGCATTTCTTTTGATGAGAGCTCATTTAGTTTTTCAATGTCTTCATGAAGTAATAATAGGAACTTTTTCATAATAAATTATTTTTAAAATTTCATTAAAGACATCTGGGTGTTCCGGTTTTGGACATTTATTTAATTTTTTTTCAAAATAAACAGCGATTTGGATCCTTGTGTGTGATGCATTTAAAAATTTCAGCTGCGGTAACGCTGCATCTGAATTCAAAAAAAACTGTAATAAAACTAATGAGATTTTTTTAAATCTCATTAGTTTTTATGCTTTAGTTATGAATCTGCTTTTAAATTTCTTTTTATAGTACTGTTTAAATCGGAACAGTAAGTCCAATATGATGAAATGGCAGGAAATTTTGCTTTTGCGCCGCAGAAAAAAGCTTTAAGTTTTTGACGCAAAATTGAGAGAAGATTTTACGCTGTTCGAATTGGAGTAAAGTAGAGTCTGCACTTAATGAATTAAGCCCCATGAGAATAGCTTAAAAGTTTCAAAAAGGGAGTTTTTTGTAAGAAATAATTCTTTTTTTAATAGCGTTGATCAATGTAAGGGGAATCAAGAGTTTAGAAGTTCTTTATGGCCGCCATAATATCCTTTCGCTGCTGCTGCAGCGAATATTGTTTGGTCAGGAAAAAGGCGGCCTTGTTTTCCATGGCAAAATTCCTGTCCAGATCACTTGAGGATGTCGTATATATGATAACCGGTATATCCTTCAGGTCCGGATCCATTTTAATGTGCTGCAAGAAGGTACGCCCGTCCATTATGGGCATATTGAGGTCCAGAAAAATCAAATCCGGCTTTGTAAAGTTTTCAGATTTAAGTTTTTCAAAGGCATCTGCGCCATTTATGGCTTGCTGCAGTACAATTGAGGGATGGTCTTCGGCCAGCAGTTCAGCAAAGATTTCGCGGTCGTCTGGATCATCATCAATTAAAAAAATGGTCGTCATATGTATAATAATGGAGTGTAAATATACTATTTTCCCTCCTAATTTTTTATCATCCCCCATTTTTTTCGCGCAGTGCAGGCATAATAATAGTAAAAACAGTGCCTGAGCCTTCCTGCGATGCGGCAGTAATTTCACCATTATGGTTCTGCATGATCTTGCGGCACATGGCAAGGCCGATTCCGGTGCCTGAATACTGGTCGTTTCCATGCAGGCGCTGGAAGATATTGAAAATCTGTTCGGCGTACTGCTGTGAGAATCCAATGCCGTTATCGCGCACTTCTATTTTGATATAGGGAAGTTCCAGATCCAGTGCATGCAGCCTGAGTTGAGCTTCTGGAACAGGCTGTGCGTTAATGCTGATTTCGGGCCTGGTGCCGGGCTTGGTATATTTCAGGGCATTGGAGAGCAGATTGCCGAAAAGCTGTGACATCTGAAGCGGTATGGCCTGCACGAGGGGAAGCTGCCCGATGCTTACCTGGGCATTTTTCTGTTCGATGACCAGTTCAAAATCTGCCAATATTTCGCTGAGCACTGTATTGAGGTTTACCGGTACAAATTGATGTGAAATATGGGTGAGCTTTGAAAACTGCAGCACATCCTTAATGAGGTTCTCCATCCTTCTGGAAGAAGAGCTGATCTTGTCGATATAAGTATTTACCTTCTCGGGGTTCTTTCCCAGATTGTTCTGCAGCAGATCGGTAAAAACGCTGATTTTTCTTATGGGTTCCTGCAGGTCGTGGGAGGCGATATAGGCAAACTGCGAAAGCTCGCGGTTGTTGGCCTCGAGTTCGGCATTTTTAGTCTGCAGCTCGGCGGTCTGCTCCTTTACCTTGAAGGTAAGCTCCTGCTGGAGTTCCTTTTCTTTGGTCACGTCCTGCGCCGTGCCGCTGAGTGATTTTACCACATCATCCTTGCCGTACTGCACCTGGGCGTTGGCATGGATAATGCGCTGCTGTCCTGTTATTTTGTTTACAATCTGAAATTCATAATCATAAAATTGTTCGGCCGAACCGCTGAGGGCCTCTTCCAGGGCCGCGGCAACTTTATGCCTGTAGGGTTCGCTGATGCGCTGCAGGAACTCTTCCCGGTCTGCGGTGCCGGCGCTTAAACCGAGCCACTCCTTAAAACGGTCCGAACAGGTAATGGTTTTAGATTCGGCATCGAGCGTCCATGTGGAGAGTTCGGCCAGTTCAATAGCCCCTGCGAGCGCCATCCTTGTCTCTTCGAGTTTTTTGGTGGCGATGACCTGATCGGTAACGTCAATGGCAATGTCCATAACCCCGTAAATCGTGCCTTTGGAGTCGCGGATCGGGGTATAGGTAAACTCAAAATAATAGGTGCTGATTTTTCCGTTGAGCTTCAGGTCCGCCGGTACGGAATGGCCGTAATAGGTTTCGCCTGTACGGTAGACCTGCTGCAGGATATCCATAAAAGGCTGCCCCCTTAATTCGGGAACAGCTTCTTCCATGGGAAGCCCTATCACGGAGCTGTCCTTGCCCCAGTATCCAATCATTATATCATTGGCAATTTCGATCTTCATATCCAGTCCTGTAAAGAGGCAGATCCCCACGGGGGACTGCTCGATCATCGAGGTGAGCTGGTTCTGGCTTTCAATAACGGCCTGGCGCACGGAAATTATTTCATCGATGTCCATGCAGAACCCGGCGTAGCCGCCGTACTGTCCGTCGGCATCATAAAAAGGGTCGCCGGCGGCGCGGCACCAGATCAGCTGCCCATTGTTTTTCCTTGCCCGGAAAAGCACATCGAAATGGCTTTTCTGCTCCAGTGCCTTAAGGTATGCTTCTTTGGTTTTTTTATAGTCCTGCTCGGCAATGACCCAGGTCCATTTTCCCTCCAGCAGTTCCTGGTAGGGCACCCCTGTGAAATCAATAAGGGTTTTGTTGAAGTAGGTAAACATTCCCTGCGGATTGGAAAGCCATAACCCGGTAGGGGAGCTGTCGGTTACATTTGAAAAATGGCGGTCTGCCTCCCGCTTGGTCATCTCAAGACGTGACTGTGCCTGCTCAAGGGCCAGACGGCTGTTTTCCTTCTCGGTGATGTCGGCGACCGTTCCGGAGAACATCGGTGCTTTTGCTTCGGAATTGATGATGCGTGCCGCTGATATGGCAATTTGGTGTATGCTTCCGTCGTCCCAAATAACCCTTGGGGCATAGTTAAAGGTGCCATTTTCCATGCCGCTTTTGATGGCGGCGGTTCTCAGATGCAGGTCATCGGGATGCACGTATTTGAGGAAATCCTTCCTTCCCAGGCCGGGTTTAAAATTTCCAGAGAGGATCCTGCTGAATTCAGCGGAATACTCAAGGGTATCAGCGGCATAATCCACGCTGAAAAGTCCCAAACCCATGCTCTGTATGGTAAGATCGGTGAGCTGTCTTGATTTTTGAAGCTCTTGGGCTGCTTTGCGGTGCTGGGTGATATCCTGCAGGATGCCGTTAAAGCGGTATGCGGTTTTAGTATTGTCAAACCATGCCTTTCCAAGGGCATGCACAATCCGCGGTATTTTGGTAATGGGGTGGATGATGGTATACTCAATATCGTATCGCCCGCCTGATTCATATCGGAGTGCATAATTAATTGATTCAGTGACACGCTGACGGTCCTTCTCTGCGACTGCCCCCAGGGCATGTTCGAGTTTCACCTGCTGATCGGCTTTGAGCCCGAACCAGTCCTTGAGCCTTGCATTTGAAGAAAAGCGCCGTGTCCTTGGATCCAGGTCATAAGTCCCAAATTCGGCGGCGTTGATGGCAAATTCCAGCTCGTCGCTGCTTTGCTGCAGATGAAGTCTGCTGTTTACTTTTTCAGTGGTTTCATTGCAGATTACCAATACACCCTTGATCTGGCGGCGGTCGTCCCTTATCGGGCTATAGCTGAAAGTCCAGTATACGTCTTCCATTTTGCCGTTTCGGAATATTGGCAGCAGCAGGTCGTCGTACCAGATGCTTTCTCCCGTTGACAGCACTTTTTGAATCAGCGGATGGATAAAATCCCATATTTCAGGCCAGCAGTCCACGGCTTTCTGTCCCATGGCTTTGGGATGTCTGCCCTCATTTCCGAAACTGGGACGATAGGCATCATTGTAGAACTGTATCAGCTGATCACCCCAATAGAGAAACATCGGAAATTTTGAGGACACGATTGTGGCAATGGTGTTTTTGAGGTTCTCCGGCCAGGTGTCCGGAGTGCCCAAAGTATGGCTTTCCCAGTCAATATTTTCAATTAGCTCGGCGGCTTCACCTCCATTTTGAAGAAAGTAAAAGTCTGAAGTATTTGGGTCTTGATTCAATTTTCTAGTTTTAGGAAGGGCTGCTGCATACAGGATAACAGTTTTGGTTTTGTAAAAGTAAGCAATTTTATTTTTTGTTGCGGTTCCGATGGAACGGACTTCGTCATCCGGTATGCTGTTTCTGCCTAACAGCCAGCGTAAAAAAATAGTTTTTGTCTTGCGTAAAATTAATTTTTCCGCTGTGGCAGCTTTTATACAATTTTTATGAAAAATTTTAAAATTGTCACTTTTAAGGCTTTAGTTTTTCAACTGCATTTGCGGCATAAAACTTTAGTTAAATAATGCCAAACACTACATCTTCATACTGCAAGGGCATTTTTAAGGTTTTGTCTGTGGGAAGCCGGAGCCGACTATTTTTTTAAACCATTTTTTTTGGATTCTTTTGCAAAGGCAGGGAATTGGCTGGCGGCCTTTTTCAGGGCGGCACTCTGTCCTTTCAAAAAAGCATAGGTTTCCATGGCAAGAAGCACTTTAGGATCATGGTGCTGCTGCGGATAACAGCCCCAGACAGCCAGTGTACAAAAAAGGAACAGTAGGGTTCTCATAGTCTGCAGTTCTAATTTAAAACCAAAAGAAAACAGATAGGCAAGGATGAAAAATCCTATAAAAACGCAAAAATAATCTTCACGGCAGCATTTTTTTTATATAATTCCAAAATAGAGTTGTAAAATTTCCACATCTGGCAGCCAGCGTCCATTTGCTGCAGAAAATCGCCGTACCTTTAAGGGCGGCTGTATAGGTGATTTATCTTTTTTTGCCTGCCGCGCCAAACCGCATCGGACTAAAAACCGTATTTAACTGCAGTCGAGGAGCTTAAAAATGTATGCGCCATGTTATATAGAAGTATTCTGCTTATCGATGATGACCGTGAAGATGCCGAGCTGTTTATGGAAGCGGTAGACCAGCTCAATAAAAACATACTGCTGCGATGGGAGAGCAGTCCGCAGACTGCCTTGGAAGAACTCAGGGGGTCTGATAAGCTGCCCGAACTGATTTTTCTAGATTATAATATGCCCAGAATCAATGGGCTGGAGCTGCTGGTCTCTTTAAAAAATGACGCAAGGCTGAAGGATATTCCTGTAGTGATGATCTCGACCCCCTCAGCGGATTTCATGAAGAGCAAAATCGGGCAGCATAACATCCTTGCCTATATCAGCAAGCCCAACAGTTTTGGCGAGCTTCTTTCCCAGCTGGATTCGCTTTTGCAGCCAAAGCCATTTTGATGTTTCGAGCAAGAAAAAAAATAGAAAGCCGCAACAGATTTTACCTGAAGTTCAGCGGGCGGATTCGTACAATATAAATAAAGCAGATGTGTTTTTTACAGTGCTGATCCCGGAGTAAGGCTTAGGCGCCAGTATTCCACAATGTTTTTTATCATGGCTTGATAGACTGAGAAGTCTTCTTCTTTCCTAAAGTATCCCTGTACTTGGCAGCGGTACGCCCTGAGTACATTTTCCGGGTTTTTCGAGGTGGAAAGAAAGATGTAAGGAGTACATTTCTCGCGGATTTCCGCCAGGGCAAGTATCTGTTCGCGGAGTTCAAAGCCATTAATCTTGGGCATATTGATATCTGACAAAATAAGGAAAGGCCTCACCTTCGAATTGGAAAGGTAAGAAAGGGCATCCATTGGGTCTTCAATGAATTTTATTTTGTTGGGATAGTCCAGGCTTTCAAAAATATCCTTAAGGAAGAGCCTGTCATCCTCGTCATCTTCGATTATTATTATTTCTCCGTTTCTTCTCATGTCTTAAAGATACGCTTTAAATTAAGTAATTTAGCTTTGTCCAGTTTTGATTTTCCATTGTGAGGGCTAAACGTTTTTAAAATTCTGCCTCCCTAAAATTAAATCATTTCCTTATTTTTTTTCTTACAGTAAATTTTATTTTTCTTACTAAATTAACATGTGCGGTAAAATGCTGCTTGTCTTTTTTTAACAGTACCCGGTGCTGTGGCTGCGGTCTTAATTGCTATATTTGATAGGAGAATTACAACTACCCTAACATACAGATCTTTCACAATGGAAAAAGCAATACAATTAAAGGTGAGAAAAGATTTGGACCCGCACCAGCAGCTCACCGTGATCAAGCTCAAAGGGAGCCTGATTTCGAAAGGCTATACCGAGATCATTCATATCCTGGACCAGGACGAGGAGTATCATCTCAATACCTTTGAAACGGATCTGGAGAAGCGCGGTGAAGCCCGGCAGTATATAACGGCCTTTATCGATCAGGAAAACCTTGCCGATGCGATTACCTTAAAGTAATGCGGCTTTGGCAGGCATTGGAATCCAGAGCCCGCCGTCCGGGAGGACGGCGGGCTTTCGGGCTTTGATTTCACTGCATAAAAAAAGCCGATATGCTTATCGGCTTATAATTTTGGGTTTTCTTTTTTTCATGCGCTCCTTTATCTGATATAAGTTTTGGCTCAGCAGCTGCAGGATCTGTCTGTGATGTCTGGAGGGCTTGTTTTTCAGTCCCCTGCACTGCAGGATTTCCATACGGCTGAGTGAAATTTCGATGGTTTCCATGGACTTATCGCAGAACTTTGCCGAGAGTATCAGCGAATCTTTTCTAACATAATACTCATTGGTAAACACGCAATGCCCCAAGTCGTCGCCCTCGGCCATAAAATCTTTTACTTCTTCAATAACGGAAATGCTGAGCTGCCCATCGCGGAACGACAGCCCGAAAAAGCGCTTTTTGTCGTTTGCATATCTTTTCTGCGCCTTTTCGATTTCAAGGCGCAGGTCGCGGAGTTTTTTCTTGCGAAGCAAGTCCCTTTTCTTTTTCACAAAATGGTCGTGCGCTTCGCAGAGGTTTTCGGGGCAGACATACAAAGGACATGAAAGGTCTTTTTTGAAATACCGCAGCAGTTCGAGATAATCCTCCCAAACGGGGACATCTGAAATTTTGTAATGGTTTCGGATGACGGTCTTCACCGCCTGCCAGTTGCGGCGGATGTTCTGCCGTGATGCGCAGAGGTAATACTGCAACAGGTTCAGCTGTCGGGATTTTAAAAGGGTTTCTGCAACAGGGTCGGATAAAAGCGATGAAAACAATAAGTGCGGTGCAATGTCATATACCGAAGTCTTGAAGCCGTTGCGTTTTAAGATCGGAAGCACTTTCATCTGCGGATAAACCTTGAAGGGATTGATATAGAATCTGGAATTGCGGATGAAATCCTTTGGCTTTATTTCAAGCGGGGAATAGAATTTCCATGCATCAAGGTTACTGGAAAACACATTGGTGCTGCGTGCGAGCGTGCGAACGTCACCTTTGGGGTTTATCCAATGCTGCATGACTTCCTTATGGAAATAGGAGGGTGCGAAATTCTTTTTCATGTGCTTGTGGGAAATGTCCATGCGCACCACCTGAAACCCCGCACAGCGCTCGATAACGGCGAAATATTCTGTTTCCTTAAAATGTACCTGATTATAAGGCATCATTTTGAGTCTGCCTGCGCAGGCAGGGCAGGAAGTGAACTTGGCGCAGGTGCTTGGACAGGAGGGTTTCCAAACGTGGGCGCAGTCCAGGCAGTAGAACCTGCTGCGGGACAACACACCCCATTTGAGAAAAATAGTCTGCTCTGCCCAAGTAAATACCTCTTCTCTAATAGGCGCAAGCGAGGCGCTCAGCGCCGTCAGCTGCTTTTCGATGATGGTTTTGGGTGTCATAGGTCAAAGAGTGTCAGGGCGGTCTGCGCCGCAGGTTTTACGTCTTTTTTTACGGTTGGAACAGGTTCGGTTTTGACAGGCGCAGCAGGGATTTCGGGCTGCGTAAAAAGGTCGGACGGTGCAGGGGTCTGCACCACGGCTCTGCACGCAATCGGCGCAGGCGTGCCGATAGAATCATCGGTGTAGTACTTTACTGCCATGTCGAAGATTTCCTGATTGTCAAAGGCGCACAAGCCTGTTTTTTTTACCTCGCCGAAGATATAATGGATGCAGCTTTCGAGGTTCTTGGATGCTTTGGCAAAGTGCGGCGCAAAGGCGGTATCGCCCTGCGCCAAAGTGCTGAGGTATTTCTCTATGGCATTTTTAAAATTTTCAGAAGCTTTCATAAGAATAGATTTAAGGTTGGAAATTTCTATTCAAAGAGCCTAGAATAGAGCTCATAACAATATTCCTCGAAGCAGAGCCAGCAGACAAAGGTGTAATGCGGGGCTTGAAATCGGTTTTCGATCGGCTCGCCGATAGCTTCTTCCAGTTCAGTACGTATATTTTCAAGGTCATCGATATGTTCGATGTAAAACGCTTTGCAGTCCGTGTTGTAGATAAATTCTGAAATCATGCCGCTCACGCATCCTCCCTGCTGCAAATCAAGGAAAAAGGATTTGAGCTTTTCTCTGCGTTTTCCGCTGTAGGAAGTAATGCTTTTTAGGATAATTTCATTAAAGGCATCGCTTACACGGTACCCACTGTAATTTGATCTTTCTAAGGCTTTCATACTATTTCATTTAGGCGTGTGTAAAAATTTAATGGAGATAACAATTAGAAGGGCAGGTCGTCAGGCTCTTCGTTTTTATTGTCCTTTTTAGCCGCAGGTACTGCTTTTGTGCTCTGCGTCTGGGGGAATACAAGGATTTTAATATCCGATGTGTGAAAGGTCAAAGCGCCGTGCGCGCGGGCGTCATTTCCGATATAGACATTCAGCCCGATGCGCCCGAAGAGCTGTACGAGCGTTCCTTTTTTGAGCCACTGCGCCAGTCCCGACCTGAGCCAGTAAGAACAGTCGATATAGGTTACAATCTTTTTGACCTCTGTGCTTCCTTTGGGTTTATAGCTGTCGTTGACTGCTATGGAGAAGTTTACCACCTCACGGTTTTCTTTTACTTTAAAAACGGAGGCATCTTTTACAATTCGTCCTGTGATTTCCATGACATAAAATTTTTAGTGAATACTTATTTCAGATTTCTTCCTCCGTCGTCCGCAACGCAAATTTTTCAAAAGAAAAAACGGGAAAAAAGAAAGCAGAAGAAAAGTGGCTAGATACCGAGCCGGAGTGCTATAAGTCCCGAAGGGCGGCCAGGAGCCGTTATGCGCATGCAGGTGAGGGCGGGCACTACTTTGGCTGCCCTTTTAACCCGTTTTGAATTGAAAATTAACCTCTCTTTTTTCTGTTTTTGAGATCCGCCTGAGAATAGCTATCTTAGCGGTGAAGAAGAAAAAACAAACAGCAGCAGACCCCTAAAAACAATATGGGACCAGACCAGCATATCAGACTCTCACAGCTCACCGGCCAGATCCAGGATACGATCCATTCCCGCTTTAAGGGACAGACGTACTGGGTAGTGGCAGATATCACCAACCATTCCTTCAAGGCCGATAAAAAGATCCATTACTTTGAACTGGTGGAGAAATCAGAGAAAGGCAGTACGATCACTGCTAAAATAATGGGCAAGAGCTGGGGAGCAGGAGCACTAAAGATCCTTGATTTTGAAAACAGCACCGGACAGCGTTTTACCAACAATCTTCATGTTCTTGTTCAGGTTAGCGTGGATTTCCATCCGCTGTACGGTCTTTCGGTAAACCTTCTGGATATCGACAGCAATTTCATGCTCGGCATTCTGGAACAGCAGCGCAACGCCACTCTTGCAAGGCTTGTTAAAGAGAATGATTTCATACAGAAAGAAGGAGAGTTTTACTCCACGCTGAACAGCCGTCTGAAGCTTCCTGCGATAATTCAGAGGGTTGCGGTGATTTCCTCAAGCAGTTCTGCCGGAAATGAGGATTTCCGCCATACGATGCAGCATAACGATTTTGGCTATGTTTTTCAGATTGATGATTATCATACCGTTGTTCAGGGGGACAATAATGCCAAACTGTTCCTAAACAAGCTTATTGATGTCTACAACACTGGAATTGCTTATGATGCCATTGTCATCACAAGGGGAGGCGGATCGCAGTCTGATTTTTTGATTTTCGACAATTACAATATCGGAAGGGCAGTGGCAAAATTCCCGATCCCTGTGATAACCGGCATCGGGCACCAGAAAAATGTCAGCATTACCGACCTGATGGCCCATACCCATACCAAAACACCAACCAAGGCGGCGGAGTTTATCATAGCGCACAACCGCAGTTTCGAGCAGCATATACTGTCACTGCAAAGGATAATAGTTATTAAATCGCAGCAGCTTTTCCTTGGGTATTATAAAGAACTCAGCGGACTTAAAAGCACGGTTACCCATAATGCGAAACAACTGATTGCCGTGCAGAAAGAAGAACTCATGCTTACCCATCAGCATATTGTCCGGACCAGCAGGGACATACTGGCGGAGAAAAAGCAAAACCTGCTGCTGACTGCGCAGAAAACACTGCAGCGACCACAGAGCATCATCCAGCAGGAAAACAGCAATCTTCAGCATTTAAAAGCGAACCTGAAGATCTTTACCAGCCAGTACCTGCGAAGCCGCAGACTCCAATTGGAGGACCACCATAAAACTATAAAGCTGCTCTCCCCGCAGAATGTGCTCAGCAGAGGATATGCCGTGATCCGAAAAAACAATAAAATTGTAAACGGAGCAGGGAGCATAAAGGAAGGCGAAGAGATTGAAATAGTAACAAAAGATGCCGTACTGAAAAGTACGGTCAACGAAAAAATAGAATATGATGGAAAACACACTGACTTATGAGGCTGCAGCCAAAGAGCTGGCCCTGATCGCCAAAGAGATGGAAGACGAAACCATCTCTGTGGATGAACTGGCTGCCAAAGTAAAAAGGGCATCTGAACTGATAGAGTTCTGCCAGGCAAAACTAAAATCGACCGAAACTGAAGTGGCTAAAATTATCAGCGGTATGGAGAATACCAAGGAGTAAAATAGGATGCGGCATACTAAAATGCAGCTTTAAGGCGTTATAGTTTAAGTTATACTCCGATGAAAACGCATGCCTGTGATGGAAAGTTTCAGGTACTGCCTATTATACGCCGATACAAGACAAAGCCCATTGCTGTTTGAAACAATGGGCTTTTGTATAAAAAATGATTTAAGTACCGATACAGCAATACCGCTCTGATGAGCCGGTTTTTACCATTCTTCCTTTTTACTGTCTGTATTTTTATCATTAAAAATACGGCTATCCTCATTTTCAGCAAAGCCGTTCTGCTGCTCCTGGTCTGCAAATGGATCAGGAGCATTTTTTAAGTTTTCGTGGATATTTAAAAGTGCAGCAGGGGAAGAACCTTCCAGCTCAACATCTGATGCGGCAGTTAGGAAACGAAACGAAAAGTCAATGGGTTTCTCTTTTCCCATTTCAAAAAAATGCACAGTGTACTGGTTTTTCTCCCTATCTACGGCAAGCACTTTCCCTTTGTTCCAGACAGGATGCATTACAAGATCCCCTTCAATGAACTCGGTATCTTCACTGTTTTTTGAAGCCGCCGCCGATGACTGCGCCGCCTGGAGGATTTCTGCTGACAGTTTTCCTTTACGCACATAAAATTCTTCCTTGATTTCAAAGAGGAACCTTGAAGGGTACTTGCTCAGCCCTGTGGTGAAATTAAAGCCTTCCGAATCGGTCATGTAAAACCTTTTCTCGGCTCTTGTAACGGCAACGTACATCAGTCTTCTTTCCTCTTCAATAGCACGTTTTCGTCTTTCCTTTATGGAAAGGGCGCTTGGCAGGACCCCTTCGGTAAAACCGCATAGGAACACATAGGGAAATTCAAGCCCTTTGGAGATGTGGATGGTCATCAGGCGTACCTTATCCTGATTTTCCGTGTCTTTGTCCAGATCGGTATAGAGTGCAATTTCCTGCAGGTATTCGACAATATTTACAGGGCCGTTGTTTTCTTTTTCCAGCAGCAGCATGGAGCTTACCAGCTCTTTTATATTTTCCAGCCTGTCCTCATCGCCGTCTTTTCGGTAGAGTTCGGATAGTCCGCTTTTATCGAGTATGATCTTGACCAGATCAGAAATGGAATTTGTCTGGGCATCTGTTTTCAGCTCTTCAACCAGAGCCAGGAAATCCGCAGCTCCTTTTTTATTGAGCTCTTTATCCTCAATATTATTTTGCAGCGCCTGAAGCAGGGACAGGTTCTGTTCGCCTGCCAGAAGGCTGAGCCTTTCGAGGAACTTTTTCCCCAGCCCGCGGGAAGGGTGGTTGTGAATGCGCAGAAAAGAGAAATTATCGCCCTGGACGATAAGCCTTAAAAAGGAAAGCACATCTTTGATTTCCTTTCTTTCAAAGAAACGCACGCCACCAAATATGGCGTAGGGAATATTTTCTTTGATCAGTGCCTGCTCGATATTTCTGGAGAGATGGTTGGAACGGTATAAAATGGTAATATCAGAGTAAGCGGCATTTTCCGTTTTAAGGATTTCCTTGATTTCGGAAGCCACCCAGAAGGTTTCCTCAAAGTCATTTTTTCCATGGAAATGCACCACTTCAACTCCTTCGGGATTATCCGTGACCATATCCTTGTCCACCCTTACCTTGTTGTTTTTGATAATATGGTTGCCTACTTTGAGGATGTTTGGCGTAGAGCGGTAGTTCTGGTTCATGATAATGGTTTTCGTGTCAGGAAACATCCTGTCGAATTCCACCAGGTATTCGGGTTTCGCACCGCGCCACTCATAGATCGTCTGGTCGGGATCCCCTACCAGAAACAGGTTCTGGTGCACACGCGAGAGCATTTCCACCAGATGGAACTGGCTGTCGGAGCTGTCCTGCGCCTCATCGACCTGTATGTAATGCAGCATTTGCTGCCATTTGAAAAGCACATCAGGATTGCTGTCGAGTATGAAAGCCGTAAAATGGATCAGGTCATCAAAATCCAGCGCATAATTGCGCTTCTGCTTGTCGAGGTATTTCTGATACACGCGGCTGGAGAGCGATTCCTTTTCATCGGGCCCAAAGCTTTTATTCTCGAGCATGTACCCCAGATAATCGGAGGTGCTTTTCTGTTTGGAGATAAAGCGGAGCACCTGTTTGAAAGTGAGGTTTTTCGAATTGATGTCCAGTTCGTTGAACACCTCCCTTAAAATGGTTTTCTGGTCTTCGGCATCCAGTATGATAAAATTTTTCGGGTAATGGATTTTATTTATTTCCTCACGCAGAAACCGTACGCAGAAACCGTGATAGGTTGTGATGAAGCTGACATCAAAAAGATCGCCAATGAGCGCCTTGACGCGCCTTTTCATTTCCTGTGCCGCTTTATTGGTAAAGGTCACGCAGAGGATATTGGAGGAATTGATTCCCAGCCTGTCCACAATGTAGGCAAAGCGGGAGGTAAGGGCCTTTGTTTTTCCTGAGCCGGCTCCTGCAATAACGCGCACATAACCTTCTGTGGTTTTCACGGCTTGGAGCTGGCTGGGATTAAGGTTTTCTAGAATCGGATCGTTCATTTTTAAACGGAATGTTTTTGATCTCTATTTATTTTTAAAGCAGAGGGGCAGATCAAAGAGTCTGCAGCACAAATTTATGGAATTAACTCAAAAGAAGGGTAAGAAGCAATTGTTATATTCAGGATGATTACCTATCGGTTAATTAGAAAGCATTTATCTTAAAATAAAATCCTGAAGAGCATCATTTGACTGCTTAATCAAAAAAATGCCCTTCAGGATTCTTTTACCTATTTTCGTTTTTACTTTTTATAAAGCAGTTATTACTATGAATGATAATTAAGTTTTTTGAAACTTAAAGCTGTGATAGTTTTGAAGGGTCTGTTGCCTCTTCAATGCTTTTTCCCTGCGGATTTTGATGCTTACCATTCCCTTTTTCATCATGCCAGGGACCGTCTTTCAAGCGAACGGTTTCTGAGGCGCTTTCTCTAGAAGGAGAATTATCATTCAAGTGCTCAGCTACTTCTTCCACAGTAGTGCCTGCTGCCCTTACGGCATCTTTTAATATCTCCTCAGGGACATTTAACTTTTCAGCCCACTGCTGGATTTCAGCCTGCTGTGAAATATCAATATGAGCGTTCTGCTCTTGTCCGTTATTATGTAGATTTTCCATGATTTTTAAATTTAATAGTGAATTCCAAAGTTAACATGACAGAAAAATAAAGCTGTTATATTTTAATCCCCTATTATTATAGGATTGCTATGGTTTTCAGTCGGTTAGAAAGGAGTCGTTATTTTATATTTCCCTGACCTGACGAAAGGTAAGGTTGATTCTGGGCAGTACGGGACGGGCCGTCTTAGGCACCTGGTGCTCCCAGTAGGTATTGGTGCTGCCTGCCATGAGAAGAAAGGTTCCGTGGTGCAGCGGAATCTCGATTGGCGCCATATTTTTGAGTACTTTATGACGCAGGCGGAACAGACGCGTTTCTCCGAAAGTCACAGAAGCGATGTTCATATTCTTATTGCTCGATGAGGTCTTGTCGCTGTGCCATCCCACACCATCGGTGCCATCTCTGTACAAATTGAGCAGTACGCCGTTAAAGTTTATGCGGGTTTCCTTTTCCACGCGCTCCCTGATCTGGAGCAGTTCCAAAGGCCAATCCGGATTTGATTTACGTTCAGGCCTGCTGCTGTCCCCGTACCACGAGATCATGCGGGGAGCTGTAACCACTTTGTCATACATGGGCATTTCATATTCCCTCCACGGTGTGCCGTGGTATAAAACATTGTAGTAATGATCGGATTCGGTTTTGCTGAAGAAATTATCAATTAGCAGCAGGTCGGCATCAGGGACGTCAAATATTCTCCTGCCGCCGTTGCCTGATGAAAAAATTTCGGTGTCATCAAAAAGCATCATGTTCTTTATTTTTTTAGTTCATACTCAGTGCAGGCTTAAAGCCTAAAGCCGAAGAAGCCTGTTAATTGCTCATTTTAAGCCTTGGAATATTGATTTCATGTTCCTGCGGATAGGGAGCGCGATGGGTCATGCTCACATCTTCGCGTATTCTCTGCTGCGCCCTGTATTTCCAGTCGTTCTCCTGTTCATAGCGCGGATCTGGTATAAAGGGCATTTTAGCCATCTTGGTAACCGTTATGGTGGGGAAATGGTAATCCACTTCCACACTGCCCAGCAGCAGGTAGCATCCTCCTCCCTGAAAAGGATACATGGCCAGGCTGTCGGTAAAATGCGCCGTATCAAAAAGCTGCCCTTCAGCATCTATCCAGGTGCCGAAATACATAGCGCCCATCTTTGTGGGCACATGCTTGCGGGAGATCAGATAAGCCAGCATTCGGACCTGTTTTTTATGATGGTCCAAAAGGTCTTTTGCCATGACACTTCCCCTGAAAGGAGTCTGAAGCAGATCAAAAGGGGAACAGGAGACCGGAAAGCCCAGCAGTTCAATCTCATCAAAGGCATCTTCAAAAGGGGAGCGTTCCAGCTGCGGCAGTACAAATTCCTTTACAGGCTCATGAAGCAGCATCGGTGCGCGGTTCTCGGGCTTGAAGTTTACCAGAATTAGACGGGCAATGACCAGCAGCTGGTTTTTTGTTTTCCCGGTGAACCGGAATGCGCCGATGAAAATCAGAATCTGTATGGCTTCAATTCCAATGGGTATGCGGTTGATAAAATCCTCCAGTGACTTGTAAAGCCCATTTTTTTCCCGTTCCTGCTGGATCAAAACAGCTGTTTTGGATTCAAGGCTCTGCAGGTGCATGAACCCCAGATAGACATCGGAACCATACAAAGTGGTTTCCAACTGGCTTTTGTTCACGCAGGGATTGTGCACTGCCGCCCCTGACATCTTCGCTTCGTGGACATACACTTCGGTTCGGTAGAAACCACCCTGATTGTTGATTACCGCCACCATAAATTCGATTGGATAATGCACTTTCAGATACAGGCTCTGGTAGCTTTCCACGGCATAGGAGGCTGAGTGTGCCTTGCAGAACGAATATCCGGCAAAGGACTCGATCTGGCGGTATATTTCCTGGCTGAGCGCCAAGGGGTGCCCCTGGGCCGCGCAGGATGCAAAAAAATTGTCTTTTACTTTCTGCAATGCGGCTTTGGAGCGTCCTTTTCCAGACATGGCACGGCGCAGAATGTCCCCGTCGGCTGCAGGAAGCCCGCCGTAATGCAGGGCAATTTTAATGACATCTTCCTGATATACCATAATGCCGTAGGTTTCCCCGAGCTGCTGCTCGAACACCGGATGGAAGTATTCAAACCTGTCGGGATGATTGTGCCTGAAGATATATTCCTTCATCATTCCCGATTGCGCGACCCCCGGGCGTATGATGGAGGAGGCTGCCACAAGGGTTTTATAATTGTCACATTTCAGACGCCGCAGCAGCCCTCTCATGGCAGGGCTCTCGATATAAAAACAGCCTATGGTTTTTCCCATTGAAAGAAAGCTGTTGCAGCTGGCTTCATCTTTTGAAATCGAGGTGTCACGGATGTTGAGCCTTATGCCTCGGTTTTTCTCAATCAGTTTTACGCTGTCATCAATATGGCCGATCCCGCGCTGGCTCAGGATATCAAACTTTTCAAGCCCGATATCTTCGGCGGTATGCATGTCAAAAAGCACGATGGGAAACCCCTTTGGAGGCATTTCCAGCACGGAATAGTTGGTGATGGGCTCTTCGGAAATCAGGATGCCGCAGGAATGCATGCTTCTCTGGTTGGGATATTTCTCCAGCATCATGCCGTACTGCTGCACTTCACGGACGACTTCGTTTGCCGGATGCAGGGTCATCGGGTTTTTGGCAAGCGCATCGAGTTCTTCCTTAGGAAGCCCAAAAACCTTGCCTACCTCGCGAAAAATAGAACGATATTTGAATTCTACATTGGTGCCGCAGAATGCCACATGGTCATATCCGTAACGCGAGAAAATGTATTCCAGAATTATGTCACGTTCCTTCCAGCTCCAGTCAATGTCAAAATCGGGAGGACTTTTGCGGTTCAGGTTCAAAAAACGCTCAAAATACAGATCCAGTTCCAAAGGACATATATCGGTAATCCCAAGGCAGTAGGCGATGATGCTGTTGGCGCCGCTGCCACGCCCAATGTGCAGAAACCTCTGAGAATTGCTGAATCGGATGATATCCCAGGTGATTAAAAAATAGCCGCTGAATTCCAGCTGGTCAATTACCTTGAGCTCTCGGAACATTCTTGATTTTGCTTCTGCATTATTTTTTCCATAGCGCCATTCGAGCCCCTTCTGGGCAAGGGTGGTCAGAAGCTGCAAGTCATCCTTTTTGTTATTGGTGTAGTATTTCTTGTTTTTCGGCGTTTTGAAATCAAATTCAAAATTGCACTGCTCAATAATCATTTCCGTATTGGAAATGATCTGCGGGTATCCTTCATAACATTTCAGGATCCTGCCCAGATCCACCATCACTTCTGTTTTCCTGCAGTAATCGGGATTGCCGAGTCGTGAAAGAATTACATTCAGGTCGACGGCCCGCAGTATCTTGTGCAGCTTGTATTCCGTTTTGGTGCGGAAGGTAACAGGCTGGAGCACGACCATCTTGTCTATTTGGTTCTTCCAGTCACTGAGAATCAGTACAGGGGTCTGTTCAGGACGAATCCCGATAAACTCATGTTCTTTTAAAACTGCGGGCACATTCTCCAGAGGATAAATCACAAAAACATTTTCAAAGTCCGGAGCGGACAAAGGAAGCGGGGCATTCTCAAAATTATGCCGGGTCAGAAAGCTGTTCATCTCAGCAAGGCCCGCCGCATTTTTTGCCAGCCCGATATAGCGCAGCTGATGCTCTGACCGGAATTCTATTCCGACAATAGGCTTTATATTCACAGCCCGGCATCCCTTTACAAAGTCATAAATCCCTGTTACGGTATTAATATCAGTGAGTGCCATAGCCCTGACACCCAAGGCGGCTGCCTTGGATATCAGATCTTCGAGCGGTATGGTGCCATAACGCAGGGAGTGGAAGCAGTGGCAGTTGAGATACATGATTTATTTTTTACGTTTTAAGATTTCGTCTTTGGTATTGGGCTTAAAGGAAGCACCGGCGCAGCGCATCACCGCATCAAAACCGTAACGGTTTTTCATCCGGTCCATAGCCTGGTAGAGCGCCAGCATTTCCTGGGTATCGTTAAACAGGTCGATCTGATAGGTTCCCCGCACCAGTCCGCTGAAACGCACCCCAATCAAGCGCAGGCGCATCCGGCGCTGGTAGAGCCTGCCAAAAAGATCCATTGCGGTCTGGGTCAGGATATGATCTGCCGAGGTATACTGCACCCTGCACTGCTTTGTTTCTGTATCAAAGTTGGCATACCGGATCTTGACCGTAACCGTTGAGGTGAGCCACTGCTCGGAGCGCAGCTGATACGAAAGCTTCTCGACCATACCAAGGATAACCCTTCCCAGTTTATCCATGTCGATGGTATCCTGTGAAAAAGTATGCTCGGTGGAAATCGACTTTCTTTCGGTATACGGTTCCACGGGGTTGTTGTCAATGCCATTGGCTTTTTTCCAGAGTTCAATGCCGTTCTGGCCGATCATGCGCTGGAGCGCTTCGGCTGGCATTTCAGAAAGGGTCTTAATGGTGCGTATGCCGATTCGGGATAAGAGCTGGAAGGTTTTATCGCCCACCATCGGTATTTTCCGCACTGAGAGCGGGTTTAAAAAAGACTGCACCAGATGCTCCGGGATCTCCAGGTTCTGTTTCTGTTTTCCTTCACCTGTTCCGATCTTCGATACCGTTTTATTGATGGAAAGGGCAAAGGTGAGGGGAAGGCCGGTTTCCTTTGTGATGCGGCGGGCCAGCTCATCGGTCCACTTGTAGCTTCCGTAGAATCTGTCCATTCCGGTGATGTCAAGATAAAATTCATCAATAGAGGCCTTTTCCACCACAGGGGCTTTCTCCTGAATGATTTCGGTAACGTCATGGGAGAGCCTTGAATAGAGTTCCATATCGCCTTTCATAACCTTGGCCTGCGGACAAAGCCTGAGCGCCATCTGGATCGGCATTGCCGAGCGCACCCCGAAACGGCGCGCCTCATAGGAGCAGGAAGCCACAACGCCGCGCTCGCCCCCGCCGATAATCAGCGGAATCCCATTAAGCTCTGAATTGGTAAGCCTTTCGCAGGAGACGAAAAAGGTGTTCATGTCAATGTGTACAATAGCCCGGTTCATAATCTATATCATTTATACCTGTCAAAATTAGTACAGATGATAACAATTTTTAAAAATATTATGTTCTAAATAATAACAAAAAATCAAAATACTGATTTTACGGGCGGTCTGGATTATGCTGCAATTAAGCAGAAAGACTTTATTCAGAATTTACGGCAGGTCTTTATTTTCGATTTTTTTAAACCGGCGCCGCCAGCCTATTTGGATTTTTCCAAACAGGCATTTCAGCCCACAGAAATCATCTTTTTTTTGAAAGTTTTTTCTTTTAGAAAAAAAGAATTATCTTTACAGTTACCACCAAAAAATGTAATTCTATTTTCAATAGTCTAAGACCTAAGTTTTTTTAACCACTGCGGCTTTCAGATCTATTTTTACCTGCCGCAATATAAATTTAAAACTATGTCACAAAAGCAGAATTGGGAGAAGATTATTTATCTGGCTGAAGATGACGAAGATGACAGACTGCTGTTTGCTGATGCAGTCGAAGAATTAAACCTGCCCATTTTGGTAGTGCAGACGGCAGACGGCTGCGAACTGCTGGAAACCCTTGAAAAGGCGAAGCATCTTCCTGAAACGATATTTCTGGATATCAATATGCCCCGAAAAACGGATTTGAATGCCTTAAAGAAATTCGAAACGGCGGTAGCGATTTCAAAAATATAAAGATTATCATGATATCCACCAGCAGCAGTGCGATGCATATCCGGACCGCCTATAATCTAGGGGCGGATTATTATGCCGTAAAACCGCCTACCTTTATGGAATTGAAAGATCTTTTAAAAGGGATTTTGGACAGGGACCTTAAGAGCTTAAGAAAAGAGATGGAAAAAAAACTTCCAGCCTGCTAAAGATAAAAATAATGATGAGGGATCTGAATGCTTGCGGATTTTTAATCATACAAGATCTTACAGGACAGGGCTTTATTCTTCAGGGGCAGTTTCTTTTTCAGTAATTCCCTGATTGGGCATGGTGCGTTTGATGTGCAGGTAAAAATCCTTGAGATGCCACCAGGCCGGGCATCTCTCTACAGGACCGTTGAAATTACGGATGCCGATGTAGCAGCTCTTCAAAAAAAGCTGCGTATCTGTAATCTTTGCCCAGGGCTTCCATTCCACCTCAAGGGGAGGAGGAAACGCTTCAAAATGTCTTTTTATATCTTCGTAATTCATGCTGCAAAAATAATCCAAAATCATATATCAGACAAGGCCGGCATTGCTTTTACAGCCCGCCGGGCTTCTGTTTTCGATCAGGGTTTTCACTATTCTGGAGCCCAGCCCTTTGCCCGTATTTGCCTGTACTTTTTTGCCAGAATGATTTGGTTTTATATCGTTAAGGCCAAAGCGTGCTGCTTTTTTTTTTAAAGGACGTATAAATACCATTTGTACGCCGCCAGATCCGGAGAATGATTAAATCAAATTGTCAAAAGAATGGGCTTAAGCCTTAAAAAGATGTAATTCTAAAAGGATATACTGTAAGTGATCTGCCTTAGGTTTTGGTAAATTTGCTATATACTGGTAAAGGTAAACAGCAATTTAATCAGTCAGAAAAAAAACAGGGGACCGGCGGGGTTCGTCTGAAGGTTCTGTACAATGATTTAGTTAGTTACCGCATACCATTTCAGGCACCCGCCGGCTGTCAGAAAGCTCCTTGAATTTTGAGGGGCTTTTTTTGTCGGCGGACGTGTGCTATAAACTTTATGCGCATCAAAGAAAATCAGAAAACTGCAATTCTTTCATTTTTTTTATTTTAGTATTGTATTTATTTCAAGTGCAATTATTGGATTATCAGTGATTTAGTGCTGTGTATTTTGTAAGAGCTGTATTTTAATTTTATAACGCAGCGGGGAAAAGCTGTGTTAAATTTGAAGTTTATACGAATAAAATTTAATTATTATGAAAACAACATACTCATCCACTGTTCCTAAGGAATTAAGCGGCGGCCTGATCATTTTTGCAGGAGTTGCGTTTTTCTTTTTACTCATGGAGTTTTTGAATCTCTCCCATGTATTTTATCTGCGTTTATTGAATGTGTTTTTTATATTTTACGGCGTAAACAGGATTTTAAACATTAACCTTTCCCAAGGACAGAATAATTTTCTTTTTAATGCGGTATCAGCCATGATTACTTCGTTTATAGGCGTAGTGCTTAGTCTTGCTGCACTTATGATGTACAGTTATGCCCGGGGAGGTGACCATTACGTTGAATCCTTGTCCCAGACCTTTATGTTCGGAGCGGAACCTTCGGTTCCCATCTATATCCTTTGCCTTTTATTTGAAGGAAGCGCCTCGTGCATTGTGGTGACACTTGTTCTGATGCTCTGCAGAAACAGCAGGTTTAGAGCCGATTAAATATTTTGTTTTCAATTTGCGGCCTTTCATTGAAACAAGGATCTTTTTCTGCACATACGGAAGGATTTAATTTATTGATTTTTAATTATGTAAGCATTCTGTCAAAAAAAATAGGTCTTTCTTTACCAGCTGGCTATTTTATAAAACAGGAATGCAGGATGTTCCAATTATGAAAAACCTGATTTTAAAGCTGTAAGCTTTTTAAATCATGGGGCAGTATTTTTACGTTTTCTTTAAAATTATAAAATCACAGCGGAATGAAACTATTTAAAAGCAATAAAAAGCACATTATCGACCGTGCACAGCAATCACAGAAGAGAAAAGGAGCTATAATAAATGCAATGGTCATTTCAATAGTATTCTTTATTGCCGTGCTGCTGGTTTCAGTAATAGTGTAATGGCGGTCTATTTAAAAAAAAACTTGCTGATTTTTAGATTTTACCATAAACTTTTGTAATAAAACACTGAAATTATGTAAGAATATAAGCAGGTTTTCTTTTAACTTGGGATTTCAAACTAAAAAAATATATTGTTATGAAAATCAATTTTAAATCTGGGTTTGCAATTCTGCTGGTGCTTGCAGGGCTTTCCATTTCGTGTAAAAAAAATGAGACAGTTCCTGCTGAAACCAATGATACTTATGCAGACAGCTCTGCTGTTGTGGCTGATACCATCAGTACGGTTCCAGCCGATACTGTTGGGACCGATACCTCTAAAACCATGACTCCGCCGCCAGCAAAGTAGGTTCTTAATTAAAATAAATGGTGATTATTAATTCGAAAAGCCTGCAGAAATATAATTTCTGCAGGCTTTTTAATTTTTTCCAGCTTAGCCATTGCCTTGTAAATATTTGTATACAGTTTCGAACCTAAGCTCCTTAGGCCTTAATTTTACTATGCTTATCGTTTCCTAAAACTGCAAGTGCCACGATTTTGCCATAAAACTTGAATTAGTGGCTTTTGTAATTTTTTGCCTTTGTCTAATATATATGAACCTAAAATAGTTTAAGATTTGAATTTACTGAATTGTTTATTTTTCAGAATGCAATTTGCCATGATTCAGTCACAAAATTTATATTGGTCAAATATCTACAAATACCATGAATTTCTCTGGTAAAAAAGTATTCATTCTGTTAGATGTGCACCTAAAACCGAAAAGACTTTAGTTTGAAGTTTAAATGTTAAAGCTATCTCATTAAATTTCTTAGTTTAATACTTCTGATTTTGTTTATCGTATATTTTGGGCAATCATTCCAGTTTCAGAAATGATAAATGTCTGCTTCTCGAAAATTTTTTCCATTATCAGCCACACCTTGTCAACAATCGAGAAAATCCTGTTCTGATTTTGGTCCTGAACTGTTAATAAACCGGTAAAGGCAATACTTTTTATTTTGTGGATGCCGTCCTGAAGATGCAAATCTGCAGTCTTGTACTCATGCAGTCGAGTTGCTGTTTCAAACGGTTTCTGATTGTTGAGGAATTCTTTGAATGCCATTATTTCATCAAATAGGTTGCTTTTGGTCCCTTGTGCCTTTTTAATAAAGATAATATACTGCTGGCTTTCGCTGAGCTCAATTACTTTACCATCAAGTCCCAGTGCGGCAATGTTTGTGACTACGGGGCGTCTTATGTTTATTTTTATGTTGATCCCCAGATCAAAAAAGTGTACTGTCTCCTGTCGTTTTTTTTCCTTTGCACCGGCTTCTCTAAGCTGGACAATTAAGATGTTATTGTATTTGGCGAATTGCTGCGCATCGGGGGTATAGCCGCTTTTTGATACTATAATTCCTCGTTTTATTTCAGTATCATTAATGATGGCCAAGAGCTTCATTACGGTGTCTTTGGTAACTTTTTTATCCCAGTATTTGCATTCTATTGCTGTCCAATAAGTTCCGGTGTCATCTGTTTCAGATGTCAATACGTCAATCTGATGCTTCACTCCGGACTTTCCGGTTATTTTGCAGTCTTTTCCATATCCCTCAATGTGTATTTGATATTCCTGTCCTAGAGTTTCATAAATATATTTTGTGACCGATTCGTATTTTCTCCAGTCAAGTTCCTTTTGGTCTTTCATTTAGCTCAGTATTTTATAAGTCTGCCGTTAATGCTGCTTGAAAACAAGTAAAGATATGAATTTTGAGCCATCTCTGCGGTTCTTTTCAGACACGAGAATAACCTGGCATTTGTATTTAGATCAAAAAATGATCTGTAAGCAGGGTTTTCTTATGTGTATTTTCTTATATTAAAATTGTTTGTTTTTGTGTTGTACAACCAATTAAACTTTAAAAGCATGGCACTTAAATCTGGACCGAAAAGAATTGCAGATTCCACGGGCAAGCCTAACAGACGTCAGCATGACAACAAAAGCACGCCAGGAAACACCTCTTCGCTGAAGCCGTCTAAAAGTTCGGGAAAAAGAAAATCTGCGACTGTCTGCCCTGGCATATTTCAGCAGTTTTGATGTAGAAAACCTATCAGAATCCTGATGGTTTTTTTTATGCGTATCATTAAATTTCAAAATCATGAGCGACGAAAGACATTCAAGCCGGAGGGTGGAAATGCAACGTTTGGAGTGCCAATCTGCACTGGTTTCATTAAAAGGCAGCGTTAAATTTTAACATTAGAGTTGAAAAAGAATAATTATGCCAGAATGACACTTAATTAATGTTAAAAAAATATTAATGTCATTATTGTCAGTTTCTTAATATAAAGAATTAAAATTCTGATTCCTAATTTGTTAACACTTTTTTAATAAAATAATAGTAAAAAATTACTTGAATTTTCAGCATTGGCATGACAGTTGGATGTCATATGCTGTTATGAAGAAAACTGCCACAAAGACTTCCCAAATCTGAGGCTTGTTATGTGAATTATTAAAAAGAAGATTCACTTAATACGGGTGCAAAAATAGTAATTTGTTTTTCTCCTGCAAACTTTTTGACAAATTTCTTTTTCGGAGCTGTTCAATGCCGGTCGAATTTGAACTTTTAAAAATACAGATGTGTATGAGAACAATTAAAAAATTAGTATTAGAATGAAGGAGAACCAAACCAAAACCAAGAAAGTAAAAAGACCTCCGATTGACCCGAAAGTCAAGCTGAAGCTCTGGCTTAAGTCGGGAGGGAGGTGCCAGTACCGCGGCTGCAACGAGATTTTATTTGAAGACAGCCTGACCTTTAAGGATCTAAATAAATCCTATATAGCCCATATTTACGGTTACGCCCCGGGTTCGGCCAGATATGATGCGATGAAGTCTCCGGAGCTGGAGACTGATTTTTCCAATTTAATGCTGATGTGCGACGCCTGCCACAGAAAAATCGACAGGGAGGAGAAGGATGAGCACCCTGCTGGGCTTCTTCTGGAAATGAAGCAGGAACATGAGCAGAGAATCGAGTATCTGACCGGTATTGACGGCACTTTCAGGACACGTCTGATTCTGTACAATGCTAAAATCGGAAAATTCAATCCTCCGATGGATGCCGGTGCCATGCGCCGGATGATTGTGCAGAAAAACTGTTTTCCTCATAAGGAAACTGTACATCTGGGACCGGATAATACGGTGGTGGAAGACAGCGAAGGGCTGTACTGGGAGTATGAGAGCAGGTCGTTGGAAACTTATTTTGAGAAGAAAATCCAGCCGTACCTTAATTCTTCGGCTGAGCATTTTTCGGTATTTCCTTTTGCTCCGATGCCGCTGCTGGTAAAACTTGGGGTTTTGCTCGGCGATAAGTACAAAGTGGACACCTATCAGTACCACAGGGAACCGCAGGGCTGGCAGTGGAATGATACGTCAGATTTCGGCGATTTCACCCTGAAGGAGCCATCGTCCAAAAGCGGAACTGCGGTATTAAATATTTCATTCAGCGCCGATATCAGTGATGAGAGAATTCTGGATGTTTTTCCTGAGCAGGATGTTTCGATCTGGAAGCTTACCATCGATGATCCCAGACTTGATTTCTTAAAAAGCGCCGATATTCTGCCTAAGTTAAGAATAGCGGCACGGCATGCCTTGAACCGGATAAAGCAGGAGCACGGACATCACGGCGAGCTTCATGTTTTTCCGGCAATGCCTGTTTCGGCGGCGGTTGAATTCGGGAGATCGTGGATGCCTAAAGTGGACCTGCCTCTGGTGTTATACGATGGAAGGGACAAATTTTTAAAAACAATAGAAATCAAAAGAGCGTAAGAAGATGAATGAGATCAGAAAAGAGTACCTAGCTTCCATTTTAGAGAAAATGGGACAGGTTTTAGATATTACCCCGACCCAGCACAAGGAAGCTGTGGCAAAATATGAGGCAGTGGCAAATTACTTAAAAGGGGATGAGACCATTGCACAGTATGACCTGCACATGTACCCGCAGGGATCCTTCGGGTTGGGAACAGTGACAAAACCTGATTCGGATGTGGATGAGCTTGACATTGATCTGGTCTGCGAACTGAAAAGGGGAACCCATCAGATTTTTACCCAGAAGAGATTAAAGAACCTGATCGGGGACAGACTGCTTTCGGGCATGTATAAAGATATGGTCTGCAGGCCTGACGGGAGAAGATGCTGGCGTATTGATTATGCCGAGTCCACCAGATTCCATCTGGATGTTCTGGCTGCTATTCCGGACTCTACTCCCTCGATCACGGGCCTGCCGGAGATTAAGGATTATTCCAACACGGCTATCAGCATTACAGATAAGGAGCATCCCGACTATGAGTTCTACAGCAGAGGCTGGCCTAAATCCAACCCTCTGGGCTACAGGGAGTGGTTTAAGGCGCAGATGCTGGTGCAGCTTAATGAGGGAAGGCGTATGTTCTCGGCAAAAAACAATGTCAAGATTGACGATGTGCCGGATTACGAAATTAAAACGCCGCTGCAGCGTGCGATCCAGCTGATGAAAAGGCACCGCAACCAGATGTTTTCAGAAAGCAGTTCGCTCAGCTATGATGACAAGCCGATCAGCATTATCATAACCACTCTGGCAGCAAGAGCTTACGGTAATGAGGCTAACCTCTATGATGCTCTTATGAATATATTGGAGGGTATGCCTGGTTATATAAAGAGAAAAAACATTGGAGGAAAAACCGTGACCTGGATCGAAAATCCTGTGGACCATCGTGAAAATTTTGCAGACAAATGGGAGGAGCATCCGGTAAGGGAACTGAATTTCTATCTCTGGCTGGATGAGGCGAAGAGATTCTTCTCAAAGCTGCTTTCTGCCGACACGATACAGAATCTAAATGAATCGATGCGCCGATCCATGGGGGATAAGCTGGTAACAAAAACGCTTTCTGAATTCGGCGAATCCGCCAGAATGGCACGTGAGTCGGGAAGACTGGGTTTTGTGGCTGGTTCTGGCATTATTACCGAATCAGCGGATAAAAAGATTCCAAACCATACCTTCCATGGCAATAAAGAATAAGACGCGCTTTATCTCCATACCGACGCAGGCCAGATTTCTTAAGGAAAGTTTTCCGGATTCAAAAATCAGCACTTATATGGGAACACGGCTGGAGTGGGTTGGCTATTTAACGCCCACTCCGTTCAGCAGGTCTTATAAGGTGAAAATCGACTATCTCCTGGGTAAATCTCCCGATATTTACATCCTTGAGCCTAAAAAACTCAGGATGCCTGCCGGAGAAAGAGTGCTCAAGCATGTTTATAACCAGAAAACCCAGCAGCTCTGCCTGTTCTATCCTGACGGGATTCAGTGGAACAGAGGCAGATTACTGTCAGACACCATACTGATGTGGGCATCCGAATGGCTGTTTTTTTATGAAATCTGGCTGGAAACAGGCGAATGGAAAGGGGGAGGGACATCCCATTAAGAAAAATTAAAACTCAAAAATTAACCAATATAACTAGAAAAATTATGGCTGAATACAGAATATCAGGAATCTGGACAGATGATAAAGGGGGAATAACCCATTATGCTGTTCATGAAAGAATTAAAAACAGAGATGGAAAAGGATACACCATCAATAAAGCAATTAAAAAATCAAAAGCGGAAACTATTACGCTGGTGGAGAGTAAAAACAATACTGTTAAAACCTTTATGTGGAAATACAAAGAAGCCATGTGGCAGGGCGGAGAAGATGTGCATGTGGTCAATGGCGCAAGCGGAAAGTTTTTAAGAAGCAACCATGATAGTACGGTTCAGGATAACCTTCGGCATTTAATTGATTACAGCTGGATCTATTAGGGGGGCGATGTTTTAAGAACAGTGCTGTAATTTATGATCTAAAGGAGATGCCTGAGCGTGGCGATAACACAGAAGCCTGCCGTTAAAATAACGGCGGGCTTTTTAATTGCTATGCAGTGCTGCTTTTCAGAGAAGTTCTCCATTGTCAGTAATGAATAATACTAATCAGCAGTTGAGATAATCAATGGCATCAATGTCATGGAGTTTTAGTGCTTGGACGATTTTGGAGCCAAACCTCCTGCCAATATCCAATGGTGTGGCGTTAACTGATATCAATTGTTGTGCTAATTAATAATGCACCAAGCGACAATTTTAATTGCTGTACATAACAGTTGACTTATATCCTAACACTTCCATAAAAAACCGAGAAAAAGGAAAGAAGAGAATCAGTGGCAGGAATTAAGATGAGAGAGTACTATACTTCTCAACGGGCTGAGAAGCAGAGCAGGGCCGTTGTGTGCATGTAGCAGATATAATTAATTATTTTGTTTGCTCCCGAAGTCGCTTAAAATAATCTAAGTTTGAACTTGTCTTAAAAACAGGTATTTATACTTAACAGCTGCTGTTTTAAATATATAACTTTACAAAAAAAATATCTAGATTACGAATTACTTTTTATGAAATTTTGTTGAATTAAAATAAAGTAAAATTTTTGGAAAAATGAGAAATTGCTATGAGTTTAAATTTCGTTTAATTCAGCTATTTCGTAAGTAGATTTCTAATCAATTAAGGACAACCATAAAATAATTCTAAAAAACGAAGGTATTTTTAAAATTTTATACTATGATAATAAAATTACTTAAAGCCTACAACGGCGATTGTATTCACTTAACTTATGTTGACAGTAATGGTGTGTCTAAAAACATTATAATTGACGGAGGAACTTCGACAACATATACTTTTAAAGATAGCAAAGGAAAAATAGCAGATGGGGATTTAAAGAAGACAATAGATGCAATTAAACCTCAAAAAATTGATCTGCTGATATTATCACATATTGATGACGACCATATAGACGGTTTTTTAAAATGGTTTGGTAATGATTCTGATGCATGCAAATCAATAGGAGAAATTTGGTTCAATTCTGGCTCTACGATAAAAAAGTATTTAAATGACGAAAAAGCTATCGTTAGCAATATAGAATTTAGATTTACCGAAGGAACTAACACAAGCGTTCCCCAAGCGGTAAATTTTGAAAAATATATTAGCGGAAATGGTATTTGGAACCAGCAGATTATTAGTGCTGGAAAAGTATTTATCTTTGATGATTTGAACTTTCACATTTTATCGCCAAATAACGATAAACTTGAAAAACTGCTTGATAATTGGCAGCAAAAGGCTCCAGAATCCGTTAATACAGCAAGAATTAATGATTACTCAAAGACAATAACTGAACTGATTGCCACTGATAATTTTTCGGAAGACACGGATCCTTACAATGGAAGCTCAATTGCATTTATATTAACAAAAGATAAGTTAAACTATATTTTTTTAGGTGATGCTCATCCATCATTGATTATTAATGAGTTAAAGGTTTTTAATCAAGATAAAACCAGACTTAAGGCTGAATATTTAAAACTCTCTCATCACGGAAGTAAAAAAAATAATCCTGTCGAATTATTTAAACTCATCGATACAGATAAGTATTTAATCAGCACGAATGGTGATATGCACGGGCATCCAGATAAGATAACAATAGCAAGAATAATTAGTGTCAATCCAAAAGCAGAGTTTTATTTTAATTATCCAGAACTAATAAACAAGATAATACTAGAAAAAGATAGAAAGGACTTTCCACAAGTTAAGTATCTGGAGTCCGAAAAAATTTAAAAGATAAAAAAATGGAATGTACTTTAGAACGCTTTACAGTAAAAGTTGCAGATGGCAGCGGCTGCCTATTCCAACCTTTAGATAGCGATTATAGTTATGTTCTTACAGCAAAGCATGTAGTGGAAGGAGTTGATGATTTAATAATAGTCAGGCAAGTTCTTTCTACTCATGGTGAGGTTGAGAACCAAAGAATAGAGGTTTTGGAGAGACCATATTTTAATTCAGATCCTAGTAAAGACGTCGCAATAATTAAGGTCAGAAAGGTAGAAGGATTGGAGTTGCTTTTACGCTCAGATCAGTATCTAAATGAAAAAGAAGGATATAGTTTGTGCGGGCATCCAGAATCTAGAGCACATGAGGGATTCTCCTTTAGAAGCAACAATTTAGTTATCAACAATTCTACAGAGTTTAATTACATTGAAGGGGAAGTTGAAAAAAATGTTACTCATTCTGAAGTTATAGGTCAGTCAGGCGGAGGAATTATAAAGAAAGAAGAGACATGTTTTTTACTAGCTGGAATACAGATAAGAATGGTTGCCCGTGATAATGTTGAATCTCTATCAAGGATTGTTTTTGCTCCACTGTCTTTTTTTGATGAAATTATTGCAGAAAACAACGAAAAGCTATCAGCCTTGTTTCCTCCATATTTTGCTTCTTTAGAGATTATTCATGAAGAGGTATTTCCATTAACAGGAATATTATTGACACCTCAAAAGGAGGAATTGTTGAAAAATCAGTTAAAAATAATCGCAAAAAATTTATGTGAAGTATTTCGGGTGCAGGATGTCTTAGATTTTTATAAAGATTCAATTATTGCTAATGGAACAGATAAATCGTATGTTTCACATAAGCAACTTTGGATCGCATTTTTAGAATTAATCTCAATAAACCAGTTGTCAATTTTTGATAGAGACTTGACCTTTGAAGATCTTAGGGCTATAAGAAAAAAGCATAATCTAATTTTCATTGATTGCAATAATTGGGTTAAAAAACTTGATTTAATCATGAAGTCAGATCTGTCTTCTGTTGATTCAGGAGGCTACATTGTTGTCAGCAGCACGAAAGATACTAAACCTACTACGGTGGAACTCGATACTGATTATGTTCAGGATATTTGCAGTGTTCCAGCTGAACAAATGTTGATTAGCAGTTCTGTAACTAAAGTTGCGGAAGATTTAAAAATAATACATATTTATAAGTTTCAAAAACATATAATTGAAAATTTTAATTCTTTCAGAAATATTAACGTAAGTAATGTAAAACAAACTATAATTGATGAAACAAGAGGTATTATTTAAGAAATTTAGTAAAAATGCGCTTGATGATGAATTGAGAGCAAGCTTTAAAGATATAGTTTTTTTTGAGTTAGGAGAAATCATTTTTGGAGGCAGTGTAATAGTGGCATTTGTACAATTCGATACAGAAGATAATTTGAAAATAGAGTGGAAGGATTTTAACAATTTTGTTACGGCTCAGTATCTTTCAAATATTAAAGATGAGTATTCAAAATGGAATTTTTACGTATTTTATCTAAGTGGCGAGAAGATATCAAGGGAGCTCAAATATGAGATAGAGAACAATAAATTTAGCAGCAGAAAAATTATCTGCGAAGAAATTAATTCAGAAATTGACCAGGCATTGATCAATAAAATTATCTCAGAATATATTGTTAATGACAGTATAGATTTTAGTCTCGATAATGAGTATTCAGATATATTTTCAAAGGATTTGTTAATTGAAAAAGCACTTGGAGATTTAGTAAGTGGAGTGGGAAAAAATCTTAAGGAACAAGATTTATCAGATGTATTAGCCAAACTAGAAAAAGAGATGAACAATGAAAATTAAAAAAGTAGAAATACAGGCTTTTAGAGCCTATGACAATGTCGAGAATGGGACTTTTGATTTTCAGAGAAAAGATGGTGAGTATGCGGATTTTGTGTCGCTTTACGCACCAAACGGTTTTGGTAAAACATCGTTTTACGATGCAATTGAATATGGCTATACAAAGAATATAGACAGATTTCTTAAGAACTTTAAAATAAACCAAGATAGTGCGAAGTCAGAAAAAAATCTTAATAAAAATGATAAGCAGTATATTCTAAGAAATAAGTATTCTCATGAATCGTTGTCTAGTTATGTTAAAATCTTAGTTTCTAATTCCAGTAAACCACTATTTAGGGAAATACCTGTTCCGGCAAGGAAAGGAGCGGCTGATTTTAAGTTTGACGATAAAGAAACCGAAAATAGGTATTTTAGAGAAGTAATATTATCTCAGGACTGGATTAGCGGTTTTTTAAAGGAAAGCAAACCCGAAGACCGTTACAAAACTTTTATGGAATATTTTGGAGATAAGGAACTTGATAAATATTATAATATTTTAAAAGATCTCATTGAGATTAATTCAAAAAAGATTAAGGTACTGGCCTCAGAACTGAATGGTATTCAGATATACTTAAAATTTGATGGAGATAAGGAAATTCTAAATAAAATAAACAACAAAATTGATTCATTGAATGAGACGGCTATTTTTTTTACAAAGATAGATTCTCAGTCTTCAGATTTTGATATATTGAATATTACAAATGATATATCTGAAAGGCTTAATAATATTGACTTTGAAATAGCTGGACTTAATGAAAAGATTTCAAGTTTGGATAATTTAATTAGCGGAAACGACCAGATAATAAGTTTTAGCAAATACAAAGATGATTTAAAGATTTTAGGTGACGCTTTATTAGAGCAACAGAATTTAAATTTAACGAAGATAATTTTTGAAGATTTAAGAAAAAAAGAAGCAGAAATAAACTCAATTCAAATTTACGTAAGAGACTTAAAACTTAGAACTGATAAGAAGGAAAGGATTTCTGGTCTTATCGAAAAGTATGATGAGGTAAGACTCAAAATTGGCGTTAAAGATAAAGAGGCTGAAGAAGCAGAGGATGCACTTAGAAAAATTAGAGAAGATATAAGTACAAAAAAAAATAAAGAATCCGAACTGGAGCTACAGACCAACAATACCCAGAATCAGATTACTGCAATAAATGAAATAATTCTAGAGATACCTGAAATAAATAAAAAAATTACCAACAGTGAGGAAAACATCAGAAAAAATAGCATAGAGTTAGAATTAAATTCTGCTGCTTTAATTAAACATGGAAAGAATGTTGAAGAAATAAAATTGTATTTAGATGATTTAAAAAAATCTTTGTCTAATATTAGTAATAAAGATTATCCATCTGAATTTGATATAAACTTTATTAAATATGCAACTGTAATCAAGGAAATCAATAGGATTGAGCAGGAATTGCAAATCTCAAATAGGCACTTTGATTCTATCAAAAAGGATATTGTCGAGCAGGAAAAACTCCAGACTGAACTGCAGAATTTTCTTTCGGCTGGACTTGCAATCGTCAATGATTCTAAATATGAGAGATGTCCGCTATGCGAACATAAATATGAGTCTTATCAAGTTCTTGCAGAAAAAATATCAAATAATGTTCTGCTTACCAAGATCATAAATGATTTATTGAGTAAAAGAAATGATGCTCAAGAAAAAATTAATGTTTTAACGAATGATCTTGTAAAGGACAAGGATAAGCTTATAAAATTAATTGAAAAAGATATTTCTAACAGTGAATTAGCACTGATCGATTTAAATAGAAAAAGTCTTAAATGTAAAAATGATCTTACTAAACTAAATAATGATATAGAAAAAGATAATGGAGTTTTAATCTTTAATAAGAACCTTCTTTTAAATAAATCGGCAGAGGATTTTATAAAATGGACAGTAGATGAAATAAAAAAATTAAGTGCCCAGGTTGAGAAATTTATCGCTGAATTAAATCTAATTAGAAAAGACATACAATCAGCTACATCAGAGCGTGAGAATACAGCTTTAAAAATTGATTTATGCAGAAAAGATAAAACAGAATTAGAAGAAGACGGTGCCTATGTTGAGGTTCGAGACTACTTTAAGGAAAATTATCCCGAAGGAGAAATTACGGTTACTAATTTGGATAAACAGATAAAAGAAGATTTAAAAAGAAATCAAGAATATAGTGATAGTATCAAAAAGATTGAAGAATCAATTGCCGAGATCCAGAAAAAGCTAATCGGATTTGATGAAGAAGCGGTGAATCAAAATCTTCAACTGGTCAAAGAATTAATTAATGAACTGAAAATTCGAATAAACTTATATGAATCTAATGCTGCAAAAGTACTAGATCTTAGTTTTGACGAGATTGAATTAGAAAATTATCCAAAGATTGTTGCGGTGGCCAGAAAAGAAAATGATGATAAAATTTTTAAGTATAAAGAGGAGATAAAGGATATTAAGATTTTATCTGATCTAAAGGATAATGTTGTGCCTTACCTCAAATATGAAGAATCTAGGCAAAATGAATCGGTAATAAAGAAAAGGATAAGTATCTTAAAAGATAAAATTGGAAAAAAACTGACAGAAGAGCTAAAAAAAGTTTCGAAACATATCGAGTTGCAAATTAAATCATTCTTTTTTGAACCACTTATAAACGATCTATACAAAAGAATTGATCCCCACCCTGACTATAAAAAAGTAAAATTTATTCCGGATTTTAATGATTCAAAACCAAAATTGAATGTTTGTGTTTACATGGAAAATGCCCAAAGCAATTTTATTATTCCAAATTTATACTTTAGTCATGCTCAATTAAACATTTTAAGCCTATGTATTTTTTTGGCTAAAGCATTAAATGCCAAAGATGACAGCGGTAATTCAATAGATTGTATTTTTGTAGATGATCCGATACAGTCAATGGACAGTATAAATATTTTGTCAACAATAGATCTGCTTAGAAGTATTGTTGTGAATCAGAAGAAACAGATAATTTTGTCAACTCATGATGAAAATTTTCATAATTTATTAAAAAAGAAAATACCTGCCAGTTTATTTAAAGCAAAATATCTAGAACTGGAGACTTTTGGGAAACTAAGAATGGATTAAAAAGTTTTTGCAGAGTCAGCATTGACAAGGTTTTATATTGTTGTTATGCTTTCGGAAGAAATTATCATGCACAAATAGACAATATTCAAAATTTGCGGAACTTGCATATAATTAGTATTCTGAGTTATATTTATATTATAATTCGGTGATAATTTAAAAAGTAAGAAGATACAGAAAAAGTATTATTAAATTTTACATGAAATGGAAGACTCGATATTTAAAGATGCTCCAAAATTTATTTCTCAGCGATTTTCATCTATAAACAGATATGTATGGAATTCATTTTTTCCTGAAAATTTATTGAATAAAGAGCTAAGAAAAATTGAATCAGAGAAAAAAAGGAAAGAGGAATTAAGAAGGCTGAAAGGTATAGTTAATGAGGCTTCAATAGTAATTCTTATATTCATTTTGAAAAAGTTTTTTAAGGAAGGAACGGAGGCAGCAATCAAAGCGGTAGATACATTTCAAGATATAGGAATTAAAGATGGCTTTCAGATTGGTTCGAAGCATTTTAAAGAAAGAAATGAGAATGTTTTGGAAGGGTACAGACTAGCTGATTTGCTTGTAGAAAAAATTGAAGATCCAGATCTTCTGGATCTGATTAATAATTCAAGGTATGTTACTCAAATTATTGAAAAATATCGTAAAATAATTTACCCTGAAAGATAATGGATAATTATTTATTTGATCAGAAAAAAGCTAAGCAGAATTTGCAGACTTTTTTTAAAAGCGAGAAGTCAAAATTAACAAGTTTTGGAAATGCAGTCAATCAAACATTCGAAGCATATGTTTTCGCTAAGGTTATTGAGTATTATAAAACAGCTGGTTATTCTATAAGAATTGTCAATCCTAAAGTAAATGGGAAAGAAGTTTTCAGATTGAAATTTTCGACTAGAGGAGCTCCTAATAAATATTCATATGCAATAATCACACTTGATGAATATTCATTTCAGCTCAGGCACCAGCTTAGAATAACTACATCTGCATATGTTCGTGGGCAAAAGAATAATGCCAATATCTGTTGCGATATATCTTTAATTGAAGACAATGATCTTCTATATTTTACATCAGATGATGCAGTGCCAAATGAATGGTTACTTAGTTTTGGAGAAGTAAAGCATATGTCAGCTTTTGCAGAGCTAGTCGCTAGTTTTGTAGGGTTAGTTCATGAACTTCAGCCAAGCAGACTCAAAAAGATAAGAAGTAAAAAATATCAATCAATCCACTTGGCTCCGTTTCTTTATGTAAGTGGTATTTTGAATCCCACTGCAAGAGGAATTTTACAAAGCATTCAGCGTAGAAAATATGATATAGACCTATATTCATTTGATAATCCGATGAAATAGTCACAATGCCAATTTGTTTTTATATTTATTGTTCCTACAAATTTTATATATAAGCAATATTGTGTATTAAAGAGGTTACGCTGATAGTGAATTCTACTGTTATTTTTTTGTGGAGAAGAAGGTCCTAAATATTCTTTTTTTCCTTATTATACAAGAGCTGTCCTATTTCTTCTTTCTGATAGCCAAATGGGACAAGGCAGGGTCATGCAAAAGACGCTCCATTTCTGAATTAACTATTTCGGAGATATCTTCTTTTATCTGCAGATAATTACGTTCAATAATTGTATTGTTTATAATGCGCACAGGGCTGATTCCCTGATATGCGTCTTCTTCTTTTTTTAGCTGCTCATGATTATTGATTATCTCGGAATGGAATGTTTTGAGTTCAATTTTGCAGTCCGGATTATCAGCTGTAATGCCGACAAATTCACCAGAGCTCAAACAGGAAATCTTAGAAGCAGGCACAGCAGCTTCCAGCTGTTTTGATCTGCTGATGGAGGTATCTGAGCTGTTTATGGAAATGCTCTCACGGTCCTGCATTATTTTTCCAAAACGTTCTGACAGCTGTTTTGCAGTATCGCCGTTCACCTGTCCACTGATGATATTTCCCGTGATATTGAGTATGACGTCTGCCTGTTCTCGGCCATAATCTTTGCGTAGCTGGCTGAAATCCTGAATCCCAAGACAAGTGCTTACCTTATTGCTTCTGGCCGTGGCTATCAGGCTGTCTATATTATTAAGATAGATAGTCGGGAATTCGTCAAATATGAGGCTGCTTTTGATTCTCTCTTTCTGGTTCACCTGCTTGATGAGCCTGCTTACATAAAGCGAGAGAACGGCGCCATAGGTTTGTATTTTTAGCGGGTTGTTTCCCATGCAGACTATCTTTGGATCTTTGGGATTATTGATGTCGAGCGTGAAGTCATTCCCAGAGAGTACATAGTAAAGCTGCGCACTGGAGAGCCTTGCCATAGATATCTTGGCAGAAGCTATTTGCCCCTCCAGTTGCTCCATAACATTTTGGAGGTAGGCACTAACAAATGGATCTATCAAAATCTCTATCTCTTTTTCAGTTCTTAGCAAGCTAAAAAGACTGTTGTATTCAACCTGCATCAACTCAATTACATGAGGCAGGGTGCAGAACGCGCCGTTATTGTATTTACGCAGATACCATATTACAGCAGTAAGAAAATTGATAGGAGATTCAACGAAAAAGTCTCCCTGCTTTTTTATCCATTCACGGTTTAATCCCAAAAGAATAGTGCGTGCTGATTCAGCTGCATCTGTTATGTCGTCCATTGATTTCGGATCAAGAGGATTGCATCTGTGCGTGCGGCTCAGGTCATCAAAATTAATGACGTAAAATTTAGGTTCCACCTTGTATAAATGCTTGTTCTGAAGCCAAGTGTTATAGGCTATTATGCTGAGGTCGTCAAACTTAAAATCATATACAAACATTGAGAAGCCTTTACGGATGTGCTGGGTTATAATGTGGCGGATCACAAAATAGGATTTTCCAGAACCCGGTGTTCCTGCTACCAAGATTCCCCGAAAAGGATTTATGATATTAATCCAGCTTTTTCGGACTTTGTTTTTTAATCTGTAATGTGCCGGCAGATTAATGGAATATTCATTTTCAAGAAGCCTTTCTTCCTGCGGAAATGTTTCATTTTCACGGTTGAAAATATCCTTATGGCTGAGATTTCTTCTTATGATTCTCGACAAAAGTGTTCCGCCTGCGAGCATGAGCAGATATCCAAAGACAGTACAGAGCACATAAAGAACCAGATTTTTTTCAGGAGTGGCTGGAATGATCAGAAAAAAATAGCTCAAAAAATAAGCGATCAGTCCCAAAACCATATAATAAAATGCAATTTTGAACACCAGCTTTTCATTTTTACTGCCCTTTGCCCCAAGCAGGGAAATGCATAAAAATCCCAAAGAAATCAGCTTAGATAAATGAAAATAATCAAAGAGCCCGGTGCGCAAAATATTCCCCAGCAGTTTATCCCCAAAACTGCCTGCAAGTCCCCATATTTTAAACACATTATATCCGTAATAATAGAAATGAAGACCTAACAATATCATGCTGATAAGCCTTGTCATATCTAAAATTTTTCTAAGTGCCTGTTCATTTTCACCTGTCTGCATAGTCTTAGTTTTTTAGTTAGTAATCTTAATGCCCTTTTCCTTTTTTTCGTTTCTTTCTTCTTTTCAGCTGAGAGGGAACAAAATCAGCAGAAAACTCGGGCTGGAGCACCGAATCAATTATTTTCTGCAGCTCGCCAACAGAAATAAATGAAGACTGAGATGGTTTATTTTTTAATGTATTATCCTCAAGAATTTTAACGGCGTTTCTGCCAGTGTTAAAATCTTTGACACCGCAGCGTTCTTCTATGCCAGAAGCTGAGTAAGTTTTTCCTAGAGAGCTTCCGTTAAATACACATTTTGTTTTATGGTCTATGTAGGTTAAGCCATAAAGGATCTCCTGTTCATTTCTTCGTTCAGCAGTTTTAATTCCATCTCGAATAAGAATTCTGTCGAGATCAGAAACTGACTTTATCCTGTTCTGTATAAAGGCGAGATCAACCGCATTTTTTACTCTCTTTAAATGGGAATTTCTCCCAATCTTATTTGCCGCAAATTTTATTTCGAGATAAGCAAGGGTAGGTTTCATGTAAAAGCTGCTGGCTTTTAAGGGAACACCCACAGGCTGTCTCTTATCGTTCAGAATCTGGTACGCCAGACCTTTATGGAGAAACATTCTTGAATCTTTACTTCCCTGCACGGCGGTAACATTGTAGAGATTCAAGACTGCATTTAATTCTCCTATTGTGGTATATTTATAATTAGGAATTACTGCGTTTAATACAGCAGCAATTGCTTTTTTAGTTTCAGCTTTTCCATACTTTAAAACACTGCCTTGCGCAGGTTTTATATTTAGTATTTTTTCCTGTTGTCTGCCCAGTGCAGGAACCAGATTGAATGCCTTTTCAATTTCTTTACGGGCTGTTTCAGACTGGTTCCTGCCTATGTTCTGCATGTCAATTCTCTTTCCGTCGGACTTCACTTTTACAGACACTATATGGATGTGCGGATGTCCCGCATCATGATGCTGGTAGACCAGATACGGCTGAAATCCAAACCCGATTTTTTCCATATAAGATTGTGCAATTTCCATCAGCTTACTCTTTGAAATATTGCTTTCAGAGGAATCGAAATTTAGTGATATGTGCACACTTCCGCGCTTGACATTTGTATTTAATTCCAGCTGTTTTAAAAGAAGTTTAAGCCTTGATTCTTTGTGAAGTTCAGAGGCTGCTGCAGGATAATTTCCTTCTCCTATGAGTTCTGCTTTTCCTGCTTCCATCTTATTTTCATTATAATTGAAGATGTTTCTGACTGATGATCCCGTGTTTATGACTGCAACCATTTTTCAGCAAGATTTCGGATAGTCATTCTAATATCTTCAATAGAATTGAACAGTATTTTTTTATCTGTTTCAAAACCCAGAATCCACATTTTGAAATCAGAAGTCTGTGAAAGCGAGTGCAGTTTTTTCACTGCCTGATTAAAATTGTTTCCAATGGGATTCAGATCTGTTCTGAGCCTTGTTAATTCGGATATTAAATCATCAAGAGATTCGTTTCTGTATTTTAAAACAACAGGTTTTTGAAGCAGATTTTTTCGGGCAAAATCACTCAGTTTTGGGCACAGAGACTCTGCAAAATATTTCTGAAGGATCTTATATTCCTGCTCACTGAGCCTGAGATGGAGCCATCTGTTTCTGTTTTTTTTCTCGTCTTTCATCATTTTTCCTTTTCATTTGACATTACAAAACTTCCAGTTTTCACTGCCAGCGAGTTCCGAGCAGAGAGGCAGCAAAATATCGATTGTGATACAACCGGACATCTTGCAGATTGCAGGAACGTGGCAATCTTTCTGAGCCTGAATAAAAAACTCAGACTTCTTTCAAATACTCAGACGAATTTATGCAGGAAAATCCAATGCATCCCATCATAGGTAAATTTTGCTTATGATGCTTTGATGCATCATTGCTAACTTTAGGCTTTGATTTATTAATTTAAAAATGCTGAAATTATGAGTGCAAAGAATTATGCAGCCAAGGTGTTTGATACTGTATTGAGCATCCCTGGAATGAGTGAGCCGGTGAAGATTGATTTGAAAATTTCACGCAAAAATGTACTGCTTTTATCCCACTTTATAGAAAGGGGATTGCTGCTGGAAAAGGATGAAGGTAGTCTCATGGGAAGCATAGCACAGGACGAAATTACCGAACTAAAAAACATCTCGCAGGAATGCCTTCAAAAGGCTGGCCTTGTCGAACTCAATCAAAAGCTTTTGACTTTTATCGAAGACGGTAAGGTATAAATAGGAGAAACTGAAAAAACTCGAAAATGCTTTATGGATTTTTAATCTGTAGAGCATTTTTTTATTATTTAAGAGTTAAAAATGAAACTGGTATAGTTTTGATGTTTTTTGGTTTGTTTTTGATGTTTTTTCTTTCAATTTGCTGATTTACATTTGTTTTATATTAAAATAAAATTTGCCGAAGACATGGAAAACTCTAGAATTAACAACAATATAGTTTCTATCGTTAGCTTTTTATTTATACTACTATTTGTGTACGCAGCTGTAAATAAATTATTTGAGTTTGAAACTTTTAGGGTGCAGCTAGCACAGTCACCGCTTATAAGTGTTTTTGCGGCATGGGTTTCTATTTTAGTGCCTTTAATAGAGTTACTTATATCGTTGATGCTTTTATTTCCTAAGTCACGTTTTGCAGGACTTTATGCAGCGCTATGCCTGATGACTATGTTTACTGCTTATATTTTTATAGTGCTACATTTCAGCTCCTTTGTGCCATGTTCATGTGGCGGAATCCTAGAAAAGATGTCCTGGAATGTTCACCTTGTTTTTAATTTCTTTTTTATCATTCTCGCTTTAACTGGTCTACGGTTTTATGATGATTATCAAACAAGAATAAATTCAAATATTACAAAGGCATCCAAGTTAAAAAGGGCTGGACTAATAATGTTTTTCAGCATAAGTGTTGTAATTGTTTTGTTCCTAAGCTCAGAAGAGATCATTCACAAAAATAATCCATTTATTCGGCGATACATTAAAAAGACTATTAAAGCGGTTTATAATAAAGATTTAAAATTTAACTCGTATTATTTTGCAGGCGTTAGTGGAAGTAAAATTTATCTGGGGAATTTAACGGATCCTTTTGGAGTACTAAGCATAGACACTCTTCAGAATATGAGTGCAGAACATAGAATTAAATTTATTGATGATGGAGAGCCTTTTCGTAAGATTTTTGCAAAGGTGAAGCCACCCTATTTTTATCTGATAGATGGTACCGTTCCAATTGTTTACAAAGGGAATATCAAAGATTGGAAAGTAACAGGTAAAATAAAAGATATTCCACGTTTCACAGCTGCCGAACCAATAGACAGTGTAAGTCTGTTCTTACGAAATAATACAGGTCCCAATTCAGGCCATCAGTTAGGCATATATAGCGAAAGTTTTAAACCAAATACGAAATACTTTCCTGCACTTTTGCAGAAGCAGATTGACGGTATTTTCGATACAGACGGGATGCTGCTTTATAACAATGATCTCCATGAAATGATATACGTCTATTATTATCGAAACGAGTTTATAATTTCCGATAAGAAAGGAAACTTTAAGAGAAGACATACAATCGATACGATCAGCAGAGCCATGATAAAAGTTTCGGATTTAAAAGAGCATACTGAGCGCCGTTTAAGTTCCCCGCCATTTTTTGTAAATGCACTATCAGCCACTATTAAAAACCTGTTGTTTATACATTCGAAAGTTCCGGGACGCTATGAGGATGATCAGATTTGGAAGAGAGCATCAGTGGTTGATGTATATGATATTAACAAGGGAATTTATCTACTGAGTTTTCCTCTTTTTACAGAAAATAATCAAAAAATAAAAGATATGCGTGCAACTAATACGCATCTATACATTCTCAGCGGTAATAATCTAGATATCTATTCCTTTAGGGGAATCTTGAAAGAACAGCTGAAAGAATAGTAAATTATAATATACCAGCGCTGGTTGCAGGAAAGAGATCAACACCTGCTAAAAAAGTAGATCGATGTTTAATTTAATATTAACTATTATGAAAAAGACATTTTTAAAATCGACCATGCCTTTTACTGCTGCGGTAGTATTAGGAATTTCAGGTGCGTTCTTCACCACCTCTATGCAAAGTGCATCGAAATTAGCACCTCGTGACGGTTATATCAACAGCCTGTCAGGTGTCTGTGATGTCCAAGTGCAATGTTCTGACAATAGCAATAATCCAATTTGTAAAGCAAATGGACAGACTGCTTTTGGTAAAGCGAATAATTGTGGGGAGACACTTTATATGCCATAATTAATTTAAACAATCATTAAAAGCAATGCAGTTCTAAATGAACTGCATTGTATATTTTATTATCCACGATTTTCAATCCATTCAAACGCCTTTTCATTTTTAAGAAAGTGATTGAACCACTGCAGTATTCTAATTGAAAGATCCTTTTGGTTGTATGGATCCGAAAATGAATGTTCTTCTTCTGGATAAAGGAGCATTATATTGTTTTTCTCAAGACGATGCATTGCAAGATAAAGTTCAATACTTTGATGCCAGTCAACCTGCTGGTCATTTTTTCCACTCCAAAAAAGAAGCGGTTTGTTGATGTTTTCTACATTGTTCAGCGGCGAATTATTTAAATAAGTAAGAGGCATTTCATAAGCAGAAACTCCTAATCTAAACTGTCCAATATTAAACTTTATCATATGGGGTTTTCCGGTACGCCAGTTAATCGCATGGTAGAAACTGTTCAGATCTATCGGGGCAGCACCAGCAACCGAAGCTGCAAATATATCAGTCTTACCTGAAATGTATGCAGTCTCATAGCCTCCAAAAGAATGTCCCATAAGTCCGATTTTGTCTGGATCGACCAAGCCTTTTTCAATAACTGCGGAAGTAGCTGCTGTAACGCAGTCTAGAGCGCTTTCACCTGTCTTTCCAGTTTCGTATTCAATGTCTGGACACAATACAAAATATCCCTCAAGAGATAGCACAGCTGGATTAAATCCGGCAGCCTCAAACAAAGTAGGTTTGTAGTATTTATGTATTTTTTGCGATTGTTTTTCATATATATGAACAATCATAGGGTATTTCTTTTGTGGATCATAACAAGCAGGATAATACAATCCAGCACGAAGCGAACTCCCTTTCGAGTTTTTGTAGTCAATATGTTCAGAATGCCCCCAATAATATCCTGACTGATGTTTATTGCTTTCAAAAAAAATGTAGGGAGTCCTGTCTACGGCTTTATATACCAAAGAAGGTGACCTGTTAAAGTCTTGTGTCTGATAAATGTAAGAATTAGTTTCCTTTATAAAATGGATTTGACTAATAGATGCAGGCTCATATACAATTGGCTGTTCTTTATTGGTTTCATTCCATTCAAAATAGCCGGATTTTACGTCACTTCCTTCTGCGTCAAGTATAGCTCCTTTACTAATTTTTATGGTGCTGCTTATACACCCGTCATAATTGTCCAAACGAAAATTACCTCCTAAATTATATGCGAAACGGAATTGAATTTGCTTTTTTTGTCCGCTTGTAAGTCTTCTAAATGCCCCATCTGGTTTAACGGCCCAAATGTCATAGCGATCATATAAAAGGATCTCGCTATCGCCATCAGTCCATCCTGGATTACCGAATGGGTAACTTAAATCCATATTTGCTGCCAGACCTGAAAAAACTGTATTAATCTTTTCAGTAATATTTTTATGACTCTTCTTAGATATATTATAAACCCACCAGTTGTCTTCAGAGAAATAGGCAATATATTTACCAGTAGGAGATGGTAGGATACTACGTCTGAAATCCTTTATGTTTTTTACTAAAAATTCCTGTTTTCCAGTTGTCAGATTCTTTAAATAGAAATCTCTAGGCGCATCATATTCTAATCCGGGCTCATGAGCGAGAGGATCTGACAGCAGTGCATACTGCTGGTCTCCCGTAAGTAAAACATCTGAAAAATCTTCTGAGGATATAACCTCGAATTTTCCAGTCAATGGAAACCATACTGCAAGACTGGGCTTGTCACTAAAAGGTTCTGATTTCTGCTGCTGGGAATAGATTTGTTTAGTTTTAGTATACCAAATTTCAGGATCTGTTTTTATTTTAGCTTTTTTGCCATCTGACAGTGGTTTTATACAGAAAAAAACCCTTTTTAAATCACTGGAGATTGCAATTGGATATCTAAAATCATTCGTAATTAATTTGTTTTTTGGAAACGCATTTTCTAATAGGGGGTTAAAAACAAATAGAGCATTTTCTTCAAAATTGTAGTAAGAAATTGACGCTTGCGAATCTTGATTGTATCTCCTTAAAAATGAAAAAGCTATTGACTGCTTCCATACAAAATAGTCCCAATTTTCTGGGCTTTTTTCAATTAGTGTTTTTTGAGGAAATCCGGATTTTAGTTCCAAGATCCCCAGCGAAGATAAATTTTCTGATTTAGAAACGTAGACAATTTTTCTGCCGTCAGGACTTAACAGAAAAAAAGAAATCGACTCCATTTTTTTTACAAGATTATCTTTGGAGTCTATAATCTTTAGCGTTGAATTATTCCCGTGCTGTACCAGTATCACTAATTGATCTGTTTCAGCTGAGTAAGAATAGTTTTTAACATCAGATATATTTTTAGAACTTCCATTTTTTAGATTAAGAATATTTAAATCTCCGTTACTCAAGGATACGAAGCGCTCTTTTTTTAGAAATTGATAGTGATTAATTTCTGTAAAATTATATACCTTTTCTGATGTTGTGCTTTTTACAAATAAGGTATCCTTCCCGCTGTCATACGCTAAGAGATAACTGACCCATTTCCCTTCTGGACTTACTCCATTAAGCCTTATATCCGACCACAGAGAATAGTTTTCAATCTCTACCTTTTTTTTTTGCAACGCCTGTCCTCTTAGAGGACAGACTACTAATTGCAAAATTAAAAACAAAAATAAAAAGGGTTTCATTAAAAATGTGTATCGATGACACTTTTGTGTAAATATGAATGGATTATAGAATTTCATTTGACTATTATTAATATCCAGTGTTCTGAGGAAGTAGATTTGAATTTAAGTTTATTTCATTCTGAGGTATTGGAAACAGCCTGTCAGCTGTATTCCAGCCAGGCTTAATTCCCGACAGCTTCTGATCCAAATTACCGGTACGTTTTAAATCAAAGAAACGATGACCATACTCAGAAAACAGTTCCAGTTTTCTTTCTTCTAAAATGGCATCAAGAATCTCCTGTTTTGTGACTGCAGTCGTTTTACTAAGTCCGGCACGCTGGCGGATTTGGTCAAGGTCTTCTTTACTTCCAATGATATCGCCCTGCTGAGCTCTTGCTTCAGCCCTGACTAAATATTGTTCCGAAAGCCTTAACATTATAGGGTATTCTTTTGAAACAGAAGTATTATAGAATTCTTTATATTTAAATGGATAGTACCATGTCGAGGCACCGCTGGACAGTGATCCTGTCCATGAATTTTTTCTCTTATCAACAGAAGTAAAAGAATTGATGATTGCAGAATTCAGTGCTGCAGAAGAAGGCGGGACGGTGAAAAAAATAAAAGAGGCTGCTTCATCGGTATTTTTGCCACTTACAGAAGACTGCAACTGCCATATTGTTTCTTTAGATTCTTTTAGAAAAACCGATTTTAAATCCGTCTGGAGCGCAAAAAGCCCTGAGGCATTTAAAACTGCGGATGATGCATTGGCAGCTTCAGCCCATTTTCCATCATATAAGTAAACTCTTGCCTGCAAGGCAAGAACAGCATATCTGTTTGGTCTTGTTCTCTCATTTTTTATATATTCTGAGCCAAGCATATCCGCTGCAGCGTTCAGATCATTAATAACTAGGTTATATACCTCCTTAGTGCTCACTTTAACAGGCATACTGTTTATTTTATAATCAGTGCTTACAATATAGGGAACGTCTCCGTAAAGATTAGTCAGATAAAAGTGCACAAGTGCTCTTATAAAAAAGGCTTCACCAGAAAGCTGTTTTTTCTGTACCTCCGTAAGCGACAGTGAAGCTTTTGTCCTTTCTATTACAGAATTAGCTGCATATATCTGGTTATAAGCCACACTCCAATATTCCTGCAAATTAGTGTTGCCCGGCAGTAAAGCGTTTATATAGAAGGAAGAAGCAGATGAACTTGGTGTTCCATAAAAATCTAGTTCATCAGCATAATTTGCAAGAAGATATGAAATGCCAGAACTCTGTCCCGTGAGCATTCCTCTGTCCCTTATTTTTGAATAAATATCGGTAAGTGCTGCACTCGCAGTCAAATAATTTTCGAAAACAGCAGAGCTGGGAAGCTGTGACTGCGGGGAAGCAGTTTCTACAAATGAATCACACGATACTGTTAAAATTCCAGTTGCTGAAAGAACAAAAAAAAGTGCTACATTCAGTGAGAAAATGGTATGGGATAAATAACGTTTCATAATTAGGTTAATTAAAAATTAAATTGGATTCCTCCAGTGATTGTTTTTAAAGGAGAAAGATTTCCAGAAGAAATAAATTCAGGATCCCCGTCTTGATAATTTGTAAATGTCAATAGGTTTTCTGCCTGAACATTTAAACTGCACTGAACGTTTTTTAATTGAAGAGGGATCAGCCAGGATAGTGCAATATTTTTCAGTCTTATAAAAGAAGCATCCGTTACAAAAGCTGTGCTTGAATTATATAGATATCCGTTGTTAACAGCTCCATTATTATAACCTGCAGTATAAATCTGGTAAGGAGTCTGGTCTCCAGGATTTGTCCAGCTGTCCACAAATCTTACAGGCATATTGGACATCTGCCCTGCAGGATCTAGGGACGCAATCGTATTTTTCTGCTTGACAAATTGAAACAGAAAATCTAGTTTCCATGCTTTGTATGACAACTGATTCTGCAGTCCGCCATAATATTTCGGCGTTAGATCCATTGCGATCTGTTTGTCTTCAGGACTGGTGATTTTTCCATCTAAGTTTAAATCACTAAATTTATAAAGACCAGTTTGGGGATCAACTCCTTCAAATTGATAAAGTAAACGTATATTTAGCGGTAAGCCTATTCTATAGGTTTGGCTGTAGGATGAACCCTGTAGGTTGGGAAACTCAAGCAGTTTATTTTTGTTAGTTGAAATATTAAAATTAGTTGCCCAGCTGAAAGTTTTGCCAGTAATGTTTTCTGTACGTAAAGTAAATTCAAGTCCATTATTTTGAACTAAAGCATCAAGATTTGCCTGAAGAGTGGAAAAACCGGTAGTGGATGCCAGCGGGATTCCTACAAGTTGATTTGATGATCTGTTTTGATACCAAGCGGCAGTCAGAAATATTCTATCATGAAGAAAACCTATTTCAAGAGCTGCTTCCAGTTTTTTATTGACCTCCCATCCAAAATCGGGGTTGAAAAGGCGTGAAGGCTGAAGTCCTACATTTCCGTCGTACAGTACACCAGTTGTGGTATATGTATCTAGGTATTGATAGTCGCCAATCTTGTCACTTCCTGTCGTACCGTAACTTGCACGTAATTTTCCAAAACTCAGCCACTGATTGTTTATCATGAATTTTTCCTTCGAGAATAACCATGCAGCCCCTATGGCACCAAAATTCGCAAACTGGTTTTCGGGTCCGAATCGACTTGAACCATCACGTCTTGCAGTAAGATTTAGAATATATTTTTCTTCTATGGTATAATTGATGCGTCCAAAAAAGGCCTGATATCTGTATTGTGGTTTTTCGCTGAACAAAGTTCTGGATGTTGATGCAGAAGCCATGTTATAAATTAGGCTGTTGGAACTAAACCCTGTTCCGGATTGGGCCAGACTAGTTGTGGTCTGATCCTGAAATGTGCTTCCCAGAATTACAGAAAGCTTGCTTCCAGCGAATTCCCTGTCAAAGTTAATCTGAGGTTCTACGATCCAAGAAGTTCTTTGAGTATTGTTAACGAACAGGGTGGAAGAAGCACTGGTAACATTAGCGACAGGGTTATAGATAGTAGAAGGATTAATTCGCGTCTCCATATGATTAAGATCACTATAGCCTAAATTGGCTTTTAGCTGAAATCCTTTGGATATATCGTATGATACCACTGCCCCTGTAATAAGATCTCTTGTTTTAGACTTGAATTTTGCCTCAAGATTTCTAAGAGGATTTAACCAAGTGTTACCTGCCCAGTTTAGTTTTCCATTTTCGTCATATAAAGCAGGAGCATTGGGTGCAAGAAACTTTGCAGTATAAGTAAAATCAAAAGCGGGCTGATTGTTGTTTTGCAGGTTGTAGCCAGTGTTGACAGAAAGCCTGAAACGATCATCTGCTGAGGTGTGGGTGACACTTAGCTGAACCCCGCTCTTCTTATAGGTAAATTCTTCTGGAAAAACAGTGGACTGTTGGCTTGAACCGCCACTTAATCTGAATTGAGTGCGCTCAGAGCCCCCTTGTACACTTGCATTTAAAATAGTTGTAAGTGCAGTGCGTCCAGTTAGGGTCTTCTGCCAGTCTGTGTAACGATTTTGGTCCCATGTTCCATTTACATCAAAAGCTGATGCTGGATAGGAAGTTATTCCATCATTTGCAAATGCTTGTCTACGCATGTTTAGATACTGTTCCGTATCCATTAGTTCTGCAAACCTAGTTACGGATGATGCACCTGTTGACGCATTAAATGAAAAAGTTGTTTTTCCTTTTCTTCCTTTTTTCGTTGTGATAAGTACTACACCATTTGCTCCTCTCGAACCATAGATAGAAGTGGCATCTGCATCCTTAAGAACTTCTATGCTCTCTATGCTTGCAGGATCAATGCTGTTAAGCGGACTTGTTAGTGAAGGAAAAGGAGTTGAGGTCTGGCTGTAGCCGATTGGATCTGATGAATATGGAACTCCGTCAATAATATAAAGCGGGGCATTAGCATCTGATCTTATGCTGTTCTGGCCCCTTACCTTAATGTCAAAAGCGCCGCCCGGCACGCCTGTAGTCTGTGTAATCGAAACTCCTGCCATTCGTCCCTGCATAGCTGCCAGTACATTTGTCACAGGCTGCGTTTCAATATCTTTGGAAGTTATACGGGCAATGCTGCCGGTGCGTTCACTTTCTTTAACCGAATAATATCCTGCATTAACTCTCACTTCCTGAAGTGTGGTCGTATCATATTCTAGGGTAATGTCAATTTTAGATCTGCCTTTTACAGGGATGAGCCTGGTTTTAAATCCTATAAAGGATACTGAAAGTGTATCGGTAGGTGAAACACTGATAGAATACTGTCCATTGTAATCTGTTATTGCAGCATTGCTTGTTCGACCTCTGACTGAGACGGTGACACCAGGCAGGGGAGCAGTTCCGTCGGTGACGGTTCCCTGAACTTGAAGATGTTGCGAAAATGCGCTGAAAAGCCGTTTAGAATTTGCGGCCATTGATGATGAGAAAGACAATATTATGCCCGCAAAAAACAGGCAATAAACTGCTTTTCCATCCTTGTAGAATGAAGAATAATTCATAATATTGGGATTGGTTAGTTAAATTGATTTTGATTAGCTAAGGTCCTCTACGCTAGTTTGGTCGCTGCCGTTGAGGGCCATTTTTTATGCTTGAAGTAAAAGCAAGTTTGATTTCTTAATTCACAGGCATTATTATTTCAGATTAGTGACTAGTACTGCGAAAGAAACATTAAGAAAGATTTGCAATGAATTAAAGAGGAGTTAAATAAAAAAAGCGTGGAACTCATCTTAAACGCTATCAAGGTACTGGTATACCCACGCACGAATAAGTGAGCCCACGCCATAAGACGTGAGCATCTTACTTATCATCTCGTGCGTTAAAAATTACCAGTTTTTGATAACGAGATTCAAAGCGAATGCTTCAATATTTTTTAATGAAGGATCGCAAAATTACATTTTAATTGCAATTATTTTACAAATATAACAAAAAAAGCTTTTGGTATGATATATCATACCAATATTTTTAAAAATAAGTATGAATTTTAACTATTCATAAAAAGAATGGTGTGACTGAAAAGGAAAAGCTAGGGGAAGAATTTAAAAGACTGCGTGAAAATATTCCTAGCAAAGAATATAAAGGAAAACCTATGTCACAACAAGAACTCGCCGATCATAATACCGGAGTAACAAAACACTTAATTGGTACAATTGAAAGAGGAGAAGCTAATCCAACCTTAGAAAAAATTCTTTATTTAGCAAAATCATTAAATATTAAAACTATTTCAATTTTAAATGTAGATATAAATGTTGAAAAGTTTATCAAGGAGATCGGTAAAGAATAGATTAATATATTTTTTAGAATATCTCTTCTGCTCCTTAAAAAAAGTCCTTCTAAATTTAGAAGGACTTTGTATAATAATTATTTTTTCGATTCTTCAATAGAAACTTTTCTAAACTCTTTTAAAAGTTTTTCAATTTCCAAAGAAGATTTACGAGCTCGAGCTCCAGCAGCTTTAACTCCTTTTTCCGATAGAGAATCAGATTCAGTTTTGAATGTTTCAATCTCTGCATTAATCTTTGCGATCAGATCTTTCATATTGTCTTTTTTTAAATTACGGCAGCAAATGTAAAAGTTACAGATTAAAACGAGTTCAAAAAAATGAATTATTTACTTATTTGCTCGATAAAAAAATTAACTGGCATTTGGGTCTTTTGCCTGAACGCAAGAGCAAATTGCTGCGTACTGCTGAAACCAGCCATTTCCGCTAAAGCTGAATTAGTATATTTTCTTGCCATTCTATCATTCTTTAGTAATTCTATTATATAATCTATTTTTAGGTCATTAATATATTCTACGAAACGTTTTCCTTTGTAATGTGAAATTACTTTGTAGAGATATTTTGAGTTGGTATGTAGCATTGAAGCGACCAAATTGAGGCGAAGATCTTTTCCTAGAAACTTTTTAGAATCTTCAAAATTCTGTAATGCATTTAAAATAGAAGTAATCGTCTCGAAGGGTATATCAAGTATTACTCCTTTCTCTTTTGTCGATTCTTTTGTATCTTGAGGTTTGGTGTTTAATTCAAGTATAAGTTCATCAAATTTCTTTTTATAAAACTTTTTATTCTTTTGATGCCTGTAGTTAAGATAAAAAGATACAGTAAAAAGTACCAATATAACTCCCGCAAAAATTAAGTCATAATGCTTTTCCTTTGCAAGTTCTTTATGAATCTGCTTATTTTCAGTTTGAATTTTTTCTTTCTCAATTATTAGTTCTTTGGTATCATAGCTCTTATGTATTTTAGTCACAAGATATTTGTACGTATTATTTAATATTGTATCTGCGCGGAGTAGCTGGTCGATGTAGTACAATTGCTTATTGAGATCTTTTTTATTTTTGTAATAACTAATTAAAAGCTCGTATGCCTCACGAAGATCAGGTCTTATATAGTTTTTGTCTTGAAAAACCGAATCAACTTTTACTAAATAGGGAAGGGCTCTCTCTTTATTTTTTACTGCCCAAAAGCTCTTACCGATATAAAAGTATCCTACTGTTTCATTAGCAAAATCTCTATTGTCTTTTACTTTTCCAATTACTGATTCTATCTTTGACACTGCTAGATGATAATTCTTTTTGAAATATTCATTAATTCCATCCGAATGAATAAAATAGATCTCCATGTCAGGAATTCCCATAGATTTGCCTTCCCTAATACCCTTTCTATTAATATTAGAACACAGTCCGTAATTTCCAATTCTGTTGTAGCACACTCCAATTGAATGAAGTGTGTTGAGATAAGCTGTGGTATTTTCAATTTTGAAGTAGATTAAGCAATCATTAAATAATGAAATGGCTTCGTCATAAAACCCAAGATAGTATTTGATTTGAGCCATATGATATTTTACCTTATTGATAAGATATTTATCATCTGAACCAGAAATATAGCTATTTGCCTTAATGTAATACTGGAAAGCATTCTCATAATCTTTACGACCATAATACACTATTCCTTTTGAGAGATATGATGAACCAAGGAGAGTATTGTCAGCTGATCTTTTAGCACTGTAAATCATGCTATCTGCGTAGATTAGGCGCAATTTTTCAGGAGAATGATGAAGAATATTTTGGTATGCATAAATTATCTGTTTCCAGTTTTTTTCTCTTTTAGCTTTATGTAGATAACTGAAGAGATATACAGACGCTTTCGAACTGTCTTCTCGATACTTATACAATTGATCGTCAAGGTAAGTATAAGTTTTATATTTTAATGAATCAGTTGATTTTAATTCTCTTTTCTGTGCAAAACCGAATTCAGAATAAAAAACACAAAACAGCATTACAAATATTAAATTTTGTCTCATACGGGCGATATTTTTTATAGATATTTCATTGTGATTTAATGAATCCTGAAGAAAATTTGCCACCGCAGGATTATCTTTCTAAAGCCATTTGTAAAAATAGGTTAAATAGTTGAATGTTAAGGAATTGTTATGTTAAAATGAGGTGTGGATTTCCATGAAATCCATAGTGTAATTTCATGGAAATCCATATACAATGGCTTGCGCAAGGCTTTTTTACGAAATAGATTTGCTCCGAATTCAAAGGCAAAAATGTTCAGCAAGGTGCTGAATTAAAGTTCTGCCAATCCGGATGAAATGGACTGGGGTAATTCCCGCTCACCGTCAAACTATTGAGAAATGAAAAGTTTTTTATTAATGAGCATGACCGCTTTTTTGGTATTTTCATGTTCAGCTGACCAAGATTATAATTCTGAAATTGTGAACACTGTGGTTCCAAATGCAAATGAAAAAGGAATAAATGCTTTTAATAAGTTTAATCCTTTTGAACAGACAGGTATTAATTTTTACAATGACCTTGACTTCTATGTTTCTAAATATGGATATCCAAGCTCTAATGAGCACTTAATTGATCAAGTATTCTTTTTGCTGGCTAAACGCGGAGATAGTAAAATGACAGGTAAAAGCGTCATTACTATAACACCAGAATTGATATCATTGATTTTATCAGATCCTGAAGGAAAACTTGTAGAAATTATTAGTGAATCCGATTTGAGTATAGCTGTAAAAACAAATTTAAATGAATTTGTTGCGGATTTAATTAGTAGAGCGCAGGATGATTATGACGAGGTATATGAACACATCGTATCATATGAGGCAGCTGTTGTGGTTGATTCAATTTTGGAAGAAGATGAAAAAGATACAATTTTAAAAGTTTCATCAATTTCAAGATACTCCTTATATGCCGAGGCTAGACAACGTGATCCTGATTGGAAGACATCAGTGACAAACAGGCCGTCAGTTCCCTTCCTGAAAGAGAACCAAATGACATATATTAACCTGGCGGTTCTTTTAAACGCAATCAAGTAAAATTGAATAGATTATTAAAATCCTATTAGAATGAAACTGCGAAGCATTTTATTTCCACTCTTGATTTTAGTAAATCTTATAGGTCTCTTTTTCATCATAGGTCTTTTTACCTATGATGAGATGGAAGCCGAAAATCATAATGTATTAAGTTTATGGAACAACCTTAGAATTTCTGCATATGTTCTATATATAATTACTCTTTCCAATCTTTATTTCTTTTTTTTTCTCATAATTAGAAGGAAATTTAAAGATTAAAAACTTGAATACATCTTAAAAATGATAAAATTAGGATAATGTTAAAGAATTTAATCAACACGAAACTGCAAAACCTTCCTATTGACGGATTCGATATTCACCTTATTAAAAAATATGAAAAAGTCACTAATAGTGTAGATGAATTTAAGTCTGAAAATTTAGCCTTTTTGCTAATAAGATCAGGAGGATTTAAATTAAAACTTGAAGACGTTATTCAAGATTTGTCGGCACGCGATTTAATTATAATTCCTAAAGACTCAGATTGTAATATTCTTGAAATTCACGATAAACTGCAGATTTATCTAGTTACATTCTCTTCAGAGTTTACGGTTAAAAACTGTCTCAAAAAAGAGCTAATCGACTCGTTTTACTTTTTTATAAGGAAAGAAACAATGAAAGCATCACTGAATGAAAACGAATATTCAGTTTTGTCTCTTATTTATAGGCTTGTATATTATGTAAATGTGAATGCACATAGAGAGGGATATGAAAGTGAGCTACACCGTATAAGTTTAAATTTATTCCTTTATGAACTTAAAGTTATTTATACGAAGTATGTTGGGAATTCGATGCCTAAGTTCACTAGAAAGGAAAATATTGTTATGGAGTTTTTGACAATATTGTCAATTCACTATAAAAAACAGCATCACGTTCAATTTTATGCAGGAGCTCTTTTTATCACTCCAATTTATTTAAACAGAGTGGTAAAAGAAATTACCGCCAAAAGCGTCAAAATATTAATTATAGAGGCACTTATAAGCGAGGCTAAGATTCTTCTGGAAGATGGTCAGCTGAGTTTGGTAGAAATATCAGAAGAACTGGGATTCGAAAGTCTGTCAATTTTTAGGATATTTTTTAAAAAGTACACTTCTTTATCGCCTTCTGATTATCGATCTAATTCTTTTGAAAAATTCAAAGGCAGCTAGTGGTTGATGTAATTATCGAAAAAAAACTATGCTATGATGAATAATATATATCCATTAGAATGGTTTGATTCTTTGATACTGCAGACTTTTGATCCATTAAGCATGTATATTGACAGTTTGACTGATAATGATATAGCAGTTATTTCTGAGAATATTTCCAAGGAATCTATAAAAATACAGGTGCATATAAAAAATGAAGTTTTTTCATTAAAGAAGAAACGACATATACGCGTCACAGTCAGGCAATATCATTCAACACTAATTTTTCTGCTGGACAGTATTATGGAAAATCGAACGGAAAAGGTCATTCAATCTGACAAAATGCGGAAGCTTGCTGATCTTCTCATTTCAAACCTGGATTATCTGATTTCTTTCATCGAGGATAGATTCTCTTATTATTTGAGCCTAGATGAAAGAGTTCCAATTACCTATCTTATGGTTTGCAGAAAAGAACTTGCATTAAAACTGCAGAGAATCAGTAAAAGGAATTTAAGTACTGAGCCTGATAAAGTAACAATCAAGCGAGTTGTAAAAATACTGCAGAATGCAATTGAAGCAGAAAACGGAAAGAAACTAACTTATCGCCGGATCCTTTATTTCCGGGAGCTTTTAAAGCTGTTAGAAGAACATAATGATGATATGGAAAATCTTTCCATTTTCACTCCGCTTGATGAACTTCTAATTGACCATAATTTTAATTCGGTGCAATATATTTCAATTCTAACAGAAAGGATGACCGAGCAGATTTACACAACCGAGAAACAATCTGCCAAATTAAACCTGCTTCTGCTATTTTTCAAGGATTTTAAACAGCTTCACTCAAATGTGAAAATAACGTTCGATGCAAGCCATCAGAACATTAAGGATGTTTTGGAAAACTGGTTTGTATCAGAAATTAGTTTCCTTCAAAACCGAGATGAAATTGAAACTCAAGATATTTCATCTTCTAAAAAAAATAGCAATCCCTCACATCTTGCTGACCAAAATAAAATCCAATGCACCCTTTCTTCTGATCAAATGGGTCTGATTTTAAGAGCAACCGATGAAACAAGGATATTAAAGGCCAAGTCAATGAGCCTGATTTTTAAAACGATTGTTCCTTATCTGTCAACACCATTTAAACGGAATCTATCGTATCAGTCGGTAAGAAGCAAGTCCTACAATCCTGAGGAAAAGGATAAAGAATTTGTTATTAAAACATTAGAGAAAATTATTAAGCATATAAAAGAATATTAATTTAATTATTGAGATTATGAAAACATTATTAAAAATAATACCAGTGCTTTTGTTTCTTTTTATCTCCTGCCAGAATAAAGAATTGGATTTTAAAACTGCGGAAAACTTGATTATTAAAAAATACAAATATCCATCTGTTATAGATTTTGAAGTATTCTGCAGTGATCCTATTCATGCAAGAAGAATGCTGGATTCGGGACTGGATGAAAAAGGTCTTGTCAAGATAATTAAGACAAGAGAATTTAAAGATCGTGAAAAACCGTTGATCGAATTTACAGCCTTATCAAAAAACTTTCTGCTTGAAAGGACTTTAGAAGAAAAAGAATATAAAATACAGAAGGTGAAGATCGGATCAAAAAATTTTGATAAAATCATCCAGATAACTGCAGAAACAAACGATAAAAGAATGGCTGTTGCCGAGTACAACGTAAACTACCGCATGAATGAGTTTGGGGTGTTATGGCCAGGCCTTCCTGCCGAAAAAAAAGAAAAAGCATATTTCATATTCTCAGATAATGGCTGGCAGATTATTGAGAAGAAAGATGCCGAACTTATGATGCTTAAGAAAATTACGGAAAAATAAATATCTAAAAACGTTAAAAAAGTGCCTCCTATTAAGGAGGTTTTTTTATGGATTTAAATTAATGTCCTACGCTTAGCCGGTATTATAATTTAGAGGTACAGGGGTACAGCTGAGGTACAGAAAAAGTTGTACTTGTAGAAGTTTTATTTCCGCAGTTACTTTGGAATGTAAAATAAACCATAATTATTCTTCTTGGTTTATTCATAGTATGAGATGATGTTGAATGATAAATGAAAAATGCTATGTTAAATTCTATTTCTTGGAACAGTTACCTAGTGGCTGTTGTTACTCTATTAGTCCTGTGGTATCTGTATATATGCTTCCGCTATTATTCTTCTGAGATAAAGCAGATTCTCTCGGGCAGAAAGAAAATTGGTTTTCCGTCATTAGGAAAAAAAACAAAAAATGATTCCTTGCCTTCTTCTGACCAGGAAGATGGTAATCCTGCAAATCTCAATGAAGCATTTCAAGAATCTTTTGCTACACTTGATGAGGTTAAAGAACTGTCAGCAAGACTGACAGGAGCAGTTTCAGAAAGTGCCGAACTGGGCCGTCCAAAGCAGGAATTCAATAATTACATCAGATTAATACTCTCTGAATATCCTTATGTGAAGATCTCTTCTTTACGCAGCAATGTAAATAATCTGCTTGCTTACGAAACGAAAAAGCACCCGGAACTGCTTCTCACTTCTAATGAGGCAGACAAACTATGGGAAGAAAATAATTAAAGAACAGCAGAGGAACTTTCCCCGTCCGCTCTAGTGCGGTATGGTAAAATGTGACAAGGAGAATAGATGATGTGACGGCGCTGTTCCTCTGCTTTTTGAATTAGTATTAATCTTTAAAATGATGTACGATGTTGAACGATGGAATAAAGTTAAAGTGTTTTTTTAAAACAAACAAGTTATTAGTAAGCACTATTCTTCTGCTTTTAGTAATTAATGGAAATGCTTATGCCCAAGATGGTATTGCCGGAATCAATGAGGCCAACCAAAAGGTGAGAAGCTATTTTGATGCTGGTACTGAGCTAATGTATGCAGTAGGAGCAATACTGGGACTCATAGGAGCGGTGAAAGTATATCAGAAGTGGAATGCAGGAGATCCTGACACAGGTAAAGTGGCAGCAGCATGGTTTGGCAGCTGCGTGTTTCTGGTAGTGGTTGCCACTGTGATCAAATCTTTCTTTGGAGTCTAAGCAGCTTTAAAATGAGCAGTGTTTATCAGATTAACAAAGGAATCAATCAGTCAATTGAATTTAAAGGCCTGAAAGCTCAGTATATATGGTATCTGGGAGGAGGTGTCGTGGGACTGATGATTGTTTTTGCAGTGCTTTTCATAGTCGGTATTCCCTCTCTTGTCTGTGTGGCTTTAATTGGTACGGCAGGTACTGTGATGGTGATTAAGATCTATAAAATGAGCGGGCAGTATGGTGAATTCGGCATGATGAAAGCTTTAGCTGCAAGGCAGATTCCTAAATGTGTTAAGGTGCGCAGCAGGGCAGTTTTTATTAAGTGATAGTCAAAGAACGTTAAATAGATGGAGATGGATTATGAAGGCCTTAAACTTATATGCCGGAATTGGCGGAAACAGAAAAAACTGGGATGACGTATCGGTTACTGCAGTTGAGCTGGATCCTGCACTGGCAGCATTGTACTCGCAGAACTTTCCAGATGATATAGTGATTGTAGGTGATGCACACCAGTATCTTTTGGATCATTACAAAGAATTTGATTTTATCTGGTCATCACCGCCCTGCCAGTCACATTCCTCTTTCCGGCAGAATATCTGCGTGAGATTCCGAGGCACTCCTGCTGTATTTCCCGATATGAGGCTGTATCAGGAAATTTTATTTCTGCAGCATAATGCCGAGTGTTTATGGGCCGTTGAAAATGTCAAGCCTTATTACACTGCGCTTATCAAACCTGATGCTGCTCTGCAGCGTCATCTTTTCTGGTCCAATTTTCAGATTCCAGAATTACAAATAAAAACAGTGATTAAAATACGTCACGCACAGATTCCTGAACTTGAAGAGTCGTTAGGTTTCTGCTTAAAGGGATCCAATATTTCAAATAAAAGGCAGGTGCTTCGCAACTGTGTGGACCCAAATCTTGGGCTCCATATTTTAAATACCGCCAGAAGTCTCTATATGAAAAATGTGAAGAGTAAAACTAGAAAAAATGGAAAAGGAGTTAGGTGATGTTTTACCGATAATGGACGTGCATCATGACTGCATTTTATCAAAGCAGGGAGATATTACAGTGGTTTTTAAGGCCGATCTGCCAGAAATTTTTACAATGTCGGACCAGGAATATGAGGCGTTTCACCAGTCATGGATAAAGGCGATAAAAATTCTGCCGAAGTTCACAGTTTTTCATAAGCAGGACTGGTTTTTAGAAAGCAGCTATAAAGGGGACTTTGATAATGAAGACAGCAGTTTTTTAACCAGAAGCAGTGAGAGATTTTTCAATGAAAGGCCATTTCTGGATCATTCCTGTTATATAATGATTACAAAGAAACCAGCAGGAAGAAAAAGTTCCAGTTCGTTATTTTCTAATCTTATAAGGAATAATCTTGTGCCTGACGAAACTCTCAATTTGCAGTTTCTCCAAGACTTCATTGACAGCACGGGACAGTTTAAAAGAATCATGGAAGACAGCGGGTTCATAGGGCTGAGAAGACTTCGAAATGATGAGTTGAAAAGCCAGAGCAGAAAAACAGGCCTTATTGAAAAGTATTGTTTTCTATCTGATAATGAAAATTCGTATATCTACAACGATCTCAAGTTCTCAGACGGGATGCAGATAGGGGACAAGCACACCCAGCTTTTTACGCTTGGAGATGCGGCCGATCTACCTGCTCTGTGCGGTTCAAGAATTAATTTTGACCGTTATTCAACCGATAAGACAAAGTTCAGCGTTGGATTTGCCTCAACACTGGGCCAGCTGCTGTCCTGCAATCACATATACAACCAGTATATTTTCATTGAAGATTCGCAGAAAACAATCCAGAAACTGGAGAGCAAAAGATTAAGGCTTCAGTCATTGTCTGCTTACAGCAGAGAAAATATGATTGCAAGGGACGCAACCAACGATTTTTTGAACGAAGCTATCGCGCAGCAGCGCCTGCCTGTGAAAGCGCATTTTAATGTTCTTGCATGGACATCTGAAAAAGAAGAACTCAAAGACATAAAAAACAAAGTGTCATCTGCGCTGGCGCAGATGGATGCAGCCGCCAAACAAGAGACAGTTGGAGCTCCGCAGATTTACTGGGCGGGGATTCCGGGAAATGCAGCAGATTTTCCGATGAATGATGCCTTTGACACTTTTACCGAGCAGGCTGTCTGTTTTCTGAATATGGAAACGGGTTACCGATCCTCTCTAAGCCCTTGCGGAATACGACTGGGAGACCGGCTGACGGGAAAGCCTGTTCACGTCGATATCAGTGATGAGCCGGTGAAAATGGGAATCTGCACCAACAGAAACAAGTTTGTCTTGGGGCCTTCTGGAAGCGGGAAATCCTTTTTTACCAATCATATGGTCAGAAGCTATTACGAACAGGGCACTCATATTGTTCTGGTGGATGTCGGGCACAGCTATAAAGGCTTATGCGATATGGTAAACGGCTATTATTTTACCTATGACGAAAAGAATCCTATCCGTTTCAATCCATTTTATATCGGGGAAGGAGACAGTCTTGATACCGAGAAAAAGGAAAGCATCAAAACGCTTTTGCTGGCTTTGTGGAAGAAAGATGATGAAACGTTTAACAGAAGCGAATATGTGGCTCTTTCCAATGCCCTGCAGCTGTATTTCGAAAAACTGCATAAGGATGAATCCATCTTTCCTTGTTTCAATACATTTTATGAGTTTCTAAGACAGGAGTTTGTAACAATTCTTCAGGGTGATAATGTAAAAGATAAGGATTTTGATGTGAATAACTTCCTTTATGTGCTTCGTCCTTATTACAGCGGAGGAGAGTTTGACTATCTGCTCAATGCTACTGAAAATCTGGATCTGCTAAAAGAGCGCTTTATTGTATTTGAACTGGACAACATCAAAGACCATCCGATTCTTTTTCCTGTAGTAACCATAATAATCATGGAGGTATTCATCAGCAAGATGAGAAAACTGAAAGGCATACGAAAAATGATTCTAATTGAAGAAGCATGGAAAGCCATTGCGAAGGAAGGAATGTCAGAATATATCAAGTATCTTTTTAAAACTGTGCGTAAGTTCTTCGGGGAGGCAATTGTCGTAACTCAAGAGGTGGAGGATATCATTTCATCGCCTGTAGTGAAGCAGGCAATCATCAACAACAGCGACTGCAAAATTCTGCTGGACCAGAGCAAGTACCAGAATAAGTTTGACCAGATTCAGGAACTGCTTGGGCTGACTGACAAGGAAAAAGCTTTGGTGCTTTCGGTGAACAAAGCAAATGATCCTTCCAAGAAATACAAGGAAGTTTTTATATCTCTTGGAGGAATGCTGTCCAAGGTTTATAAGACAGAAGTGTCTCTGGAGGAATATCTTGCCTACACTACAGAGGAAAGCGAGAAAGTAAAAATGAATTTGTACGCCCAGAAATTTGGAGGAGACATCAAAAAAGGAATTGCCGCTATGGCTCAGGAATTAAGAAGCAGAACTTAAAGAATTAGAAAAATGAAAACTAAAATTAAAGCTGTCACATTTTTAATGTGTTTCTTTTTAGTAAGCATGCCTGCAAGACCAGCAGAAAAGACAGCAGCCCTGCCGATATTGGAGATTGTAAAAGCAGTTACCAAGAAAGTAATAAAGGCAATTGATCTGGGGATCCAAAGGCTTCAGAATAAGACCATCTGGCTTCAGAATGCACAGAAGCAGATTGAAAACACGCTTTCAAAACTGAAACTCGATGAGATTTCGGACTGGACAAAAAAACAGCGTGATCTCTATAAGGATTATTACGACGAACTGCAGAAGGTGAAATCTATTATAACCTACTATCAGAGAATTAAAGAAATTTCAGAAAAACAGACCCGCCTGATTGCCGAATATGAAAAGGCCTGGAATCTTTTTAAAAGAGACGACCATTTCAAAATCTCTGAACTTGAATACATGGAAAAAGTGTATGACGGAATTCTTGGAGAAAGCATGAAAAATATCGACCAGATATTTTTAATCATAGAATCTTTCACCACGCAGATGAGCGATCTGAAAAGACTCGAAATTATAAATACAGCAGCAGATCAGATAGATTCAAATTACAATGATCTGAGACTTTTTAACCAACAGAATGTACTGCTCAGCCTCCAGAGAGCAAAAACAGATGCTGATGTAAATAAAGTGAAACAATTTTACGGAATTCCGTAATCAACTCTAAAACTAATGAAAAATATAATAATGCTTCTTGTGTCTGTATTTTTATCTGCATGCCAGCTTCAGGCTCAGCAGGCAAAACAGAAAAGGATGCTGCTGCTTCAGATAGCAGCCCTGAGAACTTATGTGGATTATGCGGCAAAAGGTTATAAGGCAGTTAAAAGCGGACTTAACTTTATATCAGATGTAAAGAAGGGAGAAGTGAACCTGCACAGCGATTATTTCACATCACTGGTATCGGTTAATCCCAAAGTAAAAAAATATGGCAGGGTGGCTGAAATAATCACTCTTCAGATTGAAATTTTTAAGATATATAAAAATACTTTAGCAAGCCTCCCTCAGGATGATCTGTTTCACGGAAATGAACTTGAATACATTGAAAGGACTTTCAGGCGTCTGGCGGACAGCTGTGATGACAATCTTGATTTACTGCTTCTTATCACAACCAGTACTTCACTTGAAATGAAAGATGATGAACGTATTGAACGCATTGATAAGCTTTATGAAGCTGCGCGGGAAGATTATTCTTTCTGTAAAAAATTCAGCGGTGAGATTAAACTTCTGGCATTATCAAAAGCAAGAGAAAAAAATGATGTCAAACAAGCCGAAGTTCTGCTTGGCTTATAAATTAACAAATCATGAAAAAGATACTTATATTTTTTGCAATGCTATTTCTGTTTTTTATGCCTTTTACTGGAAAGGCACAGTCAGCTGAAATCCAGCAGCTTATTTTAAATATCGAAAAGCTGTCGCAGTTTAAAAAGATATTAAGCGACATGAAAAAAGGATATGATATTCTCAGCGGAGGGTATAAGGCCGTCAAAGATATGTCAGAGGGGAATTTTTCACTGCATAAGACTTTCCTGGATGCCCTGATGCAGGTCAGCCCAGTGGTAAAGAATTACAAAAGAGTCGGGGACATTATCGACTATCAGTTAACGCTCATGAGGGAAAGCAGAAAAGGGATAGACCTTATCATTAAAAATGAAAAGTTCAGCCGTCAGGAAATCCAGTATTTTGAAAAAGTGTATTCTAATTTAAGCAGGGAAAGCCTCAGAAATTTAGACGAACTGACTTCCATCGTAACAGCTGATAAACTCCGAATGAGTGATGACGAAAGGCTTGCAGCTATAGATAAGATATATGAAGATATGCAGCAGAAGGTGCTGTTTCTAAATGATTTTAACGGATCAACATCAGTGCTTGCGCTGCAGCGTTCTAAGGAAGCTAATGATGCGAATGCGATGCGGAACAGTTATCGGTTTAAAAATTAACTCTGGCCTTATGATAAATATTTTCAAATCAGCTGTATTAGTATTAATGCTCTTTATGTTCCCTGAAACAGTTTCTGCACAGGGACTCGGAGATAATATCGGCAGTCTTCATGCAGTTCTGGAACAGCTTTACGATGAGATGATGCCGCTTTGCAGCAATCTGATTGGAGTCGGGCAGGGGCTGGCGGGATTTGCTGCAATTTTCTATATCGCTTCAAGAGTCTGGCGTCATATTGCCAATGCGGAACCGATTGATTTTTATCCGCTCTTCAGGCCCTTTGTGATCGGTTTCTGCATTATGATTTTTCCTTCTGTTCTGGCGCTCATAAACGGGGTCATGAAACCAACAGTTACTGCCACAGCTTCTATGGTTGAGGGGTCAAACAAAGCAATCGAAGTGCTGCTGAGAGAAAAAGAAAAAGCAGTCAAAGAAAGCGCACCCTGGAAAATGTATGTCGGAGTGCTGGGCACAGGCGACCGCGACAGATGGTATAAATACACTCATGACGGTGCAGATTCTTCAGATGAAGGACTTATGGAAGGAATCGGAAATGATATAAAATTTGCAATGGAGAAAGCGTCATATAGTTTCAGGAATTCTGTAAAGGAATGGGTTAGCGAAATTCTGAGAATTCTCTTCGAAGCTTCTTCATTGTGTATTGATACTCTCAGAACATTTCAGCTTGTAGTGCTGTCCATCTTAGGGCCACTGGTATTTGGAATCGCAGTCTTTGACGGATTCCAGCATACCCTGACGGTCTGGCTTGCCAGGTATATAAACATTTATCTCTGGCTTCCCGTTGCCAACATTTTCGGAAGCATTATCGGGAAGATTCAGGAACAGATGCTGAGGCTTGATATCTCACAGATTAATACTGCGGGAGATACTTTTTTCAGCAGGACCGATATCGGCTACTTAATTTTCATGATTATAGGAATTGTGGGGTACTTTACTGTGCCTTCTGTGGCCAATTATATCGTGCATGCATCAGGAGGAAGCGCATTGGGACAGAAAGTGACAAGCCTGTTTGGCGGATCGACTTCCTCAGTGATTGGAGGAGCTGCCACAGGAGCAGGAATGGTAATGGATTCAATGGGAAATGCAGCAGGCAGAATGAGCCAGAGCATGTCATCTTCAGCAGCTGCTTCGCCTTATTTTGAAGAAAAGGGAAATTATATGAGTGACAGGCTCAAAGGAAATTCTAAAAGTTAAATACACTAGATTATGTTTACGAAGATGAAAAATTTAGATACGGCTTTCCGCCATGTCAGGGGATTTACTATGCTGGTCGTTCTTGCTTGCGCTGCCATAACCTGTTATGCATTGTATAAAAGTTTCAGCTCTATTGCTTTAATGGAAGACAAGGTTTACATCCTGGCAAATGGAAAAGCGCTTGAGGCATTTGCATCAGACCGTAAGGATAATGTACCTGTTGAAGCAAGGGATCATGTCAGGACATTCCATCAGTTTTTCTTCAGCCTTGACCCAGATGATAAAGTAATTAAAGCCAATGTTACCAAGGCCCTGTATCTGGCTGATAATTCTGTCAAGCGCATATACGATGATTTAAAAGAAAACGGATATTATTCGGGAATTATATCAGGAAATATCAGCCAGACTGTTATTGTAGACAGCGTAAGCTTTGATATTAATGAATATCCCTACCGCTTTAAGTGCTTTGCCCGGCAGAACATCATAAGGACAACAAGCATATTGAACAGAAATCTGATTACGGAAGGAACGCTTCGAAATGTTTCAAGGAGCGATAATAATCCGCATGGTTTTCTGATTGAACGCTTCAATACTCTTGAGAACAAAGATCTTGGAACAGTAAACAGAAAGCCATGAGAAGTCTGATGCGAAAACAAAGACAGAATGTAAAGTCTTCAAGGTCATATATGATAATCAGATTCTGGTGGGTAAAAAAAATGAATAGGCTGACTAGAGACCTTTCAAATTCACAGCTTAAGTTTTCAGTAATCATTTTTGCGGCCCTTGGAACGATTTTATGTGTTTATAACGCATTGAGCGGTTTTCTGTCAGAAAGTCAAAAATCAATGAACATTGATGCAGTAAAAGTGCTTAAGCATGCTTATGGTGATGAGGTAGGCCATATGCATTCTCTGGATCTGCCATTTAACAAATATGCTGAGAGATCCAATATCAGCAGATATATTGATAGTGTGATAAATGCAGCAGACTTAATCGATTGGTCTAAAAATCAAAATTCCAACGCTGAAGATTTTACCAGCAGTCCGAATCTCAAGGAAACTAATTCATCTAACTATAAAAAAATAAGATTATGGAACATAAAACACTTTCAACCAGAGAGATAAAGAATCGCAGTATGATGCTGGTTCTTCCACTGCTTGTTCTTCCATTTATAACCATGCTGTTCTGGGTGCTTGGAGGAGGCAAAGGAACAGAAAATCCAATTTCAGGAACTGAAAAAAAAGGATTTAATATGCTGCTTCCAAATCCAAAACTAAAGGAAGATTCCAGTTTGGATAAAATGAGCTATTATGACCAGGCATCAATTGATTCTATAAAACTGCAGGAACAAAAAAAGAAAGATCCTAATTATTCGGTTGGTGCGGAAGATAATGATAATCTTGAATCAAAACGTTTTTTTGATACGGATGAGGTTGCATGGAATGATAAACAAAACGGACTGAAAACAGACTATCTAAAACCAGAGAATGAAAAGAAGATGTACCAGAAACTTGAAGCGCTCCAGAAAGCTATTGCGGAGCCTCCAAAAGAATATCAGAGCGGTCAGGATATGAGGGAATTTCAGTACCAGAAAATGCCTGACGGTGAATCAGCCGAGTTAAAAAATCTTGAACAGCTCATGGCAGTCATGAGTGCGCCTTCTGAGCCTGATCCTGAACTTGCCCAGCTTGGCGGCATGCTGGAAAATATTCTGGATATCCAGCACCCAGAACGTGTACAGGAGAAACTGCGTCAGAACTCAAAGCTTCAAAAAGGAAAAGTTTTTTCAGTGAACAGAAAAGCTGAAGAGCAAAACCTGAGCTCTCTTCAGACCAACAAAGTAAATTATGAGCAGTCAGCAAATTCATTTTATTCGCTTGATGGTGAAATCAACGATGAACAAAATCAGAACGCAGTTGAGGCAGCTGTTCATGAAACGCAGACGATTGTCAACGGTTCTATTGTAAAAATCAGACTTGCAAGTGACGTTTTTATCAATGGCGTACTAATTCCAAAAAACAGTTTCGTTTTTGGGACAGCGTCACTTAAGGGAGAAAGGCTTGAAATAAAGATCAATACCATAAAATACCAGAATTCCATTTTCCCGGTTGAACTATCCGTCTTTGATATAGACGGCATTAAAGGCATTTACATTCCTGGAACCATAAACAGGGATGTAGCAAAAGCATCCGCTGACAGGTCCATGCAGAGTATTGGACTGGCAGGAGTCAGTGATTCTTGGGGAGCTCAGGCGGCAGGAATGGGAGTGGAGGCAGCCAAATCACTTTTAAGCAGGAAAGTTAAGCTGATAAAAGTAGCAGTCAAGGCAGGTTACAAAGTGCTTCTCTACGATGAAAAAGAAAAGAATGAACAATAACTTTAAACTAAAAGAAAATGAAAAATTTAGAGACACTAATTATCACATTTATTTTTCTGGCTGGTTTTTCAGTTTCTGCACAGTATGATGCTAAAGCCGAATTTAATAATATACAGCTTAGCTATACAAAAACCACCAGTATTTTATTTCCGTATGCAGTAAAAAGCCTTGATATCGGAAGCCGTGATGTTCTGGTACAGAAAGCAAAGGGAGTTGAAAATATCCTGCTTCTTAAAGCTGGCAAGCAGAATTTTCCACAGACTAACCTGACTGTTGTAACTTCCGACGGTAATCTTTACAGTTTCATTTTAAATTTTGATGATCTGTGTCCTACATTAAATGTGGATGCACGGTTACGAATTGGTGACGATAAATCGCTGCTGTTTTCCCTTGAGAACGAAAACCAGAAAGAAATAAAAGAATATGCCCTGTTTGCTCTATCCAAGAAAAATAAGGTAAGCGGACTGGGTTCAAAAAATGCAGAAATTGAGTTTAAGGTTGACGGCATTTTTATTCATCAGGACGTGATGTATTTCAGATTGGTTTTAGGGAATGATTCCAGAATTAATTACGATGTGGACCAACTTCGTTTTTTTATCCGAGACCAGAAAAAATCCAAAAGAACTGCAGCTCAGGAAATAGAAATGACACCGCTTTTATGCACCGGAGAATTTAGCAGGATTTCCGATAAATCTGAAACTACAGTAGTTTTTGCCATAGCTAAATTTACGATACCGGAAAAGAAGAAATTCACAATGCAGGTCTTTGAGAAAAATGGAGGCAGGCATCTGGAACTTAACATAAAAAACAGGCACCTGGTTAATCTTGAAATACTGGGTAACCTATAATCAGTACTAATTTTAAATGTGAATATCATGAACGAGAAAAATGTACAGTATCTGAAAGACCAGTTAAAATATACTGGATTCGGAGAAACTTTTGATGCTGAATTAAGAGAGAATATTCAGAAGGGGGATAAGGATTTTAAATTAATGCATACCGGTATTATGAACAATGGTGTCCCTAACAAAGATACAGTCACTGTTGAACTGAATTTTAAAAAGTCCGACCAGAGCGATATGTATTTTTTCAATTCCTATCAGGTTAATCTACAAAAAGAGGATAATAAGCCGGGATTGGAACAGATTTTTTATATTAACAATGATAATACCAGCATCACTCTCAAAGAGGCGTATAATTTGATGGAGGGCAGATCGGTCAATAAGGATTTAAAGAATAAGGACGGTGAAGCCTATAATTGCTGGATTCGTATGGACTTCAAAGAAAGTGACGACCGTGGAAATTTCAAGCTTCAGCATTATCATCAGAACTATGGATATGATCTGGAAGCTTCGCTGGAAAAGCATTCGATAAAAGAACTTCTGACACCTCAGTACAAGGAAGATTTGATGAACTCTCTGAAAAAAGGCAATCTACAGTCCGTAACTTTTGTGGTAGGAGGAGAGGAGAGAAAACAGTTTGTGGAAGCTAATCCCCAGTTTAAGACTATTAAGGTTTATGATTCTTCTCTGCAGAGAATAAATGACCGTGAAAGCAAGAACGAGAAGCAGTCGCAGTCCAAAGGAAAGAGCGCAGACCTGGCTGACAATTCCGATGAGACCTCTCAGAAAGAAAAAAAAATTAATTCCCGTTCAAAAAAAGCGGGCAGATCGGTTTAAGGTGCTTAAATAAATTAAAACTGAGTTATGTCTTCTGAAAACAATCGAGTAGAAAATGAGATAAAAGTGTGGCAGTCCAAGGAAGAAAAATTAAAATTTCTATTTCAGAACAGCCCTAATATAGAACGCTCTTGTGGCATAGAGAAACTGAAATTTTTTAAGATGTTACTTTTTAAATATGAAAAGACGAAAGCTGTAGATGAAAAAATAACTCTCAGGTTTCTTAAGCATGAATATAACAAATTGAAGCATCAAGTCTATCCCAATATCATTGTTAGGCTTGTAAATGGAGCGCTTAGTGCTGTTGTTTTTGAAAGGATAGATAAACAGGATTATCTTAAAGATCTGGAATTAAACAAGAAAACTTTAGAGGAACAGTTGATAAAATGCGGTTTTCATGAGGCTTATGGCAAAGTATTGGCGAATATGAAGGAACAGCTGTTAAATTTTACTGTTCCTGTTTCTTATCACATCTCAGAGAATGAAAGACTTGAACATTCACTTCAATTTGTAAAAGATGCGCAGGGGGCTTACCAATTTGATGGATTCAGATCAATTCTTTATACAGATTCGTCGCCATCCAGCCGATGTACACATTACTTTAAGAATGAAAAATCTGAGGGCTTCAGCGCAGCTGAAGCATACGAAATGCTTGCAGGAAGAGCAGTTCTAAAAAGCGGAACCTGGAAACAGTTTAGCTTCAACGACAGGGATCTTAATGACAATTATAGGATGCATGAATTTCCAGAATCGTATGGATACAATGTAAGCAATGCTTTAAGGACTGTTCCTCTTAAAAATGATGACTATGAGACATTCGAATCCCTGGTCGATTCTTTGAAAAAGGGGAAGAGGGAAGAAGTTGCTTTTATGATACAAGGGAGAGAAATGAAGGTTTTTTTGGAAGCAAATCCACGGTTTAAAACCTTGAATTTTTATAATGACAGAATGCAGAAACTTAGTCTGGGAGAAATTAAAAGCGGCTGTAAAATTAGCCCGCTGCTGAAACCACAGCACAATATTGAGACTCAGACCGCAAAAAAATCTCATCATATGTGATGTTTATTTATCTTATAGAGTTATGGAAGATTTTAAGCTTTTATCGGGATTTTTTCAGGCAATTGAAAATGATTTCAGAATCAGCACAACTCACATTGCAATTTTTGCCGCCCTGCTTCAATTTCGCGCAAACAGGAATTTTATAAATCCAATTCAGGCATACAGTATTGAAATCCAGAATATCGCTAAGGTTGTATCTCCAAAAACTTATCATAAATGCATGCGCGAATTAGATGATTACGGTTATCTTATTTATGTCCCGACAAAGAATAAGAACAAAAGAAGCAGTGTTTATTTTTATTTGGAGTAAGCTTTGCGGCAATTTTTTTGGAATGACGATGATCTTTTTAAGTATATGATTTAATTTTTTGTAACGCATTAAGCCGGTATTTTATGGAAGAACTTATAACAAAAGACGATTTAAGGCAGTTTGGACTGTTAATGACCGATACAATCCGTAATGCGGTTTCGGAAGCTTTTAATGCAGAAAATATTGAAAGGGAATCTGAGTGGCTGAAAAGTAAGGCTGTCCGCAGGATGCTCGACATTTCTGCCGGATCTGTTCAGACTCTTAGAACATCACAAAAAGTACGTTTTAAGAAAGTGCTTGGATCCTATTATTACAATAGAGAAGATATTCAAAAACTTTTTAGGGATGAAAAAGACTAAGAAATTAAAAGAAAGCAATATCATGGAATATCTTTCAGTTTATATTGCTGATCCAAAGCTTAATGTGTGGCATTTGTCAATTTTAACGGCAATATTAGGATTGGGTTACAGACAGGGGCAGGGTAGGAGGATACAAGTCAGCCGAAGTAAAATTATGGAAATGGCGCATGTAAATACACTACCCACTTATCACAAATATTTTAAACAGCTGCAGGAATTAGGTTATATTAAATACAGCCCGTCTTATCATCCGGGTTATAAAAGTGTAGTTAAACTATATAAAAAGAGGCTATCTCAGAATTGTTGAGATAGCCTCTTTGATTTTAATTACCATCTGAAAGCAAGTTTCAAGAAGTTATGTTGTATTTCTTTTTAATTGCCTGGATTTCTTTTTCAAGTCTTCCGAGAACCGCTAAGTCCGGTTTTGAAATCTTGGAAGCGTTTTTGTTCAGCTTTTTATTCAGAATTGACATTTCACGACCGATTGTAGCCTGCTCAGTTATAGCATATGCCTCAGTCTGTTTTACCGATGCATGACCCAGCAGTTCTTTAACTACATTAATAGGGACGTTGTTATTTAATGTCACAGTGCTTCCAAATGTACGGCGGGCCATATGCGTGTTTAATGTAAAAGGAAAGCCACACAAGACTGCCACCTCTTTTAGATACTCATTCATTTTCTGGTTGGATGAAACAGGAAGCACGGTTCCGCGCTGGATACACAGCGGGTGCTCTTTATATTTTTCAACTATTTTCAGTGCTTGGGGAAGAAGAGGGACATTAAATGATGAGTTTGTTTTCTGCCTTTCGGACATAATCCATAGATTTCCATCAATGCCTTCTTTGATATCCGTTTTCTTTAATTGATAAGCGTCTATGTAAGCCAGGCCAGTGTAGCATTGGAAGACAAATACATCCCTTACTACGTTGAGCCTGTCAGTTGTGAAATAATGACTTTCAAGTTCGTACAATTCCTGTGCGGTGAGTGGTTTTTTTACCAGTTTCGTTTTACGTCCCTTAAAGTTCTTAAATGGGTCCTTGGTGATTAACTCCTTATCAATGGCGCGGATTACAATCTTTTTGAAATTTGCAATGTATTTGAGGGTGGTGTTGTTGCTGCAGTCGCGTACAGTTCTAAGGTAAAACTCGAAATCCTTTACAAACTCAAGATTCAAATCCGCAAATTCAAGATCGTGCTTTTTAAGCTTGAATTTTATAAACGCAGTCAAATGGTTTTTAGTAATGGTAAACCGGTCAAGGGTGCCTTTTGCATAGCCTTTTCCAAGAAGCGCCTCCATTTCATCATTATGCTTTTGAAATTCCTCGAGCACCTTGATCTTCGGCGCTGTCCTGCCGAGAACCTCGTCCATAATTTTCTCAGCGGTTATGAGTTTGCCGCTGTACATCATTTCGGTTTTGATTTCATTGATTTTTAAAGTCAGCGAATCCAAAAAGAAGTTCAGCGACTTTGCATCTTCCTTTGAGCCGACCGCTCTTTCGAACCTTTGATCCCATCGTGTACTATCCCATTTTCTTTTGGTTGAGCTTTCCTTACGGATACCGTCAACAGTTATTCTGAAATACACAATCCATTCTTTACTTTCTATTTTGGGTCTTTTTAAAAAGAATCCCAAACCAAAACTGCTTTCCAACATAATCCTACTTTTTAAATTAATAAATGTAGAATAATATTACTGCCAAATCAAGTCGTTAATCTCGTTAACCCCCTGTAGTATAAGGGATTTTTGCTGTTTCTGGTGCACTTTTCAGCGCGCCGGAAAGTGCACCGATTCTGCACCTTTAATTTTGTGAGGATTTATAAATATTGAAAACAGGCCTAAAATAAAAAAAACCTGCAAATCCTTGAATTTGCAGGTCTTCAGACATTTTTTTTGGCTTTTTGAAAAGAATGAAAACTTTAAGTTTTCCGCCTTTTAGGCCTTTCCGTGGGGAGAGCAGGATTCGAACCTGCGAAGTTCACACAGCAGATTTACAGTCTGCCCTCGTTGGCCGCTTGAGTATCTCCCCGATCTCAGCTTGTTGTGCTTTGTTGTTCTAAGCGGTGGCAAAGATAGGAACTCTTTCTACATTTCCAAACAAAAAAAGAACTTAATTTTAAGTTATTTTAAAGTTATTTTTTAATTAGTTGGAATTGAATAAAATAAAAAACGCCATTGTTCAATTTTTTTTTGATTTATTTCAGAATGTAAGATTATTCTCTTTGCTGTTTTTCTGGTTTTTGTATTGAACTTAAGTTTTGTTAAGGCGTTAAGCTTTGTTGTTATTGATGTATTAGAATAAATAGTGAGTTAATTTAGGCTTTTGAAATTTCTTCTTTATGGATTTTATCATTATTTATAAAACAAAAAAATCTCCACAAGGGAGATTTTTTTATTCTGAATACTTAAGTATTATTTAGCTGCTAAAAGCGCTAGTATTTTTTCTTTTAATGCAGAACCTCTTAAATCTTGTGCAACTACTTTTCCGTTTGCATCAAGTATAAAAGTAGCTGGAATTGCTTCAACATTGTATTGCTTAGCAATTGGCTCTTCCCAATGTTTTAAGTTCGAAACGTGAGTCCAAGTTAATCCATCTTTTGCAATCGCTTGTTTCCAAGCAGCAGCATCTTTGTCTAAAGAAACTCCAATGATGTTTAAACCTTTTGAGTGTAATTCTTTATATAATGCCACAACATGAGGATTTTCTTGTCTGCATGGTCCGCACCAAGAAGCCCAAAAATCTACAATAGTTACTTTTCCTAAACTTTCTTTTAGAGAAACTATTTTTCCTTCTGGATTAGGAGCCGAAAAATCTGCTCTTCAGTTAGGGCTGCCTACTGCCGGAGCTGTAGCACCAACTGATGGCATTTTTGCTTGACCTAATCTAGTTTTGATTTCTTTACCTGGAGCAGTATTTTTTACAGACTCATCTAAAGAATTGTAAAGTGCTTCTAATTTTTTTGTATCTGCCGCTGGATCATTAAACATACTTTGAACAATCAAAACTGTAATGAATGATTTTGGGTGAGTTTCAGCATACTTTAAATATTTAGTTTTGCTTGATTCCTGAACCTCTTTTTGAATTGTCATATACTGTTTCATCAAACCGTTGATAGTTGCTGTATCTTGAGCTTGTTGAGCTTGTTGCATTTTTTGATTATTCTTTTTCTGAAAATCAATTAAGTTTTTTTGAGTTTTTGTCATGTCTTCTGTAAAGGCAACATACTCATCGTTATTGTAAGTTCCAGAAACTTTAGATTTATGGATACTATCTTTGTCAATATTAACTTTAATTTCTCCAGTTTCAAGAATGAATGGAATAGGACCATTAGCACCTTGTAAAATTAAAGTATGGAAAGCTGGTTCAGTTACTTTTCCTTTTATTTCAAATTTTCCGTTTTCAACTTTTACTGTATCTAAAGAAACTGGCATTCTTGTAGCCGGATCAGCACCTTGTAAAATGATTGTTTTTCCGTTTTCAATTCCTGTAGCAGTACCTGTAATAAGGTATTCTCCATCTTTAACTTTGCTGCAAGAAATGATAGCTGCAGAAGCTGTAAGTACAAAAAGTATTTTTTTCATTATAAAAATTAATTAGTTAATTGATTTGTGCAACAAAAGTATCTAAAAATATAAAACATACAGAATTTTGTAACCTAAAATTTTGTTATAGTTTTTTTAGGTTTAAAATGCATATAATCAGCGTGTTTGTTCGCTTTAATTGATTTGAAACTATCATCACAAAACTTATTTGAAATCATTATATTCAAATTTTTAATTTTTAGATATAAAAAAAGCACTCGTTTAATTGAGTGCTTTTTTGTAAATATAGTGTTTTTAAAACTATTCTTGGTTTGTTTTCTTTCTCCAAGTAAAAGAATTTAAAATATGTCTTTTTGCAAATCTTGCAGGAGAATCAGCATTTACCATTTTCACGTAAGTTGCTTTTGGAACACTGATGTATTCGTAAACACTTCCGTTAGAAAAATCAATAATTAAACGTCCTTCAACAAATTTAAAATCTGTAATTGTACAAGTTGAAATTGTTTCAGTGTACTCAGGTAAGTTAAGTTTAATAGTATCAGGATGAATGCTTACTAAGAAATGGTAAGCTTCGATGATTGTTTTACTTTTTTCTTCTGCAGCTTTCAGACCAGCGTCATCTCCAACGAATTTATCTGGATGAGATTCTTTCATCGCATTACGATAAATTGTTTTTAAATCTTTTAACTCTGCAGTTTTCTCTACGTTTAGTAACTTGCGGTATTCAACTATTTTTTTCATAAATAAAAGGTAACTACTTGTCTATTAGTTTGAAATCGATATTAATTAGTTCAAATCGACAAATTTTTTGCAAAGGTACACTTTTTTTTAACTTTTTAGTTTTGATGGAAAAAATATTAAAGAAAGTTAACTGTAAGTTTATTTTACCGCAAAGTACGCTAAGGTTTACGCAAAGTTCGCAAAGCTTTGTCAACATAAAGCTTTGCGAACTTAAATATTCTCAATGTATAGCATTCAGTAAAAAGAGCCTTAGCGTTCTTTGCGTTAAAAATTACGCGTTCCAACAAAAAAAACTTGGAACCTGAAACTTGAAACAAAAAAACTACTCAGGCTTATGATTCGCCTTATCGAAGTTTCTTGATTTTTTAGGATATTTATCGTAGCTCATGTCGCTTGGGTTTTCAATAACAGATTTTATAGTAATCCAATCACCGACATTAAATTTCGTTTGAACCATTTTATAATCTAAAAGATATTCGCCACAGAAATAATTGTTGTTTTCATCTTTTTCTATAATGCCAGTGTAAACTCCTTTTTGCGGCATTTTTTCTTGTGTATCTTTAGACATGATTTTATGTTTTTAAATTAAGAAGCAAAGGTAAGCAATTATGGATTGTTTTATGGAGTTCTCTTCAAACTGAGTATATTTGCAAAATGCAGAAAAACTTTAAACCACATCCTAATTCTTTTAAAAATACCTTTTGTGCTTTTCATGAAGTACTTCCAGAAGCAATTGTCGGTTTGAAAAAACAATTTGAAAGTAAAGCAGGAAGTGCCTATTATTATACAGAAGTAGGAATGTATCGTGTTTCTAATCATTGGGGAAGGTTGGCAAATAGTAAATGGCGTTTAATTGCCCTTAATCCAGAAACAGAATCTAAAACGAAAATTGGTTTTGCAAAATGGAGTGAATTTTATCCAGATAATGCCGAAGAAAAACTGTATTATATTAAAGCCGATTTCGAAAATAGTCTTGCGAATTACGAGCATAAAAATAATCCAGAATATGATGGAAAAGCAGTTTTAAGAACAAGTTTTGAAACAACAAAACGTTTAAAACAAATAAGAAATCTGCAGCAACTGACCAATTGGGCAAAATATTTCGATTATGATGATATTGACGATTTGCGAAAACAAATTATCAAAGAATTGATTTTCACAGAAAAAACATTAGAACAAATTAAAAGAGAAGTATAATGGGACGCAATAACGAAAAGAATATCAAAAAGCACAACGATAAGTTGCACAAAGCCCAAGCAAAAGCAAAACAAGCTGAAATTTCCAGAAAAGAAAAATTAAAGGAAATCATAAAGAAATTCAACGAAAGTAAAAACGAAGAATAAATTATTGTTTCAAGTTTTAGGTTTTACGTTCCAAGTTGAACCTGAAACCTAAAACTTGAAACCTGAAACTAAAAAAGAAATGAATAGTAAATTCGAAACACTAAAAGCAAGCGTACAAGAAATTATAGATTTAATCGCTGCAAAAAATGATAGAGAAGCCAATAATAAACTTTTAGAAGTAAGTGAAACACTTGACGAAATGATTGATTTTGCTGAAGAAGATGAAGAAGTAAGAGAAATTACGCGTTATCAGGTTTTATTGAACCAGCTTCACGTTAAAATTAATGGAGAAGAACCTGTCGATGGAGAATAAAAAATGTTTTTGCGATACTGGATTGCCTTTTGAAAATTGCTGCGGATTGTATTTGAAAGACAATCAAAAAGCATCTTCAGCATTAGCTTTAATGCGTTCTAGATATTCTGCATATACAACTCATAATGCTGATTATCTTTTAGAAACCACTTATGTTTCGGAAAGAAAATATTATTCGAAACCTGAAATTTTAAGATGGGCAGTTTCTAATAAATGGCACAAATTAGAAATTCTGAGTTTTACTGAAAATACGGTCGAATTCAAAGCTTACTTTTTAGATTCAAATAACAAGCCGCAAATACATTACGAATTTTCAACTTTTAAATTTGAAAATGGAGTGTGGTATTATTTGGATGGAAAGTTTGAATAATTAACATATCTAACATTGTTAACTTCGGTTTTTAGTTGAATATTTTAACTAAAAATTAATAAAAGATTCGTTTTTCATAATTCTAAAAAGATGTAATTTTAGATTTATGAAAAACGAATTTAAAAAAGGCTTTTATTTTAAGACTTACGAAGCTCCTTTTCAGTCTCCGTTTGACAAACTTTTTACGATTTTTAAAGAGCTGATCACTCATACTTCGGGTGATTTTGATGAAGCAATTAGTTGGCTTCGGGAACTGGATATAGAATATAAACTTACCGACGAGAACTACACTATAGACGATTTTATTGAAGATCTGAAGAAAAAAGGTTACATCAGAGATGAAGTAAAAGGCGATGGAAGTTCTGGTTTAGGAATTACTGCAAAAACCGAAAGAGCCATCAGACAACAAGCTTTGGATCAAATTTTCGGAAATCTGAAACGTTCTGGAAACGGAAATCATAAAACAAAATATGCTGGAAATGGTGATGAACATACAGGCGAATTCCGCGAATTTAATTTTGGAGATAGCTTAGAAAGAATTTCATTAACTGAAAGTCTTCGAAATGCTCAAGTTAACAACGGTGTCGAAAATTTCATGCTGACCGAAAATGATTTGGTTGTTGAAGATGCTCAGTACAAAGCGCAAATGAGTACCGTTTTGATGATTGACATTAGCCACAGTATGATCTTGTACGGAGAAGATCGAATTACTCCAGCAAAAAAAGTGGCTATGGCATTAGCAGAATTAATTACAACCCGATATCCAAAAGACACATTAGATATTTTGGTTTTTGGAAATGATGCCTGGACGATTCCGATTAAAGATTTGCCTTATTTGCAAGTTGGTCCGTATCATACTAATACCGTTGCAGGTTTACAGCTTGCAATGGATATTCTTCGCAGAAAGCGAAATACCAACAAACAAATTTTTATGATTACCGACGGAAAACCAAGCTGCGTTCGCGAGCGAGATGGTTCTTATTATATGAATAGTAATGGTTTGGACGAATATATTGTAGACAAATGCTACACGCAGGCTCAACAAGCAAGAAAGCTTCATATTCCGATTACCACTTTTATGATTGCCAAAGATCCGTATTTGCAGCGTTTTGTAAATCAGTTTACAGAAGCCAATCAAGGAAAAGCATTTTATACCGGAATTAAAGGTTTGGGCGAAATGATTTTTGAAGATTACGAAACAAATAGAAAGAAGAGAGTCAGATAGTGTTCAGTCACAGTTTTCAGTCGCAGTTGTCACGCTGAGCGAAGTCGAAGCGCCAAATCAATTAATAAACAATCTATATTTCAATACAATGGAAATAAATACTATAAAGACATTAGGTCAATTAAAAGCCGCTGGATATAAAAGTACAAGCATAAAGGATGAATTACGAAATAATCTCCGTGAAAAAATTAAATCTGGGAAACCAGTTTTTGAAGGCGTTCATGGTTTCGAAAATACGGTAATTCCAGAATTAGAAAGAGCTATTTTATCTCGTCATAATATCAATCTTTTGGGACTTCGTGGACAGGCGAAAACGCGTTTGGCTCGTAAAATGATCGAATTGTTAGACGAATATATTCCGTATGTTTCTGGTTCAGAAATTAATGACGATCCATTAAACCCAATTTCTCGTTTTGCAAAAGATTTAATTGCAGAAAAAAGCGATGAAACTCCAATTTCATGGTTACATAGAAGCGAACGTTTCTTCGAGAAACTGGCAACTCCAGATGTAACAGTTGCGGATTTAATTGGAGATGTTGACCCAATTAAAGCGGCTAATTTAAAATTGTCTTATGCAGACGATCGTGTAATTCATTTCGGAATGATTCCGAGAGCGAATCGCTGTATTTTTGTAATTAACGAATTACCCGATTTGCAAGCCAGAATTCAAGTCGCGTTATTTAATATTTTGCAAGAAGGCGATATTCAAATTAGAGGTTTTAAATTGAGAATGCCTTTAGACATGCAATTCGTATTCACTGCAAATCCAGAAGATTATACTAATAGAGGAAGTATTGTAACGCCTTTAAAAGACAGAATTGGTTCTCAGATTCTAACGCATTATCCAGAAAGTATTGCCATTGCAAGAACGATTACAGAACAAGAATCTAAATTAGATAAAAATCAAACCGATATTGTTTATGTTCCGAGTTTAGCAAGAGATATTTTAGAACAAATTAGTTTTGAAGCTCGCGAAAGTGAATATATTGATAACAAAAGTGGAGTAAGCGCCAGAATGAGTATTACCGCTTTTGAAAACTTAATTAGTACAGCAGAACGCCGCGCCTTAATTTCTGGCGTTGATAAAACAACTTTACGTTTGTCTGACTTTATCGGAATAATTCCAGCAATTACAGGAAAAGTAGAATTGGTTTACGAAGGAGAGCAGGAGGGAGCAGACGTTGTGGCTGAAAGTTTAATTGGTTCTGCAATTCGAACTTTGTTTCCAGAATATTTTCCAAAAATTGAAAAATTAGAAAAACCAGACGAAAAAACACCTTATTCTGATATTGTAGAATGGTTTTTTGCAGAAAGCGGTTTCGAATTATTAGACGACGCTTCAGATAAAGACTATAAAAGTATTCTAGATGAAGTAACGCCTTTAGATGATTTAATAAAAAAATACCAGCCTCAAACTGCAAAAGAAGATCTTTATTTTTTGAAAGAATTTGTTTTATGGGGATTGGTAGAATATAGAAAGTTAAGCAAAGACAGATTTGCAAAAGGAAATCAGTTTAGAGATATTTACGGAAGTTATATCAGCAAATTCTAAAAATAGAATTGCTTTAAAATTTTAATCTGGTCTAGCTGGTTTTTTAAAACCGGCTGGACTTTTTTATTTTACAAAAGATTACTTTTACAGTCCAAAAATAAATCTATGTTATTCCTTATATTAAGTATTCTTTGCAGTGTTATTGTTGGTGTTATATTCAAAATTTCTAGAAAATATGAAGCCAATCCATCACAAATTATTTCATTCAATTATATAACGGCAATTACGCTTTGCTATTTTACGTTTAGTCCAGATCTAAAAGCGCTAGATAATAATGCGCCTTTAGAAGTTTATACATCGGTTGGAATCTTGCTTCCAATTGTATTTCTATTTCTCGCACTTTCTATAAAATTTATGGGAATCGCAAAAACTGATGCCGCGCAACGATTATCGCTTTTTATCCCGATTCTTGCCGCTTGGTTATTGTTTAATGAAGCATTTAATACTTATAAAGTTATTGGTGTGCTAATTGGTTTTGCAGCGCTTTTATTTATATTGAAAAAGCCATCAGATAACAAAGAAAATAAATGGATTTATCCAACGATGGTTTTGTTTGGTTTCGGTATTGTTGATATTCTATTTAAGAAAATTGCTTTATACACTGTTGTGCCTTATACGACTTCCTTATTTTTGGTTTTCCTGATTTCGTTTGCAGTTTCGCTGGTTATTGTTATGTATAAAGCATTCGTAACAAAAGAAAATTTAGCAGTTAAAAATATTCCTTTCGGACTGTTCGTCGGAATTTTTAACTTCGGAAATATATTATTTTACTTAAAGGCGCACAAAGCATTTTCAGAAAACCCATCGACAGTTTTTGCAGGAATGAATATGGGTGTAATTATTTTAGGAACAATTATCGGTGCTTTTTTCTTCAAAGAAAAATTATCTAAAACCAATATTTTGGGACTGCTTTTGGCTTTAATTGCAGTTGTTTTTATAGTTTTTTCGCAATTATAATAAAATTTTTAAAGTCGTAATTCTTTAGTTTACAGCTGTTTTAATAGTTTATTTAAAATTTATTAAAAATAAACTCGACTAATTCTATAGAATTTTTAAATATAATTTTGTAGCTTTGCTTCAACAATGAAAAACTATAGCCGAAATATTATGATGTCTTTCAATTGCAGCTTTGCGATGTGCTGCATGTTGAATCACGTTTTGAAATGGCGTTAATAGAGAAAGTACTTGTTAGTTATTTTTTTTTTTAGCCTTTCATTGCACCATGAAAGGCTTTTTTTTGAATCGTTAAAAAATCTAAATATGAGAACCAATAGAAATATGAAAATTTTGATGCGCCGATGCCTCATAAAGATTCCGTGTTGCATCAGTTTTACGAGATAAAAGCAAAATCTCTTTTATTTATAAAGATTTTCAATAGACATAAAAAGATAACCCAAACCTAAAAACTATATATTATGAGTTCAGAAATTATAAAACACAATCCGTTTCAATCTATGATTGATCGTTTTAATATCGCTGCAGATATTTTAAACTTAGACAATTCACTTCGTCAAAAGTTGCAGCGCCCAGAAAAACAAATTACCGTAAATTTTTCTATTACTCTAGACAACGGAAACGTTCAGAACTTTGAAGGTTATCGCGTAATTCATAATACGGCTTTAGGGCCTTCTAAAGGTGGAATTCGTTATGATACTGCTGTAAATTTAGATGAGGTAAAAGCACTTGCCGCCTGGATGACCTGGAAATCTGCTGTAACTGGAATTCCCTTTGGCGGTGCAAAAGGCGGCATTATTTGCGATCCGAGAAAACACTCTAAAACCGAATTAGAAAAAATTACAAGAGCTTACACCAAAGCTTTAGCTGATATTTTTGGCCCAGAAAAAGATGTTCCAGCTCCAGACATGGGAACGGGACCAGACGAAATGGGCTGGCTTATGGACGAATTTTCGCTTTTGCATGGAAGACCAATTCATGCCGTTGTTACAGGAAAGCATCTTCATTCTGGTGGATCTTTAGGTAGAGTTGAAGCAACGGGAAGAGGTGTAAGTATTATTAGTCTTTTGGCGCTTCAAAAACTAAAAATTAGACCAGCGAGAGCAACTGCGGCAATTCAAGGTTTTGGAAATGTAGGTTTACATTCTGCTTTGTTTCTGTATGAAAAAGGAGTGAAGATTGTCGCAGTAAGCGATGTTTCAGAAGCTTTTTATAATCCTGACGGAATCAATATTCCGGAGTTGATTTTATATTATAATTTGAATAATAAAACCATAAAAGGTTACCCAAATTCGGTTGCCATTAAACATGAAGATTTATTGCTTTTGGATGTTGATGTGTTGATTCCTGCTGCAAAAGAAGATGTTATTACACAGAAAAATGCTGGAGATATTCAAGCCAGAATTATTGTTGAAGGTGCAAACGGTCCCGTTTCTTCAGATGCAGATCAGATTTTACATGATAAAAATATATTAGTTGTTCCTGATATTTTAGCCAATGCCGGCGGTGTTACAGTTTCTTATTTCGAGTGGCTTCAAAATTCGCTTTTGGAGTCTTGGAGAATTCACCAGATTAATAAACGTCTGGAAGATATTTTAGAAAAAGGTTTTGAAACTGTTTTTAGAGTGGCAGTAAAACATGATGTAACGCCTCGTATTGCTGCTTATATTATTGCTTTGAAAAAAGTAGCCGAAACACAATCGGTTAAGGAAGTTGCTTTGGAAGCTCCTTTGTTTAAGCAGAATTAAAATCAGGTTTACTTCGTAAAAGATCATTTTCGTTGATTACGTTTTTGTCTCCTAAAATAACGTAATTGATGGAAGTGTCTTTTTCGTTTGTTTTTGATAGTACAATTTTTAGAATCGAAAAATATCAACCAAAATGAAAAATATCAATTTTCTCGCATTTGCCATGCCGGCCTTTTTTCTTTTTTTGTTTTTAGAATATAAGCTTGCTCAACGCAAGAAAAAGCCTGAAATTTTTAATTATGAAAGTTCTGTTTCTAATATTTCCATCGGAATTGCAGAGCGCTTGATAAATCTATTTATCGCAGCTAGTTTTTATCAGCTTTATTATTTGATTTATGACAATTATAGATTGTTCGAAATTCCGAGCAATGCTTTAGTTTGGTTCGCACTAATTCTTGCAACCGATTTTGTCTGGTATTGGTACCACCGATTAGGGCACGAAGTCAATTTCTTTTGGGCGGCGCACATTGTCCATCATCATAGTGAAGAATTTAATTTTACGGCTGCGGCGAGAATTACTACTTTTCAAGCCATAATTCGAACTGGATTTTGGTGTGTTCTTCCTTTTGTTGGGTTTCATCCAAGTATGGTTATTACAATGTTGATTGTTCATGGCGCGTATTCTTTCTTCACTCATACACAATTGATTGGTAAAATAAAATGGTTAGAATATGTCTTTGTAACACCTTCTGTTCACGGTGTTCATCATGCATCTGACGAAAAATATCTGGACAAAAATTACGGCGATATGTTTACCTTTTGGGATCGACTTTTTGGAACTTTCCAAACTGAAGAAGAAAAACCAAAATACGGATTAACGCATCCGCTAAAAAGCTATAGTTTTTTATGGCAGCACTTTCATTATTACTTTGAAATTTACGAATTATGGAAGCGCTCAAGCGGATTTAAAGCAAGATGGAAAGCCGTTTTTGGAAGTCCGGCACATATGGATCAAGACATTCGTCCGATTTTGGAAAAGCGTTTTCTGCAAGATAAAGCTTCTCCAAATCAGCGACTTCGATTTAAAAACTACTTGTATATACAATTAGGAATCTGCACTTTGATTCTGACTGTCTTTACTTATTATTTTGATTATTTAGAAAGTTACGACAAGATATTTGTGCTTTCATTGGTAATTCTAACTTTAATCAACTGCGGAGCTTTGTTAGAACAGCGAAAATGGATTTATTATATAGAATACAGTCGTATAATTATGATTACAACGTATTTTTTATACGAAGAAGATTTGCTTGTATTTTTCTTTGTTCCAATAGCGATTATGATTTTTGTTGAGCAATTATTTTCATTAAGTAAGATTTATCAAAATACGATTTTGCAGTTGGAAAGTGCTGAATGATTTTACAAGATAGTCCCAGAGGGACGAAATATTTATAGAAAACATATTTGTTTGAAATAGAAGAGCTCTAGCGGAGCGACATATAAATTAAATATGCCGCTCCGCTGGAGCTCTTTGGTGGTGTGCTATATTATTTCTATAAATATTATGCTTCTCCGAAGCACTTGAAATGCTTTAATAAAAACTTAGAATCTTAGCAACTTAGAACCTTAGAATCTCAGAACCTTAAATCGTCTTTATCTCCATAATTTTCTGCTCAAAAGTATCTTTAAAATCAGATTTGCTTTTAATTCTGGTTTTGTACGTATAAATTGTAGCTACAGAAAGTTCTAAAAACTCTGCCATTTGATTACTGTCTTGAATTCCTAATCTGTACAAAGCAAAAATTCGCAATTCGGTATTTAAAAGTTCCCCTTTTTTGACCAAACATTTATGATCATTTGGAAATAGATTATTGAAATCCGTCACAAAAGTTGGGAATAATTTCAAGAAGATTTCGTCAAATTGATGAAAAAGATTTTCCCTTTCTTCCTTTACATTATAACGCTTTAAACTTGCAATAACTTCATCGGTTTTTTTGGTGATGATTTTATGAAGCGTACTTTTCTGGATATGATCTATTTTATTAATGAAAGCCGAAGTTGCCTTAATGAAATAGGTGATGTATTCTTCTTTAATCGCATTTGCTTCGCTTAAACTTACATTCATTTCCTGTAATTTTAAATAGGACTCAGCCATAGTTTTTCGGGCTTTATTTTTCTCTTTTAATTGTTTGAAAATAATTCCAAGAAAAACAAAAATGATAACCGTAAGAATCGTCAAAAGAATAATGATTTTTTCAAGTTTATCATTTTTATCTTTTACGTTATTCAATTGTGCTTTTTCGATAATAGGAAGAATCGACGAAATCTCAATTTTTCGATGCCTTGCATTATAAAAAGTAGCATCGTCCATTGCGATGTTAATGTATTCGTTGGCTTTGTCCAAATAGCCCATTTTAAAAAGTTCATTGGCTAAATTTCTTAGCGCTACGGTTTCTTTTGTCGCATTTTTGACATCGGCAACCGCTGCCATTGCCAGATATTGAATGGCTTTTTTTGTGTAACCTCGTTCAGAATAAATGTATCCGAGACTCGAAGTTGCAATTCCGTAATAATCTGGCGGAAGATTATAATTGTTAATCCAATAACTGAAAGCAAATTCAGCACCTCGCCAATCTTGCTGTTTAAGTCGTTTTAGACTTTCTGCCGCCCAATATTCATTCGTATTAGTGCCAATTAATTCTAATGCTTTTTTTAAGAAATGATTTCCTTGCTGAACATAATGAATATTAAAACGCTGATCACGATTATAATCGGCTAAATCGTAATAGGCGCGGGCTTTGATGTTGTAATATTCGAATTTGTTTTTAATGTCTAATTTCGTGTCGTCAATAACGTTTAAAGTGTCAATTGCTTCTTTAAAAAGTCCAGAAGATAAAAGCACGAAACCTTCTTTGATTCGGCTTTTAGACAAAAACTTGGGATCTTTTAAAACTTTTGCTTTGATTTTTGACTGTTCTAAATAATAATAAGCCGAATCATATTTGAAAGATTTGTATTCATCAAATAATGACATATAGCAATTATATAGAGCTTCATTATTTTGGCTCAATGTAAACTTGGATACATTTTTCTTTAAAGATTCAATTTTTCGATATTTCTGTTTCAGGTAAATGTCTTTTTTTAAGAGCACCTGATCTAATTCTTCTAAATAAGGATTGGTCTCTTTCGCAGTTAGAGAAAATCCTATAATGAAGAAAAACAGCATGAATATTCTTCGCATGATTTAGTTTTGGTTTAGAGTAAGGTTGATTTTTTGTATAGTTAGTTAATTCGTTTTAAAATTAAAATAAGTTTGATATAAACGGAAATCTGACTTTTTGGAATTTTGTAATTCGTTTAATAACATCGCTTTAAAAGAAGATTTCTGAGATGAAAACAAGCGTTAAATGTTAAAAATGGTCAATTTATTTGCAATTATACAATAAAAACAGGTTATATAAATGCATAGTGAAAAAAATATACCAAATATTTTACATATTGTCATTTTTACCATTAAAAAACTACTGATTTTCATCTAAACAACACCTTGATTTTTTGATTTTAAAAATAACAATAAAATATTGATAATCAGTAAGTTGTTTTTGAAATTGTCTGAATTATATCTTGATTTTTATCCGATTTTTTTTTTAGGATTTATTTAACTTCTAGCTTCGTGGTATCCTTTTGAAGGGGATAACAAACTAACAAAAACCAAAAATTTATGAAATGTAAAAGTCTTTATTGGTTAGCTTTTATGATGTGTTTTTTTGCAATTAGTTGCGATAACATAGATGACGGAAGCTACGTAGATCCGATTACCCTTTATGAAAAAGTAAATGGAAATTGGGGATTAACAAATCTGAAAATGGTCGACGAAGTTGCCAAGGCAAACAAGATCGAACCAAGTGAAGAAAACTTGAGTACTTATTTCAATTACGAAGATTTTAAAATCAAATTCAACGTAGATGAAAATAACAAACCAACAAGTTATGAAGTTACCGGAAACGTCCCTCCGTTATTTGCTGCAAAGGGATACTGGGCATTAAGTTCAGATTTTCAGCCAACTAATAGTGGCACAAATAAAATCTACTTGTACAGTGATGCACAGAAAACTCAAAAAACAGACGAACTAAGATTACTTGCAGTTCCGGGAAAAAATGAAGAAATGCAAATTCAATTAACCCGTACTTCAGGCGGAGTAGATTTTGTGTCTTATGTATTTAAATTAAATGCTATTAATTAAAAAGTAATATGAAAAAGTTTATATGTACAATTTTACTTGGCTTGTTGATGGCTCCTAATTTTGTTAAGGCGCAAGAAGCCGCAGGAGCTGTGGGACCAATGTCATCATTTCCTGTTGTTTACAAATATGATGAAAAAGTTACGTGGTATTTTGATATGTCATCATCTACATTTGCTGAGACAGAAGATTTATACATCTGGATTTGGTCTCCGTCTGAGCCAGATGCAGGAAACTGGGAACACTCTTCAAGTTTTGCAAAACTGAAATACGAAGGAAATAAAATCTGGAGTTTTACTTTGACACCAACGGTTTATTTTTCTAAAACTCCTGCTGAAATCGCAGCAAGTGCTGGATTTTGGTTTCGCTTGAAAAATTTTAACGGATCTAAACAAAGTGATGTTGCAAATATTCCTTACACTGATTTTTCATCGTTTTATACTTCAAATGAGTTAATCAGATCGTATCCGTCAAAACCTTTGATTGATAAACCGGTTAGTATTTTATTCAATTCTAATTTGAAAGAGGGTTTTGCTGGAGTTGAAAGTGTTCACTTTCATAGTGGTTTAAATAATTGGGCTGTTTTGCAAGAATATCAGGCTTGGCTTCCAGACGTTTCTGAGAAAACAAAATTGAAAGATCTTGGAAATGGTTTTTATAGAATGGATTTGATTCCACAACAGTATTACAATCCGCCAGCAGGTTTTGTTATGGAAAACATAACTTTCTTGATGGTAGCAAAAGATTGGACTACAAATTCTGGCGATCAAATTATTTATGCAGGAGAATTTATTCCGCCACCGCCGCCAAGTTTCAGTTTTTTTCCATTACAAATCAGTCAAAAAGATTTTCTTGGAATGTCTAGAAAAAACAACGAAGTAGGCGTAAACAAATTAATCTACACGATTACTGCTGGAACAAAAACATTTTCTGGTGAGTTTTCTGGAGGAACTACAGAAATTAAAGGTTTTGTCAATCTGGTTACAGAATTAAACGGACTTCCGAATTTGAACGAAATCCATGTTTTGGTTAAGGATAACAAAGACAAAACGATTTCGGATACGATGATTCCGCTTAAAACTCTAGACAAATAATCACTATTAAATTAAAACACCAATTCTAATGAATAGTAAAAATATAAAAAGCGTCCAGCATAAAATGTGGACTGCTAAAGGAGCGGTATTGATGATTTTTATGCTTTTTCTTTCTGCTGGTCTTTTCGCGCAGACGAAAAAACAAATCTCAGGAACCGTTTATGACAATACTGGAACGGTATTGCCGGGAGCTTCTGTCATTGAAGTAGGAACAAAAAACGGAACTACAACAGATTTTGATGGTAAATTCAGTCTTCAGGTAGCCGCAGGAAGTGCAATTGAAGTTTCGTTTATCGGATCGACAACGCAAAAAATCCAAATTACAGGAAATAACAATTATGAAGTTCGTCTGCAAAATGACGGTTACGCTTTGGCAGAAGTACAAGTTGTTTCTGTAGGTTACGGAAAAGTAAAAAAATCAGATTTGACTGGAGCAATTTCTACAGTTGGAGCAGATGATTTGGTAAAAGGAACAATTTCTTCTACAGAGCAAGTTTTACAAGGAAAAGTAGCAGGATTGAATATTATTCGTCCTTCTGGAGATCCAGCGGCGGGTTCTACAATTCGTCTTCGTGGAGGAACTTCTTTAACAGCAAGTAATAGTCCGCTTATTGTTGTGGACGGAATTGCTGGAGTTGATATTAATATCGTACAACCTTCGGATATTAAATCGGTTGACGTTCTAAAAGATGCTTCTGCAACTGCAATTTACGGTTCTCGTGGAGCAAATGGAGTCATTATGATTACGACAAAATCAGGAACAAAAGGAGTTTCTGTTGTGTACAGCGGACAAACTAGTTTTGGTTATGTTAATGATAATTTAGATTTATTATCAGCAAATCAGTGGAGAGGATATGTTCGCCAAAACGGACTTGCAGATGCTGTAGATTATGGAGGAAATACAAATTGGCAAAAAGCTATTGAGCAAACGGCTATTTCTCAATCTCACACTTTGAGTATTAATTCAGGTAAAGCAGACAGCGGTTTTAGAACCTCAATTTCATACTTAAACAATGAAGGAGTTATTAAAAAATCTGGTTTAGAAAGATTAAGCGGAAATGTTAGCGGTTATCAATTTTTAGGCGATAACAAAGAAGTGAAATTTGATATGGGATTATTTGCAAATATTGACAAATGGCACCCGATTGATTATAGAATTTTTGAAAGAGCTTATAACTTAAATCCAACAATCCCGGTTTACGATTCAAATGGAAATTTTAGCGAAGTAACAGGAAATATTTATCAAAATCCAGTTGAGATTTTAACCAACAGAACTTTTGATAACGAAAGACACAGACTTTTAGGTTATTTTAAAACAGATGTAAAATTCTTGAATGATTTTACTGCAACTGCAAATATTTCATTAGAACATAATGCAGTAAAAGGAGGAACTTACAAACCGTCTTACGCGGTTATGGAAGGACAGACAGAAGGCGGTTTTGCCCAAAGAACTTACGCTGAATATACAAATGCACAAGGTGAACTTTATGTGAATTATAGCAAAATAATCGATAAACATAACATTAGCGCTTTGGCTGGATATTCTTACCTTGAAAATATCTACGAAGGTTTTGGAGCGCAAAGAGGTGGTTTTGTGACAGATGCTTTTGGTTATAACAATTTAGGAGCAGGTTACAATTATCGTTTGAGTGATGTTTATTCATATAAAGGAAAATCAAATTTAGTTTCTTTTTATGCTCGTGCAAATTATGGCTACGATGGAAAATATTTATTGACAGCAACGGTAAGACGTGACGGATCAAGCCGTTTTGGAGAAAACAATAAATGGGGAACTTTTCCTTCTGCTTCTGCTGCGTGGAGAGTTTCTAATGAAGAATTTATGGAATCTTCAAAAGGATGGTTAGACAACTTAAAATTAAGAGTAGGTTGGGGTATTACAGGAAACCAAGACGGAATTGGTGAGTACAAATCACTTTCTATCTTAGGAGTTGGAAATGATAGTTATTACGATCCAGTTACAAAAACTTGGAGTTTGGCATATTCTCCAAAACAAAATCCGAATCCTGATTTGAAATGGGAATCTACAGAACAAATTAACGTTGGTTTTGATTTCGGTCTTTTCAACAGAATTACAGGATCTTTTGAATATTATTCTAAAAAAACAAAAGATTTGTTATACACTTATGAAGTGCCTCAACCGCCATATTTAGTTGGAACTATGCTAGCAAACGTTGGTGAAATGTCTAATAAAGGTGTGGAATTGACTTTAAACGCAGATATTGTTAAAGGAGATAAATTCAACTGGAATGCTAATTTGACGCTTGGACACAATGTTCAAAAAATCGAAAAACTTTCCAACCCAACTTATAAAACAGATGTTATTTACAGTGGATCTCTTCATGGTTTAGCAGGTATGTCTGGACAATATTCTCAAATTATTGCAGAAGGATATCCAGTTGGAACTTTCTGGGGATTCAAAAATGCTGGTTTAGATGCTGATGGAAAAATTCAGTATTACAACGCTGCTAATGAGGTTGTTGCAGAAAACGCTTTGGTTGATGCTGACAAAAGAGATTTAGGAAACATTCAGCCAGATTTAACTTTAGGTATCGGAATGAATTTTTCTTACGGAAACTTTGATCTTGGAGTTTCAGGATACGGAATGTTCGGTCAAAAAGCTTTAAACGCGACCAACATGATGTTAAACGATCCGAACAGATTGCCAGCTTTTAATGTGCCAGATGATTTCTTGAACAGCGGTCTTACTTCGGCTCCAAAATATTCAGATTATTGGATTGAAGATGCATCATTCTTCAGACTTCAGACACTTTCTTTAGGATATACTTTGCCATTGAAATACAAAAAATCGAAAGTTAGATTCTATGTAATGGGAGAAAATCTATTTGTAATTACAGGTTACAAAGGTGTAGATCCAGAGATTGGATTAAATGCTCAAGACGGAATAAATCAAACTGGTGTAATGGATCAGACTGGTTTGGCAGCTCCTGGAATTGACCGATACAATAATTATCCTCGACCAACAACGATTTCTGTTGGACTAAATTTTACGCTGAATAATTAAGCGAATTTGATAACCATAAAATACTAAAAATGAAAATCAAAATAATAGCACCAATACTTTTAAGTATGCTTTTTACGGTATCATGTACTGATCTAAACGAGCAGTTGTATGATCAGGTAGAAGATGGGAATTTTGGAAACACAACTAAAGAAATTGATGCGTTGGTTGGTGGAGCTTATTCTTCGTTAAGAGGATTTGCCGATCCGATTTCGAATAACTATCCAACTTGCGAATATGTTTTCTTTTTGAACGAAACTGTTTCAGATGAAGCGACCATTCCAACAAGAGGAACCAACTGGTATGATGGCGGACAATATCAAGACGCGCAAAGACATACTTGGAAAGCAGATAATAGAATGATTCTTTCGGCTTGGCGTTACAATTATACTGGAATTGCAAAAATCAACGCGATCATTTATCAAATCAATAAATCGACTTTGACGGAACAAGCAAAAGCACCAATTTTTGCTGAACTAAAAGCGGTTAGAGCATATTATTATTACAATCTTTTAGATTTATTCGGAAATGTGCCAATTGTAACCAATTTTGAAGATACTGATCTTCCAACTAATTCAACTAGAAAACAAGTTTATGATTTTGTAGAAAAAGAATTGACAGACGCGATTCCGTATTTAAATGGAAATGTGGTGTATTCTAAATTAACTAAGAATGTTGCGTATTCGATTTTAGCAAGATTATATCTTAATTCAGAAGCATTTGTAGGCGTTGCGCGTTGGCAAGATTGTCTTAATATGTGCCAGAAAGTTACTGGATATACTTTAACGCCAGATTTCTTTGCCAATTTTGCAACAGAAAATCAGACTTCATCAGAAATAATTTTCGCAATTCCTTACGATTCAAAAGCAGGAACAGTTGGAAATTATATGAATTCAATGTCTGCACATTACAACCAAAAATTAGCCATTTCTGCAACAGGAAATTATCCTTGGAGCGCAAACGGAATGTGTGCACAACCAGGAGTATATTCTGCTTTTACAGATACAGACAAAAGAAAAAAATGTATGCTTCATGGCGATCAAATCAACTTAGCAACAGGTTCTGTAATTATGATGGATAATGGAGAACCGCTGACTTACACAGAGAACTTAACAAGTTTGACAGATGCAAAAGAAAATGAGGGTGTTCGTTTGGCAAAATATGAAATGAAAGATGGAGAACAATGGGAACGTGATCATGATTTCGTTTTAATTCGTTATGCAGAAATTTTAATGATGCAAGCAGAATGTTATGTTCGTTTAGGTTCGCCAGATTTAGCAAAACCATTTTTACAGCAAGTAGTTACGCGCGCCGGAGAAGAAATGCCAACGACAATTGATCTTGCATTTATCGATCAAGAATTGTTGAAAGAATTCACATTCGAAGGAAGAAGAAGAACAGACAACATTCGTTTTGGAACCTTCTTTTTGCCTTGGTGGGAAAAAGGTGCAACCGAAAAATACAGAGCCATTTTTCCAATTCCAAGTTCAGTACTTACAACAAATAAAAACCTGAAACAAAATCCTGGGTATTAGGTTTATGAATGTCAGTCTTCCATGTTGGTTAGTCGTGGAAGGCTGACATGTTTTTAAGAATTTACTAAAGATATATTTCAGTTACAAAAGAAAGAACAGCTCCGGAGGAGCTAAATATTTATAGAATAATTTGATAGTGCAAATAAAGCTCCGGAGGAGTGACACGTAAAGATCAATAAATATTTCACCCAGCTGGAGTTCTTTTATTGGGCTAAATGCTTTTCTATAAATATTTCGTCCCTCTGGGACTATTTCTAAAACTTAAAAAAATGATCTTATTACGTTAGTTCCAAAATAAATTAAACAACAATATGAAAAGATATATCACATCAATGGTTTTGGGTTTAATGAGCATTGTGATGGTTGCTGGCTGCAGCAGCGATGACAAAAGTTCAGATAAACCTACAGAACCAGAAAAAACAGCACCTGTTGCGATTGAGAAAACCAACAGCACCAAAATTTATATGCACTATATGCCGTGGTTTGAAACCAACGAAAGCAGTGCCGATAAAAAATGGGGATATCACTGGACAATGGCAAATAAAAAACCGAATAATGTAGGCGCAAACGGCCGAAGAGAAATCGCATCATATTATTATCCGCTGATTGGACCTTATCACTCAGGCGATAAAAATGTGATAGAAAATCATTTATTGTTGATGAAATATTCAGGAATTGATGGAATTCTAATCGATTGGTACGGCACTTACGATGTTAATGATTATAGAATGGTCAAAGAAAATACAGATCAGTTAATTGAAATGTTGGACAAAGTAGGTTTAGAATATGCTATCGTGTATGAAGATCGATTTTTAACCAATGTTGTCAATGCTGGAAAAGCCATTTCGGTAACAAGCGCTGCAAAAACAGATTTAGCTTATGTACAAAATAATTATTTTACTGATGCTAATTATATCAAAATTAATGGCAAACCACTTCTAATGAATTTTGGACCAATTGTTTTGCAAACGCCTGCAGAATGGACCAATGTGTTTAATACATTAACAACGAAACCGACTTTTCTAACGCTTTGGGATCATTCTGTAAAAGCTGGAGACAACGCTTCTGGCGAGTATGCATGGGTATATAAAGACAACAGTTTCTTGACTAATTTTTATACGAATACCAAACCTAAATTAGGTGTTGCAATGGGAAGTGCTTATCCGGGTTTTAAAGATTTTTATGCTGAAGGTGGAGGCGGAGCTGCAATTGGTTGGACAATCGATCATAAAAATGGAGCGACGCTTGATGAAACGCTTACACTTGCCAAAAATGCCAATGTCAATTATTTGCAATTAATCACGTGGAATGACTTCGGAGAAGGAACCATGATTGAGCCAACTGCTGAATTTGGTTATTCTTTCATTGAAAAAATAAAAACTTTTGCTGGAGTAAAAAACACCGAAAACATATTTCCAGATATCAGCAAATTGTATGATTTGCGAGTGCAGAAAAAAGGAAATGCTGATGCCCAGAAAAAACTCAATCAAGCGTTTAATTACTTTGTTTCGATGCAGCCTGCAAAAGCAAAACAAATAATGAGCGAAATAAAATAGAGCTGTAATTAATACAATTTAAATAATGAAAAACAGAAAATATAGATACTGTATAATGGCGCTGGCATCAATAGTAATGCTGGCATGCAGTACTAAAAAAACGTATAAAATCAGTTCTCCAGAAAAAATCTCTGAATTAACTTTTGAATTAACACCAACTGGACAGCCGCAATATAGTTTTTCTTCTAACGGAAAATCGGTTATTGAGCCTTCTCTTATGGGGTTTGAATTTCAAGGTTTAGCCAAAATGACAGACGGTTTTGAAGTGGTTTCTACTGAAGAAAAATCGGCAGACGAAACTTGGGAACAACCTTGGGGCGAATTCAAAAAAGTGAGAGATCATCATAACGAATTGATTGTTCATTTAAAAGAAGCAAAAGGCGAGGAGCGCTTGGTAGATATTGTTTTCAGGGTTTTTGATGATGGCGTAGGTTTTCGATATGAATTTCCAAAACAGTCACATTTAGGAAAAGTCAAAATCTCTAATGAAATAACGCAATTTACTTTTAAAGATAATAATGAAGTTTGGTGGATTCCGGTTCACAGAGAAAATAGCTATTACGAAAGTACTTATCGCAAAACATTAATGAGTAAAACGGATACCATTAATACGCCCGCAACTTTCGAAACAAAAGACAAATTGTATGTAGCGATTCACGAAGCTAATTTAACAGATTTTGCTTCTATGACTTTATTAAAAACTTCAGACAAACAATACAAAAGCGATTTAGTGCCTTGGGCTGATGGTGTAAAAGTATATGCAGAAACGCCATTTAAAACGCCTTGGAGAACTATTGTTGTGGGCAAAAATCCTGGAGAAGTGGCAACTTCAACCATTATGCTGAATCTAAACGAGCCGTCAAAAATTGAAGATTTATCTTGGATAACGCCTTCGAAATATATCGGAATTTGGTGGGGAATGCACTTAGAAAAATATACTTGGGGACAAGGACCAAAACATGGTGCAACTACAAAAAATACGAAAGAATATATCGACTTTGCAGCAAAAAATGGTTTTGACGGAGTTTTGGTAGAAGGTTGGAACGAAGGCTGGGACGGCGACTGGACGGCAGACGGTTCTGCGTTTAGTTTTGTAAAAGCTTATCCAGATTTTAATCTAGAAGAAATTACAAAATATGCTGCCGTTAAAAATGTTCGTTTAATCGGACATCATGAAACTGCTGGAGCAACCAAAAACTACGAAAATCAATTGGAAGATGCTTTCAAATTGTATCAAAAAATGGGTGTCAATTCGGTTAAAACGGGTTATGTAAACAAATTTTTAGATAAAAAAGAATGGCATGATAGCCAATACGGAGCGCGTCATTACAGAAAAGTAATCGAAACGGCGGCCAAATATCATATTATGATTGACAATCACGAACCAATGAAAGGAACTGGTTTGCAGCGTACTTATCCAAACTTCATGTCTCAAGAAGGCGGACGCGGACAAGAATACAATGCATGGTCTGTAGATGGAGGAAATACTCCAGAACATTTAACAACGCTTCCTTTTACAAGAATGCTTTCTGGACCATTTGATTATACTCCAGGAAACTTCAATTTTGATTATAAAACGCCTTCTGGAGCAAAAGTACAGACAACTTTGGCAAATCAATTGGCGTTGTATGTTATTATTTTCAGTCCGTTGCAAATGGCTTCAGACTTACCAGAAAATTATGAAGGAAAACCAGAGTTTCAGTTTGTAAAAGACGTGCCTTGCACTTGGTCTGATACCAAAGTTTTAGACTCAAAAATTGGAGAATATACTACAATTGCCCGTAAAGATTGGGATGAAAAAAACTGGTATTTAGGATCTATTACAAATAGAAATGCGAGAGATTTAAAAGTTGCGCTTTCATTCTTGGATAAAAATAAACAATACGAAGCAGAAATATATGCAGACGGAGCAGGTGCAAATTACAAAACAAATCCGTATCCGGTTACAATCTCTAAACAAACAGTAAACAGCAAAACCGTGTTAAACATTAAGTTGGCAGCTGGAGGAGGAACAGCTATAAAATTCACTCCAAAAGAAAAATAAATTAGTTAGTTTATTTTGAGTTAAGTAAGTTTAAGTTTGGAAGTGAACCCGATAGCTGAGCAGCTATCGGGTTTGTTTTTTTATTTTTTGTTTCAAGTTTCAAGTTTCAGGTTTTCTTAACTTTGAACTTAATTTTAACGCAAAGAGCGCTAAGATTTTTTAATAGATTACGAATACAAAACGCTAAGTTCGCAAAGCTTTTTTCTACACAAAGCTTTGCGAACTTAGCGTTTTTATAAAACTCGCTTATCAAAAAATCTTAGCGCTCTTTGCGTTAAAAAAAGATTCCAATTTTAAAACTTAGCACCTTAGCAACTCAGAACCTTAGAAGCTCAAAATCAATGTTTATAAAGCTTCACATGATTTCCAAAACTATAAGTTGCGGTTAAAGTTGGGCCATTATATCCCCATTTAAAGAATCCATTTAGTCTTTCTTTTTCCATATCAACTCTGATATTTAGGCCAGTATAACCAGCGGTAAGACTAAAATTTTGATAGACATTATACAAAATTGATAAATTGTAACTCAACAATCTTCCGTCAAAGTCGTTGATTTTAATTGCAAAATAATTGAAGTTAGCATAAAGACCAACTTTTCTTCCTAAGACAAATTCTCCCCAAACTCCAATATCGGGTAGAGGAGCAGTAAAGCCAAAATTATCTTTAACCTCTAAATTTGCCGTTTCGCCAGCCAATCCTATTCCGACGTCGCCAAAAAGAACGTGCGCGCCAATAAGAGCCCCGATTTCATATTTTGGTTTTGAGACAAATGCATAACCGTAAGTAATTCTTCCTATATGATTGTCCATAAAAGCATAAACAGTAGCATTTACAGGATAAACATGATCGCGAAATTCAATTTCTTTCTGAAGTGTTTTTGTAGAATTTCTGCTTAAATAATAATACTCAGCGCCAAGTCTAGATCTTCGGGAAATTCTCCATTCAAAAGTTCCGAAAAAAGAAGTCGTACTTTTATTAAAGCCAAGATCTTTCTCAAAATCAATTATATTTCCAAATTCACCATTATTACTACCCACTTTAACTTCTGTATTATTAATAGGAAAAAAAGCGCCAGCCGTCACTTTAAATCTTCTAGCATGCCAAGGAAGATCGTCAGCGTAATTATCCTGAAAATTTTCACTTTCGGATTTAACAGTTGTTAAACTTTCAATTGAAGTGTTCTCTGCAAATGTTTGAGCATTTACTGGAATCCAAAAGAGCGTCATTACCAAAAAAATAAATAGTTTTTTCATCAGCTTTATTTTTTATTTGATTAGGAAAATTTTAACAATAAAGTTAGTAAAAATAATCGTTCAAATTTCTTTTTTGAGTCGAATTATTTGATTGAAACAATTGAATATCAGTTAAATGATTAATTTTTAAAAAATAGTTGACATGTCATCCTTTTTTGTAAATTTGCATCATGGAAAATATAAATGCAGATCAAGAAAATGCTTTAAACTTTTGGAAAGAAGAAATAGCTGATAGCTTCTTTTTTCAAATTCATCGTATGAAAAGGGCAATTTTTAGAAGAACAAATGCGCTGATGACAGAATCAGGAATTACGTTGCAGCTTGAACAATTGCCATTACTTATGATTTTACGTCACAGAGGATTTTCGCAGAGAGAATTGTCAGACAAGACAATGCGCGACAAATCTTCTATCTTGAGAAGTATTACAGCTCTCGAAAAAAAGAATTTAGTTGAAGTTGTAAAAGATAAAATCGATAAACGAAAAAATATCGTAAGTCTTACTGATGAAGGTTTTACAATGGCAAAAGAAATTCGTTCTCTTATGAAAAGAGCTGAAGATGAGGTAATGTCTGTTTTTTCTCCAAAAGAAAGAATTGAAGCTTTGGGTATTGTAAAATCATACGCAGATAAACTAGAAACACTTTAAATTTTTTTAAACTTTAAAAGTTGATATATCAACTTATTTTTTAATGTTATTTCGAATAAATGAAAAAAAATGAATTACTAGAAGGACCAATTCTTTCTTCATTATTAAAATTGGCAGTTCCGATTATGATTGCCAATTTATTACAAGCTGCATATCAGTTGGTTGATGCTTTTTGGGTTGGCCGATTGGGCGGAGATGCCGTTGCAGCAGTTTCAATAAGTACTCCCGTAATATTTTTAACCATTGCTTTAGGAACTGGACTAGCCATTGCAGGATCAATTTTGATTGCTCAGTATTTTGGTGCTGGAAATCAGGAAATGGTCAATCATGTGGCGGCGCAAACATTATCAATGGTCATTATCGTTTCGATTGTACTGTCAATAATTGGATATATTTTGAGTCCGTATTTTTTATATCTGTTAAAAGTAACGCCACAAGTTTATGTTGATGCTTTAGGATTTATGCGCGTAGCGTTTATAGGACTTGTTTTTAGTTTCGGATTTATGATTTTTCAGTCCATTATGCGTGGAGTTGGACGTGTTACTTTACCTGTTTATATAGTTTTAGGAACCGTTATTCTGAATTTTGCTCTAGATCCGTTATTTATTTACGGTTGGAATTTTATTCCTGCAATGGGTGTAAAAGGTGCAGCTTTGGCAACTTTGTTTACACAGCTTTTGGCAATTGTAATCGGATTTGCAATCTTGTTTCGTGGAAAACACGGAATTCATCTTCGCATTCAAGATTTTAAACCAGATTATAAACATATTAAGAAAGCCTTTCAAATCGGATTCCCTTCTTCCATCGAGCAGTCAATGAGAGCGTTAGGAATGATGGCGATTACTTTTTTAATTGTACGTTTTGGAACATTAACCGTTGCTTCTTACGGTGCAGGATCAAATTTAATTCAATTGATTTTAATTCCGGCTTTAGGTTTATCGATGGCAATCGCAACTTTGGTTGGTCAAAATATTGGCGCGGGAAACATTGACCGTGCGGGTGAAATTGCAAAATTAGGCGCTTATTTAGGTTTCGGATTATTGACGGGACTTGGCGTGATTGCTTTTATTTTCGCTCCTTATTTAATTGCGTTCTTCGTTCCAAACGATCAGGCAGTTATTGAAGGCGGAACAGAATTATTAAGAATCACTTGCCTTTCTTGGGGATTTTTAGGTTTACAACTTTGTTTAACAGGCGTTTTCCGTGCAGTTGGAAATACAAAATTACCTATGATTCTGACTTTAGTTTCGCAATGGGTAATTCAGTTTCCGCTTGCTTTTATCTTATCTCATAATACTTCTTTAGGTAAAATAGGAATTTGGTGGGCTTTCCCGATTGCGTCGGTTCTAACGGCTTTAATTACTTTGGCTTTGTATGTAAAAGGAGATTGGAAAAAAGAAAGATTAACAGGCAAAACCAATAAGTTGATTGATAAAGTTGAAAAGGAAATTGTGAAAGAAGGGTTTGAGGTTAAGTAAAGGTTCAGAGGTTCAGAGGTTCAGAGGTTCAGAGGTTCAAAGGGACAAAGGTTTTGAAGAGACGCATTATTGTGCGTCTTTTTTTTTGTTTTTTATTGAACAACGGCTAAACCTTTGTTCCTTTGAACCTTTGAATCTTTGTCACTTTAAAAAAAACTTAGTACCTTAGAATCTTAGCAACTTACAACCTTTTTCCATGACTAAAAACCTAAAACGTTACTTCGTAAAATCTGTTATTGTATTAGCCTTAATTCATTTAGTTTATTTTCTGTACGGTTATTTGACTTTTAAAGGTTTAGGGAAAATAAATATTTATACCGAATTCTACAGATTTAAATTTTACGATGACGTTTCGATTTCGCATTTCTTTGTAAGCGGATTGTTTTTGTTATTCTTTCTGATTTTTTTGGTTAAAAATCATTCTAGAGAAAGTTATAAAGGTGGAAATTTGCTAAAAATCGCAACTTGTTTGCTATTAATTTCTTTTTTGACTTTTTCATTTTTTATCAGTTACAGTTTCGGAATGAATGCGAAACTGAAAACAGAATTACCTGAAAAAGATTTTAATAAAGATAAAAAACTGTTGAATGTTTTAAATCCGTTTTTGTATGGTTACACTTCGTACACTTCGGAGAAATTGTTTAATTATGAGAATATTTTATATCCAAAACCTTATCCTGTAATTAAACAAGAAGATACCATTTCGGCTGGCGAATATCCTATTACAGAAACTACTTATTATAGTATCGATACCATAAAAGCTCTGGCAAGTACTTTTGATAAAACAACCAATAAAGCAGACAGTATTCTGGATATTTTAGGTTTTGATAAAGAAGAATTATACAAACGAATTATTTTGAAAAGAGAAATTAATGATAGCACCGAAATTGTTTTCAAAAGTGTTCCTGTGCATCCAGAACATGATGAAGATATTTGCATTTTCTTAGAAAATAATTCGCTATTTAGTGCTGTAAAAGGAGATTCGATTAATAAACAGAAACGTCAAGCGGCAATTGACCGTTATAATTTGCTTTATAAATCGAAGAAAGATTCTTTAACATACGAGTTTCAAAGATTGGATACGATTCTTAAAAAATACAATATAGAGACAAATCTTGTCCCGAAACAATTAACGCAAGATGTTTATCATTACAGAGATAAAAATGATGAACCATTAAACGGAATTAGAAATAATTTTGATAGAAAAGCGCTTATAGAAAAAATTACCACTTTAGACAAATTATTCTACGAGCCGAATTATCTGCATCCCAATATTATCGGAATCTATTTTATCGTAATTGCTGTAGTTTGGATTTTGTTGTTTCTGTTTTATCTTATTTTCAATAAAAGAAAAGAATAAGTTAAACTCTGTGATAATCGGCTTTCCAGTGTACGATTGCTTTTTTGATTGCATCGCCAGTTAAATTATTTTTTAAAACATCTTCTAAAAGAGGAATAAATTCGTCATCTGGAGCAAATCGCAAAGCAAATATTTGATCGTCTGTTAGTTTGTATTCAAATTCTTCGAAACGTTTTCCAGTTAATGTAAAATAGCGGTAACGCATTTCTAGACGTACAATTCTGTTTTGCAAAGTAAGCGCATAATGCTGACGAAGCATAAAAGCAAGCGCAAATAAGAATATAAAACCGACGCTTATAAAGGCCCAAATTAAGTGATCTTCTGTTGTAATCGCAAAATAAATACTCGCAATTAGAAACAAAATTAAAACAGGATAGTATATGAAATGATGCGGTTTGTAAAACCGAATATGATTATAATAGGTTTGAATTTTCATGCTTTTTGAATTTTATGGTAGCCTATAAAAACAAAGCTACTCTATATTTCTATAGAGTAGCTTTTTCCCAAAAATAAACTAACATAACCAATGTTCTCTTTATAGACTAAACTTTTTACAGTTTGCTTTGTAAATTTTAATAAGAAGAAAGCCTTTCCATTTCATTTGTCAAATCTTCAATATGGCTTATTTTTCTTTTTGTAAAATTACTTTAAGAGTGGTTGAGATTTGTTATATTTTAAAAGGAAAAAGTTACATGATTCCAATATTTGCCTTTTAATTGTATAAAATTACCTAGTTATAAATAGGTTCCAATGAGTTTCCACTGGTCTAATTTACTTTGAAAAGACTTGCTGGCATTGGCGGGGCTTGTAGAAGGCAATGTAAAGGTTTGATAATCTTTATTTAAACGAACATACTTCTTAAAAAAGGAAGCAGCTTTCTGTCCGTTAAAGAAAATGACGCTTATTTGAGGATGAAGTTCTAAAAAATTTTCAAAATCATTTGCTATTTCATTTTTTATAGCGCTGTCTAAACTTCCAATTCGATCGCAAAATTGTAAGACATCCCACAATGCGATCTTGTTTTTAATTAACAGGTTTTTTCTTTCTTCATAATTTTCAGAGAATTCTTCATTTAAAATTTTAAACATAAATTTCCAGAAGTTGTTCTGATTATGACCATAATACTGATTTAGTTCTAAGGATTTTGTTCCAGGCATTGTGCCTAAAATTAATATTTTGGAAGTTGGTGAACTTATTGGAGCAAAAGAGAAACTTTTCATACTTACTTATAACAATTCTTCAATTTATGTTAAAGTAAGCATTTATAAGGAATTATAAAACAAAACCGAAAAATTATATAACAACTTTGGTCTGTCTTTAAACGAACTTTGAATTTCAGATTTTTACAAATGATCTGTTGGATACATTGTAGAATTTAAATCCGTCGACCATGAAAATAGTTACTATAAATACAGAGAAAACTCAGAATATTTTTGATGAGCTTCATACAAATTTTGGAGGAAAAGTGACTTTTGACTTAGACGAATATACGTTGGAAGTTGAAAATAGTTTTGCCGAAGGTTCCATAATCGGAGCTTCTTTTAATGACGCTATTTCTTACGTTCAATTTGATATGACATTTTCTACAGATGTTAGACTAGATATTTTGAATGTGAAATCGTCGCCTATTTATTTTGCTTATTGTTCTAAAGGAAATCTCGCGCATAGTTTTGGATTGAATGGAGAAGAGCGAAAACTAAAAACCTTTCAAACAGCAATTGTAACTTCTAAAGAAAATCAGGATAATGTTTTATTTTTTGAAAAAGGAAAAAAAACAAAATTGACCTTGATTATTGTTGGAACACAAAGTGATACAAAACAACAGGCGCAATCTTTAAATCAAAAGGTAAGAGATACATTTTTTGAAAACAATTTGGTTCAAGATTTCTTTTATATCGGTTCGTATAATTTACAAATTGCCGAAAAAATCGAGCAACTTAATTCGATTACGCAAACCGGAATTGTTAGAAATCTTTTGAAAGAAGGAATTATGAGAATTATTCTGGCAATGGAAATTCAGCAGCATTCTGATGATTTACATGCTTTTGCAAACGAATCAAACGGTTTGACTTTGAGAGAAATGGAAGAAATAAAAGAACTTTCGGAGTTTATAAAATCAACTCCAGAAGAAGCTTTTTCTATTAAATCTTTGAGTAAAAAATCTGGATTATCTCCAAACAAACTTCAAGAAGGTTTTAAAATGATTCATAATCGCACTGTAAACGATTATATTACTCATATGCGAGTTCTAAAAGCAGAAGTTTTAATTAGAACTTCTGATCTAAATATTTCAGAAATTGTGTATTGCATCGGTTTTACAAGCAGAAGTTATTTTTCTAAAATATTTAAACAAAAATACAATTGCAGTCCAAAAGAATACAAGTTTAATTTGAACTCGTTGGCTATTACAGCTTAGAAGAAGGTTCAAAGAGACAAAGAGACAAAGGAACAAAGTTGCAAAGGTTTCTAAAATTGTCATAATAAATAATGTCGTTAGCTTTTAAGCAAGATATATACTAAAATGCTAAGATTCTGATTTTATGAGTTTTTAACTGAAAAATTAAAACTCTAAATTTAGAATCTTAGTTTTTTTTTTGAAAGGTTCAGCGGTAGTGTTGTATAAGTTCAAAGTAAAAAATCTTTGACCCTTTGCGCCTCTGAACCTTTGTCCCAAAAAAAATCTTTTGTAAAAAAGTTTTTTTTTATACATTTGCATAACTAGTTATATAATTAATTATTGTTATGGAATTTTTTGATAAAGTTGGAAAAGTAGCTTTAGGAAGCCGTTTACGTTTAATGACTGCATCTTTTACAGAAGATGCTTCTAAAATTTACGAATTATATGGAGTAGATTTTAATCCTAAATGGTTTCCTGTGTTTTATACAATTGCTGAAGATAGAGAAATTACAATTACCGAAATTGCTAATGAAATTGGGCATTCGCAACCTTCTGTAAGTAAAATTATTCAGGAAATGATTGGAGCTGGAATACTTGAAGAAGGTATAAAAACAGAAGACAAACGTAAAAATAATGTTGTTTTAACAAAGAAAGGAATTGAGATTTCTGAGAAAATCAAACAGCAATTATTAGATATTGATGTTGCTGTTGAAGGTTTAATATCTGAAGCGAAACACAATCTTTGGGCTGCGGTCGAAGAATGGGAATTTTTATTGCAGCAGAAATCACTTTTTAAAAGAGTTAGCGACCAGAAAAAACTTCGCGAAAGCAAAAATGTAGAAATTGTTGCATACGATTCTAAATACAAAAAAGCATTTAAAGATTTGAATGTAGAATGGATTTCGACTTATTTTGAAATGGAAGAGTCTGATTATAAAGCACTAGATAATCCTGAAGAATATATTATTAATAAAGGTGGCGAAATTTTGGTTGCTTTATATGATAACGAACCTGTTGGTGTTTGTGCACTAATAAAATCAAATGTAGCCGATTATGATTTTGAAATGGCAAAAATGGCGGTTTCACCCAAAGCTCAAGGCAAAAGTATTGGCTGGCTTTTAGGAAAAGCAATTGCCGAAAAAGCAAAAGAACTTGGAGCAAAAAAAATATATTTGGAAAGCAATACAATCTTAAAACCTGCAATAAATCTCTATTATAAACTTGGTTTCGAAAAAGTTTTTGGCTTAGAAACGCCATATAAAAGATGTAATATTCAGATGGAGTTGGTTTTTTAAAAAGTGACAAAGGTTCAGAGGGACATAGGTACAAAGTTTTTAAACCTTTGCCTCTTTGTGCCTTTGAACCTTTGCCTCTTGAATTATCGTCCAAACTTATAATACTCCAAATCTGTATTTTTTTTATTGTGAATTGAATCTAGAATAGAGTTCATTGCCATTACGCTAAACGTAATTCCGTTTCCTCCGAAACCTAAAAAATAATGCTCATTTCTTCTCGAATTTGGTTTTCCGAAATAGGGAAGTCCGTCTTTGGTTTCTCCAAAAGTTCCTGCCCAGGAATAATCAATTTTAAAATCTAAATCTGGGAATCTTTTCAAGAATTGTTTCAAAAGATATTTTTCTTTTTTAGGAAGCAATTTATCACGTTTATTGGCATCTCTAAAATCTTCATCGCCACCGCCCATAATAATTCGGTTATCATCTGTCGTTCTAATATAATTATAAGGATTTCCTGTATCCCAGAATATGGCGTGTTTAAAATTTTCAGGAAGATCAGGCTGGCTTTCTGAAGCAATTACAAAAGTGCTTTTCAGATCAACAACTTTTTCTTGCAGTGTTTCTGTGCTTTCATAACCCGTACAATGTATAATGTGGTCTGCTTTTATGGTGTATTTATTTTCGCAAGTCGCAATAATTCTCCCTTTTTGATGCTGAATGCCAGTAATATTAGTTCGGTCATAAATCTGCATTCCTTTTTCATGACAATAAAAAAGTAAATCGCCTGCCAGTTTAAAAGGATCCATAACAGCAGCAGTTTTAGATTCTATACCAGCAATTGCGTTTAAACCCATTTTTTGCAATTCAGATCTGCTGAGCCAGCTTACTTCGAAACCATGTTGTTTTCTCGATTTGAATTCATTTTTTAAAAAAGGAACATCTTTCTTTAAAGTGGTAAAATAGATGCTTTTTTTAAATTCAAAACCGCAGTCGCAACCCACGGCATCAATGATATTTCGAAGATCGAAAATAGCTTTTTTACCATTTTGATAACTTTCTATGGCACATTTTGTACCTCTAAGCTTAATTAACTGATGAAGCGGAACATCAATTTCGTATTGTAATAAAGCGGTACTTCCAGAGGTGCTGCCTCCGCAAACATCTCTCCTGTCTACAAGAACAATTTTTTTGCCTTCGTTTACTAATTTATAAGCCATTAAAGCTCCTGTAATACCGCCGCCAATAATTAAAACATCGGTAGTGATATCAGAAGCTATAGAAGGATAGCTGTGTTTCATGGCATTTTTTAGTGGCCAATAAGTTTCGGTAGAGCTCAGTTTCATTTATGGTTATTTAAAGTTAAGTTTTGGTTGTGTATTTGGTGCTATTTTTTGTGTTTTCTATTATGAAGTTCTTGCGCTTCTGAAATAGAATGTGAAGTTTTGATGCTTTTTTCTTTCTTAGCCAATTCGCTTAATCGGCGATAGTATTTTTGAATGATAATCATTTCTTCTTCGGTCATTTCTTCAATATCAATAAGACTGTTGCTCGACATTTCATTAGAAGCTACGAGTTCATTTAGCTTTAGCTGAATAGCAAGCGAATCTTTATTTTGTGCTTTCTGAATGAGAAATACCATCAGAAAAGTTATAATAGTTGTTCCTGTATTAATAACTAGCTGCCAGGTTTCAGAATAATTGAAAATAGGTCCAGAAATAGCCCAAACAACCACAAGCAAAAAGGCACTTATAAATGCAGTCGTGCTTCCGGTTGCTTTTGTAACTCTGGAGGCAAACGTTTCAAAAAATCCATTTTTATTTTGCTTTTCTTTTTTCATCAGTATTATTTTTTGGATTTGCTGACTTTTTCTTTCTTGATTACTTTATTTCTTTTTTCATCATAAACCGCTGGATTAATTTCTTGCCCAGTTTTGCTGAAAATTTTAATTTTTGGCGCTTCATGCGTGCCCGTAACTACGATAGGAAAACCGATAATTCCGAATAGGGGAAGACCTAGACGCATTCTGAGATCTAGAAGTCCATCAAAGCTTGTAGTTCCTTTAATTGTTGGTCTAAAACCAGCCACTTTAAAGGTAAATGGCTCAACATTAATTAAGTTTTTGTCAATAGTCGATTTAATTTCAATTCCTTTCATGTCTGGATTGTTCAAACCGTCTTGTCCTGTTTTAGAGCTAATTCCGTCAAATAATTTCAGACCTTGAATTTTTACATCGCGCAGATTTATGGTTCCGCCACCGTTAAGCGATGCATAAATTGGTCCCATATTTCCGTCTAAATCGCCTTTAACTTTATAATCTACAGAAATTATTCCATGTGCTTTTTCTGCAGCAGAAACCATATCATGAAACATCGGAATTTCTTTGTATGCTCTTTGTACATCGAAATCTTTTGCAGTGAAATGAGCGTCAAAGTGTGCAGCTGTTGGAGATTCATCTTTATAAAAAGCATTAATTCCGACAATGCAATCAATGATGTTAAAGTTAATGTTTTCTAAGTAAAATCCTTCTTTTTTAACGCCAGTTTTTCCGTTAAGTTTATTGATTATCAATCCGTTGTATTCTACTTTGTCTGCATTTGCATTTAAGCTTACATTTAGATTTTTCGGAATCATAACCACACCGCTCATTTTTGGATTATCTTCTTTTGCATATTCTATTTCTGTCTTTTGATCTTTATTTTCTCCTTTTTCAAGCGCCATGAATTCATCAACATTAATCAATTTTGATTTTAGGTTGAAGTTTCCGCTCAAAGTTCCATTTGATTCTAGGAAATAATTAATGGTATTTAACAAATAACCATTAATATCAAAATCGGATTTTCCGTAAGAGGCATAAAATTTCTCAAACCACATTTTTTCGTTTTGAAAACGGAAATTTCCTTGTTTTATAAAAAACGCTTTCGGAAATAATTCGGATGTAGCTTTTATATTTTTAAGAATCAGAGTTCCTCTATTGTCTAATTTGTCATATTGTCCAGTTGTGGCGTAGCTTTGTTTTCCTTTTAGAGAAAGATCGGCTTTTGCATAACCTGTTAAATCAAGACCTTTTTGTGAGAAAACCTGATAAATTCTTCCAACATTCAATTCACCTTTTATTTTTGCATTATAAGCCAAATCATTAAAATCTGATAGTGCGGCGTTTATATAAACTGGATTTCCCTCAAAAGTGAATGACGCAGGCGCAACGGCAACAATTAAATCTTGAAAAGTTCCCGCTTTATTAAGCATATTTGCTACAAAAGTGATATTGGTAATTGGATTTGGATAATATTTTGTTTTCAGCCATCCGTTTCGCAAAGAAATACCTCCGATTGTTTTCGGAAATAATTTTTTTGAAGTGCTGAAAAGTCCTTTCGCCTGAATATCGGTTTTTAAAATTCCTTTCAAATCGAAATCACTTAAACCTAAAGCAGCATCAACAACCGCTAAATCTAAAGCGCCTTTTATGCTGGCGTCAATAGTCATTTCGTTCAAACCTTTACTGCGTAAATAAGCATTGAAATAATCTTTATCGCCAACTTTAAATTTTAAAGTTCTAAGATTCACCAACAATTGCTCGGTATCTAAAGACGGAAGAATGGCATTCAAATCCATTTGAAAATCTTTTAAAGGAACTGGTGCGTCTTTATGATTTACCGAACCTTCATTAATTTTTAAATTGAAAGCCAAGTTTGGTTTTTGTTTTTTCGCTACATTATAATCGCCTTTAAAAGTCAATAATAAATCGCTTCTTCCAGAAATTTCCGTTTTTTCTAACCAAGTCAAATATTCTGGAGGCATTACAGATAACAAATCTTTTACGGTTGTGTTTTCTGATAAAGCTTTGATATCAATTTTGTATCCGTCTCGTAAAATGGTAAATAAACCGGTAAATTTTAAAGGCAGTTTATTAATACGCAATTCGTTTTTCTGTAGAATAAAAGAAAGCGAATTGGTGTTAATTCTTGTAATTAATTCAGCACGAACTTCTTTTTTTCTAACATAACCTGTTCTGTCATAAAAGAAATCAAGATTATCAATTTTGGCATCTGTGGCAAGATCAAAAATATCTTCGCTTAAGTTTCCTTTTCCAACATAATTGAAGCCTTTTGCGTCAACCAAAATTTTTGCCGAACGGTCATTATATTTTATGTGGCAATTTTTTATATCTATTCTTTCTAATCGAATTGCTGTTCCTTCTTCTGGTGCATCTTTTTCGTCTTTTCGTTTTTCTGGCGCAACATAAATATTGTAATTGGCTTGACCTTTTTCATTCACCATTACATTAATCAAAGCATCAGAAACATAAAGTTTGTTGATTTTTACTTCATTGTCAAATAGTAATCTTTTGATGTCAATTCCAAAAGCAACTTCATCTGCTTTTAACAAAGTATCATTACTAAAAGGTTTAGAACCAGTTAATGACAATTCGTCTAAAGAAACAGTCAAAGCTGGGAAATGAGTAAAAAAGGAAAGTTTAGATTTCGTAAAATCTAATTTTGTGTCTAATCTTTCGTTGGCAATTTTCTTTACTTCAGAAGCAATTTTTCCAGGAAAAAGCAACGGAATAATAAACAACAAAAACAAAATCACCGCAATTGTTATTCCAGTGATTTTTAAAACTTTTAAGGCGGTATGTTTGAATGTGGTAGGCATATATGTAAGTTTTTGCTGTTTAAAAACGGCAGTTAAATGTAGATGTAAAAAGATTTATAAAAGATGAACAATACGTTATAACTTATTATTATTTGTAATAAATTAGGAGTTATTTTTTCTTTTCAGCTTCTGCTTTTTTAGCATCTTCTTTCTGTTTTTCCTCTTTTTCCTTCTGTTCTTTTTCCTTTTGTTCTTTCAGCTCCTTCTCCTTTTTTTCTTGTTCTTTAGCAGCTTTTTCTTTTGCTTCTTCTTGTTTCTCTTTCGCTTCTTCTATCTTTTTTTCTTTTTGTTTTTCTTTTTTCTTGTAATAACCTCTTAAAAGAAAGTTGCTTTTTGCTGCTTCCATATTATCACTGAAACCTTTTGTTCCAGATTCTAGGTTATTAAGCGTATTCGAAACACTGTTTGCCATTTTATCGTCTTTAACCAAACGGGCTAGAGCACCATTTCCGTTATTCATGCTATGGCTGAAAATGGCTATTTCATCTGAAATTACGCCGATATTATCCACGCTCTTTTTAACGCTTTTCATAATGTCGTGCATTTCAATTCCGTCTACAGAAGCGATGATGCCGTTGTCTTCAATCATTTTTTGAGACTTCGCACCTGGAGTAATGGTCAAAACTTTATCGCCCATTAAACCATCTGATCCAATGCTTGCTGTAGCATCGGTTTTAATGAATTTTCGAACATCTTCTTTCATCACTAAAACAACAATTACAGTTGAATCATTTTTTAGTTGAATCTGTTCGACCGTTCCAACATTAATTCCCGAAAAACGAACATTATTTCCAACTTCTAATCCGCTTACGGTTTTAAATTGAGAAGTGATATGAAAGGTAGAACCGAAGAGGTTTTTTTGTTTTCCAATAAAATATACGGCCATTACAAAAAGCAGTAAGCCAATTGTTACAAACATTCCTAATTTCCAAGTATATCCTGATTGCTTTTCCATGATTTCTATTATTTATTTTGCTTTATTCAAAAAATGAGCGCACCCATTCGTCTTCATCTTTTTCTAGTTCTTCGTAAGTTCCTTCGGCATGAATTACACCGTCTTTTAAAACAACAATTCTATCGGCAGTCATTTTAGCGCAAGCCATATCGTGTGTTATAATGATTGACGAGGTTTTTTGTTTGTTTTTAATATCCAAAATCAATTCGCTGATTTCTCTTGATGTTATGGTATCTAAACCAGTTGTAGGTTCGTCGTACAAAATGATTTCAGGTTTTAAGATTAGCGTTCGCGCTAAGCCGATTCTTTTTCTCATTCCGCCCGAAAGTTCCGAAGGCATTTTGTCAACGGCTTCTGCTAAACCAACGCTTTCTAGTGCTTCCATGACTTCTTTTTCAATTTCATCGGCACTTAAATCGCGTTTGTGTTTACTCAATGTAAAAGCGAGATTTTCTCTAACTGACATCGAATCGTAAAGTGCTCCACTTTGGAACAAAAAACCAATTCGAACTCTAATGGCATTCAGCTCGCTTTTTGAAATGTTAAGAACATTTTCGTCAAAAACTTTAATTTCACCTTTGTCTGGTTCAATCAATCCGACAATGCATTTTATCGTAACAGATTTTCCTGATCCTGACTTTCCTAAAACCACAAGGTTTTCATCTTTATGCAAAATCAGATTTAGACCTTTTAAAATGGTATTATCTTTTCCAAAAGTTTTATGCAGATCTTTGATCTCGATAATTGGAGATTGATCTTTTTCTTTCGTTTTAGGTTCTTTATGTATTTTTTCCTTTGTCATTTTAAAAGAATAAATCGGTTATTTGAACAGCCACCATATCGATAATAAAAATGCTTAATGATGCCGTTACAACTGCAGAATTAGCTGCTTGTCCTACACTTTCTGTTCCGTTTGATGCTGTAAAACCTTTATAACATCCGATCATACCAATTACAAATCCAAAAAAGAAAGTTTTGATAGTGGCTGGAAAGAGGTCTAAAAATTCTAAAGACTGAATAATCTGTGTTAAAAATCTATAGAAATTAACGTCTCCGTGTATGTTTATGCCGACATATCCGCCAACAATTCCAATTGCATCAGCAAAAAAAACTAAAATCGGAACCATCAAAGTACAGGCTAAAACTCTCGTAACCACCAAATAGTTATACGGATTAACAGCAGAAACTTCCATCGCATCTATTTGTTCTGTTACTTTCATTGAACCAAGTTCGGCCCCAATTCCAGATGAAATTTTACCTGCACAAATCAGCGCTGTAATTACTGGAGCAATTTCTCTAATTAACGAAAGTGCAACCATTCCGGGAAGCCAAGATTCTGCACCAAATTTTACTAGCGTCGGACGAGATTGTAATGTGAGTACCAAACCCATAATAAAACCTGTAATGGCTACCAGCGGCAACGATTTGTAACCAATAATATAACACTGTTTCAAAAACTCTTTGGTCTCGTAAGGCGGAATAAAAACCTCCTTAAAAAACTTCTTGGCGAATATTGTAGTTTCTCCAATTTCGGTGAATATATTTTTTAGGTTGAGAATCAAAATGTTTATGTTTTTAGTGTGAATTTTTTAATCGATAATCAGTTATTTAACAGTTTTTTGGACTTACTGAATTATAGATGAAAGTTAGCTCAATACTTGTTAAAATATTTTACACAAATTTTTTTCAGCCTTATATAATTTACATAAGAACATAATAATTAAGGCAAATTGACGTTACGGTTTTATGCAACAAAAAATCCCTTTCGTTAAGAAAGGGATTTTTCGGGTTTTAAAAGAGAAGTATTTGGTTAGCTTTGTTTTATATTTTATGAATTAATAGCAATTCCTGAACGGCTTTTCATTAAGGGAATAACTTTAGACTGTGACATTGCTAATTTTTCCATTAACAATCTCGCTGTTAAAAAACAAACTGTCGATTCTGCACCTTGATTAAGGTTTACATTTTCTTTTTCAAGTCCATCGTAACCGCCGCCACTTACAGGATTGTACATAATTTGGCCTAAATGATTTTTACCTAAAAACCAATTAAAAGCTGCTTTCATTTTTTTCTTGTATGAAGGCGTTTTAAATTCATTATAAAATGCATTTAAGGTCATAATGGTATATGCTACATCTATTGGCTGTTCGCCGTATTCGTGCGGTTCTGAACCTTTATGATGCCAGCTTTTATTTGAAATAGCTTTAAAGTTTCCTTTTACAAAAGTTTTAGAAATCAAGAAATCTAAAGAGTCTAGTGCAACTTTCTGATAAATAGGTTTATTGGTAATTAAATAAGCATAAAGCATAGATTCTGGTAAGATTCCGTTTCCGTATGTTAAATAATTTTCAAACCATTGCCAATCTTCCGTTGCTGTATCTTCGTAATTTGCCAATAATTTAGCATTTAGTTTATTGATAATTGCCGCAACATAAAGGTTTGGAACAGTAGTATGATACAAATACAATCCTTTTGTTGCAAAACCAATTGAACGCGGAGATTGAATGTTTTCTGCCCATTTTAAAGAAGCTAATAAACATTTTGCAGCTTTTTTAACAATTGCTTCAGGAAGAATATCAGATAATGAAACCACAGTTCCTAAAGCCCAAATTGCTCTTGCGTTAGAATCTTCTAAATTAACTTCGGCATTTTGCTCAATATGTTCGCGGTTTTCTTGGTCTACATAATTGATAAAATCGCCTTTTGGCTGCTGACAACGTTGTATAAAATCTAAATAGATTAGTATATAAGCTAAATCTTCTTTGTCTTGAGTTAATCTGTAATGTGAACAAAATGCAACCAATGCTCTAGCATTATCATCTAATGTATAACCTGACTCTAAATCTGGAATTGAGATTTTGCTAAATTGGATGATACCTAAATCGGTAGTCATTTTTTTAATATGTTTTAGCTGAATTTCAGGATAACTGAATTTAATTTCTGCCGGATTATCAATCAATTTTATATAGGTGTTCATTTGAGTAATTCCAACATTTTCCCAAGAAGAAGCTCGCATTTTTGTGAATGAATTAATTCCCATTTCGTGTCTTAGATTTTCATCTTCAATCAATTTAATTGCCGCGGCAGCAAATTGATCTGAATCTCCAATGTCGCACAAAATTCCTGAATCTGTTGTAAGGACTTCCTTAGTGTGTGGAATTTTAGAAGCCACAATCGGACAGGCACAACCCATCGCGTAAGAGAATGTTCCGCTAACTGCTTGATTTGGATCTTTAGAAGTAAACATGTAAATATCGGTAGCTTTTAAATATTCTAAAAGTTCATCGGTATCTAAATATTGATTTACAAATCGAACATTGTTTTGAAGATTTAATTCTTCAACAATTCCTTCTAATTTTTCTCTATAAAGATCTACACCATCTTTAATTAAATTCGGATGCGTTTTCCCGATAATTAAATACAAAGCATTTGGCGCTTTTTCAATAATTTTTGGTAAAGCCTGTAAACCTGTTTCGATATTTTTTCCTTCACCCAAAAGACCGAAAGTTGAAAGCACTAATCTGTCTTGAATATTTAATTTTTCTTTTGCAGTTTCTGGTTTTTCATAAACGACAATATGGGTTCCGTGAGGTACGCAAGTAATTATTTCTTCATTAATATCGTAATCGTTGATTAGTATTTCTTTAGATTTATTAGTCATTACAAAAACCGAATTACTATAAGTAAGTAGCAATTTTACAAACGTTTTCAGTTCATCATTCGGATTCGGAATAACACTGTGAAAAGTATACGTTACAGGTACTTTTATTGCATTTAAAAAATCTAAAAGATAATCTCCGTAATTTCCAGAAAACAAACCAAATTCATGCTGAATATGAACCAATTTTACGGCTTCGTCGGCATTAATTTCTTCTGCAACTTTAGTATATTCATCTCTGTTTTTAGTATTTAAGGTAAATGCTTGCGTTGGGTTTTCTTTAGGTTCGCTAACTAGCTCACATACTTCGCATTGAATAGATTTACCGTAAACATCTGTTATTCCTTTAATTGTATCTTGAGTATAAGTTGCAATGCCACATTGAGTTGGCGGAAAAGTTGAAAGAAAAACTATTTTTGATTTATTTGATATTGTTTTCATGAGGAATAAATTTTGTTCGGTTAATAACTCGTTAAGGTTCAGAATGCCACCTAAAGATTTTTGTGACAATGCCTAATATTCATTTGAGCTTAAGCTCGTTCTGTAATTAATTTTAGATAAAATTACTTTGAGAAGGAAGCGACGATTAATCCAATCCACTAAAAAATTAACTCAAAAGCATAAACATGGTAATTCTGTAAGAAAAAAAAAGTATAGTGAAAATATTAGGTATTTCACTGTTTTTTAATTAATTGAGTTAATTTAAATATGGTATTGAGTTAACAAGATTTGTAGGAATAAAAGAAATTTGAGTAACAAACAAAACAGACTTGAATTAGTCGTATTTAAAAACTTAAAATCTAAATATTATGTTACGTTACACAGTCATTTTTATAATTCTTGCTATTATAGCCGGAATCTTTGGTTTTGGAGGTATTGCCGCTGGAGCTGCAAGTATTGCAAAAGTCTTATTCTTTATATTTTTAGTGTTGTTTATTATCTCACTAATTACGGGAAGAAGAAAAGTATAGTTTTTTTTTTAAGGTTCAAAGGTTCAGAGTTGCAAAGGTTCAAAGTTTTAGCCTTTGTGGCTCTGAACCTTTGCCACTTTGTACCTTATTTCAGTACCATTTCGCATAATATTTCCTAGTAATAAAAGCTATCGGCATTCCGACACAAAAAATTATAATTAATATAGAAAGTAACAATGCGAAGTCTAAATTCTTTTCTGGAAGAACTGGAAATACTATCGGAAGCACAATCAGATTCATCACTATCCAAATAAAGAATCCATAACAAAATCCCGAAAGAAAAGTATTGATTCTGAAAAACGGAATGTACGGGAAAATTTTAAAGTAAAACCATGCAAATATAAAAGCAATTAAGAAATGAAGTCCCAAACCAGCAAAAGTCATTTCTGTACCTGCTGTGTATGCTTCTTTTTTAAAGATACCACTTGCAATAGATTGCAGTATTTTTTCGGCTGTTGTTTTATGAAGAATCACCGAGTAGATTAATATAGCTGCAGTAATATCTAAAGTGCCTGCAACTAAACCAGATGAAACAATGGTTCGTACTTTTGATCTCATAAAAAATGGTTTTGGTTAAATGCTAGTTTAATTTTTTTTGGAGGGTTTCATAAATCGTTTGTAACTGATGCGTATGCCTCTGTGTATGAATAATTGCAAAATGAAGCCATTCATAAATGGTAAAATTCTCAAAACCTGGAATTTTAGCATCAAGACAAGTCAAAGTTAAATCGTAAGTTTCTGCCGCTTCAAATAAATCTGTTTGTATTTTTTTTATTGAAGCTAATAAAGTGTTTTTATCATATTCTACAGCAGCAGGTTTTATATTTTCGGGAGATTGGTATTTGGTGTTGAAATCTAGAAATATTCCATCTAATTTTTTACAGTTTTCATCTGGTTCACGAGTTGTTTTTTCTGTTTTTCCTGCAAATAATTGCGGCAAACCAGAGCAAGCCAGAATAATATGCTGAACAGTTTGAGCTCCAGTCCAACTTTCTGCAAAAGGTACAATATTGATTTCTTCTTTAGTAAAAGAAGAAAAAACATCGTTTAGTTTAGCATACGTTTCTAATATTGTATTTTGAATAGCGCTTTCCATCTTTTAAATTTTAAAAATTAATTGCTTAACATCCAATGCTTGCCGCATGGTTTTAAGAACCTACAGGGCATTTTCTGTTTAAGTAAATTGTATAGAATTAGGGAAATGATGGTATATCAAATATACGATAAAAAACAATAAAATGCTAAATATCAATAATTTGAAAGTTGTTAATTTTTATGGAAGCACTTCGCAAGTGTAGCCATGAAAATTTAAAACGTCAATGATTTTGGTATTCGAAATAGAGGAAGCATGAATGCGAAGGACTTTATCACAATCTTCTAAATCAAAAGTGATCGAACTGTTTGGAAAATGCTCAAGAAGTTTGTCAATGATTATTTTGCATTGCCATTCTTCTTGAACATTTGTTTTAAAAACTTCAATCATAAAGTTTTGGTTTTTAGAGCGCTATATTTTTATAACGCTGTATTTTATGATATGTTACATACGAAACAATTAAAATTGCTAGAACAATCAGCGGAAAAAAAGATTGAAAATTCATTCCGTCTACAGCAAAATGACTTATCGATGCAAAAATAAAATCGAATGCAAATCCAGCATAAGCCCATTCTTTAATTCGTCCAGGCACTTGCGGAATAATCAAAGCCAAAACGCCAAGAATTTTAAATACGACTAATGCATTTCCGAAATATTCTGGATAACCAAGATGTCTAATTCCTTCTTTAGCCATTTCTGATTGAGAAGTTAAAGCAGGCATAACGCCTTCGAATAAAAAAATAAGGATTGTAGTTGTCCAGAAAATGATTTTGGTTGTTTTCATTGGGTATTTGTTTAAAAGGTTATTAGTTAATGTATTACAAATCTAATAATGTTTTCCTTTTAATGAAATATACTTTTAAGACTATTTTAGGGGCATTTTGGACATTGTTGGTTGGTTGGTTGGTTGGTTGGTTGTGATGAACTTACCTTACTGTTTGTCATCCCGAGGAACGAGGGATCTTCACAAGAAGCTCTACAAAGATTGTCTACAAAAAAAACACAAAGATGTCATTGCGAGGAACGAAGCAACCACACTAACATGAACCACAAAATTTGATTTAGCGAATGAGGTTGCTTCGTTCCTCGCAATGACATAAAATGCGAAAAATTAAAATTTACGCCAGTTGGTAATTCGTAATCGTAAACAAATCCTCAAAACCCAATCTCTTATAAATGCCTTTTCCTAAAGCCGAAGCTTGCAACTGTGCATAATCACAATCAGCATCGATTGCTTCGTTAATAGCGAATTTCATGATTTCTTCTGCGAAACCTCTTTTGCGCATTTCTGGAATAACTCCGACACCGTGAATCCCCATTGTTTTTTCGGTTTGAAAAAGCGTCAACGTTCCGATTGCTTTTCCTTCAAAATGAACTAAATAAAACTTTGCATTCTCATAATTATTGACCAAAGTTTCTTTACTGATTACATAACTAAATGAAAGCGGATAAATATCGGACCAAGTTTTGGCATCTTCTTCATTTAAAACTCTTTTGAAAGTAAGATTGTTTTCAAGCGGAAATTTTTCTTCCAGTTTTAAAGCCATTGCTACAAGCTGAATTCGAATATTAAAGCCATTTTTCTCAAAAAGATCTTTAGAATTGCTTCCGAAAATATCCCAATACGGAACAACCAAACCTGGATTTTTTTCAATAGTTTCTAGAATCTCAAAAATGTTTCCTTCTTTAATATCATTTCGAAACCATAAACGATTTGGCCAGCCTGAATTTTTGATTTGAGAAAATTCTAAAAAATCAGTTGCATGATAAGAAAGGAGAGGAGTTGCAACGGTTTTCCAAAGAGTGGTAAGGTTTTCAATATTGTCTTTGATGAGGTTTATATTTTTCATTTCGGATATCGAATTTAATTGTAAAGCAAAGATAAAATTAGCTTTTCTGAAAAACCTTTACATATGTTGATTTACAATTTTTTTTCTAGATTTTTCCTAATTCTGCTTAACTGCGTTGGCGTAATACCCAAGTGCGAAGCAATATGCAATAACGGAACGCGATCGGCAATATTTGGATGTTTTTGTAAAAGACTGATATACCTTTCGGTAGCATCTTGCATGACTAAAGCAACCTCTCTTTCTTCTTTGTCAATAATCCAGTTTTTCTCTAAATGAGCGATATAAAAATTCTTAAGGTCATCATTTTCATTGATTAAAGAAATATACTTTTTATAATTAAGATTGATAATAATGCTGTCTTCCAATACTTCGAGTGTAAAATTAGAAGGCGATTGCTGCATCAATGAAACTTTAGAACCCGCAAAATAATTTTCAAGAAAAAGGTTTTTGTTATAGAAATTTCCCTGCTGATCTGTAATAAAAGCCCTTAAAACACCTTTTGCAACAAAATGAAGATTTTTAGCGATTTCTCCATTTTGCAACAGAATTTCTCCTTTTTTAAGAGTTTGAAATTGGGCTATGTTCTCAATCAATTTCCATGAATTTTCAGAAATTGTATAGTAGTTTTCAATGGTTTGTTTTAATTGATTGAAATATATTTCTTTATTGAAAGCCATAGTTAAACGTTTTTTGCAAAGGTGCGAGCTCCGAAGTTTTCTTTATCAAAAATAAAGAAATAAGTCTAAGTTTGTCATTTCGACGAAGGAGAAATCTCCACAAGTAGCTCCTCAACGAGAATCCAATCTTTGTAGAGTTTCTCGCGGAGATTTCTCCTTCGTCGAAATGACAAAAAATGAGAATAGATCTGTAAAATCTGCGTAAAAATAAATATTTGCGACTTCGCGTCTTTGCGAGAAATTCAAAAAAGCTTTTGCGTTCTTCGCGTAAAACCTAGCGTTCTTTGCGGTTAAATCAAACTAAAAAACGCCATGAAACCCAAAGGTCTCACAGCGTTTTCATCTCAAAAAATAAATAATTAACGGGTAATGTAACAGGTATTATTTCCAGCCGCCACCAAGAGCGCGATACAAATCGGTATTGGCTGTTAGTTGTTGTCTTTTTAAATCTGCTAATTCTAACTCACTTTGCAATAAATTAGCTTGTGCAGTTAAAACTTCAAGATATTCTGCCATACCATTTTTGAATAAAAGGTTGGCATTTTTAATCGCTTGTTGCAACGTTTTTACTTTTTCTTTAAGGAAAGTTTCTTGCTGTTGTAATTTCTCTACTTTAACCAAAGCATCAGAAACTTCGCTTACAGCAACCAAAACCGATTGTCTGAAAGCTAAAACTGCTTTTTCTCTTTCCGCGACAGCGATATTATATTGCGTTCTAACTCTTTTGTTGTTTAGAATAGGTTGTGTTAAACCTCCAGCAACAGTTCCAAATAAAGAAGCAGGAATATTAAACCAGTTACTTGTTTCGAAAGAGTTCAAACCGCCTTGTGCTGTGATTCTTAAAGCAGGATATAAATCTGCTTTTGTGATTCCCACGTTTGCATTGGCTGCTTTAAGCGCTAATTCAGCACTTTTAACATCTGGTCTTCTGCTTACTAATGAAGAAGGAATTCCGATTGCATTGTTGTTTTTAACCTGTAAAGCACTTAAACGAATAGATCTTTCTTTAGCGTTTGGAAAAGAACCAGTTAAAACACTCAAAGCATTTTCCTGAATCGCAATATTTTGTTCTAATAACGGAATCAATTGTGATGCTGTTAATTTTTGTGCTTCAGATTGTTGAATCGCTAAATTAGTTACCTGACCAGCATCGTATTTTAATTTGATAATATTGGTTGTACTATCATTTAAACGAAGATTTTGTCTAGCAATATCCAATTGAGCATCAAGCATTAAAAGATTGTAATACCCTTTAGAAACATTGGCAACAATTGTAGTCTGCAATGCTTTTTTTACTTCAGCTGATTGAAGATATCCTGCGTAAGCTCCTTTCTTTTGGTTTCTGATCTTTCCCCAAATATCAGCCTCCCAAGAAAGTGAAGCTCCAGCAGAATAGTCGTCAATATGTTTAGCGCCAATGGCTTGATTTAAGTTTAATCCTGTAAAACTATTGTCAGACGGATTACTTGTGCTGGCATTTACAAATAAATTAACCTGAGGAACATTTCCCCATTTTGACTGCGTAAATCTGTATTGTGCGATTTCAATGTTTTTTTCTGCAATAAGCAAATCATTGTTTCTAGCTACAGCACTGTCTATTAGTTTAATAATATCTTTTTCTGTATAGAAGTTTTTCCATTCCAAATCGGCGATACTTGTTGTATCACTCGAAACCGATGCATTCCTGAAATTTTCAGGAAATGCATCTTTTGGAGTTTCAACATCCTTAGATACTTTACAGGATATTAAGGTCGTGATCAGAATGGCGAAGGTCACGATTTTGGTTATATAATTTTTCATTGTCTTTTTATTAGATTTCTGTACCCTTTGGGTATATTTTTTTTGAACACATAGAGAGACATAATTTTTGATAATTTAAAAAGGCGTTTCACTAGTTTAAATGCACATAGTTGCTATGTGTGGAAACTAATTTCTTTTAATCTCTCTTTTAGACATACAATTCTATGTCTCTATGTGTTAAAATATTTTTTTTTAAATCTCACCAACAGATTAAATTTCTGTACAAGTATCTTTTCTAGTTTCAAGATCTTTTGAGATTCTGTACGATATATATCCGATGCCAAATATGATGGCAACAAGAATGGTTGTGATATAGTTTTCCATTTTTATTTTTCTTCGTTATGAATTACGGCAACTGGTTTTCCAGATACCTTTTCTTGTAAATATTGGAAGACGATGAATAAAACCGGAATAATGAATAATCCTAAAATTACTCCCGAAATCATTCCGCCCGCAGCTCCAATACTGATAGAGTGATTTCCTTGAGCAGATGGTCCTTTGGCACTCATCATTGGCACTAAACCAACAATAAAAGCTAGAGAGGTCATGATAATTGGTCTTAGACGTAATTTTGCAGCATCAATTGAAGCTCGTACTAGCGCCATTCCTGATTTTCTTTTCTGTACCGCAAATTCCACAATCAAAATGGCGTTTTTGGCGAGAAGTCCGATCAGCATGACAAGAGCAACTTGTACGTAAATATTGTTTTCAATTCCAGTTAAACCAATAGCAACGAATACTCCAAAAATACCTGCAGGGATTGATAAGATTACTGCCAAAGGCAAAATGTAACTTTCGTACTGTGCAGCAAGTAAGAAATAAACGAATATCAAACACAGTAAAAATATTGTTGCAGATTGTCCTCCAGACGAAATCTCCTCACGTGTTTGGCCCGAGAATTCAAACCCGTAACCTGCAGGTAATTGTTGTGCTGCTACTTCTTCAATGGCTTTAATGGCATCACCGGAACTAAATCCAGGTTTCGGAATGGCATTAATAGAAATTGAGTTAAACAAATTATATCTAGAAGCGGTTTCTGAACCATAAATACGAGTTAGTTTTACTAATGTATTAATTGGCACCATTTCGCCTGTTTTGTTTTTTACAAAAACACGATCAATTGCTGTTGGATCTGCTCTGTCTTCGATATCGGCCTGAACAACCACACGGTAATATTTACCAAATCGGTTAAAGTCAGATGCCTGTGCGCTACCAAAGTAAGCTTGCATGGTTTGTAAAATGTCTTTTACGTTAACACCCAATTGATTTGCTTTTTCGTCGTTAACTTCTAATTGCAATTGTGGATAATCTGCTTTGAAAGAAGTAAAGGCAACGGCAATTTCAGGGCGTTTCATCAATTCGCCGATAAAGTTTTGAGAAATTCCGCTGAATTTATCCAGTTTTCCTCCCGTTTTATCTTGAAGAACTAAGTCTAAAGCCTCAACGTTACTAAATCCGGGAACAGTTGGGAAGCTGAATACGAAGAAACTTCCGCCAGAAATACTTCCCAGTTTACCACGAACCTGATTCATAATTTCGTCAATGTTTTTTACTTCGCCTCGTTCTTCGTTTGGTTTAAGCAATACGAAAACAACAGCAGAAGATGGACTTGTAGAGTTTGTCAATAAATTGAAACCTGAAATCGCGGTTACAAATCTAGAAGCGTCTAAACCTCTTAAAGTATTTTCAGCTTCAGTCATTACTTTTTGAGTTCCGTCAAGCGAAGTTCCAGATGGCGTATTTACAGCGATTGCAATAAACCCTTGATCTTCAGTTGGAATAAATCCGGCAGGAGTTGTTTTTACTAATAAAACTGTTGCAAGCGTAATAGCAGCTAATCCGCCTAAACTCAACCATTTTTTTCTGATTAAGAATTTAATTCCGCCAACGTAACGATTAGTCAAAGATTCAAAACTGCTGTTGAAAGCGGTAAAGAATTTGTCTTTAAAACCTTTTTTCTCATAAGGCGCATCGTGATCGTGTGCTGAATGATTGTCTTTTAAGAACAAAGCAGCAAGTGCTGGACTTAAAGTCAAGGCATTAACAGCCGAAATTACAATTGCAATTGCCATCGTAAAGGCAAACTGACGATAGAAAACTCCTGTTGAGCCTTCCATAAAACCAACCGGCAGGAATACAGCAGCCATTACCAGCGTAATCGAGATAATAGCACCCGTTATTTCGTGCATTGCTTCATGGGTTGCGATTTTTGGAGACAAACGTTTATGCTCCATTTTCGCATGCACCGCTTCGACTACCACAATGGCATCATCGACCACAATACCAATCGCCAGAATTAATGCGAAAAGTGTTAAAAGGTTGATCGAAAATCCGAATAACTGCATGAAGAAGAACGTTCCTAAAATTGCTACAGGTACAGCAATAGCCGGGATTAATGTTGATCTAAAATCTTGCAAGAAGATAAATACCACAATAAATACTAGAATAAAAGCTTCTAATAAGGTATGCTCAACTTGCTCGATAGATTGGTCAAGAGATACTTTTGTACTATAGAAAATATTGTGTTTAATACCTTTTGGAAAATCTTTAGAAGCCTTTTCCATCATTTTGTTAATGGCAATCTGAATATCATTTGAGTTAGATCCAGCTAACTGAATAACCCCAATTACAATTCCTTTTTTACCATTTAAACGAGTTAAACTGTTATAAGAATAGGCTCCAAGTTCAACTCTCGCTACATCTTTTAAGCGAAGTACTGAACCATCTGCATTAGAACGTATAGCAATATTTTCATAATCTTCTGGTTTGGTTAATTTCCCTTTATATTTAATAACGTATTCAAAAACTTCTTTGCTTCGCTCTCCAAATTTCCCTGGAGCCGCTTCCAAACTTTTGTCCTGAATCGCTCCCATAACTTCGCTTGGCGTCACTTTATAAGTTGACATTTGTGTCGGGTTTAACCAAACACGCATAGAGTAATCTTTTACACCACCAAAAATACTGGCAGAACCCACACCCGGAATACGTTTTAATTCCGGAATAATATTGATTTGTGCATAATTGGCAACAAAAGTCTGATCGTATTTTGCTTCATCTTCGGTGTACATACCAATTGCCATGATGAAACTGTTTTGTTGTTTCGCCGTAACAATACCTTGTTGTACAACTTCCGCAGGAAGCTGGCTCGTTGCTTGTGCAACACGATTTTGTACGTTTACCGCAGCTTGGTCGGCATCAGTTCCTAGTTTAAAGAAAACTGTTATAGCCAAAGTACCGTCGTTACTGGCTGTAGAACTCATATAAGTCATGTTTTCTACACCATTTATAGATTCTTCGATAGAAGGTGCCACAGAACGTAAAACCGTTTCTGCGTTAGCTCCAGGATATACCGCCGTTACCAAAACCGATGGAGGCGCAATATCAGGAAACTGTTGTAAAGGCAGTTTAGTTAAACCAAGTACCCCTAAAATCACCAAAAGAATGGAGATTACAGTAGCAAGTACTGGTCTTTGTATAAATATTTTGAACATTGTGTTTTAGAATTATTTTTGATTAGTTACTTCGGCAACTTTAGTTGATTTTTCAGGCTGGATCGCTTGCCCGTCCTGAAGTTTGTCAATACCGCTTAACACGATTTGATCGCCAGTTTTTACACCTTCTTTAATTAAATAATTAGTACCGCTTTTACCGACAATAATGATAGGCGTTTTAGTTACTTTGTTGTCTTTACCTACACTGAAGACAAATACTTTGTCCTGCATTTCAACTGTAGCAGCTTGAGGAACTAAGATTGCATCGTCGTGGTTTAATCCTAAACGGATTCTTCCTGTGTTTCCAGAACGCAAAACACCGCCTTTATTTGGGAAAGTTGCTCTAATAGTGATTGCTCCAGTAGTTTTATCAAACTGACCATCAACCATATCGATTTTTCCGGTTTGAGGATAAGCATTGTTATCAGCCAAAATCAAAGTAACGGGAGGCAGTTTTTTGATTTTATCGCCTAATGAACTTCCAGCATATTGCTCCTTAAAGTTGATGAAATCGGTTTCACCCAAAGAGAAGTAAGCGTATACTTCGTGAACGTCTGATAAAGTAGTAAGAGCCTCAACATCAGAAGCAGAAACTAAACTTCCTTGTTTTTTAGGCAATCTTCCGATGTAACCGCTTACTGGAGCTGTTACGTTAGTGTATCCTAAATTAATTTTAGCAGAACCAACCATTGCTTTTGCCTGTTCGATATTGGCAGCAGCAATTTTTTGAGAAGCTTTAGCTGTTTTTAACTGATAATCAGAAACTACTTTGTTTTGTACCAAAGGAGTTAATTTATCTACTTCTAAATTGGCGTTAATCAAAGCCGCTTCTGCAGCGTGTAAACTTGCTAAAGCATTGTTTAACTGCTCGCGAAATGGACGCTCATTGATTTTGAATAACGTTTGTCCTTTACTTACATAAGCTCCTTCGTCTACATAGATTCTGTCAAGGTTTCCGCTCACTTGTGGACGAATTTCAACATCAACAGTTCCTTGTATAGAAGCAGGATATTCAGAGTCAGTTATTGTATTGGCACTTGTGATGGCCAAAACTGGTAAAACCGGTGGAGGTGGAGCAGTAGGCGCTTGATTTTTGTCGCCACAGCTGCTTAATACTAAGGCCAGAATAAAACTGGTTATAATTACATTTTTCATTTTCATAGTGGTTTTAATTGGTTGAACATTTTCTCGGATAAAATTCTTTGGTATTCTGGCATTCTCGGGATTCATATTTAATTGAATTAAATTATCTAACATTGTTAAGTAAAAGTGCGCAAATTTCCATACAGTAAGCCGTTCCAATTCTATTTTGAATCAGTATTAAATTATCTAACGATGTTAAGTAAAAGTCTAAAAAAAGAGCTTTTATTACCTTTATTAAATTTTCTAACAGTGTTAAGCGAAAGTTATAAAAAAAAGGATTTTATATTATCCCGTTTAAATCATTTTACACTGTTAAGTAAAATTGAAAATTTTTTTTACTGTATAGATTTGATGATACCAGTAATAGCATCTTTCAAAATCTGAGCATTTATTGTTTCTAAAATATCACTCTTGTTAATGATGTTGATGGCGATTAAACCATGAATAACAGAAAAGAAAGTAAAATATTTTTGTTTAATGATATCTTCACTAGGATTGCTGTCTTTCATAATTTCAGCAATAACACCAGTAAACAATTTGTAAGGTGCTTCCTGAGCCGAACATCGCTGTGCACAGCAAGTCATTTGAACACCAAACATAAGTTGATACATTTCAGTATTAGTAAAAGCGAAATCCCAATAAGTCATCCACATGGCTTCTAACTGATCTTCGGGTTTTTCAAACTTGTCTTTTGCAGTCTGTAACTCCTTAGCCAGTTTTAAAAAGCCTTTGCCTGTAAGTTCTTCTAAAATTGCTTCTTTATTCGAAAAATATTCATAAATAATAGGAGCAGTATATTCGATTCTGTCGGCAATTTTACGCATACTCAAACCATTCCAGCCTTCATCTTTCACGATATCATAAGCAGCGCCAAGAATATTATTTCTTGTCTCTTCTTTTTGTCTTAAAATTCGATCTTTGCTAGCCATTGTATTCAAGTATTAAATCGTTTAACACTGTTAGGCAAATGTATGGCGGATTTTCGAATTACAAAATATTTTTATCATAATATTTTCTTATCGCACCATAAGTATTTTTAAAAATCTTTGTAAAGGCTTTGTTTTATTCAGATTTTTATTTGAATGATTTTTATTCGAAGCAGGAATTTTTTCTATTTTAAGACCATTTGTCCCGCTCTCCACTATATCTTTTGTGGTGAACCCCACCACAAAAGGATGCCGTTTCGATCAGGGCTAGGAGAGAAAATGTATTTTTTCATTAGAACTTTGTCAAAGTTTATTTCAAACAATTTCCTCTCAGAAAAATTCCAGAGAAATAAAATATATCTAAATCATTGAATTGCATTTTAAACTGGACTGAAGTCCAGTTTAAAAATCATCTAATAGATTTTTTTCGTAACATTACAACAAAAAAAATGAAAACTCTAACCATCCTAAAAACCACAATTACTGTTTTATTTTTCCAACAGACTTTCTCACAAGAAACAAAAAAAGAAACTGCACCACCACAATACACAATCGAAAACTGTGTCAATCATTTTGATATAAACAAAGCTACTAAAACCAAAGTCGGCTATCAATATTGGTTTGCCAATAAAGATTTCACACAAGAAAACACTTTAAAAATGAGTATTGTCGAACCTGGAAAATCAACACACGCACCACATCATCATCCAGAAGAAGAATTCTTTTATATTCTAGAAGGTTCGGCTTCTTTTTTCTTAGACGGAAAAACAGTTGTCGTTGGACCAAATACAAGCTTGTATTGTCCGCCAAATGCCGAACACGGAATTAGTAATGCGGGAAAAACAGATTTGAAATATTTGGTGATTAAGAAAGATTTGTGGTAATAATCACATTTCAATAGATTTTATAAAATTCTAATTAAATCCTGTAAGTCTTCCGTTTTTAAAAAGTTCTAATTTTAAAGTTTTACTTTTTACAACGCATAATTATGGAAGATTTCGTTCAGGACGTTTTTAAGCATTTAGAAAATTATTATTATAGTATAGTCGATCTTACGCCTAAATTTATTCTGGCTATTATCGTAATTCTCGTTTCGTGGTTTATTGCGGCTCGAGTTGGCATTTTTGCAGGAAATCGTCTTAAAGCTAGAATGCACGATCGTCTTTTGGCAACTTTTATTGCCCGTTTAATCAAATCGGTTTTGATTATTATTGGGGTTTTGTTTATGTTCAAAATTATTGGACTTGAAGGAGTTGCGCAAAGCATGCTTGCAGGCGCTGGAATCTCAGCTTTTGTAATTGGTTTTGCACTTAAAGATATTGGAGAAAATTTTCTTGCCGGAATTCTGCTGGCTTTTAAACGTCCTTTTAATATTGGTGACATTATAGAAAGCAACGGAGTAAAAGGAGAAGTGATAAACCTGAATCTCCGTGATACCGAAGTCAAAAGCGATTCTAAAATCATCTATATTCCAAATGCTCTTTTAATTAAAAACACACTCATCAACTATAATAGCGAAGGTTTTTTGCTTCAGACTTTTACTGTCGGATTAGAGTATGGTTCAGATTATAACCGTGCCATAGAACTAGTAAAAGAAGTGCTTCATAAAAACGAAGATGTAACCGATAAAGATTACGCAGATTCTGCTGTAATTACAGATGTTGCGGCTGCGGGAGTCATTCAGCTTAACATTCGTTATTGGGTAAAAACAGGTCCTCGTGCTAAAAACTCTGAATGCCGTTCTAAAATTATTGGTGAAGTCTTGAATACTTTAAAAGAAAATGGATTTGTTTTGAAATAAATTGCAAACGTCAGAAGTTGCAAAGAGAGAAAGTTTTGTCTTTTTTATTAATTAGTTGCATTTCTGAAATTCGTTTTTATACGTAATAATTATACCATCACTTCTTTAGCTTTCATCATATAAAATAATAACCTAAATTCATAAGAGTTTTATATAATTTCAGTTTTATTTTTTATAAAAAATTGATGTATAGTTAATTAACTTTTATTAAAGAAAGCTTTAACACGGTCGGTTTTCGCTGGCTATTTGAAATAACTAATTTTAAGTAAATCAAAATTACAAATATTTAAATATTAAAATTATGAAAAAGAATATCGCCATATTAGCAACAAACGGGTTTGAAGAATCAGAATTAGCATCACCAAAAGCCTATCTAGAAGAGCAAGGTTGGAATGCAGATATCGTTAGTTTGAAATCTGGAACGATCAAATCTTGGAAAGACGGAAATTGGAGCAACGAATACAATGTTGATGTCGTATTAGATCAGGCAAATGAAACAGATTACGATGCTTTGGTTATTCCAGGTGGAGTTATAAATCCTGATTTATTGAGAAGAGAAGAAGCTGCAGTAAATTTTGTGCGTTCCTTTTTTGAAAGTAAAAAACCAGTAGCCGCTATTTGCCATGGACCTCAAATTCTGGTAGATGCTGACGTTTTAGAAGGTCGAAAAGTAACTTCGTTCTTCTCTATTAAAAACGATTTGAAAAATGCTGGAGCACAATGGGAAGACTCAGAAGTTGTCGTAGACAATGGATTAGTGACCAGCCGAAATCCGAATGATTTGCCAGCTTTTAATAAAAAAATGGTGGAAGAAATTAAAGAAGGAATACATGAGCGTCAGAGAGTCTAAAAAAGAAATTTCTATTTAGATTTATCAAATTATATAAAAATGCAAGATCAATTTTGGTCTTGCATTTTTTTATTGAATAGCCCCTAGTTTTAACTAGGAGACTAAAAGAATTCAATAGTAATAAAGCTTTAGCCAAAACACGCATTTGGGCTAAAGCCTTACTATGATTCTTATTTATACCTCCAGCTAAAGCTGGAGGCAATTGATTTTTAATTTATAATGTAGTTTTTAAATCTGTAAAAGAAAATTCCGGAGGAATGAAATATTTATAGATTCATAAAACGCGTCGTACCAAAAGCTCCGGCGGAGCGGCATATCGTAAAAATGATTTCAGCCCGCTGGGGCTCTTTTGTAATGAGAAAAATTATTTTTATAAATATTTCGTCCCCTCATGCTGGCGCGAGCGTCCCGCTCGTGAACGTATTACCATTTTAATTCAAGGAATATTTGCACGAGCGGGACGCTCGCGCCAGCTGGGGGGGAGGGTTTATAAAATGAAAAAAAAGATGGAAAGAATATATTTACATGATCGTTAGCGCGGATTTGTAATCCGTGCCCGCAACAGTTTGACACAATGTAGGTCATAAAAACATAAAACAAGCCAATCTTTGCGGGCACGGATTACAAATCCGCGCTATCGTTGCGAGGAAATATCTGCGCGATCGGTTTTTTTTTTTTTAAATATATAATTTTTAGTTTATTGAATGTAGCATATTTATCTATACGATTGTTAGCGCAGATTTGTAATCTGTGCCCGCAACAGTTTGACACAATGTAGGTCATAAAAACATAAAACAAGCCAATCTTTGCGGGCACGGATTACAAATCCGCGCTATCGTTGCGAGGAAATATCTGCGCGATCAGGTTTTTATATTCCTAATATTACGACATTATGAGTACAAAAAACACCCTTTCTAAAGAAGCCGAAACAAGGCTGATTGATTTTTTTAATCATATTATAGATCCTGAAGATATGGCTAAAATCTTAAGACAAGTAAATTGCATTTTAGCTCTCGGCGTAATGCGACAACACGAAACCCTCCAAATTGGACTAACCAATTTTGAAGACAATTATTATTGGCTCAATGAATTGGCGGAGATTTTGAATCCTTATTTGAGTGAGGAGTAAAAGTTTAGAAAAATAAAAACCTCGATTTTTTAAGGTCGAGGTTTTTATTTAAACACGATAGTCTTTTTCAAGTAATGATTTTATGTCAGTAAATTCTCTTATGTAATTATTCTTTACTTCTTTAATATCCTTTGTATAATGACCTCTTATCGTTTCCTTCGAAGGCTCATAATCCAAATTTTCTAAATGAAAAATTTTAATGTGAGATAATATTTTGTCAAAATTTTGTAGTGAAAAATATTCACTCTCTTCGTTCATTTTTAAAATTATGTTTTCGATATGATTTATTAAAATATTTTTTATTTCATCTGAAATTATAAACTCATTAAAATTAAGAAAGCCAAATATACCTACTAATATATTATCGATATTTTGAACGAGTTCTATTTTAAATTCAATAAAATCTTTATTATCATTTTTAAGTTCGTCAAAGAGGAAAATATAAAATATCAACAAAAAGCCATCACTGACCCAAAGCGTTCCATATTTGTATTCTAATTTACTTTCAGAAGGCATTTTATATCTAATTTTTTATTGAAATAATTTTTTATTCAAAGTCAAATTTAAAGTAAAAAGTTTAGTCCTCTTATAATTATTTTTAAGTTTAGAAATTCTAAGTATTAACGAGTAAGATGCTCGTGCTAGCAGGAATCTGTTTTTTTTGTTTTTTATTTGTTTAATAAGATAAAACGTGTTTATTTATAAAATATGTTTTTATATTTGAATCAAAAAAATCTTATAAAATAAGTAATGAAAGTAAAATTATTATTTCTCTTTTTTCTAATCTGTTTAACTAGTTATTCTCAATCAAAAATAGCTGAGTTATATAAATATGAAGTAAATACTCATTTAATTAAAAATGATGAAAATTTAATGATTTGGTTAGATAGTTTAACATCCAAGATGAGATATAGTGGACATAATTTCTCAACAAGTTATCATCAGGAATCATCCTTCAATTCATTCAATCTATTAGCAAAAGACACTTTATTATTTAGAATACCTAAAACACCTTTAAAACTTTCGTTTAAAACCGAAAAACAGAATTATCGTGGAAAATTTTCCCAAACTATTATAACGGAATATAATATTCCTTTTTATTCTAAGTCTTGGAGTGCATTTGAAGCGACAACATTTCAGTATAAAGCCTACGATTATTTTATCTTGGGATTAAAAATATTTAAAATTAATAATCAAGAACTTATAGCCAATATACTGAATAGATTTATTGATCGTGATTACAAAAGTAAGGTGTCAAAGTTTGATATGCTCATAAATGATATCAACAAAAAGAAAAATTTAAAAATTCCCTTGCTAAAAGAAAAATTTCAAAATATTGAAGGTGCTCGAAGTAAGTTAAGTGATTTTACACAAGACATTCCAAAACTTCTTTATGAGGTCTATATTTATGATAAAAAAGGAGAAGAAAAGACATGGCAGAATGTTCAAGAGTTTTACAATTTGAACACAGATAATATTAAGAAATATTTAGATGATTACATTAATGATTTTTTGATTATCAAATTAGAAAAGCCTGAACTAATTGTGTTTCCTGAAAATTGGATTAAATCTAACATTAATGATAAAATTAAAAATAGTTTAAGTAGTGCGTTATATTTTGATAGAGTTATTTTTCTTAAAAACCAATATGAACATTTTTTCGAAATAACTTTTGAAATAACCAATGCTAAACAAATAGATTTATGTTTTGGCATAGAAGAACATTATAATGCTGCAAAAGGAAAAAAAATTAGGACTAAAGCAACTTTAGAAAATCCAATAGCCATAAAACCTGATAAAATTAAAATTTTTGTTTATCCAGATAAAATAAAAGGCCTTTTAATGGATAATGAATATACTGAAATAGAACTTTTTAATTCAAAATTAACATTCAAATAAAATTTATGATATCTATCTAGGTTTTATTGTATATTTAAAAAAAGTACTTTCCAAAATAGGCGTTATTTTTTATATAGCTATTTGTGTTTAAGAGTTAGACTTTTGTGCTAGGAGTTATTGAGTAATATTTAATAATAAATAAAAAAGGACAGTCCCTCCAATTAAAGAAGAACCGCCCTTTTAGGCAAATTTTTAGATTTGCATTCCTAAGAATGCGTACAGTTTTTGGTAATCACTAAATTGAAGACTAAACGCAGGTTATTCGTTTATGACATCGCCTTCCTTAGTTTCTTCGCTGGCAATTTTTACCAGTTTATCGTTTGGAGTCAAATCGCCGAAAATTTCGATTTTATCTTCGATTTCTCTTCCTTTTTTGATGTCAACTCTTGTGGCTTTGTGGTTTACAACTTTCACCACATAAATTCCTTCTGCAGAACTTACTACTGCTGATTTTGGTACTACAAATGTGCTGTCTTTCGCGTTAAGTGGTAACAAAACTTCGGCAACCATTCCAGGTAATAAATTTCCTTTGGTGTTGTGAACGTCCATTTCTACACGTTCAGAACGTAATTTTAAATCTAAAGCGCCAGACATTCTGGTAATTTTTGCTGTAAAAGTATCAGGCAACGATTTTACATTAAAACTCATTTCGTCGCCTGGGTGTAAATATCCTGTGTACAATTCTGGTACAGAAACCGCCAAACGTAATTTACTTTGTTCTTGAATCGTCAATAAAGGCAAATCTGAACCTTTTCCTGCTGGACCAACAAATGTTCCTAAATTGACATTTCTAGCCGCTACAACGCCATCAAAAGGAGCACGAATTTCTAAGTAGCCTCTCATAATCGCAATTTCTTTATGAGCCGCAATTGCCGCTTGAAGCTGAGCATAATCAGAGTTCTTTTTTCCGCTTGCCATTTCTAAATCGTTTTTAGAAATTGTTCCTTCGACTTTGCTAGTTTCATACAAACGGTTGTAAGTGCTTTTGCTGGTTGCGTAAATCGCTTCCATCGATTTCAATCTTGATTCGGCTGCAGCCAATTGCGAACTGATTTCTGGTGCTTCTAAAACAATCAAAAGCTGTCCTTTTTTTACTTTCGTACCAATATCAACTTTCAATAATTTTACGAAACTGCTCACTTTTGCATACAAATCAACTTGTTGGAAACCGGTTAATTCGGCTGGTAAACGCAATTCTGTTGTTAGTTTTTCTTTCGCTAAAGCGAAAGTTTCTACTTTAGGTTCGATTTCCGCTTTCGCAGTTTCTTCTTTTTTCTTTTCGCAACCGCTTAATACAACTAATGCTGTAAATAATAATGCAGATGATTTTATAATGTTACTTTTCATTTTTTGGTTTTATATAATGAATATGTTTTAAGCTTTTGGGTGAAAGTGTTTAAAATTTAATTTAACACATAGAATCATAGCTATTCTTTACGGGTAAAGGCGTTTCACTTGTTTCAATGCACATAGCTATGTGTGAAAACTAGTTTTTTCTTTTACCTTTTTTATTTAAAATTAAAATCTATGTTTCTATGTGTTAAAAATATTTACACTCAACAAGTTACTTTCCAACTTTCGACTTACTTATTGATGAGATATAATGGATACTTTCTTCGTCTTCAGGATCTAAAGAAACAGATTGTGTCGATGTTTTTTCTTGCGCCCACGCAAATATCTGCGGAAGGATTAATAATACGGCAAAAGTAGAAAATAATAATCCGCCTATAACCGCTCTTCCTAACGGAGAAACCTGATCGCCTCCTTCGCCGTGTCCAATCGCCATTGGTAACATTCCCGCAATCATCGCAACCGAAGTCATGATAATCGGACGAAGACGCAACGCAGCAGCTTCACGCGCAGATTCTAAGGCATTTCCGTTTATTTTTCGAAGCTGTTCGGCATTCGTAACCAATAAAACGGCGTTCGCAATCGAAACTCCAACCGACATGATGATTCCCATATACGATTGTAAATTCAGCGTTGAACCTGTAATTGTCAGCATTAATAAAGATCCCAAAACTACCGCAGGAACTGTCGTTAAAATAACCAGTGAAACTTTAAACGATTGGAAATTAGCAGCCAACATTAAGAAGATTACAAAAATGGCAACCAATAATCCTGTTTGTAAACTGCTTAATGTTTCGGTCAATACAGTACTTAGTCCAATTGGCGTAATAAACAAACCACGAGGTAATTCGCCCAAAGAACTAATTGTTTTGCCCACATCTTTTGTAGCCGTACCTAAATCGGTTTGATAGATGTTTGCAGTAACGGTAATGTATGGCATGGCTCCTAAATTGTCATTTTCACCGCTTACAAATCCGGGTGTAATTTTGGCAACGTCACTTAAAACAGGACGAAGCGAATTTTTTAATACCGGAATTTCTCCAATATCGGTTTTACTTTTCATTTTATTTAAAGGCACTTGAACCTGAACAGAATACGATAATCCGGCTTTTTCATCGACCCAGTTGTTTTTTTCGGTATAACGAGAAGATGAGGTTGAAGCCACAAGCGAACGTGAAATATCATTCATATCCACTCCTAATTCGGCTGCGCGGGTTCTGTCAATATCAATATTCATTGCTGGATAATGAATTGGCTGTCCGATTTGCACGTCTCTGAAATACGAAATCGCTTTTAGTTTATCTACAATTTGAGTCGCGTATAATTCATTTCGTTTTTTGTCTTTTCCAGCTACTCGAATCTCAATTGGAGTAGGAGAACCTTGGCTTAAAACTTTGTCTGTCAATTCGATTGGTTCAAAAGAAAGTTTCGTATCTGGCAATACTTTTTTAAGTCTCGCTCTAAACTCATCTTTAAAATCGTCCATGTCTTCATGATAGTCTTTTAAACTCACTTGGAAAACCGCTTCGTGAGAACCTGCCATAAAAAGATAAATTGGGTTGATCGAGAATAGAGAAGGGTGCTGACCCACATATACAGATGTGATTCCGATATGATCTTTACCCACCATTTTTTCCAGTTCTTTTAAAACAACTCGAGCTTGTTCTTCTGTTCTTTCCAAACGCGTTCCGTCAACAGCGCGCATTCTTAATTGAAACTGACTTGAATTTGTTCTTGGGAAAACATCTTTTCCGATAAAACCAATAAACAGAACAGCCAGAAGAATCGAACCACTTAAATAAATAATAGTCGTCGCTTTTTTATGGACAAACAAACGATCTAAAGTTCGCATGAAACGAATTTTGAAACGTTCGAATCCACTAATTTTTCCGTTGTTGTTGGTATCGTCTTTTTCTACATAACCTTTTTTCTGAGTAATCAGATTTTGTTCCGATTCTGGAGTGATACCGCTATCATTAAATTCAGCTTCATCATCTGTAATATTCGGTTCGTGTTCGTGTTTCGCGTGAGCTTTCATCATCCAGTTGGCCATTACAGGAACAAAAGTCTGCGAAAGCAAAAATGAAATTACCATCGAGAATCCAATCGCTAAAGCCAAAGGCAAGAACAACGCTCCCGGAATTCCGACCATGGTAAATGCTGGTGCAAATACGGCCAGAATACAAAGTAAGATCAATAATTTTGGCAAAGCAATTTCCTGACACGCATCCCAAATGGCGAGCGCTTTTGGTTTTCCCATGTCGAGATGCTGGTGAATATTTTCGATGGTTACGGTACTTTCATCCACCAAAATACCAATTGCCAAAGCCAATCCTGATAAGGACATTAAGTTGATTGTCTGTCCGAATAATTTCAGGAATAAAACCCCAGAAATAATCGAAATCGGAATTGTCATAATTACGATTAAAGCCGCACGACGGTCGCCCAAGAATAATAAAACCATTAATCCCGTTAGAACCGCACCAATAATTCCTTCCGTAATCAAACTTTTAACCGAGTTGATTACATAAACCGACTGGTCAAATTCGTACGTAATGTTTACATCTTCAGGAAGCGTACTTTGAATTTTAGGAAGTTCTTTTTTCAATTTCTGAACCACATCCCAAGTTGAAGCGTCTCCCGCTTTTGCAATACTAATGTAAACCGAACGTTTTCCGTTTACCAAAGCATAACCTGCCGTAATATCGGCACCGTCTTTTACAGAAGCAACATCGCCTAATTTCAAGTTCTGAACGCCGCCTTTGAATAACGGAATCTGTTCAAAATCTTTAACTTCTTTAATCGTATTATTGGTTGGTGTAATGTAGTTTTTGTCGCCCATACGCACGTTTCCAGACGGAGCCGTTTGGTTGTTCAAACGAATCGCATCTACGATTTGGTCTGGCGTCATATTATGAGAACGCAATAAATCTGGATCAACATTTACCTCAATAGTTCTTGGGCTTCCGCCGAAAGGAGCTGGAGATAATAAACCTGGAATTGCAGTAAACGAAGCACGAACGTAAACATTGGCTAAATCCTGTAATTCGTTATTTGATCTAATTTTACTGCTTAAAACCAATTGCCCAATTGGAAGTGAAGAAGCATCAAAACGAATGATGAACGGAGGCTGTGTTCCCGGAGGAAAAGCCGCCTGAATTCTGTTGGAAAGCGCACTTAACTCGGCAGCCGCCTGAGCCATGTTCGTTCCTTCATAATAGGTTAATTTCATAATCATTAACCCTTGAATATTTTTGGTTTCTACCGATTTGATACCGTTCGAAAAAGGTAAAACGTTTACGTAGTTTTTGGCAAAATAAGCCTCCATTTGGTCTGGCGTATAACCTCCAAACGGGTGCGCAATATAGATAACCGGCAAATTCATTTTTGGTAGAATGTCTACCTTAATGTCTTTGATGGCACCTATTCCGAAGAAAAATAGACCCGCAACCAATACTAAAATGGAAATGGGTTTGCGGAGTGCAAAACGTATTAAATTCATTAGGATTTATAATTAAAATTCATTTATAAATAAGTCAAAATTTCCTGTTGCAGCGACTTTCAATAAGTACGATTGCCACACATTATTATTGACAATATCTCGATCGATTTCAGCGCGATTTAAAACATACATCGTTTGTGTCAAATCGGTCAAATCGGTTAAACCGTTTTTGTATAAAGTCGATTTCTGAATGTAAGCTCTTTTTGCCGCGTCAACCTGAATTGGTGCTTCAGCATAATTTTCGAGCGTGATTTTGATTTTATCTTCTGCAAAATTCAACTGTGATTTCAATTCTCTATCCGCCTGATTGTATTCTTCTTGCAAAGCTTGAGAAACAAATTTCTGAGCGCTGACTTGTTTGCTTGATCTAAAAGGCGTGGTTAAATTCCACGTAATTCCAACTCCAATTAAATAATTGGTGCGATCTGGATTTACGCCATCCCAATAATTTCTGCTAAAAGCGGTTTGATCTGACGCATAAGTATTGTCAAATCCCGAAGCTCTGGTTTGTAAAACTCCAAAAGCACTCATGGTTGGGTAATAAAAACGTTTGTATAATTTAACCTGCTGATTGCTATAATCGATTTTCGTTTTATAAAGTTGCAATAACGGATGAAGGCTGTCGTTTGCAGCATTTCCTTGAATTAACTCTTTCGGAATCTGAGTTACAAAAAGCGTATCGGCAACAAAATCTTGTGGCGCAACACCCATTAAATCTACTAATTTGTTGTTTTGTTCTTTAACGAAATTCCTTGCTAAGTTTAAAGCAATTTTAGCTTTCGAAACTTCAGCTGTCGCCAATGTAGAATCGACTCCGGCTAATAATCCGTTTTTGACTCTCGCAGCGGCAGTTTTCTTAAAAACTTCTGCGCGGTTTAAGTTTTTTTGCTGAGAAATCAATAATCTCTGGCTCGCTAAAAGATTTAAGTATGCAGCAGAAATTTTAATTTCCTGTTGAAATTTTTCCTGCTGTAAATCTTTTTCTTTAGCCTGAACATCAATTTTAGATAAATTGATTTTTTCCTGTGTTTTTCCGAAGGTGAAAAAATCCCAGTTCATGTTGACTAGATAAAGCGCACCAAACGCCGAATTCCAGTTTTGTTCAGGAAGAGGTAAACCTGATGAAGCAACTCCTAAACCTCCAAAACCGTAAAGAGGTCCGTTTTGCCCGTTTACCGTTCCGTAATCCTGCTGTGCCGATAAATTCAGGTTTGGCAGATAATCACGACGAGATTGTTTCAGCGTCTCTTTTGATGCATTGGTGTAATTGTTTTTTGCTCGGATAGAACCGTAGTTTTCAAGACCTGTTTTTATGGCTTCTTTTAAAGACAGGGTTTGAGCGTAACCGATTGAGGCAAAAATCAATAAAAATAAAATGGTAATTTTTTTGAAATACATAAACTCAAGGTGTGAAATAATGTTTTTGATGAAACAAATTTATTTCTCTTACCTTGATAAAAGTCATGTTTAGTGATGTACTGCACTAGTAAATGACGAATTGAATTGGTCATTTTTTGAAAAAAATAATTAAATATTTGTTCGTACTTTGTAAACTATTTCAAAATTAAGAATGAACAAAAAGATTGATAACATATTGGATAACAAATGGTGGCAGGAGGTTGCCGTTGTCCTTTTTTCATTTACAATTTATACCTTAAAAAATGATTGGATGTTATTTAGTTCGTTCATTTCTATTTTAATGGGTATATTTTTCTATTGCATTTTGTACATGCATGCGCAGTTTAACCGCTTTTTTCTGCTTCCGATATTATTCAAAGCCAATAAACCTTTCACTTATATTATTTTAACGCTCTTTGGGGTTTTTGTATTTTCTGTTGTTTTATATGAAATTACAATGTTAGATATGTTTGCAAAATGTCATTTGTATCAAAACTCACATCAGAGAAGTTACGCGTATCAATTGGCAAGTGTTTTAGGAACTCTGGTCTGCATTTTGAGTCCAATTATTGTATTTAAGTTTTATCGAATTCATAGAAAACAAACCGATGCGGCTTTATTGTTCAATCAAATGCAATTAAATTCTTTGAAAGGACAATTGAATCCGCATTTTTTGTTTAATACATTTAATACTTTGTACGGAATTAGTCTTGAATTTCCAGACAGAACGCCAGATTTGATTATGAAAGTTTCGCAGTTAATGCGTTATCAATTAGAAAGTAACGGTAAACAATTTGTTTCTGTAGAAGAAGAATTGGAGTTTATAAATAGTTATGTTCAGCTCGAAAAAGAACGTGTTGGTTACCGTTGTGATATTACGATTGATCATAAAGTAGACAAAGAATACACCTATAAAATTTCTCCGATGTTATTAATCGCATTTATTGAGAATGCCTTTAAACACGGAACTTGTGCCATCGAAAAATGTTTTGTAAAAATTAATATTACGGTAGAAAACGGATTGCTTAAGCTTCATGTTGTCAATTCAATTCCGAAGAAAACAGATGTTATTTCTACCAAAATTGGTTTGAAAAACACAATTGAACGTTTGAAATTAATTTACGGAAAAGACTATAAATTAGATATTCAAGACGATAAACAAACCTATGTTGTTGATTTAGAAATACAACTTAAAAAGTTTGTAGGATGAAAGAAACAAAGAAATGTATAATCGTAGACGATGAACCCGCAGCGCATTATGTTTTAGCGAATTATATCAAGCAAAATCCGCAATTGGAATTGGTTTTTCAAGGTTATAATGGAATTGAAGCGATGAATTATCTCCGTGAAAACACAGTCGATTTGATGTTTTTGGATATTAATATGCCGGAAATTTCTGGAATGGAATTGCTTAAAATTCTTCCAACTCATCCAAAAACGATTTTGACAACGGCTTATTCAGAATTTGCTTTAGAAAGTTACGATTACGGTGTTATAGATTATCTTTTAAAACCAATTTATTTTCCAAGATTTCTAAAAGCAATCGATCGTTTTTTTGCTACAGAAAGTGTGAAACAAAAAGCAGAAGAAACAGTCAATTCTGTGAGTGTAAAAGTCGACGGTTATTTGATGGAAATTGAATTAGATCAATTATTGTTTGCACAGAGTTACGGAAATTACGTAAAACTGCATACGATTAAAAGAACGTATTTGGCTTCGATAACGACCACAGAATTAGAGAAATGTCTTCCAGAAAAGAATTTTATGCGAATTCATAAATCGTACATCGTAGCGTTGGACAAAATTGATACGACAGAAAAAGATTTTGTTGTTATAAAAAGCGAAAGAATTCCAATTGGAATTACATATAAAAGAGAACTTACAGATCGATTAAAAAAACTCGAATTGTAAACTCTAAATTGATTAAAAAAAGTTCTTAAAAATATTGAAGGCTTCATTTGTTCTTCATTAAAAAGTAGTAAATTTAATACGTTGTTTAGAGTTTAATTTAAAAAAAATAAAACCATGAGAAACGCGTTTTTGATTCTTACTTTTTTATGCAGTAGTTTTATAATTGCGCAAGAAGGAACAAATATGAAAAAAGTAGTTACACCGCCAGAAAAGGTAAAATTTGCTTTTGAAAAACAATATCCTGGAAAAGTGCCCGTTTGGTCTGAAGAATATGTGGGAGATGATGAAGACGAAATTCGTTTTGAAGCGAAATATAATGTCACTAACACAACTAAAGCGGTTGCAATTTATGACAATTTAGGAAACATGAAAGCCTATGAATTACAGATTCCTTTTAATCAGTTACCGCCGAAATCTCAAACTTATTTGAAAAAGAATTATGCGCCGAAATCAATTCGAGAAATTGCAATGGTTGTCGACGATAAAAATAAAACGACTTATGAAGTTGGAGTGACGAAAGACACCAAATTTTACGATGTTGTTTTTGATAAAGATGGAGATTTTAATGTTAGTATTGAAAAAAATTAAATCAAAATTGTAGGAAAATACTTTTTTATTTAGATTTACATTTTAATTTAAATCTAAACATGAAAAAAATTATTCTATTTACGGTTTTTATTTACAGTAATTTTCTAATTGGTCAAGGTGCAAGTATTATACCTCCAGAAAATGTTGTAAAAGCTTTTGAAAATCAATATCCTAAGAAAAAAGCAACTTGGGATATAGAATATACAGGAAAAGGTGATGATGTTATTTTTGAAGCAAAATTTAGCGCAGCGCCCAAAACAATTGGACTTGCAAGATATGATCAAAATGCAAATTTTAAATCTTATAAAGTTCAGATTCTATTAGCAAAATTGCCCAAAAAAGCACAAAACTATTTAAAAGCAAATTATTCTGTTAAGTCTTTTAAGCAGTTTTTTTCTGTTGTAGATGATTTAAAAGAGAAAACCTTTGAAGCAGGAGTTACAAAAGATGGGAAATATTATAATGTAATTTTCGACCAAGAAGGAGAGTTTTATAAACGAACCCAAATAAGGTAAAACAGCTTACTAATTCAGATATTATTTGAAACGACAAACCCGATAAGTTTTTAAAGCTTATCGGGTTTTGTTTTTTTTTATTTTTTTTGTTTCAGATTTCAGGTTGATTCTCTTTTTGTGTTTTAACCGCAAAGGGCGCAAGGTTTTTTTTCTAAGCTTTATGCATAAAAACGCAAAGTTCGCAAAGCTTTGTCTAAAAACTTTGCGAACCTTGCGTAAACCTTAGCGCACTTTGCGGTTAAACTTAAAACTTGAAACCTGAAATTCTTACAACATCATTCCGCCAGAAGCTTCTATTCTTTGAGCGTTTATCCAGCGCGCATCTTCTGTACATAAAAAGGCTACTACGCCGCCAATATCATCAGGAAGACCAACTCTTCCTAAAGCTGTAACAGAAGCAATTTGTTGATTCATTTGTTCATTATCACGAACAAAACCTCCGCCAAAATCTGTTTCGATCGCACCTGGAGCAACAACATTTACTCGGATTTTTCTAGCTCCTAATTCTTTTGCCTGATATTTAGTTAAAGTTTCAATTGCACCTTTCATAGAAGCGTATGCTGCATAACCTGGGAAAGAGAATCTTGCCAAACCAGTAGAAATATTTACAATTCCGCCGCCGTCATTCATTACATTTAATGCTTTTTGAGTTAAGAAAAACGGACCTTTAAATTGAATATTAGTTAATTGATCAAATTCAGCTTCAGTTGTTCCGATGAAAGAATTGTGAATTCCGATTCCTGCATTATTTACTAAGAAGTCGAATTTATCGGTATTAAAAACGCTTTTTAGAACTGACTTTACTTCTTCAAAAAAAGCACCAAATGTTCCAGATTCTGCAACGTTTAATTGCAATGAAGCGGCTTTTTGACCTAAATTTTCGATTTCTTTTACAACCAAATCAGCTTCTTCTTTTTTGCTGTTGTAAGTAATAATTACGTCGATTCCTTTTTTTGCAATTGCGATTGCCATATTTTTTCCTAAACCTCTGCTACCGCCTGTAACTAGAGCTATTTTTGTATTTACTGCCATTTTTATAATTGATAATTATTAATTGTTAATTGATAATTGCAAAAATGTGGATGTGAAATATTTGTCATGTTTTCGTGTTTTTAAAAAGATAAATGTCTTTTTGCATTTCACATCTCACATTTTACTTAATTAGAATGCATTATGTTAAAATGATTTCTTAATTCTTCAGCGCTTGCATTTAATCTTGTTTCGCTGGTGCCGAAAGTTAATTCTTGTCTGCCTTCTTTTAATTGTTCAAAAATTGATTCGATAAAACTGCTTACACTTGGATGTGCATCATGCAAACCGATTCCGCCTAAATCGGTGTTTAATGCTGGCGGAATAATTTCCACAACTTCAATATTTTTTGCTTTTAATAAATGACGAAGCGAAAGTGTAAACGAACGGAAAAATGCTTTTGTAGCCGAATAAACAGGAACTTTTGCAAAAGGAGAAAATGCCAGTCCAGATGTAACATTCATTACTGTTTTAAGCGATTTTAATTGAATAAATAATGAAGTTAAATGTAATGGAGCTTCAATGTTTGTGCTCAATTCAGCTTTCATACTTTCGTAAAAAGTGTCATCGGTTATTGAAACCCAATTTTGAATTCCAGCATTGTTAACTAAAACATTTAAATCAGGATGATTTTCTGCGATCCATCCGTAAAGTGCAATACGTTCTTTTTCGATTGATAAATCGCATACTTTTGTAATAACGGAAGGAAATTTAATTTTTACTTCATTCAAAACACTTTCTCTTCTTCCGCAGATAATTACGGTATTGTTGTCCTGAATAAATCGTTCGGTAAGTCCAAGTCCGATACCACTTGCACCTCCGGTTATTAAAATTTTATTGTTTGATAAATTCATCTTTTCGATCTTTTAAATTGATAAGACAAAGGTAGGATGGAAGTAGAAATGGGAAGTTGTAAATATCAAATCGATGTTTGCGAAATTCAAATCAATTGCAAAATTCAAATACGATACAATACAACTTTGTCAAAGTTTCAAACTTTGACAAAGTTCTCGAACCTGAAACCTGAAACCTGAAACCTGAAACAAAATCTAACTCCTAAAAGCAATTGGCGTAAAAGAAGTTTGCTTTTTAAAGAAATTAGAAAAATGCGCTAATTCTTCAAAACCAAGAGAATAGGCGATTTCAGAAATATTCCAATCGGTTTGTTTTAAAAGGATTTTAGCTTCGTTGGTTAATCTTGAACTAATTAATTCGGTTGTGGTTTTTCCAGTATTTTCCTTTAAAACCTTATTTAAATGATTCACGTGAACGGATAATCTTTCTGCAAAATCTTTGGCAGTTCGCAATTCTAATCGCTGATTCGGAGATTCTATAGGAAATTGTCTTTCTAATAATTCAGCAAATAAAGAAGAAACTCTTGCTGCTGAATTGTGTTTAGAATATAATGCTGTAATTGGTTGCAATTTTTGCCCGAAGTGAATTAATTCGGCAACATAATTTCGAATTAAATCATACTTGTAAATATAATCAGAATTAATTTCTCTTTGTATTTTATTGAAAATCAATGCGACTTCTTCAACTTCTTGATCCGATAATTGAAAAATAGGATAACCATCTGAAGCAAAAATCGGAAGATCATCCAAATCAATTCCGCTTTTGTTTTTAGATAAAAACTCACTTGTAAAAACACAAAATTGCCCAGATTGATTGGTGTCTTGCGGCAAATAATTGTACGGAATTTTTGGTGTTGCAAATAATAAACCTTGCTTTTCAATTTCAATTATTTTATCGGCATATTCGGCTTTGTTGTGACCTCGAATTAAACTTATTTTGTAATAAGCTCTTCTATCATAAGGCATTCCAGGTTTTCCTTTCATGCGTTCTAGAAGTTCTTTGATATCGAAAACATTAAAATGTCCGATTTCTTTCTGAATATCGTTCGGAAGTAAAGAATTTGGTTCAACTGTTGAGCCTTCGGTTATGTCTTTGTAAAATGAATCTAGAGATTTCATATGTTTCGAATTGTAAAATTCAAATATACGAAAAAATTAGCTTTGTCAGGTTAAACGCAAAGAACGCAAGTTTTTTGATTTAGATAATTTGTAGAAAAACGCAAAGTTCGCAAAGCTTTGTGTAAAATCTTTGCGAACTTTGCGTATATCTTTGCGCTCTTTGCGGTTAAAACAAACTTCCTTGAACAAATTCTTGTTCTGGATTGCTTCCAAAAGGAAAAGTATCAATTACAAAAAACTGTTTATGAGGTTCTAATTCTCTTAAAACAATTTCATTACATTCAAATTTAAGATCGATTGTTGTAAAAAGTTCAGAAGCAATTTTGAGATTTTCTGGAGTTAATCGTCGTCCAATTGACATATGCGGATTATCGCTCTTTTTAAGTTTTAGAGATTTTAAAGTTTTATGAATCTTTTTCATAATCGGAACAAGATTATTTTTAGAATCTTCGTTTACTCCAATAAAAAAAGCGCCAGCATTTGGGAAAGAATTAAAATGATCTAAAGAAACTTCGAAAGGCGTAAAAGTATTCGAAATTTTAGAAAGCTTTTGTTTAACTGGATCAATTTGAGTTTCATCAATCGTAAATTCGCAAATCGTAATATGCGCTTCAGAATTACAGCTATTGTACCATTCTATTTTACTTTTTAAAAAGTCTTTTAGTTTTTTGACTGGTTCAACAACTGTTTTAGAATAAAATACAACTGAATACGTTTTTTCCATTTTTAGGGCTTTAAAAGACAAATTTAAAGCTTTCCTTTTAAATGCAATCGATGCAGAATTTCAGATTTCAGCAAACCACTTCCGCCTCCAAAATGCTCAATTACTTCAACATTTGGCTGATTTTTTATGCAAAAAGAAGTAAACTCTTTTTCAACATGATCTTCGATTCCAGAACTCAAAAGAACAATATCTATTTTATTGTTTTGAAAGTATTCTTGAGCTTCTCTTTCATTATTAAAAGCAACTGCATTCCAGTTTTCATCTGCATTTACAAGACGCAGTAAAATGGTCAAAATAGCTTCGTTTTTTCCGAGCAATAAAAATTCGAGAGTTTTCATGATATCTAGTTTAAGTGAAAAAGATACAACATTTCTAAGTTGAAATCATCAGAACAAAAATAGAAAGGATCAATCAAATCGAACTTAATCTAGGACAAGAAAAGCGTTTAATTTTTTGATGCTGTTGTGTTTTATCAGAATTCACCGATTACACTTTTTTTAAAGTTTTGTTAAAGTTATTGAGTTAATGTTTTGTATAGCAATTAATTAACTTTTGTGATACTGTTTTTTAACATAAAGATGAGGAAAACCGTAAGGTTATATCTTTTTCGGCTTATAATTTTGTCCTGTAAAAATTTAAAAGCGGTGGCATTCTTTGCCTTTTTGAATGGCACTTTAAATTTTTATACTGTTTTTGGAGAAACATTTTTTTAGAATTGATTCTGACATATTCATTTGATCGTGGGTAATTGTATAAGTTTGCAATATACATTAATGTCGAATTTTTAAGGGTTTTAAGATTAAGTCGACGGACAAAATTTTAAAACCCTTTTTTTTTAGAATAAAAATGAAAGTCCGATTAACCAGAATTGCAGAAAGTCGGTATTAAGTTTGAATTTTTGAGGGGAAAATCCATAGTAGCTTTTAAAAGCAGCCGAAAAATGAGAAACATCTTTGTAACCGCACTTATACGCAGCTTCGCTTACAGTTGCCGTTTTGCTTTGAAACAATTCTTTTGCGTGTTCCATTCTAAGTTTTATGATATATCTTTTGACAGTTGTGCCAAAACAGGCTTTAAAACCTTTTTTTAATTTGAATTCATTTAACGAGATAAGTCTCGAAAGTTCTGGTAGAGTAGGTGTGTTTCGATAATCGTTGTCTAGTATTTTTTTTGCTTCTAATAATTTGGTGTAATCTTCCTCGTCAATATTTTCTTGTATAGAAGGTTTTGTATTTAGAGTTTCAAGCTGATAAATTAGAAGCTCCTTAATCTTGCTTTCTATATAAATTCGTTTGAGAGCGCCTTGCCTTGTACAGCTTTTTATTTCGTGTGTAACCCATTGTATTGCAGGTGTAAAAGGAAGATATTTTGAAGTTAGATAACTGGATTTTTTGTTTAAAATGTTTTTTGAGAACTTTTCATGCAGTTGCCAATCTTCATTGATTATATTATAATAAAACTCTTTAGAAAGAATTATTGATAAATAATTGATTTTTGTAAAAGCTGGAAAATAAAAAGAAGCTTTATAGTTGTTCGTATAAAAAATATTATGCGTATTTTCTTTAGAATATTTCTCTCCTTCCAAATCTTGGATCTTAGTTTCTGCATTGTCATGGTAGGTAAAATTCATGACTACAGATTCTTCGTCAATTTCGAAAATAAAGGTTTTAGAAGTAGAAAAATACATCTGTGTATCCAATAAAACAAGACCTTCAGTTATTAAATGACGGCTTGTGATTTTCTCTTCTTCGTTGTTATTTATAACAATATTTTCTTCGGTTAATATGCTTTTGGGATAATATTTATCTCCAATTTTAATTTTTATTATTGGGGTTTCTGGTGTTAAAAGTGTGGCTTCGATTTTCAAAATTTAATCCGTTTTTACAAAATAATAATCCGTTTTTCCCTATCTTTTTTCAAGACGTTGATGGTACTTTTGCAGCAAAGTTATTTATAATTAGTCTAATTAAAGATATGTCAACTCAAAAAAAATTATTTTCCAGTTTATTTCTTCTTATCACGTTCTTCTCGTTTTCCCAGCAAAATCAAGGTTTTACAGTGTCTGGAAAAGTTGTTGAAAATTCTGGTCAAACAATTCCTTACGCAACAATTATTATCGAAAAAACGGGTTTAAGTGTAATTACAGATGAAAACGGAAACTATATTTTTAAAAATGTACCAACCGGAAAACACACTTTAAAAATTTCTGCGATCGGTTTTGCAGTTTATAAAAAACAAATAGAAGTTTCAGGCAATTTGAATGTTTCTGTCAAAATGGAAACGGAATCACAAGAATTAGAAAGTGTTACTGTTTTAGGGCGTTCATCAGTTGATAAAGTAAATAAACAAGCTTATAACGTAACAGCCGTTGATGCAAAAAAACTTCATAATTCGACTTTAGATTTGGCACATGCCTTAGATAGGGTGTCAGGTGTACGTTTTCGTGAAGCTGGAGGTGTAGGATCTCGATCAGAATTATCAATTAATGGATTTTCTGGTAACCAAATTAAAATTTTTATTGATGGTGTGCCAATGGATAATTTCGGATCGTCTTTTCAAATCAATAATATTCCAATTAATCTAGCTGATCGTGTAGAAGTTTACAAAGGTGTTGTGCCTATTTGGCTGGGCGGAGATGCTTTAGGTGGAGCTGTTAATATTGTAACGAATAGCAAACCACGAACATATGTGGATGCTTCTTATTCCTTTGGATCATTCAACACATTTAAAACTGCCATAAATGCTGGATATACTTCAAAAAGTGGTTTTACGACAGAGATTAATGCATTTCAAAATTATTCGGATAATAATTATTGGGTAAATGTTGAAACTAATGATTTGGAAACTGGAAAATATTATCCTGAAACAAGAGTAAGAAGATTTCATGATAATTACCATAATGAAACTGTAATCTTTAATGTTGGAATTACGGGTAAAAAATATGCCGATAAATTAATGATTGGTTTTACGGCCGGACAAAATAAGGCCGATATTCAAACTGGAGCTAGAATGGTAGCGGTATTTGGAGAAAGGTATAGACGTGGAAATACTTTGATGCCTACTTTGAAATACCAAGTAAAAGATTTGTTTACAAAAGGGTTGAATGTGAATATAACGGGGAATTTTAATTTTGGTTATGAACAAACTGTAGATACTGTAAATAGAAGATACAATTGGTTTGGGCAATATAGACAAAACGATGGCCCAGGCGGTGAAGCTGGTAGATCGCTTTATAAATTTAAAAACAACAATGGTATAGCTACTTTCAATGCAAGTTATGCTATCGGAGAACATCATTCTTTATTGATAAACAATACATTTAACACTTTTAATCGTAAAGGAAGTGATGAGCTTTATCCTGAGTCTATAACGTATCAGCAGCCTGAAAAGCTACAAAAGAATATTTTGGCAGCTGGTTATAAATTTGACTACAATGAAAAATGGAGCACGTCATTATTTGTGAAAAATTATGATTTGAGTACTACTCTTACCAGAAGTTATAATCCTTCTGGAAACTGGGGAGACGTTGCCTATATGGAGTTAAATGATAAATCATCTAATTTAGGTTATGGAGGAGCAAGTAGTTATTATTTAATGCGAAATGTACAACTAAAAGCTTCTTACGAAAAAACCTATAGATTGCCGACATCGAATGAAATTTTTGGTGATCCTAATGATAATTTACAGGGTAACAATAATTTAAAACCAGAATCGAGTAACAATGTCAATTTAGGTTTAAGTTATCAAACAAGCTTTAATGACTTTAATGCCTTGACATTTGATGTAAATGGTATATATCGTAATAGTACCGATTTTATCCGTACGGAATTTAATAATAATCAGAACAAAACGGTAACCGTTAATCAAGGTAGTGTAAAAACAAAAGGTATTGACGGGGAGATTCGATACTCTTACAAAAAGCGATTTACTTCTGGTATTAATATGACGTATCAGGATATACGCAACATGACCAAATATGAACCAGAACAAAATTATGTTTCCTATTATTATAAAGACAGAGTGCCCAACATTCCTTATTTGTTTGGTAATCTAGATGCAACAGTTTTTTTTAACGACGTGTTTAAAAAAGGAAATAATTTATCTGCGGGCTATAATCTTCTTTATGTACATGCATATTATTTGTATTGGCCAAGTAGGGGAGGTTCAAGTGGTAAACACGATATTCCAACGCAATTTAAGCATGATTTAAACTTGGTTTACACGATGGCTAATGGAAAGTATAACATTGCTTTAGAGTGTCAAAACTTATTGGATAATGAACTTGTGGATAATTTTTCACTTCAAAAACCTAGTCGTGCTTTTTATCTAAAATTTAGATACTTCTTTAACAAATCGAATAAATAATTTAATATAAACTTTAATACTTATGAAAACAATTACCAAATTGCCTTTATTGTTAGCAGCATTTGCTTTCACTTTTGCTTCATGTGAGAGTAACGATGAGCAAAATGAAGGAGCTAGTGGAGAAACAGGAAAATCAAAATATATAGTTACCGTTTCTACAGGAGCAACAGGAGTCGCGGATTATTTATTAACTGCCGACGACGTTTCAAAAGGATCAATTACCACAGCAGGAAACGGATTAGAACAAGACGGTACTTATCGTTATTATTTGTCAACGCAAAATAAATTTTTTAGTTTCCTTTACGGTCAAGGAAACCCAGGAGCTGTTACTACATATGGTTTGACTACGAATGGAGTTTTAACTAAGACTTCAAATTTCCAGGCTGAGACAGTCCAAGTTTTTGCGCCAGTTAACAAAGATATTTTAATGGTAAAAGTACCTAGAAGTGGCGCATCAATTTCTTATATGTATAAAGTTGATGCAGAACAATCTGTACTTACAGGAACAGTATCACAAGATACAAGACTTTTAATTGGAAATAAAAATCCAGATTTAGCAGAAAGAGCGCATTTTACTTGGGCAACTCAAGTAGGAGATAAAGTATTTATGCCTTATATGAAAATTAACGGTGCTGGGGATACTTTTGGAACAAGACATGCTGATAGTACTTGGGTAGCTGTTTATACTTATCCAGATCTAAAATTAGAAAAAGTAATTAAAGATAACCGTACAAGTTACTTAGGAGCTTACTTTACTAATGGATTGTTTCAAGATGAAAAAGGAGATGCTTACGGATTTTCTGGAGCTATTGGTACAGCTAATGGTGTAGTTACCTCTACAAAACCTTCGGCTGTTGTTAAAATTAATAAAGGTACAACAGAATTTGACAAATCTTACTTCTTTAATGTTCAAGAAAAATCAGGAGGATACAAAATTTCTTCGACAAGTTATATCTCAAATGGTAAGTTTTTATTGTTAATGTACGGAAACGCTGGAACTAATTCTGGAGCTGTTAAGTTAGCTGTTGCTGACGTATACAACCAAACTTTTAAATGGGTTACTGGTATGCCTTCTACATTGTCAAATGCGACTACTCGTTACAATATTACAACAGAAGATGGAAATTCAGCTATTCTTGGTGTAAATACACCAGACGGAAACTGGATTTACGCTATCAACGGTACAACAGCTGTTGCTACACAAGGTATGAAAGTTGAAGGCGGACAAATTACTGCAATTCAGAAATTAAAATACTAATATTTTTTTGCCGCGAGTCCTTATTTTGAATTAGGACTTGCGGTTTTTTTTATTTATCCTATTTATCTATCACAAAATATGTTTTCTTTTTTAAAATCAAAACCAACCCCAAACAATAAGAAAAAAAGTAAAAAATCACTTTTTAAGCGCGTTATGGCTTGGCTGCATTTGTGGCTTGGTTTAGCGTCTGGAATCATTGTAGTTATTGTCAGCCTTACGGGCTGTATTTATGTTTTTGAGCACGAAATAAAAGATTTTATCGAAGACTGGCGTTTTGTAAAACCTCAGGAAAAAGCATTTTTGTTGCCTTCTCAATTGGTTTCAATTGCAGATAAAAAAATGAAAGATAAAAAAGCTACAAGTGTTACTTTCGGAGAAAAAGACGAAGCGGCAATTGTAGGCTATTTTGTAGAGAAAAAAGAAGATGGCGAAAGAGGCGGTCGAGTAGAAAAGGGCGAAAACAAAAAAGCGGAACATAAAAGAGGAGAAAGAAAAAAAGATTTCGCTAAAAATGAAGGCGAAAAAGCAAAATCTGATTTAAAAACTCAAGGGAAAACTGGAGAAAAAGGCAAAGGAAAGGGAAAAGATGAAAAACGTAAAGGCGGCAGAAGATCTGGTACTTTTATTAGCGTTTATATGAATCCGTACACGGGAGAAATATTAAACGTAAAAACTTTTTCTAGAGGAGATTCGCCAGATTTTTTCAGATGGATATTAAACGGACATCGTGCTTTGTGGCTTCCGTATGATATTGGAAGACCAATTGTAGGTGTTGCTGTTCTAATTTTTGTGGTTTTATTAATTTCTGGTATCGTTTTATGGTGGCCAACAAAGTGGATAAAATCAATTATTGATAAAAGTTTTAAAATTAAATGGGATGCAAGCTTTAAACGTGTCAATTATGATATGCATAATGTGTTCGGTTTTTACAGCTGTATTTTCCTGTTTTTTATTGCCGTAACTGGTTTAGTTTGGAGTTTTGGATGGTGGAGTAAATCATTGTATTGGGTAACTTCTGGCGGAAAACCATTAACAGAAAACCGTGAATCTCCAAAATCAGATACTACAAATGTTGTAGCATTTAATATTACAACTGCCGACAAGGTATTATTAAAATTAAGAAAAGAAAATCCGCAAGCTTCTGGAATTTTAGTTAACATTCCAGGAAAACCTTCGGATCCAATTGGTGCTTTTGTTTACAAGCAGAAAAACACCTATTATAATATGGATCGTTACAGTTATGATCAGCAGTCTTTGAAAGAGATTTCGATTAAAACTCCTTTCTCAGGAAAATATGTTGAAGCAAATATTCCAGACAAAATCCGTCGTATGAATTATGATATTCACGTTGGAAGTGTTCTTGGACTAACAGGAAAAATTATTGCATTTTTTGCCAGCTTAATTTCTGCAACTCTTCCTATTACTGGATTTATAATTTGGTGGGGTAAACAGAAATGGGGTAAAAAGAAGCCCGCCGCAAAACCAAAAGTGGCAGCAAAAGCAATTCCTGTTCCTAAATTGAAAAATACAGCAGAACAAGAAGTTACTGCTTAAAAATAGTAAAACTGGTTTTTAATTCTTTTTTGTTTTTTTTTTTTTTTGATCAAAGGCAAAGCTGAGCAAGCTTTGCCTTTTTGTTTTAAGAATATGAATTAAAAAAAAATTCCAAATCCCAATCTTAAAAATTGGAATTTGGAATTTTAATATTGAAGTTTAAATGAGATTATCCAGGAAATTCTCCGCCTTCTCCGCCGCCGTCATTGTTTTTAGGCATATTTTTATCTCTTTCACCTTTTGGTTTATTGAAACGGTAAGTGAACGATAAATTGAATTGACGTTTACGGAATTGGAATTCACTATAAGAATTTACATTATCTAAGTATGTGTAAGATCTCATTTTTCTAGAATTGAAAACATCACTAATATTAAATGCAATAGTTGCTTTGTCTTTCATTACATCTTTACTGAAAGCAGTGTTCATTCCGAATTGACCTAAGTTTTTACCTTGAGCTGTTTTTTGTTCTCCATTGTACATCCCAGTTAATTGCCAGTCAATTTTGTATGGCAATGTAACTTTAGAGTTTATCCTCGCAAACCAAGAATTAGCCTGATTATCTAAATTCTGAACAACCACATTTCCTTGCGTGTCTGTATAACTGTTTTCTCCAGTAGTTTTTACGTTAAAGAAGTTAAAGTTACTGTTCAATTTCCACCATTTGTAAGGCGTGTAATTGAATGTAAACTCGAAACCAAATTTTTGTTCTCTTCCTAAGTTGATAGGAGAACTTTTAATTACTGGCGTACCATCAACTACTTCACCTGGTGCAGGAGTTACCACTTCACCGTCAGGAGTTACAACATCACCAGTAGGAGATCTTACAAAGCTGAAAACGTCTTTTGTGTTCTCAAAATAAGCTGATGTATTAAAAGTTACTTTACTCCATCTTTTGATATAACCAATATCATATTTATCTGTTAAAGAAGGATCTAAATCAGGGTTACCTTGAAAGATATTGATGTTACTTGCATAGTTTACCGCAGGATTCATAAAACGTCCTCTTGGTCTAGATAAACGCTTGCTATAACTTGCAGAGAAATTACTTTGATCTGAAATTTCGTAACTAACAAAAGCACTTGGGAATAAATTGTTGTATTTTTTAGTGTTGAAATCACTATTATCTAATAAGTTAACTTGGATGTTGGTATCTTCCCATCTTAAACCAAACAAATAAGAAAATTTATTTACTTTGAAACCATATTGCGTATAAAGCGCATTGATGTTTTCTTTATATTCTAAAGTATTAGATAAATTAGGATCGGTCACATTCTGACCATTCGAATCAAGAGTGCTAACATTATAGATGTTATTCAGATCTCCAAAACTTCCTTTGTAACCTGCTTCAAACTGCCCGCCTTTACCAAGAGGCAACACATAATCAACTTGAGCTAAAACTTGCTTCTGTACTTGGTCGTTTAAAGTTGTATTAAAATTTGGAGAAGCAGTAATTGTACTATTGCTGTCATCTGTATTTCTTGAGATAGAAAAATCAGCAGTAAGTTTGTGTCCTTTGTCGTTGAAATTTTTAATTAAATTAGAAGTAAATTCAACATTTTCACTTCCTGTATCAGCGTTATTTAAACGGTAAGATGTACCTGTAAAAGCTCGATTTGCATCGTAATTGTAATAATTGATCAAATCACGATCGTCACCAGTATTATTTTGGTAATTAATTGCATTTGTCCAGAAAGTTGTTGGTGTAAGTGTCCATTCAACTCCAGCTCTTCCATTAAATCCATTTCTAACACGTTTTGTATCACGTGTTTCATCTAAGAAATTTTTTGTAGTTCCATCTGCATTTAAATACTCAGAGTTTGTTTTACCAGCTCCTTCATTTGTTCTATAATTGTATCCAGCAGTTGTGAAGTAGTTTAATTTTTCGGTTTTATAATTCACATTGGCACTTAAACCATAAGTTTCAGGCAAACCTGTTGAGGCAATCAAAGTTCCGTTAAAACCTTGATTTTTACCTTTTTTAAGAATAATGTTGATAATTCCAGAACCTCCTTCAGCATCATAACGCGCAGATGGATTAGTAATAACTTCTACTTTATCAATAGCATCAGCAGGAAGTTGTCTCAAAGCTTCAGCCATATTAATAGCTTGCGAAGGTCTTCCGTCAATTAAAATGCGAATGTTATCGCTTCCTCTTAAACTAACATTTCCTTCAGTATCAACAGAAACAGAAGGTACATTGTCTAAAACGTCGCTAACGCTTCCTCCTTTTACAATCATATCTTGACCAACGTTGTAAACTTTTTTGTCTAATTTTATTTCGACAGTAGATTTTTCAGCTCGAACCACAACTTCATTAAGCTGTGCAGCATCTTCAGATAAATTAACAACACCTAAATTAGTGTCGCCTTGAATGCTTCTTTGTTTAATTTCAGTTGATTTAAAAGAGATAAATTCAACTTTTATGTCATAAGTTCCTGGTGCAACAGCAACCTCAAATTCTCCTTTTGGATTTGTAATCCCGCCAGCGATAACTTTAGTATCATTTGGAGCAGTAATAGAAATAGTAGCATATTCTAAAGGTTGTTTACTTACTTTTTCTAATACTTTTCCGCTGACTTTTACTTTGTTGCCGCCAGGACCTTGTTGTGAGTAATTGTACATGCTTGTAAACAAGAATACTAGCAGTACAGCAAATTTGATTTTTTTCATTTTCTGGTTTTTCTTTTCTCTTTAGACGGCAAATGTAGTTTTTGGTTTAAAGAAAGAAATCACAAAATAATGTTAATAGGGTATTTTAGAATCAATCTAAAAAAGAAGCTACAAGATCTGGATCTCTGCCAATTATAGCTTTTCCGTCTTTTACAACTATTGGTCTTTCTATTAAAATTGGGTTTTCGACCATTGCATTAATAATTTGTTCCTCATTTAAAACTTTTCCTTTAAAGTTTTCAATCCAGATTTTTTCTTTCGTTCTAACCAACTGAATAGGCTCTAAATTAAGTTGTTTCAAAAGTTTTTTTAGTTCGTCGACACTTGGCGTTTCTGTCAAGTAAGGAATAATTTCAAATTCTTGTTTAGATTGTTCTATGAAAGCAAGACAGTTTCTTGATTTTCCGCATCTCGGATTATGATAAATTTGTATCATTTTGTTATATTTAAGGGTTCAAATATTTGTAAGGCAAAAAAGAGGTAGTTTTGCAAAGCTAAAAGTAAGATTTACTTATGGAATTTGAATTCTCATTTTTTTAAATTTTAAATTTATGTTTTTAGAACAAGGAATTAAGCCTGAAAATAAATTTTGGAAATATCTCGTAGGATCTCTTTTTATTATAGCAGCATCTTTTGTAGGGCAAATTCCACTTACTGCGGCGGTGTTTTATAAAGCTTTTAGCGAAGGAAAAGCTTTTCCAACAACGAACGATGGTGTTATGAAAATGTTCGAATCTAATACAACGCTCTTTCTTGTAATGATTTCGTTTGTTTTTGCTTTTGCAGGAATTTACTTTGTGGTTAAATATATTCATCATCAAACATTATTATCAATAACAACATCGCGACCAAAAACAGATTGGAAACGAATTTGGTTTTCTTTCTTTTTGTGGACTTTTATTTCACTTGTAAGTTTCTCAATTGTTTATTTAAGTTCTCCAGAAAAGTTTGTTTTAAGTTTTAAATTGGTTCCTTTTCTAATTTTAGTTGTTTTAGGTTTTATATTAATTCCGATACAAACCAGTACAGAAGAATATGTTTTTAGAGGATATTTAATGCAAGGATTTGCCAATTTAGCGCGCAATAGATGGTTTCCGCTCGTTATGACTTCGGTAATTTTTGGATCGATGCATTGGTTTAATCCAGAAGTAGGTAAAATGGGGAATATCGTAATGATTTATTATATAGGAACAGGATTGTTTTTAGGCGTTATCACTTTAATGGATGAAGGAATGGAACTGGCGCTTGGTTTTCATGCCGCAAATAATCTTGTTGGAGCGCTTTTGGTTACCTCAGATTGGACTGTTTTTCAAACATATTCGATATTTAGAGATCTTTCAGATCCTTCAGCTGGAATTGATGTCATTTTACCAGTTGTAATTATATATCCAATTTTGCTTTTTATTTTTAGTAAAAAATACAGATGGACAAATTGGAAAGAAAAATTGACAGGAAATATTAATGTTGAAGTAATAAAGTAAAGTTATGCCAAATTTGACTCATAGAAATGTACACAATTATTTTAAATTAAATGGCTATCATTTAAATGCCAATGATTTATGTCGCGTTGCATATAGTTATGTTAAAGAAGGTGACGCATACGAAAGATCAATTGGTGAATTCTTTTTAGATTGGTTTGATAAAAAGGATTATATAGAAATGACAACTTCAGGAACGACTGGTCTTCCTAAATTAGTGAAATTAGAAAAGCAGGCGATGATTCAGTCGGCACTTGCAACGGGCGATTTTTTCGATTTGAAACCTGGAGATAAAGCTTTATTATGCCTTCCGACACAATTTATTGCAGGCAAAATGATGTTGGTTCGAAGTTTAATTTTAGGATTAGAACTAGATGTTGTTTCTCCGAGTCTTCATCCGCTTGAGCTAAATACAACAACATACGATTTTGTTGCGATGGTTCCGCTTCAAGTTCAAAATTCAATTAATGGACTTTCAAAAGTTCGTAAATTGATTATTGGTGGAGCTAAAATGGATTCTTCTTTAGAAGAAAAACTTTTACCGCTTAAAACAGAGATTTATGAAACCTACGGAATGACAGAAACGATTACGCATATTGCGGCAAAACGTTTAGGAGATTCTGTTTTTTCAATTCTACCAAATGTAAAAATATCGCAAGACGACCGCGGATGTTTGGTTATCAATGTTGCAACAATTTCTGATGAAGCGATTGTAACGAATGATTTGGTAGAATTATTAAATGATCAACAATTTATTTTTTTAGGAAGAATTGACAATGTAATTAATAGTGGAGGAGTGAAGTTGATTCCTGAGCAGATTGAAGCTAAATTAACAGGGAAAATAAATAGCAGGTTTTTTGTAACTGGACTTCCAGACACTACTTTAGGAGAAAAATTAGTTTTGGTTATTGAAGGAGAAAAACAAGAATTTCCAGCAGATTTTTTTGATGTTCTCGGTAAATATGAAAAACCAAAAGAAATAGTTTTTGTTTCTAAATTTAAAGAAAACGAAAACGGAAAGTTGTTAAGAAAACCAACTTTACAAGAGTAAAATTCTAGATTCTAGACTTTGAGTTTAGAACTTTGTCAAAGTTTAAAACTTTGACAAAGTTGGCTAAATATAAAAGCATAGAAAATAAAAAAATCCAAATTCCAAGTTTTAAGATTGGAATTTGGATTTTTCAATTTAAGTAATCCGAAATATAATTTGGAATTTATTTTTTTCTTTCCAAAAGTGCCATGTAGAATCCGTCAAACCCAGATTCAGACGCAAGCATTTTACGATCTTCAACAAAAGTAAATTGTTGCCCGATTTCTGTTTTTAAGAATTTTTCCACTTGCTCCTGATTTTCTGATGGTAAAACAGAACAAGTTGCATAAACTAATTTTCCGCCTGGTTTTACAATTTTAGAATAACTTTCTAAAACCTCACTTTGAACTTTACGAATATTATCGATAAATTCAGGTTGTAATTTCCATTTAGAATCTGGATTTCTTTTTAAAACCCCTAATCCGCTACAAGGGGCGTCAATTAAAACACGATCAGCTTTTTCGTGCAATTTTTTGATCACTTTCGTGCTGTCAATAATTCTATATTCAATATTAAAAGCGCCATTTCTTTTTGCTCTTAATTTCAATTGTTTCAATTTGCTTTCGTACAAATCCATTGCAATTAGCTGTCCTTTATTTTCCATTAAAGAAGCCATGTGCAATGTTTTTCCTCCAGCTCCTGCACAAGTATCAACTACGCGCATTCCTGGTTTTACGTCAAGAAATCCTGCAACTAATTGCGAGTTAGCATCCTGAACTTCAAAAAGTCCTTGTTTAAATGCATCTGTCAAAAATACATTTGCTCTTTCTTTTAAAACTAAAGCTTCAGGTTGATCTTTTAAATATTCTGTTTCAATATTTAAATCCATCAAAGTATTTCTAAGGCTTTCTTTAGTTCCTTTCAAAGTATTTGTTCTAAGAATAACTTTTGCGGGCTGATTTTGTGCTGCAATTTCTTTCGACCAAACTTTTTCTCCTAGTTCTTTTACTCCCAATTCATCCATCCAATCCGGAATAGATTCTTTTAAAGCTCTGTTTTTAGATAATTCGTCAAAACGGCCTTTTATTTTTCTTTCTGGTGTTCCTTCCAATTGTCTCCAATCTGGAATTGGGTAACCGCGTAGAACTGCCCAAACGGCAAACATTCTCCAAAGGTTATCTCTATCGTAAGGTTCTTTTACTTCGGCAATTTCAGCGTACAATCGTTTCCAACGAACAATTTCGTATATCGTTTCAGCAACAAACTTCCTGTCAGAACTTCCCCAACGTTTGTCTTTTTTTAATGCTCTAGCTACCACTTTATCGGCATATTCTCCTTCGTTGAAAATAGCATTCAAAGAGTCAATGGTAGTATAAACTAAATTTCTGTGTAATCTCATTTCTATATTTTGAGTTGCAAAGGTACTATTAATTGATTGAAAGTTAAATTTTTAATACTGAATCTTATTTAGACTTTCATTAAATGAAAAAAACACTCCAATTTAGAGTGTTTTTTGAACTTATTGTTAAGCTTTTTATTCTTTAGAAACAATACGCGTTAATCCAATATTTTCTGGAGCATGAAGCACCATTGGGAATTTCTCTACTTTAACAGAGCTGCTGTCTAGACCGAAAGCTCTTTCTTCAGACAAACTCAGTTTTTTGATGAAGAAATAAGAATTCATAATAATGTTTTCGTGCCATCTTAAATCATTGTCATTTGATAAGAATTTCTCAGACAATACAAATTTAAAGTCTCCAATAATATTGTTTTTGTTTAAAGATTCGTAACGGCTGGTAATATCTACTTCTCCGCGTTTTACCATGTCTTTGATAACTTCTCTAAACATCAAATTGATTTTGGTTGGTTCTCTAAATCCTAAATTGAAATCAATTCTATAAATATCGTCTTTAGCGATTTCAGTTACTTTGTATTGTGTTTTATAAGGTTCAGTCAAAATATTAACGTGAACAAACCAGTAAATATCAGCTCTTTTTGGGCGTTTTTGAAGAATAGAATAAATGATTTTTTCCTCCAATTCATCCACACGATTGGCATTCGTCATATAAACTAAATGCGTTGCATATTTCGGGATAGATAAATCTTGACTCAATTCTACTAAAACTTGTTTGTAGTCATCAACTTTAACCACTTTCGTGTAGTTTTTGTTGATTTTCTTAGCTAAATACCAGATTGTCATTACAGAAATCAACATACTTGCAATGATTAATGTCACATAACCGCCTTCTGCAAATTTTGTAATGTTAGCGAAAAGGAAACTAAACTCAATTAATAAATAAATGGTGATAAGCGGTACCATAAAGTATAGTTTTACACGCTTCATAATTAAGTAATAGTTTAACAAAATCGTTGTCATGATCATGCAGAGAATAATTGCAAGACCATAAGCATGTTCCATATTTCCTGATTTCTCGAAATGTAAAACGATTCCAACACAACCAAAAAACAACAACCAGTTAATTGATGGAATGTATAATTGCCCTTTAACTTCAGTAGGATATTTAATTTTTACTTTAGGCCAGAAATTAAGGCGCATTGCCTCATTTATCAAAGTAAATGAACCACTAATAAGCGCTTGAGAAGCGATAACGGCTGCTAAAGTAGCTACTACAATTCCGAATGGTAAAAACCAATGTGGCATAATTAAGTAGAATGGATTTCCATTTTCTCCGCCTAATTGCTGTAAAGTGCTTCCTTCATGATGAATTAAATAGGCAGCTTGGCCAAAATAATTTAAAACTAAAGTAGTCTTTACAAACATCCAGCTAATTCGGATATTTTTTCTACCGCAGTGTCCCATGTCAGAATATAAGGCTTCAGCTCCAGTTGTACATAAGAATACAAAACCTAAAACAAAGAAGCCATCAGGGTGTATAGACAATAAATGGTAAGCGTAATACGGATTAATCGCTTTGATAACTTCTGGATAATTAAGTACTTGAATAGTACCTAAAGTTCCAAGCATGGCAAACCAGATTAACATCATTGGAGCAAAGAATTTCCCAACCAATTTAGTTCCGAATTGCTGAATTGTAAATAAAACAAATAGAATGCTGATTACAATGTAAACAATAGTTTGTGTTTGCATTGTTGGATAAAATGCCCTAATTCCTTCTACAGCAGATGAAATCGAGATAGGTGGCGTAATAATTCCGTCGGCAAGCAAGGCACTACCTCCAATAATGGCGGGAACAATAAGCCACTGAATTTTTGTTTTCTTAACTAATGCGTAAAGAGCAAAAATTCCTCCCTCACCGTGATTGTCCGCACTTAAAGTAATAAGTACATATTTAATTGTAGTTTGTAATGTTAAAGTCCAAAAAACACAAGAAATACCTCCTAAAACAATATCGGCATTAATGGTGTGATCGCCCAAAATGGCTTTCATTACATATAAAGGAGAGGTTCCAATATCTCCATAAATAATCCCTAAAGTAATCAATAAACCCCCAATAGACAACTTACTATGTAAGTTTTTATGCGATGCGCTCATGTATATTTTTATAAAAGACGGTTGCAAATTTACTGTTTTAAAACAAATTAGCAGCAATTAAAATTAAAAAGATAAAAAAAAGCACAATCGTAAAATTGTGCTTTTCTTAATTATGGTTTTTAATAAAATTAACCTCTTCTTCCGCCGCCGCCTCTATTGTTAGAGCCACTCTCTCTTTGTGGTTGTCCTCCTCTAGATTCTTGGCTTACTCTAGAAGTTTCCTGACTTGCTCTTGGAGCTTCAGAACGTTGTTGAGTTTGTGCTGGTCTAGCAGAATATTCTCTGTTAGAACTAGATCTGTTTTCAGAATTGCCTCTTGGCATTTCAGTTCTTTGAACTGGAGCAGATTGTGTTGTATTCACTCTATTTTGAGAATAGCTTCTGTTCTCTGATCTTTGGGTAGACATTTCACGATTAGAACTAGATCTATTTTCTGAGTTTCCTCTTGAAGTTACTCCTGTATTGTTGTTTCTAGATTCTGTTCTTGGAGCATTTTCAACTCTTGCTGAATTGTTTCCTCTGTTTGAATAGTCCCTGTTTATGTTTGTTTCTGTATTTCTATTTGCAGTTCTGTTGCTAGAATTGTAATTTCTATCCGTATTTCTTTCTACAGAAGTTCTACTAGTTGAATTTCTGTTTTCAGCATAATTTCTATTCGTTGTTCTGTTGTCAGAAGATATTGGTCTTACAGTATTTCCTCTATTAGTATTATAACTATTTCTATTAGATTCTCTGCTGGCTACACGTCTTTGATCCAACTCGTATCTGTTTGTTGCATTAGAATGTCTTTGAGCAAAACTATAGTTTGGACGCATTCTTTCGTAACCATAAGTACGTCTTGTTTCGTAGATTACTGGAGCTCTGTAACTTCTTCTCACATTTACATAATTGTAACTGTTGTGAACATTTATACACACATTTACATTGTTTCTGTATCTGTAAACAGGGTAAGGTCTCCATGCTGTATAATATGTTGGATAATAACCCCAATACCATGTTGAATAGTAAGGTCTGTAATTGTTTACCCAAAATGAAGTATAAATTACCGGTGCAACGCTATAAACAGGCTCGTAAATGTAATTTGCTCCATATAAATAAGAGTTACCTACAATTTGAACACTAACTTTGTTGTAATTATCTCTTTCGACATCAATAGTAGCAACGTCTTGATAAACATCACGGTCTAAAACGGCTTGTATAATTACTACGTGAGTTCTGTCTTCAACACTCTCGATTACACGAAGATAATCTACTTCATCATCGCCATTAAGGTCAAGGTTTGAAATTTGATATTTCGGGTCATTTAATCTTCTTTCAAAATCTTGAAGATTGGCAGATTCTCCAAACATCGAAGCGACTGCTCTTAAATCTAAATTATCGCTTATATCTGAGTTTTTTGCGTATACAGTAGTTTGACTTTGTGCTGCACAAGAACCAAAAACTAAGGCTATCATCGCTATTAAAAGTAATTTCGTTTTCATGACTAAATTATATTAAATTATTTTTTCTATAAGTGAATATCCAATTACTGTGCCATAAAATTTATGCAGTGTTTTTGTTTTTGTAATTAGTTGATTTTTAATATTTTAATTTTTATCGAGTCTTAGATAGAAATACATCTAATATCGTAGCTACAAATGAAATTATAATATCTTTTGGACGAATTCCAGGATTTGTACTATAATTAGCTTCCCTAGATTTCATCACGATATTTATTGTTGCAACATCTTCATAAATATTTGTGTCTACTTCTGATTGAATAATTATGAATTTGATATTATTTTCAATTTTTTCTATTACACGTAAATAATCAACCTTGCCATCGTTATTTAAATCGAGATTTGAAATTCGATCATAAGGATCGTTTAATCTTCTTTCAAAATCTAATAAATCATAAGACTCGTCATAAATAATTGAAACGGCATTCAAGTCCAAATTTTCTATTACATATGAATTTTTTGGGTATACATTTACTCTTTGCGCATTCATTAAGTTTACTAATAGTATAAAAACCAACGAAAAAAATAGATTTTTCATATTTTACTTGTTAAAATTTACTTAAATAAGTTTCAATTACTATGCCAAAAAAAGACTGGTGATAATGATTTTGATATTTTATAAATAATCGTATTTTAGCGTTAACCAAATTTTGATTTCCTATGAAAAAACTAGCTTTATTTTGTGGTATTTTTATTTTATTGATGTCTTTTAGAACATTTACTCATAAAACCGAACTTCTTTATAGTAGTGGTTTTACATCAATGACTGTAGATACTTTGTTTAAAGATAGAATTAGCATCAGAGCAATTTTGATTGATAAAAATAAAGTTTGGTATGGTGCCGATAATTCTCGTTTTGGTTACTATGACTTAATTAAAAAAGAAAAATTTGAAGAACACATTTATCGTGATACTTTAAATTTAGAGTTTAGAAGCATCGCTCAGACATCAAAAGATGTTTTTTTACTTAGTGTAGCAAATCCTGCGTTGCTTTATGCAGTTTCTAAAAAAGACAATAAAGTAAAATTGGTTTACAAAGAAATTAATCCAAAAGTTTTTTACGATAGCATGCAATTCTGGAATGACAAAGAAGGAATTGCGATCGGCGATCCAACAGAAGATACTTTCTCTATAATTGTTACACGAGATGGAGGAGAAACTTGGACAAAATTACTATCAGATAAATTGCCAACAAATACAACTGGTGAAGCGGCTTTTGCAGCAAGTAATACCAATATTGTAATTAAAGGAAATGATACTTGGTTGGTTTCAGGCGGAAAAAAAGCGCGCGTTTTTTATTCTCCGGATAAAGCAAAAACATGGAAGGTGGTAGAAACTCCAATTGTTCAAGGAAAACAAATGACTGGAATTTTTACAGCCGATTTTTATGATTCTAAACAAGGCTTTATTGCAGGCGGCGATTATGATTATCCAAATAAAAAAGTAGATAATAAAGCCTTTACAAAAGATGGCGGAAAAACTTGGGAATTAATCGGTCAGAATATGGGCTTTGGTTACGCATCTTGCGTGCAATATGTTCCTGGAGGAAATGGAAGAGAAATTGTTTGTGTTGGTTCTGAAGGAATACAATATTCTCAAAATGGAGGCGAAAACTGGATGCAACTTTCTACAGATTCAACACTTTTTACGATTCGTTTTGTAAATAGAAATACTGCAATCGCAGCTGGTCATAATAAAGTGGTTAAGCTTAATTTTAAATAAAAAATAAGAACCCTAAATAATAAAGTAAGTATTATTATATAGGGTTCTTATCGCTGTTGTTTCTTTATTTATCGCTTAGTCTTTATTGGCTTTATCACGATATTGCTGCAATAATTTTCGGCTAAAATCATCTTCAGATTTTTTAAGCAATAATATTTTCTTCGCAGAAAGTACTTTTTTAACATTACTCATAAATTTTTCTCTTAGCTGATACAATTCTTTATCTGTGGTTTCAATTTGAGATAATAAAGTTGCAGCTTCTTTTTCTGAAAGATTTTTAAGATTATCGTCGTTTAATTTTTTCAGATAAGTTTTCATTTTAAAATGCCTTAATTCAAATTGTTTGTCATCATAAGCATTATAAATTGGCCAAAATTTTTCAGCTTCAGTAGAAGTTAATTCCAATTCTGTCGTTAAAAATGAAACTTTAAAAGCTTTGATCTTTTCACGTTTTTCATCAATTTTTCCATTTTGTGCAAAAAAGGAAATACTTGTCAGAAAGAGCAGTAGCGGTAAAATGTTTTTTATTTTCATTGCTAAGTTAAGTTGTTGAGTTAAGTTGAGTTTTAATTTTGTTCTGAAATCAGATGTTCTATATTCGGACTTGTGGATAAAATGTCTTCTAAAGTTTCATCTTCCAGAGTTATATCATTGTTTAGTTTTTCAATGTCGCTATCATCTAACTTTTGAATTAAATCATACTGACTTAAATTAGATTGATAAGATAAATACGTTTCTAATGTGGCTTCATCAAGCTCATTTGATGTTGCTCTGTAATTGTTTACAATCGGAATCATTAAAGCAAAACCAATTAATGCCGCTGCCGCCAGCGAAAGATTTTTTTTGCGTTTGTAAAAAGGAATTACTTTAACTTCTTTTTTATCTAATTGCTGTAAAACCTTTTCTGAAAAATCATCAAAATAATTTTCTGGAGTTTTAAATCCAGATTTTATTTTTGGTTCGTTTTCTAATTTAAATGCTTTCATAATATCTATAAGATAGTTTTAGTTACCAAAGGTTTAATTTGAAGTAACATATAATTCAATTTTTTTTACTGCATGATGATAAGATGCTTTTAAAGCACCTACCGAAGTTCCTAAGATTTCGGCTATTTCTTCGTATTTTAATTCTTCAAAATATTTCATTTTGAAAACCAATTGTTGTTTTTCCGGAAGCGTTACAATTGCTTTTTGAAGTTTGATTTGAATTTCATCTCCATCAAAATAAAGATCAGCTTTTAGATTGTCAATTGTTTTATTTTGAAGATCTTCAGACGAGATACCGCTCAGTTTTGCTTTTTGAGACAGAAAAGTCAAAGCTTCATTTGTGGCAATACGATACATCCAGGAAAAGAGTTTACTTTCTCCTTTAAAGTTTTTAAGATATTGAAAGACTTTTATAAAAGTATTCTGCAAGACATCATCTGCATCATCATGATTCAAAACAATATTTCGAATATGAGAATACAACGGACGCTGATAATCAGACAAGAGTTTTTGAAACGCTGTATTTTGCGTTTGAGGGTTTAATAATTGTTTTATAAATTCCTTCTCGTCTATCAAACTTTTTTGTTGTAAACCTTCTTAATATACATTAGACTGAATTTGAAACAAAAGGTTTAAAAAAACTTTTGAAATTTAGAATTCAGAGTCTTCTTCTTGCGTAGGAGCAGGAGTTGGTGCAGGAGCTGGTTTCTTTTTAACAGGCTCTTTTCGTGGTTCTGTACGAGGTTCGCTTGTTGGAGTTTCTCCTTGAGTTTCGCTTGATGTTTGCGGTGTGTAAACAGGTTCTGTTACAACAGGAACTACTTTTGGTTTTATAGGAAAATAAATCTCTGTAACCAATTTAGATGATGCTTTTACATCTAATTTGCTAAGTGTCCAAATTTCTAAATGTGACCAGCTTAAATCTGGAATTATTTTTTGATTATTGATGTAAGCCGTTGTTTTTGTAATAGCTTCATTTCGATGCGAATAATCTCCGTTAAGAGTAGTTTTTACAGCATCAAAACCATTTAATTTCCCAGATAGAATATCGCTTCCAGAACTGATAGAAATTTCTTTATTAATTGGTAAACAGATCGAAATTTTGGCTAAACCAGTATTTGTATCGTAAGTATGATAGATTATAAATGGTTTTCCGTTGGCAGATAATCCATTTGTTTCACTAAAATGAATTAGTTTTGGAATAACAATTCTAGCGTTCTTATTCACTTTTGAAATTTCACTTGTAAAAGTCTGACGTATGTATGGAGTGTCTTCTTTTTTCACAATTCCATCCACTTTAACCGCATAAGTTTTAGTTTCGTAGTCTAGATTTTTGTCAATATTTACCAAGCTTTTTTCATAAATAGTTCCGATAACTTTATCAGAACCTCCATGCAAAGAAGTATAGATTTTAAATAAAAAACTCATCGTACCTTTTGCTCTCCAAGTAACTTTTGTTTTTCCGTTTAAAGTATCTTTCAAAGTCCAGCTTACGTCGGCTTCTGTGCCGTCATATTGCATTTTTTGAGCAATGCTTTCGCCTTCTTTTGTTTTAAGTGTTATTGCATTTCCTTTTCCATCTGCACCATCCCAATAAAAAGAAGCGCCATTTCCGCTTGTTTTATTAGCAAAAGTCATTTTTATAGAAGGATCTTCAACCGACCAAGATTCAAAATCTTCGTAATTTCTAAAATCATTAAGATAATTATAAACTGTTGCGCGAGGCGAATTGATAACTTTACTTCTTTCTACAGAGAAATTTCCTTTTTGGGTAGCAACGAAAACAGTAAGAGCAACAAAGCTTAATAAAGCAAAAAGAAATAAATACTTAAGAATTTTCATTGGTAGATTGTTTGGTTCGTAAAGTTATAAATTTTATCTTCAGTCTTACTAATAACCGATAATTATTAGGTTTTATTTTATGGCTTTTGATTTTTATTTAAAAACGGACTCTGAAAAATATTTTATCTTTTAAAGAATATTTTAATCAAAAACAAAATAGCAATAAAGAGTAAAAAAACAAGAAGTACTTTGTAATTTCCTTTGTAAAAGATTTTATGCAACGCTAAATCTTTTCGATAAGCAAAAATCATTATGATTACAAATGCAATAAAAAAACACACTCCAAATAGTATTTGTCCTTGACTAAACATAGTTTTAAAATTATTTTTGACAAATTTAGAGAATTGTATACGATTTGCTGCTAAATTGGCTTTTCATTTCGTGCAATAAATTTTCGAATTTATTTTAAAGTGACTTATATTAGCAAAAAAAAGGAAAACTATAATATGAAAAAACAACTCGACGCCGTAACAGAATTTCACACCGCTTTTAAAATTGGTCATAGTACAACTCCAGTTGCCGATGTAGGAGCAGAAAAAAAATTACTTCGTTATAATTTAATGAAGGAAGAAAATGAGGAATATTACGAAGCGGTTCAGAATAATGATTTAGTTGAAATTGCTGATGCGCTTGGCGATATGATGTATATTTTGTGCGGAACAATTATCGAACACGGACTTCAGGATAAAATTGAAGCTGTTTTTGATGAAATTCAGCGTAGTAATATGAGTAAACTTGGTGAAGACGGAAAGCCAATTTATAGAGAAGACGGAAAAGTAATGAAAGGACCAAATTATTTTAAACCTGATTTTTCGAAATTGTTGTAAAGAAGATTAAACGCAAAGAACGCTAAGTTTTTTTCTGTAGTTCTTATAAAAAAACAAAGTCCGCAAAGCTTTACGTTATTTTTGTCATTTCGACGAAGGAGAAATCTTCGCAAGAAACTCCACATAGCAAATCGATAATCTTTGTCGAGCTACTTACGAAGATTTCTCCTTCGTCGAAATGACAAGATTGAGTTTAATATCTTATCTTCACGATAAAATTTTATAATAAAGCCAAATAAAAAACCCGATAAAACTAAATTTATCGGGTTTCTCTTTTTATATTTTGGATTATTGAACCTTAACTGTCCATCCAAAAGTATCTTCAGAAAGTTTATTTTGAAGATTTGTTAGTTTTTCTTTTAATAAAGAAGCGTATGAATTCTCAATTGGAGTCATTTCATAATATTCGTCTTTATATGAGAATCCTTTAATAACACTAATTACAGCGGCAGTTCCCGCGCCGAAGATTTCTTTCAAAGATCCGTTTTTAGCTGCTTCAACCAATTCAGAAACAATAACTGGGCGAACTTCAACTTTTAATCCTTCTTTTTCAGCCATTGCAATTAAACTTTTTCTAGTAACACCATCTAAAATTCTTTCGCTTGTTGGAGCTGTTAATAAAGTATCATTAATTCTGAAGAAAACGTTCATTGTTCCCGCTTCTTCTAGTTTTGTGTGCGTTGCGTCATCAGTCCAAATAACTTGTTGGAAACCATCTTTGTTTGCCAGGTTAGTTGGGTAAAATTGTGCAGCATAGTTTCCGGCAGCTTTTGCAGCACCAATTCCACCATTTGCAGCTCTACTGAAATGCTCAGCGATAATTACTTTTACTTCGCCTCCGTAATATGCTTTTGCAGGAGAAAGTAAAATCATAAATTTATATTCGTCAGATGGATTTGCAATTACTCCAGGTCCAGTTGCAATCATAAAAGGACGGATGTACATACTTGCCCCGTTTCCTCTTTGAATCCAGTCTTTGTCTAATTTTAATAATTCATTCAAACCATCCATAAAAATAGCCTCAGGAACTTCTGGCATCGCCATTCTTACAGCAGATTTATTAAAACGGATGAAGTTTTCATCTGGTCTAAACAACCAAACATCATTATTGTCATCTTTATAAGCTTTCATTCCTTCAAAAATTGCTTGTCCGTAGTGGAAGACTTTTGAAGATGGATCCATTAGAATAGGAGCATAAGGCTTAATGACAGGATTTTGCCATTGTCCGTCTTTAAAATCGCATTCGAATAAATGGTCTGTAAATACAGCGCCAAAACTTAAGTTTTCAAAATCTACTTCGTTTATTTTCGTAGAAGTAGCTTTTATGATTTCAATTTTGCTTGTTTGAGTTGTACTCATAGTTCTGTAAGTTTTTTGTGAGATATCTTTCACTATAGAAAATCTAAAGTAATGATATCATGGAAAATAGAATTTATTGAATGCAAAATTAAGTAAAAATATGTAAAAAGCTTAGTGAAAATTCATTATTTAATGGTTTTAATTGAGATTTATTTATCCTATAATAAACTCAAATATTTAATTGATTTTTATAAAGAATTTATGAAAAAACTATCGATTTTTAAGGCTTTACGCATTAGTTTTGACTAAATTTGAATATTAAAACGGCTTGAAAATCAATAAAAAGCTATTGTAAATTTCTAAAAAAGTGAAAAGAGAAATAATTAAAACGTTAGATGGCTCAACTACAATTCGTTTGCCAGAATGGGACGAATGTTATCATTCTAAACACGGTGCAATTCAGGAAGCAAAACACGTATTTATACAAAATGGACTTTCATTATTTGAAAAACCAATAAGTATATTAGAAATTGGTTTTGGAACTGGATTAAATGCATTTATTACTTTTTTGGAAGCCATTCGAAAAAATCAAAAAATAGATTATGTTGGAGTAGAAGCTTATCCTGTTGATGCGGATGAAATTTTAGAAATGAATTATGCAGAAGAATTGGAAGCATTGGAATTTAGTAACATTTTTGAAAAAATGCATAAATCGAATTGGAACGAAAAAGTAGAAATTTGCGACCAGTTCTCGTTAACCAAAAGGAAACAATTTTTTGATGAAATAGACGATTTTGAAACTTTTGATTTGATTTACTTTGATGCCTTCGGATATAGAGTGCAACCGGAGCTTTGGAGTACAGAAATTTTTAAAAAAATGTACAATAGTTTAAAGCCTAATGGAGTTTTGGTTACTTACGCAGCGCGCGGCGTTGTTAAAAGAAGTATGATTTCTGTAGGATTTACTGTCGAAAAATTAGCGGGGCCTCCTGGAAAACGAGAAATGTTTAGAGCCTTTAAAAACCTTTAAAAATGAGTTGTTTAGAATGATTCTATATTGATTTATATGTTTTAAGAAAACGTATTCGTTGCTAAAGTTTTTAAAATATTTAGTTAAAAATGAATTTTATGTTTGTTAATTGTTTAAATTTGGCTCGAGTTTAAAAAATAGATAACCCCCGAAAATCTTATTTTATTATGTCAAAAATGATGTTTGATTACACGAAATCAATACTTGAGAGAGTTAGTTTCGATCCGATACTTTTCTGCAAAGAGCTAGAAAAAGCTATCAAGACACTGTTACCTTATGAAATGGAACAATTACAAGAATGGTTATTAAGTTTTGTAATCGAAAAGCCAGAATTAAAACAAAGTCTACTACTTATTAAAGCATAAAAAAAGGAGCCAAATTGGCTCCTTTTTTATTACGCTTTCTTTTGCAGCGGACTAATGATTTGAACATTCTGAAAAACAATTGCGCCTTTTACAACGCCAGCAATTGTAGATCGAATTGCGTCAATGATTTGCATTTTTAATTCGCTCTTTGGGTAAATCAAACTTACCTCTCGAGCAGGTTTCGGTTCCTTAAAGTTTCGAAGTTTCAGTTTATCGGATTCTTTTAAGTCTAAGGTGTGCAAGTACGGAAGTAACGTTGTGCCCAAACCTTCGTCTGCCAATTTAATTAAGGTTTCAAAACTACCGCTTTGGATCTGGAAGTTATTTTGATCAGCATCAGAAACGCTTTTGCAAAGATTTAAAATTCCGTCTCTAAAGCAATGTCCGTCTTGAAGAAGCAGAATTTCGTTTAGATTTAAATCAGAAACCTCTATTTCTTGTTTTCCAAAAATGGCATGTTGTTCTGGAATGTATGCTACAAACGGTTCAAAATACAAAACGATTTCTTTAATCTTTTCATCTTCCAATGGAGTTGCAGCGATAGCGGCGTCTAAATGTCCGTTTTTAAGCTTAACAATAATTTCTTCAGTATTTAATTCTTCAATTAAGAGCTTAACTTTTGGATATTTTTTAATGAAATTATTTAAAAACATAGGCAAAAGTGTCGGCATAATCGTCGGAATTATACCTAAACGAAATTCTCCACCAATAAAACCTTTCTGTTGTTCTACAATATCTTTAATACGATCAGCTTCGTTTACGATATTCTTAGCTTGATTTACTATTTTCTGACCAATATCAGTAAGTTGAATAGGTTTTTTGCTTCTGTCAAATATTAAGATATTAAGTTCTTCTTCAATCTTTTGTATTTGCATGCTTAACGTTGGCTGTGTTACAAAGCATTTTTCGGCGGCAAGTGTGAAGTTTTTGTGTTCGGCAACTGCTAACACATATTGTAATTGAGTTATAGTCATGTTGATAGTAATTTGTGATGCAAAAATAAGAAAATATAATTTTTATTTATATTTATTTTATGAAAGTTACTTTAATTTTGTAGTAAATTAGTGTAAAAAAGAGATTATGAAGACAAATATTTTAGGATTACCTGTAAAAGAATCAGAATTATTAGTAAAAGAATTAAATGTGCTTTTATCCAACTTTCAAGTATATTATCAAAATTTGAGAGGAATTCATTGGAACATTCGCGGAAAGCGTTTTTTTGATTTACATGTAAAATTTGAAGAATTATATACAGATGCTCAATTAAAAATAGATATGATAGCCGAAAGAGTTTTGACAATTGGTGGAACGCCTTTGCACACTTTTGAAGACTACATCAAAAATAACAAATTAACTGTTGGGAAGAATATTTCTAATGATGAAAAAGCGGTTCAGTTAATTGTTCATTCTTTATCAGATTTATTAAAAATTGAAAGAGAAATATTAAACAAATCGGACGAAATTAACGATGAAGGAACCAATTCAATGATGAGCGACTTCATTTCTGAGCAAGAAAAAACAATCTGGATGATGAATGCTTGGTTAGAAGAAACACTTTAACTAATTGTTTTTTAATGAAATAAAAGCAGAATGCGGTAAAAATTGCATTCTGCTTTTCTGTTTATGTTAAATTTCTATAAAAATCTCTTTGATTTTATTTGTTTAACGCTATTTTTGTTTTGATGAAATTCGTAGCCCGCATATTATTATTCATATTCATTGCTTTCTTATCTACCCCGACAATTGTTCAGGCGTTAAAGAAAGGAAATGGTGCGGTTGTGTCTTTTAGTATTGCTGAAGAAGAAGTTCATAAAGAACTTAAAAATGTAGTTCATCCAACAGTTTTAGAGCATGAAGTTTTAATTCCGGTTTGCATCGAGAAGAAAACAATCATTTCTGAAAATATTGTAAAACTTGACAATATTTCTCCGAGCATATTTGCTCCACCTCCCAATTTAGTATAATACTTCCGATTATTTTGATCTTTAACCGCATTTCATTCTGAGATGAGGGAAATCTTTAATGAATAATTTTTTTAGTATTGTATTATGACAAAAAAAATCAATCTTTTTGCCAACCTTAAATCTGATTTTGCTTCAGGTTTAGTGGTTTTTTTGGTGGCTCTTCCGTTGTGTTTAGGTATTGCAATGGCTTCTGGAGCGCCATTATTTTCTGGAATTATCGCTGGTGTTATTGGTGGTATCGTAGTAGGATATCTAAGCCAATCACATATTAGTGTATCAGGTCCAGCTGCAGGGTTAACTGCTATTGTTTTAACCGCAATTACTGATTTAGGAGCTTTCGATGTATTTTTAATGTCTGTTTTTATTGCTGGATTAATTCAATTAGCATTAGGATTCTTAAGAGCCGGAAGTATATCAAACTATTTTCCAACAAATGTGATTGAAGGAATGCTAGCAGGTATCGGAATTATCATTATTCTAAAACAAATACCACACGCATTTGGGTATGATGCAGATTACGAAGGAGATCAGGCTTTTATACAAAATGACGGAAGTAATTCTTTTTCGTTTCTGTTTGATGTTTTAAATCACATTCAATTAGGAGCCGTTGTAGTAACATTAGTTTCGCTAACAATTTTGCTTTGTTGGGAAAAAGTTTCTTTTCTAAAAAGAATAAAATTAGTTCCAGGAGCTTTAATTGCAGTTATTGCGGGAGTAGTTTTAAACGAAATATTTATATCAACAGGAAGTTCTTTGGCAATTGGAAAAGAACATTTGGTTTCTTTGCCAGTTCCAAAATCTTTTGATGATTTTAAATCAATTATAATTATGCCAAATTTTGCATCGGTTACCAATCCGCAGGTTTGGGTTGTGGCTCTCACAATTGCAATTGTGGCTTCTATTGAAACGCTTTTATGTATTGAAGCTTCTGATAGAATGGATGTTCAGAAACGATATACTAATACCAATGTTGAGCTTAAAGCTCAAGGAATTGGAAATGTTGTAAGTTCACTTTTAGGAGGTCTTCCAATGACATCTGTTGTGGTGCGTTCATCAGCAAATAATAATGCAGGAGCAAAATCAAAAATGTCTACCATTATTCATGGTGTACTTTTATTAATAAGTGTTTTATCTATTCCGATGATTCTGAACAAAATTCCCTTGGCAACTTTGGCAACTGTTCTGATCTTGGTCGGATATAAATTAGCAAAACCAGCAACTTTTATGCATTTCTGGAAAAAGGGGAAATACCAGTTTGTCCCTTTTATTGCAACTTTGGTCTTTGTCGTTGCGACAGATTTGCTAAAAGGTGTTGCGTTGGGTATAATCATCAGTATTATTTTTGTTTTGAGAGGAAATCTTAAGAGAGCTTATATCTTCAAAAAAGAAGAATATGAAGACGGAGATATTATTCATATCGATTTGGCGCAAGAAGTTTCATTTTTAAATAAAGCAGCAATCAAACAAACTTTAAATGAAATTCCTGAAAATTCTAAAGTAATTATAAATGCTCATGATACGGAATATATCGCTCATGATGTTTTGGATTTAATTCGTGAATTCAAAGAAACAAGAGCGATTGATGAAAATATTAAAGTAAAGCTGAAAGGCTTTAAAGAAGCTTACGAATTAGAAAATACGCCTGAAAATAATAATCATGTTACGATTGAACATTATTATGATGTGGCAAAAAGGGAAGTGGTTAAAAAAGAAGTTGTTAGAGGAGAATAATAAAATTTAGGTGCTTTTGAGGTAAAAAAAATGTCAAAATTTAGGTAACTTTACATCAAGTTCATTTTTTGAGACTATTATAACTTAGAAATTACCACACAAAAAATAAAAAAAATGAGAAAATTTTATGAGCAGTTGCTAGAAAACAATAAAAAGTGGGTTGAAACTTCATTAGCAAAAGATCCGAATTATTTTGCTGATTTGGCAAAAGGACAACAACCGCCATTATTATGGATTGGATGTTCTGATAGCCGTGTTCCTGCAAACGAAATTGTAGGCGCAAAACCTGGTGAAGTTTTTGTACACAGAAACATTGCTAACATGGTTGTTCACTCTGATATGAATATGTTAAGTGTTCTGGATTATGCTGTAAATGTTTTGAAAATTAAACATATTATCGTTTGCGGACATTACGGATGCGGTGGTGTAAAAGCAGCAATGGGACACCAATCTGTTGGAATTATCGACAACTGGCTTCGTCATATTAAAGATGAATATCGTTTACATGATAAATATTTGAATTCAATTGAAAACGAAGAAGAGCGTTTTAATGCTTTTGTTGAAATCAATGCAAAAGAGCAGGTTTACAACTTAGCAAAAACATCAATTGTTCAAAATGCTTGGAAAAATGGACAAGATTTAATGGTTCACGGCTGGGTTTACGGTTTAAATTCAGGTTTTGTAACTGATTTGAATGTAACCATTAGTTCAAACGAAGAACTGGATTCAGTTTATCAATTAGATCTTTAATCGATATAAAAAAGAAATCGCCTCAAAAAGGCGATTTTTTTATTCGTTTTCGTCTAAATTCTCATTAAATGCCGATGGCAACATTGTTGGTATAAACTTAATTAATATAGGCAATAGCAAGCTCCCTCCAGGAAGCAAAAATATAGTCAGAGACGGAATGGTTTTGCAAATGTCTAAAAGCTGCTTTTTTACTTTTTTCTTCTCTTTTGCATCCAAATCTCTTGTTGTAGAATAGGCAAGCAGTACAACAAGTTCCTTACTTTGCATAATTTCTCTAACCAATCTGTTTTTATTTCTGACAATCAGTTTTATAACGCTATGCGTCATTTGATCGTAGAAATGTTTAACAGGATTTGAATAATTAAAATATGGAATTTTCTTTCTATGCGTTGTAATAAAAGTATTGGTTGTATCCATACTCTGTGTTACAAAATCGTCAGAAACGCCCATTGTAGAGCCTAAAGCGTATAAGAAATAAGATTCTTCATTTTCAACAACACCATCGCTCCATAAAGCCATTCCAGCCATGTCGATCAGGTAATATTGTTCTAATTTATTTTTAAAATAATCAAGATTCAAAGTTTCTAAAGTTTCTACAGTTACTTTTGAGAATTTTGAATACCGTATTGATGCTTCAAAAAGTTTAATTAATAAATCATCATGCTGTGATTTTACAGTTTTGGTTTTCAAAGCCAAACCTACAATTCCAAGAACGGTTTCTTCAATACGTTTTAGATATTTTTCTGGAATTTGACCGTGTTCTAAATATTGTCTAAAAGCCAAAACATCAATAAATAATAAAGCATTGGTTACCAAATGCGAAAAGTTTTTACTGATAATGCTATCGTTTGTCTGAACTCTTTGATCAATTATATTTTCTAGAGATAGAGAAGGAGTGTCTTTAGGCAATAAGATTTTAAACAAATTAAACCCCTCTGGATTCATCTGTTTGTAAAACTTTAAAACTTCTGAAATAAAATTTTTAGGTTCCGAATTTCTTTTTTCTAAACAAAAAACATGATAAAGCGTGTTAAGTAACGCTGTTTTAGAAATTTCGGTTTTAAACCATCCTTTAATCGGAATCGGGATTTGTGAATCTATAGCAATAATATGGCCATATATAAACCCCGTTTCTCTTACTTTATAGTAAAATGAATCTACTGTTTCAAAAGGAATTGCTTCTGAAAACTTCTGTTCACTAAAAAACTTATCGATCCAGCCTGGTGCTGATGGGTTAATCATTGACTTAATTTTGCTGATGCAAAGCTATGTCTTTTTCTTGTTTTAGAATTAATTTTAAATGAAATAACCGCTATTTTTTGTGAAAATATAGCGGTTATTATGATTTTTCTTATTTGATAATTCCTGCGCAAGCTACTCTTCCTCCCGCATTTCCAGTTGGTTGAGTGGTGAAATCATCTGTTCCTGCGTGAACAATTAGACCTTTTCCTAGAATGTCTTTGTTACTGTCTCCACATCCAATACACCATTCGTCTGTAGTTAGCGTTATAGAGCCGTTACCTTTTGCATCAGCAGTAAAGTTTCCGATATCTCCTTTATGATATTCTCCAACGCCCCATTTTCCATGTTTTTTGAAAGTTGGATTCCAGTGTCCGCCGGCAGAACTTCCATCGGCAGAACTACAATCTGCCTTTTCATGAATATGGATAGCGTGAACTCCTGGTTCTAGACCTGTCATTTTTGCAACAACGGTAACTTTACCATTTTTTTCAGTAAAAACAGCTGTTCCGCCAACTTTACTATTGCTTTTTGGTTCTAAAGCAACTGTCAAAGTTTTTGCGTCATTTGATTTGTTATTTGTCTTACAGCCAACGATTAAAGCTGTAATTATAGCGAAAGAAACGATTAGTTTTTTCATATATACGGGCATTTTTAATTAAAGATTAAGTAAATTTAACATAAAATAACGGAATACTTTAACTCTAAAAGTTAAAAAAAAGTCAAACTATACGTTATAATTTAATATCGATTGAGCACAAAACCGAAAAATATTGCTTAAATTCGTTATGGTTTCAAAGCATTTTTTTAGGAGCCAAACTTCTCTAATTCGTTCATATTTAATATTTAAAGTTATATGAAAAAGATTCTTACTCTCGTTTTTTTTAGTTTAATATTACTTTCGTGTAGTGCTTCTAAAAGCAAAATTAATAATGCCGCTTCACAACTTGATGGCACTTGGGAACTGAACTATATTACTGGACCGCGAATTACATTTGATGGTTTATATCCAAATAAAAAACCAACTATAAATTTTGACACAAAAGAGTATAGAGTTTCAGGAAATAATAGCTGTAATTCTTATACAGGAAAATTGATTATAACAGACAACAAAATTGATTTTACTCAGCCTATGGCGGTCACTAAAATGATGTGTTTGGATAATCAAGGCGAACAAGTCTATATGAATACACTTCAAAAGATAACATCATTTGATGTTACTGATGATGGAAAAACTTTAAATTTTATTTCTGGCGATATTGCCATGATGCGATTTACCAAAAAAGAAAAATAATTCTACTTTAATTTATATTTTATGTCAGTTAGACTACCTATTTTATTGCTAATATGTCTGTTAAGTTTTCCAGTTTTTGCACAGCAAAAAACCAAGAAAGAAATTAAGGCAGAAAAAGCTCAAGAAAAACAAAAGGAAATTGAAGAATTGATTGATGCTAAGACTTTTGTTTTTGAAGCTCAAAAAGTTACACCGCAAGGCGGTAGATTAATTATTTTAAATGATTATTCGTATTTCTTAAAATTTAATACGGATACAACTTCTTGTGATTTGCCATTTTTTGGACGCGCCTTTAATGTAGCATACAACGGTGATGGCGGAATGAAATTTGAAGGCAAACCAGAAAATATTAAGGTCGGAAAAAAATCTAAAAACATTAATTTTCAGGCAACTGTAAAAGGTAACAACGATACTTACGATCTAATGTTTAGAATATTTTATAACGGATCGGCAACATTATCAATAAACAGTGTTAACAGGGCGCCTATTAGTTACGATGGAATTATTCGTGCTCCAGAAGAAAAGGTAAAAAAATAAAGAACTTACCCAAATCTCATCCTATTAAATATGTTTTAATGTGTTAAAAATCAATATTGTTTGAAGTATAAAATTTTTAAAAACAACCCAAAACAAATTTTAATTATGAAAAAATTAAGTCTTATTCTTATTTTGGCAATTGCCTCGTTTTCATCTTATGCGCAATCTTCTTTTACGGAAGATTTAGAAGTTGTGCAAAGTGTTTATGGAAAATCTAAAAGTGAACTAGTGAAACAATACATGAATTTGTCTGATGTTCAAGCTTCTGCTTTTGCTAAAGTATATGATGATTATGAAACGCAACGAAAAGCATTAGGTCAGACCAAATTTAAATTGATAAATGATTATGCTGCAAATTATGAAACTCTGACAGATGCAAAAGCAGATGAATTGGCAAAAGGAACTTTGAAAAATCATATTGCTTACGAAAAACTATATTGTAAAACGTATTCAAAAGCGAAAAAAGCAATTGGATCAATTAATGCGGCAAAATTTATTCAGTTAGAAGTTTATTTACAGACCATTATTCGTAGTGAAATTTTAGAGGCTATTCCATTTATTGGTGAATTAGACAAATCAAAAGTTCAATAAATTTACTATTATCTAAAGACAGAAAAAGGCAGTTGTTTATAAAATCAACTGCCTTTTTTTGTGAGTTAAACAAAAATTATTTTTCTGTTTTTACTTTGTAAATTTCATTTACCATTCCGTCACGGAAACTGTCTAAAGTAAGTTCCCAAAACATAATTCCGCCTAATTTTTTAGTTTTTACATATTCAGCTTTTGCCTTAATGGATTTTAAATCATCTGATGTTGCAAAAGTTTTTGTTGTTGCATTGTACCAATATGGCGCTTTAGCTTTATCATCCCAGAAATATTTCCATCCGTTAGCTTCTGTGTAAGTTTTAGCATAGTTTTTAAAATCAACACCTTCAAAATGTTCTCCAGCTTGATACAATCCGTTGTTGATGTTTTCTACGTTTTTCCATTGTCTGGTATAAAATGCACCTCCAATTACTAATTTTTCAGCAGGAACTCCTGCTTTCAATAAAAATTCAACAGCTCTATCTGTAGATTCTTCTTTCGGATTTGTGCTGTATAATGGAGTGTGATGACCAGTAACTTTTGAATATCCATTTACTAAATCATAACTCATAATGTTAATGCGGTTTACAAATGGAGCAACAGCTTTCCAATCGATAGACTCATCTAAACATTTTTGAAAACCTCCTGCAGCAAAACTCAATTCATATTTTTTGCCTAAGGTAGTACGCAATAATTTAACCAATTCAGTAAAATTAGGTTTGTCAGCAGGTTGATATAAATGTCCTGGAAGTCCTTCGATTGATGGATATTCCCAATCTAAATCTAAACCGTCAACCTTATAAGAATCACTTAATTCTTTTACTGATTTTGCAAATTTCAAGCGTCCTTCAGCAGTTGAAAAAGCAGCGGAGCAAGGTTCGCAGCCGCCCCAACCACCAAGTGAAACAATAATTTTTAATTGTGGATTTTTAGCCTTTAAAGAAACTAAATGTTTTATAGTGATTGAATCTTTTGGAGAATCAACAGTCAATTTTCCATCTTTTAAATGGCAAAAACTAAAGATGATTTGATTTAATTTACCAACTTCGTATTCATCAATCAGTTTATAATCGCCTGTGTAGTAGGCAATAATATCCATTTTTTTATTTTTTTGAGCAAAAGTATTCGAGATGCCAAAGCACATTAAAAATAAAGCAATTAGAGTAGTTTGTTTCATTTTTCTGGTTTTTAGAGTTTTTTAGAAAGCTAAAAGTACTGCAATAAATTTGATATTTTGTTATGCCAGCTGAATGAAAATAATAATTTTAACGAATATTTTGCAAATTAATGCAAAAAACTTGCGTCCTGTAGTTAAAATCTTTCGATATTAAAATCTGAAAAAATAAACCCGCACAGTTTCGGACTTGTGCGGGTTTATAACAAATTAAAAGCTAAAAACTATCTTGATATTAGAAGCAGTATGAATTTTCTGCAACTAATTTAGAGGCAATTGTTTCTCTTAGTGCCACTACGTTTGGCAGGTTTGTGTATTTTGTAAAACGTTTTAATCCCATTAACATCATACGTTGTTCGTCACCTTCAGAGAAAGAAGCGATTCCTTCTTTACCTCTTAAGTTTACGATATCTACCGCTTTGTACAAGTATAATTTTGCCATAGCGATTTGCTCTTTTACTTTATCTTCACCTTCTCTCTTAGCTAATTTCTCAGTTCTAAGAATAGTACTTTCAGCCATGTAGATTTCGATTAAGATATCAGCAGCAGCCATCAATAATTGTTGGTGAGAATCTAAATCCGGACCATATTTTTGAACAGCACTACCAGCAACCATTAAGAAAACTTTTTTCAGGTTTGCAATGATTCCTTTTTCTTCTGCAAATAATTCAGAGAAATCTGGAGTATCAAAAGATGGAATTCCCATTAATTCTTCTTGAACTTTCATTGCTGGTCCAAGTAAATCTACGTGACCTTTCATTGCTTTTTTGATCAACATACCTACAGAAAGCATTCTGTTGATTTCGTTTGTTCCTTCGTAGATTCTAGCGATACGAGCATCTCTCCAAGCACTTTCCATAGGAGTATCTTCAGAGAATCCCATTCCACCGAAAACTTGAATACCTTCATCAGAACAATTTTGAACGTCCTCAGAAACCGCTACTTTTAAGATTGAACACTCAATAGCATATTCTTCAACACCTTTTAATTCAGCTTCTTGGTGAGAAGTTCCTTCTGCTTCACGAGCTGCAATTCTGTCTTCGATATCTTTTGCAGCACGGTAAGAAGCACTTTCTCCAGCGTAAGCATTAGTTGCCATTTCAGCTAATTTAGAACGGATAGCTCCAAAAGATGAAATGGACGTATTGAACTGAATTCGTTCGTTAGCATATTTTACCGCTCCAGAAGTAACTCTTCTTTGAGCATCAAGACAAGCAGCAGCCAATTTAATACGACCAACATTTAAAGCGTTCATTGCAATTTTGAAACCGTTTCCTCTTTCAGACAACATGTTTTCAACTGGAACTTTTGTTTCGTTGAAGAAAACCTGACGAGTAGAAGAAGCACGAATTCCTAATTTATGTTCTTCTTCATTCATAGAAATTCCGTTTGAAGGATCGTTTTCTACGATGAAACCTGTAATATTTTTATCATCTCCAATACGAGCAAAAACGATGAAAACGCTGCAGAAACCTGCATTCGAAATCCACATTTTTTGACCAGTAATTAAATAATGAGTTCCGTCTTCAGATAAAACAGCTTTAGTTTTTCCTGAGTTAGCATCAGATCCTGCGCCTGGTTCAGTTAAGCAATAAGCTCCAAACCATTCTCCAGAAGCCAATTTTGGAACGTATTTTTTCTTTTGTTCTTCAGTACCGTAAAGTGTAATTGGCATTGTTCCAATCCCAGTGTGAGCACCAAAAGCAGTTGAGAACGAACCTGTTGCTCCAGAAATGTAGTCACAAACCAACATTGTAGAAACAAATCCCATTCCTAATCCGCCATATTCTTCTGGAACTGCAACTCCCAGAAGTCCTAGTTCACCAGCTTTACGCATAGATGATTCTGTATAAGCGTAATCTTTTTTCTCAAAACGATCTTTATGCGCCCATAATTCTTTGTCTACGAACTCTTTTACAGAGTCACGCATCATTAACTGCTCTTCCGAGAAATCTTCTGGTGTGAAGATATCTTCGCATTTTGTTTCTTTAACTAAAAACTGACCACCACGAGTCACGTTTTTTTCGATTGTATCTGCCATTTTGTTTTTTGTTTAGGTAAAAGATGAAAGAAGCAAGAAGCAAGATTTAATTCAACTTACTTATGAAACCTGATGTCATCCTTTGAAATTCAATTATTTTGTTCTCTATTTCTTCTGTTTTTGTTTTGGATAGATAGTCATTTTGAAAAGCTATCAACAATTGTGTTTGTAATTCAAATGACGAACCTAAACTAATATTCAAATAATGCTGAAAGTGTTTATTTCCTCTGTTTGAACCTTCAGCAATATTAGAAGGCATTGAAACAGAACATCGATTCATTTGACTTGTCAAACTATACGTTTCTGATTTTGGAAAAGTAGAAGTTAGTTTATAGATGTCATTTGTAATTTCCATAGCTAAAATCCAAATTTTCAAATTCTTAAAATTGTGTTTCATGTTTTTGAGGCAAGATAAGAAGAAAAATTAAAAAGTAGGTTTTTTATTACTTTTTGAAAATCTATCTAAAAAAAACTTTTCATCCCAAATAGAAAGTCTTTCTTCTTTCCTCTAAAAAGTCTTATAATACCTCGTAAATACCCGCAGAACCTTGTCCAGTCCCCACACACATCGAAACGATTCCGTATTTATTACCTCTGCGTTTCATTTCGTCGAACAACTGAACAGAAAGCTTAGCGCCTGTACATCCCAGAGGGTGTCCTAAAGCGATCGCTCCACCGTTTACGTTTACAATTTCCGGGTTTATATTTAATTCGCGAGTTACTGCTAAAGCTTGTGAAGCAAAAGCCTCGTTTAATTCGATTAACTCGATATCATTTAATGTTAATCCCGCTTGTTTCAATGCTTTCGGAATTGCTTTTACAGGACCGATACCCATAATCCTTGGCTCAACACCAGAAGAAGCAAAGTTTACAAGTCTTGCAATTGGCTCAAGGTTTAATTCTTTAACCATTTCTTCGCTCATGATTAAAACGAATGCTGCACCGTCGCTCATTTGAGAAGAGTTACCAGCAGTTACACTTCCATCAGCAGCAAAAACAGGTTTTAAACCTGCTAAAGCAGCAACAGAAGTTCCAGCTCTTGGTCCTTCGTCTTGTTTTACAACGTATGATTTTGTTTCTTTTTTACCATTTTCATTAATGAAAGTCTGCTCAACAGTAATTGGAACGATTTGTTTGTCGAATTTTCCTTCTGCTTGTGCTTTCAACGCTTTCATGTGAGAGTTGTAAGCAAACTCATCCTGATCTTCTCTAGAGATTTTGTATTGGTTAGCCACCGCTTCAGCAGTTAAACCCATTCCCCAGTAGTAATCTTCGTGACCTGCCGCAGCAACTTTATAATCTGGAGTTGGTTTGTAACCACCCATCGGAATAAAACTCATACTTTCTGCACCACCAGCGATTATACAATCTGCCATTCCTGATTGGATTTTAGCAGTCGCCATTCCGATAGTTTCAAGTCCAGATGCGCAATAACGGTTTACAGTTACACCAGGAACGTCTTCTACTTTTAATCCCATTAAAGAGATCAAACGTCCAACGTTAAGACCTTGTTCTGCTTCTGGCATGGCATTTCCTACCATAACGTCGTCGATACGTTTTTTATCAAAATTAGGCAACTCATCCATCATAAACTGGATCGTTTCTGCAGCTAATTCATCAGGCCTTTTAAATCTAAAAACACCTTTTGGAGCTTTTCCAACTGCTGTTCTATATGCTTTTACTATATATGCTGTTTTCATTTGTTTTTGTTTTTTAAGATTGATTAGAAGAAAGAGGCAAGAGGCAAGATATTTCTAAAGTCTTGCTTCTTGTTTCTTGCATCTTATTATCTAATTACGAAGCGGTTTTCCTTTAGTTAACATATATTGAATACGCTCCAGAGTTTTTCTCTCCGTACAAAGAGATAAGAAAGCTTCACGTTCGATATCTAATAAATATTGTTCAGATACTAAAGTTGCTTCAGATAAATCACCACCAGCCATTACGTAAGCCAGTTTGTTTGCGATTTTCTTGTCGTGCTCAGAAATGTATTTTCCAGCCTGCATTTGATCTGTTCCAACTAAGAACATACCTAAAGCTTGTTTTCCTAGAACTTTAATATCGTTTCTTCTGATTGGCTGTGTATAGCCAGCTTCGGCTATTAACAATGCATGTTTTTTAGCTTCAGCAATCTGACGATCTTTGTTTACGACAATAACGTCTTTTCCGTGCTGTAAAAGTCCAGTATCAAAAGCTTCATAACCAGAAGTCGAAACTTTAGCCATAGCGATTGTCAAGAAATACTCTTGAAGAACGTTTAACTCCACATCGTTTTTGCGGAATAAATCTGAAGCTCTTAAAGTCATTTCTTTAGAACCTCCACCGCCAGGAATAACTCCAACACCAAATTCAACTAATCCCATATAAGTTTCTGCAGCCGCAACGACTTTATCAGCGTGCAAGCTCATTTCGCATCCACCGCCAAAAGTCATTCCGTGAGGTGCTACAACAACTGGAATTGAAGAATAACGAACACGCATCATTGTATCTTGGAACAATTTAATTGCCATGTTCAATTCGTCGTATTCTTGCTCAACCGCCATCATGAAAATCATTCCGATATTAGCCCCAACAGAGAAATTCGCTGCTTGGTTTCCAATAACTAAACCTTGATATTCTTTTTCAGATAAGTCGATTGCTTTATTGATAGCTTGAAGTACATCACCACCAATTGTATTCATTTTAGATTGGAATTCTAAGTTCAAAATTCCGTCTCCTAAATCCTGAATGATTGCACCACTGTTGCTCCAAACTTTTTTGCTTTCGCGAATGTTGTTCAGAATAATAAATGAATCTTGTCCAGGAACTTTTACTTGTGATTTTGTTGGAATGTTATAGAAATAAGTTGCTCCTTCTTTTACAGAGTAGAAACTTTCGCTTCCAGAAGCCAACATTTCAGTAACCCATGCAGCAGGCTCTAAACCTTCTGCTTTCATGATTTCGATTCCTTTTGCAACACCAATTGCATCCCAGATTTCGAATGGACCATTTTCCCATCCAAAACCAGCTTTCATGGCATCGTCAATTTTGTATAATTCGTCTGAGATTTCAGGAACTCTGTTTGAAACGTAAGCAAACATTCCAGCGAAACTCTTACGGTAGAATTCTCCTGCTTTGTCTGTTCCTTTTACTAAAACTTTAAAACGATTGATTGGTTTATCAATCGTTTTAGTTAATTCTAAAGTTGCAAAATTTGCTTTTTTTGCAGCGCGGTATTCTAATGTATCTAAGTCTAAAGAAAGAATATCTTTATCTACTTTTTTATAAAAACCTTGTCCAGTTTTGCTTCCTAACCAATTATTTTCCATCATTTTGTTGATGAAATCAGGAAGTTTGAACAATTCGTGTTGTTCGTCGTTCGGGCAGTTTTCGTAAATACCATTGGCAACGTGTACCAAAGTATCTAAACCAACAACATCAACGGTACGGAAAGTAGCCGATTTTGGACGACCAATTACTGGTCCAGTCAATTTATCAACTTCTTCAATTGTTAATCCCATTTCTTTTACCAAGTGGAATAAACTCTGGATTCCGTAAATACCAATTCTGTTTCCAATAAACGCTGGAGTATCTTTAGCAACAACCGAAGTTTTTCCTAAGAATTTAGATCCGTATTCGTTTAAGAAATCCAATACTTCAGTTGAAGTTTTTGGACCAGGAATAATTTCAAATAATTTTAAGTAACGCGCAGGGTTAAAAAAGTGAGTTCCGCAGAAGTGTTGTTGAAAATCTTCGCTTCTTCCTTCACTCATAAAGTGAATTGGAATACCAGAAGTGTTTGAAGTAACCAAAGTTCCCGGTTTACGGAATTTCTCGATTTGTTCAAAAACTAATTTCTTAATATCCAAACGTTCAACTACAACCTCAATAATCCAGTCAACATTAGCAATTTTTGCCATATCATCTGTTGTATTTCCAGTTGTAATTCGGTTTGCGAATTTCTGACTGTAAATAGGAGATGGTTTTGATTTTAATGAATTCGCCAAATGTTCGTTTACCACACGGTTGCGAACGGCTTTACTTTCAAGTGTTAATCCTTTTTTAGCTTCAGCTTCGGTCAGTTCACGCGGTACAATGTCCAGAAGTAAAACTTCGACACCAATGTTTGCAAAATGACAAGCTATACCTGAACCCATAATTCCGGATCCAATTACAGCAACTTTTTTAATTGTGCGTTTCATAATTTGTTACTTGTTTGTTTTTTGCAGGGTTTTGAATTATTTCTTGTCTTACGAAATGCTATTCGTTTTCTGCGTTTTCTGTTTGATTAAATATGTTTTTGTCATGAATTAATTCATTAATGATTTCCGAGACTTCAATAAAATGTTTCAGTTTTTCTTCAGAAACATGTTTTCTAACGGTTTCATTAAATTTCAGAACTGTATTTTTAGATAAATCCCTTTTTTCTTTTCCAAAATCGGTCAGATAGATTAAAACACCTCTGCCGTCGCTTGGGTTTTTCTTGCGAACAATTAAACCTTTTTCTTCCATAGATTTTAAGGTTCTTGTTAAGCTGGTGGCTTCCATGCCCATTCTTGGACCTAAAGCTGTTGATGGAGTTCCTTCTTCCTTGTCCATACTTAAAAGAGCAAATCCTGTCGCCATTGTTGCGTCGTATTTAGCAGCTTCTTCGTTATACATTCTTGAAACAGCCTGCCATGTCGCTCTTAAAATATAATCTATCGTTTTGTCTTTCATAGGTAACTATATCGATTTCAAATATAATTAAAAAATACTATGCATGCATATAATTTTTTAATAATTTTTTGGTTAGTTATAAAATATCCCTGATTTAGAGGGTTTTGGTTGTTTATTTTAAGTGTAATATACTATTCTTTTTTTAGATTTTAACATTTTTAATGCAGTAAAAATCTCTTTTTGGTTTTTAAAACGAATAAAATTCTCTATTCTATAAAAAATTATAAATTTAATTCATTTGTTTGTTCTGATTCATAGCGGGAAATAGCGTCTTGAAGTATCTTTTTCATACGATTTCTCAAACCTTCTGGCCTTAAAATTTCAACACAGCTTCCAAAACCTAATAAAAGCCGTTCCATTTCGTAATTTGGTATTACATATATATGTATAATGACACTTCTGTCTTCGTTTTCTTTAATTAAACGCTGAGATTCATGCAACGGTTTTGTGAGTACATAAGGGGCATTGGAAGCGTCAACCCATAATTCGATTCTTCTAGCTTTTAATCCCGAATTAACCGTAACGCCAATTATATCTTTATAATAATCATCGGCATCAAAATCTTCTTCTAAATAGGGAAGATTAAAATCGTAATCTATAGAAATGATTCTGTCTAAAGCTAAATTGGTAATCGGTTGGGAAGCTTTTTTCTTTCCCACCAAAAACCAACGATTGTTGAATTCCTTTAATATAAAAGGATGAAAATGGAATTTCGTTTCTTCTCTTGACTTAAAAGATTTATAAGTAATAATCAGAACCATTTTTTTGATAATCGCTTGATATATTTCGTCCAAATAATGCAAACCTTTTAAGTTTTCGTTTTTATCCAGATAAATAACTGGTTTTGTATGCGATTTTTCGGCGTAGATTTTATCCTCCAAACGTTGCAAAATATCCGATACATCATTAAATAATGAGAAATCTTTAAATTGCTTCAACATAGAAACCGTTTCGGTCAAAACATTCATATCGGTTTCCGTCAGCGGAATATCGGTTATCGTGAAATCTTCGTCTTCATATTTATAATACTTTTTATCGTAAACCACGATTGGGGCATTATAACCCAATTTCTCACTTCGCATCAACTGAATATCCATCTGAATGGTTCGCTTGCTAATTGGATTCTGTCGTCCTTCATATTCAAATAAAGCTTCAGAACATTCTTCGATTAAATCTTCTAAAGTCCATTGCCTGTATTTATTCTGAAGGCATTTATCGATTGTTTTGTATCGTATTAAGGCGTTTTTGTTTTGTGACATTGCGGTGTGTGTTTTGCTCGCAAAGTCGCGAAGGCGCAAAGTTTTTATTTTTTAAGCCACAGATTATAAGGATTAGAATGATTTCTCTCATTTTTTGTCATTTCGACGAAGGAAAAATCTCCACAAGTAACTCCGCATCGAGAAGCCAATCTTTGTAGAGCTTCTCGCGAAGATTTCTCCTTACGTCGAAATGACAAACTGCGCGTTTAATTAATACTTTAAATAAATACTTTGCGACTTCGCGTCTTTGCGAGATTAATTCGTCGTTGCATATTTTGGGCGTGTCCCTTCGGGTCGGGCTTTCGGCTAAATCTTTTGTTCCATTTCATTTCACAAAAGGATACCGCCTCAATCCCTCACGCATTTACGTTAATAACAAAATCTCTTTTTCAATATTAGCCCGAGCTTTTTCTTCATACAAACCCCTAAACTCATCCGTTTGAAAAATAAACTCATTCTCCAGAAAATGCTTCAACGCTTTTGCGCGCCCGGGTTTGTATAGAAAATCAGGATAAATGCGGTATTCTTTTCTAATTTGTTCAAAATAGATTTTATAATCGTTCCAATCTTTAGCGAGGATTTTCAAATCAAAATCGATTAACCAATTAATATCTTCGATTGAATTGTGTTGATGTTGCTGTGTCGCACAGATTATATCAAAAACTAATTGCTTATTTAAGGTGTGATTTTTAGTTAAAATCGCCAAAGCATATTCAGCACTTTTGAGTTCGTTATCTTTTTTAGAAGCCGAATAAATAAAATCATGATAGAAAATTGAAAATAATATTTCGTTTGGCTTTTGAAGTTGATCACGATATATTTCAAAACTGACAATCATTTCTTTTAAATGTGTGAGATTATGATAATGTCTTGATTTCGCTGAATATGACTTTTCTAGATCGTTCCAATTTTGCTGAATTTCATTCGCTGAAAAGCCAATATTAGAAAGTAATTCAGAATAGATTTCCTTTAAATTCATCTTGTGTTTTTGTTTTTATCTATGAAAAGCTCTGGAGGAGCGTAATATTTATAGCCAATTTGTAAACGACGGTTAAAAAGCTCCAGAGGAGCGACACCTTCAATTTTTATATTTCATCAATACATATGTCACCCCGCTGGGGCTTTTGAAAAGGATACTGAAAAGTTGTTATAAAGATTTCGTCCCTCTGGGACTATTTTTTCTAATTTAGAAATATCTATAAATATGCCGCCCCTCTTGGACTTACGCGCTTTTTTCAAATTAATATTTACTCAAATTTAAAATTCTTTTTTTACTGCGCAAAATAATTGCGTAGTGGTTTTGAAATCTTTGCTCAAGAAATAAAACAATAATCATTGTCTAATTTTAAAAACCAGAAATTATGAAATTCAATTTTTTAGCAAAAGAGAAAAACAATATAGTTAATCATGAAAATGCTCTAGCTTTTTCTTTAACATCAGAATACGAATTATATGCTGCAGTTGTAACAACAAGTTTGAGTGCTTCGTTTTATGAAAAAGATACAACTCGTTTAGAGCGAATCAAAAACTTGATCAAAAAATGTAACCCGTTATTTGTGGCAAAGTTGGCGGTTTATGCACGTAACGAAATGCATATGCGTTCTGTACCATTGGTTTTGGTTGTTGAATTAGCCAAAATATATTCAGGCGATTCTTTAATCAGTAAAATGATAACACACGTAATTCAGCGTGCAGACGAGATAACAGAATTATTGGCTTATTATCAAATGGCAAACGAACGAAACGGCGTTAAAAAATTAAATCGTTTGTCAAAGCAAATCCAAAAAGGTTTGGCGGTTTCGTTTAATAAATTTGACGAATATCAATTCGCAAAATACAACCGCGATGGTGTGGTTAAATTAAAAGACGCCTTGTTTTTGGTTCATCCAAAAGCAAAAGACGAAGCACAGCAAGCAATTTTTAATAAAGTTGCAACGAATACTTTGCAAACACCATATACTTGGGAAACGGAGTTGTCGCAATTAGGTCAAATAAAGTTTTATAACGAATTTGAAAAACAAAAAGCTTTCACCCAGAAATGGGAAGAATTGATCGATAGCGGTAAAGTAGGTTACATGGCTTTGTTGCGTAACTTACGAAATATCTTAGAAGCGAATGTTTCTGGTTTTCATATCCAAAAAGTATGCGATTACCTTTCTAACGAAAAAGCTGTCGCCAACTCCAAACAATTGCCATTCCGATTTTTAGCAGCGTATCGTGAAGTGAAAGATTTGAATTTTAAATTCGCTTCTATGGTTTTAGATGCTTTAGAAGATGCTGTTAAGGTAAGTTCACAAAACATAAAAGGTTTTGATTTGAATACATCTATTGTAATTGCGTGTGACGTTTCGGGTTCGATGCAACAGCCAATTTCAGCAAAAAGTAAAGTATTGCTTTACGATATTGGTTTGATGTTGGGTATGTTAATGCAAAGCCGTTGTAAAAATGTAATGAGCGGTATGTTTGGTGATCGTTGGAAAATAATCAATATGCCAAAACGAAGCATATTAGCCAACGTTAACGAATATTACAAACGTGAAGGTGAAGTAGGTTATGCTACAAACGGTCATTTGGTTTTGGAAGATTTAATCAGCCGAAAAGAAATTGTAAACAAGGTAATGTTGTTTACAGATGTTCAAATGTGGAATAATGCGTACACAAAAGACTCCTTTGCAAACTCCTGGAGCCGATACAAAAAGATCGCTCCAAATGCAAAATTGTATTTGTTTGATTTGGCTGGTTACGGTCAGTCACCAATAAACATCGAAAAAAACGATGTATATTTAATAGCCGGTTGGTCAGATAAAGTATTTGATGTTTTGAATGCTTTAGAAGATAAAAACAGTGCTTTGAATTACATTAACCGAATCGAATTGTAAAAAAGAATCTACTGCGCAAAATAATTGCGCAGTATGTTTTGAATATTTGTAAAAGAAATTAGTTCATTGAAAATAAGAATAAAAAACAAGTGTCGTAGATAAGTGTTACTTCGCTGTTAACGACGTTGTCGCGGGTTCGAGCCCCGCCACTTCCGCAAGAAAAAAAATATAAAAGGAAGTGTAGCTCAGTGGTAGAGCACGTAAATTTCACTTATCGTTTGTTGCCTTGTTTAAAAAATAAAAAAAAGAATGTCGTAAATAAGAGTTACTTCGTCTCAAATTTGGGGAGGAATAGCGAAGTTGTAAAATCAGCAAGGTTATCCAGTTCGACTCTGGCAAGACAAGCCCCGTTTCTCTTATTGCTTTTTACTTCTTTTTAAAAACTGAAAAATGTCGTGTGTGAGAGCTACTTCGTAAAGGTTTCAAAATACTCTCATCAATTATTACTTTTTCAAAAAATAAGATGCCGTGTATAAGTGTTACTTCGTCGGTTGATTTATTAGGTTCGAATCCTAAAGTCACTTATCAATTATTGCTCTTAAAAAAAGAGTGTCGTCGGGAAATGGTTCCTTCGTTCCAAAGAAATTTAAACCATTCCTAAATGTTACCTCTTTTATAATTAAAAAAAATCGATGTTGAAAAACATCATATAAATAAAATTAAGCATAAGGTTTGTCATTTCGACTGAAAGGAGAAATCACACGCGGGATTCGACAAAGATTGGCGACGTTCTGTACGGAGTTTCTAGTGTGATTTCTCCTTTCAGTCGAAATGACAAAAAAAGAGAAAATCATTTTAATCCTCATAATCTGTGACTTAAAAAAGAAAAAGATTGGCGATTTTGATTGCGGAGTTACTTGCGAAGATTTCTCGTTCCTCGAAATGACAAACTGTATGTTAATCACTTTTAATAAAACTTTGCGTCTTAGCGACTTTGCGAGAAATATGTCTTCGCTGAACAAAAAAATAGAAAAAAAACTACGTAAAATAACTGCGAAGCAGTAAAAAACCTTTGCGACTTTGTCACTTTGAACCTTTGCCCCTTAAAAAACAAAAAAGTGAAAACACAAATAAACGGAACAGATATATTAGAATTAGGATTCCCAGAAGGAAAAATAATCGGAATTGCCTTAAAAATAAACAGTAAAAGAAACGGATTCACAAGAGACGAAATGATTGCCAATTTCAAAAACGTTCTAGAAACTCCAGAGAACTATATCGACGATAAAATCTTCAGCAAATTGGCTGTAGCTTTAATCGAAAAATCGAATGAAAAACCAGAAGATTTTATTGCTTTAAATGAAAATCCGAATGCTTATTCCGCTTACGGATTAGATCATATCGAAGACGGTGCCAGAAAACAAATGGAAGTTGCCATGAAACTGCCTGTGACGGTTGCAGGAGCTTTAATGCCAGACGCGCACCAAGGTTACGGATTACCAATTGGCGGAGTTTTAGCCACAAAAAATGCCATTATTCCGTATGGCGTTGGTGTTGATATTGGATGTAGAATGGCGTTGTCGGTTTACGATATTCCAGAAGATTTTTACTTTGAAAACGAAGCCAAATTCAAAAGAGAATTAATTGCGAATTCTATTTTTGGAGCAGGTCACGGATTTCACGGTCAGTACAAATCAGATCATGCGGTTTTAGAGAACGAAACGTTCAATATGAATCCGTTTGTGAAGAATTTGAAAGATAAAGCTTGGTCGCAATTAGGATCTTCGGGTGGTGGAAATCACTTTGTGGAATTCGGAATCATGGAATTTGCGCAAGACGATGCAGTTTTGAATATTCCAAAAGGAAAATACGTCGCTTTGCTAACGCATTCTGGTTCACGCGGAATGGGCGCCACAATTGCCGGACATTATACTAAAATCGCCAAAGACGAATGTAAACTTCCAGAAGTGGCCAAAAACTTAGCGTATTTGGATATGAATTCACAATTAGGACAAGAATATTGGCTGGCGATGAATTTGGCGGGAGATTACGCTTCGGCTTGTCACGAGATTATCCATAATAAAATGGAATGCGCTTTGGGTGCAACGATTTTAGCCAAAGTTGAAAACCACCATAATTTCGCTTGGAAAGAAATCTGGAACGGCGAAGAAGTGATCGTACATAGAAAAGGAGCAACTCCAGCGGGAAAAGGCGTTATGGGAATCATTCCAGGAAGTATGACTGCACCGGGATTTTTGGTGAGAGGAAAAGGAGAGGAGAACGCTATTAATTCGGCTTCGCATGGGGCAGGAAGACAAATGAGTAGAACTCAAGCCATAAAAAACATCACACAAACTGAAATGAAATCCATCCTGCAAGATCATGGCGTTACGCTTATCGGCGCAGGTCTAGACGAAGCCCCAATGGCGTATAAAGATATCAATCAGGTGATGGAAGCGCAACAGGATTTGGTTGATGTTGTGGCGAAGTTTACACCGAAACTGGTTAGAATGGCAGATGATGGAAGTAAAGAAGATTAGATCTTCTTTTAGGTTCAAAGTTGCAAAGTAACAAAGTTGCAAAGGTTTCTCATCACAGTGATTACTCTCATTTTATGTCATTTCGACGAAGGAGAAATCTCCGCAAGTAGCTCCACAACGTGAGTCCAATCTTTGTAGAGTTTCTCGCGAAGATTTCTACTCCGTCGAAATGACAACTTTGTGGTTGCTTTGAGCTTAAATAATTTTTTCACGCAGATTTTGCAGATTCCAGCGGATTTAAAAAGATTTTTATAAATAATCTGGGCATATCTGCTTAAATCATTTTAAATCTGCGTAAAAAAACTTTGCGACTCTGCGCCTTTGCGAGATTAACAAAATAATAACCAACACAAAGAATAAAAAAAACTTTGTGTCTTAGTGCCTTCGTGGCAAAAAATAAAAAAAAATGAAAACATACATAGATATCGGAATTAATTTAACCAACAAACAATTCCAAAACGACATAGACGATGTCGTACAAGACGCGCTCGACGCCGATGTATCGCAAATGATACTCACGGGAACAAGCGTACGAAACAGCGAAGCTTCATTAGAAATCGCAAAACAATATCCAGGAATATTATATTCGACGGCAGGAATTCATCCGCATGATGCGAAGAGTTTCGATGAAAAAAGCATTTCGAAACTGCGCAATTTATTAAAGCAGAAACAAGTTATTTCCGTTGGCGAATGCGGACTCGATTTTGATCGTGATTTTTCGCCCCGAAACAAACAGGAAGAATGTTACAAAGCCCAATTAGAATTGGCGATTGAAGTCCAGAAACCTTTGTTTTTGCATGAGAGAAGAGCTTTTAATTCTTTTATGAACATCACCAAAGACTATTTACCGCAATTGCCAAAAGCCGTTGTGCATTGTTTTACGGGAACTTCGCAAGAAGCCAAAACCTATCTCGATAACGGATTTTATCTGGGTTTTACGGGAGCGATTTCTGATGCCAAACGTTTCAGTCATTTAAAAGAAGTCATTCAGTACGTACCGCTCGACCGAATGATGATTGAAACCGATGCGCCGTTTATGCTTCCTAAAAATGTCCCGAACAGCCTTTTGAAGAAATACCACGAACGCCGTTGCGAACCCGCTTTTCTGCCGTATGTTGCCGGAACAATTGCACAGTTTAAAGGAATTACTTTAGCTAAAGTGGCGGAGGAAACGACGAGGAATTCTAAAAGCTTTTTTGGGATTTAGGAGTAATGAAATGTTTGAGAACTTTAGTATTAGTAAATTTGTATATTTGATTAAACATAAGTCTGAAATGAATAAAAAAATAAAATACATAATAATTGCTCTTAATATTATAGTTTTAGTAATAGCAGTTAATTGGTATCTAAAAGATAAAAACGAGGAACCATTAATTGCAATTATTACTCAATTTATAGCTCTCATTGTCTTGTTTTTTGAAGAAAAACTTTCAAAAGTGACTAATATTAAAAATGAAAATACTGATATTGATACAGATATTTCAGGTGATAATAATGTTGAAGTCATGAATAAAAAAAATAAAGATTCTAATATTCGAACAACGATAAGGTAGTATGTTAGGAAAACTTTTTAGTCTTTTAGGAATTAATAAAAAAACGATTTTTATTAATGAAGGTAATGAAGGATCTAATATCATTCAGACGAATATAGAAAATCTTAATTTGAATTCGACAGATGAGTTTGATGAACTTTTATTGCCTAAAATCTTAAAAAGCACTTTATCAGAAAGTGATAAAATTAAATTTGTTGATATTAAGGACAACGATTTTTTATTAAATAGATTTTATTTTGAAAATGAAAATAATGATATTTTAAATTTTTTTAATGAAAATCAAAATACATTAACCTTACTTAATATCTTAAAAAATAATAATAAAGTAATTCTACTTGGTAATCCAGGTTTAGGTAAAACAGTTGAATTAGAGTGTTTTGCTAATGAAATTTGGAATGATAAAGATAACGAATTTGTTCCAGTTTTTAGGAATTTAAAAAATTTTACAGCTGTAAATACAATTGAAAATTACATTAATTTAATGTTTCGTAGATTTCAGAAAGTTGTATTTATTTTGGATGGGATAGATGAAATTACGGATATTCAGGATTTTACATCTAAGCTTGAAAATTTTATTCAAAAACTTGAAATAGAAGAAAGAGAATTTAAGATTTTGCTTAGTTGTAGAACAAATGTCTACGAAAAAATCGTAAAAGGAGTTTATGATTTCAAAGTTTATTATCTAAAAGATTTAATGTATGATCAAAGTATTGAGCTTTTGAAAAATAAATGTGGTGATATTGTTGACTCTCTTAATTTAAATGAATTAGATGTAAGTTTTCTTAAATCGCCTTTCCAAGTTAATATTTTAGCAAATTATGTAAATGACAAAAAAAAACTTCCAACAAATAATGCAGAATTATGGAAGGAATATATTGAAAGCAGGTTCTTTATTGATGAAAATGAAAAGCTAAAAAAAATTACTCTTGATATTACTCTTATTAATGATTATTGTAAAAAAATATCTTTAATAAATGAATTGATGCAAACCAACATATTTGGTGAAGATGATTTATTCAAGATTGTTAAAAAAGATTCCCACGATTTTAAAGAATTTCAAAAAAATCCACTTATTGAATTTCAACTCCAAACAAAGAGATGGAATTTTGAGCATAGAAATATTCAAGAATATTTTGCTTCATTATTAATCTCTGATTTAGAATTTGAAGATATTAAAAAATTTATCTTTATCACTGGAACAAATAAAACACATCCACTATTATTTAATACAATAACATTTTTACTAAATATTTTAGATCATAGTACATCTAAGTTTAAACAATTAATTGATTTTTTGGTAGATAATGAACCAGAATTATTATTTAGAGCTGAAAATGATAGAATTACGGAAGCAATAAGAGAGAGAGTTTTTCAAAAATATTTTGAAGATACGTGTATTGAAAAAACGTATTGGATAGGCACTGACAGAACTTTTAGTATAGAGGAAATTGCAAGATTTGGAGATTGTCAAATAAACTTTGATTATCTTAGTAATATTATAAAAGACGAAGAAAGACATTTTAGAGCGAGGATTTCTGCTTTGAATTTAATTAGCTTCTTTGGAAAAATATCAACTACAAAACAAACTTGGTTTAAGGCTTTTTTAATTGAATATTTATCAGATAATAATAATTCAAAACAAATTAAATCGAGTATGCTTCATTGTATTTCAAGAATGAATATTTGTAATAATGATGAGGATTATTTGCGAAAAATATTGCATGTTTTTAAGGATGAAACCAGTAAACAAATTAATGTTGAAATTTTAAATATAATTAATGAATTTGATTACATTGATTTATATTATGATTTTATCAATGAAGAGTTTTTAAGAGAAAATAATATTAAACCAAGGCTGGAAAAAGATGATGTATCAAGAGGAAATAGTTATGTACTTAATCAATTAATACTAAAAATTAGAGATTCTGATAAATTCATGAATTTTGCCCAGTATTATTTTGACAGCAATAATAACATAGATATTTATTCTACTGATGAGGATGAATTAATACAAAAATGTGTGGAATTTGATAGTAATGATGATCAATTTATTATTAAAATGTTCAAGAAATTAGATATACAAAAAACACATTTTTATTTTGAACGACCAATAAGTGAATTAATATCCAAAATTAGCCGAAAATCCATTAATGGAATTTTTGAATATTTAATAAAATCTTATGATTTTAAAGATGTTAATTATGTATTATCGATTTTAGTTAATGATGAAAATATTTGGTATGTAATTGAAAAGTTTAAAACAACAATAGATGTTGAATATAAAGAAATAGAATATTTTAGGAATGCTACTGCAAATGCTAACAAGAGAGATTTAGCTAAGTTTTTTAATGATGAAATGATAAAAATAGGTTTCTCTTTTAATGAGGAGATGTATTCAGATGAAAAGATTTTAAAAATTCAGGAAGATTTTGAAAAAAAACCTCAAATGAATTTGGATATACTATTTAAAAGGGATGAGTTGCTTGACGAGATTAAGCAAGTTTTCAATGAAAATGGAAAAGAAATTAGTAAGGAACGATTTAGTGAAATCCATTTTAAATGGTATCAAAAAAATGGACATGCAAATAAAATTGATAAATCACTAAAGATATTAAGTCGATTAATTTATCAAATAAAGAGACCAGCTTTATTTGCTGATGTAGAGAAACTCATAAAAGATGATAACTTTATATTTAATGAAATAAAAAACGAAATTAAGAGTAATGAAAAAGTTACAGATAAAGTTAAGATTTCTGAATTCCAAAAAAAAGACATAGGAGATTGGGTTAAGCAAAAAACTATAGAAATAAATTTTAATGAAATTTTTGCTGTAAATTCTTATGGGTTTTCGCAATTAGGAGACTATAATAAATGGGACGATGTTGTTTATTTTTCAAGGAAATTAGATTTGGTTTTGCCTCAAGATTTTCTGCTTAATTCTTTAATTATTCCAGAAATTAGTAGCTATAATGAAGATAAAAGTTGGTTTGATTTTTTTAAAGAAAAAATTATTGATAAAAACACCTTTGATGAAAGGATAAAAGAAAATATTAAGACTTTAAATCTTACAACATATGTTTTGGAAAAACATATAAATTATGCCATTGAGAATTTATTAAAAGAGGTCTTTCCAGAAATTAGAGAATATTTACTGAATCACAAAAGAGAATATAATTTCAAAAAGCAATTATTTAATTTTTATAAACTAGAAAATGATGTAAAATTGCTCAAAGAATGTTGTATTGATCTATATAGTTTCAAAGCATGGGAATCAATTTCTATTTTATTAGAAGAGGGATTAGATAATGATTTTTGTGAAAATAAAGCTCTCGAATATTTAGAGAATATTGATGACGATTTTAATAAGAGTTTTATATCGGACTCTTTAAATGTACTTTTTAAAGTAAAGTCTGAAAGAGCTATTGAGTTTTATTACAGATTTTTGGGTACTGATTTATATGCTTCCGCTCATTCAAATTATTTTGCAGACTACGATGTAGTTAAAGATTATAATATGATAGAATCTTTTTTTAATAAAATTTATTTAGATAAAAAATTTGACAAGACATTTAATAATTCGGCAAGTTTTCTAGATCAGTATGTTTCTAATTTATCGAAAGTTGAGACTTCTTATCTTCAAGTTCAAAAAGTATTATTAGGTATAAAAGATAAATTAAAGGCAAGGGATGAAGATACTGGAATATTCCACATTAATTTATTAATTGACAATTCTAATAATAGTTATATTAACTCTAAGTCAAAACCATTGCCATTTATAGAAGCAATGAAGAAAGTTGAATCAATTTTATATTAAAGCAAAAAGTAAGTTTTTTCTTTATTTTTAAAATAAAAGCATATCTTTGCAATGCAAAACAATCAAAGGAGAAATCCTTAAAACTTTTTTTAAGTTAACATAAACGAATACCTCGTCATGGTGAAGGAACAGGAAACTGTCCTAAATCATTCCTTTGAATGTTTTGCACACCTAAAGCGAGGTATTCGCGCATCTAAAATTTTCTATTATGCAAAAAGAAAATCAAAAGCCAACACATCGTGATGTAGTGCCATCCGTAATTAATTTCATTTCAGACGAATTGTTTGAGGGAGATTACAAAGAACAGCCTATGTATTTGCAGGAAATCTTCGAGCTTTTAATGCATACAGAGTTTGGGGACGATATCAATTTAAGGCAAAAAATACTGAGCTGTTTAAGAACCAGCCGAAATCTGGCAGAAACGTTATCGCCATTTTCAGAGAAGCAGATTCAGAAAGCTTGTCTCAATAAAGGTTGATTTGTTATAAAAAAAATATATTTTAAGTACATTTTGTTAAATTAATATAAAATATACTACATTTGTATCTGTAATTAATAAACAGAAAAATACGTATGATACTTTCAGTAAGCAAAAAATTTGAACAATTAGCCGGAGATTTTCCAGCTGAGGTGTTTGGATGCAATATGTATTTTTATGAAACTGAAATGTAGAATTTAGAGTTCAACTCAACATAAAATATAAAAGCGTCCTAATTTCGGGACGCTTTTTTTGTTTGAAATAGTTTGAGAATGTTTCGACTTCGCTCAACAGGACAAAAAATCGTTCAATAGGACAAAAAAATGATAGAAAAACAAACCATAACTAAAAAAACTAAAAAAAATAATTAACCAAATGTTTCATGATTAAACCAAATAGCGAAATATCCTCTTGAAAAGTAATTTGATGAGTAACAGTCATTTGATACAAAACGAGATCTGCATCAGTTTGCGGACAGGAATTTCTTTGCTTCTATTTTATATGTAACTAATTGATAGTCAGAAAATTATTCTTAAAAAACATTTGGAAATATGAATTTTTCCATCATATATTTGCCAAACAAAATTGAAACAAATTACAATAACAATAACAATGTCAATTGCAATAAATAATAATAAAAACAACAACAATTAAAAAATAAATAAAATGAGTTTTAAATTATACATACACAACGCAGGATTAGTAGCCTCGACTTCAGGTCGTGAATGCTTTTACATGTCGGTGCATCAATATAGGCAATAGGATAGTAATATCGTATTTGTTATGAAGCACCTTTAATCGGGTGCTTTTTTTTTGTCTTAGGGACAAAGGAACAAAGGGGCAGAGGGACAAAGGTTTAAAAAGCTTAGAAGCTTAGCATCTTAGAACCTCAGAAGCTTAATAAAAAACAATAAAAATTTAAGGATGAATCAAAAAATAGGACTTAGGTCAGACGATAGTAGTCAAACAGATAAAGTGGAATTTAGTGAGCCGCCATTTGCCTCGAGCGGAAAAATGGATTTAGGACTTATTAACCTATGGAATGGAAAGGTGAATTTTAGGAAAATTATATATATCATTTAGAGATATTTCTCTGGTAAAGCAATGGTGCTTTTAGACTTTGTGATATTGGATTTCTTAGAAAAACCTTCGATTTCCTGAGATTCCCAAGAATTACAAAACCAAAAACACCATGAAAAACAATACATTACAACAATATAAAAACGCAATTAGAAAAAAATACGAAATCGAAAAAGAAGGGAAATACTTTGATTATTTGTACAAACCTTCTCGTGGAAAACTTCGTGATTTGTGCTGGTTGATTTTCGAAAATAACCCAACAAAAGAGGATCTGAATGTTTTCAGCAATCTTTTGGGCTTAGAATTCGATCATTCGAAAAAGAATAAGTTTAAGGAGAAAAAAGATAAGTTTAGACCTATCGAAACATTCCTTAAAGGAGAAACAGATCCATCAAACATTGACGCTATTAACATGGCTGCAATTTTGGTTGATTTTCATCCGAGACCTTTCAAAAAGTTTTACGAAATCTCTAAAACGGAAGAAATAAAACCAGTTAAACGGATTGAGAAAACTAAAGCTGTTTTTGAGAAAAAAGAAAAGTCTGTGAAAAAGTCTAAGAAAAGAAGTTTCTTTCTAGATTTTAAAAACTTTTTCTTCTAGAAAACGAGATAATATTTTAGAATATTTAGAATGACATTGGTCATTGAGTGATATACTCGCAAATTTAAAAACGGCTGTCAATTGACAGCCGTTTTCGTTTGGTTATATTATTTTGATTTATTAATTGTTCCCGTAGATTTTTGCGTAAAGATCTTTATAAATCTCTTTAATAATTTTACGTTTCAATTTCAACGTTGGTGTAAGTTGTCCGCCGTCGATAGACCAAACATCTGGCGTAAGTTCAAAACGTTTGATTTGTTCCCAGTGACCGAATTTCTTGTTGATACCTTCGATTTCTTCGTCGATACGTTTGATAACGTCTTTATTTTCGCTGATTTCTTTGTCAGTACTTCCTAAAGTAATTTTGTGGATTTTAGCCCATTCTTTCACAAATTCAAAATTCGGCTGAACAAAAGCTGCCGGCATTTTTTCGCCTTCACCAACAACCATAATCTGCTCAATAAAACGAGATTGTTTCATCGCATTTTCGATCATTTGCGGCGCGATATATTTACCTCCAGAAGTTTTGAACATTTCTTTTTTACGATCTGTAATTTTCAAGAAGCCTTCGCTGTCAATTTCTCCGATATCTCCCGTATGGAAATAACCATCTTGTAAAGCTTCTGCTGTTTTTTCAGGATCGTTAAAATAGCCTAGCATTACGTTTGGACCTTTACAAAGAATTTCGCCGTCTTCGGCAATTTTTACTTCAAGATTACGGATTGGTTTTCCAACTGTACCAATTTTAAAACCTTTGTTTCTTTGATCGTTAACCGCAATTACCGGAGAAGTTTCAGTTAAACCGTAACCTTCCATAACAGGAATTTCTGCCGCAGCAAAAACTCTGGTCAAACGTGGCTGTAAAGCAGCACTTCCTGAAACCATTAAATCTAGATTTCCGCCCAAACCTTCTTTCCATTTGCTGAAAATCAATTTGCGGGCAATTTTCAATTGGAATTCATACCAAAATCCATTTGCACCGTATGGCTCATATTTTAAACCTAAATCAATTGCCCAGAAAAACAGTTTTTTCTTGATTCCTGTTAATTCAGCGCCTTTTGCATAAATCTTATCGTAAACTTTCTCTAAAAGTCTCGGAACAGCCGTAATTACAGTCGGGCGAACTTCTTTTAAGTTATCGCTAATTTTATCAATAGATTCTCCAAAATAAACTGAAACACCATAATATTGATAGATATACAAAATCATTCTTTCAAAAATATGGCAAATAGGCAAGAAGCTTAATGCTGTACTTTTTCCTGGATCAAACGGAATTCTTGGCGCGCTGTCCAAAACGTTCGAAACAATATTTTTATGCGAAAGCATTACACCTTTAGGTCTTCCGGTTGTTCCAGAAGTATAAATAATCGTTGCTAAATCGTCTGTTTTAATGCTATCTTTTCTTGCTTCAACTTCATTTTGATTGCTTTCATCTTCGCCAGCTAAAAGTAAATCTGACCAATGTTTACAACCCGAAATTTCATTAAAAGAATAAACTTCTTTTAAAGTCGGAACATTAGCTCTAATAGCTTGAACTTTTTGATAGACTTCATCATCAGAAACAAAACAGTAAATACTGCCGCTGTGGTTTAAAATATATTCGTAATCTTCCTCAGCAATTGTTGGATAAATTGGAACATTTTGAGCACCAGTCTGCAAAATACCAATATCCATGATATTCCACTCGGTTCTATTATTTGAAGTAATTAAAGCAATTTTATCATCTTTTTGAACGCCCATGCGCAATAATGCTCTCGAAACAGCATTTGCTTTTGCAATATATTCCTGGCTAGATGTTTTTTCCCAAGCTCCATTTTTTTTGGTTGCAAGAGCGACTGGAAGGTTGTAAGTTTCTTGTTGATAGTAGGGAAAATCAAAAAGGCGTGTGATTGGAACCATGTTTAATATATTGAATTTTACTGCAAATTAAATAAAATTTAGGAATGATTTTTAATTTTATATAATTAAATGGCAAAATTTATGAGTACTATTAAAATTCAACGAAAACGTTTTCTTTTTAATAGCAAATTTTACAAAAAATAGAGAAAAATTTATTTAGAATACTGTTTTTGCATCTCATTATAATCTTCGTAATCTTTCATACGTTCGCCCATAATGAACATTTTCTTCTTATTGAAGTGAATTGAAAACTGCGTGTAATTCCAGTCTTCCTTATTTTTATCTCTATACCAAAAAGTATAAGTAGCACTATTGAACCCTTCTTTAAAAGTAGGAACGCCTTCTTCGGTGCATTCGATTCCCCAAACAATATTTTCTTTCGTTAAATCTTCAAACTGAAAAATACCGCTTCCATCTGGATTCAATTGCACAATTGGTTCTTTTTTACCTTCCGACATAAAAGTTCCCGTTACCGGATATCCGATAGTGGTGGTAATATAGTGATCGTGAATTTTATAGGTAATCTGATCGACTTTGATTTGAGAATAAGATTGAAAAACAGTTAAAAATAAACTGCTTAAAAAAAGTAATTTTAAAAATTTCATTCTATGTAGGTTTAATGTTTTTGGGACTGAAAAAATCTAATATCCGATTTTTGGTTTGGCGAATATAAATTAAATTTTCAATAGAAATGAACCTTAAAAATACAAGAATGAAATTTTTATTATTGAATGATTTTTGGTAAGTTTTTACTCCGTAGAAAACTGATTTTCTAGTAATTTTTCTTTAAAATCTGATCTAAAAGTATAAGCAAAAGTCACCATCAAAGCCCGTGTGTCAGATTTAGAAGTTCTGTTGTTTCTAAATAATAAAGTATTGTTTTTGTAACCGCTTTCTAAAGTATTAAACATATCGGTTACGACTAAACCTAATCTCGCATTCCCTTTTCCTAATTTTTGCTGAAAACCCATATCTACATTATAAATAGGAATTCTTTTTCCTTGCGGAGTTGCCACAGCAGAATTGTAATTTCCGATAATTTGAAGTTTACCGCCTTTCCACGGAATAAAATTGTTAATGATTTTTCCGTACCAGCTAAAAGCTTTATTGACAACATCTTCCGCGTCAGCTAAATTGCCGGAATCAATATTTTGCTGAAAAGCTGTTAAACTGATATTGGCATCATAAAATGAAAGTGGTTTGAAAGAAAAGATTGTCTCCAATCCATAAGTTACCATGTTTCCAATGTTTTGTGGTTGTAATAAAACCGCGCCATTCTCTTGTAAAATAGAATATTGTCTAATTGCATTATTGGCATTTCGGTAAAAAGCATTTCCAGAAAAAGAATATTTATCCCATTCTTTATTATAGCTTAATTCTGCAATATGAATAATTTCAGGTTTTAAATACGGATTTCCACCATGTGGATTCAAAGCGTCTGTAATATCTACAAACGGATTTAAGTCTTCTAAATCTGGGCGATTAATACGTTTACTATAACCTAATTTTACTGATTCGTCTGATTTTAAATTTAATTGCACAGAAGCCGACGGAAAAAATTTGGTATAATTATTTGAAAAACTGTCGCTTCCATTTGCTGTTTCCCCATTGTTCGAAACTTGTTCGGCACGAAGTCCGAGATTGTATTTCCATTTTTGATTTTCTTTAGAACCCGAATAAGAATTCCAAAGTCCGTAAACGGCATTTATCTGTTCATTAAAATCAAAAATATTACTCACTAACGGATTTACAACGTATTCATCATTGACAAAATCGGCGCTTTGAAAATCAGAATTAAAGAATCTGAAAGTTCCTTTATATCCCGTTTCGATAATTGATTTTTCAGATATTGGAAAAGCATAATTCAAAATCGCATTTGAAATGTTTTCTTTTGCATAATTATGAGTTCGCTGTAAAAAGGGATATCCAATTATAGTTTCATTTTCATCATATTGATTCGTATCAATATCGGTATTTTCTCTTCCGAAATTGAATGAAGTAGTAATACTTGCATTTAAGCTTTTTCTGTCGTCCGCAAATTTTCTGTCATAATTGAAAGCCATTTCTGCCGCTTTAGCTTTTTGTATTTCCATTGAATGACGCTGATTTCCAGAAAAAAACTGAGAAGAATTATTGAAAATAGCTGTTTTTAAAGTTTCATCATTGTCTTTATTTTCTAGGTTTCCAAGTGCTTCAAACGAAAACGTATTTTTTTCATTTGGAGAAAAATCAGCATTGAATTTTAAATTCTGCAGACCTTCTGTTCTTTGGTCTTGTCTTTTCTGATTAATAAAATGCTCATCATCAATAAAGTAATTTGTTCTTTCGCCCTTTATGCTTTTAGTTCTTCCTGCAAAACGATTATCGTATGCAACGCCAATATTCCATTTATCCGTTTTATTATTCAAAAGAACCGAACTATTCATTCTTCCTTTTGCACCAAAACCAGCGCCAAGAACCGCCGAACCATTTAATCCGTTTAAATTATTTTTCTTGAGTTTAATATTGATAATTCCGCTTTCTGCATTGGCATCGTATTTTGCCGTCGGACTTGTAATAATTTCTATGCTTTCAATACTGCTCGCCGGAATTTGATTCATATCAGTAATGGCAGAATTTTTTCCATTAATTAAAATCAAAGGTGTTTTTCCTCTAAGTGAAATCGCGTCATCTGCATCTACAGCAACAGTCGGAATGTTTTTTAGCATATCAATGGCTGTTCCGCCAGATTGCGAAATATTAGAAACCGCATTAAAAACAAAACCTTCGTCAGTTTTTTGAATTTGTTTTTTCTGAGAATTTACAACAACCGTATTTAAAAGATTGGCATCTTCTTGTAAAGTGATATTTCCAAGTGAAATTGAATTTCCAGTGTATTTTATTTTTTGAGTGAATGTTTTAAAGCCAATCAATCTCAGTTTTAAAATATAATCTGAAGGATTAATGTTCTCCAGAATAAATTTTCCAGAAGCATCTGTAACAGTATATGCAGCTGTTTTGGTTGTGTCATTTACAGGTTTTAAAACCACATCGGCAAACTCGATAGGCGTTTTTCCATCCGAAACGGTTCCGTTTATCGAATTTGTTTTTTGACTAAATGAGTTTTGACTAAAGGCAAATAATAAAATTGCAGCGACTAAGATTTGTTTCCATTTTTCCATGCAACAAAGTTATTTATCGCATGAAATACAGACCAATAAAGCGCCTTAAGATATTATTAAATTAGACTTAGGGCTTATTAATGGTTTGCTTTGAATAAAATTAAGTTGCACAAAAAAGGGGATTTTTCCCCTTTCAAAAACGGGAAATTTCATAACATAATTAAAAAGCCTAAATCTTACTTTTATCCCAGTCATAATGCGGAAGCCGAAAAGCAAAAGAGTAGGCTTTACATAAAATTAAATTATTATGGAAACTGCTTTTTTCTTAGCGATGGGTTGGTGCGGTACAAAGTATCCTGGATGGTGGCGCGAATTATTAAAGAAACATCCGATTCCAGAACCAGAACCTTGGTGGATTATTTCGACAATTGGTTTAGGTTTAATTGCCGGATTAGCTGGCGGAACAATTTTTAGTATTATAGCTCGCGAAAGCCAATATTTCTCTGGACAAACGGCAATCGCTTCTGGATTATTTGCTTTTGGAACTGCCAATATTGTAACTGGAATTGCTTCAGCTTTTAAAGATTAAAATAAATAACATCTTAACGATGTGGGGATAGCGTTGGGATGTTTTTTATGGCCACAGATTAAAAGAATTATCAAAGATTATTTTTTTAAAGTTTAGAAAAATCATTTTAATCCTTTTAATCTGTGGCTATAAAAAAAGCGCCCGATAAATTCGGGCGCTTTAATAAAAATATATTTTTAGATTTTCTCAATCCATTTTCTAGCATTAACAAAAGCTTCGTGCCAAGGAGAAACCTCGTCATTTCTGTCTTTTGGATAATGCGCCCAGTTCCATTGGAAAGTCGAACGCTCAATGTGAGGCATCATAACCAAATGTCTTCCTGTTTTATCACACATCATTGCGGTGTTATAATCAGATCCGTTAGGGTTTGCAGGATAACCTTCGTAAGCATATTTCGAAACAATGTTGTATTGATCTTCTGCATAAGGTAATTTGAATTTACCTTCTCCGTGAGAAACCCAAACTCCTAAAGTACTTCCAGCCAAAGTAGATAACATTACAGAGTTATTTTCTTGAACTGTTACAGAAGTAAAGATACTTTCGTGTTTCTGGCTTTCGTTATGGTGCATTTTTCCGTGAACTTCATGCTCAGGATTAATCACTTCTAATTCCATAAACAACTGACATCCGTTACAGATTCCAACAGAAAGAGTGTCTTCTCTTTTGAAGAAATTATCTAAAGCTGTTTTTGCTTTTTCGTTGTATAAGAAAGCTCCCGCCCAACCTTTAGCAGAACCTAAAACATCTGAGTTAGAGAATCCTCCAACAGCTCCAATAAACTGAATATCTTCAAGCGTTTCACGTCCAGAAATTAAATCCGTCATGTGAACGTCTTTTACATCAAAACCAGCCAAGTACATTGCATTTGCCATTTCACGCTCAGAATTACTTCCTTTTTCACGAATAATAGCTGCTTTTGGTCTTGGTTTAGAATTGTCGATTTCTGGTTTCTTTCCTGTAAAATGTGTTGGGAAAGTATAATTTAAAACCTGATTTTTATAGTTTTCAAAACGTGCTTTTGCTGTTCCGTTTTTAGATTGTTTTTGATCTAATAAATAAGAAGTTTCAAACCAAACGTCTCTATAAGTTGGAATGTCTAATTTGTAATCTGCAATTTCTAAAGTTGCTGTAGAAGTTGCAGAACCAATTTTGAAGAATTCGATATTATTAGCTTTCAATTTATCTTCAACAGCTTCATCTGATTTTGCTTGGAATACAATTCCGATGTTTTCAGCAAAAAGGATTTTTAATAAGTCTTTTTCAGCGAAAGTAGAGAAATCAATTTTAGCTCCAAGATTTACATCAGCAAAACACAATTCTAATAAAGTTGTGATTAAACCACCGCTTCCGATATCGTGACCCGCTAAAATTTGGCTTTCGCCGATTAATTCCTGAATCGTATTAAATGCATTTTTGAAGAAAGAAGCGTCTTTTATAGTGGAAGTTTCGTTTCCGATTGTATTTCTGATTTGTGCAAAAGACGAACCTCCTAATTTGAAATCATCCTGAGACAAATTGATATAATAAATGGAATCTCCGTTTTTCTGTAAAACTGGTTCAACTACTTTTCTAATATCTGTACAATTTCCACCAGCCGAAATAATAACCGTTCCCGGCGCGATTACTTCGTCATTTGGATATTTTTGTTTCATCGAAAGTGAATCTTTTCCTGTCGGAATGTTGATTCCCAACTCGATTGCAAATTCTGAACAACCTTCAACCGCAGCGTACAAACGAGCGTCTTCACCTTCGTTTTTACAAGCCCACATCCAGTTTGCAGATAATGAAATTCCTTTTAAGCCATCTTTAATTGGCGCCCAAACAATGTTTGATAACGATTCGGCAATAGCATTTCTAGATCCAGCAACCGGATCAATCAAAGCCGCAATAGGAGCGTGCCCAATAGAAGTTGCAATTCCTTCTTTACCTAAATAATCCAGAGCCATAACTCCAACATTATTTAAAGGCAATTGTAACGGACCTGCATTTTGTTGTTTTGCCACTTTTCCACCAACACAACGGTCAACTTTGTTAGTCAACCAGTCTTTTGAAGCAACTGCTTCTAAACGTAAAACGTCTTTTAAATAACTTTCGAAGTCATTTGCTGAATAAGCTACATCAGCATATTTTCTGTCGATAGTTTTATCTGTCATAACCGTTTTTGGAGAACTTCCGAAGAAATCTTCTAAAGCATAATCCATCGGTTTTGAACCATTTGATTTTGATTCGAATGTAAAACGGTGATCTCCCGTTACATCTCCAACCTCATACATTGGCGAACGCTCTCTGTCGGCGATTCTTTGCAACGTATCAATATCTTTTTGACCGATAACCAATCCCATTCTTTCTTGAGATTCGTTACCGATAATTTCTTTTGCAGAAAGAGTAGGATCTCCAACCGGTAATTTATCTAAATCGATTAAACCTCCAGTTTCTTCCACTAATTCAGAAAGACAGTTTAAGTGTCCACCCGCACCGTGATCGTGAATCGAAACAATTGGGTTATTGTCGCTTTCTACTAAACCACGAATCGCGTTGGCAGCACGTTTTTGCATTTCTGGATTTGAACGCTGAATCGCATTTAATTCGATTCCTGAACCGAAAGCTCCTGTATCTGCAGAAGAAACCGCAGCACCACCCATTCCGATTCTATAATTTTCTCCTCCAAGAATTACGATTTTATCGCCTTCTTGTGGTTTCTTTTTAATTGATTGATCTAGTTTTCCGTAACCAATTCCACCCGCTTGCATGATTACTTTATCGTAACCAATTTTGCGGTCGTTTTCAGAGTGTTCGAAAGTTAAAACAGAACCTGTAATAAGCGGCTGACCAAATTTATTTCCGAAATCAGAAGCTCCGTTTGAAGCTTTGATCAAAATATCCATTGGCGTTTGGTACAACCATTTTCTTTCTTCAACAGCATTTTCCCATTTACGGTCTTCTTTCAAACGAGAGTAAGAAGTCATGTAAACTGCAGTTCCTGCTAATGGCAACGAACCTTGACCTCCTGCTAAACGGTCACGAATTTCTCCTCCAGAACCTGTTGCAGCTCCGTTAAAAGGTTCCACTGTTGTTGGGAAATTGTGTGTTTCTGCTTTTAAAGAGATAACAGAATCAAATTCTTTTATTTCGTAAAAATCAGGTTTGTCTGCCGATTTTGGTGCAAATTGCTGCACTTTTGGTCCTTTTACAAAAGCAACGTTGTCTTTGTAAGCAGATACAATATCGTTAGGGTTTTCCTGAGATGTTTTTTTGATTAATTTGAAAAGAGAAGTTTCTTTTTCTTCGCCGTCAATTACAAAAGTTCCGTTGAAGATTTTATGACGACAGTGCTCTGAGTTTGCTTGAGAGAAAGCAAAAATTTCAGAATCAGTTAATTTTCTTCCTAGTTTAGTCGAAAGATTGTTTAAGTAATCCACTTCTTCTTCGCTTAAAGCTAAACCTTCCACTTTATTGTAAGCAGCAATATCATCAATTTCTAAAATTGGTTCAGGCTGAATATTGATAGTGAAGATTTCTTGATCTAATTCGTTGAATTTTTGAGAAAGCATTGGGTCAAAATCAGTAAAATCTTCCTTTGCCGGATGAAATTCTTCGATTCTGATAATGCCCGAAATTCCCATGTTTTGAGTAATTTCTACAGCATTTGTACTCCAAGGTGTAATCATAGTAGCGCGAGGACCAACAAAGAAACCTGTCAATGCAGATTTTTCAATCTTATTCGCGTCGGCAAAAAGCCAGTTTAATTTTGAAATGTCTTGAGCTGAAATTTCGTTTTGCGTTTGTACGGCAAAAACAGTTTTGCTTTGGTTTTCAAAGAAATGGATCATTTGTGTAGTTTGTTGTATTGAGGTGCAAATTTAGTCAATCTAAACCGAAAAAAAAAGCAACAAAGTGTGCCTTTTTAATAATTTATTTCCACTCTTTTTTGCCCTAAAAATGCAATTTTTTTGCTGGTTTTCTCATTCAAAAATTAACATTTTTTGATGTTCAATTTTTCTTTGTAAACGTTTGTTTCTTTTCGATTTTATGTCAAAAAAAGACTTCATCAAGAGCAAGCGAGTCTTAAAATGGAATTACAAATTTTTCTAAAGTAAATACGAGGAATTTGCAGAATGGAGAAAATTTAATCTCGCAAAGACGCGAAGGCGCAAAGTTTTTTTTAAATTTTTCATCTAAATCTTAGCGACTTTGCGTCTTTGCGAGCAAAATTCACAAAGAACTTATTTTTCTTAAATTACTTATATGGTTAAAAATGATTACTTCGGAAAATCTTGACTTTGATAAGCGCCCAAATCTGGCGGAGAAGTTCTTGTAATTCCTAATATATCCAACGGAATGTTATACGCTTGATTCCCTTTCGCGAAAGCGGCAGAAGTTTTATCAATATTGAATTTATTCTGAGAAACGTTATAAAACTTCGGATTTTCATTCAGAATAATATTGTTATAATGCGTCGGATCTGTTTTAAATTGATAATCAGGATTTGAAGTGCTTCCGAATTTCAGCAAACAATTATTTAATTGATAAACAAAAGCGGAGGCAGTATTTTTGCTTAAATTGAATTCATTAAAATTCGAACCATAAATAATACAGTTGTTAAAAGTAGCTTGAGTTAACGGATTTGTTTCAGGCGTTGCTCCTTTCAAATTATTACTCAAATTTACTGCGAAATGAGAAGGATTTGACCAATTGTTGTAAAAAGTACAATGTGTAAATTTGTAATCACCTCCATAAACACAAGATAAACTTGCTAAACCGGCATAATTTATTACAATATTTTCGCCAACAATTTGAGTATTTTGAGCTAAAATGCCGTATTCTACACAATTATAAATTTGAGTATTTTTAATTTCAGCTGTATTTAATGGACTTCTAAGATCTAAACCAATCATTGCATTTTTTAAAGTTAAATGATTGATTGAATGATTTGTACTTCCTTTCTCTAAAATAACTGATTTCCATTGTCCAGGAATATCCGAGTAAAGTGGTTCTAAACGATCACCTTCAAAAATAATTTCGTTTTCGAGTTTTTCTGTTGTTGAAGCACTTCCGTTAATTTGAAGAGTTGCATTTTTCCCAACGTACAAACCTGAATTGGCATGAAAATGAACTCGTGCGCCAGCTTCAAAATTCACGGTTTTGTTTTCAGGAACTCCTGCGTAACCATAAATTACGTAAGGTTTTTGTTTGGTAAAAAGAAGTTCGTTTCCGTTTACAGGATCATTTTCGTTAAGATAAAATCCGTCAACCTCTTTACCGTCAATTGTAATTTTTTCTTTTGTTCCGTCCGGATTTTGATTTGGATATAAGAAAACGGCATCTTGAATTAAAGTCACCAAAGCCACTTCTTGAAGATTTGCACCGCTGTCAAACTGAATTTCATCAGTATATAAAAAATCGGTCGGATTGGCGTCTGTAATATCTGCTGTGGTTTCTAAAAAAATGTACAAACTGTCTTTCGCTAAAAGCGTTACATCTTTAAAAATTTTTCCATTTATGCCGCTCATTCCATCAACAGTCATTCTGTATTTTGAACTTAGACCTTTTTTGAATTGCACAATCGGAATCGAAATGTCTTTTTTACTTCGATTATAAACTTTTAATTGATAGGTGCTAGAGCCGATATTTTTAAAAACGGTATCCAAATAAACGGTGTCTTTTGAAAACTTTAAATCTCCAGAACTGGCAACAGTATCAAAGTCAGTTCGGCAAGAGCTGAAAGCTAGAATGATCCCGAAAATTAAAAGTGCAAAGTATTGACGCATTATTGTTTTTCTTTTTTGCCACAGATTAAAAGGATTAAAAAGATTTTTTGCTATGCTAAAAAAAAAATAATCTTTGATAATCTGTGTAATCTGTGGCATAAAAAAATAATTCTAAGCCAAAGATCTATGTTCGATTGTTTTTGTAAAAATAGCAAAAAACTGACAAGTTCATAATTGATTTTTAATTTTAGAATCCGTTTTTTCGATTTGTGTCTTATCTTTCTTTAATTTTACGTTTTTAAAGTTTATTTTAATGAATTATACAAAAGAGCAGATTTTGGCGCGCTGTAATGAGTTTTCTAAAAACACATTAATGGAAACGCTCAAAATTGAATATATTGACGCTGGAGAAGATTTCTTAACTGCAAAAATGCCTGTAAATCCGAGCGTTCATCAACCAATGGGACTATTGCACGGCGGCGCTTCTGTTGCCTTGGCAGAAAGTGTAGGCAGTGCAGCTTCTTTCTTTTTTATCAATCCGAAAGAGCAGGAGGTAAGAGGTATCGAAATTTCGGCAAATCACCTAAAAAGTATTCGTGAAGGTTATGTTTTTGGAACTGCGAGAATTATTCATAAAGGAAGAACAGTTCATCTGTGGGAAATTAAAATTACCGATGAAGCAGGCAATTTAATTTCGCTTTGCAAATTGACGAATATGGTTTTAGAAAGAAAGAAAAGTGAATAAATTATGAATCCATTTTTCTTAAAAATTAAAAATCATAAAGAGCAAAATTTACCTTTTGTACTTTATTCAAAACCCAACTCAGCAAACTTTGTTTGCATTTTACAGCAAAATAATACATTATATAAAGTTTCTGATTATAGCGAAAAAGGGTTTGTTTTCGCTTCTTTTGATGAAAAACAATTAGTTCTCATTCCAGAAAACGAATCTGAGATTATCACTTTAAAAAAAGAAACAACCTCATTTGAATCAATTGAAATTGATGATTTGAATTTTGATCCTGAAGCTAAATTTCAATACGAATATTTAGTTTCGCAGGGAATTCAAGCTATTAAAAACGAAGAATTTAAAAAAGTAGTTTTATCAAGAAGTGAAGAAGTTCCTTTAGCTGAATTCGACTTTATCGAAACTTTTCAGCATTTGGTTCAATTATATCCAACGACATTTTGCTATTGTTTTTTTCATCCAAAAATTGGACTTTGGATGGGAGCCACGCCTGAAAAATTGCTAAAAGCAAACGAAAATGTTTTTGAAACAATGGCTTTGGCGGGAACGCAAAAAGATAATTCTCAAAATGAAATTATCTGGCAACAAAAAGAAAAAGACGAACAGCAATTTGTGACTGATTTTATCGTAAAAAGACTTAGAGAATTTACAGCTTCAGTCGTAGTTTCTGAACCTTACAGTTTAAAAGCGGGATCGATTTGGCATATTAAAACGGATATTTCTGGAGTTTTAAAAGAAAATTCAACTTTAGAAGAAGTGATCGATACTTTGCATCCGACGCCAGCAGTTTGCGGTTTGCCAAAGAAAAAATCAAAAGCTTTTATTTTAGAAAATGAAAATTACGATAGAACTTTCTATACAGGTTTTCTCGGCGAATTAAACAGCACTTTTTCGGAAAATAATTCAAGTTCTGATTTATTCGTAAATTTACGATGCATGCAGATTCAGGAAGATAAAGCGATTTTATACATGGGCTGCGGTATTACAAAAGAAAGTATTCCTGAAAAAGAATGGGAAGAAAGCGTCAACAAATCGATGACGATGAAAAGAGTATTGAAAAAATAGTTTATAAATTGTTTCAAGTTTCAGGTTTCAAGTTTCACGTTCTGTTGACAACTTTAAACCTGAAACTTGGAACTTGAAACAAAAAATAATGAAATTAGATATATTAGCCTTTGGCGCGCATCCAGACGATGTAGAATTAGGTTGTGCAGGAACGATTTTAAAAGAAGTTTCGCTTGGGAAAAAAGTGGGAATTGTTGATTTAACGCGTGGCGAATTAGGAACGCGCGGAACAGCAGAAACTAGAGATCAGGAGGCGAAAGACGCTGCGAAGATTTTAGGCGTTGAAGTACGCGAAAATTTAGCAATGCGCGACGGATTTTTCGTTAATGACGAAAAACATCAATTAGAAGTAATAAAAATGATTCGTAAATATAAACCTGAAATTGTGTTATGCAATGCAATCGACGATCGACATATTGATCACGGAAAAGGAAGTAAATTAGTTTCTGACGCTTGTTTTCTTTCTGGTTTAATGAAAATTGAAACTTCAATTGACGGCGAGAAACAAGAAGCTTGGAGACCAAAGATTGTTTACCATTATATTCAATGGAAAAATATTACTCCAGATTTTGTTGTTGATATTACGGGATTTGAAAAAAAGAAAGTGGAAGCGATTTCGGCATATAAAACGCAATTTTATGATCCGAATTCTAAAGAACCAGCAACGCCAATTACGAGTAAAAACTTTTTTGAAAGTCTAAATTATCGTGCGCAAGACTTAGGAAGACTAGTTGGGAAAGATTTTGCCGAAGGTTTTACAGTTGAAAGATGTTTGGCAGTCAATAGCTTAGAAAATTTGATTTAATTTTTATAAAAATTTTTCATTTTTTTCTTTGTAGAACTGAACCTTTGTTCTATATTTGCACTCGCTAAGCAGAAAAATGGTGGTTGTAGCTCAGCTGGTTAGAGTAGCGGTTTGTGGTGCCGCGGGTCGCCGGTTCGAACCCGGTCAGCCACCCAGATAGAAAGCCTTGAAGAAATTCAAGGCTTTTTTTGTGCGTTAACATTTTGAATCAATAATTGATTGTACAAAAAAAAGCCCAACTATACGGTTAGGCTTTTCTGGTGGTTATTATATTTGGTTTATTATGCTATCTAATTTCTTCAAATGTAGTTCCTTGTTTAATATCTCCAGTTTTGAATCCTTTATTAAACCAATACATTCTCTGTTCTGAACTTCCGTGCGTAAAAGAATCAGGAACTACATGTCCTTGCATTTTGCTTTGTATCGCGTCGTCTCCAACTGCATTTGCAGCGCTCAAGGCTTCTTCAATGTCTCCAGTATCTAAATTTTCCTGATTATAATGTGCCCAAACTCCAGCGTAAAAGTCCGCTTGTAATTCTAAAGCAACAGATAATTTATTTGCTTGAGCTTCACTTTTTCCTTGTTGTTCTTGACGCATTTTTGCAGATGTTCCCAATAAAGTTTGTATGTGATGACCAATTTCATGCGCAATTACATAAGCAATAGCAAAATCGCCTCCTTTTGCTCCAAATTTATTTTTTAATTCTTCAAAAAAAGCCAAGTCCATATATACTTTACGATCGCCAGGGCAATAAAATGGTCCAGAAGCAGATGATGCGCCACCGCAAGCAGTTTGCACAGAACCTTTAAAAAGTACCAATTTTGGTTTTTCGTATGTCATGCCGTGCTCAGCAAAAATTTTACTCCAAATATCTTCGTTATCTGCCAAAATAACTCTAACGAAATTCCCCATTTCTTCATCTTCTTTGCTAAGTGGGGCAGCAGTTTCAGTCTGTTGGTTTTGTCCGCCTTGCAATTGCTCTAAAACAGGAGTGATCATTTGAGCATTTTCACCTCCAAATACATTTACTAAAAGGATAATAATGCCAATTATTCCGCCACCGATAACGGCTTTTCCGCCAGATATTCCTCGTCTGTCTTCTACATTATCACTTTGTCTTCTGCCTTGCCATTTCATATTCAATTGTTTTTAAACTTATTATCTAAAAGGTTGTACGAATTTATAGATTTTTTATGATAAATTTTACATTTGAAAGATTAGTTTTTATTTGCAGTTTCAGTTTTCGATCATGTGCCGTCAAAATGCAATTGAAAACTAAAAATTAGCCCAGCCATTTGGTTAAGGCTTCTTCAACAATTCCTTTCATGATTGGTTTAGAAATATAATCGTCCATTCCGGCAGAAATACATTTGTTTCTTTCCTCTTTTTCTGTTCCGGCTGTTACTGCAATTATCGGAATATCACGGCCTTTTGGGCTATTTCTAATGGCTTTTGCCGTTTCGTAACCATTCATAATTGGCATCTGAATGTCCATGAAAATTATCGTTGGATTTATCTCTTCAAATTGTTGTATCGCTTCGTATCCATTTTCACATTCGTATATAAAGGCATTGCTATAGAGATTTTTAATAATCGTTTTTAGAAGCAGCATATTTACTTTATTATCTTCTACAATCAAAAATGTAATCTTATTGCCGTCGCGCTCTATATTTTCAGAATCCAGTTCGATATTTAAACTTTTGAGTTCTGTATTGTATTTATCATTAATGCTTTGATTGCTTGTTTTTAGATTTAAATCAAAAAAGAAAGTACTTCCTTCATTTATTTTGCTTTCAAGCTGTAATCGGCTTTCCATTAAAGCTAATAACTGATTTGAAATTGTTAATCCTAATCCAGTTCCTCCGAATTTTCTCGTTGTAGAACTATCTTCTTGCGAAAAAGCCTTAAAAATTTTCTTTTGGTTTTTCTCTAAAATTCCAATTCCAGTGTCAATTACGGCAAAACGAATCAGATGATGATTATTTTTCTTTTTTTCTAAAACTGAAACATTTAATTTGATAGAACCTTCAGTTGTAAATTTTATCGCATTAGAAAGTAGATTAATTAAGATTTGTTTGATTCGAACAATATCAGTCCAAATAAACTTTGGAACATCGGCATCAATGTTTAGTTCTAAACTCAGATTTTTTTGATTGGATTCATAAACAATTAAATCGAAAACCTGTGCCAAGACCTTTTTTATATCGTAGAGATCGATAAATAATTCTAATTTTCCTGCCTCGATTTTAGAAAAATCTAGAATATCATTTACAATTTCAAGCAGCGAATGTGCTGATTGATTTATCGTTGTCATGTATTTTTCCTGAATTTCTTCCAAATCAGTTTTCATCAATAAATGAGTAAAACCAATAATTCCGTTGAGCGGCGTTCTAATTTCGTGTGACATATTTGCCAAGAAATCAGATTTAGATTTGCTTGCGGCTTCAGCCAATTGTTTGGCTTTTATAGCGTCTTCAATCTCTTTTTTGTTGGTAATATCAAAGTAGATTCCGCCAACAAATTCAATTTCATCATCTCTTTTTATAACATCTCCAAATTCTTCAACCCAAATATATTCTCCAGATTTTCGCTTAATTCGATAAACATTATGCAACGGCATTCCGTTTTGTAAATTATCAATTTGATTATTGATAACTTCTTCTTTATCATCGTGATGAATTAAAGAAAGAAACGATAAATTATTCTCTATAAATTCAGATTTTGAATATCCAGTTAAATTTAAAACTTCATCGTTTAAGAAAATTTTGGTCGAAAAAGCATCAAATTTAGATAGATAAACCGTTCCAGGAATATTGTTGGCTATTAATTTAAATTTCTCTTCACTTTCGAGGATTTTACTTTCGTTACGATTTCTTTCAAGTGCAGACGAAATATTATTGGCTAATACCTGAAAAATATTGATTTCATCTTCAGACCATTTTCTTTCATTAAAACAATCATCAAAACCAATAAAACCAGTAAAAAGATCATTGATATAAAGCGGTAAAATTAAAATAGATTGAATTTCGTTATTGATTAATAGCGTTTTAAAGAAACCCTCGTCAAGTTGTCTCGTCAAAGTATTTACAATTTTCTTTTGCTGAGCGGCGTCGTAAATTTCTTTTAAATTTTCTTCCGTCATATGGCGCAGAGGTGTAATCTGATGAGTGACACCTTCGCGAGACCATTTGTATTTTTGGTAGACAGTATTATAAATTGGATCTTTTTCGTAATAATACATATGATCTACTTTTGCAGCTCTTCCGATAATGTTGTAGGTTTCCTGAAACATCTGTTCGGTAGTTTTGCTTAGTAAAAATTTTTCAGTACACAATGAAAGCGCAGATAAAAGATCACTTTTGAATTCTAGTTTTCTTTCTGCCTCCAATCGCATTTGCGAAGAAATTGCTAATGAAATAACATCAGAGATTGTTCTCGCATAATTGATGTCTTCATTGTCCCATTCTCGTTTTTTTTCTGTGCTTTCAAAACAAACAACTCCCGCCAATTGTCCCGTTAGAAAAATAGGAACATCTAACATTGACTTTATGTTGTTTTGTGTAAAGTATAATTTTTGAAATTCAGAAGTTTCTAGTTTATTGAAAACGTCTGGAGCATTAATGACGGCTTTGTTGTTTAAGGTTTCAAAATATATTGGATACGATTCTTTGTTTAGAATGTTTTTATCGTTTAAATTTTGATTATCAAGACTGTAAAGGTTTTGGCAAGTAATTAGATCGCTATCGTATTTCCAAAAACTAACGCGATTAGCATTGCTTATTGTTGAAGCTTCTTTTAGAATAAGATCAATTACAATGTTTAATTTATCATATTTGCTGAAATCTGTTGTCGATAGTTTTTTGGTCGAATTATTGTAAGCTTCAATTTTTTTAAGCCGTCTTTTTTTCTCCTTTTCGATATTCTTTTTTTCGGTAACATCTCTTGCTATTCCTGAAAAACCTGCAAATTGCCCGAACTCATTTCTTCGGACAGTAATTTTTTGAGAAATCCACATTTCTTTTCCGTTTTTCTTCAGAATCGGAATTTCTATTACAGGGTTATTAGCTTCATTTACAACTAAATTAGAATAAAAATCGGCCGCATTTTTAACGTATTGTTCCTGAATAAAACTAGAATAATGTTTTTTAATGATTTCGTTTTCTGAATATCCTAAAATTGAAATACCAAATTCATTTATAAAGGTAAAATTACCATTAGTATCAAACTCAAAAATAATGTCTGTTGCTGTCTGAATTAGATTTTTATATTGATTCTGAACAAGAATTTGTTCTGTAACATCCTGACCGATACTTATAATTAAATCTTCCGAGAATTTTTTATCTTTCCATTGAATGTATTTAAACTCTCCATTTTTGCATTTCAATTTTCGGATATAAATCTTGTCTTCTTCGTTTTTTACAGAATTTAATTTTGATGAAAATTCAGAATCATGAGTTAATTCCCAAAATTTTAATCCCATAACTTCTTCGGACTGATAACCTAAAATAGAGGTAATGGTTTCGCTGCAAAATAAAATTTCTCCGTTTTGATTTGATGCAATTGTGAGTGAATTTCCTTTGTGAACAATTTCATTCGCAAATCTAAAATTGTCACGATTGTTTAATAAAACCGCATATTTTACTTGGTTTATAATGAAAATTAGAATGCAAAAATTAATCAGTAAAATAGAAGACTTTATAGGAATGAGCTGAAAGGCTACCGTAAGAATTAGAAATGTAAAGACTAAACCAACAAAAATCCAATATATTTTTATGGGTTTTAGAATGTTGTACGAAAAGAAAAAAGAAATTAAAAAAACTATTACTGGAACAACATCGTTTCGAAGCAATATAATATTTGAGCCGACATAGCTCATGTATATAAAGAAACAAAAGATAAAAATCTGTTGAATTTTATCGCGTAGCCATTTTACTTTATCGGTAATTGCATAAATTAAAAGTACGCCAATACCAATTGATACATTTAAAATTAAAAGACTTTTAGGTCTGATTTTGAAGATTTCATTGATAATCTCGATTACAATTACCGCAATTCCAAAAAATAAAATATAAAGCTGATATTCTTTGCTAACCGTATCTTGCTCTTTCTTTTTTTCTATAAAATATCCAATTTTTGCCTTTATTCTAAAAAACTGATAAACAAGCAGCGAAAGAAAAGCAAAAAGAGATAAACCTAAGACAATAAGTTTTGGATTATTGTAGAAAATAATGTCCGAATTAAACAGTTGCCAACTTGCCATAATAGCCTCTAAGGCATTTCCAATACTGAAAATTCCTGAAATTACCGATTTGAAAAAACTACAGTCCACGGCCATAGAATTTGGGGTAGTTGGTTTACTAAAAAGCCTTTGAAAATTCTTTAAAAGAGTTGGTCGGTCTCCTTGCGAACAAGAATTTTCTATTTTAATCTACATTAGAATTTCCAATTGAATCAATTGAATCTTCTTGTTTTATTCCAAATATCGCGTAATATGTTGCATAAATCATTGAGGAATTAAAGACGATAGTAAAAAATACAAGGACACCACAGCCAATAAGACCGACAATAGAGCCGATAAATCCAAGAATGAAAAAAGCAAATATGGTAAGCGGGTTTTTGGTAACGATAATAAAACTTGATTTTATAGCTTCAATTCCTTTTAATTTTCCAAAGACAATTAACGGAATTGATAAAAACATAAAGTAGGAGATAAAATACGGTATTACAATCGCAATAGTATTTCCTATAGAAGAACTATCAATGTTTTTAATTATGCCCGAAATGCCTGTTGCGACTAAAGCGGGAATAAATGCATTTATAAATAATTGTACAAAATAAGGAGCCTTGTAATAGGTGAAAATTGTTGAAACATTAAATTCTACATCTTTATCTGCAGAATCTGCCATTTTTAAGAAACCAGCCATAAAAGGAGAAAATAAACCAGATAATACTGCAATTCCGATAGTGTGTATTGCAAGTTCGTCGCCAGATAATTTTCTTTTGCTATATTCTTCAATGAAATCTTTTTTGATATTTTCTATTCCAAAAATAGCTGTAATTGTTCCCATGTAAGCTACAGCGAAAATGATTGAAAAGACTAAAAAAATAAGTCCTGAATAAACTGCTATTTTTTTATAATTTTCAAAGGCGTGATCAAAAGTTGTAGCAAAATCAAGAGAATAGCCATTTTTTTTAATGTCCTCAATTTGATCAAGTGTAGATTTCATTTTTTGCGTAAAATTGTTTTATAGACTTGTAATCTTTTATATGTATCTTGACGTAAATATAATATTTTAAATCAAATCCGTATAAAAATCTACAAAACATTCCGCAAGAAAGCAACTATTTTAAAGCCAGTCTAAAATGCGTTTTATTGAAGCTAATTTATCTTTGTAAGGAGCATATCGCATTGGCAAATCAAGCCAATTTCCTTTTTTAACAATCGGTTTGTGATGAGAAAAAGTATCAAAGCTACGCTGGCCGTGATATGCGCCAATTCCGCTCTCACCGACGCCGCCAAAAGGAAGTCTTTTATTTGAGAAATGAATCACCGTATCATTTACGCATCCACCTCCGAAAGAGTACTTTGAAATTAATTTCTTAACAAATGAATTATTTTCACTAAAAATATAAAATGAAAGAGGTTTCTCATAACGGCTCACAACGTTTTCAATATCATTTTCATTTTCATATGTAAGAATTGGAAGTATCGGGCCGAAAATTTCTTCTTTCATAACCGGACTATCTAAATCAGGTTCTTCTAATAAAGTTGGCGCAATGTAGAGTTTATTAGCGTCACTTTCTCCTCCAAATAAAATATGTTCATTTTGAATCATATTAGTAAGTCGATACCAATTTTTGGTATTAATAATACGTGCAAAATCAAGAGATTTGTCTATTTTTTTTCCGTAAGCCTTAATGATTTCTTCAATTAAGCAGGTAATAAAATTGACTTTCATGTTTTTTTGAACCAAAATATAATCTGGTGCAATACAAGTCTGGCCTGCATTAATAAATTTTCCCCAAACAATACGTTTTGCTGCTAGTCTTAAATTGGCAGTTTCGTCGACTATACACGGATTTTTCCCGCCTAATTCTAAAGTTATTGGAGTAAGGTTTTCTGCTGCGGCTTTTGCAACGATTTTTCCAACGGCAACACTTCCGGTAAAAAAGATATAATCCCATCGCTGTGCCAGCAATTTATTTGAAACTTCTACGCCACCTTCAAAAACTTCAACATGATTAATGTGGAATGTTTTTTCTATAATTTTAGCAATAATTGCAGAAGTGTGCGGAGTAAGTTCTGATGGTTTTACTGTAACTTTATTTCCAGCGGCAACCGCTGCGATCAAAGGGCATAAAGCCAGTTGAAAAGGATAATTCCACGGAGCAATAATTAAGACATTGCCGTAAGGTTCTTTGTAAATGTAATCGCGAGAAGGAAAATTTAGAAGTGAAGGAAAAACACGTTTAGGTTTCGCCCAAGAATTTATGTTTTTGATGGTGTCTTTAAGTTCTGAAATTACATAATGAGTTTCTGTAACAACAGCTTCAAACTCAGGTTTTTTAAAATCATCATATAAAGCTTGAATTATTAAATCTTCACTTTTCTGAATGTTGTGTAATAACTTTTTCAGTGTTTCTTTTCGATACCCGATGTCACTTTTATAATCCATTTTTCCGATCAGCTTGTTTTTTACTCTATGCAAGTTAATCGATAAAATTTTAAAAATTAACAATTAAATCATAAAAATCATACAGCATTCCAAATCGGATCTTCTGGAGTTGGAGCAATAATTGTAATGTTTTCTTTTGAAACCGGATGAACAAAAGTTAGTTTTCTAGCATGAAGATGAATACCGCCGTCAGGATTGCTTCTGTCTGCACCATATTTTAAGTCGCCTTTTATTGGAGATCCAATAGCAGATAATTGTGCGCGAATTTGATGATGACGTCCAGTATGTAAATTGATTTCCAGCGCCGTATAATTCTGAAGTTCTTTAATTATAGAATAATCTAAACTTGCTAATTTGCTGTCTGGAACTTCTTTTAAATGTGCCTTTGAAGTATTGTTTTTTTCGTTTCTTTTTAAATAATGAACCAATTTTGCTTTCGCTTCTTTGGGTTTATTTTTGACAACAGCCCAATATGTTTTTTTAGTTTCGCGATTACTAAACAATTCGTTCATTCGCGAAAGCGCTTTACTAGTTCTCGCAAAAACCACAATTCCTGTTGTTGGACGGTCCAAACGATGAATTACACCCAAAAAAACATCTCCGGGTTTGTTATATTTTACTTTAATATATTCTTTTACAATGTCAGAAAGAGGTTTATCGCCAGTTTTATCTCCTTGCACAATATCACCAACACGTTTGTTGACTACAATTATATGATTGTCTTCGTGCAATATCTGTAAGTTTTCTTTATTAGAAAGAATTTTCATTTTGAATGTATAAAATATATTGAGCAAATTTGGCTAAAGCCTAATGACACTTTAAAAATAAACCTCCAGCTAAAGCTGGAGGCAATTGAATTGTAAAACCTTTGAACCTCTTTCGTTTTGCCGCTTTGAAACTAAAAAGAAAGCTTAGTATCTAAGAACCTTAGCAACTTAGAAGCTCAAAAATTAATATTGTTCTTTTTCATTAGGGAAATCACTAGATTTAACATCAGCAGCATATTGCCCGATTGCTTTTGTCATTTCTTCATAAAGATTTAAGTAACGACGTAAGAAACGCGGACTGAATTCATTATTCATTCCAAGCATATCGTGAATAACTAAAACTTGACCGTCAACACCGCCGCCGGCACCGATACCGATAACAGGAATCGAAATACTGTCAGCCACTTTTTTGGCTAAATCTGCAGGGATTTTTTCTAAAACAACTGCAAAACAGCCAATTTTTTCTAGCATTTGAGCGTCTTCAATCAATTTTTCTGCTTCTTCTTCCTCTTTTGCACGAACGCTATAAGTTCCGAATTTGTAGATAGATTGCGGTGTTAAACCCAAATGTCCCATTACAGGAATTCCAGCGTGTAATATTTTTTTAATTGATTCTTTAATTTCTTTTCCGCCTTCTAATTTTACTGCGTGACCACCGCTTTCTTTCATAATTCTGATAGAAGAACGTAAAGCTTCTTTAGGGTCAGATTGGTAACTTCCAAAAGGTAAATCTACAACCACTAAAGCTCTTTCGACAGCACGAACTACAGACGAAGCATGATAGATCATTTGATCTAGCGTAATTGGCAGTGTTGTTTCGTGACCTGCCATAACATTTGATGCTGAATCGCCAACTAAAATTACATCAACACCCGCAGTGTCAACGATTTTAGCCATTGTATAATCGTAAGCGGTAAGCATAGAGATTTTTTCTCCGTTGCTTTTCATTTCAATTAATGACTTTGTTGTGATTCTTTTATAATCTTTCTTAGCTACTGACATTTTTTTTGTTTTTGATATTGTAAAAGTATTGAATAATTGTAAAATGGGAATCAGCAATAAAAGAATATTTCGACAGAATATAATTTTCCACCTTTAAATTCTAATCTAAACTGACTGTTTTCCATTATCATAGAATAAAGATGTGTTGCTTAAAAAAATGCTTTAATGAAAGTTTTTAGCAATCCGCCATATTTACGGCAATTGCAAGTCCGCCTTCTGAAGTTTCTTTATATTTAGAATTCATATCTTTTGCCGTTTCCCACATTGTATTAATTACTTTATCTAAAGGTACTTTAGCATTTTTAGAATCAGTTTCTAAAGCCAATTCCGCAGCATTAATTGCTTTTATCGCTCCCATCGTATTTCTCTCAATACAAGGAATTTGAACCAAACCGCCAATAGGATCACAAGTTAAACCTAAATGATGTTCCATTGCAATTTCTGCTGCCATAAGAACCTGAGCAGGAGTTCCGCCCATTAATTCGCAAAGTGCAGCCGCCGCCATAGAAGACGACACACCAATTTCTGCTTGACATCCGCCCATTGCAGCAGAAATAGTTGAGCCTTTTTTGAAAATACTTCCAATTTCGCCCGCAACCATCAAGAATTGTTTGATTTCTTTTTCGCCAGCATCATGGTTTTCAATTACCATATAATACATTAAAACGGCTGGAATTACACCAGAACTTCCATTTGTTGGAGCTGTAACAACACGTCCTAAAGATGCATTTACTTCATTCACGGCAAGTGCAAAACAGCTAACCCATTTTAAAATCTGTCGAAATTTAACTTCGGTTTTTCTAATTTCTTGAAGCCAACTATGCGGATCAGAATAATTAGATAATCCGATTAGATTTTGGTGCATATCAAAAGCTCTTCTGCGAACGTGAAGTCCGCCAGGAAGAATTCCTTCAGAATGACAACCGATGTACATACATTCTAACATTGTATTCCAAATACGCATTAATTCAGAATGCACTTCGGCTTCTGGACGCATTGAAATTTCATTTTCATATACAATTTCAGAAATCGATTTGTTTTCAGAAATCGTATAATTCAACAACTCAGCTGCATTTTGAACAGGATAAGGAAATGCACATTTTATTTCTTCTTTTAATTTCGCATTGGTGCGTTCTTCTTTCACGACAAATCCGCCGCCGATAGAATAAAACGTAGATTCGTATTCAGAATCGTCAGATTTATAAGCAGTAAATTTCAATCCATTTGCATGGAAAGGAAGAAAGTCTTTGTTGAAAACAATGTCTTGAAGAAAAAAGAACGGAATCACTTTTTGGTTTCCCAAATTGATTTCGTTAGTAGTTTCAATTTTTTTGATAATTCCTGCAATATCTTCAACAGGAATATATTCAGGATCTTGCCCGCTTAAACCCAGCATAACGGCAAGATCGGTTGCGTGCCCTTTTCCAGTTAAAGAAAGAGATCCGTATAAATCGACTTTTACTCGCGTAATATCGTCTAAAATTGCTTCGTCTTTTAGCTCTTCCAAAAAGCGTTCGGCAGCGCGCCAAGGTCCTAAAGTATGTGAGCTTGAAGGGCCAACGCCAATTTTAAGCATATCAAAAACAGAGATACATTCTTCCATTGTTCGTTTTTTGTTAAGACAAAGATAATTGAATAATGCAATGAATATTCATCTTTGAATGTTAATCTTGCGTATTTGTTAAAAAATATATTAAATTTTAATAATTTGGCAACAAAATAATTTTAAAACCTTAATATGCGCTTTCCGTAAAAAGTTCACCTTTTTTCGGTATTTTTGTAAAGAAACGAGTCTGTAAAAGACTTGGTTTTTAATATTAATACTTCCTGGATTTTGTTCTAATTCTGAAAACGTCTTTTTACAAATTATAATGCCACAAGAAGATAAAGTTACCATATGATAGAATTTTTCAAACATCTATTACAAGAATTCGAATTACCACTAAGCAATCCAGTATTGATTTTTTCGTTAATACTTTTCATTATTCTGCTTTCGCCAATTTTACTTAAGAAAATTAATATTCCAGGAATTATCGGACTTATCATTTCTGGAGTTATTATAGGTCCTCACGGATTGAATATTTTGGCAAAAAACTCCGCAGTAGACTTGTTTTCTACAATCGGACTTTTATACATCATGTTTATCGCAGGTTTAGAATTAGACATGAACGAGTTTAAAGCCAACAGAAACAAAAGTTTATTATTTGGTTTTTTCACATTTATTCTCCCTCTTTCTATCGGATTTCCAGTTTGTTTTTATCTGCTGCAATATGATTTTAATGCAAGTTTCTTAACCGCGAGTATGTTTGCTACGCACACTTTGGTTGCATATCCAATTGTTAGTAAATTAGGAATTGCTAAGAATCAAGCAGTTGCTATTACTGTCGGAGGAACAATTCTAACAGATACAGCCGTTCTAATTATTTTAGCGGTAATTATGGGAAGTGCGCAAGGAAGTCTAAATCAGGCTTTTTGGATTAAATTGACTATTTCGTTGGCAATTTTTTCTGCCATTATGTTTTTGGTTATTCCGAGAATTGCCAAATGGTTTTTTAAGAAATTAGAAAGTGAAAAACACGCCCATTATATTTTTGTGCTTTCTGTCGTTTTCTTCGCAGCCTTTTTGGCGGAAGTAGCAGGAGTAGAGCCAATTATTGGAGCTTTCGTGGCAGGTTTGGCTTTGAATCCGTTAATTCCGCATTCTTCGGCTTTAATGAATAGAATTGAATTTATTGGAAATGCTTTGTTTATTCCGTTTTTCTTAATTTCGGTAGGAATGCTGGTTGACGTAAGCGTTATTCTAAGCGGTCCAACAGCTTTGATTGTTGCAGGAACTTTGAGTGTTGTGGCAATTTTTGGAAAATGGATTGCAGCATTCTTTACGCAAATTGTTTTTAAATACAGCAAAACCGAAAGACAGCTTATTTTCGGATTGAGCAGTGCGCACGCGGCAGCAACTTTGGCAGTAATTTTGGTTGGTTTTAAAGCTAAAATTTTAGATGAAAATATCTTAAACGGAACTATTATTCTGATTTTAATTACTTGTATCGTAGCTTCTTTTGCGACAGAAAAAGCGGCTAAAAAGATTGCAATCTGCGAAGAAGAAATTTCACATGAAGATGCAGAAAAAGATCAGATTTTAGACGAACACATTTTGATTCCGTTGGCAAAAACTTCTGCTGCGGCGAGTTTGTTAGATTTTGCTCTTTTAATTAAAGATAAAAAATCGTCAAATCCTGTTACATTATTAACGATTGTTCCGAATAATAATCAGGCAGAGAAGAATATTTTAAAATATAGAAAAGCCGTTGATAAATTTGTGGTTCAGGCTTCGGCTTCAGAAGTGAAAATAAATACAATTGCAAGAATCGATCATAATCCAGCGAGCGGAATTGCAAGAACTTCTAAAGAAATCATGTCAGACATTGTGATTGTTGGATGGCCAAGAAAAACGGGATTTTTAGATAAAATTTTTGGAGAAAATGTAGATTCAATTATCAATAATGTAGATAAAAATTTATTCATCTGTAGATTTCAAAAGAATTTTATAGAAGAAAAAAGGTTGGTTTTTGTTTGTCCGCCATTTTCGGAAAGAGGAATTGGTTTTCATTTATTAATCCAGAAAGTGAGCCGATTATCTCAAGAATTAAGTATTCCGATTGTGATTTACGCCGAATACAAAACACACGAAACTATTCAGCAGATTGCTAATAATTTGAAATTGAATGCTAAATTAGGATTTAAAAATGTTTCGGATTGGGAAGATTTTGAATCAATTTCTGACGAAATGAAACCAACTGATTTAGTTGTTTTTAATCTTTCAAGAAAAGGTTCGGTTTCGTACCAATCTATTTTTGATAAACTACCTCAGAAATTCGAAAAATCTTTTGAAGATAGTAATGTGATTTTGGTTTATCCGCAAGATGACAGAAAAGAAAGCGCAATGGATGCGTATGAAGATTTTACGGCTTCACCTTTAGCAAAAGGTATTGAAGCAATTGAGCAAATTGGTCGTGGTTTGGGAAGTATTTTGAAAAAAGGGTAATGATGAAAAACTTTTCTAAATTCATAATTGCTTTTGTTTCTATTACTTTTTTAAGTTGTAATGATGGAAAAAAAGTTGAAAGAACAAATCAAGATTTAATTGAAAATAAAAACAAAGCATTAAAGGAAAAACTTGAAATAGTAGAAAACTTCGGAGAATTCAATAAAAAATTCCACTCAGATTCTATTTTTCAAGTTTCAAGAGTGGATTTTCCGATTGGAGGAAAACACGTTTCAGGCTTTGAACAATATAATTGGACAAGAAAAAATTGGGAGTTTCATGCTATTCCAGTCTCTGAAAAAATAGAAATTGGAGAATATGAACATTCGTTAATAAAAACAGATTCTTTAATTACGGAAAGATTTTGGATTCCGGATAGTGGTTTTGAAGTTGAAAGACAATTTAAATTGATAAACAACAAATGGTTTTTAATTTATTATAACGACATAAATTTGTAGTAAAATGGAAAATAACATAAAATCAATCCGACCATTTATTGGTTCTAAAAATTACGAGATTTCAAGAAGTTTCTACAGAGATTTAGGTTTTGAAGAAACTGTTTTAGATGCAAAAATGTCTGTTTTCAAATCCGATGAAATCGCCTTTTATCTGCAAGATGCCTACGTCAAAGACTGGATTGACAATACTATGATTTTTGTAGAAGTTAATGATGTTGAAAAATATTACAGCGAACTTTCAAATCTAAATCTTCCAGAAAAATATGAAGGAGCGAAATTAACTCCAATAAAATATTTAGATTGGGGAAGTGAATGTTTTCTGCACGATCCGTCTGGCATTTTATGGCATTTTGGAAAGTTCAAATAAATCATCTCAAACCAAAATCTCCTAGAACTTTCGTAGTATTTTTACGCTGATACCAATCATTGTAAACCAATTCTAAATTTGTGACATCAAATTCTCCAAAATCATAATCACGGAATTTTTCAGCGGTTTCGATTAATTTTTTCGGATTTTGAAGCTTTTCCTGAAAACGCATTATGGTAGAATGTGCCGTAAATATAGAATAACGGCTATCCATACTTTGCTGTAAACCTGAGTTTTTGAAATTCTCGCGAAGTTTATTTCGTAAATTATTTAAAGTCTCATCACTCGGAAATCCTTGAATCATCAATGCAGATGGCGAAGCGGTTACACCTTTATAATGAATTTTGATTTTCTCTACATCTACCAAACTTCTGCAGATAATTTCGATGTATTCTTTTGGTGAAATCTGATTTAAAGTAAAGTTTTCCGAACACGAAATGATAGACATAACCGTAATATGAATATCCGATTCAGGATAAAAATACTGTTCAGGTTCTACTTTTTTTAATTCATTAATAAAATGCTGAATATTGGCTTTAATTTCATCGTTTGGACGAATTAGCAATGTAATTCCAAAACGAGAGTCAGATTCATTTTTAAGTTCTAAATCTATCGAATATTTTCCTGCCGCAATTGTTGCCGCAGAAGTTTCATAAAGTTTGTTGTAGTGTTCGTTTAGATTCATTTTAATTATTTCTTTTTTACTTTTTCAAGATTTTCCTTCACTCTAAATTTTACAATTTTAGTGATTAAATCATAAGGCATTTTTTCTTTTAACGGAAATTGAACAGAACCTTTGCCTGATTTATATTTAGAAAGTTCCGCAGCAAAAGCTTCATGTCCAGTTGGCAACGCATACAATCCGATATGATTTTTGTAGGCTGCAAAGTAAACCACAATTCCGTTTTGCTCAAAAGCTGGCATCGAATAACTGATTTTTTCTTTAGCATCTGGCGCCGCTTTCTGAATCGTCATTCTAACTTTTTCCAAAATTTCCTGAACATCATTCGGAAATCCGCCAATGTATTCATCGATATTTTCAGGTTTCTTTGTTTCCATTTTTTAGTTTCAAGTTTCAAGTTTCAAGTTTCAGGTTTCAGGTTTTCACTAGCAACGTCAGTTTTTTTAACGCAAAGTGCGCTAAGATTTTTAAATTACGAGATGAGGTAGAATCTAGATATTAAGTTCGCAAAGCTTTATCTGTAAAGCTTTGCAATCTTTATCATTTTTAATGATTCTCGAAAAACTTCGCGTACTTTACGTAAAAACTTTGTGTTCTTTGCGTTTAAATCACCATCAAGCAAGACCTTTCGGAAAGCGATCTAAAACTAAATTCAACTGTAAATTATGTTCTAAATACGCTTTCGCACCAGCTAAAACCAAAGTAAAACCTTCAGTCGAATTACGAACCTGATCGATTATTTTATCTGTGTCGCCATGAAAACCTGAGTTTGTTATGCTTACAAAAGTTTCATGTTCGTTTAACGGATTAAAAACCCATTCTACCAAAGTAATTTCATCTGGATTTCCCCATTCAATAACAATCTTTTTATTTTCTTTAAGAACCAATGTTTTAACCGAAAGAGAAAAACCATACATTTCCCAAGTCCATTCGGTTTTTTGGTTTTCTTCCAGTTTTCCCGATCCTTTCGTAAACCAAAATTTACTCGTTATCTGTGGATCTATAAAAGCCTGAAAAACTTCTGAAACAGGTTTCCGAATCAGCATTTCAGCTTTTGCAAATTTGTTGTTTTCTGTTTTCATTGTTGAGAGGTTATAGGTTGAAAGTTAGATGTAAAAATGAAACCACATTTTACGTCTAGATTTCAATTTTTTCTTGCGACCTCTAATTTATGAAATAGTTGCAGTAAAAGTGTCAAAATTTAATTAAATGTAAATCCGACTAATAAATTTAAGGAGTTGGTTTTTATAGTGCCATCGTTTATTACTTCTGTTTTAGAAATATTTTGGAGTCCTAAATTTTCTCTTATTTCGACATAAATCTGATGATTAGAATCTAATTTGAATTCTTTTCCAATTCCTGCTGAAAGTCCAAAATCTAATGACTTTTTGCGATCCGTATCTTCGTCATCAGCATTTATTACTCCAGGAATATTAGACTTTGATTTAATTCCCGATTTTAATAAATATCCCAAATAAGGTCCGCCATTTATATAAAAACTTTTATCTCGAGAAAAATTGTATTTAATCATAATCGGCAGCACAATATAATTTAAATAAGCTGTAGTTTTAAAACGATAATTTCCTTCCATTGGTCCTGTTGGAACTTCTGGATTTAATACTTCTACTGTACCTTTAAAGTTTTGTGTCTTCCTTTCATAATTCAAATCGGCTTTTATAGATAAGTTTTCTTGAATTTGGTGTTGGAAAGAAATTCCGAACACATAAGCAAAACCTGGATTTTCGTCTGCATAAGAATCGTAGCCTCTAAAACTTGAATAATTTAAACCGCCTTGTATTCCGAGTTTAAATTTAGATTCTTGTGCAATTGTTTTAAAAGTAATTAAAGAAAAGGCAAATAATAAAAAGGTAATTTTTTTCATGTTTTTGGATTGGTTAATTTGGATTGCGAATGTATCAAAATAGAATTTAACTAGATAAAATTTTCATAGTTAAACATTCTTTTTGTCAATCCATTTACCAACTGTTGGCGCCGTGTAATTTTTCATTTGATGTAATAAATCATCAATATTATCGCTAACCAAAAGCATTTCTCGATTAACTTCTTTCAATAAACCTTTTGTCGTCATGTTCTGAAGCAATTCAATTAAAGAATCGTAAAAACCGTCTATATTTAAAATTGCGATTGGTTTTTTATGAAGTCCAAGTTGCGCCCAAGTCAGCATTTCGAAAAGTTCTTCTAGCGTTCCAAAACCGCCAGGAAGCGCGATTACGCCGTCGCACAAATCATTCATTTTTGTTTTGCGTTCGTGCATGCTGTCAACCAAAATTAATTCGGTTAAACCTAAATGAGCAATCTCTTTAGATCGCAAAAAGTTCGGAAGTACGCCAATTACTTTTCCGCCAGCACTCAATGCGCCATCCGCAACAGTGCCCATTAAACCTACATTTGCACCGCCGTAAACCAATTCTATGTTTTGTTCTGCCAACGTTTTTCCTAAAGCAGCGGCTTGTTCTTCATATATTTTTTCAGTGCCATAGCTAGAGGCACAGAAGACTGTTATTCTTTTCATTTTTTTTATTTTTTGAGAAGGGATAAAGATGAAAGAATAAAGAGGTAAGAGAATCTTTCTTCTTGAATCTTTCTTCTTGAATCTTTCTTCTCTCATTTATTCTTTTTTCTTCAATTCATATTCAAAATAAGGCATATCTACGCCATTTGTGGTAAGAATCATATCTCTTGCTTTTTCTGCTCCAAGTTTTAGAACCGCTTTTTGCGTACGGAAATTTTCTGCCCCTACATGGAAGAGTACCGAATTTACGTGTTGAAACGCATAATCAATCAATAATTTTTTACAAGATTTGTTATAAGGTCCGCCCCAAAATTTCCTTGCTAGAAAAGTATATCCAATAGCAATACTTGAATTTTCCTGTTTGTTATCGTAATAACGAGTTGTTCCTATAATTTCGTTGGTTTGTTTATCTAAAATTAGAAAAGCGCCTTTAGATTGTAATCCCGCATCGAAGAATGTTCTAAAACCTTCTCTATTGCTTCTGTCTTTTGATGGGTGCTGTTCCCAAATCAAAGGATCTGAAGCAACTTCAAACAATTCTTCAAAATGATTTTCTTCTAATGGAATAAGTTTTACAATGTCGTCTTCTAAAATAGGAGGTTGTAAATTGAAGTTTGATGTTTGCATTTTTTATGATTTTATGATTGATGGTTTAAAGTTAAATCCTTTTAATCTGAACGCAAGAAACATCCTGCATTTTAATTTCTTTTCCAGTTTTCTTCAATAATCCAGTTTTAGGATTTCTTTTAAAAACAATTACATTTCCAGTTTGAACATTCGAAGCGATTAAAAATTTTCCGCTTTCGTCAATGGCAAAAACACGTGGATGTTTGCCTAAAGTCGATTGATAACCAATGTTTTTCAAAAGTCCATTTTCGTCAATAGAAAAAATAGCAATGTTATTTTCTTTTCCGCGATTTGTAGCGTAAAGAAATTTTCCGTCGGGCGAAATGTGAACATCAGAACTTTCGAAACCTTCTTTAATTTTATCAGAATGCGTTGCAATACGCTGAATTTTATTTAAAACTCCATTTTCATAATTATAAACACTTATTTGTCCTGCCATTTCTTCAATGCAATAACCAAATTTTTGATTTGAATGAAAAGTAAAATGTCTTGGTCCAGCTTCTAAATCGGTTTTTGTAAATGGGTTTTTAGTTTCTATTAAAGGCTTTTTCTGATTTTCATTAAATGCATAACAGCGAATTTTATCTGCGCCTAAATCGGGTAAAAACAAATAATCGGAATTAGGAGAAAATACAGCCGAATGTACGTGAGATCTAGTTTGTCTTTCTTTGTTAACGCTTCCGTCCATATATTGAAAATTCTGCGCAATCGAATCGATTTTACCATTTTCTAAGATCGGAAAAACAGAAACGCTTCCTTCTGTATAATTCGCATTTGCAATCCATTTTCCGCTTTTATGAACGGAAACATAAACCGGATTTTCGCCACCGCTTCTTTGGCTATTTAAAAAAGTAAGTGATTTTGTTTCAGGATTAAATTCAAAACTACTTATACTTCCTGCATTTGGTGTTTTCGTATCCGTGCAAGCGTAAACGTATTTTCCGTTTGGAGAAACCGTTAAATAGGAGGGATTCACAATATTTTTAACCGAAGTAATTTTGATCAATTTTCCATTTAAAGTATCCAATTGATAAACTTGAATTGCTTCTGCCGTTTTATTACGATTGTATGAACCTAAAAAGACGTAGGTGTTTTGCGCAAACAGATTTACGGTTAAGAGAAATGCAATTAAAAAAGAGTATATTTTTTGTTTCATTTTTAGGTTTCAAGTTTAAAGTGCTGAGTTGGTTGTCAGGCTGAGCGAAGTCGATGCCCAAGTACTAATTGGAACGCCCTTCTCCCGAAGCCTCGGGATCGCTCAGGTTGACATTACAATTAACAATTAACAATTGTCAATTACCGAACACCACGCCACCATTGTTTAAATTCCTGTTTTTCATTTTTCAATTCGATTTTTTCTCCGATCATTGGCGTAATTAACGGAATCGGATTTTCAGATAAATTATTCAATTCTGTAACTTTATTTAAAGGTTCGTCCCAAGAATGTAGCGATAAAGCAAATTTAGACGAATGAACAGGAAAAACTCTTTTTGCTTTCAGATCCTTCATCGCTTTTATAACATCTTCGGGCATATTGTGAATGTATTTCCATTTTTGATTGTATTGACCGTTATCAATCAAAGCGACATCAAACGGACCGTATTTTTCTCCAATTTCAGCAAAATGAGAATCGTAACCGCTGTCGCCGCCCAAATACATTTTAAAATCTTTAGTTTCTAAAGCAAAAGAAGTCCAAAGCGTGTTGCATCTTTTAAAACTTCTTCCCGAAAAATGTCTTGAAGGCGTTGTATGAAGTTTGAGATTTTCATCTAATTGAATGGTGCTATACCAATCTTTTTCGATTATATTTTCTGATGGAAAACCCCAAAACTCAAAATGCGAACCAACACCAAGTGACGTAATTATTTTCTTAGTTTTTGGTTTTAATTTTAAAATAGTATCATAATCCAAATGATCATAATGATCGTGTGTAATCAGCAAATAATCTATTTCTGGAAGATCTTCAACGGTATAAATATCAGAACCTTTAAACGATTTTGTTGTGCCTGGAATAGGAGAGGCGTTGCCGCTAAAAACGGGATCAATCAGAAATCGTTTTCCCGCTAATTGAATAAAATAAGAAGAATGTCCAAACCAAACTAAAATTTCTTGGTCGAGAGAAAGTTCTTTTAAATCGGTTTTAATTGACGGAATTAAATCGGTTGGAATTTTTCGATCAACTTTCTTAAAGAAAAATTCAAGTAAAACTCCAGCCATACTTTCGCCTTCAGCTAAATCTGGCGTAAAACTTTGATTCTCGAATTTTCCGTTTTTATATTGAGGAGAATGCTGAATTAAATTCAGTCTTTCGCCAGAAGGCGCTTTTCCAAATTTTGGATGCTGCAGGAAATTATAAACGATAAGAGCTATAAAAAATGCTAGAACAAGAAATGTAACCATTTTATTTTGAAGAATATAAATTTTGAGTGTATTCAATCGAAAGTAAAATAATCTTTTTTAAAATTTCAATATCGATATCAGTTAATTTTTTAATGTAAATACAAGCTTTTGAAGAAGTGTGTTTTCCGAGCTTAGGCAAAAGTTCTTCTCTTTCTTTTTCAGGCAAATAAAAATAAACTGTTGTTGCAGCTTTTCTTGGCGAAAAACCTGCTAATGGTGCATCACCTTCGTGTCCGCTATCGTATTTGTAATGATAACTTCCAAAACCAATAATGCTTGGTCCCCACATTTTGGGTTCAATACCTGTGGTTTCTTGGATTATTTTTAGAAGTTCAAAAGCATCATTTTTCTTTTTGTCATCTTCAACAGCATTTATAAAATCAATTACACTGCTTTCGGTTTCTGTAGTTTTATTTTTTGCCATTTTGTGTTATTTAAAAAAGGTTTTTTTGTTTAAATTTTTAGGTTTCATGTTCGTTGATAAATTTAAACGCAAAGTTCGCAAAGCTTTGCGTTCTTCTGCGGCTGGCAAACACAAACTGATAAAAAAACCTTGCGAACTTTGCGTTGAAAAACAAACATTAAAACATTCCATTTTCATTAATATTATTTTTCGGAATTGGCTGTCCTAAATCCCAAAGTTCGATGATTTTTTCTGATTCGAATTTTAAGATATGAACAACAGCAAAACCAATATCTGCTGGAGTTTGTTTGAGATGCGAATGCACAGCAACTAAATCTCCGTCTCTCAAAATATGATGAATTTTGAAAACCTTATTCGGATTTGTTCTGGCAGATTCTTCCATAGCGAGCATTAAAGTTTCGGCATCGCCTTTAAAGTGCGTATTATGATGCTTGAAATTCTTTCCAACATATAATCGAAAAGCTTCATGAGAATGCCCTTTTGCTGCCAATGTCAGGAAGTTTTTTGCGATTTCTTTCTTAGTCATAATTCAAAATTTAAAAACAGACTAAGTTATGAAATAAAGCGCTATAATATTTGCAGAAAGTCTAAAGAAATTTATAAAATTAAAGCACTTCAGATTTAATTTTTGAAAGATCTAGACCCAATTTTTCAAACTCTTTTTCTCCTAATTCAGTTATGTAAAGATGTTTTTCTGAAGAATCTTTTTTTGCAATCCATTTTTTCTCAATGAATGTTTCCAGAAGCAGTTCGCCAAGTTTACCGCCCAAATGTTCATAACATTTTTTTGCTGGTTTTATGTTTTGAGAATTACTCATTTTAGATTTGCTTTTTCACGGCAATTTTAGAAGCCAAATAAGCAGTAGGAATATAGGCAAAAATCAAATCAACGAAATTAAACCAAATTGGAGAAGGCAAAGTAAAAATAGTGACAATACCGCCAAATAAAAAGAATGCACCGATTCCGAAAGCTAATTTTGTTTTGTGCTTAATAGCTATTAAAGCCGTTGTAAACGCGCCCGCAAATGTTCCGATTGCGTGTGCTAAGAAAGGAAAAAGAAAATGTTTTGGCTCAAATAAATGCATGTTTGCTTTTAAAGCTTCGGTAGTGCTAACGTCTGCGCCATTTGGAGCAGGAATTATAGAACCGCTAATTAAAATGATACTCATATTGACAACGCTTCCGATTACAAGACCGGCAATAACGGCCAAAGTATTTCTTAAAAATGGATTCATATTTTTCGTTTTTTATGTAACGAATTTATGAAAAATAAAGCAATTAGTTAAAAGATTGTCTGAATTCTAATGGCGAACTGTTTGTTTTGGTTTTGAACAATTTACTAAAAGACTGCTGATGCTCAAAACCAAGATCAAATGCAATTTCACTAATGGATAAATTGGTGGTCGAAAGTTTCTCTTTTGCCTTTTCAATTAATTTATTGTGAATGTGCTGTTGCGTGCTTTGACCTGTATGTGTTTTCAATAATCCGCTTAAATAGTTTGGAGAAACATGTAAGTTTTCGGCAATAAATTGTACAGTCGGAATTCCTTTTTGTCGCAAATTGTCATCAGAAAAATAATCTTCAAGCAATTTTTCCAAACGCGCTAAAATCTGATGACTGCTGATTTTTCTAGTAATAAATTGTCTATTATAAAATCGTTCGGCGTAAGTTAGAAATAATTCAATTTGAGCTATAATAACATCTTGGCTGAATTTATCAATGTTAGATTGATATTCCTGCTGAATATTTTTGATAATATCGATTAGCATATTTTCTTCTTTATCAGAAAGATGAAGCGCTTCATTGACTGCGTAACCAAAATAATCATATTGTTTTATTTTTTGTGCAAGCGGCGTATTCCAGAGAAAATCAGGATGAATCAATAAAGACCATCCTGTGTGCTGCATTTCGGAATTTCCTTCAATAGAAAAAACTTGTCCAGGCGAAAGAAAAATCAAAACCCCTTCTTTAAAGTCGTATTCCTGTTGGCCGTAACGCATTTTAGCATTCGCATTTCTTTTCAAAGCAATCGAATAAAAATCTAGCATTAAACTTTTCGGTTCTTCGCTATTTAAATATTTGAGATCTTCAAAATTGTAAACGCTCACCAAAGGATGTTCGGGTTTTGGCAAATCTCTAAAATCATGAAATTCGCTAATAGTTTTAAATCGAAGAGGTTGCTGATTTGCCATAGTACAAGTTACTTAATTTTGATGGAAAATTGTAGCAAATTCTTTTGCATAATCTGCCAGTTTTATTTTTCCTAAAACTGCGGGACGATTTTGATAATAATCTTCAGCCAATAAACCGTTGTAAAGTCCAGCGTACATTTCTACCAAACCTTTTGCGATTTTTGGTTGCATTCCAACAGAAATTAATCCATTTAAAACTTCTTCGTCGCTAATTAATTTCCATTTTAAATCTGGAATTCCAATTGCTTCGCCCAGAATTTTTGCTGTTTGATGTCCAGAAAGTTCTTCGCTTGCTACGTAACGAATTTTTTTTCCGTCAAGCGGAGTTATAAGCTCTTCTGCAATTGCTTCTGCAATATCGTTTGGAGAAACCCACGGAATCAATTCGTCTGCGCCATAATTGGTTGCAATAAATCTTTGATTTTTAATCTGCGGAATATAAGCTAGCAAATTGTAATAAAAAGAAGTTGGACGCATAAACGTAAGCGAAACATCAGAAAGTTTATTTAAAACAGCTTCAATTTCATTGTAACGCTGAATTATTCCAGAATTGTTTTCTAAATGCGCGCCGACGCTACTTAAAAATACAACACGTTTTACACCAGATTTTGTAATAGCTTCTGCATAATTATTTCCAATTGTACGGGTAAATGCATCTAAATCAAGATTTGAATCAAAATAATTCGCGCGCGGAATCATGCAATATACAGCATCTGCACCCGTAAAAGTTTGAGTTAAAAATGCAACGTCATTTACAGATCCAATCGCTGTTGAAGCGCCAAGATTTTCAATCTCAGATTTTCTGTCATTGCTGCTTGTTATTACCGTAATTTGATGTCCTTTTTCGATTAATGCTTTCGCAAGAGGTTTGCTGATGTTCCCTAAAGAACCTGTAATGATAATTTTCATAATACTATTTTTTTGATGATACAAAGTTGCGCAGCATCAAGCAAATAGATTTAGCCAAATCTCTGATTGACGTAGCCTAAAAATAGTATTATGAAAAAAAGTTATTTTTCAGAAAGTTTTCTTTCTGTTTCTGTTTGCGGTTTTCCAGTTGCATTGGGTTCGCCTTTTCCAGTTTCAATAAGTTTTTTTAAACTGTTTTGAATGTAATTTGTCCAACCTGATTTGCAAACTTCAAAGCATTCGTATTCTGGAACCAAACCAACATGCGTAAAAGTAAGTTTCGTTTTGTTTTCTTCTTTTGAAATATCAAAAACAGCAGTTGTATTCGTCCATTCTGTGTCGTCTTTGGTAAAACTGAAATAGTTTTCTTCAATTAGCCAAACGATTTTCTGATTCGGAATTACTTCAATCAGTTTTATTTTACAGCGGTGAACATCTTCATAATGATACTTGAATTCGTCGCCTTCATTTGCTGTTTTTCCTTCAATTTCTTCCGACCACCAGCCGCGAACATTTTGGATAGCTTTAAAAACTTCTTCTGGAGATTTATCGAGAAGTATTGTTGTGGTAAAATCTTGTGCGCTCATTTTGATTGATTTAGAAATTAGTAAAGTAAAATTACAATCTAAAAATCAAAAAGTTAAGGTGTTTAAAAGACAAATTTGAGGTGTGTTTCGGACATGCCGTAATTTATTAAAACTTTTGCTTTGAACTTCAAAATTATGAATTACTATTTTTTATAATCATCTCCATTTTCGCTAGAAAGCCACGATTCAAATTCGTTGATTTTTATACTTTCAAATTTCTTTGGAATTCTAAAAAGTAAGATTATAGAAAGTAGTTGAATAATTAGCTGGCAAAGGCTTAAAATTCCGTTTAACGGAAAATAAATAAAGTTAGAAACTAAAGTGCGGATAGAGCCAAGTAACCCGATCAGGAATAGCACCAATAAAAAAACTTTTAAATCATATCCTTTTCTAACTAAATATCCTAGCATTCCAACAAAAATAAAAGTAACCAAAGCTGAGACAATACCTCCTTCATTTTGTGTAAATATCATAAATAGAAAGAAATTAATTATACCTATAGCCAATGAAATAAAAATAAAATTGGATGATTTTATATGATTTTTATGTATCGGTCGTATTTTCTTTTCTTCTTTTTTATGAATCAAGATATTAATTGTAGCAAGTTCTTCTGCAGAAAAATCTCGACCTCTAGTTTTAAGTATTTCAAAAGCAATTTTTGTGGCTTCTGGAACAAATGAAGTTTCCGGTTTAATATATTTTTCTAATTCTGAATTAGACATCTGTTCAAGTACGCTTCTTTTTACAGCCATTTTTAATCAATCGTTATTGTTATTTGGGGACTAAAGTACTTTTTTAATTATGTCCAAGCTGTTTTCTCAAATCCAAATTAAGATTATACTGCTCTTCAACAGGAATAACTTTTCTTTGCACTTTATTGATGTCGCTTCCTTCATCTGTCCATAAAAACGGATAAAAATTAAAAACTTGATCGCCTTGTAAAGAAGCAACTTCTTTTTTCCAGTTTTCCCAACGGCTTCCCGAATAATATTTGTCTAAATCGTTATTAAAACAGAATTCTAAAAACTGAGAATAAGTAATATCCAGCGGCTCATATTCTAAATTATCGGGCGCAAAATAATACACGTTGCCTAAATCTGTACCTAATCCACCACCGTTTAGGAGATAAAATCCGCCGAGAGCATCGTCTGCGATTAAGAGAAAAGAAGGCGCTTCTCCAAATTCTTTAAAAGATTTTCCTTTATTCCAATCAGGAAGACTGCGGTTTAGTTTTGCGCTTCCAGAACCTAAAATTCTAATCCAGCCGTTATCGATTAAAATTCCGCCAGTTCTATAAACCACCGCGCCCATTGGCGAAGTGGTTGTAACTTGCGTGTTATATAAAGCATCTTTTGCCTTTTTTGGATCGGCAGGAAGAATTTCTACTTTGTTTTTAGCAGAATTGCTCCATTCTTTTACTGATTTCCATCCTGAGTCGTTTAGATCGATAAGGTCTTCTACTGGTCGCATTTTTGTTTGTGATAAAGTTGTGGCGGTTATTAAGATAAAAGCAAATAATTGAAAAAATTTCATAGTGGTTTTTTGGTTAATAGGGTTTGGTCATTAAACGAATTAGGACTCCTTTTCTTTTTACAATGTTTTTATAATCCCATTGAATTTCTTTTGCTTTTGTCAGCCAGCGTTTTACATCTTCTTCGTTGATCTGATCTATTTGAGTGTAACGCATTTCTGCGGCTTTAAAAGAACCTTCATTTTGCAATTGTTCTTCGTCAAAAGATTGTCCGCTCCAGAAAAGTAATCTAACAGAATCTTTTAGTTTGCTGTATCCAACAATTGGGTTTCCGTCTAAAAACCAAACCGGATGCGCGTGCCATATTTTGCTTTCGGCTTTGGCTAATTTTTTATTTATAATCGAATAAAGAAGATTGCAGATTTCTTTGTCTTCTAAACTTTGAGAATCGTTGTAATTTTGAATTTCCTGACTCATAGTTTTTTCCTTTAGTTATTTTGCCTCTTTTTTTAACTCAAATAAAATATAAATTCCATTGTTAGAATGTCCTTTTTCTTTTTCTACAAATCCATTTTTGATATAAAAATCAATTGTTTTTGTATTCTTTTCGAGACATTTTAGAGTAAGCGGAAAATTAGCTTTCAAAATTGCCGCTTTTAATAATTCAGAACCAATATTTTTACCCTGATAATTATGATTTACATAAAGATGATGAATAAAATTATTAGGCATCCAAATCGAAATAAATCCAACAGGAACGTTATTCCAAAGTGCTGTCAAGATATATTCTCCTTGTGTTTGTTTGATAAAATCATCTAACTTAAATTCAGAAATATCATTCCATGTAAAAGTTCGTTTTCTTTCTTCTAAGAAAATTTCTTTTAGAGAATTTAAATCACTATTTCTGAATTCTACTATATGCAACATGTATTTTTTCTGTTTAATTTCTTTTCAGAAAAATTGTACTGCCTTCATTAGAATCATTAAATTCGGTAGCTCTTACGCCATTTAAACCGAGATTTATTCTAACTTCATCATCACTTTTAAAATCTAATATTGCTAGAATTCTGCCTTTCTCAACTTCTTTGTCTTTTTCTAAAGCAATAGCGATAATATCCATTGTTATAGGAACTTTAGATTCGTCAATTTCATATTTTAACAAAGCTTTCTGTCCATCTTTTTTTCCTCCTTTGATTATATAATTTTTCCCATCGATAAATTCGCCATTAATAGTCATTGAAATAAAATTATCTGGAGTAAAAATCATTTTATTTTTTACACCATTAATGTCAGTTCCTTGCCAGTCGCCAACAAGGATTTCTTTTTTACTTTGTGCGTAAGAAATACTGGTTAAAATAAGAAAAAGCAAAAGAAATTTTTTCATCGTTTAAGCGTTTTTTAGATTTTTTATTGTTCTTCAATTATAGAATTCCCTTTTGATAAATCTCCAGAAGTCCATTGCCAAGTTTCGTGAAGTCTTATTTTTCCGTCTGATAAAATTTCAGGTTTCGAAGTGCAAAAGCCCGTCATTAATTCGCCCTTTTTGTTTATTTGATGATATTTCATTTCGATATTTCCTGTTTTATCAACTAAACCAATTAAATGACCTTTTATGATTTGTCCTCCAGAGTATTCAGAAGTCAAAATATTTCCTTCTTGTTTGTAATGAAAGACAGTTTCATTAGACGTTTCTCCGTTTTCCGAATTGCTTACAGGTTTAAAAAATTTGTTATTGTAATTGATCATTTTCGATTCAAATCGGTAATTAATAAAGGATTATTTTCTTTTAATTTATTAACTAAAGCCTCAACCGTTTCTGGATTTTCTTTAATATTTTCATATTCTTGAGACGTTATGCCTACAATTTGCAAGAAAGAAACTTCTCCGTGCGGTGTTTGCTTTTTCGGAACTTCAGGATCATTTACAAAAACTAAGGCTGTAATGTCGGTTTCGGTATCCAGACGAATCGGACCGTTTACGGGCATATAATGAAATTCTTCAAACCAATTTCCGCTATTAAAAACATATTTGGCAATGTTTTGCAAAAGCGCCACAGCCCAACTTGGATTTCCGTTATCGGCTTCAAAAGGCTTTAATCTAAAAGTAAGTTCAAATCCCCATTTGCTGAATTCTCCGTCTACTTTTTCTTCGTTATAATACAATTCCGAAAATCCGTAAGTGATAAAATGAAAATGATCTTCCTGATTTTTACTTTCATAATAACTTACGCCGTCAAGCGGATGTTCTCCGCCAAGCATATAACTAATCGCTGGAGCAAAATGTTTTGGTTCCTGACCCGGATAAAGAAGGTCAAATTCTTTATCGATTTCTAGCCACCCAACGGCATCATCTTCTGAAAATTGTTTTTTATATTCTTCTAAATTCATTTTGTAGTTTTCTAGTTTAAAGCTTAGACAAGATATTGCTTTTATCGGAGAAAATGGAATTTGAAGCATAAAAAAATCCGATTTGTTGCAGCAAAATCGGATTGTGTTTGTTATTCTATTTTTTTAACTAATTGAAGCGTTCCTGCTTGTAAACCTTTAAAATAGTCACCTTTTTTTAATTCTGGAATTACATAAGTCGAAATAATATCTTTTAATTCTGGATCGGTAATTTTAGCGCCAATCTTAGCAACTCCTTGAAACTGAATTTGTCGCATTTGTTTGCTTATTACGATTAATACCGAGGTGTCAATTTTGAGTTTAGAAAATAAATAATTATCTAATTGTCGAGAATATTCGTTTAAATCATTATAAGGACTAAAAGATGCAGCGCTAACAATAAGAATTTTAGATTTTGTTTTGACTTCGCTTGCTTTTAAATAATCATTTAAATCTTTGACTTGTTTTGGTGTAAGAATGTGTTCAAAATCATTTACATAATCATAAGATTTAGCAAAAATATTTTGAGGTTCGGCTTTTGTTTGTGCAAAAAAAAGTTGCGGTAAAAAAAGAACAATAGTTAAGTAGAAAATTATTTTATTCATGGCAGATATGTTTTGGGCGGTGCAAAACTACTGCTTATTATTAAAACTTTGTCTTGAAATAGTTACTAAAAATCGAATTTTATTTTTAAAGAAAAGAACAAAAAAATCCGATTTACATTAGCAAATCGGATTCTTTAAATGTTTATTGCAACAAAGGCAGTAAATGATCCCATTTTAATTCTTTTGCATAATCCAAAGCAGTTTTTCCAAATTGATTTTTTGCTTTTAAATCCGCGCCAGATTCTATTATAATTTCTACCGAACTGCTATTTCCAGCAATTGCTTCGCGATGTAAAAAAGTATAGCCTAAATCATCTTCACCTGTAATTTCTTCGGGATTATTTTTTAGAAATTCGATTAGGCTTTCTTTCATGTTTATGCTCATCGGATGTTCAATCAGATTTTCAGGATTTTCTTTTTGATCTGAAACGACTTCGATATCATTAAAATCACCAAATTCTAATCCCCAAGCTGCGTCATGATCTTCTCTTTCTTCATCGCTCATTTCAGAACGCATCGCATGAATTGTAAAAGCTCCGTATGTTTTACCATCAATAGCAAACAGCCAATCGCTAATTTGATTAACCGGAATCGCTATTTCATCTCCATTATTTACGTTTGTCAATTCATCTGGATCATTTACTAAAATGCCGTAAATATTTTCACCATCAAAATTTACATCATTAATCCACATATGCTCCACGATGGTTTCATTGTCTATTTCTTGTGTAAAAGCCAGTTTTACACAAGCAACGTCTAATCCAGGAACAATTCGTCTGTATTCCCAAGATAATTCTCTCCAGAAATATTTAAAGGTTTCTTGCGCTTTTTTGTAAGCTTCAATCATTTTTGGATTTTCTCCGTCGGCGTAGAATATTTTTGTTTCTTCCATTAGAATACATTTTTATAATGAATTATAAAAATAATCTTTTTATTACTTTGAGTGAAATGATATTTAATCATTTTAAAGATTTGTTAACTTAAAAATGTAGTGCTTTAATCAAAGTATTGTCATTTTGCTCGAGAGAAAAACGGTAAAAAAAATCCGACCTGCTTTCACAAATCGGATTATCTAAATAAGTTTCTGTTTTATTTACTTTCAAATCTCATTTTCCAATAAAAATAAACCGTTAAAACATTTAAAATCGCAAGAATCCACAACAAAGGATTACTGAAAAAATCCTGATAACTATGTCCTTTTGGAATTTCTACAAATGGAACAAAGATTAAAATATCTAATAAAATAGCAGTTAAAGACATTATGAATCCAATTTGAAGTCCTGATGTTGAAATCGCTTTTTTATAATAAAATGAAGCTCCAAAAAAGGAATAGAAAACAATTAAAATGCAGATTATTGCCGTTTGTATGTTTAAGGAATCTTTTACAATAGGAATGTGTTCGAGAATTAAAAAGGTTAAAGCTAAACAAGTCCAGAGTATTACGCCCGATAAAACTGCTCTGCGATAATTCATGACAGCTGGTTTACTTTGTTCCAAATTCCAGTTTGTGATGTTTTTAAAACATATTCAGTAAAATCTTTTGCTTTACGGCCTAAAACTTTTTCAATATCATTTGTAGTGTAAGAATTTCGTCCGTCCAATACTTCTGTAAACAGATAATTTACAAGCCAGATTTCGTCTTCAGGAACCTGATATTCGCGAAGCATCTTCACATATTCGTCAAGTTCTACTGCTTGAAAAATAATTTCTCTCTTTGTAATTTTTGCTATTTCAGAAACTGCCTGTTCAAAATTAAGCAGACGGGGACCGGTTAATTCGTAAGTCTTGCCATTATGTTTTTCGTTTAAAAGGGCTTCTGTAACTACTTCAGCAATATCATCCGCATCTGTAAAAGGCTCAAGAACATCGGCTTGTGGCAATGCCACAAATCCAGATGAAACAGGTTCTACAAAAATACTTTCGCTAAAATTCTGATTGAACCAAGATGCTCTTACTATTGTCCAGTTTTTGGCTGTTGCTTTTACAATTTCTTCACAAACTTGCGCTTCTTTTTCGCCTCTTCCAGAAAGTAGAACCATTTTTTGAACTCCATTTTGTGTGGCAAGAATTGTAAACTTCTGAATAATTTCTGGTGCCGTTGGTACTGCCAGATCGGGTTGAAAGGTAATGTAGACAATATCAATGTCTTGTATGGCATTTAACCATGTTTCTGGTTTTTCCCAATCAAAAGGAATTGTGGCAGATCTCGAACCAATTCTGACTTCTACGTCTTTGTGTGTTTCTAATAATGCTGCAACTCTGCGACCTGTTTTTCCGTTGCCTCCTAATACTAAAATTTTCTTTGTTTTCATGATTAATGATTTTAATTAATGATGATACAAAGTTGCACACATCAATATGAAAACATTTGTCTGAAAGGAATTAAGATTTGTTTGAAAAGAATTGTTTTTTGACTTCGTTTGGTCTTGATCCAAATTTTTTCTGAAACGCGTTAGAGAATGAACTTAAACTTTCGTAACCTACTTCCCATGCAGTTTCTTGTACTGTTTTTTCGCTGTTGCAAAGTAATTCGTAAGCTTTGTTGAGTCTTTCTTCGTGAATGTATTTGTAAACTGGAATTCCAAAAAGTTCTTTAAAGTTCTTTTTTAGTTTACTGCTGTTTAAACCAATTAGTTTGGATAATTCTGTAATGGTAGGCGGTTTTGAATAGTTTGTACTAACGATATCTTTTGCCTGAAAAAGTTTTTCTTTGTCTTTTTCGGTTAAATCTGTTTTCTTTTCTGTAGAAAGCAGTGCAAAATAATGCGCCAGTAATTCATTCACCTGACTTTTTAAGAATAATAATCTTGTATTGCCAGAATAAGTGGTATTGAATATTTTTTGAACCGCCAATTGCATTTCGAGTGTCATAAACAGCGTTGGACCTTTTACAAAATTTGCCGATGGATTTACTAACTCAGGCAGTTGTTTTTCAAAAATTTCTCTTTCTTCTTTTGGTAATGTCTGCAGGGTTTTCAGCTTCGCAAAAATGCTGATAGATTGTAAAGGTTTTTCGGGAGCAATTTTATGCGAAAAAGAAACTTTTTGATTTCCGAAGAAAGAAATTGCTAAGCCCGTTGTGTTTGTTAGATATTTTGTTTGATCGTTGTGTTTTATTTCCAATTCCACATTTCCAGAACCATAAAAAGCAAAACCAACTGCATCACCATCAATCTCACATTGCTGCACAAATTCTTTGTCAGAATTGGATTGTTCGATGAGAACGATGAAATTATTTACTTCTATAATGTCGGTGGTCATTTTTTAATTAGAGAATTAGAGAATTTTTAAATGCTTAAATCTAATCAAATATACAAAACTGACTTTGGTTTAAGTATTTTTATCTTAGAGAGCGTATTAAACAAAAAAATCCGATCTGCTTTCACAAATCGGATTTTATAAAATATAGAAGTTAATTTCTTAAAAAGTATAACCTATTCTTAAATGTAAATAAAGTAAAAATTGTTCGTTTGTGTAATCGAAATTATCGACACTTTGAGCGTTTCCAAAATTAGAATTCGCTTTAATAAATACCATTCTGTATCCTATTCCTGCGCCAGCTTCATAAGTAAAATGATCACCTATTGCTCTTTTCATTCCCCATGTTGGCGTGATAGATAAATCTGCATTTTTAGTGATATTATCATCTAAATTAATCACAAACCAATCTGGATGATAACTTGTTTTTAGAGAAATATAATTACCACTATTATTTGAAATGTTTTTTCCTCTAGCGTTTCTTTTTTTCAGATTAAAATAAAATTTTGGTTCTGCAGTAATTACTGGCTGAAGTATAAAACCGGCTTCATCGTAATGATCTCCCACTGCAAAATCGTGTTCGATACCAATTTCGCTTCTTAAAGCAATTGAATTAGCAAGTTTTAATTCATTGTTTAGCCAAAGTCCGGCAAATCCTGTTTGTAACGAAAATATTGATTTTTCTACGCTAGCTTCCTGAGCCGATGCATTAATCGTTATTCCTAAGATTATAAATAGGATTAATTTTTTCATGTTAGTTTTTGTTTTTTTGTAATTGGTTAGATTAATTTCAGTACGAAAATACTATTAAAATTTTAAAATCCTAATTTGGAAATCTTTAAAGAATTAAAGGAAAAAAACAAAAAAATCCGACTTGTTTTCACAAATCGGATTTTATAAATTGAGAATTATATATAACCGTAAAACGGTATATTTTACAAGTGAATTACTTCGCCGTAAGCATCAGCTACAGCTTCCATAACAGCCTCGCTCATTGTTGGGTGAGGGTGGATAGATTTAAGGATTTCATGACCTGTAGTTTCTAGTTTACGAGCTACAACTGCTTCAGCAATCATATCAGTAACACCAGCACCAATCATGTGGCATCCTAACCATTCTCCGTATTTTGCATCGAAAATTACTTTTACAAATCCATCAGCATTTCCAGCGGCTTTTGCTTTTCCAGAAGCTGAGAATGGGAATTTACCAATTTTTAATTCGTAACCTTTTTCTTTTGCTTGTTTTTCTGTTAAACCAACAGAAGCAATTTCTGGAGTTGCGTAAGTACAACCAGGAACGTTTCCGTAATCGATCGGATCAACGTGAAGACCTTTAATTTTTTCTACGCAGTTAATTCCTTCAGCAGAAGCAACGTGAGCTAAAGCTTGACCTGGAGTAACGTCTCCAATTGCGTAGTATCCTGGAATATTAGTTGCGTTGTAAGCGTTTACTAAGATTTTATCTCTGTCAACAGCGATTCCAACTTCTTCTAAACCGATGTTTTCAATGTTAGTTTTAATTCCAACTGCAGAAAGAACGATATCAGCTTCAAGAACTTCTTCTCCTTTTGCAGTTTTAACGAAAGCTTTAACTCCAGCTCCTGTTGTATCGATACGCTCAACAGAAGAGTTTGTCATTACTTTAATTCCAGATTTTTTCAAAGAACGCTCAAATTGTTTTGAGATATCTTCGTCTTCTACAGGAACTACGTTTGGCATAAATTCTACAATTGTTACATCTGTTCCCATTGAGTTGTAGAAGTGAGCGAACTCAACTCCAATTGCTCCAGAACCAACAATAATCATAGATTTTGGTTGAGTTGGCAAAGTCATTGCCTGACGGTATCCAATTACTTTTACACCATCTTGAGGTAAGTTTGGTAACTCACGAGAGCGAGCTCCAGTTGCGATGATAATGTGATCAGCGCTATATTCAGTAACTTTATTGTCTTTATCAGTAACGTCAAGTTTTTTTCCTGGTTTCAATTTTCCAAAACCTTCAATAACGTCAATTTTGTTTTTTTTCATTAAGAATTGAACTCCTTTGCTCATTCCTTCCGCAACACCACGGCTACGTTGAATAACTGCAGGGAAATCTTTATCGAATTCAGAAACTTTCAATCCGTAATCAGAAGCGTGTTTTAAATAATCAAAAACCTGAGCAGATTTTAAAAGCGCTTTTGTTGGAATACATCCCCAGTTAAGGCAAACTCCACCAAGATTTTCTTTTTCTACTACAGCTACTTTAAAGCCTAATTGTGAAGCTCTAATCGCTGTTACATATCCTCCAGGACCACTTCCTAAAACAATAACGTCGTATTTCATTTTTTTTGTTTTTAGTATTAACTACCGAAAAATGAAGTCTACAATTCCGAAACTCATCTTTCGATTTATTCTTTTGTTATTTGTGATTGCGAATTTAAGGATTTATTTTAAATCAACGTCTGAAAATTTGTTTTTAAAAGCACAGATTTTAGTCTTTTCACAGAAACTGAGTGAATTGTGAATTGTAAATTGTGAATTATGAATTGTTTTTTATGATTTAGTGATTTGTTCTTAGTAATTAGTCCCTAGTGATTAGTTTTTAGTGAATACTGAGAAGTACTTTTAAAAATTAAAAAAATAAGCCACAGATTACACAGATTAGAATGATTTTAAAAAATCTGTGTTAATCTGTGCAATCTGTGGCTTTCATAATTTACTGTCAATTTAAGCGAAGTCGAAGAGCTTTGCGCGGGCTTCGACTTCGCTCAGCCTGACAAATTTTTAACAATTGATAATTGATAATTGACAATTAACAATTAACAATTAAATCTTCACGTGTCCCCAATTTTCTCCGCTGGCAATTCTTCTGATTTGCATTTCACTTACGCCGAATTGTTTGGCAATCATTTTTAGACGCGTTTTTTGTTCAGGTCTTGCTAAGATTTTTTTAATTAACATCACTTTTGTGGTTGTTAATTTTCTTCCGTCGGCTTTTAGATTATGTTCTATAAGATTCTTTTTCGCCTGAATAACGCGTGGGCTTTTTCGGCTGTGCGCCATCATTTCTTGTTTGGTCGCCCAGCGTAAATTACTGATGTCATCATTACTTCTATTATAATCCAGATGCAATACATAAGTTTGATCTTCGGAATCTTTTGGAATAAAATATTGAGCAACTAATTTATATAAGAAGAGGTATTTATTAACGATTTTGTCGTCTTTCTTAACCTTAAAACGGAAAGTTGGATATCCGTCGCTTAAGCCACCTTTTAGTATTCGGCCATTTTCAATTTCGTCGGTAAAACTTATTAATCTTCCTCTGTTTGAAATGGCATATTTTAATTGTAATGAGGCGTTTATTTCTATTTCTTTAAATTGTTCGTTTGGGTAAAATCGGTTTTGTGGCATTTTCTTTTACATTTGATTTCTATACTCTCAAAGATAAATAATAAACCAAAAATGTAAGCTATCTACTTGATACTGAAATGTCAATTTTATGATTTCTATAACGCTATTTTAACGTTTTGAAATCATTTTGACAGTTTTTAGTCGGATTTTAAATCACAAATTGTGAAATATGCAGTTTTTTAATTTTGAACTAAACGCGAATTTTAGATTAAATTAGCATTATTTTATTGATCAACTTAAGTTTTAATGACTAATTAGCTACTGAAAATTGAGAGTCATATAAATTTTTATAATAGCCATCAGTTTTTTGCAGCAATTCCTGATGCGTTCCTTGTTCAACAATCAAACCTTTATCCATAACTACAATCTTATCTGCATTTACAATTGTTGCAAGTCTGTGCGCTATAATTATAGAAGTTCTACCTTTTGTAATTGTTTCTGTTGCACGCTGAATCATTTCTTCAGAATACGTATCGATAGAAGAAGTTGCTTCATCCAAAATTAAAATACTTGGATTACTCACATAAGAACGTAAAAAAGCAATCAATTGTCTTTGTCCAGACGAAAGCATAACGCCGCGTTCTTTTACGTCAAAATCATAGTTATTCGGCAGATTCATAATGAAATTATGGACACCGATTTTCTTTGCTGCATCAATTACTTTTTCTCTCGTAATTTCTGGATTATGCAAAGTGATGTTATTGTAAATCGTATCGGCAAATAAAAATACATCTTGCAAAACCACAGCAATCTGTTTTCTTAAAGAAGCCAAAGTGTAGTTTTCGATATTTTCACCATCAATAGAAATTGTTCCGCCGTTGATTTCGTAAAAACGATTCAAAAGATTTATAATAGTCGATTTTCCTGCACCTGTCGAACCTACAATTGCAATAGTTTGTCCAGCTGAAACCGATAAGTCAATTCCTTTAATAACTTCTTCTTCGGGAATATAACTAAAACGTACACCTTTAAATTCGATACTTCCGTTAAAAACTGGCGCTTCAATTTTTCCAGTATCCTGAATATGATCTTGTGTGTCGATAATATCAAAAACACGATTGGCGGCAATCATTCCCAATTGCATCTCGTTAAATTTATCTGCAATTTGACGTAATGGATTAAACAACATTCCAATAAACATCGTATACGAAAATAAATCTCCAAAAGTCGTAAAATGATCTCCGTTTAAAATTCTAAAACCGCCGTAAACAACAACCAAGCCTAAAGTAATAGACGAAATAATATCGGCAATCGGGAAAAAGATTGAGTTGTAAAGAATAGTTTTAATCCAAGCGACTCTATGTTTGTTGTTGATATCTTTAAAGTTTTCGGCTTCAATTTTTTCGCGGTTAAAAAGCTGTACGATTTTCATTCCCGTCACACGTTCCTGCACAAAAGAATTCATATTGGCAATTTGCGTTCTTACTTCTTCAAAAGCAACTTGCATTTTACGCTGAAAAATTCGTGTAATATAAACCAAAATTGGCATGGCGATTACAACAATCCAAGTCAGTTTCCAGTTCATGTAAAACATAAAAATCAAGACCACAAACATTTTCATCAAATCACTTATAATCATAAATAATCCTTGGCTAAAAATACGCGCAATCGATTCAATGTCAGAAACGGCTCTTGTTACCAGTTGTCCAACCGGAACTAGATCAAAATACTTCATTCTAAAACTTAGAATATGCTTGAAAAGTTTTGTTCTAATATCTTTTACAATATCTTGACCAAGCCAGTTTGCCCAATAAACAAAGTAAAATTGAGAGAAAACTTCCATCAATAAAACTACACCCATCAAAATAATATACATCAATAATCCCATTTTGTCATGAGTTTTGATGTAGCCATCGACAGTTTCTTTAAGTAAATAAGGACGAAGGGCGGCGAAAATAGAGAGCGAAACGGCAAAAATAATTACACCGTAGTAACGCCATTTATAAGGCTTAGTATATTTTAAAATTCTTTTGAATAATCCTGTGTCGAATGCTTTTGCTTTCATTTTTTTTTATGCTTTAAGCAATAGGCTTTAGGCCGTAAGCTATTAGCAATAAGCTTTAAGAAATAAGCCTAAAGCCTATTGCTTAAAGCTTACAGCTTATTATAAATAATCGTAATAAATATTGGTTAAATATAAACCATGTGCTGGAACCGAAAAACCAGCTTTTTCTCTGCTTTTACTGGCAATTATATTTTCAAAATCTTCCAATGTAATTTTGTGTAAACCTATATTAATCAAAGTTCCTACAATTGCGCGAACCATATTTCTTAAAAAACGATTTGCCGAAATAGTAAAAATTAGTTTTCCTTTTTCTTGTTTCCAAAATGCCTCAAAAATCGTGCAATCAAAAGTATTTACATCGGTATTGACTTTCGAAAAACACTGAAAATCGGTATGTTTTAATAATAATTGTGCTGCTTCATTCATTAAATTAACATCTAATTTTTGAGTTACATACCAGCTCAATTCCTGTAAAAACGGATTCTTAATTGTATTAATATGATATTCATACGTTCTTTTGGTTGCATCAAATCGGCAATGCGCGTCATCATGAACAAGGATAATGTCAAAAATGGCAATATCTTTTGGTAAGTAAGAATTCAGTTTATGAACCAGAACCGGAATATCCAAAGTCTTCTCTGTATCAAAATGCCCAAACATTTCACTCGCATGAACGCCTGTGTCAGTTCTTCCAGCACCCATAATGCTGATAGGTTCATTTAATAAAACCGAAAAAGCTTTGTTTAAAGTTTCTTGAACTGAAGAGGCATTTGGCTGTATTTGCCAGCCATGATAATGTGTTCCGTTATAAGCAAATTGAATAAAATATCTCACTGTAGAGGTTCAAAGGTTCAGAGAGGCAAAGGTACGAAAAAAAGTTGCTTTCTTTTAGAAACAAAGGTTCAGAGAGACAAAGAGACAAAGGTTTCTATTCTGCATATCTGTAGAAATGCACCGCAGTGCGTCTTTCGTACTATTTTAAAAATAATTATTTACAATTTTGATGTTAGACGCACTACGGTGCGTCTCTACAAAAAAATCCTTTGTACCTTTGTCTCTCTGAACCTTTGAACCTCAATAAAAATGACCAAAATCCTACTCCTTTCAGATACGCATAGTCATATTGACGAAACCATTTTAAAATATGTAAATCAAGCCGATGAAGTATGGCATGCGGGAGATATTGGAGATTTAAGCGTTACTGACACTATTAAAAAACTGAAGCCTTTAAGAGCAGTTTACGGAAATATAGACGACGCAAAAGCGAGATTGGAATTCCCTTTAAACAATCGTTTCTCATGCGAGAATGTTTCGGTTTGGATTACACATATTGGTGGTTATCCTGGAAAATATAATCCGAATGTGAGAGAAGAATTGGCTTTAAATCCACCGAAATTATTTATCTGCGGACATTCGCATATTTTAAAAGTGATGTTTGATAAGAAAAATAATTTACTTCATATGAATCCGGGAGCTGCTGGAAAAAGCGGATTTCATAAAGTGCGAACTATGTTGCGATTTGTAATTGATGATGATAAAATAAAAGACTTGGAAATTATCGAAATAGGAGCAAAGTAATTTTTAATGTGGCAGCGGAATCTGAATTTTTATTTGTGTTCCGATGTTTTCTTTTGAAGTGATTGAAATAGTTCCTTTATATTTTTTGACTCTAGCTCTAATTCGGTTTAAACCAAAACCTTCTAAATCTTTTGGTTTTTGAGTTTTAAAGCCAATTCCGTCGTCATCAATACGCAAAATCAATTGGTTGTTTTTTTCTGTCATTAAAAGATTGGCCTTTTTTGCTTTGCTGTGTTTTATAATGTTGTTAAATAATTCACTAACAATAAAATAAACTTTCATTTCAAATTTTTCATGATATCTTTTATCTGTCGAAATTGAGCTTGAAAATTCAAAAACGATTGCGGAATTAGAGTTTTTTTCGCAAAGATCTTCCAATGCATAAAACAATCCAAAACGAACTAAAAGCGAAGGCACTAAATCATGCGAGATATCTCGTAAAAGATCATGTGCTTGAGATAATATGGTTTTTGCCTTAGTAATTTCGTCAGATTTAATTTCGTTCTGTACTGTAAAAGTATTTAAATGCAATCCAGCAGAAGAAAGCAAGGAGTTTATATTGTCGTGGAGAAAAGAGGCAATTTTTTTTCGTTCTATTTCTTGAGAATCAATACTAGAATTAATAATATTAAGAAGTATTTTCTGTTTTGTGTCTTTTCGCTTTATTTTTTGTTTCAGTTTGTTGTTTTGATAGAGAAAATAAAAAAGAAGAAAAATTATGACAATCAGTATAATTGATAAACTAACTATTTTTTTGTTTGTTAATTGGTGTAGATCGTTAATCTGATTTGCAAAACCAGCCGTAGTTTTCGTTATGCTTAAAATTTGCTGAGAAAGAAAAATTCCCTTTTCAGTAAAAGAAAAAAATAAACATATGAGAAAATTAAAGCCAAACATAAGAGACGTCTTTTATGAATTTATCAAGTTGTTTTTGAGTGCATATTTTACCAAACCAATTGTACTTTTGATATTTAGCTTTTTCATAATGTTTTTTCGATGTGTTTCTACGGTATGCGAACTGATAAAAAGTTTTTCGCTAATTTCTTTTCCGCTGTATTCTAAGGCGATTAAAATGATAATTTCAATCTCACGCGGACTTAAAATTGGATTTTCGATTACAGCATTTTGGTTCAGTTTCGGATTGTCTTTGAAAGTGTTGAAAATCTTTTTTCTAACGGCATCGCTAAAATATTCTTGACCATCATGCACGGCTTCGACGGCTTCAATAATATTTTCACCAGCACAGTTTTTGGTCAGATAGGCTTTTGCGCCTAGTTTCATTACTTCTTTTATGATTTTTAAATCATCATAACTAGACAAAATAATAACTTTACAAGTTGCTTTTTTTTCTTTAAATTCTTTTAAAGTTTCAATGCCATCTTTTTTAGGCATGCTGATGTCAAGAATTAGAACATCTGCTTGATTAAAAATGACATCATCGTAAACAGTAGTTCCATCAAGAGAACTTCCTGCCACTTCAAAATTAGGAACCGTTTTTAGTAGGTTCGAAAGTCCATCAATCAATACCTGATGATCATCTGCAAGATGGATTTTTATATTTGTTGTCATTTTGTTGCAAAACGAATTAAACGACAAAATTATAGAAAAATACTTACATAATTTTGTTTTTAGGTATAAAAAAACCCGAATAATTAAATCCGGGTTTTCTTCGCACAAATAAATTAAGTTTATAGGTTTACCTCAAACGATCTACAGATTTTACAAGATCTTCATCCTTCTTGATGGCTTTATTAGCTAAAACTAATAACACGATAGCAACAATCGGCATAAACATCCCAATACCTTTCTCAGAGACTTCAGCCTCTCCAGATAAATTTAGTGATCGATATACAAATAATCCTAATAAAATTAAGTTTAATATTATGTTCAGTCTGTTTAACACAAACTGATTTTGTCTTTTCTTAAATGAAATTATGCTAATAATAGTAAGCATAGTTGTTAAACCTAATATAACAGCATAAAGCTGGTCTTGCATAAAAAAGAAAGGCTTTCCTGCAGCAGTTGTCCATAATGGAACAAAAAGCATTAAAATGCCTGTTGCTGCAAAAGCTAAAATTAAATATACAGTCTGAATTCTTTGTATCATGGTCTAAAAATGTTTTACAAAAATATATTTTCTTTTTTTAAAATACTATTGTATGATTAAATTTTATTCGTATTATTGCATCATAATACCGTAAGCACTTCATACTGCGGTCAATTCAAATTAATTATCTACCTATTCTTTTTACAGTATTTCCTTTAAAATAATTAAATTCATAGAATATTCATGTTTGATATTTCTGCATTAAAAGAAATGAAGCTTGCTGAGCTTCAAGAAATAGCTAAGTTAGCTAAAACAATAAAGATTAATGGTGTCAAAAAAGAGACTTTAATTAGTCAGATTTTAGCACACCAAGAAAGTACTCTTGCACCTGCAGAAGCTCCTCAAACAGCTGTAGTTTCTGAATCAAAAGAAGAAAAACCAAAACGAGCTAGAATTGCACCAGCAAAAACCAAAGCAGCAAATACCAAAAATACTCCCGTTTTAGAATTTGATAAAGTAGAGGAAACTGTTCAAAAAAACGATACACCTGCGCCAGTAGATCTAATTGCAGAAACGGCAACTGAAGAGGTACAGGCAAATAAAACACCAGGAGCTAAAAAGGAGCCTAAAATTGTAAAATTCAATAAGACGGCATATGAGAAGAAAGTGGCTCTAAATAAAGAAAAAGTTGCAGCAAATGAAGTGATAACAGAACAAGTTTCAGAGCCTGCTTCAACAGAACCAGTTGTTTCTGAGCCAGTAGCCGAAACAGCTGAGAAATCTCCAGTAATTGCTCCTGCAAAAAAGATTAATCCTAATCAGAATAAAAATCAGAACCAGAACCAAAATCAAAACCCGAATCAGAATCAAAATCAAAACGGGAATGGTAATGGAAACGGAAATCATAATAATCAAAACCCTAATCACAAAAACAAAAAAAGCAATAATTTCAGAGATTCAGATTTTGAATTTGATGGAATTATTGAAAGTGAAGGTGTTCTTGAAATGATGCCAGACGGTTACGGATTTTTACGTTCATCAGATTATAATTATTTAGCTTCTCCAGATGATATTTATTTATCAACTTCACAAATCAGATTATTTGGTCTTAAAACCGGAGATACTGTAAAAGGAGTGGTTCGCCCTCCAAAAGAAGGAGAGAAGTTTTTCCCTTTGGTTCGTGTGTTAAAAATTAATGGACACGATCCGCAAGTAGTTCGCGATAGAGTTTCTTTCGAACACTTAACACCAGTCTTTCCTTCGGAAAAATTTAAACTTGCTGAAAAAGGAAGTTCAGTTTCAACTAGAATTATAGATTTGTTTTCGCCAATTGGAAAAGGACAACGTGGAATGATCGTTGCTCAGCCAAAAACGGGTAAAACAATGCTTTTAAAAGATATTGCAAACGCAATTGCTGCCAACCATCCAGAAGTTTATTTGATTGTTCTTCTTATTGACGAACGTCCAGAGGAGGTTACAGATATGCAAAGAAGTGTTCGTGGAGAAGTTATTGCTTCTACTTTTGATAGAGAACCACAAGAGCACGTAAAAATTGCAAATATTGTTCTTGAAAAAGCAAAACGTTTGGTAGAATGTGGTCACGATGTTGTGATTTTATTAGATTCTATTACACGTTTAGCAAGAGCTTACAATACAGTTCAGCCAGCATCTGGAAAAGTATTAAGTGGAGGTGTTGATGCAAATGCATTGCAAAAACCAAAACGTTTCTTTGGAGCTGCAAGAAATGTAGAAAATGGTGGTTCTTTAAGTATTATCGCAACTGCATTAACAGAAACAGGTTCTAAAATGGACGAAGTTATCTTCGAAGAATTTAAAGGAACTGGTAATATGGAATTACAATTAGACCGTAAGATAGCCAATAAACGTATTTTCCCAGCAATCGATCTTACTTCGTCAAGTACACGTCGTGATGATTTATTATTAGATGAAAAAACACTTCAAAGAATGTGGATTATGCGTAAATATCTTTCTGATATGAACCCAGTAGAATCTATGGATTTTGTAAACGATCGTTTCAAGAAAACTAAAAACAACGAAGAGTTTTTGATTTCGATGAATGACTAGAAAAGGAGCAAAGATTCAGAGGTTCAAAGTCACAAAGGTTTATTTTTAGGAATTTAATCTAGATATAAAAAAAAGGATAAGCTTAGCTTATCCTTTTTTTATGATTTAAAGTTTAAAAAAAACTCTGAGCCTTTGTTACTTTGAACCTTTGTTCCTAATAATAAGAATCTACTTCTTATCAACTACCGGTCTGTTTTCTCTATTTGCTAAATCCCAAGCAATTGAAAAAGCCAGTTTTGTTCTTTTTGTTAAAGCATCGTATTCGATTTTTTCTGCAGTATCATCTTTTCCGTGATAATCCGCGTGAACTCCGTTGAAGAAGAAGACAGACGGAATACCGTGTTTTGCAAAGTTGTAATGATCAGAACGCTCGTAAAAATGATTTGGATCTTTAGGGTCGTTAAATTTAAAGTCCAAGTCCATTTTGATGTATTTTTCATTTTGAGCCACAACAGCATTGTGTAAATCAGATGATAATCTGTCAGCGCCAATTACGTAAACATAATTATTTGTGTTTGCATGTTCAACATCGCGACGGCCAATCATATCAATATTAATGTCTGCAATTGTATTGGCAATTGGAAATAACGGATTTTCAGAATAGAAACGAGAACCATGTAAACCGTGCTCTTCTCCAGTTACGTGAAGAAATAAAATAGAACGTTTTGGTCCATGTCCTTGTTTTTTAGCTTTCGCGAAAGCTTTAGCCATTTCTATAACGGCAACAGTTCCAGAACCGTCATCATCAGCTCCATTATAAACTTCACCATTTTTAATACCAACGTGATCGTAATGTGCAGAAATTACTAAGATTTCATCTGGTTTCTCAGAACCTTCAATAAAAGCCCAGATATTTTCAGAGTCAGCTAAGTTTTCGTTGCGTCTAGCATTTAAATATGCTGCAGGAATATGTTGATAATAATCTGAAGCTCCTTTTGGAAAAGATACACCGCTTTTTTTGTATTGTTCGATCATATAAAGACCAGCTTTTTTCTGTCCAGGAGAGCCAGTTTCGCGGCCTTCCATTTCGTCAGAAGCAATAGTGTAAAGCATTTTTTTAAGATCTTTTTCAGAAATGGCATTAATGTATTTTGTTGGATCTGAATTGTCTTTGGAAGCTGTTGACTGCGCGGTTTTACATGAGTACGCAGAAACAACTAATAATAAAAGGAGTAATTTTTTCATTCCTATAGTTAGTGTAAATTAATAAATGTGTAAAGAACGTAAAAGGTTAGTAAAAAAAGAATAAAAAATGAGTTTATAATGAATAAACAAACACTTTTGATAAAGGAAACTATTCTAGATTCACCGTAAAAACGATGATGTGCAGGGAAAAAATAATACAGCATCCAAATGGTTCCAATAAAAGTCGTAATTCCTGAAATATAAGACATTGGGCTGTTTTCTCCAAAAAGACCAATAATCCTGTCGATTATAAACATAATCAGAAAAATGAGTAGCAAAAACGAAAAATAATGAAGCGTAAAAATTCCGTGATCAAAATAATACCATCTTTTTTTATTGTGAAAAAGCCACAAGAAGAAAGCAAAAAACGGCATTATAATAAATAGGATTTTCGGAAGATTATGAAAAAAAGATTCTACAAATTTTACATAAATTTCTTTTTTTGTATACTTCTCAGTTACGTGACTTGCTTTTTCGACAAACCAATAGCTGCTGGCATTAAGTTTCTCTTGTTCTTTTCCATATTTCTGAATTGAATCAATTTTCTTCATGTTCAGAAAAGTAAAATACTTCTTGTTTTCCTTCTTAATATCTAGATCTTTAGTAGCTTGTGAGATTTCCTTATTTAATTCCTTTTCACCTTTATCAATATCTCCATTGATTTTACTAGGAAACATGGCAATCAATAAAAAGGTAATAAAACTGATAAAAATGTATAATCGAACTGGCGCTAAATAAGACAAACGTTTTCCCGAAAGATATTCTTTTGTAAGTGTTGAAGGCTTAAAAAGCAGATTTTTAATCGTTTTCCAAAATGCATTTTCGTAATGCGTTAAATCTTCAAAAAAATGAACAAATAAATGATGAAAAGTCTTTCGGCTGTCGCTATTTTCTTGCCCGCAATTTGGACAGAATTTTTGCTCCACAACGTGCCTACAGTTTAAACAGGTTTTGTCTTCTCTAATTTTGCTATGTGACATTGAACTGGTTGATTAATTTGTTTTTGGTTGGGTTGAGTTAAATGGTTTTATTTTTTTAGAACTTCATTTAAGAAAAGCTGTAAATGCTCAAAAGATCTTTTTGCTGCAACAGGATTGTAAGCAGCTCCTTTAGAGTTATCACTTCCAGCTTCTGGATTTGTAAATGAATGAACAGAATTTGCATAATAAATCATTTGCCAATCTGCTTTAGAATCGCGCATTTCTTGTTGAAAAGAAATGATTTCATCTTTAGAAACAAACGGATCATCAGCTCCATGGCAAACTAAAACTTTAGTAGAAATTGGTTCGATTTTTCTGCTCGCATCTTTGCCTAAACCTCCATGAAATGAAGCAATACCTTTTACATTTAGATGTCCGCGTGCGGCTTCTAAAACTCCAGTTCCTCCAAAACAATATCCGATTGCAACAATATTATCGGCGTTGGCTCCAGATTTTACTAATTCTTTTAAAGCCGAATCAATTCTCTTTTGATACGCTTCATAATTTGTTTTATAAAATCCAGCTTGTTTTCCTGCTTCGCCAGTATTTTTTGGATAATTTCCTTCGCCATAAATATCAGCGATAAAAACATGATAGCCAAGTTTCGATAATTCTTCTGCAATTCCTTTAGAAGCATTATCAATTCCTAACCAAGCTGGCAAAAGTAAGATTCCAGGATTGTTAGCGCTTTTTTTAGCAGATTTTACAAATAAGCCATTCAGTTGCTGGCTACCTTCAGTATATTTTACGGGCTTTAATTGCGCATTCATAAGATTAGAAAATAAGATTGCACTGAATAAAATTAGAGCTGTGTTTTTCATAATTCGACAATTTTTAACAAATATCAGAAATAATATGTTACAAAAAAACCTCACAAGTAAATTCTTGTGAGGTTTGTAACGAATATTCATTTGTAAGAATAAATATATTTATAATGATATATTTCTTTTAAAAGCGCAACCCAATTCTACAATAGAATCGGTTTTGGCAATTCCTGGAATACCATCGATTTTTTCGTAAAGAATGCGACGCATATGTTCATGATTTTTGGCAATGATTTTAATGTATAAGGTAAACGAACCTGTAACATAATAACATTCTGTAATTTCGGGAATTTCTTTTAACGCTTCGATAATTCGGTCCGAATCAGAATCTTTATTTAATGTGATTCCGGTAAAAGAAGCCCAGTCGTAACCAATTTTCTTTTCCTGAATAATCGGTTTAATTCCGCCAATTACGCCTTGTTCGATCATTCTGTTAATGCGTTGATGCACCATTGTATTTGATATTTTCAAATTAGCGGCGATTGCAGAAAAAGCCATTCTGCCGTCTTTTTCTAATTCTTTAATAATACTAATATCAAATTCGTCTAATAAATCCATTCAATAAAATCTTTAAAATTTCAGTAGTTGATGATTTATAAAAGTAATTCTTTTTTTTAATAATCAATGATAAAAGTGCGTTTCTATTAAAATAAATATGGTTTTTTAAAAGCTTTAAAATGTAGTTTTTGACTTGTTTTTTATTATTTTAAAGTCAAAATTTAATTTTTAACTGAAAATTAATTTAATTTTTAATATTTTTGTCAAAATAAAAAGCAGATTATGATTAGTACAGAAAAAGCACTTTCGTCAAAATCAGAAGTTTTGATTGAAAAAGAGAATAAATACGGAGCTCATAATTACCATCCGCTTCCGGTAGTTTTAGAGCGTGGAGAAGGAGTTTACGTTTGGGATGTTGACGGTAAAAAATATTATGACTTTTTATCGGCTTATTCTGCAGTAAATCAAGGTCATTGCCATCCAAAAATTGTAAATGCAATGGTTGAACAAGCACAGAAATTGACTTTGACTTCGCGTGCTTTTTACAATGATAAATTAGGAAATTACGAAGAATACGTAACCAAATATTTTGGTTTCGATAAAGTTCTTCCAATGAATACAGGAGCTGAGGCAGTTGAAACAGCTTTGAAAATTTCTAGAAAATGGGCTTATGAAGTAAAAGGAATTCCAGAAAATCAGGCACAGATTATTGTGTGCGAAAATAATTTTCACGGAAGAACTACTACAATTATTTCATTTTCGAATGATGAAACAGCTCGTAAAAACTTCGGACCTTTTACAGATGGTTTTATTAAAATTGAATATGATAATTTAGACGCGCTAGAAAACGCTTTAAGTTCTTCAAAAAATATTGCTGGATTCTTGGTTGAACCAATTCAAGGTGAAGCAGGAGTTTATGTTCCTTCTGAAGGTTATTTAGCAAAGGCGAAAGAGCTTTGCGAAAAACACAATGTTCTTTTTATTGCCGATGAGGTTCAGACTGGAATTGCGCGTACAGGAAAATTATTAGCTGTGCATCACGAAAACGTTCAGCCTGATGTTTTAATTTTAGGAAAAGCGATTTCTGGAGGAGTTTATCCAGTTTCAGCTGTTTTGTGTAATGATGAAATCATGAACGTAATCAAACCAGGTCAGCATGGATCTACTTTTGGTGGAAATCCTGTTGCGGCTGCCGTTGCAATTGCAGCATTGAATGTGGTTAAAGACGAAAAACTGGCTGAAAATGCAGAACGTTTAGGAATTATTTTAAGAGATGGTTTGAATAAAATCGCTGAGAAAAATAACTTGATTACTCTTGTTCGCGGAAAAGGTCTTTTAAATGCCATCGTTATCAATACTGACGAAGAATCTGATTTGGCTTGGGAAATCTGCTTGAAATTCAGAGACAACGGATTATTGGCAAAACCAACCCACGGAAATAAAATTAGATTGGCACCGCCTTTGGTTATGACAGAAGATCAAATTAATGAATGTCTGGAGATTATCGAGAAATCTTTGAATGAGTTTAGAAATTAATTTAATTTCTTCTTTAGATAAAATACAAAAGCAGCAAAGTAATTGCTGCTTTTTTTATGTATAGTTTGTTTTTTAAAAGGCGATTGTTGTAAAGACAATCGCCTTTTGGTTATAATTACTAAAATATCAAAAAAGTAATTATTTTTTTAAAGCAGCGCCACCTGGCATTGTTTCTGGTTTAAGTTTGAATTTACTGTATTCTACAACTCCAGTTTTATCGGCCCAGTCAAAATATTTGGCAGAAAGCTGGTTTACAATTCCAAGATTTTGAGCGGCGACATTCGTGGTTTCTCCTCGATCAGTTTCTAGATTATAAAGTTCCCATTCGTACGACGGATAAATAGAAACCAATTTCCATTTTCCATCGCGAACGGCTCTGTTTCCGGCTCTTTCCCAGAATAAAGGTTCACCGCGATTTACTTCAGAAGCATTTTCAAATAAAACAGGTAATAAACTTTTTCCCGCCAACGGATTAGAATTTACGCCATTTAAATTTTTAGGATATTCAATTCCAGCCAATTCATAAAAAGTAGGAGCAAGGTCAATAATGTGTCCCGTTCCTTTGTCAATTCTTCCTGCTTTTATTTTTGATGGAAACCAAGCGATAAATGGCGAACTGAAACCGCCTTCGTGCATATTATTTTTATATTGCTGTAAAGGTGTATTGGATAAATAAGCCCAATTTTGTTCCTGATAATCAAATGATCCAGAAGTTCCAACTGGTCCTTCATTTCTAACCAAACCTCTTCCTAACGGATTGTAAGTATTAAATCCGCCTTGAGCACCATTATCAGAAATGAAAATAATCAGCGTGTTTTTATCTTTTTTAAGTGCTTTAAGTTTGTTTAAAACTTTGCCGACATTTTGATCCATGTTGTCTACCATTGCCGCGTAAACTTCCATTTTTGCTTTCCAAAATTGTTTTTCATCGTAAGTCAGTTTGCTCCATTCTGGAACTTCTGGATCTCTTGGCGAGATGGTTTGGTTGGGAAGTAAAATACCATTGGCTTTTAATTTCTCAATTCTTTTTTCTCTCAAAACATCCCAGCCTTCATCAAATTTTCCTCTGTATTTTGCAATATCAACTGGTTTTGCTTGCAAAGGCCAATGCGGAGCAGTAAATGCTAAGTATAAAAAGAACGGTTTATTTTCTTTGTTTTGTTCGTCTAAGAAAGTCACAGCATTATTTCCAATTTCGTCTGTAAAATAATAAGAATCATCTTTTGGATGGAGTTCTTCGTTATTGCGAATTAATTTTACCGGATAAGGCGTTTTTCCGAAAGGCAAAGGTTTCGTATCGAAATAATTAGAAGCACCTTTTAAGATACCGTAAAATTTATCGAAACCTCTTTGATTTGGCCATTGCGCTTGATCTTCAGAACCAACGTGCCATTTTCCAGATAAAAGCGTGCTGTATCCGCCAGAACGAAAAACTTCGCCTAAGGTTAAAGATTCTTTGTTTAAATAACCTTGATAGGCTGGCAATCCTAAATTGACATCAAAAAAACCAACGCCCGCTTTATGCTGATATTGCCCAGTTAATAATGAAGCTCTTGTTGGAGCGCAGATAGAATTGTTATAAAATTCGCGAAGACGCGTTCCTTCTTTTGCCAATCGATCTAAGTTTGGAGTGTTAATTTCTGAACCATAATTTCCTAAATCCGAATAACCCATATCGTCAACCATAATCAAAATTATATTGGGTTTTGATGCATTATTTTGAGCATTTGATTTAGAAATAGTTGCCGTTCCAGAAAGAAGAAAAGCAAGTGCAATCTTTTTAAGTTTGGTATTCATGGTAATGTATTTTTGTTTTTAATTCTAATCACTTTAAATTATTTACTGAAAAGTAAAAAAGCGATTATAAGAGTAATAATGATATTGAATAATTGTGCGATTAAGAAAGCGATTAAAGGTTTCTTACTATTATTTTGAAGCAAATCTTTGAAGTTAGTTTCTAAACCGATGCTTGTAAAAGCTAATGCAAACCAAAGTCCTTGCATATTTTTTAAGCTTTCTTTTACTGCGTCGCGAGTTTCGGGCGTAATGAAAAATGAAAAAACAATCGAAGCGGCAATGAAACCGATAACAAATTTTGGAAAACGTTCCCAAATCACATTCAGCGTTGGTTTTGATTCTAAAGCTTCTCCAGATTTGTTATGCGTGTAAGTCCAATAAACAGAAATGGCAAAAGCGGCAATTCCTAATAAGACGTTTTGAGAGAATTTTACAATCGTGCTAATTTTTAATGCCGTTTCGCCAACCAAAGTTCCAGAAGCAACCACAGCGCCAGAAGTATCGATGCTTCCTCCGAGCCAAGCGCCAGTTACTTCTTCTGGGAAATTGAAATACTTAGCAATAATTGGCATGAAAATCATCATGGGAATTGCAGTTACCAAAACGATAGAAATGACATAAGACAATTTTTTAGAATCTCCTTTTATCGCTCCAGAAGTTGCAATTGCAGCAGAAACTCCGCAAATGGAAACTGCACTAGAAATCATCATCGTTAATTCGTCGTCTATTTTTAATTTCTTGCAAAGCCAAAAAGCAAAATACCAAACCGATAAAACCACAATCAAAGCTTGAATTAATCCTAAAGATCCTGCTTTTAGAATATCTGAAAAGATGACGCTTGTGCCTAATAAAACCAAGCCGATTTTGACAAAGACTTCTGTAGAAAGTGCCGATCTAAACCAATCGGGAAGTTTGAAAAAGTTTCCAATCGCTAAACCAATTATCAAACTAAAAATAACCGCTTCTAAATTGATGGATTTTATAGCTGAATTTCCTGCGAGAATTAGCGCTATTAAAGTCAAAACATAAACTATTGGAAAAGTAAATAGAAAATATTTTATGGATTTTCCAATTAAAAAAGCACCAAAAGTTCCAATAGAAATTAAATATATAAATTGAATGAAAAGTATTTTAAGGTTTTTAAAATCAAATACTTTCGCTGTTAAATCAGTAGTGTCTGACCAGCTAAAAACGGGGACTTCTGGAAGAAAGATAAAAAGTGAAATTCCGATGATTATAAATCCGAGAATTACGACGGTCCAGTCTTCGTGAATAGTAAATGGTTTGGGTTGAGTTGACATTTATTAAATTTTAGATTATACCCGACAGGTTTTTAAAACCTGTCGGGTTTGTAGAATACTTTCATTACAAATCGACAAAGTATTTTTGTTTGCCAAAATCGAATTCATAATACGTTAAATTTGGCCAAAGTGGTTTAATTAGTCCTTTTTCCCAATTTTGTAATGCAGTTTTTAATTCTTTTACTTTTTCAGGATTTTTTGAAGCCAGATCGATAGTTTCAGATTTGTCTTTGGCAAGATTATAAAGCCATGTTTCGTGTGTTTTTCCGCTTACGATTAATTTCCAATCGCCGCTTCGAATCGCTTTTGCATCGCCCGAACGCCAGAATAAATCTTTGTGTGCTTGTTTATTTTCGTTTACCGTTTTTACTAAATCTACGCCATCATAAATTCTGTCTTTTGGTAAATCAGAACCAATTGCGGTAGCGATTGTAGAAAAAATATCTAATGTGCTAACAGGCGTTTTGTAAACGGTATGCGGTTTTATTTTTCCTTTCCACGAAAGTGCAAAAGGAACATTAATTCCGCCCTCAAAATGCGAAAATTTACCACCTTTTAATGGTGCATTTGTAGTAGCAAAAGTATAATCTGCACCACCGTTGTCACTTGCAAAAAAGATTAAAGTATTTTCTTCAAGACCTTCTTTTTTAATTTTTTCACGGATTCTTCCAATTGCATCATCAAGCGCACTAATCATCGCAAAATAAACGCGTTTGTTTTCGTCTTTTACATTCGGAAAACGATCGTAATATTTTTTACGAACTTGAAATGGAGTATGTGGCGCATTAAACGGAATGTAAAGTAAGAATGGTTTCTTTTTATTTTTATCGATAAAAGCTTCTGCTTCTTCTGCAAATTTTTCCGTTAAATAAGCCTTTTCATCAATAATGGTTGAATCACGACGAATTTGCCCGATTCCGACACGGCCTTTACCCCAAATCATTTTATCTGTAAAATCTTTATGATGATGATTGATAATGTCCGGATTGTTGTCTTCTGGAGCAAAAAGTGAAAAAGCCTGATAAAATCCGTAATGGTAATCGAAACCACGATCTAAAGGAAAAAATCCCTTATTATGCCCCAAATGCCATTTACCAATTATACCAGTACTGTAACCTTCGCGTTTAGCCAAATCTGCAAAAGTGATTTCAGATTGCGGTAAACCTTGAGTTGCAATTGAAGCATCATTTGGATATTCGATTTTATCATTTAATCTCCAATTATTGGTATTCATGATATATTTAAAAGCGTAATATTCTAAATTGTTTTTTGGATAACGATCGCCCGGTTGATATTCATGCCCGAAACGTTCCTGATATCTTCCTGTGATTAATCCGGCTCTAGAAGGCGAACAAATAGAAGAAGAAGCGTAACCTTCTGTAAATGTGACTCCAGAAGCCGCCAAAGAATCAATTTGTGGAGTCGGAGTAGATTTTCCGCCGTAGAGCGAAATATCATATTTTCCTAAATCATCGGCAAGGAGAATGATGATATTAGGCTTTTTTGCTGTAGATGTTGAGGTATCTTTTTTAGAAAGAAAAGCAGCTTTTCCGTCGACTAATTTTTGATCGGGTTTAATTAATGTTCCGTCCGTATTAATTGGCCAGAATAAAAATGTTGCGAGAAGAACTAGCACAATTAAAATGCCGATAGCAATTTTGGTTATTTTTTTATAGTTTGCCATTATGGGTTAGTTTAATTTTATCTTGGAATTGAGAACTTTGTCAAAGTTTCAAACTTTGACAAAGTTTTTTGCCTGTATTTCAGAATGATATATGAATTTACTTCGAAGCCAAAGCGACATCAACATCTTTTTTCAAATCGTTAAAACCATCTTTTTTGAAAACAACTTTACCATTTTGATATAAAATCAAAGTTGGAAAAACCTTTACCGTTTTTAAATCGGCAATTATTTGCGGACTCGTTTCTAAATCAATTTCTACGATTTTTAAATTTTCGCCATATTGTGTTCTGATGGTTTCTAAAACTGGTTTTACTTTTGTACAAGCGCCACAATATTTAGAACCAATATCTACCAAAACAGTTTTATTATCTGCAATGATTTTATTGTATTCAGAAAGCGTTAATTTGCTTTTAGAATTGGCATAAAAAGGTTTTCCGTTTCCGATCCAATTTGCAATTCCACCTTCTAAACTGTAAGCTTCTTTAAAACCATTTTTTAATAATTCGTCAGCAAGCCAAACGCTTCTTCCAGCTCCGATAGAATACGTGAAAACCGGTTTTGATTTGTCTAATTTTGCTACTTGTGCCGTATAATCTTTCGATTCCAAATTGAAATTTACTGCGCCGTTAATATGGTTTAAAGCAAATTCTTCCGGACCGCGCGCGTCAATTATCTGTGGTTTTTTCTCCGCTTGAATTTTGCTGTAAAAAACATCTAAAGAAACGGTATTCGAACTTTTATTTTGCGAAAAACCTACAATTGTAAAAAGCAAAATAAGTGCTGTAATAATGCTATTATTTTTCATGATAGAAAGGTTTTGATAAAAGCTGGCAGTGTATTCAAGGTTAATTTTGAATACACTGCCATACTTTATGTTTTTATTTAACTTGTTGAAATTAAGCTTGTTCTAAAACTGGCGTTTGTTCTTCGGTTTGAACTGTATTTTCTACAGGTTTTGCTTTTAAAGGAAATGACAATACACCTTCAGCAAGAGAACTTCCTTCTTTTTTAGATTTGAATATTGGCCACAAAAATTGCGCGTACCATTCTTCTTGTTTGTATGATTTTGTTCCGTAAGATTCTGGGAATTTACGAGTGATTAAGCCAGTTCCAAAAATCATATCCCAGATAAAAAACATGTTTCCGAAGTTTCCTTTAAAGTGTCCAACTCCGTCTCCGCTTGTATCTGCGTGATGTGCGTGATGCGTTGCAGGAGTCGAAATCAATCTTTCTAAAACCCAAGCAATTGGATGTAAAACTTTGTATTTGTAGAAAGGTTTGTCCCAAGCAATACTCGAATGCGCGCCCAAAGTGATGATGCTTTTAATCACCAAAACAAATAAAGCTGGTAATCCTAAACCTAAATACGTTAAAGTTGCAGTTAAATATATTTGTGAAAAGAAAACGGTATAAATAAAGTTTTGTCTAGAAGCCATCGCCATTCCCATATAAGGAGCAGAGTGGTGCGTTCTGTGAAAACGCCATAAAAATGGAACTTGGTGGTGTAATCTGTGATACCAATATTGCGTTAAATCATCTGCAATTGCGATTAAGAAAAATCCGCCCCAAAACGGAACCCATGATAATGAATTTGCCGCGTTTGGCAATAAATATGGTAAAGCTGTTAAACTGAAAAAAGCAATTACAGGCGGTAAAAGTAATTTTGGTGCTAAGAAACAAACAATATCAATTTTACGTTCTTCGCCAGTCCAATCATCATCGTATAAACCTGCTGCAAATTCTACAATTCCCAAAACAATTGTAAATACGATTAATCCCCATGATCTGATATTTGCAAAAACGGGTTGCGCAAATTCTAACCAAGAAGGTAATGTCAAATGAGATTCGCTTACAGCTCCTCCAGTTAATTTAAAGTAAAGGTAAATTGCCAATACGGGCAATGTATAAATAAAGAAACTAATCGTTAAGTCTCTCACTAATTTTTCTTTTTGAACTATTGCCATGATTTCTTATTTTAAAAATTGATTAATTATTGTTAATCCTCCAGCCAAAATTGCTAGCGGAACTAAAAACAAGATTATCCCAACGACAATCTTTTTTCCTATAATTTCATAATCTACTCGTTTCATCTGTCTGATTTTTAATAGCTAATGTAAAACTAAATAAAATATCTTTTAATTCTATGTATTTAGTAGAATTAAATTAATTCAACTACTAACTTTTTTGTTATATTTTTTTATTTATTCTTTTTGTGAATGCGCTGTCTTAAAACATCTTGCCAATCAATTAACGGATAAAGATTGTTTTTCTTCGCTTGATTGTCAAATTCGGCTTGAAGCTCTTTCAGTTTTTCCGGATATTTTTTAGCTAAATCGACTCTTTCGTTAAAGTCAGTATTTAAGTTATAAAGTTCCCAAACGTCATTATCAAAATTACTTGGCTCGTCTTTTTTAGATAAAGCATCATTTTGAGTAATATCAATATAATCAGGATGATGCGGCGCCGAAGCTTTCCAACCATCTTTGTAGAGAGATCTTGAACCAAAAATGTAATAATGCTGAATTTTATGTCTTGAAGGCGCTTTTGCGTCGGCATAAGAATAGGCTAGAGAAGTTCCTTGAATAGAATCTTGTTCAATTCCTCTGATTTTTTCTGGCGCTTTAATTCCGACAGTTTCTAAAGTGGTGGGCAGAATATCAATTACGTGTCCGTATTGTGTACGAATTCCAGGGGTTTTAATTCCTTTTGGATAATAAACAATCAACGGATTTCTTGTTCCTCCTTCAGAATGTGCATCTTGTTTTAGATTTCTAAACGGAGTATTTGCTGCCAAAGCCCATCCGTGCGGGTAATTTTCTTTTGTCGCCGCTGGAGTTCCTAATAAATTAGTTTTAGCTAAATTACTTTTCAAAGATTCTTCTTTAATTTTTGGATCAGAAAGTTTTCTAAAAGATTCATCAATTAAACCAATTGAACTTCCTTCTTTACTGGCTCCGTTATCTCCTAAAACAATATAGAAAATGGTATTATCAAGCTGATTTATTGATTTTAAATGATCTACAATTCGGCTTACTTCATAATCGGTATATTCTAAATATCCAGCGTATATTTCCATAAACTGAGCATATAGTTTTTTCTCATCTGGAGATAAAGTACTCCAAGCCGGAACATAAGAATCACGAATTGTAAGTTTTGCATCAGAAGGAATTAAACCTAATTTTTTCTGATTAGCAATTACTTTATCGCGATAAGCATCCCAACCATCATCAAATTTGCCTTTGTATTTATCGCTCCATTGTTTTTCTACTTGGTGCGGAGAATGTGTTGCTCCCGGCGCGTAATACAAAAAGAACGGTTTGTTTGGAGCAGCATGTTTCTGGCGATCGATATAGGTAATCGCTTTATCTGTAATCAATTCGCTTAAATGTTTGCCTTTAAGATCGGTCGTAAACTCATTTTTAGACTTGTCTTTTTCGGCACCATTTAATTTTGTGCTTCCATTTAACCAAGTCTGATCTTCTACCAAATCAGGATTATATTGATCGGTTTGCGAACCTAAGAATCCGTAGAAATGTTCGAAACCTTTTCCAGTTGGCCATCTGTCAAACGGACCTGCATCTGTTGCGTCTTCGTCTGGCGTAACACCATATTTTCCGACTGCAAAAGTGTTGTAACCGTTGTCACGCAAAATCTCAGCAATTGTTCCTGCCGAAGAAGGAAGTCTTCCGTCCCAACCAGGAAATCCTGCTGACATTGATGTATGCGAAAATCCGCCGACATGCACTGCGTGCGAATTACGTCCAGTTAACAATGCAGAACGTGTTGGCGCACAAATAGCTGTGGTATGAAAGTTGGTATAACGCAAACCGTTATTGGCTAATTTTTCGAAAGTAGGCGTGTTAATTAAACCTCCAAAAGCGCTTGTAGCTCCGAAGCCAACATCATCCAATAAAATCCAAACCACGTTTGGTGCGCCTTCTGGAGCTTTTACTGGTTCTATCCAATATTCTTTAGAATCGGCTAAAGTTTTGCCCACAACTCCTTTATAATTTGGATCAGGTTTTGACTGTCCAAAACTAAGTTGGGCAAAAATCAAAGCTGTAAGCAAAAGCCCTTTTTGCGGAGTTTTGAGATTTGGTATGTTATTTTTTATTTTTTTCATTATCTCTTTTTTTGATTAACCTGCAAGATTTAAAAAAACTTGCAGGTTGGTAATCATTATTTTGTAGTTTCTGTATCTGCAGGTTTAGTTACTTGTTTTACTAAATCCTGAAGCGTTTTTCCTTTGTCAGCAGCAGTATTATGTATTCTTCTGTTGTAAACATCTTGCCAGTCAATAAACGGATAAACATTGTTTTCTTTTGCCTGTTCGTCAAATAATTTCTGAAGTTCAGCTAGTTTTTCAGGATATTTTTTAGCTAAGTTATTACGCTCGTTAAAATCTTCGTTTAAGTTGTATAATTCCCAAACGTCTGTGTCGAAATTACTTGCAACTGGTTTTTCATTTTTACCTAAAGATTGTTTTACCGCAAATGAATCTGGTAAATGCGCAGCAGAAGCTTTCCATCCATCTTTGTAAATGGCTCTGTTTCCGAAAATATAATAATACTGTACTTTATGTAAAGATTCTGCTTTCGGATTATCTAAGGAAGCTTGAAATGAAGATCCTTGAATAATATCTTGTTTTATTCCTTTGATATATTCTGGCGCTTTAATTCCTGTAATTGCTAAAGTTGTAGGAAGCAAATCTGTAACATGGCTGTATTGATTTCTGATTCCGCCTTTGTCTTTAATTCCGTTTGGATAAAAAACAATCAAAGGATTTCTTGTTCCACCTTCAGAATGTGCATCTTGTTTCCAGTTTTTGAAAGGAGCATTTGTTGCCTGCGCCCATCCCAAAGGATAATTAGTATTTAAACCTTTTGCAGTTCCAATTTCACCAATATTATTTAAGTTGCTTTGAAGATTTTCTTCCTCAGATTTTCCTTGAGAAAACAAACTTTGATTGATTGTTCCTTGCAGAGTTCCTTCTTTACTTGCGCCGTTATCTCCGATTGCTACAAAAATTAAAGTATTATCAAGCTGTCCGCTTTGTTTTAAATAATCAACAACTCTTCCAATTTCATAATCTGTATATGTCAAAAATCCTGCGTAAACTTCCATGAATCTTGCATATACTTTTTTCTGATCTGGCGTTAATTTTTTCCATTCTGTAATTAAAGCATTACGTTCTGGTAAAACTGCATTGGCAGGAATCGTTCCTAATTTCTTTTGATTTACTAATACTTTTTCACGGTAAACATCCCAGCCTTCATCAAATTTTCCTTTATAAGGTTCAACCCATTTTTCAGCTACTTGATGAGGTGCATGAACCGTTCCCGGCGCATAATACAAGAAAAATGGTTTTCCTGGTGCCGCTTTTTGCTGTTTTTGAATATAGCTGATTGCTTTATCAGTAATTAATTCGTTTAAATGTCTTCCGTCAGGTTTAATATGCACTTGATCTTCAACCAAATCAGGATTGTATTGATCGGTTTGAGAACCTAAGAATCCGTAAAAATGATCGAAACCTTTTCCAGTTGGCCATCTGTCAAATGGGCCAGCATCTGTTGCATCTTCATCTGGCGTAACACCATATTTTCCAACCGCGAAAGTGTTGTATCCGTTTTCACGTAAAATCTCTGCAATTGTTCCTTTATCCGAAGGAATTCTTCCGTCCCAACCTGGAAAACCTGCCGATAAGATTGTATGCGAAAATCCGCTAACGTGAACTCTTCCAGAATTTCTTCCTGTTAACAAAGCCGCACGGGTCGGAGCACAAATTGCTGTTGTGTGGAAGTTGGTATAACGAAGTCCATTGTTGGCTAAATTATCAAAAGTCGGCGTGTTGATTAATCCTCCAAAAGCAGAAGCCGCTCCAAATCCAACATCATCTAATAAAATCCAAACTACGTTTGGCGCACCTTTTGGCGCTTTTACAGGATCTGGCCAATATTCTTTAGAATCGGCAAGAGTTTTACCAATTGTACCTTTAAATTCTTCTTTTTCTTGAGCAAAGCCAAATTGTGCAACCAGCAATGCAGTAATCAAAAGCCCTTTTCCAGAGCTTTTGATTGAAGTGTTATTTTTAATTTTTTTCATCTTTTAATAGTTTTTTGGTTGTGGTTCTAATTAATATCCAGGATTCTGTGGTAAACCGTCAGGGTTGATATTTCTTTCACTTTGTGGAATCGGATAAAGATTATTTCTTTCAGAAACAGAGTTTTTAGCCGTTACTTTTTTCACTTCAGTAACCAAAGTTCCCCATCTCACTAAGTCAAACCATCTTTGCCCTTCTTGAACAAACTCTTTTTTGCGTTCTTCCTGAATTGCCGCTCTAAAAGTGGTTTGATTTAATCCAACTAAATCAACTGTTACATCTGGAGTTGTAATCGCTTTTCCAAAAGCCCTTCTTCTCACTTGATTAATCAATTCGTAAGCTTCGGCTGTTGGTCCGCTTTGTTCATTTATCGCTTCCGCTAAAGACAAAAGAATGTCCGCGTAACGAATCACAGGAAAGTTGATTGCTACGTTTGCAGGAGTAGCCAAATTGGTCAAATCCAAATATTTTTTGAAAATTGGTTTCGGAAAAGTATAAAGCGTTCCCGTTGCTGGATTTAACAATTGTTTGGCGTAGCTCACATCTCTTCTTTTATCTCCAGCGGCATAAATGTCATAGAATAATGCAACGTCAGAAACTATATCAGCAGGTTCAGTTGCTGTAAATCCTGTAAAAGAAGTCGCTTGAAAAGTACTTCCGCTAGAACCATTTCCTGCTTGATTTGGCTCAAACTGTACAGAGAAAATATGTTCTTTTCCGTTCTTTTTAGTTTTAGTGAAAATATCTTGAAAATCTTCAAACAAAGCGTATCCGTAACCGCCATTAATCACTTCTCTCGCTTTTAAAATAGTATTTGGCCAATCTTTTCTTGTAATATACACTTTTGCCAAAATCGCTTTTGCAGCTCCAGAAGTAGCACGCCCAGCATCTGCTGTAGAGTAAGTTGCAGGCAAAGCTTCAGCATCTGTTAAATCTTTAATGATTTGAGCATAAACTTCTTCAACAGTTGCTCTATTTGTTTTTAAGCTGCCTAAATCAATAGAAGTTGCTTCATGCAAAACAATCGGAACTCCGCCCCAAAGGCGTACTGCTTGAAAATACAATAAACCTCTAATGAATTTAGCTTCGTTAATCAATCTTGTTTTAATAACTTCAGAACCAGTTACTTTAGGAATATTATCAATAGCAACATTTGCTCTGTTTATTCCCGCATAAATTTGTCTCCAAGCTACTTGAACTCGATCGGTAGTCGCATCGTGTGTTAAAGCACTCATTGCTCTTACTTGCGGATTGGTTGCAGAAACTCCCGCTGCTGCATAATCAGAACCCATATCGGTTAAGAAATAAAGGTTTCTTCCAAACAAACTTTGTTCTCCTGGATCAAGGCTTAAAGAAGCATAAACAGCAGTTACACTTGCTACAGCATCATCTTGAGTATTAAAATAATTATCTTCGGTTACAAAAGAGTTTGGTGTTACCTCAAGCTCCGTGCACGATACCAATAAACCGGCACTTAAAAGGAATGTTATAATGATCTTTTTCATTTTAATATATTTTTTTACTTAGAAAGTTACGTTCAAGCCCGAGATGAATGTTTTTGAGTTTGGATAAGAGCCAAAATCAATTCCCGGATATAAGTTGTTTTGTTCGTATGAACTTACCTCTGGATCATATCCAGTGTATTTTGTCCATGTAATTAAGTTTTCAGCAGAGATATACACTTTTACGCTTTTTGTTCCCAGTTTTTTAGAAACGCTTTTTGGTAATGTGTAGCCAAGAGTTATTAATTTCAATCTTAAGAAAGAAGCATCTTCAACATATCTTTCAGAAACAATTCCTAACGGTGAACTTGTCGCTCTCGGAATTTCATTGCTTGGATTTGTTGGAGTCCAACGATCATTCAACGTAGCCGCTGCGTTAGTTCCAAGAGTAGAAATTTCTAATTGCTGATTTAAAGCGTTGAATATTTTTCCGCCATAAGATCCTTGGAAAGAGAAATTTAAATCAAAATCATTGTATGAAATGGTGTTGCTGAAACTTCCAACAAATTTTGGCTGAGAAGTTCCTAAGTTTCCTTTATCCAAAGCATTGATAACACCATCGCCATTTGCATCTACATATTTTCTGTCTCCAACTTTAGTATTTGCCAAACTGTTAATTTTTGGCTGAGTATTTACTTCTTCCTGAGTCTGGAAAATTCCGTTTGTTCTATACCCCCAGAAAGTTCCTAAAGGCAGACCAACTTTTACAATAACAGGTTGTTGCTGTAATAAAGAACCGTTTGGAACTACAGGAAAAAACTCGTTTACACCATTTCCGATTTCCGTAACTTTATTTCTATTTAAAGAAAATACTAGATTAGAATTCCATGCAAAATTTTCTGTTTTCAAGTTTTCGGTTATTAATCCAACTTCAAAACCTTTATTTTCAACTCCACCAATATTTTGAAGAACAGTTGCATAACCAGAACTCAACGGAACTGGAACGCTGATTAACAAATCTTTTGTTTTTTTGTAGTACACATCAAAAACAAAATTGATTTTTCTGTCAAGTAATGATAAATCTAAACCAATATTATATTGATCTGTTTTTTCCCATTTCAAATCTGGATTTGCCAGTCGGGTAGGAGCGATACCAGTGTATAATGTTCCTCCAAAAGAATAATTTACAGAACCCATTGAAGCTAGAGAAAGATAATTTCCAATTTCTTGATTTCCTGTTGTTCCAGCGGTAATTCTAAGTTTAGCTTCGGTAACACCTTTAATATTGTTTGCAAATTCTTCATCTGTAATGTTCCAAGAAAAACCAGCAGACGGGAAATAACCCCAAAGTGATTCTGAACCAAATCTTGAAGATCCATCGGCACGACCTGAAAGGGTAAAATTGTATTTTCCTTTATAAGAATAATTTACTCTTGCCAGCCAAGATTTCAATACACTTTCGTAAGCTTCACTATAAGGTTTTACAGCGACACCATCTTGAAGCGCGTTGTAAGTATTAGCATCGTTTACAAAAGTGTTTGCTCCTGCATTTACCACTTCACCTTTTGTATATTGAAGCGTGTAACCTCCTAAAGCAGAAAACTTATGATTTTCTCCAAAATTTGTATTATAGTTTAATGTATTTTCATTCAAAACAGAACCTACCAATCTATCCCCAACAGAAGCTAAACCTTTTGTTCCTGCACCAGTAGTTGTGTTTGCAGGCGCATAATAATTTTGTTTTGTATTTAAAACGTCGCCGCTTACTGCAACTTTTGCAGTCAGTTTTTTAGTGATTTTATATTCGCCAAATAAACTTGTTAGTATTCTATTTAAATTGGTTTGATTAGTTGTATTCTCCAAATCATTAATCGGATTTGGCACATAACCATTTACAGAAGTCGTGTACGGATTATTGGTTACATTATAACTTCCGTCAGCATTTTTTATAGGAACGACAGGCGCAGTTAAAACGGCAGCTACCAAAGGGTTTGGAGTTCTTCCGCTTCCAGAAGTTCCTACTCCATTTGCAAGCGAATAAGTGTAATTGGCATTCACTCCAAATTTGAAATTCTGAGAATAGTTTCTTTCGTAATTAGCGCGAAGCGAAATACGTTTAAAATCAGAACCTAAAACAATTCCTTCTTGATCAAAATAACCCGCAGAAACCGAATATCTTGATCTTTCGTCGCCACCAGAAAAAGATAAATTATGACTTTGAACAGGTGCTGCAGTTCTAAAAGCCGCAGATTGCCAATCGTAATTTCCAGAAGTTTTAAAAGCTTCTATTTGTGCAGCTGTAAACGAAGGAGCTTGACCGATACTTGCCTGAACATCATTTCGTAAACTTGCCCATTCACTGGCATTCATTAATTTCAATTTCTTTGAAATATTTTGAAACCCGAAGTAACCTTGATACGAAATATTATCTTGTCCTTTTGTTCCTTTTTTAGTTGTAATAATAACAACTCCATTGGCACCACGAGAACCATAAATTGCTGTTGCAGAAGCATCTTTCAGAACTTCAATAGATTCAATATCAGCTGGGTTAATAGTAGACAAAACGTTTACACTTGCACCTGCATATGTAACTCCCGCAGAACTATTGGCATTATCGTTATAAATTAAGATTCCGTCAACAACATAAAGAGGTTCGTTACCCGCTGTAATTGAGTTTCCTCCACGAATACGTACACTTGAAGAAGCACCCGGACGCCCAGAACTTTGTGTAACTACAACCCCAGCAACTGCACCTCTTAAAAGATTATCAGCAGAAGAAGTTACTTGAGATAAATTAGCTTTTGGAACAGAAGATACAGAACCTGTAATATCTTTTCTTTTTTGAGTTCCATAACCTACCACAACAAGCTCATCAAGTTCTTGACGTTCTTCTTTTAAGTTGATGATAACTGGATTTTTTTCTACAATAATTTCTGCTTTTTTGTAACCAATATAACTTACAATTAAGGTATAAGGGAATTTCTGTCCAGTTTGAAAATAGAATTTTCCTTCAGCATCTGTAACAACACCGTGAGTTGTTCCTTTAATAGTTACAGATGCACCTATAATAGGTTGATTTGTAACATCATCGACCACAGTTCCATCCAATTTTGACTGAATAAGTGGGGTAGTATTTTGGGCTTGTATGCCTGCCGTTATGAAGAGTAGAAACAGCAGTATGTGTATATTTAACTTTTTTTTCATTTCTTTGTATTGGTTTTAAGTAATTAACAAGACGCCCTGAGCACTGTTTATACAGCACTCTAAAAGTGTTCTTGATTTAGTGATAAATGTTCTTTAAGCCTCGCCATTTCTGTTGCCGCAGAAATGGCTTTTTTTATTTACAGCAACAGGTTTGCATTGTTTTCATTTTAGTTTTTTTAATTGTTAGTTATTTTAATTTTGAAATATAGGTATGGTTTCAAGAATCAATCGCGGGCATTAAAAATGCATTTGAATGATTTTTGTATAAACTCAATAAATATTTTCGGTGGTGAATTTTTAAGAAATCTGCTTTTGAAATAAACAATAAAAAGCACATAACTAAATGTAGGTTTTTAACAACAGATACACATATAACAGAAAGTGTTATAAGTGTATATTTTAGGAAGAATGTAATGCGATATGCTTTCTGTCGTTTTCACAATAATAATTTTTATGTTTGAAACATTATTTAAACTCTACTAATCCTATAGACAAAGTTAAATTTTATATAATAAAAACCAAAAGTTTGTAAAGTTTTTTTTGAAAAATATTCACTCCTAGCAATTTATTTAAAAATATTTTTTACGTAAAGCCTTGTTTTTAAAGGGTTTTTAAAGAATTTAAAATTCAAACAAATGTTAAGAAAAATAATAATTAAGCATTTAAAATGTAGTATTTTATACTTAATTTTTTGGTTTTTAAATTCTTCTAAAATTTAAAAACAAGCAGAAAAACGTCAAGATTAGAGAAAAAGCATCTCATAAACAGAAAGTAATCAAACTTTTAGTCTGTCAAATGCAGATTTAAATTCAAGAAAATCAAAACTAATTTTAGTTGCGCTTAGTAATTTTAAAATTCTTACAATAGAACGTTTATAAATATCGCGCTTTATTTAAAAAAAAGGTATTTGTTTTTGTTGTAATTAGTTAATATATTGTATTTTAGATCGGTTTTTATGTTGAAGACTAATTTGTCTTTAATATGATATATGTCATATTTTGTAAGTATTTAAGGTTTTAATTTTGTTGCATTATTGAAGTGCAGCTTATTTCAATAATATTTAAAATTTTAATATGAATAACCTCTCTCAATCACACCGTATCTTATTTTTAAATACACTAGCTTTTACAGTATGTTTTGCATGCTGGACATTAAATGGTGTTTTAGTAACTTTTTTGGCAGATAAAGGAATTATAAATTTTACGGTTATTGAAACTGGCTGGTTATTAGGAATTCCAATTCTTTCGGGTTCTATTTTTAGGCTTCCAATCGGAATTTTAACGGATAAATATGGTGGGAAAATAATTTTTTCAACTTTACTTTTGCTATGTTCCATTCCACTTTTTTTACTGCCCTTTGCTGATTCCTTCTGGAGTTTCGCAGTTTTAAGCTTTTTCTTCGGATTAGTAGGAACCAGTTTTGCAGTTGGAATTGGCTATACATCTGTTTGGTATCCAAAAGAATGGCAGGGTAGAGCTTTAGGAATTTTCGGAATGGGAAATGCTGGTGCGGCAATTACTACTTTTATTGCGCCAACTTTACTAAATAATCTTTCAGAAAAAGATCCTGTAAATGGTTGGAAAATGCTCCCAGTTATTTATGCTGTTGTTCTTGTAGTTATTGGAATACTTTTTATTGTTTTTGCTAAAAATAAAACCAATCAAGGTGTTTCAAAAAACATAACAGAATTATTATCCCCACTCAAAAAAACAAGAGTTTGGCGTTTTGGAACGTATTACTTTTTAGTTTTCGGTTTTTTCGTTGCCTATTCGCAATGGCTTCTTCCCAATTTCATGAATGTTTACGGTACAACTTTAGTAATGGGCGGAATGTTTGCCACAATGTTTAGTTTGCCTTCTGGAGTCATCAGAGCTTTTGGCGGATATCTTTCAGATAAATTCGGAGCTAGAAAAGTAATGTATTGGGTTTTAGGCTCTTCAATTGTGATAAGCTTTTTATTGATGTTTCCAAAAATGGAAATTTTTACTGCAGGTCCAGGAGTTATGGCAGTCAACAATGGCGTTGTAACAGAAATAACCGCAGATAAAGTAATCGTAAACGGAAAAATACATCAAATAGAAGTAAAGAAAGATTCGGAAATAAACAGGCAATCCGTTTTTCCGGTAAAAACATCTTGGCAGGAAATTATAGTCAAACAAAATCAAGAAGTCAAAAAGAAAGAATTATTAGCGCAGGGAGTGACGCAAATAAATTTTAGTGCAAATCTCTGGGTATATCTGGTTTTGGTAATCCTTATCGGAATTTCATGGGGAATTGGTAAGGCCGCTGTTTACAAACATATTCCAGAATATTTCCCGAATGAAGTAGGAGTTGTAGGCGGAATGGTTGGTTTAATAGGCGGTTTGGGAGGATTTTTAGGTCCAATAATCTTCGGATATCTTCTCAATTATACTGGATTATGGACAAGTTCCTGGATATTTATTTTCGTAGTTTCTGTTCTATGTCTTCTATGGATGCACAGAACAATTATAAATGCAACCAGAACTAAATTACCAAACTTTACAAGAGACATAGAAAGCAATCATTAAAAAATAAACATATGAAAACTTGGTTAGACAAATGGGATCCGGAAGATGAAGCGTTTTGGAATTCTGGCGGAAGTAAAATTGCATGGAGGACATTAACCATCACAACAATTACCTTAACATTATCATTCGCTTCTTGGTTTATGATGAGTGTCATTGCAGTTAAATTGCCAGGATTAGGATTTAATTTTTCTAAAGATCAGCTGTTTTGGTTAACAGCTATTCCTGGGCTTGCAGCTGGATTTTTGAGAATTGTACATACTTTTTTGTTACCCATTTTTGGCACACGTCATATAGTATCTTTTGCGACATTAATTAAATTAATTCCAGTAATCGGGATTGGTTTTGCCATTATGAATGTCAATACACCATTTTGGGTTTTTGCAGTTTTGGCTTTTACAACAGGTTTTGGAGGAGGAGATTTCTCTTCTTATATGCCAAGCACAAGCTTGTTTTTTCCTCAAAGATTAAAAGGAACAGCTTTAGGACTACAAGCTGGAATTGGAAACTTTGGAGTTTCTATTGCTCAATTTGTTACGCCTCTGATAATTAGTGTCGGAATTTATGGCGCTGCTTCAAGTTTTACAAGTGTTGATCCTAAAGAAACGTTAGCTCTTTTACAAACTTCAAGTTTAGAAAAACAAAAAGAAGTTTTTGCCACTTTTGATGCTGAAGTTCAGACTAAAATACTTTCTAACGTAAAGACAAATGTCATCGATTCGGTAAGTAACGCAATAAATTCGATAGATAATGTTGTTATTTTTAATGCATTACCAATAAAAGCTAAAGCAAAAGCGATTGCAAATGCAAATCCGAAATTGGCCGAAAAAATATTAGACAACATTAATCCTGAAAATACAGCTGTTAAAAAGTCGGAAATTTACTTGCAGTCTGCAGCATTTTGGTATGTTCCATTTTTAATTATTATGGCAATTTTAAGTTGGTTTTATTTAAGAAGCATTCCAATGATGGCTTCTGTAAAAGAACAAATGGATATTTTTTCGAATAAACATACTTGGTATTGCACCATTACATATGTAATGACATTTGGAACTTTTGCTGGTTTATCTGCCGCTTTTCCTTTAATGATTAAATTCCTTTACGGAGATTTTCCAAATGCGCCAGATCCTTTAGTATATGCATTCTACGGACCATTATTAGGTTCTGCCAGCCGAATTGCTTTTGGATTTGTGGCTGATAAAGTTGGAGGAGCAATCCTAACAACCATTACAGGTTTAGGAATTTTAGCCGGAGCAATAATACTGATAACCCACGGATTAGTTGCACCCACAAGCATGGAACAATTTCCTCTTTTTGTAACCGTAATTTTAGCAATGTTCTTTTTTACTGGAATTGGAAATGCAGGAACATTTAGACAATATCCAATAATATTTAAAGAAAATCCGCGCCAAGCAGCTGGGGTAATTGGATGGACAGCAGCAATTGCAGCTTTTGGACCTTTTATCTTTTCTAAATTAATTGGAAATAATATTTCTTCTAATGGTACTGTAAATCAATTCTTTATTGGTGTTGCTATTTTCACTATATTAGCTACAGGTATCAATTGGTGGTTTTACAATCGTAAGAATTGTGAAAAACCGAGTTAAATAAGTAATCATTTAATTTTATTAAAGATGAAAAATAAAACGTTTAATACCAAAGCTTTACTTGTTGCAACTTTAGTTTCAATATTGACTATTGTGCTCGTTTTTTATGGTTCCAGAAAATTACAAAATTTTGATGCTGCACTAGTCACTTATTTATTCGGAACTGTATTTGCTTTCTTCGGAATCGTTTATCGCTATACAGTTTGGTTGCAAAGACCTCCAACATGGATGTACTTCAAGAGAAGTTTAAAATTTCTTTTTACCGGAAAAATATTCTCGCATTTATGGTTTTTAGGAAAAGAAACTGCTCAGAATATTGTGGTTCAAAAGTTTATTTACCCAAGAAGTAAATGGCGCTGGTTTGCTCATTTTTGTATTGCATTAGGTTGTTTGTCAGCTTTTGCAATAACAATTCCGCTTACATTTGGATGGATTCATTTTACGCTTGCGCCAAATTCAATATCCATTTACGAAGCACATTTCTTCGGATTTAAAATGATGGATTTTCAGATAAATTCATTTTTGGCATTTCTGATTTTTCATGCTTTAAACTGGTCTTCATGGTTAGTAATAATTGGTTCTGTTTATTATTTGCGAAGAAGATTAACCAATCCTGGATTAATTGCAACGCAGACTTTTGAAGGCGATTTATTACCGTTGATTTTGTTAATAGCAATTTCTGTAACAGGTTTATGTTTAACATATTCCTATCAATTTATGAAAGGATTTGCATATGATTTCCTTGCTGTAATTCATGCTGTAACTGTAATCATGTTTTTGATTTGGATTCCGTTTGGGAAATTCTTTCATATCATTCAGCGTCCCGCACAAATTGGAGCACATATTTATAAACAAGAAGGAATTAAAAAAGGAATGGCAGTTTGTCCGCATACCGGAGAAGAATTTGCTACAAAACTCCATATCGACGATCTAAAAATTGTAACCAAAGAACTTGGTTTTGATTTTACCCACGAAGACGGAACTTCTCACCTTGATTTAAGCCCAGAAGGGAAAAGATCTCGTTTAGCACAAGCACATTTAAAAGCCAGACTAGAAGGCGGAAATTTATTTGGATAATAAAAAATAGTTTCAAGTTTTAGGTTTCAAGTTTCAAGTTCTGCACAGAACGTGAAACTTGAAACCTGAAACTTGAAACAAAAAAAACAAAAAAACATGGCAAAACTACCTGTATCAACTGAAAAAATAATTGAAGCATTTGGACCACATCTTAACTATGCACCTGTAGATGGTTACAACGGACGAGATGAACCAGATGACGTTGTAAAAACACATTGTTGCTTTTGCGGAATGCAATGCGGAATTCAGTTATTGGTAAAAGAAAATAAAGTAGTAGGTTTTGAACCGTGGATGGAATTTCCGTTTAACGAAGGACGTTTGTGTCCAAAAGGAGTTCAAAGATATCTTCAAAATAATCACCCAGATCGACTTTTGCACCCAATACAAAGAGTAGAAGGAAAAGGATTTGAAAAAATTTCATGGGATGATGCAATGGATAAAACCATTTCTGAAATAAAAAGAATTCAAGAAAAATACGGAAAACATGCATTTTCAATGTTATCTGGAGTTTCATTAACCAACGAAAAAAGTTATTTAGTTGGAAAATTTGCCCGTGTCGCTCTAAAAACAAGAAACCTTGATTACAACGGAAGACTTTGTATGGTAAGCGCAGGAGCAGGAAATAAAAAAGCATTTGGTTTAGACCGCGCTTCCAACAATTATTCGGACTTAGAATATGCCGAAGTTATCATTGTTACAGGAGCAAACATTAGTGAAACTTTCCCAACCTTAACGCATTGGATTTGGAAAGCTAGAGATCGTGGGGCAAAATTAATTGTAATCGATCCTAGAATGATTCCGCTTGCCAGAACTGCCGATATTCACTTAGATGTAAAACCCGGAACAGATTCTGCCTTATATGGTGCAATGCTGAAATATTTAGTAGATCACGATATGCTCGATCATGATTTTATTGATAATCATACATCAGGATTTCAGGAAACTATAGATGCCGTTAAAGATTATACTTTAGAATGGGCAGAAGAAGTTACTGGAATTGACAAAGAAAAAATAAAAGCCGCCGCCGAATTGTGGGGAAAAGCCAAAACAAGCTTTTTACTTCACGCACGTGGAATCGAACATCACTCAAAAGGTGTTGATAATGTTTTAGGCTGTATTAATTTGGTTTTAGCAACAGGAAGAATAGGAAGACCATATTGTGGTTACGGAACAATTACCGGACAAGGAAATGGTCAAGGCGGAAGAGAACATGGACATAAATGTGATCAATTACCCGGAAACAGAGATATTGAAAATCCAGAACACAGAAAATATATATCTGAAGTTTGGGGAATTGATGAAAAAGATTTACCGGGAAAAGGACTTACGGCTTATGAAATTATAGAAGCCATTCACAGAGATGAAATCAAAGGATTAATATCGATTTGTTTCAATCCGTTGGTTTCACTTCCAAACAATAATTATGTGCGTTCGGCTCTTGAAAAATTAGAATTTTACGTTTGTATCGATTTCTTCTTGAATGAAACTGCAAGACATGCCGATATTGTTTTAGCAGGATCTTTACAAGAAGAAGAAGAAGGAACAACAACTTCTGCAGAAGGAAGAGTAATCCGAATCAGGCAAGCCGTTACGCCTCCGGGAGAAGCCAGAACTGATACTTCAATTTTATTAGAAATAGCCAAAAGATTAGGTGAAGAAGATAAATTCACATACAATAACAGCGAAGAAATCTTCAATGAATTGCGTGTAGCATCAAAAGGTGGAACAGCTGATTATTTCGGAATTACGTATAAAAAAGTAGAAGATAAAATGGGGGTTTTTTGGCCTTGTCCAACCGAAGATCATCCGGGAACACCAAGACTTTGGGAAGATAAAAAGTTTAAAACGCCAGATGGGAAGGCGCATTTTAATCCCGCACCGTATAAACTTCCGGGCGAAGTTACCGATGAAGAATATCCAATAACATTAACAACAGGCCGTGTCGTTTCACAATATTTAAGCGGAACGCAAACACGCCGAATAGGAAAATTGGTAGATCAGTTTCCAGAACCAATGTTAGAAATTCATCCAGAATTAGCAGCGCAATACGGCATCAAACAAAGAGAATTAGTGAGAGTTGTAACCCGAAGAGGAGAAGGAATATTCCCTGCTAATATTGTAGAAACGATTAGAAAAGATACCGTTTTTATTCCTTATCACTGGCCCGGACATAAATCAGCGAATCAATTGACGCCAGGAACTTTAGATCCAATTTCTAAAATTCCAGAATTTAAAGTCTGCGCCTGCTTATTAGATCCGCAAGGAAAAATAGCGCCGCCAGCAAAAGAATCTGAAGCGTATGCAAGTGTTTAATCTATAAAAAGTGAAGTTATGAATTTGACCAATTTTAATACAAACGAAGAATTTTTTGTAGATATGCAACGCTGTATTGGCTGTAAAGCCTGCGAAATGGCTTGTGCCGAATGTGAAACCAACGGCCAGCAAACCTTAATAAGCGTAAATTATGTAGATCGCTCGTCGACAATTCAAACAACCGTTCAGGTTTGTATGCATTGTGAAGATCCGGTTTGTGCGAATGTTTGCCCCGCGGATGCTATTTCGCAAGACGAATTTGGCGTAGTGCATACCGCAAATACAGAAAGATGTATAGGATGCTCCAACTGCGTTATGGCTTGTCCTTTTGGTGTGCCTAAAAAAGTCGAAGAATACGATTTGATGATGAAATGTACAATGTGTTATGACAGAACAAGTGTCGGTAAAAAACCAATGTGCGCAACAGTTTGTCCAAGTGGTGCATTATTTTACGGAACGAGAGAACAAATCGAAGAAATGAGACCAAACAGTACACCAATTAATAACTTCATTTTTGGACAGGAAAAAGTCAAAACAAAAGTCAATATTATGATGCCAAAAGGAAGTACAGAATTAAGAATTTATTAAACCAGAATCATGTCAAAAGAAGATAATTTAAATCAAAACTGGAAAAAAGATTTCCCCATAAAAAAACAGGAATCAACTCAGGTCAGCCGACGCGATTTTGCTAAATTCCTGACTTTTGTTTCTGGTGGATTAATGGTTGGAAGCGGATTCGTAACTGCAAAAGCTTTTTTATTACCAAAAGAAGAAGTACAAGGTGAGCATTTTATCTGCAATAAGGAAGATGTTCCAGTTGGAGGAACAAGAGGTTTTGTTTTAGAAGGAAGTACAATTCCATATATATTAATTCACTTAGAAAGCGGAGAATTTAGAGCTTACGAACAAAAATGTACACACCTTTCTTGTTCAGTATATTACAAACCAGGAACTGGAATTATACATTGTCCGTGTCACGAAGGTTCATTTGACGCTTCGACTGGAGATGTTATTGCCGGACCGCCACCGCGAGCTTTACCACAATTAGAAGTAGTTTTTAAAGAAAATGCTGTTTTTGTAAAAGCAATGATTGAGAAAAAAGACAGCTAGATTGTATAATTTAAATTTAGAGATATGAGTACTTTTAGACGAAGCCAGAATCGCGCTAACCCTAATAAGCTGAACAATATACTTTCGACACTTATTTTTATTTTGATTTTAAATGTAAGTATTCAAATCTGGCTTTTATATGCTTCTTTGAATAATGCATTAGAGAATAACAAAGAAATTTTAATTCCTGCATTTATAGCTTCTTCAATCTTATTTTTTATTGGATTTGCTTGGTTGTATTATCTTCCAAAAGGTAATTTTAGAAATAAATAAGCAGAACTACTTTCACTTTTAAAGCTATTTGAGTTTTTATAAATCTATGTAAAAGAATTAAGCTAAATTTATATTTTAAAAAAAAATGTACTTAATTGATTGAACTAAGTAAAAATACTTATATTTGTGATAAGTATTTTTTTGCTTGTAAAAAATAGCCTAATGATTAAAGTAGAAGAAGCCATAGCGATTATTGAAGCTAATAGCACAAAAATGCCAACCAAATTAATTTCGGTTAGCAAGGCGTTAGGATATGTTTTGGCAAAAAAAGTAATTTCGCCAATCAACATGCCGCCGTTTCGACAGTCTGCAATGGACGGATATGCCTTTATGTATAGTATTCGACATCAATATGATATTGCTGGGACTTTGCAGGCAGGAGATCATTCAAACATAAAATTAAAGTCAAACGAAGCAATTCGAATATTTACAGGTGCTTTTGTTCCCGATAATGCAGATACAGTCGTGATGCAGGAACATGTAATGGCAAACAAAGATTCGATTTTGATTGCTACAATGCCTGAAAAACTTTCAAACGTTCGCCAAAAAGGAGAACAAATTGCGAAAGACGATATAGTTTTTGAAGCCAATACTTTAATCACACCCGCAGCAATTGGATTTTTAGCTTGTTTAGGAATCACGGAAGTTGAGGTTTACAAAAAGCCGAAAGTAGCCATTTTAGTAACTGGAAACGAATTAGTACAGCCCGGAAAAAAACTAAAAAAAGGAAAGATTTTCGAAAGTAATTCGGTTATGCTAGAAGCAGCTCTGAAAACTATCGGAATCAAAAAAACGAAAGTTTACAGAGTAAAAGATAATTTGAAAGCCACAAAAAGTGCGCTTAAAGCTATTTTAAAAAAATATGATGTTGTTTTAATTTCTGGCGGAATTTCAGTTGGCGATTATGATTTTGTAAAAGAAGCTTTATTGCAAAACGGTGTTCAGGAATTGTTTTATAAAATCAATCAGAGGCCTGGAAAACCAATGTTTTTTGGTTCTAAAAATGAAACGTTGGTTTTTGCATTACCAGGAAATCCAGCTTCATCGCTAACGAATTTTTACATTTATGTTTCGCCCGCTATTAAAAACAAATTAGGATTTTCGAACATTCATAAAACAAAAGTAGTACGTAAATTAAATTCGGAGATTAAAAATAGTACAGGAAAAACATTATTCTTAAAAGCAAAATACGACGAAACAAAAGTCACTATTCTCGACGGACAAAGTTCAGCAATGCTAAATACTTTTGCCGTTGGAAATGGTTTGCTTATTGTTCCAGAAGATATTCAGGAATATAAAAAAGGACAATTAGTAACATTATTGCCGATAGATTAGAGTGAAAAGAGGAAAAAGTTTAAGGTAATCGATGAAAAGCAGTGTATAAATGAAAACATATAGATGTTAGCTTGAAGCTTTAAACCTGAAACAAAAACAACAAAAAACAAAACCATGGAAACACTTACGGTATTTATTCTTTGTGGAGGAAAAAGTTCCAGAATGAAATCAGAAAAAGGATTGGTTTTGTTTCAGGAAAAACCATTTATAGAACATATTATTCAGGCAATTTTACCGATTACAGATCAAATAAAATTGATTACGGCATCAAAAGAATACGATTATTTGGAGTATGAAAAAATTCCAGATTTGGTTTTAGATAAAGGTCCGCTTGGTGGAATTTATACCGCTTTGTCACATTCTGAAACCGAGTTCAATCTAATCTTAAGTTGCGATATTCCGTTAATTTCAACAGAATTATTACAGGAATTAATTTCAAAACATACAAAAGAAGCTGAAATTACAGTTTTTGCTTCAGAGAGTAAAACACATCCATTAATCGGGATTTATTCTAAAAGTATTGTCCCGACAATTAAAGAAGCAATTGAAGCGAACGAATTGAAAATGATGGATTTGTTGGCAAAATTACCACATCAAATTATAAATATAGAAGAAAGCGAAAACTTTCATTTAACCAATATTAATTCGGCTGATGAATTAAACGATCTGAATATCAATTTAATTTAAAGACTATGCGAAATTTAAAAACCCCAAAATTGACGATTGTAGGCGCTGGTCCTGGTGATATTGAATTGATTACCTTAAAAGCAATTAAAGCTTTAAAAAGTGCCGATGTAGTTTTGTACGATGCATTAGTAAATGAAGAATTGCTAGAATATGCATCAAATGCTGAAATTGTTTTTGTTGGAAAACGTTTAGGCTGTCACGCTTACACACAAGATCAGATTAACGATTTGATTGTTTCGATGGCAAAAAAATATGGGCATGTTGTTCGTTTAAAAGGCGGCGATCCTTTTGTTTTTGGAAGAGGAAGCGAAGAAATTGAATTTGCAGAAGATTTTGGAATTGAAACCGCAATTGTTCCCGGAATTTCTTCGGCTTTAGGAGTTCCTGCTTCCGTTGGAATTAGTTTGACACAACGTAAAGTTGCCGAAAGTTTTTGGGTAATTACTGGAACAACTTCTGAACACAAATTATCAAAAGACATTCAACTGGCTTCAAAATCGGCAGCTACTGTAGTTGTTTTAATGGGAATGCATAAATTAGACGAAATCATTTCGATTTATCAGCAAAACAGAAATGACGATCTGCCAGTCGCGATTATCCAAAACGGTACAAAAAATTCAGAACAAAAAGTAATTGGAACTATCAATACAATTACTAAATTGGTTGCTGAAAAAAGCATATCATCGCCAGCAATTATTGTTATTGGCGAAGTGGTGAGAAATACATCGAGCTGGATTTCGTATTTTCAAGAACACTTTGAAGACGAATTTATTTTCCAGAACTTAAATTTATAATAATGATTGAGGTAAAATATTTTGGAGCTGTCGCTGAAAAAACGAAATGTGAATTCGAAAAATTATCTTTTTCTGAAGAATTATCATTGCAAAAACTATTGAAGGATTTGAATGAAAAATATGAGTTCGAATCCCTGACTTTTAGCGTTGCTGTAAATCAAAAAATAGTTTCAAAAACAGCAGAATACACTTTACAGACAACTGATATTGTAGCATTATTACCGCCATTTGCAGGAGGATAAACATAATTATGAGTTCATCAAACCGATATAACAGACAACTTATTCTTCCAGAAATAGGAGAGGAAGGCCAGCGTAAATTAGCAAAATCAAAAGTTTTGGTAATTGGTGCAGGAGGTTTGGGCGCAGCAATTTTACCATATTTAGCCTCGGCTGGAGTCGGCGAAATCGGAATTATAGATCATGATATTATTGAAATTTCGAATCTACATCGTCAGGTAATTTACAAAACTTCAGCCGTTGGAAAATCAAAAGCTGAACAAGCTAAAATCATGATTTCAGAATTGAATCCTGATATTAAAGTAATAGCCTTTACAGAAAGATTATCTGGAAAAAATGCGATTGCATTATTCGAAAAATATGACATAATTGTTGATGCAACAGACAGTATTTCGATTAAATATTTAATAAATGATGCTTGTTTGTTAACCAGCAAACCTATGGTTTACGGTTCTATTTTTAGATTTCAAGGACAAGTTTCGGTTTTTAATTGCCAAAACGGACCAACATATAGATGTTTATATCCAGATGAAAATCAAAATGCTTTAAACTGCGAAGATGCTGGCGTATTAGGAATTACAGTAGGAATTATTGGAATGCTTCAAGCTAACGAAGTCATAAAAATGATTCTAGAAATCGGTGAAGTTTTAAATGGAAAGATATTGGTTTACAACATTCTGAACAACGAACAACAGAAATATGATTTCGAAAAGACTTCTAATCTTCAGATAACAAATGAAGATTTTGAACGGAAATATAATTCAGATGAAAATCAGGTTCAAGAAATAAATTTTGATTCGGTTTTAAATGAAATTGAAAATGATGAGGTTCTTTTTTTAGATGTTAGAAATATTGACGAATCGCCTAAAATCAATCTAAAAAATCGAATTCAGATTCCGTTAATGCATTTGGAAAATAAGTTAGAAAAACTGAATAAAAACCAAACGATTTACATTTTCTGCCAATCTGGAATTCGAAGTAAAATCGCAGTAGAATTACTTCATAAACATCAATTTAAAAATATAAAAAGTATTACTGGAGGCGCTTTGGCGATGAAACAAATTTTACAAGAAAAAACTATTGTTTAAATGTAATGTTATGAAAAAAATATTGTTCGGATTGTTTTTGTTCTTCTGTTTTAATCAATTTGCTTTTTCTCAACAGCACGTCGATGCAACTGGCGAAACAGAACTTTATGAAGCTTATGATAAAGCTGATAAAGAATTGAATAAAGTTTATAATCAGCTGAAAAAGAAATTAGGAACAAAAGATCAAACAACTTTAGTTGTTGCTCAAAAAGATTGGATAAAGTTTCGAGATTCAAATTGTAAATTTAAATCTTATCCCGAAGGAATGGGTGGAGTTATAGCAAATAAAATGTACGCAGATTGTAGAATGCAACTAACAATTAGCAGAACAAAAGAATTGAAAAGCTTGATGAATGGCTTTTAAAGTTCTTGTAATAAAACAAAAAAATGAGTAAAAATGTATTTGTAGAAGGACCAATTTCTCCTGAATTTATAGCCGAATCGATTGCCAAACATCAATCGAAACATACAATTGGAGCGCACAACATCTTTTTAGGGCAAGTTCGCGCCGATGTTATTCACGATAACACTGTCGTAGCAATTGATTATTCGGCTTATACAGACATGGCAAATGAAGCGTTGTATAGCATTCGAGAAAAAGCTTTTGCCAAATTCGATTTAATCTGCATGCATATTTACCACAGTTTAGGCGTTGTAAAAGCGGGCGAAATCTGTTTGTTCGTTTTTGTTTCGGCAACGCGACGCAAGCAAGTTTATGAAGCAACAGAAGCTATTGTAAACTGGATTAAAACCGATGTGCCAATTTTTGGTAAAGAAATGTTTGAGAACGATACATTCACTTGGAAACAAAATAGTTAAAAAATAAAATGGTAGATATTACCCATAAAATAAGCACTTTAAGAGTCGCAACCGCAACTGCAATTGTAAAAGTTAGCAAACAAGAAACAATTGATGCCGTTGTCAACAATTTAGTGCCAAAAGGAAACGTATTTGAAATGGCAAAAACTGCCGGATTGTTTGCTGTAAAAAACACGCATTTATCAATTCCAGACTGTCATCCGCTTCCTATTGAATATACTGCTGTTGAATATAATATTGAGGGTTTAGAAATTCATATCATTTTTAAAGTAAAAACCGTTTACAAAACTGGAGTTGAGGTTGAAGCTATGCACGGCGCATCAATCGTTGCATTGACAATGTACGATATGTTGAAACCGATTGATAAGGAAATTGAAATTTCAACAATCAAATTAATCAACAAAGAAGGCGGAAAATCATCTTTTAAAAATAAATTTCCTAACATAATTAAAGCGGCAGTTTTCGTTTGTTCCGATTCGATTTTTGCGGGAGATAAAGAAGATCGATCTGGAAAAGTTATTGTAGAAAAATTAGATTCATACGGAGTTGAAACTTCTCACTACGAAATCATTCCAGATGAATTAAATATTATTCAAGAAAAAACAAAAGCTTTCGCTGAAGAAAATCAGCTAGTTATTTTTACAGGCGGAACAGGTTTGTCTCCAAGAGATGTTACGCCAGAAGCTTTAGCGCCATTATTAGAAAGCAGGATTCCAGGAATAGAAGAAGCTATTCGAAATTATGGACAGCAGAGAATGCCTTATGCAATGTTGTCAAGAACTGTTGCAGGAACTTTAGGCAAAACAGTTGTATTGGCTTTGCCAGGCTCAACAAACGGCGCAAGAGAATCTATGGATGCTGTTTTTCCGCATTTGTTGCACGTTTTTCATATTTTAAAAGGAAAAAACCATGACAGCCTCTAACACTATTTTAACGGATGGTTTTGGGCGCAAGCATAATTATCTGCGCATTTCTTTGCTGGAAAAATGCAATCTACGTTGTACGTACTGCATGCCGGCTGATGGAATTGCGCTTTCTCCAAAAGCCAGTTTAATGACTGCCGACGAGATTTTTGCAATTGCCCAGACTTTCGTAAAAAATGGTGTTGATAAAATTAGATTAACGGGCGGTGAACCTCTTTTGAGAAAAGATTTTCCAGAAATTGTTTCCAAATTATCCGATTTAGAAGTTTCCCTTTCTATAACAACAAACGGAATTTTAATTGATCGTCACATTGAGGTTTTAAAACAGTTTAAAATTAAAAAGATCAATTTGAGTTTAGATACTCTGGTTTCATCAAAATTTAATTCGATAACGCTTAGAAATCAGTTTGATAAAGTTATTAATAATCTTCATTTGCTTTTAAATAATGATTTTGAAGTAAAAGTAAATGTCGTTTTAATGAAAGGTTTTAATGATAATGAAATTGTTGATTTTGTAAAACTGACTCAGTTTCTTCCTATTTCTGTTCGATTTATTGAGTTTATGCCTTTTGCCGGAAATAAGTGGGATAGAAGCAAAATGGTTTCTCAAAATGAGATTTTATCTTTGGTTGAAAACAGTTTTTCTTCAAACGAAATAAAAAAATTAGAAGACGAAAAAAACTTCACAGCCAGAACTTATAAAATAAACAATTTTCAAGGAAATTTCGGAATCATAAGTTCTATTACAAATCCGTTTTGCGACAGTTGCAACCGCATCCGCTTGACGGCCAACGGAAAAATAAAAAACTGTCTTTTCTCTAACGCAGAAACTGATCTGCTGACGCCTTTCAGAAATGGAGAATCTATTACTGATTTGATTTCAAATGCGATTAAAAATAAAAAGAAAGTTCGTGCAGGAATGGTAAGTGTTTCTGAAATGGATGATCCGAAAAAACATTTTGATAATCGTAGTATGATTGCGATTGGGGGATAATAGTTTCGAGATAACTTTGTCAAAGTTTTAAACTTTGACAAAGTTTGCGAATAGTTAAAATTGATTAATAAAAAAAGGTTCAACTTTCGTCAAACCTTTCTTATATATTATTTTTTCTTTTTAGCTTTTGCCTTTTTTGAAGCTTTTGCTTTCTTTTCAGCAGCTTTTTTAGCTTTGGCTTTTTCTTTTGCCTTTTTAGCTTTTTCCTTTTTCTTTTCGGCTGCTTTTAGTTTTGCTTTCTTCGCTTTTTCTAATTTTTTAATAACAGCTTTTATCGCTTTTTCTCTTTTCTTTTCCTTCTCTTTTTTAGCTTTTAATTTTGCTTTTAGTTTTGATTTTATATCGTTTTTTTTGCCAATTTTTTCAATAGTCAAAACAGGTTTATTTTCTTCAAAAGGCACTGGAATATCATTTGTCTGAATTTCTACAATTTCAGAAACAATTGGTTCTTTTTTTGCCGGTGTTGTGCTTGCTTTTTTTACCGTAGCTCTAGGAGCACTTTTTGAAGCAGCTGTTACAGGTGTTTTTGCTGCAGGTTTAACTGTTGCCGTTGGTGCTTTTGCTGCCGCTGTTCTTGTCGTTGATGTTTTTGCTGCGGCTGTTTTTGTTGGTGTTGTTTTAGTGGCCGTTGTTTTTGAAGCTGGTGTTTTTACAGCAGTTCTTGTGGTTCTTTTTACTGTTGCTTTTGCTTCTGGTTGCACTTCTGTAGTGGTCTCTACAGCTGTTTCTGCTGGAATATCAGTATTATTTACAGCAGGAGTACTTGAATTTCGTTTTATCATAACTGTATTTTTTTGTTGAGTAAAATAGCTTGATTCTAAGAAAATAAATAATATCTGTGGTATAATGATTTATCGTTGTTTCTTAGCTAAGCTAAATATACATAATTTTTAAATACATAAGTGTTAAGCTTTTACTACTATAATTTTATTGTTTGACAAGTTCTAAAACTATAAAATTGCTTTTTGGAGCTTCGCATAAAGAACAGCAATAAGTTTCTGGAAGATTTTCAAATAAAATACCTTTCGGAATTCCCTGCGTTTCATCACCGTATTCTGAATTGTAAAGTGTTAAACATTCCTGACATTGATAAATGTCTAATTGAGGTTTTTCTTTTTTTTGCTGATTTTCTGTGGTTTCGGTAGTTGTGTTTCCTAATTCTTCAAAATATTTTCTGCTCAATTCAATTAAAATAGTCGGCAGTTCCAGTTTGTCAATATCTTGAGAATGTACGATATATTCGCGCGTATTCGGATCGAAATTTTTAGCAAACAAAACATTATAAGTATCTCTGATTTTAATCGATTCTAAAGCGGCTGGAAGTTCATTTTTTTCGATAATAATCGAAGTGAAATAATGCCCATCGCGATTGTATTCTGAAATTCCGAAATTCAATCCGTAAGTACTAATATCAAATTGATCTAAAGTACGAACTAGAAATGTTTTCAGGTTTAAAGCCCATTCCATTGCAACTGGCAAATGCCAATTCAATTCTAGTAAAGAATGACGAACGTTGATTCCTCTTTTGCCAAGAAATTTTTCCCATTCGAGTTTTCTGTCTTTTGGAATTCCTTTTATAATGAAAGATTTCCAAGGCGTAATGCAGATTTTCCCAATTTTACATTCAAAACACAAATCGCACATTTCTTTCAGAAAATCCAAATCGTACTGGTTATTTCTCCAATATAATCCAAGCCAATATTGGTCTATTCCCATTCTATTCATTCCTTCGTAATATGGAAATGGATAAAATGGAATGTTCAGCGGTTTATCAATAGTTCTGTTATTAGTGTCTAAAGCTTCGCTAACCAAAGTAAACAACAATTCGATATCAGCAGAAATATCTTCTTCAGAGATTTTTTCGATTTCGTAATAAATTTTTGCAAGATCCCAGCTGTAAATTAAAACAGGATAAACTTCCATTTTTTCCCATTTAGGCAGACGGATATATAAATACCAATAATCTTCATGTTCTGAAGCAATAAAGTTCAAATGTCCCGTAAACAAAGGAACCAATTGCTGTTTCGGATCAGTTATATTGACTTTTAATTTTGGCTGTTCTTTAAATTCTTCTAATACATATAAAAAACGATTTCCGGTAAGCCAGTTTGTATTTCTAAAAATATCTGTAGAAACATAAGAAGAAACAATATTATTACCGCTTTTTTGATCGGGATAAACAAAATGATGTTTTCCTAAAGTGGTTTTGTCTAATGTTTTAAAGCCTTGAGGAAAAATAATATCCTGTCTAGAACCAAACGAAATGGAATCTAAACCTTCCTCCAAAGCAATATTTACCACTTCTCGTAATTCTCCTGGCGAAATAACTCCTCCTTTTACTATTAATCTTGTTAGTTCCATTTTTCTTTTTGTTTCAGGTTTCAGGTTTTCTTTGTTTCAGGTTTTTGGGTTGTGTTGATTTTAACGCAAAGAGCGCAAAGTTTTTTCGCAAAGTTTTTTAAGGTTTATATTTGTGTGTGAAATTGTTTTTTTTAAGTTCACAAAGCTTGACTAAAATTTATTCTCAAAGCTTTGAGAGCTTTGTCTCCTTTTAAATATACTTTGCGAAACTTTGCGAAAAAACTTTGCGCTCTTTGCGTTAAAATTTATGCTCAAAGTAAAGTAGCTAAAAGAGCCTATTTACATTTTGCAAGAATCTCTTTGACTTCTGTTTTACAACTTCCGCAACCTAAACCTGCGCCTGTGTTTTTGCATAATTCGGTGAAATCATTTACACCGCTTTTAATGGTTTCTTCTATATTTCCTGCTCCAACTTGACTGCACGAACAAACCAATTTTCCTAAAACTGGTTTTGTGTTTGAACTTCCTCTTAAAAGAGTATTTCGTTTGTCTGATAATTCGATTTTGCTTTCAATCATCGTTTTAAATTCAGCAAATTCGTTTTTATCACCCATTAAAATTGCACCAACTAAAAGATCGTCTTTTACGATGCACTTTTTGTAATAACGTTTTTTCAAATCGGTAAAAACAATTTCTTCATAAGAATCATCATTTTCTGGAATTGTGAGATCGCCAATACTGCAAAGATTTATATCTTCTAATTTTAGAATATTCATTAAAATCGAACCTTTGTAATAACTGCTGATATCGCCCGCTAGGAAATTCGCCAAAATATCAGCTTGTTCTTCCGCTGCCGAAGTAATTCCGAATAACTTATTGTTGAATTCGGCAATTTCTCCAATAGCAAAAATATCAGGATTTGAAGTTTGTAAATACTGATTAACTTTTACACCGCGACCGCATAAAAGACCGCTTTCTCTTGCAATTTCTATATTCGGAATAGTTCCAATTGTATATACAATGGCATTTGCCGTTATGATTTTTCCGCTTTTTAAAGCAATTTCAATTTCATTAGGATTATCAGTTTCAAAAACCGTACTGACTTCATTATCAAAATAAATCTGAATGTCGCGAAGCTGAACTTCTTCTGCCAATAATTTGCTAGAAATTCGATCTAGCTGGCGTTCCATTAAACGTGAAGCTCTTTGAATAATCGTAGTTTTTACTTTTTTATGTTTTAAAGCAGCAGCCAATTCTAAACCTAATAATCCGCCACCAATTATTACAACATGTTGTTCTTCTGGCGGAAGATTAGTGCTATCTAAGTGTTTTTTCAAACGATCGGCATCTTCTTTTCTTCGAACGGTAAAACGGCCAGGAAGATGAAGTTGTGCATTTTCGGGAACAAAAGGTCGGCTTCCTGTTGCCAGAATTAAAGAATCGAAAGTATGATTTTCGCCTTGACTGTCTAAAATAGTTTTATTTGTTGCGTCTAATTTTTCAATCGCAACGCCAGCTTTCATCGTAATTTTTAATTTGTTAAAAGCTTCGCCGTCTCTCACTTTTAAAAGCTGTTCCCACGTAAATTCACCCGTCATATATTCTGGAAGCAAAACACGATTGTAAAACGGATTTACTTCATTCGAAAAAACAATTATTTCATCTGTTGTATTGAATTCTCTATAATTTTGAATGAATCGAAATGAAGCTGCACCCGCGCCAACAATTGCAATTTTCTGAAATGGTTTTATATATTTAGAAATTGAAACAGTTGTGAACTTAAAATCAGGTTCTTTTGAAACTGGATCGACAACAGTATTGGTTAAATTATTGGTTCTATTTAAATCATTTTCAAGTTGTTTTCCCCAATGCATCGGCAGAAAAACCACTTTTTCTTTGATTGAATCGGTAACTTTTGCTTTTACTCTAACTTCTCCATTTTTACTTGTTACAGTAACAATATCACCGTTTTTAATATCATTTTTAAAAGCATCAATTGGATTTATTTCTAAAACTGGACTCGGAATATGCGTTAATAATCTCGAAACTTTTCCTGTTTTTGTCATCGTATGCCATTGATCGCGAATTCTTCCCGTTGTTAAAATAAAAGGAAATTCGGCATTTGGCTGAACCGAAGTGTTTTCGATTGAAACAGGTAAGTTAAAAATTGCTTTTCCAGAAGGAGTATAGAATTTTTTATCTGTAAAAAGGCGAGGAGTTCCGGGATGTCCATAATCTGGAACTGGCCACTGAAAAGTTCCTTCGGTTTTTAGGCGATGATAATTTAAAAATGAAATGTCAATATTGGTATTTTTTGTCAGCGCACAATGTTCTTTATAAATTTCTTCTGCACTGTTAAAATTGAATCCGTTAAAATTCATTTTCTTAGCAAAACGAATCAGAATTTCAATATCTGGAAGTGCTTCGCCTGGCGCATTGATTCCTTTTGGTAAATAAGAAATACGACGCTCAGAATTGGTCATCGTTCCTTCTTTTTCAAGCCATCCCGCCGCAGGCAATACTAAATCGGCAAATTTGGCTGTATCGGCATTATGAGAAATATCTTGAACAACAACAAATTTAGCATTTTGAAGTGCTTTCTCGGCTCTTCGAGAATCTGGCAAACTCACCAACGGATTAGTACAAATAATCCAAACGGCTTTCATTTTACCTGATTCCAAAGCTTCAAACATTTCTGTTGCCGTTAAACCCGGTTTATCTGAAATTTCGTCAACGCCCCAAAAATCGGCGACTTCTTTGCGATGTGTTGGATTTGCGATGTCTTTGTGTGCGGCTAAAAGCGTTGCCATTCCGCCAACTTCGCGTCCGCCCATTGCGTTGGGCTGTCCTGTTAATGAAAAAGGCCCAGAACCTGGTTTTCCAACTTGCCCCGTTAATAAAGATAAGTTTAGTAAAGCGGTATTTTTGTCAACACCAACCGCACTTTGATTTAAGCCCATTGCCCAAAGCGAGATAAAACCTTTGGCTTTTCCGATAATATCAGCGGCAAGTTTAATGTCATTTACTGGAATTCCGCATAGTTTTGAAGCTTTTTCTAAAGAAGTTCCTAAAACTAAATCTTTATATTGTTTGAAATTCTCCGCGTTATTTTTTACAAAATCATGATCTACATGACCTTTTTCGATAATTCGTCTGGCAATCGCATGATATAAAATAATGTCCGAACCGGGAATAATCTGCAAATGCAAATCGGCAAAAGCTGCTGTATCAGTTCGTCTAGGATCGATACAAATTACTTTAATTCTTGGATTTTTCTCTTTGTGTTTTTCAAGTCGTCTGAAAAGAATAGGGTGGCACCAAGCGGGATTTGCACCCGTAATTAAAAAAGTGTCCGCCAATTCAATATCATCGTAAGCAATTGGAACAGAATCTTCTCCAAAAGTCTTTTTGTAACCAACAACGGCAGAGCTCATGCAAAGTCTCGAATTGGTATCGATATTATTGGTTTTCAGAAAACCTTTTACCAATTTATTGACTAAGTAATATTCTTCGGTTAAACATTGTCCCGAAATGTAAAATCCAACGCTGTCAGGTCCATGTTTCTTTATTATAGAAGAAAAAACTGCCGCAGCGCGATCAAGCGCCGTTTCCCAACTCACGCGTTCTAGCGGATAATTTTTACTTCCGCGCATTTCAGGATATAAAATTCTATCCGATGTATCGTTAACTACGTAGTGCAAATTCATTCCCTTAGAACATAACATTCCTTTATTAACGGGATGATCTTTGTCGCCTTCGACCATTACACCATTTTTAGCATCGTTAGTCACGATTATTCCGCAGCCAACACCGCAATAGGAACAGGTAGTTTTGATCTTAGTACTTTGCATTACAATTCGGTTTTGGATACTACTTAACTAATAAGTTCTGATTTTAGATGAATCACTTATTTAACTCAAAACAAAAATAAGTATTTTTTAAGTATTAATACTTATTTTTTAAATTTATTTTTATTATTTTTGATAACAAGAAAAGAGAACCAATAAATATGTTTCATGCTAAAAAATTGAACTCATGAAAGAAGAACATTCAATTTGTTATAGCTGTGTCAATGAAAATTGTTTTATTAAAAAGCATCTGCATTTAGAGCAAATGAAGCAATATGTCGCTAAGAAGCAGAGTTTTGTATGTAAAAAATCGCAACAATTTATTACGGAAGGTGCGCCATTGCAGGGGCTTTATTTTATTTGTTCAGGAAAAGTAAAAACAGTAAAAACAGGAATTAATGGTCGCGAACAGATTGTGCGTCTAACTAAAAATGGCGATACAATCGGCTTTCGCGGATTCGGAACTGGTAAAAAATATTTGATCGGAGCTTACGCTTTAGAAGATACCGTTTTATGTAATTTTAGCAATGAAATTATGCTGGAAATTCTAAAAGAAATTCCTGAATTTACCTATGCTTTAATGCTGTTTTATGCCGAAGAATTAAACAAAAGCGAAAATAATATTCGCAAGATTGCACATATGAATGTTCGTGAACGCGTGGTCGATTTACTGCTTTATGTTCATCGTAAATTCGGGCAAGTCAATGGTTTGATTGATATTGAGCTTTCGCGAAAGGAAATTGCAGATTTTGCAGGAACAACTGAAGAACAAGCAATTCGTGTTTTGTCAAGTCTTAAAAAAGAAGCGTTAATTAAAACCGAAGGAAAACGTGTGGGAATTTTAGGGATTTCAGAATTAAGATCTGAAATTATGGAGCATAAATATTTTTAGATTTTATTTTTTTTTCCATTTTCGTAAACGTAATGGAATGCTTCTCCATTTTTAGATAAACAAAATTCCTTCCCATTTTTCTTCCCATCTTTAAATTCACAACTATAAATTAATTTACCGCTTGAAAAGCCTTCTTCTAATATTTTATTTTCATTTTCATCAAAATAGATAGTAGAATATATGCTTCCGTCGAAATCTAATTTGTCTTCTTTTTTCTTTTTAAAATATTGATGTTCATAGAAGTAGGTTTTTTTACTTGGAATTCCTGCTTTATTTTTGTTATAATACTGAGTATGAAGTATTATGTAGCCATTTTGATATTCACTTTTTGATAATAATATATTATTGGTCCATCTTCGATTTTCTATTGAACCTGAAAAGATAGAATCGTTACTAATTTTATAAATTAATCCATCTTTAGAATAAATATCTTTGGAAGTAAGTTGTTGATTATCTTGAGCAAAACTTAATCGCGTTAAAAATAATGTTAGAATTAAGGATTTGATGATCAGGTTCATGTAGTATTTTGTTTCAAAAATGTTAATCAAATATACTGTTTAAAAAGCCAAAAAAATACCCTTTCTCAAAATAGAAAAAGGGCAGTTTATATATCTAGAGATTTCTTTAATCTTAACCAACAAGCGTTGAAGTACCGCTATTAATATCAATTTCTACAAAATTATGTTTTCCGATAACGATAAGCAGTTTATTAGAATTATAACCAACATATCTAATTTCTGGTTCTCCTTTTTTTGGTTTTCCGCAAACAGAAACTACATTGGTTTGCCATTTCAATTTGCTTTTTTTGTAGGCAGATATAGTTTGCATGTCATTTTCAACATAATAAATAATGTTGTTTTTTTTAATTCCTCTTTTTTGCGTTTTAGCAAAATTTATTTCTGAGTTCTGAGAAATTAAGGCATCGTTGTATTTTTGGGCGATACCAGTTTGCGTGACCATAAAAGTCAGCATTGATAATTTTAGAAATGGTTTCATTAGAATAGAATTTGGGGTTCGTAATCGGCTCAAATATAATTAATTAAATGATACAATCATTTATAAATGTTAAAAAAAAAATACCCTTTTCTGTAAATAAGAAAAGGGTAAAATATTAAAGCAAATTTTAAAGAAACGCTATTTTTTCCAGTTAAAAATTTTAGGATCAACAGATATCATTAACCAAGCCCAATTATTAGTATGGCTTGTATCTCCACCTTTAACAAATTCCATTGTTTTAGATCCAAACATTTGAGAGTAACCTCCAGTTACGGTTATGTTTTTCTTGAAATTATATCCAAAAGTCGCATCAATCTCAGTTCCTAAATACGAATCTAATTTTTCATTTAAAGGTGTAACAACATCAGCTGCTGTTAAAAACAAATGCGGAATCAAAGCAAACTGCCATTTGTTTACATTGTAGTTTAGTTTGATAAATGCATCTTGTAAACCATAGCTATTGGTGTAATTTCCAACATAAAAATAATCCATATAACCATTAAATCCATGGTTTGTTCCAAAAAGCGGATTAAAAGATTTGATTACGGTACTTCCGTCATTTGAAGATTTTCCAGATAAAAATTCGTAACCTAAATCTATTTTAAAAGCCTCTGTTAAGTTGTAGCCTAAATTGGCAGCAGTATTCCAAGCGCTCACTTGACGATCATTGCTTTTTCCAGTTTGCCCATACACCCAAAAATTGGAGTCTAGTTTGCCTTTTTTATAAGTCACATAAGATCCAAAAGTTTGCTTATAATCTACTAGAATTTTACTCTCTGGAGTATTTGGATTGCGAGTATATTCGTATCCTGTATTCAATGCTAAAAAGCTAGCGCCTAAATTTTCGCTGAATTGGTTATGATACCAAGCATATTGCATATTTTTATACATATTTGGCACTGTATAAGTAGTTTGAACTAGATTTTCGGCATCTGAGTTGTACGCACCTCCAAAATCTAATTTTTGTGTTTCATTATGAAAAGAAACTATTAATGCGTCATGGCTTTGTCCTTGTTGTGCCCAATCCAATCCTCCAAGGATACGCTGATTATCATAAGAAAGAACCTGACGTCCCATTCTGGCGCTCCATTTTTCGGTAAAATTATATTGTGCCCAAGCCTCAAAAACAGCAACTCCATTTGCATCTTTTGTCGTAGTACTTGGTACATCTCCCCAAGTTCTTGTATTTTGTAAACTCAGTTTTACGATTAAATCTTCTTGTTTATAATTAATGCCTAAACGAGAGCGTTGTGAAATTTGCGATGTTCCTTCTTGACCGTAGTTCAACGGTTGTTTGAATCCATTTCTATATTCAAAACGTGGTCTGATTTGAAGATTAACATCTAATTCTTGTGCCTGGATTTCAAAACTTAATCCTACGATAAGTATTAAAATTAGTTTAAGTTTTTTCATAAATTGGTAATTTTTTATCGAGGGTAAATTTATAAGAAAAAGCCGTAGTTAATTATGATTTATATCATAATTTCTAATATTTTTTTAATCTTGTCTTAATAGGCTGGTTCTAATTCAACTTGTTTTATTTTAACCTTTTTTTCTTTAGAAAGTTGTGTTATAGTATAATGCATCCAAACTAAACACCCAATTGAAAAGATTAAAATAAAAATCCATGAACTTGACCAGATTCCAGTTGCAGTTAATAAATATCCGAAGATAATTGGTCCGAAGAATCCGCCTAAGCCACCAATCATTCCAACCATTCCGCCGACAACGCCGACTTCATTTGGAAAATATTCTGGAATATGTTTGTAAACTGCAGCTTTTCCGATTCCCCAAGAAATACCAATTAGAATTACTAAAATTAAAAATACCCACATATTAGCATCAAACTTAATAACAGTAACTCCTTTTGCAATCAATTCTTTTTTAGCAACGCTTTGATTGTGAGCAACAACAACATCTTGCCAACTTGATGTTGTTGGAAAAATAGCATTTTCTGCTGCGTTAGCTGTCTTTTGTGTAATCGTATATTCTTTATCTCCCACTTTTATGGCTTTGTCGCTAATTTCATTTACAACACCTTTTTTGGCCGCTAATATTCCTGGTCCAGAAGTTGTGATTTCCATTTTCGGAATTGATAATAATGCGCTTAAAATTACAGATGAACCTAAAACCCAATACATCACTTTTCTGGCTCCGAATTTATCCGATAGGTAACCTCCAAAAGCTCTAATAACACCAGAAGGCAAGCTAAACATTGTTGCAAATAATCCTCCCATTACTAAACTAGTCTGATAAACATTCATAAAGTTTGGCAACAACCATTGTGAATAAGCCACAAAGCATCCGAAAACTAAGAAATAATAGGCTCCAAAACGCCAAACTCTTCCTGATTTTAAAGGTGTAAGCGTTTGTGAAATAGTTTTGGTATTGTTTTCTATTTTTTTGTTTTCTGTAAAAATTAAAAACGCAATTCCGATTACGACTAATGAAACGGCATAAATTACAGGAAGTGTTTTCCAGCCGTTTTGCGGATCTTCAATAGAAAAATGATTTAATAGGGAAGGAGCTAAAAAGGTTGTTATAGCTGCGCCAGCATTTCCCATTCCGAAAATTCCTAATGCGCGCCCTTGCCATTCTTTTGGATACCAGATTGAAGTATAGCCAATTCCGACAGCAAAACTAGTTCCGACCATTCCAAACAAAAAGCTTAATAAGGCAAACATGGCGAAACTATCGGCGTAGGGAAGAAGGAAAAGCGGAATAGAACAAAGCAATAGTAAAAGAGAAAAAACATATTTTCCTCCAAATTTGTCTGTTAAAATTCCGATTGGCAGACGCATTATTGATCCTGTTAAAATCGGAATTCCAAGAAGCCACCCAACTTGAATAACATCCCAATGGAAAATTCCGTTATCGACCAAAAAGGTTACTAAAACCCCGTTTAAAGTCCAACAAGCAAAACACACTGTAAAAGCCAATGTGTTCAAAAATAAAATTTTGTGTGATTGCGATAAAGAGTTTGTATTTTTCATAGCACTTATATTTTTATGTAAAAATAAGTACTATAACTTAGTTAAAAACTGCTAAAACGCAGTTTTTGAAAAATATTTACGTATAAATACGTAATTTTTATATTAAAGAATACTCTGCAGCTTTGTTAGAAAGTTCCATTAAGTTTTTTACTTTCAATTTTTTCATCAGATTAAAACGGTGTACTTCGGCTGTACGTTTACTAATATCTAATGCTTCAGCTATTTCTTTGTTTCCTTTTCCAGATAATAAAAGAGTCAGAATTTCTTTTTCTCTTTTGGTAATCATCATTTCTTCACTTAGATTTTGTTTTGGTTCTATTGATGATGAAGAATTAGTTAATTGACCGATTAATATAGAAGAAATATCACCGCTGAAATATTTTCCTCCGCTAGCAACGCTGTGAAGTGCTTTTAAAAATTCCTCTTTTGAAGATCCTTTTAATAAATAGCCATCGGCACCAGCTTTTATAGATTTCAAAACATATTCTTCCGATTCGTGCATCGAAAGCATGATGATTTTTATCTTATTGTTCTCGCTTCTAAGTTTTTCTACTACCTCAATACCAGTTAAGTTTGGCATACGAATATCTACTATAAGTAAATCTGGTGCTGTAGCTGCGACAACTTCTAGTGCATCTGCACCATCAATTGCTTCACCTACAACCTCGATGTTTGCTTCGTTTTCTAATAAAGATTTGATTCCGTCTCTAACAAAAACATGATCATCTGCCAATACTACACGAATGATATTGCTCATACTTTACTTAATTTTGATTTTGGATTTTTACGTATATTCATCTAAAAGAAGATGCTAATATACGTACTTTTTTTAAAAATAAATTCCAATATTAAAATTTCTAATGTTGGGAATTTTAAATTTCAAGGATAAAACTCTAAATTTTGAGAAAGTTTTACATCAAGTTTGTCATTTCGAGGAACGAGAAATCTCCACAAGAAACTCCGCAATCTAAATCGCCAATCTTTGTAGAGCTCCTTGTGGAGATTTCTCGTTCCTCGAAATGACAAATAGAACTTGATTATATCTTGAAACCGTTTGCCCGCGAGAGGGATAGGAGGAAGCTACCGAAGTAGCCCGGATAGCCCGACAGCATTAGGGAAAGTGGGCGAATATAGACAAAGTTTGTTTGCCCACTTTTTCTAATGCTGGCTCGCCCTAATAATTAGATAATTAGTTAATGCGGCAATTAGAAAATGTTTTGAGATACTTTACGTAATTATCAAATTATCTAATTGCCACATTATCTCATTTAAGAATCGGAATATTAAAGGTAATTCTCGTTCCTTCGCCTGGAATTGAATTGATGAAAACGCGGCCGTTGATGTATTGAATTCTTTCTTTCATAAATAAAAGTCCCATTCCAGATTCGCTGTTTCTTTTTTTGTCGACCGAATTGATGTCGAAACCTTTTCCATTGTCGTCTACGATAATACTTAGAAGTGTTTCGCTATGAGAAAGTCCGACAATTATATGCGATGATTCAGCGTATTTTATGGCATTGTTAATCGCTTCTTGTGTAAGGCGATAAATATTGATTTCTATTAAAGAATCTAAACGCTGATTAAAATCGGTTTTGTTGTAAAAAAGGATTTCTTTTCCGGTTAGTTTAGAAAGTTCTTGTGTAAGTTTTGCCAGCGAAGAAACAATTCCGTGATCGCTCAATTCAGGAGGCATTAAATTGAAAGTTGCCGTGCGGACACCTTTTATGATGTCTAAAGAAAGTTTCTTTAAATACTCAATTTTTTGTTCTGATTTTTCTCTGTCATCTAAATTGATGCTTTCTAGACTGAACTTTAAACCAGTGAGCATTTGTCCAATTCCGTCGTGAATTTCTTTGGCAATTCGGTTTTGTTCATTTTCCTGATTTTCAACTATTTTACTCGAAATAATCTTTTGCTGATTAATTTTTTCGGTTGTGTTTTCAAGGTTCAAACGTTCGACTTCTCGTTGCGCTTTTTTACGTTCGGTGATGTTGAAGCAGACGATTAAAAGTTCCAATTCATCTTTTTTAATCATTACCGGAACCATTGATAAATCGAGCCAGATTTCATTGTTTTCTTTCGATAAAATCTTGACTTCGCCTTGCCATCCGCTACGTTGTTTTTCGAAAATTAAACGGTCAAAATTGACTTGCTCTTTTTCATCTACTGTTAATACTTCTGAAAACTTTTTGTTAGATGAAAACTTGGTATAATTAAGAAGTTTGGCAAATTTTTCTCCAACATGTATAATCGATCCATCTGGCGCGATTCGGCAATAGAGTAAAGTATTCTCCATTGCGTAATTAAGCGATTTTAATTCCTTTACGGAGTTTTCCTTAATTTCGCTGATAATTTCTGTGTCGTATGCAAGCTTTAAAGCTTTCTTCTCAGAAGATAAAAGTTTTGCAATTAATTTCTCGATTTTCTTATTTGTAGGTTTGAAAATGAAGAAAAATTCTAAAAGAAGTATCAATAAGGTAAAACCAAAAATCCAATATTCTATTCTGCGTTGTTCGGTTACTTTTTCGTGCGCTTCGAGATCGTATTGCGTTACGATTTGATTCATTTTAGAAAGAAAAATGCCTTCGTTTTCTAAAATTACTTCAACTAATTTTTGATTTTCTAAAGTGTTTTTTTTCTGTTTTAAATTAAGAAGAAATAGATCGGTGGTTTCTGCAATTTTGTTGAAAATAGGATTTATTTCAAGATATAATTTAGAAAGTGTTTCTGATTTTTCTTTAGGAAAAGCTAAGCTGTCATTTCCGTTTTCTAACGCATTTTGGTTTTTTTTCCAAAGTGCTAAAACACTTTTTAGATGCGAAGTTTTTTTATCAGAAGCAGAATCTGAAACGTAGTGTAAAATCAATACTTCTTTTACAATTTTCTGACTCAGCATTCTTTGCTTGCCCGAAAAATTGATAATCTTAGAATCGCTTAACTGCTGATTTAGATTGTATTGCACTAAAAATTGACTGACAATTATAGTTAAGGCAATAGTAAGAAGCGCAAAAAAATACAAACGGCGTAAATTTTTGAAAGTGATTTTTTCTGCAGCTTCCTGATTGCTTTTTTTCATATCTTTTTTACAATCCCAAAGAAGCTTTTATTAGGTTTAAATTTTCTTCAGAATAATTGATTTTTAATGCTTCCTGATGACCTTTATCAGACATTTTATCCCAAGTTTTTTTGATGATGTTTTTTAGTTTTTCTTCGTCGTGTTTATGAACGAATGGCTCTAAATAATGTTCTAAAAATACAAGGCAAATTACATCTTCCAATAATTGAGTTTCGGCATCTTTTTTAAGTAATTTTTTCTCAATTAAAAATGAAACGCGATCAATAAAAGTTTGATTATAACCAGCTTTTGTCAAAATTTCGGCAGTAGTTTTTGCGTGGAATTTTTTCAATTCTTCTCTCCATTTCAAATAACCAACGCGATCCATTGGGTAAGATTCACGAGCGACTTTCCATCTGCAGATATGCTGCGCTTTTGAAGCGATTTGGATTTCTTCTGAAGCATTTGGTTCAAACTGCATCAGTCTTTCGTACATCCGGTTTGAATACAATAATTCTTTAGGATATTCTTTATTATTGTCTGTTTCGATGTTTGGATCTTGTGCATTCTCCGCATCAATCCATTCGCTTGCTTTTTGAAAAGGTGTAGTCATTTTTTGGTTTAATAATAGATTTCAAAGATACGTAATTAAGTAGAAAAGTAGAAAAGTCGAAAGTCAAAAGTCAAAAGTCGAAAGTCAAAAGTCAAAAGTCGAAAGTGAGATGAAAGAAGAAAGAAGCAAGATTTGAAAAATTGTTTCATCTTGTCTCTTGCTTCTTGCCTCTTAAAAAGTCTAATCTGCAAATCCAACAAAGACTTCGTTTTCAACTACTTTAATCGGATAGGTTGCAATTTTGAAATCGTCGCCATTTAAATTTGAACCGTCAACAAGAGAAAAAGTTTTTTTATGCATCGGACAAGCGATTTTCGGAATATCATCAGCAGAACCTGTCATTCCTCTTGAAAGCACCATTTCCATTTTGTGCGGACAGGCGTTTTGGCAAGCGTACCACTCGTTACGACGTGTGAAATTGAAAATAGCAATCTGCTTGTTTTTATATTTTATGCATCCGCCGCGATTGGTTGGAAAATCTTCTACTTTACCTGCTTTGAACCAAATTGTTGCATCGCTCGCGTGAACCGTTTCGTATTGATTTAAGATTTCTTCCATTTTGATTAAGTTTTGATTTCCTGTTTCTTAGCCCTCTTTTTACAATCATGAGAGTTATGATGGCGCAGTAAAAAAAGAGGGTAAGAAGGACAGCAAACGTTTAATGATTTTTTTTTTTTTTTTTTGGAGCTTTATGGTGTTTTGCCACGAAGACGCTAAGACGCTAAGTTTTTTTCTTTAAGTTTTTATAATTTGACTTTTGGCTTTGTGTCTTTGTTGCAAGATATTTTTTTAAGTCCACGCTTTTGGTGCTTTTTGGTCTCTTAATGGCACAAAAGCAATGTTGTCATCTTTCTCGTCTGAGTTCACAAAATGATTGAAACGTTTCAATAATCTTGGTTTTTCTAAAACTTGTTTCCATTCGCATTCAAAAGTGTTTACTAAAGTCTGCATTTCGGCTTCTAATGTTTCGCAGATTCCTAGGCTGTCTTCGATAATAACTTCTTTTAAATACTCTAAACCTCCGTCTAGTTTTTCTAACCAAGTTGAAGTTCTAATTAGCGGACCGGCAGTGCGGATGTAATACATTAAGAATCTGTCCATGTATTTTATAACCGTTTCTTTGTCGATTTTTTCGGCTAATAAAACCGCATGCTTTGGGTTTGCACCACCATTTCCTGCGATGTATAAATTCCATCCGCCTTCAACGGCGATTAATCCGAAATCTTTTCCGCGTGCTTCTGCGCATTCGCGAATGCATGCCGAAACTCCACCTTTTAGTTTATGCGGAGAACGAATTCCTTTGTATCTGTTTTCGAGTTCGATAGCAAATCCGGCGCTGTCGTCCATTCCGTAACGGCACCAAGCATTTCCGACACAGCTTTTTACTGCACGAAGCGATTTTCCGTAAGCATGACCGCTTTCAAAACCATTGTCGATTAAGATTTTCCAGATTTTTGGAAGATCACTCAAATGTGCTCCGAATAAATCAACTCTTTGCGCTCCGGTAATTTTGGTATATAAATCGAATTGTTTTGCCACTTCGCCAATTACGATTAATTTCTCGGCAGTAATTTCTCCACCAGCAACTCTCGGAACTACAGAATATGTTCCGTTTCTTTGGATATTAGCCAAAAATCTATCGTTTGTATCTTGCGTGGTTACGTGCTTGTTTGCCGTATCGTTGTAAATACTAGAGAAAATTGATGCTACAACAGGTTTGCAGATTTCGCATCCGTCGCCTTTTCCGTGATGATCTAAGACATCGTAGAAATTTTCATACTTATTAATTTTTACCAAATCAAATAATTCCTGACGCGTGTAACTGAAATGCTCGCAGATAACTTCTTTTACCTCTTTTCCTAGAGATTTTTGAGTCGCTTTTACCAAATCAGAAACCATAGGTTTACAGCCTCCACAACCAGAAGTGGCTTTGGTTGCTTTTACTACGTCTGAAAGTGAAGAACAGCTTTCGTCTAAAATTTTGCAGCAAATTGAACCTTTCGTCACATTTTCGCAAGAACAAATTACTGCTGTGTCTGGCAAATCCATTACACTTCCTAAACTTGAACCTTCAGAACCGTCTCTTGAACCTAAAATCAAATCTTCTGGATTTTTAGGCAAAGCCATTCCGTTATTATAAATCTGAAATAGCGAATTGTAATCGCTAGAATCTCCAACTAAAATTCCACCTAAAAGCGTTTTAGAATCTTTGGTAACGTTAATTCTTTTGTAGATTCCGCTTAACTTATTCTCATATATAATAGCGGTTACATTTTCATTTTCTATAAAAGGATCACCAAAACTTGCTACTTCAACACCAATTAATTTTAATTGAGTCGACATATCGATGGTTTCTCTCATGGTTTTCTCGCCATTTAAGATTTGCTCGGCGGCAACATCGGCCATTTCGTAACCTGGAGCAACAAGTCCGTAAATGTTTTGGTTATAAAGTGCCGCTTCTCCAATTGCAAAAATAGAAGGATCTGATGTCTGCATTTGATTGTTTACCACAATTCCACCTCTTACACCAACTTCAAGTCCCGAAACTCTTGCCAGTTCGTCGCGAGGTTTAATTCCGGCAGAAATAACCAACATGTCTACTTTTAACAATTCGTCGTTTGCAAACATCATTCCTGTTATACTTTCCTTTCCGTCAATATATTGCGTCGCTTTGTTAAGATGAATTCCGATATTTAATTCTTCAATTTTAGCTTGAAGCATATCGCTGGCACCTTGATCCAATTGTCTTGGCATTAAGCGTGGAGCAAATTCCACCACATGCGGATTCAATCCTAAATCTCTAACGGCTTTTGCTGCTTCAAGACCTAATAAACCGCCACCCAAAACTGCAGCTTCTGTTGCACCTTTTATTTTTATTTTTTTGGCGTAAGACATAATGGCATCCAAATCTTCGATGGTTCTGTAAACAAAAACACCTTCTTTTTCTACACCTTCAATTGGCGGAACAAATGCCGAAGAACCTGTAGCTAAAACTAAGTAATCGTACGTATGTGTTTTTCCTAAGTGCGTGTGAATTGTTTTTACATCACGATTAATATCTGTAATTAATTCAGATGTGTTTAGAATAATATTGTTTTCTAAGTACCATTCGGTTGTAGATAATGATAAATCATCTGCTGTTTTTCCTCCAAAGTATTCACTTAAGTGAACGCGATCGTAGGCTCGTCTTGGTTCTTCACCAAATACAGTAATCTGATACTTTTCTTGTCCTGATTTTGCAATGAATTTTTCGCAAAATTTATAACCAACCATGCCGTTTCCAACTACTATTACTCTAATCATGATTTTTTTAATTAAGTATTACTACGCAAATATAAGTATTTGTACTTATAAAAATACGTAATAAAAATATTTTTTGAGTAGATTGAAGTTTTCATGACTACGTATTTTGTCGTAATCTTTTACGTAGTACGGCTTTTAGATGAATTTGGCGAATTGATATTTTTATAAATTTGAAAAGATTCTAAATAAGCTTTTCAAAAAAATGTCGTAAATTCATAAGAATTTTATGGTTGTTTTTCTTAAGAAGAACATTTTTTAAACAGAAATACTATGAAAAGAATCCTTTCAATATTGCTATTATCAGTTTTAATGATAGGCTGTAAAAGTACAGCGGGCAAAGAATCAAAAGATAAAACACCTTCAGGAACATCTCAAGACGATTTGAATTTTTATTTTAAAGCTACTGGAAATGAGCCGTTTTGGGGAATTAAAATAGGAAATGATCAAATTATTTTCACCTCATTAATTGCAGGAAAAGAAAGTATTACTTTTCCTGCCGTTGAGGCAATACGAGCTATGGATGCAAATGTTCGAATGTATAAAGTAAGTAACGAAACTGCTTCTGCAACTATAACAATTCAGCAATTAGACTGTCAAGATTCTATGTCTGGTGCAATTTCGCCTTATAGTGTCAAGGTTGAGATTAAAAACAATTCAGAATTAGAAACGAAAAAATTGAGCGGATGCGGAAAATTTATTACAGATTATCGTCTTCATGATATTTGGGTTTTGGAAGAATTGAACGGATATAAAGTTTTTGCAACCGATTTCCAGAAAGAATTTCCGAGACTTGAAATTAATTCAACCGAAAACAGATTTTCAGGTTTTGGAGGTTGTAATTCGATTACAGGACAAATTTTTTACGAAAAAGATCTTTTGCGTTTTACCAAAGTGGTTTCGACTTTAATGGCTTGCGCACCTGGAAATAAAGAAGGAGATTTTTTAAAAGCATTGCAAAGCACAACAACTTATTCTATTGAAAATAATAGGCTTACGTTGTCAAATCCTTCTGGGAAATTAGCGGTTTTGAAGAAAGTCGATTAACATTTATATCTTTTTTACACATTTTTTGTCATTTCGACGAAGGAGAAATCTCCACGAGAAGATCTACAAAGATTGACTTATGGGAACGGAGCTACTTGCGAAGATTTCTCCTTCGTCGAAATGACAAACTTGGCGTTTTAATTTGAATAAAATTATTCAAACAATTCCTTAGGTTCTTCATCTTCCGATTCACCTTCAATAAAATCCAATTCTAATGCTTTTACACTCTGAACGGCATTTCCAGCGATTCCACGAATCGAGCCGTACATTCTAAAAAGTATGAACTTTGAACGATTTGCTTCTCACGTTGTTTCCAGATTCTCTGCATGGCTCTTTTTTCAGAATCTAAGTCGCTTTGCATTTGGGTGAAACCTTCTACAATTCCTTCGATTTGTAAACGGAATTCGTTGCTAGTCAAGAAATCATATAACATCGACATTTTATCGCCTTTGTTTTCTTGTGCCTGAACTGCTTGATTGATCTGAATTAAAGATTGACGTAAAACGGCGCTTAAACCTTTAAATTCTTCATAAGTGCAAATCCATATCCCGTCTCGCATGCCCATTCTTTCCATTCCAGACGGCATTACTTCTGTAACCAGAACTCCAATATTGGCTCTTTTGGTTCTAATATCATTTTTAAATTTTTCAATCCATGAAGGCTGAAACGCTTTTGTTCTCTTGCTTTCGTAATAAATCGAACCACAATTTTGATGTTCGCGCGTATTTACAATTTGAAGACAATCAGCGCCATTTGCACCTTTTTTAACTTCGTCAATACTGTCAAGAGGAAAGTTGTTTGCCAGCCATTCTTCAATCGCTAATTCCATTACTTCGCCTTGCAATTGCATAGAACCTTGCTCTTGCTTGCGTTTCATTTCTTCAGTAAGCTTTTTTTGTTCTTCAAGCTGTTTTTGAAGCTCTTTAAATTTTAACTCGTTTTTATCGTCTTCTTGTTTTCTAATTTTTTCACGTTCTAAAGTCAGTTGAACATTCAATTGCTTTTCAGCTTCGGCTTGAATGGCATCTTTCATTTCCAGTTTTTCGCGCTGTAATTTGGCGATTTCACCTTCCATTTTATTTAATTCCCTGATTTTTTCCGATTTTTCAGAGAGTTCTTTTTCCATTAAGAGTAAACGATCTTTGTTTTCTTCTTCAAGTTTTGTTTTCAACTTTTCCGAAATTTCTTTTTCCGCAATTTTTCTTTCACGCTCCAAACGCTCGGCAAAAAGTTCGTTTTCCTGCTTTTTCTTTGCTTCAAATTCGGCTTTAGCTTTTTCAAACTGCTCATTTTTAAGCTCTAATTCTTTATTTTGAATAGTAGCTTTTTGTTGAAATTCTTTACGGATACTATCTTCCAATTGATGCTTTAAGACATCATTTACGTCGATAGGAGTTCCGCAGTTTGGACACTGAATTGAAGATTGCTCAGCCATTTTATATTGAAATTTTTATTGTAGAATTTGAATTTGCTAAGATATTTAAAAGTTCTCTTTTTATGATGTGGATTTCTGTACTAATTTGTAACGAATTTTTTTTATTGCCACAGATTATAATGATTAAAAAAGATTTCTCTCATTTTTGTCATTTCAACGAAGGAGAAATCTCCACGAGAAGCTCTACAAAGATTGGCCTCTCTATGCGGAGCTACTTGCGAAGATTTCTCCTTCGTCGAAATGACAAACTACATGGATAATGTGTAGTAGAAAAAACTTAGCATCTTAGCGTCTTTGTGGCAATAAAAACTCAACAGCAGATCGAGTAATTTCAGAATGATCCTCTTTTGATGTAATTAACGAGACATTTGTATATAGATTAACCTTTTTCAATTCGATAAAACCAATTTCAGAATCTTGATTGTTTTTGGCAATGTTCGACGGAACAATAGAAATTCCTAAACCGTTTTTGACTAACTGTACAATTGAATTAATGTTATTGGCTTCGTGAATAATTTTCGGCGTAAAGCCATAAAAAGCGCAAAGTTCGCCTGACACATTCTCTGCTATTTTTTTTGTTTTTAATGAAATGCGTTCCAAATTCTGAAATAGAGATTTAACTTCTTTTTCGAAATATTTTCCAGCTTCGGTAAGTTCTACTTTTTTATTATTTCTGATGAAAAGTTTTGCTTGAAGTTCGTCTTCCAGTTCAGCAATCTGGCGGCTTAATGGAGGTTGGGAAATAAAAAGTTTTTCTGAAGCTTTGGTAAAGTTCAGTTCTTCGGCTACAGCCAAAAAATATTTTAAATGACGTAATTCCATGATACTTTTAAGGTATTATTAATTGATAAAAATAGTATTTTTAAAGTATTTATGAAAAAGATAGTTTTGAAAAAAGAATAATTCTCTCGCAGATTTGCGGATAAGGCAAATTATTAATTTTAGATAAATCATCTTAATCATAATAATTTCCAATCATATAATAGCAAAAAGATTAGCTCAATCTGCTTTGTCTGCGAGAGATAAAAAAACAAAGACATGAAAAAATCAACTATTGAAGAAATCAAAGAACGATTTGACAATGATGTCGAACGATTTTCTAATTTAGAAACAGGACAAGTGGCAACAATTGATGCTACAATTTCTTTAGAATTAATAACTGAAGCTTCAAAACGCATTGTTCCTAATGCTACAACTATTTTAGATGTTGGTTGTGGCGCAGGAAATTATGCTTTAAAAATGTTATCTAAATTATCAAATCTAGATTGCACTTTGGTCGATTTGAGTTTGCCAATGTTGAATCGTGCTTTTGAAAGGGTTTCAGCTGAAACAAACGGAAAAGTAGAAATAAAACAGGGCGATATTCGTGAAGTGGATTTAAAAGAAAATAGTTTTGATATTATTTTGGCTGGCGCAGTTTTGCATCATTTACGAGAGGATCAGGATTGGGAAACGACTTTTATAAAATTATTTAAATTATTGAAACCAGGCGGTTGCTTGATGATTTCTGATTTGATTACGCAAGACACAGAATTATTGAATGAATATACTTGGCAGCGTTACGGTGATTATTTAAAAGGAATTGGAGGAGAGGAATATCGTAAGAAAGTTTTGGATTATATTGAAAAAGAAGATTCTCCGAGATCTATGAATTATCAATTGGATTTGATGAAAAAAGTAGGTTTTTCAAAAGTTGAAATTTTACATAAAAATATGTGTTTCGGAGCTTTTGGCGGAATTAAATAAGTTTTATTCGCCACGAATTACACGAATTTTTACGAATGATTTTTTTCTTGTTTTAATGAAAATTAGTGCTAATTCGTGTAATTCGTGGCAAACAAAAGTTATAAAGTCTGTGCAGTTTTGTAAACCTGAATTGGACTAGAAACCAGCGTTTCTGTTTTTTTAATGAAATCTTGAAGATAAGATTGGCTGTTGTGTAAATCTAAACCTGGCTGATCTTTCCATTCTTCCCATAGAATAAAAACATTTTCTGAAGTATGTAAATCGTAACGAATACAGGCAGTTTCTTTTCTAGTTTCGGTTACTAAATGCGTCAGAAGGTTCTGAACTTCAATTAGATGCTCTGGTTTACTTTTTAAAATTGCTGTAATTGAGATCATGATTATAGATTTTTAAAAGTTTGCTCTAAGTGTTTGGTATATTGTTCTTTAAAGGTAATAATATTTTCTGGTGTTGCGCCTTTTTCTACATCATGAAAATGAAATCCGTTTATTTTTTCCATTCCTGTGAATTTGTTCATTTTGTGGAAACCAAACATTACGCCGTCATCAACAGAGGTTTCATCGAAAAATTCGCCAGGAAGCGTAAAAGCAGTTGCAGGTGCATTCCAGCTTGTAGTCAACATGTATTTGCGTCCGTGCAAAAGTCCGCCAGTTCCGTAATTAATGTCTGGATTTACGCGGCTTCTTCCATCACTTTTATAAATTCCGTTGTTGTGTCCTTGCGTGAAAACATCATCGATGTATTTTTTGAAAAGGTTCGGCAATTGAAACCACCAAACTGGTGTATGATAGATAATTAAATCTGCCCAAACGAATTTTTCAACTTCTTCCTGAAGATCAATTTCGTTTTCAATGTGAGTTGTTTTTATTTCGTAATTATTATTTTTAGAAAGAAATTCAATTGTCCAATCTTGAACGGTTTTGTTGAATTTTCCTCCTGAATGTGCGAATTTCTGTCCGCCATTTATTATAAATATCTTTTTCATTTTAATTTGTTATTTCTTATAAAAATGGATGCGTGAGGGATAGCAGTGGAAATCCTTTTGTGCCGGGGTTCGGAATAAAAGATTGGAACGAATAGCCCGGTTCGCCGCGCAAAACGCCCAAATTCTAATTATTTAAATTTTTGAGATTTTTTTTTTTTAACACATAGATTATCAAAGTTTGTCATTCCGAGGAACGAGGAATCTCCGTTGGTAGCTCCGCATAGAGAATGCCAAGCTTTGCGGAGTTTCTCGCGAAGATTCCTCGTTCCTCGGAATGACAAGATTGCGCAGATTTTGTGTCTATAAAAAGAGCATTATTTTATTTTAGCAATTGCCTGATTGATAAATTCCAATTCTGAAGCTGATAAATCGAAATCCATAGTTTTGGCGTTTGAAATAGCTTGTTCTGCGTTTCTTGCTCCAGCTAATACAATTGCGATTCCTTTTTGTAAAGTTGTCCAGCGTAAAACCAATTGCGAAATTGAAATGTTTTTTGAATGTGCTAATGAACTCAATTCTTCAATTAAAGTTTTTACTTGCTGCAAATCGAATTTTCCGAAATAACCGTTTCTGTGATCGTTTTCTTTTAATTTGCTGTCTGTGAAATATTTCCCAGTCAACAAACCTCTTTCCATTGGACTGTAAGCAATGATTCCGATGTTTTCTGAAACTGTAAACGGAATTAAATCTGCTTCGATTGAGCGGTTTAGCATGCTGTAAGCTACTTGGTTTGAAGACACTTGAATCGTTTTTTGTGCTTCTTGGATTTGTGCAACATTATAATTGCTTACTCCGAAAGCTCTGATTTTTCCTTGTTGAATTAAGGTTTCAACGGCTTCCATTGTTTCAGAAATTGGCGTTGTTGAGTCAGGCCAGTGAATTTGCAACAAATCAATATAATCTGTTTGAAGACGTTTTAAGCTTTCTTCGATTTCTTTGATTACATTTTCTTTTGATGAATATTTGTAAATCGGAACTTTTTTACCGTTATCGTCTGCATCAAAGAAGAAATCACCTTTTTCGTTGTTGCTTCCGTCCCAAACCAAACCGAATTTTGTAAGTAATTGAATTTTAGAACGATCGTAAGGTTTTATAGCTTCGCCAATCATTTCTTCGCTTAAGCCAAATCCATAAAAAGGAGCAGTATCGATTGTAGTAACGCCGTGGTCAATTGAAGCCTGAACAGATGCTATTGAATCTTTCTTTTCTGTTCCGCCCCACATTGTTCCTCCAATGGCAAAAGCGCCGTATGTAATAGCTGATAATTCAAGTTCTGAGTTGCCTAATTTTCTATATTCCATGATAATGATTTATTTCGTTTAAAATTGATGAGGCAAAATTATACTGTTTTTATGATTCTTATTTGGTATATATTTGTCTTTTTTAGGTATATTTGCATCTTCAAATAAATGGAATTATGAAAAAAGAAAACTTATATGAGCCTTTTACGGTTTCTTTTGAAACGCTGAATGAATATCCAGATGTGGGAGATCGTCATAATTTTTTCGAATTGGTTTACATTCTGGAAGGAACAGGAAGACAGTGTATTAATAAGAATATTTTTGAATATGATCCTGGTCATTTGTTCTTATTAACGCCTGAGGATTGTCATAATTTTACCATTGAAACCGAAACGAAATTTTTCTTTTTAAGGTTTAATGATATTTATTTGAAAAATTCGAGCCTTCAGAATGAAAATATTCAGCGATTAGAATATATTCTTCAAAATGCCAATCATCAGCCGGGATGTATTCTTAAAAATGATCCTGATAAATGTTTGGTAAAAGTAATGATTGAAGCGATTTGCCGTGAACATCAGGATAAGGATGTTTACAATCAAGAATTGATTCAGCAATTGGTAAACACACTTATTATTATTGTAGCGAGAAATATTGCAAAATACCTTCCAGAACAAGTAAATATTTCTACAGAAGCAAAAGCGATGGATATTCTGCAATATATTCAGAACAATATTTATTATCCAGAGAAAATCAAAGCAGAATCAATTAGCGATTATTTTGGAATTTCGAATACCTATTTAGGGCGTTATTTTAAGAAACATGCCAGCGAAACGATGCAACAATATATCAGCAATTACAAAACAAAACTGATTGAACATCGTTTGCAATTTAGCGAAAAGCGTATTAATGAAATTGCTTATGAATTTGGTTTTACGGATGAAAGCCACTTTAATAAGTTTTTTAGAAAGCAAAAGGGCTATAGTCCATCTGAGTTTAGAAAGTCAATTCGATTGAGTGCTTAAAAACACGGATTTCACTAATTTGCACGAATTTTTTTTGCCATAGATTTCACGGATTAAAGGATTTTTTAATCTGTGGTAATTTGTGACCCGAGCTACAGCAAACGGGCGAAGCAAATTTGTGTTTTTAAATAATCTTCTTAATTACGCGAAGTTTGTGAGTGTGCTTGTTTAATTCTGGATTATAAATTCCAGTGTGGTCTAAACGGTCAATACGAACTTTTCCACTTGCGTGAATGATATAATTATTGTCCATTATAATTCCTACGTGAGTAATATTTCCTTCGTCATTATCAAAAAAAGCTAAATCACCAGCTTCGCATTCTTCGATAAAACTTAACGGATCGCCTTCAAGCGCTTGTTGAGAAGCATCGCGATGAATTTTATAGCCGTTTAATTTATAAACCATTTGAGTAAATCCGGAACAGTCAATTCCAAAAGGAGTTTTTCCGCCCCAAAGATAAGGCGCGTTCAAATACATAAATGCTGTGTTTATAATAGCGCTTTTTGGTTTGATGCCACTCGTTTTGGTTCCTTCAAAATCAAAATTCGAAGTATTGATTTCGCTATTATTCAAAAAAGATAAAGATGCTCCAAGCGGAATAGGAAGTAATAAGTTATTTGGAGCAGTGATATAATCAATTAAATCTGCGTTTAAGATAATTGCTTCTTTACTCAGTTGATCAAATTGTTCTTTTGAAATTACCTGATATTGTTTTGAATCCATCCAGCCAACATAGTCGTCATATTGAATTCTTATTTTAGCCCATTGATTTTGGCGTTCTAAGATTTCGATGTGTTCACCAAACAAGAGTTGAGTGACGATTTCACTTCTGTCGCTTGGTTCAGATCGAACGGGTGCTATGGCAAGATTGCAAATTCCGAACATGTATGGAAAATTATAAGTTGAAAATCAGGAATTATGTATTATAACTCCTGATTTTTATTGATATTGTTTTTAAGCTCTTTCGATAACAATTGCTGATGCTCCACCGCCACCGTTGCAAATTGCAGCAGCTCCAGTTTTTGCATTGTTTTGTTCTAAAACATTTAGTAAAGTTACAATAATACGTGCTCCTGATGCTCCAAGAGGGTGCCCTAAAGAAACTGCACCGCCGTTTACGTTTACTTTGTTATTATCTAAATTTAAGATTTTTGCATTGGCTAATCCTACTACAGAAAACGCTTCGTTGAATTCGAAGAAATCGACATCTGAAATTGAGATTCCAGCTTTGTCTAAAGCTTTTGGTAAAGCTTTCGCAGGACTTGTTGTAAACCATTTTGGTTCTTGTGCAGCATCTGCGTAACCTTTTATGTAAGCCAAAGGTTTTAAACCTAAAGCATTTGCTTTTTCTTCAGACATTAAAACTAAAGCAGCCGCTCCATCATTGATTGTAGAAGCATTTGCAGCAGTAACTGTTCCGTCTTTTGTAAAAACAGCGCCTAAAGATGGAATTTTATCTAATTTAACATTAGTATATTCTTCGTCTTTTGAAAAGATAATCGGTTCTCCGCGTCTTTGCGGAACTTCAACGGGAACAACTTCGTTGTTAAATTTTCCGGCATCCCAAGCTTTTGCACTTCTTTCGTAAGATTGAATAGCGAAAGCATCTTGTTCTTCACGGCTGATGTTGTATTCAGTTGCACATAAATCAGCGCAAACTCCCATTGCGTTGTTATCGTAAGCATCTGTCAAACCGTCTTTTTGCATTCCGTCAAGCATAGTTGCAGGGCCAAATTTATTTCCAGCACGCATTTGTACATAATGAGGAATCAAGCTCATGCTTTCCATTCCGCCCGCTACTACAATTTCAGCGTCTCCGCATGCGATTGCCTGAGCAGCAAACATAACAGCTTTCATTCCAGAAGCGCAAACTTTGTTAACAGTTGTAGCGGCAACTTCTTCAGACAAACCAGCAAAAAGCGCTGCTTGACGAGCCGGAGCTTGTCCAACGCCTGCCTGAATTACATTTCCCATGAAAACTTCATCAACTAATTTTGGGTCTAGGTTAATTTTAGAAAGGGCTCCTTTAATAGCGGCAGCGCCTAATTTTGGTGCAGGTACGGTAGATAACCCTCCCATGAAACTTCCGATAGGTGTTCTAACGGCAGAAACGATAACAACTCTTTTGTTCATTTTCTGTTAATATTAGTTATAAAGCAAATTTACTCTTTATTTGAATAAATTCAAATTTTGTGTAGAATAGGGTAGATTTTAAATTTGAGTCAAATTTTTGTTAATTCTATTTGTTTGATTGTGAAGTGTTTTTGAAAAAAGATAAAAAAAAACTAAAAAAACTCAAAAAAAAGCTTGTGAGAAAAGGAATGTTGTTATACATTTGCACTCGCAAAACGGAAGCAATTCCTTGAGCAAGGAGAGGTGCCAGAGCGGTAATGGAGCAGATTGCTAATCTGTCGACGGGTAACCGTCGCCAGGGTTCGAGTCCCTGTCTCTCCGCTTAAATTTGCCTCGGGGTGTAGCGTAGCCCGGTTATCGCGCCTGCTTTGGGAGCAGGAGGCCGCAGGTTCGAATCCTGCCACCCCGACAGAAACTTTGCCATAAAGTTTAAAAAGAAATGGTTCCATAGCTCAGCTGGATAGAGCAACGCACTTCTAATGCGTAGGTCGAAGGTTCGAATCCTTCTGGGATCACAACAAAAGCCACTCATATCGAGTGGCTTTTTTGTTTTCTATATTTAACTGTTTTTAAAATCGATAAAAATAATGTGGCAAAATTTTGCCAAACGATTTTTGAAATATACTTAAAACATAGAGTAGACAAGGATTGTGACCTATAGTTGCAATTCCTCTTCATTCACCAGACCTCCAAAATTGATTCGTCATTTTTGGAGGTAATTTTATATTTCTTGTGTATTTGTTAATATTCGTCTTTTTGCTGAGTAAGATTAGAAAAAAAATCTAAAATAATGTTCTCTTTTGAATGGGTTTATACAGCGATAAAGTCTATGAGTTGCGACATTTTTCTGAACTAGTCAGAAGAAATTGGCAATAAATATTATTGCTGATGTAAATAATTAATCATGAAATTATAAGTAAATTCTTTTTTTTTAAATATTGTAGTATTTTTATTTATTTTTGAGCCATATTGATATTTAACTGTTATAGTAATAATTATTAATTAAAATCATTAAAATTCAAACTGCTAACAACAAAACCACTCAAAAAGAACATGAATTTCATAAAATTAAGCCGCTATCCTTCAGTAGGTCTAGATCAAAAGATACTATTGCAATTTCTATTGTAGAATCTGCAATCTACAATTTTGCTTACCTAAAAAAAATCTCACAACAAATGCATTTTATTTCTATTTCTAAAAAAATGGAATAGAATTATAATGCCTCTTTTCAAAAAACCGCAACCCATTAATGAGAAAAACAATTCTAGTATTATCGCTTTTTTTTTTATCAAACGCTTTACAGGCACAAATATCTGGCACAGTTAAAGGATATGTAAAAGATACTATAAACAATTCTACTTTAACGAAAGCATCAGTCTCTTTGTTAAGAGCACAAGATTCCATTTTAGTAAAATTTACCAGAGTCAAAGAAAATGGTTATTTTGAGTTGAATAATATTAAAGCCGGTAAATTTATTTTATTGGTTTCTTATCCCAAATATGCTGATTTTGTAGATCAATTTTCTGTTGATTCCACGAAGTTAATCAAAGATTATGGTAAAATTAATTTGGCTGACAAAGGAAGAATATTATCCGAAATAATTATAAAAGGCAATAGAGCCGCGATGAAAATCAAAGGAGATACGTTAGAATTTGATCCAAAAGCATTTAAAATTGAGCCTAATGCAAAAGTGGAAGATCTGATAAAACAATTCCCAGGAATACAAATTGATAAGGATGGAAAAATTACCGCTCAAGGCGAAACTGTTACCAAAGTTTTGGTTGATGGTGAAGAATTTTTTGGTGATGATCCGACTTTAGTTACAAAAAATCTACGTGCGGACATGGTTGATAAAGTGCAATTGTATGACAAAAAAAGTGACCAAGCCGCTTTTACAGGAATTGACGATGGCCAGAAAACCAAAACGCTGAATGTTAAACTTAAAGAAGACAAAAAAAATGGTCATTTCGGAAAAGTAGAACTCGGAGGCGGAACTGATAATTTTTACAAAGGTCAAGCCATGTTTAATAAGTTTTGGGATAAGAAAAAATTAGCAGCTTATGGTATTTTAGGCAACACAGGACAAGTAGGATTAGGATGGGGAGATAAAGACAAATATGGCCAAAGCGGTTATCAGGTAACTGATGATGGCGGTATTTATTTTTCAAACAATGGAAATGATGAGTTTGATAGTTGGGACGGGCAATTTAATGGTGAGGGAATTCCAGTAGTTCAAACTGGAGGAATACATTTTGACAATAAATGGAACAAGGATAAAGAATCTATCAATGCAAATTACAAAATTGGCGATATCAAACTTTCAGGAAATCGCAATGATATTAACCAGCAAAATTTAAGTTCTAGCAGCATTTATAATACTTCAGACAAGAGTTTTGAAAAAAACATGACTAAAAACAAACTTGATCTTGCTTATGAAATTAAAATTGATACTACTTTAACTTTAAAATTAAATGTTGATGGATTATTTAAAAAAAGTAATTCAAGTGAAGCAGAAATGCGAAAAGGTACTGACGAACAAGGTAACCAATTGAATAATTTGAAACAGACAACTACAAACGATGTTGATGATAAAGCATTTAATATAAATACTTTGTTAACCAAAAGACTAAAAAAAACGGGTAGAACATTATCTATTAATTTAAGCCAATCAAGTACAGATAGCAAAAGTAATGGTTACTTAAATTCTAGGGCTGAATTTTTTACACCAGCCGTAATTAGTCCAGATAGCACCAAAGTAGTGGATCAAAACAAAGTCAATAATATTAGCAATAGGGCTTTTAAATCAAATTTAATCTATACCGAACCTTTATCCAAAAGCTTATCTTTAATTCTTAATTATGGATTCAATATCAGTAACGGAAAAGCAGATCGTAAATCTTTTAATCAATCTTCAAGTGGCGATTATAATGTTTTGGATTCCATCTTTAGTAATAATTATGAATTAGACCAAACAATAAACCAGGTTGGAGCGATTTTTAATTACAAGAAAAATAAAACTATTTTTTCTTTTGGTTCCAAATTTAGTGGTGTAAACTTTAAACAATATGATGTTTATACAGATAGTTATTTTAAGCAAAAATTTGTTAACTACATGCCTCAGATAAGCTATCAATATAATTTTAAACAAAGAGAATCACTACGTTTGTCGTATAACGGAAACACGGATCAGCCTACATTAGATCAGTTGCAGCCTATCCGAAACAATCAAAACCAATTAAATACAATTGTAGGTAATCCAAATTTAGATCCTTCTTTTAGAAATATTTTTAGAGGTAGTTATTACTCCTACAAAGTGCTCACCAATCAATATTTTTCGGTTAACGGATCGTATAATTTTACGATAAATCCAATAATAAGTAATGTGGCTACAAATGATAGAGGAGAAAGTATTTCTCAATTTGTAAACCTAGAAAACAAAGCGACAACAAGTTATTATTTGAATAGTAATTTTGGCAGAACAATAAAAGCCATAGACATGACAGCAGGAATTGGTTTAAGCGCCAACAAAAATGTAAACTATAATTACATTAATACTAAACTGAATAAAACTAAAAATTCAACTTATTCCTTTAATTTAAACTTATCAAAGTATAAAGAAAAAAAATATAATTTTAATACCAGCTTCGGACCTACTTACAATGTTGCCGATGCAAGTATAAACGAAAATAGTGATAGTAATGGTTGGGGTTTTAATGGAAATTTCTGGACTAGTGTAGAATTACCTTTCAAACTAGAAATTAGCACAGATGGTAATTATCAATATAATGGAAAAACGCAAGTGATTCAGGAAACTTTTGAACGTTTTATTTGGAATGCATCTATAACCAAAAAATTCTTAAAATCAGATAATTTAAGAGTTTCTATAACGGGAAGAGATCTTTTGAACCAAAATGTAGGATTTAATCGTTCGGCTTATAATGGAAACATCAGTCAAAGTACTTATACCACTATTCAAAGATACTTTATGTTCTCTGTAAGCTGGGATTTTAGCAAAATGGGCGGAGGAGAAATTAAACAAAACTAAAACCATGAAAACAATAATAAATCGCATTTTAATTTTAATAATTGTATTGATAAGCAGCAATACTTTTGCACAAAATGATCACTTTGTTGAAAATGGCGTAATCGAATTTGAGAAAAAATCAAATATGTATGCTTTGATTACCAAAAAAATAAAAGGTGAAACTGATAGTTATTATCAAGCTGCTTTTGAAAGTTATAAAAAAAACAATCCGCAATTTAAAACCGTAAAAAGTACACTCAGCTTTTCAAAAAACAAGAGTTTATACAAATGGGAAGAAACAAATCAATCAGCAAATAACAATGCTTGGATTGCAGATGATGCAATGGCTAATTTAAAAAATGTTATCGCCACAGATCTTGATACGCAAACCAGTATTACACAAAAAAATGTTTACGATGATTTATACTTAGTAAAAGATAGTTTACGCAAAATTGACTGGAAAATTACCGATGAGACCAGAGAAATCGCAGGTTATGAATGCCGCAGAGCAAATGCCATAATTATTGATTCTGTTTATGTTGTTGCTTATTACACTATTCAAATTCCATTCTCAGGCGGTCCTGAATCTTTTACAGGCTTACCCGGAACAATTTTAGGCTTGGCTATGCCACATGAAAATATGACATGGTTTGCAACAAAAGTTACTGAAATTCCAGTTTCTGACAAAGATTTAGCTCCACCAATTAAAGGCAAACCTACTGACAATAAAGGACTAAACAAAATACTTTTGGATGCTTTGAAAGACTGGGGGAAATGGGCAAGAAAAACATTGCAAGCCTACTCTTTATAACTAGCTACTAAAATATGTATAGGCATTAGAAATGAAAATTTGCATAAACAAAAGTTTTTGTATTGACTGATAGTGAACTCTAAATTTGGAAGTATTATGAAATTTAAATTTTTTTTTGCTATTGCAACTTTATGGACAGCAGGTTGCTTCGGACAGGAGATTTCTTCAAATAAAGTATTCAAAGAAATAGCTTTGGTGAATGGAATCGAATTTACAAACCCGAAATATGATCAGCCAAAATTCAGCTGCGGCTTTCTTTTAAAATATAATAATGAAACATTTGCTGTTACAGCAAAACATCTACTTAAGATTATTAAGCCCGAGGGGATGACAACTTTGTCGTTGGAAAGCTATATTAAAAATTGGGCATTATACCCATTAAACAATAAGTCCGAAATTGTAATTTGTGATAAATTATTAAATGAAGACAAGTCTGAGAAATTGGAAGCCAAGTCAACTTATGACAATGACTGGCTGGTATTTTCCATAAAAGAAAGCTCTTCCAATATTATACCTTTGGAAATAAGAAAGACTCCTTTAACTCAGGGAGAAAAATTATATGTTGTAGGCTGGACCAGAACAATGGAAAATGGTCCTCAAAGGGTATATGAATTTGAATATTATAAAACAATTGCAAATCGTATTTTATTAAAAGATATTCTTGTGCCGGAGAAATTCGGAGGACTTAGTGGAGCTCCATTAGTAGATGAAAATGGTTTACTTGTCGGGATTGTCTCAAATGGGACGGTTGATCCAGATTCAAATAAGAAGTTTTTCTCTCCATGCTCGGTAACGAATTTAGCAGCTTTTTTGGAAAATAGAAGGTATGTTAAACAATAGGCCTATTATATTGTGTTGTAATGTATTTTGTAAAAAAATAAAACCTTTTAATTTGTTCAATATCATAACTAATGGATCGTATTGGTAAAAAAGTAAAATTTTAGGCAATGATTAGTTTTAAAGAATTTTGGCTTGATTATTCCATAGCAAGATATAATAAATTAAAGAAGTATGATTCTGATCCTGAAATAGACATTTTTATGCATGTCTCATTTATTCAATCTATAAATTTAAATACTATTTTGTGCTTATTTTGCAAAATAGTTAATCTTGAATTGGTATACTATTTATATGCTATGATTGCTGGTTCTATTATCGTCCTTGTATTTAATTTTCTATGGTACAAAAAATTAAATGCAAGAGATAAAAAACAAATAAAAAAAAGAATTCCTAAGTATACATTGCGCATATATAAATTGTATGCGTTATTTTCAACTGTACTTTTTGGACTTATACTTTATCTTTTGCGGCAGAATTAAATGTAACTAATCCTAATGCATAAAATGTGTTGATTGTTAATCATTGTATAATGCATTTACAGCAAAAAACTATTTTAGAAAAAGTACAAAACAGTCCAGAAAGCAGAAGAGAAGTAGTTATATGTTTGTGTGCTTAAACTTCATTATCCTCTTTCATATCTATTGTTTTTGGATGTAGGCTCACTAACTGTAAAACTATTGCAGTAAGAACAACAAATAATAGCAGTACAAAAACGTGTCTCATTCCGCCATTATCAGCGGCTTTTCCTAAAAACTCTGTAATAACGGCTCCAGCAGAAATACCTGCAAAATTCATAATTCCATATCCCGTAGCTCTGTAGCGGGGAGCAACAAACTGGCAGAGAATAGGCATGTTGTTGGTGTCGTATATTCCAAATCCAAGTCCAAAAAGGACAGCGCCAAAAACAATAGCGGTTATGTCACAGCAATAGCCAAATAAAAACAATGCCGGAATGGTAAGAAACAATCCGATAGCGCTGGTGTAAATTCTTCCTTTAATATGTTTCATCACCCATCTGTCTGAAATGGCACCTCCAATTAAAACACCAAAAAAGGAAGACATCGAAATGGTTACCGTTGCAATTGGTCCAGCCATAGACATGTCTAAATGTAAAGTTTCAGTAAATAAGGTGGGTAACCAGTTTTTGGCCGCCCAGCCTGGTAAACTTGGTGCAGAGAAATAAAAAAGTAAAACCCAAAAAGAAATATTACCGAATAATATTCCCAATCCTTTAAACATCTGTTTGAATTCATTGCGTAAAGATGATTTCTTTGTGGGATCTAAGAAATAAGTTTTCTTTTCTTGTATAAAAAATATAAGTATTAAACTGTAAAGTACACCGAATAAACCTACGGAGTGAAAGCTGAAATGCCAGGAAAAATACTTAGAAATAGTGGCACCAAAACCGCCGAGTGCTTGTCCTAAATAAATTCCAGTGGTATGAATTGCAATTGCAAAAGAGCGCGTTTTTTCCTGATGGTAATCTGCAATTAAGGATAAGGCAGCAGGAATGTAAAAGGCTTCGCTAAAACCCATAATACCGCGCAGAATATATATCTGATTGAAAGTTGTGGCATAACCCATTGCCATAGTCACTCCAGACCAGATAAAAAGACTGCCTATGATGATTCTTTTTCGGTTAAACCGATCCGCAATAATTCCAGAAACAGGGCTCATTAGCGCATAAATCCAAAGGAAAACAGCCATCAAAAGACCGAAATTTTCAGCTTTAGCCAATTCAGGAATGTCATCCATCATCGCTGATTTCATAGTGGAAAGCATTTGTCGGTCTAAATAATTCAATAAAGCAACAAACCATAGCAGGCCAACAACAATCCATGGATAGGATTTTCTTTCATTCAATTTTGCAATCATTCTCTTTTTTCAAAATAAAGGCCGAATATACGAATTCAGACGCAACATAAAAGAATTGTTTTTTCCATGTTATTTCTTTGTTTATACAAAGAGCCACGATTGTGCCATCAATTAAAATATCTTAATTAAAAAAACAATAAAGGCTGTCTAAAATAGACAGCCCTTAAAAACTAATTAAAATAAAAAATAAAAAAATCGATAAGAATATTATAAACCATCTGGAAACTTGGTTTATAAGAGATTCTTATTTTGCTTTCATTAGCACTTGTACGCTGTTAGATTTTTTTAAAGCATTTACGGTAAATTCTTTTAAATCTTTTGCTGTAATAGTGTTTAATGTATTTTTAAGAAGTTCAATATCAAGAGGCATTTCGTCGTTGCGAACGTAAGAAGTTAGCGCACTCAGCCAGTAACTATTTTCTTTTAACTGTTCCTGATTATTCTTGATTATAGATTGTTTAATGTCTTCTAACATATTTGACGGAATGTTTTCTGTTTGCACTCTTGCCAATTCTGCGTGTACAATTTTCACCAATGCATCTGCTTTGTCAGGATTACAGTCAAAATTGATTTCTAAAGAAAATAATGGAGTAGGTGATTGCGATAAATTGGCTCCAACCTGAACACCATAACTTCCGCCTTCTTCTTCACGAATTGTTTCCAAATAACGTTTCGTAAGCCATTCAGAAACCATATAACTCAGAATTTTATTCTTTTTAGAATACACAACATCTTTGTTTTCTAAATGAAGATAAACCGTTGTTTTTGGCGTATCCATTGTTCTGAAAATGGTTTTTTCCGTTTTTCCGTCTTTCATATAAATTTTATGATCAACGTATTTTTCTGTTTTTGAAGTTGACTGAAGATTTCCTAAGTAAGTATTAATTAAAGCAATATCTTTTTCAGAAATGCTTCCGACGAATAAAAAGGTAAAATCTCCTGCATTAGAAAAACGTTCAGAGTAGAATTTCTTCGCTTTATTCAAATCAAAAGCATTGATAAAATCCTGATTTAATGCCCAATTTCGTTTGCTGTAATTGGTGTTTAAAACCGAAATAGTATCGTTTAAAGCTTTTTCATTGCTGTTGTGAGCATTATTTAGTTTGTTTTGATATTGTTCTTTTATTTTATCAAAAGTTGTCGTGTCAAATCTCGGATGCTGGAAATATAAATATGTCAGCTGCAGTAAAGTTGTTAAAGATTCTTTGTTGCTGCTTCCGTTAAAACCTTCATATAAACCTCCAATATACGGACTAACACTTGCTGTTTTTCCAGTCAGTTTCTTTTTTAAATCGGTAAATTTATAATCGCCCAAACCAGAATAAGATGCCACAGCCGTTGCAATTTGTGCCGACGGAAGTTCTTGCCAATCTACAAGTGAATTTCCTCCCGAGCTGTAAGCAGAAAATAAAATCTGATCTTTGCTTAAAGTTGTTGGGTAAATAATCACTTTTGCGCCGTTTGCAAGAGTAAATTCTTTCGCATTCGCGAATGCTTTAATGTCGCTTGTTTTTGCAATTGCTTTTTCTGTCAATTGTTCTTTTACTAATGAAGCTGTTAATTCTTCTTCTTTATAAGGTTCCAATTTGCTGTTGGAAATGATTTTCATCGCATTCCAGTAATCATTTGCTTCAGGAAACTTAGTTGACGCATCTTCTGGAGCAGAAACGGATAAGATTAAATTTTGTTTAGGTTCTAAAGCTCTAAAAACACTATTAATTTGCTGAAATGTAACTTTATCCAGAAAGTTATTCATCCATTTGTATTCTTCGTCCATTGTCATTACTGGACTGGCTTCTAAGAAATACATTTGCAGTTGCTCTGCCCAAGATCCGTTGCTGATTTTATCTTTATTAGCCAGACGATTGTCATAACTACTGCGCATTTTAGTTTTTAAACGGTCTAATTCCTGTTGCGTAAATCCGTTTTGAATTGCTCTTTCATATTCTCTATAAGCTTCTGAAAATGCTTCTAAAAACTTGCCTTTTTTTGGTGTAATGTTTATCGAAAATTTACTTGCTAACCTAGAAAGATTATTGTTAGAAACTCCAAAAGATAAACCTGCAGTTTCATTGTTAATGATATATTCTCCAAAACGAATATTCATCAATTGCATCGCCAAGCTTTCTTGCATACTTTTTGTCATTTTTGATTCATCTTGAACCAAAGGTTTTGACTGAGTGTATGAAAGTGAAATTCCCGAACGCTGTAATTCTTTGTCTGTTGCCAGAACGTAACGGTTTTCTTTTTGAACAGGAATTTTTTCGTATTCTCTTTTGTTGATTTTCTTTGGAGTTGGTATCGAACCGAAAATCTCTTTAACCCTTTTTTCGATTAAAGCCGTATCGATGTCCCCTACGATCACGACAGCCTGATTTTGCGGTTGATACCATTTTTTATAATAATCTCTTAAAACCTGATATTTGAAATTATTGATAACATTCAAATCTCCAATTACATTTCGTTTTGCATATTTAGAACCTGCAAAAACTACTTTGTCAATTTTTTCTCCCGCTCTGTAATCTGCATTTCTTCTCGTACGCCATTCTTCACGAATTACACCTCTTTCGGCATCAATTTCATTATTTGCCAAAAGCAGAGATCCAGACCAATCATGCAACACGTACATACAAGAATCTAATAAGGTTTTATTGTCCGCAGGAACGTTACTGATGTTATAAACCGTTTCGTCATAAGCCGTATAAGCATTGATATCTTTCCCAAAAGAAACACCTTGCTTTTCGAGCATATTGATGATGCCTTTTCCTTTAAAATGTTCCGTTCCGTTAAAAGCCATGTGTTCTAAGAAGTGCGCTAATCCGTCCTGATCGTCGTTTTCTAGAATTGCTCCAACATTTTGCACGAAATACAAATCGGCTCTGTCTTTTGGCCATTCGTTATGCATAATAAAATACTGCATTCCGTTTGGCAATGTTCCGTGTACCACTTCTTTGGGTAACGGAAAAGTGGTTTTAAACTGCGCCGAAACCTGAGTTAAAGCCAGAAATAAGAAATGCGCTAAAATTAATTTTGCTTTCATTTTTGATAGTTATTGTTCTTTTTTTGATTGAATTTTAGTTTGAAAAAGGTATAAAAAGTCCCTGCTGTTTATTTGAAATCTTCAAAAAACAGTTGTAATGGAACACGGATTAAACAGATTCGCCTTGCGAAGACGCGGATTTACACAGATTTTTTTTTAAATTAAATCCGTTTTTATCCGCGTCTTCGCGATAGCGAATCCGTAAAATCCGCGTCTAATTTTTAAGCATTAAATTACATCCAGTCTGGTTTTGCTGAACTTTTTAAGTAGTAATCAAAATATTGTTGCATTTTGATTGTCCAGTCTTTTCTGTTTGCGGCATCGTCTAAAGTATGTCCTTCTTTTTTGTAATTCACTAATAAAGCAGGTTTTCCTAAACGACGAAGTGCAAAGAATAAAGATTGTCCTTCTTGATAAGGAACTGCACGGTCGTTATCATTATGGAAAATCAAAATTGGTGTTTTGATGCTTTTCGCAGAAAATAAAGGCGAGTTTTTAATGTATCCGTCAAGATTATCGTGCATCGAACTTCCCATACGATATTGATCGGCTTCGTATTTAAACATAGTCGAAATACCATTTGATCGCATTACAGGATAATTTGCCGTAAAATTACTTACGCCAGAACCTACAATCGCACAAGTGAAAAGATCTGTTTTAGTTGTTAAGAAAGAAGTTTCGTAACCTCCAAAACTATGTCCTTGAATTCCGATTTTTCCTTTTTCGGTAATGCCATTTGCAATTAAATATTCAACTCCGCTCATTACGTCATTGTAAACGCTGTTTCCAACATCGCCATAAACATAATGTACGTCTGGTTGAAAAACGATATAACCTCTGCTTAAGTAACTTGGAATATTAATATTAGAAGAACTTACTTCTGGCAATTGATACGTATTAAAATCGGTTGTGTGTTTTTCGTAGAAATGAACAATTACAGGATATGTTTTTTTGCTATCATAATTGTCTGGAAGATATAGATTTCCTTGATTTTCTTTTCCGTTAAAACTTTTCCAAGTCAATACCTTTGTAGTTCCCCAAGCATATTCTTTTTGCTGCGGATTGATATCTGTCATTCTAGACTGTGATCCAAAACTAGAAGTTCCCCACCACAAATCAGGAAAAATAGTATAGCTTGATTTTGAAAATAAAACACTTGAATTATCTCCAGAAACGGCTTCAACGCGAACATTGTAATCTGGATTGGCAAATATTTTTGTTACCGAATTATTGTTGATTAATCTGTAAACGCCATTGGATTTATGATCGAAATCAAAACCAACTAAAGTAACTGTTTTCTTTTGATCTAAATTACCAATAAAACCTTCTTCACCATAGCGAAGTTCAACTTTGTTTTTTCTTCCGTAACCTTGACTCAGAGAATAAGCCTTTTTTTGATTCGTAAGATCGATTGCCCACAAATCAAACTGATCGTATAAAACTACCGTATTTCCGTTATTTAACCAGCCTGCAATTCCGTAAGCAGTATTAGCAGATTTCATGTCTACGTTTTCGTCTGAAACCGGAAAAGGAATTTGCGAACTAATGTTTTTAAACTGCATTGAATCTGAATCAAATACAGTCCAAACTTTTTGCTTTTCATCATACATAACCGCAAAACTTCCTTGGGGATTCCATGAAATACCTCCAAAAACACCTGTAAGCACTTTGGTTGATTTTCCTGTTTCAGCATCAATCCAATAAATATCGCTTCTTTCGTTAAAAGTCCAATCTACTTCAACTGTATAAGGTTTTTTATCAATAGCAAAAACTCCTTTAAAATTGCCAGATTCTGGAATTAAAACCTGATCAAATTCGCCAGTTGAAGCTACTTTTATAACTTTTTTATTTTGAATGTCATAAATGAATTTTTGTTCACTTGGAAGCGTTTTAGAACTTCTCAACAATTCCTGTCTACGTTCCATAGTTCCTTGATTCGATTTCCATATTTCAACATTTGATTTTGCAATCTGAGTATTTTCAGGACGTTTGTTCGAATTTATCAATAAAGAAATAAATTGAGCATTTTCGTTTAAACCATAAGCGGTTTTTGAAATCGAAAAATTAGGATCGTTTAAAGCAATTTCATCATAATTGAATAAAGCTTTCGTCGAATTCGTATTCAAATTGAAATAATAAACCATATTGAATTCAGAACTGTTGCTTCCTTTTAAAGTAAAAGTTCCTCCGTTTTCTTTATCATTTAATTGAAAATCTCCAAAATCAGAAGCTTTTCCACTGTAAACAGTTTCTTGTTTTCCGCCGATTGTTCCGTGCTTTAGAAATATTTGATCTTTTTCAACTTGTAAATACACAATCGACTTGTTCTTTAAAAAACGAGACGATTTAATATTGTTTACAAAAATACTGTCGTTGCTTTCTAAGTTATAACAAACCAAACGTTGTAAAAAGATTTGGCCTTTTGGCGTTTCTGGACGCGTGTAATATAGAAAATCAGTTCCTTCAAGCGGATTCGTGTAATGCTTGCTTTTCCAAAGTTTTTTTGCTCCTGTTTTTAAATTTTGCAAAAGTGTACTGTCGTTTTTGCTGTACTGAATCCAGTCTTTTTTCCCGATGAATTTTAAATCGCTAATATTCTCCAAAACCAAACGTTTTCCTTTTGGAGCTTCCTGAATAATAATCTGTTTATTGTTTTCTTTTTCTTCATCTTGAAAAACGGTAGTGTAAGACATCCATTTTCCATTATAAGATAAAGCTTTAGAATTAATTCTTTTCCAAGATTGATAAGCCGATTCGTCTACTGCTTTTTTCTGAGCTGATAAACTATGCGCACCCAAAGCGAGCGCACATAGTAAAACTATTTTTTTCATATTTTTTTGATTTTCAAAAGCAATTATTCGCTTTTTAAAGCATTAATAACGTTTGTAAGTTCATCAACTAACTGTCCTGGATTTCCAGAATAACCTTCAGATGTAAAACGGATTTTTCCGTCTTTGATGACAACTTTTCTAGGAATTCCGCTTGATTTAAAGATTTGAGCATAGTTGGTAAAAGAAGCATTATTTGTTCCACCACCTTTTTTAACTAAATCAAAATAAGTAGTGATTTTTAGACCTTTTTCTTTAAGATAAGCTAAAGCTTCTTTTTTATAACCTTCTTTAGTTTCTTGAGTACTGATAAAATTAATTTCGACTTGTTTGTCTTCTTTAAAATTGTTTACCAATTGTTGCATTGCTGGAAACGCTTTTTTACAAGGTCCGCACCAAGTTGCCCAAAAATCAATTACAATAATTTTTCCGCTGTTTAAAGCTAAATCTTTTGTTTTTCCGTCTGCAGATTGCACTTTAATTGCAGGAGCTGCGATATCAATCAAGGCAATTTTTTCTTCTGCTTTGTTTTCTTTTTTCAATTGTTCTAAGTAAGCAGGAAAATCAGCTTCTTTTTTACCTTCTTTCAAAAACCATTCTTTTAGTTTTGCAGTTGAAGCTTCTGATAAAGTATTTGCTCTTGCGGCGTTTTTTAGAACCTCGATAATTGGTTTATTGAATGCTTCTAAAGCTTTGATATGAATATCGTTGATACTTGCTTTTTCGTAACGTTTTTCAAAAGGAAGCAATTCGAAAGTTTCTAGAACTTCTTTGTATTTTTTCAAAATATCGTACATACGAATCTGAATTACCAATTCGTTGTTAAGCTGATTTTTTGCATTTTCAGTTGCCTGATTTGGCGACCAGTAAATTCCCTGCATGTAAGACATGTCGTTTACTTTTTTCTGCATTTGCTGAATCATTGGTACTGCCATAGTTTCGATAACCGCAGGATCAACTACTTTTAAATACAATGCTTTCGAAATATTTTGATGATAAGCATCGTTTAGATTAGCAAAATTCATTGTCGGAATCATTGACAAAATCGTTTTGTAATCTTTGTTTTCGAAATAGTAAGTAAACTGCATTTTGGCAATATTATCATAGAAGTACTGCTGTGATGGCGGAACTTCAGAACTGTATGGAAAATCAGCCAAAAACTGCGTCATTACTTTGTTTCTTTCTGCAGCATCGGCAATCGGCATAATTTTTTGATACGCTTTTTGTCTTACAAAAGCTCCTTTTGGAAATTGTTTTGTGATTACAGTTTCAAGAGAATCAGCCTTTGTTTTATTCTTTAAATCGAATAAATAAATGTGGTGTACTTTTGTGTACACTTCTTCAGGAAGTCCTTTCATGTTTTTCGTAAAGTCACCCAAAAATTTACTTCCCAATTCTTCGAATTTTTCAGGTTTCTGTTTTTTCAAAACATCAAAATAAGTATCAAAAAATTCAGGAAATCTATTTCCGTTAGCTGAAACTTCCTTTTTTAACCAATATTCTGTAGCATCTCCATCAATAGAAAAATCTTTAAAATAACCGCCAAACTGACCATTGAAATCTTTGTTTCTAAAAGTAGCCCAAGCCAAATCTGCTCCAGGCATTTTTACTTTTGGCTCTTTAAAAGCAACCAACATATATCCTGTGTCTTGATTTGTATCGGTAACTAAACCATTTTCTGTATTGCCATAGAATTTGAAAGCCATAAAAGCACAGTTTTTTGGAACTGTAAAATCGGCGCTGTAAACAGCGCCATTTTTTTTCATTTTAAGATCTTCGATTTGCCATCTGTAATCGTTGAAAACATAGGCATAACCGCTGATATTTTTCACGTTTTCTAATGGTCCGCCTTTTGGATCGTAAGTCATGCTGAAAGTTAATCCAGGAGTTGGAATGTCGACCATTCCTTGTAATCTCGATTTAACTTCTTGACTTGTAACTTGTAAGGTAAAGGCGCAGAACGCCAATACCAATAATTTGATATTTTTAATTTTTGTAAACATTGTAAGTTTTTTTATTTCCCTAACTCAGGGCTTAAATCGATATAATTTTGATTGATTGGGAATACATAACCATCGCTGTTTGGCGCAAGAGTGTAAGTCTGACCTTTAAAAACTCTGGTATATGTTTTTTGATAAACTGGATCTAAGTTTAAACGTCGCTGATCAAACCAACGGAAGCCACGTCCGATGAATTCTTTTCTTCTTTCAGCTAAAACCAAATCTAAAGCTTCCTTGTTTGTTGTTGCCGAAACAGTATAAGCTGTTCCCGATTTAAAACGTTTTGCTCTTAGAATATTTAGGTAGTTTACCGCTTCTGCAATTTTTCCTGATCTTGCATAACATTCAGCAGCAATTAAATACATTTCAGGAACAGAAACTCCGATATTAATTCCGTTTGTATAGCTGTAAGTGTATATTCCGAAACCTCTTCCAGTGTAAGTAGGATAGAAGCTAGTTCCTGGAGCTGTGTAATAATTGTAACGTAAATCATTGGCTCCAAAACTATTTAAAAGCTCTGTGGATAATGGCGCTCCGTTATAAGTCAAAAGCAACGTTTTTGAGAATATAACTTCAGGATTCTGAATTAAAACTGGATAACTGTAAGCTGTAGCTAATGATTTAAAATCAATTAAACTGTTTTGCATCTGTAAAGCTTTATCAGCATTTTCAAGACTCAATTGATATTGTCCCATTAACAAATACGTTCTTGCAAGCAATGCATAAACGGCTCTTTTTGAAGGAAGCACATTGAATTGAGGATCGTTTTGAATGCCATTATCCAAAGCACTTTTTAAATCTGATATAATCTGATCGTAAACTTGCCCAACTGTATTTCTTTCTAAAGAAGAAAATAATTCTGGTTTTAATAATAGCGGAACTGCTTTTTCTGAATTCGCAGAAGTTGGATCAAATTGTGGTCCGTAAGTATTTACCAACTGTAAGTAAGCAAATGCTCTGTGAACGTAAGCTTCAGCAGTGATTTCTTTTTTCTCTGCGTCTGTTCCTTTTTCACTGCCCATTACGCCATCTAGAATTACATTGCTGTAATACACCGCTTTGTATAATCCTGTCCAGTCTGAATCGCCTTGAGAAGGATCGTATATTCTGTCTTGCCAAGTGTAACTGTTACCCCAAATAGTAGTAACTCCATTTTGATACGTTGTTGGAAATTCAACATCATCATTTGCAATAAGATAAATTCCTCCAGAAGAAGTCATATCGTTATAATTGTTTGCCAAAGCTCTGTAATCAGAGGTGTATTTTAAAATTCTGTTGTTTCCAACCTGTTCCACTTCAACATAATCTCGGCATGAGTTTAGTAAAAGTAAAGGGAGGAATATATATAATGTAGATTTTAGAAATTTCATAAGTCTATTTTTTAAAATTAAAAACTGAAATTAAACTGTAATGTATAGTTGCGTTGTGGCGCAAGTGTATTATAGTTACCGTTTGATAGGTATTGTGGATCGATTCCTAAATCATTTTTAACCCATAATAACCCTAAATTTCTAGCCGCAAAATTGAAACTTAACGACTTAATAAATGTTTTTTGTAACCATTCTGATGGTACATTATATCCTAATGAAACCTGCTGCAATCTGATATTGTCTGCTGGAAGTACATTAATATCTGCATATTGATAACGGTTTAAGCTGTTGTAGCTGATATTTGTTAAACCAGGTACATTTGTAGTAGCTTCGTCTCCAGCTTGTCTCCATCTTTGTGCAACAAGTTCATCTTTAGCAACAGCTCCATATTGTACTCCAGAATAAGAAGGATAATTTTGTAATACTGTATTTCTAAATACGTGTCCAGCGTAATAAGTCATCTGTACTCCTAATCTGAAATTTTTAAAAGAGAAATCATTCATAAATCCTCCAAAATAAGGAGCAAATGAAGTTCCCATTTTTTTCAGGTCGTCTTTATCAATTGATGCAATACCTTGATTAGAAGTTACAATTGTGCCGTCTTTTTTATAAACTTGAGATTGTCCGGTTGCATCTAAACCAGCCCATTTGTAAGCATAGATTGTTCCGATACTTGTTCCAACCATTGGTGATGAACCAAAATACTGATTGGTGCTATTTAATACATATCGAGAGTCTGTAACTTCATTAGTATTATAAGAGAAATTTATACTACTGTTCCATTTAAAAGCCGCATTTATTACAGTTCCCGAAAGAGATGCATCTACGCCGTGTCCTTTTAGAGTTGCTGTATTATAATTTACATAAGACCATCCGTAAGTTGGATTGAAAGGAAGATTTGCTAAAATATCTTCAGTTTTTTTATAATAGAAATCAACACTTCCTCTTAAACGATTATTGAAGAAACCGTAATCTAAACCGTAATTTAACGTTGTTGTTGTTTCCCATTTAATTTCAGGATTTTCTGGTATCGAGATAGAAGCTGTTGGCAATTGCGTATTAAAATCTACACTTCCGATACTAATTACAGGACTTTGGCTTCCAAATCCGCCGCTTGGAGAACTTCCGCCTTTACCATAAGTAATTCTAAAAGCTAAATTGCTCAGCCAGTTTACATCTCTTAAGAAAAATTCTTTATTAATATCCCATTTACCTCCTGCAGACCAAAGTGGCAATGCTCTATTTTTTCTAGAAGCTCCAATTATGTTTGCATCATCAAAACGAATACTTCCTGAAACATGGTAACGGTTCATAAAATCATAAGAACCCAATCCGTAGTAAGATAAATAACGACTTCTTGATATACTGATACTATTATCAGAAGTTCCAATCATACTTTGCCATCCGTAAACCGTATTGTAATAAACTGTTGGGTTTACAGATTGTCCAGAATTAGTGTCAATATTATATCCGTAATATCTTTGGCTAGAACCTTCTCTGCGTTCTTCTCTAACTTCTGTACCCGCTAAGAAATGTAAACTATTATTTTCGTTAAAATTCTTATTGATATTCATTTGAAAACGCATACTTTGATTATCGTTGTTAGTGTTCGTATTATATAAATAAGATCCCAACGGTATACCATAAACTAGTTTTCCAGCTGTATTAACAGATGTTGCCTGGTTAATCATATTTCGAGTATAATAACTATCTAACTCGCTTAACGATTTGGTTTTGTTTGTAATAGAAGTATACATTCCAGATGCTTCAAAGTTTAACCAATTTGTAACAGTTGCTGTTAAACTTGCATTTAATCTGATATTTGCACCTTTTGTTATTACATTAGAATAATTTAGTTCATCTAAAAAATTGTAAGACCAAGGCAGATATCCTTTTGCTTCAAATCCTTTAGAAACTTCTGGTCTAAAAAGATAATAACGATCAATTCCGTTTCCGTTTTCATCGGCAATCATATCGTAAGGACGTAAAGCCGTAGCCGATACATTAGACAAAGCTTCGTTTGCAACTGTATTAGTTTGATACGTTGTTGGAACGTAATTAATTCCTGTGTTTAACTTTAAGAAGCTTTTAAGCTGAAAAGAGTTGTTTAATGTAATGTTATAAGATTTAGAATCATTTCCTTGCATTGCTGCTTGATCCTTATTATATCCTAAAGACAAATAATACGTGCTTTTTTCATTTCCTCCATTTATGGATAAATCATATTGAGTTGTAAGTGAATTTCTTAACAAATATCTGTTTATCTGTCCTAAATTATCATTTTGTCCAAGTTGTGCCAACAATTGATCTCTTTGAGCAACAGTGATTTCACCTCTTTTTTGTCTAAACATTATTTCTTGTGCAGCACTCGGATTAAGCGCCTGCCAGTTTGAAATATTGTCAACAACGAATCCGCCATTTACAAGGTCTTTTTCGTAATCAATATATTGAGCAGTATTCATAACGCGAAGTTTTCCCAAATCGATTTTTTCTCCAACGCTTGTAGTGGTGTTAAAATTGATTGTTGGCTCGCCTTTTTTACCTTTTTTGGTTGTAATGACAATAACTCCATTTGCAGCCATTGATCCCCAAATTGAACTTGCAGCAGCATCTTTTAAAACGGTAATGCTTTCTACATCGTCTGGGTTAAGAAAACTTAAAATAGAAGATCCCGGAACACCTCTTTTAGAGAAGGCGAAATCTTCTCTAGATTGCGGAAAACCATCAATAACTATCAACGGCGATCCCGTTCCGCTAAAATTATTAGTTCCTCGAACACTGATAGAACCAGTTCTTGGATCGACATTTACACCTGCCATTTTTCCTTCTAATCTTGACTGAATGTCAACTGTTGGAACTTCTGCCAATTCTTTTGCAGTCATTACGCCAATTGCTCCAGTAACTCTTTCTTTCGGAATTTCAGTATAACCATTTGATACTGGGATTTCTACAGAATGAAGTTCCATAACATCTGGTACTAATGTTGCGTCAATAACTCTTTTATTGTTTACAGCAACTGTAACGGTTTTAAAACCTAAAGAACTGAAAACAATAGTATCATAAGGAGAAACTCTCATTCTATATTCTCCTTCTTTTCTGGTAATATCCCAGTTTTGTTTTCCTTTTAAGATTACGTTTACACCAATAAGCGGAGCGCCTTTTTTATCGGTAACTTTTCCTGTTAGTTCATATTCTAATTGTTCTGCTTTCTTTTTATTTCTTTTTACAACAACTTGTTTATCAATAATATCAAAAGTTAAATTATTGCTTTTTAAGGCGTTGTTTAAGATTTCTTCTATAGTTGCGTCTTTATCCAAAGTAATGGTATTGGCAGACTTTAAAACGTCATCATTATAGAAAAAGACATAATTAGTCTGTTTTTCTAAAGTAGAAAAAACTTCAGTTAGCGGAGTGTTCTTGAAACGAACATGTATTTTATTTTGTCCTAAAGAAGGGTTCGCATATAAACTACACATACTTATCCAGATAAATGCAGTAACAGATCTCATAAGCAGCAGATATAGGTAATAGTGGTATCGTCCAGAAAAATACTTTTCTGAATTATGTTTTTTATTCATAATTTTGTTTTGAATTTAAGAGTTAGTCAATTAGCGTTGACTACCGTTCTACAATGCCAAAAGATGGTTCCAACATCTTTTGGTTTTTTTTTGGTTAGTTTTTACAAATAAGGTTGATATGTTTATTTTTGGTTTTATATCATAGGCATTTACGGTTTTTGAATTGATTTTTTTATTTATTTAATTGTAATAGTTCTTTGGTTTGCGTTAACAGTACAGCTGTTATTTGTAATGCTGGATAATGTATTTGCCAGCGAATTAAGATTTTCATTTAATGCGAAAGAACCCGAATAATTAGCATCCAGATTTAGGTTTGATCCCTTAATGAATTCTATTTTATAATATTTTGAAAGCTTGCTCAAAATGGTATTCAAAGACTGACTTTTGAAAGTAAAATAACCTTCTCGCCAAGACAGAATCGAAGCAACATCTTTATGTTCTACTTTTAGCTGTTTTTTATCTTTATTGATTGTAGCAATCATTCCTGGTGTCAAATCTTCCTGAAGCTCCTGATTGTTTAAGAATCCTTTTTTGTTGTAAGTAATTCTAACTTTTCCTTGCAATAAAGCCGTTTGCACCGTTTCATCTTCTGGATAAGAACTCACATTGAAAACCGTTCCAAGCACTCTTACATTGCATTCTTTTGTTTTTACAAAGAATGGTTTGGCTTTGTTATGAGCCACATCAAAAGCGGCTTCACCAGTTAGGTATACTTCACGAATAGATCCATCAAACTGAGTCGGATAAATTAGCGAAGAACCCGAGTTTAGCCAAACAGTTGTTCCGTCAGTCAAAACGATTTGTGTTCTTTTACCGTAAGGAACTCTAACCGTATTAAAAGCCGAAGCGCTATTAGAATTTGTGTTTATTGCTTGTTGACCAACAGTAACTTTTTCGCCGTTTTTTCCGTAGCTAATTACAGTACTATCTTCCACCGAAATAGTTTTCTGATCTTGCAAGACAAGAGAAATATTCTCTAAATCTAGGTTTGATTCTGTCGATTTAGAATTTTGGGCAAATTGCTCTAATGCTGTTAGAGGTTTGGCGCTTTCTGATGAATTCTGATTCATAAATAAAGCGACTAATAAAACGACACTCGCAGCAGCTCCGTAAGCAAGAAATCTTTTCTTTTTCCTGCGTCTAGATTCTTTTTGCTGAAGTTCGATCAGTCCGTGACGAATTTGATTCTTTAAAGAATCTTTTTCATCGTTCGATATTTTGTTAAAATTAATTTGCAAGGCGATGTTTTTATGGGGTATATAATACTAAGAGAACAACTCTTGTAAAACATAGACATAAAAAATAACCTTTTTTTAAAGTTTTTTTCTGAGTTCTTTCAAACATCTGTATATCAGTGTTCTACAAGACTCGATAGAAATGTCTAAAATAGATGCAATTTCTTCATAAGGTTTGTCTTCATTAAATCTGTAGAACAATGCTTTGCGTTGCTTTTCGGTAAGTTCCTGCATTGCAAAAGCCAGTTTGGAATTTAGGGCAGTATTATTTTCTTCTTCGATTAAGGTGTCTTCAAAAGAAAGTTCTTTTAGTATAACCGAATCATAATCAGAACTTAAAGAAAATATTTTTTGAGATGCTTTATTCTTTTTGAAAACATTTCTCTGGGTAATTTTAAACAAATACGATTTTACATTTACATTTTCGGCGAGACCGCTTCTGTATTTGTAAATGTCTAAGAAAACATCATGAATCGCATCTTTGGCAAGAGATTCTTCGTTAGTATATTGTAAAGCAAAAGTAAGTAAAACATCAGCATAGATATCATACAGCTTTTCAAAGGCGGTAATATCACCTTTTTTTATCTGTTGCCATAATAAAATATCTGTTGAGGTATTCTCCATTTAAGGAATAAAATTGCTATTGTTTTTTGAAACAAATCTATAACTTTTATCAGTAAATGGAATAATTTTTCGATTATTTCGCATGATTTTCAAAGATATGGTCAAAATAATGGCGATAATTTTGTTAAAATTGGTTTTTGAGTTGCTTTGCAAATAGCTAACATTCATAAAAGTGAAAAAGAAAAATCGATATAGTATTTATTTAACATAAAGCAAATAAAAAAAGCCACTTAATAAAGCAGCTTTTAAATCTGATATTTAATTTTTTTTTATTTCATAGAATGAAGAAATGATGCTATTTGACCATTTCTAACAATGAAAATATATTTTGCGATACATTATACAAATTTATGTTTACAGAAGTTGTTGGCAAACCTTCAAAAGCTATCGCGCCCAAATAATCATCTGCTAGATCAAAACTTCTTACTTGCCAGTTTTGAGAGTTTTTTATTAATGAAAAATCAAGATTATGTTCGCCATCAAGACAAGGAATGTATTTAAAATCTTCGTCGATACCTTTTCCTAAAGCTTTAACAAAGGCTTCTTTTCTTGTCCATAAAGTGTAAAAAGTATTTTTTTTATCATTGGCATTCTCAATTATTTTTGTTTCATCATCGTTAAAAACATCTGGCAGCATACTTGTAAAGTTGAAATCTTTGCTCATATATTCAATATCTAAACCTACTTTTTTTCTAGAAACCGCAATCGTTGCAAAGTCTTCTGAGTGAGAAATATTAAAATGCAGCCAAGGATGCGAAGCTAAATACGGTTTTTTATTAAAGTCATAATCAAGATAAATGTTTTTGATATTTAGTTTTGTATAAGCTGCTAAAATGAGCTTTAAAATAGATCGGTAGATGATAAATCTATCTTTGTCAATTTCTTTATAATATCTTTTGACTCTTTTGAGTTCAATAGAATTTAGAAATTGAGATAAATCTGATTTCATATCCATGAAATTGGGCAAATAAATAGTGTAAATAACAATATCATCACTATCTAAAGAATACCCTTTTTCTGGACTAAAATCAACACCTTTTATCTCTAAAAACGAAATAGAGAGCTTAGAGGTTTTCATGGTTTTCATCTAGTATATCTTGAAGTAATCTCGCTAAAACTTTGTCATTTGGCGGAGCAACAATGTTGAGGTGATTTCCTGAAATGCTATGAATTGTAACACCACCTAAAGCCGCTTTTTTCCATCCTAAATGCGTCGGATCTAATTTGTAATTTTCATCATCTTTTGATCGGAATAAATCCACTCTAAAATTTTGAGGTTTAAGATGATAGAGATCAACAATTTTTTTCACCATACGATCGGCTTCAATAAATTGCTGCAATGCTAATTCTTCTTGCTCGGTCATTTCGACTTTTTTTCCAAAATGTCTTTGCAGTATATATTCTCTTTTTCCATTAATACGCATTTTGAAAGCTTTCCAGCTTAATAACATTTCCTTTAAAAAGTCTAATCTTTTATGAGTTAAATCGAAGTATCTTACAAGTTGTTTTCTTCTGTAACTTCCATAATAATAAGAAGAATCAACATAAGAATCGAGTAGGCCAGTTAAGCTTACTTCTTTTCCTTGTTCTTTCAATTGGCGTGTCATTTCAAAAGCAACAATACCTCCAAAAGAAAAACCAGCCAAAGCATAAGGACCTTTCGGATTTACTTTGATAATAGCATCAATGTAATGCGCAGCCATAGCTTCAATTGATTCATACCATCCGTCAAAACCTTTTGGTTTAGTACCTTGAATTCCGTAAATAGGCTGATCTTCATCAAAATGTTTACTCAAATTCATAAAGTTTAAAACATTCAATCCTGCTCCATGAATTATGAAAAGAGGCACTTTGTTTCCAGCAGGTTTTATCGGAACTAAACAATCAGAATAAATTTCTGTTCCTGTGTTTAATAGTTTAGCAAATTTCTCAACCGTTGAATATTTGAATAGAGAAGACAACGGAATTCGGATTCCAGTATGTTTTTCAATTTCAATCATCACTTTAACACCTTTTATCGAATGTCCGCCCATTTCGAAGAAATCACTAAAAATATCTATGTTCTCTAGATTTAAGCTTTCTTTCCAGATCGTCGCTACAATATTTTCTTCTTCAGTGCGAGGTGCCGTATAAGAGATTTTTTTATTGGCTTTGTATTTTGCTAATTCCTTACGATCAATTTTACCGTTTAAAGTTGTTGGTATTTTTTCGATTATATTAAAATCGTGAGGCATTAATTGCGCTGGTAATCGAGTGCTTAAAGTTTCTCGCCAAGAAGCAACTAGACTTTCAGCTTCTTCTATGCTTGTTTCTGGAACAATGTGAGCGATTAAGAAATTTTCATCGGCTAGAACTACGGCAGATTTTATGCCGTCTAATAACATTAATGCTTGTTCAACTTCTCCAGGTTCTATACGGTGACCTCTAATTTTAACTTGCTGATCTAGACGTCCTAAACATTCTATTTCATTGTTTGGAAGTAATTTTCCTAAATCACCCGTACGATACATTATATCTTCTTTGTTTGAAGAAAATCTATTCGAAATGAATTTTTCTGATGAAAGTTCTGGTCTGTTCCAATAACCTTTTGCAACACCATCGCCACCAATAACAATCTCTCCGATATTTCCAGGCGCAACAAGTTGACCTTGGGTATCAATTAAATAAATTTGAGTATTTCCAATCGGTTTTCCAATGGTAATCAATTTATCTTCGGCTTTTATTTGTTTTACAGACGACCATATCGTAGTTTCTGTAGGGCCATAAACATTCCAAAGCGTATCGCATTTAGATAGAAGTTCGTTGGCAAGATCTACTGGCATTGCTTCACCGCCGCATAATGCTTTAAGTGGCAGTTTTTCAGACCATCCAGAATCTAAAAGCATTGACCAAGTTGTTGGAGTTGCTTGCAGGAAATTAATATTTTCTTTCTTTACCAAATCAAGTAAAAGTCTTCCGTCTCTTGCCGTTTCTTGATCAGCCAGTATCAATGTCGCGCCTTTCATCAATGGTAAATACAGTTCTAATCCAGCAATATCAAAAGAAATTGTTGTGATAGAAAGTAATCGGTCATTTTCGCTAATACCTGGCTCCAATGCCATGCTGCAAAGAAAGTTTACTAAATTTTTATGCGTAATTGGAACACCTTTCGGATTTCCTGTTGATCCCGATGTATAAAGAATATAAGCGTTATTTTCTGAATTAACCATAAACGGAAGCGGTAATGCAGAATACTTATTTAATGTTTCTGTAGCATCTTCTATAAAAAGTGTTTGCGGCCATGATGGCAAAGATGCAAACAGGGTTTTAGTAGTCAATAAAACTCTTGCATTAGAATCTTTAAGCATAAATTCTAAACGCTCTTTTGGATAATCCGGATCTAATGGCAAATAGGCTGCACCACATTGCATAATAGCAAGTAATGCATATAGTAATTCTGGACTTCTAGGAAAAGATACGGCAATAAAATCGCCAGATTGAACGCCTTGATCTTTCAGATAATGCGCCATTTGATTTACCTTTTCGTGTAATTCTTTATAAGTAGTTTTTAATTCATGAAATTCTACGGCTGTTTTATTTGGTGTAATTTCTGCTTGTTTTCTAAGTAACTCTGTTAGAGTAATATCAGGATAAGCCATTTCGGTATTATTTAATTCAGCATAATCTGCTAAATAATTACCGCCAACAATATCAGACAATGGACTTGTAGGATTTACAATGACTTCCTTAATGATTTCTTCAAAAGAAGCCATCATTTTTGTTATAGTTTCTGGTTTGAATAAAGTCGTGTTGTAAGTCCATTGAAATGAAGGACCGCTTTTAGCTCTAAAAATATGCAGCTGAATCTCAAACGTTCCGTACTCTCTAGGATTTGGCTTAAAGCTATGAGTAAGACCTTTGTATGAAAAATCATCTTCGATAGTTCTGCTTAAATCTACAGTAAGAATAACCGGAACCAGAGGAATTCTAGACGGATCTCTCGCAATAGCGAAACTCTTTAAAAGATGCCCAAAAGTAACTTGCTGATGTTCGTAAGCATCAAATAATTGGGTATTTCTTTGTTTTAAATAGTCAAGAAAGCTAATGTCAGAATTGATTTTACTGCGAAGAGGAAGAAGATTTACACAATCTCCAATAAGCTGTTTCATACCGTATAATGTATTTCCAGAAGAAGGAAAACCTACTACTAGATCATTTTGTCCGGTAAGTTTGCATAGAAAAATCTCAAAAGCGGCAAGTAAAGTCGTAACTAAACTGCTGCTCGTTTTTATTCCGATATTTTTTAATTCACTAATAATAGCATCATCAAAAGCAAAATCAAGACGGCTGCTGTTGTATGTTCTTAATGAAGGTCTTACAAAGTCGATTGGTAATTCGATAGTTGGAACAGATTCTTTATAAATATCAATCCAAAAATCTTCTAATGGTTTGTAATCGCTGCTTTCCATAAAAGAATTTATCTTTTCGGCAAATTCACTAAATTTTTCTGGAGCATGCAGTTCGTATTCTTTGTTTTCAAGATAAGCAGAATACAGTACGCCGAGTTCTTCTAGAATGATATCGATACTTAGTCCATCGCCTACAATATGATGAATTGTTAATGTCGCAATTGTTTCAAATTCATCAATTTTAAGCAAATTAACTCTAAATAATGGACCGCTTACTAGATCAAAAAGCTCGCTAACTTGTTCTCTAATATGTTTGTCTATAGAAGATTCTTTTTCAATTGGAGGCGCTTCAGAAAGATCATTTTGAGAAACTTTGATGTTGTAATCTTTATAAATACACATAAAGCGACCGTCTGGACTAAAAGAAGATCTAAGAGCTTCATGACGATCGATTAAAGTTTTTACAGCTTTCTCAAAAATCTCAATGATTAAATTTCCTTTAAAATTTATCGATACAGATAAGTTGTAAGCCTTGTTAGCATCAATCCCGCCAAAAATGCAATCAGTCCATATTTCCTGCTGCGAATTTGTGGTATGAATTACTCTTTCGATTTCAGGGGAAAATGGATTAAATTGAATTTTAGTTTCAGCTTCCATTTCTATTTGTATTTGAGGTTGATTTTTCATTTTGCACCTATTTTAAATGTAATTGCAATTTTTAATTGGTAATTTAAAATATTAACTATCTTTTTTTTTCGATTCTTATAGCTTAATCTTAACGAAACTTCCGTTCTCATTTGGATCTTCTATAAACCATGCAGGATTTCCGCTTTCATCTCTTCCGAGTTTGCTTCCTTGCACTGGCGGTTCATTTGATTTTATCGTATATTTCTTTTCATAATTGTTGTTTTCAAATCGCTCTTGATCATGAAATGCCGAAATATTCGCAGAATTTCCGTTAGTTTTTGCAGAACCATTGGTTTCGGGTTTGAGTTCATTGTTGAATTTAGAAACATCAAAATTTTCTGCTTTTAGATTTACAAATGAAGAATTTCCGTTTACAGAAGTACTTTGAAAATTCTGTAGCTGATCTACTTTCTGACTCAAAAGCTGAATCTGCTGAACAATTTGTTCTAAAGAAATCTGACTTTGATTTGATGATAATTGTGTACCGTTTTGTGAAACTTTTGGAGTCGCAACATTTTCTACAACTTTTTCGACTTCTTTTACTACAGCTGTAACTTCTTGAGGAAGATTAAGTTCTATATAATCTGCTAGAAGCGAAGGAGTTGAGTAAGTTTCGTTTAATTGTCTAAAAGTAATTGGCAAATCAAACTCTTTTTTCAGTTTACCTGATAATTGCGTAAGCGATAAAGAATCTAAACCTAACTCTAAGAAAGTATTTGAAGAAGACTCCGATTCATACACTATTCCAGATGCATTTTTTATAATATCTGAAATTTTAGAAAGAATTTCGTCTTTTCTAGAATGTTGAGAATCGGCTGTTTTATTTTCTGTTTCTATTGAAATAATTGGTGTTTCAGAAACAACTTCTTTTTGAGGAACTATTGTTTCTACAATGCCTAAAGGTTCGATCCAACAAGGTTTACGGTCAAAAATATAATTTGGCAATTCTATTTTTTGTCTTTGTTGCTGACCGTAAAATGATTTCCAGTCAGGATTTATGCCTCGTAACCATAATTCGCCCAACGCAGTTAATAATGTAGTGTATTCATTATCATTTTCATCTTTAGGGAAATTGATACTCGGAAATGCAGGTATAATTTTACCAGCAGCCTGCTGACGCGCCAAAGTAATCAAAGTTTGTCCAGGACCAACTTCTAATAAAACAAAATCTTCTAGTTCGAATGCTGTGTCCATTGCATCCGCAAAATGAACCGTGTTTTTTAACTGATTTACCCAATAAGTCGGATCTGTAGCTTCTGTATCGGTAAGCCAAGTTCCTGTTGCAGTCGAAATAATTGGTAATCTAGGAATATTCAATTTTATTTTTTCTAACTCATTTCTAAAGTCATCCAAAATCGGTTCCATCATAAAAGAGTGGAAGGCATGACTTGTGTTAAGAAGTCTATTTGGAATTTCTTTAGCTTCAAGTTCTTGATTAAAGCTTGCGATATCTTCTTTTTTTCCAGATACAACACAAAACTGTTTTGAGTTTATAGCCGCAATAGAAAGTGTATCTGGTTTTAATTCATTCAATGTTTCTACTGGCACACGAACAATCAGCATCGATCCGCCTGGCAATTGGCTGATTAATCTTCCTCTTACAGCGACAATATGCAATGCATCTTTTAGATTTAAAATTCCGGCTAAATGTGCTGCAGCAAACTCTCCTATACTATGACCACAAAGGAAAGTTGGTTTTATTCCCCAGCTCATCCATAATTGCGCTAAAGCATATTCGGTAACAAACAAAGAAGGTTGCGTTAAACGAGTATTTCTAAGAAGTTCTTCTGCATCAGTAAAATGGTCTTTCGGGTAAAGAACTTCACGAATATCTAATCCTAATTCTGCCATTAACATCTCGGCACATTTGTCTACGGCTTCGCGATAAACTTTTTCGTTATCGTAAAGCGTTTTGCCCATTTGCAAGTATTGTGATCCTTGTCCAGGGAAAAGAAATCCTAATTCGCTAGGCACACTTTTTAATATTGAAGATTTAGTATTTTTGGCTTTTAATGAAATTAATTTTTCAGCCGCATCTGTTGTAGAATCGGCAAGTAGAAAACTTCTATGATTAAAATCGTCTCTTGTAATGTTTAAAGAATAAGCAATATCTGCTAAAGGTGTTTCTTTAGATTTATCAATAAAATGACCTAATGTATTTTCATAGCCTAACAAACTATTTTGACTTTTTGCAGACCACATTAAAATATCCATTGGTCTTCCAGTTGAAGAAGGTATAGGTTCTTTGTCATATTCTTCAACAATAACATGAACATTTGTGCTTCCAATTCCAAAAGAACTAACTCCAGCTCTTCTGATTCCATCAGATTTCCATTCTATTAATTTATTATTGATATAAAAAGGACTATTATCAAAATCAATGTTAGGATTTGGTTTTTCAAAATTCACCATTGGCGGTATTTGTTTATGACGCATGGCTAATAATACTTTTATTAATCCAGCGACACCAGCAGCAGCCGTCGTGTGCCCCATATTGCTTTTTATAGATCCTAAAGCACAATAGTTGTTTTTTTCTTGTTTTCCGTAAGCAATTTTAAGACCTTCAATTTCTATAGGATCTCCAATTGGCGTTGCAGTACCGTGCGCTTCCATGTAAGAAATTGTAGAAGGCGAAATTTGCGCATCATTAAATGCATTAATTATAGCGCCAGCCTGACCTTTTGGACTTGGAGCCATAAAACTTCCTTTGTCTCCGCCATCATTATTTACACCAACACCTTTAATTACACCATAAATGATATCGCCATCTTTTTCTGCTTCTTCTAATCTTTTAAGCAAAACAACTCCAGCGCCATCGCTAAAAACGGTTCCTTTTCCAGAAGCTTCAAAAGAACGAGTAGAACCATCAGGACTTTTTATAAAACCTTCGTCATAAAGATGTCCGCTATTTATAGGACAAGTTACGCTCGATCCGCCTGCAAGAGCTACATCGCACATTCCGGTTCTGATTGCTTTTACAGCTTCGGCAACAGCCAATAAAGAAGTAGAACAAGCAGAGTGAACACTTACAGAAGGTCCTTTTAAATTTAAATGGTAAGAAGTACGCGGTGCAATAAAGTCTTTTCCGTTGACAGTATAAATTTGTAATTCTCCGATCGAACTTTTTAGTTCTTTGTTCGAAAAAATATTGTTTTCGTAATAGGTATTGATTTCGCTTCCAGAATAAACGCCAATGCTTCCTTTATAATGTTTAGGAAGATGTCCAGCTTGTTCTAGTGCTTCAAATGAAATTTCTAAAAATACTCTGATTTGCGGATCCATTGCTGCGGCAAGCTGCGGATTTAATCCGAAGAAACTTGGGTCGAATGTTTTTGCAGAAGGCAAAACTCCTCTTGCACCAATATAAAGCGGATCATTTCGAAGACTTTCTGGCAAACTGCTGTCTAGTTCTTCTTTTGTAAATAATGAAATAGTTTCTTTACCATCTCTAAGATTTTCCCACAATTCTTCTATCGTATCAGAACCAGGAAATCTTCCTGCCATACCAATTACGGCAATATCTGCAGAGCCTCCATAATGATTTGGTGCTTTAAATTCAAATGATTCTTCTGTGCCATTTTGTTCTTCTAAAATAGAAGCAAGTTCTTTTATTGTTGGATGAATATAGATTTTTGAAACAGGAACATCTACAGATAAAAGCTGTTTCATAGATGTTGTTACTTTTTGAGCAAGAATAGAACTTCCTCCAATATCAAAGAAATCATCGTCAATGCCTATTTCTGTTATTTTTAATTCTTCGCTCCAGATTTTTGCAATCTCTTTTTCTAATTTAGTAGTTGGTTTTTTATAAAGAACAGCAGAATCTGATCTGGTATTTTCTGGAAGAGGAAGATTCTTTTTATCGATTTTTCCGTTTGGTGTTATTGGAAATTCTTCAACCCAAATATATTTTGATGGAATTAAAATATCTGGTAAAACTTTAGAAAGCGCTTCTTGAATCTGTTTTTCATCTCCAGATTCTCCGCTGGTTTTCAGATAAGCTACTAGTTTATCTTCATTTCCAAAATGTCTGCTTACAATTACGGCAGATTGTTTAATGCCAGAAATTGTATTTAAAGTTGCTTCGATTTCGCCCAATTCAATTCGGTGTCCTCTAAGTTTTACTTGATGATCGATACGGCCTAAACATTGCAATTCGCCATTCGGAAGTAATTTTCCTAAATCACCAGTGCGGTAAAGAATAGAATCTTTTTTATCTGAAAACGGATTTTGGATGAATTTTTCAGCAGTAAGTTCGTCACGTTTCCAATAACCTTCTGCAACTCCGTCTCCGCCAATTACAATTTCTCCGATTTCTCCATCTTCAACAACTTTACGATTTTCATCTAATAAATAAATCTGCGTGTTTGCAATAGGAAATCCAATTGTAATTAATTCGTCTTCGGCTTTAATTTGTTTTACGGCAGACCAAATCGTGGTTTCAGTCGGGCCATACATATTCCAAAGAGAATTACATCTTGCAGTTAAAGAACGTGCAAGATTTAAAGGCATAGCTTCTCCGCCGCAAAGAGCTTTTATAGGAAGAGGCGTATTCCAGCCAAAATCTAAAAGCAATTGCCATGTAGTTGGTGTAGCCTGTAATATTGTGATTTCTTTTTTCTGTAAAAGATTGAATAAAAGCTGACCGTCGCGTGTAGTTTCGTAATCAGCAAAAACTACAGACGCACCTTTAATTAATGGTAAAAATAATTCTAATCCTGCAATATCAAATGAGATGGTTGTAATCGATAACAGTTTATCTGCTGGTTCAATACCTGGCTCAATTGCCATGCTAAAAAGAAAGTTTACTAAATTTTTGTGCGTTACAGTTACACCTTTTGGTTTTCCGGTAGAACCAGAAGTATACATTATATAAGCAACTTTTTCTGGTGCAACCGTAATTGATAGTGGTGTAGAAGGATATTGTTCTAATGAAGATAATATATCCTCAATTAATATAGTTTTTGAACTTTTTGGTAAAGAATGAGAAAGAGATTCTGTAGTAAGCAAAAATGCGGCTTCAGAATCTTCAAGCATAAATTCTAGTCTTTCTGTTGGAAATTTAGGATCCAATGGTAAATAAGCCGCTCCGCATTGCAAAATAGCCAAAAGTGAAGCAATTAAATTGGGGCTTCTGTCCATCGATACTGCAACAAATTGTCCAGGACTTAATCCTTGCGCTAAAAAATAATTCGCTATCTGATTAGTCTTATTTGCTAATGATGCATATGTAATCTTTTCATCACCAAATTCTAATGCTATATCACTTGGTGATTTTTCCGCTTGCAGAGCAAAAAGTTCATGGAGGGCATTTTTTGGATACACCATCTTTGCTCCATTTATCTCTTTGTCTGAATTGTCATTGTTAGATCTTTTCATTTTAATTGTCTTAAAATTAAAGTTGAGTAAAATAAAATGGTAATATTGGCGTTGGACTAAAAAAAGAAACAAGACTTTTAATCGTGTTTTTTTTAATTATTTAGCGGAATAAGATTACATTTTTCATTAAAGCTTTGTTCGCTTATCAATTACTTCATGTAAGAATTTAATTAGTTTTGGCCTTTATTTTATTTCTATGTTTAAATAGATTTTATCACTTATTATTCAATAAGATGATCAAAAAAAGGAAAAATATTTCAGTAAAACGCGCATTTTCTATATAAAGCCATTATTCTCGATGAATGGCATATTTTGAATTGAATAGGACAAGTTTTATTAAAAAATATGAAGTAGAATTTCAAAACTAATTTTTGTCTTAATTGCCTCCTTTTGATGTTTATTTAGTCCTTTCTAAAGCACTTTTCACTTCTTTTCGTCTCTTATTCTTTTACTAAAATCTACTAAAAGTGATCAATTGTACAAATCAGGACGAAATATCCTTAATAAGGAAATTTAAATATTTGTAAATCAATTAGATAGAAAGTGTTTGAGTGAATTATTTATGATTTTAATGGTTAAATATTATCAAATTCAGATAATATAAGTACCTGTATTAAAAATTAAATAAAAAGCATGGATGTGTATAATTAAACAAATAAATCGTCGTTATTTTGTAAATCTTCCTACTAAAGATTAAAAGCCAAAGAATATTTAGTGTTACAATTTATCTGAATCGGATTGTGATTTTCAAAATGGCGAATCAAAAATTTTAAGCGTTTTTTTAACTTTTTCAATGTAAGTAAATAGTCACTAAAATACTACATTATATGCAGATTATCGGAAATAAGTTTTATTATATCGATTATTTTTTGAAATTAAATATTTTTGCACTATAAAATAATCTAAGAATAATAAACTGTGAAGTATCCGCGCTTGAGACATATAAACCTAATCATTATAATGATGTTTTTCGTTCCTTTTGTAGGAATTAGTCAAAGTAATGATAATTTAATGGAAACTATAATTACGTCTGGAAACAATGCAACGGGAACTTCTGGAACAGTAGCTTATTCAATCGGGCAAGTATTTTACACTTATATGGGAGTGGATGCCGTTTACAATGTAGCTCAAGGAATTCAACAGCAAGTTAAAGACGAAACATTAGACACCCCAGATGTAGAAGAACCTGCTAAAGCTGAAATGTTTGTTTACCCAAATCCGACCGCAGACTTTGTTAATATAAGTATGAATGGAATAGAATTGGAAGGTGGACAGCGATCGTACAGACTTTACGATATCCAAGCAAGGCTTTTAAAACAAAATACAATCAATCAAGCTGATACCCAAGTCAGTTTAAATAATCTTAGCCCATCTATATATATACTTGTAGTATATGTGGATAATAAGATTTTGAAATCATTTAAAATAATTAAAAATTAAAACGGAAGATCTAATGAAACTGGCACATACCCTCATATTATTATTTATAACTGTATCGCTTAAGGTATTTGCACAATCACCTGAAAAAATGAGTTATCAGGCAATCATTCGTGCACAAGATAATAGCTTGGTTGTTAATTCGAAGATAAGCCTAAAAGTGATTGTGCATCAAAGCACCGCAACGGGAACCGTTGTTTATCAGGAAACACATTCTCCAACTACAAACGCGAATGGTTTGGTTTCTTTAGAAATAGGAACTGGAACTATTGTAACAGGTGATTTTAGTAAAATAGCTTGGGATAAAGGTCCTTATTATATAGAAACACAAGTGGATGTAAAAGGAGGAAGTAATTTTAATATTACTGGAGTTACACAACTTTTAAGTGTTCCGTATGCTTTGTATGCTAAAACTGCGGGAGGAACTTCAAGCACTCCGTTTAGATCTGCTATCGTGGCATTTACTTCTTCAAGAAATATTGCTGCTGGTGATGTAAATAATACAATAGAGTGTACAACAGCATCAACTTTGACTTTAACAGCAGATTTTGGAAGCATGGCAGTTGGTGAAACCATTAACTTAGAAGCTCACAATGGTGCAGTGTTGACGGTACAGGCAGCTTCTGGAGTTACACTAAATTACACTGCATCAGGAAGCGCTAAATTTACAAGTACAGCTGGAAACGTGAGATTTGGATTTCTTAGAAAAACGGGAACAAACTCCTATATTATATCAGGACAATGAAACATTTAATTTATTTTTTACTTCTTTCAACGGTTGGTTTTTCTCAGAATTATCATTATGCAATAGATGAGGCTCCGGTTAAAACAACTCCTGAAACACCAGTTGTAAACAATCAAGTTGAAGAAACAGCTTATTTTAGTGCTTATTTGTTGCCTTTAACGCAAAAAGCAACTATTCAGCAAGCATTGGATAAATATGGTGCTGTAAGATTAGAAAAAGGTGATTATTCTGGTGTTAATATTGTCATGAAAAGTAATCAGAGATTATATGGGCATCCAACACAAAGCAGAATTTCTGCCGTTACAATTGCTGCAGGTAGTACAGGCATAGTTTTAGAATCTGTTGCGCCTGTAGATCAAACAATTACATTGCAATCTGGCGGATTAATTTCTAATATTACTTTTAAATCAATTAAATGGGCAACTTTAGTAGGTACAAATGTAATGCTGGAGAACAATACATTTATTAATATGAGCGGACCTATTAGAATTGATTGCAGTCAGTCTGGTTATATTAGGAATACTAAAATTATCAAACACCAATCACAAGGTGGTTCTAATATGTTGGTTCTGAAAGGAAATAGCAGTACACCGAGTTATGGTAATGTAAGTTTGCATACAAATTTCCTTACTCCTCATGGAAATACTACTGATATTGATGGTTTACGTTCGCTTACTTTTGTAGGTTTAGATGCTGAAGGATGGAATCTTGCTGGAGAAGGAACAAAAGCAATGATTAGTGCTAATAATGTAGGAAACGTAAAAATAACAGCTTTTAATGGTGCTAATAGTTATTCTGCCGTTAAAACACCATCTTTTGATATTGATGCTGCGAATGTTTTCTTTTTAGATAAGGCGATGAATTTTCCAACAGATGTTTTGTCTACGAGAGCCAATATGTTTGTAGTTAATGGAGCAGGAACTTATGTGAGAAAATCAGGAACTGTAACAGGATTTGATTTGCAAGGAAACCTAAACGGAAGCAATACAGTAAAGTATAATGGTGTTGAACAGGTAGCGGCAATATCTAACTCTACAATATTGGCAAATCTTAGTAGTTCTATTTTAGGAACTAAATATACTCCGTGGGCTAGACCATCATGGGAAACTTTGCCAGATCCTCTGGGAGCGAATTGGAAAACAAATAGGATAGGTAAACCTGATCAGACAAGTTATCTTCAAAATTTAATCAATACTAAAGGAGTGGCTGACTTGCCTGAAGGAATCTTTTATATCGGTTCTACTTTAAAACTTCCTGTAGATTCTAATCATGGTATTGTAGGTCAAGGTACAGGTAAAACAGTTATCGTGGGCTTAACAGATGATTTTCCTTTAATCTCTCTTACAGGCGGACAAGATGCTAACTTTATTTTAAGTTACTTGACGCTTCAAGGCGGGAGTGTTGGAGTATATGCGTCGCAAGATTACGGATCTCAGCATATGTCTTATGAAAGCATGAAATTTGTAGTTTTTAGAGATCAAAATTATGGTATACAATTAAAGGAAATTAAAGGATTTGACAATAACTTCCTTGATAATCTAGGATTTGTGAATTGTAATATTGGATTCTTTCAAAATCCTCGTACTCCTTATGCCAACGATATTGATACTTCTAGCTTTGTTGACAAAACAATGTTCTATAAAAATCAATTTATAAATTGCGGTACATCGGTTTCTATGCTAGCAACAAGAGCAGATAATTTAGATGCATGGGTAGACTGCAAGTTTGATGGCGGTAAAATAGCGCTTGCTTTAAATGCGCAAAATGCTCCTTTAGCAGCAAATTGTGATTTTACAAATTTTACAGGTACAAATATTATAACAAGTAATGTTTTCTGTATTTATAATTCTAAAATATATAATAATAGAATTACGGGTTCAACATTTAATTCAATTAGTACCAATATTGAGGGATGCCAATTTTTAGACAATTCTCCAATGTTTTCTCCGGTTGTATATAACACCTTAAATAATCATATTGTAAATTCAACAATTACAGGAAATGTGGTAACTAATATTCCTGCAAATAAAGGATACGGATTAGAATCTGCTGTATATGTGAATAGCACATTTTTATCGAATCCAACATTAAGCAAATTGCTAGTTAATGTAAAATCAGGTGTTCCAACAGTAATAATTAATTCATCATCAGATTCATATCCTCAATTTTTGGTTACACAATAAATAAAGTATTGTTAGCATTGTTTTTTTTAGCAAAATTAAGTTAGAAGATTTTGATAAACTAAAGACGTTAATATAATATAAAGAATAAAGGTTCAATTTAAGATAGCTTAAATTGAACCTTTTTTGCTTCAGTAGAGATTAATTTTTCCTTTAGAAGATTTATTTACGCTCTAAATGGTCGAGATAAAACTAGATGTATTTAATGATTTTCTGCTTTATTAAATTGATCTGTAAAATGCATTAAATGACTTTATCTTCAAATACATCGTTTTTCTTAAATGCAGTTTTATTTTAAATTGTTAGATCGTCATTCTGAGATAATTTAATTCCTATTTCATTTTCTAATATTTTTCGTGCGAAAATCCAGTGATTTAGGGCTTTTGCATAGGTAAAACTACGTGGTTGTTATCTTATAAAATATATTTTTCGGTCATTTTTGACCTAATCTAGAAGCCGTAAAACTCAACATGGTGTATTTTATCGGATTTTAAAATCCGTTGAACAGATTTATTATTATATGGTCAAAACATTCTATATTTTTGATCGAAAATTAAAATGAATGATAAAGAAAAACTGTCATTTAGCTTTAAACGTTGTTAATAATTGAATAGTTACTGTTAAAAGGTGATTTATTTACAAATAATAAGGCGAATGTAATTTGAAACCTTTTAGAGTTTTATTTTATGATGACAGTAGCTTTAAAATATGAATTATTTATACTTTTTTATTTTTTATGAAATATAGTGTATACGAAAATATTAGAAAAATAAGAGAATTAAAAAACTTCACCCGAGAGTACGTAGCTGCGGAATTAAAAATGAGCACCAGCGGTTACGGGAAAATCGAAAGAGGTGATGTTGATTTAACAGTTTCTAAATTGATAGAAATTTCAAAAGTTTTAGAGGTCTCAATTGAGTTCATATTTAAATTCGATGTTTCCATTTTTTTTAGTGAAACTAGATGATATTTCTTGGGTAATTTATTAATTATTAAAGTTATAAAGCTAATAGGTTAAAATAAAAAAAAATAAAATCATGGAAAATTACTACTTAAAGATTAAAGAGTATCGGTTGCAGAATAATCATACTCCTGAATATGTAGCTATTCAAATGGAAATGAGTGTAAAAACATACGAGAAAATCGAAAACGGAATGGTCGACCTTAAGTTGTCAAAACTAGATCGATTAGTTAAGATTCTTGGCATCAAAAAAAGTCAAATTTTTCAATTAGAAAATTAAAATTTTAGATATAATCATTCTATTTTTTTATAAAAAAAAGAATGAAAAAGATTTATGATTCTTTTAAATCAGCTCTTTCTTTTCTGATTTATTATTTATGTTTTTTAATTTTAAAACATAACCTAGAGATTCTAAAATCAATACATAGTGTGTTTTCGTAATATCTTTTACGACAGCATTTTGATCACAAAAAGGTCCAGAATTTAAGTGTACCTTATCACCAATTTGATATTGCATAACAGATATTTCTTGAGAAGTATCTCCACTATCAAGCCACTCTTTAATAGTCGCAATTTCATGATCTTTTACGATTGCGTGTTTTCCTAACCAAAATAAATATCTTACCACGCCAGGAGAATCAAATATTAAATTTCTGTCTTTTTCTTGCAGTTGCACGAATATGTAGTTGTTGAATAACGGAACTTCAACCTTAACCTTTCTGTCTGATCTTTGCTGTATCTTTTTTATAACAGGACAATAACAGTTTATATTGAATTTGGTTAATTGTTCTGCGGCTCTTTTTTCCCATTTAGGTTTTGTGTACACTACATACCATTTCATATTCTGTAAAAATTTTAAATAGTTTTTTAATAGAAAATGTTGTTTTTAACTCTTTTTGTATTCTTTCAAATTTTTATAAAAACGATATTCTTTTATGTAACTGCTTTTTTAAAATACAAACATTTAGAAAAGAAATATTTCGCAATCGATGTAAATAAGAGTTTTTTATAAATTGTCAATATCTACAAGACTTTCGGTCTGTAAACTAAGTGGTAAATTTAAATCTAAGACACGAAAACAATAGATGAGTTTTATACTAAATTGTCCTTATTAAGGACATTTAGCAACAAAAATGAGATTTTCGATTAGCCCTATTATTATAATTTTATCTCAAATTATTATTGAGAATTAGTGCTATAATAATGACCAAAATTTCTTGTTTTTTTCTAGAAGTTTTAATCATTTTCAGTTAGTCAAAATCGATGATAATTTGATTTTTTTACCATTTATAATTTGATTTTTTGAGTAGTTATAATGTAACTATTCACGGGGAACCCTTTTTTAAAATTTAAAAAAAAGCCCTGTAAACATAATAAAATGGTTAATTTTACTAAGCATTCAACATTAACAAGCATATTTTTTTAATTTAAAACATTAAGCATATGAGAACCGGAATTACATTTAGTGCTTTTGATTTGTTACATGCAGGGCACGTTAAAATGCTTGAAGAAGCAAAACAACATTGTGATTACTTAATTGTTGGTTTGCAAACGGACCCAACATTAGATCGTCCGACCAAAAACAAACCAACTCAGACAGTTGTCGAAAGATACATACAGCTTAAGGCATGTAAGTTTGTTGATGAAATTGTACCTTATGCAACAGAACAAGATTTAGAGGACATTTTGAAAGCCTTTGCTATTGATGTGCGCATTTTAGGAGACGAATATAAAGAGAGAGATTTTACTGGCAGAACTTACTGCGAGGAAAAAGGAATTGAATTGTATTTTAATACTAGAGATCATCGATTTTCGAGTACTAATTTACGTCATGAAGTTTATCAAAGAGAGGTTTTAGTGCATTCGAATGGAAATTAATACCGTTACACATGTTATTTTAACTGGAGGAGTAGGAAGTAGATTATGGCCTCTCTCCAGAAAGACATTGCCTAAGCAATATCTTGAACTTTTTGACGGAGAGTCGCTTTTTGAAAAAACGGTGGCTCGTAATTTAAATATTTCTGATAAAACTATAGTAGTTGGCAATATTGAGAATTACAGAATGAGCAATGATATTATGTCTAAATTCGAGAAACCTTTTACTCATATTGTAGAAGCTCTTCCTCGTAATACTGCAGCGGCAATTGCATTTGCAGCCTTTGCATCAGAACCAGACGATATTTTATTAATTACTCCGTCTGATCATATTATCGATGGTAATGATTTGTACAGTAGTGCTCTGCGAAAAGCAATTGCACTTGCAAGTCAAGATTATTTAGTCACTTTTGGTATTAAACCAACTAAACCAGAAACTGGATATGGTTATATCGAATTTGAAGATGAAAATGTTATAGCATTTCATGAGAAACCAAATTTAACAACAGCATCATTATATCTGGAAAACGGAAATTATTTCTGGAACAGTGGACTATTTTGTTTCAAAGCTGGCAAGTTTTTAGCGGAGCTTGTTAGTCAGGAACCTGAAGTTTATTGGGCGTCAAAAACGGCTTGGGAAGGAAATAAAGACGGTTTTCTAGATTATGAATTGTCTTTAAATATACCATCAATAAGCATAGATTATGCTGTTATGGAAAGAAGCGACGCAATTAAAGTTGTTCCTGCACAATTTGAATGGTCTGATCTTGGTTCTTTTGAATCGGTTTATGATTATTTGGTTGAAAAAGGTCATCCAATAGATTCTAATAGAAATATTGTAATTGGAACTTCGATGCATACAACTTTTATAGGAGTAAAAAATTGTATTCTGATTTATACTGCCGATGCTTTGATGGTATTACAAAAGGAAAATTCTCAAGAAGTAAAACAGGTTTATCAGCAATTAGAATCTATCGATTCACCATTATTGTAATTGTAAATAATAAAAAAAAACAATGATTAATAAAAACGCGATAATATATATTGCTGGACATAAAGGGATGGTTGGAAGTGCCATTTGGAGAAGCTTAACTGCAAAAGGTTACAGCAATCTTGTTGGTGCATCTAGTAAAGAATTAGATTTGAGAGATCAAAATGCAGTTCGAGAATTTCTTCAAAAAATAAAGCCGGATGTAATTATAGACGCGGCTGCAAAAGTGGGAGGGATTCTGGCAAATAATGATTTTCCGTATCAATTTTTGATGGAAAATATGCAGATTCAAAACAATCTAATTAGTGAAGCTTACAATTTAGATGTAGATAAATTTATTTTTTTAGGAAGTTCTTGTATTTATCCAAAACTGGCTCCACAACCTTTAAAAGAGGATTATTTATTGACTGCTTCTTTAGAAAAAACTAATGAATGGTATGCTTTAGCTAAAATTACTGGTGTAAAATTATGCGAGGCTATTCGCAAACAGTACAATAAAGATTATGTGAGTTTAATGCCAACCAACTTATACGGTATTCATGACAATTTTGATTTAAGCAGTTCTCATGTTTTGCCAGCAATGATTCGCAAATTTCACGAAGCCAAAGAAAGCAATAATGCGTCGGTAATACTTTGGGGAAGCGGAACCCCAATGCGAGAATTTTTATTTGTTGACGATATGGCAGAAGCAGTAGTTTTTGCTTTAGAAAACAAATTGCCAGAGCATTTATATAATGTTGGAACTGGAGAAGATTTAACCATCAAAAAGTTAGCTTCGACAATACAGAAAATTGTCGGTCATACTGGAGAAATCATCTGGGATGACAGCAAGCCCGATGGAACGCCAAGAAAATTAATGGATGTTTCTAAGATGCATAATATCGGATGGAAACACCAAGTAGATTTGGAAGAAGGAATTCAAAAAACCTACAATTGGTTTCTGGAAAACATAGAAAGTTTAAAAGAAAAAAGTTACTAAGACGTAATCTATAAACTTAATTAAAGACTTTAAAATTAACATTTTATCAATTTTGCAACATTGCAGTATAATGCCTTTGTGCCTTAAATAATATTATGAATCCAATACGAAAAACAGCGTTTATAACAGGAGTGACAGGACAAGATGGAGCTTATTTAAGTGAATTTTTATTAGAAAAAGGTTATATCGTTCACGGATTAAAAAGACGTACATCATTGTTTAACACCGATAGAATTGATCATTTGTATCAAGATCCACATATAGAGAATAGAGATTTTATTCTTCATTATGGTGATATGAGTGATAGTACGAATTTAACTCGTTTAATTCAGGAAATTCAACCAGATGAAATCTATAATTTGGCTGCTATGAGTCACGTTGCAGTTTCTTTTGAAACTCCGGAATATACTGGAAACGTGGATGCATTAGGAACTTTAAGAATTCTTGATGCTGTTCGTTTGTTAGGTTTAGAAAAGAAAACTCGTATTTATCAGGCATCAACTTCAGAATTGTACGGGAAAGTTCAAGAAGTACCGCAATCAGAAACTACGCCTTTCTACCCAAGATCGCCTTATGCGGTTGCAAAAATGTATGCTTTTTGGATTACTGTAAATTATAGAGAAGCTTACGGTATGTACGCTTGTAATGGAATTTTATTTAATCACGAATCGCCAATTCGTGGAGAAACTTTCGTAACTCGAAAAATTACAAGAGCAACAGCAAGAATCGCTTTAGGATTGCAAGACAAATTATACTTAGGAAACCTGGATGCACAACGTGATTGGGGACATGCTAAAGATTATGTTAGAATGATGTGGATGATTCTTCAGGCAGATGAACCAGAAGATTTTGTAATTGCTACCGGAAAAACTACTCCAGTTCGTGAATTCGTACGAATGAGTTTTGCCGAAGTTGGTATTGAATTAGAATTTAAAGGAGAAGGTATTGAAGAAAAAGCTTTTGTTGTTTCTTGCAGTAATCCTGATTATCAATTGCCAATCGGGAAAGAAGTATTGGCTGTAGATCCGAATTATTTTAGACCTACAGAAGTTGATTTACTAATCGGAGATCCTACTAAAGCTAGAACAAAATTAGGCTGGGAATGCGAATATCAATTGTCTGAATTAGTTAAAGAAATGATGGAATCGGATATAAAGCTAATGAGAAAAGAACAGCTTTTGAGAGAATCTGGTTTTACGATTATGAATTATTTTGAATAATAAATTAGTAAAAGAAAACAAACATTTTTTGCCTCGTAAAAGATAATTAAATGAAAATCAAAAATATTTGTTGTTTAGGCGCAGGTTACGTAGGCGGTCCAACAATGTCTGTAATTGCATTAAAATGTCCTGAAATAAAAGTAACTGTAGTCGATTTAAACGAAAATCGAATTGCTGCTTGGAACGAAGAAGATTTAGATAAATTACCAGTTTATGAGCCAGGACTTGCCGAAGTTGTAAAAGAAGCAAGAGGACGTAATTTATTTTTTTCTACTGATGTTGATAGCGCAATCGAAGCTGCAGACATGATTTTTATAGCCGTAAATACTCCAACAAAAAATTACGGAGAAGGAAAAGGAATGGCTGCAGATCTAAAATTTGTCGAATTATGCGCAAGACAAATTGCCAGAATAGCTAAAAATGATAAAATTATAGTAGAAAAATCAACTCTTCCTGTTCGTACGGCTGAAACTTTACAAACTATTTTAGATCATACAGGAAACGGAGTTAAGTTTGAAGTGCTTTCTAATCCTGAATTTTTAGCAGAAGGAACAGCTATTGAAGATTTACTGAATGCTGATCGCGTTTTAATAGGTGGAAATCAAACTGAAAGCGGTAAAAAAGCGATTCAGGCTCTAGTTGATGTTTATTCACATTGGCTTTCTCCTAAACAGATCTTAACTACAAATGTTTGGTCTTCAGAATTATCTAAATTAACGGCTAATGCATTTTTGGCACAAAGAATTTCTTCAATTAATGCCTTATCCGCTTTATGTGAAGCGACAGAAGCTGATGTCGATGAGGTAGCCGCAGCAATTGGAACGGATAGTCGTATTGGACCTAAATTTCTTAAAGCATCAGTTGGTTTTGGAGGATCTTGTTTTCAAAAAGATATTTTAAACTTAGTGTATTTGTGCCGTTATTTTAATTTACCTGAAGTGGCAAATTATTGGGAACAGATAACAATTCTGAACGATTATCAGAAATACCGCTTTGCTAAGAAAATAATTACTTCTCTTTTTAATACTGTAAGCGGTAAAAAAATAACTTTTTTAGGGTGGGCGTTTAAAAAAGACACTAATGATACTCGTGAATCTGCAGCAATTTATGTAGCGGAACATTTAATTGAAGATGGCGCGGAAATTCATGTCTATGATCCTAAAGTTTCTGAAGAAAAAGTCAAAGCAGATATGAGCTATCTGTGGGAATTAAAGGGATTTACGGATCAAAAAATTGAATCGAAATTGAAACAGATCTTTGTATATAAATCACCAGAAGAAGCTGTACATCAAGCACACGCAATAGCTGTTTTGACCGAGTGGGACGAATTTAAAACATACGATTGGAATTCGATTTATATCAACATGTATAAACCAGCTTTTGTATTTGATGGGCGTAATATTCTGGATTCAGAAAAATTAAAAGCTATTGGTTTCCAAATAAAAGGAATTGGAAAAGGCTAAAATTTTTCATTTGAAAAAAGAATAAGTTTTTGAACGTTATTAAATCTACTTTCTTGAAAGATACTTTGATTAAATTAAAACAGCATCCCAAGTATGAAACAATCATTAGTTGGGGAAAATTGATTTCTATTACAGGAAGCGCACAAATTCTTATACAAGCTTTAGGATTTGCTTCGGGAATATTAGTAATACGCTTACTTCCTGTAGAAGAATATGCTTTATATACTCTAGCTAATACGATGTTAGGAACGATGACTATTTTGGCAGATGGAGGAATTTCTACAGGTATTATGTCGCAAGGAGCAAAGGTGTGGCAAGACAAAGAAAAATTAGGTGCCGTTCTTGCAACTGGACTTTATTTGCGCCGTAAGTTTGCCGTTGGCAGTTTACTAGTAGCTACACCAGTTTTGATGTATTTATTACTTCATAATAATGCTTCTTGGTTGACTACATTACTTATTGTTGGTGCTTTGATTCCTGCATTCTTTGCAGCTTTATCAGATTCTCTTTTAGAAATTGTTCCTAAACTTCATCAAGATATTGTATCGTTACAAAAAAATCAGGTTTCAGTTGGTATTGTGAGGTTTTTGTTTCTTGGATTAACAATGTTTATTTTTCCTTGGGCGTTTATTGCTTTATTGGCTAACGGAATACCTCGTGTAATTGGTAACGTTAAATTGCGAAAAATAGCAGATAAGTTTGCAGACAAAACACAAAAATCTGATCCTGCTGTTGAAAAGGAAGTAATGCAAATTGTAAAAAAAATTCTTCCAGGAGCTATTTATTTTTGTATTTCAGGACAAATTACAATTTGGTTAATTTCTGTTTTTGGAAATACAACAGCTGTTGCACAATTAGGAGCTTTAGGCAGATTAGCGGTTCTATTAAATATTGTTAGTGTACTAATAAATACATTAATCGTTCCTCGATTTGCAAGATTAGCACCAAAAAGAAATGACTTGCTAAAAAAAGTATTATACACAATTTGTTTGATTCTTTTGCTTAGTGGCATTTTACTTTTATTGGTCGCAATATTTCCAGAACAAATACTTATGGTTTTAGGAAAATCCTATAAAGGTTTATCTTATGAGATGATATTGAGTGTTTTAATTGGCTGTGTTAATTTAGGTATTAGCATTTTTATATCTTTTTCTTCTTCTAGAGGTTGGGTTATCAATCCGATATTAACTATGGTTTTTAATATTTTCGGTACAGTTTTTCCTCTTTTTTTTGTTGATGTTTCGACTATTAACGGAGTATTGATGCTAAGTTTATTTAGTTCTCTATGGGGGCTTGTAATTTATGGAACATTTACTTTTCTAAAAATATTTAAACTAGATAATTAAGTTCATTAATATTTCTCTTAAATAAAAACTATTATGAAAGCACCAACATATACAATTGCTATTCCGGTTTACATGAGAATTCTTGGATTTAAGAACGCTTTAGAATCGGCACTATTAGTAGATGGAGTTACAGAAATATTAGTTGTTGATGATAATTCAAATCATGACGAGTTTGAGAGAATCTGTAATTCATTTAATGATGATAGAATAAAGTATTTTAAAAATAAAGAAAATGCTGGGCTTTTTGCTAATTGGAACAAGTGCATTCAAAAAGCAACCGGTGATTTTGTTTCTATTTTATGCAGTGATGATTTAATAGAGCCAAATGCATATAAACTATTTGAAGAGGCGTATAATAAAAAGAATAATATTGATGTCTTTTTTGGTTCGTTTGCAACTTTTTCAAATGATAAAAAAGATGCAATCTATTATCGTCATTTCAAACCAGGACCGATGAAAGGAAAGGAATTATTGCAAGATGCGATTTTGAATGGTCCACGTTTTCCTGTACTAACTATTACAAGAAGAAGCACACTACTAAAATATCCATTCGTTTCGAGTCCTCATAGCGGTAATGATTGGCTCTGGATCTATTCTAATGCAATGAATTTTAATTTATACGCTACAAAAGAAACAATAAATTATTGGAGAAGACACCCTGATCAAGATGCAGTAAAATCACAATCGATAACTACAGATTGTTGGCCTTTGATGTTTCAATCAGCTCAAGAGAAATTATTTTCAATAGACAAATCACTTTCAAATAAAGCTTTTAAAAGATCAAAAGGAGTTATTTTAACTTGGTTGATTAATGATTTTAAAGATAGAGAAGGATATTTTAAACGTTTATTAGGTGAGGAAGCCAACTCTAATCTGTTTCTTAAGGAATCGATGAAAATAATTGATAAAGATTGGTTGCTAAAAAAAATGTTATACTCAAAAAAGCCCTCTTCTATATATTATAATGTGGGCAGACTAGCTAGAAAAATTGGTTATTATCCTACTTCAGTATAAGAAAATATAAATTAAAAACTATTGAGTTATAATCTTAATTAGAGCAATAGTTTTAGTATCAAATTAATAAATACTGACAATTCATTTTTAGGCAGAACCCTGCCAGTTTCATAAAAAAAAGAGCATAAAATATGATTTCATCTGTTTGCACATTATTTGAAGGACATTACCATTATGGGGTAGCGGCACTTTCGAATTCATTATATAACAAAGGATTTCGAGGTACTATTTATGTTGGTTATCGAGGAGTATTGCCTAGCTGGGCATTAGAAGGCAAAAAAGAAACTATTGGTAAATGGAATGAAGCCATTATTTTAAATCCTATTGAAGGTATTCAACTTATTTTTTTAGAATTAACTACAGGATATAGCTTAACAAATTACAAGCCTGATTTTATGTTGGAATTGTGGGAAGGTCCAGCAAAGGATGCAGAAGCACTTTTTTATTTTGATCCAGATATTGTTGTAATTGATTCTTGGGCTTGTTTTGAACAATGGGCTAATTGCGGTGTCGCAGTTTGTGAAGATATTAATTCGCCATTGCAAGAATTTCACCCGCGCAGACAAGGTTGGAGAAACTATTTTAAAAATTATAATATTGACCTGACGTACAAAAATCAAATTTATGTAAATGGCGGTTTTGTTGGCGTTGTCAAAAAAAATATAGCATTCTTACACTTATGGGTTAAACTGCAAGAAAGTATGGGAGATGCAATAGGCGGACTGGATAAATCTATTTTCTTAAATCAAACTCATAATTCAACCATTGTAAAAATGGAAGGTTTTCAGTTTTTTGATAAATCAGATCAAGATGCATTAAATGCGACTATTGAAGCTTACAATCGTCCTGTAAGTTATGTCGGAAAAGACGGAATGGGGTTCGTTTCTGGAGAAGCAATCATGTTTCATGCATTAGGAAGTCTAAAACCTTGGAAAGTAAATCATTTTGCGAGACTTTTTAACGGAAGAATTCCTAGAAAGGAAGATGTTGCTTATTGGAGAAATAGTAAAAGTCCGATTTCGGCACATTCTAAGACCAAAATACGCAAAAAGCAATTGGCAATCAATATGAGTAAATTTTTAGGAAGATTTTATAAAGTTTAATTTTTACGTACACAATACTATGGACATTCTCTTTATTTGTGGCTCTGCCGAAATTGGAAATGATGGCGTAGGCGACTATACTCGTCGACTATGCGGCAAACTTATAAAGTCAGGTCATAAGGCGCAAATTTTAGCTTTATGTGACCAGATTATTTATTACAGTACAGAAAGTCAGGTTGTTGAAGATACTCCCGTGACGGTACACAGAATTCCAGCTTCTACTGCCAATAAGCAACGTTTAATTTGGTTGCAAGCCATTTTAAAAGATTTTGAACCTGATTGGATTTCATTACAATATGTTCCTTACAGTTTTAATCCAAAAGGATTACCATTTTGGTTGCCTTCTTATTTAAAAAAAATTAGAGGAAATCATAAATGGCATATTATGTTTCATGAATTATGGCTCGGCATAGATGCAGAATCTTCTTTAAAACATAAATGTATTGGTAGATTACAGCAATTAATAGCAAAAAAAATAATTCAAAATACTAAAACGCATTTTGTTAATACACAAAATAAATTATATCAATTCTTTCTTCAGTCTCAGAATATTAATGCAGAAATTTTACCAATTTGTGGTAACATTCCGCTAACGGCTATAAAAAAAGATGCTAGAGAATTTGAACAGTTTGTTTTATTCGGAACGATTCATAATGGAGCTCCTTTTGAAGATTTTATTGAAGATTTAATGAATAATTCTGGGCAATTTAATAAACCTATAAAATTTGTTTTCATTGGTAAAAATGGCCCTGAGTTGGCTCATTATACAATGGTATTGGAGAGTTATAATATTCGTTACGAAGTTTTAGGTATTCAGCCAGAATATGTGATATCTCAGGTATTGAGTAATAGTGATTTCGGGATTTCTACAACTCCTTATTATCAGAGTGAAAAAAGTGGTGTTTTTGCTGCATATAAAGAACATCAAATAAATGCTATTTGCGTGTCTAGAGATTGGACACCTACAAAAGGGCAGTATAATATTCCAAACATTATTAAGTACGAAAGAAATAATTTGCAATTAAATCCAATACCAGTTCAAGGTTTTGATTTGAATAGCGTTGCAAATCAGTTTATAAAATCAATATCCATCTCATGAAAATTCTTATTTCCCATCCTTCAGGAAATAGTAATGTACGTGCTATTGCAAAAGGGTTTCTAACTCAAGGATTATTATATCAATTTCATACATCTATAGCGGTATTTCCGAATAATTTCTGGCATAAAATAGCAAATTTTAAAGGTTTAGGCGATATCAAAAGACGTTCTTATGATTCTGGTTTGCAGAGCTATACAGAAGTTTACCCGATAAATGAATTGGGTAGAATGATTGCTTCAAAATTAAGTTTGCATTCTTTAACAAAAGCAGAAACAGGTATTTTCTGTGTAGATAGAGTGTATCAAAATTTGGATAGAAAAATTTCAAGAAAACTTCAAAGCGCAAAAAAAAATGGTTTAACAGCTGTTTATGCGTATGAAGATGGAGCATTAGAAACTTTTAAAGCGGCAAAGAAATTAGGGCTAGAATGTATTTATGATTTGCCAATTGCCTATCATACTCTTCTGCAAGAATTGCTGCATGAAGAAGCTCTAAGAAAACCTAATTGGGCATTTACATTAGGCGGAGGAATTAATGATAGTAATCAAAAATTAGAAAGAAAAAGAAAAGAATTAGAACTAGCTGATACCATTGTAGTTGCAAGTGATTTTGTTAGAGAATCATTACCAGAATGGGCAAAAGACAAAAAAGTTATTCAATCTCCTTTCGGTACGCCTTTTTCTTCCAACCAATTTGATTTACAAGAAAAGAATACCAACAAAAGGTTAAGAGTTTTATTTGTTGGTTCCATGACACAACGTAAAGGATTAGGCGATTTATTTGATGCTATAAAACTAGTAGATTCTTCAAAAGTCGAATTGGTTGTTTTGGGTTCTTTAGCTGCGCCACTTTCTTTTTATAGTGATCAGGTACAATTTACTTATGAACCTACAAGATCGCATGACAAAGTATTAGAATTGATGAGAAGTTGCGATGTTTTTTGCCTTCCATCTATTGTAGAGGGTAGAGCTTTGGTTATTCAAGAAGCTATGAGTCAGGGTTTGCCAATAATTATTACGCCCAATACAGGAGCAGAAGATTTAGTTGAAGCAGAAGAAACGGGTTTTTTGGTTCCAATTAGAAATCCTGAAGCCATTTCAGAAAAAATAAATTGGTTTTTAGATAATAGAAGCAAAATTTTTCAAATGGGGAAAAAAGCAAAACAACTTGCTGATACTTACAGCTGGGATAACTATGCAAGTAAAATCTGTAATGTACTAAATTCTAAAAGTAATTAAATTTAAATGAAAGAAAATATTACTGATATTGAAAAATTTAATTCGATAAAAATAGCAATTTGGCTGTATTTTTTCTTATGGATTTTTGAAGGTGCTTTGCGTAAATGGGTTTTGCCAAGTTTGGCAACACCATTACTAATTGTGCGAGATCCTATTGCAATTTTCATCATCATTAAAGCAATTAGTTTAAATGTGAAATTCTTTAACGGATATGTAGTTTTTGCATACATTATTACACTTTTGGCTCTAATTGTTACGCTTACTTTTGGTCACGGTAATTTATTTGTCGGAATATATGGCGCTCGAATAATGCTGGTTCATTTTCCATTAATTTTTATTATCGGATCAATTTTTACCAAACAGGATGTTCTCAAGATGGGACATGCTTTGCTAGTCGCAAACATAATAATGACATTAATTGTCTATTTACAATTTATTAGCCCACAGACAGCCTTTATCAATAGAGGTTTAGGTGGAGAAGGAAGCGCTGGTTTTTCTGGTGCAATGGGATATTTCAGACCACCAGGAACTTTTTCTTTCATAACAGGATTGGCTTCCTTTTATATTATGGTTTCTGTTTATGTGTTTTATTTTTGGTTATCGAAAGAGCGTGTTTCTAAGATTCTATTGTATGCAAGTACGCTGGCTTTGATATTTAGTTTACCCTTAACAGTAAGTAGAACAGCCGTTGGAGGAGTTGCATTAGTAGGAGTTTTTGCTTTTATCGGTTCTGCGACAAGTGTGAAAAAATTACTGAAAGTGGCATTTACTATTTTGATACTATTCGTGTTATTTTTCATTTTACAAAATACTACAACAATTTTTAATTTAGGAACAGAAGTCTTTATGAGTAGAGTAGATACTGCCAGCGGTCAAAGCGGTGGTTTCGAACAATCTTTTTTCTCGAGAGTTGTGGGAGATTTTGTGAGACCAATAGCAAATTTACTAAAAATGCCCTTTTTTGTGGGTAAATTAGGAATGGGAACCAATGCGGGTGCACAAATGCTTTCAGGAAGTAATACTTTCTTAATTGCTGAAGATGAACTGGGTAGAGTAGGTGGTGAACAAGGACTTATTTTAGGTGGCGGACTTATTTTTTTAAGATTGGTTCTGGCAATTAGCTTATTTGTCAAGTCAATAAGATTACCGCAAGAAGATAGATTATTACCACTAACGTTTTGTGGTACAGCTTTATATTTAATTGTTCTCGGACAATGGGCTCAACCAAGTATGTTAGGCTGTGCTGTTCTTACGGTTGGTCTTTTAGTAGCAAGTTTAAAAATGAATTTGAGTCAAGATAGATGAAAATAGTATTATTTACTCATCCTTCTTTTTTAGGACACAAAAGCATGCCTCGATTTGCTCAAATGATAATTGCTGGGATGAAAGAAAAAGGGCATGAGCTAACAGTATGGAGCCCAAAAGCATTCTTTTTTAAACTTTCGTTTAAGAAACCGTTTCTTGAAAAATGGCTTGGTTATCTGGATCAGTATATTGTTTTTCCAATCCAAGTAAAATTCAGATTACTTAATTATAATAAAGAAACACTTTTTGTTTTTTCTGATAATGCGCTAGGTCCTTGGGTTCCATTAGTAAAAAAAAGATTTCATGTAGTGCATTGCCATGACTTTTTAGCCCAACAATCGGCTTTTGGTTTATTGCAAGAAAATAAAACAGGATTAAGCGGAAAGTATTACCAAAAGTTTATTTTTTTAGGTTATAGTAAAGCGAAAAATTTTATATCGATTTCTAAAAAAACTCAAATTGATCTGCATTCTTTATTAAACAGAAAACCCGTAGTTTCTAAAGTAGTCTACAACGGTATGAATCAGAATTTTGAACCCGCAAAAGATTGTTCATTTATTAGAGAAAAATTGTCCCAAAAACATAACATCGATTTATCTAAAGGATATGTTTTGCATGTTGGCGGTAATGCTTTTTATAAAAACAAATTAGGAGTTTTACAAATTTACGATCAATGGGCTAACGATTTTAAAATAGAATTGCCCTTGATTTTGGCTGGAGAAAATCCGACTGAAGAGATGATTGCTTTTAAGGAAAATTCGATCGCTTCAGAATCAATTTATTTTATAAATAATATTGACGATGTACAATTGCAACAGTTTTATCAAGGTGCTTCTGTAATGCTTTTTCCTTCTTTATATGAAGGTTTTGGATGGCCAATCGTAGAAGCAATGGCTTCTGGCACTTTGGTTATTACAACAAATGAAGATCCGATGAAAGAAGTTGCATCAGATGCAGGTTTTTATATTCCAAAAAAACCTAGTGATTCAGAAAAATTATTAGAGTGGAAATTGATTGCTGCTAAAGAATTAGAAAGAATAATTCAGTTTAGTCCAGAAGAACGTAAAGATGCTGTATCAAAATCAATTTTGCGCTCAAAAGAGTTTTCTGCTCAAGGTTTCGTCAATTCGATCGAAACCATTTATAAAGAAATTTTACAAGATATATGAAAGTAATTCATTACATAGCCAGTATTGATAAGAGCGGCGGAGGAACAACAGAATATATTCGTTTGTTAAGTAAAGAGCTAAAAGAGGATACCACTTTTAGTATTGCAACAGGCGTTTCTAAAGATCCAATTTCGATAGAAGGAGTTCCTGTGAAATTTTTTAATAATAAAATATCTCGCTGGTTTTCTTTAATTAATGAGTATCGCATTTTTTTGAAAAATGAAGCTCCAGATATTGTTCACATTAATGGTATTTGGACTCCTCAAAATTGGGTTTTTCAAAATGAAGCTCAAAAATTAGGAATAAAAGTAATCGTATCTCCACATGGTATGCTAGAGCCTTGGATTATGGCTCATAATCCGATAAAGAAAAAAATAGCATTATTGTTATATCAAAAAACGGCTCTTAAGCGCTCAATATGTCTTCATGCAACAGCAAAAATGGAGGCGGAAAATATTCAGGCGCTGGGTTTTAAAAATCCAATTCACATTATTCCAAATGGAATTCACTTAAAAGATGTGAAAAAAATCAAGGAAAATTACGGAACTAAAAAAATGATATTCATGTCTCGAATCCATCCTAAAAAAGGAATCGAATTGCTTTTAGATGCTTGGCGTACAAGCAATACTGAAGACTGGACGCTTGAAATTGCTGGAAGTGGTGAACAAGAATATATAGAAAGTCTTCTGCAAAGTACTCAGGATTTAAAAAACGTACATTTTGTTGGAGCAAAATATGGCGAAGAAAAATGGGATTTTCTTCGATCTGCAGATGTAATGGTTTTACCTACACATAGTGAAAATTTTGGAATTGTTGTAGCAGAAGCTCTTGCAGTTGCAGTTCCGGTAATTACAACTCACGGAACACCTTGGGAAGATTTAGAAATACATAAATGTGGCTGGTGGATCGATTTGTCGGTTGCAAATTTAGAAAAAGCATTATTTAAAGTTTTCAATTCACCTACAATGCTGTTAGAAATGATGGGGAAACATGGAAGAGATTTGGTCATTAGTAAATATGATATGAAAAACGTAGGTAAAAAAATGCTTGAATTGTATAAAACGGTTTAAAAATGAAAATTACGATAGTTCAAGGAGCTTTTATTCCAGTTCCTCCAATATTAGGAGGTGCAGTCGAAAAAATATACTACAAACTAGGACAAGAGTTTGTTAGTTTAGGTCATGAAGTTACGCATATTAGCAGGTCTTATCCATCATTTGAAAATGAAGAAACTATAAATGGAGTTTCACATATTCGTGTTAAAGGTTTTGCTACGCCAAAAAGTTTAATCGTTTTAAAATTTTACGATTTAATATACACTTTACGAACACTAAAACACATAGATAGTGATATTGTCGTATCGAATACTTTTTGGTTGCCTATTTTTTTTAGAAATAAAAGAAAAGGTAAAGTTTATGTAAGCGTAGAAAGAAGACCTAAATGGCAAATGAAATTGTACTCAAATGCTAGTAGGTTTAGAGCTTGTTCTCCAATGATTTTTGATTTAGTAAAAGAAAAACTTAAACCTAAAGATCATGATAAAATCTCTTACATTCCGAACCCTGTTCCTTTTCAATTAAAAGATTTTAAAACTGAAAAAAACAACAGCATTTTATTCGTTGGCCGTTTGGATAAAGAAAAAGGTGTTCATGTTTTAATTGACGCTTTCAACAGCATTCCAGAACATATTGCTCAAAATTGGACTTTAAATATTGTTGGTCCTTGGGATCCAGCAGAAGGCGGCGGCGGAGAAGCATATTATGAAAGTTTGAAAAGTAAAAAAGGGAATGTTAATTTTATTGGATCTGTTTACGATCAAGACGCCTTATCAAAATTCTACTTTGAATCTAAAATTTTTTGTTACCCTATACAAGATGGAACTGGAGATGCAGGCCCTGTAGCTCCAAGAGAAGCAATGTCTTACGGATGCGCAACAGTTCTCTCTAATCACGATTGTTTTAATGAATATGCACTTGATGATGTAAATTGTTTGAGATTTAATCAAAGCAACAGTAATCAAGTACAGGAACTTTCTCAACAACTTACGAGATTGATGACCGATACAGAACTTCGTGAAAAAATTTCTTTGAATGGGAGAAAAGTCTTTGATGATTTTTCTACAGTTAAAATTGCCAAAATGTTTATCGAGGATTTTCAATCAATATTAAATGGATAGCACTACAATAGAATACAGTCAGAATTCGCCTTATGATTCGCCGTGGACAATTTCAAAGCGAGTAAAAATGCTGCTTTGGGAATATGTTTGGTTACTATTTTGTGTTTGGACACCCAAACCTGCTAATGCCTGGAGATTGTTCTGGCTGAAATTATTTGGATGCAAAATTTATGGAAAACCATTTGTGCATCAAAGAGCGAGAATTCAGATTCCTTGGAATTTGATTTTACATGATCATGCTTGTCTAGGAGATAGAGCCAATGCTTATTCACTAGGAGTTATAGAAATATTCGAGCATGCCACAGTAGGTCAGGAAGTTTATCTATGCACGGGAACACATGCTTTTGATAATCCTGCTTTCAATTTGATTACAAAAAAAATAACGATAGAAAAAGGTGTTTTTATTGGGGTAAGAGCCATTATAATGCCAGGATTAACAATAGGAGAAAATGCTATTGTTGGTGCAGGAAGTTTGGTTACAAAAAACGTAGAAAAAAATACTATTGTAGGCGGAAATCCCGCTAAACTTATAAAATCTAGAAGCTTTGAATAAAATTCCAATTACCGTAGTCGTTTCTGTTAAAAACGAAGCACTTAATTTACCTTCTTGTTTGGATAAATTAAAACGATTTGATCAAATTATCGTGGTAGATTCTGGCAGCACTGATGATACTATAGCTATTGCAAAAGCAAAGGGAGCCGAAGTATTACAATTTGAATGGAATGGAAAATTTCCTAAAAAGCGTAATTGGACGCTTCAAAACGGAAATCTTCGCCATGAATGGATTTTGTTTTTGGATGCAGACGAATTTGTTACAGAAGCATTTGTTGATGAAGTGGCAATAAAAACCTTAGATCCAAATTATAACGGATTTACCATACAGTTTGAAAACTATTTTATGGGAAGAAAACTTAAATATGGTTACGGATTTCAAAAGTCGGCTCTTTTTAAGAAATCTAAAGGAGCTTACGAAAAAATCGAAGAAGATTTGTGGAGCCATTTGGATATGGAGGTTCATGAACATCCTATTATAGAAGGAAAAGTTGGTGTCATTAAATCTAAAGTTGTTCATAAAGACTTTAAAAACTTAGAACATTATATAGCCAAACACAATGCCTATTCTTCTTGGGAAGCACAACGTTATCTTCAATTAAAGAAATCTAAAAACGAACTTCTTTCATTTAACCAAAAGATTAAATACGGTCTTTTAAATACAGGTTTGCTTCCTGCGGTTTATTTTATTGGAGCCTATTTTTTAAAATTAGGATTTCTAGATGGTAAAGAAGGATTTTACTTGGCACGTTTTAAGTCACATTATTTTTTTCAAATTCAAACCAAAGTAAATTCAATAAAAAACAATATAAATTAATATGAAAAGAATATTAATAACTGGTGGAGCTGGATTTGTAGGTTCACATTTGTGCAAAAGATTACTAAACGAAGGAAATGAAGTAATTTGCTTAGATAACTATTTCACAGGAGCCAAATCTAATATCATAGAACTGTTGGATAACCCTTATTTTGAAATGGTTCGACACGATATAACAGAGCCATATTATGCTGAGGTTGATGAGATTTACAATCTTGCTTGTCCGGCATCTCCAGTTCATTACCAATATAATCCAATCAAAACAATAAAAACTTCTGTAATGGGAGCAATTAATGTTTTAGGATTGGCAAAACGTGTAAACGCGAAAGTTTTGCAAGCTAGTACAAGTGAAGTTTATGGAGATCCACTTGTACATCCTCAGCCAGAACATTATTGGGGACATGTAAACCCGATTGGTATTCGTTCTTGTTATGATGAAGGTAAACGTTGTGCCGAAACATTATTTATGGATTATCACAATCAAAATAAAGTGGCTATCAAAATCATCAGGATATTTAACACTTACGGTCCTAATATGAATCCTGCAGACGGACGAGTAGTTTCTAATTTTATCGTGCAGGCTTTGCAAGGAAAAGATATTACCATTTTTGGAGATGGACTGCAAACTCGCTCTTTTCAATACGTTGATGATTTAGTGGAAGGAATGGTTAGAATGATGAATTCTGATCCCGCTTTTCTTGGTCCGGTAAATTTGGGTAATCCAAATGAGTTTACAATGCTTGAACTTGCTCAAGCAGTTATTGAATTAACAAATTCTAAATCGAAAATCATTCATTTAGAACTTCCAAAAGACGATCCTAAGCAAAGACAGCCAGATATTACTTTGGCTAAAAGCAAATTAAGTGGTTGGGAACCTAAGATTCAATTGAAAGAAGGTTTAGTTACTACAATTAACTATTTCGACAAGTTATTGTTAAATCAATAAACTTCTTTCGACAAATTCGGAAGTATCACTTTATACTCTTTTCTTTTTTGCAATTTCCTTATTAAGGACATCAATAGTATAAAATTTGGGTTTTAACGAGGATTGTGGCGCTTCGTCGAGAAGTTTTTCTAGTGGCGTTCTTTTGTTTTAGTTTTACCTTGAAATTATGAAAAACATTTACTTTAAAATGTAATTATTATGAGAATCACTATTATCACAGTATGTTACAACAGGAAAGCGACTATAGAAAAAGCGATCAAAAGTGTGTTGTCTCAAAATTATCACGACATCGAATACATCATCATTGATGGCAATTCTAAAGACGGAACACAGAAGGTTATAGAATCTTACAAAGACAGAATAAGCCAGTATATTTCTGAACCAGATAAAGGTATGTATGATGCCATAAACAAAGGTTTGAAATTGGCAACTGGAGACGTAATTGGTTTAATGCATTCTGATGATGAATTCTACGATACAAAAGCCATTTCGAGAATTGCTGCTCGTTTTAATACAGATTCAAGTATTGAGGGCATTTATGGTGATGGAGTTTACGTAACCAATGATTCTGATGAACGTTTAGTTCGCGATAGAATTGGAGGCGTTTTTAGTCTTAAAAAAGTAAAAGGAGGCTGGTTGCCTTTGCATCCAACTGTTTACTTGAAGAAGAGTGTAATTGATAAACATGGGTTGTATAATCTTGATTTTAAAATAGCTTCAGATACAGAATTTTTACTTCGCTATTTATACAAGTATAAAATCAAAATGAGCTACATCGATAAGTATATCGTTAAAATGAGAATGGGAGGTATGAGTACGAGTTTTAAAACGGCATTAAAAGTTTTAAATGAAGACTACAGAATCTATAAATATCACGGATTAACAGCAGCACAAGCAGTATTTCTTAAAAAAGGTCTTGCTTTAAAACAGTACATCGTTCAATAATTCTAGAGTGATAAAAAATATTAATATATACACCGTTAACATGAAGAAATTTTTCTTTCCTTTTATTTTATCGCTATTAATGTTGGGGTCTTGTACTACCAGAAAACAAATGCTGTATTTGCAAGATTTGGATAGTTATGCAAATTCAACGCTAACTTATACATCGCCTAAAATTCAGCCTAACGATATCTTAAAAATTGACATTGGTGATCTTAACCCTGTTGTGGCGGCACCTTTTAACATGAGTGCAGGAGTTACAACCGCACAAAACTCAGTTGAAATGATGAAATTGTCAGGTTATTTGGTTAATCCGCAGGGAACTATTATGATGCCTATTCTTAATGAAGTTAAAGTTGGTGGATTAACGCCAGCTAACGCAGAAATTAAAATAAAAGAGCGTTTAATAAACGAGAATTACTTGGTAAATCCTACTGTACAGGTTCGAGTGCTTAATAACAAATTTACCATTTTAGGAGAGGTTAATGCACCAGGCGTAATTCCTTTTAGCGAAGAATCGATCAGTTTGCTAGATGCAATAGGAATGGCAAGAGATTTAACTTATTCAGCTATTCGAAAAGATATTAAACTGATTCGAGAAGTAGATGGAAAACGTTTAGTATATCATATTGATCTTACGACAGCTTCTTGGATGTCTAATCCAAATTTTAGAATCAGACAAAATGATGTAATTGTGGTAACTCCAAATAAACTAAAAGCTAATAGTGGAGGACTTATCAAAGATCCAATTCAATTGCTGGGAATTGTAGCGTCACTTTCGGCTTTGATTATTGTTATTGCCCAATAAAAAGGCAAGTGTTTAAAAAGATTATATAAGTATTTCAGAATTAGAATCTACCTGTTGTGATTAATGCAACTGTATTTAATTAAATAATTATGGATTTCAAAAAAGAACTTTTAAAGTATTTGAGATATTGGCCTTGGTTCGTACTGAGTTTGATAGTATTTGTGGGTGCAGCTTTTATTTTTATTAAAATAACGCCATCTACATATGAAACTTCGGCTACTATTTTGTTTGACAAAAAGCAAGAAGATAAAACTAAAATAATTACAATTAGTACAGCTGAAAAAAGTAGTGAAGATAATTTGGAAGACGAAATCAGATTAATTACTTCGAATGAATTTTTATTGGATGTTGTAAAGAAATTAAATTTGAATTTCTCTTATTTCGAAAAAGTATATACGGTTCAAAATAATAATGTAAATGAAGTGCCTTTTGCTTTAATACCAACTGTTTCGAAAGATTCTCTTCCTGAAGTTACTTACGAAATTAAAGTAATTAGAGATGGTTTTACTGTAACAAATCCTCAGACTGAACAAACGTACAATGTAAAAGGATATGCTTCAAATGAAAAAGTTGAAGGATTGCCATTTAAAATTCAATTATCGGCTAAAGCAAAAAAGAATCCAACTCTTTATTTCGAAAATGAATATAAAGTAGTGATTCAACCAACAGCGATTGCTTTAAAAGATTTAAAAGAATCTCTTTTTGTTGCAGCAGATGAAAAAGCAAAAGGAGTTATAGAGCTTAGCCATGTTAGCGTAAGTCCAGATCGTTCAAGAAAAATTTTAAGCGAAATTATTGTTCTTTTAGATAAAAGTATTGTTCTAAACAAGCAAAAAGTATTTAGAAATACAGTTTCTTACTTAAATCAGAGAATCAAAAACTTTACAAAAGAGAAAGATTCGATCGAAAGTGTAAAAGAAAAATATTTACAAAACAACGACATTGCGGTAATGGACAATTATGTTGTTGAACAAACTGCAGATAGAACTCAGAAAAAAGAAAGTTCTTCGCAAAATGAAAAACAAATTTCGCTTGCCAATTTTGCTTTAAATGATATTAAACGAGCTGCTCCTACTCAAACTTTAGGAACAGGTTATAATTTGGACTCTCAGTCAGTAAATCAGATGCTTATAAGTTATAATGCAAAGATTATGGACAGTCAGATGATTTTAGAAAGAGCTCAAAAAAACAATCCAGCTTATATTAGTTTGATGACACAATTACGAGTTCAGAAACAAGAATTGATAAATACGCTTGAAGGTTATTTGAACTTTCTAAATCAAAACAGCAGAGCTAACAGAGCAGAGCAAAGTATTGCTGAAGCAAAAGTTAAAAGCATTCCAACCCAAGATAAAGTTTTAGGAAACATTAATAGCAACCTAAGTTTGAAAGAAGAAACTTATGTAGCATTATTGCAAAAGAAAGAAGAAGCTGTTTTAAATGGTGCCATTTTAGAGTCGAATTTAAAAACTTTAAATGCGCCAGAAACAAATTATTCTGCCATTTTTCCTCAACCTAAAGTATTTATGCTTGGTTCATTTATGTTTGCTTTATTGCTTCCATTCGGAATTACATATTTGCGTTTATATTTTGATACTAAAATACACAATGAAGATGATATTGAGAAAGTACTTTCTAATATTCCGATTTTAGGACATATTCCTCAAATTAAATCAAATGACAAATTAGACAATACAGCTACATCACGTTCTATGATTGCAGAAGCATCTCGAGCCTTAGTTTCAAATGTGTCTTATTTATTACCAAGAAAAAAAGAAAGTAAAGGAAACGTCATTTTATATACATCAGCAATTCAAGGAGAAGGAAAATCTTTCTGCGCTTTTCATAATGCAATCACCATTAGTAATCTGAATAAAAAAGTATTGCTAATTGGTGTAGATTTAAGAAATCCTCAATTGCATGATTATTTTAGTATCGATAGAAGAGCTTCTGGACTTTCAGATTTCTTAGCTAATAAAACAGATGATTGGAAAGAGTTTTTGCAAAAAGACAATAATTTTTCAGAAAGCCTAGATGTTTTATTTGCTGGTGAAACGCCTCCAAATCCTTCGCAATTGATTACCAATTCTAATTTCGAAACATTGATTGAAGAAGCAAGAGAGATTTATGATTATATAATTCTGGATACTGCGCCAGTGCAAATTGTTTCAGATACATTAAACTTTAGCCATTTGGCAGATGTGACGGTATTCGTTGTAAAATATGATTATACAGATAAGAGTAATCTAGTTCAGGCAAGTAATTTAATTAAAAAAGAACAGCTCAAAAATGTAGGTATTCTTATAAACGGAGTAAATATGAAAACGGCTTACGGATACGGATATGGCGCAAGTTACGGATATAAGTATCAAGAAGCACAAGCAAAGAGGCCTTGGTATAAAAAAGGGCTTAGAGTAAAAGAAGCTTAAAATCAGTCTTTTATTTGACCAATTTCGGCTTATTTACTAAAATTTAAAACTAAAAAATGTTTAACAAAATAGTTCTTATACTATTGCTGACAGTTATCGGGGTTGTGTTTTACTTCTCTTGGCTCTCTGATCCAAGTTTGTCTAGTGAAACCTATTTGCCAAGATGGCTTTTGAACTGGAGTAATCATTATTACAATTTGCGTACTGCTGTTCCGTTTGTGGCTGTTGGCTTTTTATTAGAAATATATGCAGATCAAAAAGGGCAAACAGATATAAATTATAACAAGAATTTAAGTTTTATACAAAATATAATTATTGCAGCCATAATAGTGTGTGTAGCCGAAGGAGGGCAGTTTGTAATTCAGAGAAGAAGTCCAGATTTAATGGATGTTTTTTACGGAGTTATAGGAAGTTTTACAGGAGCGTTAAGTTATAATTTACTGAAAAAAATAAGAAATGCGAAACAGACATAAATTTACCTTCATAATGTGTTGTGCTATTGCCGATATGATTGCGATGGTGTTTGGCACAATAATATTTTTGAATTTTGCGATTGAAGAGAAAGTAGGTTGGAATACTTTATTTGTAAATAAAATGATTCCTATTACAATTCTAAGCTGGTTGTTCTCAGTTACTTATTTTCAATTATATAGAGTAGACGTTCTTTTCAGTTTAGATGAATTTTTTAGAAACAGCTGGCGTGCATTCTTTACACAAAGAGTTTTATGGCACGGATACATTTTCATCTTTCAAGATGATGTTTTGTATTTCTTCGGAACCAAAGCCAATTTGATCCAATTAAGCTTCTTATTGTCTTACTTTTTGTTATCCAGAATTCTTTTCACATTAGTTATAGGAAAGATCAAAGGATGGGTTTTTAGACAATATACAGTTGCAATTTGGGGCTTTAATAAGACAAGTATTGAATTAGCCTCTCATCTAGAAAGCAATTCGTTCTTTATCAATTTTGTTGGTATTCTAAATGAAAATTCATCTGAAGAATACACCAACAATGAAGATTTTTCTTTAGCACTTTGTGCAGGAATTGATAAAGCATCGAGAGATAATATTAATGAATTATACATTGTTTCTAAACCTGATTTTATTTCAGATCTGAATGATTTTTTTGAGCTAGGAGATAAACATTGTATGCGTTTGAAATTTGTGCCGGATTTTTCGTCTATTTCAAAAAAGCATTTCAACTCAAGCCATTTAAATAATTTTCATGTTATAAAACCTCGTTTTGAACCTTTGCAGAATGCATATAACAGATTAGCAAAGAGAATATTTGATCTAGTTTTCAGCATTTTGGTTATTGTTTTCGTCTTGTCTTGGTTATATCCTTTGTTGGCGATTATCATTAAAAAACAAAGTCCAGGACCAGTTTTATTCAAACAAATGAGAACCGGAAAAAAGAATCAGAGCTTTTGGTGTTATAAATTTAGAAGCATGTACGTTAATAATGCAAATGAAGCGCAACAAGCTCAAAAAGGCGACAGTAGGGTAACACCGATAGGGAAGTTTATCCGTCGCACAAGCTTAGATGAAATGCCGCAGTTCTTTAATGTTTTGATTGGAAATATGAGTGTAGTAGGACCTCGTCCTCACATGATTAAACATACGTCAGACTATAACGACCACATCAATAATTTTATGGTTCGTCATTTTGTTAAACCTGGAATTACAGGTTTAGCTCAAGTTTCGGGTCTGCGCGGAGAAACAAAAAAAGTATCTGATATGAAACGACGCGTAACAACAGATATTGAATATGTTCAGCGATGGAGCTTAATAAAAGATATTAAAATTTGCTTCTTAACTGTAATTGTAACCTTAAAAGGAGATAAAAACGCCTTTTAATAAATAATGAACTTAAAAATAAACTCAAAATAACTTTAAAAAATAAACTAATAAAACTAATAGAATCATGGACATAACTAATTACTTAATCGGTTTACTTACAGGAGTTTCTGTTACAACCTTTTTTATCGGAAAAGAATGGTATAAATATTATACTAAATACACAATCCAACAAAAACAATTGGATCGAATTTTAAAATTGAATGACAAAATCAAAAAATTGAAAACTTTGAGTCCGTCAGAAACTCAAAATTACAATGTTGGTGTTTAAGACTGTATATATTTAGATTTTTCCTTTGTACGCTTATTAATTAAGTTAAATCTAATAAGTGTGCTTTTTAGTGAAGTGAAATAAAAAATATTTACTTTTTGAATTTTTACTCTCATTTTTTGATTGAGTAAAAATAGAATACATCCAAAAGTTTAGACGATTTTATGATTAAATCTAAAAGGAATTAGCTCGAAAAATATCGGGCTTATCCCTTTTAGATTTGGTCGTAGTGCAAAAGTTGTCGCCCATTAATTCGAAGCTCTCCAAAATCTTCCATTTTTAGTCTCTTTTTTTAGATTTTTTAGCAAATCTTTAATCCTGCAGACTCTTTCCTTGTTATACGTTGCCTAATCACTTTTATTCGATTTGTATCAATAAAAGTCCCTTTTAGCGATAAATAATAGCCCCTTCTGTTTTTGGTATTTTTTTATAGAATCTATTCGTTTGGTTTTTTACATTATTCTAGTAAAAATTCAGACTAAGATTACTATAGGCTTTGCTATTTTTCAAAATAGCTAAAGCTTTGTTTTTTTCATAATCAAATTCCGGTATAATTAATATACGCGGAATATATAACGGGGTGTTTATCATTAAAATATAATTTGTTTTAAGAGATGGTCAATAAAGAAAGAGTTCTGGTTCGTGATAATAAGGGGATTTTTTTAAAAATGTTCAAAAGAAAATTTAAAGATGAATTTGAATTTTCTGAGGATTCATTTTTATTAGAAAACGAAAAAAAGTCAAATGCTTACGATCATTCTGTATTTGTAGTTTACGAATACTCTGAACTATTGGACTTCTTTGAGTTAGAAGGAATAAATACAAATTTTATGGTTTGTTTATTTAGTAAACATCTCTACAATAGTTTATCTATGATAGAAGAAATTAAAGATCTAATTTTGATTGATGCATCAAAAAGTAAAACTGAGATTTTTCAGGATTTAAGAAGCTATTTTAAATCTTCTAGTTTAATTCCAAAAATATCCAACAAAACCTTCGGAAAGTCACAAATGCAGCAAAAACAGCTTGAAGTTCTTCAAAGAGCTTTGTTTTTTATGATGTAAATCATTTATAAGCATTTCTTATATAAATTTAAATAAAGCCACTCATTTTGAGTGGTTTTTTGTTTTTATTGAAAATAGATTTCCAATTATAAAATTTGGAATCGAAATTTAAAATATTTTTTATTGAATACTAAAAAAACGTAACTTAGTGTAAAAGGCTTTAAATAAAACCCTAAATCACAAGTAATAATGCGTTTAAAATCGATATTAATTTTCCTTATTTTATATTCAATACAATCTAATTCTCAAATTGTAGAAGAGAAAAAAAACTTTAGAGCAGCAGATTCTTTATTAAAAGAAAACAGTTTTTCAGTACATCGAGACAATTATTTCCTAACTGGAGTGCCGCTAGATGAACCTATTACACGAAATTCTGCCGACGTCAAATATCAAGTTAGTTTTAAGCTTAGATTAAACTCAAAACCAATTTTGGGAGGTTTCTTTCCGTACTTAATGTATACACAGAAAGCTTTTTGGGATATTTACGCAAGTTCAAAACCATTTTCTGAAATAAACTTTAATCCTGGAGTTGCAATGGTGCGTCCTTTCTATCTCAAAGGCGGAAGACTTACTTATGGCACAATTTCGTTTGAACACGAATCTAATGGAAGAGACTCCATTTATTCGAGAACATGGAATATGTTGGCATTTTCATTAAAATCGCAAGTTTCACCAAGATGGACTGTCGGTATTAGAGGATGGATTCCTTTAGTTGATAAAGAAGATAATCCAGAACTAACAAAATATGTTGGATATGGCGAAGCAAGTGCAACTTACCAAATAAAACCAGGTCGTTGGAGCGCCGATGTTCTTTTTAGAAAAGGAAGCGGGCTAATTAATTATGGTTCGCTGCAGACACAATTAAATTGGAGACCTTACAAAGAAGAAAACTACTATGTAACGTTACAATGGTTCGTCGGATATACAGAAAGTTTAATTGATTATCAGGAACACAAAAGTATGATTCGCCTCGGATTTACAATTAAACCTGAAGGTATGGGTATATTTTAAGGTCTTTATAAATTGAATAATTCTGGAAACTTTAATTGACTAAATTCTTCAACTGATCAAAGTATTTAGAATGAATTTCTTTTCCTTCTTGATATTGTTCAAAAGTCATTCCGTACAGATAAAAAGAATCTGTAGTAGGTACTATCATATTTTGTTCAAAATTTGAGTCTTTTTCCTTCTCTGGAAATTTATCGTTAAATTCTGTAGTGGTTTGATTATGCATAATATGCTGAAGTTTTTATTATAGATTGAATTTGAATTAAGAAATCAAAAAATTAATTCTCTCGATAGCCTGTTTATTTTCATTTGCAACTTCTACTAAAGCAAGTAAAATATCATTTCTAAGTATAGTTCTATTTTTTACGTTTCTAATTAAAGCTTTGCTAGGAGCAGTGTGTCCTTTTTCAACTAAACGATTAATAGTTAAGTCAACATACGTAGAAGGTAAATGCTTGTTAATAAATTCATAAGCTTTTTGATTGTGAGAATTATCTTCTTTAAAATCTGTATTATTGATTAATTTTGACATATATTTGCAGTTTATAACTTAATATTTCCATATTTAATGTAAATGTAAGAATAATATTATATTTTATTAGTATTTTTTATGTTAAAAAATATATTATGACTACATTTTGTGTTGAATTTAAATGATGATGTACAACGAAAAACTAAGCAAATTCTTTAAAGCTAAAGGATTAAAGCAAAAAGAGGTAGGGGCAATTTTAGGATTTAGCCCAGCAATGATTGGAAGATATTTACATGGTACAGCTAATATTGGTTCTGAATTTATTATTAGTTTAAGTAAAAATTTTCCAGATGTAGATTTAAATGATCTATTTGCTCCAGAAAAAGAGCAAAATATGGTTAACGAAGCTGGCGCAGTTTATGAAAAAAGAAATATTCTGAATGATTTGGAAGAAATCGAAGGTCGTATTCATAATATTCGATTGCGCTTAGCAGAAAAGAAATTTGAGGAATAATTATAATTTTCCAAAAATATCAAACAAACTTACCAATTAATGAATCACAAAAGCCACTCTAAAATGAGTGGCTTTCTGTTTTAAAATGATATTGTTAAATATGTGAATTTTAATATTTTAAGCTTTTTTTTATTAAATTTGGGTTAAACAATTTCTAGCTATAACTATATGGAAAAGTTAAAACGACCGGTTTATCTTAAAGCCGGAACGGATGATTTTTTTAAAAAGATGCGTTTAGAAGTTAATGAAACGGTCTTAAAAAAATCTTCTTTGTACCTGTTGAATGTAGTGAAGTCTTTAGGACTTCTTGCCGCTTTCTTTTTGTTTTATGCCTGTATTTTGATTTTTGGGAATAAAACTCCTTTATTGTTTCTTTTTTATATTCTGTCTGGTATTACCATGATTGTCTTATTTATAAATGCCTTTCATGACGCCGCACACGGAGCTTTATTTAAAAAATCAAAACATAATCAATGGTTTTTATATGTTTTAGAACTTTTTGGCAGTAATCATTGGCTTTGGATGAGAAGACATATCGGACTGCATCATGCCTATCCAAATGTGCCAGATTGGGATATTGACATTAAACAAAGCAATATTATTAGAATTTTCCCCAATAGTCCATTATTCGATTATCATAAATACCAACATATTTACATGTGGTTTATTTATCCGCTTTATAGCTTAAATTGGATTTATATTCGTGACTTTAAAGACTTTTTTGGCAAGAAAGACAATTATGTAAAAAAGGTCGTAGAGGAAATTCCAAGACAAGAAGTTTACCGATTATTTGCCGCAAAAATTATTAATCTCATTTATTTGCTTTTTATACCAATGATCTTTTTAAACCAGCCTTGGTATACAGTTCTTTTAGCTTGGTTAAGTTTGCATATGTGCGGAAGCGCACTTGGTGTTGTGGCGTTAGTTTCAACTCACGTAGACGAAGATGCCAATTTTCCGAATACAGATAAAGATGGGAATCTCTCCGCAACATGGGCAATGCATCAAATGATTGTAACGAAAGATTTTAGCACAGAAAGTAAACTAGCAAATTTCTTATACGGCGGATTTACCCATCATGTTGCGCATCATCTTTTCCCAGGCGTCGGACACACATATTATCCGTATATAACACCAATTATTAGACGTTACGCAAAAGAGTATGATTTACCATATACATCATATCCGTTTTATCACGCAGTAAGATCTCATTTCAGAATGCTTAAAAACAAAGGTTTAAAAGAAAATATTTTGATGACAGGAGAGATTTAAACAATTAACAATTATCAATTAACAATTATCAATTAACAATTATCAATTAACAATTATCAATTAACAATTATCAATTATCAATTATCAATTAACAATTATCAATTATCAATTATCAATTATCAATTATCAATTACTTCTTAATATCCTCTTTCTTAATATTTAAATCTTTTAAAAGCCCATCTTTAATTTCGATGTCAAAATTATCTTCTTTAAAAACGGTTAGTTTAGATTCGGCAAATTTGTAAACATTTATTTTGTTGTTTTTTACATCAATATATAAATCATAAGAATACGAATTACAGTCATGCTGTTTGCATCCCCAAGCGTGAAGTATATTTTCCTGTTTTTCAAAAGGAGTTTCTGTATTCCAATTTTTAACCATTTCTTCATAATCCGATCCTAACAATTTTTTTATTCTCGGAGCCAAACTGCTTTTGGTTAAAAATTGCGTACCAATGACGCTTTTATCTACTAAAGTGTATAAAGAATCAATCGGATTTAAAACCGTACTATCTGTTTTTAAAGCTTCTGTTTTTATAGAAGTAGAATCTGTGGTAGGAACACTTTTTATAATTTCTTTTTTGCAGGAAATAAAGATAAAAGTGCTTAATAGAACTAGAGAAATGTATTTGGCTCTGCAATTCATAATAATTGATTTTTAGAATTAATAATAAAATTATAAAGTCATAACGGTCTAATTTTTATAAAGATATTAAAATTATGTTTGTTTTGAAAGGAATTTAAGACGTTTATAGAGACTAATTATTATAAATTTTAAATCGAAAGAAGAAGCAAATGTAGAGGCAGTTTTGAGATTTTTTGCTTAATTTCAATTTTTTAAAATTATCTAGCAATGAATTGTTTTTCAAAAATAATATTCGGTCTTCTTTTCTGTTTTACATCATTACAAGCGCAAAATGAAGCGTATACAGATGAAGAGTCTACTGCACAAATTTCAGACACAACATTTGTAAACTTACGAGATTATAGCAACGATTTTATTTACGATATGAAATACGCAACCGAAGACAATTTCCTGAAGGCGAAAGTTTACGATTGTGCAGAATGTATGCTGCGTTTAAAGACCGTAAAAGCGCTTATAGCAGCCAATAATGATTTTTTGAAAAAAGGATACAGAATTAAATTATTTGATTGTTACAGACCTTTAGATATTCAGAAAAAGATGTGGGAGATTGTATCAAATCCAGAATATGTGGCAGATCCAAAAAAAGGCTCCATCCATAATAGAGGAGGAGCCGTTGATATTTCTTTAGTCGATATAACTGGAAAAGAAGTAGATATGGGAACTTCTTTCGATTTTTTCGGAATTCAGGCAAGTCATAATTTCAAACAGCTTTCAAAACAAATTCTTGCTAAAAGAGCATATTTGAAAAAAACTATGATCAAAAATGGTTTTAATTCATTTGATTCTGAATGGTGGCACTATAACTTAAAAACGGGTTTAAAAGATAAAGTTGCCAACGAAAAATGGAAATGCGATTGATTACTCAACGCATCTAATATTTTCCATAAAATAAGTATTCGGGTTTGTAACTTTACCCGTTAACTCCGAAGTTAGTTCACGTTTTACAATGTAATCTTCTACGTTCGTAAGATATTTTATTCGCATAATCGAAATTGGAGATTTTTTCAATTCTTCAAAATTATCCTTCAGAAACATAAAAACTCCAGTGTTTATACGATTGTCATAGCCTTTGTCGTCGTGAACCAATGTACCACAGCTTTCTTGATTAATGTGCATTAGCGTAACAATCTTTCCGTTTTCTAATTGAAGGAAGATTTTCGAATTTTTATCAAAACAATTGGCTTTAATAAAATCTTTACTTTTCTGAATAGATTGCAGATTAAGCGTTGGCAAACCGTCAGTTTGAGCTAAAGAGAAGAAAATATAATTGAAGCTTCCTCCAAAATATTTTTCACTTATTAAGTATTCGTTTGTCACTTTATAAGATCCAATCGAATCATTTACATTTACACTGTATTCACATGGTTTTTGTTTTTGGGCAAATGCGGTAAAGGTTAATAAAAAAAATGTTAGCGTAATTAGTTGTTTCATTGTTTAGATTATTTTGGTGCAAATTAAAACTATTTTGTTATCTTTTACATCTGTTGTAAAAAAACAATACAAATTCCCGCCATTTTTTATTTTCCACTTTTTTCTGATGTTTTCTACAGTCTCAGGAAAATTACGAGTTGTAATATTAGCTTGCTGATTGGCAAGTTCGTTTTTCATCTCATTTTTATTGTACGAAATGACTTTTTGAACCTCAAATCTTCTTCCCGGAAAATCAATTAATTCTTTAGAAGTATATAAATGAGAATGTTTGTGAAGTTTATCGATTTTGAAATTCGAACTCACTTCATCAAAACCTCCAGATTTCATAATTGCAGAATTCGCCTCGTAAAGATATTTCTCAGGCAAATCATAAGTTGGAAATGATAAATCTTCGCCCAAAACAAACTCAAAAGATTCTGTTTTTTCTTTTAAAATATTAGCCGTTTTTAAGGTTATCTCGCCAGAATAATTTTTATGAATTTCAAAAAGCAATTCTTTCACTTCATTTTCAAGTGCAACAATATGAATGTTTTTTACGTTTTTTAATTCTGATAATCCAGCTGAAATATCTAATAAAGGCGCAGTTTTAATTAGAACTGAATCTGCTTTTTTAAAATAAAAATCTAAAAGTTCAGGAACATTAGGCAAACAGTCTTTTAGCATAAAAACTTTGCCTTTTGCATCATTTCTTCTTGACGGATCAATATAAATCCAATCAAATTTCTGATTTGTTTCTTGTAATAAATGAATGGAATCGCCTGAAAAAAAAGTGCAATTTTCAACTTCTAATTTTTTGAAATTATGCGCCACAATCAAAGACAATTCGTCGTTTATTTCGCAATGCGTAACCGATTTAAATTTCTTTGAAAAATAATAATCATCAACACCAAAACCGCCAGTAAGATCAATTAAAGTTTCTCCAGAAATTAAATCCGCTTTGTAAGCAGCTGTTTTTTCTGAAGAAGTTTGTTCTACAGAAATTTTACTTGGATAAAGGATGTTCTCTGTAGAGAACCAAGTCGGAAGTTTGTCTTTTGCTTTAGAACGCGCTTCAATTTGATTTAAAATTAAAATCCAATCGACTTCAGGAAACGGATTTTTCTGAAGCGCCATTTTTGTAATGTCTGCACCAGTATTTCGAATTATAAATTCCTGAATATCTGGATGCAAAATAGAAGTGTTCAAAGCTAAATTCTTTCGGTTAATACAGAGACAATTTTATTGTTAGGGAAAAATTCTTTTAAAATTACTTTTATCATTGTAAAAGCTGGAACGGCAATAATCATTCCGACAATTCCAAATGTAATACCGCTAATTAAGATAATCAAGAATATTTCTAACGGGTGCGAATTTACACTTTTTGACGAAATTATTGGCTGACTTACATTATTGTCAATCGCTTGAACAATTAAAAAGCCAATAATTACATAAATCGTCGTTGGCAGAATTTCAGATTGAAAATCTTGTCCGATCATGCTAATCATAGTCAAAATTCCAGCCAAAGTAGTTCCGATAATTGGTCCTAAATATGGAATTATGTTTAGAATTGCACATAAGAAAGCGATAACAAAGGCATTTTTATTTCCAAAAATCAATAAGACAATTAAATAAAGAATAAAAACGACAATTAACTGTAATAATAAACCAATAAAATATCGGGTTAAAAGATGGTTTATTTTCGTAATTGAATTTAAAATTTTGTCTTCATTTGAGTCCGGAAGTATTCTTCTGGCTTGATCTTTAAAAATGTCTTGATCTTTAATAAAGAAAAAAGTAATAAAAAATACCGATACCAATCCCATTCCCATATCGGCCATAAAATTGATAATCGAATTTATGAATCCCGTAAAATAACTAAAATCCAGTACAGAAGTAAGTTTAGAATCTTTTATAATTTTGTTTAAATCAATGTGTTGAATATTAAAATATTCTTCGAGGTGTTTTTCGGTTTCTATAAATTTTGTCTGAAGATGAGCCGTATCTAACAAAGCTAAATTATTGGCCTGAGAAATAATTAAAGGGACAAACAACAAAATAAATCCAACAATTAAAAAGATAAAAAGTATAATTGTGGTTGTTGCTGCCATCGAATTACCAAATTTTAATTTGTTTTTCAAAAACAAGATTAACGGATTTGCAATTAAGCATAACAGTAAAGAAATACACAAGTAAACGATTACAGTTTGAATTTCATATAAAAAATATAAAACGATACCAATTATTAAGATGGTTGCTAAAGCTCTTAAAATTCCGTTCGAAATAGTTTTTGATGTGACCATGGTTAAAATTTAGACTATAAATATAGGAAAAAGCATTTTAAAATTATAGCTCAAATAAAAAAAGCGAGACGTATTACATCTCGCTTTTTGCATTATTTTGTTAGCAATTATTGTGCAAAAGCGGCTCTAGCACCTCCAGTGGTAAAAATCGCTGCAATTCTGTTTTTTTGCCCTGTTGTAAACATGTACATTGCTTGATCATCAACATAATCCATGTAGTTCATTGTCATCTCTACAGGCGTTCCAGAACATGTGCTGTAATGTGGATAAGCAGGAACTCCATAATTTTCTTCGTTATGAGTTGGTGTATCTGCAACTAAGTCGCTTCCGCAAGTTGCGTCGCCCCAAATGTGACGTAAATTCATCCAATGTCCAACTTCGTGAGTACCAGTTCTTCCTAAATTAAATGGAGCATTTGCTGCACCAGATAATCCGAAATAACGAGAATCGATAACTACACCATCTGTAGACGAAGAACCACCTGGAAATTGTGCATAACCTAAAATTCCGCCGCCAATATTACAAGACCAAAGGTTTAGTTTTGTTGTTGGAGAAGTAGGAGCAATTCCGCCTTGAGCTGTTTTTTTCATCGCATCATTAGTTCCCCAAGAAGTTTTGGTAGTCGATTTTCTAATGATTTGATCTAATTTAAATGTAATGCCTACATTTGCTTTAACTCCAGAAAATAATGCAGGTACATTATTATAGTCAGAGTTTAAAGCATTAAAATCTTTGTTTAAAACATCAATTTGAGATTGAATTTGTGCATCTGAAATGTTTTGCGCCGCTGTTCTGTATAAAACATTAACAACAACTGGAATTTCAATTTTGCCATTAACTAAACGTCCAGTAAAGTTGTTTAAGCCGTGTTTGGCTGTAAAAGCTTCAATTTCATTCATTTTAATAGCCAACATTGGATCAGCTTTAAGTTGTGCTTCTAATACTTCCTGCGTTGCGCATCCGCGTCGAGAAGCTGCCATAGATTCTGAATTGGTTGATTCTGATTGCTCGTTTTGACAAGCGAACAGCATTAGAGCTGCAAATGTTGTAATAATAACTTTTTTCATAATAATTTGGGTTTTTTGTTATAAAAACATTGTTTGGTTAAATATTTACACAATTTTATAACAAAATGAAATTACAGAAAAATTTTATAACAATTTTTTTGTGAGAATTTTTACGACCCCTTACAAATGCTGGTTCTTACAAAATCGCAGATAAAAATATTAATAAGTTTTTACTTATTTTTTATTTTTATTTATGCATTTCGTCGTGATTATTAGTCTTTTAACGATGATTTTAATATTTAAAAATTATCGAAAAGTTGGAATAATGCTTTTAAAATGAATTTTTTTAGTTGAAATACTTATAAAGAAGTAATCTCATAAAGCGCAATACTTGCCGCTTGAACCACATTCATACTGCTGTTTTTTCCAAACATATTAATATGAACAATTTGATGAGAAAGTTTTAAGAGTTCGTCTGAAATTCCGTTTATTTCGCTTCCAATTAAAAGAGCGATTTTTTTATTTTCAGGAATTGTAACTTCTTTTAAAGGTTTGCTGTTAGATGCAATCTCTAATGCAATAATTTCAAAATCATTGTCCAAAAGAAAAGATTGAAGTTCTGTAAAATCTTCAATTACAGAATGAGCGACATGAAGATGCGTGCTTCGAGAAGTTTTGTTGATTTTACGAGGCGTAAGAGGAATGTCCTTTCCAAAGAAAATAATATTTTCAACGCCAAAAGCTTCAGAAATTCTGAACAAAGAACCAATATTCTGCTGAAAATAAATATGATCGCAAACTAGCGTTATCGGAAATGTTTTTCTTTCAAATTGATTTTCTTCGTGAGTAAGCTGCATTTTTTGTTGGTAAAAAGTGACTACTAATTAGTGACTAGTAATTATTGGCGATTAATTAGTAAAAATATAATTGATGATATTTGCACCCATTTTTAGCGCTTTGTCACGTACGTTTGCAGGATCGTTGTGCACTTCGGCATCTTCCCAGCCGTCGCCTAAATCACATTCGTAAGTATAAAGTAAAACGAGTTTATTATCGATAAAAATTCCAAAAGCCTGCGGACGAGTTCCGTCATGTTCGTGAATTTTTGGCAATCCGTTTGGAAAAGGAAATGGCTTTTGAAAAATAGGATGATTTGCCGGAATTTCGACTAAGTTATTATTCGGAAATATCTTTTTGATTTCTTTTCTAATGAACTGGTCCATTCCATAATTATCATCAATATGCAGAAAACCGCCAGCCGTTAGATAATTTCGCAGATTAGTTACATCGGCATCGCTAAAAACCACATTTCCGTGTCCTGTCATGTGTACAAACGGATAAGAAAGCAAATCAGGATTACTTGGTTCTACAGTTGAAGGTTTGCTTTTAATTCTTGTATTAATATTAGCATTGCAAAAATTAATCAAATTTGGCAAAGAAGTCGGATTTGCGTACCAGTCGCCGCCTCCGCTGTATTTTAGCAAAGCAATTTCTTGAGAGAAAGAAGAGATTGAAATTAGTAAAAATAGGTAGAATATTTTTTTCATTCTTTTAGATCTTTATTTGTCATTTCGACGAAGGAGAAATCTCCACAAGTAACTCTACAAAGTTTGGTTTTTCGTTGCGGAGCTTCTCGCGGAGATTTCTCCTTCGTCGAAATGACAAACTTAACTTTTTATTTATGTATAAATCAGCTTTGTCAAAGTTTTAAACTTTGACAAAGCTTGTAATAGGTTTAGTTTATTCATTAAAAAAAACAACACTATGACAAGCCACAACTGCGGCAGTTTCGGTTCTTAAACGGGTATTTCCTAAAGTTACAGGTTTGTAATTGTTTTCTAATGCCAATGCAATTTCTTTTTCAGAAAAATCTCCTTCTGGACCAATTAAGATGGTAACGTCTTCATTTGGTTTTAAAACTTCTTTCAATGATTTTTTATTGGTTTCTTCGCAATGCGCGATTAATTGTAAACCATTGTTTTTCTGCTTAATAAAATCTTTAAACGAAACAGCTTCGTTTAATTTTGGAAGAAATGTTTCGTTACATTGTTTCATTGCCGAAAGAATGATTTTTTCAAAACGATCACGATTAATTACTTTTCGTTCAGAACGATCGCAGAAAATCGGTGTAATTTCTTGAATCCCAATTTCGGTCGCTTTTTCTAGAAACCATTCAAAACGATCATTCATTTTGGTCGGTGCAACGGCTAGATGCAAGTGAAATTTTGGTCTTTCTGCATTTTTTATCGAAAGTACTTCAACAGTACATTTGTTGTCTGAAGCCAAAGTAATCTGAGTTTCAAACAATAATCCCGAACCGTTTGTAACTTGAAGAATATCAGAATCTTTTTTTCGTAAAACTTTTATAATGTGTCGGCTTTCTTCTTTATCAAAAGAAAAACTTTCGGTTGTTTCGTCTATATTCGGATTGAAAAATAACTGCATGATTTAAAATTGAATTCTTGCTTTAGAAACAACTGCAGAAGTTTCAAAACGATTAGATAAGTATTTTTGATAACCAACAATTCCAATCATTGCGGCATTGTCTGTTGTATATTCAAATTTCGGAATAAAAGTTTTCCAGCCATATTTGCTTTCCGTTTCCTTCAATGTATTTCTAATTCCAGAATTTGCCGAAACTCCGCCGCCAATTGCGATTTGCGTAATTCCGGTTTCTTTTACAGCCAATTTTATTTTATCCATTAAGATTTCAATAATCGTATGCTGAATCGAAGCACAAATGTCATTTAGATTTTCTTCAATGAAATTTGGATTTGCTTGTTTGTTTTTTTGAATGAAATACAAAATAGCAGTTTTAAGTCCAGAAAAACTAAAGTCTAATCCAGGAACTTTTGGTTTGGTAAAACTAAACGCTTTCGGATTTCCTTCTTTCGCATATTTATCAATCAAAGGTCCGCCTGGATAAGGAAGTCCAAGAATTTTTGCGCTTTTGTCAAATGCTTCTCCAACGGCATCATCAGTGGTTTCTCCGATAATTTCCATATCAAAAAAACTATTCACTTTTACAATTTGCGTATGTCCGCCGCTAATGGTTAAAGCTAAAAACGGAAATTCAGGTTTATCGTAACCTTCTTCATCAATAAAATGAGCCAAAATATGGGCATGCATGTGATTTACAGCAATTAACGGAACTTTTAAAGCTAAAGCTAAAGATTTGCTGAAAGAAGTTCCAACCAATAAAGAGCCCATTAATCCAGGACCTTGCGTAAATGCGATTGCGCTTAACTGTTCTTTTTGTACATTTGCTTTGCGAAGTGCAGCATCTATAACCGGTACAATATTCTGCTGATGTGCTCTAGAAGCTAATTCTGGAACTACACCGCCGTATTGATTATGAATTAATTGATTGGCTACAACATTTGACAATACTTTGTCGTTATGTAAAACCGCGGCAGCAGTATCATCGCATGAACTTTCGATGGCTAGAATAAAAACCTCTGGATTTTGCATATAAAGGCACAAATTTTGAATTATATTTGACAAATCAAATGAAATGATTTCTTTGATTTAAGCAGTGTTCAAAATTAAAGAATTTTTATCAAAAACAGTTGTTCTTTGTCTGCTCAAAATAAATTAAAAGAAAACTAAAATTAAAACAGCTATAAAAACAGTAAAGAAAATAATATCACGAACCCTATTTGGGTTGATTTTACTTGTGCTGGCATTAGCTATCATACTTTCTTTACCCGTTGTTCAAACTCAGATTGCCAATTATGTCACTAATTCGTTAAACGAAGATTATAAAGTTAATATCAGTGTAGAAAAAACTGCGATTAATATTTTTGGAGGCGTTAAACTAAAAAATGTGATGATTTTAGATCATCATAAACAAACGCTTATTTATTCTGATATTATTACAACTGATATTGCCAGTCTTAGCCGATTACTTGACGGCGATTTAATTTTTGGAGATTTGCGTCTGACGGGTTTAATCTTTAATCTGAAAACCTACAAAGGTGAAGATGAGAATAATATCAATAAATTTATTAAAGCTTTTGAGGTTGAAAATACGCCTAAGAAAAAATCGACTAAACATTTTCTCTTAACTGCTAAAAATGCGTACATCGAAAAAGGAAGATTTTCTGTTGTCGATGAAAATAAAACTACGCCTAAGTTTTTAGATTTCACCAAATTAAATGCTTATATAAGCGATTTTAAACTGTATGGACCGGAAGTAAATACGACTATCCATAGGTTTTCTTTTATGGATCATCGCGGTTTGTATGTTTCTAATTTTGCGGGTAAATTTAGCTATACCAAAAAACAAATTAAGGTCGAAAATCTGGCCGTTAAAACAAAACGATCTTCACTTTACGGTATCGCTATTTTGAATTATAAACCATCAGATTTTCTGGATTTTACAGATAAAGTAAGATTTAATGTTGTTTTGGATTCGGCATCAATTGCTACCAACGATATTCGTCATTTTTATGATGGATTGGGTAAGAATCAGCATTTTAAAATCAAAACTAAATTAAATGGTCCGCTTAATGATTTAACTCTTACTAAATTAAGATTGAGCGATACAAACGGATCGAAAATTAATGGAACGATAAACTTTAAAAATCTTTTAGGCAGTAAAACCCAGAAATTTTACATGGATGGAAAGTTTGATAAACTGCTTTCTAGTTATGATGATTTGGTAGTGTTACTTCCAGAAATTTTGGGCAAAAAACTTCCAAAAGAACTTAAAAGAATTGGGAAATTTAATATTGTCGGAAAAGCTAAAGTTTCTACAACTGCATTAGAAACAGATTTTAAAATGGCGACCGATTTAGGAAACGGAAAAGTCGATCTGCATCTGAATAATATGGACTTTATTGATAAAGCTTCGTATTCGGGAAATATTGTGTTGGATAATTTTGATGTCGGAGCAGTTTTAGGACGAAAAGATGTAGGACGAACAACCTTAAATCTTGATGTTGATGGAGTTGGTTTTACAGAAAAATACTTGAATACCATTGTAAAAGGAGATATTTCTAAGTTAGATTATAATAAATACACGTACAATAATATTGTAGTAAACGGAAATTTTAAACTTCCTTATTATAAAGGACAAATTGCTGTAAATGATCCGAATCTGAATTTAACTTTTGATGGTTTATTAGATTTAAGCAAAAGAGAAAATCGATATGATTTTCATATTAACGTAGAAAATTCAGATTTAAGAAAACTTAAGTTTGTTGGAGATTCTATTTCTAAATTTAGAGGAGATGTTGAAGTTCAGTTAACTGGAAATTCAATTGAAAATCTTCAAGGAAATATTTATATCAAAGACACAGAATATCAGAATCCAAAGGCAACTTATGTTTTTGATGAAGTAAATATCAATTCAAACTTTGATGCTGAAAGAATTAGAACAATTACAATTAGTTCGAATGATGTTGTGGATGGAAAAATCGTTGGTAAATTTAGATTTGACCAATTAGATAAACTGGTAATGAATTCGGTTGGTAGTTTGTATACCAATTATAAACCTTATAAAGTTAGAAAAGGACAATTTTTAAGATTTAATTTCCGTGTTTATGATAAAGTTGTAGAAATGCTTTATCCTGAAATTAATATTGATTCGTCTACAGTTGTTAGAGGGAAAATTGATTCTGATCTTCAGGAATTTAAATTTAGATTCAGATCTAAAAAAATTACGGCAGCTAAAAATACATTTGATAATATTCGTGTAAATGTTGATAATAAAAATCCGCTTTACAACGCTTATGTTGAGTTAGATAGTATAAAAACGCCTTATTACAAGATTAGAGATTTCAATTTAATTAATGTTACTTCTAAAGATACGCTGTTTGTTCGTTCTGAATTTAAAGGCGGAAATCAAGGCGAGGATTATTTCAATCTAGATTTATATCATACGATTGATAAGAATAAAAATAATATTGTCGGAATCAAGAAATCGGAAATGAAATTTAAAGACTATATATGGTATTTAAATGAACAAGCGGGACCAGATAATCAAATTGTTTTTGATCAGTTTTTTAAGAATTTCACATTTGATAATATTGTTTTATCTCACGAAAATCAGAAAATTGATTTGAATGGAGTGATGAAAGGAAGCGATTATAAAGATCTCGAACTCAATTTTGAAGATGTTGATATTAATAAAATTACGCCTTTAAATTCCAAATTTGTATTTGATGGTAATTTAAACGGAAGAGTCAATTATAAGCAGAATAAAAATGTTTATCAGCCAACGGCATCTATTAAAATTGATCATCTTGTGTTGAATAAAACAGAATTAGGTACGCTTAATTTTGATATTTCTGGAGACGAAACTTTTAGAAAGTTTACTGTTAATTCTTCTGTACAAAATGGTTTTACAGAATCTTTTAGAGCTAACGGAACTTTTGCTATAGAAAACAAAGAAACAATCATGGATATGAGTCTGAAATTGGAAGGATTCAATCTAGCAACTTTAGGAACGATTGGCGGCGATGTGCTGTCTAATATTCGAGGTTCGGTTTCTGGAAATGCATCGGTAGTCGGAAATCTGAAAAAACCTGAAATCAATGGACGATTGTATGTTGAAAAGGCAGGTATGACAATTCCGTATCTCAATACAGATTATGAATTAAGCGATCGAACTGTAATTGATTTGACGAATGAAAAGTTTTTATTTAGAAATAATCAGTTAACAGACACGAAATACGGAACAAAAGGTTTGCTTAATGGAAGTATTGAGCATAAGAATTTCGGCGATTGGAAACTGGATTTGAATATAACTTCTAAACGCTTATTAGCCTTAGATACAAAAGATAGTGATGACGCGGCTTATTTCGGAACCGCATTCATAAACGGATCGGCTAGTATTAGAGGTCCAGTTGATGGCTTGTTTATAAAAGTAGACGCTAAGTCTGAAAAAGGCACGGAGGTTAAGATACCTATTAATAATGTGCAAAGTGTTGGAGAAAGCAGTTGGATTCATTTTGTTACGCCACAGGAAAAATATAATCTAGCGAATGGAATTGAAGAAAAAACAAAAAACTATAACGGACTTGAACTAGAATTTGATTTTGATATCACGCCAGATGCCGAAGTAGAAGTTATTTTGGATCGAAATTCTGGTCATGGAATGAAAGGAAAAGGATATGGATCGCTTTTGTTTAAAATCAATACTCTAGGTAAGTTTAATATGTGGGGAGATTTCCAGGCATACGAAGGAACATATAACTTTAAATACGGCGGACTTATCGATAAAAAATTCGCAGTTAAAAAAGGAGGTTCTATTATTTGGGAAGGAAACCCGATGCGTGCTCAGTTAAATCTGGAAGCAGTTTATAAAACCCAAGCAAATCCAGCCGTACTTTTGGATAATACTTCTTCATTCAATAAAAAAGTGCCTGTAGAAGTTGTTATCGGATTAAGAGGAGATTTGGCAAGTCCAGAGCCCAATTTTGATATTCAGTTTCCATCCGTAAGTAATGTCTTGAAATCTGAAATTCAATATAAATTAGACGATAAAGATATTCGCCAGACACAAGCGTTATATTTATTGTCAACAGGTTCGTTTATGAGTACAGACGGATTTAGTCAAGGCGATTTCTCTGGAACATTGACAGAAACGGCATCGAGTTTATTAGGAGGAATTATTAAATCAGATAATGATAAGGTAAATATTGATTTAAATTATATTGCTGCTGATAGAAGAACAGGGCAGGAAGTAGATGGTCAGTTTGTGGCTAATATTTCTTCTCAGGTAAATGAGCGAATTACTATTAATGGGAAAGTCGGAGTTCCGGTTGGAGGGGTTAATGAATCTGCAATTGTTGGAGATATTGAAATTTTGTATCGTGTAAATGAAGACGGAACAATGAACCTTCGATTATTTAATAAAGAAAATGATATTAATTATATAGGACAAGGAATTGGATATACGCAAGGTGTCGGTGTTTCTTACGAAGTGGATTTTGATACTTTTAGCGAGCTTGTAAATAAGCTGTTCAAAAAACAAAAAATCGAACGTGCTTCTAAAACCTCAGATGATCTTCAGGATTCTTATTTAAATCCAGATTATGTGAATTTTACAAGCAAGAAAGAATCGGAGAAAAATAAAAAGAAAGCCGAGAAAGAGCAAGAGAAAAAGAAAAAAGAAGAGGAGAAGAAGAAAAAAGAAGAACCAGCAAATAATCAAGGTTTAATTCCTGATAATGATTATTAACAATTTGTTAAAAAAAGATATTTATAAAACCATTATTCTCATAATGGTTTTTTTTGTGCTAAATTTAGGCCCACTTTCAGAATTTTTCATGTGAGAGAGAAATTCTAATTTTATAACACTTCATTTGGGTATTGTTAATTTTTGACGATTTAATAAAAAAATAGCAATTTTTTATTTTTAATGAAATTTTTTCATAGAAAAAACTTATTAACGAAAACGTTTGAATTTAACAGATTTTATTAATTTATGATAATCGTAACCCGAAAAGTGCTTAATGTTTGCTAATTTTACACTTTAATACTTAAATAATGCCAAAAACAATAAAAAAAGTAGGTGTTCTTACCTCAGGAGGAGATTCACCTGGAATGAATGCTGCAATTCGAGCGGTTGTTCGTACTTGTGCATATCATAATATAGAATGCATCGGAATTTATAGAGGGTATCAAGGAATGATTGAAGGCGACTTCAAAGAGATGGGACCTCGTAGTGTAAATAATATTGTAAACAAAGGCGGAACGATCTTAAAATCGGCTCGTTCAGTTGAGTTTAGAACTCCAGAAGGTAGAAAAAAAGCGCACGAAAATCTTGTAAAGGCAGGTATTGATGCTCTTGTTGTAATTGGTGGAGACGGTAGTTTTACAGGAGGTTTGATTTTTAATTCAGAATACGATTTTCCAGTAATGGGAATTCCAGGAACTATCGATAATGATATTTATGGTACAAGTTTTACTCTAGGGTACGACACGGCTTTAAATACTGTTGTTGATTGTATCGATAAAATTAGAGATACAGCAAGTTCGCATAATCGTCTGTTTTTTGTAGAGGTTATGGGTAGAGATGCTGGTCATATTGCTCTTAATGCCGGTATTGGAGCTGGAGCAGAAGAGATTCTTATTCCTGAAGAAGATTTAGGATTAGATCGTCTTTTAGATTCACTTCAAAAAAGTAAAGCTTCAGGAAAATCATCAAGTATTGTGGTAATTGCTGAAGGAGATAAAATTGGTAAAAACGTATTCGAACTAAAAGATTATGTTGAGGCAAATCTTCCAGAATACGATGTAAGAGTTTCTGTTTTAGGACACATGCAACGTGGTGGTTCTCCATCTTGTTTTGACCGTGTTTTAGCAAGCCGTTTAGGAATGAAAGCTGTAGAATCTTTATTGGAAGGAAAATCTAACTATATGGTTGGATTGAAAGAAGATAAAGTTGTTTTAACTCCATTAGAGCAGGCTATTAAAGGAAAATCAGAAATTGATAGAGAATTATTAAGAGTGTCTGACATTATGTCGACATAATCAAAAATAAAAGTTTAAAAAGAAGAGAAGTTTATTGTGAGGAAATTAGACTTTGAAAATAGTGTAATAAAAACAAAAGCAAAAATTTAGTAAAATGTCAAAAGTAAAATTAGGAATAAACGGATTTGGACGTATCGGAAGAATCGTTTTTAGAGAATCTTTCAATAGAGATAATGTAGAAGTTGTTGCAATCAACGATTTATTAGATGTTGATCACTTAGCTTATTTATTAAAATATGATTCAGTTCACGGTCGTTTCGACGGAACTGTAGAAGTAAAAGAAGGAAAACTTTACGTAAACGGAAGAAATATCCGTATTACTGCAGAAAGAAATCCAGCTGACTTAAAATGGAACGAAGTTGATGTAGATGTTGTTGCTGAGTGTACTGGTATCTTCACAACTATTGAAACAGCAAGCGAGCACTTAAAAGGTGGAGCTAAAAAAGTTATTATTTCTGCTCCTTCTGCTGATGCTCCAATGTTTGTAATGGGAGTAAACCACGAAACTGCAAAAGCTTCTGATTTAGTTGTTTCTAACGCTTCTTGTACTACGAACTGTTTAGCTCCTTTAGCTAAAGTTATCAATGATAACTTCGGAATTGTTGAAGGTTTAATGACTACTGTTCACGCAACTACTTCAACTCAAATGACAGCTGACGGACCTTCTAGAAAAGACTGGAGAGGTGGACGTGCTGCTGCAATCAACATCATTCCTTCTTCAACTGGTGCTGCAAAAGCGGTTGGAAAAGTAATTCCAGACTTAAATGGAAAATTAACAGGTATGGCTTTCCGTGTTCCTACAGCTGACGTTTCTACAGTAGATTTAACTGTGAAATTAGCTAAAGAAACTTCATACGAAGAAATCATGGCTGTATTGAAAAAAGCTTCTGAAAACGAATTAAAAGGTATTTTAGGATATACTGAAGATGCTGTTGTTTCTCAAGATTTCATCTCTGACAAAAGAACATCTATCGTTGACGCTACTGCAGGAATTGGTTTGAACTCAACTTTCTTCAAATTAGTTTCTTGGTATGATAATGAGTACGGATACTCAAGCAAATTGATCGATTTATCTGTACATATTGCAGGTTTAAAATAATAATATATATTTTTGCAAAATCCCGTTACTACAATAACGGGATTTTCTTATTTTGTTACCTCTATAATTAATGTAAAAATCACACTTTTAAATTAAAAATAGAAAAGCCTAATTCCAAAAACTAAACAAATGAAATTAATAGTTGACAGTGGATCTACTAAAGCCGATTGGATTGCGATAGATGATAATGGAAAAGTATTATTCACAACACAAACTTTAGGATTAAATCCTGAAATTCTTGATGGTCCGGAAATTATCGAAAGATTAAACGACCGTTTTGATATCTTACAAAACAAAAAAAATGCTACTCATTTATTCTTCTATGGTGCAGGATGTGGTACTGATAGAATGAAAACAGCATTATCTCAAATTTTCCAAGAGTATTTTACTAACGCTATTGTAGATGTTCAGGAAGATACTTACGCGGCGGTTTATGCAACAACACCAAAAGGAGAAGAGGCAATTGTTTCTATCTTAGGAACTGGTTCTAACTGCAGTTATTTTGATGGAAAAGTATTGCATCAAAAAGTACAGTCTTTAGGATACATTGTTATGGACGACTGTAGCGGTAACGTTTTTGGAAAAGAATTAATTAGAAAATACTACTTTAATAAAATGCCTAAAGAATTGGCTGTTGAACTTGAAAAAGAGTACGACGTTGATCCAGATTTTATTAAAAACAAATTATATAAAGAACCAAATCCAAATGCTTATTTAGCAACTTACGCTAAATTTTTAATTAAGCATAAAGACACGGAATTCTGCAGAAAAATCATTTTTAAAGGAATGAAGTCTTTCGTTAAGAATTATATTAAACAATTCGATAACTGCAAAGAAGTTCCAGTACATTTTGTTGGTTCTATTGCATTTTATTTGAAAGACGAATTACAAGAAACTTTCAATAAATATGAACTTCAATTAGGAAACGTTTTAAGAAGACCTATTGATGGATTAATTGCATATCATGTCGCTAATCAATAGTTCTGATTTTATGGAAATTGCCATTATTGCCCATGATGGAAAAAAAGCTGATTTAATTGATTTTTTAATTAAAAATGAAGCTGTTTTACACAATGAAAAAATAAGATTAATTGGTACCGGTACAACTGGAGGAAAAGCTGAAGCAGCGGGTTTTAAAACTCAAAGAATGCTTTCGGGACCTTTAGGAGGCGATGCGCAAATTGCAGGAAGAGTGGCGGAAGGAATAACAAAAATGGTTTTCTTTTTTAAAGACCCTTTGTCAAGTCATCCTCACGAGGCAGATATTAATATGCTGATTCGTGTTTGTGATGTGCATAATGTGCCGCTGGCAACAAACGAAGCAACGGCACAATTATTATTAGATGCTATTGCACAGCAATTATAGATATTTCTACATTAACATTTTTTGGCAAACATGCCACCTGAACCGTTTCACGTGCTGGAGCGGTTTTTTCGTTAAAATACGAACCGTAAACTGTGTTTATTGCTCCAAAGTTATTCATATCCATAATGAAAATTGTAGACTTCACTACGTTCTCAAAAGTCATTCCTGCGGCTTCTAGAATTGCAGCAATGTTTTGCATAACTTGGTTAGTTTCGTCGTTAATATTATCTGTAATCAATTCTCCTGATTCTGGATTAATGGCAATTTGTCCAGAAGCATAAAGCGTATTTCCAGATAAAATAGCTTGGTTGTAAGGTCCGATCGGAGCCGGAGCTTTCTCGGTAAAGATTATTTTTTTCATAATGAAAGTATTTTGATTCGAAAGTTTATCGATTAGAAACGCTTCGTTTGTTCCATTTAATGTCACTAAGCATACCAGATTTGATTCCGATGAAGAAGTTCCAGTTAGAATTTGTTCCTAGAGGCTGCCAATTAAATGCCATTCTCCAGCTTAACAAATCTCTTTCAAAACGGAATTGGGTAAAAGTAACTCCTTTTTGTACAAAATCATAACCAGTAGAAATTCCACCTTTCCATTTTGGTGTAATGTCTGTGTTAACCGAAATCATAAGAGAGTTATTAGAGATTCTATTCTCTCGATTTATATTAGAGTATGTTAAAGAGTAGGCAAGAGTCATGTCAAAAGGGATTTTTGAGTTAAAAAACTCAGTAATCACATCTTCTTTTTCAGGTTCATTGGCAAATTGGCTATTTCGAGTGTCATTTAAATCGGTGTTTGTACCAAATAAATCATCACTTCGTCCACCATTCCGCTGACTTTGGGTGTTCTTGTCTTTTTCGCCGGTTCCTTTACTAGAAAACGAATAGTTTACCGTTACGTTTGCGCTGGTCATTCTAAATAAACTTCCGCCGTTATCAATGTTGAATTTGTTTAACTTGTTACCTCCATTATCAATCGCGTAAGGATCTAATGTTGCGCCAAAGTTCATATTCATTTTATTGTCAAAAAACTGTGTTCCACCACTTACTAATACAGGCTGCCATCCAAAAGTTGTTTTTCCGTCTGCATTGAAGTTATAACTTGTACTGAAGTTTAAGTTGTTTAACAGCATTATTTTTTTTGGTTCAGTTTTAGTACTGTCTTTGTCTCTTACTTTTGCTTCAAAAGTATTACTCAAAGAAAAACCAACAACGTTAGAATTGTCTTTACCAGGCTGTCCAAAAAGACCGTTTTCAAATCTTGTATATTCAGAAGTGATTCTTCCGCTTGCATCTACAGCATAAGTATCATAATAACGCTCAAAACTTGGTGTGTAAGCATAAGTTACACTTGGACGCATAACGTGTCTTATAGACTGAATTTTCTTGTCTTCGCCAAAATTAAAAGTTCCGTAAATGGTTGTTCCTAAGTTTGTGCTAAAATTATAAGTTCTAAAAGAGTCAAAACCATTTACAGGTGTAGGTTCTGCTTGTCCAGTTGAAGCATCATAGCTTTTTTTGATTGTTTTGTTTACCCAAGTTTCCTGATAAGTTGTGGAAGCACTTGCACTAAAATATTTAAAAACTTTAAAGTTTGTACTAAGAGGAATTGTATGTTGCATTCCCATCTGGGCATCTTTAAACATCTGCGGCTTGAAAAACAAAGAATCTTTTGTTTTAAATTCATTTTTTCCGCTTACGTTATATTGCAAGTTGATGTTTTTAATTATCCCTTTCTTTACGCCGTCTTTTCCAGCAAAAGGATAAATACGGTCTATACTTCCTTGCAATGTAGGAAGTGTCATAATGATATCTTCTGTTTGCGTATTTTGCTGATGCGTTGCCGATAACGAAATACGAGATCCTGGAATGGTATTAAAAGTTTTATTGTATGAAATAGAAGAACTTAAAGTGTTGTTTAAGTTCGAACCAATGTTGGCTTGGTTAATAGATTGTTTAAAGTATTTACTACTACCCATATTTACCGATGCAGAGAAGGTTGAATTTGGGTTTGATTTTGTGTCTTTAGAATGCGACCACTGAATGTTGTAAATATTTTGTTTTGAATAATCAGGATATCCACGTTCGCTGTTTATTAGATTTTCAAAACGGATATTTACATTTCCTCGATATTTGTATCTTGTTGCATATGAAGATTCAAATCGCATGGCGTAACTTCCGTTAGTGTAATAATCTCCAAGTACGGTTAAATCATAATGATCACTTAAAGCAAAATAATATCCACCATTTTGAAGAGAAAAACCTCTGGTGTTAGAATCATTATAACTAGGAATAATAATACCAGAAACACTTTTTTCCTGGCTCATCGGAAAATATGCAAAAGGTAATGCTAAAGGTGTTGGTACGTCGGCAATTACCATGTTGGTTAAACCGGTAATTACTTTTTTTCCAGGAATAAATTTTACTTTGCTGGTTTGGAAATAATATTCTGGATGATCAACATCTGTTGAAGTTGTAAAACGCGCTCCTTTTAAGAAATAAACAGAATCGTTTTCTTTTTTAGTAACAGCAGCTTTAATTTTAAATTCTCCTTGTTCGGTTCTAGAATTATAAATTAATGCTTTTTTTGTTTTGAAATTAAATCGAATTGAGTCGGGTTGAACTTCGCTTGAACCTTGTTTAAAATTAGGATATTGGACTAAAACCCCAGCAGAATCTTTTATTCTTCCTGCATAAACTTCGTCCTTTTCATAATTAAGAATAATGATGCCCGATTTTAATTCTACATCTTTATAGTATAATTCGGCTTCGTTGTATAAAGTGATAAGTTTGTTTTTCTGATCAATTTTTGCATAATCTTTAGCTCTGTATTTTACTTTTCCATCCAAAAAAGTCTTTTTAGGTCTAACAGTGTCTAGCTTTATAGTATCGATTACGGGTTTGGATTCTTTATCTGTTTGTTTTACAGCAGGTAAAGGCTTTTTTTTGTTTTTTATTTCTTGCGAATATAAATTACCACAACCTATAGTTAGGAAAAATGATATTAAAACGATATTAAATAAGTTTGTATGCAAAGGTTTAAATGCTATTTTTGTAAAATTATGGCTTGTTTTTTGACATGTCAAACTTACATATAATTTTTTGGCAAAAATAATCAATTCTGAAAATTATAACAGCTGCATTTTATTAAAATTAACTTTTAGATTTATGAATAGAATTAACAAATTTAAGGTAATATTTACTTTATTTCTAACAATCCTGTCTTTTTATGCTCATAGTCAGTCCAATGTGTTTAAAGTAACTTTGGATGCTGGACATGGTGATCATGACTTTGGAGCTGTTTATAGCGGCAGAATTGAAAAAAATATTGCTTTAGCGATTGTTCTAAAAGTGGGAAAGATTTTAGAACTAAATCCGAATGTTAATGTAATTTATACCCGTAAAACAGACGTTTTTATCGATTTGGTCGAAAGAGCAAACATCGCAAATAGAGCCAATTCAAATATTTTTGTTTCTATTCACTGTAATGCTAATAAAAATACAGCTGCCGACGGAACAGAAACTTATGTAATGGGTTTAAGTAAAGTTGCGTCAAACCTTGAAGCGGCAAAGAAAGAGAACTCTGTAATTACTTTAGAGAAAGATTATAAACGTAAATATGAAGGTTACGATCCTAATTCTCCAGAATCAATGATCGGTATGACTTTGATGCAAGAAGAATATTTAGATAACAGTATTTCTTTGGCTACTAAAATCGAAGATAATTTTGAAAAATTAGGTAAGAAACTTCGTCAAGGTGGTGTAAAACAAGCACCTTTCATGGTACTTCATAAAGCATACATGCCTAGAGTTTTGGTTGAAACTGGATTTGTGTCTAACCCAACAGAAGGTAATATTCTAAATTCTGAAGAAGGTCAGGATGATATTGCAAGAGCAATCGCAGAGGCAATTTTAAGTTATAAGAGAGAATATTTTGGTTCAGGTGGTGAATCAGACGACAGTCGGCCCATAAGAGATACTTCAAAACCAGTAAAACCTAAAACAACTGCTCCTGTTGCAGCGGTTAAAAATGCGCCTAAAGGAACCTTTTTTAAAGTACAGCTAATAGCGAGTATTAAAAAAACGCCATTGGAACCTAAAAACTTCAAAGGGTTAAAAAATGTGACGATGTTATTTGAAAACAATATATATAAGTATTTCTACGAAGAAACTTCAAGTTACGAAACTGCGCAAAAATATTTGCAAGAAGCTAAAAGTAAAGGGTATGGCGCAGCATTTTTAGTAGCAACTAGAGATGGAGAAAAAATCAGTATTCAGGACGCAATTAAATAATAAGCCTTAGTTCGAATATTTATATTAATTTTGTACAAACACTTAGAATTTTGAAACTAACAAGAGAAATTAAAACGGCTATTTTAGTCATCGCATCGATTTTATTATTTATTTGGGGTTATAGTTTTTTAAAAGGCAGAGATCTTTTTACAAATTATAAAACTTTATATGTTCAATATGATAATGTTGAAGATTTGTCAGCTTCAGCTCCCGTTACATTAAACGGATTAGCAATTGGTAAAGTAAGTAAAATCACTATAGACGAAGTTACTGGTAAATTATTAGTTGAACTTCAATTAAAAACAGATTTTCCAATTTCGAAAACAAGTACTGCATCTTTGTATTCTCCAAGTTTAATTGGCGGAAAACAAATTAAGATTGTACCGAATATGGCAGATAAAGAATTAGCAGAAGATGGACAGACTTTAGCTTCTGCGGTTGAACTTGGGTTGACTGAATCTTTAGGAGGGAAAATTGAACCAATTCAGCAAAAGCTAGACAAAATGCTTGTAAATATTGATGTTTTAGTTACTGGACTGAACAATACTTTAGACAAGCAAACACAAGAAAACTTAAAGAAAACAATTGCTGAGTTAAGTCAGACAATGGCGCAGTTTCACAAAGCATCTGGTAGTTTAAATAATATTTTAGACACTAATAAAGGACAGATTAACGGAATGGTTTCTAACTTTAATAAAGCATCAAACAATTTCAATAAAATCTCTGATTCTTTAAATAAAGCTGATTTAGGGAAAACAGTTCGTAATCTTAACCAAGCTTTGGCAAAAGTTGATGGTTTAATGGCTAATTTAAATTCTGGAAAAGGTACTGCGGGTAAATTATTAAACGACGACGCTCTTTATAATAACTTAGCTAAAACTTCAAAAGAGCTTGAATTGTTATTGCAAGATGTACGTTTATATCCTACACGTTACGTAAATGTTTCTCTTTTTGGAAAGAAAAACAAACCTTATGTAGCACCAACTGAAGATACAAATTCAACTGATAAAAAATAATTGTAAATGAGTTATTTAGATAATATTTTGTTTGCCATACTTCTTGTAGTTGGTTTCGGTTTTTTTGCAGCGAGCGTAAAAAAGATCATCCGAAACATTAATTTGGGAGTAGATGTAGATCGAAAAGATAATCCTAAAGCTCGATGGAAAAACATGGCTTTGATTGCTCTTGGGCAATCAAGAATGGTGAGACGCCCTGTTGCTGGAATACTGCATATTTTTGTTTATGTGGGATTCATCATTATTAATATTGAATTGCTTGAAATCATTATTGATGGACTTTTCGGGACGCATAGGATTTTTGCGCCTTATTTAGGTGTTGTTTATGATGTTCTGATTGCTTCATTTGAAATATTAGCAATACTGGTAATTTTTGCTGTAACTGTTTTTTGGATTAGAAGAAACTTTATCAGATTGAAGCGTTTTATTCACTCTGATTTAACTGGATTTCCAAAAAGCGATGCGAATTACATTTTGTATTTCGAAACCGTTTTGATGATTTTGTTTTTATTGATGAATGCTTCTGATTATCATTTGCAAAATGTTCCAGGAGGAATTTTTCATAAAGCAGGAAGTTTTCCAATAAGTCAGTTTATTGCGCCTATTTTTAACGGAATGTCAAATGAATTAGTTGTTCTTTTGTTTGAAGTATTTTGGTGGTTGCATATTGCTGGAATTTTAGTTTTTATGAACTATTTATATTTCTCAAAACATTTACATATTCTTTTGGCTTTCCCGAATACTTATTTTGCAAATTTAAAACCAGAAGGACAGTTTGATAATTTAGCTTCTGTTACAAATGAAGTGAAATTGATGATGGATCCAAACGCCGATCCGTTTGCAGCGGCACCGCCAGCAGATGAAAATTCAGCTCCAGCTAAATTTGGTGCAAGCGATGTTCAGGATTTAAATTGGGTTCAGTTATTAAATGCTTATACGTGTACAGAATGTGGGCGTTGTACTTCATCATGTCCAGCAAATCAAACGGGTAAAAAATTGTCTCCTCGTAAAATTATGATGGACACAAGAGATCGTTTGACGGAAGTTGGAAAAAATATTGACGCCAATAAAGGTGTTTTTGTTCCAGATAATAAATCACTTTTAAACGATTATATTACTCCAGAAGAATTATGGGCTTGTACGTCTTGTAATGCTTGTGTAGAAGAATGTCCAGTAAATATTAGTCCGTTATCTATTATTATGGATATGCGTCGTTATTTGGTAATGGAGCAAAGTGCTGCTCCAATGTCATTAAACGCGATGATGACTAATATTGAAAATAACGGTGCGCCTTGGCAGTATAGCCAGCAAGACCGTTTAAATTGGAAAAACGAGAATTAAAATAAATTCTCATAATGAATTAAGATTTCAGATTTCAGAATAAAATATGAAACTTTGAACTTTAAACTTTAAACAAAAGAGAGAGAAATGTCAGAAAGTTTAGTAGTGCCAACAATGGCAGAAATGCTTGCCGAAGGAAAACAGCCAGAAGTTTTGTTTTGGGTAGGTTGCGCAGGAAGTTTTGATGATAGAGCAAAAAAAATTACTAAAGCGTTTGTGCGAATTTTAAATCGTACAAATGTTTCTTTTGCAGTTTTAGGTACGGAAGAAAGTTGTACTGGAGATCCTGCAAAAAGAGCTGGAAATGAGTTTTTGTTTCAGATGCAAGCGATGATGAATATTGAAGTTCTGAATGCTTATGAAGCAAAGAAAATTGTTACGGCTTGTCCGCACTGTTTTAATACTTTGAAAAATGAATATCCTGAATTAGGAGGGAATTACGAAGTTATACATCATACAGAATTTTTAAAATCATTAATTGATGATGGAAGATTGACTGTTGAAGGCGGACAATTTAAAGGAAAAAAAATTACTTTCCATGATCCTTGTTATTTAGGAAGAGCAAATAAAGTTTATGAAGCTCCGAGAGATTTAATTGAGAAGTTGGACGTTGAATTAGTTGAAATGAAACGTTCTAAAGCAAATGGATTATGTTGCGGTGCAGGTGGAGCGCAAATGTTTAAAGATGCTGAACCTGGAAACAAAGAAGTAAACGTTCTTCGTACAGAAGATGCTTTAGAAGTTAAACCAGATATTATTGCTGCTGGTTGTCCTTTCTGTAATACGATGTTAACAGATGGAATTAAACACGCACATAAAGAAGGTGAAGTAAAAGTAATGGACGTTGCTGAGTTAATAGCAAACGCGCAAGATTTGTAAAAAAAAAGTTGCTAAGGTTCTAAGATGTTAAGATTCTAAGTTTTTGAACTTGAAACATGAAACTTAAAACTTTTCAAAAAATCTAAAATCTAAAATCAACAATCTAAAATTAAAAAATGTATATACCTTTTGAAAATTTACCAGGTGAATCTAGAGTCTGGATTTACCAATCAAACAGAAAGTTTTCTGAGGAAGAGTTTTCTGAAATTGAAACTGATTTAAAAGCTTTTGTAGAACAATGGGCTGCGCACGGCACAAGTCTAGAAGCTTCTTTTTTATTGAAATACAATAGATTTATAATATTGGCTGTAAATCAAGATGTACAGGCAGCAACTGGCTGTTCAATTGATAGTTCAGTTGAATTTATTCAAAGCTTAGAAAAAAAGTACAATGTTGATCTGTTAGATAAAATGAACGTTACTTTTAAACTTGGCGAACATATTGCACACAAACCATTAATTGATTTTAAGAAAATGGTTAAAGATAAATCTGTTTCTGAGAACACAATTGTTTTCAATAATTTGGTTAATAATATCGAAGAATTTAATGAATCTTGGGAAGTTCCTGCTGCCGATAGTTGGCACAGCAGATTTTTCTAATATGAAATTTATAAAATATTTGAAAGGCATGAAATTTAGATTTTATGCCTTTTTTTGTTTTAATGTTTCAGGTTTCGCCAAAGTTTGTCATTCCGAGGAACGAGGAATCTCCGTAAGTAGCTCCGCAATTAAAATCACCAATCTTTGTCGAGTTTCTTACGGAGATTCCTCGTTCCTCGGAATGACATTTTTTTTGGTGATAGGGCTTTGACAAAGTTTTTCGTTAAGGTATGACTTATGAAAACAAAATGTTCTAATCTAGCCCCGATGGTAGTGATATCCTTTTGTGCCGGTGTTCGGCATAAAAGATATAACGGACAGCGGGACAAGTGGTTCTTTTTATTCGATATTGTCTGCTTCTAAAAATATTTATTAACTAGAATTAATCTAATTTTGTCAAAAATCTAACAATTTAAAAGCTCATTTACACGTGATTTTTGAGTATTTTCGTAGAATTAAATTTAATCCATGAAAATAGCAATTGTTTGTTATCCTACTTTTGGAGGTAGTGGTGTGGTAGCCACAGAGTTAGGTCTCGAATTAGCCAGAAGAGGACACGAAATACATTTTATTACATACAGTCAGCCAGTAAGGTTGGCGCTTTTAAATCCGAATGTTCATTATCACGAAGTAAATGTTCCGGAATATCCATTGTTTCACTATCAGCCTTATGAATTAGCATTATCGAGCAAATTGGTCGATATGGTTAAATTATATAAAATTGAGCTTCTTCACGTGCATTATGCTATTCCGCACGCATACGCGGGTTATATGGCAAAACAAATGCTTAAAAATGAAGGGATTAATCTTCCGATGATTACAACTCTTCACGGTACTGATATTACACTTGTAGGAAATCACCCGTTTTATAAACCGGCGGTAACTTTTAGCATCAATAAATCAGATTATGTTACTTCGGTTTCGCAGAGTTTGAAAGATGATACTTTGAAATTATTCAAAATCAAGAATAAAATTAAAGTAATTCCGAACTTTATTGAATTGGATAAAGTTAAAAAAGATCCTTTGGCACCATGTCACAGATATGTGATGGCAAATGAAAATGAGCGTATTATAACGCATATCAGTAATTTTAGAAAGGTAAAACGTATTCCAGATATTATTAAGATTTTCTATAATGTGCAGAAAGAAATTCCTGCAAAGTTAATGATGGTTGGAGACGGACCAGAAAAAGAAAAAGCAGAAATCTTATGTCAGGAATTAGGAATTTTAGATAAAGTGATTTTCTTTGGAAATAGCCACGAAATTGATAAAATCTTATGCATGACCGATTTGTTTTTACTTCCTTCTGAAACAGAAAGTTTTGGTTTGGCAGCTTTAGAAGCAATGGCGTGCGGTGTTCCTGTAATTTCTAGTAATTCTGGTGGTTTGCCTGAGGTTAATTTTGACGGTTTTTCGGGTTATCTAAGCAATGTTGGAAATGTTGAAGAAATGGCTGAAAATGCATTAAAAATTTTAAGAGACGATGCTGTTTTGAGTCAGTTTAAGGCAAATGCTTTAGAAGTGGCTAGAAAGTTTGATATCAGAAACATTCTTCCTAAATACGAAGCATTGTATCAGAAAGCGGTTGATGATTATAAATATGAAAAGCATTAATTTAAAGAGCAATAAATGAAAAAAGTAATTTCTGTTTTAGCGGTTTTTGTGATGATTTCTTGCGGTGTTAAGAAAGTTGAAAGTTCAAACGCATTGTATGAAGTTTTGACAAAGCAATCTGATGGTGGTGGAAACATTAAATTTTTCGAGATTTTAACAGAGCCAAACGAAATTAAAATGCTCGAAAATGATCCCCTTTTGGCTGATAAAATGAAAAGTCCAAACGTTCACGATTATAATTATGTAATCTTGAATATGGGAGAAAAGAATACCAGTGGTTATTCTATTGATGTTGAAAAAGTGGAAGAAACGGATAAGAACATTATTATAACGGTTAAAGAAAACAGTCCTGCTAAAGACGCTATGACGATGCAGGTTATTTCATATCCGTATACTGTTGTGAAAATTCATTCTAAGAAAGAAATTATAATTAAATAAAATTTTGATGTTCTAAAAAAAAAGAAATCCTGTCATTGTGAAATGACAGGATTTTCTTCTTACAATTATTTTTTATTTTTATTTAGAATCTGAATTTAACGCCTAAACCAACGTCAAATCCAAAGTTATCATCATCATAATATCCTGAACCAATCTCTGGTCTAGCGTCTAATGATAATGTTAACGGTACTTCTTTAAATCTGTATTCGATACCAATATCACCTGCTGCAAAAACGTAAGTTCCGCTATCTTTAAATCTGTTGTCATTATAGTGATAGTTGTAATCCCAAGCGGCTAAACCTCCACCGACACCAGCGTACCAGTTAAAACCTCCATCGATGTTCCAAACCCATTGGTAAAGTGCAACACCTTTAATAGCATCAACATCTCTACTATTTCTCCAGCCTAAATCAAATTCAAGTCTGTTTTTTTGATTCAATCCTAATTGGTATGATACTTCACCACCAAATCCGTTGTTGTCTCCAAGACGTAATCCTAAAGCGTGTTTTGAAATTTCTTGTGATTGAGCCGTGAATGCTAATCCAAAAAGCATAATGGCAGATAAAATTATCTTTTTCATAAAATGGTCAAATTATTTTTTTTCAAATGTATTATTACAGTCAAAAAGAGAACGTATAAAATTTTTGAAAATTGTTATATAATTTACATTTTTTGAAATTTTGCAATCTAAATGTTAAAATCTACTTTAATATTATCGAAGAAATCAATTGTGAAGTTAGGATATCTTCCATTTCAAAAAGGTTTTCTTCTTCAACAAAATTACTGGCTTTGTAAGAGAATAATTTCCATCGTTTTTTATGATATTCTAAAGCGGTTAAATTTTCTACCCAATCTCCAGAATTTAAATATAGAGTCGATCCGTGTTTGTTTTCTTTGGTCATTATTTTTGGTTCGTGAATATGACCGCAGATCACATAATCGTAGTTTTTCTCAATAGCTAAATCTGTAGCTGTAGTTTCAAAATCAGAAATAAATTTGACTGCTTTTTTTACACTTGCTTTGATTCTTTTAGAAAAAGAATACGGTTCGCGTCCTAATTTTGCCAGGCACCAGTTTACAAATCGATTGATTAAAATTAGATAATCGTAACCTAATCCACCTAGTTTTGCAATCCATTTTGAGTGCTGAACCGAAGCATCAAATACGTCTCCGTGAAAAATCCAAGCTTTTTTATCGTCTAATTCTAAAACTAATTTATCGACCAAAGCAAAATTCCCCATATTCATATCACTGAATTTTCGAAGTATTTCATCGTGGTTTCCAGTAATATAATACACTTTTGTTCCTTTAGAAGCCATTCCGATAATGCGTTGGATTACTCGCAAATGTGCTTTCGGAAAGTACGATTTACGAAATTGCCAAGCATCAATTATATCGCCGTTTAAGACTAAAGTTTTGGGTTTAATGCTTGAAAGATAGTTGTTTAGTTCTTTAGCGTGACTTCCGTAAGTTCCTAAATGGACATCAGAAAGAATGACCAATTCGACATTTCTCTTTTTCAATTTTTCTTGATTTGAAGTTTTACAAATTAAAGAAAGTCTGTTTAGATTTATTTTATCAAAAGGTTATGAAAATGCGGATAATTTTACCAAATTGTGATTTTTATTCCAGTTAATGTTTAGTTAATAATACCAGTTTTAAATTTTTTAATTTAATTCATAAAACTTACATTTGCTCAAAACAAATTACAATGGCAGGAAACAGCTTCGGCAAACTATATAAAGTAACAACATTTGGAGAATCTCACGGTGAAGCTTTAGGCGGAATTATCGATGGATGCCCTCCAGGAATTCAACTAGATTTTGAAGCAATTGAAGTAGATATGGCTCGCAGAAAGCCAGGGCAATCGGCAATTGTTACACAAAGAAAAGAACCAGATGCGGTTCAGTTTTTATCTGGAATTTTTGAAGGAAAAACTACTGGAACTCCAATCGGTTTTATTATTCCAAATACCAATCAAAAGTCAGACGATTATTCACATATAAAAGACAATTACAGACCAAGTCACGCTGATTATGTATACGATCAGAAATATGGTTTTCGTGATTATCGCGGAGGCGGAAGAAGTTCAGCTAGAGAAACGGCAAGTAGAGTAGTGGCAGGTGCAATTGCAAAACAAATGCTTCCTGAAATTAAGATTAATGCTTATGTTTCTTCTGTTGGTCCAATTCATTTAGAAACTCCTTATCAGGAATTGGATTTCTCTAAAATAGAAAGCAATCCTGTTCGTTGTCCAGATGAAAAATCGGCTGCAATTATGGAAGAATATATTCGTGATATTCGTAAACAAGGAGATACTGTTGGAGGTGTTGTAACTTGTGTAATCCAAAATGTTCCAGTTGGTTTAGGAGAACCTGTTTTTGATAAACTTCATGCAGAATTAGGAAAAGCTATGCTTTCTATTAATGCTGTAAAAGGTTTTGAATACGGAAGCGGTTTCTCTGGTTCTGAAATGAAAGGGAGCGAACACAACGATTTATATAATAATGACGGAACTACAAAAACAAATCTTTCTGGCGGAATTCAAGGTGGAATCAGCAACGGAATGGATATTTATTTTAGAGTAGCTTTTAAACCTGTTGCAACTATCATGCAGACGCAGGATTCATTAGATAATAAAGGAAACATTACACCAATGACAGGAAAAGGACGTCATGATCCGTGTGTAGTGCCTCGCGCTGTTCCAATTGTAGAAGCAATGGCAGCAATTGTTTTGGCTGATTTTTATTTAATCAACAAAACATATTAATAAAAGGTAAGACAGTGAGGGTCTTATATTTTAATAATTAAAAAATAAATTAATGCAAGAAGTTACAGAAACTAAAAAACAATCATTTCTTTCGGGATTAACAGGGCAGATTATAATTGCGATGGTTCTTGGAGCCATATTAGGAATTATACTGCACAATAGCATTTCGCCCGAAGCAGCGCAAGCATTTAGCAGTAAAATAAAAATGCTGGCAACCATCTTCATCCGTTTGGTGCAAATGATTATTTCTCCGTTGGTTTTTACGACTTTGGTAGTGGGAATTGCGAAATTAGGTGATATTAAAACTGTTGGAAGAATTGGAGGAAAAGCGATTGGATGGTTTTTTACAGCTTCGTTTATTTCTCTTTTAATTGGATTATTTTATGTAAATGTTTTACAGCCGGGTGTTGGTCTAAAACTAGATCACGTAGATATGGCAGCAGCTTCAGAAGTTACTGGTAAAACTCAAAACTTGTCTTTTGATAATTTTGTTGAGCATATCGTGCCAAAAAGTATCGTCGAAGCGATGGCAACCAATGAAATTCTGCAAATTGTAGTTTTCTCAATTTTCTTCGGATTGGCAGCTGCGTCTTTAGGCGAGAAAGTAAAGCCAATTATTGGTGCTTTTGATAAGTTGTCTCACATCGTTTTAAAAATGGTAAACTATGTAATGAAGTTTGCGCCAATTGGAGTTTTTGGTGCTATTGCTGGTGTGTTTGCTATTCGAGATGCAGAAGAATTGGTAATAACTTACTTTAAATTTTTCGGTTCGTTTTTAATAGGAATCAGTACTTTATGGGTTATTTTAATTGCAGTTGGATATATTTTCCTTAAAGGAAGAATGACTGAATTGTTAAGACGCATAACTGGACCTTTGGCAATTGCTTTTGGAACAACTAGTAGTGAAGCTGTATTTCCGAAATTAACAGAGGAATTAGAAGGTTTTGGTGTAAAAGATAAAATCGTTTCGTTTATGTTGCCTCTTGGTTATTCGTTTAACCTTGACGGAAGTATGATGTATATGACTTTTGCAAGTATCTTTATTGCACAGTTCTACAACGTGCATTTAGATTTAGGTACTCAAATGGCAATGCTTTTGGTTTTAATGCTTACAAGTAAAGGTATTGCAGGTGTGCCAAGAGCAAGTTTGGTAGTTGTAGCTGCGACTTGCGGAATGTTTGATATTCCTATTGAAGGTATTGCATTAATTTTACCAATTGACCATTTCTGCGATATGTTCAGAAGCGCAACTAATGTTTTAGGAAACGCTTTAGCAACCTCTGTTGTAGGGCAATGGGAAGACGGAAAAGAATAAGAAAAAGTAGCGCTGAGATTACAATTTTAATCTTAGTTGTCTAAATAACAATTGAAAAGCTGTATTTTTATTTGAAATACAGCTTTTTTTTATTTTAAAGTGTATATTTGATTAAATTAGCCCGATTGATGCCCCAAATACGGATTTATTTTTTTCTGCTTTTTTGCCTGAATTTTGGCATAGATTCGGCTATGGCTCAATCTGACTGCGGTAAAAATCCTAAAACGGAAAAACTGGTTAAACAGGCACTCGCATCTTTCAGAGAGTCTAACTTCGAAAAATCTTTAATACTTTCCAGAACTGCCTTAAATGCGGCAACATTGCAAAAAGATAATTGTCTTATTGCTAGATCTTACAACATAATTGCAGCTAATTATAATGCTGTTTCAGAGTTTAATAAATCGATCTTTTTCTATAAAAAAAGCTTAGGTTATGCAAACAAAACTACTAACGATTCTCTAAAAGCCAATATTTACAATAATTTAGGAAATATGCATTGCTTTGATCGAGGAGAATTTGATCAAGGAATTCGATACTATAAGAAAGCAATTGCTTATTGTTTAAAAACAAATAATTTAAAAGATGTATTTTTTACAAATGTTAATATAGCTTGGGCATACTTCGATATTAAAAATTATGACGAAGGATATCTTTTCTTGAAATATGTAAATAATAACATGAAATATGGAGATAAATCTACCGATGTTGTTGTTAATATGCTCAATGGTATTTATCTAAGCCATAAAAAACAGAATGATGAAGCAAACGCCTATTTTTTAAAAGCAATAGAAGCTGGAAATAAATGCGAAGAAAAAACAGATTTGTCAAACGCTTATTTAGAATATGCGACGTTTTTAAATAAAATAGATAGACATAAAGAGGCTTATGAAGCTTTGGTTAATTATAATAAAATTACTGAAGAAATTTACAATGAGGGCAAATTGAGTAAAGCTTCAAATGCTGGAATCAGTTTAGAATTAGATGAATATAAAAGAGAAATCGATAAAATCGAAAATGAAAAAGTAGAACAATCTCAAAGTCTTAAAAAATCGAGAATTATTGTAATTCTATTTATTCTGATTTCATTAATACTCCTCTTTTTAATTATCACTTTAATAAAGAATATTCGATATAAGAAAAAGCATAATTTAGAGCTTTTAAAAGCAAAAGAAATTGCAGAAGAAGCTTCCTTATTAAAAACGCAGTTTATTTCCACTATAAGTCACGAATTACGCACGCCGCTTTATGGTGTTGTTGGTATAACCAATATGCTTTTAGAAGAGCATAAAGAAATCTCAAGAAGCCAGCATTTAAGTTCCCTAAAATTCTCTGCCAGATATTTACTTTCTCTAGTAAATGATATTCTTCAAATAAATAAGATTGAAGAAAACAAAATTGTCCTCGAGAGCTTAACATTTAATATTCTAGACGAAATTACCGTTATTAAGAACTCATTATCTTTTCTTTCGCAGAAAAATAACAATAAAATTTCCATCGATGTTGATCCTGAAATTCCAGAATATTTAATTGGCGATAAACTTCGATTAGCGCAAATTTTGATGAACTTGGTAAGTAATGCATTAAAATTTACGAAAGACGGAGAAGTAGAAGTAAAAGTAGATTTAGTAAATGTTGAAGGAAAACTAAATTACTTGAATTTCATGATTAAAGATAATGGTATTGGTATTGCGGCGGTAGATCAAAGTAAGATTTTTGAAAAATTTGTTCAAGTAGGACGTAAAGATGAAGATTATCAAGGAACTGGACTTGGGCTTAGTATCGTTAAGAGGTTATTAGGACTTTTTGGAAGCACAATTACTTTGGATAGCGATCTCGGAAAAGGAACTTCATTTTCGTTTGTTATTGCATTTGAACACGATTTAGACAAAACAAAAAGTATAATTAATGAAATTGAAGTCGATTTAACTTCAAACGAAATCTATAAAATTTTGGTTGTTGAGGATAATTTAATCAATCAATTGGTGACCAAAAAGATTATCGAAAAAAACAATTATGCGTGTAAAGTTGTTGATGATGGTTTTGCGGCGTTAAAGATTTTAGAAGATGAAGTTTTTGATTTGATTTTGATGGATATTAATATGCCTTTAATGAACGGATTTGAAACCACAAAACGAATTCGTCTATTAGGAGTTGATACTCCAATTGTTGCCTTAACCGCTTTTGATAAAGATGAAATTACAGACGAAGCCATTTCGTCTGGAATGAATGATATTATAATTAAACCTTTTGAGCCGGTTAAATTATTTAAGATCATTAATTTTCTTATAAACGAAAAAAACGCTGTTTAATACCAGCGTTTTTTGTTTTTCTTAGAAGAATTCGATTTTCTCGATTTGTGAGCTCCACCGCTTCTATTAGAAGAATTTTTAGGTTTTTCTCCAGCTTCTGGACTTCCCGAATGCCATGGATAAGGATGATCTGTAATGATTTTTACATCTACTTTTATTAATTTCTTAATGTCTTTCCAATATGGTTCTTCATCTTTTCCACAGAAAGAAATTGCAATTCCGCCATTTCCTGCACGTCCTGTACGACCAATACGGTGAACGTAAGTTTCTGGAATATTCGGTAAATCAAAATTGATTACATACGGAAGTTGTTCAATGTCAATTCCTCTTGCTGCAATATCAGTTGCAACCAAAACTCCAACTTCTTTGTTCTTGAAAGCGTCTAAAACACGTTGTCTGGCATTTTGAGATTTGTCTCCATGAATGGCTTCAGCAGGAATGTCTTTTTTACGAAGCGCTTTTACAACATTATCTGCACCATGTTTTGTTCTCGAGAAAACAAGTACGTTTGATAAATTTTCTTCTTGAATCAACTTATACAACAAGTTTCTTTTTTCTGTTTTATCAACAAAATAAACGCGTTGTTCTACGTTTTCTGCTGTTGAAGAAACTGGAGAAACTTCTACTTTTTCTGGATCTTGCAAAAACATTTCAGCAAGTTCGCGAATTGCAATTGGCATGGTTGCCGAGAAAAGTAATGTTTGTCTGTTTTTTGGAGTCAGTTTTACGATTTTTTTGACATCGTTTATAAAACCCATATCCAACATTTGATCGGCTTCGTCTAAAACCAAAGTATGTAAATGATCAAAATCCAGAAATCCTTGTTTGTGTAAATCAAGTAATCTTCCTGGAGTTGCCACTAAAATATCTACACCTTTTTTTAAGGTTTCGACTTGCGGATTTTGAGAGACACCACCAAAAATGGTTAATTGTGTTAAGTTTGTGTACTTTCCGTAAGTGTCAAAACTTTCTCCAATTTGCACGGCAAGTTCGCGAGTAGGTGTAACGATAAGAGCACGAATTTGTTTTGCTTTTTTTGATGAACCTACAATTCGGTGTAATTGATGTATAATTGGAATAGCAAATGCCGCCGTTTTTCCTGTTCCTGTCTGCGCGCAGCCAATTAAATCCCTCCCTGATAAAACAATCGGAATAGATTGTTCCTGAATTGGAGTCGGATTTAAATAGCCTTCTTCAAATACGGCTTTTTGTATACTTTTTGAAAGTGATAAATCTTCGAATAACATATCTTATTTGTTAAGTATTTTAGTTTGATGTACTAAAATGCTGTGCAAAGATAGGTTTATTCAGTCAATCGTTTGTTTGAATTGGCGATTATTTGGCAAACACGCTTAGTTTTAGGATTGAAATTAGAGTTTAAAATCAATCCTGTTCTAAGTTTGCTTTTATAAAGTCGGTTACTAAATAACCAATTAATTTTCCAATTAAATTATTATTTGGTGCATTGTCTAAATCTGGTGCGCCTTCGCAAATATGAATATAAGCGGCATTTTTATGTTCTGCAAAAAAGGAAACAAATTGTCTCAGTTCTTCTACAGAAAAACCGCTAATTGTCATTGCGCTGCTGGCGATATTTGGAATCGCGTCTAAATCTATTTCAATTCCAAAAGCGTCATTTTTTATAAAATCCAAAGCCGTAATCATTTCGCGATTAAAGTCTTTTTCTTTTCTAATATTAACGCTGTCGTAAGTATTATATCGAACTCGATCTTCCAGTTTTTTGATAATATCTAAAACGCTTTTTGAAGTATAATTTTCGTGAAGTCCGAAAATGAAGTATTTTTTTAAGAAACCTTCTTCATAAGCATAAGAAAATCCATTTCCGCTATGACGGCCTTCTAAAATTCTAAAATCAGAATGAGCATCAAAATTAATAGCGTTTATTGGTTTTCCTTTCGCTAAAGCGGCACCTTTAATATTTCCGTATGCATTGTTATGTCCTCCGCCAATAATAATTGGTGTTTTTCCTGCCTTAATAATGGTAAATATAATATGAGATACTTCTTTGTCTATTTTTTCAACAAGTTGACTTAATTTAGAACGATCGTCAATGTCGTTAAAATCTAAGTTTTCAACTTCGCGCATTTCATCAGCAACATCAATATGTCCTAAAATTATAATGTTACTTCCTTTAGAAAAACGATTATGCTGAATATTTGCAATGCTTTTTATGGCAGATTGCCAAGCTGAAGCAGCTCCAGGTCTTCCGTAGTTGGCACGCACGCCAATATCTTCAGGAATTCCTAAAAGCACATATTTAGCTTCACTTTGTTTTAGAAAATCAACTTTGTCAGCTCCAGGCGGAATGACAATCATTTTTTCTCCGAACTTTATTTCACCACTTCGATGATTTGTGACTTTTGCTAAATCATTTATAGTGAAAGGGATTAATTTCTCCATGAAAAAAATTTATTTTCCAAAAATAATATAATTGTACTAACTTACGTTATTACCTTATATTAATTCTTAAATTTGTTATTAAAGAAAATTTTTTAAATATGGAAAACCCAAAGAACAACAATTCAAGTCTAAAAGCGATAATCGCAGTTTTAGCAGTCCTACTGATTGGTAGCTTAGTGTATATTTTTAAATTATCTTCTGATTCAGAAGTAGTTAAAACAGAACTTACAACATCAATGACAGAAAAAGAATCTGTTATGAAAGATTTACAGGAATTAAAAGCAACTTATGATGCTGCAATTGCTGAAAACACTTCAATGTCTGATGAGTTGATCCAAGAGAGGGATAAAGTAGTTGCTTTAATGGATGATTTAAATAAATCAAAAGGAGATGTTTCTAAATACAAATCTCAAGTTCAGGCTATGCAAAGTAAAATGAAAACTTTGGTTGCTGAAAACGATGAGTTGAAAAAACAAAATGGTGTTTTAACAACTCAGAGAGATAGTACAATCGTAGTTTTAGGAGAATCTAAAAAGTTTAATGAAGTTCTAGTTGGTCAAAACGAAGAACTTTCTAAAACGGTAGAAAGAGGTTCTAAATTATCTGTGTTAAACACAAAAACTGCAGCTTACAAATTGAGAAGCTCAGGAAAACAAATTGAAACAGATAAAGCAAGTCGTGCTGATATCTTAAAAGTTAGTTTTACAATTGCTGAAAACCAAATTGCAAAATCTGGTGACAAAACTTATTATGTACAAGTAATTGACGCTAAAAATAATGTTTTAGGTGAAAAGAAAACAGAAAGTTTTGGAGATAACTCTTTAACTTATAGCTTTAAAACTACTGTTAAGTACGAAAACAAAAGCGTAAATGTAAGTGAAGATCTTCCTGGAAAAGATTTCGCAAAAGGAACTTACTTCATCAATGTTTTTGATAATGATGAGTTAGTTTCTAAAACTAGCTTCAGTTTAAGATAATTTAGCCTAAAGGGATAAAATACCACTTTGATATTAAAGGTCTGTGCATTTTCACAGACCTTTTTTTATTGCAATAATTTTAAAATAATTTATTCTAGAATTTTACCTTCAAGAAAAACAGATTCAATTAAATTGCTTCCAAAAGCATAAGGAATTTGATAATAAGAAGAAATTGGTTTTGTTACAATTAAATTGGCTTTTTTGCCTTTTGTAATACTTCCATGCGTTTCTGAAAGTCCCATTGCATAAGCGCCATTTATTGTTGCGGCATTTATAGCTTCTTCTGGCGTCATTTTCATTTTGATGCAAGCTGTGGCAACAACAAAATTCATATTTCCAGATGGAGTAGAACCAGGATTAAAATCTGTGGCTAATGCTAAAGGTAGGCCAGCTTTAATCATTTCGCGCGCGGGCGTGTACGGAATGCTTAAAAAATAAGAACAAGAAGGTAAAGCAACAGGCATCGTTTCTGAGTCTTTTAAAGCTTCAATGTCTTCTGGATTCATAACTTCTAAATGATCGACAGAAAGCGCTTTATATTTAACTCCAGCCTGAATTCCGCCAATAGAATTAAATTGATTGACGTGGATTTTCGGTTTTAAGCCAAATTCAATTCCTGCTTCCATAATTTTTTCGGTTTCTTCTACTGAAAAATAACCGCTTTCGCAGAAAACATCTACATAATCCGCTAGTTTGTTTTTAGCTATTTCTGGGATCATTTTCGAGATGATTTCGTCTATATAACCTGCTTTGTTTTCTTTGTAATGAGTTGGAAATGCGTGTGCGCCCAAAAAAGTTGCTTTGATTGAAATTGGATAATTTTCTGCCAGTTTTTTAATTACACGAAGCATTTTTAATTCGCCTTCGATTGTTAATCCGTAACCAGATTTTATTTCAACTGCTCCAGTTCCTAAACGCATTACTTCTTCAAGACGAGTTTTAGATTGTTCGTAAATTTCTTCTTCTGAAGTTTCGTTTAGTTTTTTAGCCGAATTTAAAATTCCGCCGCCGCGATTGGCAATTTCTTCATAAGTCAATCCATTAATTCTGTCAACAAATTCCTGTTCGCGATTTCCTGCATAAACAATATGAGTATGGCTGTCGCACCAAGATGGGAGAATTACTTTTCCTGTTGCATCAATAACTTTATCGGCATTAATTTTTGGAAGATTGTTCATAGAACCAAAATCAGCAATAAGATTGTTTTCTAAAACTAAAAAAGCATTTTTAATTGTTGGAAGTACCGCCATTTCTGAACCCGAAACCTTAGTAATTGAAGTTTCGCGAACTTGAAGTAATTCTTTTATGTTTGTAATTAATGTTTTCATTATTGATATTGTTATAAACACAAATTTCACAAATTATCACGAACTAATTCGTGAAATCTGTGAAATTCGTAAAATTGTTTTTGTCTAAGGTTTATTCCGAAACTGTTATTTCGAACATTTTATCCCAGTATTTACCCGTTACAAAAATTGTTTTTGTTTGCGGATTGTAAGCGATTCCGTTTAAAACGTCTGGGTTATTAAATTTTAGCTGTTTGCGTAATTCTGCCATATTCAAAATTCCTTCGACAGCTCCAGAAGTTGGATTTATAATTGCAATTGCATCTTTTTGAAAAACATTTGCGAAGAATTTTCCATTAATAAGTTCTAACTCATTAAGAGCTTTAATTTTTGATGTTCCAGAATATACATTGATATAATCAATATGTTTTTGATTAGCTGGATCTACTTTCCAGATTTTCTCAGTTCCGTCAGATTGATAGATGTATTTGCCATCATTTGTCATTCCCCAACCTTCAATTTCTTTATCGTACGTGAAAGTTTTTTCAAGTTTCAAAGTTTTAGCATCATAGATAAAACCTGTTTTTTCTTGCCAAGACAATTGAAATAATTTTCCGTTAATAAAAGTAATTCCTTCTCCAAAGTAGGCTGAGTCCAAATCTACTTGTCTGATTACTTTTCCAGTTTTATAATCAATTTCTCTAATATAAGAATCGCCTTTTTGTCCTGTACTTTCGTATAAAGAGCCATCATGAAATTCTAATCCTTCAGTAAAAGACTTAGTATCGTGTGGAAATGTATTTACAATTTTGAATTTTAAAGCTTTTGGTTCAACATCCGAAACAACTTCAATTCTTTTAGTGGCATCAGAAGAATCACCACCAAAATAAACAGTAGCTTTTAAGTATTGGTAACCTAATTTTTGATCTATCAATTCAAATCTAAATTCTTTAGCGCCTTTTGTGCTTCCAACTTTTTGGTCATTTATAAAGTAAGCAACGCTGTCGATTTCTTTCGATTTTGGGTTTAAAATTCCAATTGTAAGCGCTTCTTTTTGCGTAAAATGAGCCGGAAAAGCAGATTCATCGATAGTAAATAAAGAATTTTCACCTTTTTTTGTATCTCCACATCCAATTAATGTGATTCCTAATAAAATGAGAGTTAGGAAGTTATAATTTTTCATAGTTTAAAATTTGAATAAGCCAATATACGACGATATTTTTATAGCAACAAAGGTCTTGCAAAAATATAAAAAGGTTGTATATTTGCACCGGCAAGTCCTACACGACCAGCTCCTGCAGACTCCCCCAGGATGGGAACATAGCAAGGGTACGTGGTTGAGCGGTGCGATGTAGGTCGCTTGCCATTTTTTTATTTTTAGAAATACTTAATTTGCGATCTTCCTTCTGGAAGATTTTTTTATTTTTGGGCATCTCGAAAGTTGGAAATTATATGAAAGAAACTAAAGATTTTCTCTTGTTGTATTAATTTTGACTCATAGATAATCACTTTAACCTAACATTTAATCTGTCAAATGAATAAAGTCGTTTTAATTACCGGAGGATCATCAGGAATCGGAAAATCTATTGGTGAATTTTTACATCATAAAGGTTTCGTTGTTTATGGAACAAGCCGAAATCCTGAGAAAGTTGTAAATTCTGTTTTTCCTTTGGTTGCTTTAGATGTTCGAAATGTGGCATCTATTCAGAGTGCTGTTTCTAAAATTATTGAAACTTCTGGAAGATTAGATATCGTTATAAATAACGCTGGAGTTGGAATTACAGGACCTTTGGAAGAAATTCCGACAGAAGAAATCAGAAATAATTTTGAAACAAACTTCTTTGGTCCGATTGAAGTAATGAAAGCAGTTTTGCCGCAAATGCGTAAACAGAATTCTGGATTAATTATTAATATTACTTCTATTGCTGGTTACATGGGACTTCCTTACAGAAGTGTTTATTCGGCATCAAAAGGAGCTTTAGAATTGATTACCGAAGCTTTGAGAATGGAAGTGAAATCTTTCGGTGTTGAAATTACAAATGTGGCGCCAGGAGATTTTGCAACCAATATTGCTGCTGGTCGCTATCATGCACCAGTGATTAAAGATTCGGCTTATGAAAACGTTTATGGTGAAGTTCTAGCAACAATGAATGATCATGTTGACGCAGGAAGTAATCCGAATGAAATGGCAGAAGCGGTTTATAAAATTATTCAAACGAAAAAACCAAATGTGCATTATAAAGTTGGCGCTTTTATGCAGAAGTTTTCGATTGTTTTAAAACGCGCGCTTCCAGATAAAGTTTACGAGAAAATGTTAATGAACCATTATAAACTATAAAATTATGGAAAAGTTTAATGAGTTTTTGCCAACGGTTTTTGGTGTTTTAGTATTACTTGTTATTTGGTTTGTGATTCGTAGAATTTTAGGATCAGTAAGCGATAAGATAAATAATTCTGAAAGTTACAAAGAAGATACTTTAAGAGTTCTGGAAGAAATTAGGGATGAATTGAAAGAACTAAACAGAAATAAATAATTTACTGTTTGTAAATATTTTGTGAATTTTAATATAATTCGCAAATTGATTTGGTTTTTGAAATTGTTATTGGTATTGATTTCGTAATTTTGCACCGGCGTTTGCGTGAGGGATAGAGGCGATATCCTTTTGTGAAGTGAAACGGAACAAAAGATTTAGCCGAAAGCCCGACCCTTGGGGCACGCCCAAAGTAAATCAACACAATTTAAATAATATAAATTATGAAATTTTTTATTGACACAGCTAATTTAGCTCAAATTAAAGAAGCACAAGCTTTAGGTGTTTTGGATGGTGTAACAACTAATCCGTCTTTGATGGCAAAAGAAGGAATCACTGGAAAAAACAACATTTTGAAGCATTATGTTGACATCTGCAATCTTGTTGAAGGTGATGTTAGTGCTGAAGTTAATGCATTGGATTTTGACGGAATGGTTAAAGAAGGTGAGGAGTTAGCTGAATTACATGATCAGATTGTTGTAAAACTTCCGATGACTAAGGAAGGTGTTATGGCAGCAAAATATTTTTCTGATAAAGGAATCAAAACTAACGTAACTCTTGTTTTCTCTGTTGGTCAAGCGATCTTGGCTGCAAAAGCTGGTGCTACTTATGTTTCTCCTTTTGTTGGGCGTTTAGATGATGTTTCTACAGACGGATTAAACTTGATTCAAGAAATTAGAGAAGTTTACGATAACTACGGTTACGAAACTCAAATTTTAGCAGCTTCTGTTCGTCACACAATGCATATTGTGAACTGTGCTAAAATTGGTGCTGATGTTATGACTGGACCTCTTTCTGCAATTTACGGATTGTTGAAACATCCTTTAACTGACATCGGTTTAGCTCAATTCGTAGCTGATTTCGAGAAAGGAAATAAGTAATACTTAGATACTTATAAAATAAAAATCGTCTTTTTTCTAACGAGAAAAGACGATTTTTTTTACTTTTATATGAATCTTAAATAACTGATTATGAAAGTACTATTTGTTTTAATGTCTTTTCTGGCTTTGAATTTTTCTGTAAATGCCCAGGCAAAAGTGTTAACTTCTGTAAATGATGCGGGAGATGTGGCGACTTACGAATTGGATTGCTCGGTCAAATTTCAAACGCTCGCAAAAGGTCTTCGTTATAACATAACAAGACATGAATTTAAAGGTCCTGAAATGAAAAACAGTTATAGATTGCTTTTGGTAATGGATGGTTTTTATTCGAAAACACTAAATAGTGAAATGAAGATTTCTGCCGTTTTAAGCGATGGAACAATTATAGAGGCAAAAAAAACGATAGAAGATGATGGTTTTTTTGACGGTGCATGCACGCTAAAAATTGCAAACCCAGAAGCGCTTTTAAAAGCGGATATTGACAAAGTAATTGTTCATGCTGATAAAGATGTTGTTTATCCTTTAACGGCACAAAATAAAGCAATTTTTAAAAAGAATTTGAGTAATATCATTAATGCTAAATAAAAGGTGCTAAGTTACTGAGATGCTGAGATTCTAAGGTTTTGCCTTTTTTAAAATAAAAAAAATCCAAATTCCGTTTTATAAATTGGAATTTGGATTTTTTTATATTGTTGTTTTTGAAATTTTTAGTGTCCGCCGCCTTCGCTTTCTACGTGGCTGATTCCTTGTTTTTTAAGGATTTTTGGGCAATAGAAACCGTAAAATCCTAAATAAGCAAAACCTAAAAGTGGAACAATGTAAGAGAAATGTGTCCATGTAATTCCGAAGATTCCACCTGGATGAGAAATATCAAAATCGCAGATACTTCCTTGAACCAATGGAATAACTCCACCTCCAAGAATCATCATAATTAAAAAAGAAGATGCTTTTCCTGTGTTTTTTCCTAAACCTGCAATCGCTAAATCGAAGATAGAAGGCCACATAATAGATAAGAATAAACCTCCTGAGATAAAGAAGAATTTAGCAATTTCTGGATTTGGCCAAACTAAACCTAAAACCATCATTAATAATCCTGAAGCTCCGAAAAGCATTAACGTTTTTCCAGCATTTTTACCTCCAACGAAACTTACTGCAATGAACAATAAAATCCAAAGAGGGTAAATGTAGAATGAAGAAACGTCATGGGCAGCAAAAATATTAGCACCGATAATTACTCCGAATGCAGCAGCTGGTACAATGAATTTTAAAGCTGTATTTACTAGGTTTGAAGTGTTAAATACGTTTACACCACCATTCCAACGTCCAATCATTAAACTTCCCCAATAAAGGGCGATAAATGGAGCGATTGCATCTTCTAATACATTACCAAACTCGCTAGTGTGTAATAAAGCTGGTAAATTACTGATGATAGTTACTTCTGTTCCTACATAAATGAAAATCCCTAACATACCAAGGTATAATTGTGGGTAATCCATAATGTTGAATTTACTGTGTTTGTCTTTAATTACAGCTTCTTCTTCTTTTTCTGGATCTTCAATTTTAGAGAAATTCATGAAAACTGCAACAATGATAAAAGCAAGTCCAAGAATAATAAATGGCAATTTAATATCTTCTAATGAAAGAGCAGTTTTTTTATTGTCACCCATTCCGAATAAAGCGATACCTAATAAGATCGCACCAATTGTTGTTCCGAAAGAGTTGATACCTCCAGCAAGTGTTAAACGGTGCGCCCCAGTGTTCGGGCTTCCCATTTTAATTGCTAATGGATTTGCTACAATTTGCTGAATAGAGAAACCTAAACCAACAGTAAACAAAGCGGTTAAAAAGAAAGGGAAACTTTCCATAGTTGCAGCTGGAATGAATAAAAACGATCCAACAGCAGAAAGAAGTAAACCAGCTGAAAGTGTTCTTTTGTAGCCGAACTTTTGGAGTACGTCAAGCTTTAAAGAAACTAAAAAGAAGATTATCGATCCTACAAAATACGCAGCATAAAATGCCCACGCTACTAATTGTGATTGTACTTGCGATAAAGTAAATACTTTTTTGAATACTGGAATCAGGATGTCGTTGGCAGAACCAACAAAACCCCAAAAGAAAAAGACGATTATCAACGAGATAAATTGCCCCCATTTGGTTTGCACATTTTCTGAACTCATAATAATAAGGTTAATTTTTTATTTATTGTTTTTTGAAGACCGTAAATATATTTGTTAGGATTATCAAAAAAAAATAAAAAGGTATAAATAATGTTAAATTTATACCAACGACCATATTATTTCAACAAAGTGTTAATTTTAACCTACTTAGAAAATGTAATTCGTAATTATATTTATTCTAATATTTTATTTTTGACCTCTTTACTGTAGTTTCTACCTATCGGAATGTTGTAAGATTGTATTTGAACACGGTTTCCTTCTATTGATTTTACCTTATTTAGTGCAATTACATATGATTTATGTATTCTCAGGAACTTATCTGCAGGCAATTCTTCTGATAAAGATGTAAGAGATTTATGGGTAATATAGGTTTTGTCTGGAGTGACAACTTTGATATATTCTTTCATTCCTTCAACAAACAGAATTTCTTCAATATTAATTTTCATCATCTTTTTATCTACTTTAATGAAAATATGTGAATCGCCTTTTGCGGTTTCAACTTTAATATTGTTTTTAAGATTGTATTCGGTTGTGATTTTATTAATGCATTTTATAAATCTAGGAAGCGGAATCGGTTTTACTAAATAATCCAAAACATCAAGATCATAACTTTCTGCCGCAAATTCTCTAAATGCAGTTGTTATAATTACTTTAGTTTTGCTTTCAATTAGACTGATAAGTTCAAAACCGGTCATCATCGGCATGTTGATGTCTAAAAAGACAGCATCGACAGAGGTACTGTTGATAAAATCTAGCGCCTCTAAAGAATTGTTGAATGTTGCTATTACTTCAAAGTCTGTAAAATTGGTAAAATAATTTTCCAGAACCTTGATTGCTAATGGCTCATCATCAATTAACACGCATTTAATCTTCATTATGAGTAGGTATTTGTAATCTTGTTATGTAGAAATTTAGTTTGGTTTTTTGCTTAAGACTGAAATTATTTCTATAAATGAGCTTTAATCTCTTTTTTGTATTGACTAAGCCAATTCCTCTTTTTGAATTATCATTTTGTGAAATTACAAAATTATTTAAGATTTCAAAGTCAAGCATTTTATTGTCTAAGACTTTGCAGTTAATTTTAATCTTCAAATTTTTGTTGTTCACGCCACCATGTTTAAAGGCGTTTTCTACCAAAGAAATAAAAATAAGCGGTGGCACAACAACGTCTTCAATATTTGATTCTAGATTTATCGTCACATCTACATTTGCAAAACGCAGTTTTTCGATTTCAATATAATTCTGAATATAATCGATTTCTTTCAGCAAAGGCACAAACTTAGTTCCTTTTACATCATACAATACATATTCCATTAAGTTTGAAAGTTTGATAATTACATCAGGAACTTTCTTAGAAGATTCTAGTGATAAAGCGTATAAATTATTTAAAGTATTGAAAAAGAAATGTGGCTGAATCTGGTTTTCGAGATATTTTAGTTTGATCTTAAACTGATTTTCTCTTAAAGATCTGTTTCTTTCGCGTTCACGAAGCCAAGTTAATGTCAAATAAACCGAAGATGCCATTGCCAAAACGTATAATTCTCCAATACAAACGGCAACAATATGATTAATTTCAAAAGGATGGTATTCTCGATTTGCTTCAGGCCAAATGTTTTCACTAATTATATAATAGGTAAGTGCGGTTTTAGCTAAATAAATGGCAAATAAACTTAGAAGCAGTAAAAATGTATAAGTAATATATTTTTGTTTCAATACATACTTCGGAACTAAAACAAATAAATTAAGATATACTAAAGGTATAACTAATGAAAATTCAATTAGGTTAGATTTAAAAGCATAAGGATAATCATTAAAATAAGCTCCCCATCTTAAAAAGTTTAAAGTAAAATAAACTCCCCAAAACCATATGTGATTTCGAAGTTTAATGTCGAATTTAACTTTCTTAATTTCTTTCAATTGGTTATAAGATGTTTAGCGATTTTAGTTTTTCTTAACAAGTATTATTATTGTGCAACTTTAAACAATTAAAGGCAAAGTGCCAATTTTTTTGAATAAAATTTCGCTATAAATGGTTATTCGTGCTTATTTTTTTAAATAGAACGTTTTCGTAAAGCGTATTATTGAATGATTTATGTCGTTGGTTTAAATTTTATTGTCGTTGGTTTAATTTATTTTTTTTAACAATGTCTTAAGAATAATTTTACCTCATAACTAACAAAATAAAATAAACATGAAAAAAATTTTCTTAATCTTTATGATTGTTTTTACGGCGCAAATTATGTTTGCTCAGGTAAAAACTGTCAAAGGTTTGGTAACAGACCAGAAAGGTTTGCCTTTACCAGGCGTGACGGTTCTCATTAAAGGAACAAACAAGGCAAGTCAAAGTGATTATGATGGATTGTACACAATTCAGGCATCAAAAAATGATGTTTTGTTGTTTTCGTACATTGGATTTAAATCTCAGTCGGTTACTGTAACCGATGGTACACAATTTAATGTTACTCTTTCGGAAGATGCACAGAATCTTAATGAAGTTGTTGTAACGGCACTTGGTATTAAGAGACAAAAGAAAGAGTTAGGTTATGCAGTTCAGGATGTTAAGGGAGACCAGTTGAACAAGGTAATTACAACGAATGTTGCAACAGCACTTTCTGGTAAAGTTGCCGGTGTTGACGTATCTATTCCTGCTACAGGTGTTGGAGGAAGTACTCGTGTTATTATTAGAGGTATTTCTAGTATTGGTGAGAGCAATCAGCCTCTTTATATTGTTGATGGTGTGCCGATTGATAACTCTGGATTGAATAATGATCAAGCTGCAACAAGTAAATGGTTTGACGGTAGAGATAGTGGAGATGGAATTTCTAGTATCAACCCGAACAACATTGAAAGTTTAACGGTTCTTAAAGGAGCTGCTGCTGCTGCATTATATGGTTCTAGAGCGTTAAATGGTGTAATCTTGATTACGACTAAAAAAGGTAGTAAAGGAGCATTAAAAGTTGAGCTTAATAGTGGTGTAAGTTTTGACCGTGTAAATGCTAAATATTCTGATTATCAAACAGAATATGGTTCAGGATCTAATGGACTTTTGCCAGATCCAGCAAGACCTACAGAAATTTATAGTTATACAACAAGTGCATGGGGACCTAAATTTTCTGAAACTGTAGGACAGCAATCAATAATATTTGATGGTTCTATGAAACCTTATGCAAGAGTTAAAAACAATATTCAAGACTTTTTTAGAACTGGAGTTACAATGACAAATGGTGTCTCTTTATCTTCAGGAAGTGACAATGCATTTGTACGTTTTGGATACAATAACTTAAAAAATGATGACGTAATTCCTAATACAGGGTTAGAAAGAAATGATGCAAGTTTAAATGCGACATTAAAATCTGAAAAATTCACTTTAGATGCTAATGTAAACTACATGGTCGAAAATACTAATAATAGACCAGGGTTAGGAGATTCTCCAAATAACGTTGGATATGCTTTAAGTGGTTTGGCACCAAATATTGATCAGGCATGGTTAAAAAATTCTCAAAATCCTGCAACTGGTGATATGTATCAATGGAACAATAATGTTTACTCATTGAATCCTTATTGGATTGTAGATCAAAATCATAATGCGACTAAGAAAAACCGTTTTATGGGTAATGTTACTGGAACATACCAATTAAAAAAATGGATGGGTTTAACTCTTAGAACTGGTTTAGATACTTATACTTTTGATTCTAAAGATTTTATGGAAGGTGGAAACACTTGGCCAGGAAGAGACAATGGATATTTAGGTATAGAAGGAATTAAAGTTTCTGAAATGAATACAGATTTCATTGCTACTTTCAGTGATATCAAATTAGCGCAAGATTTTACTTTCTCTGGAATTTTGGGTGCTGGTAGAAGAGATTTTAGAAGAGAACAAAACTCTAGATTTGCAACGAATATTATTGAGCCAGGAACTGAATATATTAGTAATTTCTCTAATCAAACAGAAAATGCTCCAGTAGAAACAAAAACAAGAACTAACTCTGTTTACGGTTCTGCAAAATTTGATTACAAAGGATATTTATATGCTGAATTTACAGGTAGAAATGACTGGTTTAGTGTAATTAATAAAGATGCTTTTTATCCAGCAGCTTCTATGGGATTCATATTCTCTGATGCACTTGGACTTCAAAGCGATACGTTCTCTTATGGTAAATTAAGAGGTTCTTGGGCACAAGTTTCAAATGCTCCAGGCGCTTATAAAAATGCATTAAACTATACAACTTATTCTTCTTACAACGGAGGAAGTGTTGTAAACATTAAAAATACTTCTGCACCAAATCCAAATTTAACATACCAATCTAAAACTGGAGTTGAATTTGGTCTTGAAACGGCTTTCTTCAAAAACAGATTAAGAGCAGATATTACAGTTTATCGTGAAGATACTTCAGATCAAACTATTGATTTGCCTTCATCTGCAACATCTGGATATGAATTTATCTCTGTAAACGCTGGAAAGTTACGTAACGAAGGTATCGAGGTGTTTTTATCTGGTACGCCAATCAAAACGAAAGATTTTGAATGGGGAATTGATTTGAACTTCTCTAGAAACAAAAACTCAATTGTTTCTTTACATCCAGATATTGATACTTATACTATTTCTGAAGCTCGTTGGGCTGGTGCGGCAATTGTGGCACAAGTTGGAGGTCAATATGGTACAATTATGGGGAAAGATTTCTTAAGAACTCCATCTGGAGAAAAAATAGTAGGAGCAAACGGTATGCCTCTATTTACAGATAATAAAGTTGCTTTAGGAAAAGGTCTTCCTGACTGGGCAGCAGGTTTAACAAACCGTTTTTCTTATAAAGGAATTACACTTCAATTCTTAATTGATATGAAATTTGGAATGGATGTGTATTCTATGACAAATGCACTTGCAGCTCAAAAAGGTCTTTTGGATATTACAACAGAAGGAAGAGATGCTTACAACGAAGCAAGAGCTCAAGCTGTTGCAAATGATCCAAACTTTAGCCAGTCAACATGGATTCCTACAGCTGGTTATGTAGTGCAAGGAGTTGTAAATACAGGTACTGCAGAAAATCCAAATTATGTGCAAAATACAAGACCAGTAAATCCTCAAGATTATTGGAGTACTGTTTTCAACAACACACCAGCACCGTTTGTTTATGATGCATCTTACGTAAAACTTAGAGAGCTAAGTTTAGGATATACAATTCCAGGAAGTGTTTTCGCTGGATCAAAAATTAGTTCAATTTATATCTCAGCATTTGCTAGAAATTTATTGACTTTTAATAAAGATTTACCAAACGTTGATCCTGAATCTATGTATACTTCAGGTAATGGACAAGGGTTTGAGTATGGTTCTTTACCATTTAGAAGATCGTATGGTTTTAATCTTAAAGTTGCATTCTAAAAAATAGAAATTATGAAATTTAAAAATATATTATTAGCAGTACTTGTAACTTTTGCTACGGTAAGCTGTACAGACAATTTTGACGAACTGGAAAAAGATCCAGTTGCGTTATCTGCAAATCCTGCAGGACAGCTTTCATTTACTCAATTGTGTATGTCTGGTGACGGATACTACCAATGGAGAGCCAATTTGATCTATTCTGGAGGGTTTGTGCAACATTATGCAGGAGCGTGGAATGTAACAGAATTTGGAAGCAAGTTTAAGAAAAGCGATGACTACGCAACAGCAATATGGAGAAATGGATATGCTAACGAATTAAAAAGTATCGTAGACGTTATTGAAAAAACTAGCGGAAAAGCAGACATGGTAAATATGAATGCTGTGGCTAAAATTATGAGAGTTATGATTGCACAGCGTATTACCGATTTATATGGTGATTGCCCTTATTCAGAAGCTGGTCAAGGTTTCTCTAAAGGAATTGTAACTCCAAAGTATGATAAACAAGAGGATATTTACAATCAATTCTTTGCTGAATTAGAAGAAGCTTTTGTACAATTAAATGCAAGTGGTGGTGCAGTAAATGGAGACTTATTTTATAATGGAGATATTTCAAAATGGAAAAAACTTGCTAATACAATGCGTTTGCGTTTAGCAATGAGAATTTCAGAAGTAAAACCAGCTGAAGCTGAAAAACAAGCAAAAGCAGCGTTACAAAATGGAGTTTTCGAAAGTAATCTTGATAACTGTATCATGAAACATTTAGATTATCCTTTTAATGATACTCCTGGAGCACTTGATTTTAGAGGGAATGGTCTTTCTTATGCACTTATAGGAAACGAAAATGGTGACCATTTTAGTAGTTTAATGATTAATTTCTTGAAAAATAACGGAGATCCAAGATTAACTATGCTTGCAACTCCAAAAACCGGTGGAGCAGCTGGTGGAGCTCCTCTTCCTGGTGAAGATTTGTATATAGGAAATACTCCAGGACTTTTTCAATGGGAAATGCAGGGAGGTTCAAATGCAATATCTGGAATCCAGCCTTATTTGAAATTAAGAACTACGCCATTTTTACATGTTAGCTATTCAGAGTCACAATTATTATTGGCTGAAGCGGCATACAGAGGATGGGTAACTGGTACAGCGGCAGATTACTACAGAAAAGGTGTTGAAGCAGGTATTAAACAATTAGAAATTTATGGTGCTACACCAGCAACTCCAGCAGCTATTAATACTTATTTGACTGCTAAACCTTTAGTTGCAGGCTCTGAAAAACAACAAATTGCAACACAGCTTTGGGTTACTTATTTATTTAACAGTATTGAAGCATATTCAAACTGGAGAAGAACAGGTTTCCCTCAATTGTTGCCAATTACAAATCCAGATTCTGAAACTAATGGTGTTACGCCAAAACGTTTATACTATCCAAATGATGAAATGCAAAAGAATGGTGTTAACTATACAGAAGCTTTATCTAGAATGGGAGGAACAAACGACTGGTTGAATAGAGTGTGGTGGGATGTAAACTAAAAAACTAGAGTTATGCCTAATACGGTATTATTAAAATCAAAATTATGAGAAAAAATAAAGCCTTATTAGGCATCCTCTTTTTTATAAGTTCACTTATTTCTGTTTACAGCTGTACATCTCAAAAAGATGCAGAAAACGATGATGTTAAGAAAAAGACAGCTCGAGTTGTAGGATATTTATCTACGGATAATTTTTATAAAATGACTTCGATTGAGTTTTGTAAACTAACGCATTTGAATGTTGCGTTTGCAAACCCTGATAAAAATGGAAATATTGTTTTTTCAGGAGATATTGACGCACTAGTTAATTATGCAAAATCAGTTAATCCCAAAATTGTAATAAGCATTTCTTTAGCAGGTGGTGTCATTTCAGAAGAGCAGGCAGCAAATTGGTCATGGTTGATTGATAAGCCCGAAAATAGACCAGTTTTGATTCAAAACATTATGAATTTTGTAGAACTTCATAAGCTGGATGGCGTTGACGTAGATTTAGAATGGGATGCTGTAACAGTTGGTTATAGTGGCTTTGTTTTGGAATTGAAAAAAAGCATGGTTGAGCGTAAAAAGCTATTAACTGCCGCACTTCCAAACAATTCTCGTTTTCAAAATATAAATGCAGCTGCTTTAGAAGCTTTCGATTTTATCAATATCATGGCTTATGATTCCACTGGTCCTTGGGCACCAAACAAACCTGGTCAGCATAGTTCTTTTGCTTTTGCTAAGGAAGGAATTGAGTTTTGGAATAAACTTCAAAATGTTCCTAGCGAAAAACTGACTTTAGGTGTTCCTTTTTATGGTTATAACTTTACGAATCCAGAAGTTACAAGTGCTAAATATAGTGAAATTGTCGCAGCAGGAAAGCAATTTGCTGAACAGGATGAATTAGGTAAAATCTATTATAATGGAAGACCAACCATTGCGCAAAAAGTAGAATATGTTGCTCAAAATACAGGAGGAATTATGATTTGGGAATTAGCCCAAGATTCATTTGATGAATACTCTTTATTAGATGTTATTCATAAAAAGTTTACTTCTCTAAAAGTCAAAACTACAAATCTGTGTGGGAACTAAAAACAGTTTTTACAATACATGCCGTAAAGCTTTTTTTATCCCATCGAAATAATAAAGGTCACAAGATTTTAAGTTTGGTTAGTAGTAATGGTATAGAGTGCGAAAGCGGTTTATACCATTCTTAAAACCAAAATGGTAATTACTACAAAAAAAGAAAAGAAATGAAAAGTGCTTTAGAAATAAAACCTGATATCAGTTACAAAAGCGCGGGAAAATTTGAAGAGACTAGATTTGAGAAAATTCATAACGAAATCTTCAAAAGTTCTATAGAAGCTTCTGTAATTGTCGCTCAGGAAATTGCGCAGCTGATTAGATCAAAACAGGAGAAAAATAAATCTTGTGTTTTAGGTTTAGCAACAGGTTCTTCTCCAATAAAAGTCTACGAAGAGTTAGTGAGAATGCACAAAGAAGAAGGACTGAGTTTTAGCAATGTTGTTACTTTTAATCTGGATGAATATTATCCGATGACTAAAGAGAACAATCAGAGCTATCATTATTTCATGCATGAACATCTTTTTAATCACATTGATATCAAACCTGAAAATATTAATATTCCAGATGGTACTGTAGCGATTGACGAAATCAATCAATATTGTATTGATTATGAAATGAATATTAAAAATGCTGGTGGTCTTGATTTTCAATTACTTGGAATTGGACGTACAGGACACGTCGGTTTTAACGAACCAGGTTCTCATATTAATTCAGGTACTAGAATTATTACGTTAGATCATATCACAAGAGTCGATGCATCATCTGCTTTTAATGGTATCGATAATGTGCCGAAACGCGCTATTACAATGGGAGTTTCAACCATTATGAGATCAAAACGTATTGTTCTGATGGCTTGGGGACAAAACAAAGCAGATATCATTAAAAGAACTATTCAAGGTGATATCAGTTCTGAAGTTCCCGCTACTTTTTTACAAAATCATCCAAACGCTACTTTCGTTTTAGATCAATCTGCAGCTACCGAATTAACTCGTTTTAAAACGCCTTGGTTAGTTGGCGAATGTCTTTGGACACCAGAATTGAAAAGCAAAGCTATTGTTTGGTTGTGTCAAAAAACAAAACAATCTATTCTGAAATTAACAGACCGAGATTACAATAATAACGGAATGTCTGATCTTTTGGCACAAGAAGGTTCTGCTTATGATATGAACATCAATATGTTTAATATTTTGCAGCACACCATTACCGGATGGCCAGGAGGAAAACCGAACACAGATGATTCGCATCGTCCAGAGAGAGCAAATCCGGCGAAAAAAAGAGTTATTCTTTTTAGTCCGCATCCAGATGATGATGTAATTTCTATGGGAGGTACTTTTTCTAAATTAATCAAACAAGGTCATGATGTTCATGTTGTATATCAAACTTCAGGAAATATTGCCGTTTCTGATGATGAAGCACTAAAATTTGCAGAAGTAGCAAGTGATTTTCTTGGAAAAAATGATTCTGGTATCAATTTTAAAGAAGTAATAAAATTTCTAAATAACAAATCTGAAAATCAAATTGATTCTTTGGAAGTTAGAAAATTAAAAGGACTTATTAGAAGAAGAGAATCTTACGGGGCAACTAGATATATTGGTTTAAAAGATGCTAATACACACTTTTTAGATCTACCTTTTTATGAAACAGGGCAGGTTAAAAAGAATCCGTTAGGATCAGAAGATATTGATATTGTAAAAAATATTATTGCTCAAATAAAACCACATCAAGTCTTTGCGGCTGGAGATCTTGCAGATCCGCACGGAACACATGAAGTTTGTCTGAATGCCATATTTGCGGCTTTAAAAGAACTTAAACCAGAACCTTACATGAAAGATTGTTGGTTATGGCTTTACAGAGGCGCTTGGCACGAATGGGATATTCATGAGATTGATATGGCAGTTCCGCTAAGTCCATCAGAGGTTTTATTGAAACGTCATGCTATTTTGCATCATCAATCTCAAAAAGACCGAGTAATGTTTCAAGGAAATGATTCTCGAGAATTCTGGGTTAGAGCAGAAGACAGAAACAAAAATACAGCCATTTTATATGATGAATTAGGTTTAGCTGAATATGAAGCAATTGAAGCTTTTAAACGTTTTGATTATTAAAGTTTTAAGATTCGATTTTGAGCGAATCAATTGACAAAATTCAGATGGTTACTGGTTAAAGTGAGGTAATGCAGAAGGCATTCTGAATTTTGTCTTTTTTTATATAAATTTAGGATACTTATTAAAAAACTATCCAACCAAAAAAAAGAAAAATGAAATATTTATTTGTACTATTATTTGCAGGGATAACTGCGGGTGCTCAAGTCAAGAAAGAGCAGCTAAATCTTATGCCTTGGCCTCAGAGTGTTGTTGTTAATGAAGGTAATTTTGCTTTAACCAAAAATTTTAAAGTCAATATTACAGGAAATCCGAATCCAAGAATTTTTGGCGGAGTAACTCGCTTTTTGCGCCGTTTAGATGGTAGAGCAGGTATATTTTTTGAACAAGGTTTTATTACTAAATTAAACGAAGTTCCAAATGCAGAACTGCAAATCAATTGTGCTAAAAGTGGTAAAATTGGTTTATATGAAGACGAAAGTTATCACTTGGATATTACTTCAAACAAAATCACTTTAAACGCATCAAGCGATTTAGGAGCTCTACACGGTTTGGAGACTTTGTTGCAATTGCTTCAAAATAACTCAAATTCGTTTTATTTTCCAGCTTCGAAAATCTCAGATTTTCCGAGATTTACATGGAGAGGTTTAATGATTGATGTTTCAAGACATTTTCAGCCAGTTGATGTTATTAAAAGAAATATCGATGCATTAGCAGCGATGAAAATGAATGTTTTTCACTGGCATTTGGTTGATGATCAGGGATGGAGAATCGAAATGAAAAAACATCCAAAGTTTATTGATTTAGCTTCGGATGGAATGTATTACACACAAGAGGAAATTAAAAATATCGTAAAATATGCTGATGAGCGCGGTATTTTAATTGTTCCAGAAATAGATGTTCCAGGTCACGGATCTGCAATTTTAACGGCTTATCCAGAAATTGGCAGTAAAGTAATTACGCTGACAGGAGGAACATCCGAAAAAAATATTCAAGGTACAGCAATTAGTACCTATGGAGTTGAAAGAAATGCTGGTATTTTTTCGCCAACATTAGATCCTTCAAATCCTAAAACATATCAAATTTTAAGTGAAGTTTTTGATGAGGTTTGTCCGTTATTTCCAGGTGCATATTTCCATATTGGTGGAGATGAAAATGAAGGAAAAGATTGGGATGCGAATCCTAAAATTCAAGAATTTAAAAAGAAACATAATTTAAAAACCAACCACGAATTACAAACCTATTTCACGATGCAATTGGCGCCTATGTTAAAGAAACACGGAAAACAATTGATGGGTTGGGAAGAAATTCTAACTAAAGATCTTTCTAAAGAAGCAATTGTACATTCTTGGAGAGGTCCAAACGAAGGAATGACCGCTGGGCAATCTTTAGTAGATGCTGTTAAAAAAGGATACAAAACGGTTTTATCAAACGGTTATTATATCGATCTGATGTATCCAGTAGCAAGTCATTATTTAAATGATCCGATGCCGAAAAATGCAAATTTAAGTGCAGAAGAAAAAGCAAGAATTTTAGGTGGAGAAGCTACAATGTGGACAGAATTGGTTACTCCTGAGACAGTAGATTCTAGAATTTGGCCAAGAACTGCTGCAATTGCAGAAAGACTTTGGTCTGCAGAAGATGTTGTTGATGTTGAGAATATGCGCAAACGTTTAGAAACAGTTTCTTTCAGATTAGAAGAATTGGGAATCACTCATATTCGCAACAAAGATGTAATTCTGAGAAATATTTCAAACAATCAGGATATTAAAGCACTTGAAGAATTTTCATTGGTAAGTGAACCTTTAAAAGGTTACACTCGTAACAAAGGCGGAACAGAATATCAAATGTACTCTCCATTTACTTTATTTGCAGATGCCTGTGGTCCAGATGCAAAAGACGCTTTAGCATTTGACGCGGCAGTTACTCAATATTTAGCAAATAAATCTGCTGATAATAAAGCAAAAGTGGCAGGATTTTTTAATAAATGGATCGCTGTACACAAAGATTTGACAACGTTAAGTGCCAATGCGCCTTTGGTGCAGCCGTTATTGCCATTGTCAAAAAAATTAAATGATGCGTCGCAGGAATTATTATTGGTTTTAGATAATAAATCGACTTTGAAATCTGATAATTTGAAAAAATTAGTGGAAGATTGCAATACAAAAGACCACGCCGATGTAGAATTAGCTGTTTATACAAGCTTGAAAAAATTATTGTAATATAATTTGAATTAGTGTTTAGTAAAATGTTGCCTCTATTAATTTGAATTCTATATCTCTGCTAGAAACTCTCTGGCAGAGATATTTACAAAAAGAGATTTTTCTGCTCTTTAAAAAAAGAGCAAAAAATATATTTTCAAGAGTTAATAACAAAAATCCTGAAAATTATGTGAAATAAAATGTTTGGTGGGTTAAAATTGAGTTTGGTTATTTATTTTTTAATCTAGTTTTATTTCAAAACAATGTATCGAGTTTGGGTAATTTGTTATTTGGTTTTTACCCAGATGAGGTCATTTATAGAGCCTGGCAATTCGTTGTCAGGCTTTTTTGTTTAAAATAAATCAAACTATTAGGAAATAAAAGTTTTAGGATTATTTTTACAGCAACTAATCAAACCCAAAATTAATGAAAGCATTCTCAATTTTTAATTATGTATTTTCCATTATCGGAGCATGTCTATTAGCTGGAGCTATTTATCTTTATATAGACAAACAAGCTTTTCTCGAAAAAGCAGAAACCACACAAGGAACGGTTATAGAAATGATTCCTAAAAGATCAAAAGATTCTACCACTTATAGTCCAGTTGTATCTTTTACGACAAAATCAGGTCAGGAAATTGCTTACACATCATCTACTAGCAGTAATCCGCCAAGTTATAACGTAGGAGAAAATGTTCAAATTTTTTATGATCCCGCTAATCCAAATAAAGCAGAAATAAATGGCTTTTTCTCGTTATGGCTAGGTGTTATAATTCTAGGTTTTATCGGAATCGTTTTCTTTTTAATCGGTTCTTTAGGAGTTTTATTTCGTTATCTTAAAAATAAAAAAGCACAAAATTTACGTGAAACAGGAAAACCGATTTCAGCAAAATTTACACAAGTTCAGTTAAATACAAATCAAACATTAAACGGGCGAAATCCTTTTCAGATTTTGAGTCAATGGCAAGATCCGAAAACCGATGAATTATATGTTTTTAAAAGTGAAAGCATTTGGTTTGATCCTACAGAATTTGTAAAAACAGATACAGTAAGAGTTTTTATTGATCCAGAGAATCCAAAAGATTATGTTATGGATATTTCTTTTTTGCCAGTTTTAAAAAATTAAGAAAACAAATTGCTTAACCGTTTAGTAAGCTTTACGGTTAAGCAAATATAAAATTTGATTACTTTTGGAATCTAATACAATGTTTTCAGGTTCCATGCAGAAATTCTTCAGTTTAATTACATTTCTTTTTATTTTTTCTATCAGTTCAGCTCAAAATAAATTCGGAAATCCAGAAGTTGATCCTATTCAAATTCAGAAAACTTACGAATCGTGGTCAGCTTATCAGAATAAAAATATAATGCTTTCGAGAGATTTTACGCCGCTGGATTTTTCTTCAAAAGAAATATCAAAAGAAACCTTTTTAGATCAGCTTGCTAACGGAAATTTTATTCCAATTCGTTTAAAATCTGAAACGGCTGTTTATGTTTATAAATTATTTAAGATTCAGCCAAAAACAGATACGAGTATAAAAGCTACAATTAATCAGATTGGTTTTGATGCTTACAAAAATTACAAAATGGAAGGAACGGCTTTTCCTCCATTTTCATTTAAAGATTTAAACGGAAATTTGGTTACGAATGAATCTATGAAAGGGAAAATTATTGTCATAAAATGCTGGTACATTCATTGCGCGCCTTGTATTAGAGAATTTCCGCAGGTAAATAAATTGGTTGCTGAATATAAAGACAGAAAAGATATCGTTTTTATAAGTTTAGCTGAAGATTCTTCCGAACAATTAAAAACATTTCTAGCAAGAAAACCACTTTCTTATTCTGTAATTCCAGACATGAAAGAGTATATGAACGATTCTTTGCAATTGAATTCATTTCCAACGCATTTCATTTTAAACAAAGAAGGAATTATTGCTAAAGTGCTGCCAAATTTTGAAAGTTTAGAAGTGGCTTTGGCTAAGGAAAGTAAATTATAATCGAATTAATCTCGCAAAGTCGCGAAGCCGCGAAGTTTTTAACCAATTATTTTAGGATACAGTTTGTCATTTCGAGGAACGAGAAATGACAAGATTGTGAAAAAATCTGAGAAAAACAAAACTTTGCGTCTTTGCGACTTTGCGAGAAACCTTCATCAGCATCAAAAAAACTTAGTCCCTCAGTACCTTTGCAACTCTGAACCTTTTTCCGTACTTTTGCACCAAATTAATTAAAAAGACATTCATGTTAACAGTCAATAATTTATCAGTTCAGTTTGGTAAAAGAATTTTATTTGACGAAGTAAATACAACGTTTACTCACGGAAATATTTACGGCGTTATTGGAGCCAATGGTGCTGGAAAATCTACATTCCTGAAAATTATTTCAGGAGATATGGACCCAACTTCTGGGCATATTCATTTAGAACCAGGAAAACGTATGTCGGTTTTAAACCAGAACCACAACATGTTCGACGAGCATACTGTTTTGGAAACCGTTTTAATGGGAAATAAAGTTCTGTACGCTGTTAAAAAAGAAATGGATGAACTTTATTTGGATTATAATGATGCTAATGCAGACCGAATTGGAGAGCTTCAGGTTCAGTTTGAAGAAATGAACGGATGGAATGCAGATTCCGACGCGGCATCAATGTTATCTAACTTAGGAATCACAGAAGCAGATCATTACACATTAATGGCTGATATGGAAGGAAAAATGAAAGTTCGTGTGCTTTTGGCGCAGGCACTTTTTGGAAATCCTGATGTATTGATCATGGATGAGCCTACCAACGATTTGGATTTCGAGACAATCGCTTGGTTAGAAAACTTCTTGGCAAACTACGAAAACACTGTAATCGTTGTATCTCACGACCGTCACTTTTTAGATGCGGTTTGTACACATATTTCTGATATTGATTTCGGAAAAATTAATCATTACTCAGGAAACTATACGTTCTGGTACGAGTCTAGCCAATTAGCGGCAAAACAACGTGCACAGCAAAACAAAAAAGCTGAAGAGAAGAAACAAGAATTGGAAGAATTTATTCGTCGTTTTAGTGCAAACGTGGCGAAATCGAAACAAGCAACTTCTCGTAAAAAAATGATTTCTAAATTGAATATTTCAGAAATCAAACCTTCAAGCCGTCGTTATCCAGCGATTATTTTCGATCAGGATCGTGAAGCTGGAGATCAAATCTTAAATGTAGAAAACTTATCTGCGTCTGTAGATGGGGAAGTTTTATTTAAAGATATTAATCTGAATATGGCGAAAGGCGATAAAATCGTTCTTTTCTCTAAAGATTCACGTGCAACAACTGCATTTTACGAAATCTTAAATAACGAACAAAAAGCAGATTCTGGAAACTTCGATTGGGGAATTACAACAAACCAAGCGTATTTACCAGCTGAAAACCACGATTACTTTGAAAACGATTTAAGTTTAGTAGATTGGTTACGTCAGTATGCTAAAACGGAAGAAGAGCGTGATGAGGTATTTATTAGAGGTTTCTTAGGGAAAATGATTTTTTCTGGAGAAGAAGCTTTAAAAACTTCAAGAGTTTTATCTGGAGGAGAAAAAGTGCGTTGTATGTTGTCTAGAATGATGATGGAGCGTGCCAACGTTTTAATGTTAGACGAACCAACAAATCACTTAGATTTGGAGTCTATTACAGCTTTCAACAACTCATTGAAAAACTTTAAAGGTTCTGTAATCTTCACAACTCATGACCACGAGTTTGCTCAAACTGTTGGTAACAGAATCGTAGAATTGACACCAAACGGAGTTATCGATCGTTACATGACATTTGATGAATATCTTGATGATGAAAAGATTCAGGAACAAAGAAAGAAGATGTATAATCTTTAATCTATAAAATCTTGCAACTTTGTCAAAGTTTAAAACTTTGACAAAGTTCTATCACCTATAAAAAAATCCCCGCTATGTAAATAACGGGGATTTTTTTTATGTCTTATTTGCTTCCGAACATTTTGGCAAAGATCCAAATGATAATCGCAACAATAAAAATTACGATGAAAATCCCGAATCCCATTCCGGCTTTAAAAATGTCTCCTACTAGTTCACAGCTTGTAAATGAAAATAGTATAACAAATACCATTAACAATCTAAGTATTTTATTTTGCATGATGTTGAGTTTTTAAATTCAGTATTAAAATTACTTCAACAATCAAGGAAATGTGTTATAGAATTTTGGAGAAATGTTTTAGGATTTTGATTTCTAAAGTGACAAGTCCAATAATTACTGCTATTTCCGCTAGGAAATAAATAATGCCAAAAATAGAAATGCTATCATAATTGTAGATTAAAATGCCAAATGTTAGGATACAATAAAGAATGTTAGCTGTACAGATTATTTTTAAAAATGGTTTCCAATTATTCTTTATTAAAAAAAAACTGAGAAGAGAATAGATTGAAAAGAACACGGCTACTATAGAAAGGCATTCTAAAATAGTTTTTGATAAGCCGAAAAAATAATTGAAAGTTTTAAGAACGAAAAAAAGTAATATTGCGGTAAGTAAAGCTCCAAAACTATCTAATAGAAATATGTTTTTGGGTTTTGCTAAAAAGTTTCGAATACTTTCTTTCATATGATTCTTATTCTCCAATTGTACCCGTTTTAACTTCTCCTGCTTTTTTGTAGCTCACAGCAATTACCCCATTTGGCGTAACTGTACTTTCTATTAAGGTAAATCCAGAAGGAGTTGCATTGTCTTTAAAGAGTTTTTTTCCTTTACCAAGAATAATAGGGTAAATTACGAGTGCAAGTTCGTCAACTAAATCATGCTCAAGTAAAAGCTGAACAAGTGTTGCGCTTCCCCAAACTTTAATGTCTCCGCCTTCTGAATTTTTAAGTTTTTTGATATCGTTTACAGATGAAAGGAATTCCGAGTTTTCCCAATTAGATTTTTTTCTGGTGGAAGACAAAACGTATTTCGTAACTTCATTAATTCCCGGCCAGCCATCTGCATGTTTTGGCCAATAATCTTCGAAAATGTCAAATGTTTTTCTGCCTAAAAGAATATCGGCGGGTTTCATTTGCTCCTGCATAACATTGCCATATTCTTCATCTCCAAAAGGTGCTACCCAACCTCCATATTTAAAACCGCCCGAAGTATCTTCTTCTGGACCACCAGGCGCTTGCATTACACCATCGATGGTAATCATGGTTATGACGATTATTTTTCTCATAATTTTGAGTTTTTAAATTCGATTTAAAATTACTTGAAAATCAGGGAAATGTGTTATAGAATTTTTAGGGGAATTTTTTAGGGTTTGGTTATAAATAATTTAAAGAAATCAAAAAAAGGTTTTATCAGTAATTAAATAAATTTCACCGAGTGTCTTTTAAAAGATTAATCAAAAAATTATGATAATGGTTTTTTATTTCTCAAATAAATTTCTCCATCCCTTGTAATGTGTTCTACTCCATTTACAGAATATTTAATAACTAATGTTACTGACGACTTTGTAGTTTTGATTTGCCCATTTTCATCAATCTTTCGATTTTGAATTAAAAGCGTTGTCAAAATAACTTTATTGTTCAAAAGAATTTCACCTTGTTGAACCATTGTTTTAAATGCTGAATCAATCATCTCAAAATTAATTATTTCATTATTATAAAAGCCTTTCCAGTGGAAATTTCCAGATTTTAAAACTGGGGAAATAAGGTCAATGTTAGCTTCATCAATTTCATTTTCTGGAAGATCGTCAGACGATAAAACAAAATTGTAAAACTCATTTCTAGAAACTTCTCGCTCATTTCCTATTGGTTTTCCATCAGATAATCTATGATTTGAGATTTTGTAAATACGTTTGTATTGTGAAACTTTTCTATAGAAATTTGAACGGCGCCAAATTATCTTATAATTAAGAATTAATAAATCTACAACTTTCTTTATGAGTTCGTCATCAATTTCAATTTCATTTTTTGTTTTTAATTTTAGTTCTTGTAATTCTTTTCGTTTTAATTCATTGTCTAACTCTAAGTTCTCAATTTGTAATTTGGTTAATTTTTTATTTTCAACCGGAATTCGTGAAAGAATGACAACAATTGCACTTACAATAAGAGTAATTTGATTGGGATTATCACCGATAAATTTCCATAATTCTACAAAACCACCATCCTTTGGTGGCTCGCTTTGAACTAATAATTTAAAATCAAGAGTTTTAGCAACATCATGGTAAAGATGAAGAAGTTCTTTTTCACATTCATTACGGACTAAAGCATCAAAACCATGTGAGTTGTCAGAAAAAAAATAATGAACTTCTAATTGGTTTGATCTTGAAAGCATATTTTTGTCAGATTAATAGGCTTTAAATATAATATAATTATTTCAATTTAATGTTAGTTATTATATGTTTGAGAATGAATTATGTACATTTTATGGATAATTAGGACTTAAAAATTCATATAATATCGCATAAACATTTATGTACTCAACACCCCAACAAATAAAATCAGATTCCGTATATTTGCGCAACCAAACATTACAATCACTTATGAGTCAAAAAGTATTACTTAATTCGAAAGAAGTTACTATCATACTCCATCGTTTGGCTTGTCAGTTAATCGAAAAACATCTTGATTTCTCAAATACAATTTTAGTTGGAATTCAGCCAAGAGGTGTTTATTTAGCGGAACGTTTAAAACAATTATTAGAAAACGAATACAAGGTTCCTGAAATCACTTTAGGATATCTGGACATCACTTTTTTTAGAGATGATTTCCGTCGAACTGATAAACCGCTTGAAGCCAATAAAACTCAAATCAATTTTATAGTCGAAGACAAAAAAGTCATTTTTATTGATGATGTTTTGTTTACCGGAAGAAGTATTCGTTCGGCCTTAACTGCCATTCAATCTTTCGGAAGACCTTCAGAAATCGAATTATTGGTTTTAATAGACAGACGTTTTAGTCGTCATTTACCAATTCAGCCCGATTATAGAGGTCGTCAGGTAGATGCTATTAATGGCGAAAAAGTGATAGTGAGCTGGAAAGAAAATGATGGTGAAGATGTTGTTCACTTAGTGACAAATTAGTTTAATCGGTTAACCGGTTAATTGTTTAATCGGAAAAGCCAGCATTAAACAATTTAACAAATAAACGATTAAACAAACAAAATATATAAACACACACAATGAAAGAATTAAGCGTAAATCATTTATTAGGAATAAAATATATCAACGAGAATGATATTAACCTGATTTTTGAAACGGCAGATCATTTTAAAGAAGTCATTAATAGACCGATTAAAAAAGTTCCTTCATTACGAGATATTACCATTGCCAATATTTTCTTTGAAAACAGCACTAGAACCAAACTCTCTTTCGAATTAGCACAGAAACGTTTATCTGCTGATGTAATCAGTTTTTCTGCAGCTCAGTCATCGGTTAAAAAAGGAGAAACTTTGATTGATACTGTAAATAATATCCTTTCGATGAAAGTTGATATGGTTGTAATGCGCCACTCCAATCCAGGAGCGGCTTATTTTTTATCTAAAAATGTCAAAGCCAGTATCGTAAACGCTGGAGACGGAGCGCACGAACATCCAACTCAGGCTTTGTTAGACAGTTATTCTATTAGAGAAAAATTGGGAGATGTTGCTGGAAAAAAAGTAGTTATTGTAGGCGATATTTTGCATTCGCGTGTAGCGCTTTCAAACATATATGCTTTGCAGATGCAAGGGGCAGAAGTAAAAGTTTGCGGACCAAAAACACTGATTCCAAGATATATTGAATCGCTTGGTGTAACGGTTGAACCGAATTTGCGTAAAGCTTTAGAATGGTGTGATGTTGCGAATATGCTTAGAGTTCAAAACGAACGTATGGATGTGAATTTCTTCCCGTCAACACGTGAATATGCACAACAATACGGAGTAGACAAACCGCTTTTAGATTCGCTAGGAAAAGAAATCGTAATCATGCACCCAGGACCAATCAATAGAGGAGTAGAGATTACTTCTGAGGTTGCAGATTCTGATCATTCTGTGATTTTGAATCAGGTAGAAAATGGTGTAGCGATTAGAATGGCGGTTATTTATTTGCTGGCTTCTAAGATTCAGTAGATTTTTGTTTCAAGTTTAATGTTTCAAGTTATTGTTGGAGGTGATATTTTTTTACCGCAAAGCACGCTAAGTTTTTTTAACAAGCGAAACTTAATAAATATGTAAAGTTCGCAAAGCTTTGTGTAGATTTAGCTTTGCGAACTTTGCAGGTTTTAGGACTAACTGAGGAGAAAAAACTTAGCGTGCTTTGCGTTAAAATCAAACTTTAAGTAAACAACCTGAAACATGAAACCTGAAACAACAAAAAAACTTAGTAAATTTGCATCATAAATTATAAGCCCCATAAAATTATAAAATGAAAGTAGATCAAAAAGGACATACCGTTACGATTAAAGATACTCAAGGAGATGTAAATGCTTTCTTGGAAAAAGTAACGCAACAGTTTAAAACCTTTGAAAAACAAAATATTATCATCGATTTGTCAGCTGACACAGCGATTACAGAAAAAGATTTGAAAGCTTTTTTACCGCTTTCTAAGCAGCATAAAAAAGCAAAAAAATCGTTTGTAATCGTTGCAACCGATCTTGATTTTAATGCTATTTCTGATAAATTAACTGTTGTTCCTTCTCTTTTAGAAGCGCACGACATTATCGAAATGGAAGAAATCGAAAGAGACTTAGGTTTTTAATAATTAACAATTGATAATTATTAATTGTCAATTATCAATTGAAAAATGAAATTAACTATACTTGGCTGTTACGCCGCAACTCCTAGAACACTTACTAATCCGACTTCGCAGGTTTTAGAGATTAAAAATAGATTGTTTTTAATTGACTGTGGTGAAGGAACTCAGGTTCAGCTTCGAAAGAATAAAATTAAATTTTCGAAGATTAACCACATTTTTATTTCGCATCTTCATGGTGATCATTTGTTCGGATTAATTGGAACAATTTCGACTTTTTCTCTTCTAGGAAGAACCACAGATTTACATATTTATGGTCCAAAAGGAATTAAAGAATTAATTTTGCTTCAATTGAAATTAACTGAATCTTGGACAACTTATTCTTTGTTTTTCCACGAATTAGAATCAAAAGAAAGCGAAGTTATTTTTGAGGATAAAAAAGTAATTGTAAAAACAATTCCGCTAAAACACCGCGTTTATACAAATGGTTATCATTTTCAAGAAAAACCAGATGAAAGAAAGCTGAACGTTGAGGCGGTTCAGCAATATGATATTCATGTTGCTTATTATCAGAAAATAAAAAACGGCGGCGATATTACATTGGATGACGGAACTGTTGTTGAAAACGAAAAGTTGACTTTTGATCCACCGCCAACAAAAAGTTATGCTTTTTGTTCCGACACTGTTTACAACGAAGCTATAATTCCAATTATTGAAAACACTGATGTTTTATATCACGAATCGACCTTTCTAGAATCGGAAGCAAGATTAGCAGAAAAAACTTTACATTCTACAGCAAAAGAAGCTGCAAGAATTGCTTTAAAAGCAAATGTAAAACAATTAGTTTTAGGACATTATTCAACCCGATATGATGGTTTAGAATCATTTAAGAAAGAAGCAGAAGAAGTTTTTCCAAATGTGCTTTTAGCAGATGACGGTTTGAGTTTTGAATTTTGATTTATAAGGGACATAGGGACAAAGGAACAAAGTTTTGAAAATTGTTGTCACCCTGAGCGAAGTCGAAGGGCTTTTTTTAGCAAAATGTATCTTGCAAACGTAGGGGTTCGACTTCGCTCAGCCTGACAAACTTGAAACTTTAAACCTGAAACAAAAAAAACAAAAACTATGAGTGATTTAAGTAACTATAGAAAATCATACGAGAAAAGTGAACTGTTAGAAAATAGCATTCCGGAAGATCCAATTAATCTTTTTAACCGTTGGTTTCACGAAGTAGAAGATTTTGGTGGAAGTGGAGAAGTGAACGCTATGACGGTTTCTACAATTGGTTTAGATGGTTTTCCGAAATCTCGTGTTGTGTTGTTGAAGAAATTTTCTGAAGAAGGATTTATATTTTACACCAATTATCATTCTGAAAAAGGAAAGGCAATTGAAAACAATCCAAATGTTTGTTTGTCATTTTTTTGGCAGGAAATGGAACGTCAGGTAATTATAAAAGGAATTGCCCAAAAAACTTCTGAAATTATTTCTGATAACTATTTTGATTCGCGTCCAGACGGAAGCAAGCTTGGCGCTATTGTTTCTAATCAAAGCGAAGTAATTCCGTCTAGAAATTTTTTAGAAGAAAATTTAAAGAAAATCGAAGCTGAATTTGAAGGAAAATCAATTCCAAGACCTGAAAATTGGGGAGGATATATTGTCACACCGTTACAAGTAGAATTTTGGCAAGGAAGAGCTAACAGACTGCATGACAGGATTCGTTTTACAAGCCAATCTGACTTTTCATGGAAGATTGAAAGACTTTCTTCTTGATTTGTAGGAATTTTATATTTCATTAAAAAAAAGAGATGTATTTCATCGATTAATTTTGTAGTTTAGCGATAAATTAAATACGTTTGGTAAAGAAATCAGACGATATTTATTCAAACATAAATTTAAAGGATTTGCCCCACATTTACTTTAAACTGCTAAAATGCTATTGATTATGAAAAAGATTAAGCGCATCATGTTGTTCATTGCGATTGTAATCGCAATGAACTCATGTACTGCAGACACCGCCGAAGGAAGCGTGGATAATAATCCGATAGAAGCGCTCGTTACTAATTACTCTTACAACGATTTTGAACTTCTTACTATGAAGCTTATTAACGAACACCGTTTGAGTGTTGGTTTAAATGCTTTAGAAAAAGTAAATCATATATCTTCTAAATGTGAAGAACATAATGTTTATATGATTGAAAACAATGTTGTAAATCACAATGATTTTGTCGAAAGATCTCAAAATATTACTAGTGTTTTAGGAGCCAAAAAAGTTGGTGAAAACGTTGCCTACAACTATAAAACTCCTGAAGCGGCTTTGAGAGCCTGGCTGGAGAGTCCAGGCCACAAAGCAAATATCGAAGGTGATTATACGCATTTCGGTATATCTGTTACAACAGATACTGTGACTGGTAAAAAATATTACACTAACATTTTTGCTAAGTTGTAAAAAAACTTGAACTGGTTGGTTTTTTAGAGATCGTTGTAATTTCGTAGAGTTACAACGATTTTTTTTTATATAAAAAAAGCTGTCTATCTAGACAGCTTTTTCCGTTGGTTATGTTAGTAATTAAAAATTACAAAGCAGTTATAATAAACTCACTTCGTCTATTGGCTTGATGTTCTTCTTCGGTACATTTAACTCCGTCTGCACATTTATTTACAAGTTGAGTTTCTCCATAGCCTTTTCCTGTTAATCGATTTGGCGATATACCGTTTTTAATAAGCCATTTAATGGTAGATTTTGCTCTTCTGTCAGATAAAGCTGCATTGTACTGATGTGTTGCTCTACTGTCTGTGTGCGAACGAATATCTAATTTCATTGTTGGATTTTCGTTTAAAACCACTAATATTTTTTCTAAATCTAAGGCAGCTTCTGTTCTAATATTCGATTTGTCAAGATCAAAATAGATCATTTTAATTCCAAAGCAAACACCTAAATCATCACCGACAGTAACTTTACAGCTTGATTTTTCTAATGCAATTGGCAGACTAGTTTTTCCACTTGTTTTAGAAATAGTTACACTTACTTCTTTAGTATTGTATTCAGGTTTTTCGGCTCTTACAAAATATATTTTTCCACATTCAACAGGAAAAACATACTTTCCGTATTCATCTGTAACTATTGTGTTTTTCACGTTCATCTGATCGTCGAATAAAGTTACTTTAGTGCCTGGCAAAACAGTTCCAGTCTCGGCATCAGTAATTATTCCTTCAAGCTGTTGCTCGCATTTGAGTTTTCTTGTTTCTAAGAATTTATAAATATCATCAGAACCTTGACCGCCATCTTTATTTGAGGTAAAATAACCTCTTCTTGAAGCTGGATCAATAATATACGCGAAATCGTCTTTAGGAGAGTTTACATCTGCTCCGACATTTTGAATATTGCTTATTTTTCCATCATTATCGATATTAGCCACAAAAACATCTAAACCTCCAAGTCCAGGATATCCGTCAGACGAAAAATAAATTTCATTTTCTTTAGTTACAAAAGGATATGTTTCTTTTCCTTCAGTATTAATTTCTTTTCCAAGATTTTCAGGAGTTCCAAATCCGCCATTTGAATTAATGCTGACTTTATACAAATCAGATTGACCGAAAGAACCTGGCATATCTGATGAAAAATATAATGTTTTTTCGTCGGGACTTAATGCAGGATGTCCAGTGCTGTAATTATCGCTATTAAAAGGAAGTTCAACAATGTTGTCCCATTTATTATCAGCATTTAAAGTTGCTTTATAAATTTTTATTAAAGTAATTCTATTTTCATTTTTCCCTTTTTTCCCATTAATATAATTGTTTCTTGTAAAATAAACTGTTTTACCATCTTGTGTAAAAACAGGAGATGCTTCGTGAAATTTGGTGTTAATTGCCGATTTGAACTTTTTAACTTTGCCCGCATTTCCACTTTGAGAATCTACATCAGCATTGTAAATATTGGTGAAATATTCTCCAGTCCATTGGTGTTTGCGTTTCGTAAAATTTCCAGTATCTCTGGCAGAAGCAAAATATATTTTGTTATTGTAGACGAAAGATCCATAATCAGAATATTTACTATTTATACCGGCATCTTCAATTTTATATCTTCCTGAATTGGCTTTGATTTCGTCTAGATAATTGGCATTATCTTTATAAAGTTTACCTCGAGCATCGTTTTTTGATTTTGCGTAAAACTGATCTAAAAAAGAATTGGCTTTGTTGTTTTCGCCAATAGATTTTAAAGATTGAGCGTATCGGTAGTAATATTCAGGTTCTATAGAAGTATTCATTGCAAACAATTCGCCATACCACTTTGCGGCATTTGCAAAATCTGAATTAAAATAGTAAGAGTTTCCTAGTTTTTTAAACATGTCTTCAGATTTGTATCCTTTAGACGCTACTTTTTCATAAGTTTTAATAGCATCTACATATGCATAACTGTCATATTTCTTGTCTCCAGAAGCTATTTTCGCTTTTTGAGCATAACTGCCAAATGAAAAAGCACTGATAATGGTTAAGAGAAGTAGTGTATAGTTTTTCATGGTGCGAAGTTTTAGAAGAAACGAGGAGTTGTCATTTTACTATTGTATTTGAAAAGTTCGAAACGTAAGAAGATTTCATGCGAACCAGAATTGTAGTTTCTCAGTCTAGTAGTTTCATTGTCGTACCCATATCCAAGATATAAGCCGTCAGTAATTTGAAATCCAGCCATTGCACTTACCGCTGCATCCCATCTGTAGGCAACCCCAAGAGTTAGTTTTTCGAAGAATAAAAAGTTTGCTGATACATCGACCTGAAGAGGTGCACCCTCAACCATTTTAGTTAAAGCAGCAGGTTTAAATTTTATTTCCTGAGAAAGATCAAAGACATAACCTGCCATTAAATAATAGTTGATTTTATCTTTATAAATAGCTACATCATTATCATCGTAACGATTGGTCTGAATAAAGTTTGGTACAGATAAACCAATGTAAGCTTTACTAGAATGCCAGTATAAACCCGCACCAACATTTGGAGAAAAATCATTATCTAAGTTTTGAAATTTAGGATCGCCAGCTGTTTCTGGGCTTAATTTAGTTACGTCAAGATTAAAAATATCTGCGGTACCTTTTATCCCAAATGAAAGTTTCCAAGTGTCTGAAGTTGGAATCGTATAAGATAAATCTACAGAGAATTGATTTTCGGTCGTGGGACCAATTTTGTCATTAACTAAAGATACGCCAAGTCCAACATTGCTGTTGTTTATTGGAGTGTTGACAGATATTGTATTTGTCTTAGGGGCTCCATCTAATCCTACCCATTGATCACGGTGTAATGCAAAAATACTTAATGCACCACGAGAACCAGCATAAGCAGGATTTATGTTAATTGTATTGTACATATATTGCGTAAACTGAGCATCTTGTTGCGCGTAACCGCTATATGTAACTAACAGAATGACGAAAAAAAGTAATTTTGTTCTCATAGTAAATGAATTATTTTTAATATTACTATTGATTTTTTAATATATTGAAAATCAAATAGTTATTTAATGTAAAAATACATATTTTTTTTACATAAATTTTATTAATGTGCTGAAAAATAGTATTTTACGTTTTGTTTAGAGTCGAATGTTATTTTGATAGATATAAATAACCGCTTAGCTTGTTATCTTGAAGGTTGTTATTGCCATCTAGAGATTTATAATTAATGATATAAAAATAAGTTCCAGTAGGTAATCCGTCAGATTGTTTAACAGTTGTTCTTCCTCTAGAAATTCCATCAAATGCATTCGTTGTATTATTGTAGTTTTTGGTTTCAAAAACTAAAATACCCCAACGATTATAGATTTCGACCGTGTTTTCTGGATAACAAGTTAAATCGTCGATGTAGTCAATTTTAAACGTGTCATTGAATGTGTCACCATTTGGAGAGAAAGCGTTATGAGGAAATACTTCACCACAAGCCAAAACTTTACAATCATCATTTACTTCCATGTTTAGAATGATGCTTCTTGGACATTTTTCGTCGGCGATTAAATATTCTAAAACATAATTTCCTAAAGCCAACCCAAACGGATTAAAAATGTTTCCTTGAAGCGCATTTGAATTACTTCTGTCTACCCAAGTTCCAGTAGTTGGACTTCCTTCAGGAAGCAAACTAGTTAAATTTAGAAGAGATGAATCGTCTGTACAAGCTTCACTGCTAAATTGCGTAGTACCATTTGGAACCACTGTAATAGTAACAATTGCGGTATCACAATTTTCAGAACTTAATTTGTCGCAGATTCTATAACTGTAAGTATAAGTTCCAGCAGGCGTTAAACTAGAAACAGTTACACTTCCAGAATTACTGATTGTAATATTCGGATCAGTTTTACTATTATTATCACTAAGAAGCGTAAAGTTTACTATTTCTAGAGTTACAGGAGTTGTGCCTTTTAAATCATTGCTTAAAACATTACCTACTACTCCAAAAGTGTTGCATCCAATATTACTGTAAGTATCGTCATTTGCAACAACAGGAGTTGGAGGCGCAGCTGGAGTTATAACCGTTACTGTTACGACAGCGGTTGCGCAATTTCCAAAATCAGCTTTTTCGCAAATTTGATATGTTAATGTGTACGTTCCTTCAGGTGTATTCGGAGCAACATTTACTGAGCCATCGGCATTTAAAGTTAACGCTCCTTTTGGATCAGGAATAGTTGTTGTTAATGTTACGTCATTTATGTTTACTGCAGAACCATTCAATGTATCATTAGTTAAAACATTTACGATATTATTTGCTCCAGAAACTCCGTTTATTGGACCAGCTGTGTCGTTATTTGCAACAATGGCAAATGCAGGACGAGATGTACAATAAGGATCAGAAGGAGGATAATTTACCGTAATAGTTTCTGTTGGATTTAATGTTACAATCAAATTAGCTGTTGGACGCAATTTTTCAAAACCATCTGCACCTTGAACCCATTTGTTGTTTTCGAAAATCCATCCTGGCCAGTCGATACCTTTTCCATTGTTGTCTATTATAGCACCTGGCCATAAAATACGTCCAGTTAATGGCAAGTTATTCATTGTTGTTACAGCATTATTACTGCTATCAGCCCATACAATGCTTACACCGTTTACAGGAGTAAAGTTTAAAGGTGTTACCACATAATCAATATATGGAACATCGTTTACACAGATTGGAGTTGCAGTAACCGTCATTTTTGGAGCTTCAATAGTAATTGTTACAGTTGCAGTATCACAATTATTTGTTTGGTTTGCTTCACAAATTTGATAAACTAAAGTTAATGTTCCAACCGGTGCATTTGGCAATATATCAATAGAACCATTCGGATTTAATTGCAAAAACGGATTTGGTGTTACTGTAGTCAAGATAACATTCGATGGAGTAGCTGGCGCACCATCCAGAGTGTCATTTGAAAAAACATTCAAAACATTAGTTGTAGTATGATTAACACCTGCAATCGGACCTGCAGAATCATCATTTGCTATAATGGCTTTTTTACAGTTTATAGTAAAGGTCTGAACTAATTCCGTTTTGTTTCCAGCACAATCTGTTAATGTATATGTTCTGGTTAAGATATTTACGTTTCCGTCACATCCGCTATTTGTGTCTTTTACAGTGATATTAACGGTGGGGCTGCAATTATCCGCCGCATCTTTAATATCCGCTGGACTTCCCACAGGAATTAAATCGATGCTAGCTAAATTAGTTACATTCGCAGGTGCCGTTCCAGTTGGAGCAGTTGTATCTTTTACTGTAATTATTTGAGTATAAGAAACTGTGTTTCCTCCACAATCACTAGTTTTCCAAGTACGCGTTAAAGTGTAATTTGAAGCACATCCATTTTGAATATCTGATTTTGTTTCAGAAAATACTATTGGTAAACTTCCATTACAATTATCAGATGCAGTCATTTCCGCAGGTTCCGGAACAGCATCACATGAAACAGTCATATTTTGTGGAAGATTTCCTGTAAATAATGGCGCAGTTGTATCCTGAATCGTAATTATTTGTGTGAAAGTGCTAGAAGTATTTCCGCAATCATCTTTAACAGTCCAAGTATTGGTGTAAGTTCCAGCATTTGCACATGTTGGAGAAGCTGTAAATGCACCACTAACTTTTACGATATTTGTTACATCTGCATCGCAAGAATCTGTAGCAGTTGGAAATAAAGTCTGAGCATTCGCTAAAGCGGAAGCATCGCTACATTCAATAGTTTTATCTAAAGATCCAGCTAAAGTTGTCCAAGTTGGCGCAGTCGTATCTTGAATAGTGATTATCTGCGTGAAAGTATCAGAAGTATTTCCGCAATCATCTTTAACAGTCCAAGTGTTGGTATAAGTTCCAGCATTTGCACATGTTGTAGAAGCTGTAAACAGACCGCTTACTTTTACAATATTTGTTACATCTGCATCGCAAGAATCTGTAGCAGTTGGAAATAAAGTCTGAGCATTCGCTAAAGCGGAAGCATCGCTGCATTCTATAGTTTTATCTAAAGATCCAGCTAAAGTTGTCCAAGTTGGTGCAGTCGTATCTTGAATAGTGATTATCTGCGTGAAAGTATCAGAAGTATTTCCGCAATCATCTTTAACGGTCCACGTATTGGTGTAAGTTCCTGCATTTCCGCATCCAGCAGAAGCTGTAAATGAACCGCTTACTTTTACGATATTTGTTACGTCTGCATCACAAGAATCTGTAGCAGTTGGAAATAAAGCTTGAGCATTCGCTAAAGCGGAAGCATCACTACATTCTATAGTTTTATCTAAAGATCCAGCTTGTGTTGTCCAAGTTGGTGCCGTATTGTCTTGCACAATAATGGTCTGTGATACAGGAAGCGAAATATTTCCGCAAGCATCTTGTGCAGTCCAAGTTCTTGTTTTTGTATAAGAACCAGCGCAATTTCCAGGAACAATATCATCAATATATGTTAATGAAGATACAGTTCCGCTATCATCTGTTGCTGTTGCTTGTGCAAAAACAGGTTCTGCTGGACAATTAATTGTTGTTGTTTGTGGTAACGGACTTATGATTGGTTTGATAGCATCTCCATCTAAAATTGTAAAAGACTCATTAATTTCACATCCGTTTGCATCCGTAATTTTTACGCTATAATTTCCAGCTATAAGATTATTTGCTGTTGCAGTAGTTTGAACCGGATTGGTATTCCAAATATAAGTATATGCAGGAGTTCCTCCAGAAACAGTTACTGTTGCAGAACCGTTTGTTCCGTTGCCACATGAAACATTAGTTTGAGATTTTACAGCACTTAGCGCCGCAGCTGGCTGACCAACTATAACAGAATTAGACTGTGAAGAACAATCATCAGTTACGGTTAATGTGTATGTTCCCGCTGGTACGTCTGAAACATTTGCAGAAGTTGAAATTTCAGTATTTGCTTCATTTTTCCAAGAATATTTTACTGTTCCAATGGCATTTGTTACAGCACCGGCAGTTAAAGTTCCAGTACTTGTTCCAAAGCATGAAGCATCAGTTTTAGAAGATATTCCTAAAGCCAAACCTGCAGCAGGTTGAGAAATTGTAATAACTAAAGTTCCTTGACAACCATTGCTATCTGTTGCAGTAATTTCATAACTGCCAGCTTCAAGATCAGTTAACGTTTGCGAAGTTCCTGTATAAACAGCACCATTTTTTTTCCATGAATAAGTATAAGGAGCTACTCCGCCAGAAGCATTTTCTACGCTAATAGAACCTGTTGCCTGATTGAAACATTTTACATCTACATGCGAAGCAGTTAATTCTGTTATCGAAACAGTACTTTTTGTAACTACAACTGGTTTTATATCAAAGCAATTAGAAGAATTAGTTCCTTTTATGTAATAAGTTCCAGGAACAGCTTCAGCAAAGTTGGCATATGGAGTTGTTGCCGTAGCATCTGTCCAATACGTGTATGTTAATCCTGAAGAGCTTCCAGCTGTGATATTTGTAGCCGTTAAATCTAATGAAGTAGCAGGAGAACAAATTGGAAGAGGATTAGTTATAGAAACTGTTGGTTTTTCATTTACATTAATTATTATTTCTTTTTTTGGACCAATACAAGCATTTGTTTTTCCTTCGGCAACATAATAAGTGTATTGTCCAGCTACAGTTGTAGAAGGTGTTAATGATTGCTGACCTGTTGAAGTCAAGGTTTCATAATAGTATAATGTATATTCTGGTTTGGTAGGTACAGCAGTTAATGCTACTGGTGTATCACCAATACAATAATTTATTGGACTAGTAACCGTTGGTGTGGTTGTAATGCTTTCAATAGTAATTGTAAATTGAAAATAACATCCGCTAGACGCTCCAGGAGGAATAGCATAATAAGTTGATGTTCCAACCGTAGCAGGAAACGGATTGTTGATGGTATATTGAGCTGTTGTTCCTGCAACTACTGGATACGCATTGTAAAACGTTGATCCTGTTGGAAAAGATCCTGTAACATCTGTAACAGGAATTGATGATGCGCTGTTGCAAAATGTAAATGCAATTATTGGCGGAGTCGCTTGGCAATTTGCATTGGTATAATTTGCTGAATCTATTGTTGTTTGAAGTGGTGCTGCTATTGGAGATCCCGTACAGCTTCCAGATGGTGTGTAGCCTAATATCAAAGAATGATCAGTTACAGTAACTGAAGAATTAACACCTTTTCCACTTAATTTTCCATTTACCTGAATAACATTGCTACAGTTAGAATTTTTTAGCAAAGCACAATTCTCAGTTGATTTTAATGTGAATGTTAATTCTCCCAAAATAGTATTCGGATCAGTTGGTAATGGCAATGTTCCTAAATCCCAAACAATAGAGCCATTTGCACCAATTGTTGGTTCATATGTCAATGAATTTGGAGTAGGAGCAGGAGTAAAATTTATTGTTTTTGCTAAACTTCCAGGAACATATGTAGCATTGTAAGGAATTGGAATAACAAGTTTGCTATTTTGGATAGCCTCTGTTCCTCTATTTTGTATTTGAACTTTATAGCCTAATTCTTGACCAGGTAAAACTGTGTATGGACCAGCTCCAGCAGGACTTCCGTTTATTGAAGTAGCACTAATAATACCTTCAATTTCTGGAACATATGCATCAACTGCCATGACAATAGAAAAGATTACATAAGTGTCAACAGTAGATCCATATCTGAAAGTGGTAGAAGTCTGATTGTTTCCAATGATGTCTTTATTTTCATTTGGAAGTTTGAACATACTGATATCCATTCCTGAATTATTTTCAAAATTCGGATTTCTATAATTTCCTCCAGTATTGATAGAAGAGTTAAAGAAATTATCTGGTGAATTTTCAGAATGGCTTAAACTTAAATAATCATTAGTATTCAATTTCTGAATTTTAAAATAATCGCCATTATAATTAATATCACCTTCACCAGCCATAATTCCAAGTTTGACATCAACAGGTCCAGATGCTATAGCGTTAAATCCAGAAACAGAAAAAGAGTGATCGGCAGTAATGTTATTTTGAACAAATGCATGACCATCAAAAACAGTAATATCCCTATTTTTCATGTCTGAATTTTCATAAACCACTATTAATCCCCATCCGGCATATTTTCCTATCGCACCACCGTCAGCACCTTCTGTTGCAGCAATGTTTGCGGCAAAATATTCACCAACTCCATTTGCTTTTACATAATCTGTAACTTCTGTGTATGCAGTAAAAATATTGTTTTCAGAATTATTTGGGAAATAAATATCCGTTGCTGTAAATTCATCGTAGTTTCCATTATTTGGACCTTTAAACAAGATTTTTCTTTTATCCAGATTTGTAACGTTACCGTTTTTATTTACAGTAAAAGTACTTGGACTATTAGTTGCATCGTCAATTCTTCCAGTCCAGTACAATCCAGCGTAAACAATATTGTAACAGTTTGTCAATTTGGCACCATGATCATTCAATAAATCTAAAGTTGCAGAAGAAGAATTAACTGTTTGGTTATCATTATCCTTGTCAATGTATACCATCGGAAAAGGACCATTAGTCTCCCAACGATCATAATTCTGAGTCGTTAGATTGATATTTCCAATCATCGTAAAATCTCCTTTGATTTTATAAATCGTTCTAGTAGGAGAATATGTAGAAGTTCGTTCTTTAAACGGTACAATTACTTGAGCTTTTACTTCATTAATGCTCATAAAAAGCATAAAAAAGATATAAAAAGCCGTTAAATAGGGATAGTAGAATTTTTTCATAGTAATAGCTTTTTAAATTATCCGCCTATCGAGATTTTATAAAGTAGAACATATTTTGAAGTATCATTTTTAATCAAATTATTGATTACAGCTGGGTTTGTTTCAATTTTTGAAATGATGAAAACGTATTTTAATTTTTCAAAGCCAGAGAAAGAATTAAGATCTATTGACTTGTTTAAATCTGCAGAATTTTCAATTTTAATCGTTACAATTTCGATATCGCTTTTTAATGAAACCGCACTGTTAAGGTTGTTAAGCGAATTAATATCTGCGAATAAAGCGGTCGGTTTTTCACCATAAACTTTTATTCCTGTAGAAGAAGAATATATTGCAGATTGTATATCATACAGAAGATGTTTGAGATGGCTAAGCTTAGAATCTTGTCCAGAGTTTTTCAAGCTTGTTAAGTACGAATCCACATTTTCAGTTTGAGCAAATGAAAAAGTTGTTGTCAAAAAAAACAGTATGAAAAAAATATTTTTTTGAAAGATGTTTCTCTTTGAGAAAAAAATAAACTTACAATTAGTAACAAATTTTACTGCTTTTTCAAGAGTAGATTTAGTTTTCATAACTTATGATTTTGTTTAAAAGTATTTATGAAATTTTAACAGATTCAAAGTTATATTAGAGTTTTTCTAATTGAATTTTTTTATCTGTAACTAACCTAAAAACTCGTTGAAATGTATTTTTTCTACAAAAAAAAGCGATAAAAAGAATATTTTTTAACATAAAAATGCAAAAAATGCAACACGTTTTTTTTGCTTTTTTAGTTAAAATTGGAAGTTTTTAAATATTATAAATATCTAATAATCAGATATTTGGTTAATTTTTTGCAAATTTATATAATCTCGACTAAGTACTTATTTTCTAGACAAAATACACTAATTGTACTTTTTTTAGAATTCATTTTTTTTAAAGATTACTATATTATTAAGATTACATTCTTGTTAAAATTTCATTTTAATGTTAAGGGAAATAAAAAATGGAAAAGGTTTAAGATTTCTTTTGTAAATTAGAACTTAAATAAAAAATTAATCTCCAAATCAGGTTTTTAAATTTTACAGCTTATGAAAAATCTCATTTTAATACGCCATGCTAAATCAAGTTGGGAAGCACCGTTGAAAGATTTCGATCGCCCATTAATGAAAAGAGGAATTTTAGATGCGCATGACGTTTCATTACATATTTCTAATTATCTTCCAAAAACGTATATAATTTGGAGCAGTACTGCCGCAAGGGCTTCAGAAACTGCTTTAATCTTTGCTCAAAATATTTCTTACCCAATAGAAAGCATCGTTTTTAAAGACGATTTATATACTTTTGATGAGAAACAACTCGAAAAAGTTATCAAATCGTGTGATAATAGTTTAGAAAGCGTTATTCTTTTCGGACATAACGAGGCTATTACAAATTTTGTTAATAAATTTGGGGATGTTTTTATTGATAATGTTCCAACTTCGGGCTTTGTATCCTTACAATTTGATGCTGAAAGCTGGGATACAATAAATAAAGGCAAAACACATAAAACTATATTCCCCAAAGATTTAAAATCATAACAGTGTACGAACAGAAATATATCGATAGAGAAAAAAGCTGGTTAGCGTTTAATGCAAGAGTACTTCAGGAAGCCGCAGATAATACGGTTCCGCTTTTAGACAGATTGCGTTTTGTTGGAATTTTTTCAAACAATTTAGACGAATTTTTTAGGGTTCGATATGCTGCAATTAGAAGATTAAGTCTATCTGGTATTTCTGGAGAAAAATATTTAGGCGGAATTTCTGCTCATCAATTAATTAAAGATATTACAGATATTGTAATTCAACAGCAATCTGAAAGTTTACGTATTCTTGGAAATATCGAAACAGAGTTAGAGGCTGAAAATATCTTTATAATAAACGAAAAACAGATTACGCCAAAGCAAGAATGTTTTTTAAAAGATTTTTATAACCAGAAGTTAAGTCCAGAATTGGTAACTATCATTTTGAATGATTTGGCAGTTTTTCCAATTCTAAAAGACACTTTAGGATATTTGGCAGTTCGTTTAGAATTAAAAAATGACGAAGTTCGTTACGCTTTAATCGAAATTCCCAAAAACATCAATCGATTTGTTGTTCTTCCTTCTGATGATGAAAAACAATATGTAATTTTAATAGATGATGTAATTCGTTTTAAACTAAAAAACATCTTCAATATATTTGATTATAAGAGCGTTTCTGCACATATGATCAAAATTACGCGAGATGCGCAATTGGATATCGATAGTGATTTGAGTAAAAGTATGCTCGAAAAAATCGCCACTTCTGTAAAAGACCGTCGAATTGGCGAACCTGTTCGTTTTATTTATGATAGTTTAATAGAAGATGATACGCTGCATTTCTTTTTAGATAAAATGAAAATTGTAGAAACTGATAGTATAATTCCGGGTGGAAGATACCACAACCGTCGTGATTATATGAGTTTCCCAAATCTAGGACGCTACGATTTGCTTTATAAACCAAATGAACCGCTGCCTGTTCCTGGCTTAAGTTTGGAAGGAAGTATTCTGGAAAAAATCAGTAAAAAAGACTATTTAGTACACGCTCCTTACCAATCTTTTTCTTATTTAACAAAGTTTTTGCGTGAAGCAGCTTTAGATCCAAAAGTTACAAGTATTAAGATTACGTTGTATCGTTTGGCTAAAAATTCGCAGATTATTAGTTCGCTAATTAATGCTGCAAAAAATGGTAAAAGAGTTGTTGTGCAAATCGAACTTCAAGCTCGTTTTGATGAAGCTTCGAATATTTCGTATGCTGAACAAATGCAGACCGAAGGAATTGAACTTATTTTCGGAATTAAAGGCCTTAAAGTGCACAGCAAGATTTGCGTTATTGAACGAATGGAAGAAGGCAAAAACCGTCGTTACGGATTTATTTCTACAGGAAACTTTAACGAATCTACGGCAAAAATTTATACCGATGTAACGTTGCTAACTTGCCATCAGGGAATCTTAAAAGACACTTCGAAAATATTTGAGTTTTTTGATATCAATTATAGAGTGCACAGATACAAGCATTTAATTGTTTCGCCTCATTATACAAGAACCAAATTCATTAAACTTATTGATCGCGAAATTCTTCATGCATTAGCAGGAAGAAAAACACATATAAAGCTTAAAATGAATAGTTTATCTGATTTTAAAATGATTGATAAACTATATGAAGCGAGTAATGCTGGAGTTAAAATTCAACTTCAAGTTCGAGGAATTTGCTCTTTGATTCCAGGAATTCCAGGAATGAGTGAAAATATTGAAGCGATTAGTATTGTAGATAATTATTTAGAACATACTAGAGTTTATATTTTTGGAAATGCTGGTCTAACAGAAGTTTACATTTCGTCTGCCGATTTTATGACAAGAAATCTTGACGGAAGAGTTGAGGTAACTTGCCCAATTTATGACCTTGAAATTAAAAAAGAATTAATCGATAATTTCAACATTGCTTGGAAAGGAAATGTAAAAGTAAGATATCATTCCTATAAATTGGATAATAAATATAAGCCGAAAAACCATCATGCCCCATTTAGAGCACAATTTGAAACCTATAAGTATTACCAAAATAAAGTAGCAATACTAGAAGAGGTTCCTCAAAAAATAAATTAATAATAAAACCAATTTCAAATCATATAGTGAGCATGATTAATATTAGGAAGTTTGCAGCAATAGATATCGGTTCAAATGCCATGAGGCTACTGATATCGAATGTTGTAGAACAAGAAGGAAAAGAACCGCAGTTTAATAAAAGTTCCCTTGTTCGTGTGCCAATTCGTTTAGGGCAAGATGCCTTTACAGTTGGAGAAATTTCACCAGAAAATATAGATCGAATGGTTGATGCCATGAAAGCATTCAATCTTTTGATGAAAGTACATAAAGTAGAGCGTTATATGGCGTTTGCAACTTCTGCAATGCGCGAAGCGTATAATGCAAAAGAAGTTGTGGCTTTAATTAAGAAAAAAGCCGACATTAAAATCGAAATTATCGATGGTAAAAAAGAAGCGGCAATTATCGCTTCTACAGATTTGCATCATTTAATTAAGTCTGATGAAACCTATCTTTTTGTGGATGTTGGAGGTGGAAGTACCGAGTTTACGCTTTTCTCTTCTGGAAAAATGATTACTTCGAGATCTTTCAAAGCCGGAACTGTTCGTTTATTAAACAATATGGTTCACGATGTGGTTTGGGACGAAATCGAAAAATGGATTAAAACCAACACTGCAGATTATGAGGAAGTTACTTTAATCGGATCTGGTGGAAACATCAATAAATTGTTTAAAATGTCTGGAAAACAGCAAGAAAAACCGCTTTCATACATTTATATTAATTCACAATATGCATTTTTAAATTCATTGACTTACGAGCAGAGAATTGCCGAATTAGGTTTAAACTCTGACCGTGCCGACGTAATTATTCACGCTACGCGTATTTATCTAAATGCAATGAAATGGAGTGGAGCGCGCCAGATTTATGTTCCAAAAATCGGACTTTCTGATGGTATCGTAAAAGCAATGTATTACGGTAAAATTTAAAAAATTAACCACAAATTACACGAATTATTTTTTAAGTTTAGCAAAAAGAATAATTCGTGTTAATTTGTGTAATTCGTGGCAAAAAATAATAATGAAATCAATTTTTCAGTCCATTCAAGATTTTTCTGCTGACGAATTAAATCTTTTAGATGATTTAATTACGTTTCGAACCTTAAAAAAAGGAGAATTGTTATTGACTGAAAATCAAGTTTGCAATGAAATTGTTTTTATAAAAAAAGGAATTCTTCGTTCCTTTTTTGTTAATCATAAAGGTGACGAAATCACCAATTGTTTTGCTTTCGAAAATGAATTTATGGCATCTTTTGCCAGTTTTATTACAGAAGAAAAAGCAGAAGAAAATATTCAAGCTTTAACCGATACAGAATTACAGATTCTCGATAGGAAAGCTTTAGAAAAACTATACAAATCGGGTTTTAACTGGCAAGAGACGGGTAGAAAACTAACCGAATTAGAATTTGTAAACCTGCATAAAAGAATGGTTTCTTTTCAGAAATTATCTGGTGCAGAACGTTACGAAGAATTGTATCAAAATCATCAAAAATACATACAGTTAATTCCATTGCAATATTTAGCTTCTTACTTAGGAATTACGCCAAGACATTTAAGCAGAATTCGAAAAGCCATAGTTTAGATTAGTTTTATTTCACGCAGATTTTAAAAGATTTAAGCTGATTTGTACAGATTATTTGCTTTAGTTTTATGTAAAATCTGCTTAATCGAAATATTCATATGATCATTTTTATCTGCGAAATCTGCGTGAACAATTATACAGTTAAGAAAAGTTTTTCAGGACATTTGTCTAGTAAAATAAAATGTACTAAAAGTATTTTTGAAAAAAACATTGATATGAAAAAAATACTGATTATAAACGGGCATCCAAACGCTGAAAGTTTCAATTTCGGAATTGCAGAATCTTATAAAAATGGCGCTTTAGCTTCTAATGCTCAAGTGGAAACTATAGTAATTAACGATTTAAAATTCAACCCAAATCTTCAATTCGGTTATCAAAAACGAACAGAACTAGAACCTGATCTTCTAGAGGCTTGGCAGAAAATACAAAATGCAGAACATTTAGTTTGGATTCATCCTGTTTGGTGGGGCGGACTTCCTGCAATTACCAAAGGATTTATTGATCGTTTGTTTTTACCTGGAATGGCGTTTCAATACCGTGAAAATTCGGTTTGGTGGGATAAACTCCTAAAAGGCAAAACCGCACATATTATTACCACTTTAGATCAGCCGAGTTGGTATTATAGATTATTTTTTGGAAGACCAAGTGTTAATCAATTAAAGAAATCTACTTTAGAATTCTGTGGTATAAAACCAGTTAAAGTTAGTTATATCGGAATCATTAAAGGATCTGAGGAATCTCAAAGAAAAAAATGGCTCGAAAAAGTCTACAATTTCGGTCTCCAAAATAAATAAAAACTAATCTTTTAAATCTAATCCAAATGTTGAGCGCAAAAGTTCGATGTTTGGATTTATTTCTAAGAAACGATTGTAACGATCTTGATTGTTGTAGCTTCTCTTCATTTCTACTTGCTCGTTTACAATAACCTCAATCGTAATGTCGTGATTATGCAAATGACCTTTTAAATGACCTAATAAACCATTCATCTGGCTTTCAAATTCAAGTTTAGAACCTTCATTTGGCAACTCATAATAGATTTTAGTTCCTTCTAAAACTGGATCAGAAATCAATAATATCGATTCCATAATCTTAAGTCCTTTTTGACCTAAGCGTTCCGCATATTTGTTCCAATGAAGACGCATATCTGTTTCGTTAAACTCTTCGGTAGGTAATACAGACGAAGGTTTAACATAAGATTTTGTGCTTGCTTCCAATTCTTTTTTCTTGCGAATACTAGCAAGAGAAAAAGCAGAAACTTTTGGTGTGCCGTCTGTTTCCGTTTTTGGAGGTTCTGGAGTTTGAACTTTTGGAGTTTCTACAGTTTGTTGTTCTGGTTGAATAGTTGTTTTGGTCTCAATTACTGCTTCAGCAGTTTGATCTTCAGTTGCTGCAGAACTTTCGACTTTCGACTTTCGACTTTCGACTTCAACAATAGAATACCCGCCGTTTTTAAAGTAAACGGGAGGAATTATGAATTGCTCAGCTTTTTTTTTTCTCCATCAAAGTTGATAGAGGCCAATTGCATCAAACATAATTCTACTAAAAGACGTTGATTTTGACTCAATTTGTATTTTAAATCACAGTCGTTTGCAATATCAATTCCTTTTAATAAAAATTCCTGAGAACATTTTTGAGATTGAACGGCATACATTTGCTGCGCTTGTTCTCCAACTTCTAATAAAGCAATTGTCGAAGGCGTTTTGCTTACCAATAGATCTCTAAAATGAGAAGCTAAACCTGCAATAAAATGATGTCCGTCAAAGCCCTTAGCAAGAATGTCATTGTACGCTAATAAAAGCTTCGGAATTTCATTTTCTAAAAGTAAGTCGGTAATCGAAATATAAGTTTCGTAATCTAAAACGTTTAGGTTTTCGGTTACGGCTTGACGTGTTAAATTAGTTCCACAATACGAAACTACACGGTCAAAAATAGACAAAGCATCACGCATAGCACCATCTGCCTTTTGAGCAATAATGTGAAGTGCGTCATCTTCAAAATTGATTCCTTGACTTTCGGCAACATCGGCCAAATGTTCTTTAGCATCTTTTACGGTAATTCTTTTGAAATCGAATATTTGACAACGAGATAAAATCGTCGGAAGAATTTTGTGTTTTTCTGTTGTTGCTAAAATGAAAATAGCATGTTTTGGCGGTTCTTCTAATGTTTTAAGAAAAGCATTAAAAGCAGCCGAAGACAACATGTGGACCTCGTCAATAATATATACTTTGTATTGTCCCGTTTGTGGTGGAATTCGAACTTGATCAATCAAGCTACGAATATCATCAACTGAGTTGTTTGAAGCGGCATCTAACTCAAAAACGTTAAATGCAAAATCTTCAGTAGGATCGTCATATCCAGGCTGGTTTATTTTTCGAGCCAAAATACGTGCACAAGTAGTTTTACCAACTCCACGTGGTCCAGTAAATAAAAGAGCAGAAGCCAAGTGATTGGTTTCTATAGCATTCAACAAAGTGTTGGTAATGGCTTTTTGCCCCACAACATCCTTAAAGGTCTGCGGGCGATATTTACGTGCCGATACTACAAATTGTTCCATATTCTTTTTTATTCGATAGCAAATATAGTCTGAAAATTACCAATTCACAAATCTGAAAATCATAAATATTTTTGTGAATTTCTAAGTAGTTTAAGTTTGAGGAATTAATGTTTTTTTTGAAACGTTAGGAAATTAACTTTAGCAACTGGGTATGAATTTTATAATTAATTAAATAAAAATAAATTTTAAAAATAATTGATGTTTTGTCAAATCTATAGTTTAATTTGTATTTTCGTTAATGTGTAATTTATTGTTTAATTTCTTACATATTGTATGGATAGTAACCTTGATTTAATAAAATATGAGTAATCTTAACGAAGATAAAAGTTCTGAAATAGAAAAATTAGAGAATGAATTAACTTTTGAAGATAATAATAATGAATTACCTCCAACAGACATTGTTGCCTTTAATGAATTAAGATCTTGTGCGGATCTATTAAGAATGTATGAAAGTAATCAATTAGATATAAAACCTGATTTTCAAAGAGATGTGGTTTGGTCAAAACCAGATCAAACAAGGTTTATTGATAGTTTAATCAAACAATTACCTATACCAAGTATGTGTATTAGTCTAGACTATAAAACTGATCAAAGGCAAATTATAGATGGTTTGCAAAGAATGAGCAGTATTATTAATTTTTTATCTGATGATGAATGGAAATTATCTCAACTTGAAGATATTGATGAAAATTTATCAGGAAAAACAGTTGCAATAATTAAAGCTAAACATAAAGAACTTTATTCAAGAGTTCAAAATATTGTTATACCTATAACTGTTATTAGATGTGATTATTCAAAAAAATCTCACACTGAATATTTATTCACAATATTCCACAGATTAAACTCAGGAGGTATAAAATTAAATAATCAAGAAATTAGAAATTGTATATACAATGGTAGTTTTAATACTCTTTTGAAAGATATTTCTAGTTCTGATATTGTATCAAAATCGATTGGACAAAAATCACGATTTGCAAATGAAGAACTTTTTTTAAGATTCTTTGCATTTTACGATGAATTAAACACATACAGTGGTAAACTTTCCACCTTTCTAAATGATTATATGTTTAAAAATAGACAATTGAGCAAAGATGAATTAGATAAAAAAAAATTATTATTAAATGAAACATTGGAAATTTTATTTACCAAAATATTTAATGATAAACAAATTAAGAATATAAGTAAAACTGTACTAGAAGGATTGCTATATGGATTGTCAAAAAATATTGAAAACCTAAAATCTAAAAGTAATGCAGAGGTTAGGTTGTTATTTACTGAATTTTTGAATTTAGAAGAATTTAATTTGGTTAATTTAAAAGAGGGCTTGGCTCAAAAGGATAAGTTAATTAACAGATTAAATGCCTCCAAAAATAAATTTTCAAAATAATGTTGCCAAAACTTCCGATTGAAACTTTACTAGTGGAATTAGTTACTTTATATGATACTGCTACAGATAATAGTCACAAAATTTATTATTCAAAATTAGCTTTAATAGAACTGTGTGGTTGGATTGAATTATGTATTGACGATATAACTAAAAAATATATTGATTTAAAATTATTGAAAACTAATAATATTAACTTAGCAAAAAAACAATTTGTGGATGGAACTTACGGATTCGAATATGATAAAAATTTAAGACCCATATTGATTAAATTAATAGGGATTATAAATGTTGAGCCTTTAGAAGATATTTTAGATTATAATGGCGACTTTACATTATTAAAATCACAATTAAATAGTCTTATATCATTAAGAAATCCAGCTGCTCATACTTCTATCGCTGGAGTTACTCATACTTATCAAGCCCCATCTACAATGTTAACATATTTGAATAGTATATATGATAAGTTGGGGAAATTAGAAACTGGATTAAACATGATATAATTAGAATAGTACTTGTTTTTGCTCCAAGAGCGCTCATTTTTGATTGATGATTTTCTTTTAGTTAAAATAATCTCAATCTACTGGAAAACATATAAATCTCATCACAACATGTTATAACCTTTTGGTAATTAATCTATTTAATTTTAAAAAAGTTAATTATTAAAAGAAAGTATTATGAAAATGAGGTCAATTTTATTAGGAATGGCGCTTGCTGTTTCTTTAATAGCCTGCGCTCCAAAAGATGCAGACATAGAAAAAGCGATTAGCGAAAAACTAAGTGACACACCAAACATACAAGTGACTGTTCACGATGGTGTCGCTACAATTACCGGAACTTGTGATGATGAAGTTTTCAAAAAGAATATTGAAAAAAGCGTTCGAGCAACCAAAGGAGTAAAATCGGTAGTAAACACTTGCGAACTTGCTAGAGCAAATCAGGAACCAGCTGCTGCGGCTGTTGTTATTAATCCAGATACAGAATTAGATAAATCGATACATAAAGTTGTAGATGCTTATGATGGAGTTAGCGCAACTGTTGTTGGAGGTGTAGTGACACTTTCGGGTGAAATTAAAAGAGATAAACTACAGCCTTTAATGCAAAGTATCCAGGAATTGCATCCTAAAAAAGTCGACAATAAATTGATTATTAAATAAGAGTGTTATGAGTTTACAAGATAAATATAAGGAATTGACAGATTTGGCATCTCAATTGGGAACAACAAATTTGGAAGTAAGAGAGCAAGATAATGTATTGTATATCGACGGAATAGTAAAATCGGCAGAAGATAAAGAGAAACTTTGGAATTCTTATGGTGCGATTGATCCAGATTACAGATCTGCAGATGTTGTAATGAATATTAAAGTTGCAGAAAGCGCTTCAAAAGAATATACGGTTAAAAGCGGTGATTCGCTTTCGAAAATCGGAAAAGAGTTTGGCGTTTCTTGGCAAACAATCTTCGAAGCAAATAAAGATATCATTTCAAACCCCGACTTAATTCAGCCAGGCTGGAAGTTAAAAATACCAACAACAGTATTATAGTTGTACTATTTTAAAGCCCTCTTTTAAGAAGGGCTTTTTTTATATAATCTTCTGCGGAATTATTACCAATTTTTGGTAACTTTGCAATCTTATAAAAATAATATGGGAAGAAATACTTCTATATCACTTGGAAATCATTTTGAAAACTTCATAGAAAACAGTCTTTCGGAGGGAAGATATAAGAATGCCAGTGAAGTTGTTAGGGCAGGATTACGACTTTTGGAAGAAGAAGAAAGTAAATTAATCGTTTTAAAAAAGGCAATTCAAGATGGAATTAATAGCGGACGTGCCGAAAATTTTGATCCAAATGAACATCTTAAAAGCTTAAAAGCAAACAGAAAAAATGGCTAAATATTATTTGACAAATAAAGCTGTCGAAGATTTAGCAGATATTTGGAATTATACTTTTGATGAATGGTCAGAAAAACAGGCTGATAAATACTATCTTTTACTTTTAGATTCTTGTCAGGAAGTTGCTGAGAATCCTAATCTTGGAAAGAAATACGATAATGTGTCAGAAAAATTATTAGGTTATAAATCTAATGAACACATTTTATTTTATCGGATTATTTCAAAACAAGAAATTGAAATTATAAGAATTCTTCACGGTAGAATGGATTTGAAAACTAAATTTTAATGTTTTTTGGAATTCAAAATTCATTAAAGATTTTCTAATTATATGCCATTCCGAAAAAGGCTAGATTCCGTTTTTCGGAATGACACAGATTATTAAATACTTTTTTGTTCTCTTTTTTTTTTTTTTTTTGATTTTAGAAAATTAACAGAAAACTATCTTCCTCTAATGCTTAAATCAAATAAAAATTTTGCTGTTTCCTGATCAGAATCTGCCGAGAAGCCAGCCACATAAACTCCTTTTTTCCCCGAAGTCGATTTAATTCCGTATACAACTGCCTCATCTGCTGGGTCCGAATTACCCTCGTATCGATACACATGAACAATTTCAAATTTGTCAGGATTTCTTTTAATCATTTCTGCATTTCGATTAAAATCGCATGTAAATCCTTTTTCATTCAATTGATCTAAAGCCTTTGAAACAGTTGCGTAATGATACATTCTTTTCATGATAAACTGAATTTAATAATTATACAATTTTAAAGATAACTATTTTAAAATTAAAAAGTTAGAATGAAAGTCATAAAAACAGAAATTTAAAATGATTATTGTTAGTTCTTAAATCGCTACTTTTGCAGCGCAGACCGCCTTATCGTCGTCCCGATTCATCGGGAGGGAGGAAAGTCCGGACACCACAGAGAAGCATAGCGGGTAACGCCCGTCGGTCCCGATAACTTGTTGTTGGGATTAGGACAAGTGCAGCAGAAAGTATGTACAGGTAATGCTGTAGTGAAACCAGGTAAACTCTATGCGGTGAAATACCAAGTATATCGGCATTTAAGAGCTTCTCGTTCGTTGCCGAAGGGTAGGTAGATTGAGTCCCGAAGTAATTCTGGATCTAGATAAATGATAAGGTATTGTTTTGTTGCAAAATAAGACAAGAACAGAATCCGGCTTACAGGTCTGCATTTTTTATATATTTGTGAAACTATCTAACCCAATTTCATGAATATTTCGACTCCAAATCCTTCTTCACAAACTAATAAAAGTCTTTTTCGTACTGTAATTACCAATCTTACTTTTTGGGTTTTAATCGCAATTATTGCTGGTGTTTTGCTTGGACATTTTTCTCCCGAAAATGGTATGAAAATGGAAATCTTAGGTAAAAGATTTGTCGACTTAATCAAACTTTTTATTGGGCCAATTATTTTTCTGACAATTGTCTTGGGAATTTCAGGAATGGGAAATCTCAAGAAAGTCGGTCGAATAGGTGTAAAAGCCTTAGCTTATTTTGAGGTAGTTTCTACCGTTGCTTTGGCAATTGGTGTTGCTGTAGCTTATTTTTTTCAGCCTGGAAAAATTGATAAATCTGGATTAACTTTAGGAGATGCTAGTCAATATACAAACGGAAGTGCGAAAGATTTTTCTTGGCTTCAGTTTTTCTTTTCCAATTTTACACTTCAAGTTTTATTAGCCGCAATTATCTGCGGAATTGCATTGAATTTTTATAAAAAAAGAGAACAGACAATTTTAGTTTTAGAACGAATTTCTAAAGTGGTTTTCTTTGGTTTAAAATATGTAATGTATCTCGCTCCAATAGGTGCTTTTGGCGGAATGGCATATACTATTGGTAAATTTGGTTTGGCAACTTTAATTCCGCTAGGAAAATTAATGCTTTGCGTGTATTTGACAATGGCATTATTTGTCTTTTTAATTCTAGGAAGTATTCTGAGATATTATAAAATTAGTATTCTTTCTATTTTAAAATATATTAAAGAAGAACTTTTATTAGTTTTAGGAACTTCGTCTTCTGAAGCGGCTTTGCCTAGTATTATGGTAAAATTAGAAAGAATGGGCTGCAGTAAATCGGTAGTTGGACTTGTGATTCCGACAGGATATTCTTTTAATCTTGACGGGACTTCGATTTATTTATCAATGTCTGTAATTTTTTTGGCACAATTATACGATGTTCATTTGAGTTTCTTCGAAATTCTTACGGTAATCGGAATCTTAATGATTACTTCGAAAGGAGCGGCGGGCGTTACAGGAAGCGGATTTATAGTTTTGGCATCAACTTTAACGGCATTGCACAAAATTCCGGTAGAAGGTTTGGCTTTTTTGTTAGGAGTTGATAAATTTATGAGCGAAGCCAGAGCGATTACAAACTTGATCGGAAATACAGTTGCAACGATTATTATTTCTAAAACCGAAAGAGATTTTACAGAACTCGATTTGAATCCGATTTCGGAGGAATAATTTTTTTTAGCCACAAAGACTCTAAGCCTCTAAGTTTTTACGTTTTCTGTTGGCTAAAATTACTTTACGAGAAAAGAAACTTTGTGACTTAGCGCCTTCGCGGCATTAATTGAATAATTATGAAAACAAGAATTGGAATTTTAGGAATTGGCGGCGTCGGAGGTTATTTCGGCGGACTTTTAGCGAAAGCGTATTTCAAATCTGATGATATTGAAATCATTTTTATTGCAAGAGGAGAAAACCAAAACGCAATTGCTGAAAGCGGACTAAAGATTGTTACAGACGATTCAGAAATGATTGTTTATCCAGATTTAGTTTCTAATAATTCTCAAGAAATAGGAATTTTAGATTATCTCATTTGTGCCACTAAAACTTATGATATTGAAGAAAGTTTGCATTCTTTGAAAGATTGCATAAAGAAAGAAACTGTAATTTTGCCTTTATATAACGGCGTTGACGCTCAGGAAAGAATTCAAAAACTATTTCCTGAAAATGAAGTTTTGCAAGGTTGCGTTTATATCATTTCTATGATTTTTTCGCCAGGAACGATTCGTAAAATTGGTTTCTATGAAAAGTTGTTTTTTGGTTCAAAAACGGCTCCATTTTCTAAATTAGAAGAACTCAATCTGATTTTTAAAAAAGCAAAAATCGAAAGTTATTTAGTTGAAAATATTGAAGAAGCAGTTTGGGAAAAATTTATTTTTATTTCTGCTTTAGCTTCTGTAACTTCTTATTTAAATCAGAATATTGGAGATATTTTAAAAAATGCCGAATCAAAAATAGTTTATATAGAATTGCTTCACGAAATTGAAGATGTAGCACAGGCAAAAGGCTTAAAATTGCCACATGACATTGTTGGACAGACTATTTTAAAATTAGAAAAATCTCCAAAAGAAGCTACTTCGTCTATGCATAGAGATTTGTTGGCTGGCAAAAATACCGAAGTTCTTTCGCTCACTCAATTTGTTGTAAATGAAGGAAAGAAATACGGCGTAAAAACTCCTCTTTACGAAAAGATTGCCGCCGTTTTAGTGAAATAGTTTTCTAAGATTCGTCTTTTGTCGCGCGAACCAAACTGATTCCAGACGTAAAAAAAACAATTCCTAAAATACCGTAAATAATTAATGATTTAATATCTCTGGTTTCTCCAGAAGTGCCGGCAAAAATAACGGCAGTATAAATAAGTCCTACAATTCCGAGGATTGTTAATAATCCTCCGAAAAATCTTTTTAGGTTCATGATTTTTAGATTTAAAGTTTCTCTAACAAATTTAAATCTCAAACCTTAATTCTTGTTATACAATTGTTTACTAAAATTATATGATTTGCAGGATTACTTTTGAATTTTAAATTCTAAACCAATATTTCGAACACTTTCAATCTTGATTTTAGGATCAGAATTAAAGTATTTTCTAAGTCTGCTGATGAAAACATCCATACTTCGTCCAGTAAAATAATCATCTTTTTTCCAGACAGACATCAAAATCTGATCTCTTTTTAATAATTGATTATGATTTAGATATAAATACTCAATTAGAGATGCTTCTCTTTCTGTAAGCTGCTGAACGTGGTTTTTGTTATTGAGAGTCAGACGTTCATTATCAAAAATATAAGAACCAATTTCGATTATATTATTTCCTTCTAAAGTTCTTTTTTGTTCAATTCTTTTTAGAATATTCTGCAATCGAAGAACAAGTTCATCAACCTCAAAAGGTTTAGCGATATAGTCGTCTGCACCTAATTTTAATCCAATTAATTTATCTTCTTTTAATTTTCTTGCGGTTAGAAAAATAAAAGGAACTTCTGGATTAATTGTAATGATTTTTTCTGCCAAAGAAAACCCGTCCAATTTTGGCATCATGACATCAAAAATGCAAATGTCAAAAGTTTGATTTTCAAAATATTTTAAAGCGATTTCGCCATTTTCTGCCCAAGTAACTTCAAATTCATGGAGTTCTAAATATTGTTTTAAAATTGCTGCAAAATCAAAATCGTCTTCGGCTAAAAGTAATTTTTTCAAAATAAAGTAATTAGACTTTTAATAAAATAGTAAACTGAGATCCTTTTCCTAAATCGCTAATCACGTTTACAGAACCCTGATGCGCTTTTACGATTTGGTCAACATAATATAAACCCAAACCTAAGCCTTTTGTATTATGCAAGTTTCCTTGTTCTACACGGTAAAACTTCTCGAAAAGAAAAGATTGTTTGTTTTTTGCAATTCCAATTCCGTTGTCTTCAAAAGTAATAGAAAATTGGTTTTCAATTATTTTTGTTTTAATGGTAATTGTGCTTGAACCATATTTTACAGCATTTTCCAAAACATTTAAAAAAGCTGTTGTTAAATGAAATCGGTCTAAAACCAAAATTGTTTTCTGAGTTTGAAAATCGGTTTTAAGATTGATTTTCGGAAAAGTAATTTTAAAATCATTTACAATCGAAAGCAAAAAATCTTCGGTTTCGATTTTTTCTTTTTGCAATTCAATTTCATTTTCTGCTAATGAATTTGCCATAACCTGATCAATCAAATTTTGTAAACGATTATTCTGGCGCGAAATAGTATTTACAATCGAAGTGAAATTTTCATCGTTGTTACGAATATTTTTTTGCTCTAAAATCTTGGTCGAAATTCCTAAAGTTGCCAAAGGAGTTTTTAATTCGTGTGTAATATTATTGATGAAATCGGTCTTAACATCGCTTACTTTTTTTTGCTTAATTAAAGCTTTAAGCGCAATTACAAAAAGCGTTATCAACGTCAGAATCGATAATAAAGACAGAATCAGAATAAAAGTCATTCTTCCTAAAATAATCATTTCCCAATCTACAACCGAGACGTACATCGAATCTTCTGTCAGTAATTTATAATCCTGATTATCAAAAGTTCCGTTTGTGGTTCCGACATAACTTCTAACCAAAAAAGCATGATTTAGAGAAAGAAGATTTCCGTATAATTTATTTTCAATAAAAGGTTTTTCAGAGAAAATAGTATCTGCTTCTTGTTTGCTTTTGTAAAGAATAAATTTATTCAAAACTATAGCAAAATCAATCTTAAAATTAGGCAAATCTCTCTCAAATTTTCGCTGTAATTTCTGGGTAATTGCATTTTGATATTGCGCCTGAAGAACACCGCTTTTTACGTCAAGTTTAGTTTTCTTTCCTTTAATATAATTTTCCGAAAGACTTTTGTAAAGCGCTTCTTTTCTAGAAACAATTGCAGAATCAATATCGCTGTAATTATTCGAAATCTTTCCAATTTCGTTTTTAATCTGCGTATGAAATTCGGCTACTTTATAATCGTAAGCCGTTTTTACCAAATAACATTGCACAGTCGTCAGAACAATTAGTGCGACAACCGAAAATACTATTAATAAATTGATTCTTTGTTTCATAATGGATTTTACCTGCATCAAAAATAATGCTTTTACGGTATAAAAAGCTCGTTAACTCCGCATTAACCTTCAATTAACTTTCGGAATAATTTTTTCAAATCATTTTTGCATTGACATTAATCAAAAGATTTTAAAATGAATATCTATTTACCATTAAAACTTCTAATAGCACTTTTATTATTCTGTCTTTCATTTATTGCCAATGCACAAAATGAAAAGCTAAAAGATTCGATTTCAAATGAACAATTGAAAGAAGTTTTAATTGTTCAAAACAAAAAGTAGGTGTTTTTGAACGAAACGCAAAACTAATTTTTGATGGGTTTTTGGCAAAAAAAATTTGGTAAAAACTGGACTTGCGCTTTAAATTATAATGATGTTTTTAAGAATACAATTTACACAGAAAGATTTACAATCAATAATATAAGTTCACGAGCGAGATATTTAGTTGATTCAAATGAAGTTTCTATCACGCTTCGTTATTCTTTTGGAAAATTAAGAAAAGTGAGTTAAAAGAAAAAAATATTAATGAGAATGAAAATAGAATTAGGTAAAATAAAAAAGCCTCTTGAATTTAAAGAGACTTTTTTATAATTAAAAGAAAACTAACCTTCGTCTTCTTCGGATTCTTTTTTAGAAATATCATGTGGTAATTCTTCATCGTCATCGGTTGAATTTAGTTCGAAAAAACTAAAAAATGAACCGCCGTAACTTTTCTGAAAAGAAAAATTACTCATATGATCGAGTTTGGTATATTTAGAATGTTCGATAATCATCATTCCGTCTTCTTCCAATAAATCTCTTTCAAAAACAGTCAGAACGATTTTTTCAAAAGTTGCCTGATCCAAACCGTACGGAGGATCGGCAAAAATAATATCGTAAGTAGTTTTAGTATTATCTAAAAACTTAAAAACATCACTTTTAGTTGCCGCGATATCAAAATCAAATTCTGATGAAACCTGTTTGATGAATTTTACGCATCCAAAATCTCCGTCAACTGAAGTTATTGGTGCGCTTCCGCGTGAAGCGAATTCAAAACTAATATTTCCAGTTCCCGAAAATAAATCCAGAACCTTTAAGCTGTCAAAGTTGAAATGATTGTTCAAAACATTAAATAATGCTTCTTTACTCATATCAGTCGTTGGTCTTACAGGTAGATTTTTTGGCGGATTAATACGGCGTCCTTTGTATTTTCCTGAAATGATTCTCATGATTGAAATAAGATATAATGTTTTTGATTTTCAGCTGTAGAAAAGCTATTTTTTTCTTGCAATTTGGTTACATCCATAAAAGAGATATGGCGAACATATTTGTATGCAATAGCATAAAAAGGATCATTTTCTTTAATTGTTCCTAACAATTCTAGTTTGAAACTCTCTGGATTCATGCTTAATTGCTCCGCAGTAAATAAAATATAGTAGATAAAATCTTCTGGTGTATTGTATTCAAAAGAATTGAACAGCAATAACTTCTGATTTTGCACAACGATAATTTCGAAATTTTCTGGATTAAAATTCACAATCATTTTTTTATCATCGTCATTGCGAGAATTGTCCAATATTTTTTCGACCAAAATACTATTGGCATGTTTGTAATCAAATGAACCAACATTGTCAATCAAGAAATTGTTGATATTTACATACGGAATATAAACCGAATTCATTTGATAATTAGATATTTGATCAAAAGTAAAAAAATCTGTTTCGAAAACTTTTGTGGTGTATTGCAGATAACTTCCTAAATAATTTTCATCAAACAAAGCCGTTGGAACAAAAGTCGAAAGATTATTGGTATGAATAACCATTACTTCATCATAAACATCTTTTAGTTCAGGATTATTCTTAAAAGCATTCGCAAATAAATCTTCAATTTTTGATGTTTTATTTGAATTGTCAAATTGAATTTCTTTAAACGAAGTAATGACATTATTTAAAGTATCAAAACAGCAATATGAAAATCCCGTCAGTGAAACCTGAATCGAAAGTTTTTTGTAATTTTTAGAAGTAATGTTAGTATTTTGTAATGACATAGTTGATTTACAATTCGTTACCTGTTTTAAATCAAGAAAGAATTTAAGCGACCACAAACTTACAAATAAAAAAAATAACAATGTCAATTTCAATCTCAATGAAAAAGACTTAATTAACGTGCAATTTCTAAAAATAATATTACATAAAAGTTAGCAGAATATTATCATTTTGTTTATTATCAGTTGTTTAAGAGTATGATTAAATTTAAGTTTTAGATATTATTTTTAATTTTCACGTTGAATTTGATTTAGCCATTGAAATTGAATTTTGTTATTGCCATTTAAATAAGCGAACTTTGTATTTCAATTTTTCCTTATGAATTCTGCACTCTTTTACGGTATTTTACAAAAACGATTTCCATTTGTACCAACTCTCAAACAGGATATTTTTTTTCAGAAAATCGCCATTTTTTTAACTGAACCTCAAAATGATACTATTTTCGTTTTAAAAGGATATGCCGGAACAGGAAAAACGACTGTAATCTCTACAATTGTAAATAATTTGGGAGATATTAATAAGAAATATGTTTTGCTCGCACCAACAGGACGCGCGGCAAAAGTGATTGCTAATTATTCGAACAATCCAGCTTTTACAATTCATAAAAAAATCTATTTTCCTAAGAAATCTTCGGGTGGAGGAGTGGCTTTTACAAAGCAAGTAAACAAACATAAAAACACCATTTTTATCGTCGATGAAGCTTCTATGATTTCAGACAGCACTTTAGACAGCGGTTCGCTTCTAGACGATTTGATTAATTATGTTTATTCGGGACAGAATTGTAAAATGATTCTTTTAGGAGATACTGCTCAGCTTCCGCCAGTTAATTTAGATGTTAGTCCGGCTTTAGATATTGACACTTTGGGTTTTCATTATAGTAAAGAAATTGAACATATCGAACTCGATGAAGTAATGCGTCAGGAAGAAAGTTCTGGAATTTTGTACAATGCGACAGAATTACGTGAATTATTGAAAGAAAGCTTTATTACTGAGTTTCGATTTAATGTAAAGAAATTCAAAGACATTGTACGATTAACAGACGGTTACGATATTCAAGATGCCATAAATATGGCGTACAGCAATTATAGTATTGAAGACACGGCATTTATTGTTCGTTCTAACAAAAGAGCCAATCAATATAACGAACAGATTCGAAGCCGAATTTTATTTAAAGAAAGCGAACTTTCTGTAGGGGATTTTTTAATGGTTGTAAAGAATAATTATTTCTGGCTAAAAGAAACCGACGAAGCAGGATTTATTGCCAACGGAGATATTATTGAAGTTTTGGAACTTTTCGGAATCAGAGAATTATACGGATTTACATTTGCGAAAGTAAAAATTAGAATGGTCGATTATCCGGATCAGAAACCTTTTGAAACCGTTTTGATTTTGGATACTTTAAAAAGCGAGTCTCCATCTTTAACTTACGAAGAATCAAATCGTTTGTATGAAGAAGTAATGAAAGATTATGAAGATGAACCAACTAAATATAAGAGATTTCAAAAAGTAAAAGAAAACGAATATTTTAACGGACTCCAGGTTAAATTTTCATACGCGATTACTTGTCATAAATCGCAAGGTGGACAATGGAATACGGTTTTTGTAGAACAGCCATATTTACCAGACGGAATCGATCGCGACTATATTAGATGGCTTTACACGGCTATGACACGTGCTAAAAATAAGTTATATTTGATAGGATTTAAAGACGAGAGTTTTGAGGAATAAAACACTAATTTCACGAATTAGCACGAATTTTTTTGATTTAGATTAGTGCAAATCTGTGTAATCCGTGTTTAAATATTTTTACAATGACAACACTAAACGATTTACATTCGATTTCATCAACGTTTTCGAATACAGATAAAATGCCCGTTCTATTTTTAGGACACGGCAGCCCGATGAACGCAATTGAAGAAAATCAATTTGTGGCTGGTTTTCGCAATTTGGCTAAAACTCTGCCGCAACCGAACGCTATTTTGTGTGTATCTGCGCATTGGTTTACAAAAGGAACAAAAGTTACTTCGATGGAAATGCCAAGAACTATTCATGATTTTGGAGGTTTTCCGCAAGCACTTTTTGATGTGCAATATCCAGCCAAAGGAAGTCCAGAATTGGCTGTTGAAACTCAAAAACTTTTAGATCCAGTAATGGTTGAGTTAGACGAACATTGGGGTTTAGATCACGGTGCGTGGAGTGTTATTAAACATTTATATCCAAATGCAGATGTTCCAGTTATTCAATTGAGTATTGACTATACAAAATCGGGACAATACCATTTTGAATTGGCTCAAAAACTGCAAGCGCTTCGTTATAAAGGTGTTTTAATCATCGGAAGCGGAAATATTGTCCATAATCTTAGAATGGTTGACTTTAGAAATTTTGATAAAGATAATTACGGTTACGATTGGGCAATTGAAGCTCGAGAAACCGTAAATAATTATTTATTAGATGGAAATTTCCAGCCTTTAATAGATTTTGAAAAATTGAATAAAGCCATTCAATTGGCAGTTCCAACTCCAGAGCATTATCTTCCGTTGTTATATACTTTAGGATTAAAAGATAAAACGGATGAAATTGAACTTTTTAATGATAAGTTATTAGCGGGTTCTTTGAGTATGACTTCGGTAAAAATAATGTAAAAACTTTGCGAATCTTTGTGAAACCTTTGTGCATCTTTGCGTTATAGCTTTCACAGAGACTCGCAAAGTTTTACACAGAGATTCACAAAAGAATAAATTAATAATGAGGATGAGATTGCTTCGTTCCTCGCAATGACATAAAAAATGAAAATAATAGCGGTAATTCCGGCAAGATATGCTTCCACACGTTTTCCAGCAAAACTAATGCAGGATTTGGGTGGAAAAACAATAATTTTAAGAACTTACGAAGCAGCCGTTTCTACAAATTTATTTGATGATGTTTTTGTAGTAACCGATTCAGATTTGATTTTTGATGAAATCGTTTCTAATGGAGGAAAAGCGATAATGAGCATCAAAGAACATGAATCTGGAAGCGACCGAATCGCCGAGGCAATTGCAGACCTAGATGTTGATATTGTAGTAAATGTTCAAGGCGATGAACCTTTTACAGAAGCAGGACCTTTAGCGGAGGTTTTATCTGTTTTTAAAAATGATCCTGATAAAAAAATTGATTTAGCTTCGTTAATGCGTGAAATTACTGATGAAGAAGAAATCAATAATCCAAATCATGTAAAAGTGGTGGTAGATCAATCTCAGTTTGCGTTGTATTTTTCACGTTCTGTAATTCCATATCCAAGAGAGGTAAATGTTGGTGTAAGATATTTTCAGCACATCGGAATTTATGCTTTTAGAAAACAAGCTTTATTAGACTTTTACAGTCTTCCTATGAAATCTTTAGAAGCTTCTGAGAAACTGGAACAGCTTCGATATTTAGAGTTCGGAAAACGCATTAAAATGGTTGAAACAACGCATGTTGGTATTGGAATTGATACGGCTGAAGATTTGGAAAGAGCTAGAGCAATGTTGAGAGATATTTGATTAATTGTTAATTGATAATTGTTAATGTTGCGTAAAGAACTTTGTCAAAGTTTCAAACTTTGACAAAGTTGATAAAGAATAAAAAACAAAAAAGCTCCAAAATTTTGGAGCTTTTTTTAATATCGAAAACATTCTAAATTACTGGTATAAAGCAGGATATTTAGAAGGATTAACTTCATGCATCATATCATATATTTTCTCGTAAATGTCTTCTGCAGAAGGTTTAGAGAAATAATCACCGTCAGTTCCGTAGGCAGGTCTGTGTGCTTTTGCTGCAAGAGTCTGTGGTTTACTATCTAGATGTTTGTAAGCATCTTGTTCTTCTAAAATCTGTTGTAAAATGAAAGCCGAAGCTCCGCCAGGAACATCTTCATCAATTACTAAAAGACGATTTGTTTTTGCAACACTTTTTACAATGTCTTTACTAATGTCAAACGGAAGTAAAGATTGAACATCAATAACTTCACAATCAATTCCTTTTTCTGCCAATTCATTAGCTGCTTGTTGAACCAATCTTAATGTTGATCCGTAAGAAACTAAAGTGATGTCAGAACCTTCTCTTAAAGTTTCTACAACTCCGATTGGCGTTTTAAATTCACCAAAATTTAAAGGCGTTTTTTCTTTTAAACGATATCCATTCAAACATTCGATAACCAAAGCAGGTTCGTCACATTCTAACAAAGTGTTATAAAAACCAGCCGCTTGTGTCATGTCTCTCGGAACCAAAACATGAATTCCTCGAATCGCATTGATAATCATTCCCATTGGAGAACCAGAATGCCAGATTCCTTCTAAACGGTGTCCACGAGTTCTAATGATTAATGGTGCTTTTTGTTTTCCAACAGTTCTATATTGTAATGTAGCTAAATCATCACTCATGATCTGAATAGCGTACAATAAATAATCTAAATATTGAATTTCAGCAATTGGACGTAAACCTCTCAAAGCCATTCCGATACCTTGACCAATAATAGTTGCTTCACGAATTCCGACATCGGCAACACGAAGTTCACCGTACTTTTCCTGCATTCCTTCCAAACCTTGATTTACGTCTCCAATGTTTCCAACATCTTCACCGAAAATTAAAGTTTCAGGATATTTTGCAAATAAAGCATCAAAGTTATCACGAAGAATCATTCTTCCATCTAAATCTGGTTTTGCATTTTCAGCATATTTAGGAAGCACTTTTTCTACAGAAAATACATTTTCACTTGATTCTGAATGTAGATTACTGCTGAATTTTTCTTGAGTTTCATTTAAGAAATTTGTAATCCAATTTGATAAAAGAACTTTGCTGTTTGGAACCTCAATAAAACGAAGAATTTTTCTAGCGTAAACTAAAATTTCTTTCTTTAAAGGCGCTTTAATCGCTGCCAATTCAGAAATTAATTTTTTGATTCTATCTTTATGATTAATGCTCGCTTCGGCAATTTGTTCTAATAATTCAAGAAGATTTTTTTGTTCCTCAATAATTGGATTAATGAAAGCATTCCATGCATCTTTTTTAGCTTCTAAAACTTCTTTTTTCAATTGAAAATCAAGTTCTGCCAATTCTTCTGGAGAAGCAATATTAATGGCAATCATCCAAAGACGCATTTGGCGAATACAGTCGAAATCTTTCTCCCAAGCTAATCTTTCTGCGCTTTTGTAACGTTCGTGAGAACCAGAAGTAGAGTGGCCTTGCGGTTGCGTTAATTCGTTTACGTGAATTAAAACTGGAATATGTTCTTCACGTGCAATTGCGCCAGCTCTTTCATAAGTCGAAACCAGTTCGGCATAATCCCAACCTTTTACTCTAAAGATTTCATAACCTTTAGAATCTTCATCGCGCTGATATCCTTTTAATATTTCAGAAATATTTTCTTTAGTTGTCTGATGTTTAGCGTGAACCGAAATTCCATATTCATCATCCCAAACACTCATTACCATAGGAACTTGTAAAACTCCGGCAGCATTTATGGTTTCAAAAAATAAACCTTCAGAAGTACTTGCATTACCGATAGTTCCCCAAGCAACTTCATTTCCATTTACAGAAAATTTGTCTTTTATTGTAATTCCGTCAACGTTTCTGTAGATTTTAGAAGCTTGAGCCAATCCTAATAATCTTGGCATTTGTCCTGCAGTTGGAGATATATCTGAACTTGAGTTTCGTTGTTTTGTTAAATCTTTCCAAGAACCGTCTTCGTTTAAACTATGCGTAACAAAGTGTCCGCCCATTTGTCTTCCCGCCGACATTGGATCGAAAGCTAAATCGGTATGACCATATAAACCAGCAAAAAATTGTCTTGAATCTAATTCGCCAATAGCCATCATAAAAGTTTGATCGCGATAGTATCCAGAACGGAAATCACCATTTTTAAAGGCTTTAGCCATTGCCAGCTGCGGAACTTCTTTTCCGTCGCCGAAAATTCCAAACTTAGCCTTTCCTGTTAATACCTCTTTTCGACCTAAAAGACTACATTCACGGCTTGTTACAGCTATTCTATAGTCATTCAATACCTCAGTTTTGAAATCTTCAAATGTCAGTGTAGTATTGTTTTTTTCTTTTATCATAATCTTGTAGGGTCATGTTATTATGTCGCGAAATTACTTAAAAACAATCAATAATCATAATTCTTTGAACTAAATATAATTTAATTATTTGTATTCAAAATCAAAAAACTACGTATTTTATTTATGTAATTTTTATGTAAAATTTAATTTTATTGATAATTTCGCAAGTTTTTGTTTAATTTTTATTTGATTAAAACCATTTTCGGGTAAAAAGAGTAACTAATGTTTTTGGCGAGAAAGTGATTATAAATCGTATTTTTTCATTGTATTTTGTTTGAGATATTTCCCACCCGTTATTAGAATATACTGGGAAATAAAGTTCAAAGTAGTCTGGAACCAAGTTTAAACGTACTCCAGTATCGTAGGCAAAAAACTCACTTTGATGTTTATTTTTCATAAAACCAATATCTCCATAAAGTTCAATCCAGTTCCAAACGGCATAACTTGCATTCAAAGTTGTCATCCATTGATTTGCGTAAGAAGGTTCTAATTGCGATTTAAATCCACCTTCGGCAATCACATATTGCTGACTAAAAAAGCCTGTGCTTTCTGACCTTCCAAAGAGATTATAATCGAATAAATAATCGGTTGGACGGTCTAAACCAAAACTGAAATAATCTGAATTTGTTGTATTATAAAGAAAAGTCCCTGCGAATAATCTCAAATTCAGTTTTTTGTTATTCTGAAATAATCTTCTGTATTCAATTTCTCCCGAAAGTTTTCCAAAATCTCCCGAAAACTGAACATCAGTCATAAAGTTAAAATGATTGATTAATTCTGTTTTTGTATTAGAATATCGGGCGTTAAAAATAGAATAGTTTGGTTTTGAATTGTCTGTAATATAATCGCTCGCTTCACGATTTACAATTATTTGGCGCGCCATAATAAGCTGTTTTCTATTATCTCTGAAATCTTTTTCGCGAATGCGGAATTGCACCATCGGATTCAATCTTAAGTAAGTTGCATCCGGAGCATAGTGAAAGTAGTTTTGACTTAAAGAATAACGCACATTAAACAAAGTGCTATTGCGATAATACTGATTCCAAGAAAATGCCGAAGATCCTGATAAACTTCCTGTTTTAGAAGAAAAAGCAGGATTAATATCAAAATTAAACGGCTTGTCTAAAATAGTTTTGTTATGAAATCTTATGCCAGGCGTAAGTCCGTCGTAATAATTATAATAGATTGTTGGAATGTATAAAATCTGATTGTAATTCGGATCTTCTAAATCTTTAGCAAAGTTAAATTTGATTGGACGATTCAGAGCAATATTTTTCAGCGATTTCCAGTTATTTCTCTGATTATATTCTGGAACTTCATTATCAAAATTAATGACAATTTTATCTGCATTTTTTCTTGGTAATTCGTAAACAGAATCTTTTTTTTTTGGTTCGATCCATTCCTTAAAAACAACCTGATTTTTTTTAGTTCCGTAAACGGGAATAGGTGCATAAATTCCGGTTTTGTTTTTAATTGAAAAAGAAACGCTGTCTGCAGTTCTAGAAACATTACTAAATTTATAATCGATTATATCTCGAGAATCTATAATTGTTTTAAAGAACCAATCGATGTTTTTTGGACTTTTTTTAGTTAGAATTTTTTCAAAATCATAACGATTAGATTGTCCAATTTTGTTCAAGTTATAAAACTCTTTTACACTTTCTGGAACAATGTTATGATTCAGATAATCATCCAAATAACTCAAACTTAAACCTGCTCGATATTTACTTGCTATCTGCTCGTTAAATTTGATTAAAGTATTTTTAGGATCTCCCAATGGCTGATCTAAATTTTTACGAGCCATAAGCATATAATAATAGCTGTATTGCTCATTAAAAGTTAGATTAGTAATGTTATAGCTGCTGAACAATTTCATGTTAGAAAGTCTTCCCAGCATTTTTTGGTCTTCATGATGCTCTTCCATGTATTTCATCATGACATAAATCTGAATTCCATCATAAACCCAATTGTCTTTTCTTGGATCTAATCGAAGACTATTTTTGAGGTAATTATTTAAAAATGTTTTTAAAAACTGAATTTCAAAAATAAAATCATCTGAAAACGGACTAATAAAAGAAGGCAGCTGATTCAATCCATAAAATGGATTTCGTTCATAATCTGCTTGCGAAACCGTAATTTTTTCATTCGGATATTCGCCAATAAAACCTTCCATAAACGAAACAACTCGGTCTATAATTACAGCTTTTTGAATTTCGCTTATTTTTTTACTTTTTAAATCTGTCGAAACTTCAATTAAACCATTATCATAAGTTCTAAAGCTATTTTGCTTTTCGATGTAAAGACTAAAATCAGATCTGTTTTTGCCTGAAAAAGAGTAAACGCTATAATCAGAATTGCTGACGTCTTTAGAAATCGAATTTAAATCCGTTGTAATAGCATATTGATTTGGAATTTTAATAGCGACTTCATAATCTGCAACGGCATTTGCAATGTCGTCTAGATTAAAATTGTTGTATTTTATAAACTCATCATTTTCAAAACGTGCAGGACTTATAAACCAATTTTTTAAAGCCATACCGCCATTTTGATCAAAACCAAAATGTGTAAATTTATCGTTTGGAATTTTAGCAATATAAGTAAGATGCAAATCGATTTTTTCGTTTGGAGCCAGTTTTTGATTCAGACGAACGATTATAAAATCTGGATTTTTTTCCGTTCTTTCCCATTCCAAAGCTAAAGAACTATCATCTGTCAAGCTTAAAATTGTAGTTTTTCCTCTATCAACAGCCTTTGCTAAATGAAATCCTCTGTAGAATTCATCTGAAAAACGTCTTGCTAAAGGTGTATTTTTATCTACAAAAGCATTATTCCAATCATTAAGAACAATAGAGTTTAGAGAATCATTTGAGGTATTGTAGAAAGTAAGATCCTGTTTTACATTCAGTGTTTTAAGCTCAAGATTTACCGCCACTTCCATCTTAGATTGATGTTGTGCTGAAAGTTTTATCGAAGAAAATAAAACTATAAAAAGGCAAATAATTTTATAAAGTGCTTTCAAATACGGGCTTAAAAATGTTCAGATATACTTAATTTACGGACATATTGTGACTTCGGATTTTTGTAAAAATAGCATAAAAAAAGCTGTTTAAAAAAACAGCTTTCAATTTTTGCGTATTTGTAGTAAAATTTAACCTTATAAGTGATATAAGTTCATTTAAAAGCATTGCTTTAAGCGTAACACTTAAATATACTTATATCATTTATGTGGTTCAAAAATTAGAAATTCGGACTCAAATCATATTTCTTGTAGAATTTATCTAAAACATCTACAACTTCATCTTCCGTATCCACAATTTTAAATAAATTCAAGTCTTCTGGACTAACCGTATGCATTTTCTCTACCAAAACCGTTTTAACCCATTCGATTAAACCAGACCAAAACTCTACGCCAACCAAAATAATCGGGAATTTTCCAATTTTCTTAGTTTGGATCAAAGTAATCGCTTCAAACATTTCGTCTAAAGTTCCGAAACCGCCTGGCATTACTACAAAACCTTGAGAATATTTTACGAACATTACTTTTCTCACAAAGAAATAATCGAAATTCAAGTTTTTATCGTGATCGATATAAGGGTTAAAGTGCTGTTCAAAAGGCAATTCAATATTCAAACCAACCGAAATTCCGCCACCTAAATGTGCGCCTTTATTTCCAGCTTCCATAATTCCGGGACCGCCTCCTGTAATCACACCGTAACCAGCTTTACTGATTTTATAAGCAATTTTTTCAGCCAATTGATAGTATTTGTCATCTGGTTTTGTTCTCGCAGAACCAAAAATCGAAACGCAAGGACCAATACGTCCCATTGCTTCGTAACCATTTACAAACTCAGACATAATTTTAAAAATTGCCCAGCTGTCATTGGTTCTAATTTCATTCCACGTTTTTTGTTTCAAACGATCCTGAATTACTTTATCTTCATCATTATCAAAATCTTCTAATCTCATTTTAGGTATTTTAATTTATTATTTTTTCTATTTATGTTTTTAGCGTTGTTGAAAGAAGGAGCTATTTCCTGCTGTCCGCTATATCTTTTGTGGTGAACCCCACCACAAAAGGATGCCGCTCCCATCAGGGCTAGGGCAGTTGGTTTCAAATAAACAATTGGTTTAATTGAAAGATTTCTCTTTTAAAACTTTGAATTTTTCAGAAAAAGCGGACACTAAATTAACGCTTTTTTCTAGAATTGTAACAACAATGTTTATTTATTAATTTAAATGTAACATTTTTTTGGTAATGATTTTTGTTGTGGTTTCATTATCAAGAGATTGGTGAGTTGAATATTGATTTCAATATTTTATGGCAAAAATGTGTAGACTAAATTTGGACGTAGACCTTTGTCAAAGTTTTAAACTTTGACAAAGGTATCGCCATGTAAAGATGTTTTAGTAAAGATTTTAAGCTTCCAATTCTTTTTTCAAAAACTTAGCCGTGTAGCTTTTTTTATTTTCGGCTACTTGTTCTGGAGTTCCTTTGGCAACCAATTGTCCGCCGCCTTTACCGCCTTCTGGACCAATATCAATAATATAATCGGCAAGTTTGATAACGTCCATGTTGTGTTCGATTACCAAAATTGTATTTCCTTTATCTACCAATTTATTGATAACTTCCATCAAAACGCGAATGTCTTCAAAGTGTAAACCTGTAGTTGGTTCATCAAGAATATAAAATGTATTTCCAGTATCTTTTTTAGATAATTCTCCTGCTAGTTTAATACGTTGCGCTTCACCACCTGAAAGGGTTGTACTTTGCTGACCAAGCGTAATATAACCCAAACCAACATCTTGAATCGTTTTGATTTTTCTATAAATCTTCGGAATATTTTCAAAGAAAGGCACCGCTTCATCAACCGTCATATCCAAAACATCTGAAATTGATTTTCCTTTATAACGAATTTCTAAAGTTTCTCTATTGAAACGCTTTCCTTGACAAGTTTCACATTCTACGTAAACATCAGGTAAAAAGTTCATTTCGATTGTTCTTACACCAGAACCTTCGCAAGTTTCGCAACGTCCGCCTTTTACATTAAAACTAAAGCGTCCCGCTTTATAACCACGAATCATACTTTCAGAAGTCATGGTAAACAGATTTCTAATTTCTGTAAAAACTTCCGTATAAGTCGCTGGATTCGAACGTGGTGTTCGCCCAATTGGACTTTGATCAATATCAATAACTTTGTCGATATGTTCTAAACCTTCAATCTTTTTATAAGGTTGCGGTTTTTTTACTCCATTAAAATAATAGGCATTTAAGATCGGATAAAGTGTTTCGTTAATCAATGTTGATTTTCCACTTCCTGAAACTCCTGTAACGCAAGTTAACTGTCCTAATGGAACTTCAATAGAAACATTTTTAAGGTTATTTCCCGTTGCGCCAGTCAGTTTTAAGAATTTGCCGTTTCCTTTTCTACGTTTTTTTGGAATCTCTAGTTTCATTTTACCATTCAAATATTGAGCGGTAATAGTATTTGATTTTAAAGTTTCTGCTGGAGTTCCAATACTGATAATTTCTCCTCCGTATTTCCCAGCTTTTGGACCAATATCAATTACATAATCGGCAGTTTCGATCATGTCTTTGTCGTGTTCGACCACAATAACAGAATTTCCAATATCGCGTAATTGTTCCAAAGAATGAATCAATTTTTCGTTATCTCTTTGATGCAAACCAATACTTGGCTCATCCAAAATATATAAAACGCCAACCAATTGAGAACCAATTTGTGTTGCTAAACGAATACGTTGCGCCTCTCCACCAGAAAGCGATTTTGAACTTCGGCTTAAAGCCAAATAATTCAAACCAACATTCATTAAGAAATTCAAACGGTCTTTGATTTCTTTCACGACTTCAGAAGCAATTAAAAGCTGTTTTTCAGTTAAATGACTATTTAAATCAAGAAACCAAGCTGTTAAATCTGAAATATCCATATCACACAATTCGGTGATATTTTTTCCATTCACTCTAAAAAATAAAGCTTCTTTTTTAAGACGAGAACCTTCGCAAACTGGGCAAGGAATTTCGTCCATAAAATCTTTTGCCCAACGTTTTATGCTAGTTGTTGCGCTTTCGTCATATTGATTTTTTATGAAATTAGAAATTCCCTCAAAATCAATTTTATATTCTCTGGTTACACCAAGATCTTTAGAATTGATAGAAAATTTATCTTTTCCGCCATATAAAATCATCGTCATGGCTTCTTCAGGAATTTTCTCGATTGGATCGGTTATTTTAAATCCGAATTTTTCTCCAATTGTTTCTAATTGTTTAAAAATCCAAGATGATTTATATTCTCCAAGTGGAGCAAATCCACCGCTTTTAATTGATAATTTCGGATTTGGAATAATCTTCTTCGCATTGATTTCATGAACAGTTCCTAATCCATTACAATGCGGGCAAGCGCCTTTTGGAGAATTGAAAGAAAATAAATTCGGCTCTGGATTTTGATAAGATATTCCTGTTGTCGGACACATTAAATTTCTACTGAAATAACGTACTTCATTCGTATCTTGATCTAAAATCATCAAAACATCTTCGCCGTGATGCATCGCTGTATTAATGCTTTCTGATAATCTTTTTTGAGTATCAGGATTGTCTTCAATAACCATTCTATCTACAACAATCTCAATGTCGTGTGTTTTGTAACGGTCTAATTTCATTCCAGAAACTAAATCCTGAACTTCTCCGTTAACACGAACTTTTAGAAATCCTTGTTTAGTGATTTGCTGAAATAATTCAGCATAATGTCCTTTTCTTGCTTTAATAACTGGTGCTAAAATATTAATGCGCTTTCCGTTGTAGTCCTGAATAATCAAATCTTTAATCTGTTCGTCAGAATACGAAACCATTTTTTCGCCTGTATTGTAACTGTATGCATCTGCTCCACGAGCGTATAAAAGTCTAAGGAAATCATATATTTCAGTAATTGTTCCAACAGTAGAACGCGGACTTTTACTGGTTGTTTTTTGTTCAATTGCAATAACTGGCGATAATCCGTCAATTTTATCTACATCAGGACGTTCTAAACCGCCTAGAAATTGTCTAGCGTATGCCGAAAAAGTTTCAACATAACGACGCTGACCTTCAGCATAAATAGTATCAAATGCCAAAGAAGATTTTCCCGAACCTGATAAACCGGTAATAACAACCAGTTTTTCACGCGGAATAGAAATGTCTATATTTTTAAGATTATGAACTCTTGCGCCAAGAACTTCAATAGTATTGTCTTTTTCTAACATAATTTTGAGCAAAACGCAAAGTTACCACTTTGATTTGTTCTTTTTGTGCTCGATAGCAAAACTTTATGTTACAAATAGTAACAAAAAAACGCCAATGAGAATCGGCGTTTTTAAATTTTGATTTTTTCAACCTATTTTGAACTGATGTTATTATCTGCTAGTATTTTTTCGAAAGTAGCTTCTTTGCCGTTTTTCTTCATTTCAGCATAAATCATTCTTATTATTTTTTCGGCATCTGTTCTATAAGGAGATTTTTGTTGAATATACATATTGTAAGCCTTACACATATTGTCTAAACCTTTTTCCTGATCGTTTAAATGCAAAGCATACATTTGACCAATTCCATAATAAACTTCAGGATTATTTGGCTCAATTTCTGCTAGTTTTTCGTATGTTTTTACTGCTTTGCCATATTCTTTTTTATAAGAGTAGACAACTGCGATATTTTGTAAAGGCATTAATCCGTTTGGATCTATTTTGAGGGATTTTTCGTATGCTTCAATTGCTTCATCGTATTTTTCTAATCTTCTGTAGCAAATTCCCATATTATCATAAGCGAAAGCAAAATTAGGATCAATTTTTATTGCTTTTTTATAATATTCAATTGCTCCTTTGTAGTTTTGTTTTTCTGATTCGTCAATTCCCAACTGATAGTTTTCTAAGGCTTTTTCATTTTGAGAAAGGGAATTTTTATTCACTTTATCATTTGTGGCAATTTTTCTTTTTAAAGAATTGCAATTAGCCATTAAATAACGTTCAATTTTATAATAGGAATCTTTAAAATCTTTAGAATCAGGATTAAAATTCATCGTAACATCGATATTCTTTTTCCCTTGCGTATCTGTAGTTGCTTTAGTCATATCAAGATTGGCTAATTTTTCGCCAATTTGATAAGCGCCAACTTTATCGCTAATGCACGAATGAATATCGGCAGTTATAGAATCTTTAACTCTATCTAAAGTTGGTATAGAATCTATACATTTACAAACGCCGTCTGAGATTTCTTTTAGTAATTCTTCAGCATTAACTTTTGCTGTTTCTTGGGATTTAGCATTTTGAAATCCAGCGATTAAAAGAACAAGGATTAAATAGTTTTTCATCTATAGATTGGTTTTTGGTTTATCGTTTTTGGGATGATAATAGTAAACCAAATATAGTATTTTTTGTATGAATATATCTATTAATCATGCAAGGCTGAAAAAATTATTCAATCGTCATAGAACGAAGTTTTGTTCTATAAGCTTCAAGCGCTATTGACTTAGAAATAAAGCCATGATATTTGCAATCTCTTAAAACAGGCAGAAAGGCAGATTTTGACATTTCGAATTTCTTCATTACAATTTCCATGCTGTCCAATGAAGAAATAGTTGTCAATGGCGCTTTCATTACATCTTTGATAAGAGTGTATTTTACGCGATAAGAATTGAAAATGATTTCGCGAATATCATTAAAATGAACAACACCAACTAAATCTTTATCGTTGTTTACAACTGCAAAAACTACTTGATTGGAGTGAGAAATTAAATCGACCAATTTGCTTAGATTTTCTTCAGGATGAACCGTTAAATAATCACATTGAATAATGGTATCAATATCCAAAGTCGATAAAATATTAGAATCTTTATTGCTTGTAAAAGCGTGTCCTTTTTTTGCTAATCCTTTTACGTCAAGCGAATATTTCTCGTAACGTTTTGAAATAGCAAAGCTGATTGAAGAAACAATCATAAGCGGAATCATAAGTCCGTAACCTCCTGTAATTTCTGCAATTAAGAATATTGCGGTTAAGGGCGCATGAAATAATCCGCTCAAAATACCAGCCATTCCAACCATTGTGAAATTGGTAATAGGCAATTTTGATAAACCAATAAGTGTTATAAATTTAGAAAAGAAATATCCTAAATAAGAGCCTAAGAATAGAGAAGGAGCAAAGTTTCCTCCATTTCCACCGCTTCCAAGTGTTAATCCCGAAGCAAAAACTTTTACCATCATCGTTGCTCCAACAAAAAGCAATAAAACCCATTGATTATTTCTAAAATCTGCAAAAAGAGTATTGTCTAATAATTTTCCAGGATCTGTTTCAGATAAAGTTCGAATGCTTTCGTATCCCTCACCAAACAAAGTTGGAAAGATAAAAATAAGCAAAGCTAAAAGCGAAGAACCGATTAATGCTTTTCTATATGGATTGATTTGCTGTTTTGAAAAATAATGTTCGACTCTTTGGAAATTTCTAGAATAATAAATCGCCGCAAGCCCTGTAAGAACTCCAAGTGTTACATAAAAAGGAATATTATGATAATCGAAAGTTTCTTGTTTTTTAAAGCTCAAAAGAATACTTTCATCCAATACAATCGCAGAAACTAGAGCGCCAGTTGCTCCAGAAATCATAATTGGAGTAAAGGCAGAAATACTTACGTCGACCAATAGAACTTCTATGGCAAAAAGAACTCCAGCAATTGGAGCGTTAAAAGCCGCAGCAATTCCGGCAGCAACTCCGCAGCCAATTAATAAAGTTCTGTCTTTGTATTGTAATTTATAGTTTTGGGCAAAATTTGAACCAAATGCGGCGCCAGTGATCACAATTGGACTTTCTAAACCAGCAGAACCACCCAAACCAACTGTTAACGAACTCGTAACAATCTGTGCATACATTTGCTTTCGCGGAATGATACTTGCTTTTTTTGCAACGGCATAAAGTATTTGCGAAGTTCCTTTTTGAATGCTTCCGTTAAGTACCTTTTTTACAACAAAAACGGTCAGTAAAATACCAATAATTGGAAGTATACTATTAATGAAACTCAATTTTAGAATTCCGTTAATATAAGTAGCGAAAGAAAATACGCTGTGGGCGAACGTTTTAAGAATAATTACAGCAAACGAACATGATATTCCAATTAAAACGCTTGATAAAAATAGAAACTGTTTTGGAGTCATTAACGATTGAGCCAAAGCAATTATACTTTCTAGTCTTCTGAAATATTTTTTTAACATTCGGTTGTAAAATTATAGGTCTTACAAAATTAGGCTATAATCTTAGATAAAAAAAATGAAAACGCAGAACTATTAAAATCCAACGGCTTTATCGTCTCCTCTAAAATCGGCACCGCCTTCTAATTTCCCTTCAGGTAAAACCAAAATAGCATCTACTTTTCCGATAATTGGAGTTGGTTTTTCATTAATTAAATAACTTTTCGCCTTTAGCTTATTTATAGTTTTGGCCTCAAAAGCATTTGGTTCGAAAGTAATTAAATCTGGAAGCCATTGATGATGAAAACGTGGCGCATTTACAGCTTCTTGCATGCTTAAATTGTATTCGTAAACATTCAAGATTGTCTGCAAAACAGATGTAATAATCGTTGAGCCGCCAGGAGTTCCAACAACCATAAAGAGTTTTCCATCTTTTTCTACAATTGTGGGTGTCATAGAACTTAGCATACGTTTTTGTGGCGCAATGCTATTGGCTTCATTTCCAACTAAACCAAACATATTTGGAGAACCTGGTTTGGCACTAAAATCGTCCATTTCGTTATTTAAAAAGAAGCCTAATTCGTCGCAATAATATTTAGAACCATAACCATCATTTAAAGTTGTTGTGGCTGCGATTGCATTTCCAAATTGATCTACAATAGAATAGTGAGTTGTTTCTGTACTTTCTGCATAATTTACTTTTCCTTCTTTTATTTCAGAAGATAAAGTCGCTTTTTCGGGATTAAAACTTGCCATTCTATCACGCAGATATTTTTCATCCATTAATTCTTTTAAAGGAATTTTTACAAAATCGGGATCACCTAAATAATAACTTCTATCGGCATACGCTCTTCTTTCTGCCTCAACAATAACCTGAATGGCTTCATCTGAATTATGTCCCATTTTTGCTAAATCGTAAGGTTCCAGCATTTTTAGAATTTGAGCTAAACAGATTCCGCCACTGCTTGGAGGCGACATAGAAGTGATTTTTAAATCTTTATAAGTAAATTGAAGTGGTTTTCTCCATTTTGCTTCATATTTAGCTAAATCATTCATCGTAATGATTCCGCCTTTCGATTTGAGATAATTGACTAAAATCTTTGCCGTTTCTCCTTTGTAAAATTCATTTCTCCCTTTTTTCTGAATTCTTCTTAAAGTTTTAGCAAGTTCAGTATACTTGATAGTATCATTTTCTTTGAAGATTTTAGACACGGGAGAATTTTCGCCGTTTATTTTTACAATATTATCATGATAATCGTTTAAACTTTTTTCTTGTTTTTTGGTTACGACAACTCCTCTTTCAGCCAAAGCAATTACAGGTTCTAGAATTTTAGCGATTGGCATTGTTCCGTACTTTTTATGAACTGCAAAAACGCCTGCAATAGTTCCAGGAACACCAATTGCAAGAGCAGTTTCGGTACTTTTACCTTTTATAACATTTCCTTCGCTGTCCAGAAACATATCTTTTGTAGCAGCTAAAGGTGCTTTTTCTCTATAATCTAAAGATCCCACTTCGCCATTTGCTTTTCGATATACCATAAATCCACCGCCGCCAATGTTTCCCGCAAACGGAAAAGCAACTGCCAAAGCTAATTCGGTGCCAACCATTGCGTCAAAAGCATTTCCGCCTTTTTTCATAATATCGGCTCCAATTTTTGAAGCTTCTTCGCGTGCCGAAACGACCATTGCTTTTGTAACAACCAATCCAGTTGGATTTGCAGTTTTCTGTTGAGCGTTGCTGATTGATAGGTATAAAAGAGCTGCTAAAAGCGTGATTTTTTTCATAAATAAAAAATTAATAAGGAATGAAGCGGTTACAGAGTCAGCAATTTTATTTTGGCCTGTTTTTTCATTTCTTCAAAAAATAAAGTGAATTCTTCTTCAAAATCATCGTAAAATTCTTTCAACTCTTCAACAGCGTATTGCATTTGAGAGATATTTTTAGATCTTCTATCCATTTGTGTTAGAATTTGATGAATTCCGTCTACAGTACGATAACTCAAAAGCCAGTTTCTGCCAATCATATATGGCATTAAATCTTGAGTTTTCTCTGTTAAAATATCGTAATTATCGTGAAGCGAATTGTAGAATCGGCTGATGAAGGTTTCTAGCTTTTCATCAGAATAATTGCTCCAATTTTTAGCCAAGAAATGATCGTAAACAATGTCTACAATGACACCAGAATAATGATGATATCTATCGTGAAGACGTTTTGTGCTTTTTCTGAAAATATCGTGAGAATCTGTGTAAGTATCAATAAATCGGTGCAGTTGGATTCCTTTTTGCACGTCGAGAGGAAAATGTTCAAATTGTTTTCCGCGAATTCCGTCTGCCATAAAATTCCCGATTTTGATCAAATCATTTTCTCCAGAAAGGTATATATGGGCTAAGAAATTCATTTTTGTTAAAGTTTCTGAGAGACTTAGTGGCTAAGTTTCTGAGTTATTTAGTAAATGTATAAAAACTTTTTTAAATGGTTTTGTTATAAAAACTACTCCTTGAAAGTGGTTTCTTATAAGTTAAATTTAAAATCTTAAAAACTTAGGACCTTAGTTACTCGGTAACTTTTTTATATTTGTAGAAAAATAACCCTAACTCACAAAAATGACTCTAATAAAATCTATTTCTGGAATTCGAGGAACAATCGGAGGAAAAGTAGGAGATAATCTGACTCCTGTTGATGCGGTGAAATTTGCATCAGCATACGGAACTTTCTTAAAAAATAATGCCAATAAAGATAAATTGAAAGTTGTAATTGGTCGTGATGCCAGAATTTCTGGACCAATGATTCATAACTTAGTTGTAAATACTTTGGTTGGATTAGGAATTGATGTAATCGATCTTGGACTTTCTACAACACCAACTGTTGAAGTTGCCGTGCCTTTGGAACAAGCAGACGGTGGAATTATTTTAACAGCATCTCATAATCCAAAACAATGGAATGCTTTAAAATTATTAAATGAAAAAGGAGAATTTTTAAGCGGTGCAGACGGAACTAAAATTCTTGAAATTGCAGAAGCTGAAGCTTTTGATTTTTCGGATGTTGACAGTTTAGGAAAAGTTACAGTAAACGATGCTTACATGGATATTCATATCGATGAAGTTTTATGTCTTCCGTTGGTTGATGTTCAGGCTGTAAAAGATGCTAAATTTAAAGTAGTTGTTGACGGCGTAAATTCGTCGGGAGGAATTATTATTCCAAAATTATTAGAAATAATGGGCGTTGAAGTAGTAAAATTATACTGCGAACCAAACGGACATTTTCCTCACAATCCAGAACCTTTGAAAGAGCATTTAACTGATATTTCTGAATTGGTTGTAAAAGAAAAAGCGCATTTAGGAATTGTAGTTGATCCAGATGTTGACCGTTTAGCTTTCATTAGCGAAGATGGCGAAATGTTTGGCGAAGAATATACATTGGTAGCTTGCGCAGATTATGTTTTAAGTAAAACTCCAGGAAATACAGTTTCTAATATGTCATCTTCTCGTGCTTTAAGAGATGTTACAAAAGCTCATAGCGGAAGCTACGAAGCAAGTGCAGTAGGAGAGGTGAACGTAGTAGAATTAATGAAAAAAAATAATGCCATTATTGGTGGTGAAGGTAACGGCGGAATTATTTACCCAGAGTTGCATTACGGAAGAGATAGTTTGGTTGGAGTTGCTTTGTTTTTAACGCATTTAGCGAATAAAAAAATGTCGGTTTCTGCTTTGAGAGCTTCTTATCCAGAATATTATATGAGCAAAAATAAAATTGAATTAACACCGCAAATTGATGTTGATGCAATTTTAACTCAAATGACTGAAAAATATAAAAATGAAGATATTTCGACAATCGATGGTGTAAAAATTGATTTTGCTACAGAGTGGGTTCATTTGAGAAAATCTAACACAGAACCAATTATTCGTATTTATACTGAAGCACCTTCACAAGATGCTGCAGATGAATTAGCACTTCGAATTATTGATGAAATTAAAGTAATTGCCGGAATCTAATAATTTCTGTTTTTAAAATAAAAAAAGCCTCTTTTGAAATTTTCGAAAGAGGCTTTTTACTTTTATAAATCTCAGTTTTTAATGATTTTAATTGATTTTTTAATATTTCCGTAAGAAACATTAACAATATAAACTCCTTTTGCCAATTTTTCTCCAATTTTAATATCTTCATTTGTAGAAAAATCAGAAGATGAAAAACAAACATCACCTTTCATATCAATAATTTTGATCGTTAAAGGTTCTGTTATACTCGATTTGACATGCAAAGTCGATTGATTTTTTACTGGATTTGGATAAATTGTAAAACTATCTTTTTCTAAAACATCATCTTTCACGCCAAGATTTGCTACAGCAACATCAATATAATTAAAGTTGAAATCGTTTGATTTGAATTTGATTTTCAAATAAACTTCCCCTTTAGGAAGTGTAACTCCACTAACAATTTTATCGGCGTACGTTTGCCAGCCTCCCGTTGCAGGAAAAATTTCATCTGTTTTTACCACAACATCGTTTACAAGAACATCAAATTTCCCTTCAAGAATTGGAGAAGCAACTCTAAAAGTTAAGTTATAAGTTCCTGCATCGACAACATTTAGCATAAATTCGTTCCAATCTCCTTCGTTAATATAACAAACATTTTGGCCAGTATTAGAGTCTGTAGTAGCTTGCAAACCTGTTCCTTTTCTTCTGTAATGTTTATTGGCTACAACACGCCCTGGAACAGTCATTTTTTTTGTGGTGTAAGGAACGTTAATATATTCAGTTCCAATTGGTCTTAAAACACCGCTTGTAGAACTTAACAATTGTCCTTCTAACATATCGGTCCAAGTCGGATTTACTCTTCCAGAAAACCAAGAATAGCGAAAAATATCTGGATCGTTTTCAAAATTGGTTAAAATGTCTTTCATAAAAGCTGTTTTGTCTGCAGCACTTTGAATAACTCTATTTGCAAATTCAGTGATCCAAAGTGGTCTATTGAATTTTTTTAGAAGACTGGTAACACCAATTACAGAACCCGCAGTAGCATCATAAGTATGAAAAGCAATATAATCGACTTTGCAATTTGGACATAATTGAAAAAACTGTGTATGCCAAACTATCGGATCTGAAATTCCGCCATAATTGTTTGGTCCGTTATAAGCAGGTGATGCGCTTATGATTTCTAGATTTTTTGCCGCTGCAATTTTTTCGATATTTACCCAAGCATTCACAGCTTCTTGCGGTGTTAACCTTGCACCATCGGTAAAATTAGGCTCATTAAAAGCTAGTAAATATTTGGCGCCAGGTTTTATTTTATTGATGAATGTTTGAACCTCTGCATCGCTGATTTTTCCCCATGCCATAGGAACAAATTCAACTCCTAGAGATGCATAATCTGCATTTAAAGCAGCTTCTGGTTCTGGCGACCAATTGTACCACCAAGAAAGACCTGGTTTTAACGCTAAAATATCTGCTTTAGAATGCGCCCCGTAAGCAATACCTCGTTTTGGACTTTGAGCGGAAATCGTAGAAAACAGAAATAATAGCAAAACTGTAAAAAGTAATTTTTTGATCATGGTTAATGATTTTTTGGTTTTTTTTAGATAATTAGAGAAGATCAAATTTAAATTGTTTCCTTTTTTAATTCATTCAAAAAAATCATTACAAAAACACATCAAATCTAGCTTACAAAGCATAAATTGGCGAATTGCGTCAGATTCAAAAGAAAAATCCGAAAAACATAAGGTTGTTTTTCGGATTTTTTAAATTGTTATTTTGAAATTATTTTACGCGGTGTTTCCATCTTTTGTGTGTCCATAAATAAAATTCTGGAACTTCAAGAATCTGTTTTTCTACTTCTTTCAAATACATTTCGGTAATTTCAAAATCTGGATATTCTTTCGGATTATCTGCAAGCGAAACAAACGTTGCCTCATAAAATCCTCTTTTTACTTTTTTAACTTTTACCATGATAACAGCCAAATCGTATTTTTTTGCCAGCATTTCTGCTCCTGTGTGTACAGGAACTTCAACTCCCATAAATTTCATCGAATGAAAAATTCTATCCAATTTCGGAGATTGGTCACTAGCTAAACCATACATTGCCAAAACTCCATTACGCTGGTTTTGAGCCATTGTAGGAATTGCTTTTCTGGTTTCTATCATTTCTGTATCGTATTTAGAACGGATTCTTCGAACGAGTTTGTCAAAATAAGGATTAGCCAATTTTTTATAAACAGCAATTCCTTTAAAACCAATTTTTGGGTTAATAGTCAAAAGCCATTCATAACTTGCATAATGCGAAGCTACAAGAATTACGCTTTTTCCTTTTTTTGCATAATCTAAAACAAGATCGAGATTGGTTATTCGGAATCGTCTGTCCATTTCCTCATGCGAAATGCTCATTGTTTTCACCATTTCTAAAAACATATCGCACATGTGTTTGTAGAATTTCTTTTCTACTTCTTTTCTTTCAGTATCGCTTAAATGAGGCAAAGCAAGAGCTAAATTTTCGCGAACTACTTTTTTACGATATCCGATAACTCTGTAAATTAAAAAATAAACAAAATCTGAGAATAAGTAAAATATAGGAAAAGGTAATATGGAGATAAGCCACAATAAAGGATAGGCTAAAATGTAAACGAGAAATTGCATGCAGCTTTTTTTTACAAAGATAAATGAAAAATGATTAACGTTTGATAATTTGCTTTCGTACTAAGTTTTCTTTAAGAATGATTATATTTACAATTCACAATAAATACTATTTATGAATATCATTTTAGCTGGGATTATAATTGCCAACGCTGTTATTAGTTACAAAGGTTTTAACGATCTTTCTTTTTTTAGAAAGTACGAATTTCACGTAGGGAGTATTCGTTCTGGAGAACAGATCAGGATGCTTTCTTCAGGTTTTTTGCATGTAGATATGATGCATTTGATATTTAACATGCTAACACTTTATTTCTTTGCTCCAGTAGTTTTATCCTGGCTCGGAACATTTTCTTTTGTTTTGATTTATTTTGGAAGTTTGATATTTGGAAATCTTCTCACAATGATGTTTCATAAAAACGATTACAGTTATCGTGCGGTTGGAGCGTCTGGCGCTGTTACGGGAGTTTTGTATTCTGCGATTTTATTACAGCCAAATATGATGCTTGGCGTATTTTTTGTCATTCCGATGCCGGCTTATATTTTTGGAATTGTGTATTTATTATACTCGATTTATGGAATGCGTGCCAAAAATGATAACATTGGGCACACAGCGCATTTTGGAGGTGCTATAGGCGGTTATTTGATTACTTTAATAAAAGAACCTTCTTTATTTACAGAAAATACTTTAATGGTTATTTTGCTAGCTATTCCGATAATTATACTTTTTGGAATGGCAAAAATGGGAAAAATATAATGCTGGCATAACTTTTGAAAAGCCTTTATTAAATATTAAAATATAACAAAAATGAAAAAACTAGTATTATTTTTAACAATCATGTTTATGACTATGTCTTACGGCCAGGAAACCAAACAAATACCTCTAATCAATGTAAATGGGGAAGGAAAAGTAAAAGTAGCACCTGATCAAGTTTGTATTTCAGCTACGGTTGAAACAAAAGGGAATAATGCTAAAGACGTTAAAAAACAAAACGACGAAAAGATGGACGCTGTTTTAAAATTCATCAAAAAAATGAATATTCCGACAGCAGATTTCAGAACAAAACAAGTTGCTTTAAATCCGCAGTATGATTATGAGAAAAAGAAAACTTCTTATAATGCGACTCAAACTGTAGAAATCGTAGTAAAAGATTTGTCGAAATACGATGAATTAATGGAAGGTTTGGTTCAGCAAGGAATTAATCGTATTGATAGAGTTTCTTTTGAATCTTCTAAATTAGCGCAATACGAATCTGAAGCTAGAAAATTAGCGATGAAAGATGCTAAAGTAAAAGCTGAAGAATATGTTTCTGTTTTAGGACAAAAAGTTGGTAAAGCTTTTACAATTTCAGACAATTCACAAGTGTATCGTCCACAGCCAATGTATGCTGCAATGAAATCTATGGCAATGGATAATGCTGGAGCATCAAATGAAACTTTAGCAATTGGCGAAATCGAAATTACGGCAAATGTTAGCGTAAGTTTTGTGTTAGACTAAAAGTTTAAAAAATCCAATATTAAAGATCCAAATTCCAATTTCTTGGGATTTGGATTTTTTTTTAGATATTTTGTAATGGCAAAGTAAATTTAAAAGTGCTTCCTTCACCAGCTTCACTTTCTACCCAAATTTTACCATTGTGAATTTTAATGAATTCACTGCAAAGTAGCAATCCTAATCCGCTGCCGGTTTCGTTTTCAGTTCCTTTTTGCGTTACTTTTCCATTAATTCTAAATAGATTTTCTTTTATAGAATCTGGAACTCCAATTCCGTTATCTGTAATAGAAATTTTTGCTTGATGCTCATTTTGAGAAAGTTTGATTTTAATTTCTCCGTTTTTCTCGGTAAACTTAATCGCATTGCTAAGTAAATTTCGCAAAATAGTTCCCACCATATTTTTATCGACTTCAGCTTCAATTAAATCTGTTGATTCGAAAACAAGATTTATATTTTTGTTTAAAGCCGCATTTTTATTTAGTTCGATATTTTCTTTAATCAATGTATTTAAAGAAACATTTTTTGGGCAAAAAGTAATCATTCCTGTCTGTACGCGCGACCATTCTAACAGATTTTCCAAAAGTTTGTAAATGTTTTTATTGGATTCGTGCTGCATTTCTGAAATTTCTCTAATTTCTTCACGACTGTAATCTTCAATATTTTCTAGAAAAAGTTCAGACAGCGAAACAGATGATCCTAACGGACCTCTTAAATCATGAGAAATAATAGAGAAAAACTGATTTTTATCGTCTAAAAGTTTCTGAATTTTATGATCTTGCTTTTCTTTCACTAACAATAAAAAGCCAACAATTCCGATAAGAGACAGCAGAAACAAACAAATACTATACAAACTGTCTAAAGTTCCATAAGAAATGACTTTATCCTCCGGATAGTAATATCTGTAGATAGTTCGTATTAGAATTAAAACTTCAAATCCGCCATAACAGAGAACATAAAATGTCTTAAAAAAGCTTTTTTTCTTTTCTGTAAAATAAAGTACGGTTGGCATTAAGTAAATAGCAAAAACTCCGATACCCGCAATTACAACGCGCGTATTCATTGTAGCTTCTAGAAAAGTACCGATATTGAAAAAGATAATGGTAAGAGTGGTAATGGCTATTTGAAGTCTGAAATATCGCTTTGCTTTTGTCTTGATCAATGCTAACATGGCAATTGTTTCAAAACAACAAGCAGCAAGAATCATAGAGTTGGCAATGTTGATTGAAGTAAAATCGTCGATTATATTTCGCAAAAGCGCTAATATCCAAGCTATAGTAAGTATTAATTTGCCTAGACCGAATAGTTTCAATATTTTTTTGTTATCGCTTGTTGCGTAAGAAAACGAATAACTAAAAATTAAAATACAAGTAAAAAAATTTCCCCAAAAATAAAGTAGAAAAATGGTTTTGGGGTCTACAGGGAAAAGTTGGAACATTAGTGGTTTTTGCTTTTTTTAATCTAATTCGCAAATATACGAAATAACCCAATAAATGAGTGTATTACACGTATTAAGATAAGATTATGATGTGTTTTGTTTTGTTTAATAAATTTTAAAATTTCAAAAAAATGTTAATTTTTTATGTTGAAATAGCTTTCTAAGTCACTGAGATTACTTTTGAATCACTTTTTAACTTAACATACAATTTATGTTTAAGTTACCTTGCGATTGTATACTTGCGAGTTAAATTATACGCAATGGCTAAGGCACTACAATTATTTTTTCTTTTTACACTGTATTCATTTGGACAACAAATAAAATTCGAAAATTTTACTACCAATCAAGGATTATCCAACAATTCCGTAGTCGATATAGAAAGTGACAAAGACGGCGGTTTATGGATTGCAACTTGGGACGGACTGAATTATTTTGACGGTTATAATTTTAAGATTTTTAAAAATAATTTAAATCGTCCTAAAACCATTTCAAGCAATTATATTACAAAGTTGAAAAAAGATAAATCTGGAAAAATCTGGATTATGACAAAAGAAGGTAATATAAACTGTTACCTTGGTAATGAAGAATTTGAAGAGTTTAAGTTTAAAACAGCCCCGAAAAACCTGTATCTCTCTCAAAAGGGAAATATTGTAGTCGAAACAGAAAAAGATTTTTATGAATACAAAAACAAATCTTTTGTAGAAACAAGTGCAAATAATGTTAGAAAATCAGATTTCACTAATTTAAAAAATAGCTTGCTTCGAAAAAATCCGAAGCTTAAAATCAATGATGTTTTAAAGGATAAATCTGGTAATATCTGGTTTGCGACTCGTGAAAATGGATTATACATTATTACAAATGAAAATAAAATCGAACATCTTACAGCCGATTTGTATGCGCCATATTCATTTAAAAATAATGAAATAGAAGCGCTTTATCTGGACGATTTCGGAAATGTTTGGTTAGGGCAAAAAGACGGCGGTTTGAGTATGGCATTTGCAGGTTCTGAAAAAATAAATGCAATAGTGCCGCATCCTTTAAAAGAACCGAATCTTCCAGACGAAACAATTAGAGCCATTACCAAAGATAAAAATGGAAAAATCTGGCTAGGATATTACACAAGAGGACTTTATTGCTACAACGATAAAAGTCAAAAATTTGAGAAATTTAAAATAGACAAAGCCAGCTCACATTCTGATTGGGAACGCGTGAGAAGTTTATTTACTTCTAGCGACGGAAATATTTGGGCAGGAACGTACAAAGGTATTCTAAGAATTTCTGGTAATAATTGCACGAGCTATGAAACAGCAAACAGTGAAAGCGTTTCTATAAACAGATGTTATTCTATAATTGAAGATCAAAATAAGCAATTGTGGCTCGGTTGCTGGGGCGGTTTGGCTAAGTTTAATTTGGAAACAGGAAAATTTGAAAAATTCAGAGGGCAAGAATTACTGAGTAAATATCATATTAGAAACGTCAAAAAAGAAAATCAAAATCTAATACTTTCGACCGAAAATAGTGGTGTAATTGTATTCAATTTGCAGACAAATGCTCTAAAAAGAATTAGTACTAAAGATGGAATTTTAGGCAATAGCATTTATTCTGTTTTTGTTGATAATGAATCAGATAATTATTGGATTGCTTCTCTTGGCGGTGTAACTGTCTTTAACAAAAAAAACGGTGTTGTTAAAAATATTACAGAATTAGAAGGATTGCCAAGTCATATGGTTTACGGATTAATTGATACTGGTGATAAAGTCTGGATAAGCACGACAAAAGGAATTGCTTCTATTGACAAGAAAAAATACAGCGTTACGTCTTATAATCCGGATTATGGTTGGCAAGCACCAGAATTTTCGGAAGGAGCTTATTACCAAGATTCTAAAGGAAATTTGTTTTTTGGAGGTGTTGAAGGTTTAAATTATTTTAATCCAGCAACGATTCATAATATTAGTCCGAAAGCAAAAATAAAATTGAAAATTGATGGCATTGAAAATGCTCAAGTGTCGATTGAAAAAAGCTTCAGTAACAATAAATTAGAAATTGAAGTAATTCCGATTCTTTTTCCTCGAAATAACAAAGTAGCTATTTATTATAAATTAGAAGGAAGAGATGAAAAATGGATTCTTTTGTCTGGCAATAATAAAATAGAATATTCGAATTTATCTTCTGGCGAATATAATTTCTTCATTAAACAAGGAAAAGACGGAAAACCTGAACCGGTTTTCTTTTCTCTTCAGATCGGAAAAGCATTTTATGAATCGATTTTGTTTTATATGCTACTGTCAGGTTTTATTCTGATTATGTGCGTTATTGTGGTTTATGTTAAAAATAAAGCATCTCTGGCACAGCAAAAATATCTTGAAGAATTGGTTGCGGCAAGAACGGCTGTAATTGAAAATCAGAAAAAAGAAATGGAAGCGGTTAATGAAGAATTGGACGAAAAGAACAAGAAAATTCTAGAACAAAAAGAAAAACTGCTGATTCTTCACAGTAATTTGAAAAAAGAAAATTTTGAAATTGAAAAGTTTAAAACTTTTATGCTTTCGGAGTTTCAAGAACCCATTTCTAAAATCATTAAAATATCTAGTTCCTTCAAAAAAGATACAGAAACACATCGAGATTTAATTGTGCAATCTGGAAAATTGGTAAAGCTTATTTCAGAATGGAATTATCTCGAACATGTAAAAGATCTTGGACCTGTAAAGAAATCAGCAACAAGTCTGTTTCCTGTTTTTAGAAATAATGTAGAAAAATTGAAGAAAGAGTTGCAGCAGAATGAGGTAAATTTTAATTGTGAAATTGATCATTCAGATTGCTTTGCGTCTGTAGATATTTTGCGTTTAAAATTGGCAATGCAGTATTTTTTTAATGATTTAAGCAAATATTCTGATAAAGACAGTACAATAAATATTTCAATAACTTACCAATCTGATTGTGTTGAAATTAAAGCAATTTCAGATAGTATTATTTTAAGAGACAATTGGTATAATATTTCGCATTATAGTCCTTACTTTAAAGCATTGCAAGTTTTGTTGCAAGATTTAGAAGGAGAATTAATTCCGTTTTCGGAAGAAGATTTCCAGATTACGATGCGTATTCCAATCGAAATTGTTAATCCTGATGTGCATTATAAGGAAACTATTTCATGGAAAAATTTCAATTACCCAAATCAATTTGCTTCGGATAAAAAATGTCTTTTGGTTTTTGGAGATTCGTACAATAATCCGGCTGCAAACCAGGTTTTAGATGGCGAAAATTTTAATTTGATTTTCGAAAGTTCTGTTTCTAATTTGAATTCTATATTAAAACAAATCGATATTTCGGCATTGATTTTATATCAGACAGAATTCTCCAAAAAGCTCATTGATTTTTTAAAATCAAATAGAGATAATTCGCATATAAGAATTCCAATGATTTATATCTCAGAAGATATTAATTACGAATTGAACGAACAATTATTAGAAATTGGTATCGAAACACATATACAGCTTCCAGCCAGCGCATCATTCGTTAGAAAAAAGATAGACAGTTTAATCAATCAGAATATTGAACCGCTTAGAGAACATAAAATTCAGGAGAAAATATTTGAGATTCTAACAGAAGATAACGAACACGTAACGGCAAATGAAAGGCTTTTACGAAAGGCTTTAGAAATTATAAAAGAACAACTTCAGAATCCTTCATTTAATGTTGAAATGTTGGGTGAAGAATTGGGCATTTCAAGAGTAAAATGTTATCGCATATTTAAAGAAACTTTAAACCAATCTCCTTCAGATATTTTGATGTCACTTCGCTTGCAAAAGGCAGAAGTTCTATTAAAAACAAAACGATTAAACATTTCTGAGATCAGTTTTGAATGCGGTTATAATGATCCAAAATACTTTGGACGCTCGTTTAAGAAGTATTTTGGGAAAACTCCTAAAGAATTCAAAGAATTTAAAGAGTACACAGTTTAAGGTTTCTGTTAGCCCTGTATTTGTAGAAAGTTAGGACAATGTTAATGTGCAATATTCCTCTTTTTTTGTGCTAATTCTGTCCTAATTTGAAATAAAAGTCCTCTTTTGAAAAACAAAAATCCTCCCTTTGGAGGAGTCGTTAAAATACTTTTGGCAAAACAAAAAAAGTAATTTAAATGAAAAAAATTTATGCATTATTAATTCTTGCTTTAGGATGTATGTCGTATTCCTATTCGCAGGTATCAGTATCAGGAGCAGTAGTTTCTGACGCAGAAAAAATACCCGTACCAGGTGTCTCTGTTTATGTAAAAGGAGAACCTAAAGGAGCTGTAACTACAGACTTTGACGGAAATTTTCAAATTAAAGCACAGATCAATCAAGGTGTTTTAGTTTTTTCTTACGTAGGATTTCAAACTAAAGAAGTTCCTTTTTCTGGAAATCAAAAATTAAATGTTTCTTTAGCTGAAGAAGTTAGTACATTAAATGAAGTTGTTGTTGTTGGATACGGTTCTCAAAAAAGATCGGACGTAACGGGAGCAATTGGTTCTGTAAAAAGTGAAAATTTTAATAAAGGAGTTGTTACCAATGCAGGACAATTGATTCAAGGTAAAGTTGCCGGAGTTAACGTTACTGCAGCAAGTGGTGAGCCTGGAGCGAATCAAGACATCATTATTCGTGGAGTTGGAAGTTTGCGTTCTGGAACAACACCTCTTTATGTAGTAGACGGTTTTGCTTTGGATAATAGTGGTAATGGAGTTGCTTCAAATCCTTTAAACTTTATCAATCCGCAAGATATTGAAAGTATTGACGTGCTTAAAGATGCATCTGCTTCCGCAATTTACGGTTCTAGAGCTGCAAATGGAGTAGTAGTAATTACAACTAAAAAAGGATCAAAAGGAAGAACTCAAATCAATCTTTCTATGACGACTGGTTTTTCTTCGTTAGCTAATAAAGTTGATGTTTTTAGTGCAGATGAATTTAGAAGAGGAGTTGTTGCGGTAAACGGAACTTTACAAGACGGTGGAGCAAATACAGATTGGCAAGATGAATTGACTAGAACTGGAGTTTCTCAAAACGTTAATTTAACGATGAGCGGAGGAACTGAGAAATCAACTTATTCTGCATCTCTTGGTATGGATAATCAAGAAGGTGTTTTAAGAAATAGTGATTTAAAACGTTATTCTGGACGTGTAAATTTAAGCCAAAAAGCATTAGATGATAAGTTTAACATTACTTTCAGTTTAACAGGAACTAAACTAGAAAATTCTAGACCAGACGCAAGAGGAGTTGTTGGAAATATGCTAACAATGAACCCAACAGATGCTGTTTATGTAAACGGTCAGCCAAATACTAATTTAAGTAATGATGTTTTAAATCCGCTAATTAGCGAGAGAATCTACTCTGATTTTACAAACAACAATCGTATTTTGGCAAATATCGCTCCATCATACGAATTCATCAAAGGATTAACGTATAAATTTAATCTTGGAGTTGATTATTCAATGTCAGAAAGAGATATTCAAGTTTTGCCTTATTCATCAGAAACGAATACAACTTTAGGTTCTTTGAATAATATTGTTTCTACAAATAATAACACTTTATACGAGAATACTTTAACGTATAATTTCAATATTAAAGATCATAGTTTTACGGTTTTAGCAGGTCAATCTTATCAGAAAATCCAATTAAACCAAAAAAGCTACAATTTATCTGGATTCCCTGATAATGGTGTAGAACCAAAAAATCAGATTGAAACAGCAAGTGAGCGTACGACACAATCTTCATCGGCAATCGAAAACGAATTGCAGTCTTTCTTCGGAAGATTAAACTATGGATATGATAATAAATATCTTGTAACAGCAACAATGCGTGCTGACGGTTCTTCTAAATTTGGTAAAAATAATAGATACGGATATTTTCCATCTGTTGCTTTAGGTTGGAATATTACAAAAGAAAACTTTTTACAAGATTCTGAAACGGTAAATAATCTAAAACTAAGAGCAAGCTGGGGAAAAACTGGTTCTCAAGAGATTCCTTCAAAAATTACAAAAGCAAGTTATACAGAAAGTAATACAGGAAACGATACTTATCCGTTAGATCCTTCTGCTACAGATTTAAGCGGATATCCTTATGGTTCAATCTACACGCGTTTGGCTAACCCGAATATTCAATGGGAAGTTTCTACACAAGCAAACATCGGTTTAGATTTTAGTTTATTCAATAATAGAATTTCTGGTACGCTAGATTATTTTAATAAAGTTTCGGATAATATTTTATTAGAAGTTGCGCCTACAGATCCAATTCAGCCAACATCAAAATATTGGACAAACATTCCAAACATGGAAATTAAAAACAGTGGTATTGAGGTTGCTTTAGATTACAGCAGTGATAAAAGCAAAGATTTCTCATACAGTATTGGTGGAAACATTTCTTTTACAAATAATAAAGTAGAAAATTCACCTTATAAAATCTTAACTACTGGTGGTGCTCAAGGTGGCGGACAATCTGGAGCAACTATTAATGGTGTTCTTAACGGACAGCCAATTGGTTCTTTCTACATGCTTAATTTTACTGGAATCGGTTCTAATGGTTTAAATCAATTTGCTGATACAAACGGAGACGGACAAATTTTAGATGATGACCGTATTGTGGCAGGAAGCGCTTTACCAGATTATATATATGCTTTTTACTTGAATTTAAAATACAAGAATTTCGATTTTGGAGCTAATTTCAACGGTGCTGGCGGAAACAAAATCTACAATCACGTGGCAATGTCTTCATTCAATAGAGGAAGTTTAGCAAATTCTTTCAATACGACAGATAGAGCTGTTCAATATTTGAACGAGGCTTCTACAAACTCTAACACAGTTTCTACAAGATATTTAGAAGATGGAAGTTTCTTAAGATTAAACAATGCTACTCTAGGATATAATTTAAACCCAAAATTAATCGGACTTACAGATGTAATGGATAACATTCGTCTTTCAATTACTGGACAAAACTTATTTGTAATTACAAAATACAGCGGTTACGATCCTGAGATTAACACTGGAACTTCAGTTGGCGATATTCAGTCTTTTGGAATTGATTATTTCAGTTACCCAAGAAGCAGAACTATTGTATTTGGCTTAAATGTAGCATTCTAATAAAAAAACAAAAAATGAAAAATAAAGTAATTATAGCTGCTCTTGGATTAGGTCTATTCTTGAACTGGAGCTGTACAGACTTAGAAGAAAAAGTACTGGACGAATCCTTAAACGGAGGCGGACAAGCAGACGCAATCAGCGGAGCAATTGCTCCTGCGTATGGACAATTAAAATCAACTTGGATACATACAAATAATTTTGGTTTACAATTAATTGCAAGTGACGAAGGTATTTTACCTTACCGTGGAGGAACAGATTGGTATGATGGAGGTAAATATTTAGCAGTACACGCGCACACCACTACACCAACAAACGATTTGGTTACGAGTACTTGGAATGAATTGACTAAAAATATTTCGAGAACTTTATCTGCTATTGAAGTTTTGACGCCGCTTGCAGAAGATGGAAATACAGAAGCAAAAGGAGCACTTTACGAAATGAAAGCGCTTAGAGCTTACTTGAATATGATGACATTAGATAGTTGGGGACTTGTATTCAAAAAAGAATCATCGGCTGCAACTTCTGAAATCCTTAGAGGTCAAGACGCTGTTACTTACATAGAAGAGGAACTTTTATCTGTTGCTGATGTAATTAATAAAGATAAAGGACCAGGAAGAATGACACAATCTGCCGTTTGGGGACTTCTAGCAAGATTAAACCTAAATGCGGCTGTATATCGTGATCCTTACGGAACGCCTTCATTTACGCCAGCAGATATGGATAAAGTAATCAAATACACAGATAATATTATTAACTCTGGAAAATTTACTTTGTCACCAGAATATTTTGACTTATTTGATGATGACAATAATTCTAACAAAGAAGTAATTTTTGCTTTAGATCAGCGTGGAGTTTTAAAAGACGAAAACAACCGTTGGGCATATTGGTCAATTCCTGGATCAATGTTTCCAAGACCTGAATCTATTAACGCAGACGGAACTGACGGACCAGCTATTACTTCAGATTTTTATCAAACTTGGGTTGATGCTTACGGATCTGTAGATCCTGCAAATGCCGATTCAAGATTTTATAAAAACAATGCAAAAGTACCAGATAACTTGAAAGATCTTACAGGTTTTTCTCCTCTAAATGATGAGAATCACTACTACTGTGTAAAAGCAGAAGAGTTTGAAATTGATAGAGGAATTATGAGAGGTATTCCATGGGCTGCAAGAAAAGATGCAAATGGAGCATTTTATAAATGTGATACAGGATATAGAATTTATCCAGTGAAACAAATCAAAGGAAATGGTCCTGATAAAAATGTTGGTTACGTTAACTTGACACTTAAAGTTGATTTTACAAAAGAAGGAAGTATGCACTATTCTGGTTACAGAGTTTCTAAATACCAATTTAGCCACACTTCTCCAGACGGAAATTACTACAGTAGCGTAGATATGGTTTTATTGAGATATGCTGAAATTTTCATGATGCGTGCTGAAGCTAAATTAAGAAAAGGAGATACAGCTGGTGCGTTGGCAGATATGAATACGGTTAGAACTTCGAGAACGGCTCGTGCTCCAATTCCGGCGGCGCTTCCAGCAATCAATTTAAATATTTTGTATAGAGAATATGGTTTTGAGTTTTACTGGGAAGGTTTAAGAAGAAATACTCAAATTCGTTTTAGCCATTTCGAAGATAAATGGACTGAAAAAACAGATACTGATGTAAACAAAAGATTGTTCCCAATTCCTCAAGTTGCAATTGACGGAGCATCTAATACACCAGGATATTTAGTTCAGAACAAAGGATATTAGTAAGTTGTTTTATTGTGTTAGTTTGAAAACTGCTATTGTTTAAGCAGTATTCTTATGCTTAGTTGTTAAAAACAGGGAGATTTTAGATCTTTTAAAATCCCCTGTTTTTTAATTTTTTTTCTTCAAAAAATCACGTTCGTCTAGTAAGTTTTCGTTTTCAAATCTGATTTGCCCTTCAGAATAAACGAATTATTTTTTTAGATCATTCACCTTTTTTGCCTCAAACCTACCTTTTTTTTTACCCAAATAGTCATTAATTTTTTCAAAATGAAAACATCAGTTTTGTTCATTAGTCTTTTCCTGTCCTTAATTGGCGCGGTAAACCGACTATTTTCTCAAGAACAGGTTAAAATACATTCTCATAACGATTATAATCAAACTATTCCGTTTTGGAATGCATATGCAAATGGAGCAAATTCTATAGAAGCAGACATTTTCCTAAAGGATAATAATTTATACGTTTCTCATGATCTGCAAGGGATTTCAGCTTCAAGAACTTTAGAAGATTTGTATTTGAAGCCTTTAGAAACGGCTTTAAAAATGAACTTCAAAAAAGAACAACAATTATTCTTGCTGATTGATATTAAAACCGAAGCAGTTTCAACGCTTACTAAATTAGTTTCTGTTTTAAATAAATACGAATCCATTACAAAAAACAAGAATATTAAAATTATTGTATCAGGAAATAGACCTGATTCCGAAACCTATGTAAAATATCCTGATTTTATTTCTTTTGATTTTCAAGAACTAGGAAAAAATATTTCAAAAGAAAATTGGACGAAAGTTGCGATGGTTAGTGTTGATTTTAAAAAATATTCTGTTTGGAACGGTTTAGGAAGATTGACGCATGAAGATTACAAAAAAGTAAGCGCGGTTATTTCTAAAGCAAAAGAAACCAACAAACCATTTCGTTTTTGGGCTGCTCCAGATACAAAAAGCGCGTGGAAAGCACTTTTAGAATTAGGAGTAGACATCATTAATACAGATTCGCCATACAATTGTGTTCAATATATTCAGGCTTTGCCAAAAAGATTAATTACGGCAAGTAATTCTTCAAAAGTCTATAAACCAACTTATAAAACAGATCAAAAAGAACTTCCTGTAAAAAATGTTATTCTTTTAATTGGAGATGGAAATGGTTTGTCGCAAATATCTTCTGCGGTTTTGGCGAATAACGGAGCTTTATCTGTAACACAATTAAAAAGCGTTGGTTTTATAAAAACACAATCTGCAGATGATTTTACAACAGATTCTGCCGCAGCAGGAACGGCTTTAGCAACAGGCCAGAAAACAAACAATAGAGCAATCGGAACAGATACTTTAAGAAAACCTATTGCCAATATCATGGAGGTTTTGCAAAAAAGAAAATATGCAACTGGTGTAATTACAACAGATGAAATCACTGGCGCAACTCCGGCTGCTTTTTACGCACATACAGAAGAAAGATCAAGTACAGAAATAATCGCCAATGATTTGTTGAAAAGCAAATTAAACTTGTTTGTTGGAGGCGGAGCAAATACTTTTAAAAATACAGCATTAAGTTCTAAATTCAAATTATTAAATTCAGTTAAAGAATTAGAAAATGTAAACAGCGATGCAGTTGGCGTTTTTATTTCTGATGGAAGAGTTCCGTCGGTTTTAGAAGGAAGAGGAGAATTATTAGCCGATGCAACAAAATACAGTTTGGAGTTTTTAGACAAAAAGAAAAAGCCTTTTTTCTTAATGGTCGAAGGCGCACAAATTGATAGTTTCGGACATGTTAACAATGTTGGCGGAATCGTTTCTGAGACAATTGATTTTGATACAGCAATTACGCAAGCTTTACAATTTGCAGATAAAAACGAAGGAACATTGGTAATTGTAACCGCAGACCATGAAACTTCTGGATTTGCAATTCCGCAGGGAAATGTGAAAAAACATAAAATCGAAGGTGATTTTATAACAAATGACCACACAGCGACAATGGTTCCTATTTTTTCTTACGGACCACATTCGCAAGATTTTCAAGGTGTTTACGAGAATAATGAAGTCTTTGCAAAAATACTTTCATTACTGAAATAAATCAAATTTAAAACAGCCCCCATCTGTTTATGAAGCCCGTTATTTGCTTAGGTAATGACGGGCTTCTAATTTAAGTTAATATCTGTTTTCAAGCAGCCCCAACGGGACGGAATATTTATAGAAATTCTATGATTAAGCACAAAAGAGCTCCAGCGGAGCGAAATATGAAGTTTAACAAAGTGTTTATTTCGCTCCGCTGAAGCTTTATATTGAGCAAATATTAATCTACTATAAATATTTAGCTTCTCCGAAGCTTTAAAAAAGTAAATTAGATCAAAACTAAATTCTGTTGCTATTTTATTAATTTAATAGAATTCAAAAATGATCATTTTTATGACAATTAAAAGAATAATAGCTCTTTTTGCTTGTCGAAGATTTTATTTCTCTATTAGATTTCTTATTTTTAGTAGTTTAATTACCAAAATAAACAAAGCCATGATTTTAGGTATTAAACGTTTTTCATCTTTTTTATTGCTGTTGCTGATTTTAAATTCAAATACAGTAGAAGCCCAGTTATTAGGTTCGGCAAAAACTACCGCAGAAGAACCAGCCAAAACTCCAGAAGATTCTCTTGGCAGAAGAACGCCTCAAGGAACAGTCAACGGATTTATTAAGGCAATTGGCGATCAAAACTACTTGCGTGCAAGTCAGTATTTGGTTTTGAGTAAACGTTCGTACCGTAAAACAGCAGAAAGAATCAGAATCGTAAAAACGTTTCAGCAGTTATTAGATCAAGGAGGAAATCTATCTCCATCTTCAATTATTAGCAATAAAGAAACGGGCAGAACAGATGATGATTTAGCGACCGGAGTTGACCATGTTGGAAATATTTCGACTAATAAAACCGCCATACAGCTTTATGTAGAAAATCAATCAGATGACAGCCAGCCCGCATTATGGCTTTTTTCTGCTGAAACGGTAGAATCTATTATGGACGCTGATTTAAAAGGAGAAAAAACTTTTTTAGACAGAGTTTTACCCAATGTTTTAATACAAAAAAAACTAGGAAATGTTCCAATCGGACATTGGCTGGTCGTTGTTATTATGACCGTTGCATCTTATTTGCTTTCAAGATTGCTAATTTTTGTACTTGTTTTTCTTCTTCAAAAAATATGGAAGAAAGCGGCAACCGAAAAAGGAGAAGCAGTAATAGAAGCATTTTCATTGCCTGTTCAAATGTATATGACGGTTCTTTTGTTTGTGGCATTTACCCAGCGAATGGGAATTTCTATCGTGGTGCGCCAGCGTTTTAGCATTATTATAATTACAATTAGTATTGTAGCCTTTTTAATTTTGCTTTGGAGATTGACCGATTTTGTAAGTATGTTTACACGTAGCAGAATGAACAGACGAGGACGTATTTCGGCTGTTTCTGCCATTTTATTTTTGAGCCGCACCACAAAAGTTGCCATTGTTTTTATTGGAATTATCGCCATACTCGGAATTATTGGAGTAGACGTTACGGCGGGATTGGCAGCACTTGGAATTGGAGGTATCGCATTAGCGTTGGGAGCACAAAAAACAATAGAAAATTTCGTAGGAAGTGTCAGTCTTATCGCAGATCAACCGTTGCGAGTAGGCGATTATTGCCGAGTTGATGATATAAAAGGAACAGTAGAATCTATCGGAATGCGTTCTACAATGCTTCGTACTTCTGCGCGAACCATTGTAACAATTCCAAACGGACAATTATCTGCCAGTAAAATAGAAAATTTTGCGCATCGTGACCGTTTTATCTTTAATCCGATTTTTAATTTTAGAATGGAAACTACTCCAGATCAAATGCGTTATTTGTTGGTAGAACTTCGATCTTTATTGTATGCACATCCTTCTGTGCTAAATTTAAATCCGATAGTGCGTTTTACGGGAATAACAAATGATGCTTTAAAAGTCGAAATTACAGCTTATATCGAATCTTCTACTTTTGAAATTTCGCAAGAAGTTCAAGAAGATCTTCTTTTAAGAATGATGGATATTATAGAAAAAAGCGGAACCTCTTTAGCGTATCCATCTCAAACACTTTATGTTGCGAGAAATACTCCTCCGTCAAGCGAAAAATCGGCTGAGGTTTCAGAAACCGTTAAAAAATGGAAAGAAAACAACGAATTACAAGTCCCTAAATTTGACCCGAAACGTGTAGAAGAATTAAAAAATAGTATCAAATATCCAGATGATGGAAGTTTTAATCCTGATGAAAATAATGCTATAGTTTAATATTATCCTGTTGAGTGAAATTAAGAAATACAATTTAACACATAGAAACATAGAATTTATTGTAAAAAAAAGAAATCAAAAGAAACAAGTTTCCACACATAGCTTACTATGTGCATTTAAATTAGTGAAACGCCTTTTTTTAAGCTTCAAAAAAACTATGTCTCTATGTGTTTAAAATGATTGTGCCCAATCGATTAATATTAATTTTATGGAATAAAATTAAACAGCCATTGCCGCTTCCAGCATTAAATAATGCATATCTGTATTTTTTACGAAAGGTTTTAAAAGTTCGCTTCCAGGACCAAAAGCTGCCAATTCTACATAATCTCCCGAATGATCCATACTGATCCATCCGACATTATTGTGTTTTTTCTGTATTTCGGAATAGGCTTTAAAAGGCAGTTTTTTATAATTATACAAACCATCTTCCAGTTTTTCTAAACCAGAATAAAAATCTAGTAAATGCTGCGCTTCTTGATCGCTCAAACTTATTTTGTTGGTTTTATAAATCCAATCTTTAATTTGCTGTAGATTAAAATCGCTATGAATCGAATTCAGAATATATTCATTTGTGTATTTATAATCAGCAATGCTATTGAACTTTTGTGTCGCTTCTGCACCATAAATAAGTCCCGGATTTGCATTTCCGTGATCTGTTGTAATAATAACTAGCGTTTCTTTATCACTTTCTGCAAAATCAATAGCCGTTTTTACCGCTTCGTCAAATGCCAATTGATCGTGAATTAAAGCCGCAATATCATTTGCATGCGCCGCCCAATCCACTTTTCCGCCTTCAATTAAAAGAACAAAACCATCTTTGTGATCTTTCATTTGATCAATTGCGGCTTTGCTCATTTCGGCAAGCGTTGGAGTGTGCTGTAATTCTGCAATATTAGCTCTATCAATTGAATACGGCAAAGCTCCAGTCGAAAATATACCAAGAGTTTTAGTATCTTTTTTTAAGTTTTCAAGTCCAGATTTATCTTTTAAAATTTGATAACCTTTTTCTTGATAGATTTTATAAACATCTTTTTTATCTTTTCTTTTTTCTGGATTGAAAAATTCATCTCCGCCGCCCATCAAAACGTCTAATCCTAATTGCGCATAAGTTTCTGCAATTTCGTTTTCTGCATTTCTACTGTCCGAGTTTACGCAAAATCCCGCTGGAGTTGCATGCGTGATTGTTACGGTTGTTACACAGCCCGCTTTTTTACCTGCATTTTTAAATTTCTGCCAAATCGGAAGGTATTTTTCTCCGTTTGGACCAACATTTAAAACACCATTTTTTACACGATATCCGCCTCCAAAAGAAGAACTGGCAGCCGCCGAATCTGTAACTGCTGAACTTGCCGAAGCCGTATCCATAAGCGCTCTGGAAACTTTATTTTGAGCATACAGATCCATCCAATTGCCATTTTTGTTCAATATGTTTTGAGAGTATAAGTTTGCCATTTGCAAAGTTCCCGTACTCATTCCGTCGCTAATAAGAAATATAATGTTTTTGGCTTTTTTATTTTTTTTTGAAATGGATTCCAAATCATTAGAAAAAATGACTGTAGGGCTCATCACTGCCAGTCCGCTTAATAAAGTTGAGCCTTTAAGAAATCTACGTCTATTCATTTTTACGAAGTTTAAATTTTAGGCAATTTAGTTTAAAAAATACAATTAATGAAACATTGTTGCGTTAATAAAACATCATTTTTTGTAAACAAGAATGTTTTTGAATTTTATTTAAGTTCAATTCTCTGTAAATGAAATAAAAGTTTAATTTTACTTTTTAATAATATCCTTTTAGTTTGTCGAACCAAATATAATTCCTTCCTAATTATAAAGACAAGCTGTTGGTTCAGAAGGCTATTTTCATAACTTATACTATTTACCAAACCTCATTACTTCATGTATCAATTTATAAAATATATTGTACTGTTTTTTGCAGTATCATTAAGTTTAGTTTCTTGCAAACAAAAACAGGGAGACAAAATTAAAGTTGGTTTTTCGCAGGCAATGACCACCGACGACTGGCGAAAACAAATGAACAGTTCTATTAAAATTGAAGCTTCGTTAAGACCAGAAGTAGATTTAACTATTAAAGACGCTAATAATAATGTTAACAGACAAATAGAAGATATAGAACGCTTTATTTCGAACAAAGTTGATGTAATAATTGTTTCTCCCATTCAATCTAAACCTTTAACGGCTGTTGTCGAAAAATCGATAAAAGCTGGAATTCCCGTTTTAGTTGTAGACAGAAAAATTGAAGGTGAAAATTACACCGCATATCTCGGCGCGGATAATATAGAAATTGGACGAATTGGAGCGCGTTATATTATTTCGCACAGCAAAGGTTCTGGTAAAATCGTAGAAATTACGGGCGCTAGCGGATCATCTCCAGCTTATGAAAGAACACTTGGTTTTAATCAAGTTATTAATGAAAATAAACGTTTTACAATTGTCAAAACTATTCAAGGCGATTGGGAGAAAGAATCTGTTAAAGCGCCTTTGAAAGCAGTTCTTCAGCAAAATCCTGATATCGAATATGTTTTTGCTCATAATGATAGAATGGCTTTAAGCGCTTGGGAAACAGCAAAAACGTTAGGACTTGAAAACAAAATTAAATTTATTGGTGTTGATGCTTTAAACAGTGTAAATGGCGGAATCGAATTGGTAAAAAGCGGTGTTCTCGATGGAACTATTTTGTATCCGACAGGAGGAAATGAAGCTTTAAAATTAGCATTGAAAATTTATAATAAAGAATCTGTTTCTAAAAATAATATTCTGAATACCATTGTAATAGATAATAATAATGCTGAAATTATCGAAAACCAAATGGATAAAGTCGATCAGCAGCAATTGATAATCGAATCGCAGCAAGGTGCCATAAGAGTGCAGGAAAGAGAATATGCTTCGCAGAATAATTTGGTTCGTTTATTAAGTTTCTTTTTAGTAATTATCTTAAGTTTAACGATTTACAGTATTTATTCTACGATTTCGATCTCTCGAAAGAAAAAGCAATTAGAGAGAATTAATCAAACGGTTATAGATCAAAATAGTGAAATTCAGGAAATGGCAGCAATTGCGTCTAAGAGCAATGAAGCAAAGCTGAGTTTTTTTACGGGACTTTCGCATGAATTTAAAACTCCCATAACTTTGATTATGAGTTATGTGGAATCTCTGATTGAAAACGAAAAAATAAAAGGAACTGCTCTGATTGATGAGGTTAAATTAATTCATAAAAACTCGAATCGTTTATTGAGACTTATAAATCAATTATTAGATTTTAGAAAAATTGAAGAACAGAAATTTACTTTAAGAGCTTCAAACGTAAAAATATACGATTTTACTAGTGAAGTTATGGCTAATTTTAGAGGAGAAGCAATCCGTAGAAATATCGATTTTCAATTAGTTAGCAAAAATAAAAATCTGGAACTTTTTATAGACAGCGGATTAATGGATAAAGTGTATTTCAATCTGTTATCCAACGCTTTTAAATTTACACCAGACAATGGTAAAATAACAATTTCGATTGTTGAATCTCCAGATAATTCGGTTAAAATTCACTTTAAAGATTCTGGAATTGGAATTCCCGAAAATGAGCAGTCTAATGTTTTTAATCCGTTTTTTAGAGCTTCAAACAACAATAAAAACAGTTCTGGAATTGGTTTGCATTTATCAAAAGAATTTGTGCTTTTGCATAAAGGAACTATCGAGTTAAAATCAAAACAAGGTAGCGAATTTGTCATTACTTTATGGAAAGGAAAAGAACATCTTAAGCCTGAAGAAATTATTCAAAAAGTTGAAAATCAAAATAATATACCGAGTTTAATAACCGATAATTTAGATTTAGAATCAGAATTGAAAGACTTAAATGCAATTTCAGATTCAGAAAAACATTCGCTTTTAATTATAGAAGATAATATTGATTTAGTCACATTTTTAAAAGCAAAATTATCTAACGAATATATTGTCAATATTTCAGACGGAAGTGATGCCGTAGAAAAAGCATTAGAAATTATTCCAGATATTATTATTTGCGATATAAATCTGGTAGATAAAGATGGTTACGAAATTACCAAAGAATTGAAAAAAGACCTTCGTTCGTCTCATATTCCGATTATTATTTTAACAGCTCAAAGCAATAAAGAATCTGTTTTAAAGGGATTGCAAAGCGGTGTAGATCAATATTTGACCAAACCTTTTAGTCTTTCGATTTTAAAACAATCCATTTTAAGTTTATTATTTAATCGCGAAAAACTACGTTATTATTACACCAACAATATTTATCGCGTAGAACCAGAATCTAAATTCGGAAACCAAGAACAGACATTCATTACCAAAATGAATAATATCATTATGAACAATGTCGAAAATCCGAAATTTTCTGTTGAAGAATTGGCAGAAAAATTAGGCGTTTCGAGAGTACAATTATACAGAAAAGTCAAAGCCATTATCGGAATTAATATCAGCGATCATATTAATAACCTCAAATTAGAAAAAGCAGCAGAACTTTTGAAGTCAAATGAAATGAATATTTCAGAGATTGCGTACTCACTTGGGTTCTCAACTCCAAACTATTTTTCGACAGCTTTTAAGAATAAATTCGGAATTTCTCCAAAAGAATACAAAGCATCCATTTAAAGCATTCTAAATCTGTTTCTTTTTAGGTAACATTTTTGAAACTTATGTAACAAAATTGAAACTACAAGGTTTTCGTAAATATTTTTAATGTTGTGTAAAACCTTGTAAATAAAGGTTTTGAGTTTAAAATATTAATGTGTTAATATTTGTAGAAATAAATTGTAACATCATTAAAAATAAGTTGTTTTTTTTGCAGATATCTTAGCAACAAGTTTTAATACATGTACAATGAATAAGATATTGATTTGGTCTATTACTGCTGCACTGGCAGGTTTTCTTTTCGGTTTTGATACCGTAGTAATTTCTGGAGCTGATAAACAATTACAGCTTCTTTGGCATTCTTCAGATGCTTTTCATGGTTCAGTCGTAATGGCAATGGCATTATGGGGAACTGTGGTTGGTGCCATTTTTGGAGGAATTCCAACTAATAAATTAGGACGTAAAAAAACGTTGTTCTGGATTGGTATTTTATACTTTGTTTCTGCTGTTGGGGCTGCCTTTGCAAACGATCCTTTTGTATTTGCCGCTTTTAGATTTATTGGAGGTTTAGGAGTTGGAGCTTCTACAATTGCAGCACCGGCCTATGTTTCAGAAATTGCTCCCGCAGACAAACGCGGAAGATTGGTCGCTTTATATCAATTTAATATTGTATTGGGAATTTTAATTGCCTTTATTTCAAACTACTTTTTAAAAGATATTGGAGAAAATGCTTGGAGATGGATGGTTGGTGTTCAAGCAATTCCTTCTTTTATTTATATACTTTTTATTTTGGGTATTCCAGAAAGTCCGAGATGGTTATTATCTAAAAATAGAGACGAAGAAGCTCGTAAAGTTTTATACAAAATAGATCCTTCTGCAGACATCAATGATCTTATGGATGATTCTCGTGAAAATGGCGTGGTAAAACACGAAAATATATTCATGAAAAAATACCGTTTTCCTTTAATCTTAGCTTTTTTAATTGCGTTTTTCAACCAGTTTTCTGGAATTAATGCATTCCTTTATTATGCGCCAAGAATTTTTGAAGAAGCAGGTTTAGGACAAAATACCGCTTTATTGAGCAGTATCGGAATCGGAGTAACGAATCTTATTTTCACCTTAATCGGAGTAACATTAATTGACAAATTAGGAAGGAAGTTGTTAATGTACATTGGTTCAGTTGGATATATTATTTCGTTAGGTTTAGTTTCGGCTGCTTTTTATTACAATTGGGGCGGATTATCAGTTCCTATTTTCCTTTTCTTGTTCATTGCTTCTCATGCCATTGGTCAGGGAGCTGTAATTTGGGTCTTCATTTCAGAAATTTTCCCGAATCATATTCGTGCATCAGGACAAGCATTTGGAAGCTCAGTGCATTGGGTTTTGGCAGCAATTATTCCGTCCTTAATTCCGATGTTATTTTCGGAAATTGGTCCAGAAGTCGTATTCCTGATTTTTACTTTGATGATGGTTTTGCAATTATTATTCGTAATTTTTCTAATGCCAGAAACAAAAGGAATTTCTTTGGAAGTTTTAAGTGAAACATTAACTAAAAAAAATATCAAAAAAAATGAAATCAACGAAACAGCTGCCGCTCGCTCTTTATAGTGCTTTAGTATTGTCGATTGCTGGCTGCACAACATTTTCAGCTTCGGCACAGACTAAGGTTTTGCCATCAAATGCAAATGAAGAAAAAATGTACCGTCCTAATTTTCATTTTACACCAAAAAAAGGATGGATGAATGATCCAAACGGAATGTTTTATGCCAACGGATATTACCATTTGTTTTATCAATATTATCCAGATAAAAGTGTTTGGGGACCAATGCATTGGGGACACGCAACGAGTAGAGATTTGATTAAATGGGATGAACAGCCAATTGCGATTTATCCAAATAAAGACAAATATATTTTTTCGGGAAGTGCTGTTGTTGATGTAAATAATACATCGGGTTTAAAAATTGGAAACAATGCACCAATTATCGCGATTTATACTTTGCACGATATGACAAAAGAAAAAGAAGGCAAAATAGATGTCGAACAACAAGATATTGCTTATTCTAACGATAACGGTTTTACATGGCAGAAATTTGAGGAAGGAAATCCTGTCGTGAAAAATCCTGGAATTCGTGATTTTCGTGATCCTAAAGTAACTTGGGATGAAACGCACAAACAATGGATTATGGTTTTGGCGGCGCAAGACCGAGCGCAGTTTTATAAATCATCTAATCTAAAAAACTGGGATTTTTTATCTGAGTTTGGAAAAAATATTGGCGCTCACGGCGGTGTTTGGGAATGTCCAGATTTCTTTCCGATAAAATTGGAAGGAACTAAAGAAACCAAATGGATTTTAATTCAAAATTTAAATCCGGGCGGACCAAACGGAGGTTCTGGAGTGCAATATTTTGTGGGAGATTTTGATGGAAAAACATTTAAACTTGATTCTGATTTTGCTAAAAGATTAGAAAACGAAAAAGCTGTTTGGGCAGATTATGGAAAAGATAATTATGCTGGAGTTACGTGGAATAATGTTCCAAGTGCAGACGGGCGACGATTGTTTATCGGTTGGATGTCTAATTGGGAATATGCGCAGCAAGTTCCAACAACGGCTTGGCGAAGCAGCACCACAATTGCCCGTGAATTGAAATTAGTTAAAAAAGGAACTTATTACAATTTGGTTAGCAATCCAGTAAAAGAACTTGACTATTATATTACGGAAACTATCCGAACAAAAGCTTTAAAAGGAATAGAGAATTATACTTTAGTCGAAAATGGAAAAGCAGATTTATCGCAAGCCATTGTAAGTTTAGATTTGAAAAATTTAAAACCCGAAAATTACACGTTTGAGCTTTCCAATTCAGATGGAGAATCTTTAAAATTCGGTTTAAACAACAAAGAAAATTACTTATTTGTTGATCGTTCAAAAGCAGGAAAAAATGATTTCTCAGATAAATTCGCGGCTACGATCAGTAAAGCTTTTTTAAGTGGAAATCAAAAAGAAGCCACTTTCAAAATTATTTTAGATAAAACTTCAATTGAAATATTCTATAATAATGGGGAAAAAGTAATGACGGAAATCTTTTTCTTAGAAAAACCATTTACATCGCTTTCAGTTTCTTCTAAAGAAAAAATCGAACTAAATAATTTAGTAATTCAAAAATTAGATGTTTTGAAAAGGAATTAGAAAAACATCTTAATTATTTTCTTTTCGTTAGAAAATCATAAACAAGTCGCAATAACCACTTGAAAGTGTAATGCTTTCCGACCTTTTATGCTCTTTTCTGAAAAGTAAAAGAATGTAATTTTCACAATAACTTCTAATTATCAACCAATAAAAAATCAAATGAAAGTAACTCAATTACAGTCGCTTGCTCTTTATACTACTGCATTGTTTTTCGTAGCAAGTTTCGAATTTTCTCCTGTAAGAGCGCAAACCAAATCAGTTGCCACTACCACTGTTACAGAAGCAGAATTGTATCGTCCTAATTTTCATTTTACGCCCAAAAAAGGCTGGATGAATGATCCAAACGGAATGTTTTATGCCGATGGCTATTACCACTTATATTTTCAGCATTATCCAGAAAAAAATGTTTGGGGGCCAATGCATTGGGGACACGCGATTAGCAAAGACATGATTAAATGGGAAGAACAGCCAATTGCCATTTATCCTGATAAAGAAAAATATATTTTCTCTGGAAGCGCCGTTGTCGATACACAAAATACTTCGGGTTTTGGAAAAGATGGAAAAGCGCCAATTGTGGCAATTTACACTTTGCATGATATGGAAAAAGACAAAGATGGAAAATTGGACACAGAACGTCAAGATATTGCATATTCTACCGATGGCGGATTTACGTATAAAAAATTTGATGAAGGAAATCCAGTCGTAAAAAATCCAGGAATTAGAGATTTTCGCGATCCAAAAGTTTCTTGGGACGAAGTTCATAAACAATGGATAATGGTTGTAGCGGCTTCAGATAGAGATCATTTTTATGGTTCTAAAGATTTAAAAAACTGGAAATTTTTATCGGATTTCGGCAAAGATTTAGGCGCGCACGAAAGCGTTTGGGAATGCCCAGATTTCTTTCAAATAAAAGTTGAAGGAACTAATGAAAAGAAATGGGTTTTATTGCAAAGTTTAGGACAAGGAGCAGCCAACGGTGGTTCTGGAACTCAATATTATGTAGGTGATTTTGATGGAACGAATTTTATTGTTGATGCCAATTTCGAACAAAGAATAAAAAGAGAAAAAGCGGTTTGGATTGATTACGGAAAAGACAATTATGCAGGCGTAACGTGGAATAATATTCCAACTTCAGACGCGCGACGATTGTTCATCGGTTGGATGGTAAGTTTAGATTATGGCGGAAGCGTTCCAACAAATGCATGGAGAAGCAGCATGACAACGCCACGTGAAATGCAATTAATTAAAAAAGGAAATGAATATAGTTTAATTAGCAATCCTGTAAAAGAATTAGATAAATATGTTTCTAGATCTATTGAGAAAAAAAGCCTGAAAGTAAAAGGTAAAACACCACTTTTTGAATCTGGAAAAATAGATTTAAGACAGGCAATTATCTCTTTCGATTTAAAAAAATTAAAGCAAGATACTTACACTTTTACACTTTCAAATGCAATTGGAGAGTCTTTAACTTTCGGATTAAATAATACAGAAAACTACTTATTTGTTGATCGAACAAAAGCTGGAAAAATTGACTTTTCAGAAAAATTTGCTTCAATCGTTCACAAAGCAAAATTGGACAAAAATCAGAAAGAGGCAAATTTTAAAATTGTTCTCGATAAAACTTCAATAGAAATATTTTACAACAATGGCGAAAAAGTAATGACCGAAATCTTTTTCCTAAACCAGCCATTTAACTCCATTTCAGCTTCTTCAAACCAAGGAATTGAAATTTCTAACCTCGTAATTAACCAATTAAATATAAACCAAAACCAGTAATTTATGAAAAGTAAAATCATTTATTTTCTATTTTTCTTTTTTCCAGTCTTGATTCTTTCAGCTCAGGAAAATCAAGTTAAAGGAACGGTAATTGCGTCAGATGACGGAATGCCGTTGCCTGGCGCGACTGTAACTATTTCGGGAACAAATATAAGTACAGCTACCGATTTTGACGGAAATTTTTCTTTCCAAAACATTGCCTCAAATGCTACAATTGTAGTTTCTTTTATAGGATATGCTCCACAATCTATTCCGGTAAACGGACAGACAACAATCAATGTGACTTTAAAACTCGATAATAATCAATTGAATGAAGTGGTTGTTACGGGGTATTCTAAACAAAAGAAAACCGACATTACAGGAGCTGTTGCCGTTGTCAGTGTTAAAGAACTTATGAAACAGCCGGAACCCAACCCAATTAAAGCTTTGCAAGGAAGAATTGCGGGGGTAAAAGTTTCTTCTGATGGTTCTCCAAGTGGTGCGAATACAAAAGTTGTAATTCGTGGAGTTGGAACATTAAACAATACAGATCCGCTTTATGTAATTGATGGAATGCCAACTAAATCAGGATTACACGAATTAAACCCGAATGATATTGAATCGATTCAGGTTTTAAAAGATGCTTCGTCTGCGAGTATTTACGGTTCTAGAGCTTCAAATGGAGTTATTATTGTAACGACAAAAAAAGGGAAAGAAGGTAAAATGAGAATTAATTTCAGCACTTACACTTCGCTTTCAAGCTATTCTAATAAATTGAGTGTTATGAATGCCAACCAATTTGGACAAGCATTATGGCAAGCTAATATTAATGATGGTTTAGATCCAAATACTAATAACGTTCGTTATCAGTTTGATTGGGCAAATGTTAACGGAAAAGCACAATTAAATAGAGTGATTATTCCAGAATATTTAGATGCAGAACAAACTTTGAAATCGGCAGATACAAATTGGTACGACGCGGTTTCTCAAACTGGAGTTGCCAATTCTTATGATTTATCTGTTTCTAATGCTTCAGACAAAGGAAGTTATGTTTTCTCTTTAGGTTATTATGGAAATGAAGGTGTCGTAAAAACAACAGATTTTGAAAGAATTTCTGCTAGAATGAATGGTTCATACAAATACTTTGATGGGAAATTAGTAATTGGCGAGAACTTCACTTTAAATAGAACAAATGAAGTTACAGATCCAGGAGTTTTAGATCCTGCATTGCGCGCATTGCCAATTATTCCAATCAGAACGGTTGATGGAATAGGATGGGGAGGACCAGTTGGCGGAATGAACGACAGACAAAATCCTGTTCGTCTTTTAGAATATAATAAAGATAATAAATACGATTATTTACGCCTTTTCGGGAATGTTTATGCCGATTTAGAAATCGTTAAAAATCTACATCTTAAAAGTAGTTTCGGTATTGATTATGGCTCCTATAAAAAACGCACTTTACAAAGAAGCTATAAATCAGGTTATTTACAAAATGATCAAACTTCTGTAACAATTGATCAATCTGTAAGCGATAAATGGACTTGGACAAACACAGCAATTTACAGTTTAAACTTCGGAAAAAGCAATTTGAATTTAATGGCTGGAAACGAAATGTACAAAGACACTTACGATACAACGACTTTACGTAAAAATGACTTTTTGATTGAAACGCCAGATTATATGTATCCTGATGCAGGAACTGGAGAATCTTTTACAAGCGGAACTTCAACCGTATATTCTTTGCTTTCTTATTTCGGAAAAGCAGATTACGAATTTGATAATCGCTATTTGCTTTCGGCAACTATTCGCCGTGACGGTTCTTCTCGATTTGGTAAAAACAATCAGTTTGGTACTTTTCCAGCGGTTTCTGGAGGATGGAGAATTAGCAACGAGAGTTTCATAAAAGATAAAATAACGGCAATTTCCGATTTAAAATTGAGAGCAGGTTGGGGACAAACAGGAAATCAAGAAATTAGTAATACAGCTGTTTATTCACTTTATTTAGCAACTTATGCTGGCGGAAGTCCGACTTGGGCAACTTCTTACGGAACGGCTTATGATCTTGCAGGAAACGGAAATGGCTTGCTTCCATCTGGATTTATCGCAACGCAGTCAGGAAATGACGATTTAAAATGGGAAACTACAACGCAGACAAACGTTGGTTTAGACTTCGGTTTCTTAAAACAAAAATTAAGCGGATCGATTGATTATTACATCAAAAAAACAGAAGATATTTTGGTTCTTCCAGCTTATTTAGGAGTTATTGGAGAAGGTGGAAATCGCTGGGTAAATGGAGCTTCTATGGAAAATAAAGGTTGGGAGGTTTCTTTGGGATATCAAGATGAAACATCGTTCGGATTGAAATATGAAATTTCAGGAAACATCGCTGCCAATAAAAACAAGATTACGCAATTGCCAGACGAGGTCAAAAACAATTACGGCGGCGACGGATTAAATGATAATATTTTAGGAAGACCAATCAATTCTATGTATGGTTATGTAACAGATGGTTTGTTTACAACGCAAGATCAGGTTACTAATTCGCCAATTCAGGAAGGAAAAGGTTTAGGAAGAATTCGTTATGTTGATCTTAATGGAGACGGGCAAATTACAGACAAAGATCGTACTTGGATTGGAAATCCGAATCCTGGTTTTCAATACGGAATCAATTTAAATCTGTCTTATAAAAACTTCGATTTTACTACTTTCTGGGAAGGAACAGGAAATGTCGACGTAATCAATAATACAAAATATCAAACCGATTTTTGGAGTGTCGATGATGTTGGCTCAAACAAAGGAACTCGATTGTTAAATGCTTGGTCGGTAGACAATCCGAATTCTACAATTCCTGCTTTGACAACTGTTGATAGAAATGCAGAAAACAGATTTTCAACTTATTATGTAGAGAACGGAAGTTATCTAAAATTAAGAGTTCTGCAATTGGGTTATAATCTTCCAAAAGATTTTCTAAAGAAAATAAATATGGAAAGTTTTAGAGTTTATATCAGCGGACAAAACTTACTGATTTTAGACTCAAAAAATTTCACAGGAGTTGATCCAGAAAATGCTGGATTTGGATATCCGCAGCCAACGACTTTTACTGCTGGTCTTAATTTTACTTTATAAAAGACAAATATTAAATTGACATGAAAAAAATACTATATATATCAGGATTTTTAGTGATGGTTTTATTCGCTTCCTGTTCCGATTTTTTAGAAAATAATCCGCGAGGTGTTTTATCAGAAGATGATATCGTAACGCCAGAAACAATTGAAGGATTTATGAATGCAGCTTATGCGCAATTAGGAAACGATCATTATGATTCGCCATACAGTTTGTGGCCTTTTGGAAACGTTCGTTCCGATGATGCGTACAAAGGCGGAAGCGGTACAAATGATATTCAGGTTTTTCACTTTTTTGAAGTTTCGAATAACATTAGACCTGATTTTGGAGAATTAGACACTTTTTGGTACAATAGTTATGTTGGAGTTGGAAGAGCTAATAAAGCCTTAAAAGCTTTGGAACAAATCTCAGAAGCCGATTTTCCGTTGAAAAAAACACGTATTGCCGAAATGCGTTTTTTAAGAGCGCATTTTTATTTTATGCTGAAAATTATGTTTAGAAATGTGCCATATATTACCGAAGATATTCCAGTTGAAGAATACAAAACTATCTCAAATGTAGCGCTTACAAATGAAGAACTTTGGAATAGAATTGCAGAAGATTTTCAGGCTGCTGCCGATGCTTTGCCAGAAACGCAACCGCAAGTTGGTCGCGCGACACAAAAAGCGGCGTATGCATATTTGGCAAAAACACGTTTGTATCAAGCGTATACGCAAGATGATAATTTTAAAGTTACAGGAATCAATCAACAGCATTTGCAGGAAGTAATTGCGGCGACAGATAAAGTAATCGGGAAAGCAACTTTAGAACCTGATTTTGCGAATAACTTTTTACCAGGAACTTATGAAAACGGACCAGAATCTATTTTCTCGATTCAGTTTTCTGATAATGATGGAACGCTTTACGGAAGATTGAATTTTTCAGATGTTCTTTCAACACCTCAAGGTTTAGGTTGTTGTGATTTTCATAAACCAAGTCAGAACTTAGTAAATGCTTTTAAAACTGGAGCCGATGGTTTGCCACAATTTGATACGTACAACAATCAAGATTTTGATTATAAAAACAGAAATGCAAATACGGTAGATCCAAGATTGTATCATACCGTTGCAATGCCAGGTTTGCCTTATAAATACGATCCAGAATATGTGTATGTTGAATCTTGGGTTCGTTCCCCAGGAACATACGGTTATTTTGCTTCTTTAAAAGAAAATGTGGCACCAAGCTGCAGCTGTTTTGTAAACATTGATCCATTTTATGGGAATTCAAAAAACAGAATTCAGATTCGTTATGCCGATGTGATTTTAATGCGTGCCGAAGCTTTGATTGAATTAGGAAGAAAAGCAGAAGCTTTGCCTTTAATTAATGAAATTCGTCAAAGAGCGGCGCAAAGTACAGGCAGACTTCCTTACGCAAACAACTTTAAAATTAGCACTTATGTTGACGGAGTTAATTGCAATTGGACACAAGATTTTGCCCGCAAAGCAATGCGCTGGGAACGAAGATTAGAATTGGCAATGGAAGGCAGCCGATTCTTCGATTTAGTTCGTTGGGGCGTTACAGATCAAGTTTTAAACACTTTTTATGCAGGAGAAAAATCAAAACGCACGTATTATCAAGATGCTAATTTTGATGCACAGAAAGAGGAATATTGTCCAATTCCTTTAAAACAAATTAATTTCAGCCAAGGACTTTACAAACAAAATCCAGGTTATTAAAGCAAAAAATAAAAAACAATATATTAAATAATTTTAGAATGAATAACGGAAAAAGCCTTAAAGCGGTAGCTTATGGAGAGGTGCTTTGGGATGTTTTTGAAAACGAAAAAAAGATTGGTGGAGCTCCATTAAATGTGGCTTTGCGAATGAAAACATTTGGATGTGAAGTTGCCATGATTAGTTGTGTAGGAAATGATGAAGACGGAGAAGCAATTATCAATCAAGTAAAAAGTTTAGGACTTAAAACAGATAGTATTGTTATAGCAGAAGGTTTTCCAACAGGATTGGTTCAAGTTACATTAAACGATCGTGGATCTGCAAGTTATGAAATCAATTATCCATCAGCGTGGGATAAAATTGTGCTTAATAACACAGCAAGAAAACTTGTCGAAGAAGCAGATGTTTTAATTTATGGAAGTTTGGTTTGCCGTGATGCTATTTCGAGAAATGCCTTGGAAGAACTGCTTGAGACGAATGTTTACAAAGTTTTTGATGTCAATTTAAGAAAACCTCATTATTCTTATGAAATTCTGAATCAGTTAATGCAGTCTGCCAATTTTATTAAGTTTAATGATGAAGAGTTATTAGAAATTGCAACAGCTCTAAATTCACCATTTGAAAGTCTAGAAGAGAATATGCATTTCATTCTAAAACAAACCAAAGCCGAGGCTATGTGCGTTACCAAAGGAAAGCATGGAGCATTATTGCTTTGGAAAGGTAAAATCTATGAAAATGAAGGATATCCAATTAAAGTCGCTGATACCGTGGGGGCGGGAGATTCTTTTTTAGCGGCTTTAATTACTTCATTATTAAACGGAAACGAACCTCAAAATGCCATCGATTTTGCTTGTGCGGTAGGAGCTTTGGTAGCAGAATCTCCAGGAGCAAATCCGGATATTTCGAATTCTAAAATCGAAAATTTAATGGTGAAATAAAAGTGTAAAACTTATATTTCTTTTGTGGAAAGCCTTAAACAGTATATTGTTTAAGGCTTTTTGGTTTTTAATTTATCTCAAATTAAACTTGAAAAAAAAATGCACTTTATTTGGTATACTAAAACGTTTTAGTATATTTGCGACTCTTTCTTTCTATTTTGAATAAATCAAATAAATTTAAATACTTAATTATTAATCAAAAAAATAATAACTAAATATTTAATGACATTCGGATTTAATTAAGATAAAATAGAATAATTAGTAAAAGATAATTTTCAATTTAACCAAGTTGTAATTGCGCATGAAAACCAAAACTTTACTTTATTACTCTTTACTATTTTTTTTCACTTTGCAGATGACTTACAGTCAAGATTGGCCAAATCTTAATCGATATAAAGAACAAAATTCTAAAGTTCCCGTTTTAAGTTCTAAAGATTACAGCCGTGTGGTTTTTATGGGAAATTCTATTACAGAAGGCTGGTTGAATAAAAGGCCAGATTTTTTTAATTCTAAAAATTACATCAACAGAGGAATCAGCGGTCAGACAACTCCACAAATGTTACTTCGCTTCAGACAAGATGTAATCGCATTAAAACCAGCTGTTGTCGTTATTTTGGCAGGAATAAATGATATTGCTGAAAATACTGGACCATATTCGGTAGAAGCGACTTCTGGCAATATATTTTCGATGTGCGAATTGGCAAAACAAAATGGCATAAAAGTTATCGTTTGTTCCGTTTTGCCTGCATTAGAATTTCAATGGAGAAAAGGGAAAGAGCCAGCTCCAAAGGTTGTAGCTCTAAACAAAATCATCAAATCATACGCAGAAAAAAACAAACTCTTTTACGTAGACTATTATTCGGCAATGGTAAACGATAAAATGGGTTTAAAAGACGAATTGTGCACAGACGGTGTTCATCCAAATGAAGCTGGATATGCTGTTATGGAGCCAATTTTAGAAAAAATAATTGCAAAAGCGCTTAAATCTAAATGACTTCATTCTTTTGTTTTAAATTAAAAAGGAGAGTTTTTCTTTAATTCATCAGAGTGACTTCACGGAAATAGTATTGTTTTTTGACAATAAAGTATCAAATGCTAAAAAACTTTCTTTTTAGGTTTGAAATGTTATTTATAAAGCTTTAAAAAGACGCCACGTTTGCAATTGAATAGATTAAACAATTAAAAATAATTAAGCGATTAATTATAGAAATAATTTAAAAAATAGTAGAAATGTCAATAACAATAGGTGTAGATATTGGCGGAAGCCATATAAGCAGTGCTGCCGTAGATGGTAATGACTTTGTAATAATTCCTCAAACATATTTTAGCGGTGCCGTAGATAGTAAGGCTTCTAAAGAAGTTATTATAAAAAAATGGGCAGAAGTAATTAATCAGACAATTGAAGCTGTGGAGAAAACTTCTGGTTATTTCTCAAATGATAAAATTGGAATTGCATTTTCTATGCCGGGACCTTTTCAATATGAAAGCGGAATTGCAATGTTTGAAGGAAATGATAAATACGAATCGTTATATAATGTTTCTGTTTCTCAAGAACTTATAAAATATTTGAATACTAAAAATGTTAGTTTTAGATTTCTTAACGATGCGAGTTGTTTCGGAGTTGGAGGGTCTCTTAGAGAGACTTCATCTACTGAAAGTAAAATTATTGCAATCACTTTAGGAACTGGTTTTGGAGCCGCATTTTTAGATAATAAATTACCGCTTACACAAGGAAATAATGTGCCTCATAATGGTTGTTTATGGGATAAACCTTTCAAGGATAATATTGCGGATAGTTATTTTTCAACAAGATGGTTTTTAAAGGAATACGAGAAAAGTACTGGGAATAAATTGACAGATGGAGTAAAAGAAATTGCTGGAATTGAGAACTTCTCGACTGCCAAAATTTTTGATGATTTTGCAAATAATTTAAGCGAATTTTTAGCTCCGTTTATAATTGATTTTGAAGTTGATTTGCTTATTATTGGCGGAAATATTGCTAAATCGCATCGTTTGTTTTTACCAAAAGTGCAGGAAAATCTTAAAAATAAAAATATAGAATTGAATATTTCAATTGTTGAAAATACTGAGCAGACGAGTATTCTAGGTTCTAGTTATTTATATAATGAAGTTTTCTGGGAACGAATTAAGACTGAGCTTCCTTATTTCTAATAAACAATACTTTACTATATTTGAACAAAATTGTGGATTTAAAATAAAAAGAATCTAAAAATGAAGAAAAAACCTGTTTCTATTAGAAATATTGCCGAGGAATTGAAGATATCTGTAACAACAGTATCTTTTGTGTTAAATGGTAAGGCAAAAGAAAAACACATTTCTAAAGAATTGACAAAAAAGGTTTTAGATTATGCCAAACTAATTAATTACAGGCCAAATCAAATAGCACAAAGTCTTAGAACAGGAAAATCTAAGTTATTGGTTTTTATGGTTGAAGATATTTCGAATAATTTCTTCTCTCAGCTTGCCCGCATTTTTGAAGATATTGCTTATGAAAAAGGCTATAAAGTTATTTTTTGCAGCAATGAAAATGATGACGAAAAAGCCAATGAGCTGATTACATTATTTAATTTTCGCCAAGTTGACGGATTTATTATCGTTCCGTCTCCAGGAATTAGAGAAACGATCGAAAATTTAATTAAAGACAATATTCCTGTCATTTTATTGGATAGATTTTATGAAGGATTAGATTGTAATAGTGTTGTAATTGATAATGAACAAGCTTCTTATGATGCAACACAACATTTGGTGGATAATAAGTTTAAAAATATTTGTTTTGTAAGTACGGCTTCCGATCAAAGTCAGATGTATGGGCGTTTGCACGGATATGAAAAAGCGGTAGAAGCAAATGGTTTAGAGCCGCATGTTCTCCAAATTCCTTTTAATGAAATTATAAAAGGAAAAGGAAAGGAGTATATTAGAAAGTTTTTTAAGGAAAATAAAGATTTAGATGCAGTTTTCTTTTCTACCAACTATCTTGCACAAAGTGGATTAGAGGTTTTGAAAGAAACAAATCAAAACTTGATTAAAGATTTAGGATTGATCGCTTTTGACGACAACGATATGTTTAAAATTTACGATCCAGCCATAACATCTGTTGCGCAGCCTTTAGTGGAAATCTGTACAAAATTAATGGAAGTAATGTTGCCGCTTTTAAAGAAAAAAGACGTTTCTGAAACGCATCAGAAAATCGTTTTAAAGACAGAACTGATTATTCGTGAGTCTTCATTAGCGAAGCAGAAATAGTAAAGAGATTTTTAAAATTTAAAAACTAACCTGATTTCATCTTTTAGATTGATTTCAGGTTAGTTTTTTTATATAAATAAGTTTTTAATTCTCGAATTTTTCTTTCTGATGACAATAAAAATTCGTTTGATTTTCACCTTCAATCTAGCTTGTTTTTCTTAATTTTTTTAAGTCTTAAATCTAGCTTCTTTCTTCTTTATTTTTCCCCTTTCGTCGGCTGTATATCGTCTTTCATCTTTTTAGCAATGTCTTTTATCTTTTTTAAGTGTTAAAATCTTGATATTCCTTGCAAATTGATTTTAACTTTAATTTAAGTCTGTTGATTTTAAAGCTGTTTTATAACGTTTTCGTTCTTTTTATTTGAATTATATTCAATACAATCTTTAAAATAAGTGAATATCTTTAAAAATTAACATTAAAATTATATTTAGTAAAAAAAATTTTTTTTTACTAAAACGTTTTAGTATGTTTGCTATGAGTTAATAAGTTATTATAGCCGCTTTAGTTTTTTAACGATTAAAAATTGCCGGAACTTTTAATCAATCTAAAAACTTTATTTGCTGTTTTACTACTTCAGCAGGTTCCTCTCCAAACCTTCTTTTGTTTTTATTATTAATTCATTTATTGCTAACTAACCAAAATATTTCATGATGAAACATTCGAATTGCAGAATGAAAAAAATGCTCCGTGTGCATTTTTTTCTCACAATTGCTTTGCTTTGCTGCGGGTATAACCATCTTGCCGCGCAGAACCAAAAAACTCAGGTTTCCGGGGTTATAACTTCTCTTTCAGACAACCTGTCTCTCCCAGGTGCAACTGTGATGGATGTTAGTGATCCTAGAAATGCGGTTAACGCAGATTTTGACGGACACTACACAATTTCATTACAAAATGGTAGTACAACTTTAAGATTCACTATGATTGGTTACAAACCAGTTGATATTAAAGTGAATAATAAAAGTGTTATTAATGTGGCCATGGACTTAGATGTATCAGCTTTAGATGAAGTTGTCGTTGTAGGTTATGGTACGCAGAAAAAAAAGAAAGTCGTAGGAGCGATAGATCAAGTTAATAATGATGCTTTTAACGGTAGACCAAATGTAAATACTACTTTGGCTTTGCAAGGAAAAGCGCCTAGTTTAACTATTCAGCAGACAAACTCTGAGCCTGGTGCCGGACTGAATCTTAATATAAGAGGTATCAGTACATTAGGAAATAATAGTCCGTTAATCGTAATTGACGGAATAGTTGGGGGAGATATTAATGCTTTAAATCCAGCAGACATAGAAAGTGTTTCGGTTTTAAAAGATGCTGGTAGTGCTGCCATCTACGGATCTAGAGCAAGTAACGGAGTTGTGCTTATTACAACTAGAAAAGGTAGTAAAGGAAACCCGATGACTATTCAATATAGCAGTTTGGCAGGTTACAATACGCCTAAATTCTTTACGCGTCCTGTTCACGGTTACGAAAATGCAATGTTAAGAAATGAAGCTGCTTACAACTCTGGCGAATCTACAGCAGTTTTTACAGCAGCAAAAATTGCAGAACTTAAAGCAAAAGGAGATACAGAATGGTTTGCAGAAGAAATTGTAAAACCTGCATTGCAATTAAATCAGAATCTTTCGATTTCGGGAGGGAGTGAAAATTCTACGTATTTAGTTTCTTTAGGATATTTGGATCAAGAAAGTAATTTTGTTGGACCAAAGAAAGGAATGGAGCGCTACAATTTCAGAATTAACCTTACTAATGAATATGGTAAATTCAAATTGACGTCTACATTAGCTTATTCTAAACAAAAAATTACAGATCATTCTTCTAGCACAAGTACTTTAATGGTAGACGCATTCAGAGTTCCATTATATTATACTCAAAAAGATGAAGAGGGTAATTTCTTAACTAACGATGTTTTACAGCAATTTAACTCGTTAGGAATTTTAGAAAAAGGTGGTTTTAGAAAATATGATAATGATGATATTTTCGGAGCTTTTAATGCAGAATATAAATTAACAAGCGACTTTAAAGTTAAAGGTGTTTTTGGAGGACGTTTATGGTCTGGAAACATGTATGCGAGAACAATGCAAGTTAATTTCTTGCCGCAAGGAATTTATGGAGCAGATCGCGATACAAACGAAGAAAACCAAAAAAGTCTTGATTTGAATACGCAGTTCATGTTAGAATACACTAAATCTTTCGGAAATCATAATGTAAGTGCTTTAGTGGGTGTTTCTAACGAAAGCCGTTCAGAAAGAAGATCAGCTTTATATACAAAATTTAATGATCCAGATTTAGGAACTCCAACAAGTGAAACTGTTATTGGAAAAAACTCTTACACTTCTAACGGAACTGATCCTAACGGTAATCCAGCTTCTTCAACAAGCAGTTTAAATTCGCTTTTTGGTCGTGCAGGATATGATTATAAAGATAAATATTTCGCCGAATTCAGTTTTAGATATGATGGTTCTTCTAAATTTAGAGACGATGTAAGATGGGGATTCTTTCCATCTGTAACTGTGGGTTACGGACTTACAAAAGAGGATTTTATGGAAAGCTACAGAGATAATGTAGGGAATATTAAATTAAGATCTTCTTACGGAATTCTTGGAAACCAAAACGTTGGAAATTATCAATACCAAACGACTTATTTTACTTTCCAAAACGCTTACGGATTTAATAATAACGTACAAAGCGGAACAGGTTACAACTTTGCAAACCCAGATATTCAATGGGAAAAAGCTGCAACTTTCAACGTAGGTTTAGATGCCGATTTCTTTAAAGGAGCTTTGAGTTTCTCATTTGATTTCTTTGATAAAGTAACTTCAGACATTTTGGTTCCGCCTCAAGTTCCAGGAGTTTACGGAACAGATCTTCCTGATTTTAACTCTGGTAAAGTTGGAAATAGAGGTTGGGAAATAAGCGCAACTTACCGTCATAAAGGTAAAGCTGTAAACCAAAGTTTAACCGTAAATTTTGGAGATTCGAAAAATAAAGTACTTGAATTTAACGGACAAGAAAGATTAACTGGAGTTGAAGAATTGCAAGTTATACTTCGTGAAGGACTTCCTTTTAACTCTTATGTTGGTTTAAAAAGAGACGGTTATTTCCAAAGTGTTGAAGAAATTCAAGGAGCTGCAGTTCCAGAAGGAATTACAGTTCAGCCAGGTGACAACAGATATGTTGATGTGAACAAAGATGGAAAAATTGATGATAATGATAAATTCGTTTTCGGAAATCCATTTCCTAGATACACTTTCGGAGCAACTTACAATGTAGATTACAAAAATTTCGATTTAAGCATTTTCATTCAAGGAGTTGGAAAAAGAACCATGATGATTAGAGGAGAATTGGTAGAACCTTTTCACTACAATTATGGTATGACAATGTATACGCACCAATTGGATTATTGGACACCTCAAAATCCAGATGCGAGATATCCTCGTCTAGCTAACAACGGAACACAATCGAATACAAATAACTTTAGAAGAGGTTCAGATATGTATTTGTATGATGGTGCTTATGCAAGACTTAAAAACGTACAGTTTGGTTACTCATTATCAGATGATGTTGCTAAAAAGTTAGGTATGAGTAAATTCCGTGTGTATGTTTCAGGACAAAACTTGTTGACATTATCTAAAGTTAAGTTTGTTGATCCAGAGCTTTCTGAGTTCAATAATAGTATGTCAACGAATGGAGCAAACAGCGGTAGAGCTTATCCATCGCAGGTATATTACGGAATGGGTATTGATGTTAGCTTTTAAAAAGAAATAAAATGAAAAATATACTTAAACAAATAAAATTCATACCAGTAGTAGCATTTTTACTATTGGCAAGTTGTGAAGACCTTGACCAAGTACCTGAAAACCAATTTACAGATACAACCTATTGGACAAGTGTTGATAAAGCGCAGACTTTTCTAAATACGGCTTATTCGCAAATGCAAAACAGTCAGTATTTCTTTTATAATGAAGCACTTTCAGATAATGCTTATAACGGTAGAGGAGACAACGCCGGTGCAGCTTCAATCGGCGCTGGATTGTATGATCCGTCATTGGGAAGAATTAAAGACGAATGGAAAAATCGTTATGCAGGTATAAAAACGTGTAATTTGATTTTAGAAAATATCGATCGCGTACCAAATGCAGATGCAACAATTATTGCAAGAATGAAAGCTGAAACACGTTTCTTGAGAGCATTTCAGCATTTTCAATTAACGACTTGGTTTGGAGATATTCCGCTTCTTAAAAAAGATCCTTCTTTAGAAGAATCAACAACTTTAAGCAGAACTTCTCATGCAGAAGTAATTCAATTTATCTTAAGCGAATTGGATGCAATTATTCCAGCTTTACAAAAAAATAACCAGCAAGCTGAGGCTGATAGAGGCAAAATTACAGTTGGAGCTGCCGTTGCATTAAAAGCAAGAGTACTTTTATATGAAGGAGATTGGGCTGGAGTTGCACAAGTTACAGAGCAATTTATCGCAAATAATTACGGTCAGTACAGTCTTTTCCCTTCTTACGAAGGCTTATTTCTTCCGCAAAATGAATACAATAGCGAAGATATCTTGAGCTTGCAATATGTTCCTCAATTTAGAATGTGGGGCGAATTTTTTGATATGGCGCCACTTTCAGCTGGAGCGAGATTAAATGCTTTGGCTCCAACTCAAGAATTAGTAGATAGCTATTTAATGTTGAATGGAAAAAAAATCAACGAAGCTGGTTCTGGTTATAATGAAAATAATCCGTATATAAACAGAGATCCAAGATTAACTGGTACAGTGGTTTACGATCAGTATGTTTGGAAAGAAGCAGACGGATCTTCACGTACAATTTACATTAAACCAGGCTCTTCAGTTGGAAATGCTACAGACGAATTTGTTCAAGGTTCATCGGCAACTCCAACAGGATATTACACACGCAAATATTACGATCCACAGCATTTAACTTCTTTAAATTCAGGTTTAAATTTAATGTTGTTTCGTTATGCAGATATTTTGTTGATGTATGCAGAAGCTAAAAATGAATTAAACCAAATGACAAGTTCAGTTTGGGATCAGACAATCCGAGCAATTAGAGTTCGTGCAGGTTTTACAGATGGAGCTGCTCTAGGATTTAATAGCGCTTTAGGACAAGCTGGACTTAGAGAAGTAATTAGAAATGAGCGTCGTACAGAATTTGGAATGGAAGGTTTAAGAATCTTCGATATTAGAAGATGGAAAATTGCTGAAAATGTTTTAAACGGTTATGCACACGGAGCAAAATTCGGAGTGTCTTCTGTAGACAACGGTTATTTAAGAGTCAACTTAAGAACTTTTGATCCAGGAAAACATTATCTATGGCCAATACCAAGAGATGAGCGTTTGATTAACAGTAATCTATCTCAAAATCCAAATTGGTAAAAACTAACTAACCTAATAAATAAAATCATGAAAAATATATATTCAAAATTATTATTACTAGTATGCGCCATCTTCTTGGTGGGTTGCGACAATGACGATTCAATGAGTCATACTAATGTGAGTACGGTAAATGCACTTTACGCACCAGCAGATAACAAATTTTTTGATCTAGGAGCACAAAGTTCTGCTCTTTTTGAATGGGAAGGAGCTAAAGCTGAGGATAACGGTGTTGTACTTTATGATGTTGTTTTTGATAAGGAAAGCGGCGATTTTTCTAAACCAATTTATACGATTCCTTCAGATGGAAATGGTTTCCAAAAAACGTTGAATCTTTCTTTTACCGAGCTGAACAAAATTGCAGCTTTAGCAGGAATTCAATCAGAATCTATCGGAAAATTAAAATGGACTGTTTATTCTTCAAAAGGAATCAATGTTCAAAAATCTAAAGTTTCGGGAATTTTTGAAGTGCAAAGACCAGGCGGTTTCCCAACTCCAGATCAATTATTTATAACTGGTACAGGTTCTGAAAATGGAGAAACAGTTGCAGATGCTCAAGCGTTTAAAAAAGTAGGCGCAACTTCATTTGAAATTTATACAAAACTTAAAGCAGGAACTTACAAATTCATCTCTAGAAAAAATGGTACTCCAGAAGTTTTCTACATCGAAGATGGTAAATTAAAACAAGACGGAGCAACAACTTTTGCTGGAGAAAGCAAAGTGTACAAAATTAGAGTAGATTTTAGTGATGGTTCTACAAAAATGACAGAAATCAAAAAAATCGAATTATGGTTCCCGCCACTTAGCCAATATTTATTTGAATACACTTATGCAGGTGGAGGTATCTGGAAAGCAGCAAATAAAGCAATCAGCTTTAAACAAGAATCTTGGGGTAGAGACGAGCGTTACAAATTTAAATTTACAGTTGTAAATGGAGCAACTACATCTGAAGAATGGTACGGAAGTATCAACGGAGACAACAGCAGACCTGATGGAGCAAACGTTGCCGCTTCTTACTGGTACATGGTTCCTGTAACAAGCGATTTCTGGAACAACTGTTTCAAATTTGCTTCTGCAGTAGACAACAAAAATGTAAATGCTGAAATCAATTTTAGTGCAACTGCACCGGCTTACACACACAGTTTTACAGTATTATAAAATAACCCAAAACGTCTCTTGAAAGATGTTTTTGAGAGACGTTTTATTAAATGAATATATTATGAAAAAATTATTTTCAATGCGTTTTAGTATCGTAATGCTAAGCGTGATAGGATTGGGGTTATTGACTGTTTCTTGCGATGATGATCCGATTCCGTTACGTGATCCAAACAGTACAGGCGGAGCTGAATTTAAATATACTTGGGCACAAACTGCCGATTCTTTGCAAACAGCAACTTACAATACTTATTTAGGTTCTAATGGAACTTTTATAGAAAACAATACAGGAAAAAGCACTTTTAATTATTGGCCAAATGCACACGTTTTGGATGTTTTGGTAGATGGTTTTTTAAGAACTGGAAATGAGAATTACAAAACAAGAATGAAAGCTTTGGTACAAGGAATCAAGGTTAAAAACGGAAATAATACTTATAATAATGTTTTTAATGATGATATGCTTTGGTTGGCAAATTCTTGCCTTCGTGCTTATGACGCAACAAAAGATCAAGAATATAAAGATGTTGCCGATTATTTATGGGGAAGAATAAAATTAAGCTGGAGTGATGTTTTTGGTGGAGGAATTACTTGGAAACAAGATACGCCAAGACAGAAGAATGCCGTTTCAAACGGTCCAGCGGTAATTCTTGCCATGAGATTATATGAAATCGATAAAAAAGCCGATGATTTAGATTGGGCAAAAAAAATCTATGCATGGCAAAAAGCTAATCTTGTAGATCCGGTTACTGGAACTGTTTGGGATAATATATCAGAAGTAAACGGAGTAATTACAACCAACAAAGACTGGGTTTTTACCTATAACATGGGAACATGGATTGGAGCAGGTTTAAGATTGTACAAAGCAACAAATGACCAAGTATATCTTGACGATGCTGTAAAATGCGGAAGAACAGTTTTGGTGAGTCCAAAATTGCTTTCAGAAGGTCTTTTAAGAGATGAAGGACAAGGAGATGGCGGATTATTTAAAGGTATCTTAGTGCGTTATTTCGTAGAACTTACAGAGCATCCAACAATCAATTCTACAGATAAAGAAAAATTTGCAGCTTTCATGAAATTTAATGCTCAGACATTTTACAAAAAAGGAATTTTAAGACCTTCAATGTTATCAGGTAGCAATTGGAAAGTAGCACCTGCAGCAGGAGCAAACACAGATCTTACAACCCAATTGAGCGGGGTTATGTTAATAGAAGCAGCAGCCAAGCTGGATAAAGATGGTTATTTTAATTAATTAGTTTAAGTAGTATTTGTTAGTAATTTTTGTAACACCTGAAGGTTATAAAAAGCCTTCAGGTTTTATACTATTCTATTTAACCTCAAGAAACATCATAATGAAGAATAAAATCACCATAATACTTTTTCTCTTTTTTGGATTAAACTGCATCGCGCAATGGAAACCGCAGGGAGATAAAATCAAAACAAAATGGGCAGAACAAGTAGATCCTAAAAATACACTTCCAGAATATCCAAGACCAATAATGGAAAGAAGTCAATGGAAAAACCTGAACGGTTTATGGAACTACGCAATACAACCCGCGGGACAAACTGCGCCAAAAGGATATGACGGAAAAATTCTCGTTCCTTTTGCTGTAGAATCAAGCCTTTCGGGTGTAATGAAAACGGTTGGCTCAGAAAATGAACTTTGGTACGAAACAAATTTTACAGTCGATAATTCATGGAAAAATAAAGATATTTTACTGCATTTTGGTGCCGTAGATTGGAAAACTGAAGTTTATATTAATGATATAAAAATCGGAACGCATACTGGCGGTTTTGTTCCTTTTAGTTTTAATATCACGCCTTATTTAAATGGAAAATCTCAAAAATTAGTTGTAAAAGTTTGGGACCCAACAAATGACGGAACACAGCCAAGAGGAAAACAAGTTAAAAATCCAGAAAGTATCTGGTACACACCTGTTACAGGTATCTGGCAAACAGTTTGGTTAGAACCTGTTAGCAAAAAACATTTCATAAATTTAAGAACAACACCAGATATTGATCGCAACACGATAAACATAAAAGCAGAGGCAGAAGGCGCAAACGCTGGCGATATTGTCGAAATTACCGTTTTAGATGGTAATCAAACAATTGCATCAGAAAAAGCTGTTGCAGGACAATCATTGGATATTGTTTTAAAAAACCCGAAATTGTGGTCGCCAGATTCCCCTTTTTTATATGATGTAAAAATAAAATTGCTTACTGGAGGAAAAGTAGCAGACGAAGTAAAAAGTTATTTCGCAATGCGTAAAATTTCTTCAAAAAGAGATCAAAATGGTATTGTGAGAATTCAATTAAACAATAAAAATTGTTTTCAGTTTGGTCCTTTAGATCAAGGCTGGTGGCCTGACGGATTGTATACAGCTCCAACCGACGAAGCTTTAAAATACGATTTGGTTAGAACAAAAGAATTAGGTTTCAACATGATTCGCAAACACGTAAAAGTAGAACCAGCAAGATGGTATACACATTGCGATAAAATGGGAATTTTGGTTTGGCAAGATATGCCGAGTGGCGATGAAGGTCCGATTTGGCAAATGCATAAATATTTTGAAGGAACAGAATTGAAAAGAACAGCTCAATCTGAGGAAACCTATAAAAAAGAATGGAAAGAAATTATGGATCATTTGTATTCTTATCCGAGTATTGTGGTTTGGGTTCCGTTCAACGAAGCTTGGGGACAATTCAAAACGGTCGAAATTACAGAATGGACAAAAAATCATGATCCAAGCCGATTGGTTAATTCGTCAAGCGGAGGAAATCATTTTCAGACGGGAGATATGTTAGATATTCACCATTATCCGGGACCAGAATTAAAATTGTATGATGCCCGCAGAATTACGGTTTTAGGCGAATATGGCGGAATCGGTTTTCCTGTTACCGGGCATCTTTGGCAAGCCGATAAAAATTGGGGTTATACACAGTTTAAAAATACAGACGAAACAACGGCAAAATATAGAGAATATGCAGATCAATTAATAAAACAAGCCAAAGTTGGATTTTCGGCAGCAGTTTACACGCAAACGACAGATGTAGAAGGAGAAGTAAATGGTTTTATGACGTACGATCGAAAAGTGGATAAAATGAATTTTTCTGAAGTAAATAAAATCAACAAAGAAGTAATTAATTCGATTAATAATTAAAGTTGTGATGAATATTAAAAACTCCATTGTCTTTACGCTTTTCACTTTCACTTTTTTAAGTGCACAAAATCCGCAGGTTATAACGCCGCAACAACCTATCGATTGGGTAAATCCTTTAATTGGTTCTGATTCAGATTACGGAATTTCAAACGGAAATACCTATCCTGCAATCGCAATGCCGTGGGGAATGAATTTCTGGACGCCTCAAACAGGAAAAATGGGTGACGGTTGGGCTTACACATACAAATCAAACCGAATAAGAGGTTTTAAACAAACCCATCAGCCATCGCCTTGGATGAATGATTATGGGCAGTTTTCTATAATGCCAGTTACGGGCGAATTAAAATTTAAGGAAGAAGATAGACAAAGCTGGTTTTCGCATAAAGCAGAAACTGTTACGCCATATTATTATAGCGTTTATCTCGCAGATCACAATGTTACAACTGAAATTACGCCTACAGAAAGAGCGGCAAGATTTAGATTTACGTTTCCAGAAACTGATAAATCTTATGTCGTAATCGATGCTTTTGATAAAGGTTCGTATGTGAAAATCATTCCTTATGAAAGAAAAATTATCGGCTACACAACCAAAAATAGCGGCGGTGTTCCAGAGAATTTTAAAAACTATTTCGTCATCATTTTCGATAAAGATTTCCAAGTAAATTCTACTTTCAGCGGAGATGCTTTAGAAAATGCTTTAGAAATGAAAGCCGATCATGCAGGTGCTGTAATTGGTTTTAAAACAAAAGCTGGCGAAAAAGTAAATGCCCAAGTGGCATCTTCTTTTATCAGTTATGAACAAGCAGAATTAAACTTAAAAGAAATTGGCAATAATAATTTCGATCAGCTTAAGGAAAAAGGAAAAAACATTTGGAACAAAGAATTATCGAGAATTAAAGTAGATGGAGGAACCTCAGATCAATTTGGTACTTTTTATTCTTGTTTGTACCGTTCATTACTTTTTCCGAGAAAATTTTATGAGTACGATAAAAACAATAAAGTAGTGCATTACAGTCCGTACAACGGAAAAACTCTTTCGGGTTATATGTTTGCAGATACTGGTTTTTGGGACACTTTTAGAGCTTTATACCCTTTTTTAAATTTAATGTATCCAGAATTGAATACGCAAATGCAGGAAGGTTTATCAAATGCTTTTAACGAAAGCGGCTGGCTTCCAGAATGGTCAAGTCCAGGATTACGAGATATTATGGTCGGAAATAATTCGGCATCGATCGTTTCTGAAGCATATTTAAAAAGCGGAAAAGTAAAAAGCTACGATATAGAAAATTTATATAAAGCTTTGATTCACGGCGCTAATAATGCAGGTCCGATGAAAGCAGTGGGTCGTGCGGCAGCTAATTCTTATAATGCTTTAGGTTATGTTCCAAATGATGAAGTAAACGAAAGCGCCGCGAGAACTTTAGAATATGCTTACGACGATTTTGCGATTTATCAATTAGCGAAAGCGTTAAACAAACCAAAATCAGAAATTGATTTATATAAAAAGAGAAGTTTAAACTATAAAAACCTTTTCGATCCGAAATATAATTTGATGCGTCCAAAAAATAAAGACGGAAAATTTATGGAACCTTTTGATCCTTTTCAATGGTTTAACGGATTTACAGAAGGAAACAGCTGGCATTATTCGTGGTCTGTTTTTCACGATGTACAAGGTTTGGTTAATTTAATGGGCGGGAAAGAAACGTTTGTTTCTCAATTGGATAAAGTTTTCTCATCGCCTCCTGTTTTTGCAACTAAAGATTTTAAAGGCGGTGTAATTCACGAAATGAGAGAAATGCAAATTGCCAATATGGGACAATATGCGCACGGAAATCAGCCCATTCAGCACATGATTTATTTGTATAACTATGCAGGAGAACCTTGGAAAGCGCAATATTGGGTAAGAGAAACCATGAACAGAATGTATCACGCAACGCCAGATGGTTATTGCGGCGACGAAGATAACGGACAAACTTCTGCTTGGTATGTTTTCTCTTCTTTAGGATTTTACCCTGTAACTCCCGCTTCAGATCAATATGTTATTGGCGCGCCATTGTTTAAAAAAGTAACGCTTCAATTAGAAAATGGAAAATCAATTACAATTAATTCTACAGAAAATAGCGACCAGAATCGATACATTCAAAACATGAAATTGAATGGAAAAGTTTACACTAAAAACTGGTTAAGCCATTCTGAATTAATGAAAGGCGCAACTTTAGATTTTGATATGTCATCAGAACCAAATAAGAAAAGAGGAATTAATAAAGAAGATTTTCCATACTCTTTATCAAACGAATAAAAAAGAATAAATGGAGGTTCTTGCCTTCAAAATTTAAAATATATCATTATGCAAAGAAGAAAATTTATCCAAAACACTGTTTTATTTAGCAGTTTAGCCCTTATTGATCCTCTAGAAATAGTGGCTGGAACAAAAGCTGCTGTTAAGGATTTTCCAATTGTCAGAGTTCCCAAAAACAAAAGAAATTTTGAAAGTGAGTTTATTGAAAAAACAATTGCCGAATTTCAAAAAAATGTAAAAGATAAAGAGTTAGGATGGTTGTTTAACAACTGTTTTCCGAACACATTGGATACGACTGTAACGTATTCACAAAAAAACGGACGTCCAGACACGTATGTTATTACGGGCGATATTGATGCGATGTGGCTGCGTGACAGTTCTGCGCAAGTTTGGCCGTATATGGCTTTTGCAGGAAAAGATGAAAAATTAAAAAATCTGATTGCTGGTGTTATCAACAGACAGACAGAATATATTTTGAAAGATCCTTATGCGAATGCATTTTACAACGATCCGAACAAAAAAGGAGAATGGACAAGCGATCACACCGATATGAAACCTGGTGTTCACGAAAGAAAATATGAAATAGATTCTCTTTGCTATCCAATCAGATTAGCCTATAATTATTGGAAAAACACAAAAGACGTTTCTCCTTTTGATGAAAATTGGGTAAAAGCGATTAAAACAACTTTAAAGACTTTTAGAGATCAGCAGCAAAAAGATGGTAAAAATCCATACACTTTCCAGAGAACAACACAATTTGCTACCGACACAAGACCTTTAAAAGGTTACGGATATCCAGTAAAACCAGTTGGTTTGGTTTGTTCTGCTTTTAGACCAAGCGATGATGCAACGGTTTTTTCTTTCTTAATTCCTTCAAATTTCTTCATTGTAGCGAGTATGAATCAGGCGGCAGAAATGTTAGAAGCTATTAAAAAAGATAACGCAACGGCTAAAGAATTAAGAGCCTTAGCAGACGAAGTTTCAAAAGCAATTAAAGAACATGCCATTGTAAAACACCCAAAACACGGTGACATTTACGCATTTGAAGTAGACGGATTTGGAGGACATTTAATGATGGATGATTCTAACGTTCCAAGTTTATTGAGTTTACCATATTTGGATGCTATCGACGTTAAAGATCCAATTTATCAAAACACCAGAAAATTTGTTCTTTCAGAAGATAATCCTTTTTTCTTTAAAGGAAAAGTAGCAGAAGGAATTGGAGGCCCACACGTAGGAATGGACATGATTTGGCCAATGTCTTTAGTAATGAGAGCTTATACAACTTCAGATGCAAACGAAATTAAAGATTGTATCAGAATGCTAAAAGCCTCTCACGGAGACACCGGTTTTATGCATGAATCTTTCCACAAAGACGATGCTAAAAATTTCACGAGATCTTGGTTTGCATGGACCAATACATTATTCGGAGAGCTTTTATGGGACACTTATAAAACCAATCCTAAACTACTGGAGTTATAACTTTTAACCGATTTTAATTTTTTAAAATTATGAAATTGAGAAAGAAAATACTACTCGCGACACTAACAATGTCTATGGCGAGCCTGACAACTATTGCTCAAAAATCAGGCGGAGGCCTTTCAAAAGGAAAATATACAGCTTTGGTCAATCCGTTTATTGGAACAGCGCCTTTATTAGATACTAAAATAATTGGATATACACCTCCAAAAGATATGCGTGTTTGGGCAGGTTTGGTATTTCCGGGTTCTTCTGTACCCAACGCAATGGTGCAGCTAAGTCCGATGACGAAATACCGTTCTGGTGCAGGTTATGAATATGAAGATACCGAAATTTTAGGCTTTACGCACACCAACAAAGGACATTGGAATTTATGCCACATTCCGTTATTGCCAGTTTCAGAAGGTGCTTCATTTCCGTATAAATCTTCTTTCAGTCACAATCAAGAAAAAGCAAGTCCAGCTTATTATGAAGTGTTTTTGAAAGATTATAATGTTCAAGTAAAACTGACTTCAACCTTACGTTGCGGAATTCATGAATATACTTTCAAAAACAACAAAGGAAGAAAAGTGCTTTTTGATTTAGGAAAAGCAAATAATCGTGTAGACGATTGGCAAATCAAACAAGAAGGTTCAAATGCAGTGAGCGGTTTTCAAAGAACTGGTGGCGAGAAAATATATTTTTATGCCACTTTTAGCAGTCCAATTGATAAATTAGATACTAAAGATATCGCAAAAAGTGGCGGTTATACTTTGGTAAATATCAAAGATGGCGATAACAAACCTGTTACAGTAAAAATAGCTTTATCGTTTGTAAGTGTTGAAAATGCAACTGAAAATCTGAAAGCAGAAGTTGGTGATAAAACGCTAACAAAAATTTTCGAAGAAGGAAGTTCAGAGTGGGAAAAACTGCTTTCGAAAATTCAAGTAAAAGGCGGTACAGACGAACAACATGTAATGTTTTATAGCATGTTGTACAGATCATTTTTATGGCCAGCTTTAAGAAGCGACGTAAACGGACAATTTACAGACGAAGCTGGAAAAGTTCGCAAAAAAAATTATCGTTATTACACACTTCCTTCATTATGGGATGATTACAGAAATAAATTGGTTTTATTGAGTATTTTTTCTCCAGATGTGACTGCAGATGTAATAAGTTCTATTATTAACGAAGGAGAAATTAAAGGTTTTATTCCGACATTCTTTCACGGCGATCATGCGGCATCTTTTATCGCAGGTTCTTATATGCGCGGAATTCGAAATTATGATGTCAAAAAAGCATACGAATTATTATTAAATAACGCTTACAAAGAAGGCGGAACAAGACCTCATATCTCAGAATATATAGCAAAAGGCTATGTGCCAGAACAAGATATTAAGGATCCTAAAGTAGAAACGGTAGCAAATGCAGCAGTTACAAAAACGCTCGAATATTCTTATGACGATCACGCGCTGGCTTTGTTGGCGAAAGAATTAAACGACACAGAACATTATAATGATTTGACAAAACGTTCTAAAAATTACGCCAATGTTTTTGATAAAGAATCCACTTTTATGCGAGGAAGATTGGCAAACGGCAATTGGATTACACCTTTTAATCCTGAGTTTCCTTATTATGAATATATGTACAGAGAAGCAAATGCATGGCAACTTTCATTTTTCGTTCCGCATGATATGCCGGGATTAGTAAAATTATATGGTGGCGACAAACCGTTTGAAGCAAAATTGGATGAATTTTTTACAAAACCTTGGAATCCGAATTATATTGCTTGGAATATTTCTGGTTTTATCGGGCAATATTGTCATGGAAACCAGCCGGATCATGAAGCACCGTTTTCGTATTATTTTATCAATAAACCTGAAAAATCACAAAAAGTAATCGATGAAATTTTAGATACTATGTACGGAATCGGTCCAGAAAAACTGGCAATGAGCGGAATGGATGATGCAGGAGAAATGTCTTCGTGGTATGTTTTTGGAGCTTTAGGATTATATCCTTTATCGCCAGCAGATCCTGAATATATTGTGACAGTTCCTCTTTTTAAAGACGTTTCGTGGACAACTCCGCAAGGAAAAAAAGTAACGATAAAAAATCCTAACGGGAAAAGGAATTTAGAAGCTATTAAAGTAAACGGTTCTAAAATCAATAGTTATTTTATTTCTCACGATTTATTTAAAAATGGTGGTGAAATTCAACTGCAAACAAAATAATTTAATCTGTAAAGTAACGTCCCATTTTCGTGGGACGTTATTCATATAAAAACGATTTTACATGAAAAATATAAAAGTATTGGTTTTCCTGTTTTTGTTATTTGAAGGTTATAATGTTCATTCACAAAAAACAAATTTTGAAGTTAGTTCTCCCAATGGCGAATTGAAAGTTTCAATCCAGTTAGGAGATAAAATCTATTATGCTGTTTCGGAAGGAAATGAAACTTTAACTGAAAAAAATCATTTAGGTTTAGTTTTGAAAAATGAAAATTTAGGCTTAAATCCGAAATTAATAAACAGCAAAACAGGAAAAATTAATGAAGTGATAAAACCTGTAATTCCAGTTAAATTTTCAACCGTTTCTAATTCTTGTAATTATTTGCTTTTAAATTTTAAAGGAAATTATTCTGTTGAATTTAGAGCTTTTGACGAAGGAATTGCGTATCGATTTATTACTTCTAAAAAAGGAGAAATTGAAGTTTTAAATGAAGATTTCTCAATCAATTTTCCAACAAATTATTTCATTCACTTACAGCAAACAGGAAATTTTAAAACCTCAAGCGAAGAAGAATATTCACATATAAATTCAAGCGAATGGAATTCTTCATCTAAAATGTCTACACTTCCTATTTTAGTTGATTCTAAAAAACAATATAAAATACTCATCAGCGAATCTGATTTGTCTGATTATCCGGGAATGTTTTTAAAAGGAACTGGAAAAGGCGCAGAATCAACATTTCCTAAAACGCCTTTGGATTTCGGACCCGATGGCGACAGAAGTTTAAAGGTTTTAAAAGAAGCAGATTATATTGCCAAAACTTCTGGAACACGAAATTTTCCTTGGCGTTATTTTGTCATTACCAAAAACGACAAAGAGCTTATTCAGAATACCATGACATTAAAATTAGCTCCAAAAAGCGAAATAAAAGATACTTCATGGATTAAACCCGGACAAGCGAGTTGGGAATGGTGGAACGGCGCAACTCCTTATGGTCCAGATGTTAATTTTGTTTCAGGTTACAATCTTAATACGTACAAATATTACATTGATTTTGCATCAAAATTCGGAATCAAATATATTATTATGGATGAAGGTTGGGCAAAAAGCACAACAGATCCATATTCGCCAAATCCAGACGTAGACGTTCATGAACTTATTCGTTATGGAAAAGAAAAAAATGTCGGCATTGTTTTATGGCTGACTTGGCTTACGGTCGACAAAAACATGGAACTTTTTAAAACTTTTAAAGACTGGGGAATAGCTGGTGTAAAAATTGATTTTATGGATAGAAGCGATCAGGTAATGGTTAATTATTATGAAAAAGTTGTTAAAGAAGCGGCTAAAAATCAAATATTTGTAGATTTTCATGGCGCTTTCAAGCCTTCTGGTTTAGAATATAAATATCCGAATTTACTTTCTTACGAAGGTGTAAGAGGAATGGAACAAATGGACGGCTGTAAACCAGACAATAGTGTGTATTTTCCTTTTATGCGAAACGCCGTTGGCCCGATGGATTACACGCCAGGAGCGATGATCAGCATGCAGCCAGAAGTATACAGATCAGAACGTCCTAATTCTGCAAGTATCGGAACTCGAGCTTATCAAATGGCACTTTTTGTGGTTTTCGAAAGCGGTTTACAAATGCTTGCCGATAATCCAACCCTTTACTATCGTGAAAAAGAATGTACAGAATTCATTACTTCTGTTCCCACAACTTGGGATGAAACAGTTGCTTTAGAAGCCAAAACTGGACAATACGCAATTGTAGCCAAAAGAAAAGGTTCAAAATGGTTTATTGGAGGAATTACAAACGATGCCGAAAAAGAACGAACATTCAAACTGAATCTTAATTTTTTAAAGAATGGAAAATCCTATAAAGTGACTTCATTCGAAGACGGAATAAATGCAGGATATCAGGCTATGGATTACAGAAAAAAGAATTTCGAGATAAAATCGGGTGAAAGTATCGAAATCAAAATGGTTAGAAATGGAGGTTGGGCTGCAGTTTTAGAAGAAATTTAAAATTAAAGACAATGCTTAAAAAAAGAAAATCTAATGATTATACAGAATCAAAATAATGCAAAAATAAAGCAGCTGTTTTTACTTTTTCTGTTAATGAGTTTCAGTGGTTATGCGCAAAATCCAGTAAATCTTAAATGCGAACATTTGGTAAATCCGTTAGGAATTGATGTTCGAGAACCAAGACTTTCTTGGCAATTAGAGGGGAATAAAAAGAATAGTTGTCAAACCGCATATCAAATAGAAATTGCTACAGATTCAATTGCTTTAAGTAAAGAAAAAGCAACGGTTTGGAATACCGGAAAAGTAATTTCATCAGACATTTTAGTTTCATATAGAGGAGAATCTCTTCAATCTTTTACCACTTATTTCTGGAGAGTAAAAGTTTGGGATCAAAATGAGAAAATGCAAGTTTCAAAAATTCAACGTTTTGAAACCGCAATGTTGCAATCTAATGATTGCAAGGGAAGTTGGATTTCAGATTCTCATGATATGAATTACAAACCAGCGCCTTATTTCAGAAAAGAAATTTCTACAGCAAAAACTATAAAATCAGCTCGTGCCTATGTTACAGCAGCGGGATTGTATGAATTTTATGTGAATGGAAAAAAAGTTGGAAATCGACTGCTAGATCCAATGATTACAAAATTTGACAGCCGAAACTTATATGCAACTTTAGACATAACAACACAATTGCAAAAGGGAAAAAATGCTTTCGGAATTTTGTTAGGAAACGGCTGGTACAACCATCAATCGACGGCCGTTTGGAAGTTTGATAAAGCGATTTGGAGAAATCGTCCGCGTTGTTTGGTAAACATTAGAATTACTTATTCTGATAATACAACCGAAACGATAACAACAGATGAAACATGGAAAACAGCAGATAGTCCCGTAATTTTTAACAGCATTTACACAGGCGAACATTATGATGCGCAGAGAGAAATAATCAATTGGAATAAACCCGATTTTGATGATAATAATTGGAAACAATCAATAGTTGTAAAAGCGCCATCATCCAATTTGGTTTCGCAACAATTGCATCCTATTCGCGTAACTGCTCAATTAAAACCAACTAAAATTAATCGAGTAAATGATACTTTAACGGTTTTTACTTTTCCTAGAAATATTGCAGGAACAGTTCGTTTTTCTATAAAAAATGCAGTTGCAGGAACAATTTTCAGAATAAAACACGCAGAACGTTTGTATCCAAACGGAATGTTAGATCTTTCTAATATTGACTTGCATTATCGTCCGACTGATAATTCAGATCCTTTTCAGACGGATATTTTTATTGCAAAGGGAAATGGCGTTGAAACCTTTTCTCCAAAGTTTAATTATAAAGGTTTTCAATTTGTAGAAGTAACTTCAAGTAAGCCTTTTAGATTAGATGAAGATTCTGTTTTGGCTCTAGAAATGCATAGCGACGTTCCTGCTGTTGGAAAAATTAAAACTTCAAATCCAGTTTTTAATAAAATTTGGGAAGCCACAAACAGCAGTTATCTAGCCAATTTATTTGGTTATCCGACTGATTGTCCGCAACGTGAAAAAAACGGATGGACGGGAGATGCACAAATCAACGTCGAAACGGGTTTATATAATTTTGACGGCATTACTATTTACGAGAAATGGCTTGCAGATCATCAGGATGAGCAACAGCCAGACGGCGGAATTTCTAATATTGTTCCGAATCCTGGAGCTTTTGGATATGAATTTGCAACTGGTCCTGACTGGACAAGTTCGATTGCTATTATTCCGTGGAAAATATATGAGTTTTATGGAGATAGCAGTTTGCTCAATATAATGTATCCCAACATAAAAAAGTATGTGGATTTGATCGATCAGAAATATCCAACGGGTATTACAGATTGGGGATTAGGCGATTGGGTTCCTGTTAAAACTCAAAGTTCAAAACCGCTTACTTCTACAATGTATTATTATGCAGATGCATTGATTTTGGCTAAAACGGCCAAACTATTAGGTAAAACAAATGATGCTGAACACTATTTTAAATTAGCAGAAAAGATTAAAAAAGCATTCAATCAGCAGTTTTTTAATCCGTCAACAAACTTGTATGCGAGCGGAACACAAACCGAATTATCGGGTTCATTGTATTGGGGATTGGTTCCTGATGAATTCAAACAAAAAGTAGCCGAAAATTTATATAAAAAAGTGCAAGAAACTAATTTCCATTTAGATGTTGGTTTACTTGGAACAAAAGCTTTACTCAACGCCTTAAGCGAAAATGGTTATGCCTATGCAGCATATAAAATTGCTTCTCAAGAAGATTTTCCGTCTTGGGGTTATTGGATCAAAAACGGAGCTACAACTTTATACGAAAACTGGCCGTTGCACGTCGAGAAAAATGATGCTTCAATGAATCATATTATGTTTGGAGAAATTGGAGCGTGGATGTACAAAGGTTTGGGCGGAATTTTTCCAGATGAAAATGCACCGGGTTTTAAGCACATTATTTTAAAACCAAATTTTGTAAACGGACTCGAGTATTTTGAATCAGAACATGAATCGCCTTATGGTAAAATTGTCTCGAACTGGAAACGAAAAAGAAATAAAATAGTATACAAAGTAGTTGTGCCGCCAAACTCAAATGCTAGTTTATATTTAGAAAAAAACAGCACTTTTTCTTGTAATTCAAAAGATATAAAAATAAGTGATGAGGGATTGTATCAGGTGATTCAGCTAAAATCAGGAAAATATTCATTTAGAATTAAAAACTAAATAATCATTATTATGAATAAAATAGTATTATGGGCAATTACGGCCGCATTGGCAGGCTTTTTATTTGGTTTTGATACCGTAGTTATTTCGGGCGCAGACAAAAAACTACAGGAATTATGGCATAGTTCAGATGCATTTCACGGTGCTGTGGTAATGGCAATGGCGTTATGGGGAACTGTCGCTGGTGCAATTTTTGGAGGAATTCCAACCAATAAACTTGGTAGAAAGAAAACATTGATTTGGATAGGAATTTTGTTTCTAGCTTCTGCGATTGGTTCGTCATTAGCAGACAATCCATGGATTTTTGCTTTTTTCCGTTTTCTAGGCGGATTAGGAATTGGCGCTTCGACTATTGCAGCTCCCGCGTATGTTTCTGAAATTTCTCCAGCAAAAGATCGAGGCAGATTGGTTTCTTTATATCAATTTAATATCGTTTTAGGGATTTTAATGGCTTTTCTTTCTAATTACTTACTAAAAGATGCCGGAGAAAATGCTTGGCGATGGATGCTTGGAATAATGGCTTTTCCTGCATTTTTTTACACATTAATTGTTTTTACAATACCAGAAAGTCCAAGATGGCTAATATCGCAATCCAAATTTGCAGAAGCAGAATCGGTTTTAAAGAAAATAGATCCAACTGCAAAAATTGAAGATTTAATGAAAGAAATGCATTTTTCAGGAAATGAAAATGAAGAGGAAAAAAAAGAAACCATCTTTCTGAAAAAATATAGATTTCCGCTTTTGTTGGCATTTTTAATTGCTTTGTTCAATCAGTTTTCTGGAATAAATGCCTTTTTATATTACGCACCAAGAATTTTTGCCGAAGCAGGATTAGAAGAAAGTGCGGCTTTAATGAGTAGCGTCGGAATCGGAATTACCAATTTAATATTTACACTTATTGGGGTTTTTCTAATTGATGTTCTAGGAAGAAAAGTTTTAATGATTATAGGATCAATTGGTTATATTATTTCTTTAGGATTGGTATCTCTTGCTTTTTTCTTAAAATGGCAAGGCATACAAGTTCCGCTTTTCTTATTTTTATTTATTGCTTCACACGCCATTGGACAAGGAGCTGTAATTTGGGTTTTTATTTCAGAAATTTTCCCAAATCATTTGCGAGCAAGCGGTCAGGCATTTGGTTCATCAACGCATTGGGTTTTGGCCGCAATTATTCCGTCTATGATTCCGTTTTTATTTTCAACAATTGGAGCAGGAGTTGTTTTTCTTATTTTTACTTTAATGATGGTTCTGCAATTGCTTTTTGTACTTTTTATGATGCCTGAGACAAAAGGAAAATCGTTGGAAGAACTTCAGAGCACCATATTCAAACAAGATTAATTCCATTAAAAAAAATATATAATATAAATAATTAGATTATGAATAAAAGAAAAGGAAGTATTCTACTTTTTGCAACAATAGTATTGTTCTCGAGTTTTTCATTTATAAAAAGAAATGAAAAGTCAAAAAACGATTTTTATAAAAAGGAAATGGAAAGTCTGAATGTAGCGATTGAAAGTAATTTTCATGATAAGGCTTCCGGTTATTATTTCGTGGATTTAGATCCGGCAAAAAGAGAAACAAAATTTGGGCATAAAAGAGAATACAGTTGGTTGTGGGCGCTTTGTGCGATGTTTGAAGCTTCTAACGAAATTGAAAAAGTAGACAAAAAGGCGAACTTAGTCGATGGCATTTTCAATAGTATGCAGCCTTATTATGATCCTTCGCTACCTAAACCGGGTTATGGTGAGTATATTGTAAAATTGAGCAAAGGTCAGCGATATTATGATGACAACCAATGGATTGGAATAACGGCTTTGGATATTTACGAAAGAACGGGCAAGAAATCTTATTTCGATTTAGGAAAGTCAATGTATGATTTCATGATGACGGCATCAGACAATGCGCTTGGAGGCGGATTGTATTGGAGAGAAAATGATTTTGAAACGAAAAATACGTGCTCAAACGGACCTGGAATTATTGTTGCCTTAAAAATGTACAAAGCCACAAAGGACAAAAAATACCTTGAAAATGCGATTAAGATTTACGATTGGACAACTCAAAAACTACAAACTCCTACAGGTTTATTTTACGATAATATAAAGGTTAAAGATGAAACTATTGGAGAAACCGTATTCTCTTATAATACAGGAACTATGCTGCAGTCGAGTGTTTATTTATTCGAATTGACGGGAGATAAAAAGTATCTTGAAAAGGCAAATAAAATGGCAGACAGTTCTTTAGAGTATTTTTATAAAAGTGGAAAATTTAGAGACGGTTATTGGTTTAATGCTGTTTTACTTCGTGGTTATATGCATCTTTTAAAACATAATAAAGACTTAAAATACATTTCAGGATTTAAAAAATGTTTAGATAATGCTATTAAAGAAAATAAAAATTCAAAAGGATTATTTGAAGCTAATAATGTCGAATACAATTTAGTAGAACATGGCGGAATGCTCGAAATTCTGGCTCGATTTGCACATCTTGAAGAACAATACGATTTGTCAAAATTGAAATAATGTTAGAAGTATAAAACAAAATTTAAAATCATGAACAAATTTCAATTAAGTATAAGCTTGTCATTTTTAATGTTATTCAGCTTAACTGAAAATATATGGGCTCAAAACAAAAATTCGGCTAAAAAAGTATCCATCAAAAAAGAAATGATCGGACAAGTTAGCGGAGAAGATGTTTTTCAATACACGTTACAGAATAAAACTGGAATGCAGGTTCAATTAATTACTTATGGAGCGGCAATTACAAATATTGTCGTACCAGATAAAGATGGAAAAATGAGCAGTGTCGTACTTGGTTTCGATTCGCTTTCGCAATATGCAAGTAATGACAACTCGTTGATGGGTTCGACGGTTGGTCGTGTTGCGAATCGCATATCAGATAAGAAATTCACACTTGATGGAAAAGAATTTACACTTTCGTCAGATATTCATGGCGGTGTTAATGGTTTTGATAAACGTGTTTGGAAAGCCAGAGAAATTTCAAAAAAGAATGAACCTGCAGTCGAAATGACGTATTTAAGCAAAGACGGAGAGGAAGGTTTTCCGGGTAATTTGTCCGTTTCGGTAACGTTTACACTCAAAAAAAATAATGATTTGGTTATTGATTATAAAGCAACTACAGATAAAGCAACGCCATTAGTTCTAACTAATCATACTTATTTTAATCTTTCAGGCGGAAAAGAAACGAAAGCATTAAACACAGAATTAACCGTTTTTGCCGATCAGTTTTTGGAGTTTAAAGATGGCAGTTTGCCTACGGGAAAAATCCTGAATGTAAAACAAACGCCTTTTGATTTTACTTCTCCTAAAACGATTGGGAAAGAGATAGAAAAAGTTCAGCAATACACAAATGGATATGATGTCACATTTGTTCTGAGAAACCAAACGGGTAAATTAGCTTTAGCGGCAAAAGCTTACGAACCTTTAAGCGGTCGTGAATTGGAAGTTTACACAACGGAGCCGGGTGTTGTATTTTATTCTGGAAACTGGCTGAGCGAAAAAGTGAAAGGACGCGACAACGTTCCTTACACAAAAAATGGTGCATTTTGCCTAGAAACAATGCATTATCCAAACTCGATCAATACGCCTGCTTTTCCAAATACAGTTTTGCGTCCTAATGAAATTTTTACTTCTCAAACCATTTATAAATTTCTCGTTCGAAAATAAGCCACTTTTTTTCAGAAACTATAATTTACGGTTGAGAAGTAAATAATGTTACTTCGGTGATTTTAAAATGCCTTTTAGCGATTAATTCGGGAATTTTGCTGGATTAATGCTTAATGACAATTTTATGACGTCACCACTTACTATAATTGCTGCAACCAATTTTTCAGCGATTGCAAACAATGCCGTTACATATGCTGCGGGACTTGCAAAAGCTACAGGAGCAAAACTTATTTTATTTAATTCATTTTCCTTGAGCGTTCACAGTGCAAATTCGCATATTACTGCCGATGCCATGCAGAAACAAATCGAAAAAGCAATTTCAAGATTAGAAGTTTTGGCCCAACAAACGGCTGAAATGTTCAAGATTCAAACAGAATCGATTTGTACGTATTCGTTTTTAGAAGATGAACTTCCTAAAATTATTGAAAATACAAAAGCAGATGTAGTAGTAATGGGAATGGCAGAACGTTCTTTTGAACAGGAATTATTAGGAAATTCTACAACATCGGCAATAAAAAACCTGCATGTGCCTGTATTGGCAGTTCCCGAAAAGGCACGTTTTCTAAGTATAAAAAAGGTATTATATGCATGCGATAGTTTGAGTTTTTCTGCAATAAAAAGGTTCAGCTGGATTAAAAATGCTCTTGGAGATTTTGGCGCTGAAATCGAATTTTTTAGTGTAGACGAAAAGTTGGATGATTTAAAAGAAGAACAGCACAGAATTTTAATGAATTCTAATATTGAAAAAGAGTTTGAAGATGTCAAATATCTTTATAAAACAGTAAGATCTAACGCAGTTATAGACGAAATTAGAAAGGAAATTAAAAATTACGAAGCAGATTTGTTAATTATGGTGCCTCAAAAGTATGGTTTTTGGGATTCTCTAGTTCATAGAAGTAAGACCAGAATTTTGGCTGCAGGTTTGGATATACCTTTGTTGTCATTTCCGAATTATTAAAAATTGACGTGATTTTAGAAAAGAGATATAAAAAATACAAGGTTTTTTTGAAGAAGTTTTAGTAAAAGAAATCATAAAGGAAATATTTTTGATTTTAGGAATTCTATAATTTTTTGATGCTTGTTGTCGGATATTGAAATTATAGTTTAACATTTTAAGCAGTTTTGTTAATTATTTATAATTACCTGCTTGTTTCAGATTTTTTTAAATTAATTTTGTGACGCTCTAAAACTTAATGCAGATTGTTTTTTTATTAAAATGATAACGGCTGTAATTGAGAATTACCTACAAACTGAAGAGACATTATAAGATTTTAAAATAAAATCAATTAAAGGTTTATACCAAGGAATACCGAGAAAATACTTTGTGTAGATTTTTAATTCATTTGAATTGGGACTTTTTATAATATTTTGGTTTGTTCAGGTTTTAAATTTTTCTCAAAAAGGTTAATGTCAAAAGATTAAATGAACTTTTTACGATAACTATTATTGTTTTCGATGTCTGTTCTAAGGGATTTTTTTGATTATTATTCCGAAGAACTTTCAAAAGAATAATGAAAGTGTTAAGCATTGGGTAATAAGAGTACAAAGCTTAAAAAAAAACAAAAACAAATGAGCGCAGTAATTACAGCAATAGGTGGTTTCGTACCGCCATCTATCCTAACCAATAAAAAGATTTCAGAAACTGTAGATACATCAGAAGAATGGATCATCAAAAGAACTGGAATTAGAGAACGTAGAATTGCAGACGATGAAACGGCAACATCTGATCTTGCCGCGGCTGCAATTGAAAATCTTATAGAAAATTATAATGTTGATCGTGGTGAAATTGAAGCTTTGCTTGTAGCAACAGCAACACCAGATCACATTTTAGCACCAACGGCAAGTATTGTCTGCGAAAAAAGCGGACTTACAAATGCTTTTGGAATTGACATGAATGCGGCTTGCAGCGGTTTTTTATATGCTCTAGAAATGGGAGCAAACATGATCGAAAGCGGACGCTACAAAAAGTTAATCATCGTTGGAGCAGATAAAATGAGTTCGATCGTAGATTATGAAGACCGTAATACTTGTATTCTTTTCGGAGATGGAGCAGGAGCTGTTTTATTAGAAAAAACAGAATCTGACTACGGATTAATGAAAACAATTTTAAAAACAGACGGAAGCGGAGTTTCTTCTCTTGCTGTACCAGCTGGAGGTTCTAGAAATCCAACTTCTATGCAGAGTCTTTTGCACAGAACACATTATTTAAAACAAGACGGTGCTTTTGTATTTAAAAGAGCAGTTTCTGCAATGAGTCAGGTTTCGCAAGATGCTTTGGTAAAAAATGGTTTAGAATCAGATAAAATTGACTGGGTAGTTCCGCATCAAGCAAATCTGAGAATTATTACCGCTGTAAGCGAAAGTTTAAATATTGATTTTGATAAAGTTAAAGTAAATATTGACCGTTACGGAAATACAACATCTGCAACAGTTCCTTTATGTTTATGGGACTTTAAAGACGATTTTAAAGAAGGTCAAAATGTACTGATTACTACTTTTGGTGCAGGGTTTTCTTGGGGTGCAACTTGTTTAAAATGGGGAGTTATGCGCGAAAAGAAATCTGTAGAACAAAAAATAGCAAATACAGAAAAAGAGAATGTTTTGGTAGCGCATTAAGCAATGCCAAAATGTTCTATTTAAAATAAATAAATGGGGTTAAGAAACCAAAATAAAAGGTCGGGAAAGAATTTTTTCTATAAATATTACAGAGTTATCGTAATTCCGGCTGTTTTTTTGGTGTACTTATCTTCGTATTATTTTCTGAATCCGTATAGAAATTTTAAAGAAGAAAGTTTGCTCGATTTAGATCAAAGCTTCGATATCTTTATCATTCTCCTATATTGTGCCATACTTACCGAACTGACACTTTTTGTAGGCAGGAAATTAAATTATTACATAAGTTGGGAACAAAATCCGGTTTTTAGGGCGATAGCACAGTTTATTTGCCTAATTGCCGGAAACATGCTCTTAAACTACTTTTTTTCTTGGCTTTGGGATTATCTATATCCTTGCACAGCATTAGAAGAAAATGACTTGGTTACGATTTGGCAGTCTAAAATTATGGCTGCCATTATTTCGCTTTTCATCAGCGCTATTCATACTGGAATATTTCTGCTAAACAGATGGCGTTTAAACGCTATTGAAACTGCCGAATTAAAAATTAAAGCTTCAGAACTTCAGGAAGCGGTTACGCGTTCTAAATTAGAATCTTTAAAAATGCAATTGGATCCGCATTTTGTGTTCAACAATTTCAGTACACTTACAGAATTGATTTATGAAGACCAAAAAGAAGCGGCTTCTTTTTTAGAAAATATAACGAGAGTATATCGTTATATGATTTCAAATTCGAATAAAGATACAATCACGGTAAAAGAAGAAATAGAGTTTTTAAACGCTTATTTCTATTTATTGAAGAAACGCCTTGGTGAAAAAATTGATTTGAAAATTGAGATTGATTCTTCTGCATTTTCGCTTCATTTGCCGCCATTAACACTGCAATTACTGGTAGAAAATGCTGTAAAGCACAATACGGCAACTTTGGCAAATCCGCTTACAATATCTATTTTATCCGATTCAGGTGATATTATTGTTAGAAATAAATTGCAGCAAACTGCTGGAAAAAGTCTGATTTCAACTGGAATTGGAAATAAAAATATTGAATTCCGTTATAAAATCTTATCTCAAAAAATGCCGAGTTTTAGTGAATCAAACGGTTATTATGAGGTGCGTCTTCCATTAATTTAAGAGTTATGAAAATTTTAATTGTAGAAGATGAAAGTATCAATGCAAGCCGCTTAAAAAGACTGCTTGAAGAGCTAGAACCAAATTGTGAAATTTTAGGCATTATTGACACCGTTGTAGATACGGTAACATGGTTAAATTCAAATCCTACTCCAGATTTAATTACTATGGATATTCGTTTGGCTGACGGATTGAGTTTTGCCATTTTTGATGAAGTGAATATCTCTTGTCCTGTAATTTTTACTACCGCTTATGACGAATATGCAATTCGAGCATTTAAGGTAAACAGCATCGATTATTTGATGAAACCAATCGAAAAAAACGAATTGGAACATGCTTTAACAAAATTTAAATCATTAAATAAAAACGAAACTAGTTATACCAATATTACTGGAATTTTAAAAGAACTTATTCAGAAACCAGTATTTAGAATGCGTTTTTTAGTTACGTATCGCGACGGTTACAAAAGCGTTGATGTTTCAGAAATTGACTTTATTTACTCTGAATTTAAAACCAGTAATTTATTTCTTAAATCGGGTGTAATTATCTCGATTCCGCAAACAATGGAAGAATTAGAGCAAGAATTAGATCCGAATATCTTTTTTCGAGCTAATCGCCAATTTTTTATTCGCGCCGAAAGCATCAAATCTATTGCGAACTACTTCAACGCAAAACTGAAAATCCAATTAAAACGAGATCCCGAACGCGAAGTAATTATTAGCCGAGAAAAAACGCCTTTGTTTAAACAGTGGATGGATCGCTGATTTTAAGATGCTAAGGTTTTTGTTTTGCCACGAAGGCGCTAAGGCGCTAAGTTTTTTTTATTACATTTTGCGATAATATTTGTCATTTCGAGGATCGAGAAATCTTCGTAAGTAGCTCTGCAATCTACAGTAAATCTTTGTAGAGTTTCTGGTGTGATCCTTCGCCAGGATGACAAATAATGTGTCATAAATCTACTAAATCTGAGAGAGAAACAAATTCTTTAATCTTTGGCAAAAAAGAAAACTTTGCGACTCTGCATCTTTGCGAGATTCCTTTTCATATTCTTAAAAAAACTTTGCGCCTTAGCGCCTTAGCGGCATAATTCCAAACCTCCGTTTCAGTGTCAAAAAATGCCGTTTGGGTAACTTTCTTCCTTAAAAAAGCTCTTTTCAGCTGTTATTTTGCTGCCAAATTTGAGGTAATTCATTTAAAATGAAAAGTAAAATGACAAAACAGTTTTTTAAGAATAATCAAGCAATTGGTATGATTGCGGTTTTATTAATAATCCTCTCGCTTTCTTCATGCGGAAAGAGTGGAGATGCGCAAATGGCACCTCCTAAACCAGAAGTTGACTTTCTTCAGACAAGTTCGGCATCTGGAGATATCGAAAAAAAATATCCAGGTACTGTTGAAGGTACTGTAAACGTTGATATAAAAGCGCAAGTTTCAGGTTATCTGGAAGCGATTTATGTAAAAGAAGGAGATTATGTAAGCAAAGGGCAATCTCTTTTTAAAATAAAAGGCGATGTTTATGCAGAACAGGTAAACAACAGTCGTGCGGCTTATAAAAATGCATTAGCAAATCAAGCAAATGCAAAACTAGAAGTCGAGAAAATTAAACCTTTGGTTGAAGGAAAAGTTTTTTCTGACATGCAGTTAAAAACTGCACAAGCAAATTATGAAGCTGCAACTGCACAAGTAGCACAGGCTAAAGCCGCTTTAGGATCATCTCAGTTAAATGCCGATTTCTCTTTGATTAAAGCTCCTGTAAGCGGCTATATTAGCCGTATTCCAAATCGTATTGGAAATTTAGTTACGCCAAACGACGCTGTTCCATTAACAACGCTTTCAGAAATTAATAACGTGTTTGTGTATTTCTCTCTAACAGAAGCCGATTATCTGGCTTTTTCAAAAGATTCAAAATCAGATAAATCGGTGAGTTTGATTATGGCAGACGACAGCGAATATGATCAAAAAGGAAAACTAGAAGTTGCCAGTGGAAATATAGATCGCGCTACAGGAACAATTGCTCTAAAAGCTATTTTTCCAAATCCTAAAAAAGAATTGCGTTCTGGAGGTTCTGCTAGAATTGTATTGAACAAGAATTTGTCTTCTGTTATTACAATTCCGATGGCGAGTGTAAAAGATATTCAGGATAAATTTTTTGTTTTTGTTTTGAAAGAAGGCAATAAAGTAGCAATGGTTCCAATTGAAATTGCAGGAAATTCTGGAGCGAATTATTACGTAAAATCAGGTTTGAAATCAGGCGACAAAGTTGCGCTTAATTCTATCGATGTACTTTATGATAGTATGGAAGTTGTTCCAAAAACGGCTGCAAAAAATCTTAGCAGCAAATAATTTTTTGATTTAATATAAAAAATAACATTTTCCATGTTAAAGAAAATAATAGACAGGCCAGTTTTGGCTACAGTCATTTCCATTGTATTGGTTATCTTGGGGATTATAGGTCTTACGAGATTATCTGTAACGAGATTCCCAGATATTTCGCCTCCAACCGTTATGGTAAGTGGTTCATATCCTGGAGGAAATAGTGAAACCGTTATTCGTTCGGTGGTAACGCCATTAGAAGAACAGATTAACGGAGTTGAAAATATGCAGTATATAAAATCTACTGCCAGTAACGACGGATCTTTTTCTATCAGCGTAATTTTTAAGCAAGGAGTCGATCCAGATCAGGCTGCTGTAAACGTTCAAAACAGAGTACAGCAGGCAACTCCAAAATTACCTCAAGAAGTAGTTCGTATGGGGCTTACGACTTCAAAACAACAAAATAGTATGATTGTTATCTTCAATTTATATACAGAAGATAATGCTAAGTATGACGAGTTGTTTTTGCAGAATTATGCCAATATAAATCTTGTACCTCAAATGAAACGTGTTCCCGGTGTTGGGCAGGTTCAAATTTTTGGTCAGAAAGATTATTCGATGCGAGTTTGGCTTGATCCGCGTAAAATGGCAAATGCTGGTTTAGTACCTTCAGATGTTACACAGGCAATTGCAGAGCAGAGTTTAGAATCGGCTCCTGGAAAATTAGGAGAAGAATCTTCAGCGGCTTTAGAATATGTAATTCGTTACAAAGGAAAAAAGAACAAACCAGAACAATATGAAAATATTGTAGTTAAAAATAACGGAAGCAATGTTTTAAGATTAAAAGACGTTGCACGAGTAGAATTTGGTTCTATTTCGTACAGCGGTGATAATAAATCGAACAGTAAAAATGCCGTTACAATGGCAATTTTACAAACTTCGGGTTCAAACGCCAATGATATTGAAATCGGAATCAATAAGGAAGTAGAAAGATTATCTAAATCTTTTCCTCCAGGTATAAAATACGTTAATGTAATGAGTACCAAAGAAAGATTGGATGAAGCGACAGGACAGGTAAAATCGACTTTGTTTGAAGCTTTTATTCTGGTATTTATCGTAGTATTTATCTTCCTGCAAGACATTCGCTCGACGATTATTCCGGCGATTGCGGTTCCTGTGGCAATTGTCGGAACGTTTTTCTTTCTGTTGGTTTTCGGATTTACGGTTAATATCCTGACACTTTTTGCTTTGGTTTTAGCAATCGGAATTGTGGTCGATGATGCGATTGTGGTTGTAGAAGCCGTTCACAGTAAAATGGAAGAAGATTCAGAAATTACAGCTAAAGAAGCTACACATAGCGCGATGGCAGAAATTACCGGAGCAGTTATCTCAATTACTTTGGTTATGTCTGCGGTTTTTATTCCGATTGGATTTATGACAGGATCTTCAGGAATTTTCTATAAACAATTCGCTTATACATTGGCAATTGCGATTATCATTTCGGCTGTAAATGCCTTGACTTTAACGCCTGCGTTATGCGCACTTTTGTTAAAAAATCACGGAGATAAACATGGAAATAACGAACATAAAACGACTTTTAAAGAACGTTTTTTTGTTGGATTTAATAGCAGTTTCGAAAATTTAACGGGAAGATATATCAAAGGTGTTCGTTTTTTAATTGGAAGAAAATGGATTGCAGCTGGATTAGTTGCCGGAATTACGGCAATTGCTGTTTATATGATGATGTCGACACCAAAAAGTTTCGTTCCGTTAGAAGATGATGGTTTCATGGTATACAGTTTATCAATGCCACCAGGAACGGCTTTGGATCGTACAACTGCGGTAATTCAAAAAATGGAAAAAGAATTAGGTTCTGTAGAAGCTATTGATGTTAATACGAGTATTACAGGATTTAATATTTTGAGTAATAGTGCCAGCCCTGCTTACGGTTTAGGATTTATCAAATTAAAACCTAAAAAAGAAAGAGGAGCAGTTAAGGATATTGACGAAATTATGAATGAGGTAAACGGAAAACTGGCTAAAATTAAAGAAGGTCAGATTATGGTTTTCAGAATGCCTCCAGTTGAAGGTTTTGGTGTAACAAGTGGTGCAGAAATTGTTTTGCAGGATAGAATGGCGAGAAGTCCAGAAACTTTAAAAGCAATGTCTGACAAAGTTATCGCTCAGATTATGCAACAACCTGGAGTACAATATGCTTACACGACTTTTAGGGCAGATTATCCGCAATTAGAATTAGAAGTTGACGAAGACAAAGCGCGTCAAATGGGTGTAAATATCAAGGAACTTTTAGGAAATATCCAAACGTATTTTGCAGGAGATCAATCTGCTGACTTTTCGAGATTTGGTAAATTTTACAGAGTGAATGTAAAAGCCGATGGAATTTTTAGAATGGACGAAGATGCCTTTAATGAAATTTTCGTAAGAAATGCTGAGATGCAAATGGTTCCAGTAAAATCGATTGTGAAATTCCATAAAGTATATGGACCAGAATCGGTAAATCGTTACAACCTTTATAATTCGGTAAATATTACAGCAATGGCATTGCCAGGTTATAGTAACGGTCAGATTATGGGGAATCTAGAAAAAGTTTTAGACAAACTTCCAGCAGATTACAGTTACGAATGGACAGGTTTAAGTCTTGAGGAAAAAGCAGGAGGAAGCCAGACTGTTGCCATTTTTGGGTTATGTCTATTGTTTGTATTCTTTCTGCTTGCTGCTCAATACGAAAGTTATTTATTGCCACTTGCAGTATTGCTTTCTATTCCAACAGGAATTTTAGGAGCTTTCGCAGGAATTAAAGCGGTTGGTCTAGATAACAATATTTATGTTCAGGTCGGATTAATTATGCTCGTCGGACTTTTGGCGAAAAACGCGATTTTGATTGTAGAATTTGCTTTACAAAGACGTCTCGGCGGATCATCAATAATAGAAGCGGCAATTGAAGGAGCACGATCAAGGTTACGACCAATTATAATGACTTCGCTTGCTTTTATTGTAGGTATGATTCCGTTAATGTTCGCTTCTGGAGGAACAGCAGTCGGAAACCGATCAATAAGTGTGAGTGCCGCTGTGGGAATGTTTAGCGGTGTTGTATTGGGAATTTTTGTGATTCCGTTGCTTTTCATTGTATTCCAATATTTACAGGAAAAAGTATCAGGAAAGAAGATTGCAGTACAAGTTCAAACCATAAAAGAATAATAATGAAAACACTATATAAAATCGGAATTGTTTTACTTACCGCAACGATTATGACTTCGTGCGTAGTAGGAAAAAAATATGCCCGTACAGATTTAAATGCTCCAGAAAAATACCGTGAAGAAATCGCTGTAACTGGAGATACGGTTTTGCTTCCGTGGAAAAACTATTATAAAGATCCTTTGTTGGTTAATTTAATTGAAAAAGCCCTCGTTAAAAATAATGAGGTGCTTATTGCAATGAAAAGTATGGAACAGCTTGATCTTGCTTACAAACAAGCCAAGCTGTCCTTACTTCCCACACTTGATTTTGACGCAGGCGCGAGCCGTTCGTATCTTTCAAAAAATTCATTAAACGGATCTTTGAGTTCGCAGTTTACAAGCAAAGATTACATGGACGATTACAGCGCCACGCTAAAATTGTCTTGGGAAGCTGATATTTGGGGAAAAGCTGTCATGCAGAAAAGAGATGCAAAAGCGGCTTATTTTGGTCAGAAAGAAAATCTATCGGCTTTAAAAACCAGAATTATTGTTCAAGTTGCACAATCGTATTACAATCTTTTAGGTTTAGATGAACAGCTGAAAATTGCAGAGAAAAACATCGAATTAAGTACCAGTACTTTAGATATGATGAAATTGCAATACAATTCAGGTTCTATAAGTTCTTTAGCGGTAAATCAGACCGAAGCTCAGAAAAAAACGGCTGAATTATTAGTGCCTTTAGCGAAAGCAAATATTGCTGTTCAAGAAAATGCTTTGCAGATTTTATGCGGAGAATATCCAGACAAAATTGAAAGAGCAGGAAATATTGACGCCGCAGAAATTTCGGTTGTTTTCCCGACAGGAATTCCAGTTTCACTTTTAAGCCGAAGACCAGACGTAAAAGCAAGCGAATATGCTGTAATGTCTGCAACAGCAAAAACAGGATTATCAAAAGCGGCAATGTATCCAACTTTAAGTTTAAATCCGTCTATTGGAGTAAATTCATTTGAGTTTGATACTTGGTTCAATTTTCCTGGATCTTTAACTAAAACTATTGCTGCCAATTTAGCACAGCCAATTTTTAGAAAAAAAGCCTTAAGAACCGCTTATGAAGTTGCTGTTTTAGAACAAGAAAAAGCGGCGGTTCAGTTTAAACAATCTTTTATTACTGCTGTTGGAGAAGTTAATGATGCCATGTCAAGACTAAAATATGCAGACGAAAGAATTGTTTTAGCAAAAGAAAAAGCAACGTCTTTAGACAAAGCAACTGCAGATGCTTCTCTTCTTTATAAAAGCGGAATGGCAAATTACTTAGAAGTTATCACTGCTCAAAACAGTTCACTTCAAAATGATTTAGACGTTGTAACAATAAAGTTAGAAAAACTCAATGCAGCAATAAATCTCTACCGAGCTTTAGGAGGCGGAGTAGAATAGTTATTTATTATAATTCACCATTTCTGGACAAAAACAGAAATGGTGTTTTTTATTTCAGTTGATCATTATTTAAATATGGACAAAGTTAGTTTTACACGGATAGAACTGTATAACTTGGTTTGGAAATTTCCACTTATTCAAATTGCAAAGCATTATGAAATTTCCACTATGGGAATAAAAAATGCTTGCAGTAAAATGCAAATTTCTTTACCCAATAACCGCCATTGGAATAAACCAGAATACAAAAGATCAAAAACACCAAAACTTTCAATAGATTATAGTGGGAGCAATCAAATTTATATTCTAAAGAAAAGATATGAAATGCAATCTAGGCCCACATCAAAATCTAGTCCGTTGCTTGATTCGGTTAATCAAATAAGGAAAAATCTAACGGATTTATTGATAGTGAAACCAAAGCTTGAGAATCCTTCTAAAATCGTTTCTGCTACAGAAGATTATTTTAAAAATTTAAAGGAAAACGATAATGATTTTCTTGAGATTTTAAGTTTAAATGTATCCGAAAAGAGCATAAATAGAGCTTTATTATTTATGGATGCGTTTATAAAGCTTTTAGAATATCGCGGTCATCAATTAAAAAAAAATAAAAGCGGTTCTGATTGTATTCTTTTTACTAATGGAATCGAAATCGAAATTGATTTAAGAGAAGCATTAAAAAGAATTACCATTGAAGGGAAAAGAGAAACATCTGAATACGTTTTTACAGGAGAATTTATACTTCGCGCTAAAAGAGAATCTATTAAGAAAGAATGGCGCGACGGAAAAGATTTAATAGAAAACAAACTGGCAATTATTTTGGCAAAATTAGAATTCATAGCAAACGAAGAAAGTTTTTTATAAATTAAAAAATGCAGAGGGAATTATTTAAATATCTTGTAATGAAATCTATAATATCAAATAAATACTTAAAATTAGAATTTCAAATAACTTAAAAGTATAGTTTATGACCTTATTTCGAAATGCTTTTTTCTAACTGAATGCAAAAAAAGAAAGTCCTTTTGAGAACAAAAGCGCTGATTTAAAAAAACTACTTAACAGATAGCACCATATGAGTATGTATGACGACCAAGAAACCCACATGAAAGGATTAATTAGGTTTTTAAAAGATACTTCAAATTAAAAATTAAAAAAGCCAGAAAATAATTTTTCTGGCTTTCTTGATTTTAATGATGATAAAAGTAAAATTTTAGATCGTTTTTAAAACACCTCCATCGGCTCTTAAAGTAGCTCCATTAGTTGCTATTGATAACGGACTAGAAAGATAAACTGCTAATGAAGCAATTTCTGATGGATTTATAAATCGTTGCAGTAAGGAATCTGGATTGGTTTGTTGTACGATGAGGCTTTTCATTTGTTCTACTTTAAGGTTTTGCATTGCGGCAATTTGTTCTATAGTTGCAGCCACGCCGTCCGAGTAAGTTGGACCGCCAAGAATGGTGTTTACCGTAACTTCTGTGCCTTTCGTAAGTTTTGATAAACCATTGCTAACAGCTGACATTGCTGCTTTTGTGATTCCATAGTGAATCATGTTTCCCGGAATATTTAATCCAGATTCACTAGAGATAAAAATTATTCTTCCTGTTTTTTTGTTTAACATTGAAGGTAAAAGTTTCTTTGAAAGCCGAATCGAACTCATAACATTGATTTCGAAAAATTTGTACCAATCTTCATCTTCTAGCTCTTCAAAATTTTTTAATTCGAAAATGCCAACGTTATTAATTAGAATGTCAATATCATTTAGTTTTTGTACTAATTCCTCAACTTCGTCTTTTTTTCCAAAGTCAGCTGCAAACCCAGAAATTTTTGCGTTAGGAAATTCAGCTAATAATTTCTGAACAGCCAACTTAGTTTTTTCTCTATTTCTTCCATTAATAATAACTTCTGCATTTTCTGCTAGTAAATGTTGTGCAATTGCAAAACCAATTCCTTGTGTTGATCCGCTGATGAAAGCTTTTTTTCCTTCTAATTTTAAATTCATTTTGTTTGTTTAATTTTGTAATGATTGATACATAAATGTTCAAAAAAATTAGCTGATAACAGCTAATTGCATTTCGATTTGTTCTCTTAATACCTTTTTGTCAGGATACATTCTGCGGAGTGTATTGAGTCCGCACCAAAATGTTATAAGATATTTTCCAAGAATTTCTGGAGAAGTGTGCGTTTTTATATTTTCCTTTTTCTGTTCATCTCTAATAACTTCGGTAAACATTTCTTCAACTTCTTTTAATATCTGTACAGAAATTGCTTCAAGATCTTCATCAATATAAGTCATTTCAACTACAGTATTAGCAATGATACAGCCTTTAAGATGTTCATTTTTATCTGCGTCTGCAATGCTTTTAAAAAAGTCTTTGATTAATTCTAATGGATATTTACTTCTATTTAATTCTTCCTTAAAAAGATCAAAAGCCAGTCTTCTTTCTTGAATGGCTTTTTCAAAAACTTCTTTTTTGCCTCTCTTAAAAGTATTATAAAAACTTCCCGCACCTGCGCCCGTAGCTTTTCGTAAATCGCTTAGCGAGGTTGCGTTGTAACCTTTCTTCCAAAAAATCTCCTGAGCTTTTTTTATAATATTTGAATCTTCATGTAGGGTTGGTCTTCCTCTCATTTTGAATTTTATTTTGTAATGATCGATACAAAAATATAAAAAAAATAGAACTTGCAAAAACTTATATAAAAATCGTTACTAATGTAGATTTAAGCCTTTTCAGATTTTAATTGTTCCTAATTTTTTCTCGAAATTCTAAAGGAGCCATTTGTGTTCTTTTCTTAAAAAGCGTGCTAAACGATTGCGGATGCTCAAAACCAAGAGTGTAAGCAATTTCACTAACAGACAATTCGGTTACGGATAGTTTTTCTTTGGCTTTATTTATCAATTTTTCATAAATATGTTCACTCGCGTTGCGACCGGTATGTATTTTAAGAAAATCGCTGAGGTAATTTGGAGAAAGATTCATCGCTTCAGCAGCTAAACCAACGCTTAAAAGACCTTTTTCTTTTATGCTTTCATTATAATAATCATTTATAAATCTTTCAAATTTAGAAAGCAAAGTGTGACTGTTGTTTTTTCGGGTTATAAATTGTCTTTCATAAAATCGGCTCGAATAGTTTAGAAGAAGATCAATCTGCGATAGAATAATATCTTGTGTATGATGATCGATATGCTGGCATTCTCTGTCAATTCTGTCGAGAATTTCTATCAGATATTTTTCTTCTTGTTCTGATAAATGCAACGCTTCATTTACAGCATATGAGAAAAATCCAAAATCGTGTATTTTTTGCGCTAAAGGATGTTTTAAAATAAAATCTTCATGAAATATCAGCAGATATCCAGCTCCACATTCCATATTATGAAAATCTAAATACTGCACCTGATTAGGTGCAGTAAAACTTAATACTCCTTTATCATAATCGTAATGCCCTTGACCATATCTAACTTTTCCTTTTGCGTCTCTTTTTAAAGCGACACAGTAAAATTTATTTGTAAATCCTTTCCAGATTTCATCTTCCAAAAAAATGCTTTCCGATAAATTTATAACGCTTACCATTGGATGTTTGGGTTCTGGAAGAGAAAGCAGGCGATGAAAGGCAGAAACAGATGCAATAGTATTCATAAACGCTTATTTTAAGTTAGTCTAGAAGTCCCATACTGAATTCGTCATACGGAGCTCCAGTATCAGTTCCCAAAGGTACAATACTTTCAAGTTTTAGCAGATCTTCTGGACTTAATTCTACGGCAGTAGCTTTTATATTTTGCTCGAGATAACTTCTGCGTTTAGTTCCTGGAATAGGCACAATTCCTTTGCTAATAATCCATGCGAGAGCAAGTTGAGATGAAGTGATGTTTTTTTCTTCTGCCATGTTTTCAATTGCTTTAACCAATTCAATATTCTTATGAAAATAATTTTCCTGAAAACGAGGAATAGCTCTGCGGAAATCATTTTCTGGAAGATCATCAATTGAACGAATTTGTCCTGATAAAAAACCTCGTCCTAAAGGAGAATAAGCAACAAACCCAATCTCCAATTCTTTAAGCGTTTTTAGCACGCCTCTTTCTTCTGCGGTTCTTTCAAACAAAGAATATTCACTTTGAACAGCGGTAATAGGGTGAATTTTATGTGCTTTTTTAATTGTTTCAGAAGACACTTCAGAAAGACCTAAATATTTCACTTTGCCTTCTTTAACAAGATCGCTCATCGCATCAACCGTTTCTTCAATTGGAGTATTTTTGTCAAGACGGTGCATGTAATAAAGATCAATATAATCGGTATTCAAATTTTTAAGAGAACGTTCTACCGCTTTTTTGATATACTTTTTGCTTCCGTTTATCGCCCAAGTTACTTTTCCAGCATCGTCAATTTCCCAACCAAATTTTGTAGCCAAAATATATTTGTTACGTTCTTTTCCAATAGCTTTTGCTATAAGCTGTTCGTTTTTTAGCGGACCGTATAAATCTGCTGTATCCAAAAAATTGCCTCCCATTTCTAGCGAAAGATGAATTGTTTTTATAGCTTCATTTTCATCTGCTGCACCATACATATTGGCCTCTTCAAAACCTGTCATTCCCATACATCCCAAACCTATTGGAGGAATAATTAATCCTTGATTTCCTAATTTAATCTTTTTCATTTCTTAAAGTTTTATTGAATACAAAGTTTGAAAGCAAATACACTTTTAATAGTTTGCAGATTACGGAATATTGTAAGCCAATTACTGGTAATTGTAAAAAAGATTTTTTAGAACTGGATTTAAAGTCTTTTTGGCGCATATTTTTCTTCTATTATAAACTTTAAAACTTTGTTGCAAATTATAACTTGCAACATGTTTAAAAATTTTCTTCAAACGATTAGAATTAATTTAGTACTCGATAATTGTTTGACAATCAGTCGGAATTAGTATTTGACTTTAATGTCATATTTTAATGAAAAAGCTATTAACTACAGAATAGAATAAAAATGAAATGAAATAGTACTGAAGATTTTAATTAGAAAAGCTATGAGTAAAATTAAGAAGACGATTACTATTTTGTTCTGCATTATCTGCCAATCTTTTATATACGCCCAATTAGATGCTCCCTATACTATGGGTTTTATTCCTGCTTCTATTTCAGAAGGCGATATTGCTTTTCCGATATATGATAAATGGAATTTGAGCGGTCAGGTCGATTTTCAGTTAGTTACGCAAGGAGCTTATAATTCCACAAATCCGTTTGAATATACGCAGCGTGTGGTAGTAAGACCTTGGATTGTATATTCTGGTTTTAAGAATATGAAATTGTGGCTCGGATATGCGCATAATCAAAAATATGCCGTAGAAGAAATGGGCAATTATAAAACACTCGAGAACAGATTAATTGTAATGGGAACTTATACTCAAGCAATGCCAAAGGGATCTATTTTTGAACAAGTCCGTTTTGAAACTAAATTTTTTGATGATAGAAATGGCGTGCCACAGACAATTCCAAGATTACGAGCAAGGTTTGGTGTAAATCATTTTCTTCGCCAAACTAAAGAAAAACCATTGTTTCTAGCGCCAAATTTAGGGTATTACACAGAGCTTATGTTAAAGTTCGCATCAAAAGATTATGCTGAAGAACACTTTGATATTTTCAGACTTTCAGTTTATTATAGTGCAGGAATTACGCCCAACCTTCACTTTTTGGCAGGTATAATTGGGCAAATGCAACTCCGTACAAACGGAGACCAATTTGATGTTTATTACGGTCCAATGTTGTCTTTAAAATACAGTATCAGACCAAAAGAAAGGGAAACTTTTGACAGTGTTGATGGCGGTGCAGATTAATAAGAAAACAAACAAAATAGCAATATAATTAAACTTTAAAATCATGAGAAAAAGTCACTTACAAGTAATTTTTACTAGTTTGCTCTGTTTTATTTCTATTGGAATTATAAACGGACAAACCAAAAAGAAGCCCAACATTATTATGGTTATTTCTGACGATACTGGTTGGGGTGATTTAGGTGTTTACGGAGGCGGTGTCGGGCGTGGAATGCCAACTCCAAATCTAGATAAAATGGCGAAAGAAGGAATGCAGTTTTGGTCTTTTTATGGACAGCCAAGCTGTACGCCAGGAAGAGCAGCTATGATTACAGGCCGTATTCCGAATCGAAGCGGTATGACAACAGTTGCTTTTCAGGGACAAGGCGGCGGACTTCCAGCTGCAGAATGGACATTGGCTTCTGTGCTAAAAAAAGCAAATTACAAGACCTATTTTTCTGGTAAATGGCATTTAGGCGAAGCCGATTATGCAATGCCGATTGCTCATGGTTTTGATAAAATGCAGAATGTCGTATTATATCATTTAAATGCCTATACCTATTGTTTTCCTTCATGGAATCCAGATATGTCTCCTGAAATTACAGCATTTATAAAAAAATCTACAAAAGGAATTTTGGAGGGAGAAGCTGGTAAACCAGCAAGAGATATAGGTCCTGTTACTGAAGAAAATATTGCTGAATTAGACATAAATATGGTAGATAATAATTTGAAACAGCTTGATGAATATGGTAAATCAAAAGATCCGTTTTTTATGTGCATCAATTTTGCTAAAAACCATCAGCCGAATTTACCTTCCAAACAATTTGTTGGAAAATCTCCTGCAAAAAGTAAATATGGTGACGCCGTTGTAGAAATGGATTATAACGTAGGACGTATTATGGATAAAATTCGTCAGCTTGGTATTGCAGAAAATACTATTGTAATTTATACTGTAGATAATGGAACTTGGCAAGATGTGCATCCAGATGCAGGATATACTCCTTTTAGAGGTTCAAAAGGAACTGATAGAGAAGGAGGAAGCCGTGTACCAGCAATTGCTTGGTGGCCAGGACAAATTGAAGCAGGAAGCGTAAGCCACGATATTGTTGGAGGTTTAGATTTGATGGCAACATTTGCAGCACTTGCAGGAGTAGAGCTTCCAAAAAATGATAGAGAAGGAAAACCTATGGTTTTTGATAGCTATGATATGTCAAATGTTTTATTTAAAAAAGGAAAACCGCTTCGTGACAGATGGTTTTACTTCACAGAAAATGAATTGTCTCCAGGAGCGGTTCGTATAGGAAAATGGAAAGCCGTATTTAATACAAGAGGAGATAACGGAGCGCAAGCAGGAAGCGATATGCCAGGACAGCAATTGGGTTGGAGAGGCGATCAAACCTATATTGCAACTGTTCCCGCTATTTATGATTTATGGCAGGATCCGCAGGAACGTTACGATCTTTTTATGAACAGTTTTACGGAGAAAACTTGGACTATGGTAATTTTTGACCAAGTAATTATGGAACTCATGAAAACGTATGCAGCAATTCCTCCAAGACCACAACAAAGTGGTTCTTATGGCGGACCAATGGAAATTGGAAGATATAGAACTATAGAGCAAGCTAAACAATTGCTAAATAGCAAAGAATTATCGCTGCCTCCGTTGAGTGTTGATCCTAAACAATAATACAAAAGTTAATTACAATTTAAAATCCCGTTTCTCGTTAGAAATGGGATTTTATTTTTCTTCCCTAGAAAAATTTTTATCTAATTTTGATTTTCCCTAAGATCTTTACCAATGATACCACGATTATTTTCTTTATTTTTTATTCTTTTTTCTTTATCGATTCATTCTCAGTCTTCAACAAAAGAATTGATTGACAGTTTAAATACTATTGACAATCATGAGAAAAAAGTTGATTTAGCATTAAAAATTGCCGAAAATCTTCAGGATTCTGATTGGGAAAGAGGATTAAAATATATAGAATTAGCCGAAACGGAAGCAAAGAAAACAGAAAAGTCAGATTTGAACTTGGCTAAAGTTTATGCCGCAGCAGGAGAAATTTACAACACAAAAGACGTTATCGATATTACCTTGCAATATTATCTTAAGGCTTATGAAATTTATAAAAGCAACAATATTGTAGATGAAGCCGCAAGAGTAGAAAATAATTTAGCTATTATTTATGCTAAAAGTAATAACGAAAAAAAAGCGCTTCAGTATTTTTTGCATGTATATCGTTATCAGAAATCTAAAAAAGAATCGGATAAGCTTGTTAAAATCTTAAACAATATTGGTACAATTTATCTAAGTAAAAATTTAGATTCTTCACTTTATTATTATCATAAAGCCGATGCAATTTCAAAAACATTAAAAGACAATACTTTAAAAGTTTACGTTTATACCAATTTAGCGAGAGCTTATGGTTTAAAGAAAGACAAGAAAAATGCTGATTTTTATTTTGAAAAAGCATTTTCTTTTACGGATACCTCTATCGATAATTCATTGAAAACTTTTACTTACGAATCACTTTCTGAATATAATTTTCAAGAAAAAAAATTAGACGAAGCGATTCTGAATGCAAAAAAAGCGTTAGAATTATCTAAAGATAATCTATTTGGTTTTTCAGGTTTAAGATTAAATAAATTACTTTATCAAGCCTATTTAGGCAAAGAAGATTATAAAAATGCAGTTCATTATTTTCAGAAATACAATGACATCAGCGATAGCATAAATATTGAACAAAAAGCAGTAAATCTAGAAAGAATAAGGCTTGAACAAGATTATAAAGTGCGCAGCCAGATTCGAACTTTGGTTGAAGAGAAAACAAGGTTTAAGTATTATGTTGTTGGATTAATATTGGTTGTTGGAATATTGGTTTTAATTCTACTATTGATTCGTTATCGAAACCGAAATATTAGCAATCAGCTCGAAAAGGAAAAACTAAAAGCAAAAGAACAAGAACTGAAACAAAGCCTTGAAGCTAAAAATATGGTTTTGGTTGGAAAAGCAATGTCCGAAATTCATCGTACAGATAATATTAATGAGATTCTGACTGACCTTAAAAAAATCAAACTTAAAACAGCAAATAAAGAATTGCAGCAAGCTATTGATATTGTTTTAAAACGCCTTGAAAAAGATTTGAATACGGATATTTGGAAAGAATTTGAAATCAGTTTCGAACAAGTTCATAAATCATTCTTCGATAAATTGACAATCGATTATCCGACTCTTACTCCAAAAGAACGCCGACTTTGCGCGCTTCTTTATTTAGATTTAACTACAAAAGAAATTTCTCAAATTACAGGACAATCTTTTAAATCGATAGAAAATGCCCGCACAAGACTTCGTAAAAAATTCGATTTAACCAACGAAAAAGTAAATCTTTCTACTTATTTAAACTCTTTTAAACCAGAGAACATGTAAAATAAATATTTTTATAATCTTTTGATTTTGTTTAGTTTAAAATAAAATGAGTGTTTTTTTGGTACCACTTTTTTGTATGAGAGTGTTTTTGCATTAGTCCTTTTTTTTCGAGCCTTAAAGAGGCAGTCTACTTTTACCAAACTATTGTAAGAAATACGTTTGATGAATTCGAAGAAAAAAGAAGAACCAACTAAAAGTCTTGAAGAACTTTTAGAAGAAACAAAAACAAAGAAGAGCGCACTCTTAAAAATTCTAGAAAAAATAACGAAAGCAAGTTCTAAGAATCAACCGCCGAATTGATTCTTAGAACTTGCTTTTGTGGTTTTCTGCGAACCCTTGTTCTATTAACTCGCAGCCTTAATACTAATTTTAATTTTAAAAAAATGAACCAAATTTACTTTAAACCCAGGTATTTGTTTCTTTTGTTAGGTTTCTTAGTCTGTTCCGTCGGAATGGCTCAGTCACCTTTACCAAAAAACAAAACATCGAATTCGCAGACGGCATTAGGATCGTCGGTTGGACTTCTAAAAAAGGATCAAGTTTCTCAGAAAACTACGGATCAGATTAATAATCAGGATGATGATTCGAATATTCTTTTAGCTCAAAAAAGCGTAAAAGGAACTCCGCTTTCGCAGGAAGAAACAGATGCTGTTAATAAACGCGCAAAAGCAAGTCAGAAACTTTTTGATAAAAACCAAAGCGGTTCGACAGCTAAAAATGTGCAAAGTACAGACAGTACAAAAGTGAGATCTTTTGCAAAATCGCCTAATTTGACTATCAGAAATGTATTCGAAGTTAAAAAAGCAGATTTTGAATTGTCGAACGCAGACAAAATGCAGCTAAAATCAGTTTCAGACAAACACGGCAGAAGTTTGGCAACCTATCAGCAAATGCATAATGCTGTTCCTGTAGAAGGAGCAATTTATAAAGTTAGAGATAATAAAAAGAAAATTGAGGCTTTTGGATACATCAGTAAAAAACTGCCTGCAAACAGTAATTATAAAGTAAATGCATCGGCTGCATTACAAAACGCTTTAAATACTGTAAATGCTAAAGAATATGTTTGGCAAAGCAAAAAATTATCGGCTTTAGTTCATGAAAAAATCAGCAAAAAACCACAAGGAGAATTGGTGTATGTTGGACCAAATTTTTCGGCTGAATTGACAGAATATCATTTGGCTTGGAAATTTGACATTTTCGCAACAAATCCTCAGTCAAGCCAAACTATGTATGTTGATGCAAATACAGGAAAGGTAATCTTGAAAATTGATTTAAGTAGAGATTTACGTTCGTCTGCATCACCTTTTGCAGATGGAAGAAGTGCAATAGGAAAAGGAAAAGCAAGATTTGCTGGAGATGTAACTTTTGGAACAACTCAATATTCAGATGGTTATAGATTCGAAGATTTAGTTGGAAAATACAAAGTGCCAATGTATACTTTGAATATGAATCATGCCGAACACGCATCAGATGAGGTGCTTACAGAATTTATCGATGAAGATAATAACTGGAATGATTTATACAACAAAGATCATGACGAAGCTGCAATTGATATTCATTGGGGAATTCAAAAGACTTTGAACTATTACGAAGAAAAATTTGATCGCAATAGTGTTGATAATAATGGAATGACAATTTTTGCATTGGCGCATTTAGGAACCAATGTTCAGAATGCTTCTTGGACAGGAGGATGGGCGCAGTTTGGAGATGGAGTAGGTCAGCCTTTTGTAAGTTTAGGAATTACTGGTCACGAAATGACTCATGCTATAACACAATTCTCTGCCGGATTAATCTATCAAGGAGAATCTGGAGCAATGAACGAATCTTTCAGTGATATTTTTGGAATTTCGATAGAACTTTATGCTGGAAAAGATACTAAAAATGATATCTGGATGCTAGGTGACGAGTTATATTCTCACGGAAGTTTGAGAAGCATGGCTAATCCGAAAGCAGCTGGACAGCCAGATACTTACGGTGGAGAATTTTGGACAAATCCTGGAAACATCCAGATTGATAATGGTGGTGTGCATCAGAACAGTGGAATTACCAATTATTGGTATTATCTTTTAGTAGAAGGAGGAGAAGGAGTAAATGATCTTGGCAATAGCTATAATGTTAAATCTATTGGTCTTGCTAAAGCAGAGAAAATAGCTTACGTTACTCTTACAGAATATTTGTCGCCTTCTTCAAATTTTAGCGATATGCGTCAGGCAAGTTTATTGGCTACAGAAGATTTATATGGTTTAGGATCTGAAGAATATAAACAGGTTACAAATGCTTGGTATGCCATTGGAGTTGGACCTTCTTATTCAGATAAACAAATCGTACTTGTATCTGTCGAAAATCCTTCTATTCCTTGCGGACAATTAAAAGGAGATGAGCCTTTTTATGTAACCATTAGAAATACAGGAACAGCGGTAATTAAAGCAGATGAGGTTTTAAATTACAAATTAAGAGCAATGGCAAATGCTCTAGGAAGATTAATCACTTTTTATACAAGTGACGGAAAGATTTCTTTTGGTAAAGACTTAGCAGTTGGTGAAGAAAGAGTTATGGAAATTAAAGATAAAATTCCATATCAGGTTGGGGCGACTATTATAAATTATATCGAAATAAAACTTGATGTAAAACCTATAGAAGAGTTTGGCGCTAAAGACGGAATTTCTTTTGTTTCCAACATAACTGTTGCTCCAGCAGAGAAAGATTTCAATATTAAAGTAACTGGATTAGATCTTCCTAATTATACAGGAGATGCACTTTCAGCAAGTTTTACTCCGTCTATCACATTTTATAATTTAGGCTGTCAGGACATTCCAGCAGGAACGGTTCTAAAAGTTGGATATGCAAATACCAAAGCAGGAAGCATGACAATTTGGAAAGATGTGACATTACAGACAGCTTTTAAGGGCAAATCTGAAATGACTGTTAAGTTTGATACTTCTATTGATTTATCGGCACCAGGTTTGCATACTTACGAAGGTTATGTAACATTGGCTCAAGATCCAGTTACAACAAATAACAGCATATTAAATGCTGCTTATAGCGGTATTGTTACGCAATTACCATATTCTGAAGGATTTGAAAGAACTCCTGGAGGATGGAATACAAAATCATTAAACGATGTAAATCAGAAGTTTTTATTTCAAAATTATCCTTTATCGTTTAGAGCGACTAAATCACAATATGATTGGGGAACTGTAGATTTAAGAAGTACTGATAAAGTGGCCTTAAATGCTGATTTTGTTTTAGAGTCGCCAATCTTTGACTTTACAAATTCAGTATCTCCTTATATCGAGTTCGATTTGTATTATCTGCTCCACAAAGGATATGACGGTTTAATTGTTGAATATTCTGAAGATAAAGGTAAAAACTGGAAAAAAATCGAAACGGTTAATTATCCTGAAATTTTACATTATGATGATTATGAATCATTTGAAGGACCATGGTTTACAGGAGTAAATAACAGTTTGAAAAAAGATCCTTATCAAATTCGCTTAAATGAATTTGCAGGCAAAAAAGTGGCAATTCGTTTCCACATCAAAACAGATGATTATAATGACGGATTTTTAGGAGCGTTTGTAGATAATATTTTAGTTAGCGATGCACCTTATGATATCGAGGTTTTAAATGCAAAAATGGATGCAGGAAAATGTGATATCAATAACAATAATGCTGTGGTAACAGCTCAAATAACTAATAATTTTGCTACAGCAAGTCAAGTAGTAAATATTACCACTAAAATTCTTGATGCAGCAAAAAAAGAAGTTTTTTCAAAAACAGAGAAAACAACTTTAAACTTCACCAAGTTTAAAGATACTTTAACTTATTCTGTTTCTGGTATTAATTTGCAGACTACAGGAGAAAATACTGTAACATTTTCTGTTTTTCCAGAAGACATGACAACAGATGTAAAACAAGCCAACAACTCTTATGTGTTTGCGTACGATAATTGGAAGAATGAAGACATGAAAATTTCTGTACTTCCATACAAAATGGATTTTGAAGATGCCGATAAGTACAAAGGATGGAGAACAGCTGAAAATAAAGGTTCTGCTGGATGGAAACACGGAACGCGTCCAGATCTAGGATCTCCAGGTTGGTTTCTAGCAGATCATACCAAATTTATGGCTAGTAATGATGACAAATGCAACTGTGATGAAGCAAACGATATGCTAATTTCACCAGTATTTGATTTGACAAATTACAAAGAAGCACATTTATCATTTGATGGATATGGAGATTCTCAACATCTTTCTGACGGATATGTAAAAGTAAGTACAGATGGAGGTCAGACATGGAAAGAAGTTTTCAAAATGCCATATTATGGCGCTTGGTGGGAATATGAAATAGATTTAACTGCTTATGCTGGAAAATCTTGTGTACAAGTTGCATTTGTTCATAATGACAATGGATTATTTGCTAGCGGTTTTGCGGTAGATAATATCGAACTTAGAGACAAAAAAGACTTTTTAAGATTATCAACTTTTAGCGCTCCAGAAACGGTTTATGAAAATACTCCTTCACACGAGTTTTTTGTAAGTGTAAAGAATTTATCTTATGCTCCGGTAAACAAAGTGAAAGTAGAGTATCAAATTTCTCAAAACGGAACCGTTATTGGAGATCCTGTAGTTTTGGAGAAAAATGATGAAATGCTGGTTGGCCAAACTATCGTTTATACTTTAAATGGTCTTCCTGCATTACCAGCTGGAAATTACGAAATCAATGTAAAAACAACCGCAGCAGGTGCACCAAGTTCACAAAGTATTAAGGGAACTTTCCAAGTAATTGAAAAAGCTTCAGAATTAAGCTCAGAAAGTTTTAATGGTTTGACACAAGGATCAATTTTTGGAACAAAAGGATTTATTTCTAATCAAAGTGATGAAAATTATCCATGGAGAGCAGTTCTAACTCCAGATAATACTTATTTGACAATTCCGCTTAAAGATCATGCAGGTGTTGCAGATGGAAAAATGTTATACAGTCAGTTAGAAGGAAATTATTATTATGGAGAGTTAATTTCGCCAATGTATAAACTTTCAGCAAATACTACCGCAGTCGAATTTTATTACGCAATGCAGAGTAATGTTAACGATGCTTTAGTTCTAGATATTAAATCTGCTGGCGGAGAATGGACTGAAATCTGGAGAAATCAAAGACAAGGAACTTTTGCAGATACAGAGTGGCAAAGAGCAGCTGTGAATCTTACGAAATATGCTGGAAAATCAGTTTTATTCCGTCTTAGACACGCCAAGTCAGAAGGATATTCATATATGATTTTGGATGATTTGAAAGTGATTACTGAGCAAGTTTCTGATGTTTCATTGAAAATCTTGTCACCAGTAGACATTTGCGGTAACAGCACAGTAAAAGTGAGGCTGACTAATGAAGGTCAGATGGCTATTAAAGAAAATTCTATTCAATTAAATTTAGAATATCTTAATACTTCAGAAAAGATTTCAGAAACTATTGCAGCTGGAATTCCTGTTGGACAAAGTATTGAATATACTTTAATTAAACAGCCTAAATTAGATGACAGTGGAGATTCTCACATATTTACAATCTCTGCTCAATTAGAGGGCGATATTATTGCAGATAATAACACTATCAAAAATTATATATATCAAGGAGTTTCTCCAGATTTCAAAATATTTGACACTCCGGTTGTTCATGCTTATGCAGGTAAAACGGTATATCTTGATGCGAAGAGAAACTTTTTAGCTAACGAACTAGAAGCAGCTTCATACAAATGGAATTCTGGTGAAACTACCAATTCTATTGACGTTGATAAAGCAGGAGATTATATTGTAACAGCGACAATGAGAAACGGTTGCAGTCTTACTGAGAAGGTAACAGTTGTATTCGATACTTTCAAATCTGAGTTAGAAAGTGGCGATTTATGTGGCCCTGAAGTAGTTTTAAATCCGGGAAATTATTCAGCTTACGAATGGTTTGACGGTTCTACAGATCCAACTTTCAAAACAACCGAAAGCGGTGAATATTACGTAACAGTTTACAATGAAAATGGATTAGGTAAAATTTTCACTACAACGATAAATGTACTTGAAAATACAGTTCCAGAAATTCAGGTTTTAGACGGAAATAAAATAACGGCTTCTGCTGATGCTGTAGGTTATCAGTGGTATTTGAACGGAAGAATTTTACCAAACGCAACCGAAAAAATGGTTTCGACAATTTGGGAAGGAAGCTATAGTCTTCAAGTAACAAATGCACACGGATGTACAAGTATGTCGGCTCCAATTGATTCTAAAGGTCTTCTAATCGGAAAATTGACGAATTCTTTCAGAGTATTCCCAAATCCAGCTGTAAATGATGTAAACATTTTCTTGGCTGATAAAGTGGAAGGCGAAGCTCAAATGAAAATTTATTCTATGGAAGGAAATGCTGTTTGGAGTAAAACCTATTCTGCCGTTCCGTCAAGTGTAAATGTAAGTCAGCTTACAACTGGAGTTTACATTTTGGATTGTACAGTTCAAGGCAAAAAATATACAGCTAAGATTATTAAAAAGTAACAAATTAAAGATAGAAATGGCAGTTTAATTTTTAGAACTGCCTTTCTTTAAAACAAATAAATACGATGAAAAAATCAAAGCTGATAATTTGTGCACTATTAATGTGTGCAGGCGCAATGGCACAGACCGAAAAGGTTAAACTTGGTGTAAAAGCAGGATTAAATATTTCGAGCCTTACATTTGATGAAAATGAACTGAAATCATCTGATAAAACAGGATTTACAGCAGGTTTAATGGCAGAAATTCCATTAGCCAAAAGTTTTTCTGTGCAGCCAGAATTACTATTTAGCCAGCAAGGAATGAAATTATCTTATTCAGATCCAGAAGTTCAAAATTCGCATTACAAAAGCACTATCGCTTTAAACTATTTGAATATTCCGATAATGCTGAAATATTATGTGGCTAAAGGTTTTAGTTTGCAGGCAGGACCTCAAGTAGGAATTTTGTTAAAAGCAAATAACAAATATCAAGATAACTTTTTAGGATATGATAACCATGATAAAATTGATTTGAAAGATTACTCAAATGGAGTAGATGCGTCTGTGAATTTCGGATTGGGTTATCAGTTTCAGAACAAGTTTTATGCAGACGTAAGATATAATATGTCTTATAATGATGTATTTAAAGATGCAACATCAAATACAAATTACATTATTAAAAGTGATATGAAGAATAGAATTTTTCAAGTAACCGTTGGTTATTTTTTTAAATAGAGTTAGTAACAGACTTCTTCATATCTTTTTAAAAACCACTCTTTTTAGAGTGGTTTTTTTATTTTATGTTGAGATAATTATCTTAATTAAACCCATTAACTTTAAGCCATTCTGCACAATCTCTTGTCCAAAATTTACTTGTGTCATTTACGCCTAATCCAAAACCGTGACCGCCTTTTTCATATAAATGTAACTCTGCTGTAACTTTGTTTTTCTTTAAAGCCAAATAATAATTTATGCTGTTTTCAGGCATCACAACGGTATCGTCTGTAGTGTGTATCAAAAAAGTTGGCGGTGTGTGTGCTGTAACTTTTTTTTCATTAGAAAATGAATCAATTAATTCTTGTGACGGATTATTTCCTAGCAAATTAGTTTGCGAACCTTTGTGCGTAATTTCATTTTCCATCGAAATAACAGGATAAATCAAAAGAGAAAAATCGGGGCGAGCGCTTACTTTATAAGCAGATTCATAGACTTTGTCATCATAATGTGTTGATGCAGTTGCGGCCAAATGTCCTCCAGCAGAAAATCCTAAAATACCAACTTTCTTTGGATCAATATTCCATTTTGAAGCATTTTGTCTAACGTAACGAATTGCTTCCTGCGCATCTTGTAACGGACCAACATTTTTGTTTTTCATTGTTGCATCTGTTGGAAGTCTATATTTCAAAACAAAAGCAGCAATTCCGATGCTATTAAACCATTCAGCTACTTTTACTCCTTCTTTATCAAAAGCTAAATGCTGATAACCTCCACCAGGACAAATAATTACTGCTGATTGGTTCGGTTTGCTTTCTTTTGGAATAAAAATGCTTAATGTTGGTACAGAAACCTGACTTGTACTTTGCATTTTGCCTTCTTTAATTTCGGGCTTTTCTTTATAATCTGGCGCCTTTATTTCGTCTGGAATTTTATTCCAAAGCGGAATTACTTGATTTTGAGCATTTGAACAAAATATCCCTGAGAAAAGAATAAAACTTAATGTTATTCTTTTGTAAAATCCATACTTTTTATTTTTCAATTTGATAGCTAATTATTTGTTTTACAATATTTTATTTATTTTAACTGAAGAAAATGTAACAGTTGATCTTGGCAATTTCAATTAATTAAAAAAATGCACCTAAAACACCTTTTCCGGTACAATTTTACCCCATAAAAAGGATGAATTTCACCTGTTAGCTTTTAACAAATATATTGTTTAATGTGTAATTTTGTATTCTTTTTTTTATGTAATTTATTAATTTAAATACTTAAAATAATTTTTTATATAATTAATTTGGATTGTAGAGATTAAAAACTATATTTGTGCAATCGATTACATTGTTTCTGTTTGAAGGTGTTAATTTGTTGATTTTAATATTTTTAAACAGAAGTCAATTGTTTTATTAAGATTACCAAAAATTACAAAACTATAATACCCACTAACTATGAATCAAACCGAAACAGTTGCAGTAAATGAGAGCGTTAAGACCACAGGAAAATACCGTTGGAGTATTTGCGCCTTATTGTTTTTTGCAACAACAATCAATTATCTTGACAGACAAGTACTTTCTTTAACTTGGAGCGATTTTATTGCGCCAGAATTTCATTGGACAAATAATGATTACGGAAATATTACCGCGTTATTTTCTATTTTCTACGCAGTTTCGCTATTGTTTGCAGGAAGATTTGTAGATTGGTTAGATACTAAAAAAGGATTTCTTTGGGCAATCGGAATTTGGTCTGTTGGTGCCTGTCTTCACGCATTTTGCGGAATCGCAACTTCTGGAATTATTACAGGAAATTGGTTTGTAGGATTTCATGGTTCAAAAGAAATAATCAGTACAGTAAGTGATACAGCATTGGTAATCAATGTAAGTGTTGCTTTATTTATTTTTGCTCGTTTTGTTTTAGCGGTTGGAGAAGCAGGAAACTTTCCGGCAGCAATTAAAACTACAGCAGAATATTTTCCTAAAAAAGATAGAGCTTTTGCCACCAGTATTTTCAATGCAGGAGCAACAGTTGGAGCTTTAGCAGCGCCAATTACAATTCCATTTATTGCAAAATCTTTCGGTTGGGAAATGTCTTTTATCATTATCGGAGCTTTAGGTTTTGTTTGGATGGGATTTTGGATGTTTATGTACGATAAACCAGAAAGACATTCTAAAGTTACAGCAGAAGAATTGGCTTATATTCAGCAAGACGATATTGCAGATAGTAAATTAGTTGGTTACGTTCCTGAAACTACTACGAAAGTTTCTTTAGCAGACTGTTTCAAATACAAACAAACTTGGGCATTTGCTTTCGGTAAATTTATGACAGACGGTGTTTGGTGGTTTTTCTTGTTCTGGACACCAGCTTATTTAAGTTCCGTTTACGGAATGGATTCTACAGAAGCGGCATTTCCATTATTTATACTTTATCTAATTACTTTATTATCAATTATTGGAGGTTGGCTTCCAACTTACTTTGTTGAGAAAAAAGGAATGAATCCTTATGAAGGAAGAATGAGAGCAATGTTAATTTTTGCCTTTTTTCCACTTTTAGCATTAATTGCACAACCATTAGGATACATTAGTTATTGGGTTCCAGTAATCATTATTGGGATTGCAGGAGCCGCTCACCAATCTTGGTCTGCAAATATTTTTACAACTGTTGGAGATATGTTTCCTAAAAAAGCAATTGCAACTATTACAGGAATTGGAGGTTTAGCAGGAGGTTTAGGATCGACTTTAATTAATAAAGGATCAGGAGTTTTGTTTGATTATGCAAAAGAATCTGAAATGGTTTTTATGGGATTCAAAGGAATAGAAGCTGGATATTTTATCATTTTCTCAATTTGTGCAGTTTGTTACTTAACTGGCTGGATTGTAATGAAATCACTAGTTCCTAAATATGCTCCAATTACTGATTTATAAAGAAAAATAGACAGAATTGAAATATTTTTTTCGTTTCAATTATGCTATTTAAATATAAAAATATAATTTTGTGCAATCGATTACATTAATTTAAAATTATGACAAAATATAGTTCAAGATACGCGTCAAGTCCAGAAGCAGTTAAAAAATATGATACGCAACAATTGAGAGAAGAATTCTTAATTGATGACTTAATGCAAGAGGATGAAGTAGTGTTGGTTTATTCTCATTACGATAGATACATTGCAGGTTCTGCAGTTCCAGTAAAAGGAGATTTACCTCTTGAAACAATTGATCCTTTAAAAGCGCCTTATTTTTTAGAAAGGAGAGAGCTTGGAATTATTAATGTAGGAGGAAGTGGTTCTGTTGTAGTTGAAGGAACTTCTTACGAGTTAGGTTTTAAAGATGCTTTGTATATCGGAGCAGGAAATAAAGATGTGGTTTTTAAAAGTGATGATAAAAACAATCCGGCTAAATTCTATTTGAATTCTGCGCCAGCACACACAACTTATCCAACTAAAAAAGTAAGTTTAGCTGAAGCTAATAAATTGCAGTTGGGAACAATGGAAACGGCAAATCACCGTGCAGTTAACCAAATGATTATTGGAAGCGTGGTTACAACTTGTCAATTACAAATGGGAATGACAGAATTGAAACCAGGAAGTGTTTGGAATACAATGCCAGCTCACGTTCACGATCGTAGAATGGAAGTTTATTTTTATTTGGATATTCCAGAAAATCAAGCAGTTTGTCACTTCATGGGACAACCTCAAGAAACAAGACATATCTGGATGAACAATCACCAAGCAGTAATTTCTCCACCTTGGTCAATTCACTCAGGTTCAGGAACTAGCAATTATACTTTTATCTGGGGAATGGCAGGTGAAAACCTTGATTACGGCGATATGGATGTTTGTAAAATCACAGATTTAAGATAAGAAAATGACAAACTTATTTGATATAAAAGGAAAAGTTGCCTTAATCACAGGAAGTACGCACGGACTGGGAATGGCAATGGCAAAAGGATTGGGTCAGGCTGGTGCAACAATTGTAGTAAACGGAAATTCTTCTCAAGAAAAAATCGACAATGCTGTAGCAGAATTAAAAAGCGAAGGAATCAATGCTGTAGGTTATAAATTTAATGTAACAGAAGAACAACAAGTAAAAGAAGCTGTTGCAAAAATTGAAAGCGAAGTTGGACCAATCGATATCTTAATCAATAATGCAGGAATTATTAAAAGAATTCCGCTTCTTGATATGGAGGTTTCAGATTTCAGAGAAGTTGTTGATATTGATTTAGTAAGTCCATTTATCGTTTCTAAGCATGTTGCAAAGGGAATGATCGAAAGACGTCAAGGGAAAATCATCAACATTTGCTCGATGATGAGTGAACTTGGAAGAAATACAGTTTCTGCTTATGCTGCCGCAAAAGGAGGCTTAAAAATGCTGACTAAAAACATGGCAACTGAATGGGCAAAATACAATGTTCAGATTAACGGAATCGGACCTGGTTATTTTGCAACAGAACAAACAAAACCAATTAGAGTTGACGGACATCCGTTTAACGATTTTATTATAAGCAGAACTCCTGCGGCAAAATGGGGAGATCCAAGCGATTTAGCTGGAGCTGCAATATTTTTATCATCCAAAGCGAGTGATTTTGTAAACGGTCATATTTTATATGTTGACGGCGGAATCTTAGCAACAATTGGAAAACCTTCAAACGAAGAATAATTCTCAAATTATATTTAAAAAGAAATGAGCGCAAATACATTCATACACGACAATTTTTTATTAGAAAATAAATACGCTGAAGAGTTATATCACAATTACTCTAAAAACCAGCCAATTATTGATTACCACAATCACTTAAATCCGCAGTTTATTGCCGAGGATAAGATTTTTGATAACATTACGAATGTATGGATCAATGGCGATCATTATAAATGGCGTGCAATGCGTACATTAGGAATCAACGAGCAGTTTGTAACTGGAAATGGTTCAGATAAAGATAAATTCTTAAACTGGGCAAAAACAGTTCCGTACACAATGCGTAATCCTTTGTATCACTGGACACATTTAGAGTTAGCGCGCTATTTTGACATTTATGATTTATTGAATGAAAAATCGGCTGAGAAAATTTACATCGAAACTTCAGAGAAAGTAAATTCTCCAGCTTACAGCACACAAAACCTTCTTAAAAAAGTAAACGCTGAATTAGTTTGTACTACAGAAGATCCAATTGACAGTTTAGAATATCACAAGAAATTCGCAAACAATTCGACTGGAATCAAAATGAGTACGGCTTTCAGACCTGATAAAGCCATCTTAATTGCTAATGATGGTTATAATGCATATCTGGACACATTAGGGGATGTGTCCGGTATTGCAATTAACACTTTTACTGATTTGCAAGCTGCATTAAGAAACAGAATTGAATTCTTTAATGCAAACGGATGTAAATTAAGCGATCACGGTTTAGATCAAATTTATTTTGAAGAATTTACAGAATCTGAGATTGCTACCATTTTCAAAAAGAAAAGAGAAAACAGAATTATATCACCAGAAGAAGCTTTAAAATTCCAAAGTGCTGTTTTGATTTTCTTATGCGAAACGTATCACGAATTTGGATGGGTACAGCAGTTTCACTTAGGTGCATTGCGTAATAATAATGCTCGTATGCACAGAATTTTAGGTCCAGATACAGGATGGGATTCTATTGGAGATTATCCTCAGGCTCAAAAACTTTCAGGTTTCTTAAATGCTTTAGATAGCAAAGATAAATTGAGCAAAACAATTATCTATAACCTAAATCCAGCTGATAACGAAGTTATGGCAACAATGATTGGAAACTTCAACGACGGAAGCGTTCGCGGAAAGGTTCAATTTGGTTCAGGATGGTGGTTCTTAGATCAAAAAGACGGAATGACAAAGCAGTTAAATGCGCTTTCAAATATGGGATTAATTAGCTGTTTTGTTGGAATGCTAACAGATTCTAGAAGTTTCTTATCATTCCCAAGACACGAATATTTCAGACGTATTTTATGCAATCTTCTTGGAGATGAAATCAAAAGAGGAGAATTGCCAAATGATATGGAATGGATTGGAAAATTAGTTTCTGATATTTCATATAATAACGCTAAAGAATATTTCAAATTTTAAAAAATTTTGAACCATTAAGGTATTAAGAAAATTAAGTTTTTGGTTTAATAAATAGTTACTTAAATAATAAAGATAATTAAGCGAGTTGGCTTAATAAACTTAACCTTTAAAGGCAAAGGAAACATAAAGTAAAGCTTAATTTTCTTAATGCCTTAATGGTAAAATATAAAAAAGATAATATGAGTAGAGTAGTTGCATTTGGAGAAATCATGCTTCGTTTATCGACAGAAAGACATCTGCGTTTTTCACAATCTACAGCATTTGGCGCTACGTACGGCGGTGGTGAATTTAATGTATGCGTTTCTCTGGCAAATTATGGCGTAAATGCTGAATTTGTTTCAAGATTACCTGAAAATGAAATTGGTTTTTCTGCATTAAAAGAAATCAGAAAAATGAATGTCGAATCTAAAAACATAGTTTATGGAGGAGAGCGTTTAGGAATTTATTTCTTAGAAACTGGTGCCGGAACACGCGGAAGCAATGTGGTTTACGATCGCGCGCATAGTGCCATGTCAACAATAGAAAAAGGACAAGTTGATTGGGAAAAAGTTTTAGAAGGTGCAGAGTGGTTTCACTGGAGTGGTATTACGCCAGCAATTTCACAAACTGCAGCAGAAGCTTGTTTAGAAGCTATTAAAGTAGCTCATAAAAAAGGAATTAAAATTTCTTGCGATTTAAATTATAGATCAAAACTTTGGCAATATGGCAAAACGCCAAGCGAAGTAATGCCAGAAATGCTAAAATACAGCAATGTGATTTTAGGAGATATTGATACAGCGTATTTCATGTTGGGAATTCCGAAAGTAAATCCGAATTATCAGGATGAGAAATCGCTTCCAGCTGTATATGATAAATTGTTTGAATTGATACCGAATCTGCAGATTGCTGCAACAACTTTACGCTATTCTGTAAGTGCTTCACACCAGAGAATCGGTGGAATTTTATATGATGGAAAAGCAATTTACAGCGCAAAAGTAAAAGAAGTTACGCCAGTTGTAGACCGTGTAGGAAGTGGAGATGCTTTTATGGGCGGATTAATTTATGGACTGTTAGAATATCAAAATAATAACCAAAGAGCATTAGATTTCGCAGTTGCGGCTTGCTGTTTAAAGCATACAATTGCAGGAGATTACAACTTGGTTACATTAAAAGAAGTTGAAAATATGATTGATGGCGATGGTTCTGCATTAGTATCAAGATAATTTTAAATAAAAAATGGCAAAATATTCAAGAATAGAGGTTGCGCAGACAATGAAGGATAACGGTATGGTTCCGTTGTTTTTTCATTCTGATATCGAATTGAGTAAAAAAGTATTAAAAGCATGCTACGACGGAGGTTCCAGATTGATGGAATTTACCAGTAGAGGCGATTTTGCACATGAAGTTTTTGGAGCTTTAAACAGATATGCATTGGCAGAACTTCCGGGAATGATTCTAGGAGTTGGTTCTATTACGGATGCAGCTTCAGCTTCATTGTACATGAGTTTGGGAGCGAATTTTATTGTAACACCTGTTTTTAGAGAAGACATTGCAATTGCTTGTAATCGCAGAAAAGTACTTTGGTCTCCTGGCTGCGGAACTTTGACAGAAATTGCAAGAGCTGAAGAATTAGGCTGTGAAATCGTAAAATTATTTCCAGCTGATACTTACGGTCCAGAATTCATTAAAGCAATAAAAGGTCCGTGCCCGTGGACAAACATTATGCCGACAGGCGGAGTTTATCCAACGGTTGAAAGTTTGAGTTCATGGCTGAATGCTGGAGCAACTTGCGTTGGTTTAGGTTCGCAATTGATTTCAAAAGATATATTAGAAAATAAGGACTTTGATGGTTTATCTGCAAAAGTGAAACAAGTTCTTGACATTATAAAAGATATTAGAAAATAAGATTAAGGGGTAATCATGCCAAACTCCTTATTTTATAAGTTTTTTTTAGATTTTTAGAGATTGTAATTGAACATTACGCTTGAAAAATTTAGCTAGCCATTCCTCACAGCCGGCTTTATTTTACTCAATCGGGTGTAATGTTTCATTTACAATTTAAAAGGCAGAAATGAAGAAATAGGGTTTATAGATGGTTATTTATAACGCATTAAAGAAAATTTAAAATGAAAAAATTAAATAGAATAAATACAGGATTAGAAAAGTTACAGCCAATTAAGGTAGTTCAGTTTGGAGAAGGTAACTTTTTAAGAGCCTTTGTTGATTATGCTTTTGACAAACTGAATAAAGAAGTTGATTTTAATGCAGGTATTGCAGTCGTTCAACCTTTGAAAGACGGTATGGTAAATATGATTAACGATCAGGACGGTCTTTATACCTTGTTTATGAACGGAATTAAAAAAGGTGAAAAGATTCAAGATATTGTGTTAATTAATAATATTGTAAAAACTATAAACCCATACACTGAATTTACAAATTATTTGGCTTTAGCTAAAGAAGAAGAACTTCAGTTTATTGTTTCTAATACTACAGAAGCTGGAATTGAATTTATTGAAAGTGATACTCCAGATATGCAGCCACCAGTGTCATTTCCTGCAAAATTGACAGTTTTATTATATGAAAGATTTAAACATTTTAATGGAGATGCTTCTAAAGGAGTTACAATAATTCCTTGTGAATTAATTGATTATAACTCTGAGACGCTTAAAAAATATATTTTACAATATGTTGATTTGTGGAAATTAGAAGATGCATTTAAAACTTGGGTGTCAGATGCTTGTACCTATCATAGTACTTTGGTTGACAGAATTGTTCCTGGATATCCAAGAGCTGAAATTGAAGAATACAATAATAAATTAGATTATGAAGACAATTTAATTGTTGCAGCTGAACCTTTTTTCCTTTGGGCTATTGAAGGTGGCGATGATCTAAAAGCAAAATTGCCTTTTCACAAAACAGATTTGAATGTAAAAATCGTTGATGATATACGTCCTTTTAAAATGATTAAAGTTCGTATTTTAAACGGTGCGCATACGGCAATGGTTCCTTTTTCACTTTTGCATGGTAATAAATTAGTAATGGAAACTGTTAACGGAGATTTTACTGGGAAATTTGTAAACAGCGTTATTAGTGAAATTAGTGAAACTCTTGATATGGACAAAAATGAGATTACTGCCTATTCTGAGGAAGTAATGGACCGATTTAAAAATCCATTTATCAAACATGCACTTGCTGATATTGCATTAAATTCTGTATCGAAATTCAAAGTAAGAGTTTTGCCTAGTTTATTAGGATATTATAATACTAACAAAAAATTGCCTGTTAATTTGACTTTTTCATTAGCGAGTTTAATTCGTTTCTACAAAGGAACTTGGAACGGGCAAAGTTTACCGGTTAAAGATGGTGAAGATATTACAGCTTTTTTCAACGGACTATGGAAATCGGATGATTACGAGAAAATCGCTCGTTTAACATTACAAAACAAATCATTCTGGGATCAAGATTTAACTGAAATTCCAGGACTTACAAGAGCAATTACAATTGCATTAGAAGAAATAGATTCAAACGGAATTGAAGCAGGTTTTGCTAAATTTCAAGAAAGAATAAAATAAAAGAAAACACAAAAAGAACAAAGAACAAAGGTTAATTATGGCAACGCAGAAAAAATTAATAAAAGTTCATCCTACTGATAATGTAGCGGTGGCTTTGGTGAATCTGACGGCTGGCGAAGTGATTGATTTTGAAGGACAATCAATTACAGTTGAGTCTGATGTGAAAATGAAACATAAGATTGCAATGGTTCCTTTTAATGTAGGAGACAGAATCATTATGTATGGTGTTTTGGTTGGTAAAGCGAGTGCAAGAATCGAAAAAGGAGGATTGCTTTCTACTGCAAACGTTAAACACGAAAGTGATAAAGTTACTGGTAAAACAGAAACAATTGGCTGGACTGCGCCAAATGTAGATAAATGGAAAGATAGAACGTGGCAGGGCTATCATAGAGAAGATGGACAAGTTGGAACAGAAAATGTTTGGTTATTTTTTCCATTAGTTTTTTGCGAAAATAGAAACATCGAAATCTTAAAAGATATTTTTGAGAAAGAATTGATGAAACCAAAAGAAAACGATTATCAATTATTATTGCGTTCTTTGGTAAAATCAGAAACAGGGGGAGCAGGAAATCAAGAAGCTTCAAATGATGCTAATTTGTTCAATAATATTCAGGTAAAATTCATCACGCACCAAGGTGGTTGTGGTGGAATTCGTCAGGATTCGCACAGTTTGGCTAAACTTTTGGCAGGTTATGTAAACAATCCAAACGTAGCTGGAGCAACTGTATTGAGTTTAGGATGCCAGAATCTTCAGATTTCAATTTTCAAGGAAGCTTTAGATGCTATTAATCCAGACAGTAAAAAGCCTGTTTTAATCTACGATCAGCAATCTATCGGAACAATCGAAACGATGTTGAGCAGCGTAGTTAAAGATACTTTTGAAGCGATTAAAAAAGCAAACGATATTAAGAGAGAACCAGCGCCATTATCTAAACTAAGAATTGGTTTAGAGTGCGGTGGATCTGACGGATTCTCTGGAATTTCTGCAAACCCAACTTTAGGTGTATTGTCTGATAAATTGGCTGCTTTAGGAGGAACAACAATCCTTTCTGAGTTCCCAGAATTATGTGGAGTAGAGCAGGAATTAGTAAACCGTTGTGTTGATGACGAAGACGGAAAACGTTTCTTGAATTTGATGAAATGGTACGAAAAAACAGTTGTTGATGCAGGTTCAGGATTTGATATGAATCCTTCTCCAGGAAATATTAAAGACGGTTTGATTACTGATGCTATGAAATCTGCTGGTGCAGCTAAAAAAGGAGGAACTTCTCCAATTGCAGGTGTTTATGATTACGGTGAGTATATTAACGAGCCAGGATTAACATTGTTATGTACTCCAGGAAATGATGTTGAGTGTACAACTGCAATGGTAGGATCTGGAGCTAATATGGTATTATTTACTACAGGTTTAGGAACTCCTACAGGAAATCCAATTGCGCCAGTTGTAAAAATTTCTTCTAACTCTGAGTTGGCGGCAAAGATGTCTGATATTATCGATATTGACACAGGTGGAATTATCAAAGGTGAAAAATCTATCGAAGAAATGTCTGATGAAATGCTTGAATTTATTATAGATATTGCCAGCGGTACAATTAAAACCAAAGCGGCAGTTTTAAATCAAAACGATTTTATTCCTTGGAAAAGAGGAGTGTCACTTTAGTTTTTTAGGTACTAAGTTACTAAGGTTCTAAGAAAGAAAGTGACAAAGATTTATATAGAAGACGCACAACTGTGCGTCTTTTTTTATATAAAAAGCTTCAGAGAAGCGAAATATTTATAGAAAAAAAATAAGCGGTTACAACATAAAGCTCCAGAGGAGCGACATAGATTGATTAGGTTTGCAGAAAAAACATGTCGCTCCTCTGGAGCTTTGTTGTGTGATTTATTGTGATTCTATAAATATTTCGCTTCTCCGAAGCTTATAAAAAAAGCTACCCCTTGAGATAGCTTATATAACTTATATGGTGAAAATAATATTAAAAACTAGTTTTTGTAGAAGACTTGCGAATATGTAATTCTGGTGCAAGAACCACCTTTTTTTCTATTTTAATAGTATCTGTTTTGTCTACTTGTTCTAAGAAAACGCGGGCAGACATTTTTCCCATTTCCAAAGGAGATTGATCTACAGAGGTAATTGATAATTCCATAAATTTTGTAAAAGGTTCGTTACTGAAACCAGCAACACAAAACTCATTAGGAATACTGATATTTCTTTCTTTTAATTCTTGAATCGCTCCTAATGCAGCAAAATCAGACGATGAAAAAATAGCATCTGGTGGAGTTTCTAATTGTAAAAGTTTATCTACTGCTTCTTTACCTGCATCTACGCTACTTTTGGTGTAAATAACATGTTCTTCGTTAAAAGTAAGTCCGCTATCTAATAAAGCTTGTTTGTATCCTAAAAACCTGTTTTTAAAGATATCTAAAGATTGATCTCCAGATAAATGAGCAATATGTCTGCAACCTTCATCAATTAAATGTTTGGTAGCTAAATAACCTCCTTTAAAGTCATTGATTGTTACCGAACTTACTCCATCAATATGTTTACTTCTATCAAAAAATATTAGAGGAACATTTTTTTCCAATACATTTCTAAAAGCACTGTCATTTTCATTAGAAATTCCTGTAACCGACATCATAATTCCGTCTACTTGTGCATCTACAAGTGTGTGAAGATTTTCATTTTCTCTTTTAATGCTTTCATGTGTTTGGCAGATAATTACTTGATAGCCATGAGGATAAAGCTCTTCTTCGATTCCTCTAATTACAGAAGCGAAAAAGTTGCTATCTATACGAGGTACAATAACTCCGATATTATTACTTCGACCGCTCTTCAATGCAAGTGCCAATTTATTTTGCTTATAATTCATGGCAGCAGCAGTCTTAATAACTAACTCTCTTGTAGCTTCTTTAATCTTCGGATTATTATTTAAAGCTCTAGAAACGGTTGCAGCCGTGATATTTAATTTTTCAGCAATATCGTAAATAGTTACTTTTTCACTCATTCAAAAAAAAGTTTATCGGATTATGTATTAGACAAAAGTACATTTTTTTTTATTATGTAATATAAATTGTTATCGATTACCAGAATTAAAAAATCAAACGATTTAGGAATTATTATGACAATAATTTATCTAAATTTTTGCGTTAAATGTAATTAAAATTTGTAATAAAAATTAAATATATAATTTTTTTCTAAATTAATTTGTTCCAATAGAACAATTTTTCTACTTTCGTGTAATCGATTACATGATTTTAGACTGTTTTACATTTTAAACAAGATAATACTGCGCAAATGATTGCAAATAAATACATAACATTTAAAAGATTTTTGTTTATAGCAACTATTAGTGTGCTATTTGTTTCTTGTGCAGAAAAAACGGCTACTATTTCTTCTAATGATGAGAATAATCCATGGAAAAAGATGGATTTGATCATTAAAAGTATTCCACAAACTAAGTTTTCGAATAAGATTTACAATATAAACGATTTTGGCGCTGTTGCTGATGGGAAAACGCTAAATACAATAGCTTTTCAAAAAGCGATAAAAGAATGTGCAGCAAACGGCGGAGGTCAGGTTTTGGTTCCAAATGGTAAATACTTAACTGGAGCGATTCATTTAGAAAGTAATGTAAACCTTCATTTAGAAGATAATGCTGAAATTCTGTTCAGTTTAAATCCGAAAGATTATCCAATTGTTCATACTTCTTGGGAAGGAACAGAAGTTATGAATTATTCTCCGCTTATTTATGCGAAAAACAAAACCAATATCGCAGTTACAGGAAAAGGTACTTTAAACGGTCAGGCAGACAGTTCTAATTGGTGGATTTGGTCTGGAGGAAAAAATTACGGATGGAAAAAAGGAATTCCGTCTCAAAATGATCCGACAAATCGTGAAGTTTTGGTTGATATGGCAGAAAAAGGAATTCCAGTTTCAGAACGCGTTTTTGGAGATGGACGTTATTTAAGACCTAACTTTATTGAATTTTTTGAATGTAATACCGCTTTAATAAAAGATGTAAAAATCATCAATTCGCCTTTTTGGATTTTGCATCCAATAAAAACCAATAACATGATTATTGATGGCGTTACGGTAAACAGTCACGGTCCAAATAACGATGGCTGCGATCCAGAATATTCTCAAAACATTATAATTAAAAACTGCACTTTTAATACTGGCGACGATTGTATTGCCATTAAAGCTGGTCGTGACGCAGACGGAAGACGTGTGGCAATTCCAAGCAAAAATATTATTGTTCAAAATTGCAAAATGATTGACGGACACGGTGGAGTTGTTATCGGAAGTGAAATTTCTGCTGGCGTAAATAATGTTTTTGTTGAAAACTGTGTTATGGACAGTCCGAATCTTGATCGCGCTATTCGCATCAAAACCAACTCAAAAAGAGGCGGAATTATAGAAAATATTTTTGTTCGAAATCTGGAAGTTGGAACTGTTAAAGAATGTGTTTTAAAACTGAACATGTTTTACAATGTTTACGGATCTCAAACAGGAAATTTTATTCCGACAATCAGAAATGTCAGTTTAGAAAATGTAAATGTCAAAAACGGTGGAAAATACAGTGTTTGGGCTGATGGTTACAAAGAATCTCCTGTTGAAAATATTACACTAAAAAATGTAAAAATTCAAAAAGTAGATTCGCTCTATTTGTTGAAAAATGTAAAAAATATAAAGTTCATAGATACCTACGTAAATAATAAAAAAGTAGAATCTGTTAAGTAATAATATTTCTCGAATTGTTGGTAATTAGTAATTTATAATTTTTGAGATTATTGTTTTTTGAAGGAGTTAAAAAGGAGTTTGACAATGGTTGAACTCCTTTCTTAACTGAAAATTGTAAAAGTGAGATGCGAAAAACGGCTTTGATTTTGTTAGTGTTTTTTAATGTTGTTGTGGCTCAGAGCCAGCAATATCAGATTGACACATCTTATACGATCAAAAGTACTTTTACGAAATTAATTAAGAAATATCCTTTTATTACAATTCCAGAAATAAAACCAAATCCAGCAGTTAAAGAAAGTTTCGATTTAGTTTATAATAAAGATCAAAATCGAGTTTTGCATTTTGATGCTTTCATTAATACAAAAAAGAAAAAAAATCCTGCTGTAATTATGATTCATGGCGGTGGCTGGAGATCAGGAAATAAAAGTCAAATGCAGTTTATTGGAAAAGAAATTGCTGCAAAAGGTTATTCTTGTTTTGCTATCGAATACAGATTATCGCTAGAAGCTAAATATCCGACTGGAGTAATTGACGTTAAAAATGCTATTAAATTTATAAAAGATAATGCATCGAAATTTGGCGTTGATGTCAATAAAATTGCTGTTTTAGGATGTTCTTCGGGCGGACAAATGGCGCATTAATCGGAACAACAAATAATGATCCGATTTTTGAAGATGCTTCTTTTATAAGTAAATCTTCATCAAAAGTAAATGCGATAATTGATGTTGACGGAGTTTTGGCATTCAAACATCCAGAATCATCAGAAGGAGATATGGCAGCTTTTTGGCTGGGAGGAAAATCGGATGAAATTCCAGAAAATTGGGAAAATGCTTCGGCATTAAGTCATACGGATAAAAATACTCCGCCTGTTTTGTATATCTGCAGCAGTATTCCAAGATTTCATGCGGGTAGAAGTGATATGATTAAAATTTTAAATGAAAATAAAATCTATAATGAAGTGCAGAGTATTCCAGATTCGCCACATTCTTTTTGGTTTTACGAACCTTGGTTTAAGCAAACAATTTCTTACACAACACAGTTTTTAGATAAAATTTTTAAATAAATTAGAGCAAAATTCAAAAAGCTAATTTAAAAAGACAAATAGTATATTTTATGGGTAAATCTCTTTCTAAAACAGTCAATTTTACAAAAGTTGTTTTGCTTTTTCTGCTGATTTTTAGTTCTAATCTAAATGCGCAAAATCAGTCAGATTCTGAAAATTCGGTTATTTCATATGATTTGAAATGGTCAGAACGAACTGCTCTTTCAATTTTAAATAAATACCCAAATGCATGGAAGCTAGACGGAAATGACAGACCAAAATGGGATTATAAAATGGGTTTTGTGTTGTCTGGTTTCGAAAAATTGTATCAGAAAACAAACGATAAAAAATACTTAAATTATATCAAGGATTACGTTGATGGAATGATCGACAGCACTGGAAATATTAAAAAATACGATCTTAAAGAATACAATATCGATTATTTAAATCCAGGAAAATTACTTTTTAATCTTTATGACATTACCAAAGATTCTCGCTATTTAGAAATTATTGGCAAGTTAAGAAACCAATTAGAAACGCAACCAAGAACAGCAAGCGGTGGATTTTGGCACAAACAAATTTACCCAAACCAAATGTGGATTGACGGTTTGTATATGGCAGAACCTTTCTACACACAATTTACGGTGAAATATGAAAAAGGAAAAAGTTTAGATGATATTGCAAAACAATTTGAATTGGTTCAAAAACATATTGTAGACAAAAAAACTGGTTTAGTTTATCAAGCTTGGGACGAAAGTAAAGAGATTGGCTGGGCAGATAAGCAAACAGGAACTTCGCCAACAATTTGGGGACGAGGAATTGGCTGGTATATGGTGGCGTTGGTTGAAACTTTAGATTATTTTCCGAAATCACATCCAAAATATAAAGTTTTGGTTGGGTATTTGAATCAGATTGCAAAGAATGTAAATCAATACAAAAGCGAATCTGGATTGTGGTATCAAGTTGCCGATAAAACAGAATTGTACGGAAATTATGTAGAACCTTCGGCTTCTGGAATGATAATTTATGCTTTTGCAAAAGGGACAAACAAAGGATATTTATCGGCAAGTTATAAATCAACTGCCAAAAAATCATTTGACAGTTTTGTGAAAGAATTTGTAAAAGTGGATAAAAAAGGAGAAGTAAATATTTTAAATGTTTCATCGAATGTTGGTTTAGGAGGAAAACCTTTTCGCGATGGAACAAACCAATATTATCTTACTTCTAAAACAAAAGAAAATGGCGCAATTGGCCTTGGAGCCTTTTTATTAGCGTCGATAGAATTAGATAAATAATAGAATTTAAATATATTTTGAAATGAAAAACAGTAGAAAGCAAAGTTATTTGATGTCGGTTTTGATGATTTGCGTTATGACAATTACAAGTTGTAAAGTAACTTCTCAAGAGCCTGCAAAGAAAGATATCGTAATCGCAAAGAATGCTAAATGGTCAGATAAAATGGCTTTAACATTAATGAAACGTCATCCAGAATCGTATATGCTAGACGACGCTAAAAAGCCAAAATGGGATTATGTTCATGCTTTAGTTTTGCATTCAATTGAAGAATTATATAAAAAAAATCCAGATCCGAGATACAAAGCTTATGTAAGAGGTTATGTAGATAATTTGGTTCAAGCTGATGGAAGTATCAATACTTATGAATTTGATAAGTTTAATATCGATTTGGTTTTGCCAGGGCGTTTGCTTTTTGATGTTTATGCCTATTCTAAAGAAGAAAAATATTTAAAAGCATTACAATTAATTCGTAAACAACTTTCAGAACAACCAAGAACACAAAGCGGAGGATTCTGGCACAAACAAATTTATCCAAATCAAATGTGGTTAGATGGTTTATATATGGGAGAACCATTTTACGCAGAATACACGGCTAAATTTGAAAACGGAAAAAGTTTTGATGATATCGCAAAACAATTTGAGTTGATTCAGCAAAAAGCAACCGATCCAAAAACAGGATTATTGTATCACGGTTGGGACGAAAGTAAACAAATGCCATGGGCAAATAAAGAAACAGGAAATTCTCCAAACTTCTGGTCAAGATCTTTAGGCTGGTACGTAATGGCTTTAGTTGATGTTTTAGATTACATGCCAAAAGATCATCCAAAAAGAAAAGAATTGGTTCAATATTTAAATAACGCTTCTGAGGCAATATTGAAATTTCAAGATAAATCATCAGGTTTATGGTATCAAGTTACAGACAGAGGTGCTGATAAAGGAAATTATTTAGAAGCTTCTGGATCTGCAATGTTTTCTTATGCTTTTGCAAAAGGAGCAAACAAAGGATATTTGCCAGCTAAATTCAAAAAAGCAGCTAATAAAGCTTTTGACGGATTGACTAAAGTGTTAATCAAAAAAGTAGACGAGGATGGCGGAATTACATTAACAAATTGCTGTCAAGTTGCAGGTTTAGGAGGAAATCCTTACCGTGACGGTTCTTACGAATATTATGTAAACGAAAGAAAAAAAGACAACGATCCTAAAGCAACAGGCCCATTCATTTTGGCAGCTTTGGAATTGAACAGATAGTTTTAATGGTTAATGGTTGATTGTTGATAGTTGATTGAGAAAAGTAAATACAATCTTGTCATTTCGACCGAAGTGAGAAATCACACTCGTAATTCTACAAAGATTGGCAACATTCCGTATGGAGTTCCTAATGTGATTTCTCCCTTCGGTCGAAATGACAAAAACGTTGCGTTAAAAAAAATAAAAATGAAAAACATAAAAATAATCTTCTTGCTTTTCTCGGTCTTTTTCTACCAGAAAAATATCGCACAAGTTTGGGCGCCTGATAATGGAGACGGAACGTACACGAATCCGATTCTTCATGCTGATTATTCAGATCCAGATGTTGTTCGCGTAGGCGATGATTATTATATGACAGCTTCTTCATTTAATTGTATTCCAGGATTACCAATTTTACATTCAAAAGATTTGGTAAACTGGAAAATTATAAGTTACGCTTTAACCAAACAGCCACCATTTGAAACATACAATAAAGTACAGCATGGAAATGGAGTTTGGGCGCCAAGTATTAATTATCATAATAAGGAATTCTACATCTATTACCCAGATCCTGATTATGGAATTTATATGATTAAAGCAAAAAAAGCAGAAGGACCGTGGTCTGAACCGCTTTTAGTAAAATCAGGAGTCGGACTTATAGATCCTAGTCCGCTGTGGGATAATGATGGGAAAGCCTATTTGGTTCATGCTTTTGCAGGAAGCCGTGCTCAGATTAAAAGCTTGCTAGTTGTCTGCACGATGAATCCTGAAGGAACATTGGTTAACAATGATGAAGTTATGGTTATTGATGGACACGAAAGTGAAGGAACAATAGAAGGGCCAAAATTTTATAAACGAAATAATTACTATTATATTTTTGCGCCAGCAGGTGGAGTTCCGACAGGATGGCAAACAATTTTAAGATCTAAAAATGTATTTGGACCTTATGAAACAAAAAAAGTTCTCGAACAAGGTTCTACAAAAATAAATGGTCCACATCAAGGTGCTTGGGTTACTACTCAAACGGGAGAAGACTGGTTTTTTCATTTTCAGGATAAAGGTGCTTATGGACGGATTGTTCATTTGCAACCGATGAAGTGGGTAAACGATTGGCCAGTTATGGGAGAAGATTTTGATAAAAACGGAATTGGAGAGCCAGTTACGACTTATAAGAAACCTAATGTTGGTAAAAAATATCCGATCGAAGTTCCTGCAACTTCAGATGAGTTTAACGAACCAAAATTAGGACTGCAATGGCAATGGCAAGCCAATAAACAAACCAATTTTGGATTTCCGACTAGTTTAGGCTATTTGAATTTGTTTTGTAATACAACTACAAAAAACATTTTTAACGCTCCAAATTTGCTGTTGCAAAAATTTCCAGCAGAAGAATTTACAGCAACTACAAAATTGACTTTTAACGCAAGATTAAATGGAGAAAGTACAGGTTTAATAATTATGGGATTAGATTACAGTTATCTGAATTTTAGAAATGAAAACGGGAAATTATATCTCAACCAAAAAACAGGAACGTTTGATCAAACTGTTTTAGAAACAGAAACTAAACCTGTGTTGATAGATCAAAATACCATTTATTTGCGAGTTAAGATCAATAAAGGAGGCATTTGCAATTTCTTATATAGTTTAGATGATAAAAATTATCAAACAATTGGAAAAGATTTCAAGGCTAGAGAAGGAAGATGGATTGGTGCTAAAGTCGGACTTTTTGCTTTGGGAGAAATAGTAAAAAATGATTCAGGTAATGTTGCGGTAGATTGGTTTAGGGTAACAAAGTAATTATTCATAAAACTAAAATTTTCTTTATTTAAGAAAAAAACAGCTTTCATAGATTGGATATTTTCAACAAAAAATAAAAATAGATATTTAGATATCTTCGGTAATATTATAAAGCTTAAAAAGCATGTTTAAATGATTTTTCTTACAAAAAAAACTTTTTTAAAATAAATTTTTAATAAAAAGCCCATTCTTAAATCCAAAATTAATTGCCGACTAAAAACAAACATAAAATGATTCAATTAAAAAAAACAGCTTTAGTTCTTTTATTGTTTTTAGGTGTTTCAATAAACGCCCAAAATACTTATAAAAGATGGCCAGACATTATTCGTAAAAATGATGCGGCTTGGTTTGGTTCTGCAGAAGCTAAAAAAATAGCAGAGAATGTTTTGCTTTACCAAAGAAATATTGGAGGCTGGCCAAAAAATATTCAGATGCAAGATGAATTGACAGAAAAGCAAAAAAATGATTTAATTACGCTCAAAAAAACGTCTGCTGAAACTACAACAGATAATGGAGCAACTTGTCAGGAAATGCTTTTTATGTCCAAAATGTACGCTCAAACAAAAGATGAACGTTACAAAGAATCATTTTTAAAAGGATTAAATTATCTGCTTGAAGCGCAATATATAAATGGCGGATGGCCACAATTTTATCCGTTAAAAAAAGGATATTATACTCATATTACCTACAATGACGATTCGATGGTTAATATTATGAATGTAATAAAATCCGTTGCAGACGAATCTGATTATTACAGTATTAAACCTTCTAAAGAAATTGTAGAAAAATGTAAAAAAGCCTTTGATAAAGGAATTGATTGTATTTTAAAAACGCAATACAAACAAAACGGTGTTTTAACGGCTTGGTGCGCTCAACATGATGAAGTTACTTTACTTCCGGCAAACGCGAGAGCTTTTGAATTGGCTTCATTAAGCGGTTATGAATCAGCAAAAATAGTATTGCTTTTAATGTCAATCGATAAACCTTCAAGAGAAATTGTTACTGCTGTAAAAAGCGCTGTAGAATGGTTTGAAAAGACAAAAATTACCAATTTAGAAGAAAAAAGAGTCCTGAATGACGCTGGGAAAATTGTAGATAAAAAAATGATTCCAACAACAAATGCTAAACCAATCTGGGCAAGATTTATGGATTTAGAAACCAACGAACCTTTCTTTTGCGACCGTGACGGAATCAGAAAAAAATCTTTGGATCAAATCGGTTCAGAAAGAAGAAATGGTTATTCTTGGTATTCTGAAGCGCCACAGGAAGTTTTAAAAAGATTTCCAGATTGGGCAGTTAAAAACGGAACTAAAGTTGGATCTTCAGAAAAGAAAATTGTTAATTATATTACGGTAGCTCAAGACGGTTCGGGAGATTTTACTAAAATTCAAGATGCAGTTTATGCAACGCCAGCTTTTCCTTATGAAAAGGTGACTATTTTTATTAAAAATGGGATTTATAACGAAAAAGTTCGAATTCCAGAATGGAATAATAATGTGATTCTAAAAGGCGAAAGCAAGGAAAATACGATTATTGCTTTTGATGATAATTTTTCTAAAATAGCTTTGGGCAGAAACAGTACTTTTTACACTTATACGCTTTTGGTTGAAGCAGACGATTGTACGGTTTCTAATTTGACAATTAAAAACACTTCTGGAGAACGGGGACAAGCCATAGCGTTGTCGGTTGTAGGCAATCGCGCAAAAATTACAAACTGCAATTTATTAGGAAATCAAGACACTTTATATTTATCTGGAAAAAATTCAAAACAATATTTCAAAGATTGTTATATAGAAGGAACAACAGATTTTATTTTTGGAGGAGCTACAGCTTTATTTGAGAATTGTAACATTCACAGTATAAAAAGTTCTTACATTACGGCAGCTTCAACGCCAGAAGGAACTCCTTTTGGTTTTGTTTTTAAAAATTGTAAGCTTACGGCAAATCCAGAAGCTAAAGATGTTTATTTGGGAAGACCTTGGAGAATTTATGCTAAAACGGTTTTTATAAGTTGCGAAATGGGTAAACAAATTAAGCCAGAAGGCTGGGAAAACTGGTCAAAACCAGAAGCAGAAAAAAACGCTTTTTATGCCGAATACAATTGTACAGGCGAAGGGTTTCAACCTTCAAAAAGAGTAAAATGGTCGCATCAGCTTTCTAAAAAAGAAGCAGGACAATATGTTATAGAAAACATTCTTAAAGATAAAGTTGACAATTGGTATTCGAAATAAGTTGCAGTTTTCAGTCAAAGTATGCACTGAAAACTGAAAACCGCGACTGAAAACTAAATAAATATGAACCTAAAATATTTACTTCTATTATTTCTTTCATTGGGAATGTTTGCTCAAAAAAGTGATTTTCCTTCATCTAAAGTAGATTCTATTGTAAAGAGAATTCAGCTACCAGTATTTCCTTCGTATCAAATTAATATTCAAAAATTAGGAGCAAAAGGCGATTCAATTACAGATAATAAAAAGGCTTTTGACAAAGCAATGGCATTATGTAAAAAGAATAATGGCGGAACTATAATTGTTTCAAAAGGAATTTATAAAATTAACGGCCCCATTCATTTTGTAAGCAATGTAAATTTGAAAATAGAAAAAGGTGCAAAAATCAAATTCGGTGATAATCCCAAAGATTATCTTCCATTGGTTTTAACAAGTTGGGAAGGAACAATGCTTTACAATTACAGTCCGTTGATTTATGCTAATAATTGCAGTAATATTGCCATTACAGGCGAAGGAACGATTGATGGGGAAGGAGGAAAAACTTGGAAAACATTTAAAGCGAAAGAAGGAGCGGGCAAAAATCGAAGCCGTGAAATGAATCATAATAATGTTCCGTTAAACGAAAGAAAATTTGGCGAGGGATATTTTTTAAGACCGCAAATGATTCAGTTTTTGAACAGTAAAAATATATTAGTAGAAAATATCCGAGTAGAAAATTCGCCATTCTGGTGTCTTCATTTATTAAAATCTCAAAGTATAACCATTCGCGGAATAAGCTATAAATCATTAAATCATAATAATGACGGAATTGATCCAGAATATGCAAAAGATGTTTTAATTGAAAATGTAACTTTTAATAATGGAGATGATAATGTAGCGATAAAAGCAGGAAGAGATCATGAAGGAAGAGCAAATAAGGCAACACCAAGTGAGAATATCATTATTAGAAATTGCAATTTTAAAGGTCTTCACGGTGTAGTAATTGGCAGCGAAATGTCGGCTGGAGTTCAGAATGTTTTTGTAGAAAATTGCAAAACGGCAGGTTATTTAAAAAGAGGAATTTATTTAAAAACCAATGCAGATCGAGGCGGATATATTAAAAATATATATGTTCGAAATATCCAATTAGATCAAGTTGAAGATTGCATTTATATCACATCAAATTATCACGGAGAAGGCAAAGGATATCAATCGGATATATCAAATGTATATTTTTCTAATATAGTTTGTAACAAAGCATCAGAATCTGGAATTGTAATTCAAGGATTTGCAGATAAAAAGATTCAAAATATATCATTAAAAAATATTGAAATTAAAGAAGCAAAGAATGCATTATCAAACGAAAATGCAGAAAATGTTCTAATGACGGATGTTTTTATAGGACAGAAAGCCAGCGTGCCTACGGCAGTTTCGAAACCTTAGTTTTTGAGGTTCAGAGTTACAGAGGAACAAAGGGACAAAGTTTTTTTCTGTAGAGACGCACCGCAGTGCGTCTACAAAAAGATAACCGACAAAGCTTTGTGTGCTTTCGACAAAGACGACAAAGAAAAAAACTTAGCGACCTTTGCGGTAAAAACAACAACCAAACAACAAACAGCCAAAAAATGAAAAAATATATTCTACTAACATTTCTTATCACCACATTTTGTTTCGCACAAAAAACATCAGTTTATTGTATTGGCGACTCTACGATGGCAAATAAAAAAGATCCAGAAAAAAATCCAGAACATGGATGGGCGCAGGTATTGCAGTCGTTTTTTAATGATAATATTGTAGTGATAAATAAAGCTGTAAATGGCAGAAGCACTCGAAGTTTTATCAACGAAAAACGTTGGGATTCTATATATAAACAATTAAAAAAAGGAGATTATGTTTTAATTGAATTTGGACATAATGATGAGAAAATAGAAGATCCGAGTCGTTATACTAATCCGCATACGGCATACAGATATAATTTAATAAAATTTGTAAAAGAAAGCAGAGAAAAAGGAGCCATACCAATTTTATTGACTTCTATTTCAAGACGTAATTTTAACGAGAAAGGAGTTTTGGTTCCCACTCACGGCGATTACCCTTTAGAAACCCGATTGGTTGCTCAAGAGTACAATGTGCCTTTTGTTGATATGGAATATTATACTGAACTTCTTGAGCAATCTTATGGATCTGAAAAGTCAAAAGAGTTGCATCTGCATTTTAAAGCAGGAGAAAATGCTTTTTATGATAAAGAAAAAGCAGACGACACACATTTATCTCTAAAAGGAGCAACAGAAATTGCCCAGATTTTTGTTAGCCAGATTAAACAGTCAAAAGAATCTTCATTGGAGAAACTTAAAAAAGGAATAAAATAGATATATCTTAAATATCGTAATTTAAAAGCACTAGTAATAATTTTATTACTAGTGCTTTTTTTATTTGTATCATTTTGCCATTATCTGAATTTTTGAAGAGCCATTTTACAATAATATCAGTTTTTTGTAATTTTTATTGTTAATGTGTTGAAATTCAGTATCTTTATATTCGTAAAACTCATATACGCTAGAAAAACACTTTCTTTCTAAATCAAAATTTTCAGCAGATAAACCTATTCCAGAGTTTATCCTGCAACTTCTACAAGCCTTTATAATTTAAGGAATTTTGAAAATAATTAAGATTAACTAAAATCGATTATAATTGAGTATTTCTGATTAAAAATGCTCTATTATGTTGTTTTTTAAACTTTTAGGGGAAACTTAAAAAGTATTCATATTATACTTTTGCGCCCGAAAAATATGAGAACCACATCGTATTATTTTTAGAAAATTAAAAAAAACAATTGTTATTGAAAGTTAATCTTCAGAAGGTTGATTATTGTTTCACCTTAACAATTGTTGGATAAAACAAAAACAAATATGAGAACAAAAATTACTCTAATTTTAACGTTGCTATTCCTGACTTTCATTAGTAATAAGGTGATTTCGCAAACCGTTTCTGTTTCAGCCAGTAATACAGGCTGCCAAAACAGCGGTATTGTAACCTCTAGCAGTACAGGATTAGGAGCAACACCACAGTATCAGCTTTTGAGATCGGGTGCAGTCATTTCTCCAGTTCCTGGGGACAATACACAATTTACAAATGATCCCGTTTTTACAGGACTAAGTTCTGGAACATATGTAGTAAACGCGAGGGCTACAGCGGGCGGAACTGTTTATTCTAGTTCTAATATTACTGTTACAGACGGTTACACAGCAATGGCAGTAACAACTCCAACCAAAGTTGCCAATTGTGTTGGTGGTACCGCAGTTTTGACTTCAACGGTTACTAACGGAAAAGCGCCTTTTACGTATACAATTGCTACGCAGACTGCGCCAGGAACGATTTTGCAGAGCAGCGGATCAATTTCAGCCAATACATTTACTTTTAACACACTTCCTGCAAATAGTTATATTGTCAGCGTTACAGATTCTTGTGGACAGACAATAACTGGCGCAACTTCTGTTAATAATCCGACAGTGAGCATTAATGATATTAAATTAGGCGGTCCTGCTTATTTTTATAGAAATCCTTCTACAAATTGTGATGGAGCAATTTATAGTAATATTGAAATAGGATTTGTTTATACTTCAAATAATATTGTAGTTTCAGCTAGTGATGCTGCTAATTTTACATGGAAATTAAGATTTCAAAACAAACTTTATGGTTTAGGGAATGTTATAGATGGTTCTGGCTATCCATTATCTATTAGAGCTACACTTGCGCCAGCTGTTGCTACGAGAGATGCAATCTTAGCAGAAGAAGGAGCTAGCGTACCTTCAGCTATTGTATTAGTTGATAATTGTGGGAATGAAAAAGCTTTTCCTCTTCTAAATAATTATAATAAAACTTATTCTAGTCTAGCTACAATTAATTGTGGAGGTTCTGCTTATCTTAGAACGATTCGTAATTCTGGATTATCTTGTTTTCCAATGACTATGACTTTTATCAATCAAACTAATCCGGCTGATGTGGTTTCAGCAGTAGTTCCAACTGGAAATAACGATATTATTAGCGGTTTTACTCCTGGGGCTAGATATAATGTTACTTATGTAGACGCTGCAGGTTACACTTCAGATTTATGGAATAGTAATGTTGTAGCATTTCCTTTAAATTCAACTTATATTATAGGTCAGGTTGCAAATGGTCTACAGCCTAATGTTAATGTATTAGGTTATGGACGTCTAGCAGTAAGTTTTACAACTATTTCAGGTCAAGCAGCTACAGTTGAAGTAATTGCAACTAGCAATCCGACAGCAGTGCCAATTGGTACTAAAATTACTAATGTATCATCAAGTGTAAATTTGCCATCAGTAAATCCAACTGATCCTGGAGGATACTGGCCAAAAGGTAATTATACTTTACAGATTACAAGTCCATGTGGTTCAGCTCCATTAAATGTTACCGTTACAGGATATGTTGCCAGTCTTTCAGGTTATTCCACAACACCAATTTGTGGGGGATTCAATTATGTGATGAACGGCAGTTTTGATGATCCAACAGCTTATGAAGTGCGTATTATTTCAGGACCATCGAGTGTCGGAGAGAAAAGAGATATGGCAAGTGCAACAGCCTCGCTTCCCTTTAACGGCTTAAGTTACGGAACATATGTTTTTGGTTTAAGAATAAAAGGAGGAACGACAGATGTTCTAACCCAGACTGTTACCTATGACGCGAACAATGCCATTATAGTAGACAAAACCAACACGGGCGGTTATGTGTGCGCCTCTGGTGCGACAAACGGAGTTTTAACGATTACAGCAACGACCAATTCGCCAGCTCCAAACAATGTACTGGAATACGCATTAAGCACCGACGGCGGGGCAACCTTTGGGGCTTACCAAAGCGGCAATACTTTCAGCGGTCTTACTGACAACACTTATTTTTTCAGGATAAAAGACGGCTGTCAGAATGTTATTACCCAATCGGTTCAGATCGGTGTTGCAGCAGCTCCCGATGCCACAGCAGACGGGCAGAACACTCTAGCGGTAATCTGCGATATGACTTCGGGAACCGTCCAGCTTGACGTGGATATCTTTGGCGCGCTTTCCTATTTATGGGCAGGTCCCGGAATAAATGCATCCAATCAGAATGAGAAAGACCCGCTGGTCAATTATTCGGATCTTACGGTCGGCGCCAATAATTACACCTGTACAATAACTTTGGGAGCGCCCTGCAACAGCAGCGTGGTTTCAAACCTGACAATCAATGTCAATTCACGCCCAGTTTTGGTGACTACTGCTCCTGCGGCTGTCTGTACTCCAAACACAGTCAATCTTACCGATCCTGCCGTTACGTTGGGAAGCGCTTCTGGACTTGCATACGCTTATTATTCAGACCCACAGGCGACGATTCCCGTTGCAGACCCAACGGCAGTTGATGTGCGTGACACCTATTATATAAAAGGAACAGATGCCAATGGCTGTTTCAGCATTGCGCCGGTTGAAGTGATTGTAAATGAACTTCCTCAGGCTGCAATCGCTTATTTGAGCACGCCCTACTGCCAGAGCGGAACAGCAGTTCCCGAAGAGCTCGGCACGGCAGGCGGAACTTACAGTTCAGATGCTAATCTTGTAATTGATGCCAATACAGGAGAAATTAATCTTGCAGCTTCCAGCTTAGGTCTGCATACCATTACTTATGCTTTCAGCGACGGAAGCTGTTCAAACACCGTTACGGCAGATATCACGATTAATGCGCTTCCGACAGCTTCGGTAAGCTATCCAAACGGACCTTATTGCAACAGAGGAACTGCATCATCTGTGGAAACAGGAATTACCAGCGGAAAGTACAGTTCAGATCCTGGATTAAGCATAGAGGAACTCACAGGTGATATTGATCTGGGAGCTTCGACTCCTGGAACTTATACTGTAACCTATGAATTCAGTAACGGAACCTGTTCAAACAGTACGACAACAACAATTACCATAAACCCGACAACGCTTCCGTCGCCTCTTGCAGATGTAACGGCAGAATGTTCTGCAACACCTGCAGCACCGACACTTGCAGATTTTTGTGCAGGAACTATTACGGCGACTACACCAACGGCTTTTCCAATCACCGCACAGGGAACAACCGCTGTAACGTGGACTTTTGATTATGGAAACGGATATACTCAAACAGTAATTCAAAACGTAATAATTAATGATATTACAGCTCCTGCAGTACCAGTGTTAGCTGATGTTACAGCAGAATGTTCAGTTGCTTCTCTGACAGTTCCGACAGCGACGGATAACTGCGCAGGAACTATTACAGGAACAACGACAACAGTTTTTCCAATCGTAGCTCAGGGAACAACAGTAGTTGTATGGACATTTGATGACGGCAATGGAAATATTTCAACAGCGAACCAGAATGTTATTATACAAGATGTAACGCCGCCTACAGTACCAATATTGGCTGATGTTACGGGAGAATGTTCTTCAACACCAATTGCTCCAACCGCAACAGATAATTGTGCGGGAATTATTACGGGAACTACAACATCAGTTTTCCCAATCACAACTCAAGGAACAACAGTAGTTGTATGGACATTTGATGACGGTAATGGGAATATTTCAACAGCGAACCAGAATGTTATTATACAAGATATAACGCCGCCTACAGTACCAATATTGGCTGATGTTTCGGGAGAATGTTCTGCAACTCCAATTGCTCCAACCACAACAGATAATTGTGCGGGAATCATTACGGGAACTACAACAACAGTTTTCCCAATCACAACTCAAGGAACAATAGTAGTTGTATGGACATTTGATGACGGCAATGGGAATATTTCAACAGCGAATCAGAATGTTATTATACAAGATATAACGCCACCAACTGTACCAGTATTGGCTGATGTTACGGGTGAATGTTCTGTAACACCAATTGCTCCAACCACAACAGATAATTGTGCAGGAATCATTACGGGAACTACAACAGCAGTTTTCCCAATCACAGCTCAAGGAACAACAGTAGTTGTATGGACATTTGATGACGGCAATGGTAATATTTCAACTGCAAATCAAAATGTGATAATTGATGATGTGACGCCACCTTTAGCTCCAACATTAGCAGATGTAACAGCAGAATGTTCTGTAGCTTCTCTGACAGCTCCAACAGCAACAGATAACTGTGCGGGAATCATTACTGGAACAACCGCAACAGCTTTTCCTATCACAGCACAGGGAACAACAGTAGTTGTATGGACATTTGATGACGGCAATGGTAATATTTCAACAGCGAACCAGAACGTGATAATTGATGATGCGACGGCGCCTTTAGCTCCAACATTGGCAGATATTACAGCAGAATGTTCTGTAGCTTCTCTGACAGCTCCAACAGCAACAGATAACTGTGCGGGAATCATTACTGGAACAACCGCAACAGCTTTTCCTATCACAGCACAGGGAACAACAGTAGTTGTATGGACATTTGATGACGGAAATGGAAATATTTCAACAGCGAACCAGAACGTGATAATTGATGATGTGACGCCGCCTTTAGCTCCAACATTGGCAGATGTAACAGCAGAATGTTCTGTAGCTTCTCTGACATCTCCAACAGCGACAGATAACTGCGCAGGAATCATTACTGGAACAACGACAACAGCTTTTCCTATTACCGTGCAGGGAACAACTGTCGTGACATGGACATTTGATGACGGCAACGGGAATATTTCAACAGCGAACCAGAACGTGATAATTGATGATGTGACGCCGCCTTTAGCTCCAACATTGGCAGATGTAACAGCAGAATGTTCAGTTGCTTCTCTGACAGTTCCAACAGCGACGGATAACTGCGCAGGAACCATTACAGGAACAACGACAGCAGTTTTCCCAATCACAGCACAGGGAACAACTGTCGTGACATGGAGTTTTGATGATGGTAACGGGAATATTTCAACAGCAAATCAGAATATTGTTATTAATGATACAACACCACCTGCAGTACCAGTGTTAGCCGATATAACTGGACAATGCAATGTAACACCTATTGCTCCAACGACAACAGATAATTGTGCAGGAATCGTTACGGGAACTACAACAACAGCTTTCCCAATTACAGCACAAGGAACAACTGTTGTAGTATGGACTTTTAATGATGGAAATGGAAACAGTGTTACTGCTAATCAGAACGTAATTATTAGTCAAATTGCTCTAATAGGAACTGAATCGCCATCTTGCTCCGCAACACAGCCGGGATATAATATTACTTTATCTGTAAGCGGTCAGGCACCTTATACAGCAACTGGTACTGGAGCACCAGGAACCTGGTCTGGAAATACTTGGACATCAGGATTAATTAGTTCAGGCACTAATTATAATGTAGCTCTTCAAGATGCAGGAAAATGTAATACAGTAACCGTAGCGGGAGTCTCTCCAAACTGCTGCAGTTTCAGCGTGATCTGTCCTACTTTTCAGCCGACTTCAGTACAGTGTTATGATGAGCTTCCATCGGCTACAAGTTTGACTGAGGCTCAGTTTGAAGCTTTAGGTAATGGTGACGGACGTATCGCAGATACTAGATGCGGAGTGGTTGAAATAACAGCTGCAAATAGCGCAGATACAGGCTGCAATGCAAATGTTACCAGAACTTATACAATAACAGAGTATGATGATGTAAATAAAAATGGTGTACGTGATGCGGGAGAAAATACGGTTTTAAACAGTGCTGTCTGCACCCAGACAATTTTAGTTCGAGATACAACAGCGCCTGCTTTCGTAGAAGCACTTCCCCAGCCAGTTATAATGGCAGACTGCGGTACAATTCCTCCAGCACAAACCTTTACTGCTGTAGATAACTGTAGTACTGTTTCGGTTCAATATACCGAAGATAGGGTGGATGGAGATTGCAGCAGCCGATATTCGTTAATCAGGACTTGGACGGCAATAGATCTTTGCGGAAACCAGACTTCGTTTACCCAGACAATAAATGTATCGTGCGTAGAAGAAATTTACAATGCAGTATCAGCAAATGGTGACGGATTAAATGATAGCTTCTTTATTAAAGGAATTGACTGTTATCCTGATAATGTTGTACGAATCTACAATAGATATGGAGTGATAATCTACGAAAAAAATGGTTACGATAATGTTACGAATCCGTTTCAGGGATTTTCAGACGGACGCGCTACTGTTGCCAGAGGAAATAAACTTCCTACCGGAACTTATTTCTATACTTTAGAATATGATAGCAATGGAAGAAAAATCGAAAAAGCTGGGTATCTCTATGTAGATAGCCAGTAACTTATCTGAATTTAATAATTAACTAAAAAGTCTTATACTATTATTTTAAAAATTTATAAGGGTAATTATATAATTGTCGTAATAAGAAATTTGCAGCTGTAGATACCGAGTTTATTATTTAATGTTTTTGGAAAATTCTTAAATATTTTTGGTTTAATATTTTGACAATTTTAAAAAAGGTGAGAAAGATACATTTCTCACCTTTTTTTGTTCAATTAGCTAAGTTGTTAGTCTTCAGTATATCTAAAAAAAATACCTTATAATGTAAGTTTAAAAACTTTTACTGGCATTTTCAATTTCAATTTCGAAAGAACTTTGTACCCTCAAATAAGCATTAACACTTTTGTATTTTATTGAATACTAAATATTTAGTTTTTCTGTCTAATACAGAAGAAAACTAGTGCTCTTTTTTGAAACAAGGAAAAAACAAATTGATAATTTAAATGTTATGAAAAATAAATTACTTCCTTTATTATTTGTGTTAGGTGGTTATTCTGCTTATTCACAAGTTGTAATAGGAAAGCAAGAAGCAAACCCTTCTGCACAGTTAGAGGTTTATGCAACAGACAAAGGTCTTTTGATTCCTCAAATACCATTAACAAGCACTACTGATCGTACTACTATTAAAGATGGAAAAAATGTAAATAGCCTTTTGGTTTTTAACACAGAAACAATTGCAGATGTGAAGCCAGGTTATTACTATTGGTATATCGACAGATGGTGTAGAATTGCGATTTCAGATGAAATTGGTAAAGGAGGAAAAACTATTTCAAATACAATAATTAATCCTGCTGGAAATCTTATTATTACTTTTTCTGATGGAACAATCATAGATGCTGGAAAAGTAAAAGGAGATAAAGGAGATAAAGGAGATAAAGGAGATAAAGGAGATAAAGGAGATAAAGGAGACAGAGGGGATAATGGAGAAAAAGGGTTAGACGGAAAAAGCATCACAGGTACAGCAGTTGATGCAAACGGACATCTTATCATTACCTATAATGACGGTTCTACATCTGATGCGGGCAAGGTAAAAGGAAAAGACGGAAAAGATGGATTGGACGGAAGAAGCATTACGGGTACAACGATTGATTCAGACGGAAAACTTATCATTACCTATAATGACGGCTTTACATCTGATGCGGGCAAGGTAAGAGGAAAAGATGGATTGGACGGGAAAGATTTCAAGTATTCAGATTTCACTCCAGACCAGTTGGCGGGACTGAAAGGAAATCCTGGCAATGACGGAGCGCCTGGAGCACCTGGAAGAGATGGAAAAGATTTCAAGTATTCAGATTTCACTCCAGACCAGTTGGCTGGACTAAAAGGAAATCCTGGCAATGACGGAGCGCCTGGAGCACCCGGAACAGACGGGAAAGATTTCAAGTATTCAGATTTCACTCCAGACCAGTTGGCGGGATTGAAAGGAAATCCTGGCAATGACGGAGCGCCTGGAGCACCTGGAACAGACGGGAAAGATTTCAAGTATTCAGATTTCACTCCAGACCAGTTGGCGGGACTGAAAGGGAATCCTGGCAATGACGGAGCGCCTGGAGCACCTGGAACAGACGGAAAAGATTTCAAGTATTCAGATTTCACTCCAGACCAGTTGGCGGGACTGAAAGGGAATCCTGGCAATGACGGAGCGCCTGGAGCACCCGGAACAGACGGAAAAGATTTCAAGTATTCAGATTTCACTCCAGACCAGTTGGCGGGACTGAAAGGGAATCCTGGCAATGACGGAGCGCCTGGAGCACCCGGAACAGACGGAAAAGATTTCAAGTATTCAGATTTCACTCCAGACCAGTTGGCGGGACTGAAAGGGAATCCTGGCAATGACGGAGCGCCTGGAGCACCCGGAACAGACGGGAAAGATTTCAAGTATTCAGATTTCACTCCAGACCAGTTGGCGGGACTGAAAGGAAATCCTGGCAATGACGGAGCGCCTGGAGCACCCGGAACAGACGGAAAAGATTTCAAGTATTCAGATTTCACTCCAGACCAGTTGGCGGGATTGAAAGGGAATCCTGGCAATGACGGAGCGCCTGGAGCACCCGGAACAGACGGAAAAGATTTCAAATATTCAGATTTCACAGATGAGCAGCTTGCAGCTTTAAAAGGAAAGCCTGGAGATAAGGGAGAACCTGGAGAACCTGGTTCAGACGCAACAGTTACAAAAGCAGATTTAAAAGGAACAAGTCCAATTACAATTTCTGGCTCGGGTAAGGTTGTTGATAGTGATCTAACAATTGGGATAAACTCAAAAGATCTTACTACTACTACATCTCCTAATGTTTTGGAAATTAAAAATTCAAAAGGTGCTGTTCTAACTGACACACAAATTAATATCGTACCAGCTGTAAGCAAACCTTCGATGTTAATTACAGATGAGCCAGGTGTAGTAAGATGGTCGGATGATTTACCTTGGTTATTAGATGGTAATACAGTTCCTTCGTTAAAGACAATTGGTACGAAGAATTCTTTTGATCTTCCATTTATTACAAACAATGTTGAAAATATGAGATTGACAACAGCTGGAAGGTTAGGTTTAGGAACTACTGCTCCAGATGCAGGAATACATCTTAAAAGTGCAAATGGTATTGGTAATGATGTAATATTAGAAGGCATAGGAGATAACTCTGCACTTCAAATGTACTTAAGGCCTGCCGTGCCAGGTGTAATTGCTAAAGGTGCAAGAATGGGACAGTTAACTTTTGGCTATAGTCCTACTGGCGCTTCGTTCTTAAAAAGTTCAAATATCATTGCAACTTATAAAGGAACTGATAGTGGTTCAAGTAATTTAAGTGATATTCAATTCTGGACATCAAATGTTACACGAGCAGTTATTGATGAAAATGGATATTTTGGAGTAGGCACAGGTATAGGAGCAAATGTAATTCCATCTAAATTAACAGTTCAGGCGGCAAGTTCTGCTGTAGCAGAAAACACAGTTTCTTTTCAATCTAATGGAACTTATAATCGTTTAGAATTGGAATATAATAAATCAGGATCTGCTAATATGGCTAACAATGATTATATGGGTGAGATTCAATTTACAGGAACAACTGCAGGAGTAGGTGGTAAAATAAATAGTCGTATTGGAAGTAGGTATGTTGGTGATGGTACTTCGCTGTTGAGTAGACTTCAATTTGGAACATCAGGGTTATCATCATATATGACACTTGATGAAACGGGTAATTTATATCCTGATGGAACGAATCAAAATTTAGGAATAAGCACGAAAAAATGGGCAGCTGTATATGCTACAAATGGTACAATTCAAACTTCTGATATTCGTTTGAAGAAAAATATTAAACCTTTAAAATATGGATTGGCTGAAGTTGTGAAAATAGAACCAATTACTTATAACTGGAAAGATAATTCAGATAGTAAATTAAAGATTGGAGTTTCTGCACAGCAAGTACAAACTATATTGCCTGAAGCTGTAAATGTAGGAGACGATGAAGCTAAAACATTAGGTGTAAATTATGCTGAAATGGTTCCCGTATTAATTAATGCAATAAAAGAACAGCAGTCTGAGATTGAAGAGTTGAAATCACTAGTACAAAAATTAATAGACAAGAAATAATTTTTCTTTGAATAAACTAAAAATCCGATTATTTATAATCGGATTTTTTTGTTTTTGAAAATGTGAAAAATGAAGTGAAAAACAATCATGAAAAGTTTGTAATTAAATATAGTTTTTATTGTTTTAATATATTTTATGTATAAATACAGGTAAAAAAATGTCTTAAAATGTAACAATTAGAACTTCTAGTGGTAAGAAAAAAACTATAATCATAGAATCTTTGTTGATCAGAATTAAACTAAAAATATTGATGATTTGAATCTTAATGAAGATGCAAAATCAATAATAATTTAATAACTCATTAATAGATTAAATCTTATGAAGAATAGATTACTTCCTTTACTTTTTGTCTTAGGTGGATATTCGGCTTACTCACAGGTAGCAATAGGGAAACAAGAAGTTACTCCATCTGCTCAGTTAGAAGTTTTTGCAACAGACAAAGGTATTTTGATTCCTAGAATTTCTTTAAAAAGTTCAACAGATGATAGAACGGTTCCTGGTGTAGTAGAAAGTTTACTGGTTTTTAATACAAACAATGGATTAGATATTAAGCCAGGGTACTATTACTGGTATGATAATAAATGGAATAGAATTGTTGTTTCTGGAGAAGCTTCTGCTGGTAATGGAAATGTTATTTTTAATCCAACGATTAATCAGTTCAGCTATATTGATGCATCGGGAAAGACTGAGACTATTAATATTATTGATATCATAAAAGCAAATGAAGTTATAACTACTTTAGATAAAGATCCTTCTAATAACGGGAAGTATGTTTACACAAGCGAAGACAATACGGTTACAACAATTGATGTTGTCGGGGATGTGATCCATAACGCTTCGACGATTTTCGAAAGCACAGATGTAAAACAGTTCATCACGCAGATTGCAGGAAACGTGGAAGGAAACGTTACGTACAACACAACAAACAATGAGTTCATCTACACGGACGCAGCGGGCGACACGCATGTTGTGAATATGGAAACGATCGTAAGAGGAAACGAAACGGTAACGACTCTGGATAAAGACGCATCAAACAACGGGCAGTATGTTTACACAAGCGAGGACAATACGGTTACAACAATTGATGTTGTCGGGGATGTGATCCATAACGCTTCGACGATTTTCGAAAACACTGAAGTGAAGCAGTTCATCACCGAGATTGCAGGAAACGTTGCAGGAAACGTTACGTACAACACAACAAACAATGAGTTCATCTACACGGACGCAGCGGGCGACACGCATGTTGTGAATATGGAAACGATCGTAAGAGGAAACGAAACGGTAACGACTCTGGATAAAGACGCATCAAACAACGGGCAGTATGTTTACACAAGCGAGGACAATACGGTTACAACAATTGATGTTGTCGGGGATGTGATCCATAACGCTTCGACGATTTTCGAAAACACTGAAGTGAAGCAGTTCATCACCGAGATTGCAGGAAACGTTGCAGGAAACGTTACGTACAACACAACAAACAATGAGTTCATCTACACGGACGCAGCGGGAGACACGCATGTTGTGAATATGGAAACGATCGTAAGAGGAAACGAAACGGTAACGACTCTGGATAAAGACGCATCAAACAACGGGCAGTATGTTTACACAAGCGAGGACAATACGGTTACAACAATTGATGTTGTCGGGGATGTGATCCATAACGCTTCGACGATTTTCGAAAACACTGAAGTGAAGCAGTTCATCACCGAGATTGCAGGAAACGTTGCAGGAAACGTTACGTACAACACAACAAACAATGAGTTCATCTACACGGACGCAGCGGGCGACACGCATGTTGTGAATATGGAAACGATCGTAAGAGGAAACGAAACGGTAACGACTCTGGATAAAGACGCATCAAACAACGGGCAGTATGTTTACACAAGCGAGGACAATACGGTTACAACAATTGATGTTGTCGGGGATGTGATCCATAACGCTTCGACGATTTTCGAAAGCACAGATGTAAAACAGTTCATCACGCAGATTGCAGGAAACGTGGAAGGAAACGTTACGTACAACACAACAAACAATGAGTTCATCTACACGGATGCAGCGGGCGATACGCATGTTGTGAATATGGAAACGATCGTAAGAGGAAACGAAACGGTAACGACTCTGGATAAAGACGCATCAAACAACGGGCAGTATGTTTACACAAGCGAGGACAATACGGTTACAACAATTGATGTTGTCGGGGATGTGATCCATAACGCTTCGACGATTTTCGAAAGCACAGATGTAAAACAGTTCATCACGCAGATTGCAGGAAACGTTGCAGGAAACGTTACGTACAACACAACAAACAATGAGTTCATCTACACGGATGCAGCGGGCGACACGCATGTTGTGAATATGGAAACGATCGTAAGAGGAAACGAAACGGTAACGACTCTGGATAAAGACGCATCAAACAACGGGCAGTATGTTTACACAAGCGAGGACAATACGGTTACAACAATTGATGTTGTCGGGGATGTGATCCATAACGCTTCGACGATTTTCGAAAACACTGAAGTGAAGCAGTTCATCACCGAGATTGCAGGAAACGTTGCAGGAAACGTTACGTACAACACAACAAACAATGAGTTCATCTACACGGATGCAGCGGGCGACACGCATGTTGTGAATATGGAAACGATCGTAAGAGGAAACGAAACGGTAACGACTCTGGATAAAGACGCATCAAACAACGGGCAGTATGTTTACACAAGCGAGGACAATACGGTTACAACAATTGATGTTGTCGGGGATGTGATCCATAACGCTTCGACGATTTTCGAAAACACTGAAGTGAAGCAGTTCATCACGCAGATTGCAGGAAACGTTGCAGGAAACGTTACGTACAACACAACAAACAATGAGTTCATCTACACGGACGCAGCGGGAGACACGCATGTTGTGAATATGGAAACGATCGTAAGAGGAAACGAAACGGTAACGACTCTGGATAAAGACGCATCAAACAACGGGCAGTATGTTTACACAAGCGAGGACAATACGGTTACAACAATTGATGTTGTCGGGGATGTGATCCATAACGCTTCGACGATTTTCGAAAGCACAGATGTAAAACAGTTCATCACGCAGATTGCAGGAAACGTGGAAGGAAACGTTACGTACAACACAACAAACAATGAGTTCATCTACACGGACGCAGCGGGCGACACGCATGTTGTGAATATGGAAACGATCGTAAGAGGAAACGAAACGGTAACGACTCTTGATAAAGACGCATCAAACAACGGGCAGTATGTTTACACAAGCGAGGACAATACGGTTACAACAATTGATGTTGTCGGGGATGTGATCCATAACGCTTCGACGATTTTCGAAAACACTGAAGTGAAGCAGTTCATCACCGAGATTGCAGGAAACGTTGCAGGAAACGTTACGTACAACACAACAAACAATGAGTTCATCTACACGGACGCAGCGGGCGACACGCATGTTGTGAATATGGAAACGATCGTAAGAGGAAACGAAACGGTAACGACTCTGGATAAAGACGCATCAAACAACGGGCAGTATGTTTACACAAGCGAGGACAATACGGTTACAACAATTGATGTTGTCGGGGATGTGATCCATAACGCTTCGACGATTTTCGAAAACACTGAAGTGAAGCAGTTCATCACCGAGATTGCAGGAAACGTTGCAGGAAACGTTACGTACAACACAACAAACAATGAGTTCATCTACACGGATGCAGCGGGCGACACGCATGTTGTGAATATGGAAACGATCGTAAGAGGAAACGAAACGGTAACGACTCTGGATAAAGACGCATCAAACAACGGGCAGTATGTTTACACAAGCGAGGACAATACGGTTACAACAATTGATGTTGTCGGGGATGTGATCCATAACGCTTCGACGATTTTCGAAAACACTGAAGTGAAGCAGTTCATCACCGAGATTGCAGGAAACGTTGCAGGAAACGTTACGTACAACACAACAAACAATGAGTTCATCTACACGGACGCAGCGGGCGACACGCATGTTGTGAATATGGAAACGATCGTAAGAGGAAACGAAACGGTAACGACTCTGGATAAAGACGCATCAAACAACGGGCAGTATGTTTACACAAGCGAGGACAATACGGTTACAACAATTGATGTTGTCGGGGATGTGATCCATAACGCTTCGACGATTTTTGAAAGCACAGATGTAAAACAGTTCATCACGCAGATTGCAGGAAACGTGGAAGGAAACGTTACGTACAACACAACAAACAATGAGTTCATCTACACGGACGCAGCGGGAGACACGCATGTTGTGAATATGGAAACGATCGTAAGAGGAAACGAAACGGTGACGACCTTGGTATACGATAAAGATAATAAGACTTTAACGTATAATGGAGAAAGTGGTGCACCAACAGTTGTCGATTTAGTTGATTTAGTTGGAGCAGCATTAAATATAAGTGCAGGTACAAATGTAACTATAACAGGTACAGGTATAGCTAATGATGCATATATTGTAAATGCAATTGTTCCTAAACAAGTAATAAAAGAATTTGCTCCAACAAATGGACAAACAAGTTTTAATTTAACAGATACACCATCTTCATTATCTGAAGTAAAGATGTACATAAATGGGGTACGTATTAACAAAAATGCGTTCTCTTTAAATGGAACTACCGTTACCTATACACCTGCAAATAATAATAATATGATTTTAGGTTTAGACCAAGCAGACAACGATAATGTAATGTTCGATTATTTGAAATAATATTTTAAAGTATGAAAGGCTGTAGGCTATTTTGGAAGTAAACAGCCTTCATAATTTATTTGTGATCCAAGAAAAATAAAATTTTTAAAAATAATTTAAGAATGAAAAAGATAATATGCATGCTATTGTTGCTTCAGGGAGGATTTATGATAGCTCAAACAGAAACTTTAGTTACTCCTAACGGAAAAAAAGTAAAAGTTAATCCAAATTCAATTAATACTGCTGATAATGGTTTAATATCTGATAACGGAAATGTACAATTTGGAGGTGAATTAATTCATTCAACAACTTTGACAACAACGTCTGTTAACACCTTAAAAATTGCGGGATTGCAAACGGGTTTAAATACAGATCAATTATTGACAATAGATGCAAGTAATGTTTTGCGCTCAATACCAAATTACAGCTGGAGTATAAAGGGAAATAGTGGTACAAATCCTGTAACAGATTTTATTGGAACTTCTGATAATAAAGATGTGGTTTTTAAAATTAATAATTTTGCAAGTGGTTTATTAGGAGTAAATAATACTGGATTTGGATATGCTTCAATGAATCGAACGAAAGTTACTGGCGGGGGTAACACAGCGATGGGTAGGGCTGCTTTACAATATCTTACTTCAGGTAATAGCAACGCTGCATTTGGGGATTTAGCCTTAAATGCTACTGTTGATGGTGGTGCAAATACTGCGATAGGTGTTTCATCAATGTATAAGAATGTTAACGGGAATTGGAATGTTGCTGTAGGGAATAATTCTTTATATTCTAATGTAGATGGTTACTATAATGTAGGTGTTGGTTCTGGTTCATTATACAATAATAAAAGCGCTGTCTACAATACAGGATTGGGAATGCAAACACTTTATTCTCTTACAACGGGTAATGATAATATTGCTATCGGTCCAAATGCACTTAGTATAACAAAGACTTCTAAAGAGAATATCGGGATTGGAAATGCTGCATTAAATAATATTACAGGAAGTTATAATACTGCAAATGGATATCAAGCATTAACTTATGTGAAAACTGGTGATTTTAATACAATAATGGGATATAAAAGCGGAGTTAATTATGGTCCTAACCCACCAAATTTTAATTTTAATGTAACTGCAATGAATAATTCGGTATTGCTAGGAGCTAATACAAGACCATTAGCAGATAATGGAATTAATGAGATAGTGATAGGTAGTAATGCAATTGGCAGAGGTTCTAATACTGTTCAAATAGGTAACTCTAGTATAACAGAAATTGGAGGTGTAGTGAACTGGTCAATAGGATCAGATGTAAGGTTAAAAAAGGATATTGTAACAAGTAGTTATGGTTTAAACTTTATCAATAAATTACGTCCAGTAACCTATAAAATGAAAACAGGAACTACAGATTTACAATCAGGATTTATTGCTCAGGAAGTAGAAACTGCAGCTAATTCTATCGGATATTCTTTTAATGGTATTGTGAAACCACAAACTGAAAATGATTTTTACAGTTTACGTTACTCAGAATTTGTAGTACCATTAGTAAAAGCGGTACAAGAACAACAGCAAATGATTGAAAGCCAAAAAGCTGATATTGCAGAATTGAAAGCACAAGTTCAATTGCTTTTACAAGCAGTAAAAAAATAAAAACTGCAGAATTAGTCATGAGGTAACGAATGTTTTCTTCAGCAGTTTATAAAAAAATGAAAAGCCTTGATTGTAAATCTATGATCGAGGCTTTTTAAAAATCATAACAAAAGAAGATTTTTTTAACTCAATATAAAATCTGATAAGATTATCTCATTTTTTTAGTGAAATAAATATAATATCTCACAAAAGAAAAACCCTATTCTAATATAACAAAAACTTTTTCGGGGCAAGCACGTTTTGCGCCTGAACTAATTTTGCGTAGAAATTAAAATTTAAAAAATACCGAATTAAATTAAAACAAGAAATGAATAATAATTACTTGGATAATATAGAAAAAAACTCAGTTTCTGTTTGGAAAGCAGGTAAGTCTGGAGTTTGTTTAATTGGTTTGGCGGCAAGTTTTTTTGCTTGTCAAAATATAAGTGCACAAATGGTAAATACTGGTCAGGTAAAAATTGATCCAAATACAATCATGAGCGTTTATATGGATTATGAAAATGCACCATCAGGAAATTTCATTAATGATGGTAATTTATACATTTTTCAAAACTGGAAAAATGAAGGTGTAGTTTCATACACTGATAATCAAAATGGATCGACCTATTTCAATGGTACAGAAGATCAATTTATAGAAGGAAGTCAGGTTTCAAATTTAAAAAATGCAATTTTTAAGAATTTATCTTCTTTAGTTCCTTTTCATTTATCAGGTAAGATAGCCGTAGGAGGTAACTCGGAATTTGATAAAGGAGTTGTTCTTGCTGGTGATTACGGAGGAAAAGTAATTTTTAGAGAAAATGCAACACATACACTTACAAGTGATCTGAGCTTTGTTGATGGTCAGATAGAAAAAGACGGTATTGCGGCATTTGAATTCCCAGTTGGTGCAGGAAAATATTTTAGACCTTCTTACCATGCAGAAGGGGGAGATAATGGTGGTATTTATACTACGCAATACTTCAATAAAAACTCCAATAATCTGCACTCTCATGACAGCAAAGACGAAAAAATCATTAAGATAAACAATCAGGAATACTGGGAGGTAACGCAGGATCAAGGTGCAGATAAAATTATTTTAAGTTTATCAATGGACAGCCGTACAACGCCTTCAGAGTTTTTTAATGTAGATGATAAAAAATATGAGGTTGTGATTACACGTTGGGATCCAACTTCAAATAAATGGATAAATGAAAAAGGCGCAGTGAGTGCTCCTTTGGCAGGTAAGCCATATGAAAAACTATTAACAACAACAGTAACAGGTTATGGTCTTTTTACAATGGCTTTGGTTGAGAAAAACGTGATTTACGATGATCTTATTGTTTATAACGCAATTTCGCCAAATGATGACGGTTTAAATGACAGCTTTGTTATTAGAGGAATTGACCAATTTCCAGATAATGAAGTAGAGATTTACAATAGATGGGGAGTAAAAGTTTATGAAACTAAGTCTTATAATGAAAGCAACAACATGTTTAGAGGGTATTCTGATGGACGTGCTACAATTAAGAGAGGCGATAAACTTCCAACAGGAACGTATTTCTATATTCTGAATTACAATACTGGTAAAGAGAAGAAACAGAAAACAGGTTATTTGTACATCAATAATCAATAATTAAAAGGAATTAGAACTAATGAAAAAGATTTCATATTTATTAATCTTGTTGTTCGTAGGAATTTTGGAAACCTCCGCACAGCAGCAGTCACAGTATACACAATATGTGTATAATACTATGACGATAAATCCTGGATATACTGGAACAAGAGGATTACCAAGTATATTTGGTTTATACAGAACACAATGGGTTGGTCTGGACGGAGCTCCAAAAACAGCAAATTTTTCTATCGAAGCACCAATTACTGAAAACGGACAAGGTTTAGGATTATCTGTAGTAAGTGATAGAATTGGACCGTCACAAGAAACTACTTTGACTGTAAGTTATGCTTATCCAATTCAGCTTTCAGCAGATACATTCTTGTCTTTGGGTATTAGTGGATCAGGAAACTTTATGCAGATTGACTATAATAAGTTAAATGTTTTAAATCCTGAAGATCCATATCTTTCTGGAAACCTATCTAAAACGTCTCCAAATTTTGGTGCAGGAGCCTATTTTCACTCTGAAAAATGGTATGCAGGTTTGTCAGTTCCAATGATTTTGGAAACAAAATTTTATGATGATGTAAAAACATCAGTTGCTTCTCAAAGAATGCATTTTTATGCAATGGGAGGTTATGTGTTTGATCTAAATGATAATCTTAAATTCAAGCCAGCTGCAATGGTAAAAATGGTTAGCGGTGCTCCTTTGGCTGTTGATTTATCTGCAAACTTTTTATTCAGTGAGAAACTAACTTTAGGAGCAGCTTACAGATGGGATGCCGCAGTAAGTGCAATGGCTGGATTTCAAGTTACTCAAGGTATGAATATTGGTTATGCTTATGATTATGATACTCAGAAAATTGGAAATTACAATTCAGGATCTCATGAGATTTTCCTTCGTTTTGATTTATTTTCTTCAACCAAATATAGGCTGGTTACTCCAAGATTCTTTTAATAACCATAAACTAGGATAAAAAAATGATATCTAAAAAGATAAAAAAAGCGTTTGTTTTACTTGCTGTTTGTTTATTACAAATAGGAGGTGTAAATGCTCAGGATAAAAAAGTTGAAAAAGCAAATGAGGTGTATAATAAGTTTGCTTTTATTGAAGCAGGTAAATTATACCAGAAACTTGTTGATAAAGGAAATACTTCATTAGAAGTTTTAACTAAGTTAGGTAACAGCTATTATTTTAATGGGCAGTATCCAGAAGCGGCAGAAGCATATTCAAAAGTTTTTAATTCTGGGCAGTCTGTAGATTCGGAATTCTATTTCAGATATGCTCAAGCTCTAAATAATGTTAAGAAATACGACCAAGCTAGTGTTGTTATCAAGAAATATTATTCAGTAACTGGTAAGAAAGATTTAAGCGATAATTGGAAAGAGCGAAAGTTAATGGCTGATATACAAACACAGTCAGGACGCTATAACTTTAAAGAAGTTAGTATTAATACTCCTTCTTCAGATTATGGTACTGCATTTTATGGTAAAGATAAAGTGATTTACGCTTCGGCTAAAGATACTGGAATATTTATTAAAAGAAAACATAGCTGGAATGAAAAATCATTCATGAAAATCTATGAAGCAAAAATTTCTACTGATGGTGGATTGCAAGATTCTTCACCTGTAAAAGGTGATGTAAATACAAAATACCACCAAAGTAGTGCTGCAGTAACTAAAGATGGTAAATACATGTATTTTACCAGAAATAATTTTAAAGATGGAAAATTAGAAGCCGATAAAAACGGAACTAGTTATCTAAAAATTTATGTTGCTGAAAATGTAAAAGGAGAATGGAAAAATGTTAAAGAATTGCCTTATCCTATAAATAGTGATGGTTTCTCTTCAGCACATCCGGCATTAAGTGCAGACGAATCACAGCTTTACTTTGCATCTGACCGTAATAATACTTTTGGAAACTCTGATTTGTATGTGGTAAGTTTGAAAAAAGGAAGTTTGGTAAGTAATGATGTTACGAAATTAAGTGATGAAATTAATACTCCTGGTCGCGAGACTTATCCTTATGTAGATAGTAGAGGTGTTTTATACTTTGCATCAGACGGTCATCCTGGTTTAGGGGGACTTGATGTTTTTGCTGCGATGAAAGACAAGGATGGAAAATACCATGTTGTAAATGTTGGTGAAGGTGTAAATACATCTTCAGATGATTTTGCATATACTTTTGATCCTGAAACTAAAAAAGGCTACTTTTCATCTAACAGAAATGGAAATGATGATATTTACAGTTTTACAGAAAACAAACCTGTAACATTTGATTTTGATACAAGATCAATAATTTACGGAACTATTACTGAAAATGGAAAGCCAGTGCCAAATTTCAATGTTCAATTGTTTAATCCAAATAATGAAAGCATAGGAACAACAACGACTGATAATGATGGTAATTACAAAATGTATTTAGAACCTTATCAAAATGACAAAGCTGTTTATAAAAAAGCTACTTATGCTGAAAAAACAGTAAATGTAGATGCATTGAAACCTCTAGAGAAAAAAGAAATTAGTTTTGAAATAACTAGAGAAATGGAAGTTGTTGTTGATGGTGAAAAAATTAAAATTATGGAGGGTGATAATTTAACAGATAAATTAAAACTAAATCCAATTTATTTTGACTTAAATGGCTATAACATCAGACAATCTTCGAAAAAAGAATTAGACAAAGTAGTTGCTTTAATGAAAGATCGTCCAAATATTTCTATAAAAGTTAATTCGTATACAGATAGTAGAGGTAGGGATGAATTTAATATGAAGCTTTCTCAAAACAGAGCTAAAGCTACAGTTGATTATATAGTTAAATCTGGAATTGAACAGGAAAGACTTACAGGAGAAGGATTTGGCGAAACTCAATTATTAAATCATTGTTCTAATGGTGTTATATGTTCTGAGAAAGAACATGAACTAAATAGACGTTCGGAATTTATAATTAGTTTTAGTAAATAATTTTTAGAGTTGAAAAAGCTGCTGATGTAGAAATACAGACAGCAGCTTTTTTTTGATTAAAAAAGTCTTTTATAAAAAATTAATAAAGTGTTGATTAGTCTAAATATTGAATTATGAATAAAGTAGAAACTGTCTTATACTGGTCTTATTAAAACTTATAGAGGCTAAAGCGCGACATACGAGATCTTAATTTTGTAATATATTTTAATAGTTAATATTCGAGATAGCTGAGAAAGTTGCAACCGATTTAAAAAAAATGCAAAGAGAACGAGTTTTAGTGCGTGACAATAGAGGAGTCTTTTTAAGAATGTTTAAAAGGAAATTAAAAGATGAATTTGAATTTTTAGAAAAGTCTTTTAATGAACAAAGCGAAGAACTAGCAAATAATTATGATCGTACTATTTATGTAGTATATAATAAAGAAGAATTGCTTAGATTTTTGCAGGATGATAAAAGAATGAATACTCTGGTTTGTTTATTTGACAAACAATTTTATAGAACTTTATCTTTTTTAGAAACAATTAATAATTTGATCTTATTTGATGAGTCAAAAACTAGTCGCGAAATTTTTAAAGAGGTAAAACTATTTTTAAAAAAGAAATTAGATTATAAAAATGAGAAAAAATCAGTTTTACAATCTAATATTTCACCGACAAAATTCAATGAATATTACAAAGCGATTTATTTTCTAATGTAACGTAATTTATTTTTTTTATTTTTTTCGTTCACATATTTTGAGTAATAATGTGTTTTAAAATGCAGGATAATAGTTGTTCGTTATCCTGCTTTTATTTTTTAATATTTATCTACTTTGTTTATGTGTGTTTTAAGTGTTGATTTAACAATTAAAACTCTTAAATTGCTAAAAAAAAGTAAAGATTAGAAAGAATGAAAAAAAGAGCATTATTTTATCTGCCAATTGTTTTTGCATTAATAAGCAGTTGCAAAGTTTCTCAAAGTATATCTCAGAATACAATTGTTTTAAAAAACAGTACTTCACTAGTTTTATCACAAAAAGCAATTTCTATAAAAAGAGAAAAGCTTTCTCATAATAAGGGTGATTTTCCAATTTTACTTTTTAAAACCGATACAATTCCAGCCCAGACAAACGATCTTAATGGTGATGGAAAGTGGGATGAATTATTTTTCACAGCTGATTTTTTTCCAAATGAAGAAAAAAATATCACTTTAAAATGGTCAGAAACTGACCCGAAGTTTGTTGTAAAGACTAGTGCAAGATTTGGAAAAAGAGAAGCAGAAAATCTACCTGTTCATCCAGATAAGCAAGAGATTTTAATGGCAAACCAAGTCTTGAAAAAATTAGGATATCAAAAGTACCAGACAGACGGACCAACTTGGGAAAATGACAAAGTTGGTTTTAGACATTATTTAGATGGAAGGAATTCAAAAGATGTTTTCGGCAAAAAAATACCTGGAATAACTCCAGAAAATGTTGGCATAAATGAAAAAGGTGCTGTAGAAGATAATTATCATGTAATGCACGACTGGGGAAGAGATATTTTTCCTGTCGGAAGTTCTGTTGGTCTAGGCGGTTATGCATTGTTGATTGATAATAAAATTAGCAGACTTGGAATTTTAGGGAACGACACTATAAATAATGTTGAAAAAACTACTTTTAAAATTGAAGTTGAAGGACCAGTAAATTCCGTTTTGAGTTATCATTATCAAAACTGGAAAGCTTCTGATAATTTATATCAGGTTCAGGAAACGACTTCTATTTGGCCTGGAATGTATGGTTATAAAAACACTGTTTCTATAAATGGAATTAATGGAAAGGAAACTTTTTTAGTGGCTCTTTCTAACTTAAACAATAAAAATCCGCTGAAAGTGATTGAAGCAGGAGATTGGATATGTTTAATACAGCATGATTATTTAACTTATGAAAGACAGTGGATTTTAGGAACTGCTATTTTGGTTCCGAAAGCTATTTATCAAGGTTATATCGAGGCTCCAAAAACAGGACAATTAACAGATTCTTATTTAGCTAAACTAAAAGTAGAAAATAATAGAGAGATTAGTTATTATGCAATTGCTGCTTGGGAATTGAGTGCTGATAAGGGATTTAATGACTCATTTTTCTTTGCCAATTATGTAACAAATTTAGCAAAACAACTATCAGCTAAAATTAATGTTCAAATTAGGTAGTTCAATTTTAAGAGTTCTGAAATAGTAAATAATTTGGTTTTTAAAATCAAATGTAGTGTGTTTACAGGCTTTCAATTGCTGATTTTTCTCCTTTTTAGAATTGTTTTTAAGAAAAAAACACAGCTAAATTGGATTAAAAAATGTCTTTTTTTAATAATTAAAATAATTTATAAGTGAATTGTTAGGAGTGGCTGTTTTTGTATGTTTGTTTATAAGTATTTGATTTTTAGTTTTTTGTAGTTATTAAGGATTTCCGAAAATGCATCATCAATTTATTGTAAAGAAAATGAATGAAAAACTGCATTAAATTTAACAGCAAATTTGTTGTAACTATCACACAAACTTCTATTTTTGTGTCTTAATTTAACAATATATAAGCATGAAAGATTTATTAGTAAAAATCAACGCCGAAATTGAAACATTTAAAGCAGAAGCTGAATCTTTAACTGAAAAAGGAATTAAAGCTGCAGGTCCAAGAGCACGTAAAGCTACTTTAGAAATTGAAAAACTTTTAAAAGAGTTCAGAAAAGTTTCTATCGAAGAATCAAAAAAATAATACCACAAAAAACCTCGTCATTAGACGAGGTTTTTTTATAGAAAAAATTATCAGCAAAGAGAAAAACCTTTGTCACTTTGTTTCTCTGTAACTTTGTATCTTTAAATAGAATTTCTATCAATAAAATTAAAAGGAACTTTTACCTGACCTTTTTCTTTATTTAAGATCATTCTGGCAGCTGTTTCTCCCATAATATTAAAATCGGTAGACATTACTGTAATACCTAATAATTCTTTTAGCGGCGTATCATTATAAGATATAACGCCAATCTCTTTTCCTAAAACATATTCTTCATCACGAATCTGTTTCACTAAATTAACCAGATCAGATTCTTCGATTGTAATAAATAAATCACCTTTTTTAAGAATCATATCATCATAAACTTCACTTAAAATTTCAAAGTTAATTTCGTGTTCTACGCAGAATTTTCTGAATCCGTGTAAAATTCTTCTCGGATATGGGTAAACCGCTTTATCTGGATAAACTAAAATTAAACGTTTGTATTTTGATATTTTAGAAAGACCTTCTTTTAAAGCATTATAAATATCATTTTCAAAATCCTGATAAATTTTAATTACTTCATCACCAGTTCCTAATTTAATATTGTCTAAAACAACTAATTTTTCTTGTGGAATATTTTTAATCGCATTTACAACTTCGTCGGTAAAGCTTAAATGTTTTAATTCGTCTGTTTTAAAATGCGTTGTAATTACGTAATAATCATATGCACCTTCAAATTTGTCTAAAATATTCAAAAACAAAGTTTCGTCGCAGTGATAGATTTGAAGATCAACATGTGCATTTGCGCCTAAAGTATCAATAAAAGAGCTGTATGTTTTCATTTTATACGAGCTCAGTTTATTCGTTAAAAACAAAATATTGACTTTAGATTCTAACTTTGTTCTGGTTATATAATAACCTTTTCCTCTAATAGAAGAAATGATTTTTCTTTCCTTTAAAATATTATATGCCTTTTCGACCGTATCGCGAGACATATAAAATTCTTCACTAAAACTATTTATAGAAGGAATTTTTTGATTGATTTTCAAATTCCCGTTGGCGATGTTCTGAAGAATAGAGTCGACAATTTGTTTGTACTTAGGAACTCTCGAATCTTCGTCTATTTTAATAAGTTTGATCATGTTCATTTGAGGAAATTTGTTTCGTATTTCAGCGAAACTCATTTTTAATTGTAGCTTTTATTAAAAAAATCTCTTTAAGCAAAATAATTTTAGTGGCTTTGCTATTTTACTCGAAAAAAAGAGAATTTAATAAGGCTTGTAATCTTTTTTTTATAATTTCTAAATTTTAACCAGAATGCATAATTAATAATTACGAAATCGATTGCTAAAATAGCCATTTTAAATTTATTTACCCAATAATTGTAAGTCCTTATTTCTAATAATCTTTAGATTTAACAAAAAATACGAAATCCGTAAAGGATAGTACAGGACAGTTTTCTTTTTTACATTCTATTATTTTACAAAACCAAATTACTATCAAACTAACCTTAAACCAAAAACTATAAAATGGAATCATTATTAGGAATCATTTTTCATTCTATCGGAGGATTTTCTTCAGGTAGTTTTTATATGCCTTTTAAAAAAGTAAAAGATTGGGCTTGGGAAAGCTATTGGCTAGTAGGAGGATTTTTCTCTTGGCTTATTGTTCCTCCGGTTGCAGCTTACTTAACGATTCCGCATTTTGGTGAAATAATTGCAGCGGCTTCTCCATCAATAAAAACCTTTACTTACTCGATGGGATTAATTTGGGGAGTTGGTGGTTTAACTTATGGTTTAGGCGTTCGTTATCTGGGAATGTCTCTAGGAAATTCAATTACATTGGGATTCTGCTCTGCATTTGGAGCTTTAGTTCCTTCAATATATTATGATTTTGTTCCAACAGAAGGTAAAATTTCATTTTCTCACATGCTTACTAATACGGGCGGTCAGATTGTTTTGTTGGGAGTTGTGGTCTATCTTTTAGGAATTGCCATTTCTGGAAAAGCTGGTATGCTGAAAGAGAAAGATTTTGCGACAGGTCATGAAGATAAAGACAAAGATTTCAATTTAGTAAAAGGTCTAATTGTAGCTGTAATCTCTGGAATTTTAAGTTCCTTTTTTAATTACGGAATTGAAGCAGGGAAACCAATGGCAGAACAAGCTGTAATAAATGGAGCTAATCCGTTATTTCAAAACAATGTAACTTATGTTGTGTTGCTTTGGGGAGGATTAACTACCAACTTTATTTGGTGTCTTTATTTGAATTTTAAAAATAAAACAATCAAAAATTATACAGATAAATCTACTCCGATAACAAAAAATGTTTTGTTTTCTGCACTTGCCGGAACCATGTGGTTTCTACAGTTTTTCTTTTACGGAATGGGAGAGAGCAAATTAGGAAATGGAGCTAGTTCGTGGATTTTGCACATGGCAACCATTATTTTAACAGCAAACTTTTGGGGATTTTATTTGAAAGAATGGAAGGGAGTTTCTAAAAAAACATTAAGAACTTTTTTCTGGGGAATCGGGCTTATTATGCTGGCGATCGTTTTGGTAGGAATTGGTAACTCATTATAAATAATACAAGAAATAATATAAAAGTATATGTCGGATACAAAAACAATTAATACAAATTTTAAGCATGTAAGCTACCTTTGGGATGATGCTAAAGCCGCAGAATTGGCGGGTGATGAAGTAGCGCTTTTTATTTATCGTTCTAATTTATTAGGAGCAGATTTAAGATTGACTAATTATGGAGGAGGAAATACTTCTGTAAAAATCACAGATAAAGATCCGTTAACTGGAGAATCTTCAGAAGTAATGTGGATTAAAGGTTCTGGTGGAGATATTGGAACATTGACAAAATCTGGCTGTGCAGCTTTGTATTTGGACAGACTTCGTAATCTTGAAAACGTTTACAGAGGAATTGAGTTTGAAGACGAAATGGTAGAATTATTCAACCACTGTATTTTCGATTTGGCTTCAAAAGCGCCTTCTATTGATACGCCTTTACACGGATTTCTTCCTTTCAAACATATCGATCACTTGCATCCAGATGCGGCAATTGCTATCGCTGCAGCGAAAGATGGAAAGAAAATCACAGAAGAATTATTCAACGGAGAAATCGGTTGGGTAGGTTGGCAACGTCCAGGATTTGATCTTGGTCTTCAATTAAGAGCTTGTTTAGAAGAAGCGGCTCAAAACGGTAAACAACTACGCGGAATCATGTTAGGTTCTCACGGTTTATTCACTTGGGGAGATACTGCGTTTGAAAGTTATATTAATACGCTGGAAGTAATCGAGAAATGTGCGACTTACTTAGAAGATAATTACGGAAAAAAACGTCCAGTTTTTGGAGGAAAGAAAATTGATAGTCTTCCAGAAGCAGATCGTAAATTGAAAGCAACAAAAGTAGCGCCGATTTTGAGAGGTTTCTGTTCATCAGAACGTCAAATGATTGGTCATTATACAGACGATGCAAGAGTTTTGGAATTCATTAATTCTAATGATTTAGCGAAATTAGCTCCATTAGGAACTTCTTGTCCAGATCACTTTTTAAGAACTAAAATCAGTCCTTTAGTTTTAGAATTAGATCCAAACGAAGATTTATCAGATATTGATTCGATAAAAGCAAAATTAACTCCTGCTTTCGAAGCTTACCGTGCAATGTATAAAGACTATTACAATGCATGTAAAAAATCAAATTCACCAGCAATGCGTGACCCAAATCCAGTTGTGATTTTATATCCTGGAGTTGGAATGTTCACTTTTGCTAAAGATAAAACAATGGCACGTTTAGCATCTGAATATTATATCAATGCTGTAAATGTAATGAAAGGTGCTGAAGCAGTTTCAGAGTACACTTCTTTGCCTCACCAAGAAGCTTTTGACATTGAATATTGGTTGTTGGAAGAAGCTAAATTACAGCGTATGCCAAAACCAAAAGCATTATCTGGAAGAGTTGCTTTAATTACTGGTTCTGCGGGCGGAATTGGTAAAGCTATCGCTAAGAAATTTGCTCAAGAAGGTGCTTGTGTTGTTATTAATGATATTAACGAAGAGCGTTTAGAAGGTGCAACTGCTGAATTTACAAAAGCATTTGGTAAAGATGCCGTTTCTAGCACTTTATTGAATGTTACTGACGAGGTAAGTACAGAAAAAGCATTAGACGAAGCTTCTTTAGCTTTTGGAGGTGTTGACATTGTGGTAAATAATGCTGGAATCAGTATTTCAAAATCTATCGCAGAACACACTTTAGAAGAGTGGGATAGATTGTACGATATCTTGGTAAAAGGACAATTTATTGTTTCTAAAGCCGGAATCGAAGTAATGCGCAAACAAGGTTTTGGAGGAGATATAGTAAATATCGTTTCTAAAAATGCTGTTGTTGCTGGTCCAAATAACCCTGGTTATGGTTCGGCTAAAGCGGCTCAAGCGCACTTAACACGTTTAATGGCTGCAGAACTTGGAGCAGATAAAATTCGTGTAAACACAGTAAATCCTGATGCAGTAATTTCAGACTCAAACATTTGGTCTGGAGGTTGGGCAGAAGGTCGTGCAAAAGCATACGGAGTTACGGTTGAAGAACTTCCGGCTTACTATGCAAAACGTACGTTGTTAAATGAAATCATATTGCCTGATGATATTGCTAATGCTTGTTATGCTTTTGTTGGAGGTTTACTTGGTAAATCTACAGGAAACGCATTAAACGTAGACGGTGGCGTAGCAATGGGCTTTTATAGATAAAGATTGTTTAGGTTTTTTATATAAGTTTGTTTAAGCAAAAGTGGTTTTTTGTGGTCTAGCGTTCGAATTCTTTCGAACGTTAGATTTTTTTAGCATATAACAATTCGCTTTAACAAAGAAAACTTAACAAAAAAGTGAAGTACAACCAGAGTTTGGTTTGTATAAAATTTTTAAGTTGAAAAATATTAAACATATGAAAATCATAGAACGCGGATGAGATGGATTCGCTATCGCGAAAACGCCGATTGACACAGATTTTTTTTAATTATCTTTTTTTAAAATCCGTTTTTTTTCGCGTCTTCGCGATAGCGAATCCGTAAAATCAGCGTCAAAAATTTCGGCACTAAAACTGTGGCATTATGTGTTAAAAAAATATACTAAACGTATAAAATTTATACCTTGTAAACTCTATTAAAATATCAATAACTATGTTAATCGGATCAAACCACATCGAATCTCATAACGAAGATTTAATTAAAAAACACGAAAGTAAGCTTGTTTTTACAGCTTCAGAAATAAATAATACAGAAGCGATAATTCAAAAATTAATCGATTTTCAAATTGCAATTCCATCTTGGGCTTTAGGAACTGGAGGAACAAGATTCGGACGTTTCGCTGGAGGAGGAGAACCTCGTTCTATTGAAGAAAAAATCGAAGATGTTGGTTTGCTTCACAAATTAAACAATGCTTCTGGCGCGATTTCACTTCATATTCCTTGGGATATTCCAAGCAATTATGGAGCAATCAAAACATTGGCGGGGCAGCACGGATTGAAGTTCGATGCTATGAACTCAAATACTTTTCAAGATCAGGCAAGCGCGGAGCATACTTACAAATACGGTTCTTTGCAAAACGTAAATAAAGCCGTTCGTAAACAAGCAATCGCTCATAACATAGAAGTTATTAAACACGGAATCGAATTAGGATCTGAATCTTTAACAGTTTGGTTGGCAGATGGTTCTAATTTTCCTGGACAATTAAACTTCAGAAAAGCATACCAAAATACATTAGAAAGTTTAGAAGAAATCTATGATGCATTGCCTTCAAACTGGAAATTATTTTTAGAATACAAATGTGCTGAACCTAATTTTTATTCTACTACAGTTGCAGATTGGGGACAATCGTATTCTTATGTTCAAAAATTAGGAGACAAAGCAAAAACACTTGTTGATTTAGGGCATCATTTGCCGAACGCAAACATCGAACAAATTGTTTCTATTTTATTAATGGACAATAAATTAGGAGGTTTCCATTTTAACGATTCAAAATACGGAGACGACGATTTAACTGCTGGAGCATTAAAACCATATCAATTATTCTTGATTTTTAATGAATTAGTAGAAGGAATGGATGCAAGAGGAATGAATCATGCCAAAGATTTAGGTTGGATGATTGATGCTTCTCACAACATTAAAGATCCTTTAGAAGATTTATTGCAATCTGTTGAAGCGATTATGATTGCGTACGCTCAGGCACTTTCTGTTGACAGAAAAGCATTAGAACAAGCTCAAGAAGAAAATGATGTGGTAAAAGCACAGGAAATTCTTCAAAATGCATTCCGTACAGATGTTCGCGCGTTAGTTGCAGAAGCTCGTTTACGTTCTGGAGCAGCTTTAAACCCTGTAGCATTATATCGTTCGCTTCAAGTAAGACAAAATCTTATCGAAGAAAGAGGTTTAAAAACAATGGCAACTGGATTATAATTATGAATTATTAATTGTTAATTATAAAGCATTAATTGACAATTGATAATTAACAATTTACAATTAAAAAAAATGAATGTAGTTGCGATTTTTGATATTGGTAAAACAAACAAAAAGGTTTTTTTATTTAACGAAAATTATAAAATTGTCTGGGAGAAATCTGTTAATCTAGAGGAAACCAAAGACGAAGATGGATTTCCGTGTGAAGATATCGAAGTACTTAAAAACTGGATTTTAGACCGATTATCTGAAATAAAAGAGCTTAATGATTATGTTTTAAAAGCAATCAATTTTAGCACTTACGGAGCCAGTTTTGTTTATATTGACGAAAACGGAAAAATTTTAACTCCTCTGTATAATTATTTAAAAGATTATCCAGAGGAATTAAAAACTCAATTCTACGAAAAATACAAAGGAGAAAAAAAGTTTGCTGTAAAAACAGCTTCTCCAGTTTTGGGCAGTTTAAATTCTGGAATGCAGATTTATCGCTTAAAAGAAGAAAAACCTGAAATATTTGAAAAGGTAAAATACTGTCTGCACTTACCTCAGTTTCTAAGTTTTCTTTTAACGAATGAAGCTTACGCGGATATTACGAGTATTGGCTGCCATACCAATATGTGGAATTTCAAAAAAATGAAATACCATAAATGGCTGAAAGAAGAAGGTATTTCAGAAAAAATACCGCCAATTCATTTTGGAAAAGATGTAATTATGACTCGTGAAAATCTTGCCGTTGGAGTTGGTCTTCACGATAGTTCATCGGCAATTATTCCGTACACTATCAATTTTACTGAACCATTTGTCTTGTTGTCTACAGGAACTTGGAGTATTTCTCTAAATCCGTTCAATAATAAACCTTTAACATTTGACGAATCGCAAAACGATTGTCTTTGTTATATGCAATACACCGAAAAACCGGTAAAAGCAGCACGTTTATTTGCAGGAAACGAACATGAAATGCAGACTAAACGTTTGGCTGAGTATTTTAATGTTCCGGTCGACGCGTACAAAGAAGTTTATTTTGACAAGAAAATAGTAGCCAATTTAAGAGCGCTTAATTTTCAAATCATTTATCCTAAAAAGTACAATTTTGATATTTTGAAAGAATGTCCTTTTCAAAAAAGAGACCTTTCTCATTATAAAGATTACGAAACTGCTTATCATCAATTAATGTTGGATTTGGTTGAACAACAGGTTTTTTCTACCAATTTGGTCATTCATAATAGTCCGGTAAAAAAGATTTTTGTAGATGGCGGATTCAGTAAAAATTCCATTTACATGAATTTATTGGCAGAAGCGTTTCCAGATGTAGAGGTTTATGCGGCTTCGATGGCGCAGGCGAGTGCATTGGGCGCGGCGTTGGCAATTCATCAAAATTGGAATCCGAAACCAATTCAGAACGATTTAATTGACTTGAAATTCTATAAACATTAGGTAAAAACGGTCTGTATGTTGTAAATTTGCTGAGAAACGTATTTTTTACATTTTTACTTTATACGCCGAATGAACAACACACTAAATACTACAACATGAAAATTGGACTTTTTATACCTTGTTATGTCGACCAATTTTATCCAAAAGTAGGAATTGCAACCTACGAATTACTTCAAAAATTAGGTTGTGATGTCGAATTTCCGATGGGACAAACCTGTTGCGGACAACCTATGGCAAATAGCGGTTATGCACATTTAACTAAAGGTTGCGATGCTAATTTCATTGCCAATTTTTCTGGATTTGATTATATAGTTTGTCCTTCTGGAAGTTGTGTTTTGCATGTAAAAGACCATTTGCACGACGAAAAACAAGAAGAGAAGGCAACAGCAATACGAAATACAGTTTATGAACTTACAGAATTTATTACAGACGTTTTAAAAATCGATCATATCGACGGAAGATTTCCGTTTAAAGTGGGAATGCACGTGAGCTGTCACGGTCAACGCGGATTAAAGCTTTCGCAGATGTCTGAATTGAACGCTCCATTTTTTTCTAAACCAGAACAATTATTACACAATATAGAAGGTCTTGATTTAGTTGCTCTTACGAGAAAAGACGAATGTTGTGGTTTTGGCGGAACTTTCTGCGTAACCGAAGAAGCGGTTTCTGTAAAAATGGGACAAGATCGTATTAAAGATCACGAAAGTCATGATGTGGATTATATTACAGGTGGAGATATGTCTTGCTTAATGCATTTGGACGGAATTCTGAAAAGACAAAAAAGCAGAATCAAAACCATTCACATTGCTGAAATATTAAATTCACTCGAAAATTAATTTTTTCTACCATTAAGATATTAAGAAAGTTAAGTTGCTTACTGCTTGTAGCTTAAAGCTTACAGCTTAAAAAAAACAAAAAATGTCATCAGAAAAAATAATACAGCACAGCGAAGCCGCAACAAAGTTCAATAAAGATGTAGAGCGTGTCAATTGGCATGATGAAACACTTTGGTTTGTTCGTGCTAAAAGAGATAAATCAGCGCATCAAATAGCAGATTGGGAATTGCTTCGCGAAACGGCTTCTCAAATTAAATTTAATGTGCTTTCTAATATTCACGATTATTTAGTTGAATTTGAAGCTAATGCTCAAAGAAACGGCATAATTGTACATTGGGCAGCCGATGCCAAAGAACACAACGAAATTGTACATTCGATCATGGCAAAACATGATGTAAAGCAAATGGTAAAATCCAAATCGATGCTTACAGAAGAATGTCATTTGAACGATTATTTAGCCGAAAAAGGAATAGAAGTAATCGATTCTGATTTAGGAGAATATATCGTTCAGCTTCGTAAAGAACCGCCGAGTCATATTGTACTTCCGGCGATTCACTTAAAGAAAGAAGATGTAAGTGAAACTTTCCACGAACATTTGGGTACAGAAAAAGGAAATTTCAATCCACAGTATTTAACAGAATCAGCTCGTCATAGTTTAAGAAATACTTTCTTGACTCGAAAAGTGGCGTTGACAGGAGTGAATTTTGCTGTTGCAGAAACAGGAGAATTTGTAGTTTGTACGAATGAAGGAAATGCTGATATGGGCGCGCACTTAGCAGACGTTCACATCGCTTGTATGGGATTCGAGAAATTGATTCCGAAAAGAGAACATTTAGGTGTTTTCTTGCGATTATTAGCAAGAAGCGCAACAGGGCAACCGATTACTACTTTTTCAAGTCATTTTAAAAAGCCGAGAGACGGTAAAGAAATGCATATCGTAATTGTAGACAACGGAAGAAGTACTCAATTAGGAAGAGAAGATTTTAGAAACTCATTAAAATGTATTCGCTGTGGCGCGTGCATGAATACCTGCCCAGTTTACAGACGAAGCGGCGGTCACAGTTATCATAATGCGGTTGCTGGACCAATTGGTTCTATTTTGGCGCCGAATTTAGATATGAGCAAAAATGCAGATTTGCCTTTTGCGAGTACGCTTTGCGGTTCATGTACTAATGTTTGTCCAGTAAAAATTGATATTCACGATCAATTGTACAAATGGCGTCAGGTTTTGGTAAAAGAAGGACATACTCCGACAGCTAAAACTGTAGCAATGAAAACGATGGCGACGGTATTGGCAAATCCAACAGTTTTTAATATTGCCGGTAAATCTGGACGATTTGTAATGAAGAATATTCCAGGAATGGTTAGTAATAAAATGAATAAATGGTACGATCAGCGTGAAATGCCAGATGTTCCAGAACAGTCTTTTAGAGAATGGTACAAGAAAAATTCGCGAGAATCTAAAGAAAAAGGAAATGAGTAGTAAAGGCGAAATTTTAAAAAGAATAAAAGCAAATCAGCCCGAATTGGTTTCAGAACTGCCAGATTTAAATCTTTTAGGTTCAGAACAATTTGATGTTTTAGAAACTTATAAAACGGTTTTAAAAGGAATTGGAGGAGATCCTGTAGAAGTTGCCAATTATGATGAAATTATCAATTACATTAAATCCAATTATAATTTAGAAAAAAGATTAATTACAACACTTCCAGAACTTTCTGAAATTGCTTCTTTAGATTGGAAAGCAGTAGATCCGCATTCGCTTCAAGATGTTGAATTAACGGTTGTAAAAGCACATTTTGGAGTTGCAGAAAACAGCGGACTTTGGGTTACAGATGATATTTTAGGACAACGTGTTGCGCCTTTCATTGCACAATATTTAGCCATTATTGTTCATAAAAAAGATCTTATTCCAACAATGCAGCAAGCGTATCAAAGAATTGGAAACATGGAATATGGTTTTGGAACTTTCATCGCTGGTCCATCAAAAACGGCTGATATTGAGCAGTCATTAGTTCTCGGTGCGCACGGAGCGAGAGGATTAATTGTATTTTTGTTAGATTAAGAAAATCCAATATTTATCAAATAAAAAAGCGAGGCATTTACCTCGCTTTTTCTATTTAGAACAACTTTTTTAATTAAGCCGTTTGATCATCAATTGTTGCATCTGGAGCATTTTTCTTAACAGATTCAATTCCGTTTTCTCTTGCAGAAGTGCTTTCGTACATTTCGCTTGAGCCAATAATTTGTCCGTTTCCAGCTTTTAAATTAAAATAAGGCTTACCACTTTTAGATTCTAATCTATCATAACGATCATCGTCGGGTGCATTTTTTTTAACTGATTCGATTCCGTTATTGCAAGCCGCCTTTGTTGTATAGCCTTCGCTTGTTAAAATTGTCTGGCCGTTACCAGCTTTCAAATTGAACTGAAACTCTCCATTGGTTCTAGTAGTAATTACAAATTTTCCCATGCAGTTTAAATTTAAGGTGAGTATTAATTATTTCGCTATCGATAAAAATACAAAACTTAGTAATATAAATCATACGTGAATTTGAAAAAATAATTACCGTAACAATAATAAATCATTTTAAGCCAAGAACTTAATACAGACTTTAAATTCCTAAACGGAAATCAGAAACACTTTTTTCTTCTAAATTGATTTCTTCAAAAATGCTTTGTGTTCCTTTATCCATTGGACATTGAGTGCTAATTCCCATCCAGATTTCTTTCGGATAATTGTTTTTGTACAAACGTACCATTTGCCAGTTCTTTTTGTCAAGAGAATAATAGCTTGCAACTGTTTTAGTGTCCGAAGATATTTTCATGTAAACTGAAGGCTGTTTTACAACATCGTGATTATTATCATCAGAAGTTCCCATTGTACGAACGGTTACAATTCTATGGTTGCCTCTTTCGTCTTGTTCAAAACAGAATTTTTGGTAGAAATTATCATTCACATAAATGTATAAAACTCCCGCGTTGTACAAACCTTTTGCTGTAAATTGAGGTGTAACTTTCGCGGTAAGCGTAAAAGGTTTTGTATTATCTACTTTTGATAAAAGCATTGGAGCAGTTGTGTTGGACAATTTTCCATCAGGATCAGAAAAATAATCTGATTTTTCGCCAGCCTTAAAAATGATTTTTTCATTAGCTTCCTTTTTAATTAAAGTATCAGCGCCATTTACGGCTTTTGTAAAATAGATGTTTGACAATTTAATATCGCAAGGAGAACCATTAACAATAGCCGAATCTGTTTTTGTTTCTTCTGTCATAGTTGTTTTTAGTGCTTCATTTTTATTATTACAGCTAGCTAAAAAAAGGCTTAGGATAATAAGAGCGTTGTAAAAAAATGTTTTCATAAATTATTTTTTTGGGATAGAAAGTGATATTTTTAAGTTTCCAAAAATAGAATTGCTAAATAAAAACAGCAATACGTAAAATTAACCAATTCCACTTTTTTATATGCCACAAAATCCTTCAGTCGAAAACCAATTAATGAATACGTTTTTAGAACAAAAGTTTGAGATTGGAGAATCTAACGACATAGAAATGTACAAACAATTTGTCGCAAATTATGTCAAGATTGAGCAATGTGTGGCAGTTTTATCCGATTATCAGGCTGATCGCAGTTATATTTTTGCTGGAAATTTCGGTTCGGTTTTCGGACTTCCAAATGAAAATTCTGTCATTGATTCTGCTTTTGAAGAATGTATTTTTACTAAAATTAATTCAGATGATTTGGTTGAACGTCATATTCTGGAACTTAATTTTTATGAGTTTTTAAAAGGAATTCCAAAAGAAGAATATTCCAATTATAGTACATTAAGTAGATTGCGAATGAAAGATTATGTTGAAAAATCTACGTATATAAATCATCGTACTATTTACCTTAAGACCTTCAGTAATGGTAGCATTTCTCTTGCCTTATGTTTGTATATGCCGTCGACAGATTTACAATTTAGAAAAGGAATTGACGGAAAGATTTTCAATATTCAAACCGGAGAAGTTATTGAAGCTGAAAAGTATAAAAATAAAGCGGAAGCGATTCTTTCTAAAAGAGAAATAGAAGTTTTAAATAGTGTTGCAAAAGGAAATAAAAGCGAACAAATTGCCGCAGAAATGCATATTTCAGTTTATACTGTTCGACGTCATAGACAAAATATTATCGAAAAGTTGAAAGTAACCAATACCGCAGAAGCAGTTCAAACGGCTTATGTTATGGGGCTGATTTCTTTTTAGAACTTAAAATAATTAACTTGAAAGAGTAAGAATATTCTTTATATTTGTAAGAAAAAGAAAATGAAAAAGATATTAATTTTTACTGCAGTTTTAGCTCAATTGTTTGTATCATGTAATTCTAAAAAGCAAACCGAGACAGATGAAACTATAAAAAGAGATTCAATCGAAAATCAAATTGAAAAACAAGAAACAGATAATATTTTGGTTTTTGAAGGATCGCTGCCATGCGCTGATTGCGCTGGAATCGAAACAATTTTGAGAATTAATCGTTTGAGTAATAAATACGAACTTTCTACTATTTACAAAGGAAAATCTCCAGAACGAACATTTAAAGAAAAAGGAAATCTTAATACAGAAAGAGGCTTAGAAAATGATCCAGATGGTACAATTTATGTTTTAAATTGGGACAAACCGCAAAATGAGCAAACGTATTATGGTTATTTCAGTAAAAATCCAGAAAAGATTTATATGCTCGATAGAAATAAAAAAGTGATAAAATCGAAATTAGATTATTCTTTAGAATTAAATGAATAATTAATCCGTATTGTAAGCGCTGTTTCAGATTAAGTTTTTATTTTTAAGCTGATAAAAAATACTTCAATAGAATTTATATTGATGAAAATTACCCATGAAAGAAATCAGCGAAATTCTTAAAGCTTATTCAGCAGCAAAAGAAGCAAGAAAAAAAACAGCTCTGGCAACCGTAGTTAAAGTCGAAGGCTCATCATACAGGCAGCCCGGCGCACGCATGCTGGTAACTGAAGACGGAATACTAACTGGCGCAATAAGCGGTGGTTGCCTAGAAGGAGATGCATTGCGAAAAGCGCTTCTTTCAATTAATCAAAAGCAAAATAAACTTGTAACTTACAATACTAGCAATGAAGATGATGCAGAAGTTGGTTTGCAGCTTGGATGCAACGGAATTGTTCACATCCTTTTTGAATATATAAATGAAGAAACTCAGAACAATCCGATTCAGCTTTTAGAACAATTGGAATTAGAAAGAAAAGAAGCCGTAATCGTAACGGTTTTTTCTTTAAAAAGAAATGCTTTTCAGATGGGAACGACTTTGTTTTTTAGAAAAGAAAGTCCCTTTTTAAATCATAATAATGAAGTTTTAAATCTGATTTCGGATGTAAAAGAAGTTCTCAAAAATAAGATTTCGACAGTAAAGAAACTTCAAGAAAACGAAGACGAAGCTTTAATAGAATATATAAAACCTTCAATATCTTTAGTAATTGCGGGAGCTGGAAATGATATTCAGCCTTTAGTAAAAATGGCGGCTATTTTAGGATGGAAAATTAACCTTGGCGAAGGTCGCGCTACACATGCAACTTCAAAACGTTTTCCTAAAGCCAATCAGGTTTTGGTTGTAAAACCCGAGCAATTTCTGGATAATATACAAATAGACGATCAGACTTATTTTCTTTTAATGACGCATAATTACAAATATGATCTGGCTGTTTTAAAATCTTTATTGCGAACTAATTGCCATTATATTGGTATTCTCGGTCCAAAATCAAAATTTAGCCGAATGTTAGATGATCTCCAGAACGAAGGAATTTCGGTAAACGAAGAACAGTTAAGCCGAATTCATACTCCTGTTGGATTAGATATTGGTGCCGAAACTTCGGAAGAAATAGCATTATCTATTATTTCAGAGATAAAAGCTGTTGCATCTCAACGTGCGGGAACTTATTTGAAATACAAATCGGGTAAAATTCACAATGAAGTTTATCATGGAAAATAAACTGTCTAATTCAACTGGAATTATCATTTTAGCCGCAGGAAATTCTTCGAGATTAGGCCGCCCGAAACAATTGCTGGAATATAAAAAATCAACACTTTTAAAGAACACAATTTATGAAGCTTTAAAAGTCGAAAATGCATTGGTAATAGTTGTAATGGGTGCGAATTATGAAGTTATAAAAAAAGAACTTAATTCGGGCGACATAACAGTTTGCTTAAATCAAGATTGGGAAAATGGAATGTCTTCTTCTATTGCAAAGGGATTAAATGAATTATCAAACTTAAATCCTGATTGTGAACAATGCATTTTTGCAGTCTGCGATCAGCCTTTTGTAACCAGTTCAATATTTGAAAATCTTATAAACGAACATCATAAAACCCAAAAAGGAATTATAGCTTCTGCTTACTCCGAAACTTTAGGCACGCCAGTTTTATTTCATCAAAAATATTTTCAAGAACTTTTAGGATTAACTGGACAGGAAGGAGCCAAAAAACTGATTAAAAAATATTCTGATGATGTTGTTTCAATTCTTTTTGAAAAAGGCAATATTGATATTGATACGGAAGAAGATTATCGGGAGTTGATTTCTTGATTTTTAGGTACAAAGGTTCAGAGGGTTTTAGGTATAGTTTATCATTTCGACTGAAAGGAGAAATCTCACTAGAAACTCTGTAAAGTATGTCGTCAATCTTTGTCGATTCACGAGTGCGATTTCTCCTTTCAGTCGAAATGATAAACTATACATTTAAATCTCTTGCAATCTTTAAAACCTGTTCAATAGCAATCTCAATTTCTTCCTCAGTTGTAAATCTTCCCAAACTAAATCGAATCGAACTCAAAGCCTCTTCATCCGACAATCCCATTGCTTTTAAAACATGTGAAGGTTCAGAAGTTACCGCCGAACAAGAAGCTCCGTTTGAAACAGAAATATTTCCCAAAGCAAGTATCAGCTGTTCTGAATTTACGTTTGGAAAACAAATATTAGAAGTATTATAAATTCGGTTTTCTGTATTTCCGTTTACAAAAGAACCTTCAAATTGTAATAAACCAGATTCCAATTTATTTCTTAATAGATTAATTCTATTGGAGTCTTTTTCTAATTCATTTACAGCTATTTCTGATGCTTTACCTAAACCGATAATTCCAGGTGTATTTAGAGTTCCGCTTCGAAGTTTTCTTTGCTGACCTCCACCAATAATTTGTGGTTGTAGTTTAAGTTTAGCTTTCGCTGAAATATACAATGCGCCAACACCTTTTGGTCCATAAAATTTATGTGCCGACAAAGTCAAAAGATCAATTCCTAAAGCTTTAGCATCAATTGGAATTTTTCCAACAGCCTGTGTAGCATCACATATAAAAAGTACATTTTTACTTTTTAAAATGTTAGAAATTTCACTGCTATTTTGTATGACACCAGTTTCATTGTTAGAAAGCATTCCGATGAAAGCCAGTGTTTTATATGTTATAATTTCATTTAAAAGATTAATATCTAAAAGTCCGTCTTTGCTAACAGATAAATAACTAACATCAAAACCATTCTGCTCCATAAAATGGCAAGTTTCGAGAACCGCTTTATGTTCTGTTTGAATGGTAATGATATGTTTTCGGTCTTGATTAACCAAACCTTTAATCGCCAGATTGATTGCCTCAGTTGCGCCTGATGTAAAGGTGATTTCCTCTGCATTCGCATTAATTAAGTCCGCAACTTGCCACGCCGCATTTTCAACGGCTTCATTAACTGTTAAACCTGCTATATGTCTGCTTGTTGAATTCGCATACAGATCAGTAAAATACGGAAGCATTGCATTCAAAACTCTATCATCAACACGAGTCGTGGCATTATTATCGAGATAAATATGTTGCTGATTTGGCATAGTAAAAACTTAATTCTCGTAAAAATACAATTTTCAAAATAAAGAATTAAACAGTATGGGATGTGTTTTTTTTAACGCAAAGCGCGCAAAGAATTTTTGTTTTAGAAGATTTTATAAAAACGCTAAGTTCGCAAAGTTAGAATTGATGAAGCTTTGCGAACTTAGCGTTTAGTTTAGATAACTGAATTAAAATTCTTTGCGCGCTTTGCGTTAAAAAAAAGTAAGAAGTTGTAATTATTCTAAATAAGAGTAATGTTTGAATTTCATAACTTTTTGTGATTTAAGATGATTAAATTTGTTAGAATGACAAAAAGTGAATTTGCTAATTTAACAAATAGACTGAATGGCTTCTAAAAAAACAAATCAGAATAAAGTTACTCCGGACGACTCCAATTCGCGTCGTGACTTTATAAAGAAATCGGGACTTTTTACCGCTCTTGCTTTTACGCCACCTTCATTGGTAATGGCTTCAGACAAGAAATGGGATGAAAAAATAGCGGAATATCTAGAAACCGTACCGCTTTCTATTGAAGTAAATGGAGCAAAACACAATCTCAATATAGAACCAAGAACTACTTTATTGGATTTATTGAGAGAACAACTGCGTCTAACAGGAACTAAAAAAGGCTGTGACCACGGACAATGTGGCGCGTGCACAGTTCACGTAAATGGAACTCGAATTTTGTCATGTCTTTCTTTGGCATCTATGCAGCAAAATGCACAGGTAACCACAATCGAAGGGCTTTCAAGAGGTAAAAAACTACATCCGATGCAGGAAGCTTTTATTAAACATGATGGATTTCAATGCGGTTATTGCACACCAGGGCAAATCATGTCGGGAATTGCTTGCATTAAAGAAGGTCATGCAAACAGCAGAGAAGAAATCAGCGAATACATGAGCGGAAATATCTGCCGTTGTGGAGCTTATCATAATATTGTTGATGCTATAACCGAAGTGAAGGAAGGAGGAAAGGAGTTATGAAAAATTTTCAGATAATTAGAGCTTTATCATCAGGTTCGGCAGTAACAAATATTAGCAAAGAAAAAGAAGCTATGTTTATTGCTGGTGGAACAAATCTGGTAGATTTAATGAAAAAGAATATTGTTGCTCCAGATAAGTTGATTGATATTAATGGTTTAGATCTTAAAAAAATAGAATTCCTTAAAGGAAAAGTTTCTATAGGCGCTTTAGCAAAAAATAGTCAGGTTGCAGAAGATTTATCGATTAAAGAAAAACATCCTTTGTTGGCTTTAGCTTTAGCGGCTGGAGCATCACAGCAAATCAGACATATGGCAACTGTTGGAGGAAATATGTTGCAAAAAACACGTTGTTCGTATTTTTATAATACCGATATGCCTTGCAATAAAAGAGCACCAAAAAGTGGTTGTGGCGCAATTGGAGGTTCGAATAGAATGTCAGCAATTTTTGGAGCTTCAGAAAGTTGTATAGCGGTTCATCCGAGTGATATGTGTGTGGCTTTGGCAGCGCTAGATGCAATAGTTTTGGTTGAAGGACCAAAAAGTAAAAGACAAATTAAATTTACAGATTTTCATCGTTTGCCAGGAAACACTCCGGAAAAAGATAATACTTTGGAAACAAAAGAACTAATTACTTCAATTGAAATTCCAGACAATAATTTTACTAAAAATGTTCATTATTTAAAAGTTCGAGATAGAACCAGTTATGCTTTTGCATTAGTTTCTGTTGCCGCCGCATTAGATTTAAAAAATAATGTGATACAAGATGTTAGACTCGCAATGGGAGGCGTAGCTCATAAGCCATGGAGATTAACAGATGCGGAAGAATTTTTGAAAGGAAAAACTGTTTCTGAAGAAACATTTAGACAAGCGGCCAATTTATCAATGAAAAGCGCAAGAGGATACGGTGATAATGACTTTAAAATTACACTTGGAGCCAATGCCATAACAGAAGCACTTACAATAGCAGCATCAAAATAATTAGAATTATGAGCAAGACAAGTAATATTAATAGAGTTGACGGATTTGCTAAAGTAACTGGATCAGCAACTTATTCGGCAGAATATAAAACGGATGGTGTTGTTTATGCATGTTTGGTAGGAAGTACAATTGCTAAAGGAAGAATCAAAACCATTGATACTAAAAAAGCAGAATGGGCACCCGGAGTTTTGGCTGTGATTACGCATTTAAATGTTGACAAACCTGTCGGATATCAAAAAGCAAAAGACAAACATAATTTTGGACAGCCACTTCAGATTTTTAAAGATGATTCGGTTTTGTATTACGATCAGCCAATTGCTTTGGTGGTTGCCGATACTTTTGAACGCATGCAATATGCAGCGAGTTTAATTAAAGCGGATTATTTTAAAGAAGAACATTCAACCGATCTTCAAAAAGCTGCTGATAAAGAGAAAAAAGTTGAAACAGATAAAGGGAACGATTATCATCGCGGTGAACATGACGGATATAAAAATGCCGAAGTTGTTTTAGAAGCTGAATATACGATTCCGACGGAAGTGCATAACCCGATGGAATTGGCGAATATTATTGCCAAATGGAATGGAAATAAACCAATTTTATATACCAAAAGTCAAGGCGTTGAAGGTACACGCAAAAGTGTTGCTGGAGTTTTTGGAGTTCCAGTCGAAGATGTTGAGGTTCATTCTGAATATCTTGGAGGTGCATTTGGAATGGGATTACACACTTGGCCGTATGAAATTGCAGCTTTGATCGGTGCAAAAAAATTAAATCGTCCAGTGAAATTGGTTTTACATCGCGAACAGATGTTTACCAATGTGGGTTTTAGACCTTACACGATTCAAAAAATGGGACTTGGAGCAACAAAAGCAGGTAAACTAACAGGTTTAACCCACGAAGCGGTTGCGATGACTTCCAGTTATGAAGATTTTATGGAAGGAACCGTAAATATGTCGCGATTTATTTACGATTGTGCCAATGTTTCTACGCGTTATAGAATTGTGCCTTTAGATACTTGTACGCCAATTTGGATGCGTGGTCCAGGAGAAGCAACAGGTTCTTTTGCTCTAGAATGTGCAATGGATGAACTGGCTTATAAATTAAATCTAGATCCGATTGAGTTTCGCAAATTGAATTATGCCGAAAAAGATCAGGAACAAAATAAACCTTGGAGCAGTAAATATCTTTTAGAATGCTACGAAGGCGGAATGGAACGCATTGGATGGCAAAATCGTAAAAATGAACCTGGTGCGGTCAAAGAAGGAAACTGGCTTGTAGGTTACGGAATGGGAACAGGAACGTTTGGATGTTATAGAAGTCCGACTTCTGTAAAAGCAAAATTTTTACCTGACGGAAAGTTAGTGTTACAATGCAGTGTAAACGACATGGGACCAGGAACTGCAACGATGATGACAGCAATTGGTGCCGAAATTACAGGGCTTTCTGCTGAAAATATTATCATAGAAATGGGAAAAAGCGGACTTCCAAAAGGCCCAACGCAAGGAGGATCGGCAACGACTTCTTCTGTTGGTTCTGCGGTGCATGATTCTTGTAATTTATTACTAAGCAAAGCTTTGGAATTGGCAACTCAAAATCCGACTTTTAAAGGAATTCCAATTACAGATTTGACTTTTGAAAATGGTTTGATTTCTTCTAAAAAAGATAAATCTAAATCGGTTACGTTAGCTTCTGTTTTGATTAGTAGTAAGTTAGAAGGATTGGAAGTTGAAAATCTATCCAAAGCGGCAGAAGAAGCTAAGAAATATTCAATTTATTCTTTTTCGGTGCATTTCGTAAAAGTACTTGTGAATCCGAATTTGGGTAAAATAAGATTAGCGCACGTGGTTTCTTGCGCTGATATTGGAACAGTTATTAACCAAAAAACGTCAGCAGGACAAATGTATGGCGGCGCGGTAGGAGGAATCGGAATGGGATTAATGGAAGCTTTAGAAATCGATCACCGTTTCGGTCGTCCGATTAATAATAATTTCGCCGATTATCATGTTCCTGTAAATGCTGATATTGAAAAACAAGAAGTTTTCTTTGTAAATAAAAAAGATCCAATCAGTAATCCGATGGGAACAAAAGGTCTTGGAGAAACTGCTTTAGTTGGAATGGCGCCTGCAATTGCAAATGCTGTTTTTAATGCAACAGGAAAACGTGTACGAGATTTACCAATTACGTTGGATAAAATTATAGAAACTGTTAAGGTTTAAAAAAAGAGACATTGAAAAATGTCTCTTTTTGTTTGACGTTCCGATTTTAAACATAGCCCTTGGTTTCAACCACGGGAAACGTATTTTTATAAACGTAATGTTACATACTTTGCGTACACGTGGTTGAAACCACGGGCTATGTTTGCCTAAGATTGTGTTATCAAATGCGAAGAAAATTATCTGCATAAAAAAAGAGACATTTTTCAATGACTCTTTTATATATCAAAAAAACGATTAATTATTTAACCGTAATTGGCAATTCAACAGTTGTTTTATCCCAACCAATAACAAGATTTGCTACATTGCCTTGAGTTGTAAAAGCAATAGATAAAGCTTCGATAACATCAGAAACTGGTTTCACAGGAACTGAAACTCTCACAACATCTTTACTTTGATCGTAAGCATAACCACCCCATAAATCCAATTCTTTATTGATAATGATTGTCCATTTATCTTTTTCTGGAATAGCAAATAAACTATAATATCCAGCAGGAACTTTTTTACCACCGATTGTTACATCTTTGTAGAATTTTATTTCGGTGTTTTCGTTAGCACCAACTCTCCAAACTTCTCCAAACTTTACAACATCACCAAAAATAGTTCTTCCTTTTGCAGAAGGTCTTGCGTAAAGAACTTTGATAACTGGATTAGGATTATCTGTTTTTTTGAATTTCACTGCTTTGTTTGGGAAATAAGAAATATCAACCGGACTGGCATCAAGAGGAGAAAATTTTACCACATCTTGCGCCTGAACTGTAAAAGCAGCAAACAATGTAACTGCCAATAAACATAATTTTTTCATAGGATTACAATTTTTAGAATTACTACAAAGTAAGTCAATAATGAAGAAAAATCATATAATTTACAGTTTGTTTTTTGTTAATGAATTGATAATACTCTTTATTCATTTTTCTTTTTGGCGTACCAATCCTGCATAATGTAAAAAGCCTTCTTTTTTTCGCCATCATTAGAAATTAATCCTTTGCGATTGTAACCGTCTTGAATTCCTGGAAGCAATCTTTTTGGCGATCTGAAATCAACCAAAATCCACGGACTTGTCCCGCTTAGATGCGGAATTTTTTCAATCATTTTTAAATTCTGGATGTATAAATATTCTTGATATTCTTCTGTCCAACGTTCATTTTTTTCTCCGTGAAAACCAGCTTTAGCATCACCTCCAAATTCAGAAACAATTACTGGTTTATTATATTTAGATTTCCATGTTATTTTCTCTGCATCTTCTAAATTTCCTCCATACCAGCCTAAATATTGGTTGAAAGCCACAACATCTAAAACTTCACCAATCGGATCATCAATAGTTTCTTTTTTGGTTAATAAAGCAGCACTGATTAATCTGGTATTATCTAATGATCTTGTGTGTGATGCTAAATTTTTAATGAAATTATTTCTCGCTTCCGAAATTGGAGTTTCATTCGCCATTGACCAGATAATAATACTCGCTCTATTTTTATCTCTTGTAATAGAAGCTGTTAACTGATTTTCGGCATTTTGATAAGTATTTTTGTTTGTAAATTCTACAGTCCAGTATACCGGAATTTCTTCCCAAACCATTATTCCCATTTTATCAGCTTCGCGGATGATATTTTCGTTATGCGGATAATGCGCTAAACGAACATAATTGCAGCCTAATTCTTTTGCCCAATTTAATAAACGCAAAGCATCTTCTTGAGAATTTGCGCGTCCGCCTTTGGCATTTTCTTCGTGAATAGAAATTCCGCGTAAAAAGATTGGTTTTCCGTTGAGCAGAATTTTATCTTCTTTCGTTTCAATAGTTCTAAAACCTATTTTGTCATTTAATTTTTGTCCATTAAAATTAATTTGAACATCGTATAATTTCGGATTTTCAGGCGACCAATAAGAGATTTTTTTCGCTGGAATTTCAAAATTTGAAATGCCATCAGAACCAATTTTTCCTTTATAATTGATCTTTAGTTCTGGAATAGAAATTGAAACCTGATTTTTTGATGCATCCAAATTATTGATTTTAATAAAGCCAGAAATGACATTTGCATTGCCTTTTTTCAGTTGAATATTATAATCTTCCACAAAAGACGATTCTTCTTCAACTAAAGTTACATCTCTTGTGATTCCGCCATAATTCCACCAATCGGTATTTACTGTTGGAACATCTTCTTTGTGACGCGTATTATCAACTTTTATAACCAAATAATTTTCTGTAGATTTTACAATCGAAGTAATCTCATAATTAAACGGAGTAAAACCGCCTTCGTGTGTTCCAAGTTTTTTTCCATTCAAATAAACATCGGCTTTGTAATTGATTGCACCCAAATATAAAAAAAGACGTTTTTTGTCTTTTAAATTATAATCGAAAGACTTTTTAAACCAAACATTTCCTTCATAATATTTCAATTCTTGAATTTGTGAATTCCAGTCGCTAGGAATAGTTATAGTTGGAGATTTATCAAAATCATATTCTACTAATTCTTGTTTATTTTGCGCATGATAATTATTGAAAAAAGCTCCTTTTGCTGGTTTTTCCTGTTTGTCGTATTGATCCAAGTGAAAGCTATAAAAACCAGTTTGATAAGGATCTATTATGTAATTCCAAACGCCGTTTAATGAAGTGGTATTTCGGTTGGGTACATTGGAGATTAGATTTTGTGCAAATCCCAGAACAGAAGAGGTTAGGAGTAATGCGGTTAATATTTTTTTCATTTTTTGTATTAATTTGTTTTTGTAATTGTGTGTGGCTTAACCGCAAAGGGCGCAAAGGTTTACGCAAGGTTCGCTAAGTTTTTTTACGCAAAGCATAAATAATTTGCGTCCTTTGCGTAAACCTTTGCGAACCTTGCGGTTAAATTCTCAAGGCTCAATCTTCAAGTATTCTCCTTTAAAGCTCTGATTCAAAGCCGTCATTTCAATCGGATTTCCAGAACCATCAGGAATTACTTCAATAGAAGCTTTTCCGTTTGCCATTCGTATGGATTCGCTTCCAGTTGGTGTTCCTTGATTTTTTAAAGTTTTACCGCCTTTTAAACATTGAAAATAAACACTTTCTTCATAATCTAAACAGCGCAGATTGTTATTGTCAATTGCAATTGCTGTTACTAAATAATTACCGTTTTTTAGTTTTTCTGAAGATAATTGCAACGACGAAGGAGTATCATTTTTATTAAAACGATAATTTACTTTTAAGGTATCAGAGACCGTTTTTCCTTCTTTTGTTTTTCCAATTGTAATTAGAATATTTTCTCCTTTAGTAAAATTGACATCCCAAGTCAAACCATTTGCAGGATACAAGGAAATATTTCGCTGTTTTTCTCCTAAAGATTTTCCGTTATGAGATAAAGTCACTTTTTCGCAATTACTGAAAACACTAATTGTTCTCGGCGTATTTTCTGGACCTTGGCGTTCTGTCCAAGTATGTGATTCGATGTAAGCAAAAGGTTCTTTTGCCCAATAACTTTTAAAAACATAATACGCATCTTTCGGAATTCCGTTTCTGTCCGTAAGTCCTTTTTGGTTCATGTACGGAATATCATCTTCTGGACGTAAAGGCGTTGCAAAATCTTTAAAAGCCCATTGAATATTTCCCACAAACATCGGATCGTTTTCAGATACATGCAAATGCCAATCAAATAAATCGACTATATAATTTTCGCTCCAATCGCCGATTTGGGCAATGTTTGCAATTTTAGTCTGAACAATGGCTTCTTCCCAACCTTCGGCTTTAATAACATTTTCTCCTGTTACTGGATTTTCGCTGTGACGACCAACATGACTGTCTCCGCCATATTCAGCATGAATAAAATGTTTGTATTCTTTTTTATAAACGTCAATTGCTTTTTGATAACTTTTGTAACTTCCAGAATACCAGCCAGACCAGATAGAAGGAGAGAAAACATCAACAATGTGCGAACCTTCATAATATTTTCTAATTGCTGTTTTTCTCGTTGGATCGAGTTTATGAGCAATGTCATTTAATTCAGTTAAAAAAGCATTTGTTTTATCTGCATTATCGCCATTGGGAAAATCAGGAAGCCAGTTAATTTCGTTTCCTAAAGACCAAATAATAATACTTGGGTGATTGTAATTTTGATTGATAATTTCTTCGAGCATGTTTTTGGTATTGGTTTTCCAAGCATCATTTCCAATTCCGCCGCGGCACCAAGGTAGTTCATCCCAAACCAAAAGACCAAGTTCGTCACAAGCTTTATAAATTTCGGGATCTTGCGGATAATGTGCTAAACGAACAAAATTGGCACCCATTGCTTTAATCGATTTCATGTCTGCCCAATGCTGTTCGTTGCTCATTGCAGCGCCAACTCCGGCTTGTTCTTCATGTCGATGCGTTCCGCGAATTAATAAACGTTTTCCGTTGAGGTAAAACGGACCATGATCTTTAAACTCAAACCATCTAAAACCTACTTTTTCTGAAACACTGTCTTTAATTTGATTTTTTTCTGATAAAACAGCAGAAAGACTGTATAAATTAGGTTTTTCAGTATCCCAAAGTTCTGGATTTTTGATGTTTTCGAAAGTGATAGTCGAAGTTTTATCTGAAACCAAAACTGTTTTACTAGCTACTTTTTTGCCTTTCGGATTTTTTAAAGTGACTGTCAATGATAAATCTTTTGAATTTTCAGGATTTACAATTGAAGAAACAATCTGAACAGAAGCTTTTTTTGCTGAAACTTCAGGAGTTGTAATTTTTAGATTCTCGATATGATTTTTGTATTTTGAAACAAGCCAGACATCGCGTGTAATTCCGCCATAAATAAAGAAATCACTTTTTTGAGACGGAATAATTTCGATGTCATAACTATTATCAACGCGAACAAAAATATCATTATTTCCTTCTTTGATAAAATTGGTAATATCAATAGAAAAACCAATATAACCGCCAATATGAGTTCCAGCTTCTTTTCCGTTTATATAGACTTTTGTGGTTACATTCGAACCTTCAAAATATAAAGAATAAACGCTGTTTTTATCGATCTGCGGAATATTTATTTTTTTTTGATACCAGCTTGCATCACGGCGATAACCAGGATATAAATCGGTTGCATCTTCGGCGTTCCAAGTGTGGGGTAAATTTAATGAAGTCCAATTTGAAGCTTTTTGCGCTTCGTTGAGGTTTGTAGTATGATTTTCTAAATAAAGCCAATTGTCGTTAATGTTCATCTTTGTCTGAGCAAAACTGCCCAGACAAATCTGAAACAAAACAAAAAGCGCAAAGATTGAAAATGTATGGTTATGTCTTTTTTTCATAGGTTATTTTTTTAGTGACAAGGTGACAAAGGCTCAAAGTGACAAAGGCTAGAAACCTTTGTTACTCTGTTACTTTGAACCTTTGTCCCTTTGTCTAAGAAGTGCTTCTAGAAAATAATAATCGGCATAAATAATCGGTTCGTCTATTTCATCATGTTTTGGCCAGTTTCCTGTGCTATGATCGAAAAGAAATGGAGCCTTAATTTCAGTATCTAGAATGTATTTATCGGTTTGTACAGAAGTCATCAGTTTATCTGCAAAAGCCAAGTAATTTTCTTTCTTTGTATAAGTATATAATTCATATAATGCTGAAGCCATAACCATAGCCGCCGAAACATCTCGAGGCGAATTCGGAATACTTGGATCTTTTAAATCCCAATATGGAATTCCGTCTTCGGGCAGATTTTTATTTGCCATAAAAAATAGGGCAGTAGCTTCGGCTTGTTTTAGATAAGCTGGGTCTTTTGTATAGCGATACGACATTGTAAAACCGTAAACAGCCCAGCCTTGTCCGCGCGCCCAAACCGAATCGTCATTGTAGCCTTGAAGCGTAGTTTTCTTTCTAACTTCGCCCGTTTTCGGATTGTAATCAATAACGTGATAACAGCTATTATCTTCTCTAAATTGATTTTTCAAAGTCGTATTAGCATGCTGAATAGCTACGTTGCGATATTTCGGATTTCCAGATAATTTTGATGCTTCAAAAAGCAATTCCAAATTCATCATATTGTCGATGATAACAGGATAATCCCAAATTTCTTTGTTGAAATCCCAAGAACGAATCGAACCCACTTTTGGATTAAACCTTGTGCATAAAGTTTCTGCGCCTTTAATAATTACCGCTTCGTATTCTTTCTTGTTTTCCACTTTTAGAGCTTCTCCAAAACTGCAAAACACTTTAAAACCAACGTCATGCGAATTACTGTTTACACTTTCCTTTTTGCTAAACGGAGTCCATTTTTGAGCTTGTTCTTTGTATTTTGAATCGCCTGTCAATCGGTATAATTGCCAAAGATTTCCAGCAAAAAAACCGCTTGTCCAATCTTTTGAGGGCACTTTACGAATTTCTAATGTTTTAATGTTCATGCTTCTCGGCATCGACATAGAATCAATGGGATAATCGAGCAACATTTTGTAACGCGTTTCTAGTTTTTCTGTCGCAGCAGAAGTGTTTTTTGTTGGAGAATTAATTCCGGATTTGCATGCTGTTGCCAGCGATGCAAACCCAAGAATTAAAGAAATGAAACTGACATTCTTCATATTTAAAATAATATTTTTAGTATCGTTACTAAATTTTTAGACGCGGATGAAACAGATTCGCTATCGCGAAAACGCTGATTTACACAGATTTTTTATTTTACACAGATTTGTACAGATTTGTACAAATTAAAACAGATTTAAAAATGGATTCTTTTATTGAATGTTTTAAACTTTTTGGTTATTAATTCTATATAATCTACGTGAGATTTAATACACATTACGTAATTAAACAAATCCGTTTTTTTCCGTGTCTTTGCGATAGCAAATCCGTTTCATCTGCGTTCAATTAATAACCCGGATTATTTGGTTTTAAATTCGGATTAATTGCCAATTCGGTTCCTGGCAACGGCCATAAATAATCTTTATTCGGATCGAAATTAGCATGTGGTTCTAAACCAGTTGGGCTAAAAACTTCAGGACCAATTTTAAGTCTTTTAATATCGTACCATCTAATATATTCAAAAGCCAATTCTAATCTTCTTTCATCAACAACCATTTTTCTAAAAGCATCTTTAGATAAACCTGGAGTAACATTTGCTGGAAAAGAAACTTGTTTTCCTGCTTTGTTTCTTGCTCTTGCGCGAACACGATTTACGTAACCATCAGCTTCGGTTGTTCCCGGAGTAATTTCATTTAAAGCTTCGGCTGCAGTCAATAAAACTTCTGCAAAACGCATTGTGATATAATTATGTTGAGAAGTTCTTCCGTTTGCACCAGCTTTTCCCGGAAAACGGAAATATTTTGCAATATGTGGACGTGGCGCTTTTTCATTATCACTTGATGGAAAAACTTGCAAAGATCCGCCTGGACCTGTTTTCTTTCTAATAATAGTATCAAAACTTACCGCTCTTCTGTAATCTCTCTGATCCCAAGTATTGAATACTTTTAGTGAAGGAACCGCAACTGAAAACCCTTGTCCGTAGCTATAACTGTCGTCTTTTAATGAACCTGTAAAAAATGCCGTATAATCTTGACCGTAATTTCCAGAAGTTAAGTTATTGAAATCAACTGTAAAAAGAGGCTCTTTTAATGTAGCGGTTTTGTTAGCGTTGAATAAATCTTGAAAATCAGCATCTAAACCTAAACCAAATTTGGCTTCATTTGTAATTACATATTTTGCTTCGTCATATGCTTTTTGATATTGTCCTAAAGTTAAATAAACAGAAGATAAATATCCTGCCGCTGTACCTTTTCCAGGAACTGCTTTTACTTTTGGTTTGTCTTCCAGCCATTGTTTCGCAAATTCTAAATCAGCAATAATTTTTGGATAAACGTCTGCTTCTTTGGTTTTAGTAATCGAACTCACTTGTTTGACATCATTTACAACAAAATCAATGTATGGAATATCTCCAAAAAGACGCACTAAATGATAATAAGTAAATGCTCTGGCAAAATAGGCTTGCGCCACAATAGCGTTAACTTTTGCAGGATCTCCAGGTGTTTTTTTAGCGCCTTCGATTGCTTGATTTGCTGCCGTAATAATCACATAAGATTGCGGCCAAAAGTTAGCAACAAGTGCGTTGGTATCGTTCATGCTCATATCATTAACATCTATACGAGCTGCTTGAGTCGTTCTATCACCAATATCAGACATATCATCGCGAAGCATTAGAGCGATTGTAAATTCTCTTCCCCAATAATTGTTGTGTGCAATGTTGGCAAATGCACCATTTACAGCCGCTTGCAAATCGTCTGTATTATTGAAAAAGTTTTCTGGACGAATAACTCCAACAGGATGTTCTTCCAGATCGGAACAGCTAAAAAAAGCAAGTGTGCCGAATAATAAAAAAGCGATATATTTTTTCATAATATTATTTTTTGATATTAGGGTATAACTTAACACATAGATACATAGCTTTTAAAAATGCTAAATAAGGCGTTTCACTTGCATTAATGATCATAGCACTTTGTGTATAGCTATGTGTAAAAACTAGTTTTTTAAATTTTCTTCTTCTGAAAAAAAATCTATGTTTCTATGTGTTTAATATTATTTACATTAAAATTTAAGGTTAAATCCGAATGTAAATGTTCTTACGTTTGGATATCCTCCATAATCTAATCCTAAATTGGTGTTACTTCTTGAGTTGGTATCGTTTAAGTAATTGGTTTCAGGATCTGTTCCCGGATAATCGGTAATAGTCCAAAGGTTTTGCGCACTGATGTAAAAACGAACTTTGCTTAATCCCATTTTCGAAACAATTTTTTCATCCAAACTATATCCTAAAGAGATGTTTTTTAAACGAATATAACTTCCATCATAAACAAATCTAGAAGTAATTCTCTTCGTTCTCGCGGCATTTATCGGAACATTTGTATCTGTATTAGTTGGTGTCCAAGCGTCTAAAACTTCTGTTGTAGCGTTATTGTTTCCAGAAGCCAATTCCATCAAAGTATAGTTTAAGATTTGACCTCCTTGCGAACCTTGAAAGAAGATATTTAAATCTAGATTTTTATAAGTGAAATCATTATTAAATCCGAAAATGAAATCAGGATTTGGATTTCCGATAATCGTTTTATCTTGCGAATCTAATTTTCCGTCGCCATTTACATCTCTGAATTTTTCGCCTCCAGCAATAGTTTCAAAATTTCCAGGTAAAACGGCTTCACCTTGCTGAATTACACCATCATAAATAAATCCAAAGAAAGAACCAACTGGTTGACCCACTCTCAAAATCTGTGATTCTGTCGCTAAAAAGTGACCAGGCGCAGAGTTGATTAAAAGGTCTTTATTATCGGCTAATTTTAATACTTTGTTTTTGTTTGAAGAAATATTAAAACTTGTTGACCAAGTAAAATCGGCACCGATAAAGTTTTTAGTATTAATTCCCAATTCCCAACCTTTATTTTCTAATTCACCCACATTTTGAAGCTGAGAGGCAATTCCAGAAACTCCTGGAAGCGGTCTGTTAAACAATAAATCTTTGGTAATTGTTTTATAATAATCTGCTGTAATGCTAATTCTGTTGTCGAATAAACCTAAATCAATTCCGTAATCCTGTTGGTATGAAGTTTCCCATTTCAAGTTTGGATTATCCAAAGAAGTCAATTGAACAGCATTTACAATCACGTCACCGCTGACATCATAAATTTCAGAGAATCTAGAAAGAGTAGAATAAGCACCAATTGAGGGATTTCCTGTTGCTCCGTAACTTGCTCTTAGTTTTAGGTTTGAAATCGTTTTATTGTCTTTTAAGAAGTTTTCTTTACTAACATTCCATCCAATTGCTCCAGAAGGAAAAGTTCCGTATTTGTAGTTTTTACTAAAACTTGAAGAACCATCGCGTCTTGCGGTAAATGTTAGCAAATATTTGTCATCATAATCGAAATTCAACCTTCCGAAAGCAGAAATCAATTCAGTTTCAGACAAGTTAGAATCTGGTTTTAAGAATACCGTTCCAGCGCCTAAATTTCTGTAAGAATTGGTATTTGTTAAAAATCCTCTTGAAGCTGCATAAGAACTTTCGTTTTTATTTTTTTGGTATGAATATCCTCCAAGAACAGTTAAAATTCCTTTTGAGATAATTTCACGTTTGAAAGTCAAATAATTCTCTGTCAAGAAAGAAGAAAATCTTGTGTTGTTTACTGAAGCTTCTCCTTTAATATTTTTTCCTGCGATTAAAGTTGACGGAATAAATCTTCCTGTTTGCGAATTATTATCGGTTAAACCTAAAGTAGTTTTAAAATCTAAATCTTTAGTGATTTGATATTGCGCAAAGAAATTGTTTCGGTTTACGATAGAAACAGTTTCCAAGATATTTTCCATTGCCGTTGCGTACGGGTTGTCAATATCATCTCCAATTGGAGCCGTTGTGGTGTACGTTCCATCGGCATTGTAAATTCCTTTGTCTGGCATAAAACGATAAGCAGAAGCAATAACACCTGCAGCACCAGTTCCTCCAGCTCCAGTCTGGCTGATAATTCCTTCTTTGTTTTGTTTACTTGTAAAATTGTTTAATCCAACTTTTAATTTTGGAGTAAGATTGGCTTCAAGATTCGCAACAATGGTGTATTTATCGATTCCAGAATTAATAACAACTCCATCTTGGTTAAAATAAGTTCCTGAAACATAATACTTAATATCTTCAGAACCGCCAGAAAATGATAATTGCGTATTCGAAATCATTCCATCACGATAAATAATGTCTTGCCAGTCTGAGTTTGCAGGACCTTGCGTGTGCGTTGTGAAACTTTTTCTATACGCCGCAAACTGATCGGCATTTAATAAATGCAATTTGTTATTTACAGATTGTACAGAAGTCGAGTTGCTAAATTCGATTACAGGTTTTCCAGGTTTTCCCTTTTTAGTCGTAACCATGATAACTCCGTTTGAACCTCGAGATCCGTAAATTGCAGTTGCCGAAGCATCTTTTAAAACCTCAATCGAAGCGATATCTTGCGGAGCTGGCATTGCAACTCCTGCAAAACCATCAACAACTATAAGAGCATCACCACTGGCATTAATAGAAGTTCCTCCACGAACCCTGATTTTTACCGGAGCACCTGGTTCACCACCATTATTTGTCATTACGGAAACACCCGCTGCACGGCCTTGTAAAGCTTGTTCTGCATTTAAAAGTGGATAAGCAGTCAATTCTTTTGCCGTTACAGAAGAAACAGATCCTGTAATGTCGCTTTTTTTACGAGTTCCGTAACCAACTACGATTACTTCATCAAGCGCTTTTGTATCTGGTTTTAAACTTACATTGATTACGGTTTTGGTTCCAACTGGAATTTCTACGGTTTGAAATCCGACAAAATTAAAAACTAAAACAGCATTTTTTTCTCCTACAATAACCGAGTAATTTCCGTCCATATCGGCGGAAGCTCCGACAGAAGAATTTTTGATATAAACATTAGCACCGGGAAGCCCGAGTAAATCTTCGCTGGAAGTTATTTTTCCGGTAACTTTTCGTTCCTGTGCATGCATCACGATATTAACTAGTAAAAAAGAAACTAGTAAACACCATTTAAACGATTTGTTTTTTTGGTCTGTAAACATTCATTTTTTGGTTTTAAGGTTAATAAGTTAGATAAAGTAGAAAAGCAATAAACTCATTCCGATGATGATGATGACAAATAGAATTTGCAGCAATAAGAAGTTTGTTTTCTTGATTTTCATATCGCAAATGTAGAAGCCAAAAAAGAAACAGAAATACAAAAAAGGGTATCTAAAAATACAGATACCCTTTTTTAAGCCTTTAAAAATGAGGATTGTTTAAAATGTTGCCGAAGATTTATAAAATTTATCGGCATATTGAGAAGGAGTTTCGCCATACTTTTTCTGAAAGCATTTGCTAAAGTATTTCGGATTATTAAAACCAACTTTATAACTGATTTCTGAAACGGTTAATTTGTTTTGTTCTAATAATTGAGCGGCACGTTTTAATCTTATTTCATGAATAAATTCATTTGGCGTGCAATTCGTCCAAGCTTTAATTTTTAAAAATAACATCGTTCGACTAACTCCCAATTCAGAGCAGAAAAACGGAATATCAAATTGTTCGTTCGAAATGTTTTCTTCTACAATTTTAAAAGCCTTTTTCAAAAGTTCTTCATCCAAAGAAGAAACCGTAATTTCAGACGGAATAAAACTGTCTTCGCTAGAAAATTTGATTTTTAATCTTTCTGTTGTATTCAAAAGGTTTTTAACTCGAAGTCTGAATTCCATTAAATTGAATGGTTTACTAATGTAATCATCGGCACCGCTTTCTAATCCTTCAAATTTATAAACTAATGAAGATCGAGAAGTCAGCAAAATAACTGGAATGTGGCTGGTTTTGATGTTCTCTTTTATTTTAGAACAAAGTTCCGTTCCAACCATTTCTGGCATAATAACGTCGCTGATAATTAGGTTCGGAACAAATTTTAATGCCTTTTCTAAAGCAATTTTGCCATTTTCGGCTTCAATAATATTGTAATCTTTTTTGAGAAGATTCTTCATGAATTTTCTCAAAACCTTATGATCTTCAACCAATAAAATGGTTTGTTTTTCTTCGTTTACAATTAAATCTTCAATGTCATCATTTTCAACAATTTCAGAAGTTTCCAATTGTGCAGAATATTGCTCAATATCGTCACTGATTTTAAAGTCAGTAATAATTTCATTATCCAAAAGATGCTCGCGGCCAAGCGGTAAAGTCACCTTAAAAATAACTCCACCAGTTGGTTTGTTGGTCACATCGATTTTTCCTTTATGAAGTTCGACAATGTTTTTTACAATCGAAAGCCCGATTCCGGTTCCTTTATTGTAATTTTTCTGCACTTGATTATGTGTCGGAACTTCAAAAAACAAATCAAAAATTTTATCGATATGTTCTTCTGATATTCCAACGCCAGAATCTTCAACCGCAATAAAAAGATTCTGCTGATCGTGATTGATTTTAATATTTATCGAACCGCCTTTTGGAGTGTATCTAAAAGCATTCGAAATCAAATTATAAAAAACGCGTTCGAGTTTGTATCGGTCAAAATAAACTAGAATTTCTTCGTTTTGAGTTTCAAAAGTATAATCGTAACCGCCGTCTTTGGCATATTCGATAAATGATAAAAAGATTTCTTTTGTGAATTTGACAATGTTTCCGTTTGCAGATTCCAGCGAAACTTGATGATTTTCTAATTTTCTGAAATCCATTAAACGGTTAATCAAACTTAGAAGATGATTGGCACTTCCTTCAATAACCAAAAGCTTTTTGTACATTTCGTTAGTTCCGTTATAATCAGCTAAAATTTGCTGTAACGGACCTAAAATTAAAGTCAAAGGTGTTCTAAATTCATGCGAAATATTGGTAAAGAAATCCAATTTTAATTTGTTGTTTTCTTCAATTCGCTGTGTTTCCAGATATTCCAATTCCAGTTTTTGCTTCAATCTCGCTTTCGATTTCATAATCCAAATCAAACCGTATAAGCCCAAACCAATTATAATTCCGTACAATAAAAATGCCCAAATACTGCGCCACGGAGCGGGATTTACAATTACAGTTAATGTTGTAGGAGTTTGATTCCAAACGCCATCATTATTGGCACCGCGAACTTCAAAAGTATAGGTTCCAGGATTTTGAATCGCAAAATTGGCTTCGCTGTTTTTAGTCGTCGTCCAGTTGTTTTCTAAACCAACCAAACGATAACTGTATTGATTATTCTTAGATCGAATGTAATTTGGAATTGCAAAATTGATGGAGAAATTTGCTTTATCATAATCTAAAGTAATCGTTTTGGTAAAACCAATACTTTGTTCTAAAATTCCATCTTTGTCATGTGCATTGATAATTTCGTTTTTAATTTTTAAATCGGTAATTAAAACCTGCGGAGCATAATTATTTAAGGAAATTTTTGAAGCATCAAAAAATGTGGCGCCAGATGGACTTCCAAAATAAAATTGATTAGAACTTACTTTTAAAGCAGAATTATCATTGAATTCGTTACTTGCCAAACCATCTTTCTGATCATAAATTACAACCGTTTTTTTAGATTGATTGTATTTTATAATTCCCTGATTGGTGCTGATCCATAAGTTTTTAGCATCGTCTTCTAAAATAGAATGAATAGAAGTTATGACCGTATTTCCAACTTTGAGATTAATTCTATTGAATTTTTTTCCATCAAAAACATGAAGACCTTTTGCTTTTGTCCCGACCCAGATTTTATTTTGAGAATCTTCAAATAAGGTTAAAATATCATCACCAGACAAAGCCGAATGATCGTAAAAGTAATGCTGTATTTGATATTTCTTCGGATTAAAATTTCGAAGCGAAATACGATTTAACCCATTTTGTGTTCCAAGCCATATTGAATTTTGTTTGTCAATCAAAATACTGCGAACCATATTATTGGTCAAGAAAACTGGTTTAGAAGTATCATTTCCAATAATTTGGAAGGTTTTATCTGTTGTGTTATAGCGAATTAAACCTTTGCCAAAAGTTCCAATCCATAAAATTTTGTTTTCCGCTTTAAGCGAATAAACACCGCTCTCTTTTAATAAATCGGTTAAATCAGACGCAATTCGGTTGTCTTCAATTTTTTTAGAAATAGTATTATAAGCCGATAATCCTTTAGAAAAAGTTCCAATCCATAAAATATGATCATCAGAAAGACACATCGCTTTTATATCATTTTTATTAAACTGTCCAGTTTTGCTGTTGATGTAACTTATAGCTTCAGAATTTTTATTGTAAATTGTTATTCCGCCTCCTTCCGTTCCAAAATAAATATTCTGATTTTTATCTGCAATTATAGAACTTACAACATCAAAACTCATCGGAATCTTTTTTGAGGTTTGGTTGTAATTTGAGAAATTAACATTAGAAATATCCCAAAGATTCACGCCTTTATAATAACAGCCAATCCAAATTGATCCTTTTTTATCCATAAAAACCGACTTTACTTTATCGATTCCGTTGGCGTTATTGCTGTTATTGATTTTTTGAAGATTTTGATCTTTCCCTAAAATGTAAATTCCGTCATAAGCGCCAACCCATAAAGAGCCTTGATTGTCAATTACTAAAGATCGAATGTCAGTATTGATTTCGCGGTATTTTTCAGCGGGTAAAAAAGAAACAAAAGCTTTTTCTTTTTGATTAAATTTCAAAAGACCTTTGTTTTTTGTCCCAACCCATAAATCTCCATTTTTGTCTTCAATTACCGATTGCACATTTAGTAAATCTGTAGCATTTAAAGGATAATTTTTAAAGTACAATTTGCCATTTTTTCTACCAGTTAAAAGACATAAGCCTTTCGTAGTTCCAATCCATATTTCTCCTTCTCGAGTTTTTAAAATACTAAGAATATTATTGCTTGGAAGAGTCGAAGCATCGTCATCTGAATGAAAAACCGAAGAAAATAATCCCGATTTTTTATTTAAAATGGTTAATCCTTTTGAAGTTCCGAACCACATTTCGCCTCCAATTTCCCGAATGCTCCAAACAGCATTATTACTTATTGTATGATTGGCTTTGGTATGAAGATATCTTGTAAAACGGTTAGAAATAGGATCGTAGCAATTTAATCCGTTATAAGTTCCGACCCAGATTTTTCCTGAATTGTCTTCTTCAATCGCCAAAATATCATTATTACTGATGGAATATTTATCACTGACGTCGTTTCTGAAAATGGTAAATCGGCTTCCGTCATATTTGTTTAAACCGTCACGCGTTCCAAACCACATTTGTCCAAATTTATCCTGATGTATAGCAATGACAGAACTTTGCGAAAGCCCATCGGTGGTAGAGAAATTTTTAAGACGATATTTATTCTGGGAAAATAGGTTTCCGAAAATAAAGACTAAAAATAAAAGAGCTATTTTAAATTTCATAGCACAGGAGTTTATATTGTGAATTTATACTCTCGCAAAGTCGCAGAGTTGCAAAGTTTTGTTTTTTTTAAGTTAATTTCTTTGCGTCTTAGCGACTTTTCGAGATTATAATTTATGATGAGCAAAAAACTTATTTTAATCGCTTTTTCAATTGATAATCATACAGCGATGGAATTTTTTCTATCGGTGTATTCAAAAGCTCAATATACGGATCAACGTCATATTTAATTTCAAATTTAGTATTTCCATGAACACCAATAATTCTTGCCAGAGCTCCATCTTTCATTCCATACAATAAAACTGGTTTTGTAGTATCTGGATTTTCTACTTGTACATTTAAATTCCAAAAAGTACTGAAAGGTCCGTGCGATGGTTTCCAATAATCCGCGCCACCGCCGCCAAATAAAAGATAGCTATTATTTTTGTCAGGGGTAATATGAACGGTAATATTATCAAATAAATTTTGATGATTTGCTCCCGAATGCTGGTCTAAAAGCGCATCGTCAAAAATCTCGCAATCTTGATATACATTTTTAGTAGAAAATGTATTAAAACTCAAAGGATGAACTGCCTTATTGTAGATTTTTAAATTCTTAACTAAAACATTATGAACACCTCCCAAAGTTACGGTATAATGTGATAAATGTGGTCCATCGGTTGTAATATCTTCAATGGTAACGTTAGAAACTTCTTCGGCTAGAATTCCACTGTCTGCGTTGGTAATTTTTACATCTTTAACCCAACTATTGAAAAGGCGAGTTAAGAAAATACCATTGTTTCCGGGTTCAACATGATGCGCAACTCTCGGAATATCAGGAAAAGTAAAACGAAGATGTTCAATTCCGACTTCATTTAAATGTTTCCATTCTACTAATTGTGCCTGATAACTAGGTTTGATCGAAATAGTTAAAGGTGTTTTTAAAGTAATTTTAGAACCTGAAATTTTAGTGATTTCAACTTGCTGTCTTACAATCGGCAGTTTCGGAAATTTCCAATGATGCGAACCAGGTTTTACTTTTGCACCTTGATATAAATCTTTTATGATTTCGCCATTTTCACCCTCTTTATTAAACAATTGCAATTCGACAACATCACCAACTTTTAATCCTTTTACATCTGATACATTAATTATATGTTCTCCCATTTTTCCAGAACTGACTTTTGCCAACGGATTAGATTCTGGTTCATATTTGTCTAAATACGATTTTACACGTTCTCCCGGAACCTGCGTCCAGATAAAACCTCCAGACCAAGCATATTGCGAAAAAGGAAGATCAATATTGTTTTCTGCTTCGCGTTGTCTTTTATCAAAAGTGGTTAAATATTCTCGTAATTCTGCTAGAACTTCAGAATCTTTGAGATACATCATCGGTCTTGGAAAGTAGATTTCAGTTCCGTTTTGATTAGAACCAGCGCCACGAAGGACAAAATTGCTTCTTTCGATATAGAGAATATCACTAAGAATGATTTTTCCTGCGGGTAATTGCAAAATTACATTTCCTTCAACGGCATTAGCAGCTTTAAAGGCTTTTAAAAGGGCTTTCGAATCATCTAATTCATCGTTGGCTTTTACGCCAAAATCTGTTGCATTAATGATTTTTCCGTTAGTTTCAGGAATCTGGCTTTCGCCGAAGTGATAACCTGCATAACTAAAATCAGGAAGATAATTTGTTTTTGAAGTAATAATTTTAGGTAATTCCTGCGCCAATATGGTATTCATAAAAAAGCCACAGGAGAGGATAATGGCTTGGCGAATCATGGTTTTGTGGTTTTTGTGGTTAGTTAGTTTTTTGTGTGTTAGATTTGCCACTAAGTCACTAAGTCACAAAGTTTTTTACTCTAGTTTGTCATTCCGAGGAACGAGGAATCTCCGCAAGTGGCTCTACAAACTAAATCGACAATCTTTGTGGAGTCGCTTGTGAAGATCCTTCCTTCGTCAGGATGACAAAAATGAGAAAGAACTTTTCGTTTTAGCGTCTTTTAGAGACTAAAAAGATAAAGCTAAAAACATACTTAGTGTCTTACCGCCTTAGTGGCAAAATCAATTATAAAGATCGTTTGATCCCCAATTCTAGTCCTCGTAGTTCTGCTAAACCTCTTAAACGGCCTATTGCAGAATAACCTGGATTTGTTTTTTTCTTCAAATCGTCCAACATTTGATGTCCGTGATCTGGTCGCATCGGTAATTTGCTGTTGTTTCTTTTTTCAACTTCCAAAATTGCTTTTACGACTTCGTACATATCAACGTCGCCTTCAAGATGGTTTGCTTCGTAGAAACTTCCTTCTTCGTCGCGTTGTGTACTTCTTAAGTGAATAAAATTCATTTTATCGCCATGACGTCTTACAATTCCGGGTAAATCATTATCAGCACGAACACCATAAGAACCTGTACACATTGTAAATCCATTTGATGGAGAAGGAGCAGCATTCATTAATTCGATCAAATCTTCTTCAGTACTCACAACTCTTGGTAAACCTAAAATTGGGTAAGGTGGATCGTCTGGGTGAATCGCCATTAAAACTCCTTTACTTTCTGCAACAGGAATAATTTCTTTTAGAAAATGAAAAAGATTATTCTTTAAAGCTTGTCTATCAATATGATTGTAAGCGCTCAAAGTAACTAAGAAATCTTCAACAGAATAAGCTTCTTCAGCTCCCGGAAGTCCAGCTAAAATGTTTTGCTGAAGTTTTACTTTATCTTCGGCAGTCATGGCTTCAAAATAGCTTTTTGCTTTTTGAGTCTGTTCTTCAGAATATTCGTTTTCTGCGCCTGGTCTTTTTAAAATAAACAATTCGAAAGCGGCAAAAGCATTGATATCAAAACGTAAAGCTTTAGAACCATCTTCAACTGTAAAAGACAAATCTGTTCTAGACCAATCTAAAACGGGCATGAAATTATAACAAACGCATTTAATTCCGCATAAAGCCAGATTGCGAATGCTTTCTTTATAATTTTCAATGTATTGAAGATAATTTCCAGTTTGCTTTTTAATGTCTTCGTGAACTGGAATACTTTCTACAACCGACCAAGTCAAACCAGAAGCGCCTTTTTTAGGATCTCCGTCTTGATGTTCAATTTCAACTTTTCGTTTAATAATTTCATCAATACTCCAAACTTGTCCGTTTGGAATGTGGTGTAAAGCTGTTACAATTCCGGTTGCTCCAGTTTGTGCAATATCTTGTAAAGAAACAGGATCATTTGGTCCGAACCATCTTAATGTTTGTTCCATTTTTGTGTAATTATTTTAATGTTTTTAAATACTTGTAGCGGCAAAACCACCATCTACTTTTAATGTTATTCCGGTTACGAATTTAGACATGTCGCTGCATAAAAATAAAAGCGCTCCGTCAATATCTTCTGGCGAACCAAATCTTCCCATTGGCGTATGATCTATAATTTTTTCTCCTCTTGGAGTTAATTTTCCTTCTGGAGTTAGTAACAATGCACGGTTTTGTTCTCCAATAAAAAATCCTGGTGAAATAGCGTTTACACGAATTCCTTCGCCATATTTAGAAGCTAATTCAACCGCCATCCATTGCGTGAAATTGTCAATTGCCGCTTTCGAAGCTGAATAACCAACAACTCTTGTCAAAGGTCTTTGAGCCGATGCAGACGAAATATTAATGATATTTCCTGATTTCTGTTTTGCAAAAAGTTCAGCAAAAACCTGAGAAGGAAGCATCGTTCCAATAATATTCAAATCAATAACTTTTTGTAAATCATCGGTTTTCATATCATAAATAGCTTGATCTGGCTGAATAGTTGCTCCAGGCATATTTCCGCCCGCACCATTTATCAGAATATCCAAACGGCCGTATTTTTCAACGATAAAATCTCTAACTTTTTCTATTTCTTCTTTGTTTAAAACATTCGCCTGAACTGCAAAACCTTGCCCACCATTTGCTTCGATTGTTTTTACAGTATTTTCAGCTTTTTCAAGAGATTGTGAAACGATTCCGACAATCACGCCTTGTTTGGCTAATACATTTGCAAAATTACTTCCTAAAACTCCAGCACCGCCCGTAATCAGTGCAATTTTTCCTTTAAGATTGAATATTGAATCCATTTATTTTTATAATTTATTATTTTGGTTGAATTTGATTTTTAACCTCTTATCGTTTCAATCAAATCCAAAACTCTTTTAGTTTCTTTTTCAATTGTATCGTAAGCCTCGTAATTCATTACTTCTTTGCTAATTAATTTACTTCCCATTCCAACTGCCGAAACTCCCGCATTAAACCATGTTTCAATGCTTTGTCGAGTAGTGTCTACACCGCCAGTTGGCATGAAAGTTAAATTTGGAAAAACATCTTTTATTCCACTCATAAAATCAGGTCCTAAAATATTTCCAGGAAAAAGTTTAATGAATTTTACTCCAGCATTTTCAGCCGCAATAATTTCTGTTGGTGTCATACATCCCGGAGCATATAAAACCTCTTTTCCAATTAAAAAGGTTGCAATTTCAGGAACAAATCCCGGACTGATAAAAAAATCAGCTCCAGCTAAATAATAGGTTTCTGCTTGTGCTAAATTTTTAATAGTTCCTATTCCTAAAAGCATTCCTGGCATTTCAGCATTTCTTAATTCAATCATTTTTTTGAAATTCGAAAGTGCTTCTGGTCCACGGCTTGTATATTCTACAGCTCTAATTCCGACATTATATAGTGTTTTTAAAACAGCAATACTTTTGTTCTCATCTGCATTGAAATACAACGGAAGCATTCCTTGTTTTACAATTACATCAATTGAGTTCTGAATGGTACTCATAAATTATATTTTTACTTTAATTACAATTTTCTTCAAAAGACCTTCTCCAATCATTGCCGTATGAACATCTTCTGGAAATAAGATTGCAAATTGTTTTTCTTGCAATTGAAAAAACGTATCGGGTGAATCGTGAAAAAAGCGAACGTCTCTTTCGTCACTATAATCTCCATTTGGATTAACACATTTTTCTCTTGGTTTCCACGCAAAAGTTTCTGGACCTTTTATAGAAATCTGAATGTCGATATTTTTATCATGGCATTCAAATCCTTTCACGGCTTCTTCTTTCGTATTTCCTTGTCCAACAATTACGATCAATTTTAGGCCTTCGCCGATTTCAAAAGTGCCTTCTTCAAGATTGGCGATATCATTTTGATTTACATATTCAAATGCTTTTTTGAAATTAGGGTGCAGATTATAATATTTTGCTGCGTTTTGTAATGAATCTACTATCATTTTTTTCGCTATTATTTTGGTTTTTTAATGTTATATGTATATTTGCGTGTGCGTACACGGTGTTTTTACAAATGTATGTAAATTGTACTGTAAAACAACTTATTTTTGATAAAATAAATTAATTTTACCGCACTGCTTTTATTTTTTTAACTTAAAAAGAATCAATATCATAACGATTAAAAAAATTGCTGAATTAGCTAATATTTCGCCAGGAACTGTGGATCGAATTATACACAAGCGTGGACAAGTGGCTCAAGAAACGGTTGATAAAGTCAATGCGATTATTGAAGAATTTGGCTATAAGCGAAATATTTTAGCAAGCAATTTGGCATTAAACAAGAAATTTCACTTTGCTATTTTCCTGCCAAAATCTGAAACATTAGAATATTGGAAAAGCCAAATTGACGGAATCGAAAAAGCGGCTTTAGAATTCAGTAAATTCGGAATTGTTCTGGATTATTTTTTCTATGATTATAATCTTTCTTCTTTTAAAGAATCTGTAAAAAAAATAATGCAGTTTGAATGTGACGGATTACTTTTTGCACCTATTTTCTACGAAGAATCTGTTCAGTTTTTAACGGAATACAAAAAGAAAAATATTCCGGTTGTAATGATCGATTCGAATATTTCGGAGGAAAATGAACATGCTTATGTCGGGCAAAATGCTTTTCAAAGTGGTTATTTGGCTGGAAGATTAATCAGTTTTGCGGTTAAAAATGAAAGACACGTTTTGATTTTTAAAATTACACGCGAGATTGAAAGCACTTCTGTTTACTTGCAACGCATTAAAGGATTTTATTCGTATTTCAAAGATCATGACGAATTGACCAATTTTAAGTTCTCAGAAGTTACTTTGAAAGATTCTGGAATTGATCAATTGAGTATGGAAATGTTTTTGGGAGTGAACAGTGTTTTTGTCCCAAATTCCCGAGCTTATATTGTGGCTGATTTTTTAGAAAAAAATAATATTAAAGGCGTTAGAATTATTGGTTTTGACTTGTTAAAAGAAAATATTGAATATCTAAATAAAGGCGTAATTGATTTCCTTATCAACCAAAGACCCGAAGAACAAGGCTATTTGGGAATCAATTATTTATACAAAAAACTAGTTCTTCAAGAAGAAACAGAAAAAACGCATTATATTCCGTTAGAAATTATTTTGAAGGAGAATTATTTTCCTGCGAAATAATTATACTATAAAAACTATAAAAATACAGCCCGTGGTTTCAACAACGGGAGCGCAAAGAATAATCACGATACGTTTCCCACGGTTGAAACCTTGGACTATGTTAAAAAAACTTTGTGACTTTGCGCCTTAATGGCAAAAAAATCACTTCTTAACCTTCACAATCAAAGGATTATTAATTTTTTCAGCAAAAGAACTCAAATATTTTTCCCATTCTTGTTTGGTTTGAAACGGACTTCCTTTTTTCCATCCAAAACCTACATAATAAATCGCTTTATTGTTTTTTACCGAAATGTTTCCATAAAGATTACTCAAATCTTTTTCTTCTGTAACATGATTATCAAAGCTTAATAAAGTATTTTTTGGAGCGACTAAACCTGTTCCAATTTCAGAATCATCAATCGGTTCCCAATAACTTAACCAACCTTCTTTTATGTTAGTTCCAATTGTACCTTTTTGATCATGAAGCGTTAATCCAGCAGCAATTATTTTACTTCCTGTAATATTAATTTCAAATCGAGAAAGCTGACTTCCGTAATCCAAACTAATTAATTTTGATTCAGTTATTTTATTGCCTTTCGCATCCCAATCGGCGTAAGTTAAAATAAAACTTGTTCGAATTGGTCCAGTTGTAATGGTTTTCCAGCGTATAAAATTCTTAGAAAAATAATATTTCCCGTCTACATTTACGGCAATTCCGCCCACGCCGCGACTGTCTCCAACATGAAAATTGTCCAAACCTTCTCCAGTATCTTTATGGTAAGTTCCAGTTCCGTTTGTTGCTTTTTCGTACCATTTGTTAATGATTGGATAATCGACTCTTTTTAGCCAAGCATCGATTCCGCTAGTTAAAGTTCCTCCAGCAATCTTGTCTTCAACCATTTTTTGAGCAACAGGACCATAAGTTCTAAATGCCACTTTATTGTTTTCCCAAGCATAATCGTCTGTGCGTTCGGGAACAAAACGCGAATAACAATTTATAACTTTTGACACGGAAGGATTTGTTCCTACAAAAACTTCAAAATCTTGTTTTGACGAAGCTTTTATTTTTGGCTGAAATAAAAGCAAATCCGCATTTCCGTCGCCATCTTGATCTACCGTTTGCGTTTCTAAAAAAGAATTACTGCCAAATTCTTTTACAGCATAATTTTCTAGTTTAGAATTAGCATCTAAACCAAGCGATTTTTTTGTCAATTCTATAGTTTCAAATTCTCTGTCAACTGGCAGATTGTTAGAAACAGTGATAATTTTATTTTGAGAAATGGCAACAAAATTGCCCGCCAAAATGGTTATAATTAAAAGGTGCTTTTTCAAAATGGAAGATTTATTTTTTAATGAAATGAGTTAAATAGTATTTTATAAAAGTACAAATCAAAAAGGAAACGAAAATACAGAATAGGGGTAATTCTGTGCAGAATGTTGAAAATCAAAATATAAACTTTAGATTTTTGAATCGATTATTTTTTTGTAAATTTCAATTCTTCTCTTTTACGAAAAGAGCTATTTGTAATTAAATGAAAATCAGAAAAATGGTGAAATGTATTATTTTCGATTGTGACGGAGTTTTAGTCGATACAGAAAAAATTGGCAACGAAATATTACTTGTGATGGCACAAGAACATGGTTTACAAATGGAACTCGAAGATGCTTATCACTATTTTAATGGCGTAAGTTTAAAAAACTGCTTTTCGCAGATTGAAAAAGCGATAGGAAAGAAGTTGCCAGAAGATTTTGAAGAACAATATAGAAATAGAAGTTTTGAAGCTTTTTTGAAAGAAACCACACCGATGCCTGGAATTTTTGATTTCCTGAATAATCTTAAAATTCCGTATTGTACAGCGTCTAGCGGACCTTTGGAAAAAATCAGACTAAATCTAGAAACTGCAGGTTTGTTAGATAGATTTGAAGGGAAGATTTTTAGTTCTTACGTAATTAAGAGCTGGAAACCAGATCCAGAAATCTTTTTGCATGCGGCGAAACAAATGGGTTTTGGCGTTGGAGATTGTATAGTTGTTGAAGATAGTGTTGCTGGAGTTAGAGCGGGATTAAAAGGCGGTTTTAAAGTTTACGGATTTGCGAATGGTTATAATAATGAAGATTTAAAGAAAGAAGGAGCAATTCTTTTTCATTCGTATGAAGAATTAAGTACAATGCTTGGAATCTAGTCTGTTTAAGTTCTGAGATTTATACGTTTTTGGTATTAAAAAAAAAACTTCGTGTGCTTTGAATAATTCATTCAAAAAACATCAAAATCACTCGAAATAATATAATAAACGAATAGTTAAATGTAAATGCTATATGATTGATAATAAGTATATTTGAGTAAATAATTAAACCTTTAAGAAAAGGAATAGAATTCATTAACTCAAAAGTAAATCATATGATACATCAAATCGATACTACCGATAATATAGTTGCTTTTAGAGCATTAGCAGAAGTAACAAAAGAAGATTTTCTAACAGCTGTTGTACCAGCAGTTGAGCATTTGGTAAAACAAACAAACGAAATTAATTTTCTGTTAGTTTTAGATACCGATATTAAAAATTTCACGGCTGGAGCGTGGCTTCAAGATGCACTTTTAGGCTTAAAACACTTAGGAAAATGGAACAGAGCTGCAATTATTACAGATACAGACGAAATTATTTCTTTTACAAATGGTTTTAGTTTTATTGTTCCGGGCGAATTCCGTGGGTATAAAAAAGTAGATTTTAATAAAGCTTTAAATTGGGTAGAAGGAAATATTTCTTAAGTTTTTTCCAAAAAAGATATAAAAAAAGAGCATCGATAACAATGCTCTTTTTTTATATCTGACTAATTATATTCTAATGATTGTATTCGATTCCGCTGCTTGCGTTTGCATCATTTTTTTCTTTTGTTACTTCAGCGTATTTTTTATAGGCAGCAGAAGCTAAAATTGGTAATGCAATACTTCCTACAACAGCACTAGCTTTAGTGTGTCCTGTTTTTTTCAATACAGCCGATGCTATAAGAGCACCAACTCCTGCACATACCATTTGTTTAACAGAAAGATTAAGTGGTTTGTTTTGAGGTGTTATTCCGTGTAATAATGGATCTATAAAATTTAAATTCTCCATGATAGTTTAATTTATTTAGTTATACTTCTATTTTTAATTTTTCCTGATTTCATTATCAGTTTCGCTCTCAATTTTTTCGATTTCTACTTTTTCTTTCTTAATTGCCTGACGCAATAATGCAAAAAGACTCATGTAAACATTTGCCATAAAAACCAGAGAAAACCCTGCCAAAATATAGCCTCTCCAATCATTTAACAAAAGTTTATAATCACAAAGTATCAGAAATGCGATTGTGACATAATGGCTAAAGCAGTATTCGCAAGTAAAGAGATAAAAGAACTTTCTTGACAGTATAAATCGGTCATTTTTAGAATGCCTGACACACCATTCATGAGGTTCTCTAAAAATCTCTTCATGTGTTACAGTCCAACTTACACATGCAATCGGAATTGCAAGAACAAAAAGCCAAAAAATTTGAGTGCCTAAATCCATAAAATCACATTTTACAATTTACGAATTTTAGGTTATTCTCTCGGATGATTTTCAGGAAAATGTTCTGCGTCAAAATCATCTAATTCTTCGTCATCATCCAGATCGCTATGTTTTTCTTCGTCATTTTCAGAATCTAAATCAGGATCGTAATCGTCATTTAAATCACTTTCGGTATCGTCATTTGTAATGGCATCATCTTCATTGATAATTCTTTCTTCATTTGGAATATTTTCAGAACTAATGTTGATGTTTTTCTCAAAATCAACTTGAGGATGCTTTGGATCTTCAATAAATTCTTCTTGATATTGATACGGATCTTCATCTCGTGCATAATTGTCATTATCAACAGGCGTATTTTGTTCGTAATAATCGGGATCGCTTTCGCCAAATTCTCGATTTTCATGCTTTTTTAAATCTTGTTTGTATTGATCTTCATTAGAAAGAGTTCCGTCAACAAGCGTATTTTGATCGATATAATCAGGATCGTACTGACCATATTCGTGGTTGTGTTCTTTTTCCATAATGCTAAATTTTTAGATTATTGATTTGTAATGACAGTAAAGATTTCGCAGTAAAAACTTTACCTGTATTTACAAAATTAACAATCGAAGCCAACGAAGTCCTTACAAGAATTTTAAATATAGTTGTATAATTAACAGTTACTTATAATATAACAACAGAAAGCAATTGTATAAAATTTCTCACTTTAAAAGATTCTAAATTTGATTATACAAAATGTCGAATTAAATGTAATCAATATGGCTTCTGATAAAGTAACCGCTTGCTGCCAAGCCTTAATAGAGAAAAACTTAACAATATCTTTTGCAGAAAGTGCTTCTGCCGGAAAAATGTGCTATGAATTTTCGACTGTTATCAATTCAGGTAGAATTTTGATAGGAGGAATAGTCTGTTATCATACTTCAATGAAAGAAGATTTATTATTGATTCCGTGGGGAACTATCGAAAAATACAGCGCCGAATCTGCTGAGGTTACAAAGTTGATGGCACAGCATTTTTATCGTTATGCAAATTCAGATTTTTGTGTAGCTTTAACAGGACTAACAACGCCGGGAGGAAGTGAAAGCAGCTCTAAACCAGTTGGAACAATTTTTATTCATATTGTATTTAAAGAAAAACAAATCGCCAAACGTTATGAATTTAAAGGAAATCCAGAAAGCATAATAAATCAAGCGATTGATGCGGTGGCTGATTTGATTTTGAAAGAGATTTAGATTTTAAATATATAATTTTATATAACCACAAAATTCAGTTTTTGTGGTTTTTTTGTTTCATAAACTTTGACTTAAAATGATATTTTGATGACTTCTTAAGGATATAATAAATAATTGATTTTTTTGAGATTTGTTGAATGATTAATAAATGTTCCAGCGGAACATCTCGTCGGTAGAATGCAAAAAAATCAACAATTTTATCGTTCCATAGGAACGTTTGATCAATAATGGCAAATACATACACACAAATACACATACAATTTGTTTTCGCAGTAAAATACAGAAAAGGATTAATCGCAAAAGAATGGAAAGAGAGATTGCATCAATTTATTACAGGAATAATTCAATCCAATAATCATAAAATGCTTTGCATAAATAGCATGCCAGATCATATTCATATTTTTATTGGTATGCGTCCTACACAATCTATTTCAGCGCTAATTCAAAATTTAAAAACAGAAACAAATAAATGGATTAAAGATCAAAAATTATCCTCTAATTTTGCTTGGCAAGAAGGTTATGGAGCTTTTTCTTATTCAAGAAGTCATGTTCCAAATGTTATTAGATATATCGAAAATCAAGAGCAGCATCATAAAAAAGAAACATTTTTAGAGGAATATCAAAAATTATTGAAAGCATTTGAAATAGAATTTGATTATCAATACATTTTTAAAGAACCAATTACGTAATATCAAACGTCCCTACGGGACGAAATATAGGATCACATTATTTTTTCTACCGACGAGATATTCCGCTGGAACATTTTTTTAAATCATCTGATATTGTCCCATCGGGACATTTGGTCGGTAGAAATTAAATAGTTATTCAGTTTTAGGTTTCGTAGGAATGTTTGATTAATGTAGAATGTTTTTAATTATGTAATTCAAACGTCCCTACGGGACGAAATTAAGATATGTATTATTTTTTTTACCGACCAAATGTTCCGCTGGAACATGATTTAAAATTATTTCATTTATTTTCTACTATAAACCGATCCATTCTTTATTGTCTTTTTATCCAATAAATCTTGTTGATATAATTTCTCTAAAATAATTTGAGCATCAGAATACGTTTTATCTAAAATTATCGAATATTCTTTTGGAGCCAAAGTTGGAAAAATATCAAAAAGAGCCAACGGATTTTCATTTTTAATGTTCTTCTTTTTTGCATCGGGAAATAACGCTAACAAAGCATTTTCATAAGATGCATAAGGTTTAGAACCATAAACAGTCAATTGGTTTTGATTTCCATCAGAAAAAAACAAAGTAGGGAAGCCTCTAACACCAAGTGATTTTCCAAGTTTTAAATCTTCTTGAAAAAGTGTTTTTGCATCGCCTTCATAATCTATTTTTAATTTTTGAACATCTAATTCAGCAATTTTTGCAGCTTCGGCGATGTTTTCCCATTTAGCGATATTTTTCTTTTCCAGATATAGTTTCTCACGAAGTATTCTCATAAACTTTACAGCTTTTTCTTTGTCTTGCATTTGTGCCGCTTTCATAGCAATACAAGACGGATAAGAAGAATCTAGAGGATCTTCTAGCCAAACATTTCCATCGATTGGCATTTCATAATGTAAACTCGCTTCATCCCAATGATGCGCAACGTCTGAAGGTTTGCTGATTCCGCCGCTGTTATAACTCCAGTCAGGAAGTAGGCCGCCCATTTTGTAATCAATTTCAAAAGCATCGCCATATTCTAATTTTAGTTTTCTAAGTTGAGGTTCAATTCCCCAACAAGAAGAGCAAATCGGATCTGTATAATAAACAATTTTTATTGGTTTATTTTCTGTTGAAATATTTGTGGTTTCATTTGATTTTTCGCCGATTGGCATTTCACACATTCCGCTTGCAGGATCACATAATAACGGATTTATTTTTTCTTCACTCATTTTTGAATTCGTTTGCGATTGACAGCTTGCACTGCAAATCAGGATTAGTAAAAGCGATAGTATTTTCATACGCTTGTTTTTTATTTCTCGCAAAGTTCAGTTGAATTTAAACGAAAGTCAATTAGTCAAAAAAACATGACTATTCAATTTTAACAAATTGTCATTTTTCTCTAAAAACTTCATTTTGAGCAATAAAGTAATTGCAATCTTACAAGTAATTGTTTATTTTCACATTTAATAATTTAAAAGCCAAAATCAATATTATAATTTTTGAATAAAATGAAAAACGAAATTTTTGATATCATTGAATTACGACCTGCAACGAAACACTATTATGGAGATAGTTTAAAAATGCCGAAATACTTTTAGAAGATGGTTTGTTGGTAAAAGCAGGAACTTTAGAAATTCCACTTGGTCATTCTCGTTATGGCGGACCAATTGCAGATCTTCCTAAGAATTTTGAATATCCAAAAGATTTGCGATTTGCCGCTCAATTAGATTTAAAACAAATTGCTCCGCATGACAAATCTGGACTTTTACCAAAAACAGGACATTTATTTTTCTTTGCAGATATAATGGAAGATAAAGGTTTAGTGGTTTACAGCGATGTTGATAATAGTGAATTAGAAAGAGTTGTGAAAGATCACGAAGATAATTTCTTTGAAGGTGTTTTAATAAAATCAGCATTTTCTTCGACTGAGAAATTATCTAGCCGTTATCGTCAGCCAGAAGATGAATACGAAGAAGAAGATGCAAACGAAGACGGTGTTTTATGGGATTATTTTGAAGGAAGCGAAACGTCAAAAATCTTCGGAATCTTTACACATTGTCAAGCACAGGAACAAGAAATATTAGATATGGTAAATTCAGATAAGATAGTGCTTTTGCAAATAGGAGAAAACGGATTTAATGATGAAGGCGTTTTTAGTGTTTTAATTGATAAAAATGATTTAAAGGATTTGAATTTTGATAACTGTGAATTTTACTGGGGACAATCATAAAAAAAGAAAAAATGATTAAAGATTTAGGACAAGGTTATAAAATCATAGACAATAAATTTATTCTTCGTTATGATAATGAAGTTTTTAAAAAGTTTTATAAGATTATAGATTTCGAAACATTCAAAATCACGGCAACAAATGCTGAATTCGATAATGACGGCTTTGCTTCGACAGTTTATTTTGAAGATAAAAAACATATTTATTTAGAAAGTGCCTTTACCAGTTTCTGTATTTTAGAAAATGCTAAACCTGATGATTTTAAAATAGTAGATATTCAGAAAGGATATACTTTTTCAAACGGAAACTATTATCGTCACAATGATAAAATGCCTTTTGATTTAAGCAAAGCAAAACACCTCAATGATTATCATATTCAAGTTGAAGATCAATTGTATTTTGGTGATGTAATTTTAATTGAAAACGTAGATTTAGAATCATTTAAGATTCCGTATCCAGATTTGATTCAAAACCTAGCGATTGATAAGAATCATGTTTTTTTTAAAGGAAAGATAATTCCAAAAGCAAATGCTCAGACTTTTAAAATTCTAGAAGGCTGTTTAGACGGAACTTATTATTTGGAATGTGACAATGCATTTTATGCGAAAGATGATAAATATGCCTATTTCATTAGAACAATAAATAATGAAGTAAAAGTTATAAAAAGTAAAAGCCTAAATGATTTTCACTTTAAAGTTATTGATGAAAGAGGTTATGCTTTTGACAATGAGTATAGTTACTATATAGGAAAAAGAACAAAACTATAAATAAATCTTAGCAACTTAGAATCTTAGCCTTTTTAGAACCTTAAAAAAAATCATTAAACTTTCATTAACAAAAAGTAAGATTCCATTATTTTATATTTGTAAGGCTTAATTAAATCTAAAGCATTATATCTCATGAAAATCAAGTACTTCTTTTATATATTTCTGTTTAGTTTCATTTCAGTTTCTGCTTACAGTCAGAACGTAAAGCTTTTGAATATTGATCAATTAAATGAAAGAATCAAAAACGGAAAAGATAGTACCTATGTTGTCAATTTTTGGGCAACTTGGTGTGCGCCTTGCATAAAAGAATTACCACATTTTGAGAAATTAAGCGCCGAACATAAATCAGAGAAATTGGCTGTTTTATTAGTGAGTTTAGATTTTAAGTCGAAATTAGAATCGAATGTAATTCCGTTTGTAAAGAAAAAGAATTTGAAGAATGAAGTTTTTCTTTTAAACGAAAGCGATCCACAGCAATTTATTGACAGAATTGATCCGTCTTGGTCAGGAAGTATTCCAGCAACACTTTTCATTAAAGCCGATAAACGAAAATTTGTTGAAAGTGAATTTACCTACGAACAATTATTAACTGAATATAAAAAACTATAAAACATGAAGAAAATAATCTTATTATTAGCATTGGCATTTTCAGCTTTTCTTGCACAAGCACAAAATGCAGTAACGCTTAAAGCAGGTGACAAAGCACCAGATTTCAAACTGAAAAATGTTGACAACAAAGAAGTTTCATTCGGAACTTTTAAAGACGCAAAAGGATATATTGTAGTTTTTACTTGTAATACTTGTCCATACGCAATAGGTTACGAGCAAAGAATTATCGATTTAGATAAAAAATTTAGACCACAAGGATATCCAGTAATTGCTATTAATCCAAACGATCCAGAAGCTTCTACAGCAGATACTTTTGCAAAAATGCAGGATTTAGCAAAAGATAAAAAATATCCTTTCCCATATTTATTTGATCCAGGACAAAAAATTACTGATGAATATGGTGCAAAACGTACACCACATATTTTCATCGTTTCTAAAACTTCAAAAGGAAATGTTGTTGAATATGTTGGAGCAATCGACAATGATCCAGAAGGAAATAAACCGGAAAAAGTAAAATATGCAGAAGATGTAATTGCGTCTTTAAAAAGTGGTCAAAAACCAGCAGTAACTCAAACCAAAGAAATTGGATGTACAGTTAAAAGAAAAGCGAAAGCTTAAAAAAATATGTTTTTTTGTTTCAAGTTTCAAGTTTCAGGTTTCAAGTTACTCACTTAACGTCTAACCTGAAACTTGAAACAAAACAATCCATAAAATACTAAACGCCCCATTTTACTGGGGCGTTTTTGGCTAATATAATGAACAAGATTACTTTCTATTTTTTATCAATTTTGTAAAGTCTTCCTTGATCGGTAACGGCGTATAATGCTTCATCTTTTCCTTGTGTAATATCTCTAAATCTTTGTCCTTCGCTAGCTAATAGTCTTTCTTCTCCAGACACTTTATTGTCTTTAAATGCTAAACGAACAATATGCTGACCGCTTAATGCGCCTATAAATAAATTGTTTTGCCATTCTGGAACACGTTTTCCTGCGTAAAAAGTCATACCGCTTGGAGAAACAACAGGATCCCAATAATATAAGGGTTGTTCCAATCCTTCTTTTTGCGTGATTCCGTCTCCAATTTTAGTTCCGCTGTATTCAATTCCGTATGTAATTGTTGGCCAACCGTAATTGGCTCCTGCAGTAATTCTATTAATTTCGTCACCACCTCTCGGACCATGTTCGCTTTGCCATAATTCGCCGCTTGTTGGATGAAGTGCCAATCCTTGCGGATTTCTATGCCCAATAGAATAAAGTTCTGGTAAAGCACCAGTTCCAGTAATAATTGGATTTCCAGGCGCAGCTTGACCGCTAGTTGTAATTCGGACAACTTTACCCAAACTGCTATTTACAGCTTGCGCCAACGGACGTGTTTGCAATACAGATCTTTCACCAATACTAACAAATAAATTTCCAGTTTTATCAAATAATACACGACCTCCGTAGTGCAGTGTACTTGCGTTTGGTGTATTAGAACGATAAATTACAGTAACATTTTCAACAGCAGTTTCGTTATCAGAGATTCTTCCTTTCGCTACAGCGGTAATATTTCCGCCGGCTACAGCTTCAGAAAAAGCCCAGTAAATCAATCTGTTTGTTGCATATGATGGATCAAGGCAAATACCTAATAAACCTCCTTGATCTGCAGGATTAACAGCTGGAACACCAGTTAAGGCATTTCCAATAACTCCTGCTTGTGTTACAATTTTTATTTTACCTGCTTTTTCGGTAACTAAAAGGCGTCCGTCTGGAAGATAAGCAACTCCCCAAGGAGCGCTTAAACCGTTGGTGATAACTTTAGATTCAATTTCTGTAGTAGTTTGAATGCTTCCAGCACGTGTCTGTCCTGCAAATGCAGGTTGATATGTAGTATTTGCAGCGCCTGTTTCTACAGGAGGTCCAGTTGGTCCTGTGTTGGCGCTGTCATCATTGTCATTGTTGGAACAGCTGCCTAAGACGAGCAGACCAGCAAGAAGAAATATACTTTTTTGAATTATCATAATGCTTTCATTTTTAATGGTTAAAAAATAATTTTTGCATTATCGAACAAATCGAAAGTGAAGATTGTATTTAGAGATTCATTAAAATGAAATGGTCAGCTTCAAAAAAAATCTCTCTATTTTCAATTAAGATTGCCTAAATGTTATTCCATTTTTCTATGAAAAATAATTCAATTTCAAAAAAGAAATTAAACTTCTTTTGGAAAGCATTTAGTGGGACATGCTCAATTTTAACGGAAAATTGTTACAAAATATTGCCAGTAAAATTGAGATAATTTCTTTTTTAAAGTAAATTTAATATTGAAAGCGCAAGTGTAAATAACGTTAAACGCTTGTTTTTAAAGGAGTTTTTATAAACTTTTTAGCTTTTTCATAAAAACAGGAAAAACTTCATTTAATTCCTCAAAAAGTGGGTTTTTACGATTTTTTAATTTGATTTCGCTGAATAATTTAAGTCCCAAAGCAAATTGAATGGCTTCAGATTCATTCGCAAAAATGTTTTTGTCTTTGATTCGATCTATAATTCCAAAAATTTCGTCGTGATTGTCAAATTCGATTCCTAATTCTTTTGCAGGTTCAGTTTCTCCGTTTGCATATTCTTTTAGACTTAAAGTCAGATAATATTTGTTTGATCTTTTTTCCATGATATTTGTAATTCTAATTTTATTTTAGCCATTTATCGACTACGATTTTAAAGGCTTCTTTGTATTGTTCGCCAACTGTAATTTCGATTTTATCGATAAAAATGGAGTTTTTACTAATGGCGCTGATTTTGTCTAATGAAACGATAAAAGAGCGATGAACGCGCATAAATTTTGAAGACGGAAGTTTTTCTTCTAAAGCTTTTAATGAAATCAATGACAATAAAGCTTTTTGAGAATCTTCTAAATGTACTTTTACATAATCTTTTAAACTTTCGATATAGCAAATGTCTTTTAGTGAAATTCTAACCCATTGATATTCTACTTTTAGAAAGATAAATTCGTCGTCTAAAGTAACGGTTTGAAATTGATTGTTAGATTCTTCATGCAATTGTAAAACTTTGCTAGAAGCTCGTAGAAATTCTTCGTAGCTAAAAGGCTTTAAAAGATAATCAACGGCATTCACTTTATATCCTTCAATCGCATAATGATTGTATGCTGTCGTAAAGATGATTTTAGGCAAAGGTGCAGCTTGATCTTGGATTAATCTTGCTAATTCCATTCCCGTTAAATTAGGCATGTTAATATCTAAGAAAACAACATCAGGTTTTGTTTCGCGAATAATTCCCATAGCTTCAACAGCGTTGTCGCAAGTGGTAATTAATTCTAAAAAAGGAGTTTGTTCTATAAAGGTTTCAACCAATTTTAAAGCCAATGGTTCATCATCTACTGCTATGCATTTTAGTACTGTCATTGCTCTAAATTTATTTTTAATTTAATTTTATATGTTCCGTGATCGGTAACGCCAAATGAGATAAAATGCTGATTCGGATAAATTAGCTGCAATCTTCGTTTGGTGTTTGTTAAACCAATTCCGCCTACATCAGAAACTGCTGTTTTTTCGAAGAAAGTATTTTCAACTTCAAATTCCAGATTGCTTCCATTTTGTGTAAGCTTTATATAAATTTCACTTTTATCTGTGGCATGAACGCCATGTTTAAAAGCATTTTCTACTAAAGGTAATAATAACATCGGAACAATTGGGTAATCGTGTATTTTTTCGGGAATGTCTGTTGTAATGGTCAATTTGCTGTTGGCACGAAGTTTCATCAAAGCGATAAAATCTCTCATAAATTCGGCTTCTTTAAGCAAGGTCGTTTTTTCTTCGGTACTATAAAGCAAGTAACGCATCATTCGGCTCAACGTATGCAATGCATTTCGAGAATCTTCAATATCGGTGTAAGTAAGTGAATAAATACTATTTAAAGAATTAAAGAAAAAATGTGGATTAATCTGTGCTTTTAACATTGCCAATTCGGCTACAGTTTTATCTTGTTCCAATTTCTGTTTGTGCTGCGCTGCTTTTTGCCAATATTGCAACATTGCCCAACTTGTGCTTATTCCTAAAACTAATAATGTTAGTGTAAAAACGTAATTGTCAAAATAAGGATTTTTATATTTTGTAAAACCAATTGCTTTACTAATTTGATAATGAAGATCTGTTTGAGATGTGTAAAAATAAGCAATTAACTGCATGGTAAAAATTGCTAGAAATGCCCAAAATAAAAATAGTGAAGTATTGTCTTTTATGATGGTTCTAGGAACTATGATTTTTGCTGTTGAATAAAAAAGAACAATCAATAGAAATAGTATAATACTCTGCCAAAGCCAAAATGCTGACGGAAGTACTACATTCCATGTCAATGGAATATAAAACAACATAAGATACCCTAGTAAAAACCATCCAAGTATATGTAATCCTGTGAATAAGTAGGGTCTAAAAAAGTTTGGTGACATTGTAATTTGTGATTTTAAAGGCAATATTACATTTTATTTGAATAGGATTTTTAAGCAATCGTCCAATCCTGTTTTAGAGCCTCTAAAAAGTGTTTTAGAGCCGATGGGATAAAAATTAAACACTTGTTTAATATTTATAGAAAAACCATCGGTTCTTAACTAATCTTTGTCGATTCTGATTCGCTCTTCGTCTATTTGAAAATTTTCGTTTGTTATAATTTATTTCTTTTGTTGTCATATAATAGATAAATCACACATTTTTCACAATGAAGAAGCAATCATTTTTAAGTATTCTCGCAGCATCACTTGTTATCGCATCTTGCGGTAAAAATGATAAATCGGCTCAGGCTGGTGGAGCACCACAAATAAAAGAGTATAAGACTGTGACATTACAACAGGAATCGGCGACATTAAATAGCGACTTTCCGGCAAGTATTCAGGGACAACAAAATATAGAAATCCGACCAAGAGTTGAAGGTTACATCGATAAAATTTTTGTAGATGAAGGAGCAGTTGTAAAAGCAGGACAACCTTTATTTAAAATCAGCGCTCCAGAATATGAGCAGCAAGTTCGTACTGCAACAGCAAGTATTAAAAGTGCTCAGGCAGATGTTAGTTCAGCAAAATTGGCTGTAAACAAAGTAAAACCTTTGGTTGAAAAAGGAATCATAAGTAAATACGATTTAGAATCAGCACAATATACTTATGAGTCAGCAATGGCTTCTTTGGCGCAAGCAAACGCAGCTTTAGTAAATGCTAAAGTTAATTTAGGATATACAACTGTAACAAGTCCAGTAAATGGAGTTGTGGGTTCGATTCCGTTTCGTTTAGGAAGTTTAGTTAGTTCAAATACTACTGAACCTTTAACGACAGTTTCAAGTATTGGTAACGTGTACGCTTATTTTGCCATGAATGAAAAAACGTTATTGAATTTTACTAAAGATTCTGGAGCTTCATTAAACCAAACAATAAAAAGTATGCCAGCAGTTTCTTTAGTACTTTCTGACGGTTCTGCTTACGATGAAAAAGGGCATATTGAAACCGTAAACGGATTAATCAATACAGAAACTGGAACGGTAAATGTGAGAGCGCGTTTCCCAAATTCAAAAGGAATTATCAGAAGCGGAAGCAGTACTACAGTTAGAATTCCGAAAGAAGTAAAAGACGGAATCATTATTCCTCAAAGCGCAACATTCGAACTTCAAGATAAGATGTTTGCGGTAGTTTTAGGAAAAGATAACAAGACAAGAAACGCTAACATTACTGTGCTTGAAAATACAGCAGGAAACTATTATGTAGTAACAAGCGGTTTACAGGCAGGGGATGAGATTGTTTTAGAAGGAGTGGCTTCTCTAAAAGAAGGAACTGAAATTAAAGCTCAAAAGCAAAGTGCAGAAACAGTATACGCCGATTTAAAATAAAAAATAATGTTTAAAAAATTTATACAAAGACCCGTACTCTCGACGGTAATATCTGTTATTATCGTCATCTTAGGTGTTTTAGGCCTAATTGAGTTACCGATTTCGCAATATCCAGATATTGCACCGCCAACTGTAAACGTGGCGGCAAGTTATACTGGTGCGAATGCAGACGTAGTATTGAAAAGTATCGTAATTCCGTTAGAAGAGCAGATCAATGGTGTAGAAAACATGACTTACATGACTTCTACAGCGACAAACGACGGAAATGCTTCGATCAAAATTTTCTTTAAAGTTGGAACAAATCCTGATTTGGCAGCGGTAAACGTTCAGAACAGGGTTTCTAGAGCAACGAGTTTACTTCCTGTTGAGGTAACTCAAGCGGGTGTAACGGTTACGAAAAGTCAGAGTAGTAACTTGTTGATTTTCTCTTTATATAGTGATGATAAAGCTTACGATCAGACGTTTCTTCAAAATTATGCGAAGATTAATCTTGTACCTCAAATTCAGCGTGTAGTTGGAGTAGGTGATGTTACCGTTTTTGGTGCAAAAGATTACTCTATGAGAATCTGGTTGAAACCAGATATAATGCAACAATACAAACTGATTCCGAGCGATATTTCGGCAGCTTTAGCAGAACAAAATATCGAAGCAGCGCCAGGTAAATTTGGTGAGAATGGAAATCAAGCTTTTCAATATGTAATTAAATACAAAGGACGTTTAACAAGTGCTCAGGAATTTGAAAATATTGTTATAAAATCGGTTGGAAACGGACAAATGTTGCGTCTTAAAGATGTTGCAAAAGTAGAGTTAGGATCTTTAAGTTATTCTTCAACAATTAAAACAAACGGCGTAGAATCGGCTGCAATGGCAATTAGCCAGACTCCAGGATCGAATGCACGTGATGTAATTATTAATTCTAAAAAATTAATTGAAGAAGCAGCGAAGAGTTTTCCAAAAGGAATGAAATACACCATTATGGTGGATGTTAACGAAAATCTAGATGCTTCTATTGAGAAAGTTATTCATACTTTGATTGAAGCTTTTATATTGGTTTTCATCGTAGTATTTATTTTCCTTCAAGATTTTAGATCAACTTTAATTCCAGCGATTGCGGTTCCAGTTGCGATTGTAGGAACGTTCTTCTTCCTGAATTTATTCGGATTTACGATCAACTTATTGACGCTTTTTGCTATGGTTCTTGCCATTGGTATTGTCGTCGATGATGCGATTGTCGTCGTCGAGGCCGTCCACGCAAAATTGGATGACGGATATAAATCGGCTAAAAAAGCGACGATTCACGCGATGGACGAAATTTCGGGAGCGATTATTTCGATTACATTGGTAATGGCGGCGGTATTTATTCCTGTAACATTTATTACAGGATCTACTGGGGTTTTCTACAAACAGTTTGGTATTACATTGGCTGTTGCGATAATTCTATCGGCAGTAAATGCCTTGACTTTAAGTCCAGCTTTATGTGCACTTTTATTGAAACCGCATGCTGATGATCATAAACATAAAAGTTATTTACAGCGTTTTTATACTTCATTCAACGTAGCTTTCGATAATGTAACACAAAGATATAAGCGTTCAGTAAGTTTCCTTTCTGTGAAAAAATGGATTGCTTTAGCGTCTATCATCATTGCTGGTTTGGCATTAGTTTATATGATGAAAACAACACCTTCAGCTTTCGTTCCTTCGGAAGATCAAGGAACTGTTTTCGCGAATATCAGTTTGCCGCCTTCAGCTTCTATGGAGCGTTCTGATATCATTGCAAAAAGAGTAGACAGTATTGCTAAGACTATTCCAGGAGTTAAAAATACACTTCGAATCGTTGGGCAGAACTTTACCGCTGGAGCGGGTAGTGCCTACAGTATGGTTATTGTAAAATTGAAACCGTGGGATGAACGTGATCTTAGTGTTGATGATGTAATCGGACAGCTTTTTGCTAAAACAAGCGGTATTCGTGAGGCAAGTATCTTCTTTATTTCGCCACCAACAATTCAAGGTTTTGGGCAAAGTGGTGGATTCGAATTTCAATTGCAAGATAAAGGTGGACATACAACTGCTGAATTCTTTAAAGTAAATAACGAATTCTTAGCGAAATTGGCTGAACGTCCAGAAATTCAATACGCGACAACCCCATTTAATCCTGGATTTCCTCAGTATATGATGGACATCAATTTAGCGAAAGCGAAAGATGCTGGGGTTTCTGTAAACACGATTCTTTCTACAATGCAAGGATATTATGGTGGATTGTATGCTTCGAATTTCAATAAATTCGGAAAACAATATCGTGTAATGGTTCAAGCTGCTCCAGAATTTAGAGCTAACACAGAAGGATTGAATAAAATTTTCGTTAGAAATAGTGCAGGAAATATGGCGCCAATTACAGAGTTTGTAAAAATGACAAGAGTTTTTGGACCAGAATCTATTTCGAGATTTAACTTATTTACGTCAATTTCGATTACAGGAGCACCAAAACCAGGTTATAGTTCTGGAGATGCTATTAAAGCAATTCAAGAAGTGGCGGCAGAAAATCTTCCTGCAGGTTATGGTTACGAATTTTCTGGATTAACGCGTGAGGAATTAGCTTCTGGAAGTGAAACGATATTCATCTTCGTATTATGTTTGGTTTTCGTTTACTTCTTGTTAAGTGCACAATACGAAAGTTATATTTTACCATTTGCAGTATTATTATCAATTCCGTTTGGATTGGCAGGAGCTTATTTGTTCTCAATTATTTTCAAATTGAATAGTAACATTTACTTGCAGATTTCCTTAATCATGCTTATCGGACTTCTTGCCAAGAACGGTATTTTGATTGTCGAATTTGCTTTGGACAGAAGACGAAAAGGATTGCCAGTTGTACAAGCTGCAATTGAAGGTGCCGTAGCACGTTTACGTCCAATTTTAATGACTTCTTTCGCCTTTATTTTAGGATTAGTTCCGTTGATGTTTGCTTCAGGAGCGGGAGCTGTTGGTAACAAATCGATTGGTACAGGAGCTGTAGGAGGTATGTTAATCGGAACAATCTTGGGAGTTTTCGTGATTCCGGTTCTGTTTATTATTTTTCAAAACTTACAAGAAAAAATCAGCGGACCTGCTAAAGACGGTTATGATGACGAGGACGACGATGAAGAGGAAATTCATTTAATAGAAGCTCACAAAGAGTAAAATTTAATTAAGAAAGAAATGACGAATAGTTCAAATAAATATATTTTACTGGTAATAACAGCCGCACTTATTAGTGCGTGCTCTGTTACCAAAAAATACGAACGTCCCACAACTTTAAAAACAGATCAATTGTATCGTGATCAATCTTCGACAGATTCAACTACAATTGCGGATATGCCTTGGCAGAGTGTTTTTAAAGATGAAAAACTGAATGCATTAATTCAAAAAGGTTTAGATCAGAATCTTAATTTGAAAAATGCGATTGAAAACATTGTACAAGCAAGAGCTTCATTACGTCAAAGTAAATTAGCTTATTACCCAACATTACAATTGGATGCAAGTGCAACTCATAACAAACAATCACAGGCGGGACTTAACTTTCCACCAGGAATCAACATCAATACGTTGACAACAACCTATAAATTGGGTGCTAGTACGTCTTGGGAAATTGATGTTTGGGGAAAATTAAGCAGTTCTAAAAGAGCCGCATTGGCAACTTATTTAGCAACTGATGCTGCAAAACAAGCAGTTCAAACACAATTGATTGCCGATATTGCCAACAATTATTTTATGCTTTTGGCTTATGATAAATCGCTAAAAATCACTGAGGAAACATTAGCTAGCCGTATTAAAAATGTAGAAACAATTAAAGCTTTAAAAGAAGGAGCAATTGTAACTGGTGCAGCTGTTGTTCAGAGTGAAGCCAATCAGCATGCAGCAGAAGTTTTGATTCCAGATTTAAAACAGAATATCCGTGAGACAGAAAACGCTTTAAATATTTTGTTAGGACAAGCTCCAGGGCCAATTGATCGAGGTGAATTAGGAACACAAATTATTCCTGAAAAAATCGCTCTTGGTATGCCAGCTCAATTATTAAACAATCGTCCTGATGTCCGTCAAGCGGAATTTAATTTCAGGGTGGCTTTCGAATCTACAAATTTGGCTAAGACCTATTTTTATCCAAGTTTGACACTTACAGCAAGTACTGGATTCTCAAATTTAGAGCTAAAAGATTTCTTTAGTCATTCTATTTTTTACTCTATTATTGGCGGACTTACACAACCAATATTTAACCAAGGATTGAATAAAATGAGACTTACAACGGCGCAATCACAACAATTACAAGCCTATAATAATTTTCAACAAACTCTTTTAGTGGCAGGTCAGGAAGTTTCGAATGCTTTATATTCGTATCAAATGGCAGTTGAGAAAGAAGATTCTAGAACCAAACAGATTGCAGCTTTAGAAAAAGCAGTAGACTTTACTCAGCAACTTTTAGAATATAGTTCTGCAACCAATTACACTGATGTATTAACATCAGAACAAAACCTTTTGGCAGCGCAATTAAGCGGAATTAACGACAATCTGCAAAAATTGCAAGCTGTTATAAATTTGTACCGTGCGTTGGGTGGTGGTTGGAAATAATTGTTATTTATAATAAAAAGAAACGCCTCAGTTATGAGGCGTTTTTTTATATATGCATATCGGCTGAAAAGTACTATTCGTCGATTAGTTTTGTGTTTCCGTATAATGAATGCGATAAGTTTAAATATTGGCATTAATTTCGATTCATATCTACTAAAATAAATTTAAAACTAAAGATCATGAAAAAATTAGTATTCGCCTCAGTACTCTTTATGAGTGTATTTTTCGCCCAAGCGCAAGTATCAATCAATGTAGATATTGGAACGCCGCCAAATTGGGGACCACAAGGCTACGATGACAGCAGATACTATTTTCTGCCAGATATCGATGTGTATTATGATATAAATCAAAGCGTATTTATCTACGATAATGGAGGAAGATGGATTCGTGAAAAAAGACTTCCTTCAAGATATAGAAATTATGATTTGTATTCTGGTTACAAAGTTGTATTGACAGATTATAGAGGAGATTCTCCATATAATTATCATACAAAACACGTAAAAGCTTATCCGAAAGGTTATCATGGAAAACCTCAAAAAAACAGAGGAGAAAAACCTAAAGGAAACAACGGAAACCACTACGGAAATGATAAAGGAAACAAAGGAAAAAATAACTCCAAAAATCACGATCACGGAAACGGCAAACACCGTTAATTCTAAACATAAGTAAAAAAAAACGCCTCCAATTAGGAGGCGTTTTTGATTTTATAAAAAATAATACCATTATTTTATCATTATGTGTTTCAACATAGCGCGTGGTTTCAACCACGGGAAACGTATTATGATGATATTATGTCACTCCGCTGGAGCTTTTCTTTGTGCTAGGAAATTTTATTTGCTATAAATATTTTGCTTCTCCGAAGCACTTGGTTTTAAATACAAAAAAAAGCTTTCTCTTGTGAAGAAAGCCTTTTCTATTTATATAATTTAATTTCTTATTCTGAAACCGTTTTCACCTTATGACCAACAACTCCAAAAGAAAGAATAATTAAAAAGCAAACTAACGGAATAATATACCCAGACTGAATATCATCATGATTCATATCAATTAAAGTTCCCATTCCATACGGAATGATAGCGCCTCCAACAATTGACATTACTAACCAAGAAGAACCTGTTTCTGTATTCGATTTTAAACCTTTAATTCCTAAAGAAAAAATTGTTGGAAACATAATTGACATAAAGAACCCGATTCCGCCAAGAGCGTAAAGTACTCCCATTCCTGATCCATATATTGCTACTAGAGAAAGAAGTGCAGATATTACGCAGTAAATAGAAAGTAAAACGTAATCTTTTACATACTTCAAAAAGAAAGTTCCAATAAAGCGCCCCGCCATAAATAAAAACCCATAACCCCCTAAATAAAACGCCGCAGTTTTTTCATCTAAACCAGCTCCTTGTTGTGCAATTCTAATAAAGAAACTAGTAACGCAGACTTGAGCACCAACATAAAAGAATTGAGCAACAACAGCCCACGTTAAATGTCTAAATTTTAAAACAGAGAAAAAACCAGGTTTAACTTCAACTTCCGTATGCTTTGGTTTCATAGAAGGAAGATGCATGAAATAAAAAGCTATAGCTACTAAAACCAAAACAGTTCCCAAAACGATATAAGGCATTTTTACTGCTTGTGCTTCACCTAATAAATAAGCTGCTTTCTCAGTTTCTGGCATTGCTGCCATTTGTTCTTTTGTATGATTTGTTCCTGAGAGAATAAATAATGAACCCACAAACGGAGCAACAACTGCTGCTAAAGCATTAAAAGAAGCCGCTAAATTTATCCTTTTTGATGAAGCCTCTGCTGGACCTAAAATAGTAGCATAAGGATTTGCACTGGTTTCAAGAATTGTTAAACCGCATCCAATTACAAATAGAGCAAATAAAAATAATTCATATGTTCTTGAATCTGCTGCTGGAACAAATAAAAAGGCTCCTGCGGCAAAAACTAATAATCCAACGATAATACTAGTTTTATAACCAAATCTTTTAATAAGCATTCCCGCAGGAATTGCCATGATAAAATAAGCAAAGAAAACAGAAGTATCAATCAATGTAGATTGACTATTATTTAATTCACAGGCTTTCTTCAAGTGTGGAATCAAAACTGAGTCCAGATTGTGCGCCATTCCCCAAAGAAAAAATAAGCTGGTAATTAAAATAAATGGAACTTTATAATTAGCAGTACCTTTTCCAGTTTCTAAAGTTGCGTCGTGTTGATCGCCAGCTTGGTTTGTAATTTGCATTTTTTAGATAGTTTTTTTGTTGTTTTTTAGGTTCAAAGGTTCAAAGCGACAAAGGTTCAAAGTGAAGAAACCTCTGTTCCTTTGCACCTCTGAACCTTTGTCCCTAGAAGAAAATTATTTTTTCTTTACTAAAAGTAAATGATCACATACCAAAACGACTTCGCCACGTTGGTTAATGATTTCTACATGTTCTGTTACGGTTCCCATTTCTGGATTTTTAGCTTCTCCTTTTTCAGAAATAGTGATTTCAGAATGAATAGTGTCGCCGATATGAACAGGTTTTACAAAACGCATTTTGTCATAACCTCTAGAAAAAGCTTCGGGATTTATTTCTGAAGCCGTTAATCCGATTCCGATGGCAAAAACCATAGTTCCGTGTGCAATTCTTTGTCCGAATGGTTGCGTTTTGCACCATTCTTCGTCCATGTGGTGCGGGAAGAAATCTCCAGTGTGTCCGGCATGAACTACGAAGTCAGTTTCTGTGATTGTTCTGCCTAATGTTACTCGTTTGTCGTCGATTTGGTAATCTTCGAAAAAAGTCGATTTAAAATACATATTATAGTTATTTTTTGTCGGCCTTACTTTAAAAATACGTTTGTTTTGAAGAAGGCTTAAATTTGTTTTTTTTTGGTTTTGAAATATAGTGTTTTAATTACACTTCTTCAAAAGAAATTCCGCCATTTTTACTGCTCGCGTAGCAGGCTTCTACAACTTTCATCGTGCCTAAGACATCTTGAACGCTAGCAGACAATTTATCGTCAGAACCCTCTTTGTAACGCATGAGATTAGACATTGCGCCAATAAAAGCTTCAGGAAACCAAGAACCTTCTAATTTCACTTCTGTCCATTCGTATTCATTTTCATTACTTTTTTTTGGCAAAGCGTATTCAAAAACATCTGGCAAACCGTCAGGATAATTCATTAACAATCCCATTTTTGCTTTAACGGCGCCTTTTGTTCCTTCCCATTTAATATAACTTTCTTCATGTTTTGGACCAAAGTGATGATCATGATTCGTATTGATTACAACATGTTTATCTTCTCCATAATCCAGAATAATCGTAGATCGACTTGAAGATAATTTTTTAAGCGGATGTTTGGCTGTTTTAGCATAAACACTTTTCGGATTACCCAGAAAAGATCTAATGCAGTCAATATAATGCACGCTGTGGAAAAGAATTTCCAATCTTGGATGCTCTTTTATTAAAGGAAATAATTCCCAAGGAGTATTTACGGTAACTTTAAATTCTAAATCATATAATTCGCCAATAATTCCCTGATCGATTAAATATCTGGCAGCACTTACAAAAGAGGCAAAACGCAACTGGAAATTGATAGCAGCAACTAAATTTTTTCTTTCGCAAACTTCGACAATTTCGCGAGCCTGTGATAAATCATTTCCCATTGGTTTCTGAATCAAAACTGCAGATCCATCAGGCAATTGCTCTAAAATTTCGATATATTGATCAGGTAAAACGGTAATATCGTAAACAGTGTTTGAAGGCGCATTTTTAACTGCATCGGCAACACTTTCAAAAACATAATCGATTTTGAATTGTTTCTGTAAATCGTATGCTTTCGAAATCGTTCTATTAGTAATACCAAAAACTTTAAAACCAGCCATTTCATAAGCAGGAAGATGCGCATCTTTTACAATACCGCTTGCTCCAATAATCACAATTGGTTGTTCTGTTTGTGGAAGTAAAGGTTTATAGGGAATATTCATTTGTTCTATATTTTGAAATTAAGCCTGTCAATTTTAATTTTTGACAGAGCCGTGTAATGTTGTTCCTTGACTTAGTTTTCTTATTTTCTTTTGAGTTTCTTCTAAAAGTATTTCCGATGGAATATCAGTTTCAATGGCTTTTAAAACCGCTCCGTCAATAAGTTCTGCGACTTTTGGCCAGATTGGCGTTTGAGGTAATGTCAATGCATTTTCGTGAAGCATTTCCAGTTTATGATAAAACGGAATTAAAGTATTGATTTCTTCATCTTTCCAAGTGGATTTTCTACATCCAATTCCGCCTTCTGCTGTCAATAATTTATCACTTTCTGGTGTAGTTGCAAAACGTAAAAAATCATATGCTAGTTTTTTGTGTTTGCTTCCAGAACCAATTGTATACAACCAATATACGTTTAAAGAAGCCGTTTTATAACCAGGATCAGCTGGGAGAGAAGTGATATCGATTTTTCCTTTCACTTTCGATTCGTCAATTACTTCTGCCATCGAAGCAAATCCGAACCAGTTGATTGCCATTGCTGCTTGTCCTTCGGCGAAAGCTAAACCTGCTTCAACCGAACCAAATTCTCTCGATTTTGGATGAACCGCATTTTTGTCATTGACCATTTTTCTATAAAAATCTAATGCTTTTATCGCCGCTTCATTATGAATATCAATCTGATTTTTTTTGTTTAATAAAGATCCGCCTCGCGTCCATAATTGCAGGCAAAAATCAAAAACCATATTATGTCCGTCTGGATAATTGGCAAAAACAGCACCGTATAAATTTTGTTCGGGACGATTAAAGAATGTCGCAATTTCTGAAAATTCCTGCCAAGTTTTTGGTGTAGCAAGTTCGTAACCAAATTGTTTTTTAAAATTCTCTTTTTCTGCTTCGTTTTCGAATAAATCTTTTCTGTAAATGAGACATTCTGGGCCATCGTGAAATGGAAGTCCGAAAATGCCATTGCTTAATTTCTGCAAATGCAAAAGCGATTTATGCCATCCAAAAGGATAGTTTTCTGGCGGATTTTCACCAATTAAGGAAAACAAATTAAGAACCGCATTTTCGTTTGCAGCATCAAAAATCCAATCGGTATTGATATGAGCGATATCCCATTTTCCTTCTTTTAAACCTTTATCTGAAATGGTAGTTTCATATAAATCATGAAGTTCTAAGGCAACCATTTCAGCTTCCATTTTTATATTATTTTGAAGTGAAAATGCATCCCATAATTTTCGAAGTGTACTTTCGAAAGGATCGAATTTACGAACGGCGATTCTAATTTTTTCCATTAACAGTCTATAAATTCTTTAATAATTTTCTCGTTGTCCTGACCTAGTTTCGGCGAACCTTTTCCTGAAGTCAGATATTCGCCATCAATTTTTATCGGACAGCGTGTTGTTTTATAACTATAACCGTCAAGCATTTCGACTTGTTGCGTAAAATTCAAAACCTTAAAACCATCTTCTGCAAATAATTGTTGATAATTTAAAACTCCTGCGCACCAAATGTCTGCGGGTTCTAAAATATCCAGCCAAAATTGTGTTTCCTGCGTTTGCAAATGAGCGGCAAGGATATTTTTGATTTCGTCTCTAAGTGTAAATTTATTTTCAGGGAATTGTAATAAAGCGTCACATTTAAGTAAAGAAGCCAAAACAGGAATCGAGCCCATTGCTAGTGCCAAATAGCCGTTTATAGTTTTGTAAATTCCGTATGGCGCGCCCAAATAAGCGTGTGCGTTATTCGTTTTAGTTCGAACTGGCAATTCACCTCCGTCATTAAAATAAGTCGTAATAGTTTCAAACTGAAAATCAAACGCCGATTCCAGCATACTTACCTGAATTTGTGCTCCAATATTATGAGTTGCTTTTCTGTATAAAGCAGCTAAAATTCCTTGAGCTAAATGTGCGCCGGCAAGCATATCTACAATCGACAATCCCATTGGAACTGGTCCATCTTCTTGATTACCGCTCAGCCAAGTTAAAGCCGTTAATGATTGTAAAAGCAAATCCTGCCCCGGTAAATCTTTCAAATCTGGATGTTCTCCAAAACCTGAAATAGATCCGTAAATCACATTCGGATTTATGTTTTTTACATCGTCATAACTTAATCCAATGCGTTCCATAACTCCAGGTCTGAAATTATGCATGACAACATCAGCTTTGGCTAATAATTTTTTTAAATTTTGAAGTTCTTCAGGCTGTTTAAAATCAATGGCAAAAGATTCTTTGTTTCTGTTGATGGTATGAAAAACAGAGGATTCGCCGTTCATAATCAAATCAGAAGTATATAAAGTACGGCAGATATCTCCCGTTCCTGGTTTTTCAATTTTTATCACACGCGCTCCTAAATCGGCCAGACGCAAACTCGCCGACGGCCCCGAAAGAAACTGACTGAAATCTACAATTAAATAATCTTCTAATGGTTTCATTTCTGGCTGTTTAAAAATTTTTCGTGAATATTCAAATTATCTTGACCTACTTTTGGCGCTGCTTTTTTACTTAGCAAAATTTCTCCATCCAATTGGATCGGACTTCTGGTGGTTACCAAAGTTTCGCCTTCGGTATTTTTTACGGTTTGTTTCAGCTGTAATTCAGTTACAAAAGGTTGATTGTCGAGTTCTTCGTAATTGAAAACTTTTCCGCACCAAATACCTTCTTTTTGCAGGATTTCAATCCAGTAATCAGAAGTTTGGGTTTTAATCCTTTCGCTTAAAATTGTTCTGATTTCATCTCTTTTTTCAAACCAAAGATGTTTATCCGCGTAAGCGTTTAAATCCAATCCCAAAGTTTTTCCTATAAAGATTAAATCGCCCATTGCCAACGATAAATAGCCGTCAATAGTTGCATAAACGCCATATGGCGCGCTTAAAAAAGCATGTGCGCTTCCTTTGATATCACCTCTTTCTGGCTGTTGTCCGCCATCGTTTAAGAAAGAAGTAATGGCTTCAAATTGTACATCGAGAATAGATTCCAATAAACTCACTTCTACCAAAACTCCTTTTTTGGTTTTAGCTCTTTTTAAAAGCGCTGCCAAAATTCCTTGTACAAAATGATTGCCGCACATTAAATCGGCTACAGCCAAACCAAAAGGAACTGGGCCTTGACTTTTGCGTCCGCTTAACCAGCTTAATCCGGAAAGCGATTGTAACAACAAATCTTGTCCCGGTTTTTTTGCCCACGGGCCTTCGTTTCCGTAACCTGTAATCGTTCCGTAAATAAGCTGCGGATTAATAGCTAAAGTATTTTCAAAATCTAAACCGATTTTTTCCATTACTCCGGGTCTGAAATTATGCGTCATAATATCAGCCTTTTCGATTAGTTTTTTGATTAAAACCAATTCGTCAGGATTTTTCAAATCGGCTGCAAAAGATTCTTTATTTCTGTTAATCGTATGAAAAAGCAAACTGCTATCATCAACAAATAAATCTTTGATGCTCAATTGTCTGCAGGCTTCACCTTTTACAGGACGCTCGATTTTGATGACGCGTGCGCCCAAATCAGCCAGTTTTAAACCCGCTGAAGGTCCTGCTAAAAACTGACAGAATTCCAAAACAATTAATCCTTCTAAAGGTCTCATACGGTCTGGATTTTTAGAGATTCCGCGTAAAGCGAATTCATTTCTTCCAAAACTTTTAATTCTTCTCCGCCATTCATCAAATAATTGCGAACAACATCTCCAGCATGATCTTGGAAATACATGTGACCATAATATCTCGGACGAAGGAAAGCACGCTCTAAAGCTGGCAACGTATTTTTGAAATAATCGTGCGTTACACTATTAATTCGCTCACTTTTCCAAGCTTGTAAATGTCCTGGCTGACCGCCATTATCGGTATAAATATTCTGCTGAACCTGTGATGAACAAGTAAATTCAGCGTATTTTATGGAGGTTTCAATATTTTCGCTGAATGATGAAACCGCTAATCCAGTTCCTCCCAAAGAAGAAATCATTGGATTTTCATTCAGTTTCACTAAATCATAAAAATGTAAAAGGTTTTGGCTGTAGCCAATGCGAGAATAATTAGAATAACCGTAAGCAAACGGACAATAGGCAATTTCGTTTGAATTTACCATCGCTTCATAAACCTGAATTGGATTACGGTTAAAGTTTGCGGGATCAATCAACTGCGCCAGTTCTCTAAACATTTGAAGCGCTTTGATTCCCGTAGTTTCAGAAATCACTTTTTCTTCAGAGAGAAAAGGAGCTTCGCCCAAACTGCAGCAAAACATATAAAAACTCATTAAAACATCTACTGGAATTCCTGCAAAGGCAACTAAACCTTTTTTGGCTAAAGCCAATAAATCATCGTAAGTTTTAGGAACTTCTAAATTGTTTTTTTCTAAAAGATCTAATCGGGCAGAGGCAACCGGAGTTGCTGCATCAATTGGCAACGCCCATAATTTATCATGAAAAACATAACTTCCGTACGATTTTCCAACGGTATTACTTTCTTGATCTTTAATATATTCGTTTGATAAATAATCAGATAAAGGAAGAATCGCTTTAGTCTGCGCTCCAAAACCTGTCCAAGGGTGATCAATTACCAATAAATCAAACCTTTTGGCAAGATCTTCAATTGAAGCATCGGCAAATTCTTGTAAACTTCTTTTCTCCCAAGAAATTTCAACATCAGGATGTAATTCAGTAAAGCGTTGCGATGTGGCAACCATAGGAAGCAAACCTCTTGTATGATTCCAAGTTATGCCTTTTAATTTTATCATTTTTATATAGGAATTTTTGAGTAGTGAAATCGATTGAAATAATAAATGTAAAAAATACAATTACAAAAGTAGAAATAAGATTTAAATGCACAAGAAATCCTTTCTTTTTAAGAAATCTTTTTTACATAAATGGATAATTAGTGATAGATTTTTTACAAACCGTCTAAAAAATGTTATAAAAATTTAAAGTTTAGTCATTTTCATTAACGGAAAATAAAATATAGCTCGGATATTAATTTTTAAAAAGTATTTTTGTAATTGTAAATTTTACATTTATTAATTTTGCTTTGCTCTTTTTAAGGAATTTTGAATTTATAAATGAAGAATGACAACAAATGATAAACTAACAACTAAAAATATACGATTATGAAATTAATACGTTTTGGAGAAATCGGAAAAGAGAAACCTGGAGTTTTGATTGGAGAAAAGAGATATGATGTTTCTGCGATTGTAACCGATTTTAACGAAAGTTTCTTTGAAGAAAACGGATTGGAAAAATTACAAAAAGCATTAGAAAGCAATCCAAATTTACCAGAAGTAGATGCTTCAGTGCGTTTGGGCTCGCCAGTTGCGAGACCTTCAAAAATTATCTGCATTGGTTTAAATTATATCGATCACTGTAAAGAAACCAATGCACCGATTCCGACAGAACCGATTATTTTCTTTAAATCAACAACTTCTTTGTGCGGTCCAGACGATGATTTGATTATTCCAAAAAATAGCGAAAAAACAGACTGGGAAGTTGAATTGGCTTTTATTGTTGGCAAAAAAGCAAGTTATGTTGAAGAAGCGGAAGCTTTAGATTATGTGGCAGGTTATGCTTTATTGAATGATTACAGCGAAAGAGCTTTTCAATTGGAACGTGGCGGTCAATGGGCAAAAGGAAAAGGAAGTGACACTTTTGCGCCTCTTGGACCATTTTTGGCTACAAAAGACGAAATCGTAGATGTGGACAATTTAAAAATGTGGCTGACGGTAAACGGTAAAAAATACCAAGACAGCAATACTTTAAATTTAGTTTTCAAAATTCCTTATCTGGTACATTATTTAAGTCAGTTTATGACGTTGCTTCCAGGCGATATTATCAGTACAGGAACGCCTCCGGGAGTTGGTTTAGGAATCAAGCCAGATCCGATTTACATTAAAGCGGGCGATGTTGTGGAATTGGGAATTGAAGGTTTAGGAACAAGCAAACAGAAAGCGGTTGCTTATAAAAAGTAACACATCTATCTGTTATTTGAACTAATAATCCAATGATGTACGTTGTGACGCGGATAAAACGGATTTACTTCGTAAAAACGCGGATTTAAACGGATTTTTATATTTAAGTTTTTAGGGAAATTAATAAAAAAATCCGTTTAATCCGTGTCTTCGCGATAGCGAATCTGTATAATCCGCGTCTAATTACAAATTTAAACAAAACAAAAAAATGAAATATATTGTTTGCGAAAAACCGCAGGAATTTTTACTTAAAGAAACCAATATTCCAGAACCAAAAGAAGGGGAAGTTTTATTGAAAATCAAAAGAATCGGAATCTGCGGAACTGATATTCACGCTTTTGGCGGAACTCAGCCGTATTTTGAATATCCAAGAATTTTAGGCCACGAATTGGCGGCAGAATATGTAAAAGGAAATGCAGCAGGTTTTAAACCGGGAGATAAAGTAACTTTTATTCCCTATTTTAACTGCGGAAAATGCGTTGCCTGCCGAAACGGTTTAACAAATTGCTGTGTAAATATCAAAGTTTTTGGCGTTCATATTGATGGTGGAATGGCTGAATATGTTTCGATTCCAGAACAATATTTATTGCACGGTCAAGGTTTAGATTATGATGAATTGGCTTTGGTTGAACCTTTGGCAATTGCAGCGCACGGCGTTAGAAGAGCTGCTGTAAAACCAACGGACACCGTTTTGGTAATGGGAGCAGGACCAATCGGAATTGGCTTGATTCAGTTTGCTAAAATTGCCGGAGCTAAAGTGATTGTTATGGATATTAACGATTACAGATTGAACTTCTGTAAAACGGAACTGAATGCAGATGAAACGATTAATCCGTTAAATGATGATGTTGCTCAAAAATTAGCTGAATTAACAAACGGCGATATGGCAAATGTGGTTATTGATGCGACTGGAAATCAGAAAGTGATGAACAGCGCTTTCAATTATATTTCACATGGAGGTAGATTTGTTTTGGTTGGACTTCAAAAGGGAGAATTAAGTTTTAGTCATCCAGATTTCCACAAAAGAGAATCAACTTTAATGAGTAGCCGAAATGCAACAATCGAAGATTTCGAATATGTAATGAAATGTTTGAAAGAAGGAAAAATCGATCCGAAAAAATATATCACACATAGAACGAGTTTTTCTGAAATGATTACTGATTTTGGAAAATTGATTGATCCGAAGAGTAATGTGATCAAAGCGTTAATTGAAATAGAATAATTTTTTCTAACACATAGAAACATAGATTTTTATTTTTTGTAAAAGATAATAAAAAAGAAACTAGTTTCTTAACACATAGCTATGTGTATGTATGCAAGTGAAACGCCTTTGAGCGGTTTTAAAAACTATGTTTCTATGTGTTTAAAAATCTAACCACTACTAAACTTTAATACCCACAAAAATGGATTTAAACTTAAAAAATAAAATAGTTGTCGTTTCTGGTTCGGCTGGAAAAGAAGGCAGTATCGGAGAAACCATCGTCAACAGATTAGCAGATGAAGGTGCAATCCCAGTTTTAGTTGACAGGAATGCAAGAGGTTTCGAATACGCAGAAAGACTTCAAAAAAGGGGCATTAATTCTTTATTTGTGCAAACTGATGTAACCGATCCTGTTGCAATAGAAAATGCTGTAAAAGTAATCGGAGCTAAATATGGAAGAATTGATGCCATCATAAATAATGTCGGCGTTAATGACGGTGCAGGATTAGACGCTTCTTACGAAGAATTTATGGATTCTTTGAAACTGAATGTAGTAAGCTATTTTTTATTGGCTAAATATTCGCTTCCATTTTTAAAAGAATCAAAAGGAAATATTTTGAATATCGGTTCAAAAGTAGCGCTAACAGGTCAAGGAGGAACTTCGGGTTACGCTGCCGCGAAAGGTGGTGTTTTGGGGTTAACCAGAGAATGGGCAGTAGATTTGATTCACTTCGGAATTCGTTCGAATGCGATTATTATTGCAGAAAGTTATACGCCAGCTTATGAGGATTGGATTAAAACTTTGCCTGATGGGGAAGCGGTCTTGAAAAAAATTAGTAAAACGATTCCATTGGAAAGTCGAATGACTAAAACAGAAGAAATTGCCGACACAGCACTTTTCGTCATTTCAGAAAAATCATCACATACTACGGGACAATTTGTTTTTGTGGATGGAGGTTACGTACATTTAGACCGCGCATTAATCAGCGATGTTAATTAAAAAGTTATGAGTAAAAGAATAGATTCCCATCAGCATTTTTGGAAGTTTGATCCCGTTAGAGATAGCTGGATTGATGAAACCATGAAGAATATTCAAAGAGATTTTCTTCCGGAAGATTTAGAACCATTACTAAAAGCCAATCAGTTTGAAGGCTGTGTGGCTGTTCAGGCAAGCCAATCGGAAGAAGAAACTAATTTTCTATTAGATTTGGCTTCTAAAAATGATTTTATAAAAGGAGTTGTAGGCTGGGTAGATTTGCGAAATGAAAACATTGAAGAACGTTTGCAATTCTTTTCAAATCAAAAAAAGCTGAAAGGCTTCAGACACGTTGTTCAAGGTGAAGCGGATGATTTTATGTACGGAGAAGCATTTAGAAGAGGAATCGCAGCTTTAAAGCCATTTAATTATACTTACGATTTATTGATTTTTGAACGTCAATTACCCGCAGCAATAAGTTTGGTGAAAGATTTTCCAAATCAAAAGTTTGTAATCGATCATATTGCAAAACCAGAAATCAAATCAGGAAGTATTGATTCTTGGAAAAAAGGAATCGAAGAAATTGCAAAATACGATAACGTTTGGTGTAAAATTTCTGGAATGGTCACAGAAGCCGATTGGGAAAATTGGAAGCTAGAAGATTTAAAACCGTATTTAAATGTGATTTTTGAGAATTTCTCAACTGATAAATTAATGTATGGTTCAGATTGGCCCGTTTTAAATGTAGCTTCTGATTATAATGAAGTAGTTAAAACTTTAGAAGATTATATTTCGAAGTTTTCTGTTGAAGAACAGAATAAGATTTGGTTTGGGAATGCGAATGCTTTCTATAGTTTGAATGACTAAATATTCAATTTTAGATTTATAAAAAAAGCGTGAATTGATTAATTCACGCTTTTTATTTTAGAGTCAAATTTGTCATTTCGACCGAAGGGAGAAATGAAAAAAAAACATAGCCCGTGGTTTCAACCACGGGAACGCAAGATTGTCACATAATGCATTTCTCACATTGTGTTCCCGTGGTTGAAACCACGGGCTATGTTTGAAATTTGGAATTTGAAAATTTCGAATTAAAATTTAACCGCTTTTTTAGGAACATTTTTATCAATAGTTGTAGTCTTAGAGAAATTAATCTTAGAACCACTCAAATCAATATTCTTACTCGCTTCACCATTAATCGTAATTGCGTTTGAAGAAGATGGATTAAATTCGATATTTTTAAGCGAAAGGTTTTTAGCGTTGTAAATTTCGAAAGTATTTTTAGCTTCGATATCCAATTGTGCATTGCTGATTTTAATTCCGTTAGCATCAATTATAGAAAAACCTTTTTGCGCTTTAGCAATTAGGTTTGTGATTTCAATGTTTTCCAAATTCATTTCGGGAAGCCCTTGTAAAAATACAGCTTGCTGAGCACCTTTAATTGTGATGTTTTTGATTACGATATTTTTAAACTCAGGCGTTTCTTCGTTTACCGGAATTGCTTTTGTGCTAACGGTATTTCCGCCTTCCGCTAAAGTTTCAGCGATCGATTTTCCTCCGTAATACAAATCGAATGAAATTGCTTGAGACGGAATATCCGTCATAAAAACGTCTGAGATGTAAATGTTTTCTACAACACCGCCACGTCCGCGAGTACTTTTAAAACGAAGACCAACGTCAGTTCCCATAAAAGTACAATTGGAAACGTGCAGATTTTTGACACCGCCAGACATTTCACTTCCAACCGTAACACCGCCATGACCGTGATACACTATATTGTTTTTTACAATAATATTTTCACAAGGAACACCTCTGTCGCGTCCGTCTTTATCTTTACCCGATTTAATGCAGATGGCATCGTCACCCACATCAAAACTTGAATTTTCAATCACTACATTTTTACAAGATTCTACATCAAGTCCGTCACCATTTTGAGAAAACCATGGATTGCGAACCGTTATATTTCGAACAATTAAATCTTCAATTAATAAAGGATGAATATTCCATGCAGGAGAGTTTTGGAAAACAGGTCCGTCAAAAAGCACTCTTTTACTATTTTGAATGCTGACCAAAACCGGACGTAAAAAATCGTGAATAGCTTCAAAATCTTCTTTAGTTTTCAAATCATGACGAATATTCTGATCGGCACCTTTAGCCCCTTTTAAATATTGTTCAGAAGGAAACCAGCTGTCTTTTTTTTCGTTTAAAACCCCGCCAGAAGCTACAAATTTCTTCCATTGTTCGTCTGTCAGTTTACTCTTTTTAACTTGTCTCCAAGCTTCACCAGAACCATCCCAAACGCCATTTCCTGTAAAAGCTACATTCTCTAAGTTTTTGCCATAAATAGGAGAGATGCATCGCCAAGTATTTATACCTTCAAAACTGGTTTCGATAATTGGATATAAAGTTTTATCTGTAGAGAATTTAATTAAAGCCCCAGTTTGAGCGTGAAGTTCAATATTGCTTTTCAGAATGATTGGACCTGTAAGCCATATTCCAGGTGGAATAATTAATTTTCCTCCGCCTTTTTTAGAAAGGGCGACAATTGCATCAGCAAAAGCTTTTGTGTTTAAAACATAACCTCCGTTTACAGCTCCAAAATCTTTTAAATTTATACTGTAATTTGGAATAACAGGTTCTTGAACTTCTGACATTTTAAATTCAATGTTTTTATACGTATCGGCAGATTTTTGTGCTGAAATTGTATTGAAACTCAAAGCAAAAGAGGTGAGAGCAACACATAAAAGGATTATTCGGTTAGTTTTCATTCGTATTATATTATAGTTAATATTTTAAGGTTCTGAGGTTCTAAGTGGCTAAGATGCTAAGATTCAATTGTGAAACATAGCATCTTAGTTATTTAGTGTCTTAGGAACTTTTTTTCGATTTACTGATAATTCAATTTTTTATTCTGTGAATTTTTATTCAATAAATAAAATTATACTTTTTTAATTTCAAATATTCAATGTAATCGATTACACAAATCTATTAAAAAAATATTATGAAATACCAGTTTTTGGCGGTTTATCACAGATTTTTTATGAATTTAACTTTTTTTGATTGAGAAAGCAGAAGATAATTAAAAGTCAAATTTTCAAAGATAATTTCTTGAAGTCAATATTACAGGAGGGTACAGGATGCATGTGATTTTATATTCTTTTAAATTGTCGTCGTTATTTGGTAAAAGTGTTAAAAATACAATTATTTGTAAAAATTATAGCGCTTTAAATAAATGCCTCGTAATTTTAGCTCAAGAAAAAAATCAATACTATAAATAATGCATTTAACTTCCTTCAACAAATTACTGATTGTTTTTTTAATGGTATTTACAATTTCGGCAAGTGGAGCTGAAATCTGGGTTTCACCATCAGGAAAAGATTCGAATATCGGAACAAAATCAAGTCCGTTGGCAACGGTTCACATGGCAATGCGAAAAGCGAGAGAACTTCGCCGCTTAAAAGATCCATCGATAAAAGACGGAATCCGAATCATAGTGATGAACGGAACGTATTATTTAAACGAACCTTTATTTGTGCGTCCTGAAGATTCTGGAACTGCAGATAGTCCGACAACAATTGAAGCCGATGTAAATGCAAGACCAATTATAAACGGTGGAATCGAAATTAAAAATTGGACAAAATCGACAACGGTTATTAACGGACTTAAAAAAGGTGCTGTTTGGGTAGCCGATGCTCCTAAAAAAGCAGGAAGTCTGATTGATTACAGACAGTTATGGGTAAACGGCAAAAAAGCCGTAAGAGCCAAAAATACTGCGGGAACCACAATGGAACGTATTCTTTCTTGGAATCACGAAGAGCAAACTTGCTGGATTCCGTTTAAAGATAAATCGGTTAAGTTCCAACCGGGAATGGAAATGTTTATTGTGCAATGGTGGTCGAATGCCAACTTACGTATTAAAAATATCGAAGTACAAAAAGACAGCGCAAAACTTTCGTTTGAAGAACCAGAAAGCCGTATTCAAAGTGAGCATCCATGGCCTGCACCTTGGATTTCTAAAAACAACGGAAATTCGGCTTATTTCTTAAACAATGCTTTTTCGCTTTTAAACGAGCCTGGAGAATGGTATTTGGATAAGAAAAATGCTAAAATCTATTATATTCCAAGAGCTGGCGAAGATATTAATTCAGCAATTATAACTGCACCTGTTTTAGAAAATCTGGTTGAAGTAAAAGGAACAATTGATTCGCCTGTACATCATTTTCAGTTTAAAGGAATTTCGTTTCAATACAGCAACTGGCTTCGTCCGTCACAGCAAGGTCATGTGCCGTTGCAATCTGGTTTGTATTTGTTGGATGCTTATAAACTGAAAGTTCCAGGAACACCAAATCAAGCAAGTTTAGAAAATCAGGCTTGGGTAGGAAGACCTCGCGGAGCGGTTGAAGTAAATTATGCCAATAACATTCAGTTTGAATCCTGCCGTTTTGAACATTTGTCTTCGACTGGTTTAGATTTAAATAAAGGAACAAATCATAATACCGTAAAAGGAAATTTATTTAAAGATATCGGCGGAAGTGCCATCAATGTTGGAATTTTCTCCGAAGAAGCTTTTGAAGCGCATTTGCCTTTAATCATAAAAGATGAAAGAGAAATGTGTTCTGATGAAATAATTGCTGATAATTTAATCACCAACGTAACCAATGAAGATTGGGGAACTTTAGGAATCAGCGCTGGTTTTGTTCGAAACATTACGATTGAACACAACGAGATTTCGGATGTATCGTACTCTGGAATGGCAATGGGCTGGGGTTGGACGCACACGCCAAATGTGATGCAGAACAATAAAATTCTGGGTAATAAAATTCATCATTACGCCAAACATTTACATGATGTTGCTGGAATTTATACACTTTCGGCACAACCAGGAAGCCGAATAGAAGAAAATTATATCGACAAAGTTTACAACAGTCCGTATGCACATGATCCGTTTTTATGGTTGTATTTGTATACCGATGAAGGAAGTGAAGGTTTTACCATTAAAAACAACTGGATTGCCGAAAAGAAAATCCTGAAAAACCATAATGGTCCAAAAGGAAATATTTGGGAACACAACGATCCGTATGTAAGTTCTAAGATTAAAGATGCTGCGGGGATTAGGGCACCTTACAAAGATTTAGAAAAAGAAGTTGTAATCGATGAAAAATGGGGATTGCAGGAAATGCCAAAACCATACACGATCGAATTGATAGGTTCTGATTTTGATATTGAAAAAATCAAATCGACTTTAACCGGTTTTAGAATTGTAGGTCAGGAATTGTATCAATGGAAAAATCATTTGGTGATTTACGGAAAAATGAATCAGCCTGAAAGAACAAAGAGAAAATTGGCAGGCGCTTTTCCTTCTTTAGAAATTAAAATCTATGATGATTTGGTTTACGATTTCCAAAATTTTGAAAGATGTAAAGATTCAAAACCAGCATCAGATTGGGAAAACATTGTTTTAACAGCAAATCTTCCTGTTGATGAAAAATTGCAAAAAGAATATGTAGAGTATCATAAAACGCAATTCGAAAAATGGCCAGAAGTAGCCAAAGGTTTCTGTAACGCCGATTTTCAGCAATTACAGGTTTTCAAGAAAGACAGACAATTGATTTTGGTTATCAGTATTCCGAAAGGCGAAAATCTGGATAAATTAAATCCGAAAACAACACAAAATAATCCTCGTGTAGATGATTGGAACGCCTTAATGAAAAAATACCAATCGGGAATTGAAGGTGGAAAACCAGACGAAACATGGATTTTCTTGAATAAGGTGAATGCGGAAGAGAAAAAGTAGAAGAAAGAGCCGAAAAGATAAATAGAAGAAAGAGGCAAGAAGAAAGATTTTCTTGAGAATCAAGAAGAATGAAAATCTGCTCAATCTGCTGAACCTGCGTGAAAAAACAAAACTAACCTCAGAGAAGATTTCGGAAATAATCTAAAATCTAAACTCAAAAATCTAAAATAATAAACCATGTTAAAAATAGCCATTCTGGGACTTGGAGAAGGACGAAGCACAATGTCAGCTGCTATAGAAAGTTCAAAACTAGAACTCGTTAAAATATGCGACCGAAACGAAGAATTGTGTAAACAGCGCGCAAAAGAATTCGATTTTCATTCTTATACAACCAATTACGAAGATTTATTAAACGATGCATCAATTGATATTATTGCCATTTATACGCCAGATCATTTGCATGCGCAACACGTAAAACAAGCTTTATTACATGGAAAACACGTAGTTTGTACAAAGCCTTTTATCGATGATCTTTCGGATGCTAAAGAGCTTTTAGAATTAAGCAAATCAACAGGGAAGAAAGTTTTTATCGGACAAAGTTCCCGTTTCTTCGAACCAGCAAAAAGACAAAGAGCCGATTATGAAGCAGGTTTAATTGGAGATTTAATTACAATTGAAGCGCAATATCATGCCGATCACAGATGGTTTTTAAAGAAAGAATGGTCGCTTTTGCAATCGTTTAAATGGCTGTACGGAGGTTTGAGTCATCCTGTAGATTTCATTAGATGGTATTTGCCGAATATTCAGGAAGTAATGGGTTATGGAATGATCAGCAGTAACGGACAAAATGCAGGATTGAAGAATGAAGATACCATGCATTTTATCTTTAAAGCCACCGATGGAAGAATTGCTCGTGTAAGCGGTGTTTATACTTCGCCGACTCAGCCAGCACAACGTGACAGCGGAATGAGTACGATTTTAAGAGCAACAGAAGGGGCAAGTCAAGCCGATTATCACGAATTGCGTTATGCCGTTACAGATAGAACCGGCGAAGAAAAAGTAATTACTTGGGGTGACAGTACGATAAAATATTATTTCCGTTTTGAAGGACAAAGTCATCACGGCGGAGAATATCAGAATTATTTAGAATATTTTACAGACAGTATTGAGCAAGGTTTTGAAGCTTATCCAAACATGGAAGAAGGAATTGGAACGGTAGCTTTATTACAAGCAATGGATAAATCTTTGCAAACTGGAATGCCGGTTAAAATTGCCGATATTCTTAACGAATACGGACTATGAACAGTATCTACGATAAATTAACCACACTTGATTTTGTAATTGTTGCGGGTTATTTGGTGGCTTTATTAGTCATTGGATATGTGGTAAGTATGAAGCAGAGAAAGAAAAACGAAACGCTTTTTCTGGCCGGAAATTCATTAAACTGGTACAGCATTGGGTTTAATATGTGGGGAACCAATGTTGGGCCTTCGTCATTATTGGCTTTTGCGAGTATTGGTTACGCTACGGGAATTGTAGCGGGAAATTTCGAATGGTACGCTTTTGTGTTTTTACTGCTCTTGGCAATGGTTTTTGCGCCAAGATATATTGCGAGTAAAGTCAGCACGATGCCCGAATATATGGGAAAACGCTACGGCGACAGTACACAGAATATTTTGGCTTGGTACGCTTTGGTAAAAATATTAGTAAGCTGGTTGTCTTTAGGATTATTCAGCGGAGGTGTTTTAGTACGTCAGATTTTGGGAATTCCGATGTGGCAGAGCGTTACCGTTTTAGTAATTTTCTCTGGAATTTTTACGTTTGCTGGAGGATTAAAAGCGATTGCAAAAGTGAATGTTTTTCAGATGATTCTGCTAATTGTAGTTTCGTTAACGCTTTCTTTTTTAGGTTTACAGAAATTAGGCGGAATAGATGTTTTGATTGCTAAAACACCGTCAAACTTTTGGAATTTAGTCCGTCCTTCAGATGATGCACATTATCCGTGGCCTGCAATTTTATTAGGATATCCTGTTGCTGCTGTTGCATTTTTCTGTACCGATCAATCGATGGTGCAGAGTGTTTTGGGAGCTAAAAACCTAGAACAAGGGCAATTGGGTGTAAACTTTATTGGTTGGTTAAAAGTTATGGCTTTGCCGTTATTTATTTTACCTGGAATTTTGTGTTATGCATTATATCCTGAATTAGGAAGCAATTCTGATTTGGCTTATATGACCATGGTTACGAATCTTTTTCCAAGTGGAATGAACGGTTTGGTTATCTGCGTGATGATTGCTGTTTTAGTAGGAACAATTGGTTCTTCGTTAAACGCTTTGAGCACTGTTTTTACGAATGATATTTATGTGAAGAAAATAAATCCATCGGCGACGATTCAGGATCAAATTAAAATTGGCCGTTTGACAATTGCTGCTGGATGTGTTTTTGCGATTTTAATTGCCGTGGCGATTGACAATATTAAAGGACAAAATTTGTTCAACATTTTTCAGGCGGTTTTAGGTTTCTTGGCGCCTTCGTTATCTGTTGTTTTCCTTTTGAGTGTTTTCTGGAAACGCACGACTAAAAAAGCTGTAAATGCAACACTTTCTTGGGGTTCTGCGTTTAGTTTGTTTGTTGGGGTTTTATATTTATGGATTTTCCCTGCTGATAAATATCCAGTTTGGCCTCACTTTTTATTGATTTCCTTTTACATTTTTGCTGTCCTTTTAATTACAGCCGTTATTATTTCTTTAACCGATAGAAATCCACAAGTTAATGTTTCAGATGAAACGGATATTCCTAAAACTAGCAAAAAGGTAAAGCTTTTGTTTGGTTTGTTGGGAGTGGTGATTTTGGTTTTGTATTTGGTTTTTAATGGGAATTGATAAATTCAAAGAATTTCAAATATAGCCCGTGGTTTGAACCACGGGAACGCAATGTATTACATTACGTTTGTCAAAATACGTTTCCCGTGGTTGAAACCACGGGCTATGTTCTGAAAAATATTATAAATTAAAGCAAAGCTATTCTATACGTTGCCTCCAGTTTTAACTGGAGGTATATTTAAAAGAATAGAAAAAGGCTTTAGCCAAATTGTAGATATTTTGGCTAAAGCCTTTTGTGCTTTATATTTTTTCTCATCCTGATTTATCGGGACGCAATTAAAACTTTAAAAAAAACTTTGCGCCTTAGCGACTTTGCGAGATTAAATTATTCCTGAGTTTTCTTTTTCTTCTCCAAATTAGGCAAGAACCCAGTAATAACCCCGATCAAAGGCAGAAACGCACAAATTTTAAATACATATTCAATGCTTGTAGCATCGGCAATTTTCCCTAAAATAGCAGAACCTAAACCGCCCATTCCGAAAGCAAATCCGAAGAAAAGACCGGCTACAAGTCCGACTTTTCCTGGCAATAATTCCGTTGCATAAACTAGAATTGCTGAGAATGCCGAAGAAAGAATCAATCCGATGATTACAGATAAAGTTCCAACCCAGAATAAAGAAACGTAAGGCAGCATTAAAGTAAACGGAGCAACACCTAAAATAGAAACCCAGATTACATATTTTCTACCGTATCTATCTCCAATTGGGCCTCCAATTAAAGTTCCTGCTGCAACAGCACCCGAGAACAAGAATAAATACACTTGTGATTGCTGAATTGTGATGTGAAATTTATCTATAAGAAAGAAAGTATAATAACTTGTAATACTACTCATGTAGAAAAACTTAGAGAATATCAGAATCAATAAAACAACTAACGAAACAATTACCTTATTTTTTGATAAATGATGTGTCTCAATTTTATATGCTGATTTATTAGCGTTTCTCTCAGATAAATGTGCCGTATACCAAATCGCAATTTTATACAAAGCAAAAACACCAACTAACGCAATTATGCAAAACCAAGCGATATATGATTGTCCGTGCGGAATTACAATAAATGCTGCTAATAAAGGCCCGATGGCACTTCCTGCATTTCCTCCTAATTGAAAAATAGACTGCGCCAAACCTCTTTTTCCGCCCGAAGCCAAATGTGCCACGCGTGAAGATTCAGGATGAAAAATAGAAGAACCAATTCCGATTAAACTTACTGATAATAATAAGTTGATAAAACTCGAAGCGATCGAAACAAAGAAAAGTCCAACCATTGTAAAACACATTCCAATAATCAGCGAGTATGGTTTAGAATTTTTATCCGTATACATTCCCACAAATGGCTGTAAAATAGAAGCAACCATTTGGTAAGTCAAAGTAATAATACCAATTTGAGTAAAACTTAAACTGAAATTGTCTTTTAAAAGCGGATAAATTGAAGGAACAACAGCCTGTAAAAGATCATTAATTAAATGAGAAAAACTGATGATAAATAAGATCGAATAAGTGGTTTTTTTAACTATGTCAGGATTTGCTTTAATAGTGTCCATGAGATATTTTTTGATTTTTAAATTAGGTTAAAAAACAACAGCTGTATTATTTTTTGCAAAGATTAAAAGAATACTAATGTCAGAATTGCTATATTTGGACAATGAATAACCAGATTCGGACATATCGAATGGCTCAAGAACATGGATACAGAGAAGATCCATCGATTCCTGTTATTGGCTATACCGAAATGGTAACTAACGAAATGTGTATTTCGCACTCACACCCGCGAGGACAATTAATTTATGCCACACGAGGAGTAATGAATGTCGTGGTTGGAAATAATATCTGGGTTGTGAATCCGTTACAGGGTTTGTGGCTTCCGGGCGGAGTTGAACATCAGGTTACTTTTCAGAAAGACGTTAATTATTACAGCGTTTTTATCGATCCGTCTTTTATGGAAGGATTGCCGACAAATAGTTTTTCTTTCGATATTTCGATGTTTTTAAAGCAGTTGGTTTTTAAAATCATTTCTTTTGGAGTAGATGGAAATCTCACCCCATCGCAAAAAAGAATTAGTGACGTTTTTTTGGATGAACTAGCTTTAATTGAGCCAAGTGCTACTTTTTTACCAACAACCAATCATGAAAGACTTCAAAAAGTAGTCGAACTTTTGATGGAAGATATTGCCAGCAAAAAAACGATTGAATATTACGCTGAACTTTCTTTTATGAGTGCTAGAACTTTATCCCGTTTATTCATCAAAGAGTTGGGAATGAATTTTAGTGATTGGCGCACTCGATTAAAATTACTCGAAGCCATAAAACGTTTGGGCGAAAAACAATCCATAAAAGAAATCGCTTTAGATTTAGGTTACGAAACAGCGAGTGCTTTTATTTATATGTTCAAAAAGCATTTAGGTAAAACTCCTTCTAATTATATTTTAGAAGATGAAAACGAGTCTGAAAGAATGATTGCTTAGATTGTTAGTCTAAATTAGAACGCGGATAAAACGGATTTACTTCGTAAAGACGCGGATTTAGACGGATTTTTTTGTTTTTATCTAAGATAACCATAATCTTTGTCCTTTCGACGAAGGAGAAATCTTCGCAAGTAACTCCGCAACGAAAGTCCAATCTTTGTAGAGCTTCTCGTGGAGATTTCTCCTTCGTCGAAATGACAATAAAGAGAAAAAAGAAATCCATTTTCATCAGCGTCTTCGCGATAGCGAATCCGTCTCATCAGTGTCCCATAAAATTATAACATCATTTTTTTTAGTACTAAAAAAGTGATAAGCCATAATTTTTCCCTTAAAAAATTATCAAAAAGTATTATTTTTTATGAAATAGCAGGATAGTGCAGGTTGTGAAATGTAAAAATAACACTTATCTTTAGTCCCAAAATAAACTAACTATGCTAAACCGCTTTTCCATTTTTAAGACTTTACTTCTTTTTGTTGCTCTTGTTTTTTGTTCGCTATCATCAGCACAAGAAAAACCAAAAGAAGCGACATGGATCTGGTATCCAGGAGATTTCGAAGTTTGGTTAAGCAACAAAATGCAGGTAAGACGTACAGAACGTGAAGCCGTATTTCCTCCGCTTTGGCAATATTACAGTCCTTACGCTTTGGTTACTTTTCAAACAGAAGTAGATATTCCAAAGCCAGACGAAGTGAAAATCTTCTCAGAAGGACCTTTTCAATTACTATTAGATGGCGTTCAAATTTACGGACAGCCAAAATCAATCGCAGTTCCTGCCGGAAAACACAAAATTTCCTTTAAAGTATACAATCAGGAAGTGTTGCCGGCTATTTATATAAATGGAAAATACATTAAATCTGATGCTTCTTGGAAAGTAACCAACGAAGATAAGCTTTGGATTGACGAAACTGGAAAAGCACAACAATCTGGTACGCCTTGGGTTCCTGTTGGTTCTTGGAATTTTAATTCGCCAGAAAATAAACCTTCTGAATTTAAATTAACAACCAAACCTTTAAGCGCTAAAAAAACAGAAAAAATAGGAACTGGCCAATTAGTAGATTTTGGAAAAGAAACTTTTGGTTACATTAAAATTCACGGTTTAAAAGGAAAAGGCAAAGTCGCACTTTATTATGGCGAATCTCGTGAAGAAGCGCTGGATTCTGCTAAATGCGAAACCTTAGATCATTTAACTTTTGATGGAAAACAATCTCAAACCTACACACATGATGGCTCGAAAGCATTTCGCTATGTTCAGGTGCAAGCAGATGCAGGTGTAAAATACGATTCGATTTCGATGCTTTATGAATATTTGCCATTAGACTATCGTGGTGCATTCAAATCTTCGGATGAACAACTGAACAAAATTTGGGATGTGTCGGCTTATACGATGCATTTAACTTCTCGCGAATTTTTTATAGACGGAATTAAACGTGATCGCTGGGTTTGGTCTGGCGATGCTTATCAAAGTTATTTGATGAATTATTATTTATTCTTTGATTCGGCTTCGGTAGAAAGAACATTGTTAGCGCTTCGCGGAAAAGATCCTGTAACGGCTCACGTAAATATCATAATGGATTATTCGTTGTATTGGTTTGTTGGCGTTTACGATTATTACTTACACACGGGCGATACAAAATTCATCAAAACTTTTTATCCAAGAATGAAATCGCTTATGGATTTCTGTTTAGAAAGAAGAAACAAAAACGGATTCCTTGAACCATTAGAAGGTGACTGGGTTTTTATTGATTGGGCAGACGGACTTCCAAAAACAGGAGAAGTGAGTTTTGAACAAATGCTCTTAGCAAGAAGCTTGGAAGCAATGGCGGTTAGTGCTGAAATTGCTGGTAAAAGTGAAGATCAAAAACAATATCAAAAGTTAGGATCTGATTTAAAAACGAAATTATTTGATGTGTTTTGGGATAAAAAAGAAAACGTCATGAAACACCAGCGTATCGATGGAAAAATTCAAAATATTGTAACCAGATACGCTAATATGTTCGGTATTTTCTTCAATTATTTTACTGAAGAACAAAAACAAAGCGTAAAAAATAAAGTATTGCTCAATAAAGACGTTCTTCAAATCACGACACCATATATGCGTTTTTACGAATTGGAAGCCTTGTGTGCAATGGGCGAACAGAATTATGTTTTAAAAGAAATGAAAGATTATTGGGGCGGAATGTTGAATGAAGGCGCAACCTCTTTCTGGGAAGAATATAATCCAAACAAAAAAGGAACAGAGCATTTAACAATGTACGGGCGTCCGTACGGAAAAAGCCTTTGCCACGCTTGGGGCGCAAGTCCGATTTACTTATTAGGAAAATATTATTTAGGTGTAAAACCAACCGCTCCGGGTTATTCCCAATATGAAATCAAACCCAATCTTGGCGGTTTAAAATGGATGGAAGGAAAAGTACCAACACCAAACGGAGAAGTTGCTGTGTATTGCAGTACCAAAGAAATCAAAGTAAAAGCAGGCGAAGGACAAGGAAAATTGATTTTTGAAAGTGCCGGCAAACCTAAAACAAACTCTGGAACGATTACAGAATTAGCAAAAAATAAATATCAGTTGATTATAAAACCGAATGTGGAGTATAAAGTGAGTTATAAGGCTTTGTAAATTATTCATACAGCATGTCATTGCGAGGAACAAAGCAACCTCACTAATGATTACGTAAAGTTTGATATAGCAAATGCGATTGCTTCGTTCCTCGCAATGACGCAAAATCAAGAATAAAAAAATAAAAAACCAATGTTTTCAAAAAATAAAAAATACAATTTCAAATTAAAAACCGCATTCTTAATGCTATTGGCGGTCTGCATTCAAGCCACAGCACAAAACACAGCATGGAAACCAGCATCATTTGAAATTGTAAAATCAAATTACAAAACTTTCAAAACTACACAATACGCTCATATATTTTCAGGAAGCAAACATAATATTGTTCGTTTAGCTCCAGAATTGGAAGGATTAAGAGGTGTTGAACTTCCTTTGGATAAATATAAAAACGGAAATAATGTTCCATTACAATTAAAATTTAAAGAACCAGTAACTGTTTTAATTGGAGTTTTTCAGGATAAAAATGCTGGATATTTACAAGCAAATCAGATTGGAAATAATAATGAGATTCTAGAAAACGGAGTAACAATTACAGGTTTATCGCCAGTAAGTGTTTATGCAATTCCTTACGGAAAAGGAACTCACACTATTTTACCAAATCAAAAAGGATTGTTTGCTATTTTGGGAGTTTTAAAAATCAACCAGCAATTGAATGCCAGAGATGCTAAATTACCAGATGGAAAACTTTGGAACCCAACTTTTATCGTTGAAGGATTTTCAGATGAGAAACCGCTTTTTGAAATTATCGGTGGAGAAAATAAACCGGTTATTGATGAAGGAATGTCTGGAACAGAAGGAATTCAAGGAGGTTTTGAGGGCGGACGTGTGGTAAAAGTGGGCGATACGTATCATATGTTTCCAACAGAAAGAGCAGGAGAAAAAGGAGTAGATTATTATTACGATCGTGTAAAAACTAAAATTGGACATTGGACAAGTAAAGATGCCATTCATTGGAAAAGAGAATCTACAATTTATCAAGCAAGCGGTGTTTACGCCGTTACAGAAGATGATAACCCGATGAATGATCGTCGTGCAGCGATTTGGTCGTATATGCCTGTTTTTAATGAAAAAGCAAATAAATGGTATGGCTATTATTTGGCTTATACCGTAAGTAAAGAAATTGAACCAAATCATTCATTTGGAAGAATCTGGCGTTGCGAATCAACGGTTGAAGGAATCAACGGAATTGGCGGACCTTATAAAGATATGGGAATCATTATGGAACCGGGATTAGATTCTCAACCTTGGGAAGGTCGTCAAGGCGTTGCTTCGTTTTTTCCGTATCAGGTTGGAGATAAATATTTCGGATTTTACAGCGGTGCTTATCCGTTTAATTCTTGGGCAGATTATCCAAAAAAATCAGGAAAAGGCTGGTTTGTAGCTTTAGCCGAATCTAAAAGTTTAGAAGGTCCTTGGTTAAGAATGAATAAAGGTTTGGAACCAATAAAAACAATGCATCCGCTATTTGTTGAAAATCCAATCGTGAGTCAATTGCCAAACGGAATGTACATCGCGATTTTCGATGGAGGCCCAGACGGCTGGGGACATCATTTACCGAACATGATTGCGTATTCCTTATCAGCAGATGGCGTTAATTGGGCAGAAGCACATTATCTTCCAATCGAAACCAAAGTGGATAAATGGTGGGATATTATGAGAACTCCGCTTTGTCTAATCCCAGAAGGGAATGACGTTTACACAATAGTGTACAATGCAATCGATTTGAAAAGAAGATTTCATCCAACAGGAATGGTAAAAGTAAAACTGAACAGAGGCGTAATGGAATCTCGTTTAAAAGAATTGAAGAAATAGAAGAGAGTGGGAAGAAGAAAGATGCAAAAAGAAAAATTTTTTAGAATATAAAAATAGAAACTTTGCTCCCGAAGCCTCGGGACTGCGACTTTGCGAAATTAAGTCGTTCCAAAACAAAAAAAACTTAGAGCCTTAGCGTCTTCGTGGCAAAAAAAACATAAAAATGAAAATTAAATATCTAATCGTAGCCATTTCAGCACTTGCCATAACCAGCTGTGCGACCAAATACAAGAAAAGAGAAATTACCGATAGCGTAATGCAGGAGATTTACGAAGAAATCAAAACGCCTTATAAATACGGTTTGGTGATGGTTCCTACCGATAACTCATACAAAATGGATTGCCCAAGTGTATTTAGAAAAGATGGTAAATGGTACATGACCTATTTAATTTACGACGGAAGAGGTTACGAAACCTGGCTTGCAGAAAGCGACAATCTTTTAGATTGGAAACATTTAGGAAAAGTAATGTCTTTTTCAGAAAATGAAAAACATTGGGATGTCAACCAGAAAGCAGGATATATTTCGTTGCAAGATATGACTTGGGGCGGAAGTTACGAATGGGAAAAATACGATGATAAATACTGGATGAGTTATTTTGGTGGAGACAGTAAAGGTTACGAAGCAGGCGTTTTATCAATCGGAATGGCGTATACCAAAGAAACACCGACAAAACCACACGAATTTCAAAGATTAGAAAATCCGGTTTTAACTCCAAAAGACAAAGACGCCAGATGGTGGGATAATAGTACAATGTATAAAAACAGCGTAATTCGTGATAAAGATAAACTAACCGGACACAATTTTATAATGTATTATAATGCCCGTGGCGATAGTATCAATCCGGCTAAAGGCGCTGAGCGTATTGCTATGGCAGTATCAAATGATATGAAAACATGGAAGCGTTATGGCAATAAACCTTTAATCAATCATCATAAAGGAATCTCAGGAGATGCTTATATTCAGCGTATTAATGATACTTGGGTGATGTTCTATTTTGGAGCTTTTTGGACGGGTTGGAATCAAGGTGCATTTAACCGTTTTGCCGTTTCAAATGATTTAGTAAACTGGACGGACTGGAAAGGAGACGATTTAGTTAAATCTTCTGAACCTTACGATGATATGTTTGCTCATAAGTCATTTGTGGTAAAACATGAGGGAGTAGTTTATCATTTTTATTGCGCCGTTAACAAAGCAGAGCAAAGAGGAATTGCCATTGCAACTTCTAAAGATTTAGGAAAAAGCAAATTGAATTTTGTGGCACCGCCGGAGAAAAAGAAGAAGAATTAAGTATAGAGAATTAAGTATTAAGACCTAGTTTGTCATTTCGACGAAGGAGAAATCTCCACAAGTAGCTCCGCACAGGATGATTACCAATCTTTGTAGAATATCGCGCGAAGATTTCTCCTTCGTCGAAATGACAAAAAAACTAAAAATAAAATAATGTTTAAAAAAAATCATATTCAGCAATTTTTCAACTTTCGACTTTCGACGTTCGACTTTTTGACTGTAATTTTACTATTTACAACTTACACTCACGCCCAATCCGTAACAGGAGAACCAGCGGGAGTTCCAGAATTACATAAAAAATACGAATTTGCTCCTTGGGAAGATCCAACAATAACAAGTATCAACAGACAACCGTCAAGAGCAACTTCATATTCATACGCGAGTGTTGAAGACGCACTAAAAGGCGACAGAACTAAAAGCCGAATCCAAATGCTAAACGGCGATTGGAATTTTAAATATGCAGTAAATTTAAAAGAAGCTTCAAAAGATTTCTATAAAAACACCGTTTCAGGTTGGGATAAAATCGAAGTGCCTTCAAACTGGGAAATGAAAGGATACGATAATCCAATTTACAAAAGTGCCGTTTATCCGTTTCGACCAATAAATCCGCCTTATATTCCTAAAGATTATAATGGAGTAGGTTCTTATCAAAGAAGTTTTACAGTTCCCGAAAATTGGAAAGATATGACCGTGACTTTACATTTTGGAGCCGTAAGTTCAGGTTTTGAAGTTTGGTTAAATGGAGAATTTTTAGGTTATGGAGAAGACAGTTTTCTGCCATCGGAATTTGATGTTACGCCTTATTTAAAAGCAGGAGAAAATGTAGTTTCAGTTCGTGTAATTCGCTGGACAGATGGTTCTTATTTAGAAGATCAGGATCATTGGCGTATGAGCGGAATCCAGCGTGAAGTTTTCATTATGGCTGAGCCGAAATTACGTATTCAGGATTTCTTTGTGCAGACTAAATTAGACAAACAATATACAGATGCTATCTTCAAATTGCGTCCAAAAGTGGAGAACTTGACTGGAGCAAAAATCAAAGATTATACTATGCATGTTCAGTTGTACGATGCCAATAATAAGGCAATGTTCAAAGAACCGCTTCAAAGACCTGTGATTGATTTAATCAACGAAAGTTATCCTCGTTTGGACAATGTTCGTTTCGGATTCTTTCAAGAAACGATCAAAAATCCAAAAAAATGGAGTTCAGAAGAACCGAATTTATATACGATGGTTATTTCGATAAAAGATAAAAACGGAAACGTTACCGAAGCCAAAAGCTGTAAAGTTGGTTTTCGTTCGATCGAATTTTCGAAAGAGAATGGAAAAATGCTCATTAACGGAAAAGAAACTTATGTTTATGGCGTAAACCGTCACGATCATCATCCAACAAGAGGAAAAGCCGTTACGAGAGAAGATATCAAACAAGATATTACTACGATTAAAAAGTTCAATTTCAATTTTATACGTACAAGTCATTATCCAAACGATCCATATTTTTACGAATTATGCGATCAATACGGAATTATGGTTATGGACGAAGCTAATCAGGAAACTCACGGAATTGGCGGGAAATTAAGCAACGATCCGCTTTGGACAAATGCTTATATGGAAAGAATGATCCGAATGGTCGAAAGAGATAAAAACCATCCATCGGTTGTAATGTGGAGTTTAGGAAACGAAGGCGGAAAAGGGCCAAACCATTCTGCAATGTCGGGCTGGGTTCACGATTTCGACATTACACGTCCAGTTCATTATGAACCAGCACAGGGAAATGCCAAATTAGACGGATATATCGATCCGCTTGATCCTAGATATCCAAAAACAATCGATCACGCATATCGATTCGAAAATCCGCAGGATGATTCTTATGTCGATATGGTCAGCCGCTTTTATCCTGGCGTTTTTACTCCGAAATTTTTGGTTGATCAAAAGAAAGATACTCGACCGATTATTTTCGTTGAATATTCGCATGCAATGGGAAATTCAGTTGGAAATTTAAAAGAATTATGGGATGAATTCCGTTCGCTTCCAAGAGTTATAGGTGGCTGTATTTGGGAATTTAAAGATCAGGGAATTGTGAAATTTGATTCAAGATCAGGTCAGAATTATTTTGTGCATGGTGGAGATTTTGGCGAAAAATACCACGACGGAAATTTCAATACAAAAGGAATTGTAGATTCTAACGGAAAACCAAAAGGTTCCATTTTTGAGAATAAATGGGTATGTCAGCCAGCGATTTCAACTTTAAACGGAAATAAGTTAGAAATCAAAAATCGTCAAGCTGTTAAATCTTTGGAAAGTTATATTCCTGTTTTAAAAATATTAGAAAATGGAAATGTAATTAAAACTCACATCTTAAAACCATTCAAAATAGAAGCAGGACAATCAACAACTTTAGATATCAGTTCTTATCTCCCAAAAATGAAAGCTGATGCGGAATATATTTTAAATATAGAATTCCAGCTTTCAAAAGATGAATTATGGGCTTCAAAAGGTTACGCTGTCGCGGAAGATCAGTTTGTGTTGAAAAAGAAAGAAGCAGTTTCGCCTGAATCTAAAAAAGAAAATGTAAACGTTTCTGAATCAGATTTAGATTTCAAAATCAAAGGAAAAGCTTTTGATATTACAATTGGGAAAACAAACGGAGCTTTGAGTTCTTATGTTTTTAATGGAGAAGAACAAGTTTTTGCACCGCTTTTACCAAACTTCATAAGACCGCTTACAGATAACGATAAACGCGGATGGAAATCGCAAAAGTTGTTGAAACAATGGTATAAAGCAAAACCAAAATTGGTAAACATTGCAATTGACAAATCAGCTTCGGAAATAAAAATCACAAGCGATTACGAAGTCATAAAAGACAGCGCAAGTGTAAAAGTAATCTACAGCATTTTACCAAACGGATTAATAAAAGTAGACTACAGTTTAATAGCGTCAAACAAATTGCCAAACATTCCAAAAATCGGAATGCAGATGGGAGTTCAGAGAAAATTCGATCAAATTTCATGGTACGGAAAAGGCGAATTGGAAAATTACAGCGATAGAAGTTTTGGTTCGTTTGTTGGGAAATATTCGCTTCCAATAAATGATTTCATCGAACATTATCCAAAACCACAAGAAAACGGAAACCGATGTGGCGTAAGATGGATGGCATTGAGCACTCCACAGAAAAATAACGGATTCTTAGTAGTAAACGACTCAAAAGTTTTAAGCATGAGTGCCTGGCCGTTTACACAGGAAAACTTAAGTTCATCTGGTCATACATACGATTTGAAAGATCCAGGATTTTTGACTGTAAACATCGATTTAATCCAGATGGGAGTAGGAGGAAACGACAGCTGGACGATTGTAGCTCAGCCATTAGAACAATATCAGATTAAGTCTGGAAATTATGAGTATAGTTTTTATTTGACGCCTTTCGACGGTTCAAAAAATGAATTGGAAAGTAGTTTGAAGAAGTTTAAATATTAATTGATAATTAAAAATTAAGAATTAAAAAGTACAGTTTGTCATTTCGACGAAGGAGAAATCTTCGTAAGAAACTCCGCAAAGATTTGACTTTCGTTACGGAGCTACTTGTGGAGATTTCTCTTTCGTCGAAATGACAAAAAAATGCGATATATCAAACCCGACAGGTTTCAAAAACCTGTCGGGTTTATAAACGAAATAAAACAAACAATCATGTTTCAAAAAAAACACCTCTTTTTTGTCCTTCTTTTAGCAAGCATTGTCTCTGCACAAGAAGTCCATAAAAAAGAAACCAATTTTCACCCAACATTAGAATCCTCAAGACCTTGGGTATATTGGTATTGGATGAAATCGGCGTATTCTAAACCCGGAATTACGGCCGATTTAGAAGCGATGAAACAAGCTGGAATTGCGGGCGCTTATTTAATGACCATAAAAGGACCAGCAAATCCGCCATTGATAGATCCGCCAGTTTTACAGTTGAGTCCAGAATTTTGGGATATGATTCATTGGGCTTTTAAAGAAGCAGATCGTTTAGGATTGAAATTGGCTTTTCACGGAGCAGACGGATTTGCAGTTGCAGGCGGGCCATGGATTACGCCAGAAATGTCGATGCAAAAAGTAGTCTGGTCAACAACTGAAATTTTAGGTGGAAAAAAAGTGGCGCTGAAATTGCCAGTCCCAACACATTACAAAGACTATTATAAAGACATTGCTACTTTTGCTATTCCGATAAAAGAATACCAAATTACTTCGCAGATACAACTGCCAAAAGTAACAACATCAAACAATACTGATGCTTCGTTTTTGGCTGATCCTAAAAAAGACGAAAACTTCAAGTTTGCTGATGCAGGTTGGATTCAGTATGAATTTGCACAGCCTTTTACCTGCAAATCAATTGTAATTGAAACCAAAGGAAGAGATTTTCAGGCACAACGTCTGATTGTGGAAGTAAGTGACGACGGAGTCAATTTTAGATTCCACGAAAGAATGATTGCGCCACGTCACGGCTGGCAAGATATGGATTTCCCAAATACACATACCATTACACCCGTAACAGCAAAATATTTTCGATTTGTATATGATCCAAAAGGAACAGAACCTGGAGCAGAAGATTTAGATTTTGCAAAATGGAAACAAAATCTGAAAGTCAGTAAAATTACACTTTCAAATCAATCGCTGATTAATAATTATGAAGGAAAATCAGGCGCAATCTGGCGTTTAACTCCGCAAACTACAGACAAAGAAATTCCAAATTCTGATGTATTCAAAAAATCAGAAATTATCAATATCTCCAATTTTGTTGATGTCGATGGAAATCTCAACTGGAAAGCACCGAAAGGAAAGTGGAAAATTATCAGAATGGGACATACTTCTACAGGACATGAAAATGCAACTGGCGGAGCAGGAAAAGGATTGGAAGTAGATAAATTTAATCCAGAATTAATTCGTTTTCAATTAGACCATTGGTTTGGAGAGGCCGTTCGTTCTGCTGGGCCAGAATTCGCTTCAAAAGTGTTGGAAATCCTTCATTTTGATAGCTGGGAATGTGGAAGCCAAAATTGGTCTTCGGTTTTTCAGGCTGAGTTTAAAAAGAGACGTGGTTACGATATTGTAGAATATTTGCCTGTAATGGCAGGAATTCCAGTAGAAAGTGCCGATTTCTCAGAGAAAGTTTTATACGATATTAGAAAAACAATTGCCGATTTAGTTGCCGATAATTTCTACGGAACTGTAGCGCAAATCGCCAAAGAAAATAACATAAAATTAAGTGCCGAAAATGTAGCGCCGGTTGTTACAAGTGACGCATTACTTCATTATAAATATGTCGATTATCCAAGTGGAGAGTTTTGGCTGAAAAGTCCAACGCACGACAAACCTTTTGATATGGTTGACGCCATTTCGGGAGGACATATTTACGGAAAATATATTATTCAGGCAGAATCTTTTACGGCTCTGCGAATGGATTGGGACGAACATCCCGGAAACTTAAAAACAACGGCAGACCGCAATTATGCTTTAGGAATCAACCGTTTATTCTACCACGTTTTTGTGCATAATCCGTGGACGGATAGAAAACCGGGAATGACTTTAGATGATATTGGAACTTTTTTCCAGAGAGATCAAACTTGGTGGAAACCCGGAAAAGCATGGTTTGATTATTGCCAAAGAGTGCAGTTTCAATTGCAAAAAGGAAAACCTGTAATCGATCTGGCGGTTTTTATTGGCGAAGATTTTCCTTCTCGCTCTTTTGTTCCAGATCGTTTGGTGCCATTTATTCCGAATGTTTTTGGAAAAGAAAGACTAGAAAGTGAGAAAATCCGTTTAGAAAATGAAGGTCAGCCAACTGGAAAAATGCCAAAAGAAGTGACCTATTCTAAAAACATCACCGATTTATCACAATGGATTAATCCGCTAAATGGTTATCAATATGATTCTTTTAATGCCGATGTTTTAATTAATAGAGCGAAAGTAGTAAACGGAAAAATTTCGTTTGATGGCGGAATTGAATATGGCGCTTTATTCTTCCCTGGAAGTCATAAAATGGCGCCAAATAAAATTTTGTCTTCGGCTTCCGCCGAAAAAATATTGAAATTGATTAAAGACGGAGCTACCATTTTTGTAGATGAAAAACCAAATCTTCAACCGGGAATTCAATCGGAAGCAGATCAAAAGAAATGGCAACATGTAATTGATGAAATTTGGAATAATGCCAATTCTTCAACATGGAAAATCGGAAAAGGAACGGTTGTTAAATTGCCGTATTTAGGAAACGATTTTGCTTCAATCGGAATCACACAAGACGTTTATTTTCCAAATTTAAACCGAGCCGATTCAGAAACATTGGCTTGGGCGCATCGTAAATCGGATACAGAAGATATTTATTACATTTCCAATCAAAAAGCAGAAAAACGCTTTTTTGAGGCGTCTTTCAGAATTTCAGGAAAAGTTCCTCAATGGTACAATCCCGTTACAGATCAGACTTCGGCTTTAGCCAATTGGAAAATAGAAAGTGGAAGAACAATTGTTTCCATAACTTTAGATACCAATGAATCTGGTTTTGTGATTTTTAAAAATGAAACAAAAGAGGTTTTATCTAAAGGAAAATCTTCAGAATTTGAAAAAATGCAGACTTTAGATGAAAATTGGGACTTGCAATTTGATCCAGAATTTAAAGGTCCGAAAGAAGTTGTAAAAACAAACAAACTTTTTGATTGGAGTACTTCAAATAATGATCAGATTAAATATTATTCGGGAACTGTAGTTTATAAAAAAGATTTTGTTTGGAATGGAAAAGATACCAATAAAATCTGGCTGGATTTAGGAGAAATCTCAAATATTGCCGAAATCAAAATCAATGGAAAAGATTGCGGAACACTTTGGACTTTCCCTTTCAAAATTGATATTTCGAAAGCTCTAAAAAAAGGAAAAAATACAATAGAAATTAGAATTACAAATACTTGGGCAAATAGATTAATTGGTGATCAAAAATTACCAAAAGAAGAAAGATTAACATGGACAACAGCACCATTTCGTTTAGAAGGAGAGCCGTTGTTACAAGCGGGATTGTTAGGGCCGGTTACTATTTTTAAAGAAAAATGAAAGTTAGCCACAGATTAAAGAATTAAGAGAATTATTTAATCTGTGATGAAAGAAAAGAAAAATCAATTGCCTCCAGCTTTAGCTGGAGGTTTAGAAGAAGATAAGAATTGGGCTTTAACCAAGCTAATTATTTGGCTAAAGCCCTAGAAATGCAAATACTTTATGACCTCCAGCTAAAGCTGGAGACAATTGAAAAAAATATCGCTCCGCTGGAGCTTTTGTATATTGTTGTTATTTTTCTATAAATATTTCGTCCCTCCGGGACTTTCATAAAAGCTCTGGAAGAGCGAAATATTTATAGAAAAGAATGTTTAGAAATTAGTTTAGCTCCAGAGAAGCGACATATCTTTAGAAGATTTAAAGAATAGAAAAGCATATTGAAAGTTTAAATCACAGATTAATAATCCAAATAAGCTTTTTAATCTGTGGCAAAAAATAAATAAAAAATGAAAAAATCAATTATTGTATTATTAGCGATTTTAGCGAATTTTCAAATCAATGCCAAAATCAAACTGCCAGCATTGTTTACTGATAACATGATGTTACAGCAAAAATCAAACGCACCAATTTGGGGCTGGGCAGAAAAGAATGCTAATATCGTAATCAAAACTTCTTGGGATTCTAAAACTTACAAAGTAAAAGCAGATAATTCTGGAAAATGGAAAACAGAATTACAAACTTCTGATTTTGGGGGACCATACACGATTGAAGTATCGGAAGGAAACGAAAAAGTAACTATCAAAAACGTTTTGTTAGGTGAAGTTTGGCTTTGTTCAGGTCAGTCGAATATGGAAATGCCATTAAAAGGTTTTCAGGGACAACCTGTTAAAAACGGAAATGAAATTATCGTAAGATCAACCAATAAAAACATTCGTTTAATTACGATTCCAAGAGCAACAGTTTTGGAACCTTTACAAGATTTCGAGGGGAAATGGGAAGAAGCTTCTCCAAAATCTACCTCTCGTTTTAGCGCAACAGCTTGGTATTTTGGTTCGCTTTTACAGGAAGTTTTAAATGTTCCTGTGGGATTAATTCATGTTTCTTATGGAGGTTCAAGCATGGAAGCTTGGATGAATAAAGAGATGCTGAAAGATTTTGCAAGCGCTAAAATTCCGACCACAAAAGAAGAATTGGCAAAAGATCCAAATCGTGTTCCGACAACTTTGTTTAACGGAATGCTTTCACCTGTAATTGGTTACGGAATCAAAGGCTGTATTTGGTACCAAGGAGAATCAAATTACGAAAGAGCGAATGAATATACCGCTTTGATGAAGAAAATGGTCAGCAGTTGGAGAACGTTGTGGAATCAGGGAGATTTTCCTTTTTATTTCGCTCAGATTGCACCGTTTAATTACGCATCATTCCATCCAAAAGATTATCAGGAAAAATACAATTCGGCATATTTGAGAGAAGCGCAGTTTAAGGCTTCAACAGCAATTCCGAACTCAGCAATGGCAGTTTTGATGGATGTAGGTGAAGAAAACAGTATTCATCCAATGGACAAAGAAAAAGGTGGAAACCGTCTGGCTTTTCAGGCTTTGGCAAGAACGTACGGAATTGAAGGTCTCGAATTCGAAAGTCCGAAATACAAATCGATGGAAATAAAAGACGGTGCTGTAACTGTTTCTTTTGATGATGTTAATAACGGAATTACATCTTACGAAAAAGAAGTTATGGGTTTTGAAATAGCGGGAGCAGACAAAGTTTTTTATCCTGCGAAAACGGTTGTAAGGAGAAAATCAGTGGTTCTGACTTCAGATAAAGTAAAAAATCCTGTTGCCGTAAGATATTTATGGAAAGATTTCGCTAAAGCGGAATTGTTTAGCACGGGAGGATTGCCGGTTTCTTCATTTAGAACGGATGAGTGGTAATTTATAATGGTTAATTGTGAATTGTGAATTGACACCTAGTTTGTCGATGCTGTAAACGAAGATTCTTCGTTTACAGGATCGACAAAGATTAGAGATTTTGATTGAGGAGCTACTTGCGAAGATTCTTCGTTCCTCAGAATGACAAACGATACTAAAAAAATTAAATTGAAATATATTAAATACATACTTCTCTTCACCACGCTTTGCCTTAAAGCGCAAATTCCTGCGGTTGATAATTACAATCAGGTTTGGACAACGCAAAGCAATAATTCATCAGAATCTATGCCTTTGGGCGGCGGTGATATTGGTATGAATGTCTGGGTAGAAAAAGGTGATTTGTATTTCTATTTTTCGCGAAGCGGAACTTTCGATGAACATAATACTTTATTGAAATTAGGTCGTGTGAAGGTGACTTTAAGTCCTAATCCATTTGAAGGAAAAGAAGGATTTCATCAGGAATTAAAATTGAAAGATGGTTATGTTTTAGTTGGGCAAAACGACACTAAAATCAAACTTTGGGTAGATGTTTTTAAACCGATAATTCATGTTGATTTAGCAAGTAAAAATCCGCTTAAGATGACTGCTTCGTATGAAAGTTGGCGTTATCAAAATCGTATTTCAAAAGGAAAACAAAACAATGCCAATTCTTATAAATGGGCACCTCAAGGTGATCTTATAAATTTTAAAGATTCGATTGCATTTGAAAATAATGGAATAAAATTCTATCACAGAAATAGAGAAAATACTGTTTTTGATGTTGCCGTAAAACAGCAAAAAATGGAATCGGTAAAAGACCAAATGCTGAATCCAATTGCAAATTTGACTTTTGGCGGATTCATAACTGGAAATAATTTAAAACCAAACGGAACATATCTTGGAAAATATCAAGATACCGATTTTAAAGGTTTTAATTTAACAAGCATAAAACCATCCAAAAAACATTCATTAGAAATTTATTTAAATACCAATCAATCTGATTTTTCTACTTGGGATAATGGATTGAAAAATCTGATTTCTGCAAACAAAAACACAGCAAAACAAGGAGAAAAAAATACTCAAAAATGGTGGAATAATTTCTGGAACCGCAGTTTTATTTTCACGCAAAAAAATCAATCGACTGTAAAAGATTCAGTTTATCAAATTGGACAGAATTATCAGTTGTTTCGATATATGCTCGGGTGCAATGCGTACGGAAAATATCCAACAAAATTTAACGGCGGACTTTTTACTGTTGATCCTGTTCATACTAATAAAGACCTGAATTTTACACCCGATTTTAGAAATTGGGGAGGAGGAACGATGACGGCTCAAAACCAGCGATTGGTTTATTTTCCAATGGTTAAAAGCGGTGATTTTGATATGATGAAATCACAATTGAGTTTTTATCTCGATTTACAGAAAAACGCTGAATTACGTAGTAAAGTCTATTGGAAACACAATGGTGCATCATTTACGGAACAATTAGAAAATTTCGGTTTGCCAAATCCAGCGGAATATGAATGGAAACGTCCAGCAGATTACGATCCAGGAATGGAATATAATGCATGGCTGGAATACGAATGGGATACCGTTTTGGAATTTTGCCAGATGATGTTGCAACAGAAAGAATATGCAGGAGAAGACATTCAAAAATACAATCAATTCATTATAAGTTGTCTTCGATTTTTTGATGAACATTATCAATATTTAGCCAAACAAAGAGGAAGAAAAGCTTTGGATGGAAATGGAAAATTAGTTTTATATCCGGGTTCTGGTGCTGAAACTTATAAAATGACAAATAACTCAAATAGTACGATTTCGGCGTTACAAATTATTACAGGAACCCTTTTAAACCTTTCTGGAAATGAATTGTCAAAAGAAGACTCAGAATATTTAAAAGCATTTCAAAATAGAATTCCGCCTTTGAATTTCGGGCAGATTGAAAATCATAAAGTTTTACTTCCTGCTAAAACTTGGGAAAGGGTTAATAATTCTGAAGTTCCGCAATTGTATCCTGTTTATCCTTGGGGAATTTACGGCGTTGGAAAACCTGATTTAGAAACGGCTTTAAATACTTGGAAATACGATTCTGATGCTATAAAATTCAGAAGTCACATAGGATGGAAACAAGATAATATTTTTTCGGCTCGTTTGGGTTTAACCGAAGAAGCAATGAAATATAATACAATGAAAATGGCGAATTCAGAGAGACGTTTTCCAGCTTTTTGGGGTCCTGGATTTGACTGGGTTCCAGATCATAACTGGGGAGGATCAGGAATGATTGGCATGCAGGAAATGCTTTTGCAGGAAACAGATGGAAAAATTTATCTTTTTCCAGCGTGGCCGAAAGATTGGAATGTACATTTTAAATTACACGCCAAACAAAATACAACAATTGAAGCCGAACTCTTAAACGGAGAATTAAAGGTTTTAAAAGTTATTCCAGAAGAAAGAAAAAAAGACATTATAAATCTGCTTGGAAAATCTGAAGCAGAGAAAACGAAATTAAACTAACTATTACTAACAAAAATGATAAAGAAATTAATAAGTGGTGCTGTTTTGTCCATGCTTTTGACCACAAATGGACAAGCACAATCAGTCGCAAATACTGATAAACAAATTGTAAAAGTTGACTTTGATTTTTTTCAAAGAAGACTGGAAGAAGTTCATGATCCAAGTTATGATTCGTGGGTGATTAATGAAGGAAAAGAAGCCGAAAAATCATTTAATAATGTGTCATTTAAGTTAAAAGGAAACTTCACTTCAAAATGGTATAAAGTTGGAATGAGCGCTCCGTTTTACAACAAATTAGGAAGCGATGGTTTGGTTACTGCCGAAAATTTAGAATTGAAAATCAGTGGACTAAAAGCGGGAAAACATACACTTTTGACTTTTCATAACGCTTTTGATGTCATTACAGGAAAAACATTTTCTCCGATAAAAATCTTCGTAAACGGAAAACTTCAGGAAACCGTAAATGCAAGTCAGAGAGCCAATGCTAAAATTGATGCTTCGATGGCATATATTACTTTTAATGCTGAAAAAGGAAAAGATGTAATCGTTCGTTTTGAAATTGATCCAACTTCAAATCCTGATGTTGTAAAACAGATTGTAATCAACGGTTTTGAGATTGATACGCCAAATTTAATGAATCAAGCCAGAACTCCAGAACCAAAAAATAGAGACGAACATGTTGAAGTTGGGAAAACTTTAACTCTAAAATGGGACGCTGTAAAAAATGTAGCATCTCATAAAATATATTTCGGGGAAGATAAAAATGCGGTAGAAAATGCAACTGAATCTTCAAAAGAATTTAAAGGAAAACTGACTGAGAAATCGTATACGGTTTCTGATTTATATTCGGGAACAACTTATTATTGGAGAGTCGATGAAGTAGATAATAATGGTGAAGTTACATTAGGAAATGTTTGGTCGTTTAAACCTGCTCAATTGGCGTTTCCAGGTGCAGAAGGTTACGGACGTTATGCAGTAGGAGGTCGTGGCGGAAAAGTAATTGAAGTAACGAATTTAAATGACGACGGACCAGGAAGTTTACGTGACGCGATTAATCAGGAAATTGGACCGAGAACGATTGTTTTCAATGTTTCGGGAAATATAAAACTGGCTTCGAGATTAGTCGCAAATCAGCCTTATATTACTATTGCGGGACAAACGGCTCCGGGAGAAGGAATTACGATCAGTAGAGCTCCAATTGGATTGACAGGAAATGATGGTGTAATTCGATTTTTGACAGTTCGCATTGGCGGTGGAACTACTTTTGACGGAATGGGATTAACAGGCGCGGATTACAGTATTATAGATCACTGTTCAATTAGCTGGACAATCGATGAATCGTTTAGTTCACGTGGCGCGCATCATATAACTTTACAGCGAACTTTAATTTCAGAGGCTTTAAATATTGCCGGACATGACAAATATCCTGCTGGAAAAATGCATGGTTTTGCGGCAACAATTGGCGGAGATATTGGTAGTTTTCATCACAATTTATTGGCGCACAATCAAGGCCGTAACTGGAGTATTGGTGGTGGTTTAAATGGAGACGGTTATTACACGGGAAGACTGGATATCACAAACAATGTAGTTTATAACTGGGGAACTAGAACAACTGACGGTGGTGCTAACGAAGTGAATTTTGTAAATAATTATTACAAACCAGGAGCTTCGACTAAAATATTTGTGGCGTTAAATGCACAGCACGAAGGTGTTGGAAAAGGAATGCAACGTTATTATTTTAACGGAAATATAATGCCAGGTTACTTTGATGAAAAATCTCAGGATAAAGGCAGAAAATCTACTATAAGTCACAATGAGAAAGTAGAATATGAAACTTTTGTAGACAAACCATTTTTTCCTTCTTACGTAGAAACGCAATCAGCGAAAGCGGCTTATAAAAATGTACTTTCAGATGTTGGTGCCAATCAGCCGTTTTTTGATAAACACGATAACCGAATTGTAGAGGAAACTTTAAAAGGTACTTTCACATATAAAGGAAGTAAAAGTGGTTTAGGCGGAATGATTGATAACGAACAAGATGCAGGTGGATGGCCAAACTTTGTATCGGAAACTCGTCCGACAGATTGGGATACAGATCATGACGGTTTGCCAAACTGGTGGGAAAAAGCTTTTGGTTTGAATGAAAATTCTAAAGCAGGAGATTTTTCAGATGCAAATTCAGATACTGATAAAGACGGATTTACGCAGTTGGATAATTATTTAGATTGGTTGGCTCAGCCTCATTATTTTGTGAATTCGGGAGAGAAAAAAACTTTAAGTGTTGCAGATTATTTTAAAGGATACGAAAACAAACCGGTTTATACTTTCTCTGATGTTAAAAATGGGAAAGTTGTTTTAAAAGGAAAAGAAATTCAGTTTACAACAGTTGAAAAAGGATTCGCATCTTTCGTCTTAACGGTAAAAGATGCAGATGGAGATTCGATGAGCAGAACGATTAATTTCTTCGTAAAATAAATTATTAAACCATATAAGTGATATAAGATATTATAAGTTTGACTTAATCTGTATTGCGAAAGTTTAAAAAGGTTAGTTTAAATGAACTTATATTGCTTATATGGTTCAAAATTATAAAAGAATGAAAAAAATATTAAATGTTTCCCTAGGATTGTTTTTTGTTAGCACTGGAGTGTTTGCTCAAAACAAAGGCTTGGTTGCGAATTCAGAAAGTCCGTATTCTAAATTACAAAGTGTAGGCTTACAAGACGTAAAATGGACAAACGGTTTTTGGAAAGAACAATTTGATGTAGAAACCAAAAACACATTGCCATATATGTGGGATTTGTATCATAATGAAACTTCTCATGCTTATAAAAACTTCGAAATTGCTGCAGGATTAAGCAAAGGAACTTTTAAAGGGCCTTCGTTTCATGATGGTGATTTCTATAAGATTTTTGAAGGAATGGCAGCGACTTATGCCGTTACAAAAGATAAAAAACTCGATGCAGAAATGGATAAAGCCATTGCGCTTTTCGCGAAAGTACAGCGCAAAGATGGTTATATTCATACGCCAGTTTTAATCGACGAACGTTGGGGAACTTTAGGCCCAGAAGAAGTTAAAAAACAATTAGGTTTTGAGAAATACAATATGGGGCATTTAATGACTGCAGCTTGTGTTCATTATCGTGCCACGGGAAAAACAAACTTTTTGAACATCGCAAAAGGTGTTGCCGATTTCTTGTATGATTTTTACAAAAAAGCTTCACCAGAATTGGCTCGAAATGCAATTTGCCCGTCACATTATATGGGAATTGTCGAAATGTACAGAACGACTAAAAATCCAAAATACTTAGAGTTAGCTAATAATTTAATTGATATTCGCGGAACCACAAATGACGGAACCGATGATAATCAAGATCGAATTCCGTTTAGACAACAGACAACCGCAATGGGACACGCCGTGAGAGCAAATTATCTTTACGCTGGAGTTGCCGATTTGTATGCAGAAACAGGAGAGAAAAAATTACTGGATAATTTAGAATCGATTTGGGATGATGTTACGTATCGTAAAATGTATATTACAGGAGGTTGTGGTTCTTTATACGATGGAGTTTCGCCAGATGGAACTTCTTATGATCCAACTGTAGTTCAGAAAATTCATCAGGCTTACGGAAGACCTTTTCAATTGCCAAATGCAACAGCTCATACCGAAACTTGCGCCAATATTGGAAATGTGTTATGGAATTGGAGAATGCTTCAAATTACGGGAGATGCAAAATATGCTGATATTGTAGAACTGGCATTGTATAACAGTGTACTTTCGGGAATGGATTTAGAAGGAGAAAAATTCTTGTATAACAATCCGTTGAATGTTTCTAATGATTTACCGTTTCATCAAAGATGGGGAAATGAACGTGAAGGTTATATTGCATTATCAAACTGTTGTGCGCCAAACGTAACGAGAACTGTAGCAGAAATTGGAAATTATGCTTATAATATTTCAAAAGATGGTTTGTATGTGAATTTATATGGAAGTAATTCATTAAAAACTAAATCTTTAAACGGAGAAGAAATAGAAATTGAACAACAAACTAATTATCCTTGGGACGGAAAAATAACGTTGAAAATTGTAAAAGCGCCAAAAGATTTACAAAATTTCTTTTTAAGAATTCCGGGTTGGAGTCAGAATGCTGAAGTTTCGGTGAATAATTCGAAAATTACAGATAAAATCGTTTCTGGAACTTATCTGAAATTAAATCAGAAATGGAAAAAAGGAGACGTGATCGAATTGAATCTTCCTATGCCAGTAGAATTAATGGAAGCAAATCCGTTAGTGGAAGAAGTTAAAAATCAAGTAGCTGTAAAAAGAGGACCTTTGGTTTATTGTTTAGAATCTGATCAGCTTCCTGCAAAAGTTAGTGTGAATGATGTGGCTTTGAATTTGAAATCAAAATTTACGACTAACCCTTTTACATTGAATAATAGAAACTTAGTTAGCATTGATGCAGAAGCGGTTATAAATTCTAATAATTCATGGAATAAATCTTTGTACAAACCGCTTTCTTCTAAAGATGCAACGGCAGTATCTGTAAAATTGATTCCCTATTTTGCATGGGGGAATAAAGGAAAAGGCGAAATGACGGTTTGGATGTCGCATTAAGTTTTGGACGCAGATGAAACGGATTTACTTCGTAAAGACGCGGATTAAAAACGGATTTTTAAATTTTGTCAAAGATATTAATCGTTCAGTTTGTCATTTAGACCGAAAGGGAGAAATCACATACGTAACTCGCCAAAGATTGTCGATTTAGATTGCGCAATTTCTAGTGTGATTTCTCCTTCGTCAAAATGACAAAAAAAAGTAAAAAACAAATGAAATACATTTTAACTCTATTTTTAATAACGACATTGTCAATATCAGCTCAAACGCTCGATAATAAATTAGCATTAACCGTTGCCCAAGATGGTTCTGGAGATTTTAAAACCATTCAGGAAGCTGTTAATAATGTCAAAGACGATTCAGAGAAAAGAGTTATAATTACTATAAAGCCAGGAAAGTATTTCGAGAAATTGGAAATTCCTGCTTCAAAACCCTTTATTACTTTAAAAGGTTTAGACAGAAATAAAACGATAATTTCATTTGATGATTATTCAGGGAAACCGCTTCGAGAACCAGATCCGTCGGGTAAAAAAGAATTTGGAACTTCAACTTCGTATTCTTTTTTAATTAAAGGAAATGATTGTACACTTGAAAATCTAACTGTCGAAAATAGCGCGGGACGAGTAGGACAGGCGGTTGCGCTTCACATAAAAAGTGATCGAGTTATTGTGAAAAATTGTAATCTTTTAGGAAATCAAGATACGCTTTATTTATCACAAGAAAATACAAGAACCTATTTCGAAAATTGTTTTATCAACGGAACAACTGATTTTATCTTTGGAGCCGCAACGGCTTATTTTTATAAATGCAACATTGAAAGTTTAACGAACTCTTATATTACCGCAGCTTCAACTCCGCAAGGGCAAGCCTACGGATTTGTTTTTGTTGATTGTAAGCTTACTGCAAAAGACAAATCTGTTGATAAAGTATTTCTGGGAAGACCTTGGAGACCTTATGCACAAACTGTTTTTATTAATACAGATTTAGGTTCGCACATTATTCCAGAAGGTTGGAATGCTTGGCTTGATTCTCGATTTCCTGATAAAGATAAAACGGCTTATTATGCAGAATACGGCAGTAAAGGGTTGAGTGCAAAAGATTTGTCTCAGCGTGTTTCATGGTCACATCAGTTGAAGAAAGAAGATATTAAGAAATATAAAAAAGATTTGGTTTTTAACGGATGGAATCCGAATAAATAAGTTCCTTAAAACTTTAAAATTTTGTAAATTTTAATTGAATAAAATAATTTTAGCTTAACGCCCGCTGCCTTTGATGGTTAGCGGGTTTTTTATTCGTTTTTTGAGTTCAAAAATTAAAAATGTAATCGTTTACAATTCATTGGTCAGAATTTACTTTTAAAAATATTTTTTATTTTATAATATTTTTTAGTCTTATTTTAATAGTATCCTGTATTGTTTTTGTAGGTTTTTTAATGTAAATTAAATGTTATTTTAATAATTATCTCTAACGTTTTCGTAAAATAGAACTATTTATAAGCCTCTATGCATCAGTTATGGTAACGCCTAGTTTTGCAGAATAAATAGTATATGTATATTTTTGATAAAAATCTTATTGTTTTTTGATCAAAACAGGATTATAAATTTTATTTTAAGCAATCATTTCTCTTGAATATTTTACATCGTTTATTTTTTACGTCCGTTTTTTATTAATATTGTTTTTTTTGTCTCATTTTTTTTGAAATTATGCTATTAAAACAGGATACAGCAGGACGGTTCTCATATATCATCGTTATATTTTTGGAATACTAAAATAAATGTGTTTTAAACATTTAATAAAAAGCTTTAAGATTTCTTTAAGTAAAATTTTATTAAAATTAAGACATGTTTAACATGACTAACTAACAATTAATAACCTAACCAAAAAAAACATTTATGAAACAAGCACTTATAAAAAGATGTAGTTTTCTTTTGTTTACATTGATGAGTATGCTGAGTTATGCTCAAAGTAATCAAGTTACAGTAACAGGAACTGTAATTGATAATGTATCAGGCCTTCTTCCGGGAGTAAACGTAACGGAAAAATCTACGAAGAATACAGTTACCACAGATTACAATGGTAAGTATCAGATTAAGGTTAAGCCAGGAGCAACATTGGTTTTCTCATTTATTGGAATGAAAAAAACAGAAGTTCCTTTAAATGGCCGTACTAACCTGGATGTTAAAATGCAAGATGATTCTAATGTATTAGATGATATTGTAGTTGTGGCATACGGTACGCAAAAGAAAAATAATGTTACTGGAGCTATTGTTACTTTAAAACCAGACGATTTTCAGGATTTGCCTGTATCGAATTTATCTGAAGCTTTAAGAGGTTTAACTCCAGGAGTGAGTGTATCTGGAGGTGCGGGTCGTCCTGGAGATGCAGCAACACTTCAAATACGTCAGACTTTTGGATTTTCTAAAGATGGTAATTCGAATATTCCTTTAGTAGTTATTGATGATATGGTGCAAATTGATCCTCAAAATGGAAAACCTACTTTAGATACCTTTAACCAGTTAGATCCTTCAGAGATTGAAAGTATGACAGTCTTAAAAGACGGTTCTGCAGCAATTTATGGATCAAGAGCTTCTCAAGGTGCTATTATAGTAAAGACTAAAAGAGGAAAATCTGGAAAACCAAAATTTACATACTACAGCCAATATGCAATGAATGATGCAGTAAGCCATAGTAAAACAATGAATGCTTATGAGCATGGAATTTGGAAAAATAGATTTTTAAATTCTAACTTGGATGCTGACAGATCTAAATATTTTTCTGCTGCAGAGCTTGAAAAAATGAAAGGTTTAGATTATGATTGGCTTAAAAAAGCTTGGATGCCTGCTGTTCAGCAAAGACAATCACTTTCTGCAAGTGGAGGTACTGAAAAAGCAACTTATTTTGCAGGTGTTACTTACTTTGATCAAGGAGCTAATTTAGGAGAGCAAGATTATAAAAAATGGAATTTCAGAACAGGAACTACTATTAAAATCTCTCAAGATTTAGAATTTTCTGCTTCCGTTTCTGCTATTACAACAGACGTAACAAAATCATTCTCTAAAGCTTCAGCAAACTTAAACGATAGTAGTTTTGGTTCGGCTGCTGGTGGAGAACAAGCAGATTATGCTTACTTGTTACACATGCCAAAATACATTCCATGGTCAACTACTGTTGGTGGAAAAGAATATTGGATGTCTCCGTTTCCACGTACAGATCGTAACTTAGGAAGTGCTAACGCTAATACAACTATTGCAGGATGGAACTATTTTGCAGGTTTAGATGCTGGAAAACAAATAGAAGAGCAATTTTCATATAATGTGAATTTATCTTTAGAATATAAAATACCATTTGTAAAAGGTTTAAGCGTAAAAGGAAGTTTTGCTAGAAGCCAATCAAGCAGTTATACAGAGCAATACCAATTACCGTATGATTTGGCAAGAATAACAAATTACCAATTAGCTGATAACCACTTAGAAAACCCTAATTCTATATATGCTGTAGAAACAAATATTCGTGGTTCTAGAGTTTATTATACTACAGATTTAGATAAATTAGTACAAGCTAACTTTTTTGCAACATATGCTAGAACATTTGGAAATCATAATGTATCTGCGATGTTTGGTTATGAGCAATCTGAAGCATGGAATAAAAATGTTCGTTTAGCTTACGAAGGAACTTCAAAAGATTTCTTAGGTAATAGTACGACTGCTGGACCAATTAGTACAAACTCACAAGCTGTAAAAGTGGAGTCTGGAACACAGTCTTACTTGGGACGTGTAAACTACAGTTTTAAAGATAGATATCTTGCTGAGTTTATTTTTAGAAGTGATGCTTCTACTAAATTTGCTCCGAATAATTACTGGGGCTTTTTCCCAGGTGCGCAATTAGGATGGGTTGTTTCTAAAGAAGACTGGTTTACTGATAATGTATCTTGGGTAAGTAATTTGAAATTACGTTATTCAATTGGTAAAACAGGAAAAGATAATATTGACTACTGGAGATGGCTACAGTTTTATGAACCATTGCCAGATAAAGGAGCTCAATTCGGTAACAGCGGAGGTCTTTTAGGAGGTGGAATTACACCGAGACCAAATCCAAACGTAGATGTACATTGGGATACTACTATCAAAAACAACTTTGGTATTGATCTTGGTATCTTAAAAAACAGATTGCAACTTTCAGCTGATTTCTACTATGATAAATCTACAGAGATGTTGATCGGATTAGCAGGTGAGGCAGGTACTCCAATTACAGTTGGAGGTGGTTTTGCAGAGGTGAATTATGCAGCTGTTGATGCTTGGGGAAGTGAGTTTAGCTTAAATTGGAATGACAATATTAAAAAAGATTTAAGCTATAGTGTAGGGATAAACTTTGGATTCAATAATAATGAAGTTAAAAAATATCCTAATCTTGCTAGAACTGATGCAAATACAAATATAACAACAGTTGGAGCTTCCACATTTTTTCCAGTTTGGGGATTCAATACTTGGAAACAAACTTCAACAGGTGATGGTATCTTAAGAACTGATGAAGATGTAGCTAACTATTGGAGTTATTTAACACAGAGAGCTACTGCTGTTGGTGGAGTTCCTAATTATATGGGTATCACTAACGTAAATGCTATGCGTAAAGGAATGTTAGCTTACGAGGATACAGCAGGAGTTTATAATGCTTCAACAGGAACTCAAGCAGGTGCTGATGGTAGAATTATGAGAAATGAAGATTATGTTAAATTAGCTAATAATAACAGAACTTACGGTTTTACAAGTAATTTAGGATTCAAGTATAAAACGTTCTACTTCAAAACTCAGATTCAAACTTCATGGGGAGGTTACAATGCTATCGATCTAGTAAAACAAGGGACTTCGTCTGCTCATAATGATTGGGCTCATGAATCTTTCTGGAATGATATGTACGATGCTACTGATAATCCTAACGGAAAATATCCTAATATGGCACAACAAGATTATATCTTTGCTCCATCAGATTTCTGGCAATTAAATACATTTAGATGTGTGGTAAGAAATATGAGCGTTGGATTTGAACTTCCAAGGGAAGCAATGAAACAAATTAATATTTCAAAAGCAACTTTAGGAATAACAGGTAATAACTTATGGGATTTGTATAATCCTTATCCAGATCATTATAGAAATATGTATGATGATTCAGCTTCTAGATATCCAACTCTTAGAACTTGGTCAATCAATTTGAATGTATCATTCTAATATTAATTAAAACAATTATGAAAGCAAAAATTTGTACATATATAACAATGATTCTTTTAATGGTATTAGGAGTTTCTTGTAGTGACGACTTTTTAGAAGAAAAAAAGCAATATAAATATTACGATGCAGAATTCTTTAAAAGTGAAGAACGTGTAAATTGGTACGTAAACAATTTATATTACGATTTTTATGATGGATATAAAACTCCAACTGCGGTAGTAGTTGGATCTTTTACAACTACTCAGTCTACTTATACAGAAGAATTAGGAGGTATTTCTGCTATGATTAATCCAAATATAACTTTAGGAACTGCAGCAGATGGATCTGGTTATTTCGGAAAAACATTAGTTGAAAATCCTGCTAATGACCCTTATAACAGAATTAGAGATATTAATGTTATGTTGGAAAGAATTGATGTGGATGGAGCTAATTTGAGCCAGACATTTCGCGATCAGATTAAAGGACAGATGTATTATTTACGCGCAGTTCAATATTTTGATTTAATGCGTACTTATGGAGGTGTTCCGATTGTTACAACTGTTCAGACTCCTTCTAAAGATGATCCATCAATTAAGATTCCTAGAGCGACAGTAACTGAATTAGTTGCTCAAATTACAGCTGACTTTGACTTAGCAGCTAGTTTATTACCAGGTAAATGGCCAGCTAGTGATTACGGTCGTTTTACTAAAGGTGCGGCGTTAGCTCAAAAATCACGTGTTTTATTAACTTATGCTAGCCCATTATTTAATAAAAACTGGGATTCTTCAACTTCAAGATGGGATGCCGCTTTGGCAGCTGGATTGGCAGCAGAAGCAGAATTAAGTTCGCAAGGTCATGGTTTATATGGAACTACTGCAAGAGATTGGGAAAGAATGTTTTATATTAATGATAACGCATTTATTTCAGAAGCAATTGCAATTAAACTTTTAGCAAGTAGCACTACAGTTACTACTTCTTTACAATCAAACAATGGTTGGGAGAGATCGATTCGTTTGGCAAGTCAAGGAGGACAAGGAAGTGGTGGAGTTAAAGCTCCAAAAGGTATGATTGATTTGTTTCCTATGGCAAACGGAAAAAGACCGACAGCAGCAAATAACTATAATGCATTCTTATTTTTTAGAGATCGTGATCCACGTTTTTATAGAACATTTGGTTTCTCAGGAAGTTACTGGCCTTACAACAACAGTTTAACTACAGCTGCAGCACCTACAGTTTGGGCATATCGTTGGTCTACAAATGCAACTACTGGTGTAGCATTTAGTATGGGTAATGATGTATCAAGTCCAGCTTTTGTTCGTAAAATGTCTAGTCCTACAGTAAGTAATGCATCAAACTACCAGCTTTCTGGAACAGATATTATAGAATATCGTTATGCTGAATTATTATTGAACATTGCAGAATGTTATGCTGCGAAAGGAGATATTGCAAATACTACAGAGTATTTAGGAAGAATCCGTAAACGTGTAGGAATTCCTGCAGCTGAAAATTACGGAATTGGTACATTAGGAGACAAATATGCAGCTCTTGAAGCTGTTTTATATGAGCGTAGAGTGGAATTAGCTTATGAAGGAAAACGTTTTTGGGATACTCAAAGATGGATGCTTTATAGTGATGATGCAGCAATTAATGATAACACAAATAGCAAATTAGGTATTCCAGTAATAAACGGAACACAACGTATTGGAAATTATTTACATTATAAAAATGGAACTAGTGCAGCAGGTACTGATCCTTTGGCAGCTGCTCGCGCTTCTATTTCTGTTGATCCAGATGCATCAAACTTCCAAGCTCAAATTACAGCTTTAGCAACTTTTTATACTGCTAATTTTGAATTGCGTTCGCCTCCAACACCAATGGATAATGTGAATAGTGTTGCTACTCCAATATTATGGAGATCAAACTACTATATCATGGGACTTAATCAAAGTGCTTTGGTTAGTAATCCTTGGTTGACACAAACTATCGGATGGAAAGATGGTAATGGAGCAGATGGAAATTACAATTACCAAGAATAGATTTTAAAATCAAAGAAAAGCTTTTCACCTGTATTCTTCTCAAAAGATACAGGTGATTTGTTTAAAAGAATTACCATAATTAAAAATTAACATGAAAAATTCCGCATTATTTATCGCATCTCTACTTTTTTTGGGAAGTGCAAAATGTTTTGCTCAATACCCTAAAATAAGTCCAGAAGTTCAGGCTCAGGAAAAAGCAATTAAAGCAGAAGCTCAAAGACTTTCTGACGAAGCTTGGGAAAAAGCATTAGTTGTTATTGAAGAAGAGGCAAAGCATGGTAAGCCTTACATTCCGTGGGCATCAAGACCAACAGATTTACCACAGGCAGAAATTCCAGCTTTCCCAGGTGCTGAAGGAGGAGGAATGTATACTTTCGGTGGACGTGGTGGAAATGTTTACGTAGTGACAAGTTTAGAAGACCGCGGACCAGGAACTTTACGTGAAGCTTGCGAAAAAGGAGGAGCAAGAATTGTGGTATTTAATGTTTCAGGAATTATCAGATTAAAAAGTCCATTAATTATTCGTGCACCTTACATCACAATTGCTGGGCAAACAGCGCCTGGAGATGGTATTTGTGTTGCAGGAGAATCTACTTGGATTGATACGCACGACGTAATTATCAGACATATGCGTTTCCGTAGAGGAGAAACTTTTGTTGGACGTAGAGACGATTCAATTGGAGGAAATCCTGTTGGAAATATCATGATCGACCACGTTTCTGCAACTTGGGGATTAGATGAAAATATGTCAATTTACAGACATATCTATAGTCCAGGACCTGGTTATCCAGATGTAAAAGTTGGAACCGTAAACATTACTATTCAAAATAGTTTATTTGGTGAAGCCTTAGATACTTACAATCACGCTTTCGGAAGTACTTTGGGTGGTGAAAACTGCTCTTTTATGAGAAATATGTGGGCTAATAATGCTGGTAGAAATCCTTCTATTGGATGGAATGGAATTTTTAATTTTGTGAATAACGTAGTTTTCAACTGGTATAACAGATCTACTGATGGTGGAGATTATACTGCGAATTATAATATCATTAATAACTTTTACAAACCAGGACCAGTTACCGATTTGACTCAGCCAATTAGCTACAGAATCTTAAAACCAGAATCTGGAAGAAGCAAATTGCCTTATATGGTTTTCGGTAGAGCTTATGTAAACGGAAATGTTGTGAATAATAACGAAAAAGTTACAAAAAACAACTGGGATGGCGGAATCCAAATTGAAAATAAAAAAGGAGAGTTAATGACTTACGATGAATCGAAAGAGTATTTCGATAAAATGAAAGCAGACAAGCCTTTCCCAATGCCTTGGTTCAATAAATTTATGACGGCTGAAGAGTCTTATGAATTTGTACTTAAAAATGTGGGAGCAACGTTACCAATTAGAGATAAAGTAGACGAAAGAATTGTAAGAACGGTTAAAACTGGAGTTCCTGAATATGCTAAAGGTTTAGAGAAAAAAGAATTCTATCAGTTCGAACACAGACGTTTACCAATGGATTCTTATAAAAAAGGAATTATTACAGATATTTCTCAAGTTGGAGGATATCCTGACTATAAAGGTAAAGCGTATGTAGATACAGACAAAGACGGTATGCCAGATGCATGGGAGAAAAAATACGGTTTAAACCCAAATGATCCATCTGATGCAAAAGGAGATTTAAACGGAGATGGTTACTCTAATATTGAAGATTACATCAATGGAGTAAATCCAGCAATAAAAGTTGACTGGAAAGATTTGGCTAATAACAAAGAAACTTTGGTTAGACCTTTATTAGATTTAAAATAGGAACAATTTTTGAAAACATTCTTGTCAAATTAAAACAAGAATGTTTTCAAATACTAAAAATAAAAATCATGGCACTAAATAAATTAAATGTTGGCTTATTATCGTTGGTTTTTGCATTTTCAACTTTAAGTGCACAACAGCATTTGGACCCCGAATATGTAAAGGTTACAAATGAAAGAGCTGCAAAAATCGTTACCAAATTAGATTTGAAAAACGAAGCAAAAGAAAAAGCAGTTTCAAATATTATTGCTCAGCAATTCAGAGATTTAACTGAAATCCAAGACGGAAGAGATGCTGAAATCAAAAAAGTAAAAGAAGACACTTCTTTAGCAAAAGAAAAACAAAATGAAAAAATTGATAAGTTAAAATCAAAAGCAGACGAATCAATTGCAAAACTGCATAAATCTTACATCAAAAAATTAGGTAAAGAATTATCAGAAGACAAAATTACTGAGGTTAAAGACGGAATGACTTATGGCGTGCTTCCTATCACAGTTGCAGGTTATAATGATATGCTTCCAAACTTGACTGCAGAACAAAAAGATTACATTTATAAAGCTTTAGTTGAAGCAAGAGAACATGCAATGGATGGCGGTTCTTCTAAAGAAAAACACGGCTGGTTTGGTAAATACAAAGGAAGAATCAACAATTATTTATCTAAACAAGGTTACGATCTTAACAAAGAAAGTGCTGATTGGCATAAACGTGTTGAAGAAAGAGAAAAAAATAAAGCTAAAGACTCTACTTCTAAAAAAGATTAAATTCTGATTTAACTTTCTATCAAAAACTATTAAACCTTAGACCATCAATTCCATGCAAAATATTTTTCCTAATCTTACCTTGAAAAGAACATTATTAGCATTTTCATTTTGTTCTCTTTTCTCATCTGCGTATGCCCAATATCCCGTAATTCCAAAACCTGTTCAAGAAAAAGCCGATGCTCTTTTAACTGAAGAAGAAACAAGACTTGGCGAAATTTGGAAAGCTAATTATCATATCATAAAAGAACAAGCTAGAGAGGGAAGACCTTATTTACCTTGGGCTTCTTATCCTAAAGATTTTGTTCATGCTGATATTCCAGCTTTTCCAGGTGCAGAAGGTGGTGGAGCTTACACTCCAGGTGGTCGTGGCGGAAAAATATTTGTTGTAACTAGTTTGGAAGACAGCGGAAAAGGAACTTTCCGTGAAGCTTGTGAAGCAGTTGGAGCAAGAACTATTGTTTTTAATGTTTCAGGAATTATTCGCTTAAAAAAGAGAATCAGCATGCGTGCGCCTTACGTAACTATTGCTGGACAAACTGCTCCTGGTGACGGAATCTGTATTGCTGGAGAAACTTTAGAAATCGACACACACGATGTTATTATCAGACACATGCGTTTTAGACGTGGCGAAACGGAAGTAACAAGAAGAGATGACGCTTTGGGTGGAAATCCAATGGGAAATATCATTGTAGATCACTGCTCTGTAAGTTGGGGATTAGACGAAAATATTTCTTTATACAGACATCAATTTGCGGCTAATGCAAAATCGAAATTAGAGAAACTTCCTGCTTGTAATATCACAATTCAAAACACTATTTCATCAGAAGGTTTAGATACTTACAATCATGCTTTCGGAAGCACGATTGGCGGATTAAATAGTACGTTTATGCGCAACTTATGGGCTGACAACATTTCTAGAAATGCTTCTATCGGAATGTATGGCGACTTTAATTTTGTGAATAACGTAGTATTTAATTGGTGGAATCGTACGCTTGACGGAGGTGATTATCGTTCGATGTTAAACATCATCAACAACTACTTTAAACCAGGACCAATTACACCGCAAAACGAACCTATTTCGCATAGAATCGTAAAACCAGAATCTGGATATATTGAACCAAAACAATACGGAAGAGCTTATGTTTCAGGAAACTTCATTGTAGGTTCTCCAGAAGTTACAGCAGATAACTGGAATGGTGGAGTGCAATTGGAAAACCTTCCAGAAGCAGAAACAAAAGAATTCTTAGCAGATATCAAAGTGCCAAAACCTTTCTCAATGCCTCATATCACTATTATGAAAGCAGAAGAAGCTTATGATTTTGTTTTAGCGAATGTTGGAGCGACAATTCCGAAAAGAGATGCCGTTGACGAAAGAATTCTGAAACAAGTTAAAACAGGAAAAATCGAAGTTAAAGACGGTTTAGAAAATTCAATTGGAAAAGAATTTATCAAAAGAAGATTACCAGCTGATTCTTATAAAAAAGGAATTATAACGCATCCTGATCAAGTTGGTGGATATCCGACTTACAAAGGAAAAGCGTACAAAGATTCAGATAACGACGGAATTCCAGATGCATGGGAGAAGAAATTTGGATTAAATCCAAATGATGCTTCAGACGCCAATAAAGATGCAAACGGAGACGGATATACGAATATCGAAAAGTATTTTAACGGAATAGATCCAAACAGTAAAATTGACTGGACAAAAGTTGAAAATAATACGGATACATTGGCGAAATTAAAGTCTTTATTACAATAAGGATTTTAATTAGTTAAATATTCTCAACGCAAACCTGACAGTTTTTAAAAACCTGTCAGGTTTAAGCACAGAAATAATATCCATCCAGTTTGTCATTCCGACGAAGGAGGAATCACACAAGTAATTCGACAAAGATTGGCGATTTTCAGAGTGGAGTTTTTAGTGCGATTTCTCCTTCGTCGAAATGACAAGATTGGAGAAAATAGGATTTTATAAATTTATTGTTCTTTAAAAGGTTAATTTTAAGAATATAAAATCTAAACCCTGAAATTTAAAATAAGAAAAAGTGAATTTCATTAAACAAAATATAATCTCTTGCTTAAAAAACACATTAGTAATAATGTGTTTTGCGATGTCTATATGTACCAACATCACAGCCCAAAACAATTTCCCAGACATCGTTAAAACCAAAGAAGGAAAACTTTCTTTAACAAAAGATAATCAAGGAAATCAAATCCCTGATTTTTCTTTTGCAGGATATAGAAACTCTGAAGTTGCAATTCCGAATCTAGACAACAAAATTTTTGTATCTCAACTAGAAGAAGATGCAACGCAGAAAATCCAAAATGCGATTGATTATGTAAGTGCATTAAAACCAGATAAATCAGGATTTCGTGGAGCTGTTTTATTGGACAAAGGAACTTTCAAAATCAGCGGAACATTATACATTAGAAAATCGGGAGTTGTTTTAAGAGGAAGCGGAAATGCGGAAAACGGAACCGTACTTTTAGGAACTGGTTTAGAAAGAGAAGCTTTAATTAGAATTTTGGGTGAAAATGATAAAGTTTACAAAGATTCATTTGAATTCGCAAATTCTTACACGCCACTTGGAACGCAGAAAATCCAACTAAAAAATACTTCAAAATTAAAAGTTGGCGACGAAATCGAAATCAGCAAACCTTTAACGGATAATTTCATTAAAGAAGTAAACATGCAGGATTTCGGTGGAGAAACTTCTTGGATTGGCTGGAAAAAAGGAGACTGGATTACAACTTGGAATCGTGTCGTAACCAAAATATACGGAAACGAAGTAACGGTAAACGCTCCAATCACAATGTCTTTAGATGATGTTTTCGGAACTTCAAAAGTAACAGTTTATTCTTGGCAGGGAAGAATTGAAAATAACGGAATTGAAAATATCTTAATAAAATCAGCCTATAATCCTTCAAATTTAAAAGACGAAGAACACCGTTGGCAAGCAATCAGCATTGAAAATACTAGAAATGCTTGGGTAAAACAAGTGAATTTCAAACACTTTGCAGGCGGAGCGGTTACGATTTTAAAAACTAGTCAGCAAATTACAGTTGAAGATTGTATTTCCACAGAACCAATTTCTGAAATCGCTTCATTTAGAAGACATACTTTTTATACAGAAGGTCAACAGACACTTTTCCAACGCTGTTATTCAGAATTTGGATATCATGATTTCGCTGTAGGCGGATTTGGAACAACTGGTCCAAATGCTTTCGTACAATGTGAATCACATTTGCCTTTCGAAAACAGTGGAACAATAGGAAGCTGGGCAACTGGAGTTTTATTTGACATTGCCAATATCGACGGAAAACCTTTAAGTTATAACAACAGAGAACAAGGTGGAAGAGGTGCAGGATGGACATCGGCGAATTCTGTTATTTGGGAATCATCGGCATCAAAAGTAGAATGTTATAGTCCGCCAACAGCACAAAACTGGGCTTTTGGAGTTTGGGGGCAATTTGGAGGAAACGGACATTGGAAAAACGTAAACGAACATATCGGTCCAAGAAGTTTATTCTACACACAACTAGAAGCCAGATTAGGAAAACTTCCGGTTCAGCCATTTATTTACGATTTAGGTTCAGAAGCTTCTTCAAGTCCGAGTGTAGAAGTGGCTGCGGAATTGACTAAAAGCTCAGCAACGACTGCAAAAAGTTTACAAGAATTGATTGCAGAAGCTTCAAAAGCAAATCCAATTAATACAGACAGTAAAGGTTTAAAAAATGCAAACGATTTAAAAGTTGCTTCAAATAAAACAGAAAAATCAGCTTCTAAAGTAACAACAGAAAACGGTTGGTTGACATTTGAAGGAAAAGTAATTGCTGGAAAACAAACCAACGTAGCTTGGTGGAGAGGTGATTTAAGTGATGATTTCGTTAATAAATCAACACCGCACATCACTCGTTTCGTTCCAGGAAGAACAGGAAATGGATTGACGGATAAAGTTCAGGAGACTGTAGATTATTTGACAAAAAATAATATCGTTGCCTTAGAACATAATTACGGTTTATGGTACGACAGAAGAATGGACGATCACGAACGTGTACGCCGAGTTGATGACGATGTTTGGCCTCCGTTTTACGAACAGCCTTTTGCAAGAAGCGGACAAGATCTAGCTTGGGATCATTTGAGTAAATACGATTTAACAAAATTCAACGATTGGTATTGGAATCGTTTAGCACAGTTTGCAACATTAGCAGAACCAAACGGACAATTGTTAATCAATCAGCAATATTTTCAGCATAATATTTTAGAAGCAGGAGCTCACTGGGCAAGTTCGCCTTGGCGTTCAGCAAACAATATCAACAGCACAGGTTTTCCGGAGCCACCGCCTTATGCAGGAGACAAACGTATTTTTATGGCAGAGCAGTTTTACGATATTACAAATGCTCAAAGAAGAAAATTGCACGAAGGTTTCATCAGAAAATCATTTGAGAACTTTCAGGAAAACAGCAATGTAATTCAGCTTACAAGTGCAGAATATACTGGTCCATTACATTTTATGGAATTCTGGATTGACCAAGCTCAAAAATGGAAAGACGAAACAGGTAAAAAAGGCTTAATCGGTTTAAGCGCGACAAAAGATGTTCAGGATGCTATTTTGAATGATGCCAAAAGAGTAAAAACCGTTGATGTAATTGACATTCGTTATTGGTATTACAAAGAAGACGGCTCAGCTTATGCACCGCAAGGAGGTGTAAATTTAGCACCAAGACAGCACGCCAGAAAACTAAAAACCGGAAAAGAAACTGATAATCAAGTTTATCGTGCCGTTCGTGAATACCGAGAAAAATATCCTGAAAAAGTCATTTTATATTCAACAGACGGTTCATCAAGATTTGGATGGCCGGCTTTAATGGCGGGGGCTTCAATGCCAAACATTCCGAAAATCGAGTTGCCTCAGTTTTATTCCGCTTTAAGCGAAATGAAATTAGTTGACGGAAATACCTTTTCAGACAATCTTTGGAAATTGGAAAACAAAGGAAAAAGCTACCTTTTTTTCTTGAAAAATGATCAGGATATCACAATCGATTTAGCAAACGAAAAAGGTACATTTGAAGTATTTGCAATCAATGCTTCAATAGGAACTATAACCAAAAAAGCCAACATCATTGGAGGAAAACAAGTAACAATTCCACAAGCCGAAATAAAAGAAAAAGTGCTTTTTGTAGTAAGAAAGTAAAAGAAGGGTTTGCCACGAATTACACGAATTGGCACGAATTTAATTTTAAATTAAATCTGCTCAATCTGCAAAATCTGCGTGAAACAATAAACACAAGCAGAATAAAAATTAGTGAAAATTCGTGTAATTCGTGGCAACCAAACCCAAAAAACATAAATTCAAAAACAACCCAAAATGAATCTGAAAATTAAATCTTTATACGCTCTTTGTATAAGCTTTATGTTGACAGCACAAAGCGGATTTTCGCAATCTGCCAAAACAAAAACATCTCTGCCTGAAATCAAAGTATCTAAAAATCAGCATTATTTTGTTACCGAAAACGAAAAACCATTTTTCTGGTTAGGCGACACAGGCTGGCTGGCATTTGGAAAACTGGATAGAGCAGGAATTGAGAAATATTTCAAAGACAGAAAAGACAAAGGATTTAATGTAGTTCAGGTTATGGTTTTGCATAACATCAATGCTGTTAATGTTTACGGAGATGCCGCTTTAATCAACGAAGATGTTTCAAAACCGTTGATTACGGCAGGAAATGATTTTAAAGATGCAAAGCAATATGACTATTGGGATCATGTGGATTACACTTTAGATGTAGCTCAGAAAAACGGAATTTACGTAGCCATGGTTCCAGTTTGGGGAACAAATGTTTCAAAAGGAAATAAAGTAAGCAAAGAACAAGCAATAGTTTATGCTGATTTCTTGGCTAAAAGATATAAAAACAGAACCAATGTAATTTGGTTAAACGGTGGAGACACACACGGAAATGAATTTCAAGATATTTGGAATGCGATCGGAAATACTTTAAAAACAAACAATCCGAATCAGTTAGTAACTTTCCACCCGTTTGGAAGAACAGATTCTTCAGAGAACTTTCATAACGAAAAATGGCTGGATTTCAATATGTTCCAATCTGGACATAGAAGATACGATCAGGATTCATCAAAAACTAATTTCAAAGAAGATAATTATAAATTTGTTCTAAGAGATTTCGAATTAAAACCAACGAAACCGACACTTGACGGAGAACCATCTTATGAAGGAATTCCGCACGGTTTACACGACACTTTACAGCCAAAATGGGCAGCAAACGACGTTCGCCGTTACGGATATTGGTCGGTTTTATCAGGCGGAGCTGGTTACACTTACGGACACAATGCGGTAATGCAAATGTTCAGAAAAGGCGATAAACCTGCTTACGGAAACAAAGAATTATGGACATCAGCTATCAATGCGCCAGGAGCAAAACAAATGGTTTACATTAAGAAATTAATGGAAGAAGTGCCATTTTTAGAAGGAGTTCCAGATGTTTCTTTAGTTGTTAATCAAGGCGATAAATACGATTATATTCCTGCAATAAGAGGAGAAAAATACGCTTTATTATACACTTACAACGGAAGAATAATTGAAGTAAAACTAGGAATAATTTCAGGAGATAAATTCGAAGCAACTTGGTACAATCCAAGAAACGGAAAGAAAACTAAAATCGGAACATTTGATAATAAAGGAACTCAGAATTTTCAACCTGAAGGTAAAAAGGAAGATGGTAATGACTGGGTTTTGATTTTGAAGTCTACTAAGTGATTAGTGAAAAGTAAAAAGTAATTAGTGAAATGCAATTTGTGAGTAAGTAATCACGAATTATCCACAATCTTGTCATTTCGACGAAGGAGAAATCTTCGCAAGAAACTCTACAAAGTTGCTCAAGCATACGGAGCCACTAAAGAAGATTTCTCCTTCGTCGAAATGACAAAAAATGAGAGTAAAAAATCTGTGCTAATCATTTTAATCTGTGGCAAAATAAAACAACACAACCATGAAAAACATACTAATAATATTCTGCTTCATTACCGGACTAAACACCACTTTCGCAAACGACGGTTGGTTAAACATCCTAAACGAAGGCGGAAACAACAAAGGAATAAAATGCACGCAAGCCATTCAGAACGCTATAGAAAAAGCATCTAAAAACGGCGGTGGAACGATCTTTTTCCCTGCTGGGGAATACTTAACTGGAGCTTTAACATTAAGAAGCAACATCACGATTCACTTAGATTCTGGAGCACTTTTAAAGTTCTCAGAGAACTTCGATGATTTTCTTCCGTATGTAGAAATGCGTTACGAAGGAATTGTAATGAAAAGTTTTCAACCCTTATTTTACGCAAAAGACGTCGAAAATATCACCATTACAGGAAGAGGTATAATCGACGGACAGGGAAAAGCATGGTGGAATGAAGTGTATAGAATTGAAACGGCAAAAGAACCATTGCCTCCAACCAAATACCAAACCATGTGGGAAGAGCAAAACAAAGGACTTTACACAGAACCATATTATAAAAGAACAGTTGATAAGAAATTCTTTAGACCATCTTTCTTTCAGGCTTATAACTGCAAAAACATTTTAATTGAAGGCGTTACGTTCAAAAATTCGCCTTTCTGGACCATCAATCCAGAATTTTGTGATAATGTAACCGTTACCGGGATTTCGATTTTCAATCCGCATTCACCAAATACAGACGGGATTAATCCTTCTTCTTGTACCAATGTTCACATTTCAAATTGCCATATCAGCGTTGGCGATGACTGTATTACAATCAAATCAGGAAGAGACGGAGACGGACGTAAATACGGAAAAGCAACAGAAAATGTAACCATTACAAACTGCACCATGCTAAGCGGTCACGGCGGAGTAGTTATCGGAAGCGAAATGTCGGGCGGAATCAAAAAAATTACGATTTCAAACTGTGTTTTTGATGGAACAGATCGCGGAATCCGTATTAAATCGGCTCGTGGAAGAGGCGGAGTTGTAGAAGATATTCGCGTCGATAATATCGTAATGAAAAATATCAAAGAAGAAGCTATCGTTTTGAGCCTTTTCTACGATAAAGGAACCACAGTTGAACCTGTAACCGAGAAAACTCCGATTTTCAGAAACATTCACATGAGCAATATTACAGCTTCAAACGTAAACAAAGCTGGACAAATTCTTGGAATTACTGAAATGCCAATTCAAAACATCACTTTTTCGAACATCAATATGGATGGAAAAGAAGGTTTTACCGTAAGCACAGCAACAGATGTTGAATTTCACGATGTAAAAGTAAATGCAACTGTAGGTTCTTCTTTCAAAATATCAGATTCAAAAAATATTATTTTAGACAACGTCGGATCTTCAACAGCAATAAAAGGAGTTCCTGTTATCAAATTAGATAATGTTTCGAATGCATTGATTAGTAATAATTTTCCATGCAACCCAACCGATGTTTTTATCGAAGCCGATGGAAAAGACACTAAAAACATTTTCTTAAAAAATAATGTTTTAAACAACGTTACAACGAAAATCAAAAAAGGAGCTTCTTTAGATAAAAAAGCAATTACAGAATAGATTATAATAACACTAATTTCACGAATTTACACCAATTTAATTCGTGATAATTCGTGAAATTAGTGTTCGATTTTATATCATGAAAAAAATATTCATTATACTAACCCTTTCGCTTTTTGCTGTGTGTTATTCGCAGAAAAAGAAAGATTTATATCTTTTTACGTCATTTAGAGAACCAGCGACAGAAGGCTTATATTTGGCATATAGTGAAGACGGTTACAATTGGAAAGGATTGGAAGGATCATTTTTAAAACCAGAAATCGGAGCCAGTAAAATCATGCGCGATCCCTCAATCACAAAAGGAGCAGACGGAACCTATCACATGGTTTGGACAACCGATTGGAAAGGTGGAAATGGTTTTGGTTATGCAAGTTCAAAAGATTTGATTCATTGGTCAGAACAGCAGTATATTCCGGTTATGAAAAACGAACCAGAAGTTGTAAATGTTTGGGCACCAGAGATTTTTTATGATGATGTAAAAAAAGAATGCATTATTATTTGGGCATCAACAATTCCGTTTAGATATCCAAAAGGAGTGGAAGAAGAGAAAAACAACCACAGAATGTATTATGTAACGACTAAGGATTTCAAAACGTTTTCGGATACAAAATTATATTACGATCCAGGTTTCAGCGTAATTGATTGTGTGATTGTCAAAAAAAGCAAAAAGGATTATGTTTTGGTTTTAAAAGATAATACAAGACCAATGCGAAATATAAAAGTAGCTTTCGGAAAATCGCCTTTAGGGCCCTTTCAAAAAAGTTCAGAACCTTTAACGGAGTATTTATCTGAAGGTCCAACGGTGGTGAAAGTCGGTAAAAATTGGTTGTTGTATTATGATAATTACGGTTCAAAAAATTATAAAGCGTTAAGCACAACAGATTTTGTTCATTTTGAAGATGTTTCTTCCAAAATAAGCCTTCCAGAAGGACATAAACACGGAACGATTACAACAATCTCTGCGGACGTTTTAAAAGGATTAATTGATAGAAAATAAATTATATAGCCACAGATTACACAGATTAAAATGATTTTTTTAAGATCTAATAATTAAAAATATAAATCTGCGGGAAAAAATTTACTCTCGCAGATTTAGCAGATCAAGCAGATAAAAAATAATCTTTTTAATCAGTGTAATCTGTGGCAAAAAAATAAACACAATGATTGCTTTCCAAAACATAAAAACCAACATCATCACAGCCACAATTATATTGGCTTGTAACGCTGTAAATGCTCAAAACGACACAGTGCGTTATGTTGGAAAAACACTTTCAAACATTGATTATCATCACGGAATGTTAAGTCCAGCGGTTGGAGTTCACGCTACGCAAATTATGCGTGCAAGCCGTGAACATCCTGAAAAAGCGGATGGTTTTGGATGGACATACAACCACCAGCCGATGATGGCGTATTGGAATAATACCTTTTATTTGCATTATTTAAGCGATCCTTCAGGCGAACATATTCCGCCAAGCCAGACTTTACTAATGACTTCTAAAGATGGTGTAACGTGGACAAAACCAGAAGTAATTTTCCCTATTTATAGAATTCCTGATGGATGGAAAAAAGAAGGAGTTGAAGGCGTTGCCAAAAATCTCGATGCGATTATGCACCAAAGAATGGGATTTTATACGTCAAAAGACAAAAGACTTTTTGCGTTAGCGTATTACGGAATCGCAATGGATGAAAAAGACGATCCAAACGACGGAAAAGGAATTGGTCGTGTCATTCGTGAAATTAAAAAAGACGGTAGTTTTGGCGAAATCTATTTTATCAGATACAACAAAACTTGGGACAAATCGAAATCGAAATTCCCATTTTACACCACATCAAAAGACAAAGGTTTCAAAAAAGCCTGCGAAGAAATCTTATCAGAACCATTGGTTTTACAGCAATGGGTAGAAGAAGCCGATCGTGATGATGAATTGATTCCATTACAGAAACCTTACAAAGCGTTTAGTTATTACCATTTGGCAAACGGAAATGTGGTTGGTTTATGGAAACACGCTTTAACTTCAATCAGTAGAGACGGAGGAAAATCTTGGGATTATATGCCATTACGTGCGCCAGGATTTGTAAACAGCAACGCTAAAATCTGGGGACAAAAAACATCAGACAATCGTTATGCAACACTTTACAATCCATCAGAATATCGTTGGCCGTTGGCGATTTCAACAAGTGATGACGGACTGAATTATAAAGATTTACTATTAGTTCATGGCGAAGTAAGTCCGATGCGTTACGGCGGAAACTACAAATCTGCAGGTCCTCAATACGTTCGCGGAATCACGGAAAAAAACGGAACTCCGCCAGACGGAAAAATTTGGGTTGGTTATAGTGTAAATAAAGAAGATATTTGGGTAGCTTCGATTCCTGTTCCTGTAACTTCAGAGGTTAAAGAACAAGCAAATGATGTTTTCAATGCACTTCCTGATGGTGAGGAATTAAAATTATGGAATACCTACGATCTTTCTTGGGCATCAACCAAAATCGAAAAGAAAGCCGATGGTAAAAAATGGCTCACGTTAAGAGATCAGGATTATTTTGATTATTCTCGTGCTGAAAGAGTAATTCCTTTTGCTTCAAAAATGGAAGCCGTTTTCACCGTAAAACCAGAACAGAACGATCATGGTTTATTACAGATTGAATTCCAAAATAAACAAGGATTACCTTCCGTAAGATTGATTTTTGATTCGGACGGAGAATTAAAGGTAAAAAATGGTGCGCGTTTGAGTGCGGTTACAAAATACGAAGCAAACAAAGCATATACAATCACCGTTAAATTAGATGCTAAAAACCGTCAGTACACTATAAAAGTAAACGATGGAAAAGAATCAACAAAGATATTTTATGCGCCAACAGACGGTTTCGAGCGAATTATGTTCCGAACAGGAGAACAAAGATACACGCCAAATCCAGACACTGAGCCAGATACAGACGATTACGACGATCTGCCTCAAACCGGAAAATTAATTCCAGAAGCAGTATTCAATATCGAATCGTTGATTACTAAGAAATTGTAAAAATATATTGTCACGAATTATTTTTGATAATTATTGATTCAAAAATTAGTGAAATTTGTGTAATTCGTGGCAAAAAAAATAGAACGCGGATGATACGGATTCGCTACCGCGAAGACGCAGATTTGCACGGATTTTATTTTTAAACAAATAAAAAATCAGTTTTTATCCGCGTCTTTACGAAGTAAATCCGTGTCATCCGCGTACGAATCTCAACAATTAAGAATGAAGAATTTCAAAAACATATTATTAGGACTTATCTTTTTAATGACATTCATCTCGAATGCACAAATTCTGCCTGTACGTTTAACAACAGAAATGGCTGAAAACCCATTAGCAATAGTTCAGAATCAGCCGAGATTAAGCTGGCAATTGGTTTCAAAAGAATCTGATGCATCACAAGTCGCTTATTTGATTTTAGTAGCTTCTTCGGAAGAAAAATTAAAAATGGATGATGGGGATATTTGGAACAGCGGAAGAGTTAATACAGACAAAAACCTACATATCGTTTATAATGGAAAACCATTAAAAAATGAAACCAAATATTTCTGGAAAGTAAAAGTTTGGAATCAATCAGGAAAAGTTTCAAAATGGAGTAGAACTGCTTCGTTCAGAACCGCTTCTTTAGAATCAGATTTAAATCCGACTTGGATTGGTGCGATTACAAAAGCCGACAGTCATTTACCAGAAGGAAGAAATTACCACACAGCCACTTTCAATAGAGAAAAAAAGAATTCGTTTATCAATGCTTCCGATTCTTTGGCAAGAAGAAGTATTATGCTTCGTAAACCTTTCGAAGTAAAAAAAGAAATCAAAGAAGCCGTTGTTTATATTTCAGGTTTAGGGCATTACGAATTAACAATCAATGGGAAAAAAGTTGGAAACAGCCAATTTGCGCCTTTGTGGACAGATTATGATAAAACAGTGAATTACAATGTTTACGAATTAAGCGCCAAAGAATTTCAAAAAGGCGATAACGTAATTGGTGTTTTGTTAGGAAACGGAATGTACAATACGCTTGCAGAAAGATATACCAAATTCTTTGTGAGTTTTGGTCCGCCGACTTTATTCTTCAAAATGAAAATTAAATATAACGATGGTTCAGAAGAAATTGTAAAGTCAGATGGATCTTGGAAATACAGCAAAAGTCCGATTACTTATAATAGCATTTTTGGAGGAGAAGATTACAATGCCAATCTAGAACAGAAAGGCTGGAATAGAAAAGGTTTCAAAGATAGAGAGTGGAAAAAAGTTGTCATTCAAGAAGCGCCAAAAGGAGTTTTAAGACCTCAGACAGCTCCGCCAGTTACAATTCAGAAACAATATGAAGTTAAAACCGTAAAAGAGCTGAAACCGAATTTCTATGTTTTTGACATGGGACAGAATCTTTCAGGATTTCCAACTATCAAAGTAAAAGGAAAAAGAGGACAAACGATTCGTGTTTGGGTTGCCGAAGGTTTAAATGAAGAAGGGACAATCGCGCAAGGAAGATCTGGAAAACCATACTATTACGATTATACTTTAAAAGGCGATGGAGTGGAAGAATGGACACCAAAATTCGGTTTCTACGGTTATCAGTATGTTCAGATTGAAAATATTAATTACAAAGAAGATAAAAATAAAGAACTTCCAACTTTGGTTGAATTGAAATCGAATTTCATTTACAATTCGGCAGGAGAAGCAGGAAGTTTTTCATGTTCGAATGAAATTTTTAATAAAACACACGAATTGATTAATAACTCGATAAAAAGTAATTTTCAAAGCGTTTTTACCGATTGTCCACAGCGTGAAAAATTAGGTTGGTTGGAAGAAATTCAACTAAATGGTCCAGGTTTAATGTTCAATTATAACCTTCAGAATTTCATTCCAGCAACAATGCAAAACATTTCTGATTCACAACGTGATAATGGTTTAATTCCGACCATTGTTCCTGAATATGTAATTTTTGGAGGTGATTTTACCGATTCTCCAGAATGGGGAGTTACAGGAGTTATTCTGCCTTGGATGTATTATGAATATTATGGCGACGCTTCATTATTAGAGAAATATTTTCCAGTAATGAAAAATTACGTGGATTATTTAGGAACGAAAGCAACAAATCATATCGTTTCACACGGATTAGGCGATTGGTACGATTACGGAACGCATCCTGCAGGATATTCAAAGAATAGTCCGATTGCGCTTTCTGCGACTTCGCACTATTATTATGGAGCTTATTTAGTAGCAAAAGCATCAAAATTATTAGGGAAAACTGAAGATTTTGAGAAATATAATGCTTTGGCTTCTGAGATTAAAACAGCCTTCAATAAAGAGTTTTTCAACGAAGAAACCAAACAATACGGAACAAAGAGTCAGTTTAGCAACTCGGTTCCGATTTTTATGGATATCGTAGAACCTCAGTATAAAGAAGCTGTAATGCAAAATCTGTTAGCCGATATCAAAGAAAAAGGAGATCGTTTAACAACGGGAGATGTTGGAAATCGTTATTTATTTCAGACTTTGGCAAGAAACGGCGAAAATGAAACGATGTACAGAATGCACAATCATTACGATGCACCTGGTTATGGTTTTCAGATTAAATTTGGCTTGACCACTTTAACGGAACAATGGGATCCTAGAAAAGGAAATTCGTGGAATCACTTTATGTTAGGGCAAATTGAAGAATGGTTTTACCAAAGTTTAGCCGGAATTATGTCCGATCCTGAAAAGCCAGGATTCAAACATTTCTTTATTCAGCCAGAAGTAGTTGGTGATATGACTTTCGCGAAAGCGGACTATCAATCGGTTTATGGAAAAATTGCTTCTTCTTGGGAAAAGAAAGACGGCAAATTTATTTTGACGGTTCAGATTCCTGTAAATACAACAGCGACAATCAAATTGCCAGTTGCTAAAAATTCAGAAATAAAAATTGACAATAAAAAGGTTAGAGTAGGTTTTGATGAAAAAGCGCAAAATCCTGTTTTGGAATTAGGATCTGGAATTTATACAATAGAATGCACAATATAATGGAACGCGGATGACGCAGATTCGCTATCGCGAAAACGCTGATTGACACGGATTTTTTTATTTGTTTTTAGGAAAAAGAAAATCCGTTTTAATCCGCGTCTTTACGAAGTAAATCTGTTTCATGAGCGTATCAACACACAACAATATTAAAATGAAAAATTTAAAATACATCTTCTTAGTTTCCATTTTTGCTTTGACATTTGCCAATGCGCAAAGCACTTCTGATACTAATTTTAGAAAACCAGTTTCAGAAACTTTAAAAAAAATTGAAACTGTTTTTAACGTAACGATCAACGACGACAGAGGTTTATTAAAAGGAAAAGAACTTGATTATGCAGATTGGAGAATTGAACCTGGAAATCTACCGCTTTCGCTGACTAATATTTTAGCGCCGTTTGAATTAATGTATTTCAAACAGCCTGATGGAACCTATATTATTCGTAAATATGAAAACCATAAAGTTTCTGTAGATAAAGGAAAAGAACGTTTGTTTTATCTAGAAAGCCTTTATTCAACTAAAGAACAATGGGAAAAACGTAAAGCAGAATTAAAAGCTTGCATGATTGCATCTTTTGGTTTGGACAAAGCGCCACCGATGCCTAAATCGAAACCGATTTTAACACCAAAAAGAATTTATAAAGATTATAGTGTCGAAAATATTGCATTAGAAATTCTACCTGGCGTTTATGCCACAGGTTCGATTTACAAACCGTATCCGTTAAATAAAAAAGCAGCGGTTATCATAACTCCTGACGGGCATTTCGGAGACGGAAGATATCGAAAAGACGAGCAATACAGATGTGCGATGATGGCTAAAATGGGAGCAATTGTAGTCGGTTACGATTTATTTGCTTGGGGAGAATCGTTATTGCAATTTCCAGAAGAAACGCATAGAAATAGCATTGCATCTACAGTTCAATTGCTGACGGGAATTCGTTTATTAGATTATTTGGCAACCGTAAAAAATGCCGATATGTCAAGAGTAGGTGTTACAGGAGGTTCTGGTGGAGGATCGCATACGATGTTTTTAGCAGCAATTGATGATCGTGTAAAAGTTTCAGCTCCAGTTGTGATGGTTTCTTCACATTTCTCAGGTGGTTGTCCATGCGAAAGCGGTCGTGGAATTCACTTATGCGGAAACGGAACTAATAACGCTGAAATCTCAGCTATGATGGCACCAAAACCACAATTGATTGTTTCTGACGGAAAAGACTGGACTTTGGCAGTTCCCGAATTGGAATTTCCTTTTATCCAAAGAACGTATGAATTGTATGGAAAGAAAGATTTAGTCGGAAACGCTCATTTTGCAAAGGAAGGACACGATTTCGGAATCTCAAAACGTATGGCTTTGTATCCGTTTATGGCGAAATATTTAAACCTAGATTTGAATAAAGTGAAGAATGATAAAGGAGAAATCGACGAATCGACTTGTGTGATTGAACCTTATGAGAAATTATATGTTTTTGGAAATAAAGCTGAAAATCTGCCAAAAAACGCATTGAAAGACATCAACAAATTATATGAAATGTTCGGAGAAAAAAATCTGAAAGTGTATGAAGTTAAGAAATGATATTTGGGCGTGACCCAATTTGAAAAAGGGGGCACTTTTGTAACCGCATATTTCGCCCCCTTTTTCAAATCGGGTCGGGCTATCCGCGCTACTTCGGTAGCCAGCTTCTATCCCTCACGCGCTCTAGTCATTTAAGGATATTTGTCTTTTGATTAGAAGTTTAAGAAATAAAGAAATATGAATTTAATAATTGATCTGTTGAAATCGAAAAATATACTCTGATGAGAATAACCAACAACAATCAACTATTAACTATCAACCATAGAATATGAAGTTAAAAATTAAAATAACGGCAATCTGTCTTGGATTTTTTTCCTTAACAGCAACAGCTCAAAGCGACCTAAAATTATGGTACGATAAACCAGCTGCAATCTGGAACGAAGCTTTGCCTTTAGGTAACGGACGTCTGGGCGCAATGGTTTTTGGCGATCCGGCAGTAGAACGTTTGCAGTTGAACGAAGAAACCATTTGGGCAGGTTCTCCAAACAGCAATGCACATTCTAAATCGATAAAAGCACTTCCAATTGTTCGTCAATTAATTTTTGACGGAAAATTTGATGAAGCACAAGATTTGGCTACGCAGGATATTATGTCGCAAACCAATGACGGAATGCCCTATCAGACTTTTGGAAGCGTTTATATTTCATTCAACGGACATCAAAAATATACCGATTACTACCGTGATTTAGACATCAGCAACGCTACAGCTAAAGTAAAATACAAAGTAAACGGCGTTGAATTTACAAGAGAAATTCTAACCGCATTTTCAGATCAGGTTATTGTAGTAAAACTTTCTGCTAGTCAGCCTGGACAAATTACTTGTAACGTTTTCATGAACAGTCCAATTGATAAAACGGTAGCTTCGACAGAAGGAAACCAGATTATACTTTCAGGAGTTGGAACTAATTTTGAAAATGTAAAAGGAAAAGTGAAATTTCAAGGCCGATTTACAGCTAAAAACAAAGGTGGTCAAATCGATGCAAGCAACGGTGTTTTAAGTATCAACAAAGCCGACGAAGTGACTTTATACATTTCGATTGCAACGAATTTCAAAAACTATCAGGATATTTCGGGTGATGAAATTGCAAAAAGCAAAGATTATTTAGCGAAAGCGGAAATAAAAGATTTTGAAGCCATAAAGAAAGCCCATGTTGATTATTATCAAAAATTCTTCAACAGAGTATCTTTAGATTTAGGTTCAAATGAATTGACAAAGAAACCAACAAACGAAAGAATTAGAGATTTTTCAAAACAGTTTGACCCTCAATTGGCGAGTTTGTATTTCCAATTCGGACGTTATCTTTTGATTTCGAGTTCACAGCCAGGAGGTCAGCCAGCCAATTTACAAGGAATCTGGAACGATATGGTAACACCACCTTGGGACAGTAAATACACAACAAACATCAATGCCGAAATGAATTACTGGCCCGCACAAGTAACCAATCTGCAGGAAATGCACGAACCTTTTGTGCAAATGGCAAAAGAATTGGCGGTTACAGGTGCGGAAACAGCCAAAACAATGTATAATGCCAGCGGTTGGGTTTTACATCATAACACCGATATCTGGCGTGTAACTGCTCCGGTAGATTCTGCTGCTTCAGGAATGTGGCCGACTGGTGGTGCTTGGGTTTGTCAGGATTTATGGGAAAGATATTTATATACAGGAGATAAAAAATATTTGGCAGAAATTTATCCAATTATGAAAGGTGCAGCTGATTTCTTTTTAGATTTCATGGTGATAGATCCAAACACAAAATATTTAGTGGTTGTTCCGTCGAGTTCACCTGAAAACACACACGCAGGCGGAACTGGAAAAGCAACAATTGCATCAGGAACAACAATGGATAATCAGTTGGTTTTTGATTTGTTTACACATGTTATGGAAGCTTCAGCATTGGTTTCTCCAGATGCTGTTTATGTGAAAAAAGTGAGTGATGCTTTGGCAAAAATGCCTCCAATGAAAGTGGGCAAACATAATCAATTACAAGAATGGCAGGACGATTGGGACAATCCGAAAGACAATCACAGACACGTTTCACATTTGTACGGATTGTATCCAAGTAATCAGATTTCGCCAATTAAAACACCTGAATTATTTGAAGCAACCAAACAATCTTTGATCTACAGGACAGACGAATCTACAGGCTGGTCAATGGGATGGAAAGTGAATCTATGGGCGAGATTATTAGACGGAAATCATGCTTATAAATTGATTCAAGATCAATTGCATTTGGTAACCGCGGATCAAAGAAAAGGAGGAGGAACGTATCCGAATATGTTAGATGCGCATCAGCCATTTCAAATTGATGGAAATTTTGGATGCGCAGCCGGTTTTGCCGAAATGCTGATGCAGAGTCAAGAAGATGCAATTCAATTATTGCCTGCTTTGCCAACGGTTTGGAAGGACGGAAGTATAAAAGGTTTAGTCGCAAGAGGCGGATTTGTAATTGATATGACTTGGAAAAACAATAAAGTTTCGACTTTGAAAATCTATTCGAAAATTGGAGGAAACTGCAGATTGAAAGTAGAGAATACTTTAAAAGGTTCTTCAATCAAAAAAGCAAAAGGGAAAAATTCAAATCCGCTGTTTTATGATGTAGAAGTGAAGAAACCGATTATTTCTAATGAAGCAAAATTGCCTAAAGTACAATTGCCAAATTATAGTATTTACGATGTGAATATGAAAGCGGGGCAGACTTATACTTTTACTGGGAATTAATATATGAGGTTAGACCTAACAGGTTTTTAAAACCTGTTAGGTCTTGATACGTTTCCTGCAAGGTTTTCAAAACCTTGTAGGTATGAAATAGAAGGTTTAGTTTTTAATTAAAATAAAACACCTACAAGGTTTTGAAAACCTTGCAGGAGTAAGAAAACGAAAAGGTCTCTTGCGTGAGTGATGGAAGTGGAGCTCTTTTTTGTGAGGCTTTTTCAGCCGAACAAAAAAAGCGGAAACGGACAGCACGACCCGGAGGGACACGCCCAAAGAATTAGTTTTAAAATAATAATTAGAATATGTTACAACATTTCAAACATAAAATAATAGCACTTTCAATAGTAATCGCCTGTATAAACAGCGGTTGCAAATCGGGTACAGTACATTCTCAAAAAGGAAAAGCAGTTATCTTAAAAGAAAAAAACTTCAAACATTATGTGGATTATTTAAACACAATGGAAGATGAAAACTTAAAATTCGCAATTCCGAATGACAGCGCGTGGGCGTGGATGGAAAAGAATATTCCGTTGTTTGAATGTCCACAGCAGAATTTTGAGGAAATCTATTATTTCAGATGGTGGAGCATTCGAAAACATATTAAAAATACACCGCAAGGATTTGCAATTACCGAGTTTTTAGTTGATCGTTCGTATGCCGATAAATATAATATGATTAGTTGTGCTTTAGGCCATCATATTAACGAGTTCAGATGGGTTCATGATCCTAAATACATTGAGCAGGATGTCAAACTTTGGTATCGAGGAAATGATGGAAAACCAATGAATAAATTGTATAAATTCAGCAGTTGGACAGCAGATGCTTTGTACAATCGTTATTTGGTAAATAAGGATGAAAAATTTTTATTGGATTTGTATCCAGACATGGTTACAGATTATGCCGTTTGGGAAAAAGATCGTCAGAGAAAAGATGGTTTGTTTTGGCAACATGATGTAAAAGATGGAATGGAAGAATCTTTAAGCGGAGGAAGAAAAGTGCAAAATGCGAGACCAACGATAAACAGTTATATGTATGGAAATGCTATAGCAATTTCTAAAATGGCTGAGTTGAAATGTGATAAGGAAACAGAAAACAAATTCAAAGCTAAAGCTGATGTTTTACAAAAATTAGTAGAAACTAAATTATGGAATCAGAAAAGCGAATTTTTTGAGACCTTTACAGAAAAAGATACTTTGGCACAGGTTAGAGAAGCAATCGGATTTATTCCGTGGTATTTTAATCTGCCGGAGCAGAACAAAGGTTTTGAAAAAGCTTGGGAACAAATTAAAGATGAAAAAGGATTTTCGGCTCCGTTTGGTTTAACAACAGCAGAAAGAAGAAGTCCTAGATTTAGAACACACGGAACAGGAACGTGTGAATGGGACGGTGCGATTTGGCCATTTGCAAGTTCGCAGACGTTAACGGCTTTAGCAAATGTTTTGAATAATTACAATCAGAATTTTGTAGCTAAAACAGATTATTTCAAACAAATGGATTTGTATGTGCAATCACAATATTACAGAGGGAAACCTTATCTTGGCGAATATTTGGACGAAACAACGGGTTATTGGTTAATGGGCGACAGAGAAAGAAGCCGTTATTATAATCATTCCACTTTCAATGATTTGGTGATTACAGGTTTGGTTGGTTTACGCCCGAGAGCAGATGAAAAGATTGAAGTAAATCCATTAATTCCGCAAGAAAAATGGGATTGGTTTTGTTTGGATAATGTTTTGTATCATGGAAATATAATAACAATTCTTTGGGATAAAACAGGAGAAAAATATAAAAAGGGTAAAGGTTTCAGAATTTTTAAAAATGGAAAAGAAATTGCGGTTTCTGAGAAATTAGAGAAGTTGGTTTCGAAATAAATAAATGCCTAGTTTGTCATTTCGACGTAAGGAGAAATCACACTCGGGATTCTACAAAGATTGGCATTACTTTGCGGAGTTTCTAGTGTGATTTCTCCTTACGTCGAAATGACAAAAATGAACATAATTTACTCCCGCAGATTTGGGAGATTTAGGAGATTTTTAATTGAGTAAAATAATCTGCCAAATCTGCGGGAGAAATAAAAAAAAAAAAGCCAAAAGCTTAAAAATAATACCATGAAAAAGTTTTTTTTACATCTTACATTAATCATTTCACTTTTTACAATTTCGGCGAAAGCCCAAACTAAAATAATTGTAAGTGATTTAAAATGCGAAATGCTGACAAATCCAGAAGGAATTGATGTTTTACAGCCAAGATTGAGCTGGAAAATAAAAGCAGAAATAAATGATGTAAAACAAACTCATTATCAAATTTTAGCTTCTTCGTCTTTAGAAAAACTAAATGCAGGAAACGCAGATTTATGGGATAGCGGAAAGGTACAAAGCAACGAATCTGTAAATGTAATTTATAACGGAAAAAAGCTAAAAGACAGACAAGACGTTTATTGGAAAGTAAATGTTTTTACAAATAAAGGCGAAGTTCAATCAAAAGAAACAGCACATTTCAGCATCGGAATTTTGACTTATGCGGATTGGAAATCAACACGATGGATTGGGTATGAAAAAACTTCTCCAGGAGATAGTATTTCGCAGTATTCGAGATTATCAGCGAGATATTTAAGAAAAGAAATTGACTTGAAAAAGAAGGTCAAAAATGCCAAAGTTTATATCATGGGAATGGGCTTGTACGAGTTATATATTAACGGAAATAAGATTGGTGATCAGGTTTTAGCTCCCGTTCCTACGGATTATACCAAGAATGTAAAATACAATGTTTTTGATGTGACTTCACAATTGCAGGAAGGTAAAAATGCATTAGGAACGATTTTAGGAAACGGACGTTTTTTTACGATGCGTCAAGATTACAAACCTTATAAAATCAAAACTTTTGGTTATCCGAAAATGGCTTTGCAGTTGTTTGTAGAATATACTGATGGAAGTAAAGATGTTATTCGTACAGACGATACTTGGAAAATCACAACCTACGGTCCGATTTTATCGAACAATGAATACGATGGCGAAGAATATGATGCCCGTAAAGAAATGAAAGGCTGGAATGCCGTTAATTTTAATGATAAAAAATGGCTTTCGGCTGAATATGTTCAAGAACCAGGCGGATTCTACGAAGGACAGATGTCGGCGAATATGAAGGTAAAACGTGAAGTAAAACCTATTTCGATTAAACAAACACCAAAAGGAACTTATATCTTAGATATGGGACAAAATATGGTGGGCTGGCTACAATTGAAAGTGAAAGGAAACGCTGGCGACAAAATCACCATAAAATTTGCTGAATCTTTACAGCCAGATGGTTCGTTATACATTGCCAATTTACGTGATGCTAAAACAACGGATATTTATACGTTAAAAGGCGAAGGAGAAGAAGTTTGGGAACCCCGATTTATTTTTCACGGTTTCAGATTTGTAGAAATTTCAGGTTTCAGAACCAAACCGACTTTAGAAAATTTCGTTGGAAAAGTCGTTTATGATGACATTGCCACAACAGGAACTTTCGATTCTTCAAACCCAATTATGAATCAGATTTTTAAAAACGCTTGGTGGGGAATCAGCGGAAATTATAAAGGAATGCCTATTGATTGTCCGCAGAGAAACGAGCGTCAGCCTTGGTTGGGAGACAGAACGACTGGAGCTTATGGAGAAAGTTTCTTGTTTGATAATCAGACGTTATATGCAAAATGGTTAGACGATATTAAAAACTCACAAACAATTGATGGTGGACTTCCAGACGTGGCACCAGCTTTCTGGCGTTATTACGGTGATAATGTAACTTGGCCGGGAACTTACATTACAGTTGCAGACATGTTGTATCAACAATTTGGAGATAAAAAAGTAGTAGAAAAACAATATCCGTCGATGAAAAAATGGATGGATTATATGGAAGAAAACTATTTGGTTGATGATATCATGACCAAAGACAAATATGGCGATTGGTGCGTTCCGCCAGAATCGTTGGAATTAATTCGTTCGAAAGATCCTTCTCGTTTAACAGATGGCGAATTGATTTCTAGTGCATTTTATTATCAGCTTTTAAACATCATGAAGAAATTTGCGGTAATCGCCAATGCTCAAAATGATATTAAACATTATGACGAATTAGCTTCAAGAATCAAAAAAGCATTCAACACTAAATATTTTAATTCAGCCAAAAATAGTTACGCCAATAATACTGTAACAGCGAATTTACTTCCTTTGACTTTCGGAATGGTTCCAGAAGAATTACAGCAAAAAGTATTTGAAAATTTAGTTCATGAAGTAGAAGTAACTAAAAACGGTCATGTAAGCACGGGAGTTATTGGAACACAGTTTTTAATGCGAACGTTAACCAATTTTGGTCGTGGTGATTTGGCTTTCAAATTGGCCTCAAACAAAACCTATCCAAGTTGGGGTTATATGGTCGAAAATGGTGCCACAACCATTTGGGAACTTTGGAACGGAAATACCGCCGACCCAGCAATGAATTCGCAAAACCATGTTATGCTTTTAGGCGATTTACTGATTTGGTATTACGAAAATATGGCGGGAATTAAGAGCAATCCTGATACTCCTGGTTTTAAGCAAATTATCATGAAACCAGATTTTAATGCAGGATTGACTTATGTAAATGCTTCTTACGAATCAGTTTACGGAACAATTAAAAGCGATTGGAAAAAGGATAAAAAAGGTTTGGTTTGGAATATTACTATTCCTGCGAATACTTCTGCAATTGTGTATCTTCCTACGAGTGAGATTTCGGCTGTTTCAATCAACAAACAGAAGTTAGATAAGACTTCATATGCTTATTCTAAAGATAAAAATCAAATAGTTGTGACACTTTCGTCAGGGAATTATGCTATAAACGTTAAATAATCTGCATTTTTAATAATTCGGGACAGTACAGGATACATTGTTAATTTTTTCGTGTTATTTTTACACTTATTAAATATTTTTACCTAAAAAAATGTTAGGTATGTATTTATAGTCAAAAAAAATAATTCATAATTTAATTAAGAATGAAGTTAGCAAAATTAGCATTTGTCTTGTTTGGACTTTTCCTTTTAGGAAGTTGTAAATCGGCTTTAGAGAAAAAGACTTGGAAAGAAGGAATTTTAGTAGATCAGTTTGTTTACGATAAAGCGCCATATCCGTCTTGTCATGCTATTACAATTGTCGAAGCGACAAATGGTGATTTAGTTGCTTCTTGGTTTGGAGGAACTCATGAAAGAAATCCTGATGTTTGCATTTATGTAGCCATCAAACCAAAAGGAAGTGACACTTGGAACGAAGGCGTAAAAGTTGCTGACGGTGTGATGAAAGAAGGCCCGAGATTGCCAACTTGGAATCCAGTTTTATATCAAATTCCAGGTGGGGATTTAATGTTATTCTACAAAATAGGTCCAAAACCATCTGAATGGTGGGGCGTAATCAGAACTTCATCTGATGGCGGAAAAACTTGGTCTGAGGCTAAAAAAATGCCAGATGGTTTCTTAGGGCCAATCAAAAATAAACCAGTTTTATTAAGCAACGGAACTTTATTATGTCCGTCAAGTATTGAAGGTGATGGCTGGAGACTTCGTATGGAATCTACTCCAGATTTCGGTAAAACTTGGGTAATGGGCGATACGCTTCCAAGAGGAAAACAAAAAATCAATGCGATTCAGCCAAGTATTTTATTCCATAAAGACGGAAGTATTCAAGCCATCGGAAGAACTAGAAACAGAGCGATTTTCAGCACATTTTCAAAAGATAATGGAAAAACATGGTCGGATGTTGAGTTAATCGGACTTCCAAATAACAACTCAGGAACTGATGCCGTAACACTTAAAGACGGCAGACATTTATTGGTTTACAATCACGTACTTCCTCCTGGAAAAGAAGCTAAAGGACCAAGAACGCCTTTAAACGTTTCGGTTTCTAAAGACGGAATTCATTGGAACGCTGCTTTAGTTTTGGAAGATTCAAAAATCAGTCAATATTCTTATCCTTCGATGATTCAAAGTTCTGACGGAATGGTGCATATTGTGTATACTTGGAGAAGAGAAAAACTGAAATATGTAAAAGTGGATCCAAGTAAATTAGTGGCTCTTCCAATCAAAAACGGAATCTGGCCAGGTGACGAAGGAAAAGTAGTTACAGCGGTAAAAGCGGAAGAAGAATAAATGAATTGAACCATTAAGAGATTAAGAAAATTAAGTTGTTGTGCTCATTTATTCTTTAAAAAGGGCATTAAGCTTAACTTTCTTAATCTTTTAATGCCAAAATAATAAAAGTATCTAAGCTTAATTTTCTTAATATCTTAATGGTAAAACCACCAATTAACATGAAGCTAAATAAAAACTTAATTGTTACAATACTTGTTCTTGTAGCAACAACATTCAATAGCTGTGCAACTGCTCAGTCTTCCAATAAAAAGCAAAAATACAAAGTTGCCGTTTGTGACTGGATGATTTTGAAAAGACAAAAATTAGGTGCTTTTGGTTTAGCAGCTGAAATAAAAGCTGACGGAATCGAACTAGATATGGGAGGTTTAGGAAATCGTCCCACTTTTGACAGTAAATTGGGTGACCCAGTTGAAAGACAAAAATTCTTAGATAAATCGAAAGAAACCGGAGTTGGAATCAGCTCGATTGCCATGTCTGGATTTTATGCTCAATCTTTTGCCACAAGAGAAATCACACCAATGATTACCGATTGTATTCAGGCAATGAAAAACATGAAAGTAAAAGTGGCGTATCTTCCGTTAGGAACGCAAACGGATTTAGTTAAAAATCCAGAATTACGTCCAGAAGTGATTAAAAGACTGCAATGGGCAGGAAAAGAAGTTGGTAAAATTGGCGGAGTAATCGCAATTGAAACTTCATTGAATGCGACAGAAGAGAAAAAACTTTTAGACGAAGTCGGCTCAAAATATATTAAAAGCTCTTTTAATTTTGCGAATGCTTTAGATAATAAAAGAGATATTTCATCAGAATTAAAAATTTTAGGAAAGAAATATGTAGCGCAGATTCACGCTTCCAATACCGATCAGTTTTGGTTAGAGAATGACAAAGCGATTGATATGCCTAAAATCAAAGCAACATTAGATGAGATGAAATGGAACGGATGGCTTATCGTAGAACGTTCTCGTGACGTAACACAAGTTCATAATGTAAAAGCCAATTACGGAGCAAACGTAGCTTATTTGAAGAAGATTTTTCAGAATTAAAAATATAGTTTTCTCATTTTTGTCATTTCGACGAAGGTGAAATCTCCACGAGAAGCTCTACAAAGATTGGATTCTCGTTGCGGAGTTACTTGCGAAGATTTGCTTCGCCTGTTCGCTATTGCTCGAGTCTCCTTCGTCGAAATGACAAACTAGATGAGAATTTTTAATGAATTAAATTATACCATGAAATATTTACAATTACTTTTTTTATGTCTTTACGTCTCTTTCGCGACAGCGCAGAACATCACTGTTGTGAGTGATCCGAGTTCGCCGAGAGCAAAATTTGGAGCAGAGAAATTATCAGAAACACTTTCTGCAAAAGGTTTCAAAGTAACTTCTGTCAATAAATTCAAAAAATCAAAAGATAAAGTAATTGTTATTGGAGAAAAAGGAACCGATTTCTGGAAGAAAAATGCTAAAATAGATGACAGCAAATTAACTAAAAAAGAAGGTTTTCAGATTCGCACTCAAAATAATGTCATTTATATTGAAGGAGCAGATGCTTCTGGAACATTGTACGGTGCATTAGAATTATCAGATGAAATTAAAGCTTCAGGAAAACTTCCATCAGAAATCAATATTGAAGACAGTCCAGAAATGGTTTTGAGAGGAGCTTGCATCGGAATGCAAAAACCAGTTTATCTTCCAGGACGTGATGTTTACGAATATCCATATACACCAGAAACTTTTCCGTGGTTTTATGATAAAGCTTTATGGATAAAATACTTGGATATGCTGGTAGAAAACCGCATGAATTCTTTGTATTTATGGAACGGACATCCGTTTGCTTCTTTAGTGAAACTAAAAGAATATCCATTTGCAGTTGAAGTCAGCGACGAAGATTTCAAAAAGAATGAAGAAATCTATAAATTTCTGACTGTTGAAGCTAACAAAAGAGGAATCTGGGTAATTCAGATGTTCTACAATATTATTGTTTCTAAGCCTTTTGCAGAGCATTATAATATTAAAACGCAAGATCGTTCAAGACCTATTACGCCTTTATTATCAGATTATACGAGAAAGTCTATTGCTGCTTTTATCGAAAAATATCCAAATGTTGGATTAATGGTTTGTTTGGGAGAAGCTATTAACACAGTTGATGATGATGTAGAATGGTTTACCAAAACTATTATTCCGGGCGTTCGCGACGGTTTGCAAGCATTAGGAAAAACAGAAGAACCGCCAATTATTCTTCGTTCTCACGATACAGACGGACCTTTGGTAATGGAAAAATCGCTTCCATTATACAAAAACCTTTATACAGAAAGTAAATATACTGGAGAATCTTTAACAACCTATACGCCGGGCGGACCTTGGGGAGAAACGCACAAACAGTTAAGCGCTTTAAAATCAATTCATATTGAGAATGTTCATATTTTGGCTAATTTAGAACCTTTCAGATACGGTTCGCCAGATTTTATTCAGAAAACGGTAAAAGCGATGCATAGCGTTCACGGCGCAAATGCACTGCATTTATATCCACAAGCTTCGTATTGGGATTGGCCATATTCGGCAGATAAAACGAAATCGGGAGAACGTTTATTAGAAATGGATCGCGACTGGATTTGGTACAAAGCTTGGGCGAGATATGCTTGGGACAGTAAAAGAGATCGTAATGAAGAAGTAAAATTCTGGGATAAAGATTTGGCTTCTAAATATGGAACAAGTCAGGAAGCTGCCAATAACATTTTAAAAGCTTACGAAGAAACAGGAGAAATTGCTCCAAAAACCTTAAGACGTTTTGGAATTACAGAAGGAAACCGCCAAACTTTATTGTTAGGAATGTTCGAAAGTCAGTTGGTGAATCCGTCGAAATGGCGCGTTTATCCAGGATTCCACGAATCTTGCGGGCCAGCAGGCGAACTGCTTTTAGAATATGCTAAAAAAGAATGGAACAAAGAACCGCATTCAGGCGAACTTCCAACGCAGATTATTGCTGAAATTACAGAACACGGGAGATTAGCCGTTGAAGCAATAGATAAAGCCGAAGCCAGCGTAACCAAAGACAAAGAAGAATTTGCACGTCTTAAAAATGATATGCATGCTTATAAAGCGTTTGCCGATTTCTTCTCAGAAAAGGTAAAAGCAGCTTTATTGGTTTTAAGATATAGTTATTCAAACGATATTGCCGATTTAGATAAAGCAATGCCTCATTTAGAGAAAAGTATTGAATACTATGAGTTATTGGTAAACTTGACAAAAGACACGTATTACTATGCAAATAGTATGCAAACTGCTCAAAGAAGAATTCCAATTGGTGGAGACGATGGAAACAACAAAACTTGGGCTGAATTATTACCGCATTACGAGCGTGAATTGGCTAATTTTAAAAGAAATTTAGATAAACTAAAATCGTCAAAAGACGGTAAAATTGAAACTAAAGAAGGAAAACCTTGGAAACCAACAGAAGTAATTTTCATTGACGAAAAACCGGGAACTTATTTAGTGAAAACTGGTACAAAAGTGTACGGAACAGATATTTCTGAATTAACGAAAATCGCTCCAGAACTTCAAAACCTTAAAGGATTTACTTTCGTAGAAAACGATCAAAATGAAAAAGGAACGCATTTGAAGTTTAGAAATACAAAAGCGGTTAAATTAGTAGTAGGTTATTTCAATTCAGATCAGAAGAGATTTTTATTGCCGCCAAGTTTAGAAACAGACGCAGCAGGAAATGCTCACGGTCAAGCCGAAGTGATTCTGGCAAGTGCTATGAATTTAAAAGAACTTCCGAGAGTAAATATTCATACTTATACGTTCCAACCGGGTGAGAATAAATTAGATTTAGGAAAAGGAAAAGTATTGATTTTAGGTTTCATCGACGCGGATCAAACCATAACGCCACGTGACGTTGGATATATTGATGCAGGAGAAAAAGCAGCTATAGATTGGTTGTTTTATTAAGAATAATTTACTGCGTCAGTTCGCTATCGCTCGTGTGGGCATGTCCCTCCGGGTCGGGCTTTCGGCTATATCTTTTATTCCGCTCCGCTACATAAAAGGATACCGCCTCAATCCCTCACGCGAACTCGTTGTTAATTTAGACCTAAACATGTTTTTAAAATCTGTTAGTTTTAATTGAAAATATAAACACAATCTTGTCATCCCGAGGAACGAGGGATCTTCGCAAGAAACTCTACAAAGATTGGCGACATTTCTATACGGAGTTACTTGTGAAGATTTCTCCTTACGTCGAAATGACAAAAAGTCGAGTAAAATAAAAACTTTAATAACCTTATATTAATTATATGGTTTAATAAGAAAATATGAATAGAATAGTTTTTTTTATTTTTTGTTTTTTTTCAAGTCTTTGCTTTGTTTGGAGTCAGAGCAAAGATTCAGGGAAGTTTCGTAAAGAAATTTCGCTGAATTCGTCTTGGGAAACCGTAATCTTGGAAAATCTTCCCGCACAGGAAGAGAGGTTTGTAGACCATCCAGAAACTGATTCCAATTGGCAGAAGGTTAGTGTGCCTCACAATTGGGATCAGTATTATGGTTTCAGAAGAACAAAACATGGAAATTTACACGGTACAGCCTGGTACAAAAAAACGCTGAAACTCGATAAAAAAGACAGTTCAAAACAGCATTTTCTTTATTTCGAAGGCGTTAGTTCTTACGCCACTGTTTGGGTAAATGGTAAAAAAGTAGGCGAACACAAAGGTGGGCGAACCACTTTTACACTTGATATTACAAAAGCTGTTTCTTTCGATGCAGCAAATATCATTTTATTAAAAGCTTCGCATCCATCATTTATTGCAGATCTTCCTTGGGTTTGCGGTGGTTGTTCTGGAGAATGGGGATTTTCAGAAGGTTCTCAGCCAATGGGAATTTTCAGGCCAGTCTCTTTAGTAATTACAAATAATGTGAGAGTTCAGCCGTTTGGTGTTCATATCTGGAATGACAAATCGGTTTCTAAACAAAAAGCGATTCTTCATACTACAACCGAGATTAAGAATTACGGCACATCTGCACGAAACTTAACTATCGAAAATATACTTCTTGATGCTTCAGGAAAAAAAGTTGTGATTATAAAAAGCGATAATAAAATCAATTCGGGAGAAACAAAAGAAATAGCACAAACATTTCCTGAGATTCAGAATCCGAAATTATGGTCGCCATCCAATCCATATTTGTATAAATTGGTGACTTCAATTTATGAAAACGGAAAAGTAATCGATCAATTAACAACGCCTTACGGAATCAGTTGGGTGAGCTGGCCAGTTAGCCGTGACGGAAAAGACAATCGTTTTTTCATCAATGACGAACCTGTTTTTATAAATGGAGTTTGCGAATACGAACATTTGATTGGAAAAAGCCATTCGTTTTCAGATGAAATGATTCATTCCAGAATCGAACAAATTAAAGCTGGCGGATTTAATGCTTTTAGAGAAGCACATCAGCCTCATAATTTATTATATCAAAAAGAACTAGACGAAAACGGAATTCTGTTTTGGAGTCAGTTTTCAGCACATATTTGGTACGATACGCCTGAGTTTAAAGAAAACTTTAAAATACTTTTACGAGAATGGATCAAAGAACGAAGAAACAGTCCATCTGTTGTAATGTGGGGATTGCAGAATGAAAGCACGATTCCAAAGGAATTTGCTGAAGAATGTATGCAGATTATTCGTGAAATGGATCCTTTATCAGAATCACAAAGAATCGTAACAACTTGTAACGGAGGAGAAGGAACAGATTGGAATGTCGTTCAAAACTGGTCGGGAACGTATGGCGGAGATCCGTTAAAATACCATTTAGAAATGACCACTCAGTTATTAAACGGAGAATACGGCGCTTGGCGTTCAGCCGATTTACATACTGAAGGTGAGTTTGACCAAAAGGGAACTTTAAGTGAAAACCGTTTTTCTCAATTAATGGAAATTAAAGTTAGAGAAGCCGAATCGGTAAAAGATAAAATTGCGGGACAATTCAACTGGCTTTTTGCTTCGCATGAAAATCCGGGACGTGTGCAAAACGGAGAAGGCTTTAGAGATATTGATAAAGTTGGCCCAGTAAATTACAAAGGACTTTTTACCATTTGGGGCGAGCCTTTAGATGCGTTTTATATGTATCGCGCCAATTATGTTTCGAACAAAACCAATCCGATGGTTTATATCGTTTCGCATACTTGGCCAAGCCGTTGGGAAAAACCAGGAATTAAAAGCGGAATCGATATTTACTCAAACTGCGATGAAGTAGAATTGTTTAATGATGTGAATAAATCTTCTTTAGGAAAACTAAAAAATCCAGGTATCGGACAGCATTTCCAGTTCAATAATGTCAATATTCAGTACAATGTTTTGTATGCAGTTGGATATGTAAACGGAAAAGCGGTTGCTAAAGATTATATTATTTTGAATAATCTTCCTAAAGCTCCAAATTTAGATGTTTTAACAACTAATAAAACAGATATTACAAAAGCAAAAAGCGGTTACAATTATATTTACAGAGTCAATTGCGGAGGTTCTGAATTGACTGATTCTGCCGGAAATACTTGGTTTACGGATACACATAAAAACGGACAAAATACTTGGGGTTCGTTATCATGGACCGATAATTTTGAAAAACTGCCAGACTTTTTTGCCAGTCAAAGAAAAACTTTCGACCCGATAAACGGTACAAAAGATTCAGAATTATTTCAAAGTTTTAGATACGGAGTTGATAAACTGCGTTATGAATTTCCTGCTCCAGACGGAGAATATTTAATAGAACTCTATTTCACAGAACCTTGGTACGGAACTGGAGGCGGAATGGATTGCAAAGGCTGGCGTTTGTTTGATGTTGCCATAAATAATAATGTAGTTTTAAAAGATTTTGATATTTGGGCAGAAGCTGGACATGATAATGCTTTAAAGAAAACATTCAAAGTAAAAAGCACAAACGGAAAAATTGTGATTTCGTTCCCGAATGTAAAAGCTTCACAGGCAATTATTTCTGCCATTGCGATTGCGACAAAAGATATTCATGCAAGACCAGCAGAAGAATCTCCAAAAAACATTCAAAATGTAAGTTTAGATTTTAAAGATTTTAAAATTGCTTCTTGGTTAGATATTAATTCGAAACAAAATATAAACTCGGAAGTTGTTTTTACTGAATTGCCATCAGAAGTTTTTGGAGCAGATTATTTACAGTTTTCTTCGAATTCAAAAGTTTCAGGATCATTTACAGTAAAAGAAGAATCGACTGTTTATGTTTTAGTTGACACTAAAATCAAAACATTAAACGGGCTTTCTGATTATAAAAAAATAGAAGAAAAAGCGAAAAACAGCAACGGAATTTCTTTTGATGTTTTCACTAAAAAAGTAAAGAAAGGGGAGAAAGTTCTTTTTGATAATTCAGAAACAATTTCTACAATTGCAGTCGTTCCAACTTATGATATGGGCGAAAAAGACGATTCAAGACCAGTCGTAATTATTGAAGCAGAAAAGACAAAAACAACTGGAATCGGAATTGAAAAAGGAAATTTCAAAAAAGCCGATTACATTGAGTTTACAAAAAAGACAAATAACAGCATCGAGTTTGAAGTAAAACCTGGAGTTGCAGGGATCTATTTAATGCGTTTTAAATTTATGAATCGAAATGAAACGCCATTAAAAGTCAAATTTAAAATGGAAGATGCTTACGGAATTTTAATGCGAAATGATACAATCGAATTTTTCCCTTCGCCTGAAAAATGGAAGATTTTAAATACAACATCCGGCGGTTATATTAATGCAGGAACATATAAAATAACGCTAGAAGGTGATGATTTGAAGGGATTGATGTTGGATAATTTTGAATTTCAATAGGTTTTTTTGGGGGATGCAAAGCCACAGAGGTTCAAAGTGACAAAGATTTAATTAGGATTATATTGTAGAGACGCACCGCAGTGCGTCTACGCTCCAATTATCCATCCAGTTTGTCATTTCGACGAAGGAGAAATCTCCACAAGAAGCTCGACAAAGATTGGCGAATTACGTTGCGGAGTTACTCGCGAAGATTTCTCCTTCGTCGAAATGACAAGATTGTAGAAATTAGGAATTAGAAAAATGATTATTTAAATATTATGATTTTAAAAAGAATAATAATTGCATTAATAATACTGTTTTCGGTATCCATTTTTGCACAAAAACAAGTCAGAATTGTAGAAGACTTCAATAAAAACTGGAACTTCAAATTAGGAGATTATCCAGAAGCAATAAATGCAAATTTCAATACTTCAGATTGGAGAACGCTTCAATTACCGCACGATTGGAGTATCGAAGGCGCTTTTGATAAAGATGCTAAAACAAAACAAGCACAAGGATTTTTACCAGCAGGAAAAGGCTGGTATCGTAAAGTATTTACTGTTCCAGCGAGTTGGAAAAGCAAAACAATTTCAATTGAATTCGATGGCGTTTTTAAGAATAGCGAAGTTTTTATTAATGGAAAATCATTAGGAGTTCGTCCAAATGGCTATATTTCTTTTGGTTATGATTTGTCTCCGTACTTAAATTATGGACAAGCCAATATTATTGCCGTTAAAGTTGATAATGATGCTCAGCCAAACTCAAGATGGTATACAGGTTCTGGAATCTACAGAAATGTGAGATTGGTGACAAGCGAAAAATTGCACGTTGGAAAATGGGGAACTTTTGTAACTACGCCTGAGATTTCGACAAAAAAATCAAAAGTGCATTTAGAAGTTACAATTGATAATGATAATGATACCGCCAGAGAATTTACCTTGGTCACTTCTATTTTAGATGCTAAGAATAAAGAAGTGGCGAATAAGACTTCTGTAGAGAAAATTGGAGCTAAAACTTTTGAAACTATAGTGCATAATCTAGATGTTTTAAAGACGCAATTATGGAATACTGAAACCCCGTATTTGTATAAAGTTGTTACAAAAATCTACGAGAAATCTGTGCTAGTTGACAATTATGAAACTCCGCTCGGATTTAGATTTTTTAATTTTGATTCAGAAAAAGGATTTTCATTAAATGGTGTTCCAACCAAAATATACGGGGTTTGTCTGCATCACGATAATGGAGCTTTGGGAGCGGTAGAAAACATTCATGCGGTTAGAAGAAAACTGACTTTAATGAAAGAAATGGGAGTAAACGCTATCAGAATGTCTCATAATCCACATTCGTTGGAAATGATGCAATTGTGCGACGAAATGGGATTCATTGTTCAGGACGAAGCTTTTGACGTTTGGAAAAAGAAAAAAGTAACCAACGATTATCATAAAGATTGGGATGCTTGGCACAAACAAGATTTAGAGGATTTTATCAAAAGAGATCGTAATCATCCATCAGTTATGATGTGGAGTATTGGTAACGAAATTAGAGAACAATTTGATTCAACTGGAATTGCAATTACTAGAGAATTAGCTAAAATCGTAAAATCTTTAGATGTAACTCGTCCCGTAACTTCTGCTTTGACAGAGAATGTAATTGAAAAGAATTTTATTTACCAATCTGGAGCTTTAGATCTTTTGGGATTCAATTATAAACATGAAGATTATAAAGATTTTCCAACTAAATTTAAAGGACAGAAAATATTAGCTTCAGAAAGTGTTTCGGCTTTGGAAACTCGTGGGCATTATGATTTTCCTGATGGAATTAAAGCGTGGCCAACAAAATATGGTGCGCCGTTTGACGGAAATGCAGATTGGACAGTTTCGGCTTATGATCAGGTAAAATCGTATTGGGGCGCAACGCATGAAGAAAACTGGAAAACGATTAAAAGTCAGGATTTCATGGCGGGAACTTTTATCTGGACAGGTTTTGATTATATCGGAGAACCTGATCCCTATCCGTTCCCTGCAAGAAGCTCGTATTTCGGAATTGTTGATTTAGCCGGACTTCCAAAAGATGTATATTATATGTATCAAAGCGAATGGTCGAATAAAACGGTTTTACATATTTTACCGCATTGGAACTGGACTAAAGATCAAGAAGTAGAAGTTTGGGCATATTACAACAATGCAGATGAAGTGGAATTATTCTTAAACGGAAAATCGCTTGGTAAAAAATCAAAACAAAATGATGATTTGCATATTTCATGGCGTGTAAAGTTCGAACCTGGAACATTAAAAGCAATTTCTAGAAAGAACGGAAAAGTAGTTTTAGAAAAAGAAATTCACACAGCTGGAGAAGCTTCTAAAATTGATTTAAAAGCAGAAAAAACTTCAATCAAAAATGATACTTACGATTTGGTTTATGTAACAGTTTCTATGTTAGATAAAGATGGAAACTTATTGCCAAATGCGATGGATTTAATCAATTTTGAAGTTTCTGGCGGAGGAAAATTAGTTGGAGTTGATAATGGTTATCAAGCCAATTTGGATTCTTTTAAAGCCAATTCTTGTAAATTGTTTAATGGAAAATGTGTTGTGATTATTCAATCGAATGGGAAAAGAGACAATGTTCAGTTGAAAGCAAGTACCGGAAATGGAATTCCAATTTCGTCAATTAATATTAAAGTGAATTAAAAAAATAGAAAGCTTAAAAAACTCCATTAGAAATAATGGAGTTTTTTTGTTGATAACCACATTTATTATGGGAGTCTTGACAGAAAGGTTGGCTGTCCATTATATCTTTTTCTTTTGATAAAATCTAAAAGAAGGAAAAGAAAACTAACTATTTTAAGATTTCTTTCGTAACCCTCACACCACAGGACACTTACTTCCTATAAATTCGTTTATTTAGAATTTCTTAAAAAAAAAATATATTAGATGGAAAGAGTTTTTGCAGAATATCTTATTGAGACCCCTTATGATGTAGAGCAGGCTTCGGCGGTTTTGGCAGGAGAGCAATCTTCTGGAACCTTTGTGTCAGTTCCGGGTGAAACCGAGGAATTGAAAAAGCGTTTTGCAGCAAGGGTAGAAGATATTCAGTTATTGGATTTATCAGATGAACCATCCATTCCGGGCGGCAGTATTCCTGGAAAAAAATATCAGAAAGCAAGAGTAAAAGTAAGCTGGTCGATAGAAAATTTTGGTTATAATCTGCCAGTTTTAATCAGCACTTTACAAGGAAATCTATATGAAATCACGCAATTTACTGGTTTGAAACTAATGGATTTTGAAGTGCCGGAATCTTTTCAAAATCATTTCAAAGGACCTAAATTCGGAATCAAAGGCTCTAAATTATCTTGTGGCGTAACCGACCGACCAATGATTGGAACTATTATAAAACCCAGCATAGGAATGAGCGTGGAGGAAACCGCAACTTTGGTAAAATCATTAATTGATGCCGGAATCGATTTTATTAAAGACGATGAATTGATGGGATCTGCTGCTAATTCGCCTTTTGACGAAAGGGTAAAAGCAATAATGAAAGTCATCCGTGACAACGAACAAAAAACGGGTAAAAAAGTAATGTATGCTTTCAATATAAGTGATGAAATTGACGAGATGCAACGAAAATACGATTTGATTAAAAAGGAAGAAGGTAGCTGCGCAATGATTAGCATCAACAGTGTCGGGCTTTCGGGAACGAAGAAAATATGTGATCAGGGTGAACTCGTTATTCACGGTCACAGAAACGGCTGGGGAATGCTGAACCGTCATCCTCTGTTGGGAATTGAGTTTCCTGCTTATCAAAAAATTCAGCGTCTGGCGGGAGTCGACCAACTGCACGTTAACGGAATTCAGAATAAATTTTGGGAATCGGATGATTCAGTAGTGACGTCCATAAAATCTTGTTTGAAACCGTTTTTAGGCGGATACGAAATCTTGCCTGTTGTCTCTTCGGGACAATGGGGAGGACAAGCGGTAGAAACTTACAGAAGAACCCAAACTACCGATTTGTTGTATATGGCAGGTGGCGGTATTTTAGCACATCCTATGGGACCAAAAGCTGGAGTAAACGCATTACAGCAAGCTTGGACGGGAGCCGTTGAAGGTTTGTCTGTGGAAGAAACTGCTTTGAAGTATCCTGAATTTGCCGCATCAGTAAAGAAATTTTCTAAGTAATGAAAAACAATAAATTGCTATTGGCTTATTATGGGGATGATTTTACGGGTTCTACGGATGCCCTTGAATTTCTGACATTGGCTGGAGTTAAAACCATTCTCTTTCTTAGAAAACCAACTCAAAAGGACTTAGATCGTTTTCCAAAAATTCAAGCAATTGGTCTAGCTGGAAAAAGTCGATCAATGTCGCCTTCAGAAATGGAAGAAGAACTTTTTCCTGCTTTCGAAAACCTGAAAAGTTTTGAACCTGCACATTTTCATTATAAAGTCTGTTCTACTTTCGATTCGGCACCACACGTTGGTAACATTGGAAAAGCAATTGAAATTGGAAGCGAGGTTTTCAATCAGAAAACAGTTTTGGTTTCGCCGTCAGCACCACATTTGGGAAGATTTTGTGTATTTGGAAATCTCTTTGCCCGAATGGGAACTATCGGAAACGGAGAAATTTACCGTATCGACCGTCATCCGTCTATGAGCAAACATCCTGTAACACCTGCTTTGGAAGGGGATTTGACGATTCATTTGGCAAAACAAACCGAGAAATCCATCAATCTTGTCAATTTAACCACAATTGAAAAGGGTTCTGAAAAAGTTCTGGAAGAAGTAGCTAATAACAAATCGGAAATCCTGTTTTTCGACGGATTCAATTTGGAACATCTCAAAACGATTGGAAATGTTTTTAATGAATTAGCGGCCAAAAAAACATTATTTTCTGTGGGTTCATCCGGAATCGAAATGGCTTTGGGATTAGATTGGAAAGACAAAAAAGTTATAGGAAATCAAAAAACATTTGAATCAGCAGGAGAAATTTCTCCCATACTTGTTTTATCAGGAAGCTGTTCTCCAGTAACATCAGGTCAAATTGAAAATGCTTTGCAAAATGGATTTTTGGAAATCGCATTAGAAAGCAAAGCCGTTGCTATTGAAAATCAGGCTGAAATTATAAAGAATACAGTTGCTCAAATTGTCGACAATTTCAATCAGGGTAAAAGTACCATTTTACATACTAGCAAGGGTTCAAACGATCAGCGTATTGCAGAAACCGAATTGTTTTTTAAATCAAAAGGCTTTTCAGCAAATGAAATTCAGAAACAATGCAGTTCAGTTTACGGAAGCGTTTTGGGACAAATAACAAAAGAAGTATTAAAAGCGGTCAAAATAAAAAGAATTCTTTTTGCAGGTGGCGATACTTCGAGTTATGCTGCTTCGGAATTGGATATTCTGGCACTGGAAATGATTGCGCCAATCGCTCCTGGAGCTCCGCTTTGCATGGCAGTTTCAGACAATGAATGGGTAAATGGAATAGAAATGAATTTTAAAGGCGGACAAGTGGGCACCGCCGATTATTTTATAAAAGTATTAAAAGGAGAAAAATTATGAGCGCAAAAGTGTTAGGTTTTGTACACACATCGGCAACATTGGTTCCGTTGTTTCAGCAATTAAGCAATGAGTTTTTACAGGGAATTGAAACATTCAATATAGTGGATGACAGCTTGATAAAAGACGTAATCAAAAAAGGAAAATTAATGCCAAATACTGCTGCAAGAGTCGTAAGCCATGTTCAGGCTGCCGAAACTGCAGGTGCGGATGTGATTTTGGTAACCTGTTCGTCTATTGGTGTGGCGATCGAAACGGCTGCGACATTGGCAACAGTTCCAGTGATTCGTGTAGATCAGGCAATGGCGGATGAAGCAGTGCAGATTAGCAGCAAAATTGGTGTAATTGCTACTTTGCCAACGACTTTGGAACCAACCAGTGATTTGGTTAGAAGAAGAGCAGAATTGGCAGGTAAAAATGCAACTATTACTTCGAAATTATGTGAAGGTGCTTTTGAAGCTTTAATGAGCGGAGATTCTGCTAAACATGATGAAATGGTTGCTAAAGCGCTAAAAGAATTAATGAAAGAAGTAGATGTAATTGTTTTGGCACAGGCTTCAATGGCACGTGTTGTCGATGGCTTAAGTGCCGAAGAAAAACTAGTGCCTATTTTGGCAAGTCCAACTATTGCAATGAAAAAACTAGCAGAGCTTTATTTCTAAAAACAATAAACAGATTAATTTTTTACCATATAAGGCATATAAGGTCATTTAAGCATTATGCAAAAAGAAAACTTATCTGAATCTTATATGCCTTATATGGTTTGGAAGAAATGAATAATAACATGTTTTAATAATTATTTGTATGCGTAAATATTTTCTTTGGGCTATCCCAATATTTTTTATTGCAGCTGCTTTGGGCTGGTTACAGCAAATAGAGATAATATGGAAGTTAGGGTTACTGTTTGGTTTTTCTAGTATTGCCATTGGAGCAGGACATCTGAAAGTATTAAGCGGTTATCAATACACGTTTTGGATCATCACTGCAGTTTGTGCAGGATTGCTGTATCCTGATTTTTTTCTGCACGTAGGCAGTTTCGATATGCGTAATAAATGGCTTATTCTAATTATCATTCAAATGGTAATGTTCGGAATGGGAACGCAGATGAGCATTGAAGATTTTACGGGTATTCGAAAATCAGGAAAAGGTGTTCTGATTGGTTTGTTGGGACATTTTACTATTATGCCGATTATGGGTTTTCTGATTGCCAAAACGTTTGTTTTTGAACCTGAAATCGCAGCGGGAATTATCTTGATTGGTTCTTGCAGCAGCGGATTGGCTTCGAATGTGATGACATATATAGCCAAAGGAAATTTGGTTTTGTCAGTAACTGTAACGGCAATGTCTACTTTGGCTGCGCCAATAATGACTCCGTTTTTGATGAAAATATTTGCAGGTACTATGGTCGAAGTGCATTTCTTCAATATGATGATGGAAATTATTAAAATTGTCCTTGTGCCTTTGGCAGCTGCAATGATTCACGATATATTAAAAAACTATGGGAATCTGGCAAAAAAGAGAATTTATATTCTGACTTTCCTGTCAGCTGTTTGGCTGGCGATTGTCCTATTCTTCGGAAATTCGTTTGCAGTTGCTGAAGATAGTACGGCTTCGCATATTTTAGAAATAATCAATTTCACTTGTGGCGCTTTTATCGTTGGAACAATGTATCATTTATTGTATAAAGTATATCCAAAAATAGATGTGATTATGCCTTATTTCTCTATGTTCGGAATCATTTATTTTACATTGGTAACCACAGCAGCGGGAAGGGATAATTTAATTCAGATTGGTTTTTTACTTTTCTTAGCTTCAGTTTTGCACAACGGAGCGGGTTATTTTTTTGGTTATTGGCTCAGCAGGCTCAGCGGTCTGGACAAAAAGAGCAGTCAAACTATCGCTTTCGAAGTAGGTCTTCAAAATGGTGGCATGGCTTCTGGATTGGCAGGTTCAATGGGAAAACTGGCAACTTTAGGTTTAGCTTCGGCTGTATTTAGTCCGTGGATGAATGTTTCGGGTTCTTTATTGGCTAATTATTGGCGAAAGAAAGGAGATGAGGAAGAAGTTATTTCTTGATTTCTTATTATTTTATAAAAGTAAAACTTCCGTTTAGAGCAATTTAAACGGAAGTTTGTAATTTAGAGCCATATTGAATTACGTTAATAATTTTCATTATAAAAATAAGTAGAAAAATGACACCAACTTTCTTCGCAAACCAATCAGAATTTAGAAAATGGCTTGAGAAAAATCATCAAAGCGAGAAAGAACTTTTAGTTGGTTTTTATAAAGTTACAAGCGGAAAACCTTCTATAACTTGGCCAGAATCTGTAGATCAAGCGCTTTGTTTTGGTTGGATAGATGGTGTTCGAAAATCTATCGATAAGGATAGTTATACCATTCGTTTTACGCCTAGAAAAACTTCCAGTATTTGGAGTGCTATCAATATTCAAAAAATGGAAGATTTAACTAAAGCTGGACTTATGAAAGAAGCTGGTTTGAAAGCTTTTAGTCTTAGAACCGAAAATAAATCCAAAATATATTCTCACGAAAAAGAGCCTGTTCCGCTTTTGGAAGTTTATGAAAAACAGTTTAAAAGCAATAAAACTGCTTGGGATTTTTTCGAGAAACAAGCACCTTCATACAAAAAAGTAATGATTCATTGGATTATGAGTGCCAAGCAAGAAAAGACTCAATTATCAAGATTAGAAAAGACAATTGTGGAAAGCGAAAAACAAAAAAGGGTATTGTAAAGATTATATAAAATTTATTATTTTAGTGTATTGATTTATAGTGCTATATGGAAATACAAAATACCACAAAAATAAAGGGGGAAATTTTGCTGGGTATTATTTTTTCTTTAGAATTATACGCTTTGCCAGTACAGTTTTATTTATTGCTAAAAGGTTCTGAATTTACTTTTTTCAGTGCCGCAGTTCGTTTTTTTAGTTTTTTTACTATTACCACAAATACTATAGTTTTCATTTGTACTGCCATGCTGTTATTTGGCGGAAAATGTGCAATGAATACTTTTTTTAGAAAATGCACTACAATTACTGCAATTACGGTTTATATCTTGATTGTTGGAATTGTTTTTAATCTGCTTCTTCGTCAAATTGTTGATTTAAAGGGACATCACCGTATTGTCAGTGAAATTTTTCACACCGTAGTTCCAGTATTATTTTTCTTTTATTGGCTGTTTTTTGTAAGTCCGCAAAAGATATCTTTTAAAGTTATTTCTTTTTGGTTGATTTATCCAATCATTTACATCATTTACACTTTGTTTCACGGAATTCTCACAAGTTTTTATCCGTATCCTTTTATTGATGCAACTAAATTGGGTTTCAAAACTGCAATTGTAAATGGTATATTTATCTTAATTGCTTTTGTGGTTTTATCTATTATTTTGATTTCTGTTTTAAGATTAAAGACTAAAAGTTTTACTTAATTCATAAAAATCAATTTTTAGTAAAATGTACTTTCTGCCAAAAACACTTTAAGATTTGTTGTTGGTCGAAATTCTATACAAGCAAATTCAATTTATAGTACATTTATGTTTTATAGACTATTTTAAAGCAGATCAGCAATGAAAAACATTTACCTTTCTTTATGTCTTTTTGGTGTAATTTTTAGCAGTTCGGCACAAGAATTTGCCAATGCTCCAAAACCTTTTGGACCAGTTCCGACGCAAAAACAAATCGATTGGCAGGAAATGGAATTCTATGCTTTTGTGCATTTTTCACTAAATACATTTACCAATAAAGAATGGGGTTTTGGAGACGAATCGCCAGAACTTTTTAATCCGTCGCAATTAGATGTTCGCCAATGGGCGCGCGTGGTGAAAGAGGCTGGAATGAAAGGAATTATTCTGGTTGCTAAACATCACGATGGTTTTTGTCTTTGGCCATCAGCGTATACTGAACGTTCTGTAAAGAATTCGCCTTGGGAAAATGGTAAAGGTGATTTGGTAAAAGAATTGGCTGCTGCCTGCAAAGAGTACGATTTAAAATTAGGATTATACCTTTCGCCTTGGGATAGAAATCATCCGCAATATGGAAAACCTGAATATGTTACGTATTTCAGGAATCAGTTAAAAGAATTATTGACGAATTACGGCGATGTTTTCGAAATGTGGTTTGACGGAGCAAACGGCGGAGACGGCTATTATGGCGGTGCAAACGAAACCAGAAAAATCAATTCGCTTACGTATTATAATTGGGATGAAACCTATAAATTAATTTACGACATCGCACCAAAAACTTTGGTTTGGGGAGTTGGTCCGTCTGAAGCAAGATGGATTGGTAATGAAGAAGGACGTGCAGGAAAAACAAATTGGTCGTTGCTTCGCCAGAAAGATGAGTTGGCTGGAAAAGTGCATTATAGCGAATTTATGTCTGGACATGAAGACGGAGAAAAATGGGTTCCAGGAGAAGCCGACGTTTCGATAAGACCAGGATGGTTTTATCATTCGGTGGAAGACGATAAAGTGCGTTCGCTTGACGAAATGGTCGATATTTATTATGAATCGATCGGACGAAATGCGACTTTGTTATTAAATCTTCCAGTTGATAAACGAGGTTTAGTTCACGAAAATGATGAAGCAAGATTGAAAGAATTAGTTGCGACAATTAAAGCCGATTTCAAGAAAGAATTATTAGCAGAAACGAAAGTCCAAGCTTCGAACATTCGTGGAAACGATTCTAATTTCGAACCTCAGAATGTTATTGACGGAAATAAAAATACTTATTGGGCAACAGATGATAAAGTAAAACAAGCTTCAATAGAATTTACGTTTAAAAAACCAACGGCAATTAATAGACTTTTACTTCAAGAATATATTAAACTTGGTCAACGTGTGAAATCATTTTCTGTTGAAGCAAATGTAAACGGACAATGGAAAACAATTGCCAATGAAACTACAATTGGTTACAAAAGAATTCTGCGTTTAGATCGTGTTATCGCTTCGGCAATTAGAATCAATATTTTAGATGCAAAAGCTGGATTTGTAATCAGTACAATTGAAGCGTTTAATGCACCAACTTTCGTTAAAGAGCCTCAAATTCTTCGTGATAAAAATGGTTTGGTTACGATTAAATCGGAAGATGGAAATGCCGTTTATTATTCGCTTGACGGAAAAAAACCTTCGGAAAAAAGTATTTTATATAAAGCTCCTTTTACTTATAATAAAGCAGTTACAATTCAAGCCATTTCTAGAAATACGAAAGAGAAAATCAACAGCGCCGTGAAAACTGCAAAATATGGTGTTTCTAAAGAAAAATGGAGAGTAATTTCTATTTCTAGCGGAGATGATAAATCGGTTGAGAAAATTATTGATGGCGATGCTAATACCGCTTGTGGATTCGGGAACAATGAAAATAAATTGCCTCAAACCATAATTATTGATATGGGAGAATTGAGCACAATAAAAGGTTTTACCTATACGCCACAGCAAGTTGGAAGCAATTTGAGTTTGATTTCAAATTATGAGTTTTATACGAGCGAAGATAATATAACTTGGACGAAGCGATCGGAAGGAGAATTCTCAAATATCAAACACAATCCAATTGAACAAATTAAGAGTTTTACTGTGGTAAAAGCAAGATTTTTAAGATTTGTAGCTACAGGAGCAGTAGGAAATAGTCAAACTGTTTCTATTGCTGAAATTGGAGTTGTGGAGTAAATACGTAAACCCCAGCGGGGTGAAATATTTATAGAATTGCAATAAGACAAAAAAAGCTCCGGAGGAACGACATATTTTTTTACAATCTCAATAATATGTCGTTCCTCCGGAGCTTTATGCTGTAAATCTTTATTCTTTTTGCTATAAATATTGAGCTTCTCCGAAGCTTTAAAAAAAGAAGTTGCTTTTTTTGGGACTGCTTTATTTTGCTTTCTGCCGAAGCGCAATCGTTATTAGTCGAAATTTTAATAGGAAAGAGTAATTTAATTCTACTTTTATCTTACTAATTAAATGGCAAGCGGCAAATGATTAAAGAAGATATAGGTTTTAGAGAAGCTGGTAAATTTGAAGAAACTCGTTACGAGAAAATTCATAATGTTATTTTCGAATCTTCGCAAGAAGCTTCTGTCTTAGTTGCTCGCGAAATTGCCAATTTAATTCAGAGAAAAAATGAACTAAACGAACCTTGTGTTTTAGGTTTGGCAACAGGTTCTTCGCCAATTAAAGTTTACGAAGAATTGGTGAGAATGCATAAAGAGGAAGGGCTAAGTTTTGCAAACGTAGTTACTTTCAATTTAGATGAATATTATCCGATGGATAAAAATGATATTCAGAGTTATTATCATTTTATGCATGAGCATTTATTTCATCATGTAAACATTCATCCAGAAAATATAAATATTCCAGACGGACAAGTAAGTGCAGAGGAATTACAGCAATATTGTATTGATTATGAGATGAAAATCATCTCTTACGGAGGATTAGATTTTCAGCTTTTAGGAATCGGAAGAACTGGGCATATCGGGTTTAATGAGCCAGGTTCGCACGTAAACTCAGGAACTAGAAGTATAACTCTGGATCACGTTACGAGAATTGACGCGGCTTCTTCTTTTTTAGGAATTGACAATGTTCCGAGAAAAGCCATTACAATGGGAATTGGAACCGTTAGGAATGCAAAAAGAATTGTTTTACTAGGTTGGGGAATCAGTAAAGCAGGAATTATAAAAAAGACAATCGAGGGCGAGGTTTCTTCGCAAGTGCCAGCAACGTATTTACAAGAGCATCACAACACAACATTTGTTCTAGATACAGAAGCTTCGTCTGAATTAACGCGTGTAAAAACGCCTTGGCTGGTAAAGTCTTGTGTTTGGACAGACGAACTAAAATTAAAAGCGGTGGCTTGGTTAAGTGAGTTAACGAAGAAACCTTTCCTAAAACTGACGGATAAAGATTATAACGACCACGGAATGTCGAGTCTTTTGACGGAGGAAGGAACTGCATACGATTTGAACATTAAAATGTTTAATAAAATGCAGCAAACCATCACGGGATGGCCGGGCGGAAAACCCAATGCAGATGATACTTATAGACCGGAGCGTTCCACGCCGGAAAAGAAAAGAATCATTATTTTCAGTCCGCATCCAGATGATGATGTGATTTCGATGGGAGGAACTTTTGACCGTTTGGTAGAGCAGGGACATGATGTTCATGTAGCATATCAGACTTCTGGGAATATTGCCGTTTCAAATGAAGAAGCGTTGAAGTTTGCAGAAATTTCAAAAGCCGTGAATCCAGATTCTAAAGTTTCTCAGGAAATTATTGATTTCCTTAAAAACAGAACTGGAAACGAAATCGATTCGCCAGAAGTTAGAAAATTAAAAGGATTAATTAGAAGAAGCGAATCTTTTGGAGCTACGCGTTATATTGGTTTGCCAGATGCTAATGTAAACTTTTTAGATCTTCCGTTTTACGAAACAGGAACAGTTAAAAAGAATAATCTTTCGGATGCAGATGTCGACATTATGTGTGACATTATTGAAAGAATAAAACCGCATCAAATTTATGCCGCTGGAGATTTAGCAGATCCACACGGAACTCATAAAGTGTGTTTGGATAGTTTGTTTGAAGCTTTAAAAAGGCTAAAGAACGTAAGTTTTATGAATGATTGCTGGGTTTGGCTTTACAGAGGCGCTTGGCATGAATGGGAATCGTACCAAATTGACATGGCAGTACCAATGAGTCCTGACCAAGTTTTAAAGAAGCGACATGCTATTTTTTATCACCAGTCTCAAAAAGACGGCGTAATGTTTCAAGGTGATGATAGCAGGGAGTTTTGGGTGCGAGTTGAAGACAGAAATAGATTGACTGCAGAAAAATACCACAGCTTAGGATTAGCAGATTATTCGGCTATTGAGGCGTTTAAACGTTATCATTTCTAGGTGTTTTTCCAGCAATGAAGATAATAAACTATTTTTCATGGTTTATTTTGGTTAGTTACCTATAATTGAGAAAAAAAGCAGTCTGGAGAGACTGCTTTTTTGTTTTCTAGTATTTTTTTAACCGCAAAGGCGCAAAGAATTACGCAAAGTTCGCAAAGGTTTTTTATTCTTTATATTTAAAGATTGAGCAAAAAAAGTTCGCAAAGCTTTGTAAATAAACTTTGCGAACTTTGCGTAATTCTTTGCGCCTTTGCGTTTAAATTTTAATAATCTAAATAGAAGAATTCAAGATTTTCTGTTTTACTTCGTCGATATAAGATCTTCCGATAACATATCTAAGTCCTTCAATTTCAATGCTGTTTCCTTCAACTGCATCAATTTTATCAATTGCAATTGTATATGATCTGTGAATTCTGATGAAATCTCTTTCAGGCAGTAAACTTGTAAAATCTGATAAAGTGCTGTGAATGATAAATTTTCCTGAAGTTGTGCTGATTTTTAGGTAATCTTTTAAACTTTCTATTACTAAAATTTCGTTCAAGAAAATCTTCTTCATTTTTTTCTTGTCGATTTTTACGAAGATAAAAGGATTTTCTTTGCTATTTTCCTGCGGAAGTTTACTCGTATTGTTAAGACGTTTGTTTATTTTATTAACGGCTTTCATTAATCTCGGAAACTCGATTGGTTTTACCAGATAATCTAGCACGTCAAGTTCGTACGTTTCAATTGCAAATTGATCGTAAGCGCTGGTAATAATAAGTAAAGGCGGATTTTCTAAACTTTTAATAAAATTTATACCGTCTAAAACTGGCATGTTTATGTCTAGAAAAATTACATCAATAGTATTGTTCTTTAAAAAATTTAATCCTTCAATAGAATTACTGAAGGTGTTTATTAATTCTAAATCTTCAATTTGTTCAATATAATTCTTAATAACGTTTATTGCCAATGGCTCATCATCGATAATTAAACACTTTATTTTCATTTGCAAAATATTATTTAGGCCTATATGTGGTTTTTTGTAGGTATAGTTTTCTAAACTTCTAAAAGTGTGGGCTATGTGACTTTTATAACTAGTTTAACGACAAAAATATTCTTTTTATTTTTAAATGAAAGCTTATAGTCACTTTTATTATATCCTAATTCAAGTCTTTTTTTCACGTTTTCAATACCTATACCACTTGACTTGTTAAAATTATCTTTATGTACGGTAATTTCAGGCATTGGGTTTGAAATAATAAAATAGAGATAATCTCCTTTTACTTTGAAATTAATATCAATAACAACATTTCCTGTGTTTTTGTTTACTCCATGTTTAAAGGCATTTTCGACGAAAGTCAGAAGTAGAACGGGGGAAATTTCTTTATCATGAATATCTCCAGAAATATACATATTGACTTCTAAGCGTTCTCCGTTTCTAATTCTTTCCAAATCAAGATAATTCTGAATGCAAAGAATTTCATTTTCCAGAGACTGTTTCTTTTCTTTTGTTTCATAAAGCATATAACGCATTAATTCGGAAAGCTTTAAAACTATTTTTGGCGTTTTATTTGATTTCTCTACAGAAAGCGAATAAATATTATTTAAGGTGTTAAAGAAAAAGTGCGGTGAAATCTGAGATTTTAAAAACAATAATTCAGTTTCCAATTGCGATTTTTCTAAGTCGGTTACACGTTTTTGTTCTTGCAATAAATCTAGGGTAATTTTAATAGCCGTAACAAAAGTCATAACATATAATTCGCCCATCATCATATCAATTGTATAATTTAGCGTAAGCGTATTAATAGTTTGCGGACCTTCTGGCCAGACATTGTGCGTAATCAGCAAATAAGTCAAATTGAATTTTATGACGACCATGACAAAAATGGCAGAAAGTACACTTATAATATATAGGAAGTATTTTTTGCGATAAACCAAATGCGGCATCAATACCAAAATATTAAGATAACATAAAGCCATGTGAATTGGGAAACCGAGCAAAGTTGTTTTTAAAGAGTAAACATAATCGTTAAAATAACTTCCCCAGCGGAATGTATTGAATACAAAATACGTCAGCCAGAAGTAAACATGATAGCGAATTGGTAACCTATAAAGCTTGCTTGAATTAAAAATCATATGGATAATTTAGAATGTCGTTTGTTAGTATTTTTTGATGTTTAGAGCCGTTTAAATGTCGTCCGTCTAAAATTATTTTGGTAAAAGTTGAATTTATCTAAATTTAAAGTTAAATTAATATTGTTTTGATATGAAGAAAATTACTCTGCTCTCTTTAACGGTAATTTTTATTGCAAGTTGCAAAATAAAAGTAGATAAAAATACAGATCACAAAAATTTTGCAACAAATTATGTAGATCCATTTATTGGTACTGGAGGTCACGGACATACGTATCCTGGCGCAACAGTTCCGTTTGGGATGCTGCAAGTGAGTCCGGATAATGGAATTTCAAGCTGGGATTGGTGTTCTGGTTATCATTATTCTGACTCCATAGTTTCTGGATTTAGTCACTTACACTTAAGCGGGACAGGAATCGGTGATTTGGCAGATATTTTATTTATGCCGACAAACAAAAAATTAGACTTAACCGCCAAAGCCGCTTCACGCGATTTCCTTCCGTATAAATCAAAATATAATCATGTTAACGAAAAAGCAACACCGGGTTCTTACCAAGTTTTTCTTGAAGATCCTAAGATCAATGTAGAATTAACTTCTACGCAAAGAACCGCATACCATAAATATACCTATAATAATAACGACGTTCAGTCGGTTGTTGTAGATCTTGGTTTTGCGATTAACTGGGATAAGGAGCTAAAAACGTCTATCAAAATTGAAGATGCCAATACTATCAGCGGTTACCGTTATAGTACAGGTTGGGCAAAAAATCAGAAAGTATTTTTTGTTGCCAAATTTTCTAAGCCAATAACGGAATCTATTATTACTGCTGATAAAAAAGTAGTTTCTGGCAAAAGTGCCGAAGGAGAAAATACAGCTTTACAATTGTTTTTCGATTCTAAAAACTCCAAAGAATTAAGAGTAAAAGTAGCGCTTTCTTCTGTAAGTGTTGAAAATGCAAAAGGTAATTTAGATGCTGAAAGTCAGAGTTTTGAAAAAACAAAAGCTGATGCTACTTTAGAATGGAATAAAGCTTTAAGTAAAATTACAGTTGAAACTCCGATTGATTCTTTAAAAACAATTTTCTACACCGCTTTATATCACGCACAAGTGGCGCCTGTAACCTACAGTGATAAAAATGGTCAGTTTAGAAGAGAAGACGATAAAATTATTACCGCTAAAGATTATACAGCTTATTCTACATTGTCACTTTGGGATACGTTTAGAGCAGAGAACCCATTGTTGACGATATTAGAACCAACAAAAGTTTCAGACTTAGTAAACTCGATGTTAGCGTATTATGAAACTAAAAAAATACTTCCGGTTTGGACTTTATACGCAAATGAAACCAATACAATGACAGGATATCATTCGATTCCGGTTATTGTGGATGCTTATATGAAAGGCATTAAAGGTTTTGATGCAGAAAAAGCTTTCGAAGCCATGAAAGCAACAATGATGCAGGACGAACGCGGATTGAATTTCTACAAAAAATACGGTTACATTCCGTACAACTTATTAGATGAATCAGTTACGATTACTTTAGAATATGCTTACGACGACTGGTGTGTAGCACAAATGGCCAAAGCTTTAGGAAAAACAGCTGATTATGAGTTTTTCTCAAAACGTGCAAAAGCTTACGAATATTTATTTGATGCCAAATCTGGTTTCATGAGAGGAAAATCGGAAGATGGAAAATCGTGGAACGAACCTTTCGACCCAAAACATTCAAACCACAGAGAACATACAGATTACACAGAAGGAAATGCTTGGCAGCACAGTTGGTTTGTACCTCATAATGTAGATAATTTTATTTCACTTCACGGAGGAAATGACATTTTTACAAAACGTTTAGAGCAATTATTTACAGAGAGTTCTGAAATTACAGGAAACAACGTTTCTGCAGATATTTCTGGTTTGATCGGACAATATGCACACGGAAACGAGCCAAGCCACCATATTGCTTACATGTTTAACCATGCAAAACAGCCTTGGAGAACGCAATATTGGGTACGTCATATTTTAGATACGCAATACAATACAACAGCAAATGGTTTGAGCGGAAACGAAGATTGCGGACAAATGTCAGCTTGGTATGTATTTAGCTCAATGGGATTATACCCAATGAATCCAGCTTCTGGAGAATACGAAATTGGAAGTCCGATTTTTGAGAAATCGACTTTAAATCTTCCAAACGGAAAAACTTTTGTGATAGAAGCTGAAAATGTTTCTAAGCAAAATTTCTACATCCAATCGGCTACTTTAAACGGAAAAGCATTTAATAAAACAGCAATCTCTCACCAAGAAATGCTAAATGGCGGTGTACTTCATTTTGTAATGGGAGCACAGCCAAACAAAAATTGGGGTCTAAACTAACTAATTCAAAATAAATAATTTAATGAACATTATTGACGTATCAATCATTTTAATCTATATCGTAATGTCGGTCGGTATAGGAATCTGGATTTCAAGAAAAGCATCCAAAGGTTTAGATGACTATTTCTTGGGAGGAAAATCTATTAAATGGTATTTTCTAGGTTTAAGTAACGGCTCTGGAATGTTTGATGTTTCGGGAACTTCCTGGATGATTGGCGTTTTATTTTTATATGGAGTAAAAAGCTTCATGTTTATGTGGCTTTGGCCAATTTGGAATCAGATTTTTGTCATGATGTTCCTCGCGGTCTGGATTAGAAGATCAAAAGTAATGACGGGTTCCGAATGGATTCTGACTCGTTTTGGAAGCGACAAAGCAGGAAAAGCATCGCATATTATTGTTGCCATTTTTGCTATTATTTCTACAATTGGTTTCATCGCGTATTTCTTCGTCGGAATCGGAAAATTTGTAACGATTATTCTTCCTTGGGATTTGACAGTTCACATGAATGGCGGAGTTTTCTTAACTTCAGAACAAGCTTATGCATTGTTAATCATTTTCTTAACTACGATTTATACCGTAAAAGGTGGAATGTTTTCTGTAGTTGCTACAGAAGTTGTACAATATATTATCATGATTGTTGCCGGAGTTTTAATCGCTGGTTATGCATTCATTAATTATACTGATATTCAGATCAATTCGGTAATTACGCCAGAATGGAAAAATGTTTTCTTCGGATGGGAATTTGAAACACAATGGAGCGATAAATTCGAAACTTTCAACAGATTAATTGATACGGAAGGTTATAAAATGTTTGGCGCTTTCATCGGAATGACTTTGTTTAAAGGTTTCTTCGCGAGTGTGGCAGGTCCAACTCCAAGTTACGATTTACAGCGTGTTCTTTCTACAAAATCGGTAAAAGAAGCAGCTTATATGAGTGGTTTTACCAATTTGATTTTATTCATTCCTAGATATTTATTAATCACAGGAATTGTGGTTATTGCTTTAGTGAATTTAGCTCCTGAATTAAACGCAAACGTAAATTTAACGGGCGCAGATTTAGAATTATTAATGCCAAAAGTGGTTAATCTTTATATCCCGGTTGGAATTAAAGGAATTCTTCTAGCAGGATTATTAGCGGCTTTCATGTCTGGATTCTCAGCTTTCGTAAATGCAGGACCAGCTTATATTGTAAATGATATTTATAAAAAATACTTTAAACCAGTTGCTTCGAATCAACACTATATCAAAGTAAGTCAGATTTCATCTTTCTTAGTAGTAGGTTTGGGAGTTTTTATGGGATTCTTCGCAGATTCGATCAACTCACTAACACTTTGGATCACAAGTGCTTTATACGGAGGTTATGTTGCGGCGAACTTCTTAAAATGGATTTGGTGGCGTTTTAACGGATGGGGTTATTTCTGGGGAATGGTCGGCGGATTAATCGCTGCTTCTCTTCAATTCATTTTAGATCAAAGTAAAGGAAGTTTAGAAGCAGGAACGTTCTTGCATGATCTTTCGCAAGTGCCATCAATTTATTTATTCCCATTAATTTTCGGAATGTCAATTTTAGGGTGCCTTTTAGGAACTTACCTAAGTAAACCAACCGATATGGAGGTTTTAAAATCGTTCTACTCAAATGTAAGGCCTTGGGGATTCTGGAATCCAGTTTACAAACAATTAAAAGCAGAAGATCAGTCTTTCCAAAAAAATAATGATTTCTATTTAGATATGATGAATTGCGTAATCGGAATTATTTGGCAATCAAGCATGATTCTGCTTCCAATTTATTTCATCATTAGAGATTATCCAAAAGCGGGTGTGGCTTTGGTAGTTTTCTTAGTGACGACTACGATTTTGAAGTTTACTTGGCTGGATCGAGTTCGTAAGATTGAAGAGTAGAAAGATTTTGTAGAAGCAAGATTAAAGAAGCAAGATTTTCTCCAGAGTTTGTCATTCCGAGGAACGAGGAATCACACTCGAAACTCTACAAAGATTGGCGACAAAGATTGCAACATAGCCCATAGTTTCAACTATGGGAACGCATAGGAAATCTACAAAGATTGGCAATATAGATTGCGGAGCTTCTAGTGTGATCCTTCCTTCGTCAGGATGACAAAACGAAGCTTTAGAATAAAAGAATAAAAAAACTAATAAATAAAAAAAACAAAAAATGAGTACTATTCCTTGGCAAGACAGACCCGAAAACAGTAAAGATGTAATGTGGAGATATTCTGAGAATCCAATTATCGACAGATATTCGATTCCTTCATCAAACAGTATATTCAATAGTGCAGTTGTACCTTTTGGAGACGGATATGCTGGGGTTTTCAGATGTGATAATAAAGCAGTTCAAATGAATATTTTTGCTGGTTTCAGTAAAGATGGTATCAACTGGGATATTAACCATGAACCAATTGAGATGAAATCTGGAAATACAGAAATGATCGAATCTGCTTATAAATATGATCCGCGCGTGGTTTGGATCGAAGACCGTTACTGGATTACTTGGTGTAACGGTTACAACGGACCAACAATTGGTATTGGTTATACTTTCGATTTTAAAGAATTTTTCCAATGCGAAAATGCCTTCTTGCCATTCAACAGAAACGGAGTTTTATTCCCACAAAAAATCAACGGTAAATATGCAATGTTAAGCCGTCCAAGTGATAACGGACACACACCATTCGGAGATATTTGGATTAGCTATAGTCCAGATATGAAATATTGGGGAGAACACAGATTGGTGATGAAACCAAGTCCGTTTGAGCAAAGTGCTTGGCAATGTACAAAAGTGGGTGCAGGACCAATTCCAATCTTGACAGACGAAGGATGGTTAATGATTTACCACGGAGTTATCAATACTTGCAACGGTTTCCGTTATGCAATGGGTTCAGCACTTTTAGATGTTGATTCGCCAGATCAGGTAAAATACAGAACACAGCCTTATTTATTAGGACCAGCTGAGACTTATGAAATGGTTGGAGATGTACCAAACGTAGTTTTCCCATGTGCGGCTTTACACGATATTGAAGAAGATAAATTGGCGGTTTATTATGGTGCTGCAGATACTCACGTAGCTATCGCTTTCGGAAAACTGAGCGAGGTAATTGAGTTTACAAAAAATAATAGTTTATAATATAAAGATGCATAGTAGAAGTAATTTATTGTCCCTTGCCGTTTTTTTTGTTGGATTGATGAGTTATGCGCAATCTGAAAAACCGGTTACACCGAAAAGTTATATTGCCTATAAAACGTCAAGCGAAATTGTTATTGACGGAGACGGAGCAGATAAAGCTTGGGAAAAAGCATCTTGGACAACGCCTTTTGTCGACATAGAAGGCGTTGAAACTCCAAAATACAAGACTCGGGTAAAAATGCTTTGGGACGATAAATACTACTATATTCTGGCAAAAATGGAGGAGCCTCATGTTTGGGCAAATCTAAAACAGCGTGACACTATTATTTTCTATAATAATGATTTTGAAGTTTTTATCGATCCAGATAATGATACTCATAATTATTATGAATTAGAAATTAATGCGCTGAATACTGCTTGGGATTTATTTATCAATAAACCGTACCGAGAAAAAAATACAGTTTTAAACGACTGGAATATTGACGGATTAAAATCGGCGGTAAAAGTGGATGGAACTTTAAATAATGCTTCAGATATTGATAAAGGCTGGACATTAGAAATTGCCATTCCGTGGTCGGTTTATAAAACATCTTATCACGATAATATTGTTCCGAAAGATAAATTTTGGAAGGTTAATTTCTCTCGGGTAAATTGGCAGCATTCTGTTATCGACGGAAAGTACGAACGAAAAAAAGATTCAGAAGGAAAGTTTCTCCCAGAATACAATTGGGTTTGGTCGCCTATGGGAGTCATCAATATGCATGAGCCCGAAAAATGGGCTTATGTATACTTTTCTTCAAAAGAAAGCGATGATAAATTTACAATTCCACAGGAAGAAAAAGTAAAATGGGAACTGTATACGTTGTATCGCGCTCAAAAAAGATATTTCGAAAAGAATAAATCTTGGGCAAAATCACTGCAAAGTATCAGTAAAAAAAATATAGTTGTGGACGGAAAGACTTTGAAACCAGTTTTAGAAAATCATTCATCAGGATTTAATATCTTGGTAAAGAGTCCTTTTTCAAACAAAACCTTAATAATTAAAGAAGATGGTAAAATTATTACGAACGAATAAATTACAGAACTTTTCAAGGATTTTAATTCTTGCGCTTTCGCTGAGTTTATTCTCTTGCGGACAAAAAGAAAATAAAGATCAAGAAAATGGAAAATTCACTTTTGGAGTCTGGACAACTGCTGATGCTAAAAAATCGGATGCAGATTATTCGAAAGAATTCAAAAAATATAAAGACGGCGGAATTGACGAAGTTTTAATTAACACGCAAACCGACCCAAAACTATTAGCAAGATTAGTACCTCTTGCCAAAAAAGAAGGTCTGAAAGTGCACGCTTGGATTATGGCAATGAACCGTCCGAATGATTCAGTTGCTTTACAGCATCCAGATTGGTACCAAGTAAGTAAAGAAGGAAAATCTTGTTTTGATAACCGTCCGTATGTAGATTATTACCAATGGCTTTGCCCAACTAAAGAAGAATCTAGAAATCACGTTTTAGGTTTAGTTGAAGGATTGGCAAAAGTAGAAGGAATCGAAAGTGTACATTTAGATTATATTCGTTTTCCAGATATCTTCCTGCCAATCAGTTTGTTACCAAAATACAATTTGGTTCAGGATGTAGAATTACCACAATTTGATTTCTGTTATTGCGATGCCTGCGTAAGCAAATTCGAGAAAGAACATCACAAAAATCCAAAACAAAGCCACAATACTTCAATTGATATGGAATGGAAAATTTTCAGATTAAATGCAGTAAAAGCTGTGGTTGACGATGCTTATAAAATTGCTCATAAACACAACAAAAAATTAACGGCAGCAGTATTTCCTTATCCGGAAATGGCAGACCACATGGTACGTCAGCGTTGGGATAAATGGAATATTGACGAAGTATATCCAATGATTTATCATAGTTTTTATGATGAAGAAATTGACTGGGTAGGTTACGCAACGAAACAAGGTGTAGCCGATTTGGAAGGAAAGCCAACGAAAGTAAATACAGGAATTTATATTCCAGGATTAAAATCGGATGCAGAATTAAAAGAAGCGATTTTGCAAGCGAAGAAAAATGGCGCAACAGGAGTTTCATTTTTTGACGGAAATGCCTTATCAGATAGTAATTTGAAAACAATTAAGGAGGTAAAATCAGCTTTGTAGTCGATTTTACTCGGATTAAAAATTATTACTGATTAATTTAGCAACATTAAGAACATTTTGTTTTTGAATGTTGAATTAAAACCAAAAGACATGTCAAATAGAAGAGATTTTATTAAGAAAACCACTTTAGGCACCTTAGTCATAAGTTCTGTTTTGGGCGTAAGCGGATTTGCTGCTACTCCTGAAAATGAAGAAACGGCTGTGCAACCAAAAGAGAAAAAGCAGCAGAAACCAGTTATTATTTCGACATGGAATCATGGTCTGCCTGCGAATAAAGAATCTTGGAAGAATTTAAAAGAAGGAAAATCGGCTTTAGATGCTATCGAAGCCGGAATGAAAATACCTGAAGCCGATCCAACTGTTCGTAGTGTGGGTTATGGAGGTTATCCAGATCGCGAGGGAAAAGTTACGCTTGATGCCTGTATAATGGATCACAACAGTAATTGCGGTTCTGTTTGTTTTTTACAAGGAATTATGCATCCAATTTCTGTTGCAAAAAGAGTGTTGCAAAATACACCGCATGTTATGTTAGCGGGACAAGGCGCATTGCAGTTTGCTTTATCTGAAGGTTTTAAAGAAGAAAATTTATTGACTCCAGAATCTGAAAAAGACTGGAAAAAATGGCTGGAAGATTCAAAATACAAACCAGTTATTAATATAGAAAATCACGATACCATAAGCATGCTAATGTTAGACCAAGATGGCAATCTTTCGGGCGGATGTACCACGAGCGGTGCGGCTTGGAAAATGCACGGACGCGTCGGTGACTCCCCAATAATCGGCGCGGGTCTTTTCTTGGACAACGAAGTGGGAGCAGCCGCAGCAACTGGTTTGGGTGAAGCGGTTATTAGAACAGCTGGAAGCGCCATGGTTGTCGAGTTAATGCGTCAGGGAAAATCTCCTTATGATGCTTGTAAAGAAATTACGGAACGTATTTACAACAAACATAAAAACCACAAAGACATGGAATATCTCCAAGTTGGTTTTATTGCTTTAAATAAAAACGGCGAATATGCAGGTTACAGTCTAAGATCTGGATTTAATTTTGCCGTTTCTGATGATGCAAAAGGCCACAGAATGGAAGACGCGAAGTTTAAAATGTCTTGGGATAAATAATTATCACGTTTACAACTTTGTCAAAGTTTGAAACTTTGACAAAGTTTTACATAACAGTTTGTCATTTCGAGGAACGAGAAATCACACTCGGGATTCGACAAAGATTGGCGACATTCTGTGAGGAGTCTCTAGTGTGATTTCTCCTTTCAGTCGAAATGACAAACGAAACCTAAAAACTACATCTTTAAATGTTTGAACAAACAATTAAAGAAACCAAAAAATAAAGAATGAAAAAATTATTATTTCTATTAACCGTAATCACTTCAATTTTCTCAGCTAACGCACAGAAAATATATACGGAAAATGATATTCGTATTATTCCAAAACCGAGTCAGACTCTGATTAAAACAGGTGTTTTTGAATTTACAAAAGACACAAAATTTGTAGTAAACGGAGATTTTCAGAAAAGTGCTGCAAATGCTTTGGCTTCTAAATTTGAAACTGCGGCAGGATGGAAACCAGAAGTTACTACAAAAGCTCCTGCAAGTAATTATGTTTTATTGAAAACAGATTCAAACTTAAAAAACGAAGCTTACGTTTTAGATGTAAATCCGACTAATATTGTTATTTCTGCAAAAGGAAATAATGGATTTTTATATGCTTTGGAGAGTATCAGACAATTACTTCCTGAAGCAATTGAAAGCAAGTTTGCGGTAACTTCTGCAAAATGGGAGATTCCAAGTTTGACAATAAATGATGAACCTCGTTTTAAATGGAGAGGTTTAATGCTAGATTTTTCACGTCATTTTTTTGATAAAAATTATGTTTTAGCAACAATCGATCGTTTAGCAGCGCATAAAATGAATGTTTTGCATATGCATTTAGTTGACGATCAAGGTTGGAGAATTGAAATTAAAAAATATCCAAAGCTAACTGAAGTTGGTGCTTGGAGAGTAGATCAGGAAAATAGAAGCTGGAATGCCAGATTGACTACAAATCCTGACGAAAAAGGAACTTACGGCGGATTCTTCACGCAAGAAGAATTAAAAGAAATCGTAAAATACGCAGCAACAAAAGGAGTTGAAATTATTCCAGAAATCGAGATGCCAGCTCACGTAAGCAGTGCGATTGCATCTTATCCAGAATTGGCTTGTTTTGATCAGAGAATTGGAGTTCCTTCTGGAGGCGTTTGGCCTTTAACAGATATTTACTGTGCTGGAAAAGAAACTACGTTTGAGTTTTTACAAAATGTTTTGGATGAAGTAATGGCAATTTTCCCTTCTAAATATGTTCATATTGGAGGTGATGAAGCAACTAAAACCAATTGGGCAAAATGTCCGCACTGTCAAAAAAGAATTAAAGACGAGCGCTTAAAAAGTGTAGAACAATTACAAAGCTATTTCGTAAAACGCATTGAAAAATATGTGAATTCTAAAGGTAAAAAGCTAATTGGCTGGGACGAAGTATTAGAAGGCGGACTAAATCCTAGTGCAACAATTATGTGCTGGAGAGGAGAGAAAATAGGTGCGGAAGCGGCTAAACAAGGCCACGATGTAATTATGTCTCCAGAATCTCCTTGCTATTTTAACTTCTATCAAGGACCTCAAAATGAAGAACCTTTGGCTTTTGATGCTTATAATCCGTTAAATAAAGTATATCAGTTTGATCCGGTTGTGCAGGGAATGACACCAGAAGATGCTTCACATATTTTAGGAGGACAAGCCAATTTATGGGCAGAACATATCGCTGGTCCAAAAGATTCTGAATATATGATTTTCCCAAGATTAGCGGCTTTATCTGAAACATTATGGAGCCCGAAAGAGAAACGTAACTGGAACGATTTTACATCCAGATTATTCTCAATGTTCAAGCGTTACGATTATCAGGGATTAAATTATGCGAAAAGCGCTTATTTGGTAACGGCTTCTTCTACAGCCGATTTGGGGAATAAACAAATCAAAGTAGAATTGAAAAATGAGTTTCCAAATCCGGATATCCGATATGTTTTAGGAAATCAAAACATTGAACATCATGCGATAAAATATACTAGTCCAATTGAAATCAAAGAAACAACAGTTTTAAAATCTTCTTTATTTCAGGATGAAAAACCAGTTGGAAAAACATTTACAGATACTATTGTTTTCCATAAGGGATTTGCGAAAAAAGTGAAATACTTAACGCCTTTTAATGATAATTATAAAGGAGATGCTAATACTATGGTAAATGCCATTCGCGGAAGCAAAAATTTCCATGACGGACAATGGCAGGCTTGGCTGGTTAACGATATGGAATTGGTAATTGATCTTGAAAAAGTAGAAAGTATTGAGCAAGTTACAGTTGGAGCTTTAGAAAGTCAAGGCGCAGGAGTTAATTTCCCAATTCAGGTGAAAGTATTGATTTCTAATGATGGAGTTAAATACACGCAAGTTGGAAAAATAACACGTCCATATGCAGCAAATCCAGTTCCGGAGTTGAAAGATTTCAAAATCAATTTCCAAAAACAAAATGCACGTTTTGTGAAAGTAATTGGAGGCAACTTAAAGAAAAGCCCGAAAGGAGAAAGCTCTTGGTTGTTTGTGGATGAGATTTTGGTGAATTAAATGTTTTAAAAAATGAATAAGATATTATTTAATCTCGGAGTATTATTGATTTGTTTGATGCCGTTTTTTACAAACGCTCAAACAAAAGGATTTTCTATAGCTAATGGAGAATTTCAAAAAGATGGAAAAACTATAAAAATACATTCGGGAGAAATGCACTATGAGCGTATTCCTAAAGAGTATTGGAGACATCGATTGCAAATGCTTAAAGCGATGGGATTGAATACCGTGGCTACTTATGTGTTTTGGAATTATCATGAAATTGAGCCGGGTGTATGGGATTTTAAAACAGGAAATAAAGATTTAGCAGAGTTTTTAAGAATTGCTAAAAGTGAAGGATTATATGTAATTCTTAGACCAGGTCCTTATGCCTGTGGTGAATGGGAATTTGGAGGTTATCCTTGGTGGTTACAGAATAATAAAGATTTGGTAATTCGTACCAATAACAAAGCATTTTTGGAAGCTTGTAAAACATATTTGGAACATTTGTATGCAGTGGTAAAGGGAAATTTTGCAAATCAGGGTGGACCTATTATTATGGTTCAGGCTGAAAATGAATTTGGTTCTTATGTTTCTCAAAGAACCGATATTAGTGCTGAAGATCATAAAGCATACAAAACTGCCATTTATAATATGCTTAAAGAAACTGGGTTTCCAGAGCCTTTTTTCACTTCTGATGGTACTTGGTTGTTTGAAGGTGGTGCTGTTGAAGGCGTGTTACCAACCGCAAATGGAGAATCAAATATAGAAAATTTAAAAAAACAGGTTGATAAATTCCATAAAGGACAAGGACCTTACATGGTGGCAGAGTTTTATTCTGGCTGGTTAGATCATTGGGCAGAACCATTTATTAAAATTGGATCTGAAGAGATTGCAAGTCAGACTAAAAAGTATCTTGATGCAGGTGTTTCTTTTAATTATTATATGGTACACGGTGGTACTAATTTTGGATTTACCTCTGGAGCAAATTACAACGAAGAAAGTGATATTCAGCCTGATATTACAAGTTATGACTATGATGCGCCTATTAGCGAAGCAGGTTGGGCAACACCAAAATTCATGGCTATTCGCGAAGTAATGCAAAAGTATTCTAAAACAAAATTAGCACCGATTCCTGAGAAAATACCAGTTGCAAAATATCCTAATCAGCCTGTAAAATCAAGCATGGATGTTTTAAGTTGGATTAAAAAAGAAAAAGCAGTTGTAAATGATCAACCTTTAACTTTTGAAAAGTTAGGTCAGGGACATGGATATGTTTTGTATCGTAAACGATTTACTCAACCCATTTCAGGTCAATTAAAAATACAAGGATTAAGAGACTTTGCTACCGTTTATGTAAATGGAGTTAAGGCGGGAGAATTGAATAGAGTTTTCAAAAATTACGAGTTGACCGTTTCTATTCCTTTTAACGGTATTTTAGAAATTCTGGTTGAAAACATGGGACGTATCAATTACGGAGCTGAAATTGTACATAATACGAAAGGAATTATTTCTCCAGTATTCATTAATGAATATGAAATTAGTGGTGGATGGGAAATGTATAAAATGCCGATGAGTGAAGTTCCAGTTCTTAAAACTGAAACGGTAAAACCTGGACGCCCAGTTTTACATGAAGCTACAGTAAACATTGACAAGCCAGCCGATACTTTTCTAGATATGACCAATTGGGGAAAAGGAATTGTATTTGTTAACGGACACAATCTTGGTCGTTACTGGAAAGTGGGACCACAACAAACACTTTATGTACCAGGCTGTTGGTTGAACAAAGGTGAAAATAAGTTTGTTGTATTGGAGCAACTTAACGAAAACACTCCAAAAGAATTAACTTTTACAGATCAACCGATATTGGATAAACTAAACTAAAAAACAAAGAATAATAAATTATAAATTAGATTAAAGATGAAAAAAGGAATATTCATAATCGCCCTTTTATTTTCAGCTCAGATATTCGCTCAGGCGATTTATGAAGATGAAAGATACGTACCAGAAACAGATCCGTTGGTGTTAAAAAACTTAGACGAATGGCAAGGCAAAAAATTTGGTTTGCTAATGCACTGGGGAACTTACAGCCAATGGGGAATTGTAGAATCTTGGTCTATCTGCCCTGAAGATTACGGATGGTGTGAACGTAAAAAAGGAAGTAATCCATCTAATTATAATGATTATATTAAAGATTACGAAGGTTTAAGAAAGACTTTTAATCCTGTGAAATTTGATCCTGCAAAATGGGCTAAAGCGGCTAAATATGCTGGAATGAAATACATGGTTTTCACTACAAAACACCATGACGGATTCAATATGTATGATACTAAATATTCTGATTACAAGATTACTAGTAACGATGTTCCTTTTCATACCAACCCTAAAGCTGACGTTTTAAAAGAAATTTTCAACTCATTTAGAGGAGAAGGTATTTCAACAGGAGCTTATTTCTCTAAACCAGACTGGCACAACGAAAACTACTGGGATCCTTATTTTCCTCCATTCGACAGAAACGTAAATTACGATCCGTCATTATACCCAGAAAAATGGCAGAAATATGTAGATTTCACTCATAACCAAATCTTAGAAATCTTAACAAACTACGGTAAAGTTGATATTTTATGGTTAGATGGTGGATGGGTTAGAAAAAGAGACCAAGTGAACATCAAAGAAAACTACGACGAGAAGTTTACTGAAAACGAATCTAAAAATGGTTTTATCAAACACAGAGTGGTAGATCAAGATCCAAAAATGGATGAATTGGTAATTAAAGCGCGTCAAAAACAACCAGGTTTAATTGTTGTAGATAGAGCTGTTCACGGTAAAAACCAAAACTATTTAACTCCAGAAGGACGTGTTCCTGCTAAAACTTTGCCTTATCCTTGGGAATCTTGTATTCCAGCTGGCGGCGGATGGTCTTATTCTCCAGGGGCTCAGTACATGACAGGAAGACAAGGAATTCATTTATTGATTGATATTGTGGCTAAAGGTGGAAACTTATTATTAAACGTTGCTCCAAGTCCAGAAGGAGAATGGGATAAGGGAGCTTACGATTTATTGCAAGCTTACGGTGACTGGATGAAAGTAAACAGCACAGCGATTTACAACACAAAACCAATCGAACCTTATAAAGAAGAAAATATTTGTTTTACACAAAATAAAGCTGGAAATGTATTTGCATTTTATTTAGCTAAAGAAGGAGAAGATAAAATTCCTGCTGAAGTTACGGTAAAAGCTATCAGTCCTAAAAAAGGAACAAAAATTACGATGTTAGGTTCTAAAACTTCTTTAAAATGGACTAAAGAAGGAAACGGATTTAAAGTAATTATTCCGGAAAGTTTAAGAAATAATCTTCCTGCAAAAGAAGCGTGGGCTTTAAAAATCGAAGCGATCAACAGATAAAAATGAAGCCTATGGTTTTAAATATTAAAAATAAAATGAAAACAGCATGTATTCTATACATGCTGTTTTTTAGCATTACGATTTTTGCGCAGGAACCTGCCGATTTCGTTAATCCGTTTATTGGAACTTCCAATTATGGGGCAGCATATCCGGGTCCAATTGCACCGCGCGGAATGGCAAGTATTAGTCCGTTTAATGTGGCTGGAGTAAAAAATACTCCAATGGAAAAAGACAGTCAATGGCTTTCGAATCCGTATGTGAATGAGAATACTTTCTTGACTGGATTTAGTCAGGTGAATTTAAGCGGTGTTGGCTGTCCGGAATTAGGCGTTATTTTATTGATGCCAACGACTGGAGCAGTAGAAATCGATCATTTAAAATACGGTTCTAGTTATTCGAATGAAGTTGCAAAAGCTGCTTATTATAGCGTAAACATCGACAAGTACAAAGTAAAAGGAGAATTCACTGCTTCAAAACGAGTTGGGATTAGCAGGTTCACTTTCCCGAAAGGGCAATCTAATATTTTGCTAAATCTTGGTTTAGGATTAACGAATGAAGAAGGCGCGATGGTAAAAGTCGTTTCTTCTACAGAAATTGAAGGAATGCGTTCAGTTGGTTCATTTTGTTACAACAGTCCAGAAGATGCTTACCCAGTTTATTTTGTGGCTCAATTTTCTAAACCTGCCGATAAATTCGGGGTTTGGAAAAAACCTGCGAAATACAACGGTGTCGAAGCACAATGGATGGGCTACAACGGAAAAGCGAGAATAATGGAAAATACCATTAAAACCGTAGTAGGTGATAGTATTGGAAGTTATTTTACATATAAATTCGACAAACAAGAAACGGTTGAAGTGAAGATTGGAATTTCGTACGTAAGTATCGAAAATGCTCGAGAAAACTTAGCAAAAGAAGTGGGTAACAGATCTTTTGACGCAATTTACAAAGAAACATACAACGAATGGAACGAAGAACTTTCTAAAATTTTGGTTGAAGGCGGTTCAAAAGAGGATAACACTATTTTCTACACGGCTTTGTATCATACTTTAATTCACCCAAACACTTTAAATGATATTAACGGAGAATATCCAGTAATCAAAAGAACTAAAATTGCTAAAACCAAAGATACTCGTTATACCGTATTTTCTTTGTGGGACACGTATAGAAATGTCCATCCGTTAATGTCTTTGGTTTATCCAAAACAGCAATCGGATATGGTAAAAAGTATGTTGGATATGTTTGATGAAAACGGCTGGTTACCCAAATGGGAACTGAATTCGACTGAAACTTTTACTATGGTTGGAGATCCTGCAAGTATTGTAATTACAGATACTTATATGAGAGGAATTCGTGATTATGATGTTAATAAAGCCTATTATGCGATGTTGAAAGGCGCAGATAATATTGAAAATAACCCGCTTCGTCCTGGATTGAAAGATTACATAAAAAAAGGATATTTAACAACCGACAACAAAGGCCCAGTTTCTACAACTCAGGAATACAATATTTCAGATTATTCTATTTCGCTTATGGCCAACGAATTTGGGGATAAAGACAATGTAAAACGTTTTAAAGAACGTTCTTTATCCTACAGAAAATTATTTGATAAAAATCTGAATTTACTTCGTCCAAGAACGCCAGACGGAAAATGGTACGAGCCTTTTGATCCAAATTCAGGAGCTAATTTTGAAGAAAATGTTGGTTTTATCGAAGGAAATGCATGTCAATATGCTTTTATGGTTCCTCACGACATTATCGGATTGAAAAAATTAATGGGCGGTGATATACCATTTTCGGCACAATTGCAGAAAATCTTCGATAGTAAACAATTTGATATGGCAAACGAACCAGACATTGCCAATCCGTATTTATTTAATTATGTGAAAGGCGAAGAATATAAAGCGCAGGATATGGTAAAGAAATTGGTTCGCGAATATTTCAAAAATGAACCAAAAGGATTGCCAGGAAATGATGATACCGGAACCATGTCGGCCTGGTTGGTGTATTCGATGATGGGAATTTATCCAATATCGCCGGGGGATCCAATTTATACCATTACAACGCCAATGTTTCATAGAGTGACAATCAAATTAGATCCAAGATATTATAAAAAAGAAAGCATCATCATTGAAAGACAAGAAAATAATGGTGGAAAAATCAATTCGATTGAGCTAAACGAAAAATCACTTAATACTTTTTTTATTTCGCACGATGCTTTTGTGAATGGAACTAAACTTAAAGTGATTCAAAACTAAACACACACAACAATGTTACAATTAAGAATGAGGAAAACGGCCATTATTTTTGTAATGGCTGTTGGTTTTTTAAACCAAACCCACGCCCAGAAAAAGTATCCGTATCAGGATGCGAAATTACCAGTAGAAGAGAGAGTTCAAGACTTGCTAAGCCGTATGACGCTTGAAGAAAAAGTGCGTCAGATGGATATGTACAGAGGAGATTTTTTTAAAGATAAAGAAGATTTTGCAAAATCTAAATCGGCAGAAAAAATCGGGAAGTTAGGAATTGGAGCAATTCATGATCTTTATCCACGTTCAGCGAAAATGATCAATGATTTACAAACGAATGTAATTAAAGGAAACCGTTGGGGAATTCCGGCGCTGATTATGTGTGAAATGCTTCACGGCTATTTAGACGAAGGAAGTACCGCTTTTCCAATGAATATTGGACTTGGAGCAACTTGGGATATTGCTACGATGGACAAAGTGGGTAAAGTAATTGGTATGGAAGCCCGTGCTCATGGCGTTCATTTTGGTTTTGGACCAAACCTAGATTTAGGACGCGAGCCAAGATGGGGACGTGTTGCTGAAACTTTTGGTGAAGATGCTTTCCTGAATAGCGAAATTGGTTTGGCTTTCATTAAAGGATTACAAGGAGACGATTTAAAATCAGATCGTTCTATTATTGCAGAACCAAAACACTTTGCAGTTCATGGTATTCCACAAGCGGGAGGAAATTCTTCTCCGATTTTGGTTGGAGAACGTTCTGCAAGAGAAGATCATTTGCCATCTTTCGAAAAAGCATTTACAAAAGGCGGTGCTTTAGGAACAATGTGTGCTTATTCTGAGTTAGACGGAATTCCTTGTGCAGCAAATCATTGGTTATTGACTGATGTTTTGAGAAACGAATGGGGTTTTAAAGGTCTTGTAGTTTCAGATTTGGGAGCTATTAAATACATTCAAACAACTCACAAAGTGGCAGATTCCCCAAAAGATGCTATTAGAGAAGCGGTTTCGGCTGGTGTTGATATGCAGTTTTATGATTTTTCAAACGAATTCTGGCAAAGTACAGTTATTGAATTAGTTAATGAAAAGAAATTGACAATGGAAAATATTGACCGTGCGGCGGGAGCAGTTTTACGTTTGAAATTCTTATTAGGATTATTTGAAAATCCGTACACAGATAAAAATCTAATTAAAGAGCGTTTTCATACTAAAGAAAATCAAGCAGTTGCTTTAGAGGCTGCTCAGAAATCGATGGTTTTATTGAAAAATGAAAACAACACTTTGCCTTTAAGCAAAAACTTGAAAAATATTGCGGTTATCGGACCAAATGCAAATGCTTCAAGAATGGGAGGTTATGCTCCTAAAAATAGTGTTGGAGTAACTGTTTTTGAGGGAGTTAAAGAATTGGTTGGAAAAACAGCTAATGTAGTTTATGAGGAAGGTGTTCCATTAATTGTAAAAGGACAAATTATTCCATCTAAATATTTATTTACTCCAGACGAATCTCAAAACGGATTAAAAGGAGAATATTTCAATAATAGAGAATTAGAAGGAACTCCAGCGTTGACTCGTATCGACAGTCAATTAGAGTTTGACTGGCCTTGGGCTCCTGGTGATGGTGTTAACGTAGATGATTTTTCTATCAGATGGACAGGATTCTTAAAATCAGATCAAGCACTTGACGGATGGTTAGGTTTAAGTTCTGATGACGGAATCAGAATGTATATTGATGACCAATTGGTTATTGATAACTGGACAAAAGGAGCGACAAGTATGGTGACAGTTCCAAAAAACATCGAAAAAGGGAAGAAATACAAAGTCCGCATTGAAATGTGGGAAGGAGGCTGGGGAGCCAGAGCTCATTTCCGTTGGAACTTAGAAAAAGTAAACTTACAGCCAGCAATAGAAGCAGCTAAAAAAGCAGATGTTGCGATTGTAGTTTTAGGAGAATCTAACGAATTGGTAGAAGAAAATAGAGATGTTGCTTCTTTAGACTTATTCGGAATCCAGCAGCAATTGATTGAAGAGATCAAGAAAACAGGAACTCCAGTAGTTTGCGTATTATTAAACGGTCGTCCGCTTTCTACTAACTGGATTGCTGAAAATATTCCTGCGGTTCTAGAAGGATGGTTCCCAGGGGAATTTGGAGGAAGAGCAGTGGCTGATGTTTTATTTGGAGATTACAATCCGGCTGGAAGATTGCCAATTACAGTTCCAAAATCAGTTGGACAGTTACCTATATATTATAATCAAAAACCATCAGCTATTCATAAATATGTAGCAGAAAGCGAGCATCCTTTATATTCGTTCGGTTACGGATTAAGTTATACGAAGTTTGAATATTCTAATTTAAAACTGAATACTACTGAAATTAAACCAAACGGAGAAGTAAAAGTTTCTGTTGATGTTAAAAATGTTGGTGACAGAGATGGGGATGAAGTGGTACAATTATACATTAATGATGTTTACAGCAGCACAACTACGCCAGAAAAAACATTAAAAGGATTCAAAAGATTAAATATCAAAAAAGGCGAAACTAAAAATGTTGAATTTACACTTACAAAAGATGAGCTATCTCTTTGGAACAGAGAAATGAAGCGCGTTGTAGAGCCTGGAGATTTTGAAGTTATGGTAGGAGGAAATTCGACCGATTTACTTAAAACTAAATTCAAGGTTTTGAACTAAAAACCCAAAAACGCCGAAGATTTTTCGGCGTTTTTGCTTTAAAAAAATGAATACAATTATAAAAGGTCAAAATCTATTAGATAAATAGAGTTTTGGTCTTTAAAATAAGGCAGAGTTGGATTACAAATGAAAACGTTTTCTTTCAATTTTCGACCAAACTTTCACCAACACCTTTTCAAAATTGTCATTTGTCGAAATAATGTATTGTTAACAAAACGTATTCTTAAATTTAACATGTTATTAACTCTAAAAAAACAACTAATATGATTAAAAACGTACTAAAGTTACTGTTTGTCATTTGCCTTTTCGGGTTCCAAAGCCTGGAAGCGCAGACAACAGTAAAAGGAACGATAACAGATGCTCAAAGTGGAATTCCGATTCCTGGAGCAAATATTATTGTTAAAGGAACTAAAACAAGTGCTTCGTCAGATTTTGATGGAAAATACAGCATCAGTGTTCCAAATCAATCTTCAGTTTTAGTATTTACTTATGTAGGATCTGCTACAAAAGAAGTTGCTGTTGGATCTCAAACTACAATCAACGTGTCTTTAGGTGCAGACACACAACAATTAGGAGAGGTAGTTGTTACTGCTCTTGGTATTAAAAGAGAGAAAAAAGCAATTACTTATTCTGCACAAAACGTTTCAGTAGACGAATTGTCAGAAGCAAGATCATTAAACGTTGCCAACTCACTTTCTGGTAAAGTGGCAGGTCTTAACTTCTCTACAACTTCAAATGGTGTTGGTTCTTCTTCTAGAATTACTTTAAGAGGTAATAGATCTCTTAACGGAAACAACCAACCTTTATATGTAGTAGATGGTGTGCCAATTAGTAACGGAACAACAACATCTAATCCTGATATTGATACAGGAGGTACTACACAGCCAGATGGTATTTCTAACATTAACCCTGAAGATATTGCTTCGATGACAGTTCTTAAAGGACCATCTGCTGCGGCTCTTTACGGATCTAGAGCATCAAATGGTGTAATCGTTATTACAACTAAATCTGGTAAAGCTGGAAAAACTTCAGTTTCGTTATCATCTAACTTTATGGCTTCTTCAGCTTATAACTTGATGAATTTACAAAACGAATACGGACAAGGAACAAACGGAGCTTATGTTGCAAACTCTTCTTCAAGTTGGGGAGGTAGATTAGACGGAAGTCAAGTTTCTAACTGGCAGTTGGTTCGTAATCCAAATTACGCTGGACCAGCTACACAAAGCTATTCTCCACAGCCAAACAACGTTATTGATTTCTACAAAACAGGTTATAACTTAGCAAACACTTTAACAGTTACTGCTGGTAACGAAAAAGCACAAGGTTATTTCTCATATACTAACACTCGTGCTGAAGGTATTGTTGGAGGAAACAAAATGGATAGACACAATCTTAACTTAAGATTGACAAGCAAAATCTCTGATAAATTATCTTTAGATGTAAAAACAAACTACATCGTTCAAGATATAGATAACTTATTGAGAACTGGTGAAGAGTCTATCGGAACATCTGCATATTTATTACCTCGTAGTATTGCATATAACGATTATAAAAACTTCGAATATTTTGATGCTGCTGGACAAAGACAAGTAAACTATTTCCTTGATGAAACTGGAGCTCCTGGTGGAAACCCATTCTGGTCTGCTTTAAGAGATGATGCTCGTACAGACAAAAGAAACAGATTTATTGGTTTAGCGTCTCTTAAATATGAGATCACAAAAACATTAAGCTTACAAGGTAGAGCTGGTTTAGACCAAATGACAAACAGAAACGTAAGAAACAGATACGCTACAAATGCATTCAACAGTAACATGGGTTCTTATAGCGAATCTTACGAAACTGTTAGCGAATTAAACGTTGATGCTTTACTTTCTTATAACGAGAAATTTGGAGATTTTTCTGTTGGACTTAATGCTGGTGCGAATGCATTGCAACAAAATAGTTCAGCTTTAGGTTCTGGTGGTGTGTTAAGTAAAAGAAACTACTTCGCATTATCAAATGTTCAGACAATTACGGCTAGTTCTACAGCTTCAAATAAAAGAATCAATTCAGTTTACGGATTTGGTCAACTTGGTTTCAGAAACTATTTATTCTTAGATGTAACAGCTAGAAATGACTGGTCTTCTACTTTACCAACAGATTATTTCTACCCATCTTTTGGTCTTTCTGGAGTTCTTTCAGATATGTTTACATTGCCAGAAGTAATCAGTTTTGCAAAAGTTAGAGCTTCTTACGCTGAAGTTGGTAACGATACAGATCCTTATCAAACACAACAAAGATTCTCTTACATTGGAGGAAACGGTGGTATGTTATATGGACAAAGCACAAAAGCAAATCCAAACTTAAAACCAGAGATTTCTTCTTCTACAGAGTTTGGTGCTGATATTAGATTCTTCAACAACCGTTTAGGATTAGATTTCACGTATTTCAATTCATTAACTAAAAACCAAATTTTCTACATCAATACACCTGAGTCTTCTGGGTATTCAAGAGCAGTTGTAAATGGTGGTGATATTCAAAATAAAGGTATCGAGCTTACTTTAACAGCAACTCCAATTCAAACAGAAAACTTTACTTGGGATATTACAGCAAACTACGCTTCTTATAAATCTAAAGTAAAATCTATTTATGATGGAAGAGATGAGTTAGTTTTAGGTGAAGGACGTTTAGTTAGAAGTAAAGTTGTTCAAGGTGGAGAATATGGTGACTTATATACTAAAGGTTTCCAAAGAGATCCAAATGGTAATATTATCGTAAGTAGCGCCGGTATTCCATTAGCAACAAACGGATTTGATGTTCGTGCTGGTAACTTTAACCCAGACTGGACAGCAGGTTTTAAAAACAATTTCAAATACAAAGATTTCTCTTTAAGCTTCTTAGTTGATTTCAGAATTGGTGGTGAAGTTATTTCATACACTCAAGCTAGACAAGCAGGTTTAGGGGTAAGCGATATTACTTTAGCAGGAAGACAAGGTGGAATAATTGTTGATGGTGTTGTTTCTAACGGAAATGGTACTTACTCTCCAAATACAGTAAGCATTAACGCAGAACAATATTGGACAGCTATCGGACAAAGAACTCCAATTGCAGAGCCATTTATTTATGATGCTACAAACATCAGATTAAGAGAACTTGTTTTTGGTTATTCATTGCCAAAACGTATGTTAAATAATTCAGGTTTTACAAGTATTGACTTCTCTTTAGTTGGTAGAAACTTATTCTTCTTCTTAAACAAAGCTGAACACTTTGATCCAGAAGCAGGAGCAGGTACAGGTAACTTACAAGGTATTGAATCTTTCAACATTCCTTCAACAAGAGATTACGGAGTTAATGTTAAATTTGGATTTTAATTAAAAAAGAGACATCATGAAATATAGTTTTAAAATAAAAACATTAGGAGTTGCATTAATGGCAGTTTCGATTTTATCAAGCTGTACTGGCGATTTTGATGAAATAAACAAAGATCCTAATTCATTGACTGAAGATCAGTTAGATGCTACATTGGCTGGTCCTTCATTTGCATCTGCATTGTATGCAGGTATTCACAACGGATCTTATTCTTCTCCAGGTGTAGATGATCAAGGTACTTGGGGTATTGCTACAGGTATTTTGTCTTCAACTTTTATTCACTACTTAAACTGTGGATACGGAACAGAAAGAAATGCTTTTGTGAATGGTTACGAAGGTAGAGGATGGTTAAGATTTTATACAGTTGCTGTACCAGCTTTGAAAAATGCTTTAGTAGCATCTGAAGGAAATGCGGAAGCTACGGCTGTTCTTAAAATCTGGAAAGTTTTTATGTACAACCAAATGGTTGATGCTTACGGACCAATTCCTTACACAGAAGCAGGAAACGGAAAAGAAAAAGTTCCTTACGATAGCGTAGAATTTATTTACGAAGATTTCTTCAAATTGTTAGATGAAGCAAATGCTACATTATCTTCTTCTTCAACAGCTACTGTAGCTTCTCTTTCTCCAAACGATAGAGTTTATGCTGGAAGTGTTGACAAATGGAGAGTTTTCGGAAACAGTTTAAGATTACGTCTAGCTTTAAGAATTTCTGATAAAGATCCAGCTAAAGCTAAAACTCAAGCAGAAGCTGCTGTAGCTGCAGGAGTTATGCAAACAAATGATCAAAGTGCATTCTTTAAAGCAAGTAACATTACTCCAAACAATTTAAATATGATTGTGAATAGCTGGGGTTATGTAATGACTTCTTCTATGGAAAGTATTTTAGTTGGATACCAAGATCCACGTTTATCAAAATGGTTTGCGCCAATTGCTACTGGAGTTTATAGAGGTAATCCAGTTGGAGGTTTAGAAGATCAGTTTGGAACTACAGAATTCTCTAAATTCAATAATGAGATTATGGGTAATGGTTCTGCTAATACAGTTAGTGAAACTAAAAACATCGAAATCTTTATGGCTTCTGAAAACTACTTGAGTAGAGCAGAAGGAGCTTTAAATGGATGGAACATGGGCGGAGATGCTAAAACTTTATACGAAACAGGTATTAGATTATCTCTTGCACAATGGGGAATTACTGATGTTGCTGTAGTTAACGCTTATATCAACGGATCTACATTACCAACATTACCAAACATTTTAACAGTTTACCCAACATTAGATTTAAGAGATATCCCAGTTAAATTGCCAGTTGCTTGGTCTGCTTCAGTTGCTAACCAACGTACGCAGATTGCGGTTCAGAAATACCTAGCAATTTTCCCAGAATCTTGGGAAGCTTGGGCTGATTTACGTAGAAGTGATGCTAAAGTTATCTACCCAGTTTTAAATACAGATAATACGGATGCTGGAGTTGGTAAGTCTTTAATGAAAAGAATTATTTACACAACAAATGAGTACTCATCAAACAAAGAGGCAGTTGATGACGGTATCGTGAAATTAGGCGGTGCAGATTCAGGTGGAACTAGACTTTGGTGGGACACAAAATAATTAATTTGGTAAAGTAAAAGATCAATAGATTTATTACTTGAGCAGAAGGAGAGGTAACTCTCCTTTTGTTTTATATAGAAGTCAGTGAATTTTTGCCCCAACTTTAATTCATAACAAAACAATATTAATTTTCAGGACAATAAAATGATTTTAAAAACAAAATATACTAAAGCAGTTTTAATAGTTGTTTTTCTTTTTTCGAATGCAATTAAAGCTCAAAAAGCGGTTAATATAGAAAGCAGTTATATCGCAGATCCGCCAGTAACGACTAATAGCCACGCTTCAACTTTAGTAGAATACAAACCAAACGAAATTTTAGCAGCTTGGTTTGGCGGAAAATATGAAGGTGCAAAAGATGTCGGAATTTACATTTCAGCTTATAAAGAAAAAAAATGGTCTGCACCAAAAGAATTGATTCAACCTTTAATTAAAAACGGAGATACTTTGCCGTGTTGGAATCCTGTATTATTCAAAAGTAAAAGTCAGAATTTGTATTTGTTTTATAAAATTGGAAAAAATCCGAGAGAATGGTTTGGCGCTATGATTGTTTCAAAAGATAATGGAACAACCTGGGGAGAACCTAAATATCTTCCGGATGGCATTTTAGGTCCAATTAGAAACAAACCAATCGAAACTACTCCAGGCGTAATTTTATGCGGAAGTAGCACAGAAAGTGTCAATACAGACGAATGGCGCGTACATGTTGAAGAATATACCGAAGCAACTGATTCTTGGAAAAAAATTAAAGTAGAAAACAATCAAAACTTTGATATTATTCAGCCAACATTTCTAATTCATGGTACGAGCGATATTCAAATGTTATCACGCAGCAAACACAATAGAGTAGTTTCGAGCTGGTCTGGAGATAACGGAAAAAGCTGGATTAGAACCAGCAAAATAAACGTTGTCAATTCCAATTCAGGAATCGATGCCTTAACAATCAATAAGAACTTATTTTTATTAGTAAACAATCCGCTTCCAATTGGAAAAGACTGGTTTAACGGACGAAATATTTTAGATGTTGAATACTCTAAAGATGGTTTAAACTGGTCTAAATTATTTGATTTAGAAAAAGAAGAAAAAGGCGAATTTAGTTATCCTGCCATTATCCAAACAACAGACAAAAGAATACATGTTTTATATACTTACGATAGAAAATATATTAAACATACTTCTTTTGATTTATAAGATAATAGTACGCTGATAAAACGGATTCACTTCATGAAAACGCTGATTTTTACGGATTTTTTTATTCTATTTTTTTTAAAAAAAAATCCGTGTTCATCCGCGTCTTTGCAAAGCAAATCCGTTTCATCCGTGTCTCATTTCTAGAATACAATTATGAAATTAAAACTTCTTTTTGCAACAGTATTTTTTTATTGCACTTTCGTGAATGCACAAAAGGCGAAGACCTTTTACAAACACGATAAATATTTGTCTTCAGATAAATTAGAAGGTCGTTTTCCTGGAACAAAAGGAAATAATGAAGCGGCGGCTTATATTCAGAAGTACTTTAAAAAATATGGTTTAAAAGAATTCAGCAATTCCTATTATCAGCCTTTCAAAATTTTTGTAAAAGAAGGAATCAATAAGATGAAATCCGATAGCGTTTCGACTCAAAATGTTTTAGGTTTTGTAGAAGGTTTAGATCCAAAACTGAAAAATGAATATATCGTAATCGGAGCACATTACGATCATTGGGGTTGGGGCGGACAAGGTTCAGGAAGTAAAAAGAAAGATGCGTTTGCGATTCATAACGGTGCCGATGACAATGCTTCGGGAGTTTCGGCTTTGCTTTGCATTTTAGAAGAAATTTCAAAGCAAAAAATAAAAACTAAACGCAGTATTATTTTTATTTCGTTTAGTGGAGAAGAAGAAGGATTATTGGGATCGAAGTATTTCATCAATCATTTGCCAGTTCCAAAAGAAGCTGTAAAAGTAATGTTGAATATGGATATGGTCGGAAGACTAAATGATAAAAAAGAGCTTTATATGGGCGGTGCAGGAACTTTCCCGAACGGAGTTGAACTGATGCAAAAATTAAAAGAAAACAGCGGATTAAATCCAGTAATTCATGCTGGTGATGTTGGCGGTTCAGATCATGTTTCTTTTTATAAAGAATCCATTTCTGCGGTTGGTTTTCACACAGGCGGGCATACGCAATATCATACTCCCGATGACGATATCAATCTGATTAATTCAGATGGAGGAGCATTAGTGTCAAAATATATTTATAATGCACTCACACAAATTGCCAATTACGAAGATGCTTTGTTTTTCATTAAACAAAATTAAAAACAAAGTGATTTTCAGTCAAAAATAAGTTAGTTGAGTTTTGTTTGAAAAAGGCGGTATCTATTAAATGTTATAGATACCGTCTTTTACTTTAAAAGCCCATGAAGCCATTGCATCAATTACGGGTAAAAGTCCTGTTCCCGCATTGCTTAATCTATAAGTTACAAAAGGTGGCACAACAGGTTTCGCTTCACGTATAACCAAACCATCTGCTTCTAATTGTTTTAAATGCTGAATGAGCATTTTTTCTGTAACTGCCGGAATAGCTCTTTTTAATTCGCTATAACGTTTATCTCCAGTCGATAAATGATAGAGAATAATAGGTTTCCAATAACCTCCAATTTTCTCCATAACAAAAGTTACAGGACATTTTTCTAAAGCATATTGCTTGTTTTCCTGAATAGTAGACGATTCTTTAATTGCTGTCATAATACATACTTTAGGGTAAGTACTTGTATAAAAGTAAGTACAAAGATACCTTTGTAATGTTAAATAAAAAAACATTTAAAGATGAAAATTATAATTTCAGGTTCATTAGGAAATATCGGAAAGCCTTTAACGGCTCAATTAGTTAAATCGGGACACGATGTAACGGTTATTAGCAGCAATGCAGATCGTAAAGAGGCAATCGAAAACTTAGGCGCAAAAGCTGCAATTGGATCAGTAAGTGATGCTGATTTTCTTTCTAAAACTTTCGAAAATGCAGATGCGATTTTTGCTATGACGCCTCCAAATATGGGTGGCGTAAATATCATTCAAAATACTACAGATGCTGGCTACGCTTTCGCGAAAGCGATTCAAGCTGCCAAAATTAAAAGAGTAGTTATGTTAAGCAGTATTGGCGCCGATTTACCAACAGGAAATGGACCAATTGCGGGTTTGTATAACATCGAGAAGATTTATGAGAAATTAGACACTTCTATTACGTTTTTAAGAGCGGGTTATTTCTACTTTAATTTCTTTAACGATATTCCGATGATAAAAGGAGCAGGGATTATGGGAGCTAATTTTCCAGTATCAAACCGAATTCCGTTAGTGCATCCAGAAGATATTGCTTGGGCTGCAGCCGAAGAATTGCAAAAATCACAAGAAGGGCAAAATGTTCGTTACATAATTAGTGATGTTAAAACTCCTTCAGAAATTGTAAAAGCATTTGGAAACGCTATTTCAAAACCAGAACTTCCTTGGGTTGAATTTACAGATGAACAATATTTTGAAGGAATGACACAAGCTGGAGTTCCAGAAGAAATGGCTGGTTTATATACCGAAATGGGAGCAGGTTTAAAAAATGAAACTATTGCGGCAGATTTTCTTAGTAATGATGGAAATATTGAAGGAAAAATTAAATTAGAGGATTTTGCAAAAGAATTTGCTTCAAAATTCTAATCATAAAAAAAACATTCCGCTTACTATAAATAGAAGCGGAATGTTCAATTAAAAAAAAACTCAAGTGATGAATTACATACAGTTTGTAATCATAACTGTATAATTTTTAGAATACACCAATATAGTGGTTTCCTGGTTTGTTAACCAATTTGGCACCTTTAGTAACTTTTCCTGTTGGAATATCAATTACATAAATGTTACCGTCTTTTCCAACTGGAGTAACAGCGATGTAGAAGTTGTTTCCATCAACAACAAAACCTTGATATTGACCGAAATTTAAATCAGCATCGTAAGCAATATCTTGTACTTTTTGAGCTGTTCTTGCATTCAAATCTAATCTTGCTAAGAAACCTTGCTCAGTTCCTTCGTGAGTATAAACAGCATAAGCAATTCCGTTTCCAACATATCTCCAAGCATCGATGTAAGAACCTTTAATTCCTAAAGCTGAATCTAAACTGAATACATAAGAGTTGTCATATTCGTTGCTTTGATTAATTTTTAAGATATAAGAACCTTTTTGAGTATCTCTTTGAGTTGCTTGATAAATGTTTCCATCTGTAGCCACAAAACTGTTGAAACTTCTGTATCCGCTTGTATCACCAAATCCTACAGTCGAAGTAATCACTTTTGGATTTTCTAATGAAGGATAATCAACAACAACAGATTTAGATCCTAAACGAGTAAATGAACTTTCGTTTGTTGCAGGATTAGCTGGATTAGATTTACGCATCCAAGTTCCGATAATTAATTTGTTTCCAGCTTTGTTTAATGTTGGAGCATCTAAACGGAAAATGTGGTGTCCAAGTGCTTCTTCTTCAGCTGTCAAAGGAATTTGATATTGTTTGTAAGCTGAGATTAAAGTCTGTTGCATATCTAAAGAAAGAACAGTCGCAATACCTCTTGTGTTTTTGTATGTTTTATCTTCGTTAGTGCTTACAACTGGAGTCGCAACGTTTACCGCTACACCTGTTTTATCTCCGTCGAAAAGTTTTACCCATCTTGGTGAAGTTCCAGCGTATTGAGAAATATTAACCTTTGCTGTAGATTCTGCAAAATTGTTTCCTCCGTTTACTTTGTAAGTCATGAATTCACCTCCGTTAGCACCTGTATAAGTGATATTGAAAAGTGTGCTTCCGTCTACAGAAGATTGCAAACGAGCAGTTCTGCTTGATTGTACAGGAGAACCATTTGCATAAACATCTACAGAAAAGTTTGGGTCAATAGCGTTTTCTTTACTAATAGCATAAACTCTTGTTCCACCATTTCCATCACCTGGATCAGTCTGCATTAAAGCTCCAGCTACAGTAATCCAACGACCGTCTGTTACTGGATTTACTGGGTCTGCACTTTTATTATCGTCACTGCTACAAGCTGTACTTAGCGCTAATGCACCAAATAATAAGCTTGAGGTAAATAATTTAAATGTGTTCTTTTTCATTTTTATTTCATTTAAAAATTAGTTATTTATTGATTTTAAAATTTATTAAGGTTATAATTAACTTTCAAGTAAAAAGCTCTTCCCGGTTTTTGCGCGGCAAAGTTGTCGTAAACCTGTTCGTCTAGAATATTTCGGGCATCAAAACTTACCGTGAATTGCTTGTTTGGAAAAACATAGCTTAATCCTAAATCTTGAGGAAATTGCGCTGTAGTTCTATCCACTTCTAGCCAAGAAGTGTAAAATGGCGCTACATAACCACAGTAGTAATACAGATTAAGTTCTGATTTACTTTGAATTACATTTCTAAAATTATATTGAAGATTTCCGTTGATGGTGAAATAAGGCTCGTTTGGCAATTGTTTGTTGTAGTGAACCAATATGTTTCCGTTTGAATCGTATTTGTCTTTGTATAATGAATTGAATTTTGAAAGATTCATACCTGCAAAAAAGCGATTGTTGTATGTGTATTGAATAGAAGTTTCAAAACCAACAGATTGCGCTTCACCCAAATTGACAAAAGGAGATGCCTGTATAGCTTCATTTAAACGGTCACTAATCTGACGTACAATTTTACCTTTTGTATTTCTCCAAAAACCATTTCCTGAAACAGTAATTTTATGATTGTTAAGATCGTAAGGTCCAAATCTGAAACCTGCATTGAAATTATTGCTTTGTTCCGGACCTAAACTAGGATTGCTTATAATGTTTTCGCCAGGACTTCCGAAAATTTCATTTTCATTTGGCAATCTGATTGCTTTTTCAGCAGAAAACATAAACATTACGTCACGAAAAAGCGCATAAGAACCAGCGAAACCGTAACCTGTATAATTAATTCTTTTTGATAGAATATTTTCTTTAACAACACTCTGTCCGTTCTCTGTTACAACAGTTGGAGTAGTTTGCTCAGTTTTCATACTATAATTTTTGACAAAAGGATTGGCTCTCAAACGAGATTTAAAAGCAGATATTTCGTAAGAAAAAGAAGAAACTGTTTTGGCTAAATCTCTTGTAACAATGAAATTTCTAGTAATTTCGGGCAACATTTCATCCAGATCATTTCGATCTAAAAAATATGTCATCACATTTACCATTACTCTTTGATTTTCTGTAATGTTATACGTTAAACCTGCACGAGTATTAAAAATGTCCGATTTCATGTGATTAATCGTCGGAGCTCCTTGTTGTGCGCCAGTATTGCTTAAAATTGGTGTTCCGTATAAACCAAGTGCTTTTTCGCCATTCCAATTATAATTCCATTTTACAGTATCATTAATCACATCATTTCTATGGCTGTAAACCGCTACAGCAGAAAAGTCAAGATTCTTAATAATGAAATCTTTCTTATTATAATTTAATGAAATCACATTTGCCATAGCTTCACTAAAACGACCTTTATAAGGTTTAGTCATATATTGACCATGCTGAATCTGATTGTAATCTTGAGAACCATTATAACTAATAGAAAAGTTATCTGCCCAATCAACATTGGTAAAACCAGCTTCCAATCTTCCTCCAAAAGAACGGTACATACTTTCGAATCTTTTCGCTCTAATATATTCGTAACGTCCGTTTGGTGCGATATTGTAAACAAATCTTCCCCAAACTTCGTAATCATTGTCTGAGTAATTTTGAAAAGCATTGGCTTTAATGGTAAATCCGTTTTTGTCTCTGAAAGTTGCATTTACGTTAGATTGTACGGTGTTGAATGAACCGTAAGAAACCGAAGCATTTAAACTATTTTTTGCTCCTTTTTTCAATACAACATTGATAGCTCCACCAAGAGAATCATCTGCTAAATATGCAGGAACAACTCCTTTAAAAACTTCAATTCTTTCAATTAAAGCAGGCGGAATACTATTTAAACTAAATGAAGCACCATAGGTTGAAATCGGAACTCCGTCAATAAAAATTCTAATAGCGTTTCCAGACATTCCGTTGATGTTGTACGTAACAGCAGAACCTAAACCTCCATTTTGTCTGATTCTCACACCACCTGAACGGTCTAGTAAATCGTTGGTTTGAAGATTTCTTTTTGCCGCTTCTTGTGTTTCGATAACATTTACAGCAAAGCCTTTTTCTATAATATCACGTTTGACGCTTTTTCTTTCAATACGAACTTCTTTAAGCGCTTTTGCATCTGTAATTTTTTCTAAATCAATGTTAATTTGCTGCGTCGGTTTATTTACAACAACATCAATCATTTTAGGTTTTGCTTCCATTGAGGAAGTTTCTAATTTGTAACTGCCGTAAGCAAGTCCTTTAATTTCATATTGTCCGTCTGAGTCTACGACAACATATATTTTTGTTCCTTTAATTTGAACTGCTGCTCCGAAAGCATTTTCGGTATGACCAAGGGTTACTTTTCCTGTAATTTTTCCGGTTTGAGACCAACCTGAAAGAGTTATGATTAAAAGGAGAGAAAGAGAGTAAAAAATTCTCATATGTTAGTTTACTGATTATTGGTCTGCAAACTTATATCATAATTTAAATTTAATCTAAATAAAGCAATTAGAAGATTATTAGAATTACGCGGAACTATTTTAATGTTTTTTTAATGTGTTTTTTAATTGTCAATTGTGAATTGTTAATTGTTAATTTTGAGTTCTGAATTGTCTTCCTGAGCGAAGTCGAAGGATTTTCGCAACGGATTTTAAAGTTTGTTTTTTAATCTCGTAAAGACGCCAAGTCGCAAAGTTTGTTTTGATAATTTGGTTTGATAAAATGAATTGCTTCCAGCTTTAGCTGGAGGCAATTCGAAATTTAAGCTTTGCGCCTCTGCGTCTTTGCGAGATTAAAATTATTATAGTGTAAAAATAAAGAATCACTTTGCGCGTATCCTTCGACTTCGCTCAGGAAGACAACTCACAATTAACAATTGAAAATTAATAATTAACAATTAATAATTAACAATTAATAATTTACAATTTATAAGCAAAGTTTTTCGATTTAATAACTTTTCCTTTATCCGTAATCATTAGACAACTATATTCAGGGAATTTTTGAAGTAAAAGCAAACCATCTTTCTGACCTAAAACCATCATAGAAGTACTTAATCCGTTGGCAGTTTCTGCATTTGGACCAAAAACGGTTACACTGCATAAACCAGTTGCAGGATATCCAGTTGCGGGATTTATAATATGCGAATAGCGTTTTCCATTAAAAACAACAAATTTTTCATAATTACCAGAAGTTGTGACAGCGCCTTCTTTTAATGGAACAGTTCCAATTAATTTTTCAGGATGAAACGGATTTGTAATTCCGATTTTCCAATCGTTTCCGTTGGGCTGTTTTCCCCAAGTGCTCATATCGCCAGAACCGTTTATAATTCCGGCTTGAATGCCTTTTTCGAGCATCATTTTACGGCATTTATCGGTCGCATAACCTTCGCCCAAAGCGCCAAAACCAATTTTCATTCCTTTTAGTTTTAGAAAAATGGTCGAATTGATACTATCCAGAATAATATTTTTGTAACCTACTTTTTCAACCGATTTTTTTATGGCTTCCGCCGAAGGCATTTCGGTCATAGAACCGTCGAATTTCCAAACGCGATCTAAAGCGGCGAAACTAACATCAAATGCACCATTGGTTATTTCAGAAAGTTTTATGGCTCTTTGTGCTAATTCAAAAACTTCACGATCTACTTTTACGGGTTTTATTCCCGCATTTTGATTTACTTCAGAAACTTGAGAAGTTGGTTTCCAGTCGGAGATTAAATTTTCAATTCTTGTAATTTCGGCAATAACTTCATTTATATTTTTTTCTGCAGAAAGAGAATCTTTATCTACAATGCTAATGTCAAATCGTCCGCCCATTAAAAGCGTTGTTCTTTTTCTTAAAACTTGCGAATTCATTGTAAAACAACAAGTCATCACAAAAAAGAATAAAATTTTATATAAAATCGATTTATACATAAAAATCAGTTTATTGTATTTAATGATGCTCCAGCGGAGCAATATATTTATAGCAATAAAATAAGCACCATTCATAAAGCTCCAGCGGAGCGATATAATTTTAGAGCATTTATGCCACCCCGTTGGGGCTTTGTTTCTACGTGAATTGAATTTAATCTATAAATATGTCATCCCTCCGGGATTCAAACAATTAATAATTGATAATTGATAATTGATAATTCATAATTGATAATTCATAATTATCAATTAACCATTAATAACAGTCCGTTAAAAATTGCTTATTTGCTTTATAATCTTCGAGTGTTTTCAAACCTTTTTCTAAAAGTAATTCTTCCAAAATAGTTTCGACATCATTTTGCATTGCTAACGAACCGCAAATCATAATAACGCCGCCTCTCTTCAATAAATTAGCAAAAAACAGCGCATCCCTTTTAATCAAATCCATCACATAAATATGTTCAGCTTCGCGAGATAAAGCGACATGAAAATTATCCAAATGCTCTTTTTGAATCATAATAGTGGCGAATTTTTTATAAGCCATTAAAGTTGGAGTTACCATTCTAAAACCGCTGTATAAATGCAATTCTTGTTTGATTTTATTCTGTTCAATCATTCCAAGGAAAGGCGCGATTCCTGTACCGTTCGAAATGAAAGCGACTTTTGAAGCCTTTTTAGGAAGATGAAAAGCTGGATTTTTAATAATTCTTGCTTTAATTGTATTTCCTGGCTCTAGATTATTCAAATATCCAGAACCTAATCCGTCAGGATGAAGTTTAACAACCAATTGAATATTTCCAGAATGATTTCCAATAGAGTAGAGGCGCTCTCTCGAATCGTTTGCGGGATAAATCGCCAATAAATCACCCGAACTGAATTTTGCTCTAGAATTTGCTCTTAAAGTCAGAATAAAAGTATGTTCAGTTTCAGAAATTGGTGTTTTATCTAAAACCATTAATTTTTGTAAACCTTTCGGAACATGGTTGTATAATGATGGAGTTGTTGACAATTGAATTCCGCTTTTAGCACTCCACAATTTTGCCCATTCTACAAATTCTACCGCCGATTTATCATTTACGGTTTGTAAATCTAAATAACGTTCTGTCCAATTTTGATTTTGTAAAAGCTGATCGATTTCAACAGCAAATCCGCAAAAATCTGGATATGCTTTAGAACCAAAACCAACTACAGAAAAGTTGATTTTTTGTTTCTGATTTTGCCTTTCTAATAAAGTTTTAAATTGCGTTCCGTTCGAAGGCGCATCTCCTAAACCATGCGTAGAAGAAAAAACAATAATATGTTCTGCTTTTGGATAAGCTGTAAATTTATTCAATTCGCTAATAAAAACTTTATGTCCGTGACTAATTAATTGCTTCTGAATTGCATTTGCAAACCTAAAAGAACTTCCATTTTCTGAACCAACCAAAAGTATAATTGTACTTTCGCTAGCTTTAAATTTATTTTTAATTCGGCTCGCTCTTCTTTTCAGAGTGATAGAGAATCCAGAATAAATGAAAAACAAAATATTAAGACAAGCAATAGCTAAAATTATAGCCCAAATACCGCTTATTCTTCCAGTATGCAGATCAAGACTCAATGCTGCATATTGCGCTGTCATTGGCGAAAGTTTTTCAGAAATTATAGCTCCAGTAACCTGATTTACTTCAACTTCGCGATCTTTCAATTCAATGATATAATATTCTTCAGGATCATCTGTAAATGGAAACTCGATTTTCTTTACATCAGATAATAAAGTCGTTTTAAAAATAGAAGCGGTTTTGGCTTTCGCCGAAAGTTCAGTTTTTACAGGTTTTGCTTTTTCTTCACCCATAAAAAAGTTGAATCTTTCTAACGATAAATAAGTTCCTGTAAGTGCAATAATTAAAATCGGAATCAAAGCCAATCTTCCTAAAAGCACGTGATAATATTGAGCAAAATATTCTTTGATTATTTTAGAAAAGAAATTTCGAATTCCACGTTGTCTTTTTAAAACAAGAACAAAACCAGATATTGATATTAATAACAAACAAAAAGAAATTACGCCCACAAAAAAACGTCCAGCTTCATGAAGAAATAGCGAACGGTGAAAACTAGTAATCCATTTAATGAATTCTGACTTTTTTATAGGAGTTCCTAATGCTTTTCCCGTTTTTGGATCAATGTATGCATTTACATCATTTCCGTCTGCATCGATTGCTTGTAGCGTCACAAATTGGTTGTAATCTACACTCAATTCGGTAATTTCAGGATACGCTTTCTTTAGAATAGGAAGTGTTTCTCCTAAAGTTATTTTACTGAAATTTTCTGCTTTATAAGGAAGTGTTTTTTCCTGAACCGCATCTACAGCGAGAATAATTCCGGTTACCGAAGCCAAAAGTAAAAATATAGAAGAAAATAAGGCCAAAGCCAAGTGTGCATAACGCCAAAAAGAAAGAGTCATTTAATTTATTCTAGAAATGTATTAAAATATTTAAAGCTTTGTCAAAGCTACAACTTTGACAAAGCTCAGATTTCAATTTTAAGCATAAATAAAAAGAATTCATGCCTATGAAAGTTAATAAATAATATACTAAATATTATATTTTGTTTAGCCTTACGTATTTGATATAACCTTTACCTTCTGTTTTATCAGCAAGCCCTTCAGTTGTAAGCGGAATTTCAAGATCGCTTACATAATATTTTTGGTCTTCTACAGCCGATTCAAAACGTAATTTATATCCTTTATTAATTTTAGAATTTTCAATTTCGATAGTTGTTACACTACGATCTCCGCCAGTAACAGAAGCACCTGTTTTTGCACTGATATCATCAGATTTTTGAGCAGTGTGAAATTTATTCCATTCTTTTAATGATTTGTACCATTTCTTATCATCGCCCATTACATAAAGCGTTTTTTCATACTCGCCGCTTGCATTCACTAAAGAAACAACGATATAGGCACCTTCTCCCATATAATTATTCATTTGAAGCATGCATTTGTATTTGCTAGATTGTGCTTGAGTTTGAAAAGAAAGTAAAAAGATAAAAGCGCTTGTAAGAGCAATTTTTAATATTGATTTCATAAAAATTATTTGTTTGTGTGGATTTTAACATGAAATCCCAAAGACCAAAAATAAGTTTGGAATTTGGAATTTCAAATATTCATTTATTATTTTTTTATTTTAAAAATTCAACAGAAACGTTGTTTTTGCTTAGCAGTTCATTTTCTTTAGCCAAAGCATAAGCCGTTTCGTCAAATTCAGTGCTGATTTCTTTTTTTGCTCCAGCAGAAACAAGATATTTTAAAATTGCATCATCTTTAGAAGTCATTGCTGCTCTGTGCAAAGCCGTTAAACCGTCTTTGTTTTTAGCATTAATATCTACCTTTAAATCTGTGATTTTTTTAAGAAGAGAAACATCATTTTTTGTAATTGCTAAATGATATAAAGTGTTTCCGTCTTTTTGAGCAGTTGCTAAGTTTAATCCTTTGTCTTGAAGTAATTTCGCTTTTGCATCAAAAGGATCTGTAGTTACTTTTTCTCTTCCAGCTGGGCGATAAGATTGTACCAAATATACTCCTAAATTATTTCCGTCTTTATCTTTTACATTTACATCTGCACCTTTAGATAAAAGTAAACTTACCGCTTCTGGAGATCCGTATCTAACGGCACTTGTTAAAGCAGATTCTCCTTTTAAATTTTGAGCATTAATATTTTTTACTTTCGGAAGAAATAATTCTAAAGCAGCAGTTTCTCTCCCCGATGCAGCCGCCATTAACGGTGTATTTCCTTCTTTATCAACTTTGTTTACATCAACTCCTTTTGCTAAGAAATATTCAATAATTTCTTTCTGATTTGGTTTTCCAGCCAAAATATGCAATACATTTTGCCCAGCTTTGTTTTGAGCTGTCGCTTTCACTTTTGCTTCTTCAACCAAATATTTATAAGTTTCTAAAGTATTTGTTTCTCTGCGGCTTCCTTGCGCAGCAATTAAAAGTGCATTGTCAGTTGGTTTGATTCCTTTTTCAAGAAGTTTTTTCAAAAGAGCAATATTTCCAGATCTAGCAGCGTATGAAAAAGCAGTATTTCCGTCATTATCAACATCTTTTAAAGACATTCCTTTTGTAGAGAAATATTCGGCAGCTTTTAAATCTTTATCAGAAGCGATTGCTAAAAGCAAAAGATTAGCACCGTTTGCATATTTTTTTGTCGGATTTACGCCGGCTTTAAAAAACGCATCATACATGGCTGGATTTGATTGTCCGTTTGAAGCCGCAAAATCAGCAGGAGCAGTTCCGTGACTATCTTCGAAATTTACATCAGAACCTTTACCAATTAAATATTGCACTAATTCTGTATTGCCTCTGTAAGCAGCCCAATGTAAGTAAATACGATTATCGTGAGTCAATTTTGTAATTGAATTTCCTGGCTGTTCAACTAAAAATTTGATTGTAGCAAAAGGAGCATCATTATTAATAGCTAAAGTGGTAACATCAAATGCGTTTGCGTTTGCCTCTGATGGATTATTTCCTTTAGCGATTTCTGCCTTAACAGTTTCAACAGTTGGAGAAGTTTTCCAAAATTCAGCATCTAACAATGTGTTTTTTTGCTGAGCGCTTACAAATAAGCTAGCAGCAAATGCAAAAGAAACGAAAAGATTCTTTTTCATATTTCGATAATTTATGGTTATTGAATTGTACAAGATTAATTTATTTTTGAGGAAATTATTTTTATCTATTTAGAATAAATAAAAATAAAGCAAATGTAGAAATTAATCTTTTTAAATCAAGAATAATTCGTCGTAAAAAGAGAATTATTGTGTAGATTTTATAAAATTTAAGAATACCTTAAGCTGATTTTAATTTTTTTTTAATTCAACACCTTATCTAAGATCAAATTCTTTGAAAAATCTTGTTAGTAGAAACGACCAAAAAGGAGTTTAAATTTATCTCCGAGCGTTTCCTTGAGTTTTTCTTTGGATTCTTTTACGCTTTCATTTGTAATTTCTAAAAGTTCGGCAATTTCATTATTGCTAAAATCAAGTTTTTGCAACAGTAATAATCTTTTATCAGGCTCGCTCATTTCTGGAAAATCTTGATTGAGCAAGATGTAAAATTTTGAACATTCTTTTTCGAATTCTCTTTCAAAAGCGTTCCATTCCAATTCTGTCATTAAATGAGATTGCAGCAAATTGCTTAGTTTTCCTTTTCTTTTTTCTAAATAATAAAAAGAAGATTTCTCAATATTTTCAATCTCTTTTTTTAGATTTTTTATTTGAATATTTTTCTCCTTTAAATATTCTATTTGAGATTCTAGATCTTCATGAGCCTTTTGCTCTATTTTTACTTTTTCAGATTCTAGAGCTTTTACTTTTTCTTCATATTGTAGCTGTCTGTCTTTGTACTTTTTTAAAAAATAAACAAATACAAGTAAAAGAATGCTAAATACCATTGTAGCAATAATAAGATAGAACTTTTTCAGCGTTTTTTCATACTTGTTTTTTGCCTCATCAATACTCTCTTGATAATTGTTTTTTTCAATAATCCAGTTGGCTTGATTAATAGCTTCATCACCGTCTTCATTTTCAAGAGATTCTTCAATAGCAACCATTCGGCGTCTCAGATTCAATTCGTTTTCTGTTGAATTCTTTAACTTTAAAATCTGAAGTTTCAATTTAATAATCTCCAATTCTGATTTTTTAAAATAAGATTTTGTAACCGCAATATTTTCGGCTTTATTCAAAAAATCAAAAGCTTCTTCTATCTGATTATTTTTTAGAAGAACTTCTGCCAGTAAAATCGAAGCATACATAGTATTCTGATCGCTTTTATTTTGTTCAGAAATTTGAATGTCTTTTTTCAAATAAGTAATAGCTTTCTCAAAATCGCCTTTATGCTGGCTTACCATAGCTAAATCTCCCAGAGCTTTGGCATAGCGAACGTCATCATGAATCTGCGAAGAAATTTTTGCAGTTTCATTTAAATAATAAGTAGCCATTTTATAATCTTGAATATACAGATAGTTTAGTCCTATAGAATTAATGATAGAAGCATATTCAGAGGTGTTTTTAACAGCTTGTTTTTCGGCAAGTTTTAAATAATGCAATGATTTTTTATAATCGCCAAACGTGTGCAGAATCCATCCAATTCTTTTATAAGTTTCATCGGCATTTATAATCTGTTCAGCTCGGAGCGGTTCGAGATTTTCCATTATTTCTAATAGAAAAGGCGTGAGTTTAATGTAATCTCTGTAGAAATATAAATAATTAATGTAGTTGAGTTTTGCCCAAATTTCTAAAGAAATATTATGCGAAGTCTTTGCTTTTTGAATGGAATTTAGATAATAGTTTTCGGAAGTTTTGTTTCGAGAAGTATAATAATTGCTAAAGCCATTTGCGAGTAAACCTTTATATATGCTCTGATATTTGGTTATTTTATTTAATGGACTAAGATATTCTTTTAAAGCCGTTGTATCTGTGCCAAAATTCTTTTCTTGAAGCAGAATTGACTCAATATTCTTGAGTTCGTTTTTTGAAGTACTAATTTGCAGTTTTTGTGCATTCGCAGCAAATGAATAACAGAATAAAATAATGAATAATATTTTTTTGGCAGACATTAAATTTGTTTTGGCAGATGAAGTTGTATAGTAAATTTAATAAAAATAATATTTACGAATTGGTAATTGCTTTAAAGTATTGATTTTTAATTACATGAAACGAAATATTTTTTTTTGTCTTTACTGCCATTTTTAGTATGTTTTTAGATGCTAAATTCTAATTAAGATAAACGCAAGTTAAATTATTCCTAAAATAATTTTTTAGGTATTTCTACGCTATTTTTAAAGATTTTTTTTAATACTAAAATCAATGATTATTCTCTTATTTTCAGTTTTAAAAATTGTCAATTATAACATTTGATTTTCCTCTTTCAGACGTTTTATAAGACTAAATTTATTTTCTTAAAAATTAGCATTTAAAAAAGTTGGATTTAGTGTTTTTAAATAAAATTTATAAATAAAGTCAAAATCATCCAAAACGTAATGTTTTGTTTTTAAAAAAGTTAAACTTATAAATTTTAAAAAATTACCAAAACACTATTTAGAATTATTATTAATAAAAGACGTTTTTTAAAATTTAAATTGTATCAGAAATCGCAATTTTTTAAAAGACACTGTTGATAACTGTTTTCAATTCTCTTCCAGAAAACACCTTTTTTTTATGTTGATAACTTCAAATTAATTTTAGGGAAAATGCTAGTTCATTGCGAATTAGAACATATTATTTTCATGTTGATAAAATTTACAAAAAGGCTCAATTTTGAAGTTTTTAAACTGTTGATAATTGGTGGGATTTTTAACATCTAAAACTGGACAAAAGAATAACTGTAGGTTAAATTTGTATTAATTGAAAAACACGCTAATACCACCTACAATTCAGTGCTCGGTTTTTCAATTCAAATCATGTCACTTAAAATTCTATATATATGTCAATTTTCGATAAAAGAATCAATTATAAACCTTTTGAATATCCAGAGGTTCTCCAATTTACTGAAGCAATAAATAAAGCTTACTGGGTTCATACAGAGGTTGATTTTACTGCAGATACGCAAGATTTTCATGCTCATTTAGATTTGGCAGAAAAAACGGCTATTAAAAATAGTTTATTGGCAATTGCACAAATTGAAGTAGCTGTAAAAAGTTTTTGGGGCAATATATATGAGCATTTTCCAAAACCAGAATTCAACGGATTGGGAACAACCTTTGCAGAATGTGAATTTAGACATTCTGAAGCGTATTCTCGTTTATTGGAAGTTTTAGGATATAATGATGAATTCGAAAGATTATTAGACGTTCCTGTAGTTCGCAGACGTGTAGATTATCTTTCTAATGTATTGAAAGACACTAAATCTCAGGACAACAGAAAATATATGGTGTCGCTGATTTTGTTCAGTATTTTGATTGAAAATGTTTCGTTGTTCAGCCAGTTTGCTATTTTATTGTCATTCACAAGATTCAAAGGATATATGAAAAATGTGAGCAATATTATCGCGTGGACTTCAATTGACGAACAAATTCATGCAAATGGCGGAATTTACATTATCAATAAAATCCGTGATGAATTTCCAGAATATTTCGATGCCGATACTTTAGAATTAATTAGAGAAACGGTTAAAGAATCTATTACGGTTGAAGCAGATATTTTAGATTGGATTTTTGAAAATGGTCCAGTAGAAACAATCAACAAAGAAGACTTGGTAAACTTTATGAAATTTAGAATTGATGAAAGTTTGAAACAAATCAACATCGAAACTATTTTTAATGTTTCTCCAGACGAATATTCAAAAATGACTTGGTTCGAAGAAGAAGTTTTTGCAAACAGTTTAGACGATTTCTTTGCTAAACGTCCAGTTGAATATACAAAACACGATAAAAGTATCACAGCAAACGATCTTTTTTAATACAAGCCCAGCATACATATGAATACGATAGACACAAACCCAGCAAATAATTTTGAACAAGCAATAGATACCAAAATGTGGTGGAAAAATTCTGAAAGTGAGCAGATTTTAAACCGCGGTTATCTTTTGAAAGGTGAAACAGTAGAAGGTGCAATTGATAGAATTTGTACCGCTGCTTCAAAAAGACTTTACAAACCAGAATTGAAAGAGTCTTTTATGGAAATGATCGAAAGAGGCTGGATGAGTATCAGTTCGCCAGTTTGGGCAAATATGGGAACAGAAAGAGGATTGCCAATTTCTTGTTTTAATGTTCACGTTCCAGATAAAATTGAAGGAATTACACATAAATTGGGCGAAGTTATCATGCAAACCAAAATTGGAGGAGGAACTTCTGGTTATTTTGGAGAATTGCGTGAACGCGGAAGTGCTGTAACAGATAACGGAAAGAGTAGTGGAGCAGTTAGCTTTATGAAACTTTTTGACACGGCAATGGACACTATTTCTCAAGGTGGAGTTCGTCGTGGTGCATTTGCGGCATATTTAGATATTGATCACCCAGATATCGAAGAATTTTTGAAAATTAAAAGTATCGGAAACCCAATTCAGAACTTGTTTACAGGAATCTGTGTACCAGATTATTGGATGCAGGAAATGATTGATGGTGATGCAGAAAAAAGACAAGTTTGGGCAAAAGTTTTAGAAAGCCGTCAGCAAAAAGGACTTCCATATATTTTCTTTAGTGACAACGTAAATAAAAACAAGCCGCAAGTTTATAAAGATCAGAATCTTAGAATTAACGCTAGTAATTTGTGTAGCGAAATTATGCTTCCGTCAACTCACGATGAATCATTTATCTGCTGTCTTTCTTCTATGAATTTAGAATTATATGACGAATGGAAAGATACTGAAGCGGTAAAATTGGCGATCTTTTTCTTAGATGCTGTTTTACAAGAATTCATCGAAAAAACAGAAGGAAACTATTATCTTTCTGCGGCTAATAAATTTGCTAAAAGACACCGTGCACTTGGTTTAGGAGTTTTAGGATGGCATTCTTATCTACAAAAAAATATGATTCCGTTTGAAGGAATGGAAGCTAAAATGAAAACAACGGAGATTTTCAAACATATCAGCGACAAAGCGGATAAAGCAAGTCAGGATTTGGCTAGAATTTACGGAGAACCAGAATTGCTTAAAGGTTACGGAAGACGTAATACTACAACAATGGCAATCGCTCCGACAACTTCATCTTCTGCTATTTTAGGACAAACTTCGCCAGGAATTGAACCTTTCAGCAGTAACTATTACAAAGCTGGATTGAGCAAAGGTAATTTTATGCGTAAAAACAAATACCTTAAAAAGCTGTTAGAAGAAAAAGGTCTTGATAATGAAGAAGTGTGGAGAGGAATTATGCTAAACGGAGGAAGTGTTCAACACATGGAACAATTGACTCAAGAAGAAAAAGATGTTTTTAAAACATTTAAAGAAATCAGTCAGTTAGAAATTGTGCAACAAGCTGGAATTCGTCAGAAATTTGTAGATCAAGGACAAAGTTTAAATCTTAATATTCCAGCAGAATTGGCGATTAAAGATGTAAACCGTTTAATGATAGAAGCTTGGCAGCAAGGAGTTAAAAGTTTATACTATCAAAGAAGCCAGAGTGTTTCTAAAGAATTAGTAACAAGTCTTGTTTCGTGCAGCAGTTGCGAATCATAAAAATCAAAAGCCGAATCTTAATTTAGATTCGGCTTTTTTATTTGCAGAAAAAGGTTTCACGCAGATTTAAAAAGATTTGAGCAAATCTTCGCAACTATTTTTTTAATCTATGAAAATTAAATTGCCATAAAATAGTAATTTAGTGCCAAAATTTACAATCCAAAATCAATAAATACCACCAGTAAATGGAGAATATTACCGTAATTATAATGCTGCTTTTCGGCGTAGCTTTTCTTAGCCTTGTTAGTAAAAAATATAATTTTCCAATTCCGATTGTTTTGGTTTTGTGCGGTGTTATTATTAGTGTTTTTGAAGGACTTCCGGTAATTGCTTTAAGTCCAGAAGTAGTATTTGTTATATTTCTGCCGCCATTATTGTATCATGCGGCGTGGCATACAAGCTGGTCTGACTTTAAGCAGTCTGTTAGACCAATAACTTTAGCCGCAGTTGGTTTAGTGTTTTTTACAACGGGTTTAGTTGCTGTCGTAGCGCATTGGCTTATAGATGATATTTCTTGGCCGTTAGCTTTTTTATTAGGCGCAATTGTCTCTCCGCCAGATGCAGTTTCTGCAACAGCAATAACAAAAGGTTTAGGACTTAATCCGAGATTAATTGCTATTCTTGAAGGAGAAAGTTTAGTAAACGATGCGAGCGGTCTTGTAGCGTACAAATATGCTCTAATGGCAATTACGGCTGGAAATTTTGTTTTATGGCAGGCAGGTTTAAATTTTGTTTTAATGTCGGTTTTGGGTACAGCAATTGGCTTGGCTGTTGGCGTTATAATGTACTACATTCATAAAAGATTTGTTTGTGATGATATTATCGAAGTCACGCTTACTTTATTAACACCATTTGCATCTTATCTAATTGCTGAGCATTTTGAAGGTTCAGGAGTTTTGGCTGTAGTAGCAACGGGACTTTTTCTAGCAGCAAGATCTGGAACTATTTTTTCTCATGAAAGCCGAATTATGACCAATACAATTTGGGATGTCTTAAATAATATTTTGAACGGATTAATCTTTATTTTAATCGGGCTCCAATTAAGGCAAATTATAGACGGAATCAGTAATTACTCTGGAAATTCGTTACTTATTTGGGGAGCTGTGATTAGTGTTGTGGTTATTTTGGTTCGTTTTTTATGGGTTATTCCAGCAACGATGATCCCAAGAATGCTCAGTAGAAAAATTCGCGAAAAAGAAGAATTTGATTATCGAAATATGATCATTTTTGGCTGGTCAGGAATGCGTGGTGTGGTTTCTATGGCAGCAGCTTTGGCACTTCCGTTAATGTTGAATAAAACGGAAGAATTTCCGCTTCGAAATTTAATTATATACTTGGTTTTCTGTGTTATACTTTCAACTTTAGTCATTCAAGGTCTGACACTTCCTTGGCTTATAAAAAAGCTTAAAATTGAACGTTATTCGATACTTGCCGAAGAATATAATATTCGAAATGTAATTGTATCTGAAACAATTGCGCATATTGAAGATAATTTTTCTTTGCTAGACGATGAATTACTCCATAATATTAAAAGTAAATATGAAGTAAAATTTAATCGACTGCAAAAAACAGAACTTCCTTCTAACTTTTTCGGGAATGGAAAAGTTTTAGGCGGACAGATTTTTAATGAATTCACCAAAATTCAAATTGATCTTTTGAATGTTGAAAGAGCGAAATTAGAATCAATGCACAAGTTTGGTTCTGTAAATGAAGAAATCTTCCGTAAAATCGAAAAAGAATTGGATTTGGAAGAAACTCGTTTGTGGATGGAGATGTATGAGGAATAATTTATTTAATTGTGAATTGTGAATTATTAATTGTTAACTGTGAATTCTCAACTTTATTCAGCTTTGTCAAAGTTCTAAACTTTGACAAAGCTTTTTTCTTTTTAAACATTTTAATTCGGAATTTTCACATCACTTATTGCTAAATTCGCACTTGCTTGCGCAACAATTTTAGACGTGTTTTTATTGGTAACTTCTGCTTTGATATTAATAATCGTTTTACCAAGTTTTTCTAGTTTTGTGGTAACAATAACGGTTTGATTTTCGAACACAGGATTAAAATAATCAATATATAAATTGATGGTTGGATAGAATTTTTCAAGTCCTAAAACCATAAAATTGACACCGATACAATCGTCAATCATTCCTGCCGTCACACCACCGTGGAGCATTCCAACTGGATTGGTCATTTCTTTCCTGATTTCAAACTCAAATTTAACTGCTTTTTCTTCAACAGAAATTACTTTTCCGTTTAGCCAATGTGCAAAAGGTGAGGGACTTCCCGTAAAATGTTTTCCAATAAAACTTTGAAGAAATTGTAATCTTTTATTTTCCATATTTAAATTATTTATGCAGATAATTTGATGCTGTTTTTTAATGGATTAATTAGTTTGTAAGCTGTTTTTGGAAAAAATCGACTTAAGAAATAAATCACTTTTGTATCGCCTACGCGAATGGTGTAATTGTTTTTATGAATCCCATCTACTAAACCTTTTACAAGTATTTCTGGGCTTATACTTTTGGCGTCAATACCTTTTGCCATTTCTGTATCGACTAATGGGGGCAATAATTCAAAAACTTTTACATTGGTTTTAGCCACTTCTAAATGACTTCTAAGAGAAGCGGTATAAAAACGAAGTGCGGCTTTTGTTGCAGAATAAGTTGGAGCCAAATTCGACGGAACATAACTCAACACAGATGTTGTATTTATAATCGCAGTTTCTGGACGGCTTTTTAGCATTTTTAGAAATAAATTATTCAATCTTATAATTGCTAAATAGTTTATATTCATTTCGTAAGCCGCCATTTCTGTAATCTGATCGTTTGTTTTGGCTAAATTATTTGTTGGATTAGAAACGCCTGCATTGTTGTATAGAATATCAATTCCGCCTAAAATTTCAATTTGTTCATAAAGCTGTTGCGCTTGATCTGCATCAGCAACATCATTTTGAATGGCTATGATTTGTGGATAAAGTCTTTTAGCTGCATCTAATTTTTCTTTATTTCTACCTGTAATAATTACTTTGGCACCTTCTGCCAAAAACTGTTTTGCAGATTCTAAACCTATTCCTGACGCACCGCCAGTGATCAATATTGTTTTACCTTTTAAGTCCATTTTCTTTGATTTTAAAGTGTATAATTTGCTTTGTTTAAGAATATTAAATAAATTTGCTTGCGTTTTGCAAGTACAAAGATATTAATTACTTGCAAAATGCAAGTAATTTTTCAATTTATTTTATGAAAGCATCCAAAAAAAGATCAAATTGCCCAATAAATACGTCTTTAGAAATCTGGGGAGATAAATGGTCACTTTTGATTATCAGAGATTTGATGTTTAAAAAACAATGTACGTACGGCGACTTTTTAAAATCGGAAGAAAAGATTGCAACTAATATTTTAGCCAGCAGACTTTTGGTTTTAGAAGAAAATAACTTGATCACTAAGCTAGAGCATCCAGATAGCAAAGCCAAAGTATTGTATCAATTAACAGAAAAAGGAATTGAACTTTTTCCTGTATTAATCGAAATCAGTTTGTGGGCTGAGAAATATTACGAAATCCCAGAAGAAAGAAAAATTGTGCTCGAAAAAGCAAAACAGAATAAAACGGCCTTTATAGAAAAAGGAATTAGAAAAATGAAAGAAGGTTTGTAATTAACAATTAACAATTAACAATTATCAATTTACCATTAAATTACGTTCATTTTCTGCATTAAAAAAGTAGCACTTTTATTTTTACAAATTCCGTTTCGGAGTTTGTAATCGAAATGTAAATCGTTGTTTAGAATCTCAACTTCGAAACATTGATTAGTTAGAATTTTGGGAAATTCATTTGTAGTAAGACAAACTTCAATGTCATGTGTGGCGATTGCACCGATTGCTTTTTTAGAAATTATTTTCTTTACAACTTCAATTGTTCCGTTTCTTTTGTCATCAGAATTTGTACCTCTTAAAATCTCATCTAATAAAACAAAAGCAGGCTCATTTTCAAGAGTATCCATGATCTGTTTTAAACGTTTAATTTCAGCAAAAAAATAAGATTCAGAATCTGAGAGAGAATCAGATAATCTCATTGAAACTAATACTGGAAGTGGATGAACTTTAGCTTCTGAAGCACAAACTACTGAACCAATTCCGCTTAATACCATATTGATGCCTAAGCTTCGTAAAAACGTGCTTTTTCCAGACATGTTTGAACCTGTCAAAATCACGAAAGATTGTGGATGAAATTGAGTGTCATTTCCAACTCTTGTTGCTGGATTTAATAACGGATGACTAAGATTTTTAAATTCAATTTTATATTCTGAATTAATTTCTGGAAAAACAAAATCTTCGTTATTGTAAGCTAAATTCGCAAGACAGTTTAAGGTTTCAATTTCTCCAATAATAGAAATCCAATTATCAATTTCAGAAGCATAATTTTCTTTCCATTTTAAAAGTGCTCTTAAAACATGAAGATTAAATAAAAATGTTCCGTTAAATAAAGTAGCTGTAAATAAATTACTTATAGTATCCATTCTCGAGAACAATTCTGAAAGCTGTTTTAAATGCTGACTTGCTTTTGCGTTCTTGAAATTTAATTGTTCTTGTAAACGAATTAGTTTTTTGGACTGAAAAGATTCATTCTCAATTTTTTCAATCAATAAACCATATTGCTTGATAATTGTATCGATGTTATCTGCCTTTGCAATTTCAGATCGAATTCTTTTTGATGCGAATCCTAAAATAATCATATTGCCAATAAAAACGTACGTCAGATAAGAAAGCAAAATGGTTTTCGAAGTAATAAAGTAGGAAGTTAATAGTCCAAAGAAGAGTACAGGAAAAATTATAGAAAGTGCAACTAAAACTTTAGATAAAGTATTGTTTTTAAAAGAAATCCAATGTTTTATGGCTTCATAAGATTGTTTAGAATCTTCGCCAATAATTGCTAAAGCTTGAAATTCTTGTCTCCAATCTATTTTGTTTTTTAATTCGTTTACAGCTTCTTGATTTTCTAAAATTGAATCTTGAGGAATTGTATGCAATAATAAATTTGCAAGTGTTTTTTTTCCGATAAAAGAAGCCGTTCTGTTTAAATTTTGAAATAAAGAATGTTCTCCAAAAATATCCAAATCGTAAGCGTATGGATGATGAAAATCGATAAATTCAGCTCCATTTTCAAAAGGTATTTTTTCTCTTTTTAAAAATAGAATTTCATTTTTGTTGATCCTTAAAAGTGTTTCTGCTAGTAGTTTTTGAAATGATAATTTGGAATGAATTTTCATTAAAACAATAAAACCAGCAAAAGATAAAACAGCTAATATTACATAAAGTATTTCGTCTGTTTTAATGTAGTTAAACATAAAAAACAAAAAAAGGAAAATACTTAATAACCTCAAAAGGCTAATGCTGTTGTATTTTTTGTTGGTTTTATGATATAAATCAGAATAGATATTGATTTTGTCTTGATATGCTTTCATTCTAAAATTTGCTTGAAATACAAATATAGTTTTTACGCCACAAAATCAATAGATATTCTCGTTAATCTTCGTGCATAACCAATATCGGAATTGGTACTTCTTTTGTTATTTTTTTACTGAAGCTTGAATCGAAAATGCTTTCAAAGAAAGAACGTTTGTGTGTAATTGTGGTTAGAATATCAATATCTTTAAAAAGAACAAAATCAAGAATAGTCTCTTTTACGTCGTCACTTGGCAGAACTAAAAATTCTACATTTTCTGCTGCAAATTCTCTTTCAAATTCTTTTCTGGCTTCGTCTGTAACATCAGAATTAGAAGTTTTTACATATAAACTTTTAACCTTGGCATCAGTCTTTTTAGCGATTTTCAAGATTTTTCTAAGCTCTTTTTTATCTTTTTCACGATAGCGTGTTGTAAAACCAATTGTTTTTACTTTTTTGTATTTAGCCTCAATTGGAACACACAACACAGGAACTTCAACACCTGAGATTACAGATTCTGTATTTGAACCTGTAAAGAATTTTGTCCAATCAGAAACGCTATTTGTTCCCATAATAACAAAATCGGCTTTGTCTTCTTCAACCGCATTTTTTAGGTTATAAATCAAATCACCATCCATTAATCGGTGTTTAATTACAATATCATCTAATTTGCGTTCGGCGGCAATTGTTCGAAGTTTCGGAATTTCATCTTTAAACATTTCAAATTTAGCAAGTTCAATCGAACTGTATATTGAGGCGTAGTTCTCAGGAAAGAATTGGCTGTCGTAAACCGGGATTTCAAATGTATGAAGCAAGATCAATTCGGCTTTTACAACTTTAGCAAATTCTAAAGCGTGGATAAATGCATTTGTGGCTGCATCTGAGAAATCTGTAGGGAATAATATCTTTTTCATCGTATTTAGAATTAAGGTTTGTCTCTCAAATTTACTCATTCTAGAAGGAAAACAACCTGATAATTATCAGTATTTTAACACTTAATAATTTGTTAATATGTCCATTTTCGTGGAAATTTTGATTTTTGTTCTTTGAAATGATTTTGGGCTTTTTTTGTACCTTTGCCGCATGATAAATCAAGATTCTATAGTTGCTTTGGCTACACCTTCGGGCGCTGGAGCTATCGCCATAATTCGAATTTCTGGAGCTGAAGCTATTACAATTGGTAATTCGGTTTTTAAATCTATTAAAGATAAAGATTTAACAAAACAGAAAACGCATACTTTACACTTAGGACATATTTTTGACGGAAATAAAACTCTTGATGAAGTTTTAGTTTCGGTTTTTAAAGGTCCAAACTCCTATACAGGAGAAAATACGATTGAAATTTCATGCCACGGATCAACTTATATTCAACAGCAAATTATTCAATTATTGTTAAGGAAAGGCTGTAGAATGGCAGATGCGGGAGAATTTACGCTTCGCGCTTTCTTAAACGGAAAATTAGATTTGTCTCAGGCAGAAGCAGTTGCCGATTTGATTTCGTCTGATAATGAAGCTTCTCATCAAATTGCGATGCAGCAAATGCGAGGCGGATTTAGTAATGAAATTGCAAAACTTAGAGAAGAACTTTTAAATTTTGCTTCTTTAATTGAATTAGAATTAGATTTTGCTGAGGAAGATGTGGAATTTGCTGATCGAACACAATTTCATGAATTATTAAACCGAATCGAATTTGTTTTAAAACGTTTAATTGATTCATTTGCAGTTGGAAATGTCATCAAAAATGGAATTCCGGTTGCGATTGTCGGTGAACCAAATGTTGGAAAATCGACACTTTTAAATGCTTTATTAAACGAAGAGCGTGCAATTGTTTCTGATATTGCGGGAACAACTCGTGATACAATTGAAGATGAATTAGTTATTGGCGGAATCGGATTCAGATTTATTGATACCGCCGGAATTCGTGATACAAAAGATGTTGTAGAAAGCATTGGAATTAAAAAAACTTTCGAAAAAATAGAACAAGCGCAAGTAGTAATTTATTTATTTGACGGATTGAAATTTCAAGCTTCTAGTTCTGATTTTGTTTCAGAAATCGAACAAATAAAAAATAAATATCCTCTCAAACCTTTACTGATTGTTGTCAATAAAAAAGATATTTTATCGGCTGATGAAGTTCAGAATATTAAGAGTAGGTTAGAAAATTTAAATGCAAAATTGCTTTTAATTTCTGCGAAAGAAAAAATTGGAGTAGAGGATTTAAAAAATGAATTATTGTCTTTTGTAAATACAGGAGCGCTTCGTAATAACGAAACAATTGTTACGAATACAAGACATTATGATTCTTTATTAAAAGCTTTAGATGAAATTCAGAAAGTAAAATTCGGCTTAGAATCTGGACTTTCAAGTGATTTAATGGCGCTTGATATTCGTGAGGCTTTATATCAATTCGGGCTTATCACTGGTCAAGTTTCTAACGACGAATTGCTGGGGAATATATTTGCCAACTTTTGCATCGGGAAATAATTGTTGTTTCTTTAAGTTTCTAATGTTTTCTTTTACTTGACTGCCATTGATTTAGCGTGTTTTTTGCTTTCTTATAATATCTTTAGTTTGTACATTTGTTACACTCAATGTACACCTTTGTAAAAATAGGGTGTAAAAATGTACATCTTATGGTAATTAGTCTGAAGAAGAAAAAACTACAAAATGGTAGGTATAGTTTATATCTTGAATATTACAAAGGTTCAACTGTTAACGCAGACGGAAAGCGTGTACATTTAAGAGATTTCGAGTATTTAAAATTATATCCTCATCAAGAACCTAAGACTGCTACTGAAAAGAAAGAAAATAAAGAAATTGAGGTATTAGCTGAGCAGATACTATCGATCAGAAAAGCTGAATATTTTCAAGGGAAATTTGATATAAAAAACAATTCCAAATCTAAAACACTATTTTTGGAATACTACAGCAATCAGGCTGAAGATCGAATTGATTCTGCTAAGAATTATGGTAACTGGACGGCTTCATTTCTACATTTAAAACGATTCTGTAATCCAAATGTCACTTTCAATGAGATAGATGAAGATTTTGTAAAATCCTATCGTAACTACCTGGATAAAGATGCAAGAACTAAAAGTGATCTTCCTTTGTCCCAAAATTCTAAGTATTCATATTATAATAAATTCAAAGCAGCCATACGTGCAGCATTTGAGGATGGTTATCTTACAATTAACCCTGTCAAAAAAGTAAGGGGATTTGAACAAGGAGAAAGCCAACGAGAATATTTAACCTACGATGAGTTAGTAGCAATGAACAAAGCTCATTGTAAATATGATGTTTTGAAAAGAGCATTTATTTTTTCTTGTTTAGTGGGTTTGAGATGGTCTGATATCAATACTTTGGTTTGGAGTGAAGTAAGAGACGAGGGCGAAGTCAGCAGAGTTAACTTTAGACAAGAAAAAACAGAAAGTGTTGAATATTTATATATCTCTAAAGAAGCAAGAAGTCTGCTTGGAGAAAGAGAAAATCAAACCGAAAGGGTTTTTAAGGGATTAAAATATGGAGCTCATTTTAATGCTGAAATATTAAGGTGGTGTATGAAAGCGGGTATAACAAAACACATTACATTTCATAGTGCCAGACATACAAATGCGGTTTTGCTATTAGAAAATGGCGCTGACATTTATACCGTTTCAAAACGCTTAGGTCACAAGGAATTAAAAACAACAGAAATTTATGCTAAAATCATTGATTCTAAGATGAAAGAGGCTGCTAACTTAATTCCTAACATTAATATTTAGTTTATGGTATATTCTTATTTTAGAATCAAAAACAAGCATCATAAAACTTTAGATTTCATAAAAGATAACTTAAACTCTCAGGAAAAAAGTTTATCAATTGGGAAGAAAATAAAAAAGCTAAACGAATTTCAATTTTTTCATTTGCTTAGTGAATTAATGTATCATCATCCGATTAAGCATTTATCTATTGATACGATCAGCTTATTTTTTAAAAGTCAGGAAACAATTATTAATGAAGATGATTATTTGCCATTTCAGGATTATGATAAAGATTTCGTACACATTCCCATTACTGGTTTTTATGTTGTTTTTAATTCTAAAAAAGATCTAAAATATTTAGTAGAATATTACTTAACGACAAAAGAATATCCAAAAGAAACTCTTATAACTAAGCTTTTAGTTCTATCAGATAAAATCCTTGAACACATATATCAAAAAGTAGATACAATAAAGTATTACTTTCTGAATCATCTTCAAAAAGAAGAAAATCATCATAATGACTTAACGGTCTCTTTTTTTGCGGATATAATTACAGCTTTAGAAGATTACGAAAAAGATCTTTTAAAATTATATGATGAAATTCAGGGTAAAATTTCTGGCTTATCTGGATCTATTTCCAATAATGAAAATTATACCATAACTACAGATAATGAAATTTTAAGAAAACTATATTTCGGTTTGGAAAAATTCATGTATATAGATCAAACTAAAACTTCATTAACTGAATTTATTGATGTTTTAAAATTGGGTTGGAAAGAACATAATTCTGTTATATATCTTCAAATGGATAACCTTCAGTTTAAGTACTTCATTGAATGCCTTAATCAATTTTTAAGTATTAAAATCCCTCTCACATTTATTGAGCTTTCGGGAAACATTCAAAATAAAAATGGAAGAATAAAAGCCAATTCAATATATACATCTGTTTCCAAGAGTATTATAAAAACAAAAGATTTAGAATTAATTAAATCAATTTTTGAAAAATTATAAAAAAGGTTAAGGACCTTAACCTCCTTAACCTTTTGCATTTTGCTTTACTGACTTTTGCTACCATAATATTAAAAAAATATAAATATGGAAAGCAACGCAATTTTTCAAAAGTTAGCTCAATTAGAAAAACTTATAATTGGGACTACAAAACAAATCTTCACAGTTGACGATGTTGTAAACTATACTGGATTTTCAAAAAGTTATGTATATAAATTAGTGCATATGAATATCCTCCCTTATTCAAAACCAAACAATAGAACGCTCTTTTTTACTAAATCAGAGATCGACGAATGGTTACTACAAAATAAGTCTAAATCTATTTCTCAGATTCAGAAAGAGGCTACTAGCTACACTAATTCAAATAAAAAATAAAAGCGTTCAATTCCGCCGAATTGTAACGCCTTTTATTTTAGTTCTAACAGTATTGTGTCGTACAAAGATACAATAAAAACCATATTGTATAATGAAAAACATGTATTTAAGAATAGGAACTACCTATTTTAAGAAATCTCTATACCCTTTACCTTCAGGAGATTTTATAGAGATTTTGGTTGTTTGGTCAGCAGAATTGATTAGACAAGACCATGGCAAAAATGCACTTTCAGAAATTGAGAGGTTTGATGGATTTATTTGTATTCCTGAAAACCGACCTGAATTCTTTAAAAAAAGAGTTCAGGATTATTATAATACCTATCATCAAATAAGCAAGTCTCCAAAAGAAGGAGATATTTCAAATACACTTTTATTTTTAACTCATATTTTTGGAGATCAGCTAGAGTTAGGGATTGATTATCTACAATTGATTTATTTAAAACCGACGCAAATTTTACCGATTCTGTGCTTAGTGAGTAAAGAAAGATCTACAGGAAAATCAACTTTTCCAAAATGGTTAAAAGAGATTTTTGAATATAATGCAACTTTCTTAACTAATAGTGATTTTACATCAAACTTTAATTCAGACTGGAGTTCAAAATTATTGATTCTTATTGATGAAGTTTTATTTAAAACAGACGAACTTACAGAACGTATAAAATACCTTTCTACGAGTAATACACATAAGACTGAAGCCAAAGGAAAGGATAAAAAGGAAGCTCCTTTTTTTGGAAAATTCATCTTATGTTCCAATAATGAAACTTCATTCATCAAAATTGATGCTGATGAAATTCGATTTTGGATAATTAAAGTAAATCGTTACAAAAAAGAAGATGTTGATCTATTGAAAAAACTAATTGAAGAAATTCCGGCATTTTTACATTTTCTAAACAATAGAAATTTATCAACGGAAAATCAATCTCGAATGTGGTTTACTCCAAAACAAATTAAAACTAAAGCTTTGGAAAAGTTGGTGCTTCACAAATCAAGTAAGATTGAGCATGAAATAGCCAGTACCTTATTGAACGTAATGGAAAGTATCGATATTGAAATATTAGAATTTAGCATCTCCGATTTACTTAATATTTTAAATAAGTTTAAGGTAAAATATGATGCTATTGAAATAAAAAAAATCATACGAGAAAATTGGAAATTATCCCCTTCTCCAAACTCTAATAAATATCAAAAAATCACAGTCACAAATGACCTGGATATTTATCAAAATCAAGCTAAAGGAAGACATTATGTTATTTTAAAAAATTTTTTGGTCGAAAAAATGATGATTTGATGACAGTATAAGTTCAGCCCTTTATTTATAAGACTTAAAGCTGTCATCATTTTATCATCAAAAATAAAAATGATGACAAGAAAATGATGACAGATAAAAAAAGTAGCAAATTTTGATGATTTGATGACATTTTGATGACAGCCTCAGCTCTTACCAGTATTAGCTTTAGAGCATATTGTCATCAAATCATCATTTTTTTTAACTTTTTTAAACCTAAAACAGGAAAACACATGAATTCGACCCAAGCAAGAGAAATTTCGATAGAAAAAATACTTGAAAATTTAGGATACGAACCGATAAAATCAAATGAAAATGAAAGTTGGTATTTGTCTCCTTTTAGAGTCGAAAAAACCGCTTCTTTTAAACTAAGCAGAACTCTAAATCGCTTCTTTGATCATGGCGAACAAAAAGGTGGAAATGCGATTGATTTTGTAATATTCAAATTTGGTTTTAGCGTTTCAGAAGCTTTAAGTTATCTTGAGAAGTTCGACACTTTTTTTTCTTTTCAAAAGCAAATTTTTGAACCTCCAGTAAATTTAGAAAGTAATATCAAAATTGAAAAAGTAATTGAAATTCGACATTTGGCTCTAATTCAATATTTGACAAGCAGGAATATTTTAAAGTTTGAAAAAGAAAACAATCTGAAAGAAGTTCATTATATCGTCAATGATAAAAAATATTTTGCAATCGGTTTTGAAAATAAAAGTGGTGGTTTTGAAATCAGATCTAAGTATGCTAAATTATGTATTGGTAAAAAGGATGTCAGTCTAATTTCAAACCAATCTCAAACACTACGGATTTTTGAAGGTTTTTTCGATTACTTATCATTTGTCCAAATTAGGCATAGTAAAAATCTGGAGCAATCCGATTATTTGATTTTAAATTCTACAGCTCTATTAGTAAAAAAGATAGCTCTTTTAGAAAAGTATGAAAAGATAGAATTGTACTTGGATAATGATCAAACGGGAGATAAATATACTATTATAATTTTGGAGCAATTTCCTGGCTCTTTAGATCTTAGAAAGTTGTATAAAAACCATAAAGATTTAAATGAATGGTTAACCAAAGGGGAATAAAAAAATAATTACTTATTCATTTAGCAAGGTGTGTTTACACATATGTCAAAACCAAAAATCTACGATTTTGAGTTTCTTATATGGACAACCATCTCGCCCTATCGGGAAAGAAATACTCCAAAGTCGTATTTCTAATTTAAAGAAAAAAATATGGATTATAAACGAAAAGGAGAAAGCTCTACACTAAAATTGAAGACTGCGTTAGAAATCAATAATTCAATTTTTAATATGTTTAATTTTTCAGAAGAAGTATACTTTTATAATATTATAAAAGTATACTTCTTAATTTATTAATTAATAAAATTATCTATTTAATATTTTTTTATGATGGAGTATTATGATTTGATGAATGAACATTCAGAAACAGAATTGTTTACAGAAATAATTCATTTTATGGATATGTCTTTTCCTGAATGGAAAACTAATCGTGGTTTAGGTTTTTTACTTCATTAGAGTTCATAAGACATTGTATTGATTTTCTAACTTTATGTAACCTGGAAAAAAATAATGGAGAACTTAATCTAAAATCTTTGAAAACAATCTATTTAAGTTTAGCGGAAGACTACGAACGCTTTAGAATGGAATATCAATTTATATTTTCATCTTTTGTATTGGTTAAATTTACTGCTGAATATGAAGAGGAGATCGAAGATGAATATTTGACTGATTTTAGTTATGATTGTTTGTATGAAACTTTTTTAAATGTGGAACTTGAGAAAGTTATTTTCGACTTTGTATAAATTAATTTTCTTTTCAAATAAATTATTGTTAATCAAAGCATATTAAAAGAAACTAAAAGAATAATATTTTTAATGATATTACGGTTTTCCGTACTTTGCTTAAGTTTATATTAAATATATTTAGCATTTCTAATTTTTATAAAGAAAGATTTATAACTTTTGTTTGAGAGCTTTTGTGAGTATTAAATTGATAGGAATTTCTTTCAGTAATTAAATTTATAAAAACAGCAATGAAAAATTATTAATTGATGTTATTTAAAATAACAGATAGTAAAGTGAAAAATATTAAAAAGTAAAACAAAAATAACATGGGATTATTTTCATTATTTTCATCAGATTCTAAGTTAGAAATAGAGAATTGTAAAAAGCGAATAGAAAATTTTCAAAAGCAAATTGAAACTATAAAGAAAAATAATGTCAACAAGACACAAGCTCATTATAGAAAAAGTGCTAAGGAGAAGATAGATACATTGAAATACCAAATTAAAAAAGAGAAAGAAAAAATTTCAAATTTGAAAAAATGAACGAAGTAGTTTATAATTCTAATTTTAAGGAAGTAATTCAGCTAGCAAAAAATAAGAGATTATTTATAGGTTCAGGTAATCCAAATTCAAAAATTCTATTTATAGGTAAGGAAGCTGCTATTGATAAAGAAAAATCAGCAGGTCAATATGAAGAAGAATATTCTAAAAATACTATTGACTGGAATCTAAATTGCAGTACAAATAAACAACTTAATGATGTAGATAATTGGTTTATAAAAGATAGAAAACCAATATTTAATAGTTTATATCCTTATAAAGGACAAATCAATAAAGTAGAAAGAAGAGATAAAAGTGGTAAAATCATCAGTGGTCATTGTGGTACTAGCAAGACATGGTATAATTACCAAAAAATTATTGATTCGATTTACTTTAACGGTGTTCCGAGCGAGTTCATTAATTTTCATGAACTATCTTTTTGTTCAGAATTAAATCAGGAAACAGGAAGTTACAGTAAAGATGTTCCAAAGAATAAAAGAGCAGCTAGTATTGAACTTCGAAAAGAATTATTTAATTCTAATTTCTTTAGAGATTTTCCTATCATAATTCTTGCTGTGGGACATTATGTGAGAGATTTTAAAATTGATTTGGAAAATGTTTTCCAAATTAACTTTAATGAAGACCTCTCCCAAAAATATTCAGAGCGACTGCAAAACGAATATATTAATATTCATTTTGATAATTTAGAAAAACCTACAAGATTGTTAATACATACTAATCAATTGAGTATGGTTAGCAATGAACTAATAAATAGGTTAGGAATGATATGTAAGGAATTTTCAAATAAAATAATTTAATATGATATTTAACATTTACTATATAAATTTCCCTAAAGTTTACGAAATCAAGATGATGTTGAGTAATGTTATAACGTTGAATCGTGAAAAACAAACAGATTCGGCTGATCAAACACAAATTGATTATAAAGCTAAACTTGGAGTTAATTTTTTAAATTTTTTCAACACTGGTATTGGAATTAATGCCGAAGCTTCTCATAAAAATTCTAAATCTGACTCACAAAAAGTTCTAGAAACATTTGAAATAAAAACTACGAAATCTATCATTTTGAGTGAGATAATAGAACGTAGTGAACGGACAAATAATTTTAACAATCTAAAAGAAGGTCAATTGGTTAAAATTGAAAATGTTACTTTATCTCTCGAAAATGAGCCTGAATTAAGAACTGTAAAACTATTTACCAGCGGATCATTCAAAGGAATGAGTGTTCCAGGAGCAAATGGTTTTGATATCAACAATCTTTTTAATTCAATGTTTAAAGATTACGCTTATAAAATGAAGGGAATGTTAGAAGGTAGTGAAGAAGCTATTTTAGTGAAAATACCTCTTACTTTCGAAAGTGAATTCGAGAGTTCTTATAGTGTAGATGATTTGTTTATCGGAAAAGTTTCGATAGTTGGCCTGTACAAAGGAAAAATTAAGATTGAGGCGTTAAAAAATTCTTTAGAGTTTTTTCAAGAACTAGGGTCTATGCAAAATCTTTTGAATAGCCCAGTTAATGAAGAGATTCAAGATAGCCAATATCAAAGTGAAACAAACAATAATTTTTGGTTTGCAAGTACTGCGCAAAGTAATAAAGAGTTTCATTATATCGATTTATTAGCTATTGTTCAGAATGTGACATTTCCTAAATAATTACAATGATACAAGAACTTTTATTTTACGATAAAAACTATTTCGATTATTATAAAAAAAGTAAAGAAGAAGAAGGTTTTAAAATAATAACTGTTACTGACTTCATGCGTAATTTTGAGCTTGCGCATGACGCAGATGAATATAGCCAGATAATTGACATTTCTTCAATTGCAGGTCTCAATTCTTTACAATACAACGCAGAAAGTCTTTTTCCTTTTTTTGACGAAAATATAATTTTTATTTCTGATAAAGAACATAGAGAACTTTTTGAATATGAACTGAGATTTTGCTTTTATGAATTTAATGATTTAGAAGTTGTTGAAGGAATAATTGTAAATGATGCTTCTGAAGTAAAATTTGTTAAACCTTTAGAACATAGAAAAATTATCGATTTAAGTAATGAAGAGGTCTATGATTTTTTAAAAGCATTTTCTTCTGAATTATATGGTCACGAAAAATTTAAAGATGATTTTAATAAATTAATAACAAATTTTAGAGTATTTAATAAGCTTGGAGAACATAAAATTTTGTCTCTATTTTTAATGGGTGATTCTGGTGTTGGTAAAACTGAGGTCGCTAGAGCAATTCATAGATGTTTGGGAGGAAAAGGAAAATTAGCAAAAATCAACTTTGGTAATTATAGTAGTGATAATTCTTTGAATTCCTTAATAGGAAGTCCTAGAGGATATATCGGAAGTGAGGAAGGTGAAATATTTATACGTGTTAAAAACTCAGATATTGGTTTAATTTTGATTGATGAGTTTGAAAAATCTAATTCTACACTTTTTAACTATTTTTTAGACGTTCTTGAAAATGGAAAAATGTCAAGTTCTTTAACTGAAGAAATTGACTTAAATGGCTTTATTATAATTTTTACCTCTAATATTAGTAAACAAGATTTCACTGAAATAATTTCTCCTGAGTTAAGATCGCGTTTTGATTACAAAGGATATTTTACTCTTTTATTTCATCGCGATAAACAAAAATTTGTAGATTTTAGAATAAAATCGATAGTTGAAAAATTTGAAAAACACTTTGAAAAAAGTTTACCGGAAAGCATTCAAGAAGAAATTCTTGAAAAAGTTAATGTTAGTCAATTTAAAAACATGCGTGATTTAAACAAAAGTATAAAGAACGCATTTGTTGAATGTTTAGTTAAGCCACGAAATTTATAAATATTATGGAAAGAAAAATGAGAAACGTTCATCCAGGAGAAATTTTAAAAATGGAATTGGTTGAAGGAAGAAAGCTTTCTGTTAGTAAAATTGCTAAATTGTTAGATTATAGTTTACTAGATATTAACAATGTCTTAAATGGGCACGCAAAAATATCTCCTGATTTAGCCTCAAAATTAGAAACTGTATTTGGGGGTACTGCTGATTTATTTTTACGTTTACAGGATAAATATGATTTACAAGAGAGAAAAAATAGTTGAAAATCAGGATTTATTAAATTAGTTTATTCAGAATACAATTTACTATGTTTTTTATCATATATAAGAAGCTGATTTATAAAATTCAGTGAATTTTATGCATGTTAGAAAAATATTCTATGGCAATTATAATTACTTTATACTCAATTAACAAATGATAGAACACTTAAAAAAAATACACAAAGAAATTAATGAAGATGAAGTGAAGGAAATTTGGGAAAAAGGTATTTTTATCTTTGATTCAAATGTTCTTTTAGATTTGTATAGACTACCTCTACAAGCTAAAGATGATTTATTAGGTGTGTTGCAAAATCCAATTATCAATTCTAGAATTTGGATTGGTTTTCAAGTAGCACTTGAATTTTTAAATAATAGGTTAAACATCATCGGTGAACAAAAAAGTATGTATTCTAAAGTTATGAATTTAACCGAAGAACATGTCTGTAAAATTACTGAACTTAATAATTCTTATCATGATGAAATTAAGAAACTCAATCTAGCACAAAGACATTCCAAAATTGATCCTTCTAAGTATATTAATGATGGGGAACTTACGAATACATTGAAAATTTTTAAGAAGTTTAAAAAATATCTAAGAAAATCGGAAGCTGAACATTTGGACGTAAACAATATTGATAATATAAAAGATGTTTTACTTGATATTTTTAAAGATAAAATTGGAAAAGAATTCACCAAAGAAGAGATTGATATTATAAATAAGGAAGGAGAAAATAGATATAAAAATAATATTCCACCAGGTTATAAAGATATTAAAAAAGAAGGTTCTCATTTTTATAAAGATTTAATTTTTACAAGAAGATTTGGAGATTTATATTTATGGAAAGAGATAATTAAATTTGCAAAAGAAACTGATTATGAGTATGTTATTTTAGTGACTGGTGACGTAAAAGAAGATTGGTGGGAAGAAAAAAGAGGCAGAAAATTAGGGCCAAGAAAAGAATTACTTAATGAAATCTATAATCATTGTGAAAAATTAAAGAGATTTCACATTTATAATACATCCACATTTTTAAAATATGCGAAACAAGAATTAGATGATAAAATTAGAGAAACCTCAATTACAGAGGCTCAGAACTTAATTGATGAAAACTATCAAAGATACAGAGATTACGATATTGCAGAAAAATTCAATTTAGATATTAAACATGTAGAAAATGATATAAATGCAGTAATTGAAAAGATAGATTTTAATGATAGTGAATATGAAAAGGTTTCTAGATATCGAAATCATTTATATGAGACGAGTGATTCAAAAGATGATATAAGGGAATACGCTCATAATTTAGGTTATTTGGAGGCTGGCCTAGAAGATGAAAAAGAAAAACTTATTAAAGAACTCAAATTATTGGAGTTAAAAAGAATGAGAATTTTAGACAATTATGAAATCATAAAGAAGAATTATTTAAAAAAATGATTTGCAATGTATAGGAAAAGCGATTACTAGAAAAAATGTAAATCTACAGGGCTTTGGATATCGAGAAACCAGTAAAAGGTATGCGAATTTTAGAGTAATAATTAAAGAGCATCAAACTTAAAATAGAAAATAAAAATATGGCACAAATTTTTGATATTACAATATTATGGACAGTATTTAATGATGTTGTAACTTTCTTAAACGAACGAAAAGATAAAAATAAAGAAAATGTCGTTAATGCACATAGAGATATCAATACAGCATTCATAAAAACATATAATTATTTAAAAAATAATAATGGAAAATATATTCCGAATATAGAATTGGCCGAGGCATGGAACCAAGCATCATCATCCATATTGCTAGTTGATAGATACCTCGGAGAAATTCTTTACAATAAATCAAGATTTTGGTTAGACCCAGAATTGTACATAAATCTAAATCGAGACTCTGAAATTATTGAATTAACTAAAGTGGTTGATGAAATGGAAAGATTACGGATTAAATTGTAAAAATGGAACTTATAGAGGGAAGAGGACTTTCAACAGAATTAGATAAGATATTATTTGAACTAATAATTGAAATAAATAATAAAAAAATTAATTCTTTTGATCTATTGTACAATTAATCTAAACGATATCTTAAACGATTAAGTTTACATGCACTATTTTTATAATACGGTATTAGACGTTTGTATATACAAAATTTTCAGAAGAAAAATGGACAGAAACATGAGACAATATGTTGACGATGACAATCAGTTTAAAGATGGAATATTAGCATTTGACAAAAGAAATGAAGTCAAGCTTTATAAAGTACATAACACTTCAGAAGACAAAAGAATTTACAGCTATCTAATTTTAGATTTCAAATTACCAAAAGATATACACTTTAAAGATTTTACAATTGAGCAATCAATTGAAGTAGATATAGTAACTAGTGAATCAGGCCAATCAGTAAAAAAAGCTTATGTTTCGCCTGTTAAAATGCCAGAAAGAATTAATTACATCAATTCTCACTACTTTACTTTAGGGCTTAGTGCAATCTGTAGTTTTGCCTTTGAAAGACCTGTCGTTTCTACAAAAAATGATTATTACAATGGATTTGAAGTTGCTAATGAATATGGATTGAGAGAAATCGGAGTTGAATTTCCAAGAACAACACTAGGACCAGGCGCAAGAGGCTTTAGAGTTCACAATGAGATAATTGACATCTGGGAACAAAGATTAATAGAAGTAGTTAGCTTACTTGACAAACTTACTTCATCAGAAAGTGAAGGACATGATGTAACTTATGAAAACTTGATGCAAAGTTTTCGATTAATACAGTTGGCACATATAAATAAGAAAGAAGATTTTGATTTAGGATTTTCGTTTATTATTGCAGGTATCGAAGCAATATCACAATTAGCAATAGCTCAAATTGACTTTTCAAAAAAGCATGATCGTTATAATGAATGGAAAAACCTTTCTAAAACAAGCGAAGTTGCAAGAACTCTGTTTGAAGAGTATTTGAAAGTTCAAGCTTATGTAAACTCAGAAATTAATAATAGAGATTTAACTAAACGTTTTGTAAAATTTCTAATAACTTATACTACGAATACAGATTGGGAAGAAGTTTTCTACAATGAATTAATAACTGAAGGCCCGAATTACAGAAAGCTATTCCCAAGCGAAATAAGCGTTAGACCAGAATTAAATCCCAATGAATTAACAGAGGAAGATTTTTCAATTATTATTAAAGATACGTACCATTTCCGTTCTAAATTTTTTCATGAGGGACAATCTTTACCACACACAAGCACCAATAATACATCTAACAATCGTTTTTTTCATATTATAGATAATATTAAAAGACGAGAAGTATTACTTAAGAAAATGAAAAAAGAAAATCGAGTAGAAAGTCCATCTGGGGAATGGACTAAAACCCAGGACAAATTAATAACCTTTGAATTAATGTCAAATATGGCAAGAAATGCTATAATAAATTACACAAAAAAAGCTGTACAATGATGAATGTAGTTGATAGATTTGAAACTGCAACTTGACTAAAATTAGCTGAATATTGAAATGAAGGACGTAACAAAATTAAAAATTAGGAATTTACTAATTATTTTTACTACCATTAATTACTCTAAACTTTATCTAATAACTACACCTAATGTACATCTTTACATTCTAAACCCCTTATAGATAAAGGAAAGTTAGATATTGCATCGGGAAATAAATATGATAAAGTAGCTTCACGCTTATAAACGCAATCAAAATAGAAAAGCCATTCCATTACGGAACGGCTTTTTTATTTACAGTATATCTATAATTATCTGGAAGAACTAGTTTAGCTAAGCATTTCAAAACTTCCTGGTTTTTCTTCATTTGCATCATATTCCCCAGCAGAATTTTCATTTAAATCTTCTTCTTCCCAATCATTTTCATCATACTCTGATTCGAAATCATATTCTAAATTATCTTCCAAATCTCCAAGTTCTAGATTATAGTGATTAGAAGATTTCAGACTATTGCTGTAATCGCCTTCTAGATAATCATCGTAATTTAAAAGTAGCTGTTCCTCATAAGAATTCATTTCAAATTCAAATTCATTAGATGTGTAATTGTGAGATCTCATATTGATAAGTTTTATAGATTGAATAAGCATATCTAATCTTTCAATTAGATTATTTTAAAATTACTGTTTAGAATATCAGATTTGTTATATGATTTTATTCCAGTATTGTCAAATTTTCATTTGCGAAAAATTGAGTTGTAAAAAAGAAGGAATTGTTTAGAATTTTTCGCAACCTGATGAATTGTAATAAAAAGTTACGTAATCCCGAAAGCTTTTGAAACTGACTTTTCTTTATCTTTATCAATAAACTTAAAATTGGTTTGATTTATTTTTTTAATACAAATACATGCGCTACATATAGTTTTAGCTGTTATATGAATCAAAAAGTTTAAAAATTGACACGATTTGTGTTTTTAAATTCAATAATAATATTGTTCTTTGATTAATGAACTTTCTTACAATCTTACAGTTTTTTTTCAAGATTGTTTTTTCCACTAAATATATCGTTAGAAGTTTCGGCAAATGCTGAAGTTTGATTATTTAAAAAAGTCCCATCTCTTTATCGACTATCTAAAAAACCATATATATGTCAGACAACAATTATTCAAGAAGAAAATTTTTAACCGATACTTTATTAGCCACTGCAGCTGCTACCGCAATACCAAGCTTTTTGTTTTCGAATGAATTAAAATTTCCTAAAACAACTGCCGACAAAGTAAACCTTGCCTGTGTCGGAATTGGTAATCGCGGTGCAGATATAATTCGTGAACTCTATAATACAGGATTAGCAAATATCGTAGCACTCTGCGATGTAGATATGGAAGCGCCTCAAACTTTAGATATATTGAAACAGTTTCCTAATGTGCCTCGATTTAAAGATTTCAGGCAAATGTTCGATAAAATGGGAAATCAAATAGAAGCAGTTTGCATTGGTACTCCTGATTTTTCTCATTTTCCTATTACAATGATGGCAATTAATCTTGGGAAACATGTTTATGTAGAAAAACCGATGTCGCGTACTTTTAATGAAGTTGAGCTTATGATGAAAGCTGCAAAAAAACATCCGAAAGTAGTAACCCAAATGGGAAATCAAGGTCATTCTGAAGCTAATTATTTTCAGTTTAAAGCTTGGACAGAAGCAGGAATTATAAAAGATGTAACTGCCATCACGGCGCACATGAATTCGCCTAGACGCTGGCACGGATGGGATCCTAAAATTAAATCGTTTCCACCTGCTGAACCTATACCAAGTACTTTAGATTGGAAAATTTGGCAGATGCAGACTTATGGGCATCAATTTAATAAAGAATTTGTAAACGGTCAATGGCGATGCTGGTTTGATTTTGGAATGGGAGCATTAGGAGATTGGGGAGCGCATATTCTGGATACAGCCCATCAGTTTTTAGATCTTGGACTTCCTTATGAAGTAGACCCTATTAAGTTAGATGGTCACAATGATTTTTTCTTTCCAATGTCGACTACACTTTCATTTAAATTTCCAAAAAGAGATAGTAAACCGCCAGTCGAAATAAAATGGTACGATGGTGTTGACAATCTTCCGCCAATACCTTCAGGCTATGGAGAACAAGGTTTAGATCCGAATATTCCACCGCCAAGCAATGGTGCTGTTTTACCTGCAAAACTAAATCCGGGTAAAATTATTTATAGTAAAGATTTGACTTTTAAGGGAGGTTCACACGGAAGTACTTTGTCGATTATTCCAGAAGAAAAAGCAAAAGAAATGGCTTCACGACTGCCTTTTGTACCAGAAAGTACATCCAATCATTTTGCTAATTTTCTAAAAGCTTGTAAAGGAGAAGAAAAAACACGTTCTCCTTTTGAGATAGCTGGACCTTTAAGCCAGGTTTTCTGTCTTGGAGTTTTAGCGCAATGGACTGGAGAAAAAATTGTTTTTGATAGGAAAAATAAAATAATCACCAGCAGTAAAAATGCGAATGAACTTCTTGTCGGACCGCCGCCGCGTAAAGAATGGGAGCAATTTTACAAAGTATAATCTTTTTTATAATAGAATAAAAAACAAATTTATTATTGACCATTGATAAACATTCGAGTACATAAATTATTGATTTTTATTGTTTTTCTATTCAGCTTAACATCTTATTGTCCTGCTGAATGGAACCGATATGTCATTTCAGGTAAAGCTCAAGGAACAACTTACAATATTGTTTATTATGGAAAAGACAGTATTGTCACAAAACAAACAATTGATCAAAAATTAATTCAGCTGGACAGTTCACTTTCATTATATAAAAACTATTCAAAAATAAATCAGTTTAATAATTCTGAAAAAGGAATTGTTCTGGATGATCATTTACTTGCTGTTATCAAAAAATCATTAATCGTAAATAAAGATACAGATGGACTTTTTGATATAACTATTTATCCTCTTGTAGAAGTTTGGGGATTTGGTAAAACAAAGTCAAACAATATTCCAGATGATTCTGAAATACTTTCGCTGAGAAATTGTGTAAGCAGCAAATTAATAGAATTGAAAGCAAATTATCTTTCTAAGAAAAAGCCATGCGTAAAAATCGATCTCGATGGAATAGCGCAAGGTTATAGTGTTGATGTTTTGGCAGATTTGCTAGAACAATATAAAATCAATGATTATGTTGTTGAATTAGGAGGAGAGATAAGAGTAAAAGGAACAAAAAAGCCTTCTGGCGAGAAAATGAAAATTGGAATTGAATCGCCTACAGAAGATGAATTTGATTTTCAGTCTTTTAATGAAATTGTAAAACTAAATAAAGGAGCTATCACAACATCTGGAAGCTACAGAAAATTTCATGAAAGTAATGGCCGAAAAATTACGCATCTTATAAATCCTAAAACAGGTTTTCCGCAAGATAATGAACTCATTAGCGTTACAGTATATGCAGAAGATGCTATAACTGCTGATGCTTATGATAATGCTCTAATGCTGATGGGACTCGAAAAGGCAATGGATTTTGTTGAAAAAAGAAAAGACATTGCGGCTTATTTTATTTATAAGAATAGTTCTGGAACTATTTCTAAAAAAGCCAGCAGTGCTTTTTTACAATTAAAAAATGACTAACTATTATTAATAAACCACATGAAACGCAGAGATTTTATACGCCAGACTGGCTTATTCACAACCGGTTTGTTACTGCACCAACAGATTTTACAAGCAACAGTTTTAAATGAAAAGAAAAAAAATATTGCTGTTGCAGTAATTGGATGCGGCGACAGAGGAAACGGATTAAGTTTTGTTCTTAAAGAAATGCCTAATGAATTTACGCTTAAATCTGTCTGTGATGTTTTGCCTTTTAGACTTGATCAGGCAAAAACAATCAACAAAGCAAATAATTTAAAGTACGAAACAGATTACCGTAAAGTTTTGGATGACAAAAAAATTGATGCTGTAATTATTGCTGTGCCATTATATCTTCATTTCGAAATAGCATCGGCTGCAATTAAAGCTGGTAAGCATGTTTATCTCGAAAAAACAATGACTTATGATGCCAATCAGGCGCTTGCTTTGGTTAATTTAATGAAACAGCATCCGAAGCAAGTATTGCAAGTTGGACACCAATACCGATACACACCGCTTTATTTTAAAGTAAAAGAGATGATTGATAAAAATTATCTTGGAAAGGTTACACAAATTGATTGTCGTTGGGATCGTAATGCAAGCTGGCGAAGACCTGTTCCTTCAGGCTGTACTGACAGACAAATAAATTGGCGCATGTACAAAGAATATTCTGGAGGATTACCAGCCGAACTTTTGTCTCATCAGGTAGATTTTATAAACTGGGCTTTCAACACACATCCTGACGAAATAATCGGAACGGGCGGAATAGATTATTATAAAGATGGCAGAGAAACTTATGATAACGTTCAGACTATTCTTCGATATAGTAAAGAAGGTATGATTGGAAATTTCGGTGCTACTTGCAGTAATGCAAAAGACGATTATTTATTTAAAATTAAAGGAACAAAAGGTACAATTCAATTATTGGTAGATGAAGGTGTTTTCTTTCCTGAAAAAGAAACAAGAAAAGAACTGGAAGTTGTCGATGGCGTTACTGGCGCTACAAAAATTGAATGGAACAATGATGGTGGTATTCCAATTTTGAAAGAGAAATCAAAAGATGGAAGTTGGTACGCTCTTCAGGAATTTTATAAAACGATTAATGAAGGAAGTTTGCCAGCATCGAATGTCATTACAGGCGCTACTACTGCTTTCTGCGTACACTTAATGAATAAATCAATATATGAAGATTCCATCCAAAAATGGAAACCTGAATTTAATCTTACTAATATCTAAACCTCATATAGAATGAAACAAATTGCAACACTCTTTTTTTTATTTACAGCATTATTTTGCAACGCACAATCTGGTAACTGGCAATCGTTATTTGATGGAAAAACGTTGAATGGATGGAAACAGCTCACAGGTTCTGCCAATTATAACGTAGAAAACGGAATGATCGTTGGTACTACGGTAGATAAATCGCCAAATTCTTTTCTGGCATCTGATACACGCATAACAGGAGACTTTGTACTGGAAATGGAAACCATGATGTCTGATAGTATTTCTAATTCTGGAGTACAGTTTAAAAGTAATTTTGATCCAAAAGCCAATGACGGAAAAGGAAAAGTTTATGGATATCAATATGATGTAGATCCGACTTCCAGAAAATGGAGCGGCGGAATCTACGATGAAGGACGAAGAGAATGGCTTTATCCAGTTTCGAACAATCCAAAAGGACAAATTCTTTTTACTCCTAATGTTTTTCACAAGGTTCGTATTGAATGTATTGGTCAGAAGGTAAAAACATGGCTTGATGATCAGCCAGTTTCTTTTCTGGTAGATACTTTATCTGCAAATCAGGGAATTATTGCGTTGCAAGTTCATGCTATTGGAAAAGCTAAAGATGCTGGCATTAAAATTTATTGGAAAAATATTAGGGTTCAGACTAAAAACATAAAAGAACTTCCTTTTCCAAAAGGAGTTTATGTTGCGGGTTTGACTCCTAATAAATTAACTTCATACGAAGAGCAAAATGGCTGGAAATTATTGTTTGATGGAAAAACGACAAATGGCTGGGTTGGAGCTCATAAAAATACTTTTCCAGAAAAAGGATGGAAAGTGAAAGAAGGCATCTTGCAGGTAATGGCATCAAATGGAGATGAGTCTACGAACGGAGGAGATATTGTGAGTAAAAATGAATATGAGGCATTTGATTTATCATTTGATTTTAAACTAACAAAAGGTGCTAATAGCGGTATAAAATATTTTGTAACATTAAATGAACAAAGTAAAGGTTCTGCAATAGGATTAGAATATCAATTACTTGATGATGATGTTCACCCTGATGCAAAATTAGGCAGAGATGGCAATCGTACACTTGCTTCGCTTTATGATTTAATTAAAGCTAAAAAAATAGAACGTTTTTTCCGTAAGCCTGGAAATTGGAATACAGGAAGAGTGATTGTTTATCCTAATAATCATGTCGAACATTATCTAAATGGCGTTAAAGTTTTAGAATATGACAGAGGCTCGCAAGCATTCCGTGATTTGGTGGCGCAAAGCAAATACAAAATATGGCCAAATTTTGGAGAAGCAGAAAAAGGGCATATTTTGATACAAGATCATGGTAACGAAGTAAGTTTTAGAAGTATTAAAATCAAAGAATTACAATAATATTTTTTACTTAAGATTAAGAAAGCAGATCAGAGTTTGATCTGCTTTTTTTTTAAATAGAGTTCTGAATTATTTTTTTTACAATTATTTTAAGGAAAAAACTCGCTGTTTTATGATTTGTATTACCGTTTATATAGGGAATTGATTACACTTATGCATTTGCAATTCTTGATAACGAAATCATTGAATATAAAATAATTTTAAGAGGTTTTTGTTGTTGATATTTTAATATAATTGATATTAAAAACGATATATGTTTTTTAATTGTAATTTTTTTAGGAAATATATAATTGTATTCGTTTTTGCTAAAACGTTTTATTAAGTTTGTACACTTGCATTTCTTTTGCGAGTATTATATGAAATTTGAAACCCAGACAAATTTTAAAAAAATATTTATTGTGAAATATTTAATAAGACTTGAAAATGGAGCGCTTTACTTCAGAGAATATAGAATATTTATTTCATGCCCATTATCGTGAATGGTGTCTGGTTTCTTTTAGCTACTTGGAAGATATGGATGAAGCCGAAGATGTTGTACAGGATGTTGTAGAGAAGGTTTTGACACAATTAAACAATTCAAATGAAATACTAAATCTTAAAAGTTACATTTTCATTGCTGTTAAAAATAATAGCATCAAGCGTCTTAAAAAAAGTAAAAGAACTTCGACAATTTTAGATAATGATATTTTTGAAGTTTCGCACGAGGAAAATTTAATTAATTACGAAAGAAACACTTATATTTTAGACATGGTCGATACTTTGCCAGATCAATCTAAACGAGTGTTTGAATTATGTGTTATCGAAGGTTTAAAATATGAAACCGCTGCAGAAACACTTAATATTTCAATCAATACGGTAAAATATCACTTAAAAAAAAGCTATAAAACCTTAAGATCTGTACTTCAAGATCAGTTTTTATTGCTTGTTATTGCTTTAACAAAAATCTTTTTTTAATTTTTTTAATTTTCTCACTACCCGTTTTGTCGTATTAAAGGTCTTTATATCAGACCTACTTAAATACTTATCAAAATGGATATAGCAGAGATTATAATCAAAAAATTAAATGAACAGCTAAATACAGTAGAAAAGCAATTTTTTACAGAATGGTACGAGTCTTCTTCTGAAAATAGGGAGCTTTATAAACGACTTGAATTAATTAAGCTCAAAACAGGAAAAACCCCTGATATTTCTGCCATAGATTCTTCTGTTGCATTTGATAAGGTGCTATCAAATTTTAAATCCAAAAGAAAAAGACGCTCCATAAAAACGGTCATGAAATATGCGGCCATCGGTTTAATTTTTATAGTTGGTGGTTATAGTGTTTGGCAATTCTCAAATTCAAATCATAATAATGTCATTGATCCACATGCTGTTACTCTGGATATGGGAAATGGGAATATCATTTCACTTTCAGATCAAAATCAGCAAGATATACTGGATGAAGATGGTAATTTTCTTGGAAAAAAAACTGGTAATGAAATAGATTATACCAAAGCTGCTAAGCGAAATGAAACAGCGTATAATTGTTTGAAAGTTCCAAACGGTAAAACTTTTAATGTACGATTAGCTGATGGAACTCTAGTGCACATGAATGCAGGTTCTTCCTTAAAATTTCCTACCGTATTTTCTTTGGAAAATTTCAGAAAAGTAAAGCTTACAGGGGAAGCTTTTTTTGAAGTTAGCAAAGATAAAAAACACCCTTTTATTGTTAATGTTAATCAGTTGGACATTACGGTTGTTGGAACCAAATTCAACGTGAGTTCTTATCCTGAAGATGTTAGCATCAAGACTGTGCTTGTAGAAGGATCGGTAAAATTGGCTGAAAGAGGAACTAAAGCGCAATTTTTAAAACCTGGCTTTGAAGCAGAGTGGAATCCTAAAAGTAAGAAAATCAATTTCTCTAAGGTAGATACTTCAATTGCAACAAGATGGATGAAAAAAGGTTTAGTCATCTCACAGCTTCCTTTTGACAAAATAATAACTAAGCTCGAAAGATATTATGGAGTTAAAATAGAAAACAGAAATAAAACGATTAACAATCAGATATACACGGCTGAATTTGAAGATGTTTCAATCGATCAGGTTCTAAGTACGTTTCAGGTTGATACCGAGTTCAATTATAAAATAGAAAACAAAAAAGTTATTATCTATTAATCTTAAAATCAGTTGCCTATGAAGAAAAAACAACAATAAAAAGCAAATCGGAAAATTGGCCAAAATTTCCCGATTTAATTAAATAATCAACCTTTTAAAAGTTAACTAAACAACAACCAAAATTATGAAAAAAACCAATAGGATGGGTATGAAAATACTCTATTACCTGCAATTACATAAAACTATGAAATTGAGTATCTTATGTTTATTAGTTTCTGTTTTTCAGATTCACAGTAGAGGCTATTCGCAGAATATGAAGGTTACTTTGAATATGGAAAACGTCAAAATACGTGCTGTATTGGCTCAAATACAGTCAAATACCAATTATAATTTTGTTTATAACAACAAGAAAATAAACGACGAAGAATTGGTAACCATTAAGATGAAAAACAAACCGATAACGCAAATTCTTGATAATTTATTTAAGAATAAAAATGTGTCGTATATTATAAAAGACAACCTTATTGTATTAAAATCGAATAATGATACAGATAAAAAGCCAGAAATTTCAAAGAAGCAAGCTCAAGCAATTAAGATTTCTGGAAATGTTTCAGATGCGCAAGGAATTCCAATTCCTGGAGTGGGCGTAACAGAAAAAGGTTCAAATAATGCTACAACAACGGATTTTGATGGAAATTATAGCATTGATGTTTCTAGTAGAGAATCTACACTGTTATTTTCTTATATAGGATTTAAAACTCAGGAAATAAAGGTAAATGAAAAATCTAAAATTAATGTTACGCTGAGTGAAGACAGAAATGTATTAAATGAGGTTATTGTTGTAGGTTATGGAGTTCAGAAAAGAGCCAATCTTACAGGTGCCGTTGGTCAGCTTGATGGTGAAGAATTACAAAACCGCCCTGTTGTAAATGCAGCTCAAGCAATGCAGGGTTTAGTCGCAGGTTTAAACATTACACAATCTGGCGGTGGAACCTTAGACAGCAGACCGGCAATTAATATTCGTGGAACAGGAACTATTGGAGATGGATCAAACGCTAATCCGCTTATTCTTATTGACGGAGCCGAAGGAGATATTAATACAGTAAATCCAAGTGATATAGAAAATATATCGGTGCTAAAAGATGCGTCTACTTCTTCAATTTATGGATCAAGAGCAGCTTTTGGTGTCATTTTGATTACAACTAAAAAAGGAAAATCAGGAAAAACTATTGTAAATATAAATACCAGCACTAGAATCAGCAGTCCTGTTACAATTCCGAATATGTTGGATTCTTATTCTTTTGCACTTTTTTTTAATGATGGATTCCTAAATGCGGGATATACGCCTTTTTTTACCGATGAGCGTATACAGCGAATAAAAGATTTTCAAGATGGTAAAATTACAAACACAATACCAACCAGAGCCGGCGATCCTACTAGGTGGGCAGACGGCTACGATCAAGGAAATGATAATGTTGACTGGTATAAAGCAATTTTTAAACCTTCTGTAATTTCACAAGAAACCAATCTAAGCATAAGCGGAGGCAAAGAAGGACTTACTTATTTCATATCGGGGGCATATTTAGATCAGCCTGGTTTTATGAGATTTAATGGAGATCAATATAAAAGATATAATACATCAATACGAATTAATGCTGATTTATTTAAATGGCTTTCTCTAAGTTATACCAATCGTTTTATAAGAGAAGATTATGCAAGACCAACCAATATGACAGATGGTACTTTTGCCGATTTGGCGCGTCAAGGATGGCCAGTATTGCCTTTGTACGATCCTAACGGTTATTTGTATGACAGCCCTTCGCCAGCGCTACCTCTTAGAGATGGCGGGCAACAAAATAAAATTTCGGATAGTTTTATACAGCAGTTAAATTTAGTTTTTAAATTAACTCCCGACTGGAAACTGAAATGGGATTTTACTTATAAAACAATCAATACTTTTCAGCATTGGGATCTTCAAATGACATACAATCATGATGTTGCAGGAAATCCATACGTGGCCGACAGCAAATCTGAAATTCACGAAGATGCTTACAAAGAGGATTATTTCAACTCTAATTTTTATACAGATTATAATAAAAGTTTCGGGAAACATCATTTTACTGGACTTTTAGGAATGCAGGCTGAATCTACTGATAATAGAGAACTTGGTGCCACAAGACAGGGAATCATTGTTCCTAATATTCCCGTAATTGATGCTACTTCAGGAACTGATTTTTACGGAAAACTTGTTCCGCCAAATGTAAACGGAAAGTATGGTGATTGGGCGATTAACGGTTATTTTGGACGTATCAACTATAATTATGACGGGCGTTATCTCATTGAAGGTAATCTTCGTTATGATGGTTCTTCACGCTTTCGTTCTGACAGTAGATGGGTATGGTCGCCTTCGGTATCTGTAGGATGGAATGTGGCCAAAGAAGATTTTTGGAAACCACTGGAAAATGTTGTGGGAATGTTGAAATTTAGAGGATCGTACGGTTCTTTAGCCAATCAAGACACAAAAAATTGGTATCCGACTTATACAACGATGCCTGTAGGAATTGCCAATGGATCATGGTTAGTAAATGGCAGCAGACCGAATACAGCTACCGCACCAAATTTAATTGACCAGGCATTAACTTGGGAAACTGTTCGAACATGGGACGTAGGAGTTGATTTTGCTTTATTTGGAAATAAGCTTACCGGTTCCTTTGATTACTTTAATCGTTCAACAAAAAACATGATAGGTCCAGCTCGTGAATTACCTGTTATATTGGGAACAGCTGTTCCAAAATCAAATAATACCGATTTGGAAACTTATGGTTTTGATATGAATATTACATGGAAACAAAAATTAGCAAACGGATTCGGTTATAGTATTACAGGCTTGCTTGCAGACAATCAGACCAAAATTACAAGATATCCAAACTTGACAGGGGATTTAGGAACGTATATTCAAGGGCAATTAGATGGAAATATTTGGGGATATCAAACTATTGGTATTGCTAAAACAAAGGCAGAAATGGATGCTCATTTAAATTCCCTGCCAAACGGTGGACAAAACAGTCTTGGGAATAATTGGGATGCTGGAGATATTATGTATCGAGATGTAAACGGAGATGGTGTAATTAATAATGGAGCGAATACACTTAGTAATCATGGAGATTTGGTTAAAATTGGAAACAGCACACCACGATACACTTTTGGTCTCGATTTAGGCGCAAATTATAAAGGCTTTGATTTTAGAGCATTTTTTCAGGGAGTCGGAAAAAGAGATTATTGGAACAATACCACACTTTTTTGGGGAATGAGAGGCAGTGTTTGGGATTCTAGTGGTTTAGAACAGCATTTGGATTATTTCAGAGATGATGCCAGTAGTCCGCTTGGTTTGAATCTCGATTCTTATTATCCGCGTCCAGTTGTAGGACAAGATAAAAACCAAAAAACACAATCTAGATATCTTATCAACGCCGCTTATATGAGACTGAAAAATTTACAGTTAGGATATACATTGCCCTCTAAAACTGTTGAAAAGTTTGGGATGACAAACGTAAGATTTTATTTTTCGGCAGAAAACATTTGGACATTGACCGATATTCCAGACATGTTTGATCCAGAAACTCTTGATAAGGTTGGGCAAAATGGTAATGTTTATCCGTTGTCAAAAACCTTCTCAGTTGGAGTTAATGTTTCCCTTTAAAAATGATAAAAACGATTTAAAAATTTAAAAATATATTATAATGAGAGCAAATCTAATCAGACTATTAGCAGTGGCTTTAACTGTTGTCTTTGCATCTTGTGAAGATGACTTTCTGGAAAAACCGCCTTTGTCTCAAATTACTCCAGAGAATTATTTAAACGATGAATCACAGCTGGCAGCTTATTCTATTGACTTGTATAGTGTTTTTCCAGTAATGGAAGCCTACGCAAGAGATAGCGATACCGATACAGAAGCAGATCGAGGTTATGATAATCGCTATGTTCCTGGACAATGGCTTGTACCGGCACAAGGAGGTGACTGGAATTTTGAAACTATTTATAAGTGCAATTACTTCATGCAGCAAGTGATTCCGAAATGGAAAAATAACAAGATTTCTGGAAATCCTACCAATGTAAATCATTATATCGGTGAGATGTATTTTTTGAGAGCATATATTTATTATCAGAAATTGGTTGCTCTTGGTGATTTTCCAATCGTGAAAACTGTTCCAAAATTGGATTTAAATGAATTGGTAGATTACAGTAAAAGAAAACCCAGAAATGAAGTTGCTCGTTTTATCATTTCCGATTTAGATTCTGCCAGTACTTTGATGAGTAATTCAGGACCTGATGGTAAAGGAAACCGATTATCTAGAATGGTGGCTCAGTTAATGAAATCGAGAGTTGGACTTTATGAAGGAACATGGGAGAAATATTTTAAAGGAACTGCTTTTGTTCCAAATGGTCCGGGCTGGCCAGGCACCGAAAAAGCGTACAATCAAGGTTATCAATTTCCTTCGGGAAGTATTGATGGAGAAATTGATTATTTTTTGACACAGTCAATGGACGCGGCGAAGGCTGTTGCAGATCAAGTTACATTAACTCAAAATACACAAAAAACAGAAATTGCAGGTCAATCATATTTAGATTTTGCCAAAGCGAGTGATGCAAATCCGTTTCTAAAGATGTTTAGCGATGTTGATTTAAGCAAGTACAATGAAGTGCTTTTATGGCGTGCCTATGATGTCGGTCTAGGAGTAAGCAATTCATTTGCTATATCAGTACAAGGCGGTGGCGCTGGTTACACAAGAGGTTTTGTTGATAATTGTTTAATGGCAAATGGTCTGCCAATTTACGCTTCTGGATCTGGATATGTTGGCGATGATTATTTGGCAGATGTGAGAAAGAAAAGAGATATGCGTTTAAATCTTTGGCTTGCAGAACCTGGACAAATTAATATTTTGTATCCTTCTCCTTTAAATACGCATGGTACAGATGTAGCCATTGTGCCGGATATCATGAATTTATTAGGGAATCATGATCAGCCAACTGGTTATCATCATACAAAAGGGAATAATTACGATGGAGCCAATTACGGTCAGCATACAGGAAGTTCAATGGGAAGTATAGCTTTTAGAGGAGTAGAAGCTTACCTGAATTACATTGAAGCTAGTTATGAAAAAAATGGAGGCATTGATGGAACAGCTTCTGCATATTGGAAAAAAATCAGAGAAAGAGCAGGAGTAGATTCAGATTTTCAAAAAACCATTGCAGCGACAAATATGAGTTTAGAAGCAAAAAATGACTGGGGAGCTTATTCTGCCAATAAACTGATCGATGCTACATTGTATAATATTCGTAGAGAAAGACGAATAGAAATGTTGGGAGAAGGTTTCCGTTTGGATGATTTACGCAGATGGAGAGCGATGGACCAAATGATAGACAATTCTTATCACATTGAAGGATTTAAATTATGGGGACCAATGAAACAATGGTATGATGCTACTAAATTAACATATGGAATAGGAGACAGAAGTACAGTTTCAGATCCAGCGATTAGCAGTTATTTGCGTATTTATGAAAAGAACACGACTTCATTGGCATACAATGGATATCGCTGGACAATGGCGCATTATTTGAATCCGATAGCAATTCAGCATTTTTTGATTACATCACCAAACAATGACGTTTCTGGATCGCCTATTTATCAGAATCCGAATTGGCCTTTAACAGCAAATCAAGGTCCGAAAAATTAGAAAACAAATAAATTTTAGAAATAAAATCTTTGTAGTGGACACAATTTCTAAAATATCAATTTGATAGCTAAATAGAAATGGTATGGATCGGCAGTTGAAATGTCTTGGAGATATGTGGTTAGTGTATAAAAGCTTTTGCGCTGTATCTTGCCATTTCTAAAATGCTATTGATCATTTTAAATTACAAATTATTAAAGACAATGAATATTAAAATTTCACACTACAGTATAATTAATTTTCAAATTACAACATAAACATTATGATGCAGCGTTTATTAAAAAAACAAATTGCCCAAATTGGATTATTTTCAGTGCTGGCTTTAATTCAAAATCCCTGTTTTGCATTCCAAAAAAAGGATCAGAATCTTTCCGTTCAAGATACTGCTAAAGTTCCTAAAGAAATTGAAGATCCAGAAAATATCGGAATCAATAAGGAGGCCGCTCACGCTACTTTAATGCCTTATGCTTCACTCAAAGAAGCGTTAGCAGCAAACAGACATGCCTCAACATTTAGCCAAAGCTTAAATGGTATGTGGAAATTCAATTGGGTAGACTGGCCTCAGAAACGTCCTGTAAATTTTTATAAAACTGATTATGATGTAAGCGGATGGAAAGAGATAAAAGTTCCGTCTAACTGGCAAGTACAAGGTTACGGAACGCCGAACTATAGCAACTTTACGTATATCTTCAAAAAGGATTTTCCACATGTAATGGGAATTCCATCTGAGAAATATACCAATTTTACTGAAAGAAATCCGGTAGGAAGCTACAGACGTGAATTTACAATTCCTGAAAACTGGAAAGGACGCCGTACTTTTATCACTTTTGACGGAGTTGATGCCGGTTTCTTTATTTGGGTAAATGGTCAAAAAGTGGGTTACAGTGTAAATAGCCGTAATGCTGCTGAGTTTGATCTGACCAAATACATTAAACCTGGAAAAAATATACTGGCAGTCGAAGTATACCGATTTACAAGCGGAAGTTATTTAGAAAATCAGGACATGTGGCGATTAAGCGGTATCTTCAGAAATGTAACTTTATGGAGTGCGCCTCAGGTTCATATTCGCGATTATTTTATTAAAACGAATTTGGATAATCAATTTCGTGATGCTGAGGTATTGGTTTCTGCGAAAGTAAAGAATTACGGAACCAAAACAACTAGACCTCAGGAACTAAATGCTTTATTATACGAAGGTACAACTCCAGTCGATGGAGCATCAGGTAAGAAAATGATTCCTGCTTTAAAACCAGGACAGGAAGTAACGGTAGATTTGAGTTTTCATGCAAGCAATCCAAAGAAATGGACGGCTGAAACACCAAATTTATATACAACTGTCTTGAACTTAACTGATGGAAAAAATACCATTGAAACCTTATCTTCAAAAACAGGTTTTAGAGAGATTGAAATTAAAGGACGTTTGTTTACCGTAAATGGTGTTCCTATTAAACTAAAAGGGGTAAATCGTCACGAGAATTTCCCAGATGATGGTCACGCCGTTACAGAGGAACAAATGATAAAAGACATCACTTTAATTAAACAAACTAACAGTAATCATGTTCGTACGAGTCATTATTCTGATGATCCAAGATGGTATGAACTTTGTGACGAATATGGAATTTATTTGGTAGCCGAAGCCAATGTTGAATGTCATGAAGAGCAAAATCAGTTTAATGAAGTGCCAACAATAAAAGCGGCTATTGTAGATCGTAATGTTGCGAATGTTCAAAGTTTTAAAAATCATCCTTCGGTTTTAATTTGGTCATTAGGTAATGAAAATGGTTCAGGCGGTACTAATTTCAGAGCAGCTTTGTCAGCAATAAAAGCAATTGATCCTGACCGTCCTACACATTATGAAGGATTTGGTATTGGTGAAAAGAATCCTGCGGATATTGACAGCCAAATGTATACGCAAATTGCCCCTATGGTAGAACATGCAAAAAATGCTTCATTAACCAAACCATTTTATTTATGTGAATATGCACACGCCATGTTCAACTCAATGGGATCAGTAGATCTGTACAATGAAATGTTTGATAAGTATCCGGAGCTTCTTGGCGGAGCTATTTGGGAATGGCAGGATCAGGGAATTTATAATAATCGTGATCCAAAACATCCTATAACGGCTTTTGGTGGCGGATTTGGTGAATTTCCAAACGATCATTATTTCATACACAAAGGTGTGGTATTTTCAGACAGATCGCCTAAACCGCATTTTCCAGAGTTAAAACATGCCTATCAATGGATTACAATTCGTGACAAAGACATTAAAAATGGTTTTGTTACGATTAAAAACCGTTATCAGTTTCTTAATCTTGAAAACGTAACGGCTAAATGGGAATTAACTGAAAATGGGTTGCCATTATTTTCTGGTGATTTAGCAGTTGGGACGATCAATCCTGGTACTGAAAAAGACGTAAAAATACCGTTTGCTTTTTCCCCAAAAGCAGGTGCGGAATACTTTGTAAGAGTGTCATTTTATTTGGCAGAAGATCAAAATTGGGCTAAAAAAGGTTTTGAAGTAGCTTCTCAACAGTTTGAATTAGGTACGCCATTAGCTGAAACTAAAAAAGCTCCACAAGCTGGTAACTTAACTTTAAATGATACAGAAGAAAGTATTATTATCAAAGGTTCAGACTTCAGTATTACTTTTGATAAAGCAAAAGGAACATTTACAAAATTGGAGAAAAATGGAGAGAATGTATTGCAGGAAAATGGAGGTCCTATGCTTCATTTATGGCGTGCACCGCACCAAACCGACGATATGTGGGCGTACCGTGATTGGGAAAAATACGGCTTAAAAAACATTTCATGGGTAACAAATGAAGTAAAAAGCAAAAAAGTTTCGGCAACCGTAATTGAAATTACTGCAAGTCTAACTGGTACAGGCAAAGAGAATTTTAAAGTACAGCATAAAGTAATCTACACCATTGACGGAAACGGAATTATTAATTCTACAAATGAAGTGAGTTTTAGTGATCCTAAACTTATTTTAGCAAGAATCGGTGTTCGAATGTTCTTAAATAAAAGCATCGATCAATTTGATTATTTAGGTCGTGGCCCGATGGAAAATTACGCAGATCGCAAAAGCGGATTTGATGTTGGTCATTACGCAAGTACGGTCGCAAAACAATTAACACCTTATGAGAAACCTATGGAATGTGGAAATCATGAAGATGTAAGATGGGCAAATTTAAGCGCTCAAAAAGGAGCAGGGATAGCAGTAAAAAAGGTTGATGACTTGATGCAGGTATCTGCGCTGCCATACAGCGATGAAGAAATGGATTTGGTGGAATATAAAATCGATCTTCCGCAAAGCAAAGGAACAGTTTTATGCGTAAGCCATAAAACTTTAGGAGTAGGTTCAAATGGCTGTGGTCCAAGACCATTGGAACCTTTTATGGTTTATGCTAAACCAACAACATTCAGTTATCAGGTTCAACTGACAGAAAAAAAATAGATTATTTATTTTATATGATTATAAAAAAAACGGATTACAGAATGCCTGTAATCCGTTTTTTCTGTATAGATACTATTATTTATGAATTACCATACAGATTTGACTCTCCTCCGTCAATTGCGATAGTTTGTCCATTTACATACTGACATTCATCGCTTAGCAAAAAGGCTACAAGATTACCCACATTTTCTGGTTTTCCTAATTTTCTAGTAGGATTTCTTTGTGCATAGATTGTTTCAGCGGCTTTCGGATCGGCTGGATTTACCTGTTTAAAAGCTTCTGCAACCATTGGAGTCAGAATAGCTCCAGGTGCAATTGCATTGGTATATATACCATCTTTACCGTATTCTATGGCAGCATTTTTAGTCATACCAGAAACAGCATGTTTACTCGCAACGTATGGCATCTGATTAACAACACCTCTGATTCCGCCTACAGAAGCTACATTTACAATTTTTCCTCCGCCTTGTTTTTGCATTACAGGAATTACATATTTCAGTCCGTAATAAACACCCATAAGATTAATGTCAATTACTTTTTTAAATATATTGACATCGTATTCCACTAATGGAGCTTGTTTTCCTTCAATACCTGCATTATTGTAAAAACCATCTATGCTGCCAAACTCACTTACTGTTTTGTCTACATAATTTTTTACTGCGTTTTCATCTGAAACGTCAGCGACTATAGTTAAGATTTTTGCTTCTGGTGCAACCGATTGAATTTCTTCTTTTGCTTTTTCAAGCGCCTCATTATTGTAATCTACAAGAGAAAGATTTGCTCCTTTTAATGCTACGGCTTTACTTGCCGCAAGTCCGAGACCCATTGCGGCTCCGGTAACGACAATAGTTTTGTCTTTGAAAATACTCATAATATATGTTATTAAATTATTAATGAAAAAATATTCATTTAAGAATAAAATTTTTTAACTCATGCCTCTCCATATCATATCAAAGTTGTCATCAATAAGCTGCTGGCTTAATGAGAACAACTTTTGCATTATACCTGTGGAGCAGGAGCGTACTGCGCCATCAAAAAAACTGATAAGCATAATAGAATCTACTATTTTAATGATTCCTTCTTGTTTCCCTTTTTCTAAAAGATCATACAGTGGTTTATTTTGTTTTTCGTACTCGGCAAGTTGTTTGGAGAAATTTAGCTGTATATAACCCGACTGCTGATACTGATCAATAAATATGGTTTCATCATAATGATTTAATCTATAGTTAAGCATATTGATGTAAATCTTCTTAAGCGATTGTCTTATTGGGAGATTAAGATCAAAGTCATGATACATAGCCTGTGTCATTTTATCTTCTACCGCGGCATAGGCTAGTTGTATAACCTCTTCCTTATTTTTGAAATAGATATAAAGCGTACCTGTAGCAATTCCAGCGGTTTTGCTTATGCCTGAAATATTGACGCTCGCGAGTCCTTGTCTGCCAGTAAGCGTATATACAGACTGTAAAATTTTCTCTCTTTTATCAGGATCTAATGGTCTCATACTGTAAAGTTAAATGAAAAAATATTCATTTAAATGTAAATATTTAAAATATAACTTTTATTTAAGGAATTTAAAGAAGCACAAGAAATTAAGTAAAGTTGCAATATTATAAATTGCAGTAATTGAAAATGTACCTTGATAATTAAATATTTGGGCAGAAAATGTAGTTTAGATTTTAAGAACGTGGTTTAGCCAAGTTCCTATCGTACATCACAATAGTTCCAGCGACAGCTACATTCAAGCTTTTTTCAGATTTAAATTTTACAAGATGATGGCATTTTTCCATTGCTTTTTTGGGTAAACCATGATCTTCTGCTCCCAATAAATAAACACAGCGTCGCGGATGTTCAAAAGTTTCTAAATCAGATGCTTTTTCAGATAATTCTACACCAACTAATCTCGCACCTTTCGGTAAATTTTCAAAAAAAGCTTCAAAAGTATCATAATGAAAATAAGGAATTGCTTTTACAGCATCATGTGTATCACAGGCTTGTTTGGCATATCTATTACCAATCGTAAATATAAAAGTGGCTCCTAGATTTTGAGCGGATCTCCATAAAACGCCTAAGTTTTCAGGTGTTTTTCCATTTTGGATTCCTATCCCAAAATATTCATTTATAAAGTTATCATTCATAATTGCAAAAATACAAACAGTAAGTTTATAAATCAATTTTTATTGAAACGAAAGAATAAAAGATTAAATCTTGTTAATAATTTGAAATGTAAATCATTACCATATTTTTTCTTTTATTTTGAAAGTGTTTTCTTAAGAAAAAATGATTATCTTTATATAGGCTGTCCCCTCAGTTACAATTTGATTCAAAAAAAATTAATGATTGAATTTTTTAGTAACCACTGCAAGTATTAAGAATCTTTACTCTTAATTTGCATTTTTAAAATTTAAAGCCATGTCGCCACAACCCAACTTTGAGAAAATTATTTATTTAGCTGATGACGATGAAGATGACAGAATATTGTTTCTTGATGCAGTAGAAGAACTACGTATGCCACTTTATGTAGTGCAGACGACAGATGGAAATGAGTTGCTCAAAGCCCTTCGCAATGCGGAGCATCTTCCTGAAATTATCTTTCTAGACATTAATATGCCATGCAAAAATGGTTTTGAATGTCTTAAAGAAATTCGAAGTGCTTCTGGTGATTTAAAAAATGTAAAAATTATTATGCTCTCTACGAGCAGCAGCAGTATACATATTAAAATTTCTTATAAATTGGGAGCCGATTTTTATGCTGTAAAACCTGGAAGTTATCAAGGGCTTAAAGAGCTTTTGGAGAGAGTTTTAACAGATTTTAAAAGCTTAAGAAAAGATGCTAATAAATTCTTATTAGCTTAACAATATTACTCATATAATCATCTAATGTTTGGTTTTAAAATTTCTTCAAACCTTAAAATACTATAAGCTCAAAATGAGATTCTGTAAGAATTTAAATTATGGTTTTGGTAATTTTGCTAAGATGAATGGTATATAAACTTTGTAATCAGACATAAAAAGACAGGGGACCGGCGGAGTTCGTCTGGAGGATCTGGACAAAGATTTAGTTAGTTACCGCATACCTCAGGCATCCGCCGGCTGCCGAAAAGCTCCTTAAGTTTTTTAAGGAGCTTTTTTTTAAAATATTCTTAATCTGGAATTTAAAATTCTAAATCTTTTTACCCATTAATAATAAAGCGGTTGTAATTCCGACTCCTACAAGGAATGCTAAACCAATGTTGTGTGTTTTCTTTGAAGGTAAATTTCCGTAGACACGTAACGGCTCTTTTGAGTTGGTGAGAACATTTCCAGGATTTTCTGCTTTAACATCGTTTAGTTTCATTTTAGTGCGTACTGCCGCAGATGCAGTATTAATTATTGTCTTCGGAAATAATCGATACATATTTGTGATTGCCGCGGAACGTAAATCTGGAAATAAATCTTTTTGCGGATGTTTAGCCAAATCTACCATTTTAGCCGCTGTATGGCGTGGATCCGAAGCAATAAAAGAAATTTTCATATCGAAACCTGAATATTTGGCTGAATGAAGATTTCCAGTAGAATTTTGTAATTGCGGATAAAGATTGCAAATATGAATATCTTTATGATTAGAAATTTCTCCTTGAAGACATTCCATCATGCCTCGAATCCCATATTTTGTTGCAGAATAAACTGCGCTGTAAGGTGCTGGCATAAATCCGCCGATGGAAACATTGTTTATTAAAATACCTTGGTCTTGTTTTTTGAAAATTTTAATGGCATTGTAAGCGCCATGCATATATCCAAACAAATTGGTTTTAATAACCTGCTCGTGAATTTCCATAGGAATTTCTTCAAATTTTCCGCTTGCCATTACTCCAGCGTTATTCACCCAGATATCAATTTTTCCGTTCATAGCCAAAGCTTCTTTTGCTATTCGCTCTACATCTTCAGCAATCGACATATCTGCTTGAACACCAATTGCCAAAACATTTAGCGACCGACAATATTCTACTGTTTCATTAATGCCTTTAAGTCCTCTGGCTACTATTACTACGTTACAGCCCTCAATTGCAAAAGCTTCGGCTGCAGCTCTTCCGACACCGCTGCTTGCACCCGTTATGACAACATTTTTACCTTTAAGAACGCTGTTATTTATTTTAATATCTTCCATGTTTTATCATTTAAATAGACAAAAAAAATGTCTAATAATCAGATATATAAGTTACTAAAAATAACTTTTGCATGGGTATGATTTAATAAAACTTTAATTTACATGGGGAATAAAGATTCAATTTAGAAATCAATTTTATAAAATTATTTTCTATGTAAATTATCTAGCGCTAAGATTTAGAGAAACTGTAGACATATTCGCTGTTCCATCATAACGTTCAGCAAAGACTTCAATATAATCATCTTTTTTTAATTGCATGGTTCCCACGATTGGAAGAGTTAAAATTCCTGCTGTAGCCAAAAAACCTGTAGTAGGTTTTCCATATACTTTTGTATCAGGGAGTACAACGCCATTTTTTGCAATATATAAGATAAGTGTTATGTCTGTACTGGTAACTTGACACGAAACTGAAGCTGTTACCTGAAAATATCTGGTCTTATTTCCTCGATAAGTAATTCTATTATTACCATCTTTAGTAAATCTAAATAGATTGTTTGATGTAGTTGTACCGCTAAGTTTTATCCTACTGGATGTACTTGTGCCAGTAAAAGTTGTTGCGGCGCCAGAACCAACAGGAGCATCGAGATTAATATCGCCAGTTGAGTCAGAATCGCCTTCTCTTGGAATACCAGGCGCGTCTACAGTCCAAGCGGTGCTAAAATTATATCCTGTATAAGTTGATGCAGCAGGATAACGGTTAATATATCCATTAGCATTTGTAGTGGTTCCTGAAAAAACAGTACCCAACAGAACTCCAGTTCCTACGCTAAGCGTTGCGTTGCTTACATCCATTGCCACATCGGCTCCGTTCATTGTGCTGAAACCACTATTTTTTTGTATCAATCCAAATGTACCGGTAAAGGTTTCAAAAGTTCCGTTGTTGCTAGATGTCCATGCCTGATTGTTTAACAACAAACTGCCAATATTAGAATAAGTAATTCCATTAGTATTATTAATGTATTGAATGATATTGCCAAAAAATAATCCAATTCCATTAATTGTTCCTACACTTGCTGTCATTCCGTCAACAACCACATTTTGAACCAAAAGTGAGGATGCAGTTGCAATACCTGGTCCGTTTATAGAAAATGCTGTAGCGCCTCTTAAAGTTACATTTCTAATACTTCCTCCTGTATTTCCTGAGAAAATGGTTCCTGTTGATGACAAAACATCTTCATTTGCATCAAGACCAGAAACATAGGCATTGTTTAAGTTTATTGGACTAGTAAGATTGATGGTTCCGTTAATTTCATAAAGCGTATTGGTATTCAATAAATATGAAGACCCTCCTCCTAAAGCTAATTCTGGAGCTAAATCTGCTGCAGATTTTACCAATTTGTAATTGTTTCTTTTAAGAGCGCTTTCATTGGCAATCTTTATCCATGCCGTAGTTGCGGTGTTATAAAAGTAAAAAGCTTTATCAGTGGTATCAAAAACTAATAAACTTTCGGCTGGAGTTGTAATTGCTGTTCGTTGTGCCGTTGTCATTCTTGGAGCGAGCATACCTTGTGTTGTAGATGTGATATCTAATATTGAACTAGAATTTGGCGTAACTGTTCCTATTCCGATTTGTGCATTTGAAGTATTTGGAACTAATAAGAAACACAATAACAATATTATGATTTGGCTTTGTAAAGTAGATTTCTTAAGCATATGTGTAGTTTTAGGTTTTAAAAATGTTCTCTTAAAATAGTTGGGTTTATTTTCCAGAATTAGAAATCAAAACTTTTTTGGTAAGTTTTTGATTGTCTTCTGTTAAAAATTCTGCTATGTAAATTCCGTAACTTAATCCAATGGTCGAAAAATTGTAGTTGGAATCTGTTTTTAAATCTTTTTTAGACAATACCGTTTTTCCTGTAATATCATATAATGTAAAAGATTTTATGGCTAAACTATTCGGATTTGAAGCTTTAATATTTTTAGAAACGTTGTCTTGATAAATGATAAAATTGCCTAATTCTGAATTTTCTTCCACACCAAGTGTTTGATCTAAAAATGCAACCTGAAATCTATCATTATAAGTACCAGCAGTAACAGTAACTTCGTAATTTCCGTTTTTTATATCGTGATAAGAGTTATCGAATTTATCATAGATATACACTTTTTGAGTTGTATCAAAATTGGTGAATTCTGGAATGCTGAATTTTAATGTAGTATTTGCTGATGCTTTAACCGCGAGCGGAATCTTTTTAGAAGGATCAAAATTTACACCTTGAATTAAATAATTTGCGTCTTCTATCCAGAAATTAACATCATCGGGAAGATCTGCTGTCATATTTAATGCATCAATTCCTGTATCAATTCCATCGGTTGCTTCAGGAACAAAAACTAATGCCAGCTGTCTAGTAAATTGATTATTTATAATAGCATTTATTCTGAAATACGACAAAGTTTCAGTTTCTTCATTCGCCTCGCTTTTCTTTGAAGGTTTCTCAAATTGAGATCCACCCAAAAGTTCTTTAAAAAATACACGATGAGCATTTTTAAATGTAACAATTCCGTTAGCGGTTCCGTTCAACAAAAAGCCTTGACCTATAGGCGCGTATCTGCGCGGTAAAACTGTTCCTGTTCCAGAACCTGGACCAGGATTAACGGTTCCATCTTGCTTGTATGCATTAAAAACGGGTGGAATATAAACACCATTAGAGGTCGTATTGATAGGAGCATAGGAGCCATAACCTCCTCGATAAGCGCTGAGATAATGAGAATCTATTGTTCTGTCTTGTTGCCAGAAATAAGCTGTGCCACCTGTTATTGTTCGATTGTCGGTATCTAATAAAAATTCATTTAAATGCAATGCTGACGGATATGGATTTCCTGTTAAAGTAGCATTGTTAGCTCCTAATGCTACTGTAATATTGCCGTTGTTGGGTCTTCCTCTAAAATCATATCGTTGTGCACTGCCTGGATTATTTGTAACTCCTGATCCTTCAGGATCAACAGAGTCAGTTCCGCTAGTGCCTTTCATCGTAAAACCTTCGCCAGGTGCAATTGTAGATGCTCCTCCAACTAAAATCCATTGAGAATAATTATTAGCATTTATTAATTTATAAATCCAAGAAGAAGCAATCGATAACGGATTAGAAATACCGTCGTAACTTCCTGCTGGCAGAATAATTGCTGGAGTTGTAGCTGTTGCAGTAGTTGGGCGTCCCAAAGCTGCGATTCCAAAATTATTATTTCCTGTAGCCGCGGTTGGAATTCCGATTGGAGAACACCAATAATTGTAATCATAATTGTCGGATGTTCCTTCCTGATAAACAGACAAAGATCCTAAACCTGTATTTGTGGAACTTGTATTTCCACCTTGAATTAGCTGTGCATTATTTCTTAAGTATAAATTAGAGTTTGTACTTAATTGAATATTTTGCTGTACGTATAAAACTTCATTTTTTACATACATATTTGAGTTAGAGCTAAAGAATACTTGGCAAGTTATTGTCGAACTGACGAGTAGACAAAAGAGTATTAGTTTTTTTTTTCATGAATCAAGTGTAAATTTTGTTTCGGTAGATTTTGAGAGATATTCGATTCAGAGTTTTCTTCTCGAGACGATCACAATGAAACCTAAAATGAGTCCAGCGGCTAATAATTGTTTAGCGTATCGATCTATTGGTACTGCGGGAGTTCCGTCGTCTGGTAAACCCGGTGGTGGCGGGCCTCCGCCTTGAGCAAAAGTGCTTGCTTGAAGATGTAAAAAGATATAAATGGCGAGGAATTTTATTTTGTAGGCTTTCATATAAAGGGTGTTAAAAAGGGGCGTTTTATTCACTCAATTAAGCATTACTCTATTCTGTTTTTGATTGAATTTTGTTTGTAACTTTCAATAAATTAAGTGTTTATGCTCAAATTTAAATAAATAAAAAATTATATATATCATAAAAACTTACATTTAACTAGGATTTTTCTGATGTTGATAAATAGGGTAAATTGCTTCTTAAAATTGTTAAATTGACTTTCTACATTAGAGAAATATTGCAATATAATTTTAGTAGCTTTTTTACTTTTGTCTGTTCAGAGTTTGATTTAAACTGAAGAAAAATATTTAGACAACTGTTTAATTACTAATTTGTTATGTTTTAAGTTGTCATTTAAGTTGCCTTTTTTAACAAATTTCACTGTTTTATATCTATTAATTCTATAGAATTTATATAAATTTGTAATCAAGAAATCTTATCAAAGAAATAGTGGAAGAATAAGAAAAGAAGTAAATTATTTTTCTTAGTTGATTTTTATAAAAGTGACATTATTGTATTTTTAACAAATATTCGAATGATTGAATTTAAAATAGAAAATCAGCGGTATAATCTTACTTTAGGTGTTAAATATTTAAAATTTTATCTTTTTAGCATTTTTTTCGATGATATAATTTTTAATTAAATTAAATATCAAAATCGCAAAAAACGCATTATTTGGTAAGATTGAGGTGTATTAATTTAAAATTTTTAATAATGCTGCTGAATCAAGTACATTTTTCTGATCGTAGGCATTTTACGCATCAATTAACAATTTATTTATATTAGCATAATAATAACAATTTTAAATTCAAAAAGTTAGTTTCTTAACAAATACAAATTAAGACTTATTCTTAAAACCTTCAAAAAAAGGATAATATGGGCGTAAAAATTTTAACATTAAAGGAATATAAAAGCGTTTTCAATACGCTGTATCCTTCATTGTGCCTATTTTCTAACAAGTATCTTGAAAATTTAGATATATCAAAAGATATAGTTCAGGAGGTTTTTATTAAAGTATGGGAAGATAAAATCGAATTCCAAAATGATTCAGCAATAAAATCTTATTTATATACGGCAGTTAAAAATCGTTCGCTTGATTATATAAAAAGCAAACGTTACAAAGACACTCTTTCTATTGGAGATGCAGATTTTATGCAAATGGAAACCGATCCATTTTTTATGCGAGAAGTGGTTATTTCCGAAGCTTCTATAATTATTGAAAAAGCTGTAAATACATTACCTGCAAAATGCGCTCAAATTATTAAATTGAGTATTAAAGGATTAAGTAATACTGAAATTTCTGAAGAATTAGGAGTTTCTTTAAATACTATCAAAACACAAAAAAAGATTGCTTACAAGCGCTTAAAACCTTTGCTGAAAGATTGTTTCTTCATTATTGCATTTGTATTCGAGATTAGAAATTGATGCCTAATAATCATCTTATTTTATTTATCGATGTGAAAAATTCATGGTATTTTAAAATAGTTTAAAAAAAATGTAATTTTTTTTCACTCTTTTTTCACCCCTCTTTTTCTTTTAGTCGTCTTAGTGATATATAACCATTATAAGATGCCTGTTTTAAATAAAATAATTGAACTTTCTAATCATATTGCTTCCTCAATTTTAAAGCATGAGAAACCAAAAGAGTTTTTAGATTCGGATCTTTTTACAGATTCGGATAAGAAATATATTTTGGAACATCTTACGGATGAGAAACTTATTAAACGTGCAGCTTTATTAAAACAAATTGACAAAAAAGAAGCGTGGTCAGAAATTGAATCTAAAATTGAAGTTCCAGTAAGAAAACTTTCTATTTGGAAATATGCCGCAGCCGCAGCGGTATTAATTATGGTTTCTACAGTTTATTTTACTAACAATAATTGGAAAGATAAACAACAAAATAAAGTTGTTGTTACCAAATCTGTCATTAATCCCGGAACGGACAAAGCGATTTTAGTTCTTGCAAATGGAAAACAAGTAGCTTTAGGAAAAGGATCTGTTTACAACGCAACAGGAATACATAGCAACGGAACAGAAATTATTTATAAAAACAATAATTCTGATAAAGACGCAATTGCATATAACTACCTGACAATACCAAGAGGCGGACAGTTTTTTATCAAATTGGCAGATGGTACTAAGGTTTGGCTGAATTCAGATTCTAAACTTAAATTCCCTGTAAGTTTTGTCGATGGCGAACCGCGTCAGGTAGAATTAGTTTATGGTGAAGCTTATTTTGACGTTTCTCCAAGTACCGATCATAAAGGTTCGCATTTTAATGTTTTAACCGATAATCAAAACATTGAAGTTTTAGGAACAGAATTTAATGTAAAAGCATATCAGGATTCTCCTGCAATTTATACTACGCTTGTAGAAGGTAAAGTGAATTTATCTGGTTCTTTTCAAACTACTGTTCTAAAACCGGGACAACAATCTGTACTAGACAATCATAATATTCGAGTTGCTGCGGTTGATGTATTTAATGAAGTATCTTGGAAAGAAGGAATTTTCAGTTTTCAGGAAATGCCTTTAAAAGAAATTATGAAAGTTTTAGAGCGTTGGTATGATATCAAAATTGTTTTCAAAAATAAAGCAATTGAAAACAGCACTTTCAATGGAATATTAGACAAAAATCAGAAAATAGAGGAAATTTTAAATATAATAAGTAACACAAATAAGATACCGTATGAAATAAACCAAAAAACTGTAATTTTTAAGTAAGAAGGAGATTATAAGTAATAATAAAAAAAGGAAAAGTGGTTCGTGGGTCGAAGTACAAACCATCTTTTCCTGTGATAGGACTTATAATTAATTCAAGATTAACTGATAAACCAAAACCAAAATTATGAAAATTAAATTTATTAAAGCTGTTTTCTTTAAAAGAAAAAGCATTTCAACTTTAATTATGCGCACCCTTATTCTTTTTCTTTCTCTGGCGCTTTTTAGCTTTGCCCCATCGGAATTACTTTCTCAGAATGTCAAAATTGTAATTAAAAAGGATCAAAAAGCAACCGTTGATCAAATTTTCGAACTCATTAAAAGACAAACACAATACAGATTTGTCTATCGTTCTGATATGTTTGACGATTTGCCAAAGATTGAACTTGAAAAAGGAACAATAAGTGTAAGTACTCTTTTAGAAAAAAGTCTTTCAAAAGGAAATTTTAAATACGAAGTAGCTTCAAATAATACTATAATTATTAAAGAAATTCCAGTTCAGAAATCACAAAAAACAGAAGCAGTAGAATCTATCGAAATAAAAGGAAAAGTTACCGATACAAACGGTCAGCCTATTCCTGGAATTACTGTTTACGTTTCTAGTTACAAACCTTCTGGAAATGCCAATACTAAAAACTTTGTTATCAGAGGAACTACAACTGATTTCGACGGAACTTTTTCTATAACAGCCGAAGTTGGATATTACTTGGTAGCGAGTGGTATTGGTTTTCAGTTTTATACAGAAGAAATCACAAAAAGTAAAACTACTTATTCTATTATTTTAAAAGAAGAAGTAAGCGCTCTTGAAGAAGTAATGGTGGTTGGTTACGGAACTACAAAAAAGAAAGACCTTACAGGTTCTGTAAGTTCTATAACTTCTGAAGATATTCAGCAAATTAAAACACAAACAATTGATAATGCATTGATCGGAAAAATTCCGGGCGTGAATGTATCGAGCAGAGGTGGAGCTCCAGGAGCAGGATCTTCTGTTAATATTCGTGGTTTAACACAAATCAGAGGAGATAACCAGCCTTTATATGTGATTGACGGAACACCAATCTCGATTACACCAAACTCAGAAAGTTTAGGATTGATTAATTATGGTTCTAGAGAAAATCCGCTTTTGGCAATTAATCCAGATGATGTAGAACGTATTGACGTTTTAAAAGATGCATCGGCTGCGGCAATCTACGGTTCTAGAGCTGCAAGTGGGGTAATTATCGTAACGACAAAAAGAGGAAAGAGAAATCAGGCACCAAGATTTTCTTTTAATGCCTCAAGTACATTTCAGAATCCTGTAAAAATGTATGATTATTTGTCTGCGGATCAATATATTAAATTCTCTACAGAAAAAGCACAACAAACTTTAAATCAATATCCAGAGATGTATTGGTCTTATTTTCCGCAAGAATTTGCAATTGTAAATAATCCTGATACTTATTTCGGAAAAGCCAATACTAACTGGCAAGACTTAATTACCAACAAAAATGCATTGTGGACTCAATATAGTTTTAATGTAAATGGTGGAAGCGAAAGAGTTAATTATATGATGTCTGCCGGAATTTCTGATCAGCAAGGGGTTATGATCGAAAATGATTTTAAACGTTATACATTTAGTACAAATTTAGATGCGAATATAACAAACTCTTTCAAAGTTGGAGGATCGGTAAATTACAATTATTCTATAAATAAAATTAAAGGATTTAATTCGCTTGCGCTTGGAAGTTTCAGGCCAGACTTACCTGCATTTAATGAAGATGGTTCGTATTCTACTTTCGTAGGAAACTATGGAGAGCAATACACGGCTTTAGGCGACGGAATGCAAACAAGATCTAAAGCACTTTCTAAAAATTTACTTGGTTCTATTTATGCTGAAGTACAGATTATTAGTGGACTTAAATTCAAGTCTCAGTTAAACGCTTCTGTAAATTCAGACGAAACAAACGGATTTTCAACTTCTAAAAGTACTAATGCTTTATTTTATGGATTGTACTATGACAGACCAGGTGCAAGACTTGATGTACAGCACAACGAAGGCTGGACAACTGCTTTTGAGAATACTTTAAGCTATAATAAAACAATAAGTGAAAATCATAGAATTGATGCAGTGGCGGGTGTTTCATGGAATCGTACGCGTTATGATGCAAACGCTCAACATTACAGAGGATTTCCTGATGACGATACTTTAATCAATATTGGTTCTTCTAACTTTACTGATAGCGTTGAAAGTGAAAGTATTGAACAAGGACTTAATTCGATCTTCGGAAGGGTAAATTATAGTTATAAATCAAAATATTTAGCAACTTTTACAGCCAGAAGAGACGGATCTACAAAGTTCGGACCAGATAATCGTTACGGGTTTTTCCCTTCAGGAGCTTTAGCTTGGAATGTTCATAATGAAGATTTTATGAAAGAAGTTTCTTTTGTCAATCAATTAAAATTAAGAGCTTCTATTGGTAGAACAGGTTCTGATAATCTTCCGTCATTTACTTATTTAGCTTATTATCAGTCATTAGAGAATGGAGATTCTTTCTATGATGGCAAAAATGGTATTGCGGTTACAGGAGTTCCAAATTCTAAAATTAAATGGGAAGAAACCAATCAATTAGACTTAGGAATTGATTTTAGCATGTTTAATAACAGATTGACTGGAGAATTAGTTTATTTCGAAAAAAATACTTCTGGAATTATTTTATTTACTCCGCTTCCTTATGAAACAGGATCTATCAGCTGGAACACAAACGTAGCAGACGTTTCTAATAAAGGCTGGGAATTTTTAATTGGAGTAGATATTTTTAGAACTAAAAACTTCAGATGGAATTCTTCTTTCAATATTTCAACTATAAAAAATAATGTTGACAATATTTATGGAGCAAGTGCTGGATCACAAACCGTTATTGAAGGACAGCCGCTTGGTGTTATTACGGGTTATGATGTTATTAAAATTGCACAAACGCAAGCTGAAATAGATGCATTGAACGCTTCAGCTGGTGGTGTTTACCAAAGTACATTAACACAGCCAGGAGATTATATTTTTAAAGATATAAATGGAGATGGAAAAATCACCACTTTAGATCGTGGCCCAATTGGAGATATCAATCCAGATTATTTTGGTGGTTGGAATAATACTGTAACCTATAAAAACTGGGATTTCACAATGAACTGGAACTTCTCTCAAGGAGCGCAAAGACAGTACGAGAAAATTTCAAATTTGTACTATACAGATGCTATTACAAATCCTACTCCAGAGGTTTTTGACACTTGGACACCAGAAAATCCAAATGCTTCTTACGCAAGATATGCATCGCCAACACATGGTTATACAGCAACATCTAGATCGGTTGTAGATGCATCTTACATCAAGTTACGTTCTGCTTCTATTGGTTATAATTTGCCTTCAAGTTTATTTAAAAATACTGGACTTTCTAAAGTAAGATTGTCTTTGAGCGGTAATAATTTAATAACAATTACAGATTATCCTGGACTAGATCCTGAAGATGTTATTTCGACTTCTTTTGCTAACAGAACAACTGGTTTTACAAGAGACGGTGGAAATTCATATCCAAATGTCAGAACTTTTACATTTTCTCTAAATGTTACTTTCTAATTGATTGTAAATAATTATAAAAAAGACAGAAATGAAAAATTTAAAATATATATACATAGGTTTAGTAAGTGCGGCGCTTACTGTAACTTCGTGCCAGTTAACTGAAGATTTAGATGATTACAAACCGCCTTACGCACTAGAAGCTGATGTAGCAATTAATAGTGAATCGTCAGCAGAATTAGCGCTTACAGGTGCTTATGCAGCATTTAGACAAAAAAGTGCGGGAGGTGCATTTCCGATATTTTATTTAGTTCCAGATATTATGAGCGGTTACAGTAATAACGGTTCAAGTGGAGCTGCACAACCTGAACCATCTGGTTGGGCAAATAATAACCCAATTGCAACAGGAGCTGGAGATACAAAATATATTTACGGTGGTTTATATGATTTAATTAACCGTACAAACTGGCTTATCGAAAAAGTAACGTTACTTGATAATAAAGTTTTTACAACGCCAGGAAGAAAAGCGGAGATTTTGGCAGAAGCCAAGATTTTAAGAGCATTAGGGCATTTTTATTTGCTTCGTACTTTCGGACAGTTTTATGATGTGAATTCAGAATACGGAATTTTAGTTAGAACTGCGCCAGTAAAAAATTCAGAAATAAGTCCAAGAAATACAGTTGCCGAAACGTACACGGCTATAATTGCCGATTTGGATGAAGGTATTGCAAATGCACCGGATCTTAGAAATAAAAAATACACCAATAAAACCTTTGCAAAAGGATTAAAAGCTAGAGTATTATTGTATAAAGGCGATTATGCGAATGCCGCAGCTTTATGTAAAGATATTATTGCGACAGGTGGTTCTAATTTTAAACTAGAACCGACTTATGGAGCTATTTTTGACGATCATGATTCGGCTACTATTTTTACAAGCTCTGAAATTTTATTCGGAACAGCTGGTGAATCAAATGCAGGATTGGGAATTGGAAATTATTACAGCGGATTTTCGGCTAATATTTCTCAAGTTTATAAAAATGCTATTGCTGGAAGTATGACTGTTGGTTCACAAACTATTACTTATGATACTGCAAGAACTTCTATTTTTATAACCAATCTTCAATACGGAGGTTTTTATACGACTAAATATACTTCGTATTTCACATCAGGAACTAATGAATTGTTTTACCATATGCGTATGGCGGAGGTTTATTTAATTTTAGCCGAAGCCAGCGCAAGAGCAAATAATGCAGTAACTACCGATGCACTTTCGGCAATAAATACAATTAGAACCAGAGCAGGAGCAGTAACAACTGGCGGAAATGGTTTTGAAACCTATCCAAATATAATTTCTCTATCTCAGTTTTTGACAGCTGTTCGTTTTGAAAAATTAGCCGAATTATATGCCGAAGGCGGTGAAACTTGGTTTGATTTAATCAGATACGATTATGCTGATGGTTTTGGAACTGGATTTAAAGTGTCTGATGTAAAAGCAACAGCAACAAATTCAGACAAATTTATTCTGCCAATTCCAACAGAATCTATAGATGCGGGGAATCACGTTATTAAACAAAATCCGTCGTATTAATCTTTAAAATAAAGACTAGGGAAATTTGATTTTTTCCTCTGCAAATTTCCCTAGTCTTAATTATTCAATTTGAATTTTAAAAATTTAAGAATTCACTTATTTTTTATAGGTGTACAGCCATTCTTATGTCTTTTTTTAAGGCAATTTCAAAGAAAAAATAATAACTATAAATAATCTAATCAACAAAAAATGAAAAAAATCGCAATTGTAATAGTAATGTTTTTGGTGTTACCAAAACTAGGCGCACAAGGAATTTCTTTTGAGCACAATACATTCAAAGAAGCGCTGGCAAAAGCCAAAGCAGAAAAGAAACTGCTTTTTATGGATTGTTTTACGACTTGGTGTGGACCTTGTAAAATGATGGCAAAAGAAATTTTTCCGCAAGCACAAGTCGGAGAATATATGAATGCCAATTTCGTAAGCATCAAGATGGATATGGAAAAAGGAGAAGGAATCGAATTAGCAAAAACGTATAGTGTAAATGCTTATCCAACGCTGCTTTTTATGGATTCTGATGGCAAAGTGGTACACAGAGCTACAGGTGCAGAAAAAGCAGAAGATTTTATTCAGCAGGCAAAAATTGCTTTCGATCCTACAAAACAGCTTGATTATCTTGAAAAACAATATCAGTCTGGAAATCGTGATATGGCTTTTTTAGCACAATATGTAAAAGCTTTATATACAGCATACAATTTAGAAGCCATAGCAAAAGTGGGCAAAGATGTTTTTCCAACAATGAAGCCAGAACAATATTTAACAGAAGATGGTTTTACTGTAATTGCACATGCTGGAGTTGATTATAAAAGCAAAATCTACAATTATCTTATAAAAAACAAGAAAGCTTTTCTTGAGAAGCCATACATCGGAAAAGAAAGTTATGATTATGTAATTGGAACGGCAATATCAAATTATGTAACAGAAATAGCCACTAAAAAAACATTGCCAGAATTAGACAAAGCGATTGCAGAAACACAGAAAGATTATGTTTCTCCACAGCAAGATTTAATGAATAATTACTACTACGGACAATACTATTTAGCTAAAAAACAATATGATACCTGGTTTGATTTCAACAAGAAAAAAGCAGACGAAGCATTTGCAAAGAATCCTAAAGAAGCATTGTCAAGTTACATTAACACGGCTTACAGCGTAGCAGTTAATCCTGATTTAGAAAAAGCAGGTTTAGAACAAAAAGCAATTACAATGGTTGAAAATGTAAAAAATGCAGATCCAGAATCATTGGCAGTAAATTATTGTTTGGCAAGTCTTTATCTTAAAACGTCTAATAAAGAAAAAGGATTAGAAAACATCAACGCTTACATCAAAAAATCTTCTGATAAAGGCGATGAACCAAATGCAAGAGTACTGGCTCTAAAAACCAAAATCGAAAATTTATAAAATTAAAAATATAGCATTATGAAACATTTTGGAATAATAAAAATCACTGTTCTTAGCTTGTTCTTGTGCGCTTTGAATGAGGTATCGGCGCAGCAGAAATTTCATATTGATGGAACTATTACAGGTTTAACTAATGGTAAAATCTACACCTATAAAAATAACACTGTTGTACCGCTCGAAGTAAAAAATGGAAAGTTTCAATTTGAAGCTGAAATGACTGAGCCTGTAGCTAATGTGGCTTTAATGAAAAATTCAGAAATAAATTATAGAGATCAATCAACCTTTGTGTCTTTTTTTGTGGAGCCTGGCAATCAGATTTTAAAACTAAATTATACTGATTTTAGAAAAGGTGTTTTAACTGGATCTAAAACGCAAGATGATAATTATAAATACGATGCTTTAATAGCTCAAATTACAAAAAAGTACAAAAAAGAGTTTGACAAAGTTGAGGTTCTTGGCAAGAAGTACGATGACGCTGTAGCTGCAAAAAAAGATGAAAAAACTACGGAAGCCATCAAATATGAAATTAATGATGCAAAAGAGTTTTTAGAACCAGCTTACGCTGAAATGAGAACGGTAACATTGAAATTCATCAAGGATAATCCGAAATCTTATTTCAGTATGAATACGCTGTTGTACTACCTTAACGGAATGACTTATGACGAAGCTAAAGTTTATTACGACAGTTTTAATCCGCTTTATAAAAATACTGAGTCAGGAAAATACTTACTGGCTGAAATAGAAAAAATGAAGAAAGGTATTCCTGGCGTTCCAGCTGGATCTTTTAATACCAAAGACATTAACGGAAATCCTTTAAAATTGGAAGACTTTAAAGGAAAATATGTTTTGATTGATTTCTGGGCTTCTTGGTGCGTTCCGTGCCGAAAAGGAAATCCGCATTTATTAAAGTTATACGCAGAATATAAACCAAAAGGATTGGAAATTTTAGGTGTTTCTGATGATGATAGAAATGAGGATAAATGGAAAAAAGCTGTTGAAAAAGACGGAATTGGAGTTTGGCGCCATGTTTTAAGAGGACTTCAATACAAAGAAGGAACGCATGAAAGAATAAATATCGATGAGGATATTAGCGAAGGCTATAATATTCATTCTTTGCCAACTAAAATTTTAGTAGATCCAAACGGAATTATCGTTGCCAGATATGACGGTGGTGAAGCAGACGACAAAAAAATGGATGAAGATTTGGCGAAGATTTTTAAAACAAAATAATCGATTGTTAAAACTTAAAAAAAGAGCAAATGAAAAACTTAAATATAATTAAGACAGCGCTTGTATGTCTGCTGTTTCAAGGCTTTGCAAATGACTGTGAAGCGCAAGGAAAATTTAAAATTGACGGAACTGTAACGGGATTAACTGATGGTAAAATTTACTTTATGCACGGAAAAAAAACGGACAGTATTCAAGTAAATAAAGGAAAATTTCAGATTACTGGAGAATTACAAGATCCTGTTGAATACGTTGCATTCGCCAATACTTCTGATCAAAGAAAAATGACTGAGAAAGCTTATGTATCTCTTTTTGCAGAACCGTCTCCAATGACGTTGCAATTAAATTATGCAGATTTATCAAAATCAAAACTTAAAGGTTCAAAAGCTCAGGACGATGTCTATAAATACAATGCAATCACCGACAAGATTAGATTGAAATATAAAAAGGAATTAGATCAGTTTGATGCCATTAGAAAAAAATACGATGACGCAAGAGTTGCTAAAAAAAGTGAAGAAGTTCTTGAAGCCATTAAGTATGAAGACAATGATGCAAGAGGACGTTTAGAACCAATGTACAAAGAATACGAAAATGCCTCTTTTCAGTTTATGAAGGACAATCCAAAATCATATTATAGCTTGTTTTTGTTACGAATGAATACTAGAAATCTTAAATACGATGAAGCGAAAGCGTATTATGATAGCTTTAATCCATTATACAAAAAAGGAGAAATGGCTAAAAGTCTGGAAGCCGATATAGAAAACATGAAAAAAGGCGTTCCTGGCGCAGCGGCTGGACCTTTCAACACAGTTGATATTAATGGAAATCCGATAAAACTAGATGATTTTAAAGGAAAATATTTATTGGTTGATTTCTGGGCTTCGTGGTGCGTGCCTTGCCGAAAAGGAAATCCGCATTTATTAAAATTGTATGGTGAATACAAACCAAAAGGATTGGAAATTTTAGGCGTTTCTGACGATGATAGAGCGCATGATAAATGGAGAAAAGCGGTAGAAAAAGACGGAATTGGAGTTTGGAAACATGTTCTTAGAGGTTATGAGCTTAAAGAAGGAACTTATGAAAAAATAAATCCTGAAAAAGATATTAGCGAAGGCTATAATATTCATGTACTTCCAACCAAAATTTTAGTTGATCCAAACGGAATTATCGTTGCCAGATATGATGGAGGAGAAGATGATGACGCAAGAATGGACGAAGATTTAAAAAGAATTTTTGCTAATAAATAATTCTGAAATAGGCCTGCTTAAATATTGAATTTAGGCAGGTAAAAACATCGCAGTAAAATAAGATTAAACAAGTAAAAAAAATGAAAAAAATAATAGCAATCCTTTTATTGTTGTTGACTGTGGGGGTTAAAGCTCAAGTATACAATCCAGTAAAATGGACTACAAGTGTCGTAAAAATCTCAGAATCAGAATATGAACTTATTGCAAAAGCGGCAATAGAAAAAGGCTGGCATTTATATTCGCAAACCGTTCCAGAAGAAGGACCTCTTCCAACTAAATTTTCTTTTGAGGGAAAAGGAGAATATTTGAAAAAAGGAAATACCAAAGAAGAAGAAGGACATGTTGTAAATGATCCGATTTACGGAATGAAAATCAAATATTTTGAAAATAAAACCATTTTTAAACAGCGCATTAAATTAAAAGATAAATCGCCCAAACAGATTAAGGCTTCTGTTGAATTTATGGCTTGTGATGATACAAAATGTCTTCCGCCAAAAGAAGCTGAATTGTTGTTTAAAATGAAATAACAGAAATCCAGATTTATGAAAAAAGTAATTTATTTACTGTTCTTTTTAACCTTGACTTTTAGTTACGGACAAAAAACGGATTCGGTGCTCTGGAAAACTGCGGTAGAAAAAATATCAGATAAAGAATATATTTTGTCGGCAGAAGCAGAAATTCTTCCAGATTGGCATTTATATTCTCAAAATGTTTCGGGAAAAAGCACAATCGCAACTACTTTTATGTTTGATGACAGTGAAGGTAATTTTAGCCTTTTAGGAAACACAACTGAAGATGAGGGTATAATAATAGAAGATTCTGTTTTAAAATCTAAAACAAAAGTCTTTGAAAAGAAAGTCACATTTAAACAGAAAATCAAGGTTTCAAAAGAAACAAATTCGGTTAAAGCTTTCGTTGAGTTTGCAATAGGAAATAAAACATCAGTTTCTGAACTTCAAAGTGTTGAATTGGTTTTTGATTTAACCAAAACTATTTCGCCAAAGAAAGAAAATGCAATTTCAGAACCCATAAAAAACGAATCAGATTCAGATAAAGGACTTCTGGCAATTTTCATTGTTTCATTCTTATCAGGCTTTGCTGCATTGTTAACACCTTGCGTTTTTCCAATGATCCCGATGACGGTTAGCTTTTTTACAAAACAGAGTAAAACAAAAGCAGCAGGAATCCGAAATGCTATAATTTACGGAATTTCAATTATAATTATTTACGTTTTATTAGGTTCGCTTGTAACCGCAATTTTTGGTGCAGATTCGCTCAATGCACTTTCTACAAATGTTTGGTTTAATCTAATATTCTTTATTTTATTAGTAGTTTTTGCCATATCATTTCTTGGTGCTTTTGAAATCGTGCTTCCAAATAAACTGGCAAATAAAGTAGATTCTCAAGCAGACAGAGGCGGATTAATAGGCATCTTTTTTATGGCTTTGGCTTTGGCAGTTGTTTCCTTTTCATGTACAGGACCAATTGTGGGGACATTATTAGTTCAAGCGGCTTCAAAAGGCGGAATCGCTCCAATTGCAGGAATGCTTGGTTTTTCAACCGCTATAGCACTTCCGTTTTCATTATTTGCTGCTTTTCCGGGTTGGTTAAATGCATTGCCAAAGTCTGGAGGCTGGCTTAATACAGTAAAAGTAGTTCTTGGATTTTTGGAACTCGCACTGGCATTCAAATTTTTATCCAATGCAGATTTGGTTTTACAGCTTCATTGGTTAGAAAGAGAAGTTTTTCTAGCTATTTGGATTGCAGTTTTCGGAGCACTTGCTTTTTATTTATTTGGAAAAATTACACTTCCTCATGATTCTCCGCTGAACCACATTTCAGTAGGCAGACTTGGGTTTGGACTTTTGGTTTTAACTTTTACAATCTATTTAATTCCTGGACTTTGGGGCGCACCTTTAAAATTAATTAGTGGATTTCCTCCTCCAATGCATTACAGCGAATCTCCAGATGGAATTGGAACTTCGATGAGTTCAGCCATAACTGCAGAATCAGCTATTCCAAATGGTGCAGAATCAGGACCGCATAATATAATCACGTTTCATGATTATGAAGCAGGAATGGCTTACGCTAAAAAAGAAAATAAACCCGTAATGCTCGATTTTACAGGATATGCTTGCGTAAACTGTAGAAAAATGGAAGAAAAAGTTTGGCCTGATGAGAATGTTTTAAAACATTTGAAAAATGATGTGATTGTAATTTCTCTGTATGTTGATGATAAAAGAGAAATACCTGAAAATGAACAAACGGTTTCAGAAATCACGGGAGAAAAATTAAAATATACAGGACAGAAATGGAGTGAATTTCAGATTCTGAAATATAAAACCAACGCACAACCTTATTATGTAATGATTGATCATGAAGGAAAAGCTCTGAATACTCCAACGGCATATAATCCTGATATTGATTTTTACAAGAATTGGCTAGAGCAAGGAATAAGCAATTTCAAATTGTTATAACGGTTTTTCTATGTTTCAATTTTTATTTTGAATTAGTGAGCAAAAAGTAATTTAACAGAAAAACCAAATAGGAGAGCTGTGAAAACAGCTCTTTTAACTCTGATTTAAAACTCTTGAAAAGCTTTGGATAAAAAACTATAAATTCTGAGACATTATGAAACCATTGAAATTATTTAAGAAATACTGGCGTGAAAAATTAGAATTTAAAAAAATCAGCAATCGAGAATTCTCGGTCATGATTTCCAAAGAATCATCATTGTTAGTAAAAGCATATTTTAAGGAAATAAACTAAATTGTTCTAGTTTAAATTTCATTTTTCGGTCTGAGTGAAAACTGAAAACCGTAAATTGCGACTGCAAACTAAAAATAATCTTAATTATAAAACATGAAAAAATACATCTTTTTGGGTTACTGCTCGCTTGCATTCTGCACCCTAATTTCAGCGCAGAACAAATCGGTTAATTTTAAGAAAATCAAAGAACTGGGCGGAATCGAAGAATATCTGTACCAGCCAAACGGAATGAGCGTTCTGCTTCTGCAGGACAATGCTTCTCCTGTTGCAACGGTGCAGATTGTATATCGCGTGGGTTCTAAACATGAAGTATTGGGAAACACGGGATCGACGCATCTTTTGGAACATTTGATGTTTAAGGGAACTCCAACTTTCAACAAAAAAAATGGAAATACAATTACGGACGTTCTTCAGAATACCGGAGCGCAACTGAATGCCACAACCTGGTATGATAGAACCAATTATTTTGAAACGCTTCCGAGCGATAAAATCGAATTGGCAATCCAGATTGAAGCCGACAGAATGAGAAATTCTCTTTTAACTAAAGAAGATAAAGAAGCAGAAATGACGGTAGTCCGCAACGAATTTGAACGTGGCGAAAATAATCCGAATAGTCTGTTGGATAAAGAAATCTGGGCTTCGGCTTATATTGCTCATCCATATCACCATTCTACAATTGGGTGGAAATCTGATATCGAAAAAGCGCCGATTGAGGTTTTGAAGAATTTCTACAATACCTATTATTGGCCAGATAACGCAACGCTGACCATTATCGGAGATTTCAGAAAAGAGAACGTTTTTGAACTGATCGAAAAGTATTTCGGAAAAATCACCAAAGCACCGCACGCAATGCCGCAGCCTTACACGGAAGAGCCTCAGCAATATGGTCCGCGTAAAATTACAGTTAGAAAACCTGGAGAACTTGGTGTTATAAACAAAGCGTATAAAATTCCTGGAGCGTTGCACGAAGATCTTCCTGCTTTAGGAATTCTAGCTCAAATTATCGGAAATGGACCTTCTGCAATTCTGAACAAAACTTTTGTTGACACCCGTTTAGGAATTTATTCATACGCAAGTGCAACAGACTTTAAAGAAGTTGGATTATTTACAATCGGGGTTGGATTTCCGACGACTTCAAAACACGAAGATATTGATGCGAAAATCAGCGAAGTTGTGGCGAAAATCCAAAAAGAAGGCGTAACCCAAGATGAGGTAAACCGCGTTGTGGCAAAAATCAGCGCCCAAACGATTTTGGCTCGCGATGGTTCCGGAGTAATTGCATCGGCATTAAACGAAGCGATTGCTGCGGGCGATTGGACAGATTATATTACAGGAGTTGACCGTTTGAAAAAAGTAACTCCAGCCGATGTTCTGCGTGTAGCCAATAAATATCTGGTTGAAGACCAGAGCACAACAGGATATTTTATTCCGAAACAGTCTAGTCCTCAAAATAAAGACACAGCCAAAGCAAATAATTTTATCGAAGAAAACGGTCCGTTTTACTACAGACATCCAGAAAATGATCATTCGCATGAAGAAAGTCCGGCAGCTATTTCTTTAGAAGGAAAAAATAATCCAGAAACAGCTTTTGATGATACTGCAATTGAAAAATCGGCATCGGCTTTTAAAAGAGAAAAAGTTTCAGGAATTGATGTGGTTTCCGTGAAAACTTCGGCAAAAGATTTTGTGACTGTTGCAGCGAGCATTTCATTAGGAAATTATGCAAGCGAAACTAAAAATGACATTATTCCTGCTTTAACGGCTTCAATGCTTTCAAAAGGAACAACGCTTAATGACAAATTCAAGTTCTCAGAAAAGCTTCAGAAACTGGGCGTTAATTTAAATGTAAACGCTTCCACTTTCAAAATCAACATCGGATTCAAATGCCTGAAAAAAGATTTGGATCAGGTAATTGCTTTATTGGCTGAAGAATTGAAAAATCCATTATTTGATGCTAAAGAATTCGAAAATTTAAAACAGCAATTTATAGGAAACACGCAGCAGAGCCTGAACGATCCTGGCGAAAGAGGCGATATCGCTTTGTCTCAGGCGATTTATCCGAAAACAAATCCAAATTACAGCTTAAGCGTTGAAGACAATATCGAAAACATCAAAAAAGCGACTTTGGAAGAAGTGAAGGCTTTCCATAAAAAATATTTCGGAACGGCTTCTATGCGTCTGGTAATTGTGGGAGATACGGACGGTGCCAATTTAAATGCTTCCCTAAAAAAATCATTCAAAAACTGGAATGGCGGCGTTACGGAAAAACTGAAATTTGAGGAAGCTTCAAAATCAGATTCAAAAACGGAAGTGGTTACAATTCCAGAAAAGCCAAGCGCAGAATTATATATTGGACAATTTACAGGTTTAAAAAGAGCCGATGCCGATTATATTCCGTTCTACATCGGAAATTATACTTTAGGCGCTGGATTTGCAGGCCGTTTAATGCAGACTGTTCGTGATAATGACGGACTTACTTATAACATTTCTTCCGGTTTGGGAGGAAATATTGAAACTGGAGGCTATTGGTTTGTAAATGCTTCATTTAATCCAAATCTTTTCCAGAAAGGGCTTGATGCAACTATGGTTCAAGTTGACAAATGGGTAAAAGAAGGAATTACGGCATCGGAATTGGAAAACAAGAAAACCAATCTTATCGGAAGCTTTAAAGTCGGAATGTCAACCACAAACGGAATGGCGAGAACGATTCTGAATTTTATCGAAAGAGGATTGGAACCAAATTACATTGAACAATATCCGAATGATATCCAAAAAGCAACTTTGCAGCAGGTAAACGATGCCATTAAAAAATATGTGAAACTGGATAAAATGATTATCATCAAATCGGGTTCTTTAGACAAAGACGGGAATCCTTTGAAATAAGTTATTTATTCCATAATTATTATTTAAGAAAGCAACCTTAGGGTTGCTTTTTTTTATAACATCATGAATTGAAAAAACAATTTATATATGGAATGAAAACATCATAAAAAGAAGTTAAATCTGAAATCTGCAGAAATAAGAAGTCTAAAAATTCTATTTAAATGTATTAACTTTAATAAAAACTAAAACAAAAAACAATTAAGACAGTCATTAATCTATTCGTGAAATTGTTATCTTTTATTATTAGTGGCAGATAGAATAAATTTTATCTATCAGCTAAGAATTATTAATGATATTAACTAGTAACATCCTCTTTATATACTTTGTAAATTAGTAAAAAAACTTTTGAACTATGGAGAACCAATCAAACGACATCAGCAAGTGCCCTTTTCATAATGGTGGCATTGATAATCAAGCGGCATCAGGTACTAAAAACAACGACTGGTGGCCGAAACAGCTAAAAGTGAATATCTTGAGACAGAATTCAACATTATCTAATCCTTTAAGCAAAGATTTTGATTATGCGGAAGCTTTTAAAAGTCTTGATCTTGAAGCAGTAAAAAAAGATCTTCATGATCTTATGACTGATTCGCAAGACTGGTGGCCAGCCGATTTTGGTCACTATGGCGGTCTATTTATCCGAATGGCATGGCATAGTGCTGGAACTTATCGTGTACATGATGGTCGTGGTGGAGCAGGAGCAGGACAACAAAGGTTTGCACCTTTAAACAGTTGGCCAGATAATGTCAGTCTTGATAAAGCAAGAAGACTTCTTTGGCCCATAAAACAAAAATATGGACAAAAAATTTCTTGGGCAGATTTAATGATATTAACGGGTAACGTTGCTCTAGAATCAATGGGTTTTAAAACATTTGGATTTGCTGGAGGTAGAGCAGATGTTTGGGAACCAGACGAATCGGTTTATTGGGGTTCTGAAACTACATGGTTAGGCGGTGACGAACGTTACGCGAATGGTTCTGAAGGTGTGCCTAAAGATCATGGAGTTGTTTCATCCGATGATGATGCCGATGGAAAAGTTCATAATAGAAATCTAGAAAAACCACTTGCAGCTGTTCAAATGGGATTAATATATGTAAATCCTGAAGGTCCAGACGGAAATCCTGATCCTATTTTAGCTGCAAAAGATATTAGAGATACATTCGGACGAATGGCTATGAATGATGAAGAAACAGTTGCATTGATTGCAGGCGGACATACTTTTGGTAAAACGCATGGTGCCGCTCCTTCAGACCATGTAGATAAAGAGCCTGAAGCCGCTGATTTAGAATTACAGGGATTTGGATGGAAAAATAGTTATGGTTCTGGAAAAGGCGCTGATGCAATTACAAGCGGACTTGAAGTTACTTGGACGAAAACGCCAACTCAATGGAGTAATAATTTTTTCGAAAACTTATTTGCATTTGAATGGGAGCTTTCTAAAAGTCCTGCGGGCGCAAATCAATGGGTTGCAAAAAATGCAGATGCTATTATTCCAGACGCTTTTGATAGCACAAAAAAACATCTTCCAACTATGCTTACTACAGATTTATCGTTAAGATTAGATCCTGAGTATGAAAAAATATCACGCCGCTTTCTAGAAAATCCAGATCAGTTTGCAGATGCTTTTGCGCGTGCATGGTTTAAATTAACGCATCGTGATATGGGACCTCGTGAGCGCTATTTAGGGCCAGATGTTCCGCAAGAAGAATTATTATGGCAAGATCCTATTCCAACAGTAAATCACAAATTAATAGATGAAAATGATATTAACCAACTGAAAGAGAAAATAGTAAATTCAGGTTTAACTATATCTCAATTAGTTGCTACGGCTTGGGCATCAGCTTCGACTTTTAGAGGTTCGGATAAACGTGGAGGTGCCAATGGCGGACGAATCAGACTTGCGCCACAAAAAGATTGGGAGGTAAATAATCCTTCTAAACTTGCTCAGGTTTTAAGTAAATTGGAAAATATTCAATCTGAATATAATGCTTCACAAAACGATGGAAAAAAAGTTTCATTGGCAGATTTAATAGTTCTGGCAGGTACAGCTGGAGTTGAAAAAGCGGCTAAAGATGCAGGATATTCTGTTAAAGTACCTTTTACACCAGGTAGAATGGATGCTTCTTCAGAACAAACAGATATTGAATCATTTGGATATTTAGAACCTAAAGCTGATGGTTTTAGAAATTACAGAAAAACAAAATCTTCTATAGCAACAGAAGCACTTCTTATAGACAAAGCTAATTTATTGACTTTAACGGCTCCCGAAATGACTGTGCTTTTAGGTGGTCTTCGAGTATTAGACATTAATGCCGATGGTTCAAAAAATGGCGTTTTTACAGATCGACCAGGAAAGCTAACGAATGATTTTTTTATAAATCTGCTAGACATGAATACACAATGGCAAGCAGTTTCAAATGATAAAGAACTATATGCTGGAAACAACAGGACAACAGGACAGCCTAAATGGATTGCAACTCGTGCAGATCTTGTTTTTGGATCTAATTCAGAATTAAGAGCCATTGCAGAAGTATATGCAAGTACTGATGCACATGAAAAATTTGTCAACGACTTTATTAAAGTATGGAATAAAGTCATGAATCTAGATAGATTTAACTTATAATCTCACTAAAAAATATCATTTTAAGACGCCTAATTTAGGCGTCTTTTTTTATGTTTAAATTTATCTAAAGAAAATTGATTTATGTTCTGTTTTTTATAAAATCATCAATAGGTCTTCTATTAAAAAGTTCGAAGTATTTTGAGGTAAAGTAACTTAATTTTGTGTAGTTTAGTTCATAAACTATTTCAGTTAGAGAATTATATTTTCCACTTTGCAGAAGTTCTTTTGCACGTATCATTTTTTGTTCAATAAAAAAGTTTTTTGGTGTAATATTGAAACATTCCTTGAATTTTGCTTTATATCTTGTTTCAGACATTCCTGCCATTGCCGCCAAAAAAATTAGCGAAGGAAATGGTCCATGTATGTTATCTAATAAATAATCACGAGTTTTGTTTAGAGCATTACTTTCAATATCAGTTAATTTGCTTTTATTTTCAACTTCGTAAAAACGATTAAAAAAATTACCTAACAATTTGAGTGAAATCCCTTTTAGAAAAGATTCAAATGATAAGTCATAAATAGAAACTGTTTTAAGAGATTGAATAAGTAAGGCGCTATTACTATCGATGTTGCCATAGTGATAAAAAACCTGTTTTTCAGATTCTCCTTTTGGCGGACTTTTATATTCTTTCTTTTTAAATTTATTTATAAAATCAGTTAACAGTTTTTTATCAACAAGTATGCGCAATGCAAATGTTCGCTCATTTAGAGCCGGTTTATAAGAACTTTCAATTTGATTGTCAATAATAGCCAGATCAAGTTTGTCATAAGAGCCAATTTCATAATCTTTATTATTGATTTTAATTAAATTAACATGTTCGCTTAAATCGTAATGAAAAATATACAATTCATTTTCAGACGATTGCCTGCATATCTTTATGGGATTTTCTAAGTTAATATCAATAAAAAAAACAGAAACTCCAGTTGTTATTTGTGTAAAATAGCAATGTCCTTTGCCAATTTCTTTTGGAAAAACTATCGTAGAATTATCTACTACTTTGCTGTCAACTTGTTCTGCAAACTTATATAACCATTCAGTATCTAAACTGTAGTAATGAAATATCTTTTTCATGATAAATGGTTTTAGGAATATTTAATAACCTTTTTTATAATTCTTTTACAAATGTTTTGGGAGACATTCCAAAGTGTTCTTTAAATTTTGAAGCGAAATAAGAATTATTTGTAAAATTAAGCTTGTCGGATATTTCAGAAATTGTTAGTTGCTTCTCTTGCAGCATCTCCTTGGCACGCAGTAGTTTGTTTTCCATAAAGAAAACGTTTGGTGTATTTCCGGTAATCTTGAGAAAAAGATTTTTGAATTTTGATTCAGACATATTCGCCTTTTCTGATAATGACTTAATACTAGGAAAATGATGCATAATGTTCTCAATCATATAAATTTGAATTGAAATAATTGTATTTAAATCCTGCTGGTTAACCGTTTGCATTATAATACGATTTTTCGAAATCTTTTTAAGATAATTTGAAATTAAAAGATGAACGGTGCCAACTAAATTTAAATCAAATACAGGACCTCCGACTTTTAATTTTCGAAGATCGTGCAGTAAATGAAAACTCTCGTTGCTCATTCTGTCAAAGCGTATAACAGTATTTTTCGTAGGATCAATCAATTGTTTTACATCAGGCAGATTTATATTATGTTCTCTAATGTAAGATTCAATTATTCCTTTTTTTATAAATATTAGTAAAGCAAAAGTTTTACTTCCTCTTTTAACGTTGTATTCTGAATCTAAAGTTCCGTCTATTACGGATAAATTATATTGCCAGCGGCTTACATTATAAATGAAATTATGTGTTGAAACTGTGGCTTCTCCGTCTGTAAGATTGTAGTAATAACCAATAAAATCTTTATCAATATTTTTTTGGATAAGATGAAGGTTCTTTTTGTATTCAACATCAATATAATAAGCAATGATTCCTTCTTGGCATTCTAAAAAATAGCGTATTCCTGTCTGAATATCTTCAGAAGCAGTAATGAAATTGCCTTCAACTTTTCCTCCTAGCTGGGCCGCAAAATTTTCAACCCAATTTAAATCTGCGCTGTAATAATGTTCGATTGTTTTCAATTGAAAATGATGTGTTTGATAATAAAGTTAAGAAAATTTTTTTAATAAATTTCTGATTTTCAATTGTTTTGGTTAAGGTGGTAGTTTTTTTAAATGAATAATACTTCTATGGTGGTTATAATTTTAGAAGCTATTCACGAATTATCCGTATAAAAAAATGGTTTATTTTATATTCATTAATTAGATTTCACTTTTTTAATGTCGGTAATTCGATTGGTAAAATTTGGCAACAGAAATGATACGAAATTGTTTTTTTTGTAATTTCTTTTATGAAATATTCTAGAAAAAAATTTGGGTAAAATCTGGCCGTATCTGAGGTAGTTTTTGTTTTTAATATATACAAAATAGTTTATTCTTTTTTCTTTAAAAAACTGTATTTAGACTATATTTTATGATAAGAAATATTCTGATAAATTATAAATCTGCATCAAATATATATATATAATTTACAGCTTAATCTTAAAAAATATTTTTTGTTAATTATTTGAAAATAAACTAAATATAAATTACGTTTTTAGCTTATAGTGCTATAATTATGCCTTTGTAAGGTATTTTTTTAAATATAATTTTTTATGAAAAATAATACGTTTTATCCTTTTTTGAGGCCTTTTGATTTTATGGTACTTTTCCGAAGTTAAAAAGTCTTATTTTGATATTTTAAAATCTTATGCATCCAAAGAAAGAATTTATTCTATAATATTTTTGTGCAGAAAATAGAATTTCCAAACAATAAAATTTATGAGTAAAGTTGCTTTTTTATTAGAATTCCAACTAAAGAATTCTGAAATAAAAAAACTGAATAAGATGTATATTGAAAATTTGCTTCATAATATTGTCTTTTGCACTTTTTCTGTCGTATTTAGCCTTTACGTCATTTTAGATTTTATTAATACAGATTCTCAAGCAGAATGGTTGATAAAAAGTTTAATATTTATCATTTTAATAGTAATCATTCAGATGTTAACGGTTGATTTTATTTCTAAAATGATTTATAGAATAATAAAGCGACTATTAAAGTTTGATAAATTTCAAAGACAATATAAACTAGTTTTTAACTACACAGATATTTGTATTTGCTCGCCTTTTATAGAGCTGACGCATAAATGGTCTAAAATTGATAAAGTAATTCTAACTAAAGATTCTTTATTTCTTTACTTAAAAGAGCAAAATGCATACATTATTTCAATATCTACCAAAAACTGCGAATTTAGAAAAATGCAGGAATTGGTAGATTTTCTAGAAAAAAATGTTATCCAGGTTTTAAAAGTGTAGCAATTATATTTTGCTATAATTCTTTTTTACTTTGTACCGCTATCATTTATTTGCGCATATTCTGTAGGCGTCATTTTAAATTGTTTCTGAAAATTACGTCCAAATGTTGTTTGCGAATTATAACCTACTATTTCAGCAATTTCATATACTTTGTGCTGACCAATACTAAGCAATTCTGCCGCTTTTTTTAATCGCGCAATATTGATAAGTTCGTTCGGATTCAAATTGGTTATTTCTTTTATTTTTCTATAAAAAGTAGAACGGCTCATAGCCATTTTTTCGGCCAAAATTTCTACGCTTAATTCCGTATTCGATAAATTTTCATTGATAATTTCATCCAATTTTTTAATGAAAGTTTCATCGATCTGACTATGTGCCACACTTTTTAAATGAGAAAGAGGAGAACTCGAGTAAAAGTCCATTAAGTTTCTTCGGTTTTCAATCAAGTTTTCGACCTGCGCTTTTAGATACTCCATAGAAAAAGGTTTACTGATATAAGCATCAGCGCCAACTTCAAGTCCTTCAATTTTAGAATTCAGATTGTCTTTCGCGGTAAGCAAAATTACAGGAATATGACTGGACTGTAAATCAGTTTTAATTTTTCTACAAAGTTCAAAACCACTAATTTCAGGCATCATTACATCGCTCACAATTAACTGTATTGTATTGTTTTCTATAAAATCGTAAGCTTCATGCGCATTTTTTGCTCTTAAAACGTGATAAGTTTCTTCTAAATCATTAGCAATAAATTCAAGTAAATCAACATTATCTTCTACAACCAGAATTGTAGTTTTGGTATTTGCCATTTCATCAATTAATTCTTCTTCTTTGTTTTTGCGTTTTTGTTTTTCATCGTTTTGATAAAAGTCAAAATGTTTTTCTTGATGAATAGGCAAGACCAAAACAAAACTATTGTATTGTTTTTCGGCAGTATCCAACTTTAAAGTTCCCGAGTGAAGTTCTGCAAGCGAATGAGATAATGATAATCCAATTCCGGTTCCAGTAATGTTGATAGTTTCTGGTGCTCTAAAAAAAGGTTCAAAAATCTTATTTTTCAAGTTTTCTGGAATTCGAATTCCATCACTTTTTATGGCAATTTTAAAATAAGCATCGTCTTTTTCTAAATTGACAATTATCGTTTTTCTGCAATATTTTATAGCATTGTTAAGTACATTTCCAGCTATTTTTTTTAGTGCTTCTTCATCAACATAAGCATAGATTGTTTCTGAGCTTAAGTTTAATTCAATATCAATATTTTTCTCTTTAATAACTTGACTAAAACGAACATAAGTATTTTGCATTAACTCGTTAATATTCACTTTTACAAAAGTCAGTTTTACTTCTTCCGTTTCTGTTTTTCTAAAGTCTAAAAGTTGCGAAACCAAATGCAATAAACGAGAAGTATTTTTCTCCATAATACTCAAATCGCCATAAATTTCGGGCATTTGTTTGGCTTTTTTAAGAACTTTATCTAGCGGACTTTTGATCAATGTCAAAGGCGTTCTGATTTCATGCGCAATATTGGTAAAAAACTCAATTTTAGCATTATAGATTTCTTTTTCTTTTTGATTATTCAGGTATTTAATTTTTTGGTCATTTTTCTGTTGAATGTATTGATGATAATATCTCAAAGCATAATAAACCAACGCAAATCCTAAAGCAAAATATAGAATATAAGCCAATGTACTAGCGTAAAATGGCGGTAAAATCCTGATTTCTAAAGTTGCAGTTTCATCATTATAAAGTTTATTGCTATTGTATGATTTTACCTTAAAAGTATATTTTCCCGAAGGAAGTTCCGTAAAAAAGACTTGATGCTTTTTGCCAAGCGGAATCCATTCGTCACTAATTCCTTCCATTTTATACCAATATTGCGTCATATCGGAAGAATTGTAGTTTAAAGAACCAAATTCAATGCTAAAAGAAGATTGATTATTTTTTAATTCTAATTTGTCGGTTAGTGTAATAGATTGCGATAAAGGCGAATCATTTTTATTGACGTCAACTTCTATGTTGTTGATTTTTAGTCCTGTAATTAAAATTGGCGTTTTAGATTTGTCTTTCTGAAAAGTATCCGGATTAAAACTAATCAGTCCGTAAACGCTTCCAAAATACATCGTTCCATTATTGCTTTTAAAACCAGAACTATAATTAAATTGATCGTTTAATAAACCATTTGCTTTGGTGTAAACCGTCATTTTATTGGCTTTTACATTAAATTCAACCAAACCTTTAGAAGTCGAAATCCATAAATTGTTTTTTGAATCTTCGAGAATGGTAAAAATTAAATTGCTTGGCAAAAAGTCTTTTTTGGTAAATCTTTTAAAAGCATTTGTTTTTACATCAAATAAATTCAAACCGTTTTCTGTCGCAATCCAAATGTTGTTTTTACTGTCTTGAAAAATATAGTTTATGGCATTGCTGCTCAAGCTGTTATTGTTTTTTCGATCGTTTTTGTAGAACACTTTTTGTTTCGTTTTCGGATTATAGCAAAAAAGTCCGTCGCGATAAGTTCCAGCCCATAAATTCCCTGATTTATCTTCCAGAAAAGAAGTGAAAAAATAACCTTCAGGATAAGGCGAAAATTCTATAAATTGATCTTTTTGTGCATCAAATTTCTGAATTCCTAAAGCCGATAAAGCCAATAAATCTTTAGATTTTGTTTGATATAATTTATAAATAAAATTACTCTTTAATCCGCCATTTTGACCTGTAGAATAATGTTTTACAACTCTTGAAGTTTTAATATCCATAACATCCAAACCATGTTCGAAAGTGCCAATCCAGAGTTTATCTTTTATAGGAAGAATAGCGTGGATATTATTGTATGAAATACTCTGTGAACTTCCGTCAGATTTGAAGTTTTGAAAATTTTCAGTATTCGGACTTAGTTTATTCAAACCGCCATCTTCTGTTCCGATCCATAAATTATTATAATCGTCTTTGTGAATTTCTCGAATTACATTTCCGCTGATGGAATTTTCTCCCACAACATGAAAATATTTTTTGAATGAAGTGTATTGTTTTGGAAAATAATTAACGCCACCAAAATAAGTTCCAATCCATATTCCGCCTTCATTATCAATGGTTAAAGAATGAACAGCGTTGTCAGAAAGCGAGTAAGGATTATTATAACTTTTGCGAAGAACAGCATACGATTTGTTTTTTAAATTATAAATATGAACGCCATTTTCTGAAGACATCCATAATTCGTCATTTCCATTTTTGATGAAATTTCTAATGTAAAGTGATTTTTCGCTGTAAACAAAAAGACGTTTAATACTGCCATCTTTCAAATTAAAAACAAGCGCGCCATGATTTTGGGTTCCAATTAAAATCTCATTTGAAGTATACGATTTTATAATGTTGATAATAAAAGGCAAACCATTGGTAAAAGGTGCTGTAATTTCAAATTTTACAAACGAATTATTTTTTTTGTCGTATTTAAACAGATTATTATAAGTTGCAAACCAAATAGAACCTTGCGCATCTTTGGTAAGCGTTATAGCGTTGAAATTTTTCTGCGGTTCATAAGTGAAATTCTCTTTGGTTTGAAGCGAATATTTATATAAAATTCCGTTGGCAATGTACCAAAGATTATTTTGTTTATCGTCTTCAATTGCTTGAATTGATTTATTGATAGTTGTTTCAAGAAGCTCAAAACTTTCATCATTTTGATCGTATTTGAAAAGCCCATTATCAGTTCCAACCCAAATCGTATTATTTAATTGATGCAGGCATTGAATAAAATTACTGCCTAATGTTTTAGGGTCGTTTGGATCATTTTGGAACAATTTGAATGCGTATCCGTCAAAACGATTCAAACCATCTTTTGTCCCAAACCACATAAAACCTTTTTTATCCTGAAGAGAAGTTAAAACAGAATTATTAGACAAACCATTTTCGACTTGATAATGCCTGAAATAGTAATTCTGAGCGTTTGTAAGACAACTCACCAATAAAAACAATACGACTGATAATTTATTTTTCACACGATTTAATTTGTTTTAAATATAGTACTTAGAATCGTAAAATGGATTCTCAAATATGTTCAATTCGTCTCATAAAAGTGACTATTTATCCCAATTTACTGGTTTTTGGAGGTTGGAACATCAAATGAATAGTTTTGCTTAAGAATTGAAACAAAAGGTCCAAGACTTTAGTGGTTAATTTAGTCTATTTGGATCATTAATTCACATATCATAATTTATTGTGTTTAAAATTATTATATGATGCAATTTTTACTAACTATTAATTTTTATTATTTAACCAAAATGAAAAATCAATGAAAAACAGTATTAGATTACAGCGCTTGAGCTTTTTTAGGGCTTTATCGCTTTTTATTACCATTTTGTTCTGTGCTGCCAGCGGTTATGCTCAGAATGAAATTTCAATCTCAGGAAAAATCACTGATTCGAACAGTCTCTCATTACCAGGAGCAAATGTTTTAGTAAAAGGAACCAAAACTACAGCGTCTACAGATTTTGATGGAAATTTTTCTATCAAAGCGCCATCAAACGGAATTTTAGTTATCAGTTTTATCGGTTACCAAAGCAAAGAAATTACTATTAACAACCAAAAAAACATAACCGTAAAATTAGTAGAAGAAGCTGCGAAATTGAATGAAATTGTGGTTGTAGGTTACGGAACTCAGAAAAAAGGTGATTTAACCAGCGCCGTTGCTCACGTAACAAGAGAAGATTTTGTGCAAGCTCCAGTAAAAGATGTCGGACAGCTTTTGCAAGGTAAAGTGGCAGGTTTAACAGTAACAAGCAGCAGCGGAAATCCAGATTCTGGAAGTTCCATTTTCTTAAGAGGAACTTCAAGTATTAGTAATCCAACGCCACCGCTTATTTTAATTGACGGAATTCCAGGCGGATTAAAAGATTTTGCTCCAGAAGATATTGAAACTATCGATATTCTAAAAGATGGTTCTGCTGCGGCTATTTACGGTACAAGAGCCAATAATGGTGTATTATTGATTACAACCAAAAAAGGAACTAAAAAAGATATGAAACCTGAAATTAGTTTCCAACAAACTACTTCTACACAGACAATTGTAAAATCTCCAAATTTTTTAACTGCTGATGAATATCGAGATGCTATTAAAAAAGGAATTATTCCAGCAGCTTCAGATAAAGGCGCAAGCACAAACTGGATTGATGAAATTACACAAGGAAACATCAGTACAACTTATGATCTTTCGATAAGAGGAGGAAACAACAAAACCAATTATTACGGTTCTGTAAATTATCGTGCTTTTGAAGGCATTATGATGGGATCTGACAATAATAGTTTGTACACAAACATCAACGTAAATCATAAAATGTTTGATGATAAACTGCAAGTAACTTTAGGAATCAACAATCAGGATAATGTTCTGAATGTAAACAGTGTTGGAAGCAGTTTTAACGGAGTAATTTACAGAAATGCTCTTATTGCAAATCCAACTGCACCAGTTTTAAAACCTGAAGGAGCAAATTATGCAGGAGATTATTATGAGAACTTTGCGATTTTTGTTAATCCAGTTGCTGATTTAAAAAACAGTTTAGGAGAACGTAAAACACACAGAACACGTTCTAACTTAGGTTTAATTTTTAAACCTATTGATGGCTTAACGTTCAATTTAAGTATGGGACGCGTTACAAGTAATACTACTAGAGGTTATTATGAAAATAAATTCCACTCTTCAAATCTTTTAGGAGGTTTAAATGGTTATGCAAATAAAGGTTCTGAAGAATTTATTGACCAAACGTTAGATTTTACAACTCAATACGAAAAAACGTTTGGTTCAGGACATCATATTACCGGTTTAGTTGGTTACAGTTATTTTGATACAGAATATGAAAGCAGTTCGCAATATGCGTACAATTTTGCTACAGATTATTTTACGTACAACAATATGGGTGCGGCGACAAACTTTGGTCCAACAGGAAAATTAACGTATTTAAATGGAGCTCCATTTGCGACAAGCTACAAAAACTCATACAACTTAATCGGTGGTTTTGCTCGTTTAAATTATGATTATGCTGGTAAATATCTTTTAAGCGGAACTGTTCGTCGTGAAGGTTCTTCTAAATTTATTGGTTCAGATAATCCTTGGGGAACTTTCTGGGCTGTATCTGGAGGATGGAGATTAGATAGAGAAGAATTTCTTAAAAATGTTACTTGGGTTAATAACTTGAAAATTAGAGCTGGTTACGGAATCACGGGAGCAGCGCCTGGAGGTTATTATTTGGGACTTTCTCAATTGGGACTTTCTGGTGTAAATAATTCATTTTATTATAATGGAAATTTTGTGCAGACACTTTCTCCTTTCCAAAATCCAAATCCTGGATTGACTTGGGAAGAGAAAAAAGAAACAAATATTGGTCTTGATTTCGGATTATTCAATAGCAGATTTACAGGAACAATCGATGTTTATAAAAGAAGAACAGACGGATTATTATTCAATTTCCCAGTGCCTCAACCGCCAAATTTAGTGGGAACTACTTTTGCAAACGCCGGAGTTATGGATAACAAAGGAATCGAGGTTTCATTAGGTTATAATGTAATTCAAAATGCAAATGTGACTTGGAATGCGCAAATCAACGGATCTTACAACGAAAATAAATTTGTTTCTTTTAGTGATGATCCTCGTTACAAATCAGCAAATGATTATGCAGATTTCGGTTCAACAGGAGAGCCAATTCAGCAAAGTACACACCGTTTACAAGTAGGGCAGCCAGTCGGAAATTTTTACGGATTTAAAGTTATCGATATTACAGACCAAGGAAAATGGGTTTATGATGATTTAAATAAAGACGGAAAAATCACAAATGACGACCGTCAGGTTTTAGGAAACGGTATTCCAAAATACAATGTAGCTTTCAATAATACAGTAAAATATAAAAACCTAGATTTTACAGTTACAATGCGTGGCGCTTTTGATTACGAAATCTTAAACTTTGACCGTATGTTTTATGAACAAAACGGAAACGTTGAACGTAACAGATTAAAAACGGCTTTAGATCCAGTTTTTGGAAAAGCAGTTTTAACAGAATCTGAAAAATACAATTCTTATTACATCGAAAATGGAAATTACTGGAAAATTGACAACATTGTTTTAGGATATACTTTCAAAGGAAATACATTCAAATTCTTTGATTCTTTCAGAATTTACGGATCAACTTTAAACACTTTCTTATTTACAAAATACAAAGGTTTAGATCCAGAATTATCGCCAGAAGGAGTAACTCCAGGAAACGATTATAGAGATAAATATCCAACTACGCGTACGTACACTTTAGGAATTAGCGCTACATTTTAATTAAAAGATCATGAAAAATAAAACAATACTTTCAATACTGGCATGTTCTCTTTTTATGTTTAATTCATGTACAGAATTAGATGATAATGTGTACAGTACAATTGCAAACGATCAGTTTAATCCATCAGAAGGCGATTTGGCTTCTTTGATTGGACCAGCTTATACGCAATGGAGAACTTTATACGCCAACAGACCAGGTTGGTGGGAAATGCAGGAAACAGCTGCAGACGAAATCATTTATCCAGGACGCCCGAACGGTTGGGTAGATGGCGGAATTTACAAACAGGTTCATCAGCATATTTGGACTTCACTTCAGCCTCAGTTGCAAACGGTTTGGAATCAAGCCTACGGCGGAATTGCTCAAGCTAATAAAATTATATACCAAGTAGAAAGCGGACAAATTCCGGTTTCTCAAGGAAAAGAACAATTGATTGCCGAAATCAGAATGGTTCGTGCAAGTTACTATTACGTGCTTTGTGATTTGTTCGGAAATGTTCCTGTTCAAACCAGTTTTATTGTAGAGCCAGGTTTTTTACCTGAACAAAAAACACGTAAGCAGGTTTTTGATTTTATTATTAATGAAGTCAAAGAATCGATGCCGTCTTTAAGTCAGACAGTTGGAGTTTCAACTTACGGACGTTTTACACAATGGGGTGCGCACGCGCTTTTGGCAAAAATGTATCTAAATGCAGAAGTTTATACAGGAACTCCAATGTATAATGAATGTATTCAAGAATCAGATATTATTATTGCTTCTGGAAAATTTGCGCTAGCGGCAACGGTTAGAGATGCTTTTAGTCCGAAAAATGAAAATTCTCCTGAAACTATTTGGGCAATTCCTTACGATGAAGTAAAAGCTGGAGGATTGCAATTTTGGATGTTAGGTTCTTGGGATTCTCAACGTGCTACATATAACTCCAATGTTGGAGGCTGGGGCGGAATGGGCGTTTTACCTCAATTCATCAACTCTTTCGATCCGCAAGATGACCGTTTAATTTACGGTTTTAGATATGGATTGCAATCAGGATATGACGGAAAACCGCTTACAGCTGGTTACGGATCTGATGCAGGAAAACCATTCATCTTAAGAAATACAATGCCAAATATTGATTTATGCCAGCAATTAGACGGATATCAAATCAATAAATATTCTATCGAATTGGGTATTCAGCAAAACATGAATAATGATGTGCCTTTCTTCAGATATACAGATGTTTTAATGATGAAAGCAGAATCGCTGTTACGTACAGGAAATTCTGGAGGTGCGGCAACAATTGTTTCTCAAGTTAGAGCAAGAAGTTTTAGCAGTAATCCATCAAAAGCAAATGTTACTGGAGCACAATTATTATTGGGAAGCGTTTACAATTATGGCGTTACCGATAATAAAATGACAGTAACTGTAGAAGGTGGAGCAGACATTCAATACGGAAGATTTTTAGACGAATTGGCTTGGGAATTCAACCAAGAAGGTCGTCGTCGTCAGGATATGATTCGTTTCGGAGCTTTCTTTACAAAATCTTGGTTTGCGCATCAAAAAACAAATAAAGATTATTTGAAAATCTATCCGATTCCGCAACAGGAATTGCAAAAGAATTCAAAACTGGTACAAAATCCAGGATATTAATGTTTTATGTTAGTTTTAGTTAACTTTTTGGTTGGTTAGCTTAATTAGTGAAGCTTCTGGAATTGTGAGCTAATTCCAGAAGCTATTTTTTTATAATTTTAGAAGAAAAAAAATGAAAAATAAAATTGTTCCTTTTTTGGTATTTGCCTGTTTTTGTGCGATTTCAAATGCGCAGACAAAAACGCCAGCCTATGTAGATCGAGTTTTTGATGAAATTCCGCTTGGACAAATAAAACCTTCCGGTTGGTTAAAAGATCAGCTTTTGGTAATGTCTCATAATTCGACTGGACATATTGATGAAACTTATAAAAAAATCCAAGATGATAACGGTTGGCTTGGCGGAAAAGGAGATGGCTGGGAAGAAACGCCATATTGGTTAGATGGCGCTGTTCCGTTGGCGTATCAAATTGATGATAAAGCTTTGAAGGAAAAAGTTTTAAAATATATCAACTGGACAATTGACAATCAGCGTCCTTCTGGATATTTTGGACCAATTACAAAATGGGAACGTGAAACGGGAAATAAAGTCGATGTTCAAAATAGTGATAAAGGAGAAGATTGGTGGCCAAAAATGGTCATGCTAAAAGTGATTCAGCAATATTATACCGCAACAAATGATAAGAGAGTTTTGCCTTTTATGACAAAATTTTTCGATTATCAGATGAAAACTTTAGATAAATCTCCAATTGGAAAATGGACGGACTGGTCGGCTTCACGCGGAAGCGAAAATATTCAGATTGTACAATGGCTTTATACGATTAACAAAGACAAAAATCTTTTGGCTTTGGCCGAAAAAATAAAACAGCAATCTTTTGAATGGAGTAAATGGCTGGGAAATAGAGATTGGGTAATTGCCGCAGCGGTAAATCCAAATGGAGAACATTGGATGCGAAGACACGGCGTAAACGTTGCAATGGCATTAAAAGAACCAGCAGAAAACTATTTAAGAACCGGAGATTCAACTTATTTGAAAAATCTAAAAACAGGTTTTAATGATTTAATGACACTTCACGGACTTCCAAACGGAATTTTTTCTGCCGATGAAGATCTACACGGAAATGCGCCAACACAAGGAACAGAACTTTGCGCCATTGTAGAAGCCATGTATTCGCTAGAAGATATTATCGGAATTACGGGAGAAACTTCGTATATGGATGCTTTAGAAAGAGCTACTTTCAATGCAATGCCTTCGCAAACTACTGATTCTTATAATGAAAAACAATATTTTCAGATGGCAAATCAGATTGAAATTCAGCGTGGTGTTTACGCTTTTTCACTTCCTTTTGACCGTCAAATGAATAATGTTTTAGGAGCTCGAAGCGGTTATACTTGCTGTTACGCCAACATGCATCAAGGCTGGACAAAATTTACACAGCATTTATGGTATCGAAATAAAAACAACGGAATTGCAGCTTTAATCTACAGTCCGAATGTTCTTTCCACGACTGTTGGAACTCAAAATGAAAAAATTACAATTACAGAAAATACACAATATCCTTTCAATGAAAACATTGATTTTCAAATGGAAATGAAAAAAGCAGTTCAGTTTCCTTTTCAATTGAGAATTCCAAGTTGGTGTACAAACGCTGAGATTTTCATCAATAATCAAAAAGTTGATTTTACAGCAAAAGACGGAATTGTAACTTTAGATAGAAAATGGAACAATAAAGACAAATTAACTTTAAAACTTCCAATGAAAGTAAATGCTTCTTCTTGGGCAGATAATTCGAAGGTAATCGAAAGAGGACCATTGGTTTATGCTTTAAAAATGAATGAAAATTGGTCAAAAGATACTCAAAAAGAAGAAGGAGAATATTTTACATTAAGCTCAACTTCAAATTGGAATTACGGTTTATTGGAAGAATCAGTTAAAAACCTAGATAAAGATGTCGAAGTTAAACAATTGGGTTTGAAAGAAAATTTTAAATGGAATTTAGCAAACGCACCAATTGAACTTTCGATAAAATCAAAACAAATTCCAGATTGGAAAGCAGTTAATGGCTTGGCTTATCTTCCCGTTTCAGGAAGAGACGGCGTTTACAAAGGAAATGTAAATAACGTTCAGGAAACGATTACTTTAGTTCCAATTGGTTTTACAAAATTGAGAATTGTAGCTTTTCCGTTGGTGAAATAATCTCAATTTGAATTTTAACTATTAAAGGAAATCAGAAGATTTTAATTTTTTTATTATTTTATTTTTTGGAGTGCCTCGTAAATTATTTTGCGAGGTTTTTTTATTGTGTTTAAAATTATTCCAAAGACCCCAGCGGGGTAAAATATTTATAGAATTTAAATAACACGAACGGAATAAATCTCCGGAGGAGCGGCATATTTTTTATAATTTAAATTCGTGTCGCTCCTCCGGAGCTTTATATTTTTGTTGTATATGTTTTGCTATAAATATTTCGCTTCTCTGAAGCTTTCCCAATAATGAAATTGCCTTTCATTTTATCTTGAAAAAGCAAATAGTTAGGTTATCGTTTGCGATTTTTTTAGTTGATTCAGGAAATCATTAAAGAAATAAGAATTTATTGTTTTTGGTACGAAAAGTCGTCATTGTGAGACAATTCGAATACTTGTTTTTTGGGTTAAAAATTACCTTAGAAGTCTATTTACTAATCTATTAACCCAAATAAAAACCATTATGAAAAGAAGATTACTTTTTAATCTGTCTTTTCTTTTTCGTGAAAAGAACCACCTTTCCCGAAAAGAAAACAGACAATCAAATTTTAGAATTTTCACATTTGTATTTGTTTTTTTACTGACAATCAATTTGATTTCAGCGCAAACAAAAACAATCACAAAAGCACAGTATTACGACAAAACATTAGCTATGTTAATTGGAAGCTGCGGCGGAGTTGTAACAGGTTATGAATACTTAAAAGTTTACAATACTCCCGACGGATTTTATCAGGCAGGCGCAACGGTAAAACAGCCAGTTGAACCACTTTTAGGACTTCCAGACAGTTGGTTTATTTTATTGAATGGAACTTTAGGAGGAACTACAAAAGACGAATTCAATTATTTTTCTAATTATGAAGACGGTAAAATTTATTCTGATGACGATCAGCATGTTGAAGTTTTTAATCAACATATTTTAGAAAAATTTGGTCCTTCTGTAACGTATCAAGATATTAGAAAAGAATGGATTGATCATGATTTGAGAGATTTTGGAGGAACCGCAGATGCGCTTGGTTTATTGTCAAGCAAAAATCTAATCGCGCCTTTATTCGGAAAAAGAGAAAATGGCAACAACGGTCATTGGCTTCCAGAATGTTATATCGAACACGAAATGATGGGCGCAAATTTTCCCGGATTGCCTTACAAAGCGGCTGAATATGTAGAGAAATTTTCAAGTATGTCAGGACAAGGAGAAGCATTGACTTGGGGACAATATTGGGCAGCTGCACACGCAATTGCTTATTTTGAAACCGATGCGAGAGTGGTGCTTCAAAAATCGATGGAAGTTGTTCCAGGAAATAGCTGGATTCGAGGTATGTATGATGTTGCCGTAGCTTTGCATCAAAAATACCCTAACGATTGGCGTGCTGCAGTTCGTGAATTATGGACAGAAAAATACCGTAATTTTTACGCTGTTGGTTATGATAAAATCATGCTTTTAAGCGATCCAAACCACGGAACGGGATTTTTAGCCATTTTATATGGACAAAATGATTATATGGAAACTTTGAAAATCTGCTCATTAGCTGGTGGTGACGGTGATTGTACCGCTGCAAATGTCTGCGGAATGATGGGAATCATTAAAGGAATGGCAGGAACTCCACAGGAATTTATAGATCATATTTACAAAAACGGAACAGGAGTTTGGATCAACGATACAGCTCACGGATTGCACATGCACAAAGACTTTCCGAGAGATAGTAAATTCACAGATTTGGCTGCACAATTTCAAAGAAATGCAGAACGAATTTTACGCGCAAATGACGGAATTGTAACGGGAAGTTCATACATTATTAAAAATGAAACGAGTATTGCTAAAATTTCTTCTGCAAATTATGACTTCGAAAAAGGCGATTTAACCAACTGGAATACTTGGAATTCGGCTGGAAGTAGCAATACCATTTGGGCTGAAAAACAATATAATGCAACAACAAAAGCTAGTTTAGCAGCAACAGGGTTATTTAAAGGAACTGTAATTACAGATTCAAATACGGCTGAAGCAAAATTGTATCAGACAATTACAGGTTTAAAACCCAATACAACTTATAAAATAGAAGGCAGAATCAATAGTGCGGCAGGAAGAGAAGCGCGTCTGTTTGCCGAAAATTATGGAGGTACTTATGTTTATGCTTCGGTTTTAAATGGTTTAACAGCTTTTCCATACAAATATCTTTATATAAAAACAGGGGCTACAAATACTTCTTTAAATGTTGGACTTCATGCGGTTCCAACCACAAATGCAAGCAAATGGTGTAATATCGATGATATTGTAATTACAGAAGTTCCGACAATTCCGATAACAACTTATGAAGCAGAAAGTGCGGTTTTAGCGGGCGGAGTTACTTCGGCAACATCAGCAACCGCGAGCGGTACAAATTATATTACAGGGTTAACATCTTCTAGTGCTTCAGTTACTTTTAATGTCAATTCTGATTATAAAGGAGAAAAAGTAATTCGTATTTATTATGCAAATTCAGGCGCTAAAATATTACAGGTTTTAGAGTTGAATGGAGTAAATATTGGAAATGTTGAATTCATGGATACAGGTTTAGCAACGGCATTTTCTCAAAATTATATTGAAGCACCTTTAGATTTAAACAAGGGAGCGAATACAATCAAAATTTTAGGAGCAACAAACGGTGTCAATATTGATAAAATTGATGTTCTGAATTCTTATAATGGCGCAAGACCTGGAGACGATTCTGATATTATTTCAGGAGGAATTTATAAAATCACCGCTCGTCATTCTGGTAAAAGTTTGAATGTGAATGGAGTATCAAATGATAATGGTGCTTTATTCAGTCAATGGGATTATGTTGGCGGAGCAAATCAAAAATTTAGAGTTGAGGCGATTGGAAACGGAACTTACGCAATTTACGCCGTTCACAGCAATAAAGCGGTTGATGTTTTAGGTTCGTCTACCGCGAATGATGCATCGGTTGGACAATGGGATTATGTACACGGCGGAAATCAGCAATGGGGAATTGTGAGTTTAAGCAATGGTTCTTTCAAATTGGTTAACAATCACAGCGGTAAATGTTTGGAAGTTACGGGAGCTGGAACGATAAACGGAAGTTTGGTTACCCAAAATGATTATGCCGATTTAAGTAATCAGCAATGGAATTTTGAGAAAATTGGCGATGCCACAACTCCAGTTTCTAAAGGAATTTACAAAATCGTAAACCGTAATAGCGGAAAAGTAATTGATATTGCTGGAGTTTCGCAAAATAACGATGCAGCCGTTTCACAATGGGATGATTTGGGCGGAACGAATCAGAAGTTTCAGTTGGAGTTGACTTCTGGCGGTTACTACAAAATCACCGCTTTACATTCTAATAAAACTATTGGAATCGCTGGTTCATCTACAGCAAATGGCGCTTTGGCAACTCAAAGAGATTATGCCAATACGAGTAATCAGCAATGGAGTATTGTTCCCGTTTCTGGAAATTATTTTAAAATGATAAACCGTCTAAGCGGAAAAGCGTTAGAAATTCCAGGTTCTAGCACAACAAATGGTGCACAATTAGGACAATTAGATTCTAATGAACAAACGACACAACAATGGACTTTTGTAAAATTAGACAATGGACAAGGCGTTTTAGGAAAACCAGGAAAAGCAGAAGAAGTTTTGGCTGTTGATGAAGTTGAGATTCAAAACAATGAAATTAAAATAACGGTGTATCCAAATCCGACAAAAGGACTTGTGAATGTTTTGGTTTCAAATCCGCAAGAAGAAATACAGATTCAAGTTTACGGTATGAACGGAAAACAGATTTATGACAAATCTTATGGAATTGATAATTCGATCAATTTAGATTTAAATGATCTTCCAAAAGGGATTTACATCATGAAAGTTAAAACGGGAAGTAAAATTTCGACCCAAAAAATCATTCTGAATTAAAAATAAAACCACTTTTTTTAAACTGAATCCGTGAGTTTCGACTTGCGGATTTTGTTTTTTAATCGATTTTAATTCCAATTTGATAAAAAGAAGCGACTGAAACTTTTTGATTGAATTTTTACAGTATAAAATCTATAATTTTTTTATTGAAAAAACCTTCTACAATGCGGTTTTCGGAAAGAATAAAGCAGTAAGAAATATAAATGATGAAATACTTTAAAAAATGTCTTTTTTGGTACAAAAGGACTAAAAAATGGGAAAATAAGACGGATAAATTGGAGCTAATTTTAATTTATTTGAAGTTTTGAGAGCTCTAAAAACGAGCGTTTTCAATTTCATAAAGAACCCCAATCTCACAAAACTGTTAAATATAAATTTTGATGAAAAAGAATCTTATTACGGCACTTTTGCTTTCGAGTGCTTTTAGCATTTCGGCACAAGAAAAAAACAAATATATTGTCAAAGAAACAGGTCCGATTGTTTGGAAAGATTTTCCATTAAATGATACCAGATTATTAGAAAATAGTCCGTTTTATCATGCAATGAAAGTTGACCAAAAATACCTTTTAGGAATGGATGTAAATCGAATGCTAAACGGATATCGAAAAAGAGCCAATCTTCCTTTACTTGAAGATTATCAAGGCTCAAATCAGCCAAAAAACACCAGACCGGGCGAAATGCCGCACTATATTTCAGGAATCGCTTTAATGTATGCACAAACGGGTGATTTAGAATACAAGAAAAGAGTCGATTATATGATGGCTTCTTTAAAAGAATCAATTGAAATTATCAATAAAAATAATCCCGATCAGAATTATATTCTAGGAAGAAAAAATTGGGATAATCCATTGCACGATCTGTCAAACGGAAAAATTACGTTAGACGGAGGAGATGAAACCAATTATCCTTGGGGCGGAATGGGGAATTTTTGGTACGTCGTTCACAAAGATTTGGCAGCTTACAGAGATTGCTATATTTATTGCAATAGCGAAATTGCTTTCGAATTATTTAAAAATGAAGGTTCTAGAATTGCTGATTTTGCATTAAAAGCCAATCCAGACTTATTTGATGATATGCTCGATATTGAACACGGCGGTATGAATGAAGTTTTAGCCGATTTGTATGCATTTACGGGCGATAAAAGATACATGCAAGCTTCGATGAAATTCAACCATCAAAAAGTGATTTTAAATACCGCTTTAGGAAATGATGTTTTGTACGGAAGACACGTTAATATGCAAGTTCCGACTTTTGCAGGAACGGCAAGACAATATCAATTGGACGGAAATAAAGTCAGCAAAGACGCGACTTTTAATTTCTTGGATCAAATGTATACAAGCCACAATCACGTTATTGGCGGAAGCGGACGTTACGAGCGTTACGTTCAGCCCGGCGACGAAACAAAAGGTTTAGGTTTTACATCTGATGAAACTTGTGCGACTTACAATATGCTGAAAACAGCCAGAACAGCTTTTGAAGTTTCGGGAGATTTGAAACATTTAGATTATTTTGAAAGAGCACTCTACAATCACATTTTGGCTTCGCAAGATCCTGATTCTGGCGGCGTGACATATTATACTTCTCTAATGCCGGGCGGATTTAAATCGTACAGCGATGGTTATAATTTGGAGAAAGTTTGGTGTTGTGTGGGAACCGGAATGGAAAATCATGCGAAATATGGTGAATCGGTTTTCTTTCATAACAACAATGATTTATTTGTAAATTTATTTATTCCGACGACTTTAAAATGGGAAGAAAAAGGATTGGAAATCAACTTGAAAACAAATTTTCCAGAAGAAGATATTATCCATTTAGAAATCAATGAGAATAAATCTTTTAGCAATAAATTGATTGTTCGTTATCCTTCTTGGGCAGGAAAAGCAAAGGTTTGGATTAATGATAAAGAAGTTTCTTTTAAAGGAAAACCAGGCGAAACCATTGAACTTTCAAACAATTGGAAAAAAGGAGACAAAATTAAAATTGAAATGCCTCAAAATTTCTGGATCGAAAGATCTAAAGACGAACCTAATTTAGTTACTATTATGAGAGGCCCGCTAGTAATGGCGGCAGCTTTAGGAAAAGATAAAATGCCAGGAAGTGATTTGGTAAGTTATGCTATGCAGTATAATTCTTGGGTTACGCCTCAAAATGATATTCCGTCTTTATTATCTTCAGAAACAGATATTAATAAATGGATTGTTCCTGTTGAAGGAAAAAAACTAGAGTTTAAAACAAAAGGCGCAGGGATTTTGAATGGTAAATCTAACGAGATCACTTTAATTCCGTTTTATAAAATACATCATCAGCGTTATTCGGTTTATTTAAAAATGTTTTCGAAAGAAGAAATTACTGAACGTCAGAAAGTTGTAAGCGATGAAATTGATGTTTCTTCAGAATCAGACGAAAAAAATCATAAATTAATAGCTGGTAATTCGACCCGAATTTTAGAAAAAGATAGCAGGCATTTTTGGGAAAACAATCGTTACGGAAGAAGTATTTCAAAAAATGAAAGTTTCTCGTATGAAATAAAATCAAATGAAAAAGCTTCAAAGCAATTTCTGACTGTAACATTCTGGGGAAGCGCTTCAAACGGAAACGGAATTTCGATTTATGCCGATGATCAGCTTTTAAGCACAGAAGATTTAGGCGAAAAACTGCCTTTGCAATATTATGAGAAAAGCTTTGAATTGCCAGAGAATTTGAAAGGAAAAAAGAAGCTTAAAATTACTTTCAAAGTTCCAGAAAATCACACCGCTGGAGCAATATATGGATTAAAATTGTCTTCAGATATTTCGAAGTTTAAAGGATATTTATTTTATTAAAACATGAAAAAAAGCTTATTTAAAACCTTAGCAATCATTCTCGCATGTAACGGAATTCAAGCACAGCAAGGTTTTGCCGTAAAAGATAAAGCAAAATACAAGGCCGATTTATTTCAGTTAAACGAAGTACGTCTTTTAGACAGCAAATTCAAAAATGCAATGGATAAAGATGGCGCTTATCTTTTGGCACTAGAACCAGATCGTCTGCTTTCGAGATTTAGGGAATTTTCGGGGCTTTCACCGAAAGGCAAAATTTACGGAGGCTGGGAGGCAAGAGGAATTTCGGGACATTCTTTAGGACATTACCTTACAGCAGTTTCGTTGATGTACGCAGCAACTGGAGATAATAGATTTAAGGATCGTGCAGATTATATTGTAAGTGAATTGTCTGAATGCCAGAAAAAGAAAGGAACGGGATATATCGGCGCAATTCCAGACGGAGATAAAATTTTTGATGAAGTTGCCGCTGGAAATATTCGCTCGCAAGGATTTGATTTAAACGGAGGTTGGGTGCCTTGGTATACGCAGCATAAGGTTTTGGCAGGTTTGGTTGATGCTTATACGTATACAGGAAATAATAAAGCCAAAGAAATTGCCGTTGCTTTTTCAGATTGGATTGACGTGAAATTTAAAAATCTAACGAAAGAACAATTTCAGAAAATGCTGGATTGTGAACATGGCGGAATGAACGAAGCTTTGGCAAATGTGTATGCAATTACTGGAAACAAAAAATATTTGGATTTATCTCAACGATTTTATCATGAAAAAGTTTTAATTCCGCTAGAAAACCAAAAAGATCAATTGGCTGGATTGCATGCTAATACACAAATCCCGAAAGTGATTGGAACGGCAAGAGATTACGAATTAACAGGAAATCCAAAAATGCATACCGTTTCAGATTTTTTCTGGAAAGAAGTGGTAAATCACCATTCGTATGTAATTGGTGGAAACAGTAATTATGAGCATTTTGGTGAACGTGATAAATTGGCTAATCAGTTAAGTACAAATACTACAGAAACTTGCAATTCGTATAATATGCTTAAATTGACTGAGCATTTATATAAATTAAATCCATCATCTTCATTTATGGATTATTACGAACGTGTGATTTACAATCATATTTTGCCGTCATTAAATCCAGAAAACGGGATGGTTTTATATTACTTTCCGCTAAAATCTGGAGAAAAAAAGATTTTTGGAACTCCAGACGATTCTTTTTGGTGCTGCACTGGAACGGGAATGGAAAATCACGCTAAATACGGCGAAGCCATTTATGCAAAAGGAAGCGAGGGCGATTTGTACATTAATTTATTTATTCCATCAGTTTTAAATTGGAAAGAAAAAGGATTGAAAATCAAACAAACTGGAAATTTTCCTGAAAATGATAAAGTGACTTTTACTATTGAAGAAGGAAATTTCAAAAATAAAATCTATTTGCGTGTTCCTGAATGGACTTCTAATGCTTCAGTAAAAATTAACGGGAAAAAAATTGAAGGAACTCTAAATGCGGGAAGTTATTTTGTGATTTCGAATACACTCAAAAAAGGCGATATAATTGAATATACAATGCCAATGCATCTTCATAAGCAAGAAATGCCAGACAATCAAAATAAAGTAGCAATGCTTTATGGTCCAGTAGTTTTGGCTGGAGAATTAGGAACGAATACGATAAAGGCAAGAGAAATTCCAGTTTTGGTTTCGAATGAAAATGATATCAATAATTGGATTAATATAAGTGATCAAAATAAGCTTAGATTTTCTTTAGATAATACACAAAAAACACCTTTAATGCCTTTGTATTCTATAACTAACAATAGGTATATGGTATATTGGGATAAGTTTTCGACAGACGAATGGAAAATCCAAAAAGAAGTTTTTGAGAAACAGCGATTGGAAGAAGAAGCGCTAGAAGCCAGAACTTTAGATCATCTTAGAATTGGCGAAATGCAACCAGAACGTGATCATCAGTTTGAAGGTAAAAATACTTTTACAGGAGAATTTCAAAATATGCGCTGGAGAGACGCGCGCGATGGCGGTTATTTTAGTTTTATAATGAATACCAAAAATAGCGCAGAAGCGAATCTTATTTGCACTTATTTTGGAAGTGATGGCGGAAAAAGATCCTTTAGAATTTTAGTTGATAATGTAGAAATTGCAAAAGAGGTTTTAAAGGCTAAAAAGCCAAATTCGTTTTATGATGAAACGTACAAAATACCTTCTAACTTATTAAAAAACAAAAGCCAGATTACAATTCAATTTGCTGCCGATCCGGAAAATACAGCGGGCGGATTATTTGATTGCAGATTGGTAAAACCAGAAAATTAAATGTAAATGATTAAAAGAAAGATTTTACTGTTTTTAAGTCTATTTTGTTTCGTGGCTGGATTTGGTCAGGAAAAAATAAAGCAATCCATTAATTCGAATTGGCAATTTTACAAAGGGAAATTAAGTTTGGCTGATTTAGAAAATTCCAAAACTGTGATTTGGGAAGATGTCAATTTACCGCATAGCTGGAATAAATTGGATGTCATGGACGACCAATGGGGATATTATCGTGGCGAAGGCTGGTATAAGAAAACTCTTTTTGTAAATCCAGATTGGAAAAACAAATCGGTTTATCTGTATTTTGAAGGTTCAAGTCAGACTACTGAGGTATTTATTAACGGAAAAAAAGTAGGTTCGCATATTGGCGGATACACCGCTTTTAGTTTTCCTATAAATGAATTTCTTCAATTCGAAAATCCTGAAAAAGGAAACCAAATTGTAGTAAAAGTAGATAACAGTTATAACGAAAATATTCCGCCTTTGGATGCTGATTTTACATTCTACGGAGGAATTTATCGCGATGTTTATTTAATTGCAACAAACGACGTTCATTTTGATATGACAAACTATGCTTCTGAAGGGATATTTATTACAACTCCAGAAGTTTCAAGTACTTTATCTAAATTTAAACTTGAAGGAAATATTGAAAATAACTCCAAACTTTCAAAAGAAATAATTATTACAACTAAATTATTGGATAAAAATAATATAGAAGTTTCTACTTTAAGTTTTAGTTTAAATTTGAACCCAAACTCTAAAACAGCGTTTTCACAGCTTTCAAAGCCAATTCAAAACCCAAAATTATGGTCACCAGATGAACCTTATTTGTATAAATTGGTTGCTGTTATTTCGGATAAAAAAACTAAAGAGCAATTAGATTTATTTTCTGCACCAATTGGTTTTAGATGGTTTTCTTTTAGCGGAGATAAAGGCTTTTTCTTAAACGGAAAACCAACAAAATTAATTGGAGCAAATCGACATCAAGATTATAAAGATTTGGCTAATGCGTTGCCAGATGCTTTGGCAGAAAAAGATATGCAACTCATTAAAGATATGGGAGGCAATTTTGTTCGCATCGCGCATTATCCACAAGATCCTTCGGTTCTAGAAGCTTGTGATAGAATCGGACTTTTGGCAATGGTAGAAACTCCAGAAGTAAACCGAATTACAGAAACGAAAGCTTTTGAAGATAATAGTATTGAAATGCAGCGCGAAATGATTCGCCAGAATTTTAATCATCCGAGTGTGATTGTTTGGGCAAATATGAACGAAGTTTTGCTACGTCCGAGATACGATGAAAAATCGGCTGAAAGACAAACGTATTATAAAAATGTCGCTGCTTTGGCACAAAAACTGGAAAATGCAACCAGAGAGGAAGATCCAACTCGTTATACAATGCTTCCCAATCATGGAAATTTTGACTTGTACAATTCGGTCGGGTTAACAAAAATTCCAATGATTGTGGGATGGAATTTATATTACGGTTGGTACGATGGCGTTTTTAGCGGTTTAGAAACTTTTCTTGAAAAACATCATAAATTATTGCCAGACAAACCTTTGGTAATTACAGAATTTGGTGCCGATGCCGATAGAAGAATGCGTGCTGATAATCCGCAGAAGTTTGATAAAACAATGGATTATGCGATGCTTTATCATAAACATTATTTAAATGCTATTGAAAATATCGATTACGTTGCGGGAGGTACAATTTGGAATTTAGTTGAATTTAATTCGGAAGGAAGAGCCGAAAGTTGGCCGCATATGAATAATAAAGGAATTATTTCTTGGGACAGAATTCCGAAAGATGCGTATTATTTTTATCAGGCTAGATTGCTGAAAAAGCCAGTTGTAAGCATTGGTTCGAAAAACTGGACAAATCGTTCTGGAGTTTTGAGTTTAGAAAATGAATCTGTTTTTTATCAAGATTTAGAAGTTTTTTCGAATGAAAAAGAAGTTACTTTAAAAATTAATGGGCAAAGTTTAGGAAGTCAAAAGATAAAAGAAGGTTCAACGATTTTTAAAGTTCCGTTCAAAAATGGAAATAATTTTGTAGAAGCGTTTTCGACTTCAAACGAAAGTGTAAAAGATTTTGCGTCAATTCATTTCACCATTTATGCACCGAATTTAAACAGCACAAAATATCCTTTCGAAAATATTAGAGTTAATTTAGGAGATCAAAGACAATATACAGATGAACTGACACAGCAAAATTGGCTTCCAGAAAAAGCATATACAAAAGGGAGTTGGGGTTATGTTGGCGGTGAAATTTATAAAATGTCTGGAAATCCGCTAATTCCATACGGAACAAATAAATTGATAAAAGGAACTGAAAATGATCCAATTTATCAAACACAAAGAGAAGGAATTGAAGCTTTTAAATTTGATGTTCCAGACGGAAAATACGAATTGACTTTATATTTTGCCGAACTTATTTCAGGAAATACCAGAGAAGCTCTGGCTTATAATTTAACAGAGAAAAATCAGAAAGAAGAAAAAGCATTCAGAGTTTTTGATGTTTTGGTTAATGAACAGCTTTTTCTAGAAAATTTTGGAAATAATAATTATCTCGAACCAGAAAAAGCAGTTGATATAAAAACTACAATTTTCGTAAAAGACGGTAAAGGAATTCAAGTAGATTTTAAACAAAAAACTGGAAAAACTATTTTGAACGGAATTGAACTAAAAAGAATTTTTTAAAATTATACAAATGAAAAATATACTCTTAATCTTTGTTTTTTTTGCATTTACGATTTCTTCTTTCGCTCAAGAAAAGCCCGAAATGTATTTTACAGATACGTCGTCTGGAAACCCAGTTGCTAAAGATCCGAAAATAGTTTTTTTCAAGAAAAGCTATTGGATGTATTATTCGATTCCGGGAAAAGAAATTTCGGGCTGGCATATTGGGATTGCAAAAAGCGATAATCTAAAAGACTGGAGAAAAGAAGGCGAAATTAATTCTGGAGCAGAATATGAGAAAAACGGACTCTGCGCACCAGGTGCTTTAGTACGAAACGATACGATTCATTTGTTTTATCAAACGTATGGAAATGGCTTAAAAGACGCCATTTGTCATGCTTATTCAACAGACGGAATTCATTTTACAAGAAATCAATCCAATCCAATTTTCAGTCCAACAGGAGACTGGACTTGCGGACGTGCGATTGATGCTGAAGTGATAGAATTTCAAGGAAAGTATTTTCTGTATTTTGCTACTCGAGATACGTCTTATAAAATTCAGAAACAAGGAGTTGCATCGGCACCAATCAAAACCAATTTCGATAAAAAAGACTGGACGCAATTAACCAATAATTCTGTAATGGAACCCACCTTAGATTGGGAAAAAAACTGCGTTGAAGGCGCTTCCTGCGTCAAAAAAGGAAAATATTTATATATGTTTTATGCTGGCGCTTACAACAACGGGCCACAGCAAATTGGCATTGCAAGAAGCACAGACGGAATTCATTGGGAACGAAATGGCGTGAAACCTTTTCTAGAAAACGGAAAATCTGGAACATGGAATTCGGCAGAATCGGGTCATCCAGATATTTTCAAAGATCAAAAAGGACAATATTGGCTTTTCTATCAAGGAAATAATACCAAAGACGGAAAATCTTGGTATTTATCCAACTTAAAGTTAAAATGGAAAAATGATGATTGGCCTACTATTCAAAAACAATAAATAACATTTGAGTGTTTTTTAAACACATAGAAACATAGATTTTGCAAACGTTGAAGAGGCGTTTTACTTATTTAAACAAACATAGTTTCGAGTAAGTGACTTTACGTCAAACTTTGTCAAAGTTCAAAACTTTGACAAAGTTATCTAGTATCGACAATATCTTAGAAACTATTTTCTTTCCATAACGTTTTCAAAAGCAAAAAAAATCTATGTTTCTATGTGTTTAAAAACACACTCAACAATTAAAAAAATATAATGAAAAATATAATGAAAAATATACTCTACATATTCATTGCTTTGCTTTTATTTTCATGCGGCAGTAAAAAGCAAATTATAACAACCAATCCAAAACCTTTAGAATTAGTCAATCCGGCATTGCCTGGCGATAATCCAGATCCTTCGATTATTAGAGTTGGAAATATATATTACGCAACTTCAACTACCAATGAATGGGCTCCTTATTTTACGATTTATAAATCGACAGATTTGAAAAATTGGACACTTATTAATCATGTTTTTCCAAACGGATTTAAAGACATGAAAGACCAATGGGGCGAAAATAATTTTTGGGCTTCGGAATTGGCTTACGATAAAAAACAGAATAAAATTTACGCATATTACACGGCTCACAATAGAAATACAAAAGGAAATCCGGGATTGCAATGCGGAACAGCTTGGATTGATGCTTCTAAAATAGAAACCGGTAAATTTATCGATAATGGTCCAGTAATTATAGAAGATGATTGCGGTGCGATTGATGCTTTTGAAATGGAAGATAACGGCAAAATATATGCTTTCTGGAAAAATGACGGTAACGGTTGCGGCAAAGAATCGTGGATTTGGATGCAAGAAATCAACGAAACTAGAACTGAATTACTAGGAACAAAAAAGAAAGTTTATACCAACAGTCAGCCTTGGGAAACGGCGCTTGTTGAAGGTGCATGTTTTTTTAAATTCGGAGATTATATTTATAGTTTATACGCCGTTGGCGGTTGTTGCGACGCGAGATGTAATTATAAAACAGGAATTGCAAGAACTAAAAGCTTAGAAAGTGGTGTTTGGGAAAAATATCCGCAAAACCCAATTATGGTTAGCAATGAAAAATGGAGATGTCCAGGTCACGGAACAGTTATTACGACCGAAGAAGGCAGATTGTTTATGCTGTATCATGCTTTTAATATGGATTATGATGTTTATGTTGGACGCGAAGGAGTAATAGAAGAATTGGTTGCGGGCGAAGATGGTTGGCCAGTTTTACGAAATAATATCACGGCAAATCGACCAAAATCAGAATTGGATTTTAATGATAATTTTCAAAAAGATCAAAAACTGAATTTGGCTTGGCAATGGCCTTCAAAAAAAGAAAGACCAGAATTGAGTTTTAAAAATGGTTTAGAATTGAAAGCCTCAAATGAGAATCATAATCTTGGAACTTTTTTAGGTCAATACATTAAATCGGTTGATTTTACAGTAAAAACTTCTTTGCAAATTACCAATACAGAAACTGGAATTGCTTTGGGCGGAGCCATTTACAAAAGTACTTGGCCTGGAGAATTGGGTGGAATTGGCGTCTCGGTTTCTAAAAACGGAATTAAGATTTTTAATAATTTAGAAAATGAATATCAAGTTTTAAAACAGATTGATAAAAGTTTTTCTGGTGAAGTAGAATTGAAAATGAATGTTTTAGAAAAAGCCAAAACGCTGGAATTTTATTATAAAGAGAAAAATTCGGATTGGATAAAAATTGAAGCTTTGAGTTTTAATCCAGATAAATATGCGCCATGGGGAATGGGATATAGAATTGGAATTGTTGCTAAAGGAGAAACCAGTTTCGGAATTTTTAATTCTTTTGATGTGAAGAATAATTAAATGAAACGCTGAGATTTTTTTTAATACATAGTCCCGAAGCTTCGGGATAGATTTTTTTGTTTGAAAAGGTGATGAAAAGAAACTAGTTTCTAACACATAGCCTCAAAGTTGTCATTCCGAGGAACGAGGAATCTCCACGAGAAGCTCGACAAAGATTATCGACTATGATTACGGAGCTACTTGCGGAGATTCCTCGTTCCTCGGAATGACAAACTGCTCTGAATACGAGAGACACCAACTATGTTTGTTTAAACAAGTGAAACGCCTTTTGCACACAAAGCAAAACTATCCCGAAGCTTCGGGACTATGTGTTTAAAAAAAATAGACATTAATAGAAGTCTTTTCAATTAAAATCTCTGAATTGAGACTAATTCGAGAAAGAATGAAATTTTTTGTCCAGTCTTAAAAAATTATAATCTCTTTATTTGTTGCTATATAAACAATTTAACAAAGAAAGATTTTTAATTTATGAGACATTATTTTCTCCTGTTTTCTTTACTGATTTCTTTGCCGATTTTGGCTCAAAAAAACGAAACTCATTTTATAGATTCTAATAAAAAAAGTATTTCTCACTATGGAAATGATAGCGATTGGTACGAGAAAAATATTCCATTTTTTGAAATTTCAGATAAAGAAATAGAAGACGTTTATTATTATCGTTGGGAAGTTTACAAAGCGCATCTCAGAAATATTGGCGATTATGGTTATGTTGTAACAGAGTTTCTAAATGCAATGAGTTGGGATCACAAGCCTTACAATACCTTAAATGCAGCGACAGTTTTTCATATTTATGAAGGAAGATGGCTTAAAGATCGTTTATATCTAAATAATTACATTGATTTTATGTATCAGCATGGCGGAAACAATCGCCGTTATACCGAATCGATTGCAGATGCAACTTATGCCAATTATTTAATTAATCAAGACAAAGATTTTATTACAAAACAATTGCCGTCGATGATGAAAATTGATGCAGATTGGCAAGATCATTATGATGCTTCAAAAAAACTCTATTTTGTCGAACCTGTTATGGATGCCACAGAAAACACAATTTCTTCCATAGATGCGAGCGGTGGAACTGACGGATTTACTGGCGGCGACGGATTTCGTCCTTCGATAAATAGTTATATGTATGCAAATGCTTTGGCGATTTCTAAAATTGCTTTATTGAATGACGATTTAAAATTGGCTGAAAAATATCAGCAAAAAGCATTAGAACAAAAACAAAATTTTCAGGAGAAATTGTGGAATCCGACTTTAAGGCATTTTACAGATCGATTTAAAGTTAATAATGAATTTGTAAAATATTGGGATTTTATTCGCGGACGCGAACTGGTTGGTTTTGTTCCTTGGGTTTACAACTTGCCAGATGATAATCAGAAATACAATTCGGCTTGGTCGCGTTTGCGTTCTCCAGAGCATTTTGGAGGTGCATACGGATTAAGAACCGTTGAACCTTCCTATCAATATTATATGAAACAATATCGATTTGGTCCAAATGGAGCAAAAGAATGCCAATGGAACGGGCCAAGTTGGCCGTATCAAACAACTCAAGTTTTGTTGGGAATGGCAAATCTCCTAAATAATTACAATCAAAAAGAGATTACTAAAAAGGATTATTGGGAAATTTTGAAACAATATGCTAATCAGCATTATAAAAATGGAAAATTGAATATTCTAGAAAATTATTATCCAGATGAAAAAGGCGCAATTGCCGATTTTGACCAAAGAAGCGAGCATTATAATCATTCGGAATTTAACGATTTAATTATTACGGGTTTGTGCGGCATCAGACCTACACAAGGCAATAAATTAGAAATCAATCCGCTTGTAGAAGATAATTTGACATATTTCTGTTTAGAAAACGTTCGTTATCACGGTCAAAACCTGACTATTTTATATGATAAAAGTGGAAATCATTACAAAAAAGGAAAAGGATTGTCTGTTTATGTAGATGGGAAAATGGTTGTGAAACCTTCAACTTTAGAAAAGAAAATAATTAATCTTTCTACCAATAAAAACATAGATCAGCCTTCAAAAGAAGAACTAAATTTGGGGGTAAATATTAGAGAAAAAGATTTTCCGAAAGTGGCTACATCCAATTCAGATTCAAAAGATTTAAATAAATTAAACGATGGCAGAATTTGGTATTTTGACAATGTGAGAAATTATTATGAAAATAAAATTTTTGCAGAGAAAGAAAATTGGATTGAAATTGATTTTGGATCAGAAAAAGAATTCTACAAAACAATTTTGTCATTTGTAGATAAAAAAGATAAAAACTTTATTGATCAAACTTGCAGCGTAGGAATTTTAGAAAAAAATGGGCAATGGAAAAAAGTTGCAAACTCAAATAAATTGATTGCAAATACTAAAAATGATATTGTTTTTGATAAAGTAAAATCATCTAAAATTAGATTTTATTTTGAAAGTAAAACTGCAGAATCTGTATTAAAAATTGGAGAAATAGAAGTTTATTAGTTTTCTAGTTTTACAAAAGTGAAATGTTTAAAATTAATTGGAAGAATTTAAGAATCAAATTGATAGTAAAATTATCAATTTGATAGGTTTTTAAAATCTAAAATAGTATTAAGTTTCTTTAAAACAATTAGTTATGTTTTTTGGTCTTTAAGTTGTGTATTGATTTTGTGCTTGAAATTTAAAAAAAGCTTACACAAAATTGATAATTTATTTAATTATGACAACTCAACTAAAAAAGATATCATCTTTCGAAAAAAAAGGACTTTCTGGACTATTAAAAGATGATAATAAGCTAAGTACAGAAGAAGATTTTTATATAGAAATAGCAAACATTAGCCATACTTCTTGGATTAGAGAAATAGCAGAAGTAACACATTCATCTGCATTAGCGAGAGGTACTGGAATTTCTGGTCGATCTATTGAATTACTCGAGAATAAAATGCAGTTAGGAGAAGCAGTTATTGCTTTTGCATTAGACGGTAGGTGGGCGGGCTTTGCCTTTATTTCGTCTTGGGATAATGATCTTTTTGTTTCTAATTCAGGATTAATAGTTGCGCCAGAATTTAGGCATACAGGTTTAGCAAAACGAATAAAAAGAAAAATTTTCGATTTAAGCCGTCAAAAATATCCAGATGCAAGTATATTTAGCCTTACTACTGGTTTGGCCGTGATGAAAATGAACCATGAACTCGAATTTGAGCCTGTTACTTATTCAGAACTTCCAATTGATGAAGCTTTTTGGGACGGTTGTAAAACCTGTATTAATTGTCCAATTTTGGAAAGTAAATCACGAAAAAACTGTTTATGTACGGCGATGCTATTCAATCCAAAACACAAAAAAAGTCTTATTTGATATTTGTCGTTAACCTTAATTGAGATTTTTATTCTTCTTAAAAAAAAGAGCTTCAAAATATTGAAGCTCTTTAATGATTAATTTTAAAAAGTTTACTTTTCAAGAGAAACTGTTTTACCAGTAAAATTTATTCTTCCAGTTTGTATATCATTCGAACCATCAGGCTGTTTTCCTCCAACGGAAATAGTAAACCATCCAGGTTCTATAACACGCTGTTTTTTCTTGTCAATAAGAGATAATTGCCTTGGAGTAATGGTAAAAGTAACTGTTTTCTTTTCTCCTTTTTTAAGATGAATTCGTTCAAAACCTTCTAACTGCCAAATTGGGCGTGGAGTAGAGGCTTTTTCGTCTTTCAAGTATAATTCGGCAACTTCATCTCCGTCGCGTTCTCCTGTGTTGGTTACGTCAACAGAAACTTTAAAATCTGTTTCAGAAGCTAAACTCGCAGGAAGTTGTAAATTAGAATATTGAAAATTGGTATAACTTAAACCAAATCCGAACGGATATAAAGGTGTTTTATGAAAATAGCGATAAGTTCTTCCTTCCATATCATAATTTTCAAACTTAGGCAACTGATCTACCGATTTGTAATACGTAACAGGAAGTCTTCCCGCGGGATTATAATCGCCAAAAAGAACGTCTGCAATTGCATTTCCGCCTTGCTGACCTGGATATCCTGCTGTTAAAATTGCAGGCAAGTTTTCATTTGCCCAATTTACAGAAAGCGCGCTTCCATTAATTAAAACTAAAATGACAGGTTTTCCAGTTGCTTTAACCGCTTTCATAAGCTCTTCCTGATTCGATGGAAGATCAAGACTTGTGCGGTCGCCGCCATTAAAACCGTCGGCTTCGACTTTCATTTCTTCACCTTCTAAACGTTCATTTAAACCTAAAACAAGAATTACTGCATCAGCCTGATTTGCTGTATTTACGGCTTCTGTAATTAAGTTTTCTTCTGGTTCTGCCCATAACAATTGAGCAATGGCATCACCGTAAAAATTCTGATATTTTACTTCGATTTTATATTTTTTTCCAGCTTCTAAATGTATTTTTTGAGGACGAAAACGCGGATGATGATTATTTTTTCCACCAGTACTTTTGCCGCCTTCAATCTCAACGGTCATAAATGGTTTTGACCATTCTGAGATGTTGTACGTGCCAGTTTTCGGAACAGTAAGAAAGCCAGTCCATTTTACACTGTAATTGCCCATTTTTAAGCGAGGATCAGGAGTGTCAATATCCCAATGAAAATCTATTTTGTCATCTGTTCTTGTAAACAAAGGCGATCCATTCCAATCAGAATTGTTATAATATTCTCCAATTAAACCTTGAGTTCCGTTTTCATTTTGAAAATAAATAGACGGAATAATTTTCATTGCAGGAACACCTTTCGCTAAATCGGTTCCTTTTGCGTATAAAACTTTTGCATTGGGTTCCAATTTGTTTTGAATTCCTTTAAGCACCGTTACAGGATTGCTTGGAACACCGCTATAATTTCCCCAAAGAGATTGAATATCGTTAGCATTTGGTCCAATTACCGCAACAGTTTTAATTTCTTTAGAAAGCGGTAATGTATGATTTTGATTTTTCAAAAGCACAATACTTTTTTGTGAAGCAATTCTAGCAAGATAGTCATGCGCCGCATTATTGTTGTCAGAAAATGGAATTTGAGCGTAAGGAACAATTTCATCTGGATCGAACATTCCTAGTTTAAATCTTGCTGTAAATAAACGTTTTACAGCAATGTCAATATCAGATTCATTAATCAATTTGCGGTAAACGGCTTCTTTTAAGGCTTTAAAGCTGCTTCCGCATTCCAAGTCTAAACCATCTTTTACCGCCAAAGCCGAAGCGCTTGCAGCATCAGTGGTAATTTTATGATATTTCCAAATATCTGTCACCGCACCACAGTCAGAAACGATATAACCGTCAAATCCCCAAACATTTCTAAGGATATTAAAAAGAAATGGACTCGCACTGCAAGATTCTCCTCTAAAACGATTGTAAGCTCCCATTACAGAATAAACATGTCCGTCTTTGACCAAAGTGCGAAAAGCAGGAAGATAGGTTTCATAAAGATCTCTATCGCTTGTGTTGGCATCAAAAAAATGGCGAGATGGTTCTGGTCCAGAATGAACTGCGTAATGTTTTGCTGTAGCAACTACTTTCAGGTATTTTTCGTTATTTCCTTGAAGTCCATTTACATAATTCAAACCTAATTGACTGGTTAGAAAAGGATCTTCTCCATAAGTTTCGTGACCGCGCCCCCAACGCGGATCACGAAAAATATTGACATTTGGCGACCAAAATGTCAATCCTTGATACATGCCGTGTTGTCCTCTTCTTAAATATTCGTGATGTTTCGCACGAGCTTCATCAGAAATGGCAGTAGCAACATCCAATACCAATTGGCGATCCCAAGAAGATGCAATTGAAATAGATTGCGGAAAAACTGTTGCAAATCCAGCTCTTGCAACGCCATGAAGCGATTCGTTCCACCAATTATATTCTGGAACACCCAAACGATCGATTGCTGGCGAAGAATCCATTAATTGATTGATTTTTTCGTCTAAGGACATTCTCGAAACCAAATCATTAACGCGCTGTTCTGTTGGTAAATTGGGATTTTTATACGGATAGTTTTCTTGCGCAAAAGTGGTTAAAGCAAAAAAATGCAACGCAATAATTATAGCAGATTTTTTTTTCATAGGTTTTTTGGTATTGTTAAATTTAATATTTTTTGATTTATTGTCTTGAAAAAAAACAACAATACAAATCGGGTTTAATTTTCAGGAAAGAATAATTAGATAGTTCTAGATTGTTTATAGTGATAAAAAGAAATCAGCTTTAGATAATTCTTCCTTTATTGCCGACTCTTTTTCTTAATTGACAAAACTAAAATCTTTGTGATTTTCAAATTGGTATAAATCGCTATTTAAAGTATGTTATAAAGCTTTGCGCAATGCTTATCGTTTTTGCTTAACTTTAAGAAGGTAGACAAATCGCTATTTTTAAGGTGGTATTTTGCTCGAAATGAAGGTAGTTTTAGGTTGGCAATGGAATTTTGATATTTTTGTAATCTGCTTAATTTTATAAAGTCTTAAATGAAGAGAAATCTACTTATCATCTTTTTTTACTGTTTCACCAGCGTGTGCTTTTCTCAGCCTTCAGGAACTCTAACTCATTTTGCAAATGATTTAAAGTTGAGACAATCGCGTATTCTTGACATTCAGCAAGATCAGAAAGGATTTATCTGGCTTTCAACTTTCAATGGTTTGATTCGATATGATGGAAGTACTTTTCAAAAATTCAGAGTAAAACAAAACAGTTCTTTAAATCTAATTTCGAATCGCGTTTTTAAATTTAGATTTGATAAAAACGGACGAATTTGGATTCAATCTGAAAAAAATGATATTTATTACTTCGATACACGTCAGCTTAGTTTTCATTATCCAATTGAAAACGGAGCTTTAAAATCTTCGAATATTGCATTTGTCGATTTTAAAGTAATGCCTTCAGGAAGAGTTTGGCTGTTTCCTGAAGATAAAAACTATTTAATCGCTTTTGAAGCCAATAAAAAAGTTCGAAAAATAGCATTTGATCCAACGCAAAAATGCGGCAAGATTCATGATGTTTTTGAAGATGCATTAGGAACAACTTGGTTTTTTACAGATGGCGGAATTTGCAGATTGAATAAAGGAAGTTCAGAACCTCAACATTTCTTTTTTAACGGAAAATCGTATTTGTTTCATTCTTTTATGGAAACAAAAGAAGATCTGTGGTTTGGAGGAAATGAAGGGAAATTTACCCGATATAATAAAAAATCAAGTACTTTTTTTGATTTTGAACTCGGCGTAAAAGAAGATATTATCCAGACAGAACTTGTTGGCAGCAACAAAATTCTTATCATTACCAGCGGACAAAGTTTCTATTTTTATGATATAAAAACAGGAAAACTTACTGCTTACAACAGTAATACTTTGGCTGGTTTTCCAAATAAAAAATTCGCTTATTTAGGTTCAACACGATCTCGACAATTTTGGTTTGAGATTTTAGGTTCTGGAGTTTATCAATTTGATCTTGTTACGGGAAAAATAAAATTGATGAAAGTTGATTATAGTGATTCTGCAACTGGTGCCGGAGAAAGAAAAAGCTTTCTGCTTACTTCGCCTAACGGAACCGTTTGGATTCAGTCTAATAATGCGCCATTTTCTTATTGGGATGAGAAGAATGACAAATTGAGTTCAATAATTCGCTGTATTAACGAATCTAAAGAATCAGTTTCAGATTTGATGCACACGGCCATGTTTGACAGATTGGGAAATCTTTGGTTTTGTTCTTTCAAACAAGGTTTAGATTTGGTTAATTTTAGCAATAGCAATTTTTCTACCTTAAATCTAGATTCTTCAAGCGATCATCATAAACACAATGTAAGAAGCTTGATGAAAGATAACAAAGGCAATCTTTGGGTTGGCAGTCGTAAAGAGAAAATTGCTTTGTTTGATTCTCAAAAAAGAAAAATAGGATTTTTAGGTTCAGACGGAACATTGTCTCAATCAGGTCCAGCTTGGGGAGCAGATATTTACAGCATGCTTCAAGATACCAAAGGCAGAATTTGGATTGGTACAAGAGGAAATGGTTTGTTTTGTTTACTGCCAACCAACCAATCGTTTCGATATAAGGTTATTCATTATAAATACGATGAAAAGGATAATTACAGTATAAATTCTGATGATATTTTTAAAATTTTTCAAGCTTCAAACGGAGAGATTTATATTGCAACTTGGGGTGGCGGCGTCAATATTATTCGTGAATCTAATAACGGAATTCGTTTTGTTAATTTTAAAAATGAATTAAAAAACTATCCTATAAAAACGGCTGACAAAGTTCGTTCGATAGTTGAAAATAAAGACCATAAAATATTTTTTATTTCCTCTTATAAATTATTCTCTTTTGCAGAAGAAAATAAGTCGACAAGTAAGGTTAAATTCAATGAATATTCTCAGGTTTCAGGCAATGATATTTTAGATATTCTAATTACGCACGATAACCAAATGGCGTTGGCAACCAACGGAATGGGCTTAATATTAGCTGATTTGGATAAAAAAGGAAAACTAAACGTTAAATCGATTTGGAATGAAATGGTTTCTTTTCCTGTTGAAGGAGTAGTTGCAATTCAAGAAGATAAAAAAGGAAAAATTTGGTTGATGAGCGATAACCAGATGGTGCGTTTTGATCCTAAAAATAATAGCGCAGAAACTTTTCCAGAACTAAAATCGATTATCGGAACTGAGATATTTTCTGAGGCTACAAAATGTGAACTTGCCAATGGAGAAATTGCTGTAGGATATTCAAACGGCGTTATTTGTTTCAAACCAGAAGCTATAAAGCCTTTTACTTTTAAACCTTATTTAGCGATTTCTGGATTTTTGGTAAACAATAAAGAATTACACGAATTAAATCCAGAAACGCCTAAAAACCCAGATTTACTGGAAGAAGTTACCTTAGAACACAATCAGAATTTTTTCAGAGTTCAGATTTCGGCATTAGATTATCTTAAAAGCGAAAATATTGTTTATCGCTATAAACTGGAAGGAATTGATAAACAATGGAATTTTATAAAAGGAGGACAATCAATTAATTATACCAATTTAGGACGAGGAAATTACACGCTTTTGGTGTCTTCTACAAATGGTCATAATTTATGGATGGATAATGAAAGACAGATTAAAATTACTATTCGTCCGTCTGTTTGGGGTACAAATTTGGCTTATTTCTGTTATCTGTTAATTGCTGCTGGTTTGTTTTTACTTATTAAAAGAGCCATTATTACGATTGTAAAACTGCGTAATGACGTTCGAGTAGAGAAACAAATGGGCGAATTAAAGCTGAAATTTTTTACCGACATTTCACATGAAATCAGAACTCCGCTGACTATGATTGCGGCTCCTTTAGAAGTAATGCTTTCAGACGATGAAATAAAAGATTCGGTAAAAAGCCAACTTCGCGTTATTGAAAAAAGCAGTAATAAATTGTTGAATTTAGTTAATCAGATTTTAGATTTGAGAAGAATTCAAGACAAGAAATTGGCAGTTCGCGAAATAAATTTGAGTGATTTTGCAACCAAAATTTGCGAAGATTTTCAGGAAATGAGTATTCAAAATGATATTAAACTCAAAGTAAACACAAGTTCTTCTAACCTAAATATTTGGGCAGATCCAGATAGTTTGGATAAAATTCTCATTAATCTTCTTTCTAATGCTTTTAAATATTGCCATAAAGGAGATGTTATTGAAGTTTCTGTTGAAGAATCAGAAAAACATATATTGCTTAAAGTTAGTGACAACGGACCAGGAATTAGTCCAACGATTCAAAAAAGATTGTTTGTTCGTTTTTCAAATTATAATGAAAATCCATTGAATCCAAGTACAGGTTTGGGACTTTCTATTGTAAAAGATTTGGCAGACAAACTTGGCGCAGAAGTTTTGGTTGATAGTACAGCTGGAAAAGGAAGTAGTTTTCAGGTTGCATTTCTAAAAGGATATCAGCATTTTAAAGAGAATGTAGATATTTTATTGGAGGAAAATGAAGCACATTTTTTTGATGAAATTGCTTTAGAAAATGAAGAAGAAATTCTACCGCATGAAGAAACCAAAAGAGAAAATCTCGTCGGACTAATTGTAGAAGATGATCCAGAATTACAGCGTTTTATTGTTTCTGTTTTAGACAACGATTACACGATTTATACTGCAGAAAACGGTGATGAAGGTTATTCTAAAGCAGAAGAATTATTGCCAGATTTTATTATCAGCGATATTATGATGCCAGAAAAAGACGGAATAGAAATGCTGAAACTAATTAGAGATAATTTTTCGACTAGTCATATTCCGGTTATTCTTCTCAGTGCAAAATCTTCTATAGAAAGTAAATTGGAAGGTTTAGAGTATGGCGCCGATGATTATATGACAAAACCTTTTAATGTGAGTTTATTAAAAGCAAAAGTCAAAAATGTTTTAGAACAGCGTTTGCGTCTTCAGCAGTTATTTTCGACAGGAAACACAATCGATATTTCAAAAGAAGAACCGCTTCAGATTTCAAATAAAGACCAAAAGTTTATATTTCAGGTTATTGAATTAGTTAAAGAAAATATGTCAAATTCTGATTTTTCTGTCGATGAATTAGGGAAATTAATGTGCATGTCACGTGCCAGTTTTTTCAATAAACTAAAAAGTGTTACAGGCGTTTCTCCAGTTGTTTTTATTCGAGATTTACGTTTGGCTGAAGCAGCTGAACTTCTAAAAAATGATGATTTATTAATTAAAGAAATTGGCTTTGAAGTTGGTTTTAACGATTTAAAATATTTCGGAAAATGTTTTAGAGCTAAATACAATTATACGCCAGCTGAATATAGACGACAATTTCGTTAAGATATTTGTTTGTTTTTCTCAAAAAAGCCTCATTTAATTAATGAGGCTTTTTTATTGAAATGGATTCTATAAATCTTAAAATGAGCGATTAGTAAATTTGTTTTTATTTATGATATTTTTTTTGCATCTAATAAAAAAAGTAGGAAAAAGATATGATATAATTGATTTGTACCCCTGAAATAGCAATTTGCCCCTTTTTGAAAAGCAATATTTCCCCCTCTTTACAATACGCTATATCTAGATTTGCTTCATAATCTTAATTGATTTTACTAACTAACTTAAAAACCAAAATTATGAACCAAACCAAATTTTTTACTCAATTCTCAAAACCAAAATCTATAGTCGGTAGCTGTAGAAAGTATGAAAAGCAAAATAGTCTTCATTTTTAAAATTTAGCTATTATGAAAATCATTAAACACCTAATATTTGGAGCAGGCATATTGCTTTCTGTATTAAGTTCTTGCTCAAGCGACGATTTTAGATATGAAAGTTCTACAGTAAAACTATTAGATTTTCAATTAAATGATGTGCCGTGGAATTTGAATGTTGGTATTTCTACCAGACCGCTTTTTGTTTACAAAGACAATGGAGAGTATTTTGCCAATTACAGTTCGCTTTATCCATTTTCTTTAAATGATGGAAAGTACAAATTTGTAGCATCAGATTATCCAGAGCAGATGATTCCTTCTCCAACAAATCTGAACGATCTTATTGTTCCGCAACCGGCTTTGGCAAATCAGCATGTGAATCTTTCAGACGCTGTGCCTTATGCTTCGCCTTTTGATCAGCCGCTTATTTTGAACATTCTGACTCGAACGGGAATACTTCGTTTGAAATCTCTGGATGTAAATGCGGATAGAAGTTATACAACAATTAAAACTACTATTTCTGTAAAAAGAAGCGGTTACAAAGTTGTGGACGGAACATTTATCAAAGAAGATATGTTTGTAACAAGAAGTAAAGCCACAACCAGCGGCGGAATCAATTACGCAGAAGATTTTATTTTATTTCAAACTGGCGACGCTTCTAATAATGTTCGAATTAAAATCGAATGTTTAGATCAGAACATGCAGGTTGTCAAGACAAAAGAAGTGGAAGGAACTTTTGCAATTGAAGCCAACAAAGTAACAAACGCTGATTTTTACTTGAACACGCTTTAAAAATATCTGTTTTTCTAAATACTCAGACACTTACAAAATATAATTATCGGCCTTGATGGATTTCATAAAGGCGGGAACACGCAGTATGATTTATTGTCATAATAGCATCTTGCTGTTCCTCGCAAAACCCAATTCTGGCTTTTAAAATAATAAAAGAAATATTCTAGTTATGAAGATAAAAAAATATATCTGGAGCATTCTAGCCTTTTTGTTTTTGACATTTAGTGCTAATGCTCAGAAGCGTGTTACTGTAAGCGGTACAGTAAGGGATAATCTAGGAGGTATTCCTGGCGCAACAATTATAGTAAAAAATGAAAACACCAATACAGTAACCGATTTTGATGGAAAATTCAGTATCGCTGTAGCTGATCCTGAAACGGCAGTTTTAATTGTCAAATTTATTGGTTTGAATGATGAGTCTGTAGCCGTAAAAGGTCGCACTTCTGGAATTACAGTTTTAATGAAAGAATCTAATAGCGAACTAAATGAAGTTGTAGTTATTGGTTACGGAACTCAAAAACGTAAAAACTTAACTGGAGCGATTGCTAGTATAAAAGGAACTGAATTAGCAAAAGTGCCAGCAGCAAACGTTGCTGAGGCTTTAACGGGAAGACTTCCAGGAGTTCAGGTTACAACTGTAGATGGTTCGCCAGGAGCAGAGGTAAAGATTAGAATTCGTGGAGGTGGATCTATTACTGAAGACAATTCGCCTTTAATCTTGGTTGACGGATTTGAGGTTGCCAATCTTAATGATATTCCTCCAACAGATATTGAATCTGTAGAGGTTTTAAAAGATGCGGCTTCTACAGCTGTTTATGGCGCTCGAGGAGCTAACGGTGTAATTATAGTTACGACTAAAGTTCCAAAAGCAGGAAAAGTTTCGGTAAACATTCACAACTATACACAAATTAAAACTCTTGCAAAACACATGGATGTTATGGATCCGTATGAGTTTGTGATGTTGCAGTATGAAAATGCACGTAAAGGAAGTTCTAATCCAACGGGATTTTATAATCAGTATGGAAAAGCCAGCGAACTTTATATTTATAAAGGAAATAAAGGTATCGATTGGCAGAATGAAATTTTTGGAACCAACCCAATTGCGCGATATACTGATATAAATGTAAATGGCGGAAGCGAAAAAACGAAATTCAAATTCACTTTTGTAAATCAGGATCAGCCCGGAGCATTAGTAGGAACAGGAATGCGTCAGAATTATGTTTATTTGATTATGAATTCGAAGTTAACAGATAATCTAACTTTCGAATATCAAACCCGTTTAACCAATCAAACAATTGATGGATCTGGAACAGAAGGAGTGAGTTTGCTTAGAGCTTTACGCGAAGCACCAACTGGAGGTTTAGAAGATTATATGACTTTGCCAGATGATAATACTTATTTTGATCCGGAAGATTATCAAATAAAACCTCGTTTTAATCCGCTTGAAGAAGCAGAAAAAAATTATCGTAAACGTATAACAAGAATCTTCAATACAACTGGAGCATTGACATGGACAATCAAAAAAGGATTGACATTGCGTTCTTCATTTGGTTACGAATACAAATATCAAGAAGATGGGCGTTTTTGGGGAACAGATACTCGTGTAGCAACTGACAACAATAATCTGCCAGTAGTTTATTGGTCAATGACACAATCTCCGAGATGGCAGTTGAATAACGTATTAAACTACGGATTCAAATTAAATGAGCGTCACGATTTTCAGTTAATGATTGGGCAGGAGATAAAAGATCAAGAATCTACGGCTAAATTTTATCGTTCGCGCTATTTTCCTGATGATATTTCAGGACAAAAAGCTTTAGATAATTTGGCTTTAGGAACTCCTTTTGATAACGGTTCTCTAGCAGAATCTCCAAATAGAATTTCATCTTTCTTCGGAAGAGCAAATTACGGTTATGATGATCGTTATTTATTTACGTTTACGGTTCGTACCGACGGTTCTACAAAGTTTGGTCCAGATAATAGATGGGGAGTTTTCCCAGCAGGAGCTTTTGCATGGAGAATCTCAAACGAAAGCTTCCTAAAAGAAAGTGAAACAGTTTCAAACCTTAAACTTCGTTTGAGTTATGGAGCTTCTGGAAATGACAGAATAAAAGCCGATTTATACGCAAAATATTACGGTGTTTCTAGAGATCGTTCTGTGGGTTGGGGAGAAGAAAATCAATACTATTATAATTTTTACAACAGTCAGTATCTGAACAATCCGAACGTAAAATGGGAAACGACTTATACTGCTAACGTAGGTCTTGATTTTGGTTTTTTCAAAGAAAGATTAACAGGAACACTTGATTTCTATTACAACAAAGTAAAAGATTTATTGGTGCCTTCTGATATTGCTTCGGTTTCTGGTTTTACCAAAATGATGACAAACGTTGGACAGACTTCTAATAAAGGTGTCGAATTGGCTCTTAACGGAAGTGTAATTAAGAAAAAAGATTTTCAGGTTGATTTGACTTTTAACATCGGTTACAACAAAAATAAAATTGACAAACTGGCAAGCGGTGAACAAGAATGGATTTTAAGTTCTGGTTGGGCAGGAACACAATTATTAAATGATGATGATTATCGTGCATATGTTGGAGGAACAAAAGGTTTGATTTACGGTTTTGTAAACGATGGTTTCTACACAATGGATGATTTTGAATCTTTTGACGCTGTAACACGAGTATGGAAACTAAAAGACGGAGTTGCCAATTCTAAAAACCTTTCGGGAGAACCAGTTCCTGGAAGTGCGAAGTTTAAAAAACTGACTCCTGTTGATCCATCTGATCCAAATAGTTATGTAATTGGCGATAAAGACAGAAAAGTAATCGGAGATACAAATCCTGATTTTTCTGGAGGTTTTGGTGTAAATGCCGTTTGGAAAAATTTCGATTTAACAGCATTCTTCAATTTCATGTATGGTTTTGATGTTTACAATGCCAACAAAATCATGATGACATCTTTCTTCCAAAATAACCAAAACAATTTCGGAATGGAAGTAGGATTAAATAATCGTTGGAGAAATTACGATGACATGGGGAACGATCTTCGTTATTCTCCAGAACAGTTGGCTAAACAAAATGAAAACGCGACGATGTGGAATCCAGTAAGTATTGGACGTCCGATTGCGATGTCTTATGCGGTTGAAGATGGTTCTTTCTTAAGATTAAACACATTAAGTATTGGTTACACGATTCCGAAACAGCAAAGTAAAGCAATTGGTTTAAGCCGAGTAAGATTGTATGCTACAGGAAGTAACTTATTTGTTTGGACAAACTATTCAGGATATGATCCAGACATCAATTTAGAAACAGGTCTTACACCAAACATTGATTATAATGCTTATCCGAGAACACGTAATTATGCTTTTGGAGTACAGCTGTCATTTTAATTAAACGAATTAAATCACAAAATGATGAAAAAGATAGTATTAAGTTTCCTGCTGATTTTTGCGCTGACTTTTACAGCTTGCGAAGATTATTTAGACGTACAGCCTGGATCGGGCTTTACTCAAGCAGAAGTTTTTAAATCAGAAAAAGACATGCAATCTGCAGTTGCAGGTGTATACACACTAATGTTGGCAGAAGATGCTTATTCTAACCGCGTTGCTTTTGTTTTTAATACCAATACCGATGTAGAAATGTCTGGTGTTGCTACCAATACAGTAAACGGAAACGGCTCTGATATTGCTTGTTATGATCCAAAACCATATTGGACAACTCTAAATTCGACTTGGAGCGCCATGTATAAAATTATCAACATGGCGAATGATGTTTTAGAAGGAATCGAAAGTTCTGATTTGTATAAAGCTGATCCTAAAACACAGCCTTCGAATGTAACGCAGATGTACGGAGAAGTAAAAACAATTCGTGCAATGGTTTATTTGGATATGATTCGTATTTGGGGAGACGTTGTTTTTAGAACAAAATCTTCTACTGGAGATGAAAATTTTGCAGTTGGAGTTACAGACAGAAATACCATTTTAGAATTCCTTATCGATGACTTAAAGTCAGTTGAGCCTTTAATGAAAAATGCTAGTGAATTGGATTATGGTGTAGAACGTGCTTCTAGAAGTTTTAATCAAGGGCTTATTGGTTTGTTGGCTCTTACTCGTGGAGGATGGACACTTCGCCCAGACGAAAATAATCCTGCAAGTATTGGACATATGGAAAGAGGAAAAAACTACGAACAATATTATGACGTTGCTATTCAGTATTTAGAAAAAGTAATTTTAGGAAGACAACATGATTTAAAATTAGGTTTTAGAGAATTTTGGATTAAACAAAACAATTGGGAAACTCCAGTTAATGATGATGTTATTTTCTCTATTCCGATGCTAAAAAACTCTTCTGGAGAATATGGTTATTTCGCAGGAATTCCGATTGCTCAAGGAAATCATTCTTACGGATCAGCTTCAGGAATGCTTAGTTTATGCGGTGAATATCTTTTTTCATTCGATAATAAAGATTTAAGAAGAGATGTTACTTGTGCACCTTATGGTTACGATCTAAATTTAAATCAAGAAATGCGTTTGGGCATCGCTCGTTTAGCAGTTGGAAAATGGTCTAAACTTTACATGACAAGTCCTTTGGGAGGTACTAGTGAAAAAGGAACTGGAGTAAATTATTCTTGGATGCGTTTTGCTGATGTATTGTTAATGTACGCCGAAGCAGTAAACGAACGTTTTGGTCCGCGTGAAGATGCTAAAGAATGTCTAAGACGTGTTAGAAGAAGAGCTTTCGCACAAGCGGATTGGGCAGATAAAGTAGATAATTATGTACAGTCCAAAAGTTCACCAGAATTATTCTTTAAAGCCATTATGGACGAACGTAAATGGGAATTTGGAGGAGAAAGCAAGCGTAAGTTCGATTTAGCTCGCTGGAATAAATATAGTGAAGTGGTTTACAATCAATATTATAAATTGTTTAACTGGGGACGCGTAGCTAACGGAGCTTATGTTCCAGGAATAGATCAAGTTCCAGGAAATCTGTATTACAAACTTATTAACGATCCTGTCAATTCAGGCAGAAAAATTCTAGATATACAGGGAATCAATCAAATCCTGACGGCAAATCCAGCGGGTTATACCGTACATCCATTCGCGATAAGCTGGTATTCATTAAATAATGATACTGCGAGTTACGAACCGATAAATGAGATTAAATGGAGTTTTAGAGGATTTATAAATTATAATAATTCGTCGTCGGTTTCACCAAACAATCCGTTGCGTTATTTGTGTCCTTATCCATCAAAAGTGATTACAGATCACCGTGGAGCCATTCAAAATTATTATGGTTTTAATTTTTAATTGAATCAATCATGAAAAATTCAAAGAAACTAATTTATATATTATCCCTCATCGGAATAATTGTTTTTGGAGCAATACTGCAATCTTGCGACAATTATGAATTTCGTTATAAACCTGTAGAAGATTTATTTCAGCCAAAATTCGTTCTTACCGCTCCTTTGGTAAGAAGCAACTCGATTGCCGTAGTTTGGTACAAAGTTAACGACGCAGCATCTTACACCGTAGAGTTGCATTTAGACAACTATTATAAAAGTTTGTACAAATCGTACACAACAACTCAAACACAGATTTTAATGGATGATATTCCGTATAAAACACAGTTTTATATCAGAGTAAGATCTAATCATGTTAACGGAGAACACAATTCGCAATGGTCATATACAAATGCGCTTACAGAAGATCGTCCGCCTTTTGATGCAATTTTAAATCCAGTAGAAAGAGTAAATATTACCGAAACAGATGTTACAGTAACTTGGGCGGTTTCTTCTAAAAATCCAGTTGATAGTATTTCTGTTGCGCCTGCACAATCGGCAGAACTTCCTTCTATCGGACGTAAGCTAACTGCAGAGGAAATAAGCAAAGGAGAAGCTAAAGTTGCCGGTTTAGAAAAAAATACTTTATACAATCTAAACATCTTTGATAATAATAAACCAAGACGTTATGATAAACCATACAATCAGGTTTCTTTCCGTTCTGCCGGACCGTCAGCATCTACAATTATCATTACAAAAGGAATGGATTTAGATGCAATCTTGAGAACTAATAATGACGATCCAACTATTCCAGAAGGAACAGAATATTTCTTAGAGGCAGGTTCATTGTTTAAAATTACTCCGTTTACAATCTCAAAAGGATTTAAACTTACTGGAGGAACACAAGGTGAACGTCCGCAGATTGAAATGAACGGAAACTGGAATATTGCAGAAGGATCTTATTTATCTTCTCTTGCTTTTGAAAACATTCGTTTCTATCAAACTATCGATGCAAGTTATTTCTTTAATAGTGGTACAGCTTGGAAAATAGATCAGATTACATTCTACAACTGTGTTTTCAATTACTTCAAGCGTGGTTTCTGGAGACATCAAGGAAATGGTAAATACAAAGAAATCGGAAATTTTGATATGAGTTACTGTACGTTTGATCAAGTTGGAGGACACACAGGACCTTATGGAACATTTGCTTTTGGTTCTGCTGGAGCAGATAATGTGAAGAAAGCGGTTTTCTCTAATTGTACTTTTATGAGAGATTACTATCAGACAACAGATCAGAATAGGAACTTTAAAAACCTTTGGGATTACGGTACATCGGCTTATCCAATTCATTTAGAATATCAAAATATTACGATTTACGATTATGCTTATAACAGAGCGTTAATTAATATTCCGTCTGCGGTAGGATCTACTTTGATCTTTAAAAATGTATTGTTGGCATCTGCCTGCGGTAAAGTGATTCAGGCAATTGGAGCCAATACAACAACTACATACGGTAATAATTATACAACAACAAATTATTTATTAGGAGCTTCTGCTATACAAGGAACAGAATTGGGAGTTAGTGCACAGAACATATTTGCTGATCCTGCAAATGGAAATCTGATGATTAAAGATCCAAATTCGCCAATTGTTACCAATAGAGTAGGAGATACGAGATGGTTGCCTTAAGTTTTCTTAAGTTTTGTTAATTAAGTGGTTTCAGTACTTTCATGAAGTATCCTTGTGGTTGAGGATACTTCTATGTACTGAGTTTTACTTGATTGCAAGGAAACTAAACTTTAAAAGAAAATACATTATCCTGTAATCTTTTAACGATGTGAATTATATAATAAAAATCAATACAATGAAATTCAAACAATTACTGCTGACTTTAGGATTATTTTGCTATTTAGGAGCAGCTGGACAAGGCTGGAACGCTGATTTGGGAAATGGAAAATATAAAAACCCAATTTTACATGTAGATTATTCTGATCCTGATGTTTGTGTCGGAGAAGATGGCTATTACATGACGGCTTCTAGTTTTAATAGTGTGCCAGGGCTTCCTATTCTTCATTCTAAAGATCTTGTAAACTGGGAATTGATTGGATATGCATTGCAAAATTTATTTCCTATAGAACATTACAGAACTGTTAGACATGGTGATGCTGTTTGGGCGCCATCAATTCGTTATCACAATGGTGAATATTTTATTTATTGGGGAGATCCAGACTTTGGAATTTTTATGGTAAAAACTAAAAATCCTGCAGGTATTTGGGAAGAACCTGTTTTAGTAAAAGAAGCAAAAGGAATTATCGATACTTGTCCGTTTTGGGATGAAGACGGTAAAGCCTATTTATCTTACGCTTTCGCTGGAAGCCGTGCTAATGTAAAAACGGTTTTAATGTTATCAGAACTTGCTCCCGACGGAACAAAATTGATTGGAAATCCTGCTTTAGTTTTCGACGGACATAAAGGACACACTACTGTTGAAGGCTCTAAAATATATAAAAAAGACAACTATTACTGGATAATGGCTCCTGCGGGAGGCGTAAAACCAGGATGGCAATTGGCTATGCGTTCTAAAAATGTTTGGGGACCATACGAGTTTAAAGTTGTGTTGAACCAAGGCGATTCTCCTGTAAATGGTCCGCATCAAGGCGGTTATGTTGAAACTCCAAATGGAGAAGGCTGGTTCTTACATTTTCAAGACAGATGGGCTTATGGACGAGTTGTGCACTTGCAGCCTGTAACTTGGAAAGACGGCTGGCCAATTATGGGAAAAGATACAAATAAAGATGGCATTGGAGAACCTGTTATGGAATACACAAAACCAAATGTCGGGAAAACTTATCCAGCAACGCCACTTATTTCTTCGGATGAATTTAATAGCCACAAACTAGGTTTACAATGGCAATGGCAAGCCAATCAGAATCCTGCGGAACATTGGGGCTGGTCTTCTGCCAATCTTGGATTTATGCGCTTGAATTGTATTCCGAGAAAAGAAGGAATAAAATCAATGTGGATGATGCCTAATCTTTTATTGCAAAAATTTCCAGGTGCCAATTTTACTGCAACAACAAAATTGGTTTTCGAAAATAACCCAGAAGCTGGAGTTAGCAGTTCAGGTCTGATTGTCTTTGGTGAAGATTACGCCTACATCGCAATTGAACAGGATAAAATGGGTAATCTAAATTTAGTGCAGCGTGTTTTGAAAAGCGCGAGAACTTCTAAAGAACTAGAGAAAGAAGTAGCTTCAATTCCTGTAAATAAAAAAGAAGTGAGTTTACATGCCAAAGTAGAAATGGTTCAAAACAAAGAACCTTTTGATGCTAAAGTTACTTTCTATTACAGTATTGATGGAAAGAATTTCAAAAAACTTGGAGAATCTTTTAAGCCAAGTGCCGGAAGGTGGGTTGGTGCAAAAATTGGACTTTTTGCAACTGGATCAAAAGCGATTAACGACAGCAGTTATGCCGATTACGATTGGTTTAGAGTTGAAGAAAATTAAGAAATTATGGTACACAAAATTAAATATAGCTTTCTCGCTCTGTTTATTGGTTTGATTTCTTTCGGACAATCTAAATCAGATAAAAAGGAGTTATTGCCAATTTTCTGGGCGAAGAAAATGGCAGATTCAGACCAGAAACGTGTTCCAAATCCTGTGTTTTTAGACGGTGTAAAATTTCCGAAATGGAACTATACAAATGGCTTGGTGACATTGGCAAATCAGAAATTGTATGATTATACCAAAGACCAAAAATATTGGGATTACGGACTTTCTTATGCCGAACAGCTTATTGACAAAGATGGAGATATTCAAGGTGGTTACGAATTGGAAAAATACAGTCTTGACTTAATTAATTCTGGAAAGATTCTTTTTGAAATTTATGAAAAAACAAATGACCAGCGTTATAAAACCGCAATGGATGTATTGCATAAACAATTAGAAAATCATCCGAGAAATTCTGATGGAGGTTATTGGCATAAAAAAAGTTATCCGTGGCAAATGTGGTTGGACGGCGTTTATATGGCAGATCCTTTTTCAGCAGAATATGGATTAGTTTTTAATGTTCCAAAAGCAATAGACGATGCCATTTTACAAGCAGAATTAATCCAAAAACACACTTTTGATGAAGAAACGGGTTTGAATTTTCATGGTTATGATGAAAAACGTGCACAATTCTGGGCAAATAAAACTACGGGAACTTCTGCACATATTTGGGGTCGTGCGCAAGGCTGGTATTGTATGGCTTTGGTCGATATTTTAGATTTCGTTCCAGAAAATCATCCGAAAAGAAAAGACTTAATAAAGATTGTTCAGAAAGTATTTAAAGCGGTTCTCAAAGCTCAAGATTCTAATTCTGGAGTTTGGTGGCAAGTAATGGATCAGCCAGCAAGAAAAGGAAATTATTTAGAATCGACCTGCTCGACTATGTTCGTTTATTCTTTTGCGAAAGCCTACAACAAAGGATATGTAGATAAAAATTTTCTTAAATCGGCACAAAAAGGATTTAAAGGAATTCAGAAAGAGTTCATCAAAGAAAATGCAGAAGGAACAATTTCTATAACCAAATGTTGTGCTGTTGCGGGATTAGGAGGAAAAAATCCAGAAGATAGAAACGGTTCGTTTGAATATTATATTTCAGAACCTATCAGAGATAACGATGCAAAAGCGGTCGGTCCTTATATAATGGCTGGTATCGAATTGCAAAAACATTTAGACAAAAAATAAGGCTTCAAATTACAATTGGTTATGATAAAAATTAAAACAACAATTCTTTCTACAGTAATCCTCTTTACTCTTTTTTCTTGTGCAAACAAAAAAGAAGGCGTGGTTAATGTTTCAGAGAAAAAGATAAAATCGGAAATGAAACTTCCATTTAAAATGCCAGAAGTTCAGATTCCGAAATTCAAAACTGATACTTTAAATATTGTTGATTTCGGAGCAGTTCCTAATACCGAACAGCTTTGCACTAACGCTATTAATTCGGCACTAGAAAAATGCTCTCAATCGGGCGGAGGAGTTGTGGTGATTCCAGCAGGACTTTGGACAACGGGACCAATAAAACTAAAAAGTAATGTAAATCTTCATACTCAAAATGGTGCTTTTATCTCTTTTACAAGCGATTTAAAACAGTATAAATTGATCGAATCTTATTTTGAAGGAAGTAAAGTCATTCGCTGTGAATCGCCAATTATGGGAATTGATTTAGAAAATATTGCGATTACTGGACAAGGTATTTTTGATGGAAATGGAGCTGTTTGGAGACCTGTTAAAATCGGAAAAATGACTGCGGGGCAATGGGATGAATTGGTAAAATCTGGAGGTGTTTTGTCTAAAGACGGTAAAATATGGTATCCTTCAAAAGGCGCTTATATTGGTAATGAAGAGAAAGGCAAACTTCCTAAAAAGGAAACCATAGAAAATATGGAGCCTTATAAAGAAGCGCTTCGTCCAGTTATGGTAAGTTTGGTAAATTGTAAAAAACTGCTTTTGGACGGTGTTACTTTTCAGAATTCTCCAGCTTGGAATGTAAATCCGTTAATGTGCGAACATCTTACTTTACGCAATTTAACTATTCGTAACCCTTGGTATTCTCAAAATGGTGACGGTTTGGATTTAGAATCTTGTAGAATTGGAACCGTAACCAATTGCCGTTTTGATGTTGGCGACGATGCGATTTGCATTAAATCAGGAAAAGATAAAGAAGGAAGAGATCGCGGAAGACCAACAGAATTTTTCGTAATTACAGATTGCGTGGTTTATCATGCACATGGCGGTTTTACCATTGGAAGCGAAATGTCTGGAGGAGTTCGAAACATATTTGCTAAAAATCTGACTTTTAACGGAACTGATTGCGGACTTCGCTTTAAATCGGTTCGCGGACGCGGCGGTGTCGTAGAAAATATATGGATGGAAGATATTCGTATGAATAATATTCCAACTGATGCCATAAATTTTAATCTCTATTATTTTGGAAAATCTTTATCTGAAGATAAAAATACAGGTGAAGTAACTGTTTCAAAAGAACCAGTATCTGACGAAACGCCGGTTTTTAAAAATATGTATTTTAAAAACATTTATGTAAACGGTGCTGCACAGGCTTTAAAAATTATGGGAATTCCAGAAATGCCAGTTTCTAATATTGAATTTCAAAATATGATTATCCGATCTGATGTTGGAGTTCAGCTAAATTATGCCAGCAAAATTGCTTTTAAAAACCTTGATCTAAGATTAGATAAACCTGGAATTGCTGTGAGTTTTTCAAATAGTCAGAATGTGAGTTTAGACGGTCTTAAATCTTCAGGAGAAAATCAGATGTTTTGGATTGGAGGTTTGGAAACAAAAGATATTTCATTAAAAACGAAGGGAAAGAAAATGATTCTGAATAAAGATGTAAAAGTCTTAGAATCTATAAAAGATGAGGTAAAAGTGTTTGACTAATAAAGAAATACAAATGGTAATATTCAATTTTTTAATGGCATCTCTTTTCTTTATCAATTATTCTTTTAGAGGTAATTCGACACGAAATGAAACAAAGGAAATTCTAAGCGATTTTAAGTCATACGATATTATAGTAGATGGAAACGGGAATGGCGATTTCAAAACGGTTCAAGAAGCGTTTAATGCAGTGCCTTTATTTAAAACATCTCAAACTAAAATTTTTGTAAAGAATGGAATTTACAAAGAAAAACTGGAGCTTCCTTTAAATAAGAACAATGTCACGTTAATTGGAGAAAGCAAAGAAAATGTAATTCTTACTTATGATGATTTTGCTTCAAAATCTAATGGAACAGGCGGCACAATCGGAACTTCCAATTCGGCAAGTTTTATTGTTACAGGAAATGGTTTTAAGGCGCAGAATATAACTTTTGAAAATTCCTCTGGACCAGTCGGACAAGCTGTTGCTGTTAGAGTCGATGGCGATCGAGTAATCTTCGAAAATTGTAAGTTTTTAGGTTTTCAAGACACTTTATATCCGCGTGAAGGTTTTAGCAGACAATATTATAAAAATTGTTATATCGAAGGAACAACAGATTTTATTTTTGGAGGTTCTACAGTCGTTTTTGATCAATGCGAAATCTTCGCAAAAAAAGGAGGTTCGTACATAACCGCTGCTAATACTCCAGAATCTAATTTGTATGGTTTTGTATTTCTGAATTGCAAACTCACCACAAATTCAAAAGTTAACTCTTATTTTTTAGGAAGACCTTGGAGAAATTACGCGCGAACTGCATTTATAAAATGTGAAATGGATTTGCACATAAAACCGCAAGGATGGCATAATTGGGGAAAACCTGAAGCAGAAAAAACGGCTTATTATGCCGAATATCAATCTTCTGGAATTGGAGGAAATACAGAATCAAGAGTAAACTGGTCGCATCAACTTTCGGTAGAACAATTTAAAAAAGAATATTCTGTAAAAGCCATTTTTAAAGATTGGAAACCTAATTGAATTTTTAGGAAATTATGTTTTTAGGAGTTAAAACAAATTAAATAAATAGAAAAATGAAGTTTCAGAATAGAAAATTAGAAGTATTATTTATTTGGGTTTTCATCTTATTTTTTCAAAATTTGGATGCACAGTATTTGACTGGAATTACTCAAGTCAGAGATACTTCTTTTAATAACAAAAGCGCATTCAAAAAAACATTAAAATATTTTCCAAATACGGCTTTAGTTCCCGCAATGCATTTTGATTTTGTGGAGCAGAAAAACAACATCGTTTACCAAAGTTATGGCACGCGAAAAATGAAATTGGATGTTTTCTTTAATAAAAATAAAAAAGAAAAACAGACCGCAATTATCATTATACACGGAGGTGGATGGCGTTCTGGCAGTAAAGAACAGCATTATCAAATGGCACAAAAACTCGCAAGTTTGGGTTATGTCTGTTTTACGCCCGAATACAGGCTTTCTACAGAAGCGCTTTTTCCTGCGGCGGTTTATGATATCAAAGCTTCCATTCGTTGGGTAAGAGAAAATGCAGAAAAGTATCATATTGACTCTAATAAAATTGTAACTCTAGGATTTTCAGCAGGCGGAGAATTAGCTGTTTTTATGGGCGTAACAGGAAATATGCCTTTGTTTGAAGGAACAATAACCAATTCAAATTCTAAATCTCAAGTAAATGCTATAATTGATATTGACGGAACGTTATCGTTTGTACACCCAGAAAGTAGTGAAGGTAACGATGACAAAAATATTTCGGCAGGAACGTATTGGTTTGGTTATTCCAAAAAAGACAATCCGAAACTTTGGGAAACTGCTTCGCCGTTAAGTTATGCAGCTAAAGCAACTCCGCCAACATTGTTTATAAACAGTTCGATTGCTCGAATGCACGCAGGAAGAGACGACTTTAGAAAGATTTTGACTGAAAACGGAATCTATTCTGAAGTTCACGAATTTGAAAATTCACCTCATACCTTTTGTCTTTTCAACCCTTGGTTCGAACCGACAATTCAATATATAGATACATTTTTAACGAACGTTTTTAAATAAAGAATCATGAAATCAAGATTTATTATTTCAATTTTCTGTATGGCTTTAGCATTTGCCATTATGTCTTTCATCAAACCCAAATCGAAAACTACGGTTTATTTAATTGGCGATTCGACCGTTGCAGATTATGCTAATAATTACGAAGAAGGAAAAGATTATATGAAAACCAGATATCCTGTTACAGGTTGGGGACAGGTTTTTCAGCAATTTTTGGTCAAAGACAGTCTCAAGAAAATTAATAAACTAATTAAAACTGACAGCGCTTTTGTAGACGATAGAGCCAGAGGTGGCAGAAGTACTAGAACTTTTTTTCAGGAAGGAAGATGGCGTTCGGTTTATGAAAACCTGAAAAAAGGAGATTTAGTTTTAATGCAATTTGGTCATAACGATGCTGCCGAAGACCGACCAGAGAGATATGTAAACCTTGAAGGCTACAAAGAGTTTCTAAGATTGTTTATTGAACAAGCCAGATCGAAAGGCGTAAAACCAATTCTTATTACGCCCGTTGCTAGAAATTTTCCTTGGAAGGACGGAAAACTGCAAAATATTCATGGCCAATATCCGCAAGCCGTAAAAGATGTCGCGAAAGAATTAAACGTAATGTTTATTGATTTGAATCAAAAATCAATGGATTTTTTCACGAAGAAAGGTCAGTCTTATGTAAGCGAAAATTATTTTATGAATATTCCCGCAGGAAAATATGAAGCATATCCAGATGGGCAAAAAGACAATACACATTTTCAAACTAAAGGCGCTGTAGAAGTGGCAAGATTAGTTTTTGAAGGAATGAAAGAGTTAAACTAAAAATTTATATAAACTATTAAAAGGGTTTGAAAAACAGAAAAAACTCTTTTGAAAACTATTACTAACTAAAACCAATATTAAACCAAATGAAAAAACAATTTTTTATTCATCTATTCCTCATACTGTTTACAGTAATGGGGTTTTCTCAGACCATTGAGAAAATTGAAGCTGAAACTTTTAATCAGGCTTCGGGAGCACGAGCAGAAACCAACGCTTCTCTTTCGGGAGGAGGAAACGTAGGTTATATTAAAAACAATACTTGGATTAAATTTAATGCAGTTAATTTTACTGAATTTGTTACTCGTTTTGATATAGCCGCGGCTGGTGCAACGGGAGGAACTATAGAATTGAGATTAGGTTCTGATACAGGAACGCTAATTGGAACCGCGACTGTTTCAGGAAGCACAAGTTTTACAGATTATAAGAAATTTTCTGCTGCCATTCAGCCCACAACGGGAACTTTTGACTTGGTATTACTTTTTAAGCATCCATCAAATACAGGATATTTATTTAATCTTGATTATTTAGAAAAAGTTACTGATAATCCGAATGCAGTTACACAAAAACTAGCGGTAAGTGTTAATCCGGCTTCATCTGGAACGGTTACGCTTAATCCGGCAGGAACGACTTTTGTTAAAGGAACAGAAATAAAATTGACTGCCAATAAAAATTTTGGATACAATTTCAAACAATGGGTAGACGATAAAGGCGTTGTGGTTTCAACTGCCAATCCATATACGCATATTGCTAATGCAGATGCTGTTTTGATTGCACAATTCGAAGCAGTTCCTACTTATACACTAAATGTAAATGTAAACGGTGCGTTTGGTTTAGGAGATTATACAATTTCGCCAGCAGGAAAAGATGGTGCATTTTCGGTTTACGAGAGCGGAACAAACGTAATGGTTACGGCTGTAGAAAATGATATTATAAAATTTAGCAATTGGTCTGATGGTTCTACTTCATTAAGCACTTCTGTTGTAATGAATGAAAATAAAACTGTTACAGGAACTTATGCGAATCAGAATTTTATTGCTGGTTGGACATTCAAAAATGATCAATATGCCAATCCTAGAGTTGCTGAGTTGTATTCTAAAATAGAAAACAAACCGCAGTTATTTGCGTATAATGTAGCAGACAATGTTTTTGCTCCAAACGTAAGACTTCAAAACAGAGGCGGAAAAAATGGTTTTTGTGTTTGGAATACCGAAAGAGGTAATTTCTATTACTTTATGACGACACTTTCAACCGTTGGTTACAAAAACATTAATGTAGCTTCTGGATTAATGGGCTATTATTATGGTTGCGATGAATGGACTTTTCAATATTCGTTAGATGGTGTAAACTTTGTAAATGTTTCGGCATTAACTACAATAAATACAAATACTATAACCAGTATCGGTGGAATTCTTCCAGCTGAAGCTGAAGGAAAAGAAAAAATATATTTGAGATGGTTTCCTAATATTAACGGTCCAAAACATGGTTCTGCAGTTGATGTGACGGCAACAATTCTTTCTAATTTAATGATTAAAGCTGATGAGGTTTTGGTTGCCGATACGGTTGCTCCAGTTCTTGAATCTTCGTTTCCAGCAGCTTCTGCAAGTTCGGTTGGAGCTAACGGAAATATTATTCTTAATTATAATGAACAAGTTCAGTTAGGAACAGGAAACGCAGTTTTAAATGGAAAGAATGTAACTGCCGAATTTGTAAACAGAACAGTAAAATTCAGTTATTTCGGATTAGAATATAATAAACAATATACTTTTACTATACCAGCAGGATTTGTTAAAGATCTTTCTGGTAATGATGGAGCAGCTCTTAGTTTGTCATTCAAAACAATGGAAAAACCAATTCCAGTAAAACGCAATTTTGATTTAATTGTAGATGCCAATGCTACAGATCAACAGATTGCTTCAAAAAAATATGTCAAAACTATAGCAGAAGCTTTTAGTGCAGCACCAAATAATTCGGCTTCTAGATTTTTGGTTTTAATTACAAACGGAACGTATAATTTAGGTGGAGATGGTACAAATCCGCAAGATATTGTATTGAAACTTCCGTCTGGAAAAAATAATGTTTCATTGATTGCACAATCAAAAGACAAAGTAATTCTGCAAGGAAATCCAGGTTGGGGAATCAAAAATGCGGTTCTTTCTATAGAAGCAAACGATTTGTATATGGAAAATGTAACCATAGAACACAAAGACGGAATTACGACTTCTGGACAAAGACCTGCCTTGAATCCTGCCGGAGATCGAAACGTTTATAATGGAGTCCGATTAAGAAGTAAACAAGATACTCAGGTTACAGGAGGAAATAGAAGTTTTTATTATAAATCTACTATCGAAGGAGATGTCGATTTTATCTGTGGAGGCGGAACGCATTGGTTTGAAGAATGTAATCTGGTTTCTGTTGCATCTGGATATATTGTTGCTCCAAATCATGACACAGCTACAAAGTATGGTTATATTTTTAATAACAATACCATTACGGCTTCAACAAGTTATTACTTGGGTCGTCCTTGGCAAAATGCACCAAGAGCAGTTTATCTGAATACAAAAATGATCAACGAACCCAATACATTAGGTTGGGCAAGTATGGGAACGCTACCGGCACTTTTTGCAGAATATAATAGTTTAAACGGGAACGGAATTGCCGTTAATACGGATAATAGAACCAATACTTTTACAGTAAATGGCGTTGCTCAGACAGGAAATTATAATCCAGTTTTGACTAAAGCTCAGGCTGACGAATTTACAATAGAAAATGTATTAAGCGGTACAGATAAATGGGATCCGCGTAGAGTTGTAGAACAAGTTATGAAACCTTCAAATCTTGTTGTTTCAGCAGCTAATACATTAAAATGGGATGAAAATCCGTATGCGATGTGTTATGTAATTAGTAAAGACGGAAAAATTCTTGCCATTACTACAGAAGCTACTTACGTAGACAGCGCTACAACTGCTGGTACGTTTGCATATACCATACAAGCAGCAAATGAATATGGCGGACTAAGTGATGTGAGTGCTATTAATATGGCTATTAATGGAGGAAATGCAAAATCGACAATTGCTTATTTTAATTCAATAGATAATACAGCTTTAACAGCATTAACTCCAGTAGAATATACAGAAGGTACAGCGTTGACATTGCCAGTACCAACATTAGCAGGTTATACTTTTTTCGGATGGTCAACTTCTGCGACTGTTGCAAATTCGCTGAAAGAACTTGTTGCTACAACTAAAGGAAATCAGACATTATATGCTTTTTGGGGAACTGCAGGAAATAATAAACCTGATGAAGTTGCACCTCCAACAGATTATGATTATGAGTTTACAGCTGCCGTAAATAAAAACTGGGATAATGCTGCGAATTTTAATCCTGCGGTGATGCCTGTTGCAGGAAAATTGGTCTCTAGTACAAAAGAAATTGAAACTACGGCAACTGTTTTTCCTGCTGATATTATTTTTTCTGGCGCAGGAACACTTCGATTAAGAGGCGCGCATAAAGCAACAGGAAATTTAATTTTTAAAGACGGAACACGAGTTTATTATAACACAAGTGGAGCAGGAATGACTTTAGAAGCGCCTGTAGTTATTTCTGGAAATGTAAAATTCGAAATGATTTCAGGAATTGCCAATCAAACGATAATGACTTTAAGCGGTCCAATTTCTGGAAATGGTACAGTTTCTCCATTGAATACCGGTCAGGGAGTAAATGCTAACACGGGAACTCTATTGCTAAAAGGAGATAATAGCGAATTTATCGGAATTTGGGATTTAACACAAAAAAGCACCAAATTCCCAACATTAAATTATCCAACTGTAATCGAAGGGGCATCAGCAAATGCATTTGGTTCAGGAATGATAAAAATTGGTCAGGACAATTATATTGTTTTTAGCCATGAACGTGCTGCGGGTTCAACTTTAAATTTGACTATTACAGAAAATGGAAAAGCTTCATTGAATACGGTTTTAAATGTTCAAAAACTAACCATTAACGGTGTAGAATTTAAAGAAGGAGTTTATGATAAAACGACTAATCCTGAATTCTTTAATGGTGAAGGAAAAATCGAAGTGAAGAAAGAAGCTACTAATGGTAATAATGATCCAGTTCCTGCATTTCCGGGTGCAGAAGGCTACGGTAAATATGTTACAGGCGGACGCGGCGGAAAGTTGATTTATGTTACCAATTTAAATGATTCTGGAGCAGGATCGCTTCGTGATGCAATTGGTCAGGCTGGTCCGAGAATTGTTGTTTTTAAAGTGTCTGGAAATATTGAATTGAAAAGTGAGTTAAACATAACAGATAATATCACAATTGCTGGACAAACAGCGCCAGGCGGTGGAATAACCTTGAAAGATTACAATGTAAAAGTAAGAGGAAATAACGTCATTCTTCGTTATTTGCGTTTTAGAATGGGAGATACTCATGATGTTGAAAATGATGCTTTAGGCGGACGTTTTCAAAAGAATATAATTGTAGATCACTGTTCGATGAGCTGGTCAACAGACGAGTGCGTTTCTTTCTATCAAAATGAAAATTTTACGCTGCAATGGTGTATTATTTCTGAAAGTCTTAGAAATTCGGTTCATGCAAAAGGTGCTCACGGATATGGAGGTGTTTGGGGAGGTAAAAATGCTTCCTTTCATCACAATTTATTAGCGCATCATGATAGCCGTAATCCGAGATTGGGAGAATACGCAAATGATATTTTTGCCAAAACAGATTTAGTTGATATTCGTAACAACGTAATTTATAATTGGGGAGGAAATAGCTGTTACGGTGGAGATGCCATGAATGTAAATCTGGTAAATAATTATTGGAAACCAGGACCTGGAACATCAAATTCTACCAAAGAACGTATTTTATCAACAGGAAGAAGTTTAGATACAACTTCGCCATTGTATGGAATTTGGGGTAAATATTTCGTCGACGGAAATTATGTTGTAGGATCAGAAAGAGCAACTCAAGACAACTGGACGTATGGAGTTTACAGTCAGTTTCATGGAAGTCAGCTTCCTGTGAGCGATGCTGATAAAGCTGCATTAAAAATTAGTGCGCCACATGCATTTGGTGAAATTACAACGCACAGCGCTACAAAAGCCTACGAATTGGTTTTAGAAAATGCGGGTTCAAATTTATACCGAGATGCTGTAGACAAAAGAGCCGTAGACGATACTCGTTCTGGCACAGCTAGTATTATGAATGGCGGTAATGGAAGTACAAACGGTTATATTGACACGCCTTCAGCAACAGGCGGTTGGCCAGTATTACCTTCTGGAGAAGCGCCTGTAGATACAGATGGTGACGGTATGCCTGATAAATGGGAAACTGAAAAAGGACTAAATCCTGCAAGTTCTGCCGATGGTAACTTAAAAACAATTGACGGAAGGTATACAAATGTTGAAGTATACATCAATAGTATTGTAGACAATCTTGTTTCAAACCAAAATGGAAGTTTAGATGTATATGTAAATCCGCAAAACTTTGTAGAAAAATACAATGCTGCTGAAAATGGTTCAAAATTTATTATGGCAAGCGGTACTTATACTACAACGGCAGATTTAGCAGTTAAAAACCATAAATATACATTTGTTCCAGATGCTGGTGCAAAACCAGTTTTCGCGGGATCTTTCTACTCAGAAAATCCTGAAATCTTCTCAGGAAGCTTCAGTTTTGACGGTGTTGATTTTGATCTGACAAATGCTGGATCAAATGTATTACAACTTAAAAAAGGCGCTTCAATAGCTGGTTTCGAAATCAAAAATGCTTCTATAAAAGGAATCAAACAAAGTTTATTGCTAACGGAAGGAACTAGCGAAAAACCTATTTCAAAAGTTGTTTTAGAAAACTGTATTATTGACGGAACTGCAGCTACAGGAAGCAGTTTTATTTTGGCAGATTCTCGAATTGTCAATTCAATTTCGGTTAAGAAATCAACGATTTTTAATTATGAAAAGGGAAATAATTTTATAACGCTGCAAAATAAAAATACCGCAAACGAAACTATAAATATAACTTTTGAAAGCAATACAATTTATAATTCAGGCAATCAGGCTGGAAATGGTTTTGTGTTTGTAGATAATCAATATAATAGTGCTTCGGCTTATTCTTTCAAAAATATTATTATGCAAGATGAGCGTGATAATCCTAAACCTATTTATCTGTTCAATTCTAATAGTGCAAATGGTGCAGGAAAATTAGTTTTAGAAAATAATCTTCTAGTTGGTGTTTCTTCTCAAGTAGTTAAAGGAACAGTTACGGTTACCGAAACAAATGTTAAGACACTAACAGGCTTAGGAATGACAGTGCTTGTGTTTCCAAACCCAATTCAAGGAAATTTTAGTTTTTCTAAAGATTCTCCATTAGCCAAAGCTTCTTCAGACGGAAATGCTTTGGGAGATCCACGATGGTTAAAAGCAGACGCGAAGTTTTCTAAAATAAGTTATATAAATGCTATTGACGGAAAGGCTATAACACTTTCTCCGACAGAATATATGGAAGGAGCTTTGACAAACTTAAAAACACCAAAATTAGAAGGTTATACGTTCTTCGGTTGGTCTGCTTCTGCAACAACTCCAGGATTAATTAAAACAATTGCAGTAACAGCAACGGGAGATCAAACTTTTTATGCTTTTTGGGGAGAAGGCGGAAATAATAAACCTGATCCAAAACCAATTGTAAAATCGGGTGTTTCGTATTTAAATTCTATTGATGGAAAAGCTATATCGGGCTTAAATCCTGTAGAATATACAGAAGGAACGGCATTAACATTGCCAATTCCAGCTTTAAAAGATTATACTTTCTATGGTTGGTCTGCTTCTTCAACAACACCAAATACGATTAAAGAAATTGCCGTTTCTGCAACAGGAAATCAAACATTTTATGCTTTTTGGGGCGTTGGCGGTAATAATAAACCTGATGAGGTAATTCAGCCGACATTTTATACTATTTCTTATTTAAATATGCCATCTGGAGCGACTAATCCAAATAAAACAAGCGTGCAAAGTGGAACTGCTTTTACATTAGAAATGGCGCAATGTACAGGTTATCGTTTTCTAGGTTGGTACGCTGATGCCTTATACGGAAAAGAAATAACAGGTTTTACAAATAAGCAGACAGAGAATTTTACACTTTACGGACGTTGGAAGAAACTTGGCGAATTTTTAGCATTTCCAACTATTACAACAGGAAAACTAACCTTGCAATCAAGTACAGAATTTGATCGTCTGGCTATTTTCAGCATGAGCGGACTTCTGGTAAAACAAGTAGATCTTATTGGTTCTGAAATGGAAATTTCTGTTTCTGATTTGGCTTCTGGAAGTTATTTCATTAAAAGTTTAAAAACAGGAGATTCAACAAGAATAATTGTAAAATAAATTCAAAATTCGGAAGGAGTTTTTTATTCGTTCCGAATTTTAAAAATTGATCAGTTTAAAAATTAAATCATCATAGATATGAATAATAGTATAAAATTATTAGTGCTGTTTTTCATTACTTTATTGTCATCTTGTTCAAGTGATGATGAAAGTAATCAAGATACTAATTCAAATAAAGGTTATTTAAAAATCGGAAGTCAAACGGTGGCTTTATCTCAAGGCTATCTTGAAAATTATGGTATTAGAGGAAATGCTTACAATATTGATTTTTCGTTACGTTCTAAATCAATTTCTGAAAAAGAAGATGGAGCAGTTGTATATTTTGAATTGTTTTCTTCTCTTCAAAATAATTTAGCAAAAGGAGATTATAATTTTGCGGGATATTCGGAAGCAACTGCGTATACTTTTACAAAATGGGGACAATCCATTCTGGGTAAAAATATTAATTCAGGAAAAGGAGATTTGTCTGTTTCAAATGGAGTTAGCATAAGACCTTTGAGCGGCACTTTTAAAGTTACCGAAAACGGTCAGAAGTATAAAGTTAGTTTTACAGGAAAAGGTACAGCGAGTATTTATAAAGATGGCGTTCTTGCTTCAACTCAAAATGATGTTGCTTTCAGCATGCAATATTATGGTGATGTGAAAAAATCTGAAGGCAAAACTTTTACTGCCAAAAAACTTAACTCATCCGAATTAATCCAAAAAGATCATTCCATTCTATTTAATTGATCTTTAAATAATAGATTTTAATAGCAAAGAGCCTGATTTTTTCAGGCTCTTTTTTTTGTTTTTGTGCAAAAGTAAGCTTCAAATAATAAATAAAAACAAATAAAGTCTAGATAAACCTGAAGTTGAGCCATCATGTATAATATGTCTATTCTTTTGATTAATCTGTCCATTATTAGAATAAACAATAGCAGTAATTTTATTTTCGATCCAAACACGGTTTACTTTTATTGCATTTTACTCTAATTAAATATGGAGAGATATTTTTTGAAAGTAGGTAATAAAAACAAAAAGTAAAAGGTTGTTGATTAGTAAATATTTTGTTAGTTTTTATTAGTTCGGGAGATTAATTCATCATTTAATCTCCCTTATTTTTTGTTTAGAAATGCAATGTTATAATTTATTAAATACGAGAATATGAAAAGAATGAATTTTAAAATCAAAAACTATAATTGCCTCAGATTCGCTATGCTATTTCTGTCGTTGTTATTTTTCGGTTCCTTAAAAGGATACTCTAAGAATGACGAAAAAACAAAAAATGCGGCTGCTGTATTAGAAAGACTTATTGGTAATCGTGTTAATGAATTTGAATTAACTATTATTGAAAATAAATCAGAACATAAAGATTGGTTTGAAGTAGAAACAACGGCAAATCTTGTAAAAATTAAAGGTTCAAACAACACGGCAATCTGTTATGCGGCTTATAATTTTCTTCGAGATATTGGAGCTGCGTTAGTAAGTTGGGAAGGAAACAAAGTGAATTTGCCTAAAACTTGGCCAAAATATTCCAAAAAAGGAAACACGCCTTTTGAATACAGAGAATATTTAAACGCTTGTACTTTTGGCTATACAACTCCTTGGTGGGACTGGAATCGTTGGGAACAGGAAATAGATTGGATGGCTTTGCACGGAATAAATCTTCCAACAGCAATGGAAGGTCAGGAAGCAGCGTGGCAAGAATTATGGAAAGAATACGGTTTAACAGATAGTCAATTAGAAGCGCATTTTGCTGGCCCGGCTTATTTGCCATGGCAACGTATGGGAAACATTAATAGATTGGAAGGACCTTTACCAAAAGAATGGTTTACTAAAAAACAAGAACTTCAAAGGAAGATTTTAGAAAGAATGCGAGCTTTAGACATGCATCCGGTTGTGCCTGCTTTTAGCGGTTATGTTCCTAAGGCTTTCGCCGAAAAACATCCTGAAGCCAAAATAACAGAATTAAAATCTTGGTCAGGAGGAGGTTTTGCAAGTACTTTTCTCGTAGATTCAAAAGACCCGTTATTTAAAAAAATCGGAAAACGTTTTATTGAAATTTACACTAAAATGTACGGGAAATCTAATTTCTATTTGGCAGATTCATTTAACGAAATTGAACCTCCAGTTTCTGAACACAATAAATACGAAGAATTGGCAAATTATGGAAGTGCTATTTATGAAACAATTAATGAAGCCGCTCCAGGCGCTGTTTGGGTAATGCAAGGCTGGCTTTTTGGAGATAATAAAGAATTTTGGACAAAAGAAGCGACAAGTGCATTTTTAAGTAAAGTGCCAAACGACCGTTTAATGGTTCAGGATTATGCAAATGACCGTTATAAAGTTTGGGAAAATCAGGAAGCATTTTATGGTAAACAATGGACTTACGGATATGTACATAATTATGGAGGATCTAATCCAGTTTATGGAGATTTGAATTTCTATAAAAACGAATTAACGAGTTTATTGAAAAATCCGAAAAAAGGAAATGTTGTCGGTTACGGCGCAATGCCAGAAGGCTTGAATAATAATTCTATTGTATACGAATATATTTATGATCTTCCGTGGAGCAAAGGAGAACAGCCTGTAAAAGATTGGCTAACAAAATATTTGAATGCTAGATATGAGCAGAAGATGGTTTCTAAACCAATTTTTCAAGCTTGGCAATTATTATTAGAATCAGTTTATAATGTCAAATATTGGGAAACTCGTTGGTGGAATGATAGAGCTGGAGCGTATTTATTGTTTAAACGTCCAACCGCAACTATTACAGCATTTAAAGGAAATCCGGGAGATAAGAAGAAACTAAAAGAAGCTTTGGATATTTTAGCTAAAGAAGCTAAAAAATATGATAATAACAATTTTATCCAATACGATTTAATCGATGTTTACAGGCATTATTATTCTTTATGTATAGATGAGGATTTAATGGAATGCGTGGCTGCGTATCAGAAAAAAGATATTGCAAAAGGAGATCAATTATTTAAAAAAATAGAAAAACAAGCTTTGGATATTGATAACTTAATGTCGGCGCAACCATTAAATAGTTTAGACCAATGGGTAAAATCGGCTTCAGATTATGCAAGTTCACCAGCAGTTTCTAAATTGTATGCAAAAAATGCTAAAACATTAATTACACTTTGGGGCGGAGAAGGCCATTTGAATGATTATGCGTCTAGATCTTGGCACGGAATGTATAAAGGTTTTTATTGGCCAAGATGGAAAATGTTTTTAGAAGCTTTACAAAAATCAGCAGAAAATAACACATCATTTGATGAAACAAAAGAAAGAGAATTAATTAAAAATTGGGAAATTAATTGGACAGAAAACAATTAAAAAAAGACTTCCTTGATAATTAATCCGTATATAAACAAAATTTAACTTAATACTTAAACTATAACCTTAAACTACACCAAAAAATATGAAATGAAAAACTACGAAATCGATTAATTAATACGTATTTAATTATAGAAAATTATAAAAATAACTTTGAAAAGCCTTGCTGTCATTGACTTTATTGAAATTATCCATGTTTATGAATAACTTGTCCATTTGCTAACATTTCTTTAACAGTAATTTCGTCAATACTATTTAACCAATTAACCAATATCAAAATGGAAAAACTTAAACTTTTATTATTAGCCTTTTTCTTTGGCTTCTCAATTAATACTTGGGCACAAAAAACAGAAGTGTCCGGTGTAGTTTTAGATGACAAAGGTATTCCTCTGCCAGCCGCGAACATACTCGAAAAGGGTACAACAAATACTGTAACAACAGATTTTGATGGAAAATTTAGATTTTCAGTTTCAAACAAAAATGCAGTATTAGTCATTTCTTTTATTGGGTTTGATGATCAAACTTTAAAATTAGACGGAACAAAATCTAATTATTCAATTAAATTACAATCTACTACAAACAATCTTGAACAAGTTGTTGTAGTTGGATACGGAAAAGGAAGCCGTAAAAACCTTACTACTTCTGTAACTTCTATTAAAGCAGAAGAACTGAACAAAGGAGCAATTAGTGATGTTGGACAGCTTTTACAAGGTAAAGTTTCTGGTTTGAATATCTCTTCAAGCGGTGATCCAACAAAAACAGCTTCTGTAGTGATGCGTGGAGTTTCGACATTAAATAGTTCTCAAGGACCATTTTATGTAATCGATGGTATTCCGGGAGTTGATATTTCGGTAATTTCACCAGACGATATCGCTTCAATCGATGTTTTAAAAGATGCCGCTGCAACGGCAATTTATGGTAACCGTGCTGCAAATGGAGTTATCATGGTAACTACTAAAAAAGGTAGTAAAGGTAGAACGCAAATTGCATACAATGGATATGTTGGTTTTGAAGAAGTTTCTAATAATCTGGATATGATGAATGCAGATCAGTTGAGAGCTTTTACAACTAAAAACAATTTGAACTTTACTCCAGAAAATGATAAAGGCGCAAACACAAACTGGTTAAAAGAAATTATGAGACCAGGTCGCGCAATGTCTACCAGCCATAATTTATCTATGAGCGGTGGTGGAGATCACGGAAACTATACAGCAAGTATTACATCTCTTAACAGAGAAGGAGTAATGCAGAAAAGTGATTTCTCTCGTATCATTGCACGTTTATCTGTTGAACAATTTGCTTTTGATGATAAAGTGAAATTTGGATTAAATGTAACAAATTCTAAAACAGATTACCAAAACGTACCACAACGTAATACGGTACTTCTGCAAGCAGCAAGTTATTTACCAGTTTCTCCAGTTAGAAATGCCGACGGAAGTTTTTTCGAAAACTTCATTAGCCCAGGATATTTTAACCCAGTTGCTTTGATTGAACATGGAACAGATGAAACTACAACAAATAACCTTGTTGGTAATCTTACAGCAGAAGTAAAACTTCCATTTGGAATTACTTATAACTTAAATTTAGCACACCAAAGATTAACGTCTTCACACGGAGAATTCTATGATAGCTATTATTCGCAATATAATAGTGCGAACTTTTACAACAACCCAGATCCACCTTTGACAAAAACATTGGTTAATTTTGGTGTAAATGGTTCTGCTTTGAGAAATTCTTACGAAACTAGAAATAATATTATCGAGAGTTTCTTTACTTGGGATAGAACTTTTGGATCTCATAAAGTAAAAGCTGTTTTAGGTTATTCTTGGCAAGAAAATACATTAGGAGACGGGTTTCAAGCAACTACAACAAATTTCCCGGTTGATAATGTAGGATACAATAACCTTGCTTTAAGTAATTACACTTCTGTGAATGGTTATGTAGTGAATTTTGGAGATAGTAAAGCATATCAAAAAACACGTTTAATTGCTTACTTCGCGCGTTTAAACTACAATTATAAAGATAAATATCTTTTACAAGGATCTATCAGACGAGATGGTGGATCAATGTTTGGAGCTAACAACCAATGGGGATATTTCCCTTCTGTGGGTGGTGCTTGGAGAATTGACAAAGAAAGCTTCATGCAGAATCAAGAATTTTTTAGTGATTTGAAATTAAGAGGAAGCTGGGGAGTTACAGGAAACTCTTCTGGATTTAATGCTTACACAGCGCAATTTATTTCTGGTAGTTTAGGAACTTTCTATTATAACGGACAGCAGATTGGTGCTTACGGACCAAACCAAGCAGCTAATCCAGATTTGAAATGGGAAAAAACGGCTACTGCAAACATTGGACTTGATTTCTCTCTGTTAAAAGGAAAAGTAACGGGATCTATTGATGTTTACGACAAAAAAACAACAGATATGATCTTCAACTATAATGTTAATCCAGTATTGGTACCAGTAGGTTCTATTGTAGCAAACGGAGGAACTATGTCTAATAAAGGTATCGAACTTAGTTTAAGCACAACTCCTGTTAAAACAGCAGATTTCAGCTGGACGACTAATTTGAACTTAGCGCATAATAAAAATGAAATCGTAAAATTAACTAGCCCATTCTTCGTTGGTGGAGATTCTATTCGAAGAGTTCAGCCAGATGGAGGCGGACAAACAGGAAGTACTTTACAAATTTTCAAAGAAGGAAAACCATTAGGACAATTCTTTACATTGAAATATGCAGGAAAAAATGCTGATGGAGTTTCTCAGTATTATGACAAAAACGGTAATTTGACAACTACACCTCAAATTGGAGTAGATTATCATTACGCAGGAAGTGCACAGCCAAAATTATTACTTGGATGGGGAAATAACTTTCAATACAAAAAATTTGATTTAAGCATTTTCTTCAGAGGAGTATTTGGTAACAAAATTTTCAATGCAACTCGTGCCGATCTTTTCAGACCAAGTACAGCAATGACCAATAATATTTTAGTTGACGCAGGAAATGAGTCACCAAACGACCTTAACTCTTATAAATATTCTGATCGTTTTATTGAAGACGGTAGTTATTTAAGATTAGACAACATGACTTTAGGATATAATTTTGGTAAAGTTGGAAGGTACATCAGCAGTGTACGTATTTACCAAACGATTAACAATGTGTTTGTTATTACGAAGTACACAGGTATTGACCCAGAGGTTGAACAAGGAGGAACTGCTCCAGGTGTAGATTCTAATAACTTCTATCCAAAAACTAGAACGTATATGTTCGGTTTAAACGTTAGCTTCTAAAAATTAAATTCAAAAATTATGAAAAAGATATTAAAATATTTAGGTCTTCCAGTGCTTTTAGCTGGTTTAGTATGGTCTTGCGACGATCTAGAAGTGCCTATTACAACTCAATTAACACCAGAAGTATTTCCTCAAAATCCAACACAATATATTCAGACAACAGGTCCAGTTTATGCAGCCTTTCGTGGTGAGTTCTCATTTGCTTGGTGGTGGTCGCAATCTTTGTCTACAGACGAAGCTATTCTGCCTGCAAGAGGAGGTAACTGGTTTGATAACAGAAACTATATTGCAATGCATTACCATGATTGGAATGCAGATAACGGAATCATCGGAAGTCTTTGGGATTGGTCATCTAAAGTGATTGGAACAAGCAATCAAGCGATTTCTATCTTAAGACAAACAATGCCAGAAGGTGCAGACAAAAAAACGTTGATTTCAGAATTAAAAACAATGCGTGCCATTTCTTATTTCATGTTAATGGATAGTTACGGTGATGTTCCTTTAGATACTTTGTACGGAGATTTTACTTCTCACGCTAAAACGCCAAGAGCAGAAGTTTTCAATTTTATCGAAAAAGAATTAAAAAGCGCAGTTCCTAATTTAAATCCAGCATCTGGTGTTACTACTTACGGAAGACCAAACAAACAAACAGCTAATGCAATGTTGGCTAAATTGTATTTGAATGCAAACATATATACAGGAACTGCACGTTACAACGAATGTATTGCAGCTTGTGATGAAGTTATTAATTCTGGCTTATATGCTGTTGAACCAAGAGCGACTTATCTTCAGATGTTTTATCCAACAAACGGACCAGCAATGAAAGAATTCATCTTTGCAGTTCCTTACGATCCAGCGGCAGTAACAGTTGGTTTCAATGGTCAGATGTATCACGCACGTTATGATGTGCCTCGTTCGGAAAGAGCTAAATTTGGTCTTCCGTACACTCCAAGTGCACCAAGAAGTACGCTTCCAGAATTTTACGCTTACTTTAATGATGTAAATGATATTCGTAACAGACAATGGCTTACAGGTCTTCAATACATGAATGATGGTGTTACGCCAGTAATGGTTACAACAACTAAAAAAGGATACGATCAATTTTACACAGGTTCTGACGGTGGTGCTACTTACACATATCAAGTAAATTTAACGCCAGATATTATCCTTCGTCAAAGCGTTGCTTTAATGGATCTTGGAAATGATGAAATTGCTTGGAATATGGGATATAGAAATATTAAATTCTATCCAGATGCAACTTCTACAAACCGTAACCAAAAGAACGACGTTCCTTTCTTGCGTTATTCAGATATCCTTTTAATGAAAGCAGAATCAATCCTTCGTGGAGGACCAGTTACATTAGGACAAAGTGCAGATGCATTAGTAAATATGGTACGTTCTAACCGTACTACTTCTGCAGCTTTGAGCGGTGTAACTTTAGAAGATCTTTACAAAGAAAGAAGCCGTGAATTTACTTGGGAAGCATGGCACAGAAACGATATGATCCGTTTTGGAAAATATGAAGGACAATGGGGGTACAAAACAAATACAGATGTTTACCGTCGTGTTTTCCCAATTCCAACAAATGCAATGGTATTAAATCCAGCTCTTACTCAAAATACTGGATATTAAAAATAAGAATTTAGTTAAGTACACATTTGTAATTTAATTTTAAAAGGAGAGGAGAGTCAAAAATCTTCTCCTTTTTTTACAAAAGAAAGCTGGTTTTTTCAGTTGCTCGTGAGAATCAGTTCAGTTTATTTTTTTTGAATGAAACAAAGCTTAATAGCATCTTGTTTTGGTCTCAAGATTGAAAATTAAGCTTTGTAACATTCTGTTAAATTAATTAGAGATTATGTTAACATCAATAATTCTCTAGCATTTCTACTGCCTTTTGTTTTCGATTTAATGATAAGTAAACATTGAAAAAAACTTTTTAAACTAATATTGCCTCACATACATGGAATTCAATAAAATCTTTAAAATAGGACGTATCGTAATAAGTTTAACTCTTATTTTTTTAATGTCATGCAACGCTCAAAAATCAATTTCTCTAAAAAAGAAACAAATCTCAGATATGGTTTACCCGTTGTTGGACACTGAAAACTCAAGATGGTTTTACTTTTCATCTGCGAGCCGTCCGTTTGGAATGGTAAATTTGAGTCCAGATACAGAAATTAAAGGCGATTGGGGAGGCGGTTATAAATATACAACCGATACAGTTAAAGGTTTTAGTCACGTTCACGAATGGCAAATGTCTGGTGTATCTATAATGCCTGTTACAGTTTCAAATGAAAACAAGGCAATTGTTTTCAAAGATTTTTATTCCAAATTTAATCATCAAAAAGAGATTATTACACCTGGATATCATTCTTTAAAACTAGACAGATATCAAATAACAGCAGAATTAACAAGTACGGCAAGAGTTGGTTTTCATAAATATACTTTTCCTGCGAATGCTCAAAAGGCGGTACTTTTTAATTTGAATACTGTTTTAGGACCATGTGATAATACGGATGGAAAATTAGAAAAAAACAATGATTTTGAACTTTCTGGATCTTTAGTTTTAAGTACAAATTTTAGGCGTCCAAAACCATTAACGGTATTTTTTAAAGTTAAAACCAATCAGCCAATTACTTCTTTAGAAAGAGATAATGCAACAGGAAATTATTTGATTCATTTTGCTAAAACTAAAGATAAAGTATTGATGAAAGTCGGTATTTCTTATACTTCTATTGAAAACGCCAATAACAATATCGAAACCGAATTAACACATTGGGATTTTGATAAAACTGTTGCTGATTCCAGAAACGAATGGAGCAATTTATTAGGAAGAATAAAAATTGAAGGCGGAACAGAAACCGATCAAAGAAGATTTTACACTGATTTATGGCATGCTCTGCAAGGGAGAAAAAAGATCAGTGATGCAAATGGATCCTATCCTGATAATACTGGGGACACGTTCAGGATAGGACATTTACCTTTAAACGCCGACGGAAAACCGAAATTCAATCATTATAATTCGGATGCATTTTGGGGAGCGCAATGGACGATTAATAATCTATGGGGATTGGTTTATCCTGAGATTATGGAAGAGTTTGTGTATTCGCTGATGCAGTATTATAAAGACGGAGGTTCAATTCCGCGTGGACCATCTGGAGGAAATGATACGTATGTAATGACGGGAGCTTCTGCAACGCCTTTTATTGTAAGCGCTATTCAAAAAGGAATTGTAAAAGACGATTTAGAAGCTATTTATGTGGCATTAAAAAAAGGTCATATGGAAGGCGGAATAATGGCAAAAGCGGGTTACGAACACAATACAAGTATTGGCGGTGGACTAAAATATTATTTAGAAAAAGGATATGTGCCGTATCCGCTTCCTGATGGCAATTTTGGAAGCCATGAAGACGGTGCAAGTCAGACTTTAGAATACGCTTATCAAGATTGGACTTTGGCTCAATTGGCTAAAAAACTAAATAATAATGAAGATTATAATTATTTTATAAAGAGATCAAAAAACTATCAAAATGTTTTTGATGCAACAATTGGCTGGATGCGTCCAAAAGATGTAAAAGGAAAATGGAGAGAAAATTATGATCCGTATCAATATGAAAATGGATTTATTGAATCAAACGGAGCGCAATCAACATGGTTTGTACCGCATGATATTCTTAGTTTAGCAGAATTAATGGGTGGAAAAGAAAAAGCCATTTTAAAATTAAATGCACAATTTGAAACGGCTAAAAATCAAAAATATACTTCTGGAACATCGCACGATGCAGAATTGCATCCAGAGTTTAGTAGGATTCCAGTAAATTTTGGAAATCAGCCTTCGATGCAAACTTCTAATATTTTTACCGTTTTAGGAAGACCAGATTTAACACAATATTGGACAAGAAATGTAGTCAAAGAAACTTTCAGCGGATTATCGCCTGCAACAGGTTATAATGGAGATGAAGATCAAGGATTAATGGGAAGTTTGAATGTTTTGCTAAAATTAGGTTTATTTCAAATGAATGGAGGAACAGACAAAGATGCCGTTTATCAAATCGGAAGTCCAATCTTCAATAAAATAACTATTGATCTGAATCCGAAATATTATTCTGGAAAAACATTTGTAATTAAAGCGCAAAATAATAGCGTAGAAAATGTTTACATCAAAGATTTAAAATTCAACAATAAAGAAGTTCAGAATTTTACTCTTTCGCATCAAGATATTACAAATGGCGGAGAATTAGTTTTAGAAATGTCAAATACATCAAACCCCTAATATTAAAGAAAATAACATTAAATGAAAAATCCAAAGTCTATCATTTTCTTAGCGATTAGCTTTCTTGTTGCAATCGAAAATTATGCACAATCAAAAGTTCATCAATATGTTGATCCGATGATTGGTTCAGAAGGAGTTGGGAGAGTTTTTATTGGTCCGTCTTGTCCTTACGGAATGGTAAAACCAAGTCCAGATTGTACTTCAAGCCCAAACAGTGGCTGGTTGCCAATTCCGAAAGAAGTTACAGGTTTTAGCCAAGTGCACGTAAGCGGAACTGGAGGAGGTCCAAAATACGGAAATATTCAGATTATGCCTTTTTCTGGAGCTTTAGATAAAATGGATCAGACTTCGTTTAGAGCAGAAGAAAATGTTAAACTAGGTTATTATGAAACTGTTTTTAAAGAAAATAAAATTAAAACAGAAATAACGACAGGAGAAAAAGTGTCGTTTTATCGTTTTACGTACCCAAAAAACACATCTAAAGAATTAAAAATAGATCCAGGTTTTTTTCTTGGTGAAGAAAAAATTCCAGACGCTAGAGAAGCACAGCAATTTGTAGGCTCGCAAATCGAAATTGTTTCTGATACAGAAGTTAGAGGCTACAGCAGAATTAGAGGCGGATGGAATAACGGTCGCGCTTATACTGTTTATTTCTGGGCAACTTTCGATCAGCCAATTGCAAAATTTGTAACTTTTAAAGACGGAAAATTTTATAACAATCAAAAAGCGCAGTTTGATTCTGGAAAGAAAACAGCAGCTTTACTTTCTTTTGGAAATTCTGGAAAAGAGGAATTAAATGTAAAAATCGGAATTTCTTTTTTAAGTGAATTAAAAGCAAAAAACAATATTGAGGTTGAAATTCCGCATTGGAATTTCGATAATGTTTTAGTAGCATTAGAAAATAAATGGGAAAATTTATTAAATAGAATTCAGCTTTCTGCAGACACTTCAGAAGAATATAAAAAAATGTTCTACACCGGTTTGTATCACACCATGATTATGCCTGTTGACCGTACAGGAGAAAATCCGTTATGGACAAATGATGAGCCTTATTACGATGATTTTTATACTATTTGGGACACATTTAGAACTTCTAGTCCATTAATTACATTGATAGATTCTAAGCGAAAAGTTGATATTATCAACGCCATGTTAAATATTTACAAGCGCGAAGGCTACTTGCCAGAAGGAAGAAGCGGAAACGATAACGGAAGAACACAAGGAGGTTCAAATGCTGAAGTTGTTTTGGCTGATGCTTTTGTAAAAAACTTAAAAGGAATAGATTATGAATTAGCACTTCAAGCAATGCTTAAAGATGCAACAGTTCCTCCTGGAGGTAATGAAGAAAAAGAAGGAAGAGGAGGATTGATAGATTATTTGAAATTAGGATACGTTCCGTACGGTACAGATCGTGCTGGAAACCGAACTATCGATTATTCATACAATGACTATAATATTGCTGTTGTTGCCAAAGGATTGGGAAAGACAGATTTGTACAATCAATATATGAAACAAGCCGAAAACTGGCAGAATTTATGGCGTGCAGATTATGAAAATAATGGAGCAAAAGGTTTTATTATGCCAAAAGATGCCGCTGGAAACTGGTTGGATGATGTTGTTTTTGGTGAATCGAAAATCCAGAAACCGACTTTTAAATATACGCCTGTAATTATCGAATCGCCTTGGTATGTTTGCCATTGGTGTGTTTTCTTTTATGAAGGAACTTCTTGGGAATATTCATTTAGTCTTCCGCACGATATTCCAGAATTGGTAAAAAAATCAGGTGGAGAAAAAGCATTTGAAAATAGATTGAACACTTTCTTTGACAATGATTTATTTAATGTTGCCAACGAACCTTCATTCCTTACACCTTGTTTATATCACTGGATTGGAAAACCATATTTAAGCAGCGACAGAATCAGAACAATTATAAAAAACAGTTTCAACACTTCTCGCGAAGGTTTGCCAGGAAATGATGATTCTGGCGCAATGTCTTCTTGGTTGGCTTTCCACATGATGGGATTATATCCTAACGCTGGACAGCCTTATTACTTGATTAATACTCCGCTGATTAAAGAAACAGTTATGAAATTAGAAAATGGTAAAAGTTTCAAAATCACAACTAAAAAAATGAGCGATAAAAACAAATATATAAAAGCAGCTTTTTTGAATGGAAAACCTTTTAATCAAGCTTGGATTTTACATGAAGATATTAATAACGGTGGAGAACTTGTTCTTGAAATGGATTCTAAGCCTTCAAAATGGGGAACAACAATTTTACCGCCAGCAAAATAAAATGATAAGCAAGATGAAAAATATATTTTTAATGATTCTTTTCTGCGTTGTTTATCAGAAAGCAATAGCACAGAATTACATTCCAACAATAAAAAATAATACAGAGCTAAATTACGTTTGCAAGCTTCATGGTCAAACCAGAACGCTTTCGCTTAAAGCAGAAACAGCAGGCGACGGTTTAACTTTTAAACTAGAAACTAGAGGTGTAAAAAGCAGTATTGTAATGCTTCCAGAAGCTGTAAAAAATGGAACAGAATTGAGTTTTAATCAGGGTGAATATGCACCAGTTTTAAATTTAAAACCAACTGAAACTTTTTTCATGATTTCGAGATCGGCTTATCAAAATTTAGTAAAAAATAATTCATTTGTATACAATAATACAACTTACGTTTTAGATAAAAATAATGATAAAAGCAGTATTTCTATTGACGGAAAGACTGTCGAAACTTTACACGTAATTGCACAAATCGATGAAACAGAAATGTGGATTGTAAAAAATCCTGAATTTCCTTTAATCTGTAAAATAATCAAGAATCCGTTAGGCATCAATCCAACATTAGTAAAAGTTATAGATAAATAAAAAAACAGATTTATTTTAAACAAATAGAAACATAGTTTTTGATTGCTCAAAAAGAAGATAAAAAGAAGCTAGTTTCTCATACATAGCTATGTTTGTTCATGCAAGTGAAACGCCTTTTTACAAGTATTAGAATCTATGTTTCTATGTGTTTAAAAATAATTGTCCTCAAAACATTAGCAAATAAAAAAGAGAAAGAATATTGATTAAAGAATTTTCACATTTTAAGTATAAATTGATAATTTCTGAACATTAGGCAGAATTCTTGGTAAATTGTTGAAAGTTGTTTTTAAATTTACAGGAATTACACTTAAACTATAATATTTTAAATTATGAAATTATCTATCGTAACCTCTTTACTTTTTTGCTGCATTTGTTTTGGACAAAATAATACAGACAACAGTTTGTATATGAAGTCTGATAAAATTACATATCTAACAGATATTGGCTCAGAATCAGGAGATTTATATAAAACAATCGGACATCACGGTCCAGCTGTAGAAAATGAATGGATGGCTTTGAGAATTTATTTCAGCGATAAAGTAGCGATTGATGTTTATTCTAAAGCAAAACCAGGTTTAGAATTAAGAAAAGCAAATTGGTATCCGACGCCGCAACAGCAAAAAGAAGGTTGGGGAGCCGATTATTATAAAGTAGCATCAACTGTAGGACTAGGCGGTGTAAAACTTTGGGACGGAGAGAAAGTTGTGCCTTTAAATCCAGTAACAAATCGTTTGGCTCGCGTTGGTAAAACAGATACAACTTCTTGGATGGAGATGATTTCAAGAGGAGTGCCTTACAAAGGGAAAAAAGTGGATATTTTAGTTCGCGTAACGGTATTTTCTGGTAAAAGAGAAGCAAAAGTAGAAGCTGTTTCTTTAAACGGAGAAAAAGTACAATTTGCAACTGGAGTAAATTACTTTAAAGATTGTGCAACAAAAAAAGGAACAAATTATATTGCAGTTTGGGGAAAACATCCTGAAGACGTTGCGGCAGAAATTGTAGAAGTTGGTGCAGCAATTATGTATAATCCAAAAGATTATGAGAAAACGACAGATGACGGAACACAATATTTATTGATTTCAAAACCAGCAAAAAAATTAGAAACAACCATTATATCTTCTAGTGCGAGAGAAACAGAATTAAACACTTTAGATAAATTAGAAGCTTACATTAAAAAGTAATAGAATTATCTTTTAGTAAGGACGCGGATTGAACGGATTTACTTCGTAAAGACGCGGATTAAAACGGATAATCTATTTATATTTTTTAAAAAGATTAAAAAAAATCCGTTTCTATCCACGTCTTCGCGTTAGCGAATCTGTTTAATCCGCGTCTGATTTTATAGGTTTTGTATTTTTAAAAATGGGACAAATAAAGGATAATCATAAAAATTAAAATAAAATACATGTTTAGAATATCGGCTATAATAGTATTACTATTTTCTTCATATCTCTGCAAATCACAGCAGATTACTAAAAAAGAAGTTCAAATTGCTTTTATAGCCGATGTTCATTTACAGGACATTTTTGCCAAATTTGAGGATAACGATTACAAAGGAATCAAAAATCCGAAAACGGGCGAATATGCCAATATCAGAACAATGAATGCACAATTGCATTCTACGAGAATCTTCAATGAAAATTACTTCGCTTTTTTAGAAGCATTAAACGACATCGTAAAAAGAAACATCAAACAAGTTGCTCTTCCTGGTGATTTCAGCGATGACGGACAGCCAGTTCATGTTCGCGGATTGAGAAAAATACTCAACGAATATTCAAAAAAATACGGAATTTCATTTTTTATTACCACTGGAAATCATGATGTTGTAAGACCATTTTCTCAAGATGCCACCAAAACTGATTTTTTAGGAAAAGGAGGAAAGGAGCAAATTATAAGCAGTTCTAGAAATAATTTGGAGAAAGTAAAAAGTGATTTGGAACCTATTATTACAAAAGATATAAAAAATTGGGGTTATAAAGAAACCATTAACGAAATGCGTGATTTTGGTTTTTTTCCAAAAAAGACCGATTTGTATTGGGAAACGCCATTTTCAAACTATACTTACGAACAATATAATTTTGAAAAAGCTCAAAAAGAATCTGTTTTAGAAAAAAGAACGTATTTAATTAAAAACACCAATTTGTATCTTCCAGATGCAAGTTATCTGGTTGAGCCTGTTAAAGGAGTTTGGCTTTTAGGAATTGATGCCAATGCATATGTGCCAAACGAAAAACTATCAGGAGAGCCAAATAATCCGCATGATTTTTCTGGTGCAAATACAGGTTACAATAACGTTCTGATTTATAAAAGCCATCTTTTAAATTGGATAAAAAAAGTATCAGTAGAAGCTAAGAAAAAAGGGAAAATATTGATCGCTTTTAGTCATTATCCGATGGTTGAATTTAATGATGATGCTTCACCAGAGTTAAAACAGCTTTTTGGAGCAAATAAAATGCAGTTGCAACGGGTTCCAGATGAAGAAGTAGCACAACAATTTGCAGATGCTGGAATTCAGATTCATTTTGGCGGACATATGCACATTAACGACACTGGCGTAAGAACGTCCGCAAACGGAAACACGCTGTTTAATATTCAGACACCGTCGCTCGCGGCGTATATGCCAGCTTACAAAATATTGACAATTCATTCTGATTCTGAATTTGAAGTAGAAACTATCGTAATTGGCAATGTCAGTAATTTCAATAGTTTGTTTCCTTTTTACGAAGAAGAATATACTCATTTGGAGGAAATTAAAAATAAAGATATTTGGAATAAAGAAATTCTAAAAGCCAAAGATTATGCAGCATTTACAAATTGGCATCTAAAAGAATTAGTTCGTTTGCGATTCTTGCCTGAAGATTTTCCTGTAGATTTATTAAAATCGATTGAAAAACTTTCTGGTAGAGATTTATTAGAATTGAATAAAAACCAATCTGAAATAGATAAAGATTTAAAGGCAAATTCTTTGACAATTTCTGATTTTGAACTTTGGACTGGATTTGATATGATTTTAGATTTTTACCGTCTTAAAAGTGCCGATGAACTTGCTTTTAATGAAATAGGAAAAAAGAAATTAAAGCAATATGATTTGATCTGCAAGCATTTGAAAAAATCAAATGATCCGAAATTGGTTTTATGGGCAGAAATATTTTGGAAAACCATGAATGGTAAGCCTTCCGATCATTTTAAAATTGATTTGAAAAATAATAAAATTGATAATTTATCTGTTAAATAATTTCGTTATTTATTAAATCAAAAAGTTTAAATTGCATTTATAATTTATTTCCATGAGACCAAAATTCCATTTACTATTATTATTGTTTGCTGTTTTTTATTCTTCTTATTCACAGAATATAAAATTTGCGCATTATAATGATAATAACGGATTATCTCATAATTCTGTACGCCATATTGTGCAGGATAAAAAAGGTTTTATGTGGTTTGGTACATTCTCCGGATTAAATCGTTTTGACGGTTATCAGTTCAAAAACTACATGAGTTCTACGCCGGGGAAAAACAAATTATATAACGACGATATTACTGCTTTAGAATTAGATGAAAATTCTAACCATTTATGGATTGGAACCCGAAAAGGTCTAACTCTTTTTAAAATGGATACGCATGTCTTTACCACTTTTTTTCATAAAAAAGATGATCCAAACAGTTTGCCAGACGATGAAGTTCGAGCGGTTTATGTAGATAAATTTAAAAGGGTTTGGGTAGGAACCAAAACAAAAGGAATTTATTTGTTTTTCTTGAAAGAAAACCGATTCGAAAAAATTAAGCTGAAAGGTTTTGAGTACGTTAAAGAAATTTTTGAAGACAAAAGTGGCAATATTTGGATAGGAAGTTATGAAAAATCAGGTGTAGCAAAAATTACGATGGATGCAAAAGGAGCGATTGTTAGAATTAACAATTACACACTTTCGGTTCCAAATTCAAACGTAAAAAATCCGTATATCAATTTTATTTACGAAGATGCAAAACAAGATATTTTTGTTGGAACTCGTGAAGGTTTGTATAAATTAAACAAAGCAACTAATCAGTTTGTTAATTTATATATTGAAAACAAACAAGTTAGAGGAGCTTTAGGTCCGTATTTTTTATCTGTTGCACGTGCACCAGACGGCAAATATTGGGTTGGAACTCTAGGCGGATTATTGGTTTGTGATCAGTTAGAAGACATTCAAAAAGGAAATTACAAATGGTATTATTCTATTTTATCTGATGATACTTCGCTTGTCGATAATTTAATTTCGGCACTTTATTTTGATAAATCGGGAGTTTTATGGATCGGAACAGAAGATGGTTTAGATAAGTATGATCCTTACGAAAATCAATTTACTTTAAACAAAGATATTTCGCGTTCAATTGGAAATCAAGCACCTCGAATTAGAGGTTTTGCAAAAACCTACGATGAAAAAATAATTGTTGCGACTTACCACAACGGACTTTTTATTTCAAATACAAAAGGTTCAACTCCTTTACATAATACAGGAAAAGACATTGCCAGCATTTATTCTGATGACGGGAAGATTTTTTATTGCGGTCTTTGGGATGGAAATGTTTTGGTCTACAATTATAGCACAAATTCTTCTAGAGAAATTAAAGTTGGATTTGAAAAATCACCCGTTTTTGCATTCAGTAAAATTGGAAACGATTTGATGATTGTGGGTTCTTTTGGGGAAGGTGCTGTCATTTTAAATACGAAAACTTTGCAAGTACAGAGTTCTAGTGAACTTTTACCTGGTTTTCAGATTAATGCTATCGAAAGAGACGCCAAAAATAATGTTTGGTTTGCTACAGAAACCGGAGTTGTAAAATACAACATCAATTCGGGGAAAATAGAAACCTATTCGTCACTTTTTATTAAAGAAAAAGGCGTGCCGCATGACGAAAATGTAAGTGATGTTTTAGTTGATGTAAAAGGTAAAATTTGGGCTTCAACACGATTTGGTTTGTGTTTGTACAATTCTAAAAAGAATGAATTTGAACCAGTTAAAAACCTAAAAGAACTTTCGGGCAAATGGATTACAGATATTTTATCTGATGCAAACGGAAATCTTTGGCTGAATATAAACAATAACAATATTGCTTTCGTTAAATCGAATTTAAAAGACATCAGCATTTATCATGTAAATAGTGGAAACAGATTGGACGTTTTTAGTTCAAGTGGTTTCTTTTATTTTAATAATTCTAATATTTTTCTTGGAGGAAAGAACGGAATTATTTCTTTTTCGCCGCCAGCGATGAAAAGAAATAATTGGTCGCCTTTGCCTGTTATTTCAGAATTTAAAATTCAGAACGAAGAGGTTTTTCCAGAAATGGAAATCAATGGAGAAATTCCGCTTTCAAAAGATTTGAATTATGGAAAAGAAATAGAGCTCACGCATAAAAATCGTAATTTTTCGCTTCAGTTTTCGGCTCCGTCTTTCGCAAATGAAAAACTGAATAAGTTTCAATATATGTTGGAAGGTTTTGATAAACATTGGATTACAGCAAATAGTACATCGAGAACTGTACAATATACCAACCTTTATCCAGGAAATTATACTTTTAAAATCAGATCAAGCAATAGCGACGGATATTGGAGTAAAACGGTTTCTTATAAAATAAAAATTCTGCCTCCGTTTTGGCTTACGCCGACTTCGTTTTTACTGTTTTTTGCACTTTTGTTTGGTATCTTTTATTTTATAAGAAAAGAAATTAAAAACCGTATTCGTCTTAAACAAGAGCTTCTTACAGAAAAGGTAAACAGAGAACACGATGTTAAATTAAACAATGAAAAACTACGTTTCTTTACTAATATTTCGCACGAATTAAGAACGCCTTTAACGCTGATTTTAGGTCCAGCGAAACAGTTATTAGACGAAAACAGCAATGCAACAGATTACGAAAAAAGCAGATATAACTTGATTTATCAAAATGCAAGCAGATTATTAAATCTTGTAAATCAGGTTTTAGATTTTAGAAAAGCACAATCGGGAGAATTGAAACTAAAAGTGACTAAAACGGATATTTTATCGTATTCGAAGAATATTTTCGATTCGTTTAAAGAAATGGCTTATAACAAAAAAATTAAGCTCAATTTTATAGTTGAAGATGAAGAAATAAACGGCTGGATTGACAATGATAAATACGATAAGATTCTTTATAACCTGTTATCAAACGCTTTAAAGTTTACCAATAAAAACGGAAATGTCGATTTGTATATCAGACTAAAAGATACTGTAGAAGATGTTTTGGTTATTGAAGTAGCTGATGATGGAATTGGGATTCCGTTAAAAAGTATGGATAAAATCTTCAAGCGTTTTTATCAGGCTTCAAATAGTAAAGACAATAATACAGGATCTGGAATTGGGTTATCTTTGGTAAAGTCTTTGGTTGCTATTCATAAAGGAATTATTTCTGTAGAAAGCACAGCAGGAAAAGGAAGTACGTTTAGAGTCGAAATTCCGATTGATCGTTCTGCTTACGAACATAAAGAAGTGTTTGAATATGCTTTAAAAAATGATAATCTAAGTATGCTTATTCCAGAAAAAGCGGCTAAGAAAATTATTCAGAATACCGATATGAAAGAAAAAATATTGGTTATTGAAGACAATAGCGAACTGAGAAAATACTTGGTTGATTATCTCTCTGATTATTATAAAGTTTACGATGCCGAAAATGGTGAAGAAGGTTTGAGACTTTGCCGCCAGATAAAACCTATTTTATGTGTTGCCGATGTTATGATGCCAGTTATGGATGGTTTGGAATTTGTTCGCGAACTTAAAAATGATGAATTTATCAGTCATATTCCGGTTGTGATGTTAACCGCGCTTGGCGAAAATAATGACAAAGTAAAAGGTTATGAAATGGGTGCTGATGGTTATTTAGCGAAACCTTTTGAGCCTTTATTGCTTAAAACGGTTATCGAAAATATTGTCAAATCGAGGTTAGAACTCAAGCAAAAATTCTCTGGAGAAGTAGAAAGTAAAGTTAGTATGCTAACGCATTCTCCTATTGATGAAGAATTTATGGAGAAAATCACAAATTTGATTAATGATAATTTGAGTGAAGTAGATCTTTCTACGGATTTTCTTTGTGATAAATTGGGCGTTAGTTCTTCTAAATTATACAGAAAAATCAAAGAATTGACTGATTTGGCTCCAAACGAATTCATTAGAACAATTCGATTAAAAAAATCTGCAGAATTGCTTAAAACTAAAAAATATAATGTTTCTGAAGTAACGAATTTGGTTGGTTTTAATGATCCGTTATATTTTAGCCGATGCTTTAAAAAACAGTTTGGTTTCCCGCCAAGTAAATTGATTTAATTTATTTGTTGCCACGAATTACACTAATTTTCACGAATTTTTATTTGATTGAACTTTGTCAAAGTTTTAAACTTTGACAAAGTTTTTTTGTCTACAATTTTGTCATTTTGAATTTTAATAATGTAAAAATCCTACAATATTCGAAATTATCCATGTTTTTGATTTATTAATCCATTTTGAACCATATATGTAATTCTATTTTTGTCTTATAACTTTTAACTATTTAGAATTATGAAAAAGCATATAGATACAGACAATCCGTTGAATAATTTAGATGAGTGGGAAGACGATTTGTTAATGCGATATCCTGATCCTTCTGAAGAAAATGAAGATGTAAAAGAAAAGCAGAAAGAAGAATTCAGAAATTATGTCGATTCGGAAAGAGTAGAAACAGTTAAAGAGTTTTACAGAATAAACCACACGTATCAAACTTATGACTTTGTGTGCAGTAAAGAACAAGATTTTCTGCAATTTAATAGAAAAGAAATGTCAATCTGGGAAGCTGTTGAGTTTTTGAACACGCTTGTAGACGATAGCGACCCAGATATTGACTTAGATCAGACACAACATCTTTTGCAGACTTCAGAAGCAATTCGTGCAGACGGTCATCCGGATTGGTTTGTGTTGACGGGTTTTATCCACGATTTAGGTAAAGTTTTATGTTTGTTTGGAGAACCTCAATGGGCAGTTGTTGGAGATACATTTCCTGTTGGATGCGCGTATTCGGATAAGATTGTTTATCCTGAATTTTTTAAGGAAAATCCAGATTATACAGACGAAAGATTCAATACAAAATTTGGCGTTTATACAGAAAACTGCGGATTAGAAAATGTAAAAATGAGCTGGGGACACGATGAATATCTGTATCAGATTATGAAAGATTATCTTCCAGATCCAGCTTTGTACATGATACGTTATCATTCGTTCTATTCTCAACACAAAGAAAATGCTTATTCTCACCTAATGAATGAGAAAGACATCGAAATGTTTGATTGGGTTAGAAAGTTCAATCCTTATGATTTATACACAAAAGCACCAGTTAAACCAGATGTAAAAGCATTACTTCCTTATTATAAAGAATTAGTTGCTAAATATTTGCCAGAAAAATTGAAGTTTTAAAAGGCTTCATTTGTTTAAACAAAGATAGTCCACACAATCTTGTCATTCCGAGGAACGAGGAATCTTCGCGAGAAACTCCTCAATCAGAATCCACAATCTTTGTAGAGCTACTTACGAAGATTTGCTTCGCCTGTTCGCTATCGCTCGGGTCTCGTTCCTCGGAATGACAAACTTTGGGGCTATGTGTTAGAAACTGGTTTTTTTCATTAATCTTTTTTAAGAAAAAAATAAACTATGTTTCTATGTGTTGAAAAAAAATAATTGCCAGCTATCAAAAACCAAAATAATGCATATAATCAAAACCAAAATACTTTTATTAAGCCTGCTTTTACTTTGTGGAACTATTGTTACTGCTCAAGAAAAAGAGCGTAACGATTGGGAGAATCCTCTTGTATTTCAGATTAATAGAGAACCAGCACGAGCTGCTTTTCTTCCTTACGCAGACGAAAATTCGGCGATAATCGATAAATATGAAAATTCACCTTGGTATTTTTCTTTAAATGGGAAATGGAAATTTTCTTGGTCGCCAACACCAGATCAGCGTCCGAAGGATTTTTATAAAACGGATTTTAGCACTTTACACTGGAAAGAACTTCAAGTGCCTTCTAATTGGGAGTTAAACGGATATGGTGTGCCAATTTATACCAATATTACATATCCTTTTGAGAAAAATCCACCCTTTATTAATCATTGGGATAATCCTGTTGGATCTTATAAAAAAGATTTTGTATTGCCAGATAATTGGAAAAACCGTCACGTTTTTCTTCATTTTGAAGCAGGAACTTCAGCTATGTACATTTGGGTAAATGGCGAAAAAGTTGGTTACACCGAAAACACCAAAAGTCCAGCAGAATTTGATATTTCTAAATATTTAAAATCTGGAAAAAATAATTTGGCTGTTGAAGTTTACAGATGGAGCGACGGTTCGTATCTAGAAGATCAAGACATGTGGCGACTTTCTGGAATTGACAGAAATGTGTATTTGTATAGTACTCAAGATGTTCGTATTTCAGACTTCTTTGCTAAACCAGATTTAGATGCGAAATACAAAAACGGAAGTCTGAGTGTTGATGTTAGTTTGAAAAACCTGACTTCAACTTCAGTTAACAATCAAAAGTTGGTTGCGAAATTGGTTGATGCTTCTGGGAAAAATGTTTTTAGCAAAGAGTTTAATGTCAATTTTGAAGCTTCTAAAATTCAGACTTTAAATTTTTCTCAAAATGTTTCAAGTCCGAAATTATGGAGCAGTGAAACGCCAAATTTATACACGTTGGTTTTGACCTTAAAAAATTCAAAAAATGAAATTGTAGAAACGGTTTCAACGCAAATTGGATTCAGAAAAGTAGAATTAAAAGGCGGACAATTATTAGTAAACGGAGTTCGATTGATGGTTCATGGAGTAAATATTCATGAACATAATCCAGAAACTGGACATTATCAGGACGAAGCAACGATGATGAAAGATATCAAAATGATGAAGCAATTGAATATCAATTCAGTTCGTTGCAGTCATTATCCGAACAATATTTTATGGGTTAAACTTTGTAACAAATACGGTTTGTTTTTGGTCGATGAAGCTAATATAGAAAGTCATGGAATGGGAGTAGAAGGTCAGCCTTTAAAATGGATGAATCCAAAAACGAATCCAGGTTATCTTCCAGAATGGAGAGAAGCACATTTAGACCGAATTTATAGTCTAGTTGAAAGAGATAAAAATATGCCATCGGTAATTATTTGGTCATTGGGTAATGAAAGTGCCAACGGACCTGTTTTTCACGAAGCTTACAAATGGATTAAAAAAAGAGATAATAGCCGTTTGGTTCAGTTCGAACAAGCAAAAGAAAACGAAAATACCGATATCGTTTGCCCAATGTATCCAACGATAGAATATATGAAGGAATATGCGGCGCGCAAAGAAGTGACTCGTCCGTATATTATGTGTGAGTATTCGCATGCGATGGGAAACAGCAGCGGAAATTTTCAGGAATATTGGGATATCATTCGCGGAAGCAAAAATATGCAAGGCGGTTTTATCTGGGATTGGGTAGATCAAGGTTATTTAAGAACCGATGAAGCTGGAAGAAAATATTGGGCTTACGGAGGCGATATGGGAAGCCAGAATTATCTAAACGATGAAAATTTCTGTCATAACGGATTAGTTTATGCTGATAGAACGCCGCACGTTGGAGCATTCGAAGTAAAAAAAGTTTATCAGAATATTTTATTCAAAGCAGTTGATATCAAAAATGGAATAATCGAAATTAATAATGATTTCGGATTTACAAATTTGAATAAATACGGCTTTAGATACGAAGTTTTAGAAAATGGAAAAGTAATTAAAGAAGGAAAAATTAATGTTGCGTTAGATCCAAAAACAAAAAAACAATTTAAACTTGATTTGCCAAAAATTGAATCGAAAGAAGGAACAGAATATTTATTGAATGTTTTTGCTTACACGAAAACAAGTTCTGAATTGCTTCCTGATAATTTTGAAATTGCGAAAGAACAATTTGTAATTGAAGATGGTAAATATTTCCAAAAATCTGAAAAAGTAAATTCAGCTAAAATTCAGGATGAGAAAGATCAGTTTGTATTGACTTCAGATAATGTTGTAGTGAAAATCAGCAAATCGACAGGATTGATTTCTTATTACAGTTTAAAAGGCGAAGAATATTTCAAACAATATCCAGAACCTAATTTCTGGAGAGCTCCAACCGATAATGACATCGGAAACAAAATGCAGATTAGAACGAATGTTTGGAGAACAGCTGGAAAAAATACTTCTTTAGAAAGCATTCAGCAAACAGAAGAAAACGGAAAAAAATATATCGTTTCGAAATTAAAACTAAACGATGTTGCTTCTGATTATACAATTAAATATTCGCTAGGAAATAATGGAGATTTAGAAATACAGGTTGCTTATAAAAAAGGTGCGAATGCTGTACCTGAATTGCCTCGCTTCGGAATGATTTTCACTTTAAAAAACACCTTAGAGAATCTAGATTATTACGGAAGAGGACCATTAGAAAATTATCCGGATAGAAAAACAGCATCATTCAAAGGAATTTATACTAGTAAAGTTGCAGACCAATATGTGCCTTATACACGCCCACAAGAAAATGGATACAAGACAGATATACGCTGGTTTAAATTATCAAGCAATTCAGGAAATGGCTTGGAAATAAAAGGTCTGCAACCTTTAGGTATAAGTACTTTGAACAATTATCCGAGTGATTTTGACGGAGGAATTTCTAAAAAGAATATCCATTCCAGTGATATCACTCCGAGAGAAGAAGTAGTAGTTTGTGTAGACTTAACGCAACGCGGCGTAGGCGGCGACAATAGTTGGGGATTACCGCCACACGAACAATATGTATTAACGAAAAGTGAATACAACTACGGATTTGTTATAAAACCAATTGAATAAGTTTTCAGTTTGCGGTCTCAGTTTACACTGGATACTGAGACTGCGACTGAAAATTAAAAATTTATTATTAAACCACTTTAACTTAAATAAGTTTAGTTTCAGTTTTCAGTCTCGGTTTTCAGTCACAGTTAGAACTGAAAACTGCGACTGTGACTGAATACTGAAAAGAAGACTAAAAAAAACTATCAACTGACCACTGAATACTATAAAAATGAATAACTCTACAAATGGAAGATTAATTTCTTTAGATGCCTTGCGCGGATTTGTGATGTTTTGGATTATGAGCGGAGAACATATTATTCACGCTCTTGCCAAAGCGGCGCCAATTCCTATATTTATTTGGATGTCATCGCAATTGCATCATGCAGAATGGAATGGAATTACATTTTATGATATGATTTTTCCAGTATTTCTATTTGTAGCGGGAGTTTCTATGCCTTATTCTTTTGAAAAGAAAATGACTTTGGCAGGAGTAAAAACACCGCAACAATTGCCTTCATACGAAAAGCGAAAAATCTATTTGTCAATGCTGAGAAGAACTTGCATTTTACTAGTTCTCGGATTTGTGGTAAATGGATTGTTACGATTTGATGGTTTCGATCATACTCGTTTTGCAAGTGTATTAGGTAGAATTGGATTGGCTTGGTTTTTTGCTGGAATCATTTATTTAAATTTTGATTTTAAAAAACAGCTAATCTGGTTTTTCGGAATTCTAATTGGTTATTATGTAGCCATGAAATGGATTCCAGTTCCTGATTTTGGAGCAGGAGTTTTAACGAAAGAAGGTTCTTTAGAAGGATATATTGACCGTTTGCTTTTGCCAGGAAGATTGCATAGTACAGTTTATGATCCAGAAGGAATATTTTCTACAATTCCTGCTATAGCAACCGCTTTATTGGGTGTTTTTATCGGAACATTTTTAAAAGCTAAATGTCCGTTTTCTATAAAAGTGAAATTGCTTTTAATGGCTTTAACGGCTACAGTTCTGATTATTGCAGGTTTGATTTGGGATATTAATTTTCCAATCAATAAACATTTATGGACAAGTTCTTTTGTTTGTTTTGTTGGCGGATTTAGTATTTTGTTTTTTGTATTTTTTTATTTGATAATTGATTATTTCGGTTTCCAGAAATGGGCTTTCCCTTTAATTTTAATCGGCTCAAATTCGATTTTAATTTACATTGCCGCCGAGGGTTTAGTCGATTTTAAACATACGGCAGATTACGTTTTTGGCGGACTTATAAATTTTACGTCTCTTACATGGCGATTTTTTCTGCTTTATCAGTTACATTAATACAGCTTTTATTACTTTATTTTCTCTATAAAAAGAAATGGTTTCTTAAAATTTAGCATCGATTAAATTTTAAAATACATCTTACTATCTAACCACACAATAACCACACTATTATGAATGTATTACAAACCGCAGATTATATTGTTTTCTTTATCTACTTTGTCATTGTTACCAGCTATGGAATGTATATTTACAGAAGCAAAAAAACTGCAGCAACTAGTTCCAACGAATATTTTTTAGCCGAAGGATCATTGACTTGGTGGGCAATTGGAGCGTCATTAATTGCTTCTAATATTTCTGCAGAACACTTTATCGGAATGAGCGGTTCTGGTTTTGCCATTGGTCTTGCCATTGCTTCTTACGAATGGATGTCTGCCGCAACATTGATTATTGTGGCAATGTTTATTTTACCTGTTTATTTGAAGAATAAGATATTTACAATGCCACAGTTTTTAGCCAAAAGATATAGTGGAACCGTAAGTACAATTATGGCTATTATCTGGCTGTTAATCTATGTTTTTGTTAATCTTACTTCAATTATTTATTTAGGTGCTTTGGCTATTTCTTCCATAGCGCCTGTTAGTTTTCAGTTTTGTGTTATTGGTTTGAGTTTATTCTCTGTAATCGTTACTTTGGGTGGAATGAAAGTTATCGGATATACGGATATGTTTCAAGTTATTGTGCTAATTTTAGGAGGATTAGTAACGACTTATTTGGCATTGACATTGCTTTCAGATCAATTTGGTTTTGGAAATGATATTCTAAAAGGACTTTCTATAATTGCTCAAGAAGCGCCAGGACATTTGCACATGATTTTAGATGAATCAAATCCGCATTATAATGAATTGCCTGGAATGTCAGTTATAGTAGGTGGAATGTTAATTAACAATCTAGCATATTGGGGTTGCAATCAATATATCGTTCAAAGAGCTTTAGGAGCCGATTTGAAAACAGCTCGAAAAGGAATTCTATTTGCTGCTTTCTTAAAATTATTAGTTCCAATTATTGCTGTTCTTCCAGGTATTGCCATGTTTGTAATGCATGAAAATGGAATGTTTCAACAAGAAATGGTTGATGCAGCGGGAGTTTTAAAACCAGATCATGCTTATCCGACTTTAATGAATTTACTTCCAGCTGGATTAAAAGGTGTTGCTTTAGCGGCTTTAACAGCCGCAATTGTGGCTTCTTTAGCAGGAAAAGCAAATAGTATTTCGACTATCTTTTCTTTAGATATTTATAAAAAATATTTTAATTCTCAAGCATCAGAAAAAAAACTGGTTCGTACAGGAAGATGGTGCGTTGTGGTTTGTATGATTATTGCAGCTTTTGTAGCTCCAGCATTAAAATCATTAGATCAAGCGTATCAATTTATTCAAGAATATGTTGGATTCTTTTCACCAGGAGTTTTAGCAATTTTCTTATTAGGAATGTTCTGGAAAAAAACTACTCCAGCAGCAGGACTTGCCGGAGCATTATTAACTGTGCCATTGGCAGCAATATTGAAATTCTTGCCAATGTGGACAGAAGGCGCTTTTCCAGATTATCCTTTCTTAGATAGAATGACCATAGTTTTCTTTATAATTGTATTTATCATGATTGGTATCAGTTTGGCAAATCCAGTTTCTGAAGAAGAAGCCGAAATTCATAAAATAGAAGTTGATAAATCGATGTTTAAAGTATCTTCAGAATTTATTGTAGGTTCGTTTATTATCAGCGGAATATTAGTGGCTTTGTATACTGTTTTCTGGTAAATTTTATTTTGCCACAAAGACGCTAAGGCTCAAAGTAAATTTGAAAAGATTAAATTGAAAATTGCTCGCAAAGACGCAAAAGTGCAAAGTTTATTAAAAAGAAAAGTCTTAAAAAACTTAGCGACTCTGCGCCTTTGCGAGATTAAAAAAGTAAAATAGAAATGAAAAGAAATTTTATAATCGCACTTTTTATTTTTTGCGTGTCCTTAACTGTTTCGGCGCAAAAGATTTTTGATATTAAAAAATACGGCGCTGTTGGAGATGGAAAGACGTTAAACACAAAAGCAATTCAAAAAGCAATTGATGCTGCAAATAAAAGTAAAGGAGGAAAAGTTGTTTTTTCTAAAGGAACATTTCTGTCCGGAAGCATCGTTTTAAAAAATGATGTGGAATTATTTTTTGAAGAAGGCGCTACTTTATTAGGAAGCACCAATCCTGACGATTATCCAAAATACGAAGGAATTAGAGCTTTGATTATTGCTAATGAATCCAAAAATATTACTGTAAACGGAAAGGGAATAATTGACGGACAAGGGAGAGAACTGGCTTTAGCAATTGATTCTCTTCATCATACAGGAGTTAGAATTGATCCAAAATACAATTATAGAAGAATGCGTCCAGAAGACGGAAGGGGAAAACTGATTTCGTTTGTAAAGTGCGATTCGATTACCATGACTCAAATTACTTTGAAAAACAGTCCAGGTTGGACAATGTGTTTTAGAGAATGCAAAAATATTGTCATTGATTTTATGAAAGTGGAAAGCAGAGCGTATTGGAATAATGACGGAATTGATCTTGATGGTTGCGAAAATGCCCGAATAACAAATTGCAACGTTAATGCTGCCGACGACGGAATTTGCTTAAAATCGGAAGTTCCGGGATTGCATAATAACAATATTTACATTGGAAATTGTACGATTAGATCAAGTGCCAATGCAGTGAAATTTGGTACAGGTTCTTATGGAAGTTTCAAAAATGTAACAATTGAAAATATCAAAGTTTTTGATACTTTCAGATCGGCAGTTGCAATTGAGTCTGTTGATGGAGCAGAAATTGAGAATATTAAAGTTTCTGATATTACGGCCGTAAATACTGGAAATGCCTTATTAATCCGTTTAGGTCACAGAAATGGAGATAAACCGGGTTATATTAAAAATGTATCGGTTAAAAATGTAAAAGTGCAAGTTCCGTTTGGTCGCCCTGATATAGATTACGATATGCGCGGACCAGAAGTAGATTATTTTCATAATCCGTTTCCTTCTTCAATTGCTGGAATTCCGGGGCATTTGATAGAAAATGTGACTTTAGAAAATATTGAAATCATTTATCCAGGAAGAGCTTCAAAAGGAATGGCGTATCATCCTTTAAGTCGATTAAAAGATGTAAAAGAGAATATAAACGGTTACCCTGAATTTACCATGTTTGGTGAATTGCCTTCTTGGGGATTTTACGTTCGTCACGTAAACGGAATCGAAATGAAGAATATAAAATTGGTTTTAGATAAAGAAGATTTCCGTCCAGCTTTTGTTTTTGATGATGTAAAAAATCTAACAATGAAAGCTATTGATGTTCCTTCAGATAAAATCAATCAGATTGTTTTTAAAGATGTTTCATCAAGTAATTTGGATAGTGAATCTTTAAAAAGAAAAATAGAACCAGAGCAAAATAAGTTTGAATTACCAGCTAGGTAGTTTATTATATACTGCCGAAAATTGCTCGCAAAGGCGCAAAGACGCAAAGTTTTATTCAAAAAAACTTAAATAGAAAACTTTGCGACTCTGCGTCTTTGCGAGATTAAAAAAAATTAAAAAAACTTAGTGCCTTTGAGTCTTTGTGGCATTAAAAAAAATAAAAAACATGAAAAAGAAATCTATAATCGCGATACTTATTTTTTGTATTTCCCTGACTGCGACTGCACAAAAGATCTACGATATTAAAAAATACGGCGCAAAAGGAGACGGAAAAACCAATGATGCTGTTGCAATTCAAAAAGCAATTGACGCTTGTAGTAAAACAGGCGGAAGAGTTTTAATTCCCGCACCCTTTACTTTTCTATCAGGACCAATTGATGTAAAATCAAAAGTAGATTTACATATCGAAGCTGGTGCAAAACTATTGGCAAGTCCAGATGAAAAACTGTATACGAAAAGCGCTTTTAGAACAAATCCTGGAGAGGGAACTATTTGGATTGGAGGAGAAAATATAGAAGATTTTACCATTAGCGGAAGCGGAAAAATTGATGGAAACGGAATTTCTTTTATGGGCGCAGAAGAAGATGATGCTTATGTTTTAAAACCGTTCAATGTTTTAGATCCAAGACCACACGTTTTAACTATTATTGGAGGAAAAAATATCAGAATCAAAGATGTTCATATCGGAAATTCGGCCTATTGGACTGTGCATTTAATTGGCTGTAATGATGTTGTAATCAGCGGAATTACTTTATTAAATAGCTTAAAAGTCCGCAACAGTGACGGAATCGATTTGGATCATTCTAAAAATGTGAGAATCAGCGATTGTTACATTGAAAGCGGCGACGATTGTATATGCCTAAAAAACAGAAGAGAATTTGAAGAATTTGGTGCTTGCGAAAATATTACCGTTACCAATTGCACTATGACGAGCAGCAGTTGTGCGATTAAAATTGGTTCAGAAAATATGGACGCAATCAGACAAGTTGTTTTCAATAATTGTATTATTAAAAATAGTAATCGTGCGTTAGGAATTCAGAATCGTGATGAAGGAACAGTGAGCGATGTAATTTTTTCTAACATAATTATCGAAAGCAAATTGAATACCGATACTTGGTGGGGAAAAGCAGAACCGATTTACGTTACGGCTTTTAGCAGAGCAAAAGGAAATCATAAAGATGCCAATTGGCGTTTTCCAAAAGGAGCGACAGAAGGGAAAGTTGGAGAAATCAAGAATATTTATTTTTCTAATATTCAATGTACGGGAGAAAATGGAGTTTTTGTGAGTGGAGAATCTAAAGACAAAATCAAGAATATCGTTTTTGAAAATGTAAGTGTTTTTATGGATAAAACCACTTCTTTTCCTGGTGGATTATATGACAGACGCCCAGCAAATGTGGAAGGTTTTGTAAAAGGAAGTACTTCTGGATTTTATTTTGATACTGCCGAAAGCATTAAAGTTCAGAATTGCACGGTTCAATGGGGGAAAAACAAACCTGAATACTTTAAATATGCCGTAGAAAGTAAAAATGTGGATGTTTTGAAAGTAATCAATTTAGATGGAGAAGCAGCTTTTCCAAATAAATATGAAGCAGTTAAAAAGTAATTTATTCTTTGAAAAAAATATAAGTGTAAAAGTCACAATAAAGTTTTTTGATGTGATGCTTTTCAAACTTTTGAAATAAACTTTAAAAAGATTAATTAATATATTGCAAGTATATTCTCAATATAAAATAAGTAAAATGAAAAGAAACGTAATTTCAACATTATTCATAGGAGGTTTACTGCTTAGTAGTATTTATGGAAATGCTCAAAAAAATACTTTAGAAGTTGATGCTTCCAAAACCATTACTAAAATTGAACCAACAATGTTCGGTTTGTTTTTTGAAGATATCAATTTTGCCGCAGATGGGGGACTTTACGCCGAAATGATTAAAAACAGATCTTTTGAATTTGATAAACCTTTAATGGGATGGGAACAACCTAATACTAGAAGATCTTTAAACAAAGAATCAGGTATTGCGCTTCCAATTAACGTAGCGGCAAATAATACTAATTTTTGCAGAGTAGAAATCAATAATGATAAAGGTTATACTTTAATTAATGAAGGATTCCGAGGAATGGGAGTGAAGAAAGATGCGAAATACAATCTTTCATTAAAAGCTGCCAACCATAATGGAGCAATCAAAAAGATTGTTTTTCAGCTTATTGATAAAGATCAAAAAGTGCTTGGAGAAACGAATATTGTTCCAAAATCTGACCAATGGGCAAATTATACTGCACAATTTACAGCCACTCAGACAGAAGCCAAAGCAAAGTTGAAAATTACTTTTGAAGGAACAGGAATTATTGATTTGGATATGATTTCGCTTTTTCCTGAAGATACATGGAAGAATAGAAAAAATGGACTTCGAAAAGATTTGGTACAGCTTTTATATGATGTGAAACCTGGTTTCTTGCGTTTTCCAGGCGGTTGTATTGTAGAAGGAAGAACTTTATCAGATCGTTATCAATGGAAAAAATCGGTTGGAAATGTTGAGGAAAGAAAAACGATGATGAATCGTTGGAATGTAGAATTCAACCACAAACAGACTCCAGATTATTTTCAAAGTTTTGGATTAGGGTTTTTTGAATATTTCCAGCTTTCTGAAGATATTGGCGCAGAACCGCTTCCAATTTTAAGTTGCGGAATGGCGTGTCAATACAATACTGGAGAATTGGCTTCTATGGACGAGCTGGATCCATATGTGCAAGATGCTTTAGATTTAATTGAATTTGCAAATGGAGCAGTTACGACCAATTGGGGAAAAATCCGATCTAATATGGGACATCCAAAACCATTCAATTTAAAATATATTGGAGTAGGAAATGAGCAATGGGGCGAGGCTTACATTGAAAGATTTAAAGTTTTTGAAAAAGCAATTAAAGCAAAATATCCAAATATTATTATTGTATCTGGAAGCGGTCCTTCTCCAAGCGGTGAGCATTTTGATTATGCAATGAAAGAACTTAAAAAATTAAATGCAGAATTGGTTGACGAACATTATTACGAAAGTCCAAAATGGTTTAGAGAAAATGCTGGACGTTATGATAATTACGATAGAAAAGGACCAAAGATTTTTGCTGGAGAATATGCAGCACAAAGTGTTTCGGGTGCAAATCCGAACAATAGAAACAATTGGGAATGTGCATTTTCTGAAGCTGCTTTTATGACAGGTTTAGAAAGAAATGCAGAAGTCGTTCATTTAACTTCTTATGCTCCTTTAATGGCACATGAAGATGCATGGCAATGGACACCAGATATGATTTGGTTCAATAACTTACAATCTTATGGTTCTGCAAACTATTATGTACAGCAATTATTCTCAACTAATAAAGGAACAGATTTATTAAGTATTACTCAAGATGGCAAAGCTTTGATTGGGCAGAATAATTTATATGCTTCGGCTGTGAAAGATGATAACAGCAAAGAAATCATAGTGAAATTAGTAAATACAGCTGCAACAGCTTCTGAAGTGAGTATTGATTTAAAAGGAGCAAAATTAGGATCAAAAGGAAGCATAATTAGACTGGTAAGTGCAAATTTACAAGATGAAAATACTTTTGCAGACCCTAAAAAAATCACTCCAAAACAAAGTGAATATAAAGTTACAAAAGGAAAACAAGAATTGAGTCTTCCTGCTTATTCTGTTACGGTTTTAAAACTGAAAACAATCTAATCATTTATTCTTATAAAAATAAAATACATGCCATATCATTCTCTCAAAAAAAGCCTTTTATTATTGTTAACATTAACAGGATTTTCTGTTTTTGCACAACAAGATTTAAAACTGCAATATAAGCAGCCTGCTGTCGAATGGACAGAAGCGTTACCTGTAGGGAATGGAACACTTGGCGCAATGGTTTTTGGAAGAGTAGATTCAGAATTAATTCAGCTAAATGAGGCTACTTTATGGAGTGGCGGACCTGTGCAGAAAAACGTTAATCCTGATGCTTTTCAAAATCTTACTTTAATTAGAGAAGCTTTGAAAAATGAAGATTTTGAAAAAGCTTATAATCTGACTAAAAATATGCAGGGGCCTTATAGCGAAAGTTTTATGCCTTTGGGAGATCTTATTTTAAAACAAGATTTTAATGGTCAAAAAATAGAATCTTATAATAGAAGTCTTGATATTGAAACAGGATTAGCAATAACCAATTTTAGTGTAAACGGAGTTAATTATAAAAGAGAAATATTTGCTTCGGCACCAGCGCAATGTATTGTAATTAAGCTTTCGGCAGATCAATTGAAAAAACTTTCTTTTACAATTGACGCTTCTAGTCTTTTAAAAAATCAAAAATCAATAAAAGATAAATCTTTGGTTTTGAAAGGAAAAGCACCTTCACATTCAGATCCAAATTATATTGATTACAACAAAGAACCAGTTGTTTATGAAGATGCATCTGGATGCAGAGGAATGCGTTTCGAATTGATTATTAAACCAATAGTAAAAGACGGCGAAATAAGCGTTGAAGGAAATAATTTAGTAATAAAAAATGCATCTGAAATTTTACTTTTCGTTTCGGCAGCAACAAGCTTCAACGGATTTGATAAATGTCCGGATAGTCAAGGAAAAGACGAACATAAATTCGCAGAAGCTCCGATTAAAAAAGCAATTGCTAAAAAATATGACAGTTTATTAAAGGAACATATTACAGATTTTCAAAAATTCTTTAATAGAGTTTCTTTAAAATTAAATGAAAAAGAAACTAATAAATCTAATCTGCCAACAGATATAAGATTAGAACAATATGCAAAAGGAGAAAAAGATGCTGGATTGGAAGCTTTATTTTTTCAGTTCGGGCGTTATCTGTTGATTTCTTCTTCGCGTACACACAATGCGCCAGCCAACTTACAAGGAATTTGGAACAACAAACTTCGTGCTCCTTGGAGCAGTAACTATACGACAAACATTAATTTACAGATGAATTATTGGTCAGTAGAATCGGCAAGTTTGTCTGAATTATTTTTTCCGCTTGACGAATACATTAAAAATGCTTCTATAACAGGAACAGAAACTGCCAAAAGTTATTACCATGCCAACGGCTGGGTTTTACACCATAACTCAGACATCTGGGCAATGACAAATCCTGTTGGCGATTTCGGAAAAGGAGATCCTATGTGGGCAAACTGGTATATGGGAGCCAATTGGTTAAGCAGACATTTATGGGAACATTATCAATATACTGGAGATAAAGCCTATTTGAAAAAAGTATATCCAATTATAAAAGGTGCAGCTGAGTTTAGTTTAGACTGGCTTCAGAAAGATCAAAATGGTCATTTGGTAACGATGCCTTCGACTTCGCCAGAAAATATGTTTTATTATGATGGAAAAAAGAAAGGTACAGTAACAACCGCTTCTACAATGGATATCGGAATTATTAAAGATTTGTTTGAAAATACAGTCGAAGCTTCAAAAGTTTTAAATATTGATTCAGAATTCAGACAAAAAGTAGACAAAGTTGCAAATGAATTACTTCCTTTTCAAATTGGTAAAAAAGGACAATTGTTAGAATGGTACAAGGATTTTGAAGAAGAAGATCCGCATCATAGACATACCTCACATCTTTATGCGTTGCATCCAGCTAATTTAATTTCACCACTTAAAACTCCAGAATTAGCTAACGCAGCAAAAAAAACTTTAGAATTAAGAGGCGACGATGGAACTGGTTGGAGTTTGGCTTGGAAAGTAAATATGTGGGCGAGACTTTTAGATGGGAATCATGCTTATCAATTATTCAAAAATCAATTAAGATTAACAAAAGATAATGACCCTAATTATAGTAGACATGGAGGTTGTTATCCAAATCTTTTTGATGCACATCCACCTTTTCAAATTGATGGAAATTTTGCGGGAACAGCCGGTGTGATCGAAATGCTGATGCAAAGTCAGAATAAGGAAATTCATTTACTGCCTGCTCTTCCAGATGCTTGGAAAGACGGTGAAATTAAAGGCATTACAGCAAAAGGTAATTTTACAGTCGATATAAATTGGGAGGACGGAAAAATGAGTCAAAGTAAAATTGTGTCTAATGTAGGTGGAACTTGCCAAATTAGATCAGCAAAACCATTTAGAATTCAAAAGTTAAATATTCAAAGCAAAAAATCGTCAATTGGTTATACTGCTGTATTTGAAACAAAAAAAGGAACTTCTTATACTATCGAAGCTTATAATGAATAAAAAATATAGTTTAAAGCTGAATGCATTCTGTAAAATTAATAGGCAAGAATGATTAAAGCAAAAAACAAAATTAGATAAATTTCCCCCCTTCAATATTATTAATAAACAAAAATGTAGAAGGGGGTATTTTTTTTTATTATTTTTAAATGTAAATTTTACACATAAAATTAACCACAATGAAAAAAACAAACTTACTTACTATTATGATAGGGACATTTTTTATATCTGTCTTATCTAATGCACAAACCAAAACATTTCAAAAAGAAGAATTTAAACAATGGGCACAGACTCCGCCAATGGGCTGGAACAGCTGGGATTGTTATGGACCAACTGTAGAAGAACACGAAGTAAAATCCAATGCCGATTACATGGCAAAAGAACTCAAAAAGTTCGGTTGGGAATATGTTGTTGTTGATATCAGATGGTTTGTAGAAAATGATAAAGCTGGAGGTTACAATCAAACAGATCCACGTTATGTTATAGATCAATACGGAAGATATTTGCCAGCCGTTAACCGATTTCCATCTGCAAAAGACGGACAGGGTTTTAAGCCTTTAGCAGATTATATTCATAAAAAAGGATTGAAGTTCGGAATTCATATTATGCGTGGTATTCCTAAGAAAGCGGTTGAAGACAAAATGCCGATTAAAGGAACTAAAGGAATTACTGCAGATCAAATTTATACGACAGCTTTACAATGCGAATGGTTAAGAGATAACTATACAATTTTGGCTGACAAGCCAGGAGCGCAGGAATATTATGATTCTATATTCGAATTATATGCGCAATGGGGAGTAGATTTTATCAAAATCGATGATTTATCAAGACCTTATCATGAAGGAGAAATTAATTTAATTAGAAATGCCATTGATAAATGCGGACGTAAAATTGTCTTGAGTACTTCGCCTGGTGAAACGCCAATTTCTGCAGCTTCTCACGTAACTTCGCACGCTAATATGTGGCGTATGGTTGATGATGTTTGGGATACTTGGCCACATATAACACATTTAATGGATGTTGCTCAAAGATGGTATCCTCACATTGCGCCGGGAACTTGGCCAGATTGTGATATGATTCCGTTGGGACGTATTTCAATAAGAGGTGAACGCGGAAATGATCGTATGACTCGTTTAACCAAAGACGAACAATATACTTTAATTACATTTTTCAATATCTTCAAATCGCCATTGTTTTTTGGTGGAGATTTACCAAGTAATGATGCTTTTACTCTTTCACTACTAACAAATAAAGATGTTGTAAAAATGCATAATGAAAGTAAAGATGTAAAACAGCTTTTCCAAAAAGACGGAAAAATTGCTGTGACTTCAAAAAATGCTAAAGACGGAAGTGTATATCTTGCTTTGTTTAATATTTCAGATAAGGACACTCAAAAAGTAACAGTAAATCTTTCTGATCTTGGAATTTCAGGTTCAGCTGAAGTTTTGAATATGTGGACAGGTGAAAAATCAAAAACAACTTCAAAAGAAATAAATGCAGATTTAAAATCGCATAGTTCGGTTCTGTATCAATTAAAAAGCAAAAAATAATGAAACGTTTTTTGCTTTGCCGCATTTTAAAACTGATGTTACTTTTTGCTATTACTTTTGGAATGTTTGGATTTAGTATTAAAACAAAAGAGAAAAATCCAGATAAAGTGTATTTGTTTGCTTATTCCACTTTAAAAAATAATGGCAAAAACGGACTTCATTTTGCGTGGAGTACAGATCAGAAAAACTGGTTTGCGATTGGTCCAGAATTTAGTTTCTTAAAATCAGATTTTGGAAGCTGGGGAGCAACGGGTAAAAGTATGTCTGAAGCTTTTTTGATTCGTGATAATGCTGGAATTTTTCATTGCTTTTGGAGTGTGAGAGATAACGTTTTTGCTCATTCAGAAAGTAAAGATCTTATAAATTGGGGAAGACAAAATTATATTCAGGGTATGAAGAATTTTGTTGGAAAAGGGCAAGATAAATCAGTAATTCTAAATGTTCAAGTTAGTCAGAAAGATGGAAAATATCTGGTTCACTTTAGCGAAAGCGGTAAAAATTATTCTTCAGCCACAAAAGATTTTAAAAATTATTCTTCTGCTGTAACTGATGCTAATGGTTCTGAGTTGAAATTAAAAAGTGAGATTCAATTTCAAGGTGAGATTTTACAAGGAACAATTCATAAAGTTGAATGGAGTTTAGTCGAAAACATGATTAAAAATATGGAATCGGTTAAGTTTAGAGATAAGCAAAACAATACTTCTCCAAAAAGTGATAGTTTGCTTTTTTTAGGTTTAAAACCTGTTAAAGCTACAATTCAAATAGATGGTCAGAACTCAAAAAAAATCAGCAATATGCTTACAGGTGTTTTTTTTGAAGACATCAATTACGCAGCAGATGGCGGTTTATATGGCGAACTGATTCAGAATCGTGATTTCGAATATTCGCTTCATGATAAAAAAGGAAGTAATGAAAAATGGAATTCCAAAATGGCTTGGAGCGGTAATTTTGAAGTTGAAAAAGACAATCCAATTCATGCTAACAATCCAAACTATGCCGTAATAAAAAACGGAAGTATTACTAATTCAGGTTTTGATGGAATTGCACTTAAAGCCAATGAAAAATATGATTTTAGTGTTTTTGCAAAAGGAGCAAAAGCAATTGTTCGTTTAAAAACACCAAACGGAGAAACTTTAGCAGAAGCGACATTTACGCCAAATAATTCATGGAAGAAATTTAATCTCGTTTTAAAACCTTCTAAAACTGTAAATGATGCTCATTTAGAAATCAGCACAAATGGCGAAACGTTAGTAGATATGGTTTCGCTTTTTCCGCAGCAAACATTCAAAAATCGCAAAAACGGACTTCGTTTAGATTTAGCAGAAACGATTGCAGACATGCATCCAAAATTTGTTCGTTTTCCTGGCGGTTGTGTGGCACACGGAGATGGATTGCATAATATTTATAAATGGAAAAACACAATTGGCCCGCTAGAAAGCAGAGTTCCGATGCGCAATATTTGGGGCTATCATCAATCAATGGGATTAGGCTATTTTGAATATTTTCAATTTTGCGAAGATTTAGGAGCTGAAGCCGTTCCGGTTTTAGCCGCTGGAGTTCCTTGTCAGAATTCATCAGACGGAGGTTCTGGACAGCAATTTGGAATTCCAATAGAAGAAATGGACGATTACATTAAAGATATTTTAGATTTAATCGAATATGCCAATGGAAGTGTCAATACAGTTTGGGGTAAAAAACGCACCGAAGCTGGACATCCAAAACCTTTCAATTTAAAATACATCGGAATTGGAAATGAGGATTTAATCAGTGATGTTTTCGAAGAACGCTATCGAATGATAGTAAAAGCAGTACAGCAAAAATATCCTGAGATTATGATTATTGGAACAGTCGGACCATTCTTTGAAGGAACAGATTATAGAGAAGGCTGGAAAATTGCCGATGATTTAAAACTGCCGCTTGTAGATGAGCATTATTATCAGTCTCCAGGATGGTTTATCAATAATCAGGATTTTTACGATAGTTATGATCGTTCAAAATCTAAAGTATATCTAGGAGAATATGCATCATGGGGCAATAAATTTTATAACGCTTTGGCAGAAGCATTGTACCTAATAGGAATTGAGCGAAATGGAGATGTAGTTTCAATGGCTTCTTACGCACCTTTGCTAGCCAGAGAAAAACATACGCAATGGAATCCAGATCTCATTTATTTTAATGGAACTGAGGTGAAACCAACTGTCAATTATTTCGTTCAGAAACTTTATGGTCAAAACGCAGGCGATATTTATATCGAGAAAAGTATAAAAGCTTCAGACAATAGTGAAGCAAATAAACGTATTGGAGTATCTGTTTTAAAAGAAAGTTCTTCGGGAGATTTGATTGTTAAATTGGTGAATGTACTTCCAGTTGCAGTTATGCCTTCAATCGAAATATCTAATTTAATGATTGGTGAAAATGCTAGTTATACTGTATTAACTGGAAATCCAGAAAAAACAGATGCAAGACCAGTGAACCAAATGATTTCGGTAAAAGAAGCCTTTTCAAAAGAGTTGCCACCTTATTCCTTTACTGTGATTCGTATTAAAACCAAAAAATAAGCTGTTCTATTATTTTAGAAAATAGAATAGTATTAAACTTTATAAAATGAAAAAAATAAAATTTAGTCTTGTAATATTGTTAGTAATTTCAACTTTTTTACAAGCCCAAAATTCAGTAAAAGGAGTTCCGCCATCAGTTGCAGAGAAAGATTTAACAGCATATTTGTTCGTTTATTTTATAGGAAATAAAATAGAAGAAGAAGCAGTTAATTTTGCTGTAAGCACAGATGGATACCATTATTATGCATTAAATAACAACAAGCCAGTTTTAGAAAGTAAAACAATCAGTTCGACAGGCGGAGTTCGTGATCCTCATATATTACGCGGAGAAGATGGTAAAATTTTTTATATGGTTTTAACCGATATGACTTCTTCAAAAGGTTGGGACAGCAATCGTGCAATGGTTCTGCTTAAAAGTACAGATTTAGTAAATTGGAAAAGTACGGTTGTTAATATTCAGACAGCATTTCCTGGAAATGGAAATTTGAAAAGAGTTTGGGCACCACAAACAATTTATGATGCAAAAGCAGGTAAATACATGATTTATTTTAGTATGCAACACGGTTCAGAACCCGATAAAATTTATTACGCTTACGCGAATGAAAACTTCACAGCTTTAGAAAGTGCTCCAAAATTATTGTTTGTTCCTAAATCTAAAGGCGCTTGTATAGACGGAGATATAATTCTGAAAGATGGAATTTATCATCTTTTTTATAAGACAGAATCTTCAACTGCTGGCATCAAAACTGCCACTACAACCGATTTGACTTCTGGAAACTGGAAAGAAAATGATAATTATCTACAGCAAACAAAAGAGAATGTAGAAGGATCAAGTATTTTTAAACTCAATAATTCAGAAGATTATATTTTAATGTATGATATGTATTCGAAAGGAAAATATCAGTTCACCAAAACAAAAGACTTAGAAAATTTCACCGTTATTGACGAGGATATTTCAATGGACTTCAAACCACGTCATGGAACTATTTTGCCAATAACGCGTTCTGAGTTAAAAAGAATCACTCAGAAATGGGGATTACCAAGCCAACTTCCAAAAATCAAGAATAATCCAGTTCTCGAAGGCTACTATGCAGATCCTGAAATTTTATATTCAAACAAAACCAAAAAATATTATATATATCCAACCAGCGATGGATTTAATGATTGGTCAGGATATTATTTTAAAACATTTTCATCTGATAATTTAGTCGATTGGAAAGATGAAGGAATCATTTTAGATCTTAAAAAAGATGTGTCTTGGGGAAATAGAAATGCGTGGGCACCTTGTATTGTAGAAAAGAAGATAAAAGGAAAATATAAGTATTTCTATTATTTTACTGCAGCACAAAAAATTGGTGTAGCGGTTTCAGATAATCCAACCGGACCGTTTAAGGACGGCGGAAAAGAAATAGTAGCTAAAAGGCCAGAAGGAATTAACGACGGACAAGAAATAGATCCAGATGTTTTTACAGATCCAAAAACTGGAAAAAGCTATTTGTACTGGGGAAATATGTATATGGCTGTTGCTGAATTAAATTCAGATATGATTTCTTTAAAACCAAACACGCAAAAAATTATAGCCGTTAATAATTCTTTCCGCGAAGGAACTTATGTTATTTACAGAAACGGAAAATATTATTTCTTTTGGAGTGAAGACGACACAAGAAGTCCAAAGTATAAAGTTAGATATGCAATTTCGAATTCTCCGACAGGGCCTTTAGAAATTCCAGAGAATAATATAGTGATTCGAGCAAAACCAGAAGAAGGAATTTATGCAACAGGACATAATTCTGTATTGCAAATTCCAAACAAAGACGAATGGTATTTTACGTATCATCGTTTCTCATACCCAACAGGAATAAAAATGGGAAGTGCTGGAGGTTTTCATCGTGAAGTTTGCATCGATAAATTTGAGTTCAATCCAGATGGAACAATAAAACAAGTGATTCCAACTCACGAAGGAATAAAAGGAATCAACTAAAATAAGTTTCTACATTATATATAGTATAAAACCCGACAGATTTGAAAAACCTGTCGGTTTTCTTTTTATACATATATATAAGGACAGAATTAAATTCCGATTTTCCGTAGAGGCGCACGGCAGTGCGTCTTATGCGCAAAGCATATGGAAAACAGAAAAGGAAAGATTTTGATTGGTTTAATGTTTATAAGGAGCTGTTTCCCGCTATGCGCTGCAATCTTTTTGGGGCGAACCCCGCCGCAAAAAGGATTTCCTCCCGAAGCTTCGGGACTATCGGGGCTATGGATCGCGTCTTGGGAAGAAGCATCAGCGGAAAAAGAGGCTTGAAGATCCATTTCGGGAGCAGATAGGGATTAAAAGCGCATTTCAGGATTTAGGCTTTCCTGATAAAAGAGCCTTAAAGGTTGGGAAATCCCCAGAACCGCTGTCGGGAAAACCCGGAAAATAACCAAAAGTGCATGCGGATTCAGAAAAACGCCACAAAGGATGGAAAAACTTCGAAACGTAAAGAAGCCGTTATCAATAAGTTAAAAAATAATTTGAGAAAAGGCGAAAAAAAGAGGTGCAAAAGTGTTGTATAACTGGAAAAAGGTTCTACTTTTGCACCCGCAATCAGCAAGACGCTCATCGAAATACTGCAAAGGGATAAGAATCGAAAGGGAAGAGATTTTCGAAAAAAAAAAGATTCGGAAAAGCTTGCAGGAAAAGAAAAAGGGTTTTACATTTGCACCCCGCAAAACAGGGAAGGTTCATTGATAGATTGGAAGGGAAAATGGGAAAAGGGAAACGAAAAAAAAGTTTCAAATTTTTTGAATTTTTTCTTGCAGGAAATAAAAAGAAGTTTTAGTTTTGCACCCGCTTTGAGAGATAAGCGAAAAACAAAAGAAGACACGTTCGTAGACATATTGAATTGACAGCCGTTTTGAAAGAGATTTCAAAACAGAAAAAATAAGAGTAATGGAATCGAGAGATTCGAAAAGAACCGACTGGAAAAGCATCGCATAATAATATAAAAATATACGATGAAGAGTTTGATCCTGGCTCAGGATGAACGCTAGCGGCAGGCTTAACACATGCAAGTCGAGGGGTAGGATTCTTCGGAATCTGAGACCGGCGCACGGGTGCGTAACGCGTATGCAATCTGCCTTTCACAGAGGGATAGCCCAGAGAAATTTGGATTAATACCTCATAGCATTATAGGATGGCATCATCTTATAATTAAAGTCACAACGGTGAAAGATGAGCATGCGTCCCATTAGCTAGTTGGTAAGGTAACGGCTTACCAAGGCGACGATGGGTAGGGGTCCTGAGAGGGAGATCCCCCACACTGGTACTGAGACACGGACCAGACTCCTACGGGAGGCAGCAGTGAGGAATATTGGTCAATGGGCGCAAGCCTGAACCAGCCATGCCGCGTGCAGGATGACGGTCCTATGGATTGTAAACTGCTTTTGTACGGGAAGAAACACTCCTTCGTGAAGGAGCTTGACGGTACCGTAAGAATAAGGATCGGCTAACTCCGTGCCAGCAGCCGCGGTAATACGGAGGATCCAAGCGTTATCCGGAATCATTGGGTTTAAAGGGTCCGTAGGCGGTCTTGTAAGTCAGTGGTGAAAGCCCATCGCTCAACGGTGGAACGGCCATTGATACTGCAGGACTTGAATTATTGGGAAGTAACTAGAATATGTAGTGTAGCGGTGAAATGCTTAGAGATTACATGGAATACCAATTGCGAAGGCAGGTTACTACCAATCGATTGACGCTGATGGACGAAAGCGTGGGTAGCGAACAGGATTAGATACCCTGGTAGTCCACGCCGTAAACGATGGATACTAGCTGTTGGGGGCAACTTCAGTGGCTAAGCGAAAGTGATAAGTATCCCACCTGGGGAGTACGAACGCAAGTTTGAAACTCAAAGGAATTGACGGGGGCCCGCACAAGCGGTGGAGCATGTGGTTTAATTCGATGATACGCGAGGAACCTTACCAAGGCTTAAATGCAGACTGACCGATTTGGAAACAGATCTTTCGCAAGACAGTTTACAAGGTGCTGCATGGTTGTCGTCAGCTCGTGCCGTGAGGTGTCAGGTTAAGTCCTATAACGAGCGCAACCCCTGTTGTTAGTTGCCAGCGAGTCATGTCGGGAACTCTAACAAGACTGCCAGTGCAAACTGTGAGGAAGGTGGGGATGACGTCAAATCATCACGGCCCTTACGCCTTGGGCTACACACGTGCTACAATGGCCGGTACAGAGAGCAGCCACTGGGCGACCAGGAGCGAATCTATAAAGCCGGTCACAGTTCGGATCGGAGTCTGCAACTCGACTCCGTGAAGCTGGAATCGCTAGTAATCGGATATCAGCCATGATCCGGTGAATACGTTCCCGGGCCTTGTACACACCGCCCGTCAAGCCATGGAAGCTGGGGGTGCCTGAAGTCGGTGACCGCAAGGAGCTGCCTAGGGTAAAACTGGTAACTAGGGCTAAGTCGTAACAAGGTAGCCGTACCGGAAGGTGCGGCTGGAACACCTCCTTTCTAGAGCCCAATCCGTTAGCCGCAAGGCACGATTGGGAAATAAGATGCCGGACGGTAGGTTTGGAATCGTGATTGCATTACTCTTGCTGTTAATTTAAAAAAATGATGAAAATTAAGTAAAACAGAGTCTCGTAGCTCAGCTGGTTAGAGTACTACACTGATAATGTAGGGGTCGGCAGTTCGAGTCTGCCCGGGACTACTATTTGGCTTGATTTGAAGGAAATTCTGGAAGCTGGGATTCACCAAAGGAAATTAGAGAAGAATTAGAAATCTAAAATCTGAATTCTAAAATCTAAGATTCAAAATGGGGGATTAGCTCAGCTGGCTAGAGCGCCTGCCTTGCACGCAGGAGGTCAACGGTTCGACTCCGTTATTCTCCACAGTTCCGAAAGGAAAAAAGTTCATTGACATATTGAGATAAGAAAATAATAAGAAAGTAGAAAGCGTTTTTCTGATTCTAACAGATAGGAAAAACAAAAAAAACGGTCATAATTGATTTTATGATTGGTGCAATAAGCAAAATAAGGGCGCATGGGGAATGCCTAGGCTCTCAGAGGCGAAGAAGGACGTGATAAGCTGCGAAAAGCTGCGGGGACTGGCACACACAGATCGATCCGCAGATATCCGAATGGGGCAACCCGCTATGCTGAAGGCATAGCACACCGATAGGTGGGCAAACCCGCTGAACTGAAACATCTAAGTAGGCGGAGGAGAAGAAAACAAAAGTGATTCCGTAAGTAGTGGCGAGCGAACGCGGATTAGCCCAAACCAGTTATGTTACGGCATAGCTGGGGTTGTAGGACCACGGCATTTTATGTGCAAGGAACCGGAAGCTTCTGGAAAGGAGCGCCATAGAGGGTGACAGCCCCGTATGGGTAACGAGCATAATAGATAGTGGTATCCTGAGTAGGGCGGGGCACGTGAAACCCTGTCTGAATTTGGCGGGACCATCCGCTAAGGCTAAATACTCCTGAGAGACCGATAGTGAACCAGTACCGTGAGGGAAAGGTGAAAAGAACCGTGAATAACGGAGTGAAATAGATCCTGAAACCATGCGCTTACAAGCGGTCGGAGCCCTTTCGTGGGGTGACGGCGTGCCTTTTGCATAATGAGCCTACGAGTTAACGTTGCCGGCAAGGATAAGTGGTTAAGCCATGGATCCGCAGCGAAAGCGAGTCTGAATAGGGCGCTTTAGTCGGCAGTGTTAGACGCGAAACCGTGTGATCTACCCATGGGCAGGTTGAAGCTGTGGTAACACACAGTGGAGGACCGAACCGGTTGACGTTGAAAAGTCTTCGGATGACCTGTGGGTAGGGGTGAAAGGCCAATCAAACTCGGAAATAGCTCGTACTCCCCGAAATGCATTTAGGTGCAGCGCTGATGACAGTTATATAGAGGTAGAGCTACTGATTGGATGCGGGGGCTTCACCGCCTACCAATTCCTGACAAACTCCGAATGCTATATAATGTTTCACAGCAGTGAGGGCTTGGGTGCTAAGGTCCAAGTCCGAGAGGGAAAGAACCCAGACCATCAGCTAAGGTCCCCAAATATATGTTAAGTTGAAAGAACGAGGTTTGTCTGCCCAGACAGCTAGGATGTTGGCTTGGAAGCAGCCATTCATTTAAAGAGTGCGTAACAGCTCACTAGTCGAGCGGACGAGCATGGATAATAATCGGGCATAAACATATTACCGAAGCTATGGATTTTGCAGCAATGCAAAGTGGTAGGGGAGCATTCTGACAGGGCAGAAGGTGTATCGTAAGGTATGCTGGACCGGTCAGAAAAGAAAATGTAGGCATAAGTAACGATAATGCGGGCGAGAAACCCGCACACCGAAAAACTAAGGTTTCCACAGCTATGCTAATCAGCTGTGGGTTAGTCTGGTCCTAAGGCGAACCCGAAAGGGACAGTCGATGGCCAACGGGTTAATATTCCCGTACTTCTTATTGCTGTGATGGGGTGACGGAGTGATGAAAGCGCCGCGAACTGACGGAATAGTTCGTTAAAGCACCTAGCTATAGGCTCTCTAGGCAAATCCGGAGAGTTTGGTGAAATGCGATAGTACTCGGAGTCTTCGGACAAAGAGATAGTGCGCCTAAGGGCTTCCAAGAAAAACCTCTAAACTTCAGGCAATAAGAACCAGTACCGTAAACCGACACAGGTAGTTGAGGAGAGAATCCTAAGGTGCTCGAGAGATTCATGGCTAAGGAATTAGGCAAAATAGACCTGTAACTTCGGGAGAAAGGTCGCCCCGAGCAATCGGGGCCGCAGTGAAGAGGTCCAGGCGACTGTTTATCAAAAACACAGGGCTCTGCAAAATCGTAAGATGAAGTATAGGGCCTGACACCTGCCCGGTGCTGGAAGGTTAAGAGGAGATGTTATCTTCGGAGAAGCATTGAATTGAAGCCCCAGTAAACGGCGGCCGTAACTATAACGGTCCTAAGGTAGCGAAATTCCTTGTCGGGTAAGTTCCGACCTGCACGAATGGTGTAACGATCTGGACACTGTCTCAGCCATGAGCTCGGTGAAATTGTAGTAACGGTGAAGATGCCGTTTACCCGCAGTGGGACGAAAAGACCCTGTGCACCTTTACTATAGCTTAGTATTGACCTTGGATAAATGATGTGTAGGATAGGTTGGAGACTTTGAAGCGGCGTCGCCAGGCGTTGTGGAGTCATTGTTGAAATACAACCCTTTGTTTATCTGAGGCCTAACCCCGCGATGTGGGGGACAGTGCTTGGTGGGTAGTTTGACTGGGGTGGTCGCCTCCAAAAGAGTAACGGAGGCTTCTAAAGGTTCCCTCAGTACGCTTGGTAACCGTGCGTAGAGTGCAATGGCATAAGGGAGCTTGACTGAGAGACATACAGGTCGATCAGGTACGAAAGTAGAGCATAGTGATCCGGTGGTTCCGCATGGAAGGGCCATCGCTCAAAGGATAAAAGGTACGCCGGGGATAACAGGCTGATCTCCCCCAAGAGCTCATATCGACGGGGGGTTTGGCACCTCGATGTCGGCTCGTCACATCCTGGGGCTGGAGAAGGTCCCAAGGGTTGGGCTGTTCGCCCATTAAAGTGGCACGCGAGCTGGGTTCAGAACGTCGTGAGACAGTTCGGTCTCTATCTACTGCGGGCGTTAGAAATTTGAGTGGATCTGATTCTAGTACGAGAGGACCGAATTGGACTAACCTCTAGTGTATCTGTTGTCCCGCCAGGGGCACCGCAGAGTAGCTACGTTGGGAAGGGATAAGCGCTGAAAGCATATAAGCGCGAAACCCACCACAAGATGAGATTTCTTTTAAGGATCGTGGAAGATGACCACGTTGATAGGCTACAGATGTAAAGGCAGTAATGTCACAGTCGAGTAGTACTAATAATCCGTAAGCTTATGCACACCCTTTTCCTCCCGAGCAATCGGGAGGAGAGAACTTTCTAAAAACACTTATTTGTTTCTTTATCTCAGTATGTTAAAATATTGTTTTAATTATTAATTGTCAATTATCAATTATTAATTAAAAAGCTGCTTGCAGCGAATGACCTTAAGGTGGTTATTGCGGCGGGGCTCACCTCTTCCCATCCCGAACAGAGAAGTTAAGCCCGCCTGCGCAGATGGTACTGCAGTCATGTGGGAGAGTATGTCGTCGCCTTTCTTTTGAAAACCCTGTTTGTATAACGGGGTTTTTTATTCTAATCATTACTTATAGCAATATAAGTAATAAGGTACCTTAGCTCAGATGGTAGAGCAATGGACTGAAAATCCATGTGTCCCTGGTTCGATCCCTGGAGGTACCACATAATGCTCGGATGGTGAAATTGGTAGACACGCTGGACTTAAAATCCAGTGAACAGCAATGTTCGTGCGGGTTCAAGTCCCGCTCTGAGTACTAAAAACTTCAATTAGCTTTTGCTAGTTGAAGTTTTTTTTTTGCCCAAAAAAACTACATCACTCATTAAATTTTATAATTTTACTTTTCGTATATCGATTATTCTTTAACTATGAAAAATATTTTTTCTACAGACGATTCTAAAGAGTTTGTTGATCGCATTAATCAATTGAAAAATGATTCTCAGCCAATTTGGGGTAAAATGTCTGTAGATCAAATGCTTGCTCATTGTAATGTTATGTATGAAATGGTTTACGATGATGTTCATCCAAAACCTAATAGTTTTTTACGATTCGTTTTAAAGTCATTTATTAAAAATAAAGTAGTAAACGCAATTCCTTATCCTAGGAATATTAGAACTGCACCTCAATTTATTATTAGCAATAATCGTGATTTTGAACTTGAAAAAAGTAGACTTATTGATTATATAAACAGAACACAACAACTCGGAGAAAAAGAATTCGAAGGAAAGGAATCTCTTTCGTTTGGAAAATTAACTTCAAAAGAATGGAATAATATGTTTGCTAAACATTTAGATCATCATCTTTCTCAATTTAATGTTTAAAATTATTTCTATGAAATTTTATATATTAATCTTTTTTATTTTCTTAGGATTAAATTCTAATGCTCAAAAACAAGAAGTTCAAAAAACTATTGAACTCTTTTTTGAGGGATTTCATCAAAAAGATTCGACAAAAATGAAATCTGTGTGTTCAGATAAAATGATTTTGCAATCGATTAGTGAGAATAGTATCAAAGGAAATAAATTGAATGAAGAAAGTTTAAAGGAATTTTATAAATCAATAGCTTCAATTCCTTCGAATATGAAATTTCAAGAGAAAATATTGAGTTATTCAATTCAAATTAATGGTTCAATGGCACATGTCTGGACTCCATATGAGTTTTATATCAACGATAAATTAAGTCATTCTGGAGTTAATGCTTTTACATTGTTTAAAGAAAAGGAATCTTGGAAAGTAATTTATTTGATAGATACTAGAAGAAAATAAATTGCTACGCTACTTCGTTTGCATAATATAAACATATATCTGTTAAAAGACATTCTGTGCATTTTGGTTTTGGCCTGCAAGTTTCTCTTCCTAAAAAAGAAATTGCCATTCCAATTTCTGACCATATGTTTTTAGGTAGCGCCAGCATTAAATCTTTTTCTGCTTTATTTCCATCTTTGCTCTCTTTAATAATTCCGATTCTTGGCGCGACACGAATTACATGTAAATCGGCAATAATTCCTTCTGCAGGTTTATTGGTTTCTCTTAAAATAACATTTGCAGACTTTCTTCCTACACCTTTTAGAGACGTTAATCCTAACATTGTTAATGGAATATCTTTGTCTTGTTTAATAGTTTGAGCAATTTCTAAAATCCATTTGGCTTTTGTAGCGTGATTACGAACTTTGCTAATATAAGGAAGTAAAGTTTCAAAATCAGCTTTTGAAAGTGTATTTAAAGTTGGATATTTTTCAAATAAAATAGGAGCGATGTTATTAATATTAGCATCAGAATCTTGTGCAGAAAGAATTACCATCACTAATAATTGATAAGTGCTATGGTATTCGAGAGGATGTTTCTTTCCTTTATATTTTTTTAAAATGGGTTTCAATTTAGTTTCCCAATCTAATGTTTCTCCAAATAAATCCATTTTTTATTTACTTATAAGTTTTTGTAAATCAATTTTTTATGTAAGTAAAGTTACTGATTTTTGATAAAATCAAGAATTCTTTTAATAACATTTTGATTTCCTAGAATTTTTCTATGTCCCAGTCCAGTGGTTAAAAATAAACTTCCGTTTTTAAGATTTTCATTTATATGAATTCCTGCTTTTACTGAAACTTCTGGATCATCATTATCATGTATTACTAAAACAGGATTTTCAATTTTTTTTGCCGCACGATATGCTGAAAAATCATCCATTTTTACTTGATATTTATTTTCGAAGAAATCTCTCAGATTTTGACTTATTTCTTTTTTCAAACCTAATTTAAAAACAAACTCATCCAAAATGTCTTGTACAATATCACCACTTCCTATAATTACAGCTTTATCTACAACAAGTCCGTCTTTTATGGCGTTTAAAACAGACATTCCTCCCAATGAATGTCCGATTGCGATTTCAAAAGGTCCAAATTGTCTTTCAATTTCTAAAATTGAAGCTATAAATTCAGACATAATTGTAGTTTTTCCTTCAGATTTTCCGTGAGCTGGAGCGTCGAAACTAACTGTTGAATATCCTTTTTGTAAAAGTTCATCTGCTATTTTAAATAACTGAGTTCCTCTTCCAGACCATCCATGAACTAATAGTATTTTTTGTTTGCTTTCGCCGTACAAATAGGTAATAACACTTTTATCAATGCTTGGAACATAAATTGTCTTCTTTACGCTTTTAGAATCCATTTCATATTCACGCTTTGGAACTTTATGTTTTATTGGCGTTGTAAAGATTTTTGCAGCAAATTGTGTAGCTAATTTTGTAGAAATAAATGCGCATATTTTCGCAGATACTATAATTATTGCTGGAATTTTTAATGATTTAGTAGGATTGGTTGTCTTTTTTGCCATTTCGATAAAACTTATTTTGGAGCAAAACTCTGCTTGTTTTTTTGCTAAATTTAAAAAACATAAAAGTAGTATTTTAATAATCGCTTCTTAAAAAGTATCCTAAATTAATTTTGAATGGAGATATTTCATATTAGTGCAGAATGTTATCCAATGGCAAAGGTTGGCGGACTTGCAGATGTTGTTGGTGCTTTGCCTAAATACCAGAGTAATGCTGGTCACGATGTAAGAGTAGTCGTTCCTTGTTATGATACGAAATTTCGAAAGGAAAATGATTTTGAATGTGTTCATTGGGGGACAATTAAACTTGGGAATTTTGTTTTTCCGTTCAGTGTTTTAAAAGAAACTACCGATAAATTAGGTTATGAATTATATCTGATAGAAATTAATGAATTATTTGATAGACCGAATGTTTATGGATATGAAGATGATATTGAACGATTTCTGTCTTTTCAAATTGCTGCTTTAGATTGGATTATTGCCAGAAATAAAGTTCCTGATGTTATAAATTGTCATGATCATCATACAGGTTTAGTTCCGTTTTTATTACAATTTGCTTATAAATATGAAAGCCTGAAAGATGTAAAAACGGTTATTACAATTCATAACGGGTTATATCAAGGTTGGTTTGGTTTTGATAAATTGTATTATTTGCCAGAATTTGATTTGAAACATGTTGGATTTTTAGAGTGGAATAATTCAATTAATTCGTTGGCTGTTGGAGTAAAATGTGCCAATGCTGTAACGACGGTTTCGCCAAGCTATCTGAATGAAATTAATCTGTATGCTAATGGTTTAGAGTCTTTATTTAATTCTGTTCGAAATAAATCTAGAGGAATTTTGAATGGAATCGATATTGAAGTTTGGAATCCGTTGAAAGATAAAATGATTGCTGAAAATTATTCTATAGAAAATTTTGAAGTAGGAAAAGCAAAGAATAAGGAAAAACTGTGCGAGCAATTTGATTTAGATTCTTCAAAACCTTTGTTTAGTTTTATTGGACGATTGTTTGAAGAAAAAGGAGGCGATTTATTGCCACATGCTTCAGCTTTAGCTTTGTCTGAAAATTTTGAAGAAATTAATATTCTGATTTTAGGCTCAGGAAATTCAGAAATAGAATCTCAATTAACACAGTTAAGAAATGATTATAAAGGAAATTATAACGTTTTTATAGGCTATAATGAAGATTTAGCTCATTTAATTTACGCAGGTTCGGATTACATTTTAATGCCTTCAAGAGTTGAACCTTGTGGTTTAAACCAAATGTATGCAATGCGTTACGGAACTATTCCTATCGTGCGAAGAACTGGAGGTCTGAGAGATACTATTGTAGATTATGGAGACGATGGAAACGGAATTTGTCACGATCAAGCTTCGGTTGCAGATATTACTTATTCTATAAATCGTGCAGTAAAATTGTATAATGATAAAGAAAATTTCAATAAAGTTTTAAAAAGAGGAATGTCAGCAGATCATTCCTGGGAAAGAGTGTGCCAAGAATATATCGAAATATACAACTTAATAATTCAGCCAAAATGAAATTTAAAAAGAAAAATGTAGTTGCCATTATTTTAGGAGGAGGACAAGGATCGCGCTTGTTCCCATTAACAGAAACAAGATCAAAACCTGCTGTGCCGATTGGAGGAAAATACCGTTTGGTTGATATTCCGATTTCAAACTGTATTAACTCTGATATTTTTAAAATATTTGTTTTAACACAGTTTAATTCGGCTTCATTAAATGCACATATCAAAAACACGTTTAATTTCAGCATTTTTAGTCAATCTTTTGTTGATATTTTAGCGGCAGAACAAACTCCAGATAATCCGACTTGGTTTCAGGGAACGGCAGATGCTGTTAGACAGTGTATGTCACATTTCTTAAAACACGATTTTGATCATGCGTTAATTCTTTCGGGAGATCAATTGTATCAAATGGATTTTAATGAAATGTTAGAAGCTCATATTGCTGCCGATGCCGAAATTTCTATTGCAACTTTGCCTGTTAACGCTAAAGACGCTCCAGAATTTGGTATTCTTAAAACAGATCATGAAAATAATATTCATGCTTTTATCGAAAAACCAGATGCTTCATTGTTGCCTGAATGGGAATCTGAAGTGAGTGAACACATGCAAGAAAAAGGGAAAAAATACCTTGCTTCGATGGGAATTTATATTTTCAACAAACCATTATTGGAAGAATTAATGGGCAATCAGGAAACGAAAGATTTCGGAAAAGAAATCATTCCGCAAGCCGTTGGAAAACATAAAATTTTAAGTTATCAATATGAGGGATATTGGACTGATATTGGAAATATCGAATCGTTTTTTGAAGCAAATATTGGTTTAACGGCTGATATTCCAGAATTCAATTTATTTGATAACGAAAATAAAATTTTTACTAGACCAAGATTACTTCCTCCGTCAAAATTCAGAAATTCAATTATTAATCAATCGTTAATTTCTGAAGGTTGTATTATTAATGCGAAAGAAATTAAAAGTTCTGTAATTGGAATTCGTTCTAGAATTGGAGAAGGAACTGTTTTAGAAAATTGTTACGTAATGGGTAACGATTTTTACCAAGATTTAGATGAATTAAATCAAGAAAGCAGTGTCAGTAAAATTCACGTAGGAATTGGTGAAAATTGCTACATCAATAATGCCTTAATTGATAAAAATGTCCGAATTGGAAATAATGTACATATTTCTGGAGGAAAACATTTAGATAACTTTACAAACGAATTATATAGTATTAAAGACGGAATTGTAGTTATCAAAAAAGGAGTAACCTTGTCAGATAATTTCAGAATAGAATAAATTTTCAATTTCAATTTTAATTTTTGCCTTAAAAACCTAACATGACTAAAGTAATCGCACATTCTCTCTTTACCGACTTTGATATTGATTTATTTAAAGCTGGCAAACATTTTAAATTATACGAAAAATTAGGTGCGCATTTAACTGAAGTTAATGGAGTAAAGGGCGTTTATTTTGCAGTTTGGGCTCCAACGGCGCATTCTGTTTCTGTTGTGGGCGATTTTAATTATTGGAATAGTGGAGAGCATGTTTTGAATGTTCGCTGGGATTCATCTGGAATTTGGGAAGGATTTATTCCAGAAATTTCAAAAGGTGCTCTTTATAAATATAAAATTCAATCTAGCATAAATGGTGTAGTTACAGAAAAAGCTGATCCTTTCGCTTTATATTGCGAAAAACCACCACATACAGCTTCTGTAGTTTGGGATTTAGATTATAAATGGAAAGATGAAAATTGGATGCAAAACCGTAAAGATAAAAACGGTTTAGATAAACCGTATTCTGTTTACGAAGTGCATTTAGGATCTTGGAAACGAGCAGAACATAATCGTTTTTTAAGCTATTTAGAATTGGCAGATGACTTAGTAAAATACGTTAAAGAAACGGGTTTTACTCATGTAGAATTTATGCCAGTGATGGAATATCCTTATGATCCTTCTTGGGGATATCAATTAACTGGTTATTTTGCTCCAACTTCTCGTTTTGGAAAACCGCAAGATTTTATGCTTCTTGTAGATAAATTACATCAGGAAGGAATAGGTGTAATTCTCGATTGGGTTCCTTCGCATTTTCCTGATGATGCACACGGTTTAGGTTATTTCGATGGCTCACATTTATATGAACATCCGGACCGTAGAAAAGGATATCATCCTGATTGGAAAAGTCTTGTGTTTAATTACGGAAGAAATGAGGTTAGAGCTTTTTTAATTAGTAACGCTGTTTTTTGGCTTCAAAATTACCACGTTGACGGATTAAGAGTTGATGCCGTTGCTTCGATGTTATATCTTGATTATTCTAGAAAAGATGGTGAATGGGAAGCTAATATTTATGGTGGAAGAGAAAATCTAGATTCAATAAGCTTTCTTAAAGAATTTAATGAAGTAATCTACGCTAATTTTCATGGGGTTCAAACAATTGCCGAAGAAAGCACTTCGTTTCCGATGGTTTCAAGACCAACTTCTTTTGGTGGTTTAGGTTTCGGAATGAAATGGATGATGGGATGGATGCACGATACTTTGAAATACTTTCAAAAAGATACAGTTTATAGAAAATACCATCAAAACGATTTGACTTTTTCTATGACTTACGCTTTTACTGAAAACTTTATGCTTCCGTTTTCTCATGATGAAGTCGTTTACGGAAAGCAATCGCTTATTTATAAAATGCCAGGCGACGAATGGCAACGTTTTGCAAATTTGAGATTATTATACGGTTACATGTTCACACATCCCGGAACAAAATTATTATTTCAAGGAGCTGAATTTGGTCAAACTGGCGAATGGAATTTCGAACAAAGTCTTGACTGGCATTTATTGCAATACAATTTTCATTCAGGAATAAAAAGATTAATTACAGATTTGAATCAATTATATAAATCTCAGCCAGCATTATACGAAAAACAATTTTCAGGAGAAGGTTTTGAATGGATTAATTATTCCGATCATCAAAATGCGGTTTTGTCTTATATTAGAAAAGGAAATAATCCTGAAGAGAATCTAATTGTAGTTTGCAACTTTACCCAAGTTGTGAGAGAAAATTATAGAATTGGCATTCCAAAAAAAGGGAAATTAAAAGAGATTTTTAATAGTGATTCTGAAACTTACGGTGGAAGTGGAGTTGGAAATTCAAAATCACTAAAAATCGAATCCGAATCTTACGACGGAAGAGATTTTTCAGTCGAATTAATTTTGCCTCCTTTAAGTGTTACCGTTTATTCTTTGACTTAATAAAAATCTTACAATCAATTTTAAGCTAACAATTTGTTATTTTTTCCTTTAAAAATTATCAAATTGTTGATTTTTTGTTTTGTAAATTGAAAGGCATTCAGAAAAAACGTTTTCGTGAATAAACCTTTTATTCATAGGGCTTTATCTTCTTTTTTTGTATGTTTGAAAGAAAGACAAAAAGCTATAAATTAATTCAGTGAAGATATGATTACAAATACATCATTAGAATACAAAGGAGATTTATATCCATCAAAAATTGTTTCTTACGAACATGAAGGAGATTCTGTTTTTTTCAACACAGATAATAAAGTAATCTTAAAAGTTACCATTCTTCGCGATAGTTTAATCAGATTCCGTTTTACTACAAAAGGGTATTTTAGTAATGATTTTTCGTATGCAATAGATAAAACGCAACTTCACGGCTATAATTTTTTAGAAGTCACAGAAGAAGAAACCTATTTTCAGATTAGAACCAGTAAAGTAAAATGCAAAATTCAAAAAGCAGATCTTCGACTTTCGGTTTATGATTTAAATGATTTCTTAATTCTAGAAGATGAATTAGGGTTTCATTGGGAAGAAAGTTACGAGTACGGTGGGAATATTGTAAAAATGAGTAAATATTCTAAAGACGGTGAATGTTACTACGGTCTTGGAGATAAAGCGACTCAGATGAACCTTAAAGGAAAAAGAGTCGAGAATTTTGCTACAGATCAATATGCTTATCAAAAAGATCAAGAGCCTCTATATAAAGTTGTTCCATTTTATATTGGTTTGCATAATAAACAAGCATACGGTATTTTCTTTGATAATACTTTTAGAACTTTTTTTGATTTTTGTCAAGAAAGAAGAAATATTACAAGCTTTTGGGCAGAAGGAGGCGAGATGAATTATTATTTCGTTTACGGACCTCAAATGCAAGATGTTGTAACTACATATACAGATTTAACTGGAAAACCAGAATTGCCACCACTTTGGGTTTTAGGATATCACCAATGTAAATGGAGTTATTATCCGGAAAGTAAAGTCAAAGAAATCACTTCAAAATTTAGAGAATTACAAATTCCATGCGATGCCATTTATTTGGATATTGATTATATGGACGGATTTCGATGTTTTACTTGGAATAAAAACTATTTTCCAGATCCGAAAAAAATGGTCGCTGAATTGGCCGAAGATGGTTTTAAAACCATTGTAATTATAGATCCAGGAATTAAAATTGATAAAGATTATTGGGTTTATAAAGAGGGTTTAGAAAAAGATTATTTCTGCAAAAGAGCCGACGGACCTTATATGAAAGGGAAAGTTTGGCCAGGAGAATGTAATTTTCCAGATTATACAAATCCCGTAGTTAGAGAATGGTGGGCAGGATTATTTAAAGAATTAATTTCAGATATTGGCGTAAAAGGTGTTTGGAATGATATGAATGAACCAGCTGTTATGGAAGTTCCAAATAAAACTTTCCCGATGGATGTTCGTCACGTTTACGATGGAAATCCTTGCAGTCACAGAAAAGCGCATAATATTTACGGAACGCAAATGGCGAGAGCCACTTATCATGGTGTAAAACGTTTTGTTTATCCGAAACGTCCTTTTGTAATTACAAGATCAGCATATTCTGGCGCACAGCGTTATACGTCTTCTTGGACTGGAGATAACGTTGCGACTTGGGAACATTTGTGGTTGGCGAATATTCAAGTGCAAAGATTGTCAATTTCAGGAATGGGATTTACAGGTTCTGATATTGGAGGTTTTGCCGAACAGCCAACGGGCGAATTATACGCACGCTGGATTCAATTAGGTGTTTTTCATCCGTTTTGCAGAACGCATTCTTCTGGAGATCATGGTAATCAAGAACCTTGGGCTTTTGACGAAGAAGTAATTAATATCACTAGAAAATTTGTAAGTCTTCGTTATCAATTATTGCCTTATTTGTACACCATGTTTTGGCAGTATATTGAAGAAGGAATTCCAATGCTGAAACCTTTGGTTTATTACGATCAAGACGACACTCAAACACATTATCGTAACGACGAATTTATTTTCGGAAATCAAATATTAGTTTGTCCGATCCTTGAACCTAATGCTGTAGGTAGACGTATGTATATTCCTAGAGGAGAATGGTATAACTATTGGACAAATGAACTTTTTATTGGTGGAAGAGAAATCTGGATTGATACTAAATTTGATGAAATTCCGGTTTTTGTAAAAGCGGGAGCCATTATTCCTAAATATCCTGTTCAGCAATATGTTGGAGAACTAGAATTTGACGAATTAACGCTTGACGTTTATTATAAAAACGGAAAAGAAAATTCTGCTGTTTATGAAGATGCTCAAGATGGTTACGATTATAAAAAAGGACGTTATAGTTTCTTGTCGTTAAGAAGTATCGGAAAAGAAAAAGAATTAATTATCCAACTTCATAAAGAAGGTAAATACGAAACGCCATATACCAAATATAAAATCAATTTAATCGGTTTGCCATTTAAAGTAACAGAGATTGAAATAGACAATGAAAAAATTGAATTTGATAAAATAAATTTTGAAGAGAATAAATTCTTAATTGTTGATAAAGAGTTCAATGAGCTTCATATTGTTGGAGAATAGTTAAAATTGTGATATTTTTTTGCCTTATTGTATAAAATAGTATTTTGTAATAATTGTATTTTTGTTAGAAAATAGCTTTAAATATGAAAAAATATTTCTTTTTAGGAATTTTTGGAGCGCTTGCAGTGGCTTGCGCTACTAATCCAATTACTGGAAAACAGAATTTAAATTTTGTTTCAAATAGCGAACTTTTTCCAACTTCATTTCAGCAATACAGTACGTTTTTATCTGAAAATAAAGTTATCACAGGAACATCAGATGCAAAACTTGTAGAAAATGTTGGATATAAAATCAAGATGGCTGCCGAAAAATATTTGGCATATTTAGGTCAATCTCAATATCTTAAAGATTACCGTTGGGAATATAAATTAGTTGATAATAAAGAAGTTAACGCTTGGTGTTTACCAGGAGGAAAAATTGTTGTTTACTCAGGAATTTTGCCAATTACACAAAATGAATCTGGTTTAGCAACCGTTATGGGACACGAAGTTTCGCATGCGTTAGCAAATCATGGTGCGCAAAGAATGAGTGCAGCGCAATTACAGCAAATAGGAGGAGCAGTTCTAGACGCTGCAACAACAAATAAATCTGCTCAAACTAGAGAAATATTTTCTCAAGCTTACGGTATGGGAACAGAAGTAGGTGTAATGCTTCCATTTAGCAGAAGCAACGAAAGTGAAGCAGATAAAATTGGTTTAACTCTAATGGCAATTGCAGGATATAATCCGGAAGATGCCGTTGCATTTTGGAGCAGAATGTCTGCAAAATCTGGAGGATCTGGAACACCAGAATTTATGAGCACACACCCTTCTGACGCAACAAGAATTGCGAATATAAAAGCATTAATTCCTGAAGCAAAAGCAATTGCGTTAAAAGTCGGAACAATAAAATAAGGAAAACTTATTTATAGAAAATTTTAAAAAGCTATTTAATTTCGAATAGCTTTTTTCTTTTTAGTCAAGTTGATGATTTAATAATACACGAATTGAATAATTTGTCTTTGATTATGATAAAAATTAGATAAATTCGTAGCGCATTAACAAAATCATTTTCGATGAAAAACCTACAAAAAGGAGATAAGAAATTATTAAATGCTTGGGCATTTTATGATTGGGCAAATTCCGTTTATACGCTTACTATTGCTTCGGCAGTATTTCCAATTTTTTATGAAGCTTTATTTTCAGACCGAGATCATTATATTGATGTTTTCGGAATGCATCTTAAAAACTCTGCATTAATTAGTTTTATAACTGCTTTTGCTTTTATGGTTGTTTCTTTTATTTCTCCTTTGTTATCAGGAATTGCTGATTATGTAGGAAATAAGAAATCTTTTATGAAGTTTTTCTGTTATTTAGGAGCACTTTCTTGTATGGGATTATATTGGTTCGATCTTGAAAATATTTATGTTGGTTTGGCCTTTTATTTCCTTGGTTTATTGGGTTATTGGGGAAGTTTAGTTTTTTATAACTCTTATCTTCCAGATATTGCTTTTGAAGATCAGCAAGATAGAATTAGCGCAAAAGGATATTCTTTGGGATATATTGGAAGCGTTATCTTGTTAATCATCAATTTAGCGATGATTATGAAACCAAAAATATTTGGAATTTCTGGAACAGACGGAGAAGCAGCAATGAAAGCTATGCGTTATTCTTTTGTTATGGTAGGAGTTTGGTGGATACTTTTTAGCCAATATACTTATTATTATTTACCAAAAGGAAGTAAAGAAATAGGACAAAAACTGACAAAAACTGTGGTATTTAATGGTTTTAAAGAATTAAAGAAAGTTTGGGATTTACTGAAAGAAAATATTCCATTAAAACGTTATTTAGGAGGTTTTTTTGTTTCGAGTATGGCAGTACAAACTGTAATGTTAGTAGCAACTTATTTCGGAGCGCAAGAAATTCAATGGGAATCGAAGGAGCAAAGTACAATTGGTTTGATTATTTGTATTTTAATAATTCAGCTTGTTGCTGTTGTTGGTGCTGTTTTAACATCAAGAGCTTCTGCTAAATTTGGAAATGTTCCTACTCTTATCGGAATTAATGCTATTTGGGTTGTTTTTTGTGTAATTGTTTATTTTATTTTTCTACCAATGCATTTTTATGTAATGGCAACTATTGCGGGATTTGTTATGGGAGGAATTCAAGCTTTGTCAAGATCAACATATTCAAAATTATTGCCTGAGACAGAAGATACGGCATCATTTTTTAGTTTTTACGATGTTGCCGAAAAAATCGGAATCGTAATCGGAATGTGTGTTTACGGAATTATCGATCAGATTACAGGAAGTCCGCGCGCGGCAATTGTAATTTTAGGAATCTTTTTCGTTACAGCAATATTTCTTTTAAGAAGAGTACATAAAAAAGAGGCGCTTTAAGCGCCTCTTTTTTTTAATATTTTAAAATAAAAGCTCGATGATAAAAGAGGACTTATAGTTCGTTTTTGATTTGATGATTTAAAAAAATCTTTTATCATTGAGCTTTATTTTAGTTTTATGCTTTTGAAATACTTCCTGAACCAGAAACTTTTACATCGCGTTTCTCAGGATTTCCTGTATATTTTATATCCCCCGAACCAATAACTCTGGCTGTCAAACTTTCATTGCAGTTTACTTTAACATCTCCTGAACCAGAAACAGTAATATTGGCATTTTTAGATTTTAAGCTTGCAGCTTCAACATCTCCTGAACCAGAAAGTTTAATAACTAAATTATCTGAACTCCCTTTTAATTTTATATCTCCAGAACCACTTAGACTTAAATCAAATTCATTTGCAGTAATATCTAAATCAATATCTCCTGAACCTGATAATTTTGCTGTAAATTTATCATTTTTAATAGGGCTCTCCGCAGTAATATCACCTGAACCAGAAAGACTAAGCTCTGATATTTTTTCAAATGGAACAGTAATTTCTACTTTTTGTCCTTTGCTAGGGCGTAAATTCATGCCTTTTTTTGCATAAATTTTCAAAGTATTTTCTGCAACTTCAACTACAATTGCTGAAATAATATTTTGTTCGCCCGCAATTGTAATTTTTCCTTCTTTTCCAGCAATTAAATCCACATCAAAAAAGCCAGAAATTTTTATTGCGTCATATTCTGAAGTTGTTCTTGTTTCGGTTACAACATTTCCGTTTCCGTCAATTTTTTGTTGAGCGTTAGTTGTTAAGGCAATTAAAAATGTTGCACAAACTATTAATTGATTAATTTTTTTCATGGTTTTGATTTATTTGATGATTAATTTTTTATTAATGATACGTTTCCGTAATTTGAATTTATGTTGACTTTATTTTGTCCTTTTTTCTTGTAGAAACCGCTTATTCTTTTGCTGTTGCCTTTTACTTCAGAAACAGAAATATCTAAAGTATTATCATGTTTTATATTAGAATACTTAGTAGAAATATCAAAATCAAAGGCATAATTTGTCGAGTAACCAATAGAAATATCGGTGTATCCAGAAGAAATAGAAACATTTCCTGCTTTATCATTCATTGTGCCAATATTGATTTTACTGTAATTAGTATCGAATGTAAAATTGCTTGAAACTTCGCCGACAATTACAGTCAAATAATTTCCTGAACCATTTAAGGAATTGATTTTTTGAAATTTAAAAGTTCCATAATTACAGCTGTATTTAATATTTTCGCCTTCATTCAAATTTACATCAGTGTAGTTGGCATCAAGATTTAGATTTCCTGAATCCGTGATTTTCAAGCCAGAATATCTAGCATTAATATTTCCAGTTTTAATATAATCGATGCTAGAACTTTGGCAATATGCAATTTCTATTTGATTACTTGGACCGTTTAGTCTTCCTAAATCAACCTTTCCGTATTTGCAGTTTATATCTGTCGAAGATGACGCATTTGGAACCGAAATGTTGCCATATTTATTAATTAGTTTTATAGAACCGTTTTTGGGTATTTTAATAGCATAATTAATTTCAAAACTATTGTTGCTGCCTTTACTTTTAAGAGTTGAGCTTCCTAAATTGGTTACCGCAGAAACCATTCCTTTCAGCGCTGTAATGTCAACATCAATACTGTTAAGACGTTCATTTACCCAATTTTCGTTTGTTCCGTTAACTTTAATAGTTATATCGAGATCAATTTTATCTTCATCCCATGTGGTTACAGTAATATTTCCATATTTATTATTAACGTCAATTCCGGCATTGGAGTTTACGATATAGGTTTTTTTTATTGTTTTTTGTTTGGTGATAAAAGCATCATCATTTGAAAATCCTAAAAAAGGAATCAAAAGCAATAAGATTAGTAAGTTATAGTGTTTTTTCATCAGTTGTGTTTTTAAATTTTTCGTTTTCTTCAATTCTTTGTAAAACGGTTTGCAAAAAAGAAATTCTCGTTTGCAGATTACTTATCATAGCGTAAATAATCTGTTTATTCTCTCCGTTTTTTTGCAGTTCATTTATTATTTTTTGGTAATCGGCATCAAAAGTTTTCATTTGTTTTAATGCATCATTAATAATCTGCTCATTTTCTGGAGAACTTTTTTCTTTCAATTTAACCAGTTCATTATCAATCAAAATGTTGAAAATAGAATCAGTTCGTTTAGTTTCTTTAGAAGCAAATTTGAATTCTTTAGGTTTTTCATTTTTATAAAAAATTGAAACTCCAAGCATTAACACAATCGAAGCGGCAATAGCCGTTACAAACCAATATTTTTTCTTTGGCTGTTTCTTATTTAATTTCTGTAGAAAATCCATTTGGTGATCAGAATTTAATTCCTGAATATCCCATTGATTCTCAAATTTGCTGAATAATTCGTCTAAATTGTCTTTTTCATTTTTCATATTCCTACTCATTTTATAATTCCTCTAATTTTTTGCGTAAACTATCTTTGGCTCTGCTCAAGGTTGTTCTGCAGTTTGCATAACTAATATTCAAAATCTCGCAAATTTCTTCCTGATCGTAACCTTCAATATAAAACAATGTGAGTACCATTCTATAATTATCTTTAAGTTGTAGAATGGTGTCTAAAACCTGTTTTACTTTTAGATTGTTTAAGTCAATATTTTCAGAGATAATCCCATCATTTTCTTCAATTTTATAAAGTTGTTTACTTAAATCTTCTACTTGAAAAGAATTGTTTTTCTTATAAAAATCGATGCTATAATTGATGATTATTTTTTTTAACCACGCTCCAAAAGCCACTTCTTGTTTATAGTCGTCGATTTTTGTAAAAGCCCTCAAGAAACCTTCTTGCATGACGTCTTGTGCAAAATGTTCATCTTTTACAATGCGATAAGCAACATTATACATCGCCTTGCAATAGCGATTGTAAATTTCAAATTGCGCTTTTTGGTTTTTATTTTTACAAAGCGTAATTAGTTCTTCGATATTTTGGTCATTTATACTCAAGTAGTGGCTTTTGGTTTTTAATATAGACTTGACCTTTTTTTGTTTGTTACACTTTTTATAAAATTAATTTTATTTTTTTTCAAATGATGAAATGAATGACGTAAAATCTAATATTAGAACTGACTTATTTTGCATTTGGCATAATGATTGTCTATTTTTATGGCCTATCTTGTAATGGAGCAGTAGAATGTATTTTCGATTAAAACTCCAGAAAGCAATACCGTTTTTACAGATAGTTTAAAATTTTTAATGACAAAACGACTTATATATTATTATGTCAAACCATAAAATACTTACTATTGACAATCTGTCACTTCAAGAATTTGATTCAGAAGCAGAATTAATTCCATTATTAACGCCAGAAGACGAAGAGGAAATGAATAATGAGGAACTTCCTGTTTCGCTTCCAATTTTACCTTTACGAAATACAGTTTTATTCCCAGGAGTTGTTATTCCGATTTCTGCGGGGAGAGATAAATCTATTAAATTGATTAATGATGCTAATGCTGGCGTAAAAATTATTGGTGTAGTTTCTCAAATTAATGAAGAAGACGAAGATCCGTCAAAAGATGATATACATAAAATAGGAACGGTTGCACGTATTTTGCGTGTTCTGAAAATGCCTGACGGAAATGTTACGGTTATTCTTCAAGGAAAAAAACGTTTCGAAATTGACGAAGTTGTTGCCGAAGAGCCTTACATGACAGCAACAATTAAAGAAGTTGCAGAAGAACGTCCAGATGAAAATGATTCTGAATTTACAGCGATATTAGATTCTGTAAAAGAATTGGCAATTCAAATTATTAAAGAAAGTCCAAATATTCCTTCTGAAGCGACATTTGCAATTAAAAATATTGAAAGCCAATCGTTTTTAATCAATTTTGTTTCTTCAAACATGAATTTATCAGTAAAAGAAAAACAAGGTCTTTTATCGATAAATGGTTTGAAAGAGCGTGCTTTAGAGACTTTGCGTTATATGAATGTAGAACTTCAAAAATTAGAATTGAAGAATGACATTCAGTCAAAAGTACGTTTTGATTTAGATCAGCAACAAAGAGAATATTTTCTTCAACAGCAAATGAAAACCATTCAAGAAGAATTGGGTGGCGTTTCGCAGGAAGAAGAAATGGACGAAATGGGATTGAAAGCGAAAACCAAAAAATGGGAGGAAAAAACGCAGAAACATTTTGAGAAAGAATTATCTAAAATGCGTAGAATGAATCCACAATCGCCAGATTTTGGAATTCAGCGCAACTATTTAGAGTTATTTTTAGAATTGCCTTGGGGCGAATATTCTAAAGATAAATTTGATTTAAAATTTGCTCAAAAAGTTTTAGATAAAGATCATTTTGGTCTTGATGAAGTTAAGAAAAGAATGATTGAACATTTGGCAGTTTTGAAATTGCGAAATGACATGAAATCGCCAATTATATGTTTAACAGGGCCTCCAGGAGTTGGAAAGACTTCAATTGGTCGTTCGGTTGCAGAAGCTTTAGGACGTGAATATGTTCGTATTTCACTTGGTGGATTACGTGATGAAGCAGAAATTCGCGGACACAGAAAAACTTATATTGGTGCAATGCCAGGTAGAATTATTCAAAGTTTAAAAAAGGCAGGAACTTCAAATCCGGTTTTCATATTAGATGAGATTGATAAATTATCAAGCGGAAATAGCGGAGATCCTTCTTCAGCTTTATTAGAAGTTTTAGATCCAGAACAAAACAATGCATTTTATGATAATTTCCTAGAAATGGGATATGACTTATCTAAAGTTATGTTTATCGCGACTTCTAACAATATGGCGGCAATTCAGCCAGCATTGAGAGATAGAATGGAAGTGATTAAAATGTCTGGGTACACAATTGAAGAAAAAGTAGAAATTGCCAAAAGACACCTTTTTCCGAAACAATTAGAGGCACACGGTTTAACATCAAAAGATTTAACAATTGGTAAAAAACAATTAGAAAAAATTGTTGAAGGTTATACAAGAGAATCTGGTGTTCGTAATTTAGAAACTAAAATTGCTCAGGTAATTAGAAATGCAGCAAAATCTGTTGCAATGGAAGAAGAGTACAACAAAAAAGTTACAGATGAAGATATCGTAACTATTTTAGGAGTTCCGAGATTAGAGCGCGATAAATATGAAAATAACGATGTTGCAGGTGTTGTTACAGGTTTAGCTTGGACGAGCGTTGGCGGAGACATCTTGTTTATTGAATCTTTAATTTCTGAAGGAAAAGGCGCTTTAACAATTACAGGAAATCTTGGAACTGTAATGAAAGAATCGGCGACAATTGCTTTAGAATATATTAAAGCAAATGCTAAGAAATTAGGTTTGAAAACTGAGATTTTCCAAAAATATAATATCCACTTGCACGTTCCAGAAGGAGCAACTCCAAAAGACGGACCAAGCGCTGGTATTGCAATGCTTACTTCTTTAGTTTCTCTTTTAACTCAAAAGAAAGTGAAGAAAAGTATTGCTATGACTGGAGAAATCACACTTCGTGGAAAAGTATTGCCTGTTGGCGGAATTAAAGAGAAAATCTTAGCAGCAAAAAGAGCTAACATTAAAGAAATTATTTTATGTCACGAAAATAAAAGTGATATTGATGAAATAAAAGCAGAATATTTAGAAGGCTTAACTTTTCATTATGTGAAAGAAATGAGCGAAGTACTTACTTTAGCTTTGACTGATCAAAACGTAAAAAACGCAAAAGAGCTTAAATAAGCTTCTAAGTTTATAAAGTATATAAAAATCCAAATTCCAATTTAATTGGGATTTGGATTTTTTTTGTTCAGAAATTTTTATTATCGGTTTGCATTTAGCTATAAAATTTAATTTTTAAGTTATATAATTTTATATTTGTAGTTGCGTTATTCCCACATAGGAACGCCAAAACCAAAAATGCCAAAACCAGTCGTTTTATTTTTCATGATTTTAATTTGTTCGGTTTCCTTCGGACAAGTGGGAGGGCGCTACACTTATCAGTTTCTAAATTTAACTACTTCACCAAGACAAGCGGCATTAGGAGGAGATATTATTACGATATACGACGAAGATGTTAATCAAGCTATGTCTAATCCGGCCCTGATAAATCCAGACATGGATAATCATTTAGCATTAAATTACGGCAGTTACTATGGAGAAGCTTCATATGGAACTGCTTCATACGCTTATACTTATGATAGACATGTGCAGACTTTTTATGCAGGAATTAGCTATGTAAACTATGGCTCGTTTGAAGGTTATGATGAAAACGGACAATCTACTTCTAGTTTTACAGGAAGTGAAGGAGCATTAACCGTAGGATATGCGTATAACGTTCCTTATACAGATCTTTATATTGGTGCGAATGCTAAGTTAATTACTTCGTCTTTAGAAAATTATAATTCTATAGGCGGCGCTGTAGACTTAGGTCTTTTGTATTTAGTCGAAGAAAGTAAATTAAATTTAGGTTTTGTAGTTCGTAATATTGGTACACAGTTTACTACTTATTCAGGAATTAAAGAAAATTTGCCATTTGAGATTGTTGCTGGAATTTCGCAAGAATTAGAGCATGTTCCAATTCGTTGGCATCTTTCGCTAGAAAATCTTCAACAATGGAATATTTCTTTCTCGAATCCTGTTCGCGGAGAAACGAATATCGACGGATCAACGAATCCTGAAAAAGTTTCTTTTTTTAATAATGCATTGCGACACGTAGCTTTTGGTGTTGAAATTTTTCCTCAAAGAGCCTTTAATTTCCGAGTAGGCTACAATTTTAGAAGAGGAGAGGAATTAAGAGTAGAAGAACAACGTAACTTTTCAGGAGTTTCTCTTGGTTTTGGATTGAAAATAAATAAGCTGAAATTCAATTACTCTTATTCAAGATACACGTTGGCAGCAAATACAAGTCTTTTTGGTTTGATTTTAAATTTTCAATAATTACACAAAAACTTTTCTTGAGTAAAATTATAAATGAAGAAAATACTTTTTATAGGTCTTTTGCTTGCAGCGGTTTTTACTGCTTATCTTTTTATATCTGACAAAAAAGATTTTTCATCTGCTTCTGAAACTGAAATAGACAAAAGAATTGAATATCAAGTTTCTGAAGTTAGAAAATTCTTGAAAAGCAATTCAAAGTATAATGACAGAGTTGTATTTTTTATCGATATGAAAATACCTTCTGGAAAGAATCGCTTTTTTGTTTACGATTTAAAAGAAAATAAAATTATAGACAAAGGGCTGGTTGCTCACGGTTCTGGTTCTGAAACAGGAATAAAAGGAAACCTAAAATTTAGTAATGTTCCTAATTCATTAAGTACTTCACTTGGAAAATATTACATAGGAAACCATTATAATGGAAAATTTGGAAAAGCTTATAAATTGTATGGTTTAGATGAAAGTAATAGCAATGCTTTTAAAAGAGATATAGTTTTTCATTACTATTATGATGTTCCATATAAAGAGAAAGATGGTTACATTTGCAACAGTTATGGCTGTCCTATGGTAAATAAAAAGTATTTCCAGAGAATGGCAAAAATAATTGATAGTTCAGAATCGGATATTTTAATGAATATCTATTATTGAGATTAAATCGGTTTTAAGAGAATAAAAAATAAAAACAAAAAAATTGAGAAAAATTACCATTGCCATCGACGGATTTTCATCTACAGGAAAAAGCACTTTGGCTAAACAATTAGCAAAAGAACTTGAGTATGTTTATGTAGATACAGGCGCTATGTATCGTGCAGTAGCGTATTTTGCTATGCAACATAATTTGATAAGTGCTGATTTTTTTAAGAAAGAGGCTTTGATTGAGGCGTTAGTTGATATTAAACTTGAGTTTAGATATAATGCTGATTTAGGTTTTGCAGAAATGTATTTAAATGGTGAAAATGTAGAGAAGCAAATAAGAACTATCGAAGTTTCTAATTTTGTGAGTAAAGTCGCGGCAGTTTCTGAAGTTCGCGCTAAATTAGTAGAACAGCAGCAAGAAATGGGAACTAATAAAGCAATTGTGATGGACGGAAGAGACATTGGAACAGTAGTTTTTCCAAACGCTGAACTTAAAATTTTTATGACAGCAAGTGCTGAAACGCGCGCTCAAAGACGTTTTGAAGAATTACAGCAAAAAGGTGACAATGTAACTTACGAAGAAGTTTTGAAAAATGTTGTGGATCGCGATCATATGGACACACACCGTGAAGATTCTCCTTTAGTTATTGCCGAGGACGCAATTGAAATAGATAATTCTTACTTAAATAAAGAAGAGCAATTTGCCGCTGTTTTAGAATTGGTAAATGATATTGTTAAATTGGATTAATTCTTTGTAGATATTATTTTTAATGCTAGTTTTACCGCTTCATTTTTATTAAAAAGACAATTTCATCTTATGGGGATTAAAAACAGATTGATTTTAATGAGCTTTCTTCAATTTTTTGTTTGGGGAGCTTGGCTTATAACAATTGGAAATTATTGGTTTGGGACGAAAAATTGGGAAGGAACTCAATTCGGTCTTGTTTTTGGAACCATGGGAATCGCTTCTCTTTTTATGCCTACACTTACTGGTATTATTGCCGACAGATGGGTAAATGCTGAAAAGCTTTACGGAATTCTTCATATTTTGTATGCAGTAGTTTTATTTGGAATTGCACAAGTTGCAACGCCAGATACTTTTATTATTGTAATGCTTTTAGCAATGTGCTGTTATATGCCAACAATTGCTTTGAGTAATTCTATTTCTTATACATCACTCAAATTAAATAATAAAAACATTGTAAAAGATTTTCCGCCAATTCGTGTGTGGGGAACAATCGGTTTTATTGTGGCCATGTGGATTACTAATTTAAGCGGAAGCAAAGCAACAGAATATCAGTTTTATATTGCCGGAATTGGCGCTTTAATTTTAGGAATTTATGCATTTACATTACCAAAATGTGAACCACAACGTTTAATTAAAGAAAACGCAACTTGGATTGAAACTTTTGGTTTAGAATCTTTCAAGCTGTTTGCAAACTACAAAATGGCATTGTTCTTTGTTTTTTCTATGTTTTTAGGAGGAGCACTTCAATTGACAAATGCTTATGGAGATGTGTTTTTAGATGAATTCAAGCATTTTCCAAAATATGCAGATTCGTTTGTAATTCAATATTCGACTATTATTATGTCGATTTCTCAAGTTTCTGAGACTTTGTTTATTTTGGCGATTCCGTTTTTCTTAAGACGTTTTGGAATCAAACAAGTTATGCTGATTAGCATGCTTGCTTGGGTTTTACGTTTCGGATTATTTGCATTTGGAGATCCTGTAAACGGATTATGGATGATTATCTTGTCTTGTATTGTTTACGGAATGGCATTTGATTTCTTTAATATTTCAGGTTCTTTATTCGTTGAAAGCAATACAGATTCTAAAATTCGTTCTTCTGCGCAAGGTTTGTTTATGATGATGACCAATGGAGTAGGAGCAGTTTTAGGAAGTTTGACTTCTGGTTGGGCAATCGATCGTTTCTTTACAAAATCGTTTGTTAATACAGCTGAATTAGCAGGATTTTTAGAAACAGATACAGAAAACTCTAAAATGTTAGAATTTGTAAAAAGCCAAGGGAATTCAGTTTCTGCAGATGGAATTTTTGCGAATCCAGTTTTAATGAAAGACTGGCATACGATCTGGCTTTCGTTTGCGGCTTATGCATTAGTGATTGCCATAGCTTTTGCTGTTTTATTTAAACATAAACATGATCCGAAGGAGATTGAGAATTTAAGTCATTAAAAAAAAGTATTCTTGAATTGGATAATCTAGGGAGAGAATAGAATAAATTATTATAATAAAAAATACCACAAAAAGTTTCTAAAATTAGAAACTTTTTGTGGTATTTTTTATTATACGTAAGTTTGATGAAATATTTTGAAACGAAATTTTTAGAAGAAGCGGATAAATTCATATCTACACTTGATCGAAAAGCAGTAGCTAAAGTCTTATATAATATTGATTTAGCTGAGAAAAATCATGATCCACGGTTGTTTAAAAAACTTAAAGATGACATTTGGGAATTTAGAGTTAAATTTAATGGTATGCAAATAAGGCTTTTAGCATTTTGGGACAAAACTGATAGTAAAGAAACTTTTGTTTTTGCAACTCACGGTTTCGTGAAAAAAGTTGATAAAGTACCAGCAAAGGAAATTGAGAGAGCAAATAAAATTAGATTGAATTATTTTGAGAATAAATAAAATTTGAAAGATGGAAAAAAAGGCAATAAAATCTTATTCTCTTTCTGAAATGAAAGATAAGTATATTGGATTAATTGGAACAGAAGAAAGAGATCAGTATGAATATGAACTAAATATGGAAATTCTTGGTAGAATGATAAAAACTGCCAGAAAAGAAAGAAATCTAACTCAGGAACAATTAGGGAATTTGATTGGAGTTAAAAAAGCTCAAATTTCTAAGTTAGAAAGCAGTACAAATAGTGCAACAATTGATACTATAATAAAGGTGTTTAAAGCGTTAAAAGCAGAAATTAGTTTTAACGTAAAGATTGAAAATCAGAATTTGCAGGTTTCGTAAACTTCGACAAAGATAGTTAAACATTGTAAACTTTGCAGTTTTTAAAACCTGACAGTTTTTCGTTTGTTAAGGTCTTATGAAAACAAAAAGTTCTAATCTAGCCCCGATAGAAGTGGAAATCCTTTTGTGCTGGGGTTCGGCACAAAAGATTGCAACGGATAGCGGGACTAAACGTCTTTAAAACCCTCAAATCTTCTGCTTCTTAATAATCAACTGATAATCATATCGGTTTTGTTTTGTTAATTCAGAAAAATATATTAATTTTGCAGTCCTTTTGGCAGAGAAGAGTTTCCATTAGGTATCAACCATTTATGTAAAACAACTTCTGTATTTTCTATCGCATTGAGAAACTCGAGAAAAACAGAATACAAATTTTTTTATCAGCATGTCTGAACAAACAAAATCACAAGAAGAGTTTTTAGCAAATTTTAACTGGCACAACTTCCAAGAAGGAATCGATGCAGTAGATGAAAAAAACTTACAAGAGTTTGAAGAACTAGTATCAAAAACTTTCATCGCTACAGATCAAGAAGAAGTAGTTGAAGGTGTTGTAGTTAGAATTACAGATAGAGACGTTATCGTTGATATCAATGCTAAATCTGAAGGTGTTATTTCTTTAAACGAATTTCGTTACAACCCAAACTTAAAAGTAGGTGACAAAGTAGAAGTATTAATCGACATCCGTGAGGATAAAACAGGTCAATTAGTATTATCTCACAGAAAAGCACGTACTATCAAATCTTGGGATAGAGTTATTGCAGCTAATGAAACTGGAGAAATCGTTAACGGTTTTGTTAAATGTAGAACTAAAGGAGGTATGATTGTTGACGTATTCGGTATCGAAGCGTTCTTACCTGGATCTCAAATTGACGTTAAGCCAATTAGAGACTACGATGTATATGTAAACAAAATGATGGAATTCAAAGTGGTAAAAATCAACCACGAATTCAAAAACGTAGTTGTATCTCATAAAGCTCTTATCGAGGCTGATATTGAAGTACAGAAAAAAGAAATCATCGGTCAATTACAAAAAGGACAAGTATTAGAAGGTGTTGTTAAAAACATTACTTCTTATGGTGTGTTCATTGACTTAGGTGGTGTTGACGGATTAATTCACATTACTGACCTTTCTTGGAGTAGAATCAACCACCCAAGTGAAGTTCTTGAATTAGACCAAAAATTAAACGTTGTAATCCTTGATTTCGATGATGAGAAAACAAGAATTCAATTAGGATTGAAACAATTAAACGCTCACCCATGGGATGCTTTAGATGCTAACTTAACTGTTGGTGATAAAGTTAAAGGTAAAGTAGTTGTAATCGCTGATTACGGTGCTTTCATCGAAGTTGCTGAAGGTGTTGAAGGTTTAATCCACGTTTCTGAAATGTCATGGTCAACTCACTTACGTTCTGCTCAGGACTTCGTGAAAGTTGGAGATGTTGTTGAAGCAGTTATCTTAACTCTTGACAGAGATGATCGTAAGATGTCATTAGGTATCAAACAATTAACTCAAGATCCATGGACTGACATTACTTCTAAATACCCAGTAGGTTCTAAACATACAGGTATCGTTAGAAACTTTACAAACTTTGGTATTTTCGTAGAATTAGAAGAAGGAATTGATGGATTAATCTACATTTCTGATCTTTCTTGGACTAAGAAAATCAAACACCCATCTGAGTTTGTAAACGTTGGTGAAAAACTTGATGTTGTAGTATTAGAATTAGATGTTGAAGGACGTAAATTATCTTTAGGTCACAAACAAACTACTGCTAATCCTTGGGATCAGTACGAAGATTCTTTCGCTGTAGGAACTATCCACAACGGTGAGATTTCTGAAATCGTTGACAAAGGAGCTACTGTAGAATTCGGAGATGATATCGTTGCTTTCATTCCTACTCGTCACCTTGAAAAAGAAGACGGAAAGAAATTGAAAAAAGGTGATACAGCTGATTTCAAAGTAATTGAATTCAATAAAGAATTCAAAAGAGTAGTTGCTTCTCACACTGCTATCTTCAGAGAAGAAGAAGAGAAAAACGTGAAAGCTGCTGCTGAAACTACTGCATCTGCATCTACAAACGCACCAGCTGCGACTTTAGGTGACAACAATGATGTATTAGCTGCTTTAAAAGCTAAAATGGAAAAAACTGAGAAAAAATAATTCTTAGCTTTTTTATAAATAGAAAGTCCCACAGAAATGTGGGACTTTTTTTTGTTTTATGCTCTTAGTTTTTATAAAAATATTATTCTGATTTATTCAATTTCTTCTGATTAAATGATTTTTATTAAAATGGTATTACTTTTTTTTGTAAGTTTATATTGTTGAAAAACAGTGTTTTATGTTTTTTTTTGTGATAACTGTTTTTATATGGATCTTTCATAAATTTATTTATGATCATTATTTAATTTTTTTTTGAATAATCTACTCGTCTGTTTTTATTTTTACAAAAACAGTTTCAATATTCTTACCTAGGTTTATTCTTAAGATGAATCTACGCAATATTTAAACTTCAAATAAATGAAAATAAATTACTTTTAATAAACATGCCTATAGGTTACAGACTTACATTGTTGTAAGCACTTTAATGTTTATATCACTTTTCTACACAAGGATTGTCTTTTTTTGTTCACAAACAAAGATCAATCATAATCCTGTCATCAGTAAAATAGTTACAATTTTTAGATTTTTCTTCTTCTTATAACTTACTACCTGCCCTCCATATAAATTATCCAGTTATGTCTTAATTCTAAAAATTACTGATTTTCTTGCTTTAAAATTTTATTTTTTAAATAAGCAGTTAATATTTTGATGATGATGCTATAAAATTTCGAATGTTTTATTAATTAAAATCAAAATTATGAAAATTAGACTTTTACTTTTACTGCTTATTTTAGGAGGTTTATGTAATGCACAAGTTGGAATTGGAACTCCTTTACCAAATAATTCTTCTCAATTAGATGTTGTTGCAGCCAATAGAGGTGTTTTGATTTCCAGAGTGCAGTTACAAAGCGCCACAAGTATGAATCCTATTACTAATAATGGCTCACTACCTTCAAGTCTTTTGGTTTTTAATGAAGCTACAGCTGGTACAGCACCATTAAATGTTACTCCTGGCTATTATTATTGGTTTAATAATAGATGGAACAGAATAGTAATTTCTTCTGAGTCTACCGTACCTGCTGGTACAGTGATATTTAATCCTACTACAAACACATTTTCTTATACTGATCAAAGTGGAAATACGCAAATTATTGATTTTCAGAATATAGTGAAAAGCAATGAAACGATTACAACTTTAGTAAACGATTCAGATGGAAAACATACTTATACCAGCGAGAACAATACTGTAACTGTAATTGACGTAGTCGGCGATGTTACGAATAATGCTTCGACAATTTTAAATAATCCCGCAGTTGTAACGGAATTGACAAACATTATTAAAAATAACGAAACATTAACTAGTCTGGTTTATGACGCAACAGCAAATACTTTAACGTATACTGCGGAAAACGGAACTCCAACTGTCGTTAATTTGTTAAATCTGGTTCAAGGCGCTGAAACACAGACGAGTTTGGTATACGATGCGACAGCTCAAACTCTGACCTATAATCCAGAGAATGGGGTTGCTACGGTCATCAATCTCGCCAATCTTGTAAAAGCTTCAGAAACGATTACGACTCTAGTAAACGCTGCGGACGGAAAACATACTTACACCAGCGAGAACAATACTGTAACTGTAATCGATGTAGTCGGCGATGTTACGAATAATGCTTCGACAATTTTAAATAATCCGGCTGTTGTAACGGAATTGACAAACATTATTAAAAACAACGAAACATTAACTAGTCTGGTTTATGACGCAACAGCAAATACTTTAACGTATACTGCGGAAAACGGAACTCCAACTGTCGTTAATTTGTTAAATCTGGTTCAAGGCGCTGAAACACAGACGAGTTTGGTATACGATGCGGCAGCTCAAACTCTGACCTATAATCCAGAGAATGGGGTTGCTACGGTTATCAATCTCGCCAATCTTGTAAAAGCTTCAGAAACGATTACGACTCTAGTAAACGCTGCGGACGGAAAACATACTTATACCAGCGAGAACAATACTGTAACTGTAATTGACGTAGTCGGCGATGTTACGAATAATGCTTCGACAATTTTAAATAATCCGGCTGTTGTAACGGAATTGACAAACATTATTAAAAACAACGAAACATTAACTAGTCTGGTTTATGACGCAACAGCAAATACTTTAACGTATACTGCGGAAAACGGAACTCCAACTGTCGTTAATTTGTTAAATCTGGTTCAAGGTGCAGAGACACAGACAAGTTTGGTATACGATTCTACAGCTCAAACTCTGACCTATAATCCAGAGAATGGGGTTGCTACGGTCATCAATCTCGCCAATCTTGTAAAAGCTTCAGAAACGATTACCACAATTACTCCTGTTGTTACTGTGGGAAATACAATAGCAAACTATTCCAACGAGGTAGGAACTCCAGTTGCAATTCAAGAAACATTAACTACACAATCTCAAAATCTTACTACCGGAGATATTACTTATACAAATGAAGCAGGAACAGCTTCTACATCAAAAGTAGTAAGCGCTAATACTGGCAATCTGATTTCAGTGGGTACAGATGGCGGAAGTTTTATTGATAATGCAGTAATTACCGCAAATGAAACAATTACTGCGATTACACCAATTGTTACAACAGGAAATATTATAGCGCAATATACTAATGAAGCAGGAGGGACGCCCGTCGACATACGTGAAACTCTAACATCTTTGGATTATGATCCAACTACCAATATATTAAATTATACTAGTGAAGACGGAACTGTAAGTCCTTTTGATTTAACTGGGCTAAAATCTCTGGTAACCGCTGGCACTAATGTCACAGTTACAGGAAATGGAGAAACTGCGACTCCATATGTTGTAAATTCTCCTATTGAAACTGCATTATTAACTCCAAGTGATCCCATTGTTGCATCTGCAACAACAGTAGCTGTTCCTTCTGCAAATGTGCAAGGTGCAATAGGAGATTTAGCAACCGAGTTAAAACAAAAATGGGATCTGAGAGGAAATGCAGGAACTGTAGCTGGAACAAATTTTTTAGGTACAACAGATAATGTTGATTTAGTTTTTAAACGAAATAATATAGTAAGCGGTATTATAGCGCAAAGTAATACATCATTAGGAGTGAATGCATTAAATCTGACTACGACAGGATTTAGTAATGTTGCTTTAGGAACTAACGTAATGACGGTAAATACAGATGGAGTTGGTAATACTGCGATGGGTTATAGTAGTTTGAATCGTAATACATCTGGCGGATTTAATGTAGCAATAGGGAATACTGCATTAGAGAATAATACATTCGGAAGTAATAATGTAGCTCTCGGATCATTTGCTCTTCGTCAAAATACGACTGGTAATAGTAATGTTGCTGTAGGTAACGGAACATTAGAGTATAACACCACAGGTTTTTTTAATACGGGTGTTGGCTTGCAAGCGTTAGCCAATAATGTGAGTGGAAATAACAATGTAGCGATGGGGCGTTTTTCATTGAGCGCTAATATAATTGGAAACTTTAATACTGCAGTAGGAAATTTGAGTTTAAATACAAATAATAATGGAAATAATAATACTGCATTAGGTTACAACGCTTTAGCGAGAAGTGTTAACGGAAGTTTTAATGTCGCTATTGGAGCTAATGCTTTATTAAATAGTACCGTTAATAATAATACAGCAATAGGTTATAGCACACTAACCACAAATACAACAGGAACTAGAAATGTAGCAATTGGGGTTTTAGCTCTAGAATTAAATACAACAGGAAGTAATAATGTTGCAATTTCAGATTTTACTCTTAATGCTAATACAACAGGAAGCAACAATATAGCATCAGGTTATTTAGCGCTTAATAGCAACAGAACAGGAAGTTACAATATAGCAACTGGTGTTGAAGCTATGATAGCCAATCAGGTTGGGAATTTAAATGTTGCGGTTGGTTATCGAGCCTTGGCAAATAATTCAACAGGAAACAATAATACAGGAGTAGGAAATAATGCTGGCAATAGTGGCAGTACAGGAAGTAATAATGCCGCCTTTGGAGATTCTGCATTATATGCAAATTTTTCAGGAGGAAATAATGCTGTTGTCGGAGCTAACGCTTTATATGCTAATTCAAGTGGTTCAGGAAATGTCGTAATGGGATTTGAAAGTGGCAGATATTTTGGCGCTACAGGAACCAATAATCTAAATATAGTTGATAATTCCGTTTATTTAGGTACACAGATTAGAGCACTTAATAATTCTGCAAATAATGAAGTTGTTATTGGTTATGCCGCGCTCGGTAGAGGGAATAATACTGTCCAGATTGGAAATGATGCTATGACAAGTATCGGAGGACAGGTCGCATGGTCAAATCCTTCTGATTTACGTTTAAAAAAAGACATAGAAACAAGTTCTTTTGGTCTGAATTTTATAAATAAACTTCGTCCTGTAACTTATCATCTTAAAAAAGGAACAGCTGATTTACAATCTGGATTTATTGCTCAAGAAGTAGAGTCAGCAGCTAAATCTGTTGGTTATCAGTTTAGTGGAATTGTAAAACCTGCAAGTGAAAATGATTTTTATAGTCTTCGTTATTCAGAATTTGTTGTTCCGCTTGTAAAAGCTGTACAAGAACAGCAAGTTAAAATAGAACAGCAAGATAAAAAAATAGCTGATCTTGAAACGCGTTTACAACGTTTAGAAGAAATAGTAAATAAATTAAAGTAAGAAGTTATGAACAAAATAGTAGTATACTTACTTGTTACATCGATATATTGTATTGGTATAAAAGCGCAAACTTCAAACATAGGCGATTTAACTGTCAGCTCAAATACGATATTGTCGACTGTAGAATCATTTGACAACAAAACGACTGGAAATTTTGTGAATGACGGAACTTTCTATGTTTATGCTAATTTTAATAATGATGGTTTGGTCGCTTTTTCTCCAAATTTGAATACAGGATTAACTTATTTTAAAGGAAGTTCTGCCGCGCAAACTATTTCTGGGCTATCGTTAAGCGAATTGTATAATGTTAGGTTTGAGAATAATTTTATCCAGCCCGCCTTTTTATTGTCGGGAAATATTACCGTGTTTGGAACTTCTGATTTTTATTATGGAATTGTAGATAATGTGACTCAACCTGGAAATTTTTTGTTTGAAGAAAATGCAACACATCAAAATACGAGTAATAATAGTTATGTAGCAGGTTTTGTTGAAAGGAATAAAAATAATCAGTTTGAATTTCCAATAGGCGATGGCAGTTTTTTTAGACCTTCGGCAATAAGCCAAAGTAATTCACCGACCAATTTTTTTAGTAGCAGATATTATCTCAAAGATTCAAATGCCTTACATCCGCACAATCAGAAAGATCCTTTAATTCAAATTATCGATCAACCTGAATATTGGAGTTTTGAAAGCAATCAGAATCCTGTAGATATTGCACTTACTTTATCATGGAATGAAGCAACAACTCCGAACGAAATTATAAATGGAAATGCTGGAACAACATTGGCAATTGTAAGATGGGATGAAACTACAAATAAATGGGTATATTACACAACCGCTGTAGATGAAAGTGCTAAAATTGCAACAGCATCGATTAATAATGATGGAATTTTTACACTTGGACGAATTCTATCTAATTCAACTGATGAGATTGTTATTCACAACGCTATTTCTGCAAACGATGATGGGAAAAATGATTTTTTTCAAATTGACGGAATTACTAATTTCCCGAACAATAGACTTCAAATATATAATCGCTGGGGAATAAAAGTATTTGAAACAACTGGCTACGGAATAGATAATAATTTGTTTTATGGATATTCTGAAGGCAGAGCTACAATAAAAAAATCGAGTATATTGCCAGATGGAACATACTTCTATATTCTTAATTATGAGGTTACAGATAATCGTTGGAAAGAAAAAGCAGGATATCTTTATCTGACTTCGGCCAACTAAAATTATTAATTATTTTAAAGCTAATAAATGGGTTTCTTCTGGAGTAAAATCATTTACAATTGCGTATGAATCTATTTTTGCAATAGCCATTTCATCCAATATATCAACTAAGTTTTGAAAGTTACTTTTAGGGCTTGGTTTTATAATTACGATTACGCTGCTTTTAGGTTTTCCAATTGATATTGCATATTTTTTTATTTGTTCTTTTTTCTGAAATACCTCTTCACGTATACCGCTTTTTCCAAATTCGAACATTTTAGGCATTTCATATGGATTTGGTAAAATACCTGTATATGTAATTATTTTGTTATTGTCATTAAGTAAAATTGTATATAAACGATATCCTTTAATGTGGCCTATAGGACCACATACAATATCACCATTATCTGGCAGATTTAAATTTGCCCCTTTTGGTTTTGATAATTCCCCAACAACCATAAAAAAAATAATCAGTAAAAAAGAAATACTAACCATTGCAGTTAAATCAACTCTAGAGCTTAGTTTTCTGCTTCTGACTTTTTGAGGTAGGTTTTTCATAAAGATTAGTTGTTAGTTTGAAGCTAATAAATTTGATTCTTCCGGCGAAAAATCATTTACAATTGCGTATGTGTCTATTTTTGCTATTGCCATTTCATCTAAAATATCTACCAGATTTTTGAAAGTACTTTTTTTGCTTGGCTTTATAATTACAATTGCACCATTTTTAGGTTTTCCAAGTGCCGTCGAATATTCTATAATTTTATTATTTTTTTGAGATAATTCTTTTCGAATTCCATTTTTACTATAATCAATTTTTTTGGGATTTTCTCTTGCAACTACTAAAAGACCTGTGTATGTTATTATTTTATTATTCTCATCTAATAAAATTGTTATAATACGACTATGCTCGCCACCGCAACTAATAACACAGTTAGTTGATTTGTTAGAATATTTTTCTGGCAAACTTAAATCCAAAACTTTAGGTTTAGACAATTCACCAACAACCATAAAAAAAATAATCAGCAAAAAAGAAACGCTGACCATAGCAGTTAAATCAACTCTTGAACTTAACTTTTTACTTCTGACTTTTTTAGGTAGATTTTGCATAAAATAAGAGTTTAGATTTTAAAGTTAATAATAAAATCGAAATGTTTTTAAGGTATTTTTAAAATTTTTAGAAAAATATTTTAATGTGTGAAAGCGTGAATTCCTTGAAGATTTTAATTTTTTGTAATGATTTCTGACGTTAAGTTATTTTTTCTGCAAAACCAAAACATTTATATCAGCGTAAATGAAATTATAACTTAAAATATTAATTATGAAAACTAGAAAATTTTTAGCCTCAGTAACTTTAGTCTTAGCATTCGGATTTACATCTTTCGCTCAAAAAACTGTAATGGTTGGTGGAGCTGCAATGTATCCAAATAAAAATATTATTGAAAATGCTGTTAACTCAAAAGATCACACGACTTTGGTTGCAGCGGTAAAAGCTGCAGATTTAGTAGAAACTTTAAAAGGCAAAGGTCCGTTTACTGTTTTTGCTCCAACAAATGCGGCTTTTGATAAATTGCCAAAAGGAACAGTAGAAACTTTACTTAAACCAGAAAACAAAAAAATGCTTCAAAACATTTTAACTTATCATGTAGTTTCTGGAAAATGGAGTTCTGCTGATATTGCAAAAGCAATAAAAGATGGAAAAGGAAAAGCAGCCATTAAAGCAGTAAATGGAGGTACACTAACTGCTTGGATGCAAGGTAAAGATTTATATATTACTGATGAAAATGGCAATAAATCTAAAGTAACTATTGCAGATGTTAACCAATCAAATGGTGTTATTCATGTTGTTAACGCGGTATTATTACCAAAGAAATAATTATCTCCAAAACATAACCTACGTTTACAAAAAGTCTTGCATTAATTGCAAGGCTTTTTACTTTTTGGCTGTCAAAGTACTTCCTGCTGAAGCAACTACAACACACACAACTGCTAAAATTTCATAAATACTAAGGCTTTCCTGAAGAAATATAAAAGCACAAATAGAAGCAGCGGCTGGTTCTAAACTCATTAAAATACTGAAAGTACGAGGCGGAAGCTGTCCTAAAGCTTTCATTTCTAAAGTAAAAGGAATTGCACTAGATAAAAGCGCAAGCGCAACACCCATTCCGAAAAGTTTTGGAGTTAGATTTGATAATCCAGTTTCTAGAAAACCAAAAGGTAAAACTAAACTAGCGGCAAATAACATTCCGATTGTTACGGCTTGACCATCGTTCATTATTTTTGAAATTTTCCCACCTAAAACAATATAAGCGGCCCAAAATGCTCCTGCTAAAAGTGCGCATAAAATGCCTATTGGATCTAAACGACCGTTTGTCCAAGGAGCAATTAGTAAAATTCCTATTGCTGCCAACAAAACCCAGCAATAATCTACTAAACGTTTTGAACCTGCAATTGCCAGTAAAAGCGGACCAACAAATTCTAAAGTAACGGCTAAGCCTATCGGAATTCTTTCTATAGCGAAATAAAAAATCAAATTCATAGCTCCTAAAGACAATCCATAAGGAATTACAATTTTCCATTGTTCTTTAGTAACTGCTTTTAAATTTGGTCTATAAGCTAAAAGTAAAATTAATGCCGAAATACCAATACGTAAAGATGCCGTTCCTGCAGCTCCAATTGTAGGAAATAATGTTTTGGCAATCGCTGCGCCACATTGTACACTAATAATTGCCAATAATACTGCTGGAACAGGAGGAAGGTTAATTTCTTTATTTTTCATAAGTAATGGTGCAGAAAAAGATATTCTCTGCATAAATAAACAATAATGTATTAGAATTAATTACCGAGCGCTCGCTTTGTTACATAAGCTCTATAACCGATAATTGCCATCTGCCATTTTTTTGCTTTTGAAATATCCAATCCTTGTTTGGTAAAACTTGGCAACAGTATTTTATTAAGTTTGGCTAAGAATTTATACATAGTAGATTTGTTTGTTCAAAGATATAAAAAAAGACTTTGTATTTGAAACAAAGTCTTTTGAGTCACAAAACGTAAAGTGTTTTATATCTTAAGAATCAAATTTTCGTCTCCGTCTGTTTGTCTGTTGATTGCATTTTTTGGAGCTTCCATCCATCCAGTTTTATTAATGACGAATTTAAAAAGATGTGTTTTGTCTTTTTCAAATTGTGATTTTGGAAGTGATAATTCGAAAGTGTTTTTGTTCTTTCTAATCATTTGATAATCTTTATCATTTGGATTCCAATTTTCAAATGAGCCCGCAATAGATACACTCTTAATCAAATCTGAATTTAAAGTTTTATCATGTTCGTAAGTAAAAACTACTTTATCACCAATTATTTTATAACCATAAATTCCAGATTGTTTTTTGTTTTCGCTCAATAAATCATTAGAAAGTTTTACAATAGCTTCGCCTAAAGCATTTGCTGTATTTTCGTCACTAATATTTACAATTATAGAAAGTCCTAATTTACGTTCGGGATAAATAACGAGCATATTTTGCGTTCCGAATGCACCGCCATGTTTCCAGCAATTTTTGCCATTTTCATCCACCTGAATATAATCCCAGAAATAACCGTTCCAAGTTGTCGAACTGTTTAAGAGATTTCGTTGTGATTCTTGAACGATTTTATTTTTTGTATTTAATTCATAAGCAATAAATTTGGTTAGATCACTTAAAGTAGATTTTAAACGACCGGCAGCACCCCAAAGATTATCAGAAATGCTTGGCATTAAAACTCCTTTTAAATTATAACCATTTGCAACTACCACATTAGAACTTAAATTTATTCCTGTTGATGTCATTTCGAGTTTAGAAAAGATATTTTCTTTTAAAAGCGTTTCATAACTTTTCTGATATACATTTTCTAAGATATGCGCCGTCAGATTAAGACTTCCGTTACTGTATTTAAATTTTGTTCCTGGTAAAGTATCTAATTTTATAGTTTTAAGATCTTCAAAAAAATTATCACGATTATAAGATTTATCTAACTTTTTAAAAGCCAGATAACTACTGTCGTTACGGTTCTTTCTTAATTCGTCGGTATCAGGAAGATCTTTACTAAAACCAGTTCTAAAAGAAACTAAATCTTTAATGGTAATCGGAGTTCCATTATATTCTAAATTTGGATAATTGCCATTCAGGTATTTTCTGATATCTTCGTCAGGATTTAATTTTCCTTCTAAAACCGCTTGAGCAGCCAGTAATCCTGTAAATAATTTAGTTATTGAAGCTACTTCGAATATCGTATTATTATTGGCAATATTTTCTTTTCCTTTATCAATTTCGCCATAATGCCTTGTGTACGTTTTGCCATTTTTGACAACACCAATCGAAATTGAATTTGCTTTTGATTTTTGCATCAATATCGAAGCTGTTTTGTCCATCGATATAAAAATGTTTTTTTCGATTGTGCTTTGCTGTGCTAGAATTGAAAACGTAAAAAAGAGAAGTAGTACTGAAAGATTTCTTTTCATTTTGAGCAATTTTAAAAATTAAATAAAGTTTAAAACTGAAAAAAAACCAGCGTAAAACACTGGTTTTTAAAATTCTGAATAAAGTATAATTAAGCTTTTTTGTTTTGTCTTTCCATTTCCTTCATGTCCTTTTCATGCTGTTTCATATCTTTCTCATGCTGCTTCATTTCTTTAGCATGTTGTTTCATATCTTTTGCATGTTGCTTCATATCAAGCTCATATTGTTTCATGTCTTGCTCGTATTGCTTCATAGTGTTTGAATAATCAGAATCGTTTGCGAAATTAAACTTAAAGTCATAATTGAATTTTTCCATTTTCGCATTGAATTTCTCCATCGCAATTTCATACTTTGCCATTTCTTTCTCGTAAATAGCTTCTCTTTGAGACATTATTTCTTCAATCTGTTTTTCGTAAGCAGACATATCAGGTTCAAAAGCTGCCATTTTTTTCTCAAATTCTTCCATCTCTTTTTCAAATTTGCTCATTGCAACTTTATCTTTTGGATTTTTTGGAGGTACAGGAGGTTTTGGCATTTTAGACATATCAACTGTTGGAGCAACTGGCATTGGACCAGAAGGAAAAGCTGGAGGCGTTGGTGGTGTAGGAGGCGTTACGTCTGAATCTCCATAATTATGCACAACAACTCTTTCATTTCTGATTATAATTGGCGCTTTCATATTTTTATCAGCATTAATTACAATAGCTTTAGTTCCATTTTCATCAGTGCCAATTGCAATTTCGCAATCTTTTATTGCTTTGTTTCCATCAATTTTAATGGTTTGTTTTTTTCCAGATTCAGATTTTGTTTGAATTTGGATAGCTGTCAATTCTTTATCAGAATTTCTTTTTACATCAGAAACTTCAACATCAAGATTATGATTAGTTTTTAGTTTTGAAGTAAGATCCTTCAATTCTTGATCTGTAGTGTTTTTTGTAATTTTAATAATTTCTTGTTCGTCTTTAATAGTATCTTTTTGAACAACTGCTAAATTTTCTTTTTTCTCTTGTGCAATTGTTTTAATTTGGAATAAAAGAACAAATGCGCCCAATGCTGGAATTACGGCATAATATTTCCAATAATTCCTTTTGTTTGATTGATTCTTGTTTAACATGACAATTCGTTTTTTGATTAATGATTGATAAAAATGATTGGTGATAGCAACGCATGTATCGTGCGTTGTAATTTTTAAAAGTGTGTATTGATACGCTTTTTTGTCGGTAATTTTTTTAGAAGCTTCATAATCTGCAATAAATTCGAGATTTTGTAAAATGGCTTTTTTATAAAGCCACACAATTGGATTAAACCAAAATAGAATACAAAAGATTCTCGAAATTAAAACATCAATAGTATGGTTTTGATCGCTGTGCACTTTTTCATGCTCCAAAATATTTTCTAATTCGGCAGCCGTATACAGTGATGAGTTGTAAACAATATAATCGAAATAGGAAAAAGGAGCGATGTTTTCATTTACGTCGATGAATTTAAAATCTTCTTGCTGTTCTACTTTTTTTCCTTTTAAAACAGCATTCAAACTATAAAAATCAAGAGCGAATTTTATCATAAAAGCGATGAAACCAATTCCGTAAACCGCTAGAAGAACTAAATTCCAATTTATTTCAAAACTTTCTTTTTCAACCGCAGTTACATTTGAGGTTTGAAGAGGTTTATAAACTATAACATCTTGATCAGAGATTGGAATATTTTTTACTTCAGTTCTTTCAATTGTTGGAATTGCAATTGGTTCTGGCGGCGCTTCAACCCAAATTACTTTTGTATAAACCACAAAAGGCAAAACTAGAGAAGTAATTAGTCCCGCTAATAAAAACCAACGACTGCTATTAAAAAATGTCTCTTTGCGAAGTAAAAAAATGTAAGCAAAATAAAATGTTGCTAAAAGTCCGCTTGATTTTAAGATAAAAATAAAAAGTGCTTCCATACTATGCTTATTTACTTTCTTTTGGATTTTCGATCATGTCTAAGATTTCTCGTAATTCGTCTGCAGAAATTTTTTCTTCTTTAGCGAAAAAAGAAACCATGCTTTTGTAAGAACTATTGAAATAATTATCAATTGCAGTATTCATAAAACCTTTTCGGTAATCTTCGATACTTACAGCCGGATAATATTGATGCGTGTTTCCAAAAGCATTGTGTGCAACATAACCTTTATCTTCCAAATTACGCACTATAGTCGATAAGGTATTGTAATGTGGTTGATCTTCTAAAATCTCTGCTTGAATTTCTTTTACAAAAGCCTTTTTCAGCTTCCATAAAATATGCATGATTTCTTCTTCTTTATTGGTTAGTTTTTGCATTTTGTTTTTTATTTAAATCGTTTATTTACGAGTTTCGATTTCAATTACGCCATTTGTGCCCTTGTCGCCGTATTTTCCAATTGCCTCAGTTCCTTTTAAAACATTAACAGATTCGATATTTTTTACATCTATACTTTCATAGTTGAAATCGCTTGGCATTTCTTCTCCATCAACAACAATTAACTGATTTCCAAGTTTCTTTTTTGTTGAGTTTTTGTCATTAGATTCATTGATTGTTTGAATTCCAATTTTTGTATCTCCATTTTTATAAGTTATAACAACTACACCAAATTCGTTTATAGTTTGATTTTCAGAATTTTGAATTGATTTCGCATTCTGTTTTCCTTTTTTAATATCAACTACAATTGAAGTTAGTTCATTTGATGCATTTCTTTTTACATCAGAAACTTCAAATTTTACCTTGTGTTGTTTCTGTAAATTGTTTTTAATTTCGTTCAATTGAGCATCCGTAGAACTTTTAGTGATTTTAAAAACAGCTGTAGATTCTATATTTGATTCATTTTTTTCGTTAGTAATTTGCGGTCTTTCTTTTGCAATTACTTCCATTTGAAATAAGAATAAAACAAAAGCGGCAATTACAGTAACTACAGCATAATATTGCCAAGAATTTTTCTTTTTTGATTGATTTGTGTTTGACATAATGATTCGTTTTTTGATTGATGATTGATTAATAAATAATTATTTTTTTGTTTCAATTTCAATTACACCATTTGTTCCTTTGTCACCATATTTAGCGATGGCTTCAGTTCCTTTGAAAATGCTTACAGATTCAATATTTGCCGGTTTTATGCTATTCATATCAAAAGAAGATGGCATTTCTTCACCGTCAACAATTATCAGCTGATCAACTAGTTTAGATTTTGCTCCATTTGAAACAACAACTTTCGAATCTTTATCATTAGAAGTAATAACAATTTTTGTAGCCGATTTACCATCGTTATCTGTCGTTACAAAAGTGCTAGTAGCTGTATTAGTAACGATGTTAGTTTTTGTATTAGTATTAGAAGTAGTGCTAGCATTGGTTTCTGTTTTAGTTTTTAGTTTTTTGCTAGTTGCAGTTTTTGGTTCTTTCTCTTGAGAATTATCTGCAGTTTTAATTCCGATTTTTGTGTCTCCGTTTTTATAGTCGATAACTAAAACTCCAAATTCATCTATAGCTTTACCATCAGATGTCTGTACAGATTTTACTGTTTGTTTTCCCTTTCTAACATCAACAACAATCGAAGTTAGCTCGTTTGAACCATTTCTTTTTACATCAGAAACTTCAAATTTTACATCGTGTTTTTTTTGCAAATTGTCTTTGATTTCTGCCAATTCAGAATCTGTCGTTTTTTTTGTAATTGTATAAACATTTACAGATTCAATATTTGACTCTTTGTCAACTACGATTTGTGACTTCTCTTTTGCAATTACTTCAACCTGAAATAATAAAACAAAAGCTGCAAGCGCTGGAATTACTACATAATACTTCCAAGAATTTCTCTTTTTTGATTGATTTGTGTTTAACATAACGATACGTTTTTTGATTAATGATTGATAAAAATGATTAGTAATGGCAACACAGTTTTCGTGTGTTGTTATTTTTAAAAGCGTGTATTGATACGCTTTTTTATCTAAAAGTTTTTTAGCTGCTTCGCTGTCTGCAATAAATTCAAGATTTTGTGTAATTGCTTTTTTATAAAGCCAAACAACAGGATTGAACCAGAAAATAATACTGAAAAGTCTAGAAATCAATACATCTATAGTATGATTTTGATCGCTGTGTACTTTTTCGTGTTCGATAATACTCTCTAATTCTGAAGCCGTGTACAGTGATGAATTGTAAACGATATATTCGAAATAGGAGAAAGGAGCAATGTTTTCGTTAATATCAATGAATTTGAAATCGGCTTGTTGCTGTATTTTTTTTCCTTTAATAATGGCATTCAAACTATAAAAATCTATTGCCAATTTGATAATGAAAACAATAAAACCCAGTCCGTAAATTCCTAAAATGATTTGATTCCAATTGAATTCGGGCGATTCTTTTTCTATAATATTCACATTTGATTGAATACTATCTAAAACTGGAGTCGACTCAATCCATACAACTTTGGTGTAAGTTAGTAAAGGCAAAACGGCTGATACTATTAAACCAGATAATAAAAACCATCTGTTACTGTTGAAAAAAGTTTCTTTGCGCAATAAAAAATAATAGGCGCAATAAAACATAAGCATTAAGAACCCCGACTTAGCGATATAAATGAAAATTGCCTCCATAATCAAATTATTTTTCTTCGTTTTTATTTTCTATCATTGATAAAATTTCTCTCAATTCATCTGCTGAAATTTTCTCTTCCTTAGCAAAAAAAGAAACCATGCTTTTATAAGAACTGTTGAAATAATTATCAATTGCAGTTTTCATAAATCCTTTTCTGTAATCTTCTATTGCAACTATTGGAAAATATTGATGTGTGTTTCCAAAAGCATTGTGTCCAACATATCCTTTTTCTTCCAAATTACGCACAATAGTAGATAATGTGTTGTAATGTGGCTGATCTTCAGTAATTTCTGCTTGAATTTCTTTTACAAAAGCTTTTTTAAGCTTCCATAAAATCATCATAATTTCTTCTTCTTTGTGTGTTAACTTCTGCATCTTCTCTAATTTTAATTCAAACCTACAACTATTTTTTTAGTTACACAACTATAAAAATAGTTATTTAACTAAAAATTAAGTTTGATTTGATTTTAAAGCGCAAAAAAGCTATTCAAATTTAATTGTAATAAATTGAATTATAATGTTTTAAGAAGTTAAAATTTTCTATTGAGGTTTTTCTGTGACTAAAGCATTTTTAATCCATAAACAGCAACCTGTTGCCAAAACGCCAATGCAAGCCATAAATAACCAGTTGATTTGATAACCCAAGCGAGTAATGATTTCAAAACCAACTTTTGAACTGATTATGTGTGCTAAACTAAAACTCATGGTATAAAGTGCCATGTAGCGACCTTCTTGTCCGCGTGGTGCACGGCTCAACGCAAAAGCATTAGAAAAAGGAAAGGTTAGAACTTCGCCGACAGAAATGCAAATCATGCTGACAACCAATATTCCTGCCCAAAAATTAATAAGTAGCAAAAAGAAACTCGATGCCATAATAAAAGAACCTACAATAATAATTCTGATTTTAGCAAAACCTTTTCTTTCTAAAAAGCCAACTGTAGGCATTTCTAAAGCAAAAATCAAAAGTCCGTTGAGCGTCATTAATAACCCAGTTTGGAATTCGCTTAAACCAAATTTTTCGTTATGATATAAAGGTAAAGTCGTAAAAAGCTGAAAGAAAATCATAGCCGTAATAAAACTCACAAATAAGAAAACCCAGAAAATCTTGTCATGAAAAACCGATTTTACATCTCCAGCACTTTCTGTTTTATCTTCATAAACTACTTTTTTCTTTTCTTTTACTAAAAAGGCGAAAATTAATATCGAAATAATACAAGAAGAACCATCAACCCAGAAAAGACCAGAATATCCCATTCCCATAATAATTAGTCCGCCGAGAGCTGGACCAGCTGCAAAACCTAGATTTACTGCCAGACGAACAAGTGTTAAAGCACGAGTTCTATTTTCGGGTTTTGCATAAGCGCCCAAAGACACGAACATGGCTGGTCTAAACATATCTGCAATAGTCATTAAGAGAAACATGGCAATACAAAGTGACCAGAAATGTGTAATATATTGTACAAAGAAAAGAGAAACACCGCTGGTAAATAAGCTGAAAACCATTATTTTATAAAATCCAATTTTGTCTGAAAGTTTTCCGCCAAGCCATGAACCCAACATAGAACCGAAGCCAAAAGCAACCATAATCCATCCAACTTGATTGTACGAAAAATGAAGATCTTCTTTTAAATATTTGGACAAAAACGGAAGTACCATTGTTCCGGCACGATTGATAAAAGTTACAATTGCAAGAATCCAAATTTCTCTAGAAAAACCTCTGAAATTATTAATGTAGTGGGTAAAAGCGTTTTTGAGCATTTTGTGTGATAAATTATCGCAACAAAGTTAGCAAACTTTGTCAGCTTAAGTGGTTGTCGTTTTGTTACTTTTGAACTATTTTTGCATAAAATTTCTAAGATGAAAACTATCTACGCCCTAGTTTTATTGTTTGTTTTTAGTTTTGGCTTTGGTCAAAAAAAGTTTAGCAAAAATGAAGTGTTAAAATTTCAGAAGAAACTGAATTCGGAATTTGCTGATTCTAAGACAAGTCCGTTAATGGCTAAAGATTTAAAAACTTTTAAAAGCTTAGAGTTTTATCCTATTTCGGAGACTTATTTTGTAAATGCAACTTTGGTAAAAGCAAAAGGCGGAAAAGTTTTTGAAATGAAAGAATCTGGAAAATATACCTCAAAATATATCAAATACGGTACTTTAAATTTTAAAATAAATGGAAAAGCGTTTAAGCTTGCCGTTTATCAAAACTTGGAACTTATAGTACAAGAAAAATATAAAAATTATCTGTTTTTGCCATTTTCCGATTTAACAAGCGGAAAACAAAGTTACATCGGTGGTCGTTATATCGATTTGCAAATTCCGAAAGGAAATACAATTGCGATTGATTTTAATCAGGCGTATAATCCGTATTGTGCTTATAATTACGAATATTCTTGTCCGCTTGTACCGCTAGAAAATGATTTGAAAATCGAAATTAAAGCGGGAGTAAAAGATTTTCATTAATGGAATTTTTCAATTTTCATACACATCATTTTACCAATCAACAAAATGTTTTAGAGTTGGTAAATCAATATCCAAAAGATTTTGATTCTTCGATTGCATTTTATTCTATCGGAATTCATCCTTGGTATATTGATGAAAATCGAGTTGCTGAAGATTTGAAAATTATAGAAGAAAAACTGCAAATAGAAAATTGTTTGGCAATTGGCGAATGTGGTTTAGATAAACGAATTGAAATTCCGTTAGAATTGCAGGTTTCTGTTTTTGAAAAGCAATTAGAATTGGCACAAAAATTCAAAAAACCAGTTGTTATTCATTGTGTAGCCGCTTTTCAGGAAATAACGGCAATTAAGAAAAGAATGAAAATTTCTGTTCCAATGATTATTCATGGTTTTTCGAAGAATAAACAATTGGCAGAGCAATTAATTAAAGACGGATTTTATCTTTCATTTGGGAAATATTTATTGAAGAACCCAGATTTAAAATCAGTTTTTCAAGCAATTCCAAATGATCGTTTTTTTTTAGAAACGGATACAATTGAAGAAACAATTCAGCAAGTTTATGAATTAGCTTCTGAATATAAAGATTTAAATATAAATGAATTAAAAGGTATTATTTCAAGTAATTATAAAAGTGTTTTTTAATTGAAAAGCAGTTTGAAAGTTTGTCACCCTGAGCGAAGTTGAAGGCACTTCAATTAGAAACGGGCTTCGACTTTGCTCAGCCTGACACTTGAAACCTGAAACCTGAAACAAAAAATTAAAACAAAAACAAAAAATACAAAATATAGAATATGGCAGAATGGACAGAAAGAGCAGAGCTTTTGTTTACTAAAGAAGGATTAGAAAATTTACAAAAAGCAAATGTTTTAGTTGTAGGATTAGGAGGAGTTGGATCTTTTGCAGCCGAATTTTTGGCAAGAGCAGGAGTAGGGAATATGACAATTGTTGATGGAGATGTTGTGGATATTACCAATATAAACCGTCAATTACCGGCATTACATTCAACAGTTGGAGAACCAAAAATCACTATTGTTGGTGATCGTTTGATGGATATTAATCCAGAATTGAAACTGACACGCGTTAAAGAATTTCTTTCTCCAGAGCGAGCTTTCGAAATAGTTTCTCCAGAATTCGACTATGTTTTGGACTGTATTGATAGTATTACGCCAAAATTAAATTTGATTATTGCGGCAAAACGCAAAAGAGTAAAAATCATCAGCAGTATGGGAGCTGGCGGAAAAATGCTGGCTTCAAAAGTAAAAGTTGCGGATATTTCTAAAACAATCAATTGTTATTTTTCAAAAACAATTCGCAAGCGTTTGAAAGCGGTAAAAATCAATAAGTTGAAAGTAGTTTTTTCATCAGAAATTCAAAACGAAAAAAGTTTAAAATTAACTGACGGAAAAAATTTCAAAAAATCTTTCTACGGAACGAATAGCTACATGCCAGGGTTATTCGGTCTTCATGCCGCAGAAACTGTAATTCGTTATTTGATTTCGAACGAAAAATAAGGTTCTAAGATGCTAAGATTCTAAGTTGCTAAGGTTTATCTTTGAATACTTAGAATCTTTGTAAAAAAATAAACCTCAAATCATAAAAAACTTAGAACCCTAGTTCCTTAGAACCTCAGAACCTTTAAAAAAATGATTAAAACAGTAATTTTTGATATGGATGGCGTAATCGTAGACACGGAGCCAGTTCATCGTTATGCATATTATTTACAATTTTCAGAATTAAATATAGAAGTGCCAGAAGAAATGTACACTTCATTTACTGGTTTTTCTACTCGAAATACTTTTCAGACTTTAAAAAGTTATTTTCCATCTGTAGAGCAGGAAGTTGAAGATTTGATTCAAAGAAAAAGAACGATTTTTAATGATGCTTTTGATACCAAAGAAGATCTGTATCTTTTAGACGGAGTTGAAGATTTAATTAAAGATTTGTATAGCAACGGAATACAGTTGATTTTGGCTTCTTCAGCTTCAAAAGTTACTATAGATCGAGTTTTTACAAGATTTAATCTTCATCAATATTTTACGCATATTGTGAGCGGTGAAGATTTTCCGCAATCAAAACCAAATCCAGCAATTTTTATTCACGCTGCTTCTTTATCAATTGCTCCAAAAGATGAATGTATTATTATAGAAGATAGTACAAACGGAATAAAAGCAGCAAAAGGAGCTGGAATCTATTGTGTAGGATATAAAAGTGAACACTCAAATCTACAAGATTTATCTGAGGCAGATTTAGTTATAGATCATTTTAACGAACTAAATGCTGAAAAAATATCACAGCTTAAGCCTTGAATTATATTAAATTTAACATTTGTTCCCTATTTGAATTTGTAAATTTGAAATAAAATAAAAAAACACCAAATAATGAAAAAAATACTTATTGCATTAGCCCTGATTTTAGCGCCATTAGCATCAGAAGCACAAGTAAAAACGCCACAAGCGAGTCCAAAAGGATATATAAAACAAACTGTAGGTTTAACAGATGTTGAAGTTACTTACTCAAGACCAGGTGCAAGAGGAAGAGCTGTTTTTGGAAATTTAGTTCCGTTTGGAAAATTATGGAGAACTGGAGCAAACGAAAATACAATTATTAATTTCAGTGATGACGTTATTATTGACGGTAAAACATTGAAAAAAGGGAAATATGCAATTTACACTGTTCCAAGAATTGAAAGCTGGGATGTGATTTTTTATCTTTCTACAGATAATTGGGGATTGCCAGAAAATTGGAGCGAAGCTTATGTAGCATTGAAAACTACTGTAAAAGAAGATGCTCTGCCAACTCCGGTAGAAACATTTACAATTGGAATAAATGGCTTAGATCCGAATTTTGGTTATTTAGAAATGGCTTGGGAAAATTCTCATGTAGCTTTAAAATTTGAAGTGCCAACTGCAAAAACTGCCATTGCAAGTATTGATAAAACGTTAGCTGGACCATCATGGAACGATTATTATGCTGCGTCTCAATATTTATTTCAATCAAATGGAAATATCGAATTATCTAGAACTTATGTTGATAAAGCGTTGGATATGAGTACTGATAAACCTTATTATGTAACAAGATTAAAATCTTTGATTCAAGCAAAACAAGGAGATAAAAAAGGTGCAGTAGAAACAGCAAAAGCTTCTTTAGCTTCTGCAGAAGCTGCTAACAATGCTGATTACGTAAAATTGAATAAAGACAGTATCGCTGAGTGGAGTAGATAAGTTTTTAAAATTTCAATTATAAAATTTCAAATTCCAAAGCTTTCGGGTTTTGGAATTTTTTTATGCTGTTTATTTAACCGCAAAGCACGCAAGGTTTTTTTATTATAGCATTTTTTGAAAACGCAAAGTTCGCAAAGCTTTGTGTAAAAAACTTTGCGAACCTTGCGTAATTCCTTGCGTCTTTGCGGTTAAAATCAATTCATACTTGGAGGTTCAGGAATTTTAACCGTTTTTTTTATCTTTTTAATTAAGAGATAAAACGTAATTCCTCCTAAAATAATTAGCAAAGCAATTTGTAATTGTCCAATGCTATTATTTTTATTATACATCGAATTGGCAAGAGCAAGTTTTGCTTTTCCTTCTTCAATCTGAATTTCCGATAAAGATTCTAAAGTTTTAAGAGCTTGACCGCTTGAAGTGGCAATTTTATTCCAATCTTTGTTTTCAACCTGTTTGTTGATTTCTTTGCAGGAACTTAAAAAAGCATCAAAATATTGTTTTTCTTTATTTGTTAAAACAGTTTTGGCATACAAATCATCAATATTATGAATAATATCTAGAGTATGGATGATTTCGTTTTTCTTGATATTATCACTTAAATCAAGCTTTTCAGCTTCTGCTTTTATAAAATGAAGCTGTTTAGAATATTGAAAAATGTAATGTGCAACAACTAATCGATCTTTATAAATCGCATTTATATTGTCGTTTACATTTTTTGAATTCAAAAGTGTATTAAAATTCCCCAACAAAATAAGTAGCATCACTATCAAAAGAACAAAAGCAGCTTTGGTTTTATTGCTGTATTTTTTTAAATCTTTCATAATGATAATTTTTTGAGATTCTGAAATTTAATCGAGCATTCTATTTTCAATGAGTTCTATATTTTTTATAGATGACAGCGGAGTAATTTTAACTTTTTTATCTCCTTTAGCAATATAAAAATAGTACAGACTGTTATTGCCAATTAAAAATACTTCTTTAGATTCTCCTTCATTAAAATCCAACTGATAGGTATATTTCAATTTGTTGTTTTTTAATTTTTCTCTTCCAGCGTATCCACCAGCAAGTCCGTAACCTAAAAAGAATGATAGCAAAAAAATAACAAGAGATTTGATTGCAATTCCATTGTAATAACTTTTAGTTTCTTCTGGAGATAATGAGTCAGTTGATTTTAGTTCAAAAGATCTTTTAACGAAGGCTTTGTCTTTATTTTTAGCCAAATATTTAGGAAGATAAAAGTGCAGTAAAAAAAGTGTAATTATGGCACCTAAAATAATCGGATTTGAAGTAAACTCTGCAATAGGACTAATTAAAACGTCCATTATTGTTGAGTATCTTAAGATGTTGATTCCGAATTGATAATAATAAATGCTATCTTTTAAGATTCCCATTAATATTAGGAAAAGATAACCGAATGGTAATAGTTTTTCTAAATCGTCTGAAATTTTCATTTATAATTTGTCCAGTTAAAATTAGTTTAGTTTTTGGATGTAAAACTTTTTGGTCGGTTTTACAGATTACTAAAATAGTGTTTTTTACTTACAATTCTGGATGAATTAATATTTTGAAAAAGAAGATTTATTTAGATTTTTCGTTTCAGATTTCAACTGCCTTTTTTTGTTTGGCAAATAGTAAAAATGCAACAAATGCAAAATTTAGTATTGGAATAAAATTAAAAATCACAAAATTTGGATTAGCATTTAAATCTCTTAAGCGTCTTGTTGTAACGGCTTGCATTGGAACAAAGGTGAATAATACAATTAAACAAGTATAAAAAATGTAAAGAATTTTTTCATTGTCTAAGTTTACCTTTCTATTTAAATCAATTGCAATGTAATAAGATAAAATATTAAATAATACATAAATTCCATATTCAATTCTTCCCGATTTTTCTGTGAAAGATGAATAGAAGAATAGTAGATTTTTTACTTGCATATATAATTCTTGCAGATTTCTATTCTAAAATCAATTCATTTTCATCTGATTTTCCTTTAAAAAACAAAAACTGAAGTAATAATGCCAACACAATTGTCAAAATCGCTCCAATGAAATTAAGCCATAGATAGCCCAGTTTTTCTTGTTTGTAAACCATAAAATAAAAGATTACGAAAATGGTCAATTGACTAATAATAGCACTAATAAACATTGGTTTTGCCTGAACGCGTCTTAAATAGAAACCAACTAAGAATATTCCTAAAACAGTTCCATAAAAAATAGATCCGATGATGTTTACAAGCTGTATTAAATTCTCAAATAAAGTTCCGACACAAGCAAAAAGTATGGCTATAATTCCCCAAAAAAGAGTGAAGAATTTAGTCACATTCAAATAATGCTTTTCTGATTTCGGTGTTTTCTGATTTCGTTTATAAATATCAATCGCTGTTGTAGAAGCCAAAGCAGTCAATCCTGAAGCTGTAGAAGACATTGCGGCAGAAAGAATAACGGCCAATAACAATCCGATTAGACCTTTTGGTAAATAATGCAGGATAAAGTGAAAGAATACATAATCTTTGTCGTTGGTTTCTGTATTACTGTCTGCTTTTAAAATTATTTCTTTGGCTTTGTCGCGTAAATCTTTTTCTTTATTAGATAAAGCGACCAATTCTTTACGCAAAATAGGATTGTCATAATCTTGATTTAACTGGTCGATATACAACAAGTTTATTACTTTTTTGTCTTCGGATAGTTTTACTAATTTTTGCTCTAAAGCGTGATATTCGTCTTTATAAACCGATTTCTCAATTGCAATTTTATTGTTTGGATTAAAATTTAACGGAACTGGATTGAATTGAAAAAACACAAAAACCATAACTCCTGTCAAAAGAATAAAAAACTGCATCGGAACTTTTAAAAGTCCATTCATTATCAATCCCATCTGACTTTCGCGCACTGATTTTCCAGACAAATAACGCCCAACTTGCGATTGATCTGTTCCAAAATAGGCAAGAGCCAAAAAGAAACCTCCAGTAATACCACTCCAAATGGTGTATTTTTCTTCTGGATCAAAAGAAAAATTTACAATGTCCATTTTATCATTCGCACCAGCAATATGAAGCGCGCTATTAAAAGTCATATCGTTTGGAAGATAATGTAGAATCAGGAAAAAAGTGATAAACATTCCAGACATAATTACAAACATCTGTTGTTTTTGAGTTACGTTTACAGCTTTTGTTCCTCCAGAAAAAGTGTAAATAATTACTAAGACACCAATAATGATATTCATAACAGTTAAGTTCCATCCTAAAAGTGCCGATAGAATAATAGCTGGGGCATAAATGGTTAGACCTGTTCCTAAACCTCGTTGTACTAAAAACAAAATTGCCGCTAGAGAACGCGTTTTAACATCAAATCTTCTTTCTAAAAATTCGTAAGCCGTAAAAACTTTACTTTTATGATAAAGCGGAATAAATGTGACGCAAATTACAATCATGGCAATTGGCAATCCAAAATAAAATTGCACAAATCCCATTCCGTCATGATAAGCTTGACCAGGAGTAGATAAAAATGTAATGGCACTGGCTTGCGTTGCCATTACAGAAAGGCCGACAGTATACCAAGGCGTTTCGTTGTTTCCTAAAATGAAATCTTCAACGTTTTTACTACCTCGGGTTTTCCACGAGCCATATCCAACAATAAATAATAATGTTACAATAAGTACGATCCAGTCAAATAGCTGCATAGGTTATGAGTATAATTGCATGATTAAAACGAAAATAGCAATGTAAATTGCATTAACGACCAAAACGTAGGTATAACTTTTTTTCCATTTTTTTGTTTTTTTCGTTTCCATATTTTATTGCTTTAAATCTTGTTTAGGAGCTTCAATTGGCTGTTTCAGAGAAATAATATTCGATAATAATCTATAAGCGCCAGAAACTCCTTCTGGTAATTCTCTAAAGAAACTTAAACCAGTGTAAATGTAATATCCTTTTCCGTATGGAGCTACTAATAATGCACCATCTTTTGCAGATTCTCCTTTATCATGAGAAGATATAATAGGAGTGAAGGCTGCATCGTACTCATTTGGATAATATAAACCTTGTTCTTGTGTCCAACCCTGAAAATCTTTTTCAGAGATTTTATTTGGAGTATTTAAAACGGGATGATTTGGTGCTAAAAAGGTAATTTTAGCATTTTCTTCCGTTACTCGATCGTTTGATAATTTTAATGGATATGGCGCAATTTTATCTGTTACTAATTTTCCGTTAGTATTGTATTGCACAATCATATTTTTTCCGCCTTTTACAAAATTGAAAAGAATATTTTGTTTGTTAGCCAAAGCATTTACGGTATTGTACGCGCGAATTCCTGTAATAACTGTACTAAAAGAATCTAATCTTTCTGGTGTAATTTCTTCCGGTTTTAAAATAGAAACTTTGTATCCCATTTGCGCTAAACTTTCTGGAACTTCATCTCCAGCGCCCATAATATAAGCGATGGCATCACCAGAAGTTTTTAAGTCGATTCTGATACATTTTGATTCAGCCGATTTTAAAACCATTTGTTTTGTAATGTGATTAAAATCAATAATAGTTTGATCTTTGTCAAAACGTTTGCCATCGACAGTTGCAATACTTTTTGCCATCACTTCTTCAGGATTCACTGGCGGCGTTACTTCAAAATAAAAGATTTGTTCATTTCCTTTTTTATCCAAATCAAACGAAATTTCTTTAGGAGAAACTGTCCAGCTTTTTGGTAATTCTAATTGTAAATTTCCTTTTACATTATCTTTTCCAGCGCGAACTTTTACAGGAATCATTTTGCTTTTTGTATCTCTAAAAATCAAAACTCTTTCTAGAATAGATGTAGTAACTTCAGGAACAATATCAAGAAAATTATACATTTCACCTTTTACACCATCGTTGTATTTGTAAACAACAGTTCGTTCAAACGGAATTTCTACATCATTGATTTTTACATTAAAAACAACTTTTGTTTCTCTGATAATATCTGGAATTCCGATATTTTCTTGGTTTGAAACCGTGTACATTCCAACGGTTGCTTTTTCTTTTAACCAATATGGCTGTGTATATTCTAAATTTTCAGGAAGCTGTAATTGAAGATTTATTTTTTGATCGTTATTATTCTTTAAAGCAATATTTTGAGAAATAGTTTTATTATCAGGTAAAGTTTTTACGCTAACTAATTGCATATCAATATTACATCTGTTAATAGCTTCAAGATATAATTTAAGAGTACTTCCTGGAGTTGCTTCTTGTTCATTTGCAACAGCTTCAAGGTATAAACCAGAACATGATGCGATTATATTTTTTATTGCGTTAGATTTAATAGCTTTCCAATGATCATCTTCTAGAGCTTCAATCATGGCATAAGCTTTTACCAAATCTGGAATACTTGCCGAAGGTTTGTTGAAATCGTATTTTGAAATAATAGACGAAATTAAATCACCGATTGGTTTTCCGTTTTTAACGCGGTTCCAACTGGTATCAATTCCATCAAATAAATTATCTCGTTCTTTTGGAGTTTCACCGTTAATTAATTCTAGGTATTCTGTTTCTTCGCCACGAACTCCAGTGCTTCCAAAACCTTGAGATTGATGACGGCTTCGGCTTAAAGCAGCAATTTCTTGATTCGATTTCCCGATTCCGTTATAATAAACACCAGTTTCTAGCTTTGTGAATTTAGATTTATTTGCGGCATCAAATTTTTCTTGGCTTCCGTAAAACCACCAAGACGGATTGAAAAATTGACGTTTTACCTGCCAAGGAGCAACAAATTTTAATTGTTCAGGATAAACTTTTGGATCGTTTGTCAATTTAAAACTTTCAACACTCAACATTGCAGATGAAGTATGATGTCCGTGCGTAGTTCCAGGAGAACGATGATCAAATCTATTGATAATAATGTCTGGCTGAAATTTTCTGATGGTCCAAACAACGTCTGCAAGAACTTTATTTTTATCCCAAATATCTAAAGTTTCATCAGGATTTTTTGAAAAACCAAAATCATTCGCTCTCGAAAAAAATTGTTCGCCGCCATCAATTTTTCGAGCTTCAATTAATTCTTGAGTCCTTATAACTCCTAGCAATTCACGCAATTGCGGTCCGATTAAGTTCTGACCACCATCACCACGAGTTAAAGATAAGTAACCAGTTCTAGCATTCATGTCATTTGCCAAATACGAAATCATTCGGGTATTTTCATCATCAGGATGTGCGGCAACATATAAAACCGAACCTAAAAAGTTTAATTTTTTGATTTGATTGTAAATTTCAACTGAATTTAGTTTTTGTGGCTGCTGCGCAAATGAAATTTGAAAACTGATAAAAAATAAAAGAAAGATTTGAATCTGTATTTTTCTCATGCTGTGGTTAATTGTTTTTCTTTTAAGAGCTTCAAAAATACTAATTATTTTATGGAAGACTATTTAAATGAAATGTTAATGGTTGTTATTGATTTCTAATTTTTACAATAAGCAACAAAAAAGCTGCCAGTTTTTACACTAGCAGCTTTTTTTATAATTGAAAAATGAGAATAAATCTCTTTATTTTAATTTGTTTTCGGTATCAACGTAGCTTCCTGTAATGGTTACGTTACTTCCTTTAGTTACTTTTCCGTAAATAGTAATGGTAGAACTATTACCGATAAAGTTGATTTTAGCACCGCTGTTTAATGTCAAATTTCCCCAGATTACTACTGATCCTTCTACGTTTAAAACAGACTCACTGTTGATAACAAGTTGCGTTGGATTGGTCTGTTGGTATTTTCCTTGAGATAAACTTCCTCTCATATTAAATGTACCTTTACTGTTTAAAGTCAAATCACCAAGAACAGCAATCGAACCACAATGCGTTAAAACAGCACCAGAGTTTATAATAGCAGAATTAATAGCTGTGGCACCTTGATATGATTTAATATCATTAGAATTCAAAATCAAATTACTTCCTTGGTTGTATGGACCATAAGTTAAACAGCTTGCAAATGTAGTGTTTGGTTTTTCTAATTTAATGATTTTCAAACCGCCTGTTCCGCTGGCAACATAAATGTAGTTTCCGCTAGATTTTACATAGTTTGATGAACCTGCAATTCCAACAGAACCAAGTAAATTAAGCTGAGTTGCAGATTGGTAAACATTTAAACCTAAAGCTCCATTTGCAACAAACGCATAACCGTCATTAAAAGAAACTGCATTAGTAACATTATCTTCGCCAGCAACTGGAATTGCTAAAGTTTGTAATTTAGATCCGCTGTTGATGTCGTAAATGCCTAGACCATTACGGCCTTCAGAAACAAAAAGTTTTGTTCCGTCAATATCCATTGTTCTTTTAGCTCCGCTAATATCTGTAGAAGTTGCAAAGCTTTTTTGAAGAGCTAATGTTGATTGATTGTAAATATTTACACCTTTTGTTCCGCTTAAAGTAACTACTTTATCACTTGTTAAAGCAATAGAACGTAAGTCGGCAACAGCAACTTTTCCTGTAACAGCTTTAGTTGAAGTGCTTAATTTAAATAAACTTCCATTATCTCCCGTAACCGCAAAATAATTAGTTGTATTTGCAGCAACATCTGTTGTTACTCTGCTTTCTAAATAATTTGTTGTTAGTGAATTGGTAAGTAATCCAGAACTTAAAGGCATATTAAATACAATTGCTGGATTACCATTTAGCTGAGAATCTTTATCTACATCTTTTGCTGCACCGATAATTAAATTTCCATTAACATAAGTAAGCGAAGTAATATCTGTATTTGGAATCAAAGCCGAAGTAACTAATTTTGGCTTGTACGGATCAGAAACATCAATGACATCGATGGCTCCCGAATAAACATCACCTCTTGTAATATAAGAAACGTAAGCATAATTACCATTTACAGTTACGTGACTTGCCTGAAGTGTTCGTCCGTTAGCATCAACTGGCGGTTTTACTTCTGCAATTTGTACTAAAGGTAAAGTAGTGTTCGTTGTTTCGGCAGATTTACCAGTAGCTGAAACATTTTCGACTGAAATAACACCTGAATTAGTTAGGTCAATTCTCTGATTTAAGGCAGTTTGATCTGAGTTAATTGTAATGCTATTTACCGATTGGTTGTCGTTTCCATCATTATTATCGTCACAACCTATTAAAAGTGACATTGCTAAAAATGAAAATAAATAAACATTCTTTTTCATAAAATTTCGATTTGAGTTTTAAAAATTTGCTGCAAATATATATCATAATCACATTAAACAAAGGTTAATATTTAAAATAACTCAATAGAAGCCATTGTTGTTCAGTGATTTATATTGAAGTTACAATATTTTGACAAAACTTCAAAACCAAAAGAACAAAAAAAAAGAGAGTATCGTTTCTGATACTCTCTATCGCTAAAAATTAACATTTTAGCATTATCTTCTTCCTCGACCGTGATCGTGATCATCATGGTGATGGTGGTCATCATGTCTATCGCGGTGTTTATCATGTTTGTCATGTTTATCATAACGTTTGTAGTCTCTACGATCATTATAACCATAAACAGGTCTTGGTTTGTATGGTCTTTGTGGCGCGCCATGATATCCTTTATAGTATTTTACTCTATGGCGATCAAAGTAAGTATAAGGAGTTCTTCCGTGATAGTCAGTTAAAACAACTTTATAACCTCCATACAAATCATAGTTTCTATATTGTCTTGGTAAATAAGTTGTTCTAACCCATTTTCCTCCTCCAAAATAAATAAATTGTGAAGCTCTTACATCATAATATGCTTCGATATCTGGCAAGTAATAATATTCCATTTGAGAATATCCTGCAGGTCCCCAAGCTGGTGGAGTTCCTATATTAACGTTAATCGATACTTGGGCTTGCGTGGCATTTGCAACCATTAGAAATAATCCGGCGATTGCTAATTTTATCGTTTTCATCTTTGTTTAATTTTTTAATGTTAATCTTGTTTACGGATATTCACATACTGTGCCAAAAAAAATAATTATGCATTTTGTCGAGTAAAAAATGCATTTCGTCGAATTATTTTTTGATTTGTTTAACGCTTAATTTTCTGATATTAAGTGTTTTATTTAAAGATGAAAATTTTAAAAAAAATTACTGATAATTGACAACTCTAGGCTTATTTAGCTCAAAACTTTGCATTCTATAATCTGTAGTTTCAAATGTATTTGTCTTAAATACATTATCTCCTTGCTGCGGAATGCTTGGGTAATAAGAAATTGATAGCTGAAAAGAACTAAAAACCAAATAGTCATTGCTTACCAATAAACCTAAAGTAATTTTAGAATATGGCTTACTTTTGCTCATAGCGACTTCTGGACTTCCTAAAACGGCTATAGCGTAATTAAAAAACGGATTTAAACGAAAACCTAATAAAGAATGCGGAGAGTAGGTTTGTGTTTGAAGTGAAAGAACGGCTTTGCTGGTTCCGTACAAAGCTGTATTAAAGCCCGCTAAACCATTCTGTTCGTTAATATTAAGCTGATCTCCCATAACATCATCACGATTTATTCCGATTACCACTTTCGGATTCACGAATTGTCTTAATTTCCAATTTCCAATACTATATAATTTGGTGAAATAATTCGATTCGAATAAAAATGCCGTTTGATAGGTTTTAGATTGATGAAAGAAAGTGCCAGCTTCAAAATTCATGCTTAAGAAACCTAATCGATAATAATTACCAAAAGAAAATTGTGCACCGACATACGGACGCCAAAAAGTATTTTTGTATTGATAACCAAATGTAAGTCCGTATACTCTTCCTATCGGAACGTCCTCAGTTTGACCATTTCTAAAAATATATCGGTCTTGAATAAATTTTCTTGTATTCAGCCCGATACCGCTTAATATAAGTTTTTCGTCTGAATAAAAATTATCAGGATCGTAAACTTCTGTTGGAGTTTCGGTGAAATTCTTATTCAGAAAACGTCCAGTCACAACTAGATTTGTAATGGCTTCGTGCGTGTCTTCAAACATTTTAAAAGCTCTTCCAGCCCAAAAATCTTGAGATTTATATTTTACTGGCTGAAAAGCATAAGTTAGATCTGGCGCCTGAAGTGTATCTCTTCTATAATATTCATCGACATAAACACCGCCAGCCCATTTTGTTAGGGGAGAATAAAAATCTCGTTCTACATTAATACTTTTAATATAATTGTTATCCAAATCCATTCTATAATGCAGAACGGTACCAATATAAGTGTTTTTTATATTTGGAACAGTATAAGTAGCTTCGTTTGCATTTCTTCCATCGTCAAAGCGGTTTGTAAAACGGTATTCGAGCTGTTGTCCTGAACCAAAAAAATCTTTTTCTTTAAAACCTACAGAAACCTGATTACTAGATATAGAAAATCTCGGAATTGTACTCCAGGAATCCAAAACACGAATGGTAACGTCTACAGAATCTGACGCAGCGCCAACAGTTTGATTAGAAATACGAACAGCGGTAACGTAACGCTGCGCACGAATTAGACGCTCAGATTCCAGAATTTTGTACGTATCGTAAGGAGTATTTCTTTTAAAAAGCAATAAATTATAAATGGCTATTTTTTTTGTTTTTAAATGAAGTCTATTTCCTGTTCTTTCTCCCCAATTTTTCGGCATTTGCGTTGTATCTGCAACAGAATATCCAAAAGGATCTAACGTAATAATGTTTATTTTACGAATAATTTTTCCGTCGTAATGCGTTGAATCTATAGGAACAAGTAATTCTTCTTTTTTCTTTGGTTTTTTAGATCTAAAAAATAGCTTATGCATAGTTTGCGTAAACTTATTCTTTTTAGAATAGTTTCTAATTCGGTTGTAAATTTCAGTTGTGTCTTTCTTTACAGGATCTTTTCTGGTCTTACTTATCTGAGCATATCCTCCTTGTAAACACAAGCACAATAAAATAAGAAACAATATTTTTTTGTTTAGAGACATTAGGATAATTATTCTGCAGATAGTTATATTAGTTATGAATGTAAGAAATAATAAAGAGATTATTGAAATTCCCTTTGTTTAATTTTCGGCTGTAGCTTTTTTTGCTCGCCATCTAAATTTTCGAGGTACGTGATTTCCCATCAAATAGCCCCAAGGCGCGAGAGATTCAATTCGGTCAAATATGATTTTTAAGATTGCTAAAAGCGGAATTGCTAAAAACATTCCGGCAATTCCAGCCGCCGCGCCTCCAACAATAATTCCCATTATAGATACAAATGCATTGATTTCAACTTTAGAATTGATAATTAAAGGAACAAGCAAATTATTGTCTATAAATTGAACAATTACATTGACAATAAGAATTCCTAATATCATAGAAAACTCAGCAGAACCTGTTAGAGAAGCCAAAACAGTAATAATTCCAGCAACTAAAATTCCAATGTAAGGAATCAAGTTTAAAATTCCCGTTATCAAACCTAATAAAATAAAATATTTGATTCCGATAATCCATAATCCTAAACTTGTCAGAACCGATACTACAATCATTTCGATAATTAAACTAACAATATAATTGTTTATTGAAACTTTAATCTGAGAAAGAATATCAACTAAAACAGGATGATTTTCTTTGCGAACTAGTTTAGCTAAAAACAGTTTAAAATGTTCTTTGTATATTAAAAATAGAAATGTATAAATGATTATGATAGTACTGTCTAAAAGCACATCACTTATTGATATAATAAATGAGCCTAATTTAGCTTGACCAGTTTTTACAGAATCTTTGGTCATATTATCTAAATATTTCTTTTGATCTCCGATGCTAATCTGAAAATTCTCCCTAATAAACTTATGTATATCAATTATAAAAGAGTTGGCATTCTTCTTTATAGTTTCAAAATCATTTGCCATATTCGTAACTTGATACGATATAAAAACCAAAATTCCGATTATAACTGATAGAAAAATTAAAAGACATATAATTCCTGCAAGATGTCTAGGAAACTTTAATCTTGTATTCAAAAAAGTAAAAATTGGCAGCAGTAAAACGGCAAATAAAAATGCCAGTAAAACGGGTGTTAAAATATCTTTTCCGACACAAAAAATAAAAGCAAAACAAATTAAAGTTACAAGAATAAAGGCAAGTTTTGCATAAAAAGGTAAAGTAATAGGTCGAGTCATTTTTTAATGAGGTTTAGCTAGATTTATAAAACAAATATTACACTTTATTTGTCTTTTTATGTTCTAGCTTTTTTGCCTTCACTTATAAAATTCCCATTCTATATTTTAATCAAAAAACTCTCTTTCTTCGTATTTGGCAGGAATTATGGAAATTCCTTTTTGCAGCAAAAGGTTATTTGGGAAAATTATTTTTTCTCCTTCTTTGGTTTTCAAACTAACATGAAAAGTATTTATATCTTCAATTTCAGCTTCAATAGGGAAATCTTTATCGTGAATTTTTATGGTATCTCCAATTCTAAAAGGAAAAGAGAAAAATAAAATCATTCCAGAAGTCACATTACTTAAAATAGACCATTGTGCAAACATTGCCACGCCTATAACAGTTGCTATAGAAGAGATTGTAAAGAAAATGTCCTCTGTTTGAACGCCCCAGATTACGATTAAACTTGTTGTTACCAAGATATTCATCAAAATATTAATATATTTGATAACCAAATTGGTTCGATGCTCGAATAATTGACTTGTAGCGGCGAAACGTTTTATCAAATTTGCAATTACTACTCGAAGTACAATTAGTACGACTATAAGAATTACGGTAACTAAGATTTCACGGCTATACTCTTTAAAAGAAAACATAAATATAATTTTACACTAAAGTAGTCAAAAATTCGTAGACTTTTGCAGTCGGAAGTCCCATAACATTGGTGTAAGAGCCTTCAACTTTTGCAACTGCCATAAAACCAAACCATTCCTGAATACCGTAAGCACCAGCTTTATCGTAAGGTTTGTAATTTTCGATATAATATAAAATCGCTTCGTCTGATAAATCGTTAAAAGTTACTTTAGTGATGTCATGCAATAGAGTAGAAGAATCAGCAGTTTTAAAACAAACAGAAGTAATAACTTCATGTGTTGCATTCGACATTGATTTGATCATTGTAAAAGCTTCTTCCGCATTTTTTGGTTTTCCTAAAGCTTTGTTTTGATGCCAGACGATCGTGTCACTTGTTACTAAAATTTCATTTTCTTTAAGTTCGCCTTCAAATGCTTTTGCTTTAAGTTCAGCAAGATAATCTGTAATTTCGGCAACTTTTAATTCAGGTGGATAAATTTCTTCAACGTCTTTTAACCGAATTTCAAAATCAAGATCTAAATCCTTAAAAAACTGTTGTCTTCTTGGAGAACCAGAAGCTAAAATGATTTTATATTTTTTTAATTTTTCTTTAAGCATTGTATTTGATATTTAAGGCAATAACTAGAATTGATAAAATTCCGAAGAATAAAATAAGTTTTAAAATAGTGCTCAAATGATGAAAATCTTTTTGAGATTTGGCGCTGAAAATCTTTACAATGAAATATAATAAAGGTGCTAAAACAGTAGCAAAAGCATAAAATATTACAATATAAAGCTTGTTTTGCATGAAATAAGTATTGCTATAAAGCGCTGAAAGAATAAAAGCAATAATAGCAAATCCTAAAGCGATTTTTGCAGCTCTGTTAATTCCAATAGCAATTGGTAACGTATTCATTCCTTGATTGTAATCTCCATTTACATCTTCAATATCTTTAATAATTTCACGAATAAAATTAATCATAAAAGCAAACAAAGCATAGTCGGTCAAGATCGAAAAAAGACTTGCCATTTGCGCTTGATTTTCTAAAGTTGTTGCTGGAAAAAGATCAAAAACTCCTATGATTAATACACTTATTGCAAGAAGCGCAGCAACTACAAAATTTCCTAAAATCATAATTTGTTTTAAAGATGTAGCGTAGAAATATAATAATGAGGCAATTAAAATAAAAAGTGAGGCAAAAGTTGGTCTTTGAATGATGTTAGACAATAGAAAACCGAGTGCAACACCCGAAACATTTAGTGCTATATAAATATTAAAAGCGGCCGTTTCACTTATTCCTTTTCCAACAACAACATCGTTTGGTTTATTGATACTGTCGGTTGCAACATCATAAATATTATTAATTACATAACCCGCAGCAGCCAATAAAACGGTGCTTAAAACCAGTAATCCGTATTGCGTGTCTGATAACGCCAAGGGAATGTTTTGCTGTTTTAAAAAAGCGTAACGAAAAAGAAGCTGCATAAAAGCAAGCATCAAAAGATTTTGGTAACGAATAAGTTTTAGGAATTTCATCTTTCTAAAGTTGCAAAGGTTCTGAGGAACAAAGGTTCAAAGGTTTTTAACTAACTGAAAACTGTGACTGAGACTGAAAACTTTAATCGTGTTTCCCATTAAAATACTCCATCCATTTTCCTTGCACTTTCATTACTTGTTCGATAACATCTCTAACAGCGCCTCGTCCGCCTTTTACATGTGAAATATAGCGACAGATATTTTTAATTTCTGGAACAGCATCTTGCGGGCAAGTTGGAAGTCCAACCAATTTCATAACGTGAAAATCAGGAATATCATCTCCCATGTATAGCACATTTTCGTGTGTAATATTGTTTGTTTCAACGAATTCTTTTAGAGTTTTTACTTTGTCTGGAGTTCCTAAATGAATGTCGTTAACGCCTAAATTGCGCAAACGAATGCGAACCCCTTCATTGCTTCCACCAGAAATAATACACACATTGTAACCACTTTCAATTGCTGCTTTTATAGCGTAACCATCGCGAATATTCATTGTTCTTAGCATTTCACCCTCGTTGGTTACAAAAACAGAACCGTCTGTAAGTACTCCGTCTACATCAAAAACAAACGTTGTGATGTCATTCATTATTTCTTTATAACTTTTTGCCATTATGCTGTATAGATTGTGTTAGAATTTTATAGATATTTTTTTTGTTTTCGTCTTGTAAAAATGCCAAATGCGCTTCTGTTGTATTCGAATCATGGCGTTTAGCTGGTCCTGTTTGGGCATCGACAGGATCGAGCGTATTTATTTTGTCTGCAGTTTCCTGAATTAGAGGTTTTAAAATAGCAAAAGGCAACTGGTTTTCTTCGCAGATTTCTTGCCCCAAATGGTATAAATGATTTGTGAAATTGTTTACAAAAACCGCCGCCACATGAAGTGCTTTTCGCTGTTCGGAACTTATTAAATAAACAGCCGTAGAAATACTTTTCGCAACTGTTTCTAAGAGTTTGAAATCGGCAGTGTTTTCTGCTTCTAAACAGAACGGAATTATCGAAAAATCAACTTCTTTAGTTTTAGAAAATGTTTGAAGCGGATAAAAAACACCGCGTCGATTTTTTTCATTTAATATTTCTATAGAAGATGTTCCTGAAGTATGAACAACAAGCTGATTATTAAACGGAAGTTGTTCCGAAACTTCATTAATTGCATTATCAGAAACTGCAATAATATGTAAGTCAGCAGTTTGTAATTCGCTTAAATCACTTACAATCTTTTCAAATTCAACTAAATGATGTATAGCTTCTTTCTTTCTAGAAAAAACCTGTTTAATTTCAACAATTTTGCTAGCGCTAAATGCCTTTATTAAATGCTGGGCAACATTGCCGGAACCGATTATAGTTATCTGAATCATAAAAGCAAAATTAGTATTATTTTTTTAATGCAATAAGTATGTAAAGTATTGATAATGGATTTTCGAAATTTTTATTGTTATTGAGCTGTATCTTTTTCATTTTGAATTATTACTGTCGCATGACAAAAAAATATAGCGTTGTAAAAAAGCTTTGTTTTTGTAGGTTTAAACTTTCTATATTGTCAATTTGTTTGAAAAATAAGCCTTAATTTTAGTTTTTATTAACAAAACTCCGAGTCTGCAAATCAACATTTTTAAGTACTTTTGTGCCACTTTTATACAATGTAATTCCTAAGAAATGGATAAAAAAATATTCTCTTTTTTGTTTTCTACACGATTAATGGCCGTTCTTTTTTTAACATTCGCAATTGCAATGGGTGTTGGAACTTTTATCGAAAGTAAATACAATACCGATACGGCTAGAATTCTAATTTACAATACTTGGTGGTTTGAAGCAATTATGGCCATCTTTATGCTTAATTTCTTCGGAAATATTAAACGTTACCAATTGCATAAAAAAGAAAAATGGGCAACACTTTTACTGCATCTTGCCTTTGTTTTTATCCTTTTAGGCGCTTTTATTACAAGATATATTAGTTATGAAGGAATGATGCCAATCCGTGAAGGTTCGGCAGAAAACCAAGTCTACTCAGACAAAACATTCCTAACCATTTTTGTTGACGGTGAATATAAAGGTGAAATGAAAAGAAGAGTTTTTGAAAAAAGTCTTTTACTTTCTCCTGTAACCAATAATGATTTTACCGTTTCTGGAAAATTCGATCAAACTCCTTTTGAAGTTACCTATTCTAACTACATAATGGGAGCAAAAGAAGTTGTGAAACCAGATGCAAACGGAACTTTATACTTAAAATTAGTAGAAGCAGGAGCAGGCGGACGTGAAGAACATTACCTGAAAGAGGGTGAAGTTCAGAATATTCACAATGTTTTATTTGCTTTAAATAAGCAAACTGATGGCGCTATTAATATTAATACTAAAGGAGAACAATACACTATTCAAACTCCATTTGAAGGAGAGTTTATGCGAATGGCTGACCAGTTTAAAGGTAAAGTTACGAAAGATGACGTACAGCCTTTAATGATGCGTTCTTTGTATAGCATTGGCGATATCCGAATTGTATTTCCAGATCCGCCGATGAAAGGAAAAGTAGATTATGAATCTAATAATGATTTTAAAGCAAAATCTCATTCTGATGCTTTAGTGGTTAAAGTTAAAGCTGAAGGACAGGAAAAAGAAGTGATGCTTATGGGATCTAAAGGTCAAGTTGGAGAAGCTAAAACTGTTAAAATAGGAAACATTGAGTATTCTTTATTTTATGGAAGTAAAGCTTATGTTTTGCCTTTCAAAGTAAAATTGAATGATTTTATTGCAACCAAATATCCAGGTACGGAAAAAAGTTATTCTGCTTTTGAAAGTAAAGTAACTGTTCTAGATTCAACAGAAACATTTAATGCCGATATTTATATGAATCACGTTTTAGATCATAAAGGATATCGTTTCTTCCAGTCTTCATTCGATCCAGACGAAAAAGGAACAGTTTTATCTGTAAACCATGATTTCTGGGGAACAAATATTACTTACTTCGGATATTTTCTATTATATATTGGTTTAATGGCAATTATGTTTACTAAACATTCTCGTTTTGGAGATTTGAAAAAGAAATTAGATAATGTTCAAAAAAAGAAAGAAAAGCTAATTACAATTTTAGTTCTTTTGATCGGTTTGAATGGTTTCGCACAACAAACACCTCATGTTCATTCGCACGATCACGATCATGATCACGCTCATTCTGCAGATCCAAATGATCACGCAAATCACGTGACGGCTCCGCCAAGCCAAAAACAATTAGATTCTTTGTTGACTATTTATAAAGCGCCAGAATCTCATGCGGCAAAATTTGGTCGTTTGATTATTCAGGATGCAGGAGGAAGAATGAAACCGATTAATACGTTTTCTTCTGAATTGCTTCGTAAAGTAAGCCATAAAGACACTTATAACGGAATGAACTCGGATCAAGTATTCTTGTCTATGACACAGTATGCTCAGGTTTGGATTCAGATTCCATTGATTTATATTAAATCAGGAAATGATAGTATTCGTAAAATTATCGGAATTGATTCTAAAGATCAATACGCTCCGTTTGTAAAATTCTTTGACGAACAAGGAAATTATAAATTATCTCCATATTTAGATTCAGCATATAAAGTAGCAAATCCGAATAATTTTGAGAAAGATTTTATCGAGACAGATAAAAAAGTAAACTTAATGGAATCTGCTTTAAGCGGTAGCATTTTAAAAATATTTCCAGTTCCAAATGATCCAAATCATAAATGGGTTTCTTTCTTAGAACGAGAAAGTGCCGGTTTTAAAGGAATGGATTCTACTTACGTAAAACAGATTCTACCATTATATTTTAGTGCTTTAAATAATGGTTCTATTGCGAAAAACTTTGATACAGCAGATAATTTAGTTGAAAGTATCAATGGTTTTCAAAAGAAGTTTGGTGCAAAAGTAAGACCAAGTGAAGAAAAAATCGACGCGGAAATTGCTTACAATAAGTATGATGTTTTCAAAGTATTGCCGTATTGGTATATTACTGTATCAATCTTGATGTTGATGTTTACGATTCTTAATATTTTCTTTGAGAAAAAATGGCTTCGTATTACCGTAAATGCTTTCCATATTATGGTCGGATTATTATTTGCGCTTCATACATTAGGATTAATTGCACGTTGGTATATTTCTGGTCACGCTCCTTGGAGTAATGCTTACGAGTCTATTGTATATGTGGCTTGGGCTACAATGTTCTTTGGATTGGCTTTTGATAGAAAATCTAAATTAACAATTGCTTCAGGTGCTTTCGTTACCGCTATGATTTTAATGGCAGCTTATATGAACTGGATTGATCCGGAAATTGCAAACTTACAACCAGTTCTTAATTCTTATTGGTTAATGATTCACGTTGCGGTTATTGTGGCTAGTTATGGTCCAACAGCATTAGGAATGATTTTAGGTTTTGTAGCATTGATTTTGATTTTCTTTACAACAGAGAAAAATAAAGCCAAAATGGAATTACACATAAAAGAGGTTAGTTACATCAACGAAATGTCTTTAACTATTGGTTTGATCATGTTGACAATTGGTAACTTCCTTGGAGGACAATGGGCAAATGAAAGCTGGGGACGTTACTGGGGTTGGGATCCAAAAGAAACTTGGGCATTAATATCGATTATGGTTTATGGTTTTGTAATTCACGCTCGTTTTGTTCCTGCTTTAAGAGGAAAATGGTTCTTTAACTTAATGAGTATGTATGCTTTTATTTCTATTTTGTTTACTTATTATGGAGTAAATTTCCATTTAGTTGGTTTACACTCGTATGCAAGCGGAGAAGCGCATTCTTTAAATTGGATTTATTACTGTTTAATTACAATTTCTATTATTGGAGCTGTTACTTATCCAAAATATAGAAAATATTATAAGACTAAAAAAGTTAAAAAATAAGTCCCTAAAATTAATTATTGATTCAAATATAAAAAGCTCAGTTTTATGCTGAGCTTTTTTTGTGGTTTGATAAAATAAAAAAAACTTCAACAGACCGAAATATTACGTTTAAATATGTCGCTCCACTGGAGCTTTATTCTGTATTCCTTTGCTTTCTATAAATATTTAGCTTCTCCGAAGCTTTAAAAAAAACTATCTGAAGATAAAATCCTGAGATTAGACAAAATATACACACAAAAATATTCTACAACAAGACCCCAGCGGGGTCAAATATTTATAGAATTTCAATTCGAACGAACAAGAAAAGCTCCAGCGGAGCGATATCTTTTCGCAATGTATGTCCGCCAGAGCTTTATATAACAATGTTAATTAATTCTATAAATATATAGCTTCTTTAAAGCAAAAAAAATGAGCTGTTTTTTGACAGCTCATTTTTAGTTTTATGCAAAAATTAAATTTTAAACTTTTCCTAGAGTATAAAGTTGTTCCATTGTTGGAGTCAAACTTCCGCCGGCTGGCTCCAATGTAATTCCGAATGCTTCAGCAGAATCGGTTTGACTTACAGCAAAGATTTTCTGTGAATTTCCTTCAAAATTATCCAATAAACCAATACTTGTTGGAGTAAGAACTGGGCTCAACTTAAGAGACCAAACTTGGTAAACCATTCCTTTTGGAGGAGTTGGCAAACCAGCAGCATCAATATAAGTTGTTTTAGTTTCTTGATTCCAATAAACTTTTGCGAAAGATTTAGGTGATACAGTTTGACCACCAAGAGTTACACCAGTATTTTTAATATCTCTTACAATAGTTAAGCTTTTCTTGATTTCTTTATTTTCCTGACCTAAATAAGCATAATCTCTTTGGATTTTGTTTTTTTCATTTCCAACAGTAGAGATTGCTTCTTTTGTTTTTGTCAGTTCCATAGTTTGATATCCTAAACCTAACAATAGTAAAACAGCAGCTGCCCAGCCCACATATTGCGACCAGTTTGAGACAGGTTTCATGTCAACTACTTTGCCGTGTTTCAATTCTAAACGGGCTTTTATCTTCTCAAAGTTTTCTACAGAGTGGAAAGGAGAAAAGCTCGATGATAAAGCAATTATGGCTTTTTCTATCGAAATAATTTCCTCATCAACATTGGTATTGTTTTTCGCCAATTCAGCAATTTCAAGATTTTCTTTTTCGCTTAATAAGCCGTAAACATACAGCTCTAATATGCCTGATTCTATATATTCTTGTGCTTCCATTATATTTTTAAATAATTACGTAAATCGTTAATACAGTTTCTGTTTTGTGTTTTGATAGTTCCCAGAGGCATTGCCAATTCTTCTGAAGCTTCTTGTTGGGTATATCCTTTAAAGAATAACAAATTAATTATTTCAATACATTTAGGTTTCAGTTTTTTTACGAACTCCTGAATTCCAATAGCATCAATTTTATGAGTTAATTTATTACTCTCATCTAACAGATTTACGAAATTATCTGAGGAAAGGTTTTTTTGACTGTTATTAAAATTTTTTGAACGCAGTTTATCGATTGAAGTATTTCGAGCAATATTAAGGATCCAAGTATAAAATCTTCCTTTGCTTTCGTTATAAGAATCGATGTTTTTCCAAATTTTGACAAAAACGTCTTGCAGAACATCTTCTGCTTCTTCTCGATTTTTAATTAAGACATGAATGACTGAAAACAAACTTTTAGAATACATATCATATAAATGTGTAAAAGCTTTTTCGTCTTTTTTGTAGATTAAAACTAACAATTCTTCTTGACTCATAGATTTGGATTTTTAAGTTTAAACATTAATAGCTAGACGTTATTGGGTAATTGTTATAAAGGTAAATTATTTTTTTTTATTTTTTTTTATTTTTTTTTGTAGTCCTAAACCTAGAAAAATCAAGGGTTTTGAAAAAAAGATGAATTTTTTTACTTTTTTTTAAAACCAAAAACAATCCAATTACGTAAATCTAATTATAAACGTGAGAAACATCTTAAAGAAATTAAAAGATGAATTGCGAAATAATAAAACTGTTGTAAGATCCAACTTAAAAATGGAATTATGGATAGCAAAATAATTAAAATATTAATCGTTGGATTAACAGCAGTTTTATCATGGAGTACTTTTTCTAAAAATGACTTTTTTAAGGCAATTTCTCAAAGCAAAAACAGCTTAAAAACTGAAATAAAGAATTACTAATATAAGGACTAAATGATGAATTTATTAAAAATATTCGTTTTGCTCGCTTTTATTATGTTGTTCATTTCAATCTATAAACAATAATTAAGTATAGAACGTTCTAAAAAAGATAGAAGAAATTAGTGATTTTTTAATAGTTGATGCACTCGGACTTCCAGACCGAAGATTTTTTTAATATGTCACAACAATTGCAAAGAGTTTAGATTAGATAAATACAAGCCATTTGAAAATATTTTGAAACAAGTGTGGCATTTAGGGGTTAAAAAGATTTTCACAATAACCGAGGCATCAACTTTTTAAAGAATAAAATACATTATATATAAAAGATTGCATAATAATTAATTCATGGTTTGATTTGTTTGTATGGGGGGAAGCCTAACGTCTGATTAACGTTAGGCTTCATTTTTTATTTAACTTTTGATTGGCAAAATTTGTGGCTAGAAAATAGTTTTAATGAAATGTATTTTAGCTAATTTTATAAAAAATTATCAGATGAAAAATATAGCAATTTTAGTTTGGAGCGCATTATTTATGATGGCTTCTCAAGTTCAGGCTCAAACGAGTCATAAACCAAAAAAAGAAATTATGGCAAAAGAAACAATTTATCAATTTAAAGTTGAAGATTTATCAGGAGATACTTTTGACTTTGCATCTTTAAAAGGCAAAAAAATCATGATTGTTAATACGGCTTCAAAATGCGGTTTAACACCTCAATACAAAGATTTAGAAGCCATTTACAAACAATATAAAGATAAAGGTTTTGTAATTGTAGGTTTCCCAGCAAACAATTTTGCCTCTCAGGAACCTGGAACTGCTAAAGAAATTGAAACTTTTTGCCAGCAAAATTACGGCGTAACTTTTCCGATGATGAACAAAGTTTCTGTAAAAGGAAGTGATATGTGCGAAGTTTATAAATTCCTTACTGAGAAATCTAAAAACGGTTTGCAAGATTCTGAAGTAGAATGGAATTTTCAAAAATATTTGATCAATGAAAAAGGAGAATTGGTAAAAGTAATTAAACCAAGAACTCTAGTAACAGATCCGGAAGTTATTAATTGGATCAAAAGTTAAACTATAACTATCTAAACCAAAAAATCCACAAAATTGAACATTTCAATTTTTGTGGATTTTTTTTTGCAGTTGTCAGACTGAGCGAAGTCGAAGTCCCGATTGCTTAATCACTTTGTGTAACTTCGACTTCGCTCAGTTTGACAAAATATATCCTTTGAGCTTTTTGTTGTTAAACCAATATCAACTGCATAAAAACTAAATCTAGCCAGTGATCAAATTTGTATCCAACTTCTCGGATTGTTCCTGTTGAAACAAAGCCAAATTTTTCATGAAAAGCAATACTTCCAGCATTATCAGCATCTATAGCGCCAATCATAACGTGATAACCTTGTTCTTTTGCCAGACGAATTAATTCTGTCAAAAGCTTAGAACCAATTCCTTTTCCAACAATATTATCGACCACATAAACAGAATGCTCTACAGTATATTGATAGCCTATTTTTTCACGAAATTGCCCATAACTTCCAAAACCAACCACTTCGCCATCTAAATCTGCAACAACAATCGGAAGATTTTTAGCTGTTTTATCTTCAAACCATTTCTTTTGAACTTCTAAAGTCTGAATTTCGTAGCTATAATTGGCTGTTGTATGTAAAATAGAATGATTTACAATTTCTAGTATTTTTTGTAAATCGTTTTCAGTTGCCGGTCTTAAAATGATGCTCATTGGTAATTATTATGTTATTTTTTGTTTAGTTCTGCTAACAGAATGTCGGTTTCTTTAGAATCCCAGCCCATTTCTTTGGCAATGGTTTTGGCTTTTTTAGCATATTCTAAAGCTTTCTTTTTGTCTTTTATTTTGTTGTAAAGTTTGGCTTCTAATAAATTTCCATCGTAAGAATCATTTAATTCTAAGGAATGATTAACCCAAAAAATAGCTTTTTTTAAACTTTCTGTATCATTAATATGTTTGAAATACGTGTTTCCAATCTCTTTTAAGAAACTAGCATCATTCCAAACCAATTTTTGAGTGTCTTCTAAGGTTACTTTTTTATAAAAATCCCATTTTTCGGTTCTTTCAGCCAAAGTTAAATCATATTTAAAAACTAAAGAATCTGTTTTTTGCAATCGAATAGATTTAGCAATTTCTCTTTGTTTATAATAACTTAAAGTATCCAAATTATCAACTAACGGACGAAGTAATTCATTTACAATATTTTCAATCTTCTTGTCAATTCTACTTTGAGAAGCAACAGCAGCAAATTCTTTCTGATGCTGTAAAACAAACTGAAATTCTCTCGATTTAATATCTGTAACACCGTTTGCAATAACTCTCCAATTCAATTCGCTAATTAGCTGTTTGTCAGATTGTGTGTTTAAATAAATATGTGTTGCTGGAGATAATTCTGTTCTGTCTTTTCCCTTTTTTAAAGTATTCAAATAAGTGAAAAATTTGTCAGAATTACTTGGATCTGCCATAAATTCTTTCTCTAAATAAGGCAATTGCATTTTTGGATTTAGAGAATATTGAAGCTCATTTAAAAATTCTGCTTTTTTCATTTCTCCTTTCAAAGCATAAATCAAATTTTCGTTAGAATCTAAAAACAAGAAAGTAGGCAAAGATTTGGTTTTGAATTTATTCTTTAAAGCAATTCCTTCTTCTTTTTCGATATTCTTATAAGTACAGATAAAATTCTTATTCAAGAAATCTTTTACGGCAGAATCGCTTAAAACCTCGCTTTTCATCAAATTGCAATGCGGACACCAATCTGCATATAACATTACAAAAAGAGGTTTAGATTCTTTTTTAGCCGTTTCTAAAGCAGTTTTGTACGGAATATCGACAGGAACGAATTGATTTTGAGAAATAACGGTTTGAAAAGTGACTGCTAAAAAGGCTATAAATAAGAAACGCATATCGAGTTGGCTTTTATTAATTATTCGATTTTACAAATATATTTCCTTTTTCGGGAAAGAGCCTTAATATATTCCTAATTATAATTTAAATGAACTGCGAAGTTTGTAACTTTGTATGCAACAAGAAGAAAATCGAGATTACAGATTTTCTTTCTAAAAAAATAATACACGACTAGAATGATTTACCCCAAAATAGCGCTTGCACAAAGCATTATCGAAATTTTATCTGCCAAAGGGATTGTCAATATTATTATTTCTCCAGGATCTAGAAATGCTCCCTTAACCATCGGATTTGCTCAAAATTCTAATTTTAAATGTTATAGCATTGCAGATGAACGTTGCGCTGCTTTTTTTGCTTTAGGAATTGCACAGCAAACCAAACAACCAACAGCAATTGTTTGTACATCAGGATCAGCTTTATTAAATTATTATCCAGCTTTTGCGGAAGCTTTTTACAGCCAGATTCCGCTAATTGTGATTTCTGCAGATCGTCCGCAGAATAAAATAGATATTGGCGATGGACAAACCATTCGTCAAGAAAATGTTTTTGCAAATCATTCTGTTTTTAATGCAAATTTGACAGAAGAAGCTTCAGAAGAAAATGATTTAAAAATCAATTTAGCTGTAGAAACTGCTATTCGATTAAAAGGTCCAGTTCATATTAATGCACCTTTTGAGGAACCTTTATATGAAACTACAGAGGAACTTTCTGTAAAACCAAAAATCAGCAATCTAGAAACTAAAGAAAGTGTAAAAAACATTCAAAACGTTGATGAAATTGTTTCTGTTTGGAATAATGCCAAGCGAAAATTAATCTTAATCGGAGTAAATGAAGCTAATGTTATAGAAAAAGAAATTATCGAAAATCTAGCTTCAGATCCATCAATTGTGGTTTTGACAGAAACGACTTCTAACTTACATCATCCAAATTTTATCAGTTCAATTGATACTTTAATTACGCCATTTGATGATTCTGATTTTGCAGCATTTAATCCTGAAGTTTTAGTGACTTTTGGAGGAATGGTAGTTTCAAAAAGAATCAAAGGATTTTTAAGAAAATACAAACCGAAGCATCATTGGCACATAGATATGTTACGTGCGTATGATACGTTTGGTGCATTGACTAAACATTTTGAAATGCAACCAAATAATTTTTTCAAAGATTTGCTTTCCAAAACAGCTTCTGTAAAAAGTAATTATTTCAAAAATATCGATACTGTTTATAAATCTCGATTGAACAAAAGAAAAGAGTATTTAAATACAGTTGCCTTTTCAGATTTTAAAGTTTTTGAAAGGATAATAGAATCGCTTCCTAAAAACAGCCAGCTTCAGATTAGCAACAGCTCTGCAATTCGTTATGCTCAATTAATTGATATTGATGAATCAATCGAAGTTTTTTGCAATCGCGGAACCAGCGGAATCGATGGAAGCACTTCCACGGCAATTGGAGCAGCAGTAGGAAATGAAAAACAAACAGTTTTCATTACAGGAGATATTAGCTTTTTATACGACAGCAATGCGCTTTGGAATTCTTATATTCCAAGTAATTTCAAAATTATTATTGTAAATAATGGAGGAGGAGGCATTTTCAGAATCCTTCCTGGGCATCAGGAAAAGCCTGTTTTTAATACGTATTTTGAAACTTCACACCATTTAACGGCAGAACATTTGGCTAAAATGTACCAATTACAATATTTAAAAGCTTCAGACGAAAAATCATTACAAAATGGTATTCAAGAAATGTATAATCAAAATGATATTCCCATGATTTTAGAAGTTTTTACTCCAACAACAGAAAATGATAAAGTTCTAAAACAGTATTTTAAACAACTAGCTTAATTTGTAAGTTAAATATTGTTAAAATTTATTTTTTATTTTGAAATATGTTTTAATATTGGTGTATAATAATAACCAATATTAAAAAAGTATTATGAGTAAGAGAGACGAATTAATCGCAAAGTATGCGAAGGATTTAAAAGAAAAATGCGGAGTAACTCCAAACATGGATTTATTGACGAAAGTTACAATTGGATGTGGTCCATCGATATACAATGATGATGCATCTGTAGTTGCAGGGACTCAAGAATCTGAAATAGAAACTGTTAAAAAGAACTTTTTAGTAAAAAAACTTGGTCTTAAAGATAACCCAGAATTGTTCGGAACGATTCATGCAGTATTAGAACAATACGGAAAATCTAATAAACACAAATACAGAGCTGTAGTATATTATTTGTTGACGGTACATTTCAAAAAAGAAAGTATCTACAAATAGTTAAAAAATAAAAGCGCCCATTAAAGGCGCTTTTTGTTTTTATTTTATCGTATCGGAATAGGAAATATAGGAAGACTTGCATGTCCTAAAACATCTACAGCTTGTACGGCAAAAAAGTAATTGTCTTTAGAATATGGAATTTCTATCTGAGTTTCTTTTGTAAAAAATGTTTTTTCCCAATGAGAAGACGCCGTTTCTCTCATTAAAATTTGATAACCATACGGAGCCTTTTCAGGAGCAGACCAAATAAGTGTAGAAGAATTAGAAAGTTTTTTTACTTCGATTCCAACATTTGTAGGCGATTTTGGAGATGATGCTAAATTTGCAAGCGTAGCTAAATTAGCACAAGTATTCTTTCTAAGATATTCAAAGTCCATAAATCCAGGAAGATCTCCATAAACGACATTGTTTTCTGTTCTTAAATCTTGATGTTGATGATCGAAATTTTCATTCATTTCGCATAAGCGAACCGCTGTAAATCCGTTTTGACTAAATGGCGTATGATCTCCGCCACGAAGAAAGCGATCATTTCGATAAACCAATTTAACCGACAACTGATCTACATATTGCTCTGTAGTTGTTTTAATATAACGAGCCAATAATCTCGACGGACTGTCATTATCTCGGTTTGTTGCTTTTCGCATTTTTGCTTCTTCCTCAGTTTCTAAATACGGAATAGTTTCACTAAAAACACGAACTTGAGTATTATCTCTCAAATTTGTTCCGCTAGATAAACTATTTCCAATCATGTCATTGTTAAGCATTGCTAAAATATTCCAATTAGAAGCTTTTGCTTTTTCGGCAAGATAGCGTGCACCAATAAGTCCTTGTTCTTCTCCAGTAACAGCGACAAAAATAATGGTGGCAGAGAAAGATCTTTTACTCATCACTTTTGCTAATTCAATTAAGGCAGCAACTCCAGAACCGTCATCGTTAGCGCCAGGGGCATTAGATTTAACATTCATTACATCAGTCACACGAGAATCTAGATGTCCGCTTATGATAAGAACGCGATCATCCGTTGGATCTATACCTTTAAGAGTTGCCATTACATTTCCGATATAACTGTCAGTCGGAACTCTTTTTCCATCTGCTTTTGCAGTAAAATAATCAATAGTTGCCGTTAATCTTCCGCCAGATTCAAGAGCAGCTTTGTCAAACTCACTTTTTACCCATTGCTGAGCAGCGCCCATTCCTTTTGTTTTGCTTTTAGTATCGCTTAAAGTGTGTCTTGTTCCAAAAGAAACCAATTTATGAATAGTTGCTTCAAGGTTTTCGGCTTTGATTTCGCTAATCATTTTCTTTATTTCTGGATCTTCAGCAACTTGCGAAACGGTAAGCTGTGTAAAAAATAAAAAGGAAAAAATGGAGTAAAAGAGAGTCTTTTTCATTGATTTGGGATTAATTATAGATATTTTCAAATTTAACTAAAAATTGATTAGTCTATAAAGTGTTTTTATCTAAAACATTTTTTGTTTTACCATTTTCAAACTTCGTACCTTTGCACCTCACAAACTTAGTTGTATATCAACTTAGAATATTTAGAAAATGCTAGAAATAGGAAATTACAATACCCTAACTATATTGCGTGATACCAAAGTTGGTTTGTTTTTAGGAAATCCTGAAAGCGATCCAGAAGGAATTCATGATGTTTTACTTCCAAATAAATATGTTCCAAAAGTATTTGAAATTGGAGAAGAACTGATTGTTTTTGTTTACTTGGATCACGAACAACGACCAGTTGCAACGACTTTAGTTCCTTATATTTTATTGAATGAATTTGCGCTTTTAAGAGTAAATTACATTAATAATGTTGGTGCTTTTATGGATTGGGGAATGGAAAAAGACATTCTTGTTCCGTTTAAAGAACAAGCACGCCCAATGGAAAAAGGAAAACGTTATTTGGTTTACTTATATATGGACAAACAAACCAATCGTTTGGTTGCTTCGAGTAAAACAAATCAGTTTTTGAGCAATGATCAATTGACGGTTGAAAAAGGAGAAGAAGTAGATTTAATTGTTTCTCATATTACAGATATGGGAATAAATGTAATTATAAACGAGCAACATAAAGGCCTTTTATATAAAGATGAAGTTTATGATGATTCGATAAGAACTGGCGACAGAATGCGCGGTTATATTAAAAATATTCGTCCTGACAATAAAATTGATGTTGCCATTCAAGCACAAGGTTTTGAAAGTATCGAGCCAAATGCTGAAAAAATTCTAAGCGAATTGAGAGCAAGCAGAGGTTTTCTTCGTTTAAATGATAATTCGCATCCAGAAGACATTAAGACCGTTTTGAAAATGAGTAAAAAATCATTTAAAAAAGCGATTGGTTCTTTATACAAAGAAAAATTAATCGAAATCAAAGAAGACGGAATTTATCTTATCAATTAAAAGATTGAATTCTAAAGTATAATAATACAAAAGGCTGCTCATTACAAGCAGCCTTTCGCTTTTTATTCTAGTTTTAAAAAAAATTGTAATTAAAAAAAAACAGAAATAAAATAATTCGAATCCCTCTCTGGATAATAGCTTTATAAATTTTAGAAATTATCCTATCGACGGTATGTCTTTTAAATAATTTGATGCATAAATCTTAAAAGCAAAAAGATAATTTCACGGCTTAACCATTGGTTTATAAAATAACTTTTAGAAAGTGTGAATTAGTACTTTTTCCTCTTCTTCGTTATCATTTATATACTAATTATAGATACAATTCTAACTTTTAACCTTAGGTGTTACTTTTTTCTCTTTGAAGTTTCGACTAACACATAAATCATTTGCTCTTTGTTTTGAGGTCTATTAATTAAAACCCTAAAAAAATGAGCGACAAATTTTTTAAATTTTCTCAAAAAAATCATTTTTTAGGTTAATAAATCAGTGAAAGAAAATCAATCTGAAATCTGATAAATAAAATGTATCTTATTGATTTCTAGGGTGTAAAATTAATTATTATTTTTCTAAACTAATGTTAAAAAATGTTATTTTTTGTAAGTAAATACCAATTGTTAACATTGCAGGATAATTTGCTAAAGACTTAAAGTAATTTGAGTAGGTAAAATAGGAAAAATGCCTTATTTTTACGCTATAATTATTTTAAACAAAAAAATCAAAATGGATTGGATTACAGCCAGAGAATTTGAAGATATAACCTATAAAAAATGTAATGGAGTAGCGAGAATAGCCTTTAACAGACCAAATGTTAGAAATGCTTTCCGTCCTAAAACTACTTCAGAATTATACCAAGCTTTTTATGATGCACAAGAAGACACTTCAATTGGAGTAGTTTTACTTTCTGCAGAAGGTCCTTCGACCAAAGATGGAGTTTATTCTTTCTGCAGCGGCGGTGATCAAAATGCGCGCGGACATCAGGGATATGTTGGAGAAGACGGACAACACCGTCTGAATATTCTAGAAGTACAGCGTTTAATTCGTTTTATGCCAAAAGTTGTAATTGCTGTTGTTCCTGGCTGGGCTGTTGGTGGCGGACATAGTTTGCACGTAGTTTGCGATATGACGCTTGCAAGTAAAGAACATGCTATTTTTAAACAAACAGATGCAGACGTAACTAGCTTTGACGGTGGTTACGGATCAGCATATTTGGCTAAAATGGTTGGTCAGAAAAAAGCACGTGAAATTTTCTTTTTAGGTAGAAATTATTCTGCACAAGAAGCTTTCGAAATGGGAATGGTAAATGCTGTAATTCCACATGACGAATTAGAAGCGACCGCTTACGAATGGGCTCAAGAAATCCTTCAGAAATCGCCAACTTCTATAAAAATGCTAAAATTTGCCATGAACTTAACAGACGACGGAATGGTTGGACAACAAGTTTTTGCAGGAGAAGCAACTCGTTTAGCTTACATGACTGAAGAAGCTAAAGAAGGAAGAAATGCTTTCTTAGAAAAAAGAAAACCAAACTTTGGTGAAAATAAATGGTTGCCTTAAATTAAATAAATTGTTTCAGGTTTCAAGTTTCAGGTTACACGTTTTGTAAATAACTTGAAACTTGAAACATGAAACCAAATAAACAAAAACATAAATGAAACATTGGATTGAAGCCGCAAGATTGCGCACATTACCTTTATCCGTTTCTGGAATTATAGTTGGAAGTATTTACGCATTGTCTAATCCAACAGAAACTATTAACACACCTACAGAAGTATTTAGCTGGAAAGTTTTTGGTTTTGCACTTTTAACAACATTAGGTTTGCAGGTTTTGTCGAACTTTGCCAACGATTATGGAGATGGGGTAAAAGGAACTGATAATGCAGATCGAGTTGGGCCACAGCGAGCTATTCAGAGCGGTGTTATCACGCCTCAGGCAATGAAAAAAGCCATTATAATTACGTCGTTATTGACTTTATTATCAGCAATAATCTTGATTTATTTTGCTTTCGGAAAAGACAATTTTGGTTACTCAATCTTTTTCTTATTGTTAGGAATTGCTGCAATCGTGTCTGCAATTCGATATACAGTTGGAAATTCTGCTTACGGATATAGAGGATTTGGAGATGTATTTGTATTTGTCTTTTTCGGATTAGTAAGCACTTTAGGTGTTAACTTTTTGTATGCAAAAGAAATTGATCCGCTTTTGATTCTTCCAGCAATTTCAATTGGATTATTGAGCGTTGGAGTTTTAAACTTAAACAATATGCGAGATCAGGAATCTGATAAAAAAGCAGGTAAAAATACAATTGTAGTGCAAATTGGAGCTGAAAATGCAAAAGTTTATCATTACACATTAATAATTACTGCAATGATTTTGGTAGTTGTTTTTGCTGTTTTGAGCGATTACAATTTTGATCAGTATTTGTTTTTATTGGCTTACATTCCATTAACTAAACATTTAATTACGGTTTATAAAAATCAAAATCCAAAATTATTAGATCCAGAATTGAAAAAACTGGCACTAAGTACATTTTTACTTTCAATTTTATTGACAGTTTGTATGATTTCGTTGATTTCAGACATTATTGTAAACCTGTTTTTAGGAGGAAGATAAAATACCATTAATTAAAAAAGGTGAAAAAATGAAAATTACATTTTACGGACACGCTTCATTAGGAATTGAAGTTGGAGGAAAAAATATTATTGTGGATCCATTTATTACAGGAAATCCGCAAGCCGCAGCAATTGATATTAATTCGCTAAAAGCAGATTATATTTTGCTTACACATGCACATGGCGATCACGTTTTAGACGTTGAAGCGATTGCAAAAAACACAAATGCAGTTATTGTTTCAAACGCAGAAATTGCAACTTATTATGGAAACAAAGGATTCAAATCGCATCCAATGAATCACGGTGGAAGCTGGAAATTCGATTTTGGAAATGTAAAATATGTAACTGCAATTCACTCAAGTAGTTTTCCAGATGGATCTTACGGAGGAAATCCTGGCGGATTTGTTATCGAAGGCGAACATAAAAACATTTACATCGCTGGAGATACTGCTTTGACTTACGATATGAAGTTAATTCCGCTTCGCACAGAATTAGATTTAGTAATTCTTCCAATCGGCAATAATTTTACAATGGATGTTGAAGATGCTATTATTGCTTCTGATTTTGTAGAATGCGATAAAATTTTAGGCTATCATTTCGATACATTTGGTTATATCGAAATCAATCATGAAGAAGCGATTCGTAAATTTTTCGATAAAGGAAAAGATTTAATGCTTTTACAAATCGGAGAATCAATAGAATTATAATTTTATCCTGAGCGAAGTCGAAGGAAGGAGCTAATCCCGCTATACGTTATATCTTTTGTGGTCTCGTAAAAAAAAGAGACCACAAAAGGATATCGCTACAAACGAAGTTCACTGAACTCCAATAAAAATAAAATTTTAGTGAAGTAATCGGGCTAGGGCGCTCATTTTCATAAGAAAGTTATTTGGCACAATCTATGTTATTCATTTCGTGAAGTTTTTAAAATAAAAATCATTTTAATCTGTGAAATCTGTGGCAATTAAAACATCCTCACAAAATTCAACTTTCAAAAAAATAATTCTGTCTCTTTTAATTACTTTTTCTTTTAACGCTTTTGCTCAAAAAGATGGTTATTGGGACAAAGAGCGTGCTACAACCAAAGAAATTATGGTTCCTGCGCGAGATAGAATTTCGATACCAACAGAAGATTTACCCGTTGGAACTACAGAAATTGTTTATAGAATCACACTTTTAGATAAAAATCAGGAAATGGCGAACAGCCTGGTTTCTTTATTGAAATCTATTCCAGATCCAACAGGAGTTAGTCAGGGATCGGCTGGAGCAGTTTTTTTGATGTCCAAAATTTCCGGAGATGATGAATGTACGTATTCCATTTTTACCTCAAATGAAAATGCAAAAAAATATATCGCAGACGGCAAAATAGACAAAGCATGTTATTCTCAGGCTGAACCTGTTAGCAAAGATGCCAAAAGATTGTCAGTAAATAGATCTTCTTGTCTTAAAGAAAATATCAGCACTATTTGGTTTGGTTTTGAAAGCAAAAATTGGATTTTGAGTCAAAAAGTAGTTTTAGAAGTTGTGCCTTGGGTCGATACAAAATTGAGTCGTGGCTGGAATCAAGACAATAAAAACGAAATTATAAGCCTGTGTAAAACTTCTACAATGGCTCAAAAAATGGCCAATTCTGATGATTTCTGTGTTTGCATTTTAAATAAAATAATGAAACAGTATCGCTATGATGAGTTTCAAAAATTATTAGCTGTTGAAAAAACAAAAGTCTACAAAGATTTCGGAAATGCGTGTTATAAAGATGCGGACATTTCTAAAAATGTCTTCAATGATTTAAGAACGCAAGCAGCTTCTTTAATTAAAAGTCAAAAATATAATGAAGCGATTCCAAAATTTAATACAATTGTAAACGAAGGAAAAGCTACGGCTTTAGATTATAGTTCATTAGGATATTGCTACATTTTGACAAAGCAATATGCAAAAGCATTAAAAGTATTGCTAGAAGGAGAAAAACTAGATGATACCGAATTGATGATTAAACTAAATTTGGCACACACTTATTTAGTAAACGGTGATTACAGTTCAGCAAAAACAATCTACAAAAAATACCAAACTCAAAACGTAACAGACAGTTTAAGCTGGATTGCAAAAACGAAATTAGATTTTGCAGCCTTTGAAAAAGCTGGACTTCCGTCTAAAGATTTCGAAAGAATATTAAAATTATATAATTAAGTTCTTAGATATGAAATGTTTCATAGATTCTCTTTGTTAATCTTAGCACCTCATTATCTTACCATCTTAGCACCTTAAAAAATGAAAGCTTCTTACCACAAATATTTACTCGATTTTAAACGCCCTTCTGGAACTTCTAGAGGCGTTATGACCGAAAAAGAAACTTGGTTTATAATTCTCGAAGAAAATGGTAAAAAAGGAATAGGCGAATGTGGTATTTTAAGAGGTTTGAGTGCTGACGATCGCCCAGATTATGAAGAAAAACTAAAATGGACTTGCGATAATATTCATTTAGGAGAAACAAAACTTTGGAATTCTCTATTAGAATTTCCTTCTATTCAATTTGGTGTAGAAATGGCTTTTCTATCCTTAAAAAGCGAAAATCCGTATATTTTATTTCCATCTGATTTTACTAAACAAACAAGTTCCATTAACATAAATGGTTTAGTTTGGATGGGAGAAGCTTCTTTTATGAAAGAACAGATTGAAGAAAAATTAGCAACTGGTTTTAATTGTATAAAGCTTAAAATTGGAGCAATTGATTTTCAAAAAGAATTAGAATTATTGCAGTTTATTAGAAGTCACTTTTCACCCGAAGAGGTCGAAATTAGAGTCGATGCAAATGGTGCTTTTGATAAAAGTGAAGCTTTAGATAAATTAAAGCAACTTAATCAATTTCAGCTCCATAGTATAGAACAGCCAATTAAAAAGGGGAATATTTTAGAAATGGCAGAACTTTGTAAAGAAACGCCATTTCCAATTGCTTTAGATGAAGAATTAATTGGCGTATTTCCATTCGAAGAAAAAGAAAATCTGTTACAAAAAATCAAACCACAATATATAATTTTGAAACCAAGTTTTATTGGCGGTTTCAAAGGAACAAAAGAATGGATAGATTTAGCTAATAAATATAATATTGGCTGGTGGATTACATCTGCTTTAGAAAGCAACATTGGACTTAATGCAATTGCACAGTGGACATTTACTTTAAATTCAGAAATGCCACAAGGTTTAGGAACCGGCGCTTTATATACTAATAATATAGATTGTCCGCTTGAAGTTAAAAATGGAAAACTTTGGTATAACAATTCAAAAGAATGGCAATCGGATTTTTTTTAGAAGGTTTAAAGTAACAAAGGGAAAAAGGTCCAAAGGTTTAAAACTTTGTACCTTTTTTTGTGATTTAAGATAGGAGAAAAAATAAAAGCAAAAGGGACGGAGTTTTGCACAAAAGATAAACCTTTGTTTCTTTGTAACTCTGTCCCTCTAAACCTATATTTTACTCTTTTCCACCTAAAAGACTGTCTTGCCAATCTTTTAATTCCTGCCATTTTCCTTGATAAGCTAACAAAGCTTGTTTAGCCCAAGTACTTGGATTATGTATAGCGTAATTTTCTCCGCCAGAATCCAAAATAGATTGCAGTTTTTCAGTTGACGCTTGAGATAATTCATGCCAAGTTTTGATGCCATCATTATTAAATAAAGCTTCTATTTTTGGTCCGATTCCTTCGACAATTTTCAAATCGTTTTCTTTTATTTTTTTGCCTAAAACATTTGCTGCCAAAGTGGCGTCAAACGGAATTAAAGTTGGAGCAGCTGCAGCAAATGACTGAGTTGTTACTTTTGCTTTTGCAGCTAAATCTGCTTCCAAAGTAGCAATTCTAGCATTCAAGTTCTTAGTATTTGCTTTGCATGCATCTAAATCAGCTTGTAAAGACAATGCTAACGAATCATCATTTTTAGAATTCATTTTTCCTAGTAAATAACCTAAAATTCCACATATAAGGCCTACTAGAGCAGGTATTAAGATACAAGGTATGTTCATGATTGTATGTTTTTAATTATTTAATTGTAATGACAGTTCTTCGGTTTTCTGCTTTGCCTTCAGAAGTATTGTTATCGCCGATAGGTTCATCTGGACCTTTAGAAGAAGTTTCAATTCTTGCCGCATCAATACCGTTTTTAGAAAGATAATTTTTAGAAAAATCAGCTCTTTTTTGACCTAAAATGATGTTAGAATCACGATTTCCGACATTATCTGAATGCCCTACAACTAGAACAACAGCGTCTTTGACTTGTTCTAAGTATTGAGAAATTGCAGTAATTTTTTGCTTTTCCGCATCAGTTAAATTTAGTCGGGATTGATTTGTATTAAAATGAAGAATTAAAGGATCTGCATTAATTTTATCTCTTAATGCACTCGATTCGTTACTAACAGCTGAAGTAGAGTCAATTGCATCAAATGAATAATCAGCAGGTCCAAGAAGAGTATCTGCACTCATTTTCCAGTTGTCTAGAATTTCTCCTTTTGTATTGAATTGGTTTTCCGACATTCCTTTTGAAACAAAATAATTCTTGACATCATTTGCTCTCGCCAATCCAAGATTTTCAAAAGTAGTAGTGTTTTTCTCGTCAGATGTGGCATAACCGGTTATTGTTACTTTTTGTTTCGGGTTTGAAGACAAGAAAGCTTTCAATTTTTCGATACCAGTTGTTACAGAATCGCTTACAGGCATTACGAGAATGGCGCTGTTTTTAAGGAACTTGAGATTATCATGTGTTTGATATTCAATTCCCGAACCATTTAATACAAACGGAACAAAATTTGGCTCTTGAACAGCTGGGGAAACTATTTTAGGAGCATCATCTGTTGTTGTTTTGTCAGAGCAGTTGCAGCAGAATTTTAGATATAAAAATGTACCTAAAATAATGGTTATCGCAATGCCTAATAGATAAAGTGCTTTTTTAGACATAGATGATGAGTTTAGATTCTCTCAAATTTAACTAAAAAAATAATAGGTAACGTATTAATAATCAGTTATTTTAATGTTTTGTCTTTGTGTGCCAAAAATTCAATTAACATATTTTTGATTTTGTTATTTCGTAACCTCTAAATTTAAATGAGTAACTTGCATTAAAAATAATTCAAATTAAAAAATGGTCGAAATAGAAAGAAAATTTCTTGTAAAATCTAACGACTTCAAGAATCAAGCTTTTGCTCAGAATCAAATTGCTCAAGGTTATTTAAGTTCTGTTCCTGAACGCACTGTTAGAGTGAGAATTAAAGGAAATAAAGGCTTTATAACCATAAAAGGTATCGGTCAAAGCGGCGGTATGTCTCGTTTCGAATGGGAAAATGAAATTCCAATTGATGAAGCGCAAGAGCTTTTGAAACTTTGCGAAAAAGGAAAAATTGAAAAGACTCGCTATGAAATTAAAGCAGGAATTCATGTTTATGAAGTAGACGAATTTTACGGCGAGAATGAAGGCTTAGTTATGGCAGAAATTGAATTAAATTCTGAAGATGAAGCTTTTGAAAAACCAGAATGGCTTGGTGAAGAAGTAACAAACGACCAAAGATATTACAACGCCTATTTGAGCAAGAATCCTTTTAAAGACTGGCAAAAATAAAATGACAGAATCAACATACGACCTTATTATTGTAGGAGGTGGACCAATTGGTTTGGCTTGTGCGATAGAAGCAGAAAAGAAAAATCTGAAATATTTAATTATTGAAAAAGGAGCAATTGTAAACAGTATTTTCAATTATCCGTTGTATATGACTTTTTTTTCAACAGCAGAAAGATTAGAAATTGGAGAAATTCCGTTTAATTGTTTAGCGCCAAAACCTGGGCGTCAGGAAGCTTTAGAATATTACAGAAATATTCACCGTTATTTTAAATTCAATATCAATTTGTTTGAAAAAGTTATTGATGTTCAAAAAGAAAATGGTGTTTTTCAAATTAAAACCGATAAGCAAAACTATTCATCTAAAAATGTAGTAATTGCAACTGGCTTTTATGATATTCCGATTGAAATGAATGTTTTAGGTGAAAGCCTTCCGAAAGTTCGTCATTATTATAAAGAAGCTCACGAATATGCTTTTAGAAAAGTTTTAGTTGTGGGAGCCAATAATTCTTCTGTAGATGCAGCTCTGGAATGTTGGAGAAAAGGCGCCGAAGTAACAATGGTTATTCGTAAAAACGAAATCAACAATCGTGTGAAATATTGGGTAAAACCAGATATAGAAAACCGTATTGAAGAAGGAAGTATAAAAGCTTATTTTGAATCTAATATTACTGAAATTAGAGAAAATGAGGTTGAGATTGAAACTCCTAACGGAAAAATTACAATTGAGAATGATTTCGTTTTGGCTTTAACTGGCTACAAACCGGATTTAAATTTCTTAGAAAACATCGGAATTCAACTTTCTGATGATGAATTGAAAATTCCAAATTATAATCCAGAAACTATGGAAACAAATATTGAAGGATTATTTCTTGCGGGCGTTGTCTGTGGCGGAATGCAAACACATAAGTGGTTTATTGAAAATTCAAGAATTCACGCTAATATGATTGTGGATTATATCACTTCGAAATAAAAAAAGTTTACCACAGATTAAAGGATTCAAAGGATTAATCATTGAAATCTTTTTAATCTGTGGCAAAAAACTTTTATGAACTACAAGAAAGCATTGAACATCCAACTTTAGTTCTTGCCCAATCTGGGCGTTTAGCAAACCATTTTTCAGATTCGGGTTGTTCGGCGTAGGGATTCTTTAAAAGCTGAAACAATTCATCAACTAAAGAATAATCTTCTTTGTCAGCTGAATCAATTGCTAATTGCGCCATATAATTTCGTAAAACATATTTCGGATTTATAAGATTCATTTTTGAAGCGCGTTCTTCATCAGAAATTGTTTCTGCATTTAATCTTTTTAAATAAACTGAAAGCCATTTTTGCCAAGCATCAAGAATTTTTTCTTTAATTTCTTCTGGCAAATAAAACGCATATTCAATTTTTTCGAATGCCTGTTCAACAGAATCGTCTTTTTTAATCAGGCTTAGATTTCTAAAAAAAATCGTTATATCTGTTTCCGATAATTGGAGAATTTCTTCTAAACCTTTAATGATTTTATCATCAGCTTCACTTGAAGTAAATATTCCTAATTTACTTAAAAACATTACTTTGTAATCTTCCTCAAAATCAGTAATAAATGAATCTAAGATTTTTTCTAACGGAGCAGCTTCATTGATTAACGGATAAAGCGCATTAGCCAATTGAAATAAATTCCACTGCGCGACTTGCGGCTGGTTTCCGAAACGATATCTTCTATTTTGGCTGTCTGTTGTATTTGGAGTCCAATCTGGATCATAATTTTCTAACCAACCATACGGACCGTAATCAATCGTAATTCCATGAATCGACATATTATCAGTATTCATTACGCCATGAACAAAACCAACACGTTGCCAATGCAAAATCATTTCACGAGTTGTATTGGCAACTTTCTTGAAAAACTGTAAATATTGCTCTTTTGGTTCTCCAGTAATTTCTGGAAAATAATGTTTGATTGTAAACTCAACAAATTGCTTTAAATTTTTTAGCTCATTTCTAGCTGTAAGCATTTCAAAACTTCCAAAACGAATAAAAGAAGGCGCAACTCTACAAACAATGGCTCCTTTTTCGTATGCAGGATTTCCGTTGTATAAAATATCTCTTAAAACCTGATCTCCTGAAAGAATTAAAGAAAGCGATCGAGTAGTAGGAACACCTAAATTATACATTGCCTCTGCGCACAAATATTCTCTAATGGATGAACGCAAAACGGCTAAACCATCTGCGGTTCTTGAATATGGCGTTTTTCCAGCACCTTTTAATTGAAGGGTATAAAACTGATTATTGTTTTCAACTTCAGTTAGATTAATTGCTCTTCCATCTCCCAATTGTCCAGCCCAATTTCCAAATTGATGTCCCGCATAACACATTGCAAATGGATGCGTTTCAGGATAAATTTCTTTTCCTGAAAAAGTATTTAAAAATTCTTCTGAATGAATTTCATCTTTAGAAATCCCAACCAATTCAGCAACTTCTTCGGATGCATGAATCAATTTTGGATTTGAAGGTTTTGTTGGATTTACATAAGAAAACAGCGTATTTTTTACCTGACGAATTTCATTTGTCAAATCAGGATCTGCTGGTAATTCTGCTGTAAATCGATTATTTATTTTAAGATTTTTCATTTTATTACTTTCTTATTTTGCGCCACATATTACAAAGATTAAAATTATTTTTTGTTCATATTTTTGTCAGGCTGATCGAAGTCGAAGCCCGAGTCCAATTGGAACGCCCTTCGACTTTGCTCAGGGAGACAATCTGCTTCGAAAAAATATAATCTCTAATCCATTTAATCTGTGGCAAAAAAAAAAATTTAGCCAATCAATCGATCAGCGTACATTTTTTTAAGTTTCTGAATTTTTGGATCAATTACAACTTGGCAATATCTAGCTTCTTGATTTTCATTATAATAATTTTGATGATAATCTTCTGCTTCATAAAAAACTTCAAAAGGTTTTAATTGCGTAACGATAGGATCTGCGTAAGCAGGTTGTACTTCCTCAAAAACTTTTTCTGCAATTTCTTTTTGCTCTTCATCATGATAAAGAACAATAGAACGATATTGTGTTCCGCTATCGCCACCTTGTCGATTTAAAGTTGTTGGATCATGACTTGTCATAAAGATGAAAATTAAGTCATGATATGAAATTATGTCAGGATTGAAAGTAACTTGAATGACTTCTGCATGTCCAGTTCTTCCTGTACAAACTTCACGATAAGCAGGATTTTTAATAAATCCATCTGAATAACCCGATTTTATTGATTCTATTCCTTTTAAGCGCTGAATTACAGCTTCTATACACCAAAAACAACCACCACCAAAGGTAGCTACTGATAAATTTCCCATAAATAATAATTTCTATTGGTTTATTACCTATTAATTCGATAGGGTATTATGATAATTTATTAAAAAAAAGATCTTTTAACTAAATATACTAAACAGATATTTAATGTTTGAAGTTTAGTATTGATAAATTCGCAATTTTATAAAAAAACGATATATTTGCAGTCGAACACAAGGCACAACTAATGGATAGCAAAAATAGTACCATCACTCTTGAAACTTATTTTCAGGAATTTAGACAAAATATTGTCGGTATAAATCAGGAATTTACGTCACCTTATGGCAGAAAATCAATCATATATACTGACTGGACTGCCAGCGGAAGATTATATCGTCCGATTGAAGATAAGCTTTTGAATCAATTTGGACCTTTTGTTGCCAACACACATACAGAAACTACAGTTTCTGGTACCGCTATGACAAAAGCATATCATCATGCTAGACATATAATTAAGCGTCATGCAAATGCAAATAATGATGACGTTTTGATTACAGATGGAACTGGTATGACAGGTGTTATCAATAAATTTCAGCGTATTCTAGGATTAAAAGTTCCTGAAAACCTAAAGTCTTTTACGAATGTTCCAGCTGAGAAAAAGCCAATTGTTTTTATTTCGCATATGGAGCATCATTCTAATCAGACTTCTTGGTTAGAAACTATTGCTGATGTTGAAATTATTCCGTCTTGTGAAAAAGGACTTTTTAATGTTGAGAATCTAGAAATATTATTAGAAAAGTATAAAGACAGAACGATTAAAATTGCTTCTATTACTGCATGTTCGAATGTTACAGGATTGAGAACACCTTATCATGAGGCAGCAAAAGTTATGCACCAACATAATGGAGTATGTTTTGTTGATTTTGCTTGCTCTGGTCCTTATGTAGAAGTTGACATGCATCCGGCAGATCCAGAATCTTATTTGGATGCCGTTTTTATGTCACCTCACAAATTTTTAGGAGGTCCTGGAACTTCTGGAGTTTTAATTTTCAATAAGAAATTATACAATAATATGATTCCTGATTGTCCTGGCGGAGGAACGGTAAGCTGGACAAATCCTTGGGGAGAACATAAATATATCGATAATATCGAAGATCGTGAAGATGGCGGAACGCCAGGTTTTCTTCAAGTAATAAAAACGGCTTTGGCTATTGAATTGAAGGAAGAAATGGGAATTGAAAACATCATGCAGCGTGAACATGAAATTGTTGATTATGTTTTTAGTGAATTAGAACCTATTTCGAATATCAAAATTTTAGCTGGTCAGCACAAAGAACGTCTTGGTGTAATTTCGTTTTTTATTGATGATCTTCACTTTAACTTAGGTGTGAAAATTTTGAACGACCGTTTTGGAATTCAAACTAGAGGCGGATGCAGCTGTGCAGGAACTTACGGTCATTATTTACTGCACGTTGATCAGGAAACTTCTAATAAATTGGTTAATGAAATTACAATTGGTGATTTAATCAAAAAACCAGGATGGATCAGAATGTCAATTCACCCAACAACTACAGATAAGGAAATTGCTTTTGTTTGCCAAAGTATTAAAGAATTGGCGCAAAAGCATAAAGAATGGGCTTTGGATTATTCTTATGATAAAATGAGAAATGAATTTATCCATAAAAATGCTACTTCTTTTGAAGATGAATTGGTAGAAAGCTGGTTTAAATCTTAGTTTTTTAACCGCAAAGTTCGCAAAGATTTACGCTAAAGAGCGCAAAGATTTTTTTAAATTTTAAATAAACTCGACAGGTTTTAAAAACCTGTCGGGTTTTTTATTTAAGTTTGATTTGCAACTTTGTCAAAGTTTTGAGAAAACTTTTTTTTTAGTTCTTATGAAAAATATAATTTCTAATTTAGCCCCGATAGAAGTGGAAATCTTTTTGTTACGGGGTTCGGAACAAAAAATTGCAACGGATAGCGGGACAATTGGTCTTGTAAAAACCGATTTCGTCTGCTTCTAAAAAATTACATAATCAAGCGAACACCGCCTAGATCTGCTACACGATAAGAAAATTTATTTCCAGGCGAGCCTATAAACATAAAGTTCTTCGGGATTTTCCATTTTTCAGAAAGTTCATCTATAATTTCAGGACCAAAAACACCGTCGATTTCTATGTATTCAATATCAAGTCCGTCGTAAGCGCGATCTAAAACTTCGAGATCTTTTTTGAGCGCTTCATTATCAACGGCTTCACTTTTTACGTGAACTATTTTTAGTTTTTTGGTTGTTTCGTTGTCTTCAACATATTGCAGAACTTTATTTAAAATAGTAATATCATCACCTTTGGTAAAAAATACAAACTCTTGCGAGTTAATCTGTGAGCTTAAATTTTGAAGATAACGATTGCTTAAAATTACCATTCTGCGCAAAGGCTGATAGAAATATTGTAAAGCTTCAATCAATAAACGAATTAGAATAACACGGTTCAGCATGATTCCGATGAAAATTAAAGCTGGAACCATATATTGTAAAAAGGTATAAAAGGAGTTGATATTCAGACGCATATTTCCTAGGAAAGCAGCGATTACAAATAAAACGGCCGCGAGTACCGCTATTCCGCGCGCACGTTCTGGTCTAGGCAATTTTTTTCGTTTGTATTTAAGAAGCAAATTGCCAATTCCAAATAAAGCCATAACAGCAAGAAATGAAAATGTATAAACTCCAGCTAAAGATTCTAAATGTCCTTTTGTAGCAAAAAGTACTGATATGCAAAGAATTAAAAAGCTCAGGATAATTCTGTAATGTGAACCTCTTTCGTTTTGTTTTAGAAAATAATTGGGTAGAATTCTATCTAATGTCATTCGGTTTAAAAGTCCAGAAACTCCAACAAACGAAGTTAAAACAGCTCCGCAAAGTACCATAACCGCGTCAATTGAAATTAACCACGCCAGCCAAGAACCGCCAGTTGTTTGTCCTAAATGTGCTAAAAGAGATTCTTTGTTTTCGCCAACTTCAGTTAACGGAATTACACTTATCAATAAAATAGCAATTACAGGATTAAAGAAACTTACAATTCCCCACATATTGCGCAGCGTTTTAGGAAAAACACCGTGTTCTTGTTCTTCAACAAAATTGGCAGAACTTTCAAATCCTGAAATTCCGAGCATTGCAGCAGAAAAACCTAAAAAAAGTGCTGTTTTTATACTTCCTGAAGTTATTGGAGTTTGCCAATTAAAATGGAAAATATCTAAACCATGATTTAGAACAAACCAAAGAGATGCTAGAACTAATAATGTTAAAGTTCCGATATGTGTCAGGAAAATCACAACGGCAACAAATGCAGATTCTCCTATTCCTAAAATTGCGAGTCCAGTAAACAAAACTAAAACAACAACAGTTGCAATGGTTACATTTAATCCTTCAAAAATTCCGTGTAAATAATGCATTCCTTCTGAAGCAGAAATTACGGCTGTTGCCATATAAGACAAAACGGTTAAAGTTGCCGCCAAAGACGCCAACCGCTTTGTAGACGTATTTAGTAAAACATTGTAAGCTCCTCCATTTAATGGAATTGCGCCAACAACTTCTCCATAAATTTTTCTGAAAAGAAATAAAACAACAGCAACAATTAGCAATGAAATCCAAGCATATTGTCCTGCATATAAAATAGTTAAAGCTGAAACGTATAAACATGAAGAGCTGATATCGTTTCCGCAAATTGCAGTTGCCTGTAATTGATTTAATTTTTTGTGTACAATTTCTTTCATCAGTATTTAGATTAACACTTTTACTAAAAAACAATAAGTAACAAATAATTAGAATCGAAGAAAAGGCAGATATAAAATTGAAAACTCATTATATACTTTTAGTGTATAAGAATATTCAATTTAAGCATTTTATTTTGTTTCTTGAAATTTCTGTAAGGATAATAGAGCTTGACTTTGAACTTTCTTTTGAAAAAATCCTGTCCAGCCCAATAAATAGCCAGTCGTGCCAAAAGCTTGTTTTGACCATTTCCAAATATCGAAATTGTCGGTGTGTTTGATAATTAAACCATCTTGAAAAACAAACTCTGCATAAATTCGATTAACTACTTTTCTGTTTGTTTTACTAAAATTATAAGTAGCAACCCAATTTGCAGAACCATTTGAATCGTCTGCTTTTACATTTGAAAATTCAATTTTTATATTTCCTTTACTTTTTAAAAGAAGCATTTTCCACATTTTTGCAACCTGATCTTCTTTTAATAAACCGAAAGCGGGATCAATAAAATGAATTTTTGGGTGATAGCATTCAATCATTGTTTCGGCATCGGCATTCGCGAAGGCGGTATAAAATTTAGCAATTAAAGCTTCATTTGCATTCATAAGAAAAAATATTTCCGATAAATATAAGATTAATTAGATAAAAAAAGACTTATAGTACACTAATTTCTTTAGCTGTGTCAAAAGATTTTTTAGATTTATCGTAAGCTGTAGAAAAGTAATTCATTTTATTGTAAGCTGTAAAATGCCCTGTTTGGTTTCCAAAATTATCTGGACCGCCAGCAATAATAAATCTAACGGCATAGATATCATTCTTTTTAAGCTTTAGCCATTCAGTAGGAGTAAAGTAATAATAGGATGTTGTTTTGCCATCTGCAGATTCTTTTACATTTTTATCTGTACAAGCAATAACGTCTGCGTTAGCTAAATCAACATAGACACCGCCTGCAATTCTAGCTTTGTCATTTGCGGTATTAATGGTCATTTTTAAAATACCGCCTTTATCTGTTTTTGCAATTTGAACTTTTATTTCGCCTGTATAAGCATATTTTTCGCAGATAAAAGTGTATTCCTGCGTTGCCGGAAAAGGGGCTGAACCTTTTACACTTATACTTTGCTGTGCTGAAGCAAAAGTTGAAACAAACAATAAAAGAAAAAGCGGTAATTTAAAATTCATAGTTTTTATATTTATTGATCGGCTAATTTGGCGTCAAATTTTTCATCCCAATCCATTGATTTTATGGCAGAAACAAGATTATCCTCATTTACAAAAACACGTAATTCTTTGTTTGCTACTTTTTTAGAATACAATGCATGATAACGATAAATAACTTCTTGTTTGGTTTTGTAAACTCCATCTAATTTTAAATCAATAAAACTTCCATAATATTGTCTAAATCTTTGACAGGTTTTGGTTAAACGCTCTTCAGTTGTGTTTTCCATCACCGATTTAGTTACTTCAGTTTCATTAAAAGGTTTAAATTTTGAAGTATTACAAGTTTCTAAAACTCTTTTTCCTAAATCATACGCTTTTCGCTGCTGATTTGCATTTACTTCTGTTCCAGAAACTTTTTTAATTTTTAAATCTTCTGTATCTCTGCTAACTGTTTTAGATTTACATCCAATTAATAACAACAAACATATAATCAATCCTGCTTTCTTCATAACTATTTAAGTAATTTTTAATAATAAGTTAGGATCGGGACAATTTTCAATATAAAAGTTTAGATCTTTTGCATTGCAAACACCAGGATAATCTCCCCAATAATTTTCGATATTATGAATAATCTGAAAATGGACATGCGGCGCATAATCTCCATTTACAGAAGATTCTCCTAAAGTGGCGATTTGATCACCTTTTTTAAAATAGTCTCCAATCTTTAAATTTTCTATACTTTCTAACGATAAATGTCCGTATAAAGTATAAAATTTTTCATTTTCTACAGCATGTTCTAAGATGATAGTAGGGCCGTAGTCGCCCAAACCTTCATTGTTTTTAAAGCTATGAACTTTTCCGTCAAGTGCAGCAAGAACTTGTGTTCCAGCATTTGTCCATAAATCTAAACCAATATGAATATTTCGTTCTGGCTTAGATTCGTTAAAAAATATAGTACTTCTTTGATATAAAAGTCGCCCTTCAATATAACCTCCAAAAGCGACTCGTGCTTTTTTTTCTTTTAAATAATTAAAAATATAATTCTCAAAATCATGAGAAGTTTCCAACTTAGCATCTATTAATTCTTGATTAGAAACCGATAAATTCAATGGTACATAATCAGAAATATTAATTTCGGCATCAATAATTTTAGTAGGTGGTAAGGCGTTTAGTATAGAGCTAAGGGGTTTCATAAAATATTAAGCAACTTTATTTATAATTATTAATTCATTGTGTACTTCTATTCTCGGAAGCATTTTTGCAGTAAATGTTTCTAAATTTACTTCAGAAATATATTTTCTATTTCTAACATTATGAGCTTCGTCTAAAATCATTGTGTTGAATAAAATAAAACCATTCTCTTTTAGAAGTGTGCAAATTCTGTTTAAAAAGAATTTTTCGAATAAAAAGTTCGGCATATTTGTATCTTCAAAAACATCTATGATAATAAGATTGTATTGATCTTTTGTCTTCAAAACAAATTCAAACGCATCATCAATTATAAGTTCTAATTGCTTGATTTTGTTTAAATTAAAATATTGATTTGCAACCTGAATCATATCTGGATCAATTTCTACTCCAGTAATTTTTCCTTTATATTCAATTTCGTCAACTAAGGTTTTTACAACACTTCCGCCAGCAACTCCCAATAATAAGATATGATCCATTTTTAAAATTTTGTCGTAACCAATATTTCTAAGTCCATACCTTAATATACGTTGTAGACTTCCGTATGAATAATTGGTGTTTTCAGAATCTAATACCAATTCTCCATTTGCCCAGGTTACTTCAATTATTTTACTTCTTGCAGATTTCTTTTTAAATATTTTAACTGGAATTATATAACTGAAAAATTTTTGAATCATTTTTAATGCTTTTACTCAAATTTAGCATTAAATCTTTTATTTTGCACCAAATTTTGAATGATTAATGAAAAAACTATTGTACAAATTCATATTTTTCAAGCTAATGGGCTGGAAAATAGTAGGAATAGAAAATGCAGAGGTAAAAAAATGTATTTTGATGGTAATTCCACACACGAGTAATCATGACTTTTATATAGGATTATTCACGAGAGGTATTTCTGGACTGGAAATGAATTGGGTTGGAAAAAAGGAATTATTCAAATTTCCGTTTGGTTATTATTTTAAAAGTGTTGGTGGCGAACCTTTAGACCGTTCAGGAGGTTTAAACAAAGTTGATTCTATAGCGGCTATTTTTGAAAGAAAAGAAATCTTTCGTTTAGCTGTTGCTCCAGAAGGAACACGAAAAAAAGTAACTGAAATTAAAACGGGTTTTTATTTTATAGCGCTTAAAGCGAATGTTCCGATTGTTCCCGTAGCTTTTGATTGGGGAAAGAAAGAAGTAAATTTAGGCGAACCATTTTTTCCGACAGGAAATTACGAAGCTGACTTTAAAATTTTGAAAAAACATTATGAAGGTGTTTTAGGAAAAATACCTGAAAATGGTGTCAAACTATAATTTTGAGATTTTTTTTCAAACGCGTGAGAATCGCATATTTGAAAATTTTCTGAACAGAGAGTCAAATACGCGCTAATTTTTGCATTACGAAGAATAGGCTTTAAACCTTCCGTTTTTATAAAAAATTACAATTTTTTCAATTTCTTCGTTTTCAAAACTAAAATTTATCTTTTCTAGTTCTGAGGAAATTTTTCTTTCAATTTTATTTTCTTCTTTTGAATCTATTTTAGAAAACAAATCTTTGCCTAAGTTTTCATCAGATGAAATAGGAGGGATCGGTTTTATTATTTCTTTCGAATTTTCTTTATTGCTGTTTGGGAAATTTCCAGTTCCAAACAAAATCCAATAAAGATTTACATCTGGAAAAACTTCTGAAATTTTCATTACAAAATCTAAACTTGGTTTGTTTCTTCCAGACAAGAGATGAGACATACTCGAACGTTGAACTCCAATTTTGTCGGCAAAAGCAGACGTGCTTAAACTATAATAATCCATTACAGTTTCAAGTCTTTTCACAAAATCGTCTATGTTTACCATTGTAAATTATTATTTGAAAATGAGCTATTTACAAATGTAAACAAAAAGTTTTATAGAAACAATCTTCATACTGATATAACTTAGAATTAAGTCTTTTTGTTTAAAGTTTTAGTAGATGTAATACGTGTAAGTAATTGATTTGTATTGTTTTGAATTCTAGAATTATTATGTTTTACTCTGACATATTAAAAATATTGAATAAATTGAATTATGTTTCAAAAAGCTGTTTACAATATTAAATTGTTAAAGGTTTTAAAGGTTTACAATTGTAAAAATAAAGATGTTTACTTTTGTAAACTAATCAAAGCGCAATGAATTTAGAACAACTTTTTAATCAATACAAAGAAGAAACAATATCAGGCAGATATTTAACTTTAGACCATATCAAGCCACTTCTAGAAAAACTAAATACCGATAATCAAGTTCAAATAATTGGAAAATCAGTTTTAGGAGAACCTATATATAGTTACCAGATTGGAACAGGAAAAACTCGTGTGTATTTGTGGTCGCAAATGCACGGAAACGAAAGCACTACAACTAAAGCTCTTTTCGACTTTATTAATTTATTGAATGATAATACAGATTTGTCAAAAAAACTGCTTGAAACTTTTACCTTTTATAGTATTCCAATTTTAAACCCAGATGGTGCGAGGCTTTATACACGAGCAAATGCAAACGAAATTGATTTAAATCGTGATTCGCAAGATCTAACACAGCCAGAAAGTAATGTTTTACGTCAGGTTTTTGAAAGTTTTAAACCTCACTTTTGTTTTAATCTTCACGATCAGCGTACTATTTTTGGTGCAGGATCAGATGGAAAACCTGCGACAGTTTCTTTTTTAGCGCCATCTTATAATGAAGAAAGAGAGGTTAATGATAATAGATTAAAAGCGATTAATATTATTGCAGGAATAAACGAAGAGCTTCAAAAATATATTCCGGGACAGATTGGACGTTTCGATGATTCTTTTAATATTAATTGTATTGGAGACACTTTTCAGTTTTTAGGAGTTCCTACCATCTTATTTGAGGCAGGGCATTATCCAGATGACTACGAGAGGGAAATTACGCGTAAATACATATTTTTCTCGTTAATTTTGAGCTTCAAATTGATTTCCGAAAACGATTTAGTTGATTATAGATTTGGTGAATATTTGAATATTTCACAAAATAATGTGGTTTTTTATGATTTTATGTATAAAAATGTCAAAATAAATTATGATGGTATCGAAATTATTACGAATTTTGTCGCACAATACAAAGAAGAATTAATCGAAAATAAGATTCATTTTAATGCTTACATAGTTGAAGTAGGCGAATTGGAAAAATATTTTGGACATTATGAATACGATGCAAAAGGGCAAGAATATTCAGACGATTTCACAAATTTTCCTAAAGTGGGTCAAAAAGCAAATTTTTATTTAAATAAAAATGTTAAATTTGTTAACGGATTAATAAAAAGTTAATTTTTTTGTGAATTTGTTGTTTTTTATATATAATTTTATACTTTGTAATAGCAATTAGTAATATTAATTAAACAATTATGAGTAAATTTCGTTTAGATGAAGTAGATCACCAGATTTTAGATATGTTAATAGACAATACGAGAGTTCCGTTTACTGACATTGCAAAAAAACTATTGATATCTGCTGGTACAGTACACGTTAGAGTTAAAAAGATGGAAGATGCCGGTATCATCATGGGATCTTCATTAGCCTTAGATTACGATAAATTAGGTTATTCATTTATTGCTTATGTTGGAGTGTTTCTTAATAATACATCTCAAACTAAATTTGTATTAGAGAGAATTAATCAAATTCCGTTTGTAACTGTAGCTTCTGTAACTACAGGAAAATTCAACATCTTTTGCAAAATTAGAGCAAAAGACACTAAGCATGCGAAAGAAGTTATCTTTATGATTGACGATATCGATGGTGTTTACAGAACAGAAACTATGATTTCTTTAGAGGAAAGTATTAACGATAAGAAGCGTTTGATGCATACTATTTTCAAAAATATGTAATAACTTTTCTTGAATGCTATATTAAAATATACCTCAAGTTTATTCTTGGGGTTTTTTTATGACTAATTAACCAACCAACTATAACACGATTATGTATACGTTGCCAAAAATTGAACGTTTTAATCAAGACGTTCTCTCAAAATACCACATTTATAATAGTGTTTTTATAACATTACCTTTTGATTCTATAGATAATACGGGAGTTTTACTTCCTTTATTTACAGAAACTTGCGAAACGGGCTTTAAAAAACAAGAAACTCCAAAAGAAATTTTTGATTTCTTCTCTAATAAATTTCTAAATAACGCTTCAGAAACTGAAAAGGTTGATTTAATGTTTCGATTTATTCAATACATTGAGCGCCAAATTGTACTTTTTGATGCAATCGAAGATGCAGCTTTTCCAGAAGTTAATAATATGGAAGGACGTGGATCTCTGCGTGATATAAAAGAAAAATCAGATGCAAAAGAAAAAGACGACGAATTGGTTGAGTTTTTAGAAAACTTCAATGTTCGTACAGTTTTAACAGCGCACCCAACTCAGTTTTATCCTGGGCCAGTTTTAGGAATTATTAATGATTTGACTGAAGCTATCCGCCAAAATGACTTGCTTAAAATCAAACAGTTATTGGCGCAGTTAGGAAAAACGCCTTTTATTCAGCATGAAAAACCAAATCCATATGATGAAGCAGTGAGCTTAATCTGGTATTTGGAAAATGTATTTTATGCTACAGCTGGAGAAATTGTACATTATCTTCAAAAAAATATTAATGACGGAACACCTATCAAGAATCAATTGATAAAACTTGGTTTCTGGCCGGGAGGAGATCGTGACGGAAATCCGTTTGTTACTACAGAAATAACTCTTAAAGTTGCAGATCGTTTAAGAACTTCAATTCTGAAATGCTATTATGTTGAAATGAGAAACTTAAAACGTAAGCTAACTTTCTCAGGTGTAGATACTTTAGTGTCAGATCTTGAACATAAACTTTATCGTTCTGTATTCTATTCTAAAGGTGATATTTTTATTACATTGGATGAATTGTTAACGCAATTGAATAAGGTTAGAGAGATAATAATCGAAAAACATCAGTCTTTATACTTAGATGAATTAGAAGCTCTTTTGGTAAAAATCAACTTATTTGGATTCCATTTTGCGACTTTAGATATTCGCCAAAACAGTAAAATTCATAATAAAGTATTTAAGGATGTTGTAGATTATTATCTAAATTCAGGTTCATCTATTTTTCCTGAAAATTATTATGAACTAACAGAAGATCAGAAAATTGATGTTTTATCTAAAGTAAAAGGAGATTTAAATCCAGCTGATTTTGAAGATGAAATAACAAGATCGACTTTAGAGTCTGTTCAAGCTATTAAAACCATTCAAAAAAATAATGGTGAAGAAGGAGCAAACCGTTATATTATTAGTAATAACGAAAGCGCTTTGAATGTAATGGAAACTTTTGCCATGATTCGTTTGAATAATTGGGAAAATCCAACTGTTGATATTATTCCTCTTTTTGAATCTGTTGATGATTTACAAAATGCACATTCAATAATGGAGCAATTGTATACTAATCCAGAATATGCAAGTCATTTGAAATCAAGAGGAAACGAGCAAACTATAATGCTTGGTTTCTCTGACGGAACTAAAGATGGTGGTTATTTAATGGCAAACTGGAGTATTTATCAAGCAAAAATTTCATTAACAGAGATTTCAAGAAAATACGGAATTAAAGCTATTTTCTTTGATGGACGTGGAGGACCGCCTGCACGTGGAGGAGGAAAAACACATAAATTCTACGCTTCTCTAGGACCAAAAATCGAAAATAATGAAATTCAGATTACAGTTCAAGGACAAACAATTAGTTCTAATTTCGGAACTCTAGATTCTTGCCGTTATAATATTGAAAATTTAGTTACTGCTGGTGTTACAAATCAGGTTTTTGGAAAAGATAAAAATGAATTGTCTGCTGATGAAACCCAGATTTTGAATCAGTTAGCAGATTTAGGATACCAAAAATATTTAAGTTTTAAAAATCATCCGAAGTTTATTCCATATTTGGAAAAAATGAGTACGCTGAAGTATTACTCAAAAACAAACATTGGAAGCCGTCCATCTAAAAGAAGCAAATCTGAATCTCTTGATTTTGCAGATTTAAGAGCGATTCCGTTTGTAGGTTCTTGGAGTCAATTGAAGCAAAACGTTCCTGGATTCTTTGGTGTTGGTTCTGCCTTAAAACATTTTGAAGAATCTGGGCAATGGGATAAAGTAAGTGATTTGTATCATAATTCGTTGTTTTTCAAAACATTACTCGAAAACAGTATGATGTCATTGGCAAAATCATTCTTGCCTTTAACAGCTTATATGAGCAAAGATCCAGAGTTTGGAGAATTCTGGAATATTATTCACACTGAGTTTTTAGAAACAAAAAGACTTCTTTTGAAAATTGCAGGGCATAAAACATTGATGGAAAATTACCCTGACGGTATTGCATCGATTCAAATTAGAGAACGTATTGTGTTGCCTTTATTGACAATTCAGCAATATGCTCTATTGAGAATTAATGAGTTAAATAAAGAGAAAGTTCTAAATGAAGACTTGATTAAAGTTTATGAAAAAATTGTAACGAGATCTCTTTTCGGAAATACTAATGCAAGTAGAAACTCAGCATAAGCAGATTTTAAATTTTAATTTTAGAAAAAATGAATGTCAGCGATATTTTAGAAAATGAATATTCAGGTCATTTCGGTACATATCTTAAACAAGCTGGAGAGGGTAAGTTAATTGAAGAATTAGAAATATCTCTTCACGAATTTATCCGTTTTGTTCAAAACATTCCGATGGATAAATTTGACTATCGTTATGCGGAAGGAAAATGGACAATTAAAGAAATTATCCAGCATGTAATAGATACTGAACGAATTTTTGCTTACAGAGCTTTGCGTTTTTCTAGAAATGATAAAACGCCGTTACCAAGTTTTGAAGAACAAGATTATGCCGATAATTCTGACGCCAATTCGAGAAGTATTCAAGAATTGCTAACTGAATTTTCTGCTGTAAGACATTCAAATTTATTGTTTTACAAAAGCTTATCTGATGAACAACTTAAAAGAATTGGAACTGCATCAAATAATCAAATTTCAGTTCGAGCTTTAGGTTTTGTGCTAATTGGACATCAAAAACATCACCAAAAAGTTTTTGAAGAAAGGTATTTGTAAAGTTTACTTATAACAAAAACCTGTACTTTAAAAGTACAGGTTTTTGCTTTTAGAAACGAAGCTTCGACTTCTCTCAGTCTGACAATAATATTGTTAAATATCGCATGTCAGGCTGAGCGAAGTCGAAGCTCTTTTTTTTTATGTCGTTTGATTCTTTCTTTCTAAAAAAGCTAAACCAAATCGAATTTTATCATAAGACATTTTTTCTTCAAAATATTCAAAGTAAGGTCTTAATGCATTCGGATTTTCTAATTCAATTTGAGCTTTCTCAATATTTAAAATTTCATCATCTGAAACAAATTGACTAAGATCTATATTATTACCATCAACATATAATTTTGCTAAATGAGAAATAATTGTTGTTTCACCTAAATTTCGTTGTTCAGCAATTTCTTTGACAGAAAGTCCATTCTGAAATAACTCAAGTGTTTTTTTATAAGTATTCTCTTTTTTTTCTTTTTTAACTACCGATTTATTTCTTTGAAATTCAATTATTGCATTAATAAATTCAGTTCCATATTTTTCTAGTTTAGCTTTTCCAACACCTTCTATAGCGAGGAATTCTTCGTCTGTCATTGGTCTCAAAACTTCCATTTGCCTTAATGAAGCGTCACTAAAAATAACATAAGCAGGAACTTCTTCTTCTTGAGCAATTTCATAACGTAATTTTCGAAGTGTTTCAAAAAGAGAATTCTTGGGCGTTTTCGTTTTAGCTTCTTTAATTTCGTTTTTGTCAATTACTTTTTTAACAACAGTTGTCAGTTTTACTTTTTCTCCCTCAAATAAAACTTTCTTTGCAAAAGGAGTAAGCAAAATTTTGTTGTGTTGGTGAAAGGCAATTTCGCAATAACCTAAATTTATTAACTGAATAAGATATTGGTTCCAGTCGTACCAAGAAATGTCATCGCCAATTCCGTACGTTTTTAGCGTTTGATAATTTTTTTCGTAGATATACGCGTTTCTCGAGCCTCGCAAAAAATCAACAATTACAGCTAAAGGTTCAGATTCTTTTAAACGAGTAATTGCTGACAATGCTTTTTGCGCGAGAATCGTTCCATCGAAAAAAGTTGGAGGATTTTTGCAAATATCGCAGTTTCCGCAATTCTCAGTAACCAATTCTCCGAAATAAGAAAGCAGGATTTTTCTACGGCAGCTTACGGCATCCGCATATTGTTTCATGCGATCTAATTTTGCCAATTGAATATCAGAATTTAAACCTTCGGACGCAAACTTTTGAAGTTGTATTACATCTGCATAACTTTCAAACAAAAGAGTTTCGGCTGGTAAACCATCACGTCCGGCACGCCCAATTTCCTGATAATAGCCTTCAATATTTTTGGGAAGATTATAATGAATAACCCAACGAACATTCGATTTATCGATTCCCATTCCAAAGGCAATTGTAGCGCAAACTACTTGACAATCGTCATTAATAAAATGATCTTGAGTTTTGGCTCGAGTTTCATTATCTAAACCAGCGTGATATGCTTTTGCAGAAATACCATTTTTCTTTAACTTTTCAGCAAGTTCTTCAGTAGTTTTTCGACTTAGGCAATAAATAATTCCAGATTCATTTGGTTTGTCTTCAATAAAATCAATAATCTGTTTCACACGATCTAAAGCCGGACGAACTTCTAAACTAAGATTTTTTCGATCAAACGAAGCAATAAAAGTTTTAGGCTTGTTTAAATTTAATTGTTTTACAATATCGGTACGCGTTGCTTTATCTGCAGTTGCTGTTAAAGCCAAAACTGGAGTAGAAGGGAAGCGGTTTTTTAAATATCCTAGATTTGTATACGCTGGCCTAAAGTCATGTCCCCAAGAAGAAATACAATGCGCTTCATCAATTGCTATTAAACTAATATTCAATTCGTTAAAAGCCATATCTAAATAAGAAAGACTTTCTGGAGCAATATAGACTAGTTTAAAAGTGTTGGATTTTAAATTGTCAATATAATATTGCTGTTCCTGAGATGATTGCGAACTATTAATGAAACAAGCAGAAATTCCATTTGTTTTTAAGCTGTCGACCTGATCTTTCATCAAAGCAATTAGAGGAGAAATTACAACAGTAATTCCTGGAAGAATTAAAGCTGGAAGTTGAAAACAAATAGATTTTCCACCTCCTGTTGGCATAATAGCTAATGTATCTTGCCCAGAAAGAATGGTATTTATTATAGTTTCCTGATTTGGTCTGAATTTTTCAAAACCAAAATTTTCTTTTAAAGTCGCGTGAAGTATTTCTGAAGTCATTGGCTTGTAATTTTTATATTTGAAATTTAAAAATAAGAATAATCTTATAAATATAAAAATTTAATATTAGTGTGGATTTGTACTATAAAAAAAAGGAACCCGAGTTGAGTTCCTTTTATTTATTTTAAAGAAAATGATTAATCTTCATCCTCTTCATCTTCATCATAATCAGTGTCAGCTTTGTCATCGTCGTCATCATCATCATCATCTCCATCGCCACCGTCAGAATCTGGTTTATCTTGATTATCATCGTCATCATCGTCATCGCTAATATCATCGTCAAGATCGATACCTTTAACTGGTGCAATTGCATCTACATCAACATCTAAATCGTCATCTTCATCGTAGTTTTCAATTCTGTCTGCAAGTTTAGTACTAATTTTCACTAAGTAAATTGTATCTTCAGTACGAACTTCAACAGCTTCAACCAATTCGTTTTTAGCGTTTCTAAAACGGATTACATCCGAATCGTCATAACCATCAGGAAATTTTTCAACCAAAAGATTTAAAATTTCATTGGTAAGTTTAGCGTAGTCTACTATAACTCTTTTCATAAATTATTTTATAAATCTAATAAATATGCAAAAATTAACGGAGCAACAATTGTAGCGTCCGACTCAATAATAAATTTAGGGGTTTTGATGTCTAATTTACCCCAAGTGATTTTTTCATTTGGAACTGCTCCAGAATATGAACCGTAACTAGTTGTTGAATCTGAGATTTGGCAGAAATAGCTCCAAAACGGAACATCGTGCATTTCCATATCTTGGTACAACATTGGTACAACACAGATAGGGAAGTCACCAGCAATACCACCACCAATTTGGAAGAATCCAATTCCGTTTGAACTGTTTTTAGAATACCAGTCTGCAAGGAAAGTCATGTATTCAATTCCAGATTTCATCGTAGATGCTTTCAGTTCTCCTTTAATTACGTATGAAGCAAAGATATTTCCCATTGTACTATCTTCCCAACCTGGAACGATAATTGGTAAATTTTTCTCTGCAGCTGCATACATCCAGCTATCTTTTAAGTCAATTTCGTAGTATTCTTCTAAAACACCAGACAATAACATTTTATACATGAATTCATGAGGAAAATAACGTTCTCCTTTGTCATCTGCATCTTTCCAAATTTTGTAAATATGTTTTTGTAAACGACGGAAAGCTTCATGTTCAGGAATACAAGTGTCTGTAACACGGTTTAATCCTCTTTCAAGTAAAGCCCATTCGTCTTCTGGAGTTAAATCACGGTAGTTTGGTACTCTTTCATAATGAGAATGAGCCACTAAATTCATGATATCTTCTTCTAGATTTGCACCTGTACATGAGATAATATGTACTTTGTCTTGTCTAATTACTTCGGCAAAAATTTTACCAATTTCAGCTGTACTCATTGCGCCAGCCATACTCACAAGCATCTTTGCACCATCTGCTAATTGCTGCTCATAAGCTTTTGCAGCATCTACTAATGAAGCAGAGTTAAAATGCAAATAATGTTTTTCAATAAACTGACTGATTGGTCCTTTCATTTCTTTTGTTTTTGTTTTTTTTTTTTTGAATTAAAAAGTTTAACCTTTTTGGATGTTAATGCAAATTAAGAATTTTCTAAACATATCCATTACTTAATTTGCCGTTTTTTTTACAACTTTTTTTTATAACCTAAAATCTTTAAAACGTCGTCAGAAGTCTGTTGTTCTGAGAAAACCTCAGTGGCTAGAATTCCGTTTTCGTCTCTGTCAATTAAGATATGTTTTGGTTGCGGGATTAAACAGTGGTGCAAGCCTCCGTATCCTCCAATTGTCTCCTGATAAGCTCCAGTATTAAAGAAACCAATATATAATGGTTTTTCTTTATTGTACTTTGGCAAATAAATGGCATTCATGTTTTGTTCAGAATTGTAATAATCGTCACTATCACAAGTCAGACCACCCAACAGAACCCGCTCGTAAGTATCATTCCAACGGTTAACCGCTAGCATAATAAAACGTTTGTTTATTGCCCACGTATCTGGTAAAGTGGTAATGAAAGATGAGTCGATCATATTCCATTTTTCTCTATCATTTTGTTGTTTTTGATATAAAATCTGATAGATTGCACCACCGCTTTCACCTACAGTAAACGATCCAAATTCCGTAAAAATATTTGGAACATCGACTTCAGCTTCATCACAGGCTATTTTAATCTGATTGATAATTTCATCAATCATATATTGGTAATCATATTCAAAAGCAAGCGAATTCTTAATTGGGAAACCACCTCCAATGTTCAATCCATCTAGAGTAGGGCATTCTTTTTTAAGAGCAATATATACTTTAATACATTTTACAAGCTCGTTCCAGTAATATGAGGTATCGTTGATTCCGGTATTAATGAAAAAGTGAAGCATTTTTAGCTCTAATTTATCATTCTCCTGAATTTGTTTTTTATAGAAAGAAACAATGTTTTTATATCCAATACCCAATCTTGATGTATAAAACTCAAATTTAGGTTCTTCCTCAGCAGCAATACGGATTCCAATTTTGAATTTTCCTTTAATTTCTGCCTGAAGCAAATCTAGTTCTTCGTAATTATCAATAATCGGAATAGTGTTTTTATGTCCGCTATTGATTAATCTTGCAATGTTGGTAATGTATTCGTCTCTTTTGAAACCATTACAAATAACGTAAGTACTTTTATTGATTTTACCATTTTCAAGTAAATTTTCTACAATATTAACATCAAATGCAGATGATGTTTCAATGTGAATGTTATTCTTGAAAGCTTCATTCATAATATATTCAAAATGAGAGCTTTTTGTACAGTAGCAATAATAGTATTTTGCGTCGTATTTATTCTTTTCCATCGATTTTCTGAACCAAGCTTTTGCTTTATTAATATTTTCAGAAATCTGAGGCAGATAAGTAAACTTTAATGGAGTGCCATATTGTTCAACCAATTTCATCAAATCAATATTGTGAAATAAAAGGTTGTCTTTGTTTAGTTTAAATTCCTCTTGTGGAAAGTAGTATGTTTGGTTTATTAGATCCGAATATTTTGTATTCATTTATTTGTCAACTTTTAGAGATTGTAATTGTATTTTAAATTTAGTGTTTTTTCTGTACTAAGTCTTAAATTCAAACTCTAATATTGGCAAATATAATCGGCAGTTTTTCGTGCTCGGCTTTTGAACATTGGAAAACATCAAAACAGAACGGACTTTTACTATTGTAAAAACGGTTCAGCATTCTTAATAAAGAACTGCTAAGGCGGTTTCTATACGAGCTGAATTGTCTTCGCTGATTGTTTGTTTTCATGGGGCAAATGTAAAAAATAAAATATACCAAATGCAACGCTTTCGATTAAAAAAAGTTTAAGATTTATAATCTTGAAACGCGTCTAGAATTAATTTATTTTCAACGGATTGGTTAATTTTTATTTTTCCGATTCCCTCAATCAATGCAAATTGAATTAAACCGTATTCATTTTTTTTGTCGTGAATCAGCAATTCTAAGATCGGATCGATGTCATTTTCTTCAAAAATAATATCTTCATAAATGCCTTTAATTATTGTTTTGATTTCTCTGTATTCTTCGGGAGAAATTAAATTTTTCTGTAAAGAAATGTAACTTTCCAAAATCATTCCTGCTGCAATAGCTTCACCATGAAGTAAAGTTGTTTTTTCAGTGCTTTCTAAAAAATAACCTTCAATCGCATGACCTAAAGTATGTCCAAAATTCAAGGCTTTACGAATGTTTTTTTCTGTTGGATCTTGAATTACGATTTCGTTTTTAATTTCAACAGAACGATAAATCAATTGATCTAATTCGTCAAAAACAATTGATTTCAAATCAGAAAACTGTCTCCAATATGGTGCATCGTAAATTAAACCATGTTTTAGCATTTCTGCCAAACCAGAACGCATTTCGCTTTGTGGTAAAGTTTCTAAATATTGTGTATCAATTAATACCATTTGAGGCACATTAATAACACCAATTTGATTTTTAAGATTTCCTAAATCAACGCCTGTTTTTCCTCCAACAGAAGCATCAACCATTGATAATAAAGTGGTTGGAATATTTATAAAATCTACACCTCTTTTAAAAGTAGAAGCCACAAAGCCTCCTAAATCAGTAACTACACCTCCGCCGAGATTAATCACAAGTGATTTTCTATCAGCGCCTAATTCTGTCAAAACATTCCAGATCTGAATACAAGTCTCTATATTTTTATTGGCTTCACCGGCTTCAAATTCAATGATTTCAATGTTTAAATCAGTTTCAATTATAGGAAGCAATTTAGGCAAACAATATTCATTCGTCTGATCATCTACTATTATAAATAGATTCGAATATTTGTTTTCTTTTAAATGTTTATTTAAAGCTTCATAAGCATTTTGGTTAAAATGCACGAGGTAATTATTGGCTTGAATAGACTGCATAATTCTTTAGTTAATTAAAGGCACAAAAATAAAGTATTTTAAACTAAATAAACTTCAAACTTCTATCCTAATTTGTTTAAAATCCTAGTTTCTGTTTTTAATGCTGTAAAATGCATTATACTAAAGATTTACTTTATAAACTATCTTTTTTCGCTGTCCTGCTAAGAATATTAAAAAATTTGATACTGTTTGGTGAATAATATTCAAAACACTCTCTATATTTGCATAAAAAATAAATTTAATGGAAAAGATATTCGACAATACGCAAGTTGCATTCTCTCTAAAAAGTGATACAGAACTTGACCGAGCTTATTTCCTTTTCAAAATGATTGACAGTGAGCCATTAGTAAGAATTGGAACTGCTGTAACTAATTTTGCAATTAAAGCTCATTTACCAGTAGAAGGATTAATTCGTGCAACTGTTTTTGACCATTTTTGTGGTGGTGTAAACGAAAACGACTGTCTTACTGTTGTAGACAAAATGTTTACAAAAGGTGTTTCTTCGGTTTTGGATTATTCTGTTGAAGGAAAAGAAGAAGAAGAGCAGTTTGACGCTGCTTTAGAGATGACTTTAAGAACTATCGATTTTGCTAAAGAACGTTTAGCTATTCCGTTTGCCGTTTTTAAACCAACTGGTTTAGGTCGTTTTGAGCTTTATGAAAAATTAGGCGAAAAACAAACTTTAACTCCTGCAGAACAAGTAGAATGGGATAGAGTAGTGGCTCGTTTTGATAAAGTTTGTGGTGAAGCACATAAAAAAGATGTTGCATTATTGATCGATGGTGAAGAAAGCTGGATGCAAGATGCTGCTGACGATTTGGTGACAGATATGATGCGTAAGTACAATAAAGAAAAAGCTATTGTATTTAATACTTTGCAAATGTACCGTTGGGATCGTTTAGATTATTTGAAAAAACTTCATGAAGTTGCTAAAACTGAAGGTTTTTATATTGGAATGAAGTTAGTTCGTGGTGCTTATATGGAGAAAGAAAACAAAAGAGCGGAAGAAAAAGGATATGTTTCTCCAATCTGTGTTTCTAAAGAAGCTACTGACGTAAATTATGATAATGCAGTACAATATATGTTGGAGCATCTTGATAAGATGGCCATTTTTGCTGGAACGCACAACGAATTGAGTTCTTATAAATTAATGGAAATGATGGCTCAAAAAGGAATTGCTAAAAATGATCCAAGAATTTGGTTTGGGCAATTGTACGGAATGAGCGATAATATTAGCTACAACTTGGCCGAAAACGGTTATAATGATGCAAAATATTTGCCATTCGGACCGGTTAAAGATGTTATGCCATATTTAATTCGTCGTGCTGAAGAAAATACTTCGGTTGCAGGACAAACAAGCCGCGAATTATCAATGATTAAAGCAGAGCGTAAACGTAGAAAAGGGAAATAATTTTTTAGTTTTCGGTCTCGGTTTACAGTTTACAGTTTTTATAAATATCAAACCCGACAGGTTTTAAAAACCTGTCGGGTTTTCTTTTGATAATATTTTAAATAAAAGAAAACTCCATTTGATTTTTTAAATGAAGCTTTTTTTATTGAAAAATAAAATTTCTATCTATTTAAGAGTTACTAAACTGTAAGTTGCTTAAGTTTTTATAAATCCCATTTTCTAGATTTATCAATTCCTGATGGGTTCCTTGTTCAGAAATTTTCCCATTATCTAAAACCAGGATTTTATCAGCGTTTCTAATTGTAGAAAGTCTATGAGCAATTATAATGCTTGTTCTTCCTTCCATTAAAACTTCTAGGGCTTCTTGAACTAATTTTTCGCTTTCGCTGTCCAAAGAAGAAGTTGCTTCATCTAAAATTAAAATGCTTGGGTTTTTAAGCAAAGCTCTTGCAATTGCAATACGTTGGCGCTGTCCACCCGAAAGTTTAACACCGCGTTCTCCAACCAAAGTTTCAAATTTTTCAGGAAATCCATCAACAAAATTAAAAGCATTCGCTTGTTTTGCTGCAACTATAATTTCTTCTTCAGACGCTTCAGGTTTTCCGTATGCTATATTTTCTCTGATAGTTCCTCCAAACAAAATAACATCTTGAGGAACAATACTCATATTTCCGCGAAGATTTTCTAAATCATAATCGTGAATGTTTTTTCCATCAACCAAGATTTCTCCAGAAGTGATATCGTAAAATCTTAGCAATAAAGAAGAAATAGTTGATTTTCCAGCCCCACTTGGCCCAACAATGGCAATTTTTTGACCGAATTCGGCATTGAAATTTACATCTTTCAAAACCTGAACTTCTTTTCTTGAAGGATAACTAAAAGCAACGTTTTTGAATGCTACATTTCCTTTTATTTTCTCAATTGGAGAAGTTTTTAGATTCGCATTAATTGCTTCGGGAGTTTCTTCTAATAATTCAAAAACACGTTCAGTTGCTCCAACTGCTTTCTGAATCTGAGCATACATTTCGGCAATTCCACCAAAAGAAGCACCAATAAACGTTGTATATAAAACAAATGAAATCAAATCTCCAACACCTTCAACTTCACCTTTAATAGTCAATGTGATTCCGTACCAGACTACGGCTACTACGCATCCGAAAAGACAAAGAATAATAAAAGAAGCGAAGTAACCTCTGTATTGACCGCCTTTAATCGCAATTTTTACAATTTCTCTAATTTTATTTTTATAACGCTGAATTTCGTACCATTCGTTAGCAAAAGCTTTTACATTGCTAATTCCTTGCAAAGTTTCTTCAACAATAACTTGACTTTCTGCAACTTTGTCTTGTGTTTTTTTTCCGTATTTACGAATAAATCTTCCGAAAATTACGGCTGCAACCGCAACAATCGGCACAATTGCAAGCATCATTAAAGTAAGTTTCGGACTTATACTTCCTAAAATGATAAATCCACCAATGATTAAAATAAACTGACGTAAAAATTCAGCGATTGTTGTGCTAAAAGTATCTTGCAATTGCGAAATATCTGCACTTATTCGGCTGTTTAATTCTCCAACTCTTTTTTGAGAATAAAACGACATGGGTAATTTGATTAAATTTTCATATAACGCAAAGCGAATGTTCGAAAGAGAGTTTTCTGTAAAATTTACAAATAATGAAATTCTGAAAAAAGAGAAAACGGCTTGAAGAACCAAAATTCCGATTAATCCTAATGCAATTTCGTTTGCTTTAGAAAGGTCTTTATTTGTTACACAATCAACCAGCATTCCCATTAATTTAGGAAAGGCAAGGGCAGTGGCGCTTGTTAAAAACAGAAAAATCAAACCAAGGAAAAATTTCCATTTATGGTTTTTAGCATATTTAAAAATTCGGAGAGCTTTTTGAAGGGAATTAGAGTTTAATTTAGCTTTCGGTAAATCATTTTCTTGAAATCTTGCCATTTGAATATACAATTAAGGTATGCAAAGGTATGACTAAAGTCGATTTACTACAAAGGAATATTAAGAATTAGAGCTTTTAATTTTGCTTTTTAACGAAATTATAAGAAAGAGTAGAAAAACTTTATTTTTTAAAGGTTTGAAAAATAGCTTTCTAAATAAAAATGCGAAAAAATATTTCATTTTTTTTTCTAAAAAGGCTTGTAAATACAAAATCTAAACGTATTTTTGCACCCGCAATCACAAAGATAGCAGCCTAGTAAAATAGGGCGATTAGCTCAGCTGGTTCAGAGCACCTCGTTTACACCGAGGGGGTCGGGGGTTCGAACCCCTCATCGCCCACAATTTTTTTTATAAAAAGGCTTGCAAATACAAATACTAAGTGTATATTTGCACAGGCAATCTCAAAGATAGCAACCTAGTAAAATAGGGCGATTAGCTCAGCTGGTTCAGAGCACCTCGTTTACACCGAGGGGGTCGGGGGTTCGAACCCCTCATCGCCCACAAAATTCCAAAAACTCCAAAGTCATTTGATTTTGGAGTTTTTTGCCTTATATACATTTTATTGTCTAGATTTTATTTGGAAAAGCAAGAATAGATTCTACATCGGAAGAGGCTCTCATCGTCCCAATACTTTGGACTTAATTTTTACTTGTTAATTTTCGGTTAAAATTTAACGATAATTCTTATAATTAATTTTATTTTCTTTGATATTTACATCGGTTAACATCATAAATTTCAAACGCACCAAATCTAATAATTTTGGTGTGTCTTTATTTCGATATAAATGAAAAGACTATACATTATTTTATTAGCATTAATTTCTTTTTTGGGTCATTCTCAAGGCAAAAACACTGTCGTTGAATATAACTTAGTAATTCAAAAAGAGGAGGGTCTGTTTGATAACAATGCGGATTTAAAAGGGATGCTTCAAAAAGCAATGAGCGAATGTGATAAATTAACCTTTCAATTAATTATAACTGAAAATGGTTCTAAATTTTTAGTTAAAGAGAATTTAGAAAGTGATATTAATAAGCATGTAAAAATGTTTACTTTGGCGATGTCACATTATTCTGGTATGATTTATAATTTGAAAGATAAATTATTAGTGCAAAAAGAATTATTAGGAGAGAATATTTATGGAAAAGAAGAATTAAAAAAGGATTGGATTTTGTCTAATGAAACAAAAATGATAGACAATTATTTGTGTTATAAAGCCACGAATATTTACAGAGTTACATATGGTGATAAAGCTTTTAATCATGCTGTTACTGCTTGGTATTGCCCTAAATTACCGTATCCTTATGGTCCAATTGGCTATGGGAACCTACCTGGATTGATTTTAGAACTTCAAGTTAGAAATGCAGTCTTTGGTGCAAAAAGCATAAAATTGAAAAGTGATGAAGATTTTGATATTAAATCATTAGAAAAAATTAAGGTGCTTAGTGAAAAAGAACTTGCTGATGCATACACCAAATCAAATGGTTTTTAATTGATTTTTAAGTTGTAAACATTTACAAGCTTGTAGAAAAATATCATAATAAATATTTAGAATTACTTTAATTTTATTTTTTATAATTTCTGTTTCCTTCTCACAAACAAAAAAAAATCAAACGCACCAAATCTAATAATTTCGGTCTGATTTTAATTCTATATAAATGAAATCTACATATATTATTTTATTAGCATTAATTCCTTTTTTTGCTAATTCTCCAGGGTAAAAACACTATTATCGAATATGGTTTGGCAATTCAAAAGGAGGAGGGGTTGTTTGAGAACAATGTAACTTATAAAGGAATTCTTCAAAAAGCAATGAGCGAATGTCATAAATTAACCTTTCAATTAATTATAACTGAAAATGGTTCTAAATTTTTAAACAAAGAGAATTTAGAAAGTGATATTAGTAAGGGTATAAAAAGTTTTACTTTTGGAATGTCGCATTATTCTGGTATTATTTATAATTTAAAAGATAATTTATTAGTGCAAAATGAATTTTTAGGAGAGAATATTTACACAAAAGAGGAATTAAAAAAGGATTGGATTTTGTCTAGTGAAACAAAATTGATAGATAATTATTTATGTTATAAAGCAACTAATCTTTACAGAGTTACATATGGTGATAAAGTTTTTAATCATGCTGTTACAGCTTGGTATTGCCCTAAATTACCTTATCCATACGGTCCGATTGGCTACGGAAACTTACCCGGATTGATTTTAGAACTTCAAGTTAGAAATGTTGTGTTTGGTGCAAAAAGAATAAAATTGAAGAGTGATGAAGATTTTGATATTAAATCATTAGAAAAAATTAATGTGCTCAGTGAGAAAGAAGTTGCTAATGCATACACTAAATTAAATAATTATACTAATTGATTGTTAACTTGTAAAGCATTTACAAGCTTGTAGAAAAATATCATGCTAAATGTCTAGAATTACGTTAATTTTATTTTTTATAGTTTCTGTTTCCTTCTCACAAACAAAAAATCTTGGTGGTGTAGTTTCAGACGATACAAATAAACCCTTAGAGTCCACTAATGTTATTGCAAAACCTCTCCAAGAAAAAGCAAGTCTCAAGTTTGCGATTACAGATAATAAAGGGCGCTATAAACTAGAACTCGAAAACAATGTAAAATACGAAATCACAGTTTCGTACATTGGATTTATAGAAGAGGTTTTTATTTTAGAAGTTGGCTCGGATAAAATCTCTCACGACTTTAAATTAAAGCCTTCGGGAGAAGACTTAAAAGAAATAGTGATTAAGCATGAGTTTAAACCAATAGTAGTTAAAAAAGATACTTTAGTTTTTGATGTTAATAGTTTTGCAAACGGTAATGAACGCAAAATGAAAGAAATTCTCGAAAAACTACCCGGTGTCGAGGTTGACAAAAAAGGAATAGTTACGGTACAAGGAAAAAAAGTAACCAAAATGCTGGTTGAAGGTAAATCTTTTTTTGGAGGCGGTTCTAAATTGGCAGTTGAGAATATTCCAGCAAATGCATTAGATAAAATTGAAGTAATTGACCATTTTAACGAAGTTGGTTTTATGAAGCAAGTCTCAGATAGTGATGACTTGGCAATGAATGTTAAACTTAAAGAAGATAAAAAAAAGTTTGTTTTTGGTGACATTCAATCTGGTGTTGAGGCTGGCGGAGGAGATAATGGTTTTTACCTAGCCCATGCAGCATTGTTTTATTACAGTCCAAAAACAAATGTAAGTTTTATCGGTGATGCCAATAATGTTGGTAAAAGCACTTTTACGTTTGAGGATTTAATGCGTTTTGGAGGCGGAGTAAGCAGTTATCTTTCGGGTAGAAAACCTTTAAGTAATTTGTATTCATTTACCAATGACAATAGAGATGTAGTACAGAATAAATCGCAATTTGCAGCTTTTAATTTTAGTCACGATTTTTCTTCAAAGTTTGCTTTGTCTGGGTATGCTATCTTATCTAAAGTTTTTACCGCGTCTAGAATAGAAAGTAAAAATGAATATTTGAACAATAGCAGTATTGATTTTGAATATAAAAGCAGAAATGCTGATAACAAATCAGTACTCGGTATTGGAAATGTAAAGTTGGATTATTCTCCTTCGAATAAAGAAAAATGGTACTATAACGGACAATATCAAGCCAGTAACAATGATTTAATGAGTACTTTAAACTCTGTTACAAATTTAGGATCTAATCTTTTTGAAACGATTAATGAAGCTGATAATTCATCGGTAAAGCAATATGTAGAATGGCATAAAAATTACAATGATAACCATACTACTACTTTTGTAATTAATCAAGCTTATGACAAAATTACACCTAAAAATAAATGGTTTACCAGCGAGCCATTTTTACAAGGATTAATTCCACTTCAAGAAGACGTAAATTATACGATTAACCAAATTAAAAAGTCTGAAGTAAATAGTATTGATGCTCTTTTTAAACATTATTGGATTATAAATAACTCCAATCATCTCTATACTAATGTTGGTAATAATTTTGAGTCTTCAGGTTTTAAAACTTCAGAGCAACAAATTCTTACAGATGGTTCTATAAATGATTTTGCCTCAGCAGGTTTTGGAAATGATATTAATTATAGGCTAAATGACGCATATATTGGCTTAGAATACAAATTTAGGATAGGAAAGTGGGTGAATAAGCCTGGGTTATATTTGCATTGGTATCATTTGAAAACAGTTCAAAATAACATAGATTATGTAATTTTAAAAACACTTTTTCAACCACAATGGAATAGTGATTATGAATTTAATAAATCAGAAAATTTAAGTTTTACGTACAAATTACAGAATGAATTTCCCGAAGCTAATCAGTTAGCAAATAGATATACATTACAATATTATAATTCGGTTTATAAAGGAAATGCGTTATTACAAAATGAAAAATATCATTCGGCAAATTTACGTTATTCAAAAATGAATTCATATCGCGGTATAACTTTAGACGGAATGCTCACATATTCTAAAAAAATAAAAGTAATTCGAGATCAGGTTGAGTTGGATGGAATAAATCAATTTGTAACGCCTATTTTGACAGAAAATCCAGAAACAAATATTGGATTTAATGGTTCTTTCTCGAAACGAATTTATCGATTTAATCTAAAATTAAATACACGATTATCATGGCTTAATTATACGCAGACTGTAAATGATATTTCAACTATAAATCAAAGGAATAATCAAAATGTAGGTTTAGTTTTTAAAACAGCTTATAAAAAATGGCCAGATTTTAGTATTGGTTACAATAAGGGATTTAGTGAGTTTTCAGGTTTAACAAAATCTAAATATCAAACAGATGCTATAACATCAAAATTTGAAACCAATTTTCTAAAATTTTGGACTTTCAATATTGAATACGAAAGTTTGAAAAACACTAATAATGCAAATCAAACCAATTTTTATGATATGCTAAACACTTCTCTATTTTATCAGAAAAAAAATAGTCCTCTAGGTTTTGAACTTAGTGTAAATAATGTTTTAGACATTAAAAAGAAAAACAGCTATTCATTTTCAAATTATATGATTAGTGAGCAAGCAACTTACATTTTACCAAGAGCCATTTTATTTTCGGTAACTTATAAATTATAAAATTACTATCAAAGACAAAATCTAAGCTTATTTAGAGCATTCAGATTTATATTCTTATCCCAATCATTTGATAAATCATTTTTACTTTGCCCAACAAATACTTGGATGCCAAAAATGAAGAACAAAATAAATACAAAAGGTTTATTCATAATTTTAATTAATCTTTACTTATAAAGTCAATTATTTATTTGAACTAATATATGAATATTCACAATACGAAATATTTAAGCAACTAAAATCAAAAAGCTTCAAAATTAAATTATTTCGAAGCTTTTTGTCTTAAATTCTACAATTTGGTTTTCAAAAAAATCTTGCTTAAAATTATGTATCTTAGATATCTCGCCAGGAATAACTTTTATGAACTATTTTCCAGTTTCCTTTATATTTTAGTATCAAAAAATAATCTGTAAAAGTTCTCCAATTCGGCATTACAATTTCTGCTTTAGCGATGGCTGCATCATTTGCTATATCAATTGAAACAATCTTTCCGACTCTGTTTACTTTTTCTCCTACTTTTATAGCAGAAATATATTGTTCTCCAGAACGTATCCACAAGGTATCATTTGCAACTGTATAGAGATTAAAATTTGGATGAAAAGCTTTTCGAAGTCTTTCTGGTTGTCCGTTAGCAGTTCCTTCTATATAATCATTAAGAATATCTGTAATTTGTTCTAAATCATTTTTTGATTTTGGTTTCGGAACTTTAAAATTGACTTTCAAAAGGGACAAAACTTCATTTGCTACTTTACTTCCAGAACTTGGATCTTGTCCCGTTACAAATCTACCGTCAACGCTATAAAAAGAATCTCCTCCATTTTTAGAAAATACAAAATGGGCTTTATTTTGTTTGATTGTATTGTTTATCGAAAATGGAAATGCTTTATAATATTCGCCATTCTTATTTTCTAATTCATCTGGATAGCCTGTAATTTTTAGTCCAGAATACAGGGAATTTCCTTTTTCATCTTTTAAATAAACAATCCCTGCCGTTCCGTGACAAATAGATGCGATAACTCCGTTATTACCGTAGATTGTTCTTGCAATTTTTTGAATTACAATATCTTCAGCAACTCCAAACATCGCGGCACCGCCACCGCTGTAAAAGATTGCTGCATAATCACTAGAAATAATCGAAGATGGTTTCTTAGAATGTTCTAATTTGTCCATAAACCAGCTATTATATAAATATTTCTTCTGTAAACTATCTGATGTGTTGATATATCCAATCGGAATTGGACCTCCTTTTGGGCTTATAAAATCAACTGTATAACCTGCTTTTATAAAGATATCATATGGAACAACAATTTCTTCAAAATGATTCGCCGTCGGAATTTTTGTGTTTCCATAAAAATCTTGATTTGAAGTTACAAACAAGATTTTGTTCTGAGCGCTTAAACTCATCGAAAGTAAAAATGTATGAACCACTAATAGAACTAGTATTTTGTTCATTTCCTGAAAATTGTTCATTTATTATGGTTTTATTATTTCGACTGAGCTGTTGGTACTTCAACTGTTTTATGTGGCGTTCTAGTAGAAATTTTATCTACAATAAACCAGTCTTGATTTATTTTCATCAGATTAAAATAATCGATAAATAAAAGTTTTGAAGTACTAATTTCGACCTTTGCAGCAGCCACATTGTTTGTAATATCAATAGAAATAATTCGTCCTGACCAATTTGCAACTCTAGCATATGGCGCTTTGTAACCTTTCATGTAATCAGATTTGCGTACAATATTTAACTTATTATCGGCAAAATATTTTAACTGCCAAGAAGCATGAAAAGATTGACCCACTTTTACCGAATCACCTGTAGCTTGTCCGTCTAGATATAGATTAAGTGTTTTTTGAATCAGAAGCAAGTCATTAGAAGAATCGATTGCTTGTGCATTGGCAGTAAAAAACATAAAATAAAAGGAAATAAACAAAAAGACTTTTCTCATTTTTAAAATTTTTAAATTATTAATAATGAGACAAATATCAAACCCTCGAATTTTAAAAAGGTTTTAATCTATAAAGTAGAACTCTTAATTTATAATATTAAACTCCTTTTGAATATGCTTTTTGGTATTCTGCCGGAGTTAGACCCGTTATTTTTTTGAATGCAGTAAAAAATGTAGATTTTGATGTAAAGCCGCTATCATAACCTAAACTTTCATAAGTTAAGTTTTTTTCAGTTTCTAATAATTTTTTAGCTTTTTCAATTCTATATTCTTTTATAAGATTTGAAAATGATTTACCTAAAATTTCATTTATGTACTGAGATAATAAATGCTTGGTTATTTTCAATTCTTTTGCTGCTTCTTCAAGACTGAAATCTGGATTAAGATAAAGTTCTTTTTCTTCAATAATTACTATTTTTTGACCGATAAGATCGCGGATTTCAGCGTCCATTTCTTTATTCTTGTATTTTTCCTTTTCCTTAAAAAAAACACTTTCATCATTATTTCTAAAAATTAAAAGCATAATAATTAAATATAAAATAAAAGTGAAGGACAAAGCCCCAACAATATACGAAGTATAAGCTGCGCTAGCATAAGCTAGCCATATTAGTACTACACCAAAATAAATACTAAGAAACCAAATATCTATTTTCTTTAGACTTTCTTTGTTTTTAAGTTTGTAAAAAATAGGACGAACGTATCTAAAGGATAAAATAATATATACTAACCATTGAAGATATATAGATTTTACAATCCAAATACTCCAGATTTTTTGATGCTGTGTATAGGGATAAAAAAATCCCAAAATGGTTATACTTCCTAAATAAGGAATTACATGTTGTATCCATTTTGTTTTTCCATTTTGAGCGTATGATTTAAGGCTTAAGAAAAGAAAAGGACCAATAAGAAAGCAAGCAGAAAGTCCAATCTGAATAAAAATGTTGGACAAAGAGGGATTAAAGTAAAAGAAAACAGATTTTATAATCCGAATACTTAAAACCAAGAGGAGTAAAGATAGAAAGTAATTTGAAAAAATTTTATTTCTCGCATTTACAGCAAAATAAAATGACAATATAAATCCATTAAAAGCTCCTAAAGCACTAAGGAAGAAAAGCAACTGGTTTGTTTCCATATAGTATTGTACTGAGTTTAATTGATAACTTATCAATTGCAATCATATCTTCAAATTTTTCAATATGGAAACGAATATAAGAAAAATTTTACTCTAGTTTATTCTGTATTGGTCGAATAAAATCTTAAAAATAGTTTTCTATTCAATACACTCGTGAATAATTTTAGTAGTCATCTAATTAATATGAAGGTTAGAATTAATAAAAACAATTGTATTTTTTACACTTATTTTTATTTAAAGCAAATAATATTTTCTATTTTTAACTCAAAAAAAAAACATAACTATAAAATATTATATGCTTTTTATGAAAAAGAAAAATATCAAAACCTTATTACTAATAGGGCTTCTAGTAATAAATACCACAATTAAAGCGCAATCTTCCAAAACAGAACAAGACGAAACTGCAAAGGCAAAAGAATGGATTAATTCATTGTCATTAAACAATAATGAAAAAGAAAACAGATTAGTGCAAGTGGTTTCAACGCATCTTTTAGCTGTAAAAGAATGGCACAATAATCATCCTGCTTCTACAGTTCCAGCGGGAATAAATCCTTTGGACGGAAAACCACTTTCTGAACTTCATAGACAAATAATTGCAGATTCTGCAATGCCTTCAACAGTTCACGAAAGTTTAATGACTGGCTTAAGAAAAGATTTAAATGAAGAGCAAGTAGCATTAGTTTTAGATAAATATACAATTGGCAAAGTAGCTTTTACAATGAAAGGTTATCAAGCAATTGTTCCTGAAATGACTTCTGTTGAAACCACAGAAATTCAAAAATTAATGGAAAAAGCTCGCGAGCAAGCTGTAGATTATAAAAGCATGAAAGAGATTTCGGCTATTTTTGAAATTTACAAAACACAAGCTGAAAATTATCTGAATAATCACGGTCGCAACTGGCGCCAGATGTATGGAGATTACACAAAGAAAATAAAAGCTGAAAAAGAAGCTAATGCAAAAAAGTAAGATTTAAAAAATATATAGAAAGCTCTTTAAGAAATTAAAGAGCTTTTTTTTATATATTTCTGCAATAAATTTGAATTTATCTTACTACATATTCAGAAATTAAAGAAATAAACATCTAAATATGAATATCTTTCGAAAAACAAAATTTACATCTCTAATTGAAGCTTCAATAAAACCTGAAAGTTGTAAAAAACTCAGTTTAATATTTTATAACTATAGTTTGAAGGATAAGGGAGAAATATTTTCTCAGTTTATAAATCTAGAAGTATTAGAAATACAAACCGCTGTATCAACGTATTATCTAAATGATTTTGAACTTCCAGCGGAAATTGGAAATCTCAAAAAACTTAAGAAAATTTCAGTTCTAAATTTCCCATTGAAGACTTTTCCTGAGTGGATTTTTAATATAGAATCTTTGGAGTATTTAATGCTTAGAGGAAATGATATCGTTACAATTCCAGAATCTATTTCTCGATTAGAAAAATTAAAAACGCTTAAAATTGAAAGTTGTCCATTAAGCAAAATCCCTAAGACATTGAATCAACTAAAAAACTTAAGTTTTTTAGGGCTTTGCGACACAAGACTTACGGATTTAAACTATAATTTATTTCCTTATAATTTGAAAGAAATTTATTTTAACGGCACAGGAATTTATAAAGATGAAGATTTAGAATTTTTAAAAACAAAAATGCCAAAAACCAGAATATATCCATAAAATAAAGAGCAAAATTCTATTGTTTGACAATTAATTTTCCTTTGTTAATCGATCCAATTCTTTCAATAATGTTGGAAATCTAAATTCTCCATGCATACTTTCAATTTTACTAAACGCTTCTTCTAGATCAATTCCGATAGAAGTAATGTACAATGGTTTTTTGCTGTCGCCTCGAAATAATGCTTTTTTGTTTTTTTCTATTGAAGCAAAATTTGTTTTAGCAACACCAATAATCGGGATTTTTTTGTTTAATTTCTCATACAAATAACCGCCTAAACCGTATTTCTTTTCGTCGTCTAAATAGACGAATCCGTCAACTACAATTACCTCAATTTCAGATAAATCCATTTGTTGAAGTAAACTTAAAATACAAGGCAATTCTCTTTTGTAAAATTCTCCAGGAATATATTCTGCAACGTTATCAATTATTTCAGAGTAAACTTTAAAATTTTTGTCTTCGTTCCATTTTTCAAATTCTAGACAAACAGTTTTTGCTTTATCGTCAAAGTAGTAAGCATCAAAAGCTAAGATTTTATTGGGCATTTATGTTTTTATTTTGAATTAATTTTCTGCATTTCAGCGTACATTTCGTTTAAAAATGATTGTTGCTTTGTATCGTCTTTAAAATAACGCTGATACACAACGCTACAACTTTCTACATCGGCAATATTTGCTTTGTTAAAAGACCAATCGTCGGTACTTTTGATAGTAATTCCGAGTTCACTACTACAACTTTGCCACAATTCAGAAAACTTCGTTTTTTTATCGTCACTCAATTTGGTAAAATCTGCCGTAACGGTATAACCTCGCATTTCAGAATTGAAAAATTTATAAATAGATTTCACAGGAACGCCACCCCAAATCAATTCTTTTCCAGCTGGAAATTCAATTGTCGTGAGTTTTTCTTCACGCATTTTATGATCTTGTTTTCCTTCAACAAAAAAATGTTCTTGATAAACTAATTTGCTTCCTACAGGAACGGGAATTTTCTTAACTATTATTGGTTCTGTAGTAATAAAATAAGGATAATTTGGAGTAGAATTTCCTCCTGTTGGATTCATATTTCCGACACAGCCTGTAAGGATTAAAGCAAATAATGAAGAAAATGGTTTTAAAATTTTCATATTTAACTATTTCATAAGTTCAAAAAGAGCTTCAATTGTAGATTCTTTTTGATTAATAATGATTAATTGGCTTTTGTCGCTTAAGAAAAATTTATTAGCAAATTCTTTACTAGCATTTGGTTTCCATTCTTTTAATTCAGGGAATTTATTTTTTAGAAACTTAACTTTTTCAGTTGTGTTTTTAGAGATTATTACCACTTTAGTCAAAGGTGTATCTTTCATTTTATTGATACTATTTTCTGTAATCTCAGAATCAAATTCTGCTCTCGAGCGATAACGAAATAATTGGTTTATTTTTCTTCGATTAGTTTCATTTTCAGAAAGGATATACCTGTAAGTCATTATATTATCCAACTCATCAATCCAATTAGGAAAATTTTCTTCATAAAGTCTAATATAAGTATCAATAAAGTTTTTATCCATTGCCTTTTTCTGATCGATGTATTCTTTCACTACAGGATAAATCTGTTTGGCCATTAGATTGATATATTTTTTATTATACCATTCTCCAGGATCGGGTTTGCCATCTAGTTTTTCGTATACAAAACCATTTCCTAACGCAGTTGCTAAAACTTCGTTCATAAGCTGATAAGCGTAATTACTGCATTTTGATTTATTTTCTTTAAAATAATTATCTATCGCAACTTTTACTTCGAATGATTGCTCGTCATAAACAATATGATACGTTTCATGCATCATAACACTAAATAAATCTTTATTTGAGTTTAAGTCGATTTGTATGGCACTAATAAAATTGTTGCAAAAAGCTTGAGCAGTAAATCCTTTCGAATTGGGCAAAGGATAAAATGCAGCAACAAAAGGAATTGCGTTATCCCAGCTTGAATTGTAAAACAAAAGTCCAGTTTCAAAATAACCAGCTATATTATTCTCACTCGAATATTTTTTGATATCATCTAATTGTTTTTCAAACTTTTCTTTATTCGGATTGTAAATCAATTCGTTGTAAACATTCGTAAATTCTTCAATACATGAAGACAAATCAGTTAAAGTTTGATTGGGAATAAGACCAGAAGAACGGAGTTTAAAATCAGTAAGGTTATTTGTTTCTATTAGATTTTTTTTCAAAATATCGTTCGTTTGCATGTTTCTTTTTGAGCCATACGGATATTCATCAAATCGAAAACTATAATCTACTATCAGTTTGTCAAAATTGGAAATTAGTTTGTTGTAATGCTCAGTATTGTATTTAGATTTTTGAAATTCTGTCTTAAAAACATTTTCAGGATAATGTTCAGAAAGATTTTCGATAAAAAGATAAACAGCTAATTGTTCAGAATATTTAACAGTAAAAGTTGTTTTTTGTCCAAATATAAGTGATGTTAGAAAAAAAAAGGCTAGTAGTAATGTATTCTTCATATTGGTATCTAAGGTTTTACTATTTATTTTCTTCGATTTTGAAAATCAAAATCTATAAAAGCTAATATAAGAAATATCTTTAAAACCCAATTAAAATCTAAATTGCTTAACTTTAGCAAACTATCTATTCACATAAAACCAATACAGATGAAAACGAAAATGATATGGGCAAATCTAGCCGTACAGAGCATACAAAAAACAATTGAATTTTATTCTGGCTTAGGATTTAGTCAAAACGGAAAAGAAACAGATGAATTAGTCAGTTTTTCTATTGCTGAGAATAATTTCATAATCAATTTCTTTATTGCTAAAAGGCTTGAAAAAGCTATAAAAGGCAAACTAACCAATGCTTTAAATGAAAATGAAGTTGTATTCTCTTTATCTGCTCAAAGTAGAGAAGAAGTGGAACAATGGGTCGGAATAGTACAAAAAGCAGGCGGAACAATAGTTTCTGAACCTGAAAATTACGAACAAGGCTATACTTTTACATTTGCTGATCCTGACGGACATAAATTTAATTTTTTATATTGGCCAGGAATGTAGTTAAAATATATTATTCGTCATCTGAAGCACAATATTCATTATAAAAGAAAACCATATCTTTGATATTCTTTTTGGTAAATTTTTTGGTGTTGATTCTTTCTACAACTTTTTTACAATCTGCAAAGTATTTTTTTGCTCTTAGATTAAAGCTAAATTCAATATCTGTTGCATACGGTTCATTTTTACGTTTTACATATAACGCTTCAGTCATAGCCCAAACTTTGTCTTCATCTGAAGGCAATTTTCCTATTGTCAAATTAGAATTTCTGCCCATATAATACTCTTTTGCATATCTGTAAAGGTTTACATTTCCTTCTTCAACAACTTGTAATAATTTTGGTTTTGAATGCTCAAATTCAACATACTCATATTTTTCAGAAAACCCGTAAGCTGAAAAAATTAATCCTTTTGCAAAATCATAACTCCATTTATCTGCTTTATCTTCTTGTTTTACTTTAAAATAGATATCGTTATTTTTAATTTCAGCAAAACCTTCAATAGAAGTGCTATCCTTAAAAATTATAGCGGCTTCTCTATAATCTTGGCTAAATCCTAAATTAATAAAAAGTATAAATAGAAGTTGTAGAATTAATTTCATTGTTTCGTTTTTCAGTTTGCTAATATAAATATATCGGCAGTATTTTTTGCCATTTGGCAAATTCTCAATAAAAACTTATTCCTAACTTTCGTGCATGAAAGAATTAGTAAATTATATATTGCAATTTGGCAATTTAAATCAGCAGCAAATTAATTTGATTTTATCTAAAGCTCAAGAAAGAGAAATTCGTAAAGAGGCTTATTTTTCTGAAGCAGGAAAGGTTTCTGTTGAAGTTGGTTTTATTTTAGAAGGAATTCTCAGAGTTTGTTATTACAACAATAAAGGCGAAGAAATCACAAAATACTTTATAGACGAAAATAATCTGGTTGTAGATTTAGAAAGTTTCGATAATAATATTTGTTCTTCGGCATATGTACAGGCAGTTACAGATTGTAAAATGATTGTTTTTTCTAAAAAAGATTGGCAAGAATTATTAGACACGATAATTGGTTGGGACACAATCGTTCATAAAATAATCTCGAAAGCTTTAATGCAGAAAGTTGCCAGAAGAAGTCCGCTGGTTTCGGAGGATGCCACAACGCGTTATTTGTCTTTTATGGAGATGTTTCCAAATGTAATCAATCGCGTGCCACTTTCTTATTTGGCTTCTTATTTAGGAATTACGCAATCTTCTTTGAGCAGAATTAGAAAAAATATTCGCTAAAAAATCGCTTTTTGCCATATGGCAAATGTTTTTGGTTTTTATCTACGCAACTTTGCTTCAATAATTTAAAACAATAAAAAATGGATTCAGTATTAATTACAGGCGCAAATAGAAGCATAGGTTTAGAAACAGCAAAACAACTTTCAGAAAAAGGATTTTTAGTTTATTTAGGAAGTCGTGATCTTGCAAAAGGCGAAGAAGTTGTAAAAGATTTAAATCAAAAAGGATTTCAAAACATTAAAGCCATTCAAATTGATGTTACAAATGATGAAAGTGTTTTAGAAGCGAAAAATATTGTCGAAAAGGAGCAAGGCAAATTAGATATTTTAATTAATAATGCTGGAATTTTAGGCGATGTTCCGCAAGATTCGTCTACAACTTCTGTGGCAAATATTCAGAATGTTTTTGATACCAATTTTTTTGGAGTAATTAGAGTAACGCAAGCATTTATTGAGCTATTAAAAAAATCAGATAATCCAAGAATCAGTAATATTACTTCTGGTTTAGGTTCTTTGACTTTACACAGTGATCCAACATGGAAATATTATGCTTTTAAAGCAGTTTCTTATGTTTCTTCAAAAACAGCTTTAAATGCTTTTACTATCACTTTGGCGCATGAATTAAAAGATTTAGGTTTTAAAGTAAATGCAATCGATCCGGGTTATACCGCAACTGATTTTAACCATCATAGCGGACCTGCGAGTGTAGAAAGCGCAGCAAGTTTCATCATTAAACATACTTTAGATGAAAAAGGACCAACAGGAAAATTCTACAGCCCAGATATAGAAAACGAAAGCGAAGAAAGTCCTTGGTAAAAATTAAAAATAAAAAACTCGAAACCCTCATGATTTTTAATTTTTGAGGGTTTTAGCATTTAAATAACGTTCCATTTTAAAGAAAAGAGTTAATTTAGTCGGCATTATAAAAGAAAATACCATGTCAATAACAACAGAAGCAGAATTAATCGGAATGAAAAAAGCGAGTGAAGCAGTTGCTTTTACTTTAAAAGAAATGAGAAAATTTGCTAAAGCCGGAATGTCAACAAAAGAATTAGACGATTATGGCGGACAAATTCTCAACGCTTTAGGAGCTAAATCTGCACCATATTTGACTTATGGTTTTCCGGGTTGGACTTGCATTAGTGTTGATAACGAATTTTGCCACGGAATTCCATCTGATAAAAGAATTCTAAAAGAAGGAGATTTAATAAATATTGATGTTTCTGCCGAATTAGGCGGTTTTTGGTCAGATAACGGCGGTTCTTTTGTGATTGGATCTGATGTAAACGAGCATCAAAAATTGGTTGAAGCTTCAAAAGATATTTTGCACAAAGCCATTTATAACATCAAAGGCGGCGTTCGCATTTCTGACATCGGTTTTTTAATTGAAACTGAAGCTAAAAAACGTGGTTATAAAGTAATTAAAAACCTAACTGGACATGGAGTAGGGAGAAGTCTTCACGAAGCGCCACACGAAATTGCCAATTACAGAGATCGTTTTAATCAGACAAGATTTAAGAAGAATTCTGTTGTTGCCATTGAAACTTTTATCTCTACAACTTCAACTTATGCAGAAACTTTACAAGACGGCTGGACAATGGTGGGAAATAAAGGCGGATTTATGGCGCAACACGAACACACAATTGTTGTAACGGATGGAAAACCAATTATTCTGACCGAAATGAATGAAATTTGGAATTAAACTATGAACAATTGATAATTGATAATTATAAATTGTCAATTATCAATTGTTAACTGTTAATTGTTTATGCTGGTTCCCAAAGTTCAATTTTATTGCCTTCTGTATCCATTATATGAACAAATTTTCCGTAATCGTAAGTCTCGATATCGTCTAAAACAGTAACTCCGTTTGCTTTTAGTTTTTCTAAAAGTCCTTCAATATTTTGAACGCGGTAATTCACCATGAAATCTTTTTTAGAAGGAGAAAAATACTCATCACCTTTTTTAAAAGGACACCATTGCGTCGATTCAATTTGCTCGGGATTTTCTAAATTTCGAGATTCAAAACTTGCAGAACCCCAATCGTTTATTTCTAACCCTAAATTTTTTGCATACCAATCTTTAGTTTCTTTCGGATTGTCTAGAAAAAAGAAAATTCCGCCAATTCCTGTGACTTTTGGTGTAATTTCATTTGAATTATTTTCCATATAATTAGTTGTTTAGGATTACTGAAATACTATTATTTTACAAATCTAAGGTATTAAAATAATCATTGTATTTTCCTTTTTTATTCTTTTGATTTATCTTTACAGCAAAGCTTTATTTTAAAACACATCATTATGAAAACCGACAGAATTTACAAAATATTATTTTCTAGCGTTTATCCTTTATACATTCAAAAAGTAGAAAAGAAAGAGCGTACTAAAGAAGAATTAGATACTGTAATAAAATGGTTAACAGGATATAATGACAAACAACTTGAAGAACAAATTGAAAAGAAAGTAGATTTTCAAACTTTCTTTGCTGAAGCTCCGCAACTCAATCCGAATGCTTCAAAAATTACTGGAGTTATCTGCGGTTATCGTGTAGAAGAAATCGAAGATCCGTTAATTCAAAAACTAAGATATCTAGATAAATTAGTTGACGAATTAGCGAAAGGAAAAAAAATGGAAAAGATTTTAAGAGAATAATTAAAAACAAGAAACCTTCAAAAATACTTTGAAGGTTTTTAGTTTTTAAACTCTTAATAAACCACGAAAACCTCTCGCGGCATAATACGAATCTGCGCCATTATGATACACAAAAACAGTGTTATATCTAAAATCTGAAAAAATAGCACCACCCAGTTTTCTAATTTCTGGCGGAGTCAAAATCCAACTGGACGTTTTGGTATCAAATTTTCCTAGTTTTTGTAATTCTTTATATTGTTCTTCATTTAAGATTTCAATTCCCATTTCTTCTGCCATGTTTATGGCGCTGTTTGCGGGTTTGTGTTCTTTTCTTTTTTCAAGCGCTTCATGATCGTAACAAACACTTCTTCTGCCTTTTGGACTTTCTGAAACGCAGTCTACAAAAAGGTATTCATCCGTATTTTTGTCATAACCAATAACATCTGGTTCGCCTTCAGTACTTTCCATTTGTTCAAGCGACCATAATTTTTCTGGATTTGCTTTTAGTTTGGTTTCAATTTTAGACCAATCCAGATTTTCATGACGATTTTTATTTTTCTCAAAACGTTTCTCAAGCGTACTTAAAATTTCCTCTTGCTCGTTTATTGTCAATTCTTTTTTCATTTTTATGTGTTTTTAATTAGAACTGCACTTTCTATTCTCTGGTCTGAAGTACCAAGAAATTACGGTTAAAACAATTAATAAAATTGGTCCAAAAAGTGCCGAAGCATCATCTCCAACAGCTAAATGAGAAATTACAGCTCCAGACATTGCAAAGAAAAAACCGGCATAGGCCCATTCTTTCAACAAACCAAATTTCGGAATTAAAATTGCAATTACGCCTAAAAGTTTCCAAACGCCTAAAAGAGTCAAAAAGTAAAGCGGATAGCCTAAATGTTTTATCATTTCAGCTTCTTCTTTTAATGGTATAAGCTGTACAATTCCTGTAGAAGTCATTCCTAATGCCAGCCAAAGCGTAGCAATCCAATAGATAATCTTGTTTCTTTTACTCATAATTCATTATTTTAGTTTAGTTACAATTTCTTCCAATCTGTTGTGTGCCATATTTAAACCTTGAGCAAATGGCAGTTTAAGCTGCGTCAATCTATGTTCGATCGATTTGTAAATAATCTGCATAGTTAATTTACTTGTTTCCTCAGTTAATTTTTCGAATTCTAAAAACTCCAATTGAGGCGCAAAGTTTGCATTATCCATTTCAAAAGTGCGGACAATTTTCTCATTTGGAATTATATCATGAATGGTACCGTGCGCTTTAAAAACTACATTTCCAGATGGATCACTAGTTTCAAATTCCCATCCGCCATGTTTTTTATTTTCGAGTTTCACAACTTTTGTTCCCATCCATTGTGCTACGATTTCTGGCTCAATATATGCTTTAAATAAAAGTTCTACCGAAAGATCAAATTCTCTTGTAATGAAAAGATCTTGTCTGTTATCTTCAGCGTGAATTTTTGTCTTTTTTTCCATGTTTTATTTTTTATAATTTTTCATGATAGCTTCTAGTTTGTTAAAACGTTCTTCCCACATTTTTCTGAAAGGCTCAATAAAATTGTCAATTTCTTTCATCTTCAAAGGATTTAAATGATAATAAATTTCTCTTCCGTTTTGTGTCTGACTTAACAATTCGCATTCGCTAAGAATTTGAATATGTTTCGAAATTGTCTGTCTAGACGAATTAAAATTCTCTGCAATTGCGCCAGGAGTCATACTCTGAATCGCAACTAAACTTAAAATAGCTCTCCTTGTAGGATCTGCTATTGCTTGAAAAACATCTCTTCTAATTTCCATTATGCAGTTATTTGACTGCAAATATAACGAAGTCATTTGACTGCACAATGTTTTTTGTTCTTTTATTTTTAAAAATGTAAATCTATTCTTAAAAATAACTTATTTTAGATGAACCAAAAAAACTAAATAATAATGAAAAAACTATTAATTATATTACTGTTTTCGATACCTAATTGTTATTCACAAAAAAAATTGGACGAGCAAATTGCAAAAGTGATAGATGAAGGCAAAAAATTATATCGTTCAGAAATGGCTTCTTGGTACGGAACAGATCTATTTTTAGAAAAATATCAAAATAGAGAGAATATAGGTGGTTATTTTTCTTATTCTGAAAACGATATTTCTAAGTGCATATTTTTTTCTAAAGATGAAAAAACATTTGTAATTGGAACAATTAGTTTTGATAAATCATACAATATAAAATCAGCTCAGCTTGATCTAACTGAAAGAAGTTTTTCCAAAGATGAAAACGATCTATATATAATTCGTCAAAAGGCTTTAAATCTTTTAAGAACTGATACTATTTTTAAGCAATATGAAAATACAAATCCTAATTTGATTCCAATTATTTCAAACGGAGAGAAGAAAGTATATGTTTTAACAGGGCCAAGTAAAACAGGTGTTGTAATTTATGGTAACGACTATCTTATAACATTTGATAAGAATAACAACCTGATAAACAGAAAAGTACTTCATGCTAATATTATCCCTGTAAATTATGGAGACCAAAAAGAGGCTATTTTAACTGCAATTCATAGCCATCTTCCAAGTACTGGAGAATTAATTACGCCAACAGATATTTGTACTACAATGCTTTATGAAAAGTATACTGGTTGGGAATCTGTGATGGTAATATCTAATGAATATGTTTCAATATGGAATTGCAAGAATGATGAACTCGCCGTTATGACGAAAAAAGCCTTTGAAAAAATGTCGAAAAAATAAGTTTTTAAAAATCTAAAGAAATCTTTTAAAAAACCTTCAAATTGTTTCAGTTTGAAGGTTTTCTTTTTTTATCATTTATGAATCAATCCAATCCAGCAAATTGAAAAGGCTTAGTTTCTTTAAAATTTAATAAAGATTCACCAGAATAATTTTCATGATTCGCTAAACTAAGTTTTTTAATTTTTCCTTTTTCACTAAAATCAATCTTACTGAATTCAACCCAAATTACATTCGGATTCAATACATTATCAAAATAATAAACCAAGTTTTTTTGATCTGCAACTGTTCTCCAACGAGTCGAAGATATATTAGGTTCTGTTTCTGATGAAATTCCCAATGGTACAGAACAATTTCTAATAACTCCAAAAACACTTGCCAAAGCAGTTCTTACATTATCTGTTTTCGGAATGGCATCTATGTAATAAGAAGCACGTACAAAACGATCTGCGGCGCGATTAGTTCCCGGAAGCATAATTGTTCCAGGAATACTTTTCCAATAAGAATTAATCGCTAACTGTTCATCAAAAATTGGAGAATTGGTCATAGCAACATATTTTCTATCATGATGAATAACCAATTTACCGTTTACATATTCAAAAATAGCATTATCGCCGCTTGCATCAGACAGAGACAAATGCACGGTAGCAAAAATATTTGTTCCTGGAATGTGAGATGAAACAATAACAAAATTATTTTTTTCTAACGCCGTAACCGCTTCCGAAACCGTCGAAAAATTATCCAAAGCATATTGTAACCATAAAGAAACTGCTAAACCTTTTACTTTGCCATTTTTCTCAAACTTCGGATATTGAGATTCAACCAACCATAAAAGATTTCCAACAAGTCCTTTTTCGTTCATTCCGTCAGAAGATGCTATATCCCATGAACTTGTAATTACACTTCCAAATTTTGATTTCCATTTTACAGAACTAGTTCCTGCTTCTCCAAATCGCTCAATTCCACGTGGAAAAATCCATAAATTAGCTGGTATTTCACCACGCCAATCCATTGATCTTGCCGTAATAATTGTGCCATTTAATCCTTCATAAACTATTCTTGTACAAGGAATAACTGTTTCAGATATCAAAAGACTAAATGCTAAAAAAAGGGGCAGAATGCTGTTTTTGAATTTCATAATCTAGAAATTTTAATTAAACATTGTTTTTGAGATATTATTTTGAATTAAAAAGAAGTTAAAACAATAAGATTTATCTGCAATTTAAGTATTTAATATAACATTTCTAATATTAAACATTTAATAACGAACGAGATGTAAATTAACAAATGTTATTTAGAATAATTTTAAATAATTTGCTATTAGAAGAAATATCGTCTATTTTTGAAGTTATCACAACTTTTAAAAAATTGACTTTAAATGATGAAAAAGATTTTCAAAGCTCTCAAAATATTTTTGGTTAGTCTCGTAATTTTAATTGTAATCGGATTTTTGTTCGAACGTATTTCTCGATTCTATTATGATAGCAAACGTCCAGATAAATCAGAATTTGTAGAAATAGATGGTAGAAAAATTCATTTTAAGAAACAAGGAAACGGCTCTTGCACCGTAATTTTCGAATCTGGTCTAGGAGGAGATTATCTGCATTGGCAAGATATTCAGAAGAAACTTTCTCAAAAATACACCACAATTTCTTATGATAAAGCCGGAATTTTATGGAGTGCCACAGCAAAGAAAACCAACTTAAGACGATACGCAGATGATTTAAAACAGCTTTTGGAAAAAACAAATTGTCCAAAACCGTACATTTTAGTTGGACATTCTTTTGGTGGAATTACATCAAGATTATTCCTTAAAGAGAATGCAAAAGATATGGCAGGTATTGTGTTTCTTGATGTTTCTCATCCAAAGCAATTAGAAAAATCTTCTGAAGCATTGAAAAAATCTGTTCAGCCGCCGCCAAAAATACTTTTGAGTTTTTTAAATGAAATCGGCATAATTAGAATTTTATATAGTACAACGGCTTTTACAGCGGCAGTTCCGAAAGAACATTGGTTTAACAGAAATGTAAAACACTATTTCTATCGTATTTTAGATGGAATGATGAATGAATTAGAAAATGATGAAAAACTAATGTTAGAAGCATCTCAAATTAATAATTTTGGCGCAATTCCGCTAACAATTATTACTGCAAAATATCCAAATGGAGTAGAAGGAGCAAAGGATAAAAATCTAGAAAAAGAATATCTTTCTATTCATAATAATCTACAGAAAGATCTGCTTCATTTGTCTGATAAAAGCACACAGGTTTTTGCACAAAAAAGCGGTCACTATATTACACTTCAAGAGCCAGATTTAATTTGCAATGAAATAGAAAAATTAGCGCCGAGATAATTCGGCGCTTTTTTTTAAAGTTCAATACTTTTTTCAATTTTTATTTGATTTAGAAAAAGATGATCGTGAGAAATCACAATCAAAGTTCCATTATATTCGTTCAACGCCGCGGTTAGAATTTCTATGTTTTGAATGTCTAGATTATTGGTTGGTTCGTCTAAAATTATAATTTCAGGAGATTCATCACTAATTGTTAAACAGCAAAGCATCAAACGCATTCTTTCGCCTCCGCTTAAATTATTGCAAGGTTTGTCCCAATCGTTTTGAGCGAATAAAAAACGATTTAATCTCATTTTTACGTCATGTTCTTCTAAACCGCAATCATTAAAAAGTTGTGCTTGCTCATAAATTTTCAGATTATTTTGAAGCAAAGAATAATCTTGGTCAATGTACATTGCGTTCTTTTCAAGAGAAGTTATATTTCCTTGCTCCAATTTTAATTCTCCCAAAATAATCTTGACTAAAGTTGTTTTTCCAGAGCCATTTAAACCTTTTAAAACCAGACGATCTCCAGAAAGAATTTCGAAATTCAGATTTTCTTGCCAAAGCAATTGATTTCCATAAGAATAATTAATTTCATTGGCTTTGAAGAGCATTTTTCCTTTATGAAAAGTAGAATTATTGAAGCCAAATTTAATCTGATCTATTGCTGGCAAATTAGATCTTAATTGACGCAAATCGCCAGAAATAGTATTTATTTTCTCTGCATGAACATCTTTTAATTTCGAACTGCTATTTTCTGCGTTATTTCGGAGTGTGTTCATCATAATTCTGGCAACACCAGACTTTTCTTGTTTCTTTTTTCCTCTAGAATCCAGTTTGTTTTGGCGTTCAATGGTTTCGCGTTCTTTATCTTTAGCTTTTCTAAGTTCTTTCTCTTTAATTTGCACATCTTGTTCCAGAGCCTCATTCATGATTTTTTTCTGATTTCGATAAAAATCATAATTTCCTCCATAAACAATAACTTCATTTTTACTCATTTCTAGCGTTCGATTTAGAATATTTAACAATGTTCTGTCGTGACTTACAACTAAAATAGAACTTGAAGTAGATTTTATAAATTCATATAATAATTCGCGTGTTGCAAAATCCAGATGATTGCTAGGCTCGTCCATTAAAATAAAATCTGGTTCATGAATTATAATTCCAGCCAAAAAAACTTTCGTTTTCTGACCACCGCTCAGAGTTCCCATTTTCTGATTCAAATCCAAATCGTTAAGATTCCAATACGATAAAGCTTTATCACAGCGCTCTTCAATTGTCCAGTCATTATCTAATAATTGGAGATTTTCTTCGGTAACAACACCTTCAAGTATTTCTTTAAGTGAATTTATTTTATCCTTTATTTGTAAAGCATCAGTAATACTAAGATTATCAAATTGACCAAATAATTGCGGTACAAAATAAGGTTTCGAATTTTGAATAATTTGACCTGAAAATGGTTTAAGTTCACCCGAAATAATTCGCAATAAAGTTGATTTTCCGACGCCATTATTTCCAACTAGTGCAGTTTTATCATGATTGTTTACCGTAAAATTTATGTTTTGAAACAGCATGTCTTTATTCTCATGCTGATATGAGATATTTTGAATAATAAGCATAATTATTTCTTTTTAGAGAATTAAATAATGAAGCAGCCGCTAGATGCGGTTACCTACTAAGTTTTCCGAAAGAAATTAATTTTCACATAGATAAATGCTTATTTGAAGAGGTGCAAAGGTATTTATTTTGTAGTAAAAATCAAAAAACCATTCTTTATGATGGTAAGAATGGTTTTTTGTAATATAATTGAAATTAAATTTTTAAATTTTATCAAATGTTAACTTAGCTTCTTTGGTATCCAGAATTAATTTATCATCAGTAATGGTGCTTTCGCATTCGTAAGGTGTTCCAACTTCGTCTTTGATAACCAGTTTTTTACCTTTTTGAGATAATGCGTAGGTACCATCTGTTATTTCACGAAGAAGATATCCTGTAACATGACCATCTTCTGTGAAAGTGAGCATACCGTTTTTCAAAATTTCATTTTTTGCAGAGTCATTAATAGAAGTTTTAGTCTCGACAGCTGAAACTTTCCACGAATTAATTAATCTGTTTCTTTTACCATGACATGAAACCATTAATACGACAGCAACTGCAATTAGAAGGGTAACCAATTTAGAGTTTTTCATGATTTTGTGATTAAAAGTTAAACAGGAAAAAGTTACAAAAAAAAACGATATTAAATTATTCGTAATCAAATATTTATAAATATTTTTTTTCGCTAAAAAAAGATCGCAATTTAATTCATATCGCAATACTGAAAAACTAAATTTAGAAATTGAATTTCTAATTGAGGGTTAAAGCTCCCAAAATTTCTTCATACATAAACGGACCTCCAGGATAAGTTGCCGTATAGTCAAGATTCATCCAAACCTGACCGCGTTCGTCTATATGGTAATGTATTTTTTTTCTGTAGCTTTCTTTTGTAAAAAGCACATTTTTAATCAAATAGTTCACTTTTTCCAAATCAATCATAGAACCAATTAATATCTCTGGATATATATGTCCTTTGGTATGAATAAGTCGTGGAGTTCCTCCAATTGATCGAACTGCCGCTGCCATTAAAATAGAATGATCATCACAATCGCCAGAAAAATACTCTAGAGATTCGCTGGCGGTTGCGATATAATCACCGTCTTTTGGATCGTTTACATAATTCCATCTGCTGTTTATTTCTTTAAAAACAGCAAAACACTGAATTATGGTACGATAATCTGAATAGCCTCTAATGCCTTTAAAATGCTTTGTGGTTGCCATAACAGCAAAATTTCGCACTTTCGGATTCTGGTATTCTATAGCATTAAGAATTTTTGTTTTATTTGGAAACGGAAGCAGTTTTGCTACGATAATATCCTGCGGATATGGATTATCAGACATTGTATAAATCATAGAATTATAGTCTTCTGAGATTTCGTTAAAACCATAATTTCCGATAACTGTTCCGTAAAATAAAATCAATAAATAGACTGCAATGCACAATATGATAATTGTTCTGAGGTACATCAGAAGAAAAAATATTACAGCAAAGACAAAAATAAAGATAAAAACACGATCTAAATTGAACGCCCATTCTAGGTCGATCAAATTTTGATGCAGTATGATGAAAATCGGAATAGTAATAAAAAGACTCAACAGCATTATAATAATCCTATCCCACGGTGATTTCACCTGGAGTTTGGATTTTAAATACGGTAAGTCAATTTTAGGGAATTTCATCATACGAATCAAAAAAGCAGTATTACAGTGCTTTTACGGTTTCTACAAAAATACTTTTTTTATCAATAATTCCCAGATCAAATAACTGATTTTGAATTTTATTAAAAGACTTTTCGGTTAAATTCTTTTGTGACCATTGTGTCAATTTAAGCCACTCTTTTATATCCTCAGCTTTTTGATTAAAAAGTTTAGATAATTTCTTGTCAATCTCTGGAATCTCTTTAAAATCGGTTGTTGTGCTATTAATGATTTCAAGGATTTTCTCAACTACCTTGCCATTCTTTTTTAGGAATTCTTCACGAACAGCAATTATAAATGATGGCCAAGGAGTAGGGCAGTCGTCAATTCGTCTAAAAACGCCTTTATCAACAAGCGGTTTTGTCATAAAGCGTTCCCACATAAAATAATCTGCTTTGTTGTTAGTTAAAGCATCAACAGCGCCATCAATTGTATTTACAATTTCAAATTCAAGATCGTCTGTTTTCCAGCCTTGCTCATTTGCATTTACATAAGCCATTAATTGAGATCCAGAACCGATTCTAGAAATAGCGACTTTTTTGTTTTTAAGATCTTTTAGGGTTTTAAAATCTGATTTTGCAGCCACGTGAATTCCCCAAATTAATGGCGATTGAACATAAATCTGAACAATCTTACTCGGATTTCCAGCTGAAATATCTTTTAAAATTCCTTCGGTTAAAATTACCGCTAAATCTGTTTCGCCGTCGCGAAGCATTTGACACATTTTCCCAGTTCCTTCGGGAACATTGGTCCATTGTAAATCGATGCCCTCTTCTTCAAATTCGCCGTTTTCGATGCATAAATGCCACGGCAAATTGAAGTGTTCCGGAACACCCGCAATTTTGACAGTTTTCATTTCTTTTAAGTTTAAGTTAAGTTAAGTTGCTTGGTATGCGTATGCGTATTAATTAAGTTTGGTTAGTTTAATTTTTTAATAAATCTGTTCTATGTTTTTCTGAAAGACATGGTTCAGCAAATTCTATAATTTCCTGCGACTCGTATTCGCTTAATAAGCTTCTTACCAATGCATAATCTACATCTTTCCCAATTTCTGCTGCAAAAAAGGTTTCGTTTAATGCTTCCGACAAACAATTAATTGCCTTTAATTGATCTCGGATAACTGTCGCGTCAAAACCTTTTTCCAGAATTGCAATCTGAACAATCGAATTTCCAGAATTTTGAATCGTTTTTTTATGCATAAATTTGGCTTCAGTTTCATCAAATTCTGCGTAAAAAAGATCGTCTGTAGCAATTAAAGGTCCAAAATATATACGAAATTAATTTCCAGCCAGTTTATTCAATGTATAAGCAATTAATTCATCTACAGCTTTATAAGGGTCTTCACTAAAAGTTCCAGATGCACGATTGGCGATAATTGCATTAAGCGATAATGCATTATGACCTAAAAGCGCAGAAAGTCCATAAATTGCAGCCGTCTCCATTTCTAAATTAGTGATTTTTGTGTCATTATGGCTAAAATTATCCATTTTACTATTCAATTCTTCATCTTGAATATTCAAACGCAAAACTCTTCCTTGCGGACCATAAAATCCTCCCGCAGTTGCTGTAATTCCCTTGAAAATTTTATCTGATTCAATTAGTTTTTCTAATTTTTCTGAACATTGCGTTACATAAGGTTTTCCTTTTTTAGAATTCCAATTAGTATGTTTTACAAAAGCGTCTTCGATCTCTGTAATCGAAACATCGTCAATTAGATAGGAACGTAGCATATTATCTAATCCTAAACCAAATTTAGACATTACAAAACTATCAACTGGAATATCTTCCTGCAAAGATCCAGATGTTCCAATTCTAATAATGTTTAAAGAAGTTAGTTTTTCTTTAGGCTCACGCGTTTTTAAATCAATATTTACTAAAGCATCAAGTTCATTTAAAACAATATCAATATTATCAGGCCCAATTCCGGTTGAAATTACAGAGATTCTTTTCCCTTTATAAATTCCGGTTTGGGTTTTAAATTCTCTTTTTTGAGTCGAATGCTCAATTGAATCGAAAAATTGGGTAATTTTTTCTACTCTGTTTTGATCGCCAACAAAAATAATGTCATGCGCAATATGTTCTGGACGAAGGTTTAAATGGTAAACACTTCCGTCTTGATTAAGTATTAATTCTGATGATTGGATCATTTTTTTTAAGTTGCTAAGGTTTTGAGATACTGAGGTTCTGAGTTTTTTTGTTTCAGGTTTTAGGTTTCAGGTTACATTGAAGAACTTGAAACTTTAAACATGAAACTTTAAACAATTTTTACCCTCCCACACGTTTGGTTTTAAATCCTTTTTCTTTTAAGATTGCCATAATTTTATCACGATAATCTCCTTGAATGATAATAGAAGCATCTTTAAAAGTTCCGCCAACGCTCAGTTTGGTTTTTATTTCTTTGGCTAAGACTTTAAAATCTTCGTCAGATCCTTCATAACCTTCAATAATAGTAGTTGGTTTTCCTTTACGTTTTTCAAATTTGCAAATCATTGGCTCTTTCTGAACGTAAAGAACATGTTCTTGTTCTTCAACTTGTTCTGGTTCATTTGATTCAACGTGATCTGGAAACAAATTTTTTAATTGATCTTTAAAGTCCATATTTTTTTCATTCTAAAATAAATAAATTCCAAGTATAAAGATATTTAAAAATTAAATTCCAAACCCCAAGAAAAACTTGGAATTTGGAATTTTTATCCCGTCCCGATGTTTCGGGATCGGGAGAAATTTATTTAAGCTTATTTTTTGATTAAACCTAACTCTACTAAACGTTCGTGCAAGAACTCTCCAGCAGAAATATCTTCGTATTTTTTTGGATTTTCTTCGTCTATACAATTTTCTAGGCAATCTAAACGCATATCGCTTACAGGATGCATAAAGAAAGGAATTGAATAACGAGAAGTTCCCCATAATTCTCTCGGCGGATTTACCACTTGGTGAATTGTAGATTTTAGTTTGTTGTTAGTATGTCTAGACAACATATCTCCAACATTAATTACCAATTCGTCATCTTGAGCGATGGCGTCAATCCAGTCGCCATTATGATTTTGAACTTGTAATCCTCTACCTTGAGCGCCCATCAAAAGCGTAATCAGGTTGATGTCGCCGTGAGCCGCCGCACGAATCGCATTTTCTGGCTCAGAAGTAATTGGCGGGTAATGAATTGGTCTTAAAATTGAGTTTCCTTCTTTTGCATAATTATCAAAATAAAACTCATCGAGACCTAAATGTAAAGCCAAAGCTCTTAAAACATAAACTCCAGTTTTCTCCAATTTTTGATACGCTTCTTTACCAACTGCGTTAAAACGTGGTAATTCTGTAACTTCAACATTATCTGGATATTCTGAAGCCCATCTAGAATTTGCGTCAACGTATTGACCAAAATGCCAGAATTCTTTTAAATCCCCTTCTTTGCGTCCTTTAGCATGTTCTTTTCCAAAAGAAACATAACCTCTTTGACCGCCAATTCCAGGAATTTCATATTTATGCTTAGTTTCTATTGGCAAGGCGAAGAAGTTTCTAATTTCGCCATAAAGTTCGTCTACCAATTGATCATCAAGAAAATGACCTTTTAAGGCTACGAAGCCAATGTTTTCAAATGCACTGCCGATTTCATTTACAAATTTTTGTTTACGTTTCGGGTCGTCCGAAAGGAAATCACGTAAGTCTACACTAGGAATGTTTTGCATACTTTACATTTTTTATTAAAAAAAGAAAGGTGTCATAAGCACCTTTCGCTAACAAAGGTAGAGAATATTTTAGAAAATAATCTCAAGCTCAGCTATTAAAAGTAGGTTTAGGATTAAAAAAATATTTTAGAATTCAATAAAATTGACGCAAATTGTTATATTTGAAACACTAAAAAACAAAAAATTACATGATTTTTTACCGACAAAACCTCACTGACACTCAATTATTAGATTTATACAAAAAGATATTAAAACCGCGATTGATAGAAGAAAAGATGCTCATCTTGATTCGTCAAGGAAAAGTTTCTAAATGGTTTTCGGGAATAGGGCAAGAAGCAATTGCAGTTGGTGTTACCGCTGTTTTGGATCAATCAGAATATATACTTCCAATGCACCGAAATCTTGGTGTTTTTACTACAAGAGAAATTCCGTTGCATCGTTTATTTTCGCAATGGCAAGGAAAAGCTAATGGTTTTACAAAAGGTCGAGATAGAAGTTTCCACTTTGGAACTCAAGAATATAATATTATCGGAATGATTTCGCATTTAGGTCCGCAATTAGGAATTGCTGACGGAATTGCCTTAGCTGATAAACTTCAAAACAATAAAAAAATAACTGCAGTTTTTACAGGAGAAGGTGCAACAAGTGAAGGCGATTTTCATGAAGCTTTGAATATTGCCGCAGTTTGGAAGTTGCCTGTAATGTTTATTATAGAAAATAATGGCTACGGACTTTCGACTCCAACTAATGAACAATATGCCTGCGAAAACCTTGCTGATAAAGGAATTGGTTACGGTATTGAAAGCTGGATTATTGACGGAAATAATATTGTGGAAGTCTACAACAAATTATCTCAGTTAAAAGAAGAAATGAAAGAGAATCCACGTCCGATTTTGTTAGAATTTAAAACTTTCAGAATGCGCGGCCACGAAGAGGCGAGTGGCACTAAATATGTTCCGCAAGAGCTAATGGATCAATGGGAATTAAGAGATCCAGTTTCTAATTACAAAAAATATCTTTTAGAAAACGGAATTCTTACTGAAGAATTAGACGAACAATTTCGTGCTGAAATAAAACAAGAAATTGATGAAAACTGGGCAAAAGCAAACGCAGAACCCGAAATCGAACCAAGCTATAGTGGAGAATTAGATGATGTTTACAAACCATATCAATTTGAAGAAGTTAACCCAGAAGGAGAAACCGAAAACATTCGTTTTATAGATGCCATTCGAAACGGTTTAAACGAATCGATGCAACGTCATAGAAATTTGGTTTTAATGGGACAAGATATTGCAGAATATGGCGGAGCTTTTAAAATTACAGACGGTTTTGTAGAATTCTTTGGAAAAGATCGCGTTAGAAATACACCAATCTGCGAAAGTGCTATTGTTTCCACCGGAATGGGATTGTCTATAAATGGTTATAAAGCAATTGTAGAAATGCAATTTGCCGATTTCGTTTCTACAGGATTTAATCCGATTGTAAATTTACTAGCAAAATCACATTATCGTTGGGGCGAAAACGCTGATGTTGTGGTTCGTATGCCTTGCGGCGGAGGAACACAAGCTGGTCCTTTTCATTCGCAAACTAATGAAGCTTGGTTTACTAAAACTCCAGGTTTAAAGGTAGTTTATCCGGCATTTCCATACGACGCAAAAGGACTTTTAAATACTTCAATAAATGATCCGAATCCGGTTTTATTTTTCGAGCATAAATTATTGTATAGAAGTATTTATCAAGAAATTCCAAAAGAATATTATACTATTCCTTTAGGAAAAGCGGCTTTATTAAAAGAAGGTAAATCGGTGACGATTATTTCGTTTGGCGCGACCGTACATTGGGCTTTAGAAACTTTAGCAAATAATCCAGAAATAGATGCTGATTTAATCGATTTAAGAACATTACAGCCTTTAGATACAGAAACCATTTTTGCTTCAGTTAAGAAAACTGGAAAAGCAATTATTTATCAAGAAGACACTCTTTTTGGCGGAATTGCAAGCGATATTTCGGCTTTAATTATGGAGAATTGTTTTGAATATTTGGATGCTCCAGTAAAACGTGTTGCCAGTTTAGATTCGCCAATTCCGTTTACAAAAGCATTAGAAGATCAGTTTTTACCTAGAAATCGATTTGAAATCGCGCTTAAAGAATTATTGAATTATTAAAAAAGAAACACTTTAAAATTAATTATATGAAAAAAATTTGCCTATCACTTTTTACGGTTTTGCTTTTGGCTTCTTGTGCTAAAAATGCAAAATCTAACAAGGATACAGATTTAGACAAAAAATTTGACACTTATAAAAACAACTTTATTTCCGAATTATGGAAACTTAATCCTAATTGGGCTTCTGGCGTGGGATTTCATAAGTATGATAGCATTTTGACCATTCCAGATGCTAAAGACAGTCAAAATAAATTAGATTTTGCAAATGCACAATTAGATTCTCTAAAATCTTATAACATTGATAATCTTTCAAACAATAATAAGACTGATTATTATATGATAAAAAATCAATTAAACGGAATCATTTTTAATATCAAAGAATTAAAAACAAATGAATGGGATCCGTCAGAATATAATGTTTGCGGTTCTTTTGCTGAAATTTTAAATGGAAATTATGACAGCCTAGAAACTCGTTTAAAAGCTTTTAATGCCAAAATGGATGGAATTCCAGCTTATTATGAAGCGGCTAAAAAGAATGTAAAGAATCCAACTTTAGAACATACAGAACTTGCAATCGCTCAGAATCTTGGCGGTTCTTCAGTTTTTCAAGATGATCTTAAAAATGCTTTAGAAAAAAGCAAATTATCAGATGCAGAAAAGAAACAAATGTTAGAAAAAGCAGCTGTTTCTGTAAAAGCGATTACTGATTATGCAGAATGGCTTAAAAAAATGCCAAACAAAACTCCTCGTTCTTTTAGATTAGGAAAAGATTTGTACGCCAAAAAGTTTGACTTAAATATTCAATCTGGATATACTGCCGACGAAATTTATCAAATCGCAGTAGATCATAAAAAAGATTTGCATGAAAAAATGTTTGTTTTAGCCGATAAACTTTGGACTAAATATAAAGGTAATGCTGTAAAACCAACAGACAAACTGGAATTAATTAAAGAAGTTATTGATGAAATTTCATTAAAACACACTACACCAGAAAAATTCCAATCTGAAATCGAAAAACAGATTCCAGAATTGACGGCTTATGTAAAAGCAAAAGATTTATTATACATTGATCCTTCAAAACCTTTAGTTGTTCGTAAAGAACCTGCATATATGGCTGGAGTTGCTGGCGCTTCTATTTCTGCTCCTGGACCTTATGATAAAAATGCAAACACTTACTATAATGTAGGAAGCATGTCTGGATGGACAAAAGAAAATGCAGAAAGCTATTTGAGAGAATACAACGATTATATTTTACAAATCTTAAATATTCACGAAGCAATTCCGGGACATTATACGCAATTGGTTTACAGTAATCAATCGCCAAGTATTATCAAATCTATCTTCGGAAACGGCGCTATGGTAGAAGGTTGGGCAGTTTACGCTGAGAAAATGATGCTAGAAAGCGGTTACAAAAACTCTGATGAAATGTGGTTAATGTATTATAAATGGAATCTTAGAACTACTTGTAATACTATTTTGGACATTAGTGTTCATACAAAAGAAATGTCAAAAGAAGATGCCATTAAACTTCTAACAAAAGAAGCTTTTCAGCAACAAGCTGAGGCAGACGGAAAATGGAAACGCGCTACTTTATCTCAAGTTCAATTGTGTTCTTATTTTACAGGTTATACTGAAATCTATAATTTAAGAGAAGAATTAAAGAAAAAGGAGGGAGATAAGTTTAACTTGAAAAAGTTTCATGAGAAATTCTTAAGCTTTGGAAGCGCTCCAGTAAAATATATCAAAGAATTGATGCTTTCTGAAGAGTAGATTTTCTTTAGATTTTATAAAAAAAGAAGGTTTGATTTTTAAAGTCAAACCTTCTTTTTTATATCAAAACTTTTAATTTTCGAATCTTTTTAGAACAGTTCTTTCCGAAAAAGAATCTTTCCACATTTCTATTTTATAGAAGTCTTCAGGATTTTCGTTGTACGCAGTTTCTAAATTTTTATAATAAACCCGAACCCTATAATTGGCTTTTTCGATTTTTTCTTCTAAAACAAGAAGAGAAAATGGACAATCATTTATTTGCAAGAAACCTGTATTTATTTCTAAACTTGCTTCTACAACATGATCGAAATCAGTAAAATCTAAAATTGGACTTTTGGAACTTAAAATTTCAAGTTCAGCTTTGACAATTCCTTCACTATTTTCAAGAGAAATACCTAAAATTCCTTTTTCTACAGCAAGTTTATCGTTAAAGGCTTCGTTTGTCCAAAAATCCGGAGAACCTGTATCTCCTTCATCTTTATCATTCAAGTAAAATTGACCGTAACCTGTTGTAAAATCTAAACTAAATTTCATTTTAGAATATTTATTTCAAATCAGACTCCACTTCAAACAACTGCACTTGATTTTTCAATCGGTCAATTAACAAATTCATCATTCGTTTATTTAAGTCAGAAGAATTCTGAATATAAGTATTGTATTCTTCAACCGTAAAAAGCGCCATCACAATTCCTTTTAAAGAGTTTCGAAATTTAATGTCCTTTTGAATCGAATTTTCGATCGTTTGAAGTTTTTTCTCTACAGAATAAGAATAAAAATCGGGTTTGTTTTTATTTACATAATTTATAAAAACTGCGATAAACAAATCATTTTGCAGTTTTAAAATCGGTCTGATGGTCTGGTTTTGAAAGATCTCATCTGGAGAAGATTGAGCACTTACAGTTCCTAAAGTCTCGCCTCTGAATTCTTTTAAAAAAGTGTCTCTATCTTCCATGTTTTTATGTTTTTAGTTTTTCTTAAAGTTAGCGAAATAATCCCATGATAAAAACCTATTTTTGTTTTTTTACAAAAATAAAATATGCGATTATTTCTATTTCTCTGTTTATTAATAGTTTCTTGCAATTCGAAAGAAAATAAAGAAAAATACAATCATAAAATATATCAGGCAGTAAATAATAAAGATACGGCTGTTTTTGATATTCACATTAATAACAAACGTTTCTACGGGCGTTATGAAATTTCTCGTTACGGATACGGTAAAGATTCTGGAGATGTAAGAGGCGACTTAAGAGGAGATACTTTAAGAGGGGATTATTATTTTATTTCCTTTGGAGGAAACTGGAAAAGAGTTCCAATTGCTCTTTTAAAGAAAGATAATAAACTGTTTTTAGGAAAGGGAGTTATTGGAACTTATTTTAATCTTCCTTGTTTTGTTCCAGAAGTTCCAATTGAATACAATAACTCTGAATTTGTTTTTGAAGAAGTGACAAAATAGTTTTTTTGTTTCAAGTTTCAGGTTTTACATAAAATGTGTTGAATTTTTAACGCAAAGAACGCAAGGTTTTTTGATATACGAGATTTTGTAAAAACACAAAGTTTGCAAAGCTTTGGAAAAAACTTTGCGAACCTTGCGTAATTCTTAGCGTTCTTTGCGGTTAAACCTGAAACTTGAAACATAAAAACTAATTCAATGTTGAAGGCAATTCAAAGATTTCCAAATCGAAATATCTTACTGAAGCCATGACGTGATCGAAAATATCAGCCATGATATATTCGTAATTTGCCCAACGTTTGTCACTCGAAAAAACATAAATTTCTAACGGAACTCCGTGCGCTGTAGATTGCAATTGTCTGCACATAATATGCATATTTTTGTTCAATCCAGGATGATCTGTTAAATATTGCATTATATATTTTCTAAACAAACCTAAGTTTGTCATATTTCGACCATTTAGCGAAAGCGTTTTATCAATTCCTCTTAGATCATTGTATTTCTCGATTTCAGCTTGTCTGCTGTCAATATAAGAAGTAATTAACTGAACTTTTCTTAATTGATGCAAATCTTCGTCATTTAGAAAACGAATTGTACTGCTTTTTATTAAAACATGCCTTTTGATACGTCTTCCGTCTGATTTTTGCATTCCGCGCCAGTTCTGAAACGAATCAGAACTTAAAGCATAAGTTGGAATTGTGGTAATCGTATTATCAAAATTTCGAACTTTTACAGTCGTTAAATTGATTTCGATTACATCTCCATCGGCTCCAAATTTGTCCATTGTAATCCAGTCGCCAATTCGAACCATATCGTTTATGGCAACCTGAACACTCGAAACAAACCCTAGAATCGTATCTCTGAAAATCAAAATAATAATTGCAGAAAGTGTTCCTAAAATAGTTAATAATTCGCCTTTTTTGATTCCGAACAGAGTAGATATAATCATTGCAACTCCAAAAATCCAAAGCACGATCATAATAACCTGAACGAAGCTATCGATTGGTTTGTCGCTGTATTCTGGTTTTTGTTTTAAATAATCGCGTAACGAATTAAAAACGGTTCTAACAATCCATAATCCAAGCAATACAATGTAAATGCCGACAATTTTTCCGAAAATTGATTCCCAATATTCGTATTTATCTAAAATTACAGGAACGGCTTTATAAATAAAGAAAAACGGAATTAAATACGCTGTGTATCTAGTTGTTTTGTTTTGAATTAAATAATCGTCAAATTTTGTTTTGGTGCGCTGTGCAAAAACAGCAGTCAAAGTCACCAAAATAAATTTGGCAACATAATAAATAATGTAAGCTAATGCTATTAAAATAGCGATATTAAAGATTAAACTGGTATAAGACGCCACGTTGCGACTCATTCCCCAATCTCTAAAAATGGGATATAAAAAGTTAAATATTTTCTCCAAAAGCTTAAGCATTTGCTTTAGTTTCTAAATATTTTTTCTCGATATAAAAAGTTCCAAACGGAATAAGAGAAGCTACTAGAATAATTGCAAAAGTTTTGAAATCCCAATTCATTGATTTTTTCAATAAAAAAGCTAAAATAATATATCCGATAAACAACACACCGTGTGTCATTCCAAGCGGACGTAATAAAGTATGGTAAAGTTCAGGATTGTTGTTTTTGATAATCAACATATTAGCAAATAATACTAAATAGGAGATTCCTTCTAAAATGGCAGTAACTTTGAAAATCTTGAGCATGTATATATTTTTTAAGTTTTATAGAGGCAAAATTAAGGATTATCGTTGGTTTTTCGGATATTTATCAGGAAAGTAATTTACTTTTGTAATCTTAAGTTTTGATAATGAGTAAAAGAGATTTAAAAAAATATTTAGGCGAATTGACAAAGGAACAATTAGAAGAACAATTGATTGAATTGTATGAGAAATTTGCTCCAGTAAAGACCTATTATGACTTTGTTTTTAATCCGAAAGAAGATAAATTATTGCAAGAAGCTAAAGTCAAAATTTCTCACGAATATTTTCCGATAAAAAAACCTGGAGCAAAATGGCGTCCTAAAGCCAAAATGCGAAGATCGGTTGCTCAAAAATTAATCAAACATTTTATGACGCTTGGTGTAGATTCTTATGTCGTGGCAGATATTATGCTTTATAATATTGAAATTGCGCAAACGTTTTCTTCTCAAAATTTCATCAAGAAAGAATTGTTTTACAAAAGCATCTATAATTCTTTCGAACAAGCTGTTAATTTTATCATCTCAAATGGAATTTTTAATGATTTTAAATTAAGAATTAATGGCATTTTTGAAGAAACTTCTCAGCAAAAATGGAAAAATAAGTACGATTTTGAGGCAATTTTAGACAAAATCGACTACTAAAACCATTTCCCATAAAAAATCTTTCTTTTAAAAAAACATTTATTTTAGGTTAAAATAAGATGAATAACTGTTTTTTCGGTGTATTTTTGCAAAAATCCAAAAATAAACAATGTCTCAAAACACTTTAGAAATACAAAGAGAAGAGAAGAAAGAACTTTATGCATACCAAAAAGGCGATATTGACGCTATTTTTGACCGTTTAGACAATGCTCCTCCAAAACATCATTTACTGTATCAACTTCCGACCGGCGGAGGAAAAACAGTAATATTTTCTGAAATCGTTCGTCGTTATCTATCTAATAACGACAAAAAAGTTGTGGTCTTAACGCACCGTATCGAACTTTGTAAACAAACGTCAAAAATGTTAACTGGTTTTGGTGTGACCAATAAAATAATCAACAGTAAAGTTAAAGAACTGCCAGATCAGAATGATTTTTCTTGTTTTGTGGCAATGGTGGAGACTTTAAAAAACCGTATTAATGATGAAAAACTTCATTTGGATAATATCGGTTTGGTGATTATTGATGAGGCGCATTATAATTCTTTCAGAAAGTTATTAAACTCTTTCAAAAATGCTTTTATTCTTGGAGTTACTGCAACGCCATTGAGTTCGAACATTAAATTGCCAATGCACCAAAGCTATAACGAACTTATTGTTGGAGACACTATTGGTTCTTTAATTGACAAAGGATTTTTGGCAAGAGCTACAACATATAGTTATGATGTTGGTTTGACTTCTTTAAAAGTGGGTATTAACGGTGATTATACCGTAAAATCATCAGATGATTTGTATACTAATACGTTGATGCAAGAAAAGCTTTTGCACGCTTATACAGAAAGATCTTTGGGTAAAAAAACATTGATTTTCAATAATGGTATTCATACTTCTTTATATGTTTATGAAACTTTTAGAGAAGCAGGTTACGATATTAGACACTTAGATAACACAAGTAGTTCAGAAGAACGTAAGGATATTTTGCAATGGTTTAAAAAGACTCCAGATGCTATTTTGACATCTGTTGGAATTTTGACAACTGGTTTTGACGAACCAACGGTAGAAACTATCATTTTGAACAGAGCAACAAAATCGTTGACCTTATATTTTCAAATGATTGGTCGTGGTTCTCGTAAATTACCTGGAAAAGATGAATTTACAGTTATTGATTTAGGAAACAATGCCGCTCGTTTTGGCTTATGGAGCGATCCTGTAAACTGGCAACATATTTTTAAATCTCCGGAGTTTTATTTGGAAAATCTTCGTGACGACCATGAAATAGAAATGTTTTTCAAATACAGCATGCCTGCAGAATTAAGAGCAAAATTCAGTAAAACTGCCGATGTTAGTTTTGATGTTGATGAAGAACATAAATTAATTATAAAACAAAACCTTCGTTCTAAAGTAGTTCTTGACAAATCTTTAGAACAGCATTCTGCCATGTGTGTAGATAATACCGAAACACTTCAAGAGGCAAAAATGTTGGCTAAAGAGTTGGATGATGATATTGAAGACCGTATCAAACGATATTCGAAATGTCTAAGCCAATGCAGTAAAAACTATCGCGAATGGCTGGTTGACGATTACAAACAAAGATTGACGTTATTAATCGGTAAAAAATATCGTGAGAAAATCATGAACGAACCAGATTGATAATAATTAAGTTTTAATTGTTTCAGGTTTCATGTTTCAAGTTATTGGAATCTAAAACATTATTTATAATACAAAAGGAGAAATAGCATTTCAAAAGAAATGTAATTTCTCCTTTCAACTTATTGAGTTTCTATGTAACTTGAAACATGAAACTTTAAACAAAAAAAACTAAAAAAATGTCTAAACAATTTTCAACATTAGGACTTTCAGCGCCAATTCTAAAAGCTTTAGGCGAATTAAACATCGTTGAACCAACTGAAATTCAACAAAAAACAATTCCGCTTTTATCATCTGAAACTCATGATATTGTAGGTTTAGCAAAAACGGGAACTGGTAAAACAGCAGCTTTTGGTTTACCATTACTACAACTAATCAAACCTGAATCTACTGCAGTTCAAGCTGTTATTCTTGTGCCTACAAGAGAATTAGGACAGCAGATTGTTAGAAATTTAGAGAGTTTTGCAAAATATATCCCTAGTATATCAATTGCTTCAATTTGTGGAGGAACTCCAATAAAACCGCAAATCGAAAGATTGAAAGAAGGTGCTCAGATTGTTGTAGCAACTCCAGGACGTTTGATCGATTTAATTCAGAGAAAAGCAATCGACTTAAAAACTACCGAATATTTAGTTTTAGATGAAGCAGACGAAATGATTGCTATTCTAAAAGAAGGTTTAGACGAAATTGTTGCAGAGCTTCCTAAGAAACGTCGTACCTTATTATTTTCTGCAACACTTCCGGGCGCTATAAAACAATTGGTGCAGAATTATTTGAATAAAAATGTAGTTCAAATAAGTGCTAACATGGAAACGGTTGGAAACGAAGGAATTGATCACGAATATATCGTTGTTGATCCAATCGAAAAATTAGAAGTTTTAATGCATTTCTTAAATTCGAGAGATGGTGAAAGAGGAATTATTTTCTGTAAAACTAAAGCTGCGGTAAATAAATTGGCTAAAAATCTGGCTATTAATAAATTTTCTTCTGGAGCGCTTCACGGAAGTTTAACGCAAGGAATTCGTGATAGAATAATGGAACAATTTCGCGAAGGACATATCAATATTTTAGTAGCAACCGATTTGGCTGCTAGAGGAATTGACGTAAAAGAGATTTCATACGTAATCAATTATCACTTGCCTGATACTTATGAAAACTATGTTCACCGAAGCGGAAGAACGGCAAGGGCAGGAGCAAAGGGACTTTCTTTGACTGTTTTACAACAAGAAGAGGTTTTTGAAATTGCCGATTTTGAAAGAGAATTGGGAATCAAATTTTCTGAGTTTAAAAAACCAACTGCAGCAAGTCTCGAAGAAAATAATATGCTTTTATGGGCGAAACAAATCTTCAAAACAAAACCCAATCATGATCTTTCGGCTGAATTGAAAACGAAAGTAAAAACGGTTTTTCATCATTTAACTAAAGAAGAACTAATCGAGAAATTAATGGCAAGTTATGTCCTACAGAACAAAATCGATATAGTTGAAAAAACAGTTAAAAAATTCAAAAAGTAAATAATATGACTTTTGTCATTGTATATTAAAGTTGTACTTTTATAAGGAATTATTCTATAATCCTATTAATTACAACATATATGAAAATAGTCATTATTGGAGGTGGATTTGCGGGAATTAATCTAGCAAAAGAGCTCGTAAATCAGCCTCAAATACAAGTAACACTTGTAGACAAAAATAATTATAACTTTTTCCCACCACTTATATATCAAGTTGCTACGGCATTTTTAGAACCTTCGAGCATTAGTTATCCTTTCAGAAAATTTTTTGCTGGTAAAAAGAATCTTAGCTTTCGTTTAGGAGAATTAATTTCTGTTTCTCCTGCCGAAAAGAAAATAACTTTAAGCAACGGAGATTTAGAGTACGATTATCTTGTTTTTGCAACTGGAGCAGAAACGAGTTATTTTGGTATGGAAAACGTAATGAAAAACGCAATTCCGATGAAAACCTTAAATGATGCCATCGTAATGCGTAATACACTGCTTAAAAACCTCGAAAAAGCTGCAATATGCAAAGACATGCGCAAAAGACGTAAATTACTTACGATTGTTGTGGCAGGAGGAGGGCCGACAGGAGTGGAGGTTTCTGGTATGTTTGCCGAAATGCGTAAAAATATCCTTTTAAAAGAATACCCAGAATTAGACACTTCTGCAAGTAACGTTTATTTAGTTGATGGTGGTGATGCTTTATTAGCACCAATGAGCAAAGAATCTCAAAAAGATACTTTAGAGGCTCTAACAAAATTGGGAGTTGTAGTAAAATTGAATACTAAAGTTGTTGATTACGTTGATGATACTGTAGTATTTGAAAACGGAGAAACCATCAAAACTAAAAACTTAATATGGGCCGCAGGAGTTTCTGCTAAAATTTTTGAAGGAATTCCGAAAGAAAGCTACGGGCGCGGAAGACGTATGGCAACAGATGAATTCAATAAAGTTAATGGTGTAGACAATATTTATGCAATTGGCGATACTGCAATTACAGCTGGTGACAAAAATTTTCCTGACGGACATCCGCAAGTTGCGCAGGTTGCAATTCAACAAGGATTAAATCTGGCGAAAAACTTTAAAGCAATGGTTGGCAATAAACCTCTCAAACCATTTGCTTACAACGATAAAGGCTCTATGGCAATTATAGGAAAAGCAAAAGCTGTTGTAGATTTACCAAGTCCAAAATGGCACTTTAAAGGTTTCTTTGCTTGGATTATTTGGTTGTTTATTCACTTAATTTCTTTAATAACATATAGAAATAGATTAAACACTTTTTGGAACTGGATGGTTGCTTATTTTGCAAAAGATCAATCTCTTAGAATGATTATTAGACCAGATAAAAAACTTCAGAATTAAAAATTCAAAAATACTTTATAAAAAGAAAAGCCGAAATCAATGATTTCGGCTTTTTATTTATTATGATAAATATTTAGTTTTTCATATTTAGTGCGCAATCATAACATCATCACTATCAGAAATCGTTACTTTATTTTTTATAAAACGTTTTCCGATATTTAAAATAATAAAAGCTGTAATTGTTGTTGTGGTCATTACAGCGACCATTGGCGCTACAGAATCTTTTACAAAAACACCGATTGCAAATGATGCTAAAGCTCCCAAACCTAATTGGATAGCGCCCATTAACGCAGATGCACTTCCAGTATTTTTAGCGAAAGGAGCAAGCGTCAATCCAGCTGTATTTGGGTTTGAAATTCCTAAACAAGCTAAGAATAAAAATAACATTCCGATAGTTTCATACAATCCTAAAAGATCATTCAAAGCTAAAATCAAAAAGATTATACTAATAACAGATTGCGAAATCAAAGCTCCAAAAATCATCTGTTCACTTGAAAATCTCTTTAACAATATAGAATTCAATTGACTTGAACCAATAAAGCTTACCGACATCAAAGCGAAAATCCAACCATAAGTTTTAGCATCAACTTTATAAATATCCATAAAAATTAGAGGAGAAGCTGCTACGTAAGAAAACAATCCTGAGAATGCTATTGCTCCCGTAAAAGCGTAGGTATAAAATTGAGATTCTTTTAAAACGAGTAAAAAATTTGAAATAATTGGTTTTGGTTTTAAAGAAATTGAAGTATCTGGCTTATAAGTATTTGGAAGCCCGATTTGTGAAGCGACCAGAATAACAATTCCCATACACATTAAGATAAAAAATACCGCATGCCAGCCTAAATCTTCAGTAACATAACCGCCAATTGTTGGTGCCAGCATTGGCGAAAGCCCAACTACAAGCATTAAAAGCGAAAATACTTTTGGTATATCTTTTACAGGAAATAAATCTCGAACCATTGCCACAGAAGCCACAGTCGCGGCACAACTTCCAACTGCCTGAATAAAACGAAGGAATATAAAAGCATCAATATCAGCAACATAAATACAACCTAAAGAAGCTAAAATATAAACAAGCAAACCAATAAATAAAGGTTTTTTACGTCCAAAACGATCTAATAAAGGTCCGTAAAGCAATTGTCCAGCAGAAATTCCGATAAAATAACTCGACAAACTCATCGAAACTTTTGAGACAGTTGTATTTAAATCTTTTGCAATTCCAGAGAAACCAGGCAGATACATGTCAATTGAAAAAGGACCAAGGGCGGTTAGAGAACCTAAAATAAGTATAAGCTTAATATATTTTTTTGTTGTCATTTTCTTAAAAAACGGCTTTTAATTTTTTGCAAAGGTAAAGATTTCATACCTTGTTATATAACTTCTCGAAGTTTATAACAATAAATTAAAGTTTATGCCAGATTTTTTGGCGTAACTATTTACTAATCTTTAAATTAGAAAACAATTATGAAAAAGTACCTTTTACTAGTCGCAGTTCTATTTACATCAATTTCATTTGCTCAAACTATTACATCTAAACAAGAAGATGCAAGCTCAGCACAATATGAACTCTTAAAAAAAGTAAATCAGTATTATCCCGATATTACACTTAGTAAATCTGTCACAAATTTTTACGCAGATGGAAATATTATCGATACACAGCAGGACTTTGATTTAAGAGGAACAAAATTTTCAAGTTATAAATTAGGTATCGAACCTGATAACAAAAAAGTTAAATTTGATTATACTTCAACTGAAGCAGGTCACGTATACGGCGACGTTACCATTTTTAATGGAAATGCATTAAGAACGACTTTTAACGAAAAAACAAACCAAATTGATGTTTCTATAAACGGAAAATCAGTTTATTTGAAAAAATTATAAGTTTTATTTAATTTCAGAAAAGCATCATAATTTTATGGTGCTTTTTTAGTTTATATTTGATTCCAATTTTAATTTTAATTCAACTTCGACAATGAAAAACTTCATTATTTTGCTCATATTTATAATTTCTGGAAAATCTTTTTCACAGAATCGATTCTCAGGAACCTGGGGAAATGAAAAATGTAAAGATTGCAAGAAAGAATATATTTTTACAATTACCATAGCGCAATCAAATTCTGCGATTTTTGGAACGGCAGAAATTACAAGTGATCATAAAGAATTAAATTCTGGAATTTTAGAAGTTTCCGGATATGTTTATCCGCTTGGCGATAAAGCGCAAATTAAACTTAAAGATAAAGACGGAATTTCTTCGAGCGCTGTTTTAATGGCAAACGATGGAGCGTTACAGTTTTTAAAACGTGGCGGTGCAGATTTAGTTCCTAAAGAAATCATTTTACGTAAATTATATGAATAGTTTCTTTTTGGAGCTATTTCAATTTGAATCATAATTTATAGTATGATTTGCAGTATGTCCAAGAAGATGTTAACAACTTTATCAACATCAATTTTTACCTCTATTTTGTAGAAATCTAAAGATATAAAAAAAATATGGACATAAAAAAACCCCGTTTTATTGGGGCTTATTTATTAGATATTTAAGTATTTAATCCTTGGAAAAATAAGGATCAGTAGACGACTTAGTTCCAACAATATTTTGACCGTACAGGAAGTTTAACTTATCTGAATATATTTGAGAAAACTCTAAACGAATTTTTGTACCTCTTGAAGAATTAGGAGCATCTTGCGTTACAATAGAATGAGGCGCTACGTGTTTAAAAAGCAAACTCTCAGTCTTATAACAACTTCCATTATCAATAACGTAACAAACATCTACATAAGCATTATCAACTACATAATCAGAATCATTTGTAAATGAAATTTGTAAATTTTCAATACCTCCAATTTCATAGTAACTAAATTTATTGTTACTAACCTTAAAATAAGTATTCCAATTATTTCTTATCTCTCTATTTTTAATAGTTAAATCTTCTAAAGAACTAGCAACTGAATCAACATATTTTGCAGATTCCATATCTTTTTCAAATTCAGAACGAGCACGCGATTGAGAATTCATAAAAGATGCTGAAACAAGAATTATAAGAACTGCTACTAATCCAATCAATATTTTTAATAAAGTAGTTTTTTTCATGTGATACTGTTTGTGAGTTAATAATTATTAAAAATATTCAAATATAATGCCATTCCACAAATATATTATAAAAATAGTAATTCAGTTTTAAATTGAATTAAAGCAATAATTTTGATACAAATAGTTTAAAAAAACATATATAATATATTGTATACAAAGAAGTTAAACTTTAATTTGTCAATGATATATAAGAATAAATAATTATAACTTTACAAAAATAAAAACAAAAACCATGAGTAAAACGACAATAAAAGTGAATCTAAAAAAGGGTTCAGAAGCATTAATCGAAGTGAAATTCATAGAAGAAACAGGCATTTGTAACGAGACAAGTCAAACTTATTTAAAGTTAATTAAACAGGAAAATAAGAATGAAAAGCTATATTTAACTGAAAGTTTAGAAGAATTAGAAAAAAAAATTTTTGATGCTAAAAACTAAATAAAGTCTTTATTATAATCTAAAAATCTTAATTTCACTTTGTCAATTGCTATAAAAGAATAAATAATTATACCTTAAAAAGAATTAATAATTTTCATAAATTCGTTACTTAACTTAAACATAAAAAAATGGGATTAATAATTTTTACATTAGAAACTAGTGGTAACCAATTGTTTGTTGAAAGAGATAGTATTGAAAGTTTTTTTCCAGTTGTTGGAGGATCTGTTATTGGTTTAAGAAGTGGAAATGAATTTACAATTAAAGAAAGTATAGATAAAATTCTTGAAATTATTGATGAGGAGGACGATTATGTTGATTTCAAAAAAATTCAAGATACAAACAATAATGTAAAGTAAAAAAAAAAGCCTTTGTAAATTAATACAAAGGCTTATCTATTATATAATCATTGAAATATTGTCTACTAATATAATTACCAGTTTTTCGATTGTAAATATTAATGTAATGATAATCAAATCCAACATTTTTACACCAATTATGCAGGTAAAAGATTGATTTACAAAACTCAATTTTTATTGGTCTTATAGATTTATCTTTATTAAAGATTGTACAGCTGTAAGGCGTTGGAGTAGTATTAGCCATTAAATGTATTTATTTGACACTTTTAATTCTACCAATTCATCAGGACTTTTAATAGTAACACTATCATTATCTCCAGTGTAAAATTGGATGATGTTATTATAAAAAAGTTCAACTTCAACACTCGGAATATTAGCTGTATATTTTTTATGCGCAACTGCGAATTCTTTGGTTTTTAAATTAAAGAAAATTTCTAATTGCGTATAATTCGTGCTACCATAAGCACCAGCAGACAAGTTTACTGGTTTAATAAAAAAATTGAAAAAAGGAAATGATTTTCCTGCATCAATCCTCGTCGCAGTATTCAAAGTGGTGTAGTTATAAGGAATCAAATTTGAAATAACCGTATTATCAAGTATATCGTAAGAACCATCTAAAAAAATCTTGATAGTAACTTTTGCAAGTATAGAAGCAGAATCATACCTTGAACTTAAAGAACCTCCAATAAAAGACTTTAATACTAGTTTAGGACGGTCATAAATTATTAAATCAGGTTTTGCAATCGGACTTGGCATTGTCATAACATCAACTTGATGACGCACCATAGTTTTAACATCTACATCGTGACGAGGAATCGAATTAACATTTACAGATGTTACAGGAACACCAACGTTAGTAGTTTCAAATCTTACCTTTTTGTTAGCTTCAAAAAAGTGATTTAACGGAATCGTATTTAAATCCGACATCTCTAAATCATTAATTACTGATGTCATAAATAAATTATCAATACCAATAAACTCGACACGATCTTCTCTTTTATTATTTATAAAAACACCAACAATAAAAAATTGAACATCTATTCCCTCTAACAAATAATTAGCGCCCAAATGTACGTCATTATCCCAATCATCATAATAAGGGAAATAAGTTAATTCTTTTACTTTTAAAGCATAACTTTCATCTATATATTGAACATAATGTCTTGTATTCATAATTAACTAAATAGTGGAACTTTTTTTAAGTCCGAGTTTGATAAATATTTCTTTAAATCAGCTTTTAAATCACGTCTTGTAATAACATAATAACAGCCAATTACTAATGATACAGTACTAGCTTGCTTGACTTTCAATAACTCGTTAATGGTTTCTTTTTCGTTTTCGAAATTAGACCAAGGTTCAGTTATCCAAGTGTACCAAGGAGCGTCTTTTGTTTGCTTATTTGTTCCTAACCAAACCGCTAAAGATTCTGCTATGTCATGAACTTCTTTACGTGGTGTAATTTTATTCAATTCAATTTCTTTTGTCATTGGATTAGAAACCGCAATTTTTAAATCTTTTTCTGCATCTTCCAAAGCTTTCTCCTCAGCATCTTGCGTGAATTTAGAATACCATTTTTTCAGTAATGGATAACACACAATGATACCGACAACTAAAAGCCAGTATTTTTGCAGAAAGTCAAAGAGCCAAACAGTATTGGCTTGGCTCTTTGTTCTATTAACTATCTCTCTTTGAGCCATAATTATTTTTTCTTAAATAATTTATAAGCTAAAAGTCCTGCTAAAGCAACTAATACAACATTTGCAATAGTTTTATTGTTTGCGTAAAAAAGTTTGATTTTATCTAACATCTTGTTTAAATTTTGAATTAATAATTTTTATCGTTTTCGGCGTTTGTTTAGACTGTAACGCTGTAAACAGTATAAAAAAAAAGTAGCACGGGAATTATCAAATAATTGAATCTGATTTTTTTTTTAGCCGTCACCGTCACACCTGAAAGATTATAATCTCCCATAATATCAATAGCATCCTGAATATCTGAATCATATATTAAATTATGGTCAGGGGCACATTCATGTTTAATAATTGCTCTTGCAATGACTAAATAAAACCTTGCATCTACGATTTTAATAGTTTGGTCAGGGGCTAAACCGACAGCTTTTGAAACAACCTCAATATACTTTTGCGTATCATTTTCAAATGGCGGTGCATATTCAGTTATAAGCTTCCTTACTGTATTTTTCCCCTTGTCAATGTCATTCGTTAAATCTCTGAGCATTGCACGAATACCGTATTTTACTTCTGTAAACTGTTCAAAATGTTTATCAGTATTTTGACTATTTGGGATTTTTCCTTGCCAAGCAATGTTTGTCAAAACCAAGTTACCCGGATTATTATTTCGAATCCCTCGAGTTAAATCCTTTCTTCCTAAGAAACTACTCATTTTCCTCAGTAGTTAATGATTTAACAGGTTCTTGCGGTTCGTCTTTTCCAAAATCAAGTTTACCTAATTCATCAGATACAACCTGAATACCTTTTAGAATAGCAGTTACAACCGCACCATATTTCACGATAATTGCAATTATCGAAACAATTCCTTTCAAATTTTTCATGACTTATTTTGTTTTAATTGTTTTCTTTTTTCTAAATACTCTTTGAGTAAATCAACTCCCTCATGAAGTATAAGAGGGAGAAACTTTAATATTACCTTAAACATTAGTTCGAACGAATAAATGTACCTGCATAACCACCGTTTTTTGCACGTGGATTTATTACAAACGCCATGCTGTCAATTACAACTTTACCGCCGTTCTTTTGCATTGTTCCCCAATGAAATGACTGAACACCAGTTTTAGTGTTTGTAAATGTGCACGCTACTGAACCAAACCAACCTTTTTCAGAAAGATTAGATTTTGTTGTCGTAACACATTTAATAGCTATCAATTCTCCTTTCGCTAATCTCCATCCAGTTGTTAGATGCTGTTCTACACCTTTATTTGGTCCCGAATTAGGAGTGTAAGTAGTAGACTTTGCACCCGAATGTTTTACTTTCTGTTTATTGTTGTTATAATTCTGATTATTAGAATTATAATTCTTTTTATAATTTGCCATTACTTTATAATGTGTTTAATTAATAATATGATTTCAGCCAATTTTTTTACTATGATTACTGCCGAATCTATCAGAAATACAATAAGATAGATTCGATAGTAATTTTTGGGCTTGCTATCTTTTTCTCGCAACTCTTTTTCCTGAATTATTGCGATCGCGTCTTAAAAACCAAATCAATGCAATAAGTCCACAAACAGCACCGACAACAATTTTCCAATTTCTTTGAAACCAAACCTTAATAGTTGAGCTAACTACAGTAGCACCAAGCTGACCGCTTCCCTCAACAAATCCAGCACTTAAACCGTCATTAATTCCAGTAGTAACAGATTTTGCGAAAATATTAGCACCTGCGCCTGCGACAGCACCAACAGCATTTGCAGAACTTTGTTCTAAAGCTTTTGTTTGAGCATTCCAGTAATCTGCTTCGGCTTGTTTTCCTTGTGCTTCAGCTTCTTTTGCAAGCTTTTTAGCTTCTACCGCGTCAGTCACTTTTCCAATTACTTGCTGAGCAATCCCGCCAACACCTGGCACAAAACCAACGGCAGTAGTCGCAACTTTTACCAAGTTTTTGAACGAGACGTTTTTTTTAATGGATTGTCCAATTTTTTTAAAGAATCCCATATTTTACACAGTTTTTAAACATCTTACGACGAAATTAATAATAGAGCCTTGCGACTTATTGATTTCAATACCAACAACAGCCACTAAAGGCAAGGTTAATCTATCCGTTAAACCTTGAACTACTTTTCCATCTCTAAGAACTGCTTGGATTGGGTCAATATCACGGCTTAAAGTTTGCAATTCAAATGGAAGATATTTTACAACCTGACCATTTGAGTACTGGTAAGACAAATCGCTTACTGAATCGTCAACAGTCATGACAGCCAAATCAAATCCCTGAACATCAATTTTTTTGTTGAACTCCTCAGATGCAACAGATTTTTGTTCGAAGAAAAATAAATTGTTTGTTTGTTGTGGTTCTTCAATACCGTGCAAATCGTAACGATTATCTGCAAGTAAATCCTCAAGAGTAATTTTAATACTCTCTTTATCTGCAAGATAAATTGAACCTTCATCTGCCAATTCACACAATGCTATCATAGCATTATTATCATCGGATTGAGTGTTTTCTGTTCCGTAGGTACTTGCTAAAATGAAATCTTTAAGTAATACCTTATTTGCTAGAATGACATTCGAGCCGTTTCCACGTTCAATGTAAATACTAATTTTTTCAGTTGTTAAGGCTGATAAAGCCAAATCACTTGAAAGAATTAAAGCACCGATTGCTTTTGTTACTTGTAATTCTGGCGATTTTGTAACGCCTGTAATAGTTGCAATTTTCATTTGTTATAAATTTTATTTGTTTAATTTCTTTCACAAAGATTATTGCAACTATTAAAACACGTTACCGTTTTTTACCTATAATTACCGATTTTTTACTAATTTTACCTACTTATTCTTATTAAAACATGCAAAATGCTAAACATAAAACAACTTAAATTAGATTTAGCCGAACTTCGTATTAAAGTAGCAGAACTTAAAATTGCTGAAAAGAATGAAATAGAGGGAATTGAGTATGAGATTTTCCAATTAAAACAAAATCTAGTAAAAAATTATTCTTTAACAAGATACGATGCACACATCAAATCGGAAATTCATAAAACTTCTTTATTTATTACAGATGTTGAGAGAATTATTATAGCGCATTCTTAAGTTAATATTCCGTAATCAATTAAATCTTTTATCGTTAGATACTTTCTATTTAAAGCAAGGCTATCAATAATTATTTGATACTCTTTCCTTGCTGTTTTATAACTAACTTCCAAAATAAATTGAAGCTGAACCTTATTGACTTTTTGGCTTAGATTTCTTGTTTTCATGGCTTATAAAAATAAAAGTTGGTGTTCGTGGAATAATTCAGAATCAAAATCGTTTACTAATTTTTCTTTTGTTCTAAATTCGTGTAGATAGAAATGTAATTTGTTGTTAAACCAATTTATAAGTGGCTTTTCTGTAATCATGTCCAAATCTTGAAGTAAAAGATTTAGAGCAACGATATAAGATATATCCTGATTGTTTGAATAATATTCTCTAAATAGAGATTTCGCAAGACGTTTTTTAATTGTTGTTGACGAAAGAACAACTTTTTTTAAACGTTTGATTATGGGATTGAATTTGGTAATTTGAGATTGTAAAAAATCAAAATCAAACAGAACAATAAGTTTTTCTTTATTGATTTGACTTTTTCCAGTATTCTCACGAAGTTCAAAAAAACCTTTATTTGCAATCTTCAATAACTCATAAAGATTTGCTTTATCAAAAATACCCCAAGTCATTGTCTGACTGATATTTATATCTGCTTTCGAATATTCGTTTAAACCTCTAAAAAACGCTGAATTTAACTGATATTCAAAACGCCAAACATTGTCATTTTTCAAACCATTATTAGCGTAATAATCATTTATATATGGTTTTTCAGTCAGTTGTAAAGACAGCGTTTTATTATAGCATCGTATTATTTTGTCCGATGTTCTTTTTCCTACTTGGAAACCATTAAGTATTGATTTTCCTTTATACGTTTCAAAATAGCTTTGTAAATTTTTCGGACGACCTGAAATAAGGTAGTTACCTCCAACCACATTACTATATAAATTACGGTAAGAATTGTTGATATCAGACTTGTCAAGGCAAATATCCAGTCTATTAACAGACTTAAAAAAGTAGTTCGTTTCATCGCAAAAAGCATTTATGACACCTCTTAAGGCATCGTTAGACAATGTGTAAAATAGATTGTTCTCGAATTGCAGTTGTGCAAATTGTTCGCTCATAATTGCCGAACGTGGTCTTGCTGTATAAATTCCAATTTTTAAATCTTCGTAATATAAATCTGCTCTAATCTCAAAAATTTTAGTTCCGTATTCGTAAGGTTTTAAACGGAATTTTGAATCTTCGGGAAATTCTCCAAACGGTTGACCCTCGAGATTAATAATTAAGTAGTCAATATTTATAAGAGTAGTTTTTAAATTATTGTTTCTAAATTTGGTTTGGGCTTGATGCCTTTCTTTATATGAAATCATTGTTTTTTAGTAGGTTTGAGTGAGTTAGTTGCCGTTATACCCTACGGCAACAATTGAAAAATCGAAAGGGGAGTGGTAAAATGTTTTTTTTAGGTGTTTTGCCACAACGAATAATGATTTCTTGGTAAATCATTAACAGTAAATTCTTTTTTAGAGATCGCTTCTGAAATTTTCTTTTCAGATTCTAAAAATTTGGTTTTATAATTAGTTACCTGAGAATTGAATAAAATATTTATTTTATGAGCAAGTTGCTTAATTTCTCTAATTAGAAAATCGTGTTGAAATTTTAATTGAATTAAATCAACAGTTTCAACTGGATGCTTAGAATATTCATTCAAATCAAAATTTAAACTAGCAAGTTCAAATATTAAATTTTCACGTTTTTGAATTAAAAGTATAATTGTAGACATATATTAAGGTATAAGAAGATTATGCTTAAGAAGTTTTGAAAGCAATGTTTTCATTGAATTACAGTAAAATGTAAACTCATGTACACAAAAGGATTGAGTAACTATAAAACAATCCGTACAAACTTGAATGGTAATTCCTATATTTGAACCACGAATTCTTAGAAATAATGTTTTATGTTTTAGATGTGAGGTTTTGCAAAATGGGCGCATTTTTTTCAAAAATGTTTTTGCACTAAAATTTGTGTGACGCATCTTGTTTAATTCAACAAGTAATAGCGTATAATTCTCTAATGAGGAACGTTTTAAAGCCATTTGTAATTGTTAATTAGTTATATCACAAATGAACTATAATTTATATTATGTAAAATAGAAAATTTAACTTCATTATCTCTTTATACAAATTCTTTGGTATCTATTACTAATTGTAAATTTTCTTGTTATTAAAAAAAGAAAAAAACATTTCTTTAGAATCTCATATTTCGAAATATTATAAAGAAAATTAATTTTATGCGATTCTCAGCAATCCGTTTTTTTTTTTTAAATCGAATGTTTGATTTTTCATATAACTATTAAATATACGATCCACGAGAATCTCATACTTCAGAAAAAAATAAATAAATTTGCTTTAATTGCATTTTCAAAATCTTTAATTGTAAGTCAAATAAAAATAATAGATTTGAGTTTTTTAATCTAAAAAAAACCTTTTAACGCCTTATTATCAGTAATTCTTAACATTTCTTTAAAATAATTATATTCTACTCAAGATACTTTCATTGTAAGACTTTATTTTAGTATTTTTACATTCGATACTTTAAAAATAAATTATCACATATATGAATACAGTCGCTGAACATATTGCAGATTTTTTAAAAGAATATAAACCATTTGATAATTTAACTTTTCAGGAATTATCAGATATTGCTACGAATATTCGTGTCATTAACTTAGAAAAACATGCAGTATTATTCCAAAATAATGATCCGCTTCATGATAGTTTTTATGTTGTAGCTTCTGGTGTGATTAATCTAACAACGATTGCTGATGCCGAAGAAACGATTTTAAACAAATGTCACGAAGGCGACATTTTTGGATTGCGCCCGTTTTTTGCTAAAAATAATTATATGATGACAGCAAAAGCACGTGAAGAAAGTATAATTTATGCTATTCCGATTGCTGTATTCAGACCTTTTGTAGCTAATAATTCTGATGTGTTGAACTTTCTTTTGGAGAGTTTTGCTGTCAATTCGCGTCATACGAAAGACAGTATGAGTTCTAATGGTAAGTTGATTTCTGACACTGATTTCTTAGATCAGCAGACAGAAATGCAGTATATTCAGTCATTAAATTACAATAATTCGCCTTTAACAACCGAAGCAAGTTCTATCATTAAAGATGTTGCCATTTTAATGACAGATTCTATGGTTGACAATATCGTAATTTGCGAAAAAAATCACCCAATTGGAATTGTTACTAATGCCGATTTATCTTCAAAAATTGCAACTGGACGCTATCCTATTACCGAAACTATTGACAAAATTATGTCATCGCCAGTAGTTACAGTTATAGAAAATGTATCTCTAGCCGAAGCACAATTATTGATGCTAAAACACAATGTTACCCATTTATGTGTTACAAAAGACGGAACTAGTAAATCTGTAGTAAAAGGAATTATTTCTGAGCACGATCTTATTGTTGCTCAGGCAAGTAACCCAGGTGTATTAATTAAAGAAATTAAGCGTTCGCAACTTCCAAAAGACCTAAAACAGATTCGCGATCGTTTGTCAGATTTGATTCAAAATTCAATCCAAAAGAATATTCCAATTTCACATGTCAGTAATATTGCAAGTGAAATTAATTTAGCAATTATAAAAAGAGCAGTTGAGCTTTCAATTTTAGATTTAGGCTCCCCTCCTGCACGTTTCGCATGGTTAAGCATTGGTAGTCAAGGACGTAAAGAGCAACTTTTACTTACAGATCAAGATAGTATTCTAATTTTTGAGGACGTAACTCCTGAAAAATATAGAGAAGTAAAAGATTATTTCTTAAGATTGGCAAAACGTACTACTTCTATATTAGAAAAAGTAGGTTATGAATATTGTCCAAACGGTCATATGGGAAGCAATATGCTTTGGTGTAAATCACTGAGTGACTGGACAAAACAATACAATAGTTGGATGAATACTCCAGGTGAAAATAGTAACGATTTAAGTAGTATTTTCTTTGATTACGAAATTGTTTTTGGAGAAGGAAAAATTGAAGAAGCTATCGAAAATGTTATTTTTAAGAATGCTGTAAACAACACATTATTCTTTGACTTTTTAGGAAATGATGCTTTAAAAAGAAATTCTCCTTTAAGCTTTTTCAAGAAGTTTATTGTTGAAGAAGAAGGACCGCACAAAGATAAATTCGATATTAAAACTCGCGCCTTAATGCCATTAATTGATGGAGCTCGTTTACTGATATTAAATGCAAATATAAAAGGAATTCAAAATACTTATTTAAGATTCAAGCAGTTAGCGATAACAGATTCTAAAAATGCCGAAATATATTTAAGCTGTGCAGAAGCATTCTTAACACTCTCTAAATTTAGAACTGTTGAAGGATTAAAAAATGACGACTCTGGCCAATATATTAATTTAAGAGAAATGTCAAAAACTGACAAAGAGAAATTAAAAAATGCTTTAGCCCCAATGAAAGACCTTGAGGAACTAATTAAGAGTAAATTTCAATTGACACAATTCTCATAAATATGCTAGACTGGTTAAAAAACATTAACAAAGACTATCCAGAATTCTGGAAAGACTATTTAACTAAATTCGAGACTAAACCTAATAAGTTTGTTGTTTTATCAACAGAAACTTCTGGGCTTAATCCAGATAAAGATGTTATTTTGTCTCTTGGAGCATTTTCTGTAATAGATGACAGCATTGTTATCAAAGAAAATTTTGAAACAGTTTTGTTGCAGTATAAATATTTACAAGACAACGGACTTTCAAACGAATTTATCATTGAAAGTAAAATGATGAAAATGCCTGAACCTGATGCACTTGAAGCATTGGTTAATTTTATTGGCAATTCCATTTTGGTTGGACATCATATTAATTTTGATGTTGAAATGCTAAATGCAGCTTTAGAGCGTTTGGATTGCGGCCGTTTGAAAAATGAGGCTTTAGATGTAGATATGATGTATAGAAAGCTGACAGATATAAATGACAAACAATTTTCTTTAGACGATTTATGCGAAATTTATAAAATTCCAAAAAGTGATCGAAATTCATCTTCTGAAGATGCTTACAGAATCGGACTATTATTTCTTAAATTAAAATCTCGATTGGGAATAAAAACTACATAATCTTTGTCAAAGTTTAAAACTTTGACAAACAATTACACACAATCTTGTCATTTCGAGGAACGAGAAATCGCACGCGAAATTCCACAAAGATTGGCGATAAGCATTGTCGAGTTTCTTGTGCGATTTCTCGTTCCTCGAAATGACAAACTATACAAAAGACAGGATTGTCAGACTGATTAAAATAAAAAAAATGCCTCTTAATTTTTAAGAGGCATTTTTTATTGATTTATATTTTTACTTAAGAAATTCTTTCTTTTATAATTTGCTCTACAACTTCTGGATTCAATAAAGTTGAAGTATCTCCAAAGTTAGAAAAATCTCCTTCTGCAATTTTACGTAAAATTCTACGCATAATTTTTCCTGAACGTGTTTTCGGTAAACCAGAAACGAATTGGATTTTATCTAATTTCGCGATTGGTCCAATATGATCTGCAATATATTGATTAATCTCTTTAGATAAATTTTCTTTATTTCTAACTTCTCCAGTTTCTTTCAGAATTACGTAACCATAAAGAGCATTTCCTTTAATGTCATGTGGGAATCCAACAATAGCTGATTCTGCTACAGCTGGGTGTTCGTTAATTGCGTCTTCAATTGGAGCAGTTCCTAAATTATGTCCAGAAACAATCACAACATCATCCACTCTACCTGTGATTCTGTAATATCCAACTTCATCTCTTAACGCTCCGTCACCTGTAAAATATTTTCCAGGGAAAGCAGAGAAATAAGTTTCTTTATAACGATCGTGATTACCCCAGATTGTTCTAGCGATTCCAGGCCAAGGGAATTTAATACATAAACTTCCTACTACTTGGTTCCCTTCAATTTCATTACGCTTTTCATCCATTAAAACTGGCTGAATTCCTGGCAATGGCAAAGTTGCGTAAGTTGGTTTTGTTGGTGTTACAAATGCAATTGGCGAAATCATAATTCCACCAGTTTCAGTTTGCCACCAAGTATCTACAACCGGACATCTTTTATCTCCAACGTGGTCATTAAACCAGTGCCAAGCCTCTTCGTTAATTGGCTCTCCAACAGATCCAATAACTTTAAGAGATTTTAGAGGATATTTTTGAATATAATCTAAACTTTCTTTTGCTAACGAACGGATTGCAGTTGGTGCAGTGTAGAATTGTGTAATTTTATGTTTTTCGATAATATCCCAAAAACGGCTAAAATCTGGATAAGAAGGAACTCCCTCAAAAATTACAGTTGTAGCTCCATTTAATAATGGTCCGTATAATATATATGAGTGACCAGTAATCCATCCGATATCTGCAGTACACCAGAAAATATCATTTTCTTCGTAACTGAAAACATTTTTAAAAGTGTATGCTGTATAAACCATGTAACCAGCAGTAGTATGAACCATACCTTTTGGTTTTCCTGTTGATCCTGAAGTATATAGAATAAACAAAGGATCTTCGGCATCCATAATTTCAGCTACGCTATTATCTAAAGCAGCGTCCAAAAGTGGTTGTAACCATTGGTCACGACCTTCTTTCATTTTTATATCAGTATTAGTTCTTTTTGCAACTAAAACTTTTGTTACCGACGGACAAGTTTCTAGAGCTTCATCAACAATTCCTTTTAAGTCAATTGTTTTGTTTCCTCTGTAACCTCCATCAGAAGTGATTACCATTTTACATTCGCAGTCATTAATTCTAGCTGAAACCGCTGATGCAGAAAACCCAGCAAAAATAACAGAATGTATAGCGCCAATTCTAGCACAAGCTAAAACAGAAACTGCTAATTCAGGAATCATTGGTAAATAAATACAAACTCTATCTCCTTTGCGAACTCCTTGCTCACGAAGAACGTTTGCCATTTTTGATACTCTTTCGTATAATTCGTTATACGTTATATGTAAAGCTTCTTCAGAAGGATCGTTTGGTTCAAAAATAATTGCCGTTTTATCTCCTCTTTTGCTTAAATGTCTGTCGATGCAATTTTTGGTAATGTTTACTTTAGCTTCTGTAAACCATTTTACTTCAGCTTCAGCCATATTAAAATCAACTACTTTTTCCCATTGTTGGTACCATGTGAAATTTTCCTCAGCTATTTTTCCCCAAAATTTTCTTGGCTCTCTTATTGACTTATTGTAATGTTTGAAATATTGTTCTAAATTTTCAATTTTGTAATAGCTCATCTTTTGTTGAATTTTTTTATAAATGTATTAAATCTGAACGTATTCTTAAAATAATTTAATTCATAAATTTTATCAAAAAAAAACATTTATTTAATAAAATATGATAATTATTTGCATTTGTTTTAAATCTTTAGTTTTTAAAACAAATTAAAAAGGAAAAAAAGGCATAATAAATAATATTATGCCTTTTTTAATTTAACAAATTTCAATAACAATTAATTTTGTAATACTGCATTACAAATGCTTTTATACACTTTGAAATAGCAGCATCATTATTAATTACAATAGAAATTTCAACAAGTATATTCTACCAAATATACCCCATTATAAGGGATTAGCTTCACTTAACTCACCTTTAGAGAAGTTAAGTGAATGCAATATGCATCTATATCTATTAATTTTAATAAGTGCTTACTAATTCAAAATATTAAATCATTGATACAGTGCAAATCCCGTAAAATCGAATTCTACGGGAATTCCCAATTTCTTAATTATCCAATTTTTTTCATTGCAGTCATAGACTCTCTCAACCAAGCTCCTACTTCTTCGATAGGATGCTGACGAATTTCTCTATTTACGGCAATTAAAACAGCATTATCTACTCCATTTGAAGTTGAAAATGGTTTTCCTATGATATTTGTATCCACTTTTTTCATGAATTCAGTCAATAACGGTTTACAAGCGTGATCGAATAAATAACATCCGTACTCAGCAGTATCAGAAATTACACGGTTCATTTCGAATAATTTCTTTCTTGCAATTGTGTTTGCAATTAATGGTAATTCGTGTAATGACTCATAATAAGCAGATTCTTCGATAATACCAGCTTCTGTCATTGTTTCAAAAGCTAATTCAACACCAGCTTTAACCATTGCAATCATTAATACTCCGTTGTCAAAATATTCTTGCTCTGAGATTGGAGCTTCTTGTGGAGCTGTTTTCTCGAAGTTAGTTTCTCCAGTTGCAGCTCTCCATTTCAATAAGTTAACATCATCATTTGCCCAGTCAGCCATCATCGTTCTAGAGAATTCTCCAGAAATGATATCGTCTTGGTGTTTTTGGAACAATGGACGCATGATATCTTTCAATTCTTCAGCTAATTCGTAAGCTTCGATTTTTGCAGGATTAGAAAGACGATCCATCATATTGGTGATTCCACCGTGTTTCAAAGCTTCAGTGATAGTTTCCCATCCAAACTGAATTAATTTTGAAGCGTAAGCAGCATCGATTCCTTTTTCAACCATTTTATCAAAACATAAAATAGATCCAGTTTGCAATAAACCACAAAGAATAGTTTGCTCACCCATTAAATCTGATTTTACTTCAGCTACGAAAGATGATCTTAAAACTCCAGCTCTGTGTCCTCCAGTTGCTACAGCGTAAGCTTTTGCTTGATCTAAACCTAAACCGTTTGGATCGTTTTCTGGGTGAACAGCTATAAGAGTCGGAACTCCAAATCCTCTTTTGTATTCTTCACGAACCTCAGAACCTGGACATTTAGGAGCACACATAATTACTGTGATGTCTTTACGAATTTGCATTCCTTCTTCTACAATGTTGAATCCGTGAGAATAAGCCAAGGTAGAATCTTTTTTCATTAATGGCATAATAGCAGTTACCACAGCTGTATGTTGTTTGTCTGGTGTAAGGTTACAAACTAAGTCTGCAGTTGGAATCAATTCTTCGTAAGTTCCTACTTTGAAACCATTTTCAGAAGCATTTTTAAAAGAAGCTCTCTTTTCAGCAATTGCATCTGCACGTAATGCATAAGAAATATCTAAACCAGAATCTCTCATGTTTAATCCTTGATTCAAACCTTGTGCTCCACAACCAACAATTACAACTTTTTTTCCAGCCAATGCTGCAATTCCGTCTGCAAATTCTGATTGCTCCATAAATTCGCAAACTCCTAATTGTTCTAATTGTAATCTAAGTGGTAATGTATTGAAATAATTTGCCATTTTTGTTTTAATATTTAATGAAATGAAATTTTATAATTGATATATAACTAAGATTTTTATTATTTAAAGGTTTCTAGCAAAGCAGAAATCTCCATTTTTTGTTTTGAAACTGAAATTCTTCCCGAACGTACAAACTGCATAATTCCGTATGGTTTGAATTTTTCGTATAATTCTTCAATTTCAGAACGTCTTCCTGATTTTGAAATAACGAAGAAATCACGAGAAACCGTTACAATAGTAGACTGGCTTTCTTTGATGATATTCTGAATTTGTTTTTCGTCAAACAACAAACTTGAGGCAATTTTAAACAGAGCATTTTCTAAGAAAATAGTTTCTTCATCTGTATGATAAAATGCTTTTATAACTTCAATTTGTTTTTCAATTTGGCCTACAATATTCTGAACCCATTTCTCTGTAGTATTTACTACAATGATAAATCTCGAAACATTCTCTATTTCTGATTCTGAAACATTTAGACTTAATATATTAATGTGGCGCTTTAAGAATATTCCAGATATTCTATTCAACAATCCCACGTTATTTTCTGAGTATACCGATATGGTAAATGTTTTATCTTCCATTTGTTTTTTAGTTTATTTTGTTTCAAGTTTCAGGTTTCACGTTCTACAACTTGAAACTCAAAAAACTTGAAACATGAAACCTTTTTTTTAGCTTAATCTAATTTCTGAAACACACGCTCCTGTTGGAATCATTGGAAAAACATTATTTTCCTTTTCCACCATGACTTCTAAGAAGTAAGATTCTTTAGAAGCTAGCATTTCTGCAACTGCTTCGTCTAAATCATCGCGACTCGTTACTTTTTTAGATTTAATATGGTATCCTTCAGCTATTGCAACAAAATTTGGATTGATCATTTTTGTTGATGCATATCGGTTGTCAAAAAACAATTCCTGCCATTGACGTACCATTCCTAAAAATTCATTATTTAAAATAACAATCTTAACTGGAACTTGAGTTTGGAAAATTGTACCCAATTCCTGAATTGTCATTTGGAAACCTCCATCACCAATAATCGCTACTACTTCGCGTTCTGGTTTCCCCATTTTTGCTCCAATTGCAGCTGGAAGTGCAAATCCCATTGTACCTAAACCTCCAGAAGTAATATTACTTTTTGTTGAATTAAATTTAGCATAACGGCAAGCAAACATCTGGTGCTGACCAACATCTGAAACGATAATGGCATCACCTTTTGAATGTTTATTGATCATTTCGATAGTTTCTCCCATCGAAATTCCTTTGCCGTTTGTTGGATTTAATTCTTCTTTGATTACAGAATTGAATTCAACTTCTCTTAAAGCTTTAAATTCGTTAAGCCATAAATCATGCGATTTCGCATCTAATAATGGTAATAATGCAGCTAAAGATTCTTTAACATCACCTAAAACAGCGATTTCTGTTTTTACGTTTTTATCGATTTCAGCAGGATCAATTTCGAAGTGAATTACTTTTGCCTGTTTTGCATAAGTCGCTAATTTTCCAGTAACACGGTCGTCAAAACGCATTCCGAAAGCAATTAAAACATCACATTCGTTAGTCATTAAATTAGGTGCATAATTTCCGTGCATTCCTAACATTCCAACATTTAATGGGTGATCTGTCGGCAAAGCTGATAATCCTAAAATAGTCCATGCAGACGGAATTCCAGATTTTTCGATTACCGCTTTAAATTCAGCTTCGGCTTGACCCAAAATAATTCCTTGCCCGAAAACGATTAATGGTTTCTTTGCAGAGTTAATTAAAGCCGCAGCTTCGGCAACTTTATCTAAGTTTAATTTCGGAACTGGAATATAGCTTCTAATTCCTGTACATTTTTCATAACTAAAATCAAACTCATCAAACTGAGCATTTTTAGTAATATCAATTAATACAGGCCCTGGACGTCCAGAACGAGCAATATAAAATGCTTTTGCAATAATTTCAGGAATCTGGGAAGCTTCAGTTACCTGAAAATTCCATTTCGTTACAGGAGTTGAGATTCCGATAATATCAGTTTCCTGAAATGCATCAGAACCTAATAAATGTCTTCCAACTTGACCTGTAATACAAACCATTGGAGTTGAATCGATCTGTGCATCAGCGATTCCCGTAACTAAATTAGTTGCTCCTGGTCCAGAAGTAGCAATTGCCACTCCTACTTTTCCTGTAGCTCTTGCATAACCTTGAGCTGCATGTGTCGCACCTTGTTCGTGACGTACTAAAACGTGGTGTAATTTATCTTGAAATTTATATAACTCGTCGTAAACTGGCATGATTGCTCCACCTGGATAACCATAAACCAAATCTACTCCTTCTTCTAACAAACATCTTATAACGGCTTCTGCCCCTGATATTCTCATAGTATATTGTTTTTCAAGAATCAATTTCAATTTTCCAATTGATTCTTGATATTATTGTTTTTAAAATTAATTATCGGTTACACATCCTGTTGATGCACTAGAAACCGATCTAGCGTATTTAAGTAAAACCCCTCTGTCAACTTTTAATTTCGGCTGAACCCAAGCCGCTTTTCTAGCTGCAAATTCTTCGTCAGATATCTTCAGGTCGATTGTATTTTTTATAGCGTCGATAGCGATCATATCTCCATCTTTTACTAGTGCAATACCACCACCGTCATATGCTTCTGGTGTAACGTGTCCTACCACGAAACCGTGCGAACCACCCGAGAATCTACCGTCTGTAATTAGTGCACAGCTGCTTCCTAATCCAGCACCAATAATGGCAGATGTAGGTTTCAGCATTTCAGGCATTCCCGGACCACCTTTTGGTCCACAACCCCTAATGACGACTACATTACCTGGTTTAATTTTTCCGGCTTGAAGACCTGGAATTACTTCAAACTCACCTTCAAAAACTACAGCTGGTCCTTCGAAATATTCTCCTTCTTTACCACTGATTTTTGCTACAGCACCTTCAGAAGCAAGATTTCCGTATAAAACCTGAATATTTCCAGTCGGTTTTAATGCTTTTTGAATTTCGTGAATTACTTCTTGTCCGTCTTGTAAATCAGGAGTCGAAGCTAAATTCTCAGCAACAGTTTTTCCTGTTACAGTTAAACAATCTCCGTGAATCAATCCAACTTTCAATAAATATTTCATTACCGAAGGAATTCCTCCAACTTCATGAATATCTTCCATCATATATTTACCACTTGGTTTCATATCAGCAAGAACAGGAGTTCTGTCATTAATTGCCTGAAAATCATCCAAAGTGATTGTGATGCCAACAGAATGTGCCATTGCGATTAAGTGCATAACAGCATTTGTAGAACCTCCTAAAACCGCTACAATTGTAATAGCATTTTCGAAAGCTTTACGACTCATAATGTCTCTTGGCTTAATATCTTTTTCTAATAAAATTTTAATTGCTTTACCAGCAGCAAGACATTCATCTCTTTTTTCTTGACTTAAAGCTGGATTAGAAGAACTGTAAGGCAAACTCATTCCTAATGCTTCAATAGCAGAAGACATTGTGTTTGCAGTATACATACCACCACAAGCTCCAGCGCCTGGACAAGCATTCTGAATAACACCTTTAAAATCTTCTGGAGTAATTTCGCCTTTTACTTTTTTTCCTAAAGCTTCAAAAGCAGAAACAATGTTTAATGATTCTCCTTTCCATTTTCCAGAGTGAATAGAACCACCGTAAATCATCATTGATGGACGGTTTAATCTTCCCATTGCAATTAATGCTCCTGGCATATTTTTATCACAACCAGGAATTGCAATAATACTGTCGTACCATTGCGCTCCAGCAACAGTTTCGATAGAATCTGCAATTACATCACGAGAAACTAATGAGTAACGCATACCTTCAGTTCCGTTAGAAATACCGTCACTGACACCAATGGTATTGAAAATAAGTCCGACAAGATCTGCATCCCAAACACCTTTTTTAACATCTTTTGCTAAATCATTCAAGTGCATGTTGCAAGTGTTACCATCGTAACCCATGCTCACGATTCCAACTTGTGCTTTCTTTAAATCTTCTTCAGTTAAACCAATTCCGTACAACATGGCTTGCGCTGCAGGCTGTGTTTGATCTTGGGTGATGGTCTTGCTGTACTTATTTAATTCCATTATTGTTTTTTATTTTTAATTTTTTATTCAAAAAAAAACCTTCCAGTATTTGGAAGGTTTGTAATATAGTTTTTCAATTATATTTATAACATTCCCGATGCAGATGTGTGAATCACATTGACAACAACGACAGAAGTAATAATAATTGAGATTTGCATCGCTTATTTTTTTAGTGTTACAAAAGTAAATAAACTTTAGTAAGTAAAAAAATAAAATCTCAACATTTCAAATACTTCTTGTGATTATCTTCACTTTTTAACAGAAAATATTAAACAATTGTCGATTGCCCAATACTAACATTATCATTATTAAAATACAGCAAATCGTCTTTACTGAAAATGAAATTAGAAACGAACTCTCCTACTTCATTTGTACCGAATTTTGAATCTGGTTTTAAATCAACAGTAACTACTTTATATTCAATTGCTTTTTCTACTGCTTTATAGATTACATGAGCTTCTTTAGTTAATCCAAAATGTTCTAACAAAAGTGCCGCTGCCAAAATCGAAGCAATAGGATTTGCAATATTTTTACCTTTTGCTTGCGGATATGATCCGTGAATTGGCTCAAACAAAGCATTTTTCGATCCTAAAGATACTGATGGCAATAAACCAATAGAACCTGTAATAACACTTGCTTCATCTGATAAAATATCTCCGAACAAGTTCTCAGTCAAAATCACATCAAATTGTTTCGGATTCAAAATCAGCTGCATTGCTGCGTTATCCACAAATAAGAAATCAAGCTTAACATCTGGATAATTTTCGCTCACTTTCTGAACTACTTTTCTCCACAATCTAGAAGTTTCCAAAACATTTGCTTTGTCAACCATTGTCAACTTTTTGCGTCGTTTTTGTGCCGATTGAAAAGCCAGATGTGCAATTCTGGTAATTTCTTCTTCTGAATATTCACATAAATCCGAAGCATGTGTTCCTTCTTCATTTAATGTTTTAGTTCCAAAATAAGCTCCGCCAGTTAATTCTCTAAAAATGGTAAAATCAGCACCTTCAATAATTTCTCTTTTCAAAGGAGAAGCTTCAATTAAGGCTTTATAAGGTTTTATAGGACGAATATTAGCAAATAAGCCTAATTCTTTACGAAGTTTCAGTAATCCTTGTTCCGGACGGACTTTTGCATTTGGGTTATTATCGTATTTCGGATCTCCAATTGCACCAAGCAAAACTGCATCTGTATTTAAACAGAGGTTCAGTGTTTGTTCTGGTAAAGGATTTCCCGTTTTATCGATAGCAACCGCTCCCATAAGGGCTTCTTCAAAAACAAATTCGTGATTGTACACTTCGCCAATGGCATACAAAGCTTTCTTAGCTTGTAAAATTACTTCAGGCCCAATTCCATCTCCTGGTAAAACTGCAATTTTTAAATTCATAATCTCTCGCTATTTATGTCTTTAAATCCTTATTGTTCCTAATTTTTTTTTGAAATATTAACTTCTAATTAAATCCCCTTCAATTTTAGAAGCTTCTATAATTTGGTGAATATCTGCGTCTAAAACTTCTTTTTTGATATCTGCGAATTTCAAGAATTCAACATAAACGATATCCAATTGTACTTTTGTTAATTCGTAACCTACTTTTTTAGCTCTGTAAGCCAAAGCAGCTCTTCCGCTTCTTGCAGTCAAAATAATTGAAGATTCATTTACTCCAACATCTAACGGATCCATGATTTCGTAAGTTGCTCTGTTTTTGATTACACCATCTTGGTGAATTCCAGAACTGTGTGCAAAAGCATTTGCTCCAACGATAGCTTTATTAGGCTGAACGATCATTCCCATACTTTCAGAAACCAAACGGCTCATTTCGTTCAATTCTCTTGTATTAATATTTGTATCTAAATTTAAATATGGATGTTGTTTGAAAATCATAACCACTTCTTCAAGTGCTGTATTTCCTGCTCTTTCTCCAATACCATTAATAGTACATTCAATTTGTCTCGCACCATTTATAGCTCCTGCAATTGAGTTTGCAGTTGCCATTCCTAAATCATTATGACAATGGCATGAAAGGATTACGTTTTCGATTCCTTTTACGTTTTCTTTTAAGTATTTAATCTTAGCTCCATACTCTTCTGGAAGACAATATCCAGTTGTATCAGGAATATTTAATACAGTTGCACCAGATTTAATCACTTCCTCACAAACTTTTGCAAGGAATGCATTATCTGTTCTACCAGCATCTTCGGCGTAGAATTCAACATCTTCTACATACGATTTTGCGTGTGCTACAGCATATTTTGCTCTTGCAATAATATCTTCAGGCGTAGTTTGTAATTTGTGGAGGATATGAGATTGTGAAGTTCCGATTCCAGTATGGATTCTAGGTTTCTTAGCATGCTTTAAGGCAGCTGCAGCAACATCAATGTCATTTTTTACGGCTCTTGTTAGTCCGCAGACAGTTGCATTTTCTACAATTTTACAAATCTCAGAGACCGATAAAAAATCGCCTGGACTTGACACAGGAAAGCCTGCTTCGATAATGTCAACTCCCATTTTGTCTAGTCGTTCTGCGATAACTAATTTTTGCTTAGTATCTAACTTACATCCTGGAACTTGTTCACCATCTCGCAAAGTGGTGTCAAAAATTTGAACTTTCTCTCTATTCATATTCATTTATTTAATGTAATTTCACATCTTGATAACAAATATATATTGTACTATCGCAGTACGAAATTCATTTTAATGAAATTATACTGTTCATAAAACGATTTATACCCTATTAAACACTTTATTATCAATAAGTTACATTATTATTTTTTACAATGGCTAACCATCAAAAAGATTTCTTATTTGTTTTAATCAAATCACTTTCGAAATCAGAAAAAAGACAGTTTAAAATTTTTGCAAGCCGATTAGAGACAAGTTCAAACACAAAATTTATTGAATTATTTAATATTTTAGATAAATCTGAAGTTTACGACGAAAAGCTTATCCTTAAAAGTGGTGTTATACAAAAGGTACAGCTATCTAATTTAAAATCATACTTATACAAACAAATTCTAGTAAGTATTAGATTAAATATTCCTAGCCAGAATATTCGTTATCAACTGCGTGAACAAATGGATTTTGCCGTTATTCTTTATAATAAAGGATTATATAAACAAAGTTTAAAAATCTTAGATAAAACAAAACAGCAAGCTCTTGAAAATGATGAAAAATATATGGCGTATGAAATTGTAGAATTCGAAAAACTAATCGAATCGCAATATATTACGCGTAGTATACAAGGTCGCGCTGACGAATTAGTAGTTCAAGCAAAAGAATTGAATTACAGAAATACCATTTCAAGCAAATTATCCAATTTATCGCTTCAGTTGTATGGAATAATGCTGAAAACTGGTTATGTAAAAAATGATCAGGAATATAAATACATAGACGATTATTTTAACAGACATATATCAAAATTAGACGAAAGTAAATTTGGCTTTCGCGAAAAATACTGGTTTTACAATGCTAATCTATGGCGAAGCTTTTTGGTTCAAGACTTTTTGGCCAGTTATAAATATGCTTACAAATGGGTTCAGCTTTTCTACGATAATCCGAATATGATTTATTTGAATCCGGTGTTTTTCTTAAAAGGCAATCATTATTTTTTAGAGTCGCTTTATATGTTAAAGTACAAATCGAACTTTAAGAAATATTTGAATCTTTTGGAAGAAACAATCTCTGATCCAAAATTTCCTTCGAATGATAATATTGCATCTCTGTCATTTCTTTACGTTTATAACAATAAGCTAAATCTTCATATTTTAGAAGGCACTTTTGCAGAAAGCGAATATTTGATTCCTGAGATTTTAGAAAAACTGAAAATTCACAGTGAACATTTAGATGAACATCACGAAATGTTGTTCTTCTATAAGTTTGCTTCTATTTATTTCGGAAATGAAAAATATAATGAATGCATTAATTATTTAGATAAAATAATCAATAATAAGAACTTAACAATGCGCGAAGATTTAATGTGCTTTGCAAGGCTATTGTCTTTAATTGCACATTATGAACTTGGAAAAGATTATTATTTAGAAAACCATCTAAAAAGCACCTATAAGTTTTTATTAAAAATGAATGACTTGCATGAAGTTCAGAAAGAAATAATCAAATTCTTGAGAAACTTAAATAATTTTTATCCAGCAGATATCAAAAACGAATTCAAAAAAATGCACGCTCGTTTTGTTGAGCTTGAAAAGAATACCTATGAAAAAAGAGCTTTCTTATATTTAGATATCATTTCGTGGCTTGAAAGCAAAATTGAAAATAGAAAAATTGCTGATATTATAAGAGAAAAAGCGAAATTGAATAATCGATGAATGTTTAAATTACAATTTTTAAATTGCTTCGCCTATTCGCTATCGCTCGGGTCCAAATTCCAATAAAAAAAGCCTTGAATTTCAAGGCTTTTTTTGTCATTTCGACGAAGGAGAAATCTTCGCAAGAAACTCCACAAAGATTAGACTTTCGTTACTGAGCTGCTTGCGAAGATTTCTCCTTCGTCGAAATGACAAACTGTACTAAAAAATAAATATGTAAAAAATCCCAAACTCCAAGAAAATTGGAATTTGGGATTTTTTTTTGAGATTTTAAAAACTTACTCCACAATATTAGAAGTGGTAACATAGAAATTTTTATCAACTTCAAGCTTTCTATCTTCATTCTCAGTTTTAACCGATTGCCAATCTGTTGTTGGTTTTAGCCAAGTTTCAACACCATTGATTTTAACTTTTACTGGCATATCAAATTTAGAAACACAGTTTGTCCAATGATATCCTAAAGTTCCATTTTTAAACATGTATTCAAAAACCGGAATTTTAGTTGTAGTTAAATATTGAGCATAAACTCTATTAAAATTAATTCCAGCTTGTTCGTTAATATAATCTTCAATTTGTTTTGAAGTTACGGTTTGATGATAAAAAGTCTTATTTAAACCTCTCAAAATAGATTTCCATTTTGCATCATCATTTACAATTTGGCGAATTGTGTGCAACATATTAGCGCCTTTCGGATACATATCTCCAGAACCTTCATTGTTTACATCATAATGACCGATAATTGGTTTATCATTTTCAATATTATTTCTGCAGCCAATCACATATTCTGCACCAGCATCTTTACCATAATAATACTCCAAGAAAAGGCTTTCAGAATAATTAGTAAAACTCTCATGAATCCACATATCTGCGATGTCTTTGTACGTAATATTATTCGCAAACCATTCGTGTCCAGACTCATGAATAATAATAAAATCAAACTTTAATCCCCAACCAGTTCCACTTAAATCGCGTCCTAAATAACCTTGTTTATATTGGTTTCCGTAAGTAACAGAACTTTGGTGTTCCATTCCTAAATATGGAACTTCAACTAATTTATAACTGTCTTCGTAAAACGGATAAGGTCCAAACCAATTTTCGAAAGCTTTGAGCATTTTTGGAGCGTCTTTAAAATGCTCTTTTGCTAAAGCTAAATTATCTCTCAAAACATAGTAATTACAATCTAAATCGCCTTTTTCTCCTTTAAATACTTCAGAAAAATTCACGTAATCACCAATGTTGATATTTACACCATAATTATTAATCGGATTCGAAACATACCAATTGAAGGTTTTTGTTCCGTCTTTTTCTTTTTTTACGCTTTTCAATCTTCCGTTAGAAACTTCTGTCAAATCTCCAGGAACATTTACACTAATAAGCATATTCTCCACTTCATCATACATATGATCTTTGCAAGGCCACCAAACACTTGCTCCTAAACCTTGACAAGATGTAGCAATAAAATCTTTTCCGTTTTTATCTTTTTTCCAAGAAAATCCACCGTCCCAAGGAGCTCTAACAGCTTCTTTAGGCTTTCCTTCATATGATATTACAATCTCTTTTGTATCTCCAACTTTTTGTTTTTCAGTTAAAGTAATGAAGAAAGCGTTTCCATCTCTTTCAAACTTTTGCTCTTTTCCATTCTGAGTTACTTTCGTAATGTTCATTGGCTGCTGCAAATCAATCTGCATTCTGTCATTTTCTGTTAAAACAGTATAACGAACTGTGTTTGAACCCGAAATAAATTTTTCAGAAGGCTTAACTTTCACATCCAAATGATAATATTTCAAATCCCACCAAGCTCTTTCTTTTGTTATGCTTCCGCGTAAAGTATCTTGATGTGTAAAAGCAGTCTCAGACTTATTTAAAAGTCCTTGTGCATTAGCAGTAAAACCAACTAAAAAGGCGATAAATACGCCACCGAAGTATTTTCTCATTATTTATAAATTTGAAAGAAATAAGGTAATTAAACCAGCTTAATCTTCAACAAATGTAAACATTCAGATCAATAATTTTGGTTTTTTATCATTTTGAGAATAAAAAAAATGCTGTCAAATTCATTATTCTTCTCTATTTTAGTGCTTTTAAACTGTAGAATTCACAATATGAGATTTAAAGCAATCATTCCTTTTATAATTGTACTATTTTCGGTTGCTTCAAATTCCCAAAATATTCCAGTTCATAAAACTGAAAAGCAAATAGTAATTGATGGAAATTTATCAGATTGGGAAACACCTTTTTTAGGTCCGTTTATGATTCATAATTCTGGAGAAAAAGCTACGCAAAACACTTTTATTTCACTTTCGTGGAATGAAGAAAATCTTTACATCGCTTACAATTGCAAAGATTCTAATATAATTGGAAAACCTCAAACCAAAGATGCGCAAATATTTTATACTGATGATCTTGTAGAAATTTTTATAGATCCAGACGGAGACGGACAAAATTATGTTGAAATTGGCGTAAATGCTTTTTCTACAAATTATGATTTACTTCTGAAATGTATCTCAGCCGAATGCGGCGGCTGGAAAACTGAAATTGGTTTTAACATTAAAGGAATGGAAACAGTAAGCAATATTAATTCTGAAGGTTATACTGTTGAAATTAAAATTCCTTTTGCAAGTCTTGAAAAGATTAAAAATGCTAATTTTCTAAAACCAAAAGTAGGCACAAAATGGAAAGCAAATGTTTTTAGAATTGATTACGGTAAATCGATTGAATATCTTGCATTACAACCTTATAAGAGTTTAAAATTTGGTTTTCATCAACCAGCAGAATTTGCTGTTTTTGAGTTTGTAGAGTGAATTTAATTTGTTTCAGGTTTCAAGTTTCAAGTTCTATGGAGTGACCTGAAACTTGAAACCTGAAACAAAATATTTTACTTCTGACGTTTCTTCAAAACTTGAACAACATCATTTAATTCATAACCTTTTGCTTGTAGCAGAATTAAGTAATGAAATAATAAATCTGCGCTTTCGCTAAGAAACAAATCATCATTATCATCTTTTGCTTCAATAACCACTTCTACAGCTTCCTCTCCTACTTTTTGAGCAATTTTATTGATTCCTTTTTCGAATAAAGAAGCAACATAACTCTTTTCAGAATCAGCATTTTCTCTTCTTGTTTTGATTGTATTTTCTAAATGAGAAATAAAACCATAATTAGCATCGTTTGGTTCTTGCCAGCAAGTGTCGGCACCAGTGTGACAAGTTGGTCCAACAGGTTTTGCTTGAATCAAAAGCGTGTCGCCGTCGCAGTCATTTTTAATACTTACTAAATTCAAAAAATTGCCACTCTCCTCGCCTTTTGTCCAAAGTCTTTGCTTTGAACGGCTGAAAAATGTTACTTTCTGTGTTTCTATTGTTTTTTGAAGCGATTCTTCGTTCATATAACCCAGCATCAAAACATTTTTAGTTTCTGAATCCTGAATTATAGCCGGAATTAATCCGTGTGCGCTTTTGATATCGATTTCCATAATTTTAGTCTAAAGTTGTAAAGTCCAAAGTCTTAAAGTCAAAACTATAATCGAACTTCTATATTATTATTTCTTAATTCTTGTTTTAAAGCTTTTATTTCGATTTCTTTAAAGTGAAAAACACTCGCTGCTAAAGCGGCATCGGCTTTTCCTTTTTTAAACGAATCTACGAAATGCTGAATATTTCCAGCTCCACCAGAAGCAATAATCGGAATATTTACCAATTCTGAAAGTTTCGCCAAAGCTTCATTTGCAAAACCATTTTTTGTTCCGTCGTTATCCATCGAAGTAAATAGAATTTCTCCCGCACCTCGTTCAGCCACCTCTACAGCCCAATCGAATAAATTCAATTCAGTTGGTACTTTTCCTCCAACTAAATGCACAATCCATTGTCTGTCAATTTGTTTGGCATCGATTGCAACGACAACACATTGACTTCCAAATTTCTGTGCCAAATCATTAATCAATTGTGGATTTTTAACTGCCGATGAATTGATCGAAACTTTATCCGCTCCGTTATTTAACAGAATATCAACATCTTCAACAGATGAAATTCCACCACCAACCGTAAACGGAATATTGATTTTCTCTGCCACGCTTCTCACCATATTTACAAGCGTTTTACGTCTTTCTTCTGTTGCAGAAATATCCAGAAAAACCAATTCATCTGCCCCTTCAGCAGAATATATTTCAGCTAATTCCACAGGATCTCCAGCGTCACGCAAGTCAACGAAATTAACGCCTTTTACGGTTCTTCCGTTTTTTATATCTAAGCAAGGTATTATTCTTTTTGCTAACATTTTTAATTTGGTTGTTGGTTATTGGTTGATTGTTGCTGGTTAATACTATAAACTATCAACCGACAACTAACAACTATAAATCAATTATATAGTTTTCTAACTGTTTCAAAGTAATTCTGCCTTCGTAAATTGCTTTTCCGATAATTGTTCCTTCGCAACCTAATTCGGCCAATTTTGGTAATTCGTCGAAAGTCGAAATTCCTCCAGAAGCGATTAATTTTATTCCTTTAGCTTCTGCTAAAATTTTGCTGTATAAATCAAAACTTGGACCTTGAAGCATTCCATCTTTAGCAATATCAGTACAAATTACATATTCAATTCCTTTTTTCATATAATCTTTTATAAACGGAATTAAATCTTCATTTGAATCTTCTAACCATCCAGAAACTGCAATTTTTTCATCTTTTGCATCAGCACCTAAAATGATTTTTTCTGAACCATATTCTGAAATCCATTTTTCGAAAATTGCTCTATTTTTTACAGCGATACTTCCGCCAGTAATTTGATTTGCACCGCTTTCAAAAGCGATTCTTAAATCATCATCCGATTTTAATCCACCGCCAAAATCAATTTTCAAGCTCGTTTGTGTTGCTATTTGTTCTAAGATTTTATAATTGACTATTTTACTTGATTTTGCGCCGTCTAAGTCTACTAAATGTAAATATTCAATTCCATGCGCTTCAAATGATTTTGCTACTTCAAGCGGATTTTCATTGTAAATTATTTTGGTGTCATAATCACCTTTGGACAAACGAACGCATTTTCCTTCAATTATATCTATGGCTGGTATTATTCGCATTTAATTTTAGATTTTAGATTAACGATTATAGATTTTTGATTCTCCAAAATCGATTAATGTTTTATTGATTTTTAATTTTGGAATTTAAATAATGGAATTCAATTTTAAAAAGTTTCCAAGAATCTTTTCCCCAACATCACCGCTTTTTTCTGGGTGAAATTGAGTTCCATAAAAATTATCTTTTTGCAAAGCTGACGCATATTCAACATCATAATTCGTTGTAGCAATGGCTTCATCGCAATTTGGCGCGTAAAAACTATGAACTAAATACATAAACTCATTTTCAGAAATATCTTTAAATAAATCGGTTTTTAAATCATAAATCTGATTCCACCCCATTTGCGGCACTTTTACGTTGTTTGAAAATTTCAAAACATCAACATCAAAAATTCCTAAACCTTCTGTATTTCCTTCTTCAGTTTTATTGCACATCAATTGCATTCCGAGACAAATTCCCAAAACTGGCTGTTTCAATTCAGGAATTAAGCTATCCAAACCACTTTCACGAAGTTTTATCATTGCCGAACTCGCCTCGCCTACGCCAGGAAAAATCACTTTATCTGCCGATTTTATTTCTTCGCGATCATTACTCAAAACGGCTTTAAATCCTAGTCTTTCAATAGCAAACATAATGCTCTGAATATTTCCTGCTCCGTAATTTATAATTACTATTTTCATTAAAAAAGCTTTAAGCTTTAAGCCGTAAGCTTTAGGCTTATTGCCTATTGCCTATAGCTTATAGCGTTTTACAACATTCCTTTCGTCGAAGGCAAAATCATTTTTTCTGTATCTCTTTTTACGGCTACTTTTATCGCTTTCGCGAAAGCTTTAAAGATTGCCTCAATTTTGTGATGTTCGTTAATTCCTTCTGCTTTGATATTTAAGTTCGCTTTTGCACCGTCTGTGAATGACTTGAAAAAATGATAAAACATTTCAGTTGGCATTTTCCCTACCATTTCACGTTTAAATTCTGTTTCCCAAATCAGCCAGTTTCTTCCTCCAAAGTCAATAGCTGCTTGTGCCAAACAATCGTCCATTGGAAGACAGAATCCGTAACGTTCTATTCCTAATTTAGTTCCTAACGCTTTCGCGAAAACTTCTCCTAATGCAATTGCTGTATCTTCAATTGTATGATGTTCATCAACCTCTAAATCGCCTTTTACAAGGATTTCTAAGTCCATTTGACCATGACGTGAAATTTGATCTAACATATGATCGAAAAAGGCAATTCCAGTATCGATTTTGCTTTTTCCTGTTCCATCAAGATTTAAATTGATATAAATATCGGTTTCATTTGTTTTACGAGTAATCGATGCTGAACGTGCTTCTAATTTCAAAAACTCATAAATTGTCTTCCAATCCATAGATTGTAAAACAATTGTTTCGTCTAATTCTTCGCGTTTTGCTGAAATTTCATTACTTCCCGCTCCATCACTATTATTCATAAAAATAGCTTTTGCTCCAAGATTTTTCGCCAATTCAACATCCGTCAAACGATCACCTAAAACAAAAGAATTATCTAAATCATATTCTGGATTATTCAAATATTTTGTCAACATTCCTGTTCTAGGTTTGCGTGTCGGTGCATTTTCTTCTGGAAAAGTTCTGTCTACAAAAATTTCATCGAAAACAACTCCTTCATTTTCAAAAGCTTTTAGAATAAAATTTTGTGTTGGCCAAAACGTATCTTCAGGAAAACTATCGGTTCCTAATCCGTCTTGATTGGTTACCATTGCTAATTCGTAATCTAACTCATTAGCAATTTTAGCCAAATATTGAAACGCTTTTGGGTAAAATTCTAGTTTATCTAAACTGTCTAATTGATAATTTTCTGGTTCTAAAACAATCGTTCCGTCACGATCGATAAAAAGTACTTTTTTCATTTTTGTATTGTTTCAGACCTAACAGTTTTTTTAAACCTGTTAGGTCTTGTTGTGTTATTTCAATAATTTCAATTCTCTGATTACAATCGCATTTTCTTCTTTTGTTCCAATTGTAAAACGAAGACAATTTTCGCATAAAGGTTGCGTCGTTCTGTTGCGAATTACAATTCCTTTTTCGATTAATTGATTGTATCTTTTATTAGCATCATCCACTTTTGCAAGAATAAAATTGGCTTCTGTCGGATACACTTTTTCTACAAAACTAACTTCAAGTAAAACTTTAAGTAATTCTTCTCTTTGTTCAATAATTGAAGCTATTTCTTGTTTTATTTTTTCAGAATCTTTTAATCTTTCTTTTGCTCTTTGCTGCGTTAATTCATTAACATTATAAGGCGGTTTTATTTTATTTAAAACCGAAATAACAGCTTCTGAAGCATAACAAATTCCCAAACGAATTCCAGCCAAACCATACGCTTTAGAAAGAGTTTGTGTAATCACTAAATTTGGATAAGCATCAATTTCTACCAGCCAGCTTTCTTTCTCAGAAAAATCAATATAAGCTTCATCAATTACAACTAAACCTTTAAAGTTTTGAAGCAGTTTCACCACGCTTTCATCTGAAAAAGAATTTCCTGTTGGGTTATTTGGTGAACATAAAAAGATAATTTTTGTATTCTGATCAACCGCTTCTAAAATCTTTTCTACTTGTGGCTGAAAGTCTGTTGATAGTAAAATTTCTCTATTTTCAACAGCATTAATATTCGCCAAAACGCCATACATTCCATAAGTTGGCGGTAATGAAATAATATTATCTTTATTAGGCTCACAAAAAGCCCTAAAAAACAAGTCTAAAACTTCATCACTTCCATTCCCTAATAAAATCTGGCTTTGTTTTGTTAAATTATTTTTGGCCAAAATTGCTTTAACAGAATTCTGCTGCGGATCTGGATAACGATTTACTCCATTCTGAAACGGATTTTCATTCGCATCCAAAAAAATCATTTCGGCTGTATCAAAATCTTCAAACTCATCTCTTGCAGAAGAATACGGTTTTAAAGATTTTACGTTTTCTCTTGTTATTATATTTATATCGAATTTCATTTTTTTATTTTTTTAAGAAGAAAGAAACAAGAATCAAGAAGAAAGACTTTATAAAATCTTGGTTCTTGTCTCTTTCTTCTCTCTTTGTCTTTTATTCCAAACTCTTCAATCTCAACGTAACGGCATTTTTATGAGCTTGTAAACCTTCGGCTTCAGCCATTAATTCAATTGCTTTTCCGATATTTTGAATTCCTTTTTTAGAGATTTTTTGAAAAGTCATTGATTTCATAAAACTATCCAGATTTACACCGCTGTAATTTTTTGCATAACCATTTGTTGGCAGCGTATGATTGGTTCCAGAAGCATAATCTCCTGCACTTTCTGGAGTGTAATTTCCAATGAAAACTGAACCCGCATTTACGATTCCGTTGCAATAGAAATCATCATATTCTGAACAGATTATAAAGTGTTCTGGACCATATTCATTAATTAAATCTAAAGCAATCTGATCGTTTTCAACCAAAATCAACTTCGAACTTTCAATTGTTTTTTCTGCAATAGCTTTTCTAGGCAAAACTTCTAATTGTGATTGAATTTCTTGTTCTACTTCGTTGATTAATTTTCTAGAAGTTGAAACCAAAATTACCTGACTATCTGTTCCGTGTTCTGCTTGAGAAAGCAAATCTGAGGCAACGAAAGCTGGAATTGCTGTATCATCTGCCACAATTAATAATTCTGAAGGTCCAGCAGGCATATCAATCGCAACGCCAAATTGCGTTGCTAATTGTTTTGCTACCGTTACAAATTGATTTCCAGGTCCGAAGATTTTATATACTTTCGGAATAGATTGTGTTCCGAAAGTCATTCCAGCAATAGCTTGAATTCCGCCAACTTTTAAGATTTTTGTTACACCGCATAAATTTGCCGCGTATAAAATAGCGGGATTAATTTTTCCTTTTTTATCTGGCGGAGAACACAATACAATTTCTTTACAACCAGCAATTTCAGCAGGAACAGCCAACATTAAAACCGTAGAAAACAAGGGAGCAGTTCCGCCCGGAATGTATAAACCAATTTTTTGAATTGGTCTTTTTTCTTGCCAGCAATTAACACCTTCGATTGTTTCTACTTCAACTCGATCTGTTTTCTGTGCTCTGTGAAATTTATAAATATTGTCTTTCGCTAACTGAATTGCTTGTTTTAATTCATTTGGAATCAACCCAATCGCTTCGTTTATTTCTTCTAAAGAAACTTCATAATTATCTTGAGAAATTCCGTCAAAAATAGAAGTGTATTTTGCTACCGCTTCATCTCCTTTTTTTTGTACTTCTCTGAAGATTTCTTTTACCGTAACCTCAATATCATCAATAGTTTGAGTTGGTCTTTTTAATATTTCTGACCAGGTTTCTGGTTTTGGATTATCTATTTTATTCATTGTTTTTTTTGCTTTAAGCTTTAAGCAGTAGGCTTTAGGCTTTATTAACGTTGTGTTTTTTTTTACCGCAAAGTTCGCAAGTTTTTTTTCTGTTCTTTATCTTGAAAAGTTATTAAGTTCGCAAAGCTTTGTCGAGAATTGGAATTTAATATTTTTACTTTTATAGCTTAAAGCTTATTGCTTACAGCCTAAAGCGGGCGAAGCCCTAAAGAACCATTTTCTCAATTGGACAAACTAGAATTCCTTCTGCACCAACTTCTTTCAATTGATCGATTACATCCCAGAAAGTATCTTTGTCGATTACAGAGTGAACGCTGCTCCAACCTTCTTGTGCTAATGGCAAAACCGTTAAACTTCTAAGAACTGGAAGGATCTTTCCAACGGCATCGATTTTGTCGTTCGGAACGTTCATTAAAATATATTTTGAATTTCTAGCTCTTAAAACAGCTTGAATTCTGAATTTTAAAGTATCAATGTGTTTTTGAATTTCTGGAGAAACTTTTGGAGAAACTGCCAAAACTGCTTCGCTTTTCAGAATTACTTCAACTTCTTTTAAATTATTCTTGAATAAAGTGCTTCCGCTAGAAACGATATCTACAATGGCATCGGCAAGACCAATATTTGGTGCAATTTCTACAGAACCAGAGATTTGGTGAATATCTACGGTCAATCCAAATTTACCAAAAAATTCATTAACGGTATTTGGATAAGAAGTCGCAACACGTAAACCGGCTAAATCTTGAACCGAATTATATTCGAAAGTTTTAGGAACAGCTACAGAAACTTTACATTTCGAAAATCCTAATTTCTGAACCACTTCGATTCCTTTTCCTTTTTCTACCAAAAGATTATCGCCAACGATTGCTAAATCTACAACTCCATCAATTAAATATTGTGGAATATCTGAATTTCTTAAGTATAAAACTTCTAAAGGAAAATTTGAAGCTTCGGCTTTTAATTGGTCGATTCCGTTGTTGATTGAAATACCGCAATCTTTTAAGATTTGAATGCTGTCTTCGTTTAAACGACCTGATTTTTGAATTGCAATTTTTAAAGTACTCATTTTTTTAGTTGTTTGTTGGTTTATAGTTTGAGTACAAAGAGAGTTAGAATTAAAAAACCCGTTTGATGTACTCAAACGGGTTTTAAAATATGATGATTTACACACATACCATTAACACATCGCTTGAGAGCAATAATGTAAATGATGATGATGTAATTGAATTGAAATCATGATTTTGTTTTGTTTTTTACTTCTTTGATTCGGTTGCAAATATAATAGATAAATTAATTAAAAAGCAATTTTTATTTTAACTTAACGATAGTTTATTGTTAAAAAACGTTTTGAGCCGCTTAAATAGCAATGATTTTGAAATTACTTTAACGAATTATCATATTCATCAAAAACCAGTAAAACTTTGGTTCCTTTTCCTATTTCACTTTCTATTTTAAATTTAATTTGAAGCAAATCTGTCATTCTTTTTACAATAAATAACCCCAAACCAGTTCCTTTAATTTCAGAATGATTTAAAGAGTCAGATCTAAAAAACGGATTTAAAATTGATTCTAAATCTTTTTTAGCAATTCCAATTCCCTGATCAGATACAATGCAAACAATCTTATCTTTTTCTCTTGCCAAAGAAATATTAATTTTCGTTTTATCATTAGAATATTTAACCGCGTTTGAGATTATATTTCGAAGAATTGTAACCGTTAAATAATTGTCTGAATAAATACTAAATTCTTCTTTTGCTTCTAATTCAACATTGACTTTTTTCGCTTTAATTTTCTCAGCATTTAATGTCAAAACGTCTAAAATTGCTGCATTCAAATAAACATTTTCTTTCTTTATATTTTGTTTCTGATTTTCAAAACGCGCCATTAAAAGCAATTGATCTACAAGAGAATTTAAATGGTCAACTTCATTTATGCAATAATTAATTTTTTCTTCATATTCCTTACTATCACGTGTTTTACGAATCAATACTTCAAGTGTGCCTTTAATAACAGTTAAAGGAGTTCTAAGTTCGTGAGAAGCATCAGAAGTGAATTGTTTTTCACGTTCGATTGCGTCTTCAATCCGATTCAAAAGGTTATTAATTGTCTTAGAAAGCGTAAACAATTCATCTCGCGTTTTCGGAAGCGGAATTCTCGATTTTAAATTATCTTTCGTAATAATTTTAGAAGTATAAATAATATCATTTATTGGTTTTATACTTCTTCCCGCATAAAATCGAGCCAGAAAGAACAGTATCAAAAGAATAATCGGAAAAGTAATCATCAAAGTATCCAACAAATTTTCTAAAACTTTAGAAGAATCTGAAAGCGACATCGCAATAATCAAATATCCTATTTTCTTTGATTTTATGTGAAGCGGAACTTGAATCTGACGAATTTTATTGCCTAATAATTTGGTGTCAAAAAGCTGAAAATGTTCTTTATTTTCATGAAAAACCAACTTTTCATTTTTTAAATTGGGAGACTTTTCAATGATTTTTTTATTCAAATCTAAAAACTGAACAAAAACAGGATTTACATCTACAGAATTGTGCTCTCTTTCCTCCCATTCTTCAGCATCCATAAAGACTATCACCTTTTTTTCAATTCTAATTTCTTTTAAGTGATCTTCAATTTCGATTCTTAAATTTTCGTCAATATGATTGTAAACAGTAAGTTTTACAATGAAATAAATAGCCGAAAAAACAGCCAAAACCAGAAGTCCGGTTCCGACAATATAGTTTAAGGCAATTCGGTTTTTAAAAGATAGTGATGTCATTTGTTAATCATTGGCGATATAACCAATGCCGCGGATAGTTTTAATATAATCTTCTTCAATTTTAAGATTCAGTTTTTTACGAATAGCATTCATAAAAACATCAATTACGCCGGTATCGTATTCGAAATTAATTTCCCAAACATCTCTCAAAATCTGATTTCTAGTGCATACTTTTCCTTTATTTTGAATCAAATAAGTTAACAATTCAAATTCTCTTTGGGTCAACGAAATTTCTTCTTCGTCTTTTAAAACAATATGTTTAGACAAATCAATCTTAATTGTTCCCAACGTTAGAATTTCAGTTTTGATTTTATTTCTAAAATGAACTTTTATGCGTTCTACAAGTTCTTCAAAACTAAAAGGCTTTTTGATATAGTCGTTTGCGCCAGCTTTCAAGCCTTCAATTGTTTCCTGAACGGTATCTTTTGCTGTCAAAAAAATAATCGGCGTAGTTTGATCTTTAATTCGAATGGCTTTACACAAATCCAATCCATTTATTTTTGGAAGCATCCAATCTAAAAGAATCAAATCAAATTTCTGTTCTTGAACCAGTTCAAAACCTTTAGAACCATCATTTGCGGTCGTAACTTGATAACCTTCTTCTTGCAGACCTTGCTTTAAAAACTGAACAATTCCTAATTCGTCTTCAACTATTAAAATATGCATTTATGTATAGATTTAGATTCACATTTATTTTTCAAAGATAAAACATTTAATGCGCAGAAAAAATGATTTAATTGAATACAATAAGAAAATCAGCATCTTAAGCAAACTTTAAGTTAACGTTAAGTAAGGTTAAAGTTGAACTTAATCTCAAGTTAATCATTCGAATTTAATTTTGTAAAAAAATAAATCCGATGAATCTTTTCAAAAAACTTTCACCATTTTACAATCTAGCCCTATTGTACTTTATTGTAAGTTTCGTCCTTCGAATAGTTCTTTTATTTCACCCGATAACTCAAAGTTCATTTACTTTTTCTGAAAGTTTGAAAATCTTTGGTTTAGGTTTAATTTCAGACCTTTTTGTATTTATTGTTTCTGCTTCTTTTTTATGGTTGTATCTAATTTTTATTTCTAACTCTAAGTACAATAAACCTTACGGATATTTAATTTTATCTGGTTTTATTGGTCTTTTAATTTATGTTGCATCAGGAAAAAGTATTTTTGATGAATATGGAGGCGCTTTACCAAAAATTGTACTAATCTTCATTTCAATCAAAACATTTTTATTTTCTATTTTACTTTTTGTTCCAAAAAAACGAGATAAAATTAGATTTTGGCTTTTTGCTTTTGTAATCTTTTTGTATGTTTTATTGATTCTTCAAAATGCTATAAGTGAGTTTTTCTTTTGGAATGAATTTGGAGTAAAATATAACTTTATTGCTGTTAATTACCTGATTTACACAAACGAAGTTATTGGTAATATAATGCAATCTTATCCTGTTATTCCAATCTTTTCTGCATTATTTATCATTACTGGAATTATTACTTTTTTCATTATAAAAAAATCAAAAAACTATATTGAAGAAATTCCAACAATTGGAGAAAAGCTAAAAATCACAGCAATTTATGGCGCATTACTTTTAATTTCAATATTTGCAATTCCTTCATTAGCGAAAACAGAAAATTCAAAAAATATTTTTGTGAATGAATTGCAGGCAAACGGTATTTATAAATTCTATTTGGCTTTTCAAAATAACAAATTGGATTATTTTAAATTTTACAAAACAATCCCAAACAACGAAGCTTTTGCACTTTTAAAACAGCAATTACCCGCGATTTCTGGTCAAAACACTTTACGTGAAATAAAAGATGATTCTATCGAAAAACGAAAAAATGTAATTCTAATTACAGTTGAAAGTTTAAGTGCAGATTTCATGAAAATGTATGGAAACAAAGAAAATATTACGCCATTTCTGGATAGTTTAGCACAAAAAAGTTTGTTGTTTACCAATGTATATGCTGCCGGAAACCGTACCGTTCGCGGACTAGAAGCGGTTACTTTGTGTTTGCCTCCAACTGCTGGTGAAAGTGTTGTAAAAAGAGAAGACAATAAAAATAAATTTTCTACAGGATCTGTTTTTCTAAAAAAAGGTTACAATGTGAAATTTATGTACGGCGGAGATGCTTTTTTTGACAACATGCAGGACTTTTATTCTGGAAACGGTTATCAAATTATAGACAAATCAAGTTTTAAACCAAATGAAATTACATTTTCTAATGTTTGGGGAGTTTGTGATGAAGACATGTACAACAAAGCAATCAAAATTATGAACGTTGAAGCGAAGCAAAATAAGCCTTTTTTCAATCATATAATGACGGTTAGCAACCACAGACCTTTTACTTATCCTAACAATAAAATCGATATTCCTGGTGACATTAAATCTCGTGACGGCGGCGTAAAATATACTGATTATGCTTTGCGCCAATTCTTTAATCAAGCCAAAAAACAATCTTGGTTCAATAATACTGTATTTGTAATTGTTGCAGATCATTGCGCCTCAAGTGCAGGAAAAACAGAACTTCCATTAGATAAATATCGAATTCCAGCTTTAATTTACGATCCGACTTCTAAACCTGAAAAATGCAATAAATTAATGTCGCAGATTGATATTATGCCAACTTTATTCGGATTATTAAATTTTGATTATCAAAGTAAGTTTTTTGGTCATGATATTTTTGAATCAGATTATAAACCAAGAGCTTTTATTGCAACTTATCAGGATTTAGGATTGATAAAAGATAATGTTTTGACGATCTTATCTCCGAAACAGCAAATCAAACAATTTCAATTAGAATTAAAACCCGATGCCAATCTTTCTCCTGAATATCAAATTCATTACAACGAAATTCCGTTGAAAGCTGAAAACAAAGATCTAATAAATGAAACTATTTCTTATTATCAATCAGCTTCTTATGTACTAAAAGAAAAAGAATATCAACTTAAAGATTTAAGTTTGACAACCAAAAATGCTAAGTTATACGCGAAACTTCGTTAATAGAACCGGATTAAAATCCAGATTTGAGAAAGAATAGAAAAAGCCTCAAAATCTTAATGATTTTGAGGCTTTTTTTAGTTTCAAAATTAACCTGAAACCTGAAACCTGAAACTTGAAAACTTGAAACAAAATTTTAGTCGTTTTGATTCTTCATTCCAAATAAGTTTCCTTTTTGATATGCTTTTAAATCTTCTTGCAAAAATTGGAAATTTCTTTGTGTAACAGCTGGAGAATCTAAATCGCTTAAATCTGGTTTTCCTGCATTTACCCACGCTGTGTACCAAAAACTTGCTGTTGCAGCAATAGCTTTTTTCATTTGACTTTCAACCATTCCGTTTAATTCTGCGTGTAATTTTCCAGCATATTCATCTGTAAATTTAGCAGTATTGTATTTTGTTTTAACGACTTTTCCTTCTGCATCCATTTCAAATACTTTGTTTTCAGGAGTTGCAGTTCTAAGTTTTTTGTCGATATCCAATAAAGGCTGCGCTAAGGTGTGAGTGTCATTAATCATGTCCCAAATTGCTTTATGAACATCTCCATAATATTGCGCCTCAGGAACATTTAATTTATAGTTTTTAACGAATAATTCTGGTAATCTGCTTTCCCATAAAGAGTGAATTCCCTTTTGATCTGTTAGTTGTCCATCATGATTTTTTGAAGTGTGCAATGGCATATGCGCATCACCAATATAATGTCCTAGATCTGCAGAAAGAAATAAAATTTCAGCTCTGTTTTTTTCTTTAAAAGCTTTAGTAAGCTTTGCCATCATGTCTTCGATATACCAAGGCAAAATTCCGTTATCGCTTAAAAATTTAGCGTCGTATTTTTGTTTTGCCTCTTCTAAAGTTTGTGGATAAGTATCAGCAGGACCAAAATTTTCCATATCAAAATAATGTCTCGGACCTTCTTCTTTATAATTTAAAGCATACTTGCGGATATCTGGAACCGAAGCTTCTTGCGTGATAAAATCAATGTGATTGTAAAAAAATATCTGTAATTGTTTTGGTAAAGCCATTACAGCAGCTTTGTTAATACGCTCATGGCCAACATTTCCCCATGAAAGCATAATAAAGCCAATAATCAAAGCTCCGAAAGCGATTAATTTTGGTCTCATTTGGATTTTTTTCATTTGTTTTTTTATTAGAGGGAGCAAATTTAGCTTTAATTAAAGAATACGCAAAAAATACTGTTATTAAGATTGTATTAATTTAACATTTTACGTTTTTTGATTCCTGAAAGTAGCATAAGTTTAAATTAACAATAATTTTCTTCATACATTTGTTTTTATTAAATGACACCATTTTATGCGCCAATTTATTTTAAACTTATTTCTACTAATTTCTGCTCTCTCTTTTGCACAAGAAACTGATTTACAACTTAAAAACGTCAGCGATACTATATTAAACCCAAAAAGAATTCTCAAAGTTTCCGATCCATTAAATAGTGAAAAAACATTGCAAAAGCTATTTCCTGGCAATTTATATCATCTTTCAGATAAAAATACTTTTATAAGCTGGAAATGTAAATCATGCAAACCATTGCCTTTCCTTGATGTAAATGGTGTTGAAGGCGATCAATTATTTCCTTACACAAACGGTGTTGCAACTAGACTTCGTGCTACGATTGATTACGCAGATTCTAAAGGAAATCAATTTAAAATTTTGGCTTTTAACCATTCTGTTAATGATGAAGACGGATTGCAAACAGGTCGTTTTTCTGGAGGTTTATTAGGATTGGCAAAATTTGCAAAAAATAATAATGTTTGGGAAATGAGATCGTTTCAGCCAGCAGTTGCTGCATTTGGAGCTTTTGCACAATGTCCGACTCCAAAATTGATAGAAATTGGCGAAGATCAGTTTGCTTTTACTTTAATACATGCAAATGGTGGCGCAGGTGGCGCTTACGAAGGTTATCTTTATCTCGTTGCTGGTTTTGGCGGAAAATATCAGCCTATTCTTGAGGTCAATAATTATCAATTAACTAACTCTTCATTTATTTCTTGGTCAGGATCTTATAAAGTTGTCAATGATAATTCTAAGAAACATTTTAGAGACATCATTATTACCACAAAAGGAACTTATAATATAAAAGCAAGAGGTGAAGATGAATTTGACGTTGAGTTTCCTGAAGAAATTTCAACAATGGCAAAAACCAAAAAATCATTTGATTTTGAAATTGAAAGACGTTATTCATTCAAAGGAAAATTCTATAAAATAGTCGATAAACCAATTGTAAAATTTTCTAACGTAAAATAGTTTTAGCTTAGATAAAGAATTGATAATAAAGCAAAAACAGCAATAAATATCCAAAGTAAAACGCCTTGCAATAAAGGCTTTACTCCTACTTCTTTTAAAGTTGTAAAATTTAAAGTTGCTCCAATTAAAAAAAGCGTAATCGTTAATCCGATTTTAGCAATACCTACAAGATGTGCTGAAAAAATGGCTGTTGATGGAAAATAGGTATTTAAAAGCATTGCCAAAATAAACAAACCAATAAAATATGGAATTTTTATTTTTGTCCCGACGCTTCGGGATTTATTTTTAAAAAGAAAAATTGTCAAAATTGAAATTGGGATAATCCATAAAGCTCTTGCCAATTTTACAGTTGTTGCAACTTGTAAAGCTTCAGCACCGTATTTGTTTGCTGCTCCAACAACCGAACTTGTATCGTGAATGGCAATGGCGCACCACAAACCAAAATCTTTTTGAGATAAATCTAATTGATGTCCGATGAACGGAAAAACAAACAAAGCAATAGAATTCAATATAAAAATCACTCCTAAAGCAATAGAAGTCTGATTTTCATTTGATTTGATAACTGGCGAAATTGCCGCAATGGCGCTTCCTCCGCAAATTGCTGTTCCGCAAGAAATTAAATGTGATGTTTTTTTATCAGTTTTCAACCATTTTCCTAATAGGAAACCAAAGATTAAAGTGCTGAAAATAGAGCAAATTGTCAGAACAAAACCTTCTTTTCCTGCTGATATTGCACTATTTGCATTCATGCCAAATCCTAAACCAACAACAGAAAACTGCAATAAAAATGTGATGGCTTTGCTATTAAATTCAGCAAAAGGGTTTCCAAAAACGTTCACAAGTACAACTCCCAATAATAATGCTATCGGAGGTGAAATAATTGAAAACATACTTAACAGAATTACAGCCAAAAAAAGTGCTTGCTGCAAGTAATGGTTAATTTCGAATAATTGTGATGCTGAATGTTGTTTTGTTTTCAAAATAAAGGTAATTGATATTTACCCTGCAAAGTTCCATCGTTTATATTGAAAACGCCAATCGTAATTTACAATTGACTATAACTTCAAGTTATAATGACTTGCTATATTTTGAATAAAAAGTTCTGACAATGAATCAGATTTTCCTTGTAAAGTTATAATATAGAAAGATCTTTCAATTGATAAACTTTCCACATCTAAAACAATTAATTCGTTATTTTTCAATTCCTTACTTACAGCGTGAATTGACATAAACGCAAAACAATCAGAATTAAGTAAATAAGATTTTATACTTTCTGTACTTCCTAATTGCATTTCGATTTGTAAATCTGAAAATTTTAATCCAGCTTTTTTTAATGCAAATTCTATAACTTCAAGTGTTCCAGATCCGCGTTCTCGTGTGATGAATTTCATTGATTTTAAATCGTTTAATGAAATTTCATTTTGGTTTACGAAAGGATTTTTACTGTTGCAAACCAAAACCAACTCGTCTTTTAAAAACGGAATATATTTTATCGACTGATTCTTAGATTGTCCTTCAACAATTCCGATTTCGATTTCTTTGTTGATTAAAGCATTTTCGATTTGTTCTGTATTTCCATTCAGCAAATTGACTTTTATGTCTTTTTGCTTTTGATGAAAATTCGCCAAAACTGGAGAAATAATATATTGTGAAATCGTTGTACTCGCTCCCAATCTCAATAAACCTTGGCGTTCTTTGTTGAAAGAACTCATTTCAAAATCTATTTCACGATAAAGATCAAAAATACTTTTGGTATATTTTAAAAGAATTTTTCCTGCTGGAGTCAAAGCGATTTTAGAACCGTTTCGCTCAAAAAGTTTGGTTTTATAAGTTTCTTCTAACTCGTGAATATGTTTAGAAACCGCCGGCTGTGTAACATACAATTCTGTTGCCGCTTTAGTAAAATTAAGGCGGAGCGCAACGGTGTAGAAAACTTTTAGCCTGAAGTCCATTTGTATTGTTTCTTTTGTTTCATGTTTAAAGTTTCAAGTTACTTAAAAACTTTAAAATCTTCTTGTTATCATAATAAATATTAAGCTCTAATTACTTGACTATCTAGTATTTCCCAATTGCTTCAACTCCATTTTCAGAAAATCTTAATATTTCTGTTGTAATAGCATATCCAGAATTATTATATTCATCAAGAACAACAGAGCCTAAACGTTGAGAAAAATATTCAAAATCTACCTCGGAAAAAATATAACAAAAGTCTCTCACAGGAATTACAGCATAAAATGGATAACCAATATTATCTTCAACTAAATCCTTTATTTTTAAAGAAAAAAGACAAGAACTCTTAAGCAAAACTTCATCTATATTAATCATACCAAGTTTATGACCTTCAATATCTTCAAGTTAAATTTTCACTTTACTTAAAAGAAGAATTCCTAAATTAAAATCTGCCTGATTTTGTAAATCTTTTAAATTAATATTCCAATCAGATAAATTATCATTTATAATAAACGAGTAACCATTATTAAGGCTTAATGTAAAGACTTTACTAAATTCATTTGTAACCCGTTCATTTATAGTATTTCCAAAATCAAAATCATTTGGAACAAACTGTATATATATTTTGTCTTTTATTTTCTCCCAATCATCAATTTTAAATGAATGTGAAATAATTACATCAACTAAGTCATCAATATGAGTTTCATCAGAATCTCTTTTATAATTAAGCCTAACATTTTCTAAGCTTATTTTCAAATCTGACTCATCTACATCTATGTAAATAAAACCTTCATCATCAATAGATTTAATAGTTAAACCTCTCTTTTCTAGTCGTTCTTTGAACATATTAAAAACAACATCTTCTTTACTTCTTTTAAAAGGATTAAACATATTTTAATATTTTAAATTTATACAATAAAAAAGATCTCAAATAGCAAAAGAAAAGGATTAATCTTCAAAAATATCTGTTTCATTAATAACTTTCCAAGATTCTCCAAGAATCAAATCGTCTTCATTAAGTTTATAGGGAAAATAAAAAGTGTAAGCTAGTTTTTCTGTTTTGTGCTCAACAAAAACAGCTATTGCAGAAGTTTTTTCTTCTTTTAATTCAACATCATAAAAAATTGCGATTGCTAAAAAATTATCTTTTTGATAGCGTAACACTTTCTTTAATTCATCTATTACTGATGTTGAAGTTGGAAAATCATTATCCTCGTTTTCCTCAAGCAGAATATGCTCGACTTCGTTATTTACATTTACAGCGCAAGATAAAGGATAAAATTCCCCATACTCTTTTAATAACCTTTCTACAAAAGGAAATATTTCATTTAAAATATTCTGAATATCATCCATCAACACATCATTTTATAAGTTTATTAAAAACCATGAACCTTTGTTCCTTTGAAGATTTACAACTATTAAAGCAACCCATTATATTTTCTAATAAACCACTCCGTAGTGAGTAAAACAGCTATCAAAATCAACAGCCAAACCCAGTCAATAATTGGGGTTTTACTAGAAATATTCTTTTCTATTGATCTATATTCTGAATTTTCTAAAAGTGTATTAATCAATTGATCTGCTTGATTTTCGAAAAAAGCTTTCCCTCCCGTTTGTTGTGCCAATTGCTGCAATTTTGCGACATCAGGATTTACGAATTGTTTTTCGATATCAAAATCTAAAATTTCAAAATGACTTGCGTATGAAGTATTTGAATTTAATTCTTTTACTACGAAATTATATTTTCCTGCTGGAAGTCCTTCTAAATTAGCTGAGAACGAATTGCTTCCTTTTAATAAATCGTAATTTTTGGTTTGTTTAGTCGCTGCATTTACAACGCTGATTGTAAGCATGGCTTTTTCGTCAAACTCGTAGTTTTTATTAAAATATTGTGCATTGATAATAATTTCTTCTCCAGAATTATAAAAACTTTCGTGTGTTACAACTAAAGATTTCTTTGAATTTGATGAAGCCAAATATTGAATAATTTTATCAATAAAAACATCATACTTTTCAAATGATTGATTATCTACGTGACTTTGTAAACGCCACTTCCAACTATTTTCTCCTAAAAGAAAAGCAGTTCTTTTTCCTTGATTTTCGGTAAAAGCCAACAATGGCGCATTTGTAGAAACGTTTCTAATTTTTGACGAAAGTAAAACCGATACATTTCCGTTTGTGCTTATATTTCCAAATGGATTTTGTAATGGCGGAAAATTCTCAAAACCAATATCGTCAATTGCAAAAAGATTAAAATCAGAATGGAATTCGCTTAGAAAATCTTCACGTTGTCCGCTCATTTTAAAAACTAAATTATTTTGCTGCTGATTTAAGAAATTAAAATCGGTATTGTTTCCAGTTATAATAAAGGCATTTATTCCTTTCAATTTATTATTGTCGAAAATTGATTTAAAAGCAGTTGTTGGCTGATACAAAACCAAAACAGAAACATCTTGTAAATCATTAATTTGATTTGGTTTAACTAATATTACTTTACGTTGCGCATTAACTTCAATCGAACGTTTTAAAGCGGCAATGTCTGGATGATTTATTGTAGAAACAATTGCAATTGTAGACTTCTGATCTATTATTTCTACTGCAAAATTCTTGATATTGTTATAGCTGTTTTTTTCTTTTGACGAAGATTGAATACTTGCTTTATAAATTTGCAAACCAACTTTATCTGCTGGTAAAAGCAAGTTTAAAGAAGCTGTTTTTTTTGAAGGTGAAAAAGAAAGTTTCTCTTTTGCAACAACTGCATTTCCTTGCGAAATGGTAAATTCTGCATTTGCAGTTTTATTTCCTGCATATTGCAGAAAAACTTCGACTGGAAATTTATTTTTATGAAAAGCGTATTTGTTTACGTTTAATTGATTGATTTTTAAATCGAAAAAAGTGGTTGTATCTCCCACCACCAAAGGATAAACTTTATTGACAGGATCGAATCTATAAACGTAGTCGTTTCCTGTAGTTTGATTTCCGTCTGTAATAATAACGGTCGGGAAAATCAGGTTTTTATTTATGCTTTTTAAATTTTTAGCCGCTTCATCTAAATTGGTTTGATTTCCTTTAAAATCAAATTTTTCTGAAGTTTTAAAATCATTATCAAACTGATACGATTGAATTTCGAATTTTTCTTTTAAAGCAGGATTTGAAATAAGTTTTCGATATAATTCAACTGCTTTTTTATCTGATTGTAAAGCAACAATCGAACTTGAATTATCGACAACAATTGCCAAAGGTGTTTTGGTGATTTCTAGCGAATTTTTAGAAATTATCGGATTTATCAATAAAACCAATATTCCGAAAATGGATAGAAAACGTAAAAAAGCCAAAAGTATCATCACATTAGATTTACTTTTGGCTTTGAAAAAATATTGAAAATACGACAAACCACCAGCAATTACTAAAGAAAGTAATAATAAAAGAATTGTGTTTGTAGTCATATTTGTTTTTAGTTATTGGTTGTTAGTTTATGGTTTATGGCTGTTAACTATAAACTAAAAACCATCAACAATCAACTTATTAAGTAAGCATTCCTCCGCAAACATTAAGAACTTGTCCTGTAATGTATGCACTCATATCTGAAGCTAAGAAAAGACAAGCGTTTGCTACATCTTCTGTAGTTCCGCCACGTTTCAACGGAATACCTTCTCTCCATCCTTTTACTACATCTTCAGATAATTTTGCAGTCATTTCAGTTTCGATAAAACCTGGAGCGATTGCGTTGCAACGAATGTTACGAGAACCTAATTCAAGCGCTACAGATTTTGTAAATCCGATTGCACCTGCTTTAGAAGCTGCGTAGTTTGTTTGACCAGCGTTTCCAGAAACTCCAACCACAGAACTAATATTAATGATTGAACCAGCTCTTTGTTTTAAGAAAGTTTTTTGAATCGCTTTTGTCATATTAAAAACCGATTTCAAATTCACATCAATTACTTGGTCAAAATCTGCTTCAGACATGCGCATTAACAGATTGTCTTTTGTAATTCCGGCATTATTGATTAAGATATCTACAGTTCCAAAATCTGCCAAAACAGCATCAACAAAAGTTTGAGCTTCGTTAAAATCTGCTGCGTTAGATTGGTATCCTTTCGCTTTAACTCCTAAACTATTCAATTCTGCTTCTAAAGCTTCTGCAGATGCTGCAGATGAGCTATATGTAAAAGCAACATTTGCTCCATGTTTAGCAAAAACTTCAGCAATTCCTTTTCCAATTCCACGGCTTGCACCAGTAATAATTGCAACTTTTCCTTCTAGTAATTTCATATTAAGGTATTCGTTTTTATTTTTTGAAATACAAATATAGAGTATTTGGGCGTTTAATAAAATTTGTGATACAAAAATTGGTTTAGAATTTTCTTTATTTCTAAAACAGAAAAGCCCGCTAATAATTACTAGCAGGGCTTTTTTAGTATCTGTAATTTATTTCCTTAGAAAGCCACATTCCATCTTGGCAATTTAGCACTTTGATCTAAGAAATTCTGTAAAACTTGTCCTTCAACAGCAGTAGGGATAGCTTTTACATCTGCATTGAATGTTTCATACCAAACCACTTCTAAAGCAGAAATATTTTCTAATTTCATTTGTGCTGGCCAAGAATATTTTCTACCCGTTTTTGCAAATTGGTGTCCGTTTACAATTTTATCGTATAATCCACCATTTTTACTTTTTAAAGTTCCGTCGTTTTGTACAGTTCCTGTAGAACCTACCATAATAAGTTCTTTTGAATCATTTTCTACTGCATAAACAACAAAGATTCCAGCACTTCCTTCTGGCGCATTACAAACTTCTTCTAAACTATCTTCAATTGTAAAAGTAAAACTATTGCTTACTTTAAATTTTTCTAAATCTTTACTCATATTTCTTTTTAAGCTTCTAAGATGCTGAGGCACTAAGATGCTAAGTTTTTTTTCTATTTACGCCTCAGTCTTTAAAATGTAAAAAAGTCTCAACAAAATATTGAGACTTTTAAAATTTATTATTTAAGATAATTGGAGATTATCCAAGTACTTCTTTTACTTTTTTACCAATTTCAGCTGGTGAATCAACAACGTGAATTCCGTTGTCTCTCATGATTTGTTTTTTAGCAGCAGCTGTATCATCAGAACCGCCAACAATAGCACCTGCGTGACCCATTGTTCTACCAGCAGGAGCTGTTTCTCCAGCGATAAAACCAATAACTGGTTTACGGTTACCATCAGCTTTTACCCATCTTGCAGCATCAGCTTCTAATTGACCTCCAATTTCACCAATCATAATGATTACTTCAGTTTCTGGATCATTCATTAACAATTCAACAGCTTCTTTAGTAGTAGTTCCAATAATTGGATCTCCACCAATTCCGATAGCTGTAGTAATTCCTAAACCTTGTTTTACAACTTGGTCAGCAGCTTCGTAAGTTAAAGTTCCTGATTTAGAAACGATTCCAACAGTTCCTTTTTTGAAAACGAAACCTGGCATAATACCAACTTTAGCTTCACCTGGAGTAATAACACCTGGACAGTTAGGACCGATTAATCTTGAATTTCTTTCTTTAACATAATTATTTGCTTTAATCATGTCTGCTACAGGAATTCCTTCTGTAATAGCAATAATTACTTTAATTCCAGCATCAGCAGCTTCCATAATTGCATCAGCAGCAAAAGCTGGCGGAACAAAAATGATAGAAGTATCAGCTCCAGCTTGATCAACAGCATCTTTTACTGTATTAAAAACCGGACGATCTAAATGGCTAGTCCCTCCTTTTCCTGGAGTAACACCACCAACAACATTAGTACCGTACTCAATCATTTGAGAAGCGTGGAAAGTTCCTTCGCTTCCTGTAAATCCCTGAACAATTATTTTGGAATCTTTATTAACTAAAACACTCATGATATATATTTTATGTAGTTTTTAAATTTGTGTTGCAAAAATAAGGTTTTGTAATGTATTTTGCCTCTTTTATTGTCAAAAAAATATTAAGAAAATTGACTCATCTGATAACCCCTGTAAAGTTTATCATCTTTAATCTGCCAAATGGTTGAAAAATGAGCTAAAAGCATTTCTTCTCTTGGATTTTCGATAGTTTTTACAAAATGAGAGTAACGTACTGATACTAAATCATTTTCACTAATAATATGGCTAATTCTTACCTTCGAGCGCACATATGCACGACTAAGGTCATTTGCCATTTCTACTATCGAATCATAATCCATCTGAATGAAACCTTTACTGCTATTCCATTCTAGTATAACGTCGGGATGCAGATATGTTTTTAAAATTTCACTATCGATTAAGGCATCTGACTTATAAAATTTCTGAACAAACTCTTTGATAGACATATTACTTCAATTTACTTAAAATTTCAGGAATCTTCTTAATATTGGCTAATTGTTTCAATTTTTCTCTAGACTCTTCTATCGGAGTACCAAAGTATGATTTTCCTCCTTCAACAGATTTAGTAACACCGGTTTGCCCCATTACAACAGCTTTTGTTCCAATAGTAATACCACTAGTAGTTCCTACCTGACCCCAAAGAGTAACTTCGTCTTCAATAATTACGCATCCAGCAATACCAGTTTGTGAAGCTATTAAACATTTTTTACCAATAACGGTATCATGACCAACATGAACTTGATTGTCTAACTTTGTTCCTGCGCCAATAGTTGTATCTCCAGTTACACCTTTGTCAATCGTACAAAGCGCACCAATCCCAACATTGTCTTCAATAACAACTCTTCCACCAGAAATTAACTGATCGAAACCTTCGGGACGTTTTTTGTAATAAAAAGCATCTGCTCCTAAAATTGTTCCTGCATGTATAATTACATTGTCGCCAATTACAGTATGATCGTAAATAGAAACGTTAGAATGAATTAAACAGTTTTTTCCTATTTTAACATTGTTACCAATAAAACTATTTGGTTGAATCACTGTACCCTCTCCTATTTCTGCTGAAGGAGCGATTGCTACATTCGCAAACTGAAAAGGTTTGAAATGTCTGGTTAGAATATTAAAATCTCTAAATGGATCATCGGAGATTAAAAGTGCTTTGCCCTCTGGACATTCTACTTCCTTATTTATTAAAACAATAGTAGCCGCAGACTGTAGAGCTTTATCGTAGTATTTTGGGTGGTCAACAAAAACAATATCACCAGGCTCAACTACATGTATTTCGTTCATGCCTAAAACTTGAAAGTCTTTGTCACCAATAAATTTGCAATTAAGCAAATTTGCAATTTCTTGTAAAGAATGACTCTTTTGAAATTTCATATGTTATAATTAGAGAATTTGTCAATTAGAAAATGAGTCAATTAGAATATGAATATACAAAATTTTGTCGATTCACAAGTTATCTAACTGACTCATTGTCAAATTATCTTAATTAAGAAACTACTCTTTTACACGCTCCATGTAAGAACCTGAAGCTGTATCAATTTTAATTTTATCTCCTTCATTGATAAATAAAGGAACATTGATATTTGCACCAGTTTCTACAGTTGCATTTTTAGTAGCGTTAGTTGCTGTATTTCCTTTTACACCTGGCTCAGCATAAGTAACTTCTAGAATTACAGATGCAGGCATATCTACTGATAATGGCAAATCTGTTTCTGTGTTAATTTGAACCATTACGTTTGTTCCCTCTTTTAACAAATCTGGAGCATCCAAAATGTTTTTGTTTAAAGAAATTTGTTCAAACGTTTCAGCATTCATAAAGTGAAATTCATCACCTTCTGGATATAAGTACTGAAATGTATGTGTTTCAACACGAATAACGTCAATTTTATGACCTGCAGAAAATGTATTATCTAATACTTTTCCTGAAGTTAAACTTTTCAATTTTGTTCTTACGAAAGCTGGACCTTTTCCAGGTTTTACGTGAAGAAATTCGATAATTTTATAGATATCGTGATTAAATTTAATACACAATCCGTTTCTAATATCTGATGTAGATGCCATTTTGTTTTTTTTTTATTTTAGATTTTAGTCCCGAAGCCTCGGGATAGATTTTAGATTTCTAGACAAAGAAATCAATCTTCATTTTTATTGTTATTTATTATCTGTAGTTTAGAAATCTAAAATCAGAAATCTAAACTCTAAAATTAATAGTTTCCTGAGTAACCTTTCATAATTCCTCGAGATGAATTTCTGATAAAATCTAAAATTTCATCTCTTTCAGGAGTCGCTTCCATTTCAGCTTCAATAATACTTAAAGCTTGAGTTGTATTGTAATTTTTTTGGTATAAAATTCTGTAGATTTCCTGAATTTCTCTAATTTTTTCAGTTGTAAATCCCCTTCTTCTTAAACCAACAGAATTGATTCCAACATAAGATAATGGTTCTTTTGCAGCTTTAGTATATGGCGGAACGTCTTTTCTAACCAACGATCCTCCAGAAATCATTGCATGATCTCCAATATGAATAAATTGATGGATAGCAGCTAAACCTCCAATAACAGCATGATTACCAACAACTACGTGACCTGCCAAAGCAACACCATTTACTATAATAGCATTATTTCCAATTTCGCAGTCGTGTGCAATGTGCGCATAAGCCATTACCAAACAATTGTTTCCAATAACAGTTTGACCTGAAGCAATTGTACCTCTATTTATAGTTACACATTCTCTAATTGTACAATTATCACCGATAATAGCAAGAGAATCTTCACCTCCAAATTTTAAATCTTGTGGCACAGCAGAAATTACAGCTCCTGGAAAAATATTACAATTTTTACCAATTCGAGCTCCTTCCATAATGGTCACGTTTGAACCAATCCAAGTACCATCACCAATAATAACATTATTGTGAATTGTTGTAAATGGCTCTATTACAACGTTTTTAGCGATTTTCGCGCCTGGATGAACATATGCTAATGGTTGATTCATCTGTATGTTTTATATTTTTAATTAAAATATTTCGATTTGAGGCAACAAACCTAAACAATAAATTTGATAATTTATTATTGTTTTCTTGCTATTTGTGCCATTAATTCTGCTTCAGTTACTAATTTACCATTTGCATAGGCATTTGCCTGCATATGACAAATTCCTCTTCTGATTGGAGAAATTAATTCGCACTTAAAAATTAAGGTATCACCTGGCAATACTTTATGTTTGAATTTTACATTATCAATTTTCATAAAGTAAGTCAAATAATTTTCAGGATCTGGAACAGTGCTTAAAACTAAGATTCCTCCTGTTTGCGCCATTGCTTCAACAATTAAAACTCCTGGCATAACCGGTGCTTCAGGAAAATGTCCTACGAAGAAATTTTCATTCATCGTTACATTTTTCAAACCAACCACATGACGATCAGACATTTCGATAATTCTATCAATCAATAAAAATGGAGGTCTGTGAGGAAGCATCGCCATAATTTTATGAATATCCATCAAAGGTTCTTGATTTAAATCATAAACTGGAACATGATTTCTTTGCTCTATTTTAATGATTTTTGCCAGCTTTTTAGCAAATTGAGTATTTACAAAATGCCCTGGTTTATTAGCAATAATTTTTCCTTGAATACGAACTCCGATTAAAGATAAATCTCCAATAACATCAAGCAATTTGTGCCTTGCCGCTTCGTTTGGATAATGCAAAGTCAAGTTATCCAAAACGCCATTTGGTTTTACAGAAATTTCATCTTTACCAAATGCTTTCTTTAAATTTTCCATTGTAGACTCAGAGATTTCTTTATCTACATATACAATTGCATTATTTAAATCTCCACCTTTAATTAAACCATGTTCTAATAAAGATTCTAATTCATGCAGAAAACTAAAAGTTCTTGAGCTTGCAATTTCCTGTTTAAAGTCAGAAAGACTTTTAAGTGTAGCATTTTGAGTACCTAAAACTTTTGTACCAAAATCTACCATTGTTGTTACTTGATATTCATCGCTTGGCATAACAAGAATTTCGCTTCCTGTTGCTTCGTCTGTAAATGAGATAACTTCTTTAACTACATATACATTACGTTGAGCATCTTGCTCTTCGATACCAGCTTTTTCAATCGCTTCAACAAAATATTTTGATGAACCATCCATAATTGGAAGTTCAGAGGCATTCAATTCAATAATAATATTATCCAAATCGCAGCCAACTACTGCAGCTAAAACGTGCTCTGGAGTCTGAATTTTAACTCCTAATTTCTCAAGATTAGTACCTCTCTGAGTATTAACAACATAATTAGCATCAGCTTCAATGACTGGTTGACCTTGCAAATCTACTCTTACAAAAGTGAAACCATTATTAACGGGTGCAGGTTTAAAAGTCATTGTAACTTCTTTTCCAGTATGTAAACCAACTCCTGTTAGCGAAATTTCATTTTTGATGGTCTTCTGTTTAACCATTATTTCCATTTTTTGGGTTTATTATTTGTTTTTTTAATTCTTCAACTTCGGCCACAATTTTAGGCAGATTTTTAAAATGAACATAAGATTTATTAAAATCAGTATATCCAAGTGATGGAGTTCCTTGCAAAACTTCATCATCTTTAATGTTTCTAGCAACTCCAGATTGCGCTTGAAGTCTAACATTATTACCTATAATTAAATGCCCTGCGATACCTACCTGACCTCCAATCATGCAGTTTTCTCCAATTTTAGTAGAACCTGCAACACCACTTTGAGCAGCTATCACAGTATTTTTTCCGATTTCTACATTATGAGCAATCTGAATCTGATTGTCTAACTTCACTCCTTTTCTAATAATTGTAGAACCAAGAGTTGCTCTGTCAATTGTAGTATTAGCTCCAACATCAACATTATCTTCAAGAATAACGTTTCCGATTTGAGGTACTTTACTATATTCTCCATTTTCATTTGGAGCAAAGCCAAAACCATCAGCTCCGATTATAACGCCTGAGTGAATTGTACAATCATTACCAATAACTGTTTCTGAATAGATTTTTGCACCAGCAAAAATGAAAACATTATTACCAATAACAACGTTATCTCCAATAAAACTGTTTGGATAAATTTTCACATTATCACCTAGAACAACATTTTGTCCGATGTAACTGAAGCTTCCTAAATAAAGATTTTCTCCATATTTAGTTCCTTCAGACATAAATGACTGAGGTTCGATACCTGTTTTATTTAATTTAACTTGATTATAAAAGTGTAAAAGCTTAGAAAATGCCGCATAAGCATCTTCTACCTTTATTAATGTAGTAGTAATTTCTTGTTCTGGAACAAAGGTCTCGTTAACAATTGTAACAGTCGCTTTTGTGCTGTATATATAATTGATATACTTTGGATTAGCCAAAAAAGTAAGCGATCCATTTTCGCCCTCTTCGATTTTGGAAAGCTTAGAAACTTCTGCATTGGGATTCCCAACAACTTCTCCTTCTAAAATTCCTGCTATTTGTTCTGCTGTAAATTTCATCGCGACAAAAATATAAAAAATAGATTTTAAATGTTAATTTTAGATAAGTTGTTTTGGAAAACAGATATAATATTTTGTTACCAATTTAGATAACGATTTCAAATTCAGCTGATCAGAAGCTTCAACAACATCTTCAATTGTTTTATCTTTTTTCAAAATTCGAATAGGTTCTGCTTCTTTGCTATATGCTTGATTTTTTATTTTTCCTCTAAAAATAAAATAACCAGCATCTAATTGGCTGATATGATGCTGACTTGCAAATTTCTCTTTTAAAGCTTGAGATTCTTCAACAGAAACTTTCTCCGCACTCATTTTAATTTTCAGTAAATCTCTATTTATGATCATTTTACTTAAAGTACTCAAAACAAAATCATCATTTCTCTGCCAAGCTTTCAAGGCGCTTATAATGTCAAAATCATCTAATTGTGCAAACAAATCAAGCTTTTCTGCATCAAAATTTTCAAGCGTTATTTTGTTATGCATGAAATAAGAAAGCGGTTCGCTGCACGGAAGATCAATTCCTTTTAAAATTAATTCTTTGGCTCTTTTCAACACTTTCATTAAAATTAATTCGGCAACCAAACTCGTTTTATGTAAATAAGCCTGCCAATACATTAATCTTCTTGAAAGCAGAAATTTTTCAACAGAATAAATTCCTTTTTCTTCAATAACCAACACGTCATTTTCAACATTCATCATTTGAATCAAACGTTCAGAATTTACATTTCCTTCTGCAACTCCTGTATAAAAACTATCACGTTTCAAGTAATCCATTCGATCCATATCCAATTGACTTGAAATCAATTGCAACATAAACTTTCTATGATATTCTCCTTTAAACACCTGAATTGCTAGACTCAATCTCCCTTCAAATTCTTCATTTAGCTGATTCATAAATAATAATGAAATCGCCTCATGATGAACATCTTCAACAATACTTCTTTCCATAGCATGAGAAAATGGTCCGTGCCCAATATCATGCAGTAAAATAGCAATCAATAAAGCATTTTCTTCATCTTCAGAAATCACAACATCTTTAAAACGAAGCGTATCAATTGCTTTTTTCATCAAATGCATACATCCTAAAGCATGATGAAAACGAGTATGATTAGCGCCCGGATATACCAAATAAGACAATCCCATTTGTGAGATTCGACGAAGACGCTGAAAATAAGGATGCTGAATTAAATCGTAAACAAGCTCATTCGGAATCGTTATAAAACCATATATGGGATCGTTGAATATTTTGAGTTTATTGATCTGAGTCACTATTGCGATATTTTTTAGGTCAACAAATATAAGTAAATAAGTATAAAGAGATTGGTGTTTTTTATTTAAAAATGAAAGTTGAAATTATAATGATTATCAATAAAATAGACTAAAAAATGTTAAAATTTAAAATAAATTCATAGTCAGACTTTGAGAACTTTATACTATTTTTAATACTTTTTAAGTTCTATAACTTTAAATTGCAGTAAAAATTATAATTGATTTATGGATAAGATAAAAATACTTTGGGTCGATGATGAAATCGATCTTTTAAAGCCCCACATATTATTTCTAGAAAAAAAGAATTACGAAGTTACAACTTGCAATAACGGACTTGATGCTATTGCTTTGTTTGAAGAGAATAGCTTTGATATTGTTTTTTTGGATGAAAACATGCCTGGAATGAGCGGATTGGAAACACTTTCTGAAATGAAAGAAAAAAAATCTGCTATTCCTATGATTATGATCACCAAGAGCGAAGAAGAATATATTATGGAAGAAGCCATTGGTTCTAAAATCGCCGATTATTTGATTAAACCTGTAAATCCGAATCAGATCTTGTTGAGTTTGAAAAAAAATCTGGATGATTCTAGATTAATTACAGAAAAAACAACTTTAGATTATCAGAAAGAATTCAGGAAAATCGCTATGGAATTAGCCATGGTTAATTCTTATGAAGATTGGATTGAATTGTATAAAAAATTACTTTTTTGGGAATTAAAACTAGAAGATATCAACGACACAGCGATGATCGAAATTCTAGAATCTCAAAAAGTAGAAGCCAATTCTCAATTCGGTAAATTTATTGAAAGAAACTACGAAGATTGGTTTGCGCCAAAAGCAGATAAACCAATACAGTCCAATACTTTATTTAAAGAACTGGTTGTTCCTGAACTTAAAAAGAAAGACAAACCAATTCTTTTTGTTGTAATTGACAATCTTCGTTACGATCAATGGAAATCTTTTGAATCTGTTGTGTCAAATTATTACAAGTTAGAAAAAGAAGTTCCTTATTATTCTATTCTTCCAACCGCTACGCAGTACGCAAGAAATTCAATTTTTTCTGGTTTGATGCCTTTAGAAATGGAAAAACAATTTCCGGAGTATTGGAAAAATGATGTAGAAGATGGCGGAAAAAATCTTTACGAAGCCGAATTTTTATCTGCTCAATTAAAAAGATTGGGACTTAACATTAAAGAAGATTATTTTAAAATCACTAATTATTCGGGAGGTAAAAAATTAGCCGAAAACTTTAAAGCCTTAAAAGGCAATGATTTGGTGACCGTAGTTTACAATTTTGTCGACATGCTTTCCCACGCTAAAACTGAAATGGAAGTTGTAAAAGAACTAGCTTCAGACGATAAAGCTTATCGTTCGCTAACATTGAGCTGGTTTAAAAATTCGCCTTTGTTAGAAATTATTCAGCAAGCACAACTTTTAGGTTTCAAACTGATTTTAACAACCGATCACGGAACAATTAATGTAAAAAATCCGTCGAAAGTTGTGGGAGATAAAAATACAAGTCTAAATTTGCGTTACAAAACTGGACGAAGTTTAACGTATGAACAAAAAGATGTTTACGTAGTAAAAGAACCTAAAACAATTGGTTTGCCTGCAATAAACATGAGTAGTTCGTTTATTTTTGCCAAAAATGATTTCTTTTTGGCGTATGTAAACAATTACAATCATTATGTGAGTTATTATAAAAATACGTACCAGCATGGCGGAATTTCGTTGGAAGAAATGATTATTCCATTTTTGGTATTTAACCCAAAATAAAGTTTTCAGGCTCAGTCACAGTTTACAGTTCTTAGCTGAGACTAAAAACTGTGACTGAGACTAAAATAAAATATATAATAAAAATGAACATCGTTTTTTCATTAGATCAAATTCAAGAAGTTGCCGAGCAAATTATAGCTTCAAATCCAAAAAAAATCATTCTTTTTAATGGAGAAATGGGAGTTGGAAAAACAACTTTAATTAAACAATTATGCAAAAGTTTAGGAGTTGAAGACGCGACAAGCAGTCCAACCTTTTCTTTAGTTAATGAATACTATACCTCTAATAATCAAATAGTTTATCATTTCGATTTTTATAGATTAAACAAAGAAACAGAAGCTCTTGATATGGGAGTAGATGATTATTTGTATTCTGGTAATTGGTGTTTTATCGAATGGTCTGAAAAAATAGCAAGTTTAATTCCCGACGAACATTCTACAATAAATATTAAATTATTAGAAGACGGAAAAAGAGAGTTGCAATTGAACTAGAATCTTTGTGAATTTCTGTGAAAACTTTGAGAATCTTTACAAAAATAAATCCACGTATTGATATCTCAAGCAATTTTATAAAGAAACATAAAAAATATCTTAACATTCCAATATATAGTATTAGCAGATTTTTTACACTAATTCTAAAACTTTTTACGTAATTTGTACTCTTAATTTTTTGCACAATCCATGTCAATCACGTTAACTCCATTTACAAAACAACAATTACTGCCGCAAGAAGAAAAACTTGAGGTTGGTCGTTTTAAAAGAGAACTTTTTATAGGAATTCCTAAAGAAACAAGTTACCAGGAACGTCGTATTTGCTTAACTCCAGATGCTGTAAATTCACTTACATACGCTGGTCATCGCGTTATGATTGAATCTGGAGCTGGAGAAAGTTCGAGTTATACTGATAAGGAATACGCAGATGCTGGCGCAGAAATAACAAAAGATGCAAAAAGAGTTTTTGGCTGTCCCTTTCTATTAAAAGTTGAACCGCCAACATTAGCAGAAATAGAAATGATAAATCCAGAAACCGTTATCATTTCGGCCATTCAGCTTAAAACTAAGAAGAAAGAATACTTTGAAGCTTTAGCAAAAAAGAAAATCACTGCTTTAGCTTTTGAATATATTAAAGACGAAGACGGTTCTTATCCTGCCGTAAAATCTTTAAGCGAAATTGCAGGAACCGCTTCAATTCTTATTGCTGCCGAATTAATGATTACCGACGAATTTGGAAAAGGACTTTTATTTGGAAATATTACTGGAGTTCCTCCTACCGAAGTCGTAATTCTTGGAGCAGGAACTGTCGGAGAATTTGCTGCAAAAACTGCAATTGGACTTGGTGCAAACGTAAAAGTTTTTGATAATTCTATCACTAAATTACGCCGTTTACAAAACAATTTAAATCAGCGAATTTTCACTTCAACTATACAGCAAAAAGGACTTTTAAAAGCTTTAAGACGTTGTGATGTTGCAATTGGCGCAATGCGCGGAAAAGAAAGATGTCCGATTGTAGTCAACGAAACTATGGTTGAACATATGAAAAAAGGAGCCGTAATTGTCGATGTTAGCATTGATACTGGCGGTTGTTTTGAAACTTCTGAAGTGACAACTCACGAAAAACCAACTTTTATCAAAAACAACGTTCTGCACTATTGTGTACCAAATATACCTTCAAGATATTCTAAAACCGCCTCATTATCAATCAGTAATATCTTAACGCCATATCTTCATCAGATAGCCGAAGATGGTGGAATTGAAAGCGCCATTAGATGCAATAAAGGTCTCAAAAACGGAATTTATTTATATCATGGAATTCTAACAAATAAAGCTATTGGCGACTGGTTTGATCTTCCTGACAACGATATTAATTTACTTGTTTTTTAAAGGAACTTTAATGTACCTTTGCAAAAAAATTATTTCATGAAGTTCGTACACCGTTTTGCATATTATTTAATTGGTCTTGTAATGGGATGTTTTGTCGTAGCAGCTATTTTTAGCGGAAAAGACACTCGTTGTAATTATTTTCCAAATGCCCGAGTTTTAAACAATCTAAGAACAAAACCTTTTCAATATTCTGAAAAAGCTATTCAGACTTTAAATGAAAAATGGGTTGATACCGCAGATATTAAAAACACATTAACTTACGGAGATGTTGATTTTGATAAAAGCAATGTTCCAATGAATAAAGGCAAACTTTATATTATTGAAGGAAAAACTGTAAAAAATCAAGAGATTATTCTAAAAGTGGTTAATTATGAAAATAAAGCTGTTTTAGAAGAAATTATTAAAAAATAAAGTCTTTTTCATTTCGACTGAAAAGAGAAATCGCACTAGAATTTCCGCAAAGTAAAATTTATTCTTTGTAGAGTTTGTAGTGCGATTTCTCTTTAAGTCGAATTCACAATATTAAAGTTTAATCTTTTTATTTAATGAAAAGCTAAAAAGCCAAAGGAAAAAACTTTGCACCTTTGTAACTCTGAAACTTTGTAACTTAAAAAAAATTACCACTCAATTTCTTTCAATCCTTTAGATTTCAAGAATTCATTAGTTTGGCTAAAATGTTTATTTCCAAACCAAAAACCTCTGTTTGCACTTAAAGGCGAAGGATGTCCTGATTTTAAAATATAATGTTTTGATGCATCAATCAAAGCAGCTTTCTTCTGAGCGAAGCCACCCCAAAGTAAAAACACAACATTCTCTTTTTTAGCAGAAATCTGTCTGATAACTTCATCGGTAAATTTTTCCCACCCCTTTCCTTGATGGCTTCCTGCTTCAGATTGACGAACAGTTAAAGTTGCATTTAAAAGAAAAACACCTTGATCTGCCCAACGTTCTAAATTTCCACTACTAGGCATCGGTATATTAAAATCATCATGAATTTCTTTAAATATATTTTGAAGTGAAGGCGGAAATGGAATCCCGTCATTTACAGAAAAACATAAACCATTTGCCTGATTTGGTCCATGATAAGGATCTTGCCCGATAATAACAACTTTCACTTCGTCAAAATGACAATGATCAAAAGCTGAAAAAATCTGGTTGCCTTTTGGATAACAAACTTTAGTCGCGTACTCTGACTTTACGAAATCAATTAATGTATTGAAATATGGTTTTTCAAACTCTTCATTCAAAATAGGTTTCCAAGAAGAATGCATTTTTACGTCCATAATTTTTTTTATGCGAATTTCAGCAATTAATACTAAAAATCAAAAAGTCCAAAGTCAAAAGTCGAAAGTTAAAAATTAAGCAAACTAAAAACTCACAATTAATAATTCACAATTAATAATTCATGAATGTTTTCGTACTTTTGCCTTTACTTTCATAAAGAAATTAAATGATCAGCATTACCGAAAAAACGTTACAAGACTTACAATTTCCAACAGTATTAGAAACCATTTCTGATGGATGCAACACCGACATTGGAAAAGAAAAGGCTTTACAAATAAAACCAATTAGAAATAAAGAAGAATTGATGCAGTCATTAATGCAGACATCAGAATATGTTTCTTCTTTTCAAAATAACAACGCAATTCCGAATCACGGATTTGAAGCTATCACTCATGAAATTAAATTCTTAGCAATTGAAGACAGCTTTCTTGAAGTAGGAAGTTTCAGAAAAATTGCCAATCTTTCTGCGACTACAAATGTCTTGTTGAATTTCCTTAAAAAATTCGATGACTATTATCCAAACTTAAATGCAAGAGCTTCTCGAGTAGAATTAACAAAAGATATTATCTCTGCAATTGATGCAATTGTAGATAAATATGGAGAAATAAAAGACAATGCTTCTCCTGCTCTTTCTGGAATTCGCCAGAATATGAATTTGGTTCGCGGAAAAGTAAATCAAAGTTTTGGTTCAGCTTTAACACAATACAATGGTTTAGGATATTTGGACGACATTAAAGAAAGTTTTGTGCAAAATCGTAGAGTTTTAGCGGTTTTAGCGATGTATCGCCGAAAAGTAAAAGGCTCTGTTTTAGGAAGTTCCAAGACGGGAAGTATTGCCTATATTGAGCCAGAAGCTACTTTAAAATATTCGCGCGAATTGGCGAATTTAGAATATGAAGAAAAAGAAGAAATTACTAGAATTTTAAAAAATTTATCAAATGTAATTCGTCCGTATCTTCCTTTGTTAATTGAGTATCAAGACTTTTTAAGTGATATTGATGTAATTGCCGGAAAAGCAAAATATGCAAATCGTATTAATGGAATTCTTCCAACAATTACTGAAGAAAGAAGATTATTCTTTAGAGAAGCGTATCATCCGATTTTGTACTTAAACAATAAGCAAAAAAAAGAAGTTACATATCCTCAAACTATTGAATTAAAACAAGAAAACAGAATTATTGTAATTTCTGGACCAAATGCTGGAGGAAAAACCATTTCTTTAAAAACAGTTGGTTTATTACAATTAATGTTGCAATCCGGAATTTTGATTCCGGTTCACGAAAGAAGTGAAACTTTCTTATTTGACAGAATTCTAACTGATATTGGAGACAATCAATCTATTGAAAATCATTTAAGTACTTATAGTTATAGATTAAAAAACATGAATTACTTTTTAAAAAAATGTAATAAAAAAACCATGTTTTTAATTGACGAATTTGGTACAGGTTCTGATCCAGAATTGGGAGGAGCTTTGGCTGAAATTTTCTTGGAAGAATTTTATCATCGCGAAGCCTTTGGAATTATTACAACGCATTATTCTAATTTGAAAATTTTAGCAAACGAATTGCCATATGCAACAAATGCTAACATGATGTTCGACGAAAAATCTCTTGAGCCAATGTATAAGTTAGCTTTGGGACAAGCTGGAAGTTCGTTTACTTTTGAAGTTGCACAAAAAAATGGAATCCCGTTTGGATTGATCAATCGCGCGAAAAAGAAAATAGAAGTTGGAAAAGTTCGTTTCGATAAAACCATCGCCACTCTTCAAAAAGAGCGTTCGAAATTAGAAAAAACTTCTCTGAATTTAAAAGAGGAAGAAACTCGTGCACGTGAGGAAAGTAAAAAGATGGAAAACATCAATACTAAAATCCAGCAAAAATTAGAAAGCTATCAAGAATTATATGATAGCAATCAGAAAATAATTTATATTGGACAAAAAATTGATGACATTGCCGAGAAATATTTCAACAACAAAAATAAAAAAGAACTTATTGGTGAATTTTTGAAAATTGTTGAAATTGAAAATTCTAAACGTAAAAAAGCAACTCCAAAAGAAGCAAAAGCAAAAGTTGAAAAACAAAAAGAAATTATCGCTGAAGTTCAGGTAAAAGTTGAAGAAATTCGTCAAGAGAAAAAAGAGAAAAAACTTAAACCAGTTGTTGAAAAACCAAAACCAATTTTAAAAGTTGGTGATCGAGTAAGAATGCTTGACGGAAGATCTGTTGGAAGTATCGATTCGATCGAAAAAAATAAAGCGACAGTAAATTATGGCATTTTTACTTCGAAAGTAAGTTTGGAAGAATTGGAACTGGTAGAAGCAGTTAAAAAATAAACTTTTCAGTCTTAAAACATGACTAAAAAGTCAAAAATCAAAATAAAGCGATTTAAGAAACGATTTCTGAAATTACAACAAAATAGATTCTCATTTTTTTAAAATTCATCTAAAAAGACTTATTAAAGCCGTTTTTAATTTATAAAATTTATCAAAAATAAAAATGCAATAGTTAAAACAAATAAATACTTGTTTAGCTAATTTATACTTTATCTCATGTATGCAAAAACGTGAAATATAAAACTTGAAACAAAGATTTTGAAATGGAAAGCCTTCCAGAAAATAAAAAAATAGTTCTTTTTGACGGAGTTTGCAACCTGTGCAGTTCTGCTGTACAATTTATTATAAACCATGACAAAAAAGACATTTTCAGATTTGTTGCATTGCAATCAGATTTGGGTATTTCAATCTGTAAACATTTAGGAATCAGCTTTTCTAAAATGGACAGTATTATTTTGTATGATCCAAAAACAGCTTATTTTTATAAATCTTCAGCAGTAATTGAAATAGCTAAAAATTTTGGAGGTTTATGGAAGTTAACCCCTATTTTTAGAATTGTACCGATTTTTATAAGTGATAGGATTTATGATTATATCGCAAAAAATAGATACAATTGGTACGGCAAAAAAGAAAGCTGTATGATTCCGACACCGGAATTGAAATCTAAATTTTTGTAGAAAATTCCAATTTTTTAAATTTCAAATTCCAATTTAGCTCAATATTGTCATTTCGAGGAACGAGAAATCACACTAGAAATTCCGTATAGCAATTCTCTAATCTTTGTCGAGTCCCGAGTGTGATTTCTCGTTCCTCGAAATGACAATACTTTGTCTCAAAAAAAAATCCCAAATTCACAATAATTGGAATTTGGGATTTTTTTTATTGAAATTTATTAGAAAAATTATCTAATCAACTTTCTGTATTTCAAACGTTTCGGAGTTAAATCACCTCCAAGACGTTTCTTTTTATTTTCTTCGTAATCTGTAAAACTTCCTTCGAAGAAATAAACTTCAGAATCTCCTTCAAAAGCTAAGATGTGTGTACAAATCCTATCTAAGAACCATCTGTCGTGAGAAATAATTACGGCACAGCCAGCAAAATTTTCAAGACCTTCTTCAAGTGCACGAAGTGTATTTACATCTAAGTCATTTGTTGGTTCATCCAGTAAAAGTACGTTTCCTTCTTCTTTCAAAGTCATTGCTAAGTGTAAACGGTTACGCTCACCACCTGACAACATAGAAACTTTTTTGTTTTGCTCGCCACCACCAAAATTGAAACGTGATAAATATGCTCTAGAGTTCACTTGCTTTCCGCCCATCATAATCAATTCCTGACCATCAGCAAAGTTTTCCCAAATAGATTTATTCGGATCAATATTAGAGTGCGACTGATCTACGTAAGCGATTTTTACAGTTTCTCCAACAGAAAATTCACCGCTATCAGTAGCTTGTTCTCCCATAATCATTTTGAAAATAGTAGATTTACCAGCACCGTTTGGTCCGATAATTCCAACAATTCCGGCTTGTGGCAACGTAAAGTTCAAATTATCATACAATAATTTTTCACCAAAAGCTTTTGCAACATTTTTAGCTTCAATAACATTTGTTCCTAAACGTGGACCGTTCGGGATATAAATTTCTAGATTTTCATCTAGTTGTTTTTGATCTTCATTTAATAATTTATCGTAGTTCTGTAAACGAGCTTTTTGTTTTGTCTGACGTCCTTTTGCTCCTTGACGAACCCATTCCAACTCACGCTCTAAAGTTTTTCTACGTTTAGAAGCCACTTTTTCTTCTTGCGCTAAACGATTCGATTTTTGATCTAACCAAGAAGAATAATTCCCTTTCCATGGAATACCTTCTCCTCTATCCAACTCCAAAATCCAGCCTGCAACGTTGTCTAAGAAATAACGGTCGTGCGTTACAGCAATTACAGTTCCAGAATATTGCGCCAAGTGTTGCTCTAACCACAGAACTGACTCAGCATCAAGGTGGTTGGTTGGCTCATCTAATAACAATACATCAGGTTGTTGCAATAACAAACGGCATAAAGCTACACGACGACGCTCTCCTCCAGAAAGGTTTTTAATAGGCGTATCTCCTTCTGGAGTACGCAAAGCATCCATTGCGATTTCTAATTTTGTATCGATTTCCCAAGCTCCAAGCGCATCAATTTTATCTTGCAAAGCCGCTTGACGATCCATCAATTTATCCATTTTATCTGGATCTGAGTAATTTTCTTCAAGACCAAATAAATCATTAATTTGATTGTATTCTTCCAAAACTGCCATCGTTTCAGCAGCTCCTTCACGAACAATTTCGATAACCGTTTTTGAATCATCAAGAATTGGTTCTTGCTCCAAATAACCAACGGTATAGCCAGGTTGAAAAACCACATCACCTTGGTAATTTTTATCAACTCCTGCAATAATTTTTAAAAGAGAAGATTTTCCAGAACCGTTAAGACCTAAAATACCAATTTTAGCTCCGTAAAAGAAACTCAAATAAATATTCTTAAGTACTGGTTTGTCTGCACCCTGATAGGTTTTACTCAATTTCTGCATTGAGAAAATTACTTTCTTATCGTCTGACATTTTTATGTTATTATGTTAATTATTATAATTTTCAATTTAAATCTAAACTAAACTCTACCTTTCAATGCGTTGAATACCCATGCATTAGCAAAAAAACCAACTCCAACAGCACCAAATCCCCAACCAGAAACATCACTATATCTAAAGATTCCTAGAGCGATAAGCAACAATCCCATAAGTACCATTATAAAAGTAGCCCATCCTAAAATGGTGTTTTTATTCATTCCCATAATTGTGTAATTATATTAAGTAGTAAAATTTTTAGAAACGCAAATATCGTGAATTTTAACGGCTTAATTAAATATTTTATAAAGCATTTCTTTAAGTAAATCTGATTGTGGCAAAGCATTGGCACCCACACCTTTACTCTTTACATCAATATCTCGTAAAGCTCCAACAATCTGACTTACCTTTCTCATTGGATAATTTTTTATAGCCAAATCATATTCTTTTAGAAAAAATGGATTTACACCAAGTACAGCGGCAACGTTTTTAGGGTTTTTATCTTTTAATCCGTGGTATTTTAAAAGCTGAACAAAAAATCCGAAAACCAATCCTGTAGTCATAACCAACGGATATTCTTTAGGATTATGAGCAAAATTTTCTGCTATTTTATACGCCTTCAACTGATTACGTTCTCCAATTGCTTTTCTAAGTTCAAAAACGTTGTAATCTTTACTGAAACCAATATTTTCTTCAATATGTTCCGCCGTAATCATAGTTCCTTGCGGTAGAATAATCTGTAATTTTTCAAGTTCATTATTGATTTTACTCAAATCTGTACCTAAAAACTCTACCAACATGGCATTTGCTTTAGGATCTATCGTATACTTTTTTCCGGCTAAAACACGTTTAATCCAGTCTCCAACCTGATTTTCATATAATTTTTTACTTTCGTAAACAATACCTTTCTGTGCTAATAACTTAGTGACTTTTTTACGTTTATCCAGCGTTTTATATTTATAACAAAAAACCAAAACGGTAGTTTCCATCGGGTTATCTACATAAGATTCAATTTTATCAATTGTTCGTGATAAATCTTGTGCTTCTTTTACAATAACAACTTGACGATCAGCCATCATCGGATAACGTTTAGCTGTTGAAACTATTTCATCTACAGAAACATCTCTTCCGTACAAAACAGTCTGATTAAATCCTTTTTCTTCTTCTGCTAAAACATTTTGTTCAATATATTCAGATAATTTATCTATATAATAAGGTTCTTCACCCATTAAAAAATAAATTGGCTTTATATTTCCGGCTTTTATATCATTAACGATTTTTACAACTTCGTCCATTTAAATTTTGTTTCTAGTATCAAATTTCAAATTCAAATTTCAATTTCAATTACTTGAAACTTTATCCCGAGACTTCGGGAGAAACCTGAAACTATTTTATATTTTTGCTTTATGCAGCGATTAAATTTCCCAATCTATAGTTTTCGATTCAAAAATAGCGAAAATAAAGTGTCTATTTTTGATGAAATAAGAAAAAAATTTATAATTCTTACTCCCGAAGAATGGGTTCGTCAGCACGTTGTTCATTACCTAATTTACGAAAAAAAATATCCAAAATCGTTAATTAATGTAGAGAAAGTTTTAAAAGTCAACGGGTTAAGAAAAAGATACGATGTTGTAGTTTTTAACTCAGATGGTTCTATACATATATTGGTAGAGTGCAAAGCGCCCGAAGTTAGAATCTCTCAAGCAACTTTTGATCAAATTGCACGTTACAATATGACAATGCAGGCACGGTTTTTGAATGTCACAAACGGACTAAACCATTTTTATTGTCAAATGGATTTTGAAAACGAAAAATATGAGTTTTTGAGAAACCTGCCTGACTATAAAGAAAACCATTAACAAATAATAAAGAACTAAGTACTTTTGGATAAAATAGCTGTTGTCATTTTAAATTGGAACGGAGTAAAATTGCTCGAGCAGTTTTTACCTTCTGTTATTCAATTTTCTGAAGGTGCATCAATATATGTAGCAGATAATGCCTCTACAGATAATTCTATTGCATTCGTCGCAGAAAATTTCCCTACTGTAAAAATTGTAAAAAACTCGGGTAATTATGGCTTTGCAAAAGGCTACAATGATGCTTTACAACATATTGATGCTGAAATCTATGCATTAGTAAATTCGGATATTGAAGTAACTGAAAATTGGCTTAAACCTATTCTTGAAACTTTCGATAATGAAAAACAAACAGCCATTATCCAGCCAAAAATTCTTGATTTTAAGAACAAAGAATATTTTGAATATGCTGGAGCCGCAGGTGGTTTCATAGATAAATATGGATTTCCTTTTTGCAGAGGAAGAGTATTCGATACTGTAGAAAAAGACAATGGGCAATACAATGATAACATTGAATTGTTCTGGGCTTCAGGCGCTTGTTTCTTCATCCGTAAAAATGTTTATCATGAATTAAAAGGTTTTGACGAAAGCTTCTTTGCTCATCAAGAAGAAATTGATTTATGTTGGAGAGCTGCAAACGAAGGTCATATAATAAAGTACAATTCTCAATCTGTAGTTTATCATGTTGGAGGTGCAACTTTACAACAAGGTAATCCTAAAAAAACCTATTTGAATTTTAGAAATTCATTATTAATGCTTGTCAAAAATCTGCCAAAAAGAGGATTATTCTGGATGATTTTTTTCCGAATGGTTTTAGACGGAATTGCAGGTATCCGTTTTCTTACACAAGGGAAATTTGGACATACTTTTGCCATTTTAAAGGCACATTTTTCATTTTATTGCTTATCTTTAAAATATCTCGGAAAACGAAAAGATTTTCAAATACAGCAATACTATATGGTAAAAAGCGTCGTTTTCCTTTATTATATAAGGAAATTGACCGTATTTAAAGAAATCTTTAACAGTATTCAAAATATTAAAAACTAAATTTGTAATCAAGTCTAATTAAAATTAAATTTATGAGAAAAATAGTTATCGCACTATCAGTATTAATGGCCCTAACATCATGTGTTTCTAAAAAGAAATATGCTGAGTTGGAAGCAAAAAACAAAGAGACTCAAGATTTGTTAAACTCTTGTACTGTAAAATTAAATACGTGCTTAGAAGAAAAAGCTGGATTAGCTGCTACTGCTGAAAGCTACAAACAACATAATCAAGACTTAATCAATAGTTCTAAAGATTTAACAATCTTAACTACTAAAGGTGCTGAAAACCTTGAAAAATCTCTTGAAAGCTTGAAAGAAAAAGATTTGAAAATCTCTAGACTTCAAGACGCTTTAACTAAAAAAGACAGTGTTACTTTAGCATTAGTTACAAGCTTAAAAGGAGCAGTTGGAATCAACGATCCAGACATCGAAATCAATGTTGAAAAAGGAGTTGTATTTATCTCTATCGCTGATAAATTATTATTTAAAAGCGGAAGCTACGACGTAAGTGATAAAGCAAAATCTGTTTTAGCTAAAGTTGCTAAAGTTGTCAATGACAAACCAGATTTCGAATGTATGGTTGAAGGACACACTGATGATGTTCCTTACAAAAGCAACGGAATTATCTTAGACAACTGGGATTTAAGTGTTAAACGTTCTACTTCTATCGTTCGTGTATTAACAAACGATCTTGGTGTTAATCCAGCTAAATTAATTGCTGCTGGTAGAAGCTCTTACGTACCATTAGTTGCTAATGATTCTGCTGAAAACAAAGCTCGTAACAGAAGAACTCGTATTGTAGTTATGCCAAAAATCGATCAATTCTATGATATGATTGAAAAAGAAATGAAAAAACAAGCTAAATAATTCTTGTTTTCAAATAGCTTTAAAACAGAAAAGCAGGTCAATCGACCTGCTTTTTTTGTATTCTTAATTTCCCTTTTAATAACCAATTAAATACAAATCAAGAATGAAATTATTTTAAATTAACTAACTAAATTTTAACTATAATAAAGTTAGGCATAATTTTTAAACTGTAATACAATTAAAGTATTTTTTTACAAATATCAAATAATACACATTTCAATAATAAGATTAAAATTTACTCAATCCCATAATTCAAAGGCAACATATCTCCAACTCTCTTTTCTGAAATTTTTCCTAAAAGAAGTATGTCTTCAATATTTGAATTATTTCCATATTTATAAATATAAAAGCTATTAGTTTGAAAACTAATTTTTGATGCTTCTCTTTTGTCAAAGACAAGATTATAAGCCGCTACGGTTTTCTTTGAGCTTAAACTTGTAATTTCACTTTTACCATTAGGAATTACTTCTACCTTTGAAAAATCCGCTTCCTTAGTTATTTTAAAACATTTCGTTGGATCTTGATTATGTTCACCTTTAAACAATAAAAATTTATTTGCATCCCAATCATTATTTGCTAAATTCCTAAAAAACTGAATTTGAGACCCTTGAAATGTTCTTTCTCGTTTTTTCAAAACTTTAGGACTATTATCAATTTCCTCAAATCGACTCATACCTCCATAAAAAACCTTAAAGGCATCTATTGAATTAATACTAAATTTTTTAAAGGATACTTCAAAAATTACCAATTCATAATCAATCTTATATCCTAAAGCTGAATTTATAATTATCAAAGGTTTATCTGAATAGGCTGTAAAAAGCAAACTCTTTTTATCATATTTAAAGCGAATATCGTCTTCATTTTTAATAACAGCTGATTTGGCATTACTAGTTTTTCCTAAAAAATACTCTCTAAAAAGCTTTAATTTCTGAACTCTCGTAAACTCATTATTATTATTGACTACAACTTCTTTAAGCTCGTTCTCCGAAATCTTCAGTACAATATTTAATGGCTTCGAAGCATCTAATCCAGATAGGTACTCCGTTTGATATCCCATTGAACTAACCACTAAAATATTATTAGCATTAGGTTCATACTTAATAGAAAATTTTCCATCAGTATCTGAAACTGTTGAAATTGTTGTGCCATCATAGTAAATATTCACTCCTTCTAACGGAATATTACCTTTACCCGTAATTTTACCAATAAGATTTTGCTGCGAAAAGACAGTGACTATCGAAAACAAAAACAAAAAAGTAAATAGTTTTTTCATTAAAGTCAAAAGGTTTGATTAATTATTAGCTAATTAACCAAACCTTTTTGAATTTTCCTATAAATTTACTTGCTTTCTTACAAAATATCAATATCTCCTTTTCCTTCTCTCACGATAACTGGCTCATGTTCTGAGAGATCTATAATCGTCGAACCAACATTATCCCCATATCCTCCATCGATTACCAAATCTACCAGATTTTGCCATTTTTCAAAAATCAATTCTGGATCTGTTGTATATTCAATTACATCATCTTCATCGCGAATAGAAGTAGAAACAACAGGATTTCCCAATTGACGAACAATCTCTAAAATAATATTATTGTCTGGTACACGAATACCAACTGTCGTTTTCTTTTTAAATTCTTTTGGCAAATTATTATTACCAGGCAAAATAAAAGTGTAAGGTCCTGGTAAAGCTCTTTTCAAAATTTTGAAAGTAGATGTATCAATCTGACGCACATAATCTGATAAATTACTCAAATCGTGACAGATAAAAGAGAAATTTGCTTTCTCCAATTTTACTCCCTTTATTTTAGCAATTTTTTCTAAAGCTCTAGAATTGGTAATATCACAACCTAAACCGTAAACAGTATCTGTTGGATAAATTACCAAACCACCATTCTGAAGCACTTTTACAACTTTTGCAATTGCAGCTTCACTTGGTTTATCTGGATATATTTTTATGAATTCAGCCATTTTGTTTTTTATTTAAAGTTAGGTTTGTTTGGGTAAGAAACATTACACTTTTAAGTTTTCATGTTTCATATTTATTCTCTAAATATTGAAAGTTTTCTAACCAACAACATCTAATTTCGCAAATCTTAAAAGCAATTTCTTAATTCCACCAACTTCAAATTTAATTTCTGCCTTTTTATCTGGACCAACACCTTCTAGATTAATAACTTCTCCTTTTCCAAAACGTTCGTGCATAACAATATTTCCAACAGTCAGTTTACTATCAAATAAATTTGGTGCGCTTACCGCATTTGGATTTGTTCCTGCAACTGGTTTTAATTTTCTAATATTAAGATCCAGTTTTGGATTATTATCTGTTATATGCTTTGGTGGCGTTCCACCAACTGGTTTTGCTAATCTTAATTTAGATTTGTCAACATCACCAAAAATATCACCATCAATTGGCGATTTATAGCGGTAATTAGTTTCAGATGGCGTTAAATATTCTAGGTATTGACCTTCAATTTCTTCAATAAAACGAGAAGGTTCGCTATCTGTTAGTTTTCCCCAACGATAACGAGATTGCGCATAAGTCAAATAAGCTTGATGTTCTGCACGTGTTAAAGCCACGTAGAATAAACGACGTTCTTCTTCCAATTCACTTCTAGTACTCATACTCATGGCACTCGGAAACAAATCTTCTTCCATTCCCACTACAAAAACATGCGGAAATTCAAGTCCTTTTGCTAAGTGAATCGTCATTAAAGCGACACGATCTTCATCATTTGTATCTTTATCCAAATCTGTTGCTAAAGCTACGTCTTCCATAAATTCAGAAAGTGCGCCTCTAGCACCATCAATTTCTCTCTGACCTTCGGTAAAATCTTTAATACCATTTAAAAGCTCTTCGATATTCTGAATTTTTGCCATTCCTTCTGGAGTTGCATCTTTCTTCAATTCCTGAACTAAACCCGTTTTCTTAGCAACGTGATCTGTAATATAAAAAGCATCTTGATTCTGATCAATAACCTGAAAACTCTGAATCATAGTCACAAAATCTTTCAATTTGTTTTTAGTTCCAGCGTTTAATTTCAGATCTATTTTATCAATATTAACCATTACTTCCCAAATCGAACGTTTGTAATGATTGGCAGCAATAGTCAATTTTTCAACAGTAGTATCTCCAATTCCACGCGCTGGGTAATTAATAACACGAATCAAAGCTTCTTCATCTTTCGGATTTAAAACCAAACGCAAATAACATAAAACGTCTTTAATTTCTTTACGCTGATAAAATGACAAACCTCCATAAATTCTATACGGAATATCACGTTTTCTCAACGCATCTTCCATTGCACGCGACTGAGCATTCGTACGGTATAAAATTGCAAAAGCTCCGTTATGCAACTGATTCTGCATTTTCTGTTCAAAAATCGTACTCGCAACAAAACGTCCTTCTTCTGCATCAGTCAAACTTCTGTGGACTTTAATTTTTGGACCAAATTCATTCGCCGTCCAAACCACTTTATCCAGTTTGGTTTTGTTGTGCTCCATTACTGTATTAGCGGCTTCCACAATATTTCTAGTCGAACGATAATTCTGCTCCAAACGGAACATTACAACGCCTTCATAATCTTTCTGGAAGTTCAGAATGTTGTTGATATTCGCACCACGGAAAGCATAAATACTCTGCGCATCATCTCCAACCACACAAATATTCTGAAATTTATCTGACAAAGCCCTAACAATCAAATACTGAGAGTGATTTGTATCTTGGTACTCATCAACCAAAATATAACGGAAACGATTTTGATATTTAGCTAAAACTTCAGGAAAACGAGTCAATAATTCGTTGGTTTTCAACAACAAATCATCAAAATCCATCGCACCAGCTTTAAAACAACGCTCTACATATTGCTGATAAATTTCTCCTAATCTTGGTCTTTTCGCCATTGCATCGGCTTCAACCAATTCTGGATTATTAAAATAAGCTTTAACCGTAATCAAACTATTTTTATAACTCGAAATTCGTCCTAAAATCTGTTTAGGTTTATAAATATCACGGTCCAACTGCATTTCTTTAATAATAGAAGAAATCAATCTCGCCGAATCTTGTGAATCGTAAATAGTAAAATTGGAAGGATATCCCAAATGATCAGATTCAGCACGAAGAATACGCGCAAAAATCGAGTGAAAAGTTCCCATCCAAAGATTCTTAGCTTCAGATGCTCCCACAATATCCGAAATTCTGTGTTTCATTTCTCTTGCCGCTTTATTGGTAAAAGTCAGCGACAAAATATTAAACGCATCAATTCCCTGATGCATCAAATAAGCAATTCTAATTGTTAAAACACGAGTCTTTCCCGAACCTGCACCAGCAATAATAATCATTGGCCCGTCTTTCTTTAAAACAGGCGCTCTCTGCGCTTCGTTGAGCTGGTCAATATATTTCTGCATGTAATTTTTCTCCTTTTATGCAAAAATAAGAATTAATGATTTAAAAAGCTACTAAGATTCTGAGGTTCTATCCCGAAGTTTTTTTCTTTTTAAAGCCAAACAAAAGGCATTTTTTTCGGGCATGGTTTCCCGCTTTCGGCTTTATCTCTCCGCTCCGCTGCGAGGATACCGCCTCAATCGGGGCTAGAAAACAAACATTTTTTTTGAGATACTAAGTTACTAAGGTTCTAAGATTCTAAGTTTTTTTCTTTAGACAAAAGAGAGAAAACTCAGCAACTTAGCCTCTTAGAACCTTTATTTAAAAAACACATCATAGGCAAAACGAATCAAAGTTCCGACAACTACAACTAAAAAGAAAATTCTAATAAAACCATTTCCTTTATTAATTGCCAGTTTTGCGCCAAGCCAGCCTCCAAGTCCGTTGCTAATTGCCATCGGAATCGCAATTGTCCAGATGATTTTTCCTTTTATCATAAACAAACAAATCGAACCAAAATTTGTCGCCAGATTAACCATTTTCGCATTCGCGGAAGCGTGAAGAAAATCAAAACCCAAAAGCGCAATAAAAGCCACAACAAAAAAACTTCCTGTTCCTGGACCAATAAATCCGTCGTAAAACCCAACAATTACACTAATAACAACTGCGTAAATTATTTGAGTAGTTTCTGAATGATCTTTGGCAACATGCTGTCCGAAGTTTTTCTTTGCGTACGTGTAAATAAACAATAACGATAAAACGACTAACAAAAGCGGTTTCATAAAATCGTTACTTACAAGCGTTAAAATTGTCGATCCGAGAAAAGCAGAAGGAACTGCTAAACACATCATTATTATTAATAATTTCCACTGAATTACCACTTTCTTTAAATATTGAAAAGCAGCAAAAGCAGTTCCGCTGAAAGCTGGAATTTTAAGAGTTCCAATAACTGTCGAAACTGGAAGATTAGGCAATAAAATTAATCCCATTGGCGTCTGAATTAATCCGCCGCCGCCAACAATGGCGTCAATAAATCCGGCTGCAAATGCTGCTAAACAAAGAAAAAATATTATGTACAAATCCATTAAAAAAGATATTTCAAATACAAAAAAGCAAGTTGCAAAAGTAAGCGTTCCTTTTTGTTTATTAGTATAAATTTAAAGTGGATTTCTCCTCAAAAAGTATATTTTTGTTCAAAAAATTATTCAAATGGATTTCAATAAGATTATAGAACTTGCAAGTTATACTTTACCAGCTTTAGTTACAGGAGTTGTAGCGTATCGTTTTTTCGAATTACACATTAAAAATAATGACAGAAAACGTGCTTTTTTATTAAACAAACAAGCTCATAAAGAATCGCTCCCAGTACGTTTGCAAGCTTACGAGCGTATGACTTTATTTTTAGAACGTATCAATTTGACGAAATTACTGATTAGAGTTTCTCCAATTTCACAAAATAAACACGATTATGAAAACTTCGTAATCGATCAAATCGAACAAGAATTCGAACATAATTTGACACAACAAATTTATATGACTGATGAATGTTGGACAATTATTACAACTGCAAAAAATGCAACAATCCAAATGATACGTAAAGCTGCTATGAGCGATAAAGTGGACAATGCAGACAAACTTCGAGAAGTAATCTTAAATGATTTATTAGAAAAGCAATCTCCAAGTAATGCCGCTTTAAGCTTTATAAAAAGTGAAGTTGCTGACCTTTGGTATTAAAAATATTTTAGAATGCAGATTTAAGATTTTAGATTCAAATTCAAATCTAAAATCTTAAATCAATATTTTATTATCACTCATAACTTCCGATTTATTCTGAGCATATTCATAACCTTGTTCCCACCATTCTTTCATAACATCTTTGTTAAAAATCAAAGCGTTATCAGTCAATTTTATTGGCGTGTAATATAAGTTAAGCTTTACATTCTTATTATTTGCCATAAGTTTTCCTATAGCAATATCGTGTTTTTCGACTTGATCTAAAGCAATTCGGAACAAATCGATCATTAATGAAAACGGATTTTTACCTATCACTGTTTTCGTTGTATTTACTTCTGTTTCAAGTACAATTACATCAATTTCTGTAGCGCCTCTATTGATTGCTTCGCGTATCGGAACCAAACTTGAAAATCCGCCATCGCCGTATTCGCAATTGTTTTTTTCAACCAAACTCATAAACGGAACATAGTTACTTGATATCCAAGACCATTCGCAAAACTCTTCGTAAGTACAATCTTTTATCGATTTATATTCTGATTCGTTTGTAGTAAAATTAGTTACGGTTACAATGACATCTGTCTTTAATTTTTTAAGCTTATTAAAATCTGAAAGCAGAAAATTATTCTGAATATATTTCTTTAAACCTTTACTTTCGCCAAAAGTTCGTTTTCCTTTAAAAAATTGACGCAAAACATTAAAGTGGTTAATGGTCACAATATCTACTCCATCTTTATTTTTCACTACAAATGGACAAATATTAAAAATACTCGCCATAGTTACATTGGTATAAACAGAATGAATTTTCTTGATGTGACCGAGAGCTAAATGCGGAATCAATAAACTTCCTGTTGAAGTGCCTAAAAACAAATCGTATTCATGTTTTTTTTCTTCTATTAAATATTGGGCAACACCGCCAGCAAAAGCGCCTTTACTGCCACCACCAGAAATAACCAATGCTCTCATAAATTGTAATGTAGGTTTTGTTTTTGGATTTTTTTTTTAAGATGATTAGAGAAAAGAAGTAAGAAGTAAGAAACAAGAAGCAAGAAGAAAGATTAAATATTTAAAATTCAGGATTTAGTCTTGCTTCTTGTTTCTTTCTTCTTTAATCTCATTTCTTTCATCTTCACACGCAAATCACTCTTTCAATAAACGATCTAATTGAAATTGTTCATCGGGTGTCAAATTAGGCAAAATTCTATTAAATGAAGCACGCATTTCAGGATTTTTTAACAAAAGTCGAATTGTATCTCTTCCAAACTTTGAAAATTGCCACATATGATGCGTTGTGGCTTTTACTAAATTACTCAAAACCTGATCGTTAATAATTTTAAAAGCAATAAGTTTTTCTAACGCATTTTGTCTTGTTGTGGCTTCATATTTTGTAGATGAAAATGCTATCAATTCATTGATTAAAGATTCCGGATCATTACTGTAACCGTTTGTTGACAAAGCCAAAGAAAGCCATAAAGTACGAAGATTAAAGTCGTTAAATCCGATCCAATTTTTAGATTTATTTAAATATTCTGTTCTATGATCAGGAAAGTTTCTCCATAACCAATACAAAGCAATTTCTTGAGTCTGATATGATTTATCGTTTAATAAAGTTTCGTAATTCTGCCTAAAATCTTCTGGAATTTTAGTCATAGTTTCTGCAACATTTTGACGAACTTTCACATTATTGGTTTCTAAAGCTAAAAGCAAAAGATCTTTCTTGGCTTCATATTTTTCATTTTCCAACTGATCGACAACGGCTTGTTTAACAGACTCATAAAAATCAGATTCTAGAATATTTTTAAAAATTTCTATTTTCTCTGCCAAAGGCGTTTTTTTCAATTTGTCGATTTCTAACCGTTTCTGAATCGTTTTGTTTTTACTCAGTAAAGCATTGGCTGTCGGAGTATCAAAAGCGGTAGATTCTAGCCAGGTTTTTTGGAATTTATCCAAATCAAAATCTGAAACTTTTTTTATTTCATCAAAGAAATCCTGAGTATTTACGGTTTGGTACGCGTATTTATTCAAGTAACTTTTAATAGCTTTTTTAAACGCTTTATCGCCAATTGATTCGTGCAAAACGAATAATGTCCACGCTCCTTTTTCATAAAAAGTCAATGAACTTGCTTTTGCATTCAAAACCGGAATTGTATCTGTTCTTGAAGCAAATTTTATCTGTTGCGCTGTATCGTATAATTTTGAGTAAAAATAATCTTCGCCATAAATGTCTTTTTCCGCAAGCAAAGCAAAATAAGTCGCAAAACCTTCCTGAAGCCAATGATGCGTACTACTTTCTGCTGTTATTAAATCTCCAAACCAATGATGTGCCAATTCATGCGCATCGACATTGGTGTAATTTCTATCGCAAAATCCTATCGAATCTACAACGTAACGAGTTGCAAAAAGAGTCGATGTTGTATTTTCCATTCCAGCGTATAAAAAATCTCTAACTGGCAATTGTCGGTTAATCTGCCAAGGATATTTTACGCCAATTTCTTTTTCTAAGAAGTCAAAAATTCGTTTAGAATAACGATACGTTGGCTCAAAACGATCCGAATCTTTAGGCTCGTAATAATATTCTAATGGAATTCTAGTTTTCGACTTAAATTCTTTCTTATCAAATTTCCCAATCGCTATCATTAATAAATACGAACTCATTGGCTTTTGCATTTGATATTGCCAAAAATTTACGTTTCCGTTTGTTGTTTTTTCTTTTAGAAGTCCGTTTGAAACAACCTGATAATCTTTATCATAAGAAATTCCGAGATTGAAAATTAGTTTTTCATTCACATCATCAAAACTTGGGAACCAATTACTGGTGTATCTGCCCTGCCCTTGTGTCCAGATTTGAACTTCATTGTTTTCAATATCAACAAAATACAAGGCTTGTTTCGGTTTTGCAGTATAATTAAAAGTCAAATTATTTTGTCCTTTTTTGAAAGGAAAAACCAATTTTAATTGTTTCGCTGTATTTATAAAAACGATTTCTTTTTCGTTGAGTTTTACATTTGAAAACTCCATATTTTTTGCATCAAGCGAAATAGTATCGCAATCTTTTAAAACCTCTAATTCAAAATCAACTGTTCCTGAAATTGTTTTTTCTTTAGCATTTAATGACAATTGTCCTGAAACAGATTTAAAATCAACATATTGAGTCTGCTGTGCAAAAATGAATCCTGTGAAGAATAGAAAGATATATTTCATTGAGATTTTATTTTAAAGAATCTGTTTCCCAAGATATTGGATTATGTTTAATATAATCGTAAATCTTTTCGAACGTTTTGTAATTTCTAACAATATGATCGTGATAATTAGTTTGCCAAATCGATTCAGTTCCATTTATCTGTTTTGTTGTAATAGATTTGAAAATTGCGACAAATGAGGAAATGGAATTTGATTTTCGGGAAAATTTAAATTCAGATTTATTATCAACCGTTGTGGATATGCTGGGTGGAGACGCACTGCTGTGCGTCTCTACGATATGCGTTGTGTTAATTCCTGTTTTTTCTTCAGATTGGAACTGTAGAGGCGCACCGCAGTGCGTCTCCGCAACGTTTGTCGACAAAGATTCACTAGGTGTTTGAATTTCAATTAACAAATGAATATGATTTGGCATAATAATCCAATTATGAAAAAACCAATTTTTACGAATCTTAATAGATCTTAAAAGTTCTTTCTCAATAATCTTTCCATTTTCATTTAAAATCATCTTTTGTTCCTCAATATTTCCAAAAAGGCATTTTCTATTTTGTGTAACAATTGTAACGAAATAAACTGCCTCACTAGAATAATCCCAGTTTTTCAATCTATTTGATTCTATTTTAAATGAATCCTTAAATAATTTTGTCATTTGGCGTGTAAAATCCCAAAGTTACAAACCTTTCATCAACAAATAGAATGAAATTTGTAAGTTTACCAAATTAAAATTCTAAATTGTGTCTGTACCTCAAAAAGCCTTATTCAACTGGAGCAGCGGAAAAGATTCTGCTCTTGCTTTGTATAAAATTCTTCAAAATCCTGATTATAAAATCGAATGTTTATTAACAAGCGTAAACCAACAATATCAGCGAATTTCTATGCATGGCGTTCGTGTTGAATTATTGCAAGCACAAGCAGAAAGCATCGGAATTCCGTTAAAAATAATGGAAATTCCAGAAATGCCAACTATGGAAGTTTATGAAAATGTAATGACCGAAATGTTATCAGCTTTAAAAAATAAAGGTATAACGCATTCCGTTTTTGGTGATATTTTCTTAGAGGATTTACGCCAATATCGTGAAAGTCAATTAGCCAAAATTGATTTTAAAGGCATTTTTCCGATTTGGAAAATTCCAACAAAAGATTTAATTCAAGAATTTATTTCGTTAGGATTTAAAACGATTGTGGTTTGCGTAAACGAAAAATTTTTAGACAAAAGTTTTGTTGGCAGAATAATAGATCAAGATTTTATAAATGATTTACCAGAAAATGTTGATGTTTGCGGCGAAAATGGCGAATTTCACACTTTTGCTTTTGACGGACCTATTTTTTCAAAACCTATTGATTTTGAAATTGGCGAAATTGTTTATCGTAAATACGAAAAACCTAAAAATGATTCTTCGAACACCGCATGCGATACAAATGACGAAACAGCTTTTGATTTTGGTTTTTGGTATTGCGATTTGATCAAAAAGTAAATTAAGTAGATTCGTCAATCCACGTTTTTAGATACCATAACCCTTTTCTTTTGGTAAAAATGTAGTCTACAAAAATTCCGTTATCAGTTCCTCTTCTTTTAATAATGTAGGTATTCTTTTTCGGATTATTTTGATGCTGATAACTGCTTCCTTTATCGTTTAATTGAATCGGAATATATTCGCTTTTGATTATGATGTAATCAATTAATTCAAAATCATCATTGTTTAACTTTACAGTCAACGGAAAATTAATTCGGCTTAAATGAAAGTTTTTATCTGAAGTAAATTTCTTTAGAAAAGAATTAAAACTTTCATCGGTTGCAGCGGTTTTATTCTGGGCAACAATCGGATTAACAAATAGAAATACGCAAAAAAAAACGATTAATTTCTTCATTATTCTGAATACATTTTAAGTAAATTAGTAATTGTATTCCAATTTCGCATTGTAGCAGTTACGTTTAATTTTTTCTCAATATATTTTTGATCAAATCGAGTTTTTCCGGCTCCAACAGCATATTTAACAAAAATTCTGTTTTCGTCAATACTTGCTTCGTCTGGTTTAAACTGACTGATTTTTAAATCGTTAATATTTTCTTTTTTCAAATTAGTAGAAACAAAAGCAACGTAAAGTTTTTTGGTATCAATATCTTTCTCCTTCAAAAAAGGATTATTTGCAAAACAAGATTCCAGGTTTTCTTTAGTAACCATAACAACAGGAACTTCATGTCCGAAAACTTTAAAAATTTCCTGCTTAATCATAAAACCCACTTTCGAAGCTTCTTCTTCGCTATCAATAAAAACATTTCCAGATTGCAGATAAGTTATAACGTTTTGAAAACCAATATTTTCCAGCATTGATTTCAAAGCTTCCATTTTCATCATATTATGCCCAGAAACGTTGATTCCGCGTAAAAGTGCTAAGTGTGTAGTCATCATGTAATTATTTAAAATAAAAAAAGTATTCAATTTAGGACTGAATACTTTTTCTTATAAGCAAACTTACGTTTTTTATTTTGCTTTTTTATAAATCGGACTAAAATCGCACATTGATGCGGCATTATTTAGTTTACCATCATGAATATACAAAAGCTCAGATGTACCACCAAATCCAGTAGAACAGTTATAGATCCAATTAGTTGGAGCGCTATAAGTTAAAATAATATCAGATCTATTATCGCGAGTTGAAAATTCAAAAGTTCCTGTTACCGTTGTAGTAACACCTTTGTCTACTCTTGATCTTGTAAATGTTTTATCTGTATTAAAAATATAATATTCATACCAAATATTAGGATTGCTTTTGAATCTGGCTTCATCAAAATCTGTCCATTTCCCATAATAATCATTAATAGTTATTTTTGCTTCAATATTTTTAGAATCATCATTAGAGCAAGAAATAAGCGAAATTAGCAATACAATTAAAAGTCCAATTTTTTTCATTTTATTCTAGTTTTAAAGGTTTGTTATTATTAAGATTTAACTTCCTTAAAATGGTTGCGTTATAATTTTATAAATCAACAATAATTTAATATTCAAACTGTTGTAGAAAAACTTCTTACATTTATAAAGTAGTGTAAAAAATAATGCAAATACTATTTAATATTACTTCGATTTATCATAAATAAGCAAAGGTCCATCACAAGTTTCCCACGTGTTATATAACCTTCCAGTAGAATTAGTTATGTATAGATTTTCTATTAAATTTCCAGTACAACTTGCTATCATCTCATTTGAAGCACCGTAAAGTAAGGTGAAATGCGTCTTATCTGAGGTTTCGACTACAGAATAAAACCCTGAAATTGTAGATGTTTTATTGTCCATTATTCTTGTTTTAGAAAAGCTTCCATTAGAATTGAAAATATAGCTTTCCTCCCATTCCAGAACAATAATATAATTTGCAAAGGGACTTCTAATTCTGTCCATAACAGTTAGATTCCATTTTCCATGGTAAGCTTTAGTCGGTTTATTGTTATTATCATCATTAGAGCAAGAAGTAAGCGAAATTAGCAATAAAATTAAAAGTCCAATTTTTTTCATTTTTTCTAGTTTTAAGGGTTCGTTTATTATTAAGATTTTACTTCCTTAAAATAGTTGCGTTATTTTTTACAACTTAACAATAAGATAATATTCAAGCATTTAAAAAAACCTTCTGTTTTTCAAATTGAAATCAAAAAAACTCCGCCAAAAAAATTGACGGAGTCTTAAACAATTTGAATTAGTAAGCATTGTTTAAATAATATCTTGTCTTATTAAAAGCAAATGTGTACTGATTCTCAACAACAAACGAATTTGCTCTCTTATACTAATAAAATAACTTGCAAAGATCGTTCATTTATTAGATTTTGTTTTTTAGAAATGGTTGCGTCAAACATTAAAATTTAATTCAAAAAAAATTCAAATGCCTGAAAACTATAATTCATTTTCAAATTTCCCAATTAAAATATATCTTCGCTTTCCAATTAAATTCCAATAAAAATTCTAAAATCCCATTCCCTTTAATCTAAAATCTAAAGTCAAAAAACTAAAATTCTTCCATGTCTAATAATCTCCTAGAAACTCCAATTGAATACTTAAAAGGCGTTGGTCCGAGTCGCGGGCAATTGCTTCGTAAGGAATTGGGCATTCATAAATACGGAGATTTAGTCAATTTTTTTCCGAATCGATATATTGACAGAACACGTTATTATAAGATTAATGAATTGCAGAATACAGGTTCTGAAGTTCAGATTATTGGAAAAATAATTCATATAAAAACGGTTGAATTTGCTAAAAATAAAAAACGTCTTGTTGCTACTTTTGTAGACGATACGGGGCAAATTGATTTAAATTGGTTTCAAGGACATAAATGGATTCGAGAAAGTTTAAAACTAAATGAAACCATTGTAATATTTGGAAAATGTTCGCTTTACGGAAGCCAATTTAGCATGGCACATCCAGAAATCGAATTATTGAGTGAACATGAGAGAAGCCTTCGCTCAGCAATGCAGCCTGTATATCCGTCAACCGAAACTCTGGCGAATAAAGGCATTTCAAACCGAACCATTAATAAAATAATGGAACAGCTTTTTCTAGAAACACAAACTTTGTTTACAGAAACCTTTCCTCCTTTCTTAATCGAAGAATTAAAACTGATTCCGAGAAAAGCGGCATTATTTAATATTCATTTTCCAAAAAGCGCTGAGATTTTAGCTAAAGCGCAATTCCGATTAAAGTTTGAAGAATTGTTTTTTATTCAGCTTCAATTAATTACCAAAAACCTTATTCGAAAACACAAAATTAAAGGGCATCCTTTCACGAAAGTGGGAGAACTTTTTAATGAATTTTATAAAAATCATTTGCCATTTGATTTAACAAATGCTCAAAAAAGAGTAATCAAAGAAATTCGAACCGATATGGGAAGCAACGCCCAAATGAATCGCCTTTTACAAGGAGATGTTGGTTCTGGAAAAACGATTGTTGCTTTTATGAGTATGCTTTTAGCAATTGACAATAGTTTTCAAGCCTGTCTGATGGCACCAACTGAAATTTTGGCGAATCAGCATTTTCTTGGTTTGTCTGAATTCGCTCAAACGCTAAATATCAATATTAGAATTTTAACCGGTTCTACTAAAACTTCTGAAAGAAAAATTATTCACGAAGAATTAGAAAGCGGCGAATTGAAAATTCTAATCGGAACGCATGCATTGCTTGAAGATAAAGTGCAATTTCAGAATTTAGGTTTAGCCGTAATTGATGAACAGCACCGTTTTGGCGTAGAACAGCGCTCTAAATTGTGGAAAAAAAACGATATTCCGCCACATATTTTAGTCATGACAGCAACGCCGATTCCGAGAACGCTGGCCATGAGTTTATACGGAGATTTGGATATTTCCGTTATTGATGAATTGCCTCCAGGGAGAAAACCAATTCAGACAGTGCATCGTTTTGACACTAATAGATTGAAAGTCTGGAAATTTCTTCGTGATGAAATTGCAAAAGGCAGACAGATTTATATTGTTTATCCGTTGATTCAGGAATCTGAAAAAATGGATTACAAGGATTTAATGGACGGTTACGAAAGTATTTCTCGTGATTTTCCGCTTCCGCAATATTCTATTTCTATTTTACATGGAAAAATGAAACCAGCCGAAAAAGATTCTGAAATGAAACGTTTTTCTGAAGGTAAAACCAATATTATGGTTGCTACAACGGTAATCGAAGTTGGTGTAAATGTTCCGAACGCGAGTGTAATGATTATTGAAAGCGCCGAAAGATTTGGACTTTCGCAATTGCATCAGCTACGCGGACGCGTGGGACGTGGCGCCGAACAGAGTTATTGTATTTTAATGACAGGACATAAATTAAGTTCTGACAGTAAAACGAGAATGGAAACTATGGTTCAGACCAATGATGGTTTCGAAATTGCCGAAGTCGATCTTAAGCTTCGCGGTCCTGGCGATTTAATGGGAACGCAGCAAAGTGGTGTATTAAATCTTCAAATTGCTGATATTGTTCGCGATAGAGATATTTTATCTTTAGCTCGTAATTACGCCATGAAAATCTTAAAAGAAGATTCTGCTCTGCAAAAACCAGAACACGCTATTTTAAGAGCAATTTTTATAGAATTGACTAAGAAGAAAAATATTTGGAATTATATTTCTTAAGGTTCAAAGGGACAAAGTTACAAGTCAAACTAGTAAGCCTCTGAACCTTTGAACCTTTGTCCCTTTGCAACTTCAAAAAAAAACTTCACTGCATCAGACTCAAAACATTTGTTAAGTTTTTATTCAGGTGATTTAGATTTGTTGGGGGGCAAATTTAATGTTGAATAATTTAAGCTGACACAATGAAGTATTTCTATTTATTTTTTAGAATCACTTTTCTTTTCAAAAAAACCGCTAAACAAGCCTTTGCTTATTTTATTTTTATCGTCTTTTCCTGTAGCAATCAAATGATCGATGTATTCCATGTAAGTCTTTTTTCGTTCTTCTAGAAAACCAACAAGATATTCTTCAGAAGCTTGGATACCGCTAGTTTCTTCGATTTGTAATAATTTTTTGTAAAGCGGTTCTATAAATTTGACAATAATTTCGTTTGGAACAGATTTTCTAGTTCCAAAAAAACCTACTATTTCGCCATCGGTATCTGCAACAATTTTAAAATCGGTTACAACCCAGTAATAACGACCTGTTTTGGCCATATTTTTTATAATTACATGAATATTTTCACTCGATTTAATACTGTCCCACAGAAACTTAAAAATGACTTTTGGCATATCTGGATGTCGAACAATATTGTGTGGCTGACCAATAAGTTCAAATTCGTCATAACCAGAAACATCTATAAAGTCTTCATTGGCATATAAAATGGTTCCTTTTTTGTCGGTTTTACTAAGCAGTACTTTATTCTTATTCCAATCTACTTCTCTGTCTGAAGGCGTTGGGCGATTTATTCTGGCATCCATAAATTTTTGTATTTAGTTAATACACAATTTAATAACAAATATTTTAGTTTAATTCGATTTCTAAAACAAGAAGAATATTTCTGATTTTATGAAAAACCATTTCCAACTCATTTTCAAGCCATTCTGGTATTTCATTGTCAATCAATAAATCAAGACGATAAATATCGCTAGTAATCTGAATTAATTTTTTATATTGAAAATCAATATTTTGTACTTGAGAATTATTTCTATGACCTTTTAAAATTTCTGCAACTTCATTCGCAAATTCGGTTTCTGCTCCAATTTTATCGATTGAATTTAACGTTATGCTTTCTCTCAAAAAATCATCAATAGTTCTCTTTAAATTATGCAGTGTCGGAACTGCAGTCGGAAAATCATGCTTAAACATACAGCGTTTATAATTAGTTTTGGTTTTGGGATTTTTTTAATTTGAATTTCTGCTGTTTGTAGATTTTACATGAATATCATTGACCAAATCATCAATTTTTTTCGCACTTTCTCGCATCATTTCAAGGTAAGAAAGCAATTTATCATTGTCTGTATGTCCTTTAGAAACGTCGATGAGTTTTAAAACCGAATTAACAGGAAGCTTAAGATCTAAAGTTGTTCTGTGGATAAAATCGTTATAATCTTTTGTAGCCGACATTGAACTATATTTTGCCGAAGCTAGTTTCATATTCTCTAACTCATATTCATCTGAAATTTTAGAAATATGATTTTCACTATGTTCTTTAAAATAATAAGCCCAATAACCATTCATAAAAAAGACAACGGCTGCCAAAACTGTATGAATAATAAGGGTTTCCATATCAAAATTGACTTGCGAAAAATATACTTGAAGTCCGTTTGCATCATTATAAATGAAGTTTTGCAAATAAGCCAATCCAGCGTGATGAAGAACAACAAGTAAAGTCAGCGGAATCTGAAGTTTCCAGTTTTGATAAATAATTAAAATAGTGCTGGCAATAAATACCGTAAAGTGCATTTCGAACATTCCGTGCATTTGATAGATGTATTGCGCCATAAAAATAGCAAGCACAACAGATAGAACATACTGATAAAACTTCGAATTTTTCATGAAAAATTTAGCTGAATAATACGCCAAAAGATTTAGCGTTCCGACTCCGACACCAATTTCAAAAGTGTCGTATTTAAAAGACAAACCTATTCCGAGAAGAAAATAAACGGCAAGTACATAATTGATAATTGTGTCCGATTTTTGTGTCATGGTAGACATAAAACTGTGCAGGTAATCCTGTTCATTCAAACTAGCTTTTGGTTTCATAGATTTAAGTTTTTGGGTTTTGGATAGATTTATTTAGTGCATTTTGGTAACGAACATCCGTAGGCTTTAAGAGCCAAAGCATTAAAGGTGGGGCTTACTTTTTTTCTTAATAAAGAATCAATTGCCATTTGGGCATAATTACTTTTAGAATCTGTACAATATCTGGTTTTATTATAGTTTCCACGATAATATAAATTATGAGATGGATCGAGTAAAACTGCCTGAGGCGTTGAGAAAACACCACATTTTTCAGCAATGGCTTCGTCAAAATAAACAGGGATTTTAGCGTCAAACTTTTCCTGAATTTCAGCGATAGTAAAATTCTTTTGTTTATTTAAAACCACAATTTTAAAATTGATCTGATCTCCATATTTTTTAATCAAATCACTAACATGAGGAACATTAAAACGTGAACAAGGACAATCTGGATTGAAGAAATGTATAAAAACAGGTTTGTTATCAAATGCACAACATGCTCCTAATTCTACTTTAGAACCCATTGCTATTGCATGATAATTTTTCGGAATTGGTGTTGGAAGGCTATATTTAAATTCGTTTTTCCAAAACAAATACCCAATTGCAAGAATTAATAATGTAAACCATAAACTTAAAAGTAATGTTTTTTTCATAAATTATTTTTTAATTATTCAAACAGTAAACATTTGTTAACATTATAAATCAACAAATTCATCAAAAATTCTAAAAAACAATTTCCATTCTTACATTTTAACATAAATATGTATTCAAAATACCTGTATTTATGCTAAAACCAATCATTTTGTTTAACATATCAATGTTACAAATAAAATCGATAAAGTGCAAAAAAAATCAGACAAAATGCATTAAAATTATTTTTAGATAGAAAATCTCTGACTTAAGTAAGCATATAAAGCCCAGATTCAAAGCTGAATAAATTATCTTACAAACTTCAATTCAAATAAAAAAATTAACCATTAATTAAACCTTTTACTCTACTTGTAGTCTAAATGCAAACCTTTGTACATACAAATGTTAAATAAAAGCCAAGAGCCTTTGATTTCACAACAAAAAGTTAAATTTGTAAGCTTACTAAAAACAAAAACCTAAAATCTATATTCACCTCAATTTTATGAAGCTAAAACACCTCATTTACACCCTTTTAATTATTGCAATTGGTGGTTTTATCAGTTACAGAATTATATCAAACAAGAGTAAAAACGACGACTCTAAAAAATTTAATGATAAAGATTCTCCAACAACTGTTAACGGAATCGTAATAAAAACTGCCACTTTTGACAATAATTTATCACTTACGGGATCTATTGAAGCAAACGAACAAATAGAAATTCATAGTGAGGTTTCTGGAATTGTTGAAGGAATATTTTTTAACGAAGGAACTTTTGTAAACAAAGGACAAGTGCTTTTTAAAGTAAATGATATTGAACTAAAAGCGCAATTGAGACAAGCTGTAACCAAAGAAGGTTTAGCAGCAGAAAACGAAAGAAGAGCAAAATTACTTTTACAAAAAGAAGCAATTAGCCAAGAAGAAGCTGATATTGCAAGAGCGGATCATGCTTCGGCACAAGCTCAAAGTCAATTAATTAGAGCACAAATTTCTAAAACATCTGTTAGAGCTCCTTTTTCAGGAAAAATTGGTTTACGTTCTATTTCACCTGGAACTTATATTACACCAACTGTTTTAGTAGCAAAATTGGTAAATACGGGTAAACTAAAAATCACATTTTCGATTCCTGAAAAATATGCATCTCAAGTAAAATCTGGTTCTGTAATTGATTTTACAGTTTCTGGATCTGATAAAACGTATTCAGCAAAAATTTATGCAATAGAACCAGAAGTTGCTGTAGCTACACGTACGCTTCAAATTCGTGCTATTGCTGATAACACAGACGGAAAACTTTTCCCTGGAACTTTCGCAGACATTAAATTACCTTTAAATATTATTAAAGATGCTATTGTTGTACCTTCTCAGGCTATCATTCCTATCCAAGACGGAAAAAAAGTCTTTGTTGCAAACAATGGAAAAGCAAAAGAAGTGATGGTTGACGCTACAACTAGAACCGATTCTTCTATTTTGATTTTAGCAGGATTAAAAGCTGGAGACACTTTAATTACAAGTGGTGTGATGTCATTAAAAAATGAAGCGCCAATTAAAGTAAAAGTAAAAGTAAAATAGTTAAGTCGAAAGTTAAAAGTCGAAAGACTTGAATATAGATTAAAGACAACAGTAGGATTTAGCGATAAATCTGATCCCGAGACTTCGGGACTAAAGTCAACAATCTAAAATCATAAATTATATATGAGTTTATCAACTACAAGTATAAAAAGACCTGTTTTAACCATTGTACTGAATTTATTAATTATACTTTTCGGTTTTATTGGTTATACTTTTTTAGGTGTTCGAGAATTTCCTTCGATTGATCCTGCACAGGTTTCCATTCGTACCAATTATACTGGTGCGAACTCTGATATTATTGAATCACAAATTACAGAACCTCTTGAAAAAGCAGTAAATGCAATTGATGGAATCCGAAATATTACTTCTTCTAGTAATCAAGGAAGCAGCAATATTACAATCGAATTTAACCTTGATAAAGATTTAGAAGAAGCGGCAAATGATGTTCGAGACAAAGTTTCTCAAGCTGTTAGAAGTTTACCACAAGATATTGATGCGCCACCTGTAGTCTCTAAAGCAGATGCAGATAGCGAATCTATTATTTCTATGACTGTACAAAGTGACACACGAAGTTCTTTAGAATTGAGTGACTATGCTGAAAATGTCATTTCGCAACGATTAGAAACCATTCCGGGCGTAAGTGCTGTACAAATTTGGGGACAAAAACGTTACGCTATGCGCTTATGGATCGATCCTGCAAAATTAGCAGCTTACGGCTGTACAGTTGCAGAAGTTCGTACGGCATTAAATGCTCAAAACGTTGAATTACCTTCAGGAAAATTAACGGGAAACAATACCGAATTAACGGTAAAAACAGTTGGAAATCTCTCTAAACCGGAAGAATTCAACAATATTATCATTCGTACAGATGGTGATAAAATTGTTCGCTTAAGTGATATTGGAGGAGCCGAATTAGGGCCAGAAAACATAGAGACTTCCTTAATGTCTTCTGGACTTCCAATGATTGGTATGGCAATTGTGCCAATGCCAGGAGCTAATTACTTAGATATTTCAACAGAATTTTACAAAAAATTCGAAGCTTTAAAAAAAGATTTACCAAAAGATATCAAACTAAACATTGCACTTGATAACACACGATTTGTTAAAAAATCTGTTTTAGAAGTTGCCGAAACTTTAGGAATTTCAATTATATTGGTAATTATTATTATTTATTTGTTTTTTAGAGACTGGGCAATTGCTTTCAGACCTTTAATTGATATTCCTGTATCATTAATTGCAACATTTTTCATTATGTGGCTTTTCGGTTTTTCAATTAATGTATTGACACTTTTAGCTATTGTACTCGCAACTGGTCTTGTGGTAGATGACGGAATCGTGGTGACTGAAAATATTTTCAAAAAAGTAGAAGAAGGAATGTCGCCTATTGAAGCAGCGATTAAAGGTTCTAACGAAATTTTTTATGCCGTAATTTCGATTTCAGTTACTCTTGCAGCAGTATTTTTACCTGTGATTTTCTTAGAAGGATTTGTCGGAAGGTTATTTAGGGAATTTGGAGTCGTCATTGGAGCTGCGGTATTAATTTCTGCCTTTGTTTCATTGACATTAACACCTATGCTAAATGCCTATTTGATGAAAGGCGGAGAACAAAAGAAATCGAAATTCTATATTAAAACTGAACCTTTCTTTGAAAAAATGAATAGCAGTTATGCTGAAGCCTTGTCAAAATTTATGGCAAAAAAATGGATAAGTTTCCCTATTCTAATTGCTTGTTTCGGAATCATTTATTTATTTTTCACGATCCTTCCGAAAGAGACTGCTCCTTATGACGACAGAAGCTCTGTAACAATGCGTATGACTACACCAGAAGGTTCTTCCTACGATTATACGTACCGCTTCATGCAGGAAATATCACAATTGGTTGATGATTCTATTCCAGAAAAAAAAGTAAGCTTAGTTATTACCGCCGGAGGTTCCGGAGGTTCTGCAACTAACTCAGGTTTCGTAAGGCTTTCACTCACAGAACCTGAAGAAAGAGACAGATCTCAAAAAGATATTGCCGATAAATTAAACAAATGGACAAAAAAATATCCTGATGCTAAAATTTCTGTAATTCAGCAGCCTACAATTGCAGTAAACAGACGTGGAGGTTTGCCAATTCAGTACATTATTCAGGCTCCAAATTTTGATAAATTAAGAGAAAAGATTCCGTTGTTTATGGCCGAAGTTGGAAAAAGCGACGTTTTTTCTACTACCGATGTCAATTTAAAATTCAATAAACCAGAGGTCAACGTAACAATTGACCGTGCAAAAGCAGAAAGTTTAGGAATTTCGATTTTAGATATTGCACAAACTTTACAGCTTTCTTTAAGCGGACAACGTTTTGGCTATTTCATCAAAAATGGAAAACAATATCAGGTAATTGGACAGTTCGATCAAAAAGACAGATCAAAACCATTGGATTTAACATCGATGTTCGTTAAAAACAAAAATGGCGAATTGATTCAGATGGATAACGTTGTAAAAGTTTACGAACAAAGTAATCCGCCGCAATTATACCACAACAACCGTTATATGTCAGCAACAGTTGCTGCTGGTTTAGCTCCTGGAAAAAGTATGGGCGACGGGATTAAAGAAATGGACCGTATTAAAGCTAAAGTTTTAGACGAAAGTTTCACTACCGATTTAGCTGGAGAATCTAGAGATTTCGTAGAAAGTAGTTCGAACACATCTTTCGCATTCGGATTAGCTTTGTTATTGATTTTCTTAATTCTTGCAGCACAGTTTGAAAGTTTTATAGATCCTTTTATTATCATTTTAACTGTTCCAATGGCAGTTGCAGGTGCGCTATTTTCATTGTGGCTATTCAATCAAACTTGGAATATCTTTAGTCAGATTGGTACAGTAATGTTAATTGGTCTGGTAACCAAAAATGGTATTTTGATTGTAGAATTTGCTAATCAGTTAAGAGAACAAGGAAAACCGAAATTAGAAGCTATTTTAGAAGCTTCAGAAGCACGTTTACGTCCAATTTTAATGACGAGTTTAGCCATTGCATTAGGAGCTCTTCCAATTGCTATGTCGTTAGGTGCTGCGTCAACTAGTAGAATTGGTATGGGAGTTGTAATTGTGGGAGGAACTATTTTCTCACTTGCACTGACACTTTTCGTAATTCCAGCAATTTATTTTATGTGGTCTAGAGCTAGAAAACATTATCCAGAATTTGATCATATCGACGAATACGAAAAAGAAAGTATAAAATAGAAACCTAAGAATCACGATTTTTACAAAATAAAACTCGTGATTCTCTGGTAAAAGAAAATAAATATGAATATCAAAAATATATACTTCACTTTACTAATTGTGTTCGCTTGCATTATTCAGGCAAATGCACAAGAAGTTCTAACTATAGAACAAGCGATGACCATCGCTTTAGAGAATAATTTTGAGATTAAAATAGCCAAAAATAATTCTAAAATAAACGAAACAAATGTTACAATTGGAAATGCAGGAATGCTACCAACTGCTACAGCTTCAATTGTTGACAACAATAACCTTACGAATTCTACTCAAGTTCGTCAAGATGGCACTTCAACTACATTAAATAATGCTAAAAACAATAGCTTAAATTATGGTGTAAGTTTAGGATGGACCGTTTTTGATGGAATGAAAATGTTCGCCAAATATGATCAATTGCAGGAACTTCAAAAATTAGGCGACGCAGAACTTAAAAGGACTATTTTAGTTAAAATCGGACAAGTAAACTCCGCTTATTATGATTTGGTTCAGCAACAATATCAATTAGCGGCTTTAGACACTACAATAGTAATTTCTAAACAAAGATTAACTTTGGCTCAGAATAGATTTAGCATTGGTAAAGCTTCTAAATTAGAAGTTTTAAACGCGCAAGTTGATTTAAATACGGATCAAGTAGCAATGCTAAGACAAAAAGAATCTTACGCAAATGCTAAAATTTTATTGAATCAATATTTAGCTCGAGATCCAAAAATTGATTTCAAAGTAACAAATGAAGTTACTGTTGATGATAAATTAGTTTTAGCTGATTTGATGGATCTGGCGCAAAAACAAAATCCTGCTTTAGAATCGCAAATTATAAACAAACGCATTGCTGAATTACAATTGAAACAAGTAAAAGCAGATCGTTATCCTACTCTAAGATTAACAACAGGTTATAATTTTGCCGAAAGCCAGTCAAGTTTAGGTTTTACAAGTGAAAATTCATCACGAGGTTTAAATTATGGATTTAATGCTTCTATGAATATTTTTGATGGTTTCAATCAGCATCGAAATGAAAAAGTGGCTAAAATGCAGATTGAGAATACGCAAATTGCCATAGAACAGCAAAATATGATTTTAAACACGCAATTGAGTACGGCTTTTCAAACGTATTTAACCAATTTAGAATTAATTGATTTAGAAGAAGATAACGAAGCTATAGCCAAACAAAATTTAGATATTACGCTTGATAAATTCAAAATCGGAACCATTACAACTTTAGATTTTAGAACGGCTCAGTTGAATTATGTCAATGCTAAAGTACGTTACAGCAATGCGCAATATGAGGCTAAATTATCTGAAATTGCACTAAAAGAACTAGCAGGAACTATTAATTTTTAGTCTGCTATACTCAATAAATTTCAACACATAGAAACATAGATTTAAAGCTTAAAAAAAAGGCGTTTCACTAATGCAGTTACACATAGCTATGTGTGTTTATGTAAGTGAAACGCCTTTTTGGCATCTACAAAAACTATGTCTTTATGTGTTGAAATATTTTTTCTTTCTACATCAAATTAGGTCAATTTTTAATTTAAATTTGTTTCAAAACAAACTTAAATGATTTCGTACAACACCAAAGATTGGTTTACTTTTATTTTTCATTTTCATAAATCAGATACCGTTCGCAAACTGTTTCCGATTATGATTGCCATCGGAATTTATTCTGCTGTTGTCGGTTATCTTGAAGTTGAATATTTTAAAGTCACAAAAAACGATTATATACACAACATTCCAATCATGCACGGAATGCTTGGTTTTGTTATCTCTCTTTTACTTGTTTTTAGAACTAACACGGCTTACGATCGCTGGTGGGAAGGAAGAAAACTTTGGGGCGGACTTGTAAATAACAGTCGTAATTTTGCCATTAAGCTTTCGGCAATTTTAAAAGATGAAAATGACAGAAAGTTTTTTAGAAAATACATTCCGATGTATGCTGATATTTTGCACAAACATTTAAAAGATGAAGAAACAAGCAAAATGCTTTTTGAAGATGTAGAATTAGAAATTGATCAGCATAAACACAAACCGAATCAGTTAAAAAGAATCATGTATCACAAAATCAATGATTTGTATGATGCAGGAAAAATTTCTGGCGATCAATTAATTACTTTAAATGATGAGTTGGTTGCTTTTACAGATATTTGTGGTGCTTGCGAACGTATTAAAAATACGCCTATTCCCTACTCTTACAGCGCTTTTATCAAAAAATTCATCTTTTTTTATACGATGACACTTCCATTTGGATATTCTGTAAGTTTAGGATATTTTGTTGCTCCAGTCGTAGTTTTTATATTTTACGTTTTGGCGAGTTTGGAGTTAATTGCCGAAGAAATCGAAGATCCATTTGGTGATGATGAAAATGATCTTCCAACCAAAAAAATCTCAGAAAATATCAAGAAACACGTTGAAGAACTGATTTAATAAAACGTTAAATCTAAGGTTTATATTCTATTTTTCATTAAATTTAAAGTCTTCACCAAAAACTTAAATTTCGATGAATAATCAGCGTTTTCTAGTTAATCCACTTCAATTATCACAAGAAAAATCATTGAAAACTCTTGTTGAGAATCGAACAATTTACAATTTGAATCATTGTGAATTAAATTTATTTGAAACGTACGAATCAACAAAAATGGTTCCTCTGAAATTTAATGATTTGGTTGTGACAAGTATGCTTCGCGGCAAAAAAGTCATGCACCTTTTTGATGATCCAGAATTTGAATATTTGCCTGGTGAAACTGTAATAGTTCCATCTAATGTAGAAATGAAAATTGATTTTCCTGAAGCTTCCAAAAATAATCCAACACAATGTTTGGCACTAGCCATTGATCAGTCTAAAATTACTGAAATTCTAAATTTCTTAAATGAACAATATCCAAAAGAAGGAAATAATATGTTCTGGCAACTAAATTATCAGAATTACTTCTTTTACAATAATGTCGAAATGGCAACGACAATCAATAAACTGATTAAAGAATGCATGAGCACTTCTGTAGCCAAAGATATTCTGGCCGATTTGACTTTAAAAGAATTACTAATCAGAATTATTCAAACGCAAACAGTAAAATCTTTAGATGAAGGAAAATTTATTGAAAATAGCAATCCGATAAAAGAAGTTACTGAATATATTAAACAAAATTTGAAAGAAAATATGAGTTTGAAATCGCTTAGCGAAAAAGCTTGTATGAGCACTACTTCTTTTTATCGTTTCTTTAAACGCGAACTCGGAATGAGTCCGATTGAATACATTTTGAACGAAAAAATAAAATGTGCTAAAAATCTATTAAGAAACCCAACGATTCAAATTAACGAAGTTTGTTATTTATCAGGTTTTGAAGATGCTAATTATTTCATACGATTGTTTAAAAAACACGAAGGAATTACGCCTAAGCAGTATCAGTTACTTTATATTAATTAGGTACAAAGGGACATAGGTTCATAGGTACAAAGGTTTATTTCTTTGTCAAAAATTCAATTTATAAAATATAATGTAAACTATAATGAAGGCTTTTTTTCTCATTACTTAAAACCTCTGCATCTTTGTAACTCTGAACCTTTGAGCCTTAAAAAAAAACTATTCAATCCTAAAAACCGGCTCCAAATCTTTCTCTTCTTCTGGTGTAAAAATTCTATATTCTATTTGAAATGTCTTTTTTAGTGGCGTTTCTAAAGAAAATCCTCCAACTCCAAAGGCATCAATTACGGTTAAAGTAAAATGAGCGTGTTTCCAATATTCGAATAAATCTTTGTCTACCCAAAATTCTACATCTTCTACAGTTCCGATACAAACATCTCCGGTTCTTTGGTAATAACCTCCTTTTTCAAAACATTGTGGCTGAGTGCCTTCGCAACAGCCTCCAGCTTGGTAAAACATTAAATCTCCATGTTTTTCTTTTAGAACTTTTATAAGTTCTACTGCTTTTTCTGTGGCATCTATACGTTTAATCATTGTTTTTCAATTAAAATTTAAAAAGCAGCAAATCCTATAAAGAAATTTACTGCTTTGAACATAACCAACTATTTATGTTTTATTTTCAATCAAAATTGCCTGGAGTTAGTTTGCTTAATGTCATTAAATTTTCATTTAACGCCCCATACATTTTGCTAACTTTTTCCGAAGAAATCTCCAGGTTTTTGATAGTTAGTCTTTAGAAAAATCCTAATTTCTTTTTGTCATAAGAAATCAGCATATTTTTAGTTTGACGATATTGACTCAACATCATTTTGTGATTTTCACGACCAATTCCAGATTGTTTGTAACCTCCAAACGGCGCGCCAGCTGGATAAGAATGATATTGATTAATCCAAACACGACCAGATTGAATTGCTCTCGGAACTTGATAAATTTCGTGTGCATCACGCGTCCAAACTCCTGCTCCTAAACCATACATCGTATCGTTTGCAATTTCGATAGCTTCTTCTGTAGTTTTAAAAGTTGTAACCGCCAAAACAGGTCCGAAAATTTCTTCTTGAAAGATTCTCATTTTGTTGTGTCCTTTAAATAAAGTTGGCTTGATGTAATAACCGCCTTCTAATTCTCCACCAAGTTTATTTTCGTCACCTCCAGTCAATAATTCTGCACCTTCTTCTTTACCAAGTTTAATATAAGACATGATTTTTTCTTTCTGAACAATCGAAGTCTGAGCGCCAATCATAGTCGATTTATCTAATGGATTTCCAGCAACAATTGCCTCAGTTCTTTCGATTACTTTCTTGATAAACTTATCGTAAATATCTTCGTGAATTAATAATCTTGACGGACAAGTACAAATTTCACCTTGATTTAAAGCGAATAAAACCGCACCTTCAACGGCTTTATCAAAGAAATCATCATCGTGATCTGCTACAGATGGGAAGAAAATATTTGGAGATTTCCCACCTAATTCTAAAGTAACAGGAATAATGTTTTCTGTTGCATATTGCATCACCAAACGTCCAGTTGTTGTAGAACCAGTAAATGCTGCTTTCGATACCTTTTTATTGGTTACTAACGGACGACCTAATTCGGCACCAAATCCGTTTACAATATTCAGAACTCCTGGAGGAAGAATATCTCCAATTAATTCCATTAAAACCATAATAGAAATTGGTGTACTTTCTGCTGGTTTCAAAACAATTGTATTTCCTGCGGCAAGCGCTGGAGCGATTTTCCAAACCGCCATTAAAATTGGAAAATTCCACGGAATAATTTGCGCTACAACTCCCAAAGGTTCGCTTAATGCTATAGAAACAGTTTGCGAATCTAATTCTGCAATCGAACTTTCTTCTGCGCGAATAACGCCTGCAAAATATCTAAAGTGATCAATTGCCAGCGGAATATCAGCGGCAAGTGTTTCTCGGATTGGTTTTCCATTATCTATCGTTTCAACCGTTGCGATATATTCTAAATTATCTTCAATTTTTTGTGCAATCTTATTTAATAAAATACTTCTTTCTGTTACAGAAGTTTTTCCCCATGTTTTAAATGCTTCATAAGCAGTATCAACAGCTAATTCTAAGTCTGCTTTTCCAGAATGTGCTGCTTTTGTAAACACTTTTCCGTCAATTGGAGAAACTACATCAAAGTATTCCCCTGTAATTGGTGCTACAAATTTTCCACCAATATAATTATCATATTGTGCCTTAAATTCAGGTCTTTTTGCTGTGGTGCTCATAATTTTCTTTTTTGATTTACTCCAAATTTAGTTTCATAAAAAGAAACAGAATAGCACTTTTCGTTCATCTTGTAGCACAAAAATTACACATTCGATTTTTTTAGTTAATTATAATATTTAATTAATAAAATTTTAATAGATAAATTATCAAAAACTTAGTTAATAGCATTTTATAGTCAAGAAAAAACACCAAGAAAAAACCAAATATTTTTTTTCCTACTCCACTCCGCAATCCTTATATTTGTAACCTTATTCAAGAATAAAAAAGTTACAATGAAAATATCTTACAACTGGTTAAAACAATTTATTAAAACAGATTGGACATCTGAACAGACTTCAGAATTACTTACAGATCTTGGTTTGGAAGTTGAAGTTGTCGAAAAATACCAATCTATAAAAGGAGGATTAGAAGGAGTTGTTGTTGGACACGTTCTTACTTGCGAAAAACACCCTGATGCCGATAGATTGAAAGTTACTACAGTTAATGTTGGTTTAGAAGCTCCTATACAAATTGTATGCGGTGCTGCAAACGTTGCTGCGGGACAAAAAGTACCAGTTGCTACAATCGGAACAATTTTATACGATAAAGATGGTGCAGAATTCACTATCAAAAAAGGAAAAATCCGCGGACAGGAAAGTCACGGAATGATTTGTGCTGAAGACGAATTAGGTTTAGGAACAAGCCACGACGGAATTATGGTTTTGGCCGAAGATTTAGTTCCTGGAACTCCTGCTTCTGAAGTTTTCCAAATTGCAAATGATGAAGTTTTCGAAATCGGATTGACACCAAACCGTGCCGATGCAATGAGTCATTTCGGAACAGCACGTGATTTAAGAGCTGGAATGTTGCAGCGTGGTGTAAATGTAGAATTGATTACGCCTTCTGTAAGCAATTTTAGAGTTGACATGCGTACGTTAAAAATTGACGTAAATGTTGAAGATTCTCATTTAGCGCCAAGATATTGCGGTGTAACTATTTCTGGAATTTCTGTTCACGAATCTCCAAACTGGTTAAAAGACCGTTTAAAAGCTATCGGACTAACTCCAAAAAATAATATTGTTGACGTTACTAATTACGTTTTACACGAATTAGGACAGCCTTTACACGCTTTTGACGCAGCAAAAATCAACGGGAAAATTATTGTAAAAACTGCTGAAGAAGGAACGAAATTCGTTACTCTTGATGATGTTGAAAGAACCCTTCATAAAGAAGATTTAATGATTTGTGATGAAAAAGGTCCGCTTTGTATTGCGGGTGTTTTTGGCGGAAAAAAATCTGGAGTTTCTGACGGAACAACAACTATTTTCTTAGAAAGTGCTTATTTTGATCCAGTTAGCATTCGTAAAACAGCAAAAAGACATCAATTGAGTACAGATGCTTCTTTTAGATTTGAAAGAGGAATTGATCCAACTATTACAGAATATGCTTTAAAACGTGCGGCACTTTTGATTCAAGAAGTTGCGGGTGGAAAAATCACTTCTGATGTTGTAGAAGTTTACCCTAAAAAAGTTGAAGATTTTTCTGTTTTATTGAATTTCAGCCATGTATCTAAAATTATCGGACAAGAAATTTCAAAAGACACCATCAAAAAAATCTTGGTTTCTCTTGATATTAAAGTAAATAGTGTTTCTGATTCTGGTTTAGGTCTAACAATTCCTGCTTATCGTGTAGATGTTCAGCGTGAAATTGACGTAATTGAAGAAATTCTAAGAGTTTACGGTTACAATAACATTAATTTCTCTAAGAAATTTAATGCGACAGTAGCAAATTCACCAAGAACAGAAGATTATAAAGTACAAAATACAATTGCTTCTCAATTGAATTCTCAAGGTTTCCACGAAATGATGGCGAATTCATTGACAACGGCTGCTTACGCAAAATTATCGACTTCGTTAAAAGAAGAACATAATGTTTCGATGTTGAATCCGTTGAGCAGTGATTTAGCAACTTTACGCCAGTCATTATTATTTTCTGGTTTAGAAGCTGTTTCTTATAACATTAATAGAAAAAATTCGGATTTAAAATTATTTGAATTCGGAAAAACATATCACAAATACTTAAACGGATTTGAAGAGCACAAACATCTTTCTTTATTGATTTCTGGAAACAGAAACAAAGAAAGCTGGACAAGCGCTCAAAAATCAACAGATTTCTTTTTATTGAAAGGATATGTAAAAGCGATTTTATCTCGTTTAGGAATTGAAAAAATTTCGAATGCGCCAGTTCAGTCTGATATTTTTTCTGAAGGAACTGCAATTAACTATAATAATGATATTTTGGTTGAAATGGGTGTTGTTAAAAAGCCTATTTTAAAGCATTTCGGTATTAAACAAGATGTATATTATGCTGATTTTAACTGGGATTTGGTTTTAAAAATCATTACAGGAAAAATTAAATATACTGAGATTCCTAAATATCCTGAAGTTCGTAGAGATTTAGCTTTATTAATTGATGAAAAAACAACTTACGAAAGTATTTTCAACTTGGCTAAACAAACAGAAAAATCACTTCTGAAAGACATTAATTTATTTGATGTTTATCAAGGTGATAAATTGCCAGAAGGAAAAAAATCATACGCATTAAGTTTTACTATTCAAGACAATAGCAAAACTTTAACGGATACTCAAATTGACAAAATCATGTCTAAATTGCAACAGACATTCGAAACTGAGCTTGGAGCTACATTGAGATAATATTTTTTGTTTCAGGTTTCAGGTTTCCTAACTTTGAACATAATTTTACCGCAAAGTTCGCAAAGTTTTTTTTACAAAGCTTTGCGAACTTTTTTTTACGTTTTAATTAAAAGCCTATATAGAAAAAACCTTGCGTTCTTTGCGTTAAAAACATATGCAAAGCAAAACTTGAAACCTGAAACTTGAAACAAATTTTCAACTAATCAAATACCTATTCCAAATATGATCGCCTAGTTTTTGAATTCCAGTTCCTAAATTTTCGGTTTCTAATTTGGCTCTAGAATTATCATCGAAAATCATTTCTAAAAACACCTTTCCGTTTTCTTCGCAGATATTCCATTTTCCATATTCTTTTGTAGACGATTGATTCGGAAGATAAAGTCCGCCGCCAGAAACGCTTCTAAACGATTCTCTGATATAAACCGCACTAAAATCTGGATATAAATAGATTTGATATTTTTCTTCTTCATACCAACCGCCACCAGAATAATCTCTATCGCTTTTGGCTTTTTCCAATTTCAAAACTTTGTTAGACAAAGAATTGATCATTTGATTTACTAAATAACTCATTTTTTTAATTGTTAATGGTTAATTGATAATTGATAATTGTTAATTATCTCGAGTATTTCTGATACGCTCTCATAAGCTTCTCATCGTATTTATTGGTTTTGTAGGCTGGACCGTTGTATTTTAAGGCGAAAGATGCCCAGTTTTTATTTCTTAAAATTCCAATTAAGTTGTTTTTTTCAAGAAATAATCCAAATGCTTTTAAATGTTCTCCTTCGTTTTGATTCATTTTTTCTACAAATTCGTCGATGCTTTTATAGCCGATTGAAGTTGCATTAAATCCCATAATTTGAAACAATCCCCATGAAGCTGAACTATTTGCTGCATCAATGAATCTTTTGTCTTGAGCTAAGTTTCTCGCCTTTTCTAAGCGAGTATATTCTGCCGTTCCGCCGACATAATATTTCTTAGTATATTTTTCGAACAGAATATCTTGCGTGTTCGAATTGATGTATGAATTCGGATTGATATTTCGCTTTTCAAGTTCGCGCCAGAAAATATGTCCTTCAAACAAAATCTTCGGTCTCCCATCAATTAAAAACCCTTTTCCGTTACTTTCTACTTCGTTTACAGCTTTTACAACAGCTAATTCTAAATTAAACTGCTTAGAAAAATCCATTAAATCTTGTTCAGAAAGCAACTTGCTATTGGAAAAAAAACCGTTTTTACTTTTTTCTAAAAGTGTCGACCAGGTTTTTAATCCAACAACACCATCAACAACAAGATTATTCTTTAATTGAAAATCTTTTACCGATTTATCAGTTGCTGTTCCAAAATAATCTGAAACAATTACATTGTATTTTAATTTAGCCAAAAGTTCATTTAAATAATAAACTTCTGGAGACTTTGCTCCTGCTTTTATTGTTTTCATTATTTTTTATTTATGATTATTATTGATGCTTTTGAGAAATCAAAAACATCGTTTTTAGTGCCAGTCAGATTATCATTTTTATCGAAATAATTGACTTTATAAGAAATCAAAGTATTATTTACAATTGTGTTTTTAATAATAAAATTGAATAAGATTGGAGTAGAAAATTCAGATTTCAAACGTTCAATCGTAAACTTACTTCCCGTTTCCTGGACGATTAATTCGATTGTAATTTTATTTGTCGTTGCGTTTTGACTTTTAATCTGAACTTGAATATATCTATTGTAAGATGTTGATTGCGAAACAATCTGAGTAAATTCTGAACTTATATTTTCTATATTTTCAAAATCAAAAAACACATTTTTCAATTCGCCAGAAACGTTCGGATTTAAAGCTAAATAATCCAGAAGTTTAATATCGTTACTAATTAGTTGCGGATAAGTTTTAAAAAAAGCACTATTTATGTAAGTCGAATTTTGATTGTTGACCAATAAAACCGAATTAAGTTTGCAATTTGAAATAGATTGATTTTCAATCTGGATTTTCTTTGCCGCATTATCAATTACCGCTTCTATAATTTCGCCAATTGTTTTTTCAATATTCAACTCGATTATACTAGAATCTTTAATTTCTTTATGCTGAAAATTAATGTTTGCATATTGCGAAATTGTATTATTTAAGGCATTAATCATGATGCTGGCTTCGGACAGATTTTCTGTAGAAAGATCAAAAAGAAAGTGTTTTCCGTCTGTAGAAATTTCAGATTGCTGTAAAAAATAATTCCCGCTTACGTCATACTCTGCACCGATGTCATTTGGAAACAAAAACTGTACTTTATCAAAATAATCAGTTGTATCTCCGTCAAGAAAATTATTCTGCAAAAGCGCAATTTTTAGTTTTGCGAGATCAAATTCTGAAAGATTAGGACCAATTGCAAACTGAAAACTTATTCTCGAAATCTCTTGTGCAGTTCCAGCGCCTTCTTCATAAGCATGAAAAATTGTTGAAATACAAGGCTTCATCGTGTTTAAATCTTTGGACAAACTATAAACTTTCGGAATCAGCAAAAAGGTATTTGGCTGAACCATAGATTTATAAATAGAAAGTCTACTAAAATTGAAACCCGCCACAAAAATCTGCTTGAACTGAGAAAAATCTTCATTTAGATTAAACGGAATATTTACAAATCCGCCTCCAATGGTTTTGTACAAACTTATGGTAGGATCTGCGCCAATCGGATAACTCAACGTTTTATTGATTTTTAAGAGAAAAGTGCTTTTTACATATTCTTCTTGAACATTACTTTTAATGCTGTTTTCTAACTGAATTCCTGATATAATAGTCTTAGGTGCCACTTTTGTCTGCAAATCTGTTCTAACCATTAACGGACTATTGATAAGCGTTGATTTGGGCTGTAAAGTGGTTTTAGTAACCGTCAGATCTTTCTTGATGATTTTGTCGCTTCTTAAAACAGCAATATCTCTCGCAAACAGAAAGTTTCTTTTTATCTTGGAATAACCTTTAAAATCGAAGAAAAGATCAATATTGCATTTGAGATCGTTTAGGTTTGAAACTAAATTTAGAAATGCAATTTTTACCGCTTCATCAATCAAATCAAACTGAATTTCTTGTGTTGCGGTATTAACAATTCCGTTTACTTTTATAAAATCAAGATTAACTTTAAGATTTAAAACAGCTTCTTTTAAGTTTAATGAAATACTTTTTTGATTGCTTTGTAAAGGCTTTTCTTTTATAATATATTTTAAAGTTACTTTTCCAAGAAGTCCGCCTTTATTTCCTGATTTATCTGGAATATTTTCATAATAAAAAACGGTTCCGTTATTGGGTGTAATTTCGACTTGCGGAAAAAACAATGTAATTTCGTTTTTGAAATAATCCTTAAAGTAATCATTTTCATTAATAGCTTTATCTCCTTCAATAAGAGGAAAATAATTTTCAACAAGAGGAAAAACCAAAATAGGTTTTATATCTATAGAATGAATAATTGGATGCTCAATAACTTTGAAATCATTTACTTTATTCATTGTCACCGCTGTAAATGCTGTACTTGGTTTAGCAGGCTCAAGATTGAATCTGTTTATAGGAACCAGTTTTGTTCCTTCGAGCTTAAATGTATTTAAATCTGGCATAACGTTCTGGTTTAATAATTAGGATTTGAAGAAACAAAAGGGACATGACGTCCCTTTTGCTTACTAACTCAAAAAAATTATTCCATAAATGGAGCTCTGATTTTCTCAATATCCGCATTTTGAGCATCAGTTCCTGTTGGAATTTCAAACAAAACATCTCCTTCTTGATAATCTATTTTGATATAATCTGTCGAAATAGATACTTTTTTAGATTTTTTACCGATTTTTCCGTTGCAAGTATATTTCACTTTGTATTCTGTTGGTTTAATAGTATAATCCAACTCATACCAAGCTCTATACGGAATTGCATCTTCAAAATTATCTACGGTAAACTTGAACTTTTTAGATGACATTTTATCTACTTTTAAAGTCACTTCCAATGTATCGCAATCATAAAGTTCTTCTGTAGATAAAGTGTAATTAATCATGTTCTGAATCGGAAGCGGAACGAAGATTTTTGTTCCTTCAAATTCAAATTCACGAGTTGTATCTTTTAGCTTGATTCTCTTGTCTTTTTCGTACATTACTTCCTGGCGAACTTTAACTTTTGTCGAGCCATTATTTTTTACGAAATCAAACACAAAAGCATTTTTTTCTTTCGATTTATCGTTCCAAGTTGCTGGGAAAATAGCGTCTATTTCTTTACCAGATCTGCTTGTATTTTTTACATACGGAGTTCCTTCTGGCGCGATCATTCTACCAGAACTTTTCCAGATTAATTTTCCTTTAGAATCCGGATATCCAACTTCAATAGAAACCTGGCTCACTGGACTATCATTGACAATATCGCTGTCTTTATCCAATTTGATCAAACCTCCGTTTAAAGAAGCAATTACTTGAACCTTAGAAAAATCTTCATCTAACTGAATTTCAGTAATATATTTTTTCAAATCGGCTTTTGCTTCAGCGCCAGATTTTAGAGTCAAAGGAGTAAGATTTCCACTTATTTTTGAATCTAAAACCTCAATGGCAGAGAATTTAATTTCATCTGTAAATTTTACTTCTCTAATTTGAGTTCCGTGTTTTAAGCTCACTCCTACACTTCCGCCTCCGAAAAGAATTCTAAAAAATCCGCCTGGTTTTTCAGGTGTCGAAGCTGGAGTAAATTGTTTTTCTGGCGCATCAAAAATCTGTTTCTGAACCATTTGAAAAGCAAAATCTCTTTGTTTTTGAAAAAGAGCTTCTTCGACTTTTTTTCTTTCATCGTTAGAAAACTGATTATCAGTAATAATTTCGCTGACAATTCCACCTTGAGTTAAGATTTTTTCGTACTCACTTTCCCAATTCACATCTACAAACGACCAGCTAACATTGGCTTTGGCAGAAAAATAAGAATGTACTTTTTTTACATCTACAGTTGTTTTAATTGTTGTAGTTGGCATATAGCCTTTGTACTTGATTTTGTTTTCAATAACCAAATTATTAGATCCAGATTCTAATGCATTTTTGACTAAAGAAGCACTGTTGCGTCCCATAAGTACAGAAAGTGCATTATCTCCCAATCCGAATGTGGTTCCTGCGCCTTCGCCTTGAATATTAAATGTCCAAGGATTTGCGCCTCCAAACGGATTATTTGGTGATTTTTCTCCCACAACATGCATTGTAATCGTGTTTTCTGTTAATTGAATCGGTCTAACATTGGTCTCATTAAAATCTCTGTCAACGCCTTTTAAATAAGAGAATAATCCAAAAAGTTTTGACTGTCTTTGATTATTATAATTGGTGTGAAGCTTTTGTTTTAATTTATCAATTGCTTTCTTCAATAGAGCTTCTGGCAAATCGATTGTACTCGTTAAAGTAGTGTAAGCTCCTGCTTCTTCTTCCAATCCTTCTGCACCAATTACGGTTGACGAATCTCCTTCTGATTTAAAAACCTGCATGGCAAATTTGAATCTTCCGTCGGGATGTTTTGCCAAACGAGGCGCTTTTGGATAATAATAAAACTGCATTGGCAGACCGGCATCTCTCAATAATATATTGTTAGGATCTGGCGAGAAAAGCACTGCATAATCTGCTCCATCTTCTTTCTCTAAAAGAATTTCTACTGTTCCGGCTCCTGCATGAGGATAACCTAGGGCTGTTGGTTGTGACATAATTTTTAATTTTTTAGTTAATTACTTAATGAGGTTTAATTTTTGAATGCCAGTTTTTTACATTAAAACTGACGATGTAAAATTCTATCTTTATAAAATATTATGTAACAGCACTTTAACCCATTTTTTAGAATCATTATTACCCAAATAAAAAAGGGGATATTTCCCCTTGCTACAACTTTGGGTTTCAGATAATTTTGTCTTTCAATAACATTCAAAATGTTGTTAACTAAATCCTTAACCAATCAATAATAAATAACTATGAAAAATCCTCCCGCAAAACCAAGTCAGTTAATCACTAAAGAATTTGCCAAACAATTAAATGTGAATTACAACAATAGAAAAGCTTCTCTTACGGCTAAAAAACCGCAAAAAGAAGATGCGAATGCCATTTGGTATTCATTAGAAGAATTAGAAAACTACATTCATTATATAAAAACCAACGGCGCAAAAGACGGATATAATGTAGACGGAATTCGCTTTTATTTTGGAGTTTATCCAGATGATGAAAAACATGGAGAAAAAGCAGGTTTGACAACTTTATTTTTAGTTCCAACAGGAAAAAAAATAGAACAGAATATTGCTAAAGTTCAAAGTTTTGCATTAACACAAGAACCATTATCTTCTGACATACAAAGCCTTGAACCAATGAACTACGGCAACATCGGAAGACCACCAAGTTTAATATATTAAAAACTATGTTCGAATTTTTACGATCTTATATCATTTATTTAGCTTTTTTATCAGGTCTTGTTGGTTTATTTTCGCTTCCAAAACTTCCTGGTAACAAAGCTAAATTTTTAGTACTTTTAATCTGGTTTTCAATACTAATTGAAATTGTAGGCTACTATTTTACCCATTGGACTGGGTTACTTAATTATTATGTATACAATTTCTACATGTTTGCCAGTTTTACCGCCTATATTTTACTTTTACGAGCCTTACTTTCTAAAATCAATAATAAACATTTAGCCATTCTGTTTTTGATTCTATTTGCAGTTTCTTTCTTTTTAAACATTTTATATTTTAAAGAAGATACAAATCGCTCATTTACATATAGTTTTGCGATAGGCGTATTATTAGTTTTAATATTATCCTGTTTATATTTAGTAGAAATTTTCAATTCGAACAAAATTTTAAATTTTAAAAAGTCAGTGTTTTTTTGGTATGTTTTAGGAATTCTTGTTTTTCATGTTCCTTTTACCCCTTTTATGCTGGCAATCAATTGGTTTTTAATAAAACAAGACGAATCTGTATTTAGTTTAGTTTTGTTTATTTTAAATTTACTGGCACATTGTTGCTTTATAATCGGATTTGTATGGAGCGAAAAGAAATACAATTATTAGTTATTTCCTTAGGTATTGTTTTCTTTACCTTACTCGTCACACTTGTGATTATTTTCTTTTATTTTTTGAAAAAAAGAAACAGCTATTTGGTCGAAAAAATGGAAGCCGACTTGTATTTTCAGTCCGAACTTGTAAAAACTCGAATTGAAATTAAAGATCAAACCTTATCTGAAATCAGTAAAGAATTGCACGATAATATAGGTCAGATTATTTCAGTTGCGATTATGCAACTTAATATTTCGATTAGTAATAAAAATGTTCAAATAAGTGAACTTAAAGACCTTAAAGCCGTTCTTGCCAAATCATTAGACGAATTGAGAATACTTTCCCGAATTATAAACAAAGATAATTTACTGCAAAATAACTTTATAGAAGCCATTCAGCAAGATTTAGAACGGATTAAAAAATTAAAGAAAATCAAATATAATTTCCATCAAACCGGGATAATTCCAACTATAAATGAAGAGCATGAATTAATCATTTATCGGATTTTTCAAGAAGCGCTTCACAACAGTTTAAAACATTCGAGAAGTGATTTATTTGATGTTTATATCGAAGCTACCGATTCTGTTTTCAAATTGAAATTAAAAGATTTCGGAATTGGATATGATCTTAAAAAATCTAATTCTGGAATCGGATTAAACAATATGAAATTGAGAGCCAAATTAATCGGTGCCAAATTAATTATAAATTCAGATCAAACAGGAACGATGGTAACTATTGAATATCCATTAACTCAAGGCTATGAAAACTAACTCAAAAAATAAAATTCTGATTGTTGATGATCATTTATTATTTTCTCAATCACTAGAATTACTAATTAAAAGTTTTGGCGATTATGAAGTAATTGAACGTTTTGAAAACGGAAAAGTTTTTATTGATTATATCGAAGAAAATGCTTCTGCAGAAATTGATCTTATTTTACTAGATGTAAATATGCCAGTTTTAGACGGTTTAAGCACTATGAAATGGCTAAAAGATTATCGTCCAGATTTGAAAGTAATTGCTTTATCCGTAAATGATGACGAAGATATTATCATAAAAATGATTACCAACGGAGCAAAAGGTTATTTATTAAAAGATACTTCGCCTGAAATATTTAAAGAAGCCATTGAATGTGTAATTGAAAAGGGTTTTTATTTCACCGAATTAGTTTCCGGAATGTTGATTAATAAAGTTAATAGCAACGATAAAAAAATCAATTTAAAAGAAAAAGAGATTGTTTTTATAAAACATGCCTGTACTGAAATGACTTATAAAGAAATTGCATCAGAAATGTGTTTAAGTCCAAAAACAATTGATGGTTACCGAGAATCTCTTTTTGATAAACTTGAAATAAAAACCCGAATCGGATTGGTACTTTATGCGATTAAGCATAAAATCGTTTTTGTTTGATTAATACGTTAAAGCGGCAAAAACAGGATAATCTTTTATTTTTTCTCTTCCGTTTAGAAAAGTCAATTCCATTAAGAAATTGCATTGCACAATTTCGCCTCCTAATTTTTCTACTAATTCGCAAACAGCTTTTGCGGTTCCGCCTGTTGCCAAAACATCGTCGTGAATTAAAACCCGATCACCTTTTTGTATTGCATCAGTATGCATTTCTAAACTATCAGAACCATATTCTAATTCATATGAAGCAGAAATGGTATCAAAAGGAAGCTTTTTTGGCTTTCTTACAGGAACAAATCCAGCATTTAATTCTTGCGCAAGCAACATTCCGAAGAAAAAACCACGACTTTCCGCTCCTACAACCTTATCAATTTTCTGATTTTTTAAAGAATCCAGTAAAATTTTGAGACAATTTGTTCGTGCTTCGGGATTAATTAGTAAAGGAGTTATGTCTTTGAATAAAATTCCTTCTTTTGGAAATCCCTGAATATCACGTATATAATTTTCAAACTGCATTTTTTTTTAATTTTATGTTATTTTTCCCTTGTTTATCTCACATTTATGTCTATCTTTGCACCCGCAATAAGCAATCAACAAAGCTACAAAAATTAGCTGGTTGAAACAAGAAAGGCCTCGTGGCGCAACTGAATAGCGCATCTGATTACGGCTCAGAAGGTTACTGGTTTGAATCCAGTCGAGGTCACTACTCGGGACAAAAGAAAAATATCATCTTTTGTTCCGTTTTTTTTTGCCCGTAATCTATTGTTTACCAGATAGATGCACTTGAACATTTCGTTGACCCTAGCGGTTTGGATTTTATTGTTTTGAAATGTGAAATTTTCGGGAAAAATTAAACCGATTATCTCTCTGGAGTCGACTAAAGACCCGTCACCAAAGGCCTCGCCGAGCTTTATTAGGTTTTGCAGTCCTGTGTTCATTAAAGATTCAATATCGGCTCGGTCTTCATCCACATTTCCAATCTCATTTTCAAGCCTGCTGATCTCAGCATTGTATTCTGTCTTCATTAAATGATAGTCATCGGCATCTATCTTCTCGGTAACCAGCAGGTTTCTGGCAACAGCCAGTTTTTTTTCGTAAACCCCAATCTGTTCCAGGGATTTCTTTTTCTCATTTATAACCAATCCTGTATGTTCCCTGTATGCTTCAAGCAGAACTGCACTGTATAATTTTCTTACTTCGGCCAGAGGCTTGAACTTATTTAAATGCCCTTTAAATACACTATTGGCCATTTCGGAATTTACCCTCCACTTGCATACTTTATCGCAGTGGTAATAGAAGTAATCTCTGCTTCTGCCCCTGCACTTGCTGCCTCCCAATTTCTGTCCGCATTTAGGACAGACAAAAAATCCCCTGAGGGGAAAATTCTCAATTGTTTTGATTTTTGGCCTGTACGTCCTTGCTTTACTATTGAGTATATCCTGAACTTTATAGAACAGATCTTGGCTGATTATTGGATCATGCTGCCCCTTTACAAGCCTTTCCTCCTCATCTCGATACTTTGGAACTACTATCATTCCGCAGTATAATGGATTTCTTATAATCAGCCACATGTTGTTCTTAGAGATCCCCATGCCCTTTTCTTTGGCTGTCTGATATATTGATTCGGTACTGAAAATATTTTTTGCAATCTGTTCATATACCCAAACAACGTTTGCAGCCTTATCTGGCACAATTGCAATATACTTTTTTCCATCTTCGGTAACTTTGTTAGCATAGCCATACGGAGCCATTCCCATATGCCTGCCCTCTTTTTTGCCCCTTCTGAGGCCCTGAAACGTATTTAGCGCCCTGCGGTCATTTTCAACCTCAGGCGCAGCAAGATAAAATGCCAGCATCATCTTATTCTCCGGAACACTAAGATCCAGCGGCTGCTCAATTGCCTGCGGTTCGACTCCCAACGCCCTTAATTGATTTATCATCTGATAGGCATCGCCCGCGTTTCGGCTGAACCTATCCCATTTCATAAAAAGGACCAGGCTTATTTTATGTTTGCGTTTTTTTATGTCGGCAAGAAATTTTTTCCATTGCGGCCTGTTGAAAGTTTTTGCCGAATGATCTTCGTAAATCACATTGCGTATCTGAATTCTGTTGATGCCACAGTACTTTCTCAGCATCTCTTCCTGATTGCGCTGAGAGAAGCCTTTCTCAGCCTGCTCATCAGTGCTTACCCTGATATACAAATCTGCTATCTTGCTCATTCTGTTTTATTTAAATGTTTAACCACCGCGATATTAGCAATTTTTCTCAAGAAATACAAGATTTCTTCAGCCTGTTCAAAAGTCACCTCCAAGCCTTCAGTTTTAAGCATCTGCAGTGCTTTTTCAGTTGTAATTTTCGACTCATTGTAACCTGTCTCGTTTTCCATCTCATTATCCATTTTAGATTATAATTACACTAGATAGAAATTTATTTTAATTAAATGTCATGATGTATAAATCGGTTTTCACTGGCATAAAGTGGAAGCACATGTCTATCAATTAGAGATAGCTGATTTGTTATTTTTAAAGAGTATATTTACATTAGAATTCCGCCAATAATCAGCATTTTAATTAAAAAAATGAAATCGCTATGGTATTTACAGCAGTAAATTTAAAAAAGCATTTGGGCAAGACGCTGCCGCAGATTTTGTTTGCCGATTTAGATTATTTCATTTGGGCATACGAGAACAACGTTTTCAGAAATCCGCCTCTTAAGCTGGAAGCAGAGTACATATTTAAAAGGATTAAGAACATAAAAATTCCAAAAGAAAACCCAGAAGAATACGAAGTGGAATACCTGATCCATCAGCCTACCGGCAAATTCGGTCATTTTGAACTGGTGCCTAAAACTACACCCCTGCACAAGGGTGGAAGTCCCGCTTTCAGAACCGAAAATATAGATCTAACTGTTGCCAGATCTATTGCAGCTTACGACAAAAGCGGATGCCGTACCATGATAGAATACTTAAAAAAATATTATTTCGGCGATAGCAGCTATAAAATGGTTAAAAAAAGGTGTGAGGATTTTTTCAATAAGGATTCAAATTTCGTCTTATTATAATTTCACATAATTATGAAACCGAGTTTTAATTATTTTATCGGTAAAAGTACCGCAGCAATTTATAAACTCTGCATTGGAAAAGGCAACGCAAAGGAAAGATTGATTGAATCCGAGCTTGAGATAAGGTCCGCTTTGCGCGCTCCTGTTCCTGATGAATTAATGCCCTTGAAAAATAAGATAAAACACAATCTGCTTTACAGCGGACAAGGAGCATCAGGCGCTGCGAAGGGTTCAATAGCCAGATCCCTGCTTGGAAAGCGGAATTCAACAGCGTCCAAATTCATCGCAGACATAATTCGGCTCCATCTTGAAGTTGAAGCTTACATGAAATATTCCAGCCGGAACTAGCTGGCTTAAAAATCTATTATATCAGCAGATCTGCAAATAACCACCCCTGATAAAATATAAAACTTTATGGCAAAAGAACTCTCAAACAAGAATTCCAACGATATTTCCGTTACCGATCTTATCACATCAGCAACTGTCAGAATAGAAACTTTTGGCAAAAATGGCGGCACAGGTACCGGCTTCTTTTTTGATTTCGATCCGCAAACCCCAGAAACACTGGATAGCTTAGTGATTGTAACCAACTGTCATGTTGTAGATGGAGTCCAGAATGGCCAGTTTACCCTAACCAAGAAAGACCAAAATGGAGAACAGATTAACACTGAACATTTGACAATTTTCCTTGAAGACTTCCAATCGCACTGGATTAACCATCCCGACGACGAAGTCGACTTATGCATTCTGCCGATAAAATCAATTAAGCACTTAATCAAAGAAGATTTTTTTTACGGAGCGTTTGACTCCAGCCATATCCCCACTAAACAGGAAATTGAAAACTTATGTGCCATCGAAGAAATCATAATGGTCGGATATCCTGAAAACATTTGGGATGACCACAACAACAAACCCATTGTCAGAAAAGGAATTACTGCAACCAGCCCAAGACTGCCATATCTTGGCTACGATGAATTTTTAATTGATGCGGCGTGTTTTCCCGGCTCAAGCGGATCGCCGATCATTATTTACAATATCGGCCAATATATGGATCGAAATGAAAACCATTATTTTGTCAAATATCGGATAATCCTGCTTGGTATTTTATACGAGGGACCGCAATACACCGCTGAAGGAGAAATAGAAAGAGTGCCAATCAAAAAGAAAAAGATTGTAAAGACGCAATTGCCAATTAACCTTGGAGCGGCTATAAACGGCAGCAAGATCCTGGATTTTGCCGAGCGTTTACAGTAAAGATAATCGTCTTGCACAGATTTAGATTTTGAAAAATCTTAAACCTGTTTCATTTACCTAAGCTTCTCCTAAAATTTCAGAAAGCAGAACCTTTCTAAATCCTTCCGGCGCCGCTTCTGACGCTAAAGCAAGTTTTACAGCAGTAAGGCCTTCGACAGTCTGCTGAACCGCTAAATTGCTCCAGTCGAAATCAAAAATCTCCTGAAAATATTGCGCCACTGGCCTGTCTCTTATCAATAAGCTGGCGTCCCTGTTGTACATGGCTCCCGTCGTGGTTAAATTATGGCTTCCGAATAAAACCTGAGCATTGGCTTGGTCTGAAGAATCAACAATTATTGCTTTGGTATGGCATCGGCACTGTACTTTTATATTATCAGTATTAAAGCCAAATTTTTTAAGCCTTGTGAGTGTTTTAACCAAACCAGCCTGCCCTTTAGCCCCAAATTCACGCGGATCCCTGAAAATTATCCTCACCGCCACGCCATTGCTCTGCTTTTCGACAACCGCCCTGTAAAAGCTTTCATAAACAGGATCGTTGTTCTCCAATAATGAAAAAGACTGGTTTTCAATGTCAATGCTAACCTTTGCACTTTTAACCATTTCTGTCGCATGATAAAGGAACATACGCTGGCCCTCAGAATTTTTATCCGGAGTCAGCAGAGGCTGCACATCAAGTATGCGCTTAACTGTCAACGGCTTAAAATATCTTACTATCGGAGGTACTGGAGGACAGATCCCCTTAGAGATAAAGACATAGGAATTTGCGAGCTTTTCTTTAACATCGAAAGGCACACGCAGCGCTTCCTGATAATCCCAATCTATGTACTTTCTGAAAATGGTAGCCAACGTCGCATTTTTTATTACCACATTCCACTCCCGGTTATGTTTCGCAAGCGGTCCGGGAATAGCCTGGCCCTTGCCTGCCGGATCAATATCGGCTTGGTTCGAATTCTTCCAATTTCCGCTGCTCAGCCAGAACTCCTCATCATCTCGCGCTGCTACTTTTATATGATAGTCGCTCGCAATTAATTTGCCGCTTCCTACAGATGACCAGACATGCTCAAATTTACTCCCTAGACGGCTCTTCATATTATTCACCGCTCTATCAGTGCCATCGTTTTGGGTAACCATTCTAAGGCTCCCGTTGCAGTTTTGCACAGCCTCAAAAATTGCCGAACTAATGTGCTCAGCCTCCCACTCGTACATGGTTGCAGTAAGCCTGCTGCTTACTCTTTTAAGAAAATCCTTCAGATTTGGCCATCCCGAATCAGGGCTAACATGAAAAACCGCTTCCATATACTCAACTACACGGGGCAGCCCAATATTTGCAGGCTCACGATAATTGCCTGGCTTTGGCGCAGCCCAAAAGCTTACATCCACCCCCAAATATTCAAGCTGCTGTTCGAATCCCGCAGCCACCACATCGATTCCGTATCCCATGAACTCTGCAGGCAGAGGTTTCACCGCCAGTTCAAGCAGCGTCTTTTCATTAATTTTTTCCGCAACTTGCACAGAGATGACCTCTTCGTCCGTAATCCATCCATTTTTAAATCTAAAGCCCTGCTCAATATTTAGGACGCCAGGAATACCATAAAGTTCCTGCTTAGCCATCTCAACAGCTTCCGCCAGTTCCATTTTATAATTTTCTCCCATAACAAATCATATTAAATGACACTTAATATTTATGTTCCAACCAATATTCATCTTAGTTTAATTCAGGTATCGAATCTTATACAATTCAAATCTGCGCCCAATTATTCATAATTCTAAATCTAGAAAAATGTCAAACGCAAAACACACAATAAATATAGAAAAAACATCAAACAGACAACAGGTACAAATACCTGTTTTCCAATAATATATACCAATTTATCTAATTCAGAATTTCAGATTGCATCCTATTCCCGCTCTAATATCCTAGTCACATGGCTTCCCGTTATTTTTTTGCCAACAGCCTGTATGCTTCTGTCTTATTTCAGGAGCAAAGGTATCTCCGTGTTCTTAACCCAGAAGCAAGGCCATGTCCTGCGGATTTGATATAAAATCTCCACCCATACGGGTCGTATTTTCCATCAAAGCCTTGCTTCTGCTAAACACTAACCTTTTTATGCTCATGAAACAAAACATAGCATACACCGGCTCTTTAAACGAATAAAAAAAATGTCAGCAATGAGAAATAAAATATTGGAAGCGGAAAATGAAACAAAACAGCTCCACCTCGTCATTGCCGAATAAATAAAATTTCAAAAAAAATTAATCCTTAAAAATCAGAAATCATGAACATCATCGGAAGAGTAACAAAAGACGCAGAGGTACGCACCTTGTCAGGAAACAGACAGGTCGTGAATTTTTCAATAGCGACAAACGATAGCTACAGAAGCAAGGAGGGCGAGCGAGTGGAACAGACCACTTACTTCGACTGCGCCTACTGGATTAGCCCGAAAGTAGCGGAAATACTGAGAAAGGGAACTCTTGTGGAACTGTCAGGCAGGGTAAGCGCAAGAGCATGGAAAGGAAGCGACGGGGAACTGCATGCGGGACTGAACTTCAATACCTCGCAGATTAAGCTGCACGGAGGCGTAAAAAAGGAACAGGGCGAAGTTACGGCAACACAGAACAAAAGCAGCAGACCTGCTGTGCAGGAACCTGAGGAAGACCTGCCGTTTTAAGGCTCACATAGGAATTAATATCAAGTTTCAACTTTAAAACAATTATCATGGCACACAATATCAATTACAACAGCAGCACAGGAAATTATTCATTTTTCAGCGTAAAGCAGAAAGCATGGCACAATCTCGGAAAAACGGTGCAGGACTATCCGACAAGCGCAGAAGCCATCAGGCACGCCCAATTGGATTACGAGGTCGCCAAAACGCCTTTATACACCAAAGCCTTGGCAAAGGAGGAAATGCAGGACGGTACTGTGACGGCAGGCGCAGAACTGCACGTTCCCGATTATTTCTCGACCATCCGCACCGACAGCAATACGGTTTTGGGCGTAGTGGGGAAAGACTACCATATAGTACAGAACCGTGAGGCGTTCAGCTTTTTTGACGCCATAGTCGGCGGCGGCGAAGGCATCCTGTATGAAACCGCAGGGGCGTTAGGGAACGGGGAACGCATCTTCATTACAGCCAAGCTTCCCGACTACATCAGGGTCGGCAGCGGGGATGATGTGACTGAAAAATATATTTTCCTGACCACCTCCCACGATGGAAGCGGAAGCATTACAGCAGCCTTCACTCCCATCCGAATCGTATGCCAAAACACACTTAACGCCTCGCTCCGCAGCATGAGCAACGTGGTGCGCATCCGACACACTTCGGGAGCAAAACAGCGCCTTGATGATGCGCACAAGGTCATGGGACTGGCAAACACGCTCAGCAGTCAGCTGGAGGACATCTTCAACCATTGGGCTAAAGTAAAAGTTACGGATACAGAGGTCAAAAAGTTGATTCAGCTGGCATTATGCCCGAACAGGGAAACTCTGGAAATGCTTAAAACTGGCGCAGATGATGCAGTGTCCGCCATTTTCAGAAACACCGTGGAAGATGCTTTTGCCTATGCCATGGCAAGCGACACCCAACAGATGGAAACCACAAAAGGAACGCTTTATGGCGCATACAATGCCGTGACAGGATATTATCAGAACGTGCGCACCTACAAGGACGATGAAGCAAAACTGCAGTCCATCGTGATGGGAGGAACGGCACAGCTGAAATCGCAGAAAGCCTTCGAACTCTGCACCTCTTTTGCCGTGGACGGCAATAAGGCGCTGATGCTGAATTAAAAAAAGACGGGCGGCTGCCTTCAAAGCGGCCGTCTTACAGCTTCTCAGTATGTGAAGCCGATAAAAAACAGACATTAAAATCTACAGCTATGAACAGCAATTTTTTCAATCAGATAAGACAGATGGACATTTCAGGGGATCTGCACCTGACCATCGCAAAATCGACCGAAGGCATCCTTGTCGTATCGGTCATGCTTAAAAACGAAGCCTGCGGGGACAATGCCAAAAACATCATACCCCCGCTCAACCTGAGAGGAACAGCAGAGGAACTCGACAGCGGTTTCTTTCACACCATTACCGCCCCGATGCAGAGCGCATCGGGACTGATGGCAGACATGGAATCTTTCATGAAACAGCTGGAACAGGTGAAAATGCAGTCGGCAAAGGAGAAACAGAAAGCCGATGCGCAGAAAAAGCAGCACGAAGCCAAAGACAAAAGATTCAGCGATGCCATGACAAAGGCTGAAGAACTGGAAAAACAGGGCAGATTCCGTGAGGCTTGGATGAAAGTTCCCGAAGCGGCGGAATTTCCCGACAGAGCCGACGAAATACGCAGAAAGAGAACATCCCTGTCGGACAGGTTCTCCGCTCCGAGCCTTTTCGGTTCAGAACAGGAAAAGCCCGAACCGCCCAAAGAGGCGCTCTATCCCGAACATGCAGAGATTCAGCCCGATGAGGAAATGTCCTTTGAGGAGCAGGAATATGAAGAGGAAGAAGAAGACCAAGAGGAATATGAATATTAAAATGCAGCGATATGTTACTAGCAACACACCTACAGCGGGTTTTCATAATCATTGAAAAGGGTCAGCAGATAAGGCTGAGCGACCCCGAACCTAGATGGAGCGTCGAGGCGGTGCTGAATTTCTACGCCCCGACATACCCTATCCTGACGACCTCCAAAATTTCAGCGCCAGTCATCAGGGACGATGCGGTGGAATACAGATTCGAAACCGTAATGGGAACAAAAGGATAACCTAATTTAAAGGCAATGAACCATGCAGAAAAAAAACGATAGCAGGCACAATAAGCCTGCCGCGGCAGAAAAGACAAAGACAGCTGCACGACCAGCTGGGAAATTTCATGGCTTGGATGCACAGACCCAAAGACGCGGGGGAAATTCAGAAAGACAGAGCAAAATCAGTCCCTGTCGGAATGCTTCCGATAATTTTCTGAGAATATCATTCCTGCCCAAACTGGAGCAGTGCAAAACCGTACAGCCCCGTAGGGAACACAAAAGAATGCAGCCGCAGTTCTACAAATCCCTTTCGCATCTGACAGCGCATTACGGCATCACCCCCATGCAGACCGACTGCTTTGAATATCCGTACAATTTAGCGCTGTCGCTGTGGGATGCGGAGCGGATGCTGAAAAAACAGTACGCGGACTGCCCCGAAATCAGTCTGATACAGGACGGTGCTGAAACCTATCTTGAAAGCGAGGAAACCTGCGATACAGGGACGACCCTGTATTACATACCCGTCGAACCGCTGTATTGGATGAGCCACGATGCGTGGTACAAAAGAAATGCCAAACTGCTTTTAAGCCTCTTTTCCTATCTGTACCATATTGCGGAAGTCCCCTACTACAGACAGCAGGACAGCTACCTGTACTGGATGTATGAAATGCACAGGGAATGGACGGAGCAGGACGACGAAGGCGAACAGAGAGAACGCTTTTTGCATGAGTTCGACAGGGCGGAGATTATAGGGGACTTTATCGAAAAAAAAATATACAATCCAATCAGCCTGAGGCTATTTGGACAGCGCCTGCGCAGCTTCAAATGCCGTGATGCATTCGACTGGGAATGCCTGTCGGTTGCCCAAAAAGCGCATAGGCTTTCTAATCTCTTTCTCCCCTTCATTTGCCAAAAACAGTCTGCGGCGCAGCACCTCTTTAATCCAACAGCATCAGATACAGGGAACTGTCTCCGATGGCTCTAGTCCCCTGCCCGGCGTTACCATCTCATTAAAGGCAGATTCCATGACTGCCGCGATTTCTGACTACAACGGCCATTTTAGTATTTCTGCATCTGCCCAAGATACCTTAGTATTATCTTATTTAGGATTCAAAACCGCTTACATACCCATTAATAGCCGGTCAAAAATTAATATTGTACTTCAGGTTGACGCCACCACTCTGCAGGAAGTCAAAGTTAATGCCGGATATTACTCTGTACAAGAAAGCGAACGTACTGGAAGCATTGCTCGAATTACATCTAAAGATATCGATACCCAGCCAGTCACAAATGTTTTGGCCACAATGCAGGGAAGGATGGCTGGTGTCAGCATCACCCAGACTACAGGTGCTCCTGGCGGTGGATTTGATATTAAAATCAGAGGACAGAACAGCCTTCGGTCCGATGCCAATGCACCGTTGTACATTATTGATGGTGTTCCGTATTCTTCGGATCCAATCGGACATGCGCAAACCTCTAGTCCTTTCCCGACAGTTTCCAGTCCGCTTAATAGCATTAGCCCAGATTCGATCGAAAGCATTGAAGTCCTCAAAGATGCAGATGCAACCTCAATATATGGTTCAAGGGGCGCAAATGGAGTTGTTCTCATTACCACCAAAAAAGGGAAAAAAGGAAAGACATCTTTCACCATTAATAGCTCGACGGGTGCAGGGACAATTACAATATTTCCTGACCTGATGAACACAGAGCAGTATCTGGCAATGCGAAGACAGGCTTTTAAAAACGATGGACTTTCTGAATTTAATGACTGGGATTACGACATAAACGGAACTTGGGATCAGAAAAGATATACTGATTGGCAGAAGGAGCTTCTTGGAGGTACAGCACAGATGAATGACCTTCAAGGCACTGTATCGGGAGGATCAGAGCAGACGCAGTTTATGTTCAACGGTAACTGGCATCAGCAAAGTACTGTATATCCCGGAGACTTTCGTTATAAGACGGGCGGACTGCAGCTTAATTTAAACCATAAGTCAGAAGACGGAAGATTCCGCATTAGTTTTACAGGAGGCTACAACAGCCAGAATAATAACCTGCCTTCCTTTGACCTGAGTTTTGATGCTAGATATCTCCCTCCTAATGCCCCTGCTCTATATAAACCTGATGGAAGCCTTAACTGGGAAAACGGTACTTGGGAGAATCCGCTTAGAAATCTTAATGCACAATTCCGTTCAAAAACAAATAATCTAATAGCTAATAGCACGCTTTCATATGAAATCCTAAAAGATCTTACCATTAAAAGCAGCTTTGGTTTTACCAATCTAGGCAGTTCCGAAACTAGAACCCGGCCTTCCACCATTTTTAACCCGGCCAATAATGTCACCAGTGCACGTTCTGCGATCTATCTCTACGATACGGACCGTAAATCTTGGATAATAGAACCTCAGATCAATTACAGCATGGCAATAGCTAATGGAAAATTTGACGTGCTGGTCGGCGGTACTTTCCAGAGCCAGACAAACGATATCCTGTATCAGACTGCTAGCGGATTCGCCTCCAACAGCTTAATTTACAACCTTGCAGCAGCAAAAAACATAACTATTTACAGCAACGACCAGGATCAATATAAATATCAAGCTTTTTTCGCCAGAGTCAATTACAACCTGCAGCAGCGTTATATTCTTAATCTGACAGGACGACGGGACGGTTCAAGCAGATTTGGGCCAGGAAACCAGTTCGCTTCTTTTGGAGCTGCTGGTGCAGCATGGATTTTCTCAAAAGAAAACTTTTTAACTGAAAGCTATTGGCTAAGTTTTGGTAAAATCCGTTGCAGCTACGGAACGACAGGAAATGACAAGATCGGTGACTATCAGTTTCTTAACACCTATACCACATCTGGAATAAATTATGGAGGCTTAACTGGATTACAGCCCTCAAGACTTTACAATCCAGATTTTGGATGGGAAATTAATAAAAAACTGGAATTCGCATTAGAGCTTGGATTTTTAAAGGATAGGATTTTCACAACTGTTTCCTGGTACCGGAATCGCTCTTCAAATCAGCTGGTCGGTCTTCCATTGCCAGGCACAACGGGATTTCAGGTTATACAGACAAACCTAGATGCGCAGATAGAAAACAAAGGTCTTGAACTCACATTAAGGGCGGTAAATTTTAATGATTCCAAATTTAAATGGTCTACAAATTTCAACATAACTTTTGCTAAAAACACCTTGTTACGTTTTCCTAATCTAGAAGGTTCAACATACAGCCAGAAGTATCGAATAGGTATGCCGCTAAACATCGAGCTGTTGTATCATTACAAAGGCGTAGATCCACAGACGGGTGTTTACCGATTTGAGGACACTAACAAAGACAATACAATCTCTTTTCCGGATGATAGGCAGACTGCCCTGAATCTTAACCCTGCATTTTATGGGGGGCTTCAAAACCAAATTAACTATAAAAGATGGAATTTAGACTTTCTCTTGCAGTTTGTAAAACAAAAAAGCAGAATCTATCCGATGGGACCTGCTGGAATGATGTCTAATCAGTTGCGGGATATGAGCGCAACATGGACGCAGCCCGGGGATAATGCATCGTACCAGATTGCAACAACTGGATCCAATTATGAAGCATTGATGGCTGATTATTATTACTCCCTCAGCGATGCTACTGTGACGGACGGGTCTTATATCCGTCTTAAAAATATAGCCTTGTCATTCGATGTTCCGCTGGCACTTAAACAGACAGGCCTAAAAATCATGCTTCAGGGACAAAATTTACTGACATTCACAAAATTCAAAGACGGGGATCCGGAATTCGGAGGTGCGGGATTTCTACCGCCGCTTAAAGTACTCAGCGCAGGCATACAACTAACATTTTAACTATCAGAAAATGAAAAAAATAACAGTCTTAACAGTTGCTGTAGTTTTATGGCAGCTCCTAGCATGCGACTCTTTTGTTGAAACTGGTCTTCCTAAATCACAGCTTTCAACTTCAGAGGTATTCGAAGATCAAGCAACGGCTGCAGCAGCCTTAGCTAATATTTATGCCAAAATACGTGACACAGGCATGCTGACAGGCTCCTTTACAGGTTTATCGCTCCAGCTTGGGAACTACGCCGATGAAACAGTTTCATATGAAAATGCTTCAAGCTCCGGCTCTTTATTTTATGGCAATAGACTGCTTCCTTCCACAACGGCAGTCCAGGACTACTGGAATACTTCTTATAATCAGATCTATGCCTCAAATGCGCTTATAGAAGGAGTAGAAAAGAGCCAGAATCTTTCCCCTGAAAATAAAAAACAGCTTAAAGGGGAAGCACTCTTTATCAGGGCATTGGTGCACTTTTATCTCACAAATCTTTTTGGTTCTATTCCCTACATCACTGATACCGATTACAGAAAAAACAGTAAGGTCTCGCGTATAGATATGCAGAAAGTTTATGAGCATATTCTTTCTGATCTGAACAGTGCCGTCCTCCTGCTGCCAACTTCATACAGTACTGTGGAAAGAATCCGTCCCAACAAGTGGGTTTGTCATGCACTGCTCTCAAGAGTTTATCTGTACAGCAATCGATATGCTGAAGCCTCTAATGAAGCCTCAGCAGTTTTAAATGAAAATAATTTGTTTTCATTGGAACAGGATATAGACCGCACTTTTCTTGTCAGCTCGAAAGAAACTATCTGGCAGCTTCAGCCGGCATTTGCGGGGCAGAACACAAAGGAAGGGTCATCCTTTATTTTTATAAGCACCCCTCCAACAGCAGCCTCTCTCAGCCCTTCGCTCTTTGATTCCTTTGCCGCAAATGACCTGCGCAAATCTCATTGGATCAAAGCTGTTTCAAATGGTACTTCAATTTGGTATCATCCCTTCAAATATAAGGAACGGGATAATACGGCGCAATCCAAGGAATATTCTGTATTGTTCCGATTAGCCGAGCAGTATCTCATCCGCGCAGAAGCCAGGGCGCGCCAAGGAAATTTAACTGGATCAAAAGAAGATTTGAACCAAATCAGGATACGCGCTGGATTAGACAAAACAGCTGCAGTGACCGCAGATGAAATCGCAAATGCAATACTGCAGGAGAGAAGATGGGAGTATTTTACCGAGCTTGGCCATCGCTTTTTTGATCTGAAACGTCTTGAAGTGCTTGATAAAACTCTCAAACCAGTAAAAGCAGGATGGAATTCAGAAGACAAATTGTTCCCTATACCTCAAACTGAATTAATCACCAATCCAAATCTTCAACCCCAAAATCCTGGTTACTAAATAAAATACAATATGGCATCAAAAAATAAACGGTTCTCCCTTAAAGAAGTTCAATTAAAGGATTGTCTTATATATTTATTTTTTTTATTTGTTTTGCAATTGGAAACCTGCCCTTTAAATGGGCAGGCATTGCAGAAAAAAGAGCTAGAGGAGAAAGATTACCGCCTCTGGGCGGAAACTTTCATTGATAAATTTTCTTCTGATGGAAGATGGACTAGTTATTCCTTACAATATGAAAACAATCGTGATACGTTATTTATCAGAAACATAACTGACACGGGAAAAACATTTAATATTCCGATGGGATATAACTCCTGCATTACTTCAGATCAATACTTTTACGCCCAGACAAAAGACAGCCTTAGCTTTATTGATTTGAGTAATGGGCAGCAGAAAAGTATTTCGAATGTTTCTTCCTATCAATATAACGAGCAATACAATCTTATTATATTACTAAAAGCTAACGCTGGAAAAGAAAAGTCGCTACTTATTCAAAGTCCTGATGGAAGAATAATTAAATCAGTAGAACATGCCACACAGTTCTCTCTTTGTCCTAAAAATAAATGGCTAATCGTCAGCACTTGCAGCAGCGGCAGTTGCAAATTGATACTGATCAATTTAAAAGATAAGTCCGAAAAACAAATCGCTTCCGGTTCAAATCATTTTACGGAATTTTCATGGGATCCACATGGCAGAGCAGTCGCTTTTTACTCGTTGTCGCCAGATAGGAAAATAAATTCAATATTTATGTACCGCAATGACCTGAAAAGATTATTTGAATTTAATAGTGGAGTTCCGCAGGGACTTCCTGAGGGCGCAGAAATTGTTTCTTCACCTCCAGATAAAATTTTAATTTCAGAAGACCTCCAGCGTGTCTTTTTCCATATCAGGAAAAGAAAATCTGACAAACTTTCTAAATCTTATTCGCAGCCTGAAGTCTGGAACACAAATGATAAGTTAGTATATTCGTACGCATATATCGGTGAAATTCCCAGTGAAACTCTCAAAATTATGATGTGGGAACCGAATAAAGGAAGACCTATTGAGGTAAGCACAGATGAACTTCCTGAAGTTTTTTTCACGGGAAACCAAAAGTATGCGATTCTGTCCAATAAACTGCAGTATGAGCCACAATTTACTCTTTATGCACCGCGAGATTATTATCTGCTTAACCTTGCCACGATGCAGCGAAAGAAAATACTGAGCAGGTTTTCATCTTATTATGAATATTTAACAGCATCTCCTGACGGACGTTATCTTGCTTATTTTAAAGACGGCAACTGGTGGACTTATAATATTATCAAAGACCTGCATACTAACCTAACTCAAAATTTACAAACAGTTTTCAATGGCAAAGTACATACTTTGGTTTCCAACAGTGCATTTGGACAAGCTGGATGGAGCAGCAGTAATACAGAAATACTTCTCTATGACCAATTTGATATCTGGGCTGTAAGATTTGACGGTTCTAAAGCGAGAAGACTTACCCACGGAAGGGAAAAAGAAATAAAGTTTCGCTTTGGTTGTGATCCAGGCAGTGCCCTACTTAATAGTACATATGGAAGCTTGAACCATGAAGTCTATGACCTAACTAAAGAGATTATTTTAAATGCCAGAGGTGCTGATGAAAAAACAGGATTTTTTCTATGGAAAGAAAATATCGGCGAAAAACCAATCGTTTATGAGGATGCATATATTGACCAGCTCAAATATTCATTTTCCGGCAAAAAGTTTCTATACAGGATTCAAAAATTTTCTCTTCCGCCTGGGCTGGTCATTCAGCAGGAAGATCTGCGGCAAAGTACAATTTTCCAGAGCAATGCGCAGCATAGTAATTATCACTGGGGAAATAACGAACTCGTAACTTTTGAGAATTCAAAGCATCAGAAACTCAAAGGTGTTTTATATTATCCGGCTTTATATGACCCCACAAAAAAATATCCTATGATTGTCCATGTTTATGAAAACCAGTCAAAAAATCTGCATTTATATTCCATTCCTACCTTAAAGAATGAAACAGGATTTAATCCGGCAGTTTTTACCTCTAAAGGCTACTTTTTCTTTCTTCCTGATATCATCATTGAGGATGAAAATCAAGGGCTATCCTCATTGGACTGCGCCGAATCAGGTGTAAAAAAAATACTCTCCATGAACATTGTCAATCCCGAAGGTGTTGGCCTAATGGGCCATTCTTTCGGCGGTTATGAGTCTGCGTTCATTGCAAACCGATCCAGCCTCTTTAAAACAGCTGTAGTCAGCGGGGCAATTACAGATTTAGGCCGCTTTTATTTAACTGTAAACTGGAAAACAGGCAGGCCCGATATATGGCGCTTCCAAGGTGATCAGTGGAATATGAATAATAAGGATCCATTTAATTATCCCGATGTTTATAATCGAAACTCGCCAGTCGCCTATATTAACAGTCTAAAGATTCCGCTTCTCACATGGAGCGGGAGGGCAGATACGCAGGTTGACTGGCAGCAGACCGTCGAATATCATATGGCCCTGCGTCGTCTTGGTAAAAAAAATGTAATGCTGCTGTATCCTAATGAAGGTCATGGATTGGCTATACCTTCCAATCAGGAGGATTTGACACACAGAGTTTTGCAATGGTTTGACTATTTTCTAAAAGAAGAAAAAATCTCAGGTTGGATAGACAATGCTATGAATTAATTCATACAATAAACAAAGCCGTTCATGTGTCTGAACGGCTTATCTTTAAATAAGCTTTTAAAATGGACGCCAGAGCGTTATTACACATTGCCCCTGCGCATTCTTTCCATAGGCTATTGGTCCGGTTGTTCCGCCTAAACGGCAGATAAATGGACTGGGATTATCATCACAAGCGACTGCAATATCACATTGTTGCTGAGCATTCAAAGTGTAACCCACAGCAGGACCTCGACGTTTTTCAAGCTGCGGCTTGAACGAATTGGCAAACGCGCTGGACGCTGCAAGGATTACGGCTAGAATAGATAAACGGTTTTTAAGAATAATTCTCTTCATAATTGTTTATTATCATTGGACAGCATACAAAATATGCCTCTTCGTTTACTTAAAAAAATCAGATTTTATATTTAACAATACCGCTCCATATCACTGGAGCGGTAAAGCTAATTACTCAATTTTCACTGCATCGGACGATATAGTATTTCAACACATTGTCCTTGTGCATTCTTACCGTAGGCCTGTGGTCCTGAGGTACCATTTAGTCGGCAGACAAATGGTGTCGGATTATCGTCACAAGCCACTTGGATATTGCAATCGTCCTTAGCATTCAGCGTGTAGCCGACTCTAGGGGCCAAACTTTTTGAACTGCTCTGCATCGAGGACGCAAAGGCTCCTGTAATTGCAACGACAACTGTTGCTGCTGCAATTCCATTTTTAAATAATAGCGTTTTCATAATATAAATATTAAATTAAACTCTGATCTACTTTTTTCTACAGGTTTTCGATCTGTTTCCTGATACTGGCCAGTATATTTTTAATATCATTTTTTTACAAAACCATTATTTTTAAACTCTTTTTTCAATATATCCCGGAATTTATAAACTACAATACTATTTCCAATCAGAGCAAAGCAATTTTCTTTCGTTATATAAAAGCTTCTCATCTTATTATCCTCTAAATTATAGATTGGGAAACTCATCAGGTATATATTTTTTGAGATATCGTAAACATCTATTATTGACGCCTGCTCCCACAGTTTGTTATCCTCAAACTTTCCCTTGATTCTAGAATGTATAAAAAGTAGATTATCATATACTGCGGCGTTAGCGTTTACAATTAACGGCGGGGCATTCATAGTACGCTCCTTATTTCCTTTAAGATAGGCCACTCCTATCTTCGCTTTTGAAACAGTATCGATCGTATTGCCTCTCCTTACGAGATGTCCGCTATTATTTGCTATAATAAACTCATTTCTATAAAAGTAGACATATACCAACCGTTGTATCTTTTCACTGTAGAGCAATATTCCATCAGTGTCAAAAACTCCATCGATCTGTCTCTGGAGTAGACGTCCATTATATTTAATTGAAGGTCTAGAGTATTGGTTAAAGACTCCTAAAATGTTCCCTAGATTTTCTCCATTATTGGATCTGAATCCAGTAGTTGTACTGTCGATTTGAACCGACTGTGTGAAATAGGGTATTCCTTTTAAATTATAATTGATTTTCCAGTCCGAAGTTTTTCCCCGGTAGACTGCAGGTACGGATCCCTCTTTTAGAAAAAAGTAAAATCCCTGTACAGATACAATTGGTTTCTTAAATGGAATTTCGTTAGTCCTAAAAGTAATTCTCTCCGCTTTCAGACTTTTCAGTCCTTGATCTGCTGACTTAATATTTAAGGGAGCGGTATAGTTACCCAGATAGATTCTGCCTCCTGACTCCCCAGCAAAGTAGTAGGAATTATATTTTAAGTCCAGCTGGTTTTCAAACGCTGCTGGATGTTGAGGATAACGTCTTATAAAAGGATTTTCAAAGTGCATAATACTCTCTGAGCGTCGAAATAGAATTATTATAATGGCGGTAGTACAGATAATTGTGGAAATCATTTTCACCAAAATTAAATAGCTTTTTTTTCTTGAATGATATGGCTTTTCTATATTATGGTGCAGCAAAATAGCTGTCATTGCCAGTAACACAAATGCAATATTGAAGATGAGATGGCTTCGCCAGCTCATTTTTTCTAAAATGCCTCCGCATGAACAAGGTATAAAAGAACTATAATTTAAAATAATTATAATATAGGTAGTAAATAAGCTCATCATGCCCAGTGCTAGAAATAATGCTGCCATTCTTAATTTGGGTACCATAAGCAACAGAGCTGTTAAAAGCTCAAGAAACAGTACACTTGGTGCTGCCAAGCCAGCAAATGCACTTATTAGCGGTGATTGCCCGAGCTGGATTTGGAAGTTTTCAAAATCTATCATTTTGCTTACTGAAGCATAAACAAATAGAAGTATATATAACAGGCAGATTACTTCAAGTATCACTTTTTTAAATGATTCCGGTATTTTCATTGGTTTAATTTTAAGGTGTAGGATTATCATCTTTGCCAATAGTCAGTAGATAATATTTTCCACTTGTTAAAAAATCATTTGAATTATAGCACAATTTCAAAGTGCCAAATTAGATCAATTGCATTGAGTGATTATTATGAAAATTCATCCATTATTTATAAAAAACGGTCTATTTTTCCTATAAGCAATTATCTTCCTATTCGCTGAGGGCTTAAAGAAATATTCTCGATACCCAAAAAGTGGGCAGATTTTTAGCAAGCTGCATGCTGTTGGTCTTCAAAACGTTGCTGGAAAAGCGGATGAATCCGAAGCAAATCAAATGCTATGCTCCCGTTCTTCCCTTGTAAGTGCGGGGCATTTTGCCTAAATTTGCGGAATGAACCACGAAGAAATAAAACGCTATTTTGAAAGCAATCCCCCGCCCAAGGAAGTAAGACTGACGGAATGGGCAAATATTACCGATACGCAGGTTTTTCTCAGGAGCTGCTACAGCACCATCAGAAACTTCAGCGGACCTGTGGACCGCTGTCCGGCATGGTGGCATCTCAGGGATTTTTATATCCTAATGAAAAAGACTCCCGCACCGCAGGCTTCGGCACGGGAAGCAGCTGCGGAAAATATGCAGGAAGATGCCTCTGATCAATCGCTTTCAGAAGAAGCCGATGTTTAAAACCGGCTTTCATTTATAAAATAACAGCCCTGCAGTTCACACTGCAGGGCTGTACTTTTTTATGATGGACGCCGTCTCAAACCAGAAGGAATTCTGCCTTGTTTCTTCCCGCAATGCTCCAGTCCATTTCCATTATGCTCTGCAGAAGATCTTTAAGGGCCTTGAATGTGCTGGGCTTGACGGCATAATAATCGGCTCCCAGATCATAGGAGCGCTTTATGTTTTCAGCATTGCTGCTCGTGGAAAGCATAATCACTTTTACGCCGCTCAACGGCAGCGTTCCCCGCCGTATTTCCTCAAGGCATTCAAAACCGTTTTTGACAGGCATGTTGATGTCCAGAAAAATGATTTCAGGCAGGCTCCCGGCGGCCTTATTAAGAGCACTCAGAAGCTGCTGCCCGTCTTCGGCTGTATTGACAGTCACCGGAAGGCTGAGCTCCTGAACGGCATCGAGAAACAGCAGCCTGTCGTCCTCATCATCATCTGCCAGATAGATAATCTTTTTGGAATTATATATTTGCGACATGGCCTCATGCTTTATGCTGCTGCAGAAGACAAGAATCTAAGAATCTGCAAAAAATACATATCAGATAAGTAAGAATTGAAGATCGATAAATAATCGAATTATATCCGTTTAGCGGTTAACAGACCTTAAATATACGGAATTTACCTGCATAATTTTCAGCAATTGAAGCAAAAGATTGAAAATTATAGAAACAATAACACTTTATAACATTTTTTTTTAAAATTCATTTAATCCTTTTTAAAAATAAAAACAGCATTCTTTTCAGAATTCCCTATGCCGTAAATTCTGAATAAAGCCTTTCCGGCTTCTTTTTTCTTTTATGAATACCTGCTGAAAAATAAGGCTTTTTTAAAATTGTTGCTATTTGTAACATAATAACTTTTACAAAATGTTATTATCTGTACTAATTTTGGTCTGTATAAAAATGAACAGACCATGAGCAGGGCAATTGTGCATATCGACATGAACACCTTTTTCGTATCGTGCGAAAGGCTTTCCAATTCAGAACTTAACGGCATTCCGCTGATCATAGGCGGCGGGGACAGGGGCGTTGTGGCGTCCTGCTCCTACGAAGCCCGTAAATTCGGCGTGCGTTCGGCCATGCCCATACACATGGCCATGAAGCTCTGCCCTCAGGCCAAAATCATGAAGGGCGACATGGAGCTCTACTCGAGGCTCTCCCATGACATCACCGAAATCATCCAGGAAAAGGCGCCCGTGGTGGAAAAGGCCAGCATCGACGAGTTCTATCTCGACATCACCGGCATGGACCGTTTCTACGGAAGCTACAAATGGACAGATGAGCTGGCGCAGCGAATCACAAAGGAAACGGGCCTGCCCCTCACCTTTGCCCTTTCGGTCAACAAGACCGTATCGAAAATCGGCACGGGCGAAGGCAAGCAGAAGCAGAACCTTGAAATCCCGGAGCATCTGGTGCAGTCCTTCCTGAACCCGCTCTCCATTAGAAAAATTCCGATGGTCGGACAGAAAACCTTTGAGCTCCTTTCGAGAATCGGCATCCGCACCATCCGCACGCTCTCCGAAATGCCAGCCGAGTCCCTGCAGCAGATGATCGGAAAAAACGGAACAGAACTCTGGAAGAAAGCCAACGGCATCGACAACACGCCTGTGGAGCCATACACGGAAAGAAAGTCCATTTCCACCGAGCACACCTTCTCCCAGGATACCATTGATATATTGAAACTCAGCAGGATCCTGCAGGGAATGGTTGAAAAGCTGGCCTACGAGCTGCGCGCCGAAGAGTGGCTCGCCTCGACTGTGACCGTCAAGATCAGGTACGCCAATTTTGATACCGAAACCAAGCAGTCCCGTGTGCAGTATACCTCGGCCGACCATATCCTGAACCAGACGGTGGTGGATCTCTTCAACAGGCTCTACCAGCGCCGCATGAGGCTCCGCCTTATCGGTGTGCGATTCAGCGGACTGGTCAGGGGAACCTACCAGATCGACCTGTTCAATGACACCGAGGAGATGCTTGCCCTGTATCAGGCCATGGACCGAATGAAGAACCGCTACGGCTTTGATGCCGTGATGAGATGCGCAGGCGCATCTTTCAAGCCCAACAATAAAGACGAAATTTTAAAACGAAAAAAATAAATCATGTTTCTCAACTGCCACTCATTCCATTCCCTGCGCTACGGCACCATACCGCTGGATGATCTGATCAGGCAGGCAGCGGATTGCGGTGTCACGGCGGCAGCCCTGACCGATATCAATACCGTTACGGGCATTTATGATTTTATAAAAGGCTGCCAGGCTCTAGGCATAAAACCGCTTGTCGGCATAGAATTCCGCTGCAGCCATAAATTGCGCTATATCGGCCTTGCGCAGAATGCCGTGGGGCTCGCCCAGATGAACCGCTTTCTGACCGAGCATAACTTTGAAAAGAAACCGTTGCCAGAAACCGCACCGTTCTTCTCGGATGTTTTCATCATTTATCCTTTAGAAAATGTGCCCGAAGAGCTTCGGCATAATGAATACATAGGCATCCGTCCCGACCAGCTGCAAAAACTTGTAGTCTCACAGTGGAGAAAACGACGAGCTGAGATGGTTATTCTTCAGCCAGTTGTATTCCGCACCAAAAGGGAATACAACCTGCACAGGATTCTTCGTGCAGTCGACCTAAACGAGCTTCTCTCCAAACTCGAACCTGATGACTGGTGCAGCAAATCGGATGTCATGATTCCTGAAGCGGAACTTACCGCCATGTATAAAGATTATCCCGAAATAATCCAGAATACAAGATACATCATCGAACGCTGTAATTTTAAGTATGATTTTGAAAGCCCGAAAAACAAAAGGCATTATACCAAAAGTAAAAAAGGGGATATTGCCCTTTTGACCACTTTGGCCGAAGAAGGTCTGGTATGGAGATACGGAAGCCATAATGCAGAAGCAAAAGCGCGTGTGGAGAAAGAGCTCAAAGTCATCAATGACCTTGAATTCAGCGGCTACTTCCTCATTACCTGGGATATCATACGCTACAGCACCTTCTGCGGTTTCCTTCATATCGGAAGGGGCTCGGGCGCCAACAGCATAATTGCCTACTGTCTTGGAATAACCGACATCTGCCCTTTGGAGCTTGACCTGTATTTCGAGCGCTTTCTGAATGAAAACCGCAAGAGCCCTCCCGATTTTGATATCGACTGGAGCTGGAAAGAGCGGGATGTAATCTTGAGATACATCTCCAACCGATACGGCAGTGAGTATGTAGCTTTCTGCGGGACTAATGTAGAGTTCAAATACCGCTCGATTTTCCGCGAGGTAGGCAAAGTATTCGGACTTCCAAAAGACGAGCTGGACATGCTGGCCAAAAATCCCATGAAGCTCCATCAGACCAACTCCATAGTCAAACTGGTGCAGGAATACGGCATGATGCTGGAAAAATATCCCAATATGCGCAGCATGCATTCCTGCGGGATATTGATCTCCGAAGAGCCGCTGACCAATTACACGCCGCTGGAAATGCCCCCGAAAGGATTCCCGATAGTGCTCTTTGACATGCATACGGCAGAGGATATCGGTTTTGACAAGTTTGACATTCTCAGCCAGAGAGGCATTGGGCATATTGATGATACCGTGAAGATAATTGAGAAGAACAGAGGAATCCGGATCAATATCCGCGACACGAGTATCTCAAAAAACGAACCCTCCGCAAACGTCTATCTTGCGGAAGGAAGAACCATAGGATGCTTCTACATCGAAAGCCCTGCGATGCGGGGGCTTTTGCGCCGTCTGAAATGCGATAATTATAAAACCCTTGTTGCTGCCTCTTCGATCATCCGTCCTGGAGTCGCGCAGTCTGGAATGATGAAGGAATACATATTCCGCCATAACAACCCGTCAAAATTTGAATACTTTCACCCGGTCTTTGAAAAGGAGCTAGGAGAAACCTACGGCATTATGGTGTATCAGGAAGACGTGATCAAAATTGCCCTGCATTACGGCGGGCTGTCGGCTGCAGACGGCGATATACTAAGGCGTGCCATGTCGGGCAAGGGACGCTCTAAAGCGGCGCTCCAGAAAGTGAAGGACGATTTCTTTATTTCAGCGGCCGCAAATGGGCATCCCGAAGCGCTGAGCCAGGAAATCTACCGCCAGATCGAATCCTTTGCGGGCTATTCTTTCTGCAAGGCGCACTCCGCATCCTACGCCGTGGAAAGCTACCAGAGCCTTTATCTGAAGGTGCACTACCCTATTGAATTTATGGTTGCCGTAATCAATAATCAGGGAGGGTTCTACAGAACTGAAATCTATGTGCACGAAGCGCGGATGGCCGGCGCTGTCATCCATACCCCCTGCGTGAACAGAAGCGGATTTGAAACCGCTCTTTACGGCACCGATATCTATCTGGGCTTTATGCACCTGCAGGGCCTGGATTCCAAACTCTCGCAGTTCATCGCTGCTGAGCGCGAGAGAAACGGCATCTACAAATCGCTGGAAGATTTCATAAACAGGGTGCCGATGGGAATTGAGAATGTAAAGACGCTTATTTTTATCGGCGCTTTCCGTTTTACGGGAAAAACCAAAAACCAGCTTCTGGTGCAGGTAAGCCTTTTGATGAATAATTTCAAGCCAGCAAATCGCGGGCTTATGCTCATCGAGCAGCCTGCAAAGGAATTTAAGCTGCCTGTTCTGGAGCGCTCGATTTTTGAGGATGCCTTTGATGAAATCGAACTGCTGAATTTCCCGGTTTCCTGCACCGTTTTTGATCTGCTCAAAACCAGATACCGAGGGGATGTGATGGTTCGGGATTTGTTAAAATACCATAAGAAGGAAGTTCGCATGCTTGCCTATCTCATCTCGACAAAACAGGTGCCTACAAAGAGGGGCAATATGTATTTCGGGACATGGATCGATCATGAGGGAGCCTATTTTGATACGGCGCATTTCCCGGACAGTCTTGTAAATAATCCTTTTCAGGGAGGCGGATGCTACCTGCTTCTGGGCACAGTGGAAATTGACTATCATTTCCCTACGATCACCATTTCCAGAATGGCGAAAATGCCATTTATCCCTGATCCAAGATATTCGGACTCGGAAAAAAGGTATACCACACAGCACAATATCAAACAGGATGTCAGCAGCACCCACCGCCAGCCTTATCCGCAGGATCACGAAATCAATCTGCCGCGCCACAGAATGAAATTTTGAATATTTAGTTATGCAATGTCCTAAGAATGAACTAAATTTGATAGAAAAGCAGAAACAGAAAGAGGAAAACAAGCATGCCGTACATCAGTTTTCTGCTGTTTCTTTTTCTAAGCTTTTGTTTTCGCTTTTCATTTTCTTTAATAAGCCTTTCGATGCGTTTGATGTCTATTGGGTAAGATTCCATAAGATCGTTTATTCAAACTTAAGCCGTATGAAAAAGACAAAAGCCCTTAAAAGGGCAGATTAGTATCAGGATAAGACATTTTTAAAACAGCCTTTAAAACGGAATATTATGTGTTATTATACCCAGCAGAATGCCTCAATAGAAGATCTCAAAAGACGCTTTAATGCGGAACTCGACAATGAGGAAACCTATCTGCAGTCGGATTTTATAAACGGGTTCTCCCATCCAAATATCCCTGTGATACTTAATTCCTCTCCGCACCTGATCACAACGGATTACACCTGGGGGCTTCTCCCGTCATGGGCGAAGGATATAGAATTCAGAAAAAATACGCTCAATGCAAGGATAGAGAGCATAGACGAAAAGGCCTCCTTCAAAAACATCACCCATAACCGATGCCTGATAATAGCATCTGCCTACTACGAATGGCATTGGAATGATGAGAAGGGAAAAAGCAAGGATAAGTACCAGATCAACTCGCAGGATGATGAAATCTTTACGTTTGCCGGCCTGTATTCCTCCTGGACGGATCCCCTAACCGATGAAATTAAAAACACCTACACCATGGTGACCACAAAAGCAAACGGCCTGATGCAGTACATCCATAACCATAAGCTCAGAATGCCCATTATGCTGAAGCGGCAGGACGAATCCGCATGGCTGGACCAGTCGGTGAAAATCGAGGATTTCGCCTTTCCCTATCAGGGAAATCTGGTCGGCTTTCAAATCTAACAGATACTGCTATGGAAATCGATAAGTTTAACGGAGTCACAGACTCAGATTTTATAGAATACTTTAAAATTGACCTGCATTCCCGAATGGAGATCATCAATTACACTTATCCCCATGAACTCCTTGACGAAGACGGCGGCTTCGGCGAGCATGTGCAAAGATGTGTCGGGCTGCTGAAAGACTACATCATCGTCTGCCACAGGGAGGCAAAAGCTGCCTTAAGGCGGCAGCAGAGAGAGGCTCTGGAAAATGATGGCGCGCCAGGCACCGAAATGGAATTGGGGCAGATGGTCAAGGAAACTCCCGAGGAAAAAACCAATAGGCTGGAAATGGAAAAGAATCAGGAAAAGGAAGAGTCGGCAGCCAAATACAGGGAGCTGAGCGATGAGATAAATTGCCTGATCGACGGGCACCGCGAGAAGGTAAAAATTATCTACGTCGACCTGTGAGGTTTGGATAGAATCATTAGAGCCTAATTTTGAGTCCCGAGAATGGAAATTGTTTTCTCATCCAAAATTCCGCCATAGTATTTCTGAAGCACTTTTCCGAAGACCGGATCCGCATCGGCAATCCTGCTGAACAGCGTCATGCAGGACCTGAGCTTCCGCTGGTCAGGCTTTCCGAAAATCTCCAGCGCGGTTTTTCCGTTCAGTCCCAGGACCGCCTGTGAAATCTCGACTAGACGTTTCCCCAGTACCGGATCGTTAAGATATTCCCTGGCTTCGTCCAGGTCCTTTAGCCCAAAATATACATTATAGTCCGTAAAACCCAGACCCCTGATCTGCGGGAAGACAAACCACATCCAGTGGCTCTGCTTGCGTCCGCTTCTGATTTCTTCCAATGCTCGGGGATAGGCATCCTGCTGCGCCCTGATAAATCTTTCAATGCCGTCTTCTGTATTCATTGCTCCTCTATTTTAAATTTATAATTGGCCAGCTTGATCCTTTTGCGCAAAGAAGAGCAGTGAGGAACGATTTTCAGAACACCTCCTGATACAGAAGCTCGATTGTCACCTCTCTTTTTGCGGATCCCTCCTCCACGAAGATTGTGGCCCATCGCGGCTCGAAATTTTCGACCAGGAAACTGAAGGCACTCAGTATTTCATCCGTCGCACTCTCCCTATCGATGCCAAGATTCTTTTCATATGCGATGATCCGGTAGAAGATGCCGTTCTCCAGCAGCTCATCCTGCCCGTCGGCCGTATTGTCCGGCGCCGGTCCAAAATGGAAAATCTCCGCGCCCCCGCAAAGCAGTCCCGCCAGATGGCTGCGCACCGATAAAAACAGCGCCTCATCGCTCAAGCCGTACGGCACATCCAGCTCTCCGGCTCTGACGGTCACCGCTAAATCCTCAAAATGCAGTTCCATAGATCGATAATTAAGATGGCAGATTGGTATTTAGGGAGAATGTCTCAGAGAAAAGAAGATCAGTCCAGAATGCCTTTTCCGAATATCTTCTCCACCTGATAGATATAGTTTTCCAGCAGAGGCGTCGGCAGGAAGAACCTGCTCACTGCAGCGGCCTTTGCATCGGTCTTCTGGCTGTCAAAGGAGCGTTCCAGCAGTTCAGTATAGTCTCTAAGCTGGTCACTGTCCAATATTTTTCGCAGATCCCTTTCCGTGTTTACAAAGGACTTGAGCATTGGGAAATCATTATTGTTATCCGTTTCATAGCGCTCTAGTCCCGACTTTATGCCATCGTACTCTTCTTTGAAGATGCTCAGCACATCCTTCATATTATGCGCGTAAAAGATGTTGGGAATGAGTCCGGCCTTATACTCCGCATAATGATGCTGTGATGCGGCGGGGCTTTCCAGATACTTCTCAAAGGTCTGTATCCTGAAAATATAATCCGTTTCAAAAATATTGCGGTCCTGATAATCAATATCCATACTGTACTGTATTAGTTGTTATGACTAAAGTTAGCTAATTTTTTAATTCCAGACTCCTAAAAAATGATCTGCACTTCAATTTCATCAGACCGCTCAATATCAGCCGTTTAGTACGCCGCCGCTAAACCGAGAAGCCCCTCGGAGATTCAGCAGCGATGGCACAGTATTTTAACTGGCAGAATATTAAGAATTTTCAACTTAAAAATATGCTCGATTTTCGGATATTGCATAAATTTGAATTGATCAAAAAACTTTACTGCTAACCAAATTTTTAATCGCATTCCCATGAAATTAATTGACAGAACCGATATAGAGCACTGGGCGGAAAAACATCAGGGAAAAGGATTTTTTCCCTATCTGGTTTCAAAACTGGTTTATTTCTCCACCCTTCCCGGAGCGCAGATCAGCATACCCTACGGCAGCGCTGTCTATCTGCCCGGCTGGGATGGGCTGATATATTCCGAGCAGCAGAGGCCGTATGTCCCTGCAGGCCGATCGCTGTGGGAATTCGGGACCGATAAGGGTTTCAGGGCGAAAGCCGATAGGGATTTTGATAAAAGGGCCGAAAACCCATTGGGATATGATGCCTCAGACTGCACCTACGTATTTGTCACGCCTAGGATCTGGAAAGACAAAGAGGCTTGGAGGCTCGAAAAGCTGAAGCTGAATCTCTGGAAGGATATCTGCGTGTATGATGCAGTGGATATGACGCAGTGGCTGGACCAGTCCGGACCCGCCGCACTATGGTTTGCCAGGGAAATCGGAAAGGCGCCGGCGGAAGGCGCTCTGGACGCCGAACAGTTCTGGGCAGAATGGTCAAGCGGAGAAGCGGGACATCTCGTGCCAAAAATCGTAACCTCAGGCAGGGACGCTGAAACCGCCAAGCTAAGCGGATTCCTCAGCGGGGATCCCGGCATCATCACTGTACAGGCCAAAACCAAAACGGAGGCAGCTGCCTTTATAATTGCTGCGGCGGACAGTTTTGATCAAGACGAGAAACAGCGTTTTTTTTCAAAAACAATGGTCGTGGAAAATCAGGAAAGCTTCAGAACCCTTTCGCTGAACTACGTAAAGACTTCATTGAACCTTATTGCCAAATTTGATGATAAAAGCCTAGTAGGGGCCGCTGTCTCGCAGGGACACCACGTGATTATCCCTGCAGGGGCGGATGACGAGCTAACGCACAAACGCATTATCCTGCCTACTATCGGCAGGGAGGGCCAGATCGAAGGGCTCCGTGAAATGGGCCTTTCCAGAGAAGATGCCGAACGCTTCAGCAGGGAAGCCGGCAGGGATATCAATAAGCTGCGAAGGCTGCTGAAATATATTGACAATAAAGCTGCGTGGCATAAATCGGAGAACATACGCGAAATCATCCCTGCCCTTATTCTCGGACGATGGAATATCAATAATCCCGGCGACCGCGAGATTCTGGAAAAGCTTTCTAAAATGCCTTTTAACGATTATCTGGCAGTTTTATACCGGTGGAGGGACTTTGAGGACTCCCCCATACTGCAGATCGGCGGCACATGGAGGCTGACTTCCCCGCTCGATCTCTGGAACAGCCTTTCGAAACATATCACAGCAGATGACCTTTCGGTTCTCGCAGAATATTTTCCGTCTGTCTTTACCGATCCCGGTAACAGCGGCGAGACGCATCTTATACAGATAACCTTTTCGTTTACCCCTCCGAAAAAGTACTCCCCATGGGCGCGCGAGGGGCTTGTCCAGACACTGATACTGCTCAGCCTGTATGGCGAAGCCATAAATCCTGCCGTAATTTCCGCGCCTGAAAAATGGGTGGACGTGCTGGTTGGCAGCCTGCTGCTGGATGCCGATGCCGAACTGTGGAGAAAAACCAACCGGAAGCTTCCCCTGATTGCCGAGGCATCACCGAAAAGCTTCTTCAAGGCAGTCCAGAGCTCCCTGCAGAAAGACGAGCCCGAGATTATGGGCATGTTCAGGACAAACAGCAGTTATTTTGGCGAGTCCAGCAGCCATACAGGACTGCTATGGGCGCTGGAAGGTCTGGCATGGCTTCCTGAATATCTTTTTCAGGCAACAGATATACTGTTAAAACTCGCTGAACTGGATCCCGGAGGAAATCTGAGCAACAGGCCCGCAAGAAGCCTCGCTGACATCTACAGGCCCGCGCATCCACAGACAGCCGCTGCTCTTGGCGAGCGCATGGAAATACTGAAAGCGGCCATCAGCAGAAATCCCAAATCAGGATGGGAGCTGCTAAGAAAGCTCATGCCCAAGCATCATGATAACTGGACTGCAAACAGCAGGATGAGATGGCGCCTTTTTGATAAAAGCGCAGCACCTTCCAATTCCCCTGAACAGACAAATGAAGGATTCAGGGCCGTTTCGGACCTCATGCTGGAAATGTTTGACGGCAGCGATGGAAGGCTTGCCGATATCATCAGACATTCGTCTGAAATGAGCTCTGCCGATGAGCGTGAAAAGCTTCTGGTTTTTATTGAGAAAAATTATGCACGCATTCCCAAAGACAGCACCCTGTCCAGAGATGAGGCAAGAAGGATCCTGCACCTGCACCGCTCAGCTTCCGAAGCCCCATGGGCATTGGATGAAGAGATCCTTTCCCGCTACCAGCCTCTTTACGACGCGCTGGAACCCGAAGACATCACGGCAAAATACCGATGGCTCTTTGAATCCTCGCAGGTGAATTTCCCGCAGGGCGCCCGGGAGACCGACGATGATGAAAAGGATGAGCTCGACTACAATGCCAGAGTGCTCAAAGCCCGCACTAAAGCCATTCATATTTTATCGGCAGAAATAGGAATTCAGGGCATTGCCGCTATGGCGGATTCGCCCGAAATAACCGGCATCCTTGCATTTACCCTATCCAGAATCGAACAGACAAAGGAAGAGACTGCTTATATCGTCTCTACCTTAAAAAATGCAGATGCAAATGCCAATTTCGTAAGCCTCTATATAGCGGCTAAAACAGCGGCCAAAGGACTGCAGTGGCTTTTTGTCCTCTGTTCCGACTTGGAATATCTTAATCTGGACGACAAGCAGCAATATGCGCTTTTCAGCCAGGTGGACCACTCGCAGGAACTATGGGATTATATCGAATCAAAGGGCGAAAGCCTAAACAGTACCTATTGGCTAACCATACCCCCTTATTTCTACCGCACAACGGCCGAGGAAAGCATTTCGGCCGTAAAGAAGCTGATGGAGCACAAAAGGTTTAAAAGCGCTCTCAGGGCAGCAAGGCACATTAAAAGACAACTGTCTACCCAGATAATCGCTCAGGTGCTGCATAAGACCGCAACAGAAGAAAGCATAGATAATTTTTTGCTGGAGCTGCATGAAGTCACCAGCCTTTTCAAGGAAGCTGCACAAAGGGAAGACATAACCAAAGACGAAATGCTCAATCTCGAATGGCTTTATCTTTCAGTGCTCAATTCCTACCATTCAGACTACCGTCCCAGCCAGCTGTACGGCGAACTGGCAGATAACCCCCATTTCTTTGTGGATGTGCTCTCATGGCACTATACGCCCGCTGATCCCGAAAATATTGAGCCTGAAAGGAAAAATATACCTAAAGAAAATCTGGAGCAGCTCGCGCAAAAGTCTTACGAGCTGCTGGACAATTTTATGATGATTCCGGGTGTGCGCTCTGACAATACAATTGACAATGATGTGATGGACCATTGGATCGCACAGGTAAGGGAACTGGCTCAAAAGAGAGGCCGCCTTGAGGCGGCTGACAGCCATATCGGAATGCTTCTGGCTTATTTTCCCGAAGAAGGCACCGGCAGCTGGCCGCCGGATGAAATCAGCGCTGCAATCGAACGCATCAACACTCCGGCTCTAAAAGATAACTTCGCTGTGACACTTATAAATAAGAGGGGATCTACAGGCAGAGGGGTCTTTGAAGGGGGAACAATTGAAAAGAACAATGCCGCCTATTTCCAGAAACTGGCCGGTCTGCACAAATACAGCCATCCCAGCCTATCGGAAATTTTTATCCAGATTTCAGAGAATTATTTAAATACTGCAGGACATCATGACGACCAGGCAGAACGTGACCGCCTGGAATATTGACAGGCACACTGGGCGCTGCCATGCAGGGCATATCCCCTACAGGACTTCACATTTAACTTCAGACAGGAGGAAAATTTCGTCCCAATTTAATTTTTATGGATTTGAAAAAAATTTGCATATTCCTTTTAGCGCTGTCCGTCAACACCCTGCTTTCCCAGGAAAGCAGAAGACAGCCATAGAAATGGACAGCTGTGGCATCTCCAGCGGGGCACTGTTAAAAAGAAGTCCCTGCAGCCCCTTTCATTGCAGAGCCTTGTTCCTGCCTCGCAGGAAAAAAACGGAAGGTTCTTCCTCTATCCTACCGCCGATGCATACACGTTTATCCTCGTAGACCAGCTCGATGGCCGAACCTGGCAGGTCACGTGGTCCGAAAAGCCAGAAAAGCGGGCGGTTTCACCCATCGGCTGAGCCTCTGACGCGTCGTGACGCGCGAGATCATCTTCTCCCTGCTAGTCTGTCATCACGGCATCAAGCAGCTTCTCCGCGCTGATGAAAGCCGCAATGTACTGCATCGCTTCGGCTGTCTTCTCCGATGGCGTTTCAAAGGTATTGACATGGAACTCTTCATTCAGGTCCAGTATATGGATGATCTGGGTATATCCTTTTGAAATGAGGGTGCCTTTCAGCTTTATGACCCCGGACTGCTGCTGTGCATCCAGATCTTTCCTCACTTTGAGCCGTATCGTTTTTTCCATTGCAGAAATCTCTTTTTTTTTAGGTGGCAGATTGCCTGCCAAAAATAGCCATTTGCCCGCACATTTCCAGCCTATGCGGTGTTAAAACTTATATAAGGGTTCTGCCGGGCAGGGGCAAAAAAAACCCGATGCCCCATTGGGGCATCGGGCTGTCCCGATCCGCTGGGCCGCGCCTGGCGCATCCCCTAGAAAAACAGGAAGTAGAGCAGCGCAGCAGCCGCAGCCGACATGATGATAAGGGCAATGGCGCCCAATGCGTTTGAAAGCCTCGAATTGGTGTGCCCGCCCATTATCTTCCTGTTGTTGCCGATATGCAGGACCACCGCAACCATCACCGGCGCGGTCAGCCCATAGCAGACCGCCGTGTAGAGCAGCGCCTGTATGGCGCTGATTCCAAAAAAGTCAAGCCCTACGCTGACCGCCAGCGAGAAAATTATGGAAATGTAAAACAGCTTGGCCTTATGGAATTTCTTATCAAGGCCCGTTTTCCAGCCGAAGGTCTCGGCCAGCATATAGGACTGCGAGCCCGCAAGAACCGGTATGGACAGAAATCCCGTCCCCAGCACGCCCGCCGCGAAAATAAGATAGGTCAGCCTGCCGGTCAGGGGCTCCAGAGCCGCAGCCGCCTGGGCCACAGTATCGATCCGGCGTATGCCCGCAGGATAAAGGACGCTTCCCGCAGTCAGTATGATAAAAAACATCACCAGATTGGAAAGCAGCATCCCCGCATTTACATCCTTTCTCATATCCGCCAGACTGCGTCTGCCCAAAGCGGGATCCTGCCTGCCGTGGGCCGCATCCTCCGCTTCCATGGTGGCCTGCCAGAAGAAAAGGTAGGGCGAAATCGTCGTGCCGAATATGGCCACCAGTATCAGGACAAAATCCTTATTCAGGGCAATAGTGGGAATAAAGGCATTGCGCGCGACAGCCGCCCAGTCCTGGTCCATCATAAAGGGCACCGCCATGTACAGCAGCAGCGAAAGGCAGAGCCATTTTAGGATGCTGGCGATCTTCCGATACGGAAAGGTGATGATTGCAAACATCAGCGCCGCCGTGATGCATAGGCAGAAGGCCGGAACCGGCACAGCGGGGAAAATCATGTTTGCAACCGCAGCCATGCCCTCTATGTTGGCTCCGATGTTCAGGGTAATGGCGGGAAAGCTCATCAGCAGCACGCCGTACAGCAGCCCCTTGGGATAATGCTCCCTGATGGTCAGGGTGAGGCCCCTGCCGGTGACCAGTCCGATCCTTGCGCACATTCCCTGGATGGCGGCCATCAGGGGGAAAGTCAGAAGCGCGGTCCATAAGGTGGCAAGACCCGTCTGGGCGCCCGCCTGGGAATAGGTTGCGATTCCCGAAGGGTCATCATCGCTGGCTCCCGTAATGAGGCCCGGACCAAGCACTCTGGCCCTTTCTTTTATTGCTGATATTATTTTAGCGCTTCCCATTTCTGCCGTTTTTTTTAGATCTTCTATAGATGATCATAACCGACAGCAGATACGCCAGGGTTACAATGGGAGTCATGATATTAAGGGCCTTCGCCGTTTCCGGGATTCCCCTTTTTGAAAAATAGAGCGCGGCATTCGAAGCCAGCGCAGCCGCCAGCAGCAGCATTGCCGCCGCATAGAGCGCTTTGGATATTTTCTGCATAATGTAATTCTGTAGTTTTTTAAAAGCCGGACGCGCACGCCGCAGCCTGCGGCCATGGACCGCGCCATCAGCATGGCGGCGGGCAGGGTGCGGACAGCGCAGAAATGGCGGCCGGGGGCTCAGGCGCTATTGGCCGGGCCCCGTCTGCAGCGGTCTGGACGTGAATGGAAAAGCGGAAGCTGCAGCAGGTCTGCGCAGATCCGACCCTAAGGGTTCTCCGGAACCCTAGGTGAAAAAAAAGCGGCCTGACTGGGGAGGCTGCCAGATGGAGCAGCGAAAGGCGGAATAGGCATTGCGCTTCATATAGCCCGGACATAAGAAAGCGGCTGAAGGCGCCGCAGGGGACTGCAGCACAAAAGCAGGCGCAAGAGCCGGGATATTGCGGCAGCACACGCAGGTGCAGAACGGACAGCATGCATCTGCTGGCTGGAAAGTGCCCGAAGGGCTGCTCAAAGCGGCGTTCGCCCCGCGCGCCGGGCCTGCGCCCCTCTCGCATGGAATGCTGGAAAGGGCAACTATGATCAGAGCCAGTATGATGCAGATGAATTTCACGGACTAAAATTAGCAAATTATGACATGCGCACCATTATATAATTTTAATTTTCAATTGTAAAATTCCTGGCCTCCATCCCTCCATTGCCCCTATCGCCTTTCCCGCCGCTCCGGAGATTATTTTGAAGAAAAAACGAAACCCGTAAAGCGCTGTATGTAAGCGCATTGAAGCATAAAAAATTCCTTACGCCGCTTATGATGGTCCGGAAATTCAGGATGATTACAAAATTGGATTGTAAACTTTCGGCAAAAATAATCCGATATGTTTTGCCCTGGTTAAGCCAATGTAAAGCCATCATTAACAAAGTCCCAGACAATGCGCCAGTTATTCCTCGAAAATGCCGATGGGCCCATCGAAAAAATCACGTCCGAAAAGGCCAATCCCCTTTTGGATCTTTATGTTTCATTCAACTTCTCAAGGCTGCGGCCTTCGCTTTTTTTCCTGCCTGCGGTGCTGCTGCTGCTCATCGCCGCATTCCTTTTCATGCTCGATGCGCTGCGCGCCGAATCGTATATCCTGATCCAGCGGGAATATTTCTTTATGCTGAATGCCGCCCTGTCCCAATATCCTGAAATGCAGTACAATCTCACCGAAACCGGAAATACGCTGGTGGTGGCATCACTGCTGAGCATTTTTGTGCTGCACGCGCCTAAGATATGGGAGTCTCTTGCCTCTGCCCTTTTGGTTTCCTGCCTGTTTTCCAGCGTGCTGAAAAAGCTCTTTCATGTCCCAAGGCCGGCAGCTTTTTATGATACCGGCAGCTTTACCATAATCGGAAGGACCCTCTCAGGGCACAACAGCCTGCCTTCTGGGCATTCGATCACTATTTTTACGGCGCTTTCCATCCTTATGTTTGCCTTTATGCCTGCCAGGCTGCGAAACAGGATCATCTGGTGCGCACTTTTTGTTTCAGCAGGTCTCGCGCTTGTACTCACAAGGGTTGCCCTGGGAGCGCATTACCCCATTGATGTTCTTGTCGGGGGAATCATAGGCTACAGCTGCGCCCTTGCCGGCATATTTATCTCAACAAGGTACCGCATTTGGAAATGGATCGGAAACAGGAAATACCACCCCTTCTTCATCATTGCCTTCACGGGATGCTGGCTTGCGCTGGCCTTCAGGATCATGCAGGAGCACCTTTTCATATTCTGCCTGTCTTTGTTCGTTTTGACCATATCACTATATAAAATCACCGCCGCGTATGTTAAAAGGTAAACTCCCGGCAGCCCGCATGGCAGCCTTAATCAGCCTGGCCAACTGCCTGTTCTTCCATATCCCCTTCTTCTCTTTTGTGCTCGGGAACCTGAATTACGCGGGATTCAGCGGCATTATGACCATTGCCAGCCTCATCGCGCTGATGCTGGTGCTGGATTTCCTGGTCTTTTACCTGCTGCTTTACCTTACCGGAATTTTCGGCAGACTGCTCATTTCGCTCTTTTTTGCGCTCAGCGCCGCAGCCCTGTATTTCATCAATTCCTACAGCGTGATCATAGATGAAAGCATGATCGGGAATATCCTCAACACCAATTATGCGGAATCAAGCGCCTACTTTTCGATCAGGCTGGTGCTTTATGTGCTCGCGCTCGGGATACTTCCCGCGGCGGCGCTATTGAGGATAAAGATAATAAAGGAGCCCCTCAAAAGGTTCGCGCTGCTCTGCTCAGGCAGCCTGTTTATTGCCCTTGCGCTGGTATTTATCAATTCGGCAGGCTGGCTTTGGATCGACAAGAATTCCAAAAAATTGGGAGGGCTGGCAATGCCATGGTCCTATGCGGTCAACACTTCCCTGTTTTACGTGCACCAGTACAAGAAAAACCAGAAGGAAATCCTGCTTCCCGATGCCCGCATCGGGAACAGGAAGAAATCCATTGTGGTGCTGGTCATCGGGGAATCGGCAAGAAGGGCCAATTTCTCGCTGTACGGCTATCCGAAGAACACCAATCCGCTGCTTTCCAAAACTGAAAACCTGCATATCTTCAATGCTGTCTCCTCGGCAACCTATACCACCGGCGGCGTGAAGGCTATTCTGGACCATAAAAAGACCGGCGATCTCTATGAGATTCTGCCCAACTACCTGTACCGTAACGGTGTCGAGGTCATCTGGAGGACCGCCAACTGGGGAGAGCCGCCGCTTCATATCAAAAATTACCAGGACCGGAAATACCTGGGCGCTGCATGTCCGGGCAGCGAATGCGCATACGACGAGATCCTGCTGAACCTTTTCCGGGAGCAGATCCTGGCCAGCAGCAGCGACAAGATACTTCTGGTGCTGCATACCAGCACAAGCCACGGCCCCAGCTACAGCAAAAAGTATCCTCCGGCGTTCCAGTATTTCAATCCGGTCTGCACCAGCGTCGAGCTTGCCGACTGCTCAAAGGAGGAGCTGATGAACGCCTACGACAATACGATAGTCTATACGGATTACCTTTTGAGCCGCGTGATCCAGAACCTGAAAGAGCTCAAGGAATTTGACAGCACGATGATTTTTGTATCGGACCACGGAGAGTCCCTCGGGGAAAATAATCTCTACATGCACGGCCTGCCGATGAGCATTGCTCCAAAAGAGCAGTTCGAGATACCCTTTGTCGTCTGGGTATCTCCCGGCTCAAAAAAGCTGAAAACCAATAAAACGGTGTCGCAGTACCATGTCTTTCACAGCGTGCTGAACTTTCTGGATGTGGAAAGCCCCGTATACGATGAAAACATGAACATTTACCAATAGGATTCAAACAACCGGCACAAGCCATAAAAATAATTTCATATGAATGGAACAGTATTTATCAACCGGCTCAGCAACAGGTCAAGGCTGGCAATATCCGCTTCGGCGGGGCTGCTCACAGCCGTTGTCCTTGAAATAGGAACCAGCAGGCCTTCGGTGCACATCATGGCGGTATGGCTGGCTTTTTCGCTCACCCAGCTGTTTTTCTCCTGGTTCACCATATTCACCTGCCGTGTGGCCGAGCTCAAGAAGAATGCCAAAGACCAGGACTCGGGACGCGCTGTGCTTTCCCTGTTCATGCTCCTTACAACGGCCGTCAGCCTTCTGGGGATCGTGCTGCTGTATGTTTCGGCCGAGCAGAAGTCAGGCTCCGAGCTGGCGCTGCATGTGGTGATGACACTCTCATCGGTGGGAACGGCCTGGGCGGTGGTCCATACCACATTTGCCTTCAAATACGCCAATCTGCATTATTCGCTCAATGGCCTTGATTTTCCCGGAAAAGGCGAACCTGACTATCTCGACTTTGTCTATTTCTCATTTGTGATCGGCACAACCTTTCAGGTGTCCGATGTTGCCATACTGGACAGGAAGATAAGAAGGACCGCACTGGTGCACGGGGTGCTCTCCTTTATGTTCAACACTACCATACTGGCATTGAGCATCAACATAATTTCAAGCATGGTCCAGCGCTGAAAAATATAGCCCAACAGGAACATTTGCATGTACCCAAACTCTGTTTTTTTTGATTTGATTCTCCCGGCATCCAGTTTTCATTGCTGGGGGAATCTTTATCAGAGACCGGAAAGCTAAAGGAAGTTTTTGCGCAAAAAAAAAACTCTGGAGGTAAAAATTCAGAATTAATTCAAAATTGAGCCGTATTATTACATCCTGTAATATGCACGGCAGTGCCGTATTTAAAAAAATGATCCCCCGCAGCGCATATTTGGCCATAAATTCTTAAATTTAGTAGGTATATGCACTGTCATGGGGAGGTAAGAAAAAGGCATCATGAAAATTTTAATCATAGAAGACGAACAGGATATCGCTCAAAGCATACAGAGCTATTTCAAGGACAACGGCGTAAAATGCGAAACGGCGCACAATTATGCGCAGGCCATCCATAAGATTGACAATTATGACTACGACTGCATACTGCTTGACCTGGGCCTTCCCGACGGAGATGGTTTTGATATCCTCAGGGAGCTTCGAAGCAAAGACAAGACCGACGGGGTAATAATCATATCGGCAAAAGAGACCTTGGAGACAAGGCTGGAAAGCTTCAGTCTGGGCGCCGACGACTACCTCACCAAACCCTTCCATCTTGCCGAACTGCTGGTAAGGATGCAGGCGCTGGTTCGGCGCAGGAACTTCAAGGGAAGCAACAGCGTGGTGTTCCATGAGATCAGGATCGAGGTGTTCACCAAAACCGTGCTGGTCAATGACCGAAAGCTAGAACTGACCAGAAAGGAGCTCAACCTTCTTCTGTTCCTGATCGGCAACAATGACAAGGTCCTGTCAAAGGCAGCCATCGCCGAACACCTTTCAGGCGACATGGCCGATATGCTCGACAGCCATGACTTCATCTACGCCCACATCAAAAACCTCAAAAAGAAACTCTCCAAAGCCGGCTCGGGCGACTATATTAAAACCGTTTACGGAGAAGGATACAAATGGGAAAAATGAACCGTAAAAAACTTCTGGGCAAAACCACGAGGGATTTTCTCGTGCTTGCCGCCGTCATTCTGATAATCTGCGCTCCAATCTTCTACTATGTCAGCCAGTGGCTTTTCATCTACGAAACCGAGGAGGTTCTCGTGCAGCATAAAAACGCATTCATTAACCAGTCAAGCCGCAACTTCACTCCCGAAGACATCAAAACCTGGAACAGGTACAACCTGCATTTCACCATTATGCCCGATATGGGAGTCACCAGAGATTCCATTGTGGGCACCATGATCGAAGACTCGACGGCAGAAGAGAAAGAGCCGTTCCGAATCATATACGCCCCTGTGGAAATTGCCGGCAAAAAATACACGTATACCGAAAAGATCCACCTTCTGGAAATGGAAAGGATGGTTTTCACCATCGCAGGCATGTTCACCTTTATCCTTCTGGTGCTTTTCCTCGGCATTGTATGGCTCTCCAAAAAGACGGCCTCCAAGCGGTGGAAGCCCTTCTATGACACCCTGGACCAGATCCATGAATTTGAGATCGACAAGAACAAGCCCCCTCATTTCCTGGAGACTGACATCGACGAATTTGAACGCCTGAACAGAAGCCTTGAGGCGCTGATCGAAAAAAATACGGCCATCTACAAAAGCCAGCGGGAGTTTGTCGAAAATGCCGCCCATGAGCTGCAGACTCCCCTGGCGCTGTTCCAGAACAAGATCGACACCCTTTTCCAGATGCGGCTCGACAGGGACCAGACACGCGTGCTGGGAGCATTGAGCAGGGATGTGGCAAAGCTCAACAGGCTCAATAAAAATCTGCTGCTGCTCTCCAAAATAGAGCATGAGATCTATTTGGAAAAAACCAGCCTTTCCGTCAATGAGCATATAGAAAAGCATCTGGACTTCTTTACGGAGCAGGCCGGCCAGAAATGGGTCGCCGTCAATGTGCAGCTGTCCCAGAGGCTCGAAATAGAAGCAAACCCGGTCCTTGCCGAAATCCTGATCAACAATTTGGTGCTTAATGCCATCCGCCATAACCGCACCGAGGGAAATATCATAATCAGGACTCTGGACCGCGAGCTGATGGTCCTCAACACCGGAAAAGCCGAACCGCTTCCCATTGAGAAGCTCTTCGGACGTTTTTTCAGCGGCGGCGCCTCGGCAAACGGCAGCGGGCTGGGTCTGGCCATCATCAGGAAGATAACCGAGATAAGCGGATGGAAGATCTCCTACTCCTATTACAACGATTTCCACTGCTTCAGCGTCAAGTTCTAGAGTCTGCATCTGCTTGTGCAGGCCGTTTCCGCTGGGGTCTTAACAGGTCGGCGCTGCAGGCTGCAATGCGCTTTTTTTCATAAACAGGGTTAATATTTCTTAATAAAAACCAAAAATTCAGAATGACTACAACATTGCAATGTAAACTTTGCTGAGTTATTATTGAGTTATGGGTAAATTGTCTTTGAGAACCGGCAGATACGCGCTGCTGGTTCATTTTATTTTATGGTTTCTGCTGTTTTCGCAGCTGCTGCGCATCATCCTTTTCATCTGGCAGCATGGCCAGGTTTCGCTAAGCATTTTTGATGTCATCCGCACGCTGCTGACAGGGCTTTTTTTTGATATCGGAACCATTGCGCTGATTTCTTACCCTGCCGTTCTGTACTATACCGTTTTTGCGGGCAGATGGACCGGCTCGCTGGCCGACAGGATTATAATCTGGTTCTTTACGGCGCTGAATGTCTTCATACTGGTTTTCACCTTTCTGGCCGAAATCACCTTCTGGGAGGAATTCAGGACCCGCTTCAATTTCATTGCGGTGGACTATCTGATCTACACCTACGAGGTCATTGCCAATATACAGGAGTCCTATCCGCTTCCCCTTCTGATTGTATCAGTGGCGGCAGTAACGGCTATGGTGCTTTTGTTTTTCCACAGATCAAAGGCCTTTGCCGCCGCATTCGCCCGCAACACGGACATAGTGAAGAGGGTTTCCATATTGCTGCTCTTCACGGCGGCGGCATCATTTTATATCACTTTTATCTCCAGCAGCCAGGCCGAATGGTCGCCAAACCGCTACAATTCCGAAATTTCCAAATCGGGGATCTATTCCTTTTTTGCCGCTTTCCGCAATAACCAGATGAAGTATGAGCAGTTTTACACCTCCATCGGCAATGACCGCGCGTTCAGCATAGTCAAATCAAAACTGGCAGACAGCACGGTATCCTTTGCCTCCACAGGGTATTCGATCCACCGCAGCATAAAGGACGCCCAGTCTCCGCTGCAGCGCAGCAACGTGGTCTTTATCCTCATGGAAAGCTTCAGTGCGGATTTTATGGCCGAATTCGGAAACAGGCAGAACCTGACCCCTTTCCTGGACAGCCTTGCCCAGAAGAGCGTTTTCTTCACCGGCATGTATGCCACGGGCACCAGAACGGTAAGGGGCATGGAAGCATTGACGCTCTGCATTCCTCCCACTCCGGGCCAGTCGATCGTCAAAAGGCCGGAAAACCAAGACCTGTACACCATCAGCAATGTCTTCAGGTCCAAGAACTATGACTGCAGCTTTTTTTACGGCGGCGACGGCTATTTCGACAACATGAACTCCTATTTCGGAGGCAACGGCTTCAGCATTTATGACCGCGGGCGCGGAAGCGTGCTCAGCGACCGCATCAGCACAGTGAGGCATAATATCGCAGACAGCGAGGTCACCTTTGAAAATGCATGGGGAATCTGCGATGAAGATATTTTCAATAAAATGATCAGCACTGCCGACCAGAAGCATAAGCAGGGAAAACCGTTCCTGAATTTCGTGATGACCACCTCCAACCACAGGCCCTACACCTATCCTTCGGGCCGCATTGACATCCCGTCCGGAACGGGACGCGAGGGGGCTGTCAAGTATGCCGACTATGCCCTGAAAAGGCTCTTTGCCCAGGCGTCCAAAAAGCCCTGGTACAGGAATACCGTCTTCATTGTCGTTGCCGACCACTGCGCCAGCAGCGCAGGAAAGGATGAGATAGACATTGCCAACTACCATATCCCCGCCTTTATTGTGAATATGCCCGAAACGGCAAGCCGCAAGGTGGATAAGCAGTGCTCGCAGATCGATCTCTGGCCTACCGTATTTTCGATGTTCAAATGGCACTACGAATCCGATTTCTTCGGCAGGGACATCCTTGACCCCGATTTCGAGCAGCGCGCATTCCTGGGAACATACCGCAAGCTCGCGCTCATGAAGGGCAGCCGGGTGATGATACTCTCCGACCAGAAGAGGCAGGCCTTCTACAGCTGGAAAAAATCGGACAACAGCCTGAGCCCCCTTCCGATGGACAGGCCCTTTCTTGAAGAGACCATCGCCTGGTACCAGACCGCTGATTACCTTTTTACAAACAAACTTTTAAAATAAGCAATGATCTATATACATTTCATCATAAACCCCGTCTCCGGCGGAGGACGCCACAGCCTGCCCGATTTTTACATCAGGCAGTTTTTTCCCTCTGACCGGTATAAGATCAGCACTGATTACACCATGAGCAGAAAGCACGCGCTTGTCCTCACCCAGAAGGCGCTGCAGCAGAATCCCGACATCATCGTGGCCTGCGGAGGCGACGGAACCATAAATGAGGTGGCTTCCTGCCTGATCGGCACCGATGTGAAGCTGGGAATCATCCCGCTGGGGTCTGGAAACGGCCTTGCGTCGCATCTCAACATACCTCATGATATCGGAAAATCGCTTGAAGTGATCAGGGAAGGAAGAAAGATAAGAATCGATGCGGGAAGAATCAACCAGCATTATTTTTTCAGCAACACCGGCATCGGCATCGACGCAATGATCATCAGAAAGTATGAGCATTCGGGAAAAAGGATGCTTTTTTCCTATGTCAGGGCCGCGGTTGCCTCAACTTTCGAGTACAGCGCGCAGCCGGCCATCGTATCCTTTGATGACAGGGTCATACCAATAAAGCCCTTTATGGTCTTTGTTTCCAATTCCAATGAAATGGGATATAATATGACCCTTACCCCCGATGCGATGCTGACCGACGGAAAGCTTGACCTGGTCCTCATTCCGGAGCTTTCCTTTTTCGAAAAAATAGCCCTTGGATACCGCATACTGACCCGATCGGTCAGCAGATTCAAAAAGGCACAGCACCATCTGGTGAAGAGCCTGCAGATCGAAATGCCCATGAAGATCTTCACCGACGCGCAGATCGACGGGGAGCATTATAAATTAAGGACCAACACCTGCAGAATTTCGGCAGAGCCTGCCGTACTCAGCGTGCTGGTCTGAAAGCTTAATTAGGCTTTTCCGGAACTGCCTTCCCTTCGGGGAAGGCTCTCCGGAAATACGGGCTGCCGCCCTTGATCTTATCAGTTTTATTTGGCAAGCCTAGAGCGATCCGTCTCAAAATCCAGAAAAATCATTTTCTGGTCGTCCAGAAAAATCAGCACATCCAGAACGGCTGCCTGGTTATGCTTCTCCTCTTGTATCGGATCTGTCGGAAAAATTAAGCCCGAAAGCTCCTCCAGAGCAAAATCACGATCAGGATTGTCCCTTAGAATGGTAAGGATTACATTGGAAATATTGGCATACTTTTTCATATTCTGCAAATCATTTGGTTTTAATGCCCGGTTTATTTTTTTTTATAGAATAAACCGCAGAACCTTCGAAAAAGCCTGCGGTTTTGAATTAACAATTCACCTTCTATAAAGTTTTTTTCAGATTTTTTATTTCGGGGACGCGGGCAGGCGTCCGGCGCCTTCATTGGTCAATTTCCCGTTGGCCTGCTCATGCGGCCTGTCCTGCACATGGTACAGGATAAAATGTCTTGCCCTGGCAAAAATTCCAAGAACAATCACAATTCCCAGAATTGCCAGTATGATCGTTTTTCCGATATTGACAGCAGAATACCTGTTCTTCTTTCTAACCGGCCTGCCCTTCTGTCCCCTCGATGTCTTCTGTATATTTGGATAGTATTTCTTCTTTCGTTTTTTCATTTCGCATAAAATTCGATTCAATGCGCTATACCTGCAGATACGGCATTGCATTACCATGAACTGCCGGTAAAACTGCACGTTTGATATTTCTGCCTGTGCGTTTGCGGCAGGCATTTCTGATGGATATTACGATTGGATAAGGGCACAAAGAATCCCTGCCGTCAGAGCCAGATGATTATCCGTAAGCGGATATCATTTGGCCGGCAGCTGAATGATGGCATTAAATCTTTTGGATTTAAGTCTTTAGGATTTCTGCATTATCCAATTTAGAATTTCATTTTCTGGATGCGCACGGCATTCAGAATCGCAATCAGCGATACGCCCACATCGGCAAATACGGCTTCCCACATCGTGGCCAGTCCGCCTGCTCCGAGAACGAGCACTACGCCCTTCACTACGAAAGCCAGAGTGATGTTCTGCCATACGATTTTCTTGGTCTGTCTGCCGATATTGATGGCCATGGGAATTTTTGAAGGCTTGTCGTCCTGTATCACGACATCGGCCGTTTCGATGGTCGCATCGCTTCCCAGCCCGCCCATTGCGATGCCCGCATCGCTGAGCGCAACCACAGGCGCATCGTTCACCCCGTCACCGACAAAGGCAACCGTTCCATACTGCGCCTTGATCTCCTTCACCTTGTTAACCTTGTCTTCCGGCAGAAGGTCGCCGTAGGCATTATCGATGCCCAGTTTGTCGGCTACAAATTTCACAACGCTTCCCTTGTCCCCGCTGAGCATCGTCGCTTTGATATTCAGCTTGTGCAGCAGGTCTATGGTCAGCTGCGAGTCTTCCTTGATGGTGTCCGCAATTGTGATATACCCGACATACTTTTTGTCGTAGCTTACCGCGATTGTCGTGTATACTATCGAAGCCGGATCAACATCATAGGAAATCCCGAACTTGTCCATCAGCTTGAAGTTACCCGCAAGCAGCTCCTTGCCGCCGATCACCGCCTTCAGTCCGTGGCCCGCAATTTCCTCGGTGCTTTCCAGTTTTATCGAGCTGTCAACCTCACCCACGTATTCATGGATTGCCGTAGCAACAGGATGCGAGCTCTGGCTCTCCACCGCATTGACCATTTTCAGGATCTCATCCTTGTCAAACTCAGGCTTGAAGACAGTCTCCTGCACTTTGAATACCCCTTCTGTCATCGTTCCGGTCTTGTCCATCACCACGTTCTGGATCGAGGCCATCACGTCAAGGAAATTGCTCCCTTTGAACAGTATCCCGTTGCGGCTCGCCGCACCGATTCCGCCGAAATAGCCCAGCGGTATGGAAATGACAAGCGCGCACGGACAGGAAATTACCAGAAAGACAAGAGCCCTGTAAAGCCAGCTGCTGAAATCATAATTGTCCGCAAAGAAATAAGGCAGAAGGCAGATTCCGATAGCCAGAAAAACCACAATAGGCGTATAGATCTTGGCAAACCTGCGGATGAACAGTTCTGTCGGAGCCTTCTGCGAGGTCGCATTCTGTACAAGTTCCAGTATTCTGCTGAGCTTGCTGTCGGTAAAGGCCGCGGTGACTTTCACCTGTGCCGCCACGTTGAGATTGATCATTCCCGCCAGGACCGCCTCGCCTTTGGATTTGGTGTCCGGCTTGCTTTCTCCTGTAAGGGCCGCCGTATTGAATGAAGCGCTGTCGGTTAAAAGCTCGCCGTCAAGGCCAAGCTTTTCCCCAGGTTTCAGCTGGATGATATCCCCTATCTGGGCCTGTTCGGCTTTGATGGTTTTCGCCTTTCCGTCTGAAATGATCGTCACTTCATCGGGCCTCTGGTCCAGAAGGCTTTTGATGTTGCGCTGTGCCCTTGATACTGCAAGGGTCTGGAAAACTTCCCCCACGGCGTAAAAAAGCATTACCGCAACCCCCTCAGGATATTCCTTAATGATGAAGGCGCCGACTGTGGCTATGCTCATCAGAAGGAATTCGGAAAATACCTCCCCTTTGGTGATGCTTTTAAAGGCATCCCTGATAACCGGAAACCCGACAATCAGATAGGCTACCAGGTACCACACGAAGCGCAGGGTGCCGGTAAACCACGGCAGTTTGATCCAGTTGTCAAAAGAAATGGCAAGCAGCAGCAGCGCCAGGGAAATTATCGAGGGAAGGAACATCTTGAATGCTCCGCCTTCCGCAGTGCTGTGGTCATGGCCGTCATCATCGCTGTGGGTATGGCTGTGCCCGTCGTCCCTGCTGTGCGCATGATTGTGGCCGTCATCGGGAGCGTGCCCCTTCAGGAGCTCCTTTGCGCCCGCGTTCACATACACCTTCTCGGTCTGCGTGCAGCAGATCTGTTTACCGTCTTTATCGTATTTATGTTTGTGTTCCATGATATATAATTTATAAGGTTAAAAAATTCGGCACCATTCTGCTGTCAGCGTCCAAGTGCCGATAAAAGGCAGTCCATTGGTTTAGTTAGTCCTTTTTTTACTCTTAATTAATCTATCGACCAGTCTTCTGTACCATGAAAAATGGTTTATGCTGAAAATCAGCAGTATGATGAATGTTGCCGAAACGGCTATTACCAGCATATCCAGTGCTACGGCCATTCCCACCGCCGATGTGGTCCAAAGGCCCGCGGCGGTTGTGATGCCTTTAGGAAGATTCCGCTGGTCCCTGAAGATTATTCCCGCACCTATGAATCCAAGCCCGGTCGCAATGGCGGCAAGCATCCTGGCTACAGCCGAGACATCTTCCGTAAGATGGCCCGCAATGGAAACAAACAGGCAGGAAGCCGCGCAGATGCAGGCAAAGGTCCTCAGTCCCGTGTTCTGCTGCTCCCTTTCCCTTTCCAGACCGATAATCCCGCCCAGGAAAGCGGCCAGAACCAGTTTGGCAGACATATATAGTTCAACTTGGATATCCATCAGATAAGATTTTTGGCGGCTGAGCGGCCTACATCTCGTAGTACAGCCTATTTTTAGGCTTCTCAGGAATATCCTTCGCACCGGTCATCTCAAGGAGGTTGATCTCGATGGTCAGTGCAAGCGAGGTCATAGGGGTATCCACCGGCGTGTTCTCAAAGGGATCCTGCATGATGATGGCAGTTGATTCAATTGCAATGAACAGCAGCGGAATCAGAATGGTCAGCAGCAGTTCAACAGCCAGCTGCGAGTCCTCAAGACCGAAGGGAAGTATCGCGGCAAAGACATAGATCAGCGTGTGCACCAGCAGGCTGTATGACTTTGGAAAAACAGTATTTTTGATCCGTTCGCATTTTCCCATGTGGTCGCAGAGGCGCGATATGGTCTCATTGAGCTGCACGGTCTTGAAATCCGTTATAATGCCCTTATGCTCCATTTCGGCTACATCCTGCGAGTGCCTGTCCAGCAGCGCGTTGGGAATGTTTGCCCCCGCCACGTTATGGAATTTCAGGTAGGCTTCCACCTTTGGGCTGAAGGGCTGGCGGCGCAGCGCCTCCCCAAGGGCATATACCCAGATGATCTGCCTTTCGGCAAACTGCTCTGAAAAATGCCTGTTTTCTTTCGAAGCGGACTGCATGACCTGTCTGATAAGGGTGCGCGAATCGTTTACGATCGCCCCCCATACCATTCTGGCTTCCCACCATCTCTCATAGGACTGCGCCGTCCTGAAGGCCAGCAGCAGCGAAACTGCGGTTCCTACCAGTGCGGGGATGCTCAGGGGAAGCGAGACTTTCCTGAACACCGGAAGCATATCCAGCATCCCGATAGCCGCGGCAAAAATGACAATGAGAATGATCTGGGATCTGATTTCCCTGACAAAGTACAGCACTGATATTTTACGGTTTAGAAGCATATTTTAAAATTAAGATTTTACATTTATCCTTTATTCCCATTATATGATCTGAATTATTTCGCAGTTAGGCATTTCTCGCAGATTCCTTTGGCCAGAATCTGGATCTCATCGATCTGAAGGCTGCCCGAGAGGCTTTCCGGAAGCATGATCTCTTCGCGGCAGGTAGTCTGCCCGCACCTCCTGCAGTAGAAATGGAGATGCCTGTCATTATGCTCTTCCTCTTCGCATGAATCGGCGCATAAGCGGTACCTGGCCTGGCTGTCGTCCATAATCTTATGCACGAGCCCTTTTTCCAGAAATGTCTGAAGCGTCCTGTAGATGGTCACCTTATCGGCCTTGTGGAAATACTTCTCGATCTCCGCAAGCGATAATGCCGCCGTGAGGGTTTCCATATACTCGTAGATCAGAATGCGCATCGTGGTAGGCCGTATGCTTTTGCCGTTAAAGGCTTCTTCTGTCGTTTTCTTCATATAATTTTTACATTAAAAATAAAACCGGCAACAAGACCTATCTGTTAGGCAGTTACAGTAAATTTACGAAGCTTATTCTTAATTTCCGCGTTCGCAGCTTACTTTTTTAGCAGGCAGATACTTCATAATCGGCCTTTATTGCCGGCATATTTTAAATTAATGCAGGTTTTCCTGTCCGAGACCATGAAATAGAGATTAAAGGGGGTGAATCCCTATTCCCTGGCTTAATCACAGGCAAACACTTACTGTCGGACAGGAATCTGCATTAAATCCTTAGTGTCTCTTAATGTTCGTGGCCTCCGGAATTGCTCAGTTTGGCATTTACGAAAAAGGTTCCCTTGGTCACAATCCTGCTTCCCGCAGGTATTTCCTTCACAGGCGTAACGGCTGTATATCCCACTTCCGAAACTCCTTTTGTCACTTCCACTTTTTCAAAGTTCATGCTTGCCGCATCGATTTTCTTTTCCTCTGCAGGACTGTGCTTTTCGCCCTCTTCGGTGCCTCCCTCAGCTTCCGCCTCCTCATGCTCCTCAGGTTTCTTGTCCGTTTTCACAAAGATGTAGAACTTCCCGTCCGCCTCGGCAATGGCACCATTTGGCACTGCAGCCGTAAGAGCGGTGCCTACGCCTACCAGCGCTGTAATGTTCATTCCGTCGATAAGTCCTGCCTTATTTCCCGTCACGGTACAGTGAACCGCAACGCTCTTGCTCTGATTCTCAAAAGAAGAGCCGATATTGAACACCTTTGCCGTGTAGGTTGCCTCAGGGTTATTGGTCAGGGTGAAGCTTACGCTCTGCCCCACCTTTACCTTGGGAAGATCCTTCTCGAAAACCTGAAGGTCAAGGTGGATCAGCTGGTTGTCCACTATCTCCACAACAGGAGATGAGACGTCAACATAGCTTCCGATCTTCGCAAATTCGGCGCTTACCGTGCCGGTAACCGGACTGGTAACCGTTAATGCCGCCCTTAGGTTCGCCGGGGTGATGCTTCCGGGGTTTATTCCCATAAGCTGGATCTGTTTGGCAAGCGAGGCCTTGCGTGCGCGCAGCGCATTTACCTCCGCAGTGGCATTCTGAAGATTCTTCAGGGCTCCGGCATTACCCGCCTGAAGGTCTTTCTGGCGCTGCAGCTCCTGCTCCGCATTGGTGATGCGGCTGTTGATGGTGATGTACTCCTCCTGCTGCTGCACGAACTGGGGATTCTCGATTGTTGCGATCACCTGGCCCTTGCGCACCTGGTCGCCCAGCTGCACTCTAAGGGTCTGGATAACACCTCCGTACAGAGAGGTTGCATTGGCCTTGTTATTGTTTGGAACCCTTAAGGCGCCGTTTACTTTAATCGATGCAGTCAGGTTCTTGTTCTCAATGGTTCCGAGCTGAACCCCCACCGATTTCATCTGCTCCTGGGTCAGCACCGCAATTGTGGCAGCTTCCCCTTCGCTGTGTCCCTCCTCTTTCGCTCCCTCGGCCTTTTCGGTTTTGGCTCCGCTTTCGCTTTCGCCGCTTTTTTGTCCGCAGCCTGCCAGTGAGAAAATTGCGGCCGCCGCGATTAATAATTGAATTTTGACTTTCATGAATGCTCTATATTTAGATTTATCCTGCGGAAGGGCTCTGCCGCTCCCGCAGGCTGTTATATTATTTATTTATTGTTGAAATAATCAAACTGCACCGCAGACAGGTTGTACTGGTTCAGCACATCAAGATAATTCTGGCGTATGCCTACCGCCTGGGTCAGAAACTGTCCAAGCTCGGCAAAGCTGATTTCCCCTGAGCGGTAGCTCAGCGTGGAAGCTTTGATGATATCCTCCGCCTGCTTAAGCCCTGAAGTCTCATAGAAGTTCAGCAGGGAAAGGTTTTTCTCAATTTCAGCCGCCGATGAATTCTTCTGGGTCGCCAGCAGCTGGGTCTGATAGGCAAGATTCTTTTCCTGCACTTCCTTCTCGGCCTTAGCCGCCTTTACCTTATTATGCGCCGATACGGCCCCGAAAAGCGGGAAAGATGCAGTGGCAGAAAACCCCGTGTATGGATCATTAAGCCCATAAAGCTTCTGGCTGAAAACCCTTCCGGACAGCTCAGGCATATTGCTGTTTCTCATTACTGAAACATTTGACGACGCAATCTTCACATTCTGCTCCTGCAGGGTAAGCAGGGGATGCTTCCCGCCGCTTTCGGTAAAGCTCACTTCCGCCTTTCCAAGCGGGGCTTCCACAGGAAGCAGCCACTCATTCAGGTTCATAAGCATCATCAGCTGTTGCTGCTGCACGGTCATGTCTTTCTTGTTCTGCTCTGAAAAAGCTTTCAATTCCAGAAGTTTGGCCTCTGCGGCAATCCTGTCCAGCTGCGCCACATCACCGGCCTTCAGGCGCACTTCGGCAGTTTTTGCTAGCTGGGTATAGATGCTGTCCAGACGCTGGTACAGAAGCTGCTTGTCCTGAAGGTACCACAGCTTGTAGTAGGCCGTTCGCACATCCCTTTTGATTGTGGCGTTTAAAAGCACCGTATTGAGCTGGCTGTACTGGAGCTGGTTTTTGAAATAGCTTTTTCTTGCGGCATAAAGCCCCGGCCATGCAAAACTCTGCGAGATACCGATTTTCAGAATCCCTGTCCTGTCAGACGGCCTCAAATCCTCGTTCTCCGCGAAGACTCCCGTTTTAGGGATGTCTAAGGCTGTCTTCACATTCAGCCCGGCCGCCTGGATTTCGGATTTATTGATATCCAGCTGCTGATTGCTCTGCAGGGCAGTTTCCACAGCCTTCTCGATCGGGATGCGCTGCTGCGCATTTGCTGATCCCAGACCTGCAATGAAAAGGACAATGATGGCAGTTGTATTTCTCAATTTAAATTTTCCTTTAAAGTCAAACTTTGTATTAAAAATGATATAAAGAAGGGGAAGAACGAAAAGCGTAAGGAACGTTGCGGTTACAAGACCTCCGATTACAACGGTGGCAAGCGGCTTCTGCACCTCGGCACCAGCGCTGCTGCTGATGGCCATCGGCAGGAATCCCAATGAAGCCACCATCGCGGTCATAAGCACCGGACGAAGCCTTGTGATGGTTCCTTCTTTCACCCTTTCAAAAATGTTGTCCATACCCTCTTTTTCAAGCTGGTTGAATGTTCCGATGAGCACGATTCCATTTAGAACCGCCACCCCGAATAATGCGATAAATCCGATTCCGGCACTGATGCTGAAAGGCATGCCCCTAAGCATAAGGGCAAATATGCCCCCAATGGCGCTCATTGGAATCGCAGTGAAGATCAGCGTAGCCTGCTTGAAGGAACGGAACGTAAAATAAAGCAGACCGAAAATCAGAAGAAGCGACACCGGCACGGCAATCATAAGCCTTGCGCTGGCTGCCTGAAGATTTTCAAACTGTCCTCCATAGGTGAAATAGTATCCCGGCGGCAGCTTCACTTTTTCAGCCAGCTTTTTCTGGATGTCCTGCACTACGCTCTGGACATCGCGTCCAGCCACATTAAATCCGATTACAATCCTTCTTTTCCCTGCTTCCCTGCTGATCTGCGCAGGTCCAAGCTTATAGTCGATTTTTGCCACCTGGGACAGAGGCACCTGAACCCCTGTGCTGGTAGGAATCATAAGGTTGCTCACATCGTCTATGCTGCTTCTGTGAACGCTGTCAAGGCGCACCACAAGGTCGAAACGTCGCTCATTTTCATAAACCTGTCCGGTGCTCTTTCCTGCAAATGCCGTGCTGACAACGTCATTCACATCCTCTATGGTAAGCCCGTAATTGGCAATTCTGGTCCTGTCATATTCGATATTGATCTGCGGAAGGCCGCTCACTCGTTCAATCTGCGGAGAAGTCGCTCCGGGAACGCTCTGGATCACCTGCCCCACTTCTTTGGCGTACTGCGAAAGCGTGTCCAGGTTCTCACCGAAAATTTTCACGGCAACGTCCTGTCTGATTCCTGTCATAAGCTCATTGAAACGCATCTGGATTGGCTGGTTCTTCTCAAAGAACACTCCTGGAATCACTTCGAGCTTCTCCATTATGGCCTCTGCAAGTTCCGTGTAGCTCCTTCCCGACTTCCATTCCTTCTGCGGCTTTAGAACCACCATAAGATCGGTGGCCTCAGGAGGCATAGGATCTGTAGGGACCTCTGCGGCTCCCGTCTTTCCAACCACCATTTTAACCTCGTCAAACTGCTTGATGATTCTTGAGGCCTGCATCGAGGTCTCAATGCTCTGGTTCAGCGAACTTCCCTGAGGCAGGATGCAGTGGAAAGCATAATCGCCCTCCTGCAGCTGCGGGATGAATTCTCCTCCCATTCTTGTAAAGCAGAATACGGCAATAAGGAATATGGCTACCGTTACGCCGACCACGGCATACTTGATCTCGATCACTTTAGCAAGCAGCGGCTGGTAGATATTCTGTATTCTGTTCATCATCTTATCGCTGAAAGTCTCCTTGTGCTGCGGCTTTTTAGACAAGAACAGTGCGCACATCATCGGGATGTAGGTTAGAGACAGTATCAGGGCTCCAAAGATTGCGAATCCTACGGTCTGCGCCATCGGACGGAACATTTTCCCTTCAACGCCCACAAGGGTAAGAATCGGGATATATACAATTAAAATGATAATTTCTCCAAAGGCCGCACTGGTACGTATTTTGGATGCCGACTCGAAAACTTCCTCGTCCATCTCATCCTGGGTAAGATTATTGAGCGACTTGCGCATAGCAAGATGATGGAGCGTTGCCTCCACCACAATTACCGCACCGTCGACAATAAGGCCAAAATCAATGGCACCCAGTGACATCAGGTTGGCGCTTACGCCAAAGACATTCATCAGTCCAAGCGCGAAAAGCATGGCAAGAGGAATTGCTGATGCCACAATTAGCCCTGCGCGGAAATTCCCCAGAAACAGCACCAGCACGAATATCACGATCAATGCACCTTCTACAAGGTTCTTCTCTACGGTGCTGATGGCGCGTCCCACAAGATCCGTACGGTCAAGGTATGGCTCGATAACGACGTCGTCTGGAAGCGATTTCTGGATGGTCGGCAGCTTCTCTTTGATGCGCTTCACCACCTCGTTGCTGTTTTCACCCTTAAGCATCATCACCACGCCTCCGACTGCATCTACCTGCCCGTTATAGGTCAGGGCACCGTATCTCACAGCTTTTCCGAAGCGCACCTCGGCAACATCGCTTACATAAATTGGCGCGGCTCCCGTATTCTTAACCACGATCTTTCTTACATCATCAAGTGAGGTCACAAGACCGATTCCCCTGATGAAATATGCGTTTGGCTTCTTGTCAATATAAGCTCCTCCGGTATTCTGGTTGTTTTTCTGAAGTGCCGTAAAGATGTCCGGGATGCTAACCCCCATAGCTTTCAGCCTGTCAGGGTTCACGGCAACCTCATACTGCTTGAGCTCCCCTCCAAAACTGTTCACTTCGGCAATCCCGGGAGTTCCGTAGAGCTGCCTTGCCACAATCCAGTCCTGCATGGTTCGCAGGTCTTTGGCATTGTATTTATTTTCGCTTCCTTTTTTAGGATGGATAATGTACTGGTACACCTCGCCAAGACCGGTGCTCACAGGAGCCATTTCAGGAGTTCCGATCCCCTGCGGGATTCGGTCTGTTGCCTCCTTCAGCCTTTCGCTGATGAGCTGTCTGGCAAAATAGATGTCCGTTTCTTCATCGAACACAACTGTGATAACAGAAAGCCCGAATCGCGATATGCTTCGGATTTCCTGGATCTTCGGCACAGTGGCAATGCTCTGTTCAATGGGAAAGGTTACCAGCTGCTCCACTTCCTGTCCTGCAAGCGTAGGGCAGGTCGTAAAAATCTGAACCTGATTGTTTGTGATGTCAGGAACGGCATCTATGGGCAGTTTCGTTGCGCTCCAGGCGCCCCATAATATGAGAACCAAAGTCATTAACCCAATAATGATTTTGTTTTTTATGCTGAATTTAATTATACTATCTAACACTATGCATTTAATTTTAACGTTTAGAAAATAGTCTGTCCTCCCATGCAGAAATGGGGACAATGAAAAGCGCGCGCAGGCATCCCGAATGGATACGGAAAATCAAATGCATGCTGGGCAGGACCGTTAAGTCCTGACAAAAATCACTTCACGTGATAAGCGCAATCCGAAAAATCTAAACGAAAAATTTAGGGGGCTGCCAGATGCTGCCCGTGTAGGTTGAATTTACCTGGCAGTCCTTAATGACAGTATTCTTGGAACTGATAGGCTGCTGGGGAAGATTAAGGTCCGGCATCTTAAAGCTGAACTTTATTACCGAAACGCTGCAGCAGGAGCACTGGCAGAATGGCGAGCAGTGGTCGTCATTATCACTGCTGTGGTTATGGGACAGCTCTTTCTGCGCAGTTTTAGAGGAAATACAGCTATTGTATACGTCACTGCACGGAACCGCAAGCAGCCCTAGAATGTAAAGTAATAATATTGTTGTTTTCCATCTCATGGGACAAATGTAAAAAATAGTTTATGCAATCCGATTGCAAAGTGGCATCCTGCATTGTAAAATTAGAAACCTGCCCTCCGCAGTAAAGCGGGATTGCAGGCAGGCGGTTACTTCCTTCCTATTTTTATGCTACGCAAAGTAACAACCTGATTTTGTAGACATTCTGAATTTTTGCGCGATCAGCTGAAAAAAAATGTTTTTTTTTCTCTGCATCCAATTAATGACGAAATAACTGCGCAGGCCTCACATGCAGCAATTATAGATGAAGCTTCATGCCTTCATGGGTCGGCATAAAGCCCAGGCTCTCGTAAAACTTCACAGCCTCAGGCCTTTTTTTGTCTGTGGTAAGCTGGACCAGATGTGCCCCGCGCTGTCTTGACCTCTCTATGGCCCACTCGAACATAAGCCTTCCGAATCCCTTTCCGCGGTCTTCCCTCCTTATCCTGACCGCCTCTATCTGCGCCCTTACTCCGCCCTGATAGGTTAGATACTGGATGAAGCTCAGCTGCATGGTTCCCACCAGATCTCCGGCCTCATTAGTCACGGCGATAAGTTCCTGCGAGGGATCGGCATCGATTTTCTCGAACGCCTTAATGTAGGCATGTGGCAAAGGAAGCTGGAAATCCTCCCTGCCCTGCCCAAGGGCATCATCAGAAAGAAGCCTGATGATTTCGGGCAGATCATCTGCTGCTGCAGTTCTAAAAATTAAATTCATATCAATGTTTTTTGGGTATGCCGCTTTCTCCCTTTCATATTCCTTAAGCCATTTAGACTAGCACTTTAAAGAAAAGAGAACGATTTAAATTTTAAAATATGCTGTTATACTTTTCTATCAGCTGGTTTCTGTCCATTTCACCAGCCATCCAATCCCTGACATCTTTCACGCGCTGCTTGACGTTGTTTTTTTTGATTTCCATTGCTTGGTCAAATTCATCCGCGTCGAAATCTGCCGTGCTGCCGAGTTCCGTAAAAAATATATGAAATGGTGTCCAGTCTTCATCGGTCAATATCTTATGCAGCGGTCTATGTGCAGTTTCACGCAATACGTCAAAATACAATCCATTAATTTTCCGCGCTGAAACTTCAACCTCCATGAAGGAAAATAGCCTTTGAAAGAAAAAGGACTCCCCTATACTTATGCCCTTAGCATCTTCCAAGGTATACAATGAAGGACAGGAATACTCATCATTATCCAGATTATTATAATCTATAAAAGCGCAGATCTTGCCAGGAACGCATACCACATCTAGATGCTCATGAATGGCGTCAATTTTATTCTCATCGTAAAATATGGCAATGTTATCGGCGGCCGTTTTATTGTTCCATTCTGTTTCAAAAGCGAAAATTCCCTTGAAAAAAGGAACAGAACTCATCGGGCCTTCGCATATTCTGTCAATACCTTCAAGAGAATCTTTAAGTGTGGACGAACTTAATGTCGTTTTGATTTCAATTACGGCAATCACGGCTTCCTTTTTTACCACTACAAGATCATCTTCCCTAAAAACTGGAATATAATTGTGCTGGTCATAAATTATGATATCAATCTGCTTGCTGCTACCCTCTATAAATCCTGTTGCGACGTGAAATTTTTTGGGCACATATTTCCGCAGGACGGAAATGAAAAGCCTCTCCCTGTAATTTCCGACAGTCTGGCCGTGGCTGATGACATAATTGATACGCTCGCTCTGGCTTCTGATTTCATTTGAAATCGAAGAAAGATATCTTTTTTTATTTTCTAGTGCGATTTCGTTAATGCCAAGCGCAATATATGTGCCTAATTTTAATTTAACATATTTAAATGTGCCCGCGGCCAAGCGAGATTTTATAATCCCTGAAGCCTGTAATTTAGACACTCCGATTTCGCTGACTAATAGATCAATGCAGCCATCAACCTTTAACCTTTTCTGGGAGGAGGAATGCATCGTATTGATTACCTTGTGCCAGTTGTTTTTTATCATGCTCTGGAGCCTACCATACTTTTCATCGCTAAAAGTACACGTTCTGTCTACAATCACAAATGGATCGACCTGCTGTTTAAATTCGTCCATGTTATAAGTTACCAAGCCTCGTGCTTTTGTCTTTTCATCGTCACAGGTCCAATAAAACCTCACAGAATCTCCATCAATTGAAATAATTTTGCCTGTCTGGGCTTCGCCGTAGTCGTCTTTATGATTTATTATCAAATGATGTTCCTGCTGTAGAAACACTAAGAATTCTTTTGTTGTCAATATTATGTCCTTTAGGTTACTATTTAAAATTTTGTTCGCTATTAGTCCAGCAGAACCACAGGACACGATATCCTGCAACTTAAGGCGAATTTAAGAAATTTTTCTTAGCATCTCTGCTGTCCCAGCCATATGGTGCCCGTACTTGACGTTTCAGACAATAAAGTGTGCATGAATCTTTTACATGTGGAAATCTAGCAATTTACGGCACATTATTTGGTGCTTTTCTTGATAAAACATTAATTTACTGCTAACTAACTTATCTGAAAATTATGAAAAAAACTTTATTTTCTCTTCTGGTATTCGCAATGTCTATAAGCGCATCCGCCCAGAGCCAGTCCGCTTCGAATGCAAATGCATTTCCCTGCATTGACACTGGATACAGGCTATACCCCACTAATAATATGTGGACCTATATCAAACTCAACACCCGAAACGGACAGATGTGGCAGGTTCAGTGGGACACTGGAAAAAACAGGTTCGAGTCTCCCCTTTCGCTCAAGGCGCTTGCAGCACCCGATCAGGAAAAAAACAACAGATTTGTCCTCAGCCCCACCACCAATATATACAATTTCATTCTGCTGGACCAGATCGACGGACGCGTCTGGCAGGTGCAATGGTCAAGCAAACCCGAAGAGCGCGCCATTTTAGCCATAGAATAGAAAAGGCCGAAATAGCATTTTCCTTTATCGGTTCGCAGCATTATTTTTTGCACTCTGATGCGGAACCGGCATTTACACTTTTGGATGGGCAAGACTGCATAAAGGCATGAAGTTAAATCTTTGCTATATTTGTTTTATGCCGGCTGATTTTGTTTAAAATGCCTTATATTTGGCCGGAACAAACAATAAAATCAGCATTTTCTCTTTAGCATGAAGCATTTTAAAGGCATATTGATAATGGCGCTCCTTGCCATGCGGATGCTTTACGGCGTTGAAATCCACAGCGTCTCTTCCGTGCTTGCCGATTGCGCCGAAATGCAGAATATTTCAGGCAGGAAAGCCCACCAGTGCGCCGTTGATGCGCCCCATAGCAAAAAGAAAATCCGCATAAACGCTTCTTCCCAAGACAAGAAAGAGAAGCATAAAACCGCTGCGCTTTTAAAATCCCTAACAGAAAAATTTACTGATGACGCGCTTTCGCTTCCTCACAGCAAAAGCACCGCTTATTTTAAGCTGGACACTGCATTTGCAGACGCTTTAAAAAACTCACTGCACAGACTCCATTTTTTCTAGACTCAAAATTAAATTCCGAATTTACCTATTCGATGGCATAACTATCAATAGTCAGCTCAGCATAACGTAAAAGAAGGCCGTTTTTTATGTTCTCTGCTGCCATCTGCGATTGCCAGCCTGTATAACAGCGCGCTATCCAGATGCAAAACCAAACATAAAAAGTGACGGCTTACGAGAAAAGCCCGTTTTTAACATTCGGCTTCAAGAGTCTGATATGCCCTGTAAAACTATGGCAGCCCGCACTCCCGCGGCGCTTTCCAATACAGCTGAAAACCTGTTTAAACCAATTAAAACCAGACCCGCCGACGGTCTGCAAATCACTATGGCTATTCTGTATTCAGACGGAATAATCATCGATCATTTAATGCAATGAAAAATTTAATTCTTTCTTTTATATCGCTTTTGGCAGTCCATAGCGCCCAGTCACAAAAAAACTCGCTTAAGAGATACCTCGAAAAACAGGATGCTTCCATAACCGATACGGTCATCTGTTTGAAATCCTCGGATTCGGTCTGGGCTGATCTTCCTGTGACCCTAATCAGGGGGCGTGAAAAAGGTCCAACCCTTACCCTAGCCGCCGGAATCCGCGAAGGCGGATTTTCCGCCGCCGCTTCCCTGCTGCAGCTTCGCCGTGAGATAATGCCTGAAAAGCTCAAGGGAAACCTCATTATTATTCCCGACGCTGATGTGCAGCGCTACAGCGGCCGCAGCTCCCAATCCGACAACATACGAATGTCCCATCTTTCCGATGCTTTTCCGGGCAGCGCCAAGGGAACCGCGGCAGAATTGATCGCCGATTTTATTTCGACAGCTGTCTTTGATGCCACTGATGTATTTCTGGAGCTGAACGGCTGCGATTCCGGCAGTGATCCGATAGCTTTTATGTGCTACTACGACAATGCGGAATTCATGCAGCAGACAATGCTGGCGTACCGCCTGAGTGAAGCAAGCGGGCTCGGCACCATCCTGAGCCATCCGTACCCGCTCTCATCAGGAGAGCCTTCAAAATGCGCCGTGAAGCAGGCGGTCAGGCTGGGAATTCCGTCATTGAGCATGACATTAGGCGGATATGAAAAACAGGGATCCTCCAGCCAGCCATCGGCTGAAGAAGCGCTTTACAGGATTATGGCAGAATTGGAAATCTACAATAATGGCACAACAAAGCCTTCCCGCGCAAAGAAATTCAGGTATAACAGAAAGGCCTGCATAAAGGTTCCATTTCAGGGCATATTCTGCAGCTCCATTAAGCCAGGGGATAAAATCAAAGAAAGCCAGAAGATAGGCAATCTGACCGATATTTTCGGCAACAGGAAAAAAACTCTCAGAGCCCCCGAGTCGGGCACCGTACTTTACAAAACAGATGCAGATGCTGTAAATGCTGACGAAACTGTAATCTGCATCGGATACAGGATCCAATAGCAGAAATAGCTGCTGGATTTCGATTTGGAGCAGTTTCTGCCAAGACAGATAACTACGCTGCGCACTGCATGCCTGTATCCATTTCTTTAACACAATTAAATCAAAGATCATGAATGAGATTTTAACCACCCCGCTTTGGGGAAACACAATATATAAATGGCTCACAGCACTGATAATTATAATTGTCCTTTTCGCGATTATAAAAATATTCAAAGTGTACATTTTCAAGCGGCTCAAAAAATGGGCGGCTGCAACCGCCACATCCTGGGATGAATTCGCAATGGAAGTCATTGAGAAGAACATTCTTCCCCTGCTGTACATAAGCACCGTTTATTTTGCCCTGCAGACTTTGGCCTTGGGCCTAAGGGCAAAAAATATTCTTCATACGGCATATATGATTGCCATCACTTTTTTTATAATCAAAATTATAATTGCCGCTTTCAAAAAATTCGTGCTGTCCTTTATCAAACGCGACCAGGACAGCGAAAGCAAAGAAAAGCAGGCAGGCGGGCTTATCGCTATCGTCAATATCATCATCTGGCTATTAGGCGCCGTATTTCTGATTGATAATATGGGCTACAATGTGACAACCATTGTAGCGGGTCTGGGTGTCGGAGGTATTGCTATCGCGCTTGCGGCACAGACCGTGCTTGGAGATCTCTTCAGCTATTTTGTCATCTTCTTTGACCGTCCATTTGAAATCGGAGATTTTGTGACGGTGGGCACAGACAGCGGCGTTATCGAATATATCGGGATAAAGACCACCCGAATCAGAACCCTGAACGGAGAACAGCTTGTCTGTTCCAATACAGACCTGACCAACTCCAGGCTGCGCAACTTCAAACGGATGGAAAGAAGAAGGATTGTTTTCGCAATCCGTGTCACCTACCAGACCACTGACAGACAGCTTAGGGACATTCCCGGTATTGTCGGAGACATAATAGCCTCGAAAGATAAACTGAGCTATGACAGGGGGCATTTTTCAGGTTTTGGGGATTTCAGCCTTAACTTTGAATTCGTCTACTACGTCGATGACCCGGATTACAATTTCTATATGGACGCCCAGCAGGCCGTCTATCTTGAGATTTTCAGTGCCTTTACAGAAAAAGGAATTGAGCTTGCATATCCAACGCAGACCATACAGATTGAAAGCCTTCCGGTATTCTCAGTTGCAAGGAACTAAATAACAACATACTAGGCGATATTCTTTCGCTGAAAATCTTCACACTTATTAAAGAGACAATTAACTAATAATTGTCTCTTTTCCTGCTGACATAAAGCGCAGGCGAATGGTTTTGATGATCAATAATCGTTTTCCCGTCCATTTTGGATGCTCCGATTTTTAAAATAAGCTCCCAAGACACCACAAGCTGAATGCTAAAAAGTATCAGGCAATAATGGCAAGTGTGATATCATAGACAAGCGCTTTAAGCTCCTTATTACACAGCGATAAATCCCTGTCGGGCGGATTTCCATGATAAATGAGGTTTCTGGCTTTAATAAGCTGGCCAAATTCCACATCATAATCGTCCGGATCCAGATTGAGATATTTTATAAAACCCTCAAACTGATCGATAAGGCCGGTCTTTTTAATAAAGGATACTTTCTCAAAAGCTTTAGAATCAAATTCCTGTTTATCTGCGTCCGCGACTATTTCACCGATTTCTTTTATCTTCTTTTTTATGAACCTGTTAATAGAGCCTTCTGATCCCGTAAATACATATTCTTCCTTTACAGTGAAAGCACTGCCGTCCAAGGGCTCATTTAAAAAATAATTCCTGAACTTTTCAACGATGTTGTAAAGGACCATGAAAGCTGAAATATCATCAAGGTGCTTTATCCTTAACAGTCTGGGAACAGCCTCCTGTATAAGCTCCCTGAAAGTTTGGAATTTCTCAAAATTTACCGAATCTGCAAAATCGTAAATATTCTGATATTTGTCCTTCAAATGAAATTCCTGCGAGGAATCAAAGTTATCGCCGGAAAGCTTAAAGACTTCCCTGGTGCCATAATTATCCCTATCATTCACCCTGAGCAGGGCATTGAAAAAATCAATGTTCTTCTCCCAGTACAGGGACATCAGCAGGCATAAGTCTTCTCCGAGGGAAAGCAGATCCAGATCTTTTACTTTCTCGCTGTCATCCCTTAGAACCAGCTGTGCATCTCTGGTTATTACAAAATCCTTTTTTGGTTCGCCCTGTTTATAGGAATGGCTTAATGACAGCATAAATTCGACAGGACCAAACCTGGTCCATCTGTTATGATTCCGTTCAATGAATTTGTCATCTGAATCATAAGTTCCAAGCTGGCCGTACTGGATATATCCTGTGAGATGGGAAAGGGCATTGTCTGCCAGGCTGAATCTTGCGGCAGCGGCATACCTTCCATTCTGGAAAAGACAGAAATTTCGAAGAACCAGTATGACGGATTTCTTGTCATGATCGAAATAATTAGTTTCATGAAAATCTATCAGAGAGCTTTCAGAAAACTCAAAAAACTCCGGGTTCACCCATTCATATGGCGATAATGCAGGATTTACCAAGTCCAGGATGCTGGTTCCTGCTTCTGCAAGTGCTCTGAATTTCTGGTACAGATGATCAGAGGGCTTATAATAAATAATCAGCTGCGCCTCTTCAGGTCTTCTCTGGTTATAAATCAGTCTCGCATCAAACTGGGAATCTCCGCTTTCACCAGGAAAGCCGTCCAGCAGTTCTTTATGCTCTGACAGCTTTAGCAGTATGGGCACATCATTTTGAAAGTAGTCTTTCATTATTACAAATTATAATTAAAGCATTATTTAAGTTTAGAAGGCGCAGAATAAAAAATGCAGCTAGCCAAATTTATTAAAATAAAACAGAAAAAAACGCAGGTAGAATTACCTGATTGAACAGTGAAAAACACTTCGGAATTCCAGCCGGTCCTATAAGCATTGCGTTTTTTCTTTTCCTGCAGTGCAATGATGCTTGGTGTTTCAGATTTATACATAACTTTACATAAAAATTGCGCAAAGCATTCCTATTATATTCATTTCCTATAACTTAAAACCAGCAATAAATGGAATACAAAATAATTAGAGTCAGCAAAGAACTGGAACCTTTCATTAGCTTTTTTTGGGAACTTAGAGGAAGCCAATCCAAAGCAGAATTGGAACGCGTATATCCGGACGGATGTTCGGGAATACTGATTAATATTGGAAGCAAGTGCATGACAGACAACGGTTCTCTTTCTATGGACAGTGGAAAAACTTATGTTGTCGGAGCAATGAATTCTTTTAAAGACAGCATAATTGAAACCGATACCCATTTATTGGGAGCATGCCTGAAGCCCGCAGCATTTTCCAACTTCTACTGCTATGATCCTCAAAGCGCACTCAGTAATAATACTGTCGAATTCGAAAAATCCAAATCATTTGATATCGACAGGGTAATAGCAGACCCCTTTAATTATTTCGAATGCTTTTTCACTGATCGGATGAAAAGCAGCTACAACCCCCTGCAGCCGGTTATCAATGACATTGATGCTGCTAAGGGATATATGGGCATCCACGAATTGTCCCAGAAGCACTGCACAACAGTTAGGCAGCTGGAACGCAATTTCAAAAATTATATCGGCTTGTCCCCGAAAGAATACTCAAATATAATCCGCTTTCAGAATGCTCTGAATATTATCAGAAAATCAGATCACAATCGAAGCCTGTCAGATATTGCTTTTGAATGCGGTTACTATGACCATGCCCATCTCACCAATGAAATCAAGCGATATACAGGCTTTTCACCGTCATTGCTTTAATTTGTCGCATTTTTACAAAGCGCGGTTAAATTTCTGCCGCTACATTTGGCAGAACAACAAAAATTTAAAACAGATGCGAAAAATAAAACTTTTCATTGCCATGAGTTTAGATGGTTACATTGCAAAGCCAAATGATGACCTAAGCTTTCTAAAGCTTGTGGAAAAGCAGGGCGAGGATTACGGCTATGCAGACTTTATTTCTGAAATCGATACCGTGATAGTTGGACGAAAAACATATGATTATGTTCTCAAAGAAATAGGCCCATCACATTATGACAATGGGAATCGGGATGTTTATGTCATTACAAGAACCGAAAGGCCCCAAATTGGAAGAACAATTTTTTATAATGGCGATATCCCCGGATTAATTAAACATCTAAAAAATGAAAATGGTAAAAATATTTATTGCGACGGCGGTGCCGAACTCATAAATGAACTGATGATGCACAGCCTTATAGACGGGTTTGTAATATCTGTAATTCCTATTCTTTTAGGTGCTGGCACCAGGCTTTTTCAGGACGGCAGACCTGAACAGAGACTAGAGTTTATATCCGCGCAAACATTTGAAACGGGATTAGCGCAGCTTACATACGAGAAAAATAGCTGAAACTTTAAAAAAGGGTGCGCACTTATACCTTTCTCGCAGAGCATATTAAAAAATGTGCTTGGTCCGCAACAGGCTTTTTATATTGATATCGCCACCAGACAATCACTCTACTACAAATTATCAAACTCAATCCAATTCCTGGATTGAGTTTTTTGTTTGATTTTAACGGACATCCCCACACTAAATACAGATAATGTTTTTTTTCATGATTTTTCACGCCTAATGAAATTATGAGAGTTTTTATTTAATTTTACAGATAAAGCTTTTTAAAATGGCAGTCAAGGACTTCGACGACGAAAATCTTCCAAAAGTGAATCCAAATGAAAGTCTTGAAACTATTTCAAGTGTTTTGTTCAGGAAGCGGTTCCCTGTACAAAAATTTGAGATACGATCTGAAACGATGCGTGACAAAGGGATAGATTTTCATATCGAACTGAAAAAAGAATCTGCATCAGGAGGTAGCGTATACACCAATTACAGGTTTGCTGTCCAGCTGAAGGCGACAAATAAAATCAAACAGGGAACCGATGGAAGTTTCGGACTTCAGATCTCAACATCCAATATAAGCTACCTGCTCAATAACGGCATGCCCGCCTACTATGTTTTTTATCACCATCCTTCAGCTTGTTTCTACTTCGAAAACGTCAAAAATATTCTGGATCAGATCAAGGGCAGAAATGGGAAATGGCAGCAAAAAGCAAAGCAGAAGATTTATTTCACCAAAATTCTTTCTGAACAGGCAGTGCAGGAAATCTACGAGGAAACGTATGCAAGCGGAGTTCTTCTCAGAAGGATCAACAGCTACAGATTTCCGTCAAACAGCCCAAATTCCAGCAGCCTTCTCATTGATTCCGACAACATAGTATACAGCGTATCGGAAAATATAGAATATATAGACAAGTTTGGCGCGGATCTTGTAAATGCACACCGTTTTGACACCGTAATTGAAATGGAGAAAAGGAGCTGGCCAAGAAACACAGCAACTCCCCGATTCTACCTTTTTTGCGGCATTGCCTATTTTCAGCGCGGGGATCTCTACAAGGCGATGGACCTTCTGAAAAGCGCCAAGAAATATTCCGACGAATTTGACCCGGAGGGTCGGGCGATAATCGAACATACTATACTCAATACCAGATATCTTTTGGACATAATATCCAAAGAGCAGTACGACCGGGCTGTAAAAAAGATCGGCCATCTGGAGGATTCAGGCTCCTTTTTCCAGATTGAGAATGCTTTTGAAGAATTGTCTTCCAATAGCGGAGAACCAGCTTCTTCAATACTGAAGTTCTACGAATCCATGCAGAAGGTTATTGAAAATGAAAAAAAAATTGGACTGCGAATCATTGCCTTCAATAAGATCATTGATGCCGAATCCAGCATCCTTTTCAGCGATCTGGCAAAGAATTCCGTCTACGTTGCGGGACGAGTCCAGAATCTTCTTCACACCACTGTCTTTAAGCAATGGCTTGAACTTGAAAAAATATTCCGCTGGCGTCTTAACAGCATAGTGGATTATGCCGAGAATTGCGGATATTTCATCTCGATCGGCATCTTGACCCTGGCGGGCATAAAATGGGAATACCAGAAAGCGTTTCACCTTCATTATCTCTCATGCTGGAAATACAGAAGCTTTGATCTGCTCCAGCCTGTTGATCCGTCAGTGCTCGAGAAGCTAAGAAGGAACTGCGATCATCTCGACAAGCTTGCAGAAGCATTTGAACAGAATGAATACAGGGAAAACATGCTATGCTGCATGATCCTTAAATATGAAATCCTGCAATTTTCCGGAAATGTGAATGCAGCCTGCGATGCAAAAGAAAAAATACTTGAAGTTATAGACGCATTTGAATTCGAGGGTTTGCGAAAAGAATATGAACCGATTTTCAATCAAGGAACGTCGCATGAAAACTTCGTTGCGAAATACACCTCACACATGAACAGAATTCAGGATCTTGCTGTGCAAGAGGGAATAGACTGCTACAGGATGCTTTCAAGAGAGGAGCTTGCTTTTAGGCCCCGCTGGTCCATCAGGGATTTTCCAGCATTTGATTTTTCGATTATGCCCCATGAAAATGAGGGCGAAAAGGATATATTAAACTAACCTCATTACTGGGCACGCCATCCATCAAATCTTGCTGAAATAATTAAAAGAAAAACTTGCTTTCCCCGTTCAAAATTCCATCATCAAAAAAAAATATTACACATGAAAACGCAGTCGGAAAATCAAATTTCATTTATAAATCAAAATATCTTTTTTAGGGAATTCACATTCAGCAAGAATGATTTCAAGGGGCTAAACAGCAAACAGCAGCTGGAGTTTGCCGACAATGTGGTTTGGATAGAGGACATTTTTTTTATTTTCCAGATCAAGGAAAAGGAACTCGATGCAAGCGACGATAGAAAATGGTTCCAAAGCAAGATTTTGAATAAGGCGGTAAAACAGATAAAAGCCACCACGAAATATCTCAGCGAATACTCAGATATCCACATAGAAAACGAGAAAGGGCATAAAATTAACATTGCCCAGGCCAAGGACAATCCAAGCAGGAAAATCATAATCTATCAGGCAAAGGATTTTTCAGAACAACTGCGACAGATCAAGTTTTACGAAAGCACTGAAATTGGATTGATTCATCTATTTCATGAAGAGGATTACACATGGATCTGCAGACTGCTCCTAACACCTTGTGAAATCAATGAATATCTGTCCTTCAGGGAACGCCTGTTCCTGTTTGACAAAAGGGCATCTGCAGCCCTTCCCGAACAATATTTCCTTTCGCATTTTCTCGAGACGCCCGACGCTGACCATTTCAATGCAAAATACATCAATTCGCTATTGCATTTCGACCAGACAACTTCAGAATTTGATATTTCGGGTATAATGGAAAACTTTGCAAAAAATATTAAAATGGCCAACTATGAAACCGAATATTATCCAATTTTGGCCGAACTTGCCCTGCTGAATAGGTTTGAGCTGGCCGCCTTCAAGCAGAAATACTCATTGTGTGTGCAGGAATCCGAAAACCAGGACTTTACGACTCCCTATAGAATGTACGTTCCAAGAACCGACTGCGCTTTTGTTTTTATTCCTCTGCACTCGAAAAATGCGGCTAATTGGGCAAATGCCCTGGACAATTATGCATTTGCCCTGAAGTATGATTCCAAAGCCAGCAGATGCATAGGCGCTGTTGTGTTTAGAGATCCAAATGATAAGGAATATTTTCAGATTTTCTGGAATTACATCCATCATGAGTGGGTGTTTGACCAAGAACTTGAAGACCTATTGAATGACAATTATCTATTCAGGGCTAGCAGGGTCAGCAAAACTGACAATAGATACAGGAAATAGTGACAATGTCCAAAACAGAAAGTCCAAGCAACTATAACCAGAAAATAAATGGAAAATATAACTAGTCTTCAAGGGAAGCTTCGATTAATTTGGCTACTTCCTCTACCGTTTTTTTCGCTGTGAACATGGAGCAATTGCTTAAATGAAGTTCTGCATTCCTTCCTTTGTTAGTTCCGTTAATAGTGACAATAGAATTGACATTAATAAAGTGCGGCACGTTTTCTTCATCCAGCACAAATATAAATCCTTTCATAACTGCTTGATTTTAAGTTTATCAAATATACAAATTAATTAAAACTTCGGTTAGAAGACCCACGAAGTACAACGGTATAGTTTCTATATACTTCCCAAATATCAGTTAGCTTGTTGATTGGAATTACTTTAATTATCAGAATTACCATGAGCATAGGAATAGCCCGCGCAAACTTAAATTCAAATCCATTAATTTTTTTACTAAATTTCGTTCTCGAAAAGCAAAAAATTATGATAATTGAAGACAAAGGCAAATTAGGTGAAGATTTTGTAAACACTCTTGCTTACAGATCGTTCTTGAAGTACTGGTGTTTTCCTGGACCAAAATATGAAAATGGCGATAAAAAGGAAATCTGCGACCTCTTGATTATTTTCAATTCGGTGCTAATCGTCATCTCAGTTAAGAACTACGAATTTAAGGGAAATCATTTCAGGTATTTCAACAACACTATTGAAAAGGCTGTAAAACAGATCCATGGTGCCTGCCGTACTTTATTCGGAGCTGCAGAAGTGCAGATCAAGCATCCCGACAGGGAAATGGAGATTTTTCCAAGAGAACAAATCACCAAAGTATTTCGAATTGTAATCAATTTGGGAGAAGGAGTAAAATTTTATCCCTTTAACCATTCCACGAAAAACGATGATTATGTAACCTTATTTGATAAAGATTCCTTCGAAACTATTATCAGCCAGCTTGATACGATTCCTGATTTTATAGATTATCTTGAAAAAAGGGAGAAACTATTTAAGGGGAGGATCACCATAATCATGCCAGGCGACGAGTACGACTTTCCTCTCGAAACGCAGAAGGAATTTTTTGCGCTCCAAAAGCAGCTGACACAAAACTACATTCTGATCTCGGGTACGGAAAAGGATCTTCTTTCCCACTTCTTCAAAAATGCTAGAAATTTCCCGCCGTTTCTCAACGATGATTCTAACGGCATCTTTCTGCAAATCGATGGTGACTGGGATTCGTTTTCCGATATTCAGCAAGTAAAAAATAAGGCAGAAGCAGATAAAGCCAGCTATTTCATCGACGATTTTGTGCAGAATGAAATCCTAAAAAATGAATATCTTCAAAATCTGACACCAATGCGGTTAAACCTTGCCAAAGCAATGCTGTCATTCGACAGGCTTACCAGACGATCCATCGCCAAAAGCTATTTCGAGTTCCACAACCGTTACAAAGACGTTTCTGGACTAAATTTCGGAAGGCGGTTCGGCGATTATGACGGCGTGGGTGTGCTGTTCACTTTTTACACGGACCAGATGGATATGGAAATGATAAATACCCTAAATACTCTGGCAATAGAAAGTGTTAATCTATTTACAGGATATAAAAGCAAATCCTTAATCTTAATATCATCCAACCGAAGCCATAGATTTTTCTTCGCCCATATAGACAAAATTGAGAAGTATGAGCCAGATCATGAGGAAATGATCAGGCAGGATGTTAAAAGAATGGGATGGTTTACCAAACATACCTTGTTCCAAGGTAGCGAAAACGAGTTTCCAGAATAAATAAGAGTTGAAATTGCCATCTTTATTTCTTCCAAAATAATTGTTGATCCATTGAATAAAAAATGGTTTGGATAACTATTTGTCCTTTTTGAAAATATTACACTTAAAAAATATGAAATACGCCTTTATCGGATACTCTTACCAATGGCTTGCCTCATCACTGCTGCTAGCTAAAATGGATGCTGAAAGAAATATAGATGAAATGGAAATCGAGGCAGCCATTCAAAACAATTTTGATGATGTAAAAATACGTTGCGGTCTTGAGCATTATTTTTTTCAAATCAAGGATATGGATGCAATGACCCTTGATAAACTGGCCGTTTCCGGAAATGAGATTTCAATAAAAGGAAAATCCCATAAACTCTCGGGTCACAGCAATATCATCATTTTTAAGGAGATCGACATTATACCAGATAGCGAAGTACTTGGCATGCCAGCCTATAATTTTTCAGGAGTATTTATAATCTCCATGAGCCGTAAAGAAATGATAGAAAAAATTCATGAGCTATATGCACTGGATGAAAACAGGAAGAATATCATTGAGTACTTTTTTAATGGCCGACTTGACCAGAGAATATTAAAAATATCAAGAGAACAGCTCCCATCAATAGCACTCTTCAGTACTGAGCTTCTGGAAACGACCGTCAATGTGGCTCGTGAGCGTCTTTTAGTGGAAAATATCCTGCTTATCGAAGGAAAACCTGGAGTCGGAAAAAGCCATTTTGTCAATACAATTACAGATCAGTACCCCAATAATATCCTATACCGTTTTTGGACTTCAAGTCAGGACAAAGACTATGACAAACGGTTGAAATACGAGAACTTCCTAAGTGAACTATCTAAAAATATCTTCGGTGATTATCGCGAACGCGATGAAAAGGTGATCCTAAACCATCTTATAACCAATAATAAAACAATAATAATAGATGGACTGGATCATGTCGAGAACTACAACAGAAGTGACTTAGAAAAATTTATCACCTTCATTGATAAACTGCACAAAGGCACTAAAACCATCGTTCTCAGCCGTCCTTTGCAGCGAGTGTTATCCTGGGAAAAATATACTTTAGGAAATTGGAATCTGGAGCAGACGGCCAAAGTGCTAAATGAACTGTACCACATTTCGAAATACAGCATTGCAAGCAAAATTTTCACTATCACCCAGGGATATCCCATTTTGGTGAAATACGTTGCAGAGCATTACAAAAAAGAAAAAAAACTACCTCAGTATGATCAGTTAGAAAGCATTGATAATTATTACCAGCAGATAATTACCAATGAAAAAGGCAAACAGGCACTGGCTCTGTTCCTCTGTTCCCACACCTATACCATGCATTCTGAAATTGATTTTTTTCTTGACTCAGATCTAGGTGATATCGTAAAAGAATTTATAGAGGAACACCCCTATCTATTTGAAATCCGTCTCAACCGTGTAGCGCTCTTTCATGATAGTCTTGTGACCTATCTCAGAAAATTAAATATAAACTACTCAAAGACTCTTGAGAAGGTAAGCAACAAGGTTTACACTTCAATAATGGCAGGCGAAAAAAGGTTCCTGTCGAGATTAAATTTTTACGAACTTTCTGAAACAAAGAAAAACAACATCACTAAAAAATACATTTCAATCGCACAGTTCCGTCAACTTATGGAAAATGTCATTGATTTTGAAGCCATCCAATCCTTTTATTTTCAGATTAGGGAAAATCTCTGCTCGATAGATCCTGAAGCACTGGAAATCATAGACTTTTATGACCTATCTCTGATTATTAACATGGTTCAAAGGGACCATATCTCCACACAGGACCAGGTTATATTTACCTACCTCAAAGCTTTGATCCATAATGGATATACAGAAGAAGATATTACAAGCGACGGCTATCTATTTGCAATGCTGTATTACATCACGACCAATAACGCATCGTTAATTTTAAATCTTATGGCTTCTCAGCATTACGACACCAGGTATTTTTATCGTGAACTTGATAAGGACATCAGAGAAGAGAAATCATTTTTCAGCAAACATGCCAAAGCACTTACAGCACCAGCAATCACTGAGCTTTTGGCTAAAAGTGATGAATTCGATTTACAGGATGTAATTCCTTATATCCTGCAAAATCTGTATATACACCAGATAAAGCAAGGCAAGTATAAAAATCTATTCAGTGCAATTGATCACTATATGAATGGGAATGCTACCCTTGGCAATAAAATTCTGCAGGACTTTATTGCTTTATATCATATAGAAAGTTTTAAAGCGCTCTGGATGCTGAAAGCCACAAAAAAATATCTGTATGCTTATGGATTACATCCGCAGCATAATGATTACAAGTGCCTTACACTTGAATATTTTATCAAAAAAAACAAATACAGGGGAAGTTTCGCCCTGAGGGATATGGTGCATAATTACATAAGGCTGTCCCTGCATGAGGAAAGAAAAATCAACATAGCTGAAATCAGCCATTTCTGGTGCAAGTATTACAACCGTAAAGACTACTCAATGTACAGTCTTGACGTAACCTTAAAAATATTTCAAGACAAAGATTTTATAAATCCATTGCGTTCCATAGAACTCATTAATCAAATACAGAATATTTCAGAAAAAGGTTACCGTGAGCTGCTAGCTTCATACATTAAACAGCATCCGGCGGACATAATCCATTTTATAAATGAAAATTTTGATGCTGCTGATCTCTCCATTTCATGGCTGGATCTGCCCACTGACTATATTAATCTTTTGCCAAACAATATCTTTCAACGCGCGCTCAATGGAATTTTACGAACTCACAGTTATGATAAGAAGATTGATTACATAGATGTTTCAAATGTACTGGGTTCGTCTCGTGAAAACGAACTAAAGTCAGTTATGGCAATGTTTGGATACAGGATCAACGTTGAAGAAGAATCACCTGAGCTAAAAATACTGAAAAACAAAGCTGTTGATTTTGTGACTTTTCCGCAGGACAAGAACTCTGCAAGAATGAAGTCAGACAGCGCTTCACGTTTCAAAGAGGGAATCCTGAAACAGGAAGATAAAGCACTAATTAAGGAAAAAGCCCTGAAGTCGTATGATGTCGCTGGCTTTGCTAATCAAAATTATTCCGCACTTGCAGATTCGGAAATTTTTAAACTTTTTTCTAAAGAAGATATAAGAAAGAACATAAAACTTATTCTCTATAATGCCATGATTGGCAAAATGGAAAGTTTATCGTCTTTTCATCTTTTGTATATCTATCCTGGAAATCTACTGAAAATCATCGATGATAATGAAATAGAAATAGATTATCCACTTTTTTTTAAAAGCTTTACTGTCTTTTTAGAACTTTCTTTACTTAATTCAGCATTTCAGGATTAAACCAATATTTTAAAAAATAACCAAACAAGAATTTTCCCATGACAACAAATCCCCTTAAAACATTATTGAAAGGGATTAACTTTGTTCCACAAAACCAAAATCCTAGACAGTAATTCACAGAGCCAAACAAAGACACTTTTGCCTTAAATACGGCAATCTTTTCAAATTCGCCCTAAAATATGTAAATTTATATATTAGCTAAATCGATAAATCAATTGAGTTTTTTATATTTTTTGTATCAATCCCCAACGGTACATCTAAACCAAAATTAGAAAGCCAATGAAAGACAGCGTCTACCTGTAGTACGCCAATCGCTTCAAATCTTCCAAAAAATTTATTGTAATTTGTCCCGTAGAGGTCACAAAGCCAAATGGCGCCAATTGAAGACAATTTGGCGCCATTTTTTATTTGTTTGAAATGATTCGCTTTCTTGGCGTTAAAAACCAGCCACTCTTTTTTCTCTTTTTATGTTTCGCTTTCATAATTGCAAAAGCCCCGAGAACAATTAGAAGCATTGGAATTGCAGCTATGTTTACTCCTTTCCATCCCCACCTGCTCAGAAGGACTCCTGCTGAAAGGCTCGAAATGCTCATGATAATGTAAACAAAAAAATCATGAAAAGCCTGGACTTTTTCTTTTTCATCTTCTCGATATACCTTTGACAATAAAGTTGAGCCGCCTACAAACATAAAGTTCCAGCCTATTCCAAGAAAGATAAGACCGGACACAAAATGAAGAAAATCAGTGCCTGTCAGAACCAGATATAAATGCAAAAACAGTATGCCTACACCAGACAGAATTATTCTGCCCGTGCCAAATTTCTCAATCAAAGTGCCGGTAAAAAAAGAAGGCACAAACATTCCAAGCACATGCCACTGTATCACAACAGACGAATCATCGCCGGAATAGCCGCAGTGGTGCATTGCCAAAGGTGTTGCGGTCATAATCATTATCATCACGGAATATCCTACTGCCGAGGATAATAAAGCCAAAATGGTTTTATTCTGTCCCATAATTTCCCCCAGCGGTCTTGATTGCTTAAACTGAAAATCCTTCTGCTGCGCCGTTATACGTTTTTTCTCTTTTAGACCAAAATTAACCAGAAAAGAAATGATACTCAAAAAAGAGATGGATAAAAAGGAATAGGCAAATGAAACCGCGCCAATATTCTGGGTAGATCTGGCTAAGGCCGGTCCCGCAATTGCGGCCACAACTCCGCCTCCGATCACAAATGATATTGCTTTTCCTTTGATCTTCTGAGGAACCGAATCGGCGGCTGCAAAACGATAATATTGTGTAAAAGCCTGGCAGACTCCTATAAGGGTGTTTCCTAAAACAAATAGAACAAATGAGTTTTTTAAAATAGCGTAAAATGAAAGCATTCCCGCAAGCACGCCGATGATTGTCCCAATAAGAAATGCTTTTCTCTGGCCCATCTTTTAATAATAAGAGAAGCGAGAATCATCATAAGAACGGTTCCAACTGAAATCATAGCAATGGGCAGCGTAGCCAGACTTTTCTCTGGCGCAATCTCTAAACCGACAAGACCAGATAAAGCCATAACCAATATAGAGCCCGTCTGAAAAAGAGCTTGGGCAGATGAAAACAATAAAACTGTACTCCATCTTTTTTTTATTTTATTCCTCATACTTTTTTTTAAAATTAAATGACAGTTCCGCAAAAAGCGATTCCCCGCGATCATTGTTGTACCAGTTTTGCAGAGCAGCCTTTCCAGTTTCAAAACTGGCATTCTCAGCTTTCATCTTTTCCATAGGTTGGGATATATCTGGCGAAATTGTAGAAAAAACGGAAGGTGCCGATGGTTTTGAAGTAGGCGAAGCGGTTTTTGCACTTTCACCAAATGCCCGTGGCTATGCCGAATATGTAGCGGTGAAAGTCGATTTTTTAGCTAAAAATATTAGGAGAAAGCAAAAATAAGCAAAACGGTTAAGACCGTTCATATACAGTGGTTTATAAAACGTGAGGCAAAATTTGGAAGTAGGTGTCCGACAAGTTTTGGGCTTAAAATGACAAGGTTAGGTTACTAAATCGTTCAGGCAAATCGGTTTCTTACACCAATGCCGCCCCAACAGAGTTTACCGAAAAACTAAAGCAGTTTGGCGTTCCCGAATTTGCCATTTTACTAACCGCCGGTTTTGCCGAAGATCAGAAAAACCACCAGTTTGAAGAGGTAACAAACGATCTGGAAAACCTTTTGGGAAGAAAACCTTTGGCATTGAAAGAAGCATTAAAAGAAATCTATGAGTTGTAACAGCCCATACGACCTCATTAATGGTAAAATCTTACACCACCACACTCAGCATTTGCCGCGTGTGGTGGTGTATTTTAGACTGTTTTTTTTTTGTTAGTTTTGCATATATAATTCATCTGACAGATTGATTAAGAATATCCAATATTTCTTCCCAGGTCAGATGCACATAAAAACGATGCAAGATTTTGAGTACATAAAAATTGTTCCTGACAAACGGCTCTCCGGTTTTGTGGAGAGTTTCCTGCTATGCGCCAATCATACCGATGAAGATAAAGAAGTCATTATTTTTCCCGATGGAAGAGTGGACATTATGTTTAGCTGTACAGATCAGGAACCATTGGTAGCCGAATTATTTAATCTGGATAAAAAAGCAAGGCGGTATATTTTCAAAAAGCAAACAAAGCTTTTTATGGTATGTCTTACCTTGCTCGGTGCCGAATACCGGCTCGGATACAACGGGACAGATTTTGGAAAAGATGAGATTCGGCTTCCCGCAGGTTTTTGGGATATTTCTAAAGAAGACCTTACAAGCTTAGATAGCTTTGCAGAAAAGGTTTCGGAAAAACTTTTGGAAATATTCCCGAAAAAGATGGATGAAAGAAAGCAACAGCTTTTTGAGCTTATCTATTCGTCAGGTGGTAAGGCGTTATCAAGTACCCTTCTTACAGCAAGAAAAAACTCAAATGGCTAAAATCGCTTTTGGAACGAATTTTTTAATGACACAACCAAAGAACACTCCGTAAAAAATCAATTTAATTTTGACGATGGACATTACAAACCTTCCCGAAGATCTATGGGAACATAACGAAACTCATACTTCGGATTTGCAAATTTTCAATTACGAAGTGTATAAGAACGGTTCTAGAAACAAGATTGGCCTGAATAAAAATGTATTCAGTTTCTTATTGGATGGTCAAAAAAACATTCACTTTTCTAATGATATCATTTCAATCAATGAAACACAATCGCTACTTATCACATCTAATAATGTTTTGGTTACCGAACTGGTAGGTGTAAGCTCATACCGTTGTTTACTCTTCTTCTTTTCTCACAAAAACATCACCGATTTTTTCTTGAAACATTCCCATTCTTTCAGTCAGAATGCCTCAGATAAAAAGATAACGGATATACCTTATTTCCTCTTAGAGAAAGACAATTTTATCATCCATTATATTCATTCGCTCCAACAGATTTTTGGTTTGCAACAATCTATCTCTCAAAAGATTTTGGAACTGAAATTTGAAGAAATAATGCTTTATCTGGCTGATAAATATGGGACGGTATTTTTAGATTACTTACATTATTTACTAATCAATGAAAGAGAATTATCATTTAAAATGGTAATTGAAAAGAACCTTTATACGAACTTGAATATTGACGAAATAGCCTTTCTGTGCAATATGAGTGCCTCTACTTTTAAGAGAAAATTTATAAGTATATACCAGAAATCTCCAGGGAAATGGTTTCAGCAAAAACGGCTTAACAAGGCCAAAGAATTGTTACATAATAACCAAGTCACACCTTCCGAAATTTTTATGGACTTTGGCTATGGCAGCTTGTCAAATTTTAGTGCAGCCTTTAAAAATGAATTTGGGTATAGCCCCAACCACATCCACTCTAATTGACCTCTTTTCATAACTTATTGAACCAAACTAATAAACGAAGCAGCGCTGGTTTTTTCTAATTTTGTCTGATTAAAGAATTGTTTAACTAAAAAATAAAAACAATGAAAAAATTAGGATTGTTAGTTCGGTTGGAAGCAAAGGTCGGCCAAGAAAAAAACGTTGAAGATTTTATTACAGGAGCATTACCGCTTGCTCTTGAAGAAGCCGGTACCGTTACGTGGTATGCATTCCGTATTGATGCTTCTACCTTCGGTATTTACGATACTTTTTCAAACGAAGAAGGCAGAGAGGCACACCTTGGCGGTAAGATCGCAAAAGCATTAATGGAAAATGCACCAGACCTATTGGCAACACCTCCGTCTATTGAAAAATTGGACATTTTAGCTGCCAAATAGCCTAAGATAATACCATTATATTTAAGGGAGGATTTTGCAAAAACTCAGCAAAATCCTCCCTTAATTGTTCAAAAAAATATCTTCTCTTCCTCATTTTTTACATATCTAAAAAATCAACCCAAAAAAGCTTACGTCCTTTGTGGAAAAAGCGGTCAAATTGACCACACTTTTTCAGCATAAAGTGACCACCGATTTCGGGTCAAACTGACCACCCCTTTTCAATTTAAACTGACCACCTTGTTTCGGTTCAAATTGACCACCTAACACTACTTCTTTTCATGCTGTTAAACCATGGATCTGTATAAAAACTACAGACTATGGCAAATAACAAACTAGACATGAACAAAATCAGAAAAGTCATTAAGTTGCACTGCAACGGCAAAAGCAAGCTGTTTATAAGCCGATATTTATCTCTTTCCAGAAATACTGTGAAAAAATATATCTCTTTATTTGAAGTGCTGGGATTAAGCCTGGAAACTGTCAACAAGAAAACTGACACTGAATTGGACGAGCTGTTTTCTCAGGGTCCGACAGAAGTTGTTTCCTCAAGAATCGAAGATCTGTATGCTTATTTTCCTCAGATGGAACGGGAATTAAAAAAGGTGGGCATCACCATACAAACTATGTGGGAAAGGTATATTGAAACCCATCCCGATGGTCTTAGAGTAACGCAGTTCAGGAACCGCTTCAGAGACTGGAGCAACAAGGTAAACCCTGTGATGCATATGAATCACAAGGCTGGCGATAAAATGTATGTGGATTATGCTGGAAAGACACTCTCAATTATAGACAAAAACACGTCCGAGGTTCAGGAAGTACAGTTTTTTGTTGCCATACTCGGTGCCAGCCAGTATACTTACGCAGAAGCGTCAATGAGCCAGCAGAAGGAAGATTTTGTAGCTTCGGTAGAAAATGCAATGCGTTTTTTTCAAGGAACGCCTGCCGCAATTGTGCCTGACAACTTAAAATCTGCCGTAGTCAGAACCAGCCGCTTCGAACCCACCATTAATGAAACTCTTGCAGATTTAGCTGAACATTATGAAACCACTATTCTGCCCGCAAGAGCCTACAGGCCCAGAGACAAATCTTTAGTTGAAGGAGCAGTCAAGATACTTTACAGAAGAATTTATGCAAATCTGAAAGACTCTAAATACTTCAGCATAGAAGAACTGAACCAGGAAATATGGAATCTGCTCGATGCGCATAATAACAAGAAACTTACCGGAAGACCATACTCTCGTTTTGAACTCTTTATGGAAGATGAAAGACATGAACTGCAGCCTCTTCCTCTGGAACGCTTTGAGATTAAATACCAGTCTCTGGCAACAGTAATGCAGAACGGGCACGTCCAGTTAAGCCAGGATAAAAACTACTATAGCGTGCCCTATCAATATTTAAAGAAAAAAGTAAAGCTGCTCTACACCAGCTCTACTGTTGAAATATACTTCAAATACAACCGTATAGCCACACACATCAGAAATCCAAAGCCCTACATCTATACCACAAATCCAGAACATATGGCAAGCACACATCAGTTTGTAGCACAGTGGAATGCCTTAAGGTTTATTGAATGGGCCAACAGCATTGATCCGGCAGTAGGAGAATATATTATGCAGATAATAGAAAGCAGGAACCACCCCGAGCAGGCCTATAAAAGCTGTCTAGGCATATTGTCTTTTGAAAAGAAAGTAGGTGCAGAAAGATTAGCAAATGCCTGCAAACGTGCTCTGGACTTTAAGATTTATAATTTTAAAACCATACAGAACATCTTAGAAAACAGTCTGGATAAGATACCTATGGAACACGAAAAGGAAGAAGATCAGGATCTTCCCGACCACGGCAATATCAGAGGAAAAAATTATTATAACTAAAATCAATTTACAATGAATGAATCTACTGTAGCAAAAATGAAACAGATGAAGCTTCATGGAATGCATAACGCCTTCATGACAGCTATCGAGAGCGGTAAAACCGATCATTATACCATTGACCAGTTTATGTCAATGATAATAGATGCCGAATGGGATGAACGCCACAACAGGCGTATTGAACGCAGTATTACCAATGCACTCTTCCATTACAAATCAAATATTGAAAGCATCAATTTTGACCAGTCCCGGAACATTGACAGAAATCTTATACTCCGGCTTGCAGAATGCAGTTTTGTAGAAAAGAATGAAAATATACTAATCACAGGAAGCACAGGTGTCGGCAAAAGTTTTTTAGGAACAGCACTTGGTTATCAGGCCTGTATTGAAGGCTATAGAGTAAGTTATTTTAATACTGCAAAATTGTTTGCAAAGCTGAAAATGGCCAAAGCAGACGGTACATACCTGAGAGAACTGATGAAAATACAAAGGCAGGATGTTATCATACTAGATGACTTTGGACTCCAGGCATTGGACAGCCAGAACAGAATCACACTTTTAGAGATCATCGAGGACAGGCACAACAATGGTTCTATTATAGTAACCTCGCAGATCCCCGTTCAGGGATGGTATGACATAATCGGCGAGAAAACCATAGCAGATGCAATCCTTGATAGATTAATACATCAGGCCCACAGGGTTGAGCTGCATGGGGAATCAATGAGAAAGAAAAAAAGCATAATCAAGGAATAATTATTTATCTATATTTGAAACAATAATTAACACACGAAAAAAAGTAGTTTTTTAGGTGCTCACTTTGCACCGAAATTAGATGGTCACTTTAAACCGAAACGAAGTGGTCACTTTAAATTGGAAAACAGTGGTCAATATCACTGAGTTTTACACTTTATTTATCTTTTATCGTTTTACAGCCCCGGCAGCATTACTGTTTTTTATCCTAAGGATGGGCGCGCAAATGGTCAGAAAAGGAAACAACATTTCCAGCTGATTGTATCCAGGATGCATGGCAGTACTATTCGCCCCTTGAAATCCGCCCAAAGGATTTTCAGAACTCTCCCAAGTATCGAATCAACCCCTACAGGTTTTATCCACGCTTGAAAGTGCTTCCCGTATTGAAACGAAATGGCTTTAAGACAAGTTTTTATGAGGTAGCACCTCAGGTGTTGCTTTCATCATTATTAAAAGACCACTGTGCTGAAACTCTGCTGAAAACTAGGCAGATTTCATGGCTCCGCTATTACCTTGAATCTCCCCATCAGCATGTCCTGCGTAACTGGCAGGCCGTAAAAATATGTCTTAAAAAGAATTATACAGTTTCCGATTTTGGAATTTGGGAGGATTATATCGAACTTTTGCGTTGGTTTAAAAAAGACATAACCTCCGCCCTGCTCGTCTGTCCTGCTGATTTACACTTGGAGCATGACAGATTGGTGGAGAAAAAACAGCAGTTGCTGAGAAAAAAATATCTTGTGAAAATGCGTGCGGAAATAGAAAAAGCGCAAGGTCTGTATGCTGAGGAGAAAAAACAGTTTTTCGGGTTATGCTTTTCAGGGGCAGGAATTACTATTTCAGTATTGGAGAATGTTTCTGAATTTATGACCGAAGGCGACAGCCTGAGACACTGTGTTTTTACCAATGAGTATTTCAAAAAGATAGATTCCCTGCTCTTCTCTGCACGCATTGACAACAAACCAATCGAAACTATAGAGGTTTCTCTTTCTAAAATGGAAATAGCACAGTGCCGTGGTTTGAGGAATCACAATTCAAAACATCATAAAGCTATTTTCAGTTTGATGAAAAAAAACCTTTATCAGATTCGCTCCCGAATGAAAAAGAAGAAAGCAGAACAATGCTAAAAGCGGAAAAACCGAAGAACTTTCGGTTTTTCCGCTTTATAACATTTCAGACACTGAAATTTTCCTTGCTGATTTATAGCAATCTTCCTCTTAGATTGTTCAAATCAAAAAAAAATAATTACTGTTCAATAGCGTACTGCCTTCAATGCAGACTATTAAACAGGGGAAGAAAAATCCATTTCTAAATAAACTATGAAAAAATAACAATTTTAACATTTCATTTATAAACAGAGATATTTTTATAATTATCTTTGTTTACGATTTTACATGTCTTATGAAAAGATTCCACATCATAGTAATTATTACCTTAGGTTTCTTCTTGATGCCAATGGCTACTTTTGCTTGTGGAAAACTTTCTGGAAAGATTTCTTATACTAAAGAAGCTTCCAAAAATCATGACAATGATTGCTGCTCGAAAGATGGCAGTCATTCCAAAAAAAATAATGATGGCTGCTGCGGTCATAAATGTGGGCACAAGTCATGCGGTTGTGTCTCAATCTGTAACGGAGGAATTACTTTCTTTAACCAACTTGACTTTAAAAACATCACTATAAGTGTTTTTTCTAAAAAACAAAAATTCCACAGTTCAGAAACCTCCATTCTCTCTGGTTTCTATACTATCTGGCTTATCCCTAAAATAAGCTAAATACCTTTTTTGACAGCCATACGTGTGTCAAAAAAGGAAGCCTAACTGCTTCATTTTTTTATTTTTCGCTTTTTGTAGAATAATTCTCTATACAGTTCTTGTATGCAATTATTTCTCAAAAGCAATATTCACTTCAAATACATTTTAAAATGAAATCAATTCAAAAAGGATTGATGGCAATCACTCTATTGCTGTCAGTCATAGTGTTTGGCGCACCTATAAAAAATGCAAAAAACATAAATGCAAAAATTTATGGTAATTGTTTAATGTGCAAAACTGCTATTGAAAAAGCAGGAAACATCAAAAATATCGCTTCGGTAAACTGGAATGAAAACACCAAAATAGCGGCTATTACCTATGATGAGAAGAAAACAAATCAGGATGAAGTCCTGAAAAGAATTGCCTTAGCAGGATATGACAGCGACCAGTTCTTAGCTCCTGGTGACGCCTATGCAAAACTTCCACAATGCTGCCAATATGAAAGAACAAATATGGCGGCTCCAATAAAAAAATCCGAAATGGATATGGGTAAAATGGATCATTCACAGCATACAGCCGCAGTTCCTGCAGATGCACAAGAAAACAGTCCTTTTAAAGCAATTTTCGACAGCTACTTTGATGTAAAAGATGCTTTGGTGAAAACAGATGCTAAAACTGCCGCATTGAAATCTAAAGAGCTCCTTACTGCAATCAATGCTATTAAAATGGAGAACCTAAAGCCAAAAGAACATACTGCATGGATGAATGCAATGAAAAGTTTAGCTTCAGATGCCACAAATATTTCTGAAAACCAAGATGTAAAAAAGCAAAGGGAATCCTTTAAAAGCCTTTCCAAAAACACGTACGATCTTATAAAAACTGCTGATCAGCCGCAGCCGGTTTATTATAATCATTGTCCAATGGTTGATGCGAATTGGCTCAGCAAAGAAAGCGGCATCAAGAATCCGTATTACGGTTCACAGATGTTAAGCTGTGGATCAACTATAGAAACAATCAAATAATCCCAAATCAAAAAATGAAAAATATAATAACCGTTAGTTCAATGCTTGGAGTTTTAATTTTAGGGACCGTTTCGCTGTTTTCTTGCAGTAAAATGGATGATATGAATATGTCCGATCCAAAACTGAATATAAACTATCCTGCCGCTTATGTGGTCAATGGTCAGGACGGCACAATTTCAGTAATCAAATTGGAAACTAATGAAGTTACAGAAACCTTAAGCCTAATGGGCAGCGGCAACGATATGATCATGTGGCCGCACCACATTTCTTTACATTCCAATCATCTGGCTATCGGTGTACCCGGAATGGACTTCTCTGCAGGCCATACCGCAGGTATGGGAGGAATGACAGGTAAACTCCTTGTAATTGACCCAGCCAGTGGGGCAACAGTAAAAAATATCAGCCTGCCAATGATGAACCACAACACAATATACAGCCCAAATGGTTCAGAAATCTGGGTGCCGCAAATGGACATCAATGGAAAAGTTCTGGTTTATGACGCCTTAACATACGCATTGAAAAGCACCATTGCAGTTGGCATGATGCCCGCTGAGCTTACCTTTTCTTCTGATGGGACTAAGGCTTATATTGCTAATGGAGATGACAATACTGTGTCAGTTATAAATACCGCAACCAAGCAGGTTACAGCCACAGTTGCTGTGGGAAAAAACCCTGTGGGTGCCTGGACAGGAACTGACGCCAGAATGTATGTTGATAATGAAGACGGGCAATCTATCTCGGTAATCAATGTGGCAACCGATGCCGTAGGCCAAACCATTGATCTAGGATTTATGCCTGGAATAGCGTCTCACAATGGAAATAAGAAAGAACTTTGGGTAAGTGATCCTGTCAATGCAAAAGTCCATTATTGGACCTGGGACCAGACTAAGATGATGTGGGTTCATGGAGGTGTATTCACTACTGGTGCCGGTGCACATGCTATAACATTTACAGCAGATGGAAATACTGCCTATGTGACCAATCAGACCGCCAATACGGTCTCTGTTGTTAATGTATCAAACCATACGGTCTCTAAAACGATTAATGTCGGTAGAAAACCCAACGGATTGGTGCTGAAAATATAAATCTGATATAAAGGCATTTAAAAGGCAAAATAGAGATTGGATTTGCAATCAAAAAAAGAATAATTCTTATAACACTCAAACAAAGGAATGTTAGACAAAAAAACATTCATTAGAGATAAAAACTAAAAAAAATGAAAAAACTAATTTTCTCAACCCTTGTAATGGCAATTGTACTTACAGCTTGTAATTCAAAAAACAAAGAAACTGCAGCTCCTGAAGCGGCTTCCGGGACAGCTCAGAATGACTCGCAATTGTATGCCTGTTCCATGCATCCTGAAATTACAGGAAAAAAAGGAGACAAATGTTCCAAATGCGGAATGGAATTAACCGAGCCAGTAAAGGAAACGGCCGGAAAAAGTGCAGAAGTAGAAACAGCCCAGACTGCTCAAGGAACATTTTCTATAAACGAAATCGTGAGTAATTATCTGTCCCTAAAAAATGCATTAACCAAAGATGATACAAAAGGAGCTGCAGATGCAGGCAAGGCATTATATGCAGTTTTTAACAGTGTAAATCCCAATTCGATAGATGCGAAATTAAAAGCAGAATATCTTGATATTGCTGATGATGCCAAAGAACACGCAGAACATATTGGAGCTAACGGCGGAAATATTGAACACCAGAGAGAGCATTTTGCCGTGTTAAGTAAAGACATGAATGATTTGATAAAATCTTTCAAATCAGAACAAAAATTGTATCAGGACTTTTGTCCTATGTATGATGGCGGAAAAGGAGCTATTTGGATAAGCGAAACCAAGGAGATCAAAAACCCATATCAAGGAAAAAAAATGTTAACCTGTGGTTCTATGAAAAAAGAACTATAGTACAGCTAAGTACTAATAAATTTATCGGGCTGTTTACATAATGACCACTCAATTTTCTCGTGACTAATGATGTTCATAATTTATTGAAATGTATCTAATTTTTTTAGACTACGCCGTGCGATACTCTTTGCTGAATATTCACTTATTTCCCATGTGTTTATTGTGTAGACAGTCCAATAGATATTTAGAAAAAAAATCAATAGCAACCTATTTTTTAAACAATTTAAAATATAATTAAAATGAAAAATACAATTCTTTCAGCCATATTAATGGTATGCGTAATGGTTTCTGGCAATGCGCAAAGCAAAAAAACAGAAGCAAAATTTTCAACTCAGCAAATTGTTGCAGATTATTTAGCGTTAAAAAATGCACTCGCAAAAGATGACAGCAACGGGGCCGCTAAAGCTGGCAAGGCACTGTATTCGGCTTTCAAAACCACAAATGTAAAATCGATAAATCCAAAATCCAAAGCTGAATATCTTGATATAGCTGACGATGCCAAAGAGCATGCAGAACATATTGGGGCCAATGGCGGTAATATTGAGCATCAAAGAGAGCATTTCGCTCTATTGAGTAAAGACATAAATGATTTGATCAAAACTTTTGGAGCTGCAAAAACACTATATCAGGATTCTTGCCCTATGTATGATGGTGGAAAAGGAGCTATCTGGATCAGTGAAACAAAAGAGATAAAAAACCCTTACTATGGTTCTAAAATGCTTACCTGCGGTTCAATGAAAAAACAATTGTAAAATGAAACGGTTCATCAGAAAGATTCTTTTTATTGGGTTAATTATTTTTCTACTGATGCAATTGTATCAGCCTGCCCGCAATTCCGATTACGGGCAGGTTTTACCAATTCACATTTCAAAAGTCTATCCCATTCCCAAAAATATACAAACGATTCTTAAGACTTCTTGTTACGATTGTCACAGCAGCAACACGCAATATCCATGGTACTCCTACATCCAGCCGGCACGTACCTTTATGGAAGGACATATCAAGGAAGGAAAAGAAAATTTGAATTTCAGCCAATGGGGAAGTTATTCGAAACGAAAACAGGAAAATAAATTAGACCGAATTGCCAAGCAGATAAAAGCCAATCAAATGCCTTTGGCTTCCTATACGCTGATCCATAAAGATGCAGTACTGAATACTGTTCAGAAAGAACAGCTACTCAATTGGATTGAAAAAGTAAGTGATAGTCTTTCAAAAATAAATTAAATCTATGGTACACAAATTAATAGAATGGTCCCTGCGCAACCGTTTCATCATATTACTATTATCAGCAGGAATATTTGTTTGGGGTATTATCTCTATTCAAAAAAATCCTATTGATGCTATTCCAGATCTATCTGAAAATCAGGTAATCGTTTTTACAGAATGGATGGGACGTGCTCCACAGCTCGTTGAAGACCAGATCACCTATCCCTTGGTTACCAACCTTCAGGGATTGCCTAAAATTAAATATGTAAGGGCTGCTTCCATGTTTGGAATGAGTTTTATCTATGTCATTTTTGAGGATGATGTTGATGTATACTGGGCAAGATCAAGAGTACTGGAAAGGCTCAGTACAATTAGCAGCACCCTGCCCAAAGGAGTTGCACCGCAATTGGGACCCGATGGAACCGGAGTTGGCCATATACTCTGGTATACTTTGGACGCTCCCGGCATTGACCTTGGCGAACAAAGGGCACTGCAGGACTGGTATGTCAAATTTGCTTTGCAAAATGTCCCCGGAGTAAGTGAAATTGCTTCTTTTGGAGGATTTCAAAAAGAATACCAGGTTACCATTGATCCAAACAAACTGCTATATTATAAGCTGTCTGTCCCTGAGGTTATAAGCGCCGTACGAGCCAATAATAACGAAAGCGGCGGAAGAAAATTCGACATGAGTGATATTGGCTATATCATTAAGACATCCGGTTATCTGAAATCCATAAAAGAAATTGAGGATATTCCACTGAAAAACCAGAATGGTATCCCTATAAAAGTCAGCGATATAGGAACAGTCCAGATGAGCGGAGAAACCCGATTGGGAATCTTTGATCATAATGGTACAGGCGAAGCTGTTGGAGGCATCGTCGTGATGCGTTACGGTGAAAACGCCGATGCCGTTATTGATAATGTGAAAGAAAAGATGAAAGAAGTCGCAAAAGGGCTTCCTAAAGGGGTAAAATTCAATATTGTATATGACCGAGGGCATCTGATCAAAGAGTCTATTGATTCGGTTAAGCGCACCTTAATTGAAGAGATGATTGTGGTTTCGCTTATCGTTATTATTTTTCTTTTCCATTGGCGCAGCGCATTAAGTATCATAATCCAGATCCCAATTACAATTGCCGCGAGTTTCATACTTCTAAATGCCTTTGGAATATCCTCCAATATCATGTCCCTTACCGGTATCGCACTTGCCATTGGGGTAATAGTTGACAACGGTATTATTATGAGTGAAAATGCCTACCAGCATCTCTCACAACGGTATGCACAATGGGAATCCGAACAAAAAACTGAAACAAACTCTGATGAAAAGAATTAAAAATATATTTCGCAAAAAAACACAGTGGATATCCGAAGAGGAAAGGCTTAAAGTAATTGAGAAAAGCAGCAAGCAGGTTTCTCGCGGGGTATTCTTTGCCACCATAATTATAATTACTTCTTTCCTGCCTGTATTTATGCTTACCGGACAGGAAGGAAAGCTATTCCATCCCTTGGCTTATACAAAAACTTTCATACTGATTGTGGATGCCTTGTTGGTACTTACATTAGCTCCGGTACTGATCTCTTTTTTTATGAAAGGGAAATTCCGTCCAACTGATGCACATCCCGTAAATCGTTTTTTGGAAAAAGGTTATGAGCCTATCATACGCTGGGTCCTAAAATGGAGAAAAACAACCCTTACGGTTAATATTTTGGCGTTATTGATTTCCATTCCATTATTGATGCGGCTGGGAACAGAGTTCATGCCCCCACTGGATGAGCAGAGCATTTTATTTATGCCTGTTACCCTGCCTGATGTATCCAATGGAGAAATCAAACGCATCTTGCAGGTACAGGATAAAATAATAAAATCAGTTCCCGAAGTAGAAAGTGTTTTAGGCAAAGCCGGACGGGCTAATACAGCTACCGATAATTCCCCAATGAGCATGATTGAGACCATTATCATGCTAAAACCAAAATCAGAATGGCGTAAAGGAATAGACAAAAAAGACATTATTAAGGAACTCGATACCAAACTGCAGATCCCGGGTGTGGTAAACGGTTGGACACAGCCTATCATCAACCGTATCAATATGCTCGCTACAGGAATTCGTACCGACGTGGGTATTAAAGTCTACGGTCAAAATCTCGATACCATTGCGCGAGTATCAGAAAGAGTAAAAATGGCTTTAGAGGGAACCCCTGGAGTGTCTGACTTATTTGTGGATCCTATTACTGGTGGCAAATACCTGGATGTTGATGTCAATCGTTCCGAACTGGCCCGTTATGGACTCACTGTAGATGACGTAAACCAAACCGTGGAATTTGCCTTAGGAGGAGCGTCCATCGGCAATACCGTTGAAGGACGAAGACGATTTTCAATAAGCGTTCGTATGGCACAGGACTATAGAAATAGCGTAGAACGCATTAAACGCATTCCCCTGCAGTCTCCAACCTTTGGAGAGGTGCCCCTATCTTCTGTTGCCGATATTAAATTCGTAGATGGCCCTCCAATGATTAGTTCAGAAAATGCACTCCTTCGCGGGGCAGTCATGTTCAACATACGTGATCGTGATATGGGGGGAACCGTACAGGAAGCTATGAAAAAATTAGAAAGTGCCAAAAATATACTTCCCGAAGGGTACTTTATAGAATGGAGCGGACAATATGAGAACCTGATCAGCGGAGAAAAGACCCTTAAAATCATTGCACCGATAGTATTGCTTATTATTTTCTTCTCCCTCTATTTTGCCTTTAATTCCCTTAGAGAAGCCTTCTTAAGTCTTATAACAGTGCCTTTTGCTTTGATTGGAGGTGCCTATATAATTTTTTTCTGGGATGTCAATCTATCAGTGGCAGTAGCTGTAGGTTTTATAGCCTTGTTTGGTATTGCCGTGGAAACCGGAATTGTGATGGTTATCTATCTCAATGATGCAATGGAGCAGCTTATCAAGGCCAAAGGTAATTCAAGAGAAACCATTACTAAAGACGATCTCAGAGAATATGTGGTACACGGCGCCGCAAAGAGATTACGCCCAAAACTAATGACCGTCTGTGTCTCATTATTTGGATTAGTGCCTGTCCTTTGGTCCAATGGTGTCGGAATGGATGTAATGAAACCAATCGTATTGCCTATGATTGGCGGCGTATTTACCTCTGCCGTACATATCTTATTAGTAACCCCGCTTATTTTCCTAATGTCTAAAGAATATGAATTACGAAAATATGGCAAACTTGAAGTACATGATGTCAAACATTAAAATACTGGCAGTACTATTGCTTTTACTGCCATTACAGCTATTGAGCCAGACCCAACAGGTCTTGTCTCTTGATACAATCCTTCACAGGATTGATAAAAAAAACGTGCTCCTGCAAAGCTATAGCCTAAAGGCTGAAGGGTACAAATATAGTGCTGATGCCGCAACGGCATGGATGGCACCAATGGTGGGTGTTGGGACATTTATGACACCCTATCCTTTTCAGGAAGTTACGGATGACCGCGACAAAGGATCTTTAATGTTCAGAGTTGAACAAGATATCCCCAATATAGGAAAGCTAAACAAGAAGAAAAAATTTATCCAGTCCCAAGGAAATATTGAGAACGCTACGCGGACCGTTACCCTTAACGACTATAAAGCGCAGGCCAAACAGCTCTACTACAGCTGGATGGTAGCCGAAGAGCGAATGAAAGTTTTGGATCAGAACGAAAAGATAATGTTGACCATGAAAAAGATTGAGGAAGTACGCTATCCTTACAATCAGTCGCAATTGGGTAATGTATACAAGATTGACGCAAGGATTGAAGAGAACAAAAATATGATCCGCATGCAGGAAGGTGAAATCGCAAAAGCAAGAGCATGGCTCAACAGCTTGATGAACCAGCCTGGCAATGCTGATTTTTCAATCGACACAAGTATTATTCCTGTCTTCAACCCTGCTTTGCACGACACCACAAGTCTTGCTGCTGTGCGGGGAGATATTAAAAAGATGGATGCGGGAATTGAATCGATGCAGCTCAGTATTCAGGCGATGAAAGCGGAGAAAAATCCCTCTTTTAAAATCCAGTTTGACCACATGAATTCTTTCGATAAAATGATGCCCAAAGCCTATTCGGTAATGGCAATGATGTCTATTCCTATTGCTCCATGGTCATCAAAAATGTATAAATCAGATGTTAAAGCAATGCAATATAATGTACAGGCAATGGAGAAAGAGAAATCCGCCATGCTGCAGGAAACCCAGGGTATGTTATATGGTATGCAATATGAAATACTGACCATGCAAAAAAGAATCCAGGGACTCGAAACAAAAATAATCCCTTCAATGCAAAAATCGCTGGATGTAAACTTTCTGAACTATCAGGAAAACAAACTGCAGATTCCTGTAGTAATTGACTCCTGGGAAGCTTTAAATATGCTGCAGAATAACTTATTAGATGAAAAATTAAAACTATATCAAATGATTGTCGATTATGAAAAAGAACTCTATCGCTAAGTTAGTCGGATTGTTATTCGTTTCGATATTAGTATTGACAGCCTGTAACAAGAAAACAGAGCATAACAGTAAGCCCGCACATCAGCATAGTACAAATCAGGAATATACTTGTCCAATGCATCCCGAAGTTATTCAGGATAAGCCCGGCAGCTGCCCAATATGCGGGATGGAATTGGTTGCAAGACACACTCCTGGAACGGAAACAGCTATAGACAGCAGCCTGAAACACCTTTTAAAACCAGTTAACGAACAAGTTGTTTCAAACATATCTGTCATAAAAGCTGACCAGAGTACTAAAATATTCTCCATGCAGGTACAGGGAATTATTACCTACGATACCCGTGACCAGACCAGCATTTCCAGCAGGGTAAGCGGAAGGATTGAGCGTCTGCTGATTAATTATAATTACCAGCCCGTAAAAAAAGGACAGTTGATCATGGAAATCTATTCCCCTGATCTGGCTGCCGCGCAAAGAGAGTTGTTGTTTATTTATCAATCTGACCCAAACAATCCGATGCTTCAAAAAGCAAAAGACAGACTGTCTCTCCTGGGTATGCAGCAGGGGCAAATTCAACAGGTATTAAAAACAGGTAAAATCTCCTATCGCATTCCTGTTTACAGTAATGCCACCGGGTACATCTTAGACAACACGGCAGCGGCAAATGCTTCTACAGCAGCTCCTGCGGCTTCGCCTCAAAGCGCACCGTCAGATGATGGCATGGGCGCAATGGGTTCAAGTAGCAGTGCAGCATCAAATAGCAGCGCATCTACCCCTACTTCCTCTGCTATTATGCTAAGAGAAGGACAATATGTTGGTGCAGGACAATCTCTTTTTACAATTTATACCAACAAAAACCTTATCGCTGAGTTTGCTTTTGATCCATCGGTATCATCCCAGATTAAAAAAGGACAAAAGTTGGTGTTTTATGAACCCTCAGATAAGCAAACCGTGTATACTGGTACTATCGGACTCATTCAACCCGTCTTTAAAGAGGGAAGCAACTTTACCATAGCACGGATTTATTTGCAGGATAATAAATTTCAGACCGGAAAATTAGTAACTGCAGCCATTCCTATTGTCAGTAAAGGCTGGTGGCTTCCGCAAAGCGCCGTTCTTAATTTAGGAAATAAATCCATCGTTTTCAAAAAAGAGCAGGACGTGTTTGTTCCCAGAGAAGTTAAAACGAAAAATAATGGTGATGGAATGGTGCTAATAGACCAAGACATCAGTAATTGGAATATCGCCAGTAATGCGGCTTATATGATAGACAGTGAGAGTTTTATCAAGACAGCTTCAGAAAATAAATTAAAAAATTAAGCCATGAACAATAAATTAATAATTCGTACTATTTTGCTCATTGCAATGGTTTTTCCACTTCTATTTACAGCATGTGCCCAAAAAGAAGAAAAAAAAACCAGTCAGGAAAAAGCTCAAACCTATACCTGCCCCATGCATCCGCAAATTGTAAAAGATGGCCCCGGCTCATGCCCGATCTGTGGAATGGATTTAGTGCCTTTCGAAAAAAACAACGCACAGGACTTTCTAACCTTGGGACCGAGCCAGCAGGCACTAGCTAATCTGACTACAATAACTGCTGGGGAAAATGAATTTTCAAATTCTTCTCATCTTAACGGACGTTTGGTTACTGACCCTGAGCAAACTATTTACATTTCAAGTCGCGTGGCAGGAAGGATTGAAGAGTTGTATGTAAAAGAAACTGGTGTTCCCGTTCGAAAAGGCCAGCCTTTGTACAAAATATATTCAGAGCAGCTTTCAGCCCTGCAGCAGGAGTACCTTCTAGCTACGGCACAGGCTGCAAGCTTTACTGAGGATAAACGATTTGCCCAAATAAAAAATGCTGCAAAACAAAAACTATTATTATATGGACAATCTGAAGCACAGCTTAATGAATTATTAAAAAAACAAAAAGCTTCTCCTTATGTTGTTTATTATGCCCCGTATTCAGGAATAGTTGCAGAACTTTCCATAACAGAAGGCCAATATGTAGCAGAAGGAGGCTCTATTATGAAACTGGAAGATTATACCCGTTTATGGGTCGAAGCTGATGTCTATCCTGCAGATGCCGGTAAAGTTAAAATAGGCCAAAAAGTAAAAGTTATTGTCTCGGGTTATGAAGATCAGCCCCAAACAATGACGGTAGATTTTATAAATCCTGCCCTGCAGACAAGCAAACAGCTCATACAGCTGCGAGGTGCTATTGCCAATCCAAACAAGCAATGGCAGGCAGGTCAACAGGCAATTGTTTTACTGCCTTCATCAGAACAAAAAATGAAATTAACCATACCTGTAGATGCCGTAATAAGAGACGGCAGCGGTACACATGTGTGGATTGAAATTGAAAAAGGCAAGTATCAGCCTAAAATGGTGGCTATTGGTTCTGAAACCTTCGATGAAGTGGAAATTACTAGCGGTTTAAAAAAAGGAGATATCGTCGTTGCATCCGGTGCCTATCTTTTGTACAGTGAATTTATATTAAAGAAAGGCAAAAACCCTATGTCAGGAATGAAAATGTAATAATCAATCACACAGACAATGAAAAAATTAATCAAAATCGGAATTCCAATAGCCTCACTCTTCCTGCTTATTGCGTGCGGTAACGGTGAAAACAATAAGAAAGAGGTTCAGCAGAATAATAAAGCCTCTGTCCCAATTTTAAAGGATCCCGCAATCAGGATAAATGATGATATTTTAAACGCGATATACAGCCACTATGCCCATTTAACAGTAGCCCTTGCCCAAGATAATGTCGCTGAAGCAAAACTGGCGGCGAATGCAATTGAAGCGGGAGCACGGGAAATCAGCAGCAACAGCAATCTTGCAGCAAGTGCTACGGCAATCGTTTCAGCTCCCGATATCGATAAGCAGCGAGCTGCTTATTCTAATCTAAGTAATGAAATGGTCAGCCTGGTAAAAAAAGCAGGAATGGCTGAGGCTGAGCTCTACTTAGAATATTGTCCAATGGCTTTCGACAATAAAGGGGCCGTATGGATTAGTTCTACCAAAGAAGTGCGCAATCCGTACTTTGGAGAAAAAATGCTCAAGTGCGGCGAGGTGAAAGAAATAATTAAATAATTAGAATATGCAGATTGGCTTAAAAAAAATCACTAACTTTCTATATATTAAAGAAATAACGCATCGGAACTGTAAAAAATAACCTTATGACACACACCTATACAATATCGGGAATGACTTGCGATGGATGTCGTACAAAAGTAGAAAAAACGTTAAATGCTGTAGAGGGAATAAAAGCAAAGGTCTCCTTAGATCCTCCATTGGCAACTATTACAATGGAAAATCATATTGCGACCGAAGAGCTCCAAGAAGCATTGACTGCGGTTGGAAAGTACACCATTGAAATGACTCAAACCACGCATTCGCACGAAAAAAAAACGGAGAAATCATGCTGTAGCACTGCTGAGAATCATGGACACAAACATGATCATAAAACGACAGCCGTACCTCACAATGATGCGGGTGGGAAATATTATTGCCCGATGCATTGTGAAGGTGATAAAATGTATGATAAAGCAGGAGATTGTCCTGTATGCGGAATGCATTTGGTACAAGAACCTGCTGCTGCCCGGGTTCAGCAGTATACCTGTTCAATGCATCCGGAAGTTATAACCGATTCACCAGGTTCATGTCCTATTTGCGGAATGGATCTGGTGCCACTGGAGCCAAGTGAAAACGAAGACCAAAGAATTTACAAGGATTTGGTTAAGAAAATGAAAATAGCGGTAGTATTTACTGTTCCCATTTTCGCTATAGCTATGATAGAAATGGCTCACAAGAATCCTCTACTACAATTAATGGATGCCTCTAAATGGAACTGGGTACAACTTATCTTATCACTTCCTGTTGTCTTTTATGCGTGTTGGATATTTTTTGTACGGGCTTGGAAGTCAATAATTACATGGAACTTAAATATGTTTACCCTTATCGGAATTGGTACAGGAGTGGCATTTTTATTTAGTTTGGCAGGAATGTTTTTCCCAGACGTTTTTCCTAGTGAATTTAAGACCGAACACGGAACAGTGCTGCTATACTTTGAGGCCACAACGGTTATTCTAACTTTGGTTTTGTTAGGACAATTACTCGAGGCAAGAGCACATAGTCAAACCAGTGGTGCTATAAAAGAATTATTAAAACTGGCTCCTACCCAAGCTACTTTGGTAATTGATGGCGGTGATAAAATAATCTCAATCCATGATATCAAAAAAGGTAATTTATTACGGGTAAAACCCGGAGACAAAATTCCTGTAGACGGGAAGATTACTGATGGTGAAAGCACAGTAGACGAATCGATGATTACCGGCGAACCAATTCCTGTAGATAAAAAAATAGGTGATATGGTGTCTTCAGGGACTATAAACGGAAACAAATCCTTTATTATGGTTGCCGAAAAAGTTGGTTCGGAAACCTTGCTTTCGCAAATTATACAAATGGTTAATAATGCAAGTCGTTCCAGAGCACCAATTCAGAAACTAGCCGATAGCATCGCTAAATATTTTGTGCCCATTGTTGTCGTTATTTCCATTCTTACCTTTTTCATTTGGGCAAAATTTGGTCCGGAACCAGCAATGGTTTATGGATTTATAAATGCTATTGCAGTATTAATAATTGCTTGCCCTTGTGCATTAGGTTTAGCAACGCCCATGTCTGTAATGGTAGGAGTTGGAAAAGGCGCTCAATCGGGAATTCTGATAAAAAATGCCGAAGCTTTGGAAAAAATGGACAAAGTAAATGTTCTCATTACGGATAAAACAGGAACAATTACGGAGGGCAAACCTTCGGTAGAAAAAATCGTAGCGCTGCAATATTCAGAAGATGAACTGCTGCAATACATAGCGTCTTTAAATCAGTACAGTGAGCATCCTCTTGCGGAGGCTGTAGTGAAATTTGCAAAAGCTAAAAATGTTTCTTTGACCAAAGTAGATGATTTTGAAAACATCGCCGGAAAAGGAGTTATCGGAACTGCTATTGATAAAAAGATGGCATTAGGGAATAAAAAATTAATGGAGCAAGCAGGGGCAGCTATTTCTGCCACAATTGAAGAAAAAATTATTGCAGAACAAAAATTAGGAAAAACAGTTTCTTATATCGCTGTAGATAAAAATGTAGTGGGATTTGTAACGATAACCGATGCTATAAAAGAAACAAGTGCTGCAGCTATAAAAGAATTAATGCGCCAAGGGGTTGAAGTAATCATGCTTACGGGAGATAATGTAAATACAGCCAAAGCGGTTGCAGACGAATTGCATTTAACCTCTTTTCAGGCAGGTTGTTTACCCGAGGATAAATTAAAAGTAATCGAGAAACTTCAAGCCGAAGGAAAAATTGTAGCTATGGCGGGAGATGGAATAAATGATGCGCCAGCTTTGGCTCAATCGGACATTGGAATTGCGATGGGAACAGGAACAGATGTTGCGATCGAAAGCGCCAAGATTACTTTGGTAAAAGGAGATCTGCAAGGAATTGTAAAAGCAAAAAATCTGAGCCACGCTGTAATGAGCAACATCAAGCAAAACCTATTCTTTGCTTTTGTATATAATGTCTTAGGCGTACCAGTTGCTGCGGGTGTTTTATATCCATTTTTCGGAATATTACTTTCTCCTATGATTGCTGCCTTGGCAATGAGTTTTAGTTCGGTATCTGTTATTGTGAATGCATTGCGATTGAGAAGTTTAAAACTCTAAAGAATAAATAATTTTACTATACAAACAAATGACCAATCTAGGACAAATTATTCTGCAGTATAAAAACGATAACGAAAGTGTCTATAATACCTGGTTTATAGATAACAACCAACGGTTAAAAGCATTTCGGACTATTAGACGCGGTGTTCTGCAAGTCATTGAGGATATTAAAAACAAGAACTTTCCTAATGATTTTAAAGAAAGCAGCTTAGAATTTGTTTTGAGCTGCATAGCCGAACAAAAACAAGTCTTTGCAGGGGTTTCCCATCCGTTTTATTGGAAACCCAAATTACGTATTCCTGACATCTATGAGAATCAAAACAATAAATTGGCTTTTGGTCAGTTCCTTGAAAATTGCATCAATGCTAAGTATGAAGAACAGGTTGTAAAAGAAATTATAAAACTAGATGAATTAAAAATTAAAGGATTAGGGCCTGCTGTTGCCAGTATTTTATATTTCATACACCCAACCTGGTTCCCACCTTTTAACACCGCTATTCTCAATGGTTTTAATTTTCTTTTTAAAGACAAAAAAAAATTAGGAAGCTGGACTGAGTATCTTAAAATCCGAGAAACTTTATTGAAAACTAATAGTCTACATAAATCACAGCTCTCAAATGATTTGGGTGCCATTGCAGGATTGTGTTTTGAAATTGGAACTCAGAAAATGCTGATCGGCAATGATGAATATTTAAGCGAGGCAGAACGTTCAAGATTCGAAAAAAACGTACACAAGCGCCAAAAAGAAATACTCGAAGAAAAACTGGAGGAAAATCTTCATAGTGAGATGCAGTACCATTTATTAAAAATTGGAGTTTCATTGGGTTTTGATGTCACCCCAGCGAGTAACGACAAAAGCAAATCGTTTGGAGGACAAAATTTTTCATTTATATCAATAAATAAATTTCCCGAACTCCCTACAGACAAGGACACACAAAATACTATCAAGCTTATTGATGTACTCTGGTTCGAAAAAGGCACAAACAAGATTATAGGTGCCTTTGAAGTAGAAAAAAGCACTAGTATTTATTCCGGCATACTTCGCTTGTCTGACCTATATTTTAGTATCTCAAGCGGACATGAAGTTTTTTACATTATTATTCCGGATAACCGGGAAAAAGATGTGGTTCTTCAGCTTAATAGGCCCGTTATAAAAAACTCAAATATGAATATCAAATATATCCTGTTTTCTGAATTAAGAGCTAATTGTGATGCTATCTGCAAATTTGGAACCGACCATTCAATAATGGAAAAAATATCAAAATCAATTTAAAATTAACAAAATATGAAAAAAATAATTCTGCTAAGCTTCATTATTATACAATCGTTATCAATTTCTGCACAAGAAAAAGTTCAAATTAAACTTACTTCTGCAAGCCCTTCGGCATCATTTCAACAAGAAATCGGAAGCTCAACAGTCAAAATATCCTATAGCAGGCCCTTAGTAAGAGGGCGAAAAATATTTGGCGAATTAGTGCCTTTTGGTAAGCTCTGGCGAACAGGCGCCAGCGATTGTACGACCATAAGTACTAATGAAGATATCGCTTTTGGAAATAATATTTTGAAAGCAGGAACTTATTCTGTATTCTCAATTCCTTCAGAAAATGAGTGGACTATCATTATCAATAGTGATATTACTTTACATGGCGAAACTGGTTATGATGAGAAAAAAGATGTTATGCGTTTTACCGTTCCTACAGAAAAAACGATTGATTTTTACGAAACTTTTACCATTGAATTAAATGACATCAACAGTAAAGGAGAAGGCTTCCTTAAAATAGAATGGGAAAATACCATGGTTAAAATACCTATGAAAAGCAAAGCTGACAAAGAAATTTTAGCTCTAATTGACAAATATATTATTAAAGAAAAAAGTCAAAATGCTACTTTATTGTTTCAGGCAGCAAATTATTATTCAGCCACGGGTAGAGCAAACAATCAAGCAGTATCGTGGTTAGCTGAAGCTGAAAAATTAGATCCCGAAAATTTTTATTATCCCACTTTAAGACAGAAAGTATCTTTAGAACTGAAGGATTATCCCAATGCTATTGAGGCAGCAAAAAAAGCCTTAACAATTGCAGAACAGAAAAAAATGAAGGGTACTGAAAAATTAAAAAATCAGATTGAAGAGTTACAATTATTACTTAAAAGTAAATAAATAATAAGTATTACAATATCACATTGAAAACTACAGAAGCATAAAAATCCTTGCCATTTAAACCGATCCAGTGTTATAGTAGCATTAGACTTGTTTTGTTCAGGGAAATAGATAAATCTAAATAACTTTTAAAGCTAAAAATATGAAAATGGAACACGCAACACAGCAGTATTCAAAAGAGGTAGACTCCAAAATGTACAAAAAATTAGCCATTATGATCGTATTGTCATTTATTTCTATGTACATATTGATGTATTCGATGGTCGATATTTTTGCTAATGTCATTCCCAATGTAAACCAATTTTACATGGCAGGACTAATGACTATGCCAATGCTCGTAATTGAAATTATTGTTATGGGTCGTATGTATATTAATAAAAAATGGAACATAATGTTACTTATAACAGGCAGCCTTATCGCGATCATTTTTTTTTCCTGTATAAGAGAGCAAGCAGCTGTTGGAGATAAACAATTTTTAAAATCAATGATACCGCACCATGCAGCAGCAATACTAATGGCTCAGAAGGCTTCTCTTCACGATCCTGAAATAAGCCAGCTTGCCAAGGACATTATAAAAGCACAACAAACTGAAATTGCACAGATGAAGGCCAAGTTAAATGAGATGGAAAAAAAATAATAGAACACTATTCTTTAAAAAAGCAATATGAAAAACATACTTATAATACTCGTATTTATCATGCTTCCTGTCCTGATTCAAGCCCAGGATATGAAAATGGCAATAGATAAAAAGTCTGTCAAAGAAGAGTCGAATCCTGCTACCTATACTTGTCCAATGCATCCCGATATCCATGAATCCAAACCAGGAAAATGCCCAAAATGCGGCATGGCATTAGTGAAAGAAAAGTCTAAAATCACTAAGCCGAAGGCAGCTGCAAAACCTAAAACTGTAACTGCTGTTAAAGAGGAAATGCCTAAAAAGGCTAAATCTTCCTCTGCGGATAAGATCAATATGCATCAGGCGCATAATAAGACAAACATGGAAAAGAAAACAGCGAGCCCCCCAGTAAAAAAAATGATGGTAAATGATGAGCCACCTAAAGTTGTAAGGTACGATTTATATGTTCGCGATACGGTGGTAAATTTCTCAGGGAAATCAAAAAGAGCGATAGCGGTAAATGGCCAGATACCAATGCCTACATTAACCTTTACAGAAGGTGATACCGCAGAAATTTATGTTCATAATGAACTTGACGAAGAAACGTCATTACACTGGCATGGTTTGTTTCTACCCAATAAAGAAGACGGTGTGCCTAACCTTACCCAAATGCCGATAAAAGCACACAGTACCTACAAATATTCTTTTCCCATCAGGCAGCATGGGACCCATTGGTACCATAGCCATTCTGGTTTGCAGGAACAAATAGGAATGTACGGTTCTTTTGTGATGAACAAACGAAGCTCCGATCCAAACTTCAGGGCAGGGATAGATGACCTACCGACAATTCCGATTGTGCTGAGCGAATGGACCGATATCGACCCGGAGAACGTTCATAGAATGCTGCATAATGCCTCCGATTGGTTTGCAATAAAAAAAGGCACGACCCAAAGTTATGGCGAAGCTATAAAACAAGGCTATTTAAAAACCAAGGTCCTCAATGAGTGGAAGCGTATGAACGCTATGGATGTAAGCGATGTCTATTATGAGAAATTTTTAATTAATGGGAAAAACGAAAGCCAGCTTTCGCAGTTCAAAGCCGGTGATAAGGTAAGATTACGCGTCTCTAATGGCGGTGCATCCAGTAATTTTTGGCTTACCTATGCCGGAGGCAAAATTACAGTAGTGGCCAGTGATGGTAATGATGTTGAGCCTGTTGAAGTAGACCGTCTACTTATTGCAGTTTCTGAAACTTATGACCTTGTTTTAAGCATTCCGGCAGAAAATACATCTTATGAGTTTTTGGCAACACCAGAAGACCGGACAAAATCGGCGTCCCTCTACATTGGAAATGGCATCAAACAGCTCACCTCCCCTTTACCCAAACTGAAATACTTTGAAGGGATGCAAATGATGAACGATATGATGAAAATGAACGGAGACCTAAATGATATGGGGATGAAGATGTCGCTGAATCAGATGGATATGAACTCGGTAATGTATCCTGAAATTACAGGCCCACAAACAAAAGGAAGTAAAGACATGCCAATGGAGATGGACAAAGAAGAAACCAAATTGGATACCCCTGATAAAATGCACGACATGCACAATATGGAAAATAAGTACAATGCCAATGCTCTTGCCGATATTGTGACATTAAATTATGCGATGCTAAAATCTCCAACAAGCACGGCATTGTCAAAAGATGCTCCAGTGAGGGAGCTCAAATTCGAGCTTACCGGAAATATGAATCGCTATGTGTGGAGCCTGGATAACAAGGTCGTTTCCGAAGCTGATAAAATCCTGATCAAGAAAGGAGAAATTTTACGTATCGTCCTGCATAATAATTCAATGATGCGCCATCCAATGCATTTGCATGGCCATGATTTCAGGGTCATCAATGGGCAAGGTGATTTTGCGCCTTTGAAAAATATCATCGACATCATGCCAATGGAAACAGATACTATTGAATTCGCCGCAAGCGAAGATGGCGGCGACTGGTTTTTCCACTGTCATATTCTCTACCATATGATGGCTGGTATGGGCAGAATTTTTTCTTATGAAAATTCACCTCCAAATCCAGAAATACCAAACCCTAAACTGGCTCAACGAAAATTGTTTGCTGACGACAGAAAATTCCACTTTATGGCAGAAAATGATTTTGCCACCAATGGAAATGACGGTGAAGCAATGTATCAAAGTACACGCTGGAGCATTGGAACCGAATGGAGGTTAGGATACAATGACATGCATGGTTATGAAACAGAAACACATATTGGTCGATATATTGGAAAAATGCAATGGTTAATGCCTTTTATAGGATTTGACTGGAGATATAGAAGAATGGGAGAAGATATACAAGAAAATAATCTTTTTGGACAAACCAATACTAAGGATAAACGTGCAGTGGTAAGTCTAGGGGTTAACTACATCCTACCTATGTTAATAGTAGCACAAGCTGAAGTTTTTACCGATGGTAAAGTCAGATTACAATTTGAACGTAAAGACATTCCCGTTTCTAAACGGCTTAGAATGAATTTGATGTGGAATACAGACAAGGAATATATGGCAGGACTACGCTATATAATTACCAGATGGGGTTCTTTGTCTTCACACTATGACAGTGATATGGGCTTTGGTGCAGGATTTATTTTAAATTACTAGCTTATAAGTACAATAGTAAATTATTGTAAGACCAAATTCTAGAATTAAGATTAATCGGTTAATATTGAAGGATATCAATTTTTTTAAATTGTCTTTCATTTGAACGGTGTGGAAGTCCATTCAAATTAATGATCGAAATTGAACCAGTATGAAAATCTAATAATACCAATTTTAAATTTAAAATTGGTATTATTAATAACAAATAACTGCAAATGCTGAACATCTTTCTAATTATGGGTTGTTCAGTTTGTATTGTATTTATATAATATCAGCTAACGATAAACCATGTAATTATTGCTTTATACATTGGTTTGATAAAACTAGCATTCGGGTAACAAACAATATTATAAAACCATATGCATCGAATCTTTTTCTTAGCCGATGCCTTCATCTTCATAAAAATAAATCTTTATATTTTTTTTTATTTAAATTATTATCGTAATATTGCAATATAAATATAAAACGATGGGAGCAACAAAAACAGATCACTTTACAGAAAGCCAGAACGAGCTGGCTGTTTTAGCCAAAGCATTAGGCCATCCTGCGCGTATTGCTATTATGGAATATTTATTAAAAGTGGATGCCTGCATCTGCGGAGATATTGTAAACGAACTCCCCCTTTCACAGCCGACCGTTTCACAGCATCTGAAAGAATTGAAAAATGCAGGTTTGATTAAAGGAAGCATCGAAGGAAACTCGATCTGCTACTGCATCAATGAACCTGGACTGGAAAAGATAAAAGGCTTCTTTCAGCACATATCAGATCATTTGGCAAAAAAGAGAAGCGAATGCTGCTAATCTATAAAAATATGGAAATCAGAAAACTTTCGGATAAACACTGGGATCAGGTAAAAATAATTTACCAAAAAGGGATAGATACCGGCAATGCCACTTTCCAGACCAGCGCCCCTTCATGGGAAGACTGGGACCAGTCACATCTTAAGTCATGCCGGGTTGTGATGCAGGAAGATGGCAAGGTAATTGGCTGGGCTGCCCTTACACCTGTTTCTTCACGCTGCGTTTATGCGGGGGTTGCAGAGGTGAGCGTATATGTGGATCCAGCACATTCAGGAAAAGGAGTCGGGCTTACCCTTTTAAATGAACTTGTCCGACAGAGCGAAACAGAAGGAATCTGGACGCTTCAGGCAGGAATCTTTCCTGAGAATACAGCAAGTCTCCGCATCCATGAAAAAGCAGGCTTCCGAATACTTGGAACAAGAGAAAAAATCGGAAAACAGAATGGTATCTGGAGAAATACTGCGCTTCTTGAAAGAAGAAGCTCCGTTATTAATTAATAAAAAATATAGTTTAACTAAATATAAAAAATTATGAAACTTTCAGAAATTAAAGAAGTGCTTAAAACAGTGGAAGCTGTAAATTTTGAATTGCCGGACGGCACATTTGTACCAGAATATTTTCACGTAACTGAAGTAGGCTTGGTTACCAAAAACTTCATCGACTGCGGAGGAACAGTAAGAAAAGAAACAGTTGTAAACTTCCAGCTTTGGGATGCCAACGACTACGAGCACAGGCTTAAACCTCAGAAACTGATCCACATCATTGAGCTTTCAGAAAAAGTCTTGGGAATTGAAGACAATGAAATTGAAGTGGAGTACCAGAACACTACAATCGGGAAATACGATTTGGATTTTAACGGCAAAAACTTCACTCTGCTTAATAAACAGACAGCCTGCTTAGCTCAGGAGCAGTGCGGTATTCCATCTGATAAGCCTAAAGTAAAATTATCTCAGCTAAATACTGATAATGTTTCTTCATGCACTCCGGGCGGAGGATGCTGCTAATCATTAAACAGATAATCAATAAACCTTTACAGCCAAAAAACTATGTTATATCCACAAATTGAGAATACCGTTAAATCATTTGATTTTAAGCAGATCTCTGAAGATCGCAAAGCAGTCCTGCAGCCATTAATCGACTTCATTCAGACCAAAGTGGACAGTAAGCTGGAAACCAGACTAAACCTGATCTGCACGCATAATTCCAGAAGAAGCCACTTATCGCAGGTTTGGGCGCAGACTGCCGCCGCCTATTACGGCATCAAAAACGTTTCATGCTATTCAGGAGGAACCGAGGCTACTGCCCTTTTCCCGATGGCAGCGGAGACTTTGAAGGATTCAGGATTCAACATCAAAACCCTTTCAGAGGGTTCAAACCCCGTTTATTCAATAAAATATTCAGCTGACGAACTTCCTGTTATCGGTTTTTCCAAAACCTATGATGATGATTTCAATCCTGAAAGCGGATTTGCCGCAATAATGACCTGTTCGCAGGCTGACGGTGGATGCCCGTTTATAGCAGGCGCTGAGAAAAGAATCCCGATCACTTTTGAAGATCCAAAAATTTCCGACGGAACGCCTCAGCAGAAAGAAACTTATCTGGAGCGCAGTCTGCAGATTGGAACTGAAATGTTTTACATATTCTCACAAATAAAAAAATAAAATGTCAGCAAATAACTGTGCACCAGCTGTCGGACGCAAAAAGTTAAGCTTCCTTGACCGCTTCTTGACCCTTTGGATTTTCCTTGCTATGGCTATAGGCGTGGCTATAGGATACTTTATTCCTTCCAGCGGAGATTTCATCAATTCTTTCTCCAGCGGAACAACAAACATTCCATTGGCAATAGGACTTATCCTGATGATGTACCCGCCACTGGCAAAAGTAAAATACGAACAGATGGGACAGGTTTTCAAGAACACTAAAGTCTTGGGCGCCTCTTTATTCCTGAACTGGATTGTAGGCCCTGTCTTGATGTTTTTGTTGGCGCTCCTGTTTTTAAGCGGATATCCTGAATACATGATCGGGGTGATCCTGATTGGCCTGGCACGTTGTATCGCAATGGTTGTGGTATGGAACGATCTGGCAGACGGACACCGCGAATATGCTGCAGGACTAATTGCCCTAAACAGTATTTTTCAGGTACTGCTTTATAGTGTATACGCTTACATTTTTATAACCATTCTACCTCCCTATTTTGGATATGATGGTTTTGAAGTCAATATCATCATTGCACAGATTGCCGAGAGTGTGGGTATCTATCTAGGTATTCCATTTGCTCTGGGAATCATAAGCCGCTATGCTTTGATAGCTTTAAAAGGCTCTGAATGGTTTGAGGATAAGTACGTGCCGTTTATCTCACCGATTACTCTTATTTCACTGCTCTTTACGATCATTGTAATGTTCAGCCTGAAAGGGGAACTTATTGTTCAAATCCCGATGGATGTCGTGCGTATTGCAATACCGCTTGTCATATACTTTACTTTAATGTTTGTCATCAGCTTTTTTACAGGAAAATATTTTGGGGCTGACTATTCAAAGGCTACATCTATTGCGTTTACAGCCACCGGCAATAATTTTGAATTGGCTATTGCCGTGGCAATTGGAGTATTCGGAATAAACAGCGGACAGGCATTTGCAGGTGTTATTGGTCCTTTGGTAGAAGTACCTGCTCTTATAGCACTGGTAAACCTTGCATTTTGGTTTAGAAAAAAGTATTTTACAAAACAACTGCCTGCAGAAACTGCTTAAAAGAAATATGAGAATTGCAATAATATCGGATATACATGCGAACTTCCCCGCATTGGAGCAGACCCTAAAAAGTATTGAAGAGCAGAATATTGATGCCGTTTACTGCTTAGGAGATTTAGTAGGCTACAATTTATGCCCCAATGCCGTGATCAATGAGATTCGTAAAAAGCATATCCCTACCCTTGCAGGAAATCACGATGTCAAAGCTGTCGAGATACATAATGACGGTTCAAATGACATTCAAAGCTACGCATATCAGATTGTGGGCAAAGAGCAGATCAAATATCTTTCTGCTCTTCCTGCCCATATTAAACTTGAATACCAGACGGCCAGCAGACTTATAAAAATTTTGATGGTCCATGGGAGTCCTTACAGCAACAGGGAATATTTGCTTGAGGATAAAAATGAGAAAGATTTTACCGACATCTTTCTTGATTCCAATACGGACATTCTTATCTGCGGACATTCTCATCTGCCGTATCATCGCATATTGGAAAATCCAAATAAAAAAGGCACTTATTTTCACGCCATTAATGCAGGGTCGGTTGGAAAACCTAAAGATAGAAATCCACACTGCTGTTATGCTGTGATAACAATTGAAAAAAGCAGCAATATTTCCAAAAAAGACGGCATTAAAGTAGAATTCATAAGAGTTCCGTATGATATTGAAAAAGCAGCCCGCGCTATTGAAGAGAGTCCTCTTCCGGACATTTACGCCTTTATGCTTAGAAAAGCATATTAATGTATTGAAATAAAACCTGCTATGGAAAGTTTTAAATTATTTTTAAAGAGCATTGTCCCTCTAAGCGATCAGGAATTTGAAAAGTACAGTCAGTATTTCAAAACAAGGACATTAGCCCGAAACAGTTATTTTGCAGAGATCGGCAAAACCTCTCATGAAGCGGCTTTTATTAAAAAAGGTTTGCTAAGGACATATTACATAAATGAAAAATCCGAAGAAGTGACTTCCTGCTTCTGTGCAGAAAATAATCTGACAGCTTCATATAAAAGCTTTATTTCGCAGCAGCATTCGGAACTTTCCATTCAGGCAGTGGAAGATACGGAACTTATAACAATCAGTTACAATGACCTGCAGAATCTCTATCAAAAGAGCCCTCTCTGGCAGAATATCGGAAGGACAATTGCCGAACGGCAGTATATGGTAATGGAACAGTATGCCAGTGTTTTGTGCAATGAAACTGCAAAGGAAAAATACATGCGCATGCTTAAGGAACAGCCTGCTGTTGTAAACAAGGCTTCAGTAAATGATATTGCAAGCTATCTTGGAATAACACGCAGGACGCTGAGCAGGATCAGAAAAGAAATTAGTCTGTAAATTCGAGGACATTTGTCCTTTTTGCTAATTATACTTTCCAATAGTTTTGCTTTTATAATCAATCAAAAATAAAATGGAAACAGCAATTATCATTTCATCCTTCTTTCTTGTCCTATTTGCGGTCTTGGCCTTATATGACGGCTTTTATCTGCATATTTTCAAATACCAGCTTCACGATCGAGAAGAAAGTAAAACCGAGCACATTACCCATACTTTGAGAGCTGTCTTCTTTCCGGCAATCCTTTATTTTCTGTTCTTGAAACAGGATAATCATACTAGTTTTGTAATAGGCTTGACCATTGTCATTCTGGATATACTGGTTCTCGGTTACGATGCTTTTATAGAAAAAGACAGCAGGCAGTTTATGGGAGGGCTTCCCCGCTGGGAATACATTGTCCATTTATTTGTAAATGGTTTTCATTTTGCGTCAATTGCAGTTTATCTCTCCATCAGGTTTACTTTTCAAAATGGGGAAATTATGATTTACAATATAAATCAATCTCCAGGATTCTTTAATCTGTTAATTGTAAATCTTTTGCCGGGAGCTATCCTAATGGCAATTCTTCATCTTTTCTTATGCATTCCAAAAACGGCCAACTTATGGAATAATTTCAGAAGTAAAATCAATTGTTGTTAATCCATCTTATTGCATAAGCAGAAGATAAATTTTATGAATTTGGAAATAAATACTATTCACAATCAGTTTTATATCATCTTGGGCAGATATATAAAGGCTCGTATAAATGATACCGACGATGCATCCGATGTTTTGCAGGAAGTTTTTATAAAGATAAACGAGAATTTAGGATCACTTACCGACGAAGGCAAACTAAAAAGCTGGATTTTCACAATCACAAGAAATTCCATTATTGATTATTACCGAAAAGATTCCAATCATAAGAAATCAGAGCTGACCGAATGTATGATGCAAAAGATTATGCATGAAACAGATTTTGATACTTCGGAAAGTCTGGACTGCTGTTTAATAAAATTCATTGAGCGGCTGCCGGAAGACTATCGGGACATTATCATGGATAGCGAAATACATGGAATTAAACAGAAAGACTTAACAGAAAAATACAGCCTTGCCTACCCTTCCATCCGTTCTAGAGTGCAAAGAGGCAGATCCAAATTAAAGGAAATGCTTCTGGATTGCTGCAGTATTGAATTAGACCGCCGTGGAAATATTATGAACGTTACCTCTAAAAAATCATGCAGCGGAGGAAAATGCTGATAACACCGAATCATTTTTGAAAACTTCATATATAGAAAATTCAGGCTGTTAAAAAAAAAAAATCAGCAAAGCCTGCATCATTTTTAGATTAGTGCGTCTTAAGTAGTATTAATCATTAAAATTAAAATTATGAAAAACAAAATGTACATTACTCTTGCAGCATTGGTATTGTCTGCTGGAAGTATCTTCGCTTATGCGAACTTATCAAAAACTGATGCAAAGAAAAACTGCACTGAAAAATGTTCTACGCATTGCTGTAGTGACGATTCGGGAACTTGTGCTCCGAAAGATTGCAAAAAGTAATATTTCGCTTTACTGTTTAAAAGACAACTCAAAAAGTTGTCTTTTTTTATGGGCAGGAATCATTCAAAATTTTAATTCAATTATTTTGTATTTTAGCATTTGCTTAAATAAGCAAAAAGTATAAATTTGCATTATGGAAGATATAATTTGTATACGACAGCAAGCAGATATTAAACAAATAATCCGCTGTAAAGACAGAGTATCAGAACTCAATACCTCATTTGACTATTTATCAAGTGGGCTTGAATTGGCTGGCAATAATGTGAGATTAAGAATTCTCTTTTTACTTTATGAAGAAAAACAGCTCTGTGTCTGTGACATAAGTGATATTCTTGAAATGAGTATTTCTGCAATTTCACAGCACTTACGGAAACTAAAAGACAGAAAACTTATTGAAACTAAACGGGAAGCGCAGACCATTTTCTATTCATTGACAAAGGAATATGAAAAAATGCTGAAACCTTTCTTCGAAATTTTAGCACAAAATGAAATTTTAGAAAAAATATGAAAACAGAGAATAAAATGATCGGAGCCGGATTTTTCACAGCATTAGCTGCTTCATTGTGCTGCATTACTCCCATATTAGCATTAGTTGCCGGAACAAGCGGGATTGCTTCTGCTTTTTCATGGCTTGAACCAATGAGGCCTTATTTCATCGGCCTGACTGTTATAATTATTGGTTTATCTTGGTATCAAAAGCTGAAAACTAAAAAACTGATAGACTGTAACTGCGATAGAGAAGAAAATCCGAAATTCGTTAATTCAAAAATGTTTTTAGGAATAATTACAGTAATTGCAGCCCTCATGCTTTCGTTTCCTTACTACTCAAGCATTTTTTATCCAAATACAGAAAAGAAAGTCTTGGTCGTGAAAAAGACCAGCACTCAAAAAGCTGAGTTTAGAATAAGCGGAATGACTTGTGCCAGCTGTGAAAAACACGTGAATCACGAAGTGAATAAATTGATTGGAATAATAAATTCAAATGTAAATTATACTAATGGTAACGCAATTGTAGAATTTGATAATTCCAAAACTACTATTAATGAAATTGAAAAAGCAATAAATTCAACAGGCTATACAGTAACTAACAAAAAATTAAAATGAAAATCGTTCTACAATCAATAATAACCTGCCCCCTTTGCTCCCACAGTAAAGAAGAAACTATGCCAACTGATGCATGCCAATTTTTTTACGAATGTGAGAACTGCAAACAAACTCTTAAACCAAATCAAGGTGATTGCTGTGTATATTGCAGTTATGGAACTGTGCCATGTCCACCAATTCAGCAAGATAAAAAATGTTGCTAAATTGAATAATTTCTAATGGACAATAGATTATCATATACAAATTTTGATTATAAAATTTTAAGAATAATAATTTAAATTTACTGATGACATTTTTTTTCGCTCTCTTCAACTTAAATCTATAAGTTATTATGACAGAAATCACATCTATTACTGAATTAACGATTTTTAACATTTAACCCTTACGATACATACAAACCGCTTATCAACAAACTTTTAAAATAATTATCTTACAAATTCACTTGAAAATAAGCTAATTTCTTTAAATCGTTCATAAAATGATTTGTAAATTGTGAACTAAACGTCACTTCTTAAAAAAACGTTAATTCCGAGGAATTAGCGTTTTTTTTATGCTTTTAAATTGTATTTAACCAGACTTTTACCTATAAATATATATGGTTTGAATATTTTAAAAGGTGACTTGACAGAATACAAACCACTTTAATCCTTGTTATATAAGACTAGCACAATAATTTTATATTTATATTAACAAAAAAACAGAAAACTTAGCCGAAAGAAAAACAATTACATGAAATTACTAAGTAAAATATTTATAATTTTGACGCGTGAAAATATGGGTAACAATATTATCGTTCATTGTACTGTTTCTTTCGACAGTACCTTGCTCTGCGTTTGCTAAACACTCTGAGTGTAGAGTGGAAAAAAACTGCAAGGGTGAGTCTCATGACTGCGGTGATGAATGCAATGGAAAATGTTCGCCATTTTATTCCTGTGGAACCTGTATTGGTTTTACAATAAACTTTAATTCTTCAATTATTACCGAAAAATTAGAATTCACAATTGAAGAAGCTTCACAGACACTATCATACTATAAATTTGTCGATTCTTCTTTCATCTGCAAAATCTGGCAGCCTCCTAAAATTTCTTAATAAAATACCGCTTTTACCTGCTTAACTTCAATTAAGCGGGCTTATCACCTTTATTAACATTAAGAAATCACAAATGTTTAAATATATTTTATTGATTGTGGCAATAGCATCTATTGGCACTGTACAGGCACAGAATAAAATCACATTCCATATAAAAAATACATCAACCAATGAACCTGTAAAAGGTGCTTCAGCTAAAATTGAAGAAACCAATGAAGTTTTGTCATCAGATAATAATGGTAACATCATTATCGAAAACCTTAAAAATGGAGACTACACATTATCGATCTCAATAGAGGGTTATGCTCCCAATAAAACACTTTTTAAAGTGCCTGCAGCTGTCAATTTTATAGAAATTGCATTGCAAAGTGAAATGGAAGAAGAAGCCGAAGAAATGAAAGAAATAGTGGTAACTTCTACAAGAGGTACAAGAACAATCAGCAATATTCCAACCAGAGTTGAGTTTATAGCAGGAGAAGAACTTGAAGAAAAAGCAAATATGAAACCGGGGGATATCCGTATGATGCTTAATGAAAGTACCGGAATCCAGACCCAGCAGACTTCAGCTACTTCTGGAAATTCTTCAATCAGAATTCAGGGACTAGACGGACGATATACACAAATCTTAAAAGATGGTTTTCCTGTATACTCAGGTGCATCAAGCGGACTGGGATTGCTGCAGACTCCTCCGTTAGATTTAAAACAGGTTGAGATAATTAAAGGTTCTGCCTCTACCCTTTACGGAGGTGGTGCAATTGCAGGTTTGGTTAATCTTGTATCTAAAACCCCTACCGAAGAAAGAGAATTGCGATTTCTAATTAATGGGACTTCCGCTCTTGGTTTGAATATTAATGGTTTTTATTCCCAGCAGTTTGATAAAATTGGATTGACTGTTTTTGCATCTCATGACCGAAACGCTCCTTATGACCCTGCTGATATACAGCTTACTGCGATTCCAAAATTCGAACGCTTTAATTTTAATCCAAAACTTTTTGTCAATTTTAATGAAAACACTAAACTAAATTTTGGCATTAATACAGTTTTTGAAAATCGTATCGGCGGGAATATTGACTATATAAAAGACGAAAATAAATACCCTGACAGTTATTTCGAAAAAAATAAAACGCAGAGAATAAGCACTCAGTTCACCCTTACTCATAAATTTAATGATCAGGAATCTATTACCATTAAAAACAGTTTTAATAATTTCAGCCGCATTATAACTATTCCTGACTATATTTTTGATGGCCTGCAGAACAGTACTTTCTCAGAAATCAGCTATTCTAAAAATGGAGAAATTGCAGAATGGGTTGCTGGTGGAAATTTATATACTGACAAGTTTACTGAAAACAGCCAGACAGCTTTTCCATTAAGAAACTATAATCAGATCACTTATGGTGCTTTTGTTCAGAATACCGTCAAAGCTAAAGAATGGCTGGATATCGAGACTGGTCTTCGAGGTGATTATGTTGTTGATTACGGATTCTCATTATTACCTAGAATCTCAGCTTTATTTAAAATTAATTCCAAACTTACTTCACGACTTGGTGGCGGTTTAGGCTACAAAACACCAACTATTTTTACCGAAGAAAGCGAGCGTATTCAATATCAAAATGTACTCCCTATTAATAGTGATTTCAATAAACTTGAAAAAAGTTACGGACTTAACTTTGATGTGAATTATAAAACTAAAATTACCGAAGATATTTCATTATCATTGAATCAATTATTCTTTTATACAAATGTTGATAATCCACTGATTTTAACTTCGCTTCCTAATGACCTTTACCAATTTGTAAATATTAATGGATATTTAGATACAAAAGGAACAGAAACAAATGTGAAATTAGGCTATAAAGATTTTAAACTATTTGTTGGGTACACTTTTACTGATGCTTCGATAGACAACAATGGCATAAAATCTCAAAATCCTTTAACTGCTAAACACAGATTAAATAATGTTTTGATGTATGAAGTCGAAGATAAATGGAAAGCTGGTTTAGAAGCTTATTATTACAGTCCTCAAAAGTTAAGTGATGGTACAACTGGAAGGGAATATTGGATTTTCGGCTTCATGGTAGAAAAGCTTTGGGAAAATTTTTCAATTTTTGCCAATTTTGAAAATTTTACTGATACCAGACAGACAAAATTTGGAAGTATCTACACAGGACCAATTTCAAATCCTGTTTTCAAAGATATTTATGCACCGTTAGACGGATTTGTTGTAAATGCAGGTATTAAGATTAAAATATAGTCTTATGAAAAAAAGTATATATAATATAAGAAAAATGGATTGTCCCAGTGAGGAACAATTAATACGAATGAAGCTCGCTGGTTTAGAACAAATCAAACAGCTTGATTTTGACATTGCAAACAGAAGATTAAAGATCTATCATACGGACGACGACACTCTTATAACAAATGCAATTGATACTCTTAATCTGGACAGCACTCTGCTGGCATCAGAACATACATCAGAACATGTAGAGACAAACAGTGACTCACAGCAAAGTAAGTTATTATGGCAGGTTCTCATTGTAAACTTTTCATTCTTTCTAATAGAGATAATTACAGGTTTTATATCCAATTCGATGGGATTGGTTGCCGACAGTTTGGATATGTTCGCCGATAGCATTGTATATGGTTTAGCTCTGTTTGCTGTCGGGAGCACAGCTTCAAGAAAAGGAAGTGTAGCAAAAATAAGTGGTTATTTTCAGATTGGTCTTGCAGTTTTGGGACTTATTGAAGTTTTAAGAAGATTTGTAGACTCAGACCATATTCCTGCATACGGAACTATGATAATAGTTTCATTATTTGCACTTGTAGGTAATTCGTTATGCCTTTACCTGCTTCAAAAATCTAAAAGTAAAGAGGCACATATGGAAGCTAGTATGATTTTTACTTCGAATGATATTGTAATTAATATGGGAGTCATAATTGCTGGTATATTAGTATACTTTACTAATTCAATGGTACCCGATCTTATTATTGGTGTTTGTGTGTTTTTCATAGTCGCTAGAGGAGCATTAAAAATATTACAGTTATGATATTTGGTAATTTAAAAGTATAGAATGTTCTTCAAAATTATTTTTTTTATCGCTGCACCAATAGAGAAACCAAAAAAAATCTGTTTCACACAAATTGTGAGACAGATTTTGATCTTCTTTAACAGCGACGGGCAGTATTTTCCAGCTTAACATTGCTGCATGCATGGAGTATTGGTAATAATCATCGTTCAGGCTTTTGCATTTGTCATAGATTCTTTGGTAGAAGTGCCGGCTCTAATCGCATTACTGATTTAACAGAACAAATTATAAATGCGGATTATCAAACGTAATTATAATATTGTAAATATGAATACTATTATTACTTTTATACACTAATTCTATAGGATATTAGAAGTATGATAGTCAAAATACTTGCGAGTAAAAAAATCTTATTACTTTTTATTAATTTATGTGTATTTCAATTATACGCACAGCAAAAAAATAGCTTATCCCAACAGTTTCTAATGAATATTGAAATCAGACCAAGAGTCGAATATACTTCAAATTATTTTCTTCCTCCCAACGATTCAATTGATCCTTATTTTATTATTACCCAGAGAAACAGAATTTCTATGCAGTATGCTAGAGAAAAATGGCTTATTAAATCCGATTTACAGGAAATTCATCTTTGGGATGAAAACAGCAAAGCTTCCAAAGTTGGAAGCATTAATTTTTATCAATTGTATTTTGAGACTAAGATTAAATCTCTAAATGTACGATTGGGAAGGCAAAGTGTTTTATTAGATAATGGCAGATTATTTTCTGATGCTCCTTGGGCACAGCAAGGGAGAGCCCATGAAGGAATACGGATAATGAAATACTCAAAATATTTCTCTAATGATTTTTTCTTTTTGTTTACCAGAAACTACAGCACTGAATTTGAGTCAGCCTACTCTCCTGTTGCATCAAATAGGTATAAATACCTGTTGGTAAATAGTCTCAATTACAATAACAATCATGGATTTTCATTTAATTCATTGAATGCTGTTGATTTTTTAGAAAACTCAAGTTCAGGGAAATTGTATACTCGTGCAACAGCAGGCGGAAGAATAGAATTTAAAACGAAACAATGGTATTATACTTTAAATTCATATTGGCAGTTTGGACGTAATTCAAAAGGTCAAAAATTATTTGCTTACTATTTTCAACCTGAAATTAAATTATCTCTATTGAAATCTACTTGGCGTTTAGGTGCAGAAATAATTAGTGGCAGCAGTCCTAATCTATCAGATAATAGTTCGGGAGATTTTGATGTCTTATATGGCGTGACATGGAAGTTCAATGGAAATATGAATGTCTTTACCCGTTTTCCCTCCGACGTTAACGGAAAAGGTTTAGTAAATCCTTATCTATTTACCGTAATTCCCTTAAATAGTAAACTATCTCTTCGTTCTGATTTTCACCTTTTTTATACTCGATACCCGCTTTTAAATAATTTGGGTCAAAAAATGACAAAGTTTCTTGGATATGAAAATGATTTTTCTTTGAAGTACTTACCTGTCAAAGAACTGGAAATTAATTATGCCTTTTCTTTTTATAAATCAACAAACGCAATGCAATATCTGCCAAAAATACAAGATGAAAATAAACTTGCTATTTGGAGCTACTTAATGATTTCATATTCTTTTAACGCGATCAATTTAAAGCATTATAAAAATTAAATAAAATAATATCCTGTATTAAATCTTACACAATTAAAAAATCTAAAGTTTGTTTTATCTGAAAGGTTGAATTATATCATCAACAAATTTTGATATTCATTTTCTTAAATAAATATTTTATTTTTAATCACTATATTTTATCTAGATATGCAAGTATCTACCCAACAAATAATTATTACAGCTAAAAGATAAAAGCATAAAGTTATTTAACGTTTTTCAATACATACCCTAACGATACATGCAAACCGCTTCAAAACAAAAAATCAAAAAATTATCTTACAAATTCACTTGAAAATAAGCCAATTTCTTTAAATCGTTCATAAAATGGTTTGTAAATTGTTCAGTAAGGGTCACAAAGCCAAATGGCGCCAATTGAAGAGAATTGGTGCCATTTCTTTTTTTAAGTAACAGCTCGTAATTTTTAATTAAGCAAAGAGATGTCAATATTTAACTCTCCAAAAACAAAACTCACCATACAGCTGCCCCTAGCCCCGATAGCAGCGAAAATCCTTCTGCGCCGGGTTTCGGCGCAGAAGATTGCAGCGGATAGCGGGAAAAAGCTCCCTAAAAACAAACCCTAAAAGCACCCCTATAAAATAACATCATATAACCCCTTCAACAAACAAACAAACAAACAAACAAACAAACAAACAAACAAACAAACAAACAAACAAACAAACAGCCAGTCCAGTGACTGCCAGACCTCCCTTGAAAAAAAAAGCGCCGCGGCACCCCAAAAAAATCCGCCTCCGCTCCCCTGCATCCCTTGACAGGACAGGGATTTTTGCCTAAATTTGCCCCATGAACCCTGAAGAGATAAAAAGATATTTTGAGCATAATCCCCCGCCCAAAGAAGTAAGACTGACCGCGTGGGCCAATATCACCGATACGCAGGTATTTCTGAGAAGCTGCTATTTGACCATCAGAAACTTCAGCGGCCCTGTTGACCGCTGTCCCGCCTTCTGGCACCTGAGGGATTTCTACCTGCTGATGAAAAAAACGCCCCGGCAGCCGGCTGCAGAAGAGAATCCAGCAGGGGAAGAAAATACCACCGGGCAGGCAGACCAATAGCCGTCATCCTCTAAAGTCCAGCCGGGCAAAATGCTGCTGTGGGGCTAACCGGGGCAGAATGCCGGCATCTGCTGATATTAATCGGGACAGCCTGTTTTTTGATTGAAACAGCAGTAATCTGCATGCTGGTCTGTACCTGAGGGCTGCATCTTTCTTAATCCGGATAACGACCATAGCCTGATAACCATAAAAGGTCTTATGCGGATAAACAATAAGACATTATGGAATTAACTTTCCTGAAATAAAACATTTTTTTCCGGACCAAATAAACCGGTCCTGGCAGGATCAGCATCACTGAGCCTTACGATATTTGCTTCAAGGGAGCCCTTCTGAAATCCAAAGGCGGGATGCCTTCGTATCTTTTAAAATATTTTACAAAATAAGAATCATCATCAAAGCCCAGAAAATATCCAATTTTACTGATATTCCAATTAGTGTCAAGGAGCATTCTTTGCGCTTCTTTTATAATCCTTTCGCAGATAATCTCCGAGGGGCTTTTATCTGCCAATTCTCTGGTAAGGCCCGATAATGTCCTTGATGATATCTGCATTAGTGCTGCATAATCAGAAACTTTAAGGTCTTTTTTATAATTTTCTTCTACCAGATCAACAAATTTTATTAATTGCTGCTGCTTTTTATCCTTAGGTGAAATCCGTCGCCCATCAAGTGCAGCCGTTTTTTTCCATCTGTAGTGAAGCTGAATAAGAAATGCTTTGAGGTAAGACCTTAAAAGTTCTTCATGGCTGTTTTGATTTTTATCTTCTAATTCATTTTTGATCAGCTGTAAATATTCATCTAAAATAAAGGCATCCTCTGCGGTAAGTGAACAAGCAGGCTGAATGTGGGTATCCGGCAGGCTGTGTTTCGAAAAAAACGCGGCATCCCTGCTGTCCCGGATCAGAAACTCTTCATTGAACTGAATCAAAACCCCGCTGTAACCGGTATTTCTGTCAAAATAATGATTATCATTTTCAGTTAGAAAAAAAAGAGTGTTCCGGTCAATATCGCAGGCTTTAAAATTGACAAAATAGCGGCCATTTCCCTTTTTAAACCAGATGATCTGATAGTGGTTCGCGGCATGGGCTATCCTTCTTTTCTTATCGTATTTTTTTAAATAAGCCTCAATCTGGTAAAGGGAAAACCTCGGCACATTATGCTGGTACCGATTCAGATGATACTCAGCGGCATCATTGGGACTGTGGTTAATTCTCTGCATTGGTGTGGATTAAAAAATTATTGCCGCCTGAGGGTAAAACCTGCATTGATCAATGAGGTTTTACACTGTGCATCTGCTGGTTCTCACTTTTTATCTGTATTACAACCTTACCTTTAGCGCGCCCGCTTTCTACATACTCCAGGGCCTGGTTGGTCTGTTCAAAAACAAATACTTTATCTACTACTGGTCTAATAATTCCATTTTCAATAAGTTTTGTAATTTCCTGCAGCTGGCTTCCTTCAGCTCTCATAAATAGAAAACTAAAGTTCACACGCTTCTTTTTAGCCTTATTTCTTACACCAAAACTAAGCAGGGACATAATTATGCTCAAATGCCACGGCAGTCCTATCTCTTTTGCAAACTCAGGTGTCGGCGGTCCTGAAATGGAGACTGCCTTTCCGTGAGGTTTTAAAACGTTTAATGATTTTTCAAGTGTTTTCTGATCCTGGCTGTTCAGAACAACATCATAATCTTTAAGCATATGCTCAAAATCATTGGTTTTATAATCAATAAGTATATCAGCACCGAGGTTTTTCAGCAGTTCAAAACTTTTTGCACTGGCTGTAGTGGCAACCACAGCCCCCAGGTGCTTTGCCAGCTGTATCGCTATGGTTCCAACACCTCCTGAACCTGCCTGGATAAATACTTTCTGGCCCTTTTTCAAACCCGAAAGCTCTACCAATGCCTGCCATGCCGTGAGCGCAGCCAGCGGAATAGAAGCCGCCTGGTTCATAGAAATGTTTTTGGGCTTGAATGCCGCATCTTTTTCATTCACGGCAATATACTCGGCAAAAGTCCCTGCATGGTAATCCGCTGGGCGGGAATATACGTGGTCCCCGACTTTAAATTTTGTGGCATTTTTACCTGTTTTGACCACAATACCCGCCACATCATGCCCCAGAATCATAGGCATTTTATAGGGAAGCATCAATTTAAACTCTCCTGTTTTTATTTTGGAATCCAAAAGATTAACCCCTGCGGCATAGACTTCAATTAAAACATCATTATTGCCCACAACTGGATCTGGAACATCTGCAAGCTGCAGACCTGCTTTAGTATATTTATTTATGATAAATGCTTTCATATTAGTTTTTTAAAAGCTGATGGCTTTTCTTAGGGTTAATTAGTCTAAAGGCTGTTTTTGGAAAAAACCTGTTAACCAGGCTGAAGAGTTTCGCATCGCCCACGCGTATGGTATAATTTTCCTTCTCAAGCCCGTCTATAAGTCCTTTTACCATTTCCTGAACCGATATTTTTTTATCTTTCCGGTCTGCGGTCATTTCTGTGGCAACAAGCGGCGGGATCAGTTCAAATATTTTTACGTGACTTCCTATTATCTTCAAATGCTCACGAAGCGACACGGTGTAGAAAGCCAGCGCGGTTTTAGAAGAAGAATAGGTGGCTTCAATCAATGACGGGGCCTGGCTGAGTATTGATGTTGTATTTATTATCGCGGCTTCTTTTCTGGACTGCAGCATGTCCATAAACAGGTTATTAAGCCTTATAACGCCTATGTAATTGACCTGCATTTCGTAAGCGGCACCTTCAATATGTCTGTCACTTGGGATACCTAAATTTGACGGCGGTGCAAGTACGGCGGCATTATTGTATAAAATGTCAATACCTCCGAGTTCTCTTACTTTGTTAAAAAGAAATTTTGCATCTTCTTTATCTGCCGCATCGCTTTGAATTGCTGTGATGGCTGGATATGCTTTTTTAGCGGCATCCAATTTGGCCTGATTTCTTCCCGTAATGATTACTTTGGCTCCGAGTGCCAAGAACTGTTTGGCCGCTTCAAACCCAATACCGGAAGCGCCTCCGGTGATCAATATCGTTTTGCCTTTTATGTCCATAATGGTTTATTTAAAGAATTGTTTAGAATCGCCAACCGGAACATCAAACTGATTTTTTTCAAGAGCCAAAAACAATTCATCTGCAACCTGGTCCGGCGAAATGCCCTGTGCCCCTCCTATCTCAGCTGAAAATTCAGTATTGACCAGCGGGGGATAGACTTCATAGATTTGAAGATTTTTCTCTTCTTCATAAGTGGATCGGAGTGCGGCGGTATAACTGTGAAGTGCCGCTTTAGAGGCTCCATAAGTTGGAAGCAATTTATGGCTTGCAAATACGGCAATAGAAGAAATATTAACAACCGCAGATTCTTTTTTCTGCAGTAAGTGCGGCAGTAAAAGCTCCGTGAAATGAATTACGCTCAAATAATTGGTATTCATCTCTATTGCGGCTTTCTGGTGGGCATTTAAAGTTTCACTTAAAAGATAACTGAACGCTGCACCGGCATTGTTAATGATTAGATTTACTTCCGGGTAATGCTCTTTTAACTGTTCCGCAATTCGAATTCTATCGGCTTCCAGAGATAAATCCCCTTGTATAGCCGCTGCATTATCCAATTGTTTTAAAGCACTCTGCAGACGTTCTCCACTGCGCCCGTTAATTATTATTTTATTGCCTGAGCTGCTTAATTTTTTTGCAACTGCCAATCCTATACCGGCACTTCCCCCGCTAATGAATATTGTATTGCCTGCTGTTTTCATTTTTATTTCTATTTAAATTATTTTTTATTCTTTAGTTATCAAATTAATCAATTCTATTTTTAGACTTTTTAGTATATTTTAAAATAAACTTTTTGGTATATTTTTAATCAAAAAAAAATTATAAGACGTATTGTTCCAATTCAGATTTTAGGCTTTTCACAAGTCCCTGCATTGGTTTTGCCGTCCCCATAACTCTGCACATTACAATACCGCCTTCAACCGAAGCTGTCAATTTAAACGCAAAGACCGCAGGATCAAGTTTACTTGAAAATTCACCCGTATTGATTCCTTCCTGCAGCAGAGCCGTTAATTCCTGCTGGCCGCTACGGACTACTTTGGCTACTTTTTCTTTTATAAGAGGATAATTGTCATCTGCTTCCACCGCAGTATTAAATATCGGACAGCCTCCGGAAATATAAGTTTCGATTGGGTTTTTGTAGAAATCTAAAAATGCAGACACTTTACCTTTTATTGTTTTAGCCTGGTAAACTGCCGCCCTGATTCTATCTGAAACCATTTTTAAAGACAAATCAATCACCTGCTCGGATAAATCTTCTTTATTTTCAAAATGGCCGTAAAGACATCCCTTTGTAAGTTTTGTAGCTTCCAGGACATCATCTATATTCACCCCGGATATCCCCTTTTCATTATAAAGCGGCACCGCGGTTTCAAGTATAAATTGTTTAGTTCTTTCAGCCTTACTAAGCATTGTAAATTAATTAGGGCACAAATATACCAAAAAGTATATTTTAAAAATTAAAATTAACAATAATTTAATTTTTATAAAATCTCAGCATAAGAAAATAAAACGATAACTTCTTATTATAAAGGATTCAATTATAGGGAAATTAATTCAGCCGTTTCCAACTGTCAGAAAATAATAATTTTTCAGCCAGTAGGATGACAATTTAGGGGTCATAACCGGCAGGGTATAAATATATCTTTTGAGTTTTTTCGCATGGGCAAACCCCAGCAGCATTTCTTTATAGGTAAGGATATCGGGTCCGCCGATATCAAAGCTTTCGTTATAGGTTTCAGCATTGAGCAGCGAGCGGATTAAAAACTCCAAAACATCGGCAATGGCAATAGGCTGGCATTTGGTGTTGAGCCATTTCGGGGTAATCATCACCGGGAGTTTATGGACCAGATCACGTATGATTTCAAACGAAGCGCTTCCCTACCCTGCAATAATTACCGCCCTGAGTGTGGTGGCCGGGGTTCTTCCGCTTTTTAAAATTTCTTCTACGGCTTTTCTGGAAGATAAATGTCTGGATAAAGATTTGCCGCTGGCAATACCGCTTAGGTAGATGATCTGTCCGGCCTTTGTTCTGTTTATTTTATTCTTGAAATAATGGGCAGAAATACTTTCCAGCTCATCATAATTAGCCGCTCCGGACATGGAATGAATGAGATAATAGGCCGCATCGATATCATCGGGAATTTTCTCTACGCTCAGCGGATCCAAAAAAATCAACTTCGAGAAGCTGGATGTTTTCTGCGTGTTTTTGGGGATAGAAAAACGTGCTTTTATCTCTCACGCAGCAGACCGCTTCGTATCCCTGATCCAGCAGTAAAGGCAGAAGCCTTTTACCGATATATCCTGTGGCGCCTGTCAATAGAATTTTCATCTATGCTCAATTATATTTTAAAACTCACCAGGCCATAATCCATCTGAAAAATCTGGCCCGAGATTGATCCAGCCGCTTTAGAGATCAGATAATCTGCCATCTGCGCCACTTCCTGGGGTTTTAAATAATTTTTAAGCGGATGGCGCTCTATCATATTTTCTTTCATGCGGTCATTTCTGAGTATCGAAGATGATAATGATGTTTCTGTAATGGTCGGCGCAATGGCATTAATGCGGATAGCCGGTGCCAGCTCTGCGCCCAATGATTTCACAAGTCCCTCTACACCGCCTTTTGCGGCGGCTGTACTGGGCATGATAAGGCATCCCGAGTTTTACCGCTACGGTGCTGAAAAGGACAATGGAGGGATTTGCTGCTTTTTTTAAAGCCGGCAGATAGTGCTGAATGGCTTTTACCGCGCCGATGACATTGATTTCAAAGTCACTTCTGAAATCATCGGCACCCAGACTTAAAATAGGTTTCAGGTTTATAGATCCCGGACAATAAATAAGCGCATCGATACTTTCAATCTCTGGAAGGCTGTCATGGAGAATATCTGCCCTATGATGGATCAAATCAGGATGTGAAACTTCAGGCGGAGTCCTGCTGATATTAAAAACCTGCTTTTTTTCTAACTGCTGCAGCAGTATTGCGCTTCCAATCCCCCTGCTGCCCCCGATAACCACTATTTTTTCCATTGCGTAAAATTTAAATTAATGTGCCGCTTTGCAATAGCAGCTTGCAAGAAGCTGTATTTCATTATAAAGATAGCTATTGTTTAACTTTCATCAAATAACATTAAACAAAAAAAATCTAATTAATTACCAGATTCTTTCACTAAAAGGGTATGCATATGGCAAGAATCCATCCTGGATATAATCAGCTGAAAATGTTTTTTGCTTTTTTGATCCATTTGCACGCCCATCCTTAAGATGCAAAAAACAGTACTGCTGTCGGGGCTCAAAACAATAAAAAATAAATCAAGTGCAGCAAATCAAAAATATAAAGGTCTTTAAAGTAAAAAAAATGATAACTCAGATTTAAAAAAAAGCGGCCGCTGAAAACTTACCCAAAGTCAATTCTGTTTGTCTTTTTTCTGATTATTTTTATAATGCACAAGCAAAAATGTATAATTTAAAAACAACGCTAATGAAAAAAATCACCGCTATTACAGCATTACTCATTACACTGTTCACCGCACATTGCGCAGATGCCCAGAAAAATGCAGAGCAGCTTTTAAAGGACTTCCAGCAATTGTCCGGAAGCTGGACCGGAAGCCTGACCTACCTTGATTATTCATCCGGCACACCCTATACAATGGCGGCTGACATTGAGGTTAAAAGGATCAATGATTCCAATGAATTTGAATTCATCAATACCTACCCTAAAGAGAAAAGCGCCAACTCGACCCAGATTATCAGCATTTCAAAAGATGGGAAATACATTGGAAAAGAACAGGTAATCTCAAGAACTGAACAAGCCGGTGGCCGGATACAGATAGTAACCCAAAGACAGGGAAAAGACGGCAATGATAATAAACAGGCCCTGATCAAACAAACCTATACAATAAGCGGCGCCTCATTTTCCATGCGAAAAGAAGTTCTCTTCTCGGGAGAAAATAAATGGATACTCAGACATGAATATGCCTATTCAAAAAAGTAAGCCGTATCTATTAATGGGCCATTTTATTAATGAATTTTAGACCTGTTTATATTTCAGTAAACTAAGGTTTCAATCCGGAATACTATATGCAATTGACCATGCTGAGCACTCGAAATTAAATTCTGCAGCTTATTGCATCAACGGACATAAGATTCCCGGCAGTATCTCTTGAAGTTCCTGGATACCTGCCGGCTTTGATATATATTTTACCGATATATTGTTCCTGTAGAGCCATGGCAGCATTACCTGCTCGGGAGGTGTCGAAAGCATAATGACCTCAATATGCTTTAAGCGCTCTGCCTGCTGCATGCGCTTAATAAATTCCAGTCCGCTTATCATGGGCATATTATAATCTAAGAATATGATATCAGGCAACTCTTCTAAAACCTGCAGCTCTTCCCATGCTTTAAAGGGATTATGCATTGTACGGCAATTGACTTCGCTGCTTAGCGTGCTGAGAGCCTCAATAAAAAAAAGCGTATCATCACTGTCATCATCAATGAGAAGTATATTCTTGTATGGCATATATAAATTTATTTTTTTTGCTTCCGCCTGAGACAATGGTTAGCATTATAACCCTGCAAAAGTATCCAAAAGCACTTATAATTACTATTTATTTTCAATGATCCTAATACAGACTTACACCTGCTTTTTAAAGGCAGCACATAATAAGGGCCAGCCCCGATAGCAGTGAAAATCCTTTGCGGCGGGGTTCGCCGCAAAGATTGTAACGTATAGCGGGAAAAAGCTCCAAAAATAAAGCATTCTATAATGGATAAAAGCCATACAGTAGAAAAAGCAGCCGGCTTCGGGTATGAATTCCTTAGGAGTCCCCTTGTGATATGTTCTTTTCCGAAACAAAAAATAATTTTCTGACCGGCCTCAATAAAGCTTTGGCCCAGTGCAGAAGGAATACTTTCTTGAGCACCAGCACAAAGCCTGCAAAAGAACTCGGTTTCTGCACATAAAGGTCCGCCCCCTTCCCAAAGGCATCTTCAATGTCTGAAGGATGGTCCCAGGTGGAGAGCATAACGGCCGGGATGTCCCGAAGCTCATCGTCTTTCTTTATTTCTTCCAGCGCCTGCTTTCCGTCTTTAACGGGCATATTGACATCTATAAAAATAATATCCGGATCACCCTGGGATTCATCCCTGAGGGTATCGAGGAGCTCCTGCCCATTTTCCACGGCCGTTACCTCAGAGGAAATCTGCGCTTCCTGAAGGGCATCCAGGAACAATTCCTGGTCCTCGGTGTCATCCTCGGCCAGCAGGATCTTTACAGGCTCTTTTTCATTTTCCCCCTCAGGGGCCGTGCTGGAATTATCGGAACTTATCATATTGGAGGGTTTTTACCTGTCAAATGTAGGGCAAAAATGCTTAAAAGATTTCCATTGGCCGATAATATTGAAAGCAGCGGGATATCCGGCACATAAGGGCTCCTCAGATCATCATTCCCAGCTGTGCATTATGAAGTAAAAACGGGCTTTTCGGATTCTTTGGCGCCAAAACAAAAAAATGCCCGCCTGGGTACAGCAGGCGGGCATGGGTAATAATCCTGGTCAAATTGAGTTAAGCCGGTTAATCTATTGTTATGGCCTCAGAGAGGTTCTCACTGCTGATAAAGGCCGCAATATACTGCCGCACTTCATTTTGTTTATCTGGCGGGGTCTCAAAAGTGTTGAGATGATACTGCTGGTCCTGGTCCATGATGTGGATAATCTCGGTATAGCCTTTTGAGATGAGGGTTCCTTTTAATTTAATTACCCTGAGCTGCTGGCGGGGCTCCAGATCCTTTTTCACCCTGAATCGTACTTGTTTGTGCATTGTAAAAAATTCCGTTTATAAACCGCTGTGATTATAAATCAAATATAGTGATTAAAAAGGCTGCCCGGTCATGCCTGAATGTTAAAAAATATCCCGCACGGCCTAAAGCGCAGTGCTTTGCTGCTTTAAGGGCAGCACGACCGTAAAGACGGCCCCCTTGTCCTTTTCCCCTGATGCTGTGATGGTCCCCCCGTGGCGCTCCGCAATCTTTCTGCAGAGTGACAGCCCAAGACCGCTGCCTTCGTACTGGTCCTTGGAATGAAGGCGCTCAAAGGCCGTAAAAATCCGCTCGCTGTATGCCTTATCAATGCCGATTCCGTTGTCCTGAATGCAGACCTGCACCAGATCCCCGCCGCTGCCCTGAACCAGACTGCTGCTGATAATGACCTTTGGAGGAATTTCCGCCCTTGAAAACTTAAGGGCATTGTGCACCAGGTTGTAGAAAAGCTGCTGGATCAGGATCCTTGCCCCTTGAATCTCAGGGAGCTCAGAGCTGATAAGGACCGCATTTTTCTCCTGTATGACCAGTTCAAGGTCGGTCTTGATCCCTTCCAGGATCCTGTTAAGGTCAATGCGCTCCACGGGCTGTTTTTTCTTGTCTGCGGCGGAATAGGCCAGTATGCCTTCAATGACATTCTGCATCCTGTGGGCGGAATGTTCGATCTTTCCCACATACCATTCCAGCCTCTGGCTGAAATCGGACTGCATTTCATCGCGCATCCGGCTGATAAAGGTTTTGACCTTGCGCACCGGCTCCCTGAGGTCATGGCTGACCAGATTGGCAAAATGCTGCAGATCGTCATTGGAACGCTGGAGCTCCTGGGTAGTTTCGCGTGCCTCCTTTCGAAGCTGCTCCTCCAGGGTCTTCCGGCGGTCTATATCCTCGATAATGCCGGTGATTTTAACCGGCTTCCCGTTCTCATCTCTGATTATTTTACCGGTGATATTGGTCCATCGCAGCGATTTGTCCTCATTTATGATCCTGGCCTGATAGGAAATCACTCCGCTCTTCTGGGCATCAAGGTGGGCTTTCTCACGCACTGCTATATCATCGGGATGAAGCTTTGATATGATCTTTTCATTTGTAATGGTATCTTTTATATCCCAGATAGAACTGAAGTTGCCCGAAGTCGCTATGGACTGGCCCAGCAGGTCTATTTCGTAGGTGCCCATCCCCGATGCCTCAACGGCCATGCGAAGCTGCTCTTCGGAACTCTGCACTTTTTCCTTTGCCAGATGAAGATCGGTGATATCCATCCCAGTGTTCATCACCCCATAGACAAGTCCCTGCTGATCGAAAAGGGGCATAAAGCAGTAATTGAAATAAAAAGTCTTCTGCTGCCCGTCCATTACAATATCCACCCTTTTATCCTTGGCATGAAATGCGCTGCCGGTCCTGTAAACCTCAAGGGCCTGTTCAAAAATGCGCTGCTTCCCAAGCTCGGGAAGCACCTCAATATAGCTTCGGCCCAGCACCTTATCGCCTTTGCCCCAGGTTTTTATCATCGCCAGATTGGCCAGTTCTATCTTTAATTCGCTGCCGGTATACACCCCTATGGGCAGCGGGGCATTATCCACTATATCTCTTAAAAGCTGTAAAGTTCTTTCCATGGCTGCAGTCTATTTTTAAAACGAATATACAGGTTTTTAATGCCCGGGATGTTACATGCAGCTTTAAGATTATTCCACAATTTCCACCGCAGAGGCCTGCCTTTGTCTTTACTGCAGGCTTTAGGGGGAATAAAACAGATAAAAAAACAGCCCAGGAAAAATGCAGGGCGGCAAAATGCGGCACGGCGGCCTAAAAACGTAATCTTCCATTTTACACTTCCATCTGTTTTTTTTAAATGCAGTGCGGGCTGCTTTAAACCGCCGCCCGGATCAATTCAGGCCGCATCAGCGCAAAAGCAGACCTCGGTCCGCCTGGGGATCTTCCCAGTCCATTTCCACTATCCTGCGTATCAGGGATTTCAAATCCCTGTACAAGACGGGCTTGACGGCATAAGAATCTGCCCCCATACCAAGGGCAAGCTCCACCTGGCGGGGATTTGACGAGGTGGAAAAAATGATAACCCTGATGTCTTTTATATCTTCTCTGCCGCCGCGTATTTCTTTAAGGCATTCAAAACCATCTTTTAAAGGCATCTGCAGATCAAGAAGGATAAGGTCCGGGAGCGGGCCGGCCGGCGAAGAGAGGGCATCGGTCAGCGCTTTGCCGCTTTCAAAAAGCCTCAGGCCCTCCACAGGGAACATCTCATAGAAAAGCTCGGCAAAAATTTCCCTGTCATCGGGATCATCATCGGCAAAATAGATATTTTTCATAGTTTCTGGCACAATACGCCCCATTTTATCGGTAGGGCAGTTAAGCAATGTTCGAATTTAAAAAGTCATATCTAAAATCTATATTGACTTAAAACTTTAAAAATATCTGACTATGCAAAAGATTATTAACAGCTCAATATACGCAATTTTCCCGGCCTGTGAAGAAAAACGGGCCCCTAACTGCAGCCAGTACTGTTTCCCGCAGGGTTTTTAAGCCCCTGCTGCCTGCTGCCAGCCTGCGAAGAACCGTATTAGAGGCCCCCGAATTTATTTTTATAGACATTGAGCTCCCTGTCGGTTTTTTCCAGCAGTTTCTCCAGAAGGGCAATTTTGTCCGCGTAGAGCCTGTTTAAAGCGCTGTGCTGCCCTGCAGCGGCACTGCTTTTAAATCCGGGGTCCAGGTACCCGCTGATGTCAAAGCTTATGATGTTTCTCACATCCATTTCAAAGACTGCCGCAATTTCTTCCAGCTTTTCAAAACTCACACTGCTTGCGCCTTTTTCAATTTTGCTGTAGCCCGCCTGGGTCATATCAAGCCTTAAGGCCATATACTGCTGGGTGTAATTTTTAAGCTCTCTCAGCGTTTTTATATTCTCATTTATTCTGCTGTACATAAATTTGGATTTTACTGTGTTAGATTCACGTCTCCGGTCGGGCATGCAGGATCAGAGATGACTGCAGAAAAATAATTCACGAATCTCTCCTGCAATAACAAATGTCGACCCTTTGGGCTGTTTTGCCATGTACATGCCCCAAAGGGTTTTAGCTGTCCCGAAAACAGACCCGCAGGCTCCAGAGCCAAAAACACTGCACCGGCGGCAGTGCGCTAAAAACAGCTATACGGGCCGGCTGCCTCTTTTTGGAGGCCGGCTGCCAAAAACAGCTGTCTTTTTTTATTGAAAAATAAACAAAAAAATAGAATTTTCAGGATTATGAGCAGTCCATTATTTATAATCGATGCTCTGCTGTTGGAAAAATTACGAAAATTATTAAAGGCAATTGATAGAAAAGCTGCACTATTTTATGCGTTCAGCGGGCAGAAAACAAATGTATAGTAAAAATATTATATTTAATTAAATGTAATATGGGCCGCAGAAGACCAATTATGCCTTTAAACCTGCTTGCAAAAGTTAATAAAAGCACAATTTATTTATTTTTTACCCTTTACCGCGTTTCAATAGACTACATTTGGACAAATTAAACAATTAAGATGCAGGAAGGTACAGTAAAATTCTTCAATGAAGAAAAAGGATTCGGATTTATAACGCCAAATAACGGAGGAAACGAAATTTTTGTCCATGTTTCAGGCCTATCGGAAAATATCCGTGAGAATGACCCGGTGAGGTACGAGGTAAAAGAAGGCCAAAAAGGGCCGAACGCAGTAAATGTAGTGAAAGCCTAATATACTATAAAAACCACTTTGAAAAAGCATCTGTACATCACAGGTGCTTTTTTTATAAACCAATGCAGCAGCCATTTTCGATACTTGCTAGATTAATTTTTTAAGCATTCCCCCGAATATAAAACCATGAAATGGAAGCACGCAATACCAGTAGAGCCTGCCTATGAGTCCTCTGGGCTTAAAGGTTGCGGCCTGATATAAATCATTATTAATGATCTTAAATTCCAGCCAGGCCTCACCGGGCAGTTTCATTTCGGCGTATAAAATAAGTTTTCCCTCCGCTTTGTCCGCATAGACCACACGCCAGAAATCCAGCGCATCCCCGGGATGAAGCTCATTTTTATGGGTCCTTCCCCTTCTAAGGCCCACACCTCCAAAAACCTTGTCGATAAATCCCCGCAGATCCCAGAGCCAGTCCGCATAATACCATCCCGTTTCTCCGCCTATGGCCCAGATTCTGCCGATTGTATAATCTCTGTTCCGCACTGCTTTTTTCCTTCTGTCAATAAAGCAGCCCTTTTTGGGCACCTTAAGATAGTGGGAAACATTTCCCTTGAACCGGCCGCTTATAAGGGAATCTTTCCAGCTTGAAATTACCGCATCCCCATTGATTTTTACCAAAGCCTTTTCAAGGGCCTCTTTGTAAGGCATTGGGTTTACGCCCAGCAGCGCATTGATGCGGTTATCTCTGCAGACCACCTCCACCTTCATGCTGCTGACCAGTGCCGAAGCAAGCCTAAAGGAAACGGAGGTAACAAAATAAAGCCAGTAAGATGATAATTTTGGAGTCATCACCGGCACGGTAAAAATATATCTTTTTAGTTTTTTAGCCCGGGCAAACCCCAGCAGCATTTCTTTATAGGTCAATATATCCGGACCGCCGATATCAAAACTCTCATGATAGGTCTTTTCATTGAGAAGTGAGCGGATCAGAAACTCCAGCACATCGGACACCGCTATGGGCTGGCACCTGGTATTGAGCCATTTTGGGGTGACCATAACAGGAAGTTTATCCACCAGGCCGCGTATGATTTCAAATGAGGCGCTTCCCGAGCCCACAATAATACCTGCCCTTAATGTTGCCGCCGGAACCCTTGATGCATTTAAAATATCCTCCACTGCTTTTCTGGAAGACAGATGCTTTGATAAATTCCGGCCATTTACAATACCGCTGAGGTAAATAATCTGACGGGCAGCCGTCGCATCGATCCTGTCTGTAAAATTCTGCGCGGCAATACTTTCCAGTCTATCATAATCAGAGCCAGAACCGGACATGGAATGGATCAGATAATAGGCGGCATCAATATCATCAGGTATAGCCTTCAGGCTCTGCTTATCGAGAAAATCAGCTTCGATGAGCTGAATGCTTTTTTCAGCCCCCTCAGGATAATAAAACCTGTTTTTATCCCTCACGCAGCATACCGCTTCATGCCCTTGGCCGATTAAGATCACAAGGAGCCTTTTTCCGATATATCCCGTGGCGCCGGTCAAGAGAATCTTCATAATTATCTTTTATGATTTAAAACTCACCAGTTTGTAATCCATTGAAAAAACCTGTCCAGATATTGAAGCCGATGCCGGGGAAATAAGATAGCCAGCCATTTGGGCAGCTTCCCGGGGCTTTAGGTGATTTTTCAGCGGATGGCGCTGGATCATATTTTCTTTCATACGCTCATTTCGCAGAACTGCCGCTTAAATAAAGAGCAGTATCCAGCATTAAAGATAGTTATTTTGTTTAATATTTTTTAAAAATAATTAAACAAAATTAATGCGCAGTTTTACTTCGCCGGATGGCATAAATGGAATAAAAACATAAGAAAAGCAGAGAAGTCCTTAGATGAGCTGCCTTGAAATAATCAGGGCAATAAAAAACATACAGCTTATCGCCGCATATTTAATGCGCCCCCATTAATTGATCCAGTTTTTCTTTCAGCAGGGCTGCAGAAAACGGTTTTAGGATATAATCATTTATATATTCGCATCCAGACTGCTGGCTGCTGCTAAAATCAACCGATGCGGTTAAGGCAATAATCGGAATGGATGCCTTTGCCTTATCAGGGAGATTTCGTATCATCTGCGCCGCTTCAAAACCATCCATCAGGGGCATGTTTATATCCATGAGCACAAGATCATAATCATTGGAAATTACAGCATCCAGTGCTTCTCTTCCATTACGGGCTATAACCGGCTGGATATTCCACTTATTGAGAAGCTTTTTAATGACCATAATATTCACTGCATTGTCCTCTGCAGCCAAAACCCTCAAAGAACTTATATCTTTTTCACTGGGAAGGCTCTTAAAATCGCCGCCGGAATCCGCGCTGGTGATCATTTTAAAAGCCAGCTCAAAACTCAATTCCGCCCCATGCCCTTCACTGCTTGAAATTTTCAAAACACCGCCTTTAAGGCTGATCAGCCTGCTGGCAATAGTGAGCCCCAGACCTGTACCATAGAACTGCCTGTTTGATTTGCTGTTTTTCTGCACAAAGGGATCAAGAATCTGATGCTGCTCCTCAGGCGAAATTCCTATGCCGGTATCTCTGACGATAAACAAAACAGTCAGCTTCTCCCTATCCCTTTCAGAGATTGCCGCTTGCACTGCAACACTGCCCTGGATGGTGAATTTGACGGCATTTCCGACTATATTGAACAAAATCTGTGAAAGCCTGTCTTTATCGCCCAGTAATTTTACGTTTTCAAGACCCGGATCGCATTGAAGGTCAAACCCAATATTTTTTGCCTGAGTTTCAGCAGCAAATGACCTGTAAATATTTTTCAGAAGCAAATCCAGCCGAAACCCGTCATTTTTAAGCACTACCTTATCAGCATCTATTTTATTAAAATCTAAAATGTCATTAATGATAAACATAAGGTTCTGGGCAGAGAAACGCAGCACTTCCAGGTTTTCCCTGTCTGCGGGTTTCAAATCCGACATTGCCAATAATTCAGCCATACCTGCAACGGCATTTAAAGGTGTGCGCAGTTCATGGGACATAGTGGAAAGAAAGTTGGTTTTGGCCGATGCAAGATCCTGGGCGTCTTTCAGCGACTGCTTCAGGCTCAGGCTGAGCTGGCGCTCCCTCTGGTTTGTTTTTTTAAAAGCATCAAAAAAGAAATAATGGACAAACAGCAGGCTGAAGAAATTGTAGACAAATAAGAAATTAAAAGCTCTCATGTTTAAATTCAGATCAGCCTGCATCAGATCAATGCCTGTATAAGGAGCCAGAAAAACCATTGCCGTTACAGGCACTATATTGGCAAGGGAATAAATAAGCCCCCAGCGGGTGCCTAAAATATAATAGGCAACCGAGATTATAATCAAAATATACTGCAGGGTCACTAAATTCACTCCCTGCCTTAATGTTACAATGGCCGACCATATCAAAATACTGACAATCCATATGTATGCATGGCCAAGAAGTCTCCACGAAAACCCGCAGAACAGAAAAATAAGCAGTGCCGTTAAGAAAAGCAGCAGCAAGGCACTGCGCCAGATATAAAAACCCTCAGCCTGTCCAAGGAGCAGAAAAAGTGAAATGATGCGCTGAAAAATGAATAAAATCAATATTACAGCCAATAGTTTCATTCTTGCCCTATTGAGTATTCCCTGCTCGCCGGCCAGGGCAGATCTGTAATTCAAAATTAAATATTGGTACATTTTATAGAATTAATTTATCAGATAGATTTACCTTACAGGCTGCTGCATTCTTATAAATTTCTATCTTCCCGATAACATCAAAATCAAGATTATATGTAGCCATAGATTCATAATTATCATCGGTAAGGGTGATGATCTGGACTTGAGCCATCAAATGCTCTGCGTCCGGTTTTGGATTCTTTGATAAAATAAGATAAAACGGCAGATCGCTTTGAGACACGGGATTCTCTGAAGGGAGATCCAATCCTTCTGCACCGGCCTGCCCGATAAAACACGAACCGGGAAAATTAAGCTTGTTCCGGTCAATAAAACTCTTGAAATTCTGGAGTTCTGCCTGGTCAAAGCAGACTCCCTGCAATCTTAAATCAGCTGCTTTTTCAAGTTTAAACCATTTAATATGCAGGAGCAGCCTTTTAAAATTAAAACTGTATTTAAAATAAGCCAGCTGCGTATTTAGGGTATACATATTGACTTTATAAAATAAATTTAACAATTGATCTGATCTCGCCGCTATCGTGTCTTTCTTGCTGCTATGCAGGCATTAAAAATAAAAAAGCACTAAAGCAGGTAAAAAAGAAGCTGAATCCCAAGCACTAACTTAATATAATTTTATGCCTGAAAACAATACAAAACCAAATTTAGAATCATTCTAATGCTTCTGTTTTTAATAACAAAACCCATCTCCAAGTAATCTTATACAGGCTGAAACAGGCATATGATCCTTACGGCACGGGCAAAAGAACTATTGGGCAAGACTTGAAAGAAAAATTTAAAATTTAGTGAAAATAGTGATCCTCTGGGTTAAAATATCCAAACTGTATCCGCATTTTCCAGGGAACTTGAAATACGAAATCAGAAATCCAGCGGCCGATGCGGATTGCTGATCTCAAATTTTGAAAAATTGGCATTACATTAACACTATATTTTAGCAGCAGGCGTTTTCGGGGTTTATATTTGCATTTCTACACTATTTTATTCGGCACAATGTTCAAAAAACAGCTAATCAAAGCAAAACAGATACTAATGCTCGGACAGCGGCAGCTCTCCCGCAAACAATTTATTTTTCTCTCAAGCGTACTTATCGGCATTACGGCGGCCTTTGCGGTAATCTTTTTAAAGGCCTTCGCCCACTGGGTATATTCATTTGCAACCTATATCAACGCAACATTAAAATTGAGTTTCATAAACAGCCTTCTGCCTGTTGCCGGTATCCTGCTTACTGTTCTGGTAGTGAAAAAAGCATTGGGCGGAACCCTGGAAAAGGGGACTTCCCAAATATTGTACATAGTGGCCAGAAAAGCCAGCATTATCCCTAAAAAGCAGATGTACGCCCAGATTATGACCAGTTCGCTGACCGTCGGACTTGGAGGGTCTGCCGGGCTGGAAAGCCCTATCGTGATCACAGGGGCCGCATTCGGGTCCAATTATGCCCAGCAGTTCAGGCTGAGCTATCAGGAGCGCACGCTGCTGATCGGATGCGGGGTGGCAGCCGGCATTGCCGCCGCATTCAATGCACCGATTGCCGGGGTTCTTTTTGCCATCGAGGTGCTGCTTGTCGATGTGACCATTTCGGCTTTCACCCCTATAATGATCGCTGCGGCCACAGGTGCGCTGGTTTCGGCTATCGTACTGAATGAAAACATACTGCTGGCTTTCCGCGAAAAACAGACCTTTGACTACCATAATATTCCCTTCTATGTTTTGATGGGGCTTTTTACGGGCTTTACAGCGGTGTTCTACGCCCGCAATTTTTTAAGGACCGAACATGCCTTTGCGCATTTAAAATACGGCCCCTATAAAAAAGCCCTTATCGGCGCCTGCATACTGGGGCTTATGATCTTTATATTCCCCACCCTTTTCGGAGAAGGTTATGAAAGCATCAAAACCCTTGCAGATAAAGATCCCGGAAGGCTGCTTGAAAACACCCTGTTTTCAGGTTTCGCTTCCAACGACTGGATGCTGCTGGGCTTTGTCGGGGCTTCCATGCTGCTCAAAGCTTTTGCTTCAGGCATAACATTGGGAAGCGGCGGCAACGGGGGGAATTTTGCCCCTTCCCTCTTCCTGGGCTCATATGCCGGATATTTCTTCTCAAAACTTTTAAACCTCTCGGGCCTTACCGATCTGCCTGTAGGCAATTTTACCCTGGTGGGCATGGCCGGCATACTGAGCGGTCTTTTTCACGCGCCTCTGACCGCCATTTTCCTTATCGCGGAAATAACCGGAGGATACGATCTGATGATCCCCCTGATGATTGTCGCCTCGGTAAGTTTTGCCGTTTCCAAACGTTTTGAAAAGCACTCCCTGGATGTAAAGAACCTGGCCAGAAAAGGAAATGCCTTTACCAGCAATAAGGATGCTAATATCCTCTGCACCCTTGAGATTGAAGACCTGATAAAAAAAGATTATCTGACCGTGGAACCCGGCCAGCCGCTTGCAGACGTCGCCGGGCTTCTGGCACATTCCGACCAGGTGATTTTTGCAGCCCTCGATAATGGCAATGAGCTTCGGGGACTGGTATACTTCAATGACATAAGGGAAGTGATTTTCGATAATCTGAAAACAGAAAATATTCTGGTCAGGGATATCATGACACAGCCCGTGCAGCCCGTGCATCTTTTTGACAGCATGGAAACGGTGATGAAAAAATTTGAGAAAAGCGGCAAGGTCTTTCTCCCGGTGCTCAAAAACGGAAAATATTACGGCTTTATAACCAAGTCAGACGTTCTGGAATCCTACCGCAACAGGCTCAAATCAATGATTTTCGAATAGGGACTTCATATGACAGATCGGGCGCCCCTGCGCTATCTTTTTCCTATTCTGTTTTCAATTAGCAAAATTAGCCTTATCTTAGTGATGCGCGGGGCAATAAAAGCAATGAAAACTTTTGAATTTTAAGATTATGAAAATACTGACAGATCTGCTGAACCTTCATGAAGGGGAGGACGACAGGGCAAAAACACTCGAAGCCGTTAAGAAAAACATCACCTTCAAAGGTGCCAATCTCTGGATTCTGGCCTGCGCCATAATTGTCGCATCGGTCGGGCTCAATGTAAACTCCACCGCGGTGATTATCGGAGCCATGCTGATATCCCCTTTAATGGGGCCGATAGTAGGCGCCGGGTTTGCTTTGGGCATCTATGACTTCTCTCTGCTTAAGAAATCACTTAATAACCTGCTTACGGCAACTGCTGTAAGTCTTGCGGTATCCGCCCTTTATTTTTACATGAGCCCCTTTAAGGACGTGCAGTCCGAACTGCTGGCCAGAACCGCTCCCAATATTTACGATATCCTGATAGCCTTCTTTGGAGGACTCGTGGGGGTTATTGCCGTGACCAGGTCCGAAAAAGGGAACCCGATTCCCGGTGTGGCCATTGCAACAGCGCTTATGCCGCCGCTCTGTACGGCAGGTTACGGACTGGCAACCGGACAGTGGAAATTTTTTCTGGGGGCTTTCTACCTCTACAGCATCAACTGTGTCTTTATAGGTATCGCCACCTTTCTGATTATAAAATATCTGAACTATCCCCCCGTAAAGCAGATAGATGAAACCCATCAGAAAAGGGTCAGATACATCATCGCCTTTCTGATCACTGTTATGCTGGTGCCCAGCAGCTATCTTGCCTATTCGCTTTACAGGGAACAGCAGTTCAAAAAAAATGCGGATCTTTTTATTGAAAATGAATTTTCCGCCAAAGGATATACCATCGTCTACAGAAAGACGGACTTCAACCCTAAAAACAAAAAGCTCGAACTGGCCTTCCTCTCAAAACGCTTTTCTGAGGCAGAAATAAAAGACCTGGCCCAAAGACTCAGCCGGAACAAATACCTTGCCGGCACACGGCTGCTGATCCGCCAGGACAGCACCGACCGTTTCAATGCCTTGAAGGGAGATATCCTAAGCCAGATCAAAAGCAGCGAAAATGAAATGAACCTGAAAGATGTCAGGATCATGCAGCTGGAGAAAGAACTGGCCGCAAAGAAATTTGACAGCCGCCAGATCCTCAAAGAAACCCGCGCGCTCTACCCTGCCGTCAATTCATTATCGATCAGCAGAAATACCCTTGTAAGCCCTAAAGACAGCATTACTTCGATAACGGCTGTTATCTATGACGCGTCAAAAGACCTTTCCAGAACCGACAGCGAAAAACTGCAGAAATGGCTCAATGAGCGCTTATCGGTAAATGATGTGGAACTCTTCCGCAGGCACTAGGCTCACTAAAGTGCCATTTTCTGTTTTCTGCTGTACAGCCTCAGGATGGAGAAGCCTGTGATGCCCGCCGCCGTGGAGGCGGCCAGTATGGCAAATTTGGCTTCATTCTGCAGCAGCGCATCGTCAAAAGACAGTAAAGCAATAAATATGGACATCGTAAAGCCTATTCCTCCCAGCAGTCCAAGTCCGAGCACATGCACCCAGGTGACAGATTCGGGCAGTGCGGCTATTTTCAGCTTTACCGACAGCCACGACATGATGAAAATCCCGACAGGCTTGCCCAAAAAAAGGCCCAGGCCTATGCCAAGCCCCAGACTGCTGAAAAGCCCTTCTATCATTGCAGATTCAAAAGTAATATTGGTGTTGGCAAGCGCAAAGACAGGCATGATCAGAAAATTGACAGGACGTGCAAGGGAATGCTCCAGTTTTTCAAGCGGCGACTCGGTATCGTCTTCATTGGTTGGTATGGTCATCGCCACCAGCACCCCGGCTATGGTCGCATGGATGCCGGAATGATGTATAAAATACCAGATCAATATCCCCGGGAGCAGATAAAACAGCAGGTTTTTAACACCTGAGCGGTTAAAAATGACCAATAAGACCAGCAATGCTCCCGCATAACCCAGATACATAAAGCTGAGCTCCGAGGAATAGAATAAGGCTATCACTAAAATTGCAATCAAATCATCGACAATCGCAAGGGCGGCCAGAAAAATCTTCAGGCCCGAAGGCACTCTGCTGCCCAAAAGCGATAAAATTCCAAGTGCAAAGGCGATATCGGTAGCCATAGGAATGCCCCAGCCTTTAGCCGTTTGGGGATCCGAGGCATTAAAAAATGCGTAAATGAGGGCAGGGACCGCCACCCCTCCCGCCGCGGCCAGAACAGGCAGAACCGCATGGGAAAAAGAGGAAAGCTCCCCTTCTATAACTTCTCTTTTTATCTCCAGCCCGACCATCAGGAAGAAAACCGCCATCAGCCCGTCATTGATCCAAAGCCCTGCAGGATATCTTAAATGAATCCAGGCTGTATTGAATCCCAGTTCAAAGTTAAGCATCCCTTTAAAAGCTTCCGACCAGCCAGAATTGGCAATGGCCAATGACACCAGCAGGGAGATTATCAAAAAAATGCCGCCTGCCGAAGAGGAGCGGAAAAAATGAGCGAATATTTTTAAGTTGATCAGTTTTGTCATATTTACAAATTTAAAACTTAATTACTGTTATTCCAATCGTAAAATGAAAAATATCATCAAGGCTGATCCAGAAAATCTCAGCCATATCCGGATCAAACCATTGAATATAAATAATACGATCTTCAAAAAAGCTTCTTTAAATTTTAACAGAGGAATTTTTCTGCTGCTTTTTCCACGTTAATAAAATTTAGAATCATTCTACTGGTTTTCCGTTAACAGGGAAAGATATTTTGAATTAATTTTAGTTTGAATTAAACCGATGAAAATGAATGCTATTGATAAAGAGTCGCTCCAGGATGTTCTTAAAAGCATAGATGAAAAAATTGACCGGCTGAACAGACAAAAAATAACGGCTTTAATTGAATCGCTTGGCCTGCTTGAAAGAAATGATATTTCCAAAGAATATCTGAACTGGGAAACGGTGCTCATAGTGGTTCCAAGCCGGAGTATTTTTAATGAAATAAAAAAATATAAAGATCTCATCTCTGGGGTTGCACTGGCCATTAATCCCAATGCAGCCCAGATTCATATCTATGATTTTGCTCTTTGGGATAAAAGCACCAGGAACAAAACAAAATTTCAAATCAGGGAACTGCTCAAAACAAATTTTGGAGGCACCGAAAAAACCGCTGAAAAGCGTGACTGGGTCAAACTGTTATTCAAATAAAAAATGCACATCGAAAACCATTACATCAATAGAAGCGGCTGGTTAAGGGCAGCGGTCCTTGGGGCTAATGACGGGATTTTATCCACCACCAGCTTAGCAATCGGCGTGGCGGCCGCAAGTGTTTCCAGAGAGCCGATCCTGCTGGCAGCGGTAGCCGGACTTGCTGCAGGCGCGCTTTCTATGGCGGCGGGTGAATATGTATCTGTCAGCTCGCAGGCAGATATTGAGCAGGCAGACCTGAAAAGAGAAAAAACAGCACTTCAGACCGCCCCTGAAGAAGAGCTTGAAGAACTTGCGGCGATCTACACCCAAAGGGGGCTCAGTGAAGAACTTGCCAGAGCGGTCGCTGTGCAGCTGACGGCTCATAATGCCCTTGAAGCCCATGCAAGGGATGAACTCGGGATCAATGAAATTACCCAGGCCAATCCATTTATGGCTGCTTTTGCATCAGCAGTTTCCTTTACCATCGGCGGATTATTTCCTCTTCTTGTCGCCATTTTTGCCCCTATAAATCAGATGGTCTTCTACCAGTATGGCTGCTCTATCCTGTTTCTGGCATTTTCCGGCTTTTTGGCCGCAAGGGCCGGAGGGTCAAAAATCTTCACTGCAGTGCTCCGCATCTGCATCTGGGGAACTTTTGCGATGGCCGCATCGGCGCTGGTCGGCTATATATTCGGGGTGCAGACTTCATAATTTTTTTTCATTTAAGATTTAAGCCAATCTTAAGCAATTAGAAAAAATAAGAAACCGCTCAATTCGTTATTTCGTATATATCCAAAAAAAAAAAAACTGCAAATGAAGCTCATTACATTACTGCTGCTGGTGACGGTTCTGCCCATAAATTGGGAACCTGACTTTGCTAATGCAAAAAAAACTGCAAAAGAAAAACATGAATTAATCCTGTTGAACTTCTCGGGCTCGGACTGGTGCGGCCCCTGCATTGCAACACGCAGGGACTATTTTGAAAGTCCCGGCTTTACAGCTATGGCAAATGAAAATTTAGTACTGGTCAATGCTGATTTTCCCAGAAAAAAGAAAAATATGGGATCTGCACAACAGATTAAACGAAATGAAGATTTAGCGGAAATCTACAACAAGGAAGGCAGCTTTCCCTTAACGCTGCTTCTGGATGCTGAGGGCAGGGTAATCAAAACCTGGCATGGAAAACCCGAAAAAACACCCGATGAGTGGACTGCCGAAATAAAAGCGATCTGTGAGAGCCGAAAATAACATTCCAAAAACACAGAAGTATTCCCAGTCCCTAAAACTGATGGGAAACAGCTTTACCATTACCGTTGTGGCTGAGAATCAAAGGACGGGTAATGGGTACATCAATCTGGCCGTTGACGAAATACGGCGGATCGAAAAACTTCTGACTACCTATAAAGAGGACAGCCAGACCAATCTGATCAATGACAATGCCGGAATCAGGCCCGTGAGTGTAGATCTGGAAGTTTTTAATTTAATTGAAAGAAGCATCGGGATTTCGGCAATTACCCAGGGCGCTTTTGATATCTCTTACGGGAGCATTGACAAAAGCCTTTGGAATTTTGACAAATCCATGGCTAAGCTCCCCGATGCCCGTACAGCACTTAAAATGGTGCATCTTATCAATTACCGCAATATTATCCTGGACAGGGAAAATACCGCGGTATATCTAAGGGAGAAAGGCATGCGGATCGGTTTTGGAGGCATTGGAAAAGGCTATGCTGCAGAAATGGCCAAACAGGTGCTTTTAAGACACAATGTACAGAGCGGCATTATCAATGCCAGCGGTGACCTCTGCGCCTGGGGACTGCAGCCAAACGGGCAAAAATGGACCATCGGCGTGGCCGATCCCGAATGGCCAAACGCTGCATTCTCTTATATGGAAATATCCGACAGGGCTGTGGCCACCTCGGGCAATTATGAAAAATATATAACAATCGACGGCAAAAAATACTCCCATACCATTGACCCAAAAACAGGACTGCCGATAACCGGGATAAAAAGCGTGACCATCATAGCTCCGAACGCGGAATTTGCAGATGCCATGGCCACGCCTATAGCCGTTATGGGCATTAAAGCAGGACTGTTTTTAATAGATCAGATACCGGATCTATATTGTATCATCATAGACGAAGGCAACAAAATTTACACTTCAAAAAACATTAACCTGAAATGAGAAAGCCAAAACAAAAAAGCCTGAAACTGCTCTGCAGCATTGCTCTAACAGGCATTCTGCTATGCTCCTGCTCCCCGGTAAAGGAATACCAGAAGGGAAAAATAAACGATTCTGAAATGGTGCTTTCCAACAGAAAAATCGAGAAGACAGAACTTAGTTTTCAATCCTACCGAGAGGGAGCTTCCGGGGCAAATTCAGGAAAAAGCGGCGGCGGATGCGGCTGCAATTAACAGCAAAATCAAAAATCAAAAATGAAAAGAAAATTCATTACCGGATTTACCCTGCTGATGCTCTTTCAGGCAAGGGCGCAGGATACTGCTTCTGATTCCACGTCCTATAAGAGCAGGAAATTAAAACTCGAAGAAGTGAACCTTGTCTCCAGCTATTACAAGCAGGACGGGAACAATTCTGCCGTTACCGGGGGCATCGGATCCGAGCACCTGACCGATATAGCCAACACCATCGATGTGAAACTGGTAAAATACGGACAGACCGGAATCAGGCATACCTTTGATATAGAAGCCGGGATTGACCATTATACTTCCGCCTCTTCGGATATGATTGACTTGAGCGCCAATTCATCGGCCTCTTCTTCAGACAACCGCTTCTACCCTTCGCTGAACTATCTAAGGGAAAATGAACAGAAAGGCAGAACAATCGGAATCGGGGTTTCATCCTCTACAGAGTTTGACTACCAGTCATTTGGGGGCAATATCAGCTTTTCCCAGAAGACAAAAGACCGAAATGGGGAATTCACCGCTAAATTCCAGACCTTTATAGACCAGCTCAAACTGATTGAACCCGTTGAACTGCGTACTCCGGGAAGTGATGGATATGGAAGCGCCGGCCGAAATACCTTTGCGGGAACCCTGAGCTATTCGCAGATCATAAACAAAAACCTTCAGGTGATGCTGGTGGGTGATCTCATCAGCCAGAACGGGTATTTAAGCCTTCCCTTCCACAGGGTTTATTTCGCAGACGGGTCGGTGCACCAGGAAAAAATGCCTGATACCAGACTCAAAATTCCCCTGGGAATCAGGGCCAGCTATTTCTTAGGCGATAACATGATCATAAGGGCATATTATCGATATTATACCGATGACTGGAGCCTTAAGGCGCATACCGCAGATCTGGAAATTCCCGTAAAACTGACACAGGCTTTTTCGCTGAGCCCGTTTTACAGATATTATACCCAGACCGGCACCAAATATTTCAAACCTTACGCAGAACATACTGGCGCGGACGAATACTACACCAGCAACTATGATCTGTCGAAGTTTGACAGCAGTTTTTTCGGAATGGGAATGAAGTTCACCCCGCCAAATGGTATTTTCGGCCTTAAACACTGGAACACTCTGGAGGTCCGTTACGGCCATTACACCAGAACCACAAATATGACATCTGATATTATCAGCATCAATATCAAATACAAATAGCATTTAATTATCAAATCAATAATCAAAGCCCAATGCATAGCATTGGGCTTTTCAATTAGTGCAGTAACAGCAAAATTGAAAACAGAACTGCCTTGTCCAGTAAATTGAGCTGCCTGCAAATACGCATAAAGCAAAGATGAAAATTTGAACATCTTCTTTTTATTGATCTATTCTAACTATGCGCCCGTAAAAAAAATAATATTGTAAAAACAAGAACCTGATAATGCGAAAATAATATTTTCACTAATTAATAAATCCCGGCAATTGTTTTTATTGCACCGTTTGTTTAAATTTGTGGCTATTATGAAAAATTGGTGCACTAAACTCTTCATTTCAATTGTCATTCTTCTAAATGGATATGGCAGCGCTTATGCACACCATAATATTGTAATTTTCAAAAAGTTCTCATTCTGCACTCTTGTAAATAATGTTCATAATGAACCGGAATTAAATCGAGGACGCTCATTTGAATCTTTTAAAAGAAAAATATGCCTTTTTGATAATGAAGAAAATGAAGACAATTTTTCTGCAGCTCAAAAACAGCCTGCAAAAAATAACTACTTTTTAATTTTTCACAGCACCAATCATTTTGTCCATTCAGCGACTGCTTTTACCCAAAAAGTGAATGGCCGCAAAATCTTCAGTTTACTTGATAATAAAGTATATCTGCTGTTTCAGGTTTTCCGAATTTGATTTTTAAGGCTATTGCTGCTCAATAGCTCACTGCTTTATTGTTTTTATCCGCTGTAGGCTTTAATTAGAAAATAGACGGACAAGAACTCCTATGGTCTGTTTCTAAAGGCCTTTTTACCTAAAAATCAAAAATAAATTACGTTTTAACGCTGAAATAATTATGAAGAGAATTTTCATGATCATGAGTCTGTGCGCCTTAGTTTTGGCAGGCTGCAATTCTAAAAAAGAAGAAGAAAAAGAGGAAAAAACCAAATTTCTGGTTACCAATCCAATCGAAAAGGATACTACCATTACAAAAGATTATGTATCTCAGATACATTCCATCCAGCATATCGAAATAAGAGCCCAAGAACGCGGTTATCTTGAAAAAATTTATGTCGACGAAGGCCAGATGGTTAAAAAAGGACAGCTGTTATTTAAAATCATGCCTGCACTTTATGAAGCCGAATTAAAAAAATCCAAAGCAGAGGTAAGTTTCAGCTCAATTGAATACCAGAATGCTAAAAAATTGGCCGATGAAAAAGTGGTTTCTCCAAACGAACTGGCAATGGCCAAAGCAAAACTGGAAAAAGCAGATGCAGAAATGGCTTTAAGCAAAGTCCATCTTCAGTTTACAGAAATCAGAGCGCCTTTTGACGGAATCATAGATAAGTTTCATGTACGTCAGGGAAGTTTGGTCGATGAAGGAGAACTGCTGACAGAACTGGCAGATAACAGCTCGATGTGGGTGTATTACAATGTTCCTGAATCTGAATATCTGGACTATCAGGAGAAAACTGGAAAAACTGGAAAAATGAAAGTCAATCTCTTGATGGCCAATAATAAAAAATTCCAATATCCAGGAGTTGTAGAAACCATTGAAGCCGACTTTGACAATGAAACAGGAAACATCCCTTTTAGAGCTACTTTCCCTAACCCAAAAAGATTATTGAGACACGGAGAAACAGGAAGCATCCAGATGCCTATAGAACTGAAAAATGCTATGCTGATACCTCAGAAAGCCACATTTGAGGTTTTAGATAAAAAATATGTATATGTAATTGACAAAAACAATGCTGTAAAATCCAGAGAGGTTGTTATTGCTGCCGAGATGCCTCACCTATTTGCAATAAAAGAAGGCTTGTCTGTTGATGATAAAATACTTTTAGAGGGGCTTCGTCTTGTAAAAGAAAACCAGAAAATAGATTACCAAGTGGTAAAACCCCAGTCGGTTATCTCCAATTTAGAACTGTATGCAGAATAACCGAATCTAAAAAAAGAACACATGTTTAATAAATTTATACATAGACCCGTTTTTGCAATTATAATTTCGATTATAATTGTCTTTATAGGTACGCTGTCCATCAGACAGCTCCCTATATCGCAATTCCCTGAAATTGCACCCACAACCGTAAATATCTTTATCGCTTATCCGGGAGCAAGTGCCGATGTACTGGTTAAATCGACTTTAATCACCTTGGAGAATTCCCTTAACGGCACGCAAGGCGTGCGTTACATGGCGACAGATGCAACGAGTGCCGGAGAAGCAACTCTTAGAATCATATTTGAACCAGGAACAGATCCTAATGAAGCTGTAATCAGGGTAAAAACAAGGGTAGATCAGGTAATGCCATTATTACCTGAACTGGTTCAGCGTGAAGGGGTTGTCATTACTCCTATTCAGCCCAGTATGCTGATGTACGTGAACCTTTATTCGAAAAGCAAAAGCATGGATGAGAAGTTTCTCTACAACTATGCCGATGTGAAAATGATTCCTGAAATCAGCCGTGTTAAGGGTGTGGCAAGAACCCAGATATTAGGAAGCCGCAAATATGCCATGCGTGTATGGCTTAATCCGGACAGAATGAGGGCTTATAAAATTTCTGTTGAAGAAGTGATGCAGGCGCTTCAGGAACAAAGCATCATCGGCCGTCCAGGCCGATTAGGGCAGAGTTCCGGTATTGCCGCACAATCTTTAGAATATGTACTGACTTATAAAGGCAGGTACGACGAACCTAAAGAATATGAAAATGTAATTGTACGCGCCAATTCAGAAGGAGAAAGCATTCGCCTGAAAGATATTGCAAAAGTCGAATTAGGAAGCGAATTCTTTGATATTTATTCGAACCTGGACGGTCATCCTTCTGCCGCTATTGTACTGAAACAAAACTATGGAAGTAACGCGAGTGATGTAATTCGCGACGTGAAAGCAAAACTGGAAGAAATGAAAGCGGGTTTTCCTCCAGGAATGGATTATAAAATCAGCTACGACGTTTCGCAGTTCTTAGATGCTTCTATTGATCAGGTTGTCCATACGCTAAGAGATGCCTTCATTTTGGTTGCTTTGGTTGTATTTATATTTTTAGGAGACTGGCGTTCGACTTTAATCCCGATTATTGCCGTTCCCGTATCTTTAGTTGGAGCTTTCTTTGTAATCCAAATGTTTGGAATGTCAATCAACCTGGTAACGCTGTTTTCTTTGGTATTGGCAATCGGAATTGTGGTCGACAATGCGATTGTCGTCGTCGAGGCGGTCCATGCCAAGTTTGAAGAATTTCCGCATATTACGCCGTATCATGCCGTTAAATTAGTATTGGGCGAAATTGGAGGCGCCATTATTGCCATTACAGCTGTTATGGTTTCCGTTTTTATTCCCGTTTCCTTTATGTCGGGACCGGTGGGAACCTTCTACAGACAGTTTTCGGTTACCATGTCCAGCTCGATTATCATTTCTGCTATTGTAGCTTTGACCCTTACCCCTGTTCTCTGTGCCATTCTTTTGAAAAACAACCATGGAAAAGAGAAAAAAGGAAATATCCTGACAAAATCGCTTGATGCTTTCAACAGATGGTTTGAAAGGCTTACAGGCCGTTATGTTGCTGTTTTAAAAACAATCGTAAGCCGAAGAGTATTGACTTTTGGAATCCTGATTGCATTCTGCGCTTTCATTTTTATAGAGAACAAAGTGCTTCCATCCGGGTTTATTCCGAGCGAAGATCAGGGAACCATTTACGGAATCATCCAGACGCCTCCCGGCGCAACTTTGGAAAGAACCAATCAGGTCGCTCAGAAACTGCAGAAAATCTGCGAAAGTGTTGAAGGAGTTGAATCGGTTTCTTCTTTGGCGGGTTACGAAATCATGACCGAAGGTCGCGGCTCTAATGCCGGAACCTGTCTGATTAACTTAAAATCATGGTCTGACAGGAAACATTCTGTAACCCAAATCATGGAAGAACTGGAGAAGAAATCAAAAGATCTGGGGGCTGTTGTGGAGTTTTTTGAACCGCCCGCAATTCCAGGATTTGGTTCTTCAGGAGGTTTCTCTATGCGTCTATTAGACAAAACGACGAGTACCAATTATCAGGAATTTGATAAAATCAACAAGCAGTTTATGGCCGAGCTGAGAAAACGTAAAGAGCTTTCTGGCTTGTTTACTTTCTTCGCCGCCAATTATCCGCAGTATGAGTTGGAGATCAATAACGATCTGGCTATGCAGAAAGGCGTTTCTATCGGCAAGGCAATGGAAAACCTGAATATCTTAATCGGAAGCACCTACGAACAGGGATTCATCAAATTTGGAAGATTTTTTAAACTATACGTGCAATCGGATCCAAAATTCAGAAGGCTGCCATCAGATGTGTTGAATCTTTTTGTGAAAAATGATCATGGAGAAATGGTGCCTTATTCTGCCTTTATGACGCTTAAAAAAACGCAGGGGCCTAATGAGATCACGCGTTACAACATGTACAATTCTGCCGCTATTCAGGGGCAGCCTGCAAGCGGCTATACCACAGCAGACGCGATTAAGGCGGTGCAGGAAACAGCTGCAAAAACGCTTCCGAAAGGTTATGATATTGCATGGGAAGGGCTTTCTTACGATGAAGCCGGCAGAGGAAACGAATCGATCTATATCTTTTTAGTGGTATTGGCTTTCGTTTACTTTGTACTAGCGGCGCAATATGAAAGCTTTATTATTCCATTGTCTGTAATTTTATCTATTCCTGTTGGAATTTTAGGCTCTTTTGTCATTCTGCAGATTATGGGCCTGCAAAACGATATTTATGCCCAGGTCGGATTGATCATGCTGGTTGGACTGCTGGGTAAAAATGCCGTACTGATAGTTGAATTTGCTGTCCTCAAGCACCAGCAGGGCGCCACAATACTGGAAGCGGCTATTGAAGGCGCCAAAGTTCGTTTCAGACCGATCTTAATGACATCTTTTGCCTTTATTGCCGGTTTGATTCCGTTAATCTTTGCTTCTGGAGCCGGTGCAATCGGAAACAGGACCATCGGTGGATCTGCACTTGGAGGAATGCTTTTCGGAACCATTTTCGGAGTAATCATAGTTCCTGGACTATATTACATTTTTGGCTCATTGGCCGAGGGCCGAAAACTAATTAAAGGAGAAGAAGAAAGTTCATTGTCTGATGATTTCATGCATCATGTAGATGATTTTTCAACAAACAATCAAACTCAGGAAAATGAAGAATAACAGAAATATAAAATACGCAGGTCTTGCCTGCGTAATGCTCTCTATAGCGGGCTGTAAGACGGCTTCTATTGCAGAGAAAACAGAAAACAGGACAGTACCCGAAAACTATGCCGATAATGGTTTAGATACGCTTAACACTGGAAAAGTAAAGTGGAGAAGCTATTTTACGGATGAAAATCTAGAAAACCTGATTGATATTGCACTGAAAAACAATCAGGAATTGAATATTACGCTTCAAGAAATCGAAATTGCAAAAAGCGAAGTAAAAGCCAGAAAAGGTGAATACCTGCCATTTGTTGGCTTTAGCGCTGGTGCTGATCTAACCAAGTCCGGAAGGTATACAAGCACAGGTTCAGGCGAGGCAACAACCGAGATTATGCCTGGCAGAGAAACGCCCGATCCGCTTCCCAATTATCGTTTTGCCCTTACTTCAAGCTGGGAAATAGATATTTGGAACAAACTGCATAATGCAAAAAAAGCCGCTTTAAACCGATATTTAGGTTCCATCGAAGGAAAGAATTTTGTAATTACCAATTTAATTGCAGAAATAGCCGATTCGTACTACGAGCTTCTAGCTTTGGATAATCAGTTGGAAATTATCAAACAAAATATTGATATCCAGACCAATGCTTTAAGAGTTGTAAAAATACAGAAGGAGGCTGCCCGAGTAAACGAACTGGCTGTACGAAGATTTGAAGCGCAGATTTTAAGCACTCAGAGCCTTCAGTTTGATATTCAGCAGCAGATAACCGAAACGGAAAATAAAATCAATTTCCTGTTGGGACGTTTTCCCCAGAAAATTACCAGAAGCAGCAATACTTTCAGCACTATAACTCCAGCAGATGTTCATGCCGGAGTGCCTTCTCAGCTTTTAGAAAATCGTCCCGATATTAAAAAAGCCGAAATGGAACTAATCGCTGCAAAACTGGATATTAAAGCCGCTAAAGCTAAATTTTATCCTTCGCTGGGCATTTCTGCTGGAATCGGATACGAGGCTTTTAACACTAAATATTTGCTGACTTCTCCAGAATCTCTATTATATTCTATAGCTGGCGATTTAGTAGCTCCTTTGATTAACAGAAATGCAATTAAAGCAGAATACTTTACTGCTGGCGCTAAACAGATTCAGGCTGTTTACAATTATGAGAGAACATTGATAAACGCTTATGTTGAAGTGGCCAACCAATTGTCTAAAATCCAGAATACGGCAAAAAGCTATGACTTAAAGTCAAAGCAGGTGCAGGCTTTAAATGAGTCTATTCAAATATCAAACAACCTATTTAGTTCTGCCAGGGCAGATTATATGGAAGTTTTATTGACCCAGAAAGACGCTTTAGAATCTAAGTTTGAACTTATTGAAACCAAAAAACAGCAGATGAACGCCTTTGTAAATGTTTACAGAGCACTCGGAGGCGGCTGGAATTAATAGTTTTCATTTTTATTTTTGAAAAGGAGACCTGTTAAATAACAGGCCTCCTTTTCTGCTTACCGCTTAGTCTAGGATCAAATCTAAATCTAATCCAGCTGTATAATTCCTTAGCATAAGCCATCCAAGCGATAGAGTCTGTCCACAATCTCCCTCTGCAACTATTATGATTTTATCAGCTCTTGCCCATTTTCAGATGCCGTTAAAAAATACTTTCCATCTTTACCAGCTCTATCAGCGCCATTTTTTTATTAATACAACTAAACAGGCTTTTATTCAAAGAATACGTTTCTATGCAAAAGATAAACTATCCGTTTGATATTGGTCTGTAAACAGCCGATAATCTGATCACCACTTAAATTTTCCAGCCTCATGACTCTGATTATTTATTGCCGCTCAACTGAGGCAAAAACTAGGTTTTATTCCCATTCTCAAAAGCCTGCAAAACAGCTGTGCGGAAAAAGAAATAAACCAATTTTCAGCTCCGGTCGAACAACAATCAATAAGTATGGACTAATACTTTTATCTAAACCAAATTTACTTAGCCAATAAAAGACACACACTACATATAGAAAGCCAATTTCTTTAAATCATTCATAAAATGGTTTGTAAATTGTTAAGTAACGGTCACTTCTCGGGACAAAAGATAAAAATCATCTTTTGTCCCGTTTTTTTTTGCCTTTAACTGTTTGTTAATCAGATAAATAGACTCCACTATTTTGTTCACTCTAGCGGTTTGTACTTTATTTTCGTGAATTGTGAAATTTTCGGGGTAAACTAAACCAATTAGGCTTCTTGCATCTGATAAATCCCTTTTCAAATATGAATCACTAAGCTTGATAAGGTTGTCAACCCCCTTTATCAGTAGCTCTTCAATACTATGCTTATCTTTAGTGACTGTTGATAGCTCACGTTCAAGGTTTGCAATTCGTGCACCATAGTCATCTTTCATCAGCTTATAATCATCAGCTTCAATCTTTGATGTTAGAAGAAGATCTCTTGCATTGCTTAATCTGAGTTCATAATCTTTTATCTGTTCTACAAGTCTTCTTTTCTGTTCGCCGGCATTATTTGCGAGATCACGATGCGTTTCATATAAAATCGAGCTGTATAATTTCTTAACTTCAGCTATAGGTTGATACTTATTAAGATCTTTAATAAAAAGTTCATTGGCGATTTCTGAGTTAATTCTAAACTTACATTGCGCTTCACAGTGGTAATAATGATAGTATTTGTGTCTTCCTTTACATTTACTTCCTTGCAGCTTCTTTTGGCACTTTGGACAGATAAAAAAGCCTCTTAATGGGAAATCAACGACAGTTTTAATTTTAGGTCTGTAAAGGCGTGATTTTCCATCTAAGATATCCTGTACATTATAAAAAAGGCCCTCAGAAATAAGTGGCTCATGTTGCCCTGTAACAAATCTGCTTTCTTCATCTTTATATTTCGGTATAAATATTTTACCACAATAAACAGGATTTCTTATTAGGCCCCACATGTTATTTTTAGTTCTTTTAAATCCTCTTCTGCAAGCCATATGATATATTTGCTCTGTATTGAATATTCCTTTAGCCAATTCTTCAAATATCCAGCGCATAACAGAAGCGGCAGGTTCTACAAGTGCAATATATTTACTTCCGTCTTCTTTGGATTTATTAGCATATCCAAACGGTGCAATACCCATATATCTACCTTCTTTTTTCGCCCTCCTCATTCCATGAAAGGTATTTAAAGCTCTTCGATCGTTTTCAACTTCAGGAGCCGCTAGGTAAAAAGCCAGCATCATCTTATTTTCTGGAATTGCCAAATCAAGAGGTTGCTCAATCGCTTGCGGTTCTACACCTAACTTTCTTAATATGCTTATCATCTGATAGGCATCACCTGCGTTTCTGCTGAAACGATCCCATTTGGTAAATAAGACCAGATCAGTTGTGTTTTTCTGTCTTTTCAGATTCAGTAAAAGTTTATTCCATTGTGGTCTATTAAATGTTTTAGCGGAATGGTCCTCATAAATAACGTTACGCACTTCAATATAATTTATTGAGCAATATTTCCTTAAAACTTCTTCCTGATTTCTTTGCGAATAACCTTTCTCTGCTTGTTCGTCCGTGCTTACACGTATGTATAAATCTGCTATAATACTCATGACTCCAAAAATTTAGATACGGCTACATGAGCCATTTTTCGTAAAAATAGCAAAATTTCAGTTGCTTCTTCGATTGTAACATTCATACCCTCAGAGTTTAACATATTCATAGCTTTCTCTGGGGTTATTTTTCCTCTTGTGTTTTCCTCTTCATCTTCCATCTCTAAAAATACTTTATATAAAAAAAGCCCTTGTGAGGGCTTTAATATTTTATTAATACATTACTCAAAAAAATAAATCTTACTCCCTTGTGTTTTCTTAAACGACCGCTCGTACTTTATATAACCATAAGTACTCAATTCCTGAATACACTTATGATAAGTGTACGCTGACGAAATTTTTGCCAAAGGAGTTATCTCATGTCTATAGACCTGTATAGGATTTACGAAACCTTTCTCAACTCTATACTTTAGAAGTGCGGCATAAATTGCAATATGGGTGGAACTTATTCTAAAATCATTTTCAATTGCAGAAAAGAAGTCTAGTAAGCTTTTCAGATTTTCCATAGCCTTTATTTTATATTTTTCTGCATTTACTTTTGACTTTGTTATCTTCAAGTTTTAAACTTGATTGTACTTTCAAAGGGATGTCCCTTTTAACTCTAAACAAACTTTCAATTGTCACCTTCCTTAAATTTTCATTGTAAATATTCAGACACTTATTTTGAGGATTAGCTTCGATATAGACCTTAGATTCCGTTCCTTCTTTGGTTAAAGTCACTGCTTCTCTTCTGCCATCTTTAAGTGAATCTATTAAAGAATTGATTTCCGATTGATCCCAAGTCTTCAGGAATAATTCAGATACACTTTTCTCAATGTTGAAGCCATATGATTCATGAAATTCTTTTAATTGATAATTATTATCAACTCCTTTTTGATTAAAGTCTAATTGTTTCCAAGTCCCTGCTGTTAAAACTGCTCTACCTGATAGTAATTCGTAAGCCTGTTCTGAATTAAAAGCTTTTACCTCATCAACATCAAAATAATATTGCCTAGTCTCATTATTACCATTCTGATGATGGAGACTAGAATTAAAACCTTTAAAATCATAATGTCCCTGCTCATTTCTTATAAAATGAAGGGAATGATTCATCTGTTCGTGCTCATTAAGATAATAAGATATCGGAACAGTAAATTTATCCTGCCCCAACCTCATATACCTATCAACTTTATTGTATGCATCTTTAAAGCCAGTGCGTTCCAGATTATATGTAAGCAACTGATTGCTTTTTAGCTCCTCTCTGCTTTCTTTTTGAGCATTGATTCTTTCTACAACAATTTTGCTCATTAGTTTATAAAAATACTGCCGAAACCTGTCCGGATAAATTTTCTTAATTAAAGCGTTTCGTTCGTTTCTTATAATCTGCAATGCAGTACGTTCATCTAATTGATTTGTATTCTTATACTTCAATAAAATACTTTCATAGAACCTTAATTTCTCTTTTAATAGAGAATTTTCTAACGATGAACTTGATTTAAAAAGTTTCTTCAGTCGGTCTTCTTTTGAATTCCACCCAGCAATCTCTGACTCCAGTCTATTTGTAAGAAACTCATTATTCATAATTTTAAACTTTAGAGGTTAAGAATTTCTATACAGATTTACCTGCCTTTCTTTTATGGGCAGCAGTTTTCTTTTCCCTCTGATCAGGATCATCATCACTATCCTGCTTCTGGGATTGTTCTTTCGAAGCTGACTTTTCTTTCGATTCCGCCTGCTTTTGATCCTTGCTCTCGCGATGATTAATCCTTTGTAAATTATCGTCGTAAACATTTACAGTTTTAAATTGTGGATTTGCCTCTACATACTGTTTGCTTTCTACTCCACTAACAACAAAAGTTACGGACTGAAGATTACCTTTTTTAAGTGAATTTAAAAGATCTTCTTTGTATTTAGGTGTTTCAAGTTCCTTTATAGAATGTTTTGCTAAACTTGCTTCCAAATCGTACCCATAATTTTGATGGTAATGATTTATTTTAAAGTTTCCATTGCTCTCGGATTCCTTAAAGTCAATTTTGAGCCAGGAATTATACACTTCACCTTCCTTAGTTTTAAGATCTTTATTTACAGAACGTCCTTCCATTAAATTATAGGCTTCTTTAAGGGTAATATTACTGCTGTTGTTATTAATATAAAAAGTCTGTTCTAATCCTTCTTTCGATTCTTCTTTTTTAAGATTTACATGATAAGAATTAAAAAAGTAAAGATCACTTTGGTCGGATTTTTTAAAATTCAATTCGGCAGTCATTGCATCTTTTCCATAAACACCTTCTTTTATAATCTTAAACTCTGTCTCTCCTTTTAGCATCTTTTCTTTCAGATCCTGATCGAAAGTTTCTCCAAATCCAGTATATTTTAACTGATCTTTTAGGAATTCTAAATTTTTCTGATTCATGATAAATTATTTTAAAGTTATTATTCTTTTAAAAGCTGTTAAGAACATCAAGATCAATTAGATCATTATTCTTGATGTCTATTTCTAATTGTCTGCCACCATCCTTTTCAATAAGTTGAATCGTGAGGTATTTTTTCTCAGGGATAGTAAACTTTGATAAAGCATAGACTAAATTCACTTCCGATTTATCTGGAATCAGCATGGAGCTGGAAGTTGAAAAAAGCGGAACTATTTCTATTTCCTGTGAAGCAGTGCGCTTAGATTTTCTCTGATCCCGAATAAAAAAACGAAGCTGGTCTATGTCGTAATTTATCTTTGAAGTATTACCTAAAACAAGTCTGAAGTAAAGAACATCCTGATGAATAAATATGCCGTTCACACTAAGATTAATATCAAATCTTGACCTCTTTAAGCCGCCTATTTTTTTCTTTTTCAACAAAGCAAGCTTTGAATACTGCTCAATTTTCTTTTGATTTTCATTATCGAGTGAAAACAAAATATCATTGTTTACAATTGCACTATTGTCAGCCTTAATGTTTAAATCCGGGCATACCTCATCAAAATTCAAAACAAAAACATACAACCTGCTGTCGGCTGTAACTACAGTAATATTGGTCTGTATAAAATTCTGCTTTGCAGCTTTCAGTAGTAAAATATTTTCTACTCCTTTTGCCTTTTGCATTAAAATATCCGAACTTCCCTTATCTATGCTTTTTATCGCATAAGGAAACACTATGCTTGTTGTTTTAGAATAAGCAATCTGCACATTTTTAAACTGATCCTGATTGAAATCAACAGCTCTATTTATCAATTGTGCATTGCCCGACAGTATACTTAAAAGCAGGCAGACCAAATTCATCCAATTATTATTTTTCATTTTTTCAAGATTTTAATTATTTCAAATTCTTTTGTTTTTCATCGTAGAGTAAAACTTGATATCCAGCCTTTATCACAACTTTTATAAGTTTTACCTTTTTGCTCATAAGGCTTTTTGCTGCTTCAATTCCCATCTCTGCAGCCTGCGCACCCCATGAGTCGGTAACTCCATTTAATCCTAAAGTTTGAAGAGAGCGGTCTGCAGAAGTTTTAGCTACGTCCCTGCTTATTGCTCCCGGAATATAGATTCCGTCAATTCCATCCAAGTCGTAAACTGAGAGTTCAACAGGAAAAATTGAATTTCGATACTGGATATTATTAATTTTAACCTCCAGTCTTTCTCCTTTCAAAGATGCGATTCCATACAAAAAAGTGTTCTTAGGAATAAGTATCCCCTGGAGAAATACGTCAGTTTTTAATCTTAATTTTATAATTGACCCGTTTACAATAGTTTGTGTCTCGTGTATTATTGCTTCAATTGAATTCTGCTGCTGTTCCGAATCTAAGTTTTCATCAACTGAATAAAATGAGTTAGATTTTAAGAGATCTGGAGGTACTGTATTTTGCTGTAGAGAAGTAATATTAACTACTTCTTTTTTATGGCTGACAGTGAAAACTTTACCTTTGTTTATTTCTGAAGCTTGCTTTAACTTTTCCTGTACACGTGATGGATGCTGAATATCCAGAATGTTTTCAAGCATACCGCCGAGTTGTTTTAGTTCTGGATCAGGTTCTTGCGAAGTGCCCATTTGTGACATCATTTGCTCTAAGTTTTTTATCTCATCTGATTCACCTTTTGATGACCCATAGTTTTCAAACTCCCTCATATCCTGACCATAATTATCAGGGACAGCAGGCTGGCTGATTACTTTTTGAAGTGCTTTAAGTTTTTGATAAACTTTCTGTTCGTTTGCATCTTGATAAGAGGATGTATTAAATGCACTATGTGCTCTTACTAAATTATTATCCGTAAAATCATTTATTGATCCTTCTACTATTTTTTGATTTGAGTAATTAGGGTCTTTTTTTATTTGTTCCAGCAATTTGATCGAATCTACTGCCGCCTGGTCGTAGTAACTCATTTTATCGAGTGATGCATCTTCTTTAAATTTAGGAATGGGAAGATTAAAGTTAAATCCCTTTTTGATTTCTCTTTTGGCCGTTCCTACTTCCATTCTTCCACCACCTAAAATGTAGAATAATATGGTTATAAAAGGAAGTGTTATAAGAGGCAGAACTAAAAGCATTTTTCTTCTTTTAGATTCTTTGAGTGATATTATTTTTTGCTTCATGACATTACTTTTTAAAATTGATTGTTTTAATTTTTGGAATAGCTGCCGGGTTTTTATTTGTTTCAGAATTTTTCTTTGAGAATTCTGCGTAAATGTTATAGAGAAAATAACCTCCCTCCAAAACAGTAAACAGAACCAGCAGATAAATAATGGCTCTTTTAGAAAGTCTGCCCGTTAAAGTTTCCATTTTTTGCACCCACTTATCTTGTGCATATAAGTAATACTTATTGTAAATAAATGGCTCTTCTCGCTTTTTAATTAATGGTTTCATAACTGTCTATTTTCTATTTTCAACAGTTAAATCTTTGTTTTCGATGGTATTCCATCGTTCGATTAAAAAACCATGTGGATTGTTGTCGCTCCTAGATACATTACGAAGGCTTCCTTGGGTTATAAGGCTTCTTTTCAAGATACTGGTAGTTCTTATTATGCTTTGTTTGGCGTAGCATTGAAAGCGGTACGGGTATTCTTTGATATCTATAGTTATACTGTCAATCTGGATTGTCTGGCTTATATTTCCTGAAATGATTCCAGAGTAGAAACCATTCTCTTTTAGATCATCATAAATTCGCTTTGCACTGTCATCAGCCAGATAAAGAGCTTTTGTAACATTGGTTTTAATTACTTTATCATCAGGATCAAGGGTAAAGAAAAATTTATGAAATGTCTTTACATGATCTCTTGCTTCCACAGGTACATTATCTCTTCTATCTGATGCATATGCTTCCATAGCTTTCCCATTGGCAAGAATATAAACCTTATCCTGCATCAGAGCTACAGACTCAAAGCTCTTATAAAGCGTGTAACAGCAGATAATAATACATCCTGCAATTACCAGCATTGTAAATCCTCTCACATATCTGAATGCAGTATCTATATTTTTCATTTTAGTAAACATATTTTATCTTTTTAGGTTACTCTGAATTTCCTTTAAGCTTATCATTCATGTAATTTCCTTTCTCTTTAAAATACGGAGTATTACCAGCTGATGAGGACATGCTTTGTGACATTTGACCTGCAGCATTTCCCATAGAGTCCATTACCATACCAGCGCCTTGCGAGGTTTTTGTAATAACTGAATTAGTGGTACTGCTAAGAATGCCAGTAACTTTCTGCCCTAAGGCTCCGCCTCCACCTGCATGAACGATGTAATTAGCGACTGATGGGACAGTAAAATATCCGATGATACCAATAATCATAAAAATGAGATATGACATATCAGTCCTGCTGAAGAAAGTATCTCCCGTCGACTCTACCTGTGATAAATCCAGCTTCAGCATTAGCTCCTGAATTTTACCGATGATGCTTCCAAAGATATTTGCAACAGGCAGCCATAAATAAATATTAATATATCTTGCCAGCCAAACGGTGAGAGTATGCTGAAATCCATCAAAGACTGCTATGCCAAATACAAGGGGGCCAAGTATGGAGAGTACTACCAATTGAAAAGTCCTAAGTGTGTCAATACACAGAGCGGCAGCTTCAAACAATACTCTCAGTACTTCACTCATCCATTCTTTTACAGAATTTCTGAAATTATAAGAGGCCTTTTCCATGGCAAACTTTACGTCGTTTCCTATACCTGCAAGCATGCTCTCATCGGAAGGATCCTCATCATGAGTATATTTATACCATTTATCTCGATCTCCTGTTCCTGTGGAACCAACATACATTTTCCATGGATCGGTTTCTTTTATAGCCTTTTCTTTTTCCTTTAAAAGAACTGCAACAGCATTATTAGATCCTGTCACCATCGCAGCAGTGGCTGTAACAGTTGGTTTCATTACCCCATTAATAAGTGCCAGTACAGATGGAAAAATCATAATACAGAATCCAATAACAAAAGGCCTGAAAAGCGGATAAAAGTCAATAGGTTCTGCATTTGCAATATGACGCCAGACTCTGGAAGCTATATACCAAATTGTCCCAAAACCAGCTATCCCCTGCCCTACAGCCAAAAGATTACTGCACAAGGGCATCATCTCATCATAAAGCTGATCTAAAACCGAGTGCATACTCTGCATATTATCGCCGAGTCCCTGTGCACTTGCAGCAAAGGGTACTATCATTGCACCAGTTAATAAAAGCACTGTTTTAAAAAATTTATATATGTTCATCGTTTTAATTTTTTAAATCAAGAAGTTCTTTGGAAGCATATACATCTTTCTTTTCCTTTGCTCTCTGCAGTACCAGTATGCTTGATGATTTATTAAAGTCTCTCAAAAACAAAAGTTTATCCTGCATCTCCATATAAATAGTATCAATTGCTTGAAGCCTTTCATCGTCAGACATTCTCAACTTATCAGCTGTAATTACCATAGTAAGTTCATCAAGGTTTCTTAAACTTTGGTTCAAAAGGTTTGCATAAACTTTCTCAAAATAATTGATCTCCTGCTGGCTAAAACTTTCACTTTTCAAAAACCTGCTCAATCCTTTTTTACTTTCTTTTACCAACAGTATTTGATAGTTTACAATATCTCCTACCCTTTTGTAATTCTTGACCGTTGGGCTTACCTGCATAAGGGCATCTAAAAATGTTTTATGAAGACTAAAGTTGCCTTCGGACATATCTTTAACTGTTTTGTAACCTCCCGAAAGCAGTTCATACCCCTTTTTCATATCGCTGAGAATCTTTTTGAACTGCGAGAGTTTTTCAATGTTTAAGATCAACTGCTGGATTTCTGCCGACTGTGCATTCATACTGCTTGGGATAAATCCAAAAAAGACCAGAAATACTAAAATCAATATCCTTTTCATGGCGTTAATTTTTAAGTCCGTAAATAATTTGTGTGGATTCAGCACTTCTTTTTTCATGAGATTTTGACAATGACAATAACTTTGCTTCATTACTAAAAGACAAACAGAAATCGTAATTACTAACCATCGTTTTGTATAGCTCATCTATACGTTCTATCCTTTGGTCATCTTTAAGTTCCAGTTCTGAATCAGTAGTAAGAACCAGAAGCTGGTCTAAAGTTTCATTGCAGCTTTCTAGTAGTCTTTCAAAAGAACGCTCAATATAATCGAGCTCATTTCCCTGAAATAAATCATCAGTCTTGAGTTTAGTATAAGTGCTTTTATACATTTTCACTATCTTAAACTGCAAGGAGATAATCTCTACTGTTTTATAATAGTTCTTTATTTTGGGATTAATTTTCAAAAGTGAAGCGAAATAATCACCATGAAGATTGACTTCTCCTTTCTTCACATCACCAATGAAATTCAGACCTTTGGAAACAGCTGAATATCCTTTTTTAGCATAATCCATGTAAACCTGAAGTGCAGCGATCTGCAACAGCAGTTCCTTTCTCTGCTTGGCCTGTGCGTGAATTCCTTGATTTAAAACAAACCCAGCAAAGAGTAATACGATTACTTTTTTCATAATATTTTCCTTTATTACGGAATTCCGTAAAATTGTTTGACCTGATTTATTTCTGTTTCAGTTTTTGCTCTTTGAAGACTTAGCATTACATTCTGTTGATTAAAAAGTTTCAAGTCATCATAATTGGAATCGATTTGATCAGCAGCTTTATTAATAATCTCCAATCTTTTTAAATCACTCATCTGCGTTGAGAAAGAATCTAGAATTAAAAAGATCTGGTCAATATTCTTGACACTCTCCTCCAGAATCCCGGAATAAACGCGTTCCATATACTGAATTTCGCTTTCTTTAAAGTGAGAATCCTGCTTAAACAGATTCCATGCTCTTTCATATTCCTCAACCAGTTTTGTCTGCTTCTTTGTAATATCCTTTATCCTCTGATAGTAAGCAATAATAGATTTTACTTTTGCCAGTTCTTCATAATAGCCTTGATATAAGTCTTTCTGTTTCTTCGTCCAATCCGAAATTTCATCCAGCTTTAATTTAGAAAGTATATTTTCAACTTTTTTCTGGGCATTCTGAAGCCAGATTGTCTTATTTTGCAGTTTTTGAATTCTTAGGTCAATTGCTTTAATAACTTTCTTGGTAACTGCTTTCACGATCTCCAGTATTGGCAACACTGCTGTATTATTTGCCGATCTTGCAGGATTGCTGATGAGTAGCAGACATATCATGCAGGTAATTAATTTTGCTTTCATTTTCTCTTTCATTTAAATTCCATCTCTTATATCTTGCGCCATTGCAGCTATACCTTTTTTTATGTCACCGTCAAACTTTTTAGCATAGGCGTTCATTTTTACCTTCTCGCTTTCCTCAGTCGTGTAAGCCAGATATTCCTCCAAAGAAACTTCTGTCCTATAGACCTTCGAAAGCCTTCCGCCCAGAGAAATAAATACTTCTTTGTACTTTTTATCGGGATCATTGGCTTTATTAACTGAAAGTACAAGAGCTTTTTCCTTATCTGTAAGCCCCAGAAGCTCCTGTATCTGATCAAACTTGTTTTGATATTTGCTCTGGTCCAATAGGATTTTGCAGTCGCTGTTATTTATAATGGCTTGTTTTACTACTGGTGAAGAAATGATATCTTCTATCTCCTGCGTGACTACAATGGCTTCCCCAAAGAACTTCCTAACAGTTTTAAATAAGTACTTAATATATTCGGACATTCCTTCTTTGGCAATGGCTTTCCATGCTTCCTCGATCAAAATCATCTTGCGGACACCTTTTAGTTTGCGCATTTTACTAATAAATACTTCCATAATAATGATAGTCACAACTGGAAATAAAATAGGATGATCTTTGATATTGTCCAATTCGAATACAATAAAACGCTCTTTCAAAAGTTCCAGATTCTCAGTGGCATTAAGCAGATAGTCAAACTCACCGCCTTTATAATATGGGCGGAGTACATAGAGAAAATTATTTACATCAAAATCCTTTTCTTTGACTCTATCATCTTCCAGTATCTTTACAAAATCATTTTTCAAAAAATCATAAAAGCTATCAAAACAGGGAAAAATACTAGAGTCATTATCCAGCTTTTCATAATATAGCTGAAGAGCATTTGAAAGGGCCACATACTCACTTCGGTTAAAGGTTTCATCATCTTTTTTCCACAGAGCCAAAAGCAGCGTTTTAATACTTTCCTTTTTCTCAGTATCCAAATTATCACCTTCAGAAATATAGAAAGGATTAAAACGGATCGGGTTCTTTTCATCATAAGTAAAATAATAGCCGCCGACCATATCACAGAGTCCTTTATAGCTGTGTCCAACATCTACAAGAACTATATGTGTACCCTGCTCATAATAACTTCTTACCATATGATTAGTAAAAAAAGATTTACCGCTTCCTGAAGGTCCGAGTATAAACTTATTCCTGTTAGTACATATTCCCATTTTTACAGGTTCATCGCTAATATCCACATGAACTGGTTTGCCAGTTAATCGGTCTCCCAGTCTGATACCAGTTGGACTTAAAGAAGACTTGTAACCTGTTTCCATGTTTAGAAAACATACTGCCTGCTCTGTAAAAGTGTCAAAAGTATCATTCATTGGAAAATCTGCTTCATTTCCTGGTATTCCAGCCCAATAAATCTGTGGAGCTCCTACCGTTTCCTGTTTAGCTGCTGAATCCATCTGAGCAAGTGCTGACGATACCTTGTTTTTGATATCTTTCATTTCTTCTTTATCAGTACTCCAAGCAAGAACATTAAAATGTGCCTTAACGGGAAGTCTTTGCTGAGACACAGCTTCATTCAGGAAATCATTAGTGGCGTCTCTGGCCATCATATTCTCCCTGCTGTAAGCCGACAGTGATTGAAGTCTTAATCTTTTACTCTCGAGTTTTTGTATAGTTTTCTGTGCATCTTCAATAAAAATGTACTGATTGTAAATATGGTTGCACGACAAAAGCTGCCCTAAAGTTGATGCAAATCCGACACTGAATTTAGTTTTATCGGTAGAATAGCGGTCAAAATTAATTCTAGATCCACAAAGGCCTGGAAGGTCAGCAGCGTCACCAAGAGTAAAAAGCTGGCAGTGTTTATCACCTACTGAAAGACCTTCATCAAATTTAATGTCCGTATAGACAAAAGAATCTTCCCGTTCAGATAAGAAACAGTACTGCTCAATAAGACCAATTTTTCTGCTTTCACTTCTGAGTGAATTGTTTTTCAATCGGATAAGTTTAACAAAACCGCTGTCTTCCAATATTCTCTTAAACTGTCCGGTGCAGTCAATAAAGTCCTGCAACAGCTGTATATTGAGTGTCTCTTCAGGCACCATTTTATTTCTTATAAGACTTGAAAATAAAGAACTTGAATTCTTCCTTCCCTGCGGTTTCTTGGTAAGCATAATATAACAGGAATGCTCCAGAAAAGGTCTTTCATTAAAAAATCGTTCACTGCTTCTTGTCAAAAAACTACTGTCATCACTTGTGAAATCAGCTTTATATTTCTTTTCTATAAACCAATCCTGCTTGTGAAAAACACAGAACTTAGGTAATACCTTTAGTGCCTTGATCCATGACTGATGAAAAGCCTCATATTCCTGATCCGATAATGTAAAAATCTCAGGCAGTTCTACTCTGAATGCTACCGTAACATCACCATGCTTTGACAAAATACAATCATGTTCGACTGCCATAATGGGCAGTAAATCTTCCATCCTCTTCTCCATCTCCTCTTCATTTTTACTATTAACGTTCTATAGCTATATCTTTAAAAAAAATACCTCTACTATAAACATTAATACATTTTGGAATCTGCTTCTTGGCTAGTGCCTTCATCATGCCGAATTCTCCGTATTGATTACTCATTTTGTATATTTTAAAAACTAAAAAGGCACCAGCAGTCCCAACGAGTCCAACGCATAATAGCGAAGGAAGCCCAATGATATAAAGGATTGCAAAAACGATCGTAAGTGATACAACGCCTCCTCCCAAATACCATATATACTGAGCTTTTAAGCCTTTAAATTCTATACTTTGATTAATTCCTTTGTTGATCTGGTAAACACTGTTACTCATAAGGATCTGTGTTTAAACCCCGAAGAAGGATTTAATTACTGTAGCCACTACAACCAGAAAGACACAACTTCCAAACCAAGCCGCCGCAACCTTGCCGGTATCAGGATCACCAGCATTCCATTTCTGATAAACTTTTACTGCTCCTATCAAGCCCAGTATTGCGCCTACAGCGTACATTAACTCAGTACCTGCATCAAAATAGCTTCTTACTTTTTGATTCGCTTCATTAATGCCGGCTACACCATCTTGGGCATAAATTTTTGTTTCATATACCAGCAGCAACGCAAGTATGCAGTAAGACAATACTTTTTCCTCATCTAATTGCTTTAATTTCCATCCACATTTTTTCATAATCATCATTTTTAAAGTTTTCAATACACTTATTTAAAAAGCAGAGGAATATCACTGTTGCAACTCTTTTTTCTTGTCACATAAAGCCATACCGCACCAGAGAGAACAGGGATTATTCCTCCGCTGAATTTTAGAAAACACTTCCTTCCCACAGACTGTCAGCCTCACTTAAAGTCAAAAGCAGGTTTGGATATTTTGAAGATTCAGTTACCATTAGTTTATTGATGTTTTCTCTAAGTGAGGAAATCTTCACATAAGGATATTCATCGAGAACCATTCTTAGATAGTTTTGAAAATGTTCTTTTGAAAAGTTCTTTTCATTACTCTCTTTCACTGCCTGAAGTATTCGGGCAGAAAGTTCTTCAGCATCTTCCAAAGTGTCGAACGATTCTGAAAAAGATGAAGACAAAGATTTATATTCTCCCGAATCTTGTACTTTATTTTCATTCATATTTTTGAACGAAGTAAACTTGAGTTTCTTTTCTCCTGAGAATATCTTCAACAGATCTTTATAGTAAAACTTTAATAGTAATATAAAATACCAGATCAGTACCACCAAACCTAAAACAGTTAAGAAACTGCTCCATGAAATATTTGTAAACATAGCATCATCATTTATTATTCAACATTCATCTCCTTCTATGCAAATCAGTATCAAATTGTTTGACATGATTTATTTTATAGGCCAAAGGAACAACTACAATACTGCCTCTACAAGTACAACTTTTTTGTACCCCGTTGTACCCCTAGGTTTTACAAATGAATTAAAACAAAAATCCATGCTAGAAGGCTAAATTCTTCTAACATGGATTCACTCAAAAATGTGGTGCCGCGGGGAAAATTATCTCCTCATAGCTTTTATAAGTTTATTAGTTCGCCTCTCAGTTCTAGCATTTTGAAGGGATACTACGGCCCAAATTGCTGCTGGCAGCCAGCCAATTAGCGTTATCTGCAAAATGAGGCAAATAACAGCGGTAAATATTTTCCCTCTTAATATAAAAGAGAGCCACGGGAGTAATATTGCAATTATTATCATAATTATAATATTTGATGATGATTTTGATTAAGTGATTGTTCATTAATAGACACCTCTTCAGTGTTTTCGTTACGAAAACACAGTTATTTTCTTTTCAAGTTCAATACTATAACCGTAATGACTATTAGTACGACTTGATCTTTTCTATAATTTTTTTTAAGGTTTGAATAGCAATTTCTTTATCCCTGTCTTCAGCATTATACGATTTACTTCTTACTGATTGATAAGAAAGATTCTTTTTAAAAGGAGTGGAAAGAAATGGCACAATAGTTTTAAAGACTAAACTCATTGATCTAGCTTTCAAAACTCTTGATTCATCACCAGCTCTTAGTATCAGTGCCATTTGATCGGTTGAAAGTGTGCATTCAACTTTATCTTCTCCCATTTGCATGGATTCAGTTGCTGCATTGTTTTCATCTAAATCTACAGAAAGTTCCTTTTTTCTCTCAAGATATTTTATTTCATGTTTAAACCAATTTTCCAGCATAAAACTTATATTCTGCTTTGAAGGATCAAAAGCTATTCTTTCACTAGAGGATAATTGACTGAACTCTTTATAACAGAATAACAACTCGCCAATTTTACCAGCCAATGTTTTCTGGGATTTAAGATGATTATCTACCTTCTCGATAACATGGCTTATATAAAAACTGTCATTAAAATTTACTTCTATCAATAACTCGTCTAATACAGAATAAAAGTTTGATTTACTTTCCATTGCCAGTTGCATCTCCACTTTCTTTAATAGTTCTTTTTGATATAGTACTTCTCTGTATGTAATTTTGTTTCCTGCATTAATTTGATTTGATACAGTTAAAGCATCAACAATGATCTGAATAACTTGATTGACATCACTTATAGTTGTCTTTTTTTTTGAAAGTCTTCCTATCTTTAAAAGTATTTCCTTTCTCGAAACTAATAAATATGGTAAAGGAACACGCTCATCAAGATTCAAATAATTGGGATAACGATTTTCAACAAAATACAATAAATCATCCAATGTGTCTATTATCGATTCAGTTATGCGCAAAAAAATACCGTCTTTAAGAATTTCATTATTTTGATTTTCAATAATATTATCAAGGAGATAAACCAACGTTGAATGATACTTTCTTACCAAAAGTCGAATTTGCCTCTTTTTTTGTAGAGCAAAAATTTCGTTCTTTAACTGGATTTGAATTTTATGAGATTCTCTAGAAAGATTCTCAGTTATAAAAACCAAATCACTCTGTGATAGATTACCGATATTTGATTTATTAGGATTTAGGGTAAGCAATATCAATGAATCTATCCATTCTAAAGGATATATAGTAATCATGACAGTAGTTTTAATTTAAATTAGTCAACGAAAATCTGACGTTTTAAATCTCCCAACAGTCTTTTGACGATATTCAGAAGGAGAAAGCGAAGTGTGTTTCCTAAAAAAGGCACTAAAGTTCGCCAGACTACTAAATTCAAAATCTTGTCCAATAAAAGCAATGGAGGATTGTGAATTTTCAAGAAGATTCTTTATTTCATTTATGATTGCCACATCAATGAGGCTTTTAACGGTCTTTCCTGTTATCTGTTTGACAGTTCGATTTAAATAACCTCTTGTAACAAATAACACACCTGCATAGAACTTGGCGCTGTGCTGCTTTTTGCAGTGAATGGTCAAAATAGTCAGAAACTTAATAGTAAGCCGCTCCTGCCGGGTAAAACTGTTCTGAGTTTGTAAATCTGATCTATTAAAAATAAATTTAAGCTCATATAATAAAAGGTTGAAACTTATGCGTTGCAGTTCCACATCCTGCTCATTTCCTGCTGCATCTTTATTGACAAAACAGATTAGTTTGTAAATTAATGACAAGACCAAAAAATCCTTCTCACTAAGTGTTATTTTTGATGACGGTTCACCAAGCAGAAAATTGAATGAATCAACCAATTCTTTCTTTAGGCAATTTTCAAAAGCGAAATCTGATGTAAAAGAAAGGAGCAGCAACTGCAGTCTACCTTTAACTTCCATAATAGTACAAAATGAATTTTTAGGAATTACGAGCAGATCGTGCGGAAGTAATTCCTGTGTTAAATCACTTAGCCGTATTTTGAATTGTCCAGACTTTATCAGTATAATTGAATAATTGCTCACTTGAAAGGAATCATCTGCTGCAGTTTTGACTATGTACTTTTTAATAATGTGTACATCAAGTCCAGACATAGGCAGATTCTTCATTTCAATATTTATTAAATCCTTCATCATAATATCATAGTTAAGTTAATTATGGAAAAGAATAATAGATCTTGCATGTTAATTAGATCTTATCCTTAAAAGAATTTTCGATCATTATGAATGACAAAAAATAAAGGTTCAGGAGACAAGTTATAAATAGTAGATACGCCAATTTTCTAGGGTCACTGCTTTTTCTTCCCCCTGTAACGATGTAGCCAACTATTTCATCATAGCTGAATAAGGATATGATGAAATAAAGGCTTACAAGATTAAAAATGACCAGTAATAAATAAAGGATAGTTCGAGGTTTCATTTTAAAGAGATCAAGATTAATCAGAATCAATGTCACAGAATGTTTTTAAGTAATACAATGATGGAAGTGAAGGCGATTTCATCAGGAGAAAAAATGGGGTTAGCTTTTTTATTGCCAGCAGATGATTCCCAGTCCCTATCTTTTCGTTCAGATGCTGAGTAAAGTGAGTATCTCGAAATGGAAGTTACAGTTAGAATAGTATCCTTATCATCTTCGCCGATATTGCTATTTTCAATAATACTATCCTCGTAAGAAACGACATAGTCATATTTAACCCCAAATTCTAATTCACGTTTCAAGAGAAGACCTTGTAAGAAGTTTGCTAGACTAGATTTTGATGCTGAAGCGAGTAAACTATTCTGTACAATCGTAATCATCATGTTATCAGGATCAGACATTATAAAATCTACAATCGAATCGTTAAATGAAATTATATTTTTATGGGAAAATCTACCGTAGCCCATTTTCATTGAGATAAATTTAATTTGATTATTAAGTTCAAAGGTCGAATTTGGTATTTGATGATCCTGATAATAACTACTTAGTTCATCATAATAAATTTTTCCTTTGTAATCAAAAGGATTAGAACTATTCATTGGTAGCGCTAAACCGTTAATAGATTTGGCGTCTGCATTTGAAAAGGGTTCAGATTGATTAATTTCTGAATCGGTTGAACATGAAGAAAAGAAACATACTAAAACGCTGCATAATATTAGATTTTTCATCGTAAAGGGTGTATGAGAGTGAATGAGAATTTCTTCTCAGTTCATTTCATCCGGATAAGCGGAACTTTAATTCGGCACCATGCCAAACATTTTCGCTTTTGAATTCGAAACAAAACTATCTCGTTGAAAAGTTTCCTACAACCATATGGGTATGGATTTACCGTAAATATGGTATGGATTTTCAATAAATCCACACTCCTTTTTTCACAAACAACTCACTAAAATCCAAATGTTTATATTATTTTTGAGTTAATTTCATGTAAATTTATTGGTAAAGCACCGATGGACAGTTTGCGGTAACTTTATTGAGAAATTGAGTTCCCAAACTACCTTAAATATGAGCAAAAAACATTTCATCTTAGTACTAATATGTGTTTTTTCATGGTGTGAAGCACAGAAACATTTTCAAAAATATCCTGACTCTCTAAAAAGAAAGAGTTATGAATATCTTGATGAGAAAATATATGAACTTCGAAATGATAGTGCCCGATCTTCTGTATATATGTTTGAATATCTTCGCAAGGCTAAAGTTGAAAAAAATTACAAGGAAATTATTAATGGATATCAGAATCTTCTTCATGAATCTCCACACAGTATGCGGTTAATTTATGCCGACAGTATGATATATACTGCAAAAAAAACAAATGATAAAGCTTTAATAGGATCAGCTTACTTATCAAAAGGAATTGTGTATTATCTACTTAAAAAGCAAAATAACGCACTTGACAACTTCATAACTGCAGACAGTTATATTTCACAGACAGCTGACAAATACCTTATCTACAAACTGAAGTATCATATTGCTTTGGTTAAATACTATCTTGGTTATTACGATGAAGCAATTTCATTACTTAGAGAATGTACCGACTATTTTAAAAATGAAAATTCCAGAGCCTACTTAAATTCACTTCATTCTTTGGGATTGTGCTATAACAGAATCGGTAATTATGGATTATGCTCCAATACAAATGCATTGGGACTTGTTGAGTGCCAGAAATTGGATATTAAAGAAATGGAAGTTTATTTTATCCACTCTGAGGGTATTAACGACTTCTTTCAGAAAAATTATTCATCTGCAATTAAAAGCATAGAATCTTCAATTGAAGAATTAAAAGAAAAGAAAGATTTTGGTAATGAATCAGTTGGTTATTTCTACATTGGTAAAAGTTATTGGGAGGTCCGACAATATGAAAAAGCACTTCCTTACTTTGAAAAGGTTGATCAGCTGTTTAATACGAGAGGGTATCTACGGACTGACCAAAGGGAAATGTACGAGATTCTTATTAAATATTACAAAAATCAAGAAAATCAGGATTTGCAATTATATTACATTGATCAATTGCTTAAGGCTGATAAAGTACTTAATGAGACTTTCAAATATTTGGTTGGAAAAATCAACAAGGAATACAATACCCAAGAATTAATGTTTGAGAAGCAAAGTTTGAAAAATGAGCTGGTAAGTAAAAATTTTAAGTATTCAGTTTTAACCGGTTTCACTTCCCTCCTTTTCTTGTCTTTTGTTGTCTTAACATATAGATATTATAAGAACCGAAAAATATATCGTCAAAAGTTTGATGAGCAGATGTTACAGATTTCTGCTTCAGAGAATAAAACTAAATACAGGCAAAAAATTGAAAAACCAGTTTTATCAGATATAAATCCTGAAACTGTCTCAACTATACTTAATCAGCTGGAAAAATTTGAAATAGATAAGAAATTTTTAGAAAATGACTGGAGCCTTTCAAAATTGTCTGCTGCATTTAAATCCAATCCAACTTATCTTTCATCAATTATTCGTCATTACAAAGAAAAAGGATTTACCGAATATATTAATGATCTCAAAATAGATTATATTATGTCATTACTTTATAATGATAAACTTGTACGTAACTATACAAATAAAGCTTTAGCCGCCGAAGTCGGCTTTAGCAGTACACAAAGATTTGTTAAGGCTTTTAAAAGTAAAACTGGAATGCCTACATTTTTTTTTATAGAACAGATTAAAAAAAAGGGATAAGTTTAAACTCAAAATTTCATTTTACTAAAAATTAAGCCATTATCACTCTTTTCATATTTTTTGTATAGAGTTTTAATAGTTGCTAATTTTTGTCAAAATGAACAAAATGAATTGAAAATTATTCCGAATTTTATTTGCCTATCAAATAAACTAAGATATTGTAAATAAAAAACTAATATTTTTTTTAGAAAATATAAAATCACTTCGGAATTTTCTAAATTATTTAGTTAATTTAGAAACAAAATTTATACACTTAAAATGAATAACGAATTAATATATCTTGATAATAATTCAACAACAGCTATTGATGATCGTGTAATTGAGGCAATGTACCCCTATTTTAAAAATAATTATGGAAATGCATCGAGTACACACCATTTTGGACTTGCAACAAAAAAAATTGTAGAAAATTCTAGAGAAATAGTTTCATCTTTGATCAATTGCGATCCGAAAGAAATTATTTTTACTTCAGGTGCCACAGAAAGTATAAATATTGCATTAAAAGGAATCGCGTTAAATCCAAATAATTCGAAAAGACATATAATAACCTTGCAAACTGAACATAAGGCCGTTTTAGATACTTGCAAATTTTTAGAAACCGTTGGGTTTGAAATTGAGTATCTTCCCGTCAATCCTAATGGATTATTAGATTTAGAGAATCTTATTCTTTCAATTAGGCAAGATACTCTAGTAGTTTGTATCATGTGGGTAAATAATGAAACCGGTGTTATACAACCAATTAAGGAAATTAGTACAATTACTAATTCTAAGAAAGTACTGTTAATGACTGATGCTACTCAGGCAGTTGGTAAATTACCAATTAACATTACTGAATTTAATTATATAGACTTATTATGTTTTTCTGCACACAAATTTTATGGCCCAAAGGGAATAGGAGCATTATATATTAATCAAGAAACAGTTTCAACAAGGCAGATATCTCCTACACAACATGGCGGAGGACATGAGCGCGGGCTTAGGAGTGGTACTCTGAACGTTCCAGCAATTGTTGGTTTTGCTAAAGCATGTGAAATTGCATCTTTGGAAATGAAAGAGAATACCACTTATATTAAATCGCTGAGAGATATTCTGGAAGCAGAATTACTTAACATCAGAGGTGTCTTTATTAATGGCAGTAAAGAGCATCGTCTGTATAATACTATTAATGCCTGCTTTCCAAATTTTGATGCCAACATGTTTATAGATAGATATCAAACAATAGCAGTTAGTAACGGTTCAGCATGTACCTCTGCATTATTTGAACCATCACATGTTTTATTAGCAATGGGCCTAAATGATACAGATGCATTCTCTGCTATCAGATTTAGCCTGAGCAATAAAAACACTGAGCAAGAAATATTGACTGTTATTAGTAACATTAAAGAAACTTTAATCCAATTAGCAAATTAATTTATGGGAGAAATTAGTAAAGAGAAATTGTTTCAAGAACTGTATCAATGTTCTACTGAAGATAAGGTTGAAGAATTATTACATAAATATCCTGATAAATTTGCTGATAAAAATTGGGCTCCGCTTGGTGGTAACGAAAATATGTTTGGAATTGTTAGAAACCAACAATCTAGCCCTATCGCAGCTTTAGTTGAGAAGGTAACTAATTCGATTGATGCAATTTTAACAAAAAAGTGCTTAGAAAAAAATATTTCCCCAGTTTCAAATGATGCTCCACAATCAATGGAGCAAGCCATAAAAATGTTTTATCCTGACTATAAAAATTGGGATCTAAAACAAAATAGACGAAAACAATCAGAAGACATTCAAATTATTGCCGATGGACCGCCAAAAAACACCTCAGTTATAATTTATGATAATGGAGAAGGCCAGCATCCGAATCAATTTGAAAATACCTTTCTTTCTTTGGTAAGGGGAAATAAAATTAATATTCAATTTGTACAAGGTAAATACAATATGGGCGGAAGCGGTGCTTTAGTTTTCTGCGGGAAAAGAAGATACCAACTTATAGGATCAAAACGATTTGATAATTCAGGTAATTTTGGATTTACACTAATTAGGCAGAGAAGAATCAGTGAATCTGGTGAAAATAGACGTTCAAGTCATTTTGAATTTTTAAAAATCGAAAATGAAATTCCAAATTTTCCAATCACTGAATTAGATTTAAAGTTAAATGGAAGAAAATTTAAGACCGGTACAATAATTAAAATGTATTCTTACCAATTTCCCGTTGGCTATTCAGGATTTGCTCAAGATTTAAACCAAAGTTTAAATGAATTTCTTTTCGAACCGGTATTGCCTATCCTAACCGTTGACAATAAAGATCGGTATCCAAATAATAAAGTTTTGGAACTTGATTTATTTGGGTTGAAGAGAAGACTTGAAGATTCACAAAGTGACTACATAGATACTTATTTTTCAGAAGATTACGATGATGAGTTATTTGGAAAGGCTAAAGTTACCTGTTATGTTTTTAAACCTAAAACAGATAAACATGACCTAAAAAAAAGTAAAGATATTATTAGGAGTAGATTTTTTAAAAATAATATGTCTGTCATGTTTTCTATTAACGGACAAGTTCATGGAAATTATTCCTCAGAATTTATCACAAGAACACTAAAATTTAATCTGTTAAAAGATTATCTATTAATTCATGTCGATTGTACGTCTATGAATCCGGATTTTAGAGAAGAATTATTTATGGCATCTCGTGATAGACTAAAACATGGTGATGAAGCAAATGCTTTACGAGATTATTTAGGTAAAAAATTACGAAAAAGTCAGCTAGATGAAATTAACAGAAGAAGAAAAGAAACTATTGGTTTAGAAAGCGAAGACACTTCTGAACTAATTAAATCTTTTGCTAAAAATTTACCTAAGGACAGCGAGCTTTTTAAATTACTTCAGAATACTTTAAAATTAGACGAAAAAAAAGAAGAACTCAAAAAAAACGCACCCAGTACGTCCAAACCGAAGTTAGAACAAAGACCTTTTTTACCTCAAAGATTTCCAACAAAATTTGATTTATTCCATAAAAAAGAAGGAATTAATATTATTAGCCTGCCAAAGAATGGTGAGAAAATTATTAAATTTGATTCAGATATAGATAACGACTACTTTGACAGGACTGATGAACCTGGAGAGCTACAATTATCTTTTTTAAAAATTAAACGAGATAAAAAAGATGGAGGTGACCAAGCAGGAGTAAGTACCGAGGTATCCGGATTACTTAATGTGACTAAAAGCAGTCCTAATAAAGGAACAATTAAAGTTACACTTGAACCAACTAACAATATTCAAATAGGCGACGAAATTGAAATTAAGGCCTCTTTAACTTCCCCAGGTAAAATTTTTGAGGAAATTGTCTTAGTTAAAATCACTGATAAAGAATCTATAAAAGAACCAGTTCTAGAACAAGAAGAAGATCTTGATCAAATCGGACTGCCTAAACTTCAAAAAATATACGAAAAAGACTGGGCTGTATTAGAAGAAAGGGGAATCACTATGGATCGAAAAACTGTCATGTATCCTTCTTCAGAAGGTGATAAATTAGAGGAAATCTTCATAAATCTAGACAGTCATGTATTCTTAAGTCATCGATCAAAATTGAAGAATGAAGAACAAATTGTCACAGCACAGCGAAAATATATTTCTTCCGTTTATTTTCACACACTGTTTCTATACATGATAACAAAAAGAAGAAACTATACTATGACCAGAGTAAAGGATGGTGTTGATGTAGACATAACTATAGATGAATATATAATGGATGTATTCGATAGTTATTATAGCGATTTTTTATTGAACTTTGGAATGGAACAATTGATGGGAGCTTTAGAAGAATAAAAAAATTGATTAATTACTTTAAACTAAACTGCTAATCTAATTTTTATTGGATCAAACAGTAAATTGATTTGATCTATTTCAGGTCGTCTTTGCTTATCATATTGCAACATTAAAAATATAATTTCAAAAATGTCAGATTCGCCAGATTTTTTATCATTCAAAATTAATTGCCCCAAGGGTAAATTTCCTTGAAAAATATACCAAAATAATTTACCTAACTGAAATATATCTGATTTGTAATTAATATCGCAATCATAGATATTTCCAATTTTTTTATTTTTTGTGAGCATCTTATTTGTTGCTTCCGGAGATAACCAACCTATAGGTCCAATTTTTTCATTCGCAGAGTCTATATCTGAATCCTTTTCTCGAAATTGCACAAGTCCTAAATCTGCGATTTTGAATTCATTGTTAACTATTAAAATATTGTCATGTTTAATATCTCTATGATAAATTCCTTTATCATGAAGCTGCTTAATACCATTCAATATACTAACACAAAATGAAAGCTTTTGGTTTAATGAAAATTTAAAATTATTTTTTTCTAGATAATTAGCTAAATCATTATCTGCTTTTTCTAAAATTATGAATAAAAAAGTTTGGTCCGCAATTTCAACTTCTCCATTTCCGAAAAATATTACAACGCCTGATAAATTATACTTTTTAACGAGAGTAAATGCCTTAATCTCTCTTTTAAATCTAGTTATACGTTTATCTTGAGTCCTGGCAGCCGGATTTAATGGGGTTTTACAGATTTTAATTACCCTGTCCTCCGTATCTCCATTCGGATCATGCAAAATAAATAGATTAGAACTTGCCCCTTTATTAGATTTAAAATCCGCATTCAAGTAAGAAAGAAAGAAATCTTCATTATCAATTTCAATATAATTTTCATCTTGATTATCTGATAGTTTTATGTTGCCATCTACAAATTTCATCTTTTAAAGGTTATGTTTTTAATTTTATTTAATTCTTCGATGTCAATAACTGTGTATGCTCCAACTTTAACTATATTTTTAGCATCTAAATTGTAAAATTTTAAAATTAACTTTTGTGTTTTATTTGCTTTTAAATTTTTATTTAATAATAGCTCATTAAAAAAGTTTAATCTATTTTCTCTTGCTAATTTTGAATTAGATTGGGTTACACAGTTTCTAGCATATTCTTTTAAAGGTTCGCAGTTATCTTGTGTGGGTTTTATATCTTTTGAAATTAATACTAAAATTTTATAAAAATATTTTAGCACATCTAAGTCAATTGTAGAATTATCCAGAATAAAATTAAATAAAGTGTAAAAATCATTCCGTTGCTTATATCTTGTTTTACTAACTTCAAAAGTTTTATTCAAAAGATTAATCTTATCCAAAATACTATTGAATGTTATTTTAATTTCTGATGCTTCATCGGTTCTAATATCACTCTTAAAATACTCATCAATATGATTTTTTTTATCAACATGCCCGATCTTTATAAGAACGATTAATTCTGAAATAAAATCAGTATCATTCATTCTTTTAAGTGACCCCTCAGAAAATAAGTTCAAAATTTCTACTTTTTTTGATGTCGATATTTCATTTATAAGATTTAAGAAATTCGTGTCATAATAATCTGCCTTACGTACCTCAGGTTTATTTAAATGTACTCCTGTTTTATTTACTAATGCATAAAACTTCTCTATTTGTTCACCTTCTGTATCTGTTATTATTGTTACCGGAAACTCATAATTTAAAAAGGTAGGATGATCTTGCGCAGAATAAGTTTTACCTTCCAAGTCAGTAAATTGACCGGAGATAAAACTCAAAATCGTCCGAGATCTTTGCTGTCCATCTACCATTTCTAATTTTCCATCAGCCTTTTCAAGAAGAAAAAAATTAGGTATAGGACTTCCCTTGATAATAGAATCTATTAAGTATTGTTGATCTTTAATAGACCATATAAAATTTCTTTGATAAGGTGGACTTAAAATTATGTCCCCTTGCGATTGCATTAACAGTAATTTTTCGACTGTCCATTTAGTAATTGTGTATTTCATATCTATATAAAACAAGAAGCGCATCCTTCTCCTTCGGCATCATCTAATAAATCTAGAAGATAGGGGGATTTTTTATTTTGTGCTTTTTTATTGGTTCTTTTTAAGTGATCTTCTTTAATTTTAGCTACACGCTCTGGTTTTATAATTTCCTCTAAACTTTCGTCTTGCATCCAAGTATATCCATCTTTCTCATATTCTAATGCTTTATAAAATAAATCCGGGTGTTGTTCATATAACCATATCCATTCAATCTTTTGTTGATAGAAACAGAAGAAACAACCTGAGCGACTTCTTGCATATGAGGACTTTTCTCCATTGATTTCAAATTCTACTTGTTTATAATAAGCTGGAACACCTACTCCAGAATCTTCAAGTAATTTAAATATATCATCTCGAACTAGAATATCTTCATTTTCAATTAATGGAAACAATTCTTCAGTTGATAAAGGATATTCAGTAGTTTTCAAAAATTGAAAAACAATTGCATTAAATTCTTTAATTCCTAAATCTAACAATGCATTAAGTTTTTGACTTTGAGAAAAACTTGTCGAAATTTCAGTATTTATAAGCTCTAATATTCTTTCGGTTTTGTCATTTTTTGGCTGTGAAGAAAGTATTTTACTTGTTAATGATATATTCTTATTAGAAAGAACTTTTGAAATTACATCCTCACTCCATATACTTTTTCTAAAAGGAAAGATCGATTGAATATTGTTTTTCTTTGAAATATAGCCTTCCCTATCCTCATCACCTCTAATTCCAACATACGAAATAACGGGATCATCACCAACAAAATTTTCAAACGGATCTAACTTTAATTTTTTGGTACACCATCTCGCATTTGATGATGGTAAATATCCTTTAAATAATTTTATGAAATGATCGAATGGATTATCTTCAGAACTGTCATTTACTGCTTTTAAAACAGTTATTTTTTTCCCAAGAAAGGTCTCCAAATTTGAGATTAAATCATAAGTTTCCTGCAATTCTTTCCCTGTATCTGAAGTATAATATTCTATATCCAAATCAGGATATTTTTTTTTCATATATATTGCCAAAGCAGCACTATCTTTCCCTCCGGATATTCCTAACACATGTCTTACCTTACTCATTTTTAAGCATTTCTTTTAAAAGATTAGTCAATGCTGCAATATTTAAAGAACTATCTCTAGACAAAACATTTTCTAACTCTTTTTGTATTTTAAAAACTTCTTCTTTCTTTTCTTTTGGTAAACGAATAATTTTTTTACTTAGACCTTTAAAAAAGGTATTAATTTGTAAATCATAAACATCTTCCTTTTCTTCATTAAAATCAGATTTAGAAAGTGAAGTTAAACTATCTAATTCCATAATCATAGACTTAAACTTATCATATATTAAAAGCTCATCTTCATCTGTAGTTTTGTCTAACGTCTTACCAATGAGTGCTTGAACTAATGAATTAAGCCATGCTTTTTTATCATCAATTTGAGAATCCAATCGTTGAACAAATATTTTTTGACTGGGCAATAATAAGTGTCGTCTCAATTTTTTATATCTAGTTTGTAAATTGTTTTTATAATCTTCAAAATCAAAATCTTCTCCTACAACATCACTTTTTATAAAATCTTCTACTCTATTAATTAATTCATCGTAACAATTTCTTATTTCTTTAATTGAATCTTGTAGCTTGATCGAAAAGGATTGTAACTTCTCTGCAGAGGATTGAATCTGTTGAATTTTAAAATTTAGTGCATTAGGAAATGATTCAAAAAATGTATGTTCAGGATCTTTTGCCAAAAAAATTGCGCTACGAATTCCGAGAGCTTCTTTAGATAAACGATTAGTATTTTTTGTATAATCAGGTAAATCTCTATAGAAAGTTAAAAACGGTTTTATAGTTTCTATAAAACTGTCATTTGATATTTTCTCTTTTGTTGTCTGATCTAAAAAAATTCTGTATCTATTAAAAATATCTAATTTAACGCCTTCAATCGCAAATGTTTTTATCTCAAAATCTTCTGGTTTTTTTATTAACAACTCAAGTACTTCATCACTAAGATTCGCAATATATCCGTTATTGCTAAATAACGCAAAATCGTCACGCTTAATAAACAAAAAAGTGGGAATCCATAAATCAATAAGACCTTGTTTAAGTTTGTAAGGTCTTTTACTTAAAACATCAGCAAATTCACTTACTTTTCTTCTTCCGATTTTAGCACTTTCAAGAAAATTAAGGGATTCGTCCCATAAAAAATTGAACCTATTTCTTTCGTTAGGCTTTATTATATCACTAATTTTATCAGAATATAGATATATATCATTATTTTCAAGCAGAGATAAATAAATTGTTTTTTCTGCAGGAAATTTGTCTTCTGGAAATCCTAATTGTAATTTATTCCAATTAGTAACTAATGCTTTTAAGTAATTTTTTTTTGCAACATGTATTGATGTCGAAATCTTATGTTTATTTACCAACTCATTTTTAAAAATTGGTGAGTTACAATAAACTGAATCCGATATTTCAGAGAGCTTACTGTTTAAATCTTTTTTACTTTTAATTTCTAATTGGCTTCCTTTATAAAACCAAACAACCTCAGAATTTGTTCCATAAAAGTTATTTAGAATTTTATGATTTAAAAGATTAATTTGATGCTGAACGATATTATTTAATTCTCTAGTTGCAACTTTATCATTTTCATTTTCTGCAATCACTTTTCTCGTTTTCTCAATTTCAAACAAAAGCTCTTTTATCTGTTTAGCATTTTTATAGTAACAATATAAAATAGCTTCTTGGCTCTCGGCAGATTTTATTTTTACTTCATCTAAAATATCTTTATCATTAAAAACTAAATTAATAAATCCGTCAATTTCATTTTGAGGTATCTCATCAATAGGAAAATGTGATATTTTATATTCAAATAATCTTGGAGTTCCAACTTCAAACATTACCTTCTTTGCTAAAACAGGATGCAAGTTATAATACTTGTTTAGCATAGTAACAACATCAGTGATATTATCAACCTTATTTTCTGCCTCCAACAATGCCAGCTCAATATCTAAATCTGTACCTTCATGAAGAATAAATCTCTTCAAATAATTTCTGTAAACTATTATTTTTTTATCAACTAGATTCTTTAATAGCTCTTTTGAGTTATTAACTGATAAAACTTTCTCCGAGTATTTTTCCCAAAAACCGCTGTCTAAAACCGCACTGGCACCGGTATTAATATTTAAAACTCCTATACTTTTAATTAGTTTTGAATATTCACTTAAATTTGTCTCGAATGAAGCTTCGACAACTTCTAATGCATTCTTTATAGACTTCCAAGAATTAAAATCTGGATTATACTTCGAATTAAGAAAAGAGTAAAAATTAAAAGTTAAATAATCATAAATCTCTGGCAATGAATAAAAACCTTTTTTTAATTGCTTGAACTGAAATAAACCCGCAAAATCGGTAGACTCTAAAAATGTAAAAAGAGACCTCTCATTTTGTCCATATTTTTGTAGAGATTGAGTGATAACATACGCAGAAATTGCATCTAATGGATACAATTTTTCTGCTATTTCGCTAATATAATCTTCATTAAAGTTAAATGCTTTTGAATCATACAAAAGCTTGTTAGCTTCCTTAATCTGTGTATTTTCTCTGTCTGAAGATGGCAGTTTGTTTAGATGTTCTGCAGCTAAAAACAATAATTGTTCGATGGGCTCATTAAAAGTAATTTCTTTAAAACGGCCTTTAACTTTTGTCCATTCTTGTTTTTGAGTGTAATCTAATGAAAAAGCATAAGCATCAAAATTTTGATGTACAGATGTTAGTAAAACTATATTATGAGAAGTATCATTTACAAATTCTGAAAACTGCTGCAAGAAAAATAATTCTTTTTCGGGGTTGTTTTTTGAAGCATATTCTAAAAACTTACCAAACTCATCAATTGTTATGATTAACAACGGATTTTGCCCTAAAGCATAATATCTATTAAAAACTTCTGAAAATATAGTTTCAGCAGTAGTATTTTTTGACTCTAAGTCAAATAAGTCGATGAAAACATCTATTAAAGACCTGTATTCTCCAATAATGTTGATTTTACCATATTCCTGATTTGGTAAAAAAGCTACATTAAAATATTTTTTTCTATTTGATAAGCTTTCTTGAAAAGCAAGCAAAAATGAACTTTTACCTGTCCCGTAAGAACCAATAATATTGAAGGAACGAATTCCTTTTTTAAAATCACTTACGATTTGTGATGCTAAACGTATAGCATTATGAGTTGGGATATAATTTATTTCCTTCTCCTCATCTCGTATAATATTTACAGATGTTGTAAATTTATTTAGCATAATATATGTTTAATACTTCGTATTTGTTTGGTTTATCTCTAAATTGCAATTCTTTAATTCCTGCATGATCGTTATAAGTAATGCCATACTTTTTAAAATTAGTATCCGATGCAATTCCTTCAATTTTATTTACAATTCCTGCCCTATTAATTGCAAAGACACTACCGACTTGATTTTTTTCATGCTCTAATGAGTATAAATTGATCGAATTACTAAAATCATCATTATCAAGAATAGAAAAGAGTAATATTTCATCAGGAATATTATTTTTTTCATCGTTGATTACACTAAAGGTTAGTTTTTCTTTGTGCAACAAATTAAGTTCTGCCAATAGTCCTGTTAGGTTCTCCTCCTTATCTTTAATATTTTCCGGTATTGTATACATTTTTACAAATACTTCAAAATCACTAGCAATTGTATTTTTACTAATTTGAGTTAAGTTATTCTCATCAATCTTTCTTGAAACATATGCAATAAAATGTTCCTTTGAAAATTCAATTTTTTCACGTCTAAAATCATTATATATTAAATTATAAATGGATGCATTGTCATTCTTTACTAATATATAATGTAAAAGCCATAAAGTACCTTCATCCTCAATGTAAGGGTCTTTTCCCATTTCATCGTCAAAAATATAGTTCGCAAACTCTGTTAGATGCCCGTCATTGTCTAATAACCCAAATGCTTTCATCCAAAAACTGATAGCAGAAACCATATTTTTACCCACTCCCAATTCTAAAACAGCGTTTAATTGAGAAAATTTATTCCCTTTCTTAACAAAATCATATCCTTTCTTTAACCACAAATGACGACAATGAAATGTGTCATGTCCTGAAAAAGTGAATTTTATAGTTTGTTTTTCTTCAATCATTTTAAATTTAATATGAATTTATTCTAATTATACAAAATAACGAAAAAAAGAAACTTGTTTCCGATTTATAAAATATAGTTTTATTAAAGTTTTAAATATTATCAATTTCTATATTAAATCAATTAAGCTACAGATTGTAGATGAGAGTATTAGATAATTTACCCTCCCCTTTTTTATTTTCGGTTGATAGATAAAATATAACCTACTATAATTCCTGTTGCATTTGCTACTTCAGAAAAGTCGCTACCCATTTTATTATGAATATCAGCTATTAATTCCAGAGAAGTATTAACTACATCAAATTTTTCTACAGAAAAATTAAGTGTTGAAAATTCTATTGACAAATTTGTACAGATACTATCCCAGCGATTTTGTTCTTGAATTATTTTAGTTTTGATAAAAATGTCTGTCACTAATTCCTCACACTTATCAAACCTTCGAAGAAAACCACAAAAACAATATTGAATACTGTTTGAAGAAATATTGTCTGTAAGTGTCATTGCACTACCCATCCTCTTTGCATCATTTATGATTTCATTGTCAGTTTTATTAATAGCTTTTAATTCTATTCCACAAATAGTACGGTCCTGTGAAAATGCTTGAAAATCTGTTTCTTCTCGAGTGATCGCAATATCAATTTTTTGATTTAATTTATTAGTCGGTGAATGTCCAGTTTGGCGCTGAAGTAACACCATATTAAATATGTCAGTAACGTCTAAGTCATGAGAAAGAAACGCATTATTATAAAATTGCAAAATGGGATATTCTAATTGGATTTTATAATTATGATATTTATTCCATTCTAAAAGTTGCTGAGCAACATTAACTGTCAGTAAATATTCTCGAACCTGTTCGATAAAATAACTGGATGAACTTAATAAAAGTAAGTTTTGATTATATCCTTTAGTTAATCCAATTTTAATTTGTTCAATTATTTCTGATGAATTCATTTAATTTTTTTTTTTAAACTATAACTTTATATAAAAATTTAAAATGTCAATTCTTCAGTCAAAACTTTGCGTAATAATTCACTTCTTTTTTCTAAAAAAATTGGAAAGTCACCCAGATCAACTTCTTTAGGTAAGTGGTAAGCTTTTAAAGAAATATTATTTTCATCAATCCATATTTTCAAATCTTTCGAATTTTTAGATTTGTTCTCATTTCCATCGAGCATTTGCAAATTAAGTATAGAGTTAAAATAGTCCGCTTCAGTATAATATTCTTTATTTTTATCAGTTAGTAAAATACCTTTTGATTTTAGTTTTTTTTCATTAAAATGCGAAATAGGGTGACAATGATCTAAATGGAAATCTCTGTTTTTGTAATCTAAGTGAGGAAATAGTAGAGCTAAGATGGGAAACGCATACCTACTATCTTTACTTGTAAATAAAAGTCCGTCTATAAATTCTTCATCAACTGTAATTGACTTATTAGTTTTGGACAATCGGCTTGCTATTGACTGTGCAGGGAAAATTTCGGCTCCTTTTTCAATGTCTTTTTTCACGGTATCTCTAATTGCCTTTAAGACGCCTTCTGCTTGTCCACCAAATATTTGATGTAATAGAGCGACATGCAACCATCTCTTTATTAATTCTCTATCTTTTTTATATTTAACTTTCTGGCAAAAGCCTTGTACCCTATCTGTTTTGTACAAATAGTACACAATTGGTAGCAGCGCATTTAAAGATGTCAAAGTACTTGGTGCATAACCAAAGTCAGTTACAAGTTGAAAAACTTCTCTAATTGTAGTTTTTATTTCTTTCCAATATTCTTCAAATTCTTTTGCATTTTTTATAGAAAAGTTTTTAACCCTAAATTTAATATCATCACTGTAAAGTACTAAATAAGTGCGTAGAACAAAATCTTTATTTACAGCATAACCATATTCCTTTATCAATTCGTCCACTAATCCATTTATTTCTTTTTTTGCATCAAGATTCTGCCATCCCATAATAGTCGTAGACATAACTAAATCAGAGTAACTGAGTGAAATGCCTCCTGAATTAACTCTAATAAAAATATTTAAAGCTCTAGTGAAATCAGAACTTTCCTCAAGATAATAGTGAATTAATTTTTCTAAATGTACAATATCATGAAGTCTGCTTAATATTTCCTGAGCTTCATCACAAATTATATTATTATTTTTAAAATATGTATTCAATTGAGATGTACCTTTTATTCCAAGAATATCACCTACTTTAAACCATTTGTTGTCTTCATCAATATTTAATATTTCTTCAGGCTTTAAAAACGTAAATTCATACCTTCTGTCATCATCACTGTCATTTAAGTCATTTCGTTTATTCTTTTTATATCTTAAATTTAAATATAGATATCTAGTTGGTATTGAATACTCAGTATCTTTCCATGCCAAGTTATAGCCTTTAAAAGCATATGATCCTTTTAAACCTAAATATAAAGCTGTTAACCTTTGTTGCCCATCTAAGACTACTTCAAAACTCGGTATGTTTTTGGTAGAAACTTCCTCTGACCTTATTAAATAACGTTCACGATATTTTTTCAAAATTCCGTAAAATCTTTGATTTTCGGTATTCTTACCATTTACGCGCCATAAAAGCATTGAGCCAATTGGATAACCTTGCATCAATGAATCAAAAAGCATTTCAATTTTTGAACTTGACCAAACAAAATCTCTTTGAATAGCAGGCAATAAATATTGATTATAATCTATCTTTTCAATTGCATCGGCAACTGATAATGGAGGGAAAAATGACATAAATTTTATTTGACGGTTTAAAACAGGCAAAATAATTCTTTATAATAAAAATCATTACAGTATTTATACCTGTTTTTAAAATTTATGATCATAAAAAAAGATGCTCAAAGCATCTTATCTGTGAATATCTAATTTTTTTAAATCGAAATCAAAATCAAGTAATTCCTTTGGATGAATCCCAAGCCCTGTTGCAATACTAATTATTGTTTCAAGAGTTGGATTTCCAGTACCAATCTCATATTTATGGTAATTACTCGAATCAAACTTAGTTGTACTGTCTACTCCACTAAGAGTTTTTATTTTTTCTGCCCTAATCTTTTTTAGATTTTCGCCAAAAGCCTTTTTATATGCTTTTAATATTTCCTCCTTAGCCATAATGTTTTATTTAAAAGAACAATATTTGACTTTTATTAAAAATATTTATGGTGATATATCACCATAAATATTATTTTACATATATTTGTAACAATTCAATTAAAAATGAATTAATATCTTTGCGACTCTTCAAGACAATATTGAAGCATTCGCTTTGAATCTCGTTTCAGAAAATTGGCGTTTTTATAACCACGAGATGATAAGTAAGATGCTCACGACCTTATGGGCGTGGGCTCACTTATTTGTGGTTAGGTATGCCAATGCCTCTGAAACGATAAGCTGAGTTCTGCGCCTTTTTTTATACCTCAGACAAATTCAAAGTAAATATTTCAAAATAGTTATTTGAGACTTCGCATTTTCTTAAATGTCGAATCTTTAATCAGTATCAATGTGAAATAAAAAAAATCCTCTTATGATAATTCAAAGATTTCTTTGAAGAATAAAAAAACAACCCCCTACCACAGCGACAAAACTAGTATAGAGGGTTGTAGCCAATCAAACTAACGTTTAAACTAACCAATCCAATATTATGAATAATTTTTCATTTTACAAGGATGGAAGAGCTCTTTATTGCCTAATTTTTCTTGGCTTTATATTGTCTTTTTCATCACTTCAAGCCAAAGATCCTAGACGGAATCTTTCTTCAATCCTGCAGCAGCAGATTCAGGGTACAGTTACCGACGGTAGTAATCCCTTGCCAGGTGTTACAATCTCCATTAAAAACAAAAGTCATGTTGCCGCTATTTCTGATTATAATGGTCATTACAGTATATCTGCGTCACCGGGAGACACTTTAGTTGTTTCCTTCATTGGATTTAAGAAGGCATTTTATCCAATTCAGAGCCGTACTAGAATGGATATAGTTCTTGAGTATGATACGACTACGCTTCAGGAAGTACATGTCAATGCTGGATATTATTCTGTCAAGGAAAGCGAAAGAACAGGAAGTATTGCACGTATAACCTCTAAGGACATCGAAAATCAGCCAGTCTCCAATGTCCTTGCCGCAATGCAGGGGCGTATGGCCGGAGTAAACATTACCCAGACAACTGGTGTGGCAGGAGGCGGATTTGACATACAAATTAGAGGAAGAAATAGTATACGTACGGATGGGAATGCTCCATTGTATATCATTGATGGGGTTCCCTATTCATCTGAAACAATAGGAAACAACCGCAGTACTGTAGTTCTTCCTGCTACATCAGACCCTTTAAATTCGATAAATCCTTCCGACATTGAAAGTATCGAGGTACTAAAAGATGCAGATGCAACAGCTATTTACGGGTCTAGGGGGGCAAATGGTGTTGTGCTTATTACCACAAAAAAAGGTAAAGAAGGTGTTACACGATTTGTTCTGGATTACCGGCAGGGAATTGGTATGGTCACCAGATTTATGGATCTGATGCATACAGAACAGTATTTACAGATGCGTACTGAAGCTTTTAAAAATGACGGTATTCCATTTGGTCCCTCGGACTACGATGTAAACGGAACTTGGGCTCAAAACCGGTACACAGACTGGCAGAAAGAATTTATAGGCGGTATGGCCAGCTATACCGATTTACAGGGCACTTTATCAGGCGGTTCTGCACAAACTCAATTCCTTTCAAGCTCCTCACTTCACAGGGAAACAACAGTTTTTCCCGGAGATTTTGGTTATAACAAAGCAAATTTTCGCATTGCAGTTAACCATGAATCGGAAAACGGCAAATTTAAAATTAATACAACAGCGGGATACACAGTGCAGAAAAACAGCCAGCCATCCATCGACCTGACTAGATATGTAACAGTTCTGGCTCCCAATGCGCCGTCTCTTTACGATGAAAGCGGCAATCTAAACTGGGAGAACAGTACATGGGAAAATCCCCTCGCGGCACTGGAAGGGAAATACAGGACTAACACAAATGATCTCACTGCAAGCACTATGCTGTCTTATGCGATAATTCCACAGCTGACGATAAAGACGAGTCTGGGATTTACCAGCACAAATCATTATGAGACCCGCACGCAACCCTCCACTATGTTTGATCCTGTTTATCAGTTAGGCAGTGAATACTCCGCAATTACCGCAAATTCAACAGAAAGGCAGTCATGGATAATTGAACCTCAGCTTGAATGGAGCGAAACATATGGAAAACTCAAAACACAGGTACTTTTTGGTAGTACCTTTCAAAAACTTACAGGAGGCCAATTACTTCAGGAGGCCACTGGTTATACAAGCAACGCTCTGATTTATAATTTGGCTTCTGCAAAGGTACTAAACGCTGTATCAGACACCGAATCAATTTATAAGTATCAGGCTTTTTTTGGCCGTTTGAACTTTGTTTTTGACGATAAGTATATTATCAATCTTACCGGCAGACGGGACGGATCAAGCCGATTTGGTCCCGGAAATCAATTTGCTAATTTCGGTGCAGTTGGCGCGGCATGGATATTTATAAGAGAAAAAAACAACAACTTAAGTATTATTAATTACGGAAAAATAAGAGCCAGTTACGGAACAACCGGAAGTGATCAGATTGGTGATTACCAATTCATTAACACCTACACGTCGACTGGTGTAAAGTACGGTGGGGTTATAGGAATTTTACCGACACGGCTGTTTAACCCAAATTTTAAATGGGAAATTAACAACAAACTAGAAGCTGCACTGGAAACGGGCTTCTTTGAGGACCGAATCTTTTTAACTGCGGCTTGGTATTTAAACAGGTCATCAAGCCAGTTGGTGGGAATACCTCTCGCCGCCACTACAGGCTTTGCTTCTATTCAATCCAATCTAAATGCGACTGTTCAAAATACGGGCCTTGAAATCACTTTGAGGACTGTAAACTTTCAAAAAAAACATTTCAGCTGGACAACTAATTTCAACATATCGATCGCCAAAAATAAACTGCTTTCCTTTCCCCAGCTTAAAGGATCGACTTACGAAAACAAATTTATTATTGGAGAACCTCTGAATATTGTAAAAACGTATCACTATAAAGCAGTTGATCCGTCAAGTGGAAATTATCAGTTTGAAGATGTTAATAATGACGGTAAGATTACATCACCAGAAGATAAAATTTTCGTTTCAGATCTCAATCCAAAATTTTTCGGCGGACTTCAGAACCAGATCACGTGGAAGAACTGGAGACTCGACTTTCTTTTTCAGTTTTCCAAGCAGAAAAATTACAGCGAAGAATATACACTGGGAATGCCCGGAACAATGAACAATCAGACAACCCGGATCACAAACAGGTGGCAGAAAATTGGTGATGCTTCGGAGTTACAAAAGTACAGTACAGGTGCAGATGGTAAAACACTCGATGCGGCTTCAAAATATTTTAGCAGTGATGCGGTTATAACTGACGCTTCTTATGTACGTCTGAAAAATGTTTCATTATCATTTGCACTGCCTAAAGAATGGATTAAAAAAGTGCAGTGCCGTATATCATTTGAAGGTCAGAACCTGCTGACTTTCACTCCTTACAAAGGAATGGATCCCGAATTTAAATTTACAGGGTATTTGCCCCCTTTGACAGTTTTCACAACCGGTCTTAATCTCACATTTTAAAGTTTCAACACTATGACAGCAATCCTATATACAATCGGAAAAAATAATACTTGCCAAAAGATTGCAATCTTTTTGGCACTCCTTCTTTTTAATACTGGATGTGATTCTTTTGTGGAGGTCAGCCAGCCATCTGGACAGCTCACCACTGAGACTGTCTTTCAAGACAGGGCAACTGCCGAAGCAGCAGTAACAGCGGTATATTCTTCGATGCGCGATACGGGCATTTTATCTGGAAGCAATATATCGATAACAACAAAAATGGGCGCATATGCAGATGAATTGAATTTTTACGGGACAAGTTCAAACACAACGTTGAATTTTTATAACAATACGTTACTTCCCTCAAATCCACAGGTGAATAATTGGTGGAAAGCGGCCTATAGTCAAATTTATGCCACAAACTCTTTAATCGAGGGAATTTCCAACTCTAAACAACTATCCCAAGCAGATAAAGATCAATTTACAGGCGAATCATTATTTATCAGGTCTTTGATACATTTCTATCTGATGAACCTCTATGGTGATGTTCCCTACATTACAAGTACAGATTATGTTTCAAACAATAGGGCAGTCAGACGTCCTGCAGAGTTCTTATATTCAAAAATAATAGAGGATCTGCTTGTTTCGTATTCCCTGCTGCAGGAAAAATATTTAACAACGGAGCGAACCCGTCCTAATAAAGCTGTTGCAATGGCCCTTCTCGCGCGAGTATACCTATACTCGCAACATTGGGCAGAAGCGAGTAATGCGGCTTCTTATATCATAAATAAAAATGATATATATAAGTGGGAAAGTGATCTCAACAAGATATTTCTAAAAGGAAGTACCACTACTATTTGGCAGTACAAGCCAGCGCTTGAAGGGCAAAATACCGCTGAAGGTGGTGCGATGATCTTGCTTGCTGGCCCTCCCTCCGATGTTGCATTAAATCCCATGTTTGTGGACTCTTTTGAAACAGGCGACCTGAGAAAACAAAAATGGATAGGGTCTGTCTCCAAAGGTTCCCTTAGCTGGTCCTTTGCATATAAATATAAGACGAAGCTCATGACCTCGGCATCAGTTGAGTATTCAATTCAATTCAGATTAGCAGAGCAATACCTGATTAGGGCAGAAGCAAGAGCCTATCAGGGAGATTTAATTGGCGCAAAGGAAGATCTCAATAAAATTAGACGTAATGCAGGTTTGAATGATACAAATGCGCTTTCACAACAGGAAATAATTGCAGCTGTAAAAACGGAACGTCGCTACGAGATGTTTACTGAATCCGGCCATCGCTTTTTTGATTTGAAAAGAAATGGAGACCTAGATGCCGTATTAACGGGAGTAAAATTTGGCTGGAATTCAACAGACCGACTGCTCCCGATTCCTGAATCTGAGCTTATCTTGAATCCAAATTTACAACCTCAAAATCCAGGTTATTAATAATTATGGAAAATTATTGTAAAACAGCAAGATTATTACTTGGAAAAATAATGCTCTTAATAACTGTATTATTTATATCCTTTAATTTAAGATCTCAGAATTTAACGAAAAAGAGAAATGCAGTGACTTCGGACTATAAACTCTGGAGTCAGACCGTTTCTATAGGACTTTCTGATTCCGGTCAGTGGTACTCTTATAAAGTGCACTATGAGGATGGAGCTGATACGCTTTTTGTTAAAGACCTTCACAGACCCATTCTCTACTTTTACCCTCAAAACCGAAAAAGTAGCTTTATAGGTGAAAAATGGTTCTGTAGTTTAAACAATACAGATCAATTATCAATTGTCAATTTGGATTCAGGAAAAAAAGAAGTTATTAGTAATGTTTTACAATACGAAATTGCAGCTGATAACAAACTGGTGATTGTAGTTTTAAAAACGGACAGTAATAATAAAACCCTTCTTGTTAAGACATTGGAAAAGACAGAATCGTATAAAATTCAAAATGTTTTAGAGTATGCATATAATGCAGTGGGAAGCCAACTGATTTATAGCACTATTTCTGAAGGAAACTGCCGTGTTTTTATTTTAAACACAGACAAATACAATACTGACCCGGTTTGTGAAAGTTCAGATGAAAATTTTTACAACTTTATCTGGCAGCAAAATGGCGCATCGTCCATTTTCCTTTCTAAAGCAAGTTCAATAACGGAAAACTTGCCCCAAAGCCAAAAAATTATATGCTATAAGCCAAACATCAAAAAACTCTACACATTCCAGCCTGAACAATCTACTGGTTCAAATTTATCTCCTACACCTGCGCCGGCAATTTCTGAATTAGTACTATCACAAGATGGCCAGAGTATATTTTTTAAACTCAAGAATCAGGAAATAGATTTTGATCTTAACAAAAAAAGTATCGTTCAGGTATGGAATGCTGCAGACAAATATCTGCCTCCAGTCAGCAATGGCACAAGAAGTTCTATCCAGCGCCCGAAAACGGCTGTGTGGTATCCTGAAAAGCAACTGTTCAAAATCCTAACCGACACCTTGTATTCTGAATTAATGCTTAGTTATGGACAAAAATATGCGGTGTTATGGAATCCTTCCCTTAATGAGCCCCAGCCTAATTTATATGCATTAAGAGACTATAAAAGTGTTGACTTGGCAACGGGAGAAGAAGTCATTTTTTTAAGGGATTTTAGTTATGGTGTTGACAAGATTTCATTATCTCCTGCGGGAAAATATATAACTTATTTTAAAAATGGGGATTGGTGGCTTTACAATATTGAAGAACATTTTCACAGCAATCTTACATTAAATTTAAAACACTCATTCTCAAACGAAGAGAATGACTACCCTGGAGAAGCAACACCCTATGGTCATCCGGGATGGACTCCTGATGATCAATCCGTCTTACTGTATGATAAATTTGATATCTGGGAAATTTCACCGCATGATTTAAAGACCAAAAGAATAACGTTCGGTCGTGAGATAAATACTCAATACAGGATAATTCACTCGCTGGATAAAAAAAGGCAAGTAGCTAATTTTGATGGAACCACATCCTTAATTATTTATAAAAACAAGGACTTACTGCTGCAAGCAAAAAATAAAAATGTAAACGGTTTATACTGGCTTACGCCAAAAAATACAGTGATAGCTGTTATCAGTGGCAAAAATAAAATTTCAGCACCCTTAATATCTCAAGATGGAAAGACTATTGTGTACCGGGAGGAAAATTTTGACTTGTCACCGCAGATGATGCGCTGGCAAAAAAATCATAATACTTCATCGCTGATATATCAAAGTAATCCGCATAGCAAGAATTTTAATCAAGGTCGCTCAGAAGTAATCAATTACCGTAATTCCAAAGGACAGATTATCCACGCTGCCATTTTTTTTCCATCAGACTACACACCTTCTAAAAATTATCCGATGATAGTGTACATTTACAGTCGTCAATCTGAAAAAGCATTGGAATATGTTAATCCTTCCTTGTACAGCAGTACCGGTTTTAATATAAGCAACTACACAAATAATGGCTATTTCGTCCTGCTCCCCGACATCATATATGAATCCGGAAATCCTGGAAAATCTGCTGTGGACTGTGTTGTATCGGGTACAAAAAAGGCTTTAGAATCCTTCCCAATAGATCCTAAAGCTGTAGGGCTAATTGGTCATTCCTTCGGAGCGTATGAAGCAGATTTCATTATCACCCAAACCGATCTGTTTTCAGCTGCGGTGGCTGGCGCCGCGATTACCGACATGGTAAGCAGTTATTTCCACTTCTCAGTAAATTATTCCCGACCTAATTTCTTTCAATATGAATCCTCACAGCTTCGTATGGGGGAATCTATTTTTAAAAATTTTATGGGTTATCTTTCCAACTCACCTATTTATTACGCTGATAAAGTAAATACTCCTCTGCTGTCTTGGGCAGGATCTGAAGATAAGCAAGTGCACCACTACCAGACCATAGAGTTTTACCTTGCTTTGAGAAGACTTGGCAAGAAACATGTGATGCTTCTTTATCCTGAACAGGGTCACACTCTTACAAACAAAGACCAGCAATTACATCTGAGTAAGCAAATTATGGAATGGTTTGATAAATATTTGCAAAGTAACTCTTCCATTGTGCATATTAAACCATAATATTTAAAAAAAATAAATGCAGTTCTTTGGAACTGCATTTACAATTATTATTCTTCTCTATAAACTTGAACGGCACAAGATCCGTTGGAGTTTTTTGCCCACAGTTGCTGGGATGAAGGATTGGTGTAATCAACTCGACAAATATCATTCAAGTTGTTTGTTGAACATGTGAATTTTTCCTCATCACACAATCCGGCAGGATTAAGTCTTTTATAAGCATCCACATTGATAGCAGCTCTACTGCTTCTCTCCATCGCACTAGTTGTAAATGCACCCGCAATTGCAAGGGCAAAAACCATAACAGGCACAGCCTGTTTTAAATTAATTGATTTCATAATAAAAGTTTATATAGTTAACGATCTACTCTTTTACAGGTTTTCAATCTTCCCCCTGACACTGCGCAGTTTTCAATTAGCTAATTATTATATTGGTTTTTAATTATTTTCCCAAGTCTGTAGGCAGTCAAATGCGTACCAATCAGTGCATAGAAAATATCATTTTTTACATAAAAGCTTTTCAGTTTTTCATCTTTGATATTATAGACATAAAAGCTTGAAATATAGGACTTGTTTTTAAGATTATAGACATCTATAACAGCCGCCTGATTCCACATTTTCCGATCCTCATATCTTCCGGTTATATTAGAATTTATAAACAATAAATTGTGGCAAACAGCTCCATATTTATTGACAACCAAAGGTGGAGCCGCCAATTTCTTTACCCCACGGCTTTTTATGAAGGCTACCTTAATTTTGGCCATTCTAACTGTGTCAATCGTATTGCTTCGATAAATCAAATTTAATTTGCTGTCCGATACTATAAATTCATTTCGGTACGTGTAAATATAGACATGCCGCTTGCTGTAATAGTCATAATATAATTTTCCGTCAACATCAAACATTCCATCTACTTGTTTCTGCAGCAAATCAGATTGAATACTAACTCTTGCATGATACCCCAAAAACAGACTTCCAAGCTCGCTCTGATCAGTACTTTGATCAATAGTCCTGAAAGATATATTGAGAGAATCTACAACTTGCGGCTGTGTGAATCTCAGTTTTTCTCTCCTAATAATTTTTGCCTTCCAATCAAGCATTTTTCCCCTGAAAACCGATGATATGCTGCCATCAATAAGATAAAAGCCCGATTGATTAATCCTCAATTGTGCACTTTTTGAAATTGCAGTATCATTTACTTTTATTGTGTGATACTTCACAATAACAAGAGCGGTATCCAATTCTGTGGCAATTAGCGGTGCGCTTCGATTTCCCAAATAGATCTTCCCTTCAACTGCACCTGCAAAATAAAAGGAGTTATAATACAGGTTTTTTTCATAAATCTTTTCAGTCCCTCCTGCGAACCTCCTTATAAAAGAATTATCAAATTTCATGGTGCTTTCAGACTTTATAAAGAGTAAAAACATAATTCCTACAGCTAGAAAAATTGAAGAAAGTAATGAAATATACTTGTGTTTTTTTTCAAAATTAAAAATCCTGTTTTCGGCATTAAATTCTTTTTTTACAGGCATGATCATAATAGTTATTACAGCAAGTAGTACAAAAAACAAATTAAATACTAGATGCTCCTTCCAGTTCATTTTCTCTAGGATTCCTCCACAGGAGCAGGGAACAAAAGAACTATAATTCAATATGATTATGATATATACCGAGAACATAGTCATCATACCCAGAGATGCTATAAGAGCTGCTGTACGACACTTTGGAATAATCAAGGCCGTTGCAATGACCAATTCAATTATCGGTACCAGCCACGATACCCACGAAGCGTATGCACTTAGTAGCGGGGACTGTCCCAATTGGACCTGAAAATTTTCAAAATCGAGAAGCTTAGTGATAGCGGCATAGACAAATAATAGTATAAACAATAGGCTTACTACTTCTATAAAAACACTTTTAAAATTGAATCGTAGTTTCATAATCAAAAAGTTTATAATATTCCTATTTCGAGAATGCCGGTAACAGCAAAAAAGATCATTAGCAAATGTAGAGGTGTTTTTTTGAACTGAGGTTATCAAAAACGTGCCAAAAGTTTTAAAAAACGTGCCAATTTCGTACAGAAATACTGATACGAGAAAAGCGCTTGACAAATAGTTTTTATTTGTTAAGCGCTCATCATTTTTAGAATGCTCCTTTCTTTCTTAGAGACTTCCGCTGAGTGTTATCAGCTTTTGATTCAGTTCCACAAGTCCTGCTTTCTGCAGGCAATCTTCGGAAAGATTTTTGAGGTCCGAGATTCCTTGCTCCGAGATTCCGGCCAGCAGTCCTGAATCTTCGGTTTTTGGATCCAGCCCTTTACTGATGACATGGCTCAGCAGCAATACATTTTTTCGCGAAATTTTCAAATCAATCTTCACCAGCTCGCTCATTCCAGGTGTACTCAGCACAGTATCATATACCTTGGAAACTTCATTTTTTGTAATCATAATTTCAACGTTTTTAGATTAATACTATTTGATGTAAAAATAAGAAGCTCCCTTGAGTTTATTCACATCAAAATCTAGTGATGATTGCCCGGCATTTGTGGCTTTCCTACATTCGTACATTGATTTATAAAGGAAGAGCCACTCTGTAGATTTATAATAAATCCTATAACTTATAATTCTCTATGCAATTCTTTAAAGAATCTGAAAGACTGCATCGTTCCTGCAGTCGGCCAGATGTCCGGTTGTATCACAACCGCTCTCTGGCTGCCCAATGGCTCGAAACTCGCTGGCAGAGAAATTTTAAGAAAAATATGGTTTTAGAAATGAAAATGAAACAAGATGAAAGAGAAAAACACTAACCGTATCAAGTGGGTCCACCTTCGGCTTACGACAGAAGAAATGAACCTTCTTCAAAGAAGATTTGAAAAATCCCTATGTCCTAAACTCAGCGATTTTGCCAGAAAAAATATGCTGGGAAAACCAGTAATTCTAAAATACAGAAACCAGTCTGTGGATGATTTTATACTAGAAATCAGCAGGCTCAGAGCAGACCTTAATGCGGTCGGAAACAATTATAACCAGATGGTGAAAAAGCTCCATACCCTGCAGCAGATTCCTGAATTCAGGGATTGGATTTATGCATCTCTGGAGCAGAAAGAAATACTTTTTAATTCCATTGAAAAAATAAAAAACTGTGTATTAAAACTCGCTGAAAAATGGTTGCAGTAATTAAAACAGGACAGTCGGTAAGAAGGATATTTCATTACAACGAAAACAAAGTTTCTCTTGGTGATGCCTTGTGTATTGGTGAGAGAAATTATCCTGCAGATCACAACCATCTGAGCAGCTCACTAAAAATAAATTTACTCCTCAATCAATTGGAACTTAATGAAAATGTTAAGCGTGGAAGTGTTCATATATCCCTTAATTTTCATCCCTTGGAGAAAGATCTGAACCCGGATAGATTGATGGAGATCGCCTATACCTATATGACTGAAATCGGATTCAGCAACCAGCCCTTTCTGGTTTATCAGCACTTTGATGCAGCACATCCGCACATTCATATAATTTCAATAAAAGTAAAACCAGACGGCAGAAGAATTGATATGCAGAATATTGGCCGCAACCAGTCTGAGAATGCCCGTATAAAAATTGAAAAGGACTTCAATCTCATAAAAGCGCAGGGCCGGGAAAAGCAGGTCGATTACAGCTTAGAGCCTATAAACCCCTCAATAGTAAGTTATGGAAAAATTCAGTCCAAAAAAGCAGTTGCCAAAGTACTGGATTTTGTACTGAATACCTATCAGTATAAAAGCCTTCCGCAGCTTAATGCTGTCCTGAACCTTTACAATGTAATGGCAGACCGCGGCTCTGAAAGTTCACGTGTTTTTAAAGGCGGAGGATTGGTTTACCGCATTGTGGATAAAGATGGCAAACAGATCGGTGTTCCTATTAAAGCCAGTGATTTTTATAACAAGCCAACCCTTAGGTTCCTTGAGGGAAAATTTGAAGAAAACAGGATTAAGAATTCCAGACCCGGTCTTAGAATAAAAAATGAGGTACGTTCTCTATTTCAATCAGAAACACCGTCTCTGCAGGAACTGGCACTGGCTCTGGAATCCCACGGAATTACATTGGTTAAAAGGCTTGCCCAAAATGGTTCATTGTATGGCCTAACGTATATAGACCATGTTTCTAAACAGGTTTGCAACGGAAGCGAGCTGGGAAAAGAATTCTCTGCAGCGGCTGTACTGCAGGGGTGCAGAAACACGAAAGCAAATTTTTTAAATACTGCTTTTACATCTGAATTTCTAAAAAATCCAGCGGTCAAAATCCTTTTGGAAATACAGGACATTCTGGTGTCAAAGAACCTATCCCCACAGCCATTGCAGGAATTTATCAGCAGTCTCTTTCAAAAGGAATATCCCGGCATTTATCTTCCTGCGGCATTGAAGAAAAAAAAGAAAAGAAGAAAAAGAAAGGGTCTTTCAAATAATTAATAAATTCTAAAAATTACAGTTATGCAGACAGGAGAAAATGAACAGGCACTGAGAAAAATTTTGGATATGACCCGGCTGATTAGCATTATTATTTTGGGGGTCCATTTTTATTATTACGGTTACAGCTTTTTTGCTGACTTAGGACTGACATCGAAATTCAGCAACCGGATTTTGGAGAATATTTACAGGACTGGGCTCTTCAGCAGCTTCCTTAAATCCAAGTTTATAGCACTGCTGTTGGTATTTATTTCCCTAATGGGTGCTAAGGGCCGTAAGAATGAAAAATTAAGACTTAAGACGGCTGTATATTTTATTGCTTCAGGGCTTTTTTTATATTTTGGAAGTCAGCTTATTTTGTTGCTTAGATTTACTAATTTATCTGCCTTTGGTGTCTATATCTGCTTGACCTGCCTTGGTTTCCTTCTGGTGATTACCGGAGGAACACTGATCAGCAGAATGATCAGCAGGACTTTAAACGGACGTGACATCTTCAATAGGGAAAATGAAACCTTTCCGCAGGAAGAAAGGCTTCTGGAAAATGAATTTTCCATTAATCTCCCTGCAAAGTATTATCTTAAGGATAAAGTGAGAAAAAGCTGGATCAATATCATCAATCCTTTTCGAGGTCTTCTGGTATGCGGCTCGCCAGGATCAGGTAAATCCTATTTTGTTATCCGACATATCATCACCCAGCATATCGCAAAGGGTTTCACGATGTTTGTGTATGATTTTAAGTTCGATGACCTGACCAAAATCACTTATAATGCTTATTTGAAATACAGACATTTGTATTTAATCGAGCCTAAGTTTTTTGTCATTAATTTTGACGATCTCACCCGCTCCCACAGATGCAATCCCCTTGAGCCTTCTTCCATGACAGACATAACCGACGCAGCAGAATCTGCGCGTACTATCCTTTTGGGACTCAACCGCGAGTGGATCAAAAAACAAGGCGATTTTTTTGTTGAATCCCCGATCAATTTTTTAACCGCTGTCATATGGTATTTGAAAAAATACAACAATGGTGAATTCTGCACTCTTCCTCATGTGATTGAACTCATGCAGCTGGAATATAATAATCTATTTACGCTTCTTAGATCTGAAAAAGAAATTGAAGTGCTTATTAATCCCTTTGTCAGCGCGTATTTAAATGAGGCGTCAGAGCAGCTTGAGGGACAAATTGCTTCAGCTAAAATTGCCATGTCAAGGCTCTCCTCTCCTCAGCTTTATTACGTGCTTTGCGGCAATGATTTTACGCTTGATATTAATAATCCACGAGATCCTAAAATCGTATGCATGGGAAATAATCCGCAGAAAATACAGACTTATGGAGCCGTACTTTCTTTGTATATCAACCGCCTTGTCAAGCAGGTAAACCAGAAGGATAAATTTAAAAGCAGTCTGATATTTGACGAATTTCCAACCGTATATCTAAACAATATAGATAGTTTGATTGCAACAGCAAGAAGCAATAAAGTCAGTACCTGTTTGGGAATACAGGACTTTAGCCAGCTCAAAAAAGATTATGGCCGTGAGCAGGCCGATGTGATTATGAACATAACGGGAAATATAATCTCAGGACAAGTTACAGGGGATACTGCTAAACAGCTTTCTGAGCGTTTTGGAAAGATCATGCAGGAACGTGAAAGCCTTTCCATTAACAGTTCAGATACGTCCATAAGCAGGTCCCGCCAGCTTGAATCTGCCGTTCCTGCCTCTAAAATTGCATCGCTGAGTTCTGGGGAATTTGTTGGTATGACGGCAGATAATCCTGATTGCAGGATTGATCTTAAAAGTTTCCATTCAGAAATTTTAAACGATCATAAAGCACTTCAGAAAGAAACTGAAAATAATATAGATTTTCCCACAGTTCGCAGTTTGGAAAATGGAATTGTAAATAGAAATTACGCGCAGATTAAAAAAGATATTCAGGATCTTTCTGAATCTGAAATTGATATTATTGCAGGTGACGTGAACCGCAAACATCTGATAGTGAAAAAAAAGAAAAATTAAAAACGTTTTCACAATCTTGATCGTTTAGATAAAGAAAAAATGTGTATTAAAATTTAAATTTAGGACAGCTGATTTTGCTTTTTTGGAAAAAGGATCAGCATATTTATGTTTCTCTTACACTAAATTAATTGATCTTAATATTTATACCGGCAAAACATTTCATTAGGTCTATTCATAAATAAAATCTTTTTATTGATTACGACGTAAATTCTGAACAAACCCAAATTCTGATTTTTTTTGCATTTCATAAAGTATTGTAAAATAAGGATTTTTAAATTTTGTTGCTATTTGTAACATAATAATATTTAAATAATGTTATTATCTGTACTAATTTTGACCTGTGTAAAATGATATAGATTATGAGCCGGGCCATTGTACATATTGACATGAATACGTTTTTCGTTTCCTGCGAGAGACTTACCAATTCTGAACTTAACGGGATTCCTCTCATCATTGGAGGTGGTGATAGAGGTGTTGTAGCATCATGTTCTTACGAAGCACGCCGTTTTGGAGTGCGTTCAGCAATGCCGATTCATATGGCAATGAAATTATGCCCGCAGGCTAAAATTATGAAAGGTGATATGGAATTATACTCCAGGCTTTCCCATGAGATCACAGAAATAATTCAAGAAAAAGCGCCTGTTGTAGAAAAAGCAAGCATTGATGAATTTTATCTGGACATTACAGGTATGGATAAGTTTCATGGCAGTTATAAGTGGACAAATGAGCTTGCTCAGACCATTATAAAAGAAACTGGCCTACCCCTGACATTTGCCCTATCCATCAACAAGACAGTTTCTAAAATTGGTACAGGCGAAGGCAAACAAAAACAGAATCTGGAGATACCTCAACATTTAGTTCAGTCTTTTCTGAATCCCTTGTCTGTTCAGAAAATACCCATGGTCGGAGATAAAACTTTTCAGCTTCTCTCACGTATAGGGATTCGTACAATTGAAACCCTTTCTAAGATGCCCTGCGAAGTACTTCAGCAGATGATAGGAAAGAATGGTTCTGAGCTGTGGAAGAAAGCCAATGGAATAGATAACAATCCCGTTGAGCCATATACCGAAAGAAAGTCAATATCTACCGAACATACTTTTACCCAAGATACCATCGATATTCCAAAACTCAAAAGGATTATTTTAGGTATGGTAGAAAAACTGGCTTTTCAATTGCGCTCGGAAGAATGGCTGACCTCGACAGTAACCATCAAAATACGTTATGCAAATTTTGATACTGAAACCAAACAGTGCCGGGTTCAATATACCTCAGCTGATCATATCCTTTCGAAAACTGTTACAGATTTATTTGAAAAACTATACCAACGTCGTATGCGACTTCGCCTAATTGGAGTAAGATTCAGTGGACTCGTGCGGGGAACTTACCAAATAGACCTTTTTCAGGATACTGAGGAAATGCTGGCACTTTATCAGGCCATGGATCGAATGAAAAGCCGTTACGGCTTTGATGCAGTAATGCGATGCGCTGGGGCATCTTTCAAACCCAATACTAAAAATGAAATTTTAAAACGTAAATCAGATTAAATGTATCTCAACTGTCATTCTTTTCATTCTCTTCGCCACGGAACTATTCCGCTCGAAGAGTTGATCTCGCAGGCCACGGTTTGCGGTGTTAATGCAATGGCTCTGACTGATATTAATACCGTAACAGGCATTTATGATTTTATAAAAGGATGTAAAGCTATTGGAATTAAGCCTATTGTCGGAATAGAATTCCGCTCGGAACATAAACTGCGTTTTATAGGACTGGCAAAAAGCGCATCAGGTCTTGCAGAAATGAACCGTTTCTTGACCAAACATAATTTTGACAATACTGTTCTGCCTGAATCTGCTCCAGAATTTGACAATGTATTTGTTATTTATCCTCTAGAGAACGCTCCTCTTCTTTTAAAGGAAAATGAATACATCGGCATTCGTCCGGAACAGCTCCAGAAACTGGTTCTGACTGATTGGAAAAAGAGGCAGGAAAAAATGGTAATCCTCCAGCCTGTTACCTTCCGTACAAGAACCGAATACAACCTGCACAGGATACTGCGTGCCATTGATATGAACTTGATATTATCCAAACTGACTACTGAAGATTACTGTCTGGAAACTGAAGTAATGCAGCCTCTGGAATACTTGATTTCCTTTTATGCCGAGTATCCTCAGATTATTTCAAATACCGAAAAAATTATTGCTGAATGTAATTTTGAATTTGATTTTAAAACTCCTAAAAACAAGAAATTTTACACCAACAGTAAAAAAGATGATATTCTGCTGCTGACAACTCTGGCTCAGCAGGGATTGGAGTGGCGCTATGGCAAAAATAATGCGGAGGCTAAATCGCGTATGTTCAAAGAACTTAAAGTGATTGACCAGCTGGAGTTCAGCGGTTATTTCTTGATTACATGGGATATCATAAGATTCAGTAATTCTCAGGGATTTCTTCATATCGGTCGCGGAAGCGGTGCCAACAGCATCATTGCTTATTGTCTGGGCATAACCGACATCTGTCCCTTGGAACTTGATCTGTACTTTGAGCGGTTTTTAAACCTGAATCGTAAAAGTCCGCCCGATTTTGACATTGATTGGAGCTGGAAGGAACGTGATACGATTCTTGAATATATATTTTCTCGTTACGGCTATGATCACGTAGCATTCTGCGGTACAAATGTTGAATTTAAATACCGTTCTATTTTTCGTGAAGTTGGCAAAGTTTTCGGGCTTCCAAAAGAAGAACTTGATGCCCTTGCCAAAAATCCTATGGAACTGCATGCTTCCAATAAAGTAGTTCGACAAGTACAGCAGTATGGAATGCTCTTAGAAAAATACCCTAATCAACGTAGTATGCACTCTTGCGGAATACTCATTTCCGAAGAGCCTATCACCAATTATACACCGCTGGAAATGCCTCCAAAAGGCTTTCCAATTGTTCTTTTTGATATGCATATAGCTGAAGATATTGGGCTTGAAAAATTTGATATCCTTAGCCAGCGTGGGATCGGGCATATTGATGATAGTGTAAAGCTTATTGAAAAAAACCGTGGCATTCGTCTTAACATACGTGATACTACAATTTCAAAAAATGAGGCTAAGTGCAATGAGTTTCTCGGAATAGGAAAGACTATAGGCTGTTTTTACATTGAGAGCCCTGCCATGCGTGGACTGCTTCGCCGTTTGAATTGTGATAATTACAAAACTTTAGTAGCAGCCTCCTCTATCATACGTCCCGGTGTGGCGCAGTCAGGAATGATGAAAGAGTATATCTTCCGCCATAACCATCCAGACAAGTTTGAGTATTTCCACCCTGTCTTTCAGGAGCAGTTGGGCGAAACTTACGGTATTATGGTATATCAGGAAGACGTTATCAAAATTGCACTGCATTATGGCGGGCTTCCAGCAGCTGATGGAGATATCCTGCGCCGTGCCATGTCAGGGAAAGGACGTTCAAAAACAGCACTGCAGAAAGTGAAGGATAATTTCTTTCTTTCTTGTCTACAGCAAGGCCATCCGCTAAAACTCAGTGAGGAAATATACCGCCAGATCGAGTCTTTTGCTGGTTATTCTTTCTGCAAGGCGCATTCGGCATCTTATGCGGTAGAGAGTTATCAGAGCCTTTATCTCAAAGTTTATTATCCTGTAGAGTTTATGGTGGCTGTTATCAACAATCAGGGAGGATTCTATCGCACAGAAGTATATGTCCATGAAGCAAAAATGTCGGGAGCTGCAATTCATAATCCGTGTGTAAACAAAAGTGAACTTGAAACCACACTTTACGGCACAGATGTCTATCTGGGCTTCATGCACCTTCAGAGCCTCGAATCCAGAATCGCTCTTCTCATACAGCAGGAACGTGAAAAAAACGGATTATACAAATCACTTGAAGATTTTATCAACCGCATTCCTATTGGCATCGAAGGAATACAGATCCTTATTTTCATCGGTGCATTCCGTTTCACAGGTAAATCAAAAAATCAGCTGCTTGTAATTGCTCGGCTTATTTTAGTCAACTTTAAACCCGAAAACCGAAACCTGATGCTCATTCAAGAACCTGTCAAGGAATACGAGCTTCCACAACTGGAACGTTCTGAATTTGAAGATGCCTTCGATGAAATAGAACTCTTAAGTTTCCCTGTATCCTGCTCCCCTTTTGATTTATTGCAGACAAAATTCAGAGGTGATGTAATGGCAAAAGATTTATTGATGTATCATAGGAAAACTGTCCGCATGCTGGCGTATCTCATCTCACGCAAGCACGTCCCTACAAAGATGGGTGCTATGTATTTCGGAACCTGGATTGATGCTGACGGGGAATTTTTCGATACTGCACATTTTACAGACAGTCTTGCGAAATATCCATTTCAGGGAGGAGGCTGTTATTTATTATTAGGAAATGTTGAGGTCGATTATCACTTCCCAACTATTACTGTAACCAAAATGGCCAAAATGCCTTTTATTGCAGATCCTAGATATTCAAATGCCAATGATAGACAATATAAAGTTCATGAACAGATTCGAGAGGATGTAAGTATGACACATCGTAAACCTTATCCGCAAGAGCATGAGATTAATCTGCCCAGACAAAAAATGACGCCGTAAATTGAAAACAGTGACATACTTATGTGGAAATTCATAAAAAGTTAGATGTTTAACAGATTATTTACCTACAATAGGTCTGCTTCGAGATCAGAAAGTATATTTCGTACTTCATTATCATCCTCATCCTCATACACGGGACCAGAATAAAATTTATCAATAATTCTTATCTCAGCTTCAAATCCATATTCTTTGAGCAGCAAAAGCAGAGATTGTCTTTCATAACCAGTTTCCAAAAGCTTAGACTTGTATTTACTTGCATTCATCTTCCCGATAAATTCTTTCCCGTCATCAAAAAAATTAGCTGACGTGATAAATACAGCTTTTGCTTTTTTTCCTTTTTCAATTGTTTCCTTGTAATACTTTTCTGCGAAAGGCAACGTTTTTCTAAAAAACCACCGGAGTGTTGCTTTTTTGTTTGTATCACCCAAATTTATTGTCGCACTAGAATTATATCCCTTTAGTTCAACAAAAATTATTTCTGGAGGATTACTCGATTCTATAATATAATCATACTCATAGCTTTCTTTTTCTTCCTTATTTCCTATAGTTAATATTTTCCCTCTTTCTATTGAAGCATTCGGATACAATGTTTTTAATAAGGGATACATCAAAAACTCAAACAAAGTTCCTCTAAGTTCTTTCAACGCTTCATCCTGACCTGCATTGTTGATTGTCTTTAATATACCTTCTATTGTTTGTTCTATCCCGTCACTTTCTTTCAGAAGCACAGAGAGTTCCTGGAAACGATTTAATACTTCGTAAATTTTTGTTCCGAAAATAGCGCTTATATCAAAAGCTATAATTCCATTCTTTCTGATTTTATTAATTGTATGAGTGGAACACAATCTGTAAATAATAATGGGAAGTATTTTTCTATCCTCCTGATTTACAGATTTTCGGTTGATTTGAATTCTGCCAATAAATGCATCAAGATGTATTGCTGAGTATTCCGTAGTAAGGGCAACATCAAGTGCGACTAGAGTTTTTTTATCTACGGTATCCGCTTTAGCTCCCAAAATCGGGTTAATACCTGTTGTCCTTGAATATGCAAAAGCATCCCAGACTAGGTTATTGTGTTTAGCTCCAATATGTGGTGTCTTCTTATTTCTATATATTACATTGCCAATATCAATAATGTTGGCATTACTTAGCCAGCGCAGCACATCTGGAAGAACGCTACAGTCTGCTACCATGCCAGCAAAATGATCTGCCATCATTATTTCCAAAGTAGCCTCTTTATCTTTGTAAATTTTATAAACGATATAAACAAGATCATTTCGATCCTTTATTTTATGAACAATATCAAGCTTCATCAAAAGAGTAAGTATATCATCTAATGAATTTACCTTAGTTGAGCTCTTTTCTAATGGTGCAGCTGTAATTTTAAGTGCCTCATAATATGATATAATACCCCTGTTCTGATCCATCAGTTCCAATAATCTATATATTGGAGGACGGGATTTTTCTGCTATCCTTTTTATACCGTCTTTGCCAAAATCATGTTCATTATAAATATACACATACTGGCCCTTTCCAAAAGTGTAAGGAGCAGAAGACTTGATTGCATTTTGCGCCACGGCCCTTTCAAGAATTTTTCTTGCATACTGCGGAGTAACATTAAAAGTTTTTACCAAAGTTGCATTTAGTTCCATAGCAGATTCAAACAATTTCTGCTCAAGCAGTCCGCTTAAAAATGTATTATATTTTTCCTGTACTGTCTGTTGTTGTTTTTCCATTTGTCACACTGCCCTTATAAATTTTATTTTTTACCTTTTAAGCGCACCGTTCATTTTTTAAACAAGAATGAATTTAAAAATTAAAACACTCATTAACTGATAGTTACAAAATATTAAAATCATAAAAACTGATTAAAAAACACGAAAGCCCATTAATCTTTAAAATAACTTGTCACATCATTAGGTATATTCTTCACTATTTTGAAGCAATTTATCAGTCCATAATTTTACATCAGAATCAGGAACTGCCATCTTTAAAAATAACTCAGGTCTTGATAACGCAACGTAAACAATCCGGAGCTCTTCCAAATCGCTTGATTTTAAAAATTTTGGGTCAGCTTTTAAAATGGTTTCATAATTCTTAAGAACCGATTTTTTTCCTAATAACAACAGCACAGCTTGAAAGGTTTTGCCTTTTACTGAATGAACCGTCCCGAAATAAAATGGATGCAGGCGTTCACTATTTAAGTCTTCTCCAAAATAATCATCAATCATTACATCACCGAAGCTACTCTCTATATTTAAAATAATATTAATTCCCAAATCCAACAAAGATTTATTTGCCTCCTTTATCCAAGTATTCAGAGTTTTATCTTTTGTAAATGGCAAAGCATCGATAAACTTAAAAATTTCTCTTCTATACTCCTTGATACCCAGAGCCTCTATTTTGTTACTTATAAATTGTCCACTACAGTAAAAATTTGGATCCGCTGGACGCAGAAGTGCTTCAAAATATGATTTTTCCAATAATTTATAACCTTTATTCAATCCTCCGTGTTCATACATATGCTTACCTTTTATCATGCCTTTCACATGATAATGGTTTCTCAGCCATGGAATGGTTTCAAAATTATGGACATCAGAACTAAGCCCTAAGTACTTCGAACTCGCAGTACCCCTGTACAAAACTGCCACGTTTTCTTTATTAATAATTATCCCATTACTTTCGCACTCCTTAATAAAATCGTCTAGAATTTTACGAAAAGCTTCATGACTTTCTTCAGCTGTTATCACGGTAGGGTCTTTTTTACTGGCTTTCTTTGTCATTTTATAACCTAAAATCGAAGGAATTAAAACCGAATCCTTTACTCGTTCATTTACAGCCTTTATTTCTGAGAATGAAGACAAATTTCTAATGAAATTACAAATATGCTGTGAACTTCTCCTATTTTCATATAAAAGTATTTTATCCCATATATTATATTTTGCATCAAATAACTCTGGACGTGCTTCATTCCATTCAAAGATCGACTGGTCGCGATCGCCAATCAGCATAATATTGCTATTGCCCCTATTATTTAATATGTCAATAATTTTCATATGTATGTCATTGGTATCTTGACATTCATCAATTAAAAAGTTAACAAATTTTTTAGCTACGTTTTCTGCTATCAGAGGATATTTTTCAAGCACCTTAAGAGAAATATAGTTGGCATCAGACTGATTGGCATACCCTTTCTTAAATAATGCCCATTTGGAATTGATAATATTAGTAATATGGCCATTAACGGTACCGCCTATAGTGATATAGTTCCACTTAAAATGAAATGCCTGATAAGGGGCTATACGAATTAAAATGTCTTCGGAATTAAAGGTAGTCTTATCAAAGTATTGGTCATAATCCTTATCAAATTTCTTGACACTCCATGGACCATGCGGCTCTCCAACCAATTCAGGTCTGGAAGGACATCCCATAATCAGGTGCCCAAATGGAAGAAAAATAAATGTGTTGATAAAACTGTCTATAGTTCCCAAAAAATGGGGATGTCTTAAAGGAACAGGAGTAGAAAAATCGCTCGAAAGCCTGTCTTCTATTTCCTGGCAGGCAATATTGGTAAACGAAATTACAGCAAGTCCTTTCTTTCCCAGATCTGGCTCTCTAAGAAGACGGGATATCCTAGCTGCCAATGAATAAGTCTTCCCGCTTCCTGGGCATGCCTTTACAACAACATTACCTTGGTTATAATCTAAAATTTTCCTTTGACCATCTGATAACTTACTATACATAATTCATCTTTAAATGATTATACCTTTTTGTCAATTACCCAACGGATTGAATTTTGAAGATAGGAAGGAACTATAAAATGCTTCCACATTCCTGGCTTCTTTTCAAGCACATATGCAATATTTTCAGCTAGAACCGATTTATCCTTATTAGATTTCAGTTTCTTTAAAATGTCCATTGCCAATACATGCTTATCTGCAAAAACATCAACGTATTTTTTCGAATGCATATCATTATAAATCCGGGCAATCAGTCTGGCATTATAATCATCTGCCGTTATCAGTTCATACTCGAATGTATGATTTGCCAATTCAACTCTTAAATTCTTATTTTCAAGTTTCTTTGCATTTGAGGCACGGTCAGATAATTTATTGAACTTGGCAGATAGAATAGATTTAATAAATACTTCTTTGGTTTCAAAGCCTGTAATTTTGAGTGGCTTTGCTGCATCAAAATCAACAATACGATTGCTCTGGTCGATTATTTTCAAAATTTTAAGTTCTTTAAAAACTTCACCTGCCTGAATTTTATTAATCCCCTCCAATTTGTTGATGAAATTTCCGGACTTAATTATACTTTTATCATCATCAGTGATTATCGAACAATAGGTAGCCAGTCGCTTTTCTTTATCAGTTGCATTAAAGAGATTAGCAAAAGGCTCAAAGGCAACTCCATTAATATTTACGATTTCGATACCATTTTTATCCAAGTCATAATCCTTTCCTGTTATTTTCGCAAATATTGGAAGCAGCAGAGCTTCTGATATTCCCTCCACCAATATACATCCGCTTGCAAAAAAGAGTTGTGATTTGGTCACGTCAAGAAACTTTCTCAAGTAGTCTTTATTTCGATCTGTAAGCACAGATTTTCTTGTAGTAAAAAATGATGTTTTTTGCGCCTCATCACGCTGCAGAATTAGCAGATTATCCAAATTTGACTTTGCGGTAATTGTTGGAGAATGTGAGGAAATGAATATCTGCACCCCTAAATCCTGTAAGGTATTAAGATAGTTGAAAAATGTATTCTGGCGTTGAGGGTGAAGATGGGCCTCCGGCTCCTCTATCAATAAAGCATAATAGTGCTCAATTTTCTGATCCCTTCTACTTTTTAAATCGCCTAATACGGTTGATGCCAATATTATATTATTATCTCCTAACCCATTCTGACTGATATCAAAGTACTTCTGCAGATGCAGGTCCATGCCCAAGACTGATTCTGAATAGACTGGCTTCCTTGTTAGAAGTCCCTTAACAATATTATCATATTTATACTCCAGAAGTTTTAAATGAACTTTAGAGCTCTTTTTCTTAATATCTGATTTTTCTAAATGCTCGTTTATAAAACTTTGTCCAGTACTTATAAGGCCAGTCCAGTCATCATTTTGTAGCACTTTTTCAATAGCCTGAGAAAGTTCATGTTTCTTTTCATGCGTAAGACTGATCGTTTCTGCTCCCGCTGGATCAGCTTTTTCATATGAGGTCATGTCCCTGAATAACGATGTAACTTTGTTATTGATGGCATAAGGCCTTAATTCCTGCTCAGCATTTCTTAATGGCTCAAGATAAGAGTAATAAATCTGCTGTAACTCTGGCATCTCTACTGTTGTATCATGCCCTCCCCATACCTTCCATTTTAACTTCTCATTTCCTCTTACATCTTTTTCAATATCATAATAAAAGTTCAATTTCAGGTTCGGTTCTAATATACCTGCTGGATCCTGCCATAGTAAAGAGTGAAAAAGATTTCTATCTTCAGGTTCTTCTATTTTAAATTCTATAGTAAACTCAATTGGCTCAAGTATATCTGAAATAACTGAACCGTCAATATAAAAATCTTCAGGATTTTTTACTCCAATATCTCTCCATTGCTTACCTAAGCTTAAACAAATTCTAATGGCATCAATTATTGTAGTTTTGCCTACATTGTTTTCTCCGACAATAATATTTACCCCTTTATTGAATTCTACTGCTAGATACTCAATGGATCTGAATTTTTTAATTGTAAGTTTTTCTATATACATAACTAGAATATGTTTACTAATCTTTAATGCTAAATATATAAAATTTATATTGGTAAGAAATTACGGATTTCCGTAATTAAGGATATTTATTCACTCATGCGATAGATATTAGAATTTTCTTTTTCTCTGTTAACAATTGCTAACTCTATCATTCACTTAAACTAGGACACATTTTGCTGTGTATAAACTTTACAAAAAATTCAATCAGCAATCTAAGATTTATTTTACAAAAAAATATTAGGTCCTTAAAATTTCCAATTCGAAACGGCATAAAAAGGCAGCCAAGATAGTGCCCGCCGTATGCTGCATGCGCATAATGGCGCCGCTTTCGCTTGCCACCCTTCGGGACTTATAGCACTCCGCATCCTCATAACCGGTCACTTGGTTCTTGCTTTCTTTTTTCCCGTTTTTTCTTTTGAAAACAATTTTTGGGAGTGCAGGGAGAAAGAAATTTTAAATAACAGTAACGCTAAAATTTAAAATCATGGAAATCACAGGACGTATTACAAAAGATGCACTAGCCCGCAAAGTGGGAAATGAAAAACAGGTCGTTAACTTCTCCATTGCCATCAATGACAGTTACAAACCAAAAGGAAGCACCGAGTACAAACACATTACAACCTTTGTCGACTGCTCCTATTGGCTCAATGCAAAACTTGCCCAGTGGCTTAAAAAAGGCGCGCTTGTTCAGCTCTTCGGGCGTGTGGGCATTAGTACCTACATCGGTCAAGACGGTTCGGCTATGGGGTCTTTGACCTTTCACATCAACAGCCTTAAGATTTTGGCTTTTGCCAAAAAAGAGGATGGGTCTGCGGGCGCTGTAATCACGCCTAAAAAACAAAACCAGTCCGACGATCCCGATGACCTGCCTTTCTAAGGGAGGGCTCGGATTGTATTTATAAACGCCAAAAAATCACATTATGAAAGCCTTAGACAAAAACCAGTACTCGGATTATGATGTAAGCCATGTATTCAACGAAATCATTTTAAGCCATTTGGACGGCTATAACGGAAAGAAAAAACAGCAGTTGAAGTCTTTCCTCGAAGACCTTCAGAAAGGGGGCTGTATCAGCGGTATGATAGGGGAATTTATCTATCACAACGACTGCAGAGCTTTTTATATCAAACACCTTGAAGATTTGGAAGGCATCAAAGAGGATTTGGAAGAAGCATTCGGAGAGCCTGTAGCAAACCGCTACAAACTGCCCCACTACACTTTTTTATGCTGGCTCTGCTTTGAGGAGTACTGCTACGGCATTTACAGAGATGTCTTTGAACAATAGCTGTTAATCAAACTTTTTCCATCATGAAACCATCAGACGACTTTAAAACCGCTATAGAGAATTATCTAAATACAACTGCGCAGGGCGATACTGTTTTTGCCCGAAGCCTTGCCAAAGAAACCAAAAACATCGAGAGCTGTTTCAGTTACATTTTTGGCGAGGTCAAAAAAACAGGATTGTGCGCCTTTGACAATCAGGAAATTTTTGACATGGCAATTAAGTACTATACCGATGATTCCATCGGTATTCCTGCCCCTGTAGCGTGCAGGGCTGTAGTGCAGTCTACTGCCAAAACAGACCTGTTCTCTCAGCCTGAAATACCCACGTTGTCAAGCAAAAACGAAACCATACCTCAAGTAAAACAGGAAGTTAAACCCGTGCAGACCGCCTTAACACTTTTTGACCTATGATACCCAAAACTAACATCGAAAAACAGCTCACGGCGTTAAGCAGTTCACTTGCACCTATAACGCCCGAAGTTGAATCTTGGGCTGAGAAAAGTATTTTTCTGAACTGGGCTGTTTTATCAAGAGGAAAATTCTACTGTCTGCAGTGTGCGCACTCGTGGAAACCCGACAATGTCAGTGCATGCTCTAAATTTACCAACTGCACCGCCTGTAAAGGAAAGCTCAAGATGCAGTCCTGTAATCAGGTGCATTTCAGGGAAATAGAATATTTTGCAGTTTTAGAAACTTGTGCAGGATATCAGGTGGTTAGGATAGTAATCGCATACAAACACATGAAGAAAAATTTTGCGCCCACTTACTTTTGTAAAGAAGTGATACAGCATTGGATAAGCCAAAAAGGGGAAGTCCGCAGTCTTTCAATAAGCACTAATGTATTTTCAAATACGATAGATGCTTGGAAATTCTATTCCCCCCTTGAAATAAAAGCAAAGGATTTTTTTCGCAATGCCAAATATTACATCAATCCCTACAAGGTATATCCAAAGATGAAAGTGCTCCCAATTTTGAAAAGGAACGGCTTTAAAAGTTCAGTCTATGATATTGCACCCCACCTGCTCTTTTCATCCCTGTTGACCGATCCCACAGCAGAAACCCTGCTAAAGGCAAAACAGTTAAACTTATTGCAGTATTATCTCGGCGCATCCCGACAGCAGGTAAAACGCAATTGGACTGCTGTCAAAACGGTAATCCGAAACAGCTACAAAATAACTGATGTCCAGATTTGGGAAGATTATCTCGAACTTTTGCGTTATTTCAATAAAGACCTTTCCTGTTCTTTGCATGTATGTCCCGAAAACCTTATTGAAGCGCACGACCATCTGGTGCAGAAAAAAAGGGAGCTTATAAGAAAGAAAAAACTCCATGACCTGCGCCTTGAAATCGAAAAAGCGCAGAAAAGGTACGCAAGCGATAAAAAGCGCTTTTTCGGGCTCGTTTTTCAAAAAGATGAATTGTGTATCTCGGTCATTGAAAACGTTCGGGATTTCATGCAGGAGGGCGACGATCTGGGACATTGTGTCTTCACGAACGAATACTACGAGAAAAAAGATTCGCTTATCTTATCGGCTAAGGTTGCAGAGCAGTCCGTGGAAACCGTAGAAATCTCTCTCAGCCGTATGGAAATCCTGCAGTGCAGGGGATTCAAGAACAAGCCGTCCAAACACCACAAACAGATTCTGAGCCTGCTTTCCCAAAACCTTTACAGGATTAAGGAGTGCCTGCAAAAGAAGAAGAAAATAGTCCCTTAAAGACCAAAGCCGATAAATATCGGCTTTTTTTATGCAGCAAAACAATGCTCAAAAGCCCGCCGGCCTGACTGCCGGCGGGCTCTGTATTTTAAAGATGCCATTATTATTTGATGCTGATGGTATCCACCAGGTTTTCCTGATCTATGAAAGCCGCAATATACTGCTGGACTTCATTTCGTTTATCGGTGGCCGTTTCAAAGGTATTGATATGGAACTCCTCGTCCTGGTCCAGGATATGGATGATCTCGGTATATCCTTTTGAAATCAGGCTGCCTTTGAGTCTAAGGATCGTATGCTGCTGGCGGGCATCCAAATCTTTTCTCACCTGTAGTTGTATCGCTTTTTCCATTGTGAAAGATCTGTTGGTTTTTATGTCATATTCTATTCAAATTTAGTGATTTTGATTGTAGGCAGATCTGCTGATGCGTCAAAAAAATGGGAGTCCGAAAAGTGAAAACCTTGCAAGACCCATACAGCAGATTTTTCATCTTTTTTAAATTTGCGGCAAGTAATTGGCGTATGCTGTTCTTAAAACAAAAACGTAGAAAAAAGAGCCTGGGCAAGTTTAAGTCATAAATATAATATCAAACCCAAACTGCTTGTAAAGCTACAATCTCAAAGCATCATTCAACTTTTATTACTGCCGGCGGAGTCCATTTTCCATTTACTACTTCCTCTTTTGGCCAGTAAGTGCGAAGATAAAGCGAAAAATCCCCCTTTTCAACGGCCGGAAGCCAATTGTTTTGGGTTTTCGCATCAGTCGGAACTGATTGAATATAAATGGTCAGCGAACCGTCCGGATTATATGCCATTGTCTTGTTCTTTGTGCCCAATGAATATCTGTTGAGCTTGTTGATTTCAAAAAAGTGATGCTCGTTATATAATGTAAGTGACCAAAATCCATTAACAGGAGGCAGCTGCCCTTTGGCAAAAGTAATTTTATATTTGTTCGAGCTGTTCAATCGGGCACCTTCTGAATCCAGATCCTGATAAAAATAACGTGTTTCATTAGGGGCATTGACCAGGATATTGGATTTGGCTACCGCAGTGCGCGTAAAATAATCCGTGCCCCACGATGCGCCGTTCGTTACCCCTGACCAGTGAAAAGGCAATTGGATCCCCCAGCTGCGGAATTCCATTAAAGGTTTTATTACCTGACGCTCTGTCTCAACGGCTGCATCGATCATCGCCTGTTTCAGTTTTGGGTCTTTCTTGGAGGCTTCCACTACAGCAAGTATCTGCTTGTATTTCGCCTCCTCGCCTGGCAATGGCTTTGCATCTGCCAGCACAACAGGCAGCTCGTCAAAGAATGTCTGGGGGTTCACCCATACCGCTTCTTCTTTTCCTCCTTCGCCTCCGGGAAGTTTCTTGATATTGGCCCAATCGATGGTTTTCATTTTGCCGTCATAATCAGACAAGGGATACATAACCACTGATTTGAGTACCTCCTGAATTGCTTTTCGGTCTTCTTTTGTGTCATCCAGAAAAACACGTGGCCCCACAAGTCCAGTATTGGTTGACGAGCGGAAAACTTTTATTATTCCCTTAGGCACCTCTCCTTTCCAGTCCGGTCCGGCCAATAAATAAAATCCCGGCTTATTGTCGTACATTTTTCCCAATTTTGCGAAACTTTCGGTGCGCAGATCAACTATCTGGTAGACCCAGAAACGTTTGCCAAAATCAGGCACTTGCACCACAACGGGCGATTGGTCCAAAGCAAGGCATCCAATACCGTAAACCACATCCTGGTTCGGGCAGGCTATGGCACGTTCCGTAGGTATCACATAATCGGTAAGCATGGTAAACTGATTGAGCGGAGCCATAAGCAGAGGCCCGGACAAGGCCAGCTCTTTTACATCCTTGAAAGCCATTCGGCGGTTGTACATATTTACTAACGGCCATGCCCAAAAATAGGCCTCTTTAGCCGCCAGAGAGGCATATTCCCTGGTGATTTTTACATTGGTGTCGGGACCCGTTGGCAGCTCGCGTGCTGCCTGGGCTGGCGCTAGGCTGTCAATCCCTTTAGAATTTGATGCTTCCGCATCACTGTTTTTATTTTGGTTGCATGCCGTCAAGGCTGCAATCAAAATCACGCAGATGAGTTTCTTTTCCATAAGTTTAGCAATTGATTATTTAACCTCTTCTATATCTCCAAGTTTCCATACCCTGTCAAAAAAGGGCTTTTCCGGGCCATAAAGCCTGAATAATACTTCAAATTTTCCTTTAGGGTCCGTTGGGATCCAATTTGATTCCTTGCCTGCAGGGGATTTTGGGCCGAAGAAAATATCGACCGAGCCATCTGTGTTCTTTTGGATCTCTGTCGCATTCGATGCTCTGCTTGCACGCGGCAGATTTTTGATAAGGCAATGTGTTGTGCGGTCGTAGACTGTTGCCGACCAGTATTGCTTGGTTGGCACATTTGCAGGTACGTGGAGAATATAGGTTTTATCGCCGTCAAGCGCGCGGCCTTCCTTGTCTTTTCCTGCAATAAGATATATTTGCGCTGTACCCAGGCGTTTTATGCCTACATAACCGATTGAATAGGTTAATGCACGGGCATCTGTAGGATAAATATCAGATTCCGCATATCCCGAAGATCCCGCCTTAACGAGTTCCGGCATTGCGGGAACAGCCCATTTTGCATCAGGATTTATCGGCGGGAAGCCTTTTTCAAGCATTGCTTCCAAATAGTCATGCGCACTTTTTGCCGCCGCATTCAGAATCTCGGTGGTTCGTGCATCAGGGTTATAGGGTTTCCCCTTTTCAATGCCTATGCTTTTTAGTTTATCAATCATTGCCTTGTCGCGCTCCAGCATAGGCTGGCTTTGCACAATGCGGTTAAGTGAGATGAAAAACCGGCTGTTGTAGGGGATGACGGAATTGTAAAGCACATCCTTCACGTCTGTATATTTTGTTTCGCCGGGATTTTTGGCTTTGGCAAGCGGATATAGCTTTAGCTGTTTGCCGTAATTGACGGCATTCACTATATCGGCATCACTGTGGCTGGGCAGGTTGGAGCGGAACAATCCATACCCCTCATAGGTATCGACTTTCAGTATAATGTATCCTTTAGGAATATTTTCCTTATAGTCAGGCGGCAGTATCAGATATTTGCCGCCAGCGCCTTTATCGGCTCCGTAAGGTCCTGCATCTTCAAGGGGCATCTGCCATATATTGTCAATATTGGCGGCAAAGGAGCCATTTTTTGCCGCAGGAACATCTATAACTATTGGCCCTGCATCCTTTGTGTTGAAAAAAAACATAAAGTAAATCGCGTCGGGATTTGGCGTTAGTGTTTGATTATGCCAGTCTACGGGTTTTGACCAAAATATGATCTCATTTTGTTTTCCTTTGGTGCTGCTCAGCATCGCCTGAAGCATAAGATCATAATTAACGGCAGGTATCCCCCATACTAAAGCTTCGATTGCGCGTTGGTAAACAATCTGTTCCTTGATGTTGGCAGGTTTGAATTCTGCCGAAACAGCACCCTCAATATCGGCTTTCTCACCGGAATATGTTGCTGGCGTTTGGTTGCATGCCGTCAATAGCAGCATGAATAAAAAAACAAAGAGATTTTTTTTCATGATATATCAAATTTTAGTAGTTATAAATCTCCTTCTTTAGATGTTCAGCCTTCATAAGAAAAAAGACAACTTTTAAATAATTTATATTGCCATTTAAAAAAAATGCATCTGATGTGGCAATTAAAATACTAAGCTATATGAATTCTTTGAATGCACAACTTATAACGCTACATATCAAACAATTACATAAAAGTAAACAAAATTCCTACAACTTTTATTTTTCCTTTATTTTTTTATTTGCATTATTAAATTGAACGGAACTCCAGAATATTGCCATCCAATTTAATGTGCTGCTGAGACAAAAAAAGGTTTATTCTTCAGAATCGGAACGCAGGTTTCAAAAGATAAGTAGAAGTTAGTAGTATATTACTTTTGGGTACCTAGGTTTCTAGCTATTCTTCACAAAACTTGCCCCATTACGCGGAGCTTGAAACTGGGTAGATATTATCTTGCCACAAAAATTTAAGACTGTTTTAAAGATATTTCACTAGTCTAAATTTTGTGGCAAAATCGTGGCACATTGTATTTTTGAAAAATACAAACTCAATAAAATAAGGCTCTAAGTAGCTTAGGTTCGAAACTGTATACAAAGTTCTCTGTCTTTTGTTTAGCGTATCAAGTTTTCTATAATATGCAAAATAATTACATATAATACTTAAGTACATAATCAATAAACCAGTTAGGAAGTTCAGAAGGGTCTATTTCTAATGACAGTTTATTTTCAGCGATCTTGGCAATTAATTTATATTCTTCACTTGAATTATCGAATAAATAACTTTTATCTACACTTTCAATCATTGGCATAAGATTGGTTAATGTATTATAATAGCGTCCCTCATGTAAATCATAAAACATGTATTTTTTTTAAGGATAGATGGATTGCTTTTCTTACTAAACCACTCATTAATTTGCTGTTTTACGGAGGCAAATAAGTGATTTATTCCTCTAAAATACTTCTCGGAAGAATTACAATCTGTTTTTTGAGTTGATAGTCGTAATCTCTACTTTCTATTTTTTAATTTCCGTTTCAATAAGATTAAATTTAGTTTTATATTATCATAAATTAGCCCCCCTAGTAATACAAAACCTGCAAGAAATAAGACCTGTAGTCCCATGTTTGAATAAAAAACAGCTCCTACAATACCTCCGATAAAAAAATAGCTGATAATTGTAATTCGTAACTTAATTGAAGAAAAAAGTTCGGCTTTCATATTTTGTTCCCTGTAAAAGAAAAGTTGAGATAGTTCAATACCTAAATCAGTAAACAGACCTGTTAAATGAGTGGTCCGAACAATAGAATTTGAGATCCTTGTAACAAATGAATTTTGCATTCCCATTGCATAAAGCAATGTAAAAGAGATTAAATTGGGAAAACTGACAATTAAATCGTCGCCAAAAATGGCAATAAAAAATAAAATTACAATTTCAATAGAAGCAGGAATGAGATGCACAATATTTTCTCTTCTGCGGACTACTAGCTCCATCAGAAGACTAGAAGTGAAAGACCCCATAAAAAAGGAAAATATATAACCAAAGTAGATAAATGCTGTAAAAAAATCAAGTTTAAAAATTTCATCTACAAAAAATGCAAAATGTCCCGTAACATTTGTTGTAAGGGTTTTAACTGAAAAAAAACCTGCAACATTTACCATTCCTGCAACAAACGATAGAAGAGAAGCAATTTTTAAATTATGTTTTAAGTTTCTTTTTTTTCCCTTGTGCTTGAACATTTTAACAATCTTTTTTAAGTTTGTATAGTCCTTTAATTATCAAAACTATATAATCAATAAAAATTGGCTATATGGATCAATTGCTGAAAATTCATCAATTGAATTTTTCGTCCCTCCATCCAAATAAGATTTTCATTCTTAAAATCATGCAGTACCCTTGCCAGAGTTTCATTTACAGTACCTACCATATTTGCCAAATCTCCTCTCGAAAGTGTAATAAAAACATCTTTTTGGTCATCACCTATTTTATATTTATCATGCAGAATCAATAAACTAAGGGCCACACGCTCTCTTACAGTACGCTGTGATAAGACAGCCATCAAATTTGCCATCACACTAAACTCACGGCTGAGACATTTTAAAAGCAATCGCGAAAATACTACAGAATTATTAAGGACATTAAAAAAGTCGTCTTTAGGAATAAATGAAATAACGGAATTTTCAATAACCACGGCAGTATCTCCATATGCCTGCTCACTTAGTATAGCTGAATAACCGAAAAACTCTCCTGAATTGTAGATGTAAATAATCTGTTCCCTTCCATCATTATCAACCTTGTGCTTTTTGATCTTGCCTGTCTGGATATAAAAAATACCAGTTGGCAATGTTCCCTCAGTAAATACTGTCTGATTTTTAACATATTTTCTGCTTTGCATCACCTTTTCAAGCAGATCCTTGTCACACTGAGGCAACTCGTTTAAAATATACTGATTATTGAAGATAAATTTTGAAATCATAGCTAATTTCAAAGTTACGATATTTTTCCCATGTCTTTTTAAAACTTGATTTAAATCAAGTTTTATGTACTATTTTAATCAACTAAATCGATTTCAAATCTGTCTACTTTTGTACAATTTAAAATAAAATTTTATCTCAATGAGAATCATGAAACATATTGAACAACTCAAAAGTATTGGTATTAATGCCTCTAAAACAATCCATTGGAATTTATCTGAACTTATATTAGTAACACAAACCGTAAACAGGCAGCAGGGAGTTATAACCAGTTCAGGTGCATTAGCCTGTGACACAGGGGAATTTACAGGCCGTTCACCTAAAGATAAATATATTGTAAAAGATGAAAAAACAGCAGACTCTATTTGGTGGGGAGATATAAATCATCCTTTCGCTCCCGAGGATTTTGATAATCTATATAATCGTGTCACAGATTTTCTTTCAAATGAAGAACTGTATGTAAAGGATGTATATGCCTGTGCTAAGAAAGAATATCAATTAAAAGCCAGGGTAATTACTCAAAACCCATGGCAGAGCTTATTTGCCCATAATCTTTTTTTAAGACCATCCGAAAAAGAACTGGAAAGTTTTGAGCATGAATGGTTAATACTTGCTGCACCTGAATTTAAAGCTGATCCCATAATTGATAAAACACGCCAGCATAATTTTACAATAATTAATTTTAGCAAAAAAGTAATCCTTATCGGCGGCAGCGCCTATACAGGTGAAATAAAAAAGGGGATTTTTACTGTCCTGAATTATATACTCCCTCACGAAAAAAAGGTGCTTTCCATGCACTGCTCAGCCAATGTTGGCAAGCAAGGAGACACTGCGGTATTTTTTGGTTTGTCAGGAACGGGAAAAACTACACTTTCGGCTGATCCGTCCCGTGGATTAATTGGTGATGATGAACATGGCTGGGATAATGAAAATGTATTTAATTTTGAAGGCGGATGTTATGCTAAATGCGTGAATCTTAGTCAGGAAAAAGAGCCTCAGATCTTTTCTGCAGTACGATTCGGAACCCTTCTTGAAAACGTACGATTCTTAGAAGGAACTGATATTGTTGACTATGATAATGTATCAGTAACCGAAAACACCAGAGCTGCTTATCCGATTGATTTTATTGATAACGCTGTAAATCCTTCCATTGGAGGTATTCCAAAAAATATTTTCTTCCTCACCTGTGATGCTTTTGGGGTCTTGCCTCCTATTTCCAAACTTACAGTCGGCCAAGCGATGTATCATTTTATTTCAGGATATACAGCCAAAGTGGCCGGTACCGAAACAGGGATAACCGAACCCCAAACTACTTTTTCAGCATGCTTTGGCAAACCCTTTTTACCACTGCATCCGGCAAAATATGCAGAAATACTGGGAAGCAAACTAAAAGAAAATAATGTAAATGTCTGGCTGATCAACACTGGCTGGTCCGGCGGATCGTATGGAGTTGGGGAGCGTATAAAACTTTCTTACACCAGGGCAATGATTACCGCAGTATTAGAAAATAAGCTAGAGAACATAGATTTTACAGAGCACCCTGTATTCGGACTGCAAATGCCGGTTTCCTGCCCCGATGTTCCTTCTGAGATTTTAAACCCGAAAAATACCTGGCATGATAAAACAGCCTATGATACAATGGCGCAGAATCTTGCAGATCAGTTTGCAGCGAATTTTAAAGCTTTTGAAGATTTTGCCAATGAAGAAATCTGCGGCGGAGCACCTGTTCTTCAATATAAATTATAACCAAGCTGAAATTGGATAGTATCATCATCACTAAAGCCATAATGCAGTGCCCGGAGTGCTGCTCTAAATATACAGAGAGGATACCGCTCAAAGGTAAAATATTAAGCAGCAGATGCGTGTTCTGCAGTGCTGTTTTTGAAATAACCGAGCCAGATCAATGCTGCATCTATTGTGCTTACGGGAATATGCCTTGTCCAGAAAAACAAAACAAACTTAAAAAACAATAAAAAATGGAAATGCCTAAAAACCTTTTATACACACAAGACCACGAATGGGTAAAAATTGAAAATGATACAGCCTATATCGGAATTACTGATTTTGCACAGCACGAATTAGGTGATATTGTCTATGTTGAAATTGAAACCCTTGGAGAGAAATTAAACCAGCATGAGGTATTCGGTACAGTTGAAGCCGTAAAAACAGTATCTGATCTTTTCCTTCCGCTGACAGGAGAAATCCTTGAATTAAACCCCAAACTAGAAACAAATCCTGAATTGGTTAATACTGATCCTTATGGTGAGGGATGGATGATTAAAGTAAAAATTGAAAATAATGCTGAGATAGAAGCACTGTTAAAATCCGATGCTTATGCATTATTAATAGGTCGATGATATGGAAAATCAAAGCGTAAACATCAAAAAAACAGTACTTAATGCAATTCATCACGCCCTTGGAGCAAAAATGACCCCTTTTGCCGGCTACGAAATGCCGGTCCAATATGCTGGTGTAAATATTGAACATCAAACCGTTAGAGATGCTGTAGGTGTTTTTGATGTTTCCCACATGGGGGAGATTCTTATACAGGGAAAAGATGCCCTGGCATTAATTCAGAAAATAAGTTCAAACGATGCTTCAAAACTTTTCCCAGGAAAAGTGCAATACAGCTGTATGCCAAATAAAACTGGCGGCATTATAGATGATCTGCTGATATATATGATGAGTGAGAAGGATTATTTATTGGTTGTAAATGCTTCTAATATCCAAAAAGACTTGGATTGGATCAATAATATAGCCCTTGATTATTTAGATCTTACCATAACAAACCTTTCCGATATAATTTCCCTACTGGCTGTTCAGGGTCCTTTGGCTGCAAAATCCCTGCAAAAATTGACCAGTATCAATTTGGCTGAGATGAAATATTATACGTTTGAAATAGGCGAATTTGCAGGTATTCCAAACGCTATAGTATCTGCCACAGGATATACCGGGGCTGGCGGGTTTGAAATATATGTACAGAATAAGTATGCAGAACTATTATGGAATGCCATTTTCGAGGCGGGAAAAGAGTATAACATTGAGCCTATTGGACTCGCGGCCAGAGATACACTGCGATTGGAAATGGGATACTGTTTGTATGGCAATGATATCAATGACACGACTTCTCCATTAGAAGCCGGACTGGAATGGATTACAAAATTTACTAAAGAATTTATTCAGAGTGATTCTCTCAAAATTCAAAAGGAGAATGGGCTAACAAAAAAATTAGTCGGATTTGAAATGATTGGCAAAGGCATTCCCCGTCATGATTATGAAATCTGGGATGAAAAAAATCAAATTATAGGCACCGTGACCTCGGGTACCATGTCGCCTACTTTAAAAAAAAGCATAGGAATGGGGTATGTTGCTTCTGAAAAATCAAATGTTGGCAGTGAGATTTTTATCAATATCAGAAACAAACCAGTTAAGGCAATTATTGTTCAGACTCCCTTTTATTCAAATTTAAATTTCTAGAAGTATGTTTATTCCCAAAGGACTATATTATACCAAAAATCACTTGTGGTTAAGACAGATTGGATTATACGATTATTTTATTGGTATCACTGATTTTGCACAGAAAGAAATAGGCGAAATCAGTTTAATTGAATTCGAACTAACCGGCGAGCACATGAAAAAGGAAATACTATGGGGGAAGATCTATGGGCTTAATCAAACTTTTTCCCTTCTTGCCCCTATTGATTGCAAGGTTATGGCCACGAACGTCATTTTAGATACCAACCCTTCAAGTATCAATCGAGATCCTTACAATCATTGGCTATTAAGAGTTTCTACTGTTGTGGGTAATTATGGATTATTAACCAATGAAGAATATATAGAACTTATATAATGATATTTAAATTCCTCAAATTAAATATAGCTGTTGAGGATACCACCTTCAATGAACTGTATCCCAGTAGAATAAAAAGACTCGCAGCCCGTCATTGGACCCCGGTTGCAGTAGCCAAATTTGCAGCTGAGTATTTGGTTGATAGGCCTTATAAAAAAGTATTGGATATTGGTTCCGGGGCAGGAAAATTCTGCCTGGTAGGAGCAGCTTCTACAACAGGCAGGTTTTATGGTGTGGAACAAAGAGCATCGCTTATTAAATTATCAAAAAAAATTGCTGAGAAGTACGATGTAACTAATGTAGAATTTATTCATTCCAACATCAATAAAATTAATTTCTCTGACTATGAGGCCTTCTATTTTTATAATTCTTTTTATGAAAATATTGATTCTTCGTGCTCAATTGATAAAACAATAGCTCCGGAGAGAGAATTATTTTATTCCTATTCTAAATATGTAAAAGAACAACTTGAAAAAACACCTATCGGCACGCGGTTAGTTACCTATTGGAGTAATTGGGAAGAAATCCCAGATAGTTTTGAACTGGAATATGCTGCCTGTGGAGGTGTATTGATTTTTTGGCTGAAGACATCTTAACTAATAACGACATAAACTTGCTGACATTAAAAAAGCAAGGCAATATTGATTTCTAAATCTAAACCCTTTAAGAAAATATTTTATTTAATAACAAAGCTATTGTACTATAAACTACTAAGGATAAGAAGTTGAAAGATAACTAAATCTTAAAAAATAACAATTCAATCTAAAAAATATATGACTATACTGGATAAAATAAGCACGCGTCTAGGTCCATTGGGTGATCATGCTCATTATGCACATGGATATTATGCCTACCCGAGATTGGAAGGGGAGATTAGCAATACAATGCTTTTTAATGGTGAGAAAAAATTGGTATGGAGCCTGAATAACTATTTAGGATTGGCCAATCATCCTGAAGTCAGACAAGCCGATAATGAAGGTACAAGACAATATGGTCTTGCTTACCCAATGGGGGCACGCATGATGAGCGGAAATACCAAACTGCACGAAGAATTTGAACAGAAAATTGCAGACTATGTTCAAAAAGAAGATGCCTTTTTATTAAACTACGGCTATCAGGGAATGGTATCAATCATTGACAGCCTGGTAGATCGAAAAGATGTTATCGTTTATGATGCGGAATCGCATGCCTGCATCCTTGATGGAATGCGATTGCATCTTGGCAAACGTTTTGTTTTCAAGCACAATGATATTGAAGATTGTGAAAAACAGCTGCAGCGTGCTAAAAAGATAGTGGAAGAAACTAAAGGCGCAATATTAGTCATAACAGAAGGTGTTTTTGGTATGCGAGGTGATCAGGGTAAATTAAAAGAAATTGTAGCCCTTAAAGAGAAATATAATTTTTCACTCCTGGTTGATGATGCTCACGGGATTGGCTGTATGGGCAAAACCGGCGCGGGAACCGGTGAAGAACAAGGTATTCAGGAGGGTATTGATTTTTATTTTGGAACATTCGCAAAATCTTTTGCTGGAATCGGCGCTTTTGTTGCCAGTACGAAAAAGGCAATATTATTTCTAAAATATAATATGCGCTCACAAATCTTTGCTAAAGCATTGCCAATGCCAATGGTTTTTGGGGCTTTAAAACGATTGGAATTAATTCGCACCAGACCCGAACTCAGGGAAAAGCTTTGGGAAATTACCCACAGCCTGCAAAATGGCCTTACCGATGCAGGTTTTGATATCGGCAATACCGATTCTCCAGTTACCCCTGTTTACCTCAATGGTACCTTGGGTGAAGCAACCGCTTTGGTGAGTGACCTGCGGGAAAACCACCATATTTTCTGTTCAGTAGTAGTATATCCTGTTGTGCCAAAAGGGATGATTATTCTACGATTGATCCCCACTGCGGTGCACACCTTAGAGGATGTTCAAAGGACCATAACTGTATTTAAAGAAATCAGGTCTAATCTGAATTCAGGACAATACAAAAAAGAGGAGGAACAAGAAGGGGCGACAGTTTAAATCTTAAAATATGAAAACAAATCAATTTATAACGCGCCACAGCGGTGTTAACAAAAAAGACTCAAAAGAAATGCTGGATATTATAGGCGTTTCTTCACTCGAAGTATTAATTGATAAAATAGTTCCATCTGACATTCGTTTAGCAAGACCATTGAACATTGCAGACGGACTATCTGAATACGAATACCAAAAGCATTTAAGAAGTACTGCTGGCAAAAATAAATTATTTCAGTCCTATATTGGATTAGGTTATTACAATACAATTCTGCCCCCTGTAATTCAGCGAAACATTTTAGAGAATCCAGGATGGTATACTGCCTATACGCCCTACCAGGCTGAAATTTCGCAAGGGCGTCTGGAAGCCCTGCTTAATTTTCAGACCATGGTAATAGACTTAACCGCAATGCCGCTGGCCAACGCCTCGCTTTTGGATGAAGCAACTGCAGCAGCTGAAGCGATGTTAATGTTCTTTGGCAGCAGAAGTAAAGAGAAACAAGCCAATGGGGCAATGAAATTTTTTGTTTCAGAGCACTGCTTTGCTCAAACTATTGATGTTTTGAAAACACGTGCTGAACCCTTTAATATTGAACTAATCATTGGCAGTCACAACAAAATAAATTTTGACGAGAGTTATTTTGGCGCCCTTATTCAATACCCTGATGCCAATGGAGAAATAAATGATTATTCCTCTTTCATGGCTGCCGCTAAATCTTATAAAGTACAGGTCTGTGCAGCAAGTGATCTTATGGCACTAACCCTTTTAATTCCTCCCGGGGAATGGGGTGCGGATTGCGTTGTTGGGAATTCTCAACGCTTTGGGGTCCCGGTGGGTTACGGAGGCCCCCATGCTGCATTCTTTGCCTGCAGGGAGGAATATAAAAGGGTACTTCCCGGGCGTATTATTGGTGTTTCTCTCGATGCAGCAGGAAACAAAGCATTACGAATGGCACTGCAGACCCGGGAGCAGCATATCAAGAGAGAAAAAGCGACCTCAAATATTTGCACCGCACAGGCCCTGCTTGCAATTATGGCCAGTATGTATGCCGTTTATCACGGACCGCAAAGATTAAAAGCAATTGCCCAGCAAATACATGATCTTACCTATTCTCTTGCTCAGGAATTAAAAAAAGCAGGTTTTAAAATTAAAACAAATGTATTTTTTGATACCATCGTTGTCGGGGTTGAAGATGCAAAATTTATCCGAAAAATAGCCGAAAAAAATGAGCTGAATTTTAGATACATAAGTGATAAACAAATAGCCATTTCATTAGATGAAACCTCTAGTGAGAAAGATATTTCCAATATACTGAATGTTTTCACATTCGTATTTGACAAACAGACAACCAAAATACATCGAATTGACTCCAAATTGATTTCTAGCTCAGTCTTTGATAGAACCTCGACATACTTAACCCATCGGGTTTTCAATGAGTATCACAGCGAGACTGAAATGATGCGCTACATCAAGCGTCTTGAAAATAAAGACCTTTCACTGACCCACAGTATGATTTCACTAGGTTCGTGCACAATGAAACTCAATGCAGTATCAGAATTATTGCCAATTACCTGGCCTGAATTTGCAGCTATTCATCCGTTTGTTCCATTGGATCAGGTTGTGGGGTACACAGAAATAATTGACCAATTAGAGAAAGACCTTTGTGAAATAACAGGATTTTCTGCTATTTCTTTTCAGCCAAATTCAGGCGCATCGGGAGAATATGCAGGACTAATGGTTATCCGCGCATATCATGCTGCAATGGGAAACAAACACAGAAATGTAGTACTGATCCCTTCTTCTGCCCACGGGACTAACCCCGCATCTGCAGCTATGGCAGGCATGAAAATTGTGATTGTCAAATGCGATCAAAATGGAAATATAGACGCCGCCGACCTGCAGTTAAAAGCAGAAGAACACGCTCAAAATTTAGCCTGTCTTATGGTTACCTATCCTTCAACTCACGGTGTTTACGAGGAAGGAATAAAAAACCTTACTAAAATTATTCATGATAATGGCGGCCAGGTCTATATGGATGGTGCAAACATGAATGCACAGGTAGGCCTGACCAGTCCGGGGAAAATCGGAGCTGATGTCTGCCACTTAAACCTGCATAAAACATTTGCTATACCGCACGGGGGCGGAGGACCCGGCGTAGGACCAATAGGGGTTGCTAAACACCTTGCTGCCTACCTGCCTTCTCATTCCCAAATAAAAATCAAGAACAAAAAAGCTATAACAGCAGTATCAGCAGCACCTTATGGAAGCGCGTTGATTCTTTTGATCTCTTATGGTTATATAAAAATGCTCGGAGCCAGGGGCCTCACGGAAGCTACTAAGACAGCCATCTTAAATGCTAATTATATTAAAACCAAACTTGAAGGCCATTATCCAATTTTATACACGGGCAAAAATGGATACTGCGCCCATGAAATGATTTTAGATTGTGCTTCCTTTAAAAAAGAAACAAATGTAGAAGTAGGTGATATTGGCAAACGATTAATGGATTATGGATTTCATGCCCCGACCATTGCATTCCCTGTGCACGATACACTAATGGTGGAACCAACCGAAAGCGAGAGTAAAGCCGAGATGGATCGTTTCTGTGAAGCCATGATTGCCATCAGAGAAGAAATAAATGAGATTGCTGCAGGGAAATATGATAAAGCTGACAATGTAATTAAAAATGCCCCACACACTTCCAAAATACTTTTAAGTGATCAGTGGAACAAACCATACGGCAGAGAAAAAGCGGCATTTCCTTTAAAATGGGTTGAGGATAATAAATTCTGGCCATGTGTAAGCAAAATAGATAATGCTTACGGGGACAGGAATTTGATTTGTTCCTGTATCCCAACACAGGAGTGGATGGCAGTGGAAAATTAACTGGTTTATTTTATAACCTGTCATTTTAGCACTACTCAAAATAGAACAAATTCATTAAAAAATAGAGATTAAAATGAAAGATATATATATAGCTGCCTCCGCCCGTACTCCCATAGGCAGTTTTGGCGGAGCATTAAAAGACGTCCATTCCACTAAATTAGGGGCAATAGCAATAAAGGAAGTTGTTTCAAGGGCTGGTATAGATGCAACTGAAATACAGGAGGTGTATATGGGATCTGTTCTGCAAGCCAACTTAGGGCAGGCCCCAGCGCGTCAGGCAGCAATTTTCGCTGGCTTGTCCAATACAGTACGATGTACAACGATTAACAAAGTATGTGCCTCTGGAATGAAAGCAATTTCAATAGCCACACAAACTATCCTCTGTGGTGATGCCGATGTGGTGGTTGCCGGCGGTATGGAGAACATGAGCCAAGTCCCTTTTTATTCCACGGATACCCGCTGGGGAAATAAATATGGAAATGTCGTTATGACCGATGGTATTGCCAAAGATGGCTTAACCGATGTTTATCACAATTACCCTATGGGTAATGCTTCCGATTTATGTGCCAAAGAATACAATATTTCAAGAGAAGAACAGGATGCCTTTGCCATTGAATCTTACAAACGATCTCAAATAGCATGGGAAAATGGAAAATTCGACGATGAGATCGTACCAGTAGAAATACCACAGCATAAAGGCGGCTCAATTATTTTTAAGGAAGACCAAGAATATAAAAATGTTAAATTTGATAAAATAGCAGATCTAAAACCTGCATTTTCACAAACAGGAACCGCCACCGCAGTTAATTCCTCTACAATGAACGATGGCGCTGCGGCGCTTTTATTGATCAGTAAAGAAAAAGCTGTACAATTGAATATTAAACCAATTGCAATTATCCGCGCTTATGCCGACGCCGAACAGGCACCGGAATGGTTCACTACGTCTCCCGCCTTGGCCATAACTAAGGCCCTGCATAAAGCAGGACTCAAAATAGAGGATATTGATTATTTTGAATTAAACGAAGCTTTTTCCACAGTTGGATTAGTGAACACTCAAAAACTAAAATTGGATCCTAAAAAAGTAAATGTAAATGGAGGCGCCGTTTCTTTAGGACATCCATTAGGCTGCTCAGGTGCACGTATAGTAGTTACACTCATAAATGTACTTAAACAGAACAATGCCAAATATGGTGTAGCAAGTATCTGCAATGGAGGAGGAGGTGCAAGTGCTATAGTTATAGAACTTGCCAATGAGTAATATCAATAGTACACTATCATAAATTCGAAAAACTAAAGAATATCCCCAATGTTCTGATGACTAATTTTTAAAAGGGAAGAGTAATTAAAGACTCTCCCTTTTCTAAGTTAGGTGTTTTTTTTTTAACTAATTCTCTTTTATAGCTGCTTTTGGATCATAGGAGATAAACATATTAATGTAAATATTTCTGGATAATCTCAGCAATACTGGAAATAAAATAATCAGTACTACAATAATTGCAATAAACGATGTTTTTATACTGGACTCAAAAATAAGATATGAAATGATGAAAGTTGCAATTCCTACACCAACATTCAATCCATAACTTACATACATTGCGCCAAAAAAGAAAGAAGGCTCTATTTGATATCTTAGTCCGCAATGGCTGCATTTCTCGTGCATTTTTAAAACGGAACCTAAATGCAGTAGATTTTTATCCAAATACATATTCTCATTCTGGCATTTAGGGCAGCTCCCTGTTACGATACTATTTAATTTAGATCCTTTTTTCATCTAATGATAATCGATTTTAAGCTCAGGTCCATGAGCTGTGGTTTAATTTTAAAACTTATGTATATACTAAAAAAACCTGCAAGGCTTATCTATTTAAAAGACGAAGGAACTTTAAGCAGAACCATAAAATCCTCCGTTTTAGTTTAACTGACCAATATTTACCTGACATAACTGTTCTATTATTTTTGAGCGTCACTAACTCTGCCTGCCTATCCTTTTTAATAGGCTCTCTTAATCAAAAAGATGCTTTTATTTCTGAATAATCTTTTTGAATTCTTTCCCGTAATATATAATAGTTTACAATTTTTGAGTAAAATTACCCTTTTTTGTGCCCTCCAAAATATTTAAAAGTTAAATGAAGCAAAATTGCCCTAGATATTCGCATTATTGGGATTTGCAATAAAAAACATAAAATCAGGAAAATCGGCAGTATTACCTTTAAAGAAATTTCATAATTCTCATTTAAATATAACCCGAAAAATAGCAGAGGTACAAAAACAATCAGTACTATTGGGAAACCAATCCATAAGGCAGTTGAATAAAACTCAGGTTCTATCCTAAAATCTTGATTACATTTTTTGCATCTTTCTGGCATTTTAAGAAATCCTCTCATGACAAACAGTCCCGGATTAGTAAATAAATTCCCGTTATGACATCTGGGACATTTAAGTTTAAATATATAATATAACTCTATTCTTGAATTCATTACATATTATTTATAATGGCCTGACCAAATTCAGAGCATTTAAGTAAAGTAGCCCCATCCATCAAACGTTCAAAATCATAAGTTACCGTCTTTTTATTAATTGCACCATTAATTCCTTTTACAATTAAATCAGCAGCATCCTGCCAGCCAAGATATTCCAGCATCATAACTCCTGAAAGAATTTCCGAAGAAGGATTCACCTTATCCTGATCTTTATATTTAGGAGCAGTTCCGTGTGTAGCTTCAAATATGGAAACCCCGGTTGTGTAATTAATGTTCGCTCCCGGAGCGATCCCTATTCCCCCAACTATAGCAGCCAAAGCATCAGAGATATAGTCCCCGTTAAGATTTAGTGTAGCTATTACATCATACTGCTCGGGCCTTAAAATAATTTGCTGCAGAAAAGCATCGGCTATTACATCTTTTACAATTACTTGATGCCCATATTTATCAATAACCTGCCAAGGTCCGCCCTCGTAATCTTTAGCTCCAAATTCATCTTTGGCCAATTGATACCCCCACTCCTTAAATTTACCTTCAGTGAATTTCATGATGTTCCCTTTATGTACTATAGTTACAGAGTTTTTCTTGTTCTCTACAGCATATTTAAGGGCTTCTCTAACAAGGCGTTCTGTACCTTCTTTTGAAACTGGTTTTATTCCTATTGAAGTAGTATCAGGGAATCGAATATCTTTAACCTCCATCTCATTGATTAAAAAATTCTTAACCTTCTCTAATTCTGGTGTGCCAGCCATCCATTCTATACCAGCATAGATATCTTCAGTGTTTTCCCTGAAAATAATCATATCTACTTTTTCTGGTTCTTTTACCGGAGACGGAACTCCCTGATACCATCTTACAGGTCTGACACAGGCATATAAATCAAGTTTTTGTCTCAAAGCAACATTAAGGGATCTCATTCCTCCCCCAACTGGTGTTGTAAGCGGTCCTTTGATAGCTACTAAATATTCTTTGATATCCTCAATTGTTTCATCTGGCAGCCAATTTCCTGTTTTTTCAAAAGCTTTTTCCCCTGCATATATTTCTTTCCATTGAATCCTTCTGTCGCCGCCATAAGCCTTCTCTACGGCTGCATCAAAAACTAATTTTGAGGCTTTCCAAATGTCCGCTCCTATGCCGTCTCCTTCAATGAAAGGAATTATAGGGTAAGAGGGAACATATAATTTTCCATTTTGAATACTGATCTTATTTTCTGTCATAATTTTATTTACTTATATAGTTACTTTTTTAATCTATTTCCGTTTTTAGTTTTTCTTCTAGTAAAAAAAAACAATTCTATCATAATTTCAATAAAATCAGCCTTTTTATATTTTCAACAAATATATAACATTTGTTATAAATAATACTACTATATGTTATGCTTATTTGTTACATTTGCCGTATGAAAGATTTTTTTACCCAATTTGATTTTCAGAGCAACCTGCTTTTCCAAGGATTAACCCCTGAGGAAAACAAATCAGTATGCAGTGTTATGGAACCCCTTACCATCAAAAAAGGGAATACGCTTTTTTACGAACAGGGAATCCCTACCGGTATTTTCCAAATAAAAAAGGGTAAAGCCAAAAAATTCAAACGCGGCTTTAGCGGAGATGAGCAGATTTTTTACATCTATACTGATGGTGATGTACTGGGATACCATGCATTGCTGGGTGAAGAGCGATATCAGGACTCTTGTGAGGCATTAGAAGATTTAGAAGTGAACTTCATTGCTAAGGATGATTTTTTAAAATTATTAAAAGATATTCCTTCTCTGCAGCAAACTTTTATAAAAAACATTGGTCACGAGTTTGGGGTTCTTGCCAATACAATTGCTGTACTGGCACAAAAAAATCAAAATACCAGATTAGCAATATTTTTACTTCTTCTGGAAAACAGATTCAATCAAAATTCTGAAAAACCCAAGGGGATTGATTTAACTCGTGATGATTTGGCAAATATTATCGGCACATCACAGGAAAGTCTGGGAAGAAGCCTTAAACAATTTAAAGAAGACGGAATTATTGAAATTGACAAACGAAGGATTTACATAAAAAACAGATATCCTTTATTGGAATTTTTAGACCTCAAAGTAACCGATTTATAATAAGAAAAAGGCATTATTAAATCATAATGTTTCTCTCATTGGTTAAATCTGTACCTGTGGTTTCTTTTTTTTTGAGTTAAAAAAACCTAATGTATTAACAATGTGTAATGGTGCCTTTTCTTTCAGTTAACAGTTGATTTATTTTAAATATATCCAAGCTGCAGTTTAATTTATGGAAGAAGTATTTATAGTAGCTGCTAAAAGAACCCCTATCGGAGGGTTTCTTGGGAATCTGTCCGATTTTTCAGCTTTTCAGCTAGGGCAAATTGCTATTAATGGCGCTCTAAACGAAACAAGTTTAACATCAAGAGATATTGACTCTGTCTATATGGGGAATTTATTTTCTGTCAATCTTGATGAGTCCTCTGTAGGACAAACATCCGAATCCTCAGGGATTTCAAGTAAATTAAACTGCATAAAAATTGACAAAGTCTGTACTTCAGGAATGAAAGCTGTAATGCTGGGCATTGAACAGATTCAATCAGGAATAGAAAACATCGTGATTACAGGCAGTACAGAAAGCATGAGTAATATATCCCCTTCCTCTTTGAAGAGAAATAAAAATAAGTCAGAACACACTAATCTTACTGACAAGCTGCTCAATGACCAGCATATTAATACCTGCAATGATCCCGATATGGGACAGCTGACTGAATTATATACCAGGAAATATAATTTAACCTTAGAGGATCAGAACAAATTTGTACACTCTTGTTACGCAAAAGCAAGGGCTGCTTCTCAGGCTGGCAAATTCAATAAAGAAATTATTCCAATTAAAATTAAACAAAAAACAGGATTTGTTACCATTTCAGATGATGAAAATAGTAATCAAATAATTCCTGAAAAAATAGATAGATTTCAATCTGTTTTTGAGCAAAATAATATCGTCAGGGCTCCTGATATAAGTAATTTAAATGATGGGGCGGCCGCTTTAATTTTAGTATCAAAGAAAGCTTTAGAGCTGCATAATTTAGTCCCAATTGCAAAGATACTTAGTTATGCTGATACCTCGAAGGCTTCAGAATGGCTCACCACTACCCCCGATATTGTTATTCATAAAGTACTGCAGCAGGCAGGTCTCACTTTGGGGAAAATTGATTATTTTGAAATCAATGAACCCTATGCAGCGGGAGTACTTGCCAGACAAAAAAGATTAGGATTAAATCCTGAAAAAATTAACGCTTATGGAGGAAGTATCGCTGCTGGTCATTCTATTTGTACTTCAGGAGCAGGAATCATTACAACATTAATTTCTGTTTTGACACAAGAAGACGGCAAATATGGAGTAGCTGCAATCTGCAGCGCAGATGGTGATGCTTCAGTAATTGTTATAGAAAATCTAAAACGCAGATGGTGGAGCCTCTGCAATTATTTTAAAAAATCTAATTACTAAAGATAATCCAAAACAATTATACTTGAGAGTATTTAGCTTCCCAAGGCGTGATTATAAATAGAAAAACCAGCTATTCAAGAAAACAATCATGTTAGCTGAGCAAAACATATTTATGATAAGAAATACTGTTTTCTTGGCTAATTTAACTACTGTATGACTTTAAGAGAAATAACCTTTTAAATAAATTATTAAAAATTGCAAATATGAAAAGAGTAGCCATAACTGGCATGGGGGTTATCAGTCCTCTAGGAAATACAGTGGCAGAATTCTGGAGGAAAATAGTTCAGGGAGAAAGCGGCAGCGCGCCAATTACTAAATTTGATGCATCAAAATTTAAGACAAACTTCGCTTGTGAGGTAAAAGATTTCAATCCTGAGCTTTACATGGATAAAAAAGAAATTAAAAAGTTTGATTTGTTTACCCAATATGCCATCGCTGCCAGCGAGCAGGCTATAACGGATGCAAACTTGAATTTTTCAGTCATGGATGAAGAAACCCGCTCAGAAATTGGTGTTATCTGGGCATCGGGATATGGTGGAATAACTACTTTTGAAAAAGAATTAACGGAGTTTAATTCCGGGGATGGAACACCACACTTTAATCCTTATTTTATTCCTAAAATCATAGTAAACATTGCTGCTGGCGTTATATCCATAAAACATAAGCTTCATGGGCCAAATTATGCAACAGTTTCAGCATGTGCTTCATCAAGCACTGCAATAATCTGTGCTTTTGACACTATTCGTCTGGGGAAAGCAAAAATCATTATCACAGGAGGTTCCGAAGCCGCAATATCACCTTCTTCTATTGGCGGGTTCAACGCTTCTCATGCCCTTTCAAAAAATAATGCTAATCCAGAACAGGCTTCAAGACCATTTGATAAGGACAGAGATGGTTTTGTAGCAGCAGAAGGAGCCGGAGCCCTAATTTTAGAGGACTACGATCATGCTGTGAACCGTGGTGCAAAAATATACGGTGAAATGGTTGCAGGCGGAATGGCAGCTGATGCATACCATCTTACCGGTACTCACCCTGATGGCTATGGAGCATCAATAGGAATTAACAATGCACTGACAGAAGCCAATATTGACACATCGGATATCGACTATATTAATGCCCATGCTACTTCTACACCTCAGGGAGATCTTAGTGAACTTAAGGCCATACACACTATTTTTGGCGATTTACCGGTATCGATAAGTGCCACAAAATCAATGACAGGACATTTACTGGGTGCCGCAGGTGCAATCGAAAGTATCATTACTATTTTAGCTGTTAAAAATGATATTGTTCCCGGCACCATAAATGTTCAAAATCTGGATCCTTTAATCTCTGATGACTTAAATATTGTCATAGGAAAATCAATCAGTAAAAAAATTAAATATGGGCTCAATAATACATTTGGATTTGGGGGGCATATTGCAGCAATCATATTTAAAAAATAAAGAACTTTAAGTTATATAAAATCAATTAAAAATTGCTCTAAATTAGTAGAAAGGCCAATCATTTTTAAAGCCTGCCAACTCTAAAAGTATTGATTAATTTAAAAAAAATACGCTAAGTTTTGCAAAGTGTAATGCAATTATCTAATTTAATTTTATGAATCAGATTAAAAATTAAAGCTTAGCCAAATGACGATTAGACAAAAAAGTTAAATGAAAAAATTTAGAAACAGTATCTTTTACATTGGCATTATTGGTGTATTTTCTATTTTAATGTATTGGATTATTTTATTGGGTGTAAAACTTGAAACAGGAAGAAATATCACTATTCCGAAGTCAGAGAAAAGTCATTGGAGCGAATTTATGAGTTCACTTCTGGACAACCTGCAGCATCCTTTGGCGCTGCTGCTGGCACAAATTGTTACCATCATTTTTGCTGCCCGTATTTTCGGCTGGATCTGTATAAAAATAAAACAGCCCGCAGTAATAGGAGAAATGATTGCAGGGATTGTAATGGGGCCTTCCCTGATAGGGATGTATTTCCCGGGGTTTTCCACAATTTTATTCCCTTTGGAATCCTTAGGAAATCTTCAATTCTTGAGTCAAATTGGATTAATTCTCTTCATGTATATTGTAGGGATGGAAATTGACATGAAAATATTAAGAAATAAAGCCCATGATGCCGTAGTGATTAGTCATGCCAGTATCATCATTCCGTTTGTTTTAGGAATGGGACTTGCTTATTTTTTATATAATGAGTTTGCCCCTGTGAATGTTCAGTTTATTTCTTTTGGATTATTTACCGGTATTGCCATGAGTATAACCGCTTTTCCGGTCCTGGCAAGAATTGTGCAGGAACGAGGTATACACAAGACCAGATTGGGTACTATCGTTATTACTTGTGCGGCGGCTGATGATATTACTGCCTGGTGTATATTGGCAGTGGTTATTGCTGTCGTAAAGGCCGGTTCCTTTACAAGTGCTGTCTATACTATTATTTTGGCATTGGTATATGTTGTATTAATGATAAAGGTCGTTCGCCCATTTTTAAAACGAATAGGTGATCTATATACAAACCAAGAAAAATTAGGCAAACCAATTGTTGCTATATTTTTTCTGACTCTTGTCCTTTCCTCTTACTTAACAGAAATAATAGGGATTCATGCTTTATTTGGAGCTTTTATAGCTGGGGTAATCATGCCTGAGAACATCAAATTTAGAAATCTTTTTATAGAGAAAGTAGAAGATGTAGCCTTGGTTCTCCTGCTTCCTTTATTTTTTGTGTTTACGGGACTTCGAACACAAATAGGTTTATTAAACGAGCCTTATTTATGGAAAATTGCCGGACTTATTTTTCTGGTTGCCGTGGCAGGCAAATTTGTCAGCAGTGCTTTGGCTGCAAAATTTGTAGGACAGAACTGGAAAGACAGCTTATCTATAGGAGCATTAATGAACACAAGGGGATTGACCGAATTGGTTGCGTTAAATATTGGGTACGATTTAGGGGTATTGAGTCCTGAATTATTTTCTATGATGGTAATAATGGCTCTGGCAACTACATTTATGACAGGACCAGCCTTAGATTTGATAAACTGGATTTTTAAATCCGATCAGGTCAAGGTCAAAAATGATGCGCAGCTGACCCATAAATATAGAATTTTATTATCATTTAATAAACCAGAATCTGCAAAAGCATTATTAAAATTAGCAGACAGCCTTACTCATAAACGACAAGATAATTCTGAAATTACGGCCATGCACCTGCTGCCTGTTGATGAACTGCATCATTACGATACTGAAGTTTATGAAACAGAAAGTTTTAAGGATGTTATTGAACAGTCAAGAATTCTAAAAAGGCATATCACTACTATGTTTAAAGCCTCTTCAGACATTGATAATGAAATTGTAAATGTAGCTAATAAAAGTAATTATGATTTACTTCTGATTGGTTTAGGCCAATCTATATACGAGGGCAGTTTATTGGGTAAAGTACTAGGATTTACAACCCGAATGATCAATCCTGAAAAACTGATCAATACCGTTACAGGAAAAGAAAATATAATTGACAGCTCACGTTTTGATGAAGGCACAAGACAAATAGTATCCAAATCGCAAATACCGGTAGGTATTTTTATCGATAAAAATTTTACAGATACTTCACGGATTTTTATTCCACTATTTGATACCAAAGACTGGGATCAGATTGTAATTTATATTCAGAAGTTTATTTATAATAGCCCTGCAGTAATAATAGTTCTAGATGTGGAAGGACAAATAATGGCAGATTTACCAGCCATGGAAAAAATACATTCGATTGAACAGAGTACTCCAAATCAATTTACATTTAAGAAGAAACAAACAATTGAGAAAGATTTTTTGGTTCAGCAAAGCCTTATGCTGATAGGCGCAGAAGGCTGGAGACATTTGGTTAATACAAAAAGTTCCTGGTTATCTGATATTCCGTCAACATTGATTATTGCAGACGAAAAAAGATAAAAACTTCCAAAATAAATTCATCCCTATATAATAAATATTCCTAATCAATACAGGGATGAATTCTTTAATCAAATCTTAAACCTTTTCCATTTCTATATATTAATTCTAATATCATCTTATGAAAAAGGGCTGATCTAGAACAATTTTAATATACAAGGGTTTATAATCATTTATGTTATAGCAAACCTATAAACATATAGTAATATTATTTCTTCACAAATTTAGTTAGAATTACAATTGCCTGCCCGTCTATTTTTCCTTCAATTTGCTCATGATTGTCATGAACTAAACGAATATTTCGCACCGCTGTACCAACTTTTGCATTTAAAGACGAGCCTTTTACATCCAAATCTTTGATAAGCGTTACCGTGTCGCCGTTTTGCAGGATATTACCATTGCTGTCTTTATGGAAATTAATAGATCCGTCACCAGTATGGTCTCCGGTTGCTTTTGCCCATTCCAGATTTTCATCCTCCAAATACATCATATCCAGCGCATCAGCAGCCCAGCTTTCATTACGAAAACGGTTAAGCAGACGCCAAGAAACCACCTGTACGGCCGGCACTTCACTCCACATAGATGTCGATAGAAAATTTTTCCAGAAAACATCATCCAATTCCTCTTTCTTTTCAATTTGGCGAAGGCATTTCTCATTGATTAAAATCCAACTGTCCACACCTTTATTTTGAGCAGGCGGAACTTCATAAGCAACTAGATTTTCACCGATACCGCTTAATTCACATACATTTCCACTTCTCTTTTTTAATAATTCCTCTAATTTCATTTTATTTTATTTTATTTGGAAATAAAGTTTAAAGACTTCTCAGAACATATTCTAAATCCATATATCCTTCACCGTCCCTATTTTAATTGATTTTATTTGGCAGCGTTTATAGATTTAATGCTCCAATTTAAGCCGTTTTTCTCCAGAAGCTTAATATCCCGCCGTGCGAAACGGATTCTAGGCTGAAACTTTTTGGAACCTCTCTGCAATTGCTCCAGTAGGTAACCAGTTTTGTGCCAATGGGAGTTTTCTCCAGCTGGTCTTTAAGATAAGCTGTATATAGATTATATAGTTCCTCACTTGGATCAATTGATTTGTCAATACGGGCCGTCAAATCTATATTTTCCTGAAATGAATTGAAAAAATAGAAAGCGTCATAATCCAACAAAGATATCTCCATAATATTTGAGTGTATGAATTCTGCATTATCAATCTTATATTTTTTGGCAATTTTTCGCGATAATTTTATAAGCGATTCCCTTTGCTCCACCCCATAAAAAATTCCACTTGTTAAAGCGGCCCCCACAAGGCAGAATTTCCCAGCCCCCGAGCCTATATCCAATACCCTTTTATTGGGTTTGTCCACCAAAAAAGCTTTTCTGGCTATTTTTACGGGGGTCCAATGACGGGCCGCCAGCTTCTTTATCCTAATAGGGTACACTTGGTTAAACTCGTTATCATCAATAGATTTATTTTGCTTGAGTTGTTCAAAAATCATTTTATAAATACTTTTGCATTTGCTGCAGTTGGCTTAATTTTCCCTGTTAAATGGAATAATTTAACAAGTAGCAAAAGTATGGAGAGTCCCAATATATTTAACTGATTAATATCTTTCTAAAATTTGATTTAAATCAAAAAAAAAAGCAGGGACAGAAAATATAATTTTAATAGATAATTATAACAAGCTGCTTCATCAGGTCAGACGTGCCGTCTGCCAGTTTGAAAAAAAAAAAAATACTGGCATATTTTCCGTTGGGAAGATGCCCCTGATTTTTCAGGTGGGCCCTAATGGTAAGAGCACAAATAATACATCAGAATTACCCGCTAAAAAATCTATTCTAAAGTTTGCATATCAAAATCAAATGCCCATTTTAACATTAATATGACTAAGAATATATCCTTAGAGACACAAAACTTTAGATATAGCCATTTTTATAAAAACATCAAAAATATGCGTCTAAATCAAAAAGATCAGATTTACTTGATTTAAATCAAATTTCTATTTCATAATTTAATTGTAAATTTGCCACTAGAAATTTTAATTAAGCAGCTGTTTATTGAAGATAAGTATAGGGAATATATTCTTGGATCTAATAATTTAAAAAGCCAGAGGTTTGCTGCTTTGCCTCTGGTTTTTTTATTTTTTATCAGTATGCAGGACGAAAAACAAAAAATATCCATTATTCCATCCGCAAAAAATAGTGCCTTTATATAAAACTGGCCTTAAGACTGTTGATATTTGGCAGGTAAATCAAAACTGCCCAAAACATTGAATTGATCTCATTTTTTCTGACTGTTTTTTTGCTATCTGACACCCAGCTGTGGCGAAGTGCCTTTTCAACAATTTCTTTCTCAATTTCATTTTTGATCTCAGCTTCTATTTTGATCTCATCAATAAGCCCCTCACTCCATTAATAGCGAATTGCCTCATCAGTTGTTTTTCTCTGGAAATTCCAGTGTAGGATTCCTTTAAGAGTAACCCAGCCGTCTTTTACTGTAATTGTTAATCTATGGTTTGGGACTGCCCAGTTTTCCTTTAGGGTTTTAATGACTAAATCTGTTATCTCCTTGTCACTTCTAATATCTGATGTAAACAAATCAACTTTTACATTATTAAACACATCCCTAACCCCTGGAATTTTTTTAACAACATGTTCCGCTTCCTTTTTCTGAGCATAGGTATCTACAGTCCCTCCCAGATCAACTGCACCTTCGTTGACATGCACATCAATTTCAGTACTATGTAAAATAGGCTCCCATTTTAGGGCTTCTTTTACTTCTTTTCTTAAAATGTCATTATTCTTTTTCATGGCGCTTTTTAGTTTAAAAAATTAATTCAGTGCTGCAGATCAAACCTCTACAGCAAACCTCCTGTTTGTGATAAAACAAAATTGATTAAAGAATACGGGGAAAAAAATGATGTACATCAATCTCAAAAATGACCTAAATCATTATTGGAATTGTTACTTTTTTTTTACCACAAAAAGTTAACACGGTTCTTTAATTTTTTGGAAATTCTAAATTTTAGTCAAAATCTTAGCACAACGAATTATAAAAGCAGAAATTCACCTAAAAAATAATCAAAGAGATCAAAATACTAATAAGCAACATGCTGTAATTGAATGCTAAACAAAAAATAGAAAATAAAAATTTAGAATCATTCTAATGCAATTGCTCTAAAACGGAAGGCATTTTGAGTTAAATTTACTTGGAAAAAAGATTGAAATGAATGTCATTGATAAAGAGCTCTTAGAAGGCACATTTAAAAACATTGATAAAAAAATTGACCGGCTAAACAATCAAAAAATAACAGCTTTTTTTGAATCTCTGGCATTAGACAAGAGAAATGATATTAGCAAGGACTATCTGAATTGGGAAAATATACTGATAGTGGTTCCCAGCCGCAGTATTTTGAATGAAGTAATAAAATATAAAGACTTAATATCACGGATTTCTTTTATAACAAATCCAAATGCAGTAGAAATTCATATTTATGATTTCAATGATTGGAAAAAAAGCACCAAGAATAAAACAAAATTTCAAATTAGGGAATTGCTGAAAACAAATTTTGGAGGTACCGAAAAAATCGCTGAAAAGCGTGACTGGGTTAAACTGTTATTCAAATAAAAATGCACGTAGAAAACCATTTCATCAACAGAAGCGGCTGGTTAAGGGCAGCGGTCCTTGGAGCTAATGACGGGATTTTATCCACTACCAGTTTAGCAATCGGCGTGGCTGCCGCCAGTGTTTCCAGAGAACCAATTTTGCTGGCATCAGTCGCAGGGCTGGTTGCTGGTGCACTTTCAATGGCTGCTGGTGAATACGTATCGGTAAGTTCTCAATCTGATATTGAGACAGCAGATTTAAAAAGAGAAAAACTGGCGCTTGAAACCCAGCCGGAAGAAGAACTGAAAGAACTAACGGATATTTATATCCAAAGAGGATTAAATAAAGAATTAGCCCGACAGGTTGCCGTCGAATTAACAGCTCATGATGCACTTGGAACCCATTCAAGAGATGAACTCGGCATTAATGAAATAACGCAGGCCAATCCGCTTATGGCTGCTTTTGCATCAGCAATATCTTTTACCATCGGAGGATTATTACCGCTCTTGGTAGCCATTTTCGCTCCTATAAAGCAAATGGTCTTTTATCAATATGGGTTTTCAATTGTATTCCTTGCATTTTCCGGCTTTTTAGCTGCACAGGCAGGAGGTTCAAAAATATTTACCGCAGTTCTTCGTATTTGTATCTGGGGAACTTTTGCAATGGTGATGTCAGCATTGGTAGGTTATATCTTTGGTGTTCAGACCTCATAAGATAGAATGTGCTTTTTAACTAATTAAAAAATTAATTCAATCTTAAGCAATAAAAGAAAATAAGACCACTAACAATCCGTTATTTCGTAAATATCTAAAAACTAAACTCTGAAATGAAGCTCATTAGCCTGTTCCTTTTATTAACAACAGCAATTACCATAAACTGGGAACCTGATTTTAATAATGCTAAAAAAATTGCAAAGGAAAAACACGAATTGATTCTATTGAACTTCTCAGGCTCAGACTGGTGCGGTCCATGTATAGTAACACGTAGAAACTATTTTGAAAGTGAAGTTTTTACTGCCATGGCCAATGAAAATCTAGTGCTGGTTAATGCTGATTTTCCAAGAAAAAAGAAAAACATTGGAACTCCTGAGCAGGTTAAACGAAACGAGGATTTAGCAGAAATTTATAATAAAGACGGAAGTTTTCCTTTAACACTTCTTTTGGATGCTGATGGCAAAGTAATCAAAACCTGGCATGGAAAACCAGAAACTACTCCTGAACAATGGACTGCCGAAATAAAAGCGATCTGTGACAGCCGAAAATAACATACTGCAGAAACAAAAATATTCGCAATCCCTGAAACTCATGGGGAACAACTTTACTATAACAGTTGTTGCTGAAAATGAAAAAGCTGCAAATGAATATATCAATCTGGCTATTGAAGAAATCAGACGGATTGAAAAACTTTTAACTACCTATAAAGAGGACAGCCAAACCAATCTGATTAACGAAAATGCAGGAATCAAGCCTGTCAAAGTAGATTTGGAAGTTTTTAATCTTATCGAAAGATCTATGGGAATTTCGAAAATTACACAGGGAGCATTTGACATTTCGTATGGAAGCATTGACAAAAATTTATGGAATTTTGACAAATCCATGACTAAATTACCAGATGCCGAAACAGCATTAAAAATGGTATATCTCATTGATTATCGAAATATTATCCTTGATAGAGAAAACACAACCGTCTTTTTAAAAGAAAAAGGAATGCGTATTGGTTTTGGAGGTATCGGAAAAGGATATGCCGCAGAAATGGCAAAGCAGATTCTTATAAAACATAATGTACAAAGCGGTATTATTAATGCCAGCGGAGATCTTTGCGCATGGGGACTGCAACCGAACGGTAAAAAATGGACAATAGGTGTGGCTAATCCTGATGCGCCAAATGCGGCATTTTCGTTTATGGAAATATCCAATAAAGCAGTGGCAACATCAGGCAACTATGAAAAATTCGTGACCATTAACGGAAAAAAATATTCGCATACCATTGATCCAAAAACAGGACTCCCGATAACAGGAATAAAAAGCGTCACCATTATCTCCTCAAATGCAGAATTTGCAGATGCAATGGCAACTCCAATTGCGGTTATGGGAATTAAAGCAGGCTTGTTTTTAATAGATCAGATTCCTGATTTATACTGCATAATAATTGATGACAATAATAAAATTTACACATCCAAAAACATCCGTCTAAAATGAAAAAGCCAAAGCAAAAAATTCTCGTATTGTTATGCAGTACTGCTCTTGCCGGCCTGCTGCTTACCTCCTGCACTTCGGTTAAGGAATACCAAAAGGGGAAACTCAACGATTCTGAAATGGTGCTTTCTAACAGAAAAATTGAAAAGACAGAACTCAGTTTTCAATCCTACCGTGAAGGAGCTTCCGGAGCAAATTCAGGAAAAAGTGGTGGTGGCTGCGGTTGTAACTAATTTTCATACTATAAAAAATGAAAAGAATATTCATAACAGGATTTGCTTTATTGGCATTATTTCAGACAAGGGCGCAAAATGTTCCCACCGATTCTACCAGTTATAAAAGCAAAAAATTAAAATTGGAAGAAGTTAATCTAGTTTCGAGCTATTATAAACAAGATGGAGATAATTCAGCCGTTACGGGCGGAATTGGTTCTGAACATTTAACCGATATTGCAAACACGATCGATGTTAAACTGGTAAAGTACGGCGAAACCGGAATCAAACATACTTTTGATATAGAAGCCGGAATTGATCATTATACCTCCGCGTCGTCAGATATGATTGATTTGAGTGCGAATTCATCTGCTTCTTCATCTGATAACAGATTTTATCCTTCATTGACTTATTTAAGAGAAAATGAAGAAAAAGGAAGAACCTATGTCTTTGGGATTTCATCATCAACCGAGTTTGATTATCAGTCTTTTGGAGGAAATATTGCTTTCTCGCAAAAAACAAAAGACAAAAACGGGGAATTTACCGCTAAATTCCAAACTTATATTGATCAGCTTAAATTAATTGAACCCATTGAACTCCGTACACCAGGAAACGAAGGGTATGATAGTGCCAACAGAAACACTTTTGCCGGAACTTTAAGTTACTCACAGGTGGTAAACAAAAATCTGCAGTTGATGATCGTAGGTGATGTTATCAGCCAAAACGGGTATTTAAGCCTTCCTTTTCATAGGGTTTATTTTACTGACGGTTCTGTTCATCAGGAGAAAATGCCTGATACAAGACTTAAAATTCCACTGGGAATAAGAGCTAGTTATTTCTTTAGTGATAATGTGATTATCCGCGCTTATTATAGATATTATACAGACGACTGGAGCCTGAAAGCACATACTGCTGATCTGGAGATTCCTGTAAAATTAACTCAGGCATTTTCATTGAGCCCTTTTTATAGGTATTATACCCAAAGTGGAACCAAGTATTTCAAACCTTACGGCGAACATACTGCAGCCGATGAATTCTATACCAGCAACTATGATTTATCAAAGTTTGACAGCAGTTTCTTTGGAATGGGAATGAAATTTACTCCTCCAAACGGTATATTTGGTTTAAAACACTGGAACACTCTAGAAATACGCTATGGTCATTATACCAGAACCACTAATATGACTTCTGATATTATCTCCATTAATATAAAATATAAATAGTCAAAGTTAAAAAACGCCAGCATCAAGTACATTCCTATCCTAAACAAATTTTGCTATATATTTTCTAAAAAGTTTTATATTATTTTAAATATTATTTGAATCAAATTCTTGCAATAATAAATCAAATAATCTTATAGATTTTAATCTAATAAATATTCTTTAGAGATTCAATTATATTTTAAAAATAGCCTTTTTAACATTTAACCTCTACGATACATACAAACCGCTTCCTAACAAAAATTTAAAATAATTATCTTACAAATTTACTTGAAAGTAAGCCAATTTCTTTAAATCATTCATAAAATGGTTTGTAAATTGTATCTTTGAGGTCACTTAAGGAGACAACTAGTAAATAGTTGTCTCTTTTTTTATACCCTAATGTGTAGATATTTCAAGCCTTAACAGCCTAATATTTGCGGTTCGATTTTTTCACAAGAAATTCTTAGTCTGTTTGAAATAAACAGTCTTAAAGTGGCGCTATCAGAGATTTAATCGAAGCTGAACGATGGTTCGAAATCCCGCTAAGGATATAGGATTTTTTCTCTTTAAGCTTGTCTTAATTTTGTTAATACTAATATAGTAATTCCCAAAATAATTATAGCGTCCTTATCACAATTTCATTAATTCTATATCTTTTATCAGCAGTCCTCCCAAAACAATTTTGCAGGCCAAAATCAAAGTATAGAAATATAAAATGCAAATCTTGGATCTTCTTAAGCTTTTATATTAGAAAAGTATACAACTATAATGGATTCGTATTAATTCTTACCTCTATTATCATTCTAATTTTGCCATATAATTTTAAACGAAGAAAGAAATGAAAAAAATAATCTTAATTACAGGCGCGAGTTCAGGTATGGGCAAAGAAACTGCGAAAGCACTTATCAGACAAGGCCATACAGTTTACACAGCCGCAAGACGAATTAATCAGATGCAGGATTTAAAAGCATCGGGAGGATATCCAATTCAAATGGATGTTACAAATGAATCTGAAATAGAAACTGCCGTAAATACAATTATTCAAAAAGAGGGAAAAATTGATGTCTTATGGAATAACGCCGGTTTCGGTTTGTATGGATCAGTAGAAGATGTCTCTTTAGATGAAGCCAGAAGACAATTTGAAGTAAATGTTTTTGGAATTGCGGCAGTAACCCAAAAAGTGGTGCCTTATATGCGTAAAGCAAATTCAGGGACAATCATCAATACCTCTTCAATGGGAGGAAAAATGTACTTTCCAATGGGCGCATGGTATCACGCTTCCAAACACGCAGTTGAAGGGCTAAGCGACTGTCTGCGATTGGAATTGAAAGCATTCAACATTAAGGTTGTGGTTTTGGAACCAGGTTTTATTGCAACTGAATTTGGTTCTGTTTTGCTGGACAACTTCTCAAAAATCTCCAAAAGAAGTGCTTACACCAATCTGATGGAAAAAATAGTTGAAGGAACCAAAAAGTCTGCAGAAGGAAATGGCTCTTCCAATCCATCCGTTATTTCTGACACTATCCTTAAAATTGTGAACAGCAATAATCCAAAAACACGTTACAGGGTTGGAAAATTTGCAAAACCTATGGTCTGGATGAGAACCTATCTGGGAGATAAGCTGTTTGATAAAATTGTAATGAGCCAAATGTAAAACCTATGCATAAAAATAAAAACGATGAAGACAGCTAAAATTTTGTTTTTGATTTTATTGGCCGTGGCCTCTAAAATGCAGGCTCAAGTTAATGAGAAATCGATAGTCGGCGTGTGGGAATCTGATAAAAAGGATGTCCGAATGGAGTTTTTTAAAGATGGCGCTAATTATTCGGCCAAACTTTTATGGGGAAATCTTGTGGTTGAAAAAGATGGCATAACTTCTAAAAAAGACAGCAAAAACCCAGATGTAAGATTGAGAAGCAGAAACATTCTTGGCATAACCAGCTTAACAGGATTAGAATGGAACGGTAAAGAGTACACTAACGGGAAAATTTACGATCCTCCAAGCGGCGATACCTATACCTGCAAAGCATGGATTGAAGATGGCAAACTCAATTTAAGAGGCTATTTAGGAATATCCTTATTAGGAAAAACAGTAACTTGGCATAGATATAAATGATGAATTTTTACAATCATACTCTAAATTGGATCACAGGCGAATTATTTGAAGCCTATTTTATCACTAACTTTGGTATTATCACGATCATTGGAGGCATTTTATTTGGAAAATTTGGTTCTACCTTGAATGCCAAAGCATTAGTTATTCCTTTAATTGTAGTGGGAATAGTTTACACAGCAATTGGTTTCTCTATGATTGTTTCAAACAATAACCGATTAACATCCTATAAACAGGATTTTGAAAAAGACCATCATGCTTTTGTAAAAGCCGAAAAAAAACGTGTTGAAGATTTTCAAATCGGATATACAATATCAAAAATTGTGGCTGTTGTTTTTTTTCCTATTTCACTGCTGCTCTTTTGGTTCTCTAAAAATCCAGCTCTTCATGGATTAGGCCTTGGACTTGCCTTTTTTGCCTTAGCCGGATTAATGGTTGATTATTTTTCGCAGGAGAGAGCCAATGCATATTACGAAATGATAGTAGCAGAATTAAGCAATGCAAAAATTTTAAACTAAAGAGTTAAAGTAAATTAATAATTTGTTTTTGATCAAGAGAATATGAAACCGATAATCAATCTAAAAAGCATTTCCGACATAAATAAGTTTGTGCAGCAGGGCAATATCAATCATCCGCTGGTGGCTGTTATCGATTTTAGCAAAGTAGACGAATATGTCGAAGAAGGCACGCGCATCTGCTGTGATTTTTATTCGATAATGTTTAAAAATTATTGTGCAAACGGACTCCGATACGGCAAGCAGACATATGATTTTCAAGAAGGAAGCCTAATCTGCATCGCTCCCAAACAGACAATGACGATGGATAATGAAATTGAAAAAAGAGACGACATGATGGGATGGGGACTTTTTTTTCATCCAGACCTTATCCGCAATACTTCTCTGGGATTAAAAATGAAAGAATACACGTTTTTCTCCTATGAAACATCCGAAGCCTTACACCTTTCTGAAAAAGAAAAACAGATATTGCATGACTGTGTTGTAAAGATTCAAAACGAACTTCAGGAAAATATCGACAATCACAGCCAGACTTTAATCGTTTCTAATATTGAACTCCTGCTAAATTACTGTTCACGCTATTACGGCCGACAGTTTATAACCAGAAAGAATGCAAACCGCGATATTGTTGCTAAAGCAGAAAACATTATTAAGGAATACTTTAACAAAAGTGATTTAAAAAAGAACGGACTTCCAACAGTAAAAGATCTTGCAGATGCACTTCATTTATCTCCAAATTACTTAACAGATTTGCTAAAAAAAGAAACTGGAATGAATGCCCAAGATCATATTCATTATTTTCTCATGGAAGAAGCCAAAAGCATTTTAATGAATACCGATTCTTCTGTTGCAGAAATTGCCTATTCTCTCGGTTTTGAATACCCGCAGTATTTTAGCAAACTATTTAAAACTAAGACAGGAAAGACACCTAAGGAGTATAGAAGCCTAAATTGATTTTTTTCAACAACTCCATTTTAAAATTTATCATGGGTAAATTATGATAGAGATATTTTGGAAATTTGAATTTGCTTCTAACTATGCGTATTATTTAAAGGAAATAATCAAAATTTATAAAGGAAACTTTTATCACATTAAAAATTAATTGAACAATTGTTTTACCCCTACGATACATACAAACCGCTCAGAAATGAAAGAACAAGATAATAATCTCACAAATTCACTTGAAAATAGGCTAATTTCTTTAAATCATTCATAAAATGGTTTGTAAATTGTTCAGTAAGGGTCACTCTTAAAAAAACGTTAAATCTTTCGATTTAGCGTTTTTTTTATGCCTTTTACAAACCATTTAACGAGCTTTTACTTCAAAAAATAGATTATTTATAAATCCTGTCAAGTTAACCATTCAGGATTCAAACCACTCAAATACCTAGTAAACACAAAGACCAGAATAGCACCTTAACAATATTTTAAGAGATTTTTCAAATTAAATCACTCTCAAAGCAATTAAACAAATTAAAAATAACAACATAAATCATTGCTTATTCAATTTTATATCGTAATATTGCAATATAAATATAAAACGATGGGAGCAACAAAAACAGATCACTTTACAGAAAGCCAGAATGAGCTGGCTGTTTTAGCCAAGGCGCTGGGCCATCCTGCGCGTATTGCTATTATGGAATATTTATTAAAAGTGGATGCCTGCATCTGCGGAGATATTGTAAACGAACTTCCCCTTTCACAGCCGACAGTTTCACAGCATCTGAAAGAATTGAAAAATGCAGGACTGATTAAAGGAAGCATCGAAGGAAATTCTATCTGTTACTGCATCAATGAGCCTGGGCTGGAAAAGATAAAAGGCTTTTTTGAGCACATATCTGATCATTTAGCAAAAAAGAAAAACGAATGCTGTTAATCTAAGAGATATGGAAATCAGAAAACTATTAGTTGAAGACTGGAATCAAGTAAAATCAATCTATCAAAAAGGAATTGATACCGGCAACGCCACGTTCCAGACCAGCGCCCCTTCGTGGGAAGACTGGGATCAGTCTCATCTTGCATCTTGCCGAATTGTGATGGAAGAAAATAACAAAGTAATTGGATGGGCTGCCCTTACCCCTGTTTCTTCCCGCTGCGTTTACGCTGGAGTTGCAGAAGTGAGCGTATACGTGGATCCTGCAAATTCAGGAAAAGGAATTGGTCTTGCCCTTTTAAAGGAACTTGTAAAACAGAGTGAAACAGAAGGAATCTGGACGCTTCAGGCAGGGATCTTTCCTGAGAACACGGCAAGTCTCCGCATTCATGAAAAAGCAGGCTTCAGGATACTTGGAACAAGGGAGAAAATCGGAAAACAAAATGGTATCTGGAGAGATACTGCGCTTCTTGAAAGAAGAAGCAGTCTTATTAATTAATAAAAAATATAGTTTAACTAAATATAAAAAATTATGAAACTTTCAGAAATTAAAGAAGTGCTTAAAACAGTTGAGGCTGTAAATTTTGAACTGCCAGACGGCACATTTGTACCAGAATATTTTCATGTAACCGAAGTAGGTCTGGTTACCAAAAACTTCATCGACTGCGGAGGAACAGTAAGAAAAGAGACTGTCGTAAATTTCCAGCTTTGGGATGCCAACGACTACGAGCACAGGCTTAAACCTCAGAAACTGATTCATATCATTGAGCTTTCAGAAAAAGTATTGGGAATTGAAGATTATGAAATTGAGGTAGAATACCAGAACACAACCATCGGGAAATACGATTTGGACTTTAACGGTAAAAACTTCACTCTACTCAATAAACAGACAGCCTGTCTTGCTCAGGAACAGTGCGGTATTCCATCTGACAAACCTAAAGTAAAATTATCTCAGCTAAATGCGGACAATGCTAATTCATGCACTCCAGGCGGAGGATGCTGCTAATCATTAAAGAGATAATTAATAAACCTTTTACAGCCCACAAAACTATGTTATATCCGCAAATTGAGAATACCGTTAAATCATTTGATTTTAAGCAAATCTCCGAAGATCGCAAAGCAGTCCTGCAGCCATTAATCGACTTCATTCAGACTAAAGTTGACAATAATCTGGAAACCAGGTTAAATTTAATCTGTACTCATAATTCAAGAAGAAGCCATCTCTCGCAGGTATGGGCGCAGACAGCGGCTGCCTTTTATGATGTAAAAAATGTCTCATGCTATTCAGGAGGAACTGAGGCCACTGCTCTTTTCCCGATGGCTGCGGAGACTTTGAAGTATTCAGGATTCAACATCAAAACTCTTTCAGAGGGATCGAACCCTTTTTATTCCATAAAATATTCAGCTGACGAACTTCCTGTCATTGGTTTTTCCAAAACCTATGATGATGATTTCAATCCTGAAAGCGGATTCGCCGCAATAATGACCTGCTCACAGGCTGACGGCGGATGCCCTTTTATAGCAGGAGCAGAGAAAAGAATTCCGATCACTTTTGAAGATCCAAAAATTTCTGACGGAACGCCTCAGCAGAAGGAAACTTATCTGGAGCGCAGCCTGCAGATAGGAACTGAAATGTTTTACGTATTCTCGCAAATAAAAAAATAAAATGTCAGCAAATAACTGTGCGCCAGCCGTCAAACGCAAAAAACTAGGCTTCCTTGACCGCTTCTTGACCCTTTGGATTTTTCTTGCCATGGCAATAGGAGTGGCAATAGGATATTTTATTCCTTCCAGCGGAGATTTCATCAATTCTTTCTCCAGCGGAACAACAAACATTCCATTGGCAATAGGGCTTATCCTGATGATGTATCCGCCTCTGGCAAAAGTAAAATATGAGCAGATGGGACAGGTTTTCAAAAACACAAAAGTCTTGGGTGCCTCTTTATTCCTAAATTGGATTGTAGGCCCTGTCTTGATGTTTTTATTAGCATTGCTGTTTTTGAACGGATATCCTGAATACATGATTGGAGTGATCCTGATCGGTTTGGCTCGCTGTATCGCAATGGTTGTGGTATGGAACGATCTGGCAGACGGAAACCGCGAATATGCTGCAGGGCTTATTGCCCTGAACAGCATTTTTCAGGTGCTGCTTTATAGCGTATATGCATACATCTTTATAACCATCCTCCCTCCCTATTTTGGATATGACGGTTTTGAGGTGAACATCAGCATTGCTCAGATTGCCGAGAGCGTCGGTATCTATTTAGGTATTCCTTTTGCTCTTGGAATTATAAGCCGTTATGCTTTGATAGCTTTAAAAGGTTCTGAATGGTTTGAGAATAAGTACGTGCCATTCATCTCACCTATTACTCTTATTTCATTGCTCTTTACAATCATTGTAATGTTCAGCCTGAAAGGGGAACTTATTGTTCAGATCCCTATGGATGTTGTGCGCATTGCAATACCGCTTGTGATTTACTTTACTTTGATGTTTATCATCAGTTTCTTTATCGGCAAATATTTTGGGGCAGACTATTCAAAAGCCACATCTATTGCATTTACAGCAACAGGGAATAATTTTGAACTTGCCATTGCCGTGGCAATCGGAGTATTTGGAATAAACAGCGGACAAGCCTTCGCAGGTGTTATAGGTCCTCTGGTAGAAGTGCCTGCTCTTATAGCCTTGGTAAATCTTGCTTTCTGGTTTAGAAAAAAGTTCTATTCAAATCGTACTGACAGTTTGTAAGTTTTTAAAAATTCATAAGAATGGAAGGCTTTAAATTATTTTTGCGGAGTATTGCTGCAGTCAGCGACCAGGAATTTGAAAATTACGGTCAATATTTCAAAACACGCACTATAAGCAGAGGGAGTTATTTTGCAGAAATTGGCAAAACATCTCATGAGGCCGCTTTCATAAAGAAAGGACTGCTCAGGACCTATTACATAAATGAAAAATCCGAAGAAGTGACTTCCTGCTTCTGCGCTGAAAATAATCTCACGGCTTCATATAAGAGCTTTATTTCGCAGCAGCCTTCGGAACTTTCCATTCAGGCAGTGGAAGATACCCAGCTTATAACAATCAGTTACAATGACCTGCAGATTCTCTATCAGAAGAGTCCGCTATGGCAGAATATAGGAAGGACAATTGCCGAGCGGCAGTATATGGTTATGGAGCAGTATGCCAGTGTTTTGTGCAATGAAACCGCAAAGGAAAAATACATGCGCATGCTTAAGGAACAGCCTGCAGTTGTAAACAAGGCTTCAGTAAATGATATTGCAAGTTATCTTGGAATAACACGCAGGACACTCAGCAGGATAAGAAATGAGATAGCACAAAAATAGAGGACATTTGTCCTTCGTTTTAATTATGCTTCCCCATAGTTTTGCTTTTATAATCAATCAAAAATAAAATGGAAACAGCAATTATCATTTCATCCTTCTTTCTTGTCCTTTTTGCGGTCTTGGCCTTGTATGATGGCTTTTATCTGCATATTTTCAAATACCAGCTTCACAATCGGGAAGAAAGTAAAACCGAGCACATTACCCATACATTGAGAGCTGTTTTCTTTCCGGCAATCCTTTATTTTTTGTTCTTGAAACAGGATAATCATACTAGTTTTGTAATAGGCTTAACCATAGTTCTTTTGGATATAATGGTGCTCGGGTATGACGCTTTTATAGAGAAAGACAGCAGGCAGTTTATGGGAGGGCTTCCGCGCTGGGAATATATTGTCCATTTATTCGTAAATGGGTTTCATTTTGCGTCAATTGCGGTTTATCTCTCCATCAGGTTTACTTTTCAAAATGGGGAAATAATGATTTCCAATATCAATCAATCTCCGGGATTCTTTAATCTGTTAATTGTAAATCTACTGCCGGGAGCTATCCTAATGGCACTTCTTCATGTTTTCTTATGCATGCCAAAAACAGCCCTTATCTGGAATAATTTCAGAGGTAAAATCAATTGTTGCTAATCCCGCTTTCTGCATAAGCAGAACATAAAAACTATGAGTTTGGAAATAAATACTATTCACAATCAGTTTTATATCATTTTAGGCAAGTATATTAAGGCGCGCATAAATGATACCCACGATGCATCTGATGTTTTGCAGGAAGTTTTTATAAAGATAAACGAGAATTTAGGATCACTGACCGACGAAGGCAAACTAAAAAGCTGGATTTTCACAATCACAAGAAATTCCATTATTGACTATTACCGAAAAAATTCAAATCATAAAAAATCGGAGCTGACCGAATGTATGATGCAAAAAGTAATGCATGAAACAGATTTTGATACTTCGGAAAGTCTGGACTGCTGTTTAATAAAATTCATTGAGCGCCTGCCGGAAGACTATCGGGATATTATCATGGACAGCGAAATACATGGAATCAAACAGAAAGACTTAACAGAAAAATACAGCCTTGCCTATCCTTCCATACGGTCTCGCGTGCAAAGAGGCAGATCCAAATTAAAGGAAATGCTTCTGGATTGCTGCAGTATTGAATTAGACCGCCGTGGAAATGTTATGAATGTTACCTCTAAAAAATCATGCAGCGGAGGAAAATGCTGATATCACCGGATCATTTACGGAAGGTTCATATATAAAAATTCAGGCTGTTAGAAAAAAAATCAGCAAAGTCTGCATCATTTTTAGATTAGTACGTCTTAAGTAGTATTAATCATTAAAAATTAAAATTATGAAAAACAAAATGTACCTTACTCTTGCAGCATTGGTATTGTCAGCTGGAAGTATCTTCGCTTATGCAAACTTGTCAAAAACTGATGCGGAGAAAAATTGCACTGAAAAATGTTCAACCCATTGCTGCAAAGACGATTCGGCAACTTGTGCTCCGAAAGATTGCAAAAAGTAATTTTTTTTTGCAATTATCAATTAATTATAAGACAACTTTTTGAGTTGTCTTATTTTTTATATCAATTATTTAACAAAAAAATTATAAATAAGAATTATCAAACTTAATTATAGTATTGCAAATAGGCATACTATTGTTACTTTTATACACTAATTCTATAGGATATAAGAAGCATGATAATCAAAACACCTGCGAATAAAGGAATCTTATTGCCTTTTATTATTTTATCTGTATTTCAATTATGTGCACAGCAAAAAGACAGCTTATCCCAACAGTTCCTAATGAATATTGAAATCAGGCCAAGAGCCGAATACACTTCAAATTATATCCTTCCTCCTAACGACTCAATTGATCCTTACTTTTACATCACCCAGAGAAACAGAATTTCAATGCAATATGCTAGAGAAAAATGGCTTGTAAAATCGGATTTACAAGAAATTCATTTTTGGGATGAAAACAACAAAGCTTCCAAAGTTGGAAGCATTAATTTTTATCAGTTGTATTTTGAGACTAAGTTTAAATCCCTAAATATACGATTGGGAAGGCAGAGTGTTTTATTGGACAATGGCAGATTATTCTCCGATGCTCCCTGGGCACAGCAAGGGAGAGCTCATGAAGGAATTAGGATAATAAAATCCTCAAAATATTTCTCTAATGACTTTTTCTTTTTATTTACTCGAAAGTATGGAACTGAGTTTGAACCGACCTACTCACCTGTTGCATCGAATAAATATAAATATCTGTTGTTAAATAACCTCACCTACAATGACAATCATGGATTTTTATTTTCCTCATTGAATACTGTTGATTTTTTAGAAAATGCAAATTCTGGGAAATTATACAGCCGTGCAACAGCAGGCGGAAGAATAGAATATAAAACCAAACAATGGTATTATACCTTAAATTCATACTTGCAGTTTGGACGTAATGCAAAAGGCCAGAAATTATTCGCTTACTATTTCCAACCTGAGGTTAAGTTGTCTTTACTAAAATCTACTTGGCGTTTAGGCGCTGAAATAATAAGTGGCAGTAGTCCTCATATATCAGATGGCAGTTCCGGCGATTTTGATGTTTTATATGGCGTGACATGGAAGTTCAATGGAAATATGAATGTCTTCACCCGTTTTCCAACCGACGTTAACGGCAAAGGTTTAGTAAATCCCTATCTATTTACTGTAATTCCTTTAAATAGTAAACTATCGCTTCGTTCTGATTTTCACCTTTTTTATACTCAATATCCTCTTCTAAATAATTTGGACCAGAATGACAAAGTTTCTTGGATATGAATCTGATCTTTCTTTGAAATACATACCTGTCAAAGAACTAGAAATTAATTATGCCTTTTCTTTTTATAAATCAACAAACGCTATGGAATATCTGCCAAAAATACAAGATGAAAATAAACTTGCTATTTGGAGTTATTTAATGATTTCATATTCTTTTAATGCTGTCAATTTAAAGCATTATAAAAATTAATATATTTCAAAAGAATAAAATCTCTTTGTTTATGATTTTTGATGTTTAGAATTATATCAACAACAAATTTTGATGTGAATTTTCTAAAAATATTATTTTAGTTTTAATCACTCCAATTTATGTTTTTATGCAACGATGTTCCACCAAAAAAATATTTTAGAAAAAATAAAAATACATGACAATATTTAGCTTTTTTAACATTTAACCCTTACGATACATACAAACCTTTTCAAATCAAAAAATTAAAATAATTATCTTACAAATTCACTTGAAAATAGGCTAATTTCTTTAAATCATTCATAAAATGGTTTGTAAATTGTTCAGTAAGGGTCCCCCATTTTAAACTCATTTTAATGAGTTACAAAAAAACTTCTTAGCCCCAGAGCAGGACATAGATTTGAACGAGTTTTAAAATCACAAAACAGATATCTTATTATTTGTATTTTTTAGATATTTCTTTTCTGCCTTTTCTTCTCCAAAGAATAAATCCAGTAATAGAAAGTACTGCAGGACTGAATCCGGCAATTACATACAGAATTTTTATCCAAACACTATCATAATCCCCCCTGTGGAGCTGTTTCATCATCCAATAAAACCGGTCGGAAAATGATTTTTCTTCAATCCGTATTGTTTTAATCCAATTTCCATTATTACTGTCATAATAAACGTCACTGCCTTTCCCAAAATACAGCGGGTTTTGGGTATCAGAAAACTCACCGCTTACTATAATATCCGTTTTTTTATCAGCAGCTATTTTTACGGCAATTGGATTAAAATTCGGAATCTCCCGTGCCTGTTTTATCACCTGGTCAATATTTGCCCTTGTCCGATAATTCTGTTCTTTCTTAGAAATTAATTCCCATTCAGAAGGTAAAAAAAGACTTTTATTCATCCAGAAACCTGTAAAAAAAAGAATAAAATTAAGCAACAGGGTCCAGACACCAATAATCCTGTGCAGCGAAGAATAAAGGGTTCTGGAAGATTTACGATTTAACTTCTCTTTAAAAACAAGTACAGCAAATATCTTTTTGCGATAAATGATCACACCTGTAATTAAGTTTAAAATTAATGCAATGGCCGCAATGGCCGTTATAAGCCTGCCTGGTTTATCAATTAAAAGGGAATAATGCGCAGCATACAGCCAGCGGAAAAAAGGCGATTGTAAAGAGCTAAAACTGCCTTCTGCTACAATTTTTCCAGAATAAGGGTCTACCATACAGCAATAGAGATAATTATCGCTGACATTATCCTGATAATTAAAAATCATAAATTCATAGGTGTCGCAGCTATTTCTGGGAAAAGTCTGCAGCATGATCTGCCGCGCCTGGGGATACCTCTCAGAGACTTTATGATACATCTGGTTTAATGAAATGGTTTTACTGCCCTTTACACAGCAATGCATTGGCGGATTATTGAAATACTCAATCTCTTTTTTAAAAACCAATAAAGCGCCCGAAATTCCAAAAAACAGATACAGTACCCCGAAAAACAATCCGAGGCAGCTGTGCAGTTTAAATGAGGTCTTTGTAATTTTTTTCAATGGAAGTTCTGAATTACAGCATTACAATTTTAATTTCAAAGATAAAATCACCTGGCGAAGGGTTCCCGGAGTAACCATACCACGGCCGCCATACCAATAATGTTCGTTGAGCAGGTTATTGGCAGAAAGTGAAAATACATAACGGGTTTTCTCAAAACTCAGCACCGAGTTGATTACCGTATAAGGATTCGTATAAAAAGAGCCATTGATATTATTGATCATCAGATCTTTACCATAATGACTGCCGCCTATACCTAATGAAAAGCCATTTAAAGCTTTTGACTGCGGAGCGTAATTCACGTACCAGGTTCCGGAAAGTTTGGGACCGGCATCTACAGGCCTTAGCCCTTGAGTAAGTGCATCGGAAACAATAAGTTTACTGTCATTATAAGCAAAACCAGCATGCAAAAACAGTCCTTTCATCGGATTTGATTCTAAATCTGCTTCAAAACCTTTACTGCGCTGCTCGCCATCCTGCAGATAGGAAGCCGTATCATTTGGATTTTGTCTTACCGCATTGGTTAGATCAATATTATAATAGCTCAAAACGGCATCCAACAGGTTCTTTTTCAGGGAAACTTTAACTCCCGATTCCCACTGGTTTCCATAAACGGGCTGGAAATTGGTCATCTGCCCGTTTACCGACTGCGGTGCCTGCGGCTGAAAACCATTCATATAATTAGCAAATAATGCTATTCTTTCAGGGATAATCTGGTAATTGATTCCCAATTTCGGAGAAACAGCCGTTTGTGTGTAATCCCCGGTAGTTGTCGCTGTTAATAAATCCTCAGTCCCTTTGTTATTGATGTAATTGATTCGGGCACTAAGCATTACACTTAAATTCTCCAAAGGGTTGATAACGTCTGAAATATATAGGGAATAATGATCCTGAATTGCCTTATAATTCTCTCCATAGGGTTTTAAGGCCAATTGACCGGAAATGTATTCATTATTAAAATTAGCATTCTCAGGATCTGTCCCAGCAGCTGAAACTTTAGTAAAATTCATAGATTTACTGGCAATCCCATAGAGATAATGATAGTATTCAACCCCCGCAATCAGCCGGTTTTTCACACTGCCAATTTTGAAATTCCCCACAAAATCCTGCTGGATCTGCTGGCTGGTAATGTTTTCCGGATACATTCTGTACACTCTTCGCGTCACATTCTGGCTGTTATCATCTAATCTTAATCGGATGTAATCGCCCGGAGTTTTATTATTGACTGAAATTAAATTGGTTTCCGATTTCCAATTCTCTGAAAGCCTGTAAATGACTTTTCCGTAAATATTTACTGCCTTATTATTGAGTGTAAGTGAGTTGTCATTGAAAGAACGGTAATAATCCAAATGGAGTTCATCTGCTGATTTAGCAGTCCCCAAAGCCACCTGGTAAAGCGGATTGTTGGTAGCGGTTTTGTTTAAAATTTCGGCATCAAGCTGAATATTTAAATCATCGCTGATTTTATAAGAAATACTTGGAGCTAAAAAAAATGTTTTTGAAAAACCCTGGTCCTGAAAAGTATCATTGTAGTTATAAGCGCCGGTTAAACGGGCAAGAACCTTTCCATCTTTGTCAAGAGGTGTATTGATATCAAGAGTTGCACGTTGCAGATTGTAAGATCCGCCCATTACAGTAATGTCAGCAAAAGTGGTCTGTTGTGGTTTTAGGGTAACCCGATTAATTAGTCCTCCAAAAGTAATCATAGTTGCGCCGCCTCCGCCAAAAATTACAGCGCTTGGTCCTTTAATTACTTCTAACTGGGCGATGTTTGCCGGATCCATATCAGAGGCCACATAACCGTTTACGCCATTTCTGAAGCTCGATCGGGTACGAAATCCCCGGATGGAATAATAAGGTGAAATTCCTGCCCAGCTGGGCGCAACACCTGTGGCATTTTTGAGCATTTCGCCTTGAGTGAAAAAATTTCTGTTTTTAATAAGCTGCGGTGAGACCGAAGCGGTCACCTGAGGATTTTCCAGGTTCTTGAGTGGCAATTTAGAAGCCAGTTCACTGGAAACATCTTTGGACTTTCTGACTCCTTCAATAATCACCTCGTCCATTAAGGTATATTTGCCCGATATGCTGTCTTTTTTTTGCGCATAGATTTGTAGTGAAGCCGTCAAAGCTGCCGCAAAAAATAGTACTTTTTTCATTTTGTAATTTTTATATAATTTTAATTTTATTAAAGTGCAAGCAATCTTTCATTGTTATACAACAATGAAAAATTATTCCAATAGGAATTGCAATGGAAATTATAATTTATATAAAAAGAGAAGGGGGACGGAAAGTCTCTGTTAAAACAGAAACAGGCTTATTGTCGAATCTAGCCGAAAAGCCAGCTTTGATTTCAATAGGTTCTAATAATTTGAAAGTCTTATTTGAAGTGTTTAAAATGTAAACCAACTCTGTTTTTTCTTTAAGGTTGTTCTGCATTTTCTTTTCGTTGTCGTCGTATTTCTTTAGACTTTTTTGAAGTTCACAGCGTCCGTTACAGGTATTAAAAACCATTTTTCGCTGTACGCAGATTGTTTTTACAATTTCTTGCTGCTCTAGTTTAAAAGATACATAAACAAAAACACTGCCAAATGATGGCACTAAAATAATGCAGCCAAGCAATACGATTAGATACTTTTTCAAAGTTATTGTTTTGTTTATGGAGCGCAAAAGTACTCTTTTTTGTTTTTATCTTAAATAAAGTTCTTGTTTTCTTTACCAAAAACACCACTTTGTCTATTTATAATACTTGGGATTAAAACGGTTCTCTCATACCTGTTTTTTTTAACATAATTCAAGGTGTTAACATTAAAAAGTTAATCTAATAAAGAACAATTGCATAACCATAATAATGCGACCGTCAAGACATAATTGAAGATCAATTGTCGTGGCAATGTCACGACAATCTTACCCAATAAATAGGTTGTTTTTTTCATTTTACATCAATCCTTAACAGGATAACTAAACCAAATTTGTAAAGCCACTGAATTTCCCGCTCTCGTTTTTTCAAATATAACTGTTGCTTCACTAAAGCAAAAAATTGGTTTGTTTCCGAATTGTCTTTTTAACTTTTTAGCCCCGATAGCAGTGGAAATCCTTTTTCGGCGGGGTTCGGCGCAAAAGATTGGAACGTATAGCGGGAAGAGCTCCTAAAAATTCTTCAGTATAACCCCACGAAAATTGGCATTTTGAAAGTGATATCCTTTATTTCTGCTTTTGGGCCAGTTACGTAAAAAATAAATTACCTTTATCCGGCATTACCACTTTCTAAGAAATCAAAATTTATTTAAGCTTTAAATCCAATCCTATGAGCCAAGAAGAATTATTGGTATTAATCCGCAAAAAAGATGAAAGGGCTTTCACCCATCTCTATGATATGTATTCAAAAAGCTTGTTTTCGGTCATAAATGTTCTGGTAAAAAACCGCGAAGAAGCCGAAGATGTCCTGCAGGAAGTCTTTGTAAAAATCTGGAAAAACATCGATAGCTACAGCGAAAGCAAGGGCCGGTTCTACACTTGGATCCTTAATATTGCAAGGAATACATCTATTGACAAGCTGCGATCCAAAAATTTCAACAACACCCAAAAAAACCTTTCTTCGGATAATTTCGTAAATCTGTTAGATGACAGTAATAAATTAGCTAATAAACTAGATGCAATTGGCATTCAGGAGTTCGTTAAAAAACTGAAACCAAAATGTATCGAGATTATTGATCTGCTATTCTTTAAGGGATATACCCAGCAGGAAGCTTCAGAAGAATTAGCTATACCTTTGGGAACTGTAAAGACACAAAACAGAAACTGTATCAACGATTTAAGAAATTATTTAAAGATATAATGGAAGATAAGCAATATATTGAATCAGGCATTTTAGAACTTTACGTTTACGGCCTGCTGACAGAAAAAGAGAACCTGGAAATTGCCGAACTGGCCAGAGAAAACCCTGAGATTGAAAGTGAAATCATTTCTATAGAAAAAGCTGTTTCAGCCTTATCATCAAGCTTCTCACCTTTCCATTCGGCTGCCAATTTCGAGAAAACAAAAGCGCGTTTAGAGCTTAAACATACTAAAGTTGTCGATATAAAACCAGCATCAAAACGTCCGCAGTACCTGGGCTGGGCGGCTGCAGTATTATTATTGTTAGGTTTTGGATATCAGACTTTAGAACTGGCAAAATCCAAACAGGCAGTCTCTGAGGCTGGAGGGGAAAAAAATAAAATTGAAAGAGAATATGCTATTTTAGACCAGCAGAATAAACAGACTGAGAAAAATCTGAGCATTGTGAGAGACATTAAAAATACAAGCGTTACTCTGGGCGGACAATCAGTATCTCCGGCATCATTTGCAAAAGTGTATTGGAACAGAGAAACAAAAACGACTTATATCGACGCGGCAGGTCTGCCAAACCCTCCAAAAGGAATGGTTTACCAGGTTTGGTCTTTAAAACTAAGTCCGGTGCTTACCCCGACAAGTATTGGTCTGCTGGATAATTTTGAAGAAAACTCTCAAAAAATCTTCGCTGTAAGCCAAACCGATTCAGCTGAAGCTTTTGGCATCACGCTGGAACCTGCAGGGGGAAGCCTCACACCTACAATGGAACAGCTTTATACTTTAGGAAAAGTCTAATTCCATAAAAAGACCTAAATAAAAAGCGCATATTGATCCTGTTCAATATGCGCTTTTTGGGATTCAATACTGCACTCTGGCGGAACTTTACACAACCCCCTTAGCCATAGTAAAAAAGCTAAAATCATCTTCCAAATTCACTTTAAAAATAAGATAAACTGAAGCGCAGGCTAAGTTAAAAGCCAACAGGATTCGAACACCAAAAATGGAATAGCCCCATACTCCTTTTATTTAGATTTCTATTTAATTGAAATAATGAAAATCCATTATAAATGGTTAACTATTTATAATTTATTGAATTTTCCGCTCTCACTCTCCGATTATCAATTATTGCTCAGCTGAGACAAAAAATTAGTTTTCTCCTGAAGCGTTTGGTGCGACGGCCCGCCTCTTTTATAACATGAATCAATGATGTGAAGTAATTTATAGTAGAAAAGCTAATTATAAAATTAATTAATAATTATGTAATTATCACCAAATCAATTAGTCTAACTTTACAAAATGAGGAATTGATTACTCCCATGCAGAATTAAGTAAACATTTTTTGGAAGATTATGTTTATGGACAAGCCCGTCGCAGCGTGCAGCGCAGCTGACGGGTTCTATTTTTGCATGTCTTGTTTCAGTACTCTGGTAAGCTTTGAAACTGCAGCTGATTAAGCATTTATGACAGATTGATTTTGTATTTTTCTTCTATTGGTGAAGAAGCCTTATCCAGTGCAAGATGCCCTATCTGAAATACTTTTTCAATAAATTCAATGCTTTGATCCACTGAAGTGTTTTCATTTTTTAAATGGCTGGCAAAATGGTTTGTTAATTTTTGAATAATTCTTGAACTGATTAAATCCATCTGTGCATCATCAAAATGGGTTGTTTTCCTTTTTTGAAAAGCAAATTCTGCTGATACAATATCATTTAGCTTGGATTTTAAGGCATGAATAGTCGGAGCACATTTTCGGCCGTTCACCCAGGTATTCAGTTCTAATTTCAGATCATCAATAATGGCTTCTGCAGCAGGAATATGCTGTTTTCTCTTTTCCAGCGTGTCATCCGTAATTTGAGACAGATCATCCAGATGTATTAAAGTTACACCGGGGATTTCTTCTACATTGGCATCTACATTGCGCGGGATGGATAAATCCAGAATCAATAAGGGTTTCTGTAAAGCAAGCGATGTTTTGTCAATAGTGGGATTTTGTGCTCCTGTAGCTACAACCAGCACATCGGCCTGCTGCAGTTCCTGTTTTAAATCAGCATAATCTTTTACAATAACATTCAGCTTGCCAGCCAGTAATTCGGCTTTGTTTTTTGTTCTGTTTATAAGGGCAATATGGCTGTTTTTAGTATGTTTTACTAAGTTTTCGCACGTATTTCTTCCTATTTTCCCCGTTCCGAACAGCAAAATATTTTTGTTTCCAATATCCGCCACATTTCGGATAATATACTGCACTGATGCAAAAGAAACCGATGTTGCACCAGAAGAAATTTTCGTCTCCGTTTTAACTTTTTTGCTCGCCTGAATAACTGTATTTACCAGCCGGTCCAGAAATGTATTGACCAAACCTTCCCGTTTACTATTGTTAAAGGCGGTTTTAATCTGGCTGATGATTTCAAAATCACCCAGAATCTGACTGTCTAAACCTGTTCCTACCCGGAACATATGGCTGACAGCTTCTTCATTCTTATATATATAAGCAGCCTGCCGAAATTCTTCTACAGAGCCATTGCTGTTCTCGCAAAGCAGTTTGATGAGTTGATAAGGATGATGGGCAAAACCATAAATTTCAGTTCTATTGCAGGTAGAAGTAACTACCAATGATTCTATCCCTTCTGCCTTGGCCTGCAGCAATAAATCAGATTGTGATTTAGCATCTAGACTAAATTTTCCTCTGATAACTGCATCTGCTTTCTTGTAGCTTAACCCCAATACATAAAAAGTGGAGGATCTGGACATATTAAAATTTTCCATATTTATGGTTTCCTTAAAAGGTTCAAAAATTATTGCCTGCAGATTTATATAACAGCGCCGGAAATGCTTTTTAGATCACTATGGAATAAATGGACCTAAACTGCGGTTTTAGATAATTTCCAGGAATTATAAAGCTAACTAACAGGTTTTGAAAAATATTTATATACTTCAAATAGTATTGAAATATAAAACGCTGCCTTTTTCAGGCAGCGTTTTGAGAAGAAATTTATTTTTGAACTATAGGAGTTCTCAATGATTCTAAAACAGCAACAATATCAGTATAAAGTTCTGTATTCGAAGCAACGCCATTCGCATTGGCCGCAGCTCCAACATATCCTTCAAATTTCGTATAATCTGCATTGCTTGATTTTGTTCCCATACGAGGATTTTTTGCGGGATCATGCGCAGCCGACATACTCAAACCAGAATATGTATTTACAGCATTGGTACCTCCGGTATTAAACGAAAAGAAATCAGTAAGGTTATCTGATAATTTAGCAATATTGGTAGACTGGGTAGTTCCAGTTTCTGCTAATAAAGGGGCAAAATGTGCCTGCAGATTACCCGACGCGTTCGATTGGATATCAGCAACAATCAATCCGATAGTTGAATTTACCACTTTGCGGAAACTCAAACGCCCCTGCTCGATCATCTGGCCGGAATTATCAGGATCAGAAACCATTTTAGTTCCGCCTAAACGCTCGTAGATAGAAGCCTTAACCGGTGCTGGGGTTTCGTCGTCATTACTGCTGCAGGAAATCATAGCTGCCGATGCAGCAATTAGTACACTAAGTGTAAGTTTTGAATAAACTTTCATAAATTTAAAGTATTAAAGGGTTAATTAAAAAAACGATTTATCTTTTGAGACAGTTTATAGCTCAAACTATTTTGATTCATTGGGCAGACTTCTTTGTCTGCTAAATTTGCCGGTAAAATATAGCGCTGCGCATCGTAACGTCCTTTAGCCATCAACTCGTTGAAAACTTTCTCCGAGTTTGTAATTTTATTATTGTGGAAATACACCACAACATTTCTTTTAACGATGATAGAGTCTGATGTCAGGCCTTTTATGCTTCTAAGGTCGGCACAAATTTTTCTGGCCTGCAGAGAATCAATATCTGATTTAAAATCGATTCTGCTTACTTGGAGATTTGGGGTGTCATAAACGGGCGGTTTGGCCGTTATAATGTGAAAAAGCAAAATCGCGGCAAACAGTACAAATATGCCGCTCAGAATTAAAAGTCCTTTTTTGATTATTTTATTAGTCTTCATAATTTTTTTATGGTTTTAAAATTATCTACGTGTACTTTAGAGCTGCGGTTTTAGAAATAATAGAAAATCGATTAATTTAGAATCATTTTAAATACAGAAATTACCTAATAATTTAATTATAAAGTAGATACTAGAAAACCCTGGCAAGATTAAATCCAAAAAATATATCTCCTTTTGTCCAGTCGCCAGTGGTTCTTCCTAGATATCCAGCCTCATCAATTGCCTGTGAACTGGTAAAATGCATCTGGAAAACATGTCCGCCCGTTTCCAGATCAAAACCAATAGACAGCGGATTTTTATAAAGTGAATTTGGCGCTCTGTTTAAATGCGCCGCATAATCCATATTTAAGGACCAGCGCTTAGCGAATTTATACCTCCCTCCAAATCCTATGGCATATTGGGAATTGCTTTGATCTACATCTTCAACAAAATTTTGATGAAAGAATGACGGCACAATTTCTAAAGACAGCTTTTCAGAAAATTTTCTTGAAATCAGCAGCTGCGCAACATAAGTCAGCCTGTCTTTAAATTGAAGTTTCGGATACAGACTTTCTTTTAATGTGTTATTAATAGATAAACTATTAAAACCGGCAATAGTAACAGGAAAGCCGTCTTTTATTTGAGGAAACAGCATATATTTTGTTGCAAAGTCATAAGCAAATTCACTTCTGGCGGCACTTACGTTGAGTCCATTTGTTAGACCGTAAATAAATTTAATCTGCGTATTGGCATTATCCAGTCCATAGAAACCTTCAAAGCCATCTTTAATAGAGCCGAATCGGTGTGCAACAACAAAATACAAATCGCCTTTTGCTGCCAATTTTGTAGATTCGAGATTAACGATTTTTAAGGCTTTGAATGCAGATGTCACTTTTTCTTTTGCAGAAGGAGTTTCTACCCCGGACAATAAATCGGTTTGGGAGAAGGTTAACAGCGGAAATAAAAAAAATAATAGGATAAAGTTTTTCATGAGGTTAGTTTTAAATTGTTATTTGTATTAGTGTACAACTGAAGATTGGTCTATTTTAAATTCCTGGAGCAGTTCGTCATATCCTAAAAAACGCCCTTTAATTTTTAGGGTTTTCCCGGATATAATATTTTGCGGCAAACGGTTTTTGAATGTCACAAATACTTTTTCGCTCATAACAATTCCATTGCCGGCTTTATCAATACTTGTTACCCGTGCAGATAGTTCAATTGTTTTGTCCTGATATTTGATGTAAGCCAGACTGTCGTTTGAAGTAAACTCTCTTTCTAGTTCATTAACGGTTACAACATAATCGGCAGTTTCTGATTCTATATTTCTATGCCCTTTGTAGATGTAGAGGTACGCTGAAATTCCGATTATTATAAAAAGGAAAATTGTAATTAGTATTTTTTTTCTCATAACTGGTTTTTAGTATTTCAAATTATCTACGTTAAAAAATACCTATTGGATTTAAATCATTAAATATGCCTCCTTCGAAATCTGGATTATTCATTTCATCGTATATGATTTTGAAATGCCTGGTAATTCTTAAAGTCATGCATTTATTTATAACTAAAAACCAATCTTATGAATCTAAAAACCCTTCTGGCCATCTCATCATTAGCTTCAATTTTTGTAAGCTGTGCCAATGACGACCCAAGCACCCTAAGCGACACTGCACCAATTAATGGTTTGGCAACATACAACCAAAATGTAAAATCTATTATTGATAATAACTGTGTTGTATGCCATGCAGCAGTTCCTAAAAATGGCGCGCCAATGTCTTTAGTTACTTATGAACAGGTGAAAAATGCAGTTTTAAACCGAGGACTCCTTACACGAATTTCTTTAGAAAATGGAGATAGTTCCTTAATGCCGCAAGGTGGACCAAGATTGCCTCAAGCTACTATCGACATTATAAAAAAATGGAATCAGGATGGATTATTAGAAAAATAATCTATAACAGCAACATGAAGAAAATCATAATAATGCCAATGCTATTGGCTTCTTTTATTGTTTTTTCACAGGAAAAAATAGTAACTAAATCTGCAACAATAACTCTGGAAGCTTCAGTACCTTCTTTTCAGCCGGTTGCAGGAACTAACAGCAAGGTAACTTTTGTTTTGAATCCCGCAACTGGAGAAGTGGCAAGTCTGGCTTTAATGAAAGGATTCCAGTTTGAAATGGCATTAATGGAAGAACATTTTAATGAAAATTACATGGAAACCGATAAATATCCAAAAGCTATTTTTAGAGGGCAAATAGAAGGATTCGACATTAAAAATCTAACTGAAGATTATAAAGATTACACGATAAAAGGAAAATTAGAAATGCATGGAAAATCCAAGGATATAAGTGCCGATGCAAAAATTACAAGATCGGGTTCCAGAGTCACCTTTATATCTGATTTTGAAGTAAATGCAAGTGATTTTAACATTCCGATTCCAGCGCTTATTAAATATAAACTGGATAATAAAGTCAAAATTCAAATTATTGCAGTTTTAAAATAAGAGCTGCACAAAATAGATAATGATCTAAAAAAAATAAAGGCGAAATAAATGAAAAAAACAATACTTATTGCAATGCTGAGTGTTTACGCTATTGGCGTATCACAAGAAAAAATGGTCAGTAAATCGGCAAAAGTCATTTTTGAAGCTTCCGTTCCTTCTTTTGAAGAAGTTAAGGCAGTAAATCGGAATGTTACTTTTGTTTTGAATCCAGCAACAGGAGAGATTGCAAGTTTAGCCCTGATGAAAGGTTTCCAGTTTAAGGCTGCCTTAATGGAAGAACACTTCAATGAAAATTATATTGAAAGTGACCAATATCCAAAAGCCGTATTTAAAGGAAAGATAGAAGGATTTGATCTTCAAAGCCTAAGCGCAGATGCTAAGGATTTTATCATTAAAGGCAAATTACAACTCCACGGTAAATCCAGGGATATAAATACTGCTGCAAAGATAAGCAGATCACCATCAGGGGTCAGCATTTCATGTAATTTCAGCGTAAATGCCAGTGATTTTAATATTGAAATCCCAAATTTGGTTAAAAGCAAGCTTTCCAATAAAATAAATATCCAGTTTGCCGCAGTTTTAGAAGCCAATAGACAATAACCAGCTGGAAACTATCTCGAAAAGTCAATAATTTTTTATATCAAAAAAATGGAGGAAGAAATACAAATTGAGGACGGCCTTACCCTTATCCGTTTCCAGAACGACAGCTCAGAATCTTTTTCTGCACAGCACGAAATAGGTGCCGGCCTGATACAGTTTCATTTCGCACTAAAAGGTAATGCATTTTTTTTGTCCAGTCAGGATCATTGCACATTAGAATTGAAAGAGGAAAAATCACTGATTTTGTGCAATCTGCAGCATCAGTCATTGCTTAAGTTAGAACTTTCTCCAAATTCATGGATGATTTCTGTTATTGTTTCGATTAATAAATTTCACTCGTTATTTTCCCTTCAAGCAGATTATATTTCTATTTTAAGCCCCGATAAGAAGAAAAAAAAGTATTATACCGAAGGGTACATCAGTCCTGCTATGGCTGTTGTTTTGAGCCAGCTGTTTCATTACAGCCTTCATCCTTCCCTAAAGAACCTTTATTATAAAGGAAAAGCATATGAATTATTGAGTCTGTATTTCAATAAAATGGAAGATCCAAACGCAGTGCAATGTCCATTTTTGACTGATGAAGATAACGTGCTGAAAATCAAAAAAGCCAGAGAAATACTTATCGCCAATATGGCCGAACCGCCAGGACTGCAGCAGCTGGCAGATGAAATTGGGCTGAATATGAAAAAATTAAAAACAGGCTTCAAACAAATTTATGGTGATACGGTATACGGTTTTCTGTTTGACTACAAAATGGATTTCGCCTTAAAACTATTGGACAGCGGTTCTTACAATGTAAATGAAGTCGGGCTGAAAATAGGATACAGCACCGGAAGCCACTTTATTGCGGGATTCAAGAAAAAATTTTCCACAACCCCAAAAAGATATATAATGTCCATTAATACCAATCATAAAAACAGTTTCGCTTTTATAGATTAAGGCATAAATAAAAATATATTTGATTAATTTTAAGAAGCAACAAGTAATGAGTTTGAGGAAAATTAAAATAAAAACGATAATGAAAGGCGTATTATTAGTAAATTTGGGATCTCCCGAAAGTCCCGCACCAAAAGATGTTAAACCGTATTTAGATGAATTTTTAATGGATAAATACGTGATCGATGTTCCGTATTTATTGAGAGTTTTATTGGTTCGCGGCATTATTTTAAGAAAAAGGCCAGAAGAATCTGCGCACGCTTATGCGAAAATCTGGTGGGAAGAAGGTTCTCCATTAGTTGTTCTTTCAGAAAGAATGCAGAAAAAAGTACAGACTTTAGTAAATGTACCGGTTGAACTTGCAATGCGTTACGGAAGCATGACAATCGAGAAAGGACTCCAGCAATTGCATGATAAAGGCGTTACTGAAGTACTGCTTTTTCCGCTGTATCCGCAATATGCAATGGCTTCGACTTTGACTATTTTGGTAAAGGCCGAAGAAATCCGCAAGAAGAAATTCCCGCACATTACATTTACTGATGTTCCGGCATTTTATAACAAACCGGATTACATCAAGAATTTGGCAGATTCAATTCAAAAACATTTAGTTGGTTTTGAATATGATCATTTGTTGTTTTCTTATCACGGAATTCCAGAGCGTCACATTCGCAAAACCGACGTTACAAAATCACATTGTAAAATTGACGGTTCTTGTTGCAGTGCGCCATCTCCGGCACACGATTTCTGTTATCGTCACCAATGTTACGAAACAACAAGGCAAGTTGTAAAATTATTAGGGCTTCCCGAAGATAAATACAGTCTGACATTTCAATCGCGTTTGGCGGGAGATAAATGGTTAGAGCCTTATACTGATATTGAAATTGACAAAATGCCGGCAAAAGGAATTAAAAATCTGGCTGTTGTAACACCTGCTTTCGTTTCGGATTGTTTAGAAACGCTCGAAGAAATCGCCATGCGCGCCAAAGAAGATTTTGAGAAAAATGGAGGGGAAAATTTCCTGGCTATTCCCTGTTTGAATGACGACCAGAAGTGGTGCCAGACTGTTAGCAACTGGATTAATGAGTGGGCTGAATAATGCTAAAATAACAATAGGGAATATTGGAGCTTTCATTATTAATATATCAATTCGCCTCTTGTATTCATTTTAATTTATTTTTTTACCTCTTTTAAAACCAAAAAGAATATTAAAGCGTAAATGACTTTATAACTTAAAAAAAGTAATTATGAAAACTAGAAAATTTTTAGCAGCAGCAATCCTGGCATTAGGATTTGGATTGACATCATTTGCACAAAAAACAGTAATGGTTGGTGGAGCAGCTATGTATCCTAATAAAAATATTATAGAAAATGCGGTAAACTCAAAGGATCATACCACCTTGGTAGCAGCAGTAAAAGCAGCAGGATTAGTTGAAACTTTACAAGGTAAAGGCCCATTTACTGTTTTTGCACCAACAAATGAAGCATTTAGTAAATTGCCGGCTGGAACTGTTGAAACATTATTGAAACCTGAGAATATTAAATCATTACAAACTATATTGACATATCATGTAGTGGCCGGTAAAATGAATAGTTCTGATATTGCAAAAGCAATAAAAGCTGGTAAAGGAAAAGCTTCTTTAAAAACAGTTAGCGGCGGAACTCTAACTGCCTGGATGGATGGAAAAGATTTGTACATTAGTGACGAAAGTGGCAATAAAGCTAAAGTTACAATTTCAGATGTAAATCAATCTAATGGTGTCATACATGTAGTGGACGCAGTACTGCTTCCAAAAATGTAGTTTGCTGAAAATAAATTACAATTAAGCCCTGAAATTTCAGGGCTTTTTATATAATTACTATGCGACAAAATAGTAATAGTCAATTGTATTAGAGATTTTGATTACCATTTTATTGCCAGCTCAAAACTTTAAATATAAGGAATTGATATCTTTTTTTTGCAAAAGATTAAGGCTGTCTCTTTTTATTTTTGGTAAAATAATACATAAAACTAAATATATTTTTGCTTCAATCCCCAACAGTACATCTAAACCAAAACTCTAAAGCCAATGAAAGACAAACATTACATGTAGTAAGCCAATTTCTTCAAATCATCCAAAAAAAATGTTGAAATTTGTCCCGTCGGGGTCACAAAAAAAACTCTAAATCAATGATTTAGAGTTTTTTTTTGCCTTTATAATACTATTAAATTCTTCAGCTTTAAACTAAGCCACATTTACATCATCACTTTTACTATTAAATCGTTCCAGAAAATCAAGATATATGGTATGCTTCTCTCTATCCATTCTTGTGATGGCTCAAATGTCATTTCCGTAGTGAGAAAAAAAAAGGTTGATAATCTGCCTTCATATAATCAAATAATACTTCAAACGGACGGGTTAATTCCTCTAGATCATAAAATTAAAATAAGCAAACCGCTCAATTTGGCGGTTTACTTTTTAGATATTTCAAAACTTTTATAACGAACCAGCCTTTACAAAAGTCTGCCATCCGCGCATCGTTTCAATAAAACGTTCGCTTAATCCTCTTTGTCTTAGATAGTCTGCCATAACAGGCAATTGTGGACTATCATACATTGGGTTTGCTTTTACCTGAAGAGGAAAATCTCGCTGTAAAATTGCTGCACGCGCGATAAGCACAAAATCACAACCCTCGTCTAGAAGTTCTCCTGCACGTTGTGCGCTCATAATTTTCCCTGCTGCTCCAAGACGAACTCCTTTACGCGGAAGTTCGGTAAAAACGCTCAACATGGTTTTTCCTTTAAAAGTTCCTTCGCGAACAATTTGTGCCGAATCCCAAAGTGCTAAGTCTAAATAGTCAATTAATTCACGATTGAAAATTTCGGCTGTAACTTCACGCAATTCCTCTAGAAGCAATCCATATCTTTCAATAGACAAACGCCATCCAATTTGAAAATTGGGACCGCAAGCTTTACGAATTCCTTCAATAACTTCAATCGTAAAGCGTGCACGATTTTCCAGACTTCCTCCATATTTATCGGTACGATCATTTAAATTTGGCGACATGAATTCTGAAAGAATCCACCCGAAAGCACCGTGAACAGAAATTCCGTCAAATCCTGCCAATTGCGCTCTTTTTGCCGCAGCGATAAAACTGTCTCGAATTCGTTCTACTTCTTCTGTAGTAATTGCTTTAATTCCTTCTAAAGTTTTACTCGACGCAGGAGCTGGAATACCGCCAATTGAAGGTTGAGCTCGATGTCCTGCGTGATGCAATTGTACGGCTGACAACGCACCGCCATCACGAATCGCCGATGCCATTTTTGTCAATCCTGGCAAATGGTCATCACTATGAATTCCTAATTGTCTTTCAAACGCGATTCCTCCTGCTTCTACGGTAGAAGCGCTGGTTTGAATTAATCCATAACCGCCTTGAGAAAGTTGCTCCATCCAATATTGATCGTATTCAGATGCAGTGCCATCAAATTCACTTTGCTGGCTGGTTAAGGGTGCGAGCATGAAACGGTTTCTCATTGCTGGACCGTGCAGCAACGTAAGCGGTTTAAATAAATCAGAAACAGACATATTTTTATTTTTTTAAAGTTCTACTTATGTGAATTATTATTGAATGCAAAGTTGTGGAGATAATCATTCGTGAAAAATGGATGATTTTTACTTTATAATGGACGTTTTGAACCTAATATTCTGATATTTTATCCGAGAAAAAATTCTCCATTATAAAGTAAATTTTCTCCATTCTTTAGCCGGCATTGTCGTCAGATCTTTGCCTTGTTAATAAAATTTATTCAAATGAAAAAAACAGCAATTATTATTCTATCTGATCCAAAAGCGGGTTCAGAAGAAGCATTAGGACGTGTATTCAATGCTTTAGCATCGGCATATGAATTCAAACACGAAGGCGAAGATGTAAAAATTATTTTTCAAGGAGCAGGTATAAGATGGCCTGAACAACTAGAAAAACCAGAGCATCCTGTTAATGCTCTTTATAAAGAAGTAAAAGATCATGTTCACGGTCTTTCTAAAGGATGTGTCGCTGTATTTGGCACCGAAGTTTCTGGTTATGAATTATTAAATGACAACGAAGTTCCAGGAACTCCAGGTTTACCAAGTTTTGTTAACCTTAGAAAAGAAGGTTACGATATTTTGATTTTCTAAATCAGCTCTTAACTGCCCTTTTTCACTTTAAGGGCAGTTTTATTATTTACAAATATTTAATGTGATCAAACCTTTATTTTTTGAGTAATTTAGCATAGCTGGATACTCTACAATCAATATTTAAGTTTTAAAATTATGCAGGAAGATGTTCAATATTACATGAATAAATGTTTAGATCTTGCCAAAAGTGCTCTAAAAGCAGGAAATCCGCCTGTGGGTGCGCTTATTGTATTTGACGGAAAAGTAGTTGGTAAAGGCATTGAATCAGGAAAATCTACGGGAGACATTACAAATCATGCCGAAATATTGTCTATTCGAGATGCTATAAAAAACGGATATTCAGATAAACTTAATCTGTCACAAATGTACACCACACATGAACCTTGCATTATGTGTTCGTATATGATTCGCCATCATAAAATAACTGAAATTATTTACGGTACAGCTGTTCCTTATGTAGGCGGTTTTACTTCACAATTTAATATTCTAGAAACAGAAGATGTTCCAAAATGGGAAAATAAACCAAAGATAACTGGCGATGTTTGTGTAGAAGAATGCAATGTGCTCAATTCTCAATTTTTAGAATTATTAAGCAAATCTAAATAAGTATGTTATCTCAATCTGTATATACGCTTGTTAACCAGCAAAATGGCAATTTATCATTCAAAGTTTTTGAGTTTGATAACAGCAGTTATTTTGATCATATTCAGCGAAATAATTATTTTACCATAATAATAATTACTTCAGGAGAAGGATTAGCCAAAGTTGATCTTTGTGAATATTCTTTTAAAGAAAATACCTTATTTGCTTTCTACCCGTATCAGCCTTTTATGCTAGCTTCTGAAGGACCGCTTACTGGAATTTCTATTCAGTTTCATCATGATTTTTTCTGTATTTACAGACATCATAAAGAGATTGCTGCAAATGGAATTTTATTTAATAATGTTTATCAGCAGCCATTTATTCTTTTAGATGAAAATAATAAACAAACTTTGATGAATATCGTCAGGGAAATTGTCAATGAACTGAAAATGGATGCTTTGAGAAAAGATGAAGTTTTGGTTTCTTATTTGAAAATATTTTTGGTATTTGCTACGAGAATAAAATTAGAACAGCAATCTATTAAAAATGAAAATAGCAACGACAAACAATTGCTTATTATTCAGAACTTAAGAAATGCTATCGAAGATAATTTCAGAATTAAACATTCTGCAAGTGAATATGCTGATATGCTTCATGGTAACACCAGTTGTTCTTGCGCGAGCTGCAAAAAATCATTTTAATATGACACTTTCAGATTTAATTACTGAACGCATTATTGTAGAAGCCAAAAGAGAATTATATCTCACCAACAAAACAGTAAAGGAAATTGCTTACGAGCTGGGTTATGACGACGAATATTATTTTAGTCGTGTTTTTAAAGGAAAAACAGATATTTCTCCACAGCTTTACAGAGATACTATTGGTTTTAATAGAGGAGCGTCTTAAGATAAATCCTTGTCTTCCATAAAATGAGTTTGAACCTGTATCGCAAACGTCATAAAAATAAATCCCATTTCTAAATGAAATGGGATTTATTTTTAAAACTATCTATTTTTTATTTTTAAAAACTTTATAAAATACAAAAAGAATAGCCAGCCAAATAGGAATTAATTCTACAGATATCTTCATATTCGTCATCCACATGATGGATAAAATACCCAATAAAAATACGAAACAGATGTAATTGCTTATTGGATAAAATATGGAAGCAAATTTGGTTTTTGTGTTTTCTTTGTCTTTTGTACGTCTAAATTGTAAATGCGTATACGAAATCATAACCCAATTGATAACTAAACAAGACACTACTAAAGACATTAAAATACCAAAAGCTTCTTCTGGAATTACTTTATTGATTAAAATACAAATAGCGGCGAAGCATGAAGAAATTAAAATAGCATTAACCGGTACCGATTGTTTGTTTAACTTCTTTAAAAATTTAGGAGCACTACCCTGATCTGCTAAACCAAATAACATTCTGGAGTTGCTATACACACTACTGTTATATACCGATAAAGCTGCGGTTAATACAATTAAATTAAGAACATTGGCGATTAGCTTTGTAAAAAATATTTTATAGCCAAAAAGCTCAAATTCCATCCCGTTTAGATTTTGAAAAACCATTACAAACGGACTGCTGTCTGTAGTAATTTGTCTCCAAGGCGACAAAGCAAATAAAATAATCAATGCTCCTACATAAAATATAAGAATTCGATAAATAACCTGATTGGTTGCTTTTGGAATATTTTTCTCTGGATTTTCTGCTTCAGCAGCGGTAATTCCAATTAATTCTAAACCACCAAAAGAGAACATAATTAAAGCCATCGCTGACAATAAACCTTGAAAATCGCCAGTTCCAGTTTTCTCAAAAACTCCTTTTGGAAAAAAACCTCCATCGTTGTACAAATTATGAATTGTAGCGTGTTCTCCTCCTGTTCCGCTTATTAGTAAATAAGCACCAAAAAGAATCATTGCAATAATTGCTGCAACTTTTATAATTGAAAACCAAAATTCAGTTTCTCCGTACACTTTTACGGAGGCAAAATTTAAAGCATTAATAACCAGAAAGAAAAATAAACTGGAGGCCCACAACGGAATTTCAGACCACCAAAACTGCACATAAACCCCAATAGCTGTAAGTTCAGCCATACTTACCAGAATATACAAAATCCAATAATTCCAACCTGAGGCAAAACCTGCAAAAGAACCACAATACTTATAAGCAAAGTAACTAAAACTTCCAGATACTGGTTCTTCAACAACCATTTCGCCGAGTTGCCTCATAATAAAAAAGGCAATAATTCCGGCAATAGCATATCCTAAAATAACAGATGGCCCTGCTAATACGGCTGCTGGACCAATTCCGAGGAAAAGACCAGTTCCTATAGATCCGCCTAAAGCAATTAACTGAATGTGTCGATTAGTCAGCCCGCGTTTAAGCTGATTGTTTTCTTGATCTTCCTGTATTTTTTGTTTCACAAATTAGATTTTTAAATGAGTAGAATGTACTCACAAATGTATAAACAGCGAAGATAAGTTAAAAAAGTAATCGTACAAAGCCCCCTTCAGCGGTATTTATAGAATGATTTAAACATAGTTATACTTCACAAAAATCTACTTAAAGTAAATCTACTTTCACGTTATTTATTTTTCCTTCAAACTTAAAAGGTGCTTTTTTATAATAACGAATGGAAACTGGACCGCCTAAATCTTCGCCAACATCAAAAGTTTCGCTGGCAGTAAAAGCAACAGGAACAGTACGTTTTACTTCGCCTTTGGCATATTCTTTCCCATCAACCAAAATAACAATTTCAGCAGGAGCGCCCGGTTTTGCAATAGTAGTTAAAACTTCAATTTTATGTTTTCCTGCCGGAATTTTTGCTGATGATTCAACGTTATAGCGTTCTATAATCAGCATATTATATTCGTACACCAATTTGCCTTTATCCATAAATAAAGTCACACCTCCACCAGAACCTCCAAGCGCATACAAAACTCCCGAAGCATTTTCTTTAACCTCAACATCGGCAATTACTTTATTGCTTTTTTTGCCTAAACCAGGCGCGCTGAATTCAGGCATTCGTTTTGTTGTTTCATCAAAAGTCCATGAAGTGTAAGGCGCTTTGATAACATCTTCAGGATGAATGCGAAGCCAGATTCCTGCACCAATCGGGTAATCTTTATTCTTTTTGGCTTCTTCGTTAAATACTTCCTGAAGTTCTTTTAATTTCTGCGGATTTTTAGATGCTAAATCGTAATACTGCGTATAATCTTCTTTTATGTTGTACAATTCCCAAACATCTTTGGTAGAATCCCATTCGGCTAAACCTTTCTGGGCAGGAATCCACGGATATAATGGTCCAAAAGTACAAGCGTACCAACCGTCTTTATAGACTCCACGACTTCCGTTATTATCAAAAAACTGAACTTTGGATACTTCTTTTGCTTTGGCATCATTAAAAGTATATTTAAAACTTACTCCGTCCAGAGGCATTTGATCAAAACCATTGACCTCTTTTGGTGCTTTAATATTCAAAATATCATAAATAGTCGGCACAACATCGTTTATATGATGAAATTGACTTCGCGGCGTGCTATCTGGTTTTATTTTTTTCGGCCAGCGAATGACCATTGCATTCTGTGTTCCTCCAAAATGTGAAGCTACTAATTTAGTATGTTTAAAAGGCGTATTTCCAGCCCAAGCCCAAGCTGCATGATAATTATTCTCTAAAAGAGGTCCACCAATTGCGTCAAGTCCGCCAAGTTTATCTAAAGCTTCTAATTGCTGTTGAATGGTATTTGAAACGCCGTTCTGCGCCAATAATTCGCTTATTGAACCATTTTGTCCTTCAGCACTAGAACCGTTATCTCCCCAGATAAAAAATACGATTGTATTGTCTTTTTGTCCATTCGCTTCAAGCGCATCCAAAACACGTCCAACTTCATGATCGGCATGTTCAACATATCCTGCAAATACTTCCATCATACGAATTTGAAACGCTCTTTCAGATTTCGGAATACTTTCCCAAGAAGCCATTGTTTTATCTCTAGCCGTCAGCATGGCGCTTTTAGGAATCCAGCCTAATTCTTTCTGACGTTTGAATACTTTTTCGCGATAAGCATCCCAGCCGTCATCAAATTTTCCTTTGTATTTGTCTGCCCATTCTTTAAAAATATGATGCGGCGCATGACCAGCACCTGGAGCAAAATACAATAGAAAAGGTTTGTCTGCAGCATACGATTTGTGCTGATTCATCCATTCAATTGCGTGATCTGCCAAATCGGTTGTAAGATGGTATTTTTCGTCTTTTGGAGGTTCAACTGGGGTGAAATCATTTATTAATCTTGGTTCATATTGTGAAGTTTCTCCAGCCAGAAATCCGTAAAAATGCTGAAATCCGTAATTGACTGGCCAGTAATCAAATGGTCCTGCAACAGTAGTTTGGTTGGCAGGCGTATTGTGCCATTTTCCAAAAGCAGAAGTGCTGTAGCCATAATTCTTTAAAACCTCAGCAACCGTAGCAGCTTCTTTCGGAATAATTCCGGTATAACCATCCCAGTCAACGGCTCTTTCTGCAATAGTTCCGTTTCCAACATGCGTATGGTTTCTGCCTGTTAATAAAGCGGCACGGCTTGGCGAACAAATTGAAGTGGTATGAAATTCATTATAAGCAATTCCTTCTTTGAATACTTTGGTTAAAGTCGGTGTATTGACTCCGCCTCCAAAAGTTGATGGCGTTCCAAATCCTAAATCATCCATTAAAATAATAATGATATTTGGCGCATCTTTTGGCAAATGATCTGGCTGAGCTCTTCGTTTGTGTGTACTTTCGGCTAATGTTTCGTTGGCAACACTGGCACTAGGAACTGGCGGAAAAGGCAGAACATCTTGTGCATGAACTTTAATAGTATTGCTTAAAATCAAAATAAACATTAAAAATATACTGATACTATTTTTTTGGAAAGAACAGTTAAATCTTAAATTAATGTTTTGTTTTAAATTATAATATTCTTTCATGATTTCCAGATCTTAAAGGTTTTGATACAATTTTCTAAACTTAGTGTTTATCAACTTTTCTTGGTATATACAATTTTTGTCTTTCCTATTTTTCCATTGAATGAAAATGGAGCCTGATCGAAATAGTCTAATGAAACAGGAGAATCTAAATCGGTACCAATATCAAAAGTGGCGTTTGAAGTAAAATGCAGAGACATTGCTGTTGGAACGGTTCCCTGCCCGACTGCCGCACCATTTACTTTTAATGTTACATTCATCGAACCACCAATTTTATCAACGAGTTTCGATTCGACTTCAATTTTTACTTTGCCTTTTGGCAGTTTATCTTTTGATTTAATTTTAGTTCGCTGTACTTCAAACAAATTAAACTCATAGTTTAAATAACCATCTTTTACATAACAAGTAACGCCTCCTGAAAATCCTGCAAGTGCATACAAAACACCATTTGCATTATCTGGAACTTCTAAATCCATCGTTACGACACTGCTTACTTTTCCTAATTTTGGAGCCGCTGATTCTGGCATTCCTTTTATTGGCGAATCAAAAGTCCATTCGGTTAAAGGAGAAGAAGGCGCATCTTCTGGATGATATAATGCGGTTGACCATAATCCGCCGCCAATTGGCAGGTTTTTATTTTTAGCAGATTCTGTTAAAAATAAAGCTTTCATCTCTTCTAGTTTTTTAGGTTCTTTCGCTGCCAAATCAACTGCCTGCGACCAATCCTGATCTAAGTTATATAACTGCCAAGTATCTGTTAATGGTGACCATTGTTTAATGCCTTTCGGGATTCCTCCTACCCAAGGCTCTCTTGGTCCACGTGCACTTGCAAACCATCCGTCCTGATAAATACCACGACTTGCCATAATATCAAAAAACTGTGTATGACGTGTTCCTTTTGCTTTTGGATCAGTAAAGGTGTAAACCATACTCACTCCGTCTAATTCGTCTTGAGCAAAACCATTTACTACTTTGGGAACAGGAATTTTGTCGATTTCATATATCGTCGCTGCAATATCGATAACGTGATGAAACTGCGGTCTTGGCGTTTTATCATGTTTAATTCCTTTTTTCCATGAAATTGCCATTGGCTGACGTGTTCCTCCAAAATAAGCACCCTGCAATTTTGTTCCTTGATATGGAGTACTGGTTGCCCATGCCCAACCGGCGTTGAACATATTATCAGTTTTTGGTCCACCTAGAACATCTAAACCTCCTAATTCATTTAAAGCGGCAATATGTTGTTCAATTTTTGTGGGAATTGCATTCTGTGCCAATTGCTCGCTGATTGTTCCATTTAAGCCTTCTGAAGATGAACCATTATCGCCCCAGATATAAATGATAATTGTATTGTCAAGTTCTCCCAGTTTTTCGATTTCGTCAATTACCCGTCCCGCATTAAAATCGGCATGTTCTGCAAAACCTGCCCATATTTCCATAAGACGGCGCTGAAAAGGTTTCTCTGCTTCTGGAATATTTGCCCACGATGTCATCGATTCGGCTCTTGGCGTAAGCAACGTATTCTGCGGAATCCATCCCAATTCTTTTTGGCGTTTGAATACTCTTTCGCGGTAAGCGTCCCATCCGTCATTAAATTTGCCTTTATATTTGTCTGCCCATTCTTTCATGACATGGTGCGGTCCATGAGCTGCTCCAGGTGCCCAATACACGAAAAAAGGCTTTTCTGGTGCGTATGCTTTTTGTTCGTTTAACCAAAGTATTGCATCATCAGCCAAATCTTCTGATAAATGGTAATAATCATGCCCGCCTGAAGTTTTTGGATGTTCTATGTAAGTTGTATTTCTTACCAAAGTTGGTTCATACTGCGAAGCTTCTCCGGCAAGGAAACCATAAAAATATTCGAATCCGTAACCTGTTGGCCAATAATCGAATGGTCCTTTTGAAGTAATTTGTTCTTCGGGTGTATTGTGCCATTTTCCAAATGCTGCGGTATTATAACCGTAATCTTTTAATATCTCAGCTATCGTTGCGGAACTCTTTGGAATTGTTCCGCTAAAACCATCAAAATCATTTGCAATAGCGGCGATTTGACCGTTGCCCACACGAGTATGATTACGTCCTGTAAGCAAAGAAGCACGCGTTGGCGAACACATAGCTGTTGAATGAAAACGATTATATGAAATTCCTGTATTGGCGACTTTGGACAATGTTGGCGTATTTATTTCTCCTCCATATGTCGAAGGCGCGCCTGGTCCAGCATCATCCATTAATATAATTAAAATATTAGGTGCGTCTGCCGGAAGATGTTTCGGTTCTGTTCTTTTTTTGTAAGTAGAAGTTTCGATTGTAACTCCCGCTTGAGAAGCAGACTGTGCCGGAGGAAATGGTAAAACATCCTGCGCATTTGCGTAAAACACGAACAAAATATTTATACTAAAAAAGAAAAACAGCCTTACATATTTTTTGGTTTCCATAATACAAAGTATATTATTTTGAATCTCTATTTTTTCACAATTCATGATGCATTATCATAAACTAAAATCCACAATTCACCATTCACAATTATTTCAAGTCAATATTCACTTTATCAATTATTCCCGTAAACTTGAATGGAGGTTTATACGATTTTGCAACAGGAGATCCTGAATCTTCACCAATTCCGAAAGTATCAATTCCGAAACGGGCTGCAACTGTTTTATCGATTCGTCCTTCGCCAACTAATTTATCGTTGATATATATTTTACCTGTTCCTCCTTTTCCCATTCCGCCACCATCATAAGTAAAATCAAATCGTACGGTACTTTTTCCAATCGGAAGCGATTCTTTTGATGTAATGACATATCGTGCATCATCAAAATAATTATAATGATAAACCAGTTTTCCGTTTTGTACATACAAAGCAAATCCCGCAGAACTTCCGCCAGAAGCAACAATAATTCCGCTATCTGATTTCGATTTTAGTTCAACTTTAGCTGTAATAGTATGTGATTTATTTTTGGTATTTGGTGATGCTGTTTCAGCCAATCTTGTTGCTCCTGCGTAAAAAGTAAAATGTTTTCGTTTAGGATCTGAAGGCGTTGGTTTTGGCGAAATTAATCGACCAGTTCCTCTATCATCTAATGGATAAACATTGTATTTTTTTGCTTCTTCATCAAAAATGGCTTTCAATTCTTTAACTTTTTCAGGATATTTTTTAGCCAAATCAACCGATTCGCTGTAATCTTCATCAATATTATAAAGTTCCCATTTGTCTTTATCCCAATTTCCAGGCGCATAATCCTGTCTCCAAGGAAAAGTATGTTGTGTTGCCGCTACCCAACCATTATCATAAATTGCACGATTACTAAATACCTCAAAATATTGTCGGGTTCTAACTGGTTTCGCATTTTTATCTTTAAAAGTTGATAAGAACGAAACTCCATCCATAGGTTTCTGTTCTACGCCATCAACCGTTTTTGGTGCTGGCAAATGAGAAGCATCTAAAACCGTAGGAAGCACATCAATTAAATGAACAAATTGGCTGCGCATTCCGCCTTTATCTTTTATCACTTTTGGCCAACTTACTACCATTGGATTTCGGCTTCCGCCAAAGTGAGACGCCACTTGTTTTACCCATTGAAAAGGAGCATTTCCTGCCCACGCCCAGCCTACGGGATAATGAGGTTCTGTATCTGGATCTCCAATTTGATCAATATGTTTCATGTTATCTGCCAAAGGAGTAGCGATTCCACTTAATGCTTTTACTTCATTAATTGTTCCGTCCATTCCTCCTTCAGAACTTGCGCCGTTATCACCAACTATATAAAATACCAAAGTGTTATCAGCGTCTGGAAGCTTGCTAATGGCTTCTAAAAGTCTTCCCGTTTCATGATCAGCAAACGAAAGATAGCCTGCATAATTTTCCATTAATTTTGCAAAAAGCTTTTTCTGATCTGCCGAAAGTTTGTCCCAAGGTGTAACCCAGTCTGGTCTTGGAGTTAGCTTTGTTCCTTTAGGTATGATTCCCATTTTTAACTGACGTTCATACGTTTCTTGTCTCACAACATCCCAGCCTTTATCAAACTGTCCTTTAAATTTATCGCGCCATTCTTTTGGTGCATGATGTGGCGCGTGTGCTGCTCCCGGAGCAAAATACATCATAACCGGTTTTTGAGGTGCAACAGATTTACTGTATTCCAGCCAATTGATTGCTCTGTCCGTCATATCCGTCATAAAGTGATAACCTTGTTCTGGAGTTTTATCTGGTTCTACGGCTTTGGTATTCTCAAAAAGAACTGGATAATATTGGTGTGTTTCTCCACCAATAAATCCGTAGAAATAATCGAAACCTAAACCTGTTGGCCAACGGTCAAAAGGCCCTGTGATACTACTTTCCCAGTCTGGCGTATTATGATTTTTCCCGAACCAACTTGTGCTGTATCCATTTCCTTTTAAAATTCTTCCTGAGGTTGCAGTTGTTTTAGGAATCATACAATTGTAACTCGGATATCCTGTTGCCCATTCGGCTAAGAAACCTGAACCTGCATTATGATGATTTCTTCCTGTCAGCAAAGCAGCACGTGAAGGTCCGCAGATTGCAGTTGTGTGAAAGCGGTTGTATTTTAAACCATTTGCCGCCAATTTATCCAATTCTGGTGTAGGAACAGGGCCTCCGAAAGTGCTTACTTGTCCGAAACCAACATCATCTAAAAGAATAATAATTACATTTGGTGCTCCCTGCGGAGGTGTAACCAATTTTGGCCATTCTTCTTTTGAATCTTTGTAAGTTTCTCCGATTTTACCGCCAAAAGGAGGTTCAGGAATTGGAAGTGTAGTTCTGTCTAATTCTCCAGAATCTGTTTTTTCTGTTACAGAATCCGTTTTTTGAGATTGATTGCAGCTGAAAAGAAATACAGCTAAAATTAAGAGCAGTTTTGGACTAGTAAAAGGCTTCATATTTCTAAGATTTTGTGATAAGCACTAAATTACAAACATGCGTATTACAAAATCTTTTAATGATGTTGCAGATTATAATTTGAAACAAAGTTTTCTAAAATTTTAAACTCTATTTAGTATTCTATTTGGGCGATCAAGTCTTTATCTTATTACAAAAAAAAGCCTTTACAAATTTGTAAAGGCTTTGATTTAATATTGAGCAATCTGAACTAAAATAGCACATCTGAACTATCATGAAAAGTAAAAGAATACTTTAGGATTTGAGTGAGCTCGATCGAAAATCTGAAACACTTGAAATAAAATCCAATGGTTCCATATAATTCAGATTTTTTGTAATTTTTCCGTTCTTAATAACGTACGGATGAGTAAGTAAAATATCTCTAAGAGCACTTTGACTAAAACTACTAACATCGTACATACAAATCAGTGAACAAGAATGTTTTGGAGTTAGAAAATTCAGACTTGCCTCATATTCTAAAAGCTCGTCGGTACCGGGCAGATTTTTTAAAGCCCATACCATATCTCCACAAGCTCTAACGCTATCATAACCACCTCTTGCTGCTGATAACAAATTTTTTTCGAGCATATTGTACATTTTTTCAGCGGCAAACTCACCATCTTTTATATAGGTGTCTTCAGAAGCAAGAACTTCCAATTGACCACTAGACAGTTTTTCTGCAATGGATATACCATTTTCTGCTAAACAGCGACAATGTTCTCCATGACGATTTCCTTCTAGTATATTAATAACTTTATCATTTGCATTTAGACCTTCCAAAATATAAGGAATGATTACCTCATATTGCTGTTCCCTGGAATCGAAAAAACCGCAAATGTGCATTGGAGCCGATAATGACTCTCCACATACCGAAAATTGCTTTTGTTTATTCATGCATCAAATATATGCAATTAATTGTTTTAGATACAATTTGTGTAAGCTAAAGTTTTTATCTCCAGCCTAATTCTGGAGCAACATATTTTAGTATAGCCGACAAAATATGCACATTATAATCGACTCCTAAAGTATTTGGTATTGTGAGTAATAGCGTATCTGCTTCTTGAATTGCTTCGTCCTGTGCTAGTTCAGCTATTAGCTTATCTGGTTCGGCAGCATAACTTTTTCCAAAAATTGCCCGTTTGTCACTTTCGATATAACCAAAACTGTCCGCTCCTTTACCTTGATTTCCAAAATAATATTTGTCTTGTTCGTTGACCAAAGCAAAAATTGAACGGCTTACCGAAACTCTTGGTTCACGATTGTGTCCCGCTTTTTTCCATGCTTCTTTATATAATCTGATTTGTTCCGCTTGTTGAATATGAAAAGGCTTTCCATTTTCATCAAACTTCAAGGTAGAACTTTGAAGATACATTCCATTTTCTGCAGCCCAAACTGCTGTTGCATTAGAGGCAGCTCCCCACCAGATTCGCTCGCGTAATCCTTCAGAATATGGTTCAAGACGCAGTAAACCAGGAGGATTTGGAAACATTGGATATGGATTTGGTTCAGCAAATCCTTCTACGCTAAGTTTATCTAAAAACTCTAATGCTTTCTTTCGTCCCATGTCTGCATCTGTTTCTCCTGCCTCAGGCTCATAACCAAAAGAGCGCCAACCATCTATAACTTGTTCTGGTGATCCTCGACTGATACCTAATTGTAAACGTCCTCCTGAAATCAAGTCCGCAGCGCTGGCATCTTCTACCATATATAGAGGATTTTCGTAGCGCATATCTATAACTCCTGTTCCAATTTCTATTTTACTGGTTTTGGCTCCAATAGCCGAAAGTAAAGGAAAAGGTGATGCTAGCTGTCGTGCAAAATGATGCACTCTAAAATAAGCGCCATCTATTCCAATTTCTTCGGCTGCAACTGCCAAATCGATAGATTGAAGCAAAGTATCTGCTGCTGTACGAGCTTTATAGGACGGATGATCAGACCAATGTCCAAAAGATAAAAATCCTATTTTTTTCATACCTAACTTTATTATTATTTTCTATCTCAAATATACGCATCATTTCGGCTTTTTATTAGTTTATAATTCAAAAAAATCCCAATAAATACTTAAAGGGATTTTCTTTGAATTAATATTTTTAACCATTTAAATATCTACTTCGTTTTAGAATTTTTTGAAGATTTTGACTCTTTTGAATTACCCAAATTATAAGTCACTTTTTCGATTTTTCCTGTAAACTCAAAAGGAAGTTTGTAATTGAAATCAACAGGCGAACCGGCATCCATTCCAATATCTAAACCTTCATTTAAAGATATTTGAATAGGAATTGTTCTTTCTAGGTGTTCCTCTGCTACTTTTTTGCCATTTACCAGCATTGTTACTGTAGCAGCTTTTCCTAATTCTTTTTCTTTTCCTTCATATTTAAAATCAACTACCAATTTTACTTTTCCTTTAGGCAAAACATCTTTTCCTGTAATTGTCGGACGTTCTAAAGCCAGATTATTGTAAACAAAACTTGGTTTTCCGTTTTGCACATATAAACCGTAACCGCCAACTAGACCGCCATGAGTTACAATCATACCTTCTGCGCCGCTTTCAGGAATATCCACATCGGCAGTAATGGACCAAGATTTATTTAAAATACGAGGCGAAGCTTCATTTGGCAATCCTACTTGACCTGGATAATAAGTAAAAGTAGTGGCATCTCCTGCCAGAGTTGGCCTTCCCATAAGTTCTCCGTTAAGTCTTTCTACAGCTCTCCAATCTAAAGGAAGCACATTATATTTAGAAGCTTCAACCCACCATAAATCTTGCATTTCTCGCAGTTTTGTCGGGTTATTTGACGCTATATCATTAGATTGAGTAAAATCTTCATCTACTTTATATAGCTCCCATTTTTGTTTATCTGGATCAAAATTACCTCTATTTGGATTCCAAGGAGCAAAAGATAATGCCGATGCCATCCAGCCATTGTGATAAATACCTCGATTTACTCCCAATTCAAAATATTGAGTTGTATGTTTTTCTTTGGCTTTAGCATCATTAAAAGTATAAGCAAAACTAACTCCTTCAATAGGACTTTGCGTGATACCATTTATGGTTTCAGGAGCAGTGATACCGATAAGTTCGTATAATGTTGGCACAATATCTATAGTATGCGTAAATTGGCTTCGCAAACCTCCTCTGTCTTTAATTTTAGCAGGCCAAGAAATAATCATCGGATTTCTTGTTCCTCCAAAATGAGAAGCTACTTGTTTTGTCCATTGAAATGGAGTACACATTGCCCAAGCCCATTCTGCCGTAAAATGGTTAAAGTGTTTTGGACCACCAAGCTCATCGATAAATTTTATGTTGTCTTGCCATTTTTCTGATACTCCGTTAAAAAATAGATTTTCATTTACAGATCCTTCAATACCTCCTTCTGCACTCGCTCCGTTATCTCCTGCTATATAAATAATTATTGTATTATCAGCATCTGGAAGCTGTTTTACGGCATCTACAACTCTACCCATTTCATAGTCGCAATGTGCTCCGTAGCCTGCAAAAACTTCCATCATTCTAGCATAAAGTCGTTTCTGATCTGCGTTAAGCGAATTCCATGCTGGCAAACTTTCTGGTCTTGCAGTCAATTTAGCATCTGCTGGAATCACGCCCAGTTTTTTTTGTCTTTCAAAAGCCTGTTCTCTATACGCATCCCAGCCCATATCAAATTTCCCTTTAAATTTATCAATCCATTCTTTAGGCGCATGGTGTGGCGAATGAGCTGCTCCAGGTGCTAAATATAGAAAATACGGTTTATCTGGCGCGATTGATTTTACTTTTCTAACCCAAGAAATAGCATGGTCTGCAAGATCAACCGTCATATGATAATTTGGATCTTTTGAAGCAGGAACAAGATTTCTGTTTTCATAAAGTACAGGATTCCAGTGATTCATATCTCCAGCATTAAATCCGTAGAAATATTCAAATCCAAGTCCGTTTGCCCATCTGTCAAAAGGTCCTGCATCGCTAGTTTCCCAAGGCGGTGTATTATGATTTTTACCAATCCATGCGGTCATATAGCCGTTTTGTTTCAGCACCTCGCCAATTGTCCCGCAGCTTCTAGGAAGCACACAAGTATAACCATCGTAACCTGTTGCTGTTTCCGAAATAACTCCAAAAGTAGCAGAGTGATGATTACGTCCAGTTATAAGTGCTGCTCGAGTTGGTGAACACAGTGCTGTAGTATGAAATTTATTATAACGGATTCCCTCTGCTGCTAATTTGTCCATTGTTGGAGAAGGAACGCCTCCTCCAAATGTACTAAACTGTCCAAATCCTGAATCGTCTAACAAAATCAACACTACATTTGGAGCACCTTTTGGAGCTTTTATCGGTTGTGGAAATTGCGGTGGATCAGAATCCTGATATGTTCTTCCTACATATCCCGGAAAATGAAAATCAGGCTGAGGTAATGATTTTGGAGTTCCAGGCTTATTATTTTCCTGACCAAAACTAAAATTTGAAATTAGAATGATAAAGAAAAATGAATTTATGCAGTTTTTTTTCATTACCCTTTCAGAAATAGAGTAAACTTTACTAAAAAAATCTTTTGCTTTCATATTTTATTGTTTTAATAACTCAATTATTTTACTTCTTCAAAATCTCCAGGTTTCCATGTATTATTAAAAGCGCCTTTTTCAGGTCCATAAATGCGGATATAGGCAAACCATCCTTTGTTTGGAATTGTTTTTATCCATTGACCTTCTTTTCCCGCGGGAGCTTTTGGACCGAAGTATAAATCAATGCTATTTCCACTTATTTTATCTTTAAGTTCAAACAAAGAGCGAAGTGCCGCTTTATTTTGATCGGTTACAACCTGACTTCTTGTAATAGCATCATAAATGGTTATCGACCAGAATAATTTTGCTGGAACTGGAGTCGGAATTGTGAGCTTGTAAGTTTTTCCGCCATCGACATATTTTCCTTTAGCATCTTTAAGTCCCAGCCAATACAGTGAACCTCCTCCCTCTTTTCTTCTAAACATAGAAGGAGATGCTCCAATGGCTTGATAAAACCAAGTTTCTCGTCCATCAAGATCTACGTAATCTGTAGTGTTAAAATCTCCATCTTCAAATCGTAGTGCTACCCATTCCCATTGTCGGTCTTTCCATACAATGCGATCTGGACGACGATCAGCAAACGACTGTACTCTCATTTGTGCATTAGCTATTTTAGCAGCTTTTTCGAGAATTGCTTTCAATCTTTCATCTGGTTTAAAAGGTTGTCCTTTTTTAATTCCTAAAATAGCCAGTTCTCCATAATAATTGCGGTAACCTTCATAAACAGGTTCTCGCTGTATTACATCGTTTAGGTTTTCCCAGTATTTTATATTATTCTCCCATGACACAGGAGTTGTATTTTGAGGTTTGTCTGTGAGTTCAAGCCAATCTGGTTCTTTCCAGTCAGCAGGTTTATTTAGCGGATACACTTTTACTGTTTTAATTCTATCCATAGCCGCTTTTACATCTCCTCCAACAGGAAGCGATCTTATACCAACAGTAAGATTATTCGAAGAGGATTTCCAGACATGGTAACCTGAAGCAGGTACGACGCCTTTATAATCGGGAGGTAAAAGAAGATGTTTTCCTCCATTGCCAGCATCAGGTCCTGGAATTCCCATATCGGCTACCCAGCGCTGATTAACATCCATTGCTACCACAATTAGCGGACCTTTAGGAATATCTATAATCACTGGCCCTTTTGATAAATCTATTGGGATAGGTCCATAAGGTGTATCTGAATTAAGTGTAAATCCTAGTTGTCCTGGTTTTGTATCTAAAGTTCCAAATGATTTGTTTGGAATAATTTTAACACTGTCATTTCCTTTAACCAATGCTTCACCAGAAACAGTAGGATAGAAAAATTTATACGCTTGTATAGCGCGGGTAAGATCTGCGTCATCGTAGGATTTTTTGATTGTAGCTTCTGTTGGATAACCGCCGACAAATTCATAATCTGAAACAGATTCCGAAGAATTAGTACTAGTTGAAGTATTTTCGGCTTCTTTTTTACAACCCGCCAAGACCAACAACAAGAAAGAGATATAAATTAATCTTTTCATATAAATTGATTTAATTAGTTAAACTTCAAAACGTTATCAAAGTTATACCGCAATCAATTTAAAATTATTCTGAACCTCTAAATTTAGGTTTCAAATTATAATTTGAAACAAAGTTTTTTGCCAATAGATAAAATATGAAACACCGCTAAATACATTATGCAAAAAGTTTCATTTAACAAATAAGCAATAAACGATATTCGCCTTCATTTTCTAACGGCGCTCTATGAATACAAGGCAACACTTTTTGTTTTGGATGATCTACAGCCAGTCGCCAAAGATTCATTAATCCTAAATTAATAGGTTTTGCATCAGGATTTAGCTGATAATGCAAATCAAAATAATTCTCCTTTAGAAAGTTTCCGAATTCATCCTCTGCCCCATCATGCAGTTCTTTTAGCTTCGCGCGAATTTCTGGAATTAGGATTTTTTGCTCTGCCTGTGAATTAGAAACAATATCACTCGCCGCTCCGTGATAGGTGCATAAAAAAGTATCGGTTGCAATTGACGAACGATCAACATGAAAAGAATATACGTCTGTAGATATAAAGTCAAATTCATCATCACGTTCATAACACTTTAATAAATTCAGTGATGGCGAAGCTCCAAAATCAGTTAATAATTGCAAATCATTTAAGATTATTTCTCTTGCTCTATTTCCCTTTTCTGAGAGTGGAAGCGCGATTAAATCTTCTGGAAAAACTTCTGTTATATTTTCTTTTAAAGATAATTTAGTTACAATCTCATTAAAATCGCCATCCAAATTTCTGTGCAAGCATAGCGCATTCATTTCTCCCTTGAAATCGGTATTTACAAGATCAGAAAAAGTCGATACAATTCCAATTTGGTTGCTTTCAGAAAATGTATTGTTCATAATTATAAAAAAAGCTATTTATTTTTTGCTTTACAAAATTATGGAAATAGCCGTTAGTTGAATAATATTTATTGCCATTAACTTTTGAAAACTTCTGCTTTCTTTGTCATAGAAAAATCATGAATGTCACAAAAAAAACTCTAAATCAACAATTTAGAGTTTTTTTATCTTTTATATTTTTGAATCTATTGCTTTGACAATTCTGCCTCTGTATGCAATGCACAAAACCAATTACTGTTTTGTTTAATCCATGTAGAAGTGCAGGCACATTTCATGGGAGGTTTTTGCTTATCATCTTTAATTCCTAATTCTATTATATATCCTATAATCGCCGTATTTTCGGCAATTAATTTCGTTTCAACATTAGAAATACTCATTACTTTGATTTTGTCACCATCACCAGATTCAAACATCTTTTTAAACGTAGATTCGTCTACACTTTGTACACCGTTTTTACTGGCAATTATACAAGGAAAGAGCGTTAGGTTTTTAACCGTTTCATACTCATGATTTTCCATTCCATTCCAATATTTTTTTTCTAGTTCAATAATTTGCTTTTCCATAATCAATCATCATTTATTAATAAACAAGTGTATGTAAAGTCTGACAAAAAGAGCTATCTGTTATCAAATTCTCTGCGGTTGTAAAAACCGTCATCATCACTATAATATACAGAGTCTGGATCATTTTCAGGATAATAAGATTTCATTACTCTTCTTTCATATTCCCTGTCAAAATTGTCGACGCTGTTATACCTGTTTGTGTTTCTAAAGGTATTGTAGCCAATATTGGTAGCCATAACAATCTTTGTGTCTTTATTTATACTCACAGATCCAATTGGTATAATAATATGGCTGTCTCCGTCTTTATAGACAATCTCTCTATTATTTTCGTTGGTTATAACATCGTGAACTTCATTTCGGCTGTCTTCTATAAGTGCTTTATCTACTTTAACATCAAGATAAACAACGCGTTCCATATCTTTATTTACCCAAAGATTATCAATTTTACCAATAGTGCGGTTGTCGGCATCTACAATTTTCCATCCTCTTACGTCAGAATAATTAGATGCAACTTTATAATCAGATAACTCGTCTAGTTTGTATAAATTTCTATGTTTAGTTTCCATAATTTCTTTTTTAATTAACGTTTTCAACTTCTATAGTGCTTTCACTATTACTCTGATGATCTACAAAGTAAATGTAGTATACAATTGCAGCTATTATCAATAATAGTACGACCCAAGGCCATACTCTTTTCTTTCTTTCAATTTTTATTTCAGCCATAACTTTTTTTTTTGATTTAATAATAGTTTTAATACTCAACTAAAGGTACAAATGACAAAAAAACTATAAAGTATTAAATTTCAACAAGATGTTATAGAATTTCCAGTAAAGCTGATTTATTTTTGATTAAGAAAAAGATTCTAATAATGTTTTATTAAAGCAAAAAAAAAGCCCATTTCCTAAGAAATGGGCTTTTCGATTTATAGTTTAGCTCCACTCTGGGAACTGGGTTTTATTTAAATCAAGTTTTTCAATTGCTTTTATATCAGCTTCATCGAGTTTAAAATCAAAAATGTTAAGATTTTCTATAATATGTAGTTTTTGCGAAGATCTCGGAATAGCAATAATACCACGTTGATAATGCCATCTTAAACTTACTTGCGCAGTCGTTTTACCGTATTTTTTAGCAATCTGAGTTAAGACTTCATTTGTAAAAAGACCATTTCTTCCTTCTGCAAAAGGAGCCCACGCTTCAACATGAATATCATGTTTTTTAAGGACATTATAATCATTATTTTGCTGAAAATAAGCATGAGTTTCAATCTGATTCAAAACTGGTTTTACTTTGGCATAAGACAAAAGATCTGCCAATTGAGCTGGATTGAAATTACTTATACCAATTGCTTTAATTTTTCCAGCTTTATACAATTCTTCCATTGCTTTCCAAGATCCTTTTACATCGCCTCTCGGACGATGTATCAGATATAAATCAAGATAATCAAGCTGTAATTTTCTTAGAGTTTCTTCAAAACCTTTTTTAGCATTTTCGTAACCAGCATCATCAACCCATAGTTTCGAAGTTACAAAAAGCTGTTTTCTGTCAATCCCGCTTTGCTTTATTGCTTTGCCAATTGCTTCTTCATTTCCATACACTTTTGCGGTATCGATAAGACGGTAACCCGCTGATATAGCTTCTACAACAGATCGCTGGCATACTTCTCCGCTGAGTCCGTATGTTCCAAAACCGAGTATTGGCATTTTTAAGCCATTGTTCAGTTTAACATCTGGAATAGGAATATTTGCTACAACATTATCTGTTGTCTCATTTGCGAATAATTTGGGCATACCGAACATACCTAAGTACATTCCGGCTGCAACAAATTTTGCACTATTTTGCAAAAACTTACGTCGATTTATTTCGGTTTTTTGGTTTTGAGAATTCATGGTTTTGGAGTATTAGATAATTATAAATAAAAGTATAAATAAAGTTTTTATTTTTTCTAATACTGTTCTAAAAACGAGGAAAATTTCTAGAAGTAAAAATTATAATGAGAATCTCAAATTACCTATTTCTAACTATATAGAAAAGTATCTCCTCTTCCAATTCTCTAGATAGATTTTCAGACTCTAATTTATGCTGAAGATTTCTTTCGATTCTTTTATCGTAATTTTTAGTCTTAGATATGCTTACACAATAGTCATCGCATATCATTTTAAATTTTTTATCTGCCACGTACATTTCTCTTATTGATTCGAAATATCCGGCAAACTTTATATTGTATAATTCATCTGGCAGTGGCATAAATAATTATTTAAAAAGTTGATGACCTTATTCAATTTCAATAAAGAATATAATTTTAGCTAAATAAAAACGTAGATTACTGACACTTATAAAATTAGATTTTTTTTATTTGAACAATCACTCTCAAACATAGCAAAAAGGTTGCATTTTATAAGATGCAACCTTTTTTATATTGGTCATTTGAGAATCAAAAGAGGAAATGAAGCTTGAAATGAAGAAACTCAATACGTGCTTGGGAGTTCATTTAAAAATAATATGAGAAGAAAAGCAAAATTTAATATCATTTTCAGCTTTTCATATAAATGAGAATTAAGAAAATTGTTTCATGTTACAATCTGAAACAACATTACTTATTATTTTTCGAGTTGTTCTATATTTTGCTGAAGCGCTTTTTCGGTTTGAACAATATCCAAAAGAATCATTTTTAAAGTCTGTTTTACATTTTTATCCGTAGCGTTTATGTTTGAGTAGATAAAGCTCGTTAAAAATTCGCTTTTATTATGTAATGTTCCTTTAAGTTCTTCAATATTAGAAAGTGACGTTACTTTTTTATAATCAATTAAATCAATTTTAGTGCTTGCAACAGATTTCCAACCATTAATTTTAATTTGCGGAATATAAATTCCTTTAGATTTCTTGATAATATCTAAAACCGTAATGCTTTTGTTATCAGAATTCATTTCTAATGCATCAATTAAAGATTTCTGCTTCGGAATAATTTCTGCAATATCTTCTTTAGATTCTTTTAATTCTTTGTCAATAGTTAGAAATACTTGATTAATATAAGCTTTATCTTTTTGTTCAGAATTCCAATTATCAATAAATAATGCGATTAGAATTCCTGCAATTACTGGTATAATTTCTTTAACAAATGCAACAGAGTAATTTTTAATTTTTTCTTTCATTAATTAGTTTTTTGGATGTATGGCAGATAATATTATTTTTTACAAATTTAATCTATGCCAACAAATATAAGCTTTGAGATTATCTTTTGTAAAATCTTTCGCTAATTTAATTAAATATTTGAGTTAATTCTTTAACCAGAAAAAATATCAAAAACTTTTTAAAATAATAAAGAAACATTAATTAATCTTTAGCAAACCTTATGATAAGATGCGATACCTCTAAAACCGAGCGCGCAGGTCTATTTTCTTCTGGCACGACCAAACGGAACGGACCTACTCCATTTTCTAATGGTTTTCCGTCTTTCATATCAGCCAAAATGATAATTCTGTTTGTAAACGCTGGATCTAGTTCTACTAATGAAAAAACAACTTCATAACCATCGCTTCCTCTTACAAGCATGTATTTAGTTAAGTTTTCTCCTTTAAGTTCTTTTCCTAACGTTACTCCAGCCTGTTTCAATATTTCAATAATTGGAACTCCTGAATATTCTTGCAGTTTTCCTTCACGATTTTTCATACTAGCTTGTACATGCGGAATCTTAGCAAAATCTGAAGCGCTAATAGAAAGTGGTTTTAAAACCTCTCCTTCTACTTTTAAAACCGCTTCTTTAGAAGAATTTTGTGCTACTACATTGTTGTGAAAACTTGAAAAAAATAATGTTGTTATTAAAACAAAGGATAAAAGTTCGTTTTTCATTTTCGCTATTTTTAATTGTTGATTGCGTGCTTTAAATGCGGATCAGAAAATTTTGGATTACTAATAAATGTTGAATCCGTTAGCATTTTAAGAAAACTTATAATATTTGATTTTTCGTCAGTTGTCAATCCTAGATTTTTTCCATTTATATTGTTAGAATTATTCCTTAAAGATATACTTAAAGTTTTACTGGCAATAATGTGTTCATTGTAATGATCTAATACTTCTTCTAAAGTTTTAAATCTTCCGTCATGCATATATGGCGCAGTGAGCGCTATGTTTCGAAGCGTTGCAACTCGAAATCTTCCTTTGTCATTTGCTGCTCCAGTAAATTCCTCACGACCAATGTCTTTTGGTTCTTCATCAAGACCATTGTTATGAAATAATTCCATATACATTTTGGGCGTTCCGTGGCATTGCGCACAGTTTGCACCTCTAATATTCTTTTCTGGAATTGGCGAATTCATAAACAATTCCATGCCTTTTAGTTCTTGTTCAGAAGGCTTATATTCATTTCTTAAATATTTATCATAACGAGAATCGGCAGATATTAAAGTACGTTCAAATTGCGCAATTGCCTTAGTTATCTTGTCTCCTGTTATTTCCGCAGAACCAAATGCCTCTCTGAAAAGAATTGGATATTCTTTTGTTTTCTGAAGTTCTTTTACCGCTTTGTTTACATAATTTCCCATTTCGTGAGGATCATTAAGCGGAAACTTTGCTTGTTCTTCTAAACCCTTCGCCCTTCCGTCCCAAAAAAAATTTCGAACCCAAAGAAGATTTGCTAATGACATAGAACTGCGTTTTGTTGGCATATTATCAATACCAGAACTAAATGCTTTTCCGTCTGTAAAAGCAAGTTTTTGCTGGTGACAGCTTGCGCAAGAAATTGTTTTGCTCGAAGATAATTTTGTTTCATAAAACAACATTCTTCCTAAATAAACGCCTTGTTTAGTCGTTGGATTATCTTCTGGAATACTAATTCTATTTCCAAAATAATCTGGATATTCTAATTTATAAGGATCAACATATAGAGGTTTTATATCAATGGCAGCCATAAAAATTCCGGCTGCCACTAACACAAATAATAAAATGATTTTTCTATAATGTGATTCTATATTCACTATTAACTCTTTATTTTTTTATTGATTAAAGAAACGAAGCGTTACAAAGAAATTTCTTCCTTCTTCTGGAAATCCTTCAACCAAACTGTAATTTCTATCGAATATATTGCTTATTCCGGCATCAAGGCTGAAATTTTTCAATATTTTTCCCGAAGCATAAAAATTTAAAAGCGTATAATCTGGAACTCGTGTACCGTAACTTGTACTAAATCGAGCCGAATTAAATTCTGCATTGGCAATTAAACGCAAAACTTTAAGAGGTTCATATTCTAAAGTTCCCATAACTTTTGTATTCGGAACATCTGTAAAATGAATCGTTGGATTAGTAATATTTTTTCTTTCTATATAAGTGTAATTGGCGTTAAAAGACAAGTTCTTCAAAATCGAATAATTAATCTGTGCTTCAACTCCACGATATTCTGCTTCTCCAAAATTCTGCATTTGCGATTTTCCAGGCTGCACATTGCTTACGCTTAAAATTGCATCGGTAATAGAACTATAAAATAATGCTGTTTGAAAAGTGATTTTTTCTAAGAAAGTCGCACTATAATTAACTTCATAATTTAATGCTTCTTCTGGTTTTAAAACTGGATTCGGAATAGCGGTTCCCATTCTATAAGAATAACGATCTTTTATGGTTGCAAATCTTGTTTTCTGCGAAACTGTTGCTCCAAGTTTATTAGCTTCGTTCAACTGATAAAAAAGTCCGATCTGCAAATTGTAAGCATCGCTCGCAGCGGCCGCTGGATAATCTGAAATTACTTTGGTTGTACTATTGTAATCTTGAGCCTGAATATTTTTTCTGATATTATAACTAGCGCCTGGAATTACAGTAAATTTATTTGAAATCTTAAATACATCTTCAATTCCGAATAAAATGGTATTGTCAATAAAATGACGCACTGGTTCTCCCAAATTATGTTCTCTGTGAACATCTTCTTTAAAATGTACTGCAGCTTTAAATTCATTTTTTGGTATAATTTGCGTATTGTATTCTACATTTCCTCCATAAGTATAATCGTCGTAAAGACTCTGAAAAGCATATCCTTTAGTCATTGTTGAATATGTTTTATCATCATAGCTATTCAACGTGTTTTTGAATTTATCATAGTAAATTCTAGTCTTTAAACTATTTTTATCGTCAAGATTTGAATTCGAAATAAAATAATAGCTTTCTTTATTCCAAACTGGCCATTGCCAAAAACGCGGATTTACTAAAAGTGAATTTTTGGTATCGCTTCCCGCATAAACAGGATTTCCTTTTTCTCCTTGCTGATTGATATAACCCAATGCATATTCGCTTTTTTTATTCGGAGTCCATCCTATTTTGAAAGTTATTTTCTGATCTTTTCGATAGGAATTATCTCTTTGTCCGCCATCTTCATTTTTCATCGGAACAAAATCAGAAGACATTCTTGTCGAATTTCTATCTAAATAAGAATAACCTCCTTGCAAATAAAACTTTCCGAGATTAGATCCAATATTGATGTTTCCGCGATAACCATTATCGTTAATTGCCCCCAAAGCACCATCATATTCTAACTTCTTTAAAGGTTTTCTAGAGATAAGATTAATGGCTCCGCCTAAAGAATTTGGACCGTAAAGCACAGACGAAAATCCTTTTGAAACATCTACCGCCGCCAAATCAAAAGTTGTAAATCTGGCTAAATCAACATAACCATCATAAGGAACGTAAACCGGAATTCCATCCATATAAACTGGCACTTGCCTTAAATCAAAACCTCTTACAGAAACCATCGACTCGTTTCTTGGTCCCGACGCTGTTAAAGTTACGCCAGGAAGCAGATTTAATGCTTTTGAAACCTCCATTTTGTTTTGAGATTCCATTTTTTTTGATGTAATTCTATTCAAAGTGTCTCTGTTTTGATTTTGAGTTATTACTACTTCGCCTAGAATAAAAATATTTGATGTTTTTAGAGAATCCGTGTCGGTTTTCTTGTTTTGTTGCGAAAATCCAATCAGCGGAAGAAGCATAAATACTGCAAATTTTAGTTTCATGATTAATGGTATTTTCAGTATGTTTTAAAATGAATACTGATGGTTAAAAAAAATCTATTTTGGTTTGTTACGTAGTTTCAATTCTGTAAAAATAAGTATTTATACTTAAAAATAAATAAGTAATTCGATTTTTTTTTGATTTTTATGTCAGCAACTGAATTATAGGATTAAATGCTTTGGAAGCCACTAACACTTTTTGTCCGATTTTATATTCTTGTGCTTCATCTTCGGTCGCAATAACTTTTATAATATTATTTCCAGAAGAAACTTGGACAACGTATATAATATCACTTTTAGCAATACTTATTATTTCTCCAGTAATTTGAAATTTACTGCTTATTCTTTGTTCTGAAAAGACATTTTGAGGCGTTCCTTCTTTTATAATTTTACCATGATCAAGAATAATAACTTTATCCGAAAGTTTGAAAATTTCTGAAATGGAATGACTTACCATTAAAATAGTTAAATTGTATTTTTGATGAATTTGTAAAATATAATCCTGAAGTTTAAATCTCATTTCATCATCTAAAGCTGATAGCGGTTCATCGAGCAAAAGAATTTCGGGTTTACGAACAATTGCTCTCGCCAAAGCGACACGTTGTTTTTGTCCGCCAGATAAATTTTGAGGTTTGCTGTTTTGAAGTGATTGCAATTCCATTAATTCTATTAATTCGCAAACAATCTCTTTTGAATCATTTTTAGATAAAGCAAACTCCAAATTTTCTTTTACAGTTAAATTTGGAAATAAGGCAAAATCTTGAAATACAAATCCAACAGAACGTTTTTGAATAGGAAGATGAAACTTTTTATTAGAATCGTCCCAAATTGATTCTTCCACTTTTATAGTAACTTTTTCTGCTTTGGTCAGACCTGATAAAATGCGAAGTATTGTTGTTTTTCCTGCTCCCGAATTTCCATAAATAGAAACAAATTGTCCTTTTTCGATAGTCAAAGAAATATCCAGTGGCAATTTTCCATTTGCTGTTTCGAGCATTTTATAGGCATCAATCTGTATCATTAATAAAGAGAAGTTTTTCGGGATTTATTATGAATTAAATGAACAGCCAAAAGAATAGAAAAAGAAAACGCGAATAATATTCCTGCATAAATATTGGCATTATCGTAATTCATCGATTCAACTTCTTCATAAATTGCAATCGAAACTACTTTTGTTTCCTCTGGAATGCTTCCTCCAACCATTAAAACTACTCCAAATTCTCCTAATGTGTGGGCAAATGTCATAATTATACCCGTAAATAATGAGGCACGAATATTAGGAAGTAATATTTTTGTTATGGTCGTTAATCGAGATTTTCCTAAAGTAAAAGAGGCTTCCTGTAAAGCAGGCGGCAGATTTTTTAATCCCGATAAAATCGGATTTACCATAAAAGGCAAACTGTACAATACCGAAGCCAGAATTAATCCTTCAAAAGTAAAAACCAATCTTACATCAAAATAATCAGATAAAAATTTTCCAAAAGCATTTTCTGGACTAAAAGCAATTAAAAGGTAGAAACCTAAAACAGATGGTGGCAAAACTAAAGGAAGACTTATAAGAGCTTCAATCACAGCTTTTAATTTAAACCGACTGTAACACAACCAATAACAAAGCGGAATCGAAACCACTAACAGAATAATTGTTGTGAATAAAGCCAATTTTGCTGTGAGCCATAAAGGATCTAAATTAATCATCGGCAGATAAACTTACTTCGTTAGTTTTTATTAAGGCAATCACGCTGTCATTTTCTTTTAAATTCAGTTGTTCGCAAGCGTTACTGGTAATAATGGATTGTATATTTTGCTGATCTGCAATTAAATTAATCTGACTAAGCAATATTCCTTTTTTTACAGATTTAACGATACACGGAATTTGATTTTGAACACTAGTTTGCGGATTTAAATCTTTAGAAATAATTACTTCTGTTTCTTTAAAAATAATTTTAACCGCTTGACTTTCTTTTAAATACTCGGCTGAATCTGGAGTATCTAAAACTATAGAAGAAAAAATAAAATCATGAAATTTGACTTTTACTAATGAAATGCCTTCATAAGATTGGATTTCAGATATATTTCCTTTTAATATATTCATTTCGTTTTGGTGTCGTATCCGTAATATTTTAAAATCGAAGTTGCCTTTTTTGAAGATATAAAGTTATAAAATTTTAAAGCATTTGCATTGTCTTTCCCGTGTTTCAATACAACGCATCCTTGTTCTAAAGGAGAATGGCTTTTTTCTGGAATAATATAATATCGTCCCGCTTCTTTTTTCATATTTGGCGTAAGAACGAGAGATAAAGCCGTGATGCCAATATCTGCATTTCCGGTTGTTACAAACTGAGTCGCTTGCGTGATATTGTCTCCAAAAACTAACTTGCTTTTTACTTTATCATAGATTTTGTAAAATTTCAAGCTTTCTACAGCTTTTTCGCCATAAGGCGCAGTTGAAGGATTTCCGATTGCTATTTTACGAACAGAAGTTTCTAAAAGACTATTAATCTTTTTAGTGTTTGGATCTGTTTTTTTACTCCAAATAACCAATTTTCCAACGGCATACATTTTTACTTTTGAAGCTGTAAATTTATTTTTTTCCAATTGATTGGGATAATCCATATCGGCAGAAAAAAACAAATCAAATGGCGCGCCACTAGAAATCTGCTCATAAAACTTTCCTGAAGCTCCGTAAGTAATCTGCGGATTTATACCAGGATTTTGAATCTTAAAAACCGTATTTATAGAGTCTAAAGCTATTTTAAGATTTGCCGCAGCAACAATTGTAAATTTCTGTTGTGCATTTAGAGTTCCAAAAAATAATAGCAGCAACATTGTCAAATGAGACAAAAATCTTTTCCTAGTCTTCATACCAAATTAATTGATTTTGGTCATTTTTGATACAAAATGAGCCATTAGATAATGGTAAAAATAGGTATTCTAAAGCAGATTTTAAAGCGCAATTACTTTTTAAAAACTAAAAGTCATTAACTTTTATTAATCAATTCCCAAACAAGATCAAGCGTGAGCAAAGTTTTTAAACGAGTTCCGCAGCTTAAATAAATCCAAGTTCCAAGAGATTCTTCTGCTGTAAACATACAGGTAATCTGAGAAATGTTAACGGTATATTGTGTGAGATCGTCGGTTCTAAATTGTATTGTTTTCATTTTAAAAAATATTTGGGGCGAAATACTGTAAATGCAAAATGTCAATTTACATTTCGGTCAAATTTATTCAATAGCGGTGATTTGTCTTTTAAATACGATTTAAACTAATATTACTTTTAAAACCTAAATTTTCAATAACTATAAGAAAAAACTACATTTTTCAATCTCATTATTAAGAAGATGTAAAATATAAAATACAACAAAGATTGTATAACAGTTTTGCTTTAATAAAAAGTAGATTTGAGTGTTTTTTAAAATTATTATCATGAAAAATCTTCTGCCAATTCTAATCGTTATTTTCTTTTTCTCTTGTCAGCAAAAAGAGAATAAAAACACTGTTGTTTCTTCTACAGATTCTACTGCTACAAAAGAAATTAAAGAGCAGAAAAAAGAAGAAAACAAACAGATTGGCGATACTATTTTTATGAATTTTAAAAATGAAAAAGAAACATTTGCTGCGGAAGGAGTTTTAGATTCTCTGCATTCTAAAATTTACATAAAATTTGATAATGAAGATTTGGGCGAACTAAATGCGACAATTATTCCAAATACTGAAAAAGCTAATATTCGTTTCAATCAAATTATTTTTCCTGATAAAACTTCAGACGGACCTTTTGGAATGGACTTAAAAACACAACTCAATCAAAAAGGAAAAACTATTTTAGTAATTGGACATTCATTAATGGCTGAAAATCCTTATTATGGCAAATTTAAAGTTGAATTAAAGCATAATAAAACTGGAAAATAGTAGAATTCTAAGCAGATTTACAGGATTCAAAAAAATTAAAAGCTCTTTTTTCTGCATATGAATAAGTAGAATCTCTTAAAGGAAAAGCACAATGTCCACCGTATTTTGGAGTTTCGAGATAAACATAAGCGCTTTCTTTAGCAATTGCTCTCGGATAACATCTTTCTCCTAAAAAAGGATCGTCTAGCGAATTTATAATCAAAACTGGCGTAGTAATATTAACTAGAGAAAATTCTGGAGAAACACGCTGATAGTAATCATCGCGGCTTGCAAAACCATGAAGCGGCGCCGTAAAATACTGATCTACTTCATCAAAAGAAGTAATTTTATCAATCTGATCGCTATTAATAAAATCTGGAAACTGTGCCGCTTTGTATTTTAATTTCTTTTTGATGTCTATTGTAAAATTCTTTAAATAAACTTTGTTAAAACCTTGTTTAAGAACTTGTGCACTTGTTGCAATATGCGTCGGAACGGAAATCGAAACGGCAGCTTTTATGCGTTGATCGATTTTTGTCCAGCCCAAATAATTCAAAAGCTGCACTCCTCCCATCGAATAACCGATTAAATAAACATCTTCAAAACCTTGATTTAAAACAAATTGCACCACTTCATCCAAATCATCTACCGCACCATGATGATAAAGTCTAGGAAGACGATTCATTTCTCCGCCGCAAGTCCTGTTATTCCAGGCAAAAACAGAAAAGCCTTTATGTTGAAAATAAGTTGCACAGCTATTGTTGTAAGTTCTTCTAGAATCGCCTTCTAAACCATGACATAAAATAACGGCCTTTTTAGAATCATTAATTATAAAATCGATATTAATAAAATCACCGTCTTCTAGTTCGTGTTTTGTTCTTGTGTATTCTGGAACATCAAACTTTTTGATCAAAGCCGCATAAATAGTAGAAATATGCCTGTTTCGATGCATTAAAGAAGGAAAATTATATTCTGACTGTTCAATTATTGGCATGATGAAAAGTTTTTTGTCCTTATAACAAATTTAAGAAATCAATTAATACCTTTTTATTTCGTTTAAAAAAATAAGAACTCAATTTCGAAATAAAGTTTTCTGTTTAATAAAAATAGTTACATTTGCCATTCAATAAAAAAAGAAATGAAAAACTTAATTACAATTATTATTAGCATTAACACAATTATCGGCGATAATCGTGAGGAGTGTCTTTTTTAATTAAGTTTACGAACTATACATAAAAAACCTCCCTCAAACGGGAGGTTTTTTTATTTGATAAAACATGAAAAATTTAACTTCAATTATTATTAGCGCAATTATTATTACCTGTCTCTTTTGACGAGTCGGAATTATATTGTCTATAATCAACCTTTCTCAGTCAAAACGAGAAAGGTTTTTTTTTACTTCAAAATTAAAATTAACCTAAACGGATTTGAAAAAAAACAAATGAAAGAACAACACAACTTAACGATTTACACAGAAGACCGATTTGATTTAATCAATAAAATTTCACTCGTTTTTACGCGAAGAAATATTAAAATCGAAAGTCTCAATATTTCGCTTTGTGAAATTGATGATATTTATAAATACACGATTTTAATAACTGAAACTCCTGATACAGTTAGAAATATTGCGCTTCAAATAGAAAAAATTATAGAAGTTTTTAAATGTACTTATCATACCAATCAAGAGATTGTTTGGACACAAGTGGTTTTGTTTAAAATTCCTACCAATCAAATTATTATAAATGAAAAATTGAATGATATTCTTAGAAAATATAATGCGAAACATCTTTCTGTTGCCAGCACTTATACCATATTTGAATTTACGGTTCAAGAAATACAAAGTATTAATCTGATAAAAGAACTTAAAAAATTTGAACTTGTTGAATTTGTAGAAAGTTCTAGAATTGCGATTGCAAAATCTGGAAAGGGATTTAAATAGAATTTCATTAAATAAAAAGCCTGCAAAGTTTTATTTTGCAGGCTTATATTCTCATTATTTAAAAGAATTCAGAATAGTTTCTAGCTGATTAATTTCCTCTTTCTCCAATGATTGAAGAGGTTTTCTTAAATGTCCTCCATCAATACCTTGAAGATTTAACCCAGCTTTTATTGCTCTAGGCAATCCCTTCTCAACAATAAACTTTAAAAGATTAATTTGTTTATAAAATAATTTTTGAGCTTTATTAAAATCATTTTTTTGTACAGCTTCATATAAGGCTAAATTCAACTCTGGAATTAAATTTGGCGCAGCTGTACACCAACCGGTAGCTCCCGCTGCAAAAGCAGACAACGCCAATGGATTTGATCCATTAAAAAAAGCTACATCATCTCCTAATTCTTTCTTTAAATAATGCATTCGCTGAACATCTCCCGTACTTTCTTTAATCATCGTAATATTCGGAATTTCCAAAAGGCGTTTTAATAATTTCGGAGACATGTCAATTCCAGCTGTTGCTGGATTATTGTAAGCCATTATAGGAATAGAAATTTCTCTAGCTACAGCATCATAATGTTTTATAATTTCATCATCACTCAGTTTCCAGTAACTCATGGGAATAATCATTACGGCATCTACTCCAGCCTTTTCTGCTTCTTTTGCATGAAAAATGGTTCTTTCGGTAGTAAGATTTGATACGCCAGCTAAAATCGGAACTCTTCCTTTTACCTGTTCAACTGTGGCTGTTGTTATAGCTAGTTTTTCTTCGTCATTTAGATAAGGCATAACTCCTGTACTTCCTAATGGCGCAACAACATGAGAACCTGAAATTATTAAACGTTCTAAGAGATTTTTGTATAAAGTAATATCTACTTTTTCATTTTCATCAAATGGTGTGATCGGATAAGCAATAATGCCTTTAAATTTTGTATCGTTCATGTATGTCTTTTTCTTTATAAATCTCTTCCTTCTTCTTCTCTCAATGCTACTCCCAAATTCTGTAGTTGAGGCGCATTTTCAGTAGCGATATATTTTGCGTTTTCTGTTTCGCTTAAATTTTGATGCCTGTGCCATGTCCATGCTGGAATATAAACAGCGTCGCCAGCTTTCCATTCTACTTTCTGATCTTCTATTTCAGTAAAACCTGAACCTTCAATAACATACAAAAGCGTTTCGTAAGTATGTCTGTGTCTGTTAGTCAATTGTCCCGGCAATAATCCACCAATTGTCATACTTACATTTTTACTTGGCAGATCTACAAAAAATACTGGATGTTTTCGTTCTGTAGAAAACTGATTGTGTTCGCCTGCATTTTCAACATTTCGATGAATTAATTTATCAGGCATTGTAAAACTTGGTCTAGCAAAAGTCTGATGAAAATCTTTTGATGAGAATTTTTTTTCATTCGTTTCCATAATAATTATCTTTTTAGTTTTTGCACTATTGCGAGACAAAAATAGGATCACATTGGAATATCAAACTGATACAGTTTTTATATTATTAAGTAGTCCAGATATTAAAACTTTGATATTAAAAAGCTTCAGGATGCAACAGGACACATGCCAAACTATATTTAGCTATTTTTGAAACTATTCAAAAAAGAAAAAATGAATTCCAACAAATTGACTTTATCGTTTTTAAGTATTTTTCTTGTCTTAAACTTCAATGTTTTCAGCCAAATTACACTTCCAAAAATTTTAGGACACAATATGGTTTTGCAGCAAAACAAAGAAGTATCAATTTGGGGAACTGCAAGCGCGGGCGAAAAAGTATCGGTAGATTTTGCTGGACAAAACAAAACAACGATTGCTGATACTTCGGGCAAATGGTCGCTGAAACTAAAACCTATGAAAGCCTCTTTTACGCCACGCGAAATGACGATAAAAGGAACAAATACTATTATTCTAAAAAATATTTTAATTGGCGAAGTCTGGCTTTGTTCTGGACAGTCAAATATGGAATATGCTATGAGAAAATATAGCAAATTTGAAACAGCCACGAAAGGATACAAACCGCCAGAAGACGATTTGAATAAAGCAGACAATACGTATATCCGTATTTTTTTAGATCGCAGAAAATATATGGAACCAAGTCCTGAACATTTAGGTTGGGATGCTGCAATGGGAAAACCTTTAGTAGATTTTTCTGCCGTAGGATATTATTTTGCTAAAGATTTGTATGCCAAATTACACGTTCCTATCGGAATGATTTCTGCCGCAGTTCCAGGAAGCAGAATTGAGCCTTGGATTCAGGCTTCTAAAATGGAAATAACTCCTAAATTGAAAAATGGCAAAACATTAGAAAAACTTAGCGCAGATGGCGGCGATTCTGGAAAGTTTTATGATACCATGATTCAACCTTTAATTCCTTACACATTAAAAGGATTTCTCTGGTATCAAGGCGAATCGAATTGCTTTCTGAATGAAAATATTCGTTATGCTTACAAGTTTAAAACGTTAATAGAAAGCTGGAGAAATGATTGGAATGATGAAAATTTACCTTTTTATTTTGTACAGCTTGCCCCTTACGCCTATTCGACTACCAAAGACGAGCGCCCGCATAGTGCTGAACAGCTTCCGGAATTTTGGGAATCGCAAAAACTGGCACTTCATTTAAAGAATACCAACACAATTGCAATTACCGATTTGGTTGATAGCATTGCAGATCTTCATCCTGGATATAAATGGGAAATTGGCAGACGTTTAAGTCTTCTTGCTGCAAATAAAACTTATGGACAAAAAAATATCGTTTGGTCTGGTCCTGTTTACGAAAAAATGAAAGTTATTGATAATACTATAGAAATTACTTTTTCTGAAATAGGAAGCGGTTTAGCAAGTCGCGACGAAAAACCTCTTAGTTGGTTTACGATTGCAGGAAGTGATGGGAAATTTGTAAAAGCGCAAGCAGAAATAAAAGGAGATAAAATAATTCTTTCTGCACCAGAAATTTCTCATCCAGTCTCAGCTCGTTTCGGGTGGAATGAAGCCGCACAATCTAATTTTATAAATAAAGAAGGATTACCAGCTGTTCCTTTCCGAACTGATAATCCTTGGGATAAACTTTTCTAGTTGAATTTTGAAATGAAAAAAGAGCACTTTATGGGTGCTCTTTTTTTATTTTTTGTCTTTCGGCATTTTAATAATAAACGGAAAGTAAAATTTTTGAATTTGAACTGTCGATAATTTTTTCAAGTCTTTTGAAAAACACTTCGCTTACCATTGGACAGCCGTGACTGTTGATAATGTAGTATCCTTGTTCGTCTGTAGGAACTTCTCTGTATTTGTGCAACACAATAGCTCTTTTCATGGCGTTGTTGTTGGTCTCATCCATACCAGCAAGTCTAAAAGCTTTTCCAAATACGCCGTTATAAGCTTTTTCTACAGAATATCTTCCTAAAGAAGTGCAGTTTGAATTTGGAGCATTGCTAAATTGAAGGATATCACCTTTAATTCCAGTTTCTGAACCAGATCCGTGCGCAACTAATCCTTGATCTAGAATTTGGTTGTTCTCTAAATCGTAAACAAAAAAGCGATTTTTTCCCGATTTGATTTTCATATCCACAAGAAAAGCAATTTTGCTATTGTACTTGTGGTTCGATTTAGTAAACTCTTTAATTTCGTTTACATGCTCGTTAAGTCTTGCGAATGCAATATCATCTAATATATCTTTCTTCTCCGTTACGTTGTAGGTTGTAAAGGAAGTTAAAGAAAAAAGCAGTGCCATAAAAAATATTCTCATATAGAAGGCAATAGTTTAAGTTAAAAAAAGATTTGGGTGTCTATTCATACTTTAATGCTGCAAAATTATACGGAAAGTTTATACAATTCCCATATTCAAGTGTTAAAGATATAATAAATATTTGAAAATGCGATACTTAACTGTTAAAATTTCCTTTAAAAAGCCGACTTTAACATTCTAGCAAACAAAAAATCCTGCACCAATTACTGATGCAGGACTATCTATTTTGAGATTATTATCTAAAATTTATTTAGCGTCAAACCATAATTTTGTTGTTAGCAAATCTTTTCCTTGAACAGCGATTGCCGCTTGATAGCTATTTCCATTTAATGATTGCTCAGTTCCAGGATAAAAGAAACGAGAAGGTATTTTTCCGTCCAAAACTGTAGCTGGACCAGCAGTTAATACAGGATAATCTAATCTTCTCCATTCTGTAAAAGCATCTAGACCTTGTCCATAAAATGCAATCCATTTTTGAGTTCCAATTGATTTAGCATAATTTGAAGCATCGTACTTTACACTAGCCTGATTTAGATAATTAGAAATCGCTGTTGCATCAGTAATACCAAATTGATTAAATGATGCTGTAATCGCATTTTTATAAAGTGTTTCGGCATCTCCAGAAATATATCCGCGAGCCGCCGCTTCTGCAAGATTAAATAAAACTTCAGAATAAGAATAAATTACAGCTGGCGAAGTTGAAGTCAAGAAATAAGTTCCCGGTTTCGATGTTTTAGCAAAACCTTGATTATTCGCATCGCTGTTAGATAATCCGTTTGCTCCTCCAACGTAAGTACCAACACTTGCATCTGATGGCAATTGTGCATAAACTGGCAAACGCGGATCTGAAAATTCTTTTAACTTATCAACCATAGTTTTGGAAATACGGAAATCATCACGAGTTTCGAACCAAGCAGAAGCAGGATTTTGCTGAGGTGAACTGATATAAGTAAATTTGAAAGTATCAGCATTGCTGCTTAATACTCCTGCTGCATCACTAGTTGCATCAATTGCAGCTTGTTTAGCCAAAGCAGGTTCTTTATCAGAAATTCTCAACGCAATTCTCAAACGAAGTGAATTTACATATCTTTTCCATTTTGCAATATCTCCTTTATAAACTAAATCACCCGTTACAGTACCGTTTGAAGTGCTTAATAAAGATTGCGCTTGTTTTAAATCTTCTAGCAAACCTGTATAAACTTCTTTTTGAGTATTATAAGCAGGCGTTACTTTCAATCCAGCTTCTTTGTAAGGAATACTTCCGTAAGCATCTGTCAGCAAAAGAAATGTCCAAGAACGAAGCGTTAAAGCAATTCCTTTGTAGTTTGAATTTGCTTGTGCATCTGGAAAATTAATTATTGTATTTAAATCTGTAATTAAGGTTGCATAACCTGTATTCCACAAAGAAGTGAAAGACGTATTAGAAACATCGTATCTATCTGGTTCTGTGTATTGAATTTTAGCCCAATGCTGAACAAATAGCAAAGACGAGTTAAAATTGTTGTCTGAACCCCAATATAAATCGGCTCCTTGTTTTAATGTTCCAGTTAGCAAATAAGGCGCTAATGGAGTTTCGGTAGCGTTCGGATTTTTATTAATATCATCCAAAGTATCACTGCATGACGTCAGTGTCAATCCGAATAAGATTATATATGATAGCTTTTTTAGCATGATTTCGTGTTTTTAGAATTTAAGATTAACGTTAAGACTGAAATTTCTCGTTGTTGGTAAAGCCAAACTTTCCAAACCTTGTGCATTTCCTGTATTGAAAGCAGTTTCAGGATCGATATTTGGCGCATCTTTATAGATGAAAAATAAGTTACGTCCAACTGCAGTAATACTTGCTCCTTCTAATCCCAGTTTTTTAGCAAATGTTTTTGTGAAATTGTATGACAATTTTATTTCTCTCATTTTTACAAAAGTTGAACTGTATATATAAGCTTCACTAATGTTGTATGAAGCTTTATAATATTCCTGAGCGCTAAGTACTGTTGTGTTCGGACTTCCGTTTTCGTACACTCCATTAAAAATCATACCATCATCATATACTGTTGCTCCAGCTGGCGCAGATCCATTAACTAACGTTTTTGTTGTACCGTTTAAGTAATAATTTAAACCACCATTTTCGGCTCCACGTCCTGGCAATGTATTAGCTAATACTCCTGTATAAGTACCAGTTCTATTTGTTCCTGAGAAAATTTCTCCACCAACACTTGCGTCAACAAGAAATGATAATTCTAAGTTTTTATAAGTCAAAGTATTCGTAACACCAGCAAGATAATCTGGGGTATAGTGTCCTAAAACTCTCTTCGTCGGATCTGCTTTTGGCAATCCGTTTGCTCCTACTACGATATTTCCGCTGGCATCGCGTAAATAAGCAGTTCCGTAAAGTGCTCCATAAGCTTGTCCAACAGATGCCAAAACATCAACTCCTCCTGAAGAACCTATTGTATAGTTCTGAATCTGTTTTGCATAATCCAAAATCTCCACTTTACTTCTATTTCTAGAATAATTTGCTCCAATATTCCATTTGAAGTTTTCTGTCTGAATCGGGCTTCCATCTAACTGAATTTCAATACCATTATTATTTATTTTTCCTGCATTGATTAACTGTGAATTATAACCACTTGAAGCCGTTGTTTTGATTTCTAAAATCTGATCGAAACTGTTTGTGTTGTAATAAGCAACATCAAAATGCAATCTGTTTTTCCAGAAAGTAGCTTCTAAACCAACTTCAGTAGAACGTGTTGTTTCTGGTTTCAAATTCTCATTCAATTTCTTTTGTGAAGAAGTTTGAATTGGATTTCCGTCAAATGCTGTTTGGAAATTATAAATCGTCGATAATTGGTACGGATCTGCATCATTTCCTACTTCAGACCATCCTCCGCGTAATTTCAAGAAATCAAGTGTATTACTTTTAATTTTTAATGCTTCCGTTAAAACCAAACTTCCGTTAACCGAAGGATAAAAATAAGAACGATTACTGCTTGGCAATGTTGAAGACCAGTCGTTACGCGCTGTTAAGTTCAAATAAGCATAATTTTTATATCCTAATTGAGCAGATGCATAAGCACTATAAACTCTCAATCTCGATAATACATTCGAAGATGTCAACGGGTCTCTAGAGTTTGTCAAAGTGTATAAATCTGGTACCGCCAAACGTGGTGCTTTTTGATAATTGTTTGCATCGCTGTGATTACGAATATTAAATCCGGCAAGAGCGTCTAAACTAAAATCATCCGTTAGTTTTTTGGTATAAGTAAAAATACCTTCTGTATTTTGTTCGTTTACCGTGTAAGCATCTTCAGCATACGATCCGAATGGCGTTCCGTTTGTACCGTATTTAATAGTATATTTTCTTCTATCATTATAATAATCAACTCCTGTACGGAATCTGAAATTAAGACCTTCAGCCAATTTCGCGTCCAAGTGCACATCACCAATAAAACGGTTACGCTGCTGACTTGTAGTATTATAATAAGCATTCCAATAAGGGTTGCTGTAGTAACTGTTGTTCCAGTTAACATCACGGTTGCTTTGAAGCTGATTAATATCAACCTGGCGACCAAACCAAAGAAACTGAAGCATTACACCCGCAGCACGGTTTCCAGAAGGTCCACCTGGTAAAGCTGGAGCATTAGTTGTAATATAATTTCCTGTAACTCCTACTTTAATATTTTTAGAAATCTGGTAATTGGTGTTAATCGTAAAGTTTGTTTTATTTACTTCACTGTTTGGAACCGTTCCCAATTGTTTTTGATTATTTACTCCTAAACGAAAATCTGATTTTTCATCTGATCTAGCAACAGAAATACTATTGTCGTAAGTAACTCCTGTATTGAAAAAGTCTTTTACATTGTTTGGATGTGCAACAAAAGGAACTGCTACTCCATTTGAGTAAAATTGTGGAATAAGTCTTCCGTCTAATCTTGGTCCCCAGCTTTCGTCAACTCCATCATTTATTCCGCCACCTTTTCCATCAACAAAACTAAATCTTCCGTTTGAACCTTGTCCGTATGAATTTTGGAAACTTGGCAAAGTAGCAACCTGAGAAATTGTAATACCAGAATTTAAAGTAATTCCTAAACCTTTCTGGCTTTTTCCTGATTTTGTAGTAATTAAAACAACTCCATGCGCCGCACGAGATCCGTAAAGCGCCGCCGCGTTTGGTCCTTTCAATACAGTTAAAGTTTCAATATCATTCGGGTTTAAATCTGCAATTGCATTTTTAAAGTCACGCGTTGCTCCACCAACACTTCCTAACTGCGAGTTATCTACAGGAACACCGTCTACCACAAATAATGGCTGATTATTTCCAGCAATCGAAGTTTCTCCACGAATAATAATACGAGAAGATCCCATATCTCCTTGAGAATTTGTGATACGAACACCAGCTAATTTTCCGCTAAGACTGTTTAAGAAATTCGTTTCTTTTGTCTCGGCAATATCTCTGTTTTTAAGTGCTTGAGTTGTATATCCTAAAGATTTTTTTTCTTTAGAAATACCTAAAGCCGTAACCACAACTTCCGACAACTGATTTTGTTCTTCTGTAAGTTCAATAACTACAGCATTTTTATCGACTACAACTTCTGTTCTTTTGTAGCCTAAAAAGCTAACTATTAAAGTATAAGGAAACTTTTGACCGGTTTGGAAATAAAATTTTCCATCAAAATCTGTCTGAACTCCGTGTGTAGTTCCTTTTATGTTAATTGAAGCTCCAATAACGGGCTCCTTTGTAACAGCATCAATTACGATTCCTTCTAATTTTGACTGAATCAATGGCTTCGTTTCTTGCGCGTTAACTCCTATGGAAATCAACAAAATACATAACCATGTATATCTTTCTAATTTTTTTTTCATTACTTTGTTTTAGTTTAATAAATGAAGTGCAAAAGGACAGTTTTACTACACTTTTGCTTTCTTCTAGAGATGTACAATTTCTTTAAGCTTCGCCATTTCTGTTCCAGCAGAAATGGTTTTCTTTTTTTATCTACACATTCGTTTTTTCATTTTTACTTCTTATTTGGTTAATACTTTTTAAACTGGCTTTTATACACGATTTCACCTCCGTAAAAGGATTCATCCTATGAGAAAATAGATTTTTGATTATTAAGTGGGGAATATTAGCAGCGGCGCATTCGGCAAGACATGCCGAAAGTTGTTTTATGAGAAGTGAAATCGATAATAGGTAATCTTAAAGTGCTCATTATTTTAAATTCTACTAATTTGATAGAACAAAGGTAAATTAAAAATTTTAATGTGAAAATTTTTTGCAGTCTTTTTGCAAAAAAAATGTTAACAAAAACGTTTTCTTAAATGCAAAGCATTAAAAACATGATAGTTAAATCATTCACTTAAAACAAAAATCATGTAAGTATTTTATTAAAAACATCAAAAAGTGTTTTTTTTAAACTCTTAAACTTTTTTAGAAATAAAAAAAAGACCAGATCATTATCACAAATATGACATTGATCTGGTCTTTTTCAGAAAACTTCATTTACAAAAGTTTCCAACTCACAAACTAAAAAAAGTATAAATAATTATGAGATATATTCATTCTTTAAAATATTTTTTTTCAAAACATATTCATTACCAATTGCTTCCACTTTAAAACCCAAATCTTTCGCTGTACGAACTGTTAGATCATTAGACATGTCACTCATCATTCCGATAATGGTTAAATGTTCAATTTGTTTTGTATTTAAATAATCGAATAAATCAGTTCCTGAAAAGCTATTTGCAGCGTTTTTTACAATAATCATTTCCCCTTCTATCGGAGCAACTTCTTCATATATTTGAGAACCATAACTTCCAGAAATAAAAAAAGAGGCATTTTTATATAATGCAATATGTTGTACATGAATTACAGTTTTTCTTTTTTTTCTAAAATCGTTAAGCAATTTTTTAGCAATAGAAGCTACTTCATAACTTCCTTTAAATTCCATTTTTCCTTTATAGAAATATTCGTTCTGAATATCAATTAACAATAATGCTGATTTAGTGTATTTTCTCTTCATTCTCGATATATTAATTGAAAACTGCTGCTTTCAGACACATTATTTATCAAAATATAATGCTCGTCAAACCAAATAACTTCGGACCCCTCTAAAGCGATTGGCAGTACAGCAAAACTATTTGAGTAAACTTTGCATCTTTTACGAAACCAGCAGTCCAACAAAAAAAAAATTACTAAACGAAAGATTAAATCTCTTGCTTCAATAAAAAAATTTGATTGCGAAACTAATAATAAGAAGAAGCTAAAATTGAGTCGTTTCTTTATAAATTACGTAATAGATAAAATATTCGAAACAATAAAAAAACATAAAACACTACTAAACAATACTTTAAAAAAAATGCAATAATTAAATACTGAAAAATCTCAATCTTCATCAATTTGTTGTATTTCAGGTTTTGATGAGCACTTTCTGGAAAAAAAAAGAAAATATAGTCTTTACTTTTAGTTTTAAAGATTTTTATATAACACATTAAAATTTAATGTTGTTAAGAAAAAAAGAGTTAGCATTATTTTAAAAAATATTAACTACATTACCTTTCCAAAATAAACTTATTCCATCAAAAATTGAATTTCTATATTATAGAAGATTCTTCAATTTTATAATCTATAATACATGCACTTAAAAACTACTTTTCTCTTTATTCTATTTTTTCTTTCCAATTACTTGGGTTATTCGCAGAAATCATTCAATGAAATTTATACTGAAACTTATCAAGTTTTATTAAGTTCAAATCCTAAAAAAGCGCTTAGTAATACCGATTATTTGTACAGAATTGCAAAAATTAATTCTGATAAAATAAAAACCCGAATGCTTAAAGCTCATATTTTATATCAATACGGACTTAATAATGAAGCTATTGCTGCTTTAAAAGAAGCTGAAGAATTTGCCTTAATAGATAAAGATTATGTCGTTCAATCTAAAATATATGGCTTTATGGCTTCGCTCTACCGTGAAAGCGAAATATTTCATGTCGGAAAAACATATCTCAACAAAGCAGTTTTAATTAGCCGAAAAATAAAAGATAAAAGCGAAATGTATCGATTTCAAGGAAATTTATCTCAGGAATTGGCCTGTTATGAATTGCTGGATTCTAATTATGCAAAAGCAATTAAACATCTTAAAAAAGGAATTCAGCTGTTTGAAAAAGCAGAAAGCACAAGCGACAAAAACTACCAAATTGCGATCAACGACGAGCTCATTGCTAGAAATTATCTAGAATTAAAAAGAACCGATTCTGCTTTGTTTCACTATGAAAAGGCAGAAAAAGAACTTCAAACATCACTATCTTATGATAGTCCGTTGAGAGGTTTTATTTATAATGGAATTGCTAATGTTTACACCTCATTAAAAGATTATAAAAAAGCAAAGCTTAATTACAAAAAAGCAGAAGAAATTGCTGAGAAATCAGACTATTCTGCACTAAAACAAGAGGTTTACAATTCTTTAATGGAATTTTATAAAGGTACTGATACTAAAAAATACATTATTTACAATGAAAAAAATCTGGAATTAACAAAGGCTGAAAATGTCAACAAAAAAGTTATTGCAGATGACTTAATAAAAACGCTTCAAAAAAAGCATTTAGACAGTCAGTCTGAATATGAAAAAACCAAATTTGTAATTATTGGTATTTGTCTTCTCGCTATTATTTGCACTTTAGCCATTTATATTTTTAAAAGAAAACAGGATTATAAAAAAATCCGAGATTTTATTCATAACGCTAAACCATCTCAAAACATAGAAACTGATATTGAGCAAAAGAAAGAAATTGCCAAAGAATACATGTCTGAAGCAACTGAAAACAGTATTTTGCAAAGTATAAAAGAGTTCGAAAAATCATTGTCTTTCTTAAATAAATCGCTGTCTTTAAACTCTGTTGCGGCAGAATTGAATGTCAATCATCGTTATTTGTCTTATGTTATTAATAAACATAAATCAAAAGATTTTGCCAGCTATATCAATGAGTTGAGAATAAATTATATTATTGATCGCTTAAAAAATGATGATTCGTATTTAAAATATAAAATCAGTTATCTTGCCGATCAAGCTGGTTTTGCTTCACATAGCAGATTTACTATTACATTTAAAAAAGTAACTGGAGTTTCACCTCTAACGTTTATTACCTATCTTCAAAACAATCCTGAAAATAAAAACAGTTAAAAAGCATCATTTTATTGAAGTCTTAGTTCTGAAAATTGTAGACAAAAAAAAACTCCAAATTACTTTGGAGTTTTTTTTGTTTTTATAGAATATTACATTTCGTTCAATTCATTAAACTCGTGTAAAGATTTTAATGTGCTTTCGTAAAACAAAATTGCAGCAATTAAATTTCCTTTATCAGAGTAAGGCATCATTTTTCTCTGAAACTCTACAGTTGTTTCTAAGAAAGTTGTTGTACCAACTGCTTGTCCGTCTAATACTTTTTTATGGTCATTGTCGTCTGGAATACCTAAGTCTGCCATTGTAACACCTGGTTTAGTAACCAGAGCAATATAAGGCAACGTTTTTACTAAAACCTTGATACGCTCGATGTACAATTCTAAAAGTTCTCCTTTTTGCATACCAGCTAATTCTTTCTGATCGTGGTATTTACGGATTATGGCTGTTGTACTGATAATACTTTTAGGTGCATTCTTTGCTTGTGCTGAAACAGCCACAGTCGTTAAAAAGCAAAGAAAACTTAGTAAAAAAATTTTACTTTTCATTGTCTTAAGTAGATTTGGTTATTGGATCACAGCAAAAGTATATAATTTAACTTAAAATACAAGTTTATTATTTTATTTTTTTAGTTTAAATTGCTGTTAAGTCGTTCTATAACAAAAGAGAGGAATATTTGTTATATTATTTTATAATTCTAAAGCGTCCTGGATATTTTATGTAGATACTTTTTCTGTTTCCATAATAGTCCATAAAATCTTCGCAGACAAAAACGGCATGTGCAGTCGACCAAGCAACAACACCGCAAAATTCGCTTCCAGATTCTCTTTTAAGTTTTTCAACTTGCTTGCCTATTTTGAATCCTAAATATTTATAAATTGTTGGTGTATAAACTGAGCCATCTTCTAAATCTTCCAATGCACTTTCAAAAGTCGATTGTTTATCAATAATTTGTTTGTATTTAGCCATTACAGCATAAGTCAAAATAGCATACTCTACAATTTTTGCGCTTTCTTCGGTATCTTTAATGAAAACAAAATCAGCAGATATTTTGGCTTTATTCAACTCATCACTTTTCAAATTAAAGGATGAATTATTTTTTAATGTGATTTTGTATGAATTGTCGTTTAATTTTTCGCTTACAAAAAGATTATCCAATCCGTAAACATTTAAAGCCGCTTTAATAAAAGCAATTGAAGAACAATTGGTGCGTTCTCCTTGTTTGAAGCTTTCAAATATTTTATCTGAACTTAATTGCGAATAGGAATTTGAACAAACAAATAGGAACAGAAAAAATATTGAGGTAACGAATTTCATTGTCTTTGTAAATTTATTTTTGTGTCCCAACTTGTTTTTGGGAGATTCTACAAATCTATAAAAATCAAATTATATTTTTTTTCAGTTCATCATTTTTATCAAAAAAAGCCAATTTTAACATTTATATAAAAAGAAAAACGCCTCTCAAAAGACGGAGGCGTTTTCATATTCTATTTTTTTTCTTCGTTGTTCAGCTTATCATCAAAGTCAGGTTCTTCGCCTTTAAACTTTTTGCTGTCTGCATCATAATTTTCATCGTTTGTCAAAACTTCATCGTGATCTTTGTATTGATGTTTTCTTGTATCACTTCGATTGTTAGAATCGTTTTTATTATTGCTGTTCGGAATCGGGCTATTCGTTTTCATAACTTTACGTTTTAAAATGTTTTATAAAATTACTTCAAATCCTAGCCTTTTGACTTATACAATCATTTCAAAAAATTATAAAATATTACTGAAATATAAGTTCTTACGTCTCTTAAAATTTCTTCTAAAAAATAATTCTAATTTTGTATCACTAAAAAATTACACCAGAAAATATGTGGACTATTTGCCCAGAATGTCAAGGACAAGGTAAGAAAAGCCAAAGACTCACTAAAAAAGTAAGGCTTCAATACCAATCGGCATTAGAACAATTTGAAAAAAACAAAAACGAAGGCCCAGCTCCTATTCGTCCGAAAGCGCATAAAATTGTCTGTTTAAAATGTTCTGGATCTGGTTTAATTAGTTCTGAACATCCAACTGTTCCAAACAAAGAAACTTATCCTCGTGTTGCTATTATTGGTGCTGGAATAGGCGGCGTTGCATTGGCCGTTGCTTGTCTTCATCGTGGAATTCCGTTTACAATTTACGAACGTGATGAAAACTTCGAATCGCGTTCTCAAGGCTACGGATTAACGCTACAACAAGCAAGTAAAGCAATTCAAGGATTGGGAATTTTCTCTTTAAATGGTGTCGTTTCTACAAGACATTTGGTTCATACTATTGAAGGTAAAGTAATTGGAGAATGGGGAATTAGAAAATGGCTGGAATCTGAAGAAAAAAAAGCAACCAAACGAACTAACATACATATTGCACGTCAAGACTTGCGTTTAGCTTTATTAGAGCAATTAGGCGATCATAATATTATAAAATGGAACCATCAATTAATTGATTTTAAAGAAGATGAAAATGAAAGTATTGATTTAACTTTTCAAGTAAATGGAGAAATAAAAACAGCAAAAGCTGATCTTTTAGTTGGTGCAGATGGAATTCGAAGTTCGGTTAGAAGATTATTAATTGGTGACGAAAATACTCCGTTGCGATATTTAGATTGCATCGTGACATTAGGAATTTGTCCGTTGCATTCTTTAGAAAATCTAAATAGTTCTTTATTAGATTCTGCAACCGTTTTTCAAACTGCAAACGGACATGAAAGAATTTACATTATGCCTTACGATGCAGATTCTGTAATGTGGCAGCTTAGTTTTCCGATGTTAGAAGAAGAGGCAAAAGAATTAAGTTCTAAAGGACCAAAAGCTTTAAAAGAAGAGGCAATTCGCAGAACACAATGGCACGATCCAATTCCGCAAATTTTAATGGCAACCGAAGAAAATAAAATCTCTGGTTATCCCGTTTATGATAGAGAATTATTGAGTGCAGAATTACTTTCGAAAGGAAAACAAATTACTTTAATTGGCGATGCAGCGCACCCAATGAGTCCTTTTAAAGGACAAGGCGCGAATCAGGCTTTATTAGATGCGCTTTCTTTGGCGCGTAAAATTTTTAAAGGTTGTAAATCACCAGCACATTGGAAAAAAGCTGGAATTAGAGAAAGTGTTTTAAATGAATTTGAAACCGAAATGCTAAAACGAAGCGCAGTAAAAGTAAAAGATTCAGCAAAAGCGGCAGAATTTCTGCATTCTGAAATTGTACTTCACGAAGCAAATGAACCGAGAGGTCGATGCTTGAAGAAAAAAGATTTTAAGTAATTTATGTTCTCGAATTAAGAACGTAAATCTAGTGGCATATTTCTTGAAAAATAATACTAATTATTAACTAATTAAAACTTATAATCATGAAAGTTACTTATTACGGACATTCTTGTTTTTCGGTTTTTACCAATGGAAAACATATTCTTTTTGATCCTTTTATCAGTCCAAATGAATTAGCAAAAGAGGTTGATATTGATGCCATAAAAGCAGATTATATTTTAATTTCTCACGCACATTACGATCACATTTTGGATGTAGGAAGAATTGCAAAAAATACTGGCGCTAAAGTGCTTGGAAATTTTGAAATCTACAATTGGCTATTAAAACAAGGTATTGAAAATGCGCATCCAATAAATCCAGGCGGAAAATTTGATTTCGATTTTGGAACTGTAAAATGTGTCATTGCACAACATTCGAGCAGTTTTATGGACGGTTCTTATGGCGGAATTGCCTGCGGTTTTGTGCTTACAACTCCTGAAGGAAATTTCTATTACAGCGGAGATACAGCGCTAACTTTAGACATGCAGATTATTCTAAAATTTATCAAACTTGATTTTGCTGTTTTCCCAATTGGCGACGGACTTACAATGGGAATTGAAGAAGCAATCGAAGCTTCAAAATTGGTTGGCGTTCATAAAATTTTAGGCGTTCATTACGATACTTTTGGCTTCATTGTAATGGATCATCAAAAAGCTTTAAATGCATTCAAAAATGCAAATCTTGAACTTTATTTGCCAAAAATAAATACTACAATAGACATATAATTAAATGATTTTCATTGTTATATTTCGCTAAAAAAAGTCTTTTAGCGAAATATCATTATGCTTAAAACTAAAAGAGAAATTCATATAAATAAAAATCATAAAAAAAGGAATAGCTGCTGACACTATTCCTTTTAACACATAATATTTCTTTTAGAAAATTACTATGCGCAATAAAATTCTAAATGCTATTATGTGTACTTTACAAAATTGATAATATGTTTTGCCGTTAATTCAGGAAATTGATGCTGCGGTGCGTGTCCAGTTCCCGAATAAACCACCATTTGTGCATTTGTCATCTGATTGAAAAAAGAATACCAATTTTCGACAGCAAAACTAATATCGTGATCTCCAGAAATAATCAAAATCGGTGTTTTGGTCTTTTTAATTTGTTCTCTAAAATTTAAAACATCTTCTCTAAAACCATCACCTCCACCAAAATACAATTGAAAAACATCCATTGTTGAAGGAATTTTTGAAACATCTATTTTTTTATGAATTCTATCGTGTGAAGCTTTTGCAGCCAATTTACTAGATTCTGATTTTGGTTCAAAAAACAAAACAATTTCATCTTCAAAATCATTCAGCGGTTTTAAAGCTGCATCAAAAAAAGCTTGCTCAATCGGAATTTCATTTTGACCAGGAGGATTCGTGCCAATTAAAACTGCATGTGTTACCAAATTAGGATATAATAAAGTTGCCGCCTGCGCTACTAATCCGCCGTAAGACCAGCCTAAAACTACAATCGAATCTATTTTCAAAACATCGGCAAGATCTTTAATATCTTTAGCAACAACTGTTAAATCTGGCGTTAAACTTCCTGTAGATGAACCAATTCCAGAATAATCAAATATGATAACATTGAACTTTTTTGCCATCAATGCTATAAACAAAGGATCCCAAGTGTCTAGAGTTCCTCTAAAACGGTTCACAAAAAATACTGCTTTTCCTTTCCCGTAAGAACGATAAGCAATTTTACGATCGCCTGCATCGGCAAAACGTGTCTCTGCATCATAAATTTTTTTCATAATTATAATTTAAAGGTTGGAGTCAATAATTCTTTCAATGAAATTGGCAAAGATTAAACCAAAACAAAAAACAGCTGAAAACAAGGCTTTTACATTCAATTACACTATTTCTAATTATGATATTTCAATAATTAAAACCAGTTTTTAACGATATTTAATAACTGTAAAATCGTAAATCGCAAGAATGCTTTTATAATCAATACTTTACAAAAAAGGCATTCGTTTTGTTTTTAACATGCAAACCACTTCCGCTTTTCTGAAAAATAATCTTAAAGATCAAATAGTATGTATTTATCTAATAAAAAGACGATTATGTTTATTACGGGGGCATTTATCAGTCATTCTTGCTGGGAAGAATGGATTGTTTTTTTTGAAAATAAAGGTTATAAAACCGTCGCGCCGCCATGGCCTTATAAAAATGAAAATGCAGAAAAACTAAGACAAACTAATTCTTCTAAAATTGCCACAATTCGGCTAAACGATTTATTGGATTATTACACAGAAATTATCGAAAAACTTCCTGAAAAACCAATTCTTATTGGGCATTCTTACGGAGGTCTTTTAACACAATTACTGCTTCAAAAAGATTTGGGTTCGGCTGGAATTTGTTTGCATTCTATTCCGCCGAGTAATTTAATTTGTTTCAATTTTTCTTTTTATCGAAAGATCTGGAGCAATTTTAATTTCTTTCATTCAAGAAAAAAAAACTATTTATTGCCTTTTAAAAAATGGCAAAATTTCTTCACCAATCAAATGTGTTTTGAGGAACAAAAAACAACTTATGAAAAACTGGTAATTCCAGAATCAAAACTCGTTTTCTGCGATATTTTTTCCAATTCAGCTAAGATCAATTTTAAGAAAAAACACGCTCCAATTTTATTTTTATCAGGTTCAGAAGATCATTTTGTTACAGCTTCTATTCAATATTCAAACTTTAAAAAATACAAAAACATTCACTCTATAACATGTTACAAAGAATTTAAAGACAATAATCATTTGGTTTTAAAACAGCAAAATTGGGAATGCATCGCCGAATTTATCGCAAACTGTTTAGAAAAACTTTCTTAACTGATTTCTCTTTTTATTTCCAGTTTTTTAATCTTAGAATTTAATGTCGAAGGATGAATATCTAAAATTTCTGCTGCACCGCCTGCGCCAGAAATTTTTCCGTTGCATTTTTTTAGAATGTACAAAATATAATCTCTTTCGTTTTCTAAAATCGTTTTGATAGAAAATGGTTCTCCCGTTTGTTCCGGATGCATTTTGGAAGACATCGAAAGTTCAATTTCTTTAATCGTATTTCCATCTGTTAGCAAAATAGCGCGCTGCATAACGTGTTCTAGTTCTCTAATGTTTCCAGGCCAATTGTAATTCATAATTTGCTGCATTACAAAATCAGAAAGAGTTGGTGCTTTTCTTCCCATTTTTTCGCTGTAGACTTTTATAAAATGATTCGCCAAATCCGGAATATCTTCTTTTCGTTTTTTCAAAGAAGGAACCAAAATCGGAAAAACGTGCAAACGATAATATAAGTCCATTCTAAATCTTCCAGCGGCAACTTCTTCTTCGAGATTTTTGTTGGTTGCGGCAATAATTCGAACATCAATTTTTATAGAAGACATTCCGCCAACACGTTCAATTTCTCTTTCTTGCAAAACGCGCAGCAATTTCACTTGAAGTTCTAAAGACATTTCTCCTATTTCGTCTAAAAAAATAGTTCCGCCATCTGCCAATTCAAATTTACCGATTCTTCTATCCATTGCGCCAGTAAAAGCACCTTTTTCATGACCAAAAAGCAACGATTCTGCCAGATTTTCTGGAATTGCGCCGCAGTTAATAATAACCAACGGTTTCTCTTTTCTTGGAGATAATGCATGAATACTTTGCGCAATTTTTTCTTTTCCAGTTCCGCTTTCGCCTAAAACCAAAACAGAAGTATCTGAAGGCGCGACTTTTCGAATATAATTAAAAACAGAAATCATTTGAGAACTATTGCCAATAATTCCTTCAAAACCTTCAGAAACATTTGTTGGCTTATTGTTTTTAATCTCTGCTTTTTCCTTTACCAAACCAAGATCTTTATTGGAATAAATTTTATTGATAAACTGAGAAAAAATAGGCTCGATTGAACTTAAAAGTTTTAAATTTTCTTGAGTATAAATATTAAAATTTCGGCTATAAAAAGTAATATGATAGCTCTGAATAGTAGCAATAGAAACTGGAAAAACCAAATAAGATTTGATTCCGAAATTATGAGAAATTAATGCTTTTATTGGCGCTTCCTGAAAGTTTTTTATTAAAGACTCTTCGCTATATATTATTGGTTCTTTATCAATTTTCGATTTTCTGTAGGTTTCATTTATCTCTTTTTCAGAAACTTCCGAAATTTGAGAAAGCTTTTTCAAATCAATGATCTGATATAAATCTAAATTTTTACGGATAATTCCCAGCTGATCGTAATGCGTTGAAGTTACAAAACCAGCTTCTAAATAATCAAACGGAATATAGGTTTGAATAACTTTTGCTAAAGCCAAAAGAGCTTCTTCTTTTTTAATGTTAGAATGCACGATTTCACTAATTCCTTTCTGCAACTGAAATTGTTGCATCAACTGAGATTCTAAACTATATTGCTGACGGTAAAATGCTATTTCTAAAGTTGTTAGAACATCTTGATCGCGAAAAGGTTTTACAATAAAACCGTAAGGATGCGTAGTTTTTGCCTGATCTAAAATACTCTTGCTCGAATTAGCAGAAATAAATATAAAACCAATATTTTTTTCTTTTAAAAAGTGTGCTAATTCGATACCATTTCTAGTTCCTTTCAGCATAATATCTAAGAAAACAAGATCTGGTTTTTCTATTTCAATCTGCTCCAAAGCCTGCTCAACCGAACGTGCAATTCCTGTTACTTCGTAGTTTGCTTTTTCGAGAATTAACTGTAAATCGTGCGCTTCAATAAATTGATCTTCTACAATTAAAATTCTTTTTTTCAAAACTGAAGAAACAACTTCATTTCCGTTATCGGCTGAGTTTTTCATAAGTGAGTAAATTTTATATTATCTTGCACTTAATTAATTGAAACAAAAATAGTTAATTATCACAATTAAATTAAATGAATTCCAAAAATAGATAAATTAAAATCACATTTAATATTAATTTTCATATTAATTTACAATCCAACAAAAGTTATTTGTGTATATATTTGTTAATTAAAAACTTACTAAAAATATAATTCAATATACTATGAAGATATTTTACTCCTTTTGTTTAATATTCTTTTTTCTAATTAATTCTGAAGCACAAAATCATCCTGCAACAGCAAATTATGATTTGAAGAAGAAACGTTTGCTAATTCAAACTTGCTCCACTTATTTATACAATTCTAATCAAGGATCAATTGATGCCGATAGTTCGGTAGTTTTAACATGCAAAGCATATAAACTTCCTTTGTTATTGGCTTATGATGAAGGTTACAATGATGGAAAATTTCTTATCGGAAGTGATTTAATAGAAAAAGGAAATATCGAAGCCGCAAAACAGCTTTTTGCCAAATCTAAAGGTGAAAACAAATTAAAACTAGCTTTTCAATTAGGAAACTTCTACTTGTTTCAATCCTTTGCCAAACCTGATGATTTAAAAAATGCCAATTTTTACATTTCTGAAGCTGTCAAAATAAGCAAGCAATTAAAAATCAAAAAGTGGCAAGACGAAAGCGAAATGCTTTTAGGCAAATTTTATTTCCAAATTAATAATTATCCCGAAAGCAAAAAATACTTTTCGCAAGTTGTTGCGCAATGCAGAAAACAAGGAGACAAAGCTGCTCTGGCTTATGCTTTACTAAATCAAGCAAGTTATCAACATGATTTAGATCCAGAAAAAGAAAAAATTTTAAAAGAAGCTCAAACTTTATACGACGAATTAGGCATTCCTGAAAAAGTTATTGAAGCAAAAATGAAGATTTGCACTATTTATTTCTGGCACGGAAAAATTAATGACGCTAAAAAAATTCTGTATCAAAATATTGCAGCGATGCGAAAAATCGGTTTTAGACAGCAGCAATTTGGAGAAACAACAATTTCGTATATAGAAGGTGTTCAGTTTAATATAAAAAGTGCGTTTTATTATGCTTTGAAGAGTGTAGAAACTATGGAAAACACCAAAGATTACACTTTTGCCGATATTTTCTACATGAGATTAGGATTGATTTATTTAAACATGGGACATTATGATGAAGCCTCAAAAATGGCTGAAAAAAGTATTCAATACGGGCAAAATGTCTACAACAGCGGTAGTTGGTACAAAAGTTTTGTTACGGCGGCAGCTTCTCTTTCTATGAAAGGAAAAAATAAAGAAGCAATTGAATATATGAATACGGTTACCAGTAAATTTTCGCCTCCAAATAACTTTGACAAAATGCTGGTTAATTTTGCTTACGCTAATTGTTATGCAAGAATTAAAAATTATGGCACAGCCGAAAAATATTTCGAAAAAACTGCTGCGGCTGCAGATGCTTTAGAATCTCCTCAAACTCACAGAGACGTTTGTAACAGCTATTCTACTATCGCACTGTTTTACGCTAATCGCGCTGATTATAAGAACACTAAATATTATGTTGATAAAATAGACCAATTATCAAAAAAATATAATAAAAACTACGGTTCAGAAGCTCTTTATATGTCAATTTATAAATTGGATTCTGCAAATGGAGATTTTAAATCTGCTTTAGTGAATCACAAAATCTACAAAAAATTTAGTGATTCGCTTATGGATTATGCAAAAAACAAACAAATTGAAGAACTTAAAATTCAATATGAAACCGTAAATAAAGAACAAAAAATAAAGCTTTTAAGTCAAGAAACATCTCTTCAAGAAAATGCTCTCAAAAAATCAAAATTATTAAATACGCTTTCTATTTGGAGCTTGGTTTTATTACTTATTACGATTGCTTTATTGTATAACAGATATCGACTGAAACAAAAAAATAATGCCGAATTAGAACTGAAAGAAAAAGAAATCAATCAGAAAAACATCAATTTAAGGCATTTACTTGATGAAAAAGAATGGCTTTTGAAAGAAATTCATCATCGTGTAAAAAATAATCTTCAAACCGTAATAAGTCTTTTAAACTCGCAATCTGCTTATTTAGAAAATGATATGGCATTATCGGCCATTAAAAATAGTCAACATCGTATACATTCTATGTCATTAATTCATCAGAAATTATACAATTCTGAAAATATTTCGACGATCAATATGCCAATTTATATCAAAGAATTGGTCGAATATTTACGTGAATCTTTTTCGCTTGGGCAAAGAATTCGTTTTGAAATAAAAATAGATCCGTTAGAATTAGATGTGGCACAGGCGGTTCCGATTGGATTAATTTTGAATGAATCAATCACAAATTCAATTAAATACGCTTTTCCAGAAGATCGCACAGGAATGATTTACGTAACGATCGAAGCGACTTCAGAAGATAAATATCTCTTGACAATTGCAGATAACGGAGTTGGTTTTGATACTGATATCAATTCTAAAAAAATCAATTCTTTCGGATTAAGTTTAATTAAAGGTTTGAGCGACGATTTGGATGCGCATTTTTCTATGGAAAATAATAACGGAACTATTATAAAAATTGAGTTTTCTAAAGAATTTCCAATTATCGAAAAAAGAAAATAATTAGCTAATGATTTTGCTTTTCTTTTATAGCGAAATCTCACTAATCTAAATCCGTTTAGCGAAATATAGCGCTTTTATTCTTCAAAAAAAGCGCTAAATAGCTATTAATAGGCATTTTATTGGCATGGCATATAAATTGGTTTCTCAGGTGAATTAACATTCAAAACCAATTATTATGAAAAAGTCAATATTACTATTAATCATTCTATTTGTTAATTATAGTACTGCAAAAGCTTGTGATAAATGCAGTACTTATAACAATGAAGATTTTAAAATTAAATCGGCTACAATTACCCACAAAGCAGATTTAGGTCTTACCGTTTGGGATATCAAAGTCGAAGGAACCGCAGGAAAAACAATGCCTAAACCAGTCGGACAATTAAACGGTGCGCCGGTTTTGGCTTATGTTTTTCCGACTACTTTAAAATCTTCTGATATTGGTTTCGGTCAAGCCGAAGGAATTGTAGCACTTGCTCTTACGTCACATCCTGATTTTGAAGATACACCTCTTTGGGATGAAAATCTAGACGGAAATTATCTTAATGACGGTCTAATCTGGCATGCGCATTGGGTTTTACTTGTTGAAGACAAACGCGTTGCAGGCGGACTTTCAGTGAAAGAATTTAAAAAAGGAGATCCAAATGTAGTTTTACCGCCAACAAATCCTGGAATGGCAATGTATATGGACAGTCCGGGTTTTAATATCGTTGCCAAAGGAAATTCGATAAAAGTAATTGTACCAGATTTTAGAATCAACAATAAAACCAATTTCAAATTTGATGCTTTAAGCTGTTATATGGAAGTTAGTACAGGCGCTGGCGGTTCTCACGATTCTGATGGCACTAAACCAATGCTCGGCGTTTACAAAGTGTATACGGTTGCTAGCGGTAATCTTTCATTGCCTTATTCTGTAAAATAAAAATTAATCTAAGTTTTAAACATTATGAAAATATCAAGCTTTTTAAAAATGATTGTAATTCCATATATAATTTTAACCAATATGACTATGAAAAGTTATGCCCAAACAGATTATGCTTCAGATCCGCATTTAACACCAGCTGTAAAAGCTTTTTTAAAACCTTTAAATGCTGGAGGCGCACCGTTAGAATCACTTCCAGTTCCAGATGCGCGTAATGTTTTGGTTGGCGCGCAAAACGCTTTTAAAGTAGATTTATCTGGAATAGAAGAATCGGAAAAAGAAATTACAGCAGACGGTTACAAAATCAAACTCAATATTGTACGTCCTGTGGGCGCAAAAGGCAAACTTCCAGTTTTTATGTTTATTCACGGTGGTGGCTGGGTTTTAGGAGATTATCCAACGCATAAAAGAATGGTTCGTGATTTAACCGTTTTAACAGGTTATGTTGGTGTTTTTGTTAATTATTCTCTAGCACCAGAAACCAAATATCCGCAGCCTGTAAATGAAGTTTACGCGGCAGCAAAATGGATTGCAGCGCACGGAAATGAAATTAATGTTGATGGAAGTAAATTAGGAATCGTCGGAAATAGCGCTGGCGGAAATCTTGCCACAGCAAGCGCTCTGATGGCGAAAGAAAAAGGAACTCCTTTATACAAAGTTCAAATTCTTTTCTGGCCAGTAACCGATGCCAATTTTGAAACAGAATCTTATAAAAAATATGGCAAACAGCGTTTTCTAACCGATACTTTAATGCAATGGATGTGGAATCAATATGTTGATCCTTCAAAAAGAAAAGAAATTTATGCTTCGCCTTTACAAGCGAGTTTAGCTCAATTGAAAGGTTTGCCTCCAACTTTAATTCAAGTCGCTGAAAATGATATTTTAAGAGACGAAGGTGAAGCTTACGGACGCAAATTAAGCGATGCGGGAGTTGTGGTTACAACTGTCCGTTACAATGACGTAATTCACGATTTTGGTTTGTTAAATGGTCTTGCCGAAATTCCGCAAACCAAAGCTTTGTTTCTTCAGGCTGCTGCAGAACTTAAAAAGTATTTGAAGTAAATTATTGTGCAAAAAACTCATAACCAACTAAAAATAAATACTTTACAAAATAAATCCGTAAATTTAATTTCAAATAATTGAAATTATGCTAAAGCAAGAAAACACCGGATTGATTTTAATTGACGTTCAAGGAAAACTGGCTCGCACTGTAAACGAAAGTGAAAAATTAGCCTTAAATCTAGAAAAATTAATTCGTGGTTGTCAACTTCTTTCAATTCCGATAATCTGGGCAGAACAAAATCCGAAAGGACTCGGGGCAACGATTCCGCAATTAGAGAAATTATTAGCTCTTCAAAAACCAATTGAAAAATATAGTTTCAATGCTTTGGATAATGAAACTTTTCAGAAAACGGTTTTAGATTCTGGTAAAACGCAATGGCTAATATGTGGCATAGAAGCACATATTTGTGTATATCAAACTGCTATAGGATTTTTAGAACATAATTTTGAAGTAGAAATTGTAACAGATTGTGTTTCTTCAAGAGCAAAAGAAAGTATTCAAATTGCTTTGCAAAAACTTCAAAATAAAGGAGCTGGATTAACAACTATTGAAATGTGTCTTTATGAACTTGTTAGAGACTCCAGACGAGAAATTTTTAAAGAAATTCTAACTTTAATCAAATAAAAAATCATGTCAAAATCAAAAAATATTGTGCTTATTCATGGAAACTTCGTAAACGACAATACTTGGGCAGAATGGAAACAGCATTATGAAAAAAAGGGCTACACGGTTTACACGCCTGCAAACCCCGGACACAAAGGAAATCCTGCCGAATTGAGAGCAAAAGTACATCCAGATTTGGCTAAAACAGGTTTTATAGATGTGGTAAATAATATTAGTAAATTAATAGATTCATTACCTGAAAAACCTTTAGTTATTGGACATTCTATGGCTGGCATGGCTGCTTTAAAGTTAGTCGAATTGGGAAAAGCAGCTGCTGGCGTAAGTATAGACGGTGCTCCGCCAAAAAACGTTTTCCCGCCGTTTCAAACTTTAAAAACAGTGTTGCCTGCTTTTGGTTTTTTCTCTATAAAAAAGTTTTTTATGGGAAGCCGCGAATGGTACGATTATGCTTTTTTTAATACTATTCCAGAAACGCAGAGAAAAATTGCTTTTGAAAAATATGCAGTCCCAGAAAGTTATAAAGTCAGTAGAGAATTGGTTTTAAATTCTTTTTCTAATATCAATTTCAAAAAACCACATCAGCCCATTCTTTTTGTCGGTGGCGGTAACGATCATATCTTTCCTCCTAACCTAACTCAAACAATTGCTCGAAAATATAGAGACAATGCTGGTCGTGTAGATCTAAAAATATTCGATGGCAAAAGTCATTTTATTTGTGGAGAACCAGGATGGGAAGGTGTTGCAGACTATATTTTAAGTTGGTACGAAGCCTTATAAATTGTAAAAAATTAATCCCGATAATGCTAATCTAAATAGGTTAGCATTTTTTTTGAGCATATTCAACTGAAATTGATAAATTTGAACAAAGAAATACCTTTATAAGGTTAAAATATTGTTGACTTTTAAATTAAAAAAATAAAGAATGCTCGAAAACTTTCCTTTCTATTTAGCTATTATTTTAGTCATTTTATTGCTGATTATGTTAGCTGATAAGATAAAAGTAGCTTATCCTGTATTATTGGTTTTGGCTGGATTGGCGATTAGTTTTATTCCGAAAGTTCCCGTAATACAAATCGAGCCCGATCTTATCTTTTTTATATTTCTTCCTCCATTATTGTACGAAGCTGCTTGGGCGGTTTCTTGGAAAGAATTATGGCGCTGGCGACGTATTATTACCAGTTTTGCTTTTATAGTTGTTTTTCTTTCGGCGCTTTCTGTTGCTTTAGTAGCCAATTATTTTATTCCAGGTTTTTCTCTTGCTTTGGGCTTTTTATTGGGCGGAATTGTCTCTCCTCCAGATGCTGTAAGTGCGGGCGCGATTTTAAAATTTGTTAAAGTTCCAAAAACTATGTCGTCTATTTTAGAAGGAGAAAGCTTGCTGAATGATGCATCTTCTTTAATCATTTTCAGATTTGCAATGATTGCTGTGGCGACCGAGCAATTTATATTTTATAAAGCGGCAATTAGTTTCAGCTGGATGATATTTGGAGGCGTTGGAATTGGTTTATTAATAGGATGGATTTTTATGAAGGCACATAAATATCTGCCAACAAATGCAAATGTCGATATCGTGTTAACGCTTCTTGCTCCATATATAATGTATCTTATAGCCGAAGAAGTTCATAGTTCTGGTGTTTTAGCAGTAGTAAGTGGCGGATTGCTTTTGTCTAATAATAGACATCGTTTTTTGAGCAGTAAATCGAGAATACAAGGCGTAAATGTCTGGGAAAGTCTTTCTTTCATTTTAAACGGATTGGTTTTTATGCTAATTGGTTTAGATCTTCCTCAAATTACTTCTGGACTTGAAGGCGTTAGTCTGTCTACAGCAATCGGATACGGCGTTTTAATTACATTTGTTTTAATAGTTAGCAGAATATTGTCTGCTTACGGTGCCGTAATTGTAACGCTAATTGCCCGTAATTTTATTACCGTTGCAGACCGAAGACATCCTGGTTATAAAACGCCATTTATTTTGGGTTGGACAGGAATGCGAGGCGTTGTGTCGCTGGCTGCAGCATTATCAATTCCTGTTTATTTGGATAACGGAAACGGTTTTCCGCAACGAAATCTTATTTTATTTATCACTTTTATTGTGATTCTTTTGACTTTACTAATTCAAGGATTGACACTTCCGTATTTCATTAGAAAAATCAAATTAGATAATATTTACGATCCCGTTTCTCCTGAAGAAGCTTCTGTAATTTTAAAAAGAGATTTGGCAGCTCATGCTTTACATTATTTAAAAACTACTTATAATGATCAGTTAGAAAGTAATGCTTCTTTACAACAATTAATTCTAAAATGGGAACAGCATAGCAAAGGAATCGAGGACGAATCAATTGGAAATGAACTAAAAGCAATTTATCTCGACTTGCTAAATCAGCAAAGACAGTGGCTTATTAATCGAAATAAAGATGATCAGCATATTGACGAATCTATCATTAGAAAACAGATGTATTATTTGGATCTTGAAGAAGAAAAACTGATTCATTTTTAGAACATTCATCTAAAATTCATTTAAAAAGAAATATCTTTATACGTGCGAAAACGGAAAATGAAAAAGATAAAATTGTATCTAATTTATAGTTAAGAACTAACCTAATTTTCTTTATGAAGAATTTATTTTCTAAAAAAATAGCAGCAATTTTACTTGTAGCTGTTATTGCATTGATTGTGGTTTTTAAAATGTATTCTGAAGAAAAAACTCCTTTAAAACCAATAAAAAAAACTTATCCGCCGGGAGTTGTTTTTACTTTTGACGACGATTATATCGATGATTGGTACAATGCCGAAAAATTATTGCGTCCGCTTGGTTGGAAAGCAACCTTTTTTGTTTGCTGGTACGGAAGTTTAACCAGAGATCAAAAAGACAAATTGCATTATTTGCAAGATATGGGACATGATATTGCTGGACATGGCTATAATCATTTAAATGCATTGAAATATTCAAAAGAGTTTGGAATACAGAAATATATTGAAGATGATATAATTCCTTTGAAAGCGGCAATGAAAAAAGATGGTTTCAACATTCATTCTTTTGCGTATCCTGATGGCGCACGCGATGCCGAATTAGACAAAGAATTATTGAAACATTTTGATATAATAAGAGGCACAACTTATGATGAAATTCCTGCTCCACAACAATATTGTTATTACGAAGGAAATCGCTTAGTTTACGGATTAGGAATTGATGATGATTACAAACAATTCAATATTCCGTATTATAAAACTTTATTGGATTATGCCAAAGCGCATGATAAAATCGTGATTTTTTACGGTCATAAAACGGTTGAAAATGCAGACGAAAAAATCGAAACGCCTCTTTATGCTTTAGAAGAACTTTGCAAATACACCAAAGAAAAAGGGTTGAAATTTTATACTATTGACGATCTTTCTAAATTGTAATTTTCCTTTTATTTCAAAAAATGACAAAAAAGTATTCTGATTTGAATTTAGAGAATTACTTTTAGTCCATCTATTTGCAATTACTGCTATGAATAAAGTATTATTAGTTGAAGACGATCCGAGAGTCGCTTCTTTTATTATTAGAGGGCTCGAAGAACAGCTTTATCAGGTTAAAAATGTCAACAAAGGTTTTGACGCTATTAATGAAGTAATGGAAAATGAGTATGATATTATTATACTCGATATTATGCTTCCTGATTTAACTGGTTTTGAAGTGTGCGAAATCTTGCGAGGCAGAAAAATAATTGTTCCTATACTTATACTTAGCGCTTTAGATACGCCTCACGAAAAAGTAAAAGGCCTTCAGGCTGGAGCCGATGATTATTTGGCAAAACCATTTATGTTTGAAGAACTTTTAGCCAGAATAAATGCGCAGCTTCGTCGTTCTGAATTTAGCAGCGGAATTATAGATTTTCAATCTTACGCCGGAATTGAAATTAATATGAAAGAACAAAGCGCCACGAGAGACGGAAAAGAACTTAATCTTTCTTCGAGAGAATTAAAATTGCTGATTTTTTTCATGAAAAACCGCGAAAAAGCACTTTCGAGAATTGCAATTGCAGAAGCCGTTTGGAATCTTGATCTTGATATGAATACCAATACCGTTGATGTTTATATTAATTATCTACGAAATAAAATAGACAAGAACTTCCCTACTCCGCTTATTCATACCATAAAAGGAACTGGATATATGCTCAAAAACAAGATCAATGAATCTTAAAACCAAATTATCCGTCAATTCGACATTGCTTTTTGCTTTTATAGTTGGTCTTGTACTGGCTGGTTCTTTTTTGCTTTTTAAAAAACATAGACAGGAACTTTATTATGAAAGACTCGAAGACAGTGCTTTAATAACGGCTTTTTTTTATTTTGAAAAAGATGAAATCACAAAAAATGACAGTTCGCGCTACCAAACGATAGAAATTGAATATAAAAAAATCACCAACCAATCTATCAGAATTTACAATGCTAAAACGAAAGAATTGTATTTGCGTGACGATATAAATATCAAATTAAGCGATCAGGAATTAAAAACCATTTCTAAAAATAGAATTTTACATTTTACAAAAGAAGATAGACAGTTTACAGGTTTATTTTATAAAGATAATCAGGGCGATTTTATTATTGTCGTTTCTGGAATTGATACCGTTGGCGACCAACAATTAGATGTTCTGGGTTTAATTTTTATTCTTTCGTATTTATTTGTAATTCCGCTTAATTTCTTTATTGGAAGATATTTAGCAAAACAAACTTTTAGACCTTTTGAAGATGTTATTGCAAAAGTAAATACGATTACGACAGAAAATCTGCATTCTAGACTCGAAATGCCAACAAGCGGAAAAGATGAAGTTCGAGAACTTATTACGACTTTTAATTATCTTTTAGAAAGATTAGAAAGCGGCATTACTATTCAGAATAACTTTTTAAAAAATGCCTCACACGAACTAAAAACGCCGTTGACAATTATTATTGGAGATATTGATGTTTCGTTGCAACAACCCAGAACTAACGAGCAATACGAAGAAGTTTTAAAATCGCTTCGAAAAGATACTTTTCATTTAAAATCTATTTTAGACGGACTTTTAGTTTTATCTGGATTGCAAGTTGGCGAACCTGAACAAATGGAAAGCATAAGAATTGATGAAATTTTATGGAATGTTCTTGAAAAAAAGGCGATTGAATATCCAGAATCTAAAGTATCGCTTAATTTGGAAGCCATTCAAAATGAAGAATTGCTTTCTGTTCAAGCCAATAAACATATGCTTTTTACGGCGCTGTATAATATTGTAGACAATGCTATAAAATTTTCTTTTCCTGCGCCTGTAAGTATTTTTGCTTTAGAAAAAGAAGAAAAGCTTTTAATAAAAATTATCGATCAAGGTTCTGGAATTGCAGAAAAAGACAAAGAATCTATTTTTGATCTCTTTTTTAGAAGTGATCGCACGCGTCATATCAAAGGTCAAGGTTTAGGACTTTTTATAACTATGGAAATTTTAAAACGCCATCATATTACTTTAAACGTAGATTCTGAACTTGAAAAAGGAACTAGTTTTTCGCTTTTATTTCCTTAGAAAAAGTAAAATAAAATAGCGTTGATTTGAATTTCAAAAATGCCGATTTCTCTAGTTGGTAACATTCTCATAACACTCTAATCTATCTCTAATCTGGTTTAAATCTACCTCTAATCCCTTTATTTCTGGGATTTTTAGCAAAGTCTTGATTTTAAAGACTTACAGACTTTATTTATAAAATAACCTATTCATTATCATAAATTAACATTGTCATTTTTTTTGATTTTTCGTTAACAAAAGCCTTAAATCGAAAACAAGTAAAGAGAGTTTCTTTGTCGAAAATAATAACTAAAATAACATGACAAAACTAAAACTCTTATTCACGGCTTTAATGCTTCTTACTGCGGGAAGTATTTTTGCTCAGATTACTACTTCTTCTTTGTCTGCTAAAGTCAACGATGGTACAACTGCAGTTATCGATGCCGAAGTAACCTTAACTCATTTGCCTACAAATGCTGTTTACAGAGCAACTACAGACAAACAAGGCCGATTCAGTTTCGAAAATTTAAATGCCGGCGGTCCTTACGAATTAGAAATTAAAAGTAAAGACACCAAAGATTACTCTAATGCTCAAATTCACTTAGCGCTTGGCGACAATGATTTACCAACAATTGTAGTTGGAAAAGCAGATAATAATGTTTTGGAAGAAGTTGTCATTACAAGTTCTAAACCTTCTTCTAAAAATAATGGAACAAACATCAACGAAAAACAAGTAAACGGACTTCCATTAATAAACCGCGGAATTCAAGATGTTACTAAATTGGTTCCGCAGAGTTCGAACAACTCTTTTGCTGGAACTAACTTTAGATACAACAACGTCACTATTGACGGTTCTATTAATAACGATGCGATTGGTTTTAGTCCGTCTTTAGGAGGTCAATCGGGAACTTCTGGAATGCCAGGAAGCAGTACGCGTTCTAACTCAATCAGTTTAGATGCCATTCAAGATATTCAAGTTTATATTGCTCCTTATGATATTAAATTAGGAAACTTTTTAGGAGGAAGCGTTAATGCTGTTACAAGAAGCGGAACAAATAATGTAAGCGGATCTATTTATTCTTACGGAAGAAGTGCCGCACTTACAGGTCCAAACAATGCTGGAGACGGTTCTAAAATGCCAAAAGCGTTTGGAGATTACCAAATCGGATTTAGATTAGGTTTGCCAATTGTAAAAGATAAATTGTTCTTTTTTACGAATATGGAATATGCTGAAAGAACAGATCCAATTTTCTACAATGCAGGACAAACAGATGCAAACGGAAAATTGACTTCTTTGGTTGATAATGCAACTGCTGAACAAATTTCGAACTTTGTAAAAACAAACTACGGATTTGATCCAGGAACTTACGGTTCGTACAACAATTTTGCAAAAAGCCAGAAATTCTTCAATAAATTAGATTGGAAAATCAACGATAAACATTCGATCTCTTTACGAAACAATACGGTAGTTTCTCAAGCAACAAACTTAGAGCGCGATGCAGCAAACTTCCGATTTTCAGGAATGGATTTTACTCAGAAAAACCAATCTATCAGTACGGTTTTAGAGCTTAAAAGTCATTTTAACAGCCAATGGTCGAACTCTTTTATTGCTAGTTATTCTGCTATTAAAGATTATCGTGATCCTAAATCAAATAATATTATGTTTCCTCAAACAGAAATTGGTTATAACGGAGGAACAATTTTCTTAGGAAATGATCGTGAAGCAACTGTTTTCAACATGAAACAAAATACGGCTGAACTTACAGATAATCTTACTTACAAAACAGGAAATCATACTTTATTATTTGGTACGCACAACGAATTTTACGACATTAATTACGGTTTTGTAAATGCTTTAAACGGAAGAGTTTCATACAAATCTCTTACAGATTTCTACAACAAACTTCCTACTCGTGTTCGTGGAACTTATCCGTTTGACGGTTCAACAAGAGATGAAATCTTTGATAATCCTTATGCAAAATTCAAAGTAAATCTATACAGTGTTTATGCTCAAGACGAAATTAGAGTTGGAAGCAGATTAAAAGTAACGCCTGGTGTTCGTGTAGATTATACAGACATTCCAAACAAACCAAAATTAAGTCCGCAAGTTCAAAATTCTCCAGCAGATCCAAATTACGGAACTACTTATACGTACACGCCTTTAAGTCAAATTAAAAATAATTTCTTCAGTACGGCGCTAGTTTCTCCAAGAATTGGTTTTACTTATAATGTTGATGAAGATAAAACATTTGTAATTCGCGGTGGTTCTGGAGTATTTACAGGAAGAATTCCTTTTGCTTGGTTAGGTTATGCATATTATAATGATGGTGTTGGTTACGGAAGTTACGACAAAAACAACTTAACAGCTGCTCAAGTTGCGGCTGTGGGAGATCCTTTGGCAACTGGCGGACTTAATGGCTATCATGATGCAACTCCAAAAGTACAAGCCGATTTAGTAGACAATAAATTTAAAATGCCAGCCGTTTTAAGAAATTCATTGGCTTTTGATAAAACTGTAGATGGGTATAAATTTACTGTTGAAGGTATTTACACAAAAGTAATTCGCGATTTAGAATTTCAACAAGTAAACAAAACTGATAATCCAACTTATTTTTCTTATGATACAAAGCACGAAATGCCAATTTATGCTGCTAACATAAACTCTGCTTTCTCAAATGCTTACTTATTATCAAACACAGATAAAGGATACCGTTATAGTATTACAGAAATGATTTCTAAAACATACGATTTCGGTTTCAACTTTATGGTGGCATATACTTATGGTAATTCTCGCGATATTACAAACGGAATTCGTAATTCTATGGAAAGTAACTTCCAAATGAATCAGTCATTGACACCAAATAATCCGCAATTGGCAACTTCTAACTTTAACATCAAACACAGAATTGTTTCTAATGTTGGTTACGGAGTAAAATTAGCATCAAACAATACTTTATCTGCTAATGTTTATTTTAATGCACAATCAGGAAATCCATTTTCTTGGGGATTTGTAAATTCAACAATCGCAGGAACTGGACAAGCAGCTGGATTGGCTTACATCTTTAAAGATGCTGCTGAAGCTGCAAAATATATCGGAGTAAATTCAGCAGGAGTTCCATCTGCAACGGCTGCACAGCAAGTAGCAGATTACGAAGCTTTTATTAATGGAAATGATTATCTAAAAAGCAGAAGAGGAACTTTCACTCAAAGAAATGGCGATACAACACCTTGGAACATTCAAACTGATTTGAAATTGATGGATGAAATTCAAGTAACAAAAGTAGGAACTTTCCAAATTTCATTTAGCGTGGCAAACGTTGGAAACTTAATCAATAAAGATTGGGGAAGAAGTTATTTCGTTCCAAACACGTACAATTCAACAGCAAATATTGGTTTAACAAAATCAGGAAACCTTGGCGGAGTTGCTACAGGAGACCCAACTTATACATTCAAAGCCCCAACTTCAACGCCTTACACTGTCGATCAGTTAGCGTCTAGATTTCAAGGACAGCTTGGAGTTAGATATTCATTCTAAAAAAGTTTGTGTTTATTTTTTTTCACTATCTCCCAGTTTCAATGCTTAGAAACTGGGAGATTTTTATTTTAAAGATGTGAATTTGATAACAAAACAGGTTTGAGATGTAACAGTTTAAATTTCAACTATTTGTAAATTTGAACAATCTTTAAATACAAACGCCATGAAAAATCTACAAATAAATAAAAGCGAAAATAAAGTTGTGTGCAACAATCGTTTAAGCGTTTGTGCAGGAGATAATAACGAATTGATATTTCGTAAAACTTACGTAGGAGATTGGGGAGATTGGGATGAAAAACCTAGTAATACATTCCAAGAACAGAACAATTATCTAGACGAAAATACAACTATTTCTACAGCTGTATAAATTTTAATACAAGCGAATTCTGTGTAATATTCTATTCGAAAGTCTATTACACAAGAACGCTTATGGTATTACTCAAATTTTCTTTGACAATAAAATCGAGAATAAATTCTCTTACTTCATTTTTTGCTTCGGTTTCGAAAGAGTTGATGTGAAATTCTTCATCTTTATCACTGATGTGTATAATTTCAGTATACCCTTTAGTAATCAAACTTCCTTTCAACTTAATTAAATTAAATTGCTGTTTGCCATCTAATTCTTTACGAACCTGTAGTTTTATAGCTCTTCCCATATGCAAATTCTTTTAATTAATTAACTATCATTTAATTATAAATTTAAAACAATTAATCAATCAAAACTTTTTTTTAACACAGGTCACAACCCACTATTTATCAACACCTTATAAACATTTTATTCTTATTAAAAAGAGCTAAAAATGCTCTAAAATAAGGGCTTCGCAAATTACTTTCCAACAAACTGTTTATCACTCAGCGTTTTCATAAAGGCAATTAGATTCGTTTTTTCCGTCTCTGATAGCGGAATTCTCTTACCATTATTCTTAAAAATCGGATCTAAATTATCTGAATCTAAAACTCCTTTATCAAAATAATCCAAAACAGATTTTAAGTCAGCAAACTGTCCAAAACTGCCATAAGGAGCTGTATATTCTATATTTCGCAAACTTGGAACACGAAAACTCATAAAATCAGAAGCAATTCCTGTAACGCGACCACGTCCCGCTTCATTTGTATCTTTATTTAAAGGAAAACCAATATTTCTAAAACTCTGATCGGTAAACAATTCGCCCGAATGACAGCTTGCACATTTCTGCTGAAAGGTTTTATAGCCTTCTAATTCGCTTTCCGTAAAAGTTTCGCCTTCATTTCGTTTTACTTTATCATATTTACTATTCGAAGAAATCAAGGTATATTCAAATTGTGCAATGCTTTTATAGATTCTGTCTGGATTAATTTCTGAATCGCCAAAAGCTTTTCTAAACAAAACTTTATAATCAGCATCATCTTTAATTTTACCAATAACTTCCAAAATAGAAGAATCCATTTCTTCGTGAGTAATAATAGGAACTAACGGCTGTGTTTCCAATTGCAGTTTGCTTCCATCCCAATTGTAAAATTTTAGAAACAATAAATTCTGAAGCGACGGCGCATTACGAAGTCCCACTCTATCCTGAATTCCAATTGCTTGCGCATTATGATCTGCAAACGCATTTGCCTGAATATGACAACTTGCGCATGAAATCGTATTATCTGCACTGAATCTTTTATCCGAAAAAAGCTTTTCTCCCAATTCTGCACCGTATTTTGTTGGTTTGTTCAAACTCGCAAAACTATTTATCTCTGGAAAACCTTTTGGAATATTTAAAACAATTTCAGGATTATCAATAGCAATCATATCGGCATCATCATTATTACAAGATGTTAATAATGAAAGCATTGCTATAAAAACAAATATTTTTTTCATTTTAAATGAATTTTAAAAAGCCGTCTGATTTTTAGTCTCAGACGGCTCTGAAATATTTTTAGTTTTCTACACTACTAACAGAAAACATTCCGCTAATATCGCTTGAACCATTTCCTCCTAAATTATCCACAAACTTCACCATCTGCGCAGCAGTGTGAACGTTTGGAGTTGCATTATCATTCATTCCAGTTCCTGTTGATAGAGTAATCGTGTTGATTTTTCCGCTCAATAATTTATCAAAATCAGCTTTAATTTTAATTTTTGGCGCTTTACTTCCCACAATTGCGTTTGTTGTTAAGTTCAACGTAATATCTCTATAGGCATTTACACCTTGTGTGTAATTTGGAGCAGTTCCTTCAACTGTACTTCCAGTATGAATTGACATCGCTTTATTATCCGTATCATAAAAACCTTCCACTTTTGTAAAACGGTAACCACTTCCCCATTCCCACATCATTTGCGTGTCGTTTGCCCCCGCAGCTGCGTAGAAATTTGGAAAACGTACTTGATCTAAAGTGTTTTGTTCTGGCTTAATTCCCAAACCGAATTTAATCTGCTTGTAAGTTGCCGACGGAACATTGCTTAAAACATAGCTCAAAGAAGCCGTTTTAGATTGGTCAATTACAGTTGCGCCTTTGTCTAAATCATTTACATTATAAGGAACTTCAGTTCCGTTGTCTTTAACCAAACGTATATTACTAATCACATACTTCAATTCTGAAAAATGATGAATTTGTCCTGATGCCGAAGTATTTGAAGTTGCCGAAGTTGAAGTTGCATTTCCTAAAACAATAGTATTGTTTTTTAATGTATTCGTGAATTCTAGCGTTAAATTGTTCGCAACTGGATTATCGTCATCACTTGAACATGATACGAAAGTCAATGCGGCAACTGATAATAATAGGTATTTTTTTAAATTTTGCATTTTGTGATATTTAATTTTTTGTATTTCTATTTTATTAATTGAGGGAAATTAATCAGCAAATAGGCGGCGGTACAAAAATTTCTAAACAAGGTTCAAAATGATTAAATTCTTTATAAATCAATACTTTATTACTTATCATTTTTAGAATGCGAACTGGAAACTCAAAATTCTGATTCTGAAGAATGTCTATTTTTTTGAAAATACTATTTAACTCCAAATCGTTTTTTTCAGACTTTTCTAATTCTTTCTTTAAATGACATTTTCCGTGACATTGCAATTCTGGTTTGGCTCTATTTTCGCAGAATTGACTTTCTATATCTTGCTGATTCAGTTTAAAGTGCACAACAATAAGCGCCTGTTGGAACGAAACCAACAAGAACAAAATCGTCATTGTGATACTAAAAACTTTTTTCATTTTATAAAGTGAATTTTAAAGAAGTAAAAATGTTACGTCCCATTCTCGGAATATTTCCCCAGTCGGCATAAGTGCTGTAATATTCATTTAATAAATTCTCTGCACCAACTTGAACCGTCGTTTTTACTTTATTGATTTTAAAAGAATAATCAGCAGAAAGATTCCAAATTGTATACGCCGAAGTCAGATCTTCTCCATATTCTGGACTGTAATTAATTTGTTCGAAATCACCATTTACAGAAGTTTGGATTCCGAAATTCTTATGCATAAAATGAAGCGAAGTCTGATAACTCAACGGACGAATAAAAGGAAGATTTCCGCCTAAATTGTCCATTCCGCGTGCATACATTAAAGTTCCTTTCCAATGTAAATGCTCCAAAATATCGTAACCTGCATTTACAGAAAAATTCAAAAGTGTGGCATAATCTAATGACGTATATCCTTTTACACCAACCGATTGGTAATTCATCGGACTTCCCATACTCAAAATTCTACCTATAATATAATTCTGAATGTAGAAATAGTTAATTTTTCCTTGAAGGCTGAATTTTTCATTTTTAAAACCAGCACTTGCATTTCCTTCATACGAAATTTCATTTTTCAAATTCGGATCTCCGATATAATCGTAACGGTCAAAACTATTATAAATATAATAGCCGTAACCTTCAGAAACAGAAGGCGCTCTATGACCATAGCCAGCTCCGACAGAAAAATCAAATTGGTCAATATTTAGCTGATAAGCCGCATGAAAATTAGGCAAAAATCTCGTTTTTTCCTGAGGCGCTCCGGGATGAAAAATCCAGTTGAATTCTACATATTTTGAGTAATTGTAATTCACGCCCAAAGAACCGCCCAAATTCACTTGGCTTTTCTCTGAAAGATCCCAAGAATTATTCATTGAAAGTCCCGCGTAACGTGTTGTTACCCACGGCCAGCTGTACGCAAACATCGTTCTTTTGCTTCGATCTTGCGGATACATTCGCATTTCTGCAATAGACAAATTATCGTATGCATTCAATTGAATTTCAGCAGCATAATTATCCTTTTTCAAATTGGCTTTAGAAACCAAACCATAAGTCGTGCTCCAGCCTGGCATATCCATGTGAACCAAATTTTCAGGACGCGTCGTGTCATCCATATAATGTTCTATTGCATTAAAATAGATTTTTGTATCTATCACTTTTACCAAGCCATTTTCAAATAATTGTTTGTAAGCAGCCGAAGTGATCAAAGCTCTAGAAAGCGATAAATCCATTGGAAGCGCTGGAAAACCAACATCTTTAGCCATATCAAAAATTGCATCGACTCTTACGGCAGACAATTCGCTTGTTTTATAAGCCAATCCAATTGAAGTATTGAACTTTTTATATTGAGAATGTTTTACTTCGTCATCATTTCCGTCAAAATAATTGTCTGCTTTTCGGTAAGAAATGCTTCCGTCGAAAACAAATTTATTGCTTGAATACGAGACATTTCCAAGATTAAAAAACTGTTTATTGTTGAATTCAAATCCGCTTTGGTACGCGCCATTCCATTTTCTTTGAGCACTAAATGGCGTGCTTTTTCTTTTTAAATCGATACTTCCCGCAACAGTTGCACCGTGAAGACTTCCCTCCTGTCCAGATTTGATATCAATTGCCGAAAGATTATTACTTTCTACATAAGACGTAATCGGATCCATTTTATCGGTACAAGCGCCAAAAACATGCATTCCGTCAATTGTAACGGTTGAGCGTTCTGTGCTCATATTATTTAGCAAAGGTTCCCAAGCGTAAGCTCCACGTTTTATGAAACTTATATTATCTGAAGAAGATAAAAATTCATCAACCGAAACTGCCATTTTCATTTCTGTTTCGATCTTCTTTTTAGTGGCATTTTTTACAGTTACTTCTTCTAAATTTTTGATGCTGTCGTGATGTGCGTGCGAATTTTGAGCGTTTACAGACATTCCCAAAAAAAGCAGCATTATAATATATTTCATGTTTTTAGAATAAAGTATCAATATAAAGTTCACTTTTAACTCCTTCAATTCCAGGCGTAAAATCGGTTGGCACAACGGTTCCTTTCAAAATCAATCCATTTTGATTCATCATAATTAAATTCAGTGTCCAATTTCCAGTCATCGTATAATTGACAACGCCGTGATACAAACCGTCATTTTCCTGTACCAAATCTTTATTGTTTGGCGAAGAGTGATTTCCCATAGAAGGTTCGGGCATTCTTGGATCTAATTTTAAAGTAAAACCCGTTACTTCCGAATATGAAAATTGAGTCGGATCTGGAAAAGTACCCGCCGTAGTGGTCGGTTTATTGTATTTGTAAATACCCGCAACCAATTTGTTTTCTGAAACCGTTGGTTTTTGCGGAGAAACCAATGCAATAAAATATTGTTCGCCGTCATTTCCTGTAAATGCGGTCATATTCAGGTTTTTATTGTTTTGTTTTTCAACCGTAATATCTTTATTAATTTCATATTTCTGATTATCAGCAGTAAAACTTATGTACAATTTCCAACTTGCAGTAGTGGTACTTTCACCAGTAAAAACAGAATATCCAGCGTAATATTTATTTGTAGAATCGTAAGTTGTTTTATATTCATGCGGGCAAGAACTTTTGCTTCCGTCTGCATTCGTAATTATTGGTAAAAAAGTTACATCAGAAGTATTTAAAATTTGATTTGTTTGCGCATTTAAAACTTTGATATGAAGCTCATTATAACCTTTATAGAATGTTCCGTTTAAAGCGTCGATAGTAATTTTGTAATTACCGCTAGTAAATGAAACTGCTTCTTTAAATTCGTAAGATTCTGGAACTTGAGAGCCTGTTTCTGCTTCGTAATCTGTTTTGTCAATGGTACAAGAAGTGATTGCAAAAAGTAATGCAATTACTAGAAAATTAAAAGATTTCATTTTGTAATGAATGTTTTAAAACTGTTTAAATTGTAGCAGAATGCCATGAAATTTTGAAAATCAAAACATGACAAATGCCGTGAACTTACAAGAATAAGATCAACAGTTTCGACTGTAAAGGAAAAATGTAAATAAAACTAATGCCGTAATAAACGTTGCGAATTCTTGAAGCGAAAACACATTACATTTATATTACATTATTTATCATTGCATTAATTGCAATGATTTCAAATAGGATACAAATTAAACTGGAAACTCTGATCTATACCAAACAGAGCGGAGGATGAAAAGTAAGATTAGAAGCCTTGATAGGTTTCTTTTCGAATAAAATTGAAGTGTTTTCTTTTGATTCTACTAAAGAAATAATCGAAAATTTAACTTCAGGAGAATTTTGAACATAAACCAATTCTAGTTTTTCTTTTAAACTGTCTTGTTTTTTCTCGTTATCAGCATATTTTTTAATGCTTTTTTGAAGTTCGCATCGACCGTTACAAGAATTAAAAACAGATTTACGCTGCACACAAATAGTCTGCGCAATTTCTTTTTGATTTATTTTGAAGGAAGCATAAATGAACAAGCTGCCAAAAGATGGCGACAAGATTAAAATGGAAAGTACTATGATAAATAATCTTTTCAATTGCTTGAATTATGTTTCGGCAACAAAAGTACACACTATTTTGTATTTATTTTAACGAAATGTAAATTTTTTATTTAATAAAAGACATTTTTATCTTATTTTATAACTGTGATTAATAAAACTACTTTAAAAATTGCAATAACGTTAAAATGATTGCAAAAATCCATTTTAGAGTTTAAAACAAAAGAAAAATGCCAAACGTAATGTTTAGCATTTTTTTTGTCATGTTTTTAATAAAAAGTAAAAATGGTTTAATTGTATAATTGATCAAAAAGTTCTGGCGAAGCTTTTAAATATTTGTCTTTGCCAACTTCTTCATTCCATTTTTTGGTAATGAAATCGCTCAATTGCAATCTGGAATCAATTCCTTTAAAAGTTGGATTTACTTTCCATCTTGGTTTGTCTTTCCAATTGGCATTGATGTAACTTATAGCTTTTACCGTTTTCGGATTATCGTTTATGGTTTTAAAAAACGGAACAAACCATTCTTCCCAAGCCATTTTTGCTTGTTCCGGATTAGAAAGTTTCATTTCTTTTGTTAAACCTGTATTTCCTTTCGGATCATTTTTCCAATCGGTTGATGTTGGCGCTGCTTCACAGATAAAAACAGGTTTGTTTTTGGCTTTAGCGAAAGCAATCATATTTTCCTGTTTGTAATTATTAAAAAATGAAAATCCGCACCAATCGACATAATTATCTCCCGGATACCATTTTTCAAGATCTTCTAAAGTGCTTTCAAACCCTTTTGACTGCCAAACGTAAGCGACATTCTTAACGCCTTGTTCGTCTAATTTGTCTTTAATATGTCGAAAAGCATTGATGTAAGCCACTCTTTCATAACGATTCCACGGACCGTCAAATTCAAAGCCAATTCTAAGAAAAACAGGTCTTTTTCCTAAACTCTTAAAAAATTCTCCCATTTTTTTGATGTAAGAATCCAATTCGCCGCTTGCAATTTTTACTTCGGTATCTATTATTGCTAAACCAATTGCCAAAGCGGAGTTTTTAAAATCAGCATCATTTAATTGTAAAGACATATTCTCTGGCCCGTCTCCCCAATCTGCGGTTTCGTAAATTCCGTTTAAGCCTGAGTACGTAAAAGAATGTCCATCAAATTCTTCAGTTACGCCTGGCATAATATCGGTATACATTGTAAATCCGCCCGGAGCGGGAAAATGGTCAAAATAACCGTTTTTATCTTTTTCCGTTCCGCCCAAAGCATCATTTTCTTGACCAATAAACAGAATCACTTCGCCATCTTTTGGCTCAAATTTGGCACGTTTTTGTTCTTTTTTTTCAAGTATTTTTGCTTTTTCATTAGAAGATTGCTGCTTACAATTCACTAGGAAAAAACAAAGACCAATAATCATTATATATCGTAATTTCATAATTCAATTTTTAAGTCTATTATGTTTTCTTTCAAATCTTACATTTTGCTTCTTGTATCTATTTTTCAATCTAAAGAAATCTAAAATCAACAATCTAAAATTGTGTACTCAAACCAATCAAAATCGGCATGAACAGAATTCGTTGCCAAATCCTGACAACATAATCCGACCAAACATCCCGTAAAAGCTGGACGGTAACGTTCGCTTTCGTCACGTACATAATCGTCTGACAAAATGCTCATATCTAGTTTTTCTCCGATTTTTTCAAAATGGCTTCCATCTTTACTAAATAGAAATTGCAATTTATCATGGTTAATGGTTGCTTTCAGAAGTATTTCTTGAATTCCCGTTACGATAATAATTTCTTTTTGTTCAATTATTTTATAATTACAACAACTTACAATTGAAAGAATCTTTTGATTTCCACTTTTTGTTACATGCAAATAATGATAATGTCCCGTATTATAATACAAAACTAATCCCGCTAAATGCTGAAACTTTGTCGGTTCAAAACGTATAGAAGTCGTAATTTCCGCTTTAAAATGTTGTAATCTTCTCGCTACCAAAGCTTGCGTATGTGTAGACGTAAGCGATTCTTTTCCTTTTAAACGTAAAAATCCTGGGCGCTCAGTTAAAGAAATCCATTCTTCTGATTGTGGAATTCTTAAGGTTTGAAAATCTATCGGCAATGTATCGGCATCAAAATTTTCTCTTTTGGGACTTTCGTCAAAGACAACTTCTTTTAAGTTTGGAGAAGGAATTTCTAAACGAGGCAAATTGGAACCTGAATTCAAATACGGCCAATCATTTTTCCAAACGATTTCTTCAATTGCGGTTTCTCTTCCTAAAATACATCTTCCCTGAACAGTTAACGGTCGACTTACTAAAAATGTAACATACCAATCGCCATTTTGAGTTTCTACAAATGAAGCATGTCCTGCTTTTTGCAATTCATATTCTGGCGAATTTCTCGCTGTTAAAATCGGATTTTCTGGATGATTTTCATAAGGTCCTGAAATGTTTCTAGAACGCATAACGGTTTCTGCATGACCATATTCTGTTCCGCCTTCGGCAAGAATTAAGTAATAATAGTCGTTTCGTTTATACAAATGCGGACCTTCGGTAAAACCTAAATCGGTTCCAGAAGTTAAATAGAAAATTTCTCCAACTAATTTTTGTACTTCTGTATCATATTCCTGAAGTTCGATTCCGCCAAAAAACTTTCCATTTCGATGATCGACCAACATATTAATGTACCAAGTTTTTCCATCATTATCATGAAAAAAAGAACCGTCAAAACCTGCTGATGTCAAGTAAACTGGTTCGCTCCAATTTCCTAAAATATCATTTGTAGTTACAACATAATTGGGTGTGTCTTTCCAGACGCCGTCAAACGATTTTACATTAGTGTAAACCAAATAAAAAACACCATTTTTATAAGACAAACAAGGCGCCCAAACCCCGCAGGAATCAGGAACTCCTTTCATATCCAATTGCGAAATTCGATTGAGCGGATGCGCAACTACTTTCCAATTTTTTAAATCTTTTGAATGATGAATCTGCACACCCGGAAACCATTCAAATGTGGATGTTGCGATGTAATAGTCATCTCCTACTCTACAAATTGAAGGATCTGGATTGAAACCTTTTAAAATTGGGTTCTGAATCATATATCTTATTTTACGAAATCAATTTCTATTTGTTCTAATGATTTTCCTTTGGTTTCGGGCAAGATTTTATACAATATGAAGAAACCGATTAATGCAATTGCGCCAAAAATAGAAAACGTAAATGCGTTGCCTAAATTGGATAATTCCCAAGGAAAAACCTGCTGCACAATCCAGCTAACAAATCCGTTTACAAAACCGATTACGCCAATTGCCAAACCGCGGTAACGATTTGGATATAATTCGGATAATAAAACCCACATTACTGGACCAAGCGAAAAAGCAAAACAAGCAATAAAACCCATCACGCCGACTAAAACCAAAACGGCATTCATTTGAGTTGCCATTTCTAAAATTGTCCCTTCATTTTTAGCATAAATCTGATCTCCTAAAAGCGTTTTCATTTCGTTTTTAAAAGCAATATCATTCTCGTAAACTTTGCCTGCAATGGGTTTTAATTTTACTGAAATTGAATCTTCTAAAAGCGTTATTTTATCTAAAGTCAATTGGTATTTTGCTTCTTTAAATCCGTACGCGCACAAAGCCATACTAATTGCAATTCCAGCAATACCAACTAATAACAAAGGACGACGCCCCATTTTATCAATTAAAAACATGGCTACAATCGTAAAAGCTACCGTTATAAAACTCAATAAAACTCCCGAAGAAAAAGATGCATCATTGCCAATTCCGGTTTGTTTAAAAATAGATGTTGCGTAAAAATAAATCGCATTGATTCCGGTAATTTGCTGTAAAATTCCAATGACCAATCCGACCGTAAAAACGAACTTTAATGCGGGTTTAAAAAGGTCTTTTATTTTTAGTTTTTCCGTATTTTGATTGTCTACTTTTAAACTTTCTAAAATAGTTTCAGTTTCTAATTTGGCTTTTTCTATTCCATGCATGGAAACCAAAACTTTTCTAGCTTCATCATCTCTTTTTTGGGTAAATAACCAACGCGGACTTTCAGGCACAAAAAACAAGAAAATATAATAGATAATAGACGGAACAATCACAATTCCGAGCATCCAACGCCAAACATTTGCTTCTGTTAGAAAACTCGTTTGCCCAGAAGTATGCAGATAATTGATGTAATAATTGCTCAAAAAAGCAGCAAAAAATCCTAATACAATATTGAGTTGCTGAATGGAAACTAATTTTCCTCTGTTTTCTGCCAAAGAAACTTCGGCAATATAAGTTGGTGCAATTACCAAAGCGATTCCAAATGCTATTCCGCCAATCATACGGGCGATGTAAAGCATTTCATAAGAAAAACTATAAGCAGATAAAACGATGGATAAAGCATATAAAAAAGACGCAAGAATCAGTAATTTTTTTCTTCCGATTATATCGCTTAAACGTCCTGAAATCAGCATGGCAAACATTGCCGTAAAAGAAGGCGAACTTACCACCCAGCCTGTTTGAAAATCGTTCAGATTAAATTCGGGACCAACGTAAGACATGACTCCAGAAATAATTCCGGCATCAAAACCAAACAAAAATCCTCCTAAAGAAACTACAAAAGCGGCAAATATTGATTTTTTCATTTAAAATTATGGTTGTTACTATTTCATAATTTTGTTCTTATGAGAACTAAATCGTTTGAAATTTAGTTAAATTTTTAAAAAGTTGAGCTGTTTTTATCAAACAGCCCAACTCAGACTAACATGAAATTAACTATAAACTAAACTTACTTATTGTTTGAGAGCAATTCAGTTTTAACACATAGTTCATATAGTTTGTCATTCCGAGGAACGAGGAATCTTCGCAAGTAGCTCCGCATAGAGAATTTCCAATCTTTTTAGAGTTTCTAACGAAGATTCCTCGTTCCTCGGAATGACAAGATTGCGGAGACTATGTTTATTTAAACAAGTGAAACGCCTTTTATAAAGATTCAAATTCTATCCCGAAGCTTCGGGACTATGTGTTAAAACTGAATTGCTCTCAAACCTCCTAATATCCTGGATTTTGAATTAAAATTGTCGCTCCAACTTGTTGAATTTCAGATGCTGGAATTGGCAATAATTCGTCTCTTCCTACAACAAAAACTTTTCCAACCGCTTCTAGCGCAGCTTTTGCATCGCCCCAACGTACTAAATCAGTATATCTGTCCCAACCTTCTGTTGCCAATTCTCTTCTTCTTTCATCTTTAACACCTTGCAATGTGTACGCTGGAATTTTGGGATTTCCTGCTCCGTAAGCTCTTTCAGTTACTAATTTATAAGAACTTGCTCCGCTTAAAACGCCTGTTCCACCCATTAAAGTTGCTTCAGCATGCATTAAAAGCACGTCTGCATAACGAATGATTTTTTCATTTAATGGAGAATCCGCATAATTTTGCAAACCGTCCTGAACTGCAGGCGGAATCCAATATTTGTACATACTTGCTTTAGATTTAAAAGCTGCCGTTCCGGTTGGCCAGAAATAATTGTAAGTATCAGTCCCGAAAACCCATTGTCCTTCTGTAGCAAAATTGATTGAGCCGTCTGGATTGGTACTGCAATTACAAGAAATAGCGCCTCTTCCGCCTCTTACAATAGTTTGCGGTGTTATAAAAGTGTATTCTTTTCTTCGGTCCGAATTATCATAAAAATCAATCAATTCTTGTCTTGGAACACTATTTCCGAAAGCACTGTTTCCAACCGAACTATTAAACAAAAATCCGAACATTTGATGTGTTGACGAACCTTGATTCGAGTAACTCTGTCCACCTTCAAAATTATTGTATAAAGAACCGCTGATGTAACCAATTTCAAAAATCGATTCTTTTCCGTATTCGTTATTTAAATCCCAATTGTCTTCGAATTTTTCTTCTAGCGAATAACCCAATTTCATTACTTCTTCGCAATATTTAACGGTTTCATTATAATCTTTCTGATATAAATTGGCTTTCGCTAAAAAAGCATAAGCCGCGCCTTTTGTTGCTCTTCCTTTTTTTGCCGCAACCGTTGGTAAAGTCTGCGCTGCATCTAATAAATCTTTTTCAATCTGCACATAAACTTCTGCGGCTGTAGCTTTTGGCTTTTTAAAATTATAAGAAGCATCTTTTATATATTCTGTAATTAAAGGAACGCCTCCAAAATGTTTCACCAATTCGAAATAAGCAAATCCACGTAAAAATTTGGCTTGCGCAATAAGCTGATTTTTAAAAGCTTCATCTTTTATTTTTTCAGTTTCTGTAATTATTCCAATTGCCGTATTAGCTCTTGAAATCATGGTGTACCATTTTTTCCACATTCCTTCCACACTCGAATTATTTGGCGCAATCGGATTTTTATCAAATGCCTGTCCTGCAACCCAAAATGTAGCCCATTGCGAAACTACATTATCTGCCCTCATATCCTGAAACATAACCGGATACATATGTCTTGTTGCGGCACCGTCTACTTGCCAACGCAACGGATCGTAAGCTGCATTTACCAAAGCTTCGAAATCTGAATCGGTTTGAATGGCGTCTGCTGTTAACTGAGTTGTTGGTTCTATGGTCAAGAAATCTTCAGAACAGCTGTTGAGCATCAATAACATCGAAAATGCTAAAATGCTATCTTTTATATATTTAATTTTCATAACGAAATTTTTATTTTAGAATTAAAACTTAGCTTGTACGCCCATTAAAATCGTACGGGCTTGCGGATAAAATCCTCTATCGATTCCCATATCCAAAGAATTGCTTGCACCAGATTCTCCAATTTCTGGATCTGTTCCGTCGTATTTCGTACTTACCCACAAATTCTGGCCCGTTACATAAATTCTGAATTTGTCGATTTTAAGCTTATCCACTAAACTTGACGGAAGGCTGTAACCCAAAGTCACCGTTTTTAGTTTTAAAAAAGAACCATCTTTTACATAGAAATCTGAAACCTGAGAATCGGTCAAACCAAAACCTAAACTATTTTTTAAGCCATTTGTAGAATAAGAATCTTTTCTGTTCGAATAACCTGCATCGGTTCTAATCGTGGCATCGTAAATATCATTTCCTTCAGATCCGTATAAAAAGGCATTGAAATCGAAGTTTTTATAAGCTGCTCCCAAATTAACTCCATAAGTAAAATCAGGCAGAGCGCTTCCTATATACGTTTTGTCAGCGGTTGTAATACCTGGAACGCCATCGTTGTCTTTATAAACTAAATTCCCCGCAGCATCAATAGATTCTACTTGGTAACCATAAAATCCTGCAATAGAATGTCCTTCTGTAGTCAAAGTAATTGGATCGTTGAAAACAAAAGTTCCTGTTCCGCCTGTTAATGGCTGTCCGTTGTTTCCTAAACTAGTTACTTTGTTTTTGTTTTGCGCAAGGTTTGCTGCAATATCCCAAGAAAACCCGTTTTCATATTTTTTTCTGTACGAAAGCAACAATTCAAAACCTTTGTTTTCCATATCAGCAATATTGGTCGCAGGCGCTGGATAACCAGAGAATAAAGGAACTCCAATCGGAATCAGCATATCGCTTGTTTTTTTAATGTAATAATCAAATGTCAATCCGAATGAATTATTGAAAGCGTTGATGTCTACACCAAAGTTGGTTTGGGCAACTTCTTCCCATTTTACGTCAGGATTTGGTAAAAATGCAGGCGTTAAACCAGAAACGTTTTCTCCGCCAAAATTGGTTCCTGAACCTGAATTCAGCACCGAAGAATATTGGAACGGATTGATATTATCGCTTCCATTTATACCCCAACTTGCACGAAGTTTTAATAGATTAATGAATTTTGAATTGTTTAAAAAACTTTCTTCAGAAATTACCCAACCTCCAGAAACAGAAGGAAAAATTCCCGTTCTATTATTAGATCCAAAGTTTGATGAAGAATCGGCTCTCAGCGTTCCAGAAAGCAAATATTTATGAGCATAATCGTAATTTACTTTTCCGTAATATCCAACTAAAGCCGTATCAAAAGCGTAAGGAACAGCAGAAGTTATTCCCGACGGATTTCGGATTGTTGCAAAATTGGTTGATTTGAAATCATTCGTAAAAAAGCCAACTCCATTTCTTGAACTGGTTTCGAAAGTGGTTTGATAAACCGACATTCCAGCCAAAACATCTAAATTATGATTGCCTAAATTGGAGAATTTATATGAGCCGTTTCCATCAAACTGCGTCATTTTGTTAGAATAAAGCGTTTCTCTCAAAGTTGCATTCGTATTGACATATCCTTGATCGGAAAAATCAAAAGTTGGTGTAAATTGTTTATCGAATGTGTTGTCTTTGTAATGAAAATAAGTTCCAGTAATTTTAAAATCGTTGGTAACTTTCCAAGTTCCTTTGATATTTGCCGTTGTAATATCTGAAACCGATTTATTATTAGTAATAATCAAAGCCAAAAAAGGATTCGCAACCGCTCCAACCGTTGGCAGAGAAACGCCGTTTACTACAACTCCCTGCTGATTTCCCATTCCGAAAGGAACAGATCTGTCATCTGAAGCAAAAGCGGGATAAATCGCTGGAATAGAATTCACGAAATTCATAATAGAAATCCCTGTTCCTGATTGATTTTCAAAAAGATAATCTCTTTCTACATCCACCAAATTTAAACCTACATTGATATTAAACTTCGAAGTAATATCAGTTTCAAAATTCAGTTTTACATTTTTTCTAGTGTATTGCGATTTTCCTTCGTTGCCGCCAACCATTCCTTTTTGGTCAAAAAGTCCGCCTGAAATATTGTATGAGTAATTTTCGCCACCGCCTGAAATAGAACTGCTTAAACTAGAAACTGGAGTGGTTTCAAACAATTCTCCATACCAATCTGTGTTTGGTAATTTTGCAATTTCGGCAGGTGTCAAAACGTTTCCATTTCCTGGATTTTTGGTTCTAAAATCATTCAAATAAGAAACGTAAGCGTTTTTATCCATCAAATCAGGCTTGTTTCCAAGAGACTGAAAACCAGTATAAGTATCAATTGTAATGTTTGGTTTTGCAGAACCGCGTCTTCCTGTTTTGGTTTCTACTAAAATAACTCCGTTTCCTCCGCGCGCACCATAAATTGCGGCAGAAGCCGCATCTTTCAAGATATTCATGCTTTTAATATCATCAGGATTTACAAAGTTCAAATTAGGAACCTGCTGTCCGTCAACCAAATACAAAGGCGCTGAAGCTCCAACCGAAGCTGCCCCTCTCAATCGAACTGTTAAAGGCGCTCCCGGCGATCCCGAAGTCTGCACTACAGTAACTCCAGGCGATGTTCCCTGCAAAGCCGCTTCTGGACGACTCACAGCTAATTCTGTAATCTGCGCGGCATTTACAACGCCAACTGCCGTAGAAACTGCTTTTTTGTTTTGAGTTTGTCCGTACCCTACAACTACAACCTGATCTAAAGTATTCATGCTTTCGATCATAGTAATCGTAACCGACTGATTCCTTTTAACTACAACTTCTTGTGTTTCGTATCCTAAATAATTCACGACTAAAGTTCCTGTTTCTGAAGTTAAAGCAATCGAAAACTTCCCATCAAAATCTGTAGTGGTTCCGATGTTACTGCTTTTAACTTTTAAATCTACTCCCGGCAAAGGACCTGTATTGGAGGTTACAATTCCTGAGACATTTTGAGAAAATGCATTCGCCGTAATCAATAGAAAAACGGAAAATACCATCTTAAATAAATAATTTTTCATAAATGCTGGTTTTTAATTTTGGATTTTTTTGGTCTTTTTTTTGTTAATAGTTCAAATATATAGACGTGAAATAGGAATAATTCAATTTTTAACTTGAAGAAGTTCTAAATCGAAAAAATATCAATTCTTAAAAAATCGATTCTATAATTGAAAAAAAGCAGGAAATACAAGGCGTTTAAAGTGGTTGGGAATTTTGCCAAAATTTTACTTAAAGGTTTAAGTAAATTTTTATCAAAAAATTAAAAAACAAAGAAATTAACTACAATTTTATGCAATGAAAAAAAATTTATGAAAAGCAAAACACTATTCATAAAACAAGATAATTTATATTGTATATTCGTTAAACTAAAACCCAAAATACTGTTGATTTCTATTATCAAAGAGTCCCAAAAATGAATAAGAAAATTACTTTGAAACAGATCGCAAAAGAGTTTAACACTTCGATTGCAACGGTATCTAAAGCCCTGAACGACAGCCATGACATAAGCACAGCTACAAAAAATAAAATTAAGAATTACGCACAACTTCATAATTACAAACCCAACAGCATTGCATTAAGTTTACTTAATAAAAAAACCAAAACAATTGGCGTAATTATGCCGACTATTCTGAATCATTTTTTTGTTCAGATTTTTAACGGAATGGAACAAGCTGCAAATGAAAAAGGCTATAATTTGATTACGATTATTTCGAATGGAAAACTCGAAAAAGAAATCACCTCCATCAATCTTTTAGAAAATGGAATTATCGACGGTTTGCTAATTTCTTTATGCGAAGAAGCGCAATCTAAACAGCATATTGCTCATATTGAGAATTTTATAAAAAATGCAGGTCCAGTTGTAATGTTCGATCGCGTTTTTGATTCTTTAGAAACAGACAAAATTATTGTAGACGATTTTAACTGTTCGTACAAAGCAACAGAACATCTCATAAAAACAGGCTGTAAAAACATCGCCATAGTAACAGTTTTAGATTACTTAGGAATTGTAAAACTGAGAATCGACGGCTATCTGAAAGCACATGAAGATTATAATATTCCTGTAAATAAAAAACTGATTTCGCTCATTAAAAAAGAATATGATTTTGAAACCGAAATAAAAACCATGTTAGATTATCAAAAAGTAGATGGAATTATCGGTCTTGAAGAATATTCTACAGTCGAATCGATGACGATTGCCCAAAATAGAGGTTATAAAATTCCTGAAGATATTTCTATAATTGGTTTTACGAACAGTGAAATGTTTAAATATTGCAAACCATCAATATCTTGTATTAGTCAGCATGGCGTTTTTATGGGCCAGATTGCTGTCCAAAAAGTAATTGAACGAATTGAAAATGAAGAGCAAAACCAACCAGAATTTGAAACTAAAATCATAAAAGCGAGTCTAATTGAACGTGATTCGACAAAGAAAATTACATTTTAATATTCATAAAGAAGTTGCATAATTTCAATCTTTCTCCTATAATTTTAGCCAAATTATATAAACAATATTCCATATTTTATGACTAAATTGGTGGTATGGAAAAAAATCCAGATGTACTTATTATTGGCGGCGGTCTTGCTGGTTTAGCAAGCGCTATTCATTTGTCTAGAGCTGGATTGAAAGTCACTCTTTTAGAAAAAAACAATTACCCAAAACATAAAGTTTGCGGCGAATATATCTCAAACGAAATTTTACCTTATCTAAACTGGCTTGGCGCAGATGTTTCTGTTCTCGATCCGTCTAAAATTACCAATTTCGAATTTACAGCTCAAAATGGCAAAAGCGCCGAAACTAAACTTCCTTTAGGCGGATTTGGAATTAGCCGTTACGCTTTAGATCATTTTTTATTTGAAAATGCCATAAAAAATGGATGCATTATTATTAATGAAAATGTGACAGATGTTTCTTTTGAAAATGATGCTTTTACGGTAGAAACTTCAGAACAAAGTTTTTCTGCTAAAATAGTTTTGGGAGCTTACGGAAAACGCTCTAATATCGATCAGCAATTGGCTCGAGAATTTATTGGTAAAAAATCGCCTTGGTTGGCTGTAAAAGGTCATTATTATGGAGATTTTAATCCTAATTTGGTCGCGATTCATAATTTTGATGGCGGTTATTGTGGTGTTTCTACTATCGAAAATAATATCATAAATATCTGTTATTTGGCAGATTATGAAACTTTTAAAAATTATAAAAATATAGAAGACTATCAAAAAGAAGTTCTTTATAAGAATAAAAATCTAAAAGCAGTTTTTGAAAACAGCACTCCCCTTTTTGATAAACCTTTAACTATTAGCCAAATTTCTTTTGATAAAAAACTGCCTGTAGAAAACCACATTTTAATGATTGGAGATACTGCTGGACTTAATCACCCGATGTGCGGCAACGGAATGGCAATGGCGATTCATAGTGCAAAAATAGCATCAGAATTAATCACTGATTTTTATAATGGCAACATTGTTTCGCGTGATGCATTAGAAAAAAAATATGCTAGAGAATGGAAAAAGCAATTTCATAAACGTCTTTTTTTCGGAAGAATTTTAGCTAAAGCTTTAACGCACAAAAAACTGACTTCTTTCATAACTATTATCGCGGCATCTTTTCCATCTCTTCTTTCAACCATAATCAAACAAACGCACGGAAATCCTGTTACCACAAACTAAATGGCAATAAATACGAAATATAGAACCGAAGAACCCGAAATAATGGACGATTTTTCGCTTGAAGGCGAAGAACTTATTCATGCGCTTGATAAAATTGCGGCGATTAACCGATTATTGGGTGGAAACAAACTCACTTTGCACGGCATCAAACAGCTTTTAGAAAAAATTGATGTTTCTAAACCTGCTACAATTGCTGATGTTGGTTGCGGAAATGGAGATATGCTAAGAATGCTTGCAGAATACGGAAAAAAACAAAACATCAATTTTAAATTAATCGGTATTGATGCAAATGCTTTTACAGTAAATTACGCTCAGAAACTTTCTAAAGAATTTAAAAATATCGAATATTTATGTTTGGATATTTTTAGTGAAGAATTCCGTGATGTAAAATACGATATCGCTTTGTGTACCTTAACCTTACATCATTTTTCAAACCAAGAAATTGAAAATATTTTAGATCTGCTTCATCAAAATGCAAGAGTTGGAATTGTAGTAAACGATCTTCATCGCAGTAAATTGGCGTACCGACTTTTTGAAGGAATTTGTTTTGTTTTCAATCTCAATAAAATGTCAAAAAATGACGGTTTGGTTTCTATTTTAAGAGGATTCAAAAAGAACGAATTAGTGCATTTTTCTAAAAAATTAAATTTAAATAACTATTCCATTAACTGGAAATGGGCTTTTCGTTACCAGTGGATAATTTCTAAAATATGAGTGTAAAGATAATTACAGCTGCGAAACAGCTTCCGCAATATTCCCGTTCAACCGAAGATATTCTTCCACTTGTAGATGTTTGGCTGGAAGGACAAGAAGAACGTTTTATCAAAAAAGTAAAGAAGATTTTTGAAGGTGCATCGGTAGACAAAAGATATTCCATTATGGAACCTTCGGAAGTTTTTACCGCCACTTCTTTTGAAGAAAAAAATGACATTTACAGCAGAGAAATGATCGTTTTAGGACATCAGGTTCTAGAAAAAGCACTTGAAAAAGCCAATTGGGATCCACAGAGTTTAGATTATATTATCACAGTAAGCTGTACCGGAATTATGATTCCGTCTTTAGATGCGTATCTCATCAATAAAATGAAATTACGCCAAGATATTGTGCGCCTTCCCGTTACCGAAATGGGTTGCGCAGCAGGTATCTCTGGAATTATTTATGCGAAAAACTTCCTGAAATCAAATCCTGGAAAACGCGCGGCAGTCATTGCAGTCGAATCACCAACGGCTACTTTTCAGTTAAATGACTTTTCGATGCCGAATATTGTCAGCGCAGCCATTTTTGGAGACGGCGCGGCCTGTTGTTTATTATCCTCTGATGAAAAAGACGAAGGTCCAGAAATTCTAGACGAACAAATGTACCATTTTTATGATGCCGAACATATGATGGGTTTTAAACTCACGAATGGCGGACTTCAAATGGTTTTGGATATTGAAGTTCCAGATACGATTGCATCTCATTTTGGCGATATTATTCATCCCTTTTTAAAACAGAATAATCTTGAAATTAAAGATGTTGACCACATGATTTTTCATCCGGGAGGAAAAAAAATTGTAAATACGGTCGAAGAACTTTTTTCAGGTTTGAATAAAAATATAGACGATACTAAAGAAATTCTGAAACAATATGGAAATATGTCGAGTGCAACCGTGTTATATGTTTTAGAGCGAATTATGGATCGAAAACCTCAAAAAGGAGAAAAAGGTTTAATGCTGAGTTTTGGACCTGGATTTTCTGCACAACGTGTTTTATTACAATGGTAATTTTTGAATTATGGAATTAAACGATATTATAAAACAGCTTCCGTACGGCGAACCTTTTTTATTTGTGGATGAATTATTGTCTGCAGATGAAAACGGCGTTATAGGAACGTATACTTTTAACGAAAATCTTGATTTTTATAAAGGTCATTTTAAAAATAATCCAGTTACACCCGGCGTTATTTTAACAGAAACAATGGCGCAAATCGGAATGGTTTGTTTGGGGATTTTCTTATTGAATAATGACTTGAAAATCGATACCGTAATTGCTTTTACATCAGCCGATATGGAATTTTTAAAACCTGTTTATCCGAATGAAAAAGTAACCGTAACTTCAGAGAAACTATTTTTCCGTTTTGGGAAACTCAAATGCAGTGCGGTAATGAAGAATGAAGCAGGACAAGAAGTTTGCAGAGGAATTTTGGCAGGAATGATAACGAAAAGATTATGAAAAAACGAGTAGTAATAACAGGTTTAGGCATTGCTGCACCAAACGGCGTCGGTATTCCCGAATTTACAAATGCTATTAAAAATGGCATTTCGGGAATTCGTCATGATGCGCAGTTAGCCGAATTGCAGTTCTCTTGCCAGATTGCGGGTCAGCCACAGATTTCTGACGAACTTAAATCGCACTATTTTACCGAACTCGAACTCCGCGGATTTAACAGCACAGGAATTCTATACGGCGTAATTGCAGGATTAGAAGCTTGGAAAAATGCAGGTTTACCCATAAACGAAACTCCAGATTGGGACAGCGGAACCATTTTCGGATCTGGAACTTCTGGGATCGAGAAATTTCGCGAAAGCATTTATAAAATTGATGATTTACAAACCCGAAGATTAGGAAGCACTGTTGTTGCGCAAACCATGAACAGCGGTGTAAGCGCGTATTTAGGCGGAAAAATTGGACTTGGAAATCAGGTTACTACAAATTCATCGGCTTGCACAACGGGAACTGAAGCTATTTTAATGGCTTACGATCGCATACAATCTGGACAAGCAAAACGAATTTTAACAGGAAGCACTTCAGATAGCGGTCCGTATATTTGGGCTGGTTTTGATGCGCTTCGCGTTTGTTCTTCTAAATACAATGAAAATCCAGAAGAAGGTTCAAGACCTATGAGCGCAACAGCTTGCGGTTTTGTTCCAGGAAGTGGCGCAGGCGCTTTGGTTATTGAAGATTTGGAAAGTGCTTTAGAACGTAATGCTACAATCTATGCAGAAATTTTAGGCGGAAACGTCAATTCTGGCGGACAACGCGACGGCGGAAGCATGACAGCTCCAAATAGTATTGCCGTGCAAAAATGTATTAAAGATGCTATTTTGAATGCCAATATAAATCCAAACGAAATTGATGCCATAAACGGACATCTTACCGCAACCACAAAAGACAGTCTGGAGATTGAAAATTGGACAGAAGCTTTAGACCGTTATGGTTTTGATTTTCCGTACATTAATTCTTTAAAAAGCTTAACTGGACATTGTTTAAGCGCATCAGGAAGTATTGAAAGTGTGGCTTCCGTTTTACAGCTTCACGAAGGATTTTTGTTTGGAAATCTTAATTGTTCCGATATTCATCCTGAAATTACGGCGTTTATTGATGCTGAAAAAGTTCTCCAAAAAACAATAGATTATAAACCGAAAATAATTGCAAAAGCTAGTTTTGGTTTTGGCGATGTAAATGCCTGTATATTATTTAAAAAATTCGAAAATTAAGATGAACAGAAAAGAACTTACCGAAAAACTAAAAGAGATTATAAAACCGTATGCAGCTAATACAGAGGCACACGAAAATCTAACTGAAGAGACCGATTTCATCAAAGATTTGAATATCAATTCGGCTAATCTTGTTGACATTGTATTGGATATTGAAGAAAAATTTGATGTCGTAATTGACAACGCCGACATGGAACGTATGCTCGATGTAAAAACCGCTATTGAAATTATCGAAACCAAACTTGCAGCAAAATGATAGGCAATGATATTGTAGATCTTGCGCAATCTCGGCTCGAAAGCAGATGGTCGCGTAAAGGTTTAATTGAAAAGCTTTTTACTTCACAAGAACAACAGCTTATAAAAAATTATCATGATCCCGAAATTATGGTTTGGCTGCTTTGGAGCATGAAAGAAGCGGCCTATAAAATCTACAATAGACAAACTAAAATAAGAGAATTCAGTCCAAAAAAACTAGTTTGCGACTTGAATTCTCTAAGCGATTTTCAGGCTCTTGGAACTGTTTCTTATCTTAAAAACACCTATTATACCCAAAGTGTCATTTCTACAGAAAATATTCATTCTATCGCTGTAGATAACTTAAAAAATCTCAACAATGTGGTGGAAATCGAAAGAAACGGAATTGTAAAAGACGAATTCGGTATTCCTTATTTAAAAATTTCATCAGCAACTTTTAAAGATGTCTCTATTTCTAATCATGGGCGTTTTGAAAAGGTTGTGACTTATAAGAAACTAAATTATTTAGAATCAAAATAATTATCGTCTTTTTCACATATAATAAATCCAGAATAGTCAATTTATCGTACATATACAAAACGGATTAAAGGAATGCCGTAAATGCAAATGGAGTAGTTTTTGGAGCATATTGTGTTTATCATTCCCAAATGATGTTTTTTTCAAAGTAAACTAAACTTGAAATTAAAAAAGCGATCCCCTAACCGATCGCTTTTTGTTTTTTATGCCAGAGCTGATGCGCATTTTAACATCAAAATCATATCAAAAAATCTATTTTGTTTAAATTTCAATTTTATATGTTAAATATTCACTTATTATTTTTCATTTTTTCAGTTAAATTTTATTCATTTATTACTATATTTAAGTGATTTTTCTTAATTTATTTTTAAAACTTCATTAAACAGCTGTTAAAACTTAACAAGAATTAATTGAAAATCTTGCAAGAAAACGTATATTTGAGTCAATACAGAAATTTATTATCGTGCAAGAAAAAACAACATCACATAGTTTTATATTTCCAAAAACTCCTACTGGAGTTGACGGGCTAGACGAGATTACGGAAGGAGGATTTCCACAAGGAAGACCAACTTTAATCTGCGGTGGCGCTGGATGCGGAAAAACATTATTATCAATGCAATTCCTAATTAAAGGAATTACAGAATATAACGAACCTGGAGTTTTCATGTCTTTTGAAGAACCTTCGGATGATCTTACCCTAAATGTTAAATCGTTAGGTTTTGATTTAGAACAACTTAAAAAAGATAAAAAGCTCGTAGTAGATCACGTTCGTGTAGAAAGATCAGAAATTGAAGAAGCTGGAGAATACGATTTGGACGGTTTATTTATTCGTTTAGGTCACGCCATCGATTCTATAAAAGCAACTCGCGTTGTACTAGATACAATAGAATCGTTATTTGCTGGTCTTGACAATCAAGCAATATTGAGAGCAGAATTACGAAGATTATTTCACTGGCTTAAAACCAAAGGCGTAACAGCCGTTATTACTGGAGAACGTGGCGAAGCAACTTTAACTCGTCAAGGTCTTGAAGAATATGTTTCGGACTGTGTTATCGTTCTCGATCATCGCGTAATTGAACAGGTTTCGACTAGAAGACTTCGAATTGTAAAATACAGAGGTTCAACACATGGAACAAACGAATATCCATTTTTAATTGATGAAGACGGAATTTCGGTACTTCCGATTACGTCTTTAAAATTAGACAATGAAGTTTCGTCTGATATTATTTCTACAGGTGTTCCCGGACTAAACGAAATGTTTAACGGAGGCGGTTTTTATCGTGGAAGTAATATTTTGGTTTCTGGAACAGCTGGAACGGCAAAAACTACTGTTGCCTGTTATTTTGCCAACCAACAATGCGAAAAGAACGAAAGAACAATTTATTTTGCTTTTGAAGAATCTCCGCATCAATTGGTTCGCAACATGAGATCTATTGGAATTGATCTTGAAAAACACATTAAAAAAGGTATTTTGCAAATTCATTCCTCTCGCCCATCTTTAAATGGTCTTGAACTGCATTTGCTCACGCTCAGAAAATTAATCAAAGAGTTTGCTCCAACGACAATTATTATTGATCCTATCAGTAATCTTATTTCGGTAGGAAGTGAACACGAAGTTCGTTCGATGCTAGTTCGATTAATTGATATGCTGAAAGCCAATAATATTACGGCAATGTTTACTTCTTTAAACAAACAAACAGATAATTTCAGACCTGATTTGGCAGAAGAATCAGTTTCTTCATTAGTAGATACTTGGATTACAGTTCGCGATATGGAGGGAATTGGCGAAAGAAATCGCGGTATTTTTATCATCAAAGCACGCGGAATGGGGCATTCTAATCAAGTAAGAGAATTTGTTATAACAAGTAACGGAATCGAATTATTGGATGTAGAATTAGGTCCGCAAGGAATTTTAACAGGCGCAGCAAGACAATCTTATCAATTCAAGAAAACCATGTCTGATATTAAGCTTCAAAACGAGATTAGCAGAAAAGACAGAGAAATTGAGCGTAAACGTAAAGTACTCGAAGCCAATATTGAAGCATTAAGAAACGAATTTGAGTCGGCAGAAGAAGAATTAAGTATCCTTAAAGCAACAGAAGAATTGCAGGAAAAACTATCTTCTAAGAAAAAATAAATCAGATGAAAAAAGAAGTAGCCGAATGGCAATTATTACTTTATATAGCAGGACAAACGCCAAAATCAATCAAGGCGCTTGAGAATATAAAAAAGTATGCAGAAGAATATTTAAAGGGGAAATACAGCATCGAGATCATCGATTTACTGAAAAACCCGCAATTGGCAGAAGGCGATCAAATTTTGGCTGTACCAACTTTGGTGCGAAAATTTCCTGAACCTATCCGTAAAATTATAGGTGATCTTTCTAATGAAGAAAGAGTGCTTGTAGGTCTTAACATTAAACCTATAAACTCTTAGACATGGAAGATTCATCTGATGGCACAAGTACAACCAAACATAAGTTTATGCTTTTTGTTTCAGGTATGTCTGTTAAATCAGGACATGCAATAGAAAATTTACGCAAAATCTGCGACACTTACCTCACAAACAATTATGAATTAGAAATTGTCGATATCAGTCGAGATAAAGAACAAGCTGTTATTCATCAAATTGTAGCGATTCCGACATTAATAAAGACTCACCCAGAACCAAAAAGAATTATTCTGGGTGATTTATCAGATAAAGAAAAAGTATTGTATATACTGAATATAAACGAAAAGCTTGGAGGATAACAAAAAAAATATAGCCGCATTATTAGCAGAAATTGAATCATTAAAGGAAGAACTTTATGAGTCAAACAGTATTGTCAATGCCATAAAACAAGGAGATGTAGATGCACTTGTAGTAAGCAGCAATGGTGTTCCCGAACTTTACTCTTTAGAAACTGCCGATTATACTTATCGCCTTCTTATTGAAAAATTTGGACAGGGCGCTCTGAGTATTTCTAGAAAAGGGCTCATTCTTTATTGCAATGAATATTTTTCGAAATTAGTCGGAATTCCGTCAGAGAAAATAATTGGAAATTACTTAAGCGAGTATTTTGTTAGTCCCACACAATTTGTATCTATAATAGAAGCGTTGCGCTACGGTATTACAACTCATGAAATTCTTTTAAAATCGGAAAATGAAAAAAAGATTTTCCCTGCCTATATTGCCTTAACTGATCTTGAACCTGCTGTAGAAGCCATCGGAATTGTAATTACCGATTTGACAGAAAAGAAAAAACACGAGGAAGCTCTAATTAAACACCAAAAAGAATTAGAAGAAAAAATAAACGAACTCAATAAAACAAATCGTAATCTGGAGGAATTTATTCATGTAATATCGCACGATTTAAAAGAACCACTGCGAAAAATTGTCATGAATACCAGCAGAATTGACCAAAGTTATTTCAAAGAATCGGACGTTAAAGCAATAAATGTCATGAAGTTATCTGCTCTTCGATTAAATTCGCTTGTAGATGATTTAGTTCAATATTCCTCGCACACGGCACAAGAAGAACGAACCGAAATAGATTTAAAAACTGTAATTTCAGAAGTTCTTGAGGATTTTGAAATTATAATTTCTGATAAAAATGCAAGTATTAAAACAGGAAAACTGCCTAGAATTAAAGCTTCAAGAGTACAAATGCGACAGCTTTTCTCTAATCTTATTTCGAACGCGATTAAATACAGTAAAACTAACATTTCTCCTGTAATAGAAATTTATCAAGAAGAAAATTTAGATGCTGAAATACCAAACCAAAATGCTAAATTTGTAAAAGTTCAGATTAAAGATAACGGCATTGGAATGGAAGAATCTCATTTGCTTAAAATCTTTGTCATCTTTCAGCGACTGCACGCCCGAAACGAATATTCAGGAAACGGTATTGGTCTTGCCATTTGTAAAAAAATTATGGAAAACCATTCTGGAAATATTACAGTCGAAAGTACATTGAACGAAGGAACAGTATTTAACCTTTACTTCCCAATTTTATAAAATGCCAGAAAAATATAATTTACATATTCTAATTGCCGAAGACGACATCGATGATGCAGATGTTATGTCAGAAACTTTTAATAATAACCCTAGTTTTAGCAAAGTAAGCATTGTTGCTAATGGCGAAGAACTGCTGAATTACTTAAAAAACGAATCCAACCAAAATCCCGACGTTATTCTTACCGATATCAACATGCCAATTATTGATGGTATTGAAGCGTTGCAAGAAATTCTAAATACTAAAGAATTAAAAGATATTCCGTGTTTTGTTTATTCAACAAGCATTAACCCATCTTACAAAGAAAAATGCGATGATATGGGCGTTAAAGCTTATTTGATTAAGCCTTATTCTTTTGAAGCTTTCGCCGAAATTCCGAAAACTATTTTAAGTATTATTTAGGCTTAAATTTCAGATTTAATTCTTCATAAATAAATCATTTTTTAAGCTCGAACATCTAATTTGAGCTTAAAAAGTGCTTAAAAATGTAGTTTCTATATCATTTTTAACTATAAAAATCCTATCTTACAGAAAAGAGAAAAAAACGATTCTGTTCGTCTTATCGGCATTATAGCTAATTTTAAAAACTACCAAATGAAACAATTATTACAGTGGACCATCATTATTCCAATTCTATCTTGGGTTCTTTTATTTAGCGGATTAGTCGACAACAGCAGTATTTTTCAAATTGTTGCTAGTATTTTACTTATTCTTAGTGTAATGTCGGCTGTTCATCATTCTGAAATTATTGCAGAACGTGTTGGAGAACCTTATGGAACCATAATTTTGGCTATTTCAATCACTGTAATTGAAGTTTCTATTATCGTGTCTTTAATGCTTTCTGAAGGTTCTGAAGCAGCTTCTCTTGCCCGCGACACCGTTTACGCCGCGACAATGCTGATCTTAAATGGTATTATCGGATTGTGTCTTCTCATTGGAAGCATCAAACATTACGAACAGAATTTCTCTACTTCTTCTGTAACCATTGGTTTAGTTTCACTGATTTCGATTATTGTCTTTACATTAGTTTTTCCAACTTTTACGGAAAGTGTTCATGGTTCCTATTATTCAACTCCACAACTTATCTTTGCTTCTATTGCCTGTTTGGTTATTTATGGCTCATTTTTATTTGCACAAACAAAGGGTTATCGCCAATATTTTCTAACAAACGGAACCGATGAAGATGCTAAAACTCATCCGATAGAAATCAATAATAAAACATTTTATACCAGTCTTATTTTTCTTTTGGTGAGTTTAGGAATTGTAGTTTTACTTGCCAAAACCCTTTCTCCTACTATTGAGACTATTATTATAGGCTACAATCTTCCGAAATCTTTAGTTGGAGTTATTATCGCTATAATTATTTTATTACCCGAAGCAATTGCAGCGATAATTGCGAAAAAACAGATTGCAAACAAGCTTAAACTTGGCTTTAGGTTCTGCTCTTGCCAGTATCGGATTGACAATTCCGAGTGTTGCGGCCGTTTGTATTATAATGGGAATGCCAATTGTTCTCGGACTCGATATTAAATCGATTGTACTTTTAGCACTATCTGTTTTTACAGTTATGCTTTCTTTAAGCAAAGGAAAATCGAATATTGTTTATGGCGTGGTGCTTTTGGTTAATTTATTTGCTTTTATGTTTTTGATGATTTACCCTTGATTTTTTTTAAACACATAGAAACATAGATTTTAATTTCTTGAAAAAAGAATACTAAAAGAAACTAGTTTCTCACACATAGCTTTGCGTATATGAAGTCAACTTTGTCAAAGTTTCGAACTTTGACAAAGTTTAATACGACTTTACCAATTACAACGATATAGTTCAAAAACAGCATTATAAGTGTATTTTTAACACCTATAAAAGTATCACAATAAAGGCCAAAAGTGAACTATTTTACTCCTCATTTTTCATCATTTTTCTCTAACTTAGCGCTCTACATTTTTAAATGTAAGATTAAAATAAACTTTGTTTTTCTGCAAAACATTGATTGAAAAAGAATTACCAAACTTTCTCTTACTTTTTGCTAGAAAAAACATTCTTCTAATAATTTAGTTAATTGAAAACTATGAACAAATTTGATTTTGGAATTGTAGGACTCGGTGTAATGGGCCGTAACTTACTTTTAAATATTGCTAGCCATAACTTCGCGGCAGCAGGTTTAGATTTAGATACAGAAAAAGTCAATTCTCTTCAGCAGGAAGCTGATGCAGATCATACTATTGAAGCAACTACAGATGTGAAGCATTTTGTAGAACTTATTCAACAGCCAAGAGCGATAATGTTATTGGTTCCTGCAGGAAAACCTGTTGATAGCGCTATTGCAAGCTTACTTCCTCATTTAGATAAAGGAGATATTATTATCGACGGTGGAAATACTTATTTCACTGATACCGACAGAAGATTTTTAGAATTATCTGAAAAAGGAATTCATTTCTTCGGAATGGGAATTTCTGGCGGTGAAAAAGGCGCACGCTTCGGTCCTGCTATGATGCCAGGTGGAGATCAAAAAGCTTACGAAAGACTTCGCCCTATTTTTGAAGCAATTGCTGCAAAAGTTGACGGAGAACCTTGTGTAGAATATTTAGGAAACGGTTCTGCTGGAAACTACGTAAAAATGGTTCACAACGGAATCGAGTACGGAATTATGCAGTTGATTTCTGAAATTTATGACCTAATGAAAAGAGGTTATAAATTGGATGATGAAACGATTCAGAAAACTTTTGCAGAATGGAATCAAACGGATGATTTAAGATCATATTTAATTGAAATTACTGGAAACATCTTAAGACAAAAAGATGAAGATGGAACTCAATTAATCAACAAAATCTCAGATTGGGCAAGATCTAAAGGTACAGGAAAATGGACTTCGCAAAATGCGATGGATTTACAAGTGCCAGTTCCTACTATTGACGCTGCAGTTAACATGCGCGATATGTCTAAAACAAAACCAGAAAGAATTGAAGCTGCTAAAAAATTAGTTTGGAATGCAACTGATTCTAATGTTTCTCAAAGCGAAGCAATTGCAGCTTTAAAATCGTCTTTGTTTTTCTCTATCGTTGTAACTTATGCACAAGGATTAGCGCAACTTCACACCGCTTCTAAAGAATACAATTATGGATTAAATCTAGAAACAGTTGCTAAAATCTGGCGTGGCGGATGTATCATTCGTGCTACAATTTTAGAAGATTTCAGAAAAGCATACGTTGCAAAATCAGATTTGCCAAACTTACTTTTAGATGGTGGAATTGCTTCAAAATTAACAGAAAACCAATCAGGAATGAGAGCTGTAATCCAGTTCGCCGTTCAACAAGGATTGCCTGTTTCTGGATTGATGAATTCGTTAGCGTATTTTGATGCTTACCGTTCTGCAAACTTGCCAACAAACCTAATTCAGGCACAACGTGATTATTTTGGAGCGCATACTTACGAACGTATCGACAAAGAAGGCGTTTTCCATACACAATGGGCTGAATAACAATTAAAGCAACACAACTACAACCACAATGACTAAAAATAAACTAAAGAATCCAACAATCATTGTTATTTTTGGAGGAACCGGAGATTTGGCAAAGAGAAAGCTCTTTCCCGCATTTCAAAATCTGTACCTTGACGGACGTATGTCTGAAAAGTTTCAGATAATTGCTCTTGGAAGAGCAGAAAAAACCAATGAGGATTTTCGCAGTTATGTCGCAGAAAACCTAAATCTTTTTTCAAGAAGAAAAGGAATTGATGATCCAGAAACTGAAAAATTTCTTTCGCACATAACCTACCATAGTCTTGATATTGACAAAGAAGAATCGTATATCGGATTGAATGAAAAAATCAACAATTTCGATCTGGCTTTTGGCGAACGTGCCAATCGTCTTTTCTATCTTTCTATTACGCCTTCTTTTATTTCAACGATTTCAAGCAACATCAAAAAAATCGGACTTGCGGCAAACCCGAAACAAGATCGTATTATTATTGAAAAACCTTTTGGATACGATAAAACATCTGCAATTGAATTGAATGAAATGCTTTCGCAGACTTTCAAAGAAGAGCAGATTTATAGAATCGACCATTATTTAGGTAAAGAGACAGTTCAGAATATTTTGGCTTTCCGTTTTGGAAATTCAATGTTTGAACCTTTATGGAGTCGTAATTTCATTGATTTTGTACAAATTACCGTTGCAGAAGAAGTCGGCGTTGAAGAACGAGGCGGATTTTACGAAGGTGTTGGAGCATTAAAAGATATGATTCAGAACCATTTGCTTCAAATTTTATGTATGACAGCTATGGAAGCGCCTGCATCTTTAAATGCAGATGATATCCGTAACCGAAAAGCAGATGTTTTAAAATCAATCCGTCGTATAAAACCAGATGAAGTAGATCATTATATTGTTAGAGGTCAATACGATGCTGGAGAAATAAAAGGCGTTCCTGTTCCAGGATATCGTCAAGATAAAGGCATTGCACCAGATTCTAATACAGAAACTTACGTAGCAATGAAGATTTATTTGGACAACTGGAGATGGCAGGGAATTCCGTTTTACTTGCGTTCTGGAAAAAGAATGGAAGAAAAACAATCTTCTATCATTATTCAGTTTAAACCAGTTCCGCATTCTTCATTTTCTTATGGAAAAGAAGGAATGACACCAAATAGATTGATTATCAACATTCAACCTTCAATGGACATTAAACTGCAGTTTATGACCAAAAAACCAGGCTTGTCAATGTCTTTAAGACCTGCAGAAATGGTTTTTGATTATTTTGCCTGTTCAACAATGTCACCAGAAGCATACGAAACATTAATTGCAGATGCATTATTAGGCGATCCTACTCTATTTATGCGTTGGGATCAGGTGGAAGAAGCTTGGGACGCAATTGATACCATTCAGCAAGTTTGGAAAACAACTGCTCCAAAGAATTTCCCAAATTACAAAGCAGGAAGCTGGGGACCTGAAGAAGCTGACGAATTGTTGGCTCGCCAAGGACACAAATGGATTCCGAATACACAAACAAAAAAAGAAGAAGAAGTTTTAAATGATACAGATTTACAATAACACCGAAGAAATCAATACAGTTGCGGCAGATTTATTCGTAGAATCGGCTCAGAAAGCAATTGCTGCAAATGGCAAATTTACTGCCGTGCTTACTGGAGGTTCTTCTCCAGCAGGAATCTATAAATTATTAGCTTCTGATGCTTATAAAAATAAAATAGACTGGAGTAAAGTTTATATTTTTTGGGGAGATGAAAGATGGGTTCCATTAAACGATGATTTGAGTAATGCTAAAATGTCTTACTCGACATTATTAAGCCACGTTCCGATTCCGCAAGAAAACATTTTTGAAATGTACAAAGACGGCGTTACACCTGAAGAATATGCCGTTACTTACGAAGAAATCATTAAAAAGATTTTAGGAGAAGAAGGTAAATTTGACTTGATTTTATTAGGTATGGGAGACGACGGACACACGGCTTCTCTTTTCCCTGGTGAAGCTGTTTTAGAAGAACAAACCAAATGGGTTGACGCCTATTATTTAGCTCCGCAGAAAATGTACAGAATTACGCTGACTGCCCCATTAATCAATAAAGCAGAAAAAATTGTGGTTGTGGCTTTTGGCGAAAAGAAAGTTCATGCTTTGAAAGAAGTTACAACTGGAGAGTTTAATCCAACACTTTATCCAATGCAATTGATTAAACCCGTTTCTGGAGAATTGCTGTTTTTGGTAGATAAAGTTGCTGCTGGACAGAATTAAGAAATTGTTTTTATGATTATAGAATTAAAGGTTTATGCTGAAAAGTATAAACCTTTTTTAATTATATCATTTTAAACCTTTAATAAAATTACACCTTTTTCTACGTATATATTTTTAATATTATTTTTGCAGTTTAACCAACCAATTTTGAATTTGATATTATATTTTTTTAAATTTTTATTAATCCAAATTAGTTTTAAGAATCTTACTTTCCCATTTTTATTGACAAATCGCTTTATAATATAGTTTCCTTTAAAAAAATCATTTATCAATTCTTCAATTTGAAAATTATTTTCTAAAATATAATACTGCTCAATTCCATTAATCTGAATATTTATAAAAAAATTGTCTAATTCTAGTTTTAAAAAGACCTCTTCTAACTCAAATTCAACACTAAACTTCTCATTTTCTAATAAAAAATCTGTTACTGTTAATTGTTTTAAGTGTTGTAGATTTAAAAAAATTATCTTTAAATAAAAAATAAAAGGATTTTCATTTTTATAATTGAGAATATAATCTTCTATTCTTTTTAAATTAATCATATATCCAATTTACTTTAATTTTTACTCTTCATAAGATGAAAGTCTTATTAATACACATTAAAATCTCAATTTGAATACCCAATACAAAAAACAGTTTCATTCTTATTTACTGGTGGTGTCCCGATTTTATACAAAATAACTCCGTTTGCCGGAAATTTTATTTCACTCAAAACCTTTCCAAATTCATTAGAAATAAATCCGATTTTATCTCCTTTTTGAATGTAATCTCCACTTTTCAAAGTACTGTGAAAAATTCCATTAAAGTCTGCTTTTACATATTCTTGATTATTCAAATAAACGGCTGATGGATTTTTCACAGGAGCTGCACCTTTATTGTACATTTCCATATAATTCAACATATTATAGACCGCTTTTTTAATTAAATGAACAGATTCTGTCTGCACATTTCCTAACTTTCCTGCTTCAATGCTCAAAGCAGTTTTTCCGTTTTGCGAAGCTTGTTTAAAAGCATATTTTGCAGGCTCAGTTTTAGTAATCGTATACGGATAAGAAACAATGTGATTAATTCCTGAAATCTCAGAAAGTTTACTGCTTAAAAGTGTTTTCTTTTCTTCTAAAGTATTATTGTAATAGCAAATAAAAGGCAACAAATCTTCATTAGCATCTCCCGCATGAATATCCAGAAAAACATCTGAAAGCGGAATTATTTCCTTAGTTATATAATTAGCAATCTGCTCAGTAATAGTTCCAGATGCTGAACCTGGAAAAGCATTATTAAGATTTTTTCCGTCAAGCGGATTTACAAACAGTGTTCTTTTATAAAACGAAGCAACATTCGCAATTGGAACCACAACCAAAGTTCCTTTTAACTTTTTAGGATCAATTTCCTTAATTAATTCCTGAACAGCTGTTATTGGTGGATATTCAAAACCGTGAATTCCTGCAATTATGGTAAAAACTGGTCCTTTTTCTTTTCCCGAAATAATAGTTACGGGCATATAGTTATAAGGCGAATCTATTTTAAATTGAACTAAAGTATCTGTTCTTTTTCCGATGTTTTCTTTTACTATTTTTTCTAGATTTTGACTAAAACCAATAAAGGGCAGTAACAGCAATAATTTTATGCTTAAAAGCTTTAAGTAATTCACGTGGTATTCTTTTATAAAAGAAAACAAAAGTGTTTTCTCTATTAATTTTTAAACCGCAAAGATAAAAAACTTCAAGGGTTTAGACTAAAATCACGAGTTACGAAATTATTCTTACTACTTAATTCTCAAATCTTAATTCTCCATCAACTCAATATCCATGGTTTTAATCAACCCATTTTCAAAAGTATAAACGTGTTTTACGAATCCATCAAACATCAAATTGCCTTGCAGATCTTTTACGTTTTGATGCACTTTTACTTCCAAGCTTCCATTTTCTCTTTCATCAAAACCAACAGGCTTTACTTTCGGATTAATTTCAGTCCATTGTCTTGTCCAATATTGACGGATTTCATCGTGACCGCTTATATAACCGCCTTCCCAAGCTTTTGACCATTGTACATCTTCCTGCATGGTTGATAGACAATTGTCGATATTTCTTTCGTTAAAAGCATTGTAAGCTTTTTCTATTACGTGTTCGAATTGATTTGACATGTTATGTTATTTTTAATTAGTTTCATAAAAGTAAGATACAAATTATAACTTTTTAATATAAAACCAAATAAAAATTAAAACCTTAAAAATCAACTTCGATTATTATTAAATCTTAAAATCTCACTGGATTTACAAAAATTTTAAGAATCCTTGCTTTTCAATTTGTTATATTTGGCGCTCTATAAACAATTATAAGCCTATTTCTAAGGAACAAAATTAATCTGCTGTGCTGTAAATGAAACCTATAAAGTTCATATATATCGTTTTACTTTCTCTGCTTTCTTTTTTTAGAGGAACAGAGACGTATCAGCCGATTCATCATGCCAACAGTTGTATTACTCTCGACAGCGTTGCAACAGACGATGTATTAAGTTTTTCTTCGGATTTTTCAACTTCTAAAACAATTGATCTTCATTGTGTTGCAAAAAAGAAGATAAAAGGAAGAGCGACGACTTTAGAACAAAGTACGATAAAAGCTCCTTATTTCAGTAATTTAATCAACTTCAAGCTTTACAAAAAAAGCTTAATATATGGTATAGCCAAAATATACCAGGTTCAAAGGCATACTTATCTGCATTTGTACCAACTTTTCTAGACCTCAAAATTTTGTTGTTTTTATATTTAATTTCAGAAGTTTTCTGAAATGACTTCTCATTTACGCTCACCTCGTATTTTGAGAAAATCATTTATATAAAAATATTCCCAAAAACGGAACTTCTGAACATGAAGTATCCGCAAACCATCTTATATCTAAAATCCAAATTCACTTCCTTTTATTATTTATCAGGAAGAAGATCTATTTATTCAAAAAAATTAAAAACCTAATGATGAGCATTTATAAAAATAAATTCCTTTTATGCACTTTGGCTTTATTTGTTTTAGTCTCGTGCGGAGATAAATCTAAAAAGAATTCCGACAACGTAAAAACAGTTCCTGTTTATAAAGTTACCTTAAAAGACACTATAGTTTCGAGCAAATTTGTTGCCGATGTACATGCAAAAAACAATGTAGAAATTCACGTTCGTATTCCAGGTTTACTGGATAAAGTTTACGTGAGCGAAGGACAAAAAGTAAAAAAAGGACAAATCCTTTTTAAAATAAGTGATGTTGAACTTCAGATTCAACTGTTAAAAGCCGAGGCCGTTTACAAAAGTGCCAAAGCCGATTTAAGAATTGCAACCGTAGAATTGGAACAAGCGCAAACATTATTCAATAAAAAAGTAATTGCAGACAAAGAATTAGAATTATCTAAAGCAAAATACGAAGCCGCTTCCGCGAAAGTTGCGCACGCCGTTGCAGAAAAAAAAGCAATAAACCAACAAATTAGTTTTACCACAATCCGCGCGCCATTTGACGGAACAGTTGATAGAATTCCGTTTAAAGAAGGAAGTTTAATTGAAAACGGTTCATTGTTAACTACTGTTTCTCAGTTAGATGACGTTTATGCGTATTTCTCCATTCCTGAGAATACGTATTTCCAGATGATGGAAGACAAAACCTTAAACACCCATGGTGATATCAAATTAATATTACCAAACGGACTAGTTTATGACCAAAAAGGAGAATTAAGAACCGCCGACGGAGAAATCGACAGAGAAACTGGTTCTATTCAATACAAAGCAAAATTTCACAATCCGCAGGGTTTTATCAAACACGGAACTTCTGGAAAATTAATTATTTCAGAGCCTAAAACCAATGCAATATTAATTCCGCAAAAAGCAGTTTTTTCTATTCAGGACAAACAATATGTATTTCTGGTAAAAAAAGATGGAGTAGTTAAAATGACGAATGTTACAATCGAAAGCACACTTGATGATGTTTACATTCTAAATGAAGGTCTAAAAAGAGACGACCTGATTGTAGAAGAAGGCACACAATCGTTGAGAGATGGCGATAAAATCAACATGAAACAAATGTAGTTTATCGACCTGTAAAACAGTTATTTAATTATTGATCTAAAAAATTTAAAATGATAGAGTTATTTATCAGAAGGAAAATATTGTCGTTAATTATCTCGGTAATGATAGTCCTTTTGGGAATGCTGGCGTTGTTTCAGCTTCCCATAACCCAATTCCCCGATATTGTACCACCGTCTGTAACCGTTACAGCAAAATATACAGGAGCCAACGCAGAGGTTTCTGCCAATGCCGTCGCCCTTCCGCTCGAAAGAGCCATAAATGGAGTTCCCGGAATGACTTATATGTCTACCGTTACCTCTAATGATGGTTTGACTTTAATTCAGGTTTTCTTTGAAGTAGGAACCGATCCCGATCTGGCTGCCGTAAACGTTCAAAATCGTGTAACAACAATTTTGGATGAACTTCCTGAAGAAGTTATTCGTGCCGGAGTTACAACTGAAAAAGAGGTAAATAGTATGTTGATGTATTTGAACATTACAAGTACCGATAAAACTCAAGATGAGCAGTTTATCTTCAACTTTACCGATATTAATATTCTTCAGGAATTAAAGCGTATTGACGGTGTCGGTCGTGCCGAAATTATGGGACAAAAAGAATATTCGATGCGTGTTTGGTTAGATCCGCAGAAAATGCTTTCGTATAATATTTCAGCAAATGAAGTCATTAATTCGCTTCAAAAGCAGAACATTTCGGCCGCTCCAGGAAAAGTTGGTGAAGGTTCAGGACAAATGAACAATCAGCTACAATACGTAATTAAATACGGCGGGAAATTTTTCGAACCTAAACAATACGAAGAAATTCCTTTAAGAGCCAACGCTGACGGAACGATTTTAAGATTAAAAGATATTTCTAAAATCGAATTTGGTGCGATGAGTTACGGAATGGTTTCTAAAACCGACGGGAAACCTTCTGCATCGATCATGCTAAAACAGCGTCCAGGCTCAAATGCATCAGAAGTAATTGCAAGTGTAAAAGAAAAAATGGCAGAATTGAAAGGTTCTTCATTTCCTCCCGGAATGGAATTTAACATTGCTTATGACGTTTCTCGTTTTCTTGATGCTTCGATTCATGAAGTATTAAGAACTTTGGTTGAAGCGTTTATTTTAGTGGCGTTTGTGGTTTTCCTTTTCCTTCAAGATTGGAGATCGACTTTAATTCCGGTTTTAGCAGTTCCTGTCGCGCTTATCGGTTCGTTTACTTTTATGTCGATGATGGGATTCTCGATCAACTTATTGACGCTCTTCGCTTTAGTACTTTCTATCGGAATTGTGGTCGATAACGCCATTGTCGTCGTCGAAGCCGTTCACGTAAAAATCTCCGAAGAACATATGTCGCCAATGGAAGCTACAATTAGTGCGATGAAAGAAATTACGGGAGCTGTAATCGCTATTACGATTGTTATGGCAGCCGTATTTATTCCAGTTGCATTTTTGAGTGGTCCAGTTGGAGTTTTCTACAGGCAGTTCTCATTGACAATGGCAATTAGTATTGTGATTTCAGGTATTAATGCGCTTACCCTTACTCCTGCTCTTTGTGCTATAATGCTAAAAGCGCACGATCCTAATAAAGAGAAAAAATCATTATTGGATAGATTCTTCCATAGATTCAATAATTGGTTCGATAATATCACTTCAAAATACATCAAAGTATTAGTAAAATTTGCCGATCGTAATACTGTTACAGTTGGTTTATTGGTTCTGTTTTGTGTTTTAACTTGGGGAACTACAAAATTCTTAGCATCTGGATTTATTCCGACAGAAGATCAAGGAATGGTTTATGTAAGCGTTACAACGCCACAAGGCGCAACGGTAGAACGTACTGAAAAAGCTTTAGATGAAGTAACAAGAATCGCAAAAGGAATTAAAGGTGTTGATAACGTTACTACCCTTGCTGGATACAGTATTGTTACTGAAATTGCTGGAGCTTCGTACGGAATGGGAATGATCAACTTAAAAGATTGGAGCGAACGTGATATTTCTGTAACGGAATTTATGGCAGAACTTACCGAAAAAACAAAAGGAATTTCTGATGCTCAAATCGAGATTTTTGCTCCGCCAACTGTTCCAGGTTTTGGTAACACGAGTGGTTTTGAGCTTCGTTTATTAGATAAATCTGGAGGAAGTATTACCAACACCGATAAAGTAACTAAAGAATTCATCAAAGAATTGAATGCTTCGCCAGAAATTCAGAATTCATTTTCGAGTTTTGATGCCACTTTTCCTCAGTATTTAATTCACATAGATTATGATCTTGCGGCTAAAAAAGGAATTTCGGTAGACAATGCCATGAGTACTTTACAGACTATGTTAGGTTCTTTTTACGCGACTAATTTTATTCGTTTTTCTCAAATGTATAAAGTAATGGTTCAAGCTAGTCCGCAATTTCGTCAAAATCCAGAAAGCATTTTGGATATGTATTTGAAAAATGATAAAGGAGAAATGATTCCTTTTTCAACATTTATCAAATTAGAAAGAGTTTACGGTCCAGAGGTTTTAACACGTTACAATATGTACATGTCAGCAATGATTAACGGTGAACCTGCTGAAGGTTATAGTTCTGGAGATGCCATTGCCGCTGTTGAAAAAATTGCTGCCGAAAAACTGCCAAGCCGTTTTGAATTGGAATGGTCTGGTATGACACGTGAAGAGATCTTATCAGGAAACCAAACCATCTATATTTTTGCACTTTGTATACTATTCGTATACTTATTGCTTGCGGCACAATACGAAAGTTTGCTGCTTCCCTTCCCTGTTTTATTAAGTCTTCCTGTTGGAGTTTTCGGTTCTTACATCGCGCTTGTAATGGTCGGATTAGACAATAATATTTATGCTCAAGTGGCGCTCGTCATGCTGATTGGTCTGCTCGCCAAAAATGCCATTCTGATTGTAGAATTTGCCATGGCGCAAAACAAACTCGGACGTGATATTGTCGAAGCCGCAATTGAAGGTGCCAGACTTCGTTTCCGTCCAATTTTGATGACTTCGTTTGCTTTTATTTCAGGATTGATTCCGCTATGTATTGCCTCTGGCGCGGGTGCAATTGGTAACCGTTCAATCGGAACAGCAGCGGCTGGAGGAATGTTGATTGGAACTGTATTTGGTCTCTTGATTATTCCTGGACTTTATATACTGTTTGCAAAATTGGAAAAACGAGTGAGTAAATCTTAATGTTTTTTAAACACATAGAATCATAGGATTTTGAAGGCGTCGAAAGGCGTTTCACTTAATTTAAATAAACATAGCTGAACGGTAATCTTCAAAAACCAAAGTTGAAACTTTAGGCGAATGAAAAGTTATAAGTATGGCTATGTGTTAGAAACTAGTTTCTTTCAATTCCCTTTTTTTGAGAAAGAATCCCGATAGCTATCGGGACTATGTGTTAAAAAAACTAAACGATAGATTGAACAAAATAAACTAAAACAATGAAAGAGATATTAAATCAATATAAAAATGCTGATGTACAGTTTCTAAGGACAACCAAAAGTGCCTTAGTAATAATCGCAATTTCACTTTTGACAGCTTGTTCTGCACCAAAAGTCAGTACAAAATTAGACGCTGCAAAACTTCCAGAAAATTTTGATGCACAAAGAAAAGAAGCTGTAACTAATGACTTTATTCCCTTAAAAACAGAAACGTTTTTTAAAGATCCGAAATTAGAACAATTACTTAAAAAGGCGATTGCTAAAAATCCTGATTATTTAATTATGCAGGAAAGAATCCTGATTGCCAATTCGCATTTAAAAGTCGCAAAACTGGCACTTCTTCCCTCTTTAGATCTTGTGGCTGATGCTTCTGGAACTCATTACGGAAAGTATACAATGGATGGAGTTGGAAATTACGATACTAACTTTTCGCAGAATATTACCGAAAAACAAAGAATCAATGAAGATGTTACTCCTAACCTATTTTTGGGCGGAAAAGTTTCTTGGGAAGCTGATATTTGGGGAAAATTAAGCAATCGTAAAAAAGCAGCGCAACAGCGATTTTTTGCTTCACAACAAGGAATGCGTTTATTGCAAACGCGTCTTTTGGGCGATGTTGCCGATTTGTATTTCAAACTTATCGCTTTAGACAAACAAGCTACAATTTATGATGACAACTTAAAAACGCAAGAAAGAGCACTTGATATTGTTTCGGCACAAAGATCTGTGGGAAAAGCTACAGAACTAGCTGTACAACAGTTTAATGCACAAAACAATAATATTCATGCTGAAGCTTCAGAATTGAAGTTAAGCATTGATCAAACTGAAAAAGCTTTATTGACGCTTTTGGGAGAATATGGCGGAAAAATAGACCGAAGCAGCGATTTCTTAGCTGGTCATTTAGAGGTTTTAAACCAAAAAATAAGTGTGGATTCTATCATTCATAAAAGACCCGATGTTTCTGAAGCTTATTTTGAATTATTGGCAAGCAATGCTGATGCGAAATCGGCTCGTGCGGCCTTTTTTCCGACTGTAAATTTGGGAGGTTATGCAGGTTTTAATTCGTTTTCATTCAACACTTTATTTGACGCAGGTTCTTTCGCTTGGCAGATTTTGGGCGGATTAACTGCTCCTGTTTTCAACAAAGGTCAGATTAAACAGGAATTTTATGTTTCGAATAGAAGACAAGAAATTTCTTTTCTTCAATATCAAAATAGTGTAACAACGGCTTTTAACGAATTGAGCGCATTATTGCACAGAAATGAAGCTTACGAAGATGTTTTGAAATACAAACTGAAAGAAATTGATCATCTTGAAATTGCTGTAAATGTTTCGAATGATTTGTACTTAAGCGGTTATGCCAATTATTTGGAAATCATTAGCGCACAGCAAAATAAACTGCAGGCAGAACTAGATTTTGTAGATATCCAGTTGCGAAATGCCAATTCACAAGTATTGTTGTACAAAGCTTTAGGCGGAGGAGTTAATTAGTTTTTATATATTGGTCAAAATTGCCTCTGTTTTATAGCTCATCGCAGAGGTAATTTTAAATCCCATTTCAATAGAAATGGGATTTTTTTTGAATGAAATTTTCTGTTCGTCTTAACAAAAACTATCTTTATTGAAAAATTACAAATGGATATTTCGAATATTCTAGACCAAATACATTTACTTCCAGAGCAATCCAGATTGGAATTGCAAAATAATGTTTCGGAAATTGCTTTCTCGAAAGGGCATATTTTATTAAAATCCAACAAAATAGAATCGAATATTTATTTTATAAAGAAAGGATTGGTTAGAGCTTTTGTAGAAAGAGACAATGAAGTGACTTTTTGGTTTGGAAAAGAAGGCGAAACCATTATTTCGATGAAAAGCTATGTTGAAGACCAGCCTGGATATGAAAATATAGAACTTCTAGAAGATTGCGAATTATACGAACTTAAAACAGAAAACCTAAGAAAGCTTTTCAGCGAAGATGTCCATATTGCCAATTGGGGAAGAAAATTTGCAGAAAAAGAATTGATTAAAACTGAAGAACGTTTGATTTCCAGACAATTCAAAAATGCTTCAGAACGTTATCTAGAATTGATGAAAGATCATCCTGAAATCATAAAAAGAGTTCAATTAGGTCATATTGCATCTTATTTAGGAATTACACAAGTCAGTTTAAGCAGAATTCGTGCGGAGCTAAAATAACTTCATTTTTTATCATTTGTTAAATTTTTTCCGAATTCGATAAAAGAACTTTGCAACACAAAATTTTAACTATATGAACTGGATTATTTTAATCATCGCTGGCCTATTTGAAGTAGCCTTTGCATCATGTCTTGGAAAAGCAAAAGCAACAACTGGAACTGAAATGTATTATTGGTATATTGGATTCTTTATTTCGCTAACCGTAAGTATGCTTTTATTAATGAAAGCCACAGAAACACTTCCGTTAGGAACGGCTTACGCAGTTTGGACAGGAATTGGTGCCGTTGGAACAGTTTTAGTCGGTATTTTTGTTTTTAAAGAACCTGCCGCTTTCTGGAGATTGTTCTTTTTGACAACTTTAGTTGGTTCTATTGTGGGTTTAAAAGCGGTTTCACACTAAAAATATATTTTACGATTACATACAACTTTGGCAAAGTTCAGAACTTTGCCAAAGTTTTTTTTGTTTTTAAGAGCATTGCTGTTCAAAATCTTCTCGTTAGTAACCACAATCTTGTCATTCTGAGGAACGAAGAATCTTCGCAAGTAGCTCGACACAGATTTGCAATCCACTTTGGGGAGTTTCTTGCGAAGATTCTTCGTTCCTCAGAATGACAAACTGTAAGCTGAACTTTTGTCAAATTTTTTTTGTTTCAAAAGACATTAATGCATTTTTAGCATCACATGATAAAAAAATAGCATTTTAAAACATTATTCTCTCTTTTATCTTTGTTGAAAATTAAAGCAAAAATAAAAATGACATTTAGCCATTCCATTAAATCTTTTGACGAATTAACCAATCACGAATTATACAATATGCTTCGTTTAAGAAGTGACGTTTTTGTAGTCGAACAAAACTGTCCGTATTTAGATTTGGACAATAAAGACCAAAAAGGTTTTCATGTTTTATTTCATGTGGATAACGAACTAGCTGGAGTAACACGTTTACTTCCTAGCGGAGTATCTTATGACGAAATTTCAATAGGAAGAGTTGTAATTTCAAGAGCACATCGCGGATTAGGTTTGGGAGTAAAATTAATGGAAGCTTCGATTGCAGGTTGTGAAGAAAAGTTTGGAAAAGCGCCAATTCGAATCAGTGCGCAATATCATTTATCCAAATTCTATCAATCTTTAGGATTTGCAGAACAAGGTGAAGTTTATGATGAAGATGGAATTCCACATATTGGAATGCTTCGTGCCTAAAATTTAAGGAATAATCAATTTTAAAACATTGGCTAAAACAGGATTATGATCTTCTGTTCGCCAATTGATATACAAATCGGTTTCTAACGGCAATTTGATAAATCGAATTCCAGGAATTTCATGAAAAAGATAAGAATCGGGCAAAATCGCAATTCCTAGTCCTTTTCGAACCAAAGCAATAATTGCCGAACCAAATTCAGAATGAAGATATACTTCTGGAGCGTTTTCCAAAGAATTAAATAATCGTCTGATTAGATCGCTATAACTGCTTCCTTCATCATTAGTTGGCAAAATAAACTTTTGAGAAGCAAGTGTTTCCTTAGTCAAATCCTCGGGAGTTTGATATGGATGATCTTCGGGAACAACAATCGCTAAATGATCGGTATGGATTTTTTGAGATTCAATATCTTTTGCGTTATTGATATCTCTCGTAATCGCTAAATCGATTTTATAATTGCGAAGAAAATCTTGCTGATTCTCATAAAGAACTTGAACCAATTTGATTTTAAGTTTCGGATAAGCATCAGAAATGCGAGATAAAATCTCAGGCATAATAGAAGCCGAAATAGAATCAGGATGAGAAATGGTAATTGTACCGCTTTCGCCCAACTGAATTTGGCGGGCAGATTGATGAATAAATTCGAGTTTGTTCAATTCAACTTCCCATTTTTCTTTTAGAAATTGACCCGCAGCGGTAAGTTTGACATTACGTTTGTTTCTTTCAAACAATTGAATACCAAGCTGATTTTCTAAAGATTGAATTTGACGGCTCAATGCAGATTGGGTAATATTCATTTTTCCGGCTGTATTCCAGAAATGAAGTTCGCGTGATAACGCTAAAAAATATTTAATTTGCTGTAAATCCATTGATGCAATTTACGCATTTATTAAAAACAAAAAACAGCTTTTAATGCATTAAAGAATAAAAAAATGAATTCATTAGAAATAAAAAAAGCAACAGTAAAAGATTTAAATACGCTACAATTAATTGGCAGACAAACTTTTTCTGAAACATTTGCAGAAGTGAATAGCGAAGAAAATATGAATAAATATTTAAATGAAAGTTTTGCAACTGATAAATTAACTTCAGAGCTAAACAATCCGAATTCTTATTTTTATTTGGCAGTTTTAGATGAAAAAGTAGTTGGTTATCTGAAATTAAATACTGGCGATGCACAAACTGAAAAAGAAAATGTGAATGCTCTAGAAATTGAACGTATTTATGTAGCCAAAGAATTTCACGGAAAAAAAGTCGCGCAAGCACTTTATACTCAAGCGGAACAAACTGCCAAAGAAGTAAAAGCTTCTTATATGTGGCTTGGCGTTTGGGAAAAGAATTTTAGAGCCATTAGTTTTTATACCAAAAATGGTTTTATGCAATTTGACACACATATTTTTAGATTAGGCGATGATGAACAAACGGATTTAATGATGAAAAAAGTTTTATAAATTAATCAAATACAATCATTTAACACATAGAAACATAGATTTTACATATTCAATAAAGGCGTTTCACTTGTTTAAAAAAACATAGTTTGCTATGTGTTAGAAACTAGTTTCTTTCAATTGCCTCTTTTTAAAAGAAAAACCTATGTTTCTATGTGTTTTAATATTTTTCACAAATTATAAAAAGCAATAATTGCTTCAACAAATGAAAAAAAGACAACTTTTACTGCTTTTACTAATCCTCGGAACTGCGTTTTGGGGAATCTCCTATTCGATTACCAAAATGGCAATTGGCGATTATTCGCCCAACACTTTTTTATTTTATCGCTTTTTTCTAGCTGTAATTGTTCTGAGTATTGTCTTTTGGAAATACGTTAAAAACATGAATCTAGAAGCTATCAAAACTGGTTTTATTCTTGCTGTACCAATGTTTTTAGGTATTCAATTACAAACCGTTGCACTTAAATATACAAGTGCTTCACAATGTTCTTTTATTGCAGGATTAACCGTGATTATTATTCCGTTGATGAAATTGGCTTTTTATAAAACCAATACGCCATTAAAAATTTGGATTGCGGCTTTGACCGCTTTAACTGGTTTGTTTATAATTGCCGTACAAGAAAAATTTACTATAAACTTCGGCGATTTGCTTACTATTGCTGGCGCATTTGCTTTTGCTGTTTATTTAATTTCGGTTGAAAAACATTCATTATCAAAGAATCTTTTGTATTCGATTGTGCCAATGTTTTCGTTTTGTGCTTTGTTTACTTTTTGTTTGGCATTTACAGATCAGCATGCAGAATGGTTTCCAAAAAGTGATACTTTCTGGCTTGGTGTTATTTATTGTGCTTTATTTTCTACCGCTTTTATGTATACGGTTTCTAATATTTCACAGCGTTATTTATCTGCCGAGCGCGTTGCTGTAATTTATTTGTTTGAGCCTGTTTTTGGCGCAATCGGTGCTTTTTTTATTTTAGGAGAAAATCTTACGTGGCGTTTGCTTTTGGGAGGAACTTTAATCTTTTCAGCCACAATTATTTCTGAAGTCAATTTTAAAAAATCTAAAATAAAAGTTGTCGCAGATAAAAATTAGATATTAGTGTTTCTCGCAGATTTAAAAAGATTAAATATGATTAAATCAATAAGCGAAAAATTTATTCAATACATAGAAACATAGCTCACTATTATAAATAAAGGCGCTTCACTTGTTTAAACAAACATTGTTGACTATGTTTTAGAAACTAGTTTCTTTCGATTAACTCTTTGTAAAAGAAAAATCTATGTTCTATGTGTTGAAAAAAATATTTATAAAGGCAAAAGCGTATCCTCAGGATCGCAAGGGAAATATATTATAATATCAGTTCCTTTACCTGGTTTTCCTTCTGCCCTAATATCACCGCCAACGGCTTGCATAATTTTTTTACATAATGCCAAACCTATACCCGATCCTGTATAATGTTCTTGTGTATGAAGTCTGGTAAAAATTTTAAAAATAGATTCAGCATAATGCGGTTCAAAACCAATTCCATTATCCGAGAAACGAACCCAATGGCAATATACTTTAAACAAATCACGTACAATTACAGGTTCTTGAGAAGCCGTAATTATAATTTTTGGCGATCTTTCTTGAGAGGAATATTTTAGCGAATTCTGAATAATATTTACAAATAACTGTCTCATTAAAAATCCAATAGCGTGAACTTCTGGTAACTTTTCAGATTCAATTACGGCATTACTTTCTAGAATTACTTCATTCATTTCTCTGATTGTCGATTCTAGAATTTCATTCAGATTTACTTCTACCAAAGTTTCTCTGGTATTTTTTATTCTGGTGTATTTTAGAATGTCTTCCAATAAACCGCTCATTCTATTGGCAGATTTCGAAACTCTTTCTAATGAATTTGAAATGGATTCTGTAGAAATAACATCAATTTCTGATAACATTTTAGAAGTTATCAATTGAATTTTACGCAAAGGTTCCTGCAAATCGTGCGTACTAATCCAGTTGATATTTTCAAGTTCAGAATTGGTTTCTTTTAAGATTTCGCTTTGGTTACGATATTTCTCTTCTTCCTCGCTTAACATAATCAAAATAAGCTGATTATGCAAAGTATGCGTATATTGAATTGTAGCATTAATTTCATACTGTTTCCAGTTGCTACTTTGGTTTTTTACAATTTGTTTATAGATATTAAATGAGTTTCCTGGATGAAGTCCGGTGCTGTCTTTTAAAATTCTCTTTTCTGGATCGCCGCCCCACTTAATTTCTGAAATTGTTTCTGGCCTAAACCATACTACATGTCCATTGTTTCCTAATGGATGGTAAATAATTCCAGCAAAATTGGAGTTTTCATCAAATTCCGGAAAAAGGTCACTAATTTTATTGGTTGAAAAAAAATCAACGATATCCTTAGTTTTAAGTTGTCTGATTAAACTAATAATTTGCTCATCAGATGGCGTTAAACCATTTTTATAAATTTTATCTCTGGTAATAATACATACGCCAGAAGCATTTGCAATTTCTAACAATTGTCGAGCCTCTACAATTTTTTCTATAGATTCTTTTAAAACAGGAAGTTCCAGACTTGTCAATTGTTCTAATGCCAAATTCGTTTTCTGAGCGCTAATATATTCATCATTAGATTGTCTGATATCTATTTGAGAAGTAATAAACTGTCCCTGAAGTTTTGCCGCCAATCTAATTTCAGGAGATATATTTTTCTCTGAATAATGATGGCAAGCAATTAATCCCCATAATTTTCCATGGTGAATAAGAGAAATTGTCAATGTTGCGCCAACTCCAATATTTTTTAGGTATTCTACGTGAATCGGCGACGTGCTTCTTAAAATAGAAAGACTTAAATCAAGATTTTTTCCTTCTCTATCATCAACAGTATAAATGGGAACTGGCACATAATCAATATCAACAATCAATCTCAACAGATTTTTGATATATAATTCTCTAGCTTGTGCAGGAATATCGGTATGCGGATAATGTAGGCCTAAAAAAGGTTCTAAATCTTCTCGGCAATCTTCGGCAAAAACTTCTCCGTTGTATTGTTCATCAAAACGATAAATCATTACACGGTCATAACCCGTAATTTCTCGCGTTCCCTGTGCTACAAGTGCGCACAAATCTTTAAGCGAAGTAGTTTTATTCATCTGACTTACAAACTGAATCGTTTGTTTGTAAGCATCAGCCAATTTTTCTCTATCAACAAAAAGCAATTCTGCTTCTAGAACGTAAATTCCGTCACTTTTATGAATGTTGATTTGAAAAAATTTCCCCAATAATTCAATTTCCAGAGGAAAAGCATCTCTAAACTCATCTCCGTTGGTATAAGCTAAAATTTCTTCTTCGGCTGTAATGCCAAAAACTGCAGAAAAATCTTTGCCTAACATCTCAGTGTGAGAAATCCCAAAATAAGAAGCAACATTTTCTGAACAGAAATCTATTTTCCATTTTAGTGTAATACCAAGCAAAAAGCCATGCGGCTGTATTTTACCTGGAATATGTATGGGTTCATGTTCGCAATTGGTTAAGTTAACAAGATCGCGATTAACTATATCTTTGATCTTCATTTTATTACTTTCGGTCAAAATGCTTATAAATGTTATCAAAAGCAAATATTGCTCCTTCTATAATTTCCTCTCCGCAATTATGCTCTTGTTCGTATTCGGCTAGAAAATTCAGAAAAGATTTCCAAAAACTTCCTGTTTTATCTCCATAACCGTTAAAGTATGAAACACCTTTTTCTCCTGAAAGTTCAGGCAGTTTAGAAACGTTTTTCAAAATAAATCTTCCGCCAAGTGTTGAACCTTCAACAACATATAAAATTCCCAATGCAAAAGGAGTTGAAATTCCTTCGGTTTGAAAAACTTTTTCTGAATTGGTTTTATTCGAATTTAAATACAAAAGATCATTCTCTATCAGATGTTTCTTTCTTCTTTGCTCTAAATCATCAATTAAATTAGAGAAAAAAGGAAAAATTAAGCCTTCTGTATCGTTGTGAACATCGTGCATTAAACTTAAATAATAGGTATAATCTTCGATTTTCATGTCGGGTGACATTATTGACATTGAAACTGGAAGTTCTTCTAATTTCTTATGAGAATCAGAAGTTTGTGTCTTTAAATCAGTAAGAAAATTAGAAGCTATTGAAGAAGTTGAATTTGTACTCATTATTGATTTTTTCTTTATTTATAAGAGTCAATTATCAACTCCTTATTCACAAATTTAAAAAAAAATCTGAGCATTTAAAATCCCTTTTTAAACATTTTTAATACTCATCTATCAAACAAATTTCAAAAGTTGTTTTTTCGCTTTTAGCATTATGGATAAAAATCTATTTAAACGACTTTGCGAGCAATTTTTTAAAGTAAGAATTAGAAAATCTTAAAAATAGAATCTCACAAAGATGCTAAGACGCAAAGTTATTTATATTGATTCTTAAAACGATTTTGACATTCGTCAATGTTTTTTTCATCGATTAACTTTAATTTTGATAATGATTAATTTTTGAGAGATGATGAGTGAACTTGAAGCTTTAATTCAGAGCAAATTACAATTGAAAAATGAGGATTTGAACTCTATTCTTTCCTGCTTTAAATTAGTGCAAGCAAAGAAAAATGAACAATTACTTAAAAGCGGTGCAGTTGCAGACAAAATATTTTTTATAAATAAAGGCTGTTTAAGACTTTATTACAGCACAGAAGATCATGCTATTGCAACTCGTTTTATGGCGTTTGAGGGAACATTTCTAACTTCAATTGTCAGTTTTATTTCGAGAGAACCGAGTGTTGAATATATTGAAGCCGTTGAAACGTCCGAACTTTTGGCTATTTCTTATGAAGATTTTTTTAGACTTCGAAAAACTATTCCGCAATGGGACAAAATGTATATTTATATTTTAGAATACGGTTTAACAGTTATCACTTCTAAACTCAACAGTTTACTAACACAAAACGCCGCCGAACGTTATCGAAGTCTTTTAAAAAACAATCCCGAACTCATTCAGAGATTATCTAATGCCAATCTTGCTTCCTATCTTAATATTTCTCCCGAAACATTAAGCAGAATAAAATCGCAGATCTAACATACTGCAAAAACAAAAACACAACATTTAAAAAAACATTTTTATCATGAGAAGTGATGAAGTAAAAAAAGGCGTTCAGAGAACGCCTCACAGATCGCTATTGCGTGCAACTGGCTTAAAAAACGAAGATTTCAGCAAACCTTTTATTGGTGTTGCCAATTCTTTTATTGAAATTATTCCGGGACATTTTTTCCTAAACAAAGTTTCAGAAATAATTAAAGAAGAAATTCGTGCCAATGGTTGCGTTCCGTTTGAATTTAATACCATCGGAATCGACGACGGAATTGCAATGGGACACGACGGAATGCTGTATTCGCTTCCTAGCCGAGAAATTATAGCTAATTCTATCGAAAGTGTTATGAATGCTCATAAACTAGATGCGATGATTGCCATTCCGAACTGCGATAAAATTGTTCCAGGAATGATTATGGGTGCTTTACGTGTTGATGTTCCGACTATTTTTGTAAGCGGCGGACCAATGTCTAAAGGATACACCAAAAACGGAACTGCAATTGATTTAGCTTCTGCGTTTGAGGCAGTTGGAAAACACGAAGCAGGAAAAATAACCGACGAAGAATTATACGATATTGAATGCAACGCCTGTCCAAGCGGCGGAAGCTGTTCTGGAATGTTTACCGCAAATTCTATGAATACTTTAATGGAAGCAATGGGAATTGCTCTTCCCGGAAACGGAACTATTCTGGCTCAAACTCCAGAACGTGAACAATTGTATCGTCAGGCAGCGAAAAGAATCTGCGATATTGCAAAAGATCAGCAAGCGATAGAAAAATTCAAACTGAAAAATATTTTGAATGAAAATGCAGTTCGTAATGCTTTTGCAGTTGATATGGCAATGGGCGGAAGTACAAACACTGTTTTACACATGCTTGCGATTGCAAATGAAGCAAATGTTGCTTTTAAACTGCAAGACATTAATACTATTTCTGGAAATGTTGCGCATATTGCTAAAATTTCGCCAAGTTTAAGCACCGTTCATATGGAAGATATTAATAGAGCTGGCGGTGTAAATGCTGTAATGAAAGAAATAAACAAAAGAGGTTCTGGCGTTTTAATTGATAATCTGACTATTGGCGGAGAAACTTTATTGGAGAAAATTGCCAATGCAGAAATCAAAGACACAACCATCATTCATACTATTGATAATCCGTACAGTAAAGTTGGCGGTTTGGCAATTTTGTATGGAAATCTTGCCGAACAAGGCGCTGTAATTAAAACGGCAGGTTTAACTGGAGATCGTGTTTTTACAGGAAGCGCGGTTTGTTTTGACGGTCAAGCCGAAGCTATTGCCGGAATTATGATGGGGAAAGTAAAAGCAGGTAATGTAGTCGTAATCCGTTATGAAGGTCCAAAAGGCGGACCAGGAATGCAGGAAATGCTTTCTCCAACCAGTTTAATTATGGGAATGGGATTAGGAAGTTCTGTCGCTTTAATTACCGACGGACGATTCAGCGGTGCAACTAGAGGCGCTTCAATCGGGCATGTTTCTCCAGAAGCGGCAGAAGGCGGAATGATTGGTTTGGTTCAAGATGGAGACGAAATTCATATTGACGTTGATCAATATATTTTGTCTGTAAATTTAACCGATGAAGAAATAACCAAACGAAAAGCAGCTTTCAAACCATTGAAAAAAACGTTAAATTCTAAATGGCTTTTGCAATATAGAGCATTGGTAACAAATGCCAGTACAGGCGCGATATTGAGAACAGATTTAGATTAAAAAATAGATAATCAAATACTTAAAAAAAAGCTAAATCAAAATTGATTTGGCTTTTTTCATTTTTTTTTAATATATTTATAAAATAAAGCTCAAAACTATCCACCTTAAATTATTAAAAATGGAAAAAATAACATCCAAAAAATCGCTGATGCTGCTATCCGTTGGAATTTTCATTATCGCAGCTTCATTAATTATTCCACACTTTGTAAATATATCTGATTTATCTAGAGGATTAATTGTTGGAATGGGACTTGGTATGTTATTATTGGCGCTTTCTCCTAAAAGAATTTAAGTTTTAATTTTACTTCTTAGTAAAACCTTTTCTAGTCATTTCGCCCCAGCCTTTAGTTCCCATAATTTTTTCTTTATAACCAATTAAAGCCGAATATACCGTAAGCGGATGAAAATAAATTGGCTCTATAAACGCGGCCATTAAAAGCTTGAAAAAATCGGTTTGTTTTGGGTATTTATGATACGTTCTTTCTTCGCTAAATAATGCAATAACAGAAAAGAAAACGGCAAAAGAATAAACAAATAGCAACATAAGAAAAAAGAAATGCCAATTTAATAATCCGAAAATTATAAAAATTACGGTTATTACAAGTCCAATAAATTCGATACCTGGCGCTAGAAATTCAAACAATGTCCAATACGGAACACTCAACATTCCTAAAAGTTTATATTTTGGATTAAGGAACATTTTTTTGTGAAAACTAAGTGTTTCGATTGTTCCTCTCATCCAACGGCTTCTTTGTTTTTTGAATATCTTGAAATCTTCTGGAGCTTCTGTCCAACACAAAGGATCTGGAATATAACTTACAGCATAAGGCAACTTATTTTCAAGCATATAACGACGCATTCTCACAATCAATTCCATATCTTCGCCGACTGTTTTTGTGCTGTAACCGCCCGATAAAATGGCAATTTCTTTATCGAAAGCACCAAAAGCGCCACTAATTAATAAAAGTCCGTCTAATCTCCCCCACGCCATTCTTCCTAAAAGAAAAGCTCTTAAATATTCTAAAACCTGAATTCTTGGCAACATTACATCTGGAATATTTACCTCAACCAAACGACCATTTTTAATCACACATTGATTGGCAATTCTAACAACGCCTCCAGTTGCAATAATTCTTTTTCCTTGAGATTCTAAAAACGGTTTTGCCAATTTTAAAAGCGAATCTTTATCGAGAATACAATCCACATCAATACAAACTACATAAGGATTTTGTGCGATGTTTAATCCAACATTTAAAGCGTCGGCTTTACCTCCATTTTCTTTGTCTACCACAATTAATTTTTTAAAAGCAGCATTTCTTGAAGTATAAATTCCTTTTATCTTCTTGGTTTCAATTTTAGGATGAATATCTAAATCTGTCAAAACAAGATCGTATGTTTTAATTAAGATTTCCATCGAATTATCTTTGCTTCCGTCATTAACTACAATAACTTGATAATTATTATAATTTAATGAAAGTAAAGATTTTACATTTTCTTCAATCGTAAAACCTTCATTATATGCGGGCGCAATCAGGGAAAGTTTTGGAGCAAATTCGCTTGTCAGAAGCACTTCATAATCTACAAAGCTATTTTTCTTTAGATAACTTCTTAATTCTTTTTGCGAAAGGTAAGCCAATATTAAGTACGAAGACATAATTAGAATAGCATATCCCAATATGAAAAGAATATACACATCTAAAAACCATGTTATGTCTGTATTAAAAAAAGTCATTCTTTACTATTTATATTGTTAACGCTTGTAAAACACTTTGCGCTTCATATTTTATACTTGTATTTGGAGCCTTTGTACTTAATTCTGCAACAAAAGGAACTTTTTGTGTCAGTTTCAATTCTTTTATAAGTTTCAATCCAAGAGAAACCACTGTTGTATTTTGTGATTCTAATAAAAGTTCAACACCTTTTGTATCGCCGATATCGTGTTTTTTAAAGGCGCTTATAATATTTACCTGCGTCCATTCGTCAATAATATCGGTATGTTCTGTTAAATGCGTAATTCCTTTAGTTCCTTCTAATTTAATTCCAGCGTTTATAGCAGTAATTTTTAAAGTTTTGTTTCGAGCTTTAGCGCAAGCAATAATCTGATCAAAAGCTTCATTGATATTAAACTCTGCCAATTCTGTAATTCCTTTGCATTTAATTTCCCAATTAAAGCTTTTCAGTTTTTTAAATGAATCCTTTATTAAACCTGAATCTTTATAAAATTGTTCTAGTTTTTGCGCATAAACGCCTTCGTAATTTTTATGAAGATTGATAAGCGTTTCTGTTAAAACTTCTCTGAAAAAACTGGTGTCAAAAAGCACCATGAAATTTTTATCATTTTTGATTTCAGCATAAAGTACATCTTCAAAAATTATAGAAGACAATACTTTTTCAATCAAAACATTGTATTCGAGTCTGAGTTTTTCTCTTTTAATGTTTCGATTTCTACTTGCAACAATTATAAGGTAAAAGATAAATGAAGCCGATACAAACAAATATATTGAAAATGTGAGAAAAGGTATTTCCCACTCTCCGCTTTTATATAGTTCCCAAAGGTTTTCCATATTAAAAACGTTTCGTTACAATTAACTGTACATTAAATCTATTTCTATATTGTCCGGGAATATATTCTTCGTCTTCATAAAGAAAAATGGGACGAACAAAAAAAGACTCGCCTATTCGATGTTGGTATTGAACTCCGATTCGATACGCTTTTAAAGGCTGCGTAAAATTATTATACAGATACAAATAAGGTACATTTCCGTATTGAAGTTCTAATCTAATGATTCGTTCTTTTTCTTCATTTGTTCTTTGAATACTTAAAACATGAGAAAATAATTCGTTTGAAGTATCGTAATATGGTCTGTAAGCAAAAGAGTAAATTCCTGGATTATAAGAAAGCTGACCCGTTACCAAAGTAATATCGTCGGTATCAAAATGCATAAATCTTGCTCCGAGTGAATATTCAAATTTTTTATAGGGTTTAAAATAATATTCTAACCCCGCTTTTGCTACTGGGAAAATCGTTTCTCCTGTAGAAACTCCTGCATTTGCATATAGATAACTTTTATTCGAAAAGGTTTGATAGAAATCGGTTTCAAATAGCATTTGCGTTTCATTGCTTACATTTCCGATGTTTGCCCTTCCTACAATAGCAGATTTGCTGAATTTATGCGAATACTCAGCATAACCGTAATGAAATGGAGATTGACCAGGATCTGAAGTCGAGATATTCAAATAAGAAACAGAAACGGCATTTTTTGCTTTACGTCCAATTAAGGTTCTAATTCCTTTAAATGCTTGCGTGCTGTTGTCTGCAAAAGAGGCTTTTTCTATCAATTCTAAAGCTTCTTGATCGCGATTTAGTTTTTCTAGACAAGTTGCTTTAATTTTTAAGATTTCGACAGATTTCGGATCTATTGCTAGATATTTATCGCAATATAAATTACATTTCTCATAATTCTCAGACCAAAAATAAACATTGATTATCGCTTGAAGCGCTTCTGGATTCGGATTAACTCGATCTGTCAATGGCAACAAAATTTTGATTGCCGTTTTATAATCTTTTTTCCAGCTATAAATTCTTGCTGTATAGGTTTGAATATCTTCATCTTGAGGATATTTGGCACGTAAAGGTTCTATGAGAGATAAAGCTTTGTCGTAGTTTTCTTTTTCAACTTCTCGTTTTACGGCAGTTAAAGTTTCATCAACATTGATTTCCTGACCAATGGCAACGGAAGAAATAAATAAAAGGCAGATAAAATAATATATGGATTTCATTACGCGCGTGTATTTAGTAATTTATTGATTCTCACTAAAAGAACAGCCGGACTTACTGGTTTAGCAATAAACTCATTGGCGCCAATATCAAAAGAGTCAAGCTCAGTTTGTTCTACACCAGAAGAAGTCAATATAATAACTGGAATATCCGATTTGAGTGTTTCTCTAACATATTGCGTAATTTCCATTCCGCTAATGCCAGGCATATTAATATCGGTAAGAATTAGATTGTAGGTATTGTTTTCAATGGCTTCGAGTGCATCTTTGCCATCCGAAAACTGGTCAACACTAAATCCTTTAGATTCTAAGAAAAAAGATAATGATTTGCGTAGGATGTCATTATCTTCGGCTAAAATTATTCTCATTTTTTAAAATTTTAAACTTGGGGCAAAAATTTAATTATAACGTCAGAATTGTAAAGCTATTGCTTATTTCTCTTTTATCATAGTTCTTTTAAAATTTTAACGACCTCAGCAATTCCACAGCTTAAATAATTTATCTTATCTAGAATTTCTGTAGAAAATTGATTCATTGAAGCTTCTTCTTCAATTATTGAAGCACATTTGCTTAAATCTTCCAACATAAAAATATCTAAACTTGACTTCATATTGTGAGCCAGTTTTTTTACACTATCGTGATTGTTGTTTTTAAAAGCTTCTTCTAATTCTGCTACTTGATTCGGAATTTTTTCTAAGAAAAGATGAATCATTTCCTTTTTAAATTGTTCGTCTCCACAAGCCATTTCATCTAAAAAAGAAAAATCTATTCTTCTTTTCTTTTCAATTGTAAAATCTTCTGTCATTGCCGCTTTTATTGCTTTTAAGAGTACAGATTGTTTAAAAGGTTTTGGCACGTAACCATTCATTCCTTCTTTATAACAGCGTTCTTGTTCTCCAACCAAAGAATGTGCCGTCATGGCAATAATCGGTACCGAAGAATTCATCTGATTTCTAATATAATCTGTAGTTTGGTAGCCATCTTTTACTGGCATTTGAAGATCCATTAAAACTAAATCATATTTGTTTTGAGATAAAAGTTCTATGCCTTCATCTCCATTTGAAGCCGTATCTAATTCAAAACCAAAATTTTCAATAACACTTTTTACTAATTTCTGATTTAGAGCATTATCTTCACAAAGCAAAATTTTTAAACTTCCAAGATCGTTCTTAGATATCGATTTTACTGTTGTTTTTGGAGTGGCAGCTTTTTTATAAGTTAGGAAAAAGAAAAATTCTGAGCCGCGATTGAGTTCGCTTTTTACGTGAATTTCTCCTTTATGCAATTCTACCAATTGTTTTACAATATTTAGTCCAAGTCCTGTGCCTCCAAACGTTCTGGTTGTACTTTCTTCACCTTGCGTAAAACGTTCAAAAATAGTTTTAAGTTTATTTTTTGGTATTCCGATTCCAGTATCTTTTACAGAAAATCTAAGTTTGTACTTATCATCACTTTCCTCTACTTTCTTCACAGAAACAGTTACTTCGCCTTCTTGAGTAAATTTAAGAGAGTTACCAACTAAATTAACCAATATTTGGTTCAATCTTCCTTGATCGCCAATAACATTATCTGGCATATCGGCATCTAAATAAAGATTAAACTCAACATCTTTATGAACTTTAACTTTCAATAAATTATAGACATGCTTAAGTGTTCTTTTCAGATTAAAAGGTTCCGATTCTATAGTTAGATTTCCAGATTCTATTTTTGAAAGATCCAGAATATCATTGATAATAATAAGCAGATTTTCTCCAGCAACTTGTACACTGTCAATATAATCTTGTTGAACATCATCTAAATCTGTTTGAGCCAAAAGATCTGTAAAACCAATAATAGCATTTAATGGCGTTCTGATTTCGTGGCTCATATTGGCTAAGAAATTATCTTTTGCCAAAACTGCACGTTCCGCAATTTGTCTTTGCGTATATAATTCATAATTTTTTGTACCCAATTCTAATTGCGCCATAACGTGTTTTGCCACAATAGAAAGTGCATTTCGCTGATTATCATCTAGTTCTTTTACTACATGATCTACTGCGCACAAAGTTCCGATATTGTATCCGTCTGGAGTCGTAAGCGGCACTCCTGCGTAGAAACGAACATTAAAGCCGCCCGTTACATTAGGATCGTCCTTGAAAGTGTCGTTTAAATGAGTATCATTAATTTCGACCATTTTCGTATCCAAAATCGTGTAGTTGCAAAATGAGATTTCACGCGGAACTTCAGAAACTCCTACTCCAATTTCAGATTTAAACCATTGTCTTGTCTCGTCTATAAAAGAAATATGTGCAATTGGCACGCCACAGATATAAGAAACCAGTTTTGTGGCATCGTCAAAAGCATTATCGGGAAGTGTATCAAGGATATTGTAACGTTTTAAAGCTGCTAAACGCTGCAGCTCATTTTCTGGAATGGGGTAATCTCTCATTTCTTAAGTAGGTAAGTGCGCAAAGATAAGGCAAAATCAGCAAAAATCTCTTATTTTGCTTAAAACCTGTTTGATTATCAGAATAGTATTATTTTTTCACCAAATCAAAAAGCATTTTTTGTTTTTATAAAATGAAACTAACTTTTTAACTGACCGACAATTTCTAAAATATGTTCTTCATCGGTTCCGCAACAGCCTCCGAAAACATTCAAATGAGGAAATAAACCTTTTAAGTTCTTGTATTCTTTTCCTAATTCTGCGGGTTCGCCGCGATCTAAAACAGTCGATTCGTCTAATTCCGCATGACTTTTACACGAAGCATTTGCTCTCAAACCTTTTATTCGTTTAACCCAATCTTCGTTTTCGTTTAACTCTTTTTGAAAATGTGTTGGATGCGCACAATTTATCATGTAATACAGTGGAGGAATATTTACGCTTTTATCGACTGTTTCAATAGCTTCTTTTAGGCTCATTCCTGTTGGAAGTTTTCCGTCTGTTTCTACTGTAAACGAAATAACAACAGGCAAATTGAAGGTTTCAGCGGCTTTTACAATTCCGATAACTTCTTCTACATAATTCATGGTTATAGCCGAAACTAAATCTACAGAAATTTGACTTAAAACTTTTATTTGTTCAGCATGATAATTTTCTGATTCTTCAATTGTCATACAATTTTCTGGAACATAACCATCGCCACGCGGACCAATGCAACCGCTTATTAAAATGGTTTCAATATCATTTTTAAATTCTGTTTTTAAACCTTGTAAAAGAACTACAGTTTTTTCATTTAACTCTTGTAATTGATGCCGAAAATATCCAATTCTTTCTATCCAATCTGGATTTGCACGCCAAGTTGGGCTTTCTAAAATAAAATTGGTTTTGTATTTCTTGGCAATTTCCAAATATCGTCTGTAGTAATCTTTAATAGCGTTGTAGCCTTTTTCATGTTTCAAAATATCGAAAGCAGCAAAAAAAGGAAGATCAAAACCTTGTAGAAAAACCAAAGTAGTTTCGAGTCCGCCATCTGTTAAAAACAATTCGGCTGAATCTGTTGGAAAAGTAGTTTTCATTTTCATCACAAATCATCATTAAACTATTAATAATCAACAAAATAACAATTCAAATATACAAAAAAAACTCTTCACATATTTGTAAAGAGGCTGATTTATAATAAGTTAAAAACTGATTTTTAATTTAAAGCTTTAGAATTTTATTAAGTTCAAGAATTATTTTTCCTGTTGAAAATTCTTTCGGTGCTTTTGCTAATTTGGATGCCAAAAATGCGGTTGAAATGGGTTTCAGATTCTTAAAAAGACCAATTGTATTCAGCATTTTTATGAGTTTTATCGAAACTTTTTCTGCCCAACGATCTGAACCTTCACGAATAAGCGGACCTGGTCTGAAAATAATATATTGCGGAAAATGAAGACTCTCTATATTTTCTTCCAGTTTTCCTTTCATCATAGAATAAAAAACATTGCTTTTTGATGAAGCTCCGTAAGATGAAACTAAAACTAAAGAATTTACATGATTTTCTCTGGCAATAGCAGCAAATTGCGCTGGAATGTCAAAATCGATTTTCCATTGATTGTCTTTTGAACCAGCGTCTTTTAAAGTTGTTCCTAAGCAGGAAAAAAGAATATCTCCATTAATCAAATTTTTATAAGAATCGAGTTTAGAAAAATCAATAACATGCTCTGTCAATTTTGGATGTGATTTACCTGTAGAACGTCTAACAAAAATGCAGACTTCAGAATAGTCATTATTTTCTAATAATAAATTGACTAATTCTTTTCCTGTTGCGCCAGTTGCTCCAATGATCATTGCTTTCATATTTACCGCTTTTAAGAGTAAATATAATAATCTTTTTAATTGAAAAATCCCTTTTTACTAAAATAGCAAAAAGGGATTTTTTAAATATGTTATGGCAATTTTAAATTAATACATTCGTTTAACCGAAAGTTTATCTAAACAGAAATAAGCCGCCGTATTCATCCCATAAATCGGATCTGAATCTGTTGAAGCCATTTGAAAAACAAGATATTGAACGTTTCCTAAAGCTTGAAGTTTATTTGCTGCAACACTTACCCAACCCGTTGGCATAACCAAAGACGAACCTGTGTAATCTGCCAAAGTCTGCGTTACAGGGTTTGTAATTGTTCCGTTTTCATCAACACCATAAATCAATAATTCGAAATGATCTCCTGAAGTAAAAGGCTGAGCAAATCCGTCTCCATATAAACAGCCGTAATAAGGCCAAGGATGCATGTTGATTTTTAAACCTTCAACTTTGTACACTCCAGTATTTCCAATTTTAATCCAATTAGAAAATCCTGACTCAGAAAAAGTACTTCCTTGTGGAGAAACAGGATCTAAGTAACTAGACCAATAAGCCACAATATATGGATCTCCAGGCGTTCCTGGTGTTCCTGCTGAAGTGGTAGAAGAAGATCCGAAACCGCTTCCTGCCATATTTCCCCATTGATGAGGCACCCATCCGTCTGATCCGCCTGGACCTGTACCAGAACCATAATCTGTAATATCATTTACATTAGAAACAATAAATCCGTCCCAATAATTATAACCTGACGACGTTCCTGTATGCGAAAAAGTAAAAATATCTACATTTAAATTAGTATTGGCAACATAAGTATTTTCCCAGTACTTTCCTCCTGTTGTGGTTATGCCGCTGCTCAATAATGCGCTCGTTAAATTAAGTGTTGTCGTACTTCCAATTGAAGGATCTGTAACAGCTGTTTTTGCAGTTTTAGATGTTGTTTTAAGTGCTGAATTAGCGCTTTCATTATTTAAAACATCATCATCATTACTACAGGATGAAAATCCAAGCATTAGACCTAAGGTCAAAAAATAAACTACTTTTTTCATTATTTATAAAATTTAGGGTTAATAATCTTTTTACTGTTTTGGAAAATTCAAATCTGAAACCTCCTGAAAAATGCTCGTTAGTAAATCATTGGCTCCTAATGCTGTAAAAGTTGGCACATAAACTTTTACAAAATCAACTCCTGGTAAATGCACTTTTTTACCGTCTTTATCTACAGCCCAAGAAATATCTATTGAAGAATCTTTTATACCGCCGTAACCCCAATCAAAAGTTCCAACGTTGTACGCCGTTCCTGCGCCATCACTAACATCTTTTGTTGGTATAAATAATTTTGTTCCTTTTAAAGTATAAGAATCTCCTGCCCACGAAGGATAATAATTATTTCTTCTGCGGTTATTTGTTCTTGTGATTGTTCCAGAACCATTTTTGTTATCTGTCCAAGGAAGATATGCTGTATCGTACTGCCAAGAAGCTGTACCTGTTACCGGACTCGCGGTCGTGTTAGGCTTTTTGTATGTTATCTCATAATTTTTAACCGTGGTCGATTTATAGTGTTCACTTCCGGCAATTTCATACCATTCATTTTCATCGGCAATACCATTTTTATTAGCATCATAAGCAACAGCTATACTTACTGGAGAATATTTAACGGTTGCAGTACTTGCTGCCATTTGAACAACAAAATCACGTTTACCGAATGTGTTTACGACGGTATGATCAAAAGCTGTGACAATATATCCTCCAAAAGTTCCTAAATTGATAGAACCTCCTTCATTTATACTAATTTGCGCTTGTTGTAAAGCTTCCTCTTTTGTAGTATAACTATCCATAAGAAAGCTTGGAGCAGGTATAAATTCGATAAGTTTTAACGCTTTTGCTGTATAAGTTTTTCCAGTTTCTGAAACTGTAACTTTTGTAGAAGCTTGTTTCACAATTTTATCTACGGTAACTTTAAAATCCAAAACATAATCGGCAGCTTTTGGTGTTATAAATAATAATGTTTTGCTGTCGCCAATGATCGAATCTTTTGCAACTCCATCTTTGCCCGTAACTTTAACTGACCATTGATATGCTGTTGTTTTTCCTTCACCATTTTCGATTGTAACTTCTGGTGCTATTTCTGCCACATTATATTTTTGTACTGCAAAGTCCGAAGCTAGTTTTATTGCAATTACAGGATCTTTAACCTCTACAATTTCTTCTGGTTTTGAATCGTCATTACTGCAAGAATAAAAAGACGCAAGAGTGGTTAAGATTAAACTATATTTTAAAAACTTTTTCATGGTCTTATTTATTTGCGTGTTTTTAAATTGTATTTTTTTACTATATGAAGATCTCCTGCGCCTGCAAATACAGTTGCCATTGAAGATTGTTGCTGGCAAAGTCCCATTGGCTCGCTCACACAATTGACTACCTTTATAAAATCGATTCCTGGAAGATTAGCTTTATTTCCGTTTTTATCTACCGCCCAGTCAATATCAATATCTGGATTTATAGCATTTACATAACCCCATTCTGGAGGCGTTGAATACCAAAGTGTTGTCTGTCCCGCTCGAGCTGTTTTAAAATCTACATCTAGTTTTAATCCTTCATAACTCACCGAAGTTTGTGATGCCCATAAAGGATAAAATTCTTTTTTACCTCTTGGTCTTGGCAGATAATATTTCTCTCCTTTACTATTTTCGCAATAAACATGTTCGTAATCTGTCCAAAGAGCACTTGAAGTTACTAAAGGTTCTCCTACTGCTTTTTTCTTATAAGTAATTTTAAAATCCTTTACAGTTGTAGATTTAGCATGCTGACTTCCGATAATTTCATACCATTCATCTGCATCTGGTTTTCCGTTTTTGTTTTTATCGTAAGCCACAAAAATTAATCCTGGTGCGGGTGGATTTGCCTTTGTTCCCGTTGGATTTGAAACATCTCCTCCATAAACTCTAAAATCACTTATACCTGGAACATTTACCACAGTATGATCGAAACCTACTACAATAGAACCTCCAAAACCACCTAAATCCAATAAATAGCCAACATTAGTTTCATTAATTCTTCCTAATGCCGTTTTTACTACATCTTCTTTCGTGTTTCCGTCTTTGTAAATATCATTGGCAAACATTCCTGGTGCAGGATCAAAATCAAAAATGCGCGTGATATACGGACTGTAATTGGTAACTTCATTCTTTACATTAATAATCGTACTTTTTGTTCCTTTTTTATTGTCGGCTGTAACATTCAATGTAAATTCATAAGAACCCGCATAAATCGCTGTAAATCGTAAATCTTTCGTATTTCCAACAACAGAATCTGTTACTTGATTTACTGGATTTTTAGTCATAATCCATTCGTATTTTGCCGTTGCACCAGCATCTGAAGCTGTAATATCTAAAACCGTAAATGTTGGCGTTTCATACTTTTCCTGAAGCGTAATGTTAATTGCATTCGCATTTTCATCTTTGTCATCACTGCTGCATCCGATAAAGGCAAATGCAAATGCGAGCAATAAAAATTGGGTAACTTTTTTTTTCATAAACTGATTATAATAAATTGATTTGATACTTGTGAATTTTATCTGGTTGGAATATTTTCTCCTAAAAGATGCAGATCGGTTGCGCCCATAATTTCGGTTGAAGTTTCGCCAAGCCATCCCGCTTGCTGATTTAAGCCATTGTAAACTTTTACAAAATCTATTGCAGGAAGCTGTACTTTTTTCCCACTACTGTCAATTGCCCAATCAATATCAATTGCAGATTCATCGTCGTTGTTTGGAGCATTATCGGCATAACCGTATAAAAAGGCATATTGAACAAAATAACTTCCGTTTCCGCTTTCGTCCACAGCATTATCTGGTAATCTTGTTCCTTTAAAAGTAATTGTTGCTTGGTCTTTTTGCCATTTTGGCCAATATTCAAGCGAATGATTGTACGCATTATTTTGCGCCAGATAACCTTCTTTTCCTTGATTGTCTTTCCAATAGATATATTCTAAATCGGTAAAAAGTACAGTTCCGGTTCCGCCACCTGGAACGGGTTTTTTATTCGGATCTGGTCTATGATACGTAATCTCATAATTGCGAATCGTCTTTTCCATTTTATGTCCTCCGCCTTCAATTTCGTACCATTCATCATCTGGAAGTCCGTTTTTGTTTTTATCGTACGAAACCATAATTACGCCTGCTTCGCTGCTTCCGCCTCTCAATCCCGAATTTGGATTCGGATTGGCATCTGCCCAAAAAGCATTTCCTAAAACTCTAAAATCACGTCTGCCTTTTAAGTTTACAATGCTATGATCAAAACCAAAAACTACATAACCACCAAATGCACCAAGCGAAATAAGATCACCGTTTTTCTTTGCCAAATACGAATTCGCTCTCGTCAAAATTCGATCAGCCGAATCGCCGTCATTTGCCACGGGAAGATCATTTACAAATTGTCCTGGCGCTGGTTTAAATTCGAATACTTGTGAGATATAACTTTTTAACTCTGAAGTTTCTGTAGTGACTACAACTGTAACTTTCTGATTCTTCGTAGTTCCTTTATCTGTAATTGCGATATTGAATATGTAAGTTCCTTCTGCCGACGCCGCAAACAAAGCTTCTTTTGAAGTTGTATTAACCAAAGAATAATTTTCTGAAGAAACACTTTCAATTGTCCAATTGTAAACCGCATTTGCACTGGCATTTGTTTTTGCATTCAAAATAACAATCGAAAAGCGATTTGTTTTATACTCGCTAGTTTGCGGTTCTTCTCCACCCGATTCACTTCCGTCATTCCCGCCTGAACAATTCACAAGGATTATCGTCAAAAAAGCAAATGCTAATAATCGACAGTATTTAAAAAATCTTTGATTCATATTTTTATTTTTTGGTTTTAAAAGCAATATGCGCGGGAATATTTCCTGCTGTAGTTTTCCATTTTAATTTTCCATCGGGCGTAAAACAATAGATATATCCCGTTACGACATAATTTTGAGCATCGGTAATATAGATTTCTTTGGTTTCTGGATTTACCTGAAGTCCGTACGGAATCATGATTTTTTTGTCGGTTCCGTCGGTAATAATTTTATCGCTGATTATTTTCTTGGTTTTGGTATCAAAAATTCCGTACGTAATCTTATTGCTGTTCGTTAGATAACTCCACGAAACGCTGTAATAATAAAGCAGATCATCAACCAAACACATTCCTAAAGCAGGAATATCGAGTTGCATTTTCTTCTCGTCTGTTTTGGTATCAATTACAAAAAGATTCGATGGCGTGTTATAATAATCTCCTCTTGAACTCACATAAATATCACCGCGACTGTCAATTTCCATACTATACAAATTGATGCCGACGTCTATTTTTTTTATTTCTGTGAATGTTTCTAAATCAATTACCGAAACAGTTCTATCATAATTTGGCACACGATAACCGCCAGAATTCGCAACATATAATTTTCCGTTATGAACGACCATTTGTTCAGGCTGATAACCAACATTCACTTTTCTTTTTATTTCTAAAGAAGTCGTATCAATTTCGGCAACAAAACCAATTTCAGCATTCGGATTAATCGCAACTGGTCCAGAATACGAACTCACATATGCTTTGTCTTTATAAAAAGTCACATAACGGCAATTCGGAATATCAATTTTCGTGATTCGTTTTGCTGTCCATTTATCTAAAACTTCTACTTTGTTCGAAACATTAATTACGGCATAGACTTTATTTCCATAAATCTGAATATCGTTTCCAACATCGCCCAAATCTTTTACAACATTTGGATTTCTTTCAGAATAAACATCGGTTGTATAATTTCCTGTTCTGTAATTAAAAACGTCAATACTCGCTCGGTTCATTCCCATATTCCCTTCGTTGAGAAGATAAAAACCTTCAATATTTCCATCACTTCTCGGTGCGGCGACACTCACATCTGAAGAAAGAAAAACGGTTTCATCTTCTCTGCAAGAAACTAGAGAAGAGATAATAAATAAGCTAAATACTATTTTTATAATGTTCCTTTTCATAACTCAAAACCAATTATAAATTTGAATGTTCTTCCGGGCATCGGATAATTGTAAATCACTTCATATTGCTGATTGAATGCATTATTGACTTCAACAGTTGCATTCAATTTATAAGTATTAAAAGTGAATGCTTTCTGAACTGCCAAATCGTGCGTGTACCAAGGTTGTACTTCATTTACTTTGATATTATTGACGTTTCCGTTATAGCGTTTTCCAACATAAATAAAACTGTAGTTGAAGTTCCAAGATTGATAACCTGCATTTAAAATTCCAGAACCGCTGTGCCAAGGCGTGTAAGGAATCTGATCGCCATAAGAAGACATTTCTAAACCTGAAATTTTGGTGAAATCCTGACTTTTAGAATACGTATAGGTTAGATTTGCTGTTAGATATACTTTATCAAAATGCGTTGCCATATTTACAACCGTTTCAATTCCTTTTCCTTTTACTTGTCCGATATTCGTCATCATCCATCGGAATAAATTTGCTGTCGGCGCGGCTACAATTTTGTCTTTTGTATTGGTATAATAACCATCTGCTTGAATCGAAAATTTGTCAAAAAAGCTTTCCCTTACGGGGAAATTAAACGTAAAACCAACATCATACTGGTTCATATATTCTGGTCGTAAAGTACTAGAACCAACCATTGTATAATACAAATCATTGAAAGTTGGCATTCTGAAAATTCGTTTTGCGAAAGCTCTTAAATTGAAATCGTATTTTTTGAAAGGCGTATAACCAAGAAATAAAGCAGGCGTCATTTCGGTTTTATTGGGCGCTTTGGCATTGTATTTCACTTCTTCGATAACGCGGGTTGCAAGCACATTTCCTAAAACTTTAAAACCTTCATATCGATAAGAAGTGGCAAGAGAAACTAAAGCAGAATAACGCTGCGGAAAAGAAAATTGCGTTTCGATTCCTCTCCTCGTTGCATTTAATTTATTGTATTGAAAATCGGTTGACAGCGAAACATCCCAAGTGCGTAAAATGCTGTACATATTTACGGCAGAAAAATAGGCTTCTTGCTGAAAATAACTATCATCAGATTGCGCACCTTCGGTTACGGTTTCTCCTAACACGTTCGTCGTATCTCTGGCAATGTAATGCGTGTAATCGTAAGCGAATTTTCCTTTAATTTGAAATTTGTACTTCTCAGAAACATCTTTCGTTAAAAAAGCCTGTCCGAAAAAATTCTTGTCAAATTGTCTGAATCCGTCTCTAAATTTATTCTCTACGATTGCACCTGGTGCGCCTCTTTCAGAATCATAATAGTAAACTTTGGCGTCCCAAGTACCTTTATTTATTTTTCCGTAAACACCAGATTCAAATCGTAAAGCTTCAATATCGCTGTTCCATCGCGTTGCGGTGGTATCGTAAGCCACACTTCCGTCTTGATTTTTTCTTTTGTATCTAAACTTGTATTGTCCGTTCGATTTAATGTACTCTGAACTGACGCTCATACTAACTTTATCGCTCAATTTTTGTTCCCATCTAAAAGAAGGATCATGATAATTGATAGACATTGTTTTGTAACGAACGAGAAGATTTGTCTTTTTTGAACCCACAAAAACAGGACGTTTTGTTCGTAAATAGATTGCTGAAGCTGAAGCAAAATCTTTAGCCGATTGAAAAATTTCACTTTTTTGTCCATTATACATCGTCAAAGATTCCATATCGTCAAGCGAATATTTTCCGAGATCTGTAACGCCGTTTTGGGCATTTCCGAGTTGAACTCCGTCATAGAAAACACCAACATGATGCGTTCCCATATTACGAACATCAACGGTTTTTAAACCGCCAACACCACCATAATCTTTGATTTGAGTTCCGGCAAAATAACGAAGTGCATCGGCAACATTATGGCTTGCCAATTTTTCGAGCAGAACACCCGAAAGACTTTGTACAGGAATAACTTCCTGATACGGTTTTCCTTTTAAAATTACTTCTTTTAAAACCCGAGAACTATCAGTAACTACTTGTGAATAAAGCAGAAATGGAACAATTATTAAAAAAGCAGAAAAGAAAGTTTTCTTTAAATTACACATCACGATTGAATTAAATAAACTTTCAGTGATGTAGTAATTACATAAACGTAGAATTGACCCCGCTGTAAAAACAGCTGGTCATTATCTTTGTCATCAACTTCATACCACGAAAGTTTTAAACTATGTGATCGTGGCAGGTCTCCTGACTTGTTCCATCTTTAAACGGCCTTCTCACCCTGCAAAGCGGGACAATGGCATTAGTAATGTTTAAAGATTTTGTGTAGAACTTACAGTAGCGGGTCTGTTCAGGATTTGCACCTGATTCCCTTTTAACTATTTTTTCTGATGAAAAAACAGACCAAAATCAGCCGCAAATATAGAACGCTTATTATGGCTCTGCAAGCTCGAAAGAACTTTTTTACAAAATAAAAGATTTAGTGTGATGAATAAACGACGATCAAAGCGCTACAAATATTTCTCAATCAAAGTTTGAATTTCAGGCGTAGAAGGCCTTGGCGCGTCTTTATGAATAATTTTTCCATCTTTTCCAATTAAAACATAACGCGGAATTGTACTTACATTAATTTGTTTTAATAACTCGTCTTTTTCAGATTTAGCGATTAAAACACTATTTTCTTTGTTCAAAATATCTTTGTAAACAGCCATTGCTTTTTTCCAAGAGTTTGCGCTTTTATCAATAGAAATAAATACAAAAGCAACGTCTTTATATTTATCCATTAATTTTTTTTCGTCTGGAAATTCTTCTCGGCACGGCATACACCATGAAGCCCAAAAGTCAATCAAAACCAATTTTCCTTCGTGTTTTTTAATTATTTCTTTTAAAACTAAAGGGGTTTGAGCAGGTTTCAATTCATTTTCAACATTAGCTACAAAAGTCTGATTTTTGCAGTATTTTCTAAATATTTCTAATGCTTTTGGATCAAAAGGAACTTTCTGATCTCTAATACTTATCGGATAATAAATAGTCGAATACAATAAATAATCTACAATATTCTGATTATAGAAGATTTTAGAAATAAACTCCATTTCGCCAGAAAAGCTTTTTTTCAAACCCAAAACCTTCATTCGTTTCTGAACATAATTTTGAAGAAGTTCGCGGTATTTATCTACTTCGAGCAATGCATCAGCTTGATCAAAACTTTCTTCAATCGCCTTAAATGTGTTTGGATTTATATTTTTTTCTTCTAATTCATTATATAAAGTTAAACTCCAATAAGTAGCAGAAAAATAATCGTAGAATTCTTTTGAGAGCTTATTCTCTTTAAAATACGTTTCTAATAATTCCTTTTCTTTTATATAATCTTTATCAAAGTAAGCATTCATCTTTTGCGATGCCATAATAATCTTCAATTGATTATAATTTGGAAGATTCTTAATTAATCCATATTTTTCAAAAGATTCATTTAAAAAATCAGATTCAGATTTACGAATCGGATTTGAAGCACAATAATAATGTATCAACCCTTTTGCATCAATATCAAATTCTAAAGTTTCGTTTGGTGCTGCGTAAATAAAAGTACCTCTATAAATATCATTGCAAAAAATTGAACAATCATTATCGACTATTAATTCTCTATTCTTTGTACTTAGAACCGCTCGATCATAAATATTTGCTCTTGATTCTGAAGTTAGATTAATGATACCTTCGCTATTTCCAACATATTTTACGGTGATTTGTTGCGAAAATAAAGTAGCTGAAATCAGAAATAATAAAAGAAAACTTTTGAGATTAGACATACGGTTTTTGGTTGGTTTAGTTAGTAAATTAAAACTTCAAAGTATTTATGTTCAACAGTTTAAAGAGTGATCAAAAATAGCAACTTTCTTCTCATTTACAAGAATATTCTTAATTATTTTCAAACTAAAAAACATATAATTATTGGATAATTTTGTTGGTTTAATTTTATATCGTAATATTGCAATATTAAATAATAAAAAATGGGAGCTACTAAAACTGAACATTTTACAGACGCACAAAATCAGATTGCAAAAATAGCAAAAGCTTTGGGGCATCCTGCGAGAATTGCAATTCTAGAATATTTATTAAAAGTAAATGAATGCATTTGCGGCGATATTGTAAATGAACTTCCGCTTGCACAGCCAACAGTTTCTCAGCATTTAAAAGAATTGAAAAATGCAGGAATTATTAAAGGAAATATTTCAGGAAACTCTATTTGTTACTGTATTGACGAAAAAGCTATTGAAATTTTAAATAATTATTTCCTAAACATTACTCAAAACCTTTCAAAATCAAAATGTTGCTAAAACATTTTTTTTGATTCGTTATATCGTAATATTGCAATAAACAAATTAAAATAAAAAGAGATGAAATTATCAGAAGTAAAACAGATTTTACCAACATTAGAAAATGTTGAATTTCAATTAGAAAACGGAACTTTTGTTCCCGAACATTTCCATGTTACAGAAGTTGGAATAATCAAAAAGAACTTTATAGACTGCGGCGGAGTCATTAGAAATGAAGAAGTTGCAAACTTTCAGCTTTGGAATGCAAATGATTTTGAACATCGTTTAAAACCAAATAAACTATTAAACATTATTACACTTTCTGAAGAAAAACTAAATATTCAAGACTTAGAAATTGAAGTTGAATATCAAAACGAAACCATCGGAAAATATGATTTAGCTTTTAATGGTAAAAACTTCGTTCTTAAAAACAAAACAACAGCCTGTTTAGCACAAGATGCTTGCGGAATTCCAGCTGAAAAACAAAAAATAATTTTAAGAGAATCTACAGATAAAACCTCTTCTTGTTCGCCAAATTCAGGATGCTGTTAAGTTGATGAAAGCTAAAATTATAAAATATAAAAAACCAATTATTATCACCACATCTGTAATTGTGCTACAGTTTATTTTTGGTTTTGAACCTAAATTCTGTATCATAAATCTGATTTGGTTATTTGTTTAAACTATGAAAAAGAAAATATTAATACTTTGTACAGGAAATAGTTGCAGAAGTCAGATTGCAGAAGGTTATATGCGTTATTTTTCAGGCAATAAAGCCGAAGTTTACAGCGCTGGTGTAGAAACGCATGGCGTAAATCCGAAAGCAATTTTGATAATGAAAGAAGACGGAATTGACATTTCAAATCACACCTCAAATAATATAGAGGGATACCAAAATATCGATTTTGATTTTGTGATTACTGTTTGTGATAACGCGAAAGAAAGATGCCCTTTCTTCCCTACAAAAGCTAAAAAATTTCATTACAATTTTCCCGATCCCGCAAAAGCTACAGGAACAGATTCTGAAATAATGGAACAATTTAGAAGCGTAAGACAATTAATAAAAGAGTATTGCGAGGCTTTTGCCAACAACAATTTAAACTGAAAAGAGCTATAATAACTATTTTTGTAAGCTTCGGAGAAGCGAAATATTTATAGAATAAACATATACAATCTAAAGCTCCAGCGGAGCGACATATATTAAATTGAAAAAAAATATGTCGCTCCTCTGGAGCTTTTTTTTATTTTATCCGCATGTAATTCTATAAATATTTTACCCCGCTGGGGCTTTTGCTAATAAAATATTCAATTAATCATGATTTATCATTTATCTAAAAATCATTTATTCATCGCTGATATTTATTCTGCGTAATTTCTTCAATTAAATTTCGAATAACAATTTCAGTTGAAACTGCTGGATAACCGTTAATAGATTGTCCAGCCCAAATACTTACAAAATCAGAATTTTTCTGCGATTTAGAACTTTTTCTCAAATCAGCAGTTAATTTATTTTGATAAGGATAAGGAAGAATATATTCAGAATTTTCAATTTCTTCTATAAAAGCATTTTTTATTCCGCGCGCGTATCTGCCTGAAAAACTTTTGGTTAAAACGATTTCATTTTCTTTTAATTTTCTAAGGCGTTGTTTTTCAAAATCTATTAAAGCACTTTCGGGCGTTCCTAGAAATAAACTTCCAATTTGAAAACCATTTGCTCCCAAAGTTTTAGATGCCAGCAAAGTTTTAGCATTATAAATTCCTCCCGCATAAATAATCGGTACATTTATATTGTCTGCTACTTGCGAAAGCAATGATAATCCTCCAATTTGCGGAATCGTTTCTTCTAAAAAACTTCCACGATGTCCTCCTGCTTCAATTCCTTGAACGCAAATAACATCAATGCCGCTCTTCTCCAAAACTATAGCTTCTTCAACAGAGGTGCAGGTTCCAATAAGAATTACATTGTTTTCTTTTAAAAATGCAATACTTTTTTCATCTAAATTTCCAAAAGTAAAGCTTAAAATTCTACAATTTTCGAGAATAATCGCCTCAATCTGATCATGATAATCTGTTAGTTGAATTTCATTTATATCCGGAAAATCAGCTATAATTTCGTTCTTCTCTGCAATTTCTATTAAATGCTTTTTGGTTTGATTATATTTTTTTTCTAGTTCTGGCGTAATTGAATCAATTTTATTGACAAAAATATTTACTGCAAAAGGCTTGTTGGTAAGTTTTTTAGTTTGCTTAATTAATTCGATACATTTTTCTGCCGGAAGATCTCCAAGCGCAAGTGATCCTAAAGCGCCAGCGTTAGAAGCAGCCGCAGTCATTTCTGGAGTTGTAACACCTAACATCGGCGCTTGTATTATCGGATAATCAACTTTAAATAAATCTGTTAGAACATTTTTCCATTCCATAATTGGTTATTTTTTTTCGAATAAATAATTAGAAAAAAAACTTATTCGTATAATTTCAATAATCTATAAAGATAAACCACATTCACAATAAAACATTCAATTTTTATAAAAACAGAAGTTAATTTTTCGACAATTAATTCATAACAATGCAATAATTCGTTTTATAAAATGTTTATATATAAAAGATTATGATGCATCTAATCTTATAAAAATCATACCCCTCAAGATTAATATTATAGAACATGAAAAAAATATTTTTGATAATCGCCGTTGCTACTTTTTCACTACAGGGATTTTCACAAGAATTGAACAGTAAATTCAAAAGTATCCCAGCAAAAAATGCGAATAAAAAAGAAGTTATTCCGCCGAAAGAAGAAGCGCCAAAAGAAAATCCGCCTGCACTTGTAGAAAAATCTGCGCCATTACAGGTTAATCCAGATGAACTTTTTAAAGACACTAATCTTTACAAACAAGAATCTAATGTTGAAGGAATCTACTACAGAAGAAATCAATTTTTAGGAAACTTCAATACCAATGCAGTTACTTCTACGGTTATGTATCGTGATGCAGCTTTTGTAGACGGAGATAAAGTAAAAGTATATTTAAACGACAAAGTTATTGAGCCTGAAGTTTCTTTGGATGGTGAATTTAAAAGCGTTAAGATTAATTTGGTAAAAGGAATCAACAAAATTGATATTGAAGCTTTAAACGAAGGTTTTGCTTCTCCAAATACAGCCGAATTTAAAGTTATTGATGACAAAGGCGCCGTAATTTCTGCCAGCGAATGGAATGTTGGTACAGGTTATAAAGCTGTAATTGTATTAGTTAAAGAATAATTTCTATACAGAAAAATCGTTTGAAATCATAAAAAACACATAAAACTGCTGACTTCAGCAGTTTTTTTCTTGTATATATGTAGTTAACTACGTAGTTTTGTACCTATATTAAATTTTGAAATTAAAATGAACATTCAGCCGATACAAAACGAATACGAAAATGAAATTGTAGATTTGATTTTAAACATTCAGCAAAAAGAATTTAACGTTCCTGTTACTTTAGAAGATCAGCCCGATTTATTAGATATTGAGAACTTTTATTTCAAACCTGGCGGCACTTTTCTGGGAGCTTTTATAGAAGGAAAATTAGTCGGAACAATTGCTTTGGTAAAATTTAATGATGAAGCCGCAGCCATCAGAAAAATGTTTGTGAAGAAAGAATATAGAGGAAAAGAGTTTCAGATTGCCCAACAATTATTAGAGCAATTAATCGCATACAGCAAAGAAAACGGAATTAAAAACTTATATTTAGGAACGGTTACTATTCTGCAAGCTGCTTTACGTTTCTACGAAAAGAACAATTTTGTTACAATTGCAAAAGAAGCACTTCCAGAAGATTTTCCGTTAATGAAACCTGATAATGTGTTTTGCCATTTAAAGCTAAACTAAAAGACATGAATATAATTGATGAAATTGGCATTTTAGCTATATCCACTAGATTACAGCGTCTTAGCGAACAATTGCGCAAAGACGGCGCCTTGATTTACAAATCTTTTGATATAGATTTTGAACCGAAATGGTTTCCCGTAATTTACACTTTGCATGTAAAAGAAATACTGAGTGTGGTCGAAATTGCTAATGAAATTGGTTATAGCCATCCATCAACCATAAGTTTGCTGAAAGAATTAGAAAAACAAAAACTCATCAGTTCTAAAAAAGACAAACAAGATGAACGAAAAAGACTAATCATCTTAACCCAAAAAGGAAAAGAATTGGTCGAAAAAATGCAGCCCGTTTGGCATGTAATGAAAAAGGCTTTAAACGAAATCACAGACAATCAAAACAATCTTTTGAAAGCTATAGAAGAAGCCGAACAAAAAATAGCATCGCAAGGATTTTTACAAAGAATTTCAGAAATCAAAAACTGAGTCTATTCTTTGCCTGTAATCTTTTTTCGGTGATTATATCCCCATTTTGCTAAAGAATCAATGACTTCTTTTAAAGTATGTCCATATTCTGTTAATTGATATTCGACAGTTATAGGCTGTGTATTCAGAACAGTTCGCGTTACCAACTGATTTTCTTCGAGATTTTTTAATTCTCTACTTAGCATTTTTCCAGAAATCCCTTCTACTTCTCGAAGCAAATCTGTAAATCTTAAAGTATTGAAACATAAAGAAGCGATGATGCTGATTTTCCATCTTCCGTTTAAAATATACATAGCATCATGCACTGCCATAATATGTTGCGTGCATTTTTTAGGATCGTGTTTAGGCTCTTTTATCATGATTTTTTAGCTAGTTACCTCGATGTTACAGTTACTTTTGGTAATCAGATGACAAAAATACACTTAAAGTGTTTACATTTGAATACAATTTTAATCAATTAAATAAAAATGGCCTTAATAGATGCACTAAAGTGGCGTTACGCTACAAAAAAAATGAACGGACAAGCTGTTCCGCAAGAAAAAGTAGATTATATTCTTGAAGCTGCTAAACTTGCGCCTTCTTCATCTGGATTACAACCTTACAAAGTTTTTGTTGTTACCAACCAAGATTTAAAAGAAAAAATTAGAGCAGTAAGTTTTGATCAAAGTCAAGTTACAGATGCTTCTCACGTTTTAATTTGGGCAGCTTGGGACGGATATAGCATTGAACAAATCTCTTCGGTATTTGAAAGAACTACAAATGAAAGAGGAATTCCTGCAAGCGCAATGGACGAATACAAAGCAAGACTTTGGGGAATGTACGAACCTCTTGGACAAGAATGGCACGCCAACCACGCCGCAAAACAAGCTTACATTTCGTTTGGTTTAGCAATTGCGGCTGCGGCAGAACAGCAAGTTGACACAACTCCAATGGAAGGTTTTATTCCTGCAGAAGTAGATAAATTATTAGGTTTAAACGAACTAGGTTTAAAAAGTGTTTTAGTTTTACCCCTTGGTTACAGAGACGAAGCAAATGACTGGTTAGTAAACTTGAAAAAAGTAAGAACTCCGCAAGAAGAGTTTATCACAGAAATAAAGTAAGAAAAATATTTTTTTGCTTTGTTAAAAAGCTTTTGAAATCGCAAATAATGTGGCTTCAGAAGCTTTTTTGTTTTAAATATTTCATTTTTAAACCCTAATAAATTTCAATTCTATAAAATCAGAAAAAACGATTAAAATTGAAGATTAATTTTTTAACAGTTTTGCTAAAAATAGGTACTAATAGCGGATAATTATATAATATGTTATAACTAATTTTGTGCGATCCAAAACAATTCAATCTTAATTACAACACATTAAAATCCTACATTATGTCAGATTTTTTAACTCAATTTGGTGAAGACCTAAAGAAAAACGTCCCAGGTTTTATCGCTGTATCTGTAGCTGAAATCGCTAGCGGAATGTCATATTACTCACAATCAGTTGTTGCAGATTTTGATCCTGAATTAGCATCGGCTTATAATCTTGAAGTGGTTAAAGCAAAAATGAATGCTATTAAGGCTTTAAATCTACACGGACAAGTTGTAGACAACATCATGATTACGCTAAGTTCTCAAATGCACATCATCGATGTATCTGACAATCAGCAGTATTTTATTTATTTAGCAGTAGATTCGACTAGAGCTAATTTAGGTATGACAAAATCGATTTTGAATAAATACAAGAAAGAAATCGCAACGAAATTGTAATACCTGTATTTTTTTGCCCCGTGAAGAGAAATATTCTATCTTGAATGTTTCTCTTTATTTTTTACAAGAGTTTCAAACTTATATAAAATTTATATATTTAGAAAGTAAAAAAAGAGTGTTTAAATGGAACTACGTGCCTATTTTGAAAAATATCCTAATGAAGCCACTTGTATTGAAGAACTTAAAAACAAGCGATTAGAAAACGGCATCACTTGCCGAAAATGTGGACACGATCAGCATTCTTTTAGACAAAATGATTTAAAGTTTCAATGCAGAAAATGCGGAAGCAGAATCAGCTTACGATCTGGAACCGTAATGGAAAACTCGAACTTACCAATACGATATTGGATGATTTGTATTGAATTAATGACATTAACTCATAGAAAAATGTCAATTCTCAAAATCCAATATCTTTTAGGACATAAACGTTACGAACCAATTTGGTTGATGGTGCAAAAAATACGTTTAGTTATGAAAATTAGAGACGAGAAATATCGACTAAGAGCTTATTCAGAATTTGATCCCGAATTTCTTCAAAAAATAGACAGACTCGCATTACAGAAAAAAACAAAAAGCGCCTCAGATTGAGGCGCTTTTTATATAACAAACTAAATATAATTAAAAAACAATTATCAATTATCAATTATCAATTATCAATTATCAATTAAATAATTATTTCTTTTTATTCTTTTTTGCTTTAGTTCTTTTAGCTTTCTTTTTAGCGATTTTCTTTGCTTTTGCTTTGTCTTTCGCTTTTTTCGCTTTAGCTTTCTTTTTTGCTTTAGCTTTTAGTTTTGCTTTTTTAGCTTTTTCTTTCTTAGCGTCTTTCGCTTTCTCTTTTCTTTTAGCTACAGCTTTTTTCTTTTTCAATTTTTCTTTTTTCTCAGCTAGCTGTTTTTTCACTTTTTCTTTCATCTTTTTCTTTTTCTTATCGTTTTTAGATTTATCTTCTTTTCCTTCCTCAGTAACTTCTTCTGATGAAACTGTTTCCTCAGAAACTTCTTCAGTTTTTTCCTCCTCTTTAACTTCTTCTACAACAACAGCTTCTTTTTCAACTGTTTTTTTAGGAGTCCGTCTCGTTTTTGGTTTAGATTCCGGAGTTGCAACTGATTCCGTTTCTTGGTTTTGAGCCGTATTTTGCTCATTTTCATCAGTAGAGATAACTGGATTTGCATTTACCTCCTGATCGATTTCATTAGTAAGCACTTCTTCTGCCATTATTGTGTTAATTTTAAGAAATTGATTAAATTAATTTTAGTAATTACAAATTTTTAATGTTATTAAATCATTAAATTAACATCAAAAAATAATAAACAAAGATAGACTGAAAAACCTATTCGCCAATGTTAAGTTTTTCATCTCAACAAAAAATCATTTATAAAACACTAAAAAACAACACATTACCCAATGTTAAGTTTTTACTTCGTAATTTTTTATAAATAAAGACAGCTTTTAAAGCTACTATAAAGCATTCGAAATTTATTTTAAAATGATTCAACTCTTAAAATTTCGGCTTAAATTCGTTGAAAAGTGTTTCAAAATTTCTTTTTATTAACATGTACGAAAACTTAGAATACAAATCAATCCAACCAAATCAAGATCTTTCTGATTTTGTGGATAGTTTTTGGTACATGAAAAATAAATCGAATGAAAATTTAGAAACAATTGGTTTGCCTGACGGAAGAATCGATTTATCATTAATTCAAACTCCTGAAAACCCTTTTGAAATAAGACTTTTAGGTTTAGGCACAAAACAATATGAAAAAGGAATAATTCCCACTAACAGTCTAACTTTTGTTATCAGCTTCAAACTTCCCGCTGCAGAATATGTTTTTCATGAAAGTATTGCCGATATTTTAAACTCAGGAAAAATATTAGAAAATGATTTTTGGAATTTCAATAAAACCGATTTAGAAAATTTTGAATTGTTCTGCGAAAAAGCTTTATTAAAAATTAAATCTTTATTGGTAAAAGAAATTCATACTCGAAAACAAAAACTTTTCAAACTCATTTACGAAACAAACGGAGCGCTAACAGTAAAAGAATTTTCAGAAAAATCAAATTGGAGCAGCCGACAAATAAATCGTTATTTTCAGCAATATTTCGGGCTTTCATTAAAAGAATACTGTTCTATTCTTCGTTTTCGCGCTTCATTAGAACATATTGCAAAAGGAAAATTGTTTCCAGAAGAAAACTTTACAGATCAAACGCATTTTATTAAAGAAATCAAAAAAATTTCGGGTTCTCTTCCGAAAGAATTATTTAAAAACAAAAACGACCGATTTATACTATTATCGGCGCTTTCTTCAAAATAATTTTGTCGCATAGATTTAAAAAATAAAACTATGCTTTTAGAAAATAAACAAATCGCCATTATCGGCGGCGGAATGGGCGGTTTAACTCTTGCTCGCCTTTTGCAAATGCAGAACGTAAATGTAAAAGTTTACGAAAGAGATCAAAATGAAGAAGTTAGAATTCAAGGTTCTCCTTTAGATTTACACGATGATTCTGGTTTAAAAGCCATTAAAAAAGCCAATTTATTAAACGAATTTTACGCTAATGTTCGCATAAATGCCAGTAAAGCGCGAATTGTCAATAAAGATTTTGAATTGAAATTTGATGAACATTCTATTCAAAAAAGCCATTCGGAATCAAATTCAAATAAAGATACCCTTCAAGATATTTCAAAACCTCGTCCAGAAATTGATCGTTCTGCACTTCGAAGTATTTTATTGCATTCTCTTTTACCAAAAACTATTATTTGGGACAGCCAATTTATTTCTATGGAAAAAGAAAATAGTGGCTGGCGATTGCATTTTAGAAATGAAACTAATTTTTATGCCGATTTAGTAATTGCAGCCGATGGTGCAAATTCTAAAGTTCGTTCGTACTTAAATGCCGAAAAACCGATTTACTCTGGAATTACAATGTTAGAAGGAACCATTTATAATGCAAAAGAAAACGCGCCCAATCTTTTTGAATTTTCTAAAGGAGGAAAAGTGATGGCTTTTGGAAACGAACAAACTATTATGTACGGCACAAAAGGAGACGGCTCACTCATGTTTCTTTTAAGCAGTAAAATTCCAGAAAATTGGATTTCAGAAAGTAATTTAGATTTTAAAAATAATCAAGAAGTTTTTAAATGGTTTAAAGATGTTTACAAAGAATGGAGTCCAAAATGGGACGAACTTTTATTGAGTAACGAATTGTATTTTATTCCGCGTCCGCAATATTATTTTCCATTAAATCAAACTTGGGAAACACAAGAAAATCTCACGATGATTGGCGATGCAGCACATAGAATGCCTCCGTTTGCAGGAAAAGGCGCCAATCTCGCCATGTGGGATGCTTTGGAACTTTCTGAATCTTTAACAGAGAATAAATTCGAGGATATAAAATCGGCAATTGCTTACTTTGAAAAACGAATGTTAGAAAGAGCTTCAGAAGCTACAAAAGATACTTTGGCAAATGGAGAACAATTGCATTCTAAAGATGCTTTGGAGAAACTAGTTGCTATCTTTAATCGAACGAAATAACTAGCCTTTTCTGTTCTTTAACCAATTTTCTATAGGTTCAATAGCTGTATTTATTCCAATAACTAAAAATGTGCAAATCATGGCTTCAATAAAATAGCCAGAAGCAGCGATACTTCCAATCGCTGCGCTGCACCAAATTGTAGCAGCAGAATTTAATCCGTGTACATTATCTCCTTCTCTAAAAATAACGCCCGCGCCTAGAAATCCAACTCCCATAACGACTTGAGCGGTAATACGTGTAACGTCTATATTCGGCTCAGTTTCTCCTACTTTTATAGAAAGCAAAACAAAAGCCGCTGCGCCGATTGCAACGAGCGTATTGGTTTTTAGTCCCGTTTCTTTATGATGCCATTGTCTTTCAAAGCCAATTATTAGTCCGGCAATTGCAGCAACTACAAGACGCGTTAAGAATTCTGTTGTACTCAAGTTATAATGTTTTAAATTATTGAAGTTTAACACACAACCATTCGCCTTTTACAATCAATTTATCATCAGAAAAAGCTTCTCCAGATTGTTTGATTAATTTTTCGCTTACGCGGATATTTTTTACTACAAATTTTATTAGTTTTCCAAATTCGACACCCGCAAAAAATTCAATATTATCTAAACTTACCAAACCGAAAACACCATCGGCAAGTCCCAACAGCTTTACTCCTGCTCCGCCGCATTGCGCCATTGCTTCTATTAAAATTGTTCCAGGCACGAAATTAAAATCAGGAAAACTTCCCTGAAGCCAAGCGTCTTCTTGCGTAAAAGTTTTCAATCCGATAATTGTTTCTGTAGTGTAAGATATAATTTCGTCAACAAATAAAAATGGAGCTCTGTGCGGAATTAAATCTTCTATTTTTTGATTCATTGCATATAATTTGCAACAATTTACGAATCTGATTTCACATAGACAATATTTTAAATTATGTCTGTGTTAATTTGCTTTTTCAAAAACTGCAAAAAAAAAGAGATGTCCAAACATCTCTTTTCCCGTTATTAACTCTAAAATCATTTTTACTCCTGCAATAAGTAGAAACTTTTCGCATTTGCTTTGATTTTATTTCCTTCAAAATCAATATCAATAATTGCCGATTTTCTTGGTGAAACCCCATTATTGCTGTAATGTGCATGCAATACGTATTTCATTTTTCCATTTTTGTCATAAAAAACGTCGCCATGCCCAACTCCATTAATTCCCACATCTTTACGACTTATAATTGGGCTATCAGCAGCTTTTTCCCAAGGACCAAGCGGACTTTTAGCCGTTGCATAACCTACCGCATAATCTGGATTTCTAAAATCGTTTGCAGAATAAATCATGTAATACAAACCATTGTGTTTTAAAACCGTCGGACCTTCCGTAACTGGCCAACTCACATTTTGTGTATTTTCCCAAGGTAAAACTCCAGAAATGCATTCCGTTAAAGTTTCTGGTTTAATACTTTGCAGATCATCATTTATTTCGGCAACAAAAATTCGGTTTCCATTTGTTAGACGAACATGATAAAGGTATTTTTTACCATCTTCATCAATAAAAATAAAAGGATCAATCTGATTTCCCGTTTTGATAATAGGCTCTTTAGATTCACTTTTAAATGGTCCGAGCGGACTATCACTCACCGCAACTGCAATATTTTCATTTGCCGTATAAATCATATAAAATTTATTATTGTATGAAAGAACCTGAGGCGCCCAAAAACCTTTATCTCCAAAAGTATCTCCTTTTTTTAGAGCCAAGCCGTTTTGAGCACCAGAAGGACCTTTCCATGCTTTTAAATCAGACGAAGTATAAACTTGAAAACCTTCTCCGTTTGGAAAATCTCCAGTAGTTGTTCCGTACAAATAATATTGTCCATTGTTATAAAAAATCGTCGGATCTGCCAGTAAAATAGCTTTCGATTTCGATTCTTTTGGTTTATCTGTACTCTTTTCTTGCGAACATGCTGCAAAAACGCAAAACAAAGCCGCTATACATACTATTTTTTTCATTTTACAATGGGTTTTGAAATTTTTACTACAGAAGGCGAACCTGAATTTATAACTGGCCATCCGTTTTTATACATTATTTTATCAATTAAGACAATTCTACCTCCTTTTGGATTATCTGCATCAATTGCATGATAAACAATCCATTCTTGACCTTTATTATCGGTTACGACAGAGTTGTGTCCCGGCGCAATCCATTTTTCATTTTTACTTAGAATGACACTATTTTCTTTTTTTTCTGCTTCCGCTAAAGCCTCAAAAGGACCTTCAGCGTTCTTTGATCTTGCAATCATTACTGCATAATGCGCTTTATCTCCACAACAATTATCTCCAGAATAATACAGATAATAAAAACCATCATGATAAGTAACCCAGCTTCCTTCTACTAAATTTTGGTAATTCGCTGGATCATTATTCGTGATTGGATTAACCAATATTTTCATTGAAGTTCCTGCTTTAAAACTCAAACGATCTTCTGAAAGTTCCTGCACTTTTAAAGCTTCAAAACCAGAACCCCAATACAATAATTTTTTGCCTGTTTTCGGATCATCAAATGCCATCGGATCTATGTTGATAAAACCACTTCCACAAAGTAAAGGTTGACCTTTGTCAACAAAAGGCCCGGTCGGAGATTTAGAAACCGCTACGCCTAAACATTTTCCTTCTTTAGAATCTGATTCGCCTGAATAATACAAAAAGTACATTTTCAGTTTTGCATCATATAAAACATGCGGAGCCCAAAAATCTTTGTCTGCCCATTTTGGTTTTACTGGAAGTGCGTCTCCAACAAAAATCCAATCGACAAGGTTTTGAGATTTTATTATTTGAATGTGAATTTCTTTTCCAGATACATTCGTATTTGTTCCGTACGCATAAAAAAATCCATCGGCTGTTTTAATGACAGTTGGGTCTGCAAAATCACTTTTGTAAACTGGATTCTGAAAAGTGGTTTCTTTTAAGTTTTGAGCTTTAGAATCACACCAATTAAGAATAAAAACAAGCAGAAACAGATTGAAATAGCGCTTCATTTTAATATTAATCTTTTAATTTAATTAATTTGTCATTTAAAACTAAAAATCAACAATTTAAATATTCATTATAGATAAAACTTATAGAAGAAAAACACCAAAAAAAGGTATTAAATCGGTGCTTTTCTTCTTTTAGAAATTGAATTATAATTTCCCTTTTCGTTTAAAATTTTAGATTGAAATACTTTAAAATGAATTACTTCTGAACTGAAAATTTATATAAAGAAACTGTGTGATACCTCTCTCCTTTCTTCAAAGTTATAGAAGCAAATTTTGGCTGATTTGGAGCATCTGGAAAATGTTGCGTTTCTAAAGCAAAAGCAGTTCTAAAATCGTCTTTTGCTCCTGATTTAAAGGTGTTTTTACTCTGCATAAAATTTCCACTATAAAATTGAAGACCAGGTTCTTCTGTGTAAACATCTAAAGTAATTCCTGAAGCATCTCCTTTTATGGTTGCGGCATGAATAAAGCCATCTTTTTTAGTTCCGTTTAAGACATAATTATGGTCGTAACCTTTACCAAATTTCAATTGTTCGTCTTTTGCTTCGATTCTTTCTCCGATTGTATGCTTTGAAGTAAAATCGAAAGGTGTATTCTTTACAGCTTTTAATTCTCCACTCGGAATCAAACCTTCATCAACTGGGGTAAATTCGTTTGCAAAAATCTGTAATTCGTGATTTAAAATGGTTCCGCTTCCTTCTCCATTCAAATTAAAAAACGCATGATTTGTTAAGTTAACCACAGTTGTTTTGTCTGTAGTTGCCTCATATTCCATTTTTATCGAATTATCATCTGTAAGCGTATACGTTACTTTTACTGACAAATTTCCAGGAAAACCTTGTTCGCCATCTGGAGATGTATACGTTAAAACCAAAGTTTTTTCGTCTGTTTTTTCAGCATTCCAAACAACATCCTGAAAACCTTTTACTCCTCCATGCAAAGCGTTTTTTCCATTATTTAATGGAACTTGATATTGCTTTCCTTCTAAAGTAAATTTTCCTTTACCAATTCTGTTTCCAACTCTTCCAATGGTAGCTCCAAAATACGGTTCTGTTGAATTTTTAAAACCTTTTGCACTGTTCATTCCAACTACAACATCGGTTTGTTTTCCATTTTTATCAGCAACCCAAAGTCCAACTAATCTTCCTCCATAATTAGTAAAAGCAGCTTTTATTCCTTTGTTTTCAATCCAATATAAAGCCACTTTTTTACCATCAATAATAGTGTCAAAATCTTTAGTTTCTAAAACTGTTTTTACAGAATCTGTTTTGATTTCTGTATTTTCTTTTGAAACTGTTTCTTCTTTTTTACCGTCTTTGCAGCTAAACTGAAAAAGTGCAAGCATCACAACGGCAGCGATTTGAATATTTTTCATTTAATAAATTTTAAAATGTTTATATTATTTTGATGGAATTGCTAGTGGCGTGTCTTCACTTACTGGTTCTCCTAAAACTGGAAATCCGTTTGCATCCCAATTAATTTTCTGCATTCTTGGCGATCTTTTATTTCCGCAACCTTCGCCAGGGTTTGAATTGGCGTGGTATAAAATCCAATCTTCTTTTCCGTCTGGAGATTTAAAAAATGAATTATGTCCTGGTGCGTAAACTTTGTTTTTATCTGATTGCTTAAAGATTGGTTCAGGAGATTTTTTCCATGCTTTTGGATCTAATAAATTATCATCGCCATTAAACGATAATAGCCCTAAAGAATAGAAATCTGTCCAACAACCACTTGCTGAAAACACAATGAAAATTTTACCGTTTCTTTCTAAAAATTGAGGCCCTTCATTTACATTTACTTGTGGCGGATTTACATCATCGTGCAAAGCTCCGTGCGTTTCCCAATCGTTTGTTGGTGAAGAAAGCAATACGCGATCACCATCAATTTCTAATGGATTTTTCATTTTAGCAATGTAAATATTTTGCTGACCGTTGGTGTCGCCTTCCCAACCAGCCCAAATCATATAAAGCTGTTTTTTATGTTCAAATACATTTCCGTCAATTGCCCATTTATCTGTTTTAGCAGCGATTTTTCCTTTAAACTCAAAATTTCCCTTAAACGGATCTGATGATTTGTTTTCTAAAACATACATTCTGTGATTGTTGTTGTCGCCATTATCGGCGGCGAAATAACAATACCATTTTCCGTTTATGATATGAAATTCTGGAGCCCAGATTTCTGCCGAATAATTCGTGTTTTTAGGCGGTGTCCAAATGACTTTGCTTTCTGCATTTTTGATATCAGATAGGTCTTTTGTTTTCCATAAAACCAATTTATTTCCGAGTGTATTGGTATAATAATAATACCCTTTGTAATACGTGCTGTATGGATCTGCGCCAGATGGCAGTATTGGATTTTTGAAGGTTTTTTGCTGTGCAAAACCTATTGTTGTGAGCAGCAAAAGGATGATGTATTTTTTCATTTTTGTTTTTTTTTTGTTGGGCTGTTTTTTTTAACGCAAAGACCCAAAGGTTTTTCGCAAAGTTCGCTAAGGTCTTTTCTCAGCTTTGTCAATTCAATCAGCTGAAGAGCGCAAAGTAAATCGCCATTTTTTTGTCATTCCGAGGAACGAGGAATCTCTGCAAGAAACTCTACAAAGATTGGCGATTCACTATATGGAGTTACTCGTGAAGATTCCTCGTTCCTCGGAATGACAAGATTGTGGCAACTATGTATGGGAACTAGTTTCTTTTACTTCCTTTTTCAAGCAAAAAACTATGATCCCATGTGTTTAAAAAATCTTATTTCTGATTCAAAGCATTAATAACTTCTGTGTTAATTTTATTTACCGCTTTAAAATCCATTTTGTCTACTTTTCTGTCGTAAGTCATGAAACCGTTTACTTCTCCTTCAACATCGGTTGTTTGCGTGTAAACTGCTGCTGAAAATCCTGTTTTTACTAAGTTTTTAAGGATTTCAGCGTATTTTACATATTCAGCAGTAACTTCTGCTTGATTTTTAAATTTCACATACCCCCAGTTGTCATTTGCTCTCCATAAATGACCTTCAAGAGGAAGACCGATTCCGCCGTATTCGCCTAAAACAGTTACCCTTCTGGCATCATATAAATACAATTCTGGCGCTGGATATTTGTGTAAATCTAAAATATCTCCTGTTTGAAAGTGATTTCCTCCACTTGAAGAATTAATCAAACGGCTCGGATCGTAATTTTTAGTCCATTCTGTAATTTCAACAGTTTTAAACTGTCCCCAAGCTTCATTAAAAGGAACCCAAACTACGATACTTGGATAAGAATACAAGTGATCCATAATTTCTTTCCATTCTTTTTTGTAGATTTCTTGAGATTTTGGAGTACGCTGTAATTCTGTTCCTTCAAAATACTTTTTATCTTGCCAAATCGGCTGATCGTCACCACTTGGCATATCTTGCCAAACTAAAATTCCTAATTGATCGCAATGTGTGTACCAACGTTCTGGTTCTACTTTTACGTGTTTACGAATCATATTAAAACCTAATTCTTTAGTTTTAACAATATCATATTTTAAAGCTTCGTCAGTTGGCGCTGTGTAAAGTCCTTCTGGCCACCAACCTTGATCTAAAGGTCCGAATTGGAAATAATCTTTGTTATTTAATTGCATTCTCATAACGCCATTTTCATCTCTTTTTGATGAAATCTTACGCATAGCAAAATAGCTTTTCACTTCGTCAACCACTTTATTTTTGCTGATTAAGCGAATTTTAGTCTGATATAAAAACGGACTTTCTGGCGACCATAATTTTGGCGAATTCAAAACAATATCAGCACTTTCGCCTACAACTGCTTTTTCTTTTGCAATTTCATTTCCGTTATCTAAAACTGAAATTTCAACTAAATCTCCAGTATCTGCTCCTTTTACATCAGCTTTAATACTAATTGTGTTTTGATCGATGTTTGGAGTTGTTCTTAAATCTGTAATATTTTTGGCATTTACAGGCTCAATCCAAACCGTTTGCCAGATTCCAGTAACGGGCGTATACCAAATCCCTTCTGGATTTTTAACTTGTTTCCCTCTTGGTTGAGGCCCGTCGTTTGAAGGATCCCAAACTTTTACAACCAATTTTTGAGTGTTTCCTTTTTTAATGAAAGGCGTAATATCAAATGAAAAAGGTGTATATCCGCCAGTATGCGAACCTACTTTTATATCATTAATAAAAATTTCCGTTTTCCAATCAACCGCTCCAAAATGAAGCAAGATGTTTTTTCCGTTCCAGCCCGATTCAATTGAAAAATTGGTTTCGTACCAAAGCTCATTCTTTGAACCAACTTCTTTCATAACTCCAGAAAGACTTGATTCTACCGCAAACGGAACTAAAATCTGTCCATCGTATTTTGAAGGCGCCGCTTTTCCGAATTCCTGAATTTTATAATTCCATAAACCATTTAGATTTTTCCATTGTCCGCGTTCCATAATCGGACGAGGATATTCTGGAAGCGGTTTCTTAGAATCTACTTGTTCGGCCCATTTTGTCTTGATTTTATCTCCTTGCGGTTTCCATTGTGCATTTACTGCCAACATTGAAAACAAGGCTAAAAAAAGGATACTTTTTCTTTTCATATTTTATATTTATTAGGCATTTCTTTTTAAAATCAATGCCATGATGTTTTTCTAAATCAAAATTGAATTACCAGGCTCATATCCACATAAGCCTGGTAACTACTTAAACTAAACTAACTTAACTAACCATATTTTTAATTGTGAATTGTTAATGGTAAATTGTTAATTATGATAAGCTTCTCCTCAAAAACCATCATTAATAATTAACCATTTACAATTCACAATTATTTACCGAATTTCTTCACTAAACTGTCGTATTCTTTTTTAGAGATTGTAATCATGCAGCCGTGACGTACTTTTTCTGGAAGACTGTATTTATCCCAATCGGAGAAAAAAGTGTAGCCTGAAGCTTGAAACCAAGGTCCGTTTAAATTATCTGCAATCGATAATCCGTATGAAACTCCTGGATATTGTTCGTAATACATATACCATATTTTATCATCTGGAGAAGGAATCAACATTGGAGCTTCTCTGAAGTTTGGACTGATAGATTGCTGGGGCAAAGAATAAGGTCCTAAAAGGGATTTTGATTTGGCAATTCGGATTGTTTTTCCTGTTGTCCAATACAAAGTTGGATAAGTTTCGTCTTTAATAATGGCGTAATAAGAATCTCCAACTTTACGAATAAAAACATCGATTGTTCCCATATCCCAATCAAATAAGCGATTTGGCGGTCCTTCAAAAGTTTTTAAATCTTTAGACAAAACATAAAGCGTTCTCTGACTTCTCCAATAACGTTCTCCATCTCCTTTAATTCCTTCTAAATGTGGCGTATGCCAAGTCATAATGAACTTTTGAGAATCCTTGTCGTAATATAATTTTGGAGCGCCAATTCGCTGTAAAGCGTTTGAATAATCTGGCGTACTTTTTAAATCTGGCGTATAATCCGAATGTTTTTTCCAAGTAATCAAATCATCCGAAACCCAAATATTGATTGCTTTTGCATCGTCTCCAGTATTTCCTGCGATGTAATATTTACCGTCTGGACCTTTGCAGATATCAGGATGTCCTTTATATTCTTCAAAAACTCGTTTCCCGCCGTATAAATTTTCCCAATGAAGACCGTCTAAACTTACAGAATAGTACAATCTGCCATAATCGTTGTGCGTCATGTGCGCAAAAAGGTAGGCTTCGTTTTTCGGTTTTTCATTTCCTGAAACTTGCCCAGGCGGATCTGGCTGTTGCGCTTTCGCAGGAAAACCTATCACAATTGCCGTTATTAAAAGAAGTTTTTTTATTGTGTTTTTTTTCATGTTGCTAAAAGTTTTTTCGCCTCAAATTCCACTAATTTTCGCTAATTTTTCTTTGCCACTGATTTTACAGATTAAAATGATTTTTTTTCAAACATAGCTCAAGGTTTCAACCTTGGGAACACGGCGTGCAGAAATTCATTGCGTACCCAAGGTTGAAACCTTGGGCTATTTTTTAATGTTGCAACTAGAAAAAAATCCTTTTCAGTCCTTTTAATCTGTGGCAAAAAAAATAATCTTATTTTCTAATTACCACATTTTCTCATATCTAATTCTTCTTATTCGCCTCAGAAGTCATTTTTTTGATTAAATCTGTTTCGGCTTTTATGTAAGGAGTTCCATCTGTGTGCAATACATCGTGAAACCATAATTTCGGTTCTGCAGTGTAGGTTTTAGTCCAGCTGTCCCAAGCATATTTTGTTTGAGTTTTTCCATCTACAAATCCCCAGTTGATCATACCAACATTGTATTTTCTTGCAAGAGGTAAAAATCCTTCAAAAGTACTTCCGTTTGGTCTTGCCATATATTCTGTACAGATTAATGGTTTTCCATAACGTTGTAATTGTTTTACAACTCTTTCAAAATCTTGCGGTTTGTCATAATTGTGGAAAGAAACAATATCAGATTGTTCAATTTGCATTTTATGCATTGGCTTCATTTTAGCTTCATCGCTCCAATCTCCAACCCAAACTCCAGAAGTTAATGGCTGTGAAGGATTGCTTTCTCTAGCCCATACAAAAACGTCTTTTAAAAGCGGTAAAATCAAATCTACTTTATTTTTGATTTCTACTTTTTCGTAAGATGGTCCAGTCATATTATCTGGTTCGTTCCAAACATCCCAACCTAAAATACGGTTATCGTCTTTGAATTTTGCTACTGTTTCTTTTACATATTTCTCTAAACGAGGATATTGTGTTTTATCTTGAAGCACTTTTTGGCCTGGACTCTGAACCCATCCAGAATTGTGTGTATGCGGTTTTGGAGCACGTTGTTTTCCTAAAGCCGGAAACGGATCCCAACAAGAATCAAACAAAACAAAAAGCGTTTTAATATGATGTTTATCTGCAATTCCTAAGAAAGTATCCATGCGTTTGTAAAGTCCTTCTGGATCTTGCTCATGCAATAAATCGTGCAGATATACACGCATTACATTCATACCAAGACCTTCTGCCCAACCCAATTCCTGATCAATTCTTTTTGGATCAAAAGTATCTTCCTGCCACATCTCTAACTGATTTATAGCTGTGCTAGGAGAATAATTTGCTCCAACTAACCATGGTTGTTTTGCGTACCAATCATTAGCCTGTTCTTTGGTCCAGATTTCTCTTTTTTCAACTGAAGCCGTTTCGGCTTTATTTTCTTCAGGATTACTTTTTTTGTTGTTGCAGCTAAGCAATACTAGTCCTGCCAACATAAATGTCAGACACAATTTTACTTTCTTCATTTCAATTTTGTTATTATGAACAATCGTTCTTTATGATAAGGGAATCAGACTAGCACATCTGATTCCCTCAAAAAATTCAGTTTTTAGTATCCAGAATTTTGCTCTAGATTTGGGTTATTATCTACATCCACTTGTGGAATTGGCATTCTATGGTTTTTACCAACTTTAAAGTTTTTGAAATCAGGATCACGAAGCGAAATTTTATCAACAGAAGCCTGAGAATCTAAGTCTCCCCAACGTTTTAAATCTTCCCAACGAACACTTTCGCCGCACAATTCTAAAACTCTTTCTGTTTTTAAACGCTCTAAGAATAAATCATGATTGTTTCCTATTTCAGGATGCGCAACAGCCAATGTGTTCATGTTTACACGAGCTCTTACCATATCTACATATTGATAAGCCTGAGCAGTATTTCCTAATTCGTTTAAAACTTCAGCATAACGCAATAAAATATCTCCGTAACGAACTAATCTGTAGTTAACTTGGCTGTAATAATCTTCATTATCTCTGTAATAATCACGACTTCCTTTTCTAAACCAAGCCTCATCATTATTCCATTCCCAATTTCTGTTGTATGTTTTATCACCGAAATCAGCTAATAATTGTGGGTAATACAAAGTCCATCTCAAACGAATATCAAGATTTCCGTCTTTGTTTTTTTCTTGCTTGAAAGCATTAACTAACCAAAAACGTGCCTGTCCATCAGACCATCCAATTCCTCTTGGTGCAAAAAACTGACAACGGTTACTAGAAACTGCCGCATTTTGATCTTCTCCAGTTCCTCCTTTTCTTTGATCTCCAAACTGGATTTCAAAAACAGATTCGCTGTTGTTTTCATTTACATCTGTAAAATTGTCTCTGTAGTTAGACACAAGGCTATACTTCGCTCCTGCTCCAGAAATTAAATATTCTAAAGCCGTTTTTGCTTCTGCCCATTTGTGCTGCTGCATATAGGTTTTGGCTAAAAAAGCTTGTGCTGCACCTTTGTCTGGTCTTCCCAATTGGTCTTGTGACCAGCTAGGCGGCAAATCGGCATAAGCCTCATTTAAATCTTTTTCAACTTGAGCCCATATTTCGGCTACTTTTACTTGTTTTGGTAAATCTGCTGGTGTAGATGGATCTAAAACCAACGGAATATCTTCCCAGATTACAGCAGCATAATAGTAATTTAATGCTCTGAAAAACTTAGCCTGAGCTATAATTTTCTTTTTATCATCTTCGTTTTGGAATGTGATATTCGGAACATTTGCTAAAACCTGATTACATCTAAAAATGGCTTTGTAAGTATCTCTCCATGTAACTGAATTTCCTTCCCAAAAGTTATAATTGATATAGTTGAATCTTGTCCAATCTGCTAATTCTGTCCACGGACTCACACTATAACCTTCATCAGAAGTTAAATCTAAACGGAAATACATCCATCTTGCCCAAAGACCATCTTTGTAAAACATGGCATAAATTGAGTTAACACCTGCTTGCGCATCACTTTCCGTTTTCCAATACTGGTCGGTCGTTATATCATTTGGGCTATTTAAGTCTAATTCGTTTTCACAAGCTGTAAAAACAAGACCTAAAAAAGCTGCGGTTATTATTATTATTTTTTTCATTACGCTATTTTTTTAAAATTAAAAGCCAAATTCAACACCAAAAGAATATGTTTTAAGATTCGGGAAAGCACCATTATCAACACCTCTCTCAAAAATATTACCGTTTGTAAATTCAGGATCTAAACCTTTATATTTAGTAATTGTGATAATGTTTTGTGCCGATAACGTTAATCTCGCTCTAGAAATTCCTGAATTTTTCAAGATACTTTGCGGTAAACTGTAGCCAAATCCAATGTATTTAAGTCTGATAAAATCTCCATTTTCTAAGAAACGGTCACTATCTCCTCTAGAATTTAAAGTAGAACCTTTTGTGATTCTAGGAAAATCAGTATTTGGATTTTCTGGTGTCCAAGGCTGAATACCAGCTCTATAGTTACTGTTATCATCAAAACGATCCACAACACTTCTAAATCCGTTGTACACTGTAGCACCATGAGAAGCAATCCAGTTCATAGAAAAATCAAAACCTTTATAATCTGCTCCAGCATTTAAACCCATTTCAAATTCTGGCCATGGGCTTCCAACAATCGTTTTGTCTGTACTTGAAATTTGTCCGTCTCCATTAACATCTTTAAAACGAATATCTCCCGGAACTGCACCTGGCATAATAACTTTCCCATCAGCGCTTTTGTAATTGTCAATTTCTTGCTGATTTTGAAACAATCCATCAGTTTGTAAAACATACCACATACCTACCGGCAAACCAGCTCTTGTGATTGTATTTCCAGAAATGTTTTCATTTTGACCGTTACCTAACGAAACCAGTTTGTTGTTTACTTTTGTAAAGTTGACAGAAGCATTAAATGAGAATTCGTTGATTTTTTTGCTGTAAGCCAATTCCAATTCAAAACCTTTATTTTCTACAGTTGCAGCATTAGAAATTGGATTTCCTCCATCATTTCCTGTGGTTAATAAAATTGGAAAACCAAACAATACATCTTCTGTACGAGCAATAAAGTAATCTGCTGTAAGACGTAAATCGTTATTCAAAACACCAAAATCTACTCCAAAGTTGGTTTGTTTCAATTTCTCCCAACGTAATTGCTCATTTGATAATTTTACTTGAGTTGCAGAAGGATATAGCGTTTGATCTTTACCTAAAACAATCTGTCCGAAATTATTCACGAAGCTTTTGTATTCGTAGTTTCCAATGTTTCCAGAACCTAATTCTCCGTAACTTGCTCTCAATTTCAAGTCTTTAATAAATTCAGATTTAAAGAAAGGCTCGTTACTTACTCTCCATCCTGCAGAAACAGAAGGGAAATTCCCCCATTTGTTTGCATCACTAAATCTTGAAGAGCCGTCACGTCTTAAAACTGCATTCAATAAATAACGGTTATCGTAATTGTATTCAATTCTTCCTAAATAAGACGCAAGTGCAGCTTCATTGATGAAGCCTCCAACTACAGGCGAATTTCCTTGATTTAAAACATCATAATATTGCCCTGTTCCAGAGTTTATCGGAAGATTTCTCTTTTGTCCGTAAATTTGGTCGTATCTGTCTTTTTGAAAAGTCTGACCAACTAAAACTGTTATATCATGTTTTCCAAATTCTTTTTTGAAAGTCAAAGTATTTTCAAACAAAGTCGTTTCCGATCTTCCTTTATTTTGATCTGTGAAAGAAGGATCAATTGGCTGATTTAAAGTCCAGTTTCCAACTTTTCTTAAGAATTTATAAGAATCAAAACTAGTTTCGTATCCAAAATTGAAACGGTATTTCAACCATGGTGCAAATTTTAATTCTGACCAGATATTTCCTCTAATTCTAAAATTTTGATTTGTAGTATTTGCAAAATCAGAAATTGCTAGCGGATTTGTACCAAAAGTATCTGCAACACCTTGTTTACCATATCCGTATCCTCCTGGATTTGAAGGATCGTAAAGCGGAATTGTTGGCGTCATTCTATATACATCAATAATTGGGTTTCCAGCCATTTCGTCTGTTTTCGAATTACTTATCGCTAAGTTTTCTCCGATACTGAAAATTCCCTTTGTTCCGCTTGAGTTTACACGGAATGAAATTCTGTCAAAATCAGTTCCGATCACAGTTCCTTCATTTCCGAAATAATTCGCAGACATAAAGAATGTAGAATTTTCATTTCCTCCAGAAAAACTTGCGTTATAATCCTGAATCATTCCAGTTCTAAAAACAGCATCTTGCCAATCTGTATTAACAGCCATGTTTAGATTTTGTCTTTGAAATCCAGCATTATCATACGCCATGTTGTTTAATTTGGCAAACTCTTCAGTTCCCATTAAATCGTAACGTGGCATTACTGTAAAACTGCTTTTTGCTGAAACTTCAACCTGAAGCGGTCCTTTTTTACCTTTTTTAGTAGTAATGATGATTACACCATTTGCTGCTCTAGATCCGTAGATTGCTGCTGCAGAAGCATCTTTTAAAACCTGAATAGATTCGATGTCATTTGGATTAAAATCTCTGTTTGCTGAAGTTACCAAACCATCAATTACATATAATGGATTAGTGTTTTGCAGATTTTTAAGACCACGAATTTCCACGCTTGCTTCTTGCCCTGGACGTCCGCCACCGCGAACTTTAACTCCAGTAACTAACCCTTGTAATCCGTCTGCAACTGTAGTAACCTGACGTTTCTGAATTTCGTCTGCTTTTACCAAAGAAACAGCTCCCGTAAGGTCTTTTTTCTGTTGTGTACCATAACCTACAACAACTATCTCGTCTAGTTTCATTGCATCTTCCTGCAAAGTAACATTGATAGAGGTTTGGTTATTTATGGCAATTTCTGTCGTTTTGTAGCCTTGCGAACTAAAAACTAATGTCTGATTTCCTGCTGCGGCGATTTTAAAACTTCCGTCAAAATCTGTAGCGGTACCATTTTGTGTTCCTTTTATTAAAACGTTGGCAAAAGGAATCGATTCTCCTGTTGCGCCTGTAACTTTTCCCGTTATGGTTATTTGTTGGGCAAAAGCCGGCTGCAGTAATAAACTAAAGAAAACTAAGAGGTAATATCTCTTCGTTAAAAAGTGAGTGAGCTTTGTTTTCATTGAAATTTGCATTTTAGATAGTTTTATTTCTTTTGTGGTTTGGTTTACGAATATTCATTTTTTAATCATCCGGAATGCGAACAAAAAAAGAATTAATATTCTCTTCTAATAATAAATTGTTCATTTTGTTTCAAAATTATTAATGGTTTGGTTTTTCAAACTTTATTTTATTGATAGTATATTTTTAACCTTAAAATTTTATCAATATCATTTATTTGAAAATTCAAAGTAGACGCTTTTTATTCAAAATAAAATGCTTCATTTGTGTCAATATCTCTTTCAAATGATTCAAATTGCATAAAAACAATCAATAAATGCGAGACTTGCAACATTTTGTAGAATATTGACACGATTTAGAGAAATCATAATTTTATCATAAAAAAGACAACTATGCGTAAATTCTTTCTTTTTTTATTTCTTAGCATTTTTTCGATAAATTTTTCGAATGCTCAAGATTATTATTTCAAACATTTTCAGGTTGAAGAAGGACTTTCTAACAATACAGTTTTAACCTCAATACAAGATAATGACGGCTTTATGTGGTTTGGAACTAAAGATGGTTTAAACCGTTTTGATGGTTATCGCTTTAAAACTTATAGAAGCAATGGAGACCCGATACATAGTTTGGGCAGCAATTATATTCAGTCTATGCATGAGTATGATGATACGATTTGGGTAGGAACAGATAAAGGTTTGTATCATTATGATAAAAAACAAGATCGTTTTACAGTTTTAAACGAAGCCATAAATGATCGTATAAATGACATCAATCACGACCAAAAAGGCAACATTTGGTTTCTTTCTGGCAACATTTTGTATAAGTATGCACCAAAAAAGAAAGAAACAACTACGTTTAATACCAATAAATACTTTCCGACAACATCTATAGCACGCGATCCAAAAGGCGAAATTTGGGCATCTTCATACAATAAAATCTATCATTATTCTGAAGAAAACCTTTCTTTCGAGAATTTTCCTTTAAATCCGCCAGCTAATAAAGCTAATTTTAGAATCACCATCATTTTTGTTATCGATAGTGAAAATATTGCAATTGGAACGCAAGATCACGGAATTCTGGTTTATAATCGAAAAACTAAAGTGACTAGCGAATTAAAATTTGACGTTAGAGAACCCGTTTTTGTGCGTCAGTTTAAGAAGAGAGGAAATGACGAACTCTGGATTGCAAGCGAATCTGGCGTTTATGTTTATAATTTGAAAACCAAAACGGCAGTTAATCTTACCAAAAATTACAATGATCCGTACGCCATTTCAGATAATGCCTCTTATTCTATTACAATTGATAAAGAAGACGGAATTTGGATTGGAACTTATTTTGGTGGAATCAATTATCATCAAAAACAATATACTCAGTTTAAGAAATATTTTCCGCAGAAAGGTCAAAACTCCATTAGCGGAAGCGCTGTCAGAGAAATTCATAAAGACGAACAAGGCGATTTATGGATCGGAACTGAAGATGCGGGCGTAAACCGTTTTAATCCGAAAACAAAAAAATTTACTTCTTATTTGCCAAACGGAAGTAAAAGCGGTGTTTCTTACTATAATATTCATGCTTTGCTTCCTAGAAAAGACAAAATCTGGGTTGGAACTTTTGAACATGGTTTGGATGTTTTAGACAGAAATTCTGGCGCAGTTGTGAAACATTACAGCGCGAATGACCAAAAAAGCGGACTTCAGAGTAATTTTATTTTTTCTTTTTATGAAATGAAAAATAAAGATCTAATTGTCGTTACCACAAGAGGATTGTATCGTTATAATGAACAAGCTGATAATTTTGAGATTCTGAAATTCTTTCCAGAAACCTATCATTATACCAATTTTAAAGAAGATAGCGACGGAAATCTCTGGGCAGGAAGTTATCGCGACGGACTTTTATTTTACAATCCGAAAACAAAGAAAAAAGAGGTTTTTATTTATGATTATAAAAATCCGAAAAGCATTAGCAACAATACAATTAATACCATTTTTGAAGATAGTTCTAATAATTTGTGGATTGCGACAGAAAATGGTTTAAATCTCGTAGATCGCAAAACACACGCTTTCAAAAAAATCACAACCAACGACGGAATGCCAAGTAATGTTTTCTATTCTATTTTAGAAGACGATGCTAAAAATCTTTGGCTAACAACTTCTAAAGGTTTAGTAAAATTTGGTCCAGATCATAAAACGATTAAAATTTTTACAACGGCAAATGGATTGTTGAGCGATCAGTTTAATTACAATTCGGCTTTTGAAGATACAAATGGAGATATGTATTTTGGAAATCTGAACGGAATGATCAGTTTTAATCCGAAACATTTCAGCAAAAACAAATACACGCCTTTTATTTATATTACTAATCTTCAGATTAACAATAAAGATATCGAAGTAAATAGTCCCGACTCGCCTATTGAACAATCTATTTCTTTTCTTGACGAACTGGAATTAAATAACAGTCAATCGTCTTTTAATCTCGAATTTGCATCTTTAAACTTTACCGCTCCAGAATTGACCGAATATTGGTATCAGTTAGAAAATGTCAATAATGACTGGGTTTATTTGGGCAGAAACAACAAAGTGTTTTTTACCGAACTTGCGCCTGGAGATTATGTTTTTAAAGTAAAATCGCTAAACAGTTTTGGCGTTTGGAGTAAAGAAGTTAAACTTAAAATTAGAATTCTTCCTCCGTTTTATGCCAGTACTTATGCGTATTTACTTTATTTTGTGTTAATCTGCGCAGGTTTTTATTACATCATTCGTTATTCTCAAAATCTTACTCAGATCAAGAATAACCGTAAAATAAAGCATTTAAATGACGAAAAAGAGAAGGAAATTTACCAAGCCAAAATTGACTTTTTTACGAATGTAGCACACGAAATTAGAACGCCTTTGACTTTGATTAAAGGTCCGCTTGAAAAACTTTTAGGTTTGAATCATGAATTGGAAGAAGTGCCACAACATCTTTCTATTATGAAAAAAAATACCTCTCGTTTATTGAAATTGGTGAATGAATTATTGGATTTTAGAAAATCTGAAATTGGCGGACTAAAATTGACTTTCGTCGAAGCGAATATTTCTTCTATGGTTCGGAATTTCCATTTGAGATTCAGCCAGTTAATTGAAGAACGCGAATTGGAATTTAATTTAGAATTGGGAGAAAAAGACATTCACGCTTTTGTAGACAAAGAAGCTTTTAAGAAGATTTTGAGCAATTTGATTAATAATGCCATTAAATATTCGAACAAAAAAGTTTCGATTTCTTTATTTAGAGATGAAAAGAAACTGACTTTAATTGTAAAAAATGACGGAAAAATTATTCCTAATCATTTAAAAAATAAAATTTTCGAACCATTTTTTAGAGTTGATGAAAATAGCACCGCTTCTGGAACCGGAATTGGGCTTTCACTTGCGCATTCTTTGGCGCAATTACACAACGGAAGTTTAGAATTAGTTGCCGATTCTACTTATAATATTTTTGAATTGGTAGTTCCGCTTCATCAGGAAGAAGAATTTATGTTTTATGCCGATTCTGAAAAAGAACAAACGGAAAACGAAACGCCAAAAGAACCTGTTGAAATTAAAAATGAAAAACCTCAGATTTTGGTTGTTGAAGACAATGAAGATCTTTTGAGTTTTATTACGACCGAATTGGCAACAACTTACGCCATTTTAAAAGCAGAAAATGGTGAAGAAGCATTAAAAATCATTCATAATGAAAATGTTCAACTCGTAATTTCTGATGTTACAATGCCTGTTATGGACGGAATTACGATGTGTAAAAAGATTAAAACGAATCTCGAAACCAGTCATATTCCTGTAATTTTATTGACGGCTAAAAACTCTTTAAAATCACAAATTGACGGACTTGAAGTTGGTGCTGACGCTTACGTAGCAAAACCTTTTTCTATGGATTATCTGAAAGTGCAAGCCAATAATTTGATTGAAAATCGAAGACAAATCATGAATTATTATGCGAGTTCTCCGCTTTCGCACATTAAAAGCATCGCACATAATAAAACTGACGAAAAATTCTTGAAAAAATTAGACGATGAAATCCTTAAAAACATTACAGATCAAGATTTAAGCGTAGAATCTTTGGCAGAAATCATGAACATGAGCCGTTCGACTTTATACAGAAAAATTAAAGATATTACGAATTTGAGTCCGAACGAATTAATTAATATAGTGAGACTTAAAAGAGCTGCCGAATTATTATTAAACGAAAACTATAAAATGTACGAAATCGCAGAAATGGTTGGTTATAAATCGCAAACCAGCTTTGGGCGAAATTTCCAAAAACATTTTAATATGTCGCCATCGGAATATATTCAGGCAAACAGGTAATGTGTTAATGTGCCAATTAGGAAATTAGATAATGTAAACAGTTGACAAATTATCTAATTTCCTAATTGACACATTTCCTAATTATCTAATTCCCAGCAACTGATACAATTCATCTTTTTTATTGAGAGCTGCAGAAATAGTTTTCCCGTCAATCAATTCAATCATATTTCCGTTCAAACTTCTCACGGCTTCAAGATTTAGGATAAAAGAACGCTGAACGCGAAAGAACATTGGCAATTTCAGCACTTCTTCCATAGATTTTAAAGTTCCTAAAGTGGTATACGAAGCGCCATTAATTACAAATTTCAAATAATCTCCTTGCGCTTCTACATAAAGAATTTCATTCAATAAAATCTTAATCAGTTTTCCTTCTGATTTAATAAAAATACGATCCGAATTGATTTGATGAACCGAAGTTGTTTTCTTTAACGAAAGATATTCTTTGGCGCGATTAACAGCTTTTAAAAAACGGTCAAAACGAACAGGTTTTAAGAGATAATCTGCCGCGCCTGTTTCAAAACCTTCTAAAGCAAAATTTCTATGCGCTGTAATAAATATAATAACAGGCTGTTTTGTAAGCGATTGAGCCAATTCTAAACCAGTAAACTTTGGCATTTCGATATCACTGAAAACAATATCGATTTCATTTTCTTCCAAATAAACTAAAGCTTTTGCAGATTCTCCAAAAGAAGCTTTTAATTCTAAAAACGGAACTTCGGCAATAAAAGATTCAATAATATCTCTTGCAATTGGTTCGTCATCAACGATTAAGCATTTAAACTTTTCCATTATTTTCTTAAAACGATTTTTAAATCGACTTTAAATGTGTTTTCAAGTCTTTTAATTTCTAATTCGTACTGATTTGGATACAACAATTCTAAACGTTTACGTGCGTTTTCGATTCCTATTCCACCAAAACTAGACTCATTTATTTTTTCTTCCAAATCATTTTCTAAACTAAACCAAAAAGTATTATTTTCAATTTTAATATTTAGTTTTATAAAGGAATTTTTGCTTTTTAAACCATATTTAAAAGCATTTTCAATGAAAGTAAAAGTCAGTAATGGCGCAACAAAATGTCCGGCTGTTTGTCCTTCAATATGAACTTGAATATCTGTTTTTTCATCATAACGCATTCTTTCTAAAGCGATATAATTTTTAATGAAATCTAATTCTTTTTCTAAACGAACAATTTCTGTATTCGATTCGTAAAGCGTGTAACTCATAATATCCGAAAGGTTCAGGATTATTTCTGGAGCCAAATTGTCTTTTCGAACTGTCAATCCGTAAAGATTATTCAAGGTATTAAATAAAAAATGCGGATTTAATTGTGCTTTTAGAAAGTCTTTTTCGATCTGAATATTTTGAATTTCTAAAGCCGTTTTCTCTTTTTCAATCTGAAATTTTTTATGGTAAAGTTTTGCAATTTCAACCAGAATTTTAGCGAAACAAAAAGGTGAAAGAAGTGAGATAATTATAATACTCTGCGAAAGCATTCTTTTTAGCGAAACTGCTTCAAGAAAGCTTTGTTCTGCACTCATTTTGATTACGCCTTTTAATTCTCCAAATGTAATTTCGAATCCTAAAACATTATAAAACAATGAAATAAAATAAGTAACCGCCATCCAAACAAAAATAGAAAACGGAAAAAGAAGCACTAATAGAATGATATTTTTGGTTTTATTTCCTGAAAAAATCTTGGGAAGCAACAGATAAAAAATCATGTAAAAGACAATAATATTTACCATTGCCATTCGAATGGTCAATAAAACTGCATCAAAATAAATTAAATGATACCCAATTACATAACTTAAGAAAAGTAGTATTGAAAATCCAGACCACATCAAAATATGCAGTAAAATTCGATTTCTTTTGGTAAAGAAGTGATCAAAATTGAGCGAAGCAATTTTATCTAAAAAATATCCCGAAGTTGATGTGGTATTTGGCATGTAAAATAAAGGTGAAAACAGTTTCAAATATAACTTTAATTTGGCAGGTTTTATAAAATTCTAATAATTGCATTTATCAAATTAATCGTGTTATGGCCTAGAATAGAATAAATAAGATTTCCCGAAAACTGTCTCAAAACACCAACACTCAATGACGATATTAAGGTCAAATAAATCATTGTTAGAATGTCAAATTTTAAATGAAAATCCTGATCTAAAATCGCTCCGTGAGAAACTCCAAATAAAATGGTAACGATTACAAAAGACCAACCAAATTGAACACCGCGATAGTTCCATTTTGGCGCAAAAGCTTTATCTAAAAGCCATAAACAGATTCCTCTAAAAAGAATTTCTTCTGTTAAACCTGGCATTGTTGCCTGAAAAAGAAAGGTTTCTAAATCGAATGTTCCGCCTTTTGGAAATAAGATTAATTTGAAAATAATATCAAACAAAGTAAATCCGCAGAAAACAAGCAAACCGAATTTTAATTGTTTTCTTGAATTGGTTTTAGCAGTAAATCCAATTTTGATTCTTTCTTCTTTTGAAACTGAAAAAATAATGCTTAATCCTAGAATTAAACTTAAAAATTTTCCAGCCCAATTGAACTTTAAATCTAAAAAATCGAGATTAATAATTTGTTTTCCTGAAGCTTGAAAAAACACATCGACAAGAAAATAAAGAATAAAAAAGGCTAAATATTTAAAGTTTGTTTTTTCAGTTTTAAAATGAGCAATAATGATGAAAGGAGCAATTAATAAGATCCAAAGAAGTGGCGTAAATAATGACATATTTTTGATTTTTAAAGTTTTAATTTGAATCAAAAGTATATCGAGTGTATATAAATTAAAATTGTTGTCGGTAGAACAAACAATCTGTTCGGTGAAAATGTGATTTTATCCGATAAAGCTTTTTTTGTAACGCAAAGATCGCGAAGGTTTTTCGCAAAGAATTAAAGTTTTTTCTAAGCTTTACATTTTATTTTTAAGTTCTCAAAGAATTATACTTTGAATAAACTTGAAACCTGAAACCTGAAACTTAAAACTTGAAACAGATAAATATCTTCAAACAAAAAAGCTCTAAATCTAAACTTAGAGCTTTTGTTATTTGTATAGCACCTTAAATTAATCCCACTGATTTTTATTAGAAACTGCATATTTACCAGCTCCAGTAAAGAACAAAGCAAGAGCACCAAAAAGGTAAAGTGCTAATAATTCTAAAGCATAACCTCCGTGTTCGCTGATTGTGAAAATTTCTTGAGCGTGAGCTGTAGCAACTGCCACGACACAAGTTATAGCAAGAAGAATTGCGGCAATTCTAGTTCTAAATCCGATTAGAATGGCGATTGGCGCTAAAACTTCTCCAATGTAAACGGCATATCCAAATGCGCCCATATTTTCTACAAGGAACGAAATTCCTTGAATCAGTTTAGAAACTCCATGAAAAAGCATTAATCCACCAGTACTGATGCGCAAAAGCAATAATCCGAGGTCTGTGTTTTTTGAAATCATAAATAAATGTTTTGTTTAGGTTAAAATTTAAATACAAATTTGGCTTGTAAGGCGACTAAAATACAAAAATTTGTTTTCCCAAAACAATATTATTTAAAATTGTTCTAAATAACCTTTTCTAAGCTATCATATCGGCATTTATCAGCTTAAAATTTTATTGCAATTTTTCCAATTGTTCTTCCAGATTCTAAAAGTTCGTGTGCTTTTTTTAGATTTTCGGCTGTAAATCCATCTAATGTTGTGTTTAAAGTCGTTTTCAAAATTCCATCATCAAGCAAATCAGCAACAATATTTAAAATGTTGTGCTGTTCGACCATATCTTCTGTCTGGTACATAGAACGTGTGTACATTAATTCCCAAGAAAAAGAAACACTTTTACTTTTAAGTTTTGTTAACGCAACAGGATCGCTACTTCCTGTAATTGAAGCAATATGTCCTTGCGGTTTAATCAATTCTACCATTGTATCCCAATACGCATTGGTATCTACAAAATCTAAAATAAAGTCAACATACTCAAAACCAGCTTCGTGAACTGAAGAAACCAGATCTTTGTGATCCACAATAAAATCAGCGCCTTGCTGTTTGCACCATTCTTTGGTTTCTAAACGCGACGCTGTTGCAATAACAGTTAAGCCGGCTATTTTCTTAGCCAATTGAATTGCAATAGAGCCTACTCCGCCTGCTCCGCCAATTATTAAAATAGATTTTCCTTTGTCTTTTTCAGCACTAATTCTGATTCTGTCAAATAAAATTTCCCAAGCTGTTAAAGCTGTCAACGGAATAACCGCCGCTTCTTCAATAGTTAATGATTTAGATTTTCTTCCGACAATTCTTTCATCAATAATCTGATATTCGGCATTGCTTCCTTGTTTGGTAATATCTCCAGCATAATAAACTGGATCTCCAACTTCAAATAAAGTAACATTTTCTCCGACCGCTTGTACAATTCCAACAGCATCCCAACCAATGATTTTTGGAGTTTCTAAAACGGTATCTTTTACGCTATTCTGACGAATTTTAAAATCGACTGGATTTACCGAAATCGCGTCAATTTTTACTAATAAATCGTGAGGTCCAGGTATTGGTTTTACGGCTTCAAATTCGATAAAACTTTCTGGGTTTTCTATAGGTAATGAGGTTTTAAATCCTATTGCTTTCATGTTTTTAAATTTTGGGTTTAAAATATACTAACAAAGATACAAGCTGTTTAAATGTTAGAATTGGTATATATTGAGTCTATATTTGTACAAATTCTACATTTTTTTTAAACACATAGAAACATAGATTTTTTATTTTGAATAAGAATAGAAAGAAACTAGTTTCTCTCACATAGCCCTCATTGTTTGTCATCCTGACGAAGGAAGGATCTCCACAAGAAACTCTACAAAGATTGACAATTCGCTATGCGGAGCTACTTACGAAGATCCTTCCTTCGTCAGGATGACAAAACTATCGTGTTAGAAATCCCGACAACTATGTGCATTCAAATAAGTGAAACGCCTTTCATCGTAAAGAAAAACTATGTTTCTATGTGTTTAAATAAAACTTTAAATTTGCTAAAAACACCTCAAAATGAATATCAGAAAAGCTACGATATCCGACTCAAAATATATTGCTCCTATATTATTATTAGCAATGGAAGAAATCATTTATAAATTTATTGCTAAGAAAGATTACGCTTCCGCGAAAGAGTTTCTGGAACATTTCATCGGAAGAGAAAACAATCAATATTCTTATCAAAATTGTTATGTTGCTGAAGAAAATAATGAAATCATTGGGGCTGTAAATATCTATAAAGGTTCTGATATCGAAAGATTACGAAATCCAATAATTGAATTTGTGAGGGAAAATTATAATCCTGAATTCGATCCTGAATTTGAGACAAAAGAAGGGGAATTTTATATCGATTCTTTAGGCGTAAATCAAAATCATCAAGGAAAAGGAATTGGATCAAAATTACTTCTATTTTTAATTGATGATTTTGTATATCAAAAAAACGAAACTTTAGGTTTATTGGTTGAAGAAGATAATCCGTTGGCAAAAAACCTTTATTTAAAACTCGGATTTAATGTTGTAGGAGGAAAAACTCTGGTCGGAAAAAAACTGGATCATCTTCAAATAAGTCCGAAATAACGAATCATAAAAATATAATTTGAAGGCATTCAAAAAACAGATTAAATAATTTTTGTCGGCTTTTTAAGCATTTTATCGATAATTTTAAACAATTTGAAGTTCATTCTGTCGTTATTACAAAATGACCGGACGATTTTTCTTTATTTTCCAAAAAGAATTCGTTTAATAAATCGAAATAAAAATTAATATTTAGAATGAAAAACATAACCATACTAGAAGCAGGTTTAATTTTAAGAATAGTTTTAGCAATCACAATGCTTTCGGCAGTAGCTGATCGATTTGGAATTTGGGGAGCGCCTGGCTCAAACGGCGTTGCTTGGGGAAATTGGGAAAACTTCGTTATTTATACCAATACTTTAAATCCTTATGCAAATAAATCTACCGCAGAAATTCTGGGCGCAATCGCTACTTTTTTAGAAGTTTTACTGAGTTTATTGCTCTTATTCGGATTTAAAACAAGACTTGCTGCTTTAGGAACTGCTTTTTTATTGTTCTTTTTTGGATTTGCAATGGCAGTTTCCGTTTCTGTAAAAGCACCTTTAGATTATTCGGTATGGACAAGCGCAGCGGCGGCATTATTGCTGGCTAATATTGGTAAATCCTCTTTTGCTGTAGACAATCGCATATAGTTTTTGGTTGTTAGTTGATGGTTGTTCGACATCCAAAAACTTTGTCAAAGTTTAAAACTTTGACAAAGTTATTCGCATCAAACACATTAGTTAAAAACTAAAAAATAAATCTACCAATAAGAAACCATCAACCATCAACTAAAAACCAAAAACTATTTTTTAAGGTATATTTAAGTTCATGAACAAATTTGTATTCGTAAATTAGCAAATACAAAAACATATCTTAAATGACAATACTTACCTTTACGCTGATTATGATTCTGGGCGCTTTTTTAGCTGGCTTTATCGGTTCATTATCAGGCTTAGGAGGTGGAATTATCATCATTCCGCTTCTTACGATTATTCTCGGTGTCGACATTCATTATGCTATTGGAGCCGCTTTAGTCTCCGTTATCGCAACCTCTTCAGGCTCTGCAGCAGCTTATGTAAAAGAAGGAATTACAAACATGAGAATGGGAATTTTTCTTGAAATCGCCACTACTATCGGAGCCGTTTGCGGTGCCTTACTTTCTACCGTTGCTCCTACTTCTTTTATAGCCGTTCTATTCGGTTTAACGTTGATTTTTTCTGCTATTAATTCACTTCGAAAGAAAGAAGAACATATTGTATTAGAATCTAGTCCATTAGCTAAAAAATTAAAATTAGAAGGAACTTATCCAACGCACGATGGCGAAGTAGTAAAATATGGAACTAAAAACGTAATTGGCGGTTTCAGTATGATGGGAATTGCTGGAATGATGTCTGGCTTACTAGGAATTGGTTCTGGCGCTTTTAAAGTAATTGCAATGGACAACATTATGAGAGTTCCGTTTAAAGTTTCGACTACTACAAGTAATTTCATGATGGGCGTTACAGCAATGGCGAGTTCTGTAATTTATATTCAGAAAGGATATATTGAACCTGGAATATGTATGCCTGTTGTAATTGGAGTTCTTTTTGGAGCAATGGCGGGAGCGAAAATCTTAGTGCGAACAAATCCGAAGAAATTGAGAATCTTTTTTGCCTGCCTGATTTTTGTTTTGGCAGTAAATATGATTTATAACGGACTAAATGGAAAAATCTAATATGGTACAAGAAGAAAAATTTGGAGAAAAAGATTTTCAAACCATTATCGGAAACTTACTTCGTTATGGCGTTTGGATTTCGTTATCAGTTGCTTTTATTGGCGGAATCGTTTATTTAATAAATCACGGAAGCCAAATTGAAGATTATTCTGTTTTTAAAGAAAATGACCGTAATATATTTGAAGTAATCGCTGCCATTTATAAAGGAGCAATTCAGGGAGATGGAGCATCATTAATTTTTACGGGAATCATTTTCCTATTTTTAACTCCAGTTCTGCGTGTTTTATTATCGCTTTTTTCGTTTTTACTGGAAAAAGATTATCTCTATGTTGGCATTACGCTGATCGTAATTCTGATTATTATTATAAGTATTTCATTCGGTTTCTCACATTAACTTGGCTGTAAGCTATAAGCTTTAGGCTATAGGCTTGCAAAAAAGCTTAAAGCTTACGGCTTAATGCCTAAAGCAAAAAATAAAAAATATGGAAATAGGAATAGACAGTTTTGCTTCGGCAATGTATGGTGATAACAACACTTTGAGCAATGTTGATGCTATGGAACAATTACTGCAAAGAATTGAATTTGCAGATCAAGTCGGTCTTGATGTTTTCGGAATTGGAGAACATCATAAAAAAGAATTTTTAGATTCTGCAACGGCTGTTATTTTGAGTGCAGCGGCGGCAAGAACAAAAAATATAAGATTAGCGAGTGCGGTTTCTGTTTTAAGTGCCGCAGATCCTGTTAGAGTCTATCAAAGTTTTGCGACTTTAGATTTGATTTCGAAAGGAAGAGCAGAAATTGTAGTCGGTCGCGGATCTTCTATTGAAGCTTATCCCCTTTTTGGTTATAATTTGAATGATTATGATGCGCTTTTCAGCGAAAAATTAGAATTGCTTCTAAAGATTCGCGATAATGAGTTTGTGACTTGGCAAGGAAAATTTCGTCCCGAAATTAACAATTTGCCCGTTTATCCCAGAGCTTTACAGGAAAAAATGCCCATTTGGCTTGGAGTTGGCGGAACACCAGAATCTTTTATTCGAGCAGGTTCACTAGGACTTCCTTTAATGGTGGCTGTCATTGGCGGGCAAACACATCGTTTTAAACCTTTGGTCGATTTATACCGTCAAGCGGGAAAAGCAGCGGGCTACAAACCAGAAGAATTAAAAGTCGGATTGCATTCGCCAGGTTATATTGGTGCAACTACGGAAAGTGCGATTGAAGATTATTATCCAGGTTATGCCGAATTATGGACCAAATTAGGTTATGAAAGAGGCTGGCCTCCTGTAACAAAAGGCAAATTTGATGGCTTAATTGATGATTTAGGAGTTCTAATTGTAGGAAGTCCAGAACGTGCCGCAGAAAAAATTCTTCGTCACAGTGAAGCACTCGGAGGTGTTGACCGATTTACTTTCCAAATGGATAATGCAGGATTAACCCACAAACAATTAATGAATTCAATAGAATTAATTGGAACAAAATTGATTCCGCTGATTAGAAAGGGATAATTTTTTTATGCCACAGATTAAAAGGATTAAAAAGGATTTTTTATCTTTTTATCTTGATTTTTGATTTTTGAATAACGTCCAGCTTTAGCTGTATGTACATATAAGCGAAATTCAAAAGGCTTTAGCCAAACTAGTACAGTTTGGCTAAAGCCTTTTTTAATCTTAATTTGTTACCTCCAGTTAAAACTGGAGGCAATTCAAAAAAAACAGTTTATCAAAAAACCTCAGTACCTTTGAACCTCTGAGCCTTTGAACCTCAAAAAAAAACTACAATTTATAAGTAACACCAACTCTAAAGTTTCTTGGTGCTTCAGTCTGCCAGTAATAAGCATTTAACCAGCTGTAGTATGAACCACTATAAATATATTCATCTAAGATATTGAATACGTTTGCAGTAACTTTAAACTTACCAGTTTCATAAGATAAACCTCCATCTAATTTAAAGTAAGAAGGTAATCTTTCTAATCCGACACTCCAAGTATCTGTTTGACGTCCGTCAAGGAAAGTTCCTCCAATAGAGGCGCCAAATCCTTTCAATTTACCATTTTGAAGCGTATAATTTAACCATGCATTTGCTGTATGTTTTGCATAACCTGGTACGATATCACCTTTTTTAATTCCTGTTGCTGCAGAAACCGCAGGATCAACTTCGTTTACAATAGATTCTGTGAAAGCATAATTCGCAATTAAATTTAACCCATCAAAGATTTTTCCTCTTACATCAAATTCAACACCTTGCGCTCTTTTCTCTCCTAATACAACACTAAATTGCTGTCCTGGAGTATTTGCAGGATCTCCTGTAAGTTCGTTTTTCTTCAAGATGCTATAAGCAGATAATGTAGTACTCCATGAACCATCAAACCAATCTCTTTTAATACCAAACTCAAGATTGTTTCCTGTAAGCGGTTTCACTTTGTCACCATTTCTAATCACACCAGATTGTGGAATAAAAGCTTGGTCGTACAATCCGTAAACAGAAGTATTTTCGTCAATAGAAACACTTAAACCTGCACGTGGCGTAATGTGGCTGTCAGAAATTGGAGCTCCTCCCCAACTTGCCTGACTAATCCAAGTATATCTTCCCGCAAGGGTTAATCTTACTTTATTTTCAAAAAATCCTAATTCATCCTGAATATATCCTGCTGCATATTCTGTACTCATTAAACCACCAATTGCTTTTGCTCTTACAGAAAGTGGTGTTGTATGATCAAATTGCGGAAAACCATTAGATGGCGTACCATAATTAGGATTGTATACATTAAACGGATTTGCTGGCGTATCCAAATCGTGAGATTGTCCCCAATCTGCCATATAATCTTTGCTTCCTAAATCTACACCTGCTAATATTTTATGTGTAACATTTCCAGTATTGAATTTTCCGTTTACGAATACTTGCCCTAAATACATGTTACTTTCTGCATCCCAAATACCTACGTTTCTAATAATGTCTCCGTAAGCAAGATTTCCTTCAGGAACACCGTCAAAATCTCTATCTGCTGGACCTGGACCAACAACGCCTGGCCAAGAACTGTATCCTTGCTGAATGTATTTAAAATAAGAAGTTTGAGCGCTAAGTTTCCAGTTTTCGTCAAATTTATGTTCGAACATTAAATATCCACTGTGATCTTGAATATTTGTATCAGGAAGCCCTGGCTGTGTCATTGTAAAACCAACTGGCAAAGTTGCATATCCGCCCGCCTGTGGTCCGAAAACATAGTAAGAACCAACTTCAGTCATATTAGCATATTGAAAATTGTATTCTGCCGTAATTTTTGTTTTATCATCAATCTGATAAGAAAGCACCGGAGCAATTACATAACGATTGTTTCTCTCGAATTGACGGTGAGAACCTTTATTTTGTGCAGACCCGTTGAATCTGTATAATAATTTTCCTTTTTTATCTAATTTTCCATCAAGATCAAGACTTACTCTATAAAAATCGTAGCTTCCTGCGGTTGCCGTAACTTCAGCTTTTGTAACTCCTGTTGGTTTTTTAGTTACAACATTATATAAACCACTTGGATCACCGCTTGAAAGCATAAATCCAGCTGGTCCTTTTACGAATTCAATATGATCTACAAAACTCATATCTTCTGTTAGCGGCCCCCAAAAAGAAGAAACCACGTTAAATCCGTTTCTAAAAGCCTGAATTTGAGAACCTCTCATCGTAATATTAGTATACAAATCTCCCCAGTGCTCTAAACGAACAGCACCACTCACGTTACGAATAACTCCATCACTCATACTTGTAATCTGCTGATCTTTTAAGGTTTGCGCACTTACAATTTGAACGTTTTGAGGAATTTCTAAAACTGGAGTCTGAAGACGTAATGACAATGATGGCTTGTCTTGCTTGTATTTGTTCTTTTTAATAACAACTTCTTCAAGATCTTCTTGACTTTCTGAAAGCACAAAGTTTTTAATTGTAGCCTGTTTTGAACTTACCACAATACTTTCTTCAACTGGCTGAATACCAACTCCTCTTAAAAGAATAGTATACGTACCCGGTTTAATATTTTTAATTTCATAATGTCCTGAAACACTTGTAACATCTGAATACTTTGTTCCTTTTAAAGTTACAGAAACATCTCCTGCAGGTTTATTTCCACTTAAAGAAACTTTTCCATTAATTGTTCCAAGTTGCTGCCCAATCATAGTTATTGAACTCAAAAACAACACGAAAAAGTAAACTTTTGCATCAAAAATTATTTTCATTTTGGTTTGGTTTTAAATTTTATGGCACAAAAGTAATTTCAAATCTTAACTTTTCCAAATTATTTTTATTCATTCTAAATAAATCTAACAATTTGTAATGAATTAGTAAGAATCACAGCTGAAAATTAGTTATGAAGTATTTCCTTAGAAATTAATCTACATTAAGTATAATCCCGAATTGTATTTTTATCTTTATAAATCAAAAAATTTTAAAATTTTCATTTAATAATATCCTGATATGAAATCAAATACAATAAGAAAAGTGGCTATTGTAGGTTACAACAGAATTCCTTTTGCAAGAGCAAATACAGCCTATTCTAATGTTGGCAATAAAGAAATGATGATTGCCGCACTCGATGGTTTAATTGATAAATACAGTTTGAAAGGAAAATTATTAGGTGAAGTTGCCGGAGGTGCTGTTATTAAGCATACTTACGACAATAATCTGATTCGCGAATGTGTTATGAAAACAAGCCTAGCCCCAGAAACTCCTGCTTGCGATTTACAGCAAGCCTGTGACACTGGAATTGAAAGTGCTATTTATATTGCCAATAAAATTGCACTAGGACAAATTGATTCTGGGATTGCTGGCGGCGTAGATTCTATCAGCGACATGCCAATTGCAGTGAGCGAAAAACTTCGAAAAATATTGTTAGAAGCTCGATATGCAAAATCATTAGGAGCAAAAATTAAGACCTTTTTAAAACTTCGTCCAAAAGATTTAAGTCCGCTTGTGCCTAGAAATGAAGAATCTCAAACAGGACTTTCAATGGGGGGACATACTGAAATTACGGCTAAATATTATAAAATATCTCGCGAAGAACAAGATCAATTTGCTTTAAAAAGTCATTTGAATATGGCAAAAGCTTACGACGAAGGTTTTTTTGATGATATGATTACGTCTTTTAACGGATTAGAAAAAGATAATAATCTAAGAAGAGATTCTACAATTGAAAAATTGGCCAAATTAAATCCCGCTTTCGACAAAGTAAATGGAACTTTGACAGCAGGAAATTCAACTCCTTTAACTGATGGAGCATCTTGTATTCTTTTGGCTAGCGAAGAATGGGCAAAAGAGCAAGGACTTCCTATTTTAGCTTATATTACTTTTGCTGAAATTGCAGCAATCGAATATGTAAAAAACCAGCAGAATTTATTGTTAGCGCCATTATTTGCTGCGTCAAGAATGCTGGAAAAAGCCGAATTAAATTTACAAGATTTTGATTATTATGAAATTCACGAAGCTTTTGCGGCTCAAACTTTAGCAACTTTAAAGATTTGGGAAAGTCCTGAATTGAGCGCTGAAATTGGTTTAAAGAAAACACTTGGCGCAATAGATCGTAACAAATTAAATGTAAAAGGAAGCAGTTTAGCAGCTGCTCACCCATTTGCAGCAACTGGCGGAAGAATTATTGGCGTAATGGCAAAATTGCTAAACGAAAAAGGTTCTGGAAAAGGATTAATTTCTATTTGTGCCGCAGGCGGACAAGGAGTAACTATGATTATTGAAAAATAATTTTTTACATTTTTTCAACAACATTCATTTGATTTTATAAATCTGCTAAACCCGACAGGTTTTAAAAATCTGTCGGGTTTCATTATAGGTAATAAAAAAAGAATTTATCTTAAATTTAAAAAGCAAATTCCTCAACAGAAGATAAAGCTTTAGGCAATGCATTGGCTGCAAAATCAGGAATTGCAGTTCCTTCTACGCGAAATGTTGTTACATCGGTCATTCCTAAAAAGGCGAAAACCGTTCGTAAATACGATTCAGAGAAATCATAACTTTTGTACGGTCCCTCAGAAAATATTGCACCTGATGCAATTGATAAATACACTTTTTTATTATTTACCAATCCTTTTGGCGATCCGTCAGCATAACTGAAAGTCTTGCCTGCTCTAGCAATCTGATCAATCCATCCTTTCAAAACTGCAGGAATTCCGAAATTATATAAAGGAACTCCAATCACTATAACATCAGATTCCAATAAATTTTCGATTGCATCATCTGAATATTTGAGTGCCAATTTTTGTTCTTCCGAATGTGTTTCAGCAGGCGCATAAACGGCACTAATATGTGAACCTGTTAAATATGGCAAAGGCGTTTTAGAAAGATCAAGTGTTTGTACTGTACTGCTCGGATTTGCTGCTTTTAGTTTTTCGATAACAGCATTAGATAATTGGTTACTAAATGAATTTTCTCCATTAGTACTTGTTAGTATTTGTAGAATTCTTTGGCTCATAATTGTATATCATTTGTTTTACAATACAAACTTATTTACATTTACTATCTCTTTTATAGTACTATCCTTGAGGATAGCACTATACTTGAGGATAGTAACAGTATATACATGAAAACAAAAAGTGAATTAACGAAAGAAATGGACTGTCAGCCAGAAGAATGTCTTGCTTCATTATTACCGGTAAGAGATGCTCTCGAAGTTTTAAGCGGAAGATGGAAACTTCCAATTTTGATAGCTTTGTCAAACAGACCAAAACGATTTAAGGAAATTTCTAAAGATATAAATGGCATCACAGATAAAATGCTTTCCAAAGAACTTAAAGATCTTGAGGTAAATAAATTAGTTATCAGAACTGTCTATGATACATTTCCTCCAACTGTTGAATATGCTAGAACAGAACACAGCCACACTTTGTATAACGTCATAAGTGCGTTAAATGAATGGGGAACTTTACATCGAAAAGAGATTATCGGAAATCGAAATGAATAATTGCATTTCGATTTAAAATCATAAAAAACTATATAAAATACTTACTTTCTTAAACTGTAAATCAATAATTTATAGTAAATTAGGACTTCCTTACAATTTAGTTTCTTTTTAAAATTTTGTTGCACTTTATTTTAAACCACTAAAAATATGGAGTCAAAAATACCCGAAGGTCCTCTTGCTGATAAATGGAATCTTTACAAGTCTAAAGCGAAGTTAGTTAATCCAGCAAACCGAAAAAAACTAAATATTATAGTTGTAGGCACCGGTCTTGCGGGCGCTTCCTGTGCAGCTTCACTCGCAGAACAAGGCTATAATATTCAATCCTTTTGTTTTCAGGATTCTGCTAGACGTGCACATTCTGTTGCCGCTCAAGGCGGAGTAAATGCAGCCAAAAACTACAAAAATGATGGAGACAGCACTTTCAGAATGTTTTACGATACTATTAAAGGTGGTGATTTTAGATCTCGAGAAGCCAATGTGTATCGTTTAGCAGAATGTTCTGCACATCTTATCGATCATGCTGTGGCTCAAGGTGTTCCTTTCGCTAGAGAATACGCTGGATATCTAAACAATCGATCATTTGGCGGCGTTCAGGTTTCTAGAACTTTTTATGCCCGAGGACAGACAGGACAGCAGCTTTTATTGGGTGCTTATCAAGCTTTAGAAAGACAAGTCGCTCTAGGAAAGATAGCATTATACACACGTCATGAAATGCTCGAATTGGTTGTTATTGATGGCAAAGCCAAAGGCATAATTGCAAGAAATCTAGAAACTGGAACTATCGAACGTTATGCTGCAGATGCTGTTGTTTTGGCTTCTGGAGGTTACGGAAAAGTATATTATTTGTCGACTTTAGCAATGGGGTGTAATAGTTCTGCCGTTTGGAGAGCGCACAAAAAAGGTGCTTTTATGGCTGGCGTGAGTTGGATTCAGTTTCATCCTACTTCACTTCCACAACATGGCGAAAATCAATCTAAGTTGACTTTAATGTCTGAATCGCTTCGAAATGATGGACGAATCTGGGTTCCCAAAACCGCAAATGATGACAGAAAGGCAAATTTAATTCCCGAGGAAGAAAGAGATTATTATTTAGAACGTCGCTATCCTTCGTTTGGAAATTTGGCTCCGAGAGATATTTCGTCGCGCGCTGCAAAGGAAAGAATTGATGCCGGACATGGCGTTGGTCCAATGAAAAACGCTATTTATTTAGATTTTTCAGATGCTATAAAAGCGCAGGGAAAAGATGCAATTGAGGTAAAATACAGCAATCTTTTTACCATGTATGAAAAAATTACAGGAATAAATGCTTATAAAGAACCTATGCTTATTTCTCCTTCTGCGCACTTTACAATGGGCGGACTTTGGGTAGATTATGAACTAATGACAACAATTCCAGGGTTATTTGCTTTAGGCGAAGCTAATTTTGCCGATCATGGCGCTAATCGTTTGGGAGCAAATTCACTACTTCAGGCTTGTGTCGATGGTTATTTTATTGCTCCATATACCATTCCTAATTATTTATCAGGCGAATTAAATGCAACAAAATATGATGTTTCTCATCCTGCTTTTGAGGAAGCTGAAAAAGCGGTAAGAAGACAATTAGATTGTTTTTTACATACTAACGGAACTCTTTCTGCTGATTATTTTCATAAAAAAATTGGACGATTATTATATGAAAAATGTGGTCTTTCTAGAAACAGAAAAAATTTAGAAGAGGCTTTAATTGAAATTCGAGAATTGAAAGCTTCATTCGAAAAAGATCTCAGAATTACAGGCGACAATACACTCAACAGCGAATTGGAAAAAGCTGGACGAATTGCAGATTATATCGAATTAGCCGAATTAATGTGTTATGATGCCTTACAACGCGAAGAATCATGCGGAGCACATTTTAGGGAAGAATATCAAACTCCTGATGGTGAAGCCGTTCGAAATGACGAGGATTTCTGCTACGTTTCGGCTTGGCAATGGAAAGGAAATAATGAAGAACCTAAACTGCACAAAGAACCTCTTGTCTTTGAAGCTGTAGAATTGGCTGTTAGAAGCTATAAATAATTGATAATTAACAATTATCAATTCATAATTATCAATTATTAATTAATATGCTATGAAGCTTTATCTTAAAATTTGGAGGCAATTTAATTCTTCTACAAAAGGAGAAATGACAGATTATGAAATTGATGGAGTTTCAGAACATATGTCTTTTCTTGAAATGTTGGATCTTTTAAACGAAAATCTAATTCAGCAAGGCGAACGCGTTATAGAATTTGATCATGATTGCCGAGAAGGAATATGCGGTCAATGTGGCGTAATGATTAACGGAAGAGCGCATGGTCCTTTAAAAAATACTACAACTTGCCAACTTCATATGAGAAGTTTTAAAGACGGAGATACTATTTATATTGAACCTTTTCGCGCCAAAGCTTTTCCTGTTTTACGAGATTTAAAAATTGACCGAAAAGCTTTTGATTCCATTATTGCTTCTGGAGGTTTTATTGGTGCTTCAACTGGTCAAGCGCCTGAGGCAAACAGTATTCCGATTTCTTATGAAATTGCAGAAGAAGCTTTTGATGCCGCCGCTTGTATTGGATGTGGAGCTTGTGTTGCTTCTTGCAAAAATGCCAGCGCAGCTTTATTTGTCGGAGCCAAAATAACGCATTTAGCGTTGTTGCCACAAGGAAAAGTAGAAGCTTCTAAACGTGCTCTAACAATGGTAAAAAAAATGGATGAAGAAGGTTTTGGAGCTTGTTCTGACACACGTGCCTGCGAAATCGAATGTCCGCAAGGAATCTCAGTACTTTCTATTGCCAAAATGAATTTAGAATATATGAAAGCTTTGGCTTTTAGGAAGTAAAGTAATTTAAAATACTACAGAGAATTTCTCGCAAAGACGCAAAGTCGTTAAATTTTAAAGGCCTAAAAAGAAACTTTGCGACTTCGCGTCTTTGCGAGATTAAACTATTCTACACAGTAAAATACGGTGTCAATATATCTTCAAAATTGTAAAGACCGTCTTCTTTTTCTTTAATGTTTTCGGCAACGAAAATAACTCCATTTCCAAAGGCTTCTCTAGAAATAGATTCGTGAATAATTCGTACCGTTTGAAAAGGAAATCCGAAAATAACTTCATGTTTTCCAACAATTCCGCCCGCCCGAACAGAATTGATATTCTCAGTATCTACATCTAGCGCTTCAGCAATTTTTATTGCTGTTCCAGAAGTTCCTTCTTTGGCTTTAAAATGCTCTTCATTTACTTCAATATCAACCCAAGGTGCTATTTTCTTTAAGAACTTTGCGGCAAACAATAAATAGTTAACTCCCAAAGTTATATTTGGCGACCAAAAAACGGTTGTTTTCTGTCCTAATTTCTTTAAAAATTGCAACTCTTTTTCTTTATAATGTGAAATCGCAGAAATGATTTTGACTTTCTTTTTCGCAGCAGCTTCACCATAAGTATAAATTCCTTGATGAGAAGAAAAGTCAATAATTACATCTACCGGATGTTTTTCTAGCAATTCTTCAATTGAAGTTTTTGAACTTGAATAGATTAAGCCGGGTTCGTCTGACTGCACTCCAAAAAATTCTGGTACAGATCTATGTTCCAAAACTGTACTTTGTCTTAAAACCCATTCTAAGCAGAATTTTTTATTTTCTAATAATATTGAAGCTACTGATTTTCCAGTCTTCCCGAATCCGATTAATCCTATTTTCATAAGCATTTGTATTTTTAATGAGCGGAATGCCCGTTAGAAAATTGATATTGTAAAGTGATAAATATCAATCTAAATTTTAATTTAATTCAACAGATTTAAAACTGCTGCTTGAGTAAAACTAGGAAAATTATAACAGAAATCCGAGTTAAAATTGCATTTTATAACAAAAAACTTACTTATTAATACTACTTTTTCTGTTAATTAGAAATCAGAAATTGATGATCTAACTTATAATCACAAAGGAACTAGTTTGTTTTTTATAATAATTTTATAAATATTTTTTACTTTAATACTTCATGATGCTAAAAAAAAAGCACTTAAAAAAATTAATAATCTAAGAAAAAGCAAGTTCAATTTTTAGAAATCTAGACATCGAAAAACTGAAATCTAAATTATTTTTTGACCGTATTCCAAAGACTAAAAACAATTTTTGAGGAAGCTTTGGATGAATATTTTGACGATTTTTCCTGCATCCATACTTTGAAATTATTTTACAGCAACCTGTGAAACGCCTGTAATTAAAGGATTTGAACTCAAAATTAAAGATAAAAAAACATTGCAGATATAATATTTATAAATAAGATGCCTATATTTGCAACTCTGTTGCGATTATATATTTCAATATTAGATATTTAAAAATTGCACAGAAAAAAATTGAATGAAAAAAAGAATCGTATTAGTAAATTTCTTAGCCTCTTTTGCAGTATTGTTTGCCATGCTGTTTCAGACGGTGCATTCTTACGAGCATTTTTTCAAACAGCTTTCAGAGAAACCTTGCGTACACCACTCAAGTGCCAATCAAAAGGAAATAACCCATAGTCATGAAGTCGATTCAAAATGTCATGTTTGTCATTTTACATTCAGCACTTTCATTCCAAATTCACATCAAATTGTAATTTTTAAGAAAGTACAATTTGAAAGCAATTCTGTATTTGCTTATACAAAATCAGTTTCTACATTCTTCAAAGGAAGTTTGTTTTCCTTAAGAGCTCCTCCTGCTTTATTTTAGTTTACCCCCTTTTTAATTCGCTTTTGAGCGAAGAAATCTATTTGATCTATTATACATTAATTCAGACATTTCTTTGTCTGTTTTAGTGATGCTTTCGCGAATAAATCGCAGTAAACTTTTATCATTCATTTTATCGAAATTATTTAGGCAGGCTTATTAAAGCTCGCCTGAAACATTATTTACAATTCTCAAAATTAAAATCCAAATCATAAATAATTATGCTTACAGCTGAAAATCTGACTAAGAAATATGGCGATAATATTGCTTTAAACGATCTGAATTTAAATATTAAAGAAGGCGAAATATTTGCGCTTTTAGGCCAAAACGGTGCCGGAAAAACCACAACAATAAACTTGTTTTTAGGTTTTATCGAACCAACTGAAGGAACTTTAACCATCAACGATATACCTGTTGTTTTAAATGCTAAAACGACAAAAGAATTTGTGGCGTACATTCCAGAAACAGTAATGCTTTATCCGAATTTAACTGGATTAGAAAACCTGAAATTTTTCTCTTCATTGGCAGGTTTTAAATACTCAAAAGGAGAATTGGTTTACTTTTTAAATAAAGCGGGATTACAAACTAAAGCGCACGATCAAAATCTTGGAGGATATTCTAAAGGAATGCGTCAGAAAGTGGGAATTGCGATTGCCATTGCTAAAAAAGCGAAAGTGCTTTTGCTAGACGAACCAACCAGCGGTTTAGACCCGAAAGCATCTAATGAGTTTTCTCAGATTTTAAAAGAACTTTCGGCAGACGGAACAGCAATTTTAATGGCAACTCACGATATTTTTAGAGCGCGCGAAGTGGCTACTCACATCGGAATTATGAAACAAGGAAACTTAGTTACAGTAATTGAAGCAGAGAAAATTTCTGCCAACGAATTAGAAAATTTGTATTTACAAACGGTTTAAAAGGAAACTCGATTTCCATCACTATAAAAATGAAACATCTATTTTGCTTACTATTCTTAGTAAGCACTTTTTCTATTTTAAATGCGCAAACTAACAAAAAAGTTAAAGACAGCATTACTAAAGATTCTCTGGAATTAGAAAGCAAACGCAACGAATTGCAAACTGTCGAAATTATTGGTCGCTCAACGCGAAAGTACAATAGCGATTATTCTTTTTCGGCTACTAAAACGGCCACTTTAAACAAAGATATTCCACAGTCTATTTCGAGTATTACAAAAGAATTAATTGCCGATAAAGGCGCCATTTATCTCGCCGATGTTGTAAAAATGGCAAGCGGAGTTATTCCAGCAAGTTATTACAATCAATACACTATTCGAGGCATCAGTCAGAACGAAGAAGGTCAGATTATCAATGGAATGCGAACTAGACAATATTATTTTCTACAACCATTAACAACTAATATTGAGCGAGTTGAAGTTATTAAAGGTCCTTCTAGCGCAACGTTTTCTTCTGTAGATCCTGGCGGAAGTATTAATATGGTAACGAAAAAACCTTTGGCAATTGACCGAAAAGAAGTGAGCTTTACTGTTGGAAGTTTCAGTACAATTCGAGGAACTTTGGATTTTACAGGACCTTTAAACGATTCAAAAACACTTTTATATCGTGTAAACGGAGCGTATCAAGAAGCAAAATCATTTCGTGATTTAGTTAATAATAAGTCTTATTTGATTTCTCCTTCTTTCAGTTATGTTCCGAACGAAAAAACGGCTATTAATACCGAATTGATTCTCAGCGACATGACAGGAGTTTTAGATCGCGGACAACCGATTTTTGGTGCTGTTGCAGGTTCGACTAATTTAAACCAAACTCCAATTAGCTTGAATTTAGGCGCTTCAGGAGATTATTTTAAATCTAAAGAAATGATTTTGATGACGAATTTAGCTCATAAATTCACTTCAAAAATTGGTTTTAATGCTTCGTATATGAAACAAACTTGGACAGAAAACCTTCAAGAACATCGCACTACAAATGCTTTTGCTGTCGATATGAACAATCAGCCTGTTACGAGTCTGGCAATGATGCAATTTGTACTACGCCAGCAATATTGGGATGTTGACAATTTGAGCGCTTATTTTAATTTTGATTTTAAAACAGGAAAATTAAATCATAAACTATTGACGGGCTATGATTTAAGCAGTTGGAATAAAAACATTGGAGGCGGACAAAATGCGGCGAGAGGTTATTTACTGAAAGACGGAAGTGTTGCCAATTCTTTTGTTCCCGCAAATGCTTCAAACTATCAAACAGTAACGGTAAACGGTGTTGTTTTACCAAAACCAAATGTCAATTTCTTTGATTTGAATAATCCTTCTTACGCTTTAAGAAATACGGAAGATTACGTAATAAACGTGCGTACAGCGCTTCCTTCTGCTCTTACGACGACTAATGCAGTTTATATTCAAGATCAAATTCAATGGGAAAAATTTACTTTTTTATTGGGGTTGAGAAACGAATGGTTTGAAGATATTACCAATTATAAATCTAATAAAGAATTAACCGTTAAGAAAACCGCTTTATTACCAAGAATTGGTGTTACGTATGCCATAAATAGCGCGATAAATGTTTATACCACTTATTTAGAAGGTTATCAGCCGCAATCGAACACGACAACTTTAATGCCTCAAACTGGAAGTTTACCTGCCGGAAGTCTTTTTAAACCGTTGGAAAGTGATTTGAAAGAGTTTGGAATGAAAGCCGTTTTCTTCAATAATAATGTAAGTTTTAATGCCGCGGTTTACGAAATCAATCAGCGTAATATTTTGATGAACGCGAATGATCCTGCAAATCCAGATCTTTTGGTGACAAGAGGCGGCGAAAGAAGTCGTGGTTTTGAATGCGATTTAGCTGGATATATTACGCCAGATTGGCAAATAAACGCTTCGTATAGTTATATCGATGCCGAAATTACAAATGATGCCAACGCTTCTTTAATTGGTCAGAGAAAGCAAAATACGCCTAAAAACAGCGCCAATTTGTGGACACGCTACAACTTTGCTTCAGATTCTGCTTTAGACGATTTCGGAATTGGTTTTGGAATGCAATATCAAAGCAGCAAAGTGCCTTGGTTTACAAGAGATTTTACGCTTCCTGATTTTACCATTTTTGATGCAGCGCTTTATTACAAACCTAATAACAGCAATATACAAATCGCTGCAAATGCCGGAAATCTTCTAAATAAAACGTATTGGTTAGGTGCTCAAAATTATTTGAGATTATTTCCTGGAAGTCCTAGAAACGCAAGCTTAACTGTAACTTATAAATTTTAGTTTATATGAAAATATTACATTCAGAACTTTTAATTGCCAAACATTTAAGGCAATCTGTTTTTAAAAATTCGGCGGTCTTTATTATCACAATTTTTATTGGTATTTTACTTTTATACGCTACATTTTCCGGTTGGGAAAATTATAAAACCCAGAACGAAACCAGCGAAAAATACCAGCACGAATCAAGAGAAGATTGGTTAAAAAATCCAGACAAGAATCCGCATAGAATGGCGCATTACGGAAATTTTGCTTTTAGAAAAAGTACTTCTTTGAGCGTTTTTGAATTCGGAATGGAACCATTTTTTGGAAATGCCATTTTCCTTGAAGCTCACAAACAAAATACAGCCAATTTTTCTGAAGCGGGATTTTCAAATAGCATGCTTCGATTTGGAGAAATCAGTATTGCAATGGTTTTGCAAGTTTTACTGCCTTTATTGATCTTTTTTCTTGGATTTAATTCGATTGCTTACGAACGAGAAAATGGTACTTTAAAAATACTTCTAACGCAAGAAATCAATTGGAAACAGCTTTTAACTGGAAAGATTTTGGGTGTTGCCAGCGTTATTATGATGCTTTTTGTTCCAACCATTATTGTTTTGGTTTTAGTTTGGCTGTTTCTTCAAGATTTTAACATTGCGGCAGACGAAACAATCAAAATGATTTTGTTTATACTTTTTCATTTTGCTTATCTCCTATTCTTCTGTGTTATTGCGGTTTTGATTTCGGCGATTAGTAAAACTTCTAAAAAAGCATTAATTACGCTTATCGGAATTTGGTTGCTTTTCACCATTATTTTACCAAGAACGACTCAGGCAATTGGAGCGTATATTTATGAAGCACCTTCAAAAATCCAATTTAACAGCGATATTGAGAAAGATATTTTAAAACAAGGCGACAGTCATAATCCAAATGATCCGCATTATAAAGCGATAAAAGATTCGCTTTTACACGCTTACAAAGTCGATTCCGTTCAGAAACTTCCATTCAATTATTCTGGATTTATTATGACTGAAGGCGAAAAAATAAGTTCAAGAATTTATAATGAGCATTTGGCTGAATTACTTCAGATTTATAAAAAACAAAATAGTTTTTCTAAAACAGTTTCTTTCCTGAATCCGTATATCGCGATGAAAAATCTTTCGATGGGATTATCAAACACAGATTACGAATCGTATATCGACTTTCAGAAACAGGCCGAAGATTATCGTTATAAAATGGCTCAAAAAATGAATGCTTTGCAGATTAAATACATCAGCAATAAAAAACCTGGACCAAATGATAAACCTTTGACAATTGGCAAAGAACATTGGGCCGATATGGAAGATTTTCATTATGAACCCAAACCAATCGAAACCGTTTTAAGAAACGAAATCATTTCGATTATTTCGATTGTTCTCTGGATTACGTTGCTTTTCATTTTAGTTAGAATCGCAGCTCAAAAACTTAAAGCCATTTAATATGTTATCATTACTATTCAAAAATTTCATTCGGTCAAAAGGAACCAAAATTGGTTTGCTTTTCTTGCTGTGCATTGGTTTTATAAGTCTGTTAATTGGAAAACAATTTCAAAGCAAACAGCAAAATAATATTCAGGAAGCTTCCATTTATCAAAAAGAACATATTGCCAGAAATGCGGAATTTCATAAAGACGAAATCGGACTTTTATTGTATTATATAAAGTTTTCTTTAGTTAATGAAACCTTACCAATCAACAGTTTAGCAATCGGACAGCGCGATGTAAATCCGTCCATTCAAAGTGTGACAATTCGTGGTTTAGAAGGTCAGAAATACGATGCCGAACTTAACAATGCGAACAATCTTTTAGCAGGAAATATTGATTTTAGTTTTGTTCTGATTTATCTTTTCCCGCTTTTAATTATATCATTTTCATACAATATTATTTCTGAAGAAAAAGAAAGCGGAACTTGGAAAATTGTAGCCACACAAAGTCAAAACACATTTCTGTATATCTTAAAACTATTCTATATCAAAATTTTAAGTTTAATAGCGTTATTGAGTATTTTACTTTTTATTGCTGTTTTATTTTTAAAAATTCCTTTAGATCAATCTTTTTTCATTTTCTACGGAATTGCAGTTTTGTATATTTTATTTTGGTTTGCAGTTTGCTTTTTTATTGTTTCTCTTCAAAAGCATTCTAATTTTAATGCAGTTATTTTATTGACGATTTGGCTGTTTTTAATCATCATTGTTCCAGCCGGAATCAATGCTTATATCGTAAATCAGTACAAAGTTCCCGAAGCTTTAGAATTGACTTTAAAACAGCGAAATGCCTATCATGAAAAATGGGACACGGATAAAAATGAAACGATGGAGAAATTTTACAAACATTATCCGCAGTTTAGATCGTATAAAATTCCAAAAGACAAAGAATTTAGCTGGCTTTGGTATTATGCCATGCAACAAATGGGCGACGATGAATCGGCAGTTTTGTCAAGCGAATTGGAAGCTAAACTTCAACAGCGAAACCTTGCTAGTCAAAAAATCGCACAATTTATTCCGACGCTTCATACACAATTACAATTGAATGAAATCGCGCATTCCGATTTAGAAAACCAACTTTTGTTTTTGAAAGAAACCAGTAAATTTCATGAAAAAATGAGATTGTATTTTTATCCGAAAATATTCTCTGAAGCGGCTGTAAATAATGAAAAATGGGATAAATTTAAAGTAGAAACTTTTAAAGATGCATCTAAAAATAGTTTTACAAAAGCATTTTTGCCTTTATTGCTTTTCATTTTATTTTTGATAGGTTTAGGATGGAGGAATTTTAATACTAGAGCAGTTTTTTAACTGTTTTATTTTAACGCAAAGAGCGCTGAGATTTATGCAAAGTTCGCTAAGTTTTTTTAAGCTTTGCGGGTAGTTTTTTACCATAAAAGTTCACAAAGATTCCAAAATGGGAAATATAGCCAATGGTTTCAACCATTGGAACGCAATATTTAGCCACAGATTTCACAGATTAAAAAGATTTTAAAAATTTTAATCCTTTAATCTGTGGCAAAAAAATAAGTTCGCAAAGTTTTTACTCAAAGCTTTGCGAACTTTTGCGTTTTTATTAAATCCAGCATATCAAAAAACCTTGCGAACTTTGCGTAAACCTTAGCACTCTTTGTGTTAAAATCAACCAATTCTGAATAAAATTTCTCCAAATATTCAATAATTTTATTTTATTTAGAATTAATATAAATAAACTTTTATATTTGCCGCTTTCTAAGCAAAATCGAGTTTTTTTTAAAATTTACTTAATATTGCTTATCCAAAGTAAATTTCGTTTGATGAATAACAATACCAGTTTCGAATTAGAACTTTTCCATTCCTTTAAGGATGGAAACGAAACTGCCTTTAAGTTTTTCTACGACAAATATTTTAGGAGAATTCAATCTTTCAGTATTCAGTTTATTTATGATCATGATGAAGCTGAAAATCTTGCTCAAGAAGCCCTACTACACTTATGGCAAAATAGAGAAAGCGTAGAATCTATTAATGGAATTCAGGCTTTCTTATATACTTACGCCAAATCAAAATGTTTGAATTTAATTCGTCACAACAAAGTGAAAGATAAATTCAAAAACGACCTTCTTAACCAAAAAGAAAAAGAATTGAATATTGAAGTTTTAAATTCAGTTCAATTTGACACTTTAGAATTAACCGAATTAGAACGAATAATTCAGGAATCAATTAACGATTTACCACCCAAAACTCGCGAAGTTTTTATAAAAAAACGTTTTGAGAATAAAAAAAATGCAGAAATCGCAGAAGAAATGGAAGTGACTTTAAAAGCCGTAGAAGCCCATATGACAAAGGCTTTGAAGATTTTAAAAACCAAATTATCCGATTATTTGTTCCTAATTTTTATCCTTATTTGTAATAAGTAAAAATAAAAGGTAGGGTTTTTTATTTCTGAAGTGTACTAACTATAGCGAGAAGTTTAAAAACGCATTTATGACATTGGAAATAATTTATAAATACTTGTCTAATGAAGCATCTGAACAAGAAGTTGCACAACTTTTTGAGTGGATTGATGCATCAGAAGAAAACAAGAAGGAATTTATAACTTTAAAAAAGACTTGGGCTTTAACAGCGCTTACTGGAACTATTTCACGTGAAGTTCCTGTTGTTACTTTAAAACCAAAAAACAACATTAGAAAGTATTTTAAATACGCGGCCGTTCTTGTTGTTTGTATTGGTTTGGCTAGGCTTGCTTTTTATTTTAATGAAAGAACAACAACTTCTAAAGAAATTGTTCTCGAATTAGGCGATGGAAGATTAGAATACTTTTCTGAAAAAAATCTAAACGCTTTGGTTAATGACAAAGGCGAATTGGTTGCCAGAAAATTTCCTGATCAGATTATGTATTTCGGAAAAGTTCTCGATACAGAAGTTTTATATCACACGCTTACAGTTCCTTACGGAAAAACTTTCAAACTTAAACTTTCAGATGGTACCCTTGTGAGTTTAAATTCTGGAACGACTTTACGTTATCCGGAACAATTTGGAATTAACGGAAAAAGGAATGTTTATTTATCCGGTGAAGCATTTTTTGAAGTTGCCAAAGACAAGCAGCATCCGTTTATTGTTCATTCTGAAGAAGTTGATATAGAAGTTCTCGGAACAAGATTTAATGTAAGTGCTTATCCTGAAGACAAAACCGTGAGCAGTGTTTTGGTCGAAGGAAGCATTCAAATGTCTGAAAAAGACAATCCTTTAAATGCCGTTTTGCTTAAGCCAACCCAAATGGCAGTTTGGCAAAGCGAGTCCAAAAAAATGATCACCAAAACAGTGGACACCTCATTTTATGAAGCTTGGACTCAAGGTGAACTTGCATTTCAAAATACCCCATTTTCAACAATTATTAAGATTATTGAACGTACCTACGACGTCGAAATTATCAACGAAAATGCTGTTTTGGCCAAACAGAGTTTTACAGGTTCAATAAAAATTAGTGAATCTAGTGTCGAAAACATTTTAGAGCTTCTAAAACGCGACACGCCATTTAATTATTCTATTAAACAAAACACAATTACTATTACACCAATTTTCCATAACTAAATAAAACATGACATTTACGATACATCCCAATTCAAGAAAAATTCTATTTTTCTTAGGCTTTCTTTTATCCTGTTTTTCGGCTTTTTCTCAAAATAAAACTATTACATTACACGTAAAAAATAAACCTATAAGTCTAATTATCAAATCTATTGAAGAGCAAACAGATTTTAGAATTATTTATAACGCTCGAAAAATTGATACCGAACAATTAGCAGATATTAATGTTGATAATGCTTCTTTAGAAAAGACTTTGACGACATTATTTAACGGAAAAAATATCTCGTTTTACATTCAGAAAAAGCAAGTTTTATTGACCAACTCAAACACTTCTAATGATTCTGGCGCGAATCAAGAAACAGAGCGTTTTATTACAGGAACTGTTTATAATGCAAAAGACAAACAGCCGCTTCCTGGCGCTACAATTCGTGTAAAAGGAACTGGAATGGGCGCTATTACAGATTTTAACGGAAAATTTGTTTATCAGTTAAAAGGAAATGATATTCCGAATCTTGTTCTTGAAGTAGGTTTTTTAGGAATGGAATCTCAATCTCAAAAAGCAGACGATAAAAAGAATTTTGTTTTTTACTTGCAAGAATCAGCAGACGAGTTAAATCCGGTTATTATTACGTCTTCTTATGGAACAACAAAATTAAAAGAAGAAATTGTTGGGAGTATTTCTATATTAAACGCAAAAGATATTGCGGTAGAACAAGCTTCAGAAAGTTTCGACAAAATGATTACTGGACAAATTGCTGGAGTTATGGTAGAAAATACTTCTGGTGTTGGCGGTCCTGTTAAAATTAATATACGTGGTAAAGGAACATTATCGTCTTTAACCAATGCAATTACTGGAACTTCTTCGCAACCTTTAATTATTGTTGATGGCGTTGTGATGAGTGAAGAATATGCTATCGATGGTGGAGATTTTGACGGATCTGGAACTTTTGCTGAAAATCTGACTAATCCGTTAATGAAAATTGCTCCAGAAAATATAGAAACTATTTCGGTTTTAAAAGATGCTGCGGCAGTAGGTATTTACGGTGCTGATGGTGCAAATGGCGTTATTTTGATTACCACTAAAAAAGGAAAAAAAGGGAAAACTCAGTTTGGTTTTTCTAATCAGCTTGGGGTTTCTTCGGCTATTAATCAAATTAAATACTTAAATGGAGAGCAGTATACTGAAATAAGAAACCAATACTTAAAAAATACGACAACGAACTATGTTCCATTTGCTTACAATGGAATTAATACCGATTGGTTTGGTTTATTAAACCAAGCTGGTGTTTACAATAAATACAATTTTAATGTTTCTGGTGCTAATTCAAAATTTTCATATCGAACAAATGTTAGCTATACTAAAATTGATGAGCCTCAGATGGGTAACGATACAAAACAGTTAAACGCGGGAATCAATTTAGGTTACAGCTCTGGAAAATGGGACATTAATTTAATGCTGAATCCGAGTTTTGTACAGAAAGACGCTCCAAATATTTTTTACGGATTTGCTTATCTTCCAACTCTTTCTCCATATAATGCAGACGGAACTTTTTCAAATTTAGGCGTAAGCGGCGCTACAGCTGGAAATCCGTTGGCGGCAATTCAACAAAACAAAAATGAAACGCAAACATTTGGTATTTTAGGAAGCATTAATTTGTCTTATAAATTGAATAATAATATCAGATTTGCGACTCTTTTTGGTATGGATTATAGTGATAAAGATCAAGATCGCTATTTTTCTGGAGCAAATGAAAGCGGTCAGTTTAATGGTTCTTTTACACTTGGAGGAATTTTATATCCAGCTTGGGGACGTAGATTATTAAACGAAAGAAATTCTACAAAATGGAATTGGCAAGGACAAGCTTTATTTAATAAAGATATTACAGAAAATCACAGTATTGATGGTGTTCTTGGTTTTGAGCTTAGTGAAGATAAAACCGATTTTCATTATTCATCTGGAGTTGGATACGTAAATCCAGGCGTACTAAATAAGATTACAGATGCAATAAGAGACGATAATCCTGCTACACCAAATGTGGATGAATCTAAAGCTGGACAGTCTTACAGAGGTGAAATCAGTTATAATTCGAGAGTTTCTTTATTCTCACAATTAAACTATAATTATAAAAAACGTTACTTTTTATTAGCCAATTATCGTCGTGATGAAAGCTCTGTTTTTGGAGATGATACGAATGTGGCAAATAATGGCGGTATCGGTGCTGGATGGATTATTAGCAATGAAAACTTTCTTAATTCTGCTTCTTGGATTGATTTCTTAAAATTAAAAGCAAGTTACGGTACAACTGGAAACTCTAGAATTGGTTCTTACCGCTCTAAAGGTTTGTATAATATTGGTCAAAATGCTTACAATGGCGGAATCGGAGCAACTACTGGCGACGCTCCAAACGGTAATTTAACTTGGGAAAAAAACGCCAAATTTAACGCTGGTTTTGATTTTAATATTTTCAACAGAGTTGAATTATCTGTAGAATATTATTATGACAACAAAACTAATTTGATTGCAACAAGAGATGTCCCGACTGAAACAGGTTATTCTTCTGTACAATTAAATGCCGCAAGTATGTACAATAAAGGTTTTGAAGTTACTACCAGAATTAAATGGATAAAATCTAATGCTTTTAAATGGACAACGGCATTTAACATTTCTACAATTGACAGTAAAGTAACCGATTTAAAAGGTTTAGGAAGCGACTATTCTTTAGCAAATATAGCTTTAGCGCAAAAAATTGGTTACAGCACGAGTACTATTTGGGGAATTAAATGGGCTGGCGTTGATCCTGCAACTGGCCGTGATCTTATTGAAAAAAATGGTAAAATATACGATTCCAAAACCTATGGCGAATTATACACCATTGCAGATTGGGAACCAATTGGAGACAGACAAGCAGATGCTTACGGAGGTTTTTACAATAGTTTTACTTTTTTCAACAACTTAACTTTATCTGTTAGAGGAGATTACCAAATTGGAGGTGACTTCTTAGTGTCTGACGTACTGGTAGATAAATACTCGAATACTTTTAACAGAAACCTTTCTGTAAATGCATACGATCATTGGAGAAATCCTGGAGATATTGTTTCGCAATCTGCTGTAACTTCTTCTCCGCAGCTTTCTAATTTAAGTAAATACATGTACAATGCAACTTATATCAGAATCAGCAATGTTAATTTAAGTTATAATGTGCCGTTAAAAAATACCTTCTTAGATACTCTTTCTGTTTTTGCAGATGCGACAAATGTTGCTTATTGGTACAAGGAGAAAAGTCCAAAAGGAATGAACGGAGTAAGAGAATACAGTTTTACTTATCCTCAGGCAAGAACCATCTCGCTAGGAGTTAATGCTAAATTTTAAGACCATGAAATATTCAAAATACCTATCTATATTTTTCCTGATTTTCTCACTGCAAAGCTGTAGTGACTTTTTAGAACAGGAACCTGGAACACAAACTTCTATAGACGAGCTTTTGCAAAACAAAAAAGGAGTTTTGCAAGCATTAACTGGACTTTACTATGAACTAGAAGCTAATATGCGAGGAGAACGTTATGCCGTTTACGCAGATCTTCAAGGAGGAAACATCAAATTTTCACCTGTTTCTTCTGGAAACAGCAGAGGTCAGATTTCTCCGCCAATAAATATCGAACAAGCGTATTCATTTGATGATCAAGCGCTGACAAGTAATTTTAAAACATTTTATGATACAAGTTATGATATTATAAATCAGGCGAACTTAATTTTAGAATATACTCCTGCCCTTACCGATGCAACTCAAGCAGAGAAAAATCAAATAAAGGCAGAGGCTTTAACAATTAGGGCTTATGCGCATTTTTTGCTTTCTCTTGTATATAGCCAAGATTACAAATATACTGCAGATGCTTCTCATTTAGGAATTGTTTGCAATACTGAATCTATTAAAGCCGGAATACAATATCCTGCAAGAAAAACAGTAGCCGAAACTTATTCGATTATTATAAATGATTTAGTGACAGCAATTGACAGTTATTCGTCTCAATCACTGCTTCCAGGACAAACTTATTCTTTATTTAATGCAAATAATACAAAAGCATTATTAGCGCGTGTGTATTTGCAAAAAGGCGACTGGAATAATGCGTATACAATAGCAAATGATGTAATTACAACTTCTGGAGTAACTTTATCAGCTTCTGCAGATTATGTTGCGCAATGGACGCAACCGGATCTTCCTGTATCTGAAATTTTACTAGAATTTGCTACCAGAAGAGATTCTGAAGATATAGTAATGTCTTCTATGTCACAAGTATTTGGTTATACAACCTCTACAAGTTATCAGCGTTATGTTGCCTCAAATGACTTGGTTAATTTGTACGAAGCCAACGACTTAAGAAAACAATTATTTCTTACACAACCTTTACAGACTTTAGTAAATGGCGTTCTTACAAATGTAAATTATAATTTCACTAAAAAATATCAAGATAATGCTGGTTATGTGGCTTTTAGATTAAGTGAAATGTATTTAATTCGTGCCGAAGCTGCTTTAGAAACCAACAGATCTGACGCTGCAATGGCAGACATAAATATCATTCGTGCTCGTGCAAATGCTACTTTACTAACAAATACCACGAATCTGAAAGAAAATATTCTTTTAGAAAGAAGAAAAGAACTTTGTTTTGAAGGTCATTTGTTTTTTGATCTTGTACGCAATCATAAAAATATTTCTAGAAATGATGGCTGTATTTCAACAAATTGCAGTTTGACTTATCCTTCTCTAAAATTTGTTCTTCCGATACCAACCTATAACACTAATCTTAACCCTAACTTACAACAAAATGACTCGTATTAAGATATTTAGCATATTGTTTATAGCCATATTATTTACTTCATGTTCAAAAGATGACTATAAATTAGGTTCTGAAATTGATCCTTTTATAAGATTTAATTTCTTGGTAAAAAGTGATAATACACCTGTAGAATATCCAATTGTAAACGGAAGTTTAGTGCCTCAGTCAAATTACGTAAATACTTCTGTAAAAACGCTGAAAGTGCCTGTTGCTTTAACTGCCCGAAATTTAAAAAATAGTGTAACAGCCAATTTTAGTGCGGTTTCATCAACAAATGATAATGAGAGTTTTACAGTAAATCCTGTGAATCAATTAACTTTTCAGGGAAATAAACTAACGGATACTATAGCGGTTTCTTTTGACAAAAGATGGACTGCTAACCAAAGTATTACTTTAAAACTAGAAACGGTTTCTGATCCCGAAATTCATATCGGAAATCTAAATACTGAATATCCTAATGATACTTTCAAAATTGATTTGGCAGCAATTACAACCAATTACACTTTTCCAGTAAATCAATTTGTTATAAAAGGAGAAGTTGGCGAAACTGTTGATTTTAAAGTAAATTTTCCTAACGGATTTTTTCCTTCGGAAATAGAAAATGCGTCTATTTTTAAATTTCAAAATGGTTTTGAATATTCTTTAACGCACGACGATTTTGGAGATAATAGAAATTCAATAACTTATCATTTAACATTGCTGGAAGATATTCAGAATGATGATGCTCGTTACGAATCTAAAATAACATTGGTAAATACGCCAAATTATAACGCTACCGGAAGTATTAGTTTGACTGTTGTAAAACCAATAAAATCGCCAAGAGATATTCAAGCCAATCCAGCATCAAAATTCACAGATCCAACAAATGCTTTTTATTTGACGTACGGAGAACATTGGTTTAACAACAATGGAACTTGTTCTTGGCAAACTTTCAACGCTTTGACCTTTCCGGTTGTAGTGACAAAAGATAACGAAAATGCTATTTTGTACAGCGATAAAGGAACTGCAAATCCAAATGATGATGTGTATCACGATGCTTTCAAAATCGGGTTTAATGTTGCCAGCGGAACAAATACTGTCAATTCTTTTGGTTTAAAAAGATGGTTTTCTAACGAAAGTAATTCTGCTGCAATTTCTCCAGGATTTAATATTACCTCAGCTTTAGAATTTTTCCCAGCAAACGGAAATAGCAAAACACAAGGAACTGTTCTCGTAATTCCGCAAGATATTACAATTGGATCTAGCGTGACAAATACGCATGTTATTGCAATTTCTGGGGAAGGAACTTATAAAGAAATCAGCAATGGTTTATATGAAATTTCATTTGAATTAAAATTAACAAACGACAAACTGTTTGGAGGAACAGTTTCGACGCAATATAGAATGTACAATAATAGAGTTTACACTAAGCCAGCAGCTTTAAGTATTCCGTGTCCAAAAGAAGTCACTTTATAATTGTTAATTGTTAATTATTAATGGTTAACGTCTTCAGCTTTGTCAAAGTTTAAAACTTTGACAAAGCTTTTGGCGTGAAAAAAAGGTTTCAAGTTTCAAGTTTCAGGTTTAACGTTTTGCAGCAACTTGAAACCTGAAACTTGAAACAAAAAAAACAAATCAAAAAAAACACAAAGAATTGAAAAAACTAATCTTCCCTCTCCTTTTCCTGCTTTGCTTGACGGCTTATAAAAGCGTGGAAAATCCTGATTATATTGATATTCAGGAATTGCGAAAACTGTATTCTAGCGGAGATTCTTCGAAATGGCCTGCTGCTGAATTACATGAAAATGTCGATAAAACTAAATTTCAGGATATTGGTGTGCTTCCTGCTGTTCCTTATCCTGCTTATAATCCGTATTCTAAGGAAAAAGAAAGTTTGGGAAAGATTTTGTTTTTCGATCCGAGATTATCACGAAGCGGACAAATTGCTTGTGCTTCTTGTCACAATCCAGAACTGGGTTGGACAGATAATTTAACGCGTTCTTTTGGACATGACCGCCAGACTGGAAAACGAAATTCGATGACGATTTTAAATTCGGCGTATGCCACTTCGCTATTTTGGGACGGACGCGCTTCAAGTTTAGAAGATCAAGCACAATTTCCAGTTTCTGATCCTTTAGAAATGAATGAAAAGCTGACGATTGCCGTTAATAAAATTGCTAAAATAAAAGGTTATAATTCGCTCTTTACCGCTGCATTTGGAGATAAAAAAGTGACTTTAGAACGCATTCAATATGCAATTGCGACTTTCGAAAGATCAATAAATAGTCCGAAAAGTAAATTTGACCAGTTTATAAGCGGAAAATCAGATATTTATACCGATCAGCAAGTGAAAGGAATGCATTTGTTTAGAACGAAAGCACAATGCATTAATTGCCATAATACACCTTATTTTAGCGACAATCAGTTTCATAACGACGGACAGACTTTATTCGGAACAAAAAACGAAGATTTCGGACGTTATAATGTGACTAAAGATGTAAAAGATATTGGAAAGTTCAGAACTCCGACACTTCGCGAAGTCGTAAATACAAAACCTTGGATGCATCACGGACATTTTCTGAGTTTATTGGATGTTGTCGAATTATACAATTTAGGAAATCCTTCTCCTGTTCAAAAGAAATACTTAGGAACACCAAGAGATTCTTTGATACCAAAATCAGATCCAATGCTGAGAAAATTAGATTTAAATAAAGAAGAAATCAGCGATTTATTGGCATTTATTGAGACTTTAAGCACTCCGACAAGAAGAATTATAATTCCAGAAATGCCTAAATAATTTAGTTAAATGATTTGTATTTTGCCCCAAGTATTTGCAAATCTTAAAAGTCCTTTTCGTTTTGAAGAGGGCTTTTTATTTGATTATTAAATATTACCATTATTCCAAAGAATCTGTACAATTTCCTCAATAGAATATTCAAAATAATTGCCTTTTTTATCTTTATTTCTTTGAAACAATTTATAATTATATTGTTTAAAGTTTTTTTCCAAGAATTTTATAAAATAACCATTTGCAGAAATTACATTTATATAAAAGGTTGAAATAAAATCTACATTATCATAATTAATTTCATCAAAAGTTTTGATACGTTGAACAATTTCGTACAATTCTTCTCTAGTCAAATTATCCACTTTTTCCGGTTCAGGTAAAGAAATATCAAATGCAAGATTTTCGACTCCATCTTCTTCCCACCATTCTATAAGATTAAATTTAACAATATCTTTTTCAGTTAAAACATGAAGTTTTTCTTCAAGCTTTTTGTATTCAAAAAATTCTTCATCCCCGTTTTCATCACAAAACGCCGTATAATCCAAAATTAGTTTTAATACTTCTGGATAATGTTTTTCAGCAATATCAAATTGAGGTTCTATTTGCTTTCTTAATATCATTTATCTCTTAAATTTATATACACAATATATTCAATAAATTTAATTACAAAACTATGGTAATTAAGAACATCTTAGTGTCTATAAAAGTTGAATATCTATCAAAATAAGGTAAATTAAATATATATTTAATAGCAATTAACTATCCTTTCATTGAAGTATAGAATCATTCTCCAAACCGCAAAAAGCAATGATTATTTAAATTTGTAAAATAATATTTCTCTAACAAAATTAATATCATGAAGTTAGAACACATCCAAATCCAAACAAATAATATTTTAAAAACAACTGCTTATTATCAAGATGTTTTAGAACTTTCAATTATAAGAAAAAACGAAAATTCAGTTAGTATTCAAGCAGGAAACTCCATTTTAAAATTCGTTGAAAATTCGAGTTTCAAATCTATTTATCATTTTGCTTTTAATATTCCAGAAAATAAACTAGACGAAGCAATTAAATGGTGTAAAAACAAAGTAGATTTGATTCTTATCGAAGATCAAAATGTTATTACCAATTTTGAGAACTGGAATGCCCAAGCTGTTTATTTTTATGATAACAACGGAAATTTATTAGAATTTATCGCCAGACACGATATTAATAATTCACAAACAACAGAATTCAATTCTAAATCTATTTTAAACATCAGCGAAATCGGCATTGTAAATGAAAATCCATTAGAATTAGGAAATAAACTAATAGAAAAATACGGCTTAAACTTCTTTTCTAAGAACACAAATACGGAAGCTTTTGCCGCAATTGGCAACGATGAAGGTTTATTGATTATTGTAAAACCAAATCGAAATTGGTATCCGACGCAAACACCTTCTGAAAAAAACAAAACCGAAGTTCGATTAGAAAACAATGGAATATTTACTGATTTGCAGTTTTAAATAAATTAAAACCCCAATCCATTTATTTGAATTGGGGTTTATTATTTTCTGCGAATTAAAACTGCATCTTCTGAATTCTAACCGCATTTAAAATCGCCAACAACGCTACACCAACATCAGCAAAAACTGCTTCCCACATGGTAGCAAGTCCGCCAGCGCCAAGAATCAAGACAAAAGCTTTTACGACAAAAGCTAGTGTAATATTCTGCCAGACAATTTTTTTTGTTTGTTTTCCGATATTAATTGCCATTGCAATTTTACTCGGTTTATCATCTTGAATGACAACATCGGCGGTTTCAATTGCGGCGTCGCTTCCTAAACCTCCCATCGCAATTCCAACTGTACTTAAAGCAATTACGGGCGCGTCATTTACGCCATCTCCAACAAAAGCGATGGTTTCGTTTTTAGCTTTAATTTCGTTTACTTTATTCACTTTATCCTCTGGAAGCAAATCTCCAAAAGCATTTGCAATTCCGAGTTTATCTGCAACAAATTGAACAACATTCGTTTTATCGCCGCTCAACATCGTTAATTTTACTCCAAGAGATTTTAATTTCGAAACGGTTTCTTTGGCATCTTCTTTTATTTCATCGGCAATTGTTAAATAACCCGCAAATTTGCCTTCGTAAGCAATTGCAATTGTGGTGTAAACGATTGAAGAAGGATCGATATCATACGAAATATTAAACTTATCAAGCAATTTGAAATTCCCCACAAATAATTCTTTTCCGTTAAAAAAAGCTTTTAATCCGTGTCCAGAAATTTCTTCAATCTCTTTCAATTCAATTGAAGAATCAATTTTTCCAACAAAATTATGAATCGCCGTTGCAACAGGATGTGTGCTTCGACTTTCTAAAACATTTACCAATTTCAAGATTTCTTCTTTATCGAATTCTGGTTTTATAATGACTTCTTGAACTTTAAAAACGCCTTCGGTCATCGTTCCCGTTTTGTCTACCACAACATTCTGAATGGTAGAAATACTGTCTAAGAAATTACTTCCTTTAAAAAGAATTCCGTTTTTGCTCGCTGCACCAATTCCGCCAAAATACCCCAACGGAATACTGATAACCAAAGCGCACGGACACGATATAACCAAGAAAACCAAAGCTCTGTACAACCAATCTGAAAAAACATAATTGTCTACAAAAAGCATCGGAAGCAAACAAATGGCTATTGCTAAATACACCACAATCGGCGTGTAGATTTTAGCAAACTTTCTAATGAATAATTCTGCTGGAGCTTTTTTAGTTGTCGCGTTTTGAACTAATTCTAGAATCTTAGACAATTTACTGTCATTGTAAGCAGTTGTGACTTTTACTTCTGCAATAGTATTTCCGTTTATCATTCCTGCCAGAACGGTTTCTCCTTTCTTTTTAGTATCTGGTTTACTTTCTCCCGTTAAAGCTGCAGTATTAAATGAAGCCGAATCTGACAATAATTCGCCATCTAAACCTAGTTTTTCTCCCGCTTTTAGCTGAATAATGGCACCAATCTGAACATCCTTGGCTTTTACTTTTGTAGCAACATTATTTTCAAGAATATTCACTTCATCTGGACGCTGATCTAAAAGGCTTTTAATACTCGATTTTGCTTTGCTAACTGCCATTCCTTGAAAAGTTTCTCCAATCGTATAAAACAGCATAACAGCAACTCCTTCTGGATATTCGCCAATTGCAAATGCGCCGATTGTAGCAATACACATCAGAAAAAATTCGGAGAAAACATCGCCTTTTACAATGCTTTCATAAGCTTCTCTTAAAACAGGAATTCCAACTGGAAGATAAGCAATTACATACCAAGCAATTCTAATAAATCCAGTAAACCAATCTTGCGGAAAATAGTTGTCAAAACCAATTCCGATAATTAATAAAATAAAGGAAATTATGGATGGAAGAAACATTTTAAACAAATTCCCTTCAACGTTATGTTCGTGATCGTGACCTTCGTGTCCGTGATCATGCCCGTCATTTTCTGAATGTACAGGTTCGTCGTGCGAACAACAGCAGGAAGGTTTTGCTTTATTTTTTGTATTCTTTACTTCTTTATCTTGATGTATCATTATTATTTGTTTCAGGTTTCAGGTTTTAAAGTTTCAAATACCTGAAGTTATTGTTTAAATAATGCTCTAAATTTAAGCATTTTGTGGTAAAGTCTATTATTGCAAAGCACTAAGTCGCAAAGTTTTTTCTCATTTTATGTCATTTCGACGAAGGAGAAATCTTCACAAGTAGCTCCTTTCCTAAAATCCAATCTTTGTGGAGTTTCTCGCGGAGATTTCTCCTTCGTCGAAATGACAAATAGTGCTTTATATCTTTAAGAAAAAATCTCAGTCCCTTAGAACTCAGCTCCTCAGAACCTTCAAAAAATCAATGCTCATGCTCTCCTCCACCTTTCATTGCCGAAAGCAGATAAAATGCGCCTTTTGTCACAATTTTAGCATTTGCCGAAATTTGATTTACAAACTTAACTTCTGTAAAGCCTAAATCTGTTGTTCCCGGAATTACTTCTACAGCTTTAAAATGGACTTCCTGTTCGTGAATTTCTTCTTTTTCACCTTCTTTATGATCGTGTTTTTGTTCGACTTTTTCGTCTTCTTGCACAAACACAAAATACTTATCGGCATTTCTAACAACTGCGTCCTTTGGCAGTGCAGGAACAGTTGCATTTGTTATGTTGATATTAGCCGAAACATACATTCCTGGAATTAAATCTTTTGCATCTCCAGGTTCAATTTTAGCATGAACAGCAACCGTTTTACTTTCATTAGAAAAAGATTTATTGATTCCGAAAATCTTTCCTTTAATCGATTTATTCGACTGATTTGTTAATACAAAATCTATTACCTGACCTATGGAAATCGAACCTAAATCTTTCTCATAAACATTTAAATCCAAATGCATCTGACTATTATCTACTACTTCAAACAATGAAACTCCCGTATTTGCAAAAGCGCCTTTAGCAATATTAATTTTGCCAATATAACCATTTATCGGCGCAACAATGGGAACCAAAGACGAGCTTCCTTTAGTAGAAACATGCAAAGCATCCAATTTATTTTTTGCTGCTTGAGCACGTGCGCGTTCAGCTGCTAATTTGGCTTTTACCTCCTGAAATGTTTTCCTCGGATTCACATTTTCATCGCTCAAAGTTTTCTGGCGATTGTATTCTAACTGTAAATATTCCACATTTGCCGTTGCGGACTGATATTCTTCCTGCATTTCAATTACTTCCAGATTCTGAATCGTTGCTAAAACTTTTCCTTTGTTTACAAATGTGCCTTCTAAAACATAAATATCTTTTACGGTTCCGCCAATTAAGGTAGAAACTTCGGCAGAATTTTGCGGAGGAACTGTTGTATATCCGTTTGCTTTAATGATTTTATTAAGGTTTCTGTTTTCTACAAATCCAGTTTCAATACCAACTGTTTTATATTGAGTTTCAGTTAAAGAAACTTCTGTTGTCGATTTTTCTTCTTCTTTTGGTTCTTCTGTTTTCTTTTCACTGCAGCTTGTGAATGTAACCACAAGGAACGCAAAGACAAAGCACAAGGAACGCAAGGAAATTGAACTTTGCGCTCTTTGCGTGGCCTTAGCGTTCTTTGCGGTTAAATTATTTTCAGATATATTTTTCATGATTAATTGTTTTTTATAGTTGGGAATTGAAGTTCAATTGCACTTTGATTATAACTGTGCGTTGCCTCAGCAAATTGTTTTTTAATATCAATTGCCTGATTTAAAAAACTGATATACGACCAATAACTCATATCGCCGCTGGCATAACTTTTTTGTGCAGTCTCAATAATCTGATTGGCATATTGCGAACCTTCATTTTGAAAATACGCTAAGTTTTTTTGCTGTTTTTCGAAGTTATTTCGCAATTCTTCTTTCTGCAGATTCAAAATCATTTTGTTTTTATCTAAAGCCAATTGCGATTGCGAAATGCTAATTTCTGCCGCTCTTGCTTTCGTTGTATTGACTCCTCCAAACAACGGAATTTGTAATCCAGCCGTAAAACCTTGAAATAAAGATTCGGTATTTATAGTCTGCGCGAAATAACCTAAACCAACTTTTGGCGTTCTTAAAGCTTTAAAAGTTCCGGCTTCTTTTTGATAAACTGAAATTTGCTGTTGGTAAAAATCGGTCAATAAACTTTCTGCTTTTGTGTTTTGCTGATTCTCAACAAAAGTGTACTGCAATGCTGTATTTTGATCAGGAACAATATTTTCATTGGTTTGAATAAAAAACTGCAACTGTTTCTGGTAAATAGCCAAATCGTATTGTAATTGTTGTTTTTGTGTTTCAATTTCTTTGACTTTCGCTTTGGCGCTAATCACTTCAATATTTCCGCTTTCTCCAGTTTTAAAACGGAGTTCAGCATTCTTTAGAAATTTGGTATAAATATCATTTAATTCTGAGTTTAATTTCTGAATCGAAATTCCGTACAAATATTGATAATACGCCAAAGTCACTGCTTTTTCAATTTCATAAGAAGATAAAGCTTTTCGTTTTTCTGCCAATTTTGCCAATTCTTCCTGCAATTGTCTATTCGCTTTTGTAATATTTCCTAACGGGAAAAACTGCTGAACCGAAACATTATGATCAAAATCGACGCTATTAAACTGTCCGCCCTGATATTGCACCTGAAGCGGATCTGGCTGAAAAGCTGCTTTTTTAAGAACAGTTTGTTTTTCTATTTCTTTGTCAGCAATTTTTAAATCGATATTGTTTGATTTGGCGAGTTCTATTGCTTTTTCTAAAGATATTTTTTGTTGGGCCTGTGAAGCAATTGTGATCAAAAGGAACGCAATTAAACGCAAAGTTCGCGAAAGATTTTTCGCAAAGTTCGCAAAGGAAATTGCTTTGATTTTATATATTAAATTCATTGTGATTTCTTTTAAATTTTTCTTTGTGTGCTTTGGTAAATCTTAGCGCTCTTTGCGTTTAAATCCACGTTCCAGCAATAAATACAAAATCGGCAAAACGATTAGCGTTAATAATGTTGCCGAGAATAAACCTCCAATAACAACAGTTGCCAAGGGTTTCTGCACTTCTGCTCCGCCGCTTGTAGACAAAGCCATTGGCAAAAATCCTAAAGAAGCTACGGCAGCAGTCATTAAAACGGGTCTTAATCTGGTTTTAGTTCCGATATAAACACGCTGCAACGGATCTGTAATCCCTTCTGTTTTTAGTTGGTTGAAATAGGAAATCAAAACAATTCCGTTTAAAACGGCAATTCCGAAAAGCGCGATAAATCCAATTCCTGCCGAAATACTAAATGGCATTCCTCTCAATACTAAAGCTAAAACTCCGCCCATTGCAGAAAGCGGAATCGCAGTAAAAATTAGAACTGCTTGTTTTATACTATTAAAAGTAAAATAAAGAAGCACTAAAATTAATCCTAAAGCAACTGGCAAAGCCACAAGAAGTCTTTGTGACGCTTCGATTAAATTTTCAAATTGTCCTCCGTAAGTGATAAAATAACCAGAAGGAAGTTTGTAATTTTTATCTAAACGCTGTTGAATTTCCTCTACAACACTTTGAATATCTCGCCCGCGAACGTTCAATCCAACCGTAATTCTTCTTTTTCCGTCTTCGCGAATGACCTGCACAGGGCCTTGCTCATATTCCACCGAAGCGACTTGAGAAAGCGGCACTTGCTGACCGTTTGGAAGCGGAATAAACAAATTGCTAACATCTGTAATATCGGCACGATTATCTTCGTTCATTCTTACTACAACATCAAATCGTTTGCTTTCTTCATAAATTTTTCCGGCACTTTCTCCTGCAAATGAAGAACGAATAATCTGATTGATATCAGAAATATTCAATCCGTATAAGGCGATTTTGTTGTAATCGTATTTAATGGTTATCTGAGGCAATCCTGTGACTTTATCGGCTTTTAAATCGCCAACGCCTTCAATACTTTTTATTTTAGAAATCAACTCTGTCGCTTTTGCGTCTAGAATTTCTAAATCATCGCCAAATATTTTTATGGCAATATCTGAGCGGCTTCCTGTCATTAATTCGTTAAAACGCATCTGAATCGGTTGCGAAATCTCAATGTTTGCTCCTGGAATTACTTCCATTTCTTCTTTCATCGCATTTGCCAAATCTTCCCAATTGCGATACTTTCCAGACCATTCTTTTTTATCTTTCAAAACAATAATCAAATCGCCGCTTTCAATTGGCATCGGATCTGTCGGAATTTCACCGCTTCCAATTTTGCTCACAATCGTTTTGATTTCGGGAAATTTTGCTTTTAAAATCTGTTCGTATTTAGTCGTGGTTTCAATAGTCTGCGTCAGCGAACTTCCAGTCATAATTGTGGCATTCATTGCTAAATCACCTTCTTCGATTGTTGGAATAAATTCGCCACCCATATTTTGAAAAACAATAACGCTCAAGGCGAATAATCCGATGGCGATTGCAAGCACAACTTTTTTAAATTCTAAAGCTTTTTTCAGCAAAGGCATATACAGGTTTTCGAGCCATAAAATCATACGGTCGCTAAAGTTTTCTTTGTGTTCTGTTTTCTTAGATAAAAACAAAGCACTCATCATCGGAACATAGGTTAATGACAAAATAAAAGCGCCAATAATGGCAAAACCAACTGTCATTGCCATTGGTTTAAACATTTTTCCTTCGGTTCCAATCAAGGCTAAAATCGGCAAATACACTATCAAGATTATAATTTCACCAAAAGCCGCACTATTTCTAATTTTTGAAGCCGAATTGTAAACTTCAAAATCCATTTCTTCTTGCGATAGTTCTTTTTTTGCTTTGAATTTCTGTAAATGATGCATTGTTGCTTCTACAATAATTACAGCGCCGTCTACGATAATTCCGAAGTCAATTGCGCCTAAACTCATTAAGTTTCCGCTTACGCCAAAAAGATTCATTAAAATAATGGCAAAAAGCATTGCAAGCGGAATAACCGAAGCTACAATCAATCCTGCACGAAGGTTTCCTAAAAACAGAATCAGTACAAAAATGACAATTAAAGCTCCTTCTAATAAGTTTTTAGTCACGGTTCCGATGGCATTATCAACCAATTTTCCTCGGTCAATAAAAGCTTCTGCAACAACTCCTTCTGGAAGACTTTTGTTAATCTGAATCATTTTTTCGTGAATTCGATCTACAACAGCTTTAGAATTTTCTCCTTTTAACATTAAAACCAAACCAGAAACAATTTCGCCTTTTCCGTCTTTGGTAGAAGCGCCGTAACGTAACGCAACACCTTCGCGAACCTCAGCCACATCGCGCACTAAAACTGGTGAACCATTTCTGTTTTTAACGACAACATTTCCTAAATCTTTCGTTCCTTTTGCCATTCCGACTCCACGAATGAAATACGCATATTGATCTTTTTCAATGTAAGCTCCTCCCGTATTTTGGTTATTTTTTTCTAAAGCATCAAAGATTTCGGTAATGGTAACTCCTAAACTATTCAGCGTGTTTGGATTAACGGCGATTTCGTATTGCTTTAGTTTTCCTCCCCAAGAACTAACATCGGCAACGCCTTTAATTCCTTGCAATTGCGGAATAATGATCCAATCTTGAATGGTTCTTAAATCGACAGCGCTGTATTTATTTTCATAACCTTTTTTGGCGTAAACATCATATTGATAAATTTCTCCCAAACCTGTACTGATCGGAGCTAATTCTGGAGATCCAACGTATTCGGGAATATTTTCTTCTGCTTGTTTTAACCGTTGAAAAATTTGTTCTCGCGCCCAATAAATATCAACATCGTCTTCAAAAACAACGGTTACAACCGATAATCCGAAACGAGAAATACTTCGAAGTTCTATCACATCTGGAACTGTTTTTACGGCTTGTTCTAAAGGATAAGTAATTAACTGCTCCACTTCTTGACTGGCAAGTGTGGGAGCTGTTGTAATAATCTGCACCTGATTATTGGTAATATCAGGAAGTGCATCTAATGGCAGTTTTTTTAAGGAATAACTTCCTACGGCAATTAATACCAAAGTAAATAGTAGTATAATGAACTTATTCTTTATACTAAATTGTATGATTTTATCTAACATTTTAAATTATAATGAAATGAGAAATGAGACAATCTCTTGTCTATCTTTATTTTGTGGAAAATCCACACTTCTCTAATCCAAATTCCGACTTATCGGAAAGGATTTCATTATACTAACTGAGGCGGTTGCCAAATGCTTCCGTAGAAATTAGAAGCTAGAACAGAATTATAACTTGGTAATTGAATTGAAATTGGATTGCAAGCTTTTGGAAATTCAAAAGTTATCGGAGTTTGATAACTTAAAATTTGAACACCACAGCAATTACAAGCACAGAAAGGCGAACACAAATCATTTTCTTTGTCATGTGAATGATTCTCTTCTGAAGAAAATTGGGCTGTTTTATGCATAGCACTATTCACTTCCATATCTGCACAAGGCATATTTGAAAGTGCCATCAAATAAACTGACAGTATAATTGCTATCCATTTCATATCACAAAAATAGGATTTATTCTTTTACGAATTATAAATTTAATTTAAACTTCTGACATCTTAAGACTAACTTAAACATTACAAAAACACTGAATTACAAAAACTTAGCATATTAGTTTATCAAAAAAAACGTAAAATGTTAAAAATTTTTAATTAACTTTAACACAATTAACCACATAAAAATTAATTCATACCCATTTTTTATAATCCAGTAAAAGAAAGATAAGCCGAGATTCCTCCACAGAATACATTAGTACACATTTATTTAAGCAGTTTAATTAATTTAAAACACTACAAACAAATGAAATGTAAAAAACTAATATCAGCCCTTTTATTATTATGCAGTATTTCAATCTTCGGACAAGTTTATACAGATAAAGTTGTTGGAGAAAAAAATCAAGAGGTTAAAGACAGCCTCAAAGTCGCCGATTATCCTTACGCTTTGCCAATTTGGGGACAAAAAGTCGCTCAGAAAGGTTACAAACTTCCTTATTCAGCAGGACTTTCTATTAATTATTTTTGGCAAGATTCTGAAATTGTCATTAATGATCTTAATGTAGGTTTTAATAATGGACCGCAATACAATCTAGACGAAATTGTACGTTTTGATAAATCTCATGTAGAAGCTGGCGCATTAACTATTCGCCCAGACATTTGGCTTCTGCCCTTTTTAAATATTTATGGAATTTTAGGTAAAGCCAATACTTCAACTAAAATTAACGCCGGAATTTATGTTCCAGATGCCGACAATAATTGGTCGCAAGTTGCACATTTCAGTACAAAAGCAAATTTTAACGCTACAACATTCGGACTTGGAATGACGCCAACAATTGGAATTGGCGGCGGATGGTTGGCTTTGGATATGAACATGGCTTGGACGGATATCAGTTCGCTTGATAAACCAGCCTTTTCGTATGTTTTTGGTCCACGTTTAGGAAAAACATTCAAATTCCGTAAACCAGAACAAAATATTGCAGTTTGGGTTGGAGGTTTTAGAGTTCACATTTCGGGAGATACCAATGGAAATCTTCCTTTGTCTGATTTTCTTGATTTAAGCAACGCTCAGCAAAAAGTTGATGATGGCTTGGCAAAAGTGACAGAAAACCAGACTAAAGTAGATAATTGGTGGGATAGTTTAACTCCTGTAGAACAAAAAAATCCGGTAAATGTTGCCAAACATAATACAGCAAACAGAGCATTAGAAAGTGCTGGAAATATTCTAGCAACTTTAGATGGCGCTCTTAGCACTGCTGGTTCATCGTCTGTGCAATATTCTCTTCAAAAAAGACCTAAAGATATGTGGAATTTTATTGTAGGCTCTCAATATCAATTAAATAAACATCTTATGTTTAGAGTTGAAGCAGGTTTTCTAGGAAGTCGTACACAAGCTTTAGGAGGAATTCAATATCGTTTTGGACTTTAATTTCTGATTATGAAAAAGAGTTTATTGATACTCCTCGTTTTCTTTTCTATAAATGAGGCGAAATCGCAGGTTTTAATATCGCTAATTTTTGGAGATAAACTTAATTCGCCTTTTCTGGAATTTGGACTAGAAGGCGGTATCAATCTTTCTGATATTTCGAACCTTGAAAGTTCTGGAATGAATCCTGGTTTTAATCTTGGTTTTTATTTTGATGTTCGATCTAAAAAAAATCCCGCTTGGATGATTAATACTGGCGTAATAGTTAAATCGCCAATGGGAGCCAGACATATTCCTGTTTATTCTTTAGACGATGTTAACTTAGACAATACATTTGAAGGCGGAACTGTTAATCGTGAAATTCGTTATTTTAATGTTCCTATTTTGATTAAATATCAATTTAAAAATAGGATTTACGTTAAAGCTGGACCACAACTCGGACTTCTTGCATCGGCTTTTGATGAATTTACAAATGAGGTTAATAAAAACGATGTTACTTACAAGAAAAAAATCAGAGATGAGATTCGTGTAATTGATGCTGGAATCGCATTAGGTACTGGTTATCACATGAATGTGGGCAACGGATTGAATATTACCATTCAATATTACTACGGATTGGTTCCTGTAATGAAAGGAGACGGTCCAAATGTATATAACAGATCTTTATATCTAACAGCCGGAATTCCTATTGGAAAAGGAAAAGCTGCACAAAGAAGAGCCGAAAAAGATGCTGAAATGAATAAGGTTATTTTACCTGAAGATGAGAAAAATTAATTTTTTTTTTGTGATATTATTAAAAAGCATTTATAATAATATTTCGCTCCGGTGGAGCTTTTGATGGGTTTTAATAATTATTTGCTATAAATATTTCGTCCCTCTGGGACTTAAACATAATCATTAATCATCCAATGGAAAAGTTTCGGAGAACATTAATATTAAATTATTTTACACTCAAAATATAAAAAGCTTCGGAGAAGCTAAATATTTATAGCATAATTACATAATTATAAGTAAAGTCCCAGAGGGGCGACATATATCATGTTGAAGGTTATGCAAACCTCTAAACCTTAAATATTGTTAAGCTATCTCCTTATTAATTCCCTTTATAAAATCTAAAATTTCTTCTGTACTTAAAACATAATCTGGTTTTGTGTGCAAAATCGCATTATTAGGCATAAAAGACATTTCTGCAGAAAGCGGATTTTGAACGACCGTGATTCCTCCAGCAGCTTGAATTGCTTTCATTCCGACTGTTCCGTCTGAGTTAGAACCAGAAAGTAAAATTCCGATTAGATTACTGCCATAAATTTCTGCCGCAGATTCAAACGAAACATCAATACTTGGTCTGCTGTAATTTATCTTTTCAGAAGTATCCAATGAAAGTGTTTCGTTTTTTTCAAACAATAAATGATAATTAGATGGCGCGATATAAATAAAACCTGCTTTTACAGCAACTTTGTCTTCTACTTCTTTTACTTTAACATTCGCTTTTAAAGCTAGTAAAGCCTCCAAAGTCTGTTCGTCAGAATTTTTTCTATGAACAACAATCACAATAGCAAAAGAAATTGGATCTTCTATAAAAGGCAAAATTTGCAATAATGCTTGCAAACTTCCCGCAGAACCTCCAATTATGACTACTTTACAATCTTTTATTACTCTCTTACTTTCCTCCATATTTTTTCTCTTTCAAACTGTTTGTATTTAGTTTGAGATATAGAATATTTTATAGTTTCTTTTGTTCCAAGTGCTAGAAATCCTAGAACAGAAAGACTGTCATCAAATAAATTAACAACTCTTTTTTGCAGATTATTATCAAAATAGATTAAAACATTTCGACACAAAATCAAATCGAACTCATTAAAAGAATTGTCCGAAACTAAATTGTGCTGCGAAAAAACCATCTTTTCTGAAAGCTCTTCGCTAAATTTTGCAAAACCATAATTGGCAATATAATAATCTGAAAAATCTTGTTTTCCGCCAGAATCACGATAATTATCTGCGTAATCTTTTATCATTCGAAGTGGAAAAATACCACTTTTTGCCGTTTCTAGAACTGCCGCATTAATATCTGTTGCATACAAAATAGATTTATGCAGAAGTCCTAATTCTTTAAGCATAATGGCCATCGAATACACTTCTTCGCCTGTAGAACAGCCTGCATGCCAAATTCTGATAAAAGGTTTTGTTCCTAATAAGGGAAGAATGTCATTTCGAAGTACGGTATAAAAAGACGGATCGCGAAACATTTCTGTAACATTGACCGTAATTTCGTCAATCATTCTTTTGCAATAATCTGGATCTGTGCGAACCTTTGAAAGAAATTCATGAAAATGCTTAAATCCATCTAAATAATAAACTCGGCTAACACGTCTTTTTAGTGAAGCTCTGGAATAACTTCCAAAATCAAAACCATAATATTCGTAAACATCATTAATTAGGGCTTCTAACTCAATATCTTCAATCATAATTCACTTAAATTTCCCCCAAAATCTGAAGTAATTTATCAACATCAACTGGTTTTGAGATGTATGCATCTGCCCCAGCCTCTAAACATTTTTCTTTATCTCCTGTCATTGCTTGTGCAGTTACAGCCACTACAAAGGTAGATTCTTGCGATGGAATTGCTTTTATAAGCGGAATTGCTTCGTATCCGTCCATTTCTGGCATCATCATATCCATCAAAACTGCATCAATTGTGTTGTCTTCTTTTAATATTCTAAGCGCTTCTTCGGCACTTAAACAAGACAAACAGTCAAAAGATTTCGCTTTTAAAGTATTCACTAAAGCAAAAATATTCCTTGTATCATCATCTACAATCAGCACTCTTTTTTTTCTCATTTACAGCTTTTTATAGGTTAAATTTTATCATATAACCAAACTCGTAATAACGATAAAAGCTGATCTACATCGACAGGTTTTGTGATGTAATCTGAAGCTCCCGCTTTTATACATTTTTCGCGGTCTCCCGTCATTGCTTTTGCCGTTACGGCGATTACTGCTAAGTTAAGAAATTTAGGATTGCTTCTTATTTTTTCAGCCGTTTCATAACCATCCATATTTGGCATCATCATATCTAACAATACCACATCTGTATCTGGATTTTCATCCAAAATTTTAATAGCTTCTTTTCCGTCAAATGCTGTAATTACATTCATTTTAAAGGCTTCTAAAGCTTTAGAAAGCGAATAAATATTTCGAACGTCATCATCAACAATTAATACTTTTTTCTCAAATAGAATATTATTTAATGAATTCAGTTTTTTATGAATTTCCTTCGTTTTACCCTCTTTTTTCTCTTCTACTAAATGAAGGAAAAGTGAAACTTCATCTAACATTCTTTGGTACGAATGAGCTGTTTTTACGATAATAGAATCGGCATATTTTCTAATCTTCAATTCTTCTTTAATAGAAAGACTTTTTCCTGTAAAGACAATTACTGGAAGATTTTCTAAACCTGGACTTTTCTTTACGCCATCTAAAATTTCGTAAGCTTGTTTGTCTGGAATTCCCATGTCTAAAATAACACAGTCAACATCTTTGTTGCTTAAAACAGATAATCCTTCTGAAACTTCACTTTTTATCTCAGAATTGATATTGTAAGTTTCTAAGAAATAAGCCAATGCTTTAGCGTGTTTTGGGTTGTCTTCAATAATTAAAACCTTTTGAGATTCTTTATTAATGATGTGTTCAATACGCATAAAAACGTCCGGAATCTTATCAAAAGCAACAGGTTTGTCTAAGAAATCTACCGCACCTTTTAACAAACTTTCTTGTTTCAATTTATGCGAAGACATAATGTGAACCGAAATATGTTTGGTATTAGAATTATTTTTCAGTTCTTCCAAAACTTCCCAACCGCTTTTTATTGGTAATTCAATATCTAATAAAATTCCGATTGGTTTATAAATCAAGGCAAAGTTTAAAGCGTAATCTCCTCTAACCGCGACAACTCCTTTATAACCTTTTTTCTGAGTAAAAGCCAGCAATGACTTAGCAAAATTAATATCATCTTCGACAATCAGAATTACTTTATCGCCTTCTTCAATTGAATCTCTGTCGTCTTCAATTTCTTTTGGAATAACTTCGCTGATATATTTAGGTCTTGCCTCCGTTTGCGTTTCTTCGTCCTCAACAACTTCTTTTGGCTGTATTTTGTTTACGAGAATTTTATTTATCGCCAATCCTAAAACCGGAATGCATAATGTAAACGAACTTCCTTCATTTACTTTACTGTAAAGCGTAATTTCTCCTCTAAGTAATTTAGCCAATTCTCGGCTTATTGATAATCCTAAACCTGTTCCTCCGTATTTACGTTTTGTAGAACCGTCGGCTTGTTGGAAAGCTTCGAAAATTAGAGGTTGTTTTTCTAACGGAATTCCGATTCCTGTATCTTTTACAACAAAGCAAATTATTTTATCATTGTTCGGATCTGTCTTAATTTCAAGACTTACCGTTCCTTTTTCTGTGAATTTTATAGCATTTGAAATCAGATTTTTCAAGATCTGCTCTAAACGCATTTTATCTGTTTTAATGACAATTGGTGCATCTTTGGTAATAATTTCAAAGTTTATTCCTTTCTCTTTTGCTACGATGTGGAATAAATTATAAAGATTATCAGTAATTTCTTTGGTCGAAACATCTAAAAATTCCAGCTCCATTTTACCAGCCTCAATTTTAGATAAATCCAAAATTTCATCAATTAATCCTAATAAACTGTTTCCTGAACTCTGAATCACTTTTGCAAATTCAATTTCTTCGTTGTTCATTGTTTCGTTATTGTTTTCAGACAATAAACGGCTCAATAATAAGATTGAATTTAAAGGCGTTCTTAATTCATGTGACATATTTGCCAAGAATTCCGATTTGTAACGCGTGCTTAATTCTAACGCTTCAGATTTTTTCTGAATTTCAGTATTTTTTTCTTCCAATAAAACACTTCTTTCTGAAAGTTCTTCGTTGGTTTGTTCCAATTCTTCTTGCTGAACGCGAAGTTCTTCTTCCGAAGCTTGAAGTTTTTCTGTCTGAGCTTCTAATTCTGCATTTATAGCTTCCAATTCGCTGTGTTGAACTTGAAGTTCTTCAGATTGCGATTTGGTTTCTTCTAAAAGCTCCATCACTTTTTTACGGTTTTGAGTTGCTTTTAAAGCGATTCCGATATTATTGGCAACCATATTTAAAAACTCCAACTGCAAAACAGAAAATCCGTAAATACTCGCTAATTCTACAGCTCCTTCTATTTTATAATCCATTAACGGAAGTGCCACAATATGAGTTGGTTTTATTTCGCCCAAAGCATAATTAATTTGGATATCATCTGGCGAAAGTTTTTTTAACTCCAGCATTTTTCCAGATACAATTGCTTGCCCAATTAAGCCTTCGCCTTTTCTGATTCTTTCACGGCTTTTACTCGGAATATAGCTGTATCCGCCAGAAACAGTTATTTCTTCTCCATCAACAACATATAAAACACCAGCGCTACTGTTTGTGTATTGGCATAAAAATTCGATTACATCTTTAGATAATTTCTGAATTGTTTTCTCTCCCAACATTTTATCATTTAAAGTAGCAACACCAGATTGAAGCCATTCTTTTTGAGACAATAAGTCGAAAGAAGTTTTTAGAGAATCTTTCATTTCATGAATAGAACCTCCTAATGCTCCTAAAGTATCTGCTTTTCTATCATCGATCTGAACGTCGTAGTTTCCTTTAGAAATCTGAGTTGCAATACCACTAATTACCTCAAGTCTTTCGGCAATATCTTTGTCTTTTTTCTCAAGTTCACTCTGTAATAATGCTCTTTCATTATAATCTTTCAGAATTCTGATCATGAAAACAATCGATATAATAAAAGCAATGAAAAAGGCAACAACAATAAGAATCAAACTATAAGTTCCATAACGTTCCGAATTGGCGTTACGTTCTTCAAGAAGTTTTTGTTCTGTACTTTCTACTTTTTTGATGATTGTTTTTATTTCATTCATCATGTTTCGACCTTCATTCAAATCAAAAATCAGCGTTTCTTTGCTTAAACGCTTTTTTACGATTTGATTATTGAGGTATTTAAAGAAACCAGATCGCTTAGATCTTAGTTCGTCTAGCATTTTTTGTTGAGAAGGATTATCGGATGTAAGTTCATCCAATTTATCAAAATAATTATTTGATTTTGTTTCAGAATCATTAAAACGGTCTACAAATTGTTCATCTCCAGTAAGTAGATAACCTCGCATACTTGTTTGCGCTTCCGTAATAATTGCCGAACCTTCATTAAGATTGTAAATAACATCTTGAGTATGATTTACCCAATAATTACTGCTTAATAAACTTTTGATGCTAATAAAGGAAGCAACAGAACTAATGGTCAGTACAAATAGTGAAACCAGAGAACTAATTAGTAAATTTCTTTTAAAATTACCATTCATAAATTATAAGTCTAAATTATTTTGATTTGTATTTTAACGGAAGTATGATAATAAAGCTTGCGCCCTTTCCTACTTCACTTTTAGCGGTAATTAAACCATTATGTTTATCTATTATTTTTTTTGCAATTGCAAGTCCGATTCCTGTTCCTTCGTAGGTTTGGCGATCATTTAAGCTCTGAAAGATAATAAAAATTCGGTCTAGATATTTTTCGTCAAAACCAATTCCGTTATCTTTTACTGTAATTCGGCAGAATTGCCCTTCTGGCGATGTCGGACTATCGATAGATTTGTCTGCAATTATTTCTGAAGTGATTTCTATTTCGGGTTTATTTTCAGTTCCCGAAAACTTAAGCGCATTTCCAATTAGATTCTGAAAAACTTGACGCAATTGACTTGGAATACTGTCTACGGTTGGAAGTTCATTGGTTTTTATTGTCGCATTTTTGCTTTCAATTAAATAATCAAAATCAGAAAGAACTTCTTGCAAAACCTCATTTAAGTCTGTTTTTTCAGGTTTAACTTGAGCCGAAAGTCTAGAATAAGCCAAAAGATCGGTAATTAAAGTCTGCATTCTTTCTGCAGATTTTATTGTACGATCTACATAATCTATCGCTTTGTCATCTGTTTTTAGGTATAGATCTTTTATTATTTTAATAAAAATCTGAATCTTCCGAATAGGTTCATTTAAATCGTGCGAAACAACCCAAGAAAATTGCTGTAATTCGTGATTTCTAAGTTCTAATTCTTCATTTTTTTGAACCAATTCTTTGGTTCTTTCTGCAATTTTAATTTCAAGATTATCCTGTGCTTCTTTTCTAATTTTTATTTCCTTAGAAAGAAGATCTTTCATCACTTTTAATTCGTTTTGCTGTTCGTAGATTTTAATAAAAGTTTTGACTTTTAAAATCAATAAATCAGAATCAACCGGTTTTGTAATATATTCTACAGCACCCGTTTCGTAACCTTTAAAAATGTATTTTTTCTCGGTATTTAAAGCCGAAAGAAATATAACAGGAATATCTTTTGTACGCTGATTTCCAGAAAGGATTTTTACAACTTCAAATCCATCAAGTCCTGGCATTTGAACGTCCATGATTATCAAGCAATAATCAGTTTTTAAAATCTTTTTCAGCGCTTCTTCACCAGATTCGGCACTATCGACATCGATATTATGCAGCTCTAATGTTTTCTTTAAGGCAATAATATTGGCCCTTATATCGTCTACAATTAATACCATGTCTGGAAACTAAATCGGTTGTAAATCAAAATGATAATTTTAAAATGAATGTAAAATTTTTCTTATTTTTTTAATTAATCTCAAATTAGACCATTAAAAATGATATGGAAAATCTCAAATGTATAAAAAAATAACTACTCGGTTTTTTATCTAAATCGAAAATAGTTACAGAATTCCCACTTTTTAGATGGTTATTTTGAAAGCGAGAGTGAGTATGAACTTATTAGAAAATTCCTGTTATTTTAACATTTTACAAAATTGAATGTATTTCCGTACAATTAAACTAGATTTAAATCTTTTGAGGCAAACAAAATTCCTATTAAGACAAGTAAAATTTCAATTTTCATGTAATTTTAAAAGCATGAAAGAGCTTAAAAAGAGAAAATTATGAAAAAGAAAATAACCTTTCCTGAGCAAAAACAAAATCTTCCTGGCAATGAACATAAAATGAATCCTGAACCAGAAATTATTAGAGAAAACTATATCGGAAGTGGCAAATTAAAAGGAAAAACTGCTTTTATAACTGGCGGCGACAGTGGCATCGGCAGAAGTGTCGCCGTGCATTTTGCAAGAGAAGGCGCCAATATTGCCATTATCTATTTAAAAGAAAATAAAGATGCTTTAGACACAAAAGCGATGATTGAAAAAGAAGGACAGCAATGCCTTTTGATTAGCGGCGACTTGAAAGATGAAAAGTTTTGCAAATCTGCAATAAAAAAATGCTACACGACATTTAAGAATATTAATGTTATTGTGAATAATGCAGCTGTACAATTTCCGCAAACGGATTTAGAAAAAATAACGTCATCGCAACTCCAAAAAACTTTTCAAACCAATATCTATCCCTATTTCTATATCACAAAAGCTGCACTTCCGTATTTAGAAAAAGGAGATACGATTATTAATACAACTTCTGTGACGGCTTTTCGCGGAAGCGAACATCTTGCAGATTACGCCAGTACAAAAGGCGCGATTGTTAGTTTTACGAGATCGCTTTCTACGATGTTAGCGAAAAAACAAATTCGTGTAAACGGTGTTGCGCCTGGGCCAATTTGGACACCGCTTATTGTGGCAAGCTTTGACAAATTATCGGATTTCGGAAAAGATAATCCGATGGAAAGAGCAGGACAGCCTTCTGAAGTGGCGCCTGCATATGTGTTTTTGGCTTGCGAAGACAGCAGTTATATTACTGGACAGTTTATTCATATAAATGGTGGCGAATTGGTTGGTTGATTTTTTAAACGCAAAGTTCGCAAAAAGTTTTTTTTTAAATCTCGCAAAGTCGCAGAGTCGCAAAGGTTAGCTTCAAGCAGATTCATAAAAAATAAAACTTTGGGACTTAGCGCCTTTGCGAGATTTAAAACATAAAACCTCAGCCTCTTAGTCCCTCAGAACCTTAGAACCTTAGAAAAAATGAATTATATAGATATTCTTGGTCTTTTTGCAGGAGCTTGCATCACCATTTCGACAGTTCCGCAGATTTTAAAAGTTTGGAAAACCAAAAAAGTAAAAGAGATTTCTCTAAAAATGTTTGGAATTCTCACTTTCGGAATTGCAATTTGGATTGTTTATGGCATTCTAAAAAACGATCTTCCGATAATTATTACCAACAGCGTTTCTTTGGTTTTAAATCTCATTATGGTTTATTTTATTCTGCATTACGAAAAAGAATGAAAACTCTTTAAATGAAAAAAACAGCTTGACCAAAGCTGTTTTTTTGAAAGTGAAGATATAAGATGCTTACTAGCTAGCTAATTTTTGATTATAAGGTTTTAAAGCCAAAGTTTTGGATTGCAAATTTCTTTTCAGAAAAACTACAGGTGCTGCAATCGCACTTAAATTTAAAGAGGAAAGTTTTTTAATTTCTGATAACTGCTTTGCTGCAAAATTCAAAATAGGCACAAATGGCGTTAAATAATTATAACTATGTTGCGCTATCTCTAACTCTAAAACTTCGCGTAAAATACTTTTCATCAGCAAATAACGAACTGTTCCTTGCTGCGGAATAGCTTTAAGTTCTTTAAATTTATTTCCAATTTTCTGATTTTCAGCTCCGATATAAATATAATTTCCAGAATTAGGCACAAAAATAGTACGCACCTGATCTGCAAAATCAGATTTACTGTTGTCGCTATTTGTTGGCATTCCGATTAATGAAAACTGAATTTGTTTATGACTTTCAAAATACAGCACACTATTAATGGCTGACGAATTGCTCATAATACCGGATTGATCTTTTTTCAGGGATTTGATTTCTCCATTGGCACCAAAACTATGAAGTACATTTCCTTTTTCGCAATATGCAAAAAATACTGGCGCCATTGGATGAGATTCGATACTTAAACTAACATCTTGATTAAAAGTCAAATCAAAGTTTAGATAAGTCATTTCTTTTTCAAAACGAACTCCAGAAATGCTTCCGCTCGCCCATTTTGATTTTATTTTTAATATATATTCGTTGGCAGTAATTTGCAAATCGCCTCCAAAACTATCTTTAAGATTATTAAAAACAGCATCAAATCCTCCTGTATTTATGTAAAGTTTTTTCATTATTTTGGTTTGGTTTTAGTAAATCAGTTAGTAATTATTTACGTACAAAAACTAACTTCGGTTTTTCTCTTCATTTCTATAATTCAAATTTCGTTTATATTGTCTCTCAAACCTTTATACAATTTCGGAGAGAATTTTCATAATTATTATTTTGTTCAGGTTCAAAGGTTCAGAGGAACAAAGGGACAAAGGTTTTCCATATTCGTAAAAACATATTTTTATATAATCTTATTTACCGCAAACCCATAAAAAACACAAAAAAAAATAGTATTCGCTTTCAAAAACCTTTGTGACTTTGTGCCTTTGCTCCTTTGTGCCTCCCACAAAAAAAAGCAGCTGCTCCAAATAAATTTGAAACAACTGCTCATCAGCAAAATAAAAATATCAATCTATTTTTATTCCTTTTATGTCAATTCGTTTATGTCTGCATTTTTAGAATAATTGGCTTTTGGAATATCTTTAAAAAATTCGGCTTCTTCTAAATCTGCCGTTGGGCCATATCCTAATAAATGTGTTCCTTTTGCTCCGTCTTTTGTTTCGATAACATATAAGATTGACATATCATCAGGATCGCTCATTCCTTCGTAACGATGATGCGCCACAATAAAAACATCTTCTGGTTTATATGCTTTTTTGGTTTCGGCATTTATTAAATGATTGTTTTCAAACAAATAACTTACCTCATATCCTTCTTCCTGATATCTTTTTATATTGTCGATTTCGTGTTTAGAATCTTCTCTTTTCATGGCTTCTGTTTTTAATCTTTTATTCAAATTTCCGTATTGAAAACAGATAAAATTAACTCTAACGATTTTAATCTTAGCTCATTCAAAAATCAATTTTGAGCGAATATTTATTTTTTATTAATTTTAAACAAGTCAAATTTTAAGCAGGAATTATTACCTTTAGAATAGAAATAAATTTGGCTGTTTCTGAGAATATAAATCAAAAATTTAATGAGTAATAATAATTATGCTTTTCTGGCAAATGGAGGAGAAATGGGTAAACTTACTCGAGCCAAAGACTGGAGCCAAACAGCGGTTGGTGCTGTAGAATCTTGGCCACAAAGTCTTAGAACCACTATAGGCATTCTCTTAAATTCTAAATTTCCCATGTTTTTATTTTGGGGGCCAGATCATATTTGTTTTTATAATGACGCTTATCGTCCGAGTCTTGGAAATGACGGAAAACATCCGGCAATTCTTGGAGAAAAAGGCGCTGATTACTGGCCCGAAATATGGGATTTCATAAAACCTTTAATCGATCAAGTTCTAAATAAAGGAGAAGCAACTTGGCACGAAGACCAATTGCTGCCTATTTATAGAAATGGCAAAATGGAAGATGTATATTGGACTTTTAGCTATAGTCCAGTAAATGATGAAAACGGAAAAACTGCTGGCGTTTTAGTAATTTGCAATGAAACTACAAAACAAGTCATTACTCGTAAAAACCTTGAAGAAAGCGAGAAAAGATTCAGAAATACAGTAAAACAATTACCGCTGGGAATTTGCATTTTGAAAGGTGCAGATTTAATTGTAGAAATGGCTAATTCTACCTATCTGCATATTATCGACAAAGAAGAAAAAGACATTTTAAACAAACCTATTTTTGAATCGGTTCCTGAAGCAAAAGAAACCACATATTCACTATTAAAAAATGTTTTTGAAACAGGAGTTCCTTATTATACAGATGAATTAGCCGTAACATTAAATAGATACAACAAGAAAGAATTAGGGTATTTTAATCTTGTTTTTTATCCTCTAAAAGAAGAAAATGCAGAAATTACAGGAGTTATTGTAATTTCTTATGAAGTAACTGAGGAAGTTAAAGCTAGACATCTTTTGTCTGAAAGCGAAAAAGCTTTTAGAAATATTGTAATGGAATCTCCTATTGCAATGGCTATTTTTAGAGGAAAAGAATATATCATCGAAATGGCCAATTTAACAATGATGCACGACATCTGGCAACGAGAAGAAAAGGATTGTATTGGTAAACCTCTATTAGAAGTTTTTCCAGAATTAGTAGATCAAAAATATCCGGAATTGCTAAACGAAGTGCTTTCGAATGGAAAAACAATTCGCGAAAACGAATCTGTCGCTTATGTCGATATTAAAGGAAAACTAAAAAAATTCTATCTCGATTACGAGTACACAACGCTTTACGAAAAAAACGGAAAAGCATCTGGCATTATGTGCACAGTTTACGATGTAACTTCGAAAGTAAAAGCTAGAAAAAAAGTAGAAACGGCAGAAGAAAGGGCAAGGTTAGCCATAGAAATTGGAGAAATCGCAACTTGGGATTTAGATCTTAGAACCAGAAAATTAATCTACAGCGATAATATTCTGGATATTTTTGGTTTTCAAAAGAATAAAAAAATCGTGCATCAGGATATTCGAGATAGAATTCTTCCTGAAGATGAACACATTGTTGTAGCTGCGCTTACAGAAGCTCTTAAAAACAGCATTTACAAATATGAAGCTCGAATTTTAAAATTAGATAACACGATTGGCTGGATAAAAGTGCACGGAAAAGTATTTTTTGACGAAAATAATGAACCTACCAAAATGTTAGGCACCGTTATGGATTTTACTGACGAAAGAGATATTCAGCAAATATTATTTAAAAGCGAAAAAAAATTCAGACTCCTTGCCGACTCTATGCCGCATCTTATATGGACAAGTGATACGTTAGGAAATTTAAATTATTTTAATGAAACGTTTTATAATTATTCTGGAATAACCAAAGATGAAATTGAAAAAAATGGTTGGCTGCAAATTGTACATCCAGATGATCGCGAAGAAAATGTAAAACTCTGGATGGAATCTGTAAAATCAGGAAAAGACTTTCTATTTATTCATCGTTTTAAGCGTTCAGATGGCGAATATAGATGGCAGTTGAGCCGCGCCATTGCTCAAATAGATGAATTTGGAAAAATACAAATGTGGGTTGGAACGAGCACTGATATCGAAGATCAAAAAAACTTCACGAATCGTCTTGAAGAACAGATTCTGGAACGTACCACACAATTGGAAATCAAAAATAGAGATTTAGTAAATATGAATATTGAACTACAGTCTTTTGCCTATATTTCTAGTCATGATCTTCAGGAACCGCTTAGAAAAATTCAGACTTTTGCTAGCCGATTAGCCGATTTAGATGAACAGAATATTTCGGCAATTGCAAAAACTTATTTAGCTCGAATCGAAGTTTCTGCCAAAAAAATGCAGAATTTAATTCAGGATTTATTAACCTACTCTAGAACAAATTCTGCCGAAAGAGTTTTCACGACAGTCAATATTGATGAAATTGCTGAAGAAGTGGTAAGTGATTTTTCGGATCGAATTGAAGAAAAAAATGCGATTGTCGAATATGCAAATCTAGGAGAAGCAACAATTATTCAGTTTCAATTTAGACAATTGCTTCATAATTTAGTAGAAAATGCATTGAAGTTTTCTAAACCAGGAATTCCTCCCATAGTAAAAATTTCTGGAGAACAAATTGACGGAAAATTAATTCCAGATGCTGAATTTAAAGATAAAACATACTATCATCTGCAAGTTTCAGACAACGGAATCGGTTTTGAACTTGTTTATAAAGAAAAAATATTTGAAGTTTTCCAGCGGTTAAATACCGAAAGCGAATACAAAGGAACAGGAATTGGACTTGCCATTGTAAAGAAAATCGTTGAAAATCACAAAGGTATCATTACGGTTTCTAGCGAAAAAGGCGAAGGTTCTATTTTTAATGTTTATATTCCAGAATTGACTTAAAATCAGGATTTAAAGACAAAGTTAGATTGTGTTGGAATAAACTCGCTCCAATCGATTTGAATGGCATGTTCTATTGCTTTGATAATATCACGCATTAAAACTGGCTTTGTTATAAAATAGTTTGCGCCAAGATTTCTGCATCTTTCAATAATTCCTGCTTCGCTTGAAGTTGAATATATTACAACAGGGATTTCATTATTCTGATCCGATTTTCTAATTTCTTCTAGAACGTCAAATCCATTTTTTCCAGGCATATTTAAATCTAAAAAGACAACATAAGGAGTTGAAGGCGGATTAAAAATAGCGTTCAGCAATTTTTGCCCTTCAGAATAAGTTTGAAGAATAATATTTTGGGGTATCGATTCTACTGCATCAGAAAAGATACTAATATCATCTTCATCATCGTCGGTATAAAAAATGGTATAATCTGTCATGGCATTTATTAGGAAATTTTATCAAATATAAAGCATTTTATCCATAACACTTTAAATTCGGCCAAATTCTTATACAAACATTAAGAATTGAAATATCATAATTTCTATGTTTAATTATATAATCGGAAAAACTTTAAAAAGAGCCAACTTTACCATAATCAAATAATTAGAAGTAAATATAAACTTAAAATATAATGTTATGGGCGATCATAAAGACCTTACAGATGAATTTGCAGTAGAGAAAATTAAAGATCTTGCTGAAAATATTAAAACTTGCATGTTTTGTACCTACAATGAGTACAGATTGCAATCGCGACCAATGTCTGTTCAAGAAATTGACGATAAAGGACAACTTTGGTTTTTATCAGACAGAAACAGCAGTCAGAATGCAGAAATTACATTAAATCCGATGGTTGAAATCTTCTTTTCTGAACCTCACGATAAATTTCTTACGCTGCACGGAACTGCAAGTATTGAATATGATAAAGAAACTATTGAAAGATTATGGAGTCCGGTTGTAAAAGTTTGGATGCCAGGCGGCGTTGACGATCCAAATTTGAGCGTTATCAAATTTGTTCCAGAAGATGGTTATTATTGGAATAATAAAAACGGAAAAATGGTAGCAATTGCTAAAATGACGGCAGCATTCGTTACAGGACATACAATGGATGATGGAATTGAAGGAAATTTGAAATTGTAACGTTATACTTAACCGCAAAGTCCGCAAGGATTTACGCAATGCACGCAAAAGAAATTATCTTAGCGAACTTGGCGTAAATCCTTGCGGACTTTGCGGTTAAATAATTTTAAGTATGCATTCTTTTCAATTCTAAAGCATTTAAAATTCCTGCTTCGCTTGCTGTATTATTAAAATAAACAAATCCATTTTTTGAATTTAGTTCTTCATTCAATTTGTGCAATTCTTCGCTAGAATAGCCAGAATGAAACAATTTAGGAACTCCGTGAAAACGAACATAAATCAACGGAAAATCTTTAAAAATTGTAGAAGGTAAATCGGGATAACTTACACTACAAAAAGTAATATTATTATCTTTAAAAGTATTCCAGACTTCTTCATTCCACCAAGTTTTATGGCGAAATTCAATTACATTATTAAAATCATAATTAAGAAGTCCGATAAGACTTTCTAATTTTTGTTTGCTAAAATCGTAACTCGGGGGAAATTGAAACAAAATGGCACCTAATTTTTCTTTCATTCCATATTTACAAACTTCATAAAAATCATCTAAAAGGGCTTCGCAATCTTTCAGTTTCTTGATGTGCGTAATTTCTTTGGGAACTTTAACTGAAAACAAAAAAGATTCTGGCGTTTTATCGTACCAATTATTAAAAACTCTCACGGTCGGAAATTTGTAAAAACTTCCATTAAACTCGTAAGTATTAAAATGCTGGCAATAAAAATCGAACCATGATTTTGAAGGCAGATTTCTAGGGTAGAAAATATTCTTCCAGAAACTGTTATAAAAGCTTGAACATCCTATTGCTATTTGATTTTTCATTTATATAATTGTTGACAGTTTGTGCAGAAAAAACTATTTCGTTTTCTTACTCCAGTTTTCTTGCAATGAATAGGAAGATTACATCGGTGACATTTTTTCTTGCTATAAACTTCCCAATGCTGTTTGAGTTCAGCTTTCTTTTTCCAATATAAAAATTCGAAACTGTATGTAGAACATTCGGCAATAATCTGACTTATTTCGTGTGGCGGAATTTTGCCAACAATAGATTCCGGATGAACATAACAGCGATACAAAACTTCATTTTTAATAATGTTTCCGACTCCTGCAAAAATATTCTGATCTAGAGTTGCGTCTGAAATCATAACGTTTGGCAATTCTTCGAGCGTTTGTTGCGCTTTTTTAGGATTCCAATTGTCATTCATTACATCAACACTCCAATCGTAGTGTTTATTTATATCGCCTTCTAAAATCTTAACAGAACAAGTATAAAAATTGAGTTCGCCATCTTCAAAAATCAAACTTAATCTTGGTTTAGCTACTTTTCTTTCATTGATTTTGTAAGTTCCAAACATCAGCAACTGGATTTTGATGCTAAAAGAATCAAAACAAACTAGAAAGTGTTTTCCCCAAGTTTTAAAAGAATTAATAGTTTTATCTTTTATTCGGGCAAAATCAATAGCGCTTGTACCAGACGCAGAAATTACTTTCTGTCCAGTAAATTGCTTTACTTCTTCTTTTAAAATTACTATAGACGGACCTTCGGGCATATATTTATTAATTAAAAAGTGCAGTTTAAAAAACTGCACTTTGGTGGTATTTAAACTTTATTCGATTTCTGCGGCTTCGAGATTAATGGCGTTTACAGCGACTTCTGTCAGTATTTTATCTGCGCCTTTTTCCTCATCTAGTGTTTGTTCTAGCAAAGTTGCTGCTTCTGGCAAACCAAGAGTTTCGGCAAATTGTCTTAATGTACCATAAGTTGCAATTTCGTAATGCTCAATTTTCTGGCTTGCGGCAATAATTGCTGCATCACGCACCACTCCTATTTCGGTTTCTTCAAGCATTCCTTTTGCTTCTTCAATTAAACCTTCCATAGCATCGCATTTTTTGGCAGTAGGTTTTTGCCCAATAATTTTAAACACTTGCTCTAAACGGGCAATTTGCTCTTCTGTTTCTGTCAAATGATTATCGATTGCGTCTTTTAATTCAACCGAAGAAGCATTTTTCACCATTGTTGGCAATGCCTTTGTCAAAGCTTTTTCTGCCCAATAAATATCTTTTAATCCATCTTCAAACAATTCTGTCAATCCAGACGCAGCGTTCGATTTTGGTTTAGTAACTCCTCTTGGAGTTGTTTCTTTTTTTGAAGTAGTTTCTTTTTTACTATCTGCAGTTTTCATGGTTTTATTTTTTGCGATTAATAAGATTATAAAATTAATAGCTACAAAATGGTAGTGGTTATATGATTTAGAATATAAATTGCATTCTAAACATCTGTTAATTATACAATTAGACTTTATAATTCTATAATAAGTTCCTGCACTATCGTTACTAGCTTTGTAGTATACAAATCATAAAAACAAGATGTCATGAGCACTATAGATAAAAAAAACAGCCATTATAGAGAAATTAATGATCATTTTACTTCTGATCGAAACTTAGGAAAAGATCTTAAAGACGATGCAACCAAACCTGATAATGACAATAGAGAAATTGCAGAACGTGGTTATATGGTTAGAAATGGACATAATCCGAACCGCCCAAATCCAAATGAAGATCTTACGGATGATGATTTGGATGATCTAAATGATGACTTTCATAACGACAGAGATTTAGAAGACAACAACGACGATATTTATGAAGTTGAACTGGAAGAAGAAAGAGATGAACTAGACAATCCTTCAGATGCAGGAGAAGACGATTATGATTTTAATGAAACAGAAGAGGTTCTAGAAGATCTTGACGAAGATGAGGATGAAGATGATGACGAGGAAGAAGAGGAAGAAGAGGAAGAAGACGAATATATTGAAGAAGATATAGACGACGATAATGATTATATCGAAGATGATGTTCAAGAAGATAACGACGATGAAGAATACCCTGAAAATGATCCTCGCCGATTATAAAATTTTAAATTAAAAAAAATTGTAAAAATAAAAAACCGTCCCGTTTAAAAACGGGACGGTTTTTTTGAGTTTAAAAATTCAACTTAATCTCCAATAATTTTCAATACTGGAATATCGTCCATTTTTTCCAAACGCTCAGCCAATCCGGCTTTTGCTTCTTTAAGCTCCAACTCTGCTTTGTGCAATTCTTTCTGCCATTTTTCTTTTTGAGATGAATGCTCTAGTTTTCTGAGAATCTCATATATTTCTCCTTCAGCTTCCATCACTTTTAATCTTTTATAATAAGTCAAACTTTCTGTCATGTGCGCAAGTGCAATCATGGCGGTTAAAAAAGGATGATTATTGGTCACGTTGACATCTTTTATTTTACCATGCTCTAATTCAACCTTTAAAGCAAAAGCAAATTCTTCCATATTAAAAGCTTCGTGTTTGCTTTTCGGATCTAAATAAGCTTTTATCGCATGCACATTATTCATAGTAGAAAGATCAACATCTGTGTGTTTTCTATCATTTAAATCCTTAAAAACGACATTTGCAATAGCTCTTGCCTCTGCATCTGTCGGATCATTTTTTGGATCTTCAAAATCTCGTATCGACCAATCCCAATTTTGAGGATGAACTGGTTTTATATATTTTTCGCAAAAATCTGTAACATCATTTTTCAAACTTACCATTGCATCGTCTCTTTTGACGTATACATCCTGATAAGCACCGCTTTTTGTTCCCATGACTATTATTATTTTTAGATTGAAACCAGAAACGACACATCAAAATAAATGTGTCGTTTTGTTTGCTTTATTTACTGATATTTTTATTAAACTCTTGTTCTTCCGCTGATTAGAGAAATAACAAATAAGACTAAAAATATAAAGAATAAAATTTTTGCTATACTAGCGGCTCCAGCGGCAATTCCGCCAAAACCAAATATTCCCGCCACTATGGCTAGAATAATAAATGTGACTGTCCAACGTAACATAATAATAGTTTTTTAGTTAATACTGATTTTTTGATTTTGTCTGTATGTGTTTTTAAGCTTTTAAAGAGACGCTTTAACTCTTTTATGAACATTCTGACTCTAGATTAATTTCATAATTCTGAATCAGTTCTGAAAATGCTATTTCTGATTTTGTAAAATACTTTCTAGTGCTTCGGCTCTTTTTTGCCATATCGAAATATTTCTCAATAGAACCGTCTTCGTAAGTAGAAATCAAAAGCGGATGAACATAATAATCTTTGCAAACTTTTCGAGTGTTTCCAAGCGCTTCAGCAGTTAAATCAAAAGCAGTTATAACGTTCTGTTTAATTTCTTTCTCGCTAGATGCAATTCCCATTTCCATTAAACTTTCGAAGAAAATAATTGACGCTGCCCACGTTCTGAAATCTTTCGCACTAAAATATTCCCCAGATATATTATGAAGGTATTCATTTACCATATGGCTGTCCAACACCTTTTTTTCTCCGTTTTTATCGTAATATTTAAAAACTTCCCAACCTGGAATTTCCTCGCATCGGCTAACTAATTTTATCAGTTTTTTATTTCGGGTAGTTATTGTATGCTGCTTGCCTTTTTTACCGACAAATTCAAATCGAAGTGAATTTTTATTGATATTGATATGACGTTTTCTCAAAGTAGAAAGTCCGTACGATTTGTTGTCTTTGGCGTATTTTTCATTTCCAATTCTAATGTGCGTTTCTTCCATCAATCGAATGACTAAAGCCGTTACCTTTTCCTTCGACCATTCTTTCTTCTCTAAATCAAGATCAACTTGTTTTCGAATCGATGGAAGTTTTGCACCAAATGCCGCTATTTTATAAAACTTAGTCTGATTTCGAATCAGATTCCATTTTGGGTGATAGCGATATTGCTTTCTGTTTTTTAAATCTGTTCCAACTGCTTGTAAATGACCGTTTGTTATGGATGTGATTCGAACATTTTCCCAAGCCGGTGGAAGCACTAAACTATTAATACGTTTAATTTCATGTTTGCTTTTTACATTTTTTCCGTTTTTTTTGTAAACGAAATTTTCTCCTTCGCGACATCTTACAATCGTCAATTGATTATCATTTATATACTCCAGATCTAGTTTTTCTATTACTAAATGTGGCGTCTTTATCAATTGATCCATTAAAATTTCTTTTCTCGCAGCATTCATGATATTTAAATTTTTATCACACTAATAATTCATTTCAAATTTTAATTATTTCTTAGAGAGTCAATTAAACTCTTTTTATTCATATAAGATCTTCCTTGTATTCCGACTTTACTCGCTTGTTTTTGAAGCTCTTCTTTTGTCCATTCTTCATAAGGTTTTGCTTTTCCGCCTTTCTCACCTGCATCTGGTGTATTGGCTATACGCGCCGATTTTTCTTTGCTGTATCCTTTTTTCACCAACGCCTCATATTGCTTTTCATTCTTAATTCTTGGATCTGGCATGACTTTAATTTTTAAAGATTATTTCTAAAAATCTGATAAGTCAAAGTTCCTCAAAAAGTAAAGCGATTCTGTTATAGAATTTTGGTTGGTAATTTCATATTTGTAGCATGGGAATTCTGAAAGTGGGAATGTAAAATTTAGTTGAATTATGAATCGTTAATTATTAATGGTTAATGTTATAAAACAAAAATCCCAACTCTATAGGGAGTTGGGATTTTGTTTTTAAATATTAAAAACTAATTTCTTTATTCTAAATATTTAACATTCAATAAACCATTAGTAAATTCTACCTTGATAACATCTTTATTTTTATACTCGCGAATTGACTTATATTTTGAATTAATTATATGATTGCTGATTTTATCTAATTCTTCTTTTTCATCGATAAAAATATTTCCGTCATATAATTCATACACTTTATTTTTTTTGTTTTCAATTATATTATATTCTACAACAGCAACTTCGTGAGTAAATTGTGTATTAATGTAAAGCAAAAAGTTATCGATGTAAGTTTTAAAAAAATACGGAATCATAAATGCATATAGCATAATTAAAAGCAAATTACCTATTCTTATTTTCTTCTTTAAAAAATGAATGAAATAAAAGGTTATTATCAGTAATAATAGAAGAGAAATTACGATTGAATATTTCCATGAATCTTCTTTAAATGCGTAAATATCTGTTCTTAGATATTTACTTTTCGCAGATTTAAAATAAAATCCAAGCAAAATGAAAATTCCCAACAATACTATATTTACAACGGTAAACGTTTGCGTTTTTTTCATAATAGTAATAAAATGATTTTGTAGCTTTTTTTAATGACAAAATTCTTTAAGCTTGATCGTTTTCAAAGCTTTTACAAATTGATTTTGTGTTTTCTCTTTTAAATTACGACCATAAAAACACATATTAGTCTTATTGAAATCTTTAGAATTGCCTCTTAAACTATCAATATAAATTCCCGTTGTGCCAAATTCTTTATTTGCAGGTGTAATTATCTTTGCTTTAAAGCAATCTATGTTGTAAAAAACAAATTTGTGCCTTTTGTATTTTGCAAATTCAATATCTCCTGATAAAGAATCTACAATTAAATGTTTGGTCTTTTTCAAAAGCTGTTTTTGCTTTTGAGTTAATTCTGCATAACTATTTTTGTCAAAAACTAATGGAAGATCATTTTTAGTGATATCGCTAGAATACCAACCAATATCAAAAATCAAAGAATCTTTTTCTGGTGTAATTATCCCTCCTACATAACTATCAATTCCTTTAAATTCTAATTTTTCCCATTGCTGTGGAACTGTTATTTCAAAATCACCAAAATCTAGAGTTTTGAATTCTGAGTTTGATTGGCAAGAGACGATTATTATTGAAAGTAAAATTGTAAAAAGATTTTTTCTCATTTTGGATTAGATTGATTAACTCCAACTCATATTAATTAAAACTCTGTTTCCGGTTATTTCGACTTTTCCTCCAGATGATTCCAAATCTTCTTTTGGATAAATGAGATAGATTTTGGTGTTTTTTATAGTTTTTGGAATATTATTTTTGAATCCTTTACTCTTTAGCATCCATTTTTTTATTTCCAATTCAGAACTTTCAAACTCAATTATAAATTGACGTGTAAAGATTGAGCCTCTTTTTTCCATATCAATAATCTCTGCATTTTCAGGAAGTTTTTCTAATTGTCCCCAACTCAAAGCACTTTTTATAGCATCTTCTCTTTGCCAAGGCATTACAAATGGCGAGAAAAAATTTATGTAAATGCAAAAAATTCCAAATAAGATAAATAAACAAATTGTTCTAGCTATTTTCATTGATATTCTACATGTTAGTTTTCTAAATTTAATTTTACTTGATAAAACATACATTCTTTATCAGAATTAAAAATATAAAAATCCTATAACAATCTTTTAAAATCCTGTAAAATTTTCTTACATCTTCTCAATAATTTTACATTATAACATTTAAACTATTAAAATCATGAAAAAGTTACTATTAGCCGGAAAAACCATTTTAGGAGCAGGACTACTTATATTATGCCTTCAATCTTGTAAAAATGAAACGAAACAAGAAGATCCAAAAGAAGTAGCAGAAGATGCAAATGAGGCAAAATTCGATTCTATTGACAGCAAAGAAGACGATTCTGAGTTCTTAGTAGATCAGGCTGAAGTAAATTTGGCAGAAATTGAAATCGGTAAACTGGCACAAACTAAAAGTACAAATGCTGAAGTGAAAAAATTTGGTAAAATGCTTGTTGATGAGCATACTAAATCGGCTTCTGAAGTAAGTGCTTTAGCAAAAGCGAAAAACTTTACTCTTCCAACTTCTCTAACTGAAGACGGACAAGAGGAATACAATAAATTGAACGAAAAAACTGGTGTTGATTTCGATAAAAAATTTGCTGACTTAATGATTGATGGTCACGAAAAAGCAATCAAAAAACTAGAAAAAGCAGCCAAAGATGCCAACGATCAAGAAGTTAGAACTTGGGCTGCTAATAATATTGCGGGTTTAACGGCACATTTAGAACACGCTAAATTGCTGAAACAAAACCTAGACAAAAAGTAAAATAAATTTAATTGGTTATTATTTATTTTTAGATGCGAAGATTCTGAGATTCTAAGGTTCTAAATGTAGCATCTAAGAACCTCAAATCTTTGCTAAAAACCCCTTCAAGAGTTGAATTGCTTGAGGGGGTTGTTTTTTTTGAGGTTCAAAGGTTCAGAGGCACAAAGGGACAAAGGTTTTTTTGAAAGCCTCTGAACCTTTGTCCCTTTGTTCCTTTGAACCTATACTTTTAAAGATCCTGAAATCATTTTTCCTTTAAAGAAAACTCCTTCTCTTTTTGGAAGACGTGCTACAGCTTCGGCAGAACAGCTTGCTTTTACTAGAATAAAGTCGGCATCGTTTCCTGGTAATGGCCAAGTTCGTGTTCCGGCATCATTTAATGGTAAAATTTCGTCTTTTGTTGCAATATGAAGCGCTCGGCTTAAACCAAATTCATCAGTCCATCCGTAAAGTTGTGCGCATAATTTTGCTTTTTCTAGCATATCGCAAGTTCCAAAAGGCTGCCAGTGATCGACGATACTGTCTGTTCCTGTCATCAATTTTACGCCGTATTTTTTTAGCGTCGGAATTGGCATTATGGTTCTTCCAATCGGAATAGTAGAAATTACTCCAATTCCTAAATTGCCCATTTGTTCGGCAATTTTCTCCATATCTTTTGGTTCCATTCTTGCCAAAGCAAAACCATGACTGATATATGTTTTTCCTTGAAGTTCTTTATTTTCTTCCGTTCTTTTTATAATATATTCAATCGCAGCTTTTCCAGATGGCGGTGATTCATGCAAATGAATATCGATTCCTTTTTTATTGTCAAGTGCAATTTGGAACATTGTATCGAGCGACTTTTCCATATTGCCATCAACATTTGTCGGATCTAAGCCTCCAATAAAATCAACTCCCATTTTAGCCGCTTCACGCAATAACGGTTCTGACTGCGAATACAAAATTCCGTGTTGCGGAAAAGCTACAATTTCCCATCCAAAACTATCTTTATTATTTTCTAATGCTGCCAAAAGATGTTCCAGACTTTTCAGTCCGCTTACGGGATCAATATTCGTTTGACATCTAGCAAAATAACTTCCTTGACTTTGCATCAATTTAATTGCTTCTTCGGCTTTTCGCTGTGAATCGGGTAATAATTGCGGAATAAGTTTTTGCTCCAGCGTAATCATATCTTTTACCGTATATCCTTTTCTAGGAGCCGCATTCCAATTGCCACCATAAAATGTTTTATCGATATGAATGTGCATATCTCGCAATCCCGGAAGCATTAAAAGTCCTTTTGCATCTATGGTTTTTAGTTTCAAATCAGATTTTCCAGAAATGATATTTTTGATTTTACCATTAGCAATATGCAAATTGTATAAGTTCGTTTTTGTTGCTACAACTTCATTTTTTTCGTTGTATTCAAAACCGTCCTCCAATCTTACATTGCTTAAAATATATTCTCCTGAAGTTTTATTTTCTTCCATAACGGGCAAAACTTGCGAAGCTGCATTTGCTCCAATTCCAGAAAACAACGCTGCGCCTGTTGCCGCTGCTCCTAATCCTAAAAACTTCTTTCTGCTTATGAGATTTTCTTCCATATCTTGATTTTTACATTTTATAATACGTTTCAAATTTTATATTGAAAAGTATTATGCAAAATTCGTTTAGAAACCGAAAACAGAACGGTAATATTACGGATAAGGATGGTAAAATTTATAACTTTCTTTAAAATCACCTGGTGTTTTGCCAACATACTTTTTAAATACTTTAGTAAAATAAGTATTATCGTTAAACCCTAACTGGTAGGCAATTTCTTTGATTGATAAGTCTGTACTAGTAAGCAAACGTTTTGCTTCTAGTATAGTTCGTTCTTTTATAACATCGCCAGCGGGAATTTTTAAATAGCGCTGCGAAAGAATATTGAGATAATTGGGTGTGATATTTAATTTATCGGCATAAAAATGTACCGAAGATTCTTCATTAAAATGATGATCAATTAAAAAATTAAACTGTTTAATAATCTTTTCGGGTTTTGAAGAAGAATCATGTTCTGGAAATTGAATTAAATAATCTTTCTGCAACAATTTTAGCAACAAATGAAGTTGCAACAATGTGATTTCTTTGTTTAACAAATCATTTTCGGGTAGCAATAATTCAATATCATGAAGATGATTTTTTATTTCCTGAAACCTGCTTTCGTTCAGCTTAAGGCAATAAGGAACATTTTGTTCAAAGAATGGTAAAATGGTTAAACCTGAAAATATATTTACAATTTCAGACGAAAGCATCAGCTGAAAACCTATTGTATCTTCATTCAACAGCCAATTATGAACTTGACCTGGCCTAACAAAGAAAACCTGATTATCTGCAACGTTATATTTTGTAAAATCGACATTATGAATTCCTGATCCTTTTTCTACGAAAAAAACGAGGTAAAAATCGTGTTTATGAGGTTGTTCAAAAGCATTTCTTCCCTTTACGCTATGGCGAAATAAAGTAATACCTAAAGTTTCTTCTCCAAGTATATTGCCAACAGATAAAACAGGAATTAGATCTTTATTCAAAGAATTTGCTTTTGATTGTTCTTTTCAAAAATACAAAAAAGAGGCTAAGTTATTAAGATGCCGAGATTCTAAGTTTTTTACTTTGTCTTTAATCTCAGCATCTATTTTTACTTTTTAAGATGTTGAAATAATTAAAAACTAAAAAACTTAGAATCTCAGAACCTTAGAGTCTTTGAATTTTATTTCAAAGAAGCCATATCAATTACAAAACGATATTTGATATCACCTTTTAATAATCTTTCGTAAGCGTCATTTACTTCGTTTACGCCAATCAATTCGATATCAGCTGTAATATTATGTTCTGCACAGAAATCCAGCATTTCTTGAGTTTCTGCGATTCCGCCGATTAAAGAACCCGAAAAACTTCTTCTTCCTAAAATCAAACTGAAAGAAGTTACAGGAAGCGGATCCATTGGAGCTCCAACAAGAGTAAGCGTTCCGTCAACTTTTAGTAAATTTAAGTAAGCGTCGATATTATGTTCTGCAGAAACGCAGTCTAAAATAAAGTTTAAACTTCTAGCATGTTCTGCCATTTGCGCTTCGTCTGTAGACAATACAACTTCATCTGCTCCAAGACGTTTCGCATCTTCTGTTTTAGATAAATTAGTTGTAAAAACTACAACATGAGCACCCATAGCTTTTGCAATTTTGATTCCCATGTGACCTAAACCTCCAATTCCTACGATTCCAACTTTTTGACCAGGACCAACTTTCCAGTGTTTTAATGGCGAATAAGTTGTAATTCCTGCGCATAATAATGGAGCAACTCCCGCAAGATCTAATTTATCTGAAATGTGTAATGCAAAGCTTTCATCAACTACAATACTTTGAGAATAACCTCCAAAAGTTTGTCCGCCTAAATGCTTGTCAGGCGAGTTAAATGTTTGGACACTTCCTTCATCACAAAATTGCTCTAAATCATTTTTGCAATGTTCGCATTCTCTGCAAGAATCAACCAAACAGCCAACTCCAGCTAATTCGCCAACTTTAAAGTTTTTTACATGATCTCCAACCTTTACAATACGTCCAACAATTTCATGCCCAGGAACTATCGGATAAATAGTACCATGCCATTCATTTCTAGCCGAATGTAGATCTGAATGACAGATTCCGCAATATAAAATCTCAATTTCCACATCATGCGCCTGAACTGCTCTACGCTTAATATCTAATGTTTGTAAAGGCGCGTCAGCCGCTTCTGTACCAAATGCTTTTATGTTTTTTGTTTCCATTTTTTTTATAGTTTGTTTTTTGTTTTTGTGTTTCAGGTTCCAGGTTGAATTATCTAATTTTCAAATTGCCACATTATCCAATTTACTTACTTGCCTGTTTCTCTAAATGTGCTGGATAACGAGATCCTTCTATTTTAATTTGTGCTAGTGCAGTTTCAATTGATGCAATTTCTTCTGTTGAAAGTTCTAAATCTATTGCTCCTATATTTTCCTCTAAACGATGCAATTTTGTAGTTCCAGGAATTGGCACAATCCATTTTTTTTGGGCTAAATTCCATGCCAAAGCAATTTGTGCATTTGTTACGCCTCTTTCTGAAGCTATTTTGCCTAAAAGATCAACAAAAGCTTGATTTGTTTTTCTCGCTTCGGGCGCAAAACGAGGCAATGAATTTCTAAAATCCGAGCTATCAAATTGTGTGTTTTCGTTAATTTTTGCTGTTAGAAAACCTCTTCCTAACGGACTGAAAGGCACAAATCCGATTCCTAGTTCTTCTAAAACTGGAAAAATTTCTTCTTCTGGAGTTCTCCACCAAAGTGAATATTCGCTCTGAAGCGCCGTAACAGGTTGAACTGCATGCGCTTTTCGAATGTTTTCTACGCCAGCTTCTGAAAGTCCAAAATGTTTTACTTTTCCTTCTTGAATCAAATCTTTAATTGTTCCCGCAACTTCTTCAATTGGAACATTTGGATCAACACGATGCTGATAATACAAATCAATCACATCTGTATTCAATCTTTTTAATGAACCTTCAATGCTTTTTCTAATCCATTCTGGACGACTATCTAGTCCTTTCTTAGAATCACCTTCTAAAAAACCGAATTTCGTTGCAATTACAACTTTATCGCGAAATGGAGCTAAAGCTTCTCCTAAAAGTTCTTCGTTCAAAAATGGTCCATAACATTCTGCTGTATCAAAAAAAGTTATTCCTTTTTCATAAGCCGAACGAATTAAAGCAATCATTTCTTTTTTGTCGTGAGCTGGACCATAACCAAAACTCATTCCCATACAGCCAAGTCCCAATGCAGAGACTTCAAGACCGCTATTTCCTAAAATGCGTTTTTTCATTTTTTATTCTTGTTTTAGGGTTGTTTTTTTGTTTCAAGTTTCAGATTTAACCACAAAGTGCGCAAAGATTTGCGCAAAGCACGTAAAGAATATTTCCAAGTCTAAATAAAAAACTTAGAATCTCAGAACCTTAGTATCTTAGCACTTTTTTAGAGACTACTTAAAAGAAAATATTCTCCATCGGTTACTTTTTCTAACCAAGTTCCATGACCTTTATCTACTTCTGTGATAATGGCAACATATGAGAATTTGTCAAATGGAGTTGCTCCGTACCAATGTTCTACATCTGGCAAAATTGTAACTACCTCATCTTTTTGAAGCTTTCTAACGGCTTTTCCTCTTTCTTGGTAATATCCAATACCTCCTTTTGCAATCAGCATGTGCAGACCTGCGTTGCTATGCCAATTACTTCTTGCGCAAGGCTCAAAAGTAACTTCCTTAATAACAGTGTTTTCTGGATGAATATCACTAGTTTGTTTTTTGTAGGATACGTCACCCGTCATATAAGTATTCGGCACTTTTCCTTCTTCGATAACGGTTGAATAATTTGTTGACATAAATTTAGCTATTTTTTTGAGATTGACTTTATTTAAAATCACTTATGTAATTCATTATCAGAATTATAAACTAAATTTTAAAAAGCTAGAATCCGCTTTATGAAGTAGCAATTTAGTTTTTCCAAAACTGATAAATTATTTCAGCGTTGTAATTTCAAGGCAAAATTAGGTCAACATGACTTTCTGAAAATAACAATATTCAAACAAAAAATTATGAAATTGAAACAATTTACATTCGAAGCGATTTCGGAACTGTCCCTGTAAGTCTTTTAAAATAATTATTGAAATAACTCGGATATTCAAATCCAAGTGAATAACCAATATCAGAAATACTCCAGTCTGTGTGTTGCAACAAAGCCTTTGCTTCATTAATAATTCGTTCTGTAATATGTGCCGTCGTTGGTTTTCCTGTAACTTCTTTTACCGAACGATTTAAATGGTTAACGTGTACAGCAAGACTTTGCGCATAATCTTGAGGCGTTTTTAAAGCCAAAGGTTCGTTTTTAGTTTCTATTGGAAATTGTCTTTCTAATAATTCTAAAAATAAAGAGGTAATTCTAGAAGAGGCATTTTTGTGTTTAAAGAAATTTTCTGACGGTTGCATTTTCATTGATTCATGAATAATCAAGTTCACGTAACTACGCATCAAATCGTCTTTAAAAACATAATCTGTTTCATATTCTTTAATCATTTTTTGAAACAAAGAATCTATAAAAAGCTTTTGTTCAGCATTTAAAGAAAAAATTGGCGTTCCTCCTATTTTAAATAAAGGCGATTCATGAAGTGTTTCAGAACGGTCTTTTGCTCTTAGAAATTCTTCTGTAAAAACGCAAGCATAACCTTCGTAACCTTCAGAAAGCGTTTCCCAAGAATACGGAATAATCGGATTACCGAAAAACAAAATCGTACCGTCAGTCTCTATTCCACGATCAGCGTATTGTATGATACTTTTACTGGTATTGATACAGATTTTATAAAAATCTCTACGACTGTAAACGGGAACTTTACTAAAATCTCCATTTATAGGATATACTTTAAATCCTTTCATCTTCAAATCTGAAGAAAAATCGCAATTCTGAGTTTCTGTTTGATTATTCATTTTGCAAAGTTATGAAAATCAAACAATATTATTTTGGTTTATTTTTGTTTTAGGTTTAAGGTAACCGCAAGGGGCGCTAAGATTTACGTAAAGCACGCAAAAAAAGAATAATTGAATCTCGCAAAGTCGCTAAGACGCAGAGTTTGCCTAATTTCTTTACGTCTTAGCGACTTTGCGAGATCATTTCCTTCCATAAAAAAGCTTTGCGAACCTTGCGTAAATCTTAGCGCCCCTTGCGGTTAAAAAACTAATTCTTCAAACTTCCAGCCCGTAATCCTTTCGCGGAAGCGGTTAAAATAACTTCTTTAGCATTATCTTCTTTTTGGATAATAATTTGAGCATAACCGTTAAAAAGCTTTCTTTTCGAAGGTTCTGCAGGAGTAATGACCTGAATAATTCCTGGATCGGTATTCATAACATCCCAATCTTTTATTTTTTGTAAAGGCGTTGCGGCGATATGAATCGTATTTTTTCCTTCTTTTAAAATTGATGAACTTAGAATATATTTCTGAGGATCTTCTGCACTTGATTCTACTTTATTTCCGTTGATGAAAACTATAGTTTGAACACCTATTTTCTTGTAAAAGAAACTCACAACATTTGAAGCCGAATTATTTTTCAAATCAAATTCTCCTTTATAAATATATGATGGTGCTTGTTTTTTATAATCACGATCTTTAAAAGCTTCCGTCCATTCGTTCTTAGAATAATTTGGTAATTGCTGAGGCAAAGAAGCAGTATTAATTTTTTGTTCTTTAAAATTACTTATAGCAACCAAAGCAATGTCATCAATAAATTGATCGCTTTCTAGCGAAGTTGGATTTCCATTTCCTACTCCTAAAATTTTACCGCCTTTTATTGAAAACGTAATTTCGTCATTGGCGGTTGGAACGTGCAAATTATTTTTATCTGTAACTTCAACGGTTAGAACAGAAACATTTCCTTTCAAAACGTTTTCTTTATCTAAAGATAATTTGATGTTTTCTGCCTTACCTGTCGTTTTCTGAAAATCTGAAAGTACTTTTTTTCCGTTTTTATAACCAACAGCTTCTAAAGTTCCAGGCGCGTAATTTACCTTCCATTCTAAATGTCCGTTTTGTTCCATTTTCTTTTTTCCTAAACTTTTTTTGTTTAGAAAAAGCTCCACTTCATCGCAATTAGAATATGCCCAAACGTCAATTTCTTTGCCTTCCATTCCACTCCAATTCCAATGAGGCAATAAGTGCAAAACGGGTTCTTTTCCCCACCAAGATTTCAGGTAAAAAACATTGTCTTTAGGAAAACCGCAGACATCCATCATTCCGAAATACGATGTTACAGAAGGCCATCCGTAAGGCGTTGGTTCTCCGCGATAATCAAAACCTGTCCAAATAAACATTCCTGCTAAATAAGGTCTTTCTGAGTAAAATTTCCAGCCTTCTTCTATACTGTAAAAAGTTGGTCTTGGCTTTTTATCGTAAGCGCTTTGATAATGTTTCGCATCATCAGTAAAATAAATGCCACGCGTGGCAAAAGTAGAACCTTCTTCTGTTCCCATTCCTGGCTGATTTTTAAACTCATTTCTGTGTGCGTCGATATCTCCGTTTCCGAGATAATTATAGCCCATAATTTCAACCACAGAAGATATTCCGCTTTTAAATCCGCTACTAATTCCTACTGTTACAGGTCTTGTAGAATCAATGCTTTTTGCGAAATCCTGCATAATATTGGTAATTCTTTCGCCAATAATTCCGCCTTCAATCTGCCATTCTTCATTTCCAACAGACCAGCAAAAAATACTTGGATGATTTCGGTCGCGCTCCATCATTCGTTGTAAATCATTTAAATGATAATCGTTAATTCCCATTAAACGGGTTTCATCAATAACCAACATCCCTAATTCATCGCAAGCTTTCAATAATTCTGGCGTTGGCGGATGATGCGAACAACGATAGGCATTTGCGCCCATTTCTTTCAATTTTGCGATTCTATAATACTGAATTTCATCTGGAAGCGCTGTTCCAATTCCAGCATGATCTTGATGATTATTTGTCCCTTTTAGTTTTAAAGGTTTTCCGTTAAGAAAAAAACCATTTTCTGGATCAAACTTTATTGTTCTGATTCCGAAAGGCGTTTCATAAATGTCAATTAATTTTTCGTTTTGCTTAATTTCAGTTACTAAACGATACAAATTCGGATTATCAACATCCCATAAAAGTGGATTTTTGACGTTTAATTTTGAACTATAATTTGCTGTTTTATAAAATTCGGGCGCAGAAACTTTTTCAGAATTAGTTGAAATTTGCTTATTCGAAACATCAAAAATCGTCTGAACAATTTCTAAATCACCTTTAGAGTTTCCTTTATTTTCAATAGAAACTTCTGCCGTTATTTCTGCACTATCTCCTTTAATTTCTGAGGTTACATAAGTTCCATTCGCCTTAATATGTATCGGATTTGTCTTTTGCAAATACACATGTCTGTAAATTCCAGCACCTTCGTAAAACCAGCCTTCTTCCATTGAAGCATCAACACGAACGGAAATCGTATTTTCACCGCCATAATTTACATAAGCCGATACATCGTATTCAAAACCATTATATCCACTTTGTTCAGTTCCCAAATAAAATCCGTTAAAAAAGACTTTAGAATTTCTAAAAACACCATCAAATTTTAATGAAATAATTTTTCCTAAATCGCTATTCGGAATCGTTATTTTCTTTCTATACCAACCAATACTTTTTTCAGGAAAATTTTTACCCGCAGCTTTAAATCCGTGGCTAAAACTGGCGCTTTCGCTAAAAGGCTGTTCTACAGCCCAATCGTGCGGCAAATCTAATTTTCTCCACGCGCGATCGTCAAATCCTGAAGCAGCAGGTCCGTCGCCAAATCCAGTTTTAGTTAAGTATGAAAAATAACCTTCGGCGTGACCGAAATCTTTTTTGGTATCGTATAAATGTCCGAATGAAAATCGCCAATCTTTATCAATTAAAATTAGCTCTCTATCCGATTTATTCTGAGCTAAAACTGGCAATAAGAACAAAAGAAAAAATGACAAAATTGATTTTTGGATAAAAGAGGTTTTCATAGGTTGGTTTGTTAGTAAATCAAATAGCGATAAAAATAAGGCTTTTACATACAAAAAATCGATAGTATTTTATCAAAATGTGATAACTCCTTAATATTTAAAGCCGTAAAATGGCATTTAAAATTTAGAATGAATCTAATGGCTTCAAAATCAAAAATGATTTTCTTTTGATGTAACTTTATTTTAAAATCATAAAAAAGCGAAGAAAATTATGAGTACTATTATAAACGAAAATAGACTCCACAGTAAATTTAAAACCCTCGATCATAAGATTAATGAGCTTAATGATCAGAAGATTAATGCTTTTTTTGAATCTTTAGGATTATTAGAACGAAACGATGTTCCGAAGGACTTTTTGAAATGGGAAAACATACTTATTGTTGTTCCAAATCGTCATGTTTCTCACGAACTGAAATACTATAAATATGCAATTTCACGAATTTCATTTTTAACAAATCCTTACGCAGATCAGATTCATATATTTGATTTGAAAGATTGGAAAAGCGCATCGGGAAACAAGACGCAATTTCAGATTAGAGAAATGCTGAAAACGAGTTTTGGAGGGGTAAAGAAAAATCCAACTGATGGAAATTAATTTGTTTTTCTTTACAAAATGAAGTGGATTACTAGAGAAAGACCTAAAATCGATAGAATTGCCTAGTGGCTCAATACAGACCATTAAAATCTGTCAAAGAAGCGACTATTTTTCAATATAGTATTGCTTAAAATCTTAAAAAAATGAGTGAAAAAAGTTTGTCTTTTTTCACTCATTTAATTTCAAAAACTCTTATAAATTTTTTCTCCAGTTTTTTCCTTTTACGTTCTTCTTTCCATCTGGAATAGAAAATGACGATAAGAAGAAACAAACTTACAATCGTAGTTGCGCGTCTGAGGCCTCTTCCAAAGAAAAGAAAAAATATATTGATAAATATTAGAAAAACTACTGGAGAAAATTTTGTCCAAAGCAGCTGAAATTTGCTGTTTTCTTCAACAATATAATTCACATTAACTCTATTATCAATATTCTTGTAATTTCCTCTTACAATAAAAATTGTGGGAGATGTAGTTGAATTTATGGTTAATCGAAAACTATTATCATCAAAAAGTCCGTAAAAAGGTTTTACTCCACCAAAAATGGGAAATATTCTAAAGCGTCTTAAATTCACTTTTAAAGAACCAATTTCTATATTATTCTGCAATCTTGCACGAAAATCTGATAGAGAAAGGTTTGATTCCATTTTATGAATTATCACGGCGCCAACAAACTTTTAATTTTATCTTCCAAAGCTTTTCCATGAATATTTTTTGCTAAAATAATTCCGTTTTTATCCACTAAAAAATTCAACGGAACAGATTGCAATCTATAGTCAGCAACAGATGGAGATTGCCAGTATTTTAAATCGCTAACATTTATCCACGGTAATTTTCCTTTTGCAATTGCAGCTGTCCACAATGGCTTTTTAGTATCCATAGAAACTCCATAAATAGATAATTTTTCAGGATAAGCATTCTGCAATTTTACTAATAAAGGCTGTTCTTTAATACATGGCCCGCACCAAGAAGCCCAAAAATCGATTAAAACAAAAGAACCTCGTAATGACGAAAGTGCAACGTTTTCTCCTTTTGTGTTCGGAAGATCAATTTCTGGAGCAATATCTCCAACATCAACGCCTACAACTTGAGCTTTTGAAATGTTAATTACACAGCATATAAATGCTAAAATGAGTAAAGTTTTTTTCATAATGGATTAAGTTTTATTTGGATTTGGGGTTGTTTTTTTAATCTCGCAAAGGCGCAAAGTCGCAAAGTTTTTTTTTAGTTTTAGCTGAGTTGCCTCTAGCTTTAGCTGGAGGTTTAAAAAGATAGTTGAAAGGCTTTAGCCAAAAAAATATTAAGTTTGGCTAAAGCCTCTTTTAAATCTTCCATTACTATCTCCAGCTAAAGCTAGAGGCAATTCAAAAAAACTTTGCGCCTTTGCGCCTTTGCGAGATTAATTCATAAGCAAATATAAATTTTCTTAACCAAATTCTCCATCATTTCTTCTCCTCCATCATAAAATTATCCTAAATATTTTTTACTTAATTGGTATATCGGGAAAAGTCGATATATTTACATCATGGAAAAGATAGAAATTTTTAAAGCCTTATCAAATAAATCCAGATTGCAAATGCTGGAATGGCTAAAAGAGCCCGAAATTAACTTTCCTGATCAATTGCAGCACGCTGGATTTGAACACGGAGTTTGCGTTGGACAAATTCAAGCAAAAGCTGGTTTAACACAATCTACAGTATCCGAATACCTGTCTATTTTGCAGCGCGCTGGTTTTATCGAAGCCAAGCGTGTTGGACAATGGACTTATTATAAACGCAACGAAGGTGCCTTTGAAGCACTCAGTAAATTAATTCAATCTAATTTGTAAAATTACTATGAGTACAAACAACCTTTTTTCTCCGTTTAACTTAAAAACGTTAAACCTGAAAAACAGAATCGTAATGGCGCCAATGACGCGCTCATTCTCTCCAAACGGAGTTCCAACTGACGAAGTAGCAGCTTACTACCAAAAAAGAGCTGAAGGCGAAGTTGGTTTAATATTATCTGAAGGAACTGTAATTGACAGAGCTTCTTCTTCAAATGATGCAAATGTTCCTCATTTTTATGGCGATTTAGCTTTAAAAGGATGGGAAAAAGTAATTAATGAAGTTCACGCTGCTGGCGGAAAAATGGGACCACAAATCTGGCATATGGGAATTATGGATAATCATCATTCTGGATGGGTTCCTCCTGTTCCTTTTGAAGGTCCGTCTGGTTTGAATCGTCCCGATTTTAGAAACGGAATTGCCATGTCTGAGAAAGATATTGAAGATACAATCCTTGCTTTTGGTAAAGCTGCATCTGATGCTAAAAGATTAGGTTTTGATACTATCGAAATTCATGGTGCACACGGTTATTTAATCGATCAATTCTTTAGAGCTGAGACAAATTTACGTGAAGATATTTACGGAGGAAAAACACTTCCGGAACGTAACCGTTTTGCAATTGAAGTTATAAAAGAAATTAGAAAACAAGTTGGAAATGATTTCGCTGTTATCATGCGTTTTTCTCAGTTTAAACCTTCTGATTACAATTATAAATTGGCTAAAAATCCGCAAGAATTAGAAGCTTGGCTTACTCCTCTTGTTGATGCGGGAGTTGATATTATACACGCTTCGCAACGCAGATTCTGGGAACCTGAATTTGAAGATTCTGATTTAAACTTTGCAGGATGGGCTAAAAAAGTTACAGGAGCACCAACAATTACGGTTGGTTCTGTTGGACTTTCTGGTGATTTCTTTGGCGCATTTGCTGGAGAAAGTTCTCAGCCAACTTCTTTGGAAGAATTGAACAGACGTTTCGATAGAGGCGATTTTGATTTGGTTGCTGTTGGAAGACCGCTTTTATCTGATCCGAATTGGGTGGCGAAAATTAAAGCTGGAAAAACTGATGAATTAAAAGGTTTCAGTAAAGAAGCTTTAGGTCAATTGGTTTTAGAGTAAATTTAAGAGGCTAAGTTACTAAGGTTCTAAGGCACTAAGTTTTTTTGAATACATAATTAAAAATTTTATCTTTGCAGTCATGAAATTCTTGAACAGCATATTACGTCTTCCTTTTTTCAGCACTTATTATTATGCAATAATATCTGCTCGGAAAGGCTATGCATATAATTAAACGTATTCGCGATTGTAAATTAAATAGATAAATTATATAAACCTTAAAGCCCGGGCATTGCGTCCGGGCTTTTTTATTTTCAAAAAAATGGAAACAATTCAAAAACTTAAAGAAAACACCGCAATCTTTCTTCCTGAAAATGGTTTGGAAGAAAAATTAAATCAGGCAGAAAAAGAAAACAGAAAACTAATTATTAAACTTGGATTTGATCCAACAGCCCCCGATTTGCATTTAGGACATGCCGTTGTATTGAAAAAACTAAAACAATTTCAGGATTTAGGCCATCAAATTGTGATTTTGGTTGGAAGTTTTACAGCCAGAATCGGAGATCCGACAGGGAAAAACAAAAGCCGAAAACCTCTAAGTGCAGAAGAAGTTCAGCATAATGCTGAAACTTACATTGCGCAATTATCTAAAATTATTGATATAGATAAAGCTCAAATTGTTTTTAATTCTGATTGGCTAGATCAACTTTCTTTTTCTGAAGTAATTCAGATTATGGCAAACGTGACTGTTGCACAATTAATGCACAGAAATGATTTTAACAAACGATTTACAGAGAATTCTCCGATTGCAATGCACGAATTGGTATACCCGATTTTACAAGGCTTTGATTCGGTTAAAATTAATGCTGATGTAGAAATGGGCGGCACAGATCAGCTTTTTAATTGTACGATGGGAAGGCAATTGCAGGAAAACTTTAAAAAATCACCTCAGATTGTGATGTGTATGCCTCTATTGAAAGGATTGGATGGAAAGGAAAAAATGAGTAAATCTTTGAATAATATTATCGGCTTAACAGATGAACCACATGAAATGTTTGGCAAAACAATGTCAATTCCAGACAATCTTATTTTAGAGTTTTTAGATTTGACAACCGATTTTTCAATTAAAGAAAAACAAGAAATTAAAAAAAGATTGGAGCTGGAAAACCCAATGAACATTAAAAAGTTAATTGCAAAGAACATTATAACGCAATACCATGATGTAAAAAGTGCTGAAGATGCAGAGAAATTCTTTATTAATCAATTTCAAAATAAAAATGCAGAGGCAAAATCATTTACATCGGTTATGATTTCTTCTTTGGAAAATGAATCAAATCAAATGGCATTAATAGATTTGTGCGCATTAATAAAAAATGACATTACAAAATCGGCAAACAGAAAATTGATTGAAAGCGGTGCTGTTCAGATTAATCACGAAAAAATTCTAAATCCATACGAATTGATTTCATTAAAAAAAGAGACCAAAATTAAAATTGGGAAGAGAAATTTTTATGAGTTACTTTAGGTTAAGTTACAAAGAGACAGAGATCCAAAGTTACAAAGGTTTTCTTTTGATTATCTAAAATGCAAAAGGGATAAACTTAAAAGTTTATCCCTTTTTTGAATATCATAACTAACAAAATTAAGAGATTCAAAGTTTTTATTTAAGGTTCAAAGAGGCAAAGGTTCAGAGGAACAAAGCTTTTACCTTTGAACCTTTGTTCCTCTGAAACTTTGCACCTCTAAAGAGAAACTTTTCTCTTTAGAAATTTATTTACAAGCCAGTTTCTAACTGGTTCATCATATAATTTTAAGCATACAAAAGCCATGATAATACTTGCGATTAAAACTCCAATTCCTTCCATATATCCATCTTTCATTGAAACTTTATTATCTACAACCCAAGCTGTAAACCAATAAATTAGCGGATAATGTGTAATGTAAATGGGATAAGAAATATCTCCTAGAGCTTTACAGATTTTTAAAGAAAGTTCGTTTTTAATTTCTCCTCCTGCGCCAATTGCTACAATAAGCGGAAAAATTAAAATAATACAAATCGATTCATATATACCATTAATCCAAAGGCTGTTTTCATCTCCTAACCTTGGAAGAGCTAAAACAATCGTTATCAAAAGTGTGCAAATCCAGAAAGCGTTTTTTACATGAATTAGTTTGCCTAAACGACATAACAAAACACCCGCAAAAAATGGATATAACAAACGTGTAAAACCAACATTAAGCTGTTCTAAATTTAACGACCAGCCTCCTATCACATCTCCTTTGGGTCCAAAAACGGTATAATTGATTAGCAATCCAGCAAATATCAATACAAAAACCGACATCACTTTATTAGAAAATTTGCGAAAGATTAAAGCGTATAAAATGTTTGCGATATATTCGAAAAAAAGCGACCAAGCAGGACCGTTTAAAGGATGCATTTCTCCCCAACCTCTAATTTCCAAAGAAGGCGGAATTGGCAATAAAGTAAAGCCTATTACCATCGTTAAAATGACTTTCCAAACTTCCATTCCTCCAATCATTGGAAATAATATATCGGATGCTTGAAAATAGTAAAATATAGCCCCGATAATCATTCCCATAATTACCATTGGCTGTAATCGAATTAATCGACGTTTGTAAAATTCCCATTGCGTCATTTTTGCCCAACGATCGTCATACGCGTAAGCGACAACAAATCCTGATAAAAGGAAGAAGAAATCTACCGCCAAATAACCGTGATTGATAATTTGTTTGAAACGGTTTCCTCCAGCAAAAGCTTCAAAAATATGAAAAGCAACAACTAAAATTGCCGCTACACCACGCAGACCGTCAAGTATTTCGTAGTGTTTTTTAGGTGTAATATCATTCATAATAATGGTGAATTATTAATTGTTAATGGTTAATTTATAATTGATAATTTACAATTAACAATTATTGATGGTTTTTAAGCCATTCTGCTCTTCTTTGGTCTGGAAGATGTTTAACAGAGAAGTTTTCAAATTTTGCCTCAAATCCTTTTCCGTCTGGCGAAGCCGCCATTAATCCGACCATAACTGGTGTATTGTCCTGTAAAGGAGCAATTCTGGTCATGATATAATTTTTATCATCAAGAGAATAGAATATCTCAACGGCATCTAATCTTCTAACGGCTTTAATCCAGATGAAAGGCGGTACTTTATCTAGAGTTGTTACACTCCAATCGCTTTTATCGTGTGTAACAACAGTACTGACATTGAATTTTCCGTCAACAAACTCAACACCTGTTTTGATGTAGTTTTTTTCGTCAATGCGAATCATTAAACCCATCTGATCAAATCTGGCAATGTAATTTCCTGTCAACTTAACTTTAGCTTCAAATTCGCCCCCATAATTTGCGTAGTAAAAAGGTGCGTCATCCACAGTAAATCCGTAATGAGAAATTCTCCAATAATCGCTATTTGCGGTTACATTCATAATCAAAGCATTGTTTTTAATTTCCCATTTTTCTGGTTCATTAAACCATTGCATTTTACTAAGAGTCTGTGCAGAAATGTTTTGACACAAAACAAGTCCAACTGTAAAAAATAATATTCGTTTCATTTTATTTGATTCTTAATTTTTCAAAAGTAAAACTTCTAACCTTTTACTTTTAATCTCTAACTTTTTTAAGACAAAAGCAAAGCTGCAAATTTTGACACTTGCAGCTTTACAAACCAACCAATTTTTAGAAATAAAAACTTATTTAAGTGAGAATCCCACTTTAGATTTTATATCTGTTGATGAAGCACCAATAATTGCTTCGAAATCACCAGGTTCTGCAACCCAGTCATGTTTTTTATCGTCGAAGAAACTTAAAGCCGTTTTATCAATTGTAAACGTTACTGTTTTTTCTTCTCCAGCTTTAAGAGCTACTTTCTCAAAACCTTTCAATTCTTTTATCGGACGAGGCAATGAAGATTTAGAATCTGTAATGTACAATTGCACTACTTCTGATCCTTCTCTACTTCCAGTATTTTTCACATTAACTGAGAATGTAATTTTATCTCCAGCGTTAATCTGTTTTTTGTCAGCCGTAACTTTTCCGTAAGCAAAAGTTGTGTAGCTTAAACCGTGTCCAAATGGGAACAATGGTTTAATTTTATTTTTATCAACCCAACGGTATCCAACAAAAATTCCTTCATTGTATTTTACTTCATCCCCACCAGGAAATTCTCCTAAAGCATGCGCGCCGTTATCAGCTAATTTTACTGGGAAAGTGAAAGATAATTTTCCAGACGGATTAACATCTCCAACCAAAACATTTGCTAAAGCATTTCCTGCTTCAGTTCCTAAAAACCAGCCTTGAACAACTCCTGGAACTTCTTTAATCCAAGGCATTGCTACAGCATTTCCAGAAATATTTACAAAAACTATATTTTTATTCACTTTAGCCAATTCGCTAATTAATTTATCCTGACCATAAGGTAGTTCTAAATGTTTACGATCGTGTCCTTCATCATCTTGGTTTTCACTCTTGTTTAAACCTCCGATAAAAAGAACAATATCTGCATCTTTAGCAATTTTTAAAGCTTCTGACGTTAATTCCGCTTGAGGGCGTTTTTCTTCTAAACTAACTTTAGCAACTACACCATTATAATTACTTGTTGGATCTCCAACGTAACCTCTTGCGTACACAATTTCAGCTTGATTTCCGATTCTTTTCTTTAAACCTTCAAGCGGAGTGATTTCGTATCTTGCTTTAAGTGAAGAACTTCCTCCCCCAACTGTCATCATTTTGATAGCATTTTCTCCAATTACAGCAATCTTTTTAGTTTTAGAAAGATTGATTGGAAGAATATTATTGTTGTTTTGCAATAAAACAATTCCTTCTTCAGCAATTTTACGACCCGCCAAAGCGTGTTCTTCTGTTCCGAAAGATCCAAAAGGACGATTTCTATCCATTGTAGTTAAGAAAGACAAACGTAAAATGCGACGTACTTTTTCGTCTAGTTCTTTTGTTCCGATTTCTCCTTTTCTGATCATTTCAGAATATGGTTTTGCTAAATAATAGTTGTCATACGCATTACTTGTTCCCCAAGAAAGTCCGTTTGTCCATGAACCAAATTCCATATCCAATCCATTGTGAATAGCTTGTTTAGTATCATTAACTCCACCCCAATCTGAAACTACAACACCTTTAAAGCCCCATTCTCCGCGAAGAATATCGTTTAATAAATATTCGTTGTGGCAACATTGTTGTCCTTTATATTTGTTGTAAGCGCCCATAATTGCCCAAACGTCACCTTCTTGAACTGCTGCTTTAAAAGCTGGAAGATAAATTTCGTACAACGCACGGTCGTCAACGATTACGTTAACTGAATTACGATTGGTTTCTTGATTATTTAAAGCGAAGTGTTTAACGCAAGCTGCGACTCCGTTTAACTGAACTCCTTTTATATAAGGAACAACCATTTTAGAAGCTAAAAACGGATCTTCTCCCATATATTCAAAGTTACGACCGTTTAGTGGGCTTCTGTAAATGTTTACACCAGGTCCTAATAATACGTTTTTGTTACGGAAACGCGCTTCTTCTCCAATAGATTTACCATATAAAGAAGCTAATTCTTTGTTCCAAGTTGATGAAAGTGCTGTAAGCGCCGGAAAAGCGATACAAGAATCGTTTGTCCATCCTGCTTGATCCCATTCGTCCCATTTTACCTCTGTACGAATTCCGTGTGGTCCGTCGGTCATCCAATTTTCTGGAATTCCAAGACGTTTTACACCCGGAGAACTAAATTTAGATTGCGCATGAATCATGGCGATTTTCTCTTCGGTTGTCATTCGCTTAAGCGCATCTTCTACACGCTCATTCATTGGTTTTTTATCGTCTAGATAAACTGGAACTTTGTCTTGGGCATTCATCCCAAAAGAACATAGTAAAAGTAAAACAACAATTGTTTTAACGTTTTTTAACATAACAGTAATTATTAAAGCATTAGTTAGATAATAGTATAAAGTATTATTATAAAACTTTTTCTATCATATTGTAAAACTAAAACGTTATCGTACAAGTTACATTTTTAGATAGAAAAAAGTAGTGGTTTAAAAAAATAAAATATTGATTTACAAATGTTTAAAATAAAAAAACTAGCAAAAAAAGTAGTAGATTTAAAATAAATATTTATGATTTCAAAGACATTATACCGATTTTCATAACCATTTCTTCGAAGTCATTTCGCGAAACTGCAGCCTTATTACGAGCTCTTGTTCGATAGTTGTAAATTGTGCTTAAAGAGTAACGCAAAAATGCAGCTATCTTAACACTATCTGTAATTCCTAATCTGATTAGAGCAAAAATTCGAAGTTCAGTATTTAATAATTCGTTTTGTTTAAGCACAATTTGCTCTTCTGGAATTAATAAAGCATTAAAATCTTTAACGAATGTTGGATACAAATTCAAAAAGATAATATCAAAATTCTTGTACAATTCTTCCAACTCATTATCAACCAAAGTGGTTGATTTTAGAATTTTGTAAATTTCGTCAAACTGTTTTGCAGTCGCTTTTTTATTTAAGATGATGCGGTAGTTTTCTAACTTATTAATATAAGTCGAACAAAGGTTGAAAAAATGCGCAATATATTCTTCTTTAACTAAATTAGATTCAGACAATTGCAAATTACTTTCTTGAAGCTGACTATTGGTTTCGGTTATATCTTTGTTCAATTCTGCCAGTTTCTGACTAGTTTCATATAATTCTGTTCGAATTCTCGAAACTTTTTTCATTTGTTTGTAAACATAAATAATGGCTACTAACAAGAATAAAGATAAAAGACTGATACAAAGCAGATAAATTTGCAATTCGCTTTTACGCTCTGCCTCACGTTCTTGATAAACGGTATTAATAATCGAATAAACTTCTGACATTAATAAAGTTCGAAATTGAACATTGCAGTAAAGCGCATCTTCAATAGCAGATTGCGTCAATTTATACGCCATATCTACATCTCCAATTTCATAAAAAACCAAAGCTAATTCTTGCAATGAAGCATTGTCTTTATTGGCATTTTTAATATCAGAAGTTGCCGAAAGCGCGTAATATTTTTTTCTTGATTCTAATTGATGTGTCGCTTCAGCAATTTTACCAAGCAAATAAGTGATCATTGCGTAGTTCGGACTTTCTTCTTTGGTTTTGCTTAATAAAGAAAGTAATTGCTTTTCTGGTTCTTTATATTTTTTATGAATGAAAATATTCTGCTGAATTCTATTTATTTGATAATCTAAAGTATTCGGATTTAGAACTCCTAGTAATGAATCACGATATTTTCCAATCTGTATTCTATACTGTCGATTATCACTATTGGCTGCGTAATGTTCAAAAAACTCTCGATATGAAATGTAATAATTTGGAAGCAACGAAACTGGCAGATGCTTTTTATTGATGCTTTTTAAAATGGCTTCAGATTCTCGATATTTTCCTGACGAAGAATAAAGCGTAACTAATTGTAACTGTGCTAAATTTAAAAGTTCTTTGTTTTGAAGCTGTTCTGCAATTCTTAAATTCTTTTTTACATACTGAATGGCAGAATCAGTATTTAACTTTTGATATTCAAGGTATAATGTTTTGTTGTAATTATACTCTTGTTCTTTTGTCAAATTCTCTGATTTTATTTTTTTGAAGTTGAAAATTCGCTCTTCTTTAATCTTTACATAATGTTGTTTATTTTTAATCGCTTCATTTAATTCTTTTAAAATAACATCTGTATTATCCAATGCAAAAACTGGAAAGTTTATCAAAATAAGAATTAGAAACGAGTAATAATTTTTCAAGACGATTTAATATAAAGGAATTACAAATATAGCAAAGCGAAAATATAAAAAACGAATTATTTAAATGTGGTTAAAATGTACTAAAAATGGGTTGCGTTTAGATTTTGCTATAAATAAAAAAATCACAAACACTATCCAGTTATAAACAAAACGATTTCAGTTTAAATTTATTAAACTGAAATCATCTATTATAGTTTTATTTCAAAATTAAAGATTTACTGCAATTGGTGCAGCTAAACAGCTTTCTGGAATATCAAATGCATTTACCAAAGCTACAGCGTCTGGACGAATGTCCCAACAAAGCTGATTTACTATTTTACGGACTGCTTTCGTTTTTACGGCTTCCATATATCCGTCTTCTAAATACCAAGCTTTGTTTTTTTCTATTTGAGAAAGCGAGTATAATTGATTTAATTTTGTCAATATGGCTTTAGATTGCAAATCTTCAACTTCTTTTATTGCAGTTTGAAATTGTTCTAAAACAACTCTTTCCAAATATGCCTGAGCCACATCAATCATTTGATGCTGAACGACATTAAAGGCATCATAGGCTTCTAAACCGCCATCGACCAATTTTTTAATACGTCTTGCTGCCGAAGCCAAAATTGTTTTTTCTCTATGAACAAAAGCTTGAAGATGAAATTCGCTATCCAATAAATGTTCATCATCTGTCCTGCGAGTTGCAATTGGATTTTTCTCCGTAATAGCTGTTTTGGCATTTTCGTAAACATAATTAATGATTCCTAAAGAACCCATTTCACCAAATGATTTTCTGAATTCTGACAAACGATTTTTAGCAACTAATTGCATTAAAACCGTATTATCTCCTTCAAAAGTGGTATAAATTTCAGTATCATTTTTAAGAGCATCTATCCTATTTTCAGACAAATAACCTTTTCCTCCGCAAGCTTCTCGGCATTCTTGCAGAATATCTCTTGTACTCCATGTAGAATACGATTTCATTCCAGCTGCCAAAGCTTCGATTTCCTGCATTTCGCTTTCTGTTCTATTCAAAAATCTGTTTGTTAGATATTGAAGTGCAAAATGTACTGCATAAGTTTTGGCTAAATGAGGTAATAATCGACGCTGATGCATTCTATAATTCAAAATCGGAACTTCAGATCCGCCTTCTGGTCCAAATTGTCTTCTTTGATCGCTGTAGCGAATGGCAATTGTTAATCCCGATTTTGCCGCCGCTAAAGCCGAACGCGGAATTCCGATTCTTCCTCCTACCAAAGTTCCTAACATAGTAAAAAATCTTCTGTTATCACTCGGAATCGGACTTTCGAATTCTCCTTTTTCATTTACAGAAGCAAAACGATCCAACATTTCATCTTTCGGAATTACGACATTATCAAAGCTGATTGTTCCGTTATCTACGCCGTTTAATCCCATTTTATGTCCGCAATCGCCAATGGTTACTCCTTTTGCAACATTTCCACTCGCATCACGTAACGGAACAACAAAAGCATTAACGCCGTAATCATGTCCGTCGATAATCAGTTTTGCAAAAACAGTTGCCATTTGTCCGTGAACTGCTGCGTTTCCGATATATTCTTTCTGAGCGTTTTTATTTGGTGTATGAATCGTAAAAGTTTGATCTGAATGATTATAAGTTGCTGTAGTTTCTAAACCTTTTACATTAGATCCGTGATGAGTTTCGGTCATCGCAAAACAGCCTGGAAGTTTAAGCGAACCAATGTCTTTCAAATATTTAGCATAATTTTTCTCTGTTCCTAAAGATTGAACGCTCATTCCCCAAAGTCCAAACTGAACACCGAATTTTATCACCAAACTTAAATCGTGGTAACTCAGCGTTTCCATAATTGCAAAATAATCTTCTACATTTCCTCCACCTCCGTATTCCTTCGGATAAGCCATACTTCCAAGATTTTCATCGGCTAAGATTTTACACCATTTATAAACCGTTTCTCTGAAAACATTAATGTCTGTAGAAGTTTCATAAGCAAATTCAGGTCTTGAAATAACTGATTTTACTTTTTCAATTATTGCGGCTTCTTTTCCGTCTAAAATTTTTGTGATTTTCTGAATGTCAAAACTCGCGTTTGTATGAGAATTTGCGGTAAAAGAACCCGTTTTTGTTTTGAAATTTTGAAGCGCTTCTTCGCCTAAAATTCCTAAATCATTTTCTAGTTTTTTAAAGTCTGATTCTATTGGTGACAAATCTAAATCATTGCCTGAAAGTGCTTTTGTAATATCAAAAATCGATTTTATAGAAGAGGTATCTTGAATACTTTTTTCAATATCCGATTTCCATTGTGTGAGTTCATTTCGCGAAGGCGGATTTGAAATATCAACTTTAGAAAGCAAATAATCTTTTTCTTCTTGAGATAAAACACTTAAAGAATTTATAAAGTCTTTTAAGGTTGCAAATTCTTTTTGTGTCAATAAATCATCTGACCACACTAAATAAAATAATGGCGTAAAAGCTTGAAGTTTTGATATTTTCATATAGATAGTATTCGGTTTATAGTTGTTCTTTTTGCCACAGATTTAAAGGATTTTTTTAGCCACAAATTACATGAATTTCCACAAATTTTAATTTTAGATTTTGAAAAAAAAATTCGTGGAAATTCGTGTAATTCGCGGCAAGCTTTTTTAATCTTTTTAATCCAATTAATCTTTGGCGATATTTTTATTACGCTTTATCGCATAAAAAAACAGGAATGAAAAATACTCATTCCTGTTTAAACATCCTGTTAAGATTCTGATAATTTTCGATTTTAAACCAATAAAAAATATGAAAACTAATAATTAAGAACCCTTGGATATTGAGGTCATTTTTTGCTTTATAGCAAAAATATGATGCGAATTAAAAACTAACACTGCGGTAAAAATTATACCGTATGCTGTAATCTGCAAAGGCGTTATATTTTCTTTGAAAACAAAAGCCGCCAATCCAAATGCAATCATCGGGTTGATGTTTAATAACATTCCAACTGTAGAAGAATTGATTCCAGAAAGTGCATATAAATTTAAAAACAACGGAATTATCGTAAAAATAATTGCAATGGTCTCAATACAAAGATAAAACTTGAATTCCGTTGGTACCGGTCCCCCAAAAACCGGATAAAAAGGTAATAAAACTAAGGCAGCCAAAGTAATATGAAAACTCAATACAATAAATTTATCAAAACCTCTATTAGCGCGCTGGCTTACTAAATATGCTGCATATGTTAAACCAATAATGATACTAAAAAACATATCCATAATATCGCTGTATGAAAGAAGCAAACATCCTGAAATACTTAAACCTACAGAAAGCCATTGTGTTTTTAGAAGCTTTTCGTGCAAAATAAAATAAGCCAATAAAGTCGTCAGAATTGGACAAACGAGATAAGCCAGAGAAGCCGCTTTTACGCTAACATGATTGACTACATAAATAAATGTAAACCAATTGGCCATCAAAAATGCGCTTCCGCCAATATTCAAAAGAATCGATTTTCTTCTTTCTGATTTTGATAGAGATTTAAAGATTTGAATGGTTTCTTTTATTTGTTTTCTTTTGAATAGAAAAGCAATTAAAAGCATCAAAATACCACAGCTAAAAACTCGAAAAAACAAAATATCCAACGAAGGATATTCATGAATTGGCTTTAAAACCAAGCTGAAAAGTCCCCAAGTTACAAAGGCTGAGATTGCTGCTATATAGTATTTTGTTGTTTTCACAAAAACGCTGTTTTGAATTGTTTTCTTTTAATGAAGCAAATTTCTAAAAAATAAAACAGCAATACAGATACAGTTTTTGTAAATTGTAGCATAACAGTTTTTATTTCCATGAAAAATTCTAATTACTTATACCTTCAATTTGCTGACCGAATCGAGAAACAGATTAAATCGGGACTTTTAAATGTAGGCGATAAATTGCCTTCTATACGAGAAGTTTGTGCCGAAACAGGTTACAGCATGAGCACGGTTAGCAAAGCATATTATGAAGTTGAAAGCCGTTCTTTGATCGAATCTCGTCCGCAATCTGGATATTATGTAAGTAATATTTCTGCACGCGTAATTCCTGAACCTTCGGCAAGCACACCAATTTTAACTCTTGAAAATATTGATCGTGAAGACTTAGTTGATCTAGTTTATGGCGATATGCGCAAAAAAGATATTACGATGCTCTCGCTTGGTTTTCCGTCAAATGAGTTACTTCCGATTGCGAAACTAAATAAAGGAATGGTTCAAGCCATGCGTCAATTGCCTAATAGCGGAACGAGTTATGAGGAAATTGAAGGAAATAGTAATTTAAGAAAAGAAATTGCACGTTGGTCTTTTACTTGGGGCGGCTCTCTTACTGAAGATGATATTATTACAACTCCAGGCTGTATTTCGGCAATTTCAGATTGTTTATTAACGTTGACAAAACCTGGAGATACTATTATTACAGAAAGTCCGGTTTATTTTGGAATTTTACAATTAGCCAGATCTTTGGGATTGTACGTGATGGAACTTCCAACAAACATGACAACTGGAATTGAACTCGAAGCGGTTAAAAAAACACTTTCTACAAATAAAGTAAAAGCTTGCGTTTTGATGAGCAATTTCAGTAATCCGTCTGGAAGTATGCTGCCAAATGAACATAAAAAAGAAATTGTTAGATTGATGGATTTCTATAATGTTCCGTTAATTGAAGATGATATTCACGGCGATTTGTACTTTGGCACAAGCCGACCAACAAATTGCAAAACTTATGACGAAAGCGGTATTGTTTTGTGTTGCAGTTCAGTTTCTAAAACTTTAGCTCCTGGTTATCGCGTTGGTTGGGTTTCTCCAGGAAAATTTAAAAAGGAAGTCTTAAGAACTAAATTATACCACACAATCTCTAATTCTACAATTACACATGAAGTCGTTGGAGATTTCTTGAAAAATGGTCGTTATGAAAATCATCTTAGAAAAATACGTCAGATTTTAAATCGAAATTGTACTAATTATATCAATACTGTTTTAGAATCTTTTCCTGCTGGAACAAAAGTGAGCCAACCTCAAGGCGGATTTTTTCTTTGGGTAGAATTAGATAAAAAAATCGATACAGCGGCTTTTTATAATTTGGCGCTAAAACACAAAATTAGTATTGCTCCAGGAAGGATTTTCTCCTTTCAAAATCAATTTTCTAATTGTATGCGCTTAAGTTTTGGATTGCCTTGGTCTAATGAATTGAGAATTGCTATTCAGACATTAGGGAGACTGGCGAAACAACTATAAAATCTTTTAAACACATAGAGACATAGATTTCATTTTTTCGAAAAAGAACAAAGAAAGAAACTAGTTTCTCACACATAGCTATGTGCATTCAAATAAGTGAAACGCCTTTTTTACATTCAAAAAACTATGTTTCTATGTGTTCAAATAATAAAAAAAAGCTGAACAGTGCAACTACTCACTGTCCAGCCAACAATTAAACATAACCAAAATGTTTATTTATAAGACAAAATAAGCGCCTTTTTCGACTTTCTTAGGTTCGTCTTTTAATTCAAATTCATTTAAAATATCAAATTCGCTTTGATATTCATTCAACATTTGTTTGATATTTCTTTCTATAGTATTTGCAATCGTTGTAACTGGTGTATCAGTTGGCCGGTTTTCGAATGGATCTTGCAAATGTATCGCCATTCTCTCGATCAAAAAGAAAGCTCCACCAATTGCGGTAATCAAAGGAATCGCGAACCAACTTAATACACTTGTCAATCCGAAAGGCAAAAGCAGAATAAACAAACACAATGTCAATCTGATGTACATGCTATAAGTGGTTGGAAAAATGGTGTTTTTAATTCTTTCACATTTTCCCATTTCATCGCATAATCTTGACAAAGTATTATCAATTTCGACTTGCTGATAGACATTTATTCTCTTTTCATTTTTCGCATTTCGCAAATCTCTTGCGTGCAGCATTAAAATCGCATTCGGAACGTTTTGATGATTTTTTATATATTTAATTTCTTCCTCGCTCATCAAACCTTCGAGAGGAGCAATTGCGTCTCTATTTCGAAGTGACTGACCTAAACTGTAACACCACGCAATTTGTCTTTTTGCAAAATTTTCCTTGAATTCGCTAGCTTCAACCGAAAAATCTGGATCTTCATAGAACGTTAAAACCTGACGAATTAAAGTTCTAGAATCGTTTACAACTGCTCCCCAAACAATTCTTGCTTCCCACCATCTATCATAGGCTTGATTAGACTTAAAAGCTAATAGTAAGGATATTATGGTTCCAATCATGGTTGGAATGGCAATCGGGATATCTACAGGAAGATTGATGAAATAATGATGAAATATTTCAAATAGTACGGTATAAGCCAACACTAATGCAATTTCTACTTTAATTTTCCCGAGAACGTACTTCATTGGTATTCTTTTCTTTAACAACATATTTCCGGCATTTAAATTAAATTAATATTACAACTGTCTAGTTATTAGCAATTAGTCCTTAGCTATTAGGTTTTATAAATAATAACAATCTAGTTTTAACTATTCTTGTATTTGTAAAATGGGGGTTACTATACAATTAATTAATGCTAGTTAAAACAGGAATCATCAGTACTCTCTAATTACTAAGGACTAATAACTTCAAACCATCTCTTCATACAATGAAAGTACAGGAAGCCCTAACTTTTCATTGACATTTTCTTTTTTAGCTTTTTTAAATTTGATTTTTTCGCCTTTTCGAGTTTCTACCAACATATCAATATTGTGTTTAGAAATAGCTTCTGATAGAAATGGCGCAACACTTTCGTAATTATCTTCAAAACTGGCGGTCTGGCTAACAATTTCGAAAGAGAAATTAGCACTTAAAAATTCCTGAACATCTTTTACATGAATGTTTCGGCTTGAATTTTCTACGTAAAGCGCTTTATGAAACACGTCTTTGTTAATTTCTGTGCTTAAATGAAGAATCGGACATTTTTGGTTTCCAGCCAATTGCACTAAATATTGGTGAATTTTCTTTGTTTCTTGTTTATAAGAATGAGTTAGAATTACCAATTTTACAGCAAATGCTTCGATAAGACGTTTAAAAATTGGCGCTGAAAGTCCGTATTGATTATGAACTTTTAGTTTGACATTTGGAGTGTGATCAATAATATAACGACAGGTTTCTAGAACCTCTTCTTGACTCTTAGTAAGCCCAGACCTCATTTCTCTTAAAAAACTAGACGAAGAAAAAGTATCTGGCGCTTCTGAAACTAATACTAAAATAATTTCCGATTCCGTATTTTTAGACTGATTCACAGCAGATTTAACAGCCAGAATTGTATCGTCTTTTAAAGTCGTAGGTATTAGAAAATTTTTCATAAGTACAATCTTTTAGTTTATACTTACAAAATAACTCTCAGAAAATTAGACGCTTATTAATCTTAAATTAGAATTTTCTAAAATTAAACATTAGATTTTTTAATATTCAATTTTTTAAAAATGATAGTTACAATCGTACCTTTATTTTGTTCAGACTGAACTTGCAGCTCTCCTTGATGCATTCTAATAATTTTAGAAGCCAAAGGCAATCCTAAACCATAACCAATATATTTGGTTGCAATTTTTCCTCTAAAGAAAGGTTCGTACAAATGCGGAATATCTTCGGGCGGAATTCCAATTCCGATATCGTTGATCGTAATTTTAATCATTTCGTCATTAGCCGAAAGGCTTACAAAAACTTCATTATTATCAGAATATTTTACCCCGTTTGTAATAATATTATTGATTGCCAATTCTAATAATGGTTTATTACAAGGCAATAAAAGCAAATTAGAATCTTCTGGTGCAAAATTAAGTCTAACACTTACTCGGTTATCAGGATAAATTTTATCCAAATCTGATTTTACATCCAATAATAATTCATCAATTCTAGCAATATCCGAAACTTGTTTTTGTCCGTCATAACCAGTTTGAGTCAGTTTAAGAAGGCTTTCTGTTAGATTTCCTAATCTTGAAGCTTGGCTATAGATATTTTCTAAAGATTCAACATATTCTGCCACTTCACGCTCTTTGAGCAACATAATTTCTGCTTCGGCAATAATCGTTGTGATTGGCGTTTTTAATTCGTGAGAAGCATTATTAATAAAGTTGGCTTGTATTTCGAAAGAAGTTTCCAATCGATCAAGCATATTATTAAAAGTATTGGTCAAATCTGAAATTTCATCAGAATTTTTAACCTCTGGAAGTCTGTTATGAAGATTAGAAGCACTAATTCTTTTTACTTCTTTAGTAATTCGCGCAACAGGATTTATGACACGTTTGGCTAAAAATCGTCCTAAAAGAAATGCTAGAATAACAAAACCGATTCCGCCAAACAGCATAATTTTGACAATATATATAGTTGTGTCTTTTCCTTTACGATCTCTCGCTCCGACAATTACCATATATTTTTGATTATTTTCCTGAAAAATCTGACCTAAATAATATTTATTATCTCTTTCAAAAGAATCTTTTCCTGTTTTTAAAATATTGGTATAAAAAGTATTAGGAAGATTTAGATTAGTATTATAATCAAAACTGTTCTCACTATTAATTTTTAGTACATATTCTTCTTCTTCAATTAATTCTTCAAGTCCATTTTTTTTAAGGTTTTTATAATACCTAATCTTTTCTGGATCTTTTTGAAAATGAATAGAAGAAACGATTTTAGATCTATCATCTAAACGCTTTAAAAAGTGATAGCGATTGTTTTCCCTAAACAAGAAAAAAACAATAATACACAATAGCGATGTACTAAAGGTAGAAAGGGCAACGTAATTAAAGGTGATTTTTTTTCTAATATCCATTTTATGGCTTTATAACATAGCCCAAACCTTTCATTGTGTGAATCAATTTGGTATCGTAAGGCTTATCAATTTTTCTTCTTAAATAAGTAATATATACATCGACAACATTAGTATTCATATCAAAATTGATATCCCAAACATTATCCAAAATCTGATCTCTTGAAACAATTCTTCCTGTGTTTTTTGCCAAATAATACAGAAGTTTAAATTCTTTTGCAGTCAAAGTAATATTTTCTCCTCCTCTTTTTACAGATTTTGCTCGTCCGTTTATTTCTAAATCGGCAATCGTAATGGTATCTATTTTTTCTGTTTCTTGATGCGATCTTCTGTACAAAGCATTTACTCTTGCATCTAATTCTCCAAATTTAAATGGCTTAACTAAATAATCATCTGCACCAGCATTTAGTCCCGTTACGATATTTTCTGAAGTTCCTAAAGCTGTTAAAAGTAAAATTGGAACAAAGTTTTTGCTTGCGCGAAGTCTTCTGCAGATTTCGATTCCGTTAATATCTGGAAGCATTACATCTAATACGACAACATCAAAAGTATAGTTATGAATCATCTCCAAGGCTGTTTTACCATCCATGGCAACGCTTACTTCATTATTATTTTCAGCAAATCCTTTTCGTAGTATAGATAATAGATTTGGTTCGTCTTCAACTATCAGTAATTTCATCTTGAGAAGTTTGTATATACAACAAAAATAAGCATTGAGATTCAAAAATAGTACTTATTACGGATAGAAATTATGATTTATTATGAACAATTATGCCAAAACATAAAAAAAGCAGGCCAAATAGCCTGCTCATCTTTATTTATTTATGTTTTAAAGCTTTAAATCCTTAATTTTTAAAATTAAAACTTAATACTGCTCCGAGACCAAATTGATAAGTAGAAACATAATCCGTAACTCCTACAATTCCATAATACGTCCAATAATAGCTATCACCTACAGCAGCAGCCATAGATTGAAGGTAAGCATTTAGATTAATTGAAACAGATGAAGCCGTTTTGATTTTAACACCTCCTTTTATTTCCCATCCAAAATAAGTGCCACTTCCGCTTTGCGGTGTTTCTAGAATTGCTACACCAGCGCCAGCTCCTAAATAAGGTAATAAATTAGATCCTGTATCAAAATAATGTGTGTAATCTAACAAAATATAATTTATCGCACCTTTGTCATCACCCGCATTTATTTGATTTCCTAGTGGGCCATAAAGAGGAAGTTTAGTGTCTAATCTATTATATTTTAATTCAACTGAACTATTCTGCATAAAAAAATATTCTAGACCAGCTCCATATTCGAAACCATCTTCAACATACCCGTAAGCATTATCATATTCTACTTTATCTGAAAATACGTAACCCCCATATAAATTAAGAGAAAATGACCTTGCATCTTGAGCCTGCATTCCTATCGCCGACAGAAATACAACTAATAATAAACTGTACTTTTTCATAAATTTTGTGTTTGAAAGTTAAATGGTATATCAAATTTAAGTTTTTTCTTCTAAAAATTTAATATTTTAAAATTTAATTTTCACACTATCAAATACTTACATTAAAAAACTTCACCTGCATTTAAGTAAAATCCTTTCGAATTATTTCCCCAAGAATAATCGGCAACTAAATTGGTTCTTGTTTTTTTATCAATCAAAATTCTAAATCCAACTCCTGCCGCTGGCTGAATTGAATGAAAAAGTCCTGTATTATTATCAGCATTACTTGCCGTTACAAAATTGGTAAAAACCGTTCCGCTAAGCATTTGATTGCAGGTAATTGGAAATCTAAATTCAGTTGAAAGATAAATTAGCCCATTTCCTCTAAATAAACCCTGCGTATAACCTTCTCCACTCCTGCTCCGCTGATCCCAACCAATAGCAGGAAGATTTAAATACGGAACTTCGCCTCTGGTTATAAATTGTCCGTAAGCCCAAATACCCAAAATATAACGGTCATTTTTATGCGAAAGAGGTACAAAATGTCTATACTCAGCGTAAAGAACATTACTATATTTTTGATTGTTAAATAAAACTGGATTAAAACGATAATTGATGTTTGCAAACCAGCCTCGAGAAGAATTTACCTGATTGTCACGAGAATCGTAAACCATGTTCAAACTTACTCCCGTTAAAAAATATTCTAAATTATCAAAACCGTGCAACTGACTGTAATTGTAATGATAGGTTAAATTTCCGTTTTCAACATCAAGTTCTTTGTCTTGAATATCGGTGTACCAATCGATGTTTATACCGCCGCCAACATAAAAATTCTTTCTCATTTCAAAAGAAGCCGTTTGGTGAAATTTGAAATAATTGTAATCCATTGATTGCGCAATAGAATCAATGCTAAAACCATCAGGACGGTCTCTTCGGGGCGGAATAATATCGGTTCCGAGTCCGTAATTGGGTTGCGAAAAAATATAAAATCGATAATCTCCGCTAAGAAAAATTTTATTGTTTTTCAACAAAATATTATTCTTGACATTAATCATCCATTGTTTTTTTAGTGTATAAAGGATACCTAAATTGGTAACAGAATATTTATCATTTTCTTGTTTTCCTTTGAAAGTATATTGCGCTACTGCACCAAAGAAAAATCCTGTAGCAGGCTGAGAACCAATTGCTGGAATTACAAGAAAAAAGTCATTTTTTGTGGGTTTAACTACGTAGGCCGAATCTTTTTTCTTAAAAATTTCTAAAATAGTTTTTGGAGGACATTTATCTTGATTTTGCGATTCAAATTCACTTTGAGCATTTAGAAATAATGGAATCATAAAAAGCAAAACTGCTACTTTGATATCATGCTGAAAATTTGTGTTTTTAAAAAATTCCACACTCGTAAAGTTTTAGCTTTTATAAAATCAAGTTTCAATACTCATGTAAATATAACTCATTTTCAATACTTTAAACAACAATACATTTACAAATAACAAAAAAAGCCATCAATTTCTTGACGGCTTGTTATCATATATTTTATAACAAAATTACTTTGTGATAAACTTTGGATGAATTAAATTTTCTAAAGAATAAATTTCTTCCCATTTTTCCTGAGTAATTAATTTTCGTTCTAAAACAGCTATTTGATGCACGCTTTTCCCTGTTTTCAAAGCTTCGCCTGCAATACTGGCACTTTCTTCGTAACCAATAATTGGATTTAATTGCGTTACAATTCCAATGCTATTCATCACCATATTGTAGCAATGATCTACATTTGCTGTAATTCCGTTAATACATTTATCGATTAAAGTCTGAATTGCATTTGAAAGATAATCCAACGAAGTAAACATCGCAAAAGCAATAACAGGTTCCATTACATTCAATTGCAATTGCCCCGCTTCTGCCGCCATTGTAACCGTTAAATCCTGACCGATTACATAAAAACAAGTTTGATTAACCACTTCTGGAATTACCGGATTTACCTTTCCAGGCATTATTGAAGAACCTGGCTGGCGTGCCGGAAGATTAATTTCATTTAAACCTGTTCTTGGGCCAGAACTTAATAAACGTAAATCATTACAAATTTTTGAAATCTTAACCGCAGAACGTTTTAAAGTTCCCATAATCTGAACGTAAGCTCCTGTATCTACAGTTGCTTCAATTAAATCTGGTGAAAGTGTTAACGGAATTCCAACTTCTTCTGCCAAATATTTTACGCAAATTTCAGGATAACCTTCTGGAGCATTTACTTTTGTTCCGATTGCGGTTGCGCCCATATTAATTTCCAACAATAATTCGTGTGCATTTTTCAAACGCTGAATATCTTCTCCAATTGTGGTTGCGTATGCTTTAAATTCTTGTCCCAAAGTCATCGGAACCGCATCTTGCAATTGTGTTCTTCCCATTTTTAAGACCTCTTTAAACTCTTCTCCTTTTTTAGCGAAAGCAACTTCCAAACCTGCAAAAGTTTTAATAAAGCTTTCCATTTTCAAATACAAAGCAATTCTAAAAGCCGACGGATAAGCATCATTTGTTGACTGAGAACAGTTTACGTGATTATTTGGATGAAGAAAATTATACTCGCCTTTTTTATGACCAAGATATTCTAATCCGATATTTGCAATAACTTCATTTGCATTCATATTTACAGAAGTTCCTGCGCCGCCTTGAATCAAATCACTCACAAATTCTTTATCAAATTTACCCGCAATAACTTGATCGCTTCCGTAACAGATTGCTTCGGCAATTTTTGCATCAATTGCGCCGCAGTCTTTGTTTGCTAATGCAGCAGCTTTTTTCACATATCCTAAAGCTTTGATAAACAAAGGTTCTTTTGAAATCGGAATTCCTGTAATATTAAAATTTTCTACAGCTCTAAAAGTCTGGATTCCGTAATATAAATGATCTGGAATTTCTAATTCTCCTAGAAAATCGTGTTCTTTTCTTGTTGATTCCATATAATGAAATTGATAAATTTTGACTAAAAAAATAAGTGTAAAGCTACATTATTTTATCAATTAAAAATGTGAATGAAATCAAAATCATTTATAATTTGTTCCGATTTTTCTATAGTAAATTAGTAACTTTTCACCCTCAAATAATTACCCAAAAGAGTTGAAAAAAGAAAGCGAATATTTTCTTGATAAAGAATACAATACGATTATTTACGCAAAAGATGATCTTAATTTTAAGGATTTTGAATGTTGCGTTTTTAATAATTGTAATTTCTCTGCCTGCACTTTTCTTGCCGTTACTTTTATCGATTGTATTTTTAATGACTGTATTTTCAGTGAAGCAAAAATCAATTATGTTGCTTTTAGAACTGCAACTTTCAATCGATGCGAAATTAAAGACGTTAATTTTGCAATGTGCGATAAATTAATTTTTGAAATTGGTTTTAATGATTGTATTCTTGATTTCTCGAAGTTTTATACTTTAAAACTAAAAGGAACAATTTTTACCAATTGCAGTTTAATTGCTGTAGATTTTATGGCAACAGATTTAACCAGCGTTTTATTTGACAATTGCGATTTATATCGCTCTGAATTCAACAAAGCAATCGCCAATAAAACCGATTTTAAAACGAGTTATAACTATACGATCGATCCTTCTAAAACTAAATTGAAGAAAGCTATTTTTTCTTTGAAAGAAGTGAAAGGATTATTGTTTACGCATGATATTGTTGTGAGTTAGTTAAAAAAAACTGAATTCTAGCCAATAACATTAAGTGTATACACAAAATTTGTCATTTCTCCTTCGTCGAAATGACAAGATTGCGGGAAGATTATTTTGATATTAGTTTTCCCATCACATAATCTTCCATCAAATACCCATTTCCAATTTCTATGTCAACAGTTTCTTTGATTTCGAAACCTAATTTTTTATAGAAGTTCAAAGCCGTATTAAAGCGGTTTACGTTCAATAAAAGTTCATTTGAATTATTCTCTAAAGCCAGTTTTTCTATAGATTCAAAAACTATTTTACCATAACCTTTTCCTTGCGTTTCTGGTAAAAGATAGATTTTATGGATTTTGGTAATCGCTTCATTTTTATAATGATGCTCAATTCCGATAAAACCAATTACAGATTCTGAATCTGAAATTAAATAAAACAACTGTTCTTTATTCTGAATTTGTTTCGAAAGCGCTTCATCAGAATAAATAAGATTCAACATATAATCTAATTGTTCTGAAGTCAAAATTTCGCCATACGTAATTGGCCAAGTTATATGTGCGATTTCTTGAATTTTAGCAATATCTTCAACAAATGCTTCGGTAATCTTAATCATATTTATTTTGTAAAAACTTGATTTTCTTGTTCGCTTACGCGGATGAAAGTCGTTCGTTTAGTCAATTCTTTTAATTTTGATGCACCAACATAAGTACAAGTACTTCTAATGCCACCCAATATATCTAAAACGGTCTGAATTACATCTCCTTTAAACGGAACTTGAACTGTTTTGCCTTCACTTGCTCTATATTCAGCAACGCCTCCAGAATGTTTGTCCATGGCAGTTTTAGAACTCATGCCGTAAAATTGTTTGAATTTTTCGCCATTTACTTCTATTAGTTCTCCCCCACTTTCAGTATGTCCGGCAAGCATTCCGCCCAACATAACAAAATCGGCTCCTGCACCAAAAGCTTTTGCTACATCACCAGGAGTTTTGCATCCGCCATCACTTATAATATGTCCTCCTAAACCATGAGCAGCATCTCCACATTCTATAATTGCAGAAAGTTGCGGATAACCAACTCCAGTTTTAACTCGAGTAGTACAGACAGAACCTGGTCCAATTCCGACTTTTACAATATCGGCTCCAGCCAATAAAAGTTCTTCGGTCATTTCGCCTGTAACGACATTTCCAGCAATAATGATTTTATCTGGATATTGTTTTCGGGTTTTCTTTAAAAACTGCACAAAATGCTCAGAATATCCGTTTGCAACATCAATGCAAATAAATTTCAGCAACGGATTTGCACTAATTATTTTTTCAATCTTTTCAAAATCTTCTTTTCCGATTCCTGTACTTACTGCAATAAAATCGTAAAAATCTAGAGTTACATTTTTTAGAAAAGCGTTCCATTCTTCTAAAGTATAATGTTTATGAATGGCTGTGAATAGTTTTTCTTTCGCTAAAACTTTTGCCATTTCAAAAGTACCAACCGTGTCCATATTTGCCGCCATAATCGGAATTCCTGTCCAATCTGCCGAACTGTGCAAATACTTGAAATTTCGTTCTAAAGAAACCTCAGATCGGCTTTTAAGCGTTGATCTTTTAGGTCTAAACATTACATCTTTAAAGCCTAGCTTTAGATCCATTTCTATTCTCATAGTTCGAGATTTTGGTTACTTTCAAATATAAGAATTTTAGATTGCTGATTTGAGATTTTAGATTAACAAAAACCCGAACTTTTGAACAATTATGATCCTGATTCGCTTTCGCGAAAGCACTGATTAAATATTATTTTGAAGCTGATATACTTTGCGTGAGCTTCGACTTCGCTCAGCCTGACAAACGCATAATCAAATTTCACAGAGATTCGCAAAGCTTTCACAAAGACTAACAAAGTAAAAACTGAAAACTGCCACTGAGACTGAATACTGAAAACTAAAACTTATCCGTGAATCGTCTCTCCTTTTCCGTAATTGGTAATAATTGATTCTTCGAATGCCAACCATTCTCTCCAACGTTTTTCAACGTCAATTCCAACGCCGTATTTACGTGCGTAAGTTATGAAAGTAGTATAGTGGCCAGCTTCGCTTTCCATTAATTCTCTATAAAAAACAGCTAATTCTTCGTCTTGAATATTTTCAGAAAGCACCTTAAAACGTTCGCAACTTCTCGCTTCGATCATTGCTGAGAATAATAATCTTTCTACAAGTCCAGAAACACGACTTCCGTCTCCGCTTCTTTTCATGTATTGGTATAATTCGTTTACGTAATCATCTTTACGTTCGCGTCCTAATTTTAGTCCTCTTTTGATGATAATATTGTGAACTTGCTCAAAATGATCAATTTCTTCTTTGGCTAAAGCCAACAAATCTTTCACCAAATCCTGATGTTCTGGATTGTTTGTTATAATCGTAATTGCGTTTGTTGCGGCTTTCTGTTCGCACCATGCGTGATCCGTTAGAATTTCTTCGATATTTTTCTCAACAATATTTACCCATCTTGGGTCGGTTGGCAATTGTAATCTTAATACGCCCATAGTCTTTTGTTTATTTTGTTTCAAGTTTCAGGTTTCAGGTTCTTTTAGGAACGAAAAAAGTTTAAAGTTCTAAACTGTCTTTTGAACAGTCCAAAACTTTAAACTTGAAACTTTAAAATTTGAAACTATTTTTTAGTAAGCAAAAATCGGTCTTTCGCTCATTAATTCGTTTACTTCTTCTGCAACTTCTTCGATAACGTCTTCATCTGTATGATTAGATAAAACTTTATCAATTAAAGCTACGATAGTTTCCATATCTTTTTCAACTAAACCACGAGTTGTGATTGCAGCTGTTCCAACACGAATTCCAGACGTGATAAATGGAGATTTATCGTCAAAAGGAACCATGTTTTTGTTTACTGTAATTTCTGCTTTTACTAATGCATTTTCAGCTTCTTTACCAGAAATATTTTTATTTCTTAAGTCAATAAGCATCATGTGGTTATCAGTTCCGCCAGAGATAATATTATAACCTCTTTTTACGAAAGCATCTGCCATTGCATTTGCATTTTTTTGTAATTGCATTGCATAAGTAAAGAACTCATCTTTAAGAGCTTCACCAAAAGCAACTGCTTTAGCAGCAATAATGTGCATTAAAGGTCCACCTTGATTTCCTGGGAAAACAGCTAAATCTAATAATGAAGACATCATTCTGATTTCTCCTTTTGGAGTTGTTAATCCTTGTGGATTTGGGAAATCTTTCCCCATTAAGATCAAACCTCCACGTGGTCCACGTAAAGTTTTGTGAGTTGTTGTAGAAACAATATGACAATGTGGAATTGGATCACTTAATAATCCTTTTGCAATTAAACCTGCAGGGTGAGAAATATCAGCAAATAAGATTGCTCCTACGCTGTCTGCAATTTGTCTGAAACGAGCAAAATCCATATCACGAGAATAAGCCGAAGCTCCAGCGATGATTAATTTTGGTTGTTCTTTAGTTGCAATTTCTTGAATTTTATCATAATCTAAACGACCAGTCTCAGCATCTACACCATAAAAAACAGGACGGTATAAACGACCTGAAAAGTTTACAGGAGAACCGTGAGTTAAGTGACCTCCGTGAGATAAATCGAAACCTAAAATAGTATCACCAGGATTTAAACAAGCATGGTAAACAGCAGTATTTGCCTGAGAACCAGAGTGTGGTTGTACGTTTGCGTATTCAGCACCAAATAATTCTTTAGCTCTGTCAATAGCAATTTGCTCAATAACGTCAACTACTTCGCAACCGCCGTAGTATCTTTTGCCAGGATAACCCTCAGCATATTTGTTAGTTAAAACAGAACCAGCTGCTTCCATTACTTCATCACTTACAAAATTCTCTGAAGCGATAAGCTCTAGTCCGTGAATTTGTCTTTCTTTTTCCTCTTGGATAAGATCAAAAATTTGTTCGTCGCGTTGCATTTCTATGTTTTTCGTTAATTTCACGCAAAAATACAAAAAAACGTTTGTCAAACTGCTAGATTATGATATATTTGACATACAATTTTTCAACAAATAATTAACATTAAACATGCCTATAACCGCCAACGATACCAGTAGAAAATCATGGTTAGAAGTGCCAGAAAATAGCGACTTCCCTATTCAGAATATTCCTTTTGGCGTGTTTCTTACCAAAGAAAATGTCGTTACAGTAGGAACGCGAATTGGCGATTATGCTATAGATTTAGGGGCTTTACAACAATTAAACTATTTTGAAGGAATAGATTTAACCGATGATATGTTTATGCAGGATACGCTAAATGATTTTATTTCTGACGGAAAAAAAACATGGCGTCTGGTTCGAAATCGTATCGCTGATATCTTTGACGAAACCAATCCACAGCTAAGAGATTCAACAAAACACCGAGATATTGTTATATTTAAAATCGACGATGTAGAGATGCAATTGCCTGTTTTAATTGGCGATTATACCGATTTTTATTCAAGCAGAGAACATGCCACAAACGTAGGTAAAATGTTCCGTGATCCAGAAAATGCATTATTGCCAAACTGGCTTCACATTCCGGTTGGATATCATGGTAGAAGTTCTACAATTGTACCTTCGGGAATTCCAGTTCACAGACCAATGGGACAAACTTTGCCTGCAGGACATGAAACACCTGTTTTTGGTGCTTCCCGCTTGGTAGATTTTGAATTGGAAACTGCTTTTATTACTACAGATGTAAATGTAATGGGCGAAAACATTTCAACTTATGAAGCTGAAGATTATATTTTCGGAATGGTTTTACTAAATGACTGGAGTGCCCGTGATATGCAAAAATGGGAATATGTGCCTCTTGGACCATTCTTAGCGAAAAACTTTGCGACTTCAATTTCGCCTTGGATTGTTACTATGGATGCTTTAGAACCTTTTAGAACAAAAGGTCCTAAACAAGATCCTTCTCCGCTTCCTTATTTACAGACAAAAGGAAAAAAAGCTTTTGATATTCATTTAGAAGTTTCTCTAAAACCTGAAGATCAGGAAGAAACTGTAATTTCAAAATCTAATTTCAAATATATGTACTGGTCAATGGCACAGCAATTAACACATCATACATCAAACGGATGCCGTGTAAATTCTGGTGACATGATGGGTTCTGGAACAATTTCTGGACCAACTCAAGATAGTTTTGGTTCTATGTTGGAATTAACTTGGGGAGGAAAAAATCCGCTTAAATTAAAGGACGGAAGCGAACGTAAATTTATCGAAGATAACGATACTGTTATTATTCGTGGTTTCTGTGAAAATGCAGAAGTTAGAATTGGTTTCGGAGAAGTTTCTAGCCAATTATTACCTCCTTTTACTAGACAATGAAGAGCAGATAAATTATCTGAAGAGATATAGAAAATATAAAACCTTGGTGAGAGCCAAGGTTTTTTTATGTCTTTTTTTGCCACAGATTAAAGGGATTATAAATGATTTTTCTAACGTTTTTTTTGCTCGGTATTTTTTAATCTCGCAAAGTCGCTAAGTCGCAAAGTTTTTTATCAAAGTTTTTTCAGTTGCCTCCAGTTTTAACTGGAGGGATTTATTTTTTACAACAAAAAAGGCTTTAGCCAAAATACGAATTTTGGCTAAAGCCCTTTATTATGACTTTATTTTACTCCAGTTAAAACTGGAGGCTATTTAATAATTCACAAAACTTTGCGACTTCGCGACTTTGCGAGATTAAATCATAATGCAAAACTTTGAGGAAAAACTTTGTGGGGCTTCGACTTCGCTCAGCCTGACAAAACAATTCAAAAACTTTGCGTCTTTGTACGTTCTTGGCAAAAAGATTAAGCTGGAATCTGTTGGCTTAAACAATGCAAAGTTCCGAATCCCCAAATAAAATCGATACAGCTAATTCCAATTACTTCTCTGTCTGGAAAACATTCTGATAATATATTTAAAGCTACACGATCGTTACTGTCATTAAATGTCGGCACTAAAACGCAATTATTCAAAATTAAGAAATTAGCATAACTAGCGGGCAATCTTAGCTCTTCAAAATCAACTCGTTTTGGCATTGGAAGCGCAACAATTACAGGCGATTTTCCGTTTTCTAATTTTGCTTCTTGAAGACGTTTCAAATTATCCTGTAAAGGTTTGTAATTTGAATCGTTTTTATCTGTTTCTACAATCGTTACAATCGTATCTTCATTTACAAATCGGCATAAATCATCGATATGACCATGCGTATCATCACCTTCAATTCCGTCACCAAGCCAAATTACATTCGTAACTCCAAGATATTCTTTAAAAACCGCTTCGTAATCTTCTTTTGTAAAACCAGCATTACGAACCTGAATTGTTGGATGCATCAAACATTCTTCTGAAGTCAGTAAAGTTCCTTTTCCATTAACATCAATCGCTCCACCTTCAACAATTACTGGTTTTCCTTTGTAAGTAACCTGAGTTAACGGAACATCAATAAAATCAGCAATTTTACCTGGAACAAATTTATCTAACTGATAGTTTTTATATTTTGCCCAACCATTAAAATTAAAGTTTAAAGCTTCTCTTTTCGAACCATTTTTTACAATAATCGGTCCTGAGTCGCGCATCCAGCTTCTGTTGGTTTTATGAATGATGTAGGAAACATTATTAAGGTTTACTCGAGCTCTTTCTAACATATCAGCAACTTTTTCTTTTAGTTTTTCATCGGCTACAACCAAAAAAACAGTTTCAAAAGTGGCTACTTTTTTAATAAATTCTACAAAAGCCCATCGAACAGCCTCATATTTTCCTGGCCAATCATTACCATTATGCGGAAAACATAAAACAATTCCTTGTTGTTTTTCCCATTCTGCTGGAAACCTTCTATTATTTGTTGACATAAATACGTTCTAATTTAGAAAGTGCAAAGATAAGCATTCGTTAGGATTATAAAACATTTGATTGAAATTCATGTGTTATTTCACAGAAAATATCCTGCAAAATTTAAGTTAAAGATTATATAATATATTCTTAATATTTAACCAGAATCGCAGAATTACTTTTGCACTCGAAACTAAAAACTAACACATGAAAAAATTATCGATCTCATTATTAGCTGTACTTTTGATTTTGGCAAGCTGTAATAATGATGAAAACAACAACCAACCAGAAGTAGGTGCAAACGAAAACCCAGGAACTTTTAAAGAAATTGGGTCTATCACAATTGGTGGAGAAGCTGCCGCAGAAATCTCTGCTTATTGCGAAAAAACTAAAAGACTTTTTACAGTAAACAATAGCGGTGTAAACCAAATTGATGTTATTGATATTACTGATCCTACTAAACCAGCCAAAATTGGAAAAATTGATTTAACAACTTACGCAGGCGCTGCAAACAGTGTTTCTGTTTTTGATGGAAAACTAGCTGTGGCTTTAGAATCTACTGCAAATAAACAAGCTAACGGAAAAGTAGTTATTTTCAACACTTCAGATTATAGCTTAATCAAACAAGTTACAGTTGGCGCTTTGCCAGATATGGTTACTTTTTCTCCTGATGGAAAATTTATCATGACTGCTAACGAAGGAGAACCAAATACAGACTATTCGCAAGATCCTAACGGAACAATCTCTATCATCGAAACAAGCTCTTATACTGTTACAACTTTAGATTTTTCTTCTTTTGCAAACCAAGCTGCTGCTTTAGCTAAAGACGGATTTAGAATTTCTAAATTTGCTAAAAGTTTCGCTCAGGATATTGAACCAGAATACATTACAATTTCTGACGATTCAAAAACTGCTTGGGTTACTTTACAAGAAAACAATGGTGTTGCAAAAGTTGATTTGACTTCTAAAACTATCACTGCTATTTATCCTTTAGGTTTAAAAGATTACAATACTGCTGAAAATGCTATTGATGTAAGTGATCTTGACGATAAAATTGCTTTTAATCCTTGGAAAGTTAAAGGATTATTCATGCCAGATGCAATCAGTCATTTTTCTGCTAATAATGTACCTTATTTTGTTACTGCAAACGAAGGTGATGCAAGAGAATACAACGCTTACACAGATATTAAGAGAATGAAAAGCGTAAAACTTGATGCTACGGCTTTCCCTGATGCTAATTTAAAATTAGATGCTAATTTAGGAAGATTAAATCTTGTTACCGATATGGGCGATACTGACGGAGATGGAGATATAGACGAATTAGTAAGTTTTGGAGCAAGATCTTTCTCAATATGGAACGGTAATACTGGAAAAATTGTTTACGACAGTAAAAATGATCTTGATAAAAAAGCTCATGAATTAGGACTTTATGACGATAAAAGAAGTGATGACAAAGGTTCTGAGCCAGAAGCTGTTTATGTAGCAAAAATGGGTTCTCAAAACATTCTTTTTGTTGGTTTGGAAAGAGCTGATGCTTTTGTTACTTATGATGTAACAAATCCTAATTCTCCTCAATATTTACAAACCGTTAAAACAGGCGATGCTCCTGAAGGATTGCTTTTCATTCCAGCTTCAAAAAGCCCAACTAAAAGAAGTTTATTAGTTGTAAGCAGTGAAGGTGACGGAACTGTTAAAATTTATCAGCCAGATTTGAAATAATCATAAAATTATCAAAATTTCGAAAGAGCAAAATATTAATTTTGCTCTTTTTTTTTGCTTTTTATTGACACTTAATTAACTAATTTTCATAATTATAAGCCAAAACATGGAAATTATGTAATTAGGTATACAACACATACTTAAAACGTGTGCTCTACTTTTGTTCATGAGTTTAAAATAAAAACAATTTAATTTTTGATATCATGAAAAAGAAATTAGTATCAGCCTCTTTATTATTACTATCCTTTGCCGCAGGTGCACAAAATATGGCTACCACATCTACAAAACCAAGTGTAGATCAAGAATACAACAAATGGTCTATTGAACTTAATGGCGGTGTTAACAAACCAACGAGAACTATGACTCCTGGTTACGCAACAGAATCTGCCAACTTCTTTCACGGAGATTTAGGTGTAAGATATATGTTTAATCCAAAATTTGGTTTGAAATTAGATGTTGGTTACGATCAATTTAAAGAGAAAAAGAATACTCCAGATTTTGAAAGCCGTTATGTAAGAGCAAGTTTACAAGGAGTTGTAAACGTTGGACGTGCTTTAAACTTTGAAACATGGACAAACACATTTGGTCTTTTGGCTCATGGTGGTTTTGGAGTTGCTCAAATTAGTACAGAAACTGGTTTTGGAGGTCAAGATTACATGGCTCACGGAATTGCTGGTTTAACAGGTCAACTTAGATTAAGCAATAGAGTAGCATTAACTGGAGACTTAACAGGAATTGTAAACGGAAGACAAAACTGGAACTTTGACGGAATGGGCAACACTACAACTGGTTCTTTTGATGGAGTTTTACTTAATGCTTCTGTCGGTTTAACTTTCTACTTAGGAAAACAAACAAAACATGCTGACTGGGTTGGTGAAGAAGACAGAATTGGAGAATTGGAAAAAAGAGTGGACTTAATCGAAACTGGTCTTATCGATTCAGACAAAGATGGAGTTGCTGATTTATACGATTTAGAACCAAATAGTATTGCTGGAGTTGCAGTAAATACAAAAGGGCAATCTATTGATACTAACCAAAATGGTGTTCCAGATGAGTTAGAAAGCTATTTAGATAAAACTTACGAAAAGAAAGGTGCTGGAACAAATACAAACAACACTGTTGAAGAATTAATTAACGGTGGTTATGTAAATGTTTATTTCGACTTTAATTCGTCTAAACCAACAAACGCTTCTTTATCTGGTGTTGATTTCTTAGTTAAATATTTGAAAAACAATCCAGGAAAATCTGCTGACATTATTGGTTACGCTGACGAAATCGGAAATACAAATTACAACACTGAATTGTCTAGAAAAAGAGCTGAAGCTGTGAAAAAAGTAGCTGTAAATGCAGGAATTGATGCTTCTAGGTTGAATGTAATTGCGAACGGAGAAGATACTTCTGTAAACAAAAATTCTAAAGAAGCACGTCAAATCGTGAGAAGAGTTACTTTCCAAGTAAAATAATCTTAGTCTATATATATTTAAAAAGGTGGTTTCAAATATTGAAACCACCTTTTTTGTTATTAAAAAATACGTATAGAGCTTCGGAGAAGCAAAATATTTATAGAAAAGGAAAAATGTTTACAATATAAAGCTCCAGCGGAGCGACACATATTATGTTGTTAAAATGTGTCGCTCCGCTGGAGCTTTTCTCATTTGTATTATTGAAGTTCTATAAATATTTTGCTTCTCCGAAGCTTACAAAAAAAGGCAAAATAATATATTTTGCCTTTTTTATATTTGTAAATAAATTGAATTATTTATCGATTGCTCTTTTTGTAATATCTCCAAAAGCATCAATTCTTCTATCTCTAAAGAATGGCCAGTTTTGACGAACATTTTCTTGAAGATCTAAATCAACCTCAGCAATTAAGATTTCTTCTTTATCGTGTGAAGCTTGCGCTAAAATTTCACCTTGTGGTCCTGCAATAAAAGAAGCTCCCCAGAATTGAATTCCTTCAGTTCCTTCAAGATATTTTTCAAGACCAATTCTGTTTGCAGCAGCAACGAAAACACCATTTGCAACCGCGTGGCCTTTCATAACATTCATCCAAGCGCCATATTGGTTTTCTCCATATTGTTCTTTTTCTTTAGGATGCCATCCGATAGCTGTTGGATAAAATAAAACTTCAGCACCTTTTAAAGCTGTAATACGCGCAGCTTCTGGATACCATTGATCCCAGCAAATTAATGTTCCTACAGTTCCTTTTTTAGTTTCAATTGCTTGAAAACCTAAATCTCCTGGAGTGAAATAGAACTTTTCATAGAAATGCGGATCGTCTGGAATGTGCATTTTACGGTACAAACCTGCTTCTGTACCATCTGTATCAATAATATAAGCACTATTGTGGTAAATTCCAGCCATTCTTTTCTCGAAGAAAGGAACAATAATTACAACGCCTAATTCTTTTGCCAATTCGCTAAAAGCAACAAATGAAGTACTGTACAATGGTTCTGCTAATGCAAAATTATCTACATCTTCACTTTGGCAGAAATAATGACTGCTATATAATTCAGGAAGTAAGATTACCTCTGCTCCTTGACTTGCAGCATCTCTTACCCAGCTGATACATTTTTTAAGATTATTTTCAGCAACATCATTCAGATTTAACTGAATTACTGATATTTTATATTTTCTTTTCGGCATGACATAAAATTTAGAGTGCAAAAATAATACTTTTTAAAGGAATGGCAATAACAGTTCTGCACTTACAGGAACTGATTTTTAATTACGAATTACCTTTTTATTAATTTTTGAATTATCATCTAAAATAAATTGGATGTAATAAACTCCTGTAGACTTATCTGAAAAATCAATTATTTTAGTTTCTTCTGGACGAACATCTTTTTCATAAGAAAGTACATTTCCCGACTGATCAATTACTTTTAAAGCAGCAATTTTTTTATTATCAATAAGTTTAATATTTACTACATCTTTAGTCGGATTTGGAAACAATAAAATATTTTTTTCATAGTTGAAATCATTCACATCTAAATTTGAATTAATAAAAGATAAGGTATTAGAATAGAGAAATGTTCCACCCATATTAGCTTTTAGTCTATAATAATACTTCTGATTAGCGGTTACATTTTGAATGGTTGCGCTAACATTCAGAGTACTTGTTCCATAAACATATGATGGATTTGTTTGAATACTTGAACCAAAATTTTCTGTAGTCCCGTATTCAAACACTAAATTTGTAAGATAGTTGCCTGCAGCATTTATAATACCTTTTAACTCAACTGAGCCATTTTGATTAGAATTTGCAGTTTCAAGAAATAATATTGCTTTTCTAGAGTAATTTAAAATTTCTGTTTTGCTATAAATTACCTTATCTCCATAAATCGCTTTTACTCTGTAAAAATAAGCTTTAGTTTTGTCAAGATTTTTCAATTCTCCACTTACAAAACTATCTCTTTTTCCCAATATTTTATCTGGAGTTCCAGCAATACTTTTATCAAAATTTAGCTCTCCATATTCAAAAACAACATTGGTAATATCTTTCTCATTTGAAATAAGATAAGCATTTAAAACTGCTCCATCAGTAGTTTCATAAGGGAAGTAAATATTTATTTCATATTCTGATTTTGTCTGAAAAGAAATAATATCACTATAAATTTTAGTTCCTTCTTGAAAACCTTTTAATCTAACGTAATAAAGTGTTTTAGGATTTAGATCAGATAATGTTGTTGAAATATCTTCTGATGTATTTCCTTTTACAACAACATTGGTTTTAAAAGTTTTGTAATCTGAAAAATCTTGTTTATTGCTATATTCAATTTCAATTTCAGTAATATCACCTTCTTCCGACAAGATTGATCCAGCCACAAAAACACTAGTAGGATTAATATCTGTAACTGGATTAATTGTAAATTTAAAATTCTTTGCTGTTCTAAAATTAGAAAATTGACTATAAATTTCACTATTATTACGAACTGCTACAATTCTATATTCATAAAATGTATCTGGAATAAGATCCAAAACAGGGACTTTGAAACTTAACGAAGACCCTGGTTTTACATTGTCTGGATCTATTTGTACAGTTTTTATGATAACTTTATTTCTTAAAACTTCTAGTCGAACGTTTGTAATTTCTCCATCATTCGAAATTACATTACCTGGTAAATTTGCAGATCTGTTATGTACATCTACAGCAGGATCGAGATTAAGAAAATAAGGTGCAAAATCTACCTTACTTTTAAAAATTTTCCCATACCCTCCATAGGCATATATACTATCATCATTAAAGGCCACAGCTTTTAGTGATGCTCTATCTTCCAACCCCATTAAAGATTTCCAACTTTTACCCCCATTTTCAGTTTTATAAAAACTTCCTTCTTCATCAAAAATATATCCCACATTTTGAGTATAAAACTTAACAAATGTGTAATATTCATAAGGAATTGTTATTTTCTCCCAAGAGGCACCTCCGTTTATTGTCTTATACATCATAGCATTGTCACCAATTACGTAACCATTATATTGATCCAAAAAATCTATCGATTTTACACCCTGATCTCCTGTAAAAACTACAGACCAATTTTTACCTCCATCAATTGTTTTGTACACTTTCTTATCATATGTATTATGAGCATACCCAATATTTTCATCTAAAAATTGCATTCTGTAAAAATTATAATTAGAAAGGATTGTCCAGGTTTCTCCCCCATCAACACTTTTCATAAAACTACGCTGATTAAATCCTCCACTTATGTAAATTATTTTTTCACTGATCACACTCATAGTATTAATTCCTTCATTAACAACCCATAAATTATCTCCACCTAATTTTTTCCAAGTAACTCCTCCGTCTACAGTTTTATAAATATATCCCAAAGATCCTGTTACCGCATAACCAACATTTTCATTCAAAAATTTAGATGATGTGACGTAGTAATTATAAGTACCATTATCAATTGATCCTGCAAGTTTCCAGCTATTTCCTGAATCAATTGTTTTGTAAAAAGAGTTTCCTACGCGAGCATATCCTAAATCTTTTGTCAAAAATTCTAATTTATTTATATCGTTATGAGTTGGTGAATTTTGACTCCAATTTTTCCCTCCATCTATTGTTTTAACAATTCTACCTGTAGCCCCTGTTGCAAATCCAGTGTTGTGATCTAAAAAATGAATCCCGTATATCTCAGTAGAAGCAATGTAAGCATTCTGAAAACTTGCCCAAGTCCACGTTAATCCGCCATCTATTGTTTTAAAAATTGCACCATGTTCGCCTCCAGCGTAACCTACATTTTCATCTAGAAAAGAAAAAGTATAAAAAGCTGGTAAAGAACCTTTAACGTTTGTCCATGTTTCTCCTCCATCAACTGTTTTATATAGATAACTATGCTCTCTAGATGCAAAACCAATATTTTCATTAATAAAATAAACGGTAAAATAATTAGAAGGAATAACATTATCAGTCGCTGTTTTGTACCATGAGACACCTCCATCTTTTGTTTTAAGAATAGTTCCATTATTACATACTGCATGACCTACTAATGATGTGGTAAAAAATGTCTTATTGACTTTAACATTCGGAATAATCAATTGCTTCCAAGTCAGACCTCCATCTATAGTTTTAACAATAGTATTGTCACTTGAAATAATAACTACATCTTTACTTATAACATTTACTGTATTAAATTTACCAGTAAAGCCTGTAGTTACACTAGTCCACTCTGCACCAGAGTTTTCAGATTTTAAAACGTAACCATTATCGCCTACTATATATCCTATTTCATTAAAAAAACTTAGATCGTTACTTGCATTTATGTTTCTCGTCTTTTTCCAAGAAACACCTCCGTCTAATGTCTCTAATATCTCTGTATTATTTATTACATATCCAATTTTATCGGTTACAAATTGAATATCTAATCCTTTTTTGTAAGATGGTTTTGGATTTAACAATTCCCAATCTTTTTGAGAATAAAGCGAGATTGTAAAAAAAAAGGTGATAAAAAAAAGTGTAATAGAATGTAAAGTTCTTGCCATATCGGGATAAAAAGTTAAAAAATGGTATCTAAATTAATTATTCAATATTAATTATTTTTTTCCAAATTAAAGAATATTTCTTACAAGAAATCCGCTTTATTTATACTTAGTATACTAAGTGTAAATAAAGCGGATTTTTAATTCTACAATGTTAAATCGATATTATTTTTATTCGATTACTACTTTCTGAGTTACGAATTCAGTTTCTGATTTTTTGAATTTAATTTCGAAAGTTCCTTTTGTAGTCGATTTGAATTTATAAACCGTCTTTTTTGGTTCTGGAACTTGTTGCGTGCAAACTCCTTCTTTTGGATATTTCGCCATTACTTGCAAACCTTTTACTTCTCCTATTTTCACTTCTGAGATTTTATCAAATTCTCCGCAAGCATTATCAACAACATAAGTTACATCGTAGCTTAATTCGTCATTTACTTTTCCTGTAGCCGGTCCTTTAATTTCGGTTGCCAAAGCTGCTTTTGATGTTGTAGCTGGCGTTGTTTCGTCGTCATCGTTATTGCATGAAACAAATGCAATTGATAAAAATAATACTACCAAAACCGATTTTAATCTAAAACTTTTCATATAAAATAATAATTAATTGTTAATTACTATGAAGATGTGAGAAGATTGCTTTGGTTGCTTTAGTGAAATGTTAAAAATTTTCATTAAAACATTAAGTATTTGTAAATCAAAAGCTTATTTAGCAAAAAAAGTTTATAAAAATACCGTTATTTCTTATAAAAATAAATATTTCTGGTTTAGCCCCGATAGAAACGACATCCTTTTTCTTGCTCCTTTAGCAGGAAAAAGATATAGTGGATAGCGGAACCAAATGTCCTTTTGAAAACGATTCATTCTGCTTCTAAAACAAAAAAAACACCAGCGTTAACTGATGTTTTTTAAAGTATATTTTGATTATTTATTAAGCTGATTTCTTTTTGAAAATCTTTTTGAAGAGATTTACAAAAAGTAAAACTATAAATCCGAGAACTAAACCAATTGTAAATTCTTTGATAATAGCAGGGATTTTAATTTCTTCTGATAAATGATGAAAATACGGAATATAGTGTACAAAGATTCCTCCAGCAACTAAAAGTAATGCAATTGTACCAACTACAGTTAAACCTTTTATTACCAGCGGAAGCGCTTTTACTAACAAATTTCCAATAAATCTTGAAAGGCTCTTTTCGCTTTTGCTATGTTTTATAAGCTTAAAACCTGCTTCATCCATCCTAACAATAAGTGCCACAATTCCGTAAACTCCGATGGTTGCTACTAGCGCGATTATCGAAGTTACAATTATCTTCTGCATTAGCGGTTCTTCCATTACAGTGCCTAAAGCGATAATTACGATTTCGACTGATAGAATAAAATCTGTAATAATTGCTGATTTTACTTTATCTTTTTCAACTAATAAAATCTGTTCTTCAGTCAAAACTTCATCTGTAATTCCTTCAGATTCTTCGTGATTGTGAGGAAAAATAAATTCGTAGATCTTTTCGGCTCCCTCATATGCTAAAAAAAGTCCTCCCAAAACTAAAATTACTATAATTGCTATCGGAAAAAATGCACTTAATAAAAAGGCGACTGGAAGAATAATAATTTTATTTAATAAAGACCCTTTGCTGATTGCCCATAAAACGGGAAGCTCTCTTGAAGAAGCAAATCCTGAAGCTTTTTCGGCATTTACAGCCAAATCATCGCCTAGAATTCCAGCTGTTTTCTTTGCAGCAACTTTACTCATTACTGCAACATCATCCATAATTGCTGCGATATCATCTAACAAAGCGAAAAAACCTGAACCCATTTTATAAATTTATTTTTAGTGATGCGAATCTAGACATTTTGAATTAATCTTCCCAATAATATTGCATCAAAATTTATCTTTTTATTCGTAATTTTCTGTAATCTGCTTTTAGCTACATTGTCCGAGTAAAACCCAAAGAATAATAAAAACGATAATAGTTCCAAAACAACCTCCACCTAATTTTTTAGCTCCATAACCGGCTAAAAGTCCTCTAAAAATATTGTTCATGATTTTAAATTTTAATTAATAATTTGCTGATTTTTATTTATTTAAAATTGAATATATTTTAGACATGAATTGTTATATAACTTGAATTAAAAGTTTCAGAATTTAGGTATAAAAAAAGCACCAGTAAAAACTAATGCTTTTCTACTTCAAGATAAATTTAATCTGTATTAACAGTAACTCCTCTGCCAATTAAAGTCGCCTTATCTGTAATTCCCTGTCCTGTTGGCGGAGCAGGAGGATTTTGACCATCAAGTCTCACACCTGTATTCGAAGAAAGATTTAAAAGTCTTTTTAAAATTAAGTTCACTTGGGAACTAGAAAGAGCATTTCTAGTAAAATCAAGTGTTATGGATTGATCTGTTACAACTGATAATGCAGGCAATTCAATAGAAGTAAGAAGTTTATTATTACTAAAATATAACCCTTTACTAGAAGTTAAAACAGGAAATGAGATTGATTTTAGAAGCGGATTATTTAAAATACCTGTATCATATGCATGTAATATTTTCAAAGCCGGAAATGTAGCCGAAGTCAATACATCATTATTACCTACATCTAAATCATTATAAACCTCAATAAGGTTACTCAAATTGAAGTTTACTAATTTTAAGTTATTTTGAATTTTTAAATTCACTAGTTTTTTTATTGAACTCAAATCTATTGTTGTCAAATTTGTTGTGCTAGTTACATAGATATTTTCAGTGTAAGGACCAAACTCAGCCATTAATTGTGCTGCCGCCTCTGCATCTGTAACTTCACCAGTGATGATTATACTTGTTTTTCCCTTATTCACACTACTTCCTGCATATAATGCATAAGGCACGCTCAAAAGCTGACTTGTACCACTAATTGTATAATTAGTTCCTCCTGCTGGATCAATTTCTGTTTTAATAAAATGAGAACCTGCCCCCCAATCAATTCCTGAAAATGTACCAGTAACTGGAGTTCCTCCTCCGATTTCCATTGTTGCTAATCCGTTGGCGTTTGTTGTTATAGTTTGAGTTTCTACATAAGAAGCCGTTCCTGTTGCAGAACCAAGCAAAATGCTAGTTTTAATACCAACTGAAGTATTTGCTAGCAATGTTCCGTCTGTTTTACGAATTACCGATTGATAACTCATTTTTTGAGGAGCTTGGGCAAATAAGATTGTAAAAGAACTTAATAATAGTAATACGAGAGTAATTTTTTTCATATATCTGTCTGCAGTTTAGAATTTTATTTTTTAATGATTTTAAAAGTTTTTATAGTTTTTGAATTGCTGTTTACTCTAAGAAAATAAACCCCTTGTGGCAATTCATGCATATTAACTGTTGTTTCCGAAGCTATTATTTTTAAGCTCTTCGACACTATTTTTCCATTGATATCAAATAAATCATATGTTAAATCATCTAATTTATCGTTACTAATACTCAAGTTTAAAACATCAACAGTTGGATTTGGATAAGCAACCATGGTAAGATTGATTTCCTTAAATTCATCAGTCCCTAATGTTGCAATTTCATAAGGTTGCTGAATACCTTCTTGTGCAGAACCACCACTTCCCTTCAATTGCAAATCGGCAATTTGACCAATGGAATAACTTGATGTTCCACCTATACCACTGCCTTTTCCGCCTGTAGCAACAATGTTTTGTTGCGAATAGGTTTTTCCCATAAAGAAAAAAGTAGACAGTAATAAAATTAAAAATGTCCTTTGGTTTCTTTTCATATAAATGATTTAATAGTTTCGAATCAAATATATACTATTTCTTATAGATACAAAGATTAAAAAAACGTAAAAACAACTTAAATATTAACAAAAAAAGCACCAGTTATAAACTGATGCTTTTTTAAGATTAACATGAAAAAAAATTATTTAGCTGTCTGATTTCTAAAAACCAAATTGCCATCGAAAGCATCTAATAAAATGATACTTTCTGTTGTAATATTTCCTGCCAAAATCTCTTTTGACAATTGATTAAGTACTTCTCTCTGAACCACACGTTTCACAGGCCTTGCTCCAAAATGTGGATCGTAACCTTTGTCTGCCAAATATGCAATAGCTTCTGGAGTTGCATCCATTGTAATGCCTTGCAAAGCCAGCATTTTGGTAACGCTCTTCAACTGTAAACTTACAATTCTTGAAATATTCTCAACTGTAAGCGGCGTGAACATGACAATTTCGTCGATACGGTTAATAAACTCAGGACGAACAGTTTGTTTTAATAACCCAAGAACTTCATTTTTAGCGGCTTCTGTAGCTGCTTCAACACTTCCTTTTAGATTTTCAAATTTCTCCTGAATTATATTACTTCCCATATTTGAGGTCATAATAATAATCGTATTTCTAAAATCAGCCAAACGTCCTTTGTTATCAGTTAAACGCCCTTCGTCTAGAACCTGCAACAAAATATTGAAAGTATCTGGATGGGCTTTTTCGATCTCGTCTAAAAGCACAACAGAATAAGGTTTTCTACGAACAGCTTCTGTTAACTGACCTCCCTCATCATAACCCACATATCCTGGAGGCGCACCAACCAAACGGCTCACACTGTGACGCTCTTGATATTCGCTCATATCGATACGAGTCATCGCATTTTCATCATCAAAAAGATATTCTGCCAAAGCTTTTGCCAGCTCCGTTTTACCAACTCCAGTTGTTCCTAAGAATAAGAACGATCCAACAGGTTTTTTCATATCCTGTAAACCAGCACGGCTTCTACGAACGGCATCACTTACGGCTTCTATCGCTTCTTCCTGACCAACAACACGTTTGTGCAATTCGTCTTCCAAATGCAATAGTTTTTCTCTTTCTGTCTGAAGCATTTTTGTAACTGGAATTCCTGTCCATTTTGCTACAACTTCTGCAATATCTTCTCTGGTAACTTCTTCTTTTATTAAAGAACTTCCAGATTGAAACTCTAATAATTGTTTTTGCAAATTTTCCTGACGTTCTTGTGCCTCTTTTATTTTTCCGTAACGAATTTCAGCTACTTTTCCATAATCACCATCACGTTCTGCGCGTTCTGCTTCGTATTTAAAGTCTTCTATTTCGTGTTTTACAGCTTGAATTCCGTCAACGATATCTTTTTCCTGTTTCCATTTTGCGTAGATTTCGTTTCGCTCTTCTTTTAGGTTGGCCAATTCCATCCCTAAAATTTTCAGTTTGCTTTCTTCTTTTTCACGCTTAATAGCTTCAATTTCAATCTCCAACTGCATGATTTTACGATCCAAAACATCTAATTCTTCAGGTTTTGAGTTGATTTCCATACGCAATTTAGAAGCCGCTTCGTCCATCAAGTCAATTGCTTTATCTGGTAAAAAACGGTTTGTAATATATCTTTGCGAAAGTTCAACCGCTGCAATAATTGCCTCATCTTTGATTTGAACTTTATGATGCGTTTCGTATTTTTCTTTAATTCCACGTAAAATCGAAATCGCACTTTCTGTATCTGGCTCGTCGATTAGAACTTTTTGAAAACGTCTTTCAAGCGCTTTATCTTTTTCGAAATATTTTTGATATTCATCTAAAGTCGTAGCTCCAATAGCTCTTAACTCACCACGAGCTAAAGCTGGTTTTAGGATATTTGCCGCATCCATTGCGCCTTCTCCTCCACCCGCTCCAACAAGCGTATGAATCTCATCAATAAAAAGAACAATATCTCCGTCTGCAGCAGTAACTTCTTTTACAACCGATTTTAAACGTTCTTCAAATTCTCCTTTGTATTTTGCTCCAGCAATCAAAGCTCCCATATCTAGCGAGAAAACGATTTTGTCTTTTAAGTTTTCAGGAACATCTCCGTCCACAATTCTGTGCGCTAATCCTTCTGCAATTGCGGTTTTACCAACTCCCGGTTCACCAATTAACATCGGATTGTTTTTAGTTCTACGAGTTAAAATCTGCAGCACACGGCGGATTTCTTCGTCACGACCAATAACTGGGTCTAGTTTTCCTGTTCTTGCTAATTCGTTTAAGTTTTTAGCATATTTATTCAAAGAATTATAAGTTTCCTCAGCTGAAGCCGAAGTTACTCTTTCTCCTTTTCTTAATTCTTCAATTGCTGCTTTAAGTCCTTTTCCGGTAACTCCTTGATCTTTTAAAATCTGAGAAACTTTACTTTTTGAATCAAAAATGGCTAAGATTAAATGCTCGATCGAAACGTATTCATCGTTCATTTTTTGTGCGATAATCTCAGCTTCGTTCAAAGCTTTATTTGCATCTCTAGAAAGCATAACATCGCCACCAGATACTTTTGGAAAACTCTGAATTGTACTGTCTAAAATTTGAAGAAACAACGGAACATTTACATTTAGTTTTTTCAAAATAAATGGCGCTACGTTTTCATCCACTTCAAAAATAGCTTTGAAAATGTGTTCATTTTCAATTTGCTGCTGGCCATTTCGCTGTGCTAATTGTTGCGACAACTGTATGGCTTCCTGCGATTTAATTGTAAATTTATTTATGTTCATATTTTTATGATTTGATTGATTTTTTGTTTTTAATATTCGATTACATTAAAGTTAAGACTTATTGAGATATTTTTTTAACCCAAAAGATTTAACTTTGCTATTGAATATTCAAATTATATTCCACACATAAAAAACAGACAAAATGACATTTAAAATCATGTTTTAACGATTTTATCACGTCAAAAAGTCACAAAACAAGCCAAATATGAGTTTTTTTAATTCAATCTTCGGAAGTTCAGAGAACTCAGAAGCACAAAAAAGTAACGTAAACTGGACAGAATTAACAGATATTCTTCAATTAATGGAAATCGAAGCTATCTCAAAAGAAAAACCTGTTGTAATATTCAAACACAGCACAAGATGCAGCATTAGCCGAATGGCATTAAAACAATTTGAAAGAGAATTTGATCTTGAAGGTGTTGTCGATGCTTATTTTTTAGATTTAATAGCGCACCGAGATATTTCAAACGAAATCGCAAGCAGATTTGGAGTTTACCATGAATCTCCACAATTGATTTTAATCAAAAATGGAAAAGCTGTTTATGATGTTTCTCACAGCGATATTGATGCACAAGCATTGAAAAGTAAAGTGTAATACTTCTAAAAATCTATTGAATGGATGTTCAAACAGCTTATCAAAAAACAATAATTTTCGCCACAATAAAGCATTTAGAAAATAACCAAACGATTACAGATTCTAATCTGCCTTATGTTATTCATTTGAGTAATGTTGCAATGGAAATTCTGATTGCATCAAATAACACGGAAAATTTTGATTTAAATTTTGCAACGAAAGTTGCTTTATTGCATGATACTTTAGAAGATACTAATACTACATTTAAGGAATTAGAACTTGAATTTGGATTGGAAGTTGCCGAAGGAGTTGCTGCACTTACAAAAAACAATGATTTACCAAAAGAAGAAAAAATGCTCGATAGTTTAAACAGAATTTCTAAACTTAGAAAAGAAGTTTGGGCTGTAAAATTAGCGGATAGAATTACCAATTTGCAACAACCTCCAAAAACTTGGGATAATCTTAAAAGAAGAAATTACAAAAAGGAAGCGGCGATTATTTTGGATAAATTAAAAGGCGGTAATCTTTATTTAGAAAATCGTTTACGAACTAAAATAGAAGAATACGAAGTGTATTTCGATTAAGATTCTTTATTAAATAAATTAAAAAACGCTGAATCAAAAATTCAGCGTTTTTTAATTTATAAGTTTTTTTACAACTAATAATTAATCATTTACAATTCACAATTAATTAAAAACTTCCCTCAGAGCCTCCGCCGCTAAATCCTCCTCCACCAAATTCCATTGGAGAAACTGTTTTCACTTCTGGTTTCATTCCAAAAGTTGAAGCTACAATTAAAGCTTCTGCATTTAAGAAATTATCAGAATGATTGATTCTGTCTGGTTTAAATGTTAATCCGCTTTCTTTTTCTTTTAATTTTTTAATTGAAAAAGAAGCTATTGCAAATAAAACTAATCCGCCAAGTGTCAACGCAACTTCAGCTGGTAAAACAGAATAATAAAAACGAATGGTAAAAATTGAGAATCCGATTGCTAGAAAACTCAGCCATAGCATTATTCTATCTTTTGTTCTTAAAGCCTGAACCAAATAAATAATTGGAACAATTACCGTAAATCCGTAAAAGAAAAACGCAAACGGAATATCGGTTCCAGATTTAACTTCTATTCCTAAAAGTTCTCCTGATAATTCTCTAACAATTAAATAATTACAAGAAAAATAAAACAGAACCAAACAAAAACTATTAGCTAGTAAAAGTCCATTGTAATAATAACTTTCTGTTAGATTTCTGATTATCTTTTTTGTTATAAAGTAAAAAGCTCCTGCAAAAACCATTGCAACAAATGGTAAAATAGCTTTTCCGAGATCTCCTAATTCAAACATTTCAAAAAATAAAAATGCAGTTACCGCTATGCAAAAAACCAACATCGACAATACGTGCAAATAGCGCACAAACATAAAAAGAGCAGTAACAGCCACAAAAAAAGCAATTACAGTTTCATAACCTTCAGTCGTAATCGCTACAGCGATTCCAACCTGTGAAATAGCGCCTAAAATAAAAGCATCATCTAAACCGTGATTATGATATTCTTGATTAGCAAGAAATTCTGCTCCAGCAAAACCAATGGCAGCAAAAATATAAAAACAAATTTGCAGGTAAATGTGTTCCGAATTTAATCCAAACAAAGAAATCATTCCGCAGATAGAACTGTAAAGCAAACTTCCTAATAGAAAGAAACCAATTCTAACCAAAATGTTATCTTGACTTCTTAAAACAGGCAACTCTTTTTCTACAAATTTCTTCTGTTCTTTATTAATAAAACCTCCTTTATATAAAGTATCTGCTTCTTCAATCAAAACTTCATTATCTAACTTTTTTTTATCGTACGCTATCATTCTGCTATTTCTTTATTGAATTTTTTAATCAACTTTATGAACATTATAATCGAACCAACAAAATATGCTGGAAGCAGGAAAATAAACAATTCCCATATTTGAGAAAAATCTACATTCTCAAAAATTCTAAACAAAACTATATTAGCACCGATATAAGCGTATATAATCATAAATACATAGAGAGACATTGCTTTGTAATCGTAACTTGCTTTATAAAAATAATAGGTAGAAACTGCCAAAACCAGAGCAAATATTATCCATGTTAAGACATCATAATTAGTTAAATTACTAATTGCAGCAATACTTATAATATGTAAAGCAAAAGTTAGAAAAACTAATCCGAAATGTATTTTTAAGGAAATTCGACGGCTGTAAATTGTCCATAAGATCAATAAAACTCCAAGCATTACTGCTGAATAACTCAAACCTTGACTCGCATAAAAATTATTGCCATCATTAAAAATATCTTGAGGAGTTACAGAAAGTCCAACATATGCCGCTAAACCTGTTATTGCAATTGTTAAAACACTTCGATTATCAAAATAATAAGCACAAAAGAAACTGACAATAGTAGGAACTAAAGTTGCCAATCCGTAATGTTCTCCAAAAGGTTTGTATTGAAACTGAAGATATCCGATAAAAATACAAGTCAGAATATTTCCTGCTAAAACTAAATATTCTAAAACAGGGTGTTCAAATGTTGTTTCAGTTTTCTGAAAACCTTTAGAATTTTTAAAACAATAATAAAAGCAAACCACAATTACAACCAAAAGCAAAGAAAGAATTGCAATATGTCCGATAGAATCGATATTTTCATAAATCAAAATTCCTATTCCAGAAGTAAACAATAATACAGACAAATACAGAAATAGTTTTAATTCTGCATTTAATGAAAAGATATTTAGATTTCGATATGTTTTTATTTCTTCAAACTGATTTTCAGTAATTAAGCCTTTCTCAAAAAGTTTCAGAGTAGCTTCTTCTTTAAATTTTCCCATTGATTTGATATAAACTGGTATATCAAATATATGTATTTAGGATGAATTTTCTGCTTTTCCTTAAAAACCTTTTCCTATTTGATAAAACATTCTAATCCATCGCTTTATAAATTATTAGTGTAAAAACAACACTTATTTATCTAAGAATCAAAACATTAAAGCATAAAAATTTGATAAATTAATTTGAAATTATATTTATTCTTTTACATTTGTGTAATCGATTACATTAAACTATTAAACCACAAAAAACCACACTTAAATGAAAACAAAACTTATTTTATTGGCCTTGCTCCTGCCTTACTCCTTTCTTTTTGCGCAAAATTATTTTATGAGTGCACCTGAAGGATTTGGAGCTTCTACAACCGGCGGAGGAAATGCAACACCTGTTACGGTTTCTACTCTTGCTGATTTAACTGCAAAATTAAAATTAACCACTCCGCAAGTCATTTTAGTTTCTGGAATTCTAAACTGCACGTATACAAGTTTGCAGGTAAATGACAAAACCATAATTGGACTTCCCGGAGCGAGATTGGTAAATCTGGATCAGACAGCCGCAGGTTCTGGAATTTTAAATTTAAAACCTGGTTCAAATAATGTCATTATTAGAAATTTAATTTTTGAAGGACCAGGCGCTTACGATGTCGACGGTAAAGATAATTTGACTTCCGAAGCAACAAATATTTGGGTAGATCATTGCGAATTTCAAGACGGAATGGATGGTAATTTCGACAATAAAGGCGCTGCAGATAATGTGACTGTTTCTTGGTGTAAATTTACATATTTGAAAACTCCAAAAGCGGGAGGTTCTGGCGGTGCAGATGATCATCGTTTTTCTGATTTAGTAGGATCTTCTAAAACTGATGCGCCTTCTGACGGGCATTACAGCATTACTTTCAAAAATTGTTATTGGGCGGAAGGCTGTAAAGAAAGAATGCCAAGAGCCAGAAATGCAGAACTTCATATTTTAAATTGCTATTATAACACTTCTGTATCAGGTTCTTTAGCAATTGGTTTAGGCGGAGGAAGCAACAACACAACTTGTTACGTTGAAGGAACGGATTTTGCTAAAATCGGAACTCCTTTCAAAAGTTACGTAAGCACAGATGGCGGTACAATTGGCATTTCTTTTTCCAATTGTTTAAATGCTCCTGCAAACTCTGGAACTGCTGTAACAAAACCTTCTTATAACTATAGTGTTTTACCGATCGCTAATGTTGCTGGATTTGTTTCTAACCCAACATGTGGCGCTGGGGCGACTTTACAGGTTACTGCTCAAGGTGTTTTATCTACAAGTTGCAATAATTTAGGCTTAAATGACCGCGTAAACAATCTAGATTTGAAATATTATCCTTCAGTAATTAACCGTCTTTTGAATATTGATTTTTCAAGCTCTGATAACGGTTTGGCTGAAGTGGATTTATTTTCTTCGAATGGATCAAAAGTATATTCGCATTCTAAAAATATTACTGCTGACGAAAAATTAGAACTCAATGTTGGAAATCTTGCGAAAGGAATTTACATCTGCAAAGTTCAAATTGAAAACAGAAGCAAAACATTTAAGTTGGTAAAAAACTAAAATTTAGATAAATCAAAAAGGTCATTGAAACAAATCAATGACCTTTTTAGTTTTTACAGCTTACTTTTTACATTTCACGAAACATTAAAAAGCTGCTTTCATTTTATCTTTAATCGCATCAAGACATAAATTATTGATACTGCCTTCGTGCGTGTGTTTGGTTTCTTTTGGAGATTTATACGTTCCCGCTTCCAATTGTTCAGCAACAGCTTTGTAAGCATCTCTAAACGGCATTCCTGCCACAACCATTTCGTTTAATGTATCTACAGTAAATAAATAGTCGTATTTTTTATCTTCTAAAATATAATCTTTTACTGTAATATCTTTAATTGAGAAAATAGCAATATCCAAACAAGATTTCAAAGTTTGAATTGCCGGAAATAATCCTTCTTTTAAAAGCTGTAAATCTCTATGATATCCGCTTGGAAGATTATTTGTAATTAAAGTGATTTCGTATGGAAGCGCCTGAATCTTATTGCATTTTCCTCTGATTAATTCGAAAACATCAGGATTTTTTTTATGAGGCATAATGCTTGAACCTGTTGTAAGATGCGCCGGAAGACCAATAAAATCGAAATTCTGGCTCATATACAAACAAACGTCCATTGCAAATTTTGATAATGTTCCTGCAACACTTGTCATAGCAAAAGCAACTGTTTTTTCTGCTTTTCCACGGCTCATTTGCGCTGCAACGGCATTGTATTTCAACGTTTCAAAACCTAGTTCCTGAGTCGTAAATGTTCTGTTGATTGGAAATGAACTTCCGTAACCCGCAGCAGAACCCAACGGATTCTGATCTACAATTTTTGAAGCGGCGTTCAACATTGTAATATCGTCAATCAAACTTTCAGCGTAAGCAGAAAACCACATTCCGAATGACGATGGCATTGCAATTTGCAAATGCGTATAACCAGGCAATAAAACGTTTTGATGCTTTTCTGCCGATTCCATCAACAAGTCAAACAAAGTTTTTACCTGTTCTTTTATTGCTTTTAATTCGTCTTTTAAATACAAATGAACGTCTACTAGAACCTGATCGTTACGAGAACGCGCAGTGTGGATTTTCTTTCCAGCATCGCCTAGTTTTACTGTTAGAAGATACTCAATTTTAGAATGTACGTCTTCGAAACTGTCTTCGATTTCGAAATTTCCAACTACGATATCTGCGATGATTTCGTTTAATGCATCAACCAAAGAAGTTGTTTCTTCCTGAGTTAACAAACCAATCTGCCCTAACATTTTCGCGTGAGCAATTGAACCTAAAGCATCATATTTTGCTAAAACTAAATCTAGTTCACGGTCGTTACCAACGGTAAATTGTTCGATTTGTTTATCTGTTGGTATTCCTTTTTCCCAAAGTTTCATAGGTACTATTTTTAGAAACCCGACAGGTTTTGAAAACCTGTCGGGTTTAATTTCGTTTTTATAATTTAAAGAAATCAGTTAGTATTTTAATATACAAATCGACTCCTTCTTCAATTTCATTTACAAAAATAAATTCGTCTGCTGAATGCGAACGTAAAGTTTCTCCTGGCCCTAATTTTAAAGACTGACAGCTTAAAACGGATTGATCTGAAAGTGTTGGTGAGCCATACGTTGTTCTTCCTAAAGCAATTCCTGCTTGAACCAAACCATGTGCAACTGGAATAGATGACGCATTTAAATGCATGGATCTTGGTGTTACTTCGGCGTTTACATTTGCTTTTACAACTTCCAAAATTTCAGCGTTTGTATAACGGTCAGTTACGCGAATATCTACAACCAAATCACATTCTGATGGTACAACATTGTGTTGTTTTCCGGCATTAATCTGCGTCACGGTCATTTTTACAGGACCTAAAACGTCTGAGATTTTATCGAATTTATAGTTTTTAAACCATTCCATTACTGGAATTGATTTATATAATGCATTATCATCATTTTGATGTGCGGCATGGCTTGCGGTTCCTTTTACTTTTACATCTAAAACTAAAAGTCCTTTTTCAGCAACTGCAAGTTGCATTAAAGTTGGTTCGCCGACAATGGCACAATCTAATTCTGGTAAGTGCTTTAAAACACTGTTTAAACCATTTTTTCCGCTGCTTTCTTCTTCGGCGGAAGCCACAATTACAATATTATGAGAAAGATTTTGATTTTCGTAAAAATGTACAAACGTTGCCAGTAAAGAAACTAGGCATCCTCCAGCATCATTACTTCCTAAACCAAATAATTTTCCGTCTTTTTCGATCGCTTTAAACGGATCGTTTGTATATGCTTGATTTGGTCGTACAGTATCGTGATGTGAGTTTAGTAAAAGTGTTGGTTTGTTCTCGTCGAAATATTTGTTGAAAGCCCACACATTGTTGTTTTCTCTCTTGAAGGGAATTTCATTCTGATTGAACCAATTTTCGATTAAAAGAGCCGTCTGATCTTCTTCACTTGAAAACGAAGGGGTTTCGATTAGGCTTTTTAATAAACTAATTGCTTCCTGGGTAAGCGTATCTATATTTTTCATTTTAATAAGGTTCAAAGGCTCAAAGGAACAAAGCAACAAAGTTTTTGAGCTTTCCTTTGACCATTTTTACTTGCGCAAATTTATTTAAAATACCTCGTGCGCTCTATTTTTTTGCCACTAATTACACGGATTTTCAAACATTATTTTTTTGTCACAGATTAAAATCAAAATAAACTTTTTAATGTAAGTCTAAAATTATTTTCTCTTTTAACAGTAAAATTAAAGTCAATTCGTGGCAGTATTTTTTATAATGTAATCGTTGTATGCAGAATATTTGAGTTTTGGAGCATTCTGTGATGTCCAATTTTGATTTTCTGCACGCCTCTTGATAAACTATTGAAACAGTTATCTAATTTTGGAATCATACCAGAATGGATTACTTTTTCTTCTTTTAACTTATTGTATAATGTTTCGTTGATTTCTGTAATTACAGATGAATCGTCTTCAGAATCTTGCAAAACACCTTGTTTTTCAAAACAATATGTCAGCGTCACATCAAAAACTTCCGATAATGCAATTGATAATTCACTTGCAATTGTATCAGCATTGGTGTTTAACAATTGTCCATTTTTGTCGTGTGTGATTGCACAGAAAACAGGAACAACTCCAGCTTCTAATAAAGTCGTCAGTAATTTGGTGTTGACTTGTTTTACATCACCTACAAATCCGTAATCTATTGTTGGGTGATTTCTTTTTGTGGACTGAATTAAATTTCCGTCTGCTCCTGAAAAACCAATTGCATTATTGTCTTTAGCCTGCAATTGCGCCACAATATGTTTATTGATTTGCCCTGCGTAAATCATTACCACAACATCAAGCATTGGAGCATCTGTAATTCGGCGTCCGTCAATCATCTGCGGAACCAAACCAATACTCTGTGCCATTTTTGTAGCCGATTTTCCACCGCCGTGAACTAAAACTTTATATCCTTCTATTTTAGAAAAATCGGTTAAAAATTGTTCTAATTCTGCTGGATTGTCGATGATGTTTCCACCTATTTTTATTACTGATACATTCATTTCTTCAAGGTTCAAAGGAGCAGAGGGACAAAGGTGCAAAGGTTTTTCTAAAGGCTGTAAAACCTCTGTTCCTTTGCAACTTTGAACCTTTGCACCTATAAATTATATTTTCTTAAGAATCTTTTGTAAAACTAATTGTGCTGAATACGTTCTATTATTCGCTTGTTCGATTACGATTGAATTTTCTCCGTCTAAAACTTCGTCGCTTACAATAACATTACGACGAACTGGAAGACAGTGCATGAATTTTCCGTTGTTGGTTAACGCCATTTTTTCGGCAGTAACTGTCCAATTTGGATCGCTGTTGGTTACTTTTCCGTAATCGTTGAAGTTGCTCCAGTTTTTTACGTAAACGAAATCAGCATTTTCAAAAGCTTTGTCTTGATCGTATTCGATTTTGCAGTCTTTTGTGATTTCTGGGCTCAATTCATAACCTTCTGGATGTGTAATTACAAAATCCATATCTTTTTGCATCTGCATCATTTCTACGAAAGAATTTGCAACTGCCTGAGGCAAAGCTTTGGGGTGCGGCGCCCAAGAAAGAACCACTTTTGGTTTATCTTTATGTCTAGGCTTGAATTCTTCCATTGTAATTGCGTCTGCCAATGATTGTAATGGATGACGAATAGCACTTTCCATATTTACAATTGGCACTGTTGCATATTTCAAGAATCCTGAAATAACAGTTTCTTGATAATCTTTTTCTTTATCAACCAAACCTGCAAAAGCACGAATAGCGATGATATCACAATATTGAGAAACTACTTCTGCTGCTTCTTTGATATGCTCTGAAGCGCCAGAATTCATTACAGCTCCATCTTCAAACTCTAATGTCCAGCCTTCATTGGTAAAATTCATTACCATAACGTTCATTCCTAAATTTAAAGCCGCTTTTTGAGTACTCAAACGCGTTCTTAAACTCGGGTTGAAGAATAACATTCCAAGAGTTTTATTCTTTCCTAAACTTTGATTTTTAAGTGGATTTTTTTTGATTTTAATCGCTTGTTTCACCCATTTTGATAAAGAGTTGATGTCTTTTATTGAGATGTAGTTCATTGTTTTTTTCTTTGTTTCTTATTGGTTTGTAAAAATTAGACGCGGATGAAACGGATTCGCTATCGCGAAGACGCAGATTAACGCGGATTTTTTATATTCTTATTTTTCTACTGTTTTCAAATACTTTTCGTCTAAATTCTGGTTTTGTTCCAAAATTTAGAAGCAAACCTACTTCACAGTTTGTGCCTTTTAAATAATTTAAAATTTGGTTTTCAAATTCTATTACTATGCAATTAGCAGCTTTTAGTTCTAAAATAATTAAATCTTCAACTACTAAATCTGCGTAATATTCTCCAACTTCTATTCCTTTATAATAAACTTTAATTTTCTTCTGAGCTTCAACATACAAACCTTTATTTTTCAATTCCAAATACAAGGAATTTTGATAAACTCTTTCTAAAAATCCATGTCCTAATTCATTATATACTTCATAAAAAGTTTTAATAATGATTTCAGTTAACTCTCGATGTAATAATTCCATAAAAACAAATTCGAATGAAATATACTACATAAAATTAAAATAAATATAAAATCAGTTTAAATCAGCGCCTTCGCGATAGCGAATCCGTTTCATCCACGTTCAATATCACACAATCTTGGTAAACGCAATCTCGTCCTTCAACGCCTTTAAAATAAAATTATCATTCAATCCATTGACAATCCAAGTTTCTATATTTGCTGCTTTTGAAATTGCTGCTGCTTCTATTTTAGACTGCATTCCTCCTGTTCCGTGTGATGATTTTGATTCGCCGATTTCTTTTTCCAGCGTTTTTAAATCATTTACCAATTTTATTGTTTCCGGAACTTCATTATGAATTGATTCTTTGGTGTAAATTCCGTTAGTATTGGTTGCAATAATCAGAATATCAACATTTAAAAGAACAGCCGTTAAAGCCGCTAATTTGTCATTATCTCCAAACCGAATCTCATCTGTGGCAACGGTATCATTTTCATTAATAATCGGAATGTAATTGTTTTTAACTAATACATTAATAGTATTCACAATGTTCTTTTTGGTCTGCTCTTTTTCGAAATCAGAATAAGAAAGTAAACACTGCGAAGTATTTAATCCTAAATCCTTAAAATTTTCATTGTAAATCCGCATTAAATGTGGCTGTCCGATTGAAGCCAAAGCTTGTTTTACAAAAACATCTTTGTCTTGATTATCCAGTTTTACAAATTGTTTTGCTGCCGCAATTGCTCCTGAACTTACTATGATAAACTCATATTCATCGTTTAGAGCCGCAATCTGAACTCCAAGGTCTTCAATCTTTCCCCGCGAAATATGATTGGTTTCTTTGGTTAAAGTATTACTTCCTATTTTTAATAAAATCCTTTTTTTGCTCATTGTTGTTGTTTTGTTGCGATTTTTTAACCGCAAAGTGCGCAAGGTTTTTTTATATTCTTTGTGTCTACAAACGCTAAGTTCGCAAAGCTAAATCTTTAAATAAATATCATTTTTTATCCCAAAGCAGCGGAACCAAATTCCAATAATCTGAAATCTAAAATCGTTAATCATCAATCTAAAATTCTAAGAAGTCTAACTATCTAAGAAAAGTCTAACTATCTAATTTGTCCTTCTCCGTAAACGTACCATTTGTTAGTTACCAAATGTTGTAGACCAATTGGACCGCGTTGATGCAATTTATCAGTGCTTATCGCTAATTCTCCGCCAAGACCAAATTGTCCGCCGTCTGTAAAACGAGTTGATGCATTTTGGTAAACTGCTGCTGCATCTATCGATTCCATAAATTGCTGTGCAACTTCATTATCTCTTGTAATAATTGCTGCAGAATGTCCACCACAGTATTTATTAATCATATCGATTGCGTGATCTTGAGAATCGATGGTTCCTATTACGATTTTATAATCCAGAAATTCTTCGTACCAAATATCTTCGTTTTCGATTGTCTTGGTATTTTCGAAATACTCTAACGATTTATCTACAATAACTTCAACTTTTGATTCAATTAAAGCTTCAATTAACATTGCTACAAAACCTTCAAAATTTGGAAGTTTCGAATCAATTAAAACTTTATCTAAAGCATTACAAGCTGAAATTTTGGCTGTTTTAGCATTTAAAATTACTTTTAAAGCTAAATCTGTATCAGCATCTTTATGAACGTAAACAAAATTATTGCCGCGTCCGCTTACTATTACGGGACAAGTGGCGTGTGCTTTTACAAACTCAATTAATTTTTCTCCGCCTCTTGGAACTATTAAATCGACTTTTTGAGTTGGTTTTTCTAAAAATGCCTGAGTTTCTGTTCTGTTATAATTCAGGTATTCCACCCAGTCTTTTGAAACTCCGTTTTCTTCTAAAGCTTTATGCCAAAGACTTACGATTTTTAAATTTGATTTTAAAGACTCTTTTCCTCCCTTTAATAAAATTTTATTTCCGGATTTAAAGGCAATTCCTCCCGCTTCTATTGTAACATCAGGGCGAGATTCGTAAATAATTAAAATCGTTCCAAAAGCCGCCGTTTTATTAACCACTTTTATTCCATTATCATGAGTAAAATGAAAACGCTCAACGCCAACGGGATCTTCCTGAGAAGCTAATTGGTTTAATGATAAAATCATTTCGTCGACTTTTTTATCATCTACTTTTAAGCGTTCTTCCATCGCTAAATCTGAGCCGTCGTAATCAGCAAGATCTTCCTGATTGGTTAAGATAATCTGATTCCGATCCTGTTCGACCAGCTTCGCCATAGTCCGCAGAACGAGATTGCGTTTTTCAATTGATAATGGATTCATAATTTGTAGTTGGTTAGTTGTTTTTTGGATGTTTCTTTTATGTAGTAGAAACTTATATTTTAAACCTCACGGATTTTAAAAACCCGTGAGGTTTAACGCTGAGAATTAGTTTTTTAATTCTTCTAAACTTTCTTTTAAAGCTTTTACAAAAGTATCAATGTCAGCTTTTTTCACTGTAAGCGGCGGTAAAATTCTTAATAGATTTTTATTGTTGGCACTTCCTGTAAAAATGTGTTTTTCGATGATTAATTTCTTTCTTAAAGCCGCTACATCAAAATCAAACTCAACTCCAAGCATTAATCCTTTTCCTTTTACTTGTTTAATGCCTTCAACTTCTTTGATTTTTTCTAAGAAATATTCATAAACTTCGTTTACATTTTTTTGTAAATCCAGTTTTTCAATTACATCTAAAACTGCAATTCCTGCTGCACAAGATAAATGGCTTCCGCCGAAAGTTGTTCCTAATAATCCGAAACTTGCTTCGAATTTTGGAGAAATTAAAATAGCTCCAACTGGAAATCCGTTCCCCATTCCTTTTGCAACGGAGATAATATCAGCGTTGATTCCGTGGTGTTGGAAAGCGAAAAATTTCCCGCTTCTTCCATATCCAGATTGTACTTCATCTAAAATTAAAACAACATCGTGTTTTTTACATGCTTTTTCTAAAGCCTGAAAAAATTCTGTTGTTCCTTGATCTAAACCTCCAACTCCCTGAATTCCTTCAATAATTACTGCTGTAACATCGCCTTTAGCCAATTCAGCTTCAACTAATTCGATTTGGTTTAAAGGCAAAAATGTAACTTCTTGCTGTGCATTTATTGGCGCAACAATTTTTTTGTTGTCTGTAACAGCAACCGCCGCAGAAGTTCTTCCGTGGAAAGAATTATCAAAAGCTACAACTCTTGATTTTCCGTTGTGGAAAGAAGCTAGTTTTAAAGCATTTTCGTTGGCTTCAGCACCAGAACTGCATAAAAACAATTCGTAATCTTCAAGACCAGAAAGTTTTCCTAATTTCTGTGCCAATTCAACCTGCAAAGGATTCTGAATCGCATTCGAATAAAATCCTAAATGATCTAATTGATTCTTCAATTTTGCTACATAATCTGGTTGAGTGTGTCCGATAGAAATCACACCATGTCCGCTATATAAGTCTAAATATTCTACTCCTTTGTCGTCAAAAATTGTACAATCTACTGCTTTTACTGGAGTTATGTCGTATAATGGGTAAACGTTGAATAAGTTCATTTTTGTTTTGTTTATTTTGTTTCAGGTTTCATGTTTCAAGTTAACTTGCAACGTGAAACTTTAAACCTGAAACTAGTTATGTTTCTTTTATCATATTTCAGATTACGTATAGAACGTGAAACCTGAAACTTTAAACTTGAAACTAAAAAATTAAAATCCGCTTGGTTTCAAATGTAAACCTGTGGTTTCTTCTAATCCGAACATTAAATTCATGTTTTGAATCGCTTGTCCTGAAGCACCTTTGGTTAAGTTATCGATAATTGATGTTATGAGAACCCGGTTTCCTTTTTTCAATAAACTAATGATACATTTATTCGTTTGCACCACTTGTTTCATGTTGATGTTTGTTGTGGTGATGGTTACGAAAGGTTGATCTTTATAGAAATCTTCGTATTTAGCAACCAATTGCTCCAAACTGTCATCACACAATGTATAAAGTGTTGCAAAAATTCCTCTTGGAAAATCTCCTCTATTTGGAATGAAAAGCAATTCGCTGTCAAAATCATCTTGCAATTGAACTAAGCTTTCTCCGATTTCTCCCAAATGCTGGTGTTCAAAAGCTTTGTAATGCGACATATTATTGTTTCTCCAACTGAAATGAGAAGTTTCCGAAAGACTTACTCCCGCTCCTGTACTTCCTGTTGTAGCGTTAATATGAACATCATTATTCAACAAATTGTGTTTTGCTAAAGGCAATAACGCCAACTGAATAGCAGTTGCAAAACAACCCGGATTAGCAATATAATTTGTCTTTTTGATTTCATTTTTATTGATTTCAGGCAAACCGTAAACAAAATCTTTTCCTTCGAAATGCGCGTCTTTATTCAATCTGAAATCATTTCCTAAATCAATAATTTTGGTATGACTTGCAAACTGATTTTCTTTCAAAAATGAAATCGATTTTCCGTGACCTAAACACAAAAAAACAACATTCACATTTGGATTGATTTCAGCTGTGAAATTCATTTCAATATCACCCATCAAATCGTGGTGCGCCACAGAAAGCGGTTTTCCTGCATTTGTTGTACTGTAAACAAAATCGATGTTTACTTTTGGGTGATACATTAAAATTCTGATGAGTTCTCCGGCCGTGTAGCCCGAACCACCAATAATTCCGACATTAATCATGATCTAATTTGTTTACAGATGAGAATATGTTTTGTGCATTTCCTAAAATCTTGATAAATCCTTTTGCATCGTCTGATGTCCAGGCATTGTTCATTTCTCCGTATTGACCAAAACCGGTGTTCATCAAATCATTTTCAGATTCAATTCCGTCAAGTGAGAAATGATATGGTTTTAATGAAACTGTAACAGTTCCGTTTACTGTTTTTTGAGTGTCTTGTAAAAACGTTTCAATGTTTCTCATAACCGGATCTAAGAACTGACCTTCGTGGAATAACATTCCGTACCAGTTTCCTAATTGTTCTTTCCAGTATTGTTGCCATTTTCCAAGAGTATGTTTCTCTAATAAATGGTGCGCTTTGATAATAATTAAAGGAGCTGCTGCTTCAAAACCAACTCTTCCTTTAATTCCAATAATGGTATCTCCAACATGAATATCTCTACCAATTGCATAAGCACTTGCTAATTTTTCAAGAGCTACAATATTGTTTGAAGGCTTATCTGTTTTTCCGTTTAAACCAACTAATTCTCCTTGTTCAAAATGAAGCGTTACTTTTTCTTCACCTTCTTTTTGTAATTGAGATGGATATGCTTCGCTTGGCAATGGTTGGCTTGAAGTTAAAGTTTCTTTTCCTCCAACACTTGTTCCCCAAAGTCCTTTATTAATAGAATATTGTGCTTTTTCCCAAGAATAATGAACTCCGTTTTGAGCTAAATAATCTACTTCTTCTTGTCTAGAAAGTTTTAAATCTCTAATTGGTGTAATAATTTCGATTTCTGGAGCAATGGTTTGGAAAATCAAATCAAAACGAATTTGATCGTTTCCTGCACCAGTACTTCCGTGAGCGATTGCAGTAGCTCCTACTTTTTTCGCATATTTTATAGCTTCAATTGCTTGAAAAACACGCTCTGCACTTACTGATAATGGATAAGTATTGTTCTTTAAGACGTTTCCGAAAATCAGATATTTAATAGCTTTATCGTAATATTTATCTAAAATCGTTAAGTTGGCGTGTTGTGCACTTCCTAACTCATAAGCTCTTTTTTCAATAGCTACTAATTCTTCAGCAGAAAATCCTCCTGTGTCTACAAGAACAGTGTGAACTTCGTATCCTTTTTCATTTTTTAAATATTTCAAACAATACGAGGTATCTAATCCTCCGCTATAAGCTAATACTACTTTTTTCATTTTTTATAATTTAGGCTAATACTTTCGTATGTAGCAGTTTGAGATTTCTTTTTGATTAAATTTTGAATAAAAAAATAAGCGACAATATTTTGTTTAAGAATAAAGCCTGTTTGATTTTTTTAAGTCTGCTTAAAACAGCCTCATTAAAAGGATGTCTCGGCGGTGTTTTTTGTTTTTCTTTTGGGTCGTATAACATTCCAGTACAAAGGCACATTTTGTTTTGTTTGCTTTGTAGGATTTCAAAATTAGTACACGTTTTACAGCCAGCCCAGAAGCTTGGATCGGTTGTTAATTCAGAGAAAGGAACTGGTTTATAGCCTAGTTCAGAGTTAATTTTCATAACCGCTAAACCAGTTGTAATACCAAAGATTTTAGCATCTGGAAATCTTTTCAATGAATAATCAAAAACTTTTGATTTTATTTTTTTTGCCAAACCATGACTTCTATAATCCGGATGTACAATTAATCCAGAATGAGCAACAAATTTTCCATGTTGCCAACTTTCTATGTAACAAAAACCAGCAAACTTTCCATCAGCTAAAGCAATCATTGCATCACCATTCGACATTTTTTTCTGAATGTACTCAGGAGTTCTTTTAGCAATCCCCGTACCTCTTAGCAAGGCAGATGATTCTATCGTATCGCAGATTTCTTGTGCGAATTTGAAGTGTTCTTCCTGGGTAACAACAATAGAGATCTTCATTTCAATAATTGAAGTTAGAGTTAAAAATTAAAGCATATTGTTTAGTTTGAAATCCAGAATTGAATCCAATAAAATTAAGCAAAATAGAAGTAACATTCTCAAAATCAAAAGCTTGATCAAGAAAATTTACAAAATAATAAATACTTTTAGGATATGTTTGTCCAATGGACAAATTATGTGATTTCAAAATGAAAAATGGATATGAATAAATAAATATACGGCTATAAAACTCAGTGAACACTATAGAGCTAGTGTCCGTACTTCGGGAGAAGTAATCGGTGAGTTTGTCCGTGACAAAGAAGTTATATGTAAACTTATTTTATTCATCGGTGCAAAAGTACATCTTTTTTTTATTCACAAAAGAAAAAATTAAAATTCTAACATTTTTTTAATGAAAAGTTATTATTTGGAGACACTAAGATTCTAAGTCACTAAGGTTCTGAGGTTTTATTCTTCTAACTTGAAGAGATAAACTTGAAACCTTAAACTTGAAACAAAAAAAATTAAACAAAAGAAAACCCGATGATAAAAATACCATCGGGTTTATATATTACTAGGATTTTATAGTTAGTTTTTTGTAAAAGGAATTACTTGTCCGTTACCTAAAACAATCATATCAAAACCTGTTTTTGCTTCATTATATTTAAATTTCAAACCAGCTCCTTTAGACTCAAATGTGTCTTTTTCGTTTTCTACTGGTTTAACTGAAAACTTAGGGAAATCTGTAATTTCAACATACATAGTACTATTTTTCTCAGTAACTTCAATTTTAAGAGGCGCTCTCGAAGTTGAAAACTTTCCTAAATACGGATCTAAAATAATGTCTTTTTCTACTTTACCTTTTCCAGCTGTCCAAACATTGTTTGATGTATTATTGTCTGGAAACGCATTATCTGGATCTAAAGTTATACTTTCTATTTCTTCTGTAGAATTATGTTTGAAAGACCAACTGTTGTTACGCTGCCATATTTCTACAGGAAGATTTACTCTTGTAACTTTTCCGCTTTTTGTTTTAACATCTAAAACGATTGGCATTGGCATTTTATCGAAATTTTCTACAGTAATAACTGCTCCTTTTGCAGGATCATTTTTTACATATTTAATAGAATTAATTCCTTGATCAAATCTCCAGTTATTTACATACCAGCTTCTCCAAAACCAGCTTAAATCTTCTCCTGCAACATTTTCGATAGATCTAAAAAAATCGTCTGGCTGCGGGTGTTTGTAAGCCCAACGCTGAATGTAAGTTCTAAATGCTGTATCAAAACGTTCTTTTCCTAAAATCTGTTCTCTCAAAATTACCAAACCTGCACTTGGTTTAAAATAACATAACATTCCAATATTTTGTTCCTTCATATTGTCAGGAGAACTCATAATGGTTTCTAAATCAGGTCGTGTAAATGACTCTGCTTGTTCGTGTAAATTTGCTGCTGGTTCTTTGTATTCTCCATTATTAAATGCAGCCGTACTTAATGAATTGATAAAAGTGTTAAATCCTTCATCCATCCAACCGAATAGTCTTTCGTTCGAACCTACGATCATTGGGAACCAAATATGTCCGAATTCGTGATCTGTAACTCCCCATAAATCTGCTCCTTTAGATTTCCATCCGCAGAACACAATTCCTGGATATTCCATTCCGCCTTCATTACCTGCCACGTTTGTAGCTGCTGGATAAGGATATTCAAACCATTGTTTAGAATAATGCTCAATTGAAGCCTTTACATACTCTGTAGAACGTCCGTAACCATCTTTCCCTGCACTTTCAACAGGATAAGCAGATAATGCTAATGCTTTTTTACCACTTGGAAGATTGATTTTTGCTCCGTCTAAGATAAACGCTGGAGAAGATGCCCAAGAAAAATCACGTGCATTTTTAATTTTATAATGCCATGTTTTATCCGTTCCTGCAGCTGAAGCTGAATTTGCTTCTTGCTCCGAACGAATTGTTACCGTATTATCGCTGTTAGAAGCTTCTTTATATTTTTTGAAATGATCTGCAGAAAATACTTCCTGACCATTAACCAATTCACCAGAAGCCACTACAAAGTGATTTCCAGGAACAGTCAATTTCACGTCAAAATCTCCATATTCTAAATAAAACTCAGACGCACCTAAATAAGGAGGCGTGTTCCAACCACGTACATCATCATACACGCACATACGCGGATACCATTGTGCAATAGTAAAGATTTTTCCGTTTTTAGTTTCTAGAACTCCCATTCTATCCGAACCTTCGAATGGCGCGATAAATGAGAATTCAATTTTTACTTTTACAGAACCTCCTTTTGCAGCCAATTCTTGCGGAAGAAAAATCTGCATTCTGGTATCTGTAACAATATATTTTGCTTCAACTTCTGTTTTATTTTTTCCTCCAGAAATTACTTTTACAGATTTAATTTTATTACCGCCGTCAAAAACCTGACCTTGAGCTCCGTTACGGCTACCTGTTAAAGGCACAACTGCATTCCCCCTAGAATCGTCTTTGAATAAATTCTGATCTAAATTCAACCAAAGAAAGCCTAATTTATCTGGACTATTATTAGTGTAAGTAATCTCATCTGTACCTACAATTTCATTTGTTGTTCCGTTTAATTTTGCTGTGATTTGATAATCGGCTCTATTTTGCCAATATTCAACACCTGGCTGACCGCTCGCTGTACGAGTTGAAGTCCCGTTTTTAGTGTAAAAATGAGGGCCAAAGGCATCATGATAATTGTAATTATTTACTGGATTTGCAGTTGATGCTGACGGAGTTTGCTGCGCCCAAACCGAAGAAATCCCAAAAAATAAAGCCGCGGTTAAAATGGCTTTTGCACATTGCTTTTTCATATTTTTTAGCTGTTTATGTAGCAAATTAATGAAAAAAAAAGCTATTCGCAGAGAAATTTCAAAACATAAATTGAATTTTAGCAAAATTTTATCAATAAAATAATTTGAGCGATTTTCTCAAAAAAGTAATTTTTATAAAATATATTTACATCACTGTAAATTTTATTCACTTTAGACATTCTATTTTGACTACAACAATCTCAAATTCAACATTAACGGCTTCTATAAATCATCTTGGAGCTGAATTGTTTTCTATAAAAGACAACCAAAACAAAGAATATATATGGGAAGGAAACCCTGATTTTTGGGGAAAGCATTCACCAGTTCTTTTTCCTATCGTAGGAACTTTAAAAAACAACACTTATAAAATCGATAGTAAAGAATATAATTTACCGCGTCACGGATTCGCGCGTGACATGGAATTTCAATTGATTGAAAAAACTGAAAACAAAGCTGTATTTTCTTTACAATCTTCTGAGGAAACGTTGACAAAATATCCTTTTAATTTTGAATTACTGCTTATTTATACTTTAAATGAAAATTCTTTAGAACTTGAATATAATGTTATCAATAATGGAGCCCAAAAAATGCCTTTTTCAATTGGAGCTCATCCTGCAATTGCATTACCTGACAACTTTGAGAATTATGCTTTTGAATTTGAAAAAGAGGAAAATCTAAAATATTATCTTCTTGAAAATGATTTAATTTCATCAAAAACTAAAATTTTAGAAGCAAAAAACAAAATTGTTCCCTTAAATTATGAGCTTTTCAAGAATGACGCTTTAATTTTTAAAACATTAGAATCTAAATCTTTGACTATTCTTGAAAATTCAAAACCTTATGTAAAAGTTGATTTTAAAGATTTCCCAAGTTTAGGTTTATGGACTAAAGAAAATGCTCCGTTTGTTTGTATTGAACCTTGGCTTGGTTATTCTGACACGAATGAAAATTCTGGAAATTTATATGAAAAAGAAGGAATTTTAACTTTAGAACAAAATAAAAGCTTTGTTGCGAAATTTAGCATTACAATACTTTAATACCGTCACAATGTTAGAATTTAATTTTTCTCCTTTTCCTGTTATGGAAACGGAACGTTTACGATTAGATCTTCTTCAAAATTCAGATGTAAATGAAATTTTTCAATTGCGTTCTAATCCTGAAACGATGAAATATATTCCGCGACCATTGGCAAAAAACAATGAAGATGCTTTGGCGCATATCAAAATGATTTTAGACAATATTGAAAACAATATCGGTATTAATTGGGCAATTAGAATAAAAGACGAACCAAAACTATTAGGAATTATTGGATTCTATAGAATGCAACCAGAAAATTATAGAGCTGAAATTGGCTATATGATTTTGCCAGAATTTCACGGAAAGGGATATGTGCCTGAAGCCGTAAAAAGACTTACAAAATATGGTTTTGAAGATTTAAAGCTACATTCTATTGAAGCTGTTATTGCTCCAGAAAACTATGCTTCTGAAAAAGTGCTTCAAAAATGCGGATTTACGAAAGAAGCGCATTTTAAAGAGTCTGAATTTTATAACGGAAAATTTTTAGATAAGGTAATCTATTCATTACTAGAAAAATAGATTTTTACACTTGTTAAATCTTATGTTAACACAATAGATATCTGCCTTTATGCGTTATATTTGCGCTCGAAATCAGTTAAAAAAAGCTGATTTTGAATACGAAAACATTTTTATGAAAAAAATATCAGCCCTTATTGTTCTTTTATTTTGTATGCAATTACAAAGCCAGACTTTTGTAAAATTTAATGGAGCGACAGCTCTATTATTAGTTCCAAATGTTGGAATAGAAACCAGCATTGGTAAAAAAACGACTTTTAGTGCCGATGTAATGGCTTCATTTTGGGAGTCATTCAATGGAAATCACCCAATGAAATTTATTACGATAACTCCAGAAATACGTTACCATTTTAAAGAAAAATATAATGGTTTTTATGCCGGAGCCCATATTGGAGCAGATAAATACGAACTACAAAAATGGAACTATTGGGACAGCAATCATTATGAAGATGGCTTTGGTTATAGAATTGGAGCAACTGTTGGTTACAACATCAAATTAAACGATAAATTTTTACTTGATGTTTTTGTTGGAGGCGGTTGGCATCAAGGATTTTATCATGGTAAATATAATGATGGAACTCCTGGACGATATGAAAAAACGGTTAACTGGAATAAAAGTGGCGAATGGCTTCCGTACCGTGGAGGAGTTATGATTTCTTATAAATTATAAAAATCATCCTAGTTTAGAAAGTGTTTTAATATAAAGACTTTCAACTTTTTTACGAGCCCAATCTGTTTTTCTTAAAAAAGTAAGACTCGATTTTATACTTGGATTAGAAATAAAACACTTTATAGGAATTAATTCTCCCAAAGTATCAAAACCGTAAAAATCGACTAAAGTTTCGACAATTTTTTGAAGTGTAATTCCGTGTAAAGGATCTTTTGATTTATTTTCCATTTTATACTTTTTAAATATATCAAAAAGACCGTACTGCAAAAAAGTACGGTCTTTCTTTTTTTGTAAAATTACGAAATAGAATTTTACATCAATCAAATAAAGAATAATTAGAAAACGAATTTAAATTACAGAACAAACTTAAAAGCAAACATTTTAGTCCCAGTTGATTAAAATCATAGAATTAAAAAAAACTTTAATTATCTTGTGCCTTGATAAAGTTTTCAATTTTGTCTTACATTTGCACTATGTTAAAATCAGTCAATATATTAAATAAGAGAGCGCGATTTGATTATGAAATAATCGATACCTATACTGCTGGAATCGTTTTGGCAGGTACCGAAATCAAATCTATACGTTTAGGAAAAGCAAATATTACAGAGAGTTTCTGCGAGTTTAGCGGTATGGAACTTTTTGCTATCAATACTTACATCGAAGAATATTCTTTTGGAAATCAATTCAATCACAAATCAAGAAGTGAGCGAAAATTACTTTTAAACAAAAAAGAATTAAAAACACTTCACAAAAGTGTTCAGGCAAAAGGACTAACAATTATTCCGTTAAAACTATTTACCAACGAAAAAGGTTTGGCAAAACTGCAAATCGGACTTTGTAAAGGAAAGAAAAACTACGATAAACGCGAATCTTTAAAAGAACAAGATACGAAACGCGATTTAGACCGTATAAAAAAAGCTTATAATTAGTAAGCTTTTTTAATTTTAAGCATAAACTTCTATTTATTAGTATTTTATAGTTATTTTTACTTATAACCAATTTAACTGTAAAATATGAAAAAGTACTTTATTTTGCTGATTGCCAGTTTTGCATTTATAGGATGCGGCAGTAACACCACTATCGTCAACAGTTGGAGAGATCCAAAAGTAACTGTTGCGCAGGAACAATTTAAAAAGGTTTTGGTTGTTGCTTTAGTCAAAGACGAAGCTTCAAGGCGAATTGCCGAAAACAGAATTGCAGCAAGTAATCCTGTGTTTAAAACTTCATATCAATATTTAGGTGTTGCGGATCAACTTACTAAAGAACAAAAACTAAAGGTTCTTCAAGATGAGAATTTTGACGGAGTTGTCAGTATGCGTTTAGTCAGCAAAGAAAAGGAAACCACCTATGTACCTGGAACTTATACAGGAATGTATTATGGAGGATTTGACGGAATGTATACAGGAATGTATGGTTATGGTTTCGGTAATTGGTACGGTATGTATTCTCCTAATTTTTACGATCCGGGTTATTATCAGGAATCGACTTTATACATGGTAGAGACCAATGTTTTTTCATTAAAAGAAAATAAATTAATCTGGACAGGAACTACAGAATCTCAAAATGTTACAGATTTAGGACAAACTGTAGATGCAATTATGTTAGCAGTAGTCAAGGAAATGAGAAAAGACGGCTCTTTACCTCCAAAATAAAATCAAAAAAGCAACTAAATAAAAGTTGCTTTTTTTTACACAAATAAAATTGACTAAATTTGTCAAGACTAAATTTTTCATAATGAAATCACTTCTAAAAAATGCTAGAGAACAAAAAGGTTTAAAAACCCGCGAATTGGCACAACTTGCAGGAATTGATCAGGCTTTGATAAGCAAATTTGAATCTGGAACGCGAAAACCAACAAAAGATCAAATCATTAAACTGTCTCAACTTTTAGAAATTGATTACGAAACTTTAATGGTCGCTTGGCTTAAGGAAAAAATTCTTTATGAAATTGGTGACGATGAATTTGCATTGAAAGCTTTAAAAGTTGCTGAAGATGAAATCAAATACAACAAAACAGTTTCTAATCTTAAACTTTCTACTTCTTTAGAGAAAATATTAAAAGAGATTGATATTTTAAAAGACAAATTAGACTCTTACAGGCAATTCGACAGTTTTAAAATTAGACAAGCTTTAGAACTTGAATATACATTTGAAAGCAATAGAATCGAAGGAAATACAATGACACTTCGTGAAACAGATATGGTTATTAATGAAGGCTTAACGATTTCTGGAAAAAGTATGCGAGAACATTTAGAAGCCATAAATCATCAAGAAGCAATTGGTTTTATCAAAGATTTAATGAACAAAAATAATTCATTAAATGAACGTGATCTTTTGTCTATTCATAATTTAATTTTGAGAGGAATAATTCCCGAAGATGCGGGACGTTATAGAAAAGTTCAGGTTATGATTCAAGGAAGCAGTCATATGCCTCCACAACCTTTACTTGTTCCGCAGGAAATGGAAGAATATTTTATTTGGTACGAAATCAACAAAAATAAATTGCATCCTGTTGTTTTAGCTGCAGAAATGCACGAAAGATTAGTCACAATTCATCCTTTCATTGATGGAAACGGAAGAACTTCAAGACTAATAATGAATTTAATTTTGATGCAAAAAGGTTATCTAATTGCTAATATTAAAGGTGATTATGAAAATAGAATGCGCTATTATCAATCTTTAGAAGTCGCTCAAACTAAAAAGGATAAAGAAGATTTTTTGCTTTTTATAGCTCAAACACAAAAAGAAAGCTTAGAAAGATATATTGGAATTCTAACTCAATAAAAAAAGCCCAGCTTAAAACTGGACTTTCTTATTAATTTTTATCTTCTAATAAAGGAACAAATCTAAATTCTCCAAACTCATGCTTTTCAAATTGAGTTTCATTCTTTCTAATTAATAAAGTCATAATCTGAACGTCTTCTCCAAGCGGAATAACTAGTCTTCCTCCTATTTTCAATTGTGCCATTAAGGGTTGCGGAATAAACGGTGCGCCCGCTGTAACTATTATGCTGTCAAAAGGTGCAAAATTAGGAAGTCCTTTGTAACCATCGCCAAAAGATACATGTTTTGGACGAATATTTAATTTCGGAAATAAGATAGAAGTCTGTTTAAACAATTCTTTTTGTCTTTCTACAGTATAAACTTTTGCACCAAGATGAAACAAAACCGCTGTTTGATATCCAGAACCAGTTCCAATCTCCAAAATTTTATGGTCTTTTTGCACTTCTAAAAGCTGCGATTGAAAAGCAACAGTGTAAGGTTGAGAAATAGTCTGCCCAGCACCAATAGGAAAAGCCTTATCTTGATAAGCAAAATCTTCAAAACTAGAATTCAAAAAAAGGTGTCTCGGGATTTTTTTTATTGCTTCTAGAACTGTCTTATCAGTAATTCCTTTTTGCTCTAAAGTGGTTACTAATTGATTACGAAGTCCTTGATGTTTGGCAGTATCTTTCAAAATTGGGTAGGTTTTATTTTCGCAAAAATAAGAAACAAAACAGGATTTCAAATATTGATTTTTAAATAATAAATTAATACAGTCGAAAGTTCAAAGCCAAAAGTCAAAAGGGCGCCTCTGATAATTTATAATTCATGATTCTGAACTCACAATTAGCTAAATTCATTTTTACATTCAACAAATAAATTCTATTTTTGTTTAAAATACATTCTCATGTTAAAAGTAGGAGTTTTAGGTGCTGGTCATCTTGGTAAAATACATTTACGCTTATTACAACAATCTGACAAATACGAATTAGTTGGATTTTACGACGAAAATCAAGAAAATGCCGAAAGAATCTCAAAAGAGTTTGGCTATAAAAATTTCAGCACTATTGCAAAACTTATTCACGCTGTCGACGTGATTGATATTGTTACTCCTACCCTTTCGCATTATAAATGTGCAAAAGTTGCCATTAAATCAGGAAAACATATTTTTATTGAAAAACCAATTGCAAATACGGTTGAAGAAGCTGAAGAAATTATCGCTTTGGCAAAAGAATACAACGTAAAAGGGCAAGTTGGGCATGTTGAGCGCTTTAATCCTGCATTTATTGCCACAAAAAACATGATCGAAAATCCGATGTTTATAGAAACGCATCGTTTGGCTGAATTTAATCCACGCGGAACAGACGTTCCTGTAGTTTTGGATTTAATGATTCATGACATTGATGCTATTTTAAGTGTTGTTAATTCCAAAGTAAAAGATATTCACGCAAGCGGTGTATCTGTAATTAGTGATACTCCAGATATTGCCAATGCTAGAATTGAATTTGAAAATGGCTGTGTTGCTAATTTAACTGCAAGCAGAATTTCATTAAAAAATATGCGTAAATCCCGTTTCTTTCAAAAAGATGCTTACATTTCAGTAGACTTTTTAGAGAAAAAATGCGAAGTCGTTCGTATGAAAGATGCGCCAGAGGTTCCAGGAGATTTTGATATGATTCTACAAAATGCAGAAGGTGTAAAAAAACAAATCTATTTTACAAATCCTGATGTTGAACAAAATAACGCTATCTTAGACGAATTAGAATCTTTTGCTAACGCAATCAATACAGATACTACACCAGTTGTAACACTAGAGCAAGCAACAGATGCTTTGCGCGTAGCGTATCAAATTATTGAATGTTTCAATAAATAATTAAAACAAAAAATTAAAATATTGGCCACGAAAGTCACAATCAAGTTGTGAATTCGTGGCTTAATCGTAAAATAAAATACCATCAAACAAATGAAAACAATAGCTGTAATTGGAGCAGGAACAATGGGCAACGGCATTGCTCATACATTCGCACAAAGCGGATTTACTGTAAAATTAATTGACGTTTCTGAAAAATCATTAGATAAAGGAATGGCAACTATTGCGACCAATTTAGAACGTATGCTTGCAAAAGGAACAATTACGCAAGAAGATGTTGCTAAAACAATAACCAATATTATTACTTACACAGACATTAAAGATGGTGTTGTTGGCGCAGATTTAGTTGTAGAAGCGGCTACAGAAAATGTTGAATTAAAGCTAAACATCTTTAAACAATTAAATGAATATTGCTCTCACAATACTATTTTAGCTACTAATACGTCTTCAATTTCCATTACACAAATCGGAGCTGTTGTAGCACATCCTGAGCGCGTTATCGGAATGCACTTTATGAATCCTGTGCCGATTATGAAATTGGTTGAAATCATTCGTGGATATAATACAAGCGATGAAGTAACCAAAATCATCATGACTTTATCTGAAAAATTAGGCAAAGTTCCTGTTGAAGTAAACGATTATCCAGGTTTTGTGGCAAACAGAATTTTAATGCCAATGCTAAACGAAGCTATCGAAACTTTATACAACAAAGTTGCAGGAGTTTATGAAATCGACACGGTAATGAAATTAGGAATGGGACATCCAATGGGACCGCTTCAATTAGCTGATTTTATAGGTCTTGATGTTTGTCTTGCCATTTTAAATGTAATGTACGAAGGTTTCAAAAATCCAAAATATGCTCCTTGCCCATTATTAGTAAATATGGTGAGAGCTGGGAAATTGGGAGTGAAATCTGGAGAAGGTTTCTACGATTATAGCGAAAGCAAAAAAGCAGAAAAAATCTCGAAGCAGTTTTTATAAACTTTAATTAATTTATGAAAAGAGTATTTTCTTTAGTCATTCTGATTGTTTGTAGCTTAATTGCTCTTTATTGGTACAAACCAATGACTATTAAATATTTCTTTGGAACAACCCGAATCTTAAAACAAGAGAATAACTATCAATTAGATATTAACAACAAGAAATACAAAAATTGTGTCTTCAAAAGTACTCAAAGTTTTGACAAAAAAAGAAAACACAATTTTTTAATTCTATATTTAAGGGATTTAAATCTAAAAGCAAATTTTGAAGTAATAGTCGTTAATCTTGATGATAAAATAGTAGGTTATTTTTGTGGTTCTGTTAACTGCTATGATAAAATTTTTGGAAATCTTTATCAAAGTGATATGGGTTCTTTTTACACATACTTAAAAAATGAGGCAAAAGGACCTGGATTTGATCCTAAATTAAAAATGGAAGATAAAAAGATAGATTTTTACATTCCGTCAGAAAGAAATGAAAAATTACATGTTCAGCTTTCAAAAAAATAAATAAAAATGTCAATAGCATCAAACTTAAATACAATTAAAACTTCATTACCTGAACACGTAACTCTCGTTGCTGTTTCAAAAACAAAACCTGTTTCAGACTTGACGCAGGCTTACGAAGCTGGACAACGCATTTTTGGAGAAAACAAAATTCAGGAAATGACGGAGAAATGGGAACAAATGCCAAAAGACATTCAATGGCATATGATTGGCCACGTTCAATCGAATAAAGTCAAATTTATGGCGCCGTATGTAACTTTAATTCACGGTGTTGACAGTTTGAAATTATTGCAAGAAATCAACAAACAAGCTTTAAAAAACAATAGAATTATAGATTGTCTTCTTCAAATTTATATTGCCGAAGAAGAATCTAAATTTGGTTTAGACGAAAATGAATTAAATGAACTTTTAACTTCTGTAGAGTTCAAAGAGTTGAAAAATATTCGTATATTAGGTTTGATGGGAATGGCGACTTTCACCGAAGACCAAAACCAGATTAAAAAAGAATTTACCCATTTAAAATCCATTTTTGATTCAATAAAAGAATTGAAAGCTGAAAACTGTAATCTAAGCACAATATCGATGGGAATGTCTGGAGATTATCAATTAGCGATAGAATGCGGAAGCACAATGGTTCGCATTGGAAGCAGCATTTTTGGAGGAAGATAATTTCGACATCAAATCCTGTAAAGCGAACAAATAATACGCCTTTACAGAAAAAAACTGAATACTAAAAACTGAGACTGAACACTAAATTTGTACGCAATACTAGACATAGAAACCACTGGGGGGCAATTTAATGAAGAGGGAATTACCGAAATCGCTATCTATAAATTTGATGGGCATGAAGTAGTTGATCAATTCATAAGCCTTGTCAATCCTGAAATTCCAATCCAACCGTTTGTTGTAAAACTTACTGGAATCAATAATGCTATGTTGCAGTCAGCTCCAAAATTCTATGAAGTTGCGAAACGCATTATCGAGATTACTTCAGACTGCGTAATCGTGGCTCACAATGCATCTTTTGACTATAGAATTCTTAGAACCGAATTTAGACGTTTAGGCTACGATTTCGAAGCCAAAACTCTTTGTACTGTAGAATTAGCAAAAAAATTAATTCCAGAACAACCTTCATACAGTTTAGGAAAACTAGTTCGTGCACTCGGAATTCCGATGGCAGACAGACATCGCGCCAGCGGAGATGCTATGGCCACGACTAAGCTTTTCAAAATGCTTTTAGAAAAAGATGTTGAAAAAACAATCGTAAAAGATTTTATAAAACTAGAAGTCGAAAAAGGAATTTCTCCAAAATTTCTGGATCTAATTAATCAAATGCCTGCAAAAACAGGTGTTTATTATATATACAACGAAGCAGGTACTCTAATTTATATTGGCAAAAGCCAAAATATCAAAAAAAGAGTAAATCAGCATTTTACAGGAATTACAACTAAAAGCAAAAGAATTCAGGCAGAAGTTTTTACAATTACTTATGACGAAACGGGAAGCGAGTTAATTGCACTCTTAAAAGAAAGTCAGGAAGTAAAAATCAACCGACCTCGATACAATCGTTCACAAAAGAAAAGCGTTTTTCCTTTTGCTCTATATGCTGAAAAAGATGCTAATGGATACATCAATCTAAAACTTGAAAAAGCCGACGGACGCAAAAAAGAAATTACATCTTACGCTTCTTTACAGGAAGGCAAAAACGCACTTTTCAAAATCACAGCAAAATACTTTTTATGTCAAAAACTGACTGGTTTATACCAATCTAAAAAAGAATGCTTTCAGTATAAAATCAAAGAATGTGACGGCGCATGCATAGGTGAAGTTGCTCCAGAAACTTACAATTTAAGAGTTCAACAATTTATTTCAGAAAATAGTTTTGAAAACAAAAGCATGATTTTAATAGACAGAGGCAGAAACGTTAATGAAAGAAGTGCCATTTTAATCGAAAATGGAGCTTACAAAGGTTACGCGTATTACGATTTAAATTATCAAATCACGAATATCGAAATCTTAAAAAACATTCTTATTCCGATGCAGCACAATCGCGATGTAAAAAACATTATTCAAAATTATATTCGCAAAAGTAAATCATTAAAAATACTTCATTTTTAAGACAGTAAAAATTGGATTATCTTTAAGGATATGAAAAACACAAAATCACAGTACGAAATCTTTAGAGAAAAGGTCAAAATCGTTCTATATGGCACCAATACCATTTTAGGGCGAATGTTCGATTTAGTATTACTGGGTTTAATTTTACTGAGTGTTCTTTTAATAATGTTAGATACCGTTCAAGGAATCAGTTCTAAATATCACGAACAACTAATAATCTGCGAATGGGTAATTACAATATTCTTTACAATCGAATATATTTTAAGGATAATTTCTATTCAGAAACCTGTCAAGTACATTTTCAGTTTTTACGGAATCATCGATTTACTTGCCGTTTTACCAATGTATTTATCCATATTTTTTCCTGGCGCGAGCATTTTATCGATTGTAAGAGCGTTACGTTTCTTACGATTATTCAAAATTTTGCATATTCCACAAATCAATCATCAATCCCTGCAATTAAAAGAAGCAATAGAAGCCAGTAAAGAAAAGATTCTAGTTTTTATCTATTTTGTGCTCATCAGTACCGTAATCATCGGAACCATAATGTACTTAGTCGAAGGCAGAGAATCAGGTTTTACGAGCATCCCAATGGGAATTTATTGGACAATAGTCACCTTAACAACAGTCGGTTATGGAGATATTTCTCCGCAAACGCCACTTGGACAATTTATAGCAGCATTTGTTATGATTTTAGGTTACGGAATTATCGCAGTTCCAACAGGAATTGTAACTGCCGAATTTGCCAAAAGCAGTTTAAGAAACAATTCTGTAAGCGGAAAAAAAACATGCCGAAAATGTCAGTCACAAGTGCATTTTGACAACGCAAAATATTGTTACGAATGCGGAACCGAACTGCCAAATAATTAATTTTAGAAGCCAATCCAGCTGTACATTCCAACTCCTCCTTATATTTGTAATTTTTTAAGGCATAAAAGGAGTTTCTCCCGAAGCGTCGGGAGTCGCTCTTTTACACCAAAAAAATGCAACAAATATAAGTCCGGGGTTTTCATTTCCATCTGGGCTAAAAACTATGAAATACCTAATTACCATTGTCGGACCAACAGCTATAGGCAAAACAGCCTTAAGCATTGCTTTGGCACAACATTTTAAATGCGAAATCGTTTCTTGCGACAGTCGTCAGTTTTTCAAAGAAATGACTATCGGAACCGCCGTTCCAAATCAGGAAGAATTAAGTTCAGCCAAACATCATTTTATTCAAAACAAATCTATTTTTGAAAATTATACCGTTGGCGATTATGAAAAAGAAGCTTTAGCCAAAATTGAAGAACTATTTCAAACCAATGATTTTGCAATTCTTATTGGTGGCTCAGGTTTATATGTCGATGCTATTTTAAAAGGATTCGACGAATTTCCAGAAATCGATTCAAAAGTTCGTTCTGAAGTAAATTCAAATTACGAAAAACTCGGAATCGAATATCTTCAAGAACAATTAAAAAACCTGGATCCTGATTATTATCAAAAAATAACTCTTGAAAATCCGCAGACTTTACAAAATCCACAACGAATGATGCGTTTTGTAGAAGTTTGCATTGGATCTCAAAAACCATATTCTTCTTTTCTAAATCAAAAGAAAAACAATAGAGACTTCACTCCTATTTTAATTGGTTTAGATGCCGACAGAGAAATTATTTACAGCAGAATCAATCAGCGTGTAGATATTATGATCAACGAAGGTTTGCTTGAAGAAGCAAAAACATTATATCCTAATAAAGCGTTAAATGCGCTGCAAACGGTCGGATATAGAGAATTATTTAGTTATTTTGACGGAGATTTCACGTTGCTTTTTGCAATCGAAGAAATCAAGAAAAACACCCGAAGATTCTCTAAAAGACAATTAACATGGTTCAAAAGAAATGAGAATACCAAATGGTTTGATTATTCGACTGACAGAAATGAGATTATTCATTACATCGAAGAAAATCTAAAATCATCAATCTAAAATCTAAAATCTAAAATCTAAAATTAACAATGCCAATATCTCCAAATTTCACATCAGTTTTAAGTAAAGACTGGGAAATCAATTTCACACAATGCACACCGACAGGATTTTTAAAATATACCGATTTGTGTAATATTTTACAATTAACCGCGGCAGCGCATTCTGAGGTTGGAGGAATTAGCTTTTATGATATGCAAGAATTTCACCAGGCTTGGGTTTTAAGCCGAATGCGAGTTGAAGTTCATTCCTTACCAAAATGGCAGGATGTTGTAACCGTAAAAACATGGATAAACAGTTTAGAAAATTCGCGTTCTGTTCGTGCGTTGGAAATGTATGTTAATGGTAAAAAAATAGTAGGTTGCGAAACCTATTGGGCCGTTTTTAACACACAAACACGTCGTCCAGAAGCACTGGCACTTCCATACGAACATTTTGAATTATTTCCAGAAAACAGAGCAACAGAAGAAGGTTTTTCTAAAATCAATATTAATCACGAAAAAGAAGCCGTTTTTGAAAAAACAGTTTATTTATCTGATTTAGACATTGTAAATCACGTAAATAACGTAAAATATCTAGAATGGTGTTTAGATCATGTTGACCCGAAAAGAATTATGAAACAAGAAGTAAAAAGCTTCGAAATGAACTTTATGAAAGAGCTCTCTTTAAAAGATCAAGTTGTAATTCACGAAAGCGAAGACGACGATCATACAACAGCAACATTCAGTATTACAAAAGGCGAAAAAACTTGTTTTGCTTTAGAATTGCATTGGAAATAAATAGAACTTCAGAAATTTTAAACGTCCTACTTTACCACAATATTGTCATTTCGACGAAGGAGAAATCTTCGCAAGTAGCTCCGCACAAATAATTTGCCAATCTTTGTAGAGTTTCTCGCGAAGATTTCTCCTTCGTCGAAATGACAAACTTTGAGTATTTACTTTTGATAAATAAAAAAAACGATGCAAATTGCATCGTTTTTTTACCAAAATCACTTCGATTTCTTTTTAGAACCTTTCTTAGATTTCTTCTCCTTTTTCTTTTTTGACAAATCCATTTTACCTTTAATTCTTTTCTCAACTTCACTAATTCCCGAATCATAATCATGTTGAATAGAAAATAATTTTGCCTGCTTAATTTCTTTTAAAGCATCTTTAAATTTATACTGCACTTCTAATAGGATTGCTTTCTTCATATAAATCTCCGATTTGTTTATTCCTTTTACTGTCAAAGCAAAATCAATTAATTTCTGAGCTTCTTCATAATCTTCATTTAAAATCAATGTTTTTAAATAATACGGATATACTTCAAGCGCATGAATATTAATCGACAAAGCTTGCTGAAAATAAGATTTTGCTTCTTCATAATTCAATAATTGCTCTGCTTGAATTCTTCCGTACAAACACAAAACCATTGTATTTTTATCATCATAAGAGAAAGCATAATCTAGAGATTCAATTGTTCCTTCAAGCCAAAACGGATAATTATCCAAAGCTTGAAAAAGGTATTTATCAATTGTTTTCATTTCGTAAATCGTTTTTTAATTTTTGACGAGTTCCTTTGTAGCTTTTCTCGATTTTATTCTTTTTAAAATCACTTCCAGTAAAAACTCTAACAGGATTTCCTCTTTCAACATTCAGTTGATTCTCCCATTGTTTTCCCACATGATTTTTAAGCTGAACAAGCTTCTCGTCTTCAAGTTTTTTTAATAATCTTTCTGTTGCCAGTTTTTTGTTTTGGTGTTGCGAACGGCTATCCATTGCCACAACTGCAATTCCTGTTGGAATATGCGTCGCACGAATTGCCGAACTCACTTTGTTCACATGCTGACCTCCTGCTCCTGAACTTCTCATAGCTTGATATTGAATATCATTTCCTGAAACCAATTCATTCTTTTGCTGTTCAATTTCAAAAACTCCAATAAACCAGTTTTTCCGTTTATGCATTTTCCTAAACTGACTCTGCCCAATCCATTGAATCGTTCCTATCCAAGATTTCACAAATTGATCTGCATTTTTTCCTTTTACAGAAATCGATGCGGTTTCAATAGTTCCGTTCTCTTCTCCTTTCTCTCTTTGCAGTAAAACCACATCTAAATTTTGGTCTTGAGCTTCTTCCAAAACTTTTTTAAGCACTTGAGCAACAACCCAAGTGCATTCTGCAGGTCCACGACCCGCTGTTATTTGAATTATTCTTTCCATTTTTTTTAAAATTTTAAGCAGCTTTTCTCTATTTTTTGCTGCTTTTACAAATTGTGGTAAACGAGAAACTAAGCTTGAATTGTAATTCGCTTTTGAATTTCGCTCTCTTAAATTAGCTTGGATATATCTTTCTAGATAATCAATATGATCTTGATTATAAGCCCAGAAAATATTTCCACCAATCTCTTTCTGAAACCAAAGAGGTAAGTTATAGTATTGATCTTTTACCAAACCATCTTCTACTTTTGAATCCTGTTGAAACTCTTTAATCTTTGGTTTCCATTCTTCGTGAAACCCACAATATTGACATTTTGCTTTATACTTCTCTGGTTTTTCTTTTAATGGTTGTGATTCAAATTCATATTGTTCATAACAATTGTTGCAATATGGATTTCCATAAGCTATATATTGATAAACTGGTTTATCAAGTTTATAGAAACAATGCTTGATAGTCATAACATTCACCACATTTGCAGTTACGATTGATTTTATTTCTTATAATACTAGATTTACATTCACATTTTGGACATTTTACAAAAATTTCATTTGCAAAATGCCCTAACCATTTATTTTCATCTTGAAATCTTTCCATAATATTTTTTCTTTTTAACGGTCCATTCTAACAATCTTCGGCGTAAAGGTTCCAAGAACTTCAACTAAATCGGTTTGGTTTGCCATTACTTTCTCGATGTCTTTGTATGCCATTGGTGCTTCATCAATATTTCCTCCAATCAAGGTTACATCATTAGCTTTCAAAACCTTTTTGATTTCGCTTTGCGTAAAAGTGCTTTTGCATTTTGCTCTCGAAAACAAACGCCCTGCACCATGCGAAGCCGAATTTAGACTTTCAGCATTACCTTTTCCTTTTACAATGTAACCCGGCGCAGTCATTGAACCTGGGATAATTCCCAATTGTCCTTCACCTGCTGGAGTTGCTCCTTTTCTATGCACAATACATTCCTGACCGTTAACCATCTCTTTCCAAGCAAAATTGTGATGGTTTTCAATAGTCACCACTACTCTTTTTCCAATTGCTTTGGCAATTCGTCTGTGAATATCATCATGGCAGGCTTTTGCATATTCTCCAGCTAAATTCATTGCTAGCCAATATTCCTTACCATCATGTGTATTCAAATCTAACCAAGCCAAATGCTGAACATTTTTTGGTAACGGACATTGTTTTGTTGCTAAATACGTATAATGCTTTGCAATGTTTGCACCCAAACCGCGAGAACCGCTATGTGAAAGAACTGCGAAATATTCGCCTTTCTCCAATTTCCATTCATTTTCTGGATTATCGATTTTAGCAATTCCAAATTCTACAAAATGATTTCCTCCACCTGAAGTTCCCAATTGTTTGTAGGCTTTTTGTAAAAGATTTTTCAATAATGGAATATCTTGAAATTCACTTTTATAAAATACTTCATGATCAATTCTGGAAGCATGCGTTTCATACATTCCAAACTTTGTATTATCTTTTAAAATAGCTTCCAGTTGATGTTCTCTTCCTTTAAAATGAGAAGCTGGCAAGTCAAAAATCGAAAGACTCATTCGACATCCAATATCAACTCCAACTCCATACGGAATCACTACATTGTCTGTTGCCAAAACGCCGCCAATTGGCAATCCGTAACCTGAATGTGCATCTGGCATTAAAGCTCCAGCAACTGAAATTGGCAGTTTCAATGAATCATACAATTGAAACTTTGCTTGTTCATCAATTTCATTTTCACCAAAAATTTTAAAAGGTACTCTAGTGTTTTTAAGCTGATGCATTCTTACCTGAACCGGTTTTATCAAACCTTCGGCAACTTTTCCCCATGTTCCATTTCCTTCGTACTTTTCAGGATGCAATAAAACATCTTTTGCTTCTGTTAGAATAGATTCTTTTTTTTCTCTTTTTCTATATCTATTTATTTGCCCTAAGGCGATATTTATTGAATTGTTCTTTGGAAAACCTAGTTTAATCAGGTCTTTTCCAGATAATTTATTTCCCATAAATTTTTAATTATACTGTTATGCAGAATAAATCAGATTGAAATCTAAAAGAAATCAAAATGAAATAAACATGCTGAATTTGCTATCCTTTCGGATAAATTCTAAATGTTTTCGGGAAAATTTTGAAGTGTCTAGAATAAAAAAAGCCCGAAACTAACTGTCTTCGGGCTTTTTTTATATCTAAAAATATTTCTAAGATTGAAATAAGCCACGAAGAAACGCTACACCAAATCCGTTTGGCGTGAAGCTTTGTGATGTCAATGTAAGTACAAACATTTTTTCTTCGTTTTTAAAGGGTTATTATTTTTTTCGTGTGCAAATATTCATAATTGTTTTTTGATTTTCCAAATTTATTTTAGAGAAAAATCTTTTTAAAATATTTTTCAGATACAAATCTCAAGTTTAAAACAGAAATTAAACTATTAATTATCAATCAGATAAATCATAAAAGAATCTTTTAAAATATTCTAAATTTTGCCCACAAAAAAAGCTCTGATTTCTCAGAGCTTATATCTTTTTTTTAAGTGAATTCTAAAATATTATTCAGAAACTTTACTTTTTACAACAAGTCTGAAACCTTCTCCATGGATGTTTAAGATTTCAACATCTTCATCTGCTTTTAGGTATTTTCTAAGTTTAGCGATGTAAACGTCCATACTTCTTGAAGTAAAGTAGTTATCATCTCTCCAAATTTTTGTTAAAGCTAATTCTCTTGGCATTAAATCATTTTCATGAAGAATAAGCATTTTAAGCAATTCATTTTCTTTTGGAGATAACTTAATAGGCTCTTCATCTTGGAAAGTCAAGAATCTTAGTTTAGAATTTAAATGGAATTTACCAATGTTAAACTCAAATTGAACTTGTTCTGCTTTTGTATCAGCAGATTTTCTTTGAATAATTGCTTTAATTTTCATTAAAAGCACTTCAGAATCAAAAGGTTTATTTAAATAATCGTCAGCACCAGCTTTGTATCCTTTCAACACATCTTCTTTCATTGATTTTGCAGTTAAAAAGATAATTGGCACCTCACTGTTCTTTTCTCTAATTTCTTTAGCCAAAGTATAGCCATCTTTATAAGGCATCATGACATCAAGAATACACAAATCATATACGTCCTTCTTGAATTTTTCGAAACCTTCCATACCGTTTTTAGCTAAAGTAACTTCAAAGTCATTTAACATTAGATAATCTTTAAGAACCGCCCCAAAATTTAGGTCATCTTCTACTAAAAGTATTCTTTTGTTAGTATTTTCCATATTTTAATTTATTAATGGTATTTTTATTATAAAGGTGCTACCTTTTCCTTTTTCGCTTTCTACATATACTTGACCGTTATGGTCTTCTACAATTCTCTTTACGTAAGCCAGGCCTAAACCATGACCTTTTACATTGTGCAGATCTCCCGTATGCTCTCTATAAAATTTCTCAAAAACTCGCTTTTGAGCTATCTTACTCATTCCTAAACCGTGATCTCTTACCTTAATTAAAATTACATCTTTTACATTTTCTGTAAAAATTTCAATTTTAGGAGTGTCTGGAGAATATTTTATAGCATTTTCTAAAATATTAACCAACACATTTGTGAAATGAACTTCGTTTATTAAAACTGTTGTTCTCGCTGCATTATAATGCCTTTCAACCGTTCCTTGTCTGTCTTCTAATATTAGATTTACGTGCTCAATTGCATCATCAATAATATCAGTAACTACAGTAGGCTCTTTAGTTATGTCAAGTTCTCTTTTTTCTAACTTAGAAATACGAAGAACGTTTTCAACTTGTGCATGCATTCGTTTATTTTCATCTCTAATCATTTGGAGATAACGATAAACTTTTTCTTTATCTTCAATAACTTTCGGGCTTTTAATAGCATCTAAAGCTAAATTTATAGTTGCAATAGGAGTTTTAAACTCATGCGTCATGTTATTAATAAAATCGGTTTTGATTTCAGAAATATGTTTCTGACGCAGTAATTGATTCAATGCACTTGTATAAGCAACTATAATAATCAATGTAAATACTATAGATAAAATAGTAATACTTAATAATTCTGATAACAAGAATTTCTTTTTATTCGGAAAAGTAACAGACAATTCATATTTACTATTTCCTTCATTATCAGTAAAAATTGGAATATTATAAGTAGCGTCTTTATCATAATGAAATCCGTCAGATTTTATTTTGGTTGGAACGCCACTGCTATAAATTCCAAATTCAAACTTGGTTTTAACCTCATATTCTCCCAATTCTTTTTTTAATAACTTGAAAAGCCTATCTTTTGTTACTCTTCCTTCAATTGGAGTTAAAGAAGCAATGTCTTTATATTGAATTTGTTGCTGAACTTTATTTAAAATATCTAAACTTCCAGATTTTTCTATTCTATCATCTGGAAAGATACTGTGTCCTAAATTGTTATTATCAATACCGTTGTTATTGTTGTAAATTTCAGTGACTCTTTTCGAACTAAAATTTTTAAAACGCTCATTACTGAATTTTTTATCAAAAACCGAACCATTGATGTCGTAATCTTCAGATGTCAAAGTACTCGAATAGACAATTGTTTTATTCGTTTTCGGGTTTCTTTGTACATAAAGTACTTCCAGTAAATCTTCTTTTTTTGGAATTTTACCCGTACTGTCTTTAATACGGTTGTATTTGTCGTAGAAACTGTACTCTTCTTGCTGTTCCAGTTTGTCTGCAACATTTCCAATTACTTGAGTAACGTGGTATTTAAATTGTTCTTCATTATTTTTGAACGAAGAATTGAACCAAAATACTTGAACCAGAATTATCCCGATTAAGGACAAACTCATTAACAAAACAAGTATTCTAAAAAATAATTTATTCATCGAAACAAAATTAATATTTTAACAATATACTAAATAATACATTAACCAAATATTAACATTTAAGACTGATTTTGTTTTATATTTAAAATTTTAAGAATTTTAACAACTTCTTCCTTAGCAATTTTAAGATTATCGTTATTAATCACGAAATTACTCTTAGAAATTCGTTTTTCATCATCCCACTGCATTTTCATTCTGCTTAAAACTTGTTCTCTAGTTGTTTTATCTCGTTCGATAACACGCTCAATTCTTATTTCCTCAGGAGCTGTAACTGTTATAATTACGTCACATTCTTTATAACGACCACTTTCAAATAATATAGCGGCTTCATAAATTACATAATCATAATTTTTATAACCTTGCATCCATAATTCAAAATCTCTTTTTACTCCTGGATGTACAATTGCATTTAATTTTGCTAATTGTTCTTTATCATTAAAAACTATCTGAGCTAATTTTGCTCTATTTAAAACTTCTCCATCAAAAATGCTATTACCAAAAACAGATTTTACTTCCTCAAGAATATCATGAGATTGCATTACTCTTTTGGCGCCATCATCGGCAATATAAACAGGAACTCCCAATTCATTAAAATAATTCGCAATAGTCGTTTTGCCACTACCAATTCCTCCTGTAAGACCGATAACCTTTGTCATTATTATAACTTAAAAAACATACGTGGAAATGCTTCTTGTGGTTTTTTCTTTAATAAAATCACTTTTATATAAGATTTTAAAAATCCTGTTCCGTAACCAAAAAACTGTTTCCAAACTGCTATTACAGACAAATACCCAATTTTGATACTTCTATTTTGAATACTTGCTGTAAGAAAAATTATAACGAAATATACGAAATATAATTGTAATAAAATATCAATATTGAAAATTAACAATAAAAAAGCTAATAATAAACCTAAGATAAAAAGGGTTGGAAAGAAAAAAGTTAGCTTGTTATGTTCTGGATACCAACTATTTAAAATCGGTCGCGCAATACCAAATTTATTGACTTGGATAGAGAATTTTTCCCAATCAATTCTTCTTTTATGATATACATAAGCCTCTTTAAACAGCCTAGTTTCGAATCCTAAGTTCCATAAACGGATTGATAAATCTGGATCTTCGCCTGGATGTATGTTTCCAAAACCTTTTGAAGCTTCAAAAGCTTTTCTAGAAATTCCCATATTAAAACTTCTTGGCTGAAACTTATTTATCTTTTCAGAACCTCCTCTAATTCCGCCTGTAGTCAAAAAAGAAGTCATTGCAAAATTGATGGCTTTCTGAATGTCCGAAAAACTATCAAGTGCCTTATCTGGACCTCCAAAGCAATCTACATAATTAGCATCTAATTCTTTACGAACTTCTGTTAAATATTGCGCCGGAATAATACAATCTGAGTCAAAAATGATAAAATAATCTCCTCTTGCTCTCTGCATTCCATAATTTCTTGAATCTCCAGGACCTGAATTTTCTTTAAAATAATAGGATATGTTTAATTTTCCTTGATAATTCATTACCACATCTCGGCATGGCACTGAAGATCCATCTTCGACAAGAACAATTTCAAAAGCTTCATTATAATCTGATTTTGAGAGACTTTCTAAAAGTTCATCAACTTCATCAGGACGATTATACACGGGTATAATTAGAGAAAAAATCATAGCAGAGTGTGCGGTTATTAAAGGGTAATTTTTAAATATTTAAAATTTTAACAAAGATAAGGTATATTAACAAAAAAACCATCAACTTTTGATTGATGGTTTTCGTTTTACTATAAGTAAAAATATACTATTTGATACTTTCTATTTCAACAACTTCGTTTGTATCTGCAGCATAATCTACACCAGCAAATTCAAATCCGAATAAATTTAAGAAATCATTTCTATATCCTGCAAGATCTCCAATTTCTGGTAATGTTTCTGTAGTTGCTTCTAACCAAAGTTTAGCCACTTTTTCTTGAACATCATCACGCATTTCCCAATCATCGATTCTGATTCTTCCTTTTTCATCAACAGGAACCTCTGAACCGTTATACAATCTGTCTTGGAATAAACGTTGAATCTGCTCAATACAACCTTCATGAATTCCTTCTTCTTTCATAATTTTATATAAAAGTGAAATATATAACGGAATTACTGGAATTGCAGAACTCGCTTGAGTTACTAATGCCTTATTTACAGAAACATAAGCTTTTCCTCCGATAGATTTTAAAGAATCTCCAATTGTAAATGCTGTAGCTTCTAAATGATCTTTTGCACGCCCAATAGTTCCTTTACGGTAAACTGCCTCTGTTAATGATGGCCCGATGTAAGAGTAAGCAACCGTTGTAGCACCTTCAGCTAATAAATTTTCAGCTTTTAAAGCATCAATCCACATTGCCCAGTCTTCACCTCCCATAACGGCTACAGTATTTTCAATATCTTCTTCGTTTGCAGGAGCAATAGAAACTTCTGAAACTTTTCCTGTATGAAAATCAACTGTTTTATTTGTAAAAGTTTGTCCAATTGGCTTTAAAACTGAACGATGTGTAACACCTGTGTTAGGATTTGTACGAACTGGAGAAGCTAAACTATAAATTACAAGATCAACTTGCCCTAAATCAGCTTTGATTAAATCTAAAGTTTCTCTTTTTATTTCATTTGAGAATGCATCGCCATTGATACTTTTAGCATATAAACCTGCTTTATGAGCTTCTTTTTCAAATGCAGCAGAATTATACCATCCTGGAGAAGCAGTTTTTCCTTCAACTGGTGGTTTTTCAAAAAATACTCCAATAGTTGATGCACCAGAACCAAAAGCACTAGTAATTCTTGAAGCTAATCCGAAACCAGTAGAAGCACCAATTACCAAAACTTTTTTAGGCCCAGCAATTTCTCCTTTAGATTTTACGTACTCGATTTGATTTTTTACATTTTGTTCAGCTCCCGTTGGATGGGCAGTCAAACAAATAAATCCTCTCATTCTAGGTTCTATAATCATCTTGTAATTATTTTTTTTGTATTATTTGAATTTCAATTTTAATTTTTCAAAAATAGACATTTTATCCTTAACCCTTTTCATATTGGCATTCATATTGTCAATAAAATTTGGGTTTAAAGCATTTTTAGTCGCTCCTTTATAATAAGCATAAGCTGCCGCGAACTCACCTTCATATTCTGCCATTCTACCTAATTCACTGTTATAAGTAGAGTTATCCGCATTTTCTAAATTTGCTAAAGTAAAATTGATATGCTCTTTTGCTTCAGCGTATCGACCAAGATCTATTAATAAATAAGTATAATTAAGATAAGGAGCAGGATATTTTGAATCAAATTTCATTGCTAATTTATAATGATAAACTCCTTTTTCGTAGTCACTTAATTTATTATAGTAAATCCATCCCAAATGATTATGGGCTTTTCCAAAATCAGGATATTGAGACAAAATATCTTCTAGTAATTCTTTTGCATCTGCAGAATTTCCTTCAGAAATTAATGCATCAGCTTTAATAAATTGATTTTCGTAAAAACTCAAACTTTCCATTTCTATATTTTAGTTCAATAATTGTTTTGCATGGTTTAATGCCGAATCAGAAACATTTGCTCCAGATAACATTTGAGCAATTTCTAAAATTCGGTTTTCTTGCGACAAAAGCTTCAATTCTGATTGCGTATCATTTCCAACTGTAGATTTTGAAACTTTAAAATGAGAATCTCCTTTTGCTGCAATTTGCGGCAAATGTGTAATTGCAAATATCTGCATTGTAGCGCTCATTTCTTTCATAATCTCTCCCATTCTTATTGCTATTTCTCCAGAAACTCCAGTATCAATTTCGTCAAAAATTAAAGTTGGTAATTTCGAATATTTTGCCAAAATTGCTTTTACTGCCAACATAATACGTGACATTTCTCCTCCCGAAGCAACTTTTTTCAACAAACCAAAATCGGTTCCTTTGTTTGCAGAAAATAAGAATTGTAATTCTTCTTTTCCGTTTTGAAAATACGTTTCTGAAGGCAACAATTCCATTTTGAAACGCGTATTCGGCATTCCTAAAGTTTGCAAAATCGAAATTAACTGTTCTGATAATTTCGGGATAGCATTTATTCTATTTTGATGAATTTTATCGGCATATTTATCCAATTCGATTGTTTTTTGCTCGATAATTTTAGATAACGAAGCAATTTCTTCATCCATATTATCAAGCTCCAACAAAGTATTTCCTAAATCTGCCTGAATCTGCAACAAATCATCAACAGAACTTACCGCATGTTTTTTCTGAAGATTATAAATCAATTGCAATTTTTGATTTACTAATTCTAATTGCGTAGGATCATTTAATAATTTTTCCGAACAATTTTCTAATTCTTTGGAAATATCATCAAATTCAATTGCTAAACTCGTTATTCTTTCAAATAGATTTTGATATTCTGGCGAAAATGACGCCACTTTTTGTAGCGCATTTTTTATTTCATTTAAATTATGAAAAACACCAAATTGTTCTTCATTTGAAATTACCAAAGATTTATCAAGAGCTTCTTTAATTACCTCAACATTATTCAGTTTTTCATAATCAGACTCTAATTCTTCCTGTTCACCAGATTTTAATTGAGCCGAAACCAATTCATTCAACAAAAAAGTATTGTATTCCTGTTCTTTTCCAGAATCACTTTGTTTTTTAAGCAAAGCATTAAACTTAGATTTATCTGTTTTATAAGATTTTAGGAGTTTTTGATATTCGGAAATAATATCTCCATTATTTGCAATGGCATCAATAATTTTAAATTGCACATTTTCATCTGACAATTCTTGAGTTTGCTGTTGCGAATGAATATCGATTAGATACAAACTTAAATCTTGCAATTCTTGAAGATTGACTGGACTGTCATTTATAAAAGCACGTGATTTGCCCGAAGGAAGAATTTCACGTCTAATAATTGTTTCCTCTTCATAATCCAAATCATTGGCTTCGAAAAATTCTTTCAAGTTATATTTACCAATTTCAAACTGAGCTTCGATTACACATTTTTCTTCTTTATTTTTTAAAGAACTTAAATCGGCTCTTTTTCCTAAAACAAGACCAATTGCACCTAATATAATCGATTTACCCGCACCTGTCTCACCTGTAATTATAGAAAAACCTTTAGAGAAATCTATTGCAAGTTTTTCAATTAGAGCATAATTTTTAATTGACAGTGACGTAATCATAGAGCAGTTTTGTAAAATGAAATTTAGTGAAGATTTATAAAAACGAAAACAGAATTAATACTTAATCTGAGACCATTTTGTTGAGTTTAAAGGCGAAACTTTATTCAAAACATCAGTTAAATCAGAAACAGTAATACTTGGACCACCAGAAAAAATTGAAACTATTTCATCTGATTTGGCATCAAAAAAAACTCGAGTAATAAAAGCGTTTGGTTTAATTGAATTTAATTTTCCGATAAGCATCAATGAAGATTTAATTTTTTCCTTTGAAGCTTTTAAATCTAAAGTCATAGCATCTAGACCAGTATGATATGAATAAACAGTCTGACGCAAATCACTGTAAGTTGGCGCAATCATATCGTTAATTAAAAAATAACGATTTTGAAGTCCATCTGCTTGGCTCCAACCTTTAAATCCACCTTGTTGTGCTACATTGGCAATATTTTGTGCCGTTTGAAAATACGGATTTCCAGCTCCCATTTGAAAACTATCGGCATCCATACCCAAAATCATATAGCAGTAGAAAGAAATCACAGAAACTAAATTCGAGTCATAAGTCGTTGGATTAAACAACAACGGTTCGTATTCTGTATATCTGAAATTAAAATCTTTGTCGTTGTAATTTAAGATCGGGGAAGAATAAGTAGAATTAAAAATCAGTCTAGAAGATTGCACCTGAATAGTTCCCGTAAATTGATCTGAGCTGTTGGATGATAAAGTGATATACATCGAACAGTTTATTCTTTCGTTTTGCTTTAAAGCTGAACCTGTCCAATCTGTTTTATTTACAAACTCAGAAAGAGAAGTTTGAAGCGTCTTAAAAACCTGATTATTCGGATTTGTAAGTCGCTCAGTATTAATAGTTACTGTACAGTTTAGCTGTTGCGCTTGCACAAAACCAAAGCTTAAAAACATCAATAGCGTAACTATCTTATTCATAATCATCTAAAATTTAATTTTATAAACACAAATCATTTCGATTTAGTGTTTTCGGCGTATATTTTAAATTTATGATTTTGAAAAATGCTTTATAACTTTATTCAAAATATCAGCCGCAACAGATTCTTTTGATTTTAATTCCATAGGTTCGATCTCAAAATTTTTATCAATAAAAGTTACTTTATTGGTTTCTTTTTTAAAACCGGCGCCTTTATCTTGTAAGGAATTTAAAACAATCAAATCTAAGTTTTTTTTCTGAATTTTCAACTTAGCATTTTCAATTTCATTTTCAGTTTCTAATGCAAATCCAATTAAGAACTGATTTTTTTTGATTGCACCTAAAGAAGACAATATATCTTTTGTCTTTTCAAGTTCAATCGAAAATTCAGCATCATTCTTCTTAATCTTCTGATCTGCAACAAATTTAGGTTTATAATCTGCTACAGCAGCCGCAGCAATTGCAGCATCTACTTTGCCAAAATACAAATGACAAGCATCATACATTTCTTGTGCCGAAACTACATCTGTTACTTTTACTAAAGCATTTTTTGCTTTATAATGTGTTGGCCCTGCAATTAAAAAAACTTCTGCCCCTAAACTAGCCGCTTCATTAGCAATATCAAACCCCATTTTACCAGAAGAATGATTTCCTATAAAACGCACGGGATCTATCGCTTCGTATGTTGGTCCTGCAGTAACTAGTATTTTTTTTCCTTTTAAAGGTAATTTACTTTCTAAATCAGCTTCTAAAAAGGCAACAATATTTTCTGGCTCAGCCATTCTTCCTTCTCCAGAAAGACCGCTTGCTAATTCTCCGTTTTCAGCAGGAATCATAACATTTCCAAACTGTTTTAAAGCTACAAAACTTGATAAAGTAGAAGGATGTTTGTACATATCCAAGTCCATTGCAGGCGCAAAATAGACTGGACATTTAGCAGATAAATAAGCCGCAATTAAGAGATTATCACAGTTTCCCGTTGCCATTTTAGACAAAGTATTGGCAGTAGCAGGCGCAATCAGCATTAAATCGGCCCAAAGACCTAATTCAACATGATTGTTCCAAACTTCACCTTCATCATCTTGATTGAAGAAACTTGAATGTACTGGGTTTTTAGATAAAGTAGATAATGTAAGTGGAGTTACAAAATCCTTAGAAGCAGGTGTCATTATCACCTGGACATGTGCACCTGCTTTTATAAAAAGTCGTACTAAAGTGGCTGTTTTATAGGCTGCAATTCCACCGGAAACACCCAGTAAAATTTTCTTCCCGTTTAAAACTGACATTGTACTATATTATTTGTTTGAACCTCTGTGGTAAGTTTTTCCGTCTAACCATTCTTGAACAGCTAAAGCGTGTGGTTTTGGTAATTTTTCGTAAAATTTAGAAACTTCGATTTGTTCTTTATTTTCAAAAACTTCCTCTAGACTATCATTATAAGTAGCAAACTCTTCTAATTTTTCAGTCAATTCTTTTTTAATCTCAGAATTAATTTGATTTGCTCTTTTAGCCATAATGGTAATTGCCTCATACACATTTCCTGTTGGCTCTTCAATAACTGTTTTATTGTAAGTTATTGTATTAACAGGAGCATTCGTCTTTTTTAAATCCATGACTTTATTTATTTAGTAAATTTTTGTAAATCTGTTTCAACTCTAGCGTTCATTTCGTCCGCTTTAACTTTGTATTTTGTATCGCTTTTAAACTTAATTAAGTTATTATAAGCCACTTTAGCAACATTTAAACGTTCTTCCATTTTAGAAGACACACTGTTAATTGCCAATTGATATGCCGAATCATATTTATAAAACAAGGCATCTTCTTTAAAAGGTGTTCCAGGAAAATCAGCGATAAAATTATCAAAAGCGACCAAAGCTGATTTATAATCTGAAATTGTATTATAACCTTTAGCATTTTCGTATGCTTTTTTCTCTAATTTTCCGTTCAGTCTTTGCACTGCTTCATTCGCTTGAGCAATATATTCTGAATTTGGATAATTATCGATAAAAGCCTGTAATTTATCTAATGCTTTTACTGTATCTGATTGATCTAAACTATAAACAGGCGCTAGTTTTGAATAACTGTAAGCTCCTAAAAAAGCTGCTTCCTGTACTTTTTCACTTCTTGGATAACCAGAAACGAAAGCTTCAAATTGATATCCTGCTAAATAATACTGTTTCGTTTTATAATAAGATTGTGAAAACATATAAAATAGCTTTTCTGCTTGAGGCTTTCCTCTATAAGAAGTTGCCAATTGCTCGAAAAGACGAATCGCTTTTGAATATTTTCCGGCATCATACATTTTTGTTGCCATTTCAAATTTTGCTGCAACATCTTCATTTTTCAACGCTTTTTGATATTCTCCACAAGAACAAAAAAGAGTTACAACAATTAATAGCGATACTATTTTTTTCATTTTATAATTATTATTACGATTTCAGACAATTATGCCAAAGCAAAATAACACCGAATAATCGGTGGCAAATTTAGTTATTAATTTAGCTACTGCAAAATAATTTTTTAGTATCTTAAAATACTAACACTTTAACAATTATTTAATGCTATTTTTTACGAAGTCATTTAGTCTTTCTGCTAGAGATTCGTCAACAGAAACTAATGGAAGACGAACGGTATTATCAGCAATTCCAAGCGCTTGGAAGATTTGTTTGATTCCAGCTGGATTTCCTTGTTCAAAAATCATATCTATACTGTCTGATAAAAAGTAATGCGTTTTGAATGCATCAGCAACTTTTTTATTCAATCCTAAACGAATCATTTCTGAAAATTCTTTAGGAAAACCTTGTCCGATTACAGAAATAACTCCTGCTCCACCCGCTAAAACGATTGGCAGCGCCAGCATATCATCTCCAGAAATAACAAGAAAATCTTTTGGTGCATTTTTGATAATCTGCATTGCCTGAGCCATATCTCCTGCTGCTTCTTTTATCGCTACAACATTATCAAAATCATTTGCCAAACGAATTACTGTAGAAGGAAGCATGTTGCTAGATGTTCTTCCTGGAACATTATATAAAATTACCGGAATCGGAGAAGCTTCAGCAATTGCTTTAAAATGCTGGTAAATTCCTTCTTGCGTTGGTTTATTATAATATGGTGAAACAGATAAAATTGCTTCAAAAGCAGAAAAATCTCTTGTTTTTAACTCTTCAACAATCTGCATAGTGTTGTTTCCTCCAACTCCTAAAACTAGAGGCAATCTTCCTTTATTTACATCGATTACAGTCTTTATAACCAATTCTTTCTCATCTGCTGTTAGGGTTGCATTTTCTGCAGTTGTTCCCATAACAACAAGATACTCCACTCCTCCATCTATAGAAAAGTTTACAATTCGATGTAAAGCTTCAATGTCAACTGAAAAATCTTTTTTAAATGGAGTTACTAAAGCAACACCAGTTCCTATTAATGATTGCATATTTTAATTATAATTTATTTTATATTTTTTAAATACCTAAACAATTCCGAAATGAACAGTTTATAGTTTTGTAATTCTGTATTGATCATCAAACGGTTTAATCTATTGTCTACATTAGAAAATCCGACTTTAAATTTAGCTTTCGACTTATTTGTAATCATCATTAAAAAGACATTCTCGACATCATAATAACTCAACAAAACATCAAACTCTAAATTTATAAATTCGTTTAAAAAATTTTCTGCTATTTCGCCGTTCCAACTAATGTGTTTTTTACCAAAAGTAGGTCGTAAATAGATTGCTTTTTCTTTGAATTTAGCTTCGTAAGCAACAACTTTTATGTTTTCTAAAGCAATTCCCTGAAGCGTTAATTCTTTAATTAAAGATTCTGAATCTTCAAAATTACTTTCATCTATCAATAAACCAATTGTTTGAACGTTTCTGGAAAAAACTTTGTCATTTTCATTACTCAAGTTATTTTTTAATGATTTTTTTACAAAAAACTCCTTTATATAATTCAAAAACATAGTACTTTTACCAGATTACAAAATTAATTATTTAAGTTGCATTTAAAATGGTAAAACTAAAAAAGTATAACGGATTTTTAAAACTTTTTGTTATATTCTTAACACTTTTTTCAATCTCTTCTTGCGGAACGAAAAATTACAATTTAACTAAGATCGAAGGAAAACAGCTTCCTGTTACAGAAAAAGCTTCGGAAACACCAGAAATTGAATCCTTTATAAAGCCTTATCGCGATCACATTAACCAAGATTTAGATAATGTTTTAGCTTATTGTCCTGAAACGCTAGACAAAAGCACAGGAAAATGGCAAACTAGCATTGGAAGTTTATTAGCTGACGTTTGTTTGCAAAGAGGAAATACTGTTTTTAAAGCGCGTGAAAATAAAGATATAGATTTATGTCTTTTAAATCATGGAGGTATTCGCGCTATTCTTCCTAAAGGAAATGTGACTACAAGATCTGCTTTTGAAATCATGCCTTTTGAAAACAATCTCGTAGTATTAGCGCTAAAAGGTGAGCAAATTCAAGATATTGCGGCTTATATAATAAAGGAGAAAAAACCTCAGCCTTTATCTGGAATGACTTTTACGATTACAAAACAGAATACCGCTAAAAACATTCAAATTCAAGGAAAACCACTTGATCTTAATAAGACTTATTATGTTGCAACCAATGATTATTTGGCAAATGGTGGCGACAGCATGACTTTCTTTGCAAAAAGCACTCAAAAATTCGATCTAAACTATAAGCTTAGAAATGTATTAATTGATTATTTTAAAGAAGTAGATACCGTTCTTGCTCCGAAAAATATCAGAATTACTGAAGAATAAAAATTAAAGAAAAAGTAAGCATTCCTGCAAAAAAAATATAAAATGAAAAGAAGAGAGTTTATAGAAAAAACAGCAGCAAGTACTGCCCTATTAAGTTTAGGATTGTCTTTGAGCAGTTTTGAAACTAACGATATTAAACATTTAACTGTTTTACATACTAATGATGTGCATAGCCATATCGATCCTTTTCCTGCTGATGATCCGCGTAATCCTAATAAAGGTGGTGTTTCTCGTCGTGCGGCATTAATTGAAACTATTCGTAAAGAAAACCCAAATGTGCTTTTATTAGACGCAGGAGATATTTTTCAAGGAACTCCATATTTTAATTATTATGGAGGAGAATTGGAATTTAAATTAATGAGCATGATGAAATATGATGCTTCGACAATTGGAAATCATGATTTTGACAATGGTCTTGACGGATTATACGCTCAACTTCCACATGCTACTTTTGATTTTATCAATTCGAATTACGATTTTAAAAATACGGTTATGGATGGTCAGGTAAAACCATACAAAATCTTCAATAAAAACGGAATTAAAGTTGGTGTTTTTGGTGTTGGAATTGAATTAGCTGGTTTAGTAGACAAAAAAATGTATCTGGAAACAGTTTACAACGATCCTGTTGAAGTGGCTCAAGATATGACGAAACTTCTAAAACACGAACAGAAATGTGATTTAGTAATCTGTCTTTCTCACATTGGATACAATTACAAAGATGACGCTGACAAAATTTCTGATTTGAAATTTGCAGCTCAAACCCAAGACATCGATTTGATTATTGGCGGACACACTCATACTTTCTTAGACAAACCAACTGTTGTAAAAAACAAAGCTGGAAAAGATGTTTTGGTTAACCAAGTTGGTTGTTACGGAATTAACTTAGGCAGAATTGACTTTTATTTCGATAAAGACAAAGCTCACACTAACCAAAGCGCCTCTATTGTTGTATAGGCTTGTTCTGAATTCTAGCTTTTTCTAAAAAGTATTCTACCATAAAATAATAAGCTAGAATTTGAGTCACGTCTCGTATTAAGACCAAAACAATAGAATAAGAGAAATATTCATTGAAAATATAAAATATATCTGAAAAGATATAGCTTACAGCCATAAGGGACATTAATAAAGTAATATGTGTCCCTTTTGTGATGTAACTTACAAAACAGAAATAACTCATTATGCTTAGTATAACTCCGTACAAGATATAAATGAAATTAAATCTGTCTAAACTGTCTAGTTTTATGCTTAAAACTGAAATTAATAAATAGACAATAAAAACCACTACAATCGAAATTGGCAGGACATCTCTTTTTGTTAACTGTATTCTTTCATGTTCTCTAAGAATTATGAATACAATTAAAAGGTAGACGACGAGAAAACTAATTACGCCGCCCAGTTCAATATCCATTAAATCAAAAACCTGTCCTACAAAACAACAGAAAAAAATACCTCCTTCTGTTTTACCAATTTGAAATTCGCTACTTATTAAAAAATAAATAAAAATAGCCGGAAGAATAATGGCTTTGGCATACGTCGCAAAAACGTCTTGTTGTGTCCAATCAAAAATGATGGTACACAACAATGCCAGAAAAAACAAAATTAATGACGGCTTATTCGGTTTCATTTAATTTGTTTAAAAAATCTTCTTCAGATAATATTGGAATATTCAATTTAGTCGCTTTTTCTAATTTTGCTGGTCCCATATTATCTCCTGCAACAACAAAATCTGTTTTTGCAGAAATAGAGCTTCCCACTTTCCCTCCATTGTCTTCAATGGTTTTCTTCAATTCATCTCTTGAAAATTGACTAAAAACTCCCGAAACTACGAATGTTTTTCCAACGAATTTTTCTGTAGCATTTGGATTTATTTTTTCTTCAATTTCAAATTGTATTCCGTAGCTTTTTAAACGTTCTATAATTTTCTTATTTTCTTCGTTTTCAAAGAATTCAATAACGCTTTTTGCAATTCTTTCTCCAATTTCATCAACCAAAATCAAATCCATTAACGAAGCTTGGCTTAGTGCATCGATATTTTTATAATGTTTAGCCAATTTCTTAGCTACAGTTTCGCCAACAAAACGAATTCCAAGTGCAAATAATACACTTTCAAATGGAATTTCTTTTGATTTCTGAACTCCATTTACCAAGTTTTCGGCAGATTTTTGCGCCATTCTTTCTAAATGCAGAATATCTTCTACTTTCAGTTCATAAAGATCGGCATAATTATGAACTAAATTATTTTTGAAAAGTAAAGCTACGGTTTCTCCTCCAAGTCCTTCAATATCCATTGCTTTTCTTGAAATGTAATGCTGCACTCTTCCGATAATTTGCGGAGGGCAACCGTAGAAATTAGGGCAATAGTGATTCGCTTCGCCTTCATTTCTAACCAATTCCGTCTGGCATTCAGGACAATGTGTTATATATTGTGTTGGTTCAGAATTTTCAGGACGTTTATCTAAATCTACTGCAATGATTTTTGGAATAATTTCTCCGCCTTTTTCAACAAAAACGGTATCATTTATTCTAATATCTAGTTTTTCGATTTGATCTGCGTTGTGAAGAGAAGCTCTTTTTACAATAGTTCCTGCAAGCTGTACAGGCTCTAAATTAGCAACTGGCGTTATAGCACCCGTTCTTCCAACTTGATAAGAAATTGATTTTAATTTTGTTGAAACTTGTTCAGATTTAAATTTATAAGCTATAGCCCAACGAGGCGATTTTGCTGTATAACCTAATTCTTCCTGATGCTGAATGCTGTTTACTTTAATTACAACTCCGTCTGTTTCGTAAGGAAGATTATGGCGGTGAACATCCCAATAATCTATAAAGTCAAAAACTTCGTGCATGTTATTGACCAACTTTGCTTCTTTTGGAACTTTAAAGCCCCAATTTCTCGCCGATTCTAAACCTTCAAATTGTGAAGAAAATGGCAAATTATTTCCTGTAACAAAATACAATAAACATTCTAAAGGTCTTTTAGCAACTTCAGCACTATCTTGCAGTTTTAAACTTCCTGAAGCTGTATTTCTTGGATTTGAATATGGTGTTTCTCCAATTTCAATTAATTCCTGATTCATTTTTTCGAATCCGGCAAATGGAAGAATTATTTCGCCACGAATATCAAATTTATCTGGATAGTTTCCTTTTAAATGCAAAGGAATTGATTTTATAGTTTTAATATTATTCGTTACCTCATCTCCTTGAAAACCGTCACCACGCGTTAATGCTTGAACTAATTTTCCGTTTTCGTAACTAATACTAATAGAAGCGCCATCATATTTCAATTCGCAAGTATATTGCAAATTAACATTTCCTAATACTCTTTGAATACGATTTTCCCAATCTAAAAGATCTTCTTTAGAATATGAATTGTCTAAAGAATACATTCTATATTGATGTGCGATTGTTTTAAAATTTTTGGTAATTGCGCCACCGACTCTTTGTGTTGGCGAATTCTCATCAAAAAATTCTGGATGCTTGTTTTCTAAATCTTGAAGCTCTTTCAATTTTACATCAAAATCATAATCTGAAATTGTAGCATTGTCTAACACATAATAATTATAATTGTGTTGATTAAGTTCATTTCTAAGGTTTTGAATGGTCTCTTGAATGCTCATAAAATTCTAAAATATTGCAGATTATAAATGTGAAAAACTATGTATCAAAATTAGAATTTATTTTTGTTCGAAAGCACAAAAAATGAAAGTTTTAAAAAATCAAAAATCAGACTGCAAATTCATGCAGTCTGATTTTCTCCTTGTCCATTATTCTTAAAAAAGAATTAATAAAACCAACTTCCAAATGGTTTTGGCGTTTTATATTTTTCATTGATAATCAAAGATTTACAATACAAATATAGAACTATTTTTGAATAATGATAAAATCGGAACGTCTATTCAACAAGTGCTCCTCTTCTGTACATTTTACACCATTTTTACATTTATTAATCAAGCGAGATTCGCCATAACCAATTGCGCTTTCAATTCGAGATGGATCAATTCCTTGTGAAAGAATATAATCTCTTGTTGATTTTGCTCTATTGTCTGACAGTTTCAAGTTGTAAGCGTCTTTTCCGCGTGAATCTGTATGCGATTCGATTTTAATAATTATTTTTGGGAATTTCTGCATAATGAAAACTACTTTAGACAATTCTTCTATAGCTTTTGGTGTAATATCAAATTTATCGTAGTCAAAGTAAATCGGATTTACATCTACTTTTTCTACTCCTTTTTTCTTCACAACCAGATCATCATAGTTACTCAATTCAAAGTTTACATCTTTAATTTCACCACCATTATTACCTGTTGTTTCTACCGTTTTGTCATCGCTGCTGTAATTTGGTTTTGCTGCGATCATTTTAACTACTTTATTACAGGGAACTTCTATAGCATATTTCCCTTCAAAGTTTGTTGTGGTTTCGCCCAAAATCTCACTAAATGAGTTGTAAGCCATAATGGTTACATCTGCTAACGGTTTCTTGCTTTTATGATCGATTGCCATTCCAGAAATACTTTGGTTGCAAACTGGTTTTCCTTTTACGAAAGAATAGATGTCATCATCGCCTTTTCCTCCGGCTCTATTAGAAGACAAATAACCATAAGTACCCGCTCTGTCAATTATAAAAGAAAAATCATCTTTATTGCTATTTACTGGCGCTCCAAGATTTCTTGGTGTTGTAAAATTTCCATCGGATAAAAATTTACTTTCGTAAACATCTAGATCTCCGTAACCGTAATGACCATCAGAAGAAAAATACAAGACTCCGTTTTGGAAAAATGGAAATACTTCATTACCAATTGTATTAATAGTTGGCCCGAGATTGGCTGGTGTACTCATTGTACCATCGCCTGCAATTTTTACTACATATAAATCTGTTTCTCCGTAACCGCCTGGCATATCTGATGCAAAGAAAAGCCATTGTCCGTCTTCGCTTAAAGCAGGATGTCCTACCGAATATTCTTCACTATCAAAAAATACTTTTTGTGGATTTTCTAATTTATTATCTACAATTGATCCTTTGATAATTTGAAAATTATTAATTCTTGCTTCATCAATAACCAGTTTGTTTTTCTTTACAATATTAGTAGAATAATAAATGGTTTTTCCTTGAGAATCAAAACTTGCTGTCGCTTCATGATACTTCGTCATTACATTTGGTAGAAAAACCGTTTCATTAAACAAACTTCCATCAGCAGGATTTCTTTCTGCGAAATATAAATTTAAAAATGGCTGATTGTTCCAAGTATACAATTTTTCGCTAAACTTAGTTGTATCACGAGCAGATGTAAACACGATATTATCTTTGAAGAATGTAGCTCCAAAATCTGATTTACTAGTATTAATATCTAAATTTTTAATGGTATAAAGCGGTTTTGTTTTCGATACGCTGTCCATGTATTTCTTTTGATCAACATATCGGTTAATTTCTGCTTTATCTCCTTTTTTATCCAGATACTCTTTCGTAATTTTATCTGCTTCATCATAATCCATAACGGCTTTCATCGATTGGATATAACGCAAATAATAAATATCAGTCAGATTATTCCCTTGAGCTTCATACAGTTTTCTATACCATTTAAGTGCATTTCTAGAATCAGAAATAAAATAATACGAATCTGCTGCATTTTTTAATGTCTGAGTTGAAGGATCTTTGATGTTTTGCAGAATTTCCTCATAAGCTTTAGAAGCATCTAAGTAGGCATAATCTCTAAACAAAGCATCGGCTTTCTTCAAATTTGTTTTTTGAGCGAAACTAAACGTAACGCTCAAAATTAAACATAGGATATATAGTTTTCTCATAAGTTTTATTTTTAGAAGAATCGAGGAGATTTAATTTTGCTTTGTTTTTGCACAAATTGATAACGCAAGATGATTTCGTGTGTACCATCATTGTATTTGTTCAATTGGCTTACAGTGTAATCAAATGAATATCCAAGGAAAAAACTTGGAGCTATTTGAAAACCAGCCAGTATACTAACAGAATCATCTGTTCGATATGCTCCCCCTATAACAAACTTTTCTTGAATCATAAAATTTGCTGATACGTCTGCCGTAATTGGCGCTCCGCTAACGGCTTTTACTAAAAATGCAGGCTTAAATTTCAAATTTGGATTCAAATCGAAAACATATCCTCCCATTAAATAATAATGCAAACGATCATAATCTATAGATTCTTGAACATCATCATAATAATTACTTCTCATAAAACTAGGAACAGAAAGTCCTACATACCATTTGTCGGTGTAATAGTAAATTCCGGCTCCGACTGCTAACTTAATTTGATTGTTGATATTCTGATTTAACAAAACATCATCACTATCATAATACCTTCCTTTAGACCAATCGATATTTAGCATTCTTCCTCCTGCTTTCAAACCGAAAGCAAGTCTTTTTTCATATCCTAAAGGAATTGAATAAGCAAAATTTCCATCGAAATATAGTTCATCAGAAGGACCAATTTTGTCGTTAACAATACTCAATCCTAATCCTAAATTCTCATTTCTAAGAGGAGAATGTATAGAGAATGATTGCGTTTGTGGAGCTCCAGAAATCCCTACCCATTGTGAACGGTATAAAAGAGCTGCTTCAGTAGAGCCAGTAGACCCAGCATAAGCTGGATTTACTGACATAGTATTATACATATACTGAGTATATTGAGGTTCTTGCTGTGCTGTGGCACAAACCGTGATAAAAGAACATATTAAAATGAAATACGTTTCTAATGATTTTATATATAGTTTCATAACGATACTTATTTAGTTTAATTAATTTGATTAATAGAAGTCGCTTATCTCATAATAGACAACCAGCCTTTTTTAACCGTTCCATCTCCAATGGTTATCACATAAAAATAAGTACCTGTTGGCAACATATCTCCTCTATTAACAACTCCGGATACATTTGCAGTTCCGTCCCAGTCATTTTCATAATGTACTTTACTGTACACTAATGCTCCGTATCTATTAAACACTTTCAATTCGTTGTTTGGATGAGTTTCGATACAATCAATTCTGAAGAAGTCATTTTTACCATCATTGTTTGGTGTAAACTCATTGTAAACAGTTAAACAAATTGGTTCTAATGTTACTGAAGCAGAATTATTTGTTGCATCAACATCTAAAGGAGTTGAAGTTTCTACAGTCGCTGTACTTGTGTAATTGCCGCCTGGTAGTACCTCAGCAACAATTGTTAGTGTTACACTTTGACCTGCATTTAATCTTGGAATTGTCCAAAGTTGAGTTGTCGGATCAAAAGTTCCAGTTGATGTAGATGAACTTACCAACTCTAAACCACTAGGAATCAAATTACTTACAATTGTATTGATGAAGTCTCCTTCTCCAACATTATTTACCGTTACTGTAAATGTTACCTGTTCTCCAAAATTTGGAGTCGGATTATTAACTGTATTGGTAATTGTCAAATCTGAACAGCTTGACACACTAACATTTAGAGTTTTAATTGTTCTTTCATCACAAGTATTAACGTAAGCTACCGTTACTGTTCCAGGTCCAATATCTGACCAAGAAACTGTTACAGAACCATCTGCTGTAGAACCTCCAGAAACGATTGTTCCTCCAACGATTGTCCATAGATAATTAGATTTTCCGTTGGCAATTGAATACGTTACACCTTTGAAAACACATGGAGTATCATCTGTTGTTGTAATTTGATACGCAGCGTCATTTTCGAATGAAACTGTAATAGCTAATCTTGTTGCATTATCACAACCATTAGTTGTATTGCTCAATGCAGCAGCATAATAAGTCGTTGCTGTAAGAGGAGTATTAGCTGGTAATGGTGTTCCGCCAGTCGCAGTAGTATAGTATACTACATTTGCTTCATTTACTTGAATATTAGCAACTGTTGGCGCAGCATTTAAACAGAATTTCTGATTTGTGCTTGTTGTTGTAACTACGCTTGGTGCATTAACATTTACGGTAACTGCTAATCTCACTGGATTCTCACATCCAACTGCGCTAGAAATCGCACCATAATAGATACCAGTTGTAAGAGCTGTTGTTGCTGGAAGTGCTGTTCCTCCTGTTGCTGTTCTATACCAAACTACATTTGCTTCATTTACTTGAATATTAGCAACTGTTGGTGAATTTAGCGTACAGAAATTTTGAGTTGCATTAGCAGTTGTTGGAGTTCCTGCTGGATCAACAACTGTAACTGTAACTTGCAAACGAGTTGTGCTTTCGCAACCTGTCGCTGCATCTACAATATTTCCAAAATAAATTCCAGAAGTTAATGCTGTTCCTGCTGCAATTGGCGTTCCTCCTGCTGCAGAAGTATACCAAGTTACATTACTTTCATTAACCTGAATATTAGCAATTGTTGGCGCATTTGCAGAACAGAAAGTCTGACTTGCACTGTTTGTTGTTGGATTAATTGTATTTCCAACTGTTACGGCAACTTGTAATCTGACACTACTTTCACAACCTGTTGTTGGGTCTTTTATAGCTCCGTAATAAGTTGCTGTTGTTAAAGCTGCTGTAGAAGCCAAAGCTGTTCCACCAGTTTGAGTTGTGAACCAAATTACATTGCTTTCATTTACCTGAATATTTGCAACTGTTGGATTTGTTCCTGAACAGAAAGTTTGCGTTGCAGAAGTTGTTGTAGGCGTTGCAGGATCTGTTACAATTACATCAACTGTTAATCTTGTAGCGCTTTCACAACCTGTTGTCGGATCAGAAATCGCAGCAAAATATTGTCCCGTTGTTAATGCCGTTGTAGAAGGAATTAAAGTTCCGCCAGTTGCAGCTGTATACCAAACTATATTTGTCTGAGTTGTCTGAATGCTTGCAAATGTTGGTGCATTAACTACACAGAAGTTTTGTGTTCCTGCTGTAACTAATGTCGGTGTTCCTGGATCATTTACAATTACCTCAACTGTTAATCTTGTAGCGCTTTCGCAGCCAGTTGCTGGATCAGAAATTGCTGCAAAATATTGTCCAGTTGTTAAAGCTGTTGTAGAAGGAATTAAAGTTCCGCCTTTTGCAGCTGTGTACCAAACTATATTAGATTGAGTAGTCTGAATGCTTGCAAATGTAGGTGCGTCTTCCTGACAGAAATTTTGCGTTCCTGCTGTTACCAAAGTAGGAGTTCCGGGATCATTTACAATTACATCAACTGTTAATCTTGTAGCGCTTGCACAGCCTGTTGCTGGATCTAGAATTGCTGCAAAATATTGCCCAGTTGTTAAAGCTGTTGTTGATGGAATTAAAGTTCCGCCTGTTGCAGCTGTATACCAAACTATATTAGCTTCATTTGTCTGAATGCTCGCAAATGTCGGTGCATCTTCCTGACAGAAGTTTTGTGTTCCTGCTGTTACCAATGTTGGCGTTGCAGGATTATTTACAATTACATCAACTGTTAATCTTGTAGCACTTTCACATCCTGATGTTGGATCAGAAATTGCTGCAAAATATTGTCCAGTTGTTAATGCTGTCGTTGATGGAATTAAAGTTCCGCCTGTTAAAGCCGTATACCATACAATATTTGGCTGATTAGTCTGAATGCTTGCAAAGGTCGGAGCATCTACTAAACAGAAATTTTGTGTTCCAGCTGTAACTAATGTTGGTGTTCCAGGATCAGTCACTGTTACTGTAACAGCTAATCTCACACTGCTTTCACATCCAAAAACTATATCTGTTGCTCCTGCATAATAAACTCCATTAGCCAAAGGTGTTGTAGATGCTAAAGGCAGTCCACCAGTTGGTGTAGTATACCAAACTACATTAGTTTCATTTACTTGAAGATTAGCAACCGTCGGCGTTGTAGACAAACAGAAATCCTGAGTATTATCTAAAGTAGTTGGCGTGTTCGGGTCATTAATTAATATTACAGCATCTTGTAATGTTCCAGCAAGGTTTTCGCAAGTATTGGTACTTGAAACCGCTACATAATAAGTACTTGGACTCATTGCTTCTGTTAAACCTGTTGCTGTTAATTGACCTGCTGCATTTATAGTATAAGTAACCCCATTAATAACCGCTCCACTAGTAATTGGCTGTGTTTTATTAGCATCTAAATACCAAGTGAATACAGGGCTTGCTAATGTTGGTGCTGTTGGAGTTAATGTCGCAGCTGCATCGTGACAAACTGTAACATCATCAACCAAAATATCATTTGCTGTAGAAGGAGGTAAAATTGTAAACGTAATCTGTTTTCTATCTGCTTCCGCAGTTAAACAAAATTGGTCTGAAGTTACTCCAACATAATAAGTATATGTTCCTGGAGCTAATCCGTTTATCACTAACTGTGATGCTGTTTCTCCTACAATAAGCTGACTTGTTGTTCCGTCAAAACTATACCAAGAATAAACTGGATTAGTTAATAGAGGCGTTCCGCTTAAACTTGTCGCTAAAGTTACCGATCCAGAAGCTGTACAAACAGATGTTGATGTTCCTCCATTTAAAGTAATGTCTGTTAAAGCATTAACTGGAGCTGAAGCTTTTACTTCAACCGTAACTTCTCCTCTTGCAAAAGTTTCGCAACCGTAACGTACTGGCTGCACATAATATTTATAAATTCCTGCTGGTAAATTAGCTGGTAATGTATAAGAAATACCAGTAGATAATGAATTTCCACCTGTTAGAGCATCATACCAAATATAAGTAGAACAAGCTTCTTCAGGTATCTGAAGTGTTATGGTACTTCCTGGGCAGACCGTTATTTTATTTTGCGGATCAGCACCAATAACTGTTGTATTTGCTGTTCTTTCTACTGTATGAACTCTTAAGAAATCTAATACTCCTGCCACACCTCCTAAACGAATTCTAACTCTATCGTAGATTTCTGTTGGTGAAGATACCAAGACCATTGCCAAAGAATTTCCTGGTAGTAATCTTATACTTAATAATGTACTTGTGTTTTGAATTGGAGCTCCAACAGCAACATTACCTAAGTAACGCTGAATTGTAAACCCAGTAAGTAAATTAACATCTAAAAGTGCTCCTGGTTTAGAAATCACGATTCTTAAAGTGTCACTTACTACAGAAGGAGTTTTAAATTGTACTGTTAAATCAGCCGCAGCTAAAGCACCAACTCCGCTGTACATAGTTGCAAAAGTTGTTACATCATTATCCGCAATATTCCATGCATCACTTACTCCAACAGCAGCTGTTACTGCTCCCACAGGAAGACCTAAATCTGTTGCTCCGTAGAAAATATCCTGAATATCTCCAGGAGTACATGCCACAGCTGTAACTTGTCTATTGTAATGAGCATCAAATACTTTTGTGTTTTGAGCAACACTTAATAATGATGCAGATTGAATTCTAATTCCATCATAATCTTGTGGTCCTGAAGCATCTGAAGGAACAAAAGTAAATTCATAAGTATTATCTCCTGAAATTAAATTTAATAATGAACCAGATACTGATTGCATTGCTCCAATGTCAACTCCATTTTTAGTTCCAATTACAGATAAATTCTGACCAACAGCTAATAAACTGTATTCCGATCCTAACTTAACTGTAACAGGTGTTCCTTTAACGATATTTGCTGGCCAAGTTAAACTCTGCCAAGTTGTACCAACTCCTAAAAGTCCAACTCCTGTTGTAATGGTTGAGAATGTTTGTGGATTTCCATCAACAGCATTTGTGCCATTAGTAACAGTTCCCGTAATTATTGAACCAGAAGTCTGCCCTGTTGCATAGACTCTTTCAGCTAAAGATTGACAATTACTTAAATCAATTACATTGATAACTTTTGTTGCTGTTCTACTGCAAATTCCATCGCTAGCAACTGCTGTATAAGTATAAACACCTGGCGTACTTAAAACTCCAGTAGAAAAAGGTGGTCCTGCTAAAGCATTTCCTTGCGGATCAAACCAAGTTACTGTACCAGTTGAAGTTGCTGTTAAAGTTACATTTGTTCCAACATTTACAGATTCCTGTGGATTCGTTATTACCAAACTTGGCAAAGCATTAATAACAACTGTTACAGATTGTCTTGCCGCTGGACAAGTATCTCCTGTACCTTGAGCTTCTATTGAATAAACTCCACCAGTTGTTATGTTAGCTGCTGCATCGGCAGTAATTACATTATTTGAAGGATCATAAAATGTATAAGTAGTATTTCCTGTAGAATCAAAATTTGTAATTGCATTTCCTAAATTAAAACTACCACAGCCAGGAGCTGGATTAGCATTTACAGTTAAAACAGTAGTTGAAGGAAAATTAACTGTGACTTGTTTTAAATCATTAATTGCATTTTCGCAAGTCCCACCATTTGAAGCCGCAATAAAATAATTATAAGGAGTTCCTGTTGCATTTAATCCTGCAATTGTCAGTGCGCCACTTATAGCATCTTTCGTAAAAGTTACTCCAGGCTGTGCCGCAACAATAGTTCCTGTTATAATTTCCTGAGTTTTATTTTGGTCTGTGTAATATTTAAATTGTGCCCCAGCAATAGCTGTTGATGGATTTAAAACCACTCCACCTGCACAAGTTGCTTCAGCTGGACTTGGAATTACAATATCAGCTGCTGTTGGAATTGGCAATACATTAACTGTTACTGCCTGACGTATACTGTTCTCACAAGTTCCTCCTCTTGTTCCTTGTAAATAGTAAGTTGTTGAAGCAGTTAAAGCAGCAGTTGGATTTACAGCTACGATGTTTCCTCCTACCGCAGCATCATACCAAGTGTAAGTTTCTGTTCCTGTAGTTGTTGCTGTCAATGATGCCGTTCCTCCAACACAAATCGGTGCTGTAGCTCCTGATATTGTTGCATCTGGATATCTATAAGCTGCTTGATAGATATATAAATTAGTTAATAAAGAAGCAAGTGCTCCAAATCTAACTTCAACACGATCAAACGGTGCTGTAGCTTTAAAGCTAGCTTTAAATTTATTTCCAGATAATAATTGAATACCAACTAAACTATTATTGCTAATAGCAGTTCTGTCATTATTATAAGTAGCTCCATTATAAGTTGCAAGACTTACCGAACCTAGCAATGTCACATCTGCTAAACCTCCTGGTAATTCTAAATCAACATCTATAATATCTCCAGTTTGTCCAGGGTTTGAGAAAATAAGCGTTTGTTGAATATAACTTCCTAAAACTCCTGCTGTAATATTTAGATGTGAAAATGTATTGATATCTCCATCAACTGATGCATTATCATTTGTTACACTACATAATGCACAGACAACACCTGAGCTAAGTACTGTTGCCTGAGTTCCAGCCTGTAAACAAGTGCTTGCATTTGCAATTACAGTAACAGTGATAGCTCCTCTTGCGGGATTAGCGCAATCAGTACCTACATTAACCGCTTCGACATAATAAGTTTTATTTGCCGTTAAAGCTGGACTTGGTGTATACGATGTTGTATTAAAAGCTATTGAAGCTCCTCCCGTAGGTACATCAAACCAATTGTATCTAACACCTGCAACTGGATTCTGTACAGATAATGTAACTGTCTGACCAGATTGTATAATTACATTTGATGATGCAAAAGTAGGCGTTGCTGGTATTGGACTAACTGTTAAGTTTACCGCAGTACGCGTTGCAGAAGTACAATCTCCAATAGCGGCTTCAACATAGTAACTGGTATTAACTGTTAAAGCAGGAGTTGCAAATGAAGTACCTGTAAATACTAAATTACCTCCAGCTGCAGCATCATACCAATTATAAACAGTACCTGTAACTGGTGCTTGAACAGTTAGTGTAGTAGATTGTCCGCTACAAATTGTTGTTGGTGATGCGGTAACCGTAGGCTCTACAGGATTAGTAATCAATATTTGCACTGGATTTCTTTCACTATTTACGCAACCATTTCTTGTAACTTGCATATAGTAAGTTGCCGGCGCAGTTAATGCCGGTGTTGTAAATGTAGCAGTAGAAGCCAATGAAGCTCCGCCTGTCGCAGCACTATACCAATTTATTGTTTCACCAACTGCAAGTGGAGCTGTTACGGTCGCAGTTTGTCCACTACAAATAGTTGTATTACCAGAAATAGCTGGTACTTTAAATCTATAGGTTGCTTGATAAATGTCCGCGCTCGTCAATACAGTTGCCAAACCTCCCAATCGAATTTCTACACGATCAAAATTTGCACCTGCAGTAACACTGGCTCTAAAACGATTCCCACTTAATAATTGTAAAGTAATTAAAGGATTGTTTATCGCAACTCTATCATTATTGTACGTGGCTCCATTGTAAGTAGCTAAACTAACTGCACCCAACAATGATAAATCTGCTAAGCCTCCTGGCAATTCCATTTCAACATCAACAATATCTACAGCTTTTCCAGGATTATTAAATTGTAATGTTTGCTGAACATAACCATTTATTAAACCGACTGGAACAGTAAGTCTTGTAGCAGTTGCTGGATTTCCGTCAACAGCATTATTTGGATTTGTAGAACTACATAGTAAACATAAACCGTTTTGAACTATCTGCTGACTTCCAGCTTCAAGACATCCAACTAAAGATGTTGGCTGAACGGTAACCAAAACAGGAACTCTCGCGGCGCTTACACAACTTCCGTTTGGACTTTGAGCCTCAACATAATAAGTTTTGGTAGCTGTTAAAATTGGAGTTGTAAAATTTGCCGTATTTGTTGCAACTGCTGTTCCTCCAGTAGGTACGTCATACCAATTTAATTGCGCTCCTACTTCTGGAGTCGTTGCACTTAATGTTGCATTCTGACCAGATTGAATTGTAACACTCTGAGTCAGTACTGTTGGTGTAGCTGGTACAGATGTAGAAACAACATTTACTTGAGCACGGGTTGGACTTATACAGCTTCCTATTGAACCTTCAACATAGAAAGTAGTTGTACCCAAAGGAACTGTTGGCGAATATGTCGTTCCGGCTGCCAATGCAGTTCCTCCACTTGCTACCGAATACCATGAATATGTCGTTCCTGGTATCGCGTTTAAAACGGATAAAGTAGTTTGTTGGGTTGGTCCTGTAGAACAAACTGTAGTTCCAGAATTATTAATTGCCGGAGCAACTGGATTAGAAACATTTAAAACAACAGGTACTCGAACATTTCCTTCGCAGCCTGTTGTTCTTGAAATTCCTATATAATATGTCGTATTACTTGTCAATGCAGGCGTTGTAAAAGTATTTCCTGTTGCCAACGCTGTTGTAGAAGAAGCAGAACTATACCAAGCCAAAGTAGTTCCTGCTGCTGGTGTTGCAGTAAGCGTAGTTGTAGATCCAGCACAAACTGTTTGTGTAAAACCTCCCGCTACTGTTGGTTGCGCATATTCTAAGCGAACATCATAAATTCGAAGGACGGTTAATAAATTTACTAGCCCACCAACTTGAATTTGCACTTGATTCGCATCACCCGTTAAAGTATACTTTGCCACCGCGACAGTATTACCAGTAAGCAAATTCAAATTTAAAAGAGGACTATTTAAAGCCACACTAGAACCAACATTGGTTCCATTAAGTTTACTCTGAATTGAAGCATTTGATAATAAACTTACATCAAGAAGACCATTGCCAGTACCAAAGTAAATAGCAATTTGATCTCCAGCTCTCGCTGTCTGACCTAAATTTAATGTCTCTTCAACAAAACAACCTACCCCGACCGCGCTGGTTAGGGTTGCAAAAGTGCTTAAGCCTGCGCTATCATAAGCGTTGGCAGGATATCAACATTCAATCCAACACACAACAATCCACCTTGACTATTTGTTTCAGACGTTGGTCTACAAATAGTTTGTGAAAACACATTCGTGCATATTAGAAATAACGTTAAAAGCCCCAATAATCTCTTGTGTAGTTTGAGATTACAAAAAGTAAATTTTTTTTTCATAATTTGGAAGATTAGAAAATGGACAATAAAACACCTCTCGCAATAGGCACAAATGCCTACGCAATTAAACAATCAATTAAAAATCATACAGTTAAAACAAAATATAAAAACCTAAAAACAAGTTTTTAAAATCGTTTCAGAAAAAAATTATGTTGAATTCGGTATATCGAAACATACCGTAGAACAGATTTTATCTCGATGAGATAAAATACATTCCATTTTTTTTGAGGAAAAATGATTGTAGTCAATTTTCCAAGAGGAGTGATTTGTTGTAGGTCTAATTTTCATAATGAAAATTTTTGGTTTAAGCAGAATTGGGGAATTCTCTTTATATATTTAGAAGAACATTCTTTAATGAAAGTTGATTATTTCTTTCTCCTTTTTAGATTGATTAGTTTTCTAAAAATCAAATGTTCATAATTCTATACATAGCAAAATCTGCCACATTTAACACACCCGTCGAAATGGAAATGAAAAATGCAGTTTATTAAAAAATAAAAACTCAGATAAAAACTTTAATTGTGAAGAAAGACCTAATTTATCTTTACGACAAACTAAGTTTAGAAAATAATTTAAAGCTAAAACAAAACAAACAACTAAAGTAAATTTGATAAAGAAAGTAATTGTCAACTCCATAGACAGACTTATTAAGTTATTAATGATTTTAAATCCTGAAAAATTAAAATGAAAGAGCTTTTTTAAATTTCTTAAAAACACCCTAAAATCATCTTTCTTTTTCTAAGAACATTAAAGCAAAACTTTGTTTAACTTTTGTATTCTAAAATTAGAAAAAACACAAACACAAAACAAGGATAAAATTCTTATATTTTATGTTTACACATCTAATCAAACAACTAATACCGTTCAAAAACATCAGAAAAATCAAGCATTTTAACAAAATTAAGTCGTCATAATTTTCTTAAACAAAAAATCGACGAAAATATGTTAAAAAGTCAAAAAGAAAATAAATTCTTACAAATTAATAAAAAATAAGGCAAAAATTATCCGCAATGTATACTAAAAAGTCGACGAACTGTTCAGGAATTTCTAAGAATCTCAAAGATTGAAAGATTTAAAATAAACACGTAGAAATACCTGCTATTTCAAAACAAAAAGTTTAAACAAAAGTTAAAAAAATAAAAAAAAGGCAAACAATTATTAATTAATTGTTTGCCTTTTTCAAAAAAGTCTATTAGAGTTTAAGACTCAATAATGGTATTAATTTGATTAAAAAGTTGACCATCACTTAAAAATGCTCCTTGTTTGATCAATTCGAAAATAGAAATATTCCTTTCTTCAGTAAATACTTTGTTTCCAACTTTCATCTCAATATTATCAGTAAACATATTATCACTTAACCACTGAAGCCCTTCTTTTGTTAAAAAATCTGTTTCTGGAGAAAGAGATTTTAAAACTATAGATTGAATGTAAGTATCAAAACAATGAAACAAAAAGATATGGTTTTTAGAAAAGTGTTCTAAATATTCAGCTCTAGACAATACACCTTCCCAAATCAAATCAGAAAAAACATCCAGTTCCTGCTCTGCTACTTCAGGCTTGTTTATTTTAAGTTCATCCCATTCTTTTTTATCAATTGTCTGAGTCGCTAAAAAGCTTGCAAATTCAGCATGCAATTCGTCAAACTGTTCTTTTGTTAATCTTGCGTATTTCATTTTTTTTTTTAGGCTTTATGCTTTACGCTGTAGGCTACAAGCCATCAACCATAAGTCTAATTATTAACTAACTATATATTAAAAAAAAATCCCGATTTTCATCGGGATTTTAGTATTGCATTTCGAAATATTACTTTTCAGCAACAATTTCGTATGGTAATTCAACGATTACATCTCTGTGTAAACGGATGCTTGCGTTGTATTTTCCTGTACGTTTAACGATTCCGCTTGTGATGAATTTTCTATCGATAGCGTTACCTGATTTCTCTAATGCTTCAGCAATATCGATATTAGTAACAGAACCAAAAAGTTTTTCTCCACCAGCTTTAGCACTGATTTTAATTTCAAGAGCTTTTAAAGTTTCAGCAGTTGCTTTTGCATCAGCAACAACTTTAGCTTCTTTGTGAGCTCTTTGTTTTAAGTTTTCAGCTAAAACTTTTTTAGCAGAAGGAGTAGCTAAAGTAGCGAATCCTTGAGGAATCAAGAAGTTACGACCGTAACCTGGTTTTACAGATACTACATCATCTTTAAATCCTAAGTTTTGTACGTCTTGTTTTAAAATAATTTCCATGTTGTTGTCCTTATATTTTAGAAGTTAGGTTCTGCTTAAACAGAAACCAGCGACTAGATTTTTATATACTATTTTAATAAATCGGCCACGTATGGCATTAAAGCTAAGTGACGAGCTCTTTTTACAGCTACAGAAACTTTTCTTTGGTATTTTAATGAAGTTCCAGTTAAACGACGAGGAAGAATTTTTCCTTGCTCATTTACGAATTTCAATAAGAAATCAGCATCTTTATAATCGATGTATTTGATTCCTGATTTTTTGAAACGGCAATACTTTTTAGTTTTGTTAGTTTCAATGTTTAAAGGCGTTAAATATCTGATATCTCCGTCTTTTTTTCCTTTTGCAGATTGCTCAATTGTAGACATAATAATTACGCTTTAGTAGATTTTAATTTAGCTCTTCTTCTTTCCGCCCATGAAATAGCATGTTTATCTAAACTTACAGTTAAGAAACGCATAACTCTTTCGTCACGTCTAAATTCAGTTTCAAAAGCTACAAGAACTTCTCCAGCTACTTTGAATTCGAATAAATGGTAAAAACCACTTTTTTTGTTTTGGATTTCGTAAGCCATTTTTTTAAGACCCCAATCCTCTTTCGATACCATTTCAGCTCCTCTACTAGTAAGAAATTCTTCAAATTTCGTTACTGTTTCCTTCACCTGAACCTCAGATAAAACGGGATTTAAAATGAAAACAGTTTCATAATGATTCATAAATACAATATTTATTTGTTAAAATTGGGTGCAAAAGTAATGATTAATTTTAAATAACCAACATATTTTTTCTTTTATTCGTCATAATGCAAAAAATATACGTCGACTTTAGTTTTTTTTCCAAAAAAACCATTACTTTTACTATTGCTATCCTGAATTTATTCTAAATTTAAAGTTATGAAACTAAACTGTGTTGTTGTAGATGATAGTTCTATACAAAGGACAATTATTGCCAAGTTGGTAAATAATCATCCTGGATTGCATTTAATTGGGGATTTTTCTAATGCAATTGAAGCAAAAAGCTGTATTTCTTTAAATAATATCGACCTAATATTTCTTGATATTGAAATGCCGGTTATAAATGGTTTTGATTTTCTAGACGGATTAAAATCTAAACCTCAGATCATATTTATCACTTCTAAAGCTGAATATGCTTTAAAAGCTTTTGACTATGATGCTACTGATTATCTGCAAAAACCTATTGCTGTAGATCGTTTCAATGCTTCTGTAAAAAGAGCAATTGATATGCATCTGCTTAAAAAAGATATTAAAGAAGAAGAAGGTGAACACATCTTCATCAAAAGTAATCTTAAAAAACTTAAAATCTTCACTTCAAAAATCAAATGGATTGAGGCTTTTGGAGATTACGTTAGAGTAGTTACTGAAGACGACAGCAATCTTGTACTTTCTACAATGAAATCTTTTGAGAATGATTTATCAAAAGACAAATTTATTCGTGTGCACAAATCATACATTATTAATATAGATAAGGTAGAACGCTTTAACAGTAAATTTGCGGAAATCGGTATTACCAAAATTCCATTGAGCAGAAATAAAAAAGAAGATCTGGTAAAAGCGCTTTCTACTCCTTCTTAATAGAAGTCTACATTAACAACAACTTTTATAGCTCTATATTGAGCAACAGCCTCAAAACTATTCAACATTTTCTGAATAGTTTTTTTTGTGTTTCCTAAATGCTGGTTTTGCGGAATCTTAATTAATATAGTCCTTATATATTCATTTCGTATTCTGCTAATCGCTGGCTCTTCAGGCCCCAAAACTGGCATTCCTAGATTTTGACTCAAAACCTGATACAACCACATCGAACCTTCTTTCAATTTATCGTAATCTTTATGTTTTAAAGTCAGCTTGATAATTCTGAAATAAGGCGGATATTTATAAATCTGTCTATCATACAACTGCTCCTTATACATACCTATATAATTATGGTCTGTAACTTGCTGAATTGTATTATGATTTGGATTGTAAGTTTGAATTACAACTTTTCCTTGTTTTTCAGATCTTCCAGCCCTTCCAGCAACTTGAGTCATCATTTGAAAACTACGCTCAAAAGCTCTAAAATCTGGATGATGCAGCATATTATCGGCATTCATAATACCAACTAAACTAACATTATCAAAATCCAAACCTTTAGCAAGCATTTGCGTGCCAACTAAAATATCTATTTCACGATTTTTGAAGGTATCAATTATTTTCTCAAAACCAAATTTACCTCGAGTCGTATCCTGATCCATACGCGCCGTTTTTGCTTTTGGAAATAACGAAATCAACTCCTGTTCAATTTGTTCTGTACCAAATCCCTTTGTAGTTAGGTCAATACTCGAACAACTGTGGCAATTTGTAGGTTTTGCAATCGAATAACCACAATAATGACAACGTAACTGATTTTTATTCTTATGATACGTCAAACTTACATCGCATTGCTGGCAATGAGGCACGTGCCCGCAAGTGAGGCATTCTATAATGGGAGAATATCCTCTTCTGTTTTGAAATAAAATCACCTGTTCACCTAAAGACAAAGCCTCTGCGATTTCTTCTATTAAAAGATCGCTAAAATGTCCCGTCATCCTTTTTCTGAAATGTTTGTCTTTCAAATCTACCAAAAGAACTTCCGGCATACGAACCTTTTTATAGCGTTCTGAAAGCTCAACCAAACCATATTTACCCCCTTGAGCATTAAAATAAGTCTCTATGCTTGGCGTTGCAGAACCCAATAATACTTTCGCATTATGAAAATTCGCTAAAACAATAGCTGCATCTCTCGCGTGGTATCTTGGCGCAGGATCAGTTTGTTTAAAAGTCTGTTCATGTTCTTCATCTACAATCAACAATCCTAAATCATTGAAAGGCAAAAACAAAGCCGACCTCGCTCCTATAACAATTTGTGCTTTTTCTGAATTTTCAAGTGCTTGTTTCCAAACCTCTACCCTTTCGTTATTACTGTATTTAGAATGAAAAACAGCTACCTTGTCTCCAAAATGAAGACGCAATCGAGAAACCAATTGAGCCGTCAATGCAATTTCTGGCAAGAGATACAAAACTTGTCTGCCAGTCTGCAAATATTCTTCAATTAGTTTAATATAAATTTCGGTTTTTCCGCTTGAAGTAACGCCATGCAACAAACAAACTTCTTTCTCAGAAAAACTATTTTTTATTGCAGTAAAAGCAGTTTCTTGCGCTTCACTCAACACAAGTTCTTTTTCTGATTTTTCTCCATTAAAAGTAACTCGATCATGCTGTAAAAAATATTCTTCGAATATTTCTTTTTCTATTAAAGCCTTTACAGTTGTTGATGTAGAATTTGAAACTTCAGTAAGTTTCTTTACCGTAATCGGCTTTTTTTCAGATGCACTTAACTGAAAATAAGTTAAAACAATTTCTTTTTGCTTATTGGCACTTTTTAATACTTCCAATAATTCTTGCAAGCCATTATCCGATTCATATTTGGCATGCAATTTTACATATCGAACTAATTTTGGCTTGTAAGTTTCTTTAATTTCTTCTTCTAAAAAAATAACATCTCTTGCTATTAATTTTTGAAGTGTAGGAAGTATATTTTTTTTATTTAAAATTGAAACGATTTCCTGAACCTTCAAAGAGCTTTGATGATGTAGCGCTTCATAAATTAAGAATTCATCATCTGAAAGTTCGCTATCATTAATTATTACATCGGCTTTATGTGAAATAATAGTTTCGCTTTCTAATAATAATCCACTTGGAAAAGCGCCGCGATACACATCTCCAATTCCGCACATATAATAATTAGCAATCCAAAGCCAGTGTTTAATCTGGATTTCGGTTGCAATTGGTTTTTCATCTAAAATCTCATGAATTTCTTTTGCCTCGTAGAGCGTTGGCGCATTTTCATGAACATCCAAAACCAGAGCCGTGTATATTTTACTTTTTCCAAAAGGTACCGCAACACGCATTCCTTTCTTAATGAAATGATATTCGGCCTCAGAAATACGATACGTAAAGGTTTTTGCTAAGGAAAGCGGTAAAATAACTTCGATAAAAAACATGTACTATATAATAGGATTGCAAAGTTACTTTTTTCCAGCAGATTTTTGAGCCAAATACTCATTAACCATTTTCAAAGTATGGTTTAAAGATTCTAGACTATTCCAGCCTTCGTGACCTGGAATAATATATTTAGGATTTTTGAATTTCGATTGAACTTTTGCAATAGAAGTCTTCCATTCTTTCACATCAGAATCACCCAAATAACCTAAATCTTTTGCGTCGGTACTTTTTATAAAACAACCGCCGTAAAGTACTTTTTCTTTGTTAAACCAAACTACTACATTGTCAGATGCATGTCCTTTTCCTGGATAACAAACCTCAAAAGTATGCTGCCCAACTGTAAACGTTTTGTCGTTCGGAATAATAAATTCTGCTCTTGGTTTGTTTTCTTTTTTAAGAATATCATCAGTTAATTTAATAGAATAAGTTTTAATTCCTTTTTTTCTATAAAAATCAAATCCTCCCGCGCGATCGTCATGAGAATGTGTTGCAAAAAGCATAATCACTTCTTTGTGATGTTTTGCCTTAATACTGTCTAAAAGCGGCTGAAACATATCTTTATCCCAAGGCGCATCAAAAAGCACAACGCCTTTATCTGTAACCAAATACAAGGCATTGGCAGAAATCTTTGTTCCTTTATAATCGCTAAATGTTCTATAAACATAAAAGTCACCCAAAAGATGACTTATTTGTAATGGCGAATTCTTAGATTGTCCGAAACTATTTGAAACTACAACTAAGAATAAAATTATCGAAGCTAATTTTCGCATTTATTAAATTGAATTAATTTTTCACTCTTGTCCAATATTGAGTTCTTCCCATCAAAGAAACTCCAACATAACCGCGAAGTTTTAATTTATCAGCAGATTCTAAAGTGATGTAGCATTTGTATTTTTTACCGCTTGTAGGATCTAAAATTGTTCCTCCATTATATTCAGAACCATCTTTTTTAAGACCGTTCATAATTACCATTCCTAAAATTGGTTTATTTTTTTCGGCACCATCACACTTTACACAAACGTCTTTTTTATGACTATCACGAAGAATATCTACAACTTTACCGTATACTTTTCCTGATTTTTCATAAATCTCAACTATAGATTTTGCTTCTCCAGTTTCATCATCAATGGTTTTCCATTTTCCAATTACACTTTGACTTTGCATGGTCAGGGCAAAGAAGAACACTCCGATAGTTAGCATCAAATTTTTCATATTATTTATTTTTTTTTTGTTTTAATTTTCTGATAGAAGCATTCAATTCGAACCCTAAAAGCAGAATCATACAGTTTATCCAAATATAAAACATTAGAATTAATAATGTCCCAATAGAACCATAAAGTTCGTTATATTTTGAAAATTTTATAACCCAAATCCCAAAAAAGAATGAAGATATAACAATTAGTATCGTTGTAAAAACAGATCCAATGCTAATAAATGGCACTTTATTATATTGCTTTGTTCCATAACGTAATAATATTGAAGATGTTATCAAAATCATTAAAATTACAAACAAATACCTTCCTAAAATAATTAATGGAATTCGATCACTTAAGACATCTTGGATAATCGTTTTCTGAATAAAAACCTCAAAAACAACAATTGTTGCCACTGTAACAAACAAAATAATAGTCATTACCAGAGAAATTGCCAATGCAACCAAATATTGCCTAAAAAATCCTCGCTTATCAAAAACGTGTTTTGACGATTCAAAACCGCTCAAAATTCCATTAATTCCATTTGCCATTAAAAAAATAGAAAGTAAAAACCCCGATGATAATAAGCCTGAGTGACTATTATTTAAGATATCGCTTATAATTTTATTAATTGCATCATAAGTATTCGGCGGAACACTTTGCTGAACGAATTGTAGAAAATCTTCCTGAAAATTGTCTATCGGAATAAACGGAATTAAGTTTAGAATAAATAGCGCAAAAGGAAATAACGCCATAAAAAAACTAAAAGAAACTGCACTTGCATGATAAGAGAAAGCACCTTCAAGAATTCCTAAAGTGTACATTTCAAGCAAATCATACAGCGAAAATCCTTCTAGCCAAGGCAATTTTATAGTCTTTAAAAGTCGAGCCAGATTCCGTATTACGGGTATTTTCTCAATCCGAGCTTCTATCTCTTGCGACATATTTTTTGATTTTAGATTTTAGTCCCGAAGCCTCGGGATAGATTTTAGATTTACAAAACTCATAACTTATAACTCAAAACTCATAACTTCCTTAAAACGCTTTCAAACTCAAATCCATGTTATAAACAGAATGCGTCAAAGCCCCGGAAGAAATATAATTTACTCCGCACAATGCATATTCGCGAACGGTTTTTTCGCTAATATTTCCTGAAGATTCTGTTTGGCATTTTGATCCAATTAATTTTACAGCCGTTTTTGTATCTTCATAATTAAAGTTATCAATCAGAATTCTATGAACTCCATCACTTTGCAAAATCTCTCTAATTTCATCTAAATTTCGAGCTTCAACAATAATCTTCAAATCCAGATTATTTTCTTTTAAATACTCTTTTGTTTTAGCAATAGCGCGCGTAATTCCGCCTGCAAAATCAATATGATTATCTTTCAGCATAATCATATCGTACAAAGCATAACGATGGTTTTCGCCTCCTCCTATTTTTACAGCCCATTTTTCAGCCACTCTAAAATTTGGAGTTGTTTTACGCGTATCTAATATTTTTGCATTTGTGCCTTCTAAAAGCTGCATCAAATGATTTGTTTTTGTAGCAATTGCAGACATTCTTTGCATCGTATTCAAAACCACTCTTTCGGCTTTTAAAATAGATTGAGAGCTTCCAGAAACTTCAAAAACAACTTCTCCGTATTCTACGTGCGTTCCGTCTTCAATAAAAGTTTTCACTTTCAAATTCGAATCTACATATTCAAATATCATTTTAGCAAGTTCAACACCAGCAATAATTCCTTGATCTTTTACTAATAATTTCGCCTGACCATGAGCTGTATTAGGAATACAGGCAAGCGAACTGTAATCGCCTGGACCAACATCTTCTCTGATGGCATTAGTAATTAAAAGTTGTAATTCGGCTTGAAATTGAGCTTTGCTTATCATTTTTCTATTTTTAATAATAATGCTAAATTAGGATATATTTTATGGATTTGAAAGCTTCATTAACATGAAAAATTTTTCAAAACATTAAAATTTTCTTTTTTAACCATTAAGAAATTAAGAAAATTAAGTTCGAATTCTTAGTGCCACTTCTTCCCTTTCATTAAACAATGATTGCAAAATATTTCTTTTTTAAACAAGTAACTTATTAAAGAGAAATTAAGCACAAAACTTAATAAACTTAATGCCTTAATGGTAGAAAATTTAACGAACATTAAATATCTTTGAGGTTCAATCAAGCAAAATTTATGGGATTAATTAAAGATATTTACTCGGTTTCTTTTTACGAAAAATTTAGTCAGGCTGTCGCCGAAGTGCATCCAAAATTCAACAAACAAAAATTTATTGAAGCAATTTACGAAGGTGATTTTGCTCAAAAAGAATGGAAAGAACGAATGAAACATACAACAGTTGTGTTTCATCAATTTATGCCGCAAAATTTTCCTGAAGCCGTTGCTTTAATTGATAAAATAATCGAAAATCTAAAGAAAAATAATTTCGTAGACAGCAATTTAGCTTTCATTTTTTTTGCTGATTACATTGAAATGTATGGTTTAGACGATTTCAAAACCTCTGCAAAAGCCTTTGTTTCTATAACTCAATTTATAAGCTGTGAATTTGCCGTTCGCCCTTTCATTATAAAATACAAAGAACAAATGATCGATGAAATGGTAAAATGGTCATTACACGAAAATCATCACGTTCGAAGATTAGCAAGCGAAGGTTCGCGCCCAAGATTACCGTGGGCAATGGCGATTCCGTTTTTGAAAAAAGATCCTTCTTCTATTTTACCTATTTTAGAAAATTTAAAAAACGATCCTTCCGAATATGTTCGCCGAAGCGTTGCCAATAATTTAAATGATATTGCGAAAGATAATCCGAAGATTGTATTAGAAATCGCCAATAAATGGAAAGGATACAGCAAAGAAACAGACGGAATTATTAAACACGGATGCAGAACTTTATTAAAACAAGGACATCCAGAAATTTTAAGTCATTATGGTTTAGAAAGCACGAATATTGAACTTTCTTTATTTGAAATTAAAACTCCAACTGTAAAAATTGGAGATTATTTGCAGTTTCACTTTCACTTAAATAACAAAAATATAGAACCAAAAACAGTTCGTTTAGAATACGCTGTTCATTATAAAAAAGCAAAAGGACATTTGGCTAAAAAAGTGTTTAAAATAAGTGAGAAAATTTATCATCCGAATCAATTAACTAAAATTGAAAGAAATCAATCTTTTAAATTGATTACGACACGTGTTTTTCATACAGGAACTCATCAATTGTCTATTATTATTAATGGAACTGAGAGTGAAGTTTTGGAATTTGAATTGATTGATTAATATTCCAATTTAAATGCTCCAGGGGAGCAGAATATTTATAGCCAATATTATCGTCTTCCACAAAAGAGCTCCAGCGGAGCGACATATTTATTTCGCCCCACTGGAGCTTTGTCGTTGTGGCAACCTTATTATTCTACAAATATTTCCTACCTCTGGGACTTTTTGAAATTAAATTTAATCATCACGTAAAAACTTAACCAACGTTTTTCCTTACTTTTATAAATCAAAAAAAAAAACAAGCTTTCTTAATCTAAATTAAGTTACAGATTTCTATCACAACTGTAATTTTGTTTTCAAATCAAATAAAAAATACCACATGTCAAATATCAGTTTAATTATCGAAGAACGTGCTGCCAATATTGGCAACTTTATGGTTGGGCGTTTATTGCCTTTCCGTGAAAAAAGAGCTGTAGGACCATTTATTTTTATCGATCATATGGGACCTGCGCATTTAAGTGATCATGAAAATATGGATGTTCCGCCGCACCCACATATCGGACTTTCAACTTTGACTTTTTTGTTTGAAGGAAGCATTATGCACCGCGACAGTTTAGGAACGGAATTAGAAATAAAACCTGGCGCCGTAAACTGGATGACTGCCGGAAAAGGAATTGTTCACTCTGAAAGAACGCCAGAATATTTAAGACATTCAGATAAAATGCTTCACGGATTACAAATCTGGGTGGCACTTCCAAAAGAATTGGAACAAATGGAACCTAATTTTACGCATGTTGAAGCAGATGATATTCCGGCTTGGGAAGAAGACGGAGTTTCATATAAATTGATTGCGGGTGAAGCTTTTGGCAAAAAATCGCCAGTTCCTGTTTACAGTCCGTTATACTTTATTGAAATTAAAAGCAAAGAAGCTAAAAAAATCAATATTGGAAAAGATTTATTCGGCGAAAGTGGATTATACATTTTAGAAGGAAGTATAAAAAATGGCGAACATGTTTATGATCCGAGACAAATTTTAATTACAACTGAAGCTTCTCTTTGTGAATTTGAAATTGCCGAAAACTCTACAGTTTACATTTTTGGTGGACAGCCTTTTCCTGAAGAACATTTTATCTTTTGGAATTTCGTTTCCTCAGATAAAAACCTCATCGAAAAAGCCAAAAAAGATTGGACAGAACAGACTTTTCCAAAAGTTCCTGGCGAAACCGAATTTGTGCCATTACCAGAACCAAGAATCAAATAACTTATGGATACAATTAAAGCAACAATCGATACAAGAAAATATCGCACAGAAATAACTTCTAAAACAGGTAATATTTTAATTTCTGACGAACCGCAAGAAATAGGCGGAAAAAATTTAGGTTTTAGTCCGTTTGAACTTCTGGCTTCTTCTCTAGCTTCGTGCACTTTAATTACGTTGCGAATGTATATTGACCGCAAAGCTTGGGACGTTTCAGAACTTTCGATTTGGGTAGATTTTGAAAAAAATGAAGAACATACTGTTTCTTTATTTTCAACCAAAATCTTAATTACAGGAAATGTAGACGATGCGCAAAAACAACGAATTTTAAAAATTGCCAACAGTTGTCCTGTTCATAAAACACTAATAAACACAATTAAAATAGAAACTTCTTTAGTATAAATAATATGGAAATTCAACAAATAAATGATATCAGAAAAGGCTATTTTGAAGCCCTAGAAGACGGAAAAGAAGCCGGAAAAATGACTTACACTTGGGCCGGAGACAGCAAATTTATTATTGATCATACAGAAGTAAGCCCAGATTTTAACGGAAAAGGTGTCGGCAAAAAACTAGTTATGGCAGCGGTAGATTATGCAAGAGCAAACAACTTAAAAATTATTCCGCTTTGTCCTTTTGCAAAAAGCGTTTTTGATAAAGTTGAAGAAATACGTGATGTACTTTTTTCTTGAAGCCTCTAAGATTCTGAGGTTCTAAGGTTCTAAGTTTTTTTGAACCGCAAAGTTCGCAGAGTTTTTTAGACAAAGCTTTGCGAACTTTGCGTTTATATTAAGTTAAGCTTGGAATAAAAACCTTGCGTTCTTTGCGTTAAAAAAACAACGCAACAAAATTCAATTTTCAAAATTCTCCGAAAACTCGTATATTTGCGCGTAATTTAAACTTAGAGTATGACAAGGATAATTACGCTTTTCTGTATTTTTATAACACAAATCGGCTTTTCTCAATCGGCTGAGAATTATTTAGAAAAAATCAGAAATAATGAAGCTCTCTTAACAGCTTTTTTTCAACAAATGCCAAAAGGAGGCGATTTACACCACCATTTTTCAGGATCAGTTTACGCAGAACCGCTTTTAGAAAGAGCCATTGCAGAAGATTTTTACTTGAACTTAGAAACTATGGAAGTTTCTAAAACTAAACCTGAAAAAGGAAACTGGGAAAGCTTTACTTCTCTTAAAAACAAAGGAAAATTAGACTATTATCAACAACAAGTTATGCAGACTTGGTCGATTAAAGATTATAATGGTTCTGTACCTTCAGACGATCAGTTTTTTGATTCTTTTATGAAATTTGAACCTACAATTAAAGGTCATTTTGCAGAAGGAATGCTGGAACTAAAAAAACGTGCTATTGCAGAAAATGTTCTTTATCTCGAAACGCAATTGTCAACAATTCCGTGCGACATGAATGTTTCAGATTTGACTGATTTTAATAACAAATTACGTCAGGCAGCAAATCAAAAGGATGAAAAATCTGTTCTCAAACTTTTAGATGATTTATATAAATCTCTTGAGAAAAAAGAAGCAAAAAAGTACGCCAATGATTTCAATACTAATTTCCTAGCAAAACTTCATAAAGATTTAAAAATAGATGACGACAAATTTACAATGCGTTATCAGAACTTTGTGCTACGTTTTATGGAGCCTGTTGATTTATTCAAAAATCTAGTGATTGCTTTCATTTCGTCAAGCGAAAGTAAACTGACTGCAGGTGTAAACATCGTTTCTCCAGAACATGGCGAAAATTCTATGAAAGATTATTGGCTTCACATGGTAATGTTTAAATATTGCCACTCTAAATTTCCAAACGTAAAATACACACTTCACGCGGGCGAATTAACTTTAGGTTTGGTTCAACCAGAAGAATTGACTTGGCACATAAACGATGCTATTTATGTCGCTGGCGCAAATAGAATTGGTCACGGAGTGGATATTGCTTACGAGGCTAATTCGTATGATTTATTGAAATATATGGCTCAGAAAAACATACCGATTGAGATTAATTTGACCAGTAATGAATTCATTTTGAAAGTAAAAGAAAACAGACATCCGTTTACGCTTTATAAAGAATTTAATGTACCAATTGTAATCAGTACAGATGACGCGGGAATTTTAAGAAGCAATATGACAGAACAATATGTTTTATTAGCGAAAAGATATCCTGATGTTAATTACGAAACAATTAAAAAATACGTTTATAACAGCATCAATTACAGCTTCATTCAAGATGAATCGGTTAAAAAACAATTGATTAAAGATTTAGATAATCGTTTTAAAGCTTTTGAAACGAAATTTTCTAAAAATTAACAAAGCTTAAAAATACCTAGCAGATTTTTGAAACCTGTTAGGATAATTACCAATATACACTTGAAGATCATACAATTAGTTTTAGAACTTCTGAAGCATATTTAGAATGGAAAAAGATTTTGCATCATTATTATGAACTATTTCCAATTGTAGAACATTTCGAAACGGTTTTTGAAAATAAAAAAACGTAGCGCACAGATTTAAAAAAATAAGCTTTGTATTGAAAAATTAAACACATAGAAACATATATTTTATTATTCCTTTTTAAGATTACTAAAAAAGCAAGCTTTCACACATAGCTATGTGCATTTCAATTAGTGAAACGCCGTTTTAGACAAAGAGAAACTATGCCTCCATGTGTTTAATAAAATTCGTGCGAATTAGTATAATTCGAAACTAAAAATTTTAACCAATGAATATCAAACTTATAGCAATAGGCAAAACAGATAATAAATCGCTTCAAACTTTGATTGACGACTATACCAAGCGTTTATCATTTTACATCAAATTTGATTTGGAAATTATTCCTGACATCAAAAACGTAAAAAACTTATCTGAAAGTCAGCAAAAAGAAAAAGAAGGCGAATTAATTCTGTCTAAACTTTCAGCAACTGATCAATTGATTTTGTTGGATGAAAACGGAAAGACATTCTCAAGCGTTGGTTTTTCTGAAGAACTACAAAAGAAAATGAATTCGGGTGTTAAAACTTTAGTTTTCGTAATTGGCGGTCCTTACGGATTTTCTGAAACCGTTTACAAAAAAGCCCAAGGAAAAGTTTCGCTTTCGCTGATGACGTTCTCGCACCAAATGGTTCGTTTATTTTTTATCGAACAATTGTATAGAGGATTCACGATTTTAAGAAATGAACCTTATCATCATCAGTAACTTTTTGTTTCAGGTTTAAAGTTTCAAGTTAAAAAATGAATTCTACAGGAAGCACATCAAGATTGTGAGTTACATCTTTTTGAAGTAGAATTTTATATTGAATATAATCTTCATAACTCATTTCCTTATCAAATAGAAACACCAGATTTGGCACTTTTTCAAACTTTATGCTATAAAAATACTTTAATATTTCTGCTATTTTTATTTCCTTATTCCCCATAAAAACCTGTTGTTTTCCCTTTTTAAAGTAAACTACAAAACTTCCTGCTGTAGGTTTCTCCATTTTATAAAACACTTTCGTGAAAGGCAAAAAGGCTAGATTTTTCCCAATAGAATCTGCGTAAGAATAATAATTTTCGGCATTTTCATTTTTGTGGGCGCTATCTGCTCGCTTTTTTTCCTGCAATTTCATTACTTCTGGAATTACCAATTTTAAAGGCAGACGTTTGTCAATATTCAAAATCCAATTGGTCGAAATAATACTGCTTTTTCGATTTACATCTGCAATTGTATCTTTTCCTTCAACTTTGAAAAAGATATAAATTGGCGAAAGATCTTGCACATCTTTTACAATTGTGATGTTTGATTTTGGAAGTAAAACGTCTTCTTTTTTTCCGCAGGAGAAAAGTAGGAAAGCTATAATTAGGGTAAAGTATTTCATATTTTTAAAATTCATTTTACACAAAGTTTGTCATTTCGACGAAGGAGAAATCTTCGCAAGTAACTCGGCAATGAGAATCCATTCTTTGTCAATCTAGCAACGAAGATTTCTCCTTCGTCGAAATGACAAAACTGGCGATTTAAAAACTCATTTTATTAAACAAAGTAACACATTCCACAGCTTCTTTTACATCATGAACACGAAGAATTTTTGCGCCTTTTGTCAAAGCAATAGTATTTAAGAAAGTTGTTCCGTTTAAAGCTTCTTGCGGTGTAATATCGAGTGTTTTATAAATCATTGATTTTCTTGAAATTCCAGCTAAAACAGGCAATTCTAACAAATTAAAAAGCTCCATTTTTTGCATTACTTCATAATTTTGATCGGTTGTTTTGGCAAAACCGAAACCTGGATCCAAAATCAAATCATTGATTCCTAAAGCTCTTGCTTTTTTCACTTTTTCTGAGAAATAGAAAAGTATTTCTTTTAAAATATCATAATATTGCGTTAAACTCTGCATAGTTTGCGGATTACCACGCATGTGCATCATAATATACGGAACATTGTATTTTGCAATTACATCAAACATTTTACCGTCCAATTCTCCTGCTGCAATATCGTTTATAATCGCAGCGCCACTTTCTATGCTTGCTTTTGCAACTTCGGCTCTAAACGTGTCAATTGATAATAATGCTTTAGGGAAATGCTTTAGAATCAATTCTATAGCAGGAACAATACGGTCAATTTCTTCTTGTTCGGAAACAAATTCAGCACTTGGTTTGCTAGAATATGCGCCAATATCAATAAATGTAGCGCCCTCAGAAAGCATTTTATCTACTTGCGAAATAATTTCGTCTTCGTTTTTATATTTTCCTCCGTCAAAGAAAGAATTTGGTGTAACATTCAAAATTCCCATAACTTTCGGGAATGATAAATCTATAAGTTCACCTTTGCAATTAATTGTCATTGTTTGTTTTGTTTCAAGTTTCAAGTTTCAAGTTATCAGCATTAACACTTTGTTTAGAAAAAACTTGAAACAAAGAAAACCTGAAACTTGAAACTCTTAAAAAATTATCCTTATTTTTGAAGAAATTTTAGCAAATATACAGCATATAAATGAAGAATACTTCCCAAGAATTTGATAATGTTATCGCGGTTTGCCGTACGTTGTTTATCAATAAAATGACAGATTACGGCAGTGCATGGAGAATTTTAAGATTGCCATCGCTAACCGATCAAATTTTCATAAAAGCGCAACGAATTAGAAGTTTACAGGAAAATGATGTCCGTAAAGTTGATGAAGATGAAAAAGGAGAATTTATCGGAATCATCAATTATTCTATTATGGCTTTAATTCAGTTAGAATTGGGCGTTGTAGATCAGCCGGATCTTGACGTTGAAAAAGCAACTGAGTTGTATGATGCTAAAGTAAAATTGACTAAAGATTTGATGGAAGCCAAAAATCATGATTATGGCGAGGCATGGCGCGATATGCGTGTAAGTTCTTTAACTGATTTGATTTTGCAGAAAATTCTTCGCGTTAAGCAAATTGAAGACAATAAAGGAAAAACAATAGTTTCTGAAGGAATCGATGCAAATTATCAGGATATGATTAATTATTCTGTTTTTGCTTTAATTCTAGAACCTATCAAATAAATGTTTGTCACGAATTTCAAAAATTTTCAAGATTAATTTTTGAAATTTTAGGCGAAAAATAAAATCCCAAATAGATTTCTCATGAAAAACATTATTACTCAATTTTCCCGATTATTTGTCGGTGTATTATTTATCATTTCTGGATTAATTAAACTAAATGATCCTGTTGGATTCTCTTATAAATTAGCTGAATATTTTAGCGAACCAGTTTTCAACATGCCATTTTTAGAGCCTTTAGCTTTAGGTTTAGCAATCTTTTTGGTAATTCTGGAAGTAGTTTTAGGCGTAATGCTTTTAGTCGGTTACAAATCGAAACTAACCATTTGGGCTTTATTGCTTTTAATTATTTTCTTCACTTTCCTTACCTTCTACTCTGCTTATTTTGATGTCGTAAAAGATTGTGGATGTTTTGGAGACGCTTTACACTTAACGCCTTGGCAATCATTCACAAAAGATGTTGTTTTACTTTTCTTTATTTTGATTTTGTTCATCAATAAGAAATTAGTAAAACCATTATTTTCAAAAATGATTACTAATATCGTCGTATTAATCAGTATTGTTTTATGCGTTTTTATGGCGGTTTGGGTTTTAAACCATAATCCGATTAAAGATTTCCGTCCGTATAAAGTGGGAACAAATATTGAGAAAGGAATGGAAATTCCGGAAGGTGCGCCAAAATCGGTTGTAGAAATGATTTTTATCTACAAAGTAAATGGCGTTGACAAAGAATTCACAGAAAAAGATTTGATGAATATTCCAGAAGGCGCAACATTTGTTGACAGAAAAGACAAAGTGATTTCTGAAGGTTACGTACCGCCAATTCACGATTTTACAATGACAAAAGATGATTCTGATTACAAAGAAGAATTATTAAAAGAACCAAAATTATTGATTTTCGTTACTTACGATTTGAATTTATCAAATCCTGAAGGAATGAAAAAATTAGCAAAAGTTAGTGCCGATGCAAAAGCAAAAGGTTATAAAGTAATCGGAATGACGGCTTCTGGAGCTGAAGAAATTGCAAAAGCTAAAAAAGAATATGCTTTAGATCTTGATTTCTATTTCTGCGACGGAACAGCTTTAAAAACTGTCGAAAGAGCAAATCCAAGTATTGTTGTTGTTCATGACGGAACTATTGTTCAAAAAGTACATTATAATGATGTTGATGATTTGAAGTTGTAATTACTATTATATTACTCCAAAAAAGCTACAATTTAATTTGTAGCTTTTTTTTATGCTTTATCACTTCAAATCTGACGTTTTTTTCCTCTAAAAGTTATCCGTCAAATCAAAAAATTACTCTTTTTTTCGAATTCGAAAAGAATGGTTAAAAAAATTACCTGAATTTCTCCTCTACTATTACGATTTCATTCTTGTTTTTCTAACCAAAATTTAACTTATTGTTACAAAACAAACGAGTCTTCAAATTTTGTTAATCTCCATTTGGCTTTCAAATTGTTTGTTTAACTTTGTGAATTCAGTACTTAATTTTAAAAATAATTTATTTTACATATGAAACAAATTGCTTTAGTAGTAATTGCATTTATTACCTTTTCTTGTTCGCAAGCTCAAAAAACAGCTTTTTCTAAAGAAGCTTTAGCTGAAAAATTATTAGGAACAGACAATAGTCAAACCACTTTTAAAAACATCTTAAAAAAATACAAAGGAAAAACTTTGGTAATCGAAGTTTGGGCTTCTTGGTGTGGCGATTGCGTGAAAGCAATGCCAAAATTAAAAGAATTACAAGCCAATAATCCTGATGTTTCTTACTTATTTATTTCTGCTGATAAAACGGCTGAAAAATGGAAAGCAGGAATTGAAAAACACGAATTAAACAAAGGCGATCATTATATGATGAATGACGGAATGAAAGGTCTTTTCGGAAAAGCAATAGATTTAGACTGGATTCCTCGTTACATCATTGTGGATAAAAAAGGAAACATTACTCTTTACCGTGCTATCGAAACTGATTTTGCTAAAATCGACGAAACTTTAAAATCATTGAAATAATTTTCAATAAAAATATCAATGTCAAAATTCAATTACAATTGAATTTTGGCTTCTTCAAAAACAAAAAATTAAAAAATAATAAAAACTACCAAAATGAGAAAATCGATTGTTGCAGGAAACTGGAAAATGCATAAAAATGCAGCTCAAACTGAAGAATTATTAAACGAGTTAATTGCTAAAATTCCAGCAAAAACAAATGCACAAGTAATTGTGGCTCCAACTTTTGTAAACTTACAAGCTGCCGCTACAAAATTAAAAAACACAACTATTGGAGTTTCTGCTCAAAACGTTCACCAAGCTGAAGGCGGTGCTTTTACAGGAGAAATTTCTGCAGATATGTTAACTAGCATTGGTGTTAACACTGTAATTTTAGGTCACTCGGAACGTAGAGCTATTTTTCATGAAACTGACGCTTTAATCGCAAATAAAGTAGATACGGCTTTAAAACATGACATGACAGTTATTTTCTGTTTTGGAGAAGAATTAAAAGACCGTCAATCTGATAATCATTTCAATATTGTTGAAAACCAATTGCGTGATGGCGTTTTCCATATTGCAAAAGAATCTTGGTCTAAAGTTGTTTTAGCTTACGAACCAGTTTGGGCTATCGGAACAGGAGAAACTGCTTCGCCAGAACAAGCACAAGAAATGCACGAATTTATTAGAGAAACTATCCGTAAAGCTTTCGGAGCTGAAATCGCTGACGAAGTTTCTATTTTATACGGTGGTTCTGTAAAACCAGAAAATGCAAAAGAAATTTTCTCTAAACCAGACGTTGATGGTGGTTTAATTGGAGGTGCAGCTTTAAAAGCTGATGATTTCTTAGCTATCGTTACAGCTATCTAAATTTATTTTTAGCCACAGATTAAAAGGATTTTCACAGATTTTTTTAGTTCAATATTAAAATCATTTTAATCCTTTTAATCTGTGGCAAACCAAAATACAAAGTGATGCATTACGCATCGCTTTTTTTATGTTTAAATTATTCTTAAAATAAGAATGTTCTTTTAGATTTTTAGACAACTTCTACTTTCTATTCTTACCTTTGCAAAAATTTTTTATTTATGTCAAACATCTATTTAGGATATCATTTTACAATTGAACCAAAAGAATTGGGTTCGGAAATTTTAGTGGCAGAATTGGGCGAAAAAGCGTTTGAAAGTTTTACAGAAACTGAAAACGGAATTTCGGCTTTTGTGAAAAAGGATTTATGGGACGAGAATATTCTGGATGATATTTACATTTTGCAATCTGACGAATTTAAAATTGAATATACCATTGAAGAAATAGATCAGGTTAACTGGAACGAAGAATGGGAAAAAAACTTCGAACCAATTGATGTTGACGGAAAATGCCACGTTCGAGCTCCTTTTCACCCAAAAACAAATGCTGAATTTGATATTTTAATTGAACCAAAAATGAGTTTTGGAACTGGTCATCACGAAACGACTCACATGATGATTCAGCATTTATTAGAAATGGATGTGAAAGGTTTAAAAACACTTGATATGGGTTGCGGAACTGCAATTTTGGCTATTCTTGCCGAAATGAAAGGTGCTGAACCTATTGATGCAATTGACATAGACAATTGGTGTTATTTGAATTCTATTGAAAATGCTGAACGTAATAACTGTAAACATATAAGCGTTTATGAGGGCGATGCCGCTTTATTGGCTGGAAAAAAATACGATTTAATCATTGCCAACATCAACAGAAATATTTTATTGAATGATATGCAAGCTTATGTTGATGCTTTGAACCCAAAAGGAATTATTCTTTTTAGCGGTTTCTACGAAGAAGACATTCCATTTATAGATGCTTCTTGTGTTGAAAAAGGATTAACGTATGTTAAAAAGCTACAAAGAAACAACTGGGTATCATTAAAATACGTAAATTAGATAGAGTAATTACAAAGTACAAAAAACTAAATAAGATGAGTACTAAAGAAAAAGTAAGAGAAAAAGTCCGTGAGAAAGAAGCGGCTGTTTTTAATAACGAAATCATTATGTATAACGACGACGTTAATACATTTGACCACGTTATTGATACTTTAATGCGTGTTTGCGACCACACAGCAGAACAAGCAGAACAATGTTCCTTAATTGTACATTACAACGGAAAATGCACTGTAAAAACAGGTCCGATCGAAAAACTTAAACCACAATGTACACAACTTTTGGAAGCTGGGCTTAGCGCCGAAATTGTTTAATTGCAAATAATGTAAAAAACATTCTATTTTATTCTATATTTGAATGAAATAGAATGTTTTTTTTATGGAAGAATATGGAAAAATATTAATTATTGCAATGCCTATTTTTTTGACATTAATTATTATCGAAAAAATATATGGCATTTATAAAAAAAATGATACGGCTCCTCTTATCGACAGCGTATCAAGCATTAGTTCCGGAATTACTAATTCTGTCAAAGACGTTTTAGGATTAAGCATTACATTTCTTTCTTACGAATGGTTGGTTTCTAAAATTGCCTTACAGCATTTAGAAGCAAACGTTCTCTCCTATTTTATTGCCTTTTTTGTTATTGATTTCTACGGATATTGGAGTCACCGATTAGCACATCAAATTAATTTTCTTTGGAACAAACATGCGATTCATCATAGTAGTGAAGAGTTTAATTTGGCTTGCGCACTTCGTCAGCCAATTGCCAGTTTGGTTAATTTATTTACTTTTTTACTAATTCCAGCAGCATTACTTGGTGTTCCGGCTTCTGTTATTGCAATTACACTTCCTATACATTTATTTTTACAATTTTGGTATCATACCAAGCACATCAAAAAAATGGGTTTTGTTGAGCATATTTTGGTTACTCCTTCGCATCATCGGGTTCATCATGCCATAAATCCAGAATATTTGGACAAAAATCATTCACAAATTTTTATTTTTTGGGATAAGCTTTTTGGAACTTTTCAGGAAGAATTAGATGATGTTCCGCCTGTATTCGGAATTACAAGACCAGCTAATACTTGGAATCCGATTAAAATAAATTTTCAGCATTTAAGTCTATTAATTTCAGATGCTTGGCGCGCTCCAAAATGGAAAGACAAACTAACAATTTGGTTTAAACCAACAGGTTGGCGTCCAGAAAACTTTGAAGAAAAATATCCCGTAAACAAAATTGAAAATGTTTTTGATTTTGAAAAATATGGAACTCAAAACTCAGCAAAATTAATTTATTGGTCGGTCGTTCAAGTACTAATTACGTTATTATTTGTAAGCTATTTATTCGATAATATTGCTAAAATCGGACTTCCTAACATATTTGTTTATGGCTTTTTTATTTTCCTGACAATCTATAGCTACTCTGAATTAATGGACAAAAGTAAATTTGCTGTATTTTGGGAATCACTAAGATTAGGATTTGTAATTTGTATAATTACCTATTATGGCGATTGGTTCGGATTAAATCGCGTAATTCCAATTAGTAATTATATTATTTTTGCTTATCTGATTTTATCTTTTCTCGCAACAATTTATTTTGTACATTTTGAATTTAAAATCAAACAAAACCAATATATAAATTCATAACCCCTATTATGAGAAATTCTTACTTTTTCAAGATTTATATTGCGTTCAGTATAGTCTATTTAATCATTCTTTTGTCAGGTTTTGAGAGCTTTGATCTGTTTTTAAAGCCTATTTTAATACCTGTTATCGGGTTTGGCGCTTATTTTTACAGAAAATTTCCAACACAAAATACTTTGCTTGCCGCGCTTGTTTTTTCGTGGATTGGCGATGTTATCTTGCTTTTTAGCGATCTTGGCGAAACCTATTTTATTTTTGGTCTTTTAGCCTTTTTAACGGCACATATTCTTTACTGTGTTTTGTTTAATAAACAGAATAAAGTTAGAAAAAAGCAGAATAAAACGCTTTTTATTATTGGCAGCGTCCTGATTGCTTTATATCTTATCGGAATGGTTTCTTTTTTAATGCCACATTTAGGAGATCTTGAAATTCCTGTCAGTGTTTATGCTTCCATCATTTCAATTATGTTATTATTTGCTGTTAATGGACTTTTAGTTTGGGAAAAACCTGGAAATTATCTGGTTTTCTTTGGCGCACTTTGCTTCGTTGTTTCTGATAGTATTTTGGCTATAAATAAATTTTATGCTCCAATTCCAAAAAGCTCTTTTTTTATTATGCTGACTTATCTTCTGGCACAATATCTGATTGTAGTTGGTATTTTAAAACTAAATCCAAAGAAAACGCAAGAATAATTTACTTCTATTTATAACAACCAAACTCATGAAAAAAATTGCCTTTTTTATTGTCTTATTGCTTTCCGTAACTTCATGTGTAAGCACGAAATCAACTTTAAAAAATGTAGACGATAATGCTCCAGATTTAGTTCTAAAAAAAGACAATACTTTTGTCATTAACCAATTTGCGAAAGACAAAAAATACGGTTACGATCCTGATTATCCTGTAAATATATTTTTCCAAAATACTAATAATGAAGCTTTAAACGAATCTCGTTTTCTTAATGCCTTAGCCGGACCAAGTGGCGAAAAAATAACGTACACAAAATTAGAAACCTGTTGTCCGTTTCCGACCAAAAGAAGCAACATGGGAGCTGGATTTTTGAATGTTTATGAATTAAAATGGGAAGGTCAAAAAAAACCAATTAAACTTTATTTGAATGTTTACGAAAAAGGAATTTTAATGGTTCCGATGGGATTGAGATTGAAGCAGAATTAATTTTTATTTTTTGATTTATAATCAGCGAAAAAAATCAAAGTAAATATGAAATGTGAAATTCTTATAAACAATGAATCTATTGGAACTGTAGATTTTCAAGTTATCGATTTAACCATGGGAGCAATCTCTGGTATTTTAATCTGTAATGAAAACTATTATAAATACCAAAGTCAAATTAGAAAACAAACTTCAGAAACAGGAATTTCAAATTTATCCAATTTTAACTATAAAATTATAACTGAGAATAAAATTGAAATATTGGCACAAGGAGGAATTGGAATTATAGATTCAGAGAAGTTTAATGAATTGACTGCTGAATGTGCTGGAGTAAATTTATCACTTTTTGAAACTCAAAATTAACTTAATTTTTCGTAATTCCACGAAACTCCTAGCCCTGATAGAAGCGGAAATCCTTTTTTGAGAAAGCCTATTTTTTCTGGTCGTTGCAGAGCGACCAACGGAAGCTCCTGCAACGACCAAAGAAAAAAAGGATTTGGAGAAAAAGATTACCTCACAGGTAATTTATTTTAAGCGGAGTTCAGTGAACATTGTTTGAAGCGGATAGCAGGATTAGCTTCATAAAATAATCTTAAATCTTCATCTGAAACTCATAAATCATAACTACCTTTGCACTGTCAAAAAATCATATTATGAACATACAACATATTCCTCAAATTAAGCATACTGACAGCGGGAATTTCTTTTTATTGGCGGGGCCTTGTGCTATCGAAGGAGAAGAAATGGCGTTGAGAATTGCTGAAAAATTAGTTGGTATTACCGACAATCTTCAGATTCCTTATGTATTTAAAGGATCTTTCAAAAAAGCAAACCGTTCTAGAATTGATAGCTTTTCTGGGATTGGTGACGAAAAAGCATTAAAAATCTTAAGAAAAGTTTCAGAAACATTTCACGTTCCGACTGTTACAGATATTCACACTAACGAAGATGCCGACATGGCAGCTCAATATGTAGATGTTTTACAAATTCCTGCTTTCTTAGTTCGTCAGACAGATCTTGTTGTTGCTGCGGCAAACACTGGAAAAGTGGTAAACTTGAAGAAAGGGCAATTTATGAGTCCAGAAAGCATGAAACATGCTGTACAAAAAGTATTAGACTGTAATAACGAGAATGTTATGGTTACAGATCGCGGTACTATGTTTGGTTACCAAGACATGATTGTTGATTTTAGAGGAATTCCGACTATGCAACAATATGCGTCTACAGTTTTGGATGTTACGCATTCTTTACAACAGCCAAATCAAACTGCTGGAGTTACGGGCGGAAGACCAGATATGATCGAAACAGTAGCAAAAGCTGGTATTGCAGTTGGTGTTGACGGTATTTTTATCGAAACACATTTTGATCCAGCTAATGCAAAAAGTGATGGTGCAAATATGCTTCATTTAGACTATTTTGAAGGTTTAATGAACAAGTTAGTTGCTATCAGAAAAACGGTTAACGCATTTTAATTTATAATACTTAAGTTCTTTGAAAACAAAAATTTTATTTTTCTTACTGACTTGTGTTTCTTTAAACACATTTGCTCAGGAGGAAATTCCAGTACAAAAATACGCTGCGCACAATAAAGGAAAATTCTTTGTAATGTGGGGCGGAAACAGAGAAAGTTATTCTAAATCTGATGTGAATTTCAGAGGAAAGGATTACAACTTTACAGTTGAAAATATGGCAGCTCATGATAAACCAAAAGGCTGGCATGTTGATTACATTAATCCTGCTAACATGACTATTCCTCAAACTAATTTGAGATTAGGTTATTTTTTTAGCGATCATTATAGTGTTACAATTGGTGTTGACCACATGAAATATGTAATGTCACAAAATCAAATTGCAAATGTTAACGGAACTATTAATTTGCCAGCAAATGATCCTGGATCTATTTATAATGGCGAGTACAATAACAGACCTGTAGACATGTCGCAAGGCGGAGCTAAAGAAGGTGGATATGATAATGGTGAAATTCCTGCAAATGGTCCTGCATTTTTAATGTATGAGCATACTGATGGTTTGAACTACATTAATACTGAAGTTGCCAGATTTGATGATATTTCAAAATGGTTCGGATTGCCTAATATTGATAAAGTTCAGATTAACTTAACTGAAGGATTAGGAGCTGGTATTTTATATCCAAAAACAAACACTACTCTTTTAGGAAAAGAACGTCATGATGATTTTCACGTTTCTGGTTATGGTGTTTCTGCGAAAGCTGGTTTAAACATTACCTTTTTTAAACATTTTTATGTTCAAGGCGAGTTAAAAGGTGGTTATATAAATATGCCAGATATTAAAACCACAACAAGCAATGAAGATAAAGCTTCTCAGCATTTTACTTACTTTCAGCGAATTATTGCTGTTGGAGGCATCTTTAGAATCTAATATTTGCTAAAAATATATTTTAAAAAATAGCTGTCATTTTATTTGGCAGCTATTTTTTTTATTATTTACTTTGTGCCTCAAAGTACTTTAAATTATACTTTATGAAAAAGAAAAAGTTTTTATTTCCTCTGGTTACTTTTATCTTAAGTTTTGCATGTGCGTTATTTGTCGCTATCAAAGTTTTTCCTAATAATCCGTTTACTGGAAATAAATCAGAAAAAACAGTTGCAGGTAAATTTAAAGACGGCGATCTGATTTTTCAAACTTCAGAATCAAAACAATGCGAAGCGGTGCGTATTGCAACAAATTCAAAGTTTTCGCATTGCGGAATTATTTATGATATTAACGGAAAATGGTTTGTTTTTGAAGCTGTTCAGCCCGTAAAACTGACTCCAATTGAAGATTGGATCAAACATGGAAGAGATAATAAATATGTGGTTAAAAGATTAAAAGATGAAAGCGCTTTAAACTCACAGATTATAGAAAAAATGAAACAATACAGTCAGCAATTTGATGGCAAAGAATACGATGCTTATTTTGAATGGACAGATAATAGAATCTATTGCTCTGAATTGATTTGGAAAATTTACAAAAATGCTGCTGGAATTGAATTGTCAAAATTGCGAGAATTGAAAGATTTTAATTTAAATGATTCCCGAGTTCAGAAAATACTAAAAGAGCGTTATGGAAATGATATTCCGCTAGAAGAAAAAGTAGTTGCTCCTTCCGATCTTGCCGATTCTAATTTATTGAAAACTGTAATCGATACTTATTAAATTATAAATTAAGCTAGTGAACTATTTCTAGCTTTTTTATTTGTCATTTAACTTTGAAATTCAAAGAACTTTTAAAATATATTTATGAGAGATTTTTTAATTGAAAAACTGTACGAATGTTCTAAGAAACCCTATCAAAAATATTTCAAGAAAAATGAACCTTGGAATATTGATAAATTTAAATTAATGAATTATCCTGAAGAAAGTTTAGGATTTGGTTTGGGTAATTTTCTCTTCAAAAATCATTTTGATATTCAGGAAAAACTGGAAGATCACGACATTATTCATGTTTTAACAAATACAGGCGTTTCAGTTTACGAAGAAATCGGAATGCAGTATTATTTATTCGGAAACGGAAAAAGAAGTTTGTATTTGTATATGGTAATTTTAACAGGAACTATTTTTTATCCGAAGCGGATAAACTATTTCATTCTACAATATAAACGCGGAAAAAATGCCTTTCAGTTTCATTATTTGGACTTTTCGAAAATGTTATTAATTCCGATTCAAACTATCCAGCAAACTTTTAAAATTTAAAATCATGAAAACGATTCATAAACCTTTTGAAGAAAAACAATCTATAGAATTAGCAATTGGCACTTTTATAATAAGTACACTCTTATTTCTGCTTTATATTATTTCTAAAGAAAATTCTATTGTTTTTGTTATTGCGTGGCCGTTTGCTTTGTTTTCAATAATTGTAAACTTGATAATGTTTGTTCATTTGGCTGAAAGGTTTCTTCATTTACCGCTTCAGCGAAAAGATATTGCTGTAAAAATCATTATTCTGGTTTCAAATATTCCAATCACGTTTTTTTATTATTTGATTGTGATGAAGCTTTAAACACAAATTATAAAATCTCTTAGAATTGATTAAAAAACGATTATTACATTCTATAAGTATTTCATCCCTCTGGGATTCTTACTTGACAATAAAAAACAATCACAAACAATCCGTCCATAAAAGTTTTTGCTTCAGAGAAGCATAATATTTATAGAAAACAATTATACAAAGCAGAAAAACTCCAGCGGAGCGACATAATTATTTTCTGTTTATTTGGGATTATTTCTATGAAAAAAAGCTGTCAAAAATGACAGCTTTTGTATGTTGATTTTAGAAATCTTAATTTGCTTTTTTAATCTCGATTCCGTTTTGATCTAACAAATACATTAATGTAGTCATTGTTGCCGCACCAAGTTCTAATTCTCTTTTATTGATTGCATCAAATTTATCGTTTGCTGCGTGGTGATAATCAAAATAACGTTGAGAGTCGGGTTTTAGACCTGCTTTTACAATGGCTTGAGAAGTTAAATGACTAATATCAGAACCTGCATGTCCAATTGTAAAACTGTGTACTAAATAAGGCTCAAAAAGATCTTTGTAAGCTTGGATCTTTTTCAAGTTAACATCATCTGCTTCAATTGAGAATCCGCGTGGTGAGAATCCGCCTGAATCACTTTCTAATGCAAAAATGTGGTTTTCTTTCTTTTGCTTAGAAACTTCTTCATATTTAGCGCCACCTTTTCCGCCGTTTTCTTCGTTCATAAACAAAACAACACGAATGGTATTTTTAGGCTTGTAGTTTAAGTTTTTCAAAATACGAATAACTTCCATACTTTGCACCACTCCTGCTCCATCGTCATGAGAACCATCTGCTAAATCCCAAGAATCTAAGTGCCCTCCAACAACCATAATATTTTCTGGTGTTACAGTTCCTGTCAATTCTCCAATTACGTTATAAGACAAAGCATCTGGCAAAGTTTCGCAAGATTGTTTGAAATAGAATTTCAAAGCAGGATTTACTTTTAATGATTTACTCAATAATTCTGCTCCATTTGTACTAATTGCAGCAGTCGGAATATATTGTTCTTTCGGAAGATCGCCATAACTCTGAGCGCCTGTATGAGGAAAATCGTCTAAACGTAAATTCATAGAACGAACAATTGTTCCCACTGCTCCTAATTTTGCAGCTTCTTTTGCTCCAGCATATCTTTGATCTACACATGCTCCGTAAGAGGTAAAAGTTTCTATGTTTTCAGGATTCATTGGTCGGTTATAAAACACAATTTTTCCTTTTACCTTATCGGCTCCTAATTCTGTCAATTCTTTAATTCCTTGCACTTCGATAATTTCTGCTGTAATACCCGTTTTTGGAGTTGCTACGGAACCTCCTAAAGCACAAATTGGAACGACAGTTTTCTCTTTTCCATTTAAAATATAAGCTGTTTCTTTTTCTCCGCGAACCCAATGAGGCACCATAACTTCTTGCAGATACACTTTATCAAGTCCTAAACTTTCTAATTGTCTTTTAGTGTAATCAACTGCTAATTCTGCTCCTTTAGATCCAGATAAACGAGCACCAATATCGTTAGATAAATATTCTAACCAAGTATAACATTTTGCCTCGGTTAATGCCTTTTTATAAAATAATTTGATGTTTTTTTCATCGTTTGTCTGAGCAAAAGATGTCAATCCGTTTAAAACTAAAGCAGTTAAAAGAATCGTTTTTTTCATAGTTTGTGTAGTAATTTTGGAGTTTAATCTGCTATTCAGCATATTCACAAAGGAACAAAATTTCAGACAGTTCGAAAGCTTTTTCTTAAACCTTTTCTCAAAAAAAACTCCTATTACAAATTCTTCAATTTGCAACAGGAGCTTTTACAGATTCATCAAATAAAAATTATTTTACTTCGATAATCTTATTTTTTGATCCAATACCATTTTCATTAAAAGGCTCAATGGTGAAATAATATTTTGTTCCTTTATCTAAACCTCTAAAATCATAACTATTATCGCCGTAAACCATAATGCTGTTGTATAATTTATCTGGCGTAATTCCGTAATAAATATTATAACCAATTGCATCAGATTGTTTTTTCCAAGAAATCATTGCGTTTCTAGAATCGGCTTTATTTCTATCAACTTTAAAAGAAGCAACTGCTTTTGGTTTTGCCGCTAATCCGTTTCCAAAAACTCTAAAATCTGAAATCGCAAATAAACCTGAAGCGTTATGAATGTTTTCCATTTTGATATAACGCGCTTTAAAAGGCTTTGTAAGCTCTAAATAATCGTGAGGCGCATCTTTATCATTTTTAGATTTATCTACAACCAAAGTCCAATTTACAGCATCATCAGACATGAATATATTGTATTGGTAATAAATGTCCATTGCTTTATTATACTGTGTTGCTTTATGATCTGCGTAATTAATTTGCAAAGCGTTTATTTCCATTGGTCTTCCTAAATCCATTTGGAGCCATTCGCCTGGATTGCTTGTTTTTGCAGACCAGTAAGTTTGGATGTTTTCATCTGTTAAATTTTCAGGTCCGTAGCAGAATTTTTCATATACTTTTTTTCCGCCGTTATCCATTCTGTGTGTTTCAACTTCCATACATTCTTCAGAAGAAGAAACAGTTACAGGCTTTTTATAAGAAAGTAGCATCCATCCTGATGAAGCGCCTTTAGTTTGATCACGCTCACTTGTTGGCAAAACAATTGGAAAATCTCCGTAAGAAGTAATCGAATACATTACATCATCTTTATCAAATCCAGCTGGAAACATATCAATGCGACGCTCAAAACGGTCTTTGATTGAAATTTTACAAGTTCCAGTGTTCCAATAATTTCCGTAATTATCTGCAAAAGTATTTCCGTGTCCAGCACCAATTACAAATCCGCCCGGTTTATATGACATCGGATTGTGTTTTTGATAGGTAAAAGGTCCAAGCGGGTTATCTCCTACGTGAACACCATTTGCATAACCTTTAAACTCGGTTGCTGGTGCGCCGTATTGCATATAATATTTTCCGTTGTGTTTTGTCATCCAAGCTCCTTCAATAAAATTTCCCCAAGGTGCTGGTTCCATATCATTATTTGGACCAAAACGCTCCCAGCCGTGAGCAGAAGGATCTAAAATTGCCACTTCTTTAACTTGTCCATAAACTTTCTGAATATCTTCTACTTCAGTTGCTTTATACAATTCTGCATAATCAGCCTGATTTCCTTTTGGAAGCCAAGTATTGTAATCAACTTCTACTCCAACAAGAGGCAATTTTCCGCTTGAACCATAGTACATGTATACTTTTTTATCATCGTCCTGAAAAATCGCAGGATCCCAAGTTGGAAGCATTGCTTTGTCTACATGACGTGTCCATCTTCCAGATTTTGGATCAGCAGTTTTCCAGATTGGATGATCTCTTTTCCAAGTTGAACCAACGTAAAATAAAGTATCATTAACAACCCAAGCCGCAGGCGCGCACTGATCGTCATCGCCTGGTTGTCTCTGGAAACTTCCGTAAACGAAGTTCCAATCTGACATATCTTTACTCCAAAAGAAACCTGCTTGATTTGTTGCAAATAAATAATATTCGCCTTTATAAGTTATAATAACCGGATCTGCGCTAGAACGACGAGAATATGGAATTCCATTATGATTATAAGTTGTATAGTTGTAACCAATATTTATTGGATTACAATATGTTGTTGCGGGTTTATTAGGATCAAACCACTCAGTTTTACCTAATTTTTGTGCCGATAGATTTTGATTGAATAACAGCGTTATCAAAAAAATTAGCAGCGTTAAATGTTTACATATTTTTTTCATGGTTAGATTTTAAGTTTATAAAGTCTAAAAGATTATTTTTTTGCCTGTAATCTTTCCTTTAAAAGTTCGGGTTCATTTGTTGTGATATAATTGAATTTATGTTCAATAATCCAATCCATATCTTTCACTTCGTTTACAGTCCAAGCATTTAGAATAATCTTATTTTCTTTTGCTTCCTGAATCCATTCTGGATGTTTTTGAAATACAGAATAATGATAATCAACGCCATTAATCTTATCAGCTTTAACTTCTTTTGGAGATTTATTTCCTTCTAAATATTGCAAAGAAGTTTTTAGATCTATTTCTCTGATTTTCTTCAGAATATCATAATCAAAACTGATGTAGCAGGTATTTTTATTGGCTTTTAATTTTTTAATGGTTTCGACTGTTGCTACAGCAGTTTTTTGTCCTCTTTCTTTACTTAGTTCCGAAGGTTTTATTTCGCAGACTAAAAGAGTATGTTTATTGTTTTTAATTCCCGCAGAAATGTACTCGTATAATGTTGGAAGTTTTTCTCCGTTAGAAAGTTTGAATTTTATCAAATTAGCATAATTCGTTTCTTCGATAAGTAATTTATTGTAATGCGCGTCGTGGTTAATTACAAGCGAATCGTCTGCTGTTCTCCAAACATCAAATTCTGAACCTGGCAATTTTAAATCAATTGCATATCTTAATGCAGCAATTGAATTTTCTGGAAGATTATTCTTTTTCCACGCTCCGCGATGCGCTACAATGGCATTTTTTTGAGCATTACAAGATGTGAAAGCAATCAGAAATGCCAGACTCGATATTTTAAAAATATTCATAATAATGTAGTTAAAAAATTACAAAAAAGATTTTTGATTTTAAAAAAAAGCCCTTCGCTAACCAAACACGCGAAGGGCTAATTACTAATCAATAAACCAACTATTTAGTTAACTCAAAACTAACTTTCTTATCGGCGTTTGAATTTCCTCCAACGAAAATATCAAACTGCCCAGGCTCTGCTACAAATTGTAAATCAGAGTTATAAAATTTTAAATCCTCTACAGTAATATCAAAACTTACTGTTTGTTTTTCTCCTTTTTTAAGAGCAATTTTTTGGAAACCTTTTAATTCTCTAACTGGTCTTGTTACAGAACCAACTAAATCTCTAATGTATAATTGAACTGTTTCTTTTCCGTCAAAATTTCCAGTGTTTGTTACATCAACTGTTACTTTTAATTTTCCTGATGCATTCATTTTATCAGAAGAAATTTTGATGTTTGAATAATCGAAAGTCGTATAACTTAAACCAAATCCGAATGGAAATAAAGGCTCGTTTCTTTCATCAATATAATTTGATCTGAATTTTTCGAATTTTCCTTCTGTGTTAGAAAGTGGTCTTCCTGTATTTTTGTGTGCATAATAAATTGGCAATTGACCAACACTTCTTGGGAAAGTTGAAGTTAATTTTCCTGAAGGATTTACATCTCCAAATAATACATCAGCAATAGCGTAACCTGCTTCTGTACCAGCAAACCAAGCATTTAAAATTGCAGGAACTGTTTTTTCTTCGTCAGTAATTACTAAAGGACGTCCGTCAAATAAAACTAAAACAACTGGTTTTCCTGTTTTTAATAAAGCGTTTAATAAATCTTTTTGCGCTTGTGGAATTTCTAAGTTTGTTCGGCTGCTTGATTCTCCACTCATTTCTGCAGATTCTCCTAAAGCGGCAACAATTACATCAGATTGTTCGGCAACTTTTAAAGCTTCAGCTAATAAATCTTCTTTTGAACGTGAATCGCGGTGTAATGTTTTTCCAAACATTGTAGCATTAGTTTCAAAAGTTTCATCGTAATCTAAGTTACTTCCTTTTGCATATAAAACTTTTGTTCCTGCTCCTGCTACTTCTTTGATTCCTCTTAATAACGAAACTGCATTTTCCATTTTTGTTGCGACACTCCAAGTTCCTGGCATGTTTTCTTTCGCGTCTGCTAATGGTCCGATTAAACCAATAGTTCCAGATTTTTTAAGAGGCAACAATTGGTTTTGATTTTTCAATAATACTAAAGATTGTGTTGCAATTTGACGAGCTTCTTTTCTGCTATCCATTGTAAAGATTTCAGTTTTTGCTCTTTTCTCATCACAATATTTATATGGATCTTGGAATAATCCTAAATCATATTTTGCTTCCAAAATAAGTCTAACCGCATTGTCAATTGTTTCGATAGAAACTCTTTTCTCATCTAATGACCTTTTCAAAGTCCCTAAGAAGCCTTCTCCAACCATATCCATTTCAACTCCAGCATTTAATGCTAAAGCAGAAACATCTTGAAGATTCCCCATTCCGTGTTCGATCATTTCAGGAATTCCTGTAAAATCTGTTACTACAAATCCTTTGAAACCCCATTGTTTTCTTAAAACGTCAGTCATTAACCATTTGTTTCCAGTTGCTGGAATTCCGTCAACTTCGTTGAAAGAAGCCATAACTGAACCTACACCAGCATCAACAGCTGCTTTGTAAGGAGGAAAATAGTCATTGAACATTCTGATATGGCTCATGTCTACAGTATTGTAATCACGTCCACCTTCAGGAGCTCCATATAATGCAAAGTGCTTTACACAAGCTAAAATGGAGTTGTTTTTAGAAAGATCGTGCTGTTGGTAACCATTTACCATTGCTTTGGCAATTTGTCCTCCTAAGTACGGATCTTCTCCAGAACCTTCAGAAACTCTTCCCCAACGTGGATCACGAGAAATGTCTACCATTGGCGAGAATGTCCAATTGATTCCGTCTGCACTTGCTTCTTTTGCAGCAATCTGCGCACTTCTTTCGATCAAAGCCATATCCCAAGTACAAGACAATCCTAACGGAATTGGGAATGTTGTTTCGTAACCATGAATTACGTCCATACCAAAAAGCAACGGAATTTTTAAACGGCTTTTCTCCACCGCAATTTTCTGTACTTCCTTAATTTTTTGAACTGATTTAATGTTGAACAAACCACCCACTTTACCTTCAGCAATATTTTTTGCCACATTTGAGCTGTTTGCCTGCCCTGTGGTAATATCACCAGATGTTGGCAAGTTTAACTGACCCAATTTCTCGTCTAAAGTCATTTTTGACATTAACTCCGCCACAAATTCAGACTTTGGTTTAATTTTTACTGTGTTTTTAGCAGGCTTCTTTTGAGCATAACCCAAAACCGCGCATCCTAAAAAAAGCAAGACTAATTTGTTTTTCATGTTTATTTAATATTTGTTTTTAATCGGAACATGGAATCACTTTTCTTCGTTCAGTTTTTCATTTGAATCAAAGTGATTTCATTCTATTCTATTTATTTGTTTGTATTCGTTTTTTTCTGCTGAAACATCCAGTCGTAGATTTCTTGATTATCATACACTCTTGTCCAGCTGTCATGATTTGCGTCATCAAAAATGGTCAGCTTTACATCTTTCGCATTGCATTTTTTCAATTCTTTGTAAATCGTGATGGCATAATTTACATTCACCACATCATCAAGCAATCCGTGAAAAATTCTGGTCGGAATATTGGCTATTTCACAAGCGTGCTCTAACTGAATTAAATCTACAAAACCAGCGACAGGTACGTTTGCTGCAAATAGATCCGGATGTGCAAAAGCCAAATTCCACGAAGCCCAACCTCCTGAGCTCAAACCAGTAACATATATTCTATCTGAATCGATTTTATTCTCTTTTTGAATTTTTAAAATCAGCTGATAAATTGATTCTATATCCCAGTTTTCATCTTCTTTACATTGTGGAGCCAGAACATACGCATCTAATTGGTGCGTTTTTAAATACTTAAAAGGTCCATTTATTTTAACCTTTTCAATATCAGTTCCTTTTTCTCCGTCACCAGAAATAAAAACAATCAATGGCTTTTTTTCTTTGGTATTCGCTGGACGATGCAACGCATATCCCAACTCGTATTTGGACATTATAACGGTATTAATTTTTCCAGTTATTTCACTTTGTGAAAATCCAAATACTGTAAATAATAAGACAAAAAGCGTGATTCTAAATTTCATTTAAAGACAATTAAATTCCGTATTTACCAGAAGTAAATCCAAGTTTTTTCAAACCTTGTTTTGTATCTGATGCATTCATAAACAGTTTCCATAATAAACCTGTTCTATAATTTTCAATCATAGGAGCAATAGTTCCCTGATCAATTGCTAAATATCGTGGTGTTACCCAATTATATTGTGGTGAAATAGCATCATATGGTCCTGCTATTCCAACATATTTTGCTCTATTTTCATCATATAAATAATGTAAAAACTTCATTGATTCTACAGGTGTATATGGAAAAGATGAAAGTGCTGCAGTCGGAGAAATTACTCCATTGTCATTGTTTGGCTGATGCGCTGTATACCCCGTTGTTCCGTCAGGATTACGAGTATAACTTGCCGTTAATCCCCAACATTTATCTGAATAATCTTTAAATCCTTTTGGATTAGCAACACTATATTGAACCATGATTTTCGCATGGTTTTGTGTCAATTGCCAGTAATCTGCATATTTATCTTTTAGATTATTTGGATCTAAACCTAAGTAAGAATAATGCGACCAAAACATTGGTCCAACATTTCCAACTGCTCCGTTGTAACTTAAGACAACTGGAATTCCGTATTGAACACCTCCATTTACAATAGCACCACTTCTCGCCCAAGCTTGGTGATATGCTTCTGCAGAAATTGGATGTGTTGGCGATGAAGCTGCCATTACATAAGTAATTAAACATTCATTATAACCTTCAAGTTTGAAGTTCATATCCCAACCATAATTTGGTGACCAGTGCCAATACAATGCGTTTTCGCCTCTTGTATACCAATCCCATTCTACACCTTTCCAAAGTTCATCAGCTTTAGCTGCCAATTCTTTTTCAGTTGTACTTCCGTTTTTAAAGTATTCTCTAATCGTAATTAAAGCTTGACAAACAAAAGAAGTTTCTACTAAATCTCCACCGTTATCTTTTGTCCCAAATGGTATAACTTTTCCAGAAGTATTGTCCATCCAATGTGACCAAGCACCGTGAAATCTATCTGCTTTTTCTAGGAAATTTAATGCTGTTGAAAGTCTAGAAACAGCTTCAGCTCTTGGCAAAAAACCTCTTTCTACCCCTACAATTATACTCATTAATCCAAATGCAGAACCTCCAGTAGTTATAATGTTTGACTCAAAATTTGGATCTTCTGTAAGATATCTTTCTCTTGCCAATTTTGAATTTGGATCAGCATATTCCCAAAAATATTTTATTGCATCCTTTTGAACTTGATCCATTGCTTCTGTATCTGTTAACGGCTTTGTTGGCGTTGTTGGATTTGTTGGCAATGGCGTGCCTCCTGTATTTCCTCCTTCTGGTGAAGATGAAGAACATGAACTAACAGCACTTAAAAACATTATAATATATAAACCTAACTTCATTTTATCAATTTCTATAATTATTAATTAAAACATACACCTGAATTTGCATCAGGTGTATGCTTAAAACTTTATCTTTTATCTTTCTCTAATTTATAAAGAGCAGTAACTTCTGGATCTGTAAGAGCAGAATCGTAAATTCTGAATTCATCCATTAATCCAGTATAATGTAGCATCCATCCGTCAGGATTTCCCCAAGGAGCACCTAAATGCTGTTGGTACCCTCCAATAATGAATTTTGAAACTTCAGAGCTAGCTAATTCTCCTAAAGGACCACCACCTGTTGCTGGATCACTTGCATTTCTTTTTGAAATAGAAGTTGGCAAAACTAGTTTTTGACCATCAACATACAAACTATAAGTAGAACTTGTTCCGTTGTATGACCAAACTACATGTTTCCAAGCACCAAACATATTTGGTAAAACGTTTGTGCCTCCATGTTCAATAAATTGACCCGCCCACGGAATACTTGGTGTAACGTCTCTTTGAATGTGATTTTTCATCAGCATTGTTGTTGCTGGACCTGTTCCTTCAATAAGAGTAAAAATATTACCCCAGAAATCTGTTTTCTTTGGAAGCATATACAATGACTGTGCTCCTCCTGTATGCGGATCAGTTTTGATCCACATAGAAACAGTAATATTCTTTAAGTTTACAATAGAATTTGCAACATTATTGTAAGCAATAAAAGAAGTTGTAGAGCCTTTATAAGCAGTACCTTTTACACCAGTTTCATAAGAAACATTTGTTCCTGTTCCGCCAGTAATTGCACCTTTAGAATCTTCAATTGTTCCGTCGAAACTAAATTTAGAAACCAAATGTGTAGCTGCAACTTCATCAGAATTCTCATATCCGCCAATTGACTCGTATGGAATTGGACTGTTAGTTTTATCTATACTATCCTCACAGCTTACAAAAATTTGCGAAGCTAAAGCTAAAGAAAGTAATAAAATAGATTTATTTTTTTTCATTTTAATTAGATTTAAGAATTAGTAACCAGGGTTTTGAGCTGATAAACCGTCTGCTTGTTTAATGAATGTTGCCGGAATAGGGAATAATTCATTTTTGCCTTCAGTAAATGTTTTTCCATCTACTGCAAAAGCTGCTTTCGCTTGACCTGTACGCACTAAATCAAAAAATCTATCGTGCTCAAAAGCCATTTCTACTCTTCTTTCTTTCCAGATTGCAATTCTAACATCTGCTTGTGAAGCTGCTGGAGTATTTCCTAAACCTGCTCTGTTTCTAATCTGATTCAACAATGGAATAGCTTCTCCAGTTTGACCTAATTCGTTTAATGCTTCAGCTTTCATTAGTAAAACTTCAGCAAATCTCAAATACTTAATATCAACATCTGTTTCCCATGCATCTGTGTATGCTGAAGAATACGCTTTATAGTTGTATCTTTCGTTTTCAACTGTATTAGGTACAACTCTTCCATCGTATAAAGTTGAACCTCTAAAAATGATTGTTGCTGCCTTTCTAACATCTCCAGCTTCATAAGCATTTACTAAACTTTGAGATGGCGTGTTGAAGCCCCAGCCCCATCCTCCAGTACCACGAGCACCTTGAGTATTAGAATATCCTTCGATTCCTTTTGCAGGTATAGCACCTTGCGCGTAGATTTCGAAAATAGATTCAGAATCAAATTTTCCAGTTGCTCTAAACATTGAAGCGTAATCAGCAACAAGAGAATAACCTGTTACTTTGTTAGCGTTATCAACAACTTGCTGCCATTTTTTCTGGTACAAACTTACTTTTGCTAATAATGCATAAGCAGCACCTTTTGTAACTCTTGATTTTTCATTAGCAGAATAAGCTCCTTTTTCAGGTAATGCTGCAATTGCATCATTTAAATCGGTTTCGATAAAAGCATAAACTTCAGCTGCAGTTTTACGTGTTAACTGCATAACTCTGTCAGCTTCTGAACCAGGAACTGGCAAATGATCTACAATTGGAACACCTCCGTAACATTTTACCAAAGTGAAATACATAAATGCTCTTAAAAACTTAGCTTCTCCAGCTAATCTGTTTCTTAAAGATGCATCTACTTTATCTAATTTTGGAAGCATATTTAAAGCCTGATTACATTTGTTGATTCCATCGTAATTGGCAATAAAAGTACTCTCTGCAGAAGGATTAGAGGCATTATAAGTTAATGCATCCAATACATCTTTATCTGTTCCAGTATCTCCAGGAGAAGAACCTTTATCAGCATCATCAGAAGTGATACTTGAAAGTCCAATCCATCCGAAAGAGGTCATGTCCCAATTTAAAAACTTGTTGTAGATTGCTGTTACAAACTGGGCCGCCCCTGCTTCATTATTAAACAGTTCTGTATCGTCTGTCGAAATAGATTCTGTTTGATCTACATCTAGATAGTCGTCTGCACATCCTGTAAAGAACAATGATGATAATACAAACGTTGCTATATATATCTTTTTCATATTATTAAAATTTTAAATTAGCACCAATTACAAATGATCTTAAAGTTGGATAAGCATCCAGCTCTACTCCTTGAGTTCCATAAGGATTACCGTCTCCGTTTAACTCTGGAGAAAATCCTGAGAATTTTTGTGTAATAAATGGGTTAATTGCATTTACATAAATTCTACATGCAGAAATAAAACTGTCCGATTGTAATGGCAATTTGTATCCTAATGTAATGTTGTTAATTCTAAAGAAATCACCAGACTCTAAATAGTATGTAGAAGCAACTGGCACTTGATTAAATGGTGCTGGATTTGAAGCTGTTGTATTGTTTAACGTCCAGAAATCTGTAGCCAATGAGTTTTCAATGTTTTCACCAGAGAAACGTTGTGCTTTTTTACCGTTGTATACTTTTGCTCCAGAAGTACCGTATCCATCAACAGAGAAATCAAAGTTTTTGTAAACAAATCCTAAAGAAACTCCATAGTTAGATTTTGGTAAACTTGAACCAACATATTTTTTATCTGCTGTAGCGCTTAATGCATCTTGAGTTACTTTATCTCCCGCCGCATTATAGTATAACATTTGTCCGTTTGCAGGATCAAAACCAGCATATTCATAGATGTAGAAACTTCCTAATGGCTGACCTACAGTAGTATTATCCAATAATTTTGTGTCTTGACCATTTCCTAATCCACCACCAATAACTGGAGACAATACTACATTTTTCAAACCTGTAAGTTCGTTTTTGTTGTTAGAAAAGTTACCACCGATATAGTAGCTAAAGTTTTCTCCAATTTTATCATCCCAACGTAATGAAATCTCATAACCTTTATTAGATACTTCTCCAACATGAGCAGGAGATGCAGCCGTAATTCCAGATGTGAAATAAGGTTTAGTATTTAAAATTACATTGTTTGTATTTTTATCATACACATCAAAAGATCCTTTTAATCTGCTGTTTAAGAATTCGAAATCTAAACCTACAGAAGATTCTTCTGTAATCTCCCAAGATAAACTTGGATCAATTTGTGATGTAATTGTAGTTCCATCAAGCAAGATAGAACCTCCTAAATATGCATTAAGTCCTGAAGTATATCCTTGACTATTAAGTGGTACATTTTGATTTCCTAATTTACCCCAGCTTCCTCTTAATTTCAATAAATTGATTCCTTTAGAATCTGCTAAGAATTTTTCTTTAGAAATTACCCATCCAGCACCAAGCGCAGGGAAAGTTCCCCAACGGTAGTCTTTTGCAAAGTTTGAAGATCCGTCACGTCTTACAGTTCCAGTAAATAAATATCTGTCTAATAATTTATATTGGAAACGACCTAAGTAAGAAGCCAATTTAGTTTCGTTAAAAACCTCATCTTTATAACTTACAATGTTTGTAGCATATTCATTATCCTTAAGAGCCCAGTAATTAGAATCTGAATTCACATTCTTTCTTACTATTGTCAATTTTTCTCTTGCTCCCTTAACGTATGTTTCAATACCTGCAGTAACTTCTACATCATGGATTTCGGCGAATACTTTGTTGTAAGTCAAATAATTTGACAAACTCCAGTTATAATATTGCTCTCTTCCTTTTGTCAATGAATTTATATTAGCATTTGGAAATAATGTTTCATATTCACTTGCTTGTCTATCTGGATTTGCAGCCACCCAAATATTTTTAGTATCACTGAAATTATAATTTTTCCAAGTATAGTACTCACCATTAAATTGTGAAGTAAATTTTAAAGAAGGTAAAATTTCATAATCTAATTTTAAACCTCCTTGTAAAGTAATACTGCGTTGTTCTTCGTCAAAGAAATCAAGTTGAGCGACTGGATTTCCAACGTTATTAATTGCAGATCCTGTTTCATTTGCAAAACCATTGTCTCCAACACGCGCAACTCCGTATTTTCCGTCAGGAAAAAATACTGGAACTACAGGAGATTGTTTGTAAGCATTTGTAAAAGCTGACAAAGGTTTTGGAGTTGATTTTGTAGACGTTAAGCTGAAGTTTTGAGTTAATGTCAGTTTTTTAGAAATTTTGTATTCATTGTTATTTCTAAAAGTAGTACGTCCGAAATCTAAACCGTTTAAAACAGCTTGTTCAGAATAATTACCTAAACTGAAAAAGTATTTTACACTTTCCGTTGCTCCAGAAACAGATACGTTATTTTGAGTATAACTTCCTGTTCTTGTAATTTCGTCAAACCAATCTGTATTAACAGGCTGATCCTGAGAGTAAGTTGTAGATTGTAAAGCTGAATTAGTGTAATGAGCATATTTATTACTTCCAGCCATTTTTACTCTTTTAAGAGGTGTTCTTACACCACCAAAGCTTTCAACCTCAACAGAAACTTTATCACCTTTACCTTTTTTAGTGGTAATAATGATAACCCCGTTTGCTGCTCTTGTACCATAAATAGCTAATGCAGAGGCATCTTTTAAGATGTCGTAAGAAGTAATATCGTTTGCATTAATATTATTGATGTTTTCTGTTGCCATACCATCAACAATATATAATGGTGATCTACCTCCTAAAGCAGTACCCAAACCTCTAATTACAACAGAAGGTGTGCTTCCTGGTAAATCTGAAGCAGTTACTTGCACCCCAGCAGCTTTACCTTGAATAGCTTGAGAAGCATTAATAACTTTAGTTTTTGTGATATCTTCTGCTTTAATAGAAGAAATTGCAGTAGTATTATCTACCTTTTTTCTAGTACCGTAACCAATAACTACTACCTCTTTTAAAGCGGTATCACCCGATTCTTTTAAAGTAATTGTCATTGCTCCTGCCGTTGCTGGTACAGAAACAGAGTCAAAACCAAGCATGGAGATTTTTAAGGTCTCTCCAACTTTAGCATTAATGGTAAAATTACCATCGAAGTCGGCATCAGCAGAAGTTCGAGATTCTGAAGCGCTAATAATAGCACCCGGAACCCCCATTCCACTACTGTCTAATACTTTCCCTTTAATTGCTTGTGCCTGCCCCATCATATATGTAGGCAGCAACAAGAGTGCTAAAAAGCTAAAAATAAAATTTTTCATACAGTACGTAATCGTTTAAGTTAGTAGAGCCAAATTAAACAATTACAACGTTGTAGTACATCAAATACCACTACAACATAGCTACATCATTATGTTAAATTTTACACTTAAACAAATCATAATCAACACTTTAAATGTTAATAAAATTCCTTTAACATATCATTATGATGTAGCAATGATGTATCGTAATTATATAAAAAATGATATTAAAAAATACAAAATATGTAAAAAACAAAATCAAAACTTACAGAGTTAATAAAAATTTCGACAGGTTTTCGTCTTGTGTGAGGTTTAATTTCTTTCTTAAACGATATCTATGCAATTCTACACCTCTAAAAGAGATGTTCATCATAGGTGCAATTTCCTTAGAAGAAAGGTTCATTTTAAGATAAACACACAGTTTAATATCTTTTGGAGTCAAGTGTGGATATTTTTTAGAAAGATTAATAATAAACTCGTTGTGAATTTGATTTAAATTGGTTTCAAATATTTCCCACTCGTGTTTATTCACTTCATTAATCTTGATAGCTTTTTTGATTTCGTTTTTAAGTTTACTAAAATCTTTCTCCGTTTCTAAAATTGTTTGAATTTTATCAATCATTTCTGTCTGTTTGGCAATTGACAGCGATTTACCAGCAACTTCAGAAGATTTTGTTTGCAGTTCTAATTCTAAGATATGTTTTTCGTATTCCTGAATATTAAGTTCATTCTCTTTCTTCAATTCCATTTCTAGAATTTCTCTCTGATGTTTTAATTCTTCTGCCTGCAATTTTAATTTTTGCATATAACGAAGTTTATTCCATTTATAATAAAAGAATAAAACTGCACCAATAATCAATAAATAAAGAAGAATCATCCAAAAAGAAAAATACCAAGGTTCTGCCACTCTAAACTTATAAGACAAAACTTTATCGTAAGTTGCGCCATCGTGTTTGAATATCTCAACCGAATGATAACCGCTACTTAAATTATTCAGAATTATTAATCCATCAGAAATTGGCACAAATTCTCTACTCTTATCCAACTTGTAAAACAAGTTTGGCTTACTTGCTCCATAAATTCCAGAAATAACATTAATCTTTAATTCGGTATTGAATTTTATTTTTGATTCATTCGGAATTAAAACATCATTACTAAAAGCTTCTAATTCTACTTTCGAATTTTGCTTATTCTCATATTGAAGTTTTAAAGAAATAAATCCGTCATCGAGATTAAACAAATAGTCATTTGCGGTTTTAAAAATTCTCAAATTTTCATTGATCAATTTTCCCTTATAATATTTTTCCTGAATGATATTCCAAATAAACTTATTTCCTTCAGCATAAATGTGATATAAAATTCCATTTTGCAAAACCATAAAATGATCTTCGTCTATAGAAACAATATCTGTTACATTTTTAAAGCTCGCATTAAATAAATCATTTTCCTCTAATTTATTAGAAATCGAATTGTAAGTATACCAGACATTATTAATCAAAAAGAGAATTTCTTTTCTAAACTCAAAAATCTTTATTCCAAAATCGTTTTTTATTTTACTTTGCTGTGTAACATTTTCTACTTTTAAAGTATTGTAATTGTCATCTAATAAAACACGGTACAATCCGCGATAATTATCGGCAGCCCAAATTTCATTCTTTTTATTTTGGGCAACATATTTAATAGGTTTTGCAAGATCCTTAATCACTTTATATTGAGATAAATTTGAAGGATTATCATAAACTAAAATACCGCTGTAAGTAGATTGAAAATAAGTATTGTTTATACTGCTTTTTGACATATTCCAACCTCCACTAACTCCGTTAATTTTGGTTAAAGTATTATTTTCATATGAAAATGTACCGTCGTTATGACCTATAATATATTTACCATCAATAAGCGAAATATTCCAGCCCTGCCCTTGTGTATTAGACATCATGTTGAATTTTCCTGCACTATATTCAAAAATACCGTGATTTGAAGCAATCAAATACCCTTTATTGATTGTTGCAACGGCATAAACAGATCCTAAAATACCCGAATTGTCATAAAAAAAGGAAATTGGAGAATTGACCTCAACATGAGCAATACCGTTATCTAGACCAACCCAAAGATCATTCTCTTTATCAAATCCTAAACTCAAAACCGAGTTATTCATTAAAACATTGTCACGTTCAATGTTTTTATACGAATTGGTTTTTAAATCTAAAATGATAATACCACGATTTCCAGTTCCGATAATCAGTTTTTCTCCTTTAATAAATTTTGCAACATTTATTGTTGCAGATTTCAGCATTTCGTTTATCGGATTGTCCCAACTTTTTAAACCGTTTTGGTCCACAACAAAAACTCCTTTTTTTTGTGTAAAGATGTAGGTTTTGTTCTGGTATTTTTCGATGGCATGAACAACAGTTTTCTTTAAAACATCCCAACCTTTTGGATTAGCGATGTATTTGTCTTTCATTTTAAAAATTCCATCCTGAACAGAAGCAACATATAAGTTTTGATCTACAGCAAAACAGTATGAAATAAGGAATGGAAATTTAATTTTCTCAATTGATTTTCCGTTATAAATAAAAACATCATTGAAAGATTGAAAATATAGCGAACCATTGAACCTGAAAATTTTCCAGATTTCTTCATTGTCTTTTTCATCAAACAATCTCAGATTTTTGGTTATCGAAACATAATGCATTGTTCCGTCTTTTCTGTACCAATAACCAAATTCTTTATAAGAACCAGAATAGATTTTATCGCCTTCAATTAAAATTGAACGAATTATAGTTTTGTTTGGAAGTGTATATTTTTCCCATTTTACACCATCGTAGCGAAGTAGATAATGGTTGTTTGCAAAGTACATGGCATCGTCTTTTCCTTGCACGACATTCCAGATTTGATTATCACCCTGATAATCTGATTTGCTGTAATTTTCGACAAATGGAAGTAATTCTTGTGCTTGAAGCTGTAAAGCAATGAAAAAGAAGAAAACTGATTTTAAAAGTATCGATTTCAAGATATGTGGTATTTATATTCAAAGATACTTACAAAAATTTAATTTTCGATAAGTAAAAAAGCTTCCGTAATGGAAGCTTTTCTTATTATAATCTAAAAATAAAATAGTTACATTTTCATTCTGCCGAAATTTTATTAATTTTCAAGCAATTGATAAACCTGATTTGCAATTTCATATTCTTCGTCTGTTGGGACTACTAAAACTTTTACAATTGCATTTATTGAATTAATTTCTCTTAATTCTTTAGATCGAATTTGATTTTTCTCTTTGTCAATTTCGATTCCGAAATAATCCATATCTGTACAGATTAAATTACGCATGTAAGATGAATTTTCACCAATTCCAGCTGTAAAAACAATAGCATCCAGACCGTTAAGAGCTGCGGCATAAGCTCCTATAGTTTTTCTAATTCTATAAGCATTCATATACAATGCAAGCTGACAATCTTTGTTTCCTTTTTCTGCTTCTGCTTCAATATCACGCAAATCGCTGTAACCCGTTAATCCTAACATACCACTTTGTTTCAGCAAAACAGCATTTACTTCATCTGGCGTATAGCCTAAATTTTTAATCATATAAAAAACAACAGATTGGTCAATATCTCCAGCACGCGTTCCCATAATTAAACCATTTGAAGGCGAAAATCCCATTGAAGTATCAATACATTTTCCGTTTTTGATAGCCGCCATACTACAGCCATTTCCTAAATGAATGGTAATTATTCTGGAATTCTTTTCCAAATAACCAATTGCTTTTTCAGAAACATATTTATGGCTTGTTCCATGAAAACCGTAAACACGGACTTTATTTTCTGTCAAAAGATAATTTGGAATCGCATATTTATAAGCGACTTCTGGCATGGTTTGATGAAAAGCGGTATCAAAAACTGCAATTTGTTCCGCTGAACTAAAAATTTCTTCTGCCACGTTAATTCCTTCTAAATTTGCAGGATTATGAAGGGGCGCTAATTCAAAAAGCTGTTTAATTTTTGCTTTAACTTTATCGTCAATTTTTACTGTATCACTAAAATCGCTTCCGCCATGTACTACACGATGTCCAACAGCTGTAATTTCTGAAGTGGATTTAATTACTCCTTTTTCAGGATCTAAAAGCATGTTGGCTACTTTTTGTAATCCAACTTTATGATTCGGGATTGGAAGTGTTTCTTCGCGCGAAGCTGTGGCAGTTTTAAAAGTAACATTTGATGTTTCTAAACCAATTCTGTCAATCATTCCAGAACAAATCACTTCGTTTTCAGGCATAACCATTAATTGATATTTAATTGAAGAACTTCCTGAGTTTATAATAAGTATTTTCATTTTTTTTAAAGGTGCTAAGATGCTAAGATTCTAAGGTTCTGAGTTTTTTTTCTTAAGACTTAATTTTGTTTTTATATTTGATATAAGGAATTTATAATTGACAATTAACAATTTACAATTAATTACATTCCTTGCGCCTGAATTGCCGTAATAACAACCGTATTGATAATGTCATCAACCGTGCAACCACGGCTTAAATCATTTACGGGCTTATTTAATCCTTGTAACATTGGTCCAATTGCTAAAGCTCCAGTTTCTCTTTGTACAGCCTTGTAAGTATTATTTCCTGTATTTAAATCTGGGAAAATAAGTACACTCGCCTGCCCTGCTACTTCTGAATCTGGCATTTTGCTTTTTCCGACAGTTAAATCAACAGCAGCATCGTACTGAATTGGTCCTTCGATTTTCAAATCTGGTCTTTTTTCTTTCACAATTGCTGTTGCAGTTCTCACTTTATCTACTTCATCTCCTTTTCCAGATGAACCAGAAGAATACGAAAGCATGGCAATTTTAGGTTCAATTCCGAAAGCTAAACTTGATTCTGCTGAAGAAATTGCAATTTCTGCCAATTGTTCTGCCGTTGGGTTTGGATTAATGGCACAATCACCGAAAACAGAAACTCGGTCTTCTAAACACATAAAAAATACAGAAGAAACTACAGAAGAATTTGGTTTTGTTTTAATGAACTGCAAAGCCGGCAAAATAGTATGCTGTGTCGTGTGAGCAGCTCCAGAAACCATTCCGTCTGCGTGTCCTTTGTAAACCATCATAGTTCCGAAATATGAAACGTCTTCCATTAAATCTCTCGCCATTGTAATACTTACATTTTTAGCTTTTCTAAGCTCATAATAAGTATTCGCATAATCTTCGTAAAGTTCAGATTCTTTTGGATTGATGATATTTACTTTCGAAAAATCTAACGTAATTCCAAGCTCTATAACTTTATTTTCAATTTGTTTTTTATCTCCAATAATCGAAATATCAACAACATCCATATCTAACAATCTAGATGCAGCGGTAATAATTCGATCATCATTTCCTTCTGGCAATACAATATGTTTTCTGTGCTGTTTCGCTCTTTTAACCATGTTGTATTGAAACATTTTCGGCGTCATACCTTCTGCTTGGAAAGTGATTAATCTTTCTGACAGAGCGTCGTTATCAACATATTTTTCAAATGTTGTAATCGAAGTTTCAATTTTATGCGTGTTGTTGGCATAAATCTCAGATTTTATAGAACCAATTTTGTTTGTAATGTGATATGTTCCGCCATCTACAGCTATAATCGGAACAATAGCAGAAAGTCCTTCGATAAGCTTTAAAATACTTTCTTCTGGAACAATATTTCCGGTTAGAATAATTCCAGAAATGGTTGGATAATTTGCTGATTCATTGGCTTGTAAAGCTCCCAAAATAATATCAGAACGGTCGCCAGGAGTAATTACCAAAGCATTGTCATGCAAATGAACCAGATAATTGTGAAGTTGCATTGCACCTACACTAAAATGACCGATTTCGTTATTCAGATAATTTTCTCCGAACAAAACTTTAGCATTCAGTTCGTTTACAATTTCCTGCATTGTTGGGTTATTCAAGCTCGAAATCAGCGGAATTGTATTGATCAGGACATTTGATGGTAAACTTTTCTGTAAACTTTTAGTAACCAATTCGATATTTTCAGTTTGCACTTTATTTGCAAAAACAGATAAAACCTCAACTTCTTTTACTTTGAAAGAATCATAAACCAAATACAAACTGTCTAAAAGTTCTTCTAAAGTTTTTCCAACACCAGAACCTACAATTATGGTTGGAATACCAAGGTTTTTGGCAATTAAAACATTCAAATCCAATTCGATTGAAGTTCCTTCTCCAGTAAAACTTGTTCCTTCAACCAAAACGAAATCAAAACGTTCTTCGAGTTTCTTATATTTTTCAATAATTAAATCTAAAACTTCTCCTATTTTACCTTTATTTTTCTTTTTAATCAATCGGCTTTTTGTAATTGCGTAAGCATCTTCAAACTGAATATCAAGGTTAAAATAAGACAAGACTGTTTCGATATGATTATCTACTTCACCATCTACAAAATCTTCAATTATAGGCCTAAAATAGCCCACTTTAGCCGTCTTTCCAATCAGAATACTCATCAATCCGAGCGTAATAATTGATTTTCCACTATTGTGATCACTAGTAGCTATATATATTGCTTTACTCATAATTATTTATATTTATTCTAAATAACAAATTTAGATATTTCAATTCTTTTTATACTCTAACAAATGTTAAAACCAACGTCTTTTCTTGAAATAAATGATTAAGCCTATTACGAGCAAAAACATAATTCCCATAACCACAAAATAGCCATTTTCTGTTTTGAGTTCTGGCATATTTTCAAAGTTCATTCCGTAAACACCAACGATAAAAGTTAATGGAATAAATATGGCAGAAATAATAGTCAAGGTTTTCATAATTTCATTCATTTTTCGGCTTTGTTCCGAAAAATAAAAATTTGAAGCACTTTCTAATGCGCTCATATCCGATTCAATTTGCTCTAAAAGTTCCAAACTTTTTTGATGCAGTCTTATAAAAAAATTAAACGTTTCTTTTTGAATTAAACCATTATTTTCATCGTCATCTTTTATTGTTTTAAGATAGTATAATGAATCTCTCAATGGTGTAATGGAGCGCTTTAAGAAATTCAAATTATCACGGTGATTTTCGATTTTTTCCAGAATAACAGGTTTCGCTTCTTTTTTAGTCAAATTGATTAATTCTTCGATCTTATCTTCCTCATCTTCCAACGTAATGTAGAAATTTTCCATTACAGCATCTAAAAGCAAGTACAAGAGATAATCTACTTTTTTTGTTCTAACAATCCCTGCATGTGTGCGTAAACGTTCACGAATATGTGTAAAGAAATCACTTCGTTTTTCCTGAAAAGAAATAAGTATTCCTTCTTTCAGAATAAAACTGATTTGTTCTACACTAATATTATCTGAATATTCAGAAGGCAAAAGGGATTTTATATTAAAGAATAAAACGTTTTGCTGCTCTTCTAACTTTGTTCTTTTGGTTGTGTTTAAAATATCAGCTAAAAGAAAATCGTCAAGTTTAAAATGTGTACCAATTGTTTTAAGTAACCCAATGTCATTTAAGCCATGAACATTTAGCCAATTGTTTTTTGTATAATCAAAGCAAGAATTCAAGGCTAAAACTGTAAACTTATCATATTCAACAACATCATTATCATCATACACAAAAAGTTGCATTTCACTTTCATGCTCTTTATGCGTTCCTGTGTACTCTAATGTAATATGCTGCAGCTTGCGTCCTTTCTTGTATTTAATCTTTCTCATTCTAGAAATTTTACAATAGTAATATTACGAAAAAGAATTCGAAGAAGAAATGACATTTATCAGTTTGTAGAAAAACTGCGGTTAGACGCACTGCGGTACGTCTCTACATTAAATTATATCCATAAAAAAACCGAGTCAGAAATGACTCGGTTTTCTATCTTAATACTTTGTACTAATTTCTTAATACTAAAGAATTATTTTACCTCTTCAAATTCAACGTCTTCAACATTGTCTCCTGAAGACTGCTCTTGTTGTGGAGCAGCTTGTTGCCCTTCACCACCTTGAGCGTACATTGCTTCTGTAGCTGTTTTCCAAGCTGCATTTACATTGTCTAATCCTTTTTGGATTGCCTCAAGATCTTGAGATTGGTGAGCGAATCTTAATTCAGTTAAAGCAAATTCGATAGCTGTTTTTTGATCGTCTGTCAATTTATCTCCTAACTCTTTCAATTGAGATTCAGTTTGGAAGATAGTACTATCAGCTTCGTTCAATTTTTCAGCTCTTTCTTTAGCGATTCTATCTGCATCAGCATTAGCTTCAGCATCTTTTTTCATTTTTTCTATTTCTTCAGCTGTTAATCCAGAAGAAGCTTCGATACGGATATCGTGAGATTTTCCTGTTCCTTTATCAGTTGCAGAAACTTTGATGATACCATTAGCATCGATATCGAAAGTTACTTCGATTTGAGGAACTCCTCTTGGTGCTGGTGGAATACCATCTAAGTGGAAACGACCGATAGTTTTGTTATCAGCAGCCATTGCTCTTTCTCCTTGTAATACGTGGATTTCAACAGATGGTTGAGAATCAGCAGCAGTAGAGAATACTTGAGATTTTTTAGTTGGGATAGTTGTGTTAGACTCGATTAATTTAGTCAATACACCACCCATAGTTTCGATACCTAAAGAAAGAGGTGTAACGTCAAGTAACAATACATCTTTTACATCTCCAGATAAAACTCCACCTTGAATAGCAGCTCCAATAGCAACAACCTCATCAGGGTTAACACCTTTAGAAGCTTTTTTACCGAAGAATTTTTCAACTTCGTCAGCGATTCTTGGCATACGAGTAGAACCTCCTACAAGGATTACTTCGTCGATATCAGATGTAGATAAACCTGCATCTTTTAATGCTTTAGCAACTGGCTCCATAGAACGTTTTACTAAAGAATCAGATAATTGCTCAAATTTAGCTCTAGATAATTTTTTCACTAAGTGTTTTGGTCCAGAAGCAGTAGCAGTTACGTAAGGTAAATTGATTTCTGTTTCAGCAGAAGATGATAATTCAATCTTAGCTTTCTCAGCAGCTTCTTTCAAACGTTGTAATGACATTGGATCTAAACGTAAATCAATACCTTCTTCAGTTTTGAATTCGTCAGCTAACCAGTCGATAATAACTTGGTCAAAATCATCACCACCTAAGTGAGTATCACCATTTGTAGATAATACTTCAAATACACCGTCTCCTAATTCAAGAACAGAGATATCAAAAGTACCTCCACCTAAATCGTAAACAGCAATTTTTTGATCATTTCCTTTTTTATCTAATCCGTAAGCAAGTGCAGCAGCAGTTGGCTCGTTGATGATACGCATAACTTTAAGACCAGCGATTTCACCAGCTTCTTTTGTAGCTTGACGTTGCGCATCGTTAAAGTAAGCAGGAACTGTAATAACTGCCTCAGTTACTGTTTGACCTAAATAGTCTTCAGCAGTTTTTTTCATTTTTTGAAGTGTCATTGCAGACAATTCTTGAGCAGTGTATAAACGACCATCAATATCCACACGTGGCGTATTGTTGTCACCTTTTACAACACTGTAAGGAACTCTTTTTGCCTCTTCTTGAGTTTCAGCAAAAGTGTGTCCCATAAAACGTTTAATAGAAGCAATCGTTTTTGTAGGATTCGTTACTGCTTGTCTTTTTGCAGGATCACCTACTTTAATTTCTCCACCTTCAACAAAAGCGATGATAGATGGTGTAGTTCTTTTTCCTTCTGCGTTAGGGATAACAACTGCTTCGTTACCTTCCATTACAGAAACACAAGAGTTCGTCGTACCTAAGTCAATTCCGATTATTTTACCCATTTTTTATATATTTAATTTTTGATTTAATTTTATAACTCAGGTGGCATAAGTCAATCTTTGTGCCAAGATAAAAATCTAAATAAAATTGTCAGTTTTAATGTCTTGCCCTAAAAATCATCTGCCAACATGACATTTTTAGAACCTGACAGGTTTGGCATAATTACGTATTAATGTCATTTTGAAAATGTTCATCTAACTTGCTATTTCACTTAGTGTGATAAAATTTCAAGAATTAAGTAACAAATTAAAAGTTCTCTAAATAATTTATAAAAAAAAATTACATTCGTATGTAAAATATCATTCTGGACTTAATAGATACAAGTAAGCTATCAAAAACGTTGAAAGCTAGAATAATCAAATTTTAAACATGCCATAACAAATAAGACAAAATGGTTACATTCGAAACAAAAGTTTGGGAAAAAGATTGGGAATATATATTAAAGGGTAATTATTTAAATAAAATAATTTTCAATTGTAATTTCAATTTTTCCAAGAAACACGTCATTATTAACAATGTAAAAAACAGAAAGTTAGTTGAAAAATATTGTAAACAAAAAATTAAAGAAGGTGTTATTGACAATTATTTTGTAGTTGAAGATTACGAATCTTTAGTATTAGATCATTTTGAATTGAGCGCTGATAGTTTTGATGGAGGATATTATTATTCAATAGCAGAATTAGTTGGAATATATAAATGTGAAACTGATTATTTGATGCACTTTTCGGGTGATTCTTTCCCAGTAAATAATAACATAAATTGGATTAAAAATGCAATTGAGATAATGTATAGAAATCCTAATATCATTGTTGCAAATCCTACTTGGAATTATAATTTTAGGGAAGCCGAAAAAGAGTCTTTCGAACAAATAGAAGACTTTTATTCAGGCTATGGCTTTTCAGACCAAGCCTATCTTATTCGAAAACAAGATTTTATTGAGAAAATCTATAAAGAAAAAAATAAAGATTCTGAACGTTATCCTAAATATGGTGGAGAATTATTTGAAAAAAAAGTAGATTCATTTATGAGAAACCATCAAAAACTAAGAATCACAAACAAGTATTGCACCTACATTTCAGTTAATTTTCCTAGAAATTGGTTCTCAAGAAAAATATTAAGAAATAATATTACTAAAAAACGTATAAATCAAATGACAGAAAAACATTAAAAATCTAGGCTTCAAAATAATTTACCGAATTTGTAAGTTATTCATTATCGTTTAATAAGCTCATCAACTTAAAAAAGTTAGAATTGAAATATATTAAAATTTGAGTAAATCCAGAAATTTCGAATACACTTCCTGCTCTTGAAGAATTTAGAAAGAAAGAAATACCAAATTAAAGCCGAAGAATTTTATTTTTTTTAACTAAAATGAATAAACTAAAACTCTCGATTTCAAATTTATGGATATCAGTAAAAATAGATTGAAAAGTTAAATAATTATTTTAAACTCAACCGCAAAGAAGATATCTTAAAAATCAGCTGAATTACTTACATTCGTATTTTTCTAAATCATAAAAATGGAAAACTACAGCATCATAATATTCATACTCGCCATTGTTATTGGTTTATCTGCCTTTGCTGATAAAGCAAAACTGCCGTATCCAATTCTGCTTGTCATTGTTGGAATTGCAATTGGTTTTATTCCAACTATGAATGAAATTGAAATCAATCCAGAAATTATTTTTCTGCTTTTCCTTCCTCCATTATTATATGATGCTTCTTTTAATATTTCGCCAAAAGATTTTAAAACCAATCTAAATACCATAAGCACGTTAGCCATAACATTGGTTTTTCTAACCACATTTTGGATTGCCGTAGTTGCTCATTATATGATTCCCGATATAACCTGGCCGCTCGCATTTGTACTGGGCGCCATTCTTTCTGCAACCGATGCCGTTGCCGCAGTAAGTATTACAAAAGGTCTTGGAATATCGCATAAAACCATAACCATTCTCGAAGGCGAAAGTTTAATAAACGATGCTTCTGCTTTAGTCGCTTACCGATTTGCAGTTGCTGCCGTAATGGGGTCTGCATTTGTAATCTGGAAAGCTACATTGCAATTTATTATTTTGTTGGGTGGAGGTTTTCTTGTTGGTTTTGTGATGTCAAAAATACTATCCGTCATTTTAAAAAAAGTCAAAAAAAATGCAAACGTTACCATAAGTTTTATGCTTTTAATGCCTTTTGTAACGTATTTGATTGCCGAACATTTGCATGTTTCTGGCGTTATTGCTGTTGTTGTTTCAGGATTGGCAATTGCCCGTTTTAGCAAAAAAGTCTTTCCAGAAAGCTTAAAAAACAGCTCTCGAAGCTTATGGGATATTATTATATTCTTATTAAATGGATTGATATTTATTTTAATCGGACTTAATTTTAGATATGTATTAAAAGATATCGACGACGATATGATTCTGCCCTATATTGACTACGCTTTTATCATTACAATTGTCGCATTATTAATACGATTTGTTAGAATATTTCTTCAAAAAATAAACCTTCAAAAAGCCTTTCAGAAAAATCGCGGCGGCAGAAGAAAAATCAGTGAAGATGCTCTTCTAGATTTCAACAACAGTATTATTTTAGGTTGGTCTGGAATGCGCGGCATTGTATCGCTTGCCATTGCCATCGGACTTCCGAGATTTCTTGAAGACGGGAATCCGTTTCCTGAACGTAATGCCATTATTTTTATTTCAGTTGCAGTCGTTCTTTTTACACTTATCGGACAAGGATTAACTTTACCGTTCATAGTTAAAAAATTAAATTCTAAAACAGAACCAATAGAATCTCAAAATTAATTAAAACCAAAAAAAATGAATCAGGAATTAGAAAGCCAATTTGACGAATTTGATAAACCGAAAATCATTAGAAGAAAATTACTTCCATGGTGGATTAAAACCTTTTGTTGGATTTTTATGATTTTAGCCGTTTGCGGTCTAGCGTCGTTAATTGGAAATGCATTTACAGACAACGTCGAATTATCTCTTTACGGTTTTTCTAGTAACACAGCATATTCAGTAATAGGAATTTTTATTATAGCTATTATGACCTTGAAAGGATTTGCAGCATTTTCTCTTTGGTTTGAAAAAGACAACGCCATATCAATCGCTAAAATTGATGCAATTGTAGGAGTTGTAATCTGCGTAGCTTCAATGTTTATAGCGCCGAGAGAAGATGGACACTTTCCTTTACGATTAGAAATTTTACTATTGATTCCTTATTATATTAAAATAAACAAAATAGAATACGAATGGGATAATCAAGAAAGTCTCAGCTAAAAAATTGATTATCAAAAATTAAACTTACTTTTATCTTAGTTTCCGTTTAATTTATTTTTTCTTAGAAATGACTTCAGATATTCTTTCCACAACATCAGATTCAGAAATTGTTACAACTCGAGTTTTAAACTTCCCTCAAGAACTTGTTTTTAAAGCTTGGAGCGATCCAGAACATTTACAAAATTGGTGGGGACCAAAAGGTTTTACTAACACTTTTCACGAATTTAATTTTTGTGAAGGCGGAAAATGGAGTTTTATAATGCACGGTCCTGAAGTCGGAAATTATGCCAACGAATGCGAATTCATCAAAATAGAAAAACCTAATCTGATTGCCTGGAAACGTCATTCTAAACCACTTTTTCAAATCCTTACAACTTTCGAAACCATTGCAGAAAATCAAACTAAAGTGGTTTTTAAAATGCTTTTTGAAACCGAGGAAGAATGCCAGAAACTGAAACCTTATGTTGTAGATAAAAATGAAGAGAATTTTGATAAGCTGGAAGTTGAATTATCGAAAATGAAACTTTAATAAAAATCACTTTTTATTCGTAATTTCGATTTCTCATTAAAATTACATTTAAAAAATGGCTTCATTTACAAAAGAAATATCTTTTCGTTGGTCAGATCTTGACCCAAACTTTCACGTTCGCCACAGTGCATATTACGATTTTGGTGCACAGCATCGTATAGAAATCCTTGAAGAATTGGGACTTACTTTAAAAGTTATGCAAACACAAGGTTTTGGACCTGTTTTATTTAGAGAAGAATGTGTTTTTAGAAAAGAATTAAAACTTTCAGATAAAATTTTCATTCATACCAAAACCTCAAAAATGAAAGCCGATGCTTCTCGCTGGTCAATTATTCACGAATTTAGAAGAGAAGACGATACACTTTGTGCAACAATTACAGTTGATGGCGCTTGGATGGACACTAAACTTAGAAAATTAGCCTCTCCTACTCCAGAAATTGCTGTTCAAGCTTTATCTATATTTCCAAAAAGCGATGATTTCGTTGGACTTTAAAATATAAACAAATGAGACGTTTATTTTCTTTTTTTGCTATTCTGGCTCTTTTTGCAAATTGCAAAAATAAACCTTCAGACGAAACCAAATCTTCTGAAAAAACAAATACTGCAAAAGAATCTAAATCACCAAAAGAAACTGTTCAAGCTTATTTGTCTGCAACAAACCATTTTGATTTTGAAACCGCAAAAAAATTTCTGATTACAAATAAAGAAAATCAGATGATTTTGGAAACTCTCAAAAAGATGGAAAAAAGCATTCCAGACAAGGAAAAAACCAGATTTATAGACAAAGAAAAAAAAGCTTCTTATTTTGAAAAAGAAATAACCGATTCGACTGCTCAAATTATTGTAACTCCAGACATGGATGCTGTTATACCTATCGAATTCAATTTGAAAAAAGTAAACAACGATTGGCTAATCGAATCTGTTATTTCTCATTAATCTAAAAAACAAGCTATGATAGATTACATAAAAGACTTTAGAATCGGATTTTTTATTGCCATCATAGCAATTACAACAATTGTTTTGGGCGCGATTACAGACAGAGCGCTCCGTTATCTTTTATACAAAAAACAAATCGACAAAGATTATGATGCAACAGGTTTTAAATTCTTAAAACACTTAATCATCACTATAATTTATATTTTAGGATTTGCTTTTGCTTTAATACAAATTCCTGAATTTAAAATCATCGGACATTCGTTTTTAGCTGGCGCGGGCGTAATTTCTCTTGTTGCCGGTTTGGCTTCTCAACAAGCTTTAAGCAATATTGTGAGCGGTATATTTTTAGTTATTTTCAAACCTTTCAAAATCAATGACAAAATTACAATCAACAATTTTGTTGGAACTGTTGAAGATATCAATCTACGTCAAGTCGTTTTGAAAGATGCAGAAAACAACCGAATTATAATACCAAATTCGGTAATTAGCGCACAGATTATCGTAAACACGAATATGCACGATACAAAATGCTGTAAAATAATAGAAATCGGAATTGGTTACGATTCTGATATCGAAAAAGCTTTGGAAATAATAAAAGACGAAATCGCTAAACATCCATTATTTATTGACACTCGCACAGCCGAAAATAAAAAAGAAAAAGCACCTCTGGTCGTTGCACGCGTAGTCGCTTTAGCCGATTCTAGCGTCAATCTAAAAGCTTGGGCTTGGGCAAAAAATTCTACAGACGGATTTGTAATGTACTGTGATTTACTTCAAAGCATTAAAAAAAGATTTGACGAAAACAACATTGACATTCCATATCCACAACGAGTTGTTACATTAAAACAATAATTTTTTCTGATAACTTTAAGATTTTAAGCTTTGTTTTAAAAATGTTACGTTTTAACTTTATAAGTTATTAAAACAAATGGCCGTAAATATGAAAATCTTTAAAGTATTAGCACTTTTAATTCCTTTTTTAACTTTTTCTCAAGAAGGAAATATTAAGTCTCTCGATATAAATTTAAGTAATTACGAATATCCTTTTCCTGTTCATTTTTTAGAATTGAACAATCAACGCCAAACCTTAAAAATGGCTTATATGGACATTAAGCCCAACAATTACAACAATAAAAACATTGTTCTCCTTCACGGAAAAAACTTCAACGGCGCTTATTGGGAAACAACTATTAAAGCTTTAACAAAAGAAGGATTTCGTGTAATTGTTCCCGATCAGATTGGTTTTGGAAAATCAACAAAACCAGATAATTTTCAATATACTTTTCAGCAATTGGCTCAGAATACAAAGCAACTTTTAGATCATTTAGGAATTCAAAAATCAGCTATTTTAGGTCATTCTATGGGCGGAATGCTCGCAACTCGTTTTGCATTAATGTATCCTGAAACTACTGAAAAGCTAATTTTAGAAAATCCGATTGGATTGGAAGATTGGAAATTAATTGTGCCTTATAAACCCATTGATTGGTGGTACGAATCGGAATTAAAACAAAATTACGAAGGCATCAAAAAATACCAAATGGCAAATTATTATGACGGAAAATGGAATACCGATTACCAAAAATGGGCAGAACTTGGTGCAGGCTGGACAACAGCTCCCGATTATAGTAAAGTGGCTTGGAACTCTGCTCTTCTTTATGATATGATTTTTACGCAACCTGTTTTATACGAATTTAAAAATATAAAAAGTCCGACGCTTTTAATTATCGGAACTAGAGATAAAACGGCTTTAGGAAAACCTTTGGTTTCGGCAGAAATTCAGAAAACAATGGGAAATTATGTCGAATTGGGAAAGAAAACTCAAAAAGCAATTCCGAATTCTAAATTAGCAGAAATTCCAAATACTGGACATTTACCGCATATAGAATCTTTTGATTTATTTATAAAATCATTAATCGTATTTTTGAAATAAAAACTAACTTAAAAACTATATAAATTATGTTTACAATTGAGCAAATAAAAGAAGCGCATGCAAAAGTGAAAAGCGGTGCTGACTTTCCAAATTATATTCAAGACCTAATAATTTTAGGCGTAAAAGGTTATGACACTTTTGTACATGACGGAAGTGTTGTATATTTTGGCTTAAATAATTATAGCGCTACTGCGGAAGAAAAATATCCTGAAATCAAAGTTGCTGATTTTCCAAACAAAGAACTGTTTATTGAATTTTTGGTAAAACACCAGCACGGCGAAACCGACTATATGACTTTCTGCAAACATTGTGCACAAAGCGGAATTGCGAAATGGCGTGTTGATATTGTTGAAATGACTTGCACCTATTTTGATAAATCTGAAAATGAAATTTTGATCGAAAAAATTCCAAGTTAATTCATGCTTTTTTTCAATCAAAATTCTAAAACCGCTTTTAAGAAAGGTATTGTATTCTTTATTTTAATGATTTCTTTTTCAAGTCTTTCTCAGAACAAAAAAGAAAATCCAAAATTTAATGTAATTGCATTTTATACCGCAAAAAATGATCAGGCGCATATTAGTTTTGTGCATGAAGCGAATAAATATTTCCCAAAACTGGCGAAAGAAAATCATTTTCAATATGATTCTACCAGTAATTGGGAAAATTTAAATCCAAATTTTCTAGCTAAATATCAAGTTGTTTTGTTTTTAGACACACGTCCAGAAAAAAAAGAACAGCGCGAAGCTTTTCAGAAATATATGGAAAACGGAGGCGGCTTTATCGGGTTTCATTTTTCAGCATTTGCATTAAATGATTCAAGCTATAATCAAGATTGGAACTGGTATCACAATACTTTTCTAGGATCTGGAGAATACGGAAGCAATACTTGGAAACCAACATCGGCAGTTTTACGAGTTGAAAATCAGCATGCGGTGACCAAAAATATTCCTAAAACTTTCATTTCTGCACCAAACGAATGGTACAGATGGTCGAATGATTTAACCAAAAATCCGGATATCGAAATTTTATTAGCAATTGACGAATCTAGTTTTCCTTTAGGAACTGGACCAAAAGCGCATGAAATATGGCACAACGGTTATTATCCCGTAGTTTGGACAAACAAAAAATACAAAATGCTGTACGTAAATATGGGACACAATGATATTGATTATGAAGGCGGAACAAACAAAACCTTATCGTACACATTTGAGAACAAAACGCAAAGTCAGTTAATTTTGAATGCCCTTCTTTGGATGGGAAATTCGAAGAAAAAATAAAAAAAAATGGCAACGATATCACCTTTAATTTCTGCCGAAGAAATAATTTCTGTCTCAAACATCATTTTAATTGATGCACGAGCCGGAGCAAATGCTTTTGAAAATTATCAGAATGAACATTTAAAAGGTGCTCGTTTTGTAGATTTAAATCGTGATTTGGCTTCCATTTCAGAAAACCCAGCCAACGGAGGAAGACATCCTTTGCCGTCTGCAGAAGATTTTTCTAAAAAGCTTTCTTCTCTCGGAATTTCACCTTCAAGTCACGTTATTGTTTACGATAATAAAAACGGATCAAACTTCGCCGCAAGATTTTGGTGGATGATGCGTGCGATTGGACATGAAAAAATTCAGGTTTTAAATGGTGGTTATCAAGCGGCAATTCAAGCGGGTTTTCCAACAAATTCTGGAATTGAATCTTTTGAAAAAACTACATATCCTTTTCAGGAATGGAAATTACCTTTAGCCGATATTGAAGAAGTCGAAAAAGCACGTAAAAACGATCAAAATATCGTAATCGATGTTCGTGATAAAAACAGATTTGACGGTTTAATAGAACCGCTTGATTTAATTGCGGGACACATTCCGGGCGCGGTAAATGTTCCATTAATGGAAAATTTAGATGAAAACGGGTTATTTAAATCTTCAACAGAATTGGCTCAAAAATACAAAACTATAATTGGTGATAAAAAATCAGAGAACACAATTGTGCATTGCGGTTCGGGTGTTACGGCTTGCCACACTTTATTAGCAATGGATTACGCAGGGCTTCCGATTCCGAAATTATATGTCGGATCGTGGAGCGAATGGTCTAGAAATGATCGCGAAATGACAACAAAAAACTAGAATAAAAATTATATTTGGCCACAGATTAAATAGATTCAAATATTAATCTTTTTAATCCTCATAATCTGTGGCTAAAAAGTCAAAATTTTAAGAATACAATGCAACACTGGGACATACTTTTATCAAATCAGGTAAATAAAAAGGCTTTTATAGAAAATATATTAAACGGAGAAGCAAAAGGAGAATTAGCTCTTTTTAATAATCAAAAAGGAATTTTATTCTCAGATATTTCAATCGAGAAATTTATCGAAAAAGAATTTCAATATGATAGCGTTGAAGCATCAACAACTTCTAACAGACAACTGAGAACTTTTTCTTCGGGAGAACGCAAAAAAGAGTTTTTAAAATATTGTATTGATCAAAAACCAGATTTCATCATTTTTGATAATCCGTTTGACCATTTAGATCAGCCTTCAAGAGTTGTTCTTGCCGATTCTTTAAAAGATTTGACAAATGATATTGCTATTATTCAGCTTTTAAATCGTACTGTTGATGTATTAGATTTTGTTCCAAATAAAGCTTTAATCAAAGACAATACTTTTGAATTGCATCCATTTGTAAAAACCGAAAACTATTTTAAAACTTTAAATACAGCATCAATTCCAAAAGCTGTAGAACCACATAATTTTCACGAAAGTGTATTAATAAAATTAGATGATGTTTCGGTAAGTTATGAAGAACGAAAAATCCTTAACAACATTTCTTGGACAATCAAACAAGGCGAATTCTGGCAATTAATCGGTCCAAATGGTTCTGGAAAAAGTACAATTTTATCTTTGATTACGGGCGATAATCCAAAAGGTTTTGGACAGAATTTATTTTTATTCGGAAGAAAAAAAGGAACTGGAGAAAGTGTTTGGGAAATTAAAAAACAAATCGGAATTTTTACTACTTCTATGACCGATTTATTCCAAAAAGGTCACACTCTTGAACAAATGATTCTTTCGGGATTCTTTGACCAAATCGGACTTTATACAGAACCGTCAACACATCAAAAAAATATTGTAACACAATGGCTCGAAGTGATAGAAATGGCACATTTACGTAAAAAACGTTTCATTGATCTTTCTATCGGACAACAAAGAGTTGCATTAATCGTTCGCGCTGTTTTAAAACATCCGCCATTATTAATTTTAGACGAACCAGTTGAAGGTTTAGATGACGAAAATGTAGATTTGGTTATTCAATTAATTAATACAATAAAACAGGAAACAAATGTGAGTATTGTTTATGTTTCACACCGAATTGAACAAGGCCTCGCTCCTACTTCTGTTTTTGAACTTTTACCGTCAGAAACTGGTTCAATCGGTAAAATAAAATACCATTCAGAATTAAATTAAAACACGAATTCCACTAATTTACACGAAATTAATCTGTGCAAATTAGTGGAATTTGTGTTCAAAAAAATTATCTAATTTTATAATTGACAAATTATCTAATTATTCCTCATCTTCAACATTGTGCGATTTCACATAATTACGCCATTTCTCGATACAATCCTGAAAATCTTGCGGTAATTCAGTATCAAAACGCATTAATTCACCAGTATTTGGATGAATAAATCCAAGCGTTTTTGCATGCAACGCCTGACGAGGTAAAGCTTTAAAACAATTTTCAATAAACTGTTTGTATTTTGTAAAAGTCGTTCCTTTTAGAATCAAATGTCCGCCGTAACGTTCATCATTAAATAATGGATGTCCGATATGTTTCATGTGCGCACGAATCTGGTGCGTTCTTCCTGTTTCTAGTTTACAAGAAATAAGAGTCACATAACCAAAACGTTCCAAAACTTTATAATGTGTAATGGCAGGTTTACCAATTTCAGGATCATCAAAAACAGCCATTTGCATGCGGTCTTTCAAGTGTCTTGCTAGATTTCCTTCAATTGTTCCGCTTTCAGCAACAACATTTCCCCATACCAAAGCAATATATTCACGTTCGGTAGTTTTCGCTTCAAATTGTTTTGCTAAATGCGTCATTGCAGCTTCTGTTTTGGCTACAACCAAAAGTCCAGAAGTATCTTTATCAATTCGGTGAACCAAACCTGGGCGTTCGCTGCTGTTCATTGGCAAATTATCAAAATGATGTGCCAAAGCATTTACAAGAGTTCCTGTATAATTTCCGTGACCTGGATGCACAACCATTCCAGGCTCTTTATTAATCAGTAAAAGAGCATCATCTTCATAAACAATATTCAACGGAATATCTTCAGGAAGAATATGATTTTCAAACGGTGGATGCGACAACATTACAGTTATTACATCAAAAGGTTTTACTTTGTAATTTGATTTTACAGGAATATCATTAACAAAGATATTTCCGTTTGTTGCCGCGTTCTGAATTTTATTTCTAGTGGCATTCGGAATCAAATACATTAAATATTTGTCAATACGTAAAAACGCTTGACCTTTTGGGACTTCAAATCTGTAATGTTCGAATAATTCGTCTTCCAGATCTAAATTTTCTTCAATATTATTGTTCATCATTTGGGGTTTCTGCAGGCGCAGCAGCTGTACTGTCTGCCTGGCTTTCATCAACATAACTTGCTTTTCCGTCACCTAAAACTAAATCAATTTTAGACGCTTTAAGCACACGATCTCCTACTTTTAAATTTCTGCCTTTTAGACGCATTTCCAAGACCATATCTTTTCCAAGATTCGGAATATAAGTAATCGTTCCAAGTTCTAAACCTAAAGCTTTTAAAGTTGGCACAGCTTCACGATATGTTTTTTCGATTAAATCAGGAATTTTCACAGAAGAAAAGCCCGAAGCATTAATCTTAATATAAATTTTTCTACCCACTTTTACCATAGTTCCAGGAAGCGGATCTTGCTCTACGACACTATATTTTGGAAATTCACTTCTGTAATCAACACTGTCTAAAAGAACATAATCTAAATCCAGTTCGTCTAATTTATTTTCCACTTGTTCCTCGGTCAATTTAGACAAATTCGGAACAGCAATCTCGTGTCCGTGATCTGTTGTAAAAGTTAACCAATGCATAAATAAGTAACCAATAACCGCGATAATAGCTGCGGCCGCAAGCAATTGCAAGAAAAAAACTCGACTTGTTAAATACTGACGTAAACTCATAAATTTATTTTTAATAGCGACAAAGATAAAGTATTTCGTTTCAAAAAAAATGATAATTTTGTTTAAAACATGAAAGTCTCGAGATTGTCATCCTGAGTAAAGACTAAGGATAATTTTCAGGAGCTATTTCCCGCTTTCGCCTATATTCCTGATAAACAAAAACTACGGCTAAAAAGCCTTGTTTTTCTAAATCGGGAGATACCGGCTCTATCGGGGCTAGGGCACTCGGTTTCATAAGAACGTTATTTATTAAAAAATCATATCAAATAAAGTTTCAAAACAGATTTACGATAAAACCTGAAACTTGAAACAAATTAAAACCTGAAACAAAAACATGAAAAACATTGCCATCATCATGGGCGGCTATTCTAGCGAATACAAAATTTCTCTAATCAGCGGAAATGTCGTTTACCAATATCTTGACAAAACAAAATACAACGGATTCAGAATTCATATTTTTAAGGAGAAATGGGTTTATGTAGACCAAAATGATGCTGAATTTCCAATAGACAGAAATGATTTTTCTGTAACTGTAAACGGCGAAAAAATCACATTTGACTGTGTTTTCAACGCGATTCACGGAACTCCAGGTGAAGATGGATTAATGCAAGCATATTTTGAATTAATCGGATTGCCACAATCTTCTTGCGATTATTACCAATCTGCATTAACATTCAACAAAAGAGATTTATTATCGGTTTTAAAACCATACGGAATCAAAACCGCTATTTCTTATTATTTGAATAAAGGAGACGAAATCAATACAGCTGAAATCGTTAAAAAAGTTGGACTTCCTTGTTTCGTAAAACCAAATAAAGCGGGTTCAAGTTTCGGAATTTCAAAAGTAAAAACGGAAGCAGAACTTCCAATAGCAATTGAAGTCGCTTACAAAGAAGATAACGAAATCATTATTGAAAGTTTCCTTGACGGAACTGAAGTTTCTGTTGGTGTAATCAATTATAAAGGAGAAATTAAAGTTTTACCAATCACAGAAATTGTTTCAGACAATGATTTCTTTGATTACGAAGCCAAATACGAAGGAAAATCGCAAGAAATAACGCCAGCAAGAATCTCTGACGAATTGACTCAAAAAGTGGGAGAAACTGCAAAACGCGCTTACGAAGTTTTAAAAATGAAAGGTTTCTCAAGAAGCGAATTCATTATTGTAAACGACGAACCGTATATGTTGGAAATGAACACAATTCCAGGTTTAACAACAGAAAGTTTGATTCCGCAGCAAGCAAAAGCAGCCGGAATTTCGCTAGAAGATTTATTTACAAATGCTATTGAGTTAGCTTTGGCATAGTTACTAAGATACTAAGGTGCTAAGATTCTAAGATTTTAGCACTTTTTGTTTTTTAAGGCAGAAAACTTAGTAACTTAGAATCTCAGAACCTTAGCACCTTAAAAAAATGAAAGAAATATTTGAGTGGGATAGATTATTTTTTAACAGCTTGCCAGAAGCTTTTATTTTTGAAGTAATATTTCGTTCAACGGTAATGTTTATCATTTTGTTGCTAACTTTAAAATTAGCAGGGAAAAGAGGTGTAAAACAATTATCAATCTTTGAAACCGTAATTATTATCGCATTAGGTTCTGCCGCTGGCGACCCAATGTTTTATGAAGATGTCGGAATAGTTCCGGCCGCAATTGTATTTACTGTAATTATTATTTTATACCGTTCGGTAACTTGGTTGACAGGAAAAAGCAAAAAGTTTGAAGAATTTATTGAAGGAAAAACGGAGTGCTTGATTAATGACGGAAAATTCTCTGTTTCAACTTTCAAAAAAGAAAGTCTGGCGCAAGACGAGTTTTTCGCAGAATTGCGTATCAAATCAATAGAACATTTAGGTCAAGTAAAACACGCGTTTATTGAAACCAGTGGAGAAATAAGCGTTTTTTATTACGAAGACAAAGATGTTGGATACGGATTACCTATTTTACCTTCTTTATTCTACGCAAAAAGCAAATTCATTCCGTCTGATGGCATTTATTCCTGTAGTTTCTGTGGGCACACTCAAGAACAAAAAGCAGGAACAGCAAATTGTAAGGTATGCAAAAAAGACGAATGGGTTGAAGCAATTAACACAAAAAGAATAACATAAAGTATAAAATTTCAAAAAAGAGAATTTCAAATTCACAAAAAGAAAAAATAAGATTCAACACAATCCTAATAAAACTTAGAATCTTAGCATCTCAGAACCTTAGAACCTTAGAAACTTAAAGAAATGCGAAAAGCAATATTCCCAGGATCATTTGACCCAATTACACTTGGACACGAAGATATTATCAAAAGAGGACTTCCTTTATTTGATGAAATTGTAATTGCAATTGGTGTTAATGCCGAAAAAAAATACATGTTTTCTTTAGAAGAACGAAAACGTTTTATTGAAGAAACATTTAAAAACGAACCAAAGATTTCGGTTATCACCTATGAAGGCTTAACAATAGATTTAGCAAAAAAATTAAAAGCTAATTTTATTCTTAGAGGACTTCGTAATCCAGCGGATTTCGAATTTGAAAAAGCAATTGCTCACACCAATAGAAAACTTTCGAAAATAGAAACTGTTTTCTTATTGACTGCTGCAAGTACATCTTTCATCAGTTCAAGCATTGTGCGCGATGTATTGCGTCATGGTGGCGAATATGAAATGCTGGTTCCGAATGCGGTTCGAGTGAAGAAATAAAATCTATTGAAAATAATCCAAGCTCTTGAAGTCATTGCGAGGAACGAAGCAAACACACTATAGTAAATCTAGCAAATGAGATTGCTTAATTCCTCGCAATGACTAAAACAGAAAAACTTGCCAGCGAAGCAAATTATAAGTAATTTCGCATTTTTAAAACAAACAATAAATAATGAGCATCGAAAGAGAATTAAGCAAACGAAGCGGATCTAAATGTGAACTTTGTGGAGCTGAAGAAAATTTAAAAGTTTATCAAGTTCTTCCAACCAAAAAAGGCGGAATTGATGAAGCTATATTAGCCTGTAACACTTGTATTGACCAAATCGAAAATCCAGACAACGTCGATTTAAATCACTGGAGATGCCTTAACGACAGTATGTGGAATGAAAATATTCCTGTACAAGTTGTAGCGTGGAGAATGTTAAGCCGTTTACGTTCAGCTGGCTGGCCACAAGAATTACTAGACATGATGTATTTGGATGAAGATACGCTAGAATGGGCAAAAGCAACTGGAGAAGGCGAAGAAGACGAAAATAAATTAGTTCACCGTGACAGTAACGGCGTAGTACTACAACACGGAGATTCTGTAGTTTTAATTAAAGATCTTAAAGTAAAAGGTTCTAGCATGGTTGCTAAACAAGGAACTGCAGTTAGAAACATTCGTCTAGATCACGAAAATGCCGAATATATAGAAGGAAAAGTTGATGGACAACAGATTGTGATTATTACGCAATATGTTAAGAAGATATAAAAAAAGACGCTAAGGTTCTAAGTTGCTAAGATTCTAAGATTTTTAGTTTTACCGCAAAGCCGCAATTATTAACTCAAAGTTCGCAAAGTTTTATTACAAAGCTTTGCGAACTTTCCGCTTTTACAAAGCCTTTAAAATAAAAAAAACTTAGCGTGTTTTGCGTTAAAATTGAAGGTAAGTTTATAAACTTGAAACCTGAGACTTGAAACAAAAAAGCCCGTTCATAAAACTGAACAGGCTTTTAAATATATTGTTTAAAGAAAATTATTTCTGAAATAATTTACTGATTTGATCTTTTACTAAAGGCTCAGAAACATTGTTTGTAGCAGCGTCTCTTTCTTTGCTAGAAACCATAAATTGAACTGTAGCTTTATCTGGAACAACGTTTCCTGTGTAGTGCAACCAAATGTAATTGTTAGGTAATTCTAATTTGATATCGTACAAAGGTGTTGCTGTAAAACCTCCCATAATGATGTTGTATAGGTTATTGTAATCATTATTAAGGTTTTTGAATGAAAATTTTCTCAAATTAGAAGAATCATCATCATCAGTTAGAATAGTAGTGTAATACACTGTGTATTCGTCTCCAATTTTTTGAATGTAATTGTTGTTTACTTTTCCTAATTTTTCAACAGGAACAGTTTCAAGAACTTTGATTTGTGCAAACGAAATAAAGCTAAAGAACAAAGCAGCAATGGTAATAATGTTTTTCATAATGAATTTGGGGTTTACAATTTTACTATAGCAAAAAAACATAGAAATATTGAAAAAACACCTATCAAACCATTATTTTTTTAACATAAAATTGTAAAAGTTAGTTACAACTTCTTAAAACATTGAAAAACAAAAAGATAAACCTATAAAAGTCAGATTTAAATTCTAATCTTTGTGCTAGAATCTTGCCTCTTGCCTCTTTCTTCTAAATTATCTAAAATCAATATTTCCCTTTCTTCTCCTCTTCTACTTTTTTAATCACGTTACGCGCAACTTCAATTTTAAACTTTTTGCCTTTCATCTTTTCATCTCTTACATTTTTCAGCAAATCTTTAACTTTATTGAATTTTACTGCTGCAAACGAAACGAAATCTTTTACTTCAATCAATCCCAAATCGTCTTTTTCTAGTTTTCCTTTTTGAGAAAAGAAACCGACAATATCAAATTTATTCAGTTTAGTTTTCTTTCCGCCACTGATATAAATAGTTTGAAATTGAGGCGGATTTGGAAGCGAAACTTTTCCTTCGACATCCAAAACTTTCATTTCGTAATCAATGTAGTCTAATTGTTTTTCACTTTCGTGAATGATAATATACGCCGTTCCAGTCGCCTGCATACGCGCTGTACGACCGTTTCTATGTGTAAACTCGTCTTCTTTTAAAGGCAAATGATAATGAATAACGTGTTTCATTTCTGGAATATCCAAACCTCTGGCTGCCAAATCTGTCGTAACTAAATACGTAACACTTCCATTTCTAAACTGAATCAAAGCGCGTTCACGTTCTTCCTGATCCATTCCGCCGTGATAATACACCGAATAAATTCCTTTTTCGTTTAAAGTATCGCTAATTCGTTCTGCCGCATCACGGTGATTACAGAAAATAATAGCCGATTCTGATTTCAGCGAACAAATCAAATTGAACAAACTTGGCAGTTTATCTTTCGCTGGCGAAATCACCATTTTCATAGAAAGATTTGCTTTTTCCTCTTCTTCTGGAATAAAATCTAAAATAGTTGGATTTACAACGCGTGTATATTTCGGAATTTCGATATCTGAAGTTGCCGAAACCAAAACCTTTTTGTTTACTTTAGCTAATCTTCCGATAATAAAAGACATTTGTTCGTGAAACCCTAGTTGAAGCGATTTATCAAACTCATCCAAAATTAAAGTCTGAATTTTATCGGTTCTAAAAGTATCTCTGTCAATATGATCGGCAATTCTTCCAGGCGTTCCAATTAAAACCGCCGGCGGATTGCTTAAGTTTTTAATTTCAGTGTCAATTGAATGTCCACCGTAGCAGATATTAACTTTGTATTGCGTTCCCATTTTCTTCCAAACTTGCTCAATTTGAAGCCCTAATTCACGAGATGGAACTAAAATTAAACATTGAACCGATAAAATTTCTGGCTGTAATAATTCTAAAATTGGAAGCAAAAACGCCAATGTTTTTCCAGACCCTGTTGGAGAAAGTAATAAAACATTGTTTTCGTTCAAAATGGCATCGTGCGCCATTTCCTGCATTTCGTTTAGGTTCTCAATTCCTAAATTCGAAAGTATATCGTTGGAAGGGTGTTTTTTGTTCATTTTGCAAAAGTAGGGAAAGTTTTTTAACCGCAAAGCGCGCAAAGGTTTACGCAAAGGTCGCAAAGTTTATTTTCAAAGCTTTGCGAACTTTGCGTTTTTTAAAAACCCTACCACATATAAATCCTTGCGCCCTTTGCGGTTAAAAAAACACAACGCGCATCAAACATGAAACTTGAAACAAAAAACCTATATTTGATTTCGATTAAACCCAAAACCATGAAACTTTTTACATTTCTCTTTTCACTTTTCACGATAACTCTTTTCGCTCAAAACAATAAAAAATACGACACGTTTTTTGAGAAAGGAAACGGAAATCAATCGGCAACTTATCAGGAAACTATTGCTTATTTTAAAATGCTAGCGAATGATTTTCCAACTATTCAAATGAAAGAAATGGGTTTGACAGATTCTGGAGAACCTTTACATATGGTAACTTTTAACCCAGACAAAGAATTTGATTTTGACAAAATACAAAAAACCAAAGCGGTTTTATTCGTTAATAACGGAATTCATGCTGGAGAACCTGACGGAATCGACGCAACTATGCAATTTTACCGAGATTTGGCAACAGGAAAAATGAAAGCTCCTAAAAATACTGTTTTGGTTACGATTCCTGTTTATAATATTGGCGGAGCTTTGAACCGAAATTCGACAACGCGTGCCAATCAGGACGGACCAGAAATTTACGGTTTTAGAGGAAATGCAAGAAATTACGATTTGAATCGTGATTTGATGAAATCGGATACGAGAAATACAAAAAGTTTTGTCGAGATTTTCCAAAAGATAAACGCTGATGTTTTTATCGATAATCACGTTAGTAACGGTTCTGATTATCAATACAAACTAACTTATATTATGACACAACATAATAAACTCGGAACGGTTTTGGGCGATTTTATGAACGACGAAATGATGCCCGCTTTGGTAAAAGATCTTCAGAAAAAGAAAATCGAAACTACGCCTTATGTCGATTCTTTTAAAGATACGCCAGACAAAGGTTTTGGGCAGTTTGTTGATAGTCCTAGATATACTACGGGTTACACTTCTCTATTTAATACGATTGGTTTTGTGGTCGAAACGCATATGTTGAAAAAATATGCCGAACGTGTAAAAATGACCTACGAATACATGAAATCGACTTTGGATTTTACCGATGCCAATTATCAAAAGATAAAAGATTTGAGAGTAAAAAATTTAGAGCAATATCAGCCTAAGAAATCATACAATTTAAAATGGGAATTGGACAGCACAAAAGCGACTACTTTTTCATTTTTAGGTTATGAAGCGGGTTACAAAAAAAGCGAAGCAACAACAGGAAATCGTTTGTATTATGACCGAAGCAAACCTTATAAAAAAGACGTTCCGTACATCAAAGAATTTAAATCGGTTAAAGAAGTTGTGATTCCGACGGCTTATATTGTTCCGAAAGGTTATTGGAATATTATTGATCTTTTGAAAAACAACAATATCTCGTTTAAACAAATTAAAAACGATACAATTATAGAAGTTGAAAGTTATAGAATTACCGATTTTAAAACCGTTCCGTCTGCTTACGAAGGACATTATTTACACCGAAATACAACCGTAACTTCTAAAATCGTTAAAATGGCTTTTGTTAAAGGAGATTACATTGTGACAACGAACCAAAAAGGTATAAAATATCTTTTAGAAGCTTTTGAACCAGAAGGCGTTGATTCGTTCTTTAACTGGAATTTCTTTGATCCAATTTTACAGCAGAAAGAACATTATTCTGAATATATTTTTGAAGATACTGCGGCAAATCTTTTAAAAGAAAATCCAACTTTAAAAGCAGAATTAGAAGCTAAAAAACAATCTGATCCAGCTTTCGCTAAAAATCCTGAAGCGCAATTAGATTGGATTTACAAGCATTCTGTTTATTATGAAAAGGCACATATGCAGTATCCTGTTTATCGAGTTTTGTAGACTTTTTTAACGCAAAGTGCGCTAAGATTTTTTATTTTAATTGGGTTTGGCTTTCGATAAGGTCGCAAAGCTTTACGTGTAGAACTTTGTCAAAGTTGAATTAAAATTGAAACGAGCGTTTCATTGGTCGACTAAATTTAAAATAATATTAAAACACTTAATATTCCGTTAGGAATATCTTGTCGGTAGAAATAATTGCAACGTTATGTATTGTGTCCTTTAAGGACACTTGTTTTGCAAATAACATATCTATAACATTACTGAAACGTTCCTATCAAAAGTATAAAAACATTTTTTTCTCTACCAACCAAACATTCCTAACGGAATGAATCTATACTAGCGCTCTATCCAGCGAAAAAACCTGAAACTTGAAACAAACTTAATCTTAAAGTGAAGCTCCACGTGAGGGATAGAAGCAGGCTACCGAAGTAGCGCGGATAGCCCGACAGCTATAAAAAAAATCCCCAATGAACGCAAAGTTGATTGGGGATTTTTTTTATAGGTGGCACGCCCTAATTTTAATTATTAGAACTTGGACCTGATCGATAAGCGACAGGCGGTTCTATTTTTTCTGTTGAAACTTCTTCTTCTTCAAACAATAATTTTATGTTTTCGTATGAGTTTTTAAGCGCTTCTTTGATTTGTTCTGGATTTAACCAAGCTACTTTTTCGATTCCTTCTTCAATTTGTCCGTGCGGTGTTCCTTCAAAATCAGAATGCATTTCGAACCAATGCGTGATTTTAAGCTTGTATTTTCCGTTGCGTTTGAAAATATGATACGTTTTTTGCAGTTTATTGGTAATTCTTAACTGGTTTACACCCGTTTCTTCCTCGACTTCTCGCATTGCGGTAGCTTCAATGTCTTCTCCCTTCTCGATTCCACCTTTTGGTAAGTCCCATTTTCCGTTTCTAAAGATGAATAAAACCTCACCTTTTTTATTGTACACAAAGCCTCCGCCCGCTTTATTTACGGGAATTTTGGCTTTTAGGGTTTTCATCATTTCACTTTCGTCTGGATGATAAAGAATCGCTTTTTGAATTTTATTTTGAAAAATTTTTATGATAAGCTGTTCTATATCAATACTCTCCAACAAGAACAATTGGAAATCTGTTTCCTTTGAGATTTCATTTGTCAAAAAAAGTGGTTTGTCGTTTACAAAAACTTTATACATTTGTACTATGATTTTTAATAAAGATACTGCCGAAAAAACAGCCGAATTGCTTTTGCAAATAAATGCAATTAAATTGAATCCCGAAAATCCTTTTACATGGGCTTCTGGTTGGAAATCGCCTATTTATTGTGATAATAGGTTAATTCTTTCATTTCCGAGCATCAGAAACTATGTTCGTGATGAATTTGCTAAAAATATCGAAAAACAATTTGGAAAACCTGATGTGATTGCTGGTGTTGCTACTGGAGCCATTGGAGTTGGAATTTTGGTTGCCGAAAGTTTAGGCCTTCCGTTCGTATATGTGCGTCCAGAGCCTAAAAAACACGGAAGACAAAACCAAGTGGAAGGTTTTTTGCAAAAAGGACAAAATGTTGTTGTGGTCGAAGATTTGATTAGTACTGGAAAAAGCAGTTTGATGGCTGTGGAAGCTTTAAGAAGCGAAGGTGCGAATATTAAAGGAATGGTCATGATTTTTACATACGGTTTTGGTGTTGCTGAAGAAAACTTTAAAGAAGCTAATTTGGATTTATTCACTTTGAGCAACTATGAAAACTTATTAGATTTAGCGGTTCAAAAACAATATATCACTGAAGACCAACAGTCTACTTTGTTAGAATGGAACGAAAGTCCTTCTACTTGGGGACAGGAATAGATTTTAGATTTTAGATTTTCTAAAAAATCGCTTTGCTTTTTTTATTGATTTAGCTTTGCGAACTTAGCGTTTTATAAAGTGATAGTATAGAAAAAAACTTGCGTTCTTTGCGTTAAAAAAACATTTGCGTTAAAAAAATAAACAAACACAAACAAATATGAACTTAGAAAGTCCAAAAGTTACTGTTCAGAAATCAGCTCAAGATTTATTTGATCAATTGACTGATGTTAAGAATTTTGAAAAATTAATGCCAGATAATATCGCTAAATTTGAAGTGACTGGCGAAGACGCTTTTATTTTTGGATTGAAAGGAATGCCTGAAATCAAATTGAAAATGAAAGAAAAAACAGCTCCAAACAAAATCGTTTTGGGTGCTGCAAGTGATAAACTTCCGTTTACATTGACTTCAAACATTGATACGATTTCTGATTCAGAAAGTGCTGTTCAATTGTTCTTTGAAGGCGAATTTAACGCTATGATGGCAATGATGGTTAAAGGCCCTATCAGTAAGTTTATCGAAACTTTAGCAAACAATATGAAAAAATTATAATTAATGATTAATTGTAAATTGTGAATTATAAATGAAAAGCCTGATTTAACGATCGGGCTTTTTTTATTATTGCTACGAAGGCACAAAGACACTAAGTTTTTATTTCTTCAATTGTTAGACGCACTGCAGTGCGTCTCTACAGAAAACCTTTGTCACTTTGTTTCTTTGTCACTTTACACCTCTCAATAAAGCATTTTAACTTCCTTAATCTCAAATTCTGCAACAGAATCATTTTCTAATAAAACTTGGAGTTTTCCAATTGGTGAAACACCTTGAATGATTCCCATAAAATCTTGGTTGTTTGTATCTCTAAATGCAGTTGGAATTCCCTTTTTAAACAATAAATTTAAATAATCATTCCAAAACTTCTCAGATGAAGTTTTCCATAATTGAACTTTCTCTTTTAATTTTTCGACGATTAAAACCGCTAATTTTTCTTTATCAAAAGGTTTTCCTGAAATTACAGAAATGGAAGAAGCTGTCGGCAGTTCGCTAAAATCGGTTTGGTTAACATTAATTCCGATTCCAACAACTGACACGATCCTGCCATCACTTTTTAAGGTATTTTCGATTAATATGCCAACCAACTTCTTATTGTATGACAGAATGTCGTTTGGCCATTTAATGCAAATATTAGGAATATTTAACGATTTTAAAACCTCTGCAACCGATAATGATACAAGCAGGCTTAAATTGAAAACTTCTTCATTATTAAAGAGAAAATCTTTAACCAAAACGCTCATAGTTAAGTTTTTACCAGCTTCTGTCTTCCATACTCCACCAACTTGTCCTTTTCCTTTTGTCTGATTTTCAGCTGTTACCGTTGTAAAATTCTCCAGTTCATCCTGACTTGATAAAGCCTTTAGAAAGTCATTTGTAGAATCTATGGCATCGAGTTTGATTAGTTTCATTAAATAATTTAAATAACTTAATTTAATATTTTGTTAAGGTTCAAAAATAATCACAAAATTTGGTAACTTTACAAATTCACATATAAAATAATTCATGGCGAAAAAGACGATTAATAATGATGTTCTACTGGCGAACATAATCAAAGGGATTGAAGAAGTAAAAGGAAATGATATCGATATTCTTGACTTAAGAGAAATAGATACAGCTGTATGCGATTATTTTGTAATCTGCAACGGTAGCTCAAACACCCAAGTTAACGCCATCGTAAACTCAATTCAAAAAACAGTATCAAAAGACTTAAAAGATAAGCCTTGGCACGTAGAAGGAACCGATAATGGAGAGTGGGTTTTAATGGATTATGTACACATTGTGGTTCATGTATTCCAAAAACACATTCGCGAATATTACAACATCGAAAGCCTTTGGGGCGATGCCAAAATAACTACAATCGAGAACAAATACTAAAGAAACTTTCACTAAATGGCTAAAGATAATAATCCAAATCCGAATAAATTTAAAATAAGTCCTTGGTTAATATATACCGCAATACTTTTAGTTTTTTTATTCATAAGTTTTGCCACAGGAGGATCAAGCTTAAGCGAACCTGCTCAATTAACTTCTTCTAAATTCAATACGCTTTTAGAAAAAGGTCAGATTGAAAAAGTTATTGTTTTCAATAAAGCTGAAGCTGATGTATATTTAAATGCTGCGGCTCTTAAAGACCCGGCAAACAAAAAAGTTGCTGAAGATATTTTCAAACAGCCTAACAAAGGACCTCATTATACTCTTGATCAAATTGGTAGCGACCAAATTTTTCAGACTAAATTAGAAAAAGCGGTTAGCGAGGGCAAACTAAAAGATTATAACTTCCTTCAGAAAAATAACTGGAGTGATATTTTAATCAGCTTACTTCCTATTATCATCATTGTTGGTGTATGGATTTTCATTATGCGTAAAATGTCTGGCGGAGGCGCTGGAGGTGGCGGACAGATTTTCAATATCGGGAAATCTAAAGCTAAATTGTTTGATGAAAAAACAGATATTAAAACAACTTTTAAAGATGTTGCAGGTTTAGAAGGCGCTAAAGAAGAAATTCAAGAAATTGTTGAATTCCTTAAAAACCCAGAAAAATACACGAATCTTGGAGGTAAAATCCCAAAAGGAGCTTTACTTGTAGGACCTCCTGGAACAGGTAAAACTTTATTAGCAAAAGCTGTTGCTGGTGAAGCTCAAGTACCTTTCTTCTCATTATCAGGTTCTGATTTCGTAGAAATGTTCGTTGGAGTTGGAGCTTCACGTGTTCGTGACCTATTCAAACAAGCAAAAGAAAAATCTCCTGCTATTATCTTCATCGACGAAATTGATGCTGTTGGTAGAGCGAGAGGAAAAAGCAATATGTCTGGCGGAAATGACGAAAGAGAAAATACTTTGAACCAATTACTAACAGAAATGGACGGTTTTGGAACAAATTCTAACGTAATCGTTTTGGCTGCAACAAATAGAGCTGACGTACTTGATAAAGCTTTAATGCGTGCAGGACGTTTTGACAGACAAATTTTTGTTGACTTACCAGACATTCGCGAAAGAGCTGAAATTTTTAAAGTTCACTTAGCTCCTATCAAAAAAGTTGAAGGTCTTGACTTAGATTTCTTAGCAAAACAAACTCCGGGTTTCTCTGGTGCTGATATTGCCAACGTTTGCAATGAAGCTGCTTTAATTGCTGCACGTAATAACAAACCAGCAGTAGACAGACAAGATTTCCTTGACGCTGTTGATAGAATTATCGGTGGTTTAGAAAAGAAAAACAAAATCATTACTCCAGAAGAGAAAAGAGCAATTGCGATTCACGAAGCGGGTCACGCGACTGTAAGCTGGATGTTAGAGCACGCTGCACCACTTATTAAAGTAACAATCGTTCCTCGAGGGCAAAGTTTAGGAGCTGCATGGTATTTGCCAGAAGAAAGACAAATCGTTAGAACAGATCAAATGTTAGACGAAATGTGCGCTACAATGGGCGGAAGAGCTGCTGAAAAAGTAACTTTTGACAGAATTTCAACTGGTGCTTTAAGTGATTTAGAAAAAGTTACACGTCAAGCTCGTGCAATGGTAACTATTTACGGATTGAACGATAAAATTGGAAACGTTACTTATTACGATTCAAGCGGACAAAGTGAATACAGTTTTTCTAAACCTTATTCTGACGAGACTGCAAAAATTATCGATGCTGAAATTTCAGAATTAATTGAAGGTCAATATCAAAGAGCAATTCAAATTTTAGAAGAAAACAAAGACAAACTGAATCAACTTGCTGATATTCTGATTGAAAAAGAAGTTATCTTTAAAGATGATTTAGAAAATATTTTCGGAAAACGTACTTTTGATAAAAATTTAGAAGAAGTAGTTTCATAAATAATTACGAAAAACGTAATAAATTTTTAAAATCTTAATTCAAAACACCCTTTTGAATTAAGATTTTTTTATCTTTGAACGTTTTCAATTAACATGTAAAGTATTTCATATAAAAAATGAATTTTTTCAAAAAAATATTTGGCTCAAGTGAAGCCGCTTCTGACGAAGAGCACGAAAGCGAATATGCAGGCACATCTGCACAGAACAGTCATTTATCTTTAGACGAGCAATTTATTTTCAATTTTAAAAAAAATGGAGGTAAATTCTTGTACTGTGAAAACACAGATGAAGTTTCTGAACAGTTTGAAAACATCTTAGAAGAGAATGATTGGTTTGAAAGTGAAGTTTTATGTTATGAACCAGCACTTTTTAGCTTATTAGAAGAAAACAAATTGTTTTATATTGCTCCAACTAAACCAAAATTTTTATTAGCCAGCTGCGAAAATCTTATAGCTGATGAAGGCTCTATCTTGTTTTCTTCGAAACAGATTAGACAAAATAAACCTAACGAATTACCAGCAAACATTGTTATTATTGCTACAACAAGCCAAATTTTGCCAATGAAAAGCGACGGATTGAGCGCTATAAAACGTAAATACGAAAGGGACTATCCTACTAACATTACTACCATAAAATATTTCGAAAAAGCCAAAGAAGAAGATTTTACACAATACGGAAGTGTTGCTAAAAACCTTTATTTATTGCTTTTAGAAGATCTTTAAGATGAACGAAACACTGAAGAGAACCATTTCTGGTGCTGTTTATATCGCTTTATTATTAGCTTCCATATTGTTTTCTACAGAAAGCTTCATCACTCTTTTTGGCGTTTTCTTAATTATTACGATATACGAATTTTCTAATATCGTAAACTTAAACAAAGTGTTTTCTATTCTTTTTGGAATTTTAGTTTATTCTACAACTATTCTCGTAAGTCATTATAACAAACAAACGAGCAAATTTCTAAATGAAACATTTAACTCCAATATTAGCTTAGAAACCAATATCAAACAATTGGATTTAGTGCTTCTTGCTATTACAATCGTGGTTTCAATAAAATGCATCATATTTCTGTTTTATGATTCTGTTCAGAAAATAAGTACGTCTTCAAAATACCTGTATTTATTAGGATATATTACGCTTCCATTTATTTTCATCGTTAAAATTTCTTTTGGAACAAATGATTATAATCCAAAGATTATTATTGGATTATTTGTGTTGATTTGGACGAATGATACTTTCGCTTATTTAGTTGGAAAATCCATGGGAAAACACAAACTGTTTGAACGCGTTTCTCCTAAAAAAACTATTGAAGGATTTCTTGGTGGTGTTGTTTTTGCAGCTTTTGCAGGTTTTTTAATTTCTAAATTATACATTCAGCCAAATCCTGAATTTAGTAGTAAATCAATTTTAATATGGACTATAATCGCTTTAATTGTTAGCGTTTTTGGAACTATTGGAGATTTAATAGAATCTAAATTTAAACGAATTGCCGGTATAAAAGACAGCGGTTCGATTATGCCAGGACACGGAGGTATTCTAGATCGATTAGATAGTGTTATATTTGTAGCACCAATTATATTTTTATTTTATCAAATTTTATATTATGTTTCATAAAGAAGGTGGCCCGTCTATTTTATTAGGTACTGTTTTTACAGTAGCTGTACTTTTAATTGCTGATAAATTCATCGATATTTCTTGGCTGAGAATGCTTGTTCAATTTGCAGCTCTTTTAATCTTGATTATTATCTTACAATTCTTTAGAAATCCGAAAAGAATTGCAATTAGAAACAGCGACCATATCCTTGCTCCTGTAGATGGAAAAGTGGTAGTTATTGAAGAAGTTTATGAAGGAGAATATTTTAAAGATAAACGCTTACAGGTTTCTATTTTTATGTCGCCAATCAATGTGCACGTAACACGTTACGCAATGGATGGTATTATTAAATTTAGCAAATATCACCCAGGAAAGTTTCTTGTAGCTTGGCACCCAAAAGCTAGTGAAGAAAACGAAAGAACTACAGTAGTTATCGAAAATGAAACTTTTGGAGCAATTTTATACAGACAAATCGCTGGCGCATTGGCGCGTAGAATTGTAAATTATGCTAAAGAAGGAATGCAAGTTGTTCAAGGAACAGATGCAGGTTTCATAAAATTTGGTTCAAGAGTAGATTTATTTTTACCTTTAGGTACACCGATTAATGTTGAGTTAAATCAGAAAGCAATTGGTGGAAAAACAATTATTGCGACAAAGGCATAAATGGCTGATAAAGATTTAGATATTCGCTTTGCTAAAGCTGTAGAAATTGCTATGACAATGACTCAGGCATCGCTGCCGCAAGATGTGCAGCTGAGATTGTATGCGTATTATAAACAAGCAACTTTTGGAACTGCCGTTTACAATCAATCTGAAAATTTCGATTTGAGAGACGCTTTTAAAACCAATGCTTGGATGCAGATAAGCCATATTTCTATTGATGAGGCCAAAGAAAATTACATTGAGATTATCAATTCATTAACATCAAAATAAATAACATTATGAAGAAAAACGTTGTTCTTTTTAGCACTTTAGCTTCATTTTTACTATTATTTTCCTGTAAAGAAGACAAGCTGGTCGAGGTTGTTGAAGTTCCGCTTCCAACTAAAGAAGAAAAAATATCTATTGGTTCTCCAAATGACGTTAAAGCCGATCCAGGTTCTTTTGAAATGACAAAACTGCCATTTAATTATGACGGTCTTGCTCCAGATATTAGAACTTTGACTTTAGAAACACATTATTCTAAACATTATTTATCTTACACAAATAATTTTAATAAGGAAATCGTTTCGACTGAGTTCGAAAACATGCCGATTGAAGATATTTTAAAAAAGATGGATTTGAATAATGCCAAACTTCGTCAGAATGCCGGCGGTTATTATAATCATACGCTTTATTTTAATATTTTGACTCCGAAAGAACAAACTCCTAAAGATACTTTAGCAGGTTCTATCAATAAAGAATTTGGTTCTTTTAATAATTTAACAAATCAATTTAAAGCACAATCTGAAAAGCAATTTGGTTCAGGTTGGGTTTGGCTTGTTGTAGATAGATACGGAAAATTACAAATTACAACAACTGAAAACCAAGATAATCCGTTGATGCGAAATGCTTTAATTCCGGGAACTCCAATTATGGGAATTGATCTTTGGGAACACGCTTATTATCTAGATTATCAAAATAGAAAAGGAAGTTATATTAATGCTTTCTACCAGCATATTAATTGGGAGAAAGTAAACGAATATTACGTCGAAGCCCTCAAAAAGGTTAAAAAAGTATAAAAGAAAAGCTGATACAATTTAAGTATCAGCTTTTTTTTATAACTTAATGGTAATTAGAAATCAAGAACATGAAAGATATTGCCAATCGTTTTATAGAAAATCCATTACTTTCTCCGTCAGATTTACCTCCTAGCAGAGAAGGCTTAGAAATTAGCTGTTTATTAAATCCTGGTGTGTTTCAATTTGAGGATAAAATCTGGCTTGCTGTGCGAGTTGCCGAAAGACCTAAGCAAAAAGGAAATATTATTTCGTTTCCAATTTTAACAAATACAGGATCTATTCAAATTATTGAAATCGCAAAAGATCATCCTGAACTTACAGCAACAGATGCCCGTGTAATTAATTATCAAGGTGTAGATTATTTAACAACTTTATCGCACATTAGATTATTATGCAGTGAAGACGGAAAACACTTTTACGAACCCGAAGGTTATCCACATTTGGTTGGCGAAGGAATTTTAGAAACTTTTGGAATTGAAGATTGCCGTGTATCTTTTATTGAAGGGAAATATTACCTGACATTTACTTCTGTTTCTGACAATGGTGTTGGCGTTGGTTTAAGAACTACAACAGACTGGAAAAACTTTGAAAAACACGGAATGATTTTTCCTGCTCACAACAAAGACTGTGCGATTTTCGAAGAAAAAATAAACGGATTATTTTACGCTTTACATCGCCCGAGCAGTGTAGATATTGGTGGTAATTATATTTGGATTGCTTCTTCTCCAGATGGCATTCATTGGGGAAATCATGAATGCCTTGTAAAAACTAGAAAAAATCTTTGGGATAGCAAAAGAGTTGGTGCTGGCGCTGCTCCGATAAAAACTGAAAAAGGCTGGCTTGAGATTTATCATGGCGCAAACGAAGCGCATCAATATTGTTTAGGCGCTTTTTTAATGGATTTAGAAAATCCTTCCAAAATAATTTCAAGAACTGAAGAACCTATAATGTTTCCAAAAACGGATTATGAATTAAGCGGATTTTTTGGAAATGTGGTTTTTACAAACGGTCACATTCTGGAACCTGACGGCGATACATTGACTATTTATTATGGCGCATCAGATGAATTTGTCTGCGGCGCTACCTTTTCAATTAAAGAAATTCTTTCGCTTTTAAAAGAAATATAAAAACAGAAAAGTGCTTAAATCTCATTAGATCTAAGCACTTTTCTGTTTTTTATTAAACTTAATTTACTTCGTAAATAAAAGATTCAGAAGGTTTTATTTTTACTCTTGCAGAACCTTCACCATTTTTAACGGTAAGATACGTTTTGCTATCTGAATATAATTTATCTACAAGTACGTAAGAACCGTCTTTTAGATTCCATTTTGAAATAATAGTCGAAGGAACTTTTAATTCAAATTCGCTTTCTTTTTCTGAAGAAAAATTTGCAATCACAATTAGTTTTTGTTTTTCTGACCAACGAACATAAGAATACAACAAAGCATCATACTCTTCATTATTTTGACGATTTGCTGATTGAATTTCTTCAAAATTTCCCATCAAAGCACTGCTATTTATGGTAAAATTCAGCAAACGTTTGTAAAAATCACGAAGCTGTTTTTCTGATTCAAACAATTGCCCTCCGTCAAACTTTCCATCGTTCATCCAACGCTGATGATTTGGAACTCCAATGTAATCAAAAATCGAAGTTCTTGAGCGTTTTCCAAAACCTGCATCTTCATTTCCTGCCTCTCCTACTTCTTGCCCAAAATAAATCATGGTTGGAGAAGTACTGATTGTTGCCGACACAACCATTAAAGGTTTTCCTCTTTCTGGAGTTCCCGCAAATTCTGGACTTGCCAAACGCTGTTCATCATGATTATCTAAGAAATGAAGCATATGATGTTCAATATCAGACATTCCTTTTTGGATATTTGTTAATTCGTCAGGAGAAGATTTGCCGCGAATAACATCTTTCAGTTTATCATAAGTTTCTACTTTATCATACAAATAATCCATTTTTCCTAAACGAATGTAATTTCGATATTCATTCGGATTATAAACTTCTGCCAATAGAAATGCTTTAGGATTTTTCATTTTGATTGAAGAATTCATGTAGCTCCAAAATTCATACGGAACCATTTCTGCCATATCATAACGAAATCCGTCAACCCCTTTTGCTGTCCAGTATAAAGCGATATCTCTAAATTTTTTCCATGAATTCGGCACATCTTTATCTTGCCAAAAAGCAAAATGTTCTTGATATGATTTTTGATCAAATCCCGCAGGAAGTTCAGGAAAATCCTTGGTTCCGTCAGGACGAACGCCATAATTTACTTTTACCGTTTCATACCAGTCATTTTGATCTGGTTTGAATTTTCTAGAACCATTTCCTGTCCATTTTGCGGGGTTTTCATCAAACTTCCCATCAATTAAAGGATTTTTTTCTCCATTTAAAGGATTATCGCCATCTGGAATTTCAAAATGTTCATTTGGAATGTAATAGAAATTATTATCTCTTTTGTATTCAATCGTTACATCATCATCTGCACCAAAATCTTTTACGCCTTCAGGATTTGATTTCCCTTCATATTTTCTAGCAATATGATTCGGAACAATGTCGATAATCACTTTTAAACCCGCGTTGTGCGTTCGTTTAATCAAAGCTTCAAATTCCTCCAAACGTTTTGCAGGATCAACCGCCAAATCTGGATTCACATTATAATAATCTTTTACTGCATAAGGCGAACCCGCACGTCCTTTTACTACTTCTGGATCGTCATTTGAGATTCCGTAAGCTGTATAATCATTTACCAAAGCATGATGTGGCACACCTGTATACCAAATGTAATTAACACCTAAATCTTTTATTTCGTGAAGTGCTTTATCTGTAAAATCATTAAATTTTCCAACTCCGTTTTCCTCAATTGTCCCCCAAGGTTTGTTATTGGTATTTTTATTTCCGAATAGGCGTGTAAAAACTTGATATACTACAATTTTCTTATCATTAGAATGATTTTCTTTTACTTCACTCATTTTTAAATCTTTTGTTTTGCATCCTGAAAACAGCATGGTTGTTGCGATTCCGACAGCAATAAACTTACTTTTTATCATATTTTTTTTAATCTAATCTTTTCTTTTAAAGGTTTTAGAAACGATACAAAATCGCAAAACCAACAACTAAATTTAGTTTATTTTTTAAAACTTAAAAGAAAGTTACTTTCATTTGTCTTCTTCAACTTCCAAAAACACCAACTACAACGTGAGAGTTCTTTAATTTGTTGATAAAATTGATGGGATTCAAAATGACAAAGACTCAAATAAATAAAGGCAATTTATACCTTCATAAATCCGAAGAATTTTAAATAAAAAACTTTGAACCGTTGTTGCTCTGACCTTTTGAACCTTAAAAAATAAACACATAAATTAATGCTAATAACAATATGAGGTTGTATCCTTTTTCATAAATTTGACAAAAATTTAATCAGTTGAAGAAATCACTCTTTTACATATTTTACGGTCTGCTTTTTTTAAGCATCCAATCTACATTTGCACAAGTAAAAGCTAAAGCTAAAACACAAGCACAAGGACAAAAAACTAAAGAAATAATTATAGAGAACTCGGACGATGTTCAAGTTAATGAAGCTTTGGTGCCAGGAGGAGTACTACTTAGCGGTAACGTAAAATTAATTCATGATGGCGTTACAATGACTTGTAATAAAGCCTATCTTTTTAAGAAAGAAAATTATTTAAAGGCTTTTGGAGATGTTCAACTAAATCAAGGAGATACTTTATTTCTAAACAGTAAATATGCCGAATATAACGGAAATTTCAAAAAAGCTTTTGCTACAGGAAATGCCGTTATGACTTCTCCAGATGCAACCCTGCAAACAGATACTATTAATTTTGATAGAAATGTTCAAGAAGCTTTTTACAATACAAAAGGTACAATTGTCAATAAAGATAATACTTTGGTAAGTAAATCTGGAAGATATTATGCTACAGAAAAGAAATTTCAGTTTTTAACCGAAGTTGTGATTACGAATCCAAAATATGTAATCAAATCGAATCATTTGGATTATTACAGTAATTCTGGACACACTTATTTACTTGGGCCTTCGACTATTACGAGTAAAGAAAATTACATTTATACAGAAAAAGGTTTTTACGATACAAAAAAGAATCTAGCGCATTTTCTCAGGAAATCATATATCAAATATGATGACAGACTAATAGAAGGCGATAGTTTATTTTATAATCGAAATACCGAATTTGCATCGGCAACGCGAAATGTAAAAATTACAGATTCTATCAATAAAGGAATTGTAAAAGGACATTATGCCGAGCTTTACAAGCTTAAAGATTCTATGTTTGTTACTAAAAGAGCCGTTGCCATTAATTTGGTTGAAAATGATTCGGTTTATATTCATGGTCAAAAACTTATGGTAACTGGAAAAGAAGGAGAAAGAATTTTGAGAGCTTATAAAAATGTTCGTTTTTTTAAAATCGATATGAGTGGCAAGTGTGATTCTATACATTCAGACTCCAAAACTGCATTAACAAAATTAATTGGAAAACCGATTCTTTGGAACGGAGAAAGCCAGATTACTGGAGATGTTATGCACTTAATTGGTGACAATCAGACCAGAAAAATTGACTCTTTAAAAGTTCTCAACAACACTTTTGTCATTTCTCGGGATACGCTCGGAACTGGTTTTAATCAGGTAAAAGGGCTGAATTTATTTGGAAAATTCCGAGATGGAAAACTTCACGATGTTGATGTTATTAAAAATACTGAAGTTGTGTATTTTATGAGAAATAATACCAACGAATTGATTGGAATCAACAAAAATGTCAGCAGTAAAATCAATATGATATTGGAAAATAATGCAATAGAAACAATTACGTTTTTCAATAAAGTTGATGGAGATATTTATCCAGAAGATGAATTGCCTGAAAATGCTCGAAAACTGCGCGGAATGGTTTGGCGTGCCGATGAAAGAATAAAATCTAAAGATGATATTTTTACTGCGGAGGACAATGAAATGAACGAAAAACTTATTAAACAAGGCAAAGAGGAAGAAGAAAAAGGTAAAAATGTTCCGATGAAAGTCAGGAAGGAAACTTTGAATTACGATAAAAAGAAACCTGCTGCAAAACCTGCTTCGAAAGAAACTCAAAAAAACAGCAAGTAGTATTTTTCAAACTCTAGAGAACCAACAAAGAATGAAAATATTTCCAACAAACAATTACTGTTTCAAATTGGTAGGAGAACCGACAGAATCTCTAGAACGTCTAAAAAGAAGAACATTAATTTCTGAAAGCTTAAGTTCTAAAATAACTGACAAATCCTTTATTGGAATTATTAGCGATAACAATTTCAGGTTAATTTCTTCAGAAATTGGAAGAGGCGCTTTTTGCGTTTTAACTGGGGAAATCATCAACAAAAGTGGAGTTGTTAAGATAGAAATCAATAAACCATTTCAAATTTTATCAGCTATATTATTGTGTTTGCCTATAGCTGGTTTTATTTTTCAGTTATTTAGTCAAGCTGTCCATTTATTTTTATTGTTTCTAATTGTAGCATTAGGCCAACTCTTAATAATCCGATTTTTATTTATCGGAATTGCTTTTAAAAGACTATCTAAAAACAGTTTAAATCGTTTAACTGACGTATTAGATATTGAATCACTTGAAAAAAAATAAGAACTGACAAAAATTTTAAAGATTATATAGAATTAACTTTAAAATCTCAAAACCTTATTACCTTTGCCATTTAGTACCTAAAAAATGAATCCAGATTTTATAAAATATCAAGCACAAACTTCTCCTTATCCATTGGGAATGGAGGTTTCTCATGCCATTGGTTCTTACATATACGACACAAACGATAAAAAATATTTAGATTTTGTTGCCGGAGTTTCGGCTTGTACTTTAGGGCATCAACACCCGAGAGTAAATCAAGCGATAAAAGATCAGCTAGACAAATATTCTCATGTAATGGTTTATGGTGAATATTCTCAAAGTCCAGCCGTTCAATATTGTAAATTAATGGCTTCGCTCCTTCCAGAATCTTTAAATAAAACCTATTTAGTAAATTCTGGAACTGAAGCAATTGAAGGTGCTTTAAAATTAGCCAAAAGAACTACGGGTCGCAGTCAACTGATTTCTTGCCATAATGCCTATCACGGAAACACAATGGGTTCTATGAGCGTTATGGGTTTTGAAGAAAGAAAACAAGCTTTTAGACCGCTGCTTCCAGATGTAGATTTCATTACTTTTAATAACGAAGAAGATCTACAAAAAATAACAACTAGAACAGCCGCGATTCTTTTAGAAACTATTCAAGGCGGAGCAGGTTTTATTCAGCCAGAAAACAATTTTCTTGAAAAAGTCCGTAAACGTTGCGATGAAGTTGGAGCTTTGATGATTGTTGATGAAATTCAGCCAGGATTTGGAAGAACAGGCAAACTATTTGGTTTTCAAAACTACGATGTTATTCCAGACATTGTTGTAATGGGAAAAGGAATGGGTGGCGGAATGCCAGTTGGTGCTTTTACAGCTTCTGCCGAGAAAATGGATCTTTTAACCGAAAATCCAAAATTAGGACATATTACTACTTTTGGTGGACACCCTGTCATTGCGTCAGCTTGTTTGGCTACTTTGCAAGAATTAACTGAAACAAATTTGATGTCGGAAACCTTAAATAAGGAAAAACTCTTCAGATCGCTTTTGGTACATCCTTTGATTACAGAAGTTAGAGGAAAAGGATTAATGCTGGCTGCCATGACAGAATCTGCGGAAATCACTAATGAAGTCATTTTAAATTGCCAAGATAAAGGATTGATCTTATTCTGGCTTTTATTTGAAGGTTGCGCAATTAGAATTACACCGCCTTTAACTATTTCAGAAAACGAAATTAGAGAAGGCTGCGCAATTATTTTGGAAGTTATGGATGAAATTTTAAAAAAGAGCAAAGCTTAAAAATTAAGCTTATACTTTTTAGACCAGAATTAAAAATTGACAAAACCGAAGCTAATCCCTTAATAATAAGAGAGATTTCTTCCAAAAACAGAATAAAAAACGCTATATATTGTTAATTAAATTGTTCAAAACAATTAATTTCTTATCCTTACAACAATTATATGGTTGCCTAAATTTATAGTAGGCTAATTTCAAAATAACGAAGTATGCAATTAAGCAACGAAGAAGAAGATTATAACCTATCCCTATCTAAATTTGAGTCTATGTTAAAAACTAACAAAGTACTCTTTTTTGATTCTGAAGAATTCGAAGAAATAATTCTTCATTATTTAGACATAGGTAAGGCTAATTTAGCAAAAAAGGCCTTAAAACTTGCGTTAGACCAGCACCCAAAATCTACGGGCTTAAAATTAGTACAAGTAGAAATGCTGGTTTATGACGACAAACTCGAGTTAGCAGAAAAGCTTTTGAATGAGTTATACGCAATTGAACCAAACAACGAGGAAATTTATATCCAAAAAGCCAATATTTGTTCCAAGAGAGATCAGCACGAAAAAGCAGTTGAATTACTAAAAATTGCTTTGCAGTATACTGATGATTATGCCGATGTGTACAACTTGATCGGAATGGAATATCTTTTTATGGATAATCTTGAATTGGCAAAAGAAAACTTCATTAAATGTCTTGAAGAAGATTTAGAAGACCAATCTGCTCTTTATAACGTCGTATATTGCTTTGAATTTTTAGATCAAAATCAAGAAGCGATTGTTTATCTGAACGAATATATCAACAGAAATCCTTACAGCGAAATCGCTTGGCATCAGCTTGGTCGCCTTCATTACGGTGTAAAGGAATATGAAAATGCAATTCGAGCATTTGATTATGCAACACTTATTGATGATGAATTTTTAGGTGCTTTTATGGAAAAAGCAAAAGCTTACGAACGCCTAAAAAAATACAACGAAGCGATTGAAAGCTATAACAGAACCATCGAATTAGACGATGCAACATCGTATGCGCTACTTCGAATTGGTAAATGTTATGAAAAGCTTGGAAACTTAGCAAAAGCTATTCAATATTACAACCAAACGGTTCATGAAGATCCGCTTTTAGATAAAGGCTGGATTGCGATTACTGATTTTCATCTTCGCCAGAAAAACTATCAGAAAGCATTGTTTTTTGTAAATAAAGCTTTAGCAATCGACAATCAAAATCGTTTGTATTGGAAAAGATACGCTACTATCAACAAACAAATGAACTTTTTTGAAGAAGCAGAATTTGGCTATAGAAAAGCGGTAGAATTTGGAGATTACGCACTTGATACTTGGTTGTTTTGGGTTGATATTCTTAAATTTTTAGGCGAATTCGAAAGTGCTATTCAGACTTTATTGCAGGCTACAGAATATTTTCCTGAAGAAAACGAAATCGAATATCGTTTAGCTGGATTGTATTTTATGATCCAAGATAACACAAAAGCTAAATTTCATTTAAGCAATGGTTTACGATTAAATTTTGATAACTATATCTTAATTGAAGATTTATTTCCTGTAGTTTGGTCAAGAAAAACAGTAAAAAATTATATAGAAAAACATAGAAAATAATAATGGTTGATATTTTATTAAGAAGACGTTTTGGATTATTAGGACGCAACATTAGCTACTCATTTTCAAAAGGTTATTTTACAGAAAAATTTGACAATGAAGTTTTTGCTGGTAACAGCTACGAAAATTTTGATATTTCTGAAATTAACTATTTTACAGAATTGATTAAAAACAATCCTGATTTAAAAGGATTAAATGTAACTATTCCATATAAAGAACAAGTAATTCCATTCTTAGATAAACTATCAAAAAAAGCAACTTTAATTGGTGCTGTTAACACTATAAAATTTACCAAAAACGGAAAATTAAAAGGATACAACACTGATTATTACGGATTTAAAAAATCTTTAGAACCATTATTAGAGCCTCACCATAAAAAAGCCCTTATTTTAGGAACTGGTGGCGCTTCTAAAGGTGTTGCTTTCGCGTTAGACGAATTAAATATTCCGTATACATTTGTTTCCAGAGAAGCAAAAGAAAACATAATTGATTATGATTTGATTAATGCTACAACATTTGACAACTTTCAAATCATAATTAACTGTACACCAGTTGGAACAAGTCCAAACGTTGATGCTTGTCCAAACTTGCCTTATGAGTTCTTTACAGAAAAACATATTGCTTACGATTTAATTTATAATCCGGCTGAAACTACTTTTCTAAAAAAAGCAAAAGAAAAAGGTGCGGTTATAAAAAATGGTCTTGACATGCTTATTTTTCAAGCCGAAAAAGCTTGGAAAATCTGGAATAAATAAAATCATACCCAAAAAAATAGAATGTTAACGTATTTTTTGTATTTTTAAATCACTTATAAACAAGTGGTTATGAAGAAAATACAATTACTTAGCATTCTATTTTTTTTATTTCACAATCTACTTCAGGCACAAGAAAATGATACTTTGCAAAGTCCTTTTTCTGAGCCTCGTTATCATTATTTTCTTAAAACAATTATTTTCTTTGACGAATATTTAGATACTGACAACGGATCATTTAATACTACACAAGTTCGAGTTTTATTACCGATCGGCAACAAAGCCTGGAACTTACGTTTCGATCTTCCTTTAATTTCGGCAAATACCAACTCAATAAATAAAACAGCTATTGGAGATGTCGGCATGGGAATTAGTTATATTCCGTACATGCGAAATAGCAACGGAATAGCCTTAAGAACAAGGGTTTATGCAAACACCGCTGCAGATCCTAATTTTGGCACAGGAAAATGGGTTGTAATGCCCGCGGTTGTTTACGGAAAATATTTTTCAGAAAAAAAGTTTCTCTGGCTCTCTACTTTAGAATATCAAGGCAGTTTTGCGGGAGAAAATGATCGAAATGATATAAGTGTTACACTTTTTGAAAATGTTTTGCTTCACTTTTTTGGAAAGAACTGGGTTGCCGGCGATGTTGCTTTTCGTTATAATTCAACTTTAGACGCTTTTCAAAATAATGCCTTTGTTGAATTTGGTCGAAAAATTACTCCAAATAATTTAGTTTACATTCACCCAAGTGCTGGTTTCGGAGCAAATAGAACTTATAATTTTGGAATTGAAATGGGTGTTTTAATCCTTTTCTAAAAAATAAATAGTTCCCTACAAAATTGAATTTATTAAAGTAGAATCTAAAAAAAGATAATTATTCTGAATTTAAAGATACTTTAAACATTATATCAAAACATTTCCAACACAATACTTAATTAATGCAAAGAATAGGAATTTCATGGTAAAATAGCGCATAAACAAGCGATTTATTTTGTAGTTAGAAACACCTTTACTATCTTTCGCATTGTAAAATAAAAACCTTATACATTTTAAAGATGTTAGAAGAAAAGAATGATAACCTGCAAGAAGCAGACGGAAAAGATGGAATCGAAATAAACGATTCTGCAACAAATGATGCAATTGAGATATCTGAGTCTGAAGCTCCAGTTGAAAACTCAGCTTCAGAAGTTGAAAATGATGAAAATATTCATCAGGAAGCTTTAGATGTAATTACAAATTCGAATGCAGAAGAAAGTGAAGACGAAACTTTGAAGGAGCGTCACGATATTCCTATGCAAGATTATAACACTTTTTCTCTAGACGCACTTGTCGATGAGCTAAAAAAAATGGTCAATCTAGACAAAATAATGTCTGTAAAAGATCATATCGAAGAAATCAAAAAGGCCTTTTTACTACAATATCACCATCTTCTAGAGGAGAAAAAAGAAGAATTTTTAGCTTCAAATCCTGATCCGAGCGAAGAATTTGAGTATCATTTACCTCTGAAACTAAAATTTGATGAATATTACAATATTTTCAGAGAAAAAAGAAATGCTCATTTTAAACATTTACAGACTAATTTAAAATCAAATTTAGAGAATCGTCTGGCAATTGTTGAAGAATTAAAAGAGTTAATTAATCCACAGGAAAATATCAAAGACACTCTTAAGCATTTTAATGAATTAAGAGAAAGATGGAAAAATGCAGGTGCAATTCCAAAAGACAAATACAATCACGTTTGGAATAATTATCATTTTCATGTTGAAAATTTCTATGATTATCTTCATTTAGACCGTGAAGCAAGAGATTTAGATTTTAAACATAATCTGGAGTTAAAACAAAAGATTATCGCTCGCGTTGAAGAATTGGTTAACGATGCAGATGTAAACAAATCTTTCCGCGAACTGCAAGATTTACACAGAATCTGGAAAGAAGAAATTGGTCCAGTTTCTAAAGAACATCGTGATGTAATCTGGAATCAATTTAGTGAATTAACTAAAAAAATTCATGACAAAAGAGAAGTTTTGTTTGAAAGCCAAAGAGCTAACGAACAACAAAATCTTGAAGTTAAAAAAGAAATTATTTCTAAAATTGAAGCTCTAGGAACAGAAAAAGTAAATTCTCACTCGCAATGGCTTGTGCAAATTCAAAAAGTAGAAGCGTTGCGAAATGAGTTTTTCGCAGCAGGAAAAGTGCCATCAGAAGTAAATGAAGAAACTTGGGCGGCTTTTAAAACTGCAGTAAGAAACTTCAACGCATTCAAAAATTCGTTCTATAAAGACATTAAGAAAGATCAAAACGATAATTTAAATAAAAAAATGGCTCTTGTTGCAAAGGCAAAAGACCTTCAAGAAAGTACAGATTTCGCTTCTACAACTCCTATAATGAAACAAATTCAGGAAGAATGGAAGCAAATTGGTCACGTTCCGAAAAAATATTCAGACAAAATCTGGAAAGAATTTAAAGATGCTTGCAATCATTATTTTGACAAATTAAAAGAACACAAATCTGAAGAAAACGTTGAAGAAGTTGCAGCTTTTGACAATAAAAAAGCTTATTTAGATACTTTAAGAGCCTTCCAACTAACTGGAGATCATAAAACTGATTTAGATGCTATAAAAGCTCATATTGAAACTTGGAAAGGATTTGGAAAAGTTCCTTTTTCAAGAAGACATATTGAAGGCAAATTCAATAAAATTTTAGATGCACTTTTTGAAAAACTAAGTTTAAGCAAAAAAGAATCTGAAATGATGCGTTTTGCAAACCGAATTGATTCTTTATCAGATAGTAACGATACGCGCAAGCTAGATAATGAAAAAATCTTCATTATGCGTAAAATTGAAGAAGTTCAAAATGAGATTTTCCAATTAGAAAATAACATCCAATTCTTTACAAACACTAAGAATGCAAAAAAAGAGAATTCTATTGTAACTGAAGTTCGAAAAAACATCGCAATTCATAAAGAAAGTCTCGAAGTTTGGAAAGATAAATTGAAACAACTTCGAAACTTAGGACAAGAATAAAAACTGCTCATATTTTACCGCAAAGAGCACCAAGATTTACGCAAAGTTCGCAAAGTTTATAAAAGCTTTGCGAACTTTGTTTTTTTTCTTTGCGCTCTTTGCGTTAAAAACACAATCCAACTTTCTATAAAAGACCTAAAACTTAACATTCTCATTAAATTTCATAAAACTATTCTGCAAAATATTGATTATATTTGAGTTACAGCTATTAATAAGCAGTCAAACAAATAACATTTAACATCAATTTTTAAATTAAAAGAATATGAAATTTACAAGAAAAGCGCATGCCAACTGGAAAGGAACTGGTATGGAAGGAACAGGAACAATAAGCACTCAAAGCACTACTCTAGATAACGCACAACTTTCTTTTAAAACAAGATTTGCAGACGGAGTTGGAACAAATCCAGAAGAATTAATTGCTGCAGCTCATTCAGGCTGTTTTACGATGCAATTAAGTTTTCTGCTTAACGAAGGAGGTTTTACAGCAGATGATTTAACTACAGAAGCTACAGTAACTTTTGAAGATGGCTCGATTACTTTAATCCATTTAGATTTAAAAGGTAAAGTTCCTTCAATATCAGCAGAAGAATTCGAAAAAACTGCTACAAAAGCAAAAGAGATCTGCCCTATTTCTAAATTATTAAATACGACAATAACATTATCGGCAACCTTGCTTTAAAAATCTTATTTAAACATAAAAAAAACCATCCCGTAAAAACGGGATGGTTTTTTTTTAAATATAGAAAACTAAAAATTAGTTCATTGTAGCTTTTAAAGCTTTTGCCTCAGCTGTCATTTCTAACGCTTTGTAAACTCCCAATAATGTTTTAGCAACATCCTCATTCTTAGGATCTAATTCATTTGCTTTTTTAAGGTAAGGAATCACTCCTCTAAAAACACCTTCTCTTTGCGCCTTTAAAACATCGTAACGTTTCATATCTTTAGCAGAAGTACCCAATTTATTCATCTCGTCGATAATTGGTTTCTCAGCTTCTAATTTCAAAGCAGCAAGATTTAAATAAGCATTTGCATAATTAGGATTAATTTCAATTGCTTTCAAATAATATTTTTCAGCATCAGCATTGTTTTTTGCACCAGCACTGATAACACCTAAATTAAATACTAAATCTGCATTATTTGGATCTTTTTCTAAAGCTTCACCAACTAATTTTTTGTATGTCTCAAAGTCTTTAGATTCTAGATATAAATTAGCTTCTGTTAAAATTAATGAAGTATCTTCTGGATTTGCTTTTCTTGCATCAGCGATAGCTTTTTTAGCATCCTCAGTACGCCCTTTTTGAACTAAGATTAAAGCTAAATTTTTGTAAATTTCACCTCTTTTAGAAGGAATAGCTTCTGTTTTTGGTTTTTCGTGAGTTCCTAATTTTATAGCTAAATCTCTATCTTTTGCGCTGCTAAAGTTATCTTCATTTCCACTTGCTTTATTTGTAGCAAGGAATAAAGTTCCTTTTCCAGAATAGTTTAATTTTTTTAACTCTTCGTACATTGGCAATGCAAGATCAAAATCTTGTGAATTAACAGCTGTAGAAGCAGCGTAGTATAAGTTAATCGTATCTTTTTTGTCTAACTCATAAGCATCGTACAATTTTTTTGCACCTTCTTTATGTTTGTTTGCTTGAGTATCAGCAATTGCAGAATTAATCAACAACCCTTTAATGTTAGTGATAGAAGTTGCTGCATCTGTAGAATATTTTTGTTTTCCTGATGCTTTTTCAACCTCGATTAACTTTTTATAACTTTCAGCTGCTAAAGATAAGTTTTTACTTTCGTCAATTTTTTTGTTAGCAAGATCTAAATAAGCATTTCCTTTTACAAAATAAAACTGAGCCTGCTCTGTATCTTTTGCATTTGCAACAAGGCTTTCTGCGCCAGTCAAAATTGTAACCGCTCCTTGAGCATCTCCACTTTTTAAAGCTTTTTCAGCACTTTTAATTTGATCTTTTTGAGCAAATGTAGCCACAGAGATCAATAATGCAGAAGCAAGTATTACATATTTACTTTTCATAATGATATTTGTTTGTATTTAATTTTTATTCAATTTAATATTATTCCTCAGATTCTTCGTCGTCGCCTTCAGCTTCGTCTTCTTCTTCTATTTCCTCATCGTCTGAGTCATCTTCTTCTTCAACAGTTCCGTCATCTTCAAGAACTTCTAAATCAGGTTTAACTCTTTCAATTACAGATTCGATTACATTGCCATCTTCATCTACAACTTGTTCTGGTTCATCTTCTTTCATTACAGTTGTTACCGCAGCAATAGAATCTTTTCCTTTAAGATTAATCAACCTAACGCCTTGAGTTGCACGTCCCATAACACGTAAATCTTCAATTGCCATACGGATTGTTAATCCAGATTTATTAATAATCATTAAGTCATCTGCATCAGTTACCATATTAATGGAAATCAACTTACCTGTTTTTTCAGTAATATTAAGCGTTTTCACACCTTTACCTCCACGGTTTGTAATTCTATAAACATCTTCTCCATCTTCGTCAACTAATTTGGTACGTTTTCCGTATCCATTTTCAGTTACAACTAAAATTTGAGATTCAGCAATATCATTTTTATCAACAGTTACCATTCCGATTACTTCGTCAGTTTCATCTTTTAAAGTAATTCCACGAACACCAGAAGCAGTTCTTCCCATCGGACGTGTTTTAGTTTCTTCAAAACGAACTAATTTACCAGACTTCACAGCCATAATAATCTGACTTTCTCCATTTGTCAATTGTGCACCAATTAACTCATCACCTTCTTTAATAGTAATAGCGGCTACACCATTTGCTCTTGGTTTAGAATATTTCTCTAAAGAAGTTTTCTTAACCTGACCTTGTTTTGTTACCATTACAAGGTTGTGCGTATTGATGTAATCTTTATCTTTTAGATCTTGCGTACAAATGAAAGCTTTTACTTTATCATCACTTTCAATATTTACCAAGTTTTGGATTGCTCTACCTTTTGCTGTTTTGCTTCCTTCTGGAATTTCGTAAACACGCATCCAGAAACATTTTCCTTTTTGCGTAAAGAACATCATGTATTGGTGATTTGTTGCTACGAACATATGCTCCAAGAAATCTTGATCTCTTGTTCCAGCACTTTTCTGTCCAACTCCACCTCTATTTTGAGTTTTGTATTCAGATAAGTTTGTACGTTTGATATAACCAGCATGTGAAATTGTAATAACCACACTTTCGTCAGCAATTAAATCTTCTATACTTACATCTCCACCAGAATATTCGATTTGAGAACGACGTTCGTCACCATATTTATCACGAATTTCTGTAAGCTCTTCTTTAATCAAATCAATTCTTAAATTAATGTCTGCTAATAAAGCTTTTAAATGCTCGATTAACTTCATTAATTCCTCAAATTCAGCTCTTAATTTATCTTGTTCCAGACCTGTTAACTGACGTAAACGCATCTCAACAATTGCACGAGCTTGAATATCTGATAATTTAAATCTTTCGATTAACTTTTCTCTTGCTTCATCAGTATTCTTAGACCCTCTAATTAACGCAATAACTTCATCAATATTATCAGAAGCAATGATTAATCCCTCTAAAATATGAGCTCTTTCTTCCGCTTTGCGTAATTCAAATTGTGTTCTTCTTACTACTACATCATGACGGTGCTCAATAAAATAATGAATCATATCTTTCAGATTCAATAATTGAGGACGTCCTTTAACTAATGCAATATTATTTACACTAAAAGAAGATTGTAATTGAGTATACTTATATAAGGTATTTAAAACTACGTTTGGCGTAGCATCACGTTTTAAGATATAAACGATACGCATACCGCTTCTATCCGATTCATCACGGATATTGGCAATACCTTCAATTTTTTTCTCGTTAACTAAATCAGCCGTACGTTTAATCATTTCGGCCTTATTAACTTGATAAGGAATTTCAGTAACAATGATGCATTCTCTTCCGTCAACTTCTTCAAAACCAACTTTTGCACGCATTACAATACGTCCTCTACCAGTTTTAAAAGCTTCACGAACACCTTCATAACCATATATCACACCTCCAGTTGGAAAATCTGGTGCTTTAATATGAGTCATCAATTCATCAATTTCAATATCATTATTATCTAAGTACGCCAAAGTACCATTGATAACCTCAGTTAAATTGTGCGGCGGCATATTAGTTGCCATACCAACTGCAATACCTGTTGCTCCGTTTACTAATAAAGTTGGAACTTTTGTAGGCATTACTTTTGGTTCGTATAATGTATCGTCAAAGTTTAATTGAAAATCAACTGTCTCTTTTTCGATATCTGCCATAATTTCCTCAGAAATTTTACGCATTCTAGCCTCAGTATAACGCATTGCTGCTGGACTATCACCATCTACAGAACCAAAGTTACCCTGCCCGTCAACCAATAAATATCGCATACTCCACTCCTGAGCCATACGAACCATCGCGTCATACACAGAAGTATCTCCATGTGGGTGGTACTTACCCAGAACCTCCCCTACAATTCTTGCAGATTTTTTGTGGGCAGATCTAGAAGTTACACCTAAATCATACATTCCATAGAGAACTCTTCGATGCACTGGTTTCAAGCCATCTCTAACATCAGGAAGTGCTCTTGATACAATTACCGACATCGAATAATCGATGTAAGCTGACTTCATTTCATCTTCAATGTTAATGGGAATTAACTTTTCTCCTTCAGACATAAGTTGTTATGTTTAAATAATTATATTAGTTTCAAAGCGTGCCAAGATACGTTTTTTTAAAATTTTTTCAGCTATTTCCTTACACTTATTTAAATGATTTATTAACAACTTTAATTTCGCTTTTAGTTAATAAATTAAGCGTTTTTTAACGCTTTTATTGCCTTTTTTTTCGTCTATTAGCTGACAAGCATTCTCGATGGGTACGGTTTTTGTTTTTAAATCAGTAATTCACTAAATTTACAATACCAATTATATATTATGGATGATAATTTTTCACCAAGAGTAAAAGATGTTATTACGTACAGTAAAGAAGAGGCACTTCGTTTAGGGCACGACTTTATTGGTACCGAACATCTAATGCTGGGCATTTTAAGAGATGGTAACGGAAAAGCTATTCATATACTTAATAACCTAGCAGTCGATTTAGATCATTTACGCAGGAAAGTAGAAATACTGAGCCCAGCTAATCTAAGCGTTGAAGTAAATGCAGAAAAGAAAAATCTTCACCTTACCCGACAGGCAGAAAGAGCCCTGAAGACCACTTTTCTAGAAGCTAAAGTATTTCAAAGTTCATCAATTAGCACCGCTCACTTGCTATTATGTATCTTACGAAACGAAAACGATCCAACAACCAAGCTATTGAATAAACTAAAAATAGATTATGACATAGCTAAAGAACAGTATTTAAATATGACTCCGAACGAAGAAGAATTCTTAGAAAACTTGCCAAGAAACGAATCGTATAATGACGATTCAGGACAAGATGACAGTCTTAAAGAAAGCAGTTTTAATAATCCCGCCAATAAGTCAAACAAAAAATCTAAAACTCCAGTTTTAGATAATTTTGGGAGAGATTTAACAGAAATGGCGGAAGAGGGAAAACTTGACCCTGTTGTAGGACGCGAAAAAGAAATTGAACGTGTTTCTCAAATTTTAAGTAGAAGAAAAAAGAACAATCCGCTTCTTATTGGTGAACCTGGAGTTGGTAAATCTGCTATTGCAGAAGGACTTGCTTTGCGTATTATTCAAAAGAAAGTTTCTCGTATTCTTTTCAACAAACGTGTTGTAACTCTTGATTTGGCAAGTTTAGTTGCTGGAACAAAATATAGAGGACAATTTGAAGAAAGAATGAAAGCCGTTATGAACGAGCTTGAGAAAAATGACGATATTATTCTTTTTATTGATGAGATTCATACTATTGTAGGCGCTGGTGGAGCAACTGGTTCTCTTGATGCTTCAAATATGTTCAAACCCGCTTTAGCAAGAGGCGAAATCCAATGTATTGGTGCTACAACTCTTGACGAATACAGACAATATATCGAGAAAGACGGTGCGCTTGAAAGACGTTTCCAAAAAGTAATTGTTGAACCAACTTCTGTTGAAGAAACGATTGCAATTTTGAACAACGTAAAAGACAAATATGAAGATCACCATAATGTAACGTACACACCAGAAGCTATTGAAGCTTGTGTTAAACTTACAGATCGTTATATGTCTGAGCGTTTTTTACCAGACAAAGCTATCGACGCTCTTGACGAAGCTGGTTCTCGCGTTCACATTACTAATATTGATGTTCCTAAACAAATTTTAGATTTAGAGCGTCAGTTAGAAGAAGTTCGTGAACTTAAAAATATGGTTGTTAAAAAACAAAAATATGAAGAAGCCGCTAAACTTCGCGATGACGAAAAACGCATAGAAAAAGACTTAGCCGTTGCTCAAGAACAATGGGAAGAAGATTCTAAAAACAACAGAATTGAAGTTACAGAAGATAATGTAGCTGATGTTGTTTCGATGATGACAGGAATTCCTGTAAACAGAATTGCACAAACGGAAAGCAACAAATTAGCTCAATTGCCTGAATTAATTCAGAATAAAGTAATTGGTCAAAATGAAGCCGTTCTTAAAATTGCACGTTCTATTCAACGTAACAGAGCTGGACTTAAAGATCCGAACAAACCAATTGGTTCTTTCATTTTCTTAGGTCAGACTGGTGTTGGTAAAACGCAATTAGCTAAAGTATTAGCAAAAGAATTATTCGATTCTGAAGATGCTTTAGTTCGTATCGATATGAGTGAATACATGGAGAAATTTGCAATTTCTCGTTTAGTTGGAGCGCCTCCAGGATATGTAGGTTACGAAGAAGGTGGTCAATTGACTGAAAAAGTTCGTAGAAAACCATATTGTGTGGTTCTTTTAGACGAGATCGAAAAAGCACATCCAGATGTATTCAACATGATGCTTCAGGTTTTAGATGATGGATATTTGACAGATAGTTTAGGTCGTAAAATTGACTTTAAAAACACTATCATCATTATGACATCTAACGTTGGAGCGCGTCAGTTGAAAGATTTTGGACAAGGTGTAGGATTTGGTACAGCAGCAAGAACTGCTCAAGCTGATGAAAACTCAAAAAGCATTATCGAAAACGCTTTGAAGAAAACTTTTGCTCCTGAGTTCTTAAACAGAATTGATGATGTAATTGTATTTAATGCACTTGAAAAAGCAGATATTGATTTGATTATCGAAATCGAATTGAAAAAACTGTATTCTCGTATTGCAGAGTTAGGCTACAAATTAAGCTTAACAGATAAAGCAAAAGCATTTATTGCTGAAAAAGGTTTCGACAAACAGTTTGGAGCTAGACCTCTAAAAAGAGCTATCCAAAAATATGTTGAAGATTTATTAGCTGAAGAAATCATTACTTCGAAAATACACTCGGGTGATGAGATTATGATGGATCTTAAAGATGATTCACAAGAATTATCAGTAGAAATTCATAAAGCTGAAGAACCGACTAATCAATAAATTAGTCAAATTTTATAACACAAATAACATGCCCGTTACGTTTTCATAACATAACGGGCATTTTTTTTGTATAATTTACTATCTTTAGTAAAAGCAAATAGCTATTTTTGAATTTAAATTCTATAACATAAAAATAAAATATGCTTCAAAACAAAGTCATTTTAGGCAGCGAAGAATGGTGCTCATTTCCAGAACTTGGAATTCCAACAATCAAAGCTCGTGTTGATTCTGGTGCTAAAACTTCGGCAATGCACGCTTTAAACATAGCTCCTTTTATAAAAAATGATGCCAATTGGGTTAAATTCGACATTAACCCGATTCAGAATAATATCAAAACCATTATTCATTGTGAAGCGCCTTTGGTTGACAAACGAATTGTAAAAAGTTCAAGTGGTTTTAGAGAACATCGTTATGTAATCCAGACCAGCTTAAAAATTGGCGATGCAAAATGGCCAATCGAAATGACTTTAACCAATCGTGATTCTATGGGCTTTAGAATGCTTTTAGGACGCGAAGCTATGAGCGGAAGGGTTTTAGTCGATCCTGAGCAAAAATATCTTTTAGGACAGCCTACTGCAGAATCTCTTAAAGAATTATACCAAAATTCTGAAAAGGCAACTACAGGTTTACGAATTGGACTTTTAGCTAGCAATCCGGAACTTTATAGTAATAAAAGAATCATGGAAGCAGGCGAAATGCGCGGGCATGAAATGCATTTTTTAAATATTAAAGAATGTTATATGAAACTCGATGCCAAAACTCCAGAGATTCATTATAGAGGCGGAAAGATTTTAAATCAATTCGATGCAATTATTCCGAGAATCAGACCGAGCATTACTTTTTATGGTTGTGCTTTGACGCGTCAGTTTGAAGCTTTGAAGGTTTTTGTTTTGAATTCAGCAACAGCAATTACACAATCTCGTGATAAATTATATTCATTGCAATTATTATTAAACAGCGGAATTGATATTCCAACAACTGGATTTGCTAATTCTCCGCTTGATACTGACAACTTAATCAAAATGGTTGGAGGTTCGCCTTTAATTGTAAAATTATTAGAAGGAACACAAGGAAAAGGAGTTGTTTTGGCTGAAACAAAAAAAGCAGCAGAAAGTGTTATCAATGCTTTTAAAAGCTTAAATGCAAATATTTTAGTTCAAGAATTCATTAAAGAAGCAAACGGAAAAGATATTCGTTGTTTTGTAATTGACGGAAAAGTAGTTGCTGCCATTCAGCGTGAAGCAATGCCAGGAGAATTTAGAGCCAATATTCACCTTGGCGGAACTGCTTCTGTTATAAAAGTAACCGCCGAAGAGAAAAAGATCGCGATTAAAGCCGCAAAAGCAATGGATTTAAAAGTAGCAGGTGTAGATATTATTCGATCTTCTAAAGGACCTCTATTACTCGAAGTGAACTCTTCTCCAGGTCTTGAAGGAATTGAAGGCGCAACTAATAAAGATGTTGCAGGAGAAATGATTAAAGCTATTGAAAAGAATTTCAAATTATAATTAAGTTCATTTACACTTAATACAGCATAAATAATTTAGCAGCTTTGTTAAAGTTTCGAACTTTGACAAAGCTTTTTTATTTAACTTTAAAATAAAAAACATGACTTTTCCTTATTTAGATATAATTATACGAAGTGTAGCCGTTTATTTTTTCATGACAATTGCCTTAAGAATCTTTGGCAAAAAAGAACTTTCGCAATTAAATACCGCCGACATAATTCTTATTCTTTTAATTAGTAATTCTGTTCAGAATGCAATGGTTGGTCCAGACACAAGTCTTATAGGCGGATTGGTTGCTGCATTAGTATTATTTGTAACAAACTTTGCAATCAAGAAACTTACACGCAGATACAAAACTCTAGGTGATTTATTATTAGACAAACCTCAAATTCTAATTCACGACGGGAAATTAGATTTTAAAGCTTTAAGCAAATTAGACATTTCTGATGAAGAATTAAAAGAAGCCATGCGCGAACACGGAATAGAATTTTTTAAAAACGTAAAACTTGCCATGCTAGAAATTGACGGAACAATAAGTATTATTTCTGAAGATCAGAAAAACTTAAAACAAACGCATTATAAGCGTAAGCATAATCATAGGAATCTACAGAAGTTCTGAATTTAGATTCACAAAAAAGCCGATTTCAAATTGAAATCGGCTTTTCAAAAATTACTTCGCAGCACTAATCTTAATCGGAGGATTAGACATTCTTCTAAACATCCATATTAAACAAAATGCTGTTAAAGTTATCGTAATAATCAAAAACGGATAGAAACCAACAATTTCTGCAATTTTTTCGAATATATAAACATACCATTTTATAATTCGGGTTCGAGTTATTACTCGTGTTTCAAGAGACTTAGCATACCAAGTAAAAATTCCTCCCATAACTGCAACAAAAGCCGCAACTGATCCCGGAATAACAGCAGCACTCAACGCTGTAATTTGTTTTTCTTCTCGCTTAAAACCTAATTGTTTAAATTTTTCACTAATTGATTTCTCTGCCTGCCTTGTAGTTTCAGAATCTTTAAAGTCAATAGTTTTATAAGTTACTGAATCTGCATTTCTAACTTCAAACATAATATGAGAATCATTTTCAGGTTCAAATTCATATTCAAAGATTTCATTAATATTTATTATAGATTCAAATTCAGATGAATTGAAAACGTTTTTATCTATTCTTTCAATGCTTAAATCAGCATTTTCTTTTGTAATGTTTCCAATTATATGTTCTCCATAAATTAGAACTACATTTCCTTCTTCACCTTCAAGAATTATCGGTTTTTCAAAAATCATTGCCATTTGCTTTTAAATTATAATTTGTAAAATCTTTACTAAATAATTTTGCAAAAATCATTTTATTAAATTTCACCAATAGCCTCTAAAAGTTTTTAAAGCAACATTTTAAGATACTTATTTTTTATTTTAAACCATAAAAAAAGCCGATTTCAAATATGAAATCGGCTTTTTAATATTTGGAGAAATGCAATTTAACTCGCATTTCAAAATAATCTATTTTACGAAATAAATACGCTTAGCACAAAATAAACCATACCTGCTAATAAAGCTGAAATTGGAATAGTCAAAATCCAAGCCCAGATTAAACTTACAGTAACTCCCCAACGTACGGCAGAAACACGTTTTGTTAATCCAACTCCAATAATAGATCCTGTAATAGTATGCGTTGTACTTACTGGAATTTTCAAGTGCTCGGTAAAGTAAAGTGTTAAAGCTCCTGCAGTTTCAGCAGCTACACCTTCAAACGAACTTACTTTTGTGATTTTAGAACCCATTGTTTTTACAATTTTCCATCCACCACTTAAAGTTCCCGCAGCAATTGCAGAATAACACGCTAAAGGAATCCAGCTTGGCATTACACCTTTAATTCCTAAATCGTCATTTGGAAGCACAACATCTAACCAAGCATCCATATGAACTCCAGGATTTGTATTGATATAAACCGCTACAGCTGCAGCAATAATTCCCATTACTTTTTGAGAATCGTTTCCTCCGTGACCTAAACTAAATGCCGCAGAAGACAATAACTGCATTTTTTTCAAAGCCGCATCTGCTTGGTGTAGATTTAAACTGCTAAATATCAAACAAAATGCACTAACTGTCAAGATGATAAAAGCAACTAAAAACCATTTAATATTATGAGAATCAAAAGCTACACTCCAAAAATGTGAATCAAATCTTGGTTTATCAATCTTTTCATAAGGAACCATTTGGTAATAAACAAACAAAATAGTTGCAATCATTAAAGCTACTGTAAAAATCTTAGGTCCAATACTTTTACGTGAAGCATTTAGCAACCAGATTGAAATTAAATAAGAAGCTAAAGCTCCTAAAAGCGGTGCAAGAACGATAAAAGCAATAATGATGATAACTCCCGAAGGCATTCCGCCATCTTTTCCGGCCTTGTACCAACTTACAATTTCATACCAGTAATGTGTTGCTCCATCCTCACCTACATAACCTGAGAATCCGTGAACAGCAATCGCATGCGCCACAGCCGCTCCAGCAAAACCTCCAATTAATGTATGCGAAGAACTTGAAGGAATTCCTAGCCACCAAGTCAATAAGTTCCAGCATATTGCTGCAATGACTCCAGCTAAAATAACCACTAGGTTAATTTCCATTGTGTGCGCTGTTTTAGCAACAGTATCTGCAACACCAAATCCGAAAACCCAATAGGCAAGAAAGTTAAAAAATGCTGCCCAGACAACCGCCTGAAAAGGTGTCAAAACCTTTGTTGCAACAACAGTCGCTATAGCATTTGCCGCATCATGAAAACCATTGATGTAATCAAAAATTAAAGCTAATACTATAATTAATATAAGTAGCGTCATAAAATTATAACTTCAGAATGAAAAATTGAATTAAGAATGTTTTACAGAAATAGATTCTAGTATGTTCGCAACACTCTTACATTTGTCTGTTGCTGATTCTAAAACAGATAACACCTCTTTATATTTAATAATATTTTTAGCATCTGTTTCGTTTTCAAAAATTTCAAAAACTGCTTTGTTATATACGTTATCAGACTTGTTTTCTAATTTATTAATTCTAGAACAAGCATCTTTAATAACTTTAAAGTTCTGTAAGTTTCTTAATTCTTTTACAGCACTATCAATATTTTGACAAGCTTCAAGGTTGATTTCTGTCATTTTTCTGATAGATTTTGTAATCTTATCAACTTGATACAATCTCATACGGCTAGATGCACCGTGAAGATAATCGGCAACGTTGTCAATTGAAGTAATTAACGTGTGAATATCCTCTCTGTCAAATGGAGTAATAAAGTTTCTGCTTAACTCAAGGTTTGTCTGACGTGTAATGTCTTCTCCTTTTTGTTCTAATTCGTCAATCTTTTGAAAAAGAATTTCTCTTTCTTTTAATGGTAAATTTACAGCTTCGTGTAAGTTAGAAGCTAATTCAATTAAATTGCTTGAAGCTTCTTCAAAAAGTGGAAAGAATTTTTTGTCTTTCGGCACTAAAAATTGGAAAATACTGTTTATTGACATTGTTTTATTTTTGATACCGCAAAATTACTTCAATAATATTTTGCAATGTTAAGCCATTGTTAACAAATCGTTTTCTATTTGGAAACTCTTAAGGAATAAAACCGTGTTTTCTATGTCATTATGTAAGATTCGATCTTCTTTTACTAAAGGCACAACTTCTCTATAGCTGTTAACAAACATTTCGATAAAATCACTTGATTTTAGTGGCTCTCTATACGCAATTGCTTGCGAAGCATTCAACAATTCAATCGCTAAAATACGTTCTAAATTATCTAAAATTCGTAAGGCTTTTGTTGCTCCGTTTGCTCCCATACTTACGTGGTCTTCCTGACCGTTGCTCGAAACAATACTATCAACACTTGCAGGTGTCGCCAATTGCTTGTTTTGGCTTGCAATGCTTGCTGCGGTGTATTGCGGAATCATAAATCCTGAATTTAATCCTGGATTATCTACCAAAAATGCAGGAAGATTACGCAAACCAGAAATTAATTGATACGTTCTTCTTTCAGAAATACTTCCTAATTCTGCTAAAGCAATCGCCATAAAGTCTAAAGCCAAAGCTAAAGGTTGTCCGTGGAAATTTCCGCCAGAAATAATCTGATCTGCTTCTATAAATATATTAGGATTATCGGTTACTGAGTTGATTTCTGTTTTGAATACTTTTCGAACGTAATCAATTGCATCTTTTGAAGCTCCGTGAACCTGAGGCATACAACGGAAAGAATACGGATCTTGAACGTGCTTTTTTTCTTGAGCAATAATTTCACTTCCGTCTAAAAACTCAGTAATTCTTTGCGCCGTTACAATTTGTCCTTTATGCGGACGAATATAATGTATCAATTCATTAAATGGCTCAATTCTTCCATCGAAACCTTCTAAAGAAATGGTTCCGATTAAATCTGCCAAATAAGAATATTTATAAGCTTTAATTAAAATATGAGCTCCGTAAGCACTCATAAACTGAGTTCCGTTTAATAAAGCCAAACCTTCTTTTGACTGTAAAACAATTGGTTCCCAATTAAAATGTTTTAAAACTTCAGCTGAATCTACTTTTTTTCCTTCAAAAAGAACAATTCCTTCTCCGATAAGCGGCAAAGATAAATGCGCTAAAGGAGCTAAATCTCCAGAAGCTCCAAGCGAACCTTGGGTATATATTATGGGAAGAATATCATTATTATAAAAATCAACTAATCGCTGCAATGTAATTAACTGAACGCCAGAATGCCCGTAACTTAAAGATTGAATTTTAAGCAACAACATCATTTTTACAATTTCAGCAGGAACTTCCTCTCCTGTTCCGCAAGCATGAGATTTTACTAGATTTTCCTGAAGTTTAGATAAGTTCTCATTAGAAATTTTGACACTATATAAAGATCCAAAGCCAGTATTAATTCCATAGATTGGCGCTGTGTGTGTTGCCATTTTTTTATCTAAATAATCACGGCATTTCTGAACATTAACTTTAGCTTCTTCAGATAATTCAAGCATTTTATTATTGCCTAAAATCTCTTGTAATGTTTCTAAAGTTATAGTTTCTGTACTTATATAATGGATCTCTCTCATGATGTTTTTCAATTTAAGACGTCAAAATTCAACAAATCAATATTAAAAAGCAACATTTTATCACAATAATTAAAATTTCAATAAAAGCTGTTCCACGCTTTTAATTTATTCTTAATAGAGAATATCTTGATTCTCTAGTCTTTTTGAGCAGTTTTTTATTAAGATACAACTTTTTACCAAGAGAGAATCCACAAAAAATACATCTTGAAATATATCAAAACCTCAAATTAGCATATTGAATTTTAACAAATACTCAATATTGATTTTTTGAGATTTGAATTATTAAAATATTCGCAAAAAGGCCTTTTAAGTTTCCAGCTTGTATAAAAAACTGTACTTTTGAAAAATCAAAAATGAAAAGTAACAGCACAAAATATCAATCTACAATGACAACTCCAACTAGAGTTGCGATTGCTGCTACCATTATTTCTACTACAACAACTACTACCCCTTAGGGGTATACATTTTTACATATAATTCTAGGTTACCTATACTTTTTTCATGAAAGAAGAGAGTTATTGGATACATAAAAAACATTTAAAAAGAAAAAAAGTTGCAGTTTTCAGTTTCAGTTCACAGTTGATAATCTTTGAACCTCTGTTACTCAAAATCTTTGCAACTCATTAAAAAATATCACAAAAATGAAAGTATTAAAATTTGGCGGAACTTCGGTTGCCAATGCTCAAAATATAAAACTCGTTCTTGACATTGTTAATCAAAAAGCACAACAAGATCAATTAGTTGTTGTTGTTTCTGCTTTAAGTAAAGTAACAGATTTATTACAATCTGCCGCGGCAAAAGCTGCAGCAAACGACGAAAGCTTTAGAGAAGTTGTCGCTGAAATCGAAAAAAAACACCTTGACACATTAAAAGAATTAATTCCTGTTAGCGAGCAAAGCAGTTTATTAAGTCACGTAAAAAGAATCATTAATCATTTAGAAACTTTATTAGACGGATGTTTCTTGCTTGGCGAATTATCTCCAAGAACTGCCGACACTATTTTGAGTTTCGGAGAATTACTTTCATCTTTTATTATTGCGAAAGCTTACCAGCAAATTAACAATGATGCTGTTTACAAAGACAGCCGAGAATTAATTAAAACAAACGCTGATTTTGGAAAAGCAGTTGTAAATTTCGAAGTTTCAAATCAATTAATAAAAGAATACTTTGCCGAAAATAATTCAAAAATCAATATTCTTCCTGGATTTATTGCGCAGACTTTAGACGGAATCACTTCGACTTTAGGACGTGGCGGTTCTGATTATACTGCCGCAATTATTGCAGGCGCACTTGATGCTGAACAATTGGAAATCTGGACAGACGTAAACGGAATGTTTACTGCAAACCCAAAAATCGTAAAACAAGCACAACCAATTGCGAATATTTCGTATCAAGAAGCGATGGAATTATCGCATTTTGGAGCAAAAGTTTTATATCCGCCAACAATTCAACCAGTTTTAAGAAAAAACATTCCGATTTTAATCAAAAATACTTTTGAGCCAGAAGCTGTTGGAACTTTAATTTCTGATACTATTGTTTCAAAAGACACTGTTGTAAAAGGAATCAGCCATATCGATAATATTTCGCTTTTAACTCTTGAAGGCCCAGGAATGATTGGAGTTGCAGGTTCGTCAAGACGTTTGTTTGAAGTATTGTCTCAGGAAAAAATCAACGTCATTTTTATTACTCAGGCTTCTTCTGAGCATTCTATTTGTATTGGAATTTTAAATTCGGATGCTGATAATGCCGAAGCTGCGATTAACAGAGCATTTGAAATCGAAATTGCACAAAACAAAATCGATCCTTGTTATGTAGAAAAAGACCTTTGCATTATTGCTTTGGTTGGTGAAAACATGAAAAATCACCAAGGTTTAAGCGGAAGAATGTTCAGTACTTTAGGAAAAAACAACGTAAACATTCGTGCAATCGCGCAAGGCGCTTCTGAAAGAAACATTTCGACTGTAATTAACGAAAGAGACGTTAAAAAAGCGTTGAATACTTTACATGAAAATTTCTTCGAAGAAAACACAAAACAGCTGAACTTATTTGTAATGGGAGTTGGAAATGTGGGAGAAAAATTCATTGAACAAATTCACAGCCAAAAGAAATTCTTAAAGGATAATTTAAAAATAAATGTTCGTGTAATTGCTTTATCAAATTCAAGAAAAATGATTTTTGATGAAGACGGAATTTCTCTAAAAAATTGGGATGCCGCTTTAAGCGAAGGTGAACCAGCAAGCATTGAAGAATTCATTAAAAAAGCAAAAGACCTGAATTTACGTAACAGTATATTTGTTGATATCACAGCAAACGCAACGGTTTCTGAAGCTTACGAGAAATTCTTAAAAGAAAGTATTGCCGTTGTAACTTGTAATAAAATTGCTTGTTCATCTGCTTACGACAATTATAAAAAATTAAAAAGCTTATCTCGCCAATACAACGCTCCGTTTTTATTTGAAACGAATGTTGGAGCGGGATTACCAATTATTGACACAGTAAAAAACCTTATTGCATCAGGAGATAAAGTGCATAAAATTCAAGCCGTTTTATCAGGAAGTTTGAACTTTATTTTCAACAATTTTGACGAAAACAACTCTTTCCACGATGTGGTAAAAGAAGCCGGAGTTCAAGGTTTCACAGAACCAGATCCAAAAATCGACTTAAGCGGAATCGACGTTGCTCGTAAAATCTTAATCTTAATTCGCGAAAGCGGTTACGAAATGGATATTGATGCCATTGCAAACGAATCATTTTTACCAGCAGAATGTTTAGCAACAACAAACAACGAAGATTTCTTTGCATCGTTAATTAAACACGCTTCTCATTTTGAAGGTATTTATAAAGAAGCTTTAGCCAAAGATTCTAGATTGAAATACGTGGCGCAATTCGAAAACGGAAAAGCAAGCGTTGGCCTGCAATTCATTCCAAAAGATCATCCTTTCTACAATTTAGAAGGAAAAGATAATATCGTGCTTTTCTACACAGATCGTTACGTAGATCAGCCTTTATTGATCAAAGGTGCCGGAGCTGGAGCTGCGGTAACAGCATCAGGAATTTTTGCTGACGTTATTAGAATCGGAAATATATAAATTTTTGTTTATGGTTTGAAGTTTAACCGCAAAGCACGCAAAGGATTACGCAAGGTTCGCAAAGGCTTGTTTTTTCTTGTGTGCTTTGCGAAAAAACCTTGCGAACTTTGCGGTTAAGCCCACAAAGTTTGGCAACTTGAAACTTTAAACCTGAAACCTGAAACAACAAAAAATGGAAATAAAACTTTTTTGCCCAGCAACTATCGCCAACCTCTCATGCGGATTTGACGTATTGGGACTTTGCTTAGACAATGCGGGCGATGAAATGATTGTTCGAAAAGTCGATCAAAAAGGAGTTCGAATCACTAAAATTGTCGGTGCCGATTTACCTTTGGAAACCGAAAAAAACGTTTCTGGAGTTGCAGCTTTGGCGATGTTGGAAACTTTAGACGAACTAGATTTTGGATTCGAAATCGAAATTTATAAAAACATCAAAGCGGGAAGCGGAATCGGAAGCAGTGCGGCAAGTTCTGCCGGAGCGGTTTTCGGAATTAATGAATTATTAGGAAGACCTTATTCTCGTAAAGATTTGGTTCAGTTTGCGATGCAAGGCGAGAAATTAGCCAGCGGAAACGCACATGCCGACAACGTTGCTCCTGCCCTTTTAGGCGCTTTTACTTTGGTAAGAAGTTATTCGCCTTTAGATATTATACGAATTGACAGTCCGGAAGAATTATATGCAACGGTTGTTCATCCGCAAATTGAGTTAAAAACATCTGACGCTCGTTCGGTTTTAAAACAAAACGTTTCCCTAAAAAGTGCTATCACGCAATGGGGTAACGTAGGCGGATTGGTTGCAGGTCTTTATACTAAAGATTACGATTTGATCGGAAGATCACTTCACGACGAAATTGTTGAACCCGTACGAAGCGTTTTAATTCCAGGTTTCGATCAAATCAAACAAACGGCTTACGAAAACGGTGCTTTAGGTTCTGGAATTTCAGGTTCTGGCCCGTCGATTTTCGCTTTAAGCAAAGGAAAAGAAACCGCCGAAAAAATCGCAAAAGCCATGAGCGACGTTTACGAAAAAATGAATTTACCGTATGAAATTCACGTTTCGAAGATTAATCCAGACGGTGTAAGAATTTTGTAGAAAAGTATTAAGTACGAAGAATTAAGTATTAAGACAAAGTTTGTCAGGCTGAGCGATCCCGACGCTTCGGGAGAAGCCCGCGCATAGTAAGTCAAACCCAGTTTGTCATTTCGAGGAACGAGAAATCTCCACGAGAAGCTCGACAAAGATTGGCTCAACGTTGCAGAGTTACTTGCGAAGATTTCTCGTTCATCGAAATGACAAACTTTGAGGATTTACGTTATGTCAATCCGTTGCGGGGCTTCGACTCCGCTCAGCCTGACAAAACGAAGAGATAATTAAAAATAAAAAACAAAAGCTACAAGCAAGCATAGGAAAAAGCCTAAAGCGTATTGCTTATAGCCTAAAGCCATAGAAATGAAATACTACAGTTTAAACCATAATGCCCCAAAAGTTTCTTTTCAGGAAGCTGTTATACAAGGATTAGCAACTGATAAAGGATTATATTTTCCAGAAAGTATTATACCGCTTGATCCTTCTTTTTTTGAGAAAATCGAAAGTTTAAGCCACGAAGAAATCGCTTTTGAAGCGATCAAACAATTTGTTGGAGATGAAATTCCAGCAGAAAAACTAAAAGAAATCATTGCCGAAACTTTAGTTTTTGATTTTCCTGTTGTGAAAGTCGAAAACGGAATCTATTCGTTAGAATTATTCCACGGGCCAACAATGGCATTTAAAGACGTTGGAGCGCGTTTTATGTCGCGTTGTTTGGGCTATTTTAATAAAGATAAAAAAGACGCTAAAAACACAGTTTTAGTTGCAACTTCCGGAGATACAGGCGGAGCCGTTGCGAGTGGATTTCTTGGTGTTGACGGCGTTGATGTTGTGATTTTATATCCGTCAGGAAAAGTGAGCGACATTCAGGAAAAACAATTGACTACTTTAGGACAAAACATTAAAGCGCTTGAAGTTGACGGTGTTTTTGACGATTGTCAGGATATGGTAAAAAAAGCGTTTTTGGATGAAACTCTGGCGCACAAAAACCTGACTTCTGCCAATTCGATTAATATTGCCCGCTGGTTACCGCAAATGTTTTATTTCTTCTTTGCTTACAAAGCGTTGAAAAGCCAAAACAAACCTTTAGTTTTCTCTTGTCCAAGCGGAAACTTTGGAAATATCTGCGCTGGAATTATGGCAAAGAAATTAGGTTTGCCAATTGAACATTTCGTAGCGTCTACAAACGTAAACGATACAGTACCAAGATTCTTAGAAAACGGAAAATACGATCCAAAACCTTCTAAAGCCACAATCTCTAACGCCATGGATGTTGGAAACCCAAGTAACTTTATTAGAATTCAGGAATTGTACAATAATGACTTAAAAGCTTTCGAAAAAGACTTCTCATCTTATAGTTATACTGATGAAGAAACGCTTGAAGCTCTAAAGAAAATCTACAAAACAGACGGTTATATCGCAGAACCGCACGGCGCTGTTGGTTATGTAGGTTTGAAAAAAGAACTGGAAAAACACCCGAACGCCATTGGTATTTTCTTAGAAACGGCGCATCCTATTAAATTCTTAGATGTTGTTGAACCTGCTTTGGGTATTACACTTCCGATTCCTGCTCAGATTGAGAGTGTTATTAATGAGGAGAAAGTTAGTGTAAAGATTGGGACTTATGAGGAGTTGAAGAGTTTCTTGGGGTAATCAATTATATTATCATAAATAAAACGGCTGAGACTTATTTCAGTCGTTTTGTTTTTTTGAGTCAATCCATACCTTCTAAAATATTCTTTTTGATTTTTTTTTCTTACAAAAAACAGAATCAATTATTCTACATAATTTAAAATTTAGCAAAAAACCATATATTTGAAAAGTAAGAAAACTAAACAAGTTATATGCTACTTTTAAAAACGCGAGATGAAACAATTTGACAATATCCAAGATGGAGCCTATGGAATGCTCTACGAATGTGTAGACCTTCTAAACAGTTTAAATGTAGAATATATAGTAGTTGGAGGCTGGAGCCCATATCTCCTAAACTCAAAACCAATTATCCATCCTGGAACGAAAGATGTAGACATTTTATTCAATGGTGCTTATAAAAAAGATAAATTAAAAGATGTCATATTAGCTTTTTTAGAAGCTGGATTTATACTTTCGGCAAAACATGATTTCCAACTATTTAAAGAAATTGATGTATGTGGCAAAAAATTTATTTACAACATGGATTTACTTCATCCACTAGAAACACTCAAAACTAAAGAAATATACGTTGAGCACATTGAATTTGAAATTCCTATAGATAAATATTTAAGTAAAAATTTTGCAATGAAATCTATTGCTTTGCCAAGTTCACAAATATTATTTGACAATAAATACTATAAAAACTATAAATTAGATATTGACCAACTAAAACCGATCGAATTCCCATTAATGAATGAAGTTGGAACATTATTAACCAAATCACAAAGTGTTCTAATCGAAAAAAGATATAGAGATTCCTTAGACATTTATTTAGCGATTAGTCAAAATCAGGATTATAAGGATTTTATCAAAAAACTAGTCAAATTAAAAAGTAAAAATCCAGATGCTTTCAACAATCTTTATGGTGTTCGTCAAGCTTTTGAGGAATTAAAGTTATTTATAAACTCAAATAGATTTCATCAATTTGATAAAACAGAATTTGCTAATACGATGACTTCATTTATGAAAGAAATCCAGTTAGATAAATTGGCAACACACTAAAGCAGGATATAACAGCGGGTAAAAAATAGCTTTAAAATAAAAAGGCTAGAAAATAAATTTCGTAGCCTTTTTTATTTTAACAATGAATATTATGTTTTTCAAAATTTTTCATTGCAATATTTATGAATTTAGAAAACGTTTTTTTTCTTTCGCTCCATTGTTCTAGATGCTCTATTATAGTTTCTTCTGATTTTGTTTTTTTATTTTCAATAATAAAATCAATCGTTGATAATAATTCTAATCCGAATGAAGAATAAAATCCATTTAAAAAACTTTTAGTATTCTCTGTAATTTCTTTGTATTTTTTATTCTCAGGTAAATTTAGAAAATCTATAATTTCATTTTCAGTATTAGCCCGAAGTGCTATTTCTTCAAATGGTTTTTTATCTTTAGAACTGTATCCTGTTATATAACTTCCATTCAAATAATACAATACATGTTTAACCTTCCCAGAATATGGACCATAAAAATTTGCAGAAAATTCTAATTTAAAATTGTCTTTTGCTCCAAATTTTTGCAAAAAGTAAGCTATTTTTTCAGCAGCAAATTCTGAAACAAATTCACCATTTCTAACCAATTCAAAAAGCACAGACAATAACATTGCTCTTGCGGGTGTTAACTTTACCCTTTCCTTTTTTAGGACTTCTTCTATTGCGTCGTTCGGTTGAAAAATTGTTATTTCAGAATCAACATCCTTTAAATAATATTTCATTAATCGGCTCACTTTATCCCAATCTAAACCGCCATTTCCTGCTCCTAATGGAGGAATTGCAATAGATTTAATATTTCTACTCTTAATAACATTAACAAGTTCTATCATACCTTTTTCTACGTAACTATACTCTGAAGGCTTTCTCCAATCAGTCTTAGTCGGAAAATTAATAATTATTTTTTTTCCTCCAAGTAATGATTCCTCCTCAGTTACTAATAGTTCTCCTATATGAAACTCATTGTTCTTACAAGCCTTTGCGTAGATTTTATAATTATTTGGAAATTGATTTTTAAATTGCAATGCAATTCCTTTACCCATAACGCCAACTGTGTTTACAGTATTTACTAACGCTTGAGCATCGCTATCCAATAGGTTTCCTTTTATAAACTTGAGCATATTAAAAATAGTATTCGCTTTTTATTAAAATTTTATCATTTGGTATTCCTAATTGCAAAAGTCTATTTTTTGCATTTTGATTATAAACGGCATATAATCCGATCGCCTCGTAAGGAATATCATTTTCAACAAGAAATTCCGCTTCTTTTCTTCTCTTTTTATCTAAATCCTTAGGATCATTCCAATAAGGATCTTTTATTACCTTTAAATCAATAATTTCATCAATAGTTGAAATTTCATTTGGAAGATGAAAACTACTCAAACAATTTACTGCATGACCATCTGTAAAAATATAATCTAATTTAAAGTTTATTATTTGAGCAACAGATGTAATACAATAAATTACATTTTCTGCTGAAGTTGCTTGAACTCCGTTAAATCCATTTTGCATAACATATAGCATTGGCATCCTACACCAAAAATAAAACGGTATGTAATCCTTTAATGTTTTTCCATTAATATGAATAGGAAATGAATTACGATTATTAATTAAACTCCCATCTCCAATCGCTTTGTAATTTTTATTAGCGTTAATAGAATTTATTTTAGTGATTCCATATTCCAACACATGTTCCATATTATCAATATGCAACATCCGAAAAAGATAAATTTTATTTAAATCAATCACAATATTAGAATTTCATCAAACGTACTTAATTCAGTTTACTTTTCAAAGAAACTTTGCAATGGATTTAAAATATTGCAAAAATATTCAACACCAGAGAAATTTAATAATATAAAAAAAATTACACTCATACAGGCACAAGCGTTCTCTGCACATGCAACTAAAGATTAGCAAATTAGTAAAACGCTGACGAGCGACACGCTCGCGCCAGCAAATAGAAACCTATTGATATTGGAAAGCCTCGAGTTAATCAGCAACCAAAAAAGTAGCCAAAACCCCTTTATGATCTGAGGGCCATATACCGCTTGGTTTTAAAAAAGTATCTCCGTCGGGAGTCTCCACTCCTTTTCCTTTAACAACACTCCCCCGCTAGCGCGAGCGTCCCGCTCGTGAACACAAAGAAATTCAAAAGCCAATTGGAACGTTCACGAGCGAGACGCTCGCGCTAGCAAATACTGCTTATTATTTTTTTATATCTTTAAAAAATCTAATAACACACCCAAATTCTATGAAAAAAACATTAATTTCATTTCTTTTAGTTGGATTTTTAACTGCTTACGCTCAAGAATCAAAACCAGATTCAAAACCGAAAACACCTTCTGCAAAAGAAGAAAACTCACCTGCTAACCTTACTTTCAATCCAGATTCTCAAGTTACCACCAACCATACAACTACCATAAAAGGTCAAAAAGTTTCTTATAAAGCTACTGCAGGTACAATGCCTGTTTGGGATGAAGACGGAAAAGCAATGGCTGGATTATTCTATACTTATTATGAGCGTTCTGATGTAAAAGACAGCGATTCAAGACCTTTAGTGATTTCATTTAATGGTGGTCCAGGATCTGCTTCAGTTTGGATGGAGATTGCTTATACGGGTCCGAAATTGTTAAATATTGATGAAGAAGGATATCCTTTGCAACCTTACGGAATAAAAGAAAATCCTTATTCTATTTTAGATATTGCTGATATTGTTTTTGTAAATCCTGTAAATACTGCTTACTCAAGAGCGACAAGCAAAGATATACCTGCTTCAAAATTCTTTGGCACAAATGCCGACATTAAATACTTAGCCGATTGGATCAATGGTTTTGTAACCCGATCTAATCGTTGGGCTTCACCAAAATATCTAATTGGAGAAAGTTATGGTACAACAAGAGTTTCGGGCTTGGCGCTTCAATTGCAAAACAATCAATGGATGTATCTTAACGGAGTAATTTTAGTATCTCCTACTGATTTAGGAATCACTCGTGGAGTTGTTTCTAATGCTGCTCTTAAATTGCCATATTTTGCAGCTACTGCTTGGTATCATAAAGCACTTAGTTCAGATCTTCAAAACAAAGATTTAACTGATATGTTACCTGAAGTTGAGAATTTTACCATCAACGAACTTTTACCTGCTATTAGTAAAGGTGGATCTTTAGAAGAACAAAAAAGAAAAGAAATTGCTGCTAAAATGGCACATTATTCTGGTATTTCGGAGAAAGTTATTCTACAGAATAATTTAGATGTTCCTAATGATTATTTTTGGAAGGAACTGTTGAGAGATAAAGGTTATACAGTCGGAAGACTAGATTCAAGATACAAAGGTATTGATCGCAAAGATTCTGGTGATAGTCCAGATTTTAATGCAGAACTTACTTCTTGGTTGCATTCGTTTACGCCTTCTATCAATATGTATCTGCGCAATAATTTGAATTACAAAACTGATTTTAAATACAATATGTTTGGTTCTGTACATCCTTGGGACAGATCTAATGATAAAACAGGAGAAAATCTAAGACAGGCGATGGCACAAAATCCATATTTACATGTAATGGTGCAATCAGGATATTATGATGGTGCTTGTGACTATTTTAATGCGAAATATGATTTATGGCAAATGGATCCGAGCGGAAGACTAAACGATAGAATGTCATGGAAAGGTTACAGAAGCGGTCATATGATGTATTTAAGAAAAGCCGATTTAGAAACTGCAAATGAAGACATTAGAACATTTATAAAACAATCGTTGCCTAAAGTTGGCGAACCGGCAAAATATTGAGTATAATTTCTTTTCCCACAACAAATACAAAATCAATTGCCTCCAGCTTTAGCTGGAGGTTTATTTTTAAATTAAATTCGGCTTTAGCCAAAAAAAGTTAAAGATTAGGCTGAAGCCATTTTTCTAATGTAATTTTGTTCTATTCAATTTTATAAAATACATTTCATTTTAGTACCTAATGATTACAAAAGCATTACTCGAAGACATTCCAGCATTAACAACTTTAATAAATTCAGCATACAGAGGAGAAACCTCTAAAAAAGGCTGGACAACCGAAGCGCATTTACTAGAAGGAAAAAGAACCGACGAACAGGAAATGAAAGAAATCTTTCTTGATCCAAAAAATACGATTCTGAAATTTACAGAGAATGACAAAATTATTGGTTCGGTTTTATTGGTTGAAAAAGGAAATCAATTGTATTTAGGAATGCTGACCGTTTCGCCTGAACTTCAAAACAGCGGAATTGGGAAAAAGCTTTTGGCTGAAGCCGAAAATCATGCTAAAACACTTGATTTATCTAGTATTATTATGACAGTTATTTCGGTTCGTGAAGAACTTATTGCGTGGTACAAACGTCACGGTTATGTTGACACAGGCGAAAGAGAAGCTTTCCCTGAAAGCGAAATTCATGTAACGATTTCAGAAGAACCTTTGGAGTTTATCTATTTAGAGAAGGTTGTTTAGTTTTATTTGTTTCAGGTTTCAGGTTTAACCACAAAGTTTCCATATAGTTTGTCATTTCGAGGAACGAGAAATCTTCGCAAGTAACTCCGCAATGAGAGTCCAATCTTTGTAGAGCTTCTCGCGAAGATTTCTCGTTCCTCGAAATGACAATATTGCACATAAATGCATGAAAGAAAATCTTAGAATCTTAGTATCTCAGAACCTCTTTTTAAAGTACAAGCTCTTCAAACAAACGTTGGATCGTTTTCTCCAAATCCTGAGTCAAACCTGGATGAGGTCTTGAAGTTTGAATAGCTGAACTTCTAATTGCCGTTAACCATCGAAAACGCTCTGGAATCTCAAACTCAGCAATTGGACCGCCGTCTTTGGCGCCGTTTGCGATTTTTTCCAGTGAAGTTAAATTGCATTCTAATTGTTCGATGTCGAAATCGGCAGAAAGTGCTTGTATTTTTTCTTTATTAAGATGAAAAAGAACCTTTATAAATTTGGCTTTTTTGCAAAACAAAATGATTCCGATATTCAGGAATTCTTCGCGCTCTACCCTTGGCACAACACGAATCACAGCATATTCGTATAAGTGATTATCTTGCATTTTGAGCCTGATTTACAAATATTTCTGAATTCTCTAATCTTGTTTTTAAGAACTGCAAATAAACGTTTCTCAATCGTTCCGGCGTTTCATCTGCATCTTCCCATTGAAGCCAATCTTCTGGAATCGTATTTACAATTTCTTCTAAAATTTCTGGTGTTAAAATCGCTTTAAACTCGACATCAACTTCTTTTAAAAGCGAAGCTTGTGGCAATAAAACGTGATCTTTTATCAATGCAAACGGACTTTTAGCATGCTGTTCCCAATTGTTCCAAGAATGATGAAAATACAAGCAAGCGCCGTGATCAATAAGCCATAATTCTTTATGCCAAATCAGCATATTGGTATTTTTAAAAGTTCTGTCTACGTTGGTGATATAAGCATCCAGCCAAACAATTTGCGATGCTAATTTTGCATCAACAGTCGTTACCGCAGGATCAAAAGTTATTGCCCCTGATAAAAAGTGAAGTGCGAGATTTAATCCCTGACTTCCTTGCAGTAAATCCTGAATTTCTTCATCAGCTTCGGTTCTTCCGAAAGCTTCGTCGAGATTTGCGAATACTAATTCTGGTAATTGGAGTTTTAAGGCTTTTGCAATTTGTCCGCCAACTAATTCTGCTATGAGGGCTTTTACGCCGTGTCCGGCACCTCTAAATTTTAATACATATTTAAAGTCGTCATCGGCTTCTGCCAAAGCTGGTAAAGAACCGCCTTCGCGCAGCGGCGTTATATAACGCATGACGTTTACTGTTCTAAGATCGAAGTTGTTTTTCATTTTTTTAAGATTCTAAGATGCTAAGAAACTGAGTTACTAAGTTTCTAATCTTTGATACTACAAACTTACAATTTTTGATTTTTTTATTGAGTGAAATTTTTAACGCAGAGAGCACAAAGATTTTTCGCAAAGTTCACGAAGTTTTTTTGAGTTTGCTTTGCTTTTTAAGTTCGCAAAGATTTAATTACAAAGTATTGCATTAAGCTTGTCACCCTGAGCGAAGTCGAAGGGACGCCAGTAGCTCGACGAAGAAACTAAACTTTGAGCAATATCTTTGCGTTCCTTCGACTTCGCTCAGGGTGACAAAAATGAGAACAAAGCTTTGAGAACTCAAAAAGCAAAGCACTTTAAAAACTTCGTGAACTTTGCGAAAAAACTTTGCGAGCTTTGCGTTAAAAATTACTTTTCTAAACTCAAAAAAGCTTTTCCTAAATTCTTGATGATATCTGAGGCTATGAAGGATTCATAACCTGTTTTTGGTAAAGCTAAATCTGCTGTTAAACCATGAAGATAAACTCCGAATTTTGAAGCGTATTTGGGTTCATAGCCTTGTGCTAAAAGACTTGTCAGGATTCCCGTTAAAGTGTCGCCGCTTCCTGCGGTTGCCAAAGCCGCGTTTCCAGTTGTATTTTCGTAGACTGAAGTTCTGTTTATAATGAATGTTGGCGCTCCTTTCATAACGACAATAACTTTATATTTTTCTGAAAAAGCGATTGTTTTTTGAAATTTTTCAGATTCTGAATTCCATTTGCCAATCAAGCGTTCTAATTCTTTTGGATGAGGTGTTAAAATGGTGTCTTCTGGAACCAATTCTAACCAAGATAAATTTTCTGAAATAATGTTTAAAGCGTCGGCATCGAGAACTAAAGGCGCTTTGTTGATTCTTAAAAATTCAAATAAAGCTTTTTGTGTTCCGAGTTCTTTTCCGATTCCTGGGCCAATTCCAACGGCTTGCGGAATTAATGGCAAATGAATATTGGTGATAAAATTGGTGTTTTCGTCCGTAACGGTCATTACTTCGGGAATCGAGATTTGAAGAATCTGATAACCGCATTTTGGTATAAAAGTCGTCACGAGTCCGCAACCTGATTTTAGGCAAGCTTTTGAGGCTAGAACCGCCGCTCCTACTTTTCCGTAACTACCGGCGATAATTACGGCGTGACCTTGTGTTCCTTTGTGTGCGTGCGGATTTACAGGTTTGTAAATTTTTAAGATTTCTTCTTTGGTGATTAAATTCGGAGACTTCATTTAGCTTCTTTTAGTTGTTGCAGTTAATTTTTAAACACATAGAATCATAGTTTTATTTTGCGTATAAAGGCGTTTCACTTGTTTAAATAAACATAGCTAAACTTGAAAAAGCATGATTTTATACTAAAATTACATAAAAAATTGAAATCACGAAGTTATCTTTTTAACGGTCACCCCTAGCCCTGATAGTAGCGGCATCCTTTTTGTTTTTTCTTTAAAAACAAAAAGATATAGCGGATAGCAGGAAATAGCTCCTAATTATTGCGAAATTTATAATTTAAGGCATCCAAATTAGATATTTTTTGAATAGATTTGCAGAACAATTTTATAAAACAACACAATGAAAAATACTGCGCTTACGCACATACATGAAGGTTTAGGAGCAAAAATGCTTCCTTTTGCTGGTTATAACATGCCAATTACTTACGAAGGGGTTAATGCTGAACACGAAACGGTTCGTAATGCTGTTGGCGTTTTTGACGTTTCTCACATGGGAGAGTTTTTGTTAACTGGTCCGAATGCTTTGGCTTTGATTCAGAAAGTGACTTCAAATGATGCTTCGACTTTGACAATTGGAAGAGCGCAATATTCTTGTCTTCCAAACAACGAAGGCGGAATTGTTGATGATTTGATTATTTATAAAATGAAAGAAGAAGAGTATTTACTTGTTGTAAATGCTTCGAATATTGATAAAGATTGGAACTGGATTTCATCTCACAATGATTTAGGTGTTGATATGAAGAATCTTTCTGACGAATATTCTTTGTTAGCAATTCAAGGTCCAAAAGCCGTTGAAGCAATGCAATCTTTGACTTCTGTTGATTTGTCTGCAATTACTTATTACCATTTTGAAGTGGGAGATTTTGCAGGTTTTAATGATGTAATTATTTCTGCTACTGGATATACTGGTTCTGGAGGTTTTGAGATTTACTGCAAAAACGCAGATGCTGAAGCTATTTGGAATAAAGTTTTTGAAGCCGGAGCTTCTTTCGGAATTAAACCAATTGGTCTTGCGGCACGTGATACTTTACGTCTTGAAATGGGATTCTGTCTTTATGGAAATGATATTAATGACACTACTTCTCCGCTTGAAGCTGGTTTAGGATGGATTACTAAATTTACTAAAGATTTTACTAATTCTGAAGCTCTTAAAAAACAGAAAGAAGCGGGAGTTACTAGAAAATTAGTTGCTTTTGAAATGCAGGAACGTGCGGTACCAAGACAAGACTACGAAATTGTTGACGCTTCTGGTGAAGTGATCGGAATTGTAACTTCTGGAACTATGTCGCCTTCTATGAATAAAGGAATTGGTTTAGGATATGTAACTGTTGCAAATAGCGCTGTTGATAGTGATATTTTTATCCGAATCAGAAAAAATGATGTTGCTGCTAAAGTGGTAAAGTTACCTTTCTATAAAAAGTAATTTTTTTTAACTCATATATTTCAAAAAAGCATTACCGTAAAAAGTAATGCTTTTTTGTTTTAAAGCCGTTTTTTATAATTTGTCGTTTCAACGGAAAAAAACTTTTGGTTGTCGATATTTAAAGAAAAATACGGTATTTTCTAAAAAATTTAGTGTAACTTTAATGGTAAACATTGAATTTCCGTTTATGAAAAAGGTTTCACTACTCCTATTTTTGCTGACATCAACTTTCATTTTTGGTCAGAACAGTGCAGAAACTTGTGAAATATTAAACAAAATAAATGCCCTTGTTCAAGCGGAACATTTTAGACCAAAACCTGTTGACGACAGCTTATCGGTTTTCGTTTTTGATAATCTCATTAACGAATTAGATCCTTCGCGTAACATTTTTTTGAAAAGTGAATATGACGAAATGGCCAAAAAATATCGCTATAATTTAGATGATTTAATTCTAAAAAACGATTGCAGTTTTCTTAGCGAAATCAAAACTACTTATACAAATGGTCTTTTGCGGACTAAAAAAGTATTAGAAAAAATTCAGACTTTACCGATTGATTACGAAAAAAAAGACACGATACGTTTTTACAAAAAGTCTTTTGCTTTTTACCTTAAAAAAGAAGACATAGAAAAAGTCTGGATTAAAAAATTACGTTATCAGATTTTAGATGATATCGCCGAAATGAGCGACAATTTAGATTCTTTAAAAACCAATTTTAAATCTATTGAAGCTGTTTCAAAAAATAAGATTGTAACCAACGAAATATGTCGTTTTAGCACTTTATTAGAAAGCAATACAAAACAGGAAGAAAAATTATATAATTTCTTCTGCACATATTTTGACCCGCATACTGCTTATTTTAGCGATGATTCTAAAAACAGTTTTATGGCTTCTTTGTCTAAAGAACATTTATCGCTCGGAATGACCGTTAACTTGAATGAAAAAAACGAAATTATTATTGATGAAGTTGATCCTAAAGGTCCGGCTTATCAAACTGGACAGGTAAAAAAAGGAGATCAAATTATTTCTATTTCCAATCAAAAAGAAACTTTACAAGTTTCGTGCGCCTCATTAGAATCAATTTCAACTATGATTTTATCTGAAACTAACAAGCATATTACGCTGACTTTGAAACGAAATTCAGGTAAAAGTTTTGATGTTTACATTGAAAAACAGGTAATGAAAGACGAAGAAAATTCGGTTTTCAGTTTCATGATTGGCAAGGAAAGTAAAGTTGGATATATCAAAATTCCAAGTTTTTATGCCGACTTAGACGGAAATAGTCAAAAAGGCTGCGCTGATGATGTTGCTCATGAAGTGATAAAATTAGTAAGAGATAATATGAAAGGTCTTGTTATTGACCTAATTGATAATGGCGGAGGCTCGATGGAAGAAGCGATAAAATTAGCCGGAATGTTTGTAGATTCTGGACCGATTTCTATCGTGGTTGATAATAAGAAAGACAAAGCTGTAATTAACGACCCTATAAAAGGCGTTATTTACAGAGGCCCGATTGTTGTTTTAGTGAATAGCAACACGGCTTCGGCGAGCGAGTTTTTTGCATCAACTATGCAAGATTACAATCGCGCTTTATTATTAGGAAGCAATACGCTCGGAAAAGCAACTATGCAGACTATTCTTCCGCTTGAAGAAGACAAGAGTACAGATTTCTTAAAAATTACAATCAATAAATTTTACAGAATTACAGGAAAAAGCCATCAATATGTTGGCGTAACACCAGATGTTGTTCTTCCAGAATTTTATGAAGATATTTATCAGAAAGAAGGCGATTTTCCAACAGCTATGAAAAATGACAGCATTGAGCCTTTTTTGAAGTATAGAACATACGTAAAACGCAATATGATTGATAAAATCGCTAAAAATAGTTCTGCAAGACTTGCTGACAATTATTTCTTTAATAATATCAAGAAAGTTAATCTTAAAATAGATCAGCTTATAAATACTCCAAAATCAGAACTTCCGATGACCTTGGATGCTATTTTTAAACAGAAAAAGACTTTTGATGCTCTTTGGACAGAGATTAACACGTTTAATGATGAAAACAATCCGTTAGATATTTACAATTCCAGCATTAATCAGTTTTTATTAGGAGCTTATCCAACAGACAAAACAATTAATCAGTATCAAATGGACAATCTTAAAAAGAATCCTTATCTCAATGAAGCTGTAAATATTATCAATGAATTTAACAGCGGGGCTAAATAGATTTGTTTTAGGTTTTCAAGTTTCAGGTTTAACCGCTAAGAACGCTAAGATTTACGCAAAGTTCGCTAAGAAAATTTAAGCTAAGTTTTAGAAAATAGAAAAGTTCGCAAAGTAATATCCACATAGCTTTGCGAACTTTGCGTTTATAATGAGTCTTTAATAAAAACCTTAGCGCGCTTTGCGTTTAAACTCAACACAATCCACTAAACCTGCAACCTGAAACCGAAAACTTGAAACAAAATAAAACAATAAAAAAAGAGCAATTTTGTTTTTGGAAAAATAAGGAATAACCGTATTTTTGCATCACAAAAACTAATTATTAGAAATGGGAAGAGCGTTCGAATTTAGAAAAGGAAGAAAAATGAAACGTTGGTCTGCAATGGCCAAAACATTTACCAGAATCGGTAAAGATATCGTTATGGCTGTTAAAGAAGGCGGTCCAAACCCAGACGCCAATTCTAGATTAAGAGCTGTAATACAAAATGCGAAAGCTGCCAACATGCCAAAAGACAATGTGGAGCGCGCAATTAAAAATGCAAGTAATAAAGATACTGCCAACTATAAAGAGATTTTGTTTGAAGGATACGCTCCTCACGGAATCGCTATCTTAATTGAAACAGCATCTGACAATAATAACAGAACTGTAGCTAATATTCGCAGTTATTTCAACAAATGCAACGGAACAATGGGAACTCAAGGTTCTGTTGAATTTATGTTTGATCATACTTGTAACTTTAGAATTGCAAACAACGGACTTGACGCTGAAGAATTAGAATTAGAATTAATTGATTTTGGTGCAGAAGAAGTTTTTGAAGATGAAGACGGAATTTTAATCTACGCTCCTTTTGGAAGTTTTGGTGCTATACAGAAAGAATTAGAAAACAGAGGTTTAGAAATTTTATCTTCTGGTTTTGAACGTATTCCACAAATCACAAAAGAATTAACTGAAGCTCAAATAGCTGACGTTGAAAAATTAATCGAAAAAATAGAAGAAGATGATGACGTAATGAACGTTTATCATACTATGCAAGAATCATAATCCATTCTTTTTTAAATAACAAAAGCTCTAGATATTTCTAGGGCTTTTGTTATTTAAAGAACTTTAACTTTTTAAATTCAATAAAAAAATTATATTTGCTGATATCAGAAATAGATTAATTTAAAACCTACGTTTATGCAATCCTCAAAATTTATGAAATTTGCCGTTATAGCACTTGTAATCTTATTTATCGTTATCAGTGTTATCAGCTAATAAAACTAAAAAAGCCTTCTGAAAATTCAGAAGGCTTTTTTAGTACTTATTTTTTAGGAGCCGAATTTGATATTTTAATCAGATATGTTCCGTCTGGTAAATCACCAATATTAATTGTATTTGTTTCTAATATTCTTTTTCCTTCAGAATAAACTTCAATATTTTTAGCTTTATTAGTTTCTATAGAAGAAGCAACAACAGGAGCTTGCTGTACCTTTACCGAAGGCGCAACGGCCTTTTTTGACGTATTAGCAACTTGAGTTGTTTGTGGAGCGACAATAGTTGGTTTAGAACTATTGTAAGCTTCTAAAACTTGTTCATCTGTCATTGCTACGCTGTATAACTTTAGATCATCAATATCTGCGTTAATACTAGTCGCCGTATTTAATTTTCCAAGACTTAGAATATAACCTTTTGCCGAACGTTGAATTCCTTCTACAGTTTTTAATAATTCACCATTACGGTAAATTTTTGAAACATTTCCGTCATAAGTAACGCTGTACATGTACCATGTTTCTTTTACAAGAGGAACAGAAACCACGAGATTATTTGCATCTCCCCAACCAACGAGACTCAAATCAGATAGACCTGAAGTTGCAGGTTGCTGTATTAATGCAAAATACTGTCCATTTACAGGTGCTCCGTAATTAAATATATAATTAGCAGCATTTACGGTATTGAATTTTACCCAAACAGAAATTGTTTTTGGCTTATTTGCCTGCGGAAGTTCTCCTACAACAGCCTGAAGAGCTTTATTGGTCAATCTCAAAGCTCCTTTTGCAATTCCGTTTCGATCATTTACAAAAACAGGAGTTCCTAAAAAGGAAATTGAATTATCAGCACTATTTAAATTTCCATTGAAATTAAATTCCTGTACAGGGTTTTGTGCATTTGAATTTAAAAAACTTACAAACATTAACGTGAGTAATATTTTTTTCATATTTATAGCTTTTATCAGAATAGAATAAGTTAACGGCAAATATCAGGAAATGAAAATTTTAAAGAATGAAAATCAATAGTTCCATCTTTCCTTTTACAATTTTCATAATTTTTGTTAAATCTATAATTTTAATTCAACACGAACAAATAATTCCTACACATAAATAACGAATTCTCACAAAAATCATTTCACACGCTTTACAGCGATATTAGTCAAAAAAAAATTAATTGTTTATAAAACCTATTTTAAGAAAATATCATTTTAAAAAAATTAGATTAGAACAAAAAACAATAAAAGTCTTCCAGGAAACTAGAAGACTTTTATTCACTATTTCAAAAAAATTAATTGCTTTCGCAATAAAAACTAATATTAAAAAAATTAAGTAAAGCAGTTATTTGGATGTAATTTTTTTAGAAGGACTACTGCTTATTTTAAGCAAATATGTCCCTTCAGGAAGATCATTTATATTCATTGTATTTCCTCCAACTAATTTTTGTCCTTGAGAATACACCTCAACACTTTTTGTTGTGTTAACATCACTCGAAGTTATAATTGTTCCATTTGCTGGTTTAACAATTTTCCCTTTTACAACAGTAGCTTTTGTTTGATCAACTTGTGTTACAGCTGTCGAAAGAACAGGTTTTTCTTTCTCATACAAATCTTTAATCTGATCTGGAGTCATTGCAAAATCATAAATTTTCAAATCGTCTACATCTGCATTAATTCCTATTGTCGTATTAATTTCGCCTAACCTAAAAACGTTACCATTTGTAGATCTAGTCATTCCCTCAAGATACTTTAACAATTTTCCGTCACGATATATTTTCGAAGTAACACCTTCATATGTAATCGTATAATTGTACCAAACATATTTTTCAAGAGGTGTAGAAACAATAACATCATTAGAAGCTCCCCACGCTGCTAAACTCAAATCTGAGTTAGAAGAAGAGGTTCCTTGCTGCAATAAACCGCAATATTGCGCATTATAAGCATTTCCATAACCCCAAATATAATTGGCATTAGCAATATCATTAAATTTAACCCAGATACTAATTGTTCTTGCTGCTCTTCCTTGAGGAACGTTATCAATTACAGCTTCTAAGGCTCTATTATTTAGTCTTTGAGCACCTTTTACATTTCCTGACCTATCCGTCACGAAATTATCGGTCCCCATAAATGAGATCGTGTTTGCGGTATTGTTTAAAGTACCATTAAAGTTAAATTCTTGAATCGGTGTTTGCGCATTAACATTCAAATAACATACAAACAATAGTGTAAGTAGTAATTTTTTCATAATAGTTAGATTTTGGGATTAAACACTCATGTTATTTTAACACAGAGCTAAACTAGACTATTATGAATTTTGCCGAAAAAAATTCCGACAACTTACCTAAATACTCGTTAAAACAACGAATATTGGTTATTTTTATCGTTAAAATGCGTTGAGTTATTTTATTTTAATATTATTAAAATTATAAGTTTAAATTAAACAGATTAATAATTTCTTACGTATTTATACGGTAAATTATTAATATTTCAAAATATAAAATATACCGTTTCCTAAAGTGAAAAACAACAAAAACAAAAAAACTCCATTCAATTAAGAATGGAGTTTTTTTAATATTTTAAAAAGTAAAAAGCTTACTTTACAAATTCGATTTTTTGAGCTTCTTCTTCGTTAACACTATCAAAGAAACCTTGTTCGTTCATCCAGTCATCACTAAAGACTTTACTCATGTAACGAGAACCGTGATCAGGAAAAATTGCAATAATGTTACTTTCTTTTGTAAACTCACCTTCTTCAGCATATTGTTTAATAGCTTGCATTACTGCTCCAGAAGTATATCCAACAAATAAACCTTCTTTACGAGTAATCTCTCTTGCTGAGTGAGCACTTTCTTCGTCGGTTACTTTCATGAATTTATCAATAATATCAAAATCTGTAGCTGACGGGATTAAGTTTTTACCTAAACCTTCAATACGATAAGGGTAAATTTCTTTGCTGTCAAATTCTTTTGTTTCGTGGTATTTTTTCAATACAGATCCAAAAGCATCAACTCCTAGAATTCTAATATTTGGATTTTTTTCTTTTAAGAATTTTGCAGTTCCAGAGATAGTTCCTCCTGTTCCGCTGCAAGCAATTAAGTGCGTGATCTGTCCTTTTGTTTGTTCCCAAATTTCTGGACCGGTAGTGTTGTAGTGAGCATCAATATTTAATTGGTTAAAATATTGATTAATATAAACTGACCCTTTTGTTTCTTCGTGTAAACGTTTTGCTACATTATAGTATGATCTTTCATCATCTGCAGAAACGTGAGCTGGACATACATACACTTTAGCTCCTAAACTTCTTAGCATGTCAATTTTATCTTTTGATGATTTTGAACTTACTGCTAAAATACAATTGTAACCTTTAATAATGCTTACCATTGCTAAACTAAATCCTGTATTTCCAGATGTTGTCTCAATAATGGTATCTCCTGGCGAAAGAATTCCTCGTTTCTCGGCTTCTTCAATAATATACAATGCTATTCTATCTTTTGAGGAATGACCTGGATTGAAAGCTTCTACCTTTGCGTAGAAATTCCCTTCTAACTCTTCGGTGATTTTATTTAGTTTAATAAGCGGGGTGTTACCTATTAACTCTAAAACATTATTATAAGCGGTTATTTCTTCTTTCATAAAAAAATAGTTAATCAAAGGCCTTTTTAAATTAACCTTGATAGGTTGCAAATTTAACAAAAAAAATCTAATTAGCTTTTAATTTTTTCTAAATCTAACAAAAAACTAAATTCTTTTGCTAAGTCTTTCAAAGCCTCAAAACGTCCCGAAGCCCCGCCGTGTCCTGCATCCATGTTGGTATCTAAAAACAAAAGTTTATCATTTGTTTTCAAATCTCTCAATTTTGCAACCCACTTAGCTGGCTCCCAATACTGTACCTGCGAATCATGCAATCCGGTAGACACGTACATGTTAGGATATTCCTGCGCTTTTACATTATCGTAAGGTGAATACGATAACATATAATCGTAATATTTTTTGTTATTTGGGTTCCCCCATTCGTCATACTCTCCAGTTGTAAGCGGAATGCTGTCATCCAGCATTGTGGTAATTACGTCTACAAAAGGCACCTGAGCGATGACTCCATTATATAACTTTGGAGCTTCATTAACAATAACTCCCATTAAAAGTCCGCCTGCAGATCCTCCCTCCGCATATAAATGCTCTGGAGAAGTATACTTTTGGTCTATTACAAATTTAGAGCAATCGATGAAATCTGTAAAGGTATTTTTCTTTTTTAACAGTTTTCCATCTTCATACCATTGTCTCCCTAGATCTTCTCCTCCTCTAATATGCGCGATTGCATAAATAAATCCGCGATCAAGAAGCGATAATCTTGTTGAAGAAAAATAAGTATCCATCGTAATTCCGTACGAACCATAAGCATAAAGCAATAACGGATTTTTACCATTTTTCTCTAATCCTTTTCTATAAATCATCGAAATTGGCACTTTTACGCCGTCTCTTGCCGTTGCCCAAACTCGTTCTTCTACATAATTCTCTTTATCAAATTTTCCGCCTAAAACCTGTTGTTCTTTTAAGATTTCTTTGGTTTTAGTCTTCATATTAAAATCAATTATAGAAGACGGCGTTGCCAATGATTGATAACTATAACGCAAAATATCGGTGTCAAAATCTACGTTTGTTGTTGTGTAAGCATTGTAGGTTTCACTGCCAAAAGGAAGATAATAATCCGATTCACCGTTCCAAGGCATGATTCGAATGTGGTTTAATCCATTCGAACGCTCTTCTACAACTAAATAATTTTTAAAGATTTCGATATCTTCCAACAAAACATCTTCTCTGTGCGGAATAAGATCTACCCAGTTTTTCTTTCCTGTTTTGTTTTCAGGCGTTTTCATTAACTTGAAATTCGTCGCTTTATCTTTATTAGTTAAAATATAAAACGAATCTTCGTAATGCGAAATACTGTATTCTAACCCGCGTACACGTGGCTGAAAAACAACAAATTCTCCGTCTGGATCATTAGAATTCAAAATTCTATATTCTGTCGTCAATGTGCTTCCAGAACCAATAACGATGTATTTTCTTGATTTTTCTTTACTGATTGAAACATTAAAAGTATCATCAACTTCATCATAAACCAAAACATCTTTATCTGAAGCTGTATTTAATTGATGCCTAAAAACTTTGTCTGCTCTTAGCGTCGTTTCATCTTGTCTAACATAAAAAATAGTATTGTTATCATTTGCCCAAACAGATGCTCCTGTAACATTTTCTACTTTATCTGCTAAAATTTCGCCGGTTTCTAAATTCTTAACTTGAATAGTATAGATTCTTCTACCAACAATATCTACTCCAAAACTGGCAAATTTATTATCAGGACTGATACTCAAACCTCCTAATTTGAAATAAGCATGTCCTTTTGCCATTTCATTACAATTGAAAAGAATTTCTTCTTCGGCAGAAAGGCTTCCTTTTTTTCTGGCGAAAATTGGGTAATCCTGACCTGTTTCAAAACGTGTAATATAAAAATATCCATTATAAAAGTAAGGAACCGAAGAATCGTCTTCTTTTATTCTCCCTTTCATTTCTTCAAACAGATTATCTTTTAAATCCTTAGTATGAGCAGTCATATTCTCATAATAAGCATTCTCTTGATTTAGATAATCTATTACTTCTGAATTTTCTCTGTCATTCAGCCAGAAATAGTTGTCAACTCTGGATTCTTTATGTTTTTTTAGTGTTTTTGGAATTATTTTAGCCTTTGGAGCCGATATATCATTTTGCATTGATTGAGCATTAATTTTTAAATATGAAGACGCAAAAATAGCATAAAGCCAACAGAACAAAATTAATTTTTTCATAAAATATTCTATTGAATTAATACAGCAATATACTAATTTTGTCTGAAATAATTTAAAAAATCAACAAAAATGGATTTAATGGGAATGATGGGCAAACTTAAAGAAACCCAACAAAAAATTGAAGATACTAAAAAGCGTTTAGATACTGTTTTAATTGATGAACAAAGCGCTGACGGATTATTAAAAGTTACTATTACTGCAAGCAGAAAAATAAAATCACTTTCTATTGATGATTCTTTATTAGAAGATAAAGAACAACTAGAAGATTACCTGATTGTAACTTTAAACAAAGCAATTGAAAAAGCTACAAATGTAAACGAAAGAGAATTAGACGCTGTTGCCAGAATGGATATGCCTTCTATTCCTGGAATGGATAATCTTTTTAAATAAGGGACAAAGGTACAGAGAGGCAAAGGTTCAAAGGTTTACTTTCTTTGTCACAAAAAAAGGAGGATGTAAAAACATTCTCCTTTTTTTATCCTTTGTTCCTTTGTTCCTTTGAGCCTTTGCTCCTTTGAACCTCTCTTTAAAACTTCGAAAGCGTTTCCAGCACATACGTATGCATCACTTCTTTATAGTCTAGATGTGTTACAATACGAAGTTTATTATGACCTAAAGAACTTATCAATATATTTTTCTGTTTTAATTTTTCAATTAGTAATTGGTCGCTATAACCTTCTGCTAATGAAAAAATTAAAATATTCGTTTCTACTGGTTCGATGGATGCAATCCAAGGTTTTGTGCTTAGTATTTTTGCAATTTCTTTTGCTCTGCGATGATCTTCTGCCAATCTTTCGATATTATGAGCTAAAGCATACAGTCCTGCTGCTGCTAAATATCCAACTTGACGCATTCCCCCACCGAGTATCTTTCTGATTCTCAACGCTCTGTGAATATCAGCTTTACTTCCAAGCAGTACAGAACCAATTGGTGCACCTAAACCTTTAGACAAACAAACTGAAATGGTATCGAAGATAGCTCCAAATTCTCTAGGATTCTGCCTTTTAGCTACTAAGGCATTCCAAATTCTCGCACCATCAAGATGAAATTTCAAATTATTAGCATCGCAAACCTTTTTTATTTCTCTTAAATCTTCTAATTCGTAACACGCTCCGCCACCTTTGTTTGTTGTATTTTCTACACAAACCAAACTTGTTAGCGGACTATGATAAAATTCAGGATCATTTATAGCAGCTTTAACTTGTGCAGCAGTTATCATTCCACGATTTCCATCTAAAAGACAGCAAGAAACGCCGCTATTAAAAGAAACTCCTCCGCCTTCATAATGATAAACGTGAGCATATTTATCAGCAATTAATTGCTCGCCAGGCTGCGTATGAAGTTTAATTGCCGTCTGATTTGCCATAGTTCCAGACGGAAAAAAAAGCCCAGCTTCCATACCAAAAAACTCTGCTGTTCTATTTTCTAATTCAATCACCGTTGGGTCCTGTTTGTATACATCATCACCAACTTGGGCGTTAAACATATACTGCAGCATTTCATAAGTAGGCTTGGTTATGGTATCGCTGATTAAATTTATTTCCATATTCTAAAAACTATATCTTATTTTTGTATGCAAAATTACGTATTACAAATAGTTATTCTCAGTAAGTTTTAGTAAAATTTAACTCGCTGGTTTCTCTAGACCAAATTAACGTAATAATTCTAAAAAACATATAAAACCTATTAATTAATTTATGACAACAGCCGAACAAGTAAAAGGTATTGTGGAGCGCCTTGGTGCGTTGAGGAGGTATCTTTGACGTTGATGCCAAGCTAATCGAAATCGCAAACGAAGAAGAAAAAACTTTTGCACCCGATTTTTGGAATAATCCAAAAGATGCCGAAAACATTGTAAAAAATCTTCGAAACAAGAAAAAATGGATTGAAGATTATGATAAAGCTGTTTCTCTAACAGAAGAATTACAGCTTGCTTATGATTTTTATAAAGAAGGAGAACTTACAGTTGAAGAACTAGACGAACAATTCGATTCGGCACAATCGCATATTGAAAATATCGAATTCAAAAATATGCTTTCTGATGAAGGCGACAGTTTAAGTGCTGTTGTTCAGATTACTGCTGGCGCTGGAGGAACAGAAAGTTGCGACTGGGCAGGAATGCTAATGCGTATGTACATGATGTGGGGAGAAAGTTATGGCTACAAAATAAAAGAACTTAACTTTCAAGAAGGTGACGTTGCCGGAATTAAAACTGTAACTTTAGAGTTCGAGGGAGATTATTCTTTTGGATATCTGAAAGGAGAAAATGGTGTACATCGTTTGGTTCGAATTTCACCATTTGACAGTAATGCAAAACGTCATACTTCTTTCGTATCTGTTTACGTTTATCCGCTTGTAGATGATAGTATCGAAATCGACATTAATCCTGCCGATATCGAAATTACAACTTCTCGTTCGAGTGGTGCTGGTGGACAGAATGTAAACAAGGTTGAAACTAAAGTTCAGTTAGTTCACAAACCAACAGGAATTCAGATTCAATGTTCTGAAACAAGATCGCAACAAGACAATAGACAACGCGCTATGCAAATGCTTCGTTCTCAATTGTATGAAATTGAGTTGAAGAAACAGCAAGCACAACGCGCTGATATTGAAGCTGGAAAAATGAAAATCGAATGGGGTTCGCAAATTCGTAATTACGTTATGCAACCTTATAAATTAGTAAAAGACGTTCGTACAGGTTACGAAACCAGCGATGTTGATGGCGTAATGAACGGAAATATTGATCCTTTCTTGAAAGCTTATCTAATGATGATGGGACAGAAAGAGGAAGAGTAAAACAGTCTCAGTATTCAGTATTCAGTTTTTTAGTCTTCAGTCGCAGTTTGCAGTCACAGTAAACTTGAAACCTGAAACTTGAAACCTGATCCCGAAGCTTCGGGAGAAACTTTAAAACAAAAAAGTTATGATAAAATGGGCAGATGTAATTCATTTTACAAATAAAGGAAATCCAGCTCCCGAAAAGAGAGTGGAAAAAACGGAGGAAGAATGGAAACAAATCTTAACTCCAGAAGAATTTCAGGTTACTCGTTTAAAAGGAACTGAAAGATCTTTTAGTTCTGAATTATGCAGTTTGTTTGATCCTGGAATTTACGAATGTAAATGCTGCGGAACGGTTCTTTTTGATGCTAGCGAAAAATTCGAATCTGGAACAGGCTGGCCATCTTTTACTCAACCAATTAAAGAAAATGCAATTGCTTACCATGCCGACAGATCCTACGGAATGGTTCGCGTTGAAGTTGTCTGCAATGTTTGTGATGCTCATTTAGGTCACATTTTTCCCGACGGACCTCCGCCAAGCGGATTACGTTATTGCATCAATGCGGTTTCATTATCAAAAATCAAAGAATAATTACAAAAGCGATTCCTAAAAATAGTGAATCGCTTTTTTTTAATCATCACAATATAAATGATTTAACAAAACAAATGTAAGCTATCACTTAACAATTAAATTATTTATTTTTTAGCTTCAAAATTTTAGTTTTTTCATGCTAAATCTAATCACAAGCCTTTCTAGACATTAAAAAACTTTCACTTAATTAATATTTTTAATGTTAATTTTTCAAAAATCACATCTTTATTTTAAACAATTATTAAGAAACAGAAAAAATTAATTAGGTAATTAAAATCTAATTCATTTTATTTGGCAAAAAATAACCCTAAGTCGATTAAAATTTGTCAATGAGATCCTATTCAATTCAAGAAATTAACGAAGTTATTAATGGCGTGATTTACGGCAGCACTTCACAAAGCATTACTGCCACAGAACAATTAGAAAAAGCAACAACTTCGGAAATCTCATTTATCGGAAATAAAAAATACGAGAAATATTGGTCTACATCTAATGCTTCAATTGCTGTGGTAAATGAAGATATTTCAATTGAACCTGGAGAAAACCGTGCTTTTATAAAAGTAAAAAATGCCGATTTGGCAATGTCGCAAATTTTAGCCCTTTTTGCCCCGCCTGCCCCAATCTTTCATAACAATATTCATAAAACTGCCACGATAGACGAAACTGCTATAATTGGCGAAGGCGCTAAAATTGGTGCTGGCTGCTATATTGGTCCAAAAGTAAAAATTGGTGCTTACGCAATAATTTATCCAAATGTGACTATTTTAGACGAATCAACAGTTGGAATAAATACCATTATTTGGTCAGGAACTGTTATTCGGGAGCGTTGCCATATTGGAAATGATTGCATCATTCACCCAAATGCTACAATTGGCGCTGATGGCTTCGGATTTCGTCCTTGTACAGAAAAAGGATTAGTAAAAATTCCGCAAATCGGAAATGTAATTATTGGCAATGGTGTAGAAATTGGCGCAAATTCATGCGTTGATCGCGGAAAATTTAGCTCTACAATTCTGGGAGACGGCTGTAAAATCGATAATTTAGTTCAGATTGGACATAACAGTAAACTTGGAAAGTTCTGCATTATGGCAGGAAATAGCGGTTTAGCAGGTTCTGTAACTTTAGGAAATGGAGTTATCATCGGCGGAAGCGCATCTATAAAAGATCATACTTGTATAGGCGACGGAGCTGTAATTGGTGCAGGATCTGGAGTTACAGGAGATGTGCCTGCAGGAAAAACAATGTTAGGTTATCCTGCCGTTGAAGCTCGTGATGCATTAAAGCAATGGGCAATCTTAAAACGAATGGTTTGTGCAACTAAAAAATAATCTGCAAATTAAAATATTTTTAAACACATAGAAACATAGATTTATATCGTTTCAATTTGTTAGAGATTAAAATAAATGACACATCATTTACACATAGCTATGTTTGTTAATGCAAATGAAATGCCTTTTACAGAAACAAAACCTATGTTTCTATGTGTTTAAATTAATTACACGTAATCGTTTATATAAAAAACATCCGCTATAGCGGATGTTTTTTTTGTTTTATAAAGCTTCACATTCAAAGCCAATAACTTTCATCAGGAAAATTACTTTTTCGATAATATCATCTTTACATTCAAATCTTAGAATATTATCGCAGTCTTCAAGATCAAAATTCCACTTCGAATCTGGAAATAATCGATTCAGTTTGGGTGTGATTTTCTTCACTTTCGAAATACTGTCAACATTTGTTTTGAATACAAAAATCATATTTTTATTCGTTTTTAATTTTACTTAAAATTTTAGAATCAATATAAAAAGTCCCGAATGGTATTATACATGCCAAGAGAACTTTCCATGTTGTATCCTTAAATTTCCAATTCTGTTCTACTCCAACGCTTATTGTATTAAATATAAAAAGTAGAAATAAAGCGCCGTGAATTGTTCCTACCGGTCTAGTCAGAAATGGCATTTCAAAAACATATTTCATAGGCATTGCTATAAAAAGTAAAATCAAAAGTGATGTTCCTTCCAAGAACCCAATAATTCTTAAACGTCCGGTATTTGTTTGAAATAAGTATTTCATAATTATCTAAAATAAGGTCGGTTGGCAAGAGGTGAAAATGGCCACGGAATGGCAATGAAAATGATAATTAAAGCAATAGAAAACCAAATAAGCATAGTTTTGAACTTCTCTTCATCAGAAAGTTTTCTTTTTGATAAAGCAGAACCAATTGTAATTAAAATTATGGCAATCAACATCAAAAAGATGTGAATTAGACCGAAAAATGAAGCATCCAAATTTTGAAATTCTTCTTTATAATTTCTCCAGAAATATTTCACAATCGGACTTTGCAAATAAACCAAAATCCCGAAAAGAAGCTGAATATGAGCAATTGTAGCCGTCCAATGACGCAGGAGATTATTCTTTTTTGTAAAAGGAAGTTTTTGCGAATAGCCTTTATAAGCAATAAAAATAGAATATAATAAGCTCAACAATACAAGCCATCGCATAAAAGAATGGCCTTCTAAAAGTGTTTGATACATTGTTTTTTGATTTAGATAATGCAAATATATTCAAAAACATACTAATTAGTATGTTTTTGAATAATAATTTATTTTAAACCATTTAAATAACTCTTAAGTTCCTTTAAATAAATTAGATAAGAAGAATTATTATTTTGAAGTTTTCCGAAATTTCTTATTCCCCAATAGCCCGATAAAATAAAAAATGCGACCTGTTCACCTATAACATCTTTCCGAATCAAGCCAGATTCCTTTCCTTTTTTAATTGAATTTATCATGGTTGCTTTCCACAAATCGACCAATTCAGTTAATGCTTCGCTAAATTTTGTATTCCACGGCGTCATTTCTTGTGTAAGATTTCCAACTGGACATCCATATTTTACCTGCAAAAAAGGATCTTCAAGCAATAAATACGAAATCATATCATAAAAATCTTCAATCGGATTTTGAGAAGCTTCCGTTGGCTTTATAAAATGTTCTTGCATTGTTGGTTTCAAAATCTCTTCAATAATTGCAACTCCCATTTCGTCTTTGTTTTTAAAATGATAATAAAAAGCTCCTTTTGTAACTTGGGTAGTCGCAATAATTTCATCAATACTTGTAGTTTGATATCCTTTGGTATAAATCAATTCAAATGCTTTATGCAGAATGGTTAGTCGTGTATTTGCTGCTTTTGACATAAAAATTACTAATTAGTATGAAATAGCAAATTAAAGAAAAATAATTGGGTTATAATTTTTTAACACATAGAAACATAGATTCAGAATATGTAAAAAGGCGTTTCATTTATTGCAACAAACATAGAGTTAGGTTCGCTATGTGTTAGAAACTAGTTTCTTTTTATTTCCTTCTTTAAATTATAAATTCTATGTGTTTAAATAAAAACAGCAACTAAGTTCATCACAAAGCAATCGGTTTATTTCAATCGATTTTGTAAATTAGCCAACACTATTTTGTAAAATCAATACTATATCATGGATTTAAACTTCAATAAAAACGAAGATCACAATAAACTGCTTCTTTCAGAATTAAAACAAAAATTTGCCAAAGTAAAATTAGGCGGTGGCGAAAAACGAATCGAAAAACTGCATTCTGAAGGCAAAATGACGGCTCGCGAAAGAATTGCTTATTTATTGGATGAAAATTCTAAAAGTCTTGAAATTGGAGGTTTTGCTGGAGAAGGAATGTATCCAGAACACGGCGGTTGTCCATCTGGAGGCGTTGTTGTAAAAATCGGATATATTAAAGGAAAACAATGCATTGTAGTTGCCAATGACGCTACTGTAAAGGCTGGAGCTTGGTTTCCAATCACGGGAAAGAAAAACCTTCGCGCGCAAGAAATCGCAATGGAAAACCGACTTCCTATTATTTATCTTGTAGACAGCGCAGGAGTTTATCTGCCAATGCAAGATGAGATTTTTCCAGATAAAGAACATTTTGGACGTATTTTTAGAAATAATGCGCAAATGAGCAGTATGGGAATTACGCAAATTGCTGCCGTTATGGGAAGCTGTGTTGCTGGCGGTGCTTATCTTCCGATTATGAGTGACGAAGCTTTAATCGTTGACAAGACAGGAAGTATTTTTCTTGCGGGAAGTTATTTGGTAAAAGCAGCGATTGGCGAAACTATCGATAACGAAACTCTTGGCGGCGCTACAACGCATTGTGAAATTTCAGGTGTAACCGATTATAAAGCGAAAGACGACAAAGACGCTTTAGATAAAATCAAAAATATTGTAGATAAAATTGGTGATTTTGATAAAGCAGGTTACAGCCGAATCAAATCAGAAAAACCTGCTTTAGAGCCAAATGATATTTACGGAATTCTTCCGAAAGCAAGAACCGAACAATACGATATGATGGAAATCATTAAACGTTTGGTTGATAATTCAGAATTTGAAGCTTACAAAGACGGCTACGGACAATCTCTTATTACGGGTTATGCCAGAATTGACGGTTGGGCAGTTGGAATTGTTGCCAATCAAAGAAAAGTGGTCAAAACCAAAAAAGGCGAAATGCAATTTGGAGGCGTAATTTATTCTGATAGCGCAGATAAAGCAACTCGTTTTATAGCAAATTGCAATCAGAAAAAAATTCCATTAGTTTTTCTTCAAGATGTAACTGGTTTTATGGTCGGCTCAAAATCGGAACATGGCGGCATTATTAAAGATGGTGCCAAAATGGTAAATGCGGTGAGTAATTCTGTTGTACCTAAATTTACGGTTATTGTCGGAAATTCTTACGGAGCAGGAAATTATGCCATGTGCGGAAAAGCTTATGATCCGAGATTAATTTTTGCGTGGCCAAGCGCTGAATTGGCTGTTATGGGCGGAACTCAAGCTGCAAAAGTTTTAGCACAAATTGAAGCTTCTTCGCTTAAAGCGAAAGGAGAAATAGTTGATGAAGAAAAAGAAACGGAACTTTTCAATAAAATAAAAGGACGTTACGACGAACAAACTTCGCCTTATTATGCAGCTTCTAGATTGTGGACAGATGCCATAATCGATCCTTTAGATACCAGAACCTGGATCTCAATGGGAATCGAAGCTGCCAACCACGCTCCTATTCAAAAACCATTTAATCTGGGTGTAATTCAAGTTTAGAATTAAGAATTCTCAACAATACGTTAAATAAAAAGCAAAAAACTCATTTTAAAGCTATTTAAAATACACATATCATTAAAAATTAGTAACTTAGTATATAATTTTTAATCACACAGCATCATGGAAAATGTAAAAAGTTTGAATAAATGGGCGAATTCGCACACTTATTTACCAGTTGATTTAGTACGTATTGTTTTGGGTGGATTTTTATTTATGAAAGGTGTCTCGTTTGTCACCAATATTCAATACCTGCATGATTTAATTTCCCCTATTGATAAATTTGGAGGAGGAATGTTTATGCTGCATTACATTGCTCCTGCTCATATGATTGGTGGTATAATGATTATTTTCGGGCTATTGACACGTTGGGCAATCGCGGCTCAATTGCCTATTTTATTTGGTGCAGTTCTCGTAAACTTTATGGGAAAAATGCACTCTGAAAGTTTAGTTTTAGCTTTAGTCGTTTTATTTATCTGTATTTTCTTCCTCTTTTACGGAAGTGGCAAACATTCTGCAGATTACTATTTTAAAATGCAACAATAACATCTTAAATCCTCAGTTTTTTAAATAAAATACTGAGGATTTTTTTTGAGTGTTAATTAATTCTATAAAATTTCATTAATTGTGTTTTATGACTTAAATTCGCCGAAATGAATTGGATTCGTAAAACCGTTGTATTTATTGCACTTTTGATTGCAGGTTTGTTTGCTTATCAGGCAGACACAGCCTCTGTGCACATAAATGAGACACAAAAAACGGATTCTAATTTCTGCAAAGAAATTGGAGATTCATCTGCATTTATACAGCCGCAAGGAAGTTATCAGTTTGCAGCGAATATCAAAACCACTTCATCTGGGATATTAAAGTGTTTAGATTCTTTTCTACCTCTTATCCCACAACATCAAACAATTACATCTACTTCAGCATACACAAAACTATTTACTACTCAAAGTAAAAAAGTTTCAGTCATACTTTATGCTTTCCATTTTTTCTGGTAAATAAAATTTGATTTTAGACGAAGATTATTCTTCAAACTATAACCGCTTTCTAACGAAAAGCCGGTGTATATCATTTATTTATTTCATTAAAACATTATGGAAACTACAACAACCATTATGGGGATTGTGATTTTAATTATTGTCGCAATTCCAGTATATTTTTCTGCACGTTCAAGCGCTGCAAGTAAATCGAGAATTTTAAATATTAAAAAGAGATTTAATCCTTCTAATCCAGAAAGTTTTGATTTGACAGAATCGATCAACAATAAAACATTAACACTGGATCAAAAAAATAATAAATTCATTCTGATGAATTTCAATCCAAATCAGCAAGAATCAATTTATGTTGATTTAAATACAATTGATTCATGTAAATTAATTCCAACTACAGACGCACATTCGAATACCATTATTAAAATTGATTTCGAATTTCAGGACAAAGAAACATCTAAAAAGATAATAATTCCATTCTATGATTTTGATGACGACCGCATCAAACAGATTAGTGTCTATCAAGATCATCAGTTTGCAAAAAAATGGCTTAAAATCATCCAAGATTCTATTTCACGTTAGTTATTTAATTCAACTAAAGAGGCTCAAATTTGAGCCTCTTTTTTTTGCCCTTTACATGATATTTGTCATTTTATCTCCGTCGTTGAAGTTTTAATTTTGATGTAAACTAAATCCGTCATTATGAAAATCTCTTTGACACAAAAGTACAATGTTCCAGGCCCAAGATATACAAGCTATCCGACAGTTCCGTATTGGAATGAAGCTGATTTCACAACTGAAAAATGGATCACTTCTTTGCAAAAATCATTCTCAGAAAGCAATTCAAAAAACGGAATTAGTTTATACATTCATCTGCCTTTCTGCGAAAGCATGTGTACCTTTTGCGGATGCAATAAACGCATTACTAAAAACCATTCTGTTGAAGAAACTTATATTAAAGCGCTTTTAAAAGAATGGCATTTATATTGCAAAATACTTCCAGAAAAACCTATTATTAAAGAAATACATTTAGGCGGAGGAACTCCAACTTTCTTTTCTAAAGAAAATCTGGAATTGCTGATCACTGGAATTTTCAGCTATGCTGTAAAAGCAGAAAATCATGAATTTAGTTTTGAAGGACATCCAAATAATACGACTCACGAACAGCTAAAAAAATTATATGATTTGGGCTTTCGCCGAGTAAGTTTTGGTGTTCAGGATTATTCTGCTACTGTTCAAAAAGCTATTAATAGAATTCAGCCGTTTCATAATGTTGCCAAAGTGACTTTTTGGGCAAAAGAAATTGGTTATACTTCTATTGGTCACGATATTATTTTCGGACTTCCATTTCAAACTATTGAAGATGTTATTGATACAGTTGAAAAAACAAATTCTTTAAAACCAGATCGATTAGCTTTTTACAGCTATGCTCATGTACCTTGGATAAAGGGCAACGGACAACGCGGTTTTAATGAAGAAAATCTTCCGAAAGATGCCGAAAAAAGACAGCTTTATGAAATAGGGAAAAAACTGCTTTCACAAAATGGTTATCATGAAATAGGAATGGATCATTTTGCTTTAGAAACAGATAGTTTATTTAAAGCAGCTCATAATGGTAATTTACACAGAAATTTTATGGGATATAGTGCTTCTAAAACACAAGTTATGATTGGTTTGGGAGTTTCTTCCATCAGTGACAGCTGGTATAGTTTTGCTCAAAACACTAAAAATCTAGAAGATTATTATCAATTATTAGAATGGGATAAACTTCCTGTCGTAAAAGGGCATATTTTAAATAAAGAAGATTTAATTATCAGAAAACATATTTTGAATTTAACTTGTGAACTAGAAACTTCTTGGACAAAAGAATATCTAAATTTTCAAGAACTTCCTGAAGTTTTAATTGCTTTAAAAGAAATAGAAAATGATGGTTTAATTGTCATTGAAGAAAATTCAATTAAAATTACAGAAGAAGGAAGACCTTTTGTACGTAACATCTGCATGGCTTTTGACTTGCATCTAAAAAGAAAGTCACCGGAAACAAATCTGTTTTCGATGACTGTATAATTAAGTAAGATATATTTTTAATGACAATTTGGAGTCTGTTGCACAAATAAACTCATATTAGATGGTGAAACATAAGGAATTCCAAGTCCTAATCCTCTGAGAATAAATAAGACTCCAATAATTACAGCTACATACGGAATTGCCTTTTGGATTTTGTTTCTGAAAGGCAATTTTAGCAATGAATTCACATAAACTACAACTGTCATCAACGGTATCGTTCCTATTCCAAATAAAAGCATATAAAGAACACCAAAACTAGCGCTCTGCATTGCAATTGCTCCAAATAAAGCAACGTAAACCATTCCGCATGGTAAAAAGCCATTTAACAAACCAATTGTAAAAAGAGATTTATAACTTTTGTTTTTAAACTGGCTTCCTAAATTTGATTTGATTTTTGAAATGATTTTGTAAACAGGTTTTGAAAAATTATAATTCGCAAATCTCTTCTCTGGAATTAAAACCACAACAATCATAATTATACCAATTATTATGGACATTTTTTGCTGTAATCCGGCAAGAAAAAAGCCTCTTCCTAATAATCCAAAAATTAATCCGATTGTAGCGTAAGCCGCCAAACGACCGAAATGATATGTCATGATCTGCGTTATCTTTTTTGCTTCATTTTGCCTGTCTACAGGAAGCATCATAGCAATTGGTCCGCACATTCCAACGCAATGCAGACTACTGATAAGACCTAAAAAGAATGCTGAGAATAACATTTTGAGATTAGTTTACGTAAATCACTTCTTTAGTTAAATATTTTTTGCCTTCGTACTGCCATTCCATATTAACATCCCAGCGTCCTTTAATTAGTTTTTTCTGCGGAATTATCAATGAAGAATTGGTCAAAGCTATCTGAGTATTAAAATCAAACTTTTTATTTGAAGGTCTGTATAACAAAATATTTCCTTTTACTTTTTCGCTTTCGAATCCAGCAGGAAAAGTTACGGATACACCGTTATTCTCTGTATATTTTATTGACGGTTTATGCTGTAAATCATGCGCATTTTGAATTCTCGCCATTTCTTCCTGAAAGTGCGTGTCATGTTTATAATATTCTTCGACAACCAAATCATTATCGTATTTAGAATTTGATTGCACTTCAAAAACAAAATATAAAATAAATGTCATAAACAATCCGAATGCAATGACTATTCCTGTTCCCCAATTAATTTTCATAATAATATATTTTAATTAAAACTGCGTGGTCCTAAGAAATTTGTTGTTGTAGTTTCTATGAGTTCAGAACCATTATAAACTCCTATTTTGACTTTTGTTTTATCGCTTTCTAAGAGAACTTCATTGATTTCTATAAATAATGTTCCTTGAGAAATTCCTTCTTTAGCAACTTTAAAATGCTGTTTCCCAACATTTTTAATTGTTCCCTTTTGATCGATCAATCCAAAATGAATATCATTGTAATCTTTCATTGTTTTGTTTACAATTTTATAAGTGTAAACATTACTGATTTTATCTCCATTATGCTGAAATAACTGCCCAGGTAAACGTAAAACAACTGCTTGAACATCTGTTCTTAAAAATAGCATTCCGACAAAAATGCTTAGTAAGATGAAGAGAACTGCAGAATACCCTTTCATTCTTGCTGTAAACTTGAAAGGTTCTTTTTTAGCAATTTCGTCTTCAGAAGCATATCGAATAAGACCTTTTGGTAATCCAACAGATTCCATAATATGATCGCATTCATCGATACAAGCTGTACAATTTGTACATTCTAATTGTGTTCCGTTTCTGATGTCAATTCCCATCGGACATACATGAACACACTGAAGACAGTCTATACAATCTCCTTTTCCTGTTAAAGCTCGATCTTCATTTTTTTTGAATTTTGCACGCCCTTCTTCTTTTTCTCCTCGCACAAAATCATAAGCCACATTAATCGATTTATTATCTAAAAGAACTCCTTGCAATCTCCCGTACGGACAGGCAATAATACAAACCTGTTCGCGAAACCAAACAAAAACGAAGTAAAAAACGCCTGTAAAAATAAGAAGTGCAATAAAATTACTTGCCTGCGAAATTGGACCTTGTTCTATCATTAAAAACAATTTGTCGCTTCCAACTAAATATGCTAAAAAGACATTTGCAATAAGGAAAGAAATTAAAAAGAAAATAGTCCATTTTACGAACCTTTTTCTAATTTTTTCTGCATTCCATTCTTGCCTTGCCAAACGAGTTTGCGCACCGCGATCTCCATCAATCCAATATTCGATACGACGAAAAACCAGCTCAAGAAAAATGGTTTGCGGGCAAATCCAGCCGCAAAAAATCCTTCCAAAAACAACCGTAAATAAAAGTATGAAAACAACACCGATAAGCATTGAAATCACAAAAAGATAAAAATCCTGCGGCCAAAAAGGAAATCCAAAAATATTAAAACGACGTTCTAAAATATTGAACATCATAAACTGGTTTCCGTTTACTTTTATAAACGGATTTATGAATAAAATTGCGAGTAAAACGTAACTGACAATCTTTCTATAATCATAAAATTTACCAGACGGTTTTTTAGGGAAAATAAATTTCCGTTTACCACCTTCATCTATAGTTCCGATGGTATCTCTAAACGCTTCGTCTGGTAAATTTGACATGATATTTGTATTCTAATTATTTTTTAACTTGTGTGGTATCTGTTTTCGGAGCAACAGCTGTTGCATCGTTTATTGGAGCGCTTTCATCTACCCAAACCTCTCCTTCTGGTTCTTTTGGATCTTTCGGATTACTTCCTTGTAAAGACAAAATATAACTGGCAACCTTCTGAATTTCTTTTGGTTTAAGAGTTCCTTTCCACGAAATCATACCTTTACCGTCTCTACCTCCGTTTGTAATGGTGTGGAATAGATTTTTAATTCCTCCTCCTAAAATCCAGCGGTCATCTGTTAAGTTTGGTCCAATTTGTCCCCCTCCATCTGCTCTGTGGCAAGCCGCACAGTTTGTTGTAAAAATTTCTTTTCCGGTTGCTAAACTTGGTTCATCGGTAAGTAGAACAACTGTTTTTTCATCCATTAAATCTGGTGCTGTTTTTAGATATTCTTCAACATCAATTTTTGCCTGAGCCATCTCTTTCTTCAACTCCATTTCTTGATTGTCAGCTCCAAGAACATCGTAACGAACAACATAGATTACACCGAAAATGATACAGATATAGAACAAATACACCCACCAAGGCGGTAAATTGTTGTCAAGTTCTTTAATTCCATCATAATCATGATCCATTAAAAGTTCGCCTTCTTTTTCAATTGGTGATGTTTTCGTTAGCCTTTGAATTAGGTTTTTAAACCATGTGCTTTCTTTTAAGCTTAAACTTTCTTCATATTCTTTTTTCGCTTTTTCTTCTGGTGTCATTAATTGATACATAACACGGTTTACAGCGCTAAGCGTAATTTCAATAGCAATTAAAATGAATAAGAAGACAAACAAGAAAACGGAAACCATCGGAAATTTTACAAACCCTGGTTTATCTCCAGAGTCAATAAAATACTCCATCAAACCAAATACGATGAAAAAAATCAACGGTAATCTAACATATACTGGGAAAAACTTTTTCATTTTTATATCTCTTTTGTAATTACACTAAGTCCTTCATCTAAAGGTATATTACTCATTTCCTGAATTTTTTCTTTTCTATAAGAGAATACCCAAATGCCCAATCCTACAAAGAAGAAGAAGAAAATCAAGAGGGAAATAATCGGGTATAATTCTACACCCGATATTGTTTCCATATTGTGTTTTATTTGTTCGAACATAATGCTGTTATTTAGTTTCTTTTACTTTAATATCAGTACCAAGTCTTTGAATATAAGCGATCAAAGCAACGATTTCTCTTTCATTCATCGGAATGAATTTCTCTCCTTTTGCAACAGCTTTTTTCTTGCTGTCTTCATAACTTTTCACAAAATCAGGATCACTTTCTAAGCTTTTTTCAATTTTAACCGCCTGTTCTCTTAAAGTTCTTTGTGCATTTGCAACATCTGCTGGAGAATATGGGACACCTAATGAAATCATGGCCTGCATTTTCTTTTGCGTCAATGAAATATCCATTGGTTTATTATCAAAAAGCCATTTATAACCTGGCATAATAGATCCTGCAGACGTACTTTGTGGATTCCACATATGGTTAAAGTGCCAGTTGTCGTTGTATTTTCCTCCAACTCTCAATAAATCAGGACCTGTACGTTTTGATCCCCATAAGAATGGATGGTCGTAAACAAATTCACCCGCTTTAGATTGAACACCATAACGCTCAACTTCACTTCTGAATGGACGAACTGATTGAGAGTGACATCCTACACAACCTTCTCTGATGTATAAATCACGCCCTTCTAATTCTAAAGGTGTGTATGGTTTTACACTCGAAATTGTCGGAATATTTGATTTCACCATAATCGTTGGTACAATCTGAATGACACCTCCAATTAAAATAGCAATCGTCGCTAAAATTGTTAATTGAATTGGTTTTCTTTCTAACCAAGAGTGGAATTTCTCCCCTCTCACTCTTCCGCTGCTGATTCTTTGCAAAGCAGGAGCCTGAGCTAATTCGTCTTCAACTGGAGAACCTTGTTTAACTGTCATTATGATATTGTAAACCAATGTCAGCATACCAATTAAGTATAAACTACCACCGATAGCTCTCATCCAATACATTGGCATAATAGCCGTTACGGTTTCAAGGAAGTTACCATAAGTTAAAGTCCCGTCTGGATTAAACTGTTTCCACATAGAAGCTTGTTGAAAACCTGCTACATATAATGGAATTGTATAAACGATAATACCTAAAGTTCCAATCCAGAAATGGAAGTTTGCTAATTTCTTAGAGAACAAATCGGTTTTTGTCATTCGAGGAATTAACCAATAAATAATAGCAAACGACATAAAACCATTCCAAGCCAACGCTCCAACGTGTACGTGAGCAACGATCCAGTCAGTATAGTGCGCGATAGCATTTACATTTTTAAGAGAAAGCATTGGTCCCTCAAACGTTGCCATTCCGTAACCTGTAATTGCTACTACAAAGAATTTTAAAACTGGTTCTTCACGAACTTTATCCCAAGCACCTCTCAGCGTTAAAAGTCCATTAATCATACCTCCCCAAGATGGAGCAATTAACATTACTGAGAATGCAACTCCTAAATTCTGTGCCCAGTTTGGCAAAGCAGAATATAATAAATGGTGAGGCCCAGCCCAGATATAAATAAAGATTAAAGACCAAAAGTGAATAATAGATAATCTATATGAGTAAACAGGTCTATTGGCAATTTTAGGAACGAAATAATACATTAATCCTAAAAACGGAGTTGTAAGGAAAAATGCCACCGCATTGTGTCCGTACCACCATTGTACAAGTGCATCTTGAACACCAGCGTAAACAGAATAACTTTTTAAAGCCGAAACTGGAATTTCGATATTGTTAAAAATGTGCAGTACCGCTACTGTTACAAATGTTGCAAGATAAAACCAGATTGCTACATATAGATGGCGCTCTCTACGGCGTAACATTGTACCAATCATGTTAATCCCCATTACAACCCAAATTAAAGCGATTGCAATATCAATTGGCCACTCCAGCTCTGCATATTCTTTAGAAGAAGTATAACCTAACGGAAGTGTAATCGCTGCAGCAACAATAATTAACTGCCAGCCCCAGAAATGAAGGTTACTTAAAAAATCACTAAACATTCTGGCTTTTAATAATCTCTGCATAGAATAATACATTCCGGCAAAGAATGCGTTACCCACAAAGGCAAAAATAACGGCATTGGTGTGTAATGGTCTTAAACGACCGTAACTAAGCCACGAAATCCCATCTGTTATGTTGGGAAAAAGGTACATTACCGCCAAGGTAAGCCCTACTAACATACCCACAACTCCAAAGAGTATTGTGGCATAAATGAATTTTTTTACAATTTTGTTGTCGTAATAAAACTGTTCCATTTCCATAATTATACTTGTTTTTCTTCTATTGGTGAATTATTATTTTGGGAAATAATTTTGGTCTCATCGTCAAAAAGAATTCTGACAGAAGGTGTATAATCGTCGTCGTACTGGCCAGATTTGACAGCAATAATGAAAGCAATGAAGAAACAAATTGCCACGAAAATACTTACTGAAATTAAAAGATAAATAACACTCATACCGTAAATTTATGTTAACAAAATTACTAGGCAATCGGCGTTTAAAATATGATAATTATCATGCTTAGAGAAGAATAATAAAATTAAAAAAAATATCTTTTGAATTATTTATAACTATTCTAAATTTCTGTTACTGAAATAGTTAGACATAAAAGTTACAAAACTTACAATAGTGATTGTACTCAATGGCATTATGATTGCCGCAACCAAAGGCTGAAGGTTTCCTGTGACTGCAAACGCTAGCCCAACAACGTTGTAAAGCAATGATAAAGTAAAGCTCATCTTAATGATAAAAATTGCTTTTTTTGAAAGTTTTAAAAAATAATTTAAACGTGAAAACTCTGTAGCATCTAATATCGCATCACATGCTGGAGAAAACACATTTACATTCTCTGAAATAGAAATTCCAACATTACTTTGCGCTAATGCACCAGCGTCATTTAGTCCATCGCCGACCATCATTACATTTTGTCCTTGATCTTGAAGCTTTTTGATGAATTCGAGTTTTTGTTCAGGTTTCTGGTTGAAAATCAATTCAGTGCCTTTAGGAAGAATCGCTTCTAAATTCGCCCTTTCACCGTCATTATCTCCTGAAAGTACTTTAATCTTATAATCTTTACTCAAGGTCGAAAAGAGTTTTTCTAAACCTTCACGATACTGATTTTGAAAAGTAAATTTTCCAAAATAAATCCCTCCTATTTTAATATGTAAAGCTGTTTTCTCAATTTCCGAACCATCTGTAGCTATATCATGTACAAATTGACCTGAACCAATCTTAATTTCCTTAGTTTCAATTACAGCCAAAATTCCTTTTCCAGTAATTTCTTGAAAACTCTCTACAGCAATGCGTTTTGTTTCTGGCAGAAAATCGTAAAGCATGCGGCTTAACGGATGATTTGAACCTCGTAAAACATTCTTAATCAAAATGATATTCTCGTCAGAAATAGTATTTCCTTCGTAAAGAATATTTGATTTTTTATTGGTTGTAATAGTTCCCGTTTTATCAAAAACAATCGTATCAACTTTAGCCAGCTGTTCTATCACGACGGCGTTTTTCAGATAGAATTTCTTCTTTCCTAAAATTCTCAAAATATTACCAAAAGTAAATGGAGCCGTTAATGCTAACGCGCAAGGACAAGCAACAATTAAAACCGCAGTAAATACATTAAAAGCAATATTTGCATCTATAGATACCCAGTAACCAAAACCAGCAAAGGCAATCAATAATAGTATTGGTGTAAAATAACGGCTTATCGCATCTGTTATGGTTTTGTGTTTTTGATCTACTTTCTTCTGAAAAATCTCGTTACTCCATAATTGAGTCAAATAACTTTGTGAAACCGAATGCAAAACTTCCATTTCTATGACTTTTCCAATTTGTTTTCCTCCTGCAAAAATCTTATCACCAGATTTTTTAGTAATCGGAACAGCTTCTCCAGTCACAAAACTATAATCAATTTCGGCATTTTCACTTATCAATATTCCATCAACTGGAATAAGTTCTTGGTTGCGAATCAATAAACGATCGCCTTTTATAACATCATAAATGGCAACATTATCTTCTGAAGTATCTTTATTTATTTTTGTAACAGCAATTGGAAAATACGATTTAAAATCCCTTTCGAAACTTAAAAAACTATATGTTTTAATCTGAAACATTTTACCAAGAAGCATGAAAAATACTAAACTGGCTAAACTGTCAAAAAAACCAGGTCCGTGATCCATTAACATATCGTAAGTGCTTCGAATAAACATTACAATAATTCCTAATGCAATTGGAATATCAATATTAAGCATTCTAGTTTTAATGCTATGATAAGCAGAAACATAATAACCACTCGCCGAATATAAAAAACTTGGTAATGCTAAAAGAAAAATAAGCAGTCTAAAAAATGGTTTGTAACTATCTAGCCAAAATTCTTTCATTTCGAAATATTCTGGAAATGAAAGCAGCATAATATTTCCAAAACAGAAAAAAGCAACTCCTAGCTTATACGTTAAACTTCTGTCAACCTTTGCCTTTGCATTTCCATAATTTTCTAAACTAATATAGGGTTCATAGCCGATTGAACTCAATAAATAAACAATCTCTTTTAAAGAAACTATATTTGAGTTAAACGTAATTCGAACTTTCTTTTCATGGAAATTAACCTGAGAAATACTGATTCCTGACTGAAGACGGTTTAGATTTTCTAAAATCCAAATACAAGAACTGCAATGAATGTGTGGAATATTTAAAGAAACAATTGCTGTATTTCCTTCCTGAAATTCTAAAATTTTAGAAAGTATCGATTCGTTCTCTAAAAAGTCGTATTTGCCTTTGATGTCAAGCGGCGTGGCACCAGGCGATTTTTCAAAATCATAATAAGAGGTCAAGTCATTAACGCTGAAAATTTCGTAAACCGTTTTACAGCCTGTACAACAAAACTTCTTATCATCAAACTCAATTTCTTCATTTTGTTCAATAGATAAACCACAATGAAAACAACTTTGCTCCCTCATAAACTTGTTTTTATTTGTCGCAAATTTCCAATTAAAGCACAATTATTAAGATGATAATTGTCATGTTCTATTGAAATTGAATTCTAATTTAATAAAATAAAAGAGTCCAAATTAAGATGTGCCTTATTTTATTATAATTTTATCATGTAATACTGCTTCAAAACCTTAAATATCCTTATTTTTGCAGCAAACAACTATTGTCATGAATAAATGTGATCAATGCATTGTACGTCAGCTAAGCTCTTTAAAAGCACTTAATAAAGAGGAAGTTATAAAATTAGCAAACAGCAAAACCACTTATAAAATTAAAAAAGGTGAAGCGCTTTTTGAAGAAGGCGAAGTTACCAATGGTGTTTTTTGTGTAAAAGATGGCGTTGGAAAACTTTCTAAATTGAGCGCAAACGGAAAAGATCAAATTGTAAAACTGGTAAAATCTGGTGAACTTCTTGGACAGCGCTCGATGATTAGTAATGAGCCTGCAAACTTGACAGCAAAAGCAATTGCAGATATGGAAGTTTGTTTTATTCCGAAAACAGAAATCATAAATTTCTTTAACAGCAATAATCAGTTTTCTTTGAATATGATGCAATCTGTCTGCGAAGATTTGAAAGAATCTGAAAATGAGAAAATTGCTTTAGTTCAAAAAACAGTTAAACAGCGACTTGCCGAAACTTTGCTTCATTTACACGATGAATTTGGTGAAGACACTGATAAAACATTAAAAGTGCAATTGACCAGAGAAGAATTAGCTGGAATTATCGGTACGGCAACAGAAAGCTGTATTCGTCTATTATCTGATTTTAATAAATTAGGTTTAATTGAATTGGTTGGAAAAAAAATTATGCTTAAAGACGTTCGCGCTTTAAAGAAATTAGCCGATAATTAAAGCTTTTTAGCTTCATTCCAGAAAACATCCATTTCTGCGAGTGTCATATCCATTAGTGGTTTTCCTAATTCATCTGCTTTGCCTTCAAGATATTGAAAACGTTTAATAAACTTTTTATTGGTTCTTTCTAAAGCATCTTCTGGATTTACATTTAAAAATCGAGCGTAATTAATCATCGAGAATAATACATCGCCGAACTCATCTTCTATTTTATCTTGGTTTCCAGATTGAACTTCCTCTTGCAGTTCTTGTAATTCTTCTTGAACTTTATCCCAAACTTGATGAGGTTCTTCCCAGTCAAAACCTACACCTTTTACCTTATCTTGAATTCTGCTCGCTTTTACCAATGCAGGAAGACTTCTTGGAACTCCTTCTAAAACAGATTTTTTTCCTTCTTTTAGTTTTAACTTTTCCCAGTTTTGTTTTACTTCTTCTTCATTCTCCACTTTTACATCTCCGTAAATATGAGGATGGCGATGAATTAGTTTTTCGCAGATTTCATTGCAAACGTCTGCAATATCAAAATCACTGGTTTCGCTACCGATTTTAGCGTAAAAAACAATGTGAAGCAACAAATCTCCAAGTTCTTTTTTAACTTCATTTAAATCATTATCCAAAATAGCATCGCCTAATTCGTAGGTTTCTTCAATCGTTAAATGTCTCAATGTCTGTAGGGTTTGCTTTTTATCCCACGGACATTGTTCACGAAGTTCGTCCATGATATTTAATAATCTTTCAAACGCTTTTAACTGATTTTGTCTATTCATTTTGAAGTTCTTTAGATTTAAACTCGATTGTGTAAAATTAAAAAATCCTGTCAAGAAAACATCTTAACAGGATATTATATATTCAAAAAGAAAAGTTTTTATTCTTCTTCTTTTTTAGCTTTTGCTTTTTTTGCAGCTGGAGCTTTTTTAGGTTTTTCTGCAGCAGCTGGAGCTTCTTCTTTTGGTTCTTCAACCGCAGGAGCTAAATCTGTTACTAAACCTTTTGCTTGAAGTGTATTATACCAGTTTAATACTTTTTTAATATCTGATGGATAAACTCTTTCTTCATCGTAATCTGGAAGAATTTGTTTAAAATAAGCTGCTAAAGTAGCATTGTCTTCTTTGTGAGAAATTGCTTGACCTTTGTTTTCTTTAACGGCAATCTGCTGCATTACTTCAGTTAACGGTTTCTCACCTGCATAAGTGTAAATCGAAATTTCAGACAATAAACTTACATTGCTTTTTAGATTTACAGTAATTTTCTTTCCATCAATTAATGATTCCGCCACAAAACCTGTACGAGTTTGAACTTTTAACTCATATAAACCTGGTTTTCCTGAAATGGCTAAAATTTTCGTTAAATTCATTTTTATTAAAATTAGTATTAAGAATTTGCTTTATTTTTTTTCTAAAGATACTTTAGAAATTTTATCTTCCTTTTTTTGCTGCGAAAAACTTCATTCTATATTCCTGAAACGTTTTTCCTTCAGTAATATTTTTTAGTTTCTTTTGAATCAGACGTTTTTTAAGAGACGAAATTTTATCTGTAAACAAAATTCCTTCAATATGATCATATTCGTGCTGAATAACTCTTGCGATTAAACCGTCAAATACTTCCGTTTTCATTACAAAATCCTCTTCGCAATATTCGATTGTAACGGTTGGTTTTCTGTAAACATCTTCACGTACATCCGGAATACTCAAACAGCCTTCGTTAAAACCCCATTCCTCACCTTCTTCTTTTACGATTTTAGCGTTGATAAAAGTCTTTTTAAAACCTTTCAAATCTTTTTGTTCTTCTGAAGGAAGATCATCGTCATCGCTAAAAGGCGTTGTATCAATTACAAACAAACGAATCGGAAGTCCAACCTGCGGTGCAGCAAGCCCAACTCCGTACGCATTATACATAGTCTCGTACATATTTGCGATTGTTTCTTTTAGGTTTGGATATTCTGGCGTAATGTCCTGCCCAACTTTTCTTAAAACAGGATCACCGTATCCTACAATTGGTAAAATCATTTGTTTTTGTTTATATTTTTAAGCTGTAAAAAAACAGAATTAAAGTTCTGATAATTCAGCTGGCAAAAATAGTAAAAAATAGTCAATGAATAATTCTTATACTATTTTATATCATATTTTTTAATTGTCGTTAGAAATCTCAGCTATAATTATGCCAAAATCACTCTTACAATTCTTACCTTTGCTAGTAAACGGCTATTTATGATTGATAAAATTTCAAAATTTACTAACAGTACTTCATTTTTCAATGCCTCAAAAGTAACTATCGCTTCTGTTGTTCCTGTTTTGGTTTTAAATTTTTTGGGTCATTTCGAAATTGGTTTTACTATTGCGCTTGGAGCTTTTTACACATATCCCAGCGATATACCGAGTTCTCTTAGCCATAAAATTAAAGGATTAATTGCCGCATCTTTTATCGTTTCTGGAGTAAACTTACTTGTAAATCTGGTTTATCCGTATCCTTTTCTTTTTTATATCTTTTTAGGATTTCTTCTTTTTATATGTTCCATGATTTCGGTCTACGGACAGCGCGCAACTTTGATTTCTTTCTCCGCTTTACTATCGATTTCGCTTTCTTTTGGGCATTTGCATGAAGGCTGGGAAGCTTTTGAATATTCGGGTTTTATATTTATTGGAGGAATTTTATATTTAATTGTATCACTTGTATTTCATTTTGTACAACCTTATAAATATGTAGAACTTCAAATTGCTGAGGGAATAAAACTGACCGCCAAATATTTAAAATTAAGAGGCGATTTATGGAGTCCAGAAGCCAATAGGAGAGCAATTATTGAAAAACAACTGGCTGTTCAGGTAGAATTAAATCTTATACATGAAGATTTAAGAAAAATGCTTATTGGAAATCAGAATGCTTCTGGAATCACGAGTCAGAATAGAAAGATGCTTTTGGTTTTTATTACTTTGGTTGAAATTCAGGAACTTGCTCTTTATACATCTTTCGACCATAGTAAACTTCATGAAAAGTTTGCTAAACATCCAGATGTTTTAAGAACGTATCAAAATGTTGCTTACAAACTAGCTTCGACTTTAAAAAAGCTTTCTAAAAATGTTCGTCATATTAGTGTATATGTTGACAAACACGATTTGAAAAATGAATTGGACGCTCTAGAATTTGCCATTTTTGATTACGAAAAAACATTAGGAAAAGAAGAAGCCGCAGAAGGTGTTTTGATGCTGACAAATATGCTGAAATACGCCAAAAATCAGGTTGGAAAAATCAAAATTATTCAGCGAGCATTTTCTTTGGCGATGCAGTCTTATAAATTAAAAGATAAAGATAAAGAGCTTGAGAAATTCTTGACTCCGCAATATTATCCGTTACGAACTTTAATCGAGAACTTAAGTTATTCTTCATCTATTTTTAGACATTCGATAAGGTTAACTATTACGATTTTGATTGGATTTTTCCTCGGACAAGTACTGCCTTTTCAAAATGTATATTGGATTTTATTAACCATAGTTGTAATCATGCGACCTGGTTACGGACTCACAAAAGAACGATCTTACAATAGAATTTTCGGAACGGTTTTGGGCGGACTGATAGCTTTTGGAATTGTATCTGTTATTCAAAACCACGTTGCGCTGAGTATTTTCTCTATTGTTTGTATGCTTTTGGGAATTTCATTTACACAGATTAATTATAAAATAAGCGCCACGTTTGTGACAATGTATGTTGTTTTTATTTACGGAATTCTAACTCCAGATATTAACGAAGTAATTCAGTACAGAATATTAGATTCGCTTGCGGGTGCAATTTTGGCTTTTATTGCCAATCACTTTTTATGGCCAGCTTGGGAATTTATTAATACGCCAATTCATATTGAAAATTCAATTCGCGCCAACAGAACGTATTTAAAAGAAATTGCTGATTTTTATAATAAAAAAGGAGAAGTTCCAACATCTTATCGTTTAGCGAGAAAAAATGCTTTTGTTGAAATTGGCAATTTAATGACTTCTTTTCAGCGAATGATGCAAGAACCAAAATCGAAGCAAAAAACTATGCCGTTGGTTAATAAATTAGTGGTTTTAAATCACTCTTTATTATCAGCTTTAGCTTCACTTTCAACCTATATTCAGTCGCACCAAACGACTTCTGCTTCAGAATCATTCAATTATATTATAAAAACAATTTTAGCCAATCTTGATCATGCCATTGCTGTTTTAAGAAATGAAGTTATTTTGAAAGATACTTTTTTTGAAAAAGAAGATGTGACGCTACAATTTGAAGAATTAAAAAGAAAAAACTTCACGCGTCTTGCCGAAGATGATGATTTGGACAAAGAAACGCGTCAAGCTAAAATGCAAGAAGCATCTATGGTTATTGAGCAATTAATTTGGATGAGTAATCTTGCCGAAAAAATTCTAAAAAACACAACCGATCTAAAAGCAACAAATCCAGATTAATTAATCTGGATTTGTTTTTTATTCTAAATAATTGAGAAGCTTATTTTATTTTTAAAACTTCTGCTGTATGTTTTCTAACCTCTGCCAAAAGCTCTGGTTTTTCATTTAACTTCTGACCATAAGAAGGGATCATTGTTTTTAATTTCGCTTCCCATTCTGGCGTCTTAATTTGATTTCCAAAACATCTTCCAACCAAATCAACCATAATTCCAACAGCTGTAGAAGCTCCTGGAGACGCACCTAATAAAACAGCCAAAGTTCCGTCGTGAGTATTAATAACCTCTGTACCAAACTCTAAAACTCCACCTTCTTTTTCATCTTTTTTAATAACCTGAACACGTTGCCCTGCTTTTTCTAATTTCCAATCTTTAGAACGTGCCGTTGGAAGATATTCGCGTAAAGCTTTCATTCTATCTTTTGGAGATTGACGAACTTGCTCAATCAAATATTTTGTTAGTGGAATATTATGATAACCAGCCGCCAACATCGGAATTAAGTTATTTGCTTTAATTGATAAAGGCAAATCTAAATAAGATCCGTTTTTAAGAAAACGAGTTGAAAATCCTGCAAATGGACCAAAAAGAAGTGCTTTTTCGCCATCAATTACACGAGTATCAATATGAGGAACAGACATTGGAGGAGCTCCAACACTAGCTTTTCCGTAAACTTTTGCTGCGTGTTTTGCAATTACTTCTGGATTTGTACATTTAAGCCATTGTCCACTTACTGGAAAACCTCCGTAACCATTTCCTTCTGGAACATTTGCTTTTTCTAATAAAGGCAAAGAACCTCCACCAGCACCAATAAATACAAATTTAGTATACGCTTTGCGTTTTCTTCCAGTCGATAAATCTGTGATTTTTATTCTCCAAGATTTATCTTCACGCTGTCTTAATTTTTTAACTTCATGATTAAAGAACAAAGAAACGCCGTCTAGTTTTTCTAAGTAATTAAACATACTTCTTGTTAAAGCACCAAAATTTACATCGGTACCAATTTCCATATGAGTCGCAGCTAATTTTTCGTCAGCATTACGTCCTTCCATAACCAATGGCATCCATTTTTGAAGCTGTTCAAAATCGGTACTAAAAGTCATGTCAGCAAAAATCGGATTGCTTTGAAGTGCGTCGAATCTCTTTTTTAAATAATCAACGTTTTTGTCACCCCATACAAAACTCATATGAGGAACGCTTTTAATAAAATTATCTGGAGAAGGAACTTTATTTTCCTGCACTAAGTAAGACCAAAATTGGCGAGAAATCTCAAATGATTCTGCAATACTTATTGCTTTTTTAGGATCTATACTTCCGTCTGCCTTTTCTGGAGTATAATTTAATTCACAAAAAGCAGAGTGACCAGTTCCTGCATTATTCCAAGCATCAGAGCTTTCTGCTGCAGCAACATCTAATCTTTCGTAAATTTCAATTTTTATATCTGGTTGTAATTCTTTCAAAATTACTCCGAGAGTGGCACTCATTATTCCAGCGCCAATGAGTACTACATCACTATTTGAACGTATGGTTTCGTCAGGCATAACAGTATTTTTATTTAAAGTGCAAAGGTACTTTTTTAATTGCAAAAAAAAACTAATTTTTACATGATAAAAGTTAGGAATTTCTAAAAACCTTTAAATTATAAACAAAAAAACCGTCCTACAGCGTTATTTTTTTGAAGAAAGATAATCTTGAAGCAAAATTGTAGCAGAAATTTCGTCAATTAATCCTTTGTTCTGACGCTGCTTTTTATTTAAGCCACTGTCAATCATAGTTTGGAATGCCATTTTTGAGGTAAATCGCTCGTCTACTCTTATTATTTTTATTTCGGGAAACAAATTCGCAAAATGTTTTGCAAAACCATTAATCACAGAAGCGCTTTGAGAAGGAAGTCCATTCATTTGTTTTGGCTCTCCAATTAAAACCGCTTCGACTTTTTCTTTTGAAAAATAATCTTTTAAAAAATCGGTCAAAGTATGGGTTGGAATTGTTGTTAACCCCGAAGCGATAATCTGCATTTCGTCTGTAACTGCAATTCCTGTGCGTTTTTGTCCGTAATCTATGGAGAGGATTCTTGGCATGTTTCAAGTTTTGAGCAAATTTACTTCAATTTTTTTTATGATTTTATTTCAAAAGACAAATGTTATTCTTTTGAATGTAAATAAAAATTAAACCAAAAATCCGCCTTGAAAGATTCAAGACGGACTTTCTATCCAAATATTCAAAAACCTAAAAAATAACTTCTATTTATCTTCCGAACAATCGACTGAAAAAACCTCTATGTTCCTCTTCTTCCTCCCCCTCTTCTTCTACATAATTCGAAAATTTAGCTTGTGATTTTTCGTGTTCAAAAATCAACTCCTTAATATATTCTACGTAAGTTCTCTTTTTTTCTTCTAGAAAACCAATTAAGTATTTCTCACTAAATTCAACTCCGCTTGCTGCTTCAATTTGCAGTAACTTTTTGTACAAAGGTTCTATATGTACAGCAATTACTTCTTGCGGTACAGCTTGTCTACGAGCAAAGTAATTTACAATTACATCATTTTCGTCTCGAGCAATATCGAAATCGGTAATTACCCAATAATATCTTCCCGATTTTGCAAGGTTTTTTACAATGGCATGAAAATTTTTTCCGTTTTTAAGATTCTCCCAAAGCACCTTAAAAATAACTTTCGGCATGTCCGGGTGACGTATAATATTATGCGGCTGCCCCATTAATTCGTAGTCTTCGTAACCACAAACATCTACAAAAACTTCATTGGCATATTCTATAATACCAAAGGCATTAGTTTTACTCATAATAACTCGGGTTTTGTCCCAAGCTACTTCTTTATCAATGATTACTCTGTTCTGAAACTGATTTTCTTGATTCATACTTACTGCTTATATGATTATTTTGTTTGAATGGAATGTTTTTCAACACAGCGAAATTACTTAGAAGAAAAAGCACAAAATCTGACTTTTGTCATATTTTGACATAAAAAAAACTTTTAGAGCTAACTGTGTAAATTATTAAATAAACCATATCAAAAAGTCTTACAAATAAGAAACAAAAAGTTAAATATGTAACATTTTCAAATCGTTTTACTTTTTTCGATTTCTACAAATACCTTATCTTTGCCAAAAATTAAAACGTATGAATTCTTTACAGACTATAATTGAACAAGCTTGGGAAAACAGAGCTTTATTACAAGAAACTACAACAACTGACGCCATTAGAGAAGTGATCGAATTGGTAGACGCAGGAAAACTACGTGTTGCTGAACCAGTTGGTGACAAATGGCAAGTAAACGAATGGGTTAAGAAAGCTGTTGTTATGTATTTCCCAATTCAAAAAATGGAAACATGGGAATCTGGTATTTTCGAATATCACGATAAAATGTTACTAAAAAGAGATTATGCTGCAAAAGGAATTCGCGTTGTGCCAAATGCTGTTGCTCGTTACGGCGCTTACATTTCTAGCGGTGTTATTTTAATGCCAAGTTATGTAAACATCGGTGCATATGTTGACGAAGGGACAATGGTTGACACTTGGGCAACTGTTGGAAGCTGTGCTCAAATTGGTAAAAATGTACACTTAAGCGGTGGTGTTGGTATTGGTGGTGTTCTTGAGCCACTACAAGCTGCTCCAGTTATTATCGAAGATGGCGCTTTTATCGGTTCTCGCTGTATCGTTGTTGAAGGTGTACACGTTGGTAAAGAAGCAGTTCTTGGTGCAAACGTATGTTTAACAGCTTCTACTAAAATTATCGATGTTACAGGTGATGAACCAGTTGAAATGAAAGGTTTTGTTCCTGCTCGTTCAGTGGTTATTCCTGGAAGTTATACTAAAAAATTCGCTGCTGGAGAATTTCAAGTTCCTTGTGCTTTAATCATTGGTACTCGTAAGCCATCTACAGATTTAAAAACTTCTTTAAACAATGCGCTTCGTGAATATGATGTTGCGGTTTAATATTTTATAGTATATAAATTTCAATTTTAAAAAAATCCAAATTCCTTTCTATAAAATGATTGGAATTTGGATTTTTTTTGCTTCAATTTGTAGTTCATTAATACATCCTTATTTTAAATGAAGATACTTGTAATCCAACAAAAAATGATTGGAGATGTTTTGGTAAGCAGTATTATTTGCAATAACCTCCGAACTGCTTATCCAGATGCGCAAATAGATTATTTAGTCTACACTTCTACAACTCCAGTTTTAGAAGGAAATTCTAGCATTGACAATGTAATTTTATTTGAAGAAAAACATCGAAAAAGCAAAAAAGAACTTTTAAAATTAGGAATTCAACTTCGAAAAGAAAATTACGATATATTAATTGATGCTTATTCGAAATTAGAAAGCTGGATTTTGGTTTTACTTAGTAATGCCAAAAGAAAAATTTCGTACAAAAAACCTGGAAGAACTTTTTTATACACAGACAATGTTCCGTTTGAACCATTTCCGAAGACTAATCTTGGACTTGCAATAGAAAGAAGGCTTTCTTTGTTAGAACCTCTTAATCTTAAAACAGAAATTAACCCAATTCCGAAATTGTTTGTTTCTGAAAAAGAAAATCAAGATGCAATCGCACTTTTTGAAAAACATCAGGTTAATAAAAACAGAAAAACAATTATGATAAGCCTTTTAGGAAGCGAAAAACTTAAAACTTATCCGCTAGAATTTATGGCGAAAGTGGTAGATTATGTGGCAGACAATGCTGACGTAAATATCCTTTTTAACTATTTTCCGAAACAATTAGAAGAAGCTAAAACTGTTTTTAATACTTGTAAACCTTCTACACAAAGCAAGATTTATTTCGATTTATTAGGCGGAGATTTAAGATCTTTTATTGGATTAGTCAATCAATGCGACGCTATTATCGGAAATGACGGAGGCGCTATAAATATGGCAAAAGCATTAGAAAAACCTTCTTTTATAATTTTTTCTCCTTGGATTGAAAAGAAAATCTGGGCGACTTTTGAAGACGGAATTCATCATCTTTCGGTTCATTTAAAAGATTATAGACCAGCTCTGTTTGAAAACAAAACAGAGAAAATGCTCAAAAAAGAATCACTCTCTTTATATGAGAAGTTTTTACCTGATTTTTTTGAAGATAGAATCAAATTGTTTTTAAAACAAAACGGCTTTAATTAATGGCAATGATTTCTTCAGAAAAACAATTATTATCAGCATTAATTATTACGCGAAATGAAGAACAAAACATTCAAAATGTTTTGGAAAATCTTTCATTTGCCGACGAAATTATTGTAGTAGATTCTTTTAGTTCTGACAGAACATTTGAGATTGCTTCATCTTTCAAGAATGTAAAAACAGTTCAGCATTCTTTTGAAAACTTTGCTTCTCAACGTAATTACGCCATAAATTTAGCTTCAAATTCTTGGATTCTTTTTATTGATGCCGACGAAAGAGTAACTCCAAATCTAAAAAAAGAAATCGAAACCGCTATTAATGAAGAAAATAAAGCTGTAGCCTATTTTATGTACCGAACTTTTATGTTTAAAGATAAAAGACTGAGATTCAGCGGTTGGCAGACTGATAAAATTATTCGTCTTTTTAAGAAGGAAAATGCTTTTTATAATCATGAAAAAATCGTTCACGAAAAACTGGTTATAAATGGCGAAGTAAGAAAATTAAAAAATAAATTAATTCACTTTTCTTACTCCACCTTTGATGATTATAAACAAAAAATGATTTTTTACGGAAAATTAAAAGCTCAAGAAGAACTTTCAAAAAACACCAAACCTAATTTTTTTCATTTTTATATCCGTCCTGCATATCAATTCTTAAATCAATTTGTGATTCGTTTAGGTTTTTTGGACGGCAAAAAGGGTTTGACTATTTGCTATTTAAATGCTTTGAGTGTTTCAGCTCGTTTTCAAGAACTTAAAAAAATCAGGATTTCGAAGCAACTGTAGCATATTGAAGATAGAAAATATCCAACTGCGTAAATAAAAACAAAATATTAAACAAATAAGGTTTTATGGACTTTGTTTTGTTTATTCCTTCGTGAGTTTTTACTAAATATCCTGCGTCTTTATACATTCTTTCTATACTTTTTCCTGTAAAGAATCGCATGTGAGTAAAATCCATAATACCGTGATCTTGGTATTTCCAATTTTTACTAAATAAAAACATCTTAAATTGATTATGATATCTAATATTTGGAATAGAACTAATTACAACACCTTTTTTAGAAAGTTTTGATTTTAAATCTTTTAACAAAGAATACGGATCAAATAAATGCTCTAAAACATCATTACAATAAATGGCATCAAAATAATTATCTGGCAATTGATCAATAAAATCTTCACACTTTCCGATAAAAACTCTATCTAAAACTTTTTCTGCTTCTTTGCCTTCTTCTGGCATTAACTCAATACCCCAAACTTCTCTATTATTTTCTTTTTTAAGATATTCTCCAAAACAGCCATTTCCACAGCCGATTTCTAATATTTTTTGCGAATCCTTTGGAAGATATTTTAACATCTCGAAACGCATTTTACTGTAATAAGAATCTGGTTTATTATCGTAGTTCATTTGTTAGTTTTTTATAAATATATAAAAATAAAGACAGGAACAACAATTACGATAATAATTAGACAGAAAAATATTTTACATGAAAAAGCGAAAAAATACGGCGAAATTTAGGATTTCCAGAATTTAAGTTTCTTTTTTATTCTTTTCTTTTTTGCGAAACTTTCTTGAAAATCGACGGTAGCTTGCCACATATTTTCGAAGATTTCGGCTTCGCTTTTCTCGGTATAGAATTTAGAATATTCGTTACTCATTACCGCAATCATTTCTTTCTTAGGAGTTAAACGTCTAAAATTATTCATACGTTGTTCAAAACTCATAGAATTATGAAAATTCATTCGGTTTAAATCAACCAAAAAGAATGCGTAATTATTCTCGTCTATTTTTTTTATTAAAGTATTTCCTGGAGAATGATCTAAAAACTCCACCCCTTTTTCGTGAAGATCGAAACAAAACTTAGTAAACTGTCTTAAAATAGTTTCATGATCTGGAAAATCAGGAATTTCTACAAGTTCTCTATATGTTAATTCTGTTATCAAATGCTCGCTTACATAATAACTGTCTTTTAAACCTAAAAAATTAAAATTTTCAAGAAATGCAAGAGGTGCTGGAGTTCCAATTCCTTTTTCTAATAAAATTGTGGCGTACTCGAAAGAACGTCTCGCTTTTGATTTTCTAAAATATTTATAAGCAATTTTATTTATTAGATTCGGAATCTTAAATGATTTAATATTAATCGTTTTTCCGTCTAATTTGAACAATTTAATTTTATTACGATCACCGTTGCCAAAAAGTTCGCCAGAAGAGCTAAAATTATTCAGGATCTCTTTTATATCTTTCTCGTCTACTTTAAATTTTTCGCTAATTTCTAGAGGCATAATAAGTATCTATGTTTTAAAACTTCAAAAATAGTTAAATGCTTCCATAGAATAATAAAAAGAAATCATTTATTCTTTAAAGTAATATTTTTCTTATATTTTTGCAAAAATTTAAAAAATAATGAAAATATTAAATGTCACTTCAATAACTGAATTGAGAGGTGGTGACGCTCAAATGTACACCGTTTACAAGCTATTAAAAGAAAAAAGTGATATTAAGCAATACATTCTATGTCCAAATAATTCTATTTTATCTTCAATTTGTAAAAATGATAAAGCTGATTATTTCACTTATACAAAAAACAGACTAAAATTATTCAATCTAACTCTTGCGATAATTAATATTTGCAATAAGGAAAATATCAATATTTTACACATACATGATTCATCTGCATTAAATGCTGCTCTAATAGCTTTAAAGTTTTTAAATAAATCTATAACGCTTATTTTGAGCAGAAAAAGAAACAACAAAATCAAAGATAAATTTTTAAATAGACACAAATATTCTCACCCTAGGATTAAGAAGATTATTTGTGTTTCTAAAGCTGTTGAATCTATATTTGACAAAATAATTAAAGACAAAAGCCGATTAATTACAATTTACGATTCAATAGATGTAGAAAAATTTTCTCTAAAAACAAACTACAGTTTGCTCATAAAGAATTTAGTCTTTCTCCAGAAACCTTGATAATTGGCAATATCGCTGGATTAACAAACCAAAAAGATATTTATACTTTTATTGATACAGCAAAAAAAATTAAAGCTAAAAGCTGCTCCTTAACTATCAAATTTGTAGTTATTGGAGATGGGCCTTTAAAAAATGATCTAATCAATTATGCCGATGCCAATGATTTAAAAAAAGACATTTATTTTACCGGTTTTAGAAACACAATAGACTTATTACCTGAGTTTAATGTTTTTTTACTTACTTCTGTGACTGAAGGACTCCCTTTAACAATATATGAAGCTTTTGCATCTAAAGTTCCCGTTGTTTCTACTATGGCAGGAGGAATTCCTGAAGTCGTTGCAGATGGAAAAACGGGCTTTCTTACACCAATCAAAGACAGTGAAACATTGTCTGAAAAAGTACTCGAAATTTTAAAAAATTCAGATTTAAGCGAATATGTAAAATCAAATGCTTTTGAACTAGTTAAAAAGAATCACGACCTTAGCACTATGCAAAAACATTATTACGCTTTTTATAAAAGTATTATCTAATATTGATCAATTATAGGTTTCCAAAAGTCAATTACTTTTGGTTTATTAATGGCGTGACAGCCAAAAGGAAGTTCATTATTTGTTAATTTCATTGCCAAATTTGGTTTACGATCAATAGCAAAATAAACTGCCTCATTATAATCAGGAATTGTAAAATTAGGATCAAATTCAATTGCTTTCAACGACCAGAAAACATCTTCTATAGCGTAGATTTTTTTATCCGTTTCGTTTAAAACTTCAGTTATAAACTGTTGCTGCTCTTTTGAAATGTTATAATGTGAAGCTACTTTGCGCAAAGAAAAACCGCCATTACCTACTTTAAAGAAAGTCTGTTCGCGAGCATTTTTCTTTTTCGATCTAAACAATCTTGCTACTTTATTAAAAATATTCATTCCGAAAGAATCTGTAGAAGTGGCAATCCAAGGCGCACCAATGTAATCATAACCTTTTTGACACCATTTCATCAAATCATCTCTAAAAACAAAAGCGTCAAGCTGATAAATTAAAATATATTCAGCATCTAAAAAACTTTCGTAAAATATAGAAGACAACAGCAATTCATTGTACCCGTCAATCGTAGCAAAATAGTGTTTAGAAAAACTTTTAAAGCTTAAATTATTATACTTTTCTGTTAGATAAGTACAATTTAATCCTTCTGGATGCACGATTACAATTTCATAATCTTTTAAAACTTTACAGCATTGTAAAAATGATTTTTCTTCAAGTTCTCCAAAATATTCCTTGTATACAGGAATAACAATTTTTGCTGCTTTTTTATCCATGTGGTATTTTAAGATTATTCATAATTAAGAAGTAAAAAAGCGAAACAAAATTAGCGCTTTATATTGTCTGTTTTTCCTGACCTTCTATCTTAAGCAACAAAAATAATCTTATAAATCACAAAAACTTAATTATTGTCAATTAAATTTAAACTTTTTACCAACTATAAAGATTATTTTTGCAACTGAATTATATATTGCTGTTTACAATGAACGAAGAAATAATTAAAGCATACGAAGTGATTAAAGAAGGCGGAATCATTCTTTATCCGACTGATACTGTTTGGGGAATTGGCTGCGATGCTACTAATGCCGATGCTGTTGCTAAAATTTATAAATTAAAACAACGTGCAGAAACCCAAAGCATGATTGTTTTGATGAATGGAGAAAAGATGATGTACAATGTTTTTAAAAACATTCCTGAAGTTGCTTGGCAAATCTGGGATTTATCAGACAAACCTACTACTTTAATTCTTGATGATGCTAGAAATGTCGCTCCAAATATTATTGCTGCCGACAAATCGTTGGGCGTTCGATTGGTAAAAGAACCTTTTTGCTATAAATTGATGGAGAGAATGAAAAAACCTTTGGTTTCAACTTCTGCTAACATTTCAGGTCAGCCAACACCGATTGCTTTCAAAGACATTAGTCCAGAAATCATAAATGGTGTTGATTATGTTGTAAACCTAAACCAAGATAAAATCAACGGAAAATCTTCAACTATTATCAAATTAACAAACGATTCGCAGGTTAAGGTTATTCGTAAATAATTGATAATTGATAATTATCAATTATCAATTATCAATTTCTTTAAGGCTTTCAATAAGCCAATCGATATCTTCTTTGGTGTTATAATGGCTAAATGAAATTCGGAGATTTGGTAATTTTAAATCCTCATCAGAAAGCATTTCGTTTAAAACATGTGAAGGTTTTATACTTCCAGATTGACAGGCGCTTCCTCGAGAAACCGCAATTCCTTTCATATCTAAACTAAAAAGAAGCATCGATGTTTTATCAGATGAAAAAGGCAGAATAATGTTTACGATATTATAAAAATCGTCTTTTTTTCCATTAATTCTAAAATCTGGAAAATGAATTTCTAATTGTTCAACTAGATAGTTTTTTAGTTCTGTTATGTAGGCTCTTTCTTCGTCTAGTTTTTCATAAGAAATAACCAAAGCTTTTGCCATTCCAGCAATTTGATGCACGGCTTCTGTTCCAGCGCGAAGTCCTTTTTCCTGTTCTCCTCCAAAAAGCAACGGCTGCAGACCAGAATTTTTTCGAACAAAAGCAAATCCAATTCCTTTTGGTCCGTGAAATTTATGTGCACTTGCCAGAATAAAGTCAACTGGAGTTTTTTGCAGATCTATTTCTGTTTTTCCGATAGACTGAACCGTATCCGAATGAAATAATGCATTGTATTGCTTGCAAATCAAACTAACGCGATCTAAATCTAAAATAGCTCCAGTTTCGTTGTTTACATGCATTAAGCTCACCAAAGTTTTCTTTTCATCGGATAACAAATTAGATAAATGCGTTAAATCCAAACTTCCGTCAGCATTTACATTTACATAATCAACTTGAATATTGTATTCTTCTTTAAGCGTCCAAACCGTATGCAAAACGGCATGATGTTCTATTTTTGAAGTAATAATTCTTTCTATTTTTAAATCTTCTACAGCCGAGCGAAGAATCCAATTATCAGCTTCCGTTCCGCCAGAAGTAAAAATAATTTCCTGAGCAGTACAATTTAAATACTTAGCAATACTTTTTCTAGAAAGCTCTATAATAGTTTTACCGTTTCGTCCGAAACTATGCGTAGAAGATGGATTTCCATAATCCTCCAGCATTATTTTAGTCATTTCCTGAACTACTTCAGGACGCATTGCTGTTGTTGAGGCGTTATCTAGATATACTTTTTTCATTGCTGCAAAGTTAAGAAATATCAATTGTCAAATCTTAAATATCATTTGGCATTTTTTTCACTATTTTTGACCAAAATAAATTTTACAATGAAAAAATATGCTGCCCTCTTATTATTTGCTCTTATTTTGAATGGATGCGATGATGGAGATTTAACTGTAGATACTATAGATTTTGGAGATACAACTGAAGCTGAAGCCTGCGGCGATGCAGCGACTAGCACTTTAGTTTATAAATTAAAAACTCAGGAAGCTCTTTTGCTTCAAATGCCAGTGGGATCGTTCAGAAATGAAAATGATTCTATTTATACTTACACTATAGATGCAAAAGGAAACGGTTCTTATCGAGCAGTTTATAGAGCATACGATGGAACTGTAGCTGCTACAAACATTTGCGGCACAATTCCGCCGAGTACTCCAAAAATAACAGAAGAATGGATTGGTACAGACGGAGTAATAGAAATTGAGAGTAATGCAAATGAAATTCCTAATGCAACCGATGGAAGTTCACGAATAACAGGATACACGCACAGTGTAATTTTTAGAAACATCACATTTTCTAAACCTTCTGGGGTTCAAACTAACGAAAAATTTGTTTTTGGAAATTATGTTACTAACGTACCTGCGGCAAATTTAACATTTGTAGTCGATCAGCCTGTTAGAGAATGTTCTTATATGAACGGAATTTATAATTTCAATACTTCTTTCTACCTATCTGTTGAAAACATTGATACAACTTTATTTGGAACTCAAGCTACCCCTGTTGATAAGCCTAATCAAAGCGCAATTACAGCAACAAAAAATAATGTATATTATCGAACAGTAAAATCGGGTACAGGTATTTTTACAGACGCTGCAATCTGTGCAGAAAAAAAGCCAGAAACTCCAACTGTTGATCAAACATGGGAAGGACAATTAGGTGGCATTATAGAAGTTTCGACCGAAAGAGTAGCACAAAATCTTATACATACTATAGTACTTAAAAATGTAGTTTTGAAAAAAGGAAAAACCTCTTTTAAACTTGGAACCAGTTTCGTTCTTGGAACAATTACTAAAAGTGCGCCTTTATAAAACGAGCAGATTTCTACAGAAATCCAAATAAAATATTCTTACAAAAAACGTCTGTTTTCTGAAGCTGATTTTAAGATAAATCAGATCGAAAAACAGACGTTTTTTATGTCCTAAAAAGAACCTTTTAAAGCACTCGAAATTTATTTTATTTATTGTTTTGTTTAAAATAAACTTCTGTTGCGCCAAGACCATATTTTTGATAATTGGCATCTTGAAAATCAATTCCGTCATAACGCCCTAATAAAAAATCTAGTTCGGCTTTTAAAATTCCTTCGCCAACGCCATGAATAAAAACGATTTTCGGAATGCGGTTTCTTATAGCAAATTCGATATGTTTTTTTGCAGTTTCGGTCTGCAAAGTCAAAATATCATAATTCGACATTCCGCGTTTATTTGGAACTAATTTTTCTATATGAAGATCAAATTCTGGAACTCCAAAATCACGTTTATCTTTCTTTTCTTTAACAAAACTTCTCGGTTTTGGCTCTGTTTTTTCTTTCGAAACTTCATCTAAATTAATTCTTTTAATAGAATTCATTAAATTACTGGAATCCTGTATTTTAATCAATTCATTGACAAAAAATGTCATCATAAATCCATCTGTAGTTTCTATTAAAACTTCATTGTTTTTGACCGAAACAACTGTTCCGTTTATGGCTTCGTCGAGTACCGAAACCTTATCTCCTTTTACCAACATCCTACTCTTATTTATCGTTATTTTTACTTGGCGTTTTTGCGCTCAGCTGCATCATTCCAAACATGAAAACTACAATCGCAACAATCATGATATAGATATTTTTTTCTTTTGAAACTTGCTCATACAACGCAACCGAAATCGCAAGAATCATTATTATAATTTTAAAAGCTTTCATTCATTCAAAGTTTAAGATCTCAAAAGTATAAAACTTTCAAATAGCACTTCCATTCTACTCCAATCGTTTGTCATATTTTTTTAGTAAAATTGCAAAAATAATTACAATGAATTTAGAGCGATATATGATTCCTTGCCTCTTCAAATCCATCTTCGGTTTTGACTGTTTGGGCTGTGGTTTTCAGCGTTCTTTATTCTTACTTTTTCAAGGCGAATTTTTAGCAGCTTTTAAAAAGTATCCAGCGATATTTTCTTGCCTTTTGCTCTTCGGCTTTATAGCGCTTCATTTTTTAGACAAATCTAAAAACTATAAAAAACTGATTTGGAGAATGTCAATTTTAAACCTCTTTTTTATGCTTGGAGGTTATTACTTAAAACACTTTTATTTTTAGATTTTAGTCCCGAAGCCTCGGGATTAGATTTTAGATTTTCTAAAAGTCGCTTTGCTCCTTTTTTGAATTTGGTCCCGAAACTTCGGGATAAAAAATTAAAATTTTAATTCTCTTTTATTTCTTAATCTGATCCAAAATATCATTCATCATCTCAATTTGAACTTTCTGAATTTCGATTAATTCTTGTTGTTGATGCATAATCAAATGATCAATTTTATCATGAATCATTCTGATTTCTAATTCCGATTTTAGGTTAATCATATAATCTTTTTTAGCTCGATTTCTATCTTTTTCTTCCTGACGATTCTGACTCATCATAATCACCGGCGCTTGCAAAGCTGCAACGCAAGAAAGAATTAAATTTAAGAGAATAAACGGATATGGATCGAAACCTTTATTTTGAAAAATTAAAACATTTGAACTGATCCAAATAGTGATAAAAACAACAAAAGAGATAATAAAAGTCCAGCTTCCTCCAAAATCTGCTACTCGATCTGCCACTCTTTGTCCGAGATTTCGTGTTTCTTCCTCATCTTCTACAGTGCTTACAATAGATTTATCATCTTTTAAAGAAGAAATAACGCTTTTCTCCATAGCCGAAAGCGCTCCAATTTCTGTTGAAAGGTAATTCGAAATGTACTTTTGACGATACAAATTCAACTCGTTTACGGCGATACAATCATCATCATTAAAATCGGGAAATTCTTTTTTAATTAAACCCAAAATTGGATCATGAATAGATTTCCCGTAGATTTTCTCGTTTTCAGAAAAAGAAAGCCCCGAAATAGCGCTTTTAAATGTTTGATTGTTTTTCATTTTTGTAAATTTTATAGGCTAATTTACGTAAATAACTTCTTAAGAATGATATAAAAAGATCTCGTTTACAATTACTTTTTTATCACAAATATGATATTCTAGAGAAAATTTCTTTAGTTAAATCGTGACTTTATTTCCAAAAAACACCTTACTTTTAACGTTCCAAAATTATTCATTCATTCTTACCATTGTGACAAAAGACAATATCATACAAAATATAAAGGCTTTAAAGAGCCATTCGCACATAAATTACGGCATTAAAACAAAAACAGAAGATTTTACAGAGAAGCTTTTTTACACCCTTTTTGATTCAAATGCAGCTTTAGACGAAAGCATTAGTGAGTTAGAAATCCGTTTTAAAGAAATCGCTGTTTTAGCTTGTAAAAAACCGCAAAATTTATGCGGATCTATTTGGGAAAGATTTCTTGAAAAACTTCCTGGCGTTTTAGAAAAATTAAATCAAGATGCCGAATATATTTTAGAAAATGATCCAGCTTCTAATAGTATTGATGAAGTTTATCTAGGTTATCCTGGATTTTATGCGATTGCTATTTACAGGTTAAGCCATGAATTGTATCACTTAGATTTATTGCTTTTTTCTCGTTTAATGAGCGAATATGCGCATAGAATTACAGGAACTGATATTCATGCCGGCGCTAGTATCGAATCGCCATTTTTTATAGATCATGCTACCGGAATTGTAATTGGTGAAACAACTGTTATCAAAAAACATGTAAAAATCTATCAAGGTGTTACGCTTGGAGCTTTGAGCGTAAGTAAAGAAATGAAGAATGCAAAAAGGCATCCAACAGTTGAAGATAATGTCTGTATTTACGCCAACGCAACCATTTTGGGAGGCAAAACTACAATCGGAAAAAATAGTGTTGTTGGAGGAAATGCTTGGATTACAAAATCTGTTCCAGCAGATTCTATCGTTTTGAATACCACTACAACTGAAGTTAAAATCAAAGAAAAAAAATAAAATGAATTCACATAAGTTACTAAACCTGATTGGCAATACTCCGTTAATGGAAACGGTCAATTTGGTTAAAAATAAAAATGTAAAGCTTTTGCTTAAACTCGAAGGAAATAATCCTGGAGGAAGTGTAAAGGACCGAGCTGCTTATAATATGATTGCGGCTGCTTTAGAAAGAGGCGAAATTAAAAAAGGTGATAAATTAATTGAAGCAACGAGCGGAAATACTGGAATTGCACTTGCAATGATTGCTCAATTATTTGGTATAGAAATAGAATTAGTTCTTCCTGAAGATTCAACAAAAGAAAGAACTCAAACTATGCGTGCTTACGGTGCAACTGTTATTTTAACGCCTGCCAGCGAAGGAATTATTGGCTCTAGAGATTATGCAGATAAAAAAGTAGCACAAGGCGGTTATTTAATGCTGAATCAATTTGCAAACGACGACAACTGGAAAGCACATTATAAAACAACTGGTCCCGAAATATGGAACGATACTGACGGAACTGTAACGCATTTCGTTTCCGCAATGGGAACAACAGGAACTATTATTGGAACTTCTACTTATTTAAAAGAAAAAAATCCTAATGTTCAGATTGTTGGCGCACAACCGAGCGACGGTTCTCAGATTCCTGGAATTCGTAAATGGCCACAAGAATATCTTCCGAAAATTTTTGATGCTTCTAAAGTTGACACCGTTGTCGATGTAAGCGAAGAAGAAGCTCGAGAAATGACCAAAAGATTAGCGCTTGAAGAAGGTGTTTTTGCAGGAATGAGCAGCGGAGGTTCTGTTGCAGTTGCCTTAAAAATTGCCGAAAAATTAGAATCTGGAGTTATCGTTGCCGTTATCTGCGATAGAGGCGATCGTTATTTATCTTCGGATTTGTTCGATTAAAAGGTTCAAAGTTACAAAGGCTCAGAGGTTCAAAGGTTTTTAAACGTAGTAAAAAAACTTTGCCTCTTTCCAAACCTTTGAAACAAAAAAAACCTTTGCCGCTTTGCATCTCTGAACCTTTGAACCTTAAAAGAAAAAAATGAACTACAGAAAACTAGGAAAAACAAACTTTAATATATCTGAAATCTCACTTGGAACTTGGCAAGTTGGCGGAAAATGGGGATCGGGATTTGATGATAAAACTGCCGACGAACTTTTGAATACTGCGATTGACAATGGCGTTAATTTTATTGATACTGCCGATGTTTATGAAAATGGCTTAAGCGAAACTGCCGTTGGAAGAGTTGTTCGCTCTCGTTCTGAACGAATTTTTGTTGCCACAAAATGCGGACGACAGATTAATCCTCACGTAAATGAAGGTTATTCCCCAAAAGTGCTTCAAAAATTTGTAGAAGACAGTTTGAAAAGAACTGGTTTAGAAACTTTGGATTTGATTCAATTACATTGTCCGCCAACAGAAGTATATTATCGTCCTGAAATATTTGAACTTTTCGACCGATTAAAAGAACAGGGAAAAATCCTTAATCTTGGTGTAAGTGTCGAAAAAGTTGAAGAAGCATTAAAAGCAATTGAATATGACAATGTAACTACGGTTCAGATTATTTTCAATTTATTTCGTCAGCGTCCTTCAGAATTATTTTTCTCTGAAGCAAAAAAGAAAGACATCGGAATTATTGCGAGAGTTCCTCTAGCAAGCGGACTTTTAACAGGTAAATTTGATTCAAAAACAACTTTCGATTCTCAAGATCACCGTAATTTTAACCGAAACGGCGAAGCTTTTGATAAAGGAGAAACTTTCTCTGGAATTGATTATGATTTAGGTTTAAAAGCTGTTGAAGCTTTAAAGGCGCTATTTCCAGAATCGCAAAACCTTGCTCCAATCGCGCTGCAATGGATTTTGAGTTTTAATGAAGTTAGCTGTATTATTCCTGGCGCATCTAAAACAGATCATGTTTTATCAAATTTATCGGTTTACGATACTCCGAAATTAACTTCAGAACAAATTTCTGAAATGAATAAAATTTATAACGATCTTATAAAACCAGCTGTTCACCAGCTTTGGTAATTTCTTAAAGATATTTTAAATCTGAGATACTGCATTTTTTTTGTTCATGTATCTCAGTTTTTTTTTAGATTCACGCAACCATTTGTGAATCACCGCATCTAATAATAAAACTAACTATAAAATCACTAACCATGAAAAGACTAAGTTTTATTTTACTTGCAACTTTATTTTTAGCTTCTTGTACAAATGATGAAGCCACAACTCAAGAACAAGATGCAGCAAAACTAGAAAAAATGCATCAGGAGATTATTACGCTTTCTCTGGCCACTACGCAATCATGTACCGATGCAAAAGATTGGGATTTTACTCCACTTGGCACTAAGGCTTGTGGAGGCGTAGCACTTTACATTCCATACTCAAAAAAAATAAACAAAGAAGCATTTCTTGCCAAAGTAAAAGCATACACCGACGCACAAACTGCATATGACATAAAATGGAATATAATGTCAACCTGCGAAGTTATAATACCACCAACCGGGGTAGATTGTGTTGATGGAAAACCTAAATTAAGTTACGCAAAAGCATTGTACTAAAAACGAACGAAAATTAGATATCAAACTCGATTCTAAATTCGGCACCTCTATTTTTTCCGTCGCTCGATGCTGTCAATCGACCTTTATTTCGTTCTATTATTTTTTTGCAGAGATACAGTCCAATTCCGGTAGAACCTTCATTTGCGGTTCCGAGACGGCTCATTTTGGTAAATTTCTTAAATAATTCTTCTATTTGATGTTTATCAAAACCAATTCCGCTGTCTTTTACAGTCAAAATCAGCTTTGAATCTTCTGCAAAAATTCGGACTTTAATCTCACTTTCAAAATAAGAAAACTTAACGGCATTACTGATCAAATTCACTAAAACCTGAATTAATAAACCTTCATCAATTTTAAGTTTAGCCTCGACACATTCTAAAACTAAATTCAGTTTTATTTTTTTGTCTAATAAACGTTGTTCAACTTGTTCATTAATAAAAGGAAGTATATTTGGAAATAAAATGGTTTTAATGTCTTGATTGATTTTTACCACTTCATCTTGTTCTTTTAAAAGCTTGATGAAATTTTCAATATATCTAAATTGAAGATTCGTAGATTCACAGATTAATTCAGCGAGATTTTTTACAGAATCGGTAGGTTCTTCGCTTATGATCAATTTAGCCAAACCTTGCGGATTTCCAGCAAAGTTTTTCAAATCATGCGAAAGCATATAAATTAAATCTTGTTTTTCATTAATAAAACCTTCTGCCTCATAAATAGATTCTTGAATATTACACATTAATAAACCGGCTTCGTCTGTATATTCTGTTGGTAATGCCGATAATTTTCGTGAATTTCTGTAATCGGCCAATGCTTTAGATGCTGTCTGAATTGGTTTTATTAATCGATTTAAAATAAGAAGTGTCAATCCAGTTGCAATAAGCGTCATTACCAAAGAAAAAACAAGAATGGATGTTGGCGAAATATTGTGCTGAAAATAAAGTACAAAAAACAAAATTCCGATTAAAGGAATATGAATACCGATAAATGCAACAAATAGAAATTTAAAAGCATAACTTCTTTTAAGAAAGCTTATTTGAGAGAGCGTATGATACAACTTCATAAAGCAACAATAATAGTAGGTTAAAACTGTAATTCTTTGGGTTTATTACACAAACAAAATTAACTTTTAAACTGAAGTAAACTAATTTTTTAAAGAATTTCTAAAAAATTTTATAAATAAAATTTGTAAAAGTTTTCAAAGGCTTATTTTTGCGCTATGGGAAGAAAAAATACAGACAAAGTTGTCTTTCATCAAATTCAAGTTCTTGACGCTGGTGCAAAAGGCGTTTCAGTAGCCAAAGCACCTGACGGAAAAGTAATCTTTATTCCGAATGTGGTACCTGGAGATGTTGTGGACGTACAGACATTTAAAAAAAGAAAGGCTTATTACGAAGGTAAAGCCGTAAAATTTCATGAATTATCTGACTACAGAGTAGATCCGATTTGCGAACATTTTGGCGTTTGTGGAGGATGTAAATGGCAGAATATGAAGTATGGCCAACAGCTTGCTTTTAAACAAAATGAAGTTAAAAATCATTTGCAAAGAATAGGAAAAATCGAACTTCCAGAATTTGAAGATATTTTAGGTTCTGAAAAACAGTTTTTCTACAGAAATAAAATGGAATTTTCTTTTTCGAACAGCCGTTGGTTAACTGAAAAAGAAATTGGAAGCACTGAAGATTTAGGAAACAGAAATGCTTTAGGTTTTCATATTCCGAAAATGTGGGATAAAATTCTTGATATTAATAAATGTCATCTACAAGAAGATCCTTCTAATGCGATTCGTAACGAAATCAGAGCATTTGCAAATGAAAATAATCTTGCTTTTTTCAATCCGAGAGAACATTCTGGATTATTGAGAACCGTAATGATTCGTACAGTTTCTACTGGCGAGATTATGGTTTTAATTCAGTTTTTCGAAGAAGATAAAGCAAACAGAGAATTAATTCTAGATCATTTATACGAGAAATTCCCTCAAATTACTTCATTACAATATGTTGTAAACGGAAAACCAAACGATACAATTTACGATCAAGAAGTTATTCTTTATAAAGGAAGAAATTATATATTGGAAGAAATGGAAGGTTTAAAATTTAGTATTAATGCTAAATCTTTCTACCAAACTAATTCTGACCAAGCTTACGAATTATACAAAATTACGAGAGAATTTGCTGGCCTGACTGGAAACGAAACAGTTTACGATTTATACACAGGAACAGGAACAATTGCACAATTTGTATCGAAAAAAGCAAAAAAAGTAATCGGAGTAGAAAGTGTTCCTGAAGCAATTATTGACGCTAAAGCCAATGCAGAACGCAATAATATTACCAATTGTGAGTTTTTTGTTGGAGACATGAAGGTAGTCTTTAATGAAGCTTTTATTGCACAGCACGGAAAACCAGATGTTATTATAACAGATCCGCCTCGTGACGGAATGCATAAAGATGTTGTAGAACAAATTTTAAAAATTGCTCCAAAAAAAGTGGTTTATGTTAGCTGTAATTCTGCAACACAGGCACGTGACTTGGCTTTAATGGATGAAAAATACAAAGTAACGCGTGTTAGACCTGTTGATATGTTTCCGCAGACACATCATGTTGAAAATGTTGTACTTTTAGAACTTCGATAAAAAATATAGATGAAAAAACTAGTCTCTCTGTTATTGCTTTTTACTTTTGGCTTATCTAGCTGCGAGAAAGATGATATCTGCGATGCCAATACACCAACTACACCTAGATTGGTTATTACATTTTACTATAGTGACGACCCAACTGTAGAAAGAAAAATAACAAATTTAACAGCTGTTGGTGAAGGTAAGGATGTAGCAACTGGACTTACTTTTGCAGGTGTAAGCAAAATACAATTACCATTAAAAGTTAATGACAGTATTACAACTTATAGATTAATTTATAACGCTACTAGTACCATTCCTGCAGAAAGAAATACAGATGTTTTGACTATTAATTATAGTACTCAAAATGTATATGTATCGAGAGCTTGCGGTTTTAAAACTATTTTTAATGTAAAGTCAATTGCTCGTACAGACCCAGATGGAGACACCGTTTGGATGTCTACAGTTCAATTAATTAACCCAAATATCGACTCTGAAAATGAAACACACGTTGAAGTTTATTACTAGTATTTGTTTATTATTTTCGGTATTTTTATTACAAGCTCAAGACGTACCAGAGATTTCAAAAGATAAAAAAGACAAAAAAGATACAGAAGTAAAAACCCAAAAACCGCAAACTGAAACTGTAAAAAAAGAGGTTCAGGATGTAAAAAAAGACAGCGTAGTAAAAACAGATCGCTATGGGCTTCGCGTAGGTGTAGATTTATACAAACTTACTCGCGGACTTTATGATAAAGATTATAAAGGAATTGAATTTGTTGGAGATTGGAGATTAACCAAAAAATACTATTTAGCAGCCGAATTAGGTTATGAAGATAAAACAACAAACGATGATAGATTAACTTCTTCGGCTTCTGGAACTTACATAAAAGGTGGATTTGATTATAACTTCTACCAAAACTGGCTGGATATGGAAAATCTTATCACGATTGGAATGCGAGGCGGCTTTAGTACTTTTAACCAAGAATTGCATAGCTATAAAATCTACAATCCGAATCCGTATTGGGGAGAACTTCCTGAAATATCTAAAGATCAAAAATATAGCGGTTTAACTGCTGGTTGGTTAGAAGTTGGTTTAGGACTGAAAGCGCAAGTTGTAAGAAACGTTTTTGTTGGTTTTGGAGTTCAGCTTAAGCTTTTGGTTATGAATAACGAACCTTCTGATTTTGAAAACCTATACATTCCAGGTTTTAACAGAACGTATGACGGAAGTTTTGGAGTTGGATTTAATTATACTGTTTCCTACTTTATTCCAATCTACAAAAAGAAAACAATGGCTTCTGAAGTAGTAAAAGAAACAGCTAAGAAGAAAAAATAGTTTTTTTTTAAGATGCTAAGATACTGAGATACTAAGATAAAAAAGCGGTAAATTCAAGTTGAATTTACCGCTTTTTTTATTTTGTTAAGATTAAAACTTAGAACCTTAGTGGCTTAGAACCTGAGTACCTAAACCAAATTAACTGAAAATTAATTGCTGATTGCGTATGAATCAAAGTAGCGTTACAAAAAGAAACATTATCCGATTTCTTTAATTCCTTTAATAAAAAGCCATTTCATAAAAAGCTTTTCTCCGTCTTTAGTTCTTACGGCTTGAAATTTTGGACCAACAATAGTTCCCACAATAAATGCAGTCATCGGAATCCAGAATCCTGTTAATCCAGTATAAGCGTCAATCAAATATCGGAATGCTAGAAAAAGGACTGCAAATGCGCCTAATTGATATAAAAAAGCTCTTAATTGTAATTTTGACATGTTTTTTAAAAGTTACTGAGGTTCTGATGCTAAGGTTCTAAGGTTTTTACTTTAGAACTTAAATTTCGAACCTAAATTGTGTTATTACTAATTTCGTAAACTAAATCTCTTAGAACCTTATTCAGAAACCTGAAATTTCGTTCTCTTGCTTCCTTCGTACATTTCGTATTTTACCAAACGAGCTTCAAGGCTTCCGTTGAAAAGTTTGATTTTTCTTGAAGGTTTTAATCCAACAAATTTTAGCGCTTCTAGATTTGCTGTAATAAACCAAGCGTTTGTTCCTGGATAATTTTTCTTTAAAGTATCTCCGATATTAGCGTAAAATCTTTCCATATGAATATCCAAACGCTCATCGTAAGGCGGATTGAAAACGATATGAAGTTTCCCTTCCACTTCTTTTTCAGTATCGAAGAAATTATCTTCGCTAATCGATATATAATCTTCTAAATTGGCATTTCTGATATTGTCTTTTGCTTTACTAACAGCACTTGGAGCTTTATCAAAACCTTTAATTGTATAATGAAACTCTCTCGTTTTTTTCATTAAACTCTCGATAATAGTATCAAATAAATCATTATCCCAGTCTTTCCATTTTTCAAAAGCAAATTCTTTTCTGTTAATGTTAGCCGGAATATTGCAAGCAATCATAGCCGCCTCTGCCAAGAAAGTTCCAGAACCGCACATTGGATCTAAAAAATGACTTTGACCATCCCAGCCAGAAAGCAAAAGAATTCCTGCTGCCAAAACCTCATTAATCGGAGCAATATTGGTTGCTGTTCTATAACCACGCTGATGAAGAGAAGCTCCTGAAGTATCTAAAGCAACAGAAACCTGATCTTTATCAATATGAATATTAATTCGTAAATCCGGATATTGTTTATCAATACTAGGGCGCTGACCTGTTCTTTCTCTAAACTGATCTACAATTGCATCTTTACATTTTTGAGAAACAAATTCAGAATGGTTGAAATAAGTAGAATGAACCGTCGAATCTATTACAAAAGTCTGATTTGCATTTAAAAGTTTAGACCAATTCACACCAGAAATCCCTTTATATAGTGCCTGTTCGTTATTTGCTCTAAAAGAGTAAATAGGTTTTAAGACTTTTAGCGCCGTACGTAAAGACAAATTGGCTTTATACATAAAACCTTTATCTCCTTTAAAGCTCACCATTCTCACGCCTCTTTCAACATCTTGAGCTCCAAGTGCGCGTAATTCTTTTTCTAATATTTCTTCAAAGCCAAAAAAACATTTGGCAATCATTTTAAAATTTTCTTCCATTTCTTTTCAATTAAAAAAAGCTAATCGCTAATACCTATAACAGCGAAATAGTTATTTTTCGGCAAAAATACACTAAATTTGCCGGACTTTGAATTAATTGAAATAGAATAAATGTCTGAAAAGCATAACGAATCAAACCTAAATCCGGAAGGCCACGATCAAAACTGGTATTCTTCGTGGTTTGACACCCCATATTATCACATTCTTTATAAGGATCGAAATTACCGTGAAGCTCAAATTTTCATGGACAATTTAACGCACTATCTTAATTTGCCTGAAAAAGCAAAAGTATTGGATTTAGCTTGCGGAAAAGGTCGTCATTCTATTTATTTAAATCAATTAGGATATAATGTCTTAGGTGCAGATTTATCTGAAAACAGTATCGAAGAAGCCAGTAAAAACAGCAACGAAACACTTCACTTTAAAGTGCACGACATGCGCGAACCTTTTGAAGAAAAATTTGATGCTATTTTCAATCTTTTTACCAGTTTTGGTTATTTCGAAAATGATGATGATAACCTGACAACTTTAAAAGCAATTAAAGAAAGTTTATCAGAATACGGATTCGCTGTAATTGATTTCATGAACGTAGCAAATGTGATTGAAAATCTTGTGCCAGAAGAAGTGAAAACGGTTGAAGACATTGATTTTCATATTAAAAGATATGTTGAAGATGGACATATTTTTAAAGAAATTGATTTTGAAGATCAAGGCAGAAAATATCATTTTACAGAAAAAGTAAAAGCACTAACTTTGAAAGACTTTCAGGATTTGATGGACGAAGCTGGAATTTATCTTCTAGATATTTTCGGAGATTACAAGCTTAAAAAATTCCACAAAACCGAAAGCGAAAGATTAATCATGATTTTTAAGTAAATTGATTAATCGTTTAATTGTTTAACCGTTTAATCGCTAAACAAAAAAACAATTATCCGATTAACAAATCAACGATTAAACAATAAAAAATGAACTATTTACTACCCTTATTTTCTGTACTTTTAGGATATGGCGTGGCTTTGTTTATTAAACCAAAAAACAAAACCAATTTAAAATTACTGCTGGCATTTAGCGGTTCTTTTTTATTGTCTTTAACTGTAATGCATCTTCTTCCTGAGGTTTACGAATCTCATAATCATAATATTGGAATCTTTATTATGATCGGAATTTTATTTCAGATTGTGCTCGAATTTTTCTCAAAAGGCGCCGAACACGGACACGTTCACGGTCATGCAAAAATGTCGCAAATTCCGTGGCTTTTGTTTATCAGTTTATGTATTCATGCTTTTTTAGAAGGATTTCCGGTAAGCCATCATCAAGGTCTTGCAATCGGAATTGCCATTCATCATTTACCGATTGCCGTAATTTTAACGACATTTTTCATCAATGCCGATTTAAATAAAAAAGCCATTTTTGCCTTCATGTTAACTTTCGCAATTATGACTCCGTTAGGAACTGTTGCTTCTGAATTTCTACCTATTTTAAACGATTATTACACCGAAATAACAGCAATCGTAATTGGTATTTTATTCCACATTTCATCAACTATAATTTTTGAAAGCAGTGAAGGACACAAATTCAATGTTGCTAAAGTTTCTATGATAGTTCTCGGAATTTTATTGGCGTTCTTTTTATAATTAGGGCGTGACCAAATTCACAAAAGGCGCTATTCAGCAAACCGCTTATGTGCGCCTTTCGCAAATTCGGTCGGGCTATCCGCATTACTTCGGTAATTTGCTCCTATCCCTCACGCAAAAAAAGTTTCAAGTTTTAAATTTCAGGTTTCAAGTTCTGTTCACAGTGTCAGGCTGAGCGAAGTCGAAGCCCTTTACGTTGTGCTCTTCGACTTCGCTCAGAGTGACATCACTGCTGTTATGGATTTTAGGTTTTATATTTCTGGTAAAAATTAATAACTACCTAATTCCCCGTTCTTTTCTTCTCGTCTTGATTTCCAAAAGCACGTTCTTTTACATTGATTTTATTATTTCCAAAATTGTAAACAACAGTTAAACGAACAAATCGGTTACTTTCTTTTTGACTGTAAACTTGTTTTACACCATTTACAATCGAAACGTCATTTTTTAAATAAGAAGTATAGAAAACATCATTCAGTAAAAAAGAAATCTGCATTGCTTTATTCAATAAATCTTGTTTAAAACCAATGTTCAAACTCGATGTGTAACCTGTATCATACAATCCGCTTTTGTATGGCGATGTATAATTAAAATCAATTTGCAGTTTAGAATTTTTACCTAATGAAAAAGTGTTATTTGTTGAAAAATCAAGCTGAAGACCATTTACAGGCGTTGCATTAATATCTTTTATAAATTTAATATCAGATCCTAAAAGATATAACGAATTCTCACTTTCCCACCAATTTGCGATACTAACTGAATAAGTTTCTCCAATTCCGTAATTAAGACCTTTAAAATAATTCTCTCTAGTTATAATCTGTGTCATTGTTTCTGGATTCGAAGTAAATATCACGCCATAACCATCTTTAATCGAATTTAAAAAAATACTCGTTCTCAATGTTTTTTTATACGAATGCGTAAATTCAAAATTATCGTTAAAAGAAGGTTTCAAAAACGGATTTCCCTCAGAATAACTATTACTGCTGATGTAAACTCGAAACGGATTCAGCATCGAAAAACCAGGTCTGCGAATTCTTTTTCCATAATTAAAACTAAAACTATTGTTTTCATTTCTTTGATAAGAAGTATAAAAAGTCGGAAACAATTTAAAATAATTATTTACAGTTTCTTGATTTAAGGTTTCTGAAAATCCTTTTGTTTGCGTATTTTCTAATCGAAATCCTAATTGAAAATTCCATTTTTCATTGATTTTTTTATCTCCGCTAATATAAACCGCCTGATTATTTTCTGTATATCTAAATTGATTTGTCTGATTAGAATCTAAAACCGGAGTTCCTGTAATCGTATTGTAAAAAACGACATTACTGTTGCTTTTTGTAAAGCTCATTTTTGCGCCATAAGATAGATTTAAAGCCTTAAACGGATGTTCCATATCTACCTTAAAACTCAAATTATCAATATCTTGATTCGAAAGATTTCTCCCTGACTGATTTACGTCTACAAAATTTCCATCTGCATCATAATTATTGGCAACAAAATCTCTATCAAATTGTGAGTTGTAATTAAAATAATCTGCATCAAATGATAATTTACGGTTTAGAGAATCGAGTTTTGTAATTAAATGAACGTTATAAGTTTCATTACCAGATTTTCTATCCAAAAAACTTTCATTAATTATATAATTATTCAATTGATTTTGAGAATTGTAGTTATTAATTCTAATATCTGTGTCAAAATCTGGATTGCTTTTATCTTTTAAAATCTGAAAACCAATCGTCGTTTTTTCAGAAAGATCATAATCTAAAGCAATTTTACCAGATAAATTTTCTTCATTTAATTTTGTTCCCGCTTTCATCTTCGAAGGTCCTTCAGTAAAATACATATCCAGTGATTCTTTAATACTTCTGTAACCTCCTTTTCCATTAATACTTGCCGAAAATCGAAACTTATCTTTATTATAAAAAAAGTTATTTCTCAAAGCATAAATTCCATATTTATTTTGATCGTATGAAGCTGTCGTTGAGTTTTTCCAAGAATTTCGAGCTCCTTTTTTCATCACAACATTAATAAGTCCGCCAGTTCCTTCGGCTTCGTATTTTGACGAAGGATTACTAATAATTTCTATATTTTTAATATCGCTAGCCGAAATAGATTTCAGGAAATTATTCAGTTCTTCACCCGTTAATTCTATCATTCTTCCATCAATCATAACTCTCGAAACTCCTTTTCCAAGAATATTAATTGCATTGTTTTGTACTGCAACACCTGGCGCTGTATTTATAGCACTCAAAGCATCGCCTCCAGTATTTGTTACGTTATTTTCAAGATTATAAACCAAACGATCTGTTTTTTGTTCGATGGTATTTTTTTTAGTTTGAATGACAACTTCGCCCAGATTTGTCACTTTTTCTTTAAAAATAATCAAGCCTAGATTGGCGTCTTTTTCAATTGTCATATCTTTTTCAAATTCCGAATATCCAATCGGACTTATTTTTATTTTACAAAATCCTTTGTCAAGAATTAATTCAAAACTACCGTCTTCTTTTGTTGTAATTCCGTTTATGATTTTTCCTTCTTGATTTAAGACTATGACATCTGTCCATGCTATCGGTGCTTTTTCGTCGGCAATTTTTCCACTTAATTTAAATGACGTTTGTGACAAACAAAAAAGAGGCAATAATAAAAAAATAAGCAGGTTCGTTTTTTTCATGATTTCTAAATTTTAAACTTGTTTGATTAATTTGAAGCAAAGTTGCCTTAGAAATCCTGAGTACGCGACCGACAAAAAAAAGTCGAACCAATTTCTGGATTAGAAATTGGTTCGACTTTATTCAGCATGAAGTACGACTTTTTACAAAACCTTAATTATGAAGCGTTTCTGTAAGCTGTTGGCGTTAAATTTGTATATTTTTTGAAAGAAGTATTAAAAGAAGATTTTGAATTAAAACCAACTTCATACAAAATTTCTAAAACCGTAAGCTGATTTTTTGATTTATCTTTTAAGATCTTCATCGCTTTTTGAATTCGATGTTCGTTTACAAAATCAAAAAAATGCTGGTTCATATGATGATTAATCAAAATCGATAATTCTCGAACCGGAATATCAATCTGACTAGAAAGTTGCTGAATTGTAAGCGACGGATCTAGAAAAGGTTCTTTTTCGATCATATATTGTTTCAACATCAAAATTTGATTCGTAATCGCATCGTTTTGATTTTCTTTTTTTTCAGCAAGATTTTCATTTTCTTTAGAAAGAATATCTTTCGTTAATAGCAATTTAGAATCGATTCCTCTAAAAAGTTCTGGATAGTTTAAAGCCTTTAAAACAAACCAACAAGTTACTGTTAGAACAAGAAATTGCAAGATTGTATTAGACCAAATCCATAAAAAATCAAGGTTGGCATATCTCACAAGATTTTTAAGTATCGATAAATAATACAAAACAAAAAGTACAATTGCAATTTGAAACAGCCACTTAAAAATAGAAGTTCTAGGATTAGTATAGTTTTCCTGATAGATTGTTCGATACTTTTTAAGAATCAAAAACACTCCTATACTATATAATATAGTTTGAAGACCTAAAACAAGAAACAAAAAAGACATTTCTGGCGATTGATCGCGATGGTTATAAAAAAGCATTTTTGCTCCATCATTTAAAAGATATAGCCTGAATAAAAAAACCGCATTTGTAATTATAAATGGAATTAGATGCCATAAATGTTTCGCTTTTAATCTAAAATCTGCAAAACAAACTGACAGCACATATAAATAGAAAGCAGGCAGAATGAGAGCGCAAATAGTCCATCTGAAAAACTCTAAATTAAAATGGTTTTTAATGAAGTTGTCATCGATGAAAATACCGCTGTTATCAATCGCAAAAAATATCAAATACAAAGCAAATAGGCTGTTTGCTAATTTATTTTTTGTTTTTACTGTTAGCAAAAAAATTGCTAACAATAAAGAAACAAAAACTGATATTTTGGCCATGCCAGTTAAAAAGCTAATTATATCCATTAATTATTTTTAAGCATCTTTACAAAAATAGAAATTTAAGAGTTTACATTTTAGAATTAAAATCACAAAGCATTTCTATAAGCTGTCGGCGTTAAATTTGTATATTTTTTGAAAGAAGTATTAAAAGAAGATTTCGAGTTAAAACCTACTTCGTATAAAATTTCTAGAACGGTTAATTGTTTTTTCGATTCATCTTTTAAAAGATGCATTGCTTTTTGAATTCGATATTCATTCACAAAATCAAAAAAATGCTGATCCATATGATGATTAATCAAAATAGATAATTCTCGAACAGGAATATTAATCTGATTGCTCAGTTCCTGAATCGTCAACGAAGGATCTAGAAAAGGCTCTTTTTCGATCATATATTGTTTCAAATTTAAAATCTGAATCTTGATCAAATCGTTTTGTTCTTCTACTGATTCTGTTTTTTCTTCAACCTCAGGAAGAATGTCTTTCGCTAATTTCAATTTAGAATTAACTCCTCTAAAAAGCTCCGGATGATTAAGTGCTTTCATTATAAACCAACATGTTATAAACAAAGCAATACTTCCGACTAATACATTTGCCCAAAGAAATATTTCTTTAAAACCGCTATAACGCAATATATTTTTTAAAGCAACAACAGAATGCGAAATAAGAAAAACACAAGTTATTTGAAAAAGCCATTTATAAGTCGCTGAACTTGGATTCGCATAATTTTCTAGATAGATTTCTCTGTATTTTCGCAAAATCAAAAAGACACTTATAATATAGAAAGCATATTGAAATTCAATTAAAATCTGAATAAAGTAAATTTCAGGTTTTAGATTTAAAGTCTTTAAAAATTCTTCTAAAGTCAAGTCAAAACTCAGATAAATTCTGGGTATAAAAACCAGATTTACCACTACAAATGGAATCAAATGCGCAAGATGTTTCCATTTTAATTTAAAATCAGAATAACAGACTGCCAAGACGAAAAGATAAAATAATGGCATTGCCAGTAGACAAGCAGTAGATCTAAAAATCTCTAAATTAAGTTCAAATCTATTAGTTGCTTCAATAAAAAAACCGCTAAGATCAATAGCCGAACAAATAAAAAAACAGGCAAATAATCGGTTTGCCAATTTATTTTCGGTTTTGACAGTTAATAAAAAAAATGCAAGCAATAACGAAACAAAAACTGAAATTCGACCAATTCCCTGCAATAAATCTATTTTATCCATTTATCTTTTAAAATTTTAACAAATATAATATTTTAGTTCTTTTAATGAAGATGTAAGAAAGCATTCGCAACAGGACAAACAAAACTTTAAATCTTTGTGAGTTTGTATACTAAATTTCAAAATTGAGATAAAAAATGTTAATTTTGACCAGTCTAAATAACGATAAAAATGACATTTACGAAAACTACTGAACAAACATCAAAATATGAACATTTAGAAAAAATGTCTGTTCATGAATTGTTATCCAATATTAATCAAGAAGACAAAACCGTTCCTTATGCGGTCGAAAAAGCTTTGCCTCAAATAGAAGCTTTGATTCCGCAAATAGTTGAAAAACTAAAATTAGGAGGCAGATTGTTTTATATTGGAGCTGGAACTTCTGGACGTCTCGGTGTTGTTGATGCTTCGGAATGTCCGCCAACTTTTGGTGTTCCTTTCGATTTAGTAAATGGTATTATTGCAGGTGGCGACACCGCTATAAGACGCGCTGTAGAAAATGCCGAAGACAACCCGACGCAAGCTTGGATTGATCTTCAGAATCATAATATTACTTCTAATGATGTCGTGATTGGAATTGCGGCTTCTGGCACAACTCCTTACGTAATTGGAGGTTTAGAAACATGCAATCAAAACAATATTATAACGGGTTGTATTACTTGTAACGCAGGAAGTCCGTTGGCTCTGACAGCACAATTTCCGATTGAAGTTGTTGTCGGACCAGAATTTATTACAGGAAGTTCGAGAATGAAAGCTGGAACGGCTCAGAAATTGGTACTAAATATGATTTCGACCGCAGCAATGATTCAGCTTGGCAAAGTCCGCGGAAACAAAATGGTCGATATGCAATTGAGCAACATTAAGTTAGTTGATCGCGGCGTAAAAATGATTATGGGAGAAATTCCTGTTTCTTATGAAGTTGCATCAGAATTATTGAAAAAATATGGCAGCGTTAGAAATGCTGTCGATAATTATAATTCTTAACTAATAATTTAACCGCTAAGTTCGCAAAGGTTTACGCAAGGTTCGCAAGGTTTTTTCTTAAAGCTTTGCGAACTTTTCGCTTTATTTAAAGTTTCTAATCTAAAAAAACTTTGCGTACTTTGCGGTTCAATACAAGTCAAGTAAGTTGAAACTTGAAACAAAGAAAACTTGAAACAAAAAGTCATGGCAACAAATAAAGAATTACTAAGAAAAGGAGTTAAATATCTAACTGGCGCTTTGCCTCTGATGTTTCTTGGGCCATCAATGATTTATAATGCATTTATGAATCAGCATACAAATTGGCATTATCTTGTTTTAGGAATTGGAATTGTAGCTTGTTTGTCTTCTATGTTTTTAATCTTTTTGGGATTGAAAATCATCATGAAAGGTATATTTAACGACTAATTTGTATCTTTACTAAAATTCTTTGTTATGGATATACAAGCAGAAATTAACTGGATTCATCAAGAAATTGATAAAGTAAAAGATCCCTCTTTTGTAGAAAAACTAAAAAACCTTTTACTTTCAATTAATAATACCGCAATTGACTCGGATGCAGCTTATAATTTAGATATAGAAAATGCCTTAGATAGTATCAAAAAAGGTGATTTCTATACCGAAGATCAGGCTAAAGAAATTGCGAAAAAATGGGGAAGAAAATAATTTGGTCAAGCAATGCTTTGAATCAATTAGAAGACATTCATTTTTATATTTTCTTCGAAAGTAAATCTATCAAAATTGCAGATAAAGTAATTAATACCGTGTTTGAAAGTACCGAAATACTTAAAACACAATCTGAAATTTACAAACTAGATAAACAGAAAACTAATAATGATGGTACTTTCAGAGTTTATTCTGTTTATGAATATAGTATTTCTTATCAAATAACTGTCGACTCAATTTACATTTTGCGAGTTCGCCATAATGCTCGAAAATCAAAAAAACATTCATGGAAGATATAATTCACATTCAGAAAACATTTGAAAAAGTTGTTTACATCAACAAAAAAATAAATAATCGAGAGTTTGAAGATTGTGTTTTTAAAAATTGTGATTTTTCTAGCAGCAATTTTGGTTCCAATACTTTTTTAGATTGCGAATTTATTGACTGCAATTTATCTATGACAAGTCTAGCGGGAACTAGTTTAAAAAATGTCACTTTTAGAAACTGTAAACTTCTTGGAATCGCTTTTAACGAATGTGACGATTTCTTATTTCAAGTCCAGTTTGAAGAATGCGTTTTAGATTACGCTTTATTTTCAAACAAAAAAATGCCTAAAACTAAATTCATCAATTCTTCGGTTCGCGAAGTAACTTTTATCGGAACGAATTTAACAAGTTCTGTTTTTGACAATTGCAATCTTGACGGAGCTATTTTCAACGAGACACAATTGGCGGGAGTTAACTTTAAAACGGCTTACAATTACAAAATCGATCCTGAATTTAATCCGATGAAAAAAGCGCAATTTTCTAATGAAGGAATTGTCGGGCTTCTGGATAAATATGACATTAAAATTGTATAAATATGAGTGCTGATTTTTCTTATTTAGAAAGTGCCAAAAAGCAATTTTTGTATTATAAAATGCTTGGCGAAAAAGCAATAAATCAACTTGAGCCAGAACAGCTTTTTATTGCTTTTAATGAAGACACAAACAGCATTGCTACGATTATAAAACACATTTCAGGAAATATGCTTTCGCGTTGGACCGATTTTTTAACCACAGATGGAGAAAAAGAATGGCGAAACCGAGATTCTGAATTCGAAAATGATTTAAAATCAAAAGAAGAAGTTTTAGAACTTTGGAATAAAGGCTGGAATTGCCTTGAAAATGCTTTAGAAAATTTAACTCCAGCGCAGCTTTCAGACATCATTTATATTAGAAACGAAGGACATACAGTTATCGAAGCCATAAATCGTCAATTGGCACATTATCCATATCATATCGGACAGATTGTTTTTTATGCCAAACAATTGAAAAAAGGCGAATGGAACAGTTTATCGATTCCGAAAAATAAATCAGGAAATTACAACGCTGAAAAGTTTGCCAAAGAAAAAGAAATTAAGAACTTTACTGACGATGAATTAAAAAGACTGAAATGATAAAAGCTATAAGCTTTACGCTATATGCAATAAGCAAAACCGCTTATTAATCGAGCTTAAAGCCTATTGCCTAAAGCTTAAAGCATAAAAAAAATGAAAAAAATTATATTCTTATTTCCTTTTTTGGCATTAGTTTCTTGTTATAATGCCGAACACAATTGCAAAGATTTTAAAACCGGAAAATTTAAATTTGAATACGAAGTAAATGGCGTAAAAAAAACAACTTTTTTTGAACGCAAAGATGATATCGAAATCGAAACTTTTGAAGGAAAAACAGATACCGCAACCATTCGTTGGGTAAGTGATTGCGAATATATTCTGCAAAAAAAGCATCCCAAAAACATGGCTGAAGAAAAAGCTATCAGCATGAAAATTTTAACGACTTCTAAAGATTCCTATACTTTTGAATTTGGAATGGTCGGCTCTGAAGAAAAACAGCGCGGCACAGTTCATAAAGTTGAATAATTCTTGATTTTATAAAAATTTAAGCTCCATTTTAGGAGCTTTTTTTTGGATTGAAAAACTTTATTGAGTTACTTGTGAAGATCCCTCGTTCCTCGGGATGACAAAACTGTGAGCAAAACCTTTGTCTCTTTGCAACTCTGTCCCTTTGTCACTCAAAAAATAAACGTGTTTCTTTTACATTTCTATTTAAAATAGTACTTTAGAACTTTAATCTAGCCACATGAAAAATACCATTTCGCAGAGAGTTGCTGACTTTTTAAAAGGTTATCCGCCCTTTAATTTTTTACATCAGAAAGATTTAGAAAAACTGTCCGAACAGATTTCTATTATTTATAAAGAAAAAGATGCCGTTATATTTGCAGAAAACGACAAAACTCACGATTCTTTTTATGTGGTTCACAAAGGCGCTGTTGCTCTAAAAAAAAGCACTAAAAATACCGTTTTAGACATGTGCGATGAAGGTGATATTTTCGGTCTTCGTCCGCTTTTGGCACAAGAAAATTATATTATGGAAGCCGTCGCGCACGAGGAAAGTATTTTGTACGCTATTCCAATTGCGGTTTTTAAACCTTATGCGCTCGAAAACAGAAATGTTGGTAATTTCTTGATTGAAAGTTACGCTTCAAATACTCGAAATCCGTATTCTGACATTCATAAAGATAAATTATACGGTGATGATTTGTTAGATGATAATCTTCATTCTAACAATCATTCTTTTGATTTAGCTCCTATAAAATATTCTAAAAAAATTGTGACTTGCAGTCCGTCTACAACCGTTCGCGATGTTGCTATCATTATGAATAAAAAGAAAGTTGGAGCCATTCTGATTGTAGATGAAATGCTTCCAATCGGTATTTTGACCGACAAAGATCTTCGTAATAAAATTGTAACTGGAGATTTCCCAATTACAACAACAGCCGAAACGATAATGACAAAACCTGTTATTACGTATCCCAAAAAAATGACCGTTACCGAAGCTCAAATGGCGATGATGAAAAGCAATATCAGCCATTTATGTTTAACCAAAGACGGAACTGTAAATACAAAAGCTGTTGGTATTTTATCGAAACATGATGTTATGGTTGCGCTTGGAAACAATCCTGCGGTTTTAATAAAAGCTTTAAAACGTACCAAAAAAATCAAGGAAATAAAACCGATTCGAAACCAAATAATGCAATTGTTGCAAGGCTATTTGGATCAAAATATTCCGATGACCTTAATTACCAAAATTATTACAGAACTAAATGAAGCTTGCACTACTCGTGTAATCGAAATTTGTATCGATAAAATGAGTAGTCCTCCACCAGTAAAATTTGCCTGGCTAGCAATGGGAAGTCAAGGAAGAGGTGAACAAATGTTGCATACCGATCAAGATAATGCTATTGTTTACGAAAATGTAAATGAAGTTTTTAGAGATGAAACCAGAATTTATTTTCAAAAATTTGCTGGACTTGTCAATAAAGGTCTTTTTGAAATTGGATATGATTATTGCCCAGCCGATATGATGGCTTCGAGTCCAAAATGGTGTATGAGTTTAGATGATTGGAAAGCTCAAGTGCATCATTGGATTACTAATCCAGGAAAGAATGAGGTTTTATTATCTTTCATTTTCTTTGATTATAGCTCTACATATGGCGATACAGAAATTGTAAGTCAGTTGTCAGATTATATTTTTGAAACTATAAAAGCAAATCCGATTTTCTATATGCATTTAGTGAGCGGAGCTTTGCAAAGTCCGTCTCCTACAGGTTTCTTTAGACAATTTTTGGTTGAACAAGACGGTGCAAACAAAGACAATTTTGATATTAAACGAAGAGCTTTAATGCCGCTTACAGATGCTGCACGCGTTTTAATTTTATCGCATTCTATTAAAGGAATCAGCAATACAGCAGAGCGATTTGAAAAATTAGCTGAATTGGAAACTAATAATAGAGAATTATATTTATCGTGTTCTTATTCATTCAAAGCTTTATTAAAATTTAGAACAAAACAAGGACTTTTGCATCATGATTCTGGTCAGTTTATTGAATTGGAATCTTTAACCAAAATGGAAAAAATTAAATTGAAACGTACTTTTAAAACCATTAAAGAGCTTCAGGAATTAATTTCGGTTCGTTTTAACATTTCAAATCTGGTATAATAATGAGTTTATTCAATTTTTGGAAAAAAGAAGAAAACAATCTCTTTGATGAAAATATCACAATCGAAGAAACTCGTTTTGTTGTTTTAGATACAGAAACCACTGGTTTTGATTATGAGAATGATCGTATGCTATGCATTGGTGCTCTGGTTCTTCAAAACGGAATTATAAATGTTCAGCAAAGTTTTGAGGTTTATCTTAAACAAGATCATTATGATAAATCTACCGCACAAATTCATGGTATTTTAAAAGATTTACTTGTCAAACGTCCAACTGAATTAGAGGCTTTACAGCAGTTTTTAGATTTTCTGGGCGATTCTATAATTATTGCTCATCACACTATTTTTGATGTTACCATGATTAATAAAGCGCTGGAAAGAAACGGACTTCCGCAATTGACAAACAAAACTCTCGATACAGCCTATTTATATAAAAAAACGCTAATTCAATCTCATTTGTTTGAGCGAAAAGATCATTATACTTTAGACGATCTTGCCGATAAATTTGATATTTCTAAAAAAGACAGACATACCGCTTTGGGCGATGCGTACATTACTGCAATTGCCTTTCTTAAGATTGTTAAAAAACTAAAAGATAAGAAAGCAGTAAATCTAAATCAGCTTTTTAAGCCTCTTTAAGATTTTTTTATGAGTCTTAAATTTACATTCTAAACTTCCAATTTACTATTTGATAATATTAGACTTACAATTATTAGCATTAATAAAAAATTAACATAACCTGTATTTTGTTTTAGAAAGATAGCTTTGCTCTATCGAAAAAAAAACACAAAAAACAATTATGAAAACTAACCTTCTTAAATCTATTGCTTTATTTGGAATAGCGAGTCTTTCCTTAGTAAGCTGTCAAAATGATGACAAAGATTCTAAAAACGATGTAAATGCTAGCATCGATTTTACATCTCAATCAAAAGTACCTGCTTTTGTTTATCCGATGACTGGATTCGAAAGCTTAAAAATCAGCACTTTAATTGCAAGTTCTGATATTTTACCACAATCACCTTCGTTTGTTTACGGAGCGCAGCCAGATGGTGCGGGATTAATGAAAGATCCAAACAGTGATGGTTATATTTTGATTACAAACCACGAAATCTTACAATCAGTTTCAAGAGTATATTTAGATAAAACTTTTAAACCAGTTAAAGGTGATTATATAGTTGATGGCGTTGGAGGTTTAACACGTTTGTGTTCTGCAACTTTAGCAACGCCAGAAATCCACGGATTTGGTCCTATCTTTTTAACGGCTGGAGAAAGCGGTCAAGAAAGTATGGTACACGGAATTAATCCTTTAGGTTTGTCTTCAGATAAAGCAAGAACAGACAGAGTTTTACCTGCTTTAGGAAAAGCAAGTATGGAAAATGCTGTTCCGCTTCCAAAAGAAGCTTATCCTGGAAAAACAGTTATTTTAATTGGAGAAGATCAATCTTACGCAACTTCTCACGTAAGTGCAGGTCAGCTAATTATGTATGTAAGTACAGTTGGTGACTTAAATAACGGAAAATTATATGCTTTAAAAAGAACTGATGGAAATCAGGTTGAAACAACAATAACATTAAACAACTCATATCCAGTTGAATTTGTTGAAATTCCAAATGCAAAAAACTTAACCGGAGCTGTAATTAACACTACTGTAAATGACTTAAAAGCGATTCGTTTTTCTAGAGTTGAAGACGTAGATTACAGAAAAGGAAGAGCAACTAACAACAGAGAAATCTATTTTACTGCTACTGGTCAAGCAACAAATAATGCTCCGGTTGAAGGTTATACCATGTGGGGAAGAGTTTATAAATTGAAACTTGATGCTACAAACCCTTTAAAAGGAACTTTAGAATTAGCTGTTGAAGGTGATAGTACTCCTGGAACTGGAATCATTAATCCAGATAACTTATGTGTGACTGAAAACTACGTTTACATTCAGGAAGATGGTGACAGCTATTACACAGCCGCTCAACACGATTCATACATTTGGCAGTACAGCATTGCTTCAAAACAAAACAAAGCATGGTTAAACATGAACCACAAAAGAACTGATGTGGCATGGAATACACTATACAACCAAACTGGCGAAATGAGATTTGGAAGCTGGGAATATGGTGCTATGGAAGACATTTCAGATATTATCGGTGTTCCAAACACTTTTACGGTAAATATTCACCCACACACTTGGCAGAGCGATGCATTTAAAAATGCAGATGGTTCTGGAACTCAAACTAACAAAGAAGGTGGACAAACTGTAATTATTAGAAACGTACAGCGATAAATTTCTATCAAAATCTATTTGACAACCCTTATTTTACAGTAAGGGTTGTTTCTATTACAACACCATTATGAAATTCAACCATTTTACTTTTCTATTTATAATATTTTGTTTCTTCATTTCCTGTAAAGAAAACAAAACATCAAAATCTACAGTTAAACAAGAATTGCTTATTAATTTAAGTAAACTAGATAATGAAATTGCAAAATTTCAAAAACTGGTAACAAACAATTCATCACAAAAAGAAATTGTAGAGCAATTTAAAAAATCACGTTTAGTATATAAAAGGACTGAATGGGCAATTGAATATTTTATTCCGGAAACAGCCAGATTCATGAACGGTCCTGCTCTTGACGAAATGGAACTTGAAGAAAACAGATCTTTTGAACCTCACGGATTTCAGGTTATGGAAGAAATTATTTATCCAGAATATGACATCAAAAGTAAAGAAGATTTAATACGAGAATTAAATATTTTTCGAGCAAATATTAAACAGCTTAATAACACTTTTGATGTAATAGCTATAAGCGATGATTATGTGCTAGACGCCATTCAGCAGAATGTTTTCAGGGTTATTGCTCTAGGAATAACAGGTTTTGATAGTCCGATTTTACAGTCCTCAATTCTCGAAACTGGAGAAAGTTTAATCTCAATTCCTGAAACCCTTGAAAAAATTAATACTGATAATAAATCATTATCTAAATTAAAAGAAATTACAAAAAAGGCTCAAGAATATTGTGCTAAGAATAATAATTTTAATTCTTTTAATCGTGCGGTTTTCATTAGCGAATATCTAAATCCGATTTCTAAAAAATTAAAAGCATTTCAAAAAGAAGAAAAAATTAAAAATGTAAAAAAATCTAGTCCGTTAAAACCATCAATTGAAACTTTATTTGACAAAGAGGCTTTTGATGTAAATGCCTTTGTACTTTCGGAAGATTATAATTTTACAAAAGAAAAAGCCGTTTTGGGTGAAAAATTATTTTACGATAAAAGCCTTTCTAAAAATAACGATCGAAGCTGTGCAAGCTGCCATAATCCTGAAAAGGCTTTTACAGACGGTTTAAAAACAAACGTATCATTAACTGGAATAAATTTAGCCAGAAATACTCCTACTCTAACCTATGCGTCTTTGCAAAATGCACAATTTTGGGATATGCGTCAATTGGATTTAGAAAAACAAAGTGTAGATGTAATTCAGAATAAAGATGAAATGCATGGCTCAATGGAGAATATTCATGCTAAAATTCAAACAGATAAAAAATATGTCGAACTCTTTAAAAAAGCATATCCAAAAACATCAAAACCAGAAGCTTGGCAGATTCAAAATGCGATTGCCAGTTATGTACGCTCTTTAAATAGTTTTGATTCAAGGTTTGATGAATATATGAGAGGAAATAAAACTGCTTTGAATAATGAAGAAATTGACGGAATGAATCTTTTCATGGGAAAAGCAAAATGTGCAACTTGTCATTTTACGCCATTGTTTAACGGAACAGTTCCGCCAAGTTATTCCAAAACCGAACATGAAGTTATCGGAACTCCTAATGAAGCATCGGGAAAATCTCTAAGTCCAGACAAGGGGCGTTACTTATACAATCAAATGCCGCAATTGGTTGGCGCTTTCAAAACACCAACCGTAAGAAATTCAGCTGTTACAGCGCCATACATGCATAACGGAGTTTTCAAAACGCTAGAAGAAGTGGTTTCATTTTACAATAAAGGTGGCGGAATTGGTTTAGGTTACGAAGTGGAAAATCAAACCCTACCATTTGATAAACTAAATTTAACGATAAAAGAAGAAAAAGCGCTTGTTGCTTTTATGAAAACGCTTACGGATAAAAAATACCAGTAAAACCAAAATAAAACCTCAATTAAACAAAACCGCCGAAAATTTCTTTTCGGCGGTTTTTATTTAGTCAATAAACATTCTATATGGAAACACATTTGACGATCTATTTTTAAGATTTTTCATGAAGCTTTCGCATAAATATTCCCATTCTGATTTTGACAAATGTTGTTTTTCTTCAGGATTTGTCTTGATATGAATATCAACTGTTCGGCTAAATCCAGCTGTAACAGATATTTCTTTTCGTGTTCCTTTTTCTATTCTGATATCTTCTATTGAGTTTTTAAAATGATTAAATCCGAAGGCCTTGATATCAGCAAATGTAACGATTCTTCCACGGGTTAATAAAGCATTTCTGTAAGCTAAAATCCTGTCTTTATTGTTTTGTTTGTTCAATCCGCCAACTGTATTCGTCATAAGAGTTGTTGTATGACTCACAAAAAATAAATCATCTTTGCATTCTAAAACAGTTCCGGCTTTAATATCATTTCCTTCCTCTGCACATGTTGACCAATAAGTAATTTTAAATGATTTCCCTATTGAATCATCAGCTTTAGGCTTAATCATTAAATAAGGATCATTATTTTTAGAAAAACTACTCTCTTTGGCTTGCTGTTCTACAGAATTTAACAATTGGTTAATTTCGACCAAAGAGCTATTCATAAAATCTTTTCCTAAACCAGCAAAAGACGAACTTTCATCTTTTAATAAATCTAAAACGTTTTGCAATAACTGAGAAGCTGTTCTAGAATCAAATCTGGAAACCCCTTCTGTTCTCAATACAGCACTTCCTTCTTCCAAAATGCCTTCTTTAAATTCTTTTATTTCATAACGTTTGTTAAGTCCATCTACAACAGCGTCTATATCAAGAAAGATATCATTTTTAGTATCTAATGCTACATAAGATAAAAAAGTGTCTAGCGTCTTGGTTAGATCATGTTTCTTCTTATTGATTACTGGAAAACAGTTTGCTGTAAAAGAAACATTATCGATAATTTCTGGAACTAGTGATTCTGGAAATATCATTTTTAGCCAAATAACAGATTTATCACTTTCTACAGCTTCTTCAAAAGGCTTATATTCAGCAGCATATTCTTTTATGTTTTTATATTTTAAACTTCCTTTTAAAGTGTAAAAATTATCGAAATAAAACTCATTAACTTCCTGCATGATTTCAGTAAGATTAGAATAATTGTTATTGATAATTCCTTCAATATCAAGATTATTAAGAGGTACATTATAACCTTCTTTTACTTTTATCTCTTTATCATCAAGAAAACATTTCATTTGTTTTAAATAATAATGAAACATTTCTTTTTGATGGGTGTTTTTAATGTCGATATACAACATTAAATCTTCGATCTCTATTACTTTTTCATCGCTTAATTCAATTCCTAAAAAAATCTCTCCAGATGGCAAAGTATGATTGTAATCTCTAACAACATCTTTATAAAAAAGATTCGAGATTTGATATAAATTTCTTTCGTAAGCAATATATTTTACTTCGCAGGCAGACAGTTTTACTTCGAGAGTTGGCGCAAGTACTATCTCTTTTGTAATTGGTGCAAGCGGATTATAAATATTATGAATTCTTCTGCTTGCCGTCATTTGATTTTGCAGAGAAACTTTTATATTATTTTCTATTGGCAATGCATGCAGAATTGCTCTTGCGGGTTTTGCTCCCGATGTCACTTCTGGAAACATAATTTCTAATACTCTCTCGACTACACGGGTTTTAGAATCTTCGAGTTCGTGGGCAATTTTTTCCAATTCATAGGATAATGCGTTTAACATCATCGATACAACTGGATCAAAAGATGTTTCCATTTCTACATCTGAAAATCCCCATGATTTGGCCGCTCTTTTTAATACTCTGTCTTTTATTCGTTCTTGTCTCATGATATCATTTTTTCAGTGTAATTGAATTACAAATTCATTTTTCTAAAAACATTTTATTTTTTCAAAAACTCGCTGTCGTTTCTAAACATATAAATGGTTGTATTTTTACTTTTTTGCAAAGTATCGTGTTTAGAAAGATCTGATTTTCGATAGACTTTTTTATTTTCATAACCTTCTCTTTTTAAGTTTATGATACAATTTGATTTTGATTTCACATTCAGACTAAAGTAACCAGTGCTGTCTGTTTGTATACTGTTTCCGTTGATATTGATGCTGACATTTTTAATGGGTTTGTTTGAGTCAAAATCATGTACATAGCCCGAAAAAGTGCTTTGGGTACAGCTGGATAAGAATAAGGTGATAAAGATTAATGTGATCTTTATATTTGATTTGAATTTATTTTTTAATAATATAAATACTGAAAAAGACATATAGCTATTGTTTGATTGTCTTTTCCTCAAAAAAGTTTATTTATTTTTTTGTTTTTGTATAAACTTATTTTAGGAAAGAGAAATGGTAACAGAATGATCGAGACGTTCGCGATAGCCGGTGGAGATCTATCTATTATAATCTTAGTTTATTTTATTGAATCTTTTTCTCTTATTATATATAATTTTTTTTCATCATTCGTAAATAAACTATAATTTAAAGATTTATTCAAATAATACATTAACGATTCAAAATATTCTCTTTCACCTCTATGTAAAGAACCTATTTGTTTTTTATTAATAATTATAGGTGTTTTTGATGGCCAGTTTTCATCAAGAAATAATGAATCATATATTTTAAGAGTATCATTACTAACAACGATATTTGAAAATAATTGACCTTTCCACCAATCAGATTGATAAGAAGTATTACCTCCGCCTGGGATTATTATTTTTTGATTCTTAATCTTATGAAAGTATTTATAAACTATATTTTTATTTACCAATATTTCCCAATCTTTTTCAGCTTTATTATATTTTTTGAATAAGGTGTTGGAGCCTTCTCTTGAACTTAATAGTTCATCCAGCGAAATTCGTTTTGAAATATCTGTAAACGTGTAGTAGTTAAACCATTCGCCGTTCATTAAATAAACAATTATGTATACTGTTCTATTTAATTCTATAATTTCAGGTTCTATTTCATCATTTTGTTTTTTTATCACTTTTGAATCATCTTTAGATTCAACGTAATTAAAATCATAATCAATTATTCTAAATTGTGCTTTATTGAATATTTCATCTATCATTTTTTTTTCAGTAACACGATCTGCGTTCATTCTCTCATTTTGTAAAATAAATTTTATCTTATTTTTTTTTCCGTCTAATGGCCAAGTTCTAAAATATTTTTGTTTTTTGTTAACTATATAGTTATTTAGCAGTTCTTCTTTTCCCATTTTGTAGTTCTCAACAAATGATATACTATCTATAATCTCACCTTTTTTATTTAATTTAAAAAAGTTTTTTATAATATCAAAACCTTCTTTTTTATTCGTTGTGACTACAATTAATTCCTTTGATGGCAACAATACTACTTCAATCGGATCGAAGCTTTTAAACAATAATTTCAAATAATGATTTCCAAACTGTATTGTATCTTTGATTTCTATCGAATCTAAGGACTTATAATTTTTATATTCTTCTGGCAATCTATTATTTTGTGCATTATTACAGCTTATAAAACCGAAAATAATGAACACAATTAATATATGTCTATTCATAATAAATTTTTAATTTAAATAAATCATAATTAAGTTCAGGCGAATATTATCTTTACCTATTTATTCCTAATTACTTTTTTATCTCTCTACTTTATATTTTTATACATCATTCCGCCCAGCATACTAGGTGACCAATCAAATACCCTTGTACTGTCTGCTTCAAAGGGCTTACCATTGAGCATAAGCGCAACGTTATTTTCTTTCGAGATTTTGATCTGCACATCAATTTTACCACCTGATTTTTTAAAAACTTCATTTACTTTTTCCCAACTAAAATAGAGATAAGCCTGTTTTTTATCTTCGTCTTTTTTGCCTGTCATCCAGACTACATTAATTTCTGACGGAACTGCTCTTTCTTTATAAACAGGATCAATTACCCATGGGCGAAGCATACATTCTATTTCGCCATTGTAAAACGAAGTCTGAACTTGTATGAGTTCTGTTTTAGGATTTTCTGAAATCACTACGGGGCGCCAATTGTAACGGCTGCGATAATTGTACCATTTTTGAGGGCTTGCATCTGTAAGAAAATATTCTTTAGCCGCTTCATCATATCTTTCAGAAGTTAAACCATATTTCTTTAAATATTTTTTCTTTATTTTTTCAATAATTACTGTATCTGATAGTATCTCTGCCTGATATCTGCCTAGCTCTATACGGGTAATCCCAAAATTTAACCACACTACCACCATCCCTTTTGGCGCAAAACCAAAAACAAGAGTGCTGAAACTGTCGTACGAGTTTCCGCTCGAAGATTTGTGGCCTCGACCCAGTTTTTTATATTCCTGTGTTTCTCCGTTTTCATCATCTATTCTCGCATAGGCTCTTTCCATATAATCCTTAATAGTATCTATAGGAAAATCGACATTTAAACGATAAAAAACATCTTCATAGCGGGAATAAAAAGTTATATCCGCTCCAATGGGAGTTCCGCGTTGTGCTGTCCATGTAGAACCTGAATCACCCCATCTTCCAGAAGAGCTCCCATAAGGCAAACCTGCATAAACTCCTTCTAAAGTTTTTATGGTATCGTAAATAGGAGTTACGTCATACTTGCTATCTGGAGCAGATATCTCAACATAAAATTCCGGTAAGTTTTTTTTCATCTGGCATTGTATTATTTGAATAAAAAGTAGTAAGAATACTACACTGACTACAATTTTAATTAGTCTATCCATATTGTATGTTACGGGTTCTTTCTGTTGCTTTTTTTATACCTCCTACTCTGGGACCCAACCCAAATTTAGTTGCACTGGCAGACCAATGCAGGTACTCTCTTCTAAGTGTCTTCAAATCATTTGCATGAATAAAATCCTTATAATGCATTTTTTTTACTTCTGCTAAATATTCTTTTTGAACATTTTCACCTTCATTAAACCGTTTTACATATTGATTTCTTACATGCGTACAGGTGTTGATATAATGCACTAACTGTTTGTCTACGCCCATTAAAAATGGGTCTTTTATCTTATGATCATTTATATTTAAAGTTTTATAAAACACATCAAATTGTTTCGAATAATGAAACATCCGATTGAGCGACACTTTATCATACGTCCTGTGAACTTCTTTTTTTATACCTACCAAACCGTAATATCCTACGGGATTATCATTGTATTCTTCTGGTACTTTTTGGGTAAAATCTTTAGTGTACGAATGAATAATATGCAATTGATCAGGACTATACCAGCCTTCCTCAATCAATATTTCTTTGAATTTTTCGCATTCCCTATTAAAATAAGGCTCATAAAAAAGATCTACTCTTTCAGAATCATTCTCTACATAACAGCCCCCAATATCAGAATGCACTCCTGGCAGCGTGATTTCTAAGCCGTTTATTCCAGCACTGTCAATGTTGGTTAAATCAAAATTATCGCGATGCTCATCATCGGCCGCAAACTGCAATACAAAAGAGGCTTTTTTTACAGCATCTAATCCTAACTGTTTGGTATCGTTATCAATAATGCTGACACCAAAAACTTCTTTGCCTCGATGGTCTACCCCATAAGCAGCAACAGTATCGTATAAACCAATAAATCTGAAAATAATTTCATTAGGAGTAAATCCCTGAGCTGCCAGACAGGCGCCAAAAAAGCCATGCTTTTTTACCAGTGCATCCGTTTCATCCGTTTTTGCATAGGTCACTCCCTTCAGACCGTACGGAGGCAGGGCTGTTTCCTTACTGCTAAGCAGTGGTGTATGGGTTACGGCTGGCGTGGTGGCCACATGCAGAAAATGCCTAGCAGCTGTTGCTCCTCGGCTAAAACCATATACATTTACCTCAAGTATCATTTTCTTTCCTGCATATTTCTGTAAACTTTCAGCAGACAAAAAACAAGCTTTAGTCACTTTGGCTTTAACCCCTCGTTCTCCTTCGCCCTGCGGAATTCCTGAGTTGTCGGGCATATTTCCAAAAAAAGTAGTTTCGCTTTCTGAATCTTCCGTACCAATTCCTTCTATATAAATCCTAATTTGGTTTTCCTTATTTGGGTCTACCGCATCATAACCACGCGCTACATTAGAATAATCATTGGTATAACTGTCATCCAGATGGTTGGAATTTTCATGTTCTTTTCCTGCTTCTGTATTTGTTTTATTGTTTTGTGTTCCATCAAAAAACAGATTTAATCGCACGATTTTTTCATCAGACATCGAATCATCAGGATGCAGCGGTTCATAATTATGATAATTTATGCCTTCTTCTCCGTACTGTCTGTTATGTTTGGCTGCTGCTATTGTAAGATCTCCTTCAGTAGCATGTATTTCTATATTGCCAGTAGCCGTTTCGGTAAGTCTTCCTTCTATAATACTTATGATACTCATGATTATCCGTTTTTAGAGGTTTCACCACTATGGTTATTTACATTTTTAGCGCCAAGCATCGTAATATTTTCTTCTGTACTATTTATGAATATTTCTTTAGCGCGTTTTTTGATATCTTTACTTTCAGTTTCTTTGTTTCCTTTTATCCATTCACGTACGCTTCCTGTAACATTTAGGATGAAATTAATTCCTATAGTTAGGAATTTTGACCCTGTAATAATTTCTGTATAATTGCCTCCAACTGTATTGGTTTTATTAAGACCAACATTGGTTATCATATTTTGCCCAGCATTTATATTGATGTCTTCTCCTGCATTTAGTGTTAGATTTTTAGGAGCATCGCAAGTCATACTTCCGTTTCCATCCATAAAATATTTGTTCCCACTTGGATCTTCAATTAAAACACTTCCATCAGCATCATTTAGGATAATTATAATTCCAGAACGGGTTTGTATAACCTTTAAATCATTTTTAGGAGTATTATGACCTGATGTTTCACTTCCATTGTAATGCGCACCCATTACATAAGGATTTTGGGAATTTCCTCCTTCAAAACCAACCAAAACTTCTTCTCCAATTTCTGGGATAAAATAAAAACCTTTTCCGGCTCCGGTATGTGGCTGAATCATTCTGATCCACTGACTTGTTTTGGTTGCCGCTCCCCAATAGAATTCCACTTTTATGCGTCCGAGACCTTCGGGATCATTGTTATCTGCAATTTTCGCAGGTTGTGTTTCTGCTTTGGCAAAAACTTTTGTATTGGTATAATGCGGCGCGGAAACATCAGCAGGAATCGCTTTGAATTCGCAGGTATAATTGCCATGAACTTCTGAGTGGTGTGTGGCTTCGATACAGACAAGCTGGTGTTCTATGGTTTGATTTACAATAGTAAATGTCTGTCCTAATCCTAAAGGAAAATAAGATATTCCGCTGTAATACACACTGTTTGCATCACTTCCTGCTGTTTGCAGCGTGACCATTTCCTGTATTTCTTCTTTATTTTGTGCGTTATTTGTATAAGCGCCAATACTCAATTCACCTTGTGTTACGGTGCCTTGATTAAATCCTACTATAGAAGCAAAACTGTCCTTACTGCCTGTAGCTGTTTTTGCTGCTGCATCGCGAATTCCAGCTGCATTATTATAATCATAACCTGCTAACGAAATGGTGTGCGCAGTCATATTGGCTTGAATCTTAAAACTATGCAGAGAAGCTCCGTTAATGAGTTTAATTTTTGAGTTTTTAAGCTGTCCAAACTGCATGCGCATTCCGTCAAAATAAAACCACTGGCCGTATCGTGATGCCAGTCTTGTTAGAAATTCAAAATTGGTTTCGTTGTACTGCGCCATATAATTGAATTCTTTTAGATAAGTTGATCTAATAGATTCTCTCTGATAAAATTCTGTTGGTCCTTCAGACAATAAATCAAGCACAATGTCATCCATTCCTCTTTCCAGATAGGTTCTGGATTTTGGCAGATCGTCAATTACTTTGCTATGGCTTATTCCTGTAATATGCAGACCGGCTGCACTGCCGTGTCTATCAATAGAAGATAATTCAGTAATAATTCCTTTGCTCATAAGCTTGATACCAGTCACGCTCTTAAAAGTAAAAATCACTTCATCGCCAATGTATTTTCGCATTGCCTGCGCCTGATCAACCGGGTTTATAACTGCTTTAGCCGTATATTGCCACACAAATGAAAAATGGTGATGACCTGCCATTTTCTGTGACAGCTTTAAATCATAATAAATAATATTTTGTGTAAAACTGCCGATAGTTATGTGTACCTGTTCTGAAAAATGTCCCATAATGAAATAGTATTTTTTGTTTATTAAAAACTTAGTCTAAAGCAATCCAGTTATTGGAGAATTTTGCATCGCCAAAAGTCAGTTCTTTACTTACTAATTCCATTGTGATTTTCATTGGCACTTCTGTTGTACTTGTAAATTGTTCGTGATAGTTGATACAATATGCTTTTTCAAACGTTAGTTCTTTCATTTTACTTAAAGCATCTCTTCTGTAAAAAATAATTTTCCCATCTTTAGTCAAATCACTATTTAACATCCACGATAGAAATAGGCTGTTTTGTGTTGCCTCAATTATTATTTTTATAATTCCACCTTTTGCATTTCCGATTGGTTTGCTCGAATTATCAATCTCTTGTTTAAAATCTATGTTAAATTCAAGTACATTATATTCTTCACCGTCGATTTGTAATTTTGATAAAAAGCTCATTTTATATATATTTTAGTTAGTGTATTATTGGGTATTTAATAAAAAAGGAAGTCCTTGTATGGACTTCCTTTAATAGTTTCAAGCTTAATTAAGTTTGATGAAGTCCTGAGTTTTATACCCAAGCATTATCAAATTCACCTCCGCCCATCGAAATTTTACGTGCAGAAATCATAAAAGTCTCCGTTAACGGATTGTCACTGTTATGATCAAAGTTTTCTTTGTACTTCACCATGTAAGCCTCAGTAAATTTCAACTCTTTTAAAGTAGCATTAGAATCACGTTTAATGAATTTTACTGACCCGTCTTTTCTTTCGAAATTGTTTGTCATCCATTCGAACAATTCTGTACTGCCAGTTGATTCTACTTCGATCATAATTCTTCCTCCACGTGTTACCGTAGATGGACGACCAGAAGCATCAGTTTCCTGAGCTAAATCATAACTTACGTTAAGTACTTTGTAATCTTTTCCTGCAACTGTCAATGATGTTAAAAACGACATAATAAAAATTTTTAGTTATTAATTTATTTATTCATATTGTAAATATATAAATTATTTCTTACATAATTTTATTTTTAAATAAATAAAAACTTATAATTTTAACCAAAACTGTATACAGTCTCTATGCACTTAATTTTTACAAAAAATATTTTTTATTATTTGTAAGAAAGTGGTCCAACGAAGAAGTATCCTCTAAAATTAAATCCTCTATTAGTGCTTTTTATTGTTGCATCAATGATTATATCAACTCTTTTTTTTGATCTGCTTATATTATCAACCAAATACATTGTTTCTGACAATTCTACTTTGAGTTCATTTACTTTTATTCTGTTTTCATGCAAAAGCAACGATTGTTTCATTGTTTTAGAGATTGTCTCTTTTAATGTATTTTCATTCATTAATAAATCAAAATCTATTTCCCAGATTTTAGACCCAAAAGTTTCGTCAAATTTGCATTCTCCAAATGTGGTTGTGGCTAAAAGAATTACTTGCTGTGCAATAGAATGTTCTATCGAAGTTTTTTCCAGTTCTTTCTTTTGGAGTATTGCATTAAAATCTATTGGCAGTTTATAAAAAGCACCTTTCATTTCTTTAAATATAAATTAGCTTTTCTGTTTGACCCTTTTTATTAGTTTCTATAGATTTAGAAACCATTTTCCTTTTTATAATGTGAAGTTTTACTTTCGGAGTAAGTTTCAAAAACTTTTCACGATATAAAATATCTCCAATAAAACGCTGTCCTCTTTTTTCATCAACAATTACAAAGCAACTTGTTCCTTTTTGAACTTTAAGATTATTTATGTCACCAGCATAAATCTGAATATTGATTCCTTCTTGTTGAAAAGAATAAGTCAATTCATCTTGATTTAATTTTCTGTATTTCGAAATATCAAAACTTTCAATTGCCTCGTTTAAAGGTTCGAAGGAAATGTTTTCGAAAAGAAAATTTTTAGTAGCTAAAAACTTTAATCCAAGAAAATTCCATAATCCTTTTTTAGTTTTTTGTTCTTTAAAAAAGTAAGTGTCCCGCGTAACGAGATACATTTCCTTTTCATCTGTTTTACTGTCTGTTACAATCATTTGATAAGTAGGAACTTCAATCTCATTGGGAATTTCTGCAGTACCTAAATTCGTTTTCAAATTCACAGTTCCTATTTGCTTTTCAGAAATTACAATATCAATTGTATGCTGTTTTAAAGCCGAATCTGTTCTTACAATGATTTCTCCTTCCCCACTCCCTGCATAAAAAACAGAACCATTATTATCTGTTAGACCTAACGAAAGATTTAATTCTGGTATAGCCATATCTTAAAATTTCAATTACAAAAATTCAATATTAATTTTTAACGCTTTTTTACTTTATACAATTTCAAACAGTTCAGGTATTCTTTTAAATTATCATTATCAACACTATTTGGACTAAACTCATAATCTTTTTTAAGCGTAAAAAATTTAATTGAATTAATATTGTTTGCCATTATTTTCTTTATATCCTTTTGTCGTAATTGCAATACGGCTGTTCCATCGCAATTAACAGAAAATGAATTTTTTAAGATATATAACTCTCCTGATTTGAAATATAATTCTAAAGGTTGTTTTTGTTTGACACACACATTATCAGTAAAAATTTTAAAGTATAAGTATATTTTTCGTTTTCGTTTTCCGAGTTGAAAAACAGCATATTCAAAATCTTCATTGTAAACACGAAGTAGTATTGGAGGCACACTTGCAAAATTCTTTTTATCCAGTAATAATTCTTTTTGCGAAATAGGACAGTTTAAAGTATCTATCGGTTTTATTTTTTGTGCCGAAACTGAAAATGAATTAGAAAAAAATACAATTAAAAATAAAATTTTGAGAGCTTTCATGAATTTGAATTATTTGGTTTGATCATTCAAAAGATCAATAATTTGTTTAAAAAGGAAACACAAAAATTGTGTTTCCTTTCATTTATTTGAAAATTACTTTTGTTCGTAATCTGTATCCCATTCAGTTCCGTCATCGCCTTTATGACCATCCATTTTGATAAGGAAATTTTTAGCTGGAAAGTATGGTTTCATATGAATATCCATGTAAATTCTATCTTTTTGGATTGGATCTTGTTCAAATCTTCTGATTTCGAAATTCTCAATTAATTTATCTGGACCAGTGATTCCATCAAGAAAAGCTACAATTTGATTCATTATTTCTTTACGCGTTTTTGCCGTAAAGTTTTCAAACGCACGACGGTTAAGGAAATCCATCAATACTTTTGTCACATAATCAAAAACACGAACTACAGAATATGTTTGCAAACCTAGATTATCTCCGCTGAATAATGTTTTTGCAGAGAAAGCCATTACTTTTCCGTACTCGTTTACCATTGGCACTAAACCAAGGTTTTCAAGATTGGCGATTTCACTTTTCTTAAGATCAAACTTAACACCGTCAACTTCATTTATTCCTCCAAATTTTTTACCCGCAGTTACCTGAGACATCAATGTTTTATAGATTTTTCCAGCCAAAGCTGCCGAAGGCGCAATGTGTAAGTCTTCGCTTTCTCCTATTTGATCAAATCTGCCGCGTCCTACCAACCAGTTGCAAGTCATAATTACGTTAGAACGATAAGCATCGCCTCCAGTTAATGAAGCTGCATCGAACATTTCCATAACATCATCCGGTTCGTCAAGATGTTCAAAGTCGGTAACCAACATTACTTTGTTTTCATGTGCAATTTTTGCCCATTTTTCGATTACTTTATTTGATCCTAAATATCCTGGAATAACTAGAATACCATAATTGTTTTTAAGATCTAAACGATCATAATTATCTACTAATTCTGAGTGAATTGCATCGATAAAACGAGTATTATCAAGATCTTTTAACTGTTCAATATCAGCATTTACAATTGTAACGTTTTTAACTTTGTCTGTTTCTGTGTTTTTGAAAAACAAGGCAACAGTTCTATAAGCAGCTTCAATTTCTCTTGTGTCTTCAACGGCTTTAGCAAGGTTCTTTTTTAACAATACCTCAGACTCTTTGCATTTATCTTCACATTGCGCCACCATGTCGGTTAAAGCTTCATTGTTGCTTAAAATCGAAGACCATAATTCTAAAGTTTTTTTTAATGTTTCTCTTTCTTTGGTTTTATTAACTTCTCCAAGGAAAATTTTTCTTCTTGCTTTTCTGTCCGGATTTAGGTTTTGAATTCCTTCAATTGCCATTTCCAGTAAATCAAATCCACCATATTTAGCTAATTTCTCAACATTTTTCTCAATAGAAACACCCGAAACTTTACGTTCTAAAACTGCAGTATCTTCTCCGATATTTTGGTGTGCTTGTTTATTTGACATATCTTTTATTTTTTAATATTATTTATTTTCTTTTAATTCGTTAATCAACGTTCCAAGGCTTTCCAATAAAGCTTTTTTTGCTTCGCCATCTTCCAAAGCGGCTTTCAAAATTTTATTTGATTTTAACTGACGAATAATTTTTTGATATTGATCTTTTTCAGTTTCCAAATCAGAAAGAAAACTACTTTGAGCCGTAATTCCCTTTACACCAAAATCTCCTAAATTTTTGAACTTTAAAGCTTCCACTTTTGTAGCTCCGTCAGCGTTTTCAAAATTCACTTTTACTTCTGGTTTAAAGTGCTCAAAAGCTTTTTCTACATTCGTAATTCCTTCAACCAATTCTGGTTTAATTGGGGCATCAACAGTTAGTTTTTGTGCTACAAGTGTTCTGTTTTGAGGTATTGCAATGATCGCTTCATCTGCATCGATTTTTACTTCGTTCCCTCCAATTCCGTAGTTTGACAACATAATTTTAAATTTAAATAGTTATTATTTTTAATTGATATTTACTGATTTTGATAAATCTGACGACATACATCTAAATCGCGACTAACTTTTTCTAATTCTTCTTTGTATGTCTTAGCCGACTGATTTAAACTGTCTATTAAATGTGCATTGTGTGTAAGGCTTCTGATTTGTTTTTTATAATCGATAATATTTTTATACGCCAGAATAATATTGTTATACAATCGCTTATTGTCTGTAGTGTCTTTTGGTATTTTCTGATAAATATTAGCCACCATAACATTTGCCAAACGCTGTTGAAAATCATTATCTACTTTAGGCGAATTAATAGAATCGATTGTCATTCTCACGCTATCAATTTTGATTGAAAAACTGGTTTGATAATCGTATTCTCTTTTCATCATTTCATTCTCTGCTTTCAATATTTTATTTTCAGCCGTCGGCAGATAAAGGTTAAATGCTAATGCAGAAAACATCACGATAAAAGTGATGATAAAGGCACACAAAAAGGCGTAAAATGCCTTTTGACGCTCTTTTTTATTTAAAACTTCCATAATTTATATTTACTTTATAATTAATCTTTAATGAAAAAGCCATGTCTTTTTGGATTGTGAACGATATCTTTCTTTTCGGTTTCTGCCACAAATAATTCGATGTTTTCTTTTTTCTTTCCGATGTAATCCAGTTTGCTTAAAGTGTCGAACAGTTTTTCGATTTTCGAAAGGAAATTCATAGTCAATGTTGCAGTTTTGTCAATGTGAACATGATCGTAATTTGTGTTAATTAATGTTGTAAAAAGAACTTCCAAATCACCTTGAGATAAATCACACCATTCAGCGAAATAGTTTAAAAGTTCTTCTTTTCCTGCTCCTGATTTAGAATCAATAAAATTTTTCATTACTCTGGCAAAAGAAACTACAGTACTCAACATTGCAGCTGGATGCTGGTGCAACGAAAACCAGCGAAACTGTGTTAAACAATTGCCTAAGAAATAACTGGTATTGTCTGACAATTGTATTACCGTTTGTGCTAAAACACCAGACTGCTGAAATCGATTGATTTTTTGGGAAATTTGAACAGAATAAATCTCTATTTGACCAAATGATCTCGCAATTTGCGCCTGCATATCTGTCAATTTTGAATGGCAGCCCACTGTAACTGAAGCCGGGATATAATTTTCGTCTAAAACAGTTGTGTCACCAATTAAAATTTTTCCAATTGCCAGATAAAAACCTCCATAACCGATTCCTGATCGGAACTCTTCTGCTTTAATTAAGTGAAGTTTATATTCTGGTTGTGTATAAGGATATCTTGGCGGAACCTCATCTGGATCAGGTTCTCCAAACGGAATTCTCTTTCTGGAGTTAACCGAAATACAGGCAAGCAATTCTATTTGTTCACCATCTTTTATTTCATACGTATCTTCTGGATACGGAACCTGAAGATCCAGCGTATCTGTATTTGCCTTACTGATTTCGATTCTCGAGCCGTTTGGTGTAATGGCATGACATTCTTCTACTCTAACTCGCAAAAGTTTGTGATTATCGATTCCTAAAGTAATTTTGGTCGATTCTTTACTGTGATTTCCAGAATCTAATAATCCGTAACTTATTGGTGTGGTGTGAATTCCGATTGCATCATTTACCAATTCAGAAACATTGTCCTGCATTGCCAAAAAATGACTTTTATTGATTTTCATTCCATCTATCCAGTTGACCGGAAAGTGATTTAATTTTTCTATCATGATTTATTCTTTATTCTTTTTTTAAGTTTATTCCATAGCAAAATGCCTCATGCAATTGAATTACATAAGGTTTTTTAGGGATAATTATTAGCAGTGGTGGCTAGTAATTAAGGTTTATTTGTTTTTGGAAATTGTTTTAGGAGTTATTATGAATTTGCACTGAAAAGTTTTTATTGAGCAACGATTTTTAATAATATTTTGCACAAAGGATTATGCAGAAGTAAGATAATATATATTGAAGGCCAAAAAAACTATTTTTTTTCTAAACTATCATTTACAATATTTAGAGGTTCTCTAAATTTATTTGCCGTTTTAACTGAATCAATATCTTCCTCTTCATAATCATCGTCCATATCAATTTCTCTATTCTTCAAATCTTCGTTTGTATATTGATAAAATATTTCAAATATGTTCTTCTCCGGAACATATATCAATACTCTTTTCTCATTTTTAGTAAATATTAAAATACCATCAGATGGTGCTTTTTGTAGAACAGCACTATCCATGAAAATTTTAGCCCCTTTTTTAAAAGATTTAATTGTTGGTAGTTCATCTTCAAATTCTTTATAATATAATACATCACCATTTTCAGATAGTAAAAAAATAGCGCTGCTTCTAAAATCATTCTTTTCTAAAACAACAGCAATATCATCATTAATATATCCTTCGTCATAAGCCTGAGCTACTCCATTATATTGCTTTTTATTAGAAAAATTGCCGTAGGCAATAACTTTATTTGCCCTACTTGGTATTTTAGTAAAGAAATATGTTCCGTCCGTTAAATAATCATTTTGTAAAAATAATTGATGAATTACTTTCTTAAAACTCTCGCTGATTTTGTCATATTCACTAATTGTAAATATTCGTGGTTTATCCCTTTCATAACTAGAAGTTGTAGGTTTACCATGGACATAACTAACATATCCAAGCACACTAATAATGACTAGCAGCAAAAAAATAAATATTATAATTTTCTTTTTTTTATTACTTTTTGCAGCTGTATCTTCAGTCAAATTTTCAATTTTCATATAAAATTTATTTCATTGTTTAATTAAATACTCTTGTAACACTATGTCTAATTAAAAGTTTTTTTCTTACAAAAAAAATCTAGATTTGGTGCGTTTTTCTTCAACGAACCTCATTTTTTAGATTATTAATCTTCCCTTTTATAGCATCTATATCGAAATCTTTAAAGAATATTTTTCCAAATACTGTATTATCATAAGTGAAATTTTTATCATTTTCACCATCAAAACTAACTAATTCAAAACTATATTTGTGTAATAGAATTTTGTTAGATTTTAAGTCATACTTAAAAGTTATATAATCATTTCCTTTAATATCTCCAGCTTGATTATTTTCTTCAAATGTGAAATAATTATCTTTCACCACTAAATCTTGAAGACCTTCAGCCATCGAATTAAAAAAAGAAGTGTAAATAATGTTTTTATTTTCAAAAATATCATAGCCCTTTTCTTTCTTGATAAAAACGCAAACAGGTGATTCTTTTGTTAGCTTATTATTAGTTATTTCAGAAGGTTCAAAAATTATAATTTTATCTATTTGACCATCCATATTTAAATCACAATCTTTTTCGATTCTGGGATTGTATTTTTTTGATTTATATTTTGCTTTATAATCTTCCATATTATCTTTTGTATTATTATTAACAGTCAAATTATCTTCAATGAGTTCTTTGTTGTCTTTTTTAAATTCTAAATCTTTTTCTTTCTTTTTATTGCATGAAATTAAACTTAGGGTTAATATTAGAACCTTTAAAAAAAAACTTTTTTCTCATTTCAATTTTTATTTTATTCTACTTTTATATACAAATCTTACTAATCTTTAGCTAGCGCGAGCGTCTCGTTCGTGCACGCAATCTAAATTAAGATATAATATGCTTTAGAAATTTAATCCAAACTAATTATCACGAGCGAGACGCTTATTATATTTTCTTTTAATTAAAATATAAATCATTCTTTGACATTTCAACATCTAAAGATTCATCTAAATAATAAAGAATATCGGATTGAAGACTGCCATCATTACTAATATCAATTTTTTTATATAAGATAATTTCTGAACCTGGTGTAAAATATTTTATTTGCCAAACTGCATTATGTTTTAAATCTAAATAAGAAAGACATACATAATTATAATTCGGTGTTGCATTTTTTTTATTTCTATAAAATTCTATTGAATCTTTCTTCTTATTATTTAATAAACTATAGAGAACAATTCTATATTGCTTTTTTTTGTTTAAAACTTGTTTTACTAATTTAAATGTTGTGTTCTTGAAATCTGACTTTAGTAAATCCGATTTATTAAAGTCTATGAATTTTGTTTCATACAAAGAATTTTGTTTTTGGAGTATTACAGAGCCTTTACTGTTCGCAATTGATTTGAAATATTTTCCTTCTCCTGAACCTATTCTTAGATCACCTAAAAAGATATTGTCTTTAGTAATATTTTGGGATTCTATCTTTTGGAAAAAAAAGAAAATTAAAATGACTAGTAAAATATATTTGTTTTTATTCATCTATTTTTTCTTTAAATAATATTCATCATTACCTGGATTCAAATTCGAAATTACATTACCTAAAATTGTATATTCTCCTTCATTACTTTGAATATATATACTTCCGAGATTTTCGTCATTGAAAACTATTTTTATTTTATCATTCGATTCCATTTTAGCAACAAGATTTTTATATGTTTTAGGTATTCCTTCTTTACTAACATAGATTATTGATATATCATCTAAACTATTAATAGTAATATCAAAACTGGTTTTCAAATCATTTAAATCTTCTTTTTCAAAGAAATATTTTCCTTTCCATAAATTAGTATTTCCGATATTGTATTTGTTAATGGGATAACTAATTATATTACGTTTTACTAAATCAATTCTTCCACTTTTTTTGTTAATTTTATATTGATTCCAAGAACCTAAATTAATTCCTCCTTCGTCTTCATTGATTCCCAAAACCCATAAATTCAGATTAAGATCTATATAAAAAAGCTGACTCACAGCAACTAATGCTTCTGAATAATTTTCATTTTTATAAACAATTATTTTGTCAATTTTTTTATCATTTTTAAAAGTTGTTAGGGAGATGTAAGTATAAATATCGGCTTTCGAATCAGCATTATTTTCTCTTTTAAACTGTAAAATAATATCTCCTATATTCTTTTTCTCAACGGCATCAGGTCTCCACTTATTAAAGGCATTATAGTCAAAATTAATCTCTGATAATTTCTTTCTTTTTGCTTTTACACTTTCTCCGTTTACAATTTGATTAACAAAATCATTTTTAGATATTAATTCATCTCCAAATGGAAGTAAATTAATTTCATTTTTAGTTATTGTATCACTTTTTGAACTTTGAATTGATTCAAATTCATTTTCTTTTTTACAAGAAATCAGCAATAGAATTATTAAAGAAAAAATTATTTTTTTCATTTATTTATTTTTATTATACTATTATTATTAAAGTTTCCTGAGTGTAAATGAGAATCATGTAAATCTCCACCATCTTCTGCATTTTTTAATTTTTTAAAGTAATCATTATTACCAACTAAAACTTCAGTAAATTTAAATTTGACAACTGCATCAATAAATTCCTGATCCTTTTTTAGATTATAATAATATAGAGTATCAACACTTCTACCATTCACATGTTCAGCACTAGGAAAACATGACCCCTCTTTGAAACAACTTCCAGTTGTAACAATTCCATCAGGGTTACTACATTCAGCTAAAGCTCCTATAAAACCCGCAAAAACATTTGGGCCAGTATATTTTCTTTTTGTGGAAGAAAAACTATATTTAATTACTACTTCACCTACAGAATATTCCAAACTATCAGGCATTTTTATCAATTCAATATCTTTACCTGTAGATTTATAAAGGCGCCAAATTAAACCCTTTGTAGGATGTTTACCATATTCAGCAATATCATCATTTTTATACTTCACTCTTCGTGTTGTACTTCCATCTGATACATTTTCATCTGTCAATATTTCTGCATGAGTTGGTTTCGATTTGTATACTATTCCAACCTCCTTTCCTTTTGTCTTAAACCAATCTAAAACGCATATTGAATGTTCCTCTTTATTTTTATCGTGATATACATAGTTATACTTATTTTCATATCCTTTTTTTATAATTTTAGGTATAACTTTCTCTATTTTACCTTCTGCATATATATGATATGTTACTAAATCTAATGGATTTACTGGCTTAGAATCATTCGTATGATACTTATTGTAAAAGAAAAAATTGTTTTTTAGTAAAATATAATTGCTTTTTCTTTTATTCCAACCATTTGGCATTTGAGTATTACTATTCCTACCATTAAGCAATACAGAAATCAATTCTAAATATTTATCAGCATAGAGTGCTAACTCATTAAGTGATTTCCCTGCTGTTTCTGCTCCCCATTTTTTCACTGCTTGAGAATTTTTGTTTGATGGCATTTTTTTACTTATACTCCACTCCCATGCACCACTATCTATACAATATTTCACATTATTAGCAATAATTTCAGGTTTCTTAGTAATGTTTTGATCTCCTACATAATCTGCATAATCGTGATATGGTCCTGGTTTATCAAAACGAGATTTAGAATCGGTAGGATCACTCCTTACACCTGTTAATTGTAAAAGCCCTCGGCCTTTGTAAATACTTTGACTAGATATAAAATCACTCTTTGTTTCTTCAGACAATGTAAACGTTCCTGTCTCTTCACAAGCTTGCGCAAGAAAATGTATTTTTTGGATACATGAATTTATTTCATATTTTTTTAAAGCAACATTTAATTCTTTAGTTAGTGTTGCAAAAGATTTATCATTAATACGACAATCTACTCTTTTACCTCCTCTTAAAGCCTGTCCCTCCCAAATAGTTTCTGATCCTTTCAATAACTTGACTAATTTCCTAACATCTTTTTCTTCAAAATCTTTATAACAGAAACATTCTCCTTTACCTTTTGCACTATTCTTATTACTCTCACCCTTCTTCAAAACCTTATCAGTTTTTTCCACAGGATCCTGTTTAAAAACCGTAGCATCAACATCAACAACAGCGCTTTTTATAAAATCATGAGTCTGCAGAACTTCGACTTCAGCAAATAATTCCTGCTCGTTTCCTTCTGCCCAATTATCTCCGCCTAAACTTCTAGATATTGAATCTAATGATACAACTATTGCATGAAGATCTGACTGTATAGTAACGTTATGAGTAAAAAGCAGATCATTACTAACCAAATCTTCGTCATACAATTTAAGACGGACTTCTCTACCAATTAATCCGGTTGAATTTATCCAGACTTTAATCTGTTTTTCTCTAGATATGCCTTTTATTTTATGCCCAGCCGTATCAGTCAGATTTACTGAATTAATTTTGCTTATTACAGCTTTAGGAGTTTCAGAGGTTTTTGTTTTGGGCTGCTGTACAGGCACATTACTTTTAATAGGCTCTTTTTTGGGAGTTGTCTTAGCTTTGTAAGGTGCTATTGGCACTTCAGGCGCGTTTACATTTATATTATTACTGGCTATTTTTCCATTTCCTGTTTCAGCTGTTACATAAAACTCGTGGATTTTGTCTTTTTCATGACCTCCTTTTTCTGCGACTTTTGCAAAACTTGGCTTTAATAGAAAATCAATATCAGCTTTTCCGAATTTTACAATTCCTGATTTTATTTCAATAAAGTTTTTTTCATTAGCTTTATCATGTCCTGCACCTTTTACATCATCCTCCCACATCGTTACAGATACTCTCTGTTTTTCCATATTTAAACAAAATACTCTGGCTTTGACTGTTTGTCCGTATGATAAACGTCCGTTTATTTTGGCTCCATTTTTATCTAATAATTCTATATGATCTATTTTGGGTTGCGACGGAAGAGACTTAATATCCAAACGCGCAATTTTATCTCCTTTTTTTGCTAAAATTCTAATACCTTTTCTGGTTAAGCTTTTTTCAAAAAAAGTATATGAAATCTTATTTCCCGTTTTATCGTTTTCTTTTGTTTTGCGCCATTTACCCAATTCTAAAACATACACTTCCCAATAAACAGGATTATAAGAAAAACTGTTTTCATTACTAAAAGGATTACTTGGAACTTTCTCAAAAAAATCACTTACACTATATACCTCAAGAACACCAACTACTGGATTTGGATTTCCTACTATTTTAAAATCTGACATCGTATTTTATTTACTTACAAATTGAATCTTGATCTTCTAAACTCTCTTTAAATTCAGCCATGTCTACTAAAGGATTGATCTGATTACTTAAAAGTTCTCTGGCATTTTTTACGTTTTGTTTGCTTGGTTCTGCTTCCTGACCATGTTTTGTTACTAAAATACAATCTGGTCCACCAATTGGACAAGCCCCTTTACTGTCTTCTAATAATATTTGTCCTTGATTACTCAATGTTACTTTTTCATAAAAAGCACTCCATTTACTTATTACAGCTTGGCAAGGTTTGTAACTGCTTCCTGTTGGCTGTAGTTTACAGTTCCCGAAAGTGTTTTTTTCTAAAGTCTGACCTGTTTCCTTTGTCGTGGCTATAAGTTTTTTCTTTGCACTATTATCATTTGCAAAGTGTTTACTTTGAGATTTTACTTTTAATATATCGGTTTGTGGTTTTTCGCTAAACTTACATTTGAGAGTTGCTCCTTGAACAACGACGTGTTTTCCGCTCATGATTTTTTCTTTTTAAAGTGATTAAATCAATATTTTGTTAGAATATCAGTACTTACTTTGTTTCGACTTTTTTTAAAGATTCAATTTTTAAACTGATTTTAATAGGTTCTATATAATCAATACTGCATTCAAAATTCATTTTTTCTATAAATCCAGAATTAGAATTTAAACAATATAACGCCCTATAGCTACCAATCCATATTTTACCATTAAAATTTATTCCTTCTACTGAATTCAGATACTCTCCTTCTTGTTCTATTTCAACCCAATTATCATCATTTAAAAAAGGATTAATTTTTTGCTGAATCTTAAAAACAGATTCTTCAATTTTTTCTAATGGAAATGAAACTTCTTTTTGAAGCAAATAATCAGATGCATACGTAGTATGAATTCCGTTGAAAAAAGATCTTAAAAAATAATCTGACCTAATCTTCTCAAATAAATTGTGTTTACTCATCAAAGCGTATTCTGAAAATTTTATAAGTCCTTGCGTTACCTCTGCGTCTTTTTTATAATAATCAAAAATTTCATTTTTTTTATTTTCCCATCTAGATACTATTTCATCATAATTATAGATATCAATCCATTTTCCAGACTCATCAACTACAATTTTTAACGGATATAAAACTTCTACTATTTTCGAACCTAATTCATCCATTATTCTATCAGGTTCAATGTCATCTATAAAAAGATTAAGCGATCTGGTAATTTCAAATAAAGTATATTTATTTTCATCTGTAGCGATCCACTTAACTCTGATGGCCATTCCCATTTTGTCAATTTTTCCGCCATCTTCAAAAGTATATTCAACACTATAATCTCTAGAAATTCCTCTAGGTAGAAAAGACAATTTGTTCTCTTTTCCTAAGACTACTCTCTTCTCCTTTTTTTCAATTATTTCATTTACTTCTCTATCAATTTTTTCTGGAGCTAAAATCAAAAACTTTGAATATCGTTTAAAATCGTCTTCAATTAAATCAGAAATCAAACAATATGCATTATGATATCTTCTCAGTTCTCTTGCTTCAATACCAAACTTTTGAGCAACACTTTGTAGTGTCTCCCCTTTTTCTATTTTGTAAGTACGAAACTTGTCATAAAATGACAACTCAGATTCATCTGTATAATACATTTTTGAATAATTTTAATTTCTTTTAATCTTACTGCTCGTTTGTAGCTGTATTTTTTATAGCAGGCTGATAAGTAAAAGCTTCATCTTCTGAATTTTTATCTTTATCTGACTTAATTACTTCTTGTTTCTGTCTTTTACAGATAATTACTGAATTTTCGGTTATACCATTCATTCCAAGAGTATAATCTGCATCTACATATTTTGTGCTTTCATACCAATTTGTTTGTAGAAAAAATACCCAATTGTAATTTTCTCCGTTATGGTCTAAATCAATTTTGTTTTCTGGATATTGAGTATTATAACCTGTAATTGTATTATAAAATAGAGGTCCAAAATCAATTCTAACAGGTCCTTTAGATCGAATGGTTATAAATCCTTTACTATTTTCATGTCTCTGAATCAATAATGTTATCAAAAGAAGATCTTTCATTTCTACTGCTTCAATTTCCGGAAATGGATTTTCCCCTTCAGGAATTTTCCATGTTACATATTCTTTTGGCGGTATCTGCATCATATATTCAAAAACGGCATAAACTCCTGTAGGAATAATAAATACAATAAAGTGCGAGCACATTATAAAAGTTAAGTTTAATCCGTTCAGTGCGGTATAAATTATGGTAAACAAAACACTCGAATAGAGTACAACCAAAAGCGCAAACAGCAATTCAATACCTATACTTTTAACTTTAAATTCTTCAAAATGCCAGCGATAAAGCCAGACATGTAATATTCCGAACAATAAAGAAGCTATTTGATAAAATTTAAATTCATCTGACAGTTCATTAAACAGCTTATTATATCCTAAAAATGCCACTAAAGCATAAATAAGCGCAAATGAAAAAACATAGATATAAAATGTCTTTTTTAAAGCTGCAAACTCTTTTACTTTATCGCTAAACAACAAAGTCAATATTCCACAGAGAGCAATAATTACAACTATAAATACAATAAGTTTTACATCAATAAGTGCTAATAAATGTTTTTTAACCATTCTTAAATTCGTGTTGTATACCCTAAGACGGGCTGTTTATTAAAATTAAATTCTTCTGTTTCCTCGTTCATTATCAGGATTGTTTTTGGCTCAACTTCCATTGGAAAAAAATGCTCATAAAAACAATCTATAAATCGTTTTATTCTCCCATTATGAATATAATTCTCAAATGAATTATTGATGATTGGTCCAATTTCAATTGTCAGATTCATAGAATAGTCCATGTATTTATTTCCACAGATAAAATCTACTCCCAATCTATTTTCTCCTAAATTAATCTGCTCACTTTCTTCACTATATTCTTTAGAAGTTGTTGTTTTGTAGCTTACTTTTTCTTCAATAATACTAGCCAGACAGCGACACGCCAAATCAACATCTCCCACAATTTTATATGCATAAGGCAAAAGCTGAATAAATTTTGAAACCAAAACTGCCGGGTAATTTTGTGATAAACCCCAAAAATCGTAAAAGAAATCGAGCGGTTTACTTCCGTTTAGTTTGTATAAAAAGTTACTCTCAACACTTTCTATTTTGGTTCGGTAATGAAAAATTTCATTTTCAAATGGACTAAAAAAATTTCTTGCATCATTTTCCTGCTTTTTCTGATGCTTATGCTCTCTAATCATTTGTCCAACAGACTTGTCAGCATTGTTTTCAATTAAGCTATGAACAAATCCTTCCGGTAGAGAATCATACATGCTATCTCTCGACAAAAGCAACGCAATGTAATCTTGCCTGATATAATTATCATCCTGAATTACAGCCCCCAAAACATCACTTCTAAAAGCTCTTGTAAATTGTCCCTGATTAGAAATCGTAAGTTCATCAACAGAAATTTGATTATTCTCGATAAGTTCATTTGCAATAATTTCTGCCCGAATATCATAGGAAATACTTTCAATTTCCTCAACCAAACTTTCAAGACTTCTTTTATTTTTTCTTTGTGTCCTCATTTATTCGACCTGCTCCTATATATCGCAACTGAAAATATTCATCATTAAAATTGTAAATCCCCAAACCTTTATCTGTACAGGCTAAAATTCTATCATTATGAAGATATAATGCCACATCAGAAATTGGGTGATCTTTGTCATATCTAAAAAAAACCAAATCTCCTTCGGCAAGAAAAGTACGACCCGTAAAAATCTGAATCGATTTTGATTTCCACATACCGGCTGGATCTTTTGGAAGTGTAACTTTATACACATCGCTATATAATGATTGCAAAAGATAGGAGCAGTCAATCCCTTTTTTTGAAAAACTCTTTTCTTTATAAGGTGTATTAATCCATGGATCAAAATAAGAATAGAGTTTATAATTGGTAATTTTATTAGGCATTACAGCTAACACAATGGAATATTTCTCTTTTAGATACAAAATTTCATCAGTTAGATTTTCAGAATTATCATTTATTACCGTTTTGTTCTTTAAACCTATTTCTTCCATTTGTGACTGCTTCTTTAATAGTTCTAAAGAATAATCATATCGAAAAGGAATTTGAGAAATGTATTTTTTGCTGTTACATGAACCGCATACTAAAACTCCAAACATTAAAATTTGATATTTTGCAAAGACCAATTCTCTGTTTTTCGCGAAAAATGAATGAGTTATCAAGTAAAAAAATCTTTTAAATTTCATAAAACCTTTTTCTGAAGCATTTAAATCCAATAAACAATTTTGTAAGCATATATCTACAAACATAAAGAAAATATTTTTATTAAATCATAATTTTTGTAGCAATTATTTTACATTTTTAAAATATTAGAATCTATATTTGTAACTAATTTCTTATTTTAAATATAATAATCTAAATAATGAATAAAAGAAATATTGATGTAAGAGTCGTTTTTGTTTTTGTCCTTTTATTATTGATTGGAATAATTTCTTTTCTAATTCAATTCTTTAAACATGTTAATTGTGAAGATGTTCAATATTATATTTTGTCTGATCATTCACAGAGCGAAGAGCCAATTGAATTTTATGACAGAACACACAACGCTAAATCATGGAAATGGGATTTTGGTGACGGTTCAATGTCAGATAATAGAAAACATACATTTCATACCTACAAAAATCCAGGAAAATATATGGTTACTCTAACTATTAACGGAGAATGTATTCATACACGTGAACTCATTTTAAAAGACAAATATATTCTTGACAAACTAGGAACTCCACAAATTATTACTTCAAAGATTATTACTGTTGGACAGCCAACTTATTTTAATTCGATTTCACAAAACGCAAAAACTTGGGAATGGTCTTTTGGTGAAGGAAAAGGAATTATCGAAACTTCTTCCAATCCTATCTATACTTTTTTAACTCCGGGCGAAAAAACCATTACACTTGTTATAAATGGTGATTTTAGCAGAGTAGCTAAAAAGGTGATTTACGTGCATCCAAAAGTTGTAAAAAAAACAAATCCTCTTGATGTCACATCTTATGTTTACGAAAAAAATGCAGAATCTTTCGCTTTGCCAAGAGGAACAGTAAAAAAAGATCCACTTGAAGACATGCTTCAATATGTTCCGGTTGCGCCTAAAAACAAAACACAAAAAGATAGCATTGCATCTGTAAAAAAAGCACCTAAAATATCTGAAGATCAGTTTGAAATTTTGTTAAATAAAGTAACTGAAGGCAGTAAAGTAAAAGATGATTTTGCTGAATTTTTATGTGACGATTTGGATATTCCTGTCGTAAAAAACGATAAAGATTTATTGACTTTTGCTCAACTATGTGCTAGCATTAAAGGAAAAAAAATAAAAATAGAATCTATACGATTAAATAAAGACAAAACTGATAATTGTATAAAAGGATTATCAATTAATTATAAAGTAAAAAAATACATGATCTGGGTAAAAGATTAATTGCTATGAAAGAAGAAAATATTTTCAGTACCGAATTACTGACTGCCTTTGAAATTGCAAAAAAAATTGCAAAAAATAATTCGAATAAATATTATACTGCATCACATTTACTTAAAGCGATTTTGAATAGAGATTTATCTCTTTTAAAACTTTTAGAATCGATGGGAAAAGATGTTTATTATCTAGATGAATGGGCTAAAGTACGGATTGAAGAAGAACCAAAAACTACTCACGTTTTAGATGCTGAACCTCATGATATAATTGACCAGATTATTAAAGAAGCACATTTTATAAAAAATGTTCTTAATGAAGATGAAATCAGTATTTATGCAATTATTATTGCTTTAAGTTCGCCTGGAGTTGGATTTAATTTTGATCAGATGAAAAGCTATCCTATTTCCAGAAATGAGTTATTGGAGGAAAAAGCTACAATACCTTCTTCGAAACTTCAACTTGATAAAAAAGAAATTAAAAAAGGCTTTTTAAGCAAATATTGCATTCATAAAAATGCTGAAAAAAAACAAAATAAACTGACTGCAGTTGGTCGTGAAGCTGAACTAAATTCAATAAAAGAAATTCTTTGCCGTTTCTCAAAACCTAATGTATTGTTAATTGGCGATCGAGGAATTGGAAAAACAATTTTAATTGACACACTAATTCAAAATGTTATTGAAAATAAAATTCCTGATGTTTTAAATAAAGTTCAGTTGTTCGAATTAGATTTATCTTCATTAATTGCAGGCGCATCATACAAAGGAGAAATTGAAGACCGTCTTAAAAACTGTATTCAGGAATTACAACAGCTCCCTAAAGCTATTTTAATTATTGAAGAAATTCATACTTTATTAGATAAAAATAGTAGTGACTCAGGTGTCTCAAATATCCTGAAAACTGAATTAGCAAAAGGTTTAAACATTATTGCCACCTCAACAATTGACGAATTTTCAAAAAAAATTGAAAAAGAACAAGGGCTTTCAGGAATGTTTGAAATCGTGAAATTAGAAGAAGCAAACGATGAAACTGTTTTTAGAATGATTCGTGAATCTATTAAAACCTATCAGGAACATCATAAAATTCAAATTGATGACGAAACCATTTCAGAATCAATACGCTTATCGAGAAGATATTTAAAAGAAAAAAGTCTTCCAGAATCAGCAATTAATTTGATTGATCACACGATGTCGGTTTTAAAAACATCTGGAGAAACTTTTCTTAACGAAAAACAATCTCTCATCAATAAATTAGATGTTTTAAAGGACAACGAAACTAATTTATCAGAAGATCAATTGATAAAAGAATATAATTGGTTCTTAACTGATTTGATAAACAAAACAACATTTTTAATGGATATTGATTATCAAAATGAAAAAAGAACTTTCCAATCATCAAAATCATTCCTTACTTATATTGAAAATGTGATTAAAATTCTTGAAGAAAAAGCACTTGATAAACGATCGCATATTGAAGCATTTGATCTATCTTTAATTATTGCTAAAAAAACAGGAATTCCTGCAGGAAAACTTAAAGAAGAAGAGAAACAAAAACTAAATAGTATTGAAGATGTTTTAGGACAAAGAGTAATTGGCCAAGATCATTGTATAGCAACTGTTGCAGGATCTATTTTAGAATCACGTTCGGGACTCAGCAAAGCTGATCAACCAATTGCTTCTTTCTTTTTCCTAGGACCTACTGGAACTGGAAAAACTGAACTAGCTAAATCTTTAGCTGAATTTCTTTTTCAGGATGAAAATGCTATTATCCGTTTTGACATGTCTGAATTTAAAGAAGAACATTCAGCCGCAACTCTCCTTGGAGCACCCGCAGGATACGTTGGGTATGACGCTGGAGGACTATTAATAAACAAAATCAGGCAGAAGCCATATTCTATTGTTTTATTTGATGAAATTGAAAAAGCACATCCTTCTGTTTTTGATATTTTTTTACAGATTATGGATGAAGGAAAACTGCATGATCGTTTAGGAAAAGAAGGCGATTTCTCGAATGCTATCATTCTTTTTACTTCTAATATTGGAGCAGATTATATTGTCAAAACTTTTAATAATGGGGAAATTCCAACTTCAAATTCTTTAATGGAAATAATGACAAATTATTTCAGACCTGAGTTTTTGGGGCGTTTAACGGAGATTGTACCTTTTGCTCCTATCAGCAAAGAAAACGCATTGAAAATCTTCGAAATCCATCTTAAAAAAGAGTTTACAGATTTATTAAAAAACATTAATATTAAAGTTGAAATTCAAACGGAAGCTAAACTTTATCTAGCTGAAAACGGATATAATGCTAAATATGGAGCAAGACCTATCAAAAGCATTATTAGAAGTCATTTGAGAAGACCATTAGCAAAAAAGATAATTTCTGGAGAAGTACAAAACGGAGATACTATTTTCGTTAGTATTGAAAATAATGAAGTGAAATGGATTAAAGAAGAAACTTTTTCTCCTCTTGAAAATTAAATTCGTAAACATAAAAAACCGCTAAGAAATTAATCTTAGCGGTTTTTATTTTTATTCTAAAACCAAACCTATTTGGCCATCGTCATCTAATTCTGTCTCCACAGGATCATCTTCTGAAATTTCTGGTCTTTCAGGAACCTCTTCAACAGGTTCTTCATAAGGAAGTGGATCTAAAAGATTCACTTGTTTTAATTTATCGGTAGTCAATTGATTTCCTAAAGCCTTGAAACCTTTTACAGCTATAAAGTCCTCAACATCTATATGCAAATCGTCTTTTTGAACTCCTTTTACTTTCGCAAAAACCAATTGCGCTACAGGACGATAATCTGTCGAAACGATTTCCAACTGCGAATTTGGATGGTCTGTAATAAAGCTCTCTTCTTTTCCTTCGTTTTCTACCAGAAAACGTTTTAAGAAATAACGTTCTTTTTCTCCGTCATAATAAATCGCAGAAATTGGTTTTTTAGGCTTCCATTTTTCCAAAACAATCATATCTTCCTCAAAATGAGTAGACAACTCTGGAATTATGACTTTTAACTTTCCTGACTGACTTATTATTAAGATTTTATCTGTTGGTTTAAATTCTCCTAACAACTCTCCTCTTGCATCAACATTTAAACGTTTTACCGTATCATCAAACCAAACTTTTCTTGGTAGTAAAGTCGAAATTCCTTTCTCTTTTAATTCGATTTTTTTGATTGGATATTTGGTTACCAAGTTTCCTTTAGAACCACGTCCTTTGATTGCTAATTTGGCAAAATCAATGTCGAATTTCAACTTTTTGATAGTTCCAACCTGGCGCAACAAAATAGTCACAACCTCAGCTTCTCCATTTGGATTATGCGAGAAATAAACAACCTGAGAACCATTTGTTCCATTTGTTAAATCGTAAGCTTTATCACGCGTAACTCCTGTAACATTAAAACGTTTTATATAAGAAGGTCCTGATTTTCCATCACGATACATCATATTATAAATAGTACGTTTATCATTTTTATCGAAAACTGCGACGTGTATAATGTCTTTTCCGATAAAAGTTTTGGCATCGACTTTTGTAATCATTAAGGTTCCGTCTCGTAAAAACACGATAACATCATCTATATCAGAACAATCGCCTACATATTCGTCTTTCTTTAAACTCGTTCCAACGAAACCTTCTTCACGGTTTACATATAGTTTTGTGTTACGTAAAACTACTTTTGTAGCTTCTACGTTATCAAAAACACGAAGTTCAGTCTGGCGTTCTCGTCCTTTTCCGTATTTCTCTTTTAATTTGGTAAAATATGCAATTGCAAAATCTGTTAAATGTTCTAGATTATGCTCAACTTCTTTCATTTCATCTTCTAACTTAGCAATTAAATCATCTGCTTTATCAGAATCGAAACGGGTAATACGAATCATCGGAATTTGAGTCAAACGCTGTAAATCATCATCATTGATTTCTCTTACGAATGATTTTTTGAAAGGCTCAAAACGATCATACAAATATTTGTAAAGTGATTCTCTATCTCCATATAATTTGAAATCAATATACATTTCTTCACGAATGAAGATTTTTTCTAAAGTAGAGAAATGCCATTTATTCTTTAATTCTTCTAACTGAATTTCTAATTCCTGACGAAGTAAATCAACCGTTCTGTGTGTTGAAATTTTCAACATTTCAGAAACTCCAATAAATAATGGTTTATTGTCTTCAATAACACATCCTAAAGGCGCAACAGAAGTTTCGCAGGCTGTAAAAGCAAACAAAGCATCGATTGTTTTATCTGGAGAAACTCCAGGGAAAAGATGAATTAAAATCTCAACATCGGCAGCGGTATTGTCTTCAATTTTCTTGATTTTGATTTTACCTTTTTCATTGGCTTTCAAAATACTGTCAATTAAACTCGATGTATTGGTCGAAAACGGAATCTGCGTAATCACCAATGTATTTTTGTCTAATTGCGAAATTTTAGCACGTACACGAACACGCCCACCACGCATTCCGTCGTTATAATTTGAAACGTCCGCGATACCTGCAGTCATGAAATCAGGATAAAGTGTAAAAGCTTTTCCTTTTAAAATCTTTATCGAAGCATCTATTAATTCATTGAAGTTATGAGGCAAAACTTTAGTCGAAAGTCCAACTGCAATACCTTCTGCTCCCTGAGCCAAAAGCAATGGGAATTTTACAGGAAGATTGTTTGGTTCTGCACGACGACCATCGTACGAAACTCCCCAATCTGTAATTTTAGGAGAATATAAAACTTCCAAAGCAAATTTAGATAAACGTGCTTCAATATAACGCGAAGCAGCAGCTCCATCTCCAGTTAAAATATTTCCCCAGTTTCCTTGACAGTCAATCAATAAATCTTTTTGACCAATTTGTACCATTGCATCACCAATACTCGCATCTCCATGTGGGTGATACTGCATCGTGTGACCAACAACATTAGCAACTTTATTATAACGACCATCATCCAGCTCTTTTAAAGAGTGCATAATACGACGCTGAACAGGTTTAAATCCGTCCTCGATAGCAGGAACTGCACGTTCCAGAATTACATACGAAGCATAATCCAAAAACCAGTCTTTATACATTCCCGTTACTTTGGTAATAACGTCTTCGCCTTCTTCTTCCTGATTTTCGTAAAAATGTGCTCCTTCAAAATGTTTGGCATCTACGTCGATAATCTCATCGTCATTTCCATCCTGATTATCATCCATCAGGTTTTCATCTTGATTATTCTCGTCGTCGTTTGGAATTATGTTATCGTCTTCTTCGTCTTTCATTTAATTATATCTAATTATAATTTTATTTGTTTTCAAGAAGTTCTTTTAAAACTTCAACACTTGGTAAAACGGTCTTGTATTTACTTGCAAAAATCTGTTCATTATTTTCTGGCAGTGTATATCTAACTACAGCCTCACTTTTATTTTGACAGAGAACAATCCCGATAGTCTTGTTTTCATCTTCCAAACGCATTTCTCTATCATAATAATTAACATACATCTGCATTTGTCCTAAATCTTGATGTTTTAATTCACCAATCTTCAAATCAACAAGAACAAAACATTTCAATATCCTGTTATAAAAAACCAAATCAATTCTAAAATGTTTATCATCAAAGGTAATTCTCTGCTGTCTGCCAACAAATGTAAAACCATGACCTAATTCTAATAAGAAATGTTCTAGTTTACTAATGATTTCTTCTTCTAACTGAGATTCTGAATATTGATGCAATTCTGGTAATCCTAAAAATTCAAGAATATAAGGATCTTTAATGATGTCTTTCGGTTTCTCAATAATCTGACCTTTCTCTGAAAGTTTTAAGATTCCTTCTTTATCTCTGCTTAAAGCTAATCTTGTGTAAAGTGCTGTATCGTATTGACGTTTTAATTCCCGAACACTCCAATTATTCCTTTCAGATTCTATTTTATAAAAACGTCTTTCTTTTTCATCTTCAATTCGCATTAAAAAGACATAATGGGTAAATGTCAATTTAAAAAAGGAAGCCAAAGTTTGATAATCTACTTTATTTAATTCCGCAGTCAGTGACTGCGTTTTTTGAATTTTCAAAATCCTAGTCAGTGACTCGGATTTTGAAAAAATAATATAGAATTGTCTAATTTGTTCTAAATTCCTAATAGAAAAGCCTTTACCAAACTCTTTTGTCAGCTGTTGAGATAAACCTTTTAGAAGCTGTTTTCCATATTCAGCTCTATCTTTTCCATTTTGTTCTTCTTCAACAATTATTCTTCCTATTTCAAAATAAGTAATTGTCATTGTTGAATTTACGGTACGCAAAACCTGTTGTCGGGCATTTTGCAATAGCTCGGCAACCTGCTGGAAAATAACTTTATTTTGAAGACCGTCTGACACTATTTATTATCCTAAAAATTCTTAAACCTCCTCCAACTCATCAATCTCAACCTTCAAATTCTTGATAATAAACTCTTGTCTATCCGGCGTGTTTTTCCCCATATAGAAAGATAACAACTGCTCAATCGAAGTGTGTTTATCCATCATAACCGGATCAAGACGAATCGTGTCTCCAATAAAGTTTTTAAACTCATCTGGAGAAATCTCTCCCAAACCTTTAAATCGCGTGATTTCTGGTTTTGGTTTTAGTTTTTCAATCGCGTCTTTTCTTTCTTCTTCAGAATAACAATAAATTGTTTCTTTTTTGTTACGAACCCTAAAAAGCGGTGTTTGTAAAATATATAAATGTCCTTCTTTGATTAATTCTGGGAAAAACTGTAAAAAGAAAGTAATCAAAAGCAAACGAATGTGCATTCCGTCGACATCGGCATCGGTTGCGATTACAATATTATTGTAACGTAATTTCTCTAATCCGTCTTCAATATCCAATGCCGCTTGCAGTAAATTGAATTCTTCGTTTTCATACACAATCTTTTTAGTCATTCCGTATGAATTCAAAGGCTTACCACGTAAACTGAAAACGGCTTGTGTGTTTACGTCACGCGACTTTGTAATCGATCCAGAAGCCGAATCTCCCTCGGTAATAAAAAGCGTGCTTTCTAAGTTTCTTGGGTTTTTGGTATCTGGAAGATGCGCACGGCAATCTCTTAATTTTTTATTGTGAAGATTGGCTTTTTTAGCACGATCTGTCGCCAGTTTTCTAATTCCTGATAATTCTTTACGCTCACGTTCTGCCTGAAGAATTTTACGTAATAAAGCCTCAGCAGTTGTTGGATTTTTATGCAAATAATTATCCAGTTTCGTTTTGATAAAATCATTAACGAAAGTACGAACAGAAACTGCTGGTGTTCCATCATCAGAACCCATATCGGTAGAACCTAATTTTGTTTTGGTCTGAGACTCAAAAACAGGTTCCATCACTTTAATACTAATCGCACTCACAATTGATTTACGAACATCTGATGCTTCGAAATTTTTATTGTAAAACTCACGAATCGTTTTTACAACGGCTTCACGATAGGCCGCTAAGTGCGTTCCTCCCTGCGTAGTATTCTGACCGTTCACAAAAGAATGATATTCTTCGCTGTACTGCGTTTTACTGTGTGTAAGCGCAACCTCGATATCATGCTCTTTTAAATGGATAATCGGGTATTCTAAATCTTCTTCGCTGATAGTTTCTTCTAATAAATCACGAAGTCCGTTCTCTGAATAATATTTTTCTCCATTGAAAATAATAGTCAAACCATTGTTCAAATAACAATAGTTTTTAACCATTTTAATCACATATTCTAAACGGAATTTATAGTTTTTGAAAATCGTTTCGTCTGGCGTAAAAGTTACTTTTGTTCCTTTACGTTTTGTGGTCTCAACAACATCTTCTTCTAAAACCAAATTTCCAGCAGAAAACTCGGCAGCTTTTTGTTTGTCTTCACGAACAGATTCTACACGGAAATAATTGGAAAGTGCATTTACAGCTTTCGTTCCGACACCGTTCAAACCAACTGATTTCTGGAACGCTTTAGAATCATACTTTCCTCCCGTGTTCATTTTCGAAACTACATCGACCACTTTCCCTAACGGAATTCCACGCCCGTAATCACGAACCGAAACCGTTCTATCTTTTATCGTTACCTCGATAGTTTTTCCAGAGCCCATTACGAACTCATCGATACAGTTATCTAAAACCTCTTTTAATAGAATATAAATACCATCATCTGGAGAAGAACCGTCTCCTAGTTTTCCGATATACATTCCCGGACGCATACGGATATGTTCTTTCCAATCAAGTGAACGAATATTATCTTCGGTATATTGATTTTGCTCTAGCATATATGAATTTAGGATTTTTTGCTAATGTACCATTTCTTAACAAAAAATGAAAGCGTATTTTCTTTTTGTTATGAATAATAACAGTTTAAAATCTATTTAAATTGATTTTAAAATAAAATGGGCGCTAAAATTATGAAAAACTGCTTTTTCGTCAAAAAAATTCTATTTGATTCCTAGCACTTGTTTTGCCAAAGCAATCATTTCGGGCGTTCCTGTATTTTTATTTTTTTCATCAGAAAGTTTTACAACACCTTGCCAATGTATATTATCGGGCTTTGTGTCGGTTAGTTTTATTACCATATTCATAGCAGGAAGGCCTACATCGTTGGTAAAATTTGTTCCAATTCCGAATGACATTTTTATTTTGTCTTGACAGAAATCTGCAATCTTTTTTACTTTATCGTAATTCAAAGAATCCGAAAAAACGATGGCTTTAGATTTTGGATCAATTCCCATTTTATTATAATGAGCAATTACTTTTTGGGCAAACTCAATCGGATCGCCGCTGTCATGTCGAACGCCATCAAAAAGCTTAGAATATTTTTTATCAAATTGATTGAAGAATATTTCTGTAGTGTAAGTATCAGTTAACGCGATTCCGAGATCTCCGCCATAAACTTTTGTCCAGTTTTCGAGACTTATAAAATTTGCAACTTGAAAACCATATTGAGCGGCATGAAACATAAACCATTCGTGAGCGTGAGTTCCCAAAGGCCTTCTGTTATTAACCATTGCAAAATGCACATTACTGGTTCCAATAAAACTGTTTCCGCCATAGGATCTTAAAGTTTCGTTTATTAGATTATGAACTTCGTAAGAATGGCGTCTTCTAGTTCCAAATTCTAAAATTGAAACTCCGAGTTTATTGTAATTATCGATTTTTTCTTTTGTCAGTTCTTTTATGGCTTCATCATTTAAACGAATTAAATGATTTGATTTATAAAAAAGCTCTGAAATAAGTGCCATTAATGGAACTTCCCATAAAATGGTTCTGTACCAAAAACCTTCAACTGTTACTTTAATTTCTGAACCTTCTTGACTAATCTGAACTTCAGACGGATCAAAACTATATCCTTGCAAAAAATCTAGATATGTCGGATCTAAATAAGGACAATAATGCGCTAGATAATTTTTTTCTTCTTTTGTTAAACGAAGATCAGCCAATGCATCTACCGAATTTCGAAGTAAATCGGCAAAACCTTCTGGAAAAACATGTTTACCACGATTTATAAATCCGTAACGAACTTTTGCTTTCGGAAAAAGCTTGATTACAGCATGCTGCATTGTAAATTTATAGAAATCATTATCTAGTATCGATTTCAGAAAAGTCGCTTCCATAGTGTTCAAATTCGGATCATTCTTGCTAAGATACGGCAATTTCAGAAAAGATGAAAATTGCTGGATTCTTAATCCTTTATTTTTAAACTATTTTAAAAGAAACAACACTATTTCCATCTACAAAAACCGTAATGTAATCACCTATATTACTATCTATAAAAATCTGAAATTCTAAACCTCCTCGTTTTTCTTTTGGATTTTGAACTTTAACAGGTTGATTTCTTTTATTTAAATAAAAAACCTGATTCGATTTTGAAACATTTTTGATTTCAACAGTAATTTTATCTCCATTTCTGGCTTCTATTATTCCAGAATCTGGCGATTTAATTTTATAATCTTTTTCGATTGTTGTATTGTAGATTAAAGGACCATTTAGAAAATCACTTTTACTTAATCTATTACCTAAAAAAGTTCCAGAATCTGGGAAGTGTTTTGCAAAAAAGTAATCCGGATCTGTATCAAAATAAATTGGATTAAAATCGCTGACCATTCTTCCTTTACTACTGTCATAATATCCTTGTCCCCAAGTTACATCAATTAAGCGCCATTTTTTATCAATCAATACCATATTCCAAGCATGATTCGAGGAAGTAGTTTTTCGACCAATATCTCTTACGGAAACTTTAGAATCACCTCGAATTATTTCGCATTTTAATCCGACTTGTTGCGCTAAATCTTGATACAATGCCGTAAATCCTTCGCAAACTGCTTTTTGAGATTTAAATGCTTTTTGAATTAAATTATCGTTTATCTGTTTTAGTTTTCTTTGTTTTTCAGCTTCAGAAGAATAACTAAAACCTTGTGTTCTAGGCGGATTAAGATAGGCATTATAATCGTACTTTACATTGAAGGCAATCCAACTGTAAATGGCACGAGCGCGCTCAGCATCTGAATCAAAATCTTTTTCGATTCTTTCCGCCAGTTTTTCGGTTGAATTAAAGCTTTTAGGATATTTGGCAACAATTTTATCTACATCGCTAATCTTTTGAGCAAAGGTAAAATTGATGAAAATAATATTTAATAAAAGGATAATAAGGGCAATCTTTTTTTGTGGCATTTAAAAATTTGATTTAATAATATCTTTCAGTTCTTGATCTAATTCAGGATTAGAGATTTTATTTTCTTGTAAATCAAAATTCGAGCCAAATGCTGGTAATGAGAAACTTCCCTTAATTTCTGCACCATATCGAGGAAAAAGATTTTGTGCAATTCCTAAAACAGAAGAACCTCCTCTTCCTCCGGGAGAAGTCGCCAATAATAACATTGGTTTATGCTGAAAAACGTCTTTTTCGATTCGAGAACTCCAATCGAAAACATTTTTGAAAGCCACAGAATAATTTCCATTGTTTTCTGCCATTGAAACCACTAAAATATCTGCTTCTTTAAGTTTACCTAAAAAAGCTTTTGCAATTTCATGCTGTCCGACTTCTTTTTCAAGATCGACACTAAATACAGGCATTGCAAAATCGTTAAGATCTAAAACTTCAACTTCAGCATTTTCGAACAAACTAGACGCGTAAGTTGCTAAATGTTTATTGATAGACTGCTTGCTGTTACTTCCTCCAAAGGCTACTATTTTCATGGTTTTTCGTTTAATAATTTTTCTTCTATTGGTTCTTTTTTTGGTGTATCAATTTCGTAAATCTCTTTTGCAATTTCTACTGAATATTCGTTAGGATAGATTTTTCCTCCGTAAGATTTCGCATAGACCTTCGTAAATTCTGCTCCAAAATACAGAATAATTGCCGAATAATAAACCCAAACCAAAATAATAATAACAGAGCCTGCCGCACCGTAAACTGAAGCAACTGTTGAACTTCCTAAATAAAAACCAATTGCAAATTTACCAATCATAAAAAGGATTGCAGTAACTCCAGATCCTATAAAAGCATCTTTCCATTTTATTTTTCCGTCTGGCAATGTTCTAAAAATAATAGCAAAAAGAAGTGTAATACTGGCTAGAACTATTACGACATTCACTATGTAAAATAAGTAAACTGTACTCTCTGGAAAATACACTTTTAAGCGTGCGCTAAGTAAATCTAAAGTGGTACTTATAAATAAACTGACTAACATTAAAAACCCAACCGAAGCAATCATCGAAAATGACATTAAGCGGTTTTGAATAAATTTCTTAATTCCTTTATCAGGTTTTGCTCGAAGTCCCCAAATAAAATTAATCGAACTTTGTATTTCGGCAAAAACTCCCGATGCTCCAATTAATAGCATCACAACGCCAAATACGGTTGCAAATACATTATCTCCAGACAATTGCACATTTTTAATAGCTTCTTGAATTTGAGTTGCGGCGCCATTTCCTACCAAACCATTAATTTGTCCGTACAACTCGCCCGTTACAGCTTCTTCTCCAAAAAAGAAACCACAAATTGTGATAATAATAATCAATAAAGGCGGTAATGCAAATATGGTATAGTACGCTAATGCAGCACTAAGTTTAATCGCATTATCATCATTAAATTCTAAAAAGGTATTCTTTAAGAGAAACCAAGTTTTGGAGAATATATTTTTGATTTTCATCTGCTGATTTTTTGAGATTTACTCAAATTTACGCAATAATGAAAACTTCTGAATTCTTGATTTTTAATGGAATTTTATATTTTTTCCATGTTCATCTTTAGAATTTATTTATAATGATAAAAAATGCCTTTATCATAAACGGTCCACAAACTTGCTTTTTGATTTGCAGCTTTCAACGCACTATTTGCCCAAGTATTGCAAGTATAAAAAAGGCTATAACTTCCTTTTGCTTCATAAAAAGCATCTTTTTTTCCATAACTGTGACCTTCAATCCATTCTGGATGAATTGGATCACGAAAACTATTTGAAATATAATTGACTAATTTTTGATAGTTATCTTTAGAAACCAAAATGCGTTTGCAATCTTCTCCTTCTCTCAATTGTTTAAAAAATGTAGTATGCATAGCCGATGAACTGACTCCAAAAGCCGCTTTTAATGCTGTACTTGCTTTTAAGTCTGACCATTCTGGTGTGTCTAAATAAAATCCTTTATCGCCCCAACCAAAAGCAATGTAATTCATTAACGAATCTTTTGATTGAGTTTGATTGAATTGAATTTCATTTCGCCAATCTTTGATTTCATTTTTTATCGGAACTACAATATCGGTATGAACTCCATTGGATAAAATATAAATAGGAATTGCATTTTGTTCCTCGACTTTTTCAATATCTGAGTTAACTGTAATTTTAGAAATAATTAAAACAGAAGAAACATACAAAGCAATAAAACTGAAAATTCCGAACAGTGTCCAGCCCAGAAATTTGAAAGATTTTTTTAGCATTTTGATTGGTTGATTTTAGATTAGTAATTGGTTATTTTTCTGTAACCAATTTTTAAGCCAAAAAATTTTTAAATGCTGAAAATGATACGCGGATTTTGCAGATTCGCTTTCGCGAAAGCGCGGATTTAAACGGATTTTTATGTATTTATTTTGAAGAAAAATCACAATCCAATCGTATAGTTTGTCATTTCGAGGAACGAGAAATCTTCGTAAGTAGCTCCTCAGCCAAAATCATCAATCTTTGTAGAGTTTCTTGCGAAGATTTCTCGTTCCTCGAAATGACAAACTATATGAATATTAACTTTTCGGATAAAAAAAAACTGCTGAATCTCTCCAGCAGTTTTAGTCTATTCTCTTTGTTCTTTCTTCTTTTCTCTAAAAAAGACTAAACGTTGAAACGGAAGTGCATTACATCACCATCTTTTACAACATATTCTTTTCCTTCAACTTTAAATTTTCCAGCCTCTTTTGCTTTTGCTTCAGAACCGTATTGAACGTAATCTTCGTATGAAATTACCTCTGCACGAATAAATCCTTTTTCAAAATCAGTATGGATAACTCCTGCCGCTTGTGGTGCAGTTGCTCCAATATTGATTGTCCAAGCGCGAACTTCTTTTACACCAGCTGTAAAGTAAGTTTGTTGTTTTAATAATTTGTAAGCTGCACGAATTAAAACAGAAGCTCCTGGCTCAGTTAATCCCATATCTTCAAGGAAAACTTGACGCTCTTCATAGCTTTCTAATTCTGTAATATCAGCTTCAGCCCCTACTGAAAGAATAATTACTTCAGCATCTTCGTCTTTTACTAATTCACGAACTTGATCAACATATTTGTTTCCGTTTACAGCAGAACTTTCGTCAACATTACAAACGTATAAAACTGGTTTTGCAGTAATTAATTGGAAACCTTCCATCAAAACTTCTTCATCGTTGCTTTGAGGAATAATTGTTCTTGCAGATTTTGCTTGCAAAAGAGCTTCTCTAATTCTGTTTAATAAAGCTTCTTCAGTTTGAGCTTCTTTATTTCCAGTTTTTGCAGCACGTTTTACTTTTTCTAAACGCTTTTCGATTGTTTCTAAATCTTTTAACTGCAATTCGATATCAATCGTTTCTTTATCACGAATTGGATTAACGTTTCCGTCTACGTGTACAATATTATCATTATCAAAACAACGCAAAACGTGAATAATAGCATTACACTCTCTAATGTTTCCTAAGAACTGGTTTCCAAGACCTTCACCTTTACTAGCTCCTTTTACTAAACCTGCAATATCTACGATATCTACAGTTGCCATTTGAACGCGCTCTGGTTTTACCAATTCTTCCAATTTATTGATTCTTGGATCTGGAACGTTTACAACACCAATATTTGGTTCGATTGTACAAAAAGGAAAGTTTGCACTTTGCGCTTTTGCATTAGATAAACAATTAAATAATGTTGATTTTCCAACATTTGGTAATCCTACAATTCCTGCTTTCATCTGTTTGTTTCTATTTATTTTATTGGTCTTTTGTTTTCAGACCTAAATCATTAAATGTTGTAATTTAATGCATTATGATTTTACGCGTTTCTCTTCTTTCTGCCAAAATGATATTTTTTGGCTTTAAAATTTTGCAAATATAAGATTTAATAGCTCTTAAGCGAAGTAAAAATGTTCATTAATATAATTTTAAAGCTATTCTGGAAAATTTTTAAACATTTTATTAATTTTTTGTTAAAAAACATTACTTTTATAAAACTAATCAACAAAAAACAAACCAAAAAAACCAATTACCATGAAAAAGATTGCATTATTACTATTTCTGCTGAATTCAGCATTTCTTTTTGCACAGAAAGAAGTTTCGGGTTTTGTAAAAGACAAAACTGGTGCGCCGCTTCCTGGTGTTAATATTTTAGAAAAAGGAACCAACAATGGCGTTTCTACTGATTTTGAGGGCAGTTACAGAATAAAAGTAAAAGAAGGCGCAACATTAATTTTTAGCTACGTTGGTTTTTCAACATTAGAAAAAGTAGTTTCTGGAGATAAAATAGACGTTACTTTAGCTGATGGAGAGGGTCAGGTTTTAAATGATGTTGTGGTCGTTGGTTCCAGAAATGCTAAGAGAACAGTTGTAAATTCTGCTGTTCCAATCGATGTTATTAATGTGAAAGATGTTACAACGCAAAGTGGAAAAATAGAAATTAATCAACTTTTACAATATGTTGCCCCATCTTTTAATGCCAACAAACAATCTGGTTCTGACGGTGCCGATCACGTTGATCCTGCTTCTTTAAGAGGTATGGGGCCAGATCAGACTTTAGTTTTAATTAACGGAAAAAGAAGACATCAATCTTCATTAATCAATTTATTCGGAACGCGCGGACGCGGAAATACAGGAACCGATTTAAATGCAATTCCTGCCGCATCTATTAAAAGAATTGAAATTTTACGTGATGGCGCTTCTGCTCAATACGGTTCAGATGCTATTGCGGGAGTCATTAATATTGTGACAAATGACAATGTAGACGAACTTACTAGTTCTATTACTTACGGTGCTTTTAATACGCATGCAAAAGGCGATTTTCTGCCTGGAACTCCAAACACAAAAGGTTATAGATTAGATAAAAACGGAAATGGAAATTCATACGGAAAAGATCAAGATTTTGATGGAGGTTCTGTAAGAGTTGCCGCAAACTACGGAACTAAAATTGGAACTAAAGGTGGTTACGTAAACATTACAGGAGAATTTTTAAACAAAAACAAAACCTTAAGACCTGCTTACGATTTTAGAAAAGGTTTTGGCGATGCCGAAATGCAGGGCGTAAATCTGTTTGCAAATCTTGCAATTCCAATTGCTGATAAAACTGAATTTTATGCTTTTGGAGGAAGTAATTTCAGAGATACAGATGCTTACGCTTTTACTAGAAATGACGGTGAAAGAGTTGTAGAATCTGTTTATCCGGGAGGTTATACACCAAGAATTACTTCTAAAATAAATGATAATTCGGTTGCTGCGGGAATTAGAACAGAAACTTCTGGCGGATGGAAATTTGACTTGAGTAATACATTTGGCAAAAATAAGTTCAAATATGACATTAAAGGAACGATAAATGCTTCCCTTGAAGAAAATTCACCACATGAATTCGATGCTGGAGGTCACAGTTTACTTCAAAACACCACTAATTTTGATGTTTCTAAAAATTATGGAGATGTTTTAAGCGGCTTAAATATTGCTTTTGGTACAGAATTTAGAGTAGAAAAATTTGAAATTTTTGCTGGTGAAGAAGGTTCATATACAACTTACGACACCAACGGACAACCAATTACAGACCCAACAACGCAAAGCGCTCCAATTGATCCTATTTCTGGAGAACCTAGACCTGGAAGTTCGCAAGGTTTTCCAGGATATAGTCGAGCCAATGAAGTCAATAAAGATCGTACCAACTTTTCTCTTTATGCTGATGCCGAATTAGACGTTACAGAAGCTTTAATGTTTAGCGGTGCTGTTCGTTTTGAAAATTACAGTGATTTCGGAAGTACTGTAAACGGAAAATTAGCTTCGAGACTTAAAATTACAGACCATATTAACGCAAGAGGATCTATTAGTACAGGTTTTCGTGCTCCTTCGTTAGCACAAATTTATTATAATTTGCGCTTTACAAACTTTAATGCAAGCGGCGCAACAGAAGTATTATTGGCTCCAAATGATAGTCCAGTTACAAGAGCTTTCGGAATTCAGAAATTAAACGAAGAAAAAGCCGTAAATGCATCTTTAGGTTTTACAGCTTCGTTTGGAGATTTCACCGCAACAATTGATGGTTATTATATTCAGGTAAAAGACCGTATTGTTTTAACAGGTTATTTTGATGCAAGTGCATTAAACCTTGGCGTTTCTGAAGCTCAATTTTTTGCCAACGGAGTTGATACAAGTACACATGGTTTGGATATTGTTTTTTCTTGGAAGAAAAAATATGATTTTGGTCAATTTGGCGCAACTTTGGTTGGAAACATTAACGATATGAAAATTGATAAGGTAAAAAACGGCAACCTTGACGAATCAATTTTCTTTGGAAAACGAGAAAAAGCGTTCCTGCTAGCTTCAGCTCCAGACAATAAATTTGGTTTAAATCTAACTTATGCAAAAAACAAATTTGATGCGGGATTAGCTTTTACACGTTTCAGCAAAGTGGTTTTGGTTGATTACGCAGACGAAGATGATGTTTACAATCCGAGATTGATTACCGATTTAACTGTTGGATATCAATTTACAAAAAGCTTAAAATTAACGCTTGGAAGTAATAACTTATTTAATGTATATCCAACCAAACAAGACGAACAAGGAAACACAGAAGCTGGAGGTTATTGGGATGCCGTACAAATGGGATTCAGCGGAGCTTATTACTATGCAAGACTTGGATTTAATTTTTAGACTTTAACTTTCAGCCTGGCAAAAATTATAAAACAAAAAAAATCCTGAACAATTAAGTTCAGGATTTTTTTTCTATTTATTTAATTACAATTTATATTCTAAAGAAGCAATAATGGCTTTTTCTTCATCTGTAGCAGTAAAACCAGAAGTGTCCCAATAATTAGTCAGGATTTTATTCTTTTTATTGAAAAGCGATTTTTCTTTAAAAACATCACTTTCTTTATAGGTAAAGTTCTGTCTATTAAATCCTGTAGTCACAAAACTATTTCTTACTTGAATGTTTTTCGTTTTGTCTTTCAAAATAAGATTATATCCAATTTCTTCATTAGAACTCAAAACATAATAATCTTTTCCGTCGCATCGGTACGTTACTTTTACAAAAGACTTCGTGATATTTTTGTCGCCAATTTTTGTCTTATCATCTACTTTATCGAGATTTGCAGGAGTTACAGAAACAGTGAATTCCAGAATCAGCTTTTTTTCTGGATCATAAATAATTTCAAAATTATCAATCGCTTCTTTGGCTTTATCAAACGGAGTAACAGACATTATATAGAGTTCCTTATTGCTCGGATGTCCTTTTGTAGTAAAATCGTATTGTTTCTTTGCCTTTGTATCTAATAAAGGTTCAAAGTATTTAAAATTCGAATAATTCTCCATAATATTATTCAAATTATAACCTCTTAAATCTGAACTGATATCAGTTTCTAGTAATCCGTAAGAACGATTTTGTTCTACCAGCAAAGTAGTTGTATTGTTTTTATTGAATTGAAAATTAACCAATCCGTCATTATAATATGAATATTGATTATCGAGCATAAAAAACTCACGAACGTAAACTTTTAACCGATAAGAGAAACTTAGTTTTTGTTTAGAATTTGAAACTAATTTTTGAAGTATTTTTTGAGAATTCTGTTTCGAAACAACAACTTCGTCTAGATTTTCTTTTTTGTTTTTAATATAAACTACAAATTCGTTCTCTTTTAAAGTATTCCATCGAACTGTCAGTTCTTCATAATCCATTTCAGAAACTTCTACATTTGATCCTCCGGTTAAAACAAAAGTGACTTTACCATCTTCATTAGTCAATAAAACTTGTTTGGTTTTTAAAATAACTACTGTTGCATTTTCGATCGGTTGCAAAGTTTCGATATCTTTTACCAAAATAGAATACTCCGTTTCTTGAGAAAAAACGTTCATTCCAGATAATACGACAAATAAAAGTAGCAATTTCCTCATAGGCGTTGTCAATTTTTCAACTAAAGTATTACTTTTTTATCAATAAACTAACACTAAAATAATAATTCATTAGATATCAACAAACTAACTTTGATTATTTTTTTATTTAATGCAAAAAAAAAATCCTGAGTTCACACTCAGGATTATATTTAAAATACAAGAAATACTTACTCTCCGTGTAGGAAAGATTGTCTTTCTAATAATGTTTCTTCGTCTTCAACGTGATTATCGTCTGGCACACAGCAGTCAACTGGACAAACGGCAGCACATTGTGGTTCATCGTGGAAACCTTTACATTCGGTACATTTTCCTGGTACAATATAATAGATTTCATCAGAAATTGGAGTTTGTGCATCATCTGCATCCACTTCAGTTCCGTCAGGTAAAACTATTTTTCCAGAAAGACTTGTTCCGTCTTTATATCTCCAATCATCTGCTCCTTCATATATTGCTGTATTTGGGCACTCTGGTTCGCAAGCCCCACAGTTGATGCATTCGTCAGTTATAATAATTGCCATCGTTTTTAGTCTTAAAGTTTAAAAGTCATAAAGTTTAAAAGTCATAAAGTTTAAAAGTATTAAAGTAAAAGTATTTAAAGTATTTTCAACTTTGGACTTTCGACTTTCGACTTTCGACTTTCGACTTTTGTCTTTCGACTTAATTATGCTTATTTTTGTGCAAAATTACAATCAAAACAATTCATAAACAAACATTATGACATTAGAAACAAAAAAAAGTGTTTTTGTTGAATTAGGAAAATTTTTAAGTCAGTTTTCAGAAGGCGCTTCTGCGAGAAAATCTGACGTCTTATATAATGATATCTTTTTTGATGATTTCGAAAATCTGATACATTTATCGCAATCACATAACGGTTGGTATACGCCCGAACAAGTATATTTTTCAGTACAATCTTGGGCTGAAGCTTTAACAAAAGAAAATATTGACAAGTGGCTCTCGGCTTATAAAATTGATGAAAATAACGATAATTCAAAGACTGTTGCTTTAATTTTAGCAGGAAATATTCCGCTAGTTGGCTTCCATGATTTTTTATCCGTTTTAATAACCGGTTATAAAGCTTTAATTAAAACTTCATCAAACGACCAGCATTTATTGCCTTTTTTAGCAAAATACTTAATTGCTGTTGATGAAAATTTTAAAGATAAAATCACTTTCGTGGAAGGAAAATTGGAAAATTTCGATGCCGTAATTGCAACAGGAAGTAATAATACAGCTCGTTATTTTGAATATTATTTTAAAGACAAATCTTCCATTATTCGAAAAAACAGAAATTCAGCTGCGGTTTTAACGGGAAAAGAAACTACTGAAGAATTAGAAAATTTAGGCGAAGATATTTTTAGATATTTTGGTTTAGGATGTCGTAACGTTTCTAAACTTTTTGTTCCTAAAGACTACTCTTTTGATGCTTTTTTTCAAGCAATGTTCAAATATCAGGATGTCATTCATTATGAAAAATACGCTAACAATTATGACTATAATAAAGCCGTATTTTTGATGAGTAATTTCAAATTATTAGACAACGGTTTTTTAACCATAAAAGAAGATTCAAGCTACGCCTCGCCTATCTCAAGCGTTTTTTATGAATACTACGAAAACCTTGATGAACTTAAAAAACGTTTGCAAAACGATTCAGAACAAATTCAATGCATTGTAAGCAGTAATTTGACATCAAATAGCATTGCATTTGGAGAAACGCAAAAACCGCAATTGTGGGATTACGCAGATAATGTCGATACTATAACGTTTTTGTTAACAACAAAGTAATAAATTGTTTAATTATTTCGAATATTTTAACGCTTTTTCGGCTCTTATTGCCGAAATTTGCGTCTTTAAAATTTTCGACTATTAACAACAACCATGAAAAAACACAACTACAGCGCAGGACCAAGTATTTTACCTCAGGAAGTTTTTGAGAAGGCATCAAAAGCAATTTTAAATTTTAATGATTCAGGGCTATCTATCCTTGAAATCTCGCACCGAAGCAAAGATTTCGTTGCAGTTATGGAGGAAGCTCGTTCCCTTGCTTTAGAATTATTAGGACTTCAAGGAAAAGGTTATCAGGCTTTATTTTTACAAGGTGGTGCAAGTACAGCATTCTTAATGGCGCCATACAATTTATTAAAAGAAAACGGAAAAGCAGCTTATTTAGATTCAGGAACGTGGGCAACTGCGGCAATCAAAGAAGCTAAACTTTTCGGAGAAACTATCGTGGTAGCTTCTTCAAAAGAAGACAATTATACTCATATTCCAAAAGGCTATGAAATTCCAGCTGATGCTGATTATTTCCACTGCACTAGTAACAACACTATTTTTGGAACTCAAATGAAAGAATTCCCAGCAACTAACATTCCTGTTGTTTGCGATATGAGTTCTGATATTTTTTCTCGTGAATTAGATTTCTCTAAATTCGACTTAATCTATGCTGGAGCTCAAAAAAATATGGGACCTGCTGGAACAACTCTTGTTGTAGTGAAAGAAGAAATCTTAGGCAAAAACGGAAGAACAATTCCAAGTATGTTAGATTACGCTAAACACATTAAAGCTGAAAGTATGTATAATACGCCACCAGTTTTCTCTGTTTACGTTTCTCTTTTAACTTTACAATGGATTAAAGAAAAAGGTGGAATCGCTGCTGTTGAAAAATTAAACAACGCAAAAGCTGAATTACTTTATGCTGAAATCGACAGAAACCCATTATTTAAAGGTGCTGCTGCAGTAGAAGATCGTTCTAACATGAACGTTACTTTTTTACTAAACAACCCTGACCATACAGCAACTTTTGATGCTTTATGGAAAGAGGCTAATATCTCAGGATTGCCAGGACACCGTTCTGTTGGTGGTTACAGAGCTTCTATCTACAACGCAATGCCAATTGAAAGCGTTCAGGTTTTAGTTGATGTAATGAAAGCATTGGAAAGTAAAGTTTAGTTTTCCGTCTCAGTCTCAGTTTACAATTCAAAAAAAGAAAAATCAAATAGTTGGTTTATCGATTAAACAAATAAACGATTCACCAAATAAACAATAAACACACAATGAAAGTATTAGCAAATGACGGAATTTCTAAAAGCGGAATTCTAGCCTTAGAAAAAGGCGGTTTTGAAGTTATAACTACAAAAGTAGCTCAAGAACAAGTAGCTAACTATATTAATGAAAATAATATTGACGTAATTTTAGTTCGTTCTGCAACTAAAGTTCGTAAAGATATTATCGATGCTTGTCCTGGAATCAAAATCATCGGTCGCGGTGGTGTTGGTATGGATAATATCGATGTTGATTATGCTAAAAGCAAAGGAATCCATGTAATCAATACTCCTGCTTCATCTTCAGAATCTGTTGCTGAATTGGTTTTTGGACACTTATTTTCTGGTGTTCGTTTTTTACATGATTCAAACAGAAATATGCCTCTTGAAGGAGATTCAAACTTTGACGGTTTGAAAAAAGCGTACGCAAACGGAACTGAATTAAGAGGTAAAACTCTTGGTATTGTTGGTATCGGACGTATCGGACAAGCAACTGCAAAAATGGCGCTTGGTTTGGGTATGAAAGTTATTGCTGCTGATAGCTTTATTCCTGAGGTAGATATAAAAGTTGAGTTTTTTGACGGACAATCTATTACAACTAAAATTGTTTCTCAATCTTTAGAATCTTTATTTAAAGAAGCAGATTTCATTACATTACACGTTCCGGCTCAAAATGGTTATATCATCGGAGAAAAAGAATTTGAAATCTTAAAAGACGGAGTTGGAATCGTAAACTGTGCTCGTGGTGGTGTTATTGATGAAGTAGCTTTAGTAAAAGCTTTAGATTCAGGAAAAGTGGCTTTTGCAGGTTTAGACGTTTTCGAAAGCGAACCAAAACCAGAAATGGCAATTTTAATGCACTCTAAAATTTCATTGACTCCACATATTGGAGCTGCAACTGGAGAAGCACAAGATAGAATTGGAACTGAATTAGCATCACAAATTATTACTTTGTTAAGCTAATTAACTATAATTAAAACACTTAGAAGGGATTTATTAACACAGTTTAATAAATCCCTTTCTTTTTTTGTTTAAATTTGAGTTCTAATCTAAATCCTAAAAATCATGTTTGAACAATTAACCCAATTAGTACAACAATATGGAGGCGATGCAGTAACAAACAATTCTGCTGTTCCAAATGAACATAATGAAGCCGTAATTGGCGAAACTAGCAATTCTATTTTTGAAGGATTAAAAAAAATCGTTTCTGAAGGCGGAACAGATCAAATTGCAGGATTATTTAACGGAAACTCTTCTATAGACAGCTCAAACCCAGTGGTGCAGCAAATTCAGCAACAATTAAGCGGTAATCTTGGTCAAAAATTTGGACTAAGCAGCGCAGACTCAAACGGAGTTGCTTCTAATTTGATTCCTCAAATTTTAAGTTCTTTGGTTAATAAAGCAAAAGATCCTAACGATAATAGTTTTCAAATCTCAGATATCATCAATTCTATTTCAGGAAACAGCGGACAAGCTTCTGGAATTATGGATACTATTTCTAAATACGGAATGCAATTCGGATTAGACCAAAACAACGACGGAAAAGTTGACGTTGCAGATGTTTTAGTTGTAACCAAAAGTAAAGGCGGTATAGCTGGATTTATCGGTAAACTGTTTGGAAGTAAATAATAAGGCTCAAAGTTACAGAGGTTCAGAGGAACAAAGTCTTTTAATCAAAAGTCAAAAAAACTGATTACAAAATTGTAATCAGTTTTTTTATTTTATATAAAAAGCAAAACCTCTGCACCTTTGCACCTTTGCATCTATGCACCTTTGAACCTTATCAAAAAAAAATTCGTAACTTTAAACTATGAAAAAGTGCATTTTTATATTAATCCTATTAGCAACAATCATTTCTTGTTCAACAGCTTCGCAAAATATTGCGAGTAATGGAAATAACAATGCTTCAAGTAAAAAAACAAATGATACTGTAAGAATTGCAAACGATTCGTTAGAATATGAAGTTATTATTATTGACAACGGATTTAATTACTGGTTAAACTCTATGGCTTTTCCTAGAAATTATCACAGTTTAGCTTTTCTTGAAAATAAAAACTATCAATACGTTACAGAATGGAATAACAGGGTTTTACAGCCAAACCGATATAATCCAAATTTATACGAAATGACGATTGATTATCAACCTCAAATTCATTACGGCTACGAAGTAAATTACTTAATTTACAACTACATGATTTATTTTCAAAATACTTACAAACAAAAGCTCGCGGGCTATGTACCATTACGATAATGTTAGTATATTTGTAATGGTTATAAATAAATAATGGACAAACTAAAAAAACGTTGGGGAATCACTTCCAACCTACAAGCCATAATCATACTAATTGTTTTTGCCATCACCGGATCGGCATCTGCATGGATTTCTAGACCTTTCTGTGACTGGGTTGGAATTCACAAAGAAGATTTAGGCGTTGTTTGGTTTACCCTTATTCGTTTATTGATTATTCTTCCTGTTTATCAAGTCTTATTAGTTGCAATTGGAACTATTTTTGGACAATTCCGTTTCTTTTGGAATTTCGAAAAGAAAATGCTAAAAAGAATGGGATTAGGTTTCTTCTTTAAAGATTAATTTCTTCCAACTCTACTCTTTTTTAAAATTATAAAATCCGTTCTGGTTAAGATTATTTCTTAATCATGATTTTTGATTTATTTTATTCTATTAAAATATAGAAATTTCCACTTTTAAAACTTTTGTTACATTTTTTTGATTAGAATAATTTCCTTTATTTATCAAATATAGACATCGTAAATATTTTAGAATAAAAATAAATATTACATTTTTTTAATCCAAAATTTATAATAAAACAGCAACCAGAACAGGATGGTGCAGGATAGTTTTATTTTAAGTAATACCAAACTTTACAATAGTTAATGATAAAATATTCATTGAAAATCAACTAGTTGAATGTTTTTATTTCTAACTAAAATTACTTACTAACCAAACCACAATTTGAAATGCTGAAAAATTACTTAAAACTCTCCGTAATGGCGACAATGATTTGTCTCGTTGCGCCGAAAACAAAGATTTTTGCCCAAAATCCGATTGTAAAAATTGACTTTGACCAGTCAGGAAGACCTAAAGCAGAAGTTAACGATCCTGATTATAGCACTTGGGTTGTAGCTTCTGGAAATACGAGCACTTATACAGAAAACGGAGTAACTTTTACCGTTACACGCGTTGGAAATAATGGAGATGCTTTAGGAACAAATTGGTATAAAGCTGGTATTCAAGCTCCATATTACGCAAGATTAGTAAGTGATGGACTTACTGTAAAAGGAACAACTGCCAATTTGGGAGCTCAAATTGAACTTAAAATTAGCGGTTTAACCACAGGCGAACATACATTTTTAGCATTTTTTAATGCTGTAGATAGTCCATCGGGAAATAATTTTAGTCCGATTGATATTTCTATAAATGGAAATTTGGTTGTAGATAATTTGATTCCAACTGTTAGAGCGCTTAAAACTGCCGATGCAAAATCTGTTTATCTAAAATTTCAAGCCACAACAGGAACTGACGTTGTCATATTAATGGCGGCAGAAACTTCAGGTACAGAAAACATTAAAAATATCATGTTCAATGGATTTGAATTGAATACGCCAAACATTTTCTATCAAGCAACAAATCCGAATCCAAAACAAAATGACGAACATGTTGAATTAACATCTGGAGGCAAATTATTGCAATGGACAGCCGCTGCCAATGCTGTTTCGCATAATATTTATTTTGGAACAGACCAAGCTGCGGTAAATGCCGCTACAACATCTTCTCCTGAATACAAAGGAAACCAAGCTCTAGCCAACACTTCTTATCAAGTAAACGGATTATACACGGGAGCAACTTATTTTTGGCGTATTGATGAAGTTTTAGCAAATGGAATTGAAAAAGGAAATGTATGGCGTTTTCGTCCTGCACAACTTGCATTTCCAGACGCTGAAGGTTACGGACGTTTCGCAAGAGGCGGACGCGGCGGAAAAGTTGTTGTGGTAACTAATTTAGATGACAGCGGTCCAGGAAGTTTCCGCGAAGCCGTTACAAATGATATTGGACCAAGAACTATTGTATTTAACACTTCTGGAATTATCCAATTACAATCTCGTCTTGTTTTAAGTCAGCCGTACGTAACAGTTGCGGGGCAAACTGCGCCTGGAAAAGGAATCTGCATTCGTTCTGCACCATTTGGCGTTACAGGAAATGATGCCATAGTTCAAAATCTAAGAGTTAGAATTGGAGCTGGCCCAACTTTCGACGGAATGGGATTAACAGGTGCCGACAACAGTATTATTGATCATTGTTCTATCAGCTGGACTATCGATGAATCTTTTAGTTCTAGATCTGGTAAGAATATTACATTACAGAAAACATTGATTTCCGAAGCATTAAATGCAGCAAATCACCAAAATTATCCAGCAGGAACCGAACACGGGTATGCGGCAACAATTGGTGGAGATATCGGAAGTTTTCACCACAATTTATTAGCACACTGTTATGGTCGTAATTGGAGTCTTGGAGGAGGATTAGACGGAAGCGGTGCTTATGCAGGAAGAATGGATATTACTAATAACGTGGTTTACAACTGGGGAGGCCGAACAACCGATGGCGGTACGAAAGAAGTAAATTTTGTAAATAATTACTACAAACCAGGCGCTGGCTCTAAAATTTTTACTGCGTTTAACCAACAAAATGAAGGTGCAGGAACAGGAACACAACAATGTTATTTTAGTGGAAATGTAATGCCCGGATATTTCGACGAAAGCAACCAAACTGCTGGAAGAAAAGCTTCTGGAGTTGCCATAACATTTGAAAATTTTGTAAACACACCCTTTTTCCCTTCATATGTAACTACACAATCTGCTAAAAATGCCTACAAAATAGTGCTTTCAGATGTTGGATGTACGCAACCAATATTTGATGATCACGATCAAAGAATTATAAATGAAACCCTAAATGGAACTACTTCTTCTGTGGGAAGCATAACTAAAAAACCTGGATTTCCAGACAACGAAGCAGATGTTGGCGGTTTTGAAATTTATCCGATTGTAAATAGGGCCACAAATTGGGATAGCGATCTAGATGGATTGCCAAATTGGTGGGAAACTATAATTGGTACAAATTTAAACTCTGCAATTGGCGATTTTTCAGATTCAAATGCTGATACAGACCAAGATGGTTACACGAACTTAGACAAATATTTACAATGGATGTCTTTGCCTCATTACGAATCGGCTGATGGAAAAAAAATAGATGTTAATATTCAAAAATTATCGCAAGGATTTACTAGCGGAGTTTCTTATTCTATTTCTAATGTTGTAAATGGTGGCGCTGTACTAAACACAAATACTGTAGCTTTTACACCAGCTTCAAACGGATTATGTTCTTTTGAATTTACAGTAACTGATTCTGAAGGCGGTACAATGAAAAGAAAAGTAAACATCGTAAGCGGACAAAATATCAATTTAGCAACAGCAGAAATTAGCAAAGAAATTAAAAACAATTCTTTTAGCGTTTGGCCAGTTCCAAGCAACGGTGCATTTTCCGTATTTATTGATAATGAAGAAACTGAGTTCTCTGATCTTAAAATATATGATATCTCTGGAAAAGAATTATTAAGACAAAAAATTAGAGGAAATACTGCAGAAACAATTCAATTGCATTCTAAAGGAGTTTTCCTGATTAAAGTAACTGATCCGCAGACTAAGAAAACAAAATACAGCAAAAAAATAATTGTACAATAAAAACAAAAGGGCGGCTCAAAAACCGTCCTTTTTTATTTTTTCTGATTTTATTTTTTCTGAAAGAAATAAGTATAAATCCACGTCAAAGTAAATGACGGAATTATATCTGTAAAAGGCAGTATTTCTTCAATAAAAGTTAAAGCACTAGCCACCTTTCCTACTCTTCCCTTATACATTCTCGTCATTAAAAAAGCTGCAATTGGCGCCCAGATCACATCTGAAAACTCACCAAGAAGCGGAATCGAAAAAGAAATCATTCCAATTCCATCCAAAACCAATCCTATAATTAGTTTTGATAGCTTATCATCATCTTCTACAATATTCAAATCCTGCATCTTACATTTATTTTAGTTTATCGAAATTAAAAATAATCATCTAATTATAATTATTTATTTTTCCAATTTAATTTCTAAATTCCCATACCAATAAATATGCCGATTGCTGATTTTAGATTTTAGATTTTAGATTTTAGATTTTAGATTTTAGATTTTAGATTTTAGATTTTCTACAACTTTGTCAAAGTTTAAACCTTTGACAAAGTTCTCTTGGAATTTGGAATTTAAATTTTGTAATTTGATATTGACTATAATCTTCGTTTCTTTGTAAAAACAGTTTCACTACATGATACACGCAAAAAACATACATAAGTTTTACGATAAACTAGAAGTTTTAAAAGGAGTTGATTTACATATTAAAAAAGGCGAAATTGTTTCTATCGTTGGTGCTTCGGGTGCTGGAAAAACAACTTTATTACAGATTTTAGGAACTCTAGACAAACCAGATCATAATCAAGATTCTTCTTTAACCATTAATGGTAAAAATATTCTTGAACTGCAAAACATTCAAAAGAACAGCTCAAAACAAGAAAAAATCTTTAAGATTGTTACTTGGACTGGTTCTCTTTATATAATATTACTAGCCATTTACTTGGTGTTTTTTAGAACAAAAATATTTGATGAAACGCTTAGATTAGTCGCAAGCATATCGCTTTTTTTACCAATTCTTACAATGCTTTTTTACTATAATGGTTATTTCAAAAAGAAAAGCAAACAAGACAAAGTGCTATCCGATTTTAGAAATTTAAATTTAGGGTTCATTTTTCAGTTTCACCAGCTTTTACCTGAGTTTACAGCTTTAGAAAATGTTTGTATTCCCGCTCATATTGCGGGTAAAAAACCATCTGAAACAGAAAAAGAAGCCATAAAATTGCTTACTTATCTTGGACTTTCTCATAGAATTAATCATAAACCAAGTGAACTTTCTGGTGGAGAACAACAGCGTGTAGCGGTCGCAAGGGCTTTAATTAACAAACCGGATGTTATTTTTGCAGATGAACCTTCTGGAAATTTAGATACGCATTCGGCGGAAAATCTGCACCAATTATTTTTTCAGCTTCGTGACGAATTCGGACAGACATTTGTTATTGTAACACACAATGAAGAATTAGCCAACATGGCAGACAGAAAATTGGTTATGGTTGACGGACAGATTAGTAATTAGAGTAATCAGGAGCTATTCCTGCTGTCCGCTATATCTTTTATGGCGAACCCCGCCACAAAAGGATGCCGCTCCCATCAGGGCTAGGAAAGTTGAATAAATAAGAACATTTCATTGTAATATGAATAAATCAGAACTTAAAGATTTTCTAGATGAGAAAGTCATTCAATATAACAATCAGGATTTTATAGAAAGTGATCCCGTTCAGATTCCGCATCTTTTTACTCAAAAAGAAGACATCGAAATTGCTGGTTTTCTAAGTGCTTCTATTGCTTGGGGAAACCGTAAAATGATTATTAAGAATTCGCACAGAATGATGGAATTAATGGGCAATGCGCCATACGATTTTGTCATGTCACATTCTGACGAAGATTTAGCCAGACTGGAAACGTTTGTTCATAGAACTTTCAACGGACATGATTTTGCAGGCTTTATTAAAGGCTTAAAAAATATCTACCAAAAACACAACGGATTAGAAAATGTCTTTGCTAAAAATCAAGAAAAAGACAGTTTGCAGAAAAGCATTAGCGAATTCAAAAAAATATTTTTTGAAACAGATCATTTAGCTAGAACTCAAAAACATATTTCAGATCCTTTAAATAATTCTGCGGCAAAAAGAATCAACATGTACCTGCGATGGATGGTTCGACAAGATGCAAAAGGAGTCGATTTAGGAATTTGGAAAAGCATTTCACCTTCTGTTCTTTCATGTCCGCTTGATGTTCATTCTGGAAATGTTGCTCGAAAACTTGAAATCCTTTCGCGAAAGCAAAACGATGCAAAAGCTTTGCTAGAATTAGATACAAAATTAAGAGAAATGGATCCGAAAGATCCTGTAAAATATGATTTTGCTTTGTTTGGATTAGGTGTTTTTGAAGGGTTTTAAATTTTTAAATTATAGATTTTATTTGCATTTTATGCTGTCAGGCTGAGCGATCCGAAACTTCGGGAGAAGCCCACGCCCCAATTGGCAAGTGCTCTTCTCCCGAAGTTTCGGATCGCTCAGAGTGACAAATGGGCATCTTAAATTATAAAATCAACAAAAAAACCACGAATTTAACGTACATTTGCACAAAATTTAAAGCAAATGAGCACTTTCGAAAAATTTAATCTTCCAAAATCGGTACAAAAAGCAATCGACGATTTAGGATTTACTACACCAACTCCAATTCAGGAAAAATCATTTTCTGTGATTACTTCTGGACGTGATATGATGGGAATTGCTCAAACAGGAACTGGTAAAACATTTGCTTATTTATTGCCACTTCTTAAATTATATAAATTTACAAATACTAATACACCAAAAATCGTAATTCTGGTTCCAACCCGCGAATTAGTTGTTCAAGTTGTAGACGAAGTTGAAAAATTGACTAAATATATGTCGGTTAAAACTTTAGGAATTTACGGTGGTGTAAACATCAATACACAGAAAAAAGCTGTTTACGAAGGTGTTGATATTTTGGTTGGAACTCCTGGAAGAACAATGGATTTGGCTTTGGATGCTGTTGTTCGTTTTGATGAAACTCAAAAATTAGTTATCGACGAGTTTGATGAAATGCTGAATTTAGGTTTCCGACCGCAATTGACAGCGCTTTTGGCAATGATGAAACCAAAACGTCAAAATATTCTATTCTCAGCAACAATGACTGATGAAGTAGATACTATCTTAAATGATTATTTTGATTTTCCTGAAGAAGTAACTTTGGCAGCTTCTGGAACTCCGTTAGAAAAAATCACTCAGATTACATATAATGTTCCCAACTTTAATACTAAAGTAAATCTTTTAAAACATTTATTAGAAACTGACGAAAGCATCGAACGTGTTTTGATTTTTGTGAATAATAAAAAGATTTCAGATATGCTTCATACGCGTATTGAAGAATTATTTGAAGGTCAGTTTGGAGTTATTCACTCGAATAAATCTCAAAATTATCGTTTGACTACGATGGCTGAATTTCAAGAAGGAAATCTTCGAGGTTTGATTACTACAGACGTTATGGCGAGAGGTTTGGATATTTCGAATATTTCTCACGTCATCAACTTTGAACTTCCAGAAATGCCAGAACTTTATATGCACAGAATTGGTCGTACAGGTCGTGCAGATGCAACAGGAACTGCAATTAGTTTTGTGACTCCTCGTGAAGAAGAATTCAAAATCGAAACTGAAGTTTTAATGAATCAGGAACTAAAAATTGCTGATTTCCCTGAAGAAGTTGAAATTTCAGAAAAATTAATCGAACCTGAGAAAGACAAATTACCAAGAAAGTTTTTAATGAAAAAAGTAAAACTTGATGGTGATGGAGCTTTTCATGAGAAATCTAAAAAGAACCAGAAAGTCAATTTAGGTGGACCTTCAAAAACAAAAAAGAAAACACATGGTTCTGTTAACAGAAATATGTTGAAGACCAGAGATAAGAAGAGAAAAGACGGGAATAAATAGGTCTTTTTTTTAAGGAACAAAGGTTCAAAGGAACAAAGCGACAGAGAATAAAAAAGGCTCAAAAGTACAGAATTCTAAACCTCTGCACCTTTGAGCCTTTGTTACTTTTAACCTTAAAAACTATATTTTCGTAAAAACCAATCCAACTGGCGAACACAATTCGATTCTTTTTCCAGTATCTTCGATTTTTCCTGTTGTTTTATTTCTTTTAAAAATAACTATATCATTAGTATATTGATGACCTACTAAAAGGTAATTTCCAGTTGGATCAATGGCAAAATCTCTTGGACCTTTTCCTAAAGTGCTTTGCTGTTCTACCAATTCGATTTTTCCATCTTTAAGAATTTTATAAACTGATATTGCATTGGCATCTACACGGTCAGAAACGTATAAAAAGTTTCCGTCTGGCGAAATTTTAATTGCTGCTGCGCCTGTTCCGCCTGTAAAACCTTTTGGTAAAATACTTGTTTCTGCAATTACTTTTAAGTTTCCTGTTTTATCGTAACTTAAAGTGGTCAAAGTTCCATCTAGTTCTTGAACTAAATACACAAATTTACCATCTTTACTAAAAGTCAAATGTCTTGGTCCACTCGCCGATTTCACATCGACAGTTCCTTTTAATGTCAGGATTTCATTTTTAGAATCTGGATTATATTTATAAATAAATATTTTATCCAAACCTAAATCATTAGACAAAACGAATTTTTTATCTGGAGAAAAAACAACCATATGTACGTGCGCTTTTTCCTGACGCGCTGCATTCGGCCCTTTTCCTTCGTGCTGAATTAATTGCTGAACTTCTGTAATACTTCCGTCTGCTTTTTTCTTAAAAACGACAATATTTCCTCCTGAATAATTAGCAACTATTACATTTTTATCGTCATTAATTAAATGACAAGGATCTGCTCCTAACGCATCATTTGTGTTTAAAAACTTTAATTTTCCTGAAGCCGAATCGTATCCAAAAGCACTTACAGCACTTTGATTTCCGTTTTCATTTACAGCATAAACAAATTTATTATCTGCAGAAACCGACAAATAACTCGGACTAACTACATTTTCTGAAGAATTCTTCAACTTAAAATCTCCCGAAGAAGCATCAAATTCGTAAACGTAAATTCCGTTGCTTTGACAAGTATTTGTATAGGTTCCGACTAATAAATTGAATTTATTTTGAGCTTTTACCGCGGTCAATGATAAAGCTGAAAATAATACGACATATATTTTTTTCATAGTTTGTTTTTTGAATCAGCTAAAATAAGGAATAATATCTTTTGCAGATTACAATTAAAACAAGAAAAATTACATTTAAAAAAGAGTTTATCAATATATAAGTCATATAAGTTCTTTTTAGATTTTTCGCTTATAATCTCTTAGTTGAACTTATATGGTTCAACTAAAAATTCGTATTTTTGACGAGCATCTTCGCGAAAAACAAAACGTAGTGAAGTAAATCGAAGCCAGAATGCATTTTAAACATCCCGAAATTCTATACTTTCTGTTTTTATTGATCGTTCCAATTTTGGTTCACTTATTTCAATTAAGACGTTTTAAAACTTCCTATTTTACCAATGTTCGTTTCTTAAAAGAACTTGCCATTCAGACTCGTAAAAGCTCCAAAATCAAAAAAAGACTTTTGTTAGCGACTCGTTTATTACTCCTAACTTTTATAATTTTAGCCTTTGCGCAACCTTTTTTTGAGGCAAAAGACAGCAAAAATGCGTCAAATGAAATGTATATTGTTTTAGACAATTCGTTTAGCATGCAAGCAAAAGGAAAAAAAGGTGAATTATTAAAAAGAGCAGTTCAGGAATTGCTTGAAAACACTCCAGAAAACACTCAATTTTCTTTATTAACAAACACAGAAAATTTTTGGAATACCGATATTAAATCTTCCAAAAGCGCTTTACAGAATTTAAAATACAGCGCCACTTCATTCGATCTTTCAGCTATTTCAGCCAAAATCAAAGCGCATAAATCGGCACATAAAAAAGATATTGTAATTATTACAGATGCTGTTGGTTTAAAACAAAAAGATATTGCAAATATAGATTTTGAAGAAAAACCATATTTCATCATTCCAGAAGCTGAACAAAAAAACAACGTTTCTATTGACAGCGTTTACATCAATCAAACTTTGGAAAATTTTTATGAAATCGGAATCAATTTATCTGCTTATAGCGAAGATTTCAAACCAGTTTCGACAGCTTTATACAATCAAAACAAACTGATTGCCAAAACAATTGTGAATTTTGACGCGAAGAAAAAGAAAATCAATTTTACGATTCCGAAAGAAGCTTTTCATGGATATGTAACAATTGAAGACAATGGTTTGACTTATGACAACAAATTGTTTTTCAGTATTTCTAAAAACAAAAAAACTAACGTAATTAGTATTGGCGAACCCGAAAAGAGCAATTTCTTGTCTCGAATTTATACTTCTGGCGAATTTAATTATCATAATTATTCCATCAGCTCTTTAGATTACAATAGTTTAGAAAAACAAAACACGATTATTTTAAACGAATTAATTGAAATTCCGCAAGCGCTGCAAACGACTTTGAAAGCTTTTGTTTCTAAAGGCGGAAATTTGGTTGTAATTCCTTCTGAAAAAAGTTCCGTTTCAAACCTAAATGCTTTATTAAGCAATTTTGGAAAAATTCAATTCGGAAATCTAGAAAATACCGGTAAATTAATTACCAAAATTAATTTCGATCATCCACTATTTTCGGGAGTTTTTGAAAACAAAATCACGAATTTTCAGTATCCAAAAGTAAATAGTTCATTTGCTGTTTCTAGCTCTTATCCTGCAGTACTTTCGTTTGAAGATCAAACTTCTTTTGTTACTGCGATTCAAAATCAGATTTCTGGAATTACACTTTTTACGGCGCCGATAAACAGTTCAAATTCTAATTTTCAACAATCTCCTTTAATTGTTCCGTTGTTTTACAAAATCGGACAATACAATCAAAAAACTGGCGTAAATGCATTAACAATTGGAAATAACCAGCCCTATTTTGTAGATGTTTTATTGACAAAAGATGCAATTTTAGAAGTAAAAGGAAATGAAGATTCGTTTATTCCGATTCAACAGATTTTAAACAATAAAGTCAAATTAACCTTTAACGATTTTCCGGAAACGGCTGGCAATTACGGTATTTTCGATAAAAAAGAATGGGTAGAAAATATCAGTTTTAATTACAAAAGAACCGAAAGCGATTTGAGTCAAGTAAACACCAATGTAGTTTCAGATTTCAAAACTGCCGATACGATTTCGACCATTTTTAATACGCTACAAACTGAGCGAACTGACAGCCAAATTTGGAAATGGTTTGTTATCTTTGCACTGTTATTTTTAGCATTAGAAATGGCAATTATAAAATTTGTGAAATGATTTTTTTACCATTAAGACATTAAGATTATTAAGTTTTTGCTTTGTGAACTTAATTTTTTAATGTTTAGAAAATTAAGTTCTTCACTTTATTAACTTAATTTCTTAATCGTAGAAAATAAAAACATTTAATGTTTTAATAAAATAAATATCCAAAATATGAAAATAATCATCAAAAGCGCCAAAATTATCGACTCAAAAAGTCCGTTTCACAATCAGACCGTTGATCTTTTAATTGCAGATGGTTTAATAGAAAAAATAGGCGTTTCTCTTCCAAACGACGATGCAGAAGTTGTAAGATTCGATGATCTTCACGTTTCTCAAGGTTGGTTTGACAGCAGCGTTTCTCTTGGAGAGCCAGGTTATGAAGACAGAGAAACCATTGCAAACGGATTAAATGTTGCAGCAAAAAGCGGTTTTACAGCAATTGCTTTACAACCAAATTCACTACCAATTATTGACAATCAGTCTCAAGTAAACTTTGTAAAAAATAAAGCCAATGGTTTTGCAACAGAAATTTTCCCAATTGGAGCTTTAACAAAAGCCAGCGAAGGAAAAGATATGGCAGAACTTTTTGATATGAAAAATTCTGGTGCAGTAGCTTTTGGAGATTATAATAAAAGCATAGACAACGCGAATATTTTAAAAATCGCTTTACAATATGTACAAGATTTTGATGGTTTGGTAATTGCATATTCTCAAGATCCAAACATAAAAGGAAATGGAGTTGCTAACGAAGGAATTGTTTCTACAAGATTAGGTTTGAAAGGAATTCCAAATTTAGCTGAAGAACTTCAAATTTCAAGAAACTTGTTTTTATTAGAATATACAGGCGGAAAACTTCATATTCCGACAATCTCTACAGCAAAATCAGTTGAATTAATTAGAGAAGCAAAATTAAAAGGCTTACACGTAACTTGTAGCGCATCTGTTCATCATTTGGTTTTAACAGATGAAAAACTAGACGGATTTGATACTCGTTTTAAAGTTACGCCGCCATTACGCACAGAAGTTGACAGGCAAGCTCTTTTAAACGGAGTTGCTGACGGCACAATCGATATGATTACTTCAGATCATAATCCGATTGACATCGAATTCAAAAAAATGGAATTTGATACAGCCAAAAACGGAACTATTGGTTTAGAAAGTGCTTTTGGAGCATTAATGACGGTTTTACCAGTAGAAACTATTGTAGCAAAATTAACTGCAGCAAGAACTATTTTCGGTCTTGAAAATTCTACAATCGAAGAAGGCGCAAAAGCTAATTTGACACTTTTTACAACTGAGCATAAATCAACTTTTGAGAAAGAAAATATTCTTTCAAAATCTAAAAATTCTGCATTTTTAGGAACTGATCTTAAAGGTTCAGTTTACGGAATTTACAATCAAAATCAACTTGTTACAAAATAATAAAATGAAGAATACAATTGAAGAAGGAAAACCAATTGCAATAACCAGTTACATTTTAATTATTGGTGTTTTGATTGCAATGTCTATGAATTCGGAGAACAAGAATAGTTTTGCTTCTTTTCATATCCGTCAGGCTTTAGGTTTATCGTTAACTTTTATTTCTTTGGGAGCCATTATAAGCAATTTCGACAGCTTTTTTATTACTTTCCCAATGTGGATTTGTATTTCAATTCTTTGGACTTTCGGTATTTTTAATGCTATTCAAGGTCAAATGAAACCAATTCCTTTAGTTGGAGAATTATTTCAGAAATGGTTTAAATCTATAGGTTAGGAAAATTCAATTTTGAAATCCCAATAACTTTGACAAAGTTGAAAATTTACAATTCACAACTTACAATTAACAATCAAAAAATGAATCTATCATTAGAATATAAAATAAGAGAACCAAAAGTAATTTTAGATAAAAATCCGTTATTGCTTTTACTGCACGGATACGGAAGCAATGAAGAAGATTTATTCTCTTTTGCCTCAGAACTTCCTGATAATTATTATATCATCTCTGCAAGAGCTCCTTATGATTTGCAATATGGCGCTTACGCTTGGTACGCGATTAATTTTGATGCAGATCAAAATAAGTTTTCTGATAACGAACAGGCAAAAACATCTAGAGATATGATTGCCAATTTTATTGACGAATTAGTTGCAAAATACCCAATTGACGCAAATAATGTCACTTTAATCGGATTCAGTCAAGGATCTATTTTGAGTTATGCAACTGCACTTTCATATCCAGAAAAAATTCAAAGAGTTGTGGCAATGAGCGGCTATTTCAACGAAGAAATTATCAAAGAAGGTTTTGAAAATAATGATTTTAAAAACTTAAAATTCTTCGCTTCTCACGGAACTGTAGATCAAGTTATTCCAATTAAATGGGCTAGAAAAACTCCTGCCATTTTAGAAAAACTAAATATTCCAGTTACTTACAAAGAATATCCTGTTGGACACGGAGTTGCTCCGCAGAATTTCTTTGATTTTAAGAATTGGCTAGCTTTGTAGTTTTCAGTCACAGTTTCAGTTTTCAGTCTCGAACGAAAAAAAACTTTGTCAAAGTTTCAAACTTTGACAAAGTTCTAAACTATAAACTGTCACCGCAACTGAAAACTTTATTCTCCTGTATAAATAATCTTTCCGTTTTTCTTCAAAACATAACCTTTCCAAGGAATTAATTGCCAATCGCCATTAACCCAAGAATCGCCTTCTGATTTTCTTTCTAAAATAATGGATTCTTTTTGAGTGTCTAGAAAAAGTTCTGCTTTATTTCCGTCAAAAATAACATACGAGACTGTTGTATATGTTTTTCCGTCTTCAGCATGATTTAGTTTTGTACTATTTTCGAAAATTCTAATACATTCCTTTTTTAAAATTGACCAAGTATATCCTGCAGAAGCTTTACATCCATGAGAATCAGCATCTGCTCCTACTACAACTTTTTCTTTCTGTGGCTCTTTTGCAACAACTTTTTCCTGAGAAACCTTTTTAGCACAAGAAAACACACTAACAAGCATTAACAACAAAAACATCTTTTTCATAATCCTAATTTATTTAAAGGTCAAAAAAAATAGGATTTAAAAAATCCTATTTTTGATATAACCAAGTTTGATTTACTTCAAAGGTAATATTATCATCGTTATCAACAAAGTATTTTAACAAGACTTCTCCCCACAATTCTCCATTGCTGTAATCTGCAATAATCCATCTATGGTTTAAAATTTTCACTTTATTAATAACAAATTTTGTCGGTCCGATTTGATCTTGACCTGTGTACGGATTTCCTTTTGGATCTGAATTAAAATCTAGCAACTTTTCTGTTACAACCGGAATCAGTTTTTCATATAAAATAACTTTTCCTCCAGAAGCGCTATTATCAAAGTAATTTTGCGCGTTTTCATTATGTTCTAGAGAAAAATAATCAGCTTCGGCTAATTGTGTTTTTACTAGATTAATGCTATCTCTCAGCTTCTTAGTTGTTTTATCGTATCTATTCTGAGCAAATTTTACTTCTCCGCTATAAAATGCGTACGTAAACACGTTCATTAAAATTGCTAAAATAAAAAGATAAAGCATTAAGGATTTTTTCATTGTGTGGTATAATTAAATGGTAATTTCTAAATTATCGTAAGCCAAAAAAACATTTTCTGGAAGTTGCTTTTGTACTTCTTCATGAAAACCTAAAACATGGCTGATATGAGTTAAATAAGCTTTCTCAGGTTTAACAAGATTTATAAAATCAAGTGCTTCTTGCAGATTAAAATGGGTATCGTGTGGTTCTACGCGCAAAGCATTTACAACCAAAACTTTTAAACCTTTCAGTTTCTCAGTTTCAATCGGATCAATTGTTTTTACATCTGTCAAATAAGCAAAATCGTCTATGCGGTAGCCAAAAACCTGTAATTCACCATGCATAACATTTATTGGAATTGCGGTTTTATCTCCAACAGCAAAAGATATATTATTTTGCACTTCTATTGTCTTAACACTTGGTGCACCAGGATATTTATTTACCGTTTCAAAAACATAGTCAAAACGACGCCTTAGATTATCTAAAACTCGTTGATGTCCGTAAATTGGAATTTCACCTTGCCTAAAATTAAAAGGGCGAATATCGTCTAATCCTGCTGTATGATCTGCGTGTTCATGCGTAAACAGAATTGCATCTAATTTTCGGCATCCGCAGGAAAGCATTTGCTGCCTAAAATCGGGACCGCAATCGATTACAAATGAATGATCTTCCCACGTAATCCAGATCGAAACGCGAAGCCTTTTGTCCTTAGCATCAGTGCTTTTACAAACTGGATGATCGATTCCGATTATCGGAATGCCTTGTGAAGTACCTGTACCTAAAAAATAAACCTTCAATTGAACTTAATTTTTTTACAAAAATAGATTATTTCTCTTTCATTAGACTGCTAATTTACTAACTTTGTAACAAATCTATTTAAAACAAAATGGGTACAGAAATAAAACTCAAAGGTGACAAGGTCATCGAACAGATTCCTTCTATAAAAGACAAAGCGTTACGCATTAATTTAAACGAGAATATTTACGGAACATTTGCTGAAATTGGTGCTGGACAAGAGACTGTTAGACACTTTTTCAGATCCGGAGGTTCATCGGGAACAATAGCTAAAGCAATGTCTGCTTACGATAAAGATTTTAGCGATGCCGTTTACGGTTCTGAAAATGACGGAAGATATGTTACCGAAGAGCGATTAAAAAAAATGCTTACCCACGAAGGGCAAATTATCGAGGAGCGTTTAAGTCGTGAAAAACACCCTACAAAACTTTTCTTTAGTTATGCCAATACTGTCGCCACGATAGATTTTGCAAAACAATTTAAAGGTCACGGTTGGGTTGGAATTAGATACCAAATTGAACCAGACGAAGCTTACAACGAAATTATCCTTCACATTCGTTTTAAAGAAACCGACGCAAGATTACAACAAGAAACACTTGGAATTTTAGGTGTAAACTTAATTTACGGTGCTTTTTACAAATACAACGATCCAAAACGATTACTTCGTTATTTATACGATCACTTAGACAAAGATCAATTAGAGATCGACACCATTAACTTTTCGGGACCTCGTTTTGCTGACGTTGACAACCGTTTGATGAGTTTACAATTGGTTAAAAACGGAATGACTGATGCCGTAATGTTTAATCCAGAAGGAAAAAATATTTTACCTGCTGCGATTTTATACAAAAAGAACCTTTTAGCATTAAGAGGAAGTTTTCGCCCAGTTACAAAAGTAAATATGGATATGTATGAGAAATCACTAAAAATGTTTCTCAATGAAAATAAGGTTGAAAAAAGCAACACATTAGTTATTTTCGAAATCACTCTTTCGAATTTACGCTCTGATGGAGAAATCGATGAACGCGATTTTATGGACAGAGCCGAATTACTTTGTTCTCTTGGCCAAACTGTTATGATTTCTAATTTCCAAGAATATTATAAAGTAGTTGAATATTTCGCCAATTATACCAAAGCCCGCATGGGATTAGCAATGGGTGTAAACAACCTTGTTGATATTTTTGACGAGAAATATTACCGTCATTTAAGTGGTGGAATTCTGGAAGCTTTCGGAAAATTATTCTATCGCGACATGAAGGTTTTCTTGTATCCGATGTTAGATGAAGATGGAAGTTTGATGAATTCTAACAATTTGAAGGTTCATCCTAGAATGAAAGAATTGTACAAATTCTTTAAATTCAACGGAAAAGTAGTCGATATTGAAGACTATGATCCAAATATTCTAGAAGTATTCTCTAGAGAAGTTTTAAAAATGATTAATCAAGGTAAAACAGGATGGGAACCAATGCTTCCTCCTGGAATTCCAGAAATTATAAAAGAACATCATCTTTTTGGATATCATCCGCAGAAAGAATTAGAACAAAATACGTAATAAAAAAGTCCCTTTATTGGGACTTTTTTTTTGTTTCAAGTTTTCCTAGTTTCAGGTTTCAGGTTTTGAACTGAGTGTTTTTTTAACGCAAAGTTCGCTAAGTTTTTTCGCAAAGCTCGCAGAGAAATTACATAAAGCTTTGTTAAAAGTTTTTTTAAGTCCTCAAAGTAGTATAATCAATACTTATAAACTTTGAGAACTTAAAAAAACTTTAATTGAAATTGTAAAACTTTGCGAGCTTTGCGAAAAAACTTAGCGAACTTTGCGTTAAAACTAAGTCCCAACAGGAAACTTGAAACAAAAACAAGCTATTTCAAAATCTGCGAAGCGTGTTCTTTTGTTTTTACTTTTTCGATTACCTCTTCGATAATTCCTTTTTCGTCGATTACGAAAGTTGTTCTATGGATTCCGTCGTATTCTTTTCCCATAAACTTTTTTGGTCCCCAAACTCCAAACGCATTGATAACTGACTTATCTTCGTCGGCAAGTAACGGAAAAGGAAATTCGTATTTGTCTTTAAATTTAGATTGTGCTTTTGCACTGTCTGCACTTACTCCTAAAAGTTCGTAATTATTGGCTTTAAAACGTTCGAAATTATCTCTTAAATCACATGCTTCGGCTGTACAACCTGGCGTGCTTGCTTTTGGATAAAAGAAAACAACTAGCTTTTTTCCTGCGTAATCTGCTAGTTTATGTGTTTTTCCGTCTTGATCTGTTCCTGAAAAATTTGGCGCTTTATCTCCTACTTTTAATGTTGTCATATCTCTATAAATTGTTAATTATTATTTTTTGCCCCAGATTGCAGTGAAAACCCCGGAATTATGATAGTTTACATTTTTTGTATTTAAAAATGTTACTAGCATAATGAGGAGTTAAAACGGAAAGCTGGATTAGGCACATCATCAAAATTATACTATTTTTACGGGATTAAAAAAACAAAAATGAATAAAGAAGCTCGTGTACAATTTGTTATTGATACTTTAAAAGAACTCTACCCTACTATACCTGTTCCATTAGATCATAAAGATCCTTATACTTTATTAATTGCCGTTTTACTTTCTGCTCAATGTACTGATGTTCGCGTGAACCAAATCACTCCTTTGCTGTTTGCAAAAGCCGATAATCCGTACGACATGGTGAAAATGTCTGTGGAAGAAATTAAAGAAATTATTCGTCCTTGCGGTTTATCGCCAATGAAATCGAAAGGAATTTATGGTTTATCTGAAATTTTGATTGAAAAATATAATGGAGAAGTTCCGCAGAGTTTTGAAGCGCTCGAAGCTTTACCTGCCGTTGGACATAAAACAGCAAGCGTTGTAATGTCGCAAGCTTTTGGAGTTCCTGCTTTTCCCGTTGACACGCATATTCACAGATTAATGTATAGATGGAATTTATCGAATGGCAAAAATGTTGCTCAAACCGAAAAAGATGCTAAGAGATTATTTCCTAGAGATTTATGGAATGATTTGCATCTCCAGATTATTTGGTACGGAAGAGAATATTCGCCTGCTCGCGGTTGGAGTCTTGAAAAAGATATTATTACCAAAACAATTGGAAAAAAATCAATTATTGAAGAAATGGAAAAAGCTTCTGTGATTTCAAAAAATAAGGCGCAAAAGTAATTTGCGCCTTATTTTTTTTGATTTATATTTTGAAAATTATCTTGATGCTTTTAACGCATTATATTCAGTAGTCATATCTAAAGATCTATAAACACCTAATAATGTTTTTGTTGCATCTTCGTTTTTAGGTTCAAGTGTCAAAACTTTTTTAAGATACGGAATCGCACTTCTTGTTACATCGTCTTTTTGAGCATTCAATTTATCGTACTTTTTCATTTCTGAAGGAGTCGTTCCTAAAGTTGAAATTTCATCTGCTATATCTCTCTTTATCTGCAATTTAAGATAAGCTAAATTAATATAAGCATCGATGTAATTAGGATTTAACTCTAAAACCGAATTATAAGTTGACTCTGCTTTTAGATAATCTTTTTTCTCCATATAAGAATAAGCTAAATTACTTATAACTTCAATCTTTTTTGAAGGAACCGTTTCTGTTCTTGGTTTATCATAAAGTCCTTGCTGAATAGCCGATTCTCTAGCTTTTGGAGAAGTAAATCTATCTTCTTCTTTAGTTTTTTTGTTGCTTGCGAAATATAAAACTCCTTTTCCTGAATAATTAATTTTCTTTAAAAGTTCGTAATACATAACTGCGGAATTGTAATCTTTTGCATTAATAGATGAAGACGCAGCGTTGTATAAATTTAAAGTGTCTTTTTTGTCAAATAAATACACTTTATAACTTTTCTCAGCACTTTCTTTAAATCGACCTGCTTTAAAATCTGCCATCGCACCGTTTACCAAACTACCTTTCATGTCTTTTAAAGCCATATTTGCTTTTACGGTAGATTTGTATTTTCCAGACTCATTTTCATATAAAAAAACATCTTGATAAGCCTGAGATGCTAATGTAAAATTATTGACAGCATCTATATCTTTTGTAGCAAGATCTTTATAAACATTTCCTTTTAAGAAATAATAGTCTGATTTGTCTTCATCGGAAGCATTAAGGATTAGATATTCTGCTTTCTTTAAAATCGCCAAAGATTCCTGGCTTTTTCCTTTATCATACAAAGATTGTGCTTCCTTGATTTGTTCTTTTTGGGCAAAAGCACCCATACTAATCATAAACAAGCATGATAGCATTCTAATGTTCTCTTTCATTTTGCGGTTAAGTTTTGGTTGATTAAATGATTTCTTTTTGTTTTTGAGGCATCAATTCCAGATAGTAACTTTAAATTATACTGAAATTAATAGACACATAAATATCTGCTGGTTTAAATATTTTCTGCGTAAAATCAAATAAAGATCAACTTAACAGCGGAGGGTAATTTTTCATCATAAATAATCTGGTTTTGGTTAAGTATTTAATTATTAATTCATTGGTTATTCAAATCATACTCTTTAAAAAATAGCTAATTAAAGAAAAAAGGATTTAATAGCTTTTTTAATGAATAATAGATTAGTTTTTAACTAAAATAAAATTAAAAACTAAATAAACACACAAAATCGAATCTAATTATTAAATTTTAACAAAACTTAGAAAAAATAGCATAAAAAACTTATAAAAAAATTATCTAGAGAAAAACATTTTTTTTAGCTGAAAAATGTAAAAAGACAATTCTAAAATTATAAACAAAAAAACTCACTATTAGTACGAATACAAATAGTGAGTATGTCAGCCAAAACGACCATTTGGCTATATTTTTAATAAACCTCCGACTTAAATAGTGAGTGGTTTAATTAGCTATGATCTCGAAACTTTTATCTTCAACCTTAACTACAGTTAAAGCTTGAGAATAGTTTAAAATAAAAGAAACAACTTCTTTTTTAGGTTTAAGATCTTTAGAAGCTAATGCTTTTTTTGAGTAAATTTTCGCCATACTTTCAAAATGATTTATATTAGTATAACGAGCTTATTATCAAAATAGTATTAGTTGGTTAAAATAATTTGATGTTTATCAATTATTTTTCTCAAATTCATAAGAGCGTAACGCATTCTTCCCAATGCAGTATTGATACTTACGCCTGTAATTTCAGAGATTTCTTTAAAGCTCATATCTTGATACATACGCATTACTAAAACCTCTTTTTGATCTTCTGGAAGCTCTTCTACTAACTTTTTCAAATCAACTTCTACTTGATCTACAATCATTTTGCCTTCAATTGTTAGTGAATCGTCAGACATTATAGAGAAAATAGAAAATTCTTCTGTTTCTCTATACATAGGCATTTTTTTAGTTTTTCTAAAATGATCTACGATTAAGTTATGAGAAATACGCATAACCCAAGGCAAAAATTTACCTTCTTCGTTATAAGAATTGCTTTTTAAAGTTTTGATTACTTTAATAAAAGTATCTTGAAAAATATCATTTGAAATATCTCTATCGGCAATCTTAGAATATATAAAACCATATATCTTAGATTCATGCCTTTTTATTAATGTTGCAAGGGCCGCCTCATTGCCTTCAACATAATTTTTAACCAATAGAGCGTCTGGAGTATGCAGATCAGCCATAATAACTACTTTTTTTAGTTTGTGTTTAAAAATTTGGAGTAAATTTTCTAAAAAGTAGTTTTCTTAAATAGGCTTTTCTTTTTTATGAGTTATAATAATGTTCTGGCCAAATTTAACAAATATTTATTTTAAAAACCAAATTAATTCAGTAATAATTGTGCTAAAAATATTTAATAATCTAAAATAAACTTAAACTTTACATACAAAAGCCCCAAAAACATTCATAAAATTCTTAAAATTAACTCTGTTATTAAATTTATTCTAATAAAATTAAATCATAAAATAGTGGCGTTTTTTCCTTTAATTTCGGCATTTGATTAAGTCTATATAATTATTTTCCAGAATAAAATAGTTATTATTTGGAACTAAATCCATAACAAAATCCTCCTTGAAATTGATTACTTTTGTAAAAATTGACTTTTTTATGCAAATTGATCTTTCTAAAATAGACCCAAAATCAAATATTATAATAAAAGGAGCACAAGTACATAATTTAAAAAATGTAGATGTGGTTATTCCTCGAAACAAACTTGTTGTTATAACAGGTCTTTCGGGATCTGGAAAATCGAGTTTAGCTTTTGATACTTTATATGCCGAAGGGCAACGACGTTATGTAGAGAGTTTGTCTTCTTATGCTCGTCAGTTTTTAGGTCGTTTAGACAAACCAAAAGTAGAATACATAAAGGGTATTGCTCCGGCAATTGCAATTGAGCAAAAAGTTAATACAACAAATGCACGTTCAACTGTTGGAACTTCTACCGAAATTTACGATTACATTAAACTTTTATTCGCTAGAATTGGGCGCACTTACTCGCCAATTTCTGGACAAGAGGTTAAAAAAAATACGGTAACAGATGTTATTTCTGATGTAAAAACTCTAGAAATAGACAGCAAATGGTTGCTGCTTGCTCCTATTCATTTAGAAGAAGGAAGACAGCTAGAAGACAAACTGAAAGTACTATTGCAACAAGGATTTGCGCGTATTTTGGTCGATAACGAAATGGTTCGTTTAGATGAATTTAATGCTTCAGATTTACATCAATTTGATAATAAAGATATTTTATTGATTATAGATCGTATTGTTGTAAAAGAGGAAGAAGAATTCTACAATCGTCTTGCCGACGCTGTTCAAACTGCTTTTTTTGAAGGAAAAGGAATTGCTTTTTTACAAGAACTGAATGGCGAAAAAAGATTTTCGTATTCTAATAAATTTGAACTCGACGGAATCACCTTTTTAGAACCAAATGTCCATTTATTCAGCTTCAATAATCCTTACGGAGCTTGCCCTGTTTGCGAAGGTTACGGAAATATAATCGGAATTGATGCAGATCTCGTGGTTCCGAATACTTCATTATCTATTTTCGAAAGCGCTATTTATCCTTGGCGTGGCGAGAGTATGAGTTGGTATAAAGATGAATTTGTTAAACATGCTTATAAGTTTGATTTTCCAATTCACAAACCATATTTTCAATTAACTGAAGAACAAAAAGATTTAATTTGGACTGGAAATCAATATTTTCAGGGTTTAAATGATTTCTTTAGAGAATTAGAAGAAAAAAATTATAAGATTCAAAATCGTGTAATGTTATCGCGCTATCGCGGAAAAACTAAATGTCACGTCTGTAAAGGCAAACGTCTTCGCGAAGAGGCTTCATACGTAAAAATCAACGGAAAAACTGTTTCAGATTTAGTCGATTTACCGATTAAACATTTAGTTACATTCTTTAAAAATATTGAATTGAACGTTTACGAAAAGCAAATCGCAAAACGTTTAATGGTTGAAATTAATAATCGTTTGTCATTTTTAACCGAAGTTGGCCTAGATTATCTTACTTTGAATAGAAATTCTGCTACACTTTCCGGAGGAGAATCGCAGCGTATTAATCTTGCAACTTCTTTAGGAAGCAGTTTGGTTGGCTCTATGTACATTTTAGATGAGCCAAGTATTGGTTTGCATCCGAAAGATTCTGAAAGATTGATCAAAGTTTTGCTTTCTCTTCGCGATTTAGGAAATACCGTTATTGTAGTTGAACACGATGAAGACATCATGAAAGCTGCTGATATGATTATTGATATCGGTCCTGAAGCTGGAACTTTTGGAGGAAAACTAGTCGCTCAGGGAACTTATGATGAAATTTTAAAATCTGATTCATTAACAGCTAAATATTTAAATGGTGATTTAGAAATTACTGTCCCGAAGAAAAGAAGAAAATTCAAAAATCATATTGATATTGTTGGCGCACGCGAAAACAACTTAAAAAATATTGATGTTACTTTTCCTTTAGATGTTTTAACCGTTGTTACAGGTGTATCAGGAAGTGGAAAAAGTACCTTAATTAAGAAAATTTTATTTCCTGCAATGCAGAAAAAGCTGGAAAGTGCCTCTGAAAAAGCGGGACAGTTTACAGAGCTAAAAGGTTCGTTTTCTCAAATCAAACATATCGAGTATGTAGACCAAAATCCGATTGGAAGAAGTTCTAGATCGAATCCTGTAACTTACATAAAAGCTTACGATGACATTCGTGATTTATATGCCAAAGAAAAATTATCGAAAATAAGAGGCTATCAAGCCAAACATTTCTCTTTTAATGTCGACGGAGGCAGATGTGAAACTTGTAAAGGAGAAGGCTCTATAAACGTCGAAATGGTCTTTATGGCAGATGTTTCATTACCTTGTGAAACTTGTGGAGGAAAACGATTTAAAAAAGAAATTTTAGAAGTTACTTTTGATAATAAAAACATCAACGACATTCTAACAATGACAATTGATGATTCGATTGCTTTTTTCGAAAAAAACAAACAATCAAAAATTACACAAAAATTACAGCCTCTTCAAGATGTTGGTCTTGGTTATGTGCAATTAGGTCAATCTTCTTCTACCCTTTCTGGAGGCGAAGCACAACGTATTAAATTGGCTTCTTTTCTAGTAAAAGGCGCAACAAAAGAAAAAGCTTTATTTGTATTCGACGAACCAACAACGGGACTTCATTTTCATGATATTAAAAAGCTTTTAGCTTCTTTTGACGCTTTAATCGAAAAAGGGCATTCTATTATTGTTATCGAGCATAATCTTGATTTAATAAAATGTGCCGATTGGATTCTGGATCTTGGACCTGAAGGTGGTGAAAATGGGGGTTATTTACTGGCTTCTGGAACTCCAGAAGATATTGTAAAAGTAAAAGACTCAGTAACTGGAATTTATTTAAAGGATAAATTATAAATTTTCTTTCTTTCTAAAAATAATTAAGCCATAAATACAATTGATTAGTTTGTATTTATGGCTTTTATTATTTTATTCTTCATTATTTAAGCTACGAGACATCTTTCTTCAAATGGAAAACCGTCTTCATCAATAGCTACTAAAATCTTTTTCTGTTTTGAAGCCTCAAAAGTTAAATATAGCCATGCGAACGACCACAAACCGAGAGTTAAACAAAAAATCATGAAATTTAAACTGTGGTTAACCACTTTCCCTCCTTTAGATAAAACTGCAAAAAGCAACTTATCATTTCTTTCTTCCAGCGTAAACCCCTTATGAACTTTGTTTGAGATCATATTGGAAAATACCTGCATGCTTTGTTCATGGCTAAGATGATTGTCCTTCATAATTATTACTCTACAATTAATTCTAAATTACACTTTCATTTGTAATTTCTTGCAAAAATACCCATTTCTAAATAATAAAAAAATACCTACAATTATAGATTTTGTTAGAAAAAAACAGGCTATTACAACAAACTACTGATAACTTTTCATGTTAAAGTTAATTTTAATTCGATTAATTACAAAATAATCAGGTGTTAAAATTTTAAATTTAATCGCTATTTTTCAATTAGTTAACTTTAAGCTTTCTAGATTACAGAAGTTATAATTTATCGTTACTTTTTTCGTCCGATTGCACGGTGGAAGCATTTCCGTCTCGTAAAGCACTATAATGTGGAGACATAATTTCGATTCCAGCCGCATTAAATGAGTCTTGAATATTCTGATGAAGAGATGAATATATCCTTGGCTGCTTTGTAGGTTCTTTTGTATAGACATTAATTTGGTACGAAACATAAAAATCATCCAAACTTGTTTGAAGCACAAATGGTTTTGGTTCTTTTTCAATCATTTCTGTTTTTAAAGCTGCATCAATTAAAGCTTTATGAATGGCTGTCCACGGAACGTCGTAACCAATTGATACTGTAGTATGAATTAATAATCCGTTTGTAGATTGCTGTGTATTTGCCGAATAATTTGTAGAAGTACTAGACAAAACTGTAGCATTCGGAATTGTAATATCTTCAAATTTAGGCGTTCTAATTCTAGTAACTAAAGCTGTTTTTTCTATTACCTCTCCACTTACATCGCCAATTTTTATGTAATCTCCGATTTTAAACGGACGCATATATGTAATGACCAAACCTGCCACCATATTTGCAATTGCGTTTGAAGAACCAAGCGAAAATAAAACACCTACAAATACAGATACGCCTTTAAATATCGAAGAATCAGATCCTGGCAAATAAGGAAATATAATTACTAACATAAAAGCATACATTAATAAGCGGATGATATTGAATGTAGGCAAAGCCCAATCGCTGTAAAATCCATCTATTTTAATGTTTTCTGATTTTATTTCATAAAAGAAAAATTTGATCAATTTTAATGCATATCTAAAAATGATGATGATTACAATAATGGTTATTAAACTCGGTAAAAAATCAACAAGTCCCATTAAAACTGATTTCGCTGGTGTTAATATCCACTGAAGCAATGTTGTTGTATATTCTTTTGTTGCCGGAAAAATGCTAAATAAAACAGGCAGAGATAGATAAACAATAAAAATTAGAGTTATCGTTTTTATAAATCCGAAAAGACGAAGAAATATAAATTGCTGTTTTTGTGGAGATAATATTTTTATAGAATTATAACTAACTCCTTTGAAATATCGTGCTTTGTTTTTAATGATATATTTTTTGAGCAAATTAAAAAGTTTCCCCGCCAAAAATAAAACCAAACTAATTATAAGGATTAACAATGCCGTATATCCAATTCGTTTTGGCAATTGCGAATAATTTTCATTCTGATAAATAATAGCCCTTTTAATTAATGCTAAATTACGTTTAGCAATAAAAGACATTGAAGCATTTTCTGCGTTTGCATCTGCTTTTAAAACAGACATTATTACCAAATCGTTTTTGTAAACAATATCTAGAGAAACATCAGAAGGAACTATAATTACAGAATCTTTCTCAAAAAAAGACTCTTCATAAAGCTTTTTAATTTTATTCGAAATATAATTAGCCCGCTCTTTAGCCGAAAAAGATCCTACATTAGTATAAACTAAAAAAAGTGTGTCTTTAAACGGACTAACCGGATAACCTTTGAGTTTTATTGGCGTAACTGATTTATCTAAAATCTGCTTATCATTTGTTTGAGCAAATATTAATGACGAAGAAAATATAAGAAAGAACCCTAATAAACTAAGTATTTTTATTTTCATATTCTATTAGAAATAAATTAGTTATCCTTTCTAACAAATATAAAAACAAAAAAGCTACGATTTTAAATTACTTTCAATTTTCGGTAAAATCTTACTTATATTTTAATTCCTATTTTTTTTAAAACAGAATCAATCACGTTATTAATATCTGTCGAAATCTTGAATTTATAATTCAAATAAACATATAGAATAGTAACCAAAATGGATTTTAAAGCTATACTAATTAATTGGAAAAATGGAAATTCCCAAAAATAAAATACCAAAAATAAAGCAAAAGTTAAAACCATTGAATGAATAGTCTGCTTTGTAAATGGATATAAATGAAGTTTTTTAACGACAAAAAGGAGTTTAGCCAAACTATACAAAGTAATAGATAAAAGCGTTGCAAACGCAGAACCGAAAATTCCAAAAATTGGAATAAAAATCATATTTAGCACAATTGTTAAAACAACCAACATTAGTCCTAAATACAACACCATTCTGTAATATTTGGTATTAAAAATAATCGCATTATTGTTTCCTAAAATTAAATCAAAATATTTAGAAAGACCAATCATAAATACTACAGAAATTCCGCCGCTATATTCTTTCGGAACTAATTCATATAATTGATTAATATTTACAAAAATGCAAAGCATTACAAAACCACCAACCATTTGAAGGTTAATAGATGTTTTTTTATAAAGTTCATTTAATTCGTCATGTTTGTTTTCATGCATTAATTTTGCAGTAATTGGATAAACAATTTGATGCATGGCACGACTTGGAACTGAAATGACTAATGCTATATAAGTTGCAACCGAATAGAACGCAATATTATCAATAATCATATATTGATTTAATATCATTTTATCTCCATCTAAAAGTAAATTGGCAACACTTCCAGACAAAATAATATAAAATGAATAAACTAATATATCTTTTGCATTCTTTGGTTTTGAAATCTGAAAATGAGGTTTCTGAACACTAAAAGCATAAAACATAGTAACCAAAAAGGCTAAAAAATATAATCCTGCAGTTGCATATACAAATCCTTCGACACTCAGTACATCATAATAAACTGCTATCAATAGAAATAAAGAAAACAATCTCAGACCAATTTCTTTAACAAAATTTCCAAAGACAGAGTGCATATGAACGCGTGCCCAAGCATAAAAAATTTCGAAATATGCCATAGTTAACCCAATAAATGGGATAAGCCATATATAACTTTTAACAATTGCATTCTTTTTTGACAGAAAAAACAGGATTTCATCGTAAAAACAAAGTCCAATTAATAATAGCGGAATTATTAAGATAATGGGAAACAAAACCGTAAAAGATAAAAATTGAGATTTTTCTTCTTCGGTTTTATATTGAGAATAAAACTTCACCAATGTATTTTGCATTCCGATAGCAAACAAGGGCATTATAACATTAGCACTTGAAGTTATATAGTTTGTCAATCCATAAAAAGTTGCTCCAAGAAAAATTGGATACAAATAAAGTGTGTTAATGGCTCCGATACCAAAACCAATATAAGTAATAATTGTATTTTTAAAAGACTGATTTAAGACAACACCCATGTTTGGATTTCTGAATTTAGAATTTAGATTTTAGATTTTTACAATCTATGATTTACTAATCAGCTGTGCTAATTGCTTGGTTAGATTTTTTCTTGAATATTGCTGTAAACCAATTCCATGTGATTGCAATTTTCCTTCCAAAAACTGATTAAAAAAGTCCAAAATTACACTTTTTAGTTTCGCTTTTTCAGAATAATCAAAAAATACTCCAGTATTTGTTTGCGTTACAATATCTGCAAAATCAGAACCTTGCGGTCCAATTGCAATTATTGGACGGTTTGAAACCATGTATTCAAATAATTTACCAGGAATAATGCTTTTCGTATCTTCCGAATTAATTTCAATCAAAAGTAAAACCTGAGATTTTCTTTGATGTGCAACTGCTTCTTTATGAGAAACGTAACCTACTAAATTTAAATATTCATTTAGTTTATGCTCTTTTATCGCATCTAAAACTTCTTGACTTACAGCGCCAATTAATTTAATTTCTAAATGAGATTTAAACTCAGGAACTTCTTGCAGTAATTCGACCAAAACTTCCCATAAAAATGGCGGATTTCGATCGGACAAAAATGAGCCAATATGTGCTAAAGTAAATTTTTTATCTAAAGTCTGTTTTTCAACAGTTTCAACGTCGTAACCATTTGTAATTACAGTAATTGGTTTATCTGTAATTGCTTCAAATTCTGTTTTTGTTGTTTTGCTTGTTACAATGATTTCATCAGCAGAATTAAGTACTTTATGTTCTAAATTCTTATGTTTTTTTTCAGCATACGAAGATAAACGAAGCGCTTTATGATACCCAATTGTTGTCCAAGGATCACGGAAATCAGCAAACCATTTTACATTTAGTTTTTGCTGTAATTCTAAACCAATTAAATGCAGACTATGCGGCGGTCCAGAAGTAACAATAGTATTAATATTATTTTCTTTAATGTATTTCTCAAGATAAGAAACAGAAGGTTTTACCCAAAAGACGCGAGCATCTGGAATAAAAAGATTTCCGCGAACCCAAAGAAAAGTTTTATCTAAAAAAGTTTGTTTTTTCTTTTGTGGAAAAATTCCAGAACTGATTTTTTTTGTTTTATTTTTTGAAAAAATAGAAGCCAATTGATAAGGTTCCCAAATTTTATTCTTTAAAACAATAACTTTATCTGAAATTTCGCTTACTAAACCTTCATCAACAATTGGATAAGTTGGATTTTCCGGAACATAAACAATTGGCTGTACATCAAACTCTGGCAAATATTTTACAAATTTTAACCAACGTTGTACACCAGGCCCACCCGCAGGCGGAAAATAATAGGTAATTATTAAGAGTTTTTTTTGTTCCAAGGAAAATGTGTTTACTATTTAAAAGTGCAAATTTAGAATTTTGAAGTTCTAGACTTCTCTTTTCTTTTTAGAATTTCTACTTTCAAAAAAGATTCCACCACCTAAAAGCAATAACATTCCAATTGAACTCATTAAAGTAATTGTTCCACCAGTTTTAACAACCTGTGGCTCAAATTTAAATTCAATTTCTTTTGTTCCTCCCGGAACTTCCATTGCTCTTAAAACATAGTCAACTGGGAAATGATCTGACAATTTACCATCAATGTAGGCATTCCAGCCATTTTTGTAGTATATCTCAGAAAAAACAGCTAAACCATCTTTCTCACTGTTAACTTTATATTTAATATAATTTGGTTTGTACGTAACCACTTTAATTGTTCCTGTTGTATCAAAAGCTTTCTTTAATCTCGCATTTTGAAATTTACTTTCATGATCATGAACATTAAAAACAGCTACATTTTTAGTATCAATAGTATTTAAAGCTTTCATTACATCATCTGGCTTGTTTACCAATTTTACAGAACTCACAAACCAAGCATTTCCATTAGCGTCTGGATTAATTGTTGGAATTTCTTTTCCTTCTTTATCGGTTTGAATAACATACTTAACATTCAACATATTAAGTATTTCAAGATTATTTTTAGCAATCTGATAATCAAAAAGCTGTTGCATTCTACGAGGTTTTGCCGCATGATAACCGCCTATAGAACTATGAAAATAAGATGCTCTTGCACTCGACATATTTCCGTTTACTTCAAAAACTCTATAATGTGTAGTGTCTTTCAAAATCTCTGCATCAGCGGGCGTTTCCTGAAAAGGAGCCGCAATTTGAACTGGACTCACAAAATCTTTAGCAGAAACGTATTTTTTATCAACAAAGAACAAATCAAAAATCATTATAATACCAACGATAATTAATGTTGTAGTTTGAGAAAATTTATTTTTAATGAATAACCAAAGTACTCCAAAAGTAATAACAATAAGAAAACCTGAACGCAATAAATCTGCATAGTACATTGTCATTCGGTCTTCTTTTAGCGCATCAACGAAATCTGGTCCGTAACTTTCCATGAAATATTGATCGCTGCTTCCAGAAAAATGGAAAAATCCTTTAGCAATAGCTAAAATCAAAATTACTCCAATTCCAAAAACTCCTGTCTGTACAAGTGCTTTTTGCTGTAATTTCGGCTCATCTTTCGCTTTAAAAAACGATTGGATTCCCATAACTGCTAAAACTGGAAAACATAATTCTAGAATTACTTGAATAGAAGATACAGCTCTAAACTTATCGTACATTGGCACGTAGTCTATAAAAAAGTCAGTCAGTAACGAAAAGTTTTTTCCCCAAGAAAGCACTAATGAAAATAATGCTCCTCCTAAGAAGACATATTTAATTTTTCGGTCATCTATAAATAGTGCCAAAACTGCTAAAAAGAATACAACTGCACCAATGTATGCTGGAGCAGCAACGATAGGTTGGTCTCCCCAATAAGTTGGCATTCCTGAAGCATATTCTTGCGCTTGAGATGGAGAAGCTCCTTTTTCTATAAAGAAAGAATACATTCTGCTATCTGTACCTAAATTTTCGTGATTTGAACCTCCAAAAAGTCTAGGCGCAATAAGATTGAAACTTTCTGCAATTCCGTAACTGTACTCCGTAATATATTCGCGGCTTAAAGCGTTTTCATTTGTCTTTTTAGTTCCATCTGGATTAAAAGTCAATTCGCTATTGCTTCGAGTACTAAACTTTGCATATTCACTTGTCGCTAATAAATTTCCTGCATTCGCTCCAATTGCAAAAATTCCAGCTATAATTAAAGTTCCGCTTGAAATTAAAAGACCTTTATAATCTTTTTCTTTTATAAAATTGAAGGCAAAATAACCAGAAAGTATCAATAAGAAAATCAATAAATAATAGGTCATCTGAAAGTGATTAGCACTAATTTCTAATGCCACGGCAAACATAGTGAGCAAACCGCCCCAAATGTATTTTTTCTGAAAAACCAATATAAATCCAGCAATTACTAAAGGCATGTAAGCAATAGCATGCGCTTTGGCATTATGACCAACTCCTAAAATAATGATTAAATAAGTTGAAAAACCAAATGCAATGGCGCCAATAAAACCCTTTAAAGGGTCTGTTTTTAAGACCAATAATAATCCATAAAAGCCTAAGAAATATAAAAATAAGTAATCTGCAGGCCTCGGAAGAAAGCGCAACACATCATCTATTTTACCCACAAAATCATTTGGATAATTTGCTCCAAGCTGATAAGTTGGCATACCGCCAAAAGCTGAATTTGTCCAATAAGGTTCTGCATTTTCTATCGCTCTAAAGTCATTTTGCTCTTTTGCCATTCCGGTGTATTGAGCAATATCTGACTGGAAAATTTGTTTTCCTTGCAGAACTGGATAAAAATAAATTAATGAAACAAGAATAAAGCCCAGAATAACAAGGGCATGCACGTAGAACTTATTTACTATTTTCAATTTTGGCTAGTTTGGGTTAAAATGAATCCTAAATTTTCAGGACACAAATCTAATCTATTTCTTCGTAATCAACATACTCTCCCACTTTTTTGGTCGCGCGCGGGTTTTTAGCATTAGCAGTATTAATGATTATTTCATCATTAGTGTTGTTATTGCGATTATTTTGATAAGTGTTACCTTGATTATACTGCTGTTGTCTTTGAAAATTTTCACTCGCATTTTCTACCGCTTTTTTAACCAATATTGGCAAAAAGATTCTAGCTAAAAATTTAAAAATGTAATAAAAAGCTATAACCCACATGATGGTTTTTAACAAACCTGAAAATGATGCTTCTTGCATAACTATATATTTTTTTCCAAAATTAATAAATCCATCGCTTAAAAATAAAATATGAATCTTAAATAAATAATAAAATATGTACATTTGAAATGCGTTATCACTTTCTAAACTTAAAAGAAAATTATGTTCAAAATTAAAAACTTACTTGCCCCGGTACTTTTTTTTATTCCACAACTGTTTTTTGCGCAATATACTGATGTAATTAATTCTAACCGTCCCGGAGAAACCATGTCGGCTTATGGTGTTGGAAAATCAGTAATTCAGGCCGAACTTGGTGTTTACGGCATTAAAGAAAAACACGATTTACTTAATTATGATGGCAGCGGTTTCGGAACCGATTTCTCTCTGAGATATGGTGCTTTTCTAGAAAAATTAGAATTTATATTAGATGTTCAGTATCAAGCAGCTAATTATGACACGCCATATACAAGTTACAAGAAAAACAATTTCAGACAAACTGTTCTTGGTGCAAAATATTTGATTTATGATCCTTATAAAAACAAAAGAGAAGTAAACATTTACAGCTATAAAGCCAATCATAGTTTTAATTGGCGTGAATTAATTCCTGCTGTTTCTGTATTTGCAGGAGCTAATTTTGTTGGCGCAGATAATCCTTATTATTTTTCTCCAGATGGCGCAATTTCACCTAAAATCTCTCTTATTACACAAAATTTATTTGGAGGCGGAAGATGGGTTTTTGTAACCAATATTATTGCAGATTACATCGGAACAGATTACCCAAGTTATGGATATGTGTTAACTTTGACACACGGATTTAACGAAAGATGGTCAGGTTTTATTGAAAATCAAGGTTATAAAAGCGATTTCTACAGCGATGCGATAGTTCGAGGTGGTGCTGCTTATTTGCTTTCTCCAAACATGCAGGTTGATGCTTCTATAAGTACAAACTTTAAAAACACACCATCAATTTTATATGGAGGTGTTGGAGTATCTTGGCGTTATGATGGTTGGTACAAAAACAGACAGGCGGCAAATAAGGCAGAGGAAAAAGCAAAAAAGAATACTGACAATGAGAAAAGCATTGATTATCAAGAAAAAGAAAGACAACGTAAAGCGAAATACGAATAATATTAAATAACCAAACACTCGAAAAGAGACTCTCAATACCACATTAATGATCACAATTAAAGAAGCCAAAAGCAAAAAAGAATTAACCGAATACATTAAATTCCCTTTTTCGCTGTACAAAGACAGTCCGTACTGGGTGCCGCCAATTATTGCAGATGAATTAGAATCTTTTGATAAAACGAAAAATCCCGCTTTTGATAATGCTGAAGCCTATTTCTACTTGGCTTACAGAGACAATCAGATTGTTGGCCGTATTACGGCTATCATTAATTGGTCTGAAGTAAATAATCAGCATAAGCGAAAAGTTCGTTTCGGCTGGTTTGATGTTATTGACGATGTTGAAGTTACAAAAGCACTTCTTGAAAAAGTATTCGAATTAGGAAGAAAGCATAATTTAGAACACGCTGAAGGTCCGATGGGATTTTCAAACCTAGACAAAGTTGGCGTTTTAACAGAAGGTTACGATCAAGTTGGAACAATGATTACTTGGTATAATCACCCGTATTATGTAACACATTTAGAGCAATTAGGATTTCAGGTTGAAAAACAATATATCGAAAGTATTTTTCCTTTTTCGAATGTAAAACCAGAATTTTTTCAAAAAGCACAAGCCTTAATCAAAAAGCGTTACGAATTAAGAGCCTTAAACTTTACAAAAACAAAAGACATTATGCCTCACGTAGACAAAATGTTTGATTTGTTTAATGAATCTTATGAAAAACTAGCTTCATTTGTAGCGATTTCTGATGTTCAAAAAGAATATTTTAAAAAGAAATACATCAGTTTCATCAATCCAGAATACATAAAATTTGTTGTTGATAAAGACGATAATTTAGTAGCTTTCAGTATTGTAATGCCAAGTTTTGTTGAAGCTTTACAGAAAATTAAAGGTAAATTATTTCCTTTTGGATTCCTTCAATTATTAAAAGCGAAAAAGCATAGTAAAGATGTTGTTTTTTACCTTATCGGAGTTCATCCTGATTATCAAAACAAAGGTGTAACGGCTATTATTTTTGATGAATACTTTAAAACGTTTTCAGCAAAAGGAATTCAGAATTGTATCAGAACTCCAGAATTATTAGAAAATAACGCAATTCATTTACTTTGGAAGAATTTTGATCCGAAAATTCATTGTCAGAGAAAAACGTATTTGAAGAATCTATAAATTAGTTTCAGTCGCAGTTTTAAGTATTCAGTTTAGCAATATGGTTTTAAAGAAGTCTTCAATAATTATTTGTGATAAATGTAAAAGTGAATTTTATGAAAACTCATCTCAAATGAAGAATTTGTGTCCTGAATGTGCACATTACTTATATGGCTATGGAAATTGCAAACACGAATTTAATAATAATCGTTGCTCTAAATGTCACTGGAACGGAAATTCAAGCAATTATATAAACAAACTTAAATCTAAAGATAAATTATAGCTTTTTTCAAAAATAAAAAAATCCATTCGCCCCCAAACGAATGGATTTTTTATTTTATAGATCTTATTACTCTACTTTGCAATCTACTTTTGCTAAAGTATTTTTTGCATCAAATTTCAGCTTCTTTTTGTCTTTAAAAGAAACTTTATCGTTGGCTTCTACAATATCTCCATATCCTTCAATAAAAGCGCCATCTTTCTGAAGAAAAACAACTTCTCTTACAGACGAAACGCCTTCTGAAGAAAATGTATAATCAGCAACTAAAGTATCGCCTTTCATGTTTCCAATAAGAGTTCCTTCGTTTTTATCTTTTCCTACCAAGTTATAACTTAGTTTTCCGTTTACTTCTTGATGAGAGTTAACATTAAAACTCATTTCAATAACGCTACCATTTAATCTCCAAGCATAACATTGATCTCCAGCAGGTTCTACAATTTCAGCTTCTTTTGGCGGACTTGGTGTAATTTGCACTGGTTCTGTCGTTGTTGTTTCTTTTTTACAAGAAACGAAAACAGCCAAAGCAATAACTGTTAGTGTTAGTACTTTCTTCATAATTTTTTATTTTTATTTTGTGATTTATTACATAAAGTTACCCTAAATAAAAAAAATCCATTCGCATAACGAATGGATTTTTTTACATAATTCCCACTTAGAGAATTATATTTTAAAAGTCAATTACGACACGTCAACAGTTGTACGATCTGCAATTTCTTTATAAGTTCCGCTAGTCAATTTCTCACGAATTGCTTCAAAAGCTGTTAAGGTTTCATCGATATCAGCTAATGTATGAGAAGCCGTAGGAATCATTCTCAATAAGATAATTCCTTTTGGAATAACTGGATAAACAACAATAGAAAGGAAAATACCGTAGTTTTCTCTTAAATCGTTTACCATTACCATTGCTTCAGGAATACTTCCTTCTAAGTAAACTGGTGTAATACAAGTATTTGTATCTCCGATATTAAATCCTTTTTCTTTAAGTCCACTTTGTAATGCATTTACATTTTCCCAAAGTTTATCTTTAATTTCAGAAGATTTACGTAATAATTCTAAACGTTTCAAAGAACCAATTGTTTGAATCATTGGTAATGCTTTTGCAAACATTTGAGAACGTAAATTATATTTTAAATAATCGATAACCGTTTTGTCAGCCGCTACGAAAGCACCAATATTAGCCATAGATTTAGCAAAAGTAGAGAAGTAAACATCAATCTGATCTTGAACTCCTTGCTCTTCGCCTGCTCCAGCACCAGTTTTTCCTAAAGTACCGAAACCGTGAGCATCATCTACTAATAAACGGAAATTGTATTTTTTCTTTAATTCAGCAATTTCTTTTAATTTTCCTTGCTGCCCACGCATTCCGAAAACACCTTCAGTAATAAATAAAATACCACCGCCAGTTTCTTCAGCCATTTTAGTAGCACGCTGCAAGTTTTTCTCCATACTTTCCAAATCATTGTGTTTGTATGTAAAACGTTTACCCATGTGCAAACGAACACCATCAATGATACAAGCATGTGAATCTACATCATAAACAATAATATCATTTTTAGTAACCAAAGCGTCAATAATAGAAACCATTCCTTGGTAACCAAAATTCAATAAATAAGCAGATTCTTTCATTACGAAATCAGCCAATTCATTTTCTAATTGTTCGTGGTACGTAGTGTGTCCAGACATCATACGAGCTCCCATCGGATAAGCCGCACCAAATTGAATTGCCGCATCTGTATCTGCCTGACGAACTTCTGGATGATTTGCTAAACCTAAATAATCATTTAAACTCCAGTTTAAAATATTTTTTCCGTGAAAAGTCATTCTAGGACCCAACTCTCCTTCTAACTTTGGGAAAACATAATAACCTTCTGCTTGAGAAGCCCATTTTCCTAAAGGTCCTTTATTGTCCTGAATTCTTTCGAATAAATCTTTTACCATAATATATTGTAGTAATTTTTTTTACTTAATCAGCGAGCAAAAATAATCATAATTAATTTAAAATAAAGAGCCTCAATTATTTTTATTTAAAAATTATCAAGAGAATTAAAAATGTAAGATTTAACTCAAAATATACTGTAAGTTTATTTTTCAAATTTGAATCAGAATTATTTCAAACATGATTTTTATCATAATAAAAGATAAAACAGTCTTTTATTTTTGATCTATAAATAAATGAAAACAAAACCAAGTAATTATGAAAAGGGATAACAAAATTTGGACAAAAATGAACATGCTGTTGTGTTCGTTTTTTATGCTTCTTTTATTAGGCAGTTGCAAAAAAGATGAAGCAAAAAATTATGCTGATATTATGACCGAAGGTGAAATGGAAGCCGAGCTTACTTCTCCTCCACACGTACCAAAACTAGTTGGAAGCAGAACAGCCATGAAATTGAAACTTAACATGGAAATTAAAGAACAAGAAGGCACAATGACCGATGGTGTAAAATATACTTATTGGACATTTGGAGGTTCTGTTCCGGGAAGTTTTATCAGAACTCGTGTTGGCGATGAAGTTGAATTTCACTTAAAAAATCATCCTGACAACAAACTTCCGCATAATATTGATTTACATGCTGTAACGGGTCCAGGCGGAGGAGCTACTTCTTCTCTTGTTGCTCCAGGACATGAAAAAGTATTCAGTTTTAAAGTTATTAATCCTGGATTGTATGTTTATCACTGCGCAACTGCTCCTGTCGGAATGCACATTGCAAATGGTATGTACGGATTGATTTTGGTTGAACCTGAAGGTGGACTTCCTCCTGTTGATAAAGAATACTACGTTATGCAAGGAGATTTTTACACTCAAGGTGAATATGGAGCAAAAGGTCTTCAACCATTTGACATGAATAAAGCTGTAAAAGAAACTCCTGACTATGTTGTTTTTAATGGAAAAGTTGGATCTCTTACAAACGGAAATGAATTAACAGCAAAAGTGGGCGAAACTGTTCGTTTGTTTGTTGGAAATGGCGGACCAAACTTGGTCTCTTCTTTCCATGTTATTGGTGAAATATTTGATAATGTGCATGTGGAAGGTGGAAGTACAATCAATAAAAATGTTCAGACAACTTTAATTCCTGCTGGTGGCGCTGCAATTGTAGATTTTAAAGTAGAAACTCCGGGAACTTTCATTTTAGTTGATCATTCTATTTTTAGAGCTTTTAATAAAGGTGCTTTGGGAATGCTAAAAGTGGAAGGAAAAGAAAATAAAAACATTTATTCTGGAACAATTCAAGAAGGCATTTATTTGCCTGAAGGCGGAACAATTCAGAAAATGCCTGGAACTGCTGCGGTCAAAACTGAAATTCCAAAACGAACTGTTGCAGAAAAAGTAAAAATTGGTAAAGAAATTTTTGGAACGACTTGTTTCGCGTGTCACCAATCTGAAGGGCAAGGAATTCCAAATACTTTTCCTCCTTTGGCAAAATCAGATTATTTAAATGCAGATTCTAAACGCGCTATTAAAACAATTTTACACGGTTTAACTGGAGAAGTTACTGTTAACGGAAAAAAATACAACAATATAATGCCAGCTCAAAACTTATCTGATGATGAAATCGCAAATGTGCTGACTTACATTTACAGCAGTTGGGGCAACAACAAAACAGAAGTTACACCAGAAATGGTAAAAGCATTAAGATAACAGCAAAACTATCTGAATGAAAAAATACATTTTCATACTAACTATCTTTTTCTCTTTGTTTACTAGTGTCATAAAGGCACAGGAAACAGGAATGGTTTTCATAAAAGAGGGATTTTTTGTCCCTCTTTATGGAGCCGTTTCTAAAAATCCTGTCGAAGTAAAATCGTTTTATATTGACATTTACCCTGTTACAAACCGTGAGTTTTTAGAATTTGTCAAAAAGAATCCTTCTTATCAAAAATCAAAAATTAAAGGAATTTTTGCTGATAAAAGTTATCTCTCTTACTGGACAAATGATTTTGATTTTGGAAATGCAAAACCAAATTCTCCTGTAACAAGTGTTTCTTGGTTTGCTGCCAAAAAATATTGCGAATGCGAAGGAAAACGTTTAGCTACAATGGATGAATGGGAATATGTGGCAATGGCAGACACCAAAAAAATTGACGCCAGAACCAAAAAAGAATTCAACGAATATATTTTGTCTTGGTATGAAAAATCGAGAACGTATGAAAATGAAATCGGAAAAACGTTCAAAAATTATTGGGGCGTTTACGACATTCACGGTTTAGTTTGGGAATGGACTTCTGATTTTAACAGCATTTTTTTATCGGGTGAATCTAGAAAAGATAAAAGCAATGACAAAAATCTCTTCTGCGGAAGCGGATCTGTAAATGCGTCCGATTTAATGGATTATGCTGCTTTTATGCGTTACGCTTTCCGCGGAAGCTTAAAAGCACAATATTCTACAAGAAATCTTGGTTTTAGATGCGCCAGTAAAACAAAACCGAAAATGTAATTTAAATTATGTTACAATGAAAAAAATAGTAATTGCTTTTCTTCTTCTATTCTCATTTTACAGTTGTAAAGAATCTGATAAAAAAGAAGTTAAAGCAGAATCAAAAAAAGAAATCAGTGATTTATCGATTTATAATCTTCCTTCGAAATGGACAAATCAAAACGGAAAAGATATAGAATTAAAAAGTCTAAGAGGTAATGTTTTAGTAATGGTTATGATTTATACGAGTTGTAAATCGGCTTGTCCCAGATTGGTTGCCGATATGCGCGATATTGAATCGAAATTGGATAAAAACATGAAACAACATGTGAAATTAATTTTAGTCAGTATCGATCCAAACACGGATACTCCTGAAAGATTAAAATCATTCGCTATTGAAAATAAAATGAATCAAGATCCGTGGATTTTCCTTCGCTCAACTGAAGAAAATACTCGCGAATTTGCAGCAATTTTGGCAGTTAATTATAAAAAAATCTCTCCAATAGATTTTTCGCATTCAAATATTATCAGCGTTTTTAATCCTGAAGGAGAATTGGTTTTTCAGCAGGAAGGTTTGGGTGTAAATAATGAAAAAACAATTGAAGCAATAAATTTAGAAGCAGGGAAATTATAGATATTTAAATAGGTTAATTAGTAAGAAACAAGAGTAGGATTCTAAATAGAAATCGACTCTTGTTTTTTATTTATATAAAAGCTAAGTTAAGCTTCGGAGAAGCAAAATATTTATAGAAAAATAAAAATCAACTACATAGAGAGCTCCAGCGGAGCGAAATATTTATCAGGTTACAAATATATAACCCCAATATGATTCTATAAATATGTCGCTCCGCTGGAGCTTTTTATCTTCGCCAAACGTTTCCTATAAATATTTCGCTTCTCCGAAGCTTTACAATATGTCATTCCTCTGCTATAAATATATCGTCCTGCTGGGACTTATTTGATATTACAATATAAATTTCGCCTAATTATCGAACTCATTATTAAAACCAACCCCAAAACCAAAAGAATACTAAAAATCAAAATACTTTGAAAATATCCTGGAATACTTCCTTCTCCAAAAAAGAAAAACCAGCCTTGCAAAAACAATAAAATTTCGGTCGAAACATATCCAAAAATGAAACACTTTACTCCTATTTTTAATTTTTTAGAATTAGAAGAAAGCATTTTATTCTGAAGCAAAATCCCAAACAGAAATCCGGTGATGATTCCCAAAGTAGTTAAATGAATAAATCCAATTACAAAATTTCGGATTTGATGTGAAACTTCTGCCAAATTTGGAAAAATTGTCAGCAATTGAATTCCGACTTTTAAAAACAAAGAACATAATGCCAAACCGTAAACTATCTTAGTTGTTTGATCTAAAGTATTTTTGAAATGCTTAATTTGAGTTTTTAGCATTTTATAGAAATAAATAAAAGCTGATAATTGAATCAAAACTCCTAAAATATTAATGTAGTTCAAAACATTATTTTCTACGAACCAGCGAACTGGAAAAGCAAGAGTTAATACTGTAGAAATAATCATCAAAAAATAAAACTTCTTAAACTTTACCTCATCAATTTTATTTTGAAATTGTTTCAAAAACAAAGATAAAATCGCCAATATAAACCATCCACTAAATTGAAAATGAAGAAAAAACTGAATGGCAATTTGATAAAATGCACTTTGTTTCCCTAATGTACTTACTGCCGGACCAAGACACCAAACGCCGAAAGTCGATAAAATCATAAACAGAATCGAAACCAATAAAAGTCTTTGCGACGGAGATTTATCTCTTGCACAATCTTTCCAAACTAAACGGCAAAAAACATAACTCAATAAAATATGCATTGTTGAAAAAATAATCGAAAACAAAGCATATCCTTGAATCGGAAAAGCAATCATCATTCCGATAACTGAAAATTGTGTTAGCCAAAATAAACGGTTATAAATTGGTTTCTGTCTTTTTTCTTTTGGAATAAAAAAATGAACAATTAAAACATAAACGATCATATAAACCCAACCTAACATGGCAACGTGCGAATGTGCATGAAGAAGAAAGCTGTAGTTCAAAAAATCTAAAGGAAAGAGATACATAAAACGCATTAATAATCCGAAAACGCAGGCAATCAGAAAATTAAAAAAACAACACAGTATCCAGCTTTTTTGAGAATTCATTATAGAAATATTTTTTAAACACATAGAATAATAAGTTTTATATTTTCTACACAATCTTGTCATTTCGAGGAACGAGAAATCTTCGCGAGAAGCTCTACAAAGATTGACTTTTAGCAACGGAGTTACTTGCGAAGATTTCTCGTTCCTCGAAATGACAAACGGTGTAGCAAAACCCAATCCATTAAAAATAACATTTCTTGAAAAACAAAACACCGATAATTATCATGTTTAGATATTTTATCGGTGCTTTTTCCACTATTAAAATTAACCTTTATTCTACTTCGACAAAGTCTTTTTCTAAAACAACCGCTTTTGGAAATAAGATATTATTTTCCAAATGAATGTGTTTGTGTAAATCTTCTTCAAATTCTTTAAGCATTGCAAAAGTTACTCTATAAGTTGTGCAAGCGTCTGCTGGAGGCGTGTAATTATTGGTCAATTCGGCAATTGCTCTAAAACGCTCGCCTTCATTATCGTGTTCGTGCATCATCATCGCGATTGGATTTGAAACGGTTCCGAAAGAAGGCTGAGATAAAATTCCGTCAGATTCTTTGGTTTTTACCATTCTTTTTACAAAAGGAAACAAAAACAATTCTTCTTTTTTCATATGTTGCGATAATTCACCCGCACAGCCAATAAACAATTCATTGATTTTAAATAATTCAGGATGATTTGCTCCGTGAACTTTGCACAATTTGTCTAAAAACGGAAGCAACACATTTGTTTTTTCTTCCACATAACGATGATGCGTTTTTTCAATATAATCTGCCAATAAATCTAAAGGCCATGAATTGAAATCAATACTTCCGCCATTTTCAGATTGTGAAACTTGCAGCACATTTTCTAATAAAGCATCGGCATCAATATTTTGTTTTTCGCAAACTTCAGTTACTGTTCGGTTTCCTTTACAGCAAAAATCTATTTTGTATTTTGAAAAAACTGCTGCGGTTCTAAAATCTTCAGCTACAAACGATCCTATTGTTTTGTTTTTTAAATTTTCCATGATAATCAATTTTAAATATGTTTTTATTTTTTGTTTTTTAATGTCAGTTCAAATACAAACCAAGCCATTGTTATAAACCCGATTCCGAAAATTGAATCTCCAATTGCACGAAGCCATTTCAGCGTAATCATTTCTGGTTGTTGCATTAATTCTGACGAACGAGCGTACCACATTCCGTGATTGATACTTTCAATTGCCTGCCAAACTCCAATTGGTAATAAGCTCAGAATTGCCATCAGAAATAAACCAATATTTAAAGACCAAAAAGTAATTTTAAGCAGTTTGTTATTCCAGCTTACATTTCTGTATAAACTTCTCAATACAAATAAAACTAAACCAATTCCGAGCATTCCATAAACTCCAAACAATGCGGTGTGCCCGTGTAAAGGCGTTGTATTTAAACCTTGTACATAATAAAGCGCGATTGGCGGATTAATAATGAACCCGAAGATTCCCGCACCAAGGAAATTCCAAAATGCTACAGAAATCATAAAATAAATTGGCCATTTGTAATCGGCAATCCATTGTGTTGATTTTGAGATTTTATAGTTTTGATATGCTTCAAATCCGATTAAAGTCAGCGGAACTACTTCTAAGGCACTAAATGTTGCTCCCAAAGCCATAATTGCGGTTGGAGTTCCTGAGAAATACAAGTGATGAAATGTTCCTAAAATTCCTCCAGACATGAAAATAATTGTAGCAAAAAGAACATTTAAAGTTGCTGTTTTTGTTTTTAATAATCCTAAACGAACAAACAGAAACGCAATTACAACGGTTGCAAATACTTCAAAGAATCCTTCAACCCAAAGGTGAACAACCCACCATCTCCAATATTCTGCAATAGCTAAATTGGTTTGTCTTCCCCACATTAATCCAGCTCCATAGAACATTGCAATTGCTGTACAAGAAACCAAGAACAAAATGATTAGGTTTTTCTCTTCTGTTTTTTTCTTTAAAACTGGAAGTAACGGGCGAATCATTAAAGCCAACCATAAAAACAGTCCAACTAAAAGGAAAATCTGCCAGAAGCGACCTAAATCAACATATTCATAACCTTGATGTCCGAACCAAAAGTTTTGAACTAAATTTAGCTTTTGCATTACTCCAAACCATTGTCCTGCCATAGAACCTAAAACAATAATCAATAAAGCGACAAATAAGAAGTTAATTCCAAAACACTGAAATTTAGGATCTTTGCCCGAAACCGCTGGCGCAATATATAATCCTGTGGCAAGCCAAGCCGTTGCAATCCAGAAAATAGCCAATTGTGTATGCCACGTTCTTGTCACAGCGTAAGGCAGAATTTGATCAATCGGAATTCCGTACAAACCATTTCCTTCTACACCATAATGCGCTGTTATGATTCCAAAAACCATTTGCAAAACCATCAGCAAACTGACAATCCAAAAGTATTTGACAACCAATCCCATTGATTTTGTTTTCCCCTGCTTGATAATTGGATCTTCTTTGGGAAGCGGAAATTCTTCTTCTTCACCCGATTTGGCATGATAAAAAACCAAAATTCCGACGCTTAAAATCAATAAAATTATACTTACTCCAGACCAAGCTAAAAGTTCGGTTGTGGCGGTATTTCCGACCAATTCATCTGACGGCCAGTTGTGTGTATACGAAATATCACCATCAGGACGATTGGTGACTGTTGCCCAAGTTGCCCAGAAGAAAAACGCATTCATTTTATGCATTTTCTCAACATCTTTAATTGAGTTTCTCGGAATCGCGTATTCTTCTCTCAATTTATCGAATTTTGGATCATTCGTAAAAAGACCTTTATAATATTCACTTAGATTTTCAATCGCCGCCAAACGGTTTTCAGAAATGGTAAGAATTCCAGTTTCTGAATCATAACGATTGGTTCTCAAATCTTTCTGTAATCGAATTTTTAAAGCAGATTGTTTTTCGGCATCCAATTCCTCATACTTTTTATTAAAATCTTTTTGAGCATAAATATTCAATATAAAAATGGCTTCTCTATGCAACCAATCTGCAGTCCAATCTGGAGCCACATAGGCACCGTGTCCCCAGATTGATCCCACTTCCTGGCCTCCTATACTTTGCCAGATATTTTGTCCGTCTTTAATTTCGCTTTCGCTGAAAACAACCTTTCCAGAATCGGTTACAATTTCTTTAGGAACTGGCGGTGCCTGTTGATAGATTTCGTAACCATAATAACCAAGCACGGCAAATGAAATACTCATTACCAATGCAAATACTATCCATAATTTTTTTTCTCTTTTCATTTCTTTGGGGGGAAATTTTATAAATAAAAGACAATTTTATCCTTTATTGGTTTTAAAAAAAACTCCAAACCTATTTTTAGCATTTGGAGTCTATATTATTTACTCAACAATTAATACACCTTTCATCATAGCCACGTGGCCTGGGAAAGAACAAATAAATGGATAAGATCCTTTTTTATCAATTGTAAATTCGACTGTATCCTCTTCTCCACCGCCTAATAATTTAGTGTGAGCGATAATTGAAGCTTTTTCAGATTCTGGAATATAATCGGTTGCTTTGGCATCATTCGCTTTCAAAGCAAAAGCAGACTGGTCTGTTCCTTCTTGCAAAATCACTAAATTATGTCCCATCGCTTCTTTCGGAATTTTACCAACATGTTTCAAAGTCAATTTGATTGGTTTTCCTGCAACAGCTCTTAATTCGCTTGTGTTGAACTGCATTTGATCGTTTCCTTCAATAACTAATACATTTTCTTCAGTTGATGTTACTGGCGCTGCTTCTCCTTCTGTAGACGGGTCGGTCGTTTCTGTTTGATCTGCAGGAGCTGTTTCTTTTTTACCACAAGAAGTAACTGCTAAAAATCCCATCAGGATTAGTACTGAAATTTTGGTTTTTGTATTCATTTTTAAAATAATTTATAAAATATTAATCGTTTGTATTTAATGTTTTTAAAAAGAAATCGCCTGATTTTACATCTGAAGCAAGCTGTTCTAAAGTTGTTTTAGTAAGCATTTCTAAAAGCAAACCTCTAATTTTTTTAAATTCGTGATGTACAGGACAAGGATGCTGTTCAGAGCATTCTTTTAATCCGATTCCGCATCCGCTATAAATTTTATTTCCATCTATCGCGTCTACAATCTGAATCAGTTTTATTGATTTTACCGCTTCGTTCGAAACTTCAAAACCACCGCCAACTCCTTTTGCAGAATGTATGATTCCGTTTTTAGTCAGAATCTGCATAATCTTGGCCGTAAATGGTTCTGGTGAATCTATTTCTTTGGCAACATCTTTTATTCCAACTCTAATCCCTTTAGAAGATTTTGTTGCAATAAATATTGAAGCTCTAATTCCGTACTCACACGCTTTTGAAAACATACATCCTTTATTAATTCTCAACAAAGATATGGAGCTTTTATATAAAAGACAAATTTATCTTTAATTAATTTAAAAAGTTTGAATTCTTATTTATAATGAAAATAATTAGTGCTTGCAAAATCACTTATTCATCATTCAATTCTTATAAAAACCAATTTTAATTTTAACTTTGAGAGTATTTAATTTTTAATATTAAAATAATGCCTTTAAGCAATTCAAAAGATTTAAAACTGGCAGTTCTCATTGATGCAGACAATGTGCCCTACAGCAATGTAAAAGGCATGATGGAAGAAATTGCAAAACTCGGAACGCCAACTACGAAAAGGATTTATGCCGACTGGACAAAACCAAATGCAAATGGCTGGAAAGGTGTTTTATTAGAACATGCCATCACTCCTATTCAACAATATAGTTATACGGTTGGAAAAAATTCCTCAGATTCAGCACTTATTATTGATGCAATGGATTTATTGTATTCTGGAAAATTGGACGGATTCTGTATTGTTTCCAGCGATAGTGATTTTACGCGTCTTGCAATAAGACTTCGCGAATCTGGAATGAAAGTAATCGGAATTGGAGAAAAGAAAACGCCTAATTCGTTTATTGTAGCCTGCGACAGATTTATTTATATTGAAGTTTTGGATGGAGCAACTCAAAAGAAAAAACCAAAAGCAGCTGCCGCTGATACCAAAAAACCAGTAGAAAAACCTGCTGAAAAAGCGCTTCATAAAGTTGACAAACAAACTATCGAATTGATCGAAGCTACAATTGAAGATATTGAAGATGATGATGGCTGGGCATTTCTTGGAGATGTCGGCAATTTGATTGTAAAGAAAAAACCTGAATTTGACCCTCGAAATTATGGTTATTCTAAACTTACTCCAATGCTGAAATCGTTAACTGATATTTTAGAGATTGATGAAAGAGAGTCAGACAAAAAAGGAATCAAACACGTTTATGTACGTTTAAGATTCAACTAATTATCGCATTTATTACCTATTTAATTTTTTAAAAACATGAGAAAAAAATTCTTTATTTACGGATTCTTATTGTTTCTAATTGTTCTTGCAATTTATTATTACACTGGGCGAGGTTATTTACTCGTTTTTGCCATTCCTATTTTGTTGATTGTTGGAGCTTACAATGCTTCACAAAAGAAACACGCTATTTTAAGAAACTTTCCTGTTTTGGGCTATTTCAGATATTTATTTGAAATGATTGCGCCTGAAATTCAACAATATTTTATTGAAAGATCTACAGACGGAAAACCTTTTTCTAGAAATCAGCGTTCTTTAGTTTATCAAAGAGCAAAAAATATTGATTCGAGCACGCCTTTCGGAACACAATTGAATTTAAATACAGAAAACTACGAAGGAATTAAACATTCTATTTTTCCAGCAAAAGTGAATGAAGAATTACCTCGAGTTTTAGTTGGAGGAAAAGATTGCAAACAGCCTTATTCTGCTTCTTTATTTAATGTTTCTGCGATGAGTTTTGGTTCTTTGAGCGAAAACGCAGTTCGTGCGATTAATATTGGTGCTAAAAAAGGAAACTTTTACCAAAATACAGGTGAAGGTGGTTTAACCGAATTTCACCTTGCTGGCGGCGGAGATATTACGTGGCAAATTGGAACTGGATATTTTGGATGCCGCGATGCAGACGGAAATTTCAGCCCAGAAAATTTTGCTCAAAAAGCCAATCTTCCAAATGTAAAAATGATTGAAATTAAACTTTCTCAAGGTGCAAAACCAGGTCATGGCGGTGTGCTTCCAGCTGCAAAAAACACTGAACAGATTGCTAAAATTAGAGGCGTTCAACCACATACAATGATTCTTTCTCCTCCTGGTCATCATGCTTTTTCTGATGCAAAAGGATTAATTCATTTTATAAAACAATTGCGAGATTTATCGAACGGAAAACCAATCGGATTTAAATTGTGTATCGGAAACACAGCCGAATTTGAAGCCATTTGCCAAGAAATGATTACTGAAGATATCTATCCAGATTTTATTACCATTGATGGAGCGGAAGGCGGAACTGGAGCTGCGCCACTAGAATTTGCTGACGGTGTCGGAATGCCATTTGAACCTGCATTAATTTTCGTAAACAAAACTTTGGTTCGTTTAGGTATTCGTGACAAAATGCGAATTATAGGAAGCGGAAAAATTATTTCTGGTTATTCTATTTTGCATGCCATTGCGTTAGGCGCCGATATGTGTAACAGCGCGCGAGGATTTATGTTTTCTTTAGGCTGTATTCAAGCATTGCGTTGTCATAATAACGAATGCCCAACTGGAGTTGCGACTCAAAATAAAATGCTGATGAAAGGTTTGGTTGTTACAGACAAATCAGATCGTGTGTATCATTTTCACAAAAATACGCTTCACTCTGCAAATGAACTTTTAGCGGCTGCTGGAAAAAGCAGTTTTGCAGATGTTGATATTAACATTTTTATGCGCGGTGATGAATTTTCCGATTTATCTGAACAGTATTTCCCTGACAATCTTAAAAACGTTACGCAATTTTCATAAACAAAAAAGCCTCTTTACAACTAAAGAGGCTTTTTCTTTTTAAATCTATTTCTAATTACAATTTTGCTGTTTCTTTATTTTGCTGTGTAGCTCCTTCCAATTCTGCTAATTCTTCTGAACCAACTAATTGTTGTGCTAAAATAGCATTGTTGTAGGCTAAAAAATAAACATCAAACTTTACTCCTTCAGAAATTAATGAAGTTGAAATTTGATCGTTTTTAATCATTTCTTTCAATAAATCTGGAAACGACTCTTTGTAGGCTAATTTGTTTGCATCGTTTTCTTCTAAATTCGTTTCAATTCTAATTTCAATTTTATTGTCATTTAGAAAAGCTTTTGCTGTTGTACTCGTAATTCCATTTCCTTTTATAGAAGAAGAATTATTGTAATTACTTACATGTTCTTGAATTTTCTGCTTAGTATTTTTACAGCTGATTAGAAAAAGTGCAAACGCGAAAGCAAATGCGATTTGGGTAATTTTTTTCATAAATTATTGGTTTTATAGTTATTTTTTAACTCAAACATAAATAATTTATAACGTAAAAACAACATTAAATCATAAAAAACTACTTTATAATTCTTTGAATACAAATTGATTATATCTAAAAAACAAACAATTTTGTAAGAATACAAAAGTTATTCTTCGACTTAACTTTAATGTATAAACACAAAAAAGTCTCTTTAAATTAAAATATAAAGAGACTTTAATATGTAAGAATTAAACTGATTAATTTTTCTTTTAATAATCTGATTTTATTTCAAAAAATCTTTAAGAGATTCTCCCGTTAGCACTTCTTTGTCTAAAACCGTATTATCATCAGCAAGAAAATAAACATCAAACTGAACTCCTTCTTCAATTAATTGTCTCGGAATTTGATCTTTATCAATCATTAATTTAATCTGTTTTGGAAAAGAAATAGCCGCCGCAGATTTATTAGTTTCATTTTGTTCTAAATCGGTTTCAAAACGCAATTCGATTTTATCATCATTAATATAACCTCTTGCAGTTGTTAATGTTACATTATCAGCTCTAAAACTTGGCGCGATTGTTTTATTATAAGTAACCACATATTCCTGAAGCTTTTGTTTGGTATTTTTGCAGCTTACAAGCAAAAGTACAAGTGTAATTGCAATAGCAATTTGAGATATTTTCTTCATCATAATTTTCTATTTTAATTTTTGAAGTCTTAATAATGCCTCAAGATAGTAATAATCTGCGTAATTTATAGAACAATCTATTTCACTTCCAGCTGGTTTATGTCCTGTTGAATGTAATAAAAATGCCGAATTCACGTCGTGACTCTGATAATTGTCTGAAAGCGAAACAATCATTTTTTTGGCTTTTGTCAAATATTCTGTTTTTAAATTCTTGTCTTTTGTATAAGAACTTAATTCTAAAAGTGCAGAAGAAACAATTGCTGCCGCTGAAGCATCTCTTGGTTCGTTTGGAATATTTGGCGCACTAAAATCCCAATATGGAACTAAATCTTCAGTTGTCAATTTATCCAAATAAACTCTCGCCAATTTATGTGCAAAATCTAAAAACTTAACATCTTTAGTTTCTCTGTGTGTCATTGTAAAACCGTAAATAGCCCAAGCCTGCCCACGCGCCCACATACTATCATCGCTGTAACCTTGAGCAGTTCTTCCTTTTATTTTTTTACCTGTTTCAAAATCATAAATTATAACGTGATAAGAAGTATTATCTGGTCTAAAATGATTTGCCATTGTAGTTTCGGCGTGTTTTACTGCGATATCATACAACTTTTTATTTCCTCCATTTTTTGAAGCCCAAAACAAAAGCTCCAAATTCATCATGTTGTCGATAATCGTATTATGACCGCCCATTTTATTATGAGGCCAAGATTGAATTGTTCCCACTTTCGGATTAAAAAGTGTTGCCAAAGTATCGGCAGTTTTTAGAATAATTTCCTTGTATTCTGGATTTTTTGTCAATCGATATCCGTTTCCAAAACTATTGAAAACCTGAAAACCTAAATCGTGATCTCCAGCTTTACTAACTGACAAAGGCGTTAAAAAACGAGTGAATTTATTTGCTTCTTTTTCCCATTTTTTATCTTTTGTTGCTTCGTATAAAAACCATAATTCTCCAGGCCAGAATCCGCTTGTCCAATCTTTATAACCAACAAATTTCCATTCACTGCTTCCATTTGGGACAGTTCGCGGAGAAGTTCCGTCGTTTGGAATTACTTTTAAAGTTTTTGAAGCTTGTTCGGCACAATAATCCAATTGCTTTTTAATATTGAACGAATTGTTTTTTTGAGAATAGCCTTGGTTAACTAGAAGAAACAAAGTGGCAATTAGGGTGAAAAATTTTGTATTCATGTGGTTATTTTTATAGATAGTTAATTGAACTGATAAATTTATGAAATAAAGTAAATGTATTTTGGTTTTGAATTTTTGGTTACCTTAAAATGTACAATTCGGGTACTTGTTTAAAGATTTCTTTTTCTCTTTGTCAAAGTTTTAAACTTTGACAAAGATTCTTTAAACACTAAAATTTAAAATCAATTACATTGTCATGACAAAAAACAAAATTTTCTAAATCATCAAAATATTCAATTACCTCTCTTCTTTTTAAATTAGTTTTTAACGAAGACAAAACTGCTATGTAAGAAGAAAATTTATAAGATTTAAAATCTTTTTTAATATCCATGGGATTCTGATGAACATAAATAATCAAGTTTCTCAAATATTGTTCAGAATCTATTTTCTTTCTTTTAAAAGGAGATTCAAATAATGGTCCATGTCTGTCAAAAACTTTATTATAGGCTTGAGTATAAGAACTAATAAATTTACTTAATTGTTTACTTGCGAGACTTTCTATCGAATGCAATCCTTTATTCTTTGAATTTTTATTCTTTTCTTCGAAGAGTTCTGTCAATTCTTTTTGTGATTTAATTTTAATTACAAAATGAAAGTGATTCGGCATTAAACAATACGCATAAAGATCACAGACTTGACTTAAATATTTAAGAAATTGAGACATGAAAAATTTATAATTATCATTTTCCTGAAAAACTTTATCTCCATTCACTCCGCGATTATAAATATGATAAAAACAGTCTGGTTCTAAATTTTGATTTCTGATATCCACTTACTATTCTTTAAAATTTGAAAATTCAAAAATATTAAAAAATAAGTTTTTTCTTATGTTTTATTTAAAAAGAATCTTTGTCAAAGTTTTGAACTTTGACAAAGAGGAATCACCAATATTTACAATAAATTTGCTTTAAACTAAGCCATAACAAATTTTGAAAAAAACAAGAATCTATTATACTTTAATTTTTCTATCTATCATTTTTCTAGGAATTCTTTCCAGAAAATTTTCATTTATTCCGTTATGGATTGGTGATTTTCTTTACGCAGTAATGATTTATTTTTTAGTTCGAATATTTCTTCCCTTCAAAAAAGCAATTTCAATATTTTTGCTTTCTCTTCTAATTTGCTACACAATTGAATTTCTCCAATTATATGAAGAGGAATGGATGATTGAACTTCGAAAAACACTTTTTGGAAGGTATGTTTTAGGACAAGGATTTTTATGGTCGGATATTCTAGCTTACACTTTTGGAGTTTTTTCTGCTTTCATTCTAGAAAAAATCACTTTAAAAATTTTCAATCGAAAGTCTGCGTAATTTTATCAATATTTAAACTGTTTGCCATTGCCATAAAAATTTGATAATAAGCACCTTTATTATCAAATAATTCGTCGTGTGTTCCTTTTTCGACACATTTGCCTTTCTCTAAAACAACAATATTCGATGCGTCTATAATTTGAGAAATACTGTGCGAAATTATAATCACAGTTCTGTCTTTTTTAATGGCATCTAACGACTTTTTAATTTGCTCTGTCGCAATCGCGTCTAAACTTGCCGTTGGTTCATCTAAAAAGATAATTGGCGGATTTTTCAGAAAAAGTCTTGCAATTGCAATTCGCTGTTGTTGTCCGCCAGAAAGCAAATGGGCATCAGAATCGTAACCTTTTGGGAGTTGAATAACTTGTTCGTGAATATAAGCTTGTTTTGCCGCTTCTATAACTTCTGAATGCGAAGCTTCTGGATTTCCATACAAAATATTTTCAGCAATTGTTCCTTTAAAAATATGATTCTTTTGTAAAACCAATCCGATGTTTTTACGAAGGAAATCGGTGTTATAATCCATTAAATCAACTCCATCTAAACAAATTTTCCCTGAAGATGGAAGATAAAATTTATCCAGAAGATTAATAATGGTACTTTTTCCGGCACCACTCAATCCAACTAAAGCTGTTGTTTCGTTTGGTTTTACTGTAAAATTAATATCAGAAAGTGCTTTTGTGCCATTTGGATATACAAAATCTACATTTTTAACTTCGATCAATCCAACGATTTTCTCTGGAATATAATTGCCGCTGGTTTCAATTTCATTATCAGATTCCAAAATATCAAAAAATCCTTCAGAATAAATCAAAGCATCATTTATCTCATCATAAATTCGATGCAATTGTCGAATTGGTGCCGAAACGTTATTAAACAACATAATATGAAACATAATGGCTCCAATTGTCATTTGATTATTCAATACAAAATACGCCGTCAAAATAATGATAATAACCACTCCTATTTGTTCGACAAAACTTTTAATGCTTTCAAAAATAAAACTGGTTTTTCTGGTTGCCAATTGATTTTCAGTCATTTCAAACTGAATCTTCTGATGACGATCTGCTTCTGAAGGTTCACGAACAAAAGATTTAATAACAGTTATTGATTCTATTAAACTTATGATTCCGTTATTTTTTGTTTCGCGATAATTTCGCATTCTTCTTCTAAATCCGCTCAATTTAGTGGCTTGCAACTGACTGATGTAAAAGTAAATCGGAATAATACACAAACTGACTAAACCTACATATACATTTGCATAAAACATGATTACTAGCGCTACAAAAGCATTTGCAAATAAGGGAAATATATCAATAAAGAAGTTCTGAACCAATCGTGTTAAACTACTAATTCCGGCATCAATTCTAGTTTGGAGCTTTCCGCTTTCATTTTCATCAGAAGTATAAAACTCCATTCTATAGCTAAGAATTTTTTCTACAATGGTTTGAGAAATATCGCGAGTTATAAAAATACGCAGTTTTTCGCCATAAAATTTTTGTCCAAATTGCACAACAGAATTAACCAGTTCTTTAGTCAGCAAAACAATACTAATTATACCGAGCAAATGAAATCCTTTAGAAAGCGGTTCGTGTGCTACCATTAGATTGTTAATTGTATCTACAGTATATTTTAAGATTAAAGCGTTGACTTGTGCCGCAAATGAACCAATAAATGTTAGCAGCAAAGTAGCAATTACCATTTTTCTGTAAGGCTTTACAAATGGCATTATTTTTTTATAAAGTACGGATAATTGCATTTAATTTTATTTTTGACGCTCTATCAAATATAAGAATTCTAAATTTGTGTTGGAAATCATTTAAACACATTATTCTATGGAACTCGTTTTCGCTTCAAACAACAAAAATAAAATTGCAGAAATCCAAAGCATGCTTCCAGAAAGCATTAAAATATTAAGTTTAGAAGACATTAATTGTTTAGAAGATATTCCAGAAACAGCAGATACCATTGAAGGAAATGCGATTTTAAAAGCCGATTATGTCACTCAAAAGTATGGTTATGATTGTTTTGCAGATGATACAGGCTTGGAAGTCTCTGCACTAAACGGCGAACCTGGAGTTTATTCTGCTAGATATGCAGGCGAACAAAAAAACGCTGATGATAATATGAACAAACTTCTTGATGCTTTAAAAAACGAAAAAAATCGCAGCGCTCAATTTAAAACTGTTATTACTTTAAAGCTAAAAGGAAAACAATATTTATTTACAGGAATTGCTTCAGGAAATATCACATTAGAAAAAACAGGAACGAATGGTTTTGGATATGATCCAATTTTTCAACCAGAAAATTATAGCGAAACCTTTGCCCAATTGTCTTTAGAAACTAAAAACACTATCGGTCATCGCGGAAAAGCAGTAAAGCAACTAATTGATTTTCTGAGTACCACAAAATAATTGTTTAAAATACAACATTTTAATAGTTAAATTTTAAATTTTACGACGTGATTTTTAAGCATTTTCTCATTTTTGGCGAAAAAAATATTTTAGAAAAACCGTAACTTTTTGATAATCAAATATTAATAAATATATAATTCTTAAAATTGCATTAGTTTATCTGAATAATTAGCAGTAATTTTGCACCCTATTTTAAAACACATATGAATAAATTTGAACAATTAGGATTGAATGAATCGTTACTGAAGGCGATTTTAGATCTAGGATTTGAAAATCCGTCAGAGGTACAGGAAAAGGCGATTCCCCTATTATTGGAAAAAGACACGGATATGGTTGCGTTGGCTCAAACAGGGACAGGGAAAACGGCAGCTTTCGGTTTTCCGCTAATTCAAAAAATTGATGCCGACAACAGAAATACACAAGCATTAGTTTTATCGCCAACACGCGAGTTATGTTTACAGATTACTAACGAACTTAAAAACTACTCTAAATACGAAAAAGGTATTAATGTGGTAGCAGTTTACGGAGGAGCTAGTATAACAGAACAAGCAAGAGAAATAAAGAGAGGTGCACAAATTATTGTGGCAACTCCAGGAAGAATGCAAGACATGATTAACAGAGGTTTAGTTAACATTAAAAATATAGATTACTGTATTCTTGATGAGGCTGACGAAATGTTAAACATGGGATTCTATGATGATATCGTATCTATTTTATCAGATACTCCAGACGAAAAAAGTACATGGTTGTTCTCTGCAACTATGCCGCAAGAGGTTGCTAGAATTGCAAAACAATTCATGAGCGAACCACTAGAAATTACTGTAGGAGCTAAAAACTCTGGTTCTTCTACAGTTTCTCACGAATTTTATTTAGTTAATGCTCGTGACCGTTACGAAGCTTTAAAACGTTTAGCTGATGCTAATCCAGACATTTTTTCTGTAGTTTTCTGTCGTACAAAAAGAGACACTCAAGCTATCGCTGAGAAGTTAATTGAAGATGGATATAGTGCCGCTGCGTTACACGGAGATTTATCTCAAGCGCAACGTGATGGTGTAATGAAATCGTTCCGTGGAAGACAAATTCAGATGCTTGTTGCTACTGACGTTGCTGCACGTGGTATTGACGTTGATAACGTAACTCACGTTGTTAACTACCAATTACCTGACGAAATTGAAACGTACAACCACCGTTCTGGACGTACAGGTAGAGCTGGAAAATTAGGTACTTCTATTGTAATTGTTACAAAAAGTGAATTACGTAAAATTTCTTCTATCGAGAGAATCATCAAACAGAAATTCGAAGAAAAAACGATTCCTTCTGGAATTGAAATCTGCGAAATTCAGTTATTGCACTTAGCAAACAAAATTAAAGACACTGAGGTTGATCACGAAATTGACAACTATTTACCAGCAATCAACAATGTTCTTGAAGATTTATCTAAAGAAGAATTGATTAAGAAAATGGTTTCAGTAGAATTTAACCGTTTCATTGCTTATTACAAAAAGAATAGAGATATTTCTACTCAATCTTCAGACAGACGTGAAAGAGGTGATTCTGAGCCAAGAGAATTCAACAATAACGGAGCAGTTCGTTATTTCGTAAACATTGGTTCTAGAGACAATTTTGATTGGATGTCATTAAAAGATTACTTAAAAGAAACATTAGATTTAGGTCGTGATGATATCTTTAAAGTTGACGTAAAAGAAGGATTCTCTTTCTTTAATACTGATCCTCAGCATACTGACAAAGTAATGGACGTTTTAAATAACGTACAATTAGAAGGTCGTCGTATTAATGTGGAGATTTCTAAAAATGATGGCGGTGGAAGACGTGACCATAACAACCGTGGTGGAAGACGTGATTCTGGAAGAAGAGAAGGAAATTTTGCTCCAAGACGTGAAGGCGGATTCAGAAGCGACAGAAATTCTTCAAGAGACGGAGGTTCACGCGAAGGCGGATCTCGTGATGGAGGTTTTAGAAGCGACAGAAATTCAGCTCCAAGAAGAGAAGGTGGTTTTAGAAGCTCTGCTCCAAGAAACGAAAATGGAGGTTCTGATAGAGCTCCAAGACGTTCAGAAAATTTTGGTGATAACTCAAGACCAAGAAGATCTAGAAGAGATTAATAATTCAATTTCTTAAAATATAAAATCCCAAATTCCAGACATACTTGGAATTTGGGATTTTTTTTATTCAAGATTTTTTATTCTCCATAATAAGTTTTGCAATCCAAAACAATTCACTATCCTATTTTATTAACTCAAAAAAGCAATATTGAAGGCTTTGTTAATTTTCTTATAATTAAATTCCAAGACTGCGAGATATTTAATCCCGATTTACTACTTTTAGTGCTTTAAATCAGGATATGAAATATTTCGCAGTTTTCTTTTTTACACTACTAGCCAACTTTGGTTTTGCGCAAGACACGCAGCCAACGGTTCCACAAAGAGTTTCAGGTTATATTATTAATGACAATAGCAAACAGCCACTTGCTGGCGTAAATGTCATCAACACCAATAAAGTACGTGGTGCAAAATCTGATGAAAAAGGATATTTTGAAATTGATGTTCAAGTCAATGATACGCTTCACTTTTCTATTTTAGGATTTCAATCGCTAAGAATCAGAGTAACAAATGACTGGGTAAAAAATAAAGTTACTCGTATTCAGCTTACTGAAAAAGCAATTGCCTTGGAAGAAGTTATTATTGCTCCTTTTACTTTAACAGGATATCTCGAAATTGACTCGAAATTAATTCCTACAAAAGAAAACTACCGTTACAGCATTTCTGGCCTTACACAAGGTTATGAAGCTGGAGAATATGCACCAAATGCATTTGGAAAAGTCCTTGGTTCGATTTTTAACCCCGCCGATATGCTTTATAATTTCTTTGGTAAAAATGGTCGAGAGCTGAAGAAACTGAAGGAAATGAAAAAAGACGATACCGTTAGAACACTTTTGGAATCTAAATACGATCGCGAAACAGTTGCCGTTTTATTAGGAATAAGTAAAGACGAAATTCCTGAAATTATGCACAGATGCAACTATTCTGATTCTTTCATTCAGACAGCAAATGACTTGCAGATTATGGACGCAATTAGCGCGTGTTACGAACAGTATAAAGTCTTAAAAAGAAATTAATATTTTTCATAAAAAAATCCCCAATTTTTCAATTGGGGATTTTTTTTAGTCGCAGTTTTCGGTCGCAGTTTACAGTTTTATTGAACTGAAAACTGTGACTGTGACTGGAAACTATTTTATTTAACTGGAATATTTTCTAAGATCTCAAGTACAAATTTCCAATATTTCTGAGCCGAAGAAATACTCGCTCTTTCATCTGGAGAGTGCGCTCCGTGAATAGTTGGTCCAAAAGAGATCATATCCATATCTGGGTAATTAGTTCCTAAAATCCCACATTCCAAACCTGCGTGACAAGCTACAACTTTTGGTTGCTCACCATTTTGTTTTTCGTAAATATCTTTTAAAACTTCTAAAATTTCAGAGTTTACATTTGGTGTCCATCCTGGATAAGAACCCGAAAGTTCCACTTCACATCCAACCAATTCAAAAGCCGAACGTAATGAATTCGCTAAATCAAATTTTGAAGATTCAACAGAAGAACGCGTTAAACATCCAACCAAAATTTCTCCGTCTTTTATAACAACACGAGCAATATTATTTGAAGTTTCAACTAAATCAGCCATATCAGCACTCATTTTATAAACTCCATTTTGAGCTGCGTAAATTGCTCTGATAATTCCTTCCTGAACTCCTAAATCCATTACTTTTTCTGGTAAATCTCCTTTTACGATTTCAATAGATAAGTTTGGTTCAGTTGTTTTGTATTCTGCTTTGATATCAGAAATAATTTCCTGCATATCATACACATATGCTTCATCAAACATCTGAGAAATAATTACTTTCGCAACGCTTTCTCTTGGAATTGCATTTCTAAGACTTCCTCCGTTAATTTCAACAATCTGCAAACCAAAGTTTTCAAATGCGTCAAACAACAAACGATTCATAATTTTATTAGCATTTCCTAATCCTTTATGAATATCCATTCCGGAATGACCTCCATTTAATCCTTTTACTGTAATTGTATAACCAACAGATCCTTCCGGAACTTCTTCTTCGTGATAGGTTCTTGTTGCTGTTACATCAATTCCTCCCGCACATCCAATATCAATTTCATCGTCTTCTTCTGTATCTAAATTCAATAAAATCTGACCTTGTAGAATACCACCTTTAAGATTTAAAGCCCCAGTCATTCCCGTTTCTTCATCAATTGTAAATAAAGCCTCGATTGCAGGGTGCGGAATATCTTTACTTTCTAAAACAGCCATTATGGTTGCTACTCCTAACCCATTATCAGCTCCAAGCGTTGTGCCGCGCGCGCGAACCCAGTCACCATCTACATACATATCAATTCCTTGTGTATCGAAATCAAAAACGGTGTCTGCATTTTTTTGGTGCACCATATCAAGATGCCCTTGCATTACGATTGATTTGCGATTTTCCATTCCTGGAGTTGCAGGTTTTCTGATAATTACATTTCGAATTTCATCTTCGAAAGTTTCTAAACCTAAGCTGTTCCCAAAGTTTTTCATAAACTCAATTACACGCTCTTCTTTCTTTGATGGACGCGGAACTTCGTTTAAATCTGCAAATTTATTCCAAAGTGCTTTTGGCTCCAGATTTCTTACTTCTTGACTCATTATATTTTGTTTGATGTTTAACAATTAAGAGCCTCAAAGTTACAAAGTTTAAATGCTTTTTTGAATACAAATTGCACGAATTAGCATAAAATATATGGCTAAAAATAAAAAATCAATTGATTATTGTTGTCACGTAGTGACATTTGGTTGGTAATAATAAAAACTGCAAACATCAATGAGGCGTTCCGATAGGAACGCTTGAACTTATTTGAATTATTTTTTCTACCAACGAAATGTTCCTAATGGAACATAAATTAATCATTCTGTCTACTATTCTTTTTATGAATGATAATTTTCTAAGAAAAATTAAGTAAACTTCTTTATAATTATTATTTTTATAAAAAACCAAAACCGTGAAATCAAAATATATTCTCCCTATATTTCTTTTAGTTCAGATTATCTTTTTAAGAATCCTTCGATATTTTCCAGATTATGTAGAAGGTTTTTACAGCAATAATATATTTCGTAGAATTTCTCATTTTTTAAGAATCGGTCTTGGTAAAATTCCTTTTTCGCTTGGAGATTGCATTTATGCCTTTCTTATTTTAGCAATAATTGGCTGGTTTTGGAAAATCCGAAAAACTTGGAGAACAGATTGGAAAGACCATATTTTAACCATATTAAGTAAAATTTCTGTTTTTTACTTTTTCTTTCATCTACTGTGGGCTTTTAATTATTATCGCGAACCTCTTTTTGAAAAAATGGAAATCAAAAGAGAATATTCCGATGCTGATCTTTTAAATTTTACTTTAAGACTTATTGCAAAAACTAACGAAATTCAGTATCAAATTACTAAAAACAAAAGTTCAAAAGTTGTCTTTCCTTATTCTCAAAAAGAATCTTTTGAAATGATTTTAAACGGTTATGACAATTTAGCAAAAGAGCATCCCTATTTTAAATACAAAACACTAAGCGTAAAAAAATCTTTATTTAGTGTTCCTCTAACTTATATGGGATTTGGCGGTTATCTTAATCCTTTTACAAACGAAGCCCAAATTAACGATTTATTACCAATGTATAACTTTCCGCTGACCACTTCACATGAAATGGCACACCAAATAGGATTTGCAAGCGAAAATGAATGCAATTTTATTGGTGTTTTGGCTTCGGTTAAAAACGAAAATTTATATTATCAATATTCTGGATATAGCTTTGCTCTTCGATATTGTTTGGGAATTTGGCAATATAAAAATGAGAACATTTTTAAGCATTTAAAGAAAAAAGTTAATATTGGAATTTTAAAAAATTATCAGGAAAGCCAAGATTTCTGGAAAAAATACGACACTTTCATTGATGAAGGTTTTCATTTTCTATGGGATAATTTTTTAAAAACTAACAATCAAAAAGACGGAATGGACAGTTACAGTAAATTTATTGATTTGATGATTAATTATTATAAAACAAGAAAAATTTGAATTAACTGTAACAAAAATCATTTCACAACTACTAATACAAATATGAGTGAAAATCTAGAACAGTCTTTTGTTGCGCAATTGCAGGCAAATCAGAATATAATCCACAAGATTTGTAGATTATATACTGCTGGCGAAGACGCTCATAAAGATCTGTTTCAAGAGATTACCATTCAGCTTTGGAAAGCTTACCCAAAATTTAGAGGTGACAGTAAATTTTCAACATGGACCTATCGTGTTGCGTTAAATACTGCAATTACACTATACCGAAAAACCAAAAGAACTATTTCTACCGTAGATTATGAAAACCATCAGCATTTTGTAAAAGATGTTGACTACAATTATGAAGAAGAGGAACAAATTAAACTGATGTACAAAGCAGTTTATCAATTGAATGACATTGAAAAAGCATTAGTTTTTATGTATTTAGAAGACAAAGATTATCAAGAAATAGCTGAAACCTTAGGGATCAGCGAAGTGAATGCGCGCGTGAAAATGAACAGAATTAAGGGGAAACTTAAAAAAATACTAAATCCTTAAAAATTATTATGAAAGAACTGGATTTACTAAAAAAAGACTGGCAAAAGAACTCGAGTTCTTTTCAACAAATTTCTGAAAGCGAAATCTATAAGATGATCCATAAAAAGTCATCTTCTATTGTAAAATGGATTTTAATTATCAGTATTTTGGAAATTTCTTTTTGGACTTTTTCGAATTTATTTATCAATACAGACGATGTATTGCGAAAAATGAACCATCCTGAAATTATTACAGCTCTAGAGTTTATAACTTATTTTAATTATATAGTGGTGCTAATTTTTGTGTACATTTTCTACAAAAATTACAGAACAATTTCGACTACGATTGCCACAAAATCATTGATGAGTGCCATTTTAAAGACCCGTAAAACTGTTCAATATTACGTTTGGTATAATCTAGGAATGATTGTAATAATATCTATTTTAAGCTTCTTTATTGCATTTCTATACAACCCAGATATGGAATTCCTTAGAGAAAAATTAGCCGTAAATGGTAAAGCAATGTTTGTTACAATAGGTATATTAATTCTAGTAATATTAGGTTTCTTTGGATTATTCTGGTGTTTCTACAGAGTAATTTACGGAACACTTTTACGCAGATTATATGCGAATTATAAGGAATTGAAGAAGATAGACTTTTAATAAGTTACAAAGGTTCAGAGTAACAAAGGGACAAAGTTTTTAAACTTGAAACCTGAAACTTGAAACAAAAAAATCTAAAATCAGAATCTAAAATTCCTAGTAATCCCATTGTCTTAACTTATTAAGTTCTTCTTGTGCTTTAATTTCTTCAGCAGGAATAACTTTTAAGAAAGATGGATGTTGTTCGATTGCGTATTCTACTTTTTCTACAATTTCATCAATTGTATCGTTTTCATAATCAATATCTAGAGGTTCTTTGATGATGAAAGATTGTAGAATTCCTTTTTTCTTCATTCTAAGTCCCTTTTTATCAAAAGAACGGCGGAAACCATCAATAACAATCGGAATTACGATTGGCTTATGTTGTTTGATAATATGTGCAGTTCCTTTACGAACAGGTTTGAATGATTTTGTAGTTCCTTGCGGAAAAGTAATTACCCAGCCATCTGCAAGAGCAATTTTAATATTTTCAGTATCATTTGGGTTTACCTCACGTTTCTCTGTTACGTCTACGCCTTTTGCACGCCAAGTTCTTTCTACCGTAATTGCTCCAACGTAAGCTAAAATTCTTGGTAATAAACCAGCCTGCATTGTTTCTTTGGCCGCAACATAATAAATATTCATTTTTGGCTGCCACAAATAACCGATATTCTTTATATTGTCTTCACGCCCTGATAAACTTGCGTTAAACACATGAAACATCGCTACAACGTCTGCAAAATAAGTTTGGTGATTTGATATAAATAAGACATTAGTATCTGGAAGCTCTTTAATAATTTCAGATCCTTCAATCTGCAATTCATTAAAACCTCTATATCTTCTATGCGTCATGGCTCCCAAAATACGGATCAACCATTTCTTGATGAATAATATATGCCCAAAAGGATTTCGTTTAAACAATCCCATAACTAATTTATCTTATTTTTATGTTAGGTCGCAAACATACAAAAATTATTCTATCAGCAACAGTTTATAAAATTTTCTCGCATTAACATCTATTCAAATGAATATCAAATTGTTAAATTAACATCAATCCATCTGATTTTCAAAAGTTGTTCTTAAAACATCTCTCAATTCACTCAAAATCATTGCTGTTGCTCCCCAAACCACGTGATTTTGAATATTAAATGCCGGAACTAAAATATTTGCTCCATAAGAAGTTGATAATCTGGCTTCGATAATAATTTCGTCATTTAGAAAAACTGATAAAGGCAATTCAATAATTCCTGCAACTTCTCTAATATCTGGATAAAAAGACAGTTCTTCTTTTGCAATTCCCAAAAAAGGATGCACTAAAAAATTACTCGGCGGAATATACATTGGAGAAAATTTTTTAATAATTTCTATCTTCTCGCTTTCAATTCCAATTTCTTCATGTGTTTCTCTTAAAGCTGTATTTTCAAAATTAAAATCACTTTTCTCAAACTTTCCTCCAGGAAATGCAATTTGAGCAGAATGAACTCCTTCGTATGTATTTCTAACAATCAAAACCAGATGTGTTTTTTCTTGCTTAGGATAAAACAACATCATTACTCCTGCCATTCTTGCATTTAATGCTTCAAGATCAAGATTTTTTAAGCCTTCTATACGTTCTTTTGGCGCCATTTTTAGATGTGATTCTACTGCTGGCAATTCAATCGGAATTATATTGGGAACATATTTCAAAAAGTCTTGAAAATTCATAATCAAAGCTTATTTTTGTACTTTCAAATAAAACATAAATATACTCCAGAAAACGCAGTACCGCAAGTTTTCTAAAATTAAAGCCTAAAAAATGTACAGCAGAGAAGAATCACAAAGAATAAAAAGAGAATTTTGGGTAGCTTTTGCCGAAAAATATCCTCGCAAATGGGTACTTTATGATACTAAAATAAAAGACTTCTCTTTTAAATTTTTTGTGGATAATAAAAAAGCACAAGTTTTAATTGATATTGAACATCGAAGCGACGAGAAAAGAAATGCTTATTTTGAAAAATTAGAAGCTTTGAAAAGTATTCTGGAAGAAGAATTCATTAAAGATTTGGTTTTTGAAAAAAATTATACTCTCGAAAGCGATAAAACAATTAGCAGAATTTGGGTTGAAAAAACTGGAGTTGGCTTCAGTAACAAAAATAACTGGGATGCTATTTTTGATTTCTTCAACGAAAAAATGCATGCACTAGAAATGTTCTATTTAGAATATGATGAGTTTATTAAGGATATTGAGGTGTAAGCTTCTAAGATACTGAGGTTCTAAGGTTCTGAGATTTTATATAGAAAACCCGACAGATTTTTTAAATCTGTCGGGTTTGTTATTTTTATTTTAGTCTGAAATACTTAATTATCCAAAACCTTAGCAACTTAAAACCTCAGTACCTTAGAACCTTATTTTAAACAGTAAAAATATTATAAACAATAATATGATCGTCGTAGTTGATGTAAAGCTGTTTGCGGTAATCTTGCTTTTTACGTGTAATAATCGATAATTTACATTCTCTTCCGTCATTATCTTTACACATAAAAGAATACGTAATATCAGTATCATTTTCTTCTCTTTCTATATAATCTAAAATATTAAAGAGCTGAATTTCTTGAGAATAAACTACAATTCTATGTTTGTTAGTATCTAAAACTACCGAAAGATTTACTAAGTCCAGATTGGACCATTCTCCCCATTTTCCTCTTTCATTTTTTTCTAAAACGCTAAAACCAGAAGTTTTAAAATGATACGTCTGACCTTGCAAGTGTTGAAAACCGAAGGCTAAAAAAAGTAAAAATATATAGGTGCGTAAAGAATTCATAAATATTTCTTGCGGATAATTAAAACTCAAAAGTAGTCTTTTCTTTGCATGCGACTTCAAATTCGGCAATCATTTGTTGAATAATTTGCTCTACTGATAAAATCTCGTGAATCAGACCTGCTACTTGCCCTATTTCTAATTCTCCTTCTTCCAAATCTCCTTCAAACATTCCTTTTTTAGCTCTCGCACGTCCTAAAAGCTGGACTAATTCTTCTTTAGAAGGACATTTTTGATACAAATCTTGAACATCATGATAAAATTTATTTTTTATCAATCTAACTGGTGCTAATTCTTTCAGAGTCAATTGTGTACCGCCTTCTGTAGTATTAACTATCGTTTCTTTAAAATTATTGTGTGCAGAAGATTCTATCGATGCCGCAAAACGACTTCCGACCTGAACACCATCTGCTCCTAAAATCATTGCCGCCAACATTCCTCTTCCTGTTGCAATTCCTCCAGCTGCAATTAACGGAATCTGGATTTTTTCTTTCACCATCGGAATTAAAGTCAAAGTTGTAGTTTCTTCACGTCCATTATGTCCGCCTGCTTCAAAACCTTCCGCCACGACGGCATCAACACCAGCATCTTGCGCTTTTAAAGCAAAAACACTGCTACTTACAACGTGAACAACTGTAATTCCTTTTTCTTTTAAAAATGAAGTCCACGTTTTAGGATTTCCAGCCGAAGTAAAAACAATTTTCACGCCTTCTTCAACCACAATATTCATGATTTCTTCAATATTCGGATATAACATCGGAATATTAACCCCAAATGGTTTATCGGTAGCTTTTTTGCATTTCTGAATATGCTCTCGTAAAACTTCTGGATACATCGAACCTGCACCAATAAGTCCTAAACCTCCAGCATTACTTACTGCCGAAGCCAATTTATAACCACTGTTCCAAATCATTCCGCCTTGGATGATTGGATATTTTATATTAAAAAGTTTGGTGATTTTATTCATTAAAAAAATTATTGCTTGATGATTTTCCCAGTCTTATGCAGATTTTCAGTATCAAAACTATAAAAGTAAAGTCCACTTTGTAAAGATTGAAGTGAGAGAACTGGATTGGAAGTATTAATTTTTTCTTCAATTAACTTTTGTCCTAACACAGAATAAATAGTAACCGAAGCCGTATTATTTTGATTTAAAAAAGAAAAAGTAACTGTATTCTTTACAGGATTCGGATAAACTGAAAAAGCCGTTTCTGCAATAAAATTATCTATACTCAAAGTTGATCCAAAATTCGGAATTCCATAACCATAATTATTATCTGGCGTCGTAAATCGATCAGAAGAAGCTAAAATCATCTGTCTGATTTCTTTATTGGTTTTCGTCGGAAAAGCTTGCCATAAAGAAGCTGCCATTCCCGCCATAATCGGACATGAAAAAGATGTTCCGTTTGCTGTGCCAATAGTTCCATTTACACTAGAAACGACCGCAGCTGTTCCTTGCGCCATAATATCTGGTTTTATTCTGCCATCGTAACTTGGTCCAATTGAACTAAAACTAGACCTTGTTTTAGTTGCCGTAACAGAACCAACTGCCAAAACAGAAACTGCATCCGCTGGAGAACCAATATGATTTTCTATCTGAGTTCCTTCATTTCCTGCTGATGCAAAAACTAAAATTCCTTTGCTAAAAGCAATCTCTGCGCCACGAGAAATAAAAGTCGTGATTCCGTTCATGTCGCTATAAGTATGATTATATCTCGATTCGTTACGATCTCCAAAATAACCTAAAGAGGTTGTAATAATATCAACTCCCAAAGCATCAGCTTTCTCTGCGGCTTCAACCCAAAGTGATTCTTCCAACGGATTCTCGATGTTATTTTTTTCTATTTCTGTAATAAAAAGATAATAAGATGCATTTGGAGCAGTTCCTATTAAAGAATTTTCTTTATAACCGCCCATTGTAGAAAGGACCAATGTACCGTGGGTACCGCCTGTATAAAAATTAGCATTTCTTTCGGTATAATCGTAACCACCCAAAATTTTATTGTTGTTTCTAAGGCTTTCAAATGGTTGTGCTGTATTCACACCTGGAAAACCTGCATCAAAAACTGCTATAATTTTTCCTTCTCCAGTATAATTCTGCTGATGCAAAACTTGTCCGTTCAACATCTGAATTTGATTTGCAGAACTACCGTAAGCGTAATCAATTGTTGTTTCTAATTTATTCTTAGTTTTATTGGTCTGATTTTGAGAAACTTTTTTCCCTGTAATATTTAAAGTTTTATCTGCAAATTCTACTTTTTGTACGAAAGCCAAAGTTTTCAAAGCATTAACATTTGCCTGCGAACCACGAATATGAAGCGCGTTAAGCCATTTAGACTGAGCCATAACTGTTATACCAGTGCTCGCCGTAATTTGGTTCACATAGGAAGTTTCTAAAGGCGCATCTGTAATATCTAATGCTATATTCTGATTGGTTCTTCGATCTAAAGCTTTCTGAGAAAGTTCTGTTAATGGATTAGCAAAAAAAGCCTGAGCATTAGGTTTAGCATTAAAATAAACCCAAGCTTCTTCTTGCCCGAATACTGTAAACGAAAGAAGTACTAAAAAAAAAGTAAAGTTATATTTCATATTATACCGTTTTAGGAATTTCTTCCAACGGTATAAATTTAAGAAATTACTCCCGAACCAACTAATTCATTTTCTAAATACCAAGCTACAAATTGTCCTTCGGTAATGGCAGATTGCGCTTCTTCAAACTCAACATACATTCCGTCTTCAAATTGATGCAACACCGCTTTTTGCAAAGGTTGGCGATAACGGATTCGAGCCATTACTTCCATTTTTTCGCCTGCTTTTAGTGTTAAATCTTCTCTAATCCAGTGTACTTCAGATTTTCCAACAAAAAGTGCTTTTTTGAATAATCCTGGATGTAAACTTGATAAACCTGTATAAATGGTATTCGTTTCAACATCTGTAGCAATTACAAATAAAGGATCTGTAGTTCCTCCTACGTTTAAACCTTTTCTTTGTCCAACTGTAAAATAATGAGCGCCTTGGTGTTTTCCAACCACTTTTCCCATTGTCGGAAGATATTCTAATTTTTGAGATTCTAATTTTAATTTTTCTTCTAAAGAAAGTTCAGCCGATATTTCAACATCATAGATTGGATCATTTTTATCTACTTGAACAATTTTACCTTCTTTTGGCTGTAATTTTTGCTGCAAAAATTCTGGAAGACGAACTTTTCCGACAAAACATAAACCTTGAGAATCTTTCTTTTCGGCTGTAACCAATTCCATTTCAGCAGCAATTTCGCGAACTTCTGGTTTTGTTAAAGCACCAATCGGAAACAAAGCTTTAGACAATTGTTCTTGTGAAAGTTGGCATAAAAAATAAGATTGATCTTTGTTGACGTCATTTCCGGCAATTAATTGATAAACCGTTTTTCCATCAACTTCGATTTCGCTTTTTTGACAATAATGTCCAGTTGCCACATAATCTGCACCAAGACTCAAAGCGATTTTCATAAACACATCAAATTTGATTTCGCGATTACAAAGCACATCAGGATTTGGAGTTCTTCCTTTTTCGTATTCGTTAAACATATAGTCAACGATTTTTTCTTTGTATTCTTCGCTTAAATCAACAGTTTGAAACGGAATTCCAAGTTTTTCAGCAACAAGCAAAGCATCGTTACTGTCTTCAAGCCAAGGACATTCGTTCGAAATAGTAACCGAATCATCGTGCCAATTCTTCATAAAAAGGCCAATAACTTCGTATCCTTGCTGTTGCAATAAATATGCAGCAACACTAGAATCTACTCCACCTGAAAGTCCAACAACTACTCGTTTCATTTTGAAATGTTTAATTTTTTAAGGTTGCAAAGGTACACCAAATAATAGAAAATTTCACAAAGGTTTGCATTACTTTAAGCAATCCCGCGGTAGATAAAACTTATTGCTTTTTTAAGTACATTTATTCATTCGTTTAAAAATATGAAAAAGTATCTCTATAGTTTGATTTTTCTACTCGTGCTAACAACTTTGAGCGCGCAACGATACATGGCTTCTTTGCCAAATTATGAAGCGTATAAAGCGTTTAAGGGAAAACCTTTGTCTGACAAATTCTCCAATATCGAATCAGTCAAAGTGGTTTATGACATCCGAAAACAAAAGATGTATTATTTCAATAGCAGTCTCATTTTACTGCATTTTGATTTTGTTACCAATTATTTAGGTTATAGTAAAGAACTTGATGTTTTTAATAACGAAAATTATAGCGATACAGACAAAAACAGAGATTATTTACTTGGAAATTTAAATCATATTAAAGGCACTGATAAATGGATCTTTGAACTTGCTGCTTCCGATCATATGCCTATTTCCTTAATTGAACGTTTTTTTAATTTAGTTAGAAGCTCCACTTTTATCGGTCAAAAATTAAAATTCTATTTGAATAATCCCGAAATGATGGAATGGTTTCAGCAACAGAAATTTAAAATTCCCTGTGTAAAATCAGATTATATTTTTGGTGAAATAAAATATCAGGAAGTTGTTCGAGGAAGTAATATTGGAATTCTGAAAAAATATAAAATCAAAGAATTAGAAACCATAAAACCTAATTCTGATGAAATTATCATTCTGGATGGCACGCCAGAAATTCTTCCAAACGTTAGAGGAATTATTGTAAACGAACTTCAGACACCGCTGAGTCATTTAGTTCTTTTAGGAAAAAACAGAAAGATTCCGATTATGGCTTACACGGAAATCGAAAAAGACAACAATATCAAAATATTGTTGTCTAAAAAAGTAGAATTGAAGATTAACGTCGATACTTTCTACATTAAAGAAACAACTAAAAAAATCCCAGTTAAATCTGCTGCAAAAAAGAAAAAGTTAATTATTGATAACAGCATTACCGAATTGGTCAATTTGGCTGAAATTCCTAAAAAAGGTGTAAATTATATTGGTTCAAAAGCGCAAAACATGGCATATTTGATTGCCATTTCAAAAGAAACTCCATTTAAAGTTCCAGAAAATGCGCATGCCATTCCGTTTTATTTTTATAATCAACATATTCAAAAAACATCTATTTCTCCCTTAATTGCTGAACTTTTAGCTTTTCCTAAAAAAGATTCAACAGTTTGGATTAATAATCAATTGAAAAAAATCAGAGATGCCATCAAAAAAGAACCTATTGATCCTGAATTAATTTCGAAACTAAATCTAGCTTTTAAAGATGCAAAATTTAAAAACTTCAGATTTAGATCTTCCACAAATGCAGAAGATTTGGACGATTTTAATGGAGCAGGTTTGTATGATTCGAAAACAGGAATTCTCGGAGATTCCATCAAAACTTTCGAAAAGGCAATAAAACAAGTTTGGGCAAGTGTTTGGAATGAAGCTTCTTACAACGAAAGAGAACTTTTCGGAATTGATCAGCAGAATATTTCCATGGGAGTTTTAGTGCATCGTTCTTTTCCCGACGAATTAGCAAATGGCGTAATTATTACGAAAAATATTTTTAGAGAAAATTTTCCTGGCATTACGGTTAATGTTCAAAAAGGTGAAAACTCAGTTGTAAAACCAGAAAAAGGCGAAATCTGTGAGCAATTTGTTGCTTATCATTTTAATGATGGAAAAGACGACACCGATTTTGATATCGACTATACTTCAAATTCTAATTTGAATAATAACGAACCTTTACTAAGCCGAAAAGAAATGAGCAATATTTTTAATGTCAGTAAAAAAATTGAAACTAAAATGTATCGATATTGGCGCAAAAATCAATTTCATCCTGTCGATATTGAGTTCAAAATTGTGGGCGAAAAAAGAGATTTATATATTAAACAAGTTCGTCCTTTTAACGATTAATAGAAAACCAATAAATCTATTTCGTTTGCCGTCGTATTGATTAAGACAATTCTAAAATCAAATTCTTCAATTTTAATTTTCTCTTGAATTGATTTTCTAATGAATTCCTGATTTAAAGAAAAGTTATCGTCAAGCGGAATTTTCACATCTACAGAATTCAGATATTTTGAAGCTTTTTTATTAACAATAATTGAAGCGACAATATAAAATCCGATAATAATAATTTGAAAAAACAACAATAGTTCAATCTTTTCAAACGGATACATAATATCTAAAATCGATAATGTAATCGTCGCAAAAAGAAAAATAATAGCGTTTACAGTAAAAGATTGTGTTCTAAATCTAAGAATGGAAAAAATGGCAAATAAACCAAATCCAATTCCAACACCAATTTCAATTTTTGTAAAAAGATAACAAAGCGAAAATGTGCAGAGTCCCACAGTAACCATTAATGGATTTATGGTGGCATTATCTTTTCGGTTGGAGAAAAAATACAGAACCAAAATCGAAAAAAACAGAAGCAGAAATCGTCCTAAAAGTTCGTTTAAATCCATAAATCAAAATAAATTGGTTACTCAAATGTAAACAATTTATTCTTTGTCCATTTTATTTTTATTTAAGGGAAAAAGCTATTGTACTATTATTTTTTCGGTGCAGAACCTTTCTCAGAAGCTTTATTTGTATTTTTAGGATCGCTCATATTTACTTCTTTCACTAATTTTCCTTTTTGATAAAACTGCCAAATTCCAGCTTTTTTACCATTTACAAATTTTCCTTTAGAAGCAACAGATTTATCTGAATCGTAAAAAACAGCATCACCGTTATATTCATTATTTTTAAAGTTAGATTCTTCCAAAAGCGTTCCGTCTTGACCTATTTTTTTATAAGTTCCTTCTTTTAAACCATTTTTATACATCATCTCTTCTGCAATTTGAGCATTTGGATAATAAATAGTTCTTGCGCCTTCTAATTTCCCATTCTTATAATTTTCAACCGTCATTAAAACTTTAGAAGCTTTATGATAGTATTTCCATTCTCCTTCACGAGATTTCCCAACCTCTTTCCCCTCACTTACCTTATTTTTATTCTGATCGTAGAAAATAGTATAAGAACTGCCATCATTAGTACTAAAATCTCTTGTCGCAATTACATCTCCTTTTTTAGTATCATCAAAAAACTTAAAAATACCGGTTTCTTTTCCGTGATCAAAAGTTCCTTCGTAACGAGGTCGTTTAGATTCGGCGTAAGTTCCTTTCCAAAGTCCATCTTTTTTTCCTGCCGCATCAACTTTATTTACATCTGTTTGCGCATTCAAAAAGAATGAAGAAAGAAACAAAAATGCAAGTATGATTTTTTTTGAGATCATAGATATAGTTTTATTTTAAGCTTAACGAAAATCTAAATTATAAATTATATTGGTATAAAAAAATCCCGATTAAATCGAGATTTTTTTATTGAGAATTATTTTTTCTTATTCTGAGCTTTTGCTGCTTCTTGTTGTTCCATTACTTCGTTAAGACGCTGCTGGAATTTACTTGGCTTTTTAGGCTCTTTTAATTTGTTTTCTTGAATCTGAGCGTGAATTTTTTCACTATCTACAATGTAATTTTTGATTACAAACATAATTCCGATTGTAATTAAGTTTGAAATAAAGTTATACAAACTCAAACCAGAACCGTAATTATTGAAGAAAATTAACATCATTAATGGCGAAACATAAATCATGATTTTCATCATTTTTGCCATATCTGGCATACCTTCTTGTTGAGGAGCTGCCATTTGCTGATCTCCAGATGTCATTTTCATGTAGAAGAAAATTGCAATTGCTGCCAAAATCGGAAACAAGCTGATATGATCTCCATACATCGGAATAGTAAATGGTAGTTTTACAACTGAGTCAAAAGATGATAAATCGTCTGCCCAAAGGAAGCTTTTTTGTCTTAATTCAAAAGCAGCAGGGAAAAACTGGAACGATGCATACATAAACGGCAACTGAATCAATGCTGGAATACATCCTGCCATTGGGTTTACGCCCGCTTTGTTGTACAATTTCATAGTTTCCTGTTGTTTCTTCATTGGGTCTTTTTTGAATTTTTCTCCCAACTCTGCAATATCAGGTCTTAAAACTTTCATTTTAGCCTGAGACAAGAATGACTTATATGTAATTGGCGACATAGCCAATTTGATGATAATTGTAAAAATGATAATTGCAATTCCTAAAGCCAATCCAATTGTAGAACTTAAGAATCCAAATAATGGAATAAAAATCCATTTGTTAATCCATCCGAAAATTCCCCATCCTAATGGAATGATTTTTTCGAAGTTTTTATCGTAAGCTTTTAAAGTCTTATAATCCGCAGGACCCATATACAAATTCATTTTGTAATCGATCTCTCCATTTGTAAATGCTAACGGTAAATTTGCTCTAAACTGTTTTGTAAAAACAGTATCAATTTTTTCATCCTTAACTAAATCATCAGATTGTAATTTTGAAGTTTCAAAAGGTTTTTCTGTAGATAAAATAGTAGTAAAGAAATGCTGTTTGAAAGCTACATAACTTACTTTTTCAGGAGTTTCTTCTTTACCTTGTCCGTGCGAACTTACGTTATTGTATTTTGATTCGTTGTACTTGTAATCAATTTGAGCATAACGATTTTCGTAAGCAATACTTTTCTCATTTCTGTATGTTTTTAAATCCCATTGCAAATCAACTGGTTTAGCAGAATTTAAAACTCTGTTCAAACCTTGAGAACGAATATCAAAACCAACTAAATAATCGTTTGGTTTTAAAATATATTTGTATTCTAAAAATTCATTAGCTCCGGCTTTCAAACGCATAGATAAAACTTGGTCTGCACCGATTTTTTCTAATGTTGGTTCGAAATACAAATCTTTAGAATTTAAAGTTCTGTTATCTGTAGTAAGAAGTTGTAGATTTAAACTTGAATTGTTGTTTTTGATTAACTCAACTAATTGACCTGAACCTTTTTTAAATCTTTCGAATTCTTTTAAAGTAGCTTCAACAATATAACCACCTTTATTAGCGATTTTAAGTTTAATCTTTTCGTTTTCAATAGTTGTAAAAGCTTCTTTTGCAGAAGGAAGTGTTGCAGAATAAGCAAATCCTCCTAAAGTTTTTTGCAATTTTGCCAATTGAAGTGTATCTCCAGGAGTTACAGCCGCAGCTGGTAATGATGCCGTTTTAGCTTTATCAGCTTTTGCTTGTGCTTCTTGTTTAGCAACTAATTCTTTCTTGGCTTTTTCAGCAGCAATTTCTTTTTCAGAAGGCTGATTTTGGTACATAATCCAAATCAAAATTCCAAATATCAATACAAAACCAATGATTGAATTAAAGTCTAATTTTTTTTCTTCCATTATTATTTAAAAAAGTTATTCATTGAAGCTTATTAGTAATGAGTTTATCTCAAAAGTTACAAGTTTCTCAAAATATTAATTACTGTTTTTTATGCGCATTTACTGCCGCAGCCACAAAGTTTACAAAAATAGGGTGCGGATTTGCAACCGTACTTTTGTATTCCGGATGGTATTGTACACCAATGAAGAATGGGTGATTTTCAAGCTCTACGATTTCAACCAAACCTGTATCAGGATTAACTCCAGAAGCTTTTAAACCAGCTTTTTGCAATTCATCAGCATATTTATTATTGTACTCATAACGGTGACGGTGACGCTCCGAAATAGTTTTTTCTCCGTAAATTTTGTGTGCTAAAGTGTTTGGTTTAATATCACATTTCCAAGCACCTAAACGCATTGTTCCTCCTTTATCAGTTACGTTTTTCTGTTCTTCCATTAAATTCACAACCGGATGAGGCGTTTTTTCGTTCATCTCTGTAGAATTCGCTTCAGCGTAACCTAAAACATTTCTAGAATACTCAATAACAGACATTTGCATCCCTAAACAAATTCCGAAGAAAGGAATTTTATTTTCACGAACGTAACGAACTGCTTCGATTTTTCCTTCAATACCTCTTTCACCAAAACCTGGAGCAACTAAAACTCCATCTAATGAACCTAATTTTTCTTCAACATTTTCTGCATTGATATGCTCTGAGTGAATAGAAATTACGTTTACTTTAGTTTCGTTTGCAGCTCCTGCATGGATAAACGCCTCTAAAATAGATTTGTAGCAATCCTGCATTTCCACATATTTTCCAACCAAACCAATATTTACAGTTTGTTTTGGACTTTTTAATCTTTTTAAGAAAGTATTCCAGTTTTTAAGATCTGGAGATGCTTTTTTAGGCAAATCTAATTTCTTTAAAGCTACAACGTCTAATCCTTCTTCAAGCATTAAATTTGGAACTTCATATATAGTAGAAGCATCAATTGACTGAATAACTGCTTCTTTCTTCACATTACAGAATAAAGCTAATTTCTGGCGTAATTCCTGAGACAATTCGTGCTCTGTTCTACAAACCAAAATATCTGCCTTAATACCACTTTCCATTAAAGTTTTAACAGAGTGCTGTGTTGGTTTTGTTTTTAACTCACCTGCCGCAGCTAAATAAGGAACTAAAGTTAAATGAATAACAATTCCGTTGTTTTCACCTAACTCCCAAACTAATTGACGAACAGATTCTATATAAGGTAGCGATTCGATATCACCAACAGTACCACCAATTTCAGTAATAACAATATCATAATCGCCAGATTTACCTAGCAATTGCATTCTGTCTTTGATTTCGTTTGTGATATGAGGAACAACTTGAACTGTTTTTCCTAAAAATTCTCCTCTTCTTTCTTTTTCAATAACCGAAAGATAAACTCTTCCTGTAGTAACGTTATTAGCCTGAGAAGTAGGAACGTTTAAGAAACGCTCGTAGTGTCCTAAGTCTAAGTCAGTTTCAGCTCCATCATCTGTCACATAACATTCTCCGTGCTCATAAGGATTCAAAGTTCCTGGATCAACGTTAATATATGGGTCAAATTTCTGAATAGTTGTACGGTATCCTCTTCCTTGTAACAATTTTGCCAAAGATGCCGCGATAATCCCTTTTCCTAATGAAGAGGTCACACCTCCTGTAACAAAAATATATTTTGTTTGATTCATTCTGTTGTTTGTTTGTAAGTAGTTGTGTAAAAAACTTGGCAAAAGTACAAATTTAATTAGACAATTTATCAATTCAAGAATGAGATAATTTTTAAATTTTTAGACTTCTTTCAATTTAAATAGCCGTTTGAAGTTCTGACTTTATAAAATGAAAGCTTTTTAGGATTTTAGCTAAAAATTCGCAACTAATTATGGAGAACCTTGATAAATTAAAAAAGCAAATCATATTCGATTTCACTTTATTAATAATAAATTCATATTATCAAAAAAGTCCATTACTCTAAAATGCTAGATTTATAGCTTACTTAGAAGAAACCATTATAAAATCGAATATTTGTGACCATTTATCCCATAAATCAACATTTACTCCATTATTTTTAGCCGAAACATACACTACAATATCATCAAAAATCGACAATAGTTCTTTTTTAACAATTTCTGCATCTTTTTGATTACCGCTAACTTTTAGTATGCTCGCATCCAACTTGTTAAATCTGTCAATTTGAAATTGAATATAAATTCTTCCTTTATATTTAGACATAATTGGCGACCATTTAAATCTTGTTTTTAAAATACTAAGAAATTTAGGGTTCAAACTATTATTTTCGAAAAATAAATATTCCTTTCTTCCATATAAAAATTTTGGCTTTTCTTCCACATCTTTTAAAGACATGATCAAACCATTTCTAAAATTAGAACAATTTTCTTGAATTATTTTTTGTGCTTCGCCATCGTTCAACAAATAAGCTTGGTAAAAATCTTCACATGCAGTTTCATTATCACCTAATTTTAATTCCACAGCAGCGCGATTAAACCACCCGTCTTTGTTTTTTGGATTTTCAATCGTAATCTTCGTATATATTTCTTTTGCTAGTAAAAAATCACTTTCTAAATAAGCCTTTTCTCCGTCTATCAATAATTGATTCACATTATTAGTCTGAGCAACACACACTTGTACAATAATAAAAAATAACAATGTAATTTTTCTCATAAAAACCTTTTAAACTCAAGGCAATCTAGAAATTACCTAATTTAGTACTTTATCTTTAAACAATGATAAATATGTATTAGAAGATAAAAGGCCTTTAAAAGTCAAAAAAAGAATAAAATAAGATTAAACTACTTTATTTAGGAAAGTATATTTAGTTTTTAAGGCTGCGGATATTGTTTCTTAATATTTCGAATCAATTCCTCCAAACCATTTAATTTCAATTCATAAATTAATTGTAGCTGTTGTCCTAACTCCCCTTTTGGAAATCCTTTATTATGATACCAAACGACGTAATATTCAGGCAAGTCAATTAAATATTTTCCTTCGTATTTTCCGAAAGGCATTTTGGTGTGCGCTAATTTGATGAGTTGTTTTTTGTCTTGATCCATAGTTTTCTTGTAGAAGAAAGAAGCAAGATGAAAGACTTCGTAGATTTTCTGCTTATTTCATTTCACACAAAACTACTATTTATTTTTTCTTTTGCCACAGATTAAAAAATAGTTTTCAGTCACAGTCGCAGTTTACAGTTAAAACAAAACCGAACATAAAAACTAGAAAACTTAGAACCTCAGAATCTCAGTATCTTTAAAAAAAAGAAGCAAGAAAAAAGAACCTTTTTCGTTCTCTCCTCCTGCTTCAAAAATATTATTATGACTAATTACTGATTTCAAAAGACTAAAAAACTTAGAATCTTAGTATCTCAGTCCCGAAGCCTCGGGATAGCATCTTTCAAAAAAAAGAAGCAAGAAAAAAGAACTTATTTCCGCCCTCTCTTCCTGCTTCAAAAATATTATTTAAAAAAAGTTCAGCACAGATTAGAAACCTCTGTCCCTTTACCCCTCTGAACCTTTATCACTTTTTAATAGTGCCATCTTACAAAAGCTTCCATTGCTGCATAAGTTGCTAAACCTAATTGGTGGTATAACTCAGCTGTTTCACGGTTTCTGTCTTCTGCTCTCTGCCAGAACTCTCTTGCGTCTGTTCCTTGAAAAACAACTCCGTCTTTTTGAGATTGGTGTTTGAAGATTCCGTGACGTTTTGCCAAAACTTGGTCTGGACTCATCGGAACTGCCATTTCAACTTCGTCAATTCCCCATTCTTGCCAAGCTCCACGATATAACCACAACCAACAGTCGTTCATAAATTCTTTTGGCTTTAAAACCTTAACAGCTTCAAAAATCGCATCCAAACAAACTTTGTGAGTTCCGTGCGGATCTGCTAAATCTCCAGCTGCGTAAATTTGGTGTGGTTTAATTTTTTCAATTAAATCAACTGTTAACTGAACATCTTCTGGTCCGATTGGTTTTTTCTCGATTGTTCCAGTTTCATAGAAAGGCAACTCCATAAAGTGAATCTGAGAATCTGGAAGACCAACAAAATGACTTGTAGCTCTCGCCTCTCCTTTTCTAATTAAACCTTTAATGTAACGAACTTCCGGAATATCAATTTCGCTGTTCTTTTTGTTTTGCAAGAATGCTTCTGCTTTTTTGTAAATATCATCTGCTTGCTCACTTTTGATTCCGAATTTCTCGTTATAATCAATTACGAATCTTGCGAAACGAAGCGCTTCATCATCAGCAACTGCAATATTTCCAGATGTTTGATAAGCCACGTGCACTTCATGACCTTGCTCTTGCAAACGCATGAAAGTTCCTCCCATACTAATAATATCATCATCTGGGTGTGGACTGAAGATCAATACACGTTTTTTAGCCGGCTCTGCTCTTTCAGGACGATTTGTATCATCTGCATTTGGTTTCCCACCTGGCCAACCTGTAATTGTATTTTGTAATTTATTGAAAATCTTAATATTCGTATCGTAAGCTGGACCTGAATCTGCTAACAAATCGCTCATACCGTTTTCGATATAATCTGCATCAGTAAGCATTAAAATTGGCTTTTTAAGATCTAAAGCTAATCCTAAAACTGCCTTACGAGTTAATTTATCAGTCCAAACGATTTTTTCAACCAACCAAGGCTTGTTGATTCTCGTTAATTTTGAAGAAGCCTCTTTATCTAAAATAAAAACTGCATTATTGTGCTCTTGCAAAAATGAAGCTGGAACTCGATTTGTAACTTCGTCTTCAACAGATTTTTTTACAATGTTTGCTTTTCCTTCTCCCCAAGCTAACAAGATTACTCTTTTTGCTTCCATGATTTTTTTAACCCCAAGCGTAATTGCTGTTCTTGGTGTATTATTTAAACCGTAGAAATCTTTACTTGCTGCCACTCTTGTGATATGATCTAATGCAACCAAACGAGTTTTAGAGTTTTGAAGCGAACCAGATTCGTTAAAACCAATATGTCCGTTACCTCCAATTCCAAGAACCTGTAAATCGATTCCGCCTAAAGCTTCAATTTTAGCTTCGTATTCGTGACAATAATCTGCAATTTCTTCTTTTGTTAAAAGTCCGTCTGGAACGTGAGCGTTTTCAGGTAAAATATCGACATGATCAAACAAAAGTTCTTTCATGAAACGAACATAACTGTTGATTGAATTCGGTTCCATTGGATAGTATTCATCCAAATTAAAACTGATTACGTTTTTAAAACTCAAACCTTCTTCTTTATGCAAACGAACTAATTCTGCATATAATCCTTTTGGAGAAGAACCAGTTGCCAAACCTAAAATACAAGGTTTTCCTATATTTTGCTTTTCTCTGATTAAAGCGGCAATTTCTTGCGCAACTTCTTTAGAAGCATCCGTTGAATTTTCAAAAACAACTGTGTTGATGTTTTCGAATCGTTTTTCGAAACCTGTTGCCTTGTCGATTTTACTTTTTAACATGATATATTAATTTTTTATTTTTTGTTCTTTTAAATTATTACCATTTTCTGTATTTATGTCCTTTTACAGCATAAAAAAGAATCATTATATAAGAAGGCAATAACATTAGGTAAGCAATCTGATTTCCGCTTTTTGATACATTTTGCATATTTTTTGCAACTAAAGAAGAATTTATGCTTTCTGTGATCATTCCGTAAAAAAGTGGAAAAACAGCTCCACCAATAATTCCCATAATCAAAATAGCACTTCCAATTTTTGTATAACCTCCTAAATCTTGCAAAGCCATTGGCCAGATTGCAGGCCAGCATAATGCATTTGCCAATCCTAAAAGCGCTACTAAAAGTATTACTAAAGGAATATTTGGAGTTCCAGGAACTGCAACCATAATTTTTGGAGAAATTAGAACAATTGCCAGAACTAAAATTATTCCTAATACTCCAGATACTTTTAAAGCCTTAACCTGAGAAACATATTTAGGTATTAAAACGATTCCAAGAACATATCCGATAACCATTGCCGACATTGTAAATGAAGTTAGTTTTAGATAGAAATTTCCATCTTCTCCATAAACTCCCAACTGTTTTCCAAAAGCGCCGATCGAATCTCCAGCTAAAACTTCTGCAGATAAATACAACATTAAAGTAATTACTCCTAAAACCAATTGCGGATATCTGAAAGCATTTTTAATTTGTTTAAAAACACTCAGATTCGATACATTTCCTTCTTCATCCAAATCAATTTCTGGTAAAGGAGAAAATTTCACCATTAAAGCTAAAACAGTAATAATCAACCCCATATAAAGATACGGTGTTTGTAATTGCAAAGCAAGAGAATTTAACGCCGTATTTTTTGAAGCTTCGTCCATCAAAGCAATTTTTTCTGCGGTAAAGTCTTGCATATTAGACAAAACAAGAACTGTAAGCACGATTGGCGCTACAAAGCCAGCCAGTTTATTTGCAATTCCTAAAACACTGATTCTTGCAGCAGCACTTTCTCGCGGTCCAATAACCACAACATACGGATTAGAAGCAGTTTGCAGAACTGCTAAACCAGTTCCCATTATAAATAATGCAATTAAAAACAAAAGAAAAGTTCGGCTAGATGCAGCTGGATAAAACATAAACGCACCAGCGGCGATGATTAGTAATCCTAAAGATATTCCGTTTTTATATCCTACTTTTTCAATAATATAAGAAGAAGGAATTGCCATTACAAAATAAGCAATGTAAAACGCGAAGGTTACAAAATAAGCTTGAGAAGAAGTCAATTCGCAAGCCAATTCAAAAAACGGAATTAGCGGCCCGTTTAGCCAGGTTACAAATCCTAGAATAAAAAACAATAATGTTAGAATGACCATCGGAACAATGGCACTTTTTCTTTCTACCTGTAATGTACTTTGAATGTTTGTCATAATTTTTGGTTGATTAGTTTATAGATTTATTTAATTCAAAATCTAAATTAGAATCAACTCTCACATTATTGATTGCGTAATTTATGCAAATATCTGCATTTTTTTTGCAAAACAAAAGTACTACATTAAATTTCCCTAATCTCTAATTTAGATATGAAAGTTTTGTTAATTTTTGCTATTCCAGTTTAAATCAGGGTAATATTTTGCCAAATATGTTTTTACGTCGGCAATATCTTCTTTGGCTGTAAGGTCTGGAACGTGCTCAGAAAACGGAATTCCGACTGTAGTTTGCGGATTTTCTTTAACGGAGTTTAAAAGAACTGTCGGAAGTTCCTTTTCATCGCGCTCTGGATGAATAGGACAATTCTTTAAATGTGTATATAATGTTTTGCCATTAAATTTAAAAGCATTCATACTTACGCGTATTTTTCCTTCTGCATCTTTATATTCTTCCAAAACATCTTCTGAAGGTTTTTCTAATATATCCAGCAATTGATTATGCTGATCTAATTTTGCAATTGCAAAACGAGAAATACGTTCCAGCGGAAAATCCATTGCATCACGATCGTAACTAATAAATGCGTTTGGACTTTCTGTTTCTCTTAATGCGCGCAAAGCTTCTGCTGAATACAAATTATCACTATTGCAAACGGAGTAAAACTGCGAATTCAATTCTGGATATTGTTCTACCGCCTGAAATAAAGCATCAGCAGTTCCAAAAGGTTTTACTCTACCTTCAGGAATGTATTGAACTGCAAATGAAATGTTCAGTCCGTGAAAGTCATTATTTTTAATTTGACTTCCATAAAACTCTTTAAACAATTCTCCTTGTTCACCTATTATAATATAGATGTTTTTATAGCCAGCTTTTTTTGTATTCCATAAAAGATAATCCAAAAGAGGTCTTCCGCTTGCGCCGACACCAATTAAACCTTTACTTCTTTCGTTTGCCTGAGCAATTTCTTCTGGAGTCAAATTATCTAAAACCGCTTCTTTTTTCATACGAGAAGAAGCTCCGCCGGCTAGAATTACTAAGTTGTTGTGCATTTTATTTTAAATTTCAATATTATCAATAATTCGTACTCCAGGATCTACATTAACTACATAAGCTTCTTCTGCTCCAGCATTTAAAATTGCTTTTATAACCGAATCTTCTTTTTCAGGATCCGCAATAACTACAATACTTCCACCTCCGCCAGAGCCCACAATTTTAGCACCGTACGCGCCCGCTTTTAGAGCCGCATTGATCATTGCGTCTATTCTCGGAACTGTTATTTTGAGAAGATCTCGCAAAATTTCATGATGACCATTCATTAAGGAGCCAATTTTTTTAAGATCTAAAACTGGTTTTTCAAATTCTTTTAATGCTTCTTTTGTATAATAGTAATTTTTGATAGCGGCTTCAAAATAAGGAATCAAACGATCTGGAAGACAATTTCTATATTTACTTAAATCTTCAATTTCTGAAGCATTCAAATCAAATTCGGGATAATTTTGTTTTACAATATCAATTGCCATTAAAGCATTACCTTTTAATTCGCCGATTAAACCGATTGTCTCTTTTGGAACTCCAGAAACTCCAGTTATCAAACCTTTTAATTCTGTTCCTATTACATCAAAAGAGAATGGTTTTTTGGTATTAATGTAAACTATATTACCTACGCCAATGCTAAAATGATCCATCATTCCGCCAGGTTCTCCGTGTTCTAAAACTTCAGATTCATAACCTAATTTCGAAAGGAAATCTGGCGTTACTTCTTGATTAATTCCAAAAGCTTCAATTAAAAAACGAATCCAAGCCATTAATAATGCCGAAGAACTAGATGTTCCTGAATTTATTGGAATATCTCCGGTAATAGTTATTGTATAACCTGATGTTGGAATGCAACCATATCTGCGTAAAACACGAAGCGCTGAAGCAAAATAATCGCGTGCTTCTAATTTTTCGAATGTGGCATGAATATCTATGATCCGAATTTCGTCTATATCAATCATATTGAGCACAAATGTATCGGTCTGATTTTCTTTGGCAATTAGCTTAATATTTCTATCTATGGCGCAAGCTATAACAGGAAGTCCTAAGTAATCTTGATGATCTCCAAAAAGACAGGTTCTCCCTGGCGCTGAAGCTGTAATTTTCTTCATTAAAAACAAGATATTAAAATACTAAAAAACAACGTTTTAAAGTAAATTTTGATTATTAAATTTATTCTGATTTTGGGTTTTGATTGTACGAAACTATAGATTATATTTTGATAAAACAAATAAATCCAGAAAAAATGTGCTCGAACACACTAAAAAATGTTCTCGAGCACATTTTTAAAATTCATCCAAAGTATATTCCGAAAAATTAAATGTTATTTATATATTTGCTTATATGGATAAAAAATATACTATTAAAGACATTGCGCAAATGGCCGGAGTTTCTAAAGGAACTGTCGACAGAGTTTTGCATAATAGAGGAAAAGTTTCTCCTGCGGCGCTGGAAAAAATTAATGAGGTCTTAAATGTTATTGATTATGAGCCTAATTTAATTGCACGAAATTTAAAAAATACCAAGATTTATAAAATCTGTGTTTTACTCCCTGATCCTGAAATAGATTCGTACTGGCTTCCTTGTGTAAACGGAATTCAAGATGCTGTAAAGGAATTTAAACCTTACAGCGTCAATATTACGATTCAGTATTTTAATCCAGAAAGCAAAAAATCGTTTGTAAATGCTAATGATAAAGTTTTAAGTGTTGAACCCGATGCGGTTTTAATTGCTCCCGTATTTCATAAAGAGACGATTGAGGCTGTTAAAGTTTATGAAGAATCTAATATTATTGTCAATACCTTCAATAATCAGATTGAGTCTAATATCGTGAAATGTTTTGTTGGCCAGGATCTTTACAAAAGCGGCCGAGTTGCTGCTAGCTTAATGAACTTAATTTTATCCGAAGGTCAAATTGCAATTGTTCATATTGATGAAAGCTTGAAAAATGCGGTTCACATGCAGGAAAAGGAAAAAGGTTTCAGAAGTTATTTTGAAGAAAAGAAATTGAATAACTTTTCTCTAACAACTTTAAAACTAAAACATCCAAATGTTGAAAGCAAGTTTTTAAATTTCCTTGAAGAAAATCCGCATTTAAAAGGCATATTTATTACAACATCAAAAGCGTATCAAATTGCTACAACTCTTTCCAGCTTGAAAAACAAAAAAATAGCGCTTATTGGTTACGATTTAATCGAAAAAAATGTCAATTATTTAAACGAGGGATTATTGCATTTCTTGATTCACCAAAATCAAAAAAGACAAGCATATTTAGGCGTAAGCACATTGGCAGAACATTTCTTGTACAGCAAAGAAATTCCGGAGACAATTTTATTACCAATTGACATTATTAATGTCGAAAATGCCGATTTCTACCTTTACTAATTTTTTCTTGAATTTAATCTTCTAGAATAAATTTCCCGAACGAAGATGCGATATGAAAATTTGGTTGTTCTGTTTTAGGATTAACCCAAGAAATCCATGTTGGTTCGTATTCTAAGTTTTCATTTTTTGAGAATTTGGCTCGATATACTCCAACTTCAATAATATTATTTTGAATTAAATCCAATTCTTTAAGCGAAGCCATGCTTATTTTTCCTTGAACGGTAAATGAATTGGCGTTTTTAAAAGAATAAATTTCTAAATGTCCTTTTGGCCATTTCCAATCGTAATCGAAATTCCAATTCGGATAAGCTTCAAAATCCAGAATTCGAGTATCAACATCCATTTCTAAACAATAATACGGGCTCATTTTTTCATCTTTTCTAAAAAAAAGCTCCACTCTATCTGAATTGCAAATACTGTCTGTAGAATTGTCTTTTCTGTCGATATAAATTTCCGAATCAAAAACTTGAAAATTAAAATATAAATAATCTGAATTCCATCTTGCTCTAAATTCAATTTTTGAAAATGGATCTGTTTTCCAAGCCGAACAAAAGTCTGTTAAACAGTTTGCTTTTTCCCAAAAATCAGAATCCAAGTTTTCAATATTTACGTTTTCGTTTTGTTTAACTAAATTGACTTTGTAGGCTTTTAAATCTGAACTCATTTTTTTCGGTTTTATTTTAATTTTCGAAATCAATAATAGCGCTTTAAAAAATGCAATTATTCTACTTTCAAAAAAAACATCTTTTTATTAATTTAAAAAAGGCTAATATAAGGCAAACTTTTTCAAAAAATCTAAATGCTTTTTTTATTATAACATGAATAAAAAAATAGAGAAAGAAAAAACTCACAGATTTAAACTTTAAAAATAGTTAATCAATTCTTAGGTTTCCAAATCAACAATTGCGAAATTCTTACTAAAAAACCAATCTACTTTATATTCCTTAAAAAAGAAAACAACCCGCTAAGAATCCGATTAAATCTAACAACTGTCTATTTTACATTTTATTTTAAAATATCTTCAACTTTTTTATCTCAAAAAAATCAATTGCACAATTTTATGTGCTCGAGAACATAAATTTTGTGTGTTCGAGCACATTTTTTGTGTTTTTTCTTGTTTTATAATTTTTTAATCTCTAGTTTCGTCGAACAATTAGAATTTTGACGATAAAATTTGCATTCATTTTTGATCATTTTTAGATAAAAAAACGAATTCAAAAACATCAACAAAACCAAAATTTTAATCTTTAGAAAAGAAAAAATCAACTAAACAAAAACTCAATTATTAACCAAAACCTAACCAGAGTATGAAAAAAGTATTCGCTAAAAAGTCCAGCACTTTAAGAATGCATTCAGTACTTGAAAAAAGCTTAAAAACAGCTTTGTTTTCATTGTTGTCTTTAAGCATTCAAGCGGCGTCTGCAGCACCGATTAGTGAAATCGCTTTAAACAAAACCAGTTTATTAGCATTTCAAAAAATAGTAAAAGGGAAAGTCGTAGACGAAAAAGGAACTCCAATTCCTGGGGTAAATGTTGTTATTAAAGGCAGTAAAACTGGTGTTCAAACCGATATTGACGGAAGTTTTGCTATCGAAGTTCCAAGCACCTCGACAATATTAGTGTTTTCATTTCTTGGAATGCAGGAACAAGAAGTTGCTGCAGGAAATTCTTCTTTAAAAGTTACAATGAAAGAATCTGGACAACAAATGGATGAAGTTGTTGTTGTGGGATACAGTAAAGTTAAAAAGGAAAGTCTAACAGGTTCGCTTCAAACTTTAGACAACAAAAAAATTGTTGATGTTACTACTCCAGCTGTCGAAAACATGCTTGCAGGAAAAGCTACAGGTGTTTTTGTAAACACAGGCGGAGGACAGCCTGGATCGGTTGGAAAAATTATTATTCGCGGTAGAACTACTGTAAACGGAAGCACAGATCCGCTTTGGGTTATTGATGGAGTAATTGTCGGAAACAGTTCTGGAAATATGAATCCTGCTGATATCGAAACGCTTACTGTTCTTAAAGATGCTGCTTCTACTGCTGTTTACGGTTCTCAAGGTGCAAACGGAGTTATTGTGGTTACTACAAAAAGTGGTAAAAAAGGAAAAGCAACTATTAATTTTTCTGCTAGAACTGCAATGACTACAATCAATAACGGAAATTTTGACATAATGAATGGCGCAGAATTATATGATTTGTATGATTCTTTTGCAAATAAAGAAGATTTCCAGAATGTTTGGTGGTGGAATCCTGAATTGCGAAACAAAAACTTCGATTGGTGGGACAACGGAAGTAAAACAGGAATTGCAAACGACTACAATCTGTCTATCAGCGGAGGCGGTGACAATTTTAAAAGCTATGTTTCTCTTGGATATTATGACGAAACTGGAGCTATAAAAGGTTATGAATATAAAAAATACAATGGTTTAATGAAATTTGAGTACAAACCGAATACGTGGTTTACTGTACGTCCTCAAATAAACTTAACCAAAGAAACTACATTTGATCAACAGCATTCTGTAGGCGCTTTGTACGGAAATATGCCTTGGGACAGTCCGTATTTGGAAGATGGAAGTCTAGTTGGAAATGCTCCAAATCCGACTTGGGTAAACACGACAGGTTCTAATTATTTATATGATTTACAATGGAATTATGGTGAATCTGAAAGTTATACCGTTCGTGCCAATATGGATTTTGATATTAAATTTACAAGCTGGCTGACTTTTGCTTCTGTAAACAATTATATCTTTGGAAGTTACACCTCAACGTATTATTCAGATCCGAGATCTTCTTCTGGCGAAGCTGTTAAAGGAAGAATTGAAGATTATTTCAGCAATTACAACCGCGTTTACAGCAATCAGCTTTTAAGATTTAATAAAACTTTTGATAAACATAGTTTTAATGCTGTTGCGGGTTACGAATGGAATGAATATAATTCTAAATACAGTAACGGAATTGCAACTGGAATTCCACCGGGAATTATCGTTGCCGATGCAGCAGCTGTTCCAGAAAAAGTGGGTGGCGGAAGATCGCAATGGGCTGTTCAGTCTTTATTGTCGAATTTAAATTATTCTTATGATGACCGTTATTTAGCACAAGTTTCTTTTCGTCGTGATGGTGCATCAAACTTTGGAAAAAATGCACAATATGGAAATTTCTTTTCTGTGAGCGGTGGTTGGAATATTCATAAGGAAAGCTTTTTCCATGTCGATTTTATTCATAATTTAAAATTAAAAGCCAGCTACGGTTCTGTAGGAAACAGACCAAACAGTTTATACCCTCACCTTCCATTATATTCTTTTTCACAAAGTTATAATGAAAATCCGGGAGCTTTAATTTCGCAATTAGGAAATCCTGATTTAAGCTGGGAAAAAACTTATACAGGTGATGTCGGTTTGGATATCGGATTATTCAATCGTGTAAATATTACTTTAGATTACTACAATAAAAACACTTCAGATCTTTTATATCAAGTGCCTCTCCCAGGTGTAATTGGCGTAACCAGTATTTGGAAAAATGTTGGAGCGGTAAATAATAGAGGTTTTGAAGCATCAATTAATGTAGATATCATTAAAAATGATAATTTAAAATGGTCTGTTGATGCCAACATCGGAACAAATAAAAATAAAGTAACAAGCCTTTACGGAGGTAAAACTCAGATTATTGTTGGAGACGGAAGTGGTATAGCAGGTTCTGCAAGTAAATTACTTACTCCAGGAAAAGATGTAGACAGTTGGTATTTAACAGAATGGGCTGGCGTTGATCCTGAAAATGGAAGACCTCAATGGATGACAACAGATGCAAACGGAGCACGTGTTAAAACTTATGATTATGCGGCTGCTTCTAAAAACCAAAAAGTAATAGGTGCTTATACTCCTGATTTTTTTGGAGGTTTTTCTACCAATTTAAATTATAAAAATTTCGATTTCGCGGCTATTTTCAGTTATTCTGTAGGCGGAGAAATCTACAATTATGCTAGAGCAGAATTTGATTCGGACGGAGCTTATACAGATCGTAATCAAATGAATTTACATAGCGGTTGGAGCCGTTGGGAAAAACCTGGAGATATTGCAACACATCCGCAAGCGATTTACAATAATCCTAGTAACTCAAACAAAGCTTCTTCTCGTTTCTTAGAAACTGGAACTTACTTAAAAATGAGAAGTGTGACTTTAGGTTACAATATGCCGATTGAAAGTCTTTATATTTCAAATTTAAGATTGTATATCGCTGGAGAAAATTTATTTACTATCACACATTATTCTGGAGTTGATCCTGAAATTCCGCCAATTAATGGAGCAATTTCTGGTGTTGCTACGCAAGTTTATCCTTCAACAAGAAAAGTGGTATTAGGACTTAACTTAACTCTTTAAAAACAAAATCATGAAAAAGATATTTCTATTATTTACAGCAATTAGTTTCCTGTCTTCATGTGAGTTAGACAGAGAACCATTTAATTCCTATACGCAAGATAAAATTCAGGAAGATAAAGAAGCTTCTATCGAAGTTTTACTAAACGGATGTTATGCTCAGCTTAAAGGCTGGTCTGACGTTATGCACAGAGTTGGCGAATATCCAGGCGACAACATTATGATTAGAGGAACTTCTACTGATGCTTTTTATTCTTTTATTTCTTATCAGCATGTTACCAATAATGGACGTTTGTCTGTTTTTTGGAATAACAGTTATAAAATAATTTCGCAATCAAGTGATTTAATTAAAATTATAAAAGAAGGAGAAAGTGACGCAGTTGATCAGCAATTAGGTGAAGCGTATTATTTAAGAGGTATGATTTACTTTTATTTAGGAAAAACATACGGAAGACCTTATGCACAATCTCCTGAAACTAATTTAGGTGTTCCAATTGTAAATGGTCTTCCAGCAGATTTAAACAATTTGACTTTACCAGATCGTTCCTCTGTAAAAGATACTTATGCACAAGCAATTAATGATTTGAAAAAAGCAGAAGCTTTAATGAATGCCGATAAAACTGCTGCTTATGCAACAAAAGAAGCGGCTCAAGCAATGCTTTCTAGAATTTATTTATATATGAGCGGCACTTATGATTCTCCAAATCAAGAATTTGCAACGCAGTCTATCGAATATTCGAATAAAGTAATCGCAAGCGGACGTTACAGTTTATTGAGCCGTGCAAGCTTCATGAAATACAATACTTATGCTCCTGACGCGCCAGAGCAAACGGAAACTATTTTTGCTGTAAAACAAGTTGCTTCTGAGTTTTCTGGCTACGATCACTATTACGGAATTGGTGGTATGTACGCCAACATTCAAGGTCAAGGTTGGGGAGAAATGTATGCAAGTGCTGAATATTTAGATTTGCTTAGAAAAGCTGGTGGAAAAAATGATGCACGTTGGGCTTTCATCGATCCGCAATACGCCACAGATGCTGCTGGAAACAAAACTGAAGCTTTCCGTTTTATCTACGATGTTTTTAATGCTGGAGGAACTCAAACGGGATACAACTACATGCAGCAACCTCTTAAACGTAATGCTGATGGTTCATTTTATATTACTATCGGAACTACAAACTATAATTTAACAACTGTAAATGCTGCCGAAAATCAGTATTCAATTGTATATGAAGGAAAAACTTACACTGGCGAAAAAGATTATATGATGCTTTTAAACCGTGTATATCCAATGTATTACATTACAAAATGCTCGCTTCAGGATAATGATTCTCACCTGCACTCTCCAATTATTTCGCGATTGGCAGAAATGTATCTAAATCTTGCTGAAGCTTATGCTAAAAAAGGAGATTATGGCAATGCTTTAATCAATTTGAATAAAGTTCGTGAAAGAGCTATTGTTGGTGGCGCTTATACTTCTTTAAATAGCACAAACGCTGTACAAAGAATTGATGAAGAACGTCAATTAGAACTTGCTTTTGAAGCGCATCGCGGTTACGATGTTTACAGAAACGGACAAACCATGACACGTCGTTATCCTGGCCCTCATTTGCCAATGAATGATGTTCCTGCAACAAGTTTACGAGTGGTACAATACATTCCGCAATCAGAAATTAATGCTTATCCGGGTACGTTAACCCAAAACCCATAATCTTTTAGATTTGTTTATTGTTTTTAACAGCCTCTCTATTTTTAAAAATTAGAGAGGTTTAAAAAAGTTAATCATTCAATACTTACTAATGAAAAATTTATTAAACCTGATTTTAGCTTTTTCACTTGTATCATTTTCTTGTGCAAATCACAACGAAATTGAAACAGAAAATAATGTTCTTGAAAACCCAAAAACGGAGATTTCTTTGCCTTTGGCAGGAAATGCATACAGCTCTAAACATTTAGAAGAAAGCAACATTACAGATAATGGAATCGAAAATTGGACAGATTCAAAAGAGTCTTTCACAGTTTATTTCAGAATTTTTAAACCGGGAACTTTTCAAATTTCTGTTGAAGAATCTGTTGAAGTTTACGGAAAATCTGAACTTGAATTTTCGATTAATAATGAAGTAAAAAAAGTAATTTTCAATTCTTCAAAAAAAGCGGTTTTAATCGGAAACTGGAAAATCAATCAAGAAGGATATGTTGCACTGAAAATAAAAGGAATTAGTAAAAACAGTGATCGTTTTCCGTCTATTAATAGATTAAAAATTTCCAGCGCAGATTATGATGGAAAAATCTCTTATGTTCCTAACAACGAAGGTAATTTTTATCATTGGGGACGTCGCGGTCCATCTGTTCACTTAAACTATCCTGTTCCAGAAAACATAAATGCTGAATGGTTTTACAACGAAATAACGGTTCCAGAAAACGAAGATAAAATTGGTTCTTATTTTATGGCAAATGGTTTTGGTGAAGGCTATTTCGGAATTCAAGTAAACTCAGCAACAGAAAGAAGAGTTTTATTCTCAGTTTGGAGTCCTTTTAATACCGATGACCCAAACAATATTCCAGAATCGCATAAAATCAAAATGCTTAAAAAAGGCGAAAATGTTCATACCGGAGAATTTGGAAATGAAGGTTCAGGCGGACAAAGTTATTTAAAGTACAATTGGAAAGCCGGCACAACTTACAAGTTCTTGTTAAGAGGTTTTCCAAACGGAAATAATTCTACAACATATACAGCATATTTTTTCGCTCCAGAATTAAACAAATGGTTATTGATCGCTAGTTTCAATCGTCCAGAAACGAATACTTATTTAAAAAGATTTCACTCTTTCTTAGAAAATTTTATTCCAGAACAAGGTGATTTTTCTCGAAAAGTGCTTTTCAACAATCAATGGATTTGTGATGAAAAAGGAAATTGGACAGAAATCAATACAGCCAGATTTACAAATGACAATACAGGCGCAAAAGAATATAGAATGGATTTTGCAGGCGGAACAGAAAACAATTCTTTCTATTTAAAAAATGGAGGTTTTTTTAATAATTATACAACGCCAAAAACTAACTTTACAAGACCACTCAACAATAAAAAACCTGAAATAGATTTTAGTGCTTTACCTTAAACTATCTCAAAAAAATAAAATTTTCAGTATTTCCGATAGTGTAAAAACTATCAAAACATTTAAAACAAATTAACTATGAAAACCAGTAATTTAAAATTCATTTTAGCCGCATGCATTATGTTGTGGGGAACTTTTGCATCGGCTCAAATGATAAAAACAAAAACTCCAGCAAGAGCTAAAGGTCAAACCGATGTTTTGCGTTTGGCTGCACCAGCAATTCCAACTGTTCGTGTTGCTTTTATCGGACTTGGAATGCGTGGCCCGGGAGCTGTAGAGCGTATGACACATATTCCAGGCGTAGAAATTGTGGCGTTATGCGATATGACTCAAGAAAACACTACAAAATCAAATGAAATTTTAACGAAAGCTGGTTTTCCAAAGGCACAAGAATTTTACGGGGATGAAAATGCTTGGAGAAAAGTAACTGCTTTACCAAACGTAGATTTAGTATATGTTGCAACTGACTGGCTTCATCACGCTTCAATTGGAGTTCAAGCTATGAAAGATGGAAAACACGTTGCAATTGAAGTTCCTGGAGCTTTAACTATGAAAGAAATCTGGGAACTTATTGATACTTCTGAAAAAACTCGTAAACATTGCATGCAATTAGAAAACTGCGTTTACGATTTCTTCGAATTGACGACTTTAAATATGGCGCAACAAGGCGTTTTTGGAGAAATTCTTCACGCTGAAGGCTCTTATATTCATGGTTTACAGCCTTTTTGGGGAGAATATTGGAACAACTGGAGAATGGATTACAACATCAAACACCGTGGAGATGTTTACGCTACACACGGAATGGGACCAGCTTGTCAGGCTTTAAACATTCACCGTGGAGACAAAATGAATTTCTTGGTTTCTATGGATACAAAAGCAGTTGGAAATCCTGCTTATATTAAAGAAAAATCTGGAAAAGAAATTAAAGATTTTAGAAACGGAGATCATACAATGACAATGATTCGTACTGAAAACGGAAAAACAATCCAAATTCAACACGACGTAACTTCTCCTCGTCCGTATAGCAGAATGTACCAATTGAGCGGCACAAAAGGTTTTGCTAACAAATATCCGTTAGAAGGTTATGCTTTAGACGGGAAAGAATTAAGCGATGATGTAAAACCAAATCACGAAAAATTAAGCGCACACTCTTTTGTTCCGGCAGATGTTAAAAAAGCATTGATGGAAAAATACAAACACCCAATCGCAAAAGGAATTGAAGAACAAGCTAAAAAAGTTGGCGGTCACGGAGGAATGGACTTCATTATGGATTACAGATTAATTTACTGCTTACAAAAGGGACTTCCTTTAGACATGGATGTTTATGATTTAGCGGAATGGTCTTGCCTTGGTCCATTAACTGAAATTTCATTAGACAATAATTCTGCTCCTGTTGAAATTCCAGATTTTACTCGCGGCGGATGGAATAAATTGAAAAAATTAGAGTTTTCAGAATAAATATTGGTTAGTTAAAGAAGACAAGAGAGCGACGTTAAAAATTGCTCTCTTGTCTGTTTTATGCTATTCAATTAAATAAAAAGAGGTTCCAAAAAGTATGGAAAACTGCTTTATTTTCAACATTCAGCTTCGGAGAAGCGAAATATTTATAGCAATTTTATTTGCAACCTAGAATAAAGCTCCAGCGGAGCGACATGTATAAAACTTTATAAAAATATGTCGCTCCGCTGGAGCTTTATGTTGTAACATTTTTTCTTTGCTATAAATATTTCGCTTCTCCGAAGCTTATAAAAAAAGCTGTCTTTTTGGGACAGCTTACTTTTTAATATTCATTTAAAAATTAATTCCAGTTGAAACTAATTTTCTTTTCAATTTCACTGCTTAAACTCAAAAAAACAGGACAAGTCATTGCTGCGCGTTCTAAAATGATTCTGCTTTTTTCATCAGCATTGCTTTTCATTTCAAAAACAATTTCGATTGCTCCAATTCTTCTTGGTTCAGCATTCATAATTTTTGTTACTTCTGCGGTAGAACCCACAAAATCTACTTCTAGATCACGAGCTTTAATTCCCATAATCGTCATCATACAGCTTGCCAAAGCATTTGCCACTGTATCTGTTGGAGAAAACGCCTCTCCTTTTCCGTTATTATCTAATGGTGCATCCGAAATGATTTCGCTTCCTGATTGCACGTGAATTGAACTTGTTCTTAAATCTCCTAAATAGGTTACTTTTGATGTCATTAATTTGCTACTTTTAAAGTTAAGTCACTATCGTAATATAAGATGTAAACACCTTTGTTAGCGTGTCCGCCATCTTCTTTTCTGTAATATTGAAATTTATTGTCTACTTGTTGCGTAGTCATCATATCTGCCGTTTCTTGAAACGTTTTTCCTTGCACCAAACGCATCATAGTATCAAACGTCACATCAAATCCTCTTGTTGCGTAAGTTGTTGGATTTGCTTTGTTTTTAAGACGGTATTGTTTTTCATAAATCAAAACCGATTGTTCGTCACTTTCGCGCGTTACAGACGGATACATTAATTTCAATTTCACCAAATTATCAAAACTGATTTCGTCTGTATCTAATGTGCTGTTTGGCTCTAAAATTACAAGCTGTACTTGACACGTTTTTTGAGAATCCAACATTGCTTTTATAGTTGCTTTGATCATGGCTGTATTTCCAGTTTCCATAACCACATAATTCATTCGATTTGGAATTAATAAGCTTTTCAAATTAGCAGCATCCAAACCACCAGTTTCTGTCAAAGATGCAAAAGCAACTCCTCTTTGATTTTGTTTAATGTAATTAATAACCGATTCTTTTTTCTTATCAACTACAGCAACAATATTTCCGTTTTTAGAACGCATGTAATCAAAAACCGCATTTTTTATTACATCATTTGCTGGAATAGACTGATATAAATTCTCAATCGGATTAGCGATATCTTTTGATAAAGGCGAAATAACTGGAACATTATACATTCGAAGTATATTTGCAGTCGCCTCAGCATTATTTTGATAGAATGGTCCAACTACAGCATCTGCATCTTGAAGTTTAGAAACCAAACTAGAAATATTGGATGTCGTTTTTGTTTCTTGCGAATCATAAATTGCAACATCAATTGGCAATTTTAATGTTTTTGCAGAATCGATTGCCATCATGGCACCAGCATAAAAATCTAAAGTCATGTTTAAGAACTTATCATTTTTAATTCTGTTGCCCGTTCCCGTTGTATCACTTTGAATTTTAGACACATTAAACGGTAGCAATAACACTACTTTTTTACGTTCGTTTGCGCCTCTTTTTTTGCTTAATTCTACGATTTCAGCATTACTATTATCGGTCGATTTTACTTTATCTACAATCTTAATTCCGCCGCCAGTAGTTTCAACAGATTTACTATTAGAAGAATCTGCTGTTTTTTCAGCTGGAACTTGTGCAGCAATAATTGGAGCTGGAGCTACATATCCCGCAGGAACTTTCAAAACCATTCCTTCTTTTACACCTTCAGAAAGTGACGGATTTAAGGCTATTAATTCATCTTGTGATAAATGAAAAACTCTTCCTAAACTATAAAAAGTTTCTTTTGGTTTTACTTGATATTCCATATAAGAAACTGCTTTTTTAGAAGTTTCAACAGGTTTTTTACTTTCTACAGCTTTTGCTGTTTCTGTTGGTGCTGATTCTGTTTTTGGAGCCGTTCCTTTAATTGTTAATCTGTAACCAACTGGCAAATTTGCAACAATGTCGGGATTACGTTTTTCCAACTCTTCAACAGTCATATTGTATTGTTTTGCAATACCAAATTTTGTTTCTTTTGGCTGTACATCGTGATACAGATATTTTTCTGCACCTTTTTCTTTTGCAGGTTTTGCAACAGTTTTTGGAGCTGATCCTTTAGCAGGAATAACTAATTTCTGTCCGATTTGAACACCAGTTTTTTCCAAAAATGGATTTGCCGCTTTTAAAGCTTCATCTGAAACTCCGTATTTTTTTTCAATACTATAAAACGTTTCTTTTGGCTGTACTTCATGAATTACTTCTTTACCAGAAGATACAACTGTTTTAGGTTTTGCAGCTTCTTCTTTTTTTGCTTCCCCATTTTTAGTCGGAATCAACAACACAGAATTCGGAGTTATACCCGTTCTAGCATCTGGATTTAGCTGATAGATATCATAAGGAGTCACCTTAAATTTCTGCGCAATCTGATTAATAGTTTCGCCGCTCGATACTTTATACTTCACTACTTTTTCTTGCGAAAATGCATTCGAAGTCATAAAAAATACAAGAGACAACAATGTTAAATAATATTTCATAATATGGCTTAAAACAATTTAATTTCTAATTCTAAAATAAGTTATAATTTTACCAAAAGCAAAATTCGCGCCGTTTGTTTATTTCAACAAAATCTACCTCAAATCGATTTCTACTTTAGCAATCATAATATCTTTATATAACTCATCTTCTTCTTTTTTCTTGCATTTATAAAGTACTTCTTCCATGTTTTCGAACTTATCTGCGTAAACATAGTACGAAAGACTGTTAATATTAAAAAAGAAACTAGCGTTAAATTCGCCAGAATCAATGAGTTTCATAATAAACTTATCTCGCTCAACTGCGTCTGTAAATATACCCAAAACTAAGTAATACCCATTCGAAACTTCTCTAAGATTATCATAAACTTCAACTTTTACTTTTTTATCAGTTCGTAACGGATTGTCTTTCAATTCTTGTTTCATTTCTTCTAAAGAAATTGTTTTCGAATTTTCTTCACCGTTATTTTTTTGCAGCTTTTTAATGGCTTCATTCTGATATTTTTTCAGTTTAACCAAAGCCAATTTATCATCAAACTTTCTGGCTTCCATACTATAATAAGAAGCTTTGCTGATGTGCCTTTTTACTTCAATTTTTTTCTGAGTATCTAATGAATCAATTTTAGCAATCAAAAGCTGATTTTTGGCATCACCTTGCTCCTGCTCTATTTTATAACGTTTAATTTCTTCTAAAGATAAACGTTGCTGTAAAGATGTAGTGTTGCTATTTTTCTCGCTTTCGCGGATTTTCTTCTTATATTCCTGATTTTCTTCGACTGCAATTTTTTCTACTTTATTCATCAATCCGGCATAAACTTTTCTGTTTTCCGCTAATTCTTTCTTTAATTGAGAAGACAATTCGTTGGTTTTATTAATTCCTTCCGAAGATTGTTTTTCTAATCTTTTCGATTCTTCAACATTCAAAATATCCATTCGCTTCAGTTCTTTCAAATCATTATTCATAGAATTGACAAGCGAATCTAATTTTGCCATTAAAATATCCTGAACGTTTTTATTTGCTTCTAAAACCAAACGCAATTTTTCGACTGAGTTTTCTTTAGAACCATTCATGTCATTCAGATTTACTTTCAGATCATTAATTTTTATAATTTTCTGATTCATTTCTTTCTGAACAATAAGACGATCTTTTAAATCTTCAATTTCAACTGTTTTGGCTTTTGTTTTCTCCACTACAACTTGTTTTTCGGCAAGAGCCAACATTAATTCTTCGCTTTCGCTTGACGGTTTTATCTCTTTTGTATTGATAGCCAATTTATTGCCAATAATTAATCCGCTTACAATTTCTGGATTTTGCGATTCTATTTGATCAATAGAAATTCCGTATTTCTTAGCAATAGAAAATTTGGTTTCTTTTGGTTCTACAACGTGAAAAATGGTTTCCTGATTAATAACACGAACTCTTCCATCCAACGTTTTTCTTTTGTTTGGAATTGAAATCGTTTGTCCAATTTGCAAACCATTAATCAAAATTTCTTTATTTAGATTTTCTAAATCCTGCACCGAAACATTATATTGTCTCGCAATACTAAACAACGATTCTTTCGCCAAAACCTGATGAGTAGTTTTTGAGGAAATAACATTTTCCTGTTTTGACGGATAATCTGAATTTTGAGGAATTACTAATTCTTGACCGACTTGAAGTCCGTTAGTAAGAATTTCTTGATTGGCAATTTGAATGGCCTCAACCGAAACATGATATTGTTTAGACAAACCAAACAGCGTTTCTTTTGGAGCAACAACATGAATCTGTTGTTTTGAATTTGTTTTTTCTGAATAAACAGGAATCTTTATAATTTGATTGTCCTTGATTCCGTTTTGCGATTCGGGGTTGAGTTTGTAAATCTCTTCGATAGAAACCTTATACTTTTGGGCAATAAAATAAGTAGTTTCTCCTTTTTGAATCTTGTGCTCAATAATTGAATCTTGCGCAATTATTTTGTTAAAAGACAAAATAAAGACAAGAGAAATTGTTAAAAGTTCTCTCATAAATAGTAGGTTATAAAAAATTAAGGCCTTACAAATGTAAGACCTTAATTTTAAAATATGCTACTATTCCCACTCAATTGTTGCAGGTGGTTTTGAACTAATATCGTAAACTACACGATTCACACCTTTTACTTTATTGATGATGTCGTTTGACACTTTCATCAAGAAATCGTAAGGTAAATGAACCCAGTCAGCAGTCATACCATCTGTTGATTCTACAGCTCTAAGCGCAACTACTTTTTCGTAAGTACGCTCATCGCCCATAACACCAACACTATTTACAGGAAGCAAGATTGCTCCAGCCTGCCAAACTTTATCGTATAATCCCCAAGATTTTAATCCTTCGATAAATACAGAATCTACATCTTGTAAAATTTGCACTTTCTCTGGAGTAATATCTCCTAAAATTCTAATTGATAATCCTGGTCCAGGGAAAGGGTGTCTTCCTAACAATTCAGGATCGATTCCTAATGTAGCACCAACTCTACGAACTTCGTCTTTAAACAACATTCTAAGTGGTTCTACAATTTTTAATTTCATATAATCTGGCAATCCACCAACGTTGTGGTGCGATTTAATAGTTGCCGATGGTCCTTTTACCGAAACAGATTCGATAACGTCAGGATAAATTGTTCCTTGCGCCAACCATTTTACGTCTTCTAATAAGTGTGATTCATCATCAAAAACTTCGATAAATACACGACCGATCGTTTTACGTTTTGTTTCTGGATCACTAATTCCAGCTAATTCGCCAAGGAAACGATCTCCAGCATCTACACCTTTTACATTTAATCCCATTCCTTTGTATTGATCTAATACATTTTGGAATTCGTTTTTACGAAGTAAACCGTTATTTACGAAGATGCAATATAAATTTTGTCCGATTGCTTTGTTTAATAAAACTGCTGCGACAGTAGAATCTACTCCACCAGATAAACCTAGAACTACTTTATCATTTCCTAGTTTTTCTTTCAATTCTGCTACCATTTCATCAACGAAAGCATTTGGAGTAAAGTTTTGAGGAACTTCAGCAATTTTTACTAAGAAGTTTTCCAGCATTTTTTTTCCATCTGTTGAATGGTAAACTTCTGGATGGTATTGAATTGCATAAGTAGTTTCGCCTTCAATTTTGTAAGCTGCATATTCTACATCATGCGTGCTTGCTAATTTTACAGCATTTGTTGGAAGCGCTTTGATACTATCGCTATGGCTCATCCAAACTTGGCTGTTTTCTGAAACTCCCTCAAAGAAAGTTTCGCCTTCTTTAATATAAGACAAGTTTGCTCTTCCGTATTCTCTGGTATTTGAAGCTGCCACTTCTCCACCGCTGAAATGAGCCAAATATTGAGCTCCGTAACAAACGGCTAGCAAAGGCATTTTACCTCTAATTTGCGATAAATCAGGATGTGGAGCATCTTCTCCTCTAACAGAGAAAGGGCTTCCTCCTAAAATTACGGCTTTATAACTTGATAAATCACTTGGAATGTGATTGTAAGGGAAAATTTCGCAGAATATATTTAATTCGCGAACTCTACGCGCAATAAGCTGAGTATATTGCGATCCGAAATCTAAAATAAGTACGTTGTGTTGCATGCGCAAAAATACTTTTTATATTCGAAATTGAAAAATCGGAACGTTGAAAAAATAAATATTTTTTCAACGTTCCGATTTTTAGGCTCAAAGGCACAGAGTTACAAAGGTTCAGAGGTTTATAAAATTTTCAAAACATTATTTGCTTTGTTCCTTTGAACCTTTGCATCTTTGAACCTTAAAACAAAAATCCAAAAACTGAATTATTTCGTATTTATCAAAAAACCCAATTTAATTTAACTATGAAATCAAAATTTATTGCCTTGACACTTATCATGTCTCTTTTTTTAACTTCTTGCGATGCTGTTGATGATTTATTGAGTTTCAACATTTCGAACACAGCTTCAATCAAAATCAAAAGTTCTTCGCCTATTAATCTGCCTTCGGAAATAATCACTCCAGAAGTTACTACGAATTCTTCAGCAGAATTTGAAAACAACAAAACCAAAGCAAGTTTAGTAAAAGATGTAAAAATCAGATCACTAAAATTATCTATTTCTGATCCGTCAGATAAAACTTTTACGTTTTTAAAATCGGTTCACTTATATATTTCAACAACAAATTCTGATGAAATAGAATTGGCTTATCAAGACAATATCAACGTCACAACCAATACGATCGATTTGATTTGTACAGATAAAAAATTAGACCAATATATTAAAGCTGATAGTTACAAAATAAGAACTCAGGTAACATTGAAAGAAACTTTAACTAAAGACGTAACTGTAAAAGCAGATATGAAGTTTAGAGTTACTGCGGATCCTTTTTAAAAGGTTCAGAGTAACAAAGTAACAAAGGTTCAAAGATAAACGAAGTAAAAAAACTTTGTCACTCTGAACCTTTGTCACTTTGTTACTAACGAAGCGCTACTCTTTCGTAACAACTATAGACGCTTTAAATCCTGCGGCTAGATTATCCCAATAATCATTGGTAACTAACGCACCTTTATCATCATATACTTGAATTTCGGCAGTATTTCCTCCTAATGTCCCGATATTTAAAGCTTCGAAATCTAATTTATTAAAACCTGGTTTAAGATTAATTTTTACTTGCTGAAAACTAGCGTCTAATAAAATGCGATCTCTAATAACAGCATCATTCGAAGATACTTTTACTAAATCGCCATCAATTGCTCCAAAATCTCGAAACTTCACAATAAAATATTCTGATTTAGTTCTAAAATCTCCAAGCGAAATATTTCTTTTTACTAATGTTCCTCGACCTTCTCTTAAACCAGCATCTTTTAGGGATTTATCTAAATCTTTTTCCATTTTTGCCACATAACGATCGCCAGGATTGGCAAAATCAGTTTCTGTGGACATCGTAAATTTGCTTTTTTCTTCTCCAATCTGAAATTTAGATTTTGGCGTTATCGTAGTATTTTCGAAAACATTTGGAGTTTTAATCGCTGGCATATCATTTAATTCTGCTTGCGGGTTTTTAACTTCAGGAATTGGAGTCTTTTTAGGCTTTGCAGTAAATTTTCCTCCAGGAATAGTTTTGAAGCTAGTACTAGATTCAATCTGCGCTGATACTGACATCGCAGTAAAAAATAATATGAATAATAAAATGTGCTTCATTGAAATAGTTTTATCGAATCGGCTTTTATATTAAAATAGAATCAAAAGTCCAGCATCACAAAAATAGTATAATTTAATTAGGCTCTGCAACTTTAGGAGTTTTATAACAATAAATTAAGCTAATTTTTGGAATCAAAAAACCTGCCAAGATTTTGTACTTCACAAAAAATAATATTCAATTTTTATAATTTCAAATTTCAAAAACTCAGTTTTAAAAACCTCATTTTTAACATTAATAACAAATTCATCATTTTGATTATTAACAACTTATTCTTAACTTCAATACTTTATTTTACCATTTAAAAATCTCATAAAATGGATTATATCGATTATTATAAAGTATTAGACGTTACAAAATCTGCAACCGAAGCAGAAATCAAAAAAGCATATAGAAAATTAGCTAGAAAATATCATCCCGATTTGAATCCGAATGATAAGGAAGCCGAGAAAAAGTTCAAAGAAATAAACGAAGCCAATGAAGTTTTAAGCAATCCTGAAAACCGAAAAAAATACGACAAATACGGAAAAGATTGGAAACATGCCGACGAATTTGAAAAAGCTGGCTACGATCCGAATCAACAGCAAAGCAGACAACAAAGCGGTTCGCAATATTCTGGAGGTGATTTTTCTGGTTTTGGCGGTGGAGACTTTTCTGGAAGCGATTTTTCAGATTTTTTCAATTCCATGTATGGCGGAGGAAGAAGCAGATCGCAGTCTAAATATAGAGGACAAGATTTTAATGCCGAACTAGAACTAGATCTTGCATCGGCTTACACCACTCACAAACAAAGTTTAACCGTAAACGGAAAAAATATCCGAATTACAATTCCTGCTGGTGTAGAAAACGGACAGATTATCAAAATCCCAAATCATGGCGGACCGGGCGTAAATGGCGGTCCAAACGGAGATTTATTTATCACTTTTTCTATCGCCAATAATTCAGATTTTAAACGTGAGGGAAATAATTTGTACACTGATGCGCCTTTAGATCTTTACACTGCAGTTTTAGGTGGAGAAACTTTCATTAATACTTTCGATGGAAAAGTAAAAATTAAAGTCCCTGCAGAAACTCAGCCAGGAACAAAGGTAAAATTGAAAGGAAAAGGATTTCCTATTTATAAAAAAGAAAATCAATTTGGTGATTTGTACATTACGTACACCATTAAAATTCCAACAAAATTGTCGGACAAAGAGAAAGAATTATTTGAAGAATTAGCAAAACTAAGAAATCATGAAAAATAAAAATTTAATCCAGATAAAGCAGTTTTGTTCGTATCACGAAATTGAAAATACTTTTATAACTGAACTTCATAATTACGGACTTATACATATTATTATGGAAGAAAACGATCAATATCTAGAGCCCGAACAGCTTCCGACGGTAGAAAAAATGATTCGAATGCATTATGATCTCAAAATCAACATGGAAGGAATTGATGCAATTTCAAATCTTTTGAATAAAATAGAAGCTTTACAAAAAAATTTAAATACGATACAAAACAAGCTTCGCCTTTACGAAGAAAAAGAAACCGAATAATATTTTAATATCACAAAAAAGCTTGATTTCCGATTTGATTTCAAGCTTTTTTTAGCTTCTTTCAAAACCATAATTCTTAAATTGCCGTCTATTAATTAACTTGAATTTGCTTTTAAAACGCAACAAACAAATTCACAAATTATACAAAATGAAAAGAGAAAACATCTTAACTGGATCTCCGTGGGAAGACAAAATGGGATATTGCCGTGCCGTAAGAATTGGAAATATCATTGAAGTTTCTGGAACTGTAGCCATCGTAGACGGTGACAAAGTAAAAGCTGATGATGCTTACGCTCAAACTTATAATATTATTGAACGTGTTGAAAAAGTTCTGGAAGATTTAAATGTTGGTATAAAAGATGTAATTAGAACTCGAATTTTTACGACTGATGTTTCTACTTTCGAAGAAGTTGCAAGAGCGCACGCTTCATTTTTTAAAGATGTAAAACCAACAACAGGTTTCTACGGAATCAATCAATTGGTTGCTCCTGAATATTTGGTTGAAATTGAATTTACTGCTGTTGTTCAGTAATATTTTATAGCCACGAATTCACGAATTATTCTTATTATAAAGATTCATTTATATAAATTTGTGAATTCGTGGCAAAAAACCCACTTCAAATATTAATGACTTCCCAAAATCTAAAACGATTTCTGCTTTCTCTTCCAAAATGGATTCTTATCTGTGCCTTAATCGGTATACTTTCTGGATCTGCATCGGCATTCTTTTTAGTTTCTTTAGAATGGGTTACTCAATTTAGAATTCAACACGATTGGATTATCTGGCTTTTGCCTTTCGGCGGATTTTTGGTAGGATTAAGTTACTATTATTGGGGAGAATCTGTTGCAAAAGGAAATAATTTGCTTTTGGAAGAATACGAAAATCCTAAAAAAGTGATTCCTTTTAAAATGGCTCCTTTAGTACTTTTAGGAACCTTGCTTACACATTTATTTGGAGGTTCTGCTGGTCGCGAAGGAACGGCAGTACAAATGGGCGGCGCAATTGCAGATCAATTTACTAAAATTTTCAAACTCGATAATTCAGAACGTAAAATTTTAATTATTCTGGGAATCAGCGCTGGTTTTGCCTCCGTTTTCGGAACGCCCTTGGCAGGAGCAATTTTTTCCTTGGAAGTTTTATATTTCAGTAAAATTAACTTTAAAAGCATTCTTCTTTCTTTTCTAGTCGCTTACGTAGCTTATTTTACAGTAGAATTTTGGGAAATAAAACATACTCATTATAATATTCCTGTTATTCCTGAACTTAGTTTAAACAATATCATTTTTACTTTAATTATCGGAATTCTTTCTGGATTTGCAGCTTTATTATTTTCAAGAACAACACATTTTTGGGGTTCACTTTTTTCAAAAAACATTAAATATCCTCCGCTCCGTCCTGTTATTGGTGGTGTAGTTTTAGCGATTGCAATTGCAGGTTTTGGATTTACAAAATTCTCAGGATTGGGAGTTCCTGTAATTGTTGAAGCTTTTTCAACTCCAAACGAATGGTACGATTTTCTGTTAAAAATATTATTTACGGGATTTACTTTAGGAGCAGGTTTTAAAGGCGGCGAAGTAACTCCATTATTTTTTGTAGGCGCTACTTTAGGAAGTGCTTTATCAACCGTAATCCCGATGCCGATTGCACTTTTAGCTGGAATCGGGTTTGTTGCCGTTTTCTCTGGCGCAACCCACACGCCTATTGCCTGCACTATTATGGGAATGGAATTGTTCGGAATTGCTCCAGGAATTTTTATCGCAATTGCCTGTACAGTTGCTTATTTCTCTTCTGGCTCTGTTGGAATTTATAAATCGCAAATTGTAAAAGGCGCGAAATATAAACTGTACCAAAAGTTTCTTTAAAGTTTCAGTTTTCAGTCACAGTCACAGTTTATAATCTCAGTTTTAAAAATAAAAAAATCCGTCAAAATCTGCGTTTTCGCGATAGCGAATCTGTTTCATCCGCGTGCTATTTTTTAAACCCTAAAATATATGAAAACTGAAACTGAAAACTGCGACTAAATATTTTCAGCATTACATTAAAAAAATGTAAATTCGCACACTATGAAAATACAAGACATTCAAGCGATTCAATTATTACTCGCAAGCCCAAAGAAAATTGCCATTATTCCGCACAGAGGACCAGATGGCGATGCAATGGGATCAACATTAGGTTTGTACCATTTTTTAATTAAAAATAATCACGAGGCAACAGTAATTGCTCCGAATGATTTTCCTAATTTTTTAGCGTGGCTTCCTGGATCAGAAACAGTAAAAATTTTCGAAAAAGAAACTCAAATTTGCACTCAGATTTTAGAAGAAGCTGATATTATTTTCACACTTGACTTTAATGCTTTTCATCGCACTGGCGAAATGGAACATACTTTAGCAAAGCTAAAAGGTACTTTCATTATGATTGATCATCACCAAAAACCTGATGATTATGCAACTTATACTTATTCTGACACTTCATACGGTTCAACTTGTGAAATGGTTTATAATTTTATCGACTTTTTAAACAAAAGAGAGGATATCGATAAAACTATTGCAACATGTATTTATACTGGAATTTTGACCGATTCAGGTTCGTTTCGTTTTCCTGGAACAACTGGAAACACACACAGAATTATAGCCGAATTAATTGACTTAGGCGTAGAAAATACTCAAATTCCTGTTTTATTATTTGACAATAGTTCATACAGCAGATTACAGCTTTTAGGCCGCGCTTTGCAAAATATGAAGATATTCGAGGAACATAAAACCTCATATATGACGTTAACACAAGAAGAGCTAGATTCTTTTCATTATGTTAAAGGTGATACAGAAGGAATTGTTAATTATGGTTTAAGTATAAAAGATATTGTTTTTACTGCTATTTTTATCGAAAATAAAGACGAAGGAATTATCAAGATTTCTTTCCGTTCGCAAGGCGGTTTTGATGTGAATCAATTTGCTAGAGATCATTTTAACGGAGGAGGACACAGCAATGCAGCCGGCGGAAGATCTGAAGTTTCGATGGAAGAAACGGTTCAAAAATTTGAAGATTTAGTAAAAAAACTAACCTTATAGCCCAATCTATGAACAACCTAAAATTGAGTATTTACAGTTTGCTTTTTGCTGCTTTATTAATCAGCTGTAAGCATCATGAAGAAGCCAGAAGACCTATTTCTAGCGCTTCAGGAACATTCATGAAAACATCGGCAGATCGAAACAAAAAATTGGTGGCTAGCGAAGAAGATGTCATTAAAAAAATAATTAAAAGCAATCCGAAAGTAAAGTATTATGCTACTCCAAAAGGATATTGGTTTAATTATGAAGAAAAAAATACTGCCGAAACCGCTGCGCCAAGAAAAGGTGATATTGCCTATTTTAATATGGAGGTAAAAGATCTTGAAGGCAAAATAATTTACTCTGAATCTGATCTTGGTCCGCAAACTTATTATGTAGATAAACAAGACATCATGATGGGACTTCGTGATGGAATTAAAAGATTGCACAAAAATGAAACCGTGACTTTCCTATTTCCTTCTCATATGGCTTATGGATATCACGGAGACAACAAAAAGATTGGAACCAACGAACCTTTAATGGTTACCGTTACATTGAGAAATTTCGTTCCAGATCCTGCAGTGCAAACTCCAACGCAAAAAGCAACAACACCAAAACCAGCAGCTGTAAAACCAGCCGCACCAGCAAAAAAAGATACATTAACTCCATAAAAAACAATATCTTAAAATGAAAAAGATTATTTTATTATTATTAATAGCCGTTAGCTCTTTTTATTCTTGTAAAGACGACCACAGCAATTTGCCTGATGGTTTATATGCCGATATAGAAACCAACAAAGGTCATATCATTGTTGAACTTGACTATAAAAAAGCGCCTATTACTGTTGCTAACTTTGTAACTTTAGCTGAAGGCAAAAATGAATTTGTAATGCATGAAAACCTTAAAAAGAAGCCTTTTTTTGATGGTTTAAAATTTCATAGAGTTATAGAAAATTTCATGATTCAAACTGGAGATCCTCTTGGAACTGGTTCTGGAGATACAGGTTATAAATTTAAAGATGAATTTTCAGATTTAAAATTTGATAAAGCTGGAGTTTTAGCAATGGCTAACAACGGACCTGGAACAAACAGCAGTCAATTTTTTATTACTCACGTTGAAACTCCCTGGTTAGACAACAAACATACTATTTTCGGTCATGTTGTTGATGCAAAAACTCAAGAAGTGGTAAACAAAGTAGTTCAAGGCGATAATATCGTAACAGTAACAATTATCAGAAATGGTGAAGCTGCAAAGAAATTTGATGCGGTAAAAGTTTTCCATGATTATTTTGCTGATATTTCAAAAGAACAAATCAAAGCTGCAGCAGTTCAAAAAGAAAAGGTAGCTTCTTATGTTGCTTTAAAAGAAAAAGCAACTAAAACAACAAGCGGTTTAGCATTTGTAATTACTGAAAAAGGTTCTGGTAAAAAACCTGCACCAGGAAGCCAAATCTATATTCACTACGCTGGTTTTCTTGAAGATGGAACTTTATTTGATACCAGTATACAAGATGTCGCAAAACAATTCGGAAAATTTGATCCTGCAAGAGCAGAACAACAAGGATATCAACCAATTCCTTTTAAAGTTGGAAGCAAAGAAGGTTTAATTCCTGGTTTTATTGAAGGAGTTGAACAACTTTCATTAGGAGATAAAGCAGTTATCTTCATTCCATCTCATTTAGCTTATGGAGCAACTGGCGCAGGAGGAGTAATTCCGCCAAATGCAAATATCATTTTCGAAATTCAGATTACAGAAAAACCATAAAAAGTAACTCACAGACTTAAAATATAAAAGTAATGAAGTTTAAATTTTTATTTTTATTTTGTTTGGCAATAGTAAACATTCAAGCGCAAACAAAAAAACCTGCGGCTAAACCTGCAGCAAAACCTAAAACAGCAACAGCAGCAAAACCTGCTGCAACGCCAAATCCAGAAGATGGAATTTTTGCAACAATTTCTACGACCAAAGGAGATATTGTAGTTTCTTTAGAATATGTAAAAGCTCCTGTAACTGTGGCAAATTTCATCACTTTGGCAGAAGGCAAAAATCCCTTTGTGAAGGCTGATAAATTAAAAGGAAAACCATTTTATGATGGATTGAAATTTCATAGAGTTATAAACGATTTTATGATTCAGGGAGGTGATCCAGACGGAAATGGTTCTGGAGGTCCAGGATATTCTTTTAAAGACGAATTTGTTTCGGAATTAAAATTTGAAAAAGGTGGTGTTTTAGCAATGGCAAATTCTGGTCCTGCAACAAACGGAAGTCAATTTTTCATTACGCACAAAGACACTCCTTGGTTAAACGGAAAACATACTATTTTTGGACATGTAGTTTCTGGTATGGACAATGTAAATAAAATTGTTCAGGACGATATTATGACAAAAATTACCATTACTCGAAAAGGTGCTGCCGCTAAAAAATTCGATGCTGTAAAAATTTTCAGCGATGAAATGAAAAAAGGCGAATTGCAAAAAGAAGAAGCTAAAAAAGTTGTAGCAACTAAACAAGCTTATTTCGCAGCAACAAAAGCAAAAGCAACTACAACTGCATCTGGTTTAAAATATGTAATTACAAAAAAAGGAACTGGAGTTAAAGGCGCTGAAGGATCAAATATATATTTTCACTATGCAGGATATTTTGAAGATGGTAACTTATTTGACAGCAGTATGTCTACCGTAGCTAAAACTTATGGAAAGTATGATGCTAACAGAGATGCTCAAGGCGGTTACAAAGCTTTTCCGTTTACAGTTGGTAAAAAAGACGGCATGATTCCTGGCTTTATTGAAGCTCTTGACATGATGACAGACGGAGAAAAAGCAATCTTCTTTCTTCCTTCTAATTTAGCTTACGGCGAAAAAGGTGCTGGAGGAGTTATTCCGCCAAATGCTACTTTGATTTTTGAAATTGAAACATATCAAAATCAGCCTAATTAAGTAATTAGAGAATCAAATTCTTTTAATTTATAGAAAGCCATCAGATTATTTGATGGCTTTTTCTTTTTCAATATTTTGAAGAATTCCTAATTCAAGACTTTAAAATTGAGTTTTATTAGTATTAAATCAATTTTCTCAACATAGTACGATAAAATCCTAAACAAAATAACTTACCTTTGCCGGCTTGAATTTTTAAAAATAGATAAATTATGATGTCTCAAAATAATGTTTTAAAAGGTGTGTTTTTGGTTGCTTTAGGTGCAACAACATACGGAATGCTAGCTACTTTTGTCAAAATAGCTTATTCTGAAGGATACACTACAGCAGAAGTTACGAGCTCTCAATTTATTTACGGAATTACAGGAATTCTTTTAATCAATCTTTTTCAGAGAATTAAAAACAAAAACCAGGCAGTTAAAGCAACTCCAAAAAACATTTTCAATTTAATGCTTGCTGGAACTTCTTTAGGAATGACCAGTTTGTTTTATTATCTGGCTGTAAAATACATTCCTGTTTCTATCGGAATCGTTTTATTGATGCAAACCGTTTGGATGGGAGTTTTACTTGAAATGATTTTAGAAAAAAAATTACCTTCAAAACAAAAAGTCATTGCTGTATTTATTGTGCTTTTTGGAACTGTTTTAGCAACAAACCTTATTAATAGTGATATCAAACTAGATTGGAGAGGTTTGGCTTGGGGAATAATGGCGGCTGCTTCATTTACTACGACGATGTTTACTGCAAATCGCGTTGCAACCGAGATTTCCTCAGCTCAAAGAAGTCTTTATATGCTTTTAGGCGGATCTATTATTGTATTTTCTTTTGCGTTTTTTACGCAGGTTTCCCCTTTCAATCTTGAAATTTTCTTAAAATGGGGAATTGTTTTGGCTCTCTTCGGAACTATAATTCCGCCAATGCTTATGAATGCAGGATTTCCTTTAACTGGTATCGGACTTGGAAGTATTGTATCGGCGCTTGAATTGCCCGTATCTGTAATGATGGCTTACGTTTTATTAAATGAAAAAGTAGTTTTTTCTCAATGGGTTGGAATTGTTCTAATTATTCTTGCCATAATTATTATGAATGTAAATTTCAAAGCAAAAAAATAACTCTAAATAAGCATTCTTAAAAAAAGAGCTTCTGTAATGCAATAATTGTTAATTTTTTTATAAATTCGTGATAAACAATAAGATATCATGATTCTACCTTGGCATTTATATTTAATGGCTTTTCTTTATATAGGTGCTGGAATTAATCATTTTAGAAAGCCATGGATGTATATTAAAATCATTCCGCCTTTCTTTCAGAATCCTAAATTAATAAATATTTTAAGTGGTGCTGCCGAAATAATATTAGGCATTCTGCTCACTATACCTGCGACAACAGTTTTCGCCGCCTGGGGAATTATAGCTTTACTAATTGCTGTTTTTCCTGCAAATTTATACATGTTTCAAAATAAAAAAGCAGGTTTTGGTTTACCAAGATGGATTTTATTTGTACGTTTGCCCTTACAAATTGTTTTGATTTATTGGGCTTACCAATATATATTCTAACATTAACCATTAATTAAATTCTTTTATTATGAAAAAATTATTTGCTGAGTTCTTCGGAACTTACTGGCTTGTTTTTGGCGGTTGCGGAAGTGCCCTATTTGCTGCGGGTTTTCCTGAATTAGGAATTGGATTTGCTGGTGTTGCACTTGCTTTTGGTTTAACAGTAGTAGCAATGGCTTATGCCGTTGGACACATTTCTGGAGGACACTTTAATCCAGCCGTTTCTTTTGGATTATGGGCGGGAGGAAAATTTCCGATTAAAGATCTAATTCCATATATAATAGCGCAATGTATTGGTGCTATAGCTGCAGCCGGTACATTATATACTATTGCATCTGGAAAAGCTGGTTTTGCAATTGATAACACAAAAGCTGGAGCATTTGCATCAAATGGTTTTGGAGCCTTTTCTCCTGACGGCTATTCTTTACAAGCCTGTTTTATAGCTGAATTTGTCCTTACACTATTCTTTATTTTAATTATTCTTGGCTCGACAGACAAATTTGCTAACAGCAATTTTTGCGGTATTGCAATTGGTTTAACACTAACAGTAATCCATTTAGTTAGTATTCCAATAACAAATACTTCTGTAAATCCTGCAAGATCTCTTTCTCAGGCAGTTTTTACTGGAGGCGAACCATTGTCTCAGGTTTGGCTTTTCTGGGCAGCACCAATTTTAGGCGCAATCGCGGCAGGATTTATCTATAAAAATCTTTTACAGAAAGAAGGTGAACCTGAAAAAATAGTATTATAATAATTATAAATTAGCATAATAATTTATTTCGAAAGAGAAAATCAGATATATTTATATTTGGTTTTCTCTTTTTTCTTTGGATAAAAATCGGCAAGAAAACGGTATTTCAACTCAAATATTTATATTATGAACGAAATTATTTCTTACTTCAGTACAATTCCATCTACGCATAGAAGTCTAATTCTTGTTGGCGGAATTACTATTTTTTGGTTAATTGAAAATTCATTTCCTTTATTCAAAATGGAATATAAAAAATGGCCGCATGCCGGAATAAATTTCTTCTTTACTTTCACTACAATTGTTGTCAATTTTATTTTAGCTTTCATTTTAATAAAAACAGCAAATTGGACAATAGAAAATCATTTTGGCATTTTGCAATGGATTCCAGAAATTCCTGTTTGGCTTTATACGATAATCGGTTTATTGCTTTTGGATTTAATTGGCGCTTATTTAGCTCATTTCGTTCAGCATAAATTCAAATATTTATGGCAATTTCACTTAGTGCATCACACCGATACATGGATTGACACCACAACTGCAAATAGGCATCATCCGGGTGAAAGTGTGATTCGTTTTATATTTACCACTTTAGGCGTTTTAATTGTTGGTTCGCCAATGTGGATGGTTTTTCTATATCAATCTCTTTCTGTCGTCGCTTCACAATTTAATCATGCCAATATTTCGTTACCTGAAAAACTAGATATTTTTCTGAGTTATTTTATTGTTTCTCCCAATATGCACAAAGTACATCATCATTATGTTCTGCCTTATACAGATAGTAATTATGGTAACATATTTTCAGTTTGGGACCGTCTTTTTGGAACTTTTACCTACCTTCCTAAAGACCAATTAATCTATGGAGTTGACACGCACATGAAGCCAGAAGAAAATAATAGACTGAAGAATCTGTTAAAAATTCCATTTGAAAAATCACGATCCTTTAAAAACAGCTAAAAACATTAAAAAAAATATACTCTACCGAAACAACTTATTATTTTTTTTTTTAATATTGATACATAAATTGAGAATCAATCTATTAATAATTAACACCCTATTTTGAATTAATTTTCACGTGATGAAAAAGAGTAGCCGCAAAGAATTGACTTGGGAGCAAACCGAAAGACTTGTTTCGTTAGCTTTAGAAGAAAAAAATCCATTTGAAATTATAAAAAAAGAATTTGGATTAGCAGAAAAAGAAGTTCTGGAAATCATGAAAAAGAAGATGCCTCTTGAAAAATTTGAGATGTGGAAAAAGAAGGCAATCGCAAACAAACCAAAACCAAAACCAGTAAAAATAGATGATTTTGATGAAGATTTGGATGGAAAATATTATATAAAAAATAAACTAGACTAAACTTTTGAGCTCCTGTTTTTCAGGAGTTTTTTTTATTTTAAATTTATTGTTATTTTTTAGTAACTTTTCGACACTTTTTGTGACAAATACTATTAACTAAATATATACAAATGAAAAAAATACTTTACACCTTAGCTCTAGCGGTTACATTTTGGAGCTGTAAAACAGGAACTGGAGCCGCAAAAAGCAATACGGTAGAAGTTAATATCAATCTAACCGACGTTAAAGACGATAAAGTGCTGGTAACAGTAACGCCTCCAGCCATTAAAACTGACGAAATTATTTATAGTATTCCGAAAACAGTTCCTGGAACTTATTCTACAGATAATTACGGAAAATATTCAGAAGATTTCAAAGCCTTTGATGCTAAAGGAAATGCATTGACTGTAAAAAGATTAGACGACAATTCTTGGTCTATCTCAAATGCAAAAACTTTAAAGAAAATCACTTATCTAGTAAACGATACTTTCGATACTGAAAAAGGAACAGGATTTGGTAATGATGACGTTTTTTCTCCAGCAGGAACTAATATTGATGCAGGCAAAAACTTCATGTTAAATACTCATGGTTTTGTTGGATATTTTCAAGATAAATTAGATGTTCCGTACAAAGTTACTATTACACATCCTGACACACTTTGGGGAGCAACATCTATGACTGATGAAGATGCTAGCAATACTTCAGATGTATTTTCAACATCTCGTTATGCTATTTTAGTAGAAAACCCGATTATGTATTCTAAACCAGATTACACTACTTTTAATGTAAATGGAATGGATATTTTAATTGCAGTTTACTCTCCTACTGGGAAATATACAGCAGAAAGCATTACGCCAGAAATGAAAACCATGATGACGGCGCAGAAAAACTTTTTAGGAAAAGTAAATTCTACTAAAAAATATACTGTTTTAGTATATTTATCAAGTATGGCAAAAGATGACGCACATGGTTTTGGAGCTTTAGAACATCCTACAGCAACAACTGTAGTTCTGCCAGAATCAATGCCAAAAGAAAAATTAGTTGAAACGATGAAAGATGTAGTTTCTCACGAGTTTTTCCACATTGTTACGCCATTGACAATTCATTCAAAAGAAATTCAATTCTTTGATTATAATGCGCCAAAAATGTCTGAGCATTTATGGATGTATGAAGGTGTTACAGAATATTTTGCTAATCTTTTTCAAATCAATCAAGGTTTAATTGATGAAGCAGAATTCTACACTAGAATTGCAGATAAAATCGAGCAAGCTAAAGGATTAAACGATACAATGTCATTTACTGTAATGAGTAAAAACGTTTTAGAGCAACCTTATAAAGATCAATATTTAAACGTATATCAAAAAGGTGCTTTAATCGGAATGTGTATTGATATTATCATTAGAGAAAAAAGCAACGGAGAAAGAGGTATTTTAGATTTAATGCACAAATTATCTGATGAATATGGTGTTGAAAAACCATTTAATGATGATGAATTATTTGCTAAAATCACTTCATTAACTTATCCAGAAGTTGGAGAATTCTTAAACAAATATGTAGCAGGAACAACTCCAATTCCTTATGATTTTTATTTAGCTAAAGTTGGTGTTGCAAAAGCAACTGAGAAAAAACCTGGGAATCCGTTTATTAAAGGACAAATTCCAAATATTACAATTGACAAAGCAACAAAAGAAATTACTGTTCGTTCTGAGTCTGAATCAATTGAATTCTATAAAAACCTTAAATTAAAAGGAGGCGATAAAATTTTAACCGTAAACGACAAATCATATAATTTAGACAACATTTATGATTTGATTACTGAAAGTGAAAACTGGAAAGAAAATGATCCAATTACTCTTAAAGTAAAACGCGGTGCCAAAGAAGAAACAATTAAAGGAACTGTGAAATTGCCATACGAAGAAGCTGAAACTTTTAAAGCTACAGATGCTTCAAAAGAGAAACTTAAAAATGCATGGTTAAAAGGATAATTCCTTTTTAAAACACAAAAAAAACCGACAAGTGATTGTCGGTTTTTTTTATGCGTTCTAAGAACTTTGTCAAAGTTTAAAACTTTGACAAAGTTTTCGATATACTATTTCTTCACTGGAAATTTCCAGTCAAATTCGTCTTTATCATTGATGATTGCTCCAATTTCAAACTTCACAACTTCATCAAACTCTGTTTGAAGAATAAACCAATTGTCTTCGTTGAAATAATTTTCGAAAGTATCAAAAGTTTCCTGATTGTATTTTGTGATTCCTTTTGTTGCTAAATCTTTCTTTACATCAGCAATTTTTCTTCCAATTAATTTGAATCCGAAAACTTCTAGATTATTACTTGAAGCTACAAGATAACCTAATTTTAAATCTTCTTCTTGATAAAATGTCAATCTGATTTTATGCGCATTATACACAAAAATCACATTATCATCTTCGTCTTTATAATTTTTATCAGGTTTTCCTAAAGCTGCTGTTACATCATTCTGCTTCATTCCGAAAAGCAGTTTATCAATTCCTGATTTTAAATTTATTTTCATATTTCGTTTTCTTTATTTGAAGTGCAAATTTCGTGAAGTTTTTTGTTGTTCCGCCACGAATTGCACAAATTTTCTCGAATTTTAATTATCTATACGTTACTTGTTTGTCAGGCTGAGCGAAGTCGAAGCCTACGCAAGTCAAATCCGCATTTGGGCTTCGACTTCGCTCAGCCTGACAATTATTTAAGAGAAAAAAAACTTAGTCCCTTAGCATCTTAGAACCTCAGCACCTTTTAATTTTTCTTTTTATTCGGTTTACTACTCATATAAAAAGTAATTTTTCCTCCGTTTATAACATCTTCATGTTTTAAGAATGGTCTAGAAAGTTGTTTTCCATTCAAAAGTACTTTCGAAACAAACACATTTTTATCAGATTGATTGACCGTTGCAACTTCAAAAGTTTTTCCGTTTTCTAAATTCAAAATAGCATTTTTCATTAACGGACTTCCTAATGCGTATTCGTCTGAACCTGGCGCAACGGGATAAAATCCTAAACTGCTAAAAATATACCAAGCGCTCATTTGCCCGAAATCGTCATTTCCTCCTAAACCATCTGCACCATTTCGGTACATTTTTTTCAAAATCATTCTGATTTTATCTTGCGATTTCCAAGGAGAATCTGTCCAATTGTACAAATAAACCACGTGATGAGAAGGCTCATTTCCGTGAACATAATTTCCGATAATTCCGTCTCTTGTAATATCTTCTGTGTTTTCGAAATATTTATCTGGAAGATGCATGTTGAATAAAGAATCTAAACGAACTTTAAATTTATCATTTCCTCCCATCATTTTAATCATATCAGCAGGATCTTGTGGAACGTATAAACTGTAATTCCACGAATTTCCTTCTATAAAACCTTGTCCATGCGTATCAAGCGGATCGAATTCTTTTTTGAAAGTTCCGTCATTTAATTTCGGACGCATGAAACCTGTTTTTTCGTCGTAAACGTTTCTATAATTTTTAGATCTTTCTATGAATTCATTATAAATATCCGTTTTTCCTAATTTCTTCGCTGCCTGCGCAATTGCCCAATCGTCGTAAGCATATTCTAAAGTTTTAGAAACCGAAGAACCATTTTTGTCTTCTGGAACATAACCTTGTTTCATGTAATATTCCAATCCATCATAATAAGGAACTTTAGCAGTATTTACACAAGCTTGAAGCGCTTTTTCGGCATCAAAACTAATATTGCCTTTTACAATTGCATCTGCTACAACAGAAACCGAATGATACCCAATCATACACCAATTTTCATTCGCATAATGTGACCAAATCGGAAGCATTTTATGTACACTTTGATCTGAATGCGCCAACATTGAACTTACCATATCTGCGTTTCTTTTTGGCTGTACGATGTTGAATAACGGATGCAAAGCTCTATAAGTATCCCAAAGTGAATAACTTGTGTAATTGGTAAAGTTTTCTGCTTTATGAACATTCATATCCAGACCTTTATAATTTCGATCTAAATCCATGTATTCTGTTGGACCTAAAAAGGCATGATACATTGCGGTATAGAAATTAACTAAATCTTCTTTTTGAATCGTTTCTACCTGAACTTTATTCAATTCTTTATTCCAAACTTCTTGGCTTTGTTTTTTTACTTTTTCGAAATCCCAATTCGGAATTTCTTTTTTCATATTTTCTAATGCTCCCGCTGAACTTACAGGCGAAAGCGCCATTTTAATTTTGATTTTTTCGCCTTCATTGGTATCAAAATCAAAGAATAATTTTAAGTTTTGTCCAGCCATTTCAGGGAAATTTTTCGTTTGATCAAATCTTCCCCAAAAACCTTTATACACACTTTTTTCTTGCGCTGTTTGTCCGTAGCTTTTTATTGGTTTGCTGAAAGACATTGCAAAATAAACCGTTCTAGTTCTCGCCCAACCATTTGTCTGGCGATAACCCGTAATTAAAGTATCGTTTTCTACACGAACAAAAGTCCAAACATTCTTTTTATCATAATTGTAAATTCCAGAAGTAAGATCTAAGATAATATGCGCTTCATCAGACTTTGGAAAAGTGTATTGATGCATTCCAACACGAGTTGTTGCCGTCAATTCTGCTTTAATTTTATGGTCTTCTAGAAAAACGCTGTAATAAGCTGGTTCTGCTTTTTCTGTAGAATGAGAAAATGCTGATCTGTAACCTGACAAAGGTTTTGAAGCAACACCTGGATTCAATTGCAATTTTCCTGTTGTTGGCATAATTAAGAAATCGCCCAAATCTGAATGTCCTGTTCCGCTGAAATGCGTGTGACTAAAACCTACAATCGTTTTGTCTTCATATTGATAACCTGCACAATATTTATAGACTTCGCCATTGTATTTTCCATTTAAACTATAAGCGATTGTATCGGTTTCTGGACTCAATTGTACGCTTCCAAAAGGTACAGTTGCGCCCGGATAAGTATGTCCCATTTTTGCTGTCCCAATCATCGGATCAACGTATTGAATTAGATTTTTAAGTTCGCTGTTTTTTTTCTGTGCATTTGTAGAAAGAGAAAAAGCAAATAACAATGCTCCAGCTACAAAACAAAAAGGAGTTTTTTGCAACATATTTAGAAAGTCTTTTTTATAATTATTTTTAGTTTAGAAAATTACAATAAATTTAAATTTTAAACTAAATACATTTGAATATCTTTGAAATTCAAAAAATAAACGCCTGATGAAAAAGTATATTTTACTTCTATTTTTAATTTACTCATTATCTGGATTTTCTCAAAAAGTAGAAAGTTATAAATTAACAAAAGAACAAATCATTCAGAGAGAACTTAACGGAATCTCAGATTTTCCGATTTACAAAGCAATTGAATTTCAAGATAAAGGCGGTGTTTATGATTTGGTTTTCACAGAAAATCAAAAAATAATTTCTAAAAAAGATACTTTAAATACCAAAATTCAGGCAATTTGCGTGATGAATGATCATGGCGGTTTTTTAGAAAAATGGAGAATTAATGATTTACTAGAAGATTATAACCCTAAAGAAACTACTATTTGGTTTTGGACAAAATATTGCAGCACGAAAGATCTAGACGGTGACGGCTATATTGATCCAATTGTTGTTTACGGATCAAAAACCGAATATGGAGAAATAAGACGTGTAAAGATTATTACAGTTTACAAAAACAAAAAATATGCAATTCGCGCCGTTGAATGTGAATTAGACGATTGCAGAAGTTTTAAAAAGGATCAGAATTGGAATGCACTTCCACAAAAAATCGAAACTTATATTGATCAATTGATTGTAAAACTTAGAAAAGAGCAGAATTTGCTTTTGAAAAACGGCTAAAATAATTGATAATTGATAATTGATAATTGATAATTGTTAATTGTTAATTGTTAATTGTCAATTGTTAATTATCAATTGCTATTCGTTCATTTCATCGTAACGTTCTGGAACCTGCGGGTCGTAAAGCGGACATTTGAATTCTTCCATGACATCAACTAATTTATTCATGGTTTTTCCTTCTGTTCCGTAGCAATCTATTTTTACGCTTTGTGGAGTTGTAATTACTTGAAAAGCGCCTTTTCCTTTTGGATTCTTCCAGCTGTTTTCATCGACTCTTTCCCAGTCAGAAAAAACAGAATTGATTCTATTTACGATTACTTCTATTTGAAGAACAGCCAGCCCTTCTACTTCTTCTTTTTCAAGTAACGCTTCATAAACTTCTTGATTGTTTAAGTAGATTTCGTCTAGATATTTCCAAAAAAGTAATTCGTACATAATGTAAAGTGTTTAAAAACATAGAGATGCACAATTGCGCATCTCTAAATATAATAATTATTTTAAAAGTTACAAAACCTTTGCAACTCTGAACCTTTGAATCTTTGTAGCTAGATTAATAATTGAATGTTCCGTATTCGCTAGTAATAGTCAGTTTCTTCTCTTCAGAAGCTTCTACTCTACCTACGATTTGCGCATCTACATTGAATGATTTTGAAATTTCGATAATATCTTGAGCAATATTTTCAGAAACATAAAGCTCCATTCTATGACCGCAGTTGAATACTTGATACATTTCTTTCCAATCTGTTTTTGATTGTTCTTGAATCAACTTAAACAATGGCGGAACTGGAAACAAATTATCTTTTATAACATGTAAATCTTTTACGAAATGTAAAATTTTAGTCTGTGCACCACCACTGCAATGTACCATTCCGTGAATATCTTCTGGAGTATATTTGTCTAAAATTTTCTTGATAATCGGTGCATAAGTTCTTGTTGGAGAAAGCACTAATTGCCCTGCATTTATTGGGCTATTTTCTACTTCATCTGTTAAATTAACTTGTCCTGAATAAATTAATTCTTCTGGAACTGCTGCATCATAACTTTCTGGGTATTTTTTAGCTAAATATTTTCCGAAAACATCATGACGTGCAGAAGTAAGTCCGTTACTTCCCATTCCACCGTTATATCCTTTTTCGTAAGTCGCTTGTCCAAAAGAAGCCAAACCAACAATTACGTCGCCAGCTTTGATGTTTGCATTATCAACAACATCGCTTCTTTTCATACGAGCTGTTACTGTAGAGTCTACAATAATAGTACGAACAACATCTCCAACATCGGCAGTTTCTCCACCAGTTGAATGAATTGTAACTCCAAAAGATTTTAATTCGTTGATTAATTCTTCTGTTCCGTTAATAATTGCCGAAATAACTTCAGCCGGAATTAAGTTTTTATTTCTTCCAATAGTCGAAGAAAGAAGAATATTATCTGTTGCACCAACACATAATAAATCGTCAATATTCATGATTAATGCATCTTGAGCAATTCCTTTCCAAACAGAAAGATCTCCAGTTTCTTTCCAATACATATAAGCCAAAGATGACTTTGTACCTGCTCCATCGGCGTGCATGATAAGGCAATGTTCGTTGTCCTGAGTTAAATAATCTGGGACAATTTTACAGAATGCCTGTGGAAATAAACCTTTGTCAATGTTTTTAATGGCGTTGTGTACGTCTTCTTTTGATGCCGAAACACCTCTTTGTGCGTACCTTTTGCTAGAATCTGAACTCATGAAAATTAGTTTGTGTTGATGTGCTGCAAAGATAATCCCTTTTTTTAATTCTTTAGCTTATTCGAATATTTGATTCATAAAAAAATCGGCAGATTGGAATATCGCCGATTTTTCACAGATTAAATTATGTTGGTTATTGTGGTATTTCTATTTTATTTTTTCAATTTCTTAGATTAAAATTAGAAAACTTCCTCAAAGTCAAGCAAGTTATAAGTAAATATTTTTGCAAAAAACAACTTTTTCTCGACAAACTGCCAATTCTTTCGATTAATTACAGTTATTCTTAGATGATTTTACAGGAATAAAACTACTTATTTAGATTCTTCTAAATTTTATTTCATAAAAAAACCTGCCTAAACAGACAGGTTTTGAGAAAATTATGTTCAATTATTTAGTAAATAAAAGTTCTCTATATTTAGTTAATGTCCAACTTTCGTCATCAACCAATAATTCTAATTTATCGCAATGATTACGAATATCTTCAAAATAAGGTTTTACTTTATTGCAATATGCTTCCGCCATTTTTTGAGCGTCTGTCAACTGATTGGCTTTCTTTCTTTCATTTGTCATCGCTAATACTTTTGTATTAATTCCTTCAATATGTCCAGAAATTTCTTTTATTAAAGTAATCTGCTCTTTAGCGATATTTTCAAATTCTTTTCCGAAGATTTCTTTTAAACCTTTTACATTTTCAATTAAAGTATTTTGGTAACGAATGGCAGTCGGAATAACATGATTTCTTGCAATATCTCCTAAAACTCTTCCTTCAATTTGGATTTTTTTAGTGTATTCTTCCAATTCGATTTCATAACGCGCTTCTGCTTCAACATGATTAAAAATACCCAATTGCTCAAATAAGTCTAATGCTTGTTTCGAAACTTTAGCTTTTATGGCTTCTGGAGTTGTTTTAAAATTGCTCAAACCTCTTTTAGCCGCTTCTTTTTCCCAAGCTTCGCTGTAACCATCACCTTCAAAAAGAATTTTTTTAGATTGTTTGATGTATTCTCTTAAGACATTGAAAATAGCATCATCTTTTTTCATGTCTTTATTCTCAATCAGATTTTCCACTTCATTTTTAAAATCGATTAACTGTTTTGCTACAATTGCATTAAGCGTAGTCATTGCATTTGAACAGTTTGAATTTGAACCAACAGCTCTAAACTCAAATTTATTTCCTGTAAAAGCAAAAGGAGAAGTTCTGTTTCTGTCTGTATTATCTAATAATACGTCTGGAATTTTTCCGACAACGTTCAATTTTAAATCTGTTTTTTCTTCTGGCGAAAGTTTTCCAGTTGTTACGCTTTCTAACTCTAACAAAACTTTTGACAATTGTGCTCCAATAAAAACAGAAATAATCGCTGGCGGCGCTTCATTTGCTCCTAACCTATGATCGTTACTTGCCGTTGCAATTGAAGCTCTTAATAAAGTTTCGTTATCATTTACAGCTTTTATAGTATTAATAAAGAATGTCAAAAATTGTAAATTGCTCATTGGCGTTTTACTTGGACTTAACAAATTAACTCCCGTATCTGTAGCCAACGACCAGTTGTTGTGTTTTCCTGAACCGTTTACACCTTTAAATGGTTTTTCGTGAAATAACACTTTAAAATCATGACGCTCAGCAACTCTCTGCATTACATCCATTAATAAGGAGTTATGATCTACGGCAAGATTTGTTTCTTCGAAAATTGGAGCCAATTCAAACTGATTTGGCGCAACTTCATTATGACGCGTTTTTACCGGAATTCCCAACAACATACATTCCTGCTCTAAATCTCTCATATAAGTAAGAGCGCGAGTCGGGATAGATCCGAAATAATGATCATCTAATTGCTGACCTTTTGCAGAAGTGTGTCCTAATAATGTTCTTCCCGTCATCATTAAGTCTGGGCGAGAATTTGCCAAAGCTTTATCAATCAAGAAATATTCTTGTTCCCAACCTAAAGTTGCTGTTACCTTTTTTACGTTTTTGTCAAAATATTTACAAACTTCTGTCGCTGCTTCATCAATTGCTGATAATGCTCTTAATAAAGGTATTTTATTATCTAAAGCTTCACCTGTATAAGCGATAAAAACCGTAGGAATACATAAAGTTGTACCATATATAAAGGCTGGCGAAGTCGGATCCCAAGCCGTGTAACCTCTTGCTTCAAATGTATTACGGATTCCACCGTTTGGAAAACTTGATGCATCTGGTTCTTGCTGTACTAATTGTGCTCCCCCAAACTTTTCTACAGGATCACTTCCATCATAAGAAGTATCAAAAAAAGCATCGTGTTTTTCTGCTGTTGTTCCTGTAAGTGGTTGAAACCAGTGTGTATAATGTGTAACACCTTTTGCCAAAGCCCATTCTTTCATTCCCATCGCAATATAATCTGCCAGTTTCCTGTCAATTTTAGTTCCATGCTGAATGGCATCTCTTACTCCTTTTAAAGCATCCGAAGTTAAATATTGCTTCATTGCTTTTTCATTAAACACATTTGAACCAAAAAGATTCGATTTTCTATCAATTTCTTCAAAGTGAACCGGCTTTCTGTTAGAAGCTTCTTGTAAAGCTTGGAAACGTAATGTTGACATTGGTTATATATTTTAAATTCGTAATAATTTTCACTAAAAAAATGAGGAACAAATATAAACAATTAATAAGCCTGATTTGAATATAAATTTTAGATTTTTGAACTATAATTTTTCAACATAAAGTGCTTTTTTCGAAGAATAATGAATTCAAAGCAAAGAAATATAACAAAACTGTGCGGTAATATTGATTAAATAAACATTTTTTCATAATTCCTTAACTCAGAAACTCAAAAAAGTGCCGTAATTATTACGAATTTATTTTTTTAACCTAACTAAAATTGCTTTTTTTAAAATATACCCCTATCAAAATTGCGCTTATCCAAAAAATAATACTTCGATAAACAAAATAGCCCCCTAATTTTTAGGACTAAAAAAATAAATCTATATTTGACCCAACGAAAAAAAACAAAAAAATTAATTTATATTATTATGGCTAAAATTAAGTTAGAGTACATTTGGTTAGATGGATATGAACCAACTCAAAATCTTAGAAGTAAAACTAAAGTTGAAGAGCACGAAAACTTCAAAGGAACATTAGAAGAACTTGGAAACTGGTCATTTGATGGTTCGTCAACTAAACAAGCTGAAGGTGGTTCTTCTGACTGTCTTTTAGTACCTGTTGCAATTTATCCAGATCCAACACGTATCAACGGATACTTAGTAATGTCTGAAGTTATGTACGCTGACGGAACTCCGCACCCTTCTAACGGTAGAGCTACAATTGATGATGATAATGATGATTTTTGGTTTGGTTTCGAACAAGAGTATTTCATCATGGATACTAAAACTCAACTTCCACTTGGTTTCCCAGTTGGAGGATACCCTGCTCCACAAGGGATGTACTACTGTTCAGTAGGTGGAAAAAACACACACGGAAGAAAATTAGTTGAAGAGCATGCTGATTTATGTATCGCTGCTGGAATCAACTTTGAAGGAATCAACCAAGAGGTTGCTTGCGGACAATGGGAATTCCAATTATTCGCTAAAGGTGCTAAAAAAGCTGGAGACGAAATCTGGGTTGCTCGTTACCTATTAGACCGTTTAACTGAGAAATATGGTTACTATATTGAATATCACCCAAAACCTCTAGGAGATACAGACTGGAATGGTTCTGGAATGCACGCTAACTTCTCTAACGAAGTATTAAGAACATGTGGAGACCAAGCAACTTACGAAAGAATTTGCGAAGCTTTCCGTCCTGTTACTTCTGAGCACATCGCGGTTTACGGAGCTTACAACGACCAACGTTTAACTGGTAAACACGAAACTGCTTCTATCCACGATTTCTCTTATGGAGTTTCAGACAGAGGATGTTCTATCAGAATTCCTTTAATGACTGTTCAAAAAGGATGGAAAGGATGGTTGGAAGACAGAAGACCAGCTTCTAACGGAGACCCTTACAAAATTGCTGCTAGAATTATCAAAACTGTTAAATCAGCGCTATAATTTAAGCTTACAATATATTTTAAAAATGCCAACATTTATTTGTTGGCATTTTTTTTTGCTTATCAATTTCTTCCAACTTTGTCAAAGTTTAAAACTTTGACAAAGTTCCCATCCGTACAATAAAAAGAATTGCACTTTTCTATTCAAAAACAAGTTTTTACACTTGAAAAACCTTATAACTATATAACAAACAACATTTTACATTTAACAAATATTCCTTAATTTTAAAGCTAAATTTAATTTTTAAGTTAAGCTTCAAAACTTATCTTTGTATATCATTTAAAAAATTCATTATGATAGTCTGGACTCTCTTTTTACTTGCTGTAATTTTTATTCTTGCTTTAGATCTTGGTGTCTTTAACAAAACACCACATATTATTAGCACAAAAGAAGCCAGCAAATGGACTTTAATCTGGGTAACTTTATCGTTTCTTTTTTCTGGTGTAATCTACTGGTTATACACCACCGATTATATAGAAAATCCTGATGGATTAAAACCCGCGGTAGCTTCAATGAAGTTTATTACAGGTTACTTAATCGAATTATCTTTAAGCGTAGACAACATTTTTGTTATTGCAATTATCTTTGCTTCATTTAAAATTCCGCAAAAATACCAGCACCGTGTTTTGTTCTGGGGAATCCTGGGAGCGATTGTTTTCCGAGGTTTAATGATTTTCTTTGGGGTAATGCTGATTAACAAATTCACTTGGACGACTTACGTATTTGGATTGTTCTTACTTTTCACCGCTGCAAAAATGTTGTTCTCTGGCGAAGATGAAGATTTTCATCCAAAAGATTCGTTCGTATACAAAACATTAGGAAAAATTATCCCGATTACATCTGAAATGGATGGAGAGAAATTTTTCATTTCAACTAAAACGGCAAAAAAAGCAGCAACTCCATTATTTGTAGCTTTAATTGTTATTGAAGTTATGGACGTTTTATTTGCTGTAGACAGTGTCCCGGCAATTCTAGCTATTACTAAAGATCCCTTTTTAGTATTCAGTTCTAATATTTTTGCGATTCTTGGACTACGTTCTATGTATTTCTTCTTAGCCAATATGTTGGCAAAATTTAGTTATTTAGAATATAGTTTAGTTGCGATTCTAGCTTTTGTTGGATTAAAAATGTTACTTCACGACTGGATTCACGTTCCAGAATGGGCTTCATTAGGATTTATCGCTTTATCTCTTTTAGTTGGAGTTTTGGTTTCATTGAAATTTGGAGAAGAAAAAGTATTGACAGATTCTGATAAAGAATAAGCTTCTGAAATATATAATCATAAAAAAAAGGAAATCTTACGATTTCCTTTTTTTATGATTTTTAAATAAAATTATAGCTTAACTCTTTTAACATTACTATCATCAATATTATATCTTTTGATTACTGCATTATAATCTGAATAGTCAGCTTTATTTACAGATTTACCAGAAAAAGATCCTGGCACAATAACAATTCTAAAAACCTGATCTTGAGTCCAATCTGATGACAGTTGACTTAAAGGAAAATCTGCACCAAGAAATATATTTATTCTATTGATAGAAAAATCATAATTAAAATCTAAAGCACCACCATCTGTCATATAATAAGTTTGAGGAATTAGTCTCCAAACATCATTACCAGCTGAAACAGTGTAAAGATGATAAACCAAGACAACATCACTTTCATAAATAGCTGGAGTTAATGGAATAGTCACACTATAACCACTAGGATTAAAATCAACTTCTCTTTCAAAAACTTCACTAATTGTATCATAATCAATATTATCATCATTGCTCGAGCAACTCGAAAACGCCATTAGTCCTGCAACAGCGAATAAGGTAAGTATCTTTTTCATAAACTTGTTTTTTTAAGGATTATACTATAAAGATATTCCAAAAATCAAACCAAAAAAAGCGATTCGGTTTATTTTATGTAAAAAAAGACTTTATTTTTTCGCAGTCACCTGATTCTTAAGAAGTATTTTATTGAAAAATAATACATGATACGGAAGTGAGTTTTCCCAATAATCCCAAGTATGTGCCCCAGGACGTTCTGTATAATCGTGATCTACTTTATTATAAACCAATCTTCTGTGCAATTCTCGATTTGGTTCAATTAAAAAATCATCAACACCGCAATCTATAATTAACGGAAGTTTATTTGTCTTTAATTTATCAGCCATTCTTAAAACAGAATTTTGCTCGTATAAATCAGTATTACCGCTTTTATCTCCAAAAACTGGCTGCATTAATTTTACAATTTGAGCTGAAGAATCTCTATTGAGCATCGTACTCATATCTACTGCACCGCTCATACTTCCTGCTGCACAAAATAAATCTGGATGTCTTGCCGATAAATACAATGCGCCATGTCCGCCCATAGAAAGCCCAGTGATTACTCTTCCGTTTCTATTAGCAATTGTTTTATATGTTTTATCTACTTTCTGAATCACTTCTTGAGTAATAAAAGTCTCAAACTGACTTTCTTTATTTACAGGACTATCAATATAAAAACTGAAAGTCTCACCTTCTGGCATCACAATAATCATATTGTATTGATCTGCAAGATTATGAACCAGTTTTTTGTTTGGAGTATTTTTAAGCCAATCACTAAAATGTCCGTATGCTCCGTGCAATAAATACATAACCGGAAAAGTGGTTTTGCTTTTAGCATAAGAATTTGGCAAAACTACCGCAGCTTTGTAGGTTTTACCCATAGCAACGCTAGGAACTTGTAAAGTGTCTACTTTTGCGGCATATGTCATGGTGGTAAGACAAAGCAAAAAGACAGACAAGAGCATTTTAATTTTTTTCATTTTATGTTTTTTTTCTGATTAGGGAATGTAAATATAACTTTTTTCAGAATAGAACATATGAAAAATCCGACCAGTTTGCGACTGATCGGATTCCGTATTTTTTTTGCCACAGATTAAAATGATTCTTAGGATTATTTTAATTTAAACTTCAAAAAATCATTTTAATCCGTGTAATCTGTGGCATAAATTCTTAACTAATAATAATCTTGTGCTCATGTCGGTATTGCGATGCACTTTTTCCTGTGTATTGTTTGAAAGATTTACTGAAATGGCTAAAATTATTAAAACCGCTTTCGTAACAAACTTCATTAATACTAATTGGCTGTTCTGCTAAAAGTTTAGAAGCGTGCACCAATCTATATTCATTTACAAATTCTGTAAATGTTTTATTCGAAATCTTTTTGAAATAACGGCAAAACGAAGGCGTGGTCATACTTACCAAACTCGAAACCTCATCTATCGAAATAGATTCCTGAAAATGATCTTTCACAAAATTGAAAACCACATTCATACGGTCATTATCTTGAGTTTGCAATTCTAATGAAAATCCGTCGGCGTTTAATATTGTAGATTCTGTCGAAGAATCTAATTCATCCAGAATTCCTAAAAGAGTAAGCAATCTTTGAAATGGCGGTTCATTTTCCATCATTTCGATTTTCTTTCCTATTCTTTTTTTCGTTTCACCACCAAAAGCGATTCCGCCTTTAGCTTGTTTTAAAATATTCTGAACTTTTTTCATTTCAGGAGCGATAAAAAAATCGTTTCCTAAAAATTCAGGTTTTATATGAATAACAGTTTCTGTTGTATTTCCTGTTTGTTCATTTGTAAATCCGCAATGAGGCAAATTAGCTCCTATTAAAAGTAAACTACCATTGGTATAATAAGAAACATGGCTTCCTATTTGTCTCTTCCCCGCCCCGCCATTAATATAAACCAACTCAATCTCTGGATGATAATGCCATAAATGAGCTTTGCTATTGGTCTTTTCGGCGTGTTTGGCGTAAGTAAAAGAACTTCCGTATGAGTTAGTTATCACTTCAAGAGCTGGGGCAATAGTCTTCATGATAATTTCTTTAAAAAATAATAGCAAATTTAACAAAAACACCTAAAATAATTTAAATTTTAACCTATAACGGTTTCGTAAATGATGATTTTGCATAAAAATCAAGCATTTTGCACTGATGATTTTACATGAAAATGGACTTTTTTTTAAGGTCTCGTTTTTTTCTCCATGATTTTTTTTAAATATCACAATTTGATGTGTGATTTTATGCCAATATGGTATTTTTTGTAGGAAATAAGGAAGTTTTAAGAAGAATCAAATTTTGAATAAACTTTGAAAAATAACAATCAAATTAACAGAAACATAACATTAAACGCAAATTTTAACCTATAACGGTTTCGTAAATGAGAATATAGCATATAAATTGGAAAATACAGTTGTTAAAATAACACACATGCTGCTATAACTTTGCCTCAGAGAAATGAACTAAAAAAATTAATACTACAGAATATGAAAAAGATTATGAAATTAAGTTTAGTATGTGCAGTACTTTTAACTGGAATGAGTACTTATGCAATTGATGGAAATGAAGCATTAAATCTTCATGTATTAAAAGGAAATGGCAAGGTTATTGCATTTGGAATTAATCAACTTCAAAAAGCTACTATTAGCATTTATGATACAAATGGTAATGTACTATATACTGAATACGCTTCTGGTAAAGACGGAATTTTAAGAACTTTCAGTTTAGAAGAGTTTCCACAAGGAAAATATATCTTAGAAGTTGCTGATAGCTACAAAAAAGTAAAATACGATATTACAGTAGATTCTAAAAACTCAGTTTTGTCTTCAAAAGGAGTTTCTTCAGTTTACTAAGAAAATATTAAAGTTAAGTGTTACTTCACGGCACTTAAAATTTTATACTCTAATACAGTATAAAAAGTGAGGTTAGATAGTTAGTAAGTTAAAAACTTTCAAAAGTTTTAAAAACGGCTCTTTGTGGTTACTGAGCCGTTTTTTTTTGCTTTATACTTTTTTATTTAACCGCAAAGGCGCTAAGGTTTACGCAAAGTTCACAAAGTTTTATTTTAAAGCTTTGCGAACTTTACGTTTTTTATAAACCTCAATTATCAAAATTCCTAGCGTTCTTTGCGTAAATCTTTGTGCCTTTGCGGTTAATAAAACAACCCAGATAAAAACTTTGCAATTCAGCATCTCAGTATCATAGAACTTTCCATATTCTTACAATCTTAAAAGAAATTATTAATTTATTGTAAATTTAAAATCAAGAAAAACTTTGAAAAATAATAACCAAATTGACTAAAACGATGAAAATAAAATCAAATTTTAACATATAACGGTTTCGTAAATGAAAATATAGCATATAAATAGGAAAATATAGTTGCGCTTTTATACTTACAACAGAAGTAATTTAGCATCAGAGAATTAGAACTATTAATTTAAAAATTAAGTCCCATGAAAAAGATTGCAAAAATTAGATTAGTAGCAGCGTTGCTTTTCACTGGAATTAGCACTTACGCAATTGATGGAACGTCGGAGTTTAATCTTCACGTATTAAAAGCTAATGGTAAATTGATCACGTTCGGTCTTAACCAAACACAAAAAGCCAACTTAGCAATATATGACAAAGAAGGAACTTTAATTTATTCTGAAACTGCTTCTGGCAAAGATGGAATTTTAAGAACTTTCAGTTTAGAAGAATTTCCAGAAGGAACTTACTTCTTAGAAGTTGAAGACAATACAAAAAAAGCAAAATACGAAATCACTGTAACTGACGAAGCAACTATTTTATCTAAAAATGCTGTTGCATCTGTTTACAAACCAGGTTTTGCAAAAAATACTAGTGTGGCAACACGCTAAAAAAGTTTTATACTCTCATACAGTATAAAAAGTGAGGTTAGATAGTTAGTAAAGTTTAAAAACTTTTTAAAGTTTTAAAAACAGCTCTTTGTGGTTACTGAGCTGTTTTTTTTTGCTTTTTATTTAAAGTTTTTAACGCAAAGTTCGCAAAGAAAAAGCGCAAAGTCCGCAAAGTTTTTTACACAAAGCTTTGCGGACTTTGCGCTTTCTATAAGTCTCAAAATTTAAAAAAAACTTAGCGGACTTTGCGTTAAAAACCTCAATCCATTATGTAAATAAATTCTTAATCGACTGTAAAGTTAAAATCAAGAGAAACATTAAAAAATAACAACTGAATTAACAAAAACATTAAATATAATTCAAGTTTTAACCTATAACGGTTTCGTAAATGAGAATATAGCATATAAATAGGAAAACACAGTTGCGCTATTTCATGTATATCATAAGTAATTTAGCATCAGAGAATTAGAACTAATAATTTAAAAATTAAGTCCCATGAAAAAGATTGCAAAAATGAGTTTAGTAGCAGCGTTGCTTTTCACAGGAATAAGCACATACGCAATTGACGGAACGTCGGAGTTTAATCTTCACGTATTGAAAGCTAATGGAAAACTGATCACTTTCGCTCTTAACAAAGTACAGAAAGCCAGTTTAGCAATTTATGACAAAGACGGAACGCTAATTTATTCTGAAAATGCTTCTGGCAAAGAAGGAATTTTGAGAACTTTCAGTTTAGAAGAATTTCCAGAAGGAACTTACTTCTTAGAAGTTGAAGACAATGTAAAAAGAGCAAAATATGAAATAAAGGTAACTGACGAAGCAACTGTTTTATCTAGAAATGCAGTTTCATCAGTTTACAAATCTGGTTTTGTAAAAAATACAAATGTCGCAGCTCGTTAAGATTTTATACTAAAGGTATAAAATGAGGTTAGAAAAAATTAAAAAGTAAACTTTTAATGTCAAAAGAACAGCTCTTTGTTGGTTAACGAGCTGTTTTTTTGTGCTTAAAATTAAAGGTAGTTTTTACACTAAATCGGTTTCTGAAAAAATATTCTTATTAATTCAACTATCTGATTTTTAAGCCGTAAAAAAAATCGAAAAAATTTTAAAAAAAATAAATCCGCAATCCCAGTATTTACGTACATAGTTCAAACAAAGAATAGAAATAGTTTTAATTCAGCAACTTAAGTGTTTAAAAATGCTATTTTTTTGCTAAAAATTAAATTTGTATTTGTAGTTTTACGCGTTCCACATTTAGTAATTAACAATTAAAAAAAACATGACAAAATTTACCAAAGCTGGTTTAGTTGCTGCCTTTTTTTTAGCGACTGTGTTTACCTATGCCATTGATGGAAAAGGTGACTATATATTAAACATTAAAACAGGAAACGGAAAAGTAGTTAGCTTTACTTTAGACACTGTTGAGAGTTCATCTTTCTCTATTTATGATGAGAACCACAACTTACTTTATGCGGGAGACGCTTTAGCAGATAAGTTAGAGGTTTCAAAAACAATTAGTTTAGAAAACTTTCCTGCTGGAACTTACGTTCTAGAATTGAAAGCAAACGACAAAGTTGCGAAACACGAAATTAAAGTTGCTGCTAAGAAGGTGAAAACTGTGAAATTAGACAATTCTGCTAATCATAGCCCAGGATTCCGTCGTTAATCACTTTTTTGCCCCCAAAAATTAGAAAAGCAGCTCGTACCAGAAGCTGCTTTTTTATTATCATTATAATTTTACCGCGATATTGTCATTTCGACCGAAGGGAGAAATCACACAAGTAATTCTGCAAAGATTGGCGACTTTCTTTGTCTAGTATCTAGTGTGATTTCTCCCTTCGGTCGAAATGACAAACTTTATGGGCTTTTATTTTTTTTGCTGGTGCGAGCGTCTCGCTCGTGCGTTACTTTGCGTTCACAAAAGGAATGCTTAATAATATAGAATTTATCTTACGTAATTTTACTCAATATAATCTTGAAATGAATACAAAATTAGGATTAATACTCATAATCAGTATATTTACAAAAAAACTTAGCTTATTGTATAAACAATGATTCCAAATTTTAATCATAATAATGTTATACCTCCTTTCGTTAGTAATCCAACTAATAGAAATGATTTAAGCCCATATTTATGTAACATTTTAGAATTCTGCACTAAATTTGCAACCTCAAAAGAAAGAATTGAAATTCTTGAAGGTTATATTGCATTTAGAGAAAAGATGAATAATTTCGGTATAATTGATGGATTTCAATGGTTAGATGGGAGTTTTACAGAAAATATTGAATCTAGTGAAAGTAGACCTCCTAAAGATTTGGACTTAATAACATTTTATAAAATGTTTATACCAATAGATGAACGTAATCGTATTTTCAATAATATATTGACTAACTTTAATGAGTTCTTGGATCCAAAACTTTCTAAAACTGTTTATAAATTAGATCATTATGGTATTGATTATGGATATTCCCCAGATGCAACAATTGAACAGGCAAGATATTGGATTCAACTTTTTTCTCATAATAGATTAAATATTTGGAAAGGAATGTTGCGTATAGAATTAAACACTCCTGATATTGACCAACAAGCAAAGGAATATTTAGAATCACTTAAAAAATGAGTTTACCTGTAGATAAAGATCAATTAAAAGCCCAGATAATAGATACTGAGCATTTACTCTCTTTAGTGAAGGATCATCCGCTCATGTCTTTTAGTTTAGAAAAAAAACTGGAAGAGCTAAACGAACAATTAAATGAATTACCAGAAGACATAAATGAACCTAAAGTTAGTCTTCTTTTTAGTGGCAAAGCTGTAATTGGTTCAAAAGGCATTAAGACAAAATTTATAAGTGATGCTTTAAAACCATTCCAAGAACTTATTAAAACACAAACTGCTTTAGTAAGGTATGGAAAAGTTGGTAAAAGAGGAAAATCAAAAAATTCTAAAATTTCAGATTTGTATTTAACGGCATTACCTACAGGATCATTTGGCGTAGAACTATCTCAAATTGATCCATCTGATATTTTTGCAGAAGAAGATATTTCAACTGCAATTCATCAAGTAATGGAACTAGTTGAAGCTTCAACTACTAGTGATGAGGAATTTGAAGAAATTTTAGAAATTACACCTGCTAGAAACTTAAATAATCTTAAAAATTTTTTAAAGTATATTGATAAAGAAAAATCAATTCTCAAAATGGTATCGGGGACAAATCTAGTGAGTATTTCTGAAGAAGATATTCATAAAGGATTCGTAAGAGTTAATGCAGCAAACAAAGAAGATGAAGAAATATTTGAAGATGGAATATTAAGAGGCGCATTATTGGAAACAGCAAAATTTGAGTTTGTTAGTGAAGATGGTTACAGATTTACCGGAATGATAAATACAAATCTCCCAGAAGATATTGTTATTTCATTTTTAAATCATCCTTGTACTGTTCATATGCGACGTTCACATACTCATTTTATGTCCGGAACGGATAAAACAACATACGAATTACTTGATATTTTTGAAAGGAAAACTAATCCTGAACAAATTATATTATAATTAAAAACCAACATTTTTCAGATAGTTTAACAAAAAAACCTCTCATATTCTGAGAGGTTTTTTCATAAATATAAGTACAAAATTACATATTCCTTCTATACTGCCCACCAACCTCAAACAATGCCGAAGTAATCTGCCCCAAAGAACAAACCTTTGTAGCTTCCATTAAATGATCAAATAAATTTTCGTTTTTAATAGCCGCTTGTTGTAAATTATTTAAATGCTCGTTTACTTTTGCTTCGTGAAATTGATGCAGATTATCCAACATCGTAATTTGATATTGTTTTTCTTCTTCTGTAGCTCGAATAACTTCTGCCGGAATTACCGTTGGCGAACCTTTTGAACTCAGGAAAGTATTTACACCAACAATTGGGAAATCACCATTGTGTTTTAAAGTTTCATAATACAAACTTTCTTCCTGAATTTTAGATCTTTGGTACATCGTTTCCATTGCGCCCAAAACTCCTCCTCTTTCTGTAATTCTGTCGAATTCTTGAAGAACCGCAGCTTCAACTAAATCTGTCAATTCTTCGATGATGAAAGAACCCTGAATTGGGTTTTCGTTTTTCGCTAAACCTAATTCTTTATTAATAATCAGCTGAATCGCCATCGCACGACGTACAGATTCTTCTGTTGGCGTTGTAATCGCTTCGTCGTAAGCATTGGTGTGCAATGAATTACAGTTGTCATAAATCGCGTATAAAGCCTGTAAAGTCGTTCTAATATCGTTGAAATCAATTTCCTGCGCGTGCAACGAACGTCCAGATGTCTGAATATGATATTTCAGCATTTGTGCTCTTTCGTTGGCTCCGTATTTGTTTTTCATGGCTTTTGCCCAAATTTTACGCGCCACACGACCAATAACCGAATATTCTGGATCTACTCCATTAGAGAAGAAGAACGATAAATTTGGTCCAAAATCGTTGATGTTCATGCCACGGCTCAAATAATATTCCACGTAAGTGAAACCATTAGAAAGCGTAAACGCCAATTGCGTAATTGGATTTGCTCCTGCCTCAGCAATATGATATCCTGAAATCGAAACCGAATAGAAATTACGAACGTTTTTAGTAATAAAATATTCCTGAACGTCACCCATTAATCGCAAAGCAAATTCAGTTGAGAATATACAAGTATTCTGCGCCTGATCTTCTTTTAAAATATCGGCTTGAACTGTTCCACGAACTTGAGCTAACGTTTTTACTTTTATTTCATTATAAACTTCCAAAGGCAAAACCTGATCTCCGGTTACGCCCAAAAGCATTAATCCTAAACCGTTGTTTCCAGCAGGAAGTTCGCCTTGATATTTCGGTCTTTCGATTCCTTTGTTTTTATATAATTTGTTGATTTTGGCTTCAACTTCTTTTTCTAATTCATTTGCCTTGATGTACAATTCGCATTGCTGATCAATCGCCGCATTCATAAAGAAACCTAACAACATTGGTGCAGGTCCATTAATCGTCATACTTACAGATGTTAAAGCATGAACCAAATCAAAACCTGAATATAGTTTTTTAGCATCGTCCAAACAGCAGATTGAAACTCCAGCATTTCCTATTTTTCCGTAAATATCTGGACGTAAATCTGGATCGTTTCCGTACAAAGTAACGCTGTCAAAAGCTGTCGAAAGACGCTTTGCTGGCATTCCCGCACTTACATAATGAAAACGTTTATTGGTTCTTTCTGGTCCGCCCTCACCCGCAAACATTCTTGACGGATCTTCGCCTTCACGCTTAAACGGATATAATCCCGAAGCAAATGGAAATTCCCCAGGAACGTTTTCCTGTAAATTCCAACGCAGAATATCGCCCCAGCCTTCATATTTAGGTAAAGCAATTTTCGGAATTTGCAAATGCGATAAACTCTCAGAATGCGTTGCAATCTTGATTTCTTTGTCACGCACTTTAAAAGAATAAACGGGATTTTTGTATTTCGCTACTTTATCATCCCAATTCAAGATAATTTCCCAATTGTATGGATCTAAGTCCATTTTTACTTTATCAAACTGATTGAGCAAGAGATTTAAAAAGATTCTGTTTTCGTCGTGTTCTGCGATTCCGCTTGGTAAAACGGTTGAATCGTCTATTCCTGCTTTTGTAATTTGAGGAACTTTTCCTGAAACCGATTCGATGGTTTTGAAAATTCCGTATAATTTCTGTGCTACTTTTTGCTGTGCAATTGCTGTTTCATCATAAGATCTGTTATTCTCAGCGATTTCAGATAAATAACGTGTTCTTCCTGGCGGAATCACGAAGATCTTCTCGCTCATTTCTTTAGTGATTTCAAAAGTCGATTTCAAGTCAGAATCGGTTTTTTCTACCACTTTATCCATAATCGCTTTGTACAGCGTGTTCATTCCCGGATCGTTAAACTGCGAAGCAATTGTTCCGAAGACTGGCATTTCCTCAGGATTTTTATCCCAAAGATTATGGTTTCTTTGATATTGTTTTTTTACATCGCGTAACGCATCCAATGCTCCACGTTTATCAAATTTGTTTAAAGCTACCAAATCAGCAAAATCAAGCATGTCAATTTTTTCCAATTGTGTCGCTGCACCAAATTCTGGCGTCATTACATATAAAGAAACGTCTGAATGATCCATAATCTCGGTATCAGACTGACCAATTCCTGAAGTTTCGAGAATAATCAAATCGTATTTTGCGGCTTTCAAAACCTGAATTGCTTCGGCTACATATTTAGACAAAGCTAAATTCGACTGACGTGTAGCCAGCGAACGCATATAAACACGAGGATTATTAATCGCATTCATACGGATTCTGTCTCCTAAAAGTGCTCCTCCTGTTTTTCTTTTCGAAGGATCGACAGAAATTAACCCGATTGTCTTTTCTGGGAAATCAACTAGAAAACGGCGAACCAATTCGTCAACTAAAGAAGATTTTCCTGCTCCACCTGTTCCTGTAATTCCTAAAACTGGAATTTTAGAATCAGAATTACTTTCATGAATTTTATCAAAAACAGGTTTTGCAATTTCAGGGAAATTCTCGGCTGCAGAGATTAATCTTGCAATTGCTGTTGGAACTTTATTTTCGATATGATCTATTTCTCCATTCAATTTATCTCCAATAGGAAAATCTGACTGCTGAACCAAATCATTAATCATTCCCTGAAGTCCTAAAGAACGACCGTCATCTGGAGAATAAATTCTTGTAATTCCATATTCATGTAATTCTGAAATTTCGCTTGGCAAAATTACTCCGCCGCCGCCGCCGAAGATTTTAATATGCCCCGCTCCTTTTTCGCGAAGCAAATCATACATATATTTAAAGTATTCATTGTGTCCGCCTTGATAAGAAGTCATTGCAATTGCATTGGCATCTTCTTGAATGGCAGTATTTACCACTTCTTCGACACTTCGGTCGTGACCTAAATGAATTACCTCAACTCCTGTTGACTGGATAATACGGCGCATAATATTAATGGCAGCGTCATGTCCGTCAAAAAGTGAAGCAGCAGTTACAATTCTTACTTTATTTTTAGGAATATATGGTATTTGTTGTTCCATTTTATGAATATGATAATTTTATGAGGGCAATTTACAAAATATTTTAATATTTGATTCTTCCTCTAAGCTTATCTTAACAAAAATAAATCGATTTCGTAAACCGAAAGGGTAACAATTTACGTAACTAATTGATATAGTTAAAGAAAGCTTAAAGACATGGCAATTTCGCAACATTTAAATAAAATCAGAAAACATGTTTCAAGGCCTTCTAAAGTAATTTAGCATTGTAGAAAAGCCCCAAATTTTTACCAAAGCTTACCATCAAAAAAAGTAATAACGTAAAAATTTAAAAAATGAAAACATTTTATTCATTCACCGTAATTTTGGGTTTGAGTTTCTTTATATTTTCTTTCAATACGATTGAAAACAGCAATTTTTCCCATAAAAAAACTTCAAACCACACAATCGTTTTCAATGATAGAGATCTTGCAAACGCTGAGAAAGCTAATGACTTTTTCAAAAGATATTCTGATTTAAAAAAATACAAATCGGATATTATGTCATTATACAAAAGCAGAACGCTTGGAAGTATTTGGTTTGATGAAGATGAAATTAACGAATTTGGTTCTGTATTGTATGAAAAAGCCAAAAAAACTAACGATTTAATTGTTCCTTACCAAAAAGAAATAGATCTGTTATTTGATTCTAAATCAGAATCTAATATTTCTAAAACAGATGCTGATATGCTTTTAAGCTCATTGTATGTAATGTACACTAAAAAAAATAATGCTGACAAAAAGAAATTGGCTTATGATGTAATGCTTAAAGATTTCTTGAACTACAGCACTATTGAAGAATCATCTGCAACTGCAAATCTTGATGCAAAAGTAGAATATGACCAATATTATAAATTGCAAGATGTTTTAAAAAAATATAAAAAACTAGACCGTTCTCATAAATGGAAACCTATTGAAACTGAAGTTCCATATAAAGATTTACGTCCAGATGCTGTTTCTAATACAATTGCACAAGTTAGAACCCGTTTATATTTATTGGGGGATTTAAAACAGGATTCTAAAAGTGATGTTTACGATAGAGAATTAATGGATGCTGTAATGAAATATAAAGTTCGTAACGGATTTAAACCAAATTATATTCTTGCTGAAGAACATATTAAAGAAATGAATATTCCGCTTTCTGAAAAAATGGAAACTTTACAGTTAAATATGGAAAGATGCCGCGCGATTGCTGCTCAAATTGCTGCAAGTGATGAATATGTATTGGTAAATGTTCCTTCTTATGAAATGATCTATGTTAAAAACGGAAAAATACAGTTAACCTCACCTGTTTTTGTCGGAGCACCTTTAACTAAAACTACCATTTTTAACGGCGAAATTGATAGAATTGTTTTTAGTCCGTATTGGACAGTTCCACAAAGTATTGTTCAAAATGAGTTAAGATCTAAAATCGCTTCAGATCCAAATTATTTGGCTGAAAAAAATATGGAAATGATAAACGGACAAGTAAGACAAAAACCAGGTCCAGATAATTCTTTAGGTTTGGTAAAATTTATGTTTCCAAATTCAGATGATATTTACATGCACGATACGCCTTCTAAAACGTTATTCGATTTTGAAAAAAGAACTTTTAGCCACGGTTGTATTAATGTAAAAATGGCTAAAGAATTAGCAGTTGCTATGTTGCAAGATTATCCAGAATGGACTCAGGCAAAAATTGATAAAGCAATGGAAGGAAAAACCGAAAACAGTTTTAAACTAACTAAAAAAGTACCTATCTACATTACGTATTTTACTTCATTAGTAAATGAAAATGGCGAAATCGGATTTTTTCAAGATGTTTATGAAAAAGATAAAGAAGTTACAAGCGAAACTGCGATTGTAGCTCAATAATACAATTTTATTCAATCTTAGAGAGAAATTATCATTTTTTGGTAATTTCTCTCTTTTTTAGTCTTTTTTAGAAAGCAAAAAAAACCTTAACTTATTACTATTAAACCTTTTACAGACAAAACATTTTCTTAAACCTCCCGACTTTTGCTCAAAAATATACCACTTATTTTATAATACTTAAAAGCTAACTATTATGAAAACAAATAACATCGAAGGTCTAACAATGTTTGAAATAAATGTATTGGTGCAACAGGGCGGAAAATTTGTGATTTTTCCAAATACCATTTCGAAGCTTTACAAAAAATTTAAACTTTCGAACATCTATTTTATTCGTCCAAACGAAAATACATTTAAATACGCCTTAAAACATTTCTTTCTAAATTTATCTTTAAGCTGCCGCAGTATTCCGTATGGACCAATTTATGTGCTTAAATCTATTTATTATCTGTTTAAGGGCGGAAAAGATTATACGCAGGATATTTTGAATGAGTTAAAAAACAACAATCCTTTATATCGTCCTGATCTGCAACATTTAAACCAATCTTAACTTAAAATTCTTTCGAGTCTTATGTCTTAAACTATTAGTTTTTAGCCTTTTTGAGGTTCTAATTGTGAGTCTTTAAAAAGAGATTTGCCAAAATTTTTTTATAAAAAGCAAATCTTTTAATTAAAACTCACAATGAAAAAACACATTTTACTTTTCGGTATTGCTGCAATTCTTTTTACTTCTTGCAAAGACAAATCAGCTACTACCGAAAACCTGACCTCAAGTGAAGAGACTTCTTCAAAACCAAAAGCTCCGAAAGCAGAAGGAACTCCAAGAATCTTATTTATAGGAAACAGTCACACCGAATTTTTCGTTAGTTCACCAATTATATTTGGAGAAATCTGCAAAGCAAATAATCAGCCAATGAATATTGATCAACTGGTAACAATGGGAGTTTCTATTGAAAAAATTTATGATGATCACGTTTCTGAAGCAGAAGCAAATTTTGCAAAAACAGATAAAGATGGTAATTATTACGATTATGTAATTCTACAAGAATCAACACCTGTAGCATTAGCCGAACTAGACCAATATAAAACTAATGTTAAGATGATTGTAGATAAAATTCGTAAAAATAGTCCAGATGTTGCTGTTTATATTTATGAAGCAATGTCTCCAACTCCTTTTACAGATTCTGATTATAAAGAATATTACGATGAAATTCGTAAAAATGCTTTTGAAGTTGTAAAATCAACCAAAAACTCTGGTTTATTGAGAGTTGGCGACGCTGTTAATGATGCTTACAATGGTAAGAGTAATTATAAATATTTAGTAGGAAACAAAGACAATCTTCGTTATGGCGAAAACACATTGCATCTTTTAAACGATGGAGGTTATATGCAAGGAGCACTTTTATTTGCAACAATCTTTGACAAAAAACCAATTATGCCAAAAGAACTTACTTTAAGCACTGGTACTGGAGATAATGACGACATGAAAAAACAAGAAGTCAGCAAAGCAATTAGTAATGCAAAAGCTTTAGAAGAAATTGCTTTTAGTAATCGTTAAATAATTAAAATTTAAAAATCATCTTTTATAAGATGATTTTTTTTATTACTCCAAACTTAAAATAAAATATCTTTTCAAGATTTACTTTTCAATAAAAAACAATTTAAAAAAATAACTAAAATGCATTTGAAGAAGCCATTTTATCTCAGTTTTTAAACAATTGCGATTCCTGTTATTTATCCAACAAAATCTTTCTTCTATAGCAATAAAATTGTGGCTTTGTTTTTGAATAAGTAGTATTTTTGAAACTTAAATAAAACTCCATAATGAAAAAGATTATTCTATTAGCCTTTGCGTTTTCGCTTACTTCTTGTGCACAAGTTCAACAGACTTTAAATCAGCTGCCACAAATAGCATCACAGCTTCCGGTTGGCAATGCAGATATTGCTTCTGGATTGAAAGAAGCTTTAAACAAAGGAATTACTCAACAAGTGAGTAAATTAACTGCCGTTGACGGGTTTTATAAAAATGAAGCTGTAAAAATCTTAATGCCCGAAGAATTGCAAAAAGTAGATGCAACTTTACGAAAAGTAGGTTTAAGTTCTCTTGCAGACGAAGGAATCAAAATGCTAAATCGTGCCGCAGAAGATGCTGTAAAAGAAGCAACTCCAATTTTTGTTACCGCTGTTAAAAATATGTCATTTACAGATGCTAAAAATATCCTTTTAGGAAATGACAGCGCTGCAACAACTTATTTGCAAGGAAGCACTACAACTGCCTTATACGGAAAATTTAATCCAGTAATAAAAAGTTCTTTTGAAAAAGTAGGCGCTGATGTAGTGTGGAAAAACATTATTACAAAATACAATACAATTCCGCTAGTCAAAAAAGTAAATCCAGATTTAACAGATTATACCACAACTCAAGCTTTGTCTGGAGTTTTTAAAATGATTGCTGTTGAAGAAAAAGAAATACGCAATAACATCTCTGCAAGAACAACGCCTTTATTAAAAAGTGTATTTGCTCTGCAAGATGGAAAATAGATTTTTCTGAAGGTTCAAAGGTTCATAGTAACCAAGATACAAAGTGACCTCTGTAACTCTGAACCTTTGCAACTTTGTAACTAACCAAAAAATAACCAAATGCAGAAAATTACAATTCTAATTCACTGTAAAGATCAAAAGAATATTATCGCATCAGTGACTACTTTTATTGCTAAAGTGGGCGGAAATATTACTTACATCGACCAACATGTTGATGTTGAACAAAACGTGTTTTTTATGAGATTGGAATGTGAATTTACCAATTCTGAAATAACCATCGAAAGTTTTAAAGATGATTTCGAACAAGCTCTTGCATCTAAATTTGATATGTCTTGGGATTTGTACAATCAGGATCAAAAACCAAAAATGGCTTTGTTTGTTTCTAAATATGACCATTGTCTTTTTGATATTTTGGGACGTTACAGTGCTGGTGAATTAAATATAGAAATTCCGCTAATTATTAGTAATCATAACGATTTAAGATCGATTGCAGAACGTTTTGATATTCCGTTTCATTATGTTCCTTTTACAAAAGATAATAAAGAAGAAGGCGAAGCAAAACAAATTGAATTATTAAAAAGATATGAAATCAATTTTATTGTTTTAGCTCGTTACATGCAGATTATAACTCCAAATTTGATTTCGCTTTACGAAAATAAAATCATTAACATTCACCATTCGTTTTTACCTGCTTTTCCAGGAGCAAAGCCGTATCATTCTGCTTTTAAACGCGGTGTGAAAATTATTGGCGCAACAAGTCATTATGTAACAGAAGAATTAGACGAAGGTCCGATTATCGAACAGGATATTGCAAGAGTTTCTCACATTCATTCTGTAGAAGATTTTATTATGAAAGGACGAGATTTAGAAAGAATAGTTTTAGCAAGAGCAATAAAATTGCATTCTGAACGTAAAACAATGGTTTATAGTAACAAAACAGTTGTTTTTTCTTAGTTTTTTTGAAGGTTCAAAGTAGCAAAGCCACAGAGGTTCAAAGGTTTTTCTTGTCAAATTAAATAATCAAACCCGACAGGTTTTAAAAACTTGTCGGGTTTATTTTTGAATTCAATTAACAAGTCAAAACCTTTGTCGCTTTGAACCTTTGTTACTTTGTCTCTTTATCTAACAACTATCTTCAATCTTGGATCATCAAAAGCATCTACTTCAGCCATTGTCATTCCTAGAGCATTTGCCACGCCTTCGCCATAAGCTGGATCAGCTTTAAAGCAATTTCTTATGTGACGAACTTGAATAAACTTTTGTGCTCCTCCAACTTGTCCCGCAGTATTTTTAAACAAAAGCTGTTTTTTCTCTGGTGTCAATAAATTGAATAATAATCCAGGCTGCGTAAAATAATCGTTATCGTCTTCTCTAAAATTGTGCGCATATGCATCTCCATAGATTGCCAATGGCGGTTCTTTTGTTTCTGGCTGATCTTGCCATTCACCAAAACTATTTGGCTCATAATGTTTTCTACCTCCATAATTTCCATCAACACGCATCGCTCCATCTCTGTGGAAACTGTTATAAGGGCATCTTGATGAATTTACTGGAATCTGATAATTATTAACTCCTAAACGATAACGGTGCGCATCTCCGTAAGAAAACAAACGTCCTTGAAGCATTTTATCTGGCGAAAATCCAATTCCAGGAACCACGTGAGCTGGGTTAAAGGCAGCTTGCTCTACTTCTGCAAAATAATTTTCTGGATTTTTATTCAACTCAAATTCTCCAACAGGAATTAATGGGAAATCTCCTTTTAACCAAACTTTCGTCAAATCGAATGGGTGAAAACGATAGTTTTTTGCTTGTTCTTCCGACATAATTTGAACGAACATTTTCCATTTCGGGAAGTTCCTTTCTTCAATCGCATTAAACAAATCTCTTTGGTGGCTTTCTCTATCTTTTCCTACTAAAGAAGCGGCTTCTTCATCTGAAAGATTTTCAATTCCTTGTTGCGAAACCAAGTGAAATTTAACCCAATGTCTTTCGTTTTGTGCATTAATGAAACTAAAAGTATGACTTCCAAAACCGTGCATTTCTCTGTATGATCTCGGAATTCCCCTGTCGCTCATTACAATGGTAACCTGATGCAAAGCTTCTGGTAATAATGTCCAAAAATCCCAATTGTTATCAGCACTTCTCAAGTTGGTTTTTGGATCACGTTTAACCGCGTGGTTTAAGTCAGGAAATTTCATCGGATCACGAAAGAAGAATACGGGAGTATTGTTTCCTACCAAATCCCAATTTCCTTCGTTTGTGTAAAATTTCATGGCAAAACCACGAATGTCTCTTTCGGCATCAGCAGCACCTCTTTCTCCTGCAACAGTTGAGAAACGTACAAACATTTCTGTTTTCTTACCAATTTCCGAAAACAAATCTGCTTTTGAATATTTGGTAATGTCGTGTGTTACGGTAAAAGTTCCGTACGCACCAGAACCCTTAGCATGCATTCTTCTCTCGGGAATTACTTCTCGATCAAAATGCGCCATTTTTTCTAAAAACCAAAAATCTTGTAATAAAACAGGTCCGCGAGGGCCAGCTGTTTGAATGTTTTGATTGTCTGGAACGGGAGTTCCTGTTGCAGTTGTTAATTTTTTGTGTTCTTCCATTTTGCTGATTTTTAATGTTTTACCAAATATACAAACTAATCGTTATCATATTAATAAACAAAATTGATTGTTATTATATTTTAATAATAAAAAATTATCCAACGTTGCAGAAAGCTCAAAACAACTACTTTACAAATCTTAACTTATGGTCAACAAAGTAATAACAAAACCTTAACAGCAATACATCAATTTATGTCTGACCTTTGTAATGTAATAAACTGGTTATTTATTATTTTGGTTTTGGTTAGTTAAATGATGCCGGCGTCTTCGAGATGCCGGCATTCTTTTTTTATGAAGTTTGGTTTCAAGTTTTAGGTTTTCTTTGTTTCAAGTTGACATACGATCCGCTTAATTTTAAACGCAAAGGGCGCGAAGATTTTTTTTATTAAAGAAGTTTTTAAAGTTCGCAAAGCTTTGTATGAAAAAACTTTGCGTGCTTTGCGTAATTCTTAGCGCTCTTTGCGTTTAAAATCAACGTTGTATAAGTCAAACTTGAAACTTGAAACAAAGAAAACTTGAAACAAAAACTGCAAGTTTTAAAACATTAACTAATATCCAACAAAGTAATAACAAGATCTTAACAGCATTAGATTGATTTATGTCGGATCTTTGTAATGTAATAAACTGGTTATTTATTATTTTGGTTTTGGTTAGTTAAATAATGCCGATGTCTTCGAGATGTCGGCATTTTTTTGTTTCAGGTTTCAAGTTGCTTTGCTTTGTGGTTAGTTTTAAACGCAAAGAGCGCTAAGATTTTTTGCTTAAGAAGTTTTATATAAAACGCAAAGTTCTCAAAGCTTTATCTAAAAAAACTCTGCGAACTTTGCGTAACTCATAGCGTCTTTGCGGTTAAATTTTACAACCTGAAACTTGAAACAAAAAAACTAATTCTTCAATCTTTCGTGAAGCAATTTGAAATACGAGAAAGCCTTTAATAATCTGCTTCCGTGCCAAGAGAACATTTCGCCATCTACAAAAATAGTTTTGGCGTGATGTGTAAATCTTCCTATTTCGAAAGCATCTTCTTCTTTAAATGGATAAGGTTCTGAAGAAAGAAAAACCAAATCTGGATCTCCTTCTAAACGCATTTTTTTTAATTCGATTTCAGGATAACGGCCTTTGTCCTCGTAAATATTCCTAAAATGATTTAGTTTTAATAACTCATTTATATAAGTATCATTTCCAGCAACCATATAAGGATTTTTCCAAATAAAATATGCTGCCTTTTTCTCTTTAATATCTTTTATATAGTTTTTGAAATCGCTCAAGGCGAAAGCCAATTTATCATTCCACTTTTGGGCTTCGGTTCTGCAATTAAATAATTGTCCGAAATCTGAAATCATCTGAAAATTATCTTCTATAGAAACAATATTCGTAACCCAAACCGGACAAATTTCTTTTAACTGATTTACGATTTCTTCTGTATTCTCTTCTTTATTGCAAATAATAATATCAGGTTGAAGCAGTTTCATTTTCTCAAAATGGATTTTCTTCGTTCCGCCGACAATCTTTTTGGTAGATTTAAAATGAAACGGATGCACGCAGAACTTTGTAATTCCGATAATTTTTTCTTCTAAACCTAAATCGTATAATAATTCAGTTTGTGAAGGAACCAGCGAAATAATTCGTTTTGGAGCTGCTTCAAATTCATGTAAAGTACCAAGCTGATCTTTTAGTTGTTTCATTATTGGGATATTTTTTTTAACGCAAAGAGCGCTAAGTTTTTTCGCAAAGCGCACAAAGAAATTATCGGCAGTCTTGTAAAAGTTTTTTTAAAGTTCTCGAAGTAAGTGCTTAAGTTTTGCTTTATCAAAGCTTTGAGAACTTTTAAAAAACTTTAATTTAAAAAGATAAATCTCTGCGAACTTTGCGAAAAAACTTAGCGCACTTTGCGTTAAAATTATGTTCGAAGTAAACTTGAAAATTTAAACCTGAAACTTCAAATTAATAATCTCTTCCATTTCTTGTTGCACTTTCAAAGCTTCTTCTCTAGCCTTTTCAGCAAAATCTGTTCCTTTTGAAGCGTAAATAATTGCTCTTGCCGAATTTACTAAAAGACCAATTTTATCGTTCATTCCGTATTTACAAACTTCTGATAAGCTTCCGCCTTGAGCGCCAATTCCTGGCACTAACAAGAAACTGTCTGGAACAATTTTTCTAATTTCGGCAAAATATTCTGCTTTTGTAGCGCCTACAACGTACATTAAGTTTTCGCTGTTTTTCCAAGTTTTAGATGTTTCTAAAACTTGTTTGTATAATTCTTTTCCGTCAGTATTCAAAGTCTGAAAATCGAAAGCGCCTTCATTTGAAGTCAAAGCCAACATAATAGTATGTTTATTTTCGAAAGCCAAAAAAGGTTCTACAGAATCTTTTCCCATATATGGAGCAACCGTTACACTATCAAAATTCAAATCTTCAAAAAAGGCTTTTGCATACATGCTAGACGTATTTCCGATATCACCGCGTTTTGCGTCTGCGATTGTAAAAATATCAGGATAATTTTCGTTGATGTAATTGATTGTTTTCTGAAGAGACATCCAACCTTTAATTCCGTAAGCCTCAAAAAAAGCTGTATTTGGTTTATATCCTACAGTTAGATCATGCGTAGCATCGATTATTGCTTTATTGAATTCGAAAATAGGATCTTCGGTATCTAATAAATGTTGTGGCATTTTGTCCATATCAGGATCTAAACCCACACATAAAAATGTTTTTTTTTGAAGAATTTGTTCGTGTAATTGTTGTGTTGTCATATTGTGTTTTGCTTGTGCTGCAAAATTACAAATTATAATTGTGAATTGTAAATGGTTTAATTTGTTTCAAGTTTCAGGTTTCAGGTTTGTCAGGCTGAGCGAAGTCGAAGCCATTGTGGTCTTCGACTTCGCTCAGGGTGACATTGAGTATATTAATTATTCATTACAACATTGAATTCCTATAACTTCCATCTAAAATTATATAAGAAAAAACAAGAGAGGCTCTTTTATCTTTGAAAAAACACATAAAAAAGACAATTATGAGCCCACATATCGGAATTACGCCTGCAAATCTAAAAAAGAGTGCTTCTATTTTAGGAACAATCTTATCTAACGAAATGACTTTATATGTAAAAACCAGAAAATTTCACTGGAATATTTCTGGAAACAGTTTTATGGAATTGCATAAATTATTTGAAGAACAATATAGAATTCTAGAAGCACAAATCGATGAAGTTGCGGAACGCATCAGTCAATTAGGAGAAAAAACAATTGGTACAATGAAAGAGTTTATCGATAATTCTACCTTAAAAGAATCTCCAAAAGAATATGCTTCGCAAAAACATATGCTTTCTGAACTTTTAGAAAACCACGAACAATTGGTGACAGAATTTAGAAGCTATATTCCAATATTTGAAGAAGAAACAAAAGATGTTGGTTCAGCAGATTTTGTTACGGGTTTACTACAAGAGCACGAAAAAATGGCTTGGGTACTGAGAAGATATCAAGTTTAACTGATAATTGATAATTGACAATTGATAACTAATTATCTATTCAAAAACTAAAGTAAAATGAGAATTATGCAACAGCATTTGAAATTAATGTAACAAAGAGTTGAATGTAAATCCGACCTTTACAATATTAATAACAATAAACAAAAACGTCATGAATACTACAGAGATAAAAGGAAACTGGAATGAGTTAAAAGGAAAATTGAAGCAAAAATATGCGGATTTAACAGATGATGATTTACTTTATGATGAAGGGAAAGAAGACGAAATGTACGGAAAACTTCAACAAAAATTAGGTAAAACAAAAGATGAAGTTCGTAAAATCATTGCTGATTTGTAAATCCTTACAACTCAATCAGGAAATACCGTCTAGTAAATAAATAATATTAGGCGGTATTTTTTTGAGGGTTTTATTTTAAAAAAAACATCATTATCTAACAATTCTACACTGTTTAAAAGCGGTAACCAAAAATAAAATAAGTATCTTTAACCAAATTTCTATAAAATGAAACTATTTATAAAGTTCGACATTAACACTATTTGCTCTCAATATCTGAAACTGAATTTGGAGCAGAACAATGTGAATTTTACGACGCTGGGTTTTGGCGAAATCGAAATCGAGGACAATATTGATGCTGACGCACTTGAAAATTTAAAACAAAAATTGACGCCATGCGGCTTTGAAGTTGTTGAAAATCAAAAAAGTGTATTAGTCCAAAAAATTAAAGACGCAATTATAGAATTGGTCTTTATGGACGACAGCAATAATTATAAAAGTTCTGTTTTTTTGGCTGAAAAGCTAAATCACAGTTATGGATATTTATCAAATGTTTTCTCAGAAGTAACATACTCTTCTATAGAAAACTTTATTATTTTGCAGAAAATTGAAAGAGCAAAACAATTGATTATTATCAATGAAATGAGTTTAACCGAGATTGCATTTTTATTAAACTATTCAAGTGTTGCGCATTTGAGTACACAATTTAAAAACACAACCGGAATTACTCCGTCTGCTTTTCAGAGAATTATTAAGAAACGAAGAGAAAATTTAAAATAAAAACCCAAATACCGAACGCAAATGCAAAAAAACGCATTACACATTTTACTTGCCGATGATGATGAAGATGACCGTCTTTTCTTTAAAGATGCTTTTGAAGAAATAAAAATACAAACTAATGTAAGTTTTGTTCACGACGGGATGCAATTAATGGATCATCTACATAATACAGACAATAAACTTCCAGATATTTTGTTTCTAGATTTGAACATGCCTAAAAAAACGGGTAAAGAATGTTTAATCGAAATCAAAAAAACGGATCGTTTAAAAGATATAATTATTGCAATTTATTCTACCTCTTCTTCTGAGGAAGATATTGAAGATACCTTTATCCAGGGTGCAAATATTTACATTAAAAAGCCAAGCGATTTTAATACGTTAAAAAAAATAATTAATGAAGTCGTGACCGTAAACTGGCACTATCATACCTCTGGGTTAAACCGTGATAATTTCTTGCTGCGACTAAAATAAGTGCATACCAATGAAATGGATACCAAATTTTAATTCTTCAAACTCTTTGAGAGTTATTTTTGTAATCGCAGTTTTCATTCTGTTATTTCTATCTTCAATTGCTTACAAACATAATCAGGACTTGAACGAATCGAGCAAACTGGTTATGCATACTTATGAAATAAACATTCAGCTCGAACGCTTAATGTCGGCTATAAAAGATGCAGAAACGGGCCAGCGAGGATATATCATTACTCGCAACGCCCGTTTTTTGACTCCTTATATTTATTCTCGAGATAAAGTAAATACATCTTTTATTACCTTAAAAAAATTAACTGCTGATAATCCGCAGCAGCAGGAAAATCTTCAAAAACTTTTCAAACTCATTACGCTTCGTTTTGTTTCTTTTGAAAACTGTTTAAAATACAGCGATCCAAAAACATACGATAAAAGAAAATTAGACAATCACATGTTTGGTGGTCGAATTTTGATGGAAAACATTCGTTTTAAGGTAGATGAAATGAATGATATTGAAAAAACCTATCTCAAAAAAAGACTTAAAATTTATGATGCGGAAATTTCTTTAAGTCCTCTTTTTTCGATTTCATTATTCCTGGTTGCCTTAAGTTTTATCTTATTGGCTTATAGACAAATCAGCCGTGATTTTGAACGCCTAAAAGTATTCAACAAAAGACTTTTAATTTCTTCTGGTTTAATTGCCGAATCTGAAAGTATTGGTAATTTCAGTACTTGGCAATGGGATTTGGATGCCGATAAAATTGACTATTCTGACAATCAGTTCAGATTATTAGGTTTCGAACCCAATTCTTTTGTACCGAGCAAAGAAACACTTTTAAAATATGTGCATCCAGACGATAAAGACGCTGTAGCAAAATCTATAGACGAAATTATCGAAGACAAAAAGGTTCCTTTTTTATATTATAAAATTGTGCGACCAGATTTTGAGGTTCGTTACTTTAAAACTGCCGGAAAATTGGTTACAGATCAACAAGGAAGTAAAATTTTATTAGGAATCAATTTCGATATTACTGACGAACATTTACTAAATATCGAACTTCAGGAACGAAACAAAGAATTAGAAAAAAGCAATAAAGAATTAGCTTCTTTCAATCATGTTGCGAGTCACGATTTGCAGGAACCTCTTAGAAAAATTCAAACTTTCATTTCTCGAGTTTCAGATGCAGATAAAGAAGTTATGTCTGAAAGCGGTAAAAATTATATCACAAAAATTGAGGTTTCTGCTAAAAGAATGCGTGTCTTAATTGATGATTTGCTTTTATTTTCTCGAACTAACACTACTAAAAAGGAATTTATAAAAATAAATCTCAACGAACTTCTTGATAATGCTGAGTCTGAATTAGCAGAAGTAATTGAAGACAAGAAGGCTGTTATCAAATCAAACAAGCTTCCAAAATTATCGGTAATTCCATATCAGATCGAACAGCTGTTCATTAATTTAATTGGAAATTCATTAAAATATAGTCGCCCTGGAGTTGAACCAGAAATTTCAATTTCTAGCGAAAAAGTTAGTTCTTCAGATTATCCAGAAATTGTCGATCAATCTGTAAAGAAATTCCATAAAATAACTTTCACCGATAACGGAATGGGATTTGATCCGCAATTTAAAGAAACCATTTTTATTCTTTTTCAGCGTCTTCATTCTAAAACAGAATATCCCGGAACTGGAATTGGTTTGGCTATCTGCAAAAAAATTGTAGAGAATCATAAAGGTCATATTATAGCCAACAGTACTATGGGCGAAGGCTCAGTATTTACGGTGTTTCTACCCGATTAAACTTCATTAAAAAAACACATAAATAACGTTATATAAATCCATTATGGGAATTATATAACGTTTCTTTTTTATGCTGTAAAGTAAATTCTTGCATTCGTTAGCATCTTTGTAATGTAATACTTTATGAAGTAATAATGAACAAAATTCACCATCTAAAGACTATCTTTTTTAAAGTCTTTTTCTTATCGGCGATAATCATTTGCAGCTCATCTTGCAAAAGAATAAATCCAATAGAAAAGTCTTTAAAGAATCAATCTTTTGCAATTAATGAAAAAGAAAAAACAGAAGTTTTCTTTTTTATTTCGACGGCGAATTTAAGTAAAGGAATTATTTCTAAAAGTCAAATTGCACAACAAAAAAGTTCAGACGTTATCGTAAAGCAATTAAGTCAGAGAATCGAATTCAGAGAAACGCAATTGCTAAATGAAATAACAAGAATGGCCAATAGAAAGCTCATTGTAATAACGGAAATCAATGCCATGCACAAAATAGACCTGTACAACCTAACTGATGCAAAAACAAATGATTTTAATGATATTTATTTAAACGCCACGAAAGAAGCTTTAGACGACCAGATTGAGTTATTTGAATCTATTTCAAGAGAAACAAATGATAAAAAAATCTTGGAATTAGTACTGCGATATCTGCCTGAACAATACAAACTTTTAAGGGAAACCGAAAGATTAAGAAAACAAAATGTATAAACGCCTATTATCAATCTATTAACTAAATTTTTAACTATGAAATTACAAGCCAATTTTTTATGCGCCTTAACACTTTTTTTATCAGCTTCGTTTGGAATGCTGCACGCACAGGACAATAATGTAAACACCGAATTTGGGGTAAAAGGAGGATTCAATATGTCAAACTTAGTAAATAACGGAGATGACGTAGATGACAACAATATCTTATACGGATTTAATGCTGGGGTTTACGCTACACTTCCTATCTCTGACTTTGTAGCTATTCAGCCAGAGGTTTTATTCACTACTAAAGGAGCAAAACTAGAATACAGCGGTGCTGGATTTAATGGAGATGCAAAGTTCAAATTGAATTATATTGAAGTTCCATTGTTAGTTAGAGTAAATGTAACTAAGAACTTTAACATTCACGCGGGTGGTTATGCTTCTTATTTAGTTAGTTCTAAAGTAACTGGGAGCGGAGATATTGAATTCGAACAAAATATTGACAGAGATGACCTTGCCAAATTTGATGCAGGTATCGCAGCTGGTGTTGGAGTTGATTTTGATCCAGTTAGTATTGGCGTACGTTACAATTACGGTTTAACAACTGTTGGAAAAGAAAGAACCACTTTAGGAACAACTTACACATTTCCAGACGCAAAAAACAGCAATTTGACATTATATCTTTCGTATAAGTTAAATTAAAAAAAGAATTAATTATTAACCAGTAAAATAAAAACCATGTCAAATTTATTATATACAATCGCGGTTATTCTGGTAATACTTTGGGCTTTAGGGTTCTTTGTTTACAGTTTCGGAAGCATTATCCATATACTGTTAGTTATTGCCATTATTGCCATTCTTCTTAGACTTATTAAAGGTCGAGAAATTTAAAAATCACATATTAAATCAACAATTTATTAAATATTAATCACTAAATCAATTATTATGAAAGCAAGTAGCACAATTTTAGGAATATTAGGAGCCGCAGCGGCGGGAGCATTTATTGGAGTATTGTTTGCACCAGACAAAGGTTCTAACACTAGAAAAAAAATCAAAGATAAATCGAAAGATTACGGAGATAACCTTAAAACAAAATTTGATAACGTAGTAAACACTATCACTTCAAACGGTAAAGAAATTCTTGAAGAAGGAAAATCTAAATTAAACCAAGTGAAAGAGGATTACAACACCTTGAAAGATGATGTTAAAACAGTAAAATCAAACTATTAATCTCAGAATTAATTCTATTAATCTCAGAATTAATTAGTGAAATTTTCAAACCATAAAACCCTATATCATGGAACCAAATGCAACAACAAACGAAGATTTAAATCTTTACGAAAAAGCTGAAAACTACGCAAAAACAAGTTTAGAATTATTAAAACTGAAAACTGTATGTTCAGTGGCCGATGGTGTATCATCGTTGGCATCTAAGATTGCAATCGGTATTGTTGTTGCATTTTTTACCTTGTTTTTAAATATCGGAATCAGTTTATGGATTGGGAAAGAACTGGGAGAATATTATTATGGATTTTTTATTATGGCACTTTTTTATCTGTTAGTTGCCATAATAGTGGTAAAATCACATCATAAAATAATTAAGACTCCAATTGGTAATACTATCATTTCGAGTATACTAAAAGAAACTAAAAACTAAAAGGTTTAATTTATTGATAATTTTAAAAGACTAATTTATGGAAGCCATTTACAATATTGATCAATTAAATCAAAAAATTCAAGAATTAGAAGTTCGTCAAGATACAGAATGGTGCGCCATCAAAAATCATGTTGACGAGATTAAAGAAAATCTAAAACCGATAAATCTAATTCGAAATACGGTTGAAGAAATTAATGAAACGGTAGGTTTCAAAAGTCATTTGGCACAATCTGCTATTAGCATCGGAATCGGATATCTGGCTAAAAGATTTATTGTCGGAAAAGGAGATTCTATGTTTAAAGGCATTCTAGGATCTGTTGTCCAATTGATTGTAACTAATCTGGTTTCTAAACCACAAAACGAATCTTCAAATCAAGCTTCTGAAGAAGAAGACGAAGAATCACAATATTAAACGTCTAAAGAGTAATTGTCTAACTTAATATTTAAGTATTATGGAAAAGTTAAGCGAAATAGTATTAAAAAATGGTGTATACGTTTACTCTAATCTATATAAATGTTTTGAATATACGAGAGTATTTCTAGGTATCTAACTTTCATTATACGCTTCTTGGGGAAAGCGGTTAATGAAGATAAGACCTTCACTATATTTTTAAAAAGAGCAAAATTTACCTTTGGTATATTTTGCTCTTTTTTTTAGGGACAAAGTCTCAAAGGTTCAAAGGAACAAAGGTGAAAACCTCTGCAACTTTGAACCTTTGTTTCTTTGTCCCTTCTTAATTATAATTTTGATAAATCGGAATTTTCAAACCTGCGTAAATATTGCATCCTTTAGAAGAGTTTGAAAACAAATTAGTAAAAAGAGTTCCAGAACCCACAAATAAAGGTCCAGCTCTAAAACCTGCTCCAATTTGCGTTCCGCTATATTGCATGTAAGTTACGGGAACATAGAAACTAAATTGTCTTGTTTCGTATCTTGGCGTAAAACTTACCGAATTGGCAATTGCAGTTCCGTTTACTTTTTTAGCATCAACTAAACTAAAATCAGTGCTTAAATTCAAGTAAAATTTCTGGTTGATATTCCAATCAAAGTTAGTATGCAAAGCCGTTGGAAGATTTGCCTGAATTCCTTTTCTCGACGAAACTTTAGTATAATTTGCGTTGAAGAATTCAAAAATATTATCGGCACTTTCTATATCATCTTGCGTTACTCTTCCGTTTAAGTTATAAGTATTCTCTACAACATTTTTATAATTCAATTTTCCGATATCGGTAATAGAAGCTGCTAATTTAAACTTATATCTATTTCCAATACAAGTATGGCAATTAGTTTGATATTCATAAGTAAAACCCAAATCAACTCCTACGCCAGCAGAACCAGCATCGAATTTCGGATCTTCGCCATTATCATAATCGTAACTTGCAGCTGTTCTTAAAGTTCCCGTAGAATAATATTCACTTTGTTGCGGATTAGCATTATTTCTGTTGAATGCTACGCTGATGTCATTTCCGTTAAGGTAACCGTTTACTCCTGCCATTAAGTATTTTACGGTAATTCCTCCTTTTATAAAATTATCGTCGCGATCTAGCAAAACTGTTGCATAACTTGCTCCGATTTCTGCCCAAGAATTGGTAACACCATTCGGATTTCCGCCTTGAATCATAAAGCTGTTAGAAAAATCCGTATCCTTATTTACCTCATCTACAAGCTGTCCGTTTACATCTACGATATTGGTAATGCTACGCACGCGAGTAAAAATCGCCATACTATGCACAGGCGTAATATTGAACATAACAGACGGTCCTAAAACATCGATATTAAAGTTTCCTCTATTGTTCGATTTAAAGTTTTTATTAGCTTCGGTGTCAAAATCGTAACTGCCGTCTAAAATGCTGGCAAAATTCACACTGTACAAATCATTCTGACCTGTTCCGCTCGCAGAAAAAAGAGTAACATCGGCGCTGTACTTTGAAGCTGCAATAGCAGACGGATTAAAAATTGCCGACTGAATTCCCGCATAATTGTCATCTCTAAATCCGAAATACGATTGCGATCGCGCATAAAAAAAGCTTCCAAAGAAGCATAATAAAAGTAAAGTTTTCTTCATAGATTAATTTTAATGTTGGTTATTTTTGGTCCAGCAAATATGAGGTAAAAAAAGTCAAAAAAAAACTTAACGAATTATGAATTCGTTAAGTTTTTTTTGAAAAGGTATAAAGGTTCAGAGGTACAAAGGCTCAGAGGTTTATATACTTTTTGTACATTTTTTTTAATCGTTACAAACCTGCAAATACTTTCTTACTTTGTTTTCTAAAAACAAAAAAGCCGAACAAAGTTCGGCTTTAATTATATCAAATCCAGAAAACCTCTGAACCTTTGTACCTATGTACCTTTGAACCCAAGAAGTTTACGTTTAGTAAACTTCCGAAGCTTCTTTCAATTTCTCCATATTGTTTACCAATTGTAACTCGGCAACAATTTTCTGAATATCACCATTCATGATATTTCCTAAATCGTAAAGCGTTAAACCAACACGGTGATCAGTTACGCGACCTTGCGCATAGTTATACGTACGGATTTTTGCCGAACGGTCTCCAGAACTTACCTGAGAACTACGTTTTTTAGCATCTTCCTCTTGCTTTTTGGCTAATTCCATTTCGTACAATCGAGAACGTAATACCATTAAAGCTTTATCTTTATTCTTATGTTGCGATTTCTCGTCCTGACATTGCGCTACCAATCCAGTTGGAATGTGCGTTAAACGTACAGCCGATTTCGTTGTATTTACCGACTGTCCACCAGGTCCAGACGAACAGAAGAAATCCACACGAACATCGTTCATATCAACCTGAACATCAAACTCCTCCGCTTCTGGCAAAACCATAACCGTAGCCGCCGACGTATGTACACGACCTTGCGTTTCAGTTTGCGGAACACGTTGTACACGGTGTACACCAGCTTCAAACTTCAAAGTTCCGTAAACATCTTCTCCAGTAACTTCAAAAATAACCTCTTTGAAACCACCCGAAGTACCTTCATTCATATCTACAACAGAAGTTCTCCACCCCATGCTTTCGCAATATTTTGTATACATTCTGAATAAGTCACCTGCAAAAATACTCGCTTCATCTCCACCCGTTCCCGCGCGAATCTCCACCATAACGTTTTTAGCATCTTCAGGATCTTTAGGAATCAACATAAATTTGATTTCATCCTCCAATTCTGGCAAACGTTCTTTTGCTTCATCCAACTGCATTTTAGCCATTTCCACCATATCGGCATCGCTACCGTCAGCAATAATTTCGTTTGCTTCGTCAATATTGGCTAAAACAAGAATGTATTCTTCTCTTTTATCAACCAAAGCTTTAATGCTTTTATATTCTTGGTTGAGTAGCTTATATCGTTTTTGATCAGAAATAACATCCGGCTGAATAATCAAATCCGAAATCTCATCAAAACGCTGCTTTACATATTGAAGTCTATCTAACATTTTCTAATTCCTTTTATTTGGACGGCAAAATTACGAAATATTTATTGATTATTCTAGTCTTGTGTTTTTGTGTTTTTTGAGGAGGATATTTAGTGGAATTATAATGATTTTTTGGAGCTAATCCTGCTATCCGCTATATCTTTTTAAGCAGAAATTTTACGATTTTAATAAGATCTTTTTCGTTTGCCTAAAAAGGATGCCGCTGCTATCAGGGCTAGGGCGCTCGGTCTTTAATTAACCTTATGGATTTCTGTAAAAGCATTCAATTAAAGGGATTTATTTTTGATATAAATCAATTTAAATAAAATCAGGTGTTTTTACTTGGGGATTAATTTAAATTAAAAACGATGTTTGTTTTAAAAATAGAATTAATCATTAAATAAATTAAACTAAGATAGTGATATAATTAACTATAGTCTTAAGATCTTTTAAAACTAAAAATATGAATAATAGAACTAGAATTATTACCATAATTTTGATATCAAGTGTTACATTATTAATTATTTATTTTGCCATAACTTATGGGCTAAAACTATATTACATAGACAATATTAATGAAGAGTCTGAATTCAAGCAAAATGAATTTGGTGATTTTATTGGAGGAATTCTAAATCCTCTTTTTACACTATTATCTACAGTTTCTCTAATTTTTTTAACTTACATAATTTCAAAGAGTGAAAGTCAAAAAGCCGAAGAGGCGATAGAAATGCAAAAAAGAATCACAATTAACCAAATGAGACAAAATGCTTTAGAAAGTCTTATAAAGAAAACCAATTTATATATTTACGAAGCTGACAAATTATCTTTGCATAGTCCAAAAACTAAAATGGAACAAATGATATTGACAAACTCGATAAAAGAAAAGGAAGAAAAAGATCAAAGCAAAGTAATTGTTTGGATTATTATTTTAGGTGAGCTTGAAAACTTCCTCCACGTTAAATATCTATTCTCTGATCTATTTTTAAAGGACGAATTTGTAGAAAAATACGACAAATTAATGGAGACATTAGCACAGCTTTGCAAAGAACAATCAGAAAAAAGATTTGTAGAAAATAAAACTTTTACAAAATATATTGAATACCAAAACGATTTTATATCTTACATTGGTAATTATATTTTTTCAGAATTTTAATTTATTATTCACAAAATCCCCGTTAACGGAAAATATAAAAAAGAACATAAATGGGATATTTAAGCATTGATAATTCATTAGAATTAATTGGTAATTGTAATTTGATTTACAATAAAAAATCAATAAAAATTTATTCAACAAAAGACAATGAAAGTTTTTTAATTAAATTTTCAAAACTATATGAAGACGGAATAAGTTATTGGTTTGGAATTACCCCAAAATCAATCAAAACTTCTAAAGAACAGAATGTAGATTTCTTTTGTTTCACTCTTGGTTATGAAGGCATTATAAAATTACCAGTAAAAATCCTAAATGAATATATTAAAACTGCAGATTTTTCATTCAATAATTTAAAAAATGAAATTAAACATTACCACATTAGAATAAAATTTGACACTGAAATAATTCTTTACAACTCTAGAAAAGAAATTATAATTACTGATTATTTATTGTATGATGAGAATTTAATAAATATTGATTTACAGTCAACTGATCTGGAAAAAATAAAAAAACAAGCAGAAGATTTTTCAGATTACACTCAACAGTATTATTTAAGTGAAAAGAAAACAAAGTATAGAAAAGAAAGTAAAGCTCAAAAAACCAGAATAGCTATTTTAGAAAACAATACCTGTCAAATCTGTAATTTTAGTTGTGGATATATTAATAATAAAGGTAATAAATCTTGGATAATAGAGATTGATCATATTATCGATAAAGGACAGGGTGGTGGAGAAACGATTAATAATCTTTGGGTTTTATGTCCAAATTGTCATAGCAAAAAAACAAGAGGTATAATAACAATTGATACTGAAAAGAAAATCGTTTTAGAAAATGGTAAAATTATTCAATTCAATGACAATCATTTAGGTTGGAATAAGTAATTTTTCGATACCAAATAGCGCGGATTTACAACCCGTGCCCGCAACAATAAGACATAATAAAAATCTTCAAAAATAAACCAATCTTTGCGGGCACGGATTCCAAATCTGCGCTAACGTGATACTCCACCAAATTTAATTACAATTCATGCGAAATTCAACAAAAATTCTACTTGCTATTCTCCTTTTTATTATAGGAATCGGAACAAATATAGTTACCTCAGGAATGAACAATACAGCAATTTCATTAATAAGCTTTATGACTTATGTTTTAAGTTTCAGTTATATCATTTATATAGCAACAAAAAAAGACAAATAATAATCTTAACCCGATAGTCTTCATTTGCAAACCGTGTCAGCAGGAAGAAATAGTATTGAAAAGGAAATGTAACATTAAAAATAAAATGCATACAAATATATAAACCCAAAAACAGAGTTTACTTTAGTCCAAACCAAAAAAAACAACTCCAAATGATGACCTTAATTGCCATTTTCTTTCCGTTTGTTTCTTTCTTTTTGAGAGGAAAAATATTAACTTCGATTATTTGTCTCATTTTGCAAATCACTCTGATTGGCTGGATTCCAGCAGCAATTTGGGCTGTTATTTCTTTACAGAATGCGAGAGCAGATAAACGCAATGAGAAACTAATAAAAGCGATGAAAACAGGTCTTAAAGTAAAAAATATTAGTTTCATGTAGGAACGTTGGGAATAATATTTAAAAAAAACTTACAAAGAAATGAAAGTACACACCACAAACTATTTCGACACTTTTATAGAAGCTGCTGAAGATACCAAAGCAGATCGTGGAATAAAACCACCAAGCAAAGACAAAAAAACGGTTGCAGAAATGCAATACGAATTAATAGCCAAAAATCCATACAAATACTCTTCTGATGATATTCTGTTTCTGGTATTTGCTGTTCGAAATGATCTAGCAGAAAGTGAATACAAAAAAGCAAAAGAACAATTTTTCTCAAAAGGGCAAGCCTGTCTTCGCGCCTCGCCTCTCACAAAAACCTATGGGTTTGGAATTCACAATGACAATAATGGAAAAATAGCTTTGTACGGATTGGAAACAAATGAATATCAAAATTACTTGACTGATGACAAAATAAAAAAAGTGAAAGCAATGAGATCAAGTAAATAAGACGCATTCATGTTCATCAGAAAATTATAATCATAAATAACGAATAACAAAAAAAATCCCAAAAAGAGATTTTCTTTTTGGGATTTTTTATTAAATATACTTAGAGTTTACTCTCCAATAAATATTGGATCTGGATTTGCTGGTACATCTGGATCTAAAGGACCAATTTCATCAACTGGAACTTGCATTGGAGGCAACGCTTCATTAACAAACAATGAACTAATTCCACCCGCAATAATTGCTCCTGGCCCGCTGTAAGCAAACATTAAAGCTCCTAATGTATCTGCAACAATTACTTTAGAACCTGGTTTATTTGCTGTTTTTCCTGTTGGGTTAATTTGCAAACTCCAATATTCGTTTGAACTTTTTATAACATTTGTAAAAATTACTAAACCATCTTTTTCATCAGATGTCAGCAAACTATTTGTGTTAAATTCATTAGCTTTTGCAATATACTGTTCGTATTTTAGATCATCTTTAAGTACATCATCAACAAAAGCTCCCATTTTACTTGAAATTTTATTCGAAGCTAACAATCCTGGTTTTTGAGATTTCCAAAATAAATTAATATCAAACTTTTTAGGATCAACATCTTTAAATGCAAGTTTGATTTCTTCAATATTTACATTTTTAAATTTTTCTGGATATTTAGCTTTTAAGTCAGCAGTCATCTCTTCGATTATTACAGCTGTTGTCTTACCACTTACACTGCCATGATTTTTATAATACAATTCTAAAGCTTCGTTATGATAAAATCCATAATCAGAAATTGGAATAGTGTTTTCTGTTTTTGAAACTTCAGTTTCTGATGCTTGTTCTTTTGTACAACTAATGTAAGCCGCGCTTACGAAAACTAATAATAAACTTGTAAGTAATAACTTTCTCATTTTTTTAATTTAATTGTTAAATGGTTAATAATAATTCAGTTAATGAGAGGCGAAGATATATAATTTTATACGTATAATCTTATTCATTTTTAAAAAAACATAAAAAAAGTTATACAAAAAGTATATTTTTCAATGATTTATTATTGTTTTTCTGAAGTATAAAAAAACCGCCGATTGCAACGTTGGCGCGGGATGAGGATTGAAGTTTTACACGAATAATTAATACTAATATTCTTATTGTAAATTTATAATTAATACACTCAAATGAAGCTAAAAAGGTTTGCTCTTTTACACAATTCGTAAAAAATTATGTGTAACAAACCGCTAAAAAAATGTTTCTAGTTTGAGTATTTCTTTTGATTGAAACAAAAATTCTAAAAATATTTCATCAAAAAACAAAAACATCCCGATAGAAAATTCTATCGGGATGCTACTAACTTAAATCGAAAACGAAACCATAATTAAACTTCCTCTTCTACTTTTAAAATCTCTAATTTTAGGTTTCCTTTTTTAGCAGGCCATTCTACAAGATCTCCTACTTTGTAACCAATCATTGCAATTCCTTCATCAGAAAGAACCGAAATTTTATTTTTACTCACTTTTGCTTTTTCAGGACCAACAAGAAGAATGGTTTTCTCTTCGTTATTTGCGTGGTCTTTATAAGTGATTCTTCGGTTTATCGAAACGATATCTTCTGGCAGATTTTTTCTTAATACTTGAGAAGCATTTTTTAATTGATTTAATAATAATTCTTCTTCTTGTACAGTTACTTTTTTTCTTCTTACATGATCTTTAATTAAATCGTATGTTCCTGTTGTTAAAATAATATTTTGTGACATCACTTTCTTATTTGCTTCATTTTCATAAACAATGAAATACAACTCCGTACTGAATAATTGCAGCCCAGACTAATTCAGTGCTATTTCATCACGAACGAAAATGGAAATTTTATAAATAGGCAATATAATTGCGAGAATCCCTGTCTAGAGTTGTGACAGGGCAAAAGAAATAAACTCTTTTGAGCTTTTTAAGAAAGTATCGTCATGCAAATACAATAAGGTGTACATTAAGCACATCAAACAGCTATTTAGTAAATAAAAATTTGCGGTTACCATTATTGTAATTATTCTAATATTCTACAAATATAAACTTTTTCTTATGAAAAATAAAATCACAAACTACTATTTGATTAAAAATCAATATCTTTAAATCTTTAAAATTTATCTCCAGAATTTAAAAGCTACTGAAACAAAATAAATCAAACCTCTAAGATGGAAAACTTCGACTGGACTTCTTTCACCAAAAAAATAGCTGTAAAAGCTAAACTTTCTGATATTTACGATTCTTGGACAAAAGCTAATGCATTAGAAAAATGGTTTCTAGAGAAAGTAACTTTTTTCGATTCTGACCAAAAACTTAGAAGTAAAGACGAAAGCGTTTCTGCAGGAAATACATATGAATGGCTTTGGTATTTATATGATGATGCTATGAAAGGAAAAATTATTTCGGCAAACGGAAAAGATCATTTACAATTTACCTTTGAAGGAACTTGTCTGGTTGATATCAATTTGAGTGAAAATAATGGCTATACTTTGATAGAACTTCGTCATCATAATATTCCAACAGATGATTTTTCTAAACAATATATTAGATTAGGCTGTTCAAACGGTTGGCATTTTTATCTCACTAATCTAAAATCGGTTTACGAAGGTGGATTGGATTTAAGAAATAAAGACAGTAATTTGAATCCGATGATAAATAATTAAAGTGTTTTTATAAAAGAAAAAAATACTTGTAGATGCACTATCAAACATTTTACTTTAAAACCATAAAAACTTAATTAAATGAAACACTTTATCATCACTTTGCTTTTAATTTCTGGCATAAGTTTATCAGCACAATCTAATCAGTTTTCGGGCGATTACGCTCGTTCTCTTTCTGACGATAAACATATAATTGAATATAAACTAACCTTAAATCAAGACGGAACATTTCTATTTCATTCGTATAGAAAAATGCAAGGCGGAACTCTACCAGAAGAAAATAAATATGGAAAAGGAAAATGGAGCCTAAAAGATAATGTTATTACTTTTTCTTCCGACAAAAAAGATGATTTTGATGCAAAAAACACTTTAGATTTTAACAATTCGAAAGCTAGATTTGTAACTAAAAACCCAAGGGATAAAAGCGATAAAGTAGTGAAAACAAAGCTTCAATTTCTAGAATCGGAAATTCCTTGGATGAAAAGAATTGATATTTTTAAAGTTTAAGCCAAACACCCATTACATGTTATTTAATAAAAAATACGTACCCATTTTTTTTGCCATTTTCTTTATTCTTTTCGTGGCTATAAGCTTTTATAATATCTTAATTTGTTTATTATTACTTGGGTTTTTGTTTTTAATTTATTCAATTGCGGGTTTTATCTTCTTAGATAATATCCATAAAAACGGAATCGAAAGTATTGGAAAAATCGTGTCGTACAAATCAGATGAAGAAGGACATAAAACTCCTACTATTGAATACCAAACTACAGATGGAAAGAATTTTAGAGGAGAGCCTTTTATACATGCATCATCTGATTTAGATAAACTTGAAGCTTATCAGCAAAATATAAACACCAAAATCGCAATCCTTTACAGCGCCAAAAGTCCTGAAAATTTTGTAATAAAAGAAAGAAAATCAAACAGCGTTATTTTGATTCTGTTTATTTTTATTGGTTTGGCTCTTATTGGCTATTCAGTAATAAGTCTGATTGGAAAAAATGACTTATATCAGAAAATCATTTCAGCACTAAGATTTTAATTTTTAAAAACTTTAGAATTACAAAAAAAGTAAAAATTCATTAAAACCCTTTGCTCCTTAGAACCTTTGCCCCTTTCCAATAAAATCGCTAATTTCGCTCACTAACTAGAAAAGAAAAAATGAAGGTCTGTATTGCCGAGAAACCAAGTGTAGCACGTGAAATCGCATCTGTTTTAGGTGCTAATACCAAACACGATGGCTATTATGAAGGCAACGGTTATGCAGTAACTTACACTTTCGGGCATTTGTGCACCTTAAAAGAACCAAACGATTACAAACCGCATTGGAAAAGCTGGGATTTGAACAATCTTCCGATGCTTCCTGAAAAATTTGAAACAAAAGTGGTTCAGAATTCTGGAATTCAAAAACAGTTTAAAATCATAAAAAGTCTTTTTGACAAAGCCGATGTAGTCATAAACTGCGGGGATGCTGGACAGGAAGGAGAATTGATTCAGCGTTGGGTGATGAACGAGGCGAATTATAAAGGTGAAATTCAGCGATTATGGATTTCGTCTCTTACAACTGAAGCCATAAAAGAAGGTTTTGAAAACTTAAAACCATCTACCAATTACGATAATTTATTTTACGCCGGATTTTCGAGAGCCATTGGCGATTGGCTTTTGGGTATGAATGCTACACGTTTGTATACCGTAAAACATGGTGGTTACAAACAAGTTTTGTCAATCGGACGCGTGCAAACGCCAACATTGGCAATGGTTGTAGATCGTTTTAGAGAAATCGAAAATTTTAAACCTCAACCCTATTGGGAATTGCAGACTTTATACAGAGATACACTTTTTAGTTATGAAGAAGGTCGTTTCTTGAAAAAAGAAGATGGAGAAATCTTAGCCGAAAAAGTTAAAGAAAGCGATTTTGAAATTGTTTCTGTCGACAAAAAAAACGGAAATGAATATGCGCCAAAACTCTTTGACTTAACAGGTTTACAGGTTTATTGCAACCAAAAATTTGGATTTTCGGCAGAAGAAACGCTGAAAATTGCACAGACTTTGTACGAACAAAAAGTGATTACATATCCGAGAGTTGATACGACTTTTTTACCTGGAGATATTTACCCAAAAGTGCCTGGAATTTTGCAGAAATTAACCAATTATGCAGAATTGACACAACCAATTTTAGAGAAAAAAATCAAAAAATCGCCAAAGGTTTTCAATGATAAAAAAGTAACCGATCACCATGCGATTATTCCAACTGGAGTTCAAAATAATTTAGCATACAATCAGCAGCAGGTTTACGATATAATTACAAGGCGTTTTATTGCTGTTTTTTATGATGATTGTTTGGTTGCGAATACCACAGTAATTGGAAAAGCTGCCGATGTAACTTTTAAAGCTACAGGAAAAGAAATCTTGAAAAAAGGTTTTCGAGTTGTTTTTGAAGATCCGAACGCGAAAGAAAAAGAACCCGATTTATTGCCGAGTTTTGTTGTTGGCGAAAAAGGTCCGCACGAGCCTTCTTTCCTTCAAAAAGAAACCAAACCACCTAATCAGTTTACAGAAGCGACTTTATTGCGTGCAATGGAAACTGCTGGAAAACAGGTCGACGACGAAGATTTACGCGAACTGATGAAAGAAAACGGAATCGGTCGTCCGTCTACGCGTGCTAATATTATCGAAACGCTTTTTAAACGCCAGTATATTGTTCGAAATAAAAAACAGGTTTTACCGACTTTAACAGGAATTCAATTGATTGATACGATTCAGAATGAATTGGTTAAATCGGCTGAACTTACCGGAACTTGGGAAAAACAATTGAAAGATATTGAAAAAGGTACTTTTACCGCAGCAGCATTCATTCGAAATATGAAAAGCATGGTGGAAGCTTTAGTTTATGAAGTTAGAAGCGAAACCAAACACGCCAATATTTCGCATGCCGCAACGATTCAGAAACCTGTGATAAAAGCAGAAAAAAAGAAAGCTTCTGGAATTTCAGCAGAAACGTGTCCGAAATGTCAAAAAGGAAATATTCTCAAAGGAAAATCAGCTTTTGGATGCAGCGAATACAAATCGGGTTGTGATTTTGTTTTACCATTTGTTTTTTATGGCAAAAAAATCACAGAAAGCCAATATTTACGATTGATTCAAAAAGGTTCGACTGTAAACATAAAAGGTTTTAAAACCGATTCTGGAACTGTTGAGGGATTAATTCGTTTTGAGGAAAATTACAAACTGAAATTAGAGCCAAAAAAAACAGAAAATAAAGCTACAGCCACAGAAAGTTCCGATACTTTGGTTTGTCCGAAATGTAAAAAAGGAACAATTCTAAAAGGAAAAACGGCTTACGGTTGTGCAGAATACAAATCGGGTTGCGATTTTAAAGTAACTTTTGATGACGTTCGTGCAAAACTCGGAGATCAAAAACCTACGAAAGAATTGGTTTATTCTATTTTAAAGGAAAGCGTTTAAACTATTTTTTTTAGCCACAGATTAAAAGGATTAGCACAGATTTCTTTTTGCTTTGCCTGTTGCCACAAATTTCCACAAATTTATTTCACGCAGATTTTACAGATGTAAGTAGATATTCGCAGATTTATAAAATTAAATCTGCCAGAATCTGCAAATCTGCGTGAAAAAAATCTTTAAAATCCTTTTAATCTGTGGCAAAAATTTATCTCGCAATTTCAAATATAATTCATGGAAATTTGTGTAAACAGTGGCAAACATTTTTTTCATACATTAGTACAATCAAAACTCAAAAATTATGTTTCAAAGAATTACTCTTATCGCACTTACAATAGCTTTTGTTTCTTGCCAAAAAAAAGAAACTGTTGAAAAAGATAAAATCAAAAAAGCCGACTGGTTAATCGGAAACTGGGAAAATACAACACCAGACGGAGTTTTATCTGAAAACTGGCAAAAACTAAATGATAGTACTTTTAGTGCGGTTTCTTATTTTATAAAAGGAAAAGACACCATTCATTCTGAAAGTATTATTCTAGCGCAGTTAGGAGAAACTTTGACTTATAAAGCAACCGTAAAAGGTCAAAATGATGACAAACCTGTATTTTTTCCATCAACTTCTGAAACGGAACAGCAATTGGTTTTCGAAAATCCGAAACATGATTATCCTCAAAAAATCACGTACACAAAAGGCGCAAATAATTCTTTGACAGCTGAGATTTCTGGAAATTTGAACGGAAAACCTAGTTCTGAGAAATTTGTTATGACGAAGAAGTAATTTGATGTTTTTGATAAAAACTAAAATAGAGAAAAGAAGAATTAGAATAATGTGCAGTATTATTCTAATTCTTCTTTTTTTGTCTTGCAATAACTATCAATTAAATTATAAAAGCATTAAATCAGGCTTTTTGTATGAAGATGGAATTTATACTATTCCTGGCAAAGATCGAAATATTTTAATTAAAGAATTAAAAGACGAATCAAAAATTTTTGCCATAAGAAATGGCAAAAATAAAATATTGTTTCAACAAAGCTTAGACGAAACTTTTAGCCCTTATCATTATTGGGTTTTATATGTTGACCAAAATGCTAATGTGTGGTATTACAACTCAGATTATATGTCTTATCAAACAATTCTTTTCAATCAAAAAACACAGCAATATGAAATGAAAGATTTGTGCAGATATAAAATACAATTACCTTCAGAATTTAAAAAAGAAATAGACGCGAATAGCTCTAAAATATGTTCATTTTAGTAAAATACATAATTCGTTTCTCCAACGGATCAAAATCCGTTGCTACAAAATAGTTCATTCCTACGGAATTTTAAAAATTATCAACAAAAATGGAATCTTTATTAAGTATAAAAAGTATAAAAACCTTAGAACCTCAGCATCTCAGAACCTTAGCAACTTAAAAACTACTCATTCTCCCCGATCTTATTCACCATAAAAATCATTAGAATACCTAAAAGCGCCATCACTAAAAACGCCCATTTCATACTTAGATATTCAGAAATAAAACCAACCATTGGCGGAACCAATAAAAATCCTAAATAACCGATTGTAGAAATCGAAGTTAAGGCAGAACCGCTGCTTAATTTTGAAGATCTTCCGGCTATGCTAAATACCAACGGAACAACACAAGACACTCCAAATCCGATTAAAACATAACCAAAAATAGTTGGATATGCGTATGGAAGAATAAAGCAAATTCCGAAACCTAAAGTGATTAGAATTCCGCTATAGAGAAGGATTTTTTTAGTTCCGAATCTCATAACGCCATAATCACCAAAAATACGTCCTAAAGTTACAGCCGAAGCAAAAAATACAAACGCAGCACTCGTTAATTTTGGTGAAGCTTTTAAGATGTTTTCAAAATAAATTCCGCTCCAGTCGTACATTGTATTTTCGCAAGCCATTGAAACAAAGCAAATCATAGCAAATTTTACTAGATTTTTTTCAGGCATTGAGAAAAACTTCTTTTTAACAGGAACAGGTTCGTTATGAATACTCATCGGATAAAAACAAGCTGTAAGCGCTAGCATAAAAACACTAACTCCCAACAAATGATGCGATGGCGCGATTTTCTGTGTCACCATAACATATCCTAAACCAGCTCCAGAAAATACGGCAATACTCCAAACCGCATGAAATCGAGTAATAATAGATTTCGGATATAATTTCTGCACTTCTAAAGATTGCGCATTAATCGATAAGTTGAAGATATTTCGTGAAGCTCCAAAAATTAAAAGTACAATAACCAACTGCCAAACAAAAGCCACCAAACCTGGTAAAGACAGCACAATATTGAACATAATAGCGCCCAAAAGCATAATATAACGGCTACTGTACTTGTTTAATAATTTTCCTGTAAAGGGCATTGTCAGCATTAAACCAATTGGAAATGCAAATAAAACAGCTCCAAACTGCGCTTCAGATAAATGTAATTGTGCTTGTATATGTGGAATTCTAGAAACCCACGAAGAATATCCGAAACCAGATAAAAAGAAAAAAACAGTATTAGCTATTCGGTATCCTCGAGGTGTATTTTGAATTTTTTTGAAGAAAGATAAAATCATGAAATTGTTTTTCAGACTGCAAAATTAAGGCTTTTTTTAGGGTGAGCGTTCTACTTTTTTCTGTTTTCACAAAAACTTGATTTTATTTTTAAAATTAAAACATAAAACATCTCTTACTTTCTTAAAATAATCTTAACAAATGCTTATAAAATCCTTAAAAATAATATTTGCTAAAGAAATTTTTATAGCTACATTTGCATTGTTTTTATTCATTCTAAATAAAAACTATTTATAAACCAATTAAAAAATAGCAATGAATTACCTCAATCAGAAAACCTTACGTTTTCTATTTTCAATCAGCTTTTTGTTTTCGTTCTTATCCATTTTTGCACAACAGAACAACGGAAAAATTAAAGGAACAATTACAACTTCAGATGGCGACGCTGCTGCCGGAGTAAATATTATTCTAAAAAATACTAAATACGGTACTGTTTCTAATGATGACGGTACTTTCGATTTTAACAGAGTAAGAGCGAATTCTTATACGCTACAAATCTCTTTAACAGGTTATGAAACTTTAGAAACTCAAGTGACAGTAACCGAAAATGAAACCACTTCTCTTAATCTACAACTTAAAGTTTCGAACAAAGAATTGCAAGAAGTTGTAGTTAGCGGTAAAAAGAGCATCGCATCTAAAAAAACCGATTACGTTGCCAGAATGCCATTAAAAAATCTTGAAAATCCTCAGGTTTACAATGTAATACATAAAGAACTTTTATTAGAACAAGTTTCTATAGATGTAAAAAGTGCGGTACAAAACTCTCCTGGATCTGTGCCGGTTACGTATCCTTCTGGAGGAGTTGGAGTAACTTTTAGAGGTTTTACAACGGGTATTAATGCTAGAAATGGTATGGAAATGTCTACCAACCGTTCTTCTACAGACCTTGCCAACGTTGAAAGAATTGAGGTTTTGAAAGGACCTTCTGGAACTTTATTCGGTTCTACTATTTCATCTTTTGGTGGTGTAGTAAACCTTGTAACTAAAAAACCCTTCGAAACCACTGCTACAGAAGTATCTTATACAATGGGGAGTTTTAATTTAAATCGTTTTACTGCTGATGTAAATACTCCTTTAAACAAAGATAAAACGGTATTATTTAGAGTGAATGCAGCAGTTAACAGAGAGAAAAGCTTTTTAGATTATGGCTTTAATAATACGGTTGCTTTTACGCCAAGCTTAACTTTTAAAGCAAGCGACAAACTTACTTTCAATATCGATGCTGAATATATCAGCTCAAACAATACAAGACGTACTTACCATAGATATGACGCCGCTTCTGGAATTACAAATCCTGGAGATTTGAAAATTGGTTATAGAAAATCATTATTTTACGATGATAACGATGCTAAAACTTCTGCAAATAAAGTTTTTGCTCAGGCAGAATATCAAATATCTGATAATTGGAAATCTACTACGTTATTCTCATTTATGGGAGAAAACGTAGAACGCAGTTATCAAACTTATACGCTTTGGCTAAACCCTTACGAAGCAGCAAGAAGAGTTGGAAACTGGGGTCCTATTTATGACAACTATACAAATATTCAGCAAAACTTTAATGGCCAGTTTAAAACTGGAAGCATTAAACACAAGCTTTTAGTTGGTGCAAACTACAGCTTCAACAAAAGTGGTTTCTCTTCTGGAGTTACAAGATATCTTGACACTATCGATGTGAGAACTCCTTTTAATCCGATGAGAAGAAAAACAGTTGATGCAACTTTAACCCAAACTGCTTATCCTGTTACAACTAGCAAAACTTTTAGTGTTTACGCTTCTGATGTTATTAATTTTACTGATAGATTATCTGCCATGTTGAGTTTACGTTTAGATAATTTTAAATTAGACACAGACGAAAGTACAGAAGGTTACGATCAAACAGCATTATCTCCAAAATTAGGATTAGTGTATCAAATTGTTCAAGATCAAGTTTCGGTTTTTGGAAACTACATGAACGGATTCCAAAACTCGCCTCCTGCTACACAGCCCGATGCTACAAGATTAATTTTAGATCCTGTTTACGCGGCACAATATGAATTTGGTGTAAAAGTAGAAGCATTCAATAAAAAATTGAGCACTACTTTAAGTTATTATAACATCAAAATTGATAACGCTGTACAATATGATAATGATGGTTTTGCATTTCAGAATGGCGAACAAGTGAGTAAAGGCTTTGATTTTGAATTAATTGCGAATCCAATAAATGGTTTTAATATTATTGCTGGATATGCTTTCAACGATAATACTATTCCCGCAACTGGAAAAAAAGCTGTCGGAGCTCCAGAAAATGTTGCTAATTTCTGGACAACTTATACGTTACAAAATACTGTAAAAGGTTTAGGTGCTGGATTTGGAATAAATTATGTTGGAAAAAGCTATATGTTTGAAGACAACGTTTTCTACATTCCATCTTACACAACAGCAAATGCAACCGTATTTTACGATCAACCGACTTGGAGAATTGGAGTTAAATTCAACAATTTATCTAATGAAAAATATTGGGATTTCTACGGAAACTCTCAAGCTCCGTCAAACTTTTTGGTTAATTTGACATTGAAATTCTAAAGTCATTTTCTTAAAAAAAACACCTCTGTTTAGCTGCAGAGGTGTTTCTTTTTTTATCAATTTTATTTTTTAATTTTTTATAAAATGACTTTTAAAAAACTAATACTAAAAATACATTTATGGCTAGGATTGTCTTCTGGAATAATCGTTGTCATACTTGGAATTACGGGTTGTCTGTACGCTTTTGAAGAAGAATTACGTCCAATAATTCACAATCATTATTATGTTGATCAGGTAAAAGATAAAAAACTACCGATCAGCCATTTAATAGAAATCGCAAAAGAAACCAACAAAAAAATTCATCCAAAACAAACCTTTTCAGGATGCAAAACATTTAATGATGACAAACGCACTATTGAAACCTGGTTTTATGAAGAAATAGACAAAGATGCTATTTGGTACTGGAATCAATATCATACAACTTACGTTTATGTAGATCCATACACAGGAAGCATAAAGAAAATTGAAGATTACAATTTTGAGTTTTTCGTATTTGTACGAATGCTTCATCAAACACTTTGCTTAAATAGCGAAATTGGAGATCCAATTGTGGGAACAGCAACCATTATATTTATTATTTCACTAATTACAGGTTTGATTCTTTGGTGGCCAAAAAATAAAAGTGCGGCAAAACAACGTTTTTGGTTTCAATGGAAAAATACCACCAAATGGAAACGTAAAAACTACGATCTGCATAATATTATGGGTTTTTATATGATGATTTTCGCTTTAATAATTGCATTAACGGGCTTAGTTTGGGCTTTCAGATGTTATGACCAAGGAATTCAATGGTTATTTAACGGAGGGAAAACTTTTCCAAAAGAAGAAAGAATCGTTTCAGACACCACTCATTATACCAAAATTAGCGCTACCGATAAAATATATTTAGCGACTGTAAAAGCAAATCCTAAAGCTAAATGTTACTTTTTGTTTACGCCCGAAGAAAAAGATTCTTTGGCAACTTATCAAACATTTATTCGCTACGAAAATCGTTTTGATGACGTGTCAATGGAGTTTGACCAATATACAGGCAAGAATCTTAAAATAACAAAATACGAAGACAAAAATAATGGCGAAAAATTCCGATTTATAAATTATGATTTGCATGTTGGAAGCATTCTTGGATTTCCAGGAAAAGTATTAGCATTCTTTGCCAGTCTTGTATGCGCCAGTTTACCCATAACAGGTTTTCTAATTTGGTGGGGACGAAATAAGAAGAAAAAAGCAAATCCGAAGCCTGTTTAATAAAAAATAGGCTTTTTTTTTAAAATTTAATAACCTCTAAATAGTGGATTTTTTTTGTTAAGGAAATTATAATTTCTATTTTTGCCTTGTTTTTAATTATTCTAAATAATAAAAGCAGAAAATTAATCCAAAAAAATTACCATGAATTATTCAAATCGCATCAAGCAGATAAGTACCATATTCTGCCTGTTCTTTTTATTTTGCAACGCTATTTTTGCCCAGCAAAACTTGGGAAAAATTAAAGGTACAATTACAACCTCTGACGGAGAAAACGCAGTTGGGGTTAACATTATCCTTAAAAATTCAAAATACGGCACCGTTACCGACGAAGATGGAGCTTTTGAATTTAATCGTGTTAAACCTAATACGTACACTTTACAAGTTTCTCTTACTGGTTACGAAACTCTAGAACAGCAAGTTACAGTTATAGCTAATGAAACCAATTCACTCAATTTAAAATTAACGGTTTCAAATAAACAGCTTCAAGAGGTTATTATCACTAATAATAGAGGAAAAGCGTTTCCGAAACAAAGTACTTATGTTTCAAAAATGCCTCTTAAAAATGTAGAAAATCCACAGGTTTACAATATCGTTTCATCTGAATTAATGAAAGAACAAGCAATTACTAACTATGAAGATGCCTTAAAAAATGTTCCTGGAATTCAGAAACTTTGGGAGTCTACAGGTCGTGGCGGCGATGGAGGTTCTTATTATTCGCTTCGCGGATTTGAAGTTCAGGCTAATATTGTAAACGGTTTACCAGGCGTTACAAGCGGAACTTTAGATCCTTCAAATATTGAAAGAATCGAAGTTATCAAAGGTCCTTCTGGAACTTTATTCGGAAGCAGTTTAGTAAGTTACGGCGGACTTATCAATACGGTTACTAAAAAACCTTACAGCGGTTTTGGCGGTGAAGTTTCTTATCTTGCCGGAAGTTTTGGTTTAAACAGAGTTACTGCCGATGTAAATACTCCGCTAGACGATAATAATGATGTACTTTTTAGAATTAATGCCGCTTACCAAACAGAAAATAGTTTTCAAGATGCAGGATTCCGTACTTCAATTTTTGTAGCTCCTTCCCTTTCTTACAAAGTAAACGACAAATTATCTTTCTTAATCAATACAGAATTTATGTCTGAAGAAAAAACAACGCCTTCTATGTTGTTTTTAGGAAGAGATTCACAATTGCAATTCAAAGACTTAGCCGATTTAAATTACAATACCGATTTATCTTTTTACAGCAACGATCTTCCGATGAAAAATCCGAGATTTAATTTGCAAGGACAAATGACTTATAAAATCTCTGAGCAATGGACATCTCAAACGGTTTTATCAAGAACATCTTCTAAATCAAGAGGATATTATTCTTATATCTACGACAATGAAGACGGAAACCGAGATTTTGCTTTTTGGATTACTAAAGAGAATTCACAAACGTCAACAACCGATATTCAGCAGAATTTTATTGGAGATTTTAAAATCGGCAGTATGAGAAATCGTCTTGTTGTAGGTTTAGATTATTTTGACAGAAATCTTATGTTTGCTGGTTCTGGTTACGGAAAATTATACAATGTTACCGCTCAAGGCGAAGTAAGACAAATAGATCCTGCAAACCCATATAATCTTAGCCAGACTTCAGTAGATCAATTATTGGCGGCAGAAGCTGGTCCAAATTATAATTCTAAAGATGCAACTTATAGTGCTTATGCATCTGATGTTTTAAATATTACGCCTTCATTATTAGCAATGGCAAGTTTAAGAGTAGATTATTTCGATACAGAAGGAAACATTAAAACCGATACAGACAACTATACTCAAACGGCATTATCTCCAAAATTTGGAGTTGTTTATCAGCCAATTAAAGATCAATTATCTGTATTTGCTAATTATATGAATGGTTTTAGAAATATTGCTCCAAGTGCCATTTATGATACTGATGGAAATTTTATTGGTTCTCAAACTTTTAAACCAGAACACGCCAATCAGTTAGAAGCTGGAATTAAAGCCGATTTGTTTTCAAACAGATTAACTGCGACAATGAGTTATTACGACATCAATGTTGCTAATTTAGTTACTAGCAATCCAATGTACAGCGCGCAAGGAGGTGAAGCAAGAAGCCAAGGTTTTGAATTTGATTTGAATGCTGCCCCATTAAAAGGCTTAAGCATTATTGCTGGATATAGCTATAATCAAAGTGAAATTACTAAAGGAGACGAAAACAATGTTTGGTTAGATCAAGGAAAAAGACCTTTCTGGGCTGGTCCAAAAAACTTAGTAAATCTTTGGGCAACTTATAAATTTGAAGAAGGAACTTTAGAAAATTTCGGTCTTGGTTTTGGTGGAAATTATGCTAGCGACAATGCCATTTTAGATAGCGAAGTTACGGGTAAATTTATCTTGCCTTCTTACACAGTTATCAATGGTTCTGTATTTTACAATTCAACTAAATTCCGTGTAAGCTTAAATGTAAATAACATTACAAACAAAGATTATTTTAACGGAGGCTGGTCTACAGTAAATCCGCAAAAACCTAGAAATGTTGTAGCAAGTTTCGCTTATAAATTCTAGATCAATTATAAATCACAAAAAAGCCTCGAAATCATTTAATAATAATGAATTTTGAGGCTTTTTTTATGGTTTTTATTTTTAATTATTCTAAATAAGACTTATGTTTGTAGAAAATTTCATTCTAATAATTTAAACTTGATCTTATGAAATCAAATACTTTAAAAACAATAACCTTTTTATTTCTAATGCTTTTTGCCGCACCGCAAATCTTCGCACATGCACTTTGGATCGAAACTAAAGCAACTGGAACAAAAGGAAAAGCTCAGGAAATCTCAGTTTACTTTGGAGAATTCTCTGATAACGACATTACAAAAGCAGACAAATGGTTTTCTGATTTAAAAGATTTCTCTTTAGTGTTAATTTCTCCTTCAAAAAAAGAAACAAAATTAACTTCTAAAGCTTTAGAAAATAAGTATCAAGCATTTTTCACACCAGATGAAGATGGAGTTTACACTGTTGTAATGCACCATAAAGTAAAAGACGTTTACGGAACTATGGTTTTAGATTATAACTCAAGCGCAACTGTAGTGGTTGGAAATAAAACTGCTGGAAATTATGCTACAGCAAATAAAAATCAGATTGGTTTATTTTCTGAAAATGCTGATGTAGCTAAAAAAGATACAAAAATTACTGGATTTGCTCTTTATGATGGAGTTTCTGCAAAAGAAGCAAAAATTAAAGTAATTGCTCCAAACGGCTGGGAAAAAGAATTATGGACAAACGATAAAGGAGAATTCTCTTTTACACCAATCTGGTCTGGAAACTATATGGTAGAATATGCTCACACTGAAAAAGCATCTGGCGACCATAATGGTAAAAAATACGATGAAATCTGGAAAATGGCTACTTACCAAATTGCAGTAAAATAATTTTAGAAATTTCATTCTTAGATTTAATTTCAATTAGAGAAAACCTCGCTTTGTAGTGAGGTTTTTTTTGTTTAAAAACAACCTCATTAATACAAAATTAAAATAACATTAGAAAATTATTAAGCAAATCTTAAGACAAGAATAAGCAAGGTTTAAGTAAGAAAACCACGTCATAATTTCATGTTAAATAGCAGGTGTATTTATATTTGCATTCGATAATTTTTATTGAATCTAAATAAATACCATGAAATATAATTTACTATTTGCACTAGGATTATTAAGCCTTGCTTCTTACGGACAAGATTATTCAAGTAACGAAAGCACTTCTACAGTAAATGATACTGTAAAAAATAAAAAAGGAGAAATCTTAAACGAAGTTGTTGTTACTAAAAATAAAGAACCAAAACCAGTTACAGCAGTTCGTTCTGGCTTAAAGCCAATGGACAATCCGCAATCTATACAAGTTATTGGATCTGATGTTATTGAGCAGCAGCAAGCTATCAGATTAAGTGAAGTTCTTAAAAATGCCAACGGAGTTTATGTTGGTTCTGCTCGCGGTGGCGCTCAAGAATCTTTTTTCTCAAGAGGTTACGATATGTCTGCCAATAATATGTTTAAAAACGGATTTCGTTACAACGCGGGATCAATTCCTGATGTTTCTGGTTTAGATAAGGTTGAATTCTTAAAAGGTGGTTCTGCGCTTTTATTTGGAAATGTCGCTCCGGGCGGAATTCTTAACCTTGTTACTAAAACGCCTCAATTTAAAAGCGGTGGAGAGGTATCAATGCAAATAGGAAGTTTTTCTTATTACAAACCTGCTTTTGATGTTTACGGTGGACTTAGTAAATCTATTGCTTTTAGACTTAACGGTTCTTACGAAAATTCAGAAAGCTTTAGAGATGTTGTAAAAAATGAGCGTTTATATATTAATCCTTCCCTACTTTTTGTAATTAATCCGAAAACACAAATTACTGTTCAGGGAGATTATTTAACAGCAGACTGGACTCCAGATTTTGGAACAGGAATTATCGGCACAAAAATCCTTGACTTGCCTCGCAATACTTTTTACGGATCATTATGGTCAAATGGAAACACAAAATCTGCCAGCGCTTCTGTCTTATTAAATCATGATTTTAATAAAAACTGGAAACTTAATTTCAACAGTTCTTACCAAACTTACGATAGAGCTTCAAAATCTACAGCACAATTATCTACAGTAAAAGACAATGGAGATTGGACAAGACCATTGGTTCAAAACGACAACTCAGAACAAATATTAGGAGATCAAATAAGTCTTCAAGGAAATTTTAATACTGGATCTGTAAAACATCAGATTTTCACAGGTGCCGATTGGGAAAACTCATTTGCAACTGCTTATACTTTTGCATTCAATCCTGCAAATTATGACACAATCAATCTTTTCAACTTTGATCCGTCAACGCAAAGAAATGATATTCCAAATGCTAGAGCAACTCAAATTGCAAAAACAGAAACAAATCGTTTTGGGGTTTATTTCCAAGATTTAATCTCAATTACAGAAAAATTAAAAGTATTAGCAGGTATACGTTGGTCTTGGCAAGAAGCTGAAGTAACAACTTACAAAGAAACTTTTGCTTCTGGAGTTCAAACTGTAAAACCAGAAAATGCAGTTCCAACCGTTGGTGCAAAAAAATTAGATAATGCATTTTCTCCAAAATTCGGATTAATATATCAGCCAAGAACAGACGTTTCATTATTTGCAAGTTATTCTACTTCGTTTACTCCAAATACAGGAACTACGGCAGATCTAAAACCAATTGAACCTTCTATTATTGATCAATACGAAGCTGGTGTTAAAACCGATTTCTTAGAAGGAATGTTAAGCACAAATGTTACTGTTTATCAAATTGTAAACAACAATTTGGCGCAAACAGCAGAATTTAAAGCTGACGGAAGTGTAAATACAGACACAAACGTAAAAGTTTTGAGTGGAGAAACTAAAAGTAAAGGTATCGAAATTGATGTTACTGCAAGACCAGTTGAAGGTTTAAATATAGTTGCAGGATATAGCTACAATGACATGCGTTACACAAAAACATCTGGTTTAAACGGAAGTTTTATTGAAGGCGATCGTCTTGTTAGAACTCCTGCAAATACTGCTAACTTAAGCTTTTATTATTTAGTTCAAGAAGGTTTCTTCAAAGGTGTATCTATTGGAGCAATTGGAAACTACATTGGTGATCGTTTAGGTGGATGGAATGATCAATACAGTACAGATCTTGTTAAATATCCTGACGGAATTTACCATAGAGAAATTCCAATCAAAGGTTATACAACTATTGATGCTTCGGTTGGATATACTTGGAACAAATTCTCGATTCTTTGCAAATTATCAAACATTACAAACGAATTAAATTATACTGTTCACGAAAATTACAGTGTGAACCCGATAGCGCCTCGTCAATTTATGACAAGTTTACGCTACAAATTCTAAGACATTGAATTAGGTTGGTTTTTCCCAAGATTTTCTGTTTTCAAAATGAAATCAGAAAATCTTGGGATTTTTATTTTAAAGCTATTTATACTGCAATTAATGCTACTTTTGCTTCAATTATTATTCTCTTAAATTAACTCCAAATATGTCCGATTTCAAAAAAAAACCAATTAAAGAAAACTTTAGGTCTTAGTTTTAACATTGCCGTATTAATTGGAGGAACAATCGGAGTTGGAATTTTAAGAACACCTGGATCAATTGCAGAAATGTTAAACAATTACTGGCTTATTCTTGCCTGCTGGTTATTCGGAGGTTTGTATGTTTTATTGGGTGCAAATTCTTATTCTGAACTGGCTACAATGTTACCAAAAGCAGGCGGATCTTATAATTATATCAAAAGAGCTTTAGGAGAATATGCTGGATTTTTGTCTGGTTGGTATGATTATATTACGAATGCTATTCCGCCCGCATTTTACTGCATCGTAATTAGTGAATATATTATTATTTTATTTCCATCTCTAGCCAATTATTCAACAACAATGGCTATTTCGTTATTGGCAGCTTTTGTTTTGCTGCATTTAAGTGGCGTAAAAAACGGAAGCGTAATACAGCAGATTACAAGTTTCTTAAAAGTAATCTGTTTCGTAGCTTTAGTAATTGCCTGTTTTATGTATACTGGAGTTCAAATCCCTAAAATTCAAACAGACAATTCTATCTTTCAAATTGGTTTAATCTTTGGCTTTTTTAAATCATTACAGCTTATTATAGGAACTTACAATGGTTGGAATGCCGCTTGCTTTTTTGCAGAAGAAAATGACGACCCGAGCAAAAATATTCCGAAATCTCTTTATAGTGGCGTTTTGCTTGTTGTAGCAATTTATATCTTAGTTAATGCTGCCTTTTTTCATGTATTGCCAATTGAAACTTTAGCAAAATCTAATCTAGCGGCGGCAGATGTTGCTAAAATTCTTTTTGGTGAAAACGGTGCCAAAATCGTAACGGTAATTTCGATTTTTTCTTTAATCAGTATTTTGAATGCCTTTATGATGATTCCGCCAAGAATTCTATACGGATTAAGCCGTGACGGATTTTTTATTAAAAAAGGAACAATCGTAAATAAAGGCGGAACTCCAATCGTGGCTCTTTTAGTTTCGTCCTTTTTCAGTTTATTTTTAATCTGTATTGGCTCTTTTGAAGTCTTGTTTTCTTTCGCCGCATTTATCTCGATTATTGTTTGGGGACTTGCCTATTATTCGCTTTTAAAATTAAGAATTACCGAACCTGATTTACCAAGACCTTATCGCTCCTTTTGGTATCCATATACAACTATAATTGCTATTATTGCTTCTATAGGTTTATTGATGGGTTTTATTTACAGCGATCCTAAAAGTTTTATTATTATTGTTGGTATTACAATCGCTTCTTATCCTTTATTTTTGGTTTTAAAGAAGAAAAAATAATACATTTTTTTTACCCAAAAAACACCTCAATTTTGTCATTCCGAGGAACGAGGAATCTCCGCAAGTAGCTCGACAAAGATTGTCGATTCTGATTGTGGAGTTTCTCGCGGAGATTCCTCGTTCCTCGGAATGACAAACTGCACGTACAAAAACAAGAAACCCGAATGATTTTGAAATCATTCGGGTTTAATTTATAAATTAATAGAAACTCTATTTCTTATTTCAAACCAGCCAAACTCTGCTCGATTGTAGCAATTTTTGCTAAAGCATCGGCTTGTTTTTGTTTTTCTATATTTAAAACTTTCTCTGGAGCTCCGTTTACGAATTTCTCGTTTGAAAGTTTTGCTTCAACAGATTTCAAGAATCCTTTTGTGTAATTCAATTCTTCTGTCAATTTTTTAATTTCTGCTTCAACATCAATGTTTCCTGTAATCGGAATGAAATATTCATTTGATTTTACACGGAAAGACAATGCGCCATCTACTTTTTCAGAAACATAATCGAAAGCCGAAACGTTTCCTAACTTCGTTATAATTGAATCAAAATAAGTAGAAACATTTTCGCTATTGATTCCTTTTAATTCGATTGCATCTTTAAACGGAATATTTTTATCTTTTCTGATTGTTCTAATTCCAGAAATTACTTCAATAGAATTTTCAAAATCAGCAATTAATTTTGCATCAAATGGTTTTAATTCTGGCCAAGTCGATACGATTAAAGCTTCTTCTGGAGTTCTATCAGCAATTAACTGCCAAATTTCTTCTGTCAAGAATGGCATAAACGGATGAAGTAATTTTAAGTTGCTTTCTAACATTTCAATCGCTTTCGCGAAAGTTACGCTGTCAATTGGCTGTTGGTAAGCTGGTTTGATCATCTCTAAAAACCAAGAACAGAAATCATCCCAAACCAATTTATAGATCGCCATTAACGAATCTGAAATTCTGTATTTCTCAAAATTATCTTCAATGTCAACCAAAGTCTGCTGTAATTTTGCTTCGTACCATTCGATTGCCACTTTTGATGATTCTGGCTGCGCGATAGTTTCAGAAACTTCCCAACCTTTAATCAATTTAAATGCATTCCAAATCTTGTTTGAAAACGCTTTTCCTTGATTACATAATTCTTCATCAAACATAATATCGTTTCCTGCCGAAGCGCTTAAAAGCAATCCAACACGAACTCCATCTGCTCCAAAAGCATCGATCAAATCTAAAGGATCAGGAGAATTTCCTAATGATTTAGACATTTTTCGACGTTGTTTATCACGAACCAAACCAGTTAAATACACATTTGTAAATGGTTTTTCTCCTGCATATTCATAACCTGCAATAATCATTCTCGCCACCCAGAAAAATAAAATATCTGGACCTGTAACTAAGTCATTTGTTGGATAATAATACTTAAAATCTGGACTTTCTGGATCCATAATTCCACCAAAAACAGACATTGGCCATAACCAAGACGAAAACCATGTGTCTAACGCATCAACATCTTGTTTTAAGTTGTCGGTTGTTAGTTGTTGGTTGTTGGTTTTAGCTTGTGCTAATTTTAGTGCATCTTCGATATTTTCTGCAACTACGAAATCTTCTTTTCCGTCTCCGTAATAATATGCCGGAATTTGCTGTCCCCACCATAATTGACGAGAAATATTCCAATCGCGAATGTTGTTTAACCAGTGTGCATAAGTGTTTTCGAAACGTTTTGGATGTAATTTAATTTCTCCTGTTTCTAAAACCGACTTAATTGCGGGTTTTACTAATTCTTCCATTTTCAAGAACCATTGGTCAGATAATCTAGGTTCGATTACCGCTTTGGTTCTTTCAGAAGTTCCAACTTTATTTAAGTGGATTTCTGTTTTTGCTAAAGCTCCAATTTCTTCTAATTCTTTTGCAATTTCAGTACGAACCACAAAACGATCTTTTCCTTGATAATGTAATCCGAAGCTGTTTAAAGTTGCGTCTTCATTAAAAATATCAACGATTTCAAGATTGTGTTTTTCTCCTAACGTTTTATCGTTCATATCGTGCGCAGGCGTTACTTTCAAACATCCTGTTCCGAATTCAACATCTACATATTCATCTTCAATAATTGGAATCACTCTTCCGCAAATTGGAACGATCGCTTTTTTACCTTTTAAATGTGTAAAACGCTCATCATTTGGATTGATACAGATTGCTGTATCTCCAAAAATAGTTTCTGGACGCGTTGTCGCAATCGTCAAGAAATCTTCTGAACCTTCAATTTTATATTTTAAGAAAAATAATTTCCCTTGTTGTTCTTCGTAAATAACTTCTTCGTCAGAAAGAGTAGTTTTTGCTTCTGGATCCCAGTTAACCATACGGTATCCTCTGTAGATTAATCCTTTGTTATATAAATCAACAAACGATTTAATTACAGATGCAGACATATCTGGATCCATTGTAAATTTGGTACGTTCCCAATCGCATGAAGCACCTAATTTTTTAAGTTGCTCCAAGATTGTTCCACCATATTTATCTGTCCATTCCCAAGCGTGTTTTAGGAATTCTTCACGAGTTAAATCATTTTTATTGATTCCTTCTGCTTTTAATTTTGCTACAACTTTTGCTTCGGTAGCAATAGACGCGTGATCTGTTCCAGGTACCCAACAAGCGTTGAAACCTTTAAGACGCGCACGACGAATTAAAACATCTTGAATCGTATTATTCAACATATGTCCCATGTGAAGGACTCCAGTGACGTTTGGCGGCGGGATTACAATAGTGTAAGGTGTTCTATGATCTGGTTCTGAATGAAAATAATTGTTTTTCATCCAGTAATCATACCATTTGTTCTCAATCGCTTTAGCGTCAAATTGTGCTGGAATTGTCATCTATTTATGTTTAATCGTTTATTTGTTTAACCGTTAATTGGTTTTGATTATTATAATGTAAAATTGAATTATTTTAATTGTTTTTCTATCTTGCTAACATCATTTATAATTCAATCTCAACGATTAAACAAATAAACGATTAAACAGTTAAATAAAAAATTGGTTCAATTTTTGTAATTATTACTGAGAGCAAAAGTAAATAATTAAGTAGACTATAAAAAGCGAATTATTAATTTGTGTGTTAATTAAAAGAATGTATATTTACTTACAATTAAAAACTAATTTCATATGAAAAATGCAGCCTCTTTTATTGCAGTCTTATTGTTTAGTGCAATAGGTTATGCACAAAACGGCCCAAAAATTGAATTTGCAGCCCCAGACAATACAATTGATTATGGAAAGATTTCTAAAGGTGACAACGGACTTCGTTCCTTTGAATTTACTAACACCGGAGATGCTCCTTTATTAATTACAGGCGCAGAATCTACAGTAAGTTCTATAATCGTTACAAAACCAGCGGCAGCAATTCAGCCGGGCAAAAAAGGAAAAATCGATGTAAAATATAATATGGTCGCAGGACCTATTCGTAAAACAATTACTGTTGAATCAAATGCAGTAAATTATCCTGATGGACGCGTTGCCTTAAAAATTAAAGGTGAAGTTCAATAAGGATTTTTACAATAAATAACAAAAAAAGCTGTCTCAAAAGGACAGCTTTTTTTGTAAGCTTCGGAGAAGCAAAATATTTATAGCAAAGAATAAACATTTAGAACATAAAGCTCCAGAGGAGCGACATATTTTTCTACCGACTTAAAATATATGTCGCTCCTCTGGAGCTTTTTTCATTTGTCCTATTACGATTCTATAAATATTTCACCCCGCTGGGGTTTTTCAAATACATCAATTTTTATAAATATTTATGTCCAACAAAAAAGCTGTCCTTTTGAGACAGCTTCGTTTTATTTTTATATAAAAGCTTTTGCTTCTTTATTACTTTGTAGAACATTCTACAGAATCAAACTTGTATTTTACGCTATCAAAATCAATTGGTTTGTCTTTTACTAAGTACGTAACGCCCATTGTAGTTTGCATTGTTCCGTTTCCTAAAATAAGCTGATTATTGCGTTTTAAAAGCGCCATCGGATTTTTGAAGGTTTTATCTTTATTTACATTATCCTTAAAAGTATAATCTACAAATAAAGTATCACCATGAAATTCACCCGCAACTTCTCCTGTTCTAACAGTTGAAGGCGCGACTTTCATAATTAGATCTCCTGCTAATTTTCCGTTTTTTAAAGTATTTAATTTCAAATCTATAGTATCCTTTTCATAAATTGCTTTATAACATTCGGTACTTACAACTTTTTCGCCATCGGCTTTAGCGGCTTCAGCAGCTTTTTGTTTTTCTTCATTTTTACAGCTTTGCAATCCGATAACAGACAAAAGCAAACAAGATAGGACAAGATTTTTCATATTTTTTTATTTCGCAGTTATACTATAAAATTATAAAAAAGGTTTTTCTTTCTAACTATTGTTTTATAAATTTTTAATTACAAATTCAGATCTTCTGTTCAATTCATGATCTTCTTCAGAACAAGCTTGATCTGTTTTACATTTTATAATCGGCACTGATTCTCCATATCCTTTTGCAGAAACTCTTTTTGCATCGATTCCAGATTGGATGATAAATTCTCTTGTCGAATTGGCTCTTTTTTGTGATAAATCTTCATTGAATTTTGCATTTCCTCTCGAATCGGTATGCGAACCAATTTCAATTACCATTCCAGGATATTTCTTCATTAATTCGACAACTCTTCCTAAAACCACTTTCGATTCTTTACGAATGTACCACATATTGTAGTCAAAATAAATCGGATCAGTTTTAATGATTAATCTGTCTTTATCTTTTACAACATCTTTTTCTTGCGCTAAAATCTCTTGTACTTTTTCTTTCTTTTTAACTTCAGCAGCAACAATCGCGGCTTCTTTGGCTTTCTTCTCTTTTTCTTTCAATTCGATTGCCGCAAGCGCTTCTTTCTTCTTATTATTTTCCTCTATAATAATTTCCTGCTTTCTCTTATTTTCAGCAATTAACTTTTCTTCCTGTTTAATGGCTTCTAAAGATTTTAAGGCTAGAGAAGCGTCATTATTTTTATCTCTGGTTTTATCCAAAGTCAGAATTGTAGAAGCATTAGTATAATTTTCTTTGAAAGCACTAACCTTATAAGAAGCCTCGCAAGGAACTGTAAAACTGAATTTTCCGTCTGGAGAAGTTGTAATGGTATTCAAAGTTTTATTTTCTGAATCTTGCAAAATTACAGTTGCATTTTCTAAAGCCAATTTGGTATCAACATCGGTAATAATTCCGGCAATAAACTGTTTACAATCTTCAACAATTAAATCTTTTATTTCTTTAAATTGATAAATATCATCGCTGCCTTTTCCTCCTTCTCTATTCGAAGCAAAATATCCTTCTTTGGTATTTGAATCAATATTAAAGGCAAAATCATCTAAATTTGAATTTAATGGCAATCCGATATTTACGGCTTCTCCATATTCTGAACCTGTAATTTCAGAAACAAAAACGTCTAACGATCCGTATCCCAAATGTCCTTCTGATGAGAAATAAAGTTTATTATCCGCAGAAGCGAAAGGAAATTGCTCTCTTTTAGCTGTATTCACATTCGGACCTAAATTTTTCGGAGTATCAAATGCGCCTTTATTGATATTAACCGAATAAATATCAAAAGAGCCTAAAGAACCTGGCATATCCGAAGCGAAATACAATACTTTTTCATCTGCGCTTAACGCTGGATGTTCTACCGAATAATTCGGACTATTGAACGGAAGTGACGTTATATTCGTCCATTTTCCGTTTACCAATTCTGCTTTAAAGATTTGAAGATTTGATATTTTCTTTTCATCTTTCTTCTTCTTTCCGTTTTTAGAATTATTTCTGGTAAAATAAATTGTTTTGCCATCTTTTGTAAAAACAGCATTCGATTCGTGCATTCCAGTTTTTAATTCTTTTGCAAAATACTGCACAGTAGAATCTGCTGAATTTATATTTTTTAATGGAATAGAAACTAAATTCAAATAGGTTTCATTATCCCATTTGAACTTTTTATCCAATATTCCAGGTTTTAATTTTACACCCGCGAAGACTAAATTATCGTTGTATTTTACCGCTCCAAATTCTGAATTTGGTGTATTTATAGCAAGATTTTTAATCTCAAAACGTTTTCCTATTGCCGAAACATTTTCTAATGTTTTTAAGCTTTTTTCAAAATTTACAACATCATCAGGATTTCCAGATAACGCATAATATTCCTTTAAATTATTATTTGCGTCTTCAACGCTGTTCGTTGCTTTTAAGGTCTGAGCATATCTGAAATAGTATTCTCTATTTAAATCCTTATTGTAATTCTTTACCAATAATCTGTAATAGCGTTGTGCTTTAACCAAATCATTTGTATAAAAATAGGAATCGGCTAAATTCTTAATCACTTCTTGCGAAGGTCTTTCGTCTGCTAATTTTTGATATAAAACAATAGCTTCACTATAATATGTTCTATCAAAAAATTTCTTTGCTCTAATCAATTCCTGATCTTGAGCGTTTATAAACTGTATTGAAAATACGAATATAATAACAAGTAGTTTTTTCATATTTTTCATCTTAGAAGAATCTTGGTGATTTATCAAATCCTTTTCCTAACAAGTCTAAATCGAATAACAGCATAATTTCGTGTGTTCCCGAATTAAACTGTCCAAAGTTTGTAAGTGTATAATCGTAAGCATAACCCACTCTTAGAGTTGGTGTTACATTAATATTAAACAATGCACTTACAGAATCGTCAATTCTATATGCGGCACCAAATTCAAATTTTTCATTATACAATACGTTTGCTGTAACATCTAAAGTGATTGGAGAACCTTTGACAAATTTGGACATAAATGCAGGTTTCAGTTTCAACATATCATTAAGCTGAAAAACATATCCTGCTGTTAAAAAAGTATGTATTTCTTCAGAACCAAAAGCATTGACACCTGATTTTTCTTCAATATATTTTGATTTTAAAAGATTCGGAACAGATAATCCAACATAAAGATTATCTCTAAAATAATAGGCTCCAACTCCAATATTAGGTTTTGTAGCGTTTATGTTTTCTGAAAAAGCATAATCGGTTTGAGGATCTGTAAAACGAAATCCGTTAAAATTGCTTTGCATAGACGAAAATCCAGCTTTCAATCCTAATGACAGTTTATCTTTATTGCTTAATTTTAAAACATATGCAAAATCTGCATAAACGTTGTTTTCTTTTTTAGCTCCATCACCAATATCATCTGAAACAAATGAGATTCCTGCTTCTATTTTATCTGTAATAGCAGTGTGACCGAAAAATGTGAATGTTTTAGGAGCTCCGTATGCTCCAACCCATTGTGTTCTATATAGTCCTCCGAAATTCATCATGGCAGGAACTCCAGTTGCATACGCAGGATTGACAACGCTCATATTATACATATAATGAGTATATTCTGGATCTTGCTGCGCAGAAACCGACAAACAGAAAAGGAAATTTATAAAGAGTAGTATTTTTTTCATTTTGGAAATTATATTAAAAATATAAAAGAGAATTATCGATTTAAATAAAGACGGCCTTGCTGCGGCTTTTTGTTGCCTTTATTGAAATGCAGTACATAAAAATAAACTCCGTTGGGTGCAATTCCGCCTGCTATACCGCTCTTTTCGTAATTTTTCCCATCCCACGCTAGTTTATTTTTATCTCCTTTATACATTTCGATTCCATATCTGTTATAAATTTCAAGAGTATAATCAGGGTATAAAAATTCAATATCCTTAATTACAAATGAATCGTTTGTACCATCTCCGTTTGGAGAAAAACCATCGGGCACAAAAAAGTCGTTTGGTACATCATCACAAGATGTTAGCGTTACAGTAACTTCAATATATCCTGAAGAAAAACAACCTGTATCTGGAAAATTGAATCCGTAATATCTGCCTTGTTCGGTTAAACGAGTTGAAGCAGATAATAAATTCCCATCATTTGGAGCATCATACCAAACTACTGTTGATGGCACATTTGTATTATTTGATAAATCAGCTATAGTTGGATTTTTTAAGCCACAGAAATTTTGTCCATCTGAATTTAAAACCGGAACTGGAGAATCGTTTATTATAACAGCAACCACAGAAGCTTCTGAATTACAGCCATTCGCAGAAGTTTCCCTTACATAATAATTACCATTTTGCAATAATAAAGTACTCGCAAGAGGCGTTGTTGATGTTGGAGAATTATACCATTTGTATTGAGCTCCTATTGGTTCTAGATTAGCGATTGTAGTCTCATCTACTTTACAGAATTGCTGATTGTCTACATTTGGAGCAGCAGGAAGCGGATATATTACAAAATCATCTGCTACATTAACTAAATTAATATCGCAGGTCGTTACTGTATTAGTTAGATTTAATAATGTAATCTTGGTACTGCCAATATTCGGAAGCATTGTCGCTGGAATTACAAAATCTATTCTTCCGTTTGTTACTGCTTGAGTAATCGTTTGAACAGTAGAAACATTACTATCTGAAAGCTGATATGAAATTTTTGCATTGGTTAAATTTCCTAATCCCGAAATAGCGACAGGGACTGGTTCATTCAAACAATAATTATTAGCAACAACACTAACAGTCGTAGCATTTGGAAGCGGGTTTATAGTTAAATTTCCAGCCACATTAGCGGGACTTGCACATTGCGGAGTTGGGTAGGTAATGTTTACAATATTCAAAATTATAATGACTGATAAGCCACTCTTTACATTCAAGCTACCGGGAATTTCAAAAGTTGCTTTCCCTCCTACCGCTTTTAAAATAGCAGTTTCTCCTGTTGCTATATTGTCTCCATTTATATTATAAGTAATACGATAATCTCCATCAAGTAATTGAGGCGCATTTAATTGCATCAATCCCGGTTTATTCTGACAAGTTGGTGTTGATGTAAGTATAGCTCCGTTTAATCTTGGCAATGGGTGCACAGTTAAAACTGTTGAAAATGGATTAAAGATATTTGTACATAAATTCAAACCAAAGTTTGGAGAAATATTTGTCACCTTTACAGTGTAACTTCCTACTCGCTGAAAATATGACGAATTTATCGGAAAGTTAAGTTGTCCATTTATAAAATCTGCTATTGCATAACCAGATCCAGAACTTGCTCCAGTAACATCAAAATTAACAACGTATTGACCGTTAGGAATACTATCTGGTCCTTGTGTAATTTTTGCAGAATAAGTTGCGGTAGCAATATCAGATTCACAAATATCTTTCTCAACAACAATTTTTGCGCCTGTAAAATCAAGTCTTTTTTCTAAAGTCACTATTACGTCGCTACTCTTATTGTTACAAATATAATTATCAGGAACAGCTAAAACAGTATATCTAAAGGTGTATTCTCCAGGGCCAGAAGTATCAAATAATTCCTGAAGGTTAACATTATGATCTGTGTTTGACGTAATTCCAGGTCCAGTCCAAATACCTCCACCATCTTCACCCTCAAGTCGGTCATTCAAATTTAAATTGGTATATCCAGCTAAATCTGTTGTCCCACACAATCTTAAATGTTCTGGTTCACCTGGTTTAGGAGCTCTTAAAACTGTTACTAAGACTGTTGTAGATTTTGATGCTGGCGAACATTCTAATACGGGCGGCACTGTATATGTAAATTGTAGCGTAGTTTTTTTATCTATATCACCTATATAAATAGATTGCGGCACAACTTTTCCTTCGCTATTTGTCCATTGTCCATTTGAATGTGGCCCCATCGAATTACTGTCAAATGCTGTAAAAAGATTAAAATAATTACTATCGTTACAAACAGTTGCCTGAGAACCAACACCTTGAAATGCACCAATAGTAATGGTTACGACAGCTTTATTGTTTGTACATCCTGCAGTATTTGGAGCTGTATAAGTATACTCGTAAACACCTCCTTTAGTAATAAGTTGAGGGTGTAAAATACCAGTTGCAGGATCTAAACCTTTCAAATTATTATTATCAGACCAAGTTCCGCCTGGAACTGGAGAGCCTCCTAATAATGAAAATAAAGATAAAGACTCGTTAGCAGGATTCTCAATATCACAAATTATTTTTTGTCCATTTGTACCTGCGCATTGAGCATTAATTTTTGAAGAATAAAAGTTTAAAAAAATAAAAAGTATTACAAACCTTAATAAATTAATGTAGTTTTTTGCCATAGATTAAATTTTCGTTAAACATACTAAAATATCTAAAGATAGACACGATTTTAACAAACATTTTTTCACAAAAAAATATACCCTCAATAGTGTTATTGCAATAAGTATATATTAAAATATCTATTTAAAGCTCATCTTCAAGTTTAAATCTAAATTTTAAGACTACACTATTTCTTTCAACTTCCATGTTAACCCAAATATCTTCCTCTGACTTTAAAAGATTATTTATTTGCTGCAAGCTGTATTTATAGGGTTGAATTCTATTAATACTTACTATAATATCACCTTTGCGTAATCCGCATTTTTCGGCAGCAGAATTTCTACGCACATTGACAATTTCATAAATCGGTTTTAGGGCAAATTTGTATTTAAAATTATTACTGTCTTTACCCCCCTGAAACTCATCAGGTGTATTAACCACTCTAACGGTTTCCATATGCACAGTTTCTTGAACCCATTGGAGTCCGTTATGCTGAACAGAAATTCCGCTTTTGTTATAAGTAAAAGGTTCGCCAAATTTGTTGTTTTTCTTTAAATAGAGTTTTTTATCCTTATAATCTAAAACAACAGTAAATCTTTTGAGTATTTCTCCACCCAACGAACCGATACGTCCTGGAACCATTTTTACATTTCGAATTGAAAGTGAATCAGGAAAAGAAACAATTGGTTTTTTAAAATCAAATTCATCAATCGAAAACTGATCTATTTTAGCACGATGCCCTTCAATATCACCGCTAAATCCCTTTCCTAAAAAATCAGGAAAATTCTTGCTTGGAAGTTTAATTTTATCATTTTCAAAAATCCAGAAAGCATCACTATTACCAATATCAATTAACAGTTTTGCTTCAATTTTTTGGTTATTGACAGTTGCAACGGTTAATATATAAGGTTTAGATCTTTCAATAGTTATCGGAATTAATTTAAATTTTTTATCCAATTTTTCTTGAAACTTAGTGTTTTTAGAATGAACAACAATTTTCTTTTTTTGGTAATTGATTTCTACCAAATTATTTTTAAAAAATTTATGTCCAATAATTCCATTTACAGGAATTCCGATATGCGAAGACAAATTGAAACTTTGATCCAAAATAATATAAACCATATGGTCATCCGACTTTAAACCATGAGTTTCTAAAACATTTTTAGTCGATTTCAGACCTTCAATTTCCTCTTCGCTTCCTAAACCCCGAAGTTTGATTTTTTCAACATTATTAAAACTAACTTCCTGTTTATCCTCCATACTAAACAGAATTGTTTCCTCAACACCAGAATCTAGCAGAAAATTAAGTTCTACTCCGTTTACTTTTATCGGAATAAAAATCAGATTATTAATTAGTTTAAAAGGAATTGTGGTTTTTGTCGCATTGTTCTCCATCAAAAAAGCGCTTTGCCCAAAAAGCGCAAAAGGTAAGAATACCCCAAAAAACAATACTATATATTTTTTCATTGACAATTTTTTATTATAAAATTACTAAATATATTTATTATTGTTACATTTTTGCAAGTACCTATATTGTTTACGTTAAATTCGAAAAAAAAATGCAAATTTGCACTTCAATAATTTGTACTCATGCCAACAATTTCACACAAAGGCAAAAACATGCCTGAATCTCCGATACGCAAGCTGGCTCCTTTTGCAGATTTAGCAAAGAAAAAAGGACACAAAGTGTATCACTTAAACATTGGTCAACCGGATATCAAGACACCCGAAGTGGCCATCGAGGCGGTAAAAAATATTGATTTAACTCTTATAGAATACAGTCCGTCTGCCGGATATGAAAGCTATAGAAAAAAATTAGCTCATTTTTACCAGCGTCAAAACGTAAACGTTAACACAGAAGACATCATTGTTACAACAGGTGGTTCTGAAGCCTTACTTTTTGCGCTGGCCACAATTACAGATCCTGGAGACGAAATCATAATACCAGAACCATTTTATGCTAATTATCATGCATTTGCATCTTCAACGAGCGCAACTGTAGTTCCTCTTGTTTCTACTATTGAAACTGCTTTTGCTTTGCCAAGCATTGAAGAAGTAGAAAGATTAATAACACCAAAAACAAAAGCCATTCTGATTTGCAATCCCGGAAATCCGACTGGATATTTATATACTGAAACAGAGATTAAGCAATTAGCAAGTTTAATCAAAAAACATGATTTATACTTAATTGCTGACGAAGTGTATCGCGAATTTCTGTATGACGGAAATGATGTTCATTTTTCTGTAATGAATCTTGAAGATGTACAGCAAAACGTTATTATGGTCGATTCTGTATCAAAACGTTACAGCATGTGCGGCGCAAGAATTGGCTGTTTAGTGACTAAAAATAAAGAAGTTCTAGCAACAGTAATGAAATTTGCTCAAGCACGTTTAAGTCCGCCAACAATCGAACAAATTGCCTGTGAAGCTGCAATTGATACGCCTCAAAGCTATTTTGATGAAGTAATTTCAGAGTATAAAGAACGTCGTGATACATTAATTGCCGAATTAAATAAAATCGATGGAGTTATTGTAACAAAACCAAAAGGAGCTTTTTATTGCATTGCAGAATTGCCAATAGAAAATTCAGACGATTTTGCGCAATGGCTTTTAGAAAGTTATGATTTAAATGGTGAAACTGTCATGATTGCTCCCGCAAAAGGCTTTTATTCAACTCCAGGAATGGGATTAAATCAGGTTCGTATTGCTTATGTATTGAACAAAAAAGATTTGATTACAGCCGTAAACATTTTAAAAGAAGCTTTGTTGGTTTATAACAACAGATAATCAATTGATTAAATAAAATTAAAAAAGGTAATAACTATTTCGTTATTGCCTTTTTTGTTTTAAAAAAGCATAATCTAAATAGCGAAATTAAATTATCTTCAAAAAGGAGCAATTAAATCCTAAAAACGATAGAAAAGGTTTCCTATTTATTAATTATCTTTACCGCCTTAAAAAGGAATACATATACTAATAGTAGTTTTTAATGATAAACAACGAAGAATTTTTAGACGAAATAGGAGATAATCATTTCAGCAGTAACGCAAAGAACCCTTTAAGAGCGGATGCTTTTGATATAACTGATGAAGAAAAAATAGAAAAAATTAAAAAAGATGTTGAAAGCATTCTACAAACTCTTGGAATGGATTTGACAGACGACAGCATTAAAGGTACTCCAAACCGAGTTGCAAAAATGTTTGTAAAAGAAATTTTTGGCGGTCTTAACCCAGCAAAACAGCCAAAAGCTTCTACTTTTGATAATAATTACAAATATGGCGAAATGCTTGTAGAGAAAAACATTACGGTTTATTCTACTTGCGAACACCATTTACTGCCAATTATCGGACGTGCTCACGTGGCTTATATCTCAAGCGGACGCGTTATTGGTTTATCAAAAATGAACAGAATTGTAGAATACTACGCAAAAAGACCTCAGGTTCAGGAGCGTTTAACTATGCAGATTGTTCAGGAACTTCAAAAAGCTTTAGGAACAGAAGATGTTGCTTGCGTTATCGATGCAAAACACCTTTGTGTAAATTCTCGCGGAATTAAAGATATCGAAAGCAGCACAGTAACGTCTGAATTTGGTGGAAAATTCAAAGATCCTCAAACTAAAAGAGAATTCTTAGATTACATTAAATTAGAAACACAGTTTTAGTTTAATCAGTGAATCGTTAATTTGTTTAATCGAAAACAAATAAATGATTAAATAATCAAGGAATAAAAAAATCAACGATCAAAACGGTTAAAAAGTAAAAAACAATATGCCACTATATAATAGTCAACCTCTAAAAATATACAATTCACTTTCGGGTGAAAAAGAAGATTTCAAACCAATCCATGAAGGAAACGTTGGAATGTATGTTTGTGGACCTACAGTATATAGTAATGTTCACTTAGGAAATGTGAGAACTTTTATGTCTTTTGACGTAATTTTCAGATATTTTCTTCATTTAGATTATAAAGTTCGCTATGTTAGAAATATTACCGACGTTGGACATATTGTGGATGATGTTGATGAAGGTGAAGATAAAATTGCAAAAAAAGCACGTTTAGAGCAGTTAGAACCAATGGAGGTTGTTCAGCGCTATACGGTAGATTTTCATGATATTTTAAAATCTTTCAATTTCTTACCGCCTAGTATCGAGCCAACTGCAACCGGACATATTATCGAGCAAATTGAGATTATCAAAAAAATTATAGCAACCGGAATTGGATACGAAGCCAACGGTTCTGTTTATTTTGATGTTGTAAAATATAACGAAACCAACAATTACGGTATCTTAAGCGGCAGAAACATCGAAGATATGCTTGCTAATACTCGTGATTTGGATGGACAATCTGACAAGAGAAATCCGCAGGATTTTGCACTTTGGAAAAAAGCTGAACCTGAACACATTATGAGATGGCCTTCGCCTTGGAGCGATGGGTTTCCAGGATGGCACCTTGAATGTACTGCAATGAGCACGAAATATCTTGGTAATCATTTTGATATTCACGGAGGCGGAATGGATTTAAAATTTCCACACCACGAATGTGAAATTGCTCAAAATGAAGCTTGTACAGGTCAATCTCCTGTAAACTACTGGATGCACGCCAATATGCTTACCTTAAACGGAAAGAAAATGGCAAAATCTACTGGAAATAATATTTTACCAGGCGAAATTCTTAGCGGAGATAACAACATTTTAAGCAAACCTTTTTCTGCTTCTGTAACTCGTTTTTTCATGCTTCAAGCACATTACAGAAGTATTTTAGATTTTTCTGATGATGCAATTGTTGCAGCTGAGAAAGGATACAAAAGATTAATGGAAGCTGTTGAAGCACTACCTAATATTGTTCCTGGAAAAACCAGCTCAATTGATTTTAGAGCATGGAAACAGCTTTGTTATGATGCTATGAATGACGATTTTAACACACCAATTTTAATCGCTCAACTATTTGAAGCTGTTCGCTTTATCAATCTATTAAAAGATGGAAAAGAAACAATTTCAGAAGAAGATTTAAAAAGTTTCCAAACAGCAGTAAATGCTTTTGTTTTCAATGTCTTAGGTCTTAGTGATGAGAAGAACGCAGATGGAGACAATGATAAACTAGAAGGCGTTGTTAATATGCTTATAGGCATGCGAAATCAAGCAAGAGCAGACAAAAATTTTGCATTGTCAGATCAAATTCGCGACCAATTAATTGCATTAGGCATACAGCTAAAAGACGGAAAAGAAGGAACTTCATTTAGCATACAATAAAAAAGTATTCAGTATTCAGTTTTTTAGTGTTTAAATTTTAGCTTAAACAAAATACAAGAACTGAATACTAAAAAATGAACACTGAACACTAAAAAAATATGTTATCAAAAATTCTAATATATCCTTTTGTGCTACTGGTTCGTTTTTATCAAACGGCAATTTCGCCATTTACCCCAGCAACTTGCAGATTTGAACCAACGTGTTCTAGCTATATGATTCAAGCATTACAAATTCACGGCTTGTTTTACGGAGGATTTTTAGGAATAAAACGTATTTTAAGCTGTCACCCTTGGGGAAGAACTGGATACGATCCAGTTCCAGAAAAAAAATGCAATCACAAACATTAACTGTTTGCAAATTGATACTTTACATTAAACTTTTATCTTTACATTTCTATAAAAAAAATACTGTATGACACATGCCCTAAATTTAATATGGAATCCTTCTGAAGGAATCGATCTAGGATTTTTTATGATTCGCTATTACAGCTTAATGTTTGTAATTGCCTTTGGATTAGGATGGTTTCTAATGAAAAAGATTTTCGAAAGAGAAAACGAATCACTTGAAAAGCTGGATTCTCTATTTGTTTGGACAGTTCTTGCTACTTTGATTGGGGCGCGTTTAGGACATGTTTTCTTTTATGATTGGGATTATTTTAAAGACCATTTATTAGAAATTATTCTACCTGTTAAATTTGAGCCAGAATTTCATTTTACTGGATTTCAAGGTCTAGCAAGTCACGGTGCGGCAATCGCGATTATAGTTGCCATGTATTATTACAGCAAAAAAATCTTAAAAAAACCCATGCTATGGATACTAGACCGTGTTGTAATTCCTGTAGCAAGTGGCGCTATATTTGTTCGTATTGGTAATTTCATGAATTCGGAAATTGTTGGAAACGAAACTACATCTTCTTTTGGAATTCGTTTTTTACACGATAAATTTGACAAATATCAAATCGTAGGCAAAACAGGAATTACCGATCCTAAAGAAGCCTACAATGCAGTTGTAACTGATCCAAAATTTGCTAATTTATTAGCAGAAGTACCTGTAAAACATCCAACTCAATTATACGAGGCTTTTTGCTACATTTTTGTATTTGGAATTTTATACTTTTTGTATTGGAAAACAAATGCGAGACTTAAAACAGGATTATTATTTGGAATGTTTTTAGTTCTTCTATTTGTTGTTCGTTTTATTGTAGAATTTGTTAAATCAAAACAAGGAGGACTAGAAGATACATTAGGTTATTTCTCTACAGGACAATGGTTAAGCATTCCTTTTATTATAATCGGGCTTTTCTTCATCATTAGAGCACAAAGAAATCCTCTTGCAGAATCTTAAAAAAAAATTACACAATAAAAAATGCCCAATATCTGAGATATTGGGCATTTTCTTTTTATAATTGATATGATACTCCAAATTCTATATTCTTTGTATTATACCCAGCGTTTGTACTTCCTAAACCTGCATTAGAAACATGTCTTAAACTTGGACGAATATCAAATCGAAATTGATTGTAATCAGCAGTGAAACCTAAAGCTAAAACATCTGCAAAAGCAAAGCCACTAGACATACGTTCAGTTTCTGTATCTGTAATCATTGGTCCAACACTTCCGAGAAGATAAATTGAATATGATTTTGCAAATGGCTTTCTAACGACAAAACCAATATTCATCACATATTCTCGCACCTCTTTTAACTTCATATATTTAATTCTTTTCTCTTCAAAATTGGGTGTTTCTGGTTTTACAAAGTACAAATTCAACAATTGATGTTTTCCAAAATTAATTTCAGGCTGAATTAAAATTTCATATTTAAAATTTCGAGATTCTTTAAAACTATAATAAACTTGTGCTTTGTAAAAATTATTAGTAAAAGTATAATCCTTATTATTGAATTCACTTCCGAAACCATAATTCACTCCTATTCTAAAATTACTATTCTGAGCATTAATACATAATGTCGTTAAGAAAAAGACAGTACAGAAAAATATATTTTTTATCATAATTATTTTTTACAACTAAAACACAAACATAAAAAAAAGATCCAGTTTTCACTGGATCTTTCTATTATTAAAAACAAAGTTTAATTACACTTTGTTATGTTTGTCTTCGATTGTATGTTTCTCATCATTCGAAATCGTGTCAACCAATACTGGAGTCGCGATAAATAATGAAGAGTAAGTACCAACAATAATACCGATTAACATTGCAAAGATAAATCCTCTAATTGACTCTCCACCAAAGATAAACATCGTTAATAATACGATAATCATCATTAATGAAGTATTCAATGTTCTTGATAATGTTGTATTAATAGAAGCATTTACGATATCTTCGAAACTTCCTTTACGGTTTCCGATGATAAATTCTCTTACCCTGTCAAATACAATTACCGTATCGTTCATAGAATAACCAATTACAGTCAAGATTGCAGCGATAAAGTGCTGATCCATTTCCATGTGGAATGGCATGAATTTGTAGCATAATGAATAAACTCCTAATACAAAGATTACGTCGTGAGCAACAGCTGCAATCGCACCTAATGAATATTGCCATTTACGGAAAGATACCATTAAGTATAAGAAAATAACTGCCATCGCACCAAGTACAGCCCAGTATGAGTTAGTTTTAATATCTTCAGAGATAGAAGCACCAACTTTAGAAGCTTGTAATACACCTACTTTTTTACCATCAAATGAGTTGATGAATTTATCGTAAGAAGTATTTGGGAAATATTTCTGTAATGCAGCGTATAATTTTTGGTTCACTTCCTCATCGATAGCCACACCATCTTCTTTAATTTTATATTTAGTAGTGATTTTCAATTGATCATCATCACCTAAAATTTTAGCTTCAACTGGAGTACCGAAAGCAGCAGATAATTCATCAGAAACTGCAGTAGCATCTACAGCTTTTTCGAATTTCACTTGGAAAGTTCTACCTCCTACAAAATCAACACCTTCATCTAATCCGTTAACGAAGAAGATAGAAACTAAACTTACTACTGTTACAATAGAAGAGAAGATATAAGTGAATTTTTTAACTTTAATGAAATCAAAGTGGAAGTTTGTAAACCAGTTTTTAGTAATGTTTGTTGAGAAAGTCAAATCTGCTTTTCCAGCAATATTTCTGTCGATGAAAATTCTAGCAATAAAGATAGAAGTAAACAATGAAGTTACGATACCAATTAATAATGTTAACGCGAAACCTTTAATTGGTCCTGTTCCAAAAATAAACAAGATAGCTCCAGTTAAAACGTGAGTAACGTTCGCATCAATAATAGAACGCATTGCACCATGCCATCCGTAAGAAGCTTGAACTGCTTCAGAAAGAGATTTTCCTTCACGCAATTCTTCTTTTGCTCTTTCGTAGATAATAATGTTCGCATCTACCGCAGTACCTAATGTTAATACGATACCTGCAATACCTGGTAATGTTAATACAAAACCAAAACTTGCCATAATTCCGAATAAGAATAGTAAGTTTAATAATAAAGCAAGGTTTGCATACCAACCAGCTTTACCATAATAGAATACCATCCAAACACAAACTAATAAGAATCCTAAAACAGAAGAAATTGTACCTGCATCAATAGCAGCTTGTCCTAAAGATGGACCAACAACAGTTGATTGAATAATATCTGCAGAAGCTGGTAATTTACCTGCGTTTAATACGTTAGCTAAATCTTTAGTTTCAGCAACATCAAAAGAACCTGTAATTTCAGATCTTCCTCCAGCAATAGGACCACTTGTTACACCTGGAGCAGAATATACGATATCATCTAAAACAATAGCAATATAGCTTTTTTGAGCAAATGCTCTACCTGTAAGTTCTTCCCAAACTTTAGCACCTTGGCTGTTCATTTGCATAGAAACAGCAGGTTTACCCATTTGGTCAAAAGTATCTTTTGCATCAGTTACAACACCACCGCTCATTGCTGGGTTATTGTCTCTGTTTCCTTTTAAAGCATATAATTCAACAACTTCTAAATCTTTTGCAGATGCTAAATCTTTCGCTTTTTGATCTTTAATAGTAGTTGGTTTACTCCAAACAAATTTAGCATAGTGTTGATCAGCAGCTAATAAAACTCTAATATCTGGTCTTTTTAAATAACCATTAATAGTAGCAGTATCTTTTGTAGCGAAATAACCTAGAACTGGTCCTCCACCTTGACCTACGATTTTATCAAATAAAGGATTGTTTCCTTTTTTAACATCAGCAGAATCTTTAGTATCTGTTAACAAAGCATTCAATGAATCTTTAGCAACAGTTTTTGTTTCTACTTTAGAAACCTCAGTTTTCTTTAAAGCTTCGTTAGCAGCAACTAAGAAGTTTCCAATTTCTTCAACTTTATAAGTTTCCCAAAACTCTAATTGAGCTTTTCCACCTAATAATTTTTTAATTCTATCAACATCCTTAGCACCTGGAAGCTCAACTAAGATTCTTCCTGTTTCTCCTAATTTTTGAATGTTTGGTTGAGTAACACCAAATTTGTCGATACGCTCTCTTAATACTTTAAAAGCACTTTCTACAGACTCATCAACTTTTCTTTTGATTACTTTTTGAACTTGTGCATCAGACATTTGAAAGTCAACTCCACCTTCTCCTTGAAGACTTCTGTTAGCAAAAATATCTGGCGAAGCCAATTTTACAGAACCTTTTGAATTTGCTTCAAAAGCTTCAAAAAACTTACTTAAATATGTTTTGTTTCCTTCTAAATTTGCAGATGCATCAGCTAATGATTTATTAAAAACTGGATTTTTAGAATTATTAGCCAAACCTTTTAATACATCTTTAATAGAAATTTGAAGAATAACGTTGATTCCTCCTTCTAAGTCAAGACCTTTATTAAGCTGTTTGTTTTTCACTTCGTTATAAGTGAAATCAGTAAAACCAAGATTTAATACTTTTTCTTTACCAATAGAATCTAAATATTTCAGCTCTTTATCAGGATTGTCTCCTGCAAAAGCTTTAGCTTCACTTTTGACACCATTTGCCACAAAAGTGAATGATAGTTGGTAAATACTTACCAATGCAAATAGAATTGCGAAAAATTTAATAAGTCCTTTATTCTGCATTATTACTAAAAATTAATTATGTTTTATTTTTGTTTTTGTTTTAAAGTCCCATAAAATAAGCCCTGACATGATTTTTTAAAACAAAAATACGAGATCACGAATTACCAATTTTTTTTTAAACCGAGCAAATATATAATTAACGAAAATATTAACCAATTTATTTATTAATTAATCTCAAAAAAAAAGTCAAAAGTGCACCTTTTCTCTTTTTTGCCGTTTTTATTATACTAAAATCGTTTTTAAAGCATCATTCATACTGCGAACTGCATCTGCACTTTTCGCAAATAATGCTTTTTCCTGATCATTTAATTTAATATCTACAATTTCTTCAACGCCGTTTTTACCAATTATACAAGGCACACCTATACATATATCGTCTTGACCATATTCTCCTTCTACAAAGACAGAACATGCAATCATTTTCTTTTGATCATTCAAAATACTATCAACCAAATAAGCTACAGAAGCTCCAGGCGCATACCAAGCAGAAGTCCCAAGCAATCCTGTAAGCGTAGCTCCACCTACCATAGTATCTGCTGCTACTTTCTGCAATACTTCTTCTGAAAGAAATTGAGAAACCGGAATTCCATTATAAGATGCCAAACGTGTTAACGGAATCATAGTTGTATCACCATGACCTCCAATTACCATTGCCGAAATATCATTTGCAGGTTTATCTAAAGCCAGAGAAAGATAAGTTCTAAAACGCGAACTATCTAAAGCTCCACCCATACCTATAATTCTGTTTTTTGGCAAACCAGTGGCTTTTAAAGCCAAATACGTCATCGTATCCATCGGATTCGAAACTACAACAATTATTGTATTTGGAGAATATTTCAGTACATTTTCAGCAACACCTTTTACGATTCCCGCATTTATACCTATTAATTCCTCTCTTGTCATTCCTGGTTTTCTTGGAATTCCAGATGTTATTACAACAACATCACTTCCAGCAGTTTTAGAATAATCATTGGTAACGCCAGATACTTTAGTATTAAAACCTGTATTTGTAGCACATTGTGTAATATCCAACGCTTTACCCTCGGCAAAACCTTCTTTAATATCCAACAATACTACTTCGCTTGCAATTCCTCTATAAGAAATAACATCTGCACATGTAGCTCCAACATTTCCTGCTCCTACAATGGTAACTTTCATATTTTTTACTTTATCGGTTATTAATTCTTGTCTATTCCTTAAAAAGACAATTCGCTTAATTGTCTAGTAAATTTAAACAATTAAACGAATTGAAATTATTAATTTTTCATTTTATGCGTCGATATTTGCATAAACTGCATTTTTCTCGATAAACTCTCTACGTGGCGGTACTTCATCACCCATTAACATAGAGAAAACTCTGTCTGCTTCGGCTAAACTATCAATAGTTACCTGACGTAGTGTTCTGAAATTTGGATCCATTGTTGTTTCCCACAATTGCTCCGCGTTCATCTCTCCAAGACCTTTATAACGTTGAATATTAGCACTTCCCCCCATTCTTTCGTTAGCTTGATCGCGTTGAACATCATTCCAAGCATATTCTTTTTTGTTTCCTTTTTTAACTAAGTATAAAGGTGGCGCTGCAATATATACGTGACCTTCTTCAATTAGTTCTTTCATAAAACGGAAGAAGAACGTTAATATTAAGGTAGAAATGTGGCTACCATCGACATCGGCATCACACATGATGATTACTTTATGATATCTTAGCTTTTCTAGATTTAATGCTTTACTATCTTCCGCAGTTCCTACTGTAACTCCAAGAGCTGTAAAAATATTTCTAATCTCCTCGTTTTCGAATACTTTATGATGCATCGCTTTTTCAACGTTCAGGATTTTACCACGTAATGGCAGAATCGCTTGAAAGTTACGATCACGTCCTTGTTTTGCCGTTCCACCAGCCGAATCTCCCTCGACAAGGTAAACCTCACATCTTGCAGGATCTTGTTCTGAACAGTCAGATAATTTTCCTGGCAATCCGCCACCGCCCATAACGGTTTTACGCTGTACCATTTCACGCGCTTTTTTCGCTGCGTGACGTGCCTGAGCTGCTAAGATTACTTTTTGGATAATCAGTTTTGCATCATTTGGATTTTCTTCCAAATAATTTTCTAACATTTCACCAACTGCCTGAGAAACCGGAGAAACTACTTCTCTATTTCCTAATTTAGTTTTAGTTTGTCCTTCGAATTGAGGTTCAGAAACTTTTACCGAAATAATAGCAGTTAATCCTTCACGGAAATCATCTCCAGCAATTTCGAATTTTAGTTTATCCAATAAACCTGAAGCATCAGCATATTTTTTAAGTGTTCTTGTTAAACCACTTCTAAAACCTTGTAAATGCGTTCCTCCTTCGTGAGTATTGATATTATTTACGTAAGAAAAAATATTCTCTGTATAACTTGTATTATAAATCAAGGCAACCTCAACTGGAATTTCACCTTTATCATTATCCATACTGATAACATGAGAAACAATAGGCTCACGATTACCATCTAAATAACGAATGTATTCTTTAAGACCTTCATCAGAATGAAATACTTCACTTCTGAATTCGCCTTTTTCATCAACTTCTCTCTTATCTGTAAACGTGATTGTAATTCCTTTATTTAAGAAAGAAAGCTCACGCATACGAGCTGAAAGCGTATCGTATGAAAACTCAGTAGTTTGAGTAAAAATAGTATCATCAGGATAAAAAGTCTGACGAGTACCTCTTTTTTCTGTTTCTCCAATTTGTTTAACTGGATATAATGATTTTCCTCTTTCGTATTCTTGTTCGTAGATTTTTCCTTCTCTAAAAACAGTAGACTTCATGTGAACCGAAAGCGCATTTACTACAGAAACCCCAACACCGTGAAGTCCTCCAGAAACTTTATACGAATCTTTATCAAATTTACCTCCAGCACCAATTTTAGTCATTACAACCTCAAGTGCAGAAACTCCTTCTTTTTTATGTAAATCAACTGGAATACCACGACCGTTATCTTCAACTGTAATAGAACCATCTTCGTTTATTGCAACACTAATTGTATCACAATGTCCTCCCATCGCCTCATCAATAGAGTTATCAACAACCTCGTAAACCAGATGGTGCAGTCCTCGAACCCCTACATCACCAATATACATCGATGGACGCATTCTTACGTGCTCCATCCCTTCTAATGCCTGAATACTATCTGCTGAATAATTGTTCTTCTTGATTTCTTCGCTCATATAATTTATTCTAAAAAATGTAATTATTGTCTAACAGGCAAATATATAAAAACGCAAGCTATATATCCAGTAAAATACGACATAAAGCATTTAAGTTATTAACAGAATTGTCTGAAAAACCAAAAAATAAAACTAAAAATGAATTTAAATTCCAATTTTCTTAAATTCTAAATTCTAAAAATAGATATAATGCAAAATCATAAATTCTAAAACTGAAACTTCTATTACATAAAAAAGCCGAAACCACATTTTTAATGCATTTCGGCTTTTCAATATTTAGTCCTTAAATTTAGAATTTAAGAAAACTGAAATTTGTTTTTTTATTTTGAAAATTACTTAAACAACAACTCCCGATTTTACGTTTTCAAAATTTCCATTTAAATGAGCTGCATTTGCTCTTCCGCTTGGATCTAGGTTTTCTTGCCATTTCGGAATCCACTTTCGAACGGTTTGCGCAGCGCTGACTTGCGGATAATATTTATGGAAAATTGATCGATATAAATAGGCTTCTTTTGTTGTTGGCGAATTATATGGAAATTCTATGTTTGCGCCAGCCAATTGTTCGTCTGTAACTTGTGAAGCACAATATTCAATTAATTCATCTACCCAATTATAACCAACTCCGTCTGAAAACTGTTCTTTTTGACGCCATAAAATTTCTGAAGGCAAATATTGATCTTCAGCAATATCAAAGGCTTTTCTTAAAATGTATTTTTCAATTCCGTCGTAAGTTTTCGGCTGTTTTTCTTCTGTTTTAATTCGAATAGTTGTATCTAAAAAATCTGTATCTAAAAACGGAAATCTCACTTCTAAACCGTGCGCCATTGTTGTTTTATCGGCACGAAGTAAATCTGCGGTAAACAACTTCTGAACTCTTTCTATTGTTTCGTCTTGAAATTCTTCTTCTGAAGGGGCATTTCTAAAATACAAATGACCTCCAAAAACCTCATCTGCTCCTTCGCCCGACAAGACTACTTTTATTCCTTGATTTGCAATTTCTTTCGAAAGCAAATACATCGGAACTCCAGATCTTACAGAAATAATATCGTATGTTTCTATATGATAAATTACTTTTTCTAAAATCTTAACTCCTTCTTCTACAGAAAAATGAACTTCATGATGTTCAGTTCCTAAAAATTCTGCCGCTTTTCTAGCTGCAATATTATCTGGCGAATCAGCATTTAATCCGATAGAAAACGAATGCAGTTTTTCTCCTTTTTCTTTTAACAATCTTGAAGTTACAGCAGAAATCAAAGAAGTATCCAAACCTCCTGACAATACCACTCCTAAAGGCACTTCTGCCAATAAACGCTTGCGAGTTGATTCTACTAAGCTTTCGCGAATAACTTCTAAATCTAATGCTTGAGTCGCCTTTTTATGATCCTCATATTCTGGATGATAATACTTTACAAAACCAGTTTTTGCAGTATAATAATGTCCAGGAGGAAAAGTTGAGAATGATTTACACTGATCTGCAATAGATTTCATTTCTGATGAAAAATAAATTCTTCCCCTTTCATCTAAACCATAATATAAAGGCTTCACTCCAATCGGATCGCGACCTGCAATATATTTATCTCCATCGATAACAACGAATGCAAAATCGCCATCTAGTTTATTACAGAAATCATATCCAAATTCTTCATAAAGATGTACAATCACCTCAGAATCTGAATTTGTTCTAAAAGTATGATGCTTTAAAACCGTATCTTTAAGTTCCTGATAATTATAGATTTCGCCATCGTGAATCATCCAAGCTTTATTGGTTCCTTGAATTGGCTGTTTTCCCGAATTAAGATCAATAATAGATAAACTTTCATGACAAAGCACACTTCCGTTTTCCATAATATGAATATCACTTTCGTCAGGGCCGCGATGCGACATTCTTTCAGAAAGTTCTTTAACAAGTTGTGGGGCTTTTCCTTTACCAATTACGGCTAATAATCCAGACATAATTTTTTATTTTATTATACTATTTTAATTCAGTTTATCCGAACATTAAAAAATCATTAAAACATTCCATTCAAGGCAAAACTAAATATTAATTTTTGCTTTGAGCTATTAAAATCATTAAAATATTCAGAGTTTAACAATAATAATGCAGGTTTCAAATATATTAAAAGAAAGTTAAATAATTACAAGAACAAGTTTATAATCAATTGAAAACTATAGAAATTAACTGTCTAAGACAAGAAAAACGCTCTCTGAAACAGAGAACGTTTTTTCAAAAATAATATATACTAATTCTAAAAATTAAACTTATTTACGCTTTAACGTAAGCATCATCGTGAACACTTGCAACTGCTCTTCCTGATGGATCGTTCATGTTTTTGAAAGCTTCATCCCACTCCAAAGCAATTTTTGTACTACAAGCTACACTTGCTTCCTGAGGAACACATAATGCCGCAGCATCACTTGGGAAGTGCTCAGAGAAGATAGAACGATAGTAATATTCTTCTTTTGAAGTTGGGGTTTGCAATGGAAATTTAAATCTTGCATTTGCCAATTGCTCGTCTGAAACTTCTCTTGCTACCACTTCTTTCAAAGTATCAATCCAGCTATATCCTACTCCATCAGAAAATTGCTCTTTTTGTCTCCAAGCAACACTTTCTGGAAGCATATCTTCAAAAGCTTTACGAACAACCCATTTTTCCATCGGGTGTTCTTTGTTGATCATTTTATCTTGCGGGTTGATGCGCATTGCAACATCCATAAATTCTTTATCTAAAAAAGGAACACGACCTTCAATTCCCCACGCCGCTAAACTTTTATTTGCACGTAAACAGTCGTACATATGCAGTTTTCCTAATTTACGAACGTTTTCTTCGTGGAATTCTCTAGCGTTTGGCGCTTTGTGGAAATATAAATATCCTCCAAATAACTCATCTGCTCCTTCTCCTGAAAGAACCATTTTAATCCCCATAGATTTGATAACTCTCGCCATTAACCACATTGGAGTTGAAGCTCTTACAGTAGTTACATCATAAGTTTCTAAGTTGTAAATTACATCACGAACAGCATCTAAACCTTCTTGAATCGTAAATTTGATTTCGTGGTGAATTGTTCCGATATGATCTGCCACTTTTCTTGCCGCGGCTAAATCCGGAGAACCTTCTAAACCAACTGAGAAAGAGTGCAATTGCGGATACCAAGCATCTGTTGTATCATCTGATTCGATTCTTTTTTGAGCGAATTTTTTGGCTACAGCCGAAGTAATAGAAGAATCTAAACCTCCTGAAAGTAAAACTCCGTAAGGAACGTCACTCATTAATTGTCTGTGAACCGCAGCTTCCAATGCTTTTTTGATTTCTGGAATGCTAGTTTCGTTGTCTTTTACTGCATCATATTCTGTCCAGTCTCTTTTGTACCATTGTACAAATTCTCCGTCTTTACTTGATAAATAATGTCCTGGAGGGAATAATTCGATTTTTGTACAATATCCTTCTAAAGCTTTCAATTCAGAAGCTACATAAAAAGTTCCGTGCTGATCCCATCCAATGTACAACGGAATAATCCCCATATGGTCACGAGCTACAAAATACTCATCTTTATCAACGTCATAAATCGCAAATCCGAAAATTCCGTTTAATTCGTCAACAAAACTTTCTCCTTTTTCTTTATATAATGCTAAAATAACTTCGCAGTCACTTTCAGTCTGAAAGTTATATTTTCCTTCAAATTGTTTACGCAAATCTCTGTGGTTGTAAATTTCACCATTTGCAGCCAAAACCAATTTTTTATCTTCTGTAAATAACGGTTGTTTTCCTGAAGCTGGATCTACAATTGCCAAACGCTCATGAGAAAGAATTGCTTTATCATTGCTGTAAATTCCGCTCCAGTCTGGTCCGCGGTGACGAATGATTTTAGACATTTCTAATACTTGAGGTCTTAACGCTTCGGCTTTTTGTTTGAGATCAAAGGCACATACAATTCCACACATAATATTCTATATTTTTATTTTATAATTTTAATTTGATAAGGCAAAGATGAAGTATTAGTTACAATTGAAAAACACAAATATCAATTTTAATTACAAATTATAATCATTATATTAATTTTACATATAAAATGTAAAATTTAGAAGTAAAAATAAGCTCGAAACTTGAAAATTTTAATTTAGGAACAAAAAACGCTTTAAAATTGAAAGTTTGAGCTGGTTCTTTGAATTAATTTTTGAGATATTTAAGAAACCATAAAATATCTTCAATGGCTAATTTAAATTCTGTTTTAAGATTATCATATCTTTAGAAATTCACATTCGTTTGTCATTCCGAGGAACGAGGAGTCTTCACGAGAAACTCGACAAAGATTGGTGATTTAGCATGCGGAATTACTTGCGGAGATTCCTCGTTCCTCGGAATGACAAAATTGAGTAAAGAATATTTTTCAGTTAATTCAACTTTGTCAAAGTTTAAAACTTTGACAAAGTTCTTCACAAACTAATTTAGATTACTCAACGCTTTCAATAGTATAATGCGTCTTATTAATTTCAAACTGAAACCCAACTTTATTTCCCATCAAATGATTTCCAAGTGGAGATTGTGGAGAAAGCGCAATCACATTTATTCCGTCGATTGCAATTTTAGGAAGCGCAACGCTAACATATAAATAAATTCCGTTTGCTTTTACCAAACTCCCTAAAACTATATTTTCAGTAGTTTTAAGCGGATCAATTTTATCCAAAACTGCAATTTGACCAATTGCTTCTTTAAGTTTGTTTGTCAATTTTTCTTGTTCAATGTGCATCATTGACAAAGCAGTTTCATGTTTGTCGCCCGCCGAACCTTTGGCATCGTTTTTAGAATCTTCTGTCAAGTTTGAAATCATGTCTTTAAAAACATCAATTCGATCTTGAACCATTTGAGTGTAATGTGTGTATATTTTTTCTTTGAAAGTCATTTTTTTGAAAAATAATAAGGTTCTGAGGTGCAAAGATGCTAAGGTTTTTCTTCTTTGACTAAATTTTTATTCGAAAAATTCATTCGGATAAACTACTTCTCCGCTAATACCTGATAATGCGTTTTCTGTTAATGCAATGATCATACAATTTTCAGCAGGAACATCAAATGGCATTTTAATATTGTACTTTTCGCAAAGTTCATATCCGAATCTTGGATAATAATCTTGATGTCCTAATAAAATAATCGATTTGTAACCTAAACTTTTTGCAATTTCATGTCCGTGCAAGATAAGTTTAGAACCAATTCCTTTTCCTTGAAATTGTGGTAAAACCGAAACTGGAGCAAGTGCTAATGAAGGAAAAGTTTGGGATTCATTTTTTATCTGCAATTTGGTAAATAAAATATGTCCAATAATTTTATTATCAAGTTCAGCAACAATAGACAATTCAGAAATAAAAGCTTCCGAATTCCTTAATCTTTCTACCAGAAATTGCTCTTTATGATCGCTATATTCTTCCTTTTCAAAAGCTTTTTCTATCAAATAAAAAACACTTTTAAAATCGTTTTTATTTTCTTGACGTAATGTAACTTCCATATTATAAAATTAAAAAAAACAGCCACGAATTCACGAATCTACTCCAAAAAATTCATGAGTTCATGGCTGAAAAAAAAAGGCACTATATTATTTATATAATCTTTGTGCCCTAGTGTCTTTGTGGCTAAATATCTTTAAAAATCAAATTTATAATTTGCGCCTCCTAAAATCTGGAATCCTTGCACTGGGTAATTCAACCATTTTTGATAAGCTTGATTTCCAATATTGTTTGCTTTTAAGAAAAATGTCAAACGTTCGCTAAATTTATAACCAACATGAGCATTAGCATCAAAATAGCTTTTTAAAGTAATTGGCGCATAATTAGCTGCAATTCCTGAATTTACCTGCATGTCTTTTCTTTCTCCTACATAAAATACATTCAAACCTGCATACCATTGCTTAGTTATATTAACGTCTAAAGTTGAACTTAATTTCATTTTTGGCAAATTCCATGCTTCAACTACGTTATCGGTATTATAACTATTAAAAGTTCCGTTGATTCCAAAAGTTACATTTTGAGAAAAATCAGCTTTTAATTCTGCATAAAATCGCAATGTTCTAATGTCTTCATAAACTACTCCGAAAGAATTTCCAAATGCATAATCCTCATTTGTAATTACTTCTGTATAATCATTAGCCTTAAATAATGCTTTATCTTTTTCATTTAAATAAGAACCTGTCAAGTTATAATTTACATTGTTTGCTAATTTCCCTTTCAAACCTGCAAAAACATTATATTGAGTGCTAGACGGACGCATATTTAAAGTCGGTGATAAAAACGGATTTTCAGTTACAAAATCAGCATAAGAGTTTTGTTTTAAACCTCCATCTACTCCTGTATAAAAAATCATTAAATCTCCAACCAATTTGTACGAAGCGTTTACTTTAGGGTACAAATAAAATTTGTTTCCACTATTTTCTGTATCTCCACTATAGAAAACTCCTGCTCCTAATTCTAAAGTCCAATCATTTTCGTGAATTACAAAACTTGGCTCAATTCCAACATTTGTAAAACCATATTTTACCGCTTCAGTATTAGTCTGCAAATAATTATTTTTGAAAGAACCGCTAACATGATCTACAATTACATTTGTTTTAATTGCCTGATCCATAATATCAACCGTAAAAGTCGGCTTTACATAAAATCTATTTTCCGAAGAAGAATAACTATCTGAAAAATGAGTGAATTTTGCAGCAAGATTACTAAAAATACTCTCTGTGAATTCAGCATTTCCGCCCAACCAAATCGTATTATAAGAATGATCTGAATTGATGCTATTTACTAAATCCAAACGCTGAGCCGGATTTGTCGAACCAAAATCAGACGGAAGTCCGTACCAATTGTAAAGTTGATTTTGATATCCTAAATCTACATTCCAATTATTATCTCTGTTATTCTGACCGTAACCAACATTAATTGCTGTGTCGTAAAATTCATCATTTAGTTCTAAGTCTTTAATTCCGCCTTGCGAAGAATGATGGCGAAACATTCCAGCCAAATAATCATTATTTCCTAAACCCTGATTTACAAATAATTCTGCATTTAAAGTGCCATAATTTCCAACTCCTAAAGTCGCATAATTATTAAACAATTTTTCTCTTTTAGCTTTTTCAACACCTTCGGCTTTTCCTTTCGATGGTGTAAATGTTGAAGCCACAGGAACAGACAAAATACTGTATTTAATAACTTCTTTCGGCTGATTCCCGCTATCGTCAAGCGAAGGAGTTTCTTTCACTTTAAAAGCATCTGAAATAGTTGGCGAATAAGGCTTTACCACGTTTACAGTTTCAGTTCCGATGCTTTCATTTTTCTTCTGTGCAAACGAAAACTGAGCCGTAAATAATACTAGCAAAACGATAATTTTATACTGGCAATTTAATTTCATATTTCTTTCTTTTTAAGAGTATAGAGCAAAGAAGCAAGAGAATAGATTCTCTCATTCTTCTTAATTTCTCTATCTTTTTTCTTGACTCTTTATTCTATTTTCTAAAATCTAAATTCTTTATTCTTGATTCTTTCTACTTTTTCTAAAACCTAAACTTCCCATTCGCCTTTGGCTACAAACTGAGCTTTTCCTCCAATATTAATATCAAAATGATCATTTTCTAGTTTCCCTTTAAAATAAATTTCAGACGGACGACCAATGTAATCTCCCTGATGATTTGTCACTTCAATTTCAGAAGAATGATATTTTAAAAGATACGCCTGCAAACATGTACTTGCGCTTCCTGTTGCGGCATCTTCAACCAATTGATTATTTTCCACACATAACATTCTGGTTGTCAGTTTCGAATCTTCAAAACTATAAAAATACAATCCTCTGTGATCTGTTTTACAATGCTGTTTCAGCCATTTATCGGTTTTATCTTTATCTAAAACCAAATTTTCTAAGGCTCTTTTGCTGTTTAACGGAACAATTACAAACGCACTTCCTGTTGTCACTTCTTGTATCAAATATTGATTATCAAAATCATCAATTGTCAAGTTGCTGAAAGACGGAAAATCTTCTTTTGCAAAAACATCCCAAAATTTTGGCTGAGCCGCTTTTAACCAAATCAAATCTTCTGATTTATGAATCGCAATTGGTCCAATCGGAACTTCAAGTTTGATTTCATTTGGAGCATTTTCAAAAATCTTATTCATCAAAACCCAAGAAGTTCCGATGATTGGATGTCCCGCAAACTGCATTTCGTGCGCTGGAGTGAATATTCTAATTTCAGCTTTATTATTTTCTCTATCTAGTTTGGTAACAAATGTGCTTTCTGCAAAATTAATCTCGCGAGCAATCTGCTGCATTTGTTCTGTACTAAGATTTTCCGCATCCATAAAAACCGCCAACTGATTTCCAGCATATTTTTTATCGGCAAAAACATCAACTATATAAAAAGGTAAACTCATTTTTTTCTTTTTTCTTAGAGAATAGAACCAAGATGAAAGATGAAAGACTTTTCAATCTTGCTTCTTGCCTCTTTCTTCTACAATTTCTTATCTATTAATCGACGAATTCGTTTTTGATTCTTCCGATTTTATAGCACTCAATTCTTTTTTAGCTTCTTCAACAACATCTGGATAATCTGTAAAATTGTTAATTACGTTATCTAAAATATATGTCGCTTGGTAACTATCTTTTAAACCGTAGAAATTTTTCGCCATTAACACCAAGCCTTTTGCTCCGTAATATTTGTAAGCCGAATAGCTTTTTGCTAATTTCTGAACAGCAGTATTTGAAGCTTCATACTTTCCTTCTTTCGTTTTGAAATAAGCATCATAATACAACGCTTCTGCTGCTAATTCTCCTTTTGAAGTAGTCAACAATTTAGCATAAGCCGTTTTCGCTTTGTCTTCATTTCCGGTTTGAATTGCTGCTCTCGCCACAATAATCTGCGCATCGGCCTTTACACCTGCATCAGCTTTTGAATTTTCTAAAACTTTATCTGCAGCAATAACCGAATTGTCATAATCTTTTTTGTCATAATAACATTTCATCAAATTCGCTTGTGCAAAGTTTTTATTTTGAGGATAATCCGCTTCACTATCCAAACGCACTAAAACCGGAATTGCTTTATCACAATCTTTTGTTTTTAGATAAATCTGAGCCAATCTGTTTAAAGCTTGTTCCGTAAATTCATTTCTTGGCTGGTCGATTACAAACTGATAATTAGCAATAGATTTCGTTTCAGAACCTTCAGCGTAATAAAGCTGTGCCAAGTAAAAATTAGATTCTAACGCATGTATTCCGTTCGGGAACTTTGCAATATAACCTCCAAAACCTGTAATCGCAGTTTTACTATTATTTTGACTGTATTGTTTAAATGCAGCGTCATATGTATCGTTATCCAATTCAGCATCTGAAACTTCAACAAAATCTAAAGTTCTTACCCAAGTTGCATATTCGTCAACTTTTCCTGAATCAACATAAATCAATCTTGCAGTTGCAACCGCTTCTAAAGCTTCTGGAGTTTTTGGGAATTCTGCTGCTACTTTTTTAAATTTCGTTAAAGCTTGTTGATCACGATCTGAGTTATAATAAATCAAACCTTGTTTTAAGATTGCTTTTGAAGTGAATGTTCCATTTTGAAATTCTGAAATTAACTGATCGTAAGTTTTTAAAGCTTGATCGTTTTTCTTTTCAGCAACATAAGTATTTCCTAATTCGAACAAAGCATCGTCACGATAAGATGACTTTTTATACATCTGAAGGAAATTGTTCAATTCATCAACTTTTTTCGTATTATTTGACATGAATCCGTAAGAAAGTGCTTTTTGAAACTGCGCATAATCAGCATCAACGCCTCTCGCGGCAATTGCTTTTCCGTATGCTTCATTTGCTGCGCTGTATTTTGAAGTCACAAAACGAGAATCTCCCAAACGCAAATAAGAATCATTTAAACGAACTTTGTCTGACGGAGAATTATCAATCTGAGCTTGAAAAGAATTTGCCGCCTGGTCGTATTCTTTCAATTTAAAATACGTGTAACCAATATTATAATTGATGTTTTTATATTCATCTGTAGATTTTGCCGCGGCCATTCCAGCAAATTGCTTGTAAGTTAACAAAGCATTCTGCATATCATCATTTAGATATTCTGTTTCTGCTTTCCAAAAAGTTGCGCGAGCTGTAAATTCAGGAGTTTTTTGTTCGCTAATAGCGCTTTTAAACATTTTGCCCGCTTCTTGATAATTAGATTCGTTATACAATTCTAAACCACGGTAAAAAAGCACTTTTTGGTAAGCTGCTTTATTTTCAGCGGTTCTATTTTTTTCTAATAATGTTAAAGCTTCTTTGTAGTTTTTAGAAGAAATATAAGAGTCAACCAATAATTTTTCTACTTCTGCACGGCTTGAATTATTTGGATATTTTTTCAAGAAATCCAATAAAATTCCAGGAACTGCTTGATACGCATTTCCGATATCGTAACTCAATTTGGCATAATTTAAAGCGGCATCTTCTTGAATCTGCGCATTAAAATCCATTTCTGAAGCATTCTTAAAAGCATTTAAAGCTTCTTGTTTTTTACCAATATTCAGATAACTTAAACCTAAATGGTAATAGGCATTTTGCGCCACGAAATCTTTTCCTTCGATAATTTTATTGAACTGAGAAATGGCTTTTTCGTAGTTTTTCTGCTCATAATAAGCATAACCTAATTGATAAAAATCGGTATTATTCCATTTTCCTTTTTTACCTGCATATTGCTCTAAATACGGAATTGCTTTTCCATATTGTTTCAAATTAAAGTAACTCTCTCCAATAATTTTATTCAGTTCCGATTTTTCAATATCGTTAGATTTGTTCATGGCAACTTGCCCCAAATCAATTGCTTTTTGGAAATTACCAAGCTTGAAGTTCATATCGGCTTGGTAGTATGAAAGTTTCTCTTTATACTTTTCTTCTCCCGAAACTTCGTCAAAATATTTTGTTGCTTCCTTATAATCGTCGCCTTCATAAGCCATAAACCCTAAATAATACTTGGCTTGAGAACCATATTCTTTAGAATTTACCACTTTATTAAAATAATTGGTCGCTTCTTTTTTCTTTTTAGCATTAAAATAGCTGTAACCTTTCATGAAGTTAAACTTATCAGACTCAGCTTTACTCATGTAACTTTCGTCAACTTTATCAAACCATTGCAATGCTTTCGGATAATTTCCTTGTTCGAAAAAATATTGGGCAGCTTCTATATAAGCCTGATTTTGCTTTGTGCTGGTTGGATAATCATTAACAAATTTTTCCATTAAAGCATCGGCATTTGCTTTGTTGGTTCTTATGGCACAATTGGCAATATAATAAGCACAATCTGACTGAATTTCTTCTGTCGTAGCATTATTTTTAACCTTTTCAAAAATAAGCTGCGCCGAAGCATATTGTTTGTCATTATATAAAGCCAGTGCTTTGTCAAAATCCTTTAAATCGTATGTATAGATAGCTGATTTTTGTGCCGAAACTGTCGTCGAAATAAGGATAATTTGGAATAAAAAGAACCAGGAAAGTTTACGCATTTTCAAAATATTTAGTATTCAAATGTATCATTTTATACGCTTTATAACGAAACGTTTCGCAGTTTTATTATGAACAATTTAAGAAATAGCTGTGATTTTATTGTTCAATAAACTTCAATTTATTGGTACTCAAACTTTCAAAAAAATAAATAAATTCAAAAACCATATAAGACATACAAGCTATTATAAGTTGGAAAACTTAATTCATAATTATTTAAAATGAACTTATATCACTTATATGGTTTAATTTTTCAAATTTATTTTGAATACATACGTTATCTTATTACTTTTACCATTCAAATCAATTTATTATGTCACAAACCGTACTATCTCTTAAAGAAGTAACTATATATCAAGAAGGAAGAAAAATTATATCTCATATTAATTTGGATGTTAATCATGGTGAATTTATTTATATCATCGGAAAAACTGGTTCTGGAAAAAGTAGTTTCTTAAAAACTTTATACGCTGATTTACCATTAGTTGAAGGAGAAGGACATATTGTTGAATTTGATTTGGCAACATTAAAAGAAAACGACATTCCGTATTTAAGACGTAAAATCGGAATCGTATTTCAAGACTTTAAACTACTTCCAGACCGTTCTATCAAAGACAATATGCTTTTTGTTTTAAGAGCTACAGGATGGGTCGAAAAAGAAGCCATGCAACACAAAATTGATGAAGTTTTGGATAAAGTTGGTATGAAAGACTTCGTAAATAAAATGCCTCACCAGCTTTCTGGAGGAGAACAGCAGCGTGTTGCAATTGCAAGAGCGCTTCTAAATGATCCTGAATTTATCTTGGCAGATGAACCTACAGGAAACCTTGATCCACAGACAAGTTCTGAAGTTTTAGAAGTATTAAAAGCCATCAATGCCGCTGGAAAAACCATTATTATGGCAACTCACGATTATGCATTGTTGATGAAATTCCCTTCTAAAACATTGAAATGCGAAGATGAAAGAATCTTCGAAGTCGTGCAAAAAAGCGTGTAATGCTTTCCATTTTAATTCCGGTTTACAATTATGCTGTTTTACCGCTTATAAGCGAACTTCAAAAACAGTGCATTTCTTTCGGAATTAAATTTGAAATTCTTTGTTACGATGATGCTTCTAACATTTTTATAAAAGAAAATCAAGAAGTTAATCAATTTGAAAATTGTTCTTTAGTTTCTTTAGAAAGAAATATTGGACGAAGCGCCATTCGAAATTTATTAGCGAAAAAAGCAAGTTTCGAAAATCTTCTTTTTTTAGATGCAGACGTAATTCCTGCTCATAATCAATTTATTGAAAATTATATTTCGGAGATAAACAAAAATGGAAAAGTAGTTTTTGGCGGACTTTTGTATGAAAATCAAAAACCATCAAAAGAATTACTTTTACGTTGGATTTATGGCAAAGAAAGAGAAGCAATAAGTTTATCGGAAAGAATTAAAAACCATTCTGATTTTGCTTTGGTTTCGAATTTATTAATCAAAAAAGAAATTCTTATTCGTTTTCCTTTTGATGAAACTTTGACAAAATATGGTTATGAAGATTTACTTTTTTTTAGTGTTTTAAAATCACAAAAAATTGAAACTAAACATATTGAAAATCCAGTTTTTCATCTTAATTTAGAAACTTCTGATTTGTTTTTAAACAAAACAAAAACTGCATTAGAAAATTTAGCTTTTTTAAACAAAGCCAACAAAATATCCCAAAATCAAAGTAGAATTATTGCTTCGTTCGAAAAATTAAAAAGATTAAAGTTGCTTTCTTTTTTTTATTTTATTTTTAAAAAATCAGAAAAAAAAATAGAACGGAATTTACTTTCAGAAAAACCATCTCTTTTTCTGTTTGACATTTACAAATTAGGTTATTATTGTTTCTTAAAAAGAAAATAAATGGCGTTTTTTTCTATCATAATTCCATTATACAACAAAGAAAATTTTATCGAAAATACGATACAAAGTATTCTAGAGCAAACTTTTCATGATTTTGAGATTATTGTTGTTAATGACGGTTCTACAGACAAAAGCGAAGAAAAAATACTGCAATTTAAAGATTCCAGAATTCAATATTATATCAAAAAAAACGAAGGCGCTTCAACGGCCAGAAATTACGGAATTGAAAAAGCTTCTTCTGATTTTATAACGTTTCTCGACGCAGACGATTATTGGTATCCAACTTTTTTAGAAACGATGTTTTCTCTTATTTCTAAAGTTCCAGATCAAAAAGTATTTTCTGCTGCAATTGAATTTGATACTTCAAAAAAAACTATTCCAGCACAATATTCCATTTCAAAAACAAACGACGATTTTGAAATTGTAAATTATTTTAAAGCCAGTTTAAAAGAAACCGTTCTGTGTACTTCGTGCGCCGTTTTTCATAAATCTGTTTTTGATAAAGTTGGAAACTTCGACACCAAAATTAAAAGTGGACAAGACACAGATTTATGGATTAGAATTGGATTAATTTATCCTATAGTTTTTTCTTGGAAGATTTTAGCCCATTACGTTTACGATTCTAAAAGCCTTTCTAAAAACACTAAATTCATTAAAGAAAAAATGGATTTTTCTAAATTTGAAGAAGCTGAAAAAACCAATTTAGATTTAAAAAAATTTCTGGATTTAAATCGTTTTTCTCTTGCCATAAAAAGCAAATTAGCTGGAGAAAACGAGCTTTTTATAAAATATTCCAATTCAATAGATTTGAATAATTTTAGCTTAAAAAAAAGAATCTTATTGCAGCTTCCAGCAACTTTTTTGCGATTCTTAATTTCGTTTAAAACGTTTTTAGCAAATTTAGGATTTGGTTCCTCCGTTTTTAAATAACCTAAATTTTTTGTATTCACGAATATAATCTTCTTCGCTAAATTCATCCGAAGATAAAACCAGACAAACACTTCCTGAAGAAAAATTCTTAAGCTCTCGCCAGATTCCCGAAACTATAAGAAGTCCAACATTTGGTTTATTGAGCGTTACCGTTTTAATGGTTTTTCCGTCTTTTAAAACTACATCAAAACTACCGCTAAGCGGAATTAAAAATTCTTGCTGCTCAATATGTGCGTGCCCGCCACGCTTGCTTCCGCTTGGTACATCGTACAAATAATACACTCTTTTAGAAACAAACGGAATCGTGCTTCCTTCAATAACAGAAAGATTTCCTCTTCGATCTTCAATTTTAGGAATTTCTAATAATTGAACATCCTGATTTGTTGTCATTTTGGCTTGTTGAGAAGATTTTTCCATTGTTCTGAAATTGTATTTAAAGTCAAATGTACAACACTTTTTGAAGCATTCTTTTTACAAAAATCATATAATTCATCATCATCTCCAAATCTATTTATTGCTTGTGCCAAAGCTTTTGGATTATGATTTTCCACCAACAATCCGTTAAATTCATTTTTGATTATTTCTCTTGGTCCAGAATTGCAATCTACAGCAATTACGGGAGTTCCTAAAGCTAATGATTCTACAATTGATAACGGAAAACCTTCATAATTGCTTGTCAGAATTGCAAATTTAGCTTCTCGAACTTCTTTATAAGGATTGTTTTTAAACGGGAAAATTTCGACGTAATTCTGTAGATTCAAACTTTTTATTTTTTGTTTAATGAAGTTCAGATCATTTCCTTCGCCCAGCAAACGAAGTTTGTATCCTTTCGAAAAAATTTCAGATTGCGAAAAAGCTTCTAATAACAAGCTGAAGTTTTTAACTTTTTCATCAAATCTTCCAAAATACAAAATCACTTTTTGAGTTTCTAAAATAGCATTTTTAACTTCTGTTTCAGGAATAAAAAAAGGATTATAAATTGTTGTCGTATTCTTTAATTCTAAAAACTGATTTACTTTTTCTTCAATCGCTTTTGATACACAAACTAAAGCTTCAGCATTTTTGTAAATCGTTCTTGCCCAGAATTTTGAATCAGGGAAATAATTCTTAAAATTATAACTGTGAACGATGTAAAATATTTTTATGTTTCGGTAAATAAATCGGGTTATTAATTCTCTCAACAAAACATTTCTCGATCTGCTATCAATAACAATTTCGATATTATTTTGATTTAAATAACGCTGTAATAAAATGCCTTTTTTGATTTTTCTGTAGAAAGGAAATGATTTCGAACTTTCTTTCTCTAAATTAAATAAAGTTCCTGTATATGAATAATCTACAACATTATTTACTATAATTGAATGAACTTCAAAACCAGTATTTTCTAACATAAAAGTCAGCAAAGCTGCAAAACGTTCTGCTCCACCTTTTCCTAAAGAATTTGAAACAATAGCAACTTTCTTTTTATTCATGTTTTGACCGAAAAAGTAAATATATTTGTCAAATATACACATAAATGAAAGTTTTATTGGTAGGCGAATTCAGCCATTTGCATAATTCTTTAAAAGAAGGTCTTAAGGCTTTAGGTCATGAAGTTTTTATTATTGGTCTCAACGACGGTTTTAAAAATTTTCCTGTTGATTTTCCTATTCAAAAAAAATGGGATTCGGGTTTCTTGAAAAAAATAAAAATTGCTGTATTCAAAATTTCCGGTTTTGATATCAGCTCTTATTTGACTTTTCGCCAATTTCTAAAATTCAAAAAACAATGTTCTGGTTTTGATATTGTGCAGCTTATTAACGAAAATAGTTTTTACTGTACGCCTTTCTACGAAAAAAAAATCATTTCTTATTTATTAAAAAACAATCAAAAATTATTTTTACTGAGCTGCGGCTACGATTATTTAAATGTGAAATATTGCTTTGAAAATCCTGATTTTAAATCTGTTTTCCCTTTATATTTTAATCATAAAATTGATCGAAAATCTTTTGGAAATGCGTTGAAATTCCGTGAAAAAAAATTTATCGGACTGCATCAGTTTATTTATGAAAATTGCAGAGGAATCATTGCTTCAGATTTAGATTATCATATTCCGCTTCGAGGAAATGAGAAATATTTAGGATTGATTCCGAATCCGATTAATATTGAAAAACTTTCCTTTAAACCGCTTGAAATTATTGATAGAATTGTCATTTTTCATGGCATCAACAATGATAATTATTTGAAAAAAGGAAACGATTATTTTGAAAAAGCTTTAAAAATAATTGAAGAAAAATACGCTAAAAAAGTGGAAGTTATTACAGTTCGAAGCGTTCCTTATTCTGAATATATTAATTTATACAAAAGCTGTCATATTCTATTGGATATGGTTTACGCTTACGATCAAGGTTACAATGCGTTAGAAGCAATGGCGAAAGGAAAAGTTGTTTTTACTGGCGCTGAATCTGAATTTAGTAAACACTATAATCTTTCTGAAAAAGTCTGCATAAATGCCATTCCAGATGTAGATTATCTGGTAAAAGAATTGTCCTTTTTAATAGAAAATCCAAATGAAATTATTACGATATCAAAACGTGCAAGAACATTTATTGAAGAGCATCACGATTATATAAAAATTGCCGAAAAGTATATTCAAAAATGGAATGAAAACTAGAACAGACTTTTTCTAAAATATAAAGAAAGAACTACTAAATAAATAAAATTCTGAAAAGCGTATGCTATCACAACGCCTTCAATCTGAAATAGTTTCGTAAAATATAAACTTGAAAAATATAATACGGAAAGCGAAAATAATTCGGTAATTATAAAAGCTGAAGTCATTTTTTTAGCAAAAAACTGAAGTCCTAAAATAAGCGCGCAAACTTTAAAAATATCTCCTAAAAGTTGCCAGAAAAACAAATCGGTTACGGGTAAAAATTCTTTTGTAAAAAGCATCTCAACTATTAAAAATCTTCCGAAATAAATAATCGTTAAACCCAAAATAAAAACGGGAAGAATGTATTTGTAAAACTGCCAAAAAACGTTTTTTGTTTCTAAATTATTTTGAAATTTTGATAATCTTGGCAAAAAATAAACACTTAAAATAGTACTCACAAACATTAAATAATAGGAAGAAATTCTCGTTATGGTTTCCCAATATCCAGCTTGTTCGATTCCTAAATATTGAATAATATGGTTTCGGATTGCGAGAAAGATAAAAGGCCCCAAAACAGATGAAACCAACGCCATTAAGGAATAAGACGAAAGGTTTTTTAGAATTTTAAAATCAAATAAATTAAATTTAACGAATTGAAGAAATTGAATTTCCTTTTGCACCAAATAAAGTGTAATAACAAATAATAAAGCGGGAGCAATTACAATTGCCAATAAAGCTCCAATGGTTTTAAATTGTAAAATGAAAAAAATGGAAATTAATAAACCTATAATATTTCCAATAATATTGATCCAAATTACTTTTTGAAATTTTCCTAAACCGTTAATTACAGCAATCAAGAAAATTGAAAGTCCGTAAGTTGGTAAAACCAATGCTAGAACTTTAAAAACTAGTAAATATTCGGTGTTATTTCCAAAGATTCTCTCATTCCAAAACGAAGCCGTAAAAAATAAAATTCCGCTTAAAAATAGCGTCAAAAAAACCAAACTTATCAAAACAGTCGAAACTATTTTTTGAAGTTCATTCTTATTTTTTTCATTTTCAGCCGTATATTTCACAATTCCGTTCTGGAAACCTAAAGTTGATATATTTTCTAATGAAGTTAAAAAATTACGAAGATTTCCAACCAAAGCCATTCCGCTTGGACCAACGAAAATGGCTAATATTTTTGACGTAATTAATCCTATTCCGATTTTTAAAACAACACTAAAACTGTTTAAAGAAGTAATCTTAAACAAACTGGTTTGAATTATTTTTTTATAGAAATTCAATTAGTATTACATTAAATTTATTTTATAAAAATCTTGATTATAAACTGAACAGCCTAATTCTTCTTTTTGTTTTATAAGCCCGAAATTATAACCTGATTCATTTTCGTCATCTACAATTCCCATATCAAAAAAACACTTGCCTTCTTTTTTATATTTATAAATTAGATTAATAAATAAAAAGTCTAATGCTCTAAATTTTTCCCCTTTTTTAGAAGTAGCACCATACTGAGATTTAACACAATTTTCCGTTTCAAAAATCGTAATTCCTGCAATAATTTCATCATTTCTGTAGGCAGAATATTGCTTGATATTTTTAGGGAATTTCGATTGCAAAAGTGTGATTTCTTCTTTAGAATGAACTGGTTTTACACCAAACTTCTCTAATAGTCTTGGTTGTAAAATATTTTCCCAAAATGGATCGAAACTTTCTTCTTCAATAATATCTAAATCCAGATTTTCAATTCTTCTGAAATGTTTCATTTTACTTTTGGAAATTTTCAAAGGAACTGACAAATTAACTGCCAAATTCATTTCTTTTTGTTCTAAAACAGCTCCTCTTTTCAACAGAAAAAAGTCCATTTCTTTATTTCCTTCCAAAAAATAAAAACTAGGAACTGGCTTATAAAAAAAGGTTTCAATTTGATTTTCTTTCAAAAAAAGTAAAATTTCATCTAAAATTGATTCTATTTTTTCTGCTTTCATTTTTGATAAAAAAACCAAACCTCCATAAGTTAAACCTTGATGAGAATAAACAGAATTGTCTCTTTTATTAGCAGGAAGAATTGCTCTCAATTTATCTTCTTCAAAAATTAAAAGCGAAAAATCTTCAAAACGATCTTTATGATATTCCATAAAATCGCGATGAAATAAAAAAGTAGCATTTTTGGATTGGGCGACAAAATCGTTCCAGATTAAATAATCGTCTTGATGGTATTTTTTTATGGTATACATTTCTAGATTATTTATGGTCAAATGCTTTTAAATGCCATTTGTATTTTACTGCCATTAATCTAATTAAGATAATAATTAAGGAAGTAACTAAATATAAAATATCGTCGTCTAAATTTAATTTTCTTAAACCAAAAAATACAATTCCGCCGAAAATACAAATTGTAGCATAAATTTCTTCCCTAAAAACATTCGGAATCTCATTGCATAAAATATCTCGAATTACTCCGCCAAAACAAGCAGTCATTGTTCCTAAAGCAATGCAAATCGCGGGATGAAGTCCAGTTAGAATTCCTCTTTCAAGACCAATTAAAGTAAAAACTCCAAGTCCGATAGTATCAAATAAAAATAGAGAAGTTCTAAGTTTATCAAATCTTTTTCTAAAAATAATAGCTAGAAAAAAACCTAAAATAATTACATATACATATTGCATATCGCGCATCCAACCAACTGGAGTTCTTCCGATAAGAACATCACGAAGCGTTCCTCCTCCTACAGCCGTTACAAATGCAATGATAAAAACCCCAAACGGATCTAGTTTTTTATGCATTGCTGTTAAAGCGCCCGACATAGCAAAAGCCATTGTCCCAATAATATCTAGTAAATGAAACATTTTTCTTAAGTTACAAAGAGGTAAAGGTACAAAGGTGCAGAGTTTTTAGTATTCTTCCTATTTTTTTAGTACTATTTCTATTTCAGGATTTATTCTTTTTATTTCTTCAAGAAATTTTGTTTTTTCTTTGGGAGAGATTAAAATGGTTTTGTTTTTATTGTACAAAATTTCTAAACGATCAAAAGAAATAGCTGGAGCGCTCCAAATACTATTAGTCTCAGAAATTTTGGTAATACTCGAAATATCCAGAGAAGTATTGACAATGAAACCGCTTTTTATAACTAATGTTTTATTTTTAATACTGTAAAAAGTTGTATAAAATAAATGCGTAATAAAAGCAATCTGAAAAATTAAAATCATACTTGCTTTCCAATTAGCATCTAATAAAAGTCGCACGAGCGCGCCGCCTAATATCAATGCTAAAAAAAGTACAAGAAAAATATCGATTTTTGATCTAAACTTGTTATCGACCATTATATTATTTCTTAGTGTAAATCGGACTTCTTTTTAATAAATAAGAAACAGATTCCATCCAACTGTCTTTTACGGCTAAAAATGGTTTACGGGTTTGCGAATAGATTTTGTCTTTATTTTTATACATATCAAAGTAAACCGTGTAATAGTAGTAACTCTGGTTGTTTGCTGTTGTTGTCGAAACGTCGCTTGTTGTTACTTTTTTGTTATTATTGCTCACTTTGGCATTTCCGCTATTATAAGTTGTTGCCGTTGAAGTTGTTCCAATAGTATACGATACTTTTGTGGCAACAATATTATCAACTCCTAATATTTTTTCGAGATCTTCAATTGGTGTTTCATCAATATTTTTGTAATCGATTCCGGCTTTATGCAATAAACTATTTGTGGTTCTTAAATCTTGAACGGTCAGTGGAAATATATTTGAAGATTTATCTAACAATTTGTTATACAAATCATTCTGCGCAAATTTTGCCATATCTTCAGAAGCTTCTTGCGTATCAGAATTAACATAAGGAACTGGCAGTACCGCGATGGTATTTGGCTTAACATCTTGAGCGCTTATGGTTTGACTTGAAGTTGGTTCTGAATTATTTTGAGAAACATCAAAAGTTTGAGATCTTCCGCTTGCGAAATCAATTCTGGCAATTTTCGAAATATCAATTGAAATTTGAAGCGTTTCTCCAGGAAGAGAATATTCTACGGTGTTATCAGACATTTTTGAAATCGTACATTCAATAATCTGATAATCTCTTTTTATGATTTTATCTAATTTTTTTCCGCCTTGAGCGAAGTTGAAAAGAGTGATAAAAAACATTAATGCGGTAAACAAAGCCTTTGAATTTCTCATGTTTTACTTTTTAAAATTAACCCACTAATTAATAACATGTTAAATATAAAAAAATATCATCAAAACCTAAAGAACTTTTTCGATATCTAAAAAAAAGCTTACATATGTTGTGTGTAGAAATTATAATCTTTTAAAATTACTCGAATAAAATCGCTATTGTTTCCAGATTGGTTTTTAATTCCGGTTACAGCTTCAATTTTCGCGACCAATTTATAGATAATTTCATGATCGTTTTTGGCTTCAGCTTTTTGAAAAGTTTCTTTAATAATACGCATATCATTATCTGAAAGCTTGATTACCAAAGGATAAGTCGGAACATAAGCATCGTCTATTTCTTCTAAAATAGTATGACTGATATTGATTTTATTTTTTAATGTTATTACCGCCGTTCCTGCCGCCATATCGCCTAAGCGCTGTGCATTTTTACTGGTAATCACTGCAATTATTCCTGGAAGACCGAAAAAGCTAAAAAAGTCAATTACTCTAAAAAACCAACGCACCAGATAATCTCCAAAACCTGCCTGATAACCATCAATTTTTACCACTTTAATTTTAACAACTCTTTTTCCTAACGATTGTCCTTCAAAAATACTTTCGAGAGCTAAAGAATAAACAATTAGCGGCGAATACAAAATGATAAAAATAGCTCCTCTAGACCATCCGTCTAAATCAGTCATCAATTTATCAAGTTTTAACCAACTGAAAAGAATTATCGAAAGCGCCGTGGCATAAGAGATCATAATGAACAAATCGATAAAGAATGCCCCTAATCGCTCGCCTACTGTAGCGGCAATAAAATTTATTTTAACATTTTGTGTCGTATTAATAGATAATTCTGACATATTTTATATTTTAGCCAACAATGAGAGAAATCGCCTTTATAAAACAAAACAAAGAAAAATGGCTCGAATTTGAGCTGGCAATTTTCGGTAAAGCTAAAAAAAATCCTGATGAATTAGCTAATTTGTACATTCAAATGATGAATGATTTATCTTATGCCCAAACGTATTATCCTAAAAGTAAAACGGTTGTCTATTTAAATCATCTTGCTTCGCAGATTTATCAAAAGATTTACAAAACAAAGCGCACGGATAGAAATCAAATTGTTGAGTTTTTTAAAATTGAAGTTCCTTTGCTGGTTTACGAATACAGAAGGTATTTATACTACGCTTTTGCTTTATTTTTTATAACTGTTGGCATTGGTGTTCTTTCGGCTCGATATGATCAAGATTTTGTTAGGCTTATTATGGGCGACGAATATGTAAATATGTCTTTGGCAAATATCAAAAAAGGTAATCCGATGGCGGTTTACGGTTCTGGCAGCAATTGGGGAAGTTTTATTGGAATTACGGTCAACAACTTACATGTAGGCGCAAAATGCTATTTCTATGGCATAATTGCCGGACTTGGCACTTTTTATATTTTTTTGCAAAACTGTATTATGCTAGGTTCTTTTCAATACTTTTTCTACGAACATGGCGTTTTTTGGAAAAGTGTAAGAGGAATTTGGATTCATGGTTCGATGGAAATTTTTGCCATTGTAATCGAAACTGCAACTGGATTTATTTTGGGAGCTTCGATTCTTTTTCCGAAAACTTTTTCACGCTTAAATTCGTTCAAAATCGGGTTTAAAAACAGTTTCAAAATATTCTTGAGTACTTTTCCTTTTACAATAAGCGCAGGATTTCTAGAAGGTTTTATCACAAGATATTCTCTTGATATGCCAATTTGGTTAAGCATTTTTATTATTTTGGCTACTTTAAGTCTCATTTCGTTTTATTATTTGATCTACCCTTTTATCGTGCACAAAAAAATACATTCTTTAACAGCCAAAAATCTTTAAACCCAAGTAATGACAAGATTCTTATTTATTTTATCTTTTCTTTTTTGCTTTGGCGTTTCAATGGCTCAAGACAGTACTGCTGTATACGAAGAACCTCCAAAAGTATCTGGAATAAAATTTTCTGAAAAAGATATTCAGATTGATGCCTCAACAATTGAAGCCAAACATTTTGATAAAAATTTTAAGAAAAAATATACTGGTTCGGATTTTATTTATGAATATCAAACTCCAGAAAAAAACTGGTGGGATCTTTTTAAAGAATGGCTCGCAAAACTATTTGCAAACCTTTTTCATTTTGAAAGTGCACAGACTTCATTAAACTTTGTTGTGATTTTATTTCGAATTATTGCCATTTTGGTGGTTGTTATTGTTGTTTATTTTATTGCTAAAAACATATCCAATCAAGAAGGAAAATGGATTTTTGGGAAATCGGATAAAAAGACCATATTTTATTCTGATGCCGAAAAAAACATTCATCTTTTAGATTTCGAAAAGCTTATTAAAGAAAGTATTCAGAACGGCGAAAAAAGAGCTGCCATTCGCTACTATTATCTTTGGCTTTTAAAAGTTATGGCTCAGCATAATTATATAGAATGGGATATCGAAAAAACCAATTCTGATTATTTGTACGAATTACAGCAAACAGCTCATAAAGAAGAGTTTACTTATCTCTCCTACTTATACAATTACATCTGGTACGGCGAATTTGAAATTGACGATATTAGATTTAATAGCACAGAAAACAGATTCAAACAAGCTTTAAAAACCTTTGGCAATGGATAGAAATATTAAAATATACATTGCGTTTTTGGTTTTGCTTTTTGGTTTTATTCTGTTGATAGACAAAGGACAGCCAAAACCAATCGATTGGACTCCGACTTATTCTGTAAACGACAAAATTCCGTTTGGTCTTTATGTTTTTGATCAAGAAGCAAATCGCTTTTTTAAGAATCAAAAAATAAAAAGAATTTCAACCGAAACGGCATACGAATACTTAGATTCTGAATATGATGATTCGAAAGATGTAGAAAATTATAAAGTGAAAGGTAATTTCATCAATATTTCTGAAGTGAATAATATTGATGATCGATCGATGATAGAGATTTTATATTTTGTTTCGCACGGAAATAAAGCTTTTTTGAGCATGAAAGAATTTCCGAGCTTGTTGCTTGATTCTTTAAAAGTTCGCACACAAGCCGATTTTCCTCCCGCAGATAGCGTTGTAACATGGTTGGCAAACAAAAAATTAAGCAATAAAAAATATACTTTAAACTCTGGCTTAAATGATTATTTTTCTAAAATTGATACCTTAAATACAACTGTTTTAGGATATCAAAACAATAAAAAAAATAAACAGATTAACTTTATTGAGGTTCCTTATAAAAACGGATATTTTTATTTGCATACACAGCCAGTAGCTTTTACCAATTACACTTTGCTGAAAAAAGACCATTATAAGTATGCTGAAAATGTATTGTCTTATTTTTCAAAAGGAGATGTTTTTTGGTACAATAAAGAACCTAAAGACGAACGAATTTCGGGTTCTCCTCTTCGTTATATTATGAGTCAGCCGCCTCTAAAATCGGCTTGGTTTTTAGGTTTATTTGGTATTTTAATTTTTATGATTTTTAATGCAAAACGAAAACAACGCGTCGTTCCGATTATTAAACCATTAGAAAATTTAACGGTCGATTTTACCAAAACGATCGGAAATTTATATTATCAAGAAGGTGATCACACCAATTTAATTGACAAAAAAATCATTTATTTTCTAGAAAAAATTAGAACTGACTTTTTAATAGATACAACAAAACTGAATGATGATTTTATAAAAAAATTACATTACAAAACCGGAAAAGACGAAAAAGATATTGAAGAACTTGTTTCTTTAATTAACAATCATAGAAATAGTTATCACGGAAGTCTTGAAGAAGATTTGCTGCGAATAAATACCGCAATTGAAAAGATTTTGCACTAATTAAAAATATAAGCCACAGATTAAAATGATTAACACAGATTAATTCATTCTATAAAAATCATTTTTAATCCTCTTAATCTGTAGTAAAATAAAAATAAAAAATAGACCAAATTATGGACGATATCAATACAAATGCAAACGAAATCACTAACGAAAATGTGAATTTTGAAACCCGAATTAATTTAGGGCCGCTTTTAGATCACGTAAACACAATTAAAAAAGAAATTGAAACCGTAATTGTTGGACAGCACAAAATGGTCGATCAGCTTTTGGTTGCTATTTTATCAAACGGTCACGTTCTTCTTGAAGGTGTTCCTGGAGTTGCTAAAACAATTACTGCCAAATTATTATCTAAAACCTTAAATATTGGTTTTAGCAGAATACAGTTTACGCCAGATTTGATGCCGTCTGATATTTTGGGAACTTCTATTTATAATTTGAAAAGTTCAGAATTTGAATTTAAAAAAGGTCCAATTTTTTCTAATTTAATTCTAATTGACGAAATAAACCGTGCGCCGGCAAAAACGCAAGCCGCACTTTTTGAAGTTATGGAAGAACGTCAAATTACAATTGACGGTTCTGAATATCAATTAGACGCGCCTTTTTTGGTTATTGCAACTCAAAACCCAATTGAACAAGAAGGAACTTACCGTTTACCTGAAGCGCAATTAGACCGTTTTCTTTTTAAAATTAGTATTGATTATCCAAAATTGAATGAAGAAATTTTAATTATTCAGAGAGAACATACTTTACAAAACCACGATAAATTAGAGGCAATAAAAACAATACTTTCTTCTGAAGAAATCAGACAATATCAAGGTTTGGTAAAACAAATTAGAGTTGAACAAAATCTACTGGAATACATTGCCCGAATTGTAGTAAATACTCGCGAAAATGCCTTTTTATATTTAGGAGCGTCTCCTCGTGCCTCAATTGCAATTTTAAATGCGGCTAAAGGTTTTGCAGCTATACGCGGACGCGATTTTGTTACGCCAGAAGATATTAAAGAAGCAGCAACTCCAGTTTTGCAACACCGTGTTATTGTAACTCCAGAACGTGAAATGGAAGGTATTACAAGCTCAGAAATTATTAAACAGATTATTGAAACGGTAGAAATACCAAGATAATTGTTAATTGTAAATGGTGAATTGTTAATGAGTAAAACTTGAAACTTGAAACCTGAAACTTGAAACTCAAAACAAAAAAATGAAATTCATAAAAAGTCTATATCTAAATAATTTCTTTTTCTATGTGCTTTTAGGCATTATAGGACTTTTTGTCTGCGCTTTTATTTTTCCAAATATTTACAATGCAGTTTGGCTTCTAGTTTTAGGATTAGTGACTTTTTTAGGAATCGATATTTTATTGTTATATACTGTCAAAACGGGGATTGAAGCAGAAAGAATTACACCCGAAAAATTATCAAATGGAGATTTAAATCCGATAAAAATCAGTTTAAAAAATCATTATAATTTTTCTGTTTTAATTAAAATTATCGATGAAATCCCGTTTCAATTTCAAGTTCGCGATTTTAAGATTTTAAAAACAATTGATGCCGCGACACAAAAAGAAATCAGCTATGAATTGCGTCCGACGGAACGCGGTGAATATTTATTTGGCGCTTTAAATATTTATGTTTCTTCGCCTTTAAAACTAATTTCGAGAAGATTTATTTTTGATAAAAATCAGATGGTTCCAACTTATCCATCTTATATTCAATTAAGGAAATACGATTTAATTGCTTTTTCGAATAATCTGTTTCAATACGGAATCAAGAAAATACGCCGAATTGGGCATACAATGGAATTTGAGCAGATTAAAGAATATGTTCAAGGTGACGATTTAAGAACACTAAACTGGAAAGCGACTGCGAAAAGAAACTCTTTGATGGTCAATCAGTTTCAGGACGAAAAATCGCAATCTGTTTACATGGCAATAGATAAAGGCCGTGTTATGCAAATGCCTTTTGACGGATTGGCTTTGTTGGATTATGCGATAAATTCTGCTTTAGTTTTGTCGAATGTCATTCTCAAAAAACAGGACAAAGCCGGACTTTTTTCTTTTTCTAAAAAAGTTGAAAATAGAGTTTTTGCAGAAAGAAGAGGTTCTCAAATGCAAAAAATTCTAGAGACTTTATACAATATCAAAACCGATTTTTTTGAAAGCGATTACAGCAGACTTTATGTTGATATCAAGAAAAATATCAATCAAAGAAGTTTAATTATTCTGTACACTAATTTTGAAACAATGGACGGCTTAAACAGACAATTACCTTATTTAAAAGGAATTGCAAAAAGCCATTTATTGGTTGTGGTTTTCTTTAGCAATACTGAATTGAACAGCATCATAAATAAAAAAACAAATACGCTTCAGGAGGTTTATGACAAAGTAATCGCAGAAAAATTCATGTTCGAAAAACGACTAATTGTAAACGAACTAAAAAAATATGGAATCCATTCGGTTTTAACACAACCAGAAAATTTGACTTTAGACGCTATTAATAAATACTTGGAAATTAAATCTAGAGGAATTTTATAAAGCTTTTAAAATGTTTTAGTAAACTATAAATAATTAATTTTAAAAACTCTAAATGAAAAAAACATTACTTTTTGCATTCGCTTTTTTTAGTTTTCTATCTCATGCTCAAAAAGTTGAAGAAATAACAATTCCAAAAGGTGTCGTTTATAATTATATAAGCGTTAAAACTCTCGAAAAAGCCAAAAAATTAATTGCCGATAATTTATCCGATAATCCTGATTATAAAATAGTACAAGATCATCTTATAATTGGACCCGTTTTATGGAAAAGATATAAAGAGAATGAAAACCTCAAAAAAATAGAAGGCAGAAAAGTACAGTTTCATGTTGACAATTTAATATTAGAAGGTAAAACGAGTCAAGATTTTGACGAATCTAAAATTATTTGGGATGAGTTTAAAAAGGAAGTTGCAAACGATTATAAAATAAGAAAAGCAACCCCAGAAGAGTTAAATTATTATTGGTCTGTAATCTCTTTTGATATTGAAGAACCGTTGTTAATTGTTGAAACAAAAGAACATAATTATATTTTAAACCTTTTAAAGAAAAATTTAAAATTATTATGGTTAGATGAAGCACCAAGATCTGGAACTGTTGACAATCTTAATAATTCGCCTGTTGTAATGTACCAAAATGGCGAAGTAGTTGATTCTCTATCAAAAGGAAGCAAAGAAACCAAACTCGAAAAACTAATTCTTTTAAATTCTGATGAAGAAATAGTTGAAAATAGTTCTGTAGAAGATATCCAATTGATCATTGCAAAAACTAGTGAAATCTTCGAACAATTATTTAAAGACTCTCAGAAATCTGGAAAAATAATGGTGGAGATTGAATTAAAAGAGAAAAAAAATGAAATTCAATACGCCGTTAGAGACGATTTAGATTTGGATATTATGAAAGTGTTTGAACAAAGAATCAATTCTGAAAGCTATCCAAATTCAAGAAAAAAACCTATAAAACTGCAACTCATTTTTAAGGTTAATTCGTTTAACGACACAGAATAAAAGGCTTCTTTTCATCTTTTATTAATTTATAGTTACATTACGACATTCCGTAAAAATTGCTTAATAAAATTAATTAGTTTTGAAATATAATTCATGAAATTTCAAACTAATTAAAAATGAAAAAAGCAATTTTAATTCTGTTCATATTATTGAGCTGTAAATCTTTAGCACAAAAAACAGAAAACATCATTATCATCACTACAGACGGTTTTAGATGGCAGGAAGTTTTTAAAGGAATTGATCCCGCAATTGCAAACGACAAAAAATTCAATCAAGGAGACAGCGCTTATATTTATAAAAAATATGCTGATGCCGATATCAAAGAAGCACGAAAAAAATTAATGCCTTTTTTCTGGTCAGAAATTGCTTCAAAAGGTCAAATTTATGGCAATAGAGATTTAGGAAACAAAGTTGATGTTGCCAATCCTTATTGGTTTAGTTATCCTGGATATAGCGAAATTATGACTGGAAATGTTGATTTAAAAGTCAACTCAAATGGTTATAAAGCCAATCCAAATGTCAATATTTTAGAATTTCTAAATCAGCAATCTAAATTTAAAGGAAAAGTAGCTGCTTTTGGCGCGTGGGACGCTTTTGACAGAATTTTAAATGAAGAAAGAAGTGGTTTTCCTGTCATTTCTGCTTTTGATAAAGTTGGCGGAAATAAACCAACTGCTTCTCAAAAATTATTGAACGAAATGCGCGATAATTCGTTTAAGCCTTTTCATGAATCTGAATGTTTAGACGTTTTTACACATTATCAGGCATTAGATGAGCTTAAAACAAAAAAACCAAAAGTCTTATATATTGCCTATGGAGAAACGGATGAATGGGCACATCATGGAGATTACAGATCTTATTTAGATGCAGCAAATCAAGTTGACAAATGGATTCAGGAAATCTGGAATTTCATCCAAAATGATCCTCAATACAAAAACAAAACTACCTTATTTATTACTGTAGATCATGGCCGTGGCGACAAAGTAAAAGCGCAATGGACAGATCATGGTGCCGATGTTCCTGGCGCATCTGAAATTTGGTTTGCTGCAATGGGACCAGAAATTGCTCCAAAAGGAGAAATCAAGACAGAAGCTCAATTCTACCAAAAACAATTTGCCCAAACTTTGGCAAAACTACTTGGATATGATTTTAAAACATCGCATCCTGTCGAAAAAGAGATTTCAGAATTATTCAATAAGTAATCAAAAACCATAAATAATTAACCAATTTAAAACCAACCCCAAAATGAAAAAAACACTATTTTTTCTTTTTTTATGGCTGATAGCAATTCCTAAAATCAGCGCTCAAAAACCCGATACACTTGCCGCTTACTACGACAAAATCGAAAAATCTTTTACTTATGAATCTGGAAAAATCACTCTGCAAGAAGGTGATGGAACATTAAATGTACCAAAAGGATTTAAGTTTTTAAATGCCGAACAAACGCAAAATGTCTTAAGCAATTTGTGGGGAAATCCAGAAGATAAAACCATTTTAGGTTCTCTAGTTCCAGACGGAAAAGGCGTAACGCACAACAACAGCTGGATGTTTGTAATTAGCTATCAAGGCGATGGTTATGTAAAAGACGACGATGCTGGCGACATTGATTACGATGATCTTTTGAAAACAATGAAAGAAGACGTTGCCGCTGAAAATGAAGAAAGAAAAAAAGGTGGCTATTCTGAAGTTGAATTAATCGGATGGGCATCAAAACCTTATTATGACAACACTTTAAAAGTATTGCACTGGGCAAAAGAACTAGAATTTGGACATGATAAAAACCATACTTTAAATTATGATTTAAGAGTTTTAGGAAGAAAAGGAATGTATAATATTTCTGCTGTTGCTGGCATTGATCAGCTTGCAGAAGTAAAAGCAAGTATTCCAGGAATCATTAAAAGTGTTGAGTTCAACGATGGAAATAAATACCTTGATTTTGATGCTGACACTGATACTGTTGCCGCTTGGACAATTGGCGGACTTGTAGCTGGAAAAGTGCTGGCAAAAGTTGGATTCTTTGCTATTTTAGCCAAATTCGCAAAATTTATCGTAATCGGAGTTATTGCTGCTTTTGCAGGAATCAAGAAATTCCTTTTTGGAAATAAAGATCAAGTGGTTACAAAACCTGCTGAAGAAACAGCTCTTTTAGAGGAAAATAACAATTCTACAGAAGAGTAAAGATTTTATTTGCCACGAATTTCACGAATTTACACGAATTATTTTTTGTTTTACTACGAGGGAAAATTAGTGAAATTCGTGGCAAAATATTAAATAGATATATCACAATGACAAATAATTGGACAGACATAAAATGGATTTTTGAACCTGAAGGATCATTACGGGATATCTACATAAAAAACACATCTATTGATGATTGGAAGATTTTAATTAATTATCTGAACTCAAGCCAAATCGTAAAATATGGTCTAACTGGAGAAAACCAAATTATTAATCCAATTGATTTAGAATATGTAATTGAATACTTGCATGATGAAACAGGCTTAATGGAAACAAAATGTGCATCAATTATAATTGATAATATTATAATAAATCAACATTTTTTCTCAATTAATGAAATTGAATTTGATATCGATCCAAGAGAAATAACTTCTTTTGAAGACTATAAAGAGATTCTAAATTTTATGAATGAAATTAGCAGAATATTACAAAAATCAGTTATCCTAACTGGTGAAAATCAAATGGATTTTCCACTTATCGAAGTCGACTTTTCGAAAAACTTAATAAAGGCATTAACACAAAAAGAAGCTGAAAAACTATGGAAATAATTTGTAAACCTACAAGGTTTTAAAAACCTTGCAGGAAGAAAAAAACTCTGTACCTTTGCCCCTCTGCAACTTTGAGCCTTAAAAAAAATGAAACAAATTACTTCAATTCAAAATCCGTTTATAAAATCTTTAGTTTTACTTCAGGAAAAATCTAAAGCTAGAAAACAAACTGGAACGTTTTTGATTGAAGGTTTAAGAGAAATTTCATTAGCCATAAAAGGCGGTTACGAAATTGAAACTGTTTTATTTTTACCTGAATTAGTTTCAGAATCAGAAATCAATAAACTGATTCAAAATTCATTTCAATTAATTGAAATCAATAAAGAAGTTTATCAAAAACTGGCTTATCGCGACACTACTGAAGGAATTTTGGCGGTGGCGAAGACCAAATCTTTAAAATTATCAGATTTAAAACTATCTGAAAATCCATTGATTCTGGTTGTTGAATCTTTAGAAAAACCAGGAAATATTGGCGCTGTTTTACGAACTGCAGATGCGGCAAATTTAGACGCGGTTTTAATCGCGAATCCAAAAAGCGATTTATATAATCCAAATATTGTGCGTTCTAGCGTTGGCTGTCTTTTTACCAATCAAATCGCGACCGGAACAACTGAAGAAATTATCGCTTTTTTAAAAGAAAAAAAGATCAGTTTTTACAGTGCCACTTTACAAAATTCAACTTCTTATCATACTCAAAACTTCACTACTCCAACTGCTCTAGTTGTTGGCACAGAAGCTACTGGCTTAACACAACAATGGCGTGACGAAGCTACGCAAAACATTATTATCCCAATGCAAGGCGAAATTGATAGTATGAACGTTTCTGTCGCTGCCGCAATTTTGATTTTTGAAGCGAAAAGACAAAGAGGATTCTGATTTTAGTCCCGAAGCCTCGGGATTAGATTTTAAATTTTAGATTTTAAAAAAGTCGCTTTACTCCTTTTGGAATTTGGTCCCGAAGCTTCGGGATTAAAAATTGGAATTTATTTTTAATCCCTATTTCGGTTGTCAGGCTGAGCGAAGTCGAAGCCCTTTTTAGAGATCAAAATCTCAAAAATTACACTCTCAAAAATCTAAAATCTAATCCCGAGGCTTCGGGACTAAAATCTACAATCGTATAGCCTTGCGTATGTTCAAACAAATTCTTATTTTTAGTACTTGAACTATGCCGTTATGACAGAAATAGATATTGAAAAAGAAAATAAAGCTATTGCGCAGGAATACAAAGAATTACTACGAATAAGTTACCAAACTTTAACCCCAGCCGACAAAAAATTAATTCGAAAAGCCTTTGATGTTGCGGTCGATGCACACAAAGAACAGAGAAGAAAATCTGGCGAGGCGTATATCTTTCATCCTATTGCAGTTGCTAAAATCGTTGCCTCAGAAATTGGTCTGGGAGCGACTTCTATCGCCGCGGCCTTATTGCACGATGTTGTTGAAGATACTCCAATTACGGTTGAAGATATTGAGCGCTTATTCAATCCGAAAGTGGCACAATTGGTTGAAGGTTTGACGAAAATCTCATTAGTTCAAAAAGATTTAAACGCTTCGATGCAGGCGGAGAATTTCAGAAAAATGATTCTGACTTTGAATGATGATGTTCGAGTAATTCTGATCAAATTGGCCGATCGTCTTCATAATATGCAAACTATGGATTCGATGGCAGAATATAAACAAACCAAAATTGCATCTGAAACTTTATACATTTATGCTCCTCTTGCCCACCGTTTGGGACTTTATAACATTAAAACCAAACTAGAGGATTTAGGACTAAAATATACTGAACCAGCAGTTTACAACGACATTGTTAGTAGAATTCGTGAAACGAAAGAAGAACAAGACGCTTACATCAAAGATATTTCAGATGTATTGAAGAAATCTTTGGATAACGAAGGTGTCGATTATATCATAAAAGGACGCCCGAAATCTATTTATTCTATTCGTAGAAAAATGCGTGCTCAAAATGTAAGCTTCGACGAAGTGTACGACAAATTCGCGCTAAGAATTGTTTATAAATCTGATCCTCACGAAGAAAAATTTATAGCTTGGAAAATTTATTCCATCGTTACAGACCACTATCGCCCGAGCCCGAGCCGTTTGCGCGATTGGATTTCATCACCAAAATCTACTGGTTATGAAGCGCTTCACATCACCGTTATGGGACCAAAAGGTCGCTGGGTCGAAGTTCAGGTTCGAAGTGAGCGTATGGATGAAATTGCAGAAAAAGGTTATGCTGCGCATTACAAATATAAAAATGGAGCAACTGAAGAAAGTGGCTTAGACGTTTGGCTGAATTTACTTCGTGAAGCGCTAGAAAATCCAGAAACAAACGCAGTTGATTTTGTTGAAGATTTTAAAATGAATTTATATTCTAAAGAAATCTTCATATTTACGCCAAAAGGAGAAATCAAATCATTGCCTAAAGGCGCAACTTCTCTAGATTTTGCGTTTAGCATTCACTCAGAGATTGGAATTAAAACCCGCGGAACTCGTGTAAATGGACGTTTAGTTCCTTTGAATTACGAACTGAAAAGTGGAGATCAGGTCGAAGTTATTACTTCTGCAAATCAGAAACCAACTGTAAACTGGCTGGAATATGTAACTACTTCTAGAGCAAAAAATAAGATTAAAAACGTTCTAAACGAGAATACTAAAAAAATTGCAGAAGAAGGAAAAGAATTACTGGTTCGAAAACTGAAACATTTAAAAATCACTTTTAATGAACAAGTTACAAACGAGTTAGTTAATTTCTTTAAATTAAAAACAAGTTTAGATTTATTTTACAGAGTTGGAATTGGCGCGATCGAAAATCAGCAGTTAAAAGATTATGCGGCGCAGAAAGGAAATTCTTTCATCAATTTCTTTAAAAATAAAATCAAAAGAAATAAAGATACCGCCGACGAAGATATTCACAAACCAGTTATCAGCAGTAATTATGACATGCTGGTTTTTGGAACGGAACACGATAAATTGGATTATAAATTATCTCAATGCTGTAATCCGATTCCTGGTGACGATGTATTTGGTTTTGTGACGATTAACGAAGGAATTAAAGTGCATAAAAAAGATTGTCCGAATGCTATCGGAATGCAGTCTAATTATGCCTACAGAATCATGAGCGCTAAATGGATTGACTCTTCGCAAGAAGAATTCAAAGCCATTATCAATATTACAGGAATGGATGTTTTAGGTCTTACAAACCAATTAACAAGAGTAATTTCGAACAATATGAGCGTAAATATTCAAAGTATTTCGTTGAGCACAGATGCTGGGATTTTTCATGGACAAATTGCTGTAATTGTAAAAAATAACACCATTTTAAAGAAAATGATCAATGCTATTAAGAAGATTGACGGTGTTGACAAAGTGACTAGAGAATACAGAACCTAACTTTTTAACCTATCTATAAGGGTTTTATAACTAAACTTTAAACCCGAAACTTTTATTGATTGAAAATAAAAATTTATCTTTGCCGGATATGACACTCATTTCAACTGACAACACTAGAAATCAAGAAATTGTAAAAAACGTTTTTACAATGTATCTTGAACAAAAAGGGCATCGCAAAACTCCTGAGCGTTATGCTATACTTCAGGAAATTTACGACAGCGAAGAACATTTTGACATCGAAAACTTGTATATCAAAATGAAAAACAAAAACTATCGTGTGAGTAGAGCTACTTTATACAACACGATCGAGTTATTGTTAGACTGCGCTTTGGTTAGAAAACATCAATTTGGACAAAATCAGGCTTACTATGAAAAGTCTTATTTCGACAAACAGCACGATCACATTATCATGACTGATTCTGGAGAAGTAATTGAATTTTGTGATCCAAGAATTCAAACCATCAAAAAAACAATCGAAGAAATATTTGATATCGAAATTACGAATCATTCACTTTATTTCTACGGAAACAAAAAGCAAAAACAATAATCCGCAAAGAGGATTTATTCAAAAAAATAAAAAAGAAAATTAACTACATAATCAGTAGGACAACTTTGATTGTCTCAACGCAAATTAAAAAAGAATGACCGTAGATTTATTACTAGGATTACAATGGGGAGATGAAGGTAAAGGAAAAATTGTAGACGTACTTACCTCAAATTATGATATTATTGCTCGTTTTCAAGGAGGACCAAATGCAGGACATACATTAGAATTTGACGGAATTAAACACGTACTTAGAACTATCCCTTCTGGAATTTTTCATAAAAACTCAGTAAATATCATCGGAAATGGTGTTGTAATCGATCCTGTAGTTTTTCAAAAAGAAATTGAAGGTTTAGAAAAATTCAACCTTGATATCAAAAGCAAATTAATTATTTCTAGAAAAGCACACTTAATTTTACCAACTCACCGTTTGCTAGATGCTGCTTCTGAAGCTTCTAAAGGAAAAGCGAAAATTGGTTCTACACTTAAAGGAATTGGACCAACTTACATGGACAAAACTGGTCGAAATGGTTTACGTGTTGGAGATATCGAATTAGAAGATTTCAAAGATCGTTACAGAGCTTTGGCTGACAAACATGAAGCAATGATTGCTTTTTATGATGTTGCGATTCAATATAATTTAGCTGAACTAGAAAAAGAATTCTTCGAAGCTATTGAAGAATTGAAAAAATTAGATTTCATTGACAGTGAAGAATACATGCACCAAGCTCAAAAAGCAGGTAAATCTATTCTTTGCGAAGGAGCTCAAGGATCTTTACTAGATGTTGATTTCGGAACTTATCCTTTCGTAACTTCATCAAACACTACAGCTGCTGGAGCTTGTACAGGTTTAGGAATTGCTCCTAACAAAATCAAAGAGGTTTATGGAATTTTCAAAGCTTACGTTACACGTGTTGGTAGCGGACCTTTCCCAACTGAACTTTTTGACGAAGTTGGTGCTACAATGGCAAAAGTTGGTAACGAATTTGGTTCTGTAACAGGAAGACAAAGACGTTGCGGATGGTTAGATTTAGTAGCTTTAAAATATGCTGTTCAAGTAAATGGAGTTACTCAATTAATGATGATGAAAGGTGATGTTCTTTCTGGATTTGAAACTTTAAAAGTTTGTACAGAGTATAACTACAAAGGACAAAACATTTCTCACTTTCCTTACAACATTGAACCAGAAAATGTTACTCCGGTTTACAAAGAATTTAAAGGATGGAAACAAGATTTAACTGGTTTAACATCTTATGACCAATTGCCAATTGAGCTAAAAGAATATATTGAATTTATTGAGAAAGAAATCGAAGTGCCAATCAAAATTGTATCGGTTGGACCAGACAGAAAGCAAACAATAACAAAATAATACATTTAAACGCTCTGATAATCAGAGCGTTTTTTTATACAAATTATTTCATTTATGAAAAATCCAAAAGTTGAAATTAAAGAAACTAAATTATTATCAGACAATTGGTATATCTTAAACCGAGTTACTTTTGATTACCAAAAAGAAAATGGCGAATCTGAAATTCATACTCGTGAAGTTTACGATCGTGGAAATGGCGCCGGAATCTTATTATACAATTCAACAAAAAAAACAGTCATTTTAACTCGCCAGTTTCGTTTACCGACTTTTCTTAACGGAAATAAAGATGGAATGATGATTGAAGTTTGCGCTGGACTTTTAGACAAAGACAATCCCGAAACGGCGATTATTCGCGAAACCGAAGAAGAAACAGGTTATCGTATTTCTAAAGTAGAAAAAGTTTTCGAAACTTATATGTCTCCAGGCGCAGTAACCGAAATTCTTTATCTTTTTGTTGGCGAATACGACGAAAGCATGAAAGTAAGCGAAGGCGGCGGACTAGACGCTGAACAAGAAAATATTGAAGTTTTAGAATTTACTTTTGATCAAGCTTATGCTATGATCGAATCTAGAGAAATTACTGATGCAAAAACTATTATGCTATTGCAGCATGCTAAAATAAAAGGTTTGATTTAATTAAAATCATTTTATAATACATAAATGTAAATCCCGAAACCAATTCAAAAAATTATGTAACCCTTTTCAGCTATCATAATCATAACTTTATTTTCATAAAAATACGACCTATGAAAAAGTTATATTACACAGCAAACGGATTATTATTATTAACGTTAGTATTATTAGGCTCTTGTAAAAAAACCGATACCATAACGCTGACTGAAAATAAAACAGATAAAAAAGAAGTAATTGAATATAAAAAACCCAAAACGGTTTCTTATCAAATTTCTAATACAAAAGAGTGGCTAAAGGTAAATGAAGCTGATAGCAGTAAAATGAATATTGTTTACGCATTAAACAGAACTGATAAAGCAAATTTCAAAAAACTAGATTCTGTTGTAATTCCTGCAGATTTTAGCGGTGATTTGGTTTATTATCTTCCATTTCCATTGCATGTTTCTGCTTTAGAAGAAGTTTCTAAAATAATATTATTTTCATATCCAACGCAAGCTTTTGCTGCTTATGAAAATGGCGAATTAGTTCGTACGGGTCCAACCAACATGGGAAGAAAAAAAGATCCTACTCCAACTGGATTATTTTTCACCAACTGGAAAGCAGAACAAACAACTAGTACATTTAATGACGAATGGGATTTAAAATGGAACTTTAATATCGAAAATAAACTTGGCGTTGGTTTTCATCAATATGAATTGCCTGGATATCCAGCTTCGCATTCTTGCTTAAGATTATTAGAAAAAGACGCTAAATATCTTTACAAATTCGCAGACGAATGGATTTTGAAAGACAAAGAAAATGTAAAAGTAAAAGGAACTCCAGTAGTTGTTTTTGGAAGTTATCCTTTTGACGGACCAAAACCTTGGCTGCAACTCGCATCAGATCCGAAAGCTTTAGATATTTCTGAAGGCGATATAGAAACTGCTACCAAGCCTTATTTAAAAGAGATTTTAGAAAATCAGAATCTTAGAGAAGCAGAACCTACGAAAACTTTATAAATATACTATCCATATAAAATCAGCTGAAACAATATTAAATTGTTTCAGCTGATTTTTTTTGTTTCAATATATAAAGTAAAAAATTTGGCTAAAGCCTTTTTCTCAATTTATAATAAACCTCCAGCTAAAGCTGGAGGCAATTCAGTTATTCTCAAATCAAATTAAAAGAAACACAATAAACCACTGCAATCAACCATTACAATTAACAATTAACAATCAACCATTAACAATTAACCATTAAATAAAAAAACCTTTGTTCCTCTGCACCTCACTAACTTTGAGCCTTGAAAAAATAAATAAGCGAACATTCATTTATTATTTATATCTTTGCATCATAATTAGTTAAGACTATGAGAACAAGAGATATTAATAAAGAAGAAATTGTAAAGCAAAAAGCAATTGAAATGATTGTTGCGCAAGGCATAGAAGGTTTTGGAATGAATCGTCTAGCAAAAGAATGCGGTATATCTGTCGCAACACTTTACATTTATTATTCAGACAAAGAAGATTTGATTAGAAAAATCGGAATTGAAATTGGTAAAAACTTCTTCGAAAAGATGTTCGACGGATTTTCTGCGGATATGAGTTTTAGAGATGGATTACGAATGCAATGGGAAAACCGTATTTATTTCAATTTAAATTTTACACTTGAAGCGACTTGTTTAGAACTATTAAAACATTCTACTTATGGTGAGGCTATTGTAACTGAAATATCAGGCGATTACAAACAAATGATGACAGAATTTATGCTTGCCGCAATTGATAGAAAAGAACTTATTTCTGTTCCTTACGAAATATTCTGGAGTATTGCTTACGGACCACTTTATTCTTTATTAGAGTTTCATCGAGAAGGGAAATCAATGTCCGGAAAAGCTTTTGTTTTTACTGAAGAACTAAAAACCGAAGCTTTCAATTTAGTTTTAAAAGCTTTGACACCTTAATTTTTCAACAACAATTACAATTTCTAAAATCAATTTAAAATATTTCAAATTCTAATTGTAACTCTGAGCAAAGTCGAAGAGCAATTACAATACAAATTTTAATAAAATGAAAACTTCAATTATAGAAAATAAAAAAATTGCCATTATTGGCGGCGGTCCAGTTGGATTAACAACTGCTCGTATTTTACAAATCAATGGTGCTGACGTAAAAGTTTATGAAAGAGATATTAATGCTGAAGCCAGAACTTCTGGCGGTACTTTAGATATTCACTCTGACTCAGGTCAATACGCGATTCAAAAAGCTGGATTAATGGACGTATTTCTGCAATACGCAAGACCAACTGGCGAAAAAATGGCTGATATAAATGGCAATATAACTTCTGATGAAATGCCAGATGAAACTAATGCTTTTTCTCGTCCAGAAATTGATCGTAAAGATTTAAGAAAAATTATGTTGGACAATCTTCACGAAAACACAGTTTCTTGGGATAGTCAATTAATTAATATCGAAAAAACTGAAAGTCAGTATGTTTTAGAATTTAAAAATGGCACAAAAACTACAGCCAATTTTGTAATTGTTGCCAACGGAGGAAGATCTAACGCCAGAAAATTTCTCAGCGATCAGGAACCACAGCTTTCGGGAACTTATATCATTCAGGGAGAAATTGTAAATCCAGAGCAGGATTATCCTGAATTTAAACCAAAATATGGAAACGGAAATGTAATGGCAATGGGCGAACACAAAATGTTTTATACCCATACTATGCGCGATGGTTCTGTACATTTTGGAGTTTCGTTTAAAGCAGATGAAGATTGGATTTTTAATCACGGAATTGATTTTAAAGATAATAACTCTGTGATTTCCTTTTTAAATGAAACTTTCAAAAATTGGGGTGACGATTATAAAAAATTCTTCGCCGCTTCTACCGAATTTTCAGGTTTGCCTTTACGATTATTCTCTTTGGAGGAATCTTGGAAAGAACATTCAAATATTACTCTTGTTGGAGATGCAGCGCATTTAATGCCTCCATTTGCTGGCGAAGGAGTTAATATGGGATTGTTTGATGCTTTTCATTTGACTGAAAATTTAACCAATGGAAAATTTGAAACAATTGATGAAGCAATCGCAGATTACGAACAAAAAATGTTTGGTTACGCCTTAGAAGCGCAACGTATGACTAAAAAAATGGAAGATTTATTGCATTCAGATATTGTTGCGGAGGATATTTTGAATAGTAGGTTTTAGCAATTATAAAATCTCTTTTGATATTTTTTTAAGTAAATTTGAAAGATTAAAACTACATTCAAAATCATGGACTCAAAACAATCACTTGATATTTTTGGAAAATTCTTAGTTAAAAATCTAAGAGATAAAGGAATTAGAAATGCTGAAACTCTTTTAAGCAATAAATCTAAAGCGCCATCAAATTTAAAATTGCAAACAGAAATTAGTCAATTTAATGAATCACAAAAAAAACTAATCAAAGAAATTGTTATTAAAAGTATTGATATCGCAATTCATGATTTTCTTTTTTCATTACAAGAATTGGCTGATTTTGAAAACAATATTCAAATATCAATAAATAGCAAAAATATAGTTGAACTTAGTGATGGAATTCACGGAGAATCTTATTCTGAAAATGGATGGAATGCTAAATTTAGCAAGTATGGCGCAAAGGAATAAAATAATAAAAAATTAAATCAACACGAATATATAAAGCTCCGGCGGAGCGACATTTTTTAACCTAACATATTTCGCTCCGCCGGAGCTTTATATTAAAAACGTATAATTTTTTCTATAAATATTTTGCTTCTCCGAAGCTTACAAAAAAAGCTATTTTTTTTAGACAGCCCTTTCGTAGCTTTCTAAACGAGCGAAAAATCTTGTTTAAACAAAACAGCAAAGTTGTTTTTAATTTCTTACTTTCGTTTTGAACTAGCGAAAAGAAAAACGCTTCAAACTTAACTATGAAAAAACTATTTGTACTTCTTTTTATTTCTGCAACGATCTTTAATTACGGTCAGTCTAATCAAATTTTAGATTTTAAAGCTGGTTATTCTCCACAAACTGTTTATAATCAAACAACAATTAATTCTTCAGATTATGAAGTTACATATTCTGGAAGTGAGACTTTTTTAGAAACATTAAAGAAAAATCAAGTACCAAACCCAACAGCAATTAAAAGCATCATGACCATTGAAATTGTTTCTAAAACTGGTAAAACAGATAAAGAAGGAACTTTTCCTATTACAATTGAATACTTGAAAGCTGTCGATGGAAATGGAAGAACAATAATTCCAAGCGGCACATTGCTTTACGGAAAAACTTCAGAAACCACTTTACCAAAAATGGATTCTATTGTTGCGAAAGACATGGAAGAAAGTATGAAAAATGTCATTTTTCAAACGGTTCAAAGTACTTTTTCGCAATTAGTTATGCCTCAGAAAAAACTAAAGATCGGAGAATCTTTTGTTCAGGAAAGTCCATTAACATTACCAATTGCAGGTATTAACATTGAAATGGTGATTACTACGGTATACAAATTAAAAAGTATGAATTCAAAAAATGCATTCTTTGATATTTCGCAAACTTATACAATGAAAATGTCTGATACAAGATTTGACACAAGCGGTTCTGGAATTGGAAATGGAGATTTAATTTATGATATTCCAAATCATTTTATGGCCGAAAACAATTTAAAAATGGATTTTAATCTTGATTTGAAGGATACCGATTTTAGTATACAGTTAAAATCAAAAAGTGAATTTAAACAAACATCGCAAATATCAAAAAACAAATAAAAAAAAGGCGTAAGAATTAAATCTTACGCCTTTTTTTTATCTATAAAAGCTAAAATTATCTAGAATAATTTGGAGCTTCTTTTGTAATAGTTACGTTATGTGGGTGACTTTCAGTAATTCCACTTGACGTGATTCTAACAAAACGCCCTGTTTCTTGTAAAGTAGGAATATCTTTAGAACCGCAATATCCCATACCAGCACGAAGACCTCCGATGAATTGAAGCATACTTTCGTTCAATTCTCCTTTGTAAGGAACACGTCCAACGATTCCTTCTGGAACTAATTTCTTAACATCGTCTTCAACATCTTGGAAATAACGGTCTTTAGAACCAGTTTGCATTGCTTCAACAGAACCCATTCCGCGGTAAGATTTGAATTTTCTTCCTTCAAAAATGATAGTTTCTCCTGGAGATTCTTTTGTTCCTGCTAATAACGAACCTAACATTACACAGTCAGCACCTGCAGCGATTGCTTTAGGAATATCTCCTGTATAACGAATTCCACCATCAGCAATTACTGGAACTCCAGTTCCTTTAATAGCCGCAGCAACTTCTAAAACTGCTGAAAATTGAGGAAAACCAACACCTGCAACGATACGAGTTGTACAGATAGAACCAGGTCCGATTCCAACTTTTACTCCGTCTGCTCCATTTTCTACTAAATATTTAGCAGCTTCTGGAGTCGCAATGTTTCCAACAATTACATCTATTTGAGGGAATTTTGCTTTTACTTCTTTCAATGTATTTACAACACCTTCAGTATGTCCGTGAGCTGTATCGATAATAATCGCATCTACACCAGCAGCAACCAAAGCTTCAGCTCTTTGAACTGCATCACCAGTAACTCCGATTGCGGCCGCAACTCTTAAACGACCAAAAGAATCTTTATTAGCGATTGGCTTTTGAGTCAGTTTTGTAATATCTCTAAAAGTGATTAAACCAACTAATTCGTTTTTATCGTTTACAACTGGTAATTTTTCAATTTTGTGACCTTGCAAAACAACTTCAGCCTGCTCTAATGAAGTTCCTTCAGAAACTGTAACTAAGTTTTGGCTTGTCATAACTTCTGCGATTGGTCTTGCGCCATTTTTCTCGAAACGTAAGTCACGATTCGTTACAATTCCTTTTAAGATTTTGTTTTCGTCAACGATTGGGATACCTCCGATTCCGAATTCTTTCATGGCATTTTTTGCGTCAGCAATAGTAGAATTCATTGGCAATGTTACCGGATCGATAATCATTCCTGCTTCAGCACGTTTTACTTTTCGAACTTTTCCTGCTTGTTGTTCGATAGTCATATTTTTATGTAAAACACCAATTCCGCCTTCTTGTGCCATAGCAATTGCCATTGCACTTTCTGTAACTGTATCCATAGCAGCAGATACGATTGGAACGTTTAATGTGATGTTTCTTGAGAATTTTGATTTGATACTCACTTCGCGGGGAAGCACATTCGAGTAGTTAGGTACTAATAATACATCGTCGTAAGTTAAACCTTCGCCGATAATCTTGGAGTTGTGTGCTATCATGTTGCAATTTCTAGTTGAATTGCGTGCAAATATAGTGAATAAATTGCTAACTTAAATACTAAGTTATTCATAAATTTGCATTTACAAGAATTGTCTTATAAAAACATATGCCCTAGCCCAGATGGAAATGAAAAGCCACGAAAAGCTAAAAAACATTTTTTTCTGGTTTAAAAAAGCGACCAACGGAAGCTCTTTTTAAGCCTTGAAAAAAAGTTTTTTGGCTCGAGTGCTTGTAATGGACAGCTGGAAATGGCTTCTAATTATGATAATTAAAATTAATCATCATCACGGTCTTGAAACACAAAATTGATTCCCAGTTGAAAAGTTGCACTACTCGCCTTCGATAAGTCTTTATATTCTAAAACATTACCAAATAGAGCATAAATATTTACTGGCCCGAGTGTTCCTGCGAGTCCTAAACCAATATTTTTGTTTGAAAATGTATCAAAAGTATAAGTTGCTTTTGCTTCTAATTTTTTAAAAATACTTCTTTTATAAAATGCTGTTAAAGCAAATAAAGGTTCACGCGGCGCAGACATAGCAAATAATTGTGCTCCAACTGCATTTTTATAGTACGTATTAATTTTTCCTCTACAATTGCATTCGTCATCAGGGCGCGCTTCTCCGAATGAGTATTGTATAGAAGAATAAAATTTAGTTGGTCGCCACGTAGTATACTTATTGTATAATGTATCTCTTGGAATGGCTTTATCGAATTCATCAAAAATATCTTCTGGTTCGTCATTTCCTGTAAAATCGGGATTTACTCCATCATATCGATATGTTCCTTTGTAGGTTAAAGTTTCAATATCTTTAGATTGTTTTATAAAACCTAAATCCACAACACTTGCCGTTAGCTGCAAATTCTTTTTAATATAATAAGTAAAACCAGCATCGACACCAAGACCTAAACTACCGCTAAAAAAAGTATTATTTGCAATATCTTTTACCACATTTCCTTCGTATTCGTCTTTTGTAAACTTAGAAAGTCCAGAAGTTTTTAATTCTAAATCGGATGAAATTATTTGTTTATAAAGATTAGCATCTCCAGAGTTTTGTCCTGTGTAAATATAACCTGAATTTTTTGTAGATGTAGCATTTGCACCGCTTGAATAGATTTTAGCACGACCCCCGTAAACAAATTTTTCGTTTACTTTTTTATGAAAACCGACATGCCAAACCGAAAGAACCTCAGCCTTCATGCTTAGATCTCCAAGATTGAACGATTTTCCGATGTAATTGCTATTTCCGTCTAAAGCTAATATTGCCAAATCTTTTGGAACAAACATAAAAAAGTCAAATTCTTGATATAATCCAAACGAAATGTATGATTGACTTTCTCTTCCGCCAATTCTAAATCCGCCTGAAAATACTTCCAATTGCTGATTGGTTACAACTTTATCTCTGTTTGTAGATTGATTAATTACGTTTCGAACTTTTTGATTAAAATCGACTCCGTTATTGGCAAACAAATCATAAGCCGTAAAACTGCTTGAACCAACATTGGCTGAAATTCCAGATAAAACTGGAAATCCAAAATAATATTTATAAGAAACGTCGGCTCCTGGATTTACCATTAAAGATTGCGGAATAGCCGTGAAATTATACAGTAATTCTTTATTTTGAGAAAAACAAGAAAGCTGAAAAACGAGGCAGATAATCAGATATATTTTTCTCATCCAATTATTAAATAAGCTGTGGCACTTGATTTTAATTTTAAATTTCCTAAACTCTGACTATTTAGCGGAGTTCCTTGAGAAATTGCAATTTTGAAACCTATTTTTACAGTCTTTTTTAAGAGATCCAATCGTTGATTTTCAAAGACTTCAGTCGGAAATTTTATAACATTGGCAGTTCCTCTGTAGGCAGGAACAGGAAAAGTTAAGGTTTGCAATACTTGATCATTAGCATCTAATAATTGAAGACTTACAACAAAGGCACGATCTATGGTATTCTCTATTTCAAAATTGAATTCGGCTTTTCGTAAATGATCATTAAAAAATTTATCTTTAAAAACATCAAATCCTCTTGAATCATCAACAACATGATTTCCACCGTCGTCGATTAGCTTATTTGCTGGAATATCAAAATAAGCAAGATTTGCCACAAAAGCAGGTTCTAACTTAAGATCATCTATTTGACCAAAGTCTAAATCACTTGAACATGAAGAAAATAAAAGTGACAAGATCACTATTTTTATAACTTTATAGAAGGCTGATTTCATGACAAAAGTATATCTAATAAATGTAACGCTTAATGCTTACAATCATTGTCGAAGTTAGTAAATATAACCATTTATTAATGAAACTTTCCGAACAATTTTGAAGCTTCGTTGTAAGCACTTTCAAAACTTAAAGAGTTCAAACCTGTAACTTTCTTATTTGCAGTAAAATAAGAAACTAATTTTTCTGTTGGCATATTTCCAGTTAATTTATCTGTTGCCATCGGGCAGCCTCCAAAACCTTGAATAGCACCATCAAAACGAGCACAGCCAGCTTTTGCAGCAGCATCGATTTTTTCGAACCAGCTTTCTGGCGTTGTATGAAGATGTGCTCCAAACTCAATTTTAGAATATTTAGGAATTAGTTCTGAAAACAAATAGGTAATTACTTCTGGAGTCGAAGTTCCAACCGTATCAGAAAGCGATAGAATTTTTACGCCCATTCCCGCGAGTTTTTCTGTCCATTCTGCCACAATTTCAATGTTCCAAGGATCTCCATATGGATTTCCGAAACCCATAGAAAGATACGTGACCACTTCTTTCTTTTTCTTATCGGCAACTTCTAAAATTTCTTCTAAAGTAATTAAAGATTCTGCAATAGTTTTGTGAGTATTACGCATTTGAAAATTCTCCGAAATAGAAAAAGGAAAACCTAAATATTGAATTTGTTCATATTCTGAAGCCGTAATTGCGCCTTGAGTGTTTGCAATTATAGAAAGCAGTTTACTTGTTGTTTGAGATAAATCAAGTTGTTCTAAAACAGCCGCTGTGTCTTGCATTTGCGGAATAGCTTTTGGAGAAACGAAACTTCCAAAATCAATGGTATCAAATCCTACACGAAGCAAAGCTTGTATGTATGTCACTTTATTTTTTGTCGGAATAAAAGTCTTAATGCCTTGCATGGCATCTCTTGGACATTCGATAATCTTGATTTCTTTATTCAAAGCTTATTCATTTGTAAAGGCTAAGTTAGTTTCTTTTTTATTGAAATAAAAGATAATTTTAGCCGAATCGAAAGTATTACAAAATATTGTAATATTAAAAATAATTACCCAAAAACGTAATATTTAAAAATATTACCTAAAAGTGTAATAATTAAAAATATTACTTATATTTGTAATAGAAATTTTATTATTTTTTAATTATATTTGATTATGACTAGCGTAATTACGGGCGATATAATTGGTTCAAGACGACAGCAATCTGAACATTGGGTAGAAGATTTGAAAAAAATTTTAACGCCATTTGGCACAACACCAAGTCAATGGGAGATTTATCGTGGAGATGAATTTCAGATTGAAGTTACTAATCCTGAAGATGCATTGTTAACCGCAATTTTGGTAAAAGCACGTTTGCGAGCCATAAAATCTGACGCACGAATGAGTATTGGTTTTGGAGATAAAACACATCATTCGGAAAGAATTTCTCAAAGCAACGGCTCTGCTTTTATTAATTCTGGTGAATTATTTGAAACTTTAAAAAAGCAAAAAGTCACACTAGCCTTACGAACAGGAGATTTAAGTTTTGATGAAAAACTAAATTTAATGATTCAGCTCGCATTAACATTTATGGACAGTTGGCTCGTGCAATCGGCAGAATTTGTAGCGTTGGCTATAGAAAATCCAAGTTTATCACAAGAAGAACTTGGACAAAAATTAGGAATCAATCAAGCCGCCGTAAGTCGAAGACAGAAACGTGCTCAGTTTGATTTAGTCATGCATTTAGATAAATATTTTAGAACTCAAATAAAACAACTTACAGCATTATGATTTTATTTATAAAACTGCTTTTAGCGCATTTATTAGGCGATTTTATCTGGCAACCAAATTCTTGGGTAAGTCATAAAGAAGCAAATAAACATAAAAGCGTTTATTTATATCTTCATATTTTACTTCACGGAGTGTTGGCAGCGGTTCTAGTAGGAGAAGTTAGTTTTGTTCCTTATGCCGTTTTTATTGTCGTAACTCATGGAATTATTGATTTAATCAAATTAAATTTCCAGAAACCAAAAAACAAACGAACTTGGTTTGTAGTAGACCAAATTGCGCATTTATTAGTATTAATTGGAGTTGTACTTTTATATGAAAACAAAGCTTTCCCCTATTTCTGGAAAGATAATGAATTCTGGATTCTTATAACGGGAATCTTATTGCTTACTAAACCAACATCAATTTTTATCAAAACGATAATTTCGATATGGGCGCCAGAAAGCCAAAACAGCCATCAGGATAATTCGCTGATAGCTGCTGGAAATTATATTGGTATTTTAGAACGCTTGTTTGTTTTCGGATTCATCTTAACTGGACATTTTGAAGCAATTGGATTTTTACTCGCTGCCAAATCTATCTTTAGATTCGGAGATTTAAAAGAAGCCAAAGACCGAAAACTTACTGAATATGTTTTAATTGGTACATTAATCAGTTTTGGAATTGCGATACTTGCCGGATTAATAGTTCAGGCGCTTCTTTTACAATTGCCCTAAAATCTTTTTATTGATTGCTTTTATCAAAGCTGGACCTTCATAAATAAATCCAGTATACAATTGCACTAAACTTGCTCCTGCATTTAGTTTTTCGATAACATCTTCTGCAGAGTGAATTCCTCCTACTCCAATAATTGGGAATGCTTTATTGCTTTTTTCCGAAAGAAAACGAATTACTTCTGTAGAACGTTTTGTTAATGGTTTTCCAGACAAACCTCCCATTTCTGATTGATTTGCAGATTGTAACCCGTCTCTAGAAATAGTTGTGTTTGTAGCAATTACACCCGCAATCTGAGTCGTTTTTACAATATCAATAATATCCAATAATTGCTCGTCTGTTAAATCTGGAGCAATTTTTAAAAGAATTGGTTTTACTTTTTGCGTACTTGTTTTTTGTTTTTCAACATTTCTATTTTGCAAAGTCTGCAATAAAGCTGTCAACGGTTCTTTATCTTGCAAAGCCCTCAAATTTGGTGTATTTGGCGAACTTACATTTACTACAAAATAATCTACATGATTAAATAGCGCGTCAAAACAAATGATATAATCTTTAACCGCATCTTCGTTATCTGTCACTTTGTTTTTTCCGATATTTCCGCCAATTAAAACACCCGAATTCTTTTTCAAACGTTCTACAGCTTCTAGAACTCCGCCGTTATTAAATCCCATTCGGTTAATAATCGCTTGATCTTCTTTTAAACGGAATAAACGTTTCTTCGGATTTCCTTCTTGTCCAACTGGCGTTACAGTTCCGATTTCGATAAAACCAAAACCAAAATCTCCTAATTCTTTATATAATTTGGCATCTTTGTCAAAACCAGCTGCAAGTCCAACTGGGTTTTTAAATTTGATTCCAAACACTTCTCTTTCTAAACGAGAATCTTTTACCTCATAAATTGATTTTATAATTGCCGAAACTCCAGGAATTTTTGAAATGAATTTAACGAATGAAAAAGTAAAGTAATGCACTTCTTCAGGATCAAACCAAAAAAGTATCGGACGAATTATCAATTTATACATAAGAATTGTGTTGTTGTTATTTTGGCTGCAAATTTAAATATTATAGTTTAAAAAGGTACTTTTTTACAAAAACAAATCATTTCTATTTTGTTCAATTCTTTGAAACAAGTAAAAATCGACTAAAAAGCTTTTTTTGATGTTGCAAATTATAAAATGAAACCATTTCAAGTCTATCTAAAAACTTATCGGATTATTTATTACTTAATTTTGAGATAGTTATTTAAAAAATCTTGTGACAATTTTTTCATTTCAAAAATCTGGTAGTCATGCAAAATGAAATAAAAGCAAGAATCAATAAGCAATTTAGAAAAACATTTTTCATAATTATGTTTTTCTTTCTAATTGGTTACAACAAAATTATAGCGCAAGAGACTGAAGAAAAGACTTTTAGTCCGCATCATCAAATCGGACTTTCTATAAATCATGTCCATGTTTTTGAAGGTCGCGACGATGAAGGAAATCGAGAAGTTCTCAGCCTTCCGGCTTGGGGATTGGATTATACTTTTCAATTTAAAGAAAAATGGGCAATCGGACTTCATACTGATTTTATTATTGAAAAATTTAAAGTCGAAAAAAATCTCGCAAGCGGAGAAGATAAAGAAACCGTCGAAAGAAGTTATCCTATAGCTCCTGCTTTAATGGGAATTTATAAACCAAACGAACATTGGAGTTTTCTTTTAGGTTGTGGAGGTGAATTTGCCAAAGAAGAAGATTTTTTCCTGACTCGTGCCGGAGTAGAATACGGATATGAATTGCCAAAAAGATGGGAAATTTTCGGCACTGTAAGCTATGATTTTAAATGGAATGCTTATGACAGCTGGGGAATTGGATTGGGAATTGCCAAAAACTTTGGAGGAAAATAAATTGATACAAACCATCTGAGCTTATGTACATCAAAAAAAAAGTAAATAACATCACCCAAAATCTACTAGTGATTTTATTTTTATTTGCAAGTTTTGAAGCTCTTTCGCAACAAGAAAAAGACACAACAAAACTAATGAATGTCAGATATGGCAATAAAGGAATTGAGTTAGAAACCCGTGATAAAAAATTTCTATTTCAATTACAGAGCAGGTTACAGTTTCGTTTTTCAACTCCTTATGATACAGATCCTTTAACTTATGATGATTACAGTCAAGATGCTAAAACTACTTTTAAAATAAATCGAGCCAGACTTAAAATTGGCGGTCATGCTTTTGAACCTTGGCTTAAATATTATTGGGAATACGAATTAAGTCAGTCTAATTTGCTTGATTTTAGAATAATGATTGAAAAATGGGATTGGCTCAGTTTTAAAGTAGGACAATGGAAAACAGAATTTACACGCGAACGTTTCATTAGCAGCGGCGAACAGCAAATGGTAGAACGATCTCTTATTAATAGACCTTTTACTGTTGATAGAGAATTGGGAGCGGAAGTTTATGGGCATTTAAAAGGAAAAGGCATTGCCGATTTTAATTATTGGTTTGCGGCTTTAACAGGTACAGGACGCGGAAGCACTTCAAACGACGATAATCATCTTATGTATTTTGGACGAGCTCAATGGAATTTTTTAGGTAGATTTTTGGATTTTGAAGGCTGTGATTTAGAATTTCATGAAAAACCAACTCCAATTATTGCCTTTTCTGCTATCACTAATAGAAGTCCATACACCCGTTTCTCGCAAGCTGGAGGCGGTTCTCTAGACGGATTTGAAGACGGATTACCGGGACAATACAGAGTAAATCAATGGAATTTGGAAACTGCTTTTATGTATCGCGGATTTTCTTGGCAAAGCGAATGGCATACTAAAGAAATAATCGATAAATACAACAATGATTATATGACCGTTATGAAAGGATATTACGTTCAAGCTGGTTATTTCTTTCATAATGTTTTTCATTGGTGGCCTGAACATCTGGAAATGGCAGCTAGACATGCAGCATATAGACCAGATTATTCAATTAGACAAAATCGGCAAGAAGAATCTACATTGGCTTTTAACTGGTTCTTTAAAGGACATAAAAACAAACTAACTTCAGAAGTTAGCTATTTTAGTTTTCAAGACAAAACACTTCCGTTGGAACAAGGCTGGCGATTCAGAATACAATGGGATATTTCACTATAAATCTATAAACAAACTTTTGTTTCATTTTTTTAAACGAGAGATTTTTTTTCATAACTTTAATTCATATAAACAACTGAAAATGAAAAACATATCCAAATCAGCAAGAAAATCGGCACTAATGTATTTGATAGGTACATTTTTCCTTATTTCAATAGATAGTTTCGCACAGCGTCACGGAGGCGGAGGCGTTGGACATCGAGGTGGCGGAGGCGTTCATAGACCTGCCGGCGGAGCTCAAACAAGACCTTCTGTTACAAGACCGTCCAATCAGTCAAGACCAGCTGTAACTAAGCCGTCAGCAAATAAACCAGCTGTAACTAGACCTGGCTCTAATGGTTCTGGAACAAAAATTACAAGACCAAATAATAGTTCTAATACTAAAATTAACAACAGAAAAAACACTACAAATCGTAATTCCAATAATACTAGAAATTCTGGCAATAGAAATACTAATATTAGCGGAAATACACGAAATGTAGACAGAAGCAGAGATATTACAATCAACAATAATAGAAATACCGTGGTAAGAAGAAATACAGTTGTTTACACACGACCTCCTTACATACACGGCGGATACAGATATTACGGTTATCATCCATATTATTACCATCCTTACAGACCTTTTTACTGGGGTCCAGTTTGGCATCCTTGGGGATTTTTCGTCACTACTTTAGCTGTTACAGCAATTGTGGTTAGTGTAGAAAGTACTCAATATCATTATGATCAAGGAGTTTGGTACGCACCTTCTAACGGTGGTTACACTGCTGTTCCAGCTCCCGTTGGCGGAACAGTTAATAATATTCCGAGTGGAGCACAAACAGTCAATACGGGAACAGTCAATAATTATTACTACGGCGGTACATATTATGAAAAAGACGGAAGCTCTTATAAAGTAGTTGCGCCTACCGCAGGAACAATAGTTGAAAATCTTCCTGAAGGCGGAGAAGAAGTTACTGTAGGAGATGTAAAATACATAAAATTTGGTGAAACTTATTATCAGCCTGTTCAAGTAGACGGAAAAGATAAATACGAAGTAGTTCTTGTTGAGGAAGATAAATAAATATATTAATTCTATAAAATTAGTATAACTATAAAGTTATTTTTATAATTTTATCCCTTCTATTACAACCATTATCAGTTTCAAAAAAATAAACCATGAAAAACAAGACCTTTTGGATATTTGCATTACTTACATTATCCATTATTTCAATAGCCTATAGCTACACCAGATTTACAGATAAAGAAGAAAAAACGGTTGCTGAATGCCACGAAGTTCCAGTTAGCATGGAATCTGAATTTAAGCCAACTATCGAAAATAAATTCAAACCAGAAACAAAAGCACCTAAAGGTATGGTTTGGATTCCTGGCGGAGAATTTTCTATGGGAAGCAATGTAGAAGACGAAAGTTTATGCAGCATAAAAGGCGTTACAAAAGATGCCGCTCCAATTCATCGCGTTTATGTTGATGGTTATTATATGGATGAAACTGAAGTAACAAACGAAGAATTCGAAAAATTTGTAAAAGCAACTGGTTATGTAACTGTTGCAGAACAAAAACCAACTAAAGAGGAATTTCCAACTGCGAGCGAAGCTGATTTAATTACTGGTTCTGTTGTGTTTACTCCTACTCCTTCTGCCGTGAACCTGAATAATTTTCTGCAATGGTGGCGCTACGAACCAGGCGCTGACTGGAGACATCCTGAAGGTCCGCAAAGTACAATCAAAGGAAGAGAAAAATATCCTGTAGTTCATGTGGTTTACGAAGATGCAGCCGCTTATGCAAAATGGGCGGGCAAAAGACTTCCAACAGAAGCAGAATGGGAATTTGCAGCTCGTGGCGGTAAAACAGGAAATCTTTATGCTTGGGGGAACGATTTAAAACCTAAGGGAAAATTTCAAGCTAACATTTACCAAGGACATTTTCCGATAAAAGATGGAGATACAGGCGAAGACGGATTTAAAGGAATTGCTCCAACAGCGCAATATGCTCCAAACGCCTATGGACTTTACGATATGGCAGGAAATGTTTGGGAATGGGTTAATGATTGGTACAGCGTTGACTACTATAAATCATTAGCGGAAAGCGGAAAAACAACAAAAAATCCAACGGGACCAAGCACTTATTACGATCCCAATGATCCGACAGAAATTAAACGTGTGCACAGAGGCGGCTCGTTTTTATGTACCGATCAATATTGTACTCGTTATATGGTCGGTACAAGAGGAAAAGGCGAAATAAGATCTGCTGCAAACCACGTTGGTTTTAGATGTGTAAAAAGTAAATAACAACATTTTAAATATCATAAAGGGATTCATACAGAATCCCTTTTTTTATTAATTCAGATAGAAAAAGCTAAATTATTCAGCAGAAAAAATTTCTATATTTGCTAAAAATTCAAAAAAATGCAACATATCATAGATCGTTTTATCAGTTACGTAACAATTGACACTGAATCAGATCCACATTCACAAACAACACCAAGTACACAAAAACAATGGAATCTTGCCAATAAATTAGTCGAAGAACTAAAAGCAATTGGACTTGAAGAAGTTACGATAGATGATAAAGCATATATCATGGCGACGCTTCCAAGCAATGTAGATCATGAAGTTCCCACAATTGGTTTTGTTTCTCATTTTGATACTTCTCCAGATTTTAGCGGAGCAAATGTAAAACCCCAAATTGTTGAAAATTACGATGGAAAAGATATTGTTTTAAATGCAGAAAAGAACATTATTTTATCTCCAAATTACTTTAAAGATTTATTACAATATAAAGGTCAAACCATCATTACAACTGATGGAACAACACTTTTAGGAGCAGATGATAAAGCGGGAATTACAGAAATTGTTTCGGCAATGGAATATTTAATTCAGCATCCAGAAATTAAACACGGGAAAATCAGAATAGGTTTTACGCCAGACGAAGAAATCGGTCGCGGAGCGCATCATTTTGATGTTGAAAAATTCGGAGCGCAATGGGCTTACACAATGGATGGAAGCCAGATTGGCGAATTAGAATATGAAAATTTTAACGCAGCTGGAGCTAAAATTACTTTTAAAGGAAAAAGCGTTCACCCAGGTTATGCAAAAGGAAAAATGATTAATTCTATGCTTTTGGCTAATGATTTTATCAACGAACTTCCGAAAGGTGAAACTCCAGAAGAAACTAAAGGTTACGAAGGATTTTTCCACGTTCATCACATCAAAGGAAATATCGAAGAAACAGTTTTAGAACTGATTATTCGAGATCATAACAAGAAAAAGTTCGAAAACAGAAAAGAACTAATTCATAAAATAGCCAAAAAGTTCAATAAAAAATTCGCAAAGAAATTTGGAGAAGATATTGTTGTTGCTGAAGTTAAAGATCAATATTACAATATGAAAGAAAAGGTTCTGCCTGTAAAATATATTGTGGATATTGCCGAAAAAGCGATGCGTGAATTAAACATTAAACCGATCATTAAACCAATTCGCGGCGGAACTGACGGTTCTCAATTATCATTTATGGGATTACCTTGTCCGAATATTTTTGCGGGTGGACATAATTTCCACGGAAAATACGAATATGTTCCAGCAGAAAGCATCCAGAAAGCAACAGATGTTATCGTAAAAATTGCAGAATTAACAGCAATTCCTGGAATCTTTGACGCGCCCGAAAAACCTAAAAGAAAAAAATAATCAAACAATGTCTGAGAAAAAACACGTTTGGGATAAAGTAAATCAATGGGAAGAAGAAATTCTTCTTCTTAAATCAATTATTGATAAAACTGAACTGATCGAAACCGTAAAATGGGGAGCTCCCGTTTATGTTTTCAATAAAAAAAACGTTGTTGGTCTTGGCGGTTTTAAAGATTATTTTACCATTTGGTTTTATAATGGTGTTTTCTTAAAAGACGAAAAGAAAAAACTTATCAATGCTCAAGAAGAAGTAACAAAATCACTTCGTCAATGGCGTTTTAAATCGAAAGAAGAAATAAACGAAAAAGAAATTTTAGAATATATTCACGAAGCCATTGAGAATGAAAAGCAAGGAAAAGTGATAAAACCTTCCAAGAAAGAAACTATTATTTCTGAGCTTTTGAATAAAGAAATAGGACAAAATCCTGCTCTAAAAATCGCATTTGAAAATTTCAAGCCTTATAAACAATATGAGTTTTTAGAATATATTGAATCAGCCAAACAGGAAAAAACAAAAGTTTCTAGAATTGAAAAAGTGATTCCGATGATTTTAGCAAATGTTGGATTGAATGATAAATATCGATAAATAAATTTCAATTTAGAAATTCCAAATTCCAAAACTATACGAGACCTTTGTCAAAGTTTAAAACTTTGACAAAGGTTTTTCTTTTTTCATTTCAAACAAAATATACTTCAAAGTCCTATCATACAGTTTGTCATCCTGACGAAGGAAGGATCTCCACAAGTAGCTCTACAAAGATTATCGATTTAGATTGCGGAGTTTCTCACGAAGATTCCTCGTTCCTCGGAATGACAAAACTAACTTGGTTTGTATTTGTAAAAAAAAATCCCAAACTCCATTTGGAATTTGGGATTTCAAATATCGTATTTTAAAAACTTAAGCTTTTTTATTCAAAGCAGCGCTCATTTCCATAGAAATTGCAGAACGCTCAATTTTTAATTTTCCAGACATTGTTTCAATAATAACTGAAGTTTCAGCCAATTCAACAACTTTACCGTGGAAACCACTTTTTGTAATTATTCTATCACCTACTTTTAGGCTACTTTCAAATTCTTTTTCATTTTTTGCTCTTTTTTGCTGTGGTCTAATCATGAAAAAATAGATTACCACAAACATTAAAAGAAATGGCGCAAATTGAGATAATTGTCCCATAATTTAAATTTATTTTTGATTTATATTTAATATTCTTTTCTAAACTCTCCGACTTCGTCCAAAGAGACAAAAATTAAAAATTCAGATTTTACATTAATCCTCTTCCTACTTTTACCATCTTTTTATTAGCGGTAAGTTCTTTTACAAGATTATCTAAAATTCCGTTGATAAAAATACTACTTTTCGGAGTAGAATATTCTTTTGCAATTTCTAAATATTCGTTAAGAGTTACTTTTACTGGAATTGAAGGAAATTTAACAAACTCGCAAATTGCCATTTTCAAGATAATAGTATCAATTTCGGCAATACGATCGCTATCCCAATTTGGAGTTTTATCATCATATTCTTTTGCAAATTCATTTTCGTTTAAAACTGTTCTTCTAAACAAATCTTTTGCAAAATCCTTATCTTCAACATCTTTATACAATTTAGGCACTCTAAAATCGTCTGGATCTTCTGTTTTGATTGCTTTTAATTGTTTTACAATATGCGTATTTACAACCGGAATATCATCAACCCAAGTTAATTTATCATCTTCTAAATACTCATATAATTTTTCATTAGGAACAATAACATTTTCAAACAAATCAATAATAAATTGTCTGTCTTCTTCAAATGTATTCACATTATTGCTCATATATTTTTTATAAATATCGCTTGCTTTAACATCATTTAAAAGCAAAATAATATAATCGTCGTTTAAAGACCAGTTATTAATTTTACGAGTTTCTAAAGCGATGCTAAGGGAATTGCTTTCGGCAAGAAGTTGAAAAATTTTATTCTTTACAAATTTTTCGTTTGGATTACGTTCTGCGGAAGTTGCCAGGTGTTTTTTACTTGAAAGATGTAAAAAAACAGATTCTTTTTTACAAATTTCAATCAATGAAGAAAGCATTATAAGGTATAAGTCCTGAATATTATCAATGCTGTAGAAAAGAAATTTTTCTTCTTTTTCCATATTTTCAGAACCGCTTTGATGCATTGCATAAATGGATTGCATTACTTTAACGCGTATGTGTCTTCTATTTACCACCTCGTAAGAACATTTAAAAATTAGTCTGCAAAAGTATAACTTTTAAGGCATATTTTAAAATTAATTCGTAAAAAAGTCGTGGTTTTTGGTCTCCTTTTTATTTAGTTTTCAGTCGCAGTGGCAGTTTTCGGTATTAAGTTAAAACAAAAAGTCTCAGTTTCCAGTAGTTCTGAAAACTGAGACTGAGACAGTAAACTAAAAAAATTATTTAGCAGCGTTTTCGATTCTTCTTTGATCGATACGATTTTGAGCAATTGTTAGAGCCGCTTTATGAGTTGTAATATTATTTTTAGCAGCAAAATCTATAATTTCTAAAGTTGTATTGTAGATATTTTCTGTTTTAGTCATTATTTCAGCTTTGCCGTAGTTTGCTAATTCAGCGTAAACATTGATAATTCCACCAGCGTTGATTAAGAAATCTGGAGCGTAAAGAATTCCTCTTTCTTGTAATCTTGCACCGTGAACATTTTCGTCAGCTAATTGATTGTTTGCTGCACCAGCAATAACTTTAGCTTTAATTTTATCTACTGTGTTATCGTTGATTGTTGCTCCCATCGCACATGGCGCGTAGATGTCAACATCTGCTGTATATAGATCTTCTCCAGTATAAATTGTAGCGTTGTATTTAGAAGCAACTTGGTATAATTTTTCTTCGTTAATATCAGAAATAGTTACTTGTGCTCCTTCTTTAGTTAAATACTCAACCAAAGTTTCACCAACGTGTCCAATTCCTTGCACCAAGACTTTTTTACCGTCTAAAACATCAGTTCCAAACTGACTTTTAGCAGCAGCTTTCATACCTAAATAAACACCGTAAGCCGTAACTGGCGAAGGGTTTCCAGAACCACCTCTTTCTTCAGAAATACCAGTAACATAAGGCGTCACATCTCTCACAGTATCCATGTCTTTAGTTTCCATTCCGACATCTTCTGCTGTAATATATCTTCCGCTTAATGAATGAACAAATTCACCAAACTTACGCATTAATTCAGGTGTTTTTTGAGTTTTAGCATCACCAATGATAACGGCTTTACCTCCACCAATATTAAGTCCAGTAATAGCAGATTTAAACGTCATACCTCTAGAAAGACGTAAAACATCGTTTAAAGCTTCCCATTCTGTGTTATAATTCCACATTCTGGTTCCTCCCAAAGCTGGCCCCATAACCGAATTATGAATACCAATAATTGCTTTTAAACCTGTATCTTTGTCATTGCAAAATACAATTTGTTCGTGATCGTCAAAAGATAATTGACCAAAAACAGGATCCATTTTTTGAAGTTCCTTTCCAGTTGCGAAAGTTGCATCCATAGCGCTAGTATTAATTAGGTTAAAATTATGAATTCGTCAAAAAGACAACTCAAACATAATTAAAAAATACACATGTGCTAATTTTTTATCTATAAAATAACAATTTTACAATATAATTGTTTTGATTAAATCGCAAATTATTATAACTTTATTTAATAATAATTCTTAAATACAAATCAATTCAATATCAGATTTCTTAAAAAAATGAAAGAATTAAGCTATTTAAACAAATATTTCATCAAATATAAATACAGTTTTTCGCTTGGTATTTTAATAACTATAATCTCACAAATTTTTGCACTCTTTACTCCTAAGCTAATCAGCAAGTCTTTGGACTCGATCGAAAGATTTGATAAACTTTCAAAAGCAGAACAATCTTCTCAATTAATTATTGATTCTTATTATGAAGGCTTGGTTCATAATGTATTACTAATTATTGCAACGGCAATTATTTCAGGTTTTTTCCTTTTTCTAACGCGTCAAACATTAATTGTTATGTCGCGCCATATCGAATTTGACTTGAAAAATGAGGTTTTCAGACAATATGAAAATCTTTCGCAGACTTTTTACAAACAAAACCGAACTGGGGATTTAATGAACCGTATCAGCGAAGACGTTTCAAAAGTCCGCATGTACGTTGGACCAGCCGTTATGTATACTATTAATACTGTGATCCGTTTTGCTATCGTTATATTATATATGTATAATGTTTCTCCGCTGTTAACGCTATATACTATATTACCGCTTCCGATTCTTTCGTATTGCATTTTCAAATTAAGCTCAGAAATCAATAAACGAAGCACTACTTTTCAGCAGTACCTTTCTAAGGTTTCGAGTTTCACACAAGAAACATTTTCGGGAATTAGAGTAATCAAAGCGTATTCATTAGAAAATCAATACCAAAATAATATGGTCGATCTTGCCGAAGAAAGCAAACGCAAAAGTTTAAGCTTAGCAAGAGTTCAATCTTTATTCGGACCTTTAATGATTGCCCTTATCGGAATCAGTAATTTGGTTGTGATTTATTTTGGAGGCGTAATGTACATTAACGGAAGTATCCCAAACATTGGAACAATTGCTGAGTTTATTTTATATGTAAATATGCTGACTTGGCCCGTTGCTTCGTTAGGCTGGGTTTCGTCTATGGTTCAAGAGGCAGAAGCTTCTCAAAAGCGTTTGAATGAATTTTTGAAGATCGAACCCGAAATTAAAAACAACAACGAAAATTCATCTGACATTCAAGGAAATATTAGTTTCGAAAATGTTTCTTTCACATATAAAGATACCAATATTGAAGCGTTGAAAAACATCTCTTTTACTGTAAAAAAAGGAGAAACTTTAGCTATTCTAGGAAAAACAGGTTCTGGAAAATCAACCATTCTTTCTTTGATTTCGAGATTATATGATGTAACAGATGGTGAAGTGAAAATTGATGAAAACGAAATCAGCTCGTTAAACCTCAACGATCTTCGAAATAATATCGGAATCGTTCCTCAAGATGCTTTCTTGTTTTCAGATACTATTAAAAATAACATCAAATTCGGAAATGAAAATGCGACTGATGAAGAAGTATTTACAGCTGCTAAAAATGCAGTCGTTCACGACAATATTATTGCATTTAACAAACAGTATGACACTATTTTAGGAGAAAGAGGAATTACCCTTTCAGGCGGGCAAAAACAACGTGTTTCGATTGCAAGAGCCATTATTAAAAATCCTGCCATCCTACTTTTTGACGATTGTCTATCAGCAGTTGATACTGAAACCGAAGAAATGATTTTAAACAATTTATTTGAGATTTCTAAAGACAAAACAACCATAATTGTAAGCCATCGAGTGTCATCTGCAAAGAATGCAGACAAAATTATCATACTCGAAGATGGTAAGATTATTCAACAAGGTTCTCATAATCAATTAATAAATCAAGAAGGATATTATGCATCGTTATATTTAAAACAACTTTCGGAAAAAGAATTACTTTAATTGTTGCGTAATAGATAATTTTTTATGATTTTTGAGTACTATTAATTCCAAAAATGATAGAACGTATTATGAGAGAAAATGACATGTTAGAAAAAGAAGAGATTTTTTCTAAAGTATTACGAGCAGGAAGAAGAACTTATTTCTTTGATGTGAGAGCTACCAAAGCTGATGATTACTATATCACGATTACCGAAAGCAAAAAATTTACTGAAGAAGACGGTTCGTTTCACTTCAAAAAACACAAAATTTACTTATACAAAGAAGATTTTAGTGCTTTTGCCGAAATATTAGAAGAAATGACTTCATACGTTTTGAACCACAAAGGCGAAGAAGTAATTTCTGAAAGACATCAAAAAGATTTTAAAAAAGAATACAGCTCTGAAAAAGTAGAAACCCAAAGATCTAGCTTTACAGATATTGATTTTGATGATATTTAATTCAAAATAAAACTTTTCAAAAAGTACGAGTCCAAATTGTTCTGCATTTTGGACTTTTTTTATACATTTATATATGAGACGTGAATTGTAAAATGTGAGACGTGCAATTCGCTTATTTTTCTCAAATGATATTTTACTTCTAACATTTCACATCTAACAACAAAAAATGAAAAAATTAATTCTTCTTTTCAGTTTCATCTTCTTCGGAATTTCTCTTTCTGCACAAAATCTAGAATACGAAACAAAAAATAACATTCAATATTACAATGCTACTGTAAATAAATCTGATAAATATATTAACGAAAGATGTGTATTAGATATTTACTATCCAAAAAATAAAAAAGATTTCGCAACTATCGTCTGGTTTCATGGCGGCGGATTAACAGGCGGAAATAAAGAAATTCCTGAGGCTTTAAAAAATAAAGGTTTTGCTATTATTGGAGTTAATTACAGACTTTCGCCAAAAGCAAAAGCGGCAAAATCTATTGAAGATGCAGCAGCGGCAGTAGCTTGGGCTTTTAATAATATTTCAAATTACGGAGGTGATAAATCTCAAATTTTTGTTTCTGGACATTCAGCTGGTGGATATTTAGCTTTAATGATTGGTCTTAATAAAAAATATCTTCAGAAAGAAAACATTGATGCAAATCAAATTGCAGGATTAATTCCATTTAGCGGACAATGCATCACGCATTTTGAAATTAGAAGAGAAAACGGAATTCCAGAAAAACAGCCTACAATTGACGAATTTGCTCCTTTATACCATGTTCGCGCAGATGCTCCGCCTTTATTGTTAATCACTGGAGATCGTGAATTAGAAATGTTAGGACGTTATGAAGAAAACGCCTATATGGCAAGAATGATGAAATTGGTTGGACATACTCAAACTAAATTGTACGAATTAGACGGTTACGGTCACGGAATGACAGAACCTGGTTTTCCACTTTTGGTTAATGAAGTAAACAGAATTTTAAAAGAACGCAAAAAATAATCACTAAATAAAATTCCACGGCAATGGAGACACAATTATTAATTATACCGGGACTTGGAGATTCTGGAGAAAAACATTGGCAAACCTTTTGGCATGCAAAATTCGAAAACTCAATTCGTGTTGTGCAAGATAATTGGGACGAACCAATTCGAGAAGAATGGCTTAAAAGATTAAACGAAAATATTTCAAAACTAGACAAACCAACTATTTTAGTAGCACATAGTTTAGCGGTTTCATTAGTTTTACATTGGGCCGAAAAAAATAATAATCCAAATATAATTGGCGCATTTTTAGTTGCTCCCGCTGATGTCGATTCACCTCAACACACACCAGAATGCACTAGAAATTTTTCGCCTATTCCGCTTTACAAATTACCATTTCCTTCTGTAGTTGTGGCAAGCGAAAATGATCCTTATGCGTCTTTTGAAAGAAAAAAATATCTTGCAGAAAAATGGGGAAGCGATTTTGTAAATGTTGGTCAGCAAGGTCACATTAACTCCGATTCTGATTTAAAATTTTGGGAAGAAGGACAAGATATACTAAAAGATTTCATTGCTAAAATCTAGAAAAATGACAAATTATAATTCGAAAGAAGAAGCTGTTAATCCAAAAAATATTTTAGAAAAAATATGCACTTCTCCAAAAAAAGCTTTTCAATTTATTGATAATTACAAATACAATAAGCACGTAATATTATTATTAATTCTATCTGGAATTGTTAAAGCACTTGACAAAGCAGAAACGAAAAGTATGGGAGATAATATTCCCATTTGGGGAATTATTGGTTTTAGTCTTTTAATTGGTCTTCTTTTCGGATGGTTATTAAATTACATTTATGCATTTCTAGTAAGCAAAACAGGGGAATATCTTAACGGAAAAGCAAGTACAGAATCAATTTTAAGAGTACTTGCTTACTCCTTAATCCCAGCAATCATTTCTTTATTTGTATATTTTGTTCAAATTTTATTCTATGGAAATTCGATTTTTCAATCTACATTCTTATACTCCAGCGATGAATTATTAAACAATATTATTTCTTATATTTTTATTTTCATCGATCTATTTTTAATGGTGTGGTCCTTAATACTTCTTATAATTGGAGTATCAATTGTACAGAAATTTTCTATTGGAAAAGCAATAGTAAATATACTTTTACCAGCAATTTTAATAGTGCTTATTTTTCTTATTCTATATGTAGTTATTGACTTAATAGCCCATTAACCAATGCGCAAACCATTTTCTATCTTAAAATCGGGAGCCAATAGAATAACGTCTCCCTCCTCGCCTACAGCGCCGAGAACCAAACATTCGCTCATAAATTTTCCAATTTGTTTTTTAGGAAAATTGACAACCGCAACAATCTGACGATTCAACAAATCCTCTTTTTGGTATCTTTTTGTTATTTGCGCCGATGATTTTCTAATCCCAATTTCAGATCCGAAATCAATTGTAAGTTGAAAAGCTGGTTTTCGTGCTTCGGGAAAATCATTTACATCTATAATTGTTCCAACACGCATATCAGTTCTTTCAAATTCGCTCCAAGTTAAATCCATTTCTATAGTGTTAAATTACAAACCTATTAATTTTGTAATTAATCGTCCTAATTCTGTAACCCTTTTCTTTCGCTTCCATTCTAATTTTACTTAAATAAAAGAATTAAACTCACGTAAAAAAAGATATATCATGGAACATACAGAACCAAATGCCTGCCTTTCTATAAAAGATTTTGAATCTAACTTAAAACAGATTCATACAGATAAATATATTGAAACCGCACAAAATGTGAGGCTTTATGTAAAAGATTACGGTCAGGGAAAACCTGTAATTTTAATACATGGCTGGCCACTCTCTAATGAAATGTGGGAATATCAAATTGATCATTTAGTACAAAATAATTTCAGAGTTATTGCATATGACCGTCGCGGTTTCGGAAAATCATCTCAACCTTGGGACGGATACGATTACGACACCTTAACAGATGATCTTCAGGAAATTATTGAACAATTAGAATTAGAAAATGTAACGCTTGTTGGCTTCTCAATGGGCGGTGGAGAAGTTGTTCGCTATTTTAGCCGTCATGGTGGAAAAAATGTTTCTAAAATTGCTTTAATATCTTCTATTATTCCATTTTTATTAAAAACAAATGATAATCCAGACGGACATCCAAAAGAAAAAAGCGAAAATACTGCCGCAGCAATCAAAGAAGATAGAATTGGATTTATTGATAATTTCGGAAAAACTTTTTTTGGTATCAATATCATCAACAAACCATTAAGTACGCCTTTGTTAGAATATTACAGATCTCTTTGTTCTGTGGCTTCTCCCCGTGCAACATTAAAATGTGCTGAATCATTTTCATTTACCGATTTTAGAGATGAATTGGATTTTATAAAAGTTCCCACGCTTATCATTCATGGAAACGATGATAAAATTGTTCCAATAGATCTTACTTCAAGAAAAGCTGCTGAAAGTATTAAGAATAATACATTTATAGAATACGAAGGCGCTCCTCACGGATTATTTTATACTGATAGAGAAAAACTAAATGAAGATTTACTTCAGTTTTTAAATTCATAAAAAAATAAAAAGTATCCCAAGAAGCAAGCTAAATGGGCTAACTGCTTCTTTGGATACTTTTTTATTCTTGTGCTCTTTTATTTACAGATTTTTAAAGCTATTTTTGAAAATCAAATTTCTAGTAAAATGGCACGAACAGAATCTACAATGCTTCCTTTAGGCACAATTGCTCCAGATTTTTATCTAAAAGATACTAATTCTAATGATACTTTATCTTTTGAAGATTTGAAAGGATCGAAAGGAACTTTGGTCATGTTTATCTGTAATCATTGTCCATTTGTGCATCATGTTATGCCAGAAGTAATTATGGTTGCTAATGATTATCGTGTTCAAGGACTTGGCGTAATTGCTATTTCTAGCAATGATGTTGTAAAATACCCACAGGATTCTCCAGAATTAATGGCCGATTTTGCTCTAGAAAATAAAATTGATTTTCCTTATTTATACGATGAAAGTCAAGAAACGGCGAAAGCTTATCAAGCAGCTTGCACTCCAGATTTTTATTTATTTGATAGTCAAGACAAATTATTTTACCGCGGACAACTCGATGATTCTAGACCTGGCAACGGAATTCCTCTTAGCGGAAACGATTTAAGAGGCGCAATTGACGCCCTAATTTACAACCGAAGTTTGAAGGAAACACAGAAACCAAGTTTGGGCTGTGGCATTAAATGGAAGTAAATACGTATAAAATTCAAAAAGATTACCTATCTTTGCAGATCAATTTTAATCTCCTTATGGGAAATATAATATCACATACAGCTTCTATAAAGACGTTTTGCAATGCAAGACCGTTTTGTGCTGTAATTATTTCGCATAATAAGGCCTTTATTTTTTAGGCCTCCGTCTACTTCAATTTCTTCTTTCGGGCGGAGGATTTTACATCAGTTTAAACATTTCGTTATTTGACAAAATAATATTTTGATCAAGTATTTTTTTGTTTTTCCTATTATTTAAAATTTTGCCATTTTAATTTGGTAAATGACCTGTTGTCAAATCAAAAAAGAAGAAATCATTAAAACGAACAATAATAATGCATAACAATAAAATTCAAATAGATATGAAACCTATTCCAACTTTCTGTAAATCAGATTATCAATTTTTAAGAGAATTGATTTTAAAAAGCAAAAACTCAACAAATACTAAAGAAGCCAATCAACTTTCGCAAGAATTAGATCGTGCTGTAATAAGTAAAGAAAACGAACTTGACAGTTCGGTAATCAGAATTAATTCATTTGTAACGATAGAAGATGTACAAGCCAAGAAACAAATGAAAATTCAAATCGTTTTGCCTTCTGCTGCAGATGTAAAACAATCTAAAATATCAATTCTAGCGCCTTTAAGCGTTGCTATTATTGGTTTTAAAGAAAATGACGAAGTTGATTGGGAATTACCAGCTGGAGTTAAAACTTTAAAAGTAATTGCTGTAGATAATACGGAAGTATTGCATCATTCATAACTTATTAAACACCTCATTCTGTGACGGTGTTTTTTTTATATCTATTTGAAAATAAAAAAACTGTTCGATTGAACAGTTTTTTTTATAGTTTTTTAAAATATAGAATTACAATTGTGAATCAATATAATTTGTAATTGATGCCATTTGAGTTTCATCTAATTTTGCTTTTTTACCCATTCTAACCAAAATTGGTGTCCATTCTTCTTTTGTAAACTTTTTTGGTTCGTACAATTTGTGGCATTTTGCACAATTATTATCATACAAATTTTTACCTGCTTCTAATTCAGGTGTTAATGCAACAGTTTTAGAAGCTTCTGCTACAGGCGCAGATACAACTGGCGCAGCTTTCTGAGTTCCGCAAGAAACCACAAATAATGCAAGTCCTCCAAGAATTAAAATATTTTTCATCGTCTTTGTTTTTTAGTAAATATAAAAAAATCCCATATGCCAAAACATATGGGATTACTATTTAAAACAATACTAAATTGTTTATAAACTCTTATTTCACGTCCATTAATTCAACGTCAAAAATCAAAGTTGCATGAGGAGGAATAACTCCGCCAGCACCAGATGGTCCATAAGCCAAATCAGATGGAATTACAAAACGAGCTTTGTCTCCAACTTGCAATAAAGCGATACCTTCGTCCCATCCTTCGATAACTTGTCCGATTCCTAATTTAAATTCGATTGGTTTTTTACGTGGGTAAGAAGAATCAAAAACTTTTCCGTTTTCTAAAGATCCTTCGTAGTGAACAGAAACTGTTTTTCCAGCTTCCGCTTTTTTACCTTCGCCTTTTTGAATCATTTTATAACGTAAACCACTTTCAGTTCTATCAAAACCAGCAGCCAATTGTTCCATTTTTGCTTCAGATTCTGCTTTTAAAGCTGCTTCTCTTTTCATTCTAGCACCTTTTAAACCGATAAAAGCTTCAATTGCATTCCATTTTTGAGCTTCATCGCCAACTCTGATAATTTCTAATGTTTCTAAAGCATCACCTTGAGCAACAGCATCAACAACATCTTGTCCTTCCACAACGTGACCAAAAACTGTATGTTTTCCGTCTAACCAAGGAGTTGGAACATGAGTGATAAAGAATTGAGAACCATTAGTTCCAGGACCAGAATTTGCCATAGATAAAACTCCCGGACGGTCGTGTTTTAAACTCGGCACAAACTCGTCATCAAATTTATATCCAGGATCTCCAGTTCCAGTTCCTTTTGGGCAACCACCTTGAATCATGAAATCAGCAATTACTCTGTGGAAGTTTAAACCATCATAGAATTTTTGTCCTTGAGGTTTTACTTTATTTTCCATATTTCCTTCTGCAAGAGCTACAAAGTTTCCTACAGTTCCAGGTGTTAAATCGTGTGTTAGTTTAACTAAAATCGAACCTTTGCTAGTGTTGAATTTAGCGTATATTCCGTTTTCCATGTTGTTATTTTTAATTTGAACGCAAATTTACAAATTAATTTTTTAATCAATTTACGCTTTTTGTTTTTTAGTCCCGAAGCGTCGGGATGATTTATAAGTAAGTCCATAAATCGTTAATGATATCAACGATAAAATCATGCAACCAATTGTTACAGCATGCCAACCGCCGATTTTCCATAGCAATAATCCGTATGCAGAACCTGCTGCTGTTCCTAAAAATGTAAGTGACATAAATACCGTATTCAATCTATTTCTAGCTTCTGGAAGCAGCGAATAAACACGGGTTTGATTAGAAATATGAACGCCTTGAATTCCGATATCTATAAATACAATTCCAATTGCAATTCCGATAACACTTTCGATTGAAAAATAGAAAATCAAAAAGCTTATTAAAACTAATAAAATTCCGTAACCGACCGCAATTCTCGAATTTCCTTTGTCTCCCAATTTTCCAACAAGCGGCGCCGCCAAAGCTCCAGAAGCACCAACAATTCCGAATAAACCAATTGTTGCACTATTAAAACCGAAAGGTTCTCCCGAAAGCAGCAAAACCATTGTCGTCCAGAAAGCTCCAAATTGAGCAAAACTAAAAACATTAATTGCTGTTGCTTCGCGTAAAATTGGCTCCGTTTTTATTAGCGTAAACAAAGACTTAATCAGCTGTCCATAAGTTCCTTGAAACTGAGGTTTGTTAACTGGAAATTTATTTTGAATAACAAAAAAGATCAAAAGACAAATTCCTGCCGCAATATAAAACATCGATCTCCAACCTAAAACCTGACCAATAAAACCGCTCAATGTTCGCGAAAGCAAAATTCCAACTAACAGTCCGCTCATAATTGTTCCGACTACTTTTCCTCGCTGTTCAGGCGCACTTAGAGAAGCTGCCAATGGCAAAATAAGCTGCGGCACAATTGAAGTAATTCCGATAAGTAATGACGCTATTTGCAAAACCAGAAAACTTTTAGCTGTTGCAGCAATTAGCAAAGCAATTACGGTAGCAAAAGTTGTTATTAAAATTTGCTTTTTTCGTTCTAATTTATCGCCAAGCGGCACCATAAAAAACAACCCAATCGCATAACCCGCCTGAGTAAGATAAGTTATCGTTCCGGCATTGGCTTCTGGAATTTTAAATTCGTTGGCAATTAAAACAATCAAAGGCTGGCAGTAGTAAAGATTTGCAACTATAAGTCCAGTGCAAACTGCCATAAAAAGTACATTTGTCTTAGATAAATTCATGCTGCAAAAATACCAATCTAATCTTTATTAAAACTTTAAAAAAAGTATAATTTTTGAGATTTTTCAAACCGTATAAGTCATATAAGTTTATTTTTAATGGCTTGAATAAACTCAAAAACCAAAAAACTTAAATCTCTTAAATCACTTATATGGTTGTTTATTTAAGCTTTTAATAATTCAAAAAATCTTCTCTTGCTGGACTAAAAACATCTGTTAACATACCCGTTTCTAAACATACAACTCCATGAATTGCGTGTGGCGGAATGTAGAAACTATCGCCTTGCTTTAAAGTTTGAGTAACACCATTAATTGTAACATCAAATTTTCCGCTTTCTATATAAGTAACTTGCGTATGATAATGTTCATGTAAAACACCTATCGCATCTTTTTCAAAATGGACATTTACAAGCATTACTCTTTCATCAAAAGCCAAAATCTTACGTTTGATTCCTTCACCGACTACTTCCCACTCTATTTCGTCTCCTTTTATAAATCCTTTACTAGTTCCTATATTCATAAGTTCAAAATTGATTTTTGTAATAATATAACATTTTTGATGAATCTTTTTCAGATTAAATTTTTAGAAATAAAATCACAACTCGTTTTAATTGATTCAAAAGAACTTGAAGCAAAATTATTTTCCTGTTCTACAAAAAAATGAACCATTCCTGATTGTTTTGCTGCTGCAAATAATGGTTTAAAATCGATTGTTCCAGAACCAACTTCTGTATTCAAATCATTATTCTTTTTATCCTTATCTTTTACATGCCACATTTTAAAACGTCCCGGATTTTTTTTGAATAATTCTAAAGGATCATTTCCTGAGTGAATTACCCAATACAAATCCAATTCAAAAAAGACTAAATCTTTATCCGTTTCTTTTAGTAAAATTTCAAAACCCGTAACACCATCATGTTTTTGAAATTCGAAATCATGATTATGATAAGCCAGTTTTAAACCTGCTTTTTTGCACATTATTGCCGCTTCGTTTACGCGAGCCGCAATTTTTTTATAATCTTCAATATTTCTTCTAAAAGGTTCATCTACCCACGGAATAGTTAAAAACTCACTTTCTAAAATTTTAGCAGCTTCGATTGACGCAATTAATTCTTCTTTATTTCCATCATAAAGAAAACTTCCTAAATTGTAATGTCCGCTTACTGCTTTCAGATTATTTTCATTGAGAATCTTTTTTAGTTCTTTAGGCGTTAATCCCCAAAACTGATCTTTAATGGAAAATCCATACGTTTCAACTGTCGAATATCCAGCTTTGGCAACTTTTTCTAAAGTTGATTTTACATCCTTCGGAAGCTCTTTACGAAGTGTATACAACTGTAATCCTATTTCTTTTTTTTTCATAGAAAATGCAAATGATGGTGAGGCCAAAACTGCAGTCGTGGCAAGACCTGTGGTTACTATAAAATTTCTTCTTGTAATCATGTGGTTAGATAATTTAAGAAAGTAAATATATTATAAAAAATGATTCTCAAATTTCTTTACAAAATTTTGAAGCGAAATAGCGGTTTCAGAATCTATAATTTTTCCTTCTGAATCAATTTTTCCACGAACACCTTGAATTAATAGCTGCGTATTAGAATCAAAATCTGCTCCGAGAGTTTTCATAATCAACAAAAGCTGCTCGTGCGCCATATCTCCAGAAGCTGAAGCTGTTACCAAACCAACTTTTTTATTAGAAAAAATAGTTGTTGAAACAAACCATTCTAAGGCATTCTTTAAACTTTCCGGAAGGCTAAAAACATATTCGGGAGTACAAATAACTACTCCTTGTGCATCATTTATTTTATTTCTCAATGCAACAATTTCTTTTGGTGCGTTATCTATATCTAAGTCAGGATTAAAATGAGGAAGCTTATCTAAATCTTCAAAAATTTCTAATTCGAATTCCGATCGAAACTGACTAGAAATATATTGCAGAATTTTAAAATTACTCGAATCTTTTCTGGTGCTACCCGATATGGCTATGATTTTAATTTTTGATGACATTTATATATAAAAAAAAGTAGTAGTTCTAAATTAACATTTAAAATTACTACTTTTTTAGAGATTAAAATCTCAAAAGAAAATGCTTTTATTCAAAAGGCTTTATTTTTTTGAAGCCATCCCTATCGTTTTTACATCAACTGATTGAGGTGGAAATTTTTGTTTTTCGTTTCGCCAAGAAACAATTTTTCCAGATTTATTGATATACATATAATCATATTTCCAATAATAAGGACCTGCATTGCCAGAAACCTCTCGACCGTGATTTGTTGTAAAAATTTGATCTGCATAAAGTAATATCTCATTGTCCTGATCATCATGAAGAACTCTTATAGGAGGCCCCCATGCTTTCATCAATTTTTGTTTCGATTGTCCCACCCATTCATCATGAACATTGCTGGTCGAACAAGATATTTGCAAGAATAAAATTGCAATTAAAAGTAAAGTTTTTTTCATAAGTGTAAGGTAATTTTTAAAGTTTAGTTATATAGTCTACATAAATTTAACACTATTATTTCAAATAAACACAATGATAGTTTATCATAACATTAAATCCGATGAAAGTTACATTATATACGACGAAATGCATCTTTTGGTTTAAATCAAAAAAAATCAACTCAAAATAAGCGTTAGATAAATCTTTAGAAATTGACAAATATTAACTTTGTATCTTTGCCGACAAGAAAACTATTCAACAAGAAATGCGAATTGATATTATTACACTTTTACCAGAATTGTTAAGAAGTCCATTTGAGGCTTCGATTATGAAACGTGCTATCGACAAAGGTTTAGTTGAAGTACATTTTCACAATCTACGTGACTATAGCACAAATAGACAAAAAAGTGTAGACGATTATCCGTTTGGCGGTGGCGCAGGTATGGTAATGACTATTCAGCCTATTGACGACTGCATTACACATTTAAAAAGTCAGCGAGAATATGACGAAATAATTTATATGTCACCAGATGGCGAAACTTTGAACCAGAAAATGGCAAACAAAATGTCGATGTATGAAAACATTATTATTTTGTGCGGACATTATAAAGGTGTAGATCAAAGAGTTCGTGATCATTTTATAACCAAAGAAATTTCGATCGGTGATTATGTTTTATCGGGAGGAGAATTAGGCGCAATAGTTTTATCTGATGCTTTAATTCGATTAATTCCTGGTGTTTTAAGTGATGAAACCTCAGCTTTGACAGATAGTTTTCAGGACAATTTGCTTTCTGGACCTATATATACAAGGCCCGCAGAGTATAAAGGCTGGAAAGTTCCAGAAGTTTTAACCAGTGGCCACGCAGCAAAAATAGACAAATGGCGCGAAGACATGGCTTTTGAACATACAAAAAACAGACGACCAGATTTATTGGAAGGACACTAAAATTTAGTTTCAAGTTTAAGGTTATTTTTGTTTCAAGTTAAAACTCTCGATAGCAACAACTTGAAACTGAAACTTGAAACAAAACAAACTAAAAAATAATTTACAATTTATAATTCATAATTTATAATTATTTTTTACATTTGCACCCGAATTTGACCAACCTCTGGCGAGATCCGTGAATGTTGTTCTAATATAAAAACCATAATTTAAATTATCATGGCAGATTTATTAAAATTCGTTCAAGACGAATTCGTTGCTAGAAAAGATTTCCCTGAATTCGGAGCTGGAGACACAATCACTGTTTTCTACGAAATTAAAGAGGGTGAAAAAACAAGAACTCAGTTTTTTAAAGGAGTTGTAATTCAAAGAAGAGGTTCTGGTAACACAGAAACTTTTACTATCCGTAAAATGTCTGGATCTATTGGTGTTGAGCGTATCTTCCCAGTAAACTTACCAGCTTTACAAAAAATCGAAGTTAACAAGAAAGGTGCTGTACGTAGAGCTAGAATTTTCTACTTCAGACAACTTACTGGTAAAAAAGCTAAGATTAAAGATAAAAGAAGATAATCATTTATCAAAATGTTATAAAAAACTCGTTTCATATTCTTTGAAGCGAGTTTTTTTTATGTTCTAATTCTACCGCTAACAAAACCGTAATTTTTTAATACCAAAATCATCGATTTAGCAATTTAACGAGCTCGAAATAACAATCTGTTAATTTCGTCTTTTCTCAGCAAAACTCAACCGATTTCGTTGTGATTTTATTATATTTGCTCCGCTCATTTTGAGCCGAATATATCTTTGACATCGTTAACTCCTGACGATACGATTATAAAAAAAAAAGAAAATGAATAAATCAAAAATTTTTTACACCTTAACTGATGAGGCGCCGTTATTGGCAACCTATTCTCTTTTACCAATTGTTCAAGCATTTACAGCAACAGCTGGAATTGAAATCGAAACCAGAGATATTTCGCTGGCAGGAAGAATTTTATCAAACTTCCCAGATTCTTTGACTGATGCTCAAAAAACTGGAGATGCATTGGCTGAACTTGGCCAACTTGCAACTCAGCCAGAAGCTAACATTATTAAATTACCAAACATTTCAGCATCTGTACCGCAATTAAAAGCGGCTATTGCTGAATTACAATCGCACGGATACAACGTACCAAATTTTCCAGAAGATCCTCAAAACGATGCTGAAAAGGAAATTAAAGCAAAATATGCAAAAGTTTTAGGTTCTGCTGTAAACCCAGTTTTACGTGAAGGAAACTCTGACCGTAGAGCTCCAAGAGCAGTTAAAAACTTCGCAAAAGCAAATCCGCACTCTATGGGTGCTTGGTCTGCTGACTCTAAAACTAAAGTGGCTTCTATGTCAGGTGGTGATTTCTACGGAAGTGAAAAATCATTAACTGTTTCTGAAGCAAATGATGTAAAAATCGAATTTGTTGCTAAAGACGGAACTGCAACTGTTCTTAAAGCAAGCACTCCATTAAAAGCTGGAGAAATTATTGACAGCTCTGTTTTAAGTGTAAACAAATTAAAAGCTTTTGCTGCTGATGTAATCGCTGAAGCGAAAGCTGCAGGAGTTTTACTTTCTGTACACTTAAAAGCTACTATGATGAAAGTTTCTGATCCAATTATCTTTGGCGCTATCGTTGAAGTATATTTTGCAGATGTTTTCAAAAAATACGCTTCTTTATTTACTGAATTAAACGTTGATACAAGAAACGGTTTAGGCGATATCTACGCTAAAATCGCTGGAAGACCTGAGCAAGCTGAAGTTGAAGCTGCTATCGATCAGGCAATCGCAAACGGACCAGCTTTGGCAATGGTTAATTCTGATAAAGGAATTACAAACTTACACGTACCTTCTGACGTAATTGTTGACGCTTCTATGCCAGCAATGATTCGTACTTCTGGACAAATGTGGAACAAAGAAGGAAAAGCTCAAGATACATTCGCAGTTATTCCAGATAGATCTTATGCTGGAGTTTATACAGCAACTATCGATTTCTGTAAAAAACACGGTGCTTTTGATCCTAAAACAATGGGAAGCGTTCCTAACGTTGGATTAATGGCTCAAAAAGCAGAAGAATACGGATCTCACGATAAAACTTTCCAAATGAAAGCTGATGGTGTTGTTCGTGTTGTTGATGCAAACGGAAATGTTTTAATGGAGCAAAACGTTGAAGCTAATGACATTTTCAGAATGTGTCAGGCAAAAGACGCTCCGATTCAAGACTGGGTTAAATTGGCTGTAAACAGAGCTCGTTTATCTGATACTCCTGCTGTTTTCTGGTTAGACGAAAACAGAGCGCACGATAGAGAATTGATCGTAAAAGTTCAAAAATACCTTAAAGACTACGATACTACAAACTTAGATATCCGTATTTTAAACCCAATCGCTGCTACAGAATTTACATTAGATAGAATCATCAAAGGTTTGGATACTATTTCTGTAACCGGAAACGTTTTACGTGACTACTTAACAGATTTATTCCCAATTTTAGAATTAGGAACCTCTGCTAAAATGTTATCTATCGTTCCGTTAATGAACGGTGGTGGATTATTCGAAACTGGTGCTGGAGGTTCTGCTCCTAAACACGTTGAGCAATTTACAGAAGAAGGATATTTACGTTGGGATTCATTAGGAGAATTTTTAGCTCTTGGTGCTTCTTTAGAGCATTTAGGACAAACTTTAGACAATTCTAAAGCTATTGTTTTATCTGAAACTTTAGATCAGGCAAACGATAAATTCTTAGCAAATGATAAATCTCCAGCTCGTAAAGTTGGTCAGATTGACAACCGTGGATCTCACTTCTATTTAGCATTCTATTGGGCTCAAGCTTTGGCTGCTCAAACTAAAGATGCTGAATTAAAAGCAATCTTTACTCCAATTGCTGCTGAATTTGAAGCTAACGAAGCTAAAATCGATGCAGAATTAATTGGCGCTCAAGGAAAAGCTCAAAGCATTGGCGGATACTATCAGCCAACTCCTGAGTTAGTGAGCAAAGCAATGCGTCCTAGCGAAACTTTCAACGCTATTATTGCTAAAATCAAATAATTCAGAATACAATTGTATTTTTTAAATAAACAAAAGGACAACTCGCAAGGTTGTCCTTTTTTTATCTTAACTTATGTTTAACAATAGTTTTTTCAGAAAATGTAAGCAAGAATTACTATCTATGTAAATCAAAATCAATACAATGATTACAAAAAATACCTGCACATTTTTTCTTTTTATTTTAACGATTTTCACCTCATTTGCGCAGGAAAAATTCACTCTAAGCGGAACTATCAGTGACAGCAAAAACAACGAAACTCTAATTGGAGTTAATATCTATATTCCTTCATTAAAAATTGGAACAACTACAAACGAATACGGATTTTATTCTCTTTCTGCATCAAAAGGAGAATATGAAATTGAAATCAGTTATGTTGGATATAAAACCATTCAAAAAAATATCATTTTAAACCAAAATACTAAAAGCAATTTTTCAATTAGTGAAAGCGATGCAGAAGAACTTCAAGAAGTTGTTATTACAGATAATAAAGGCAAAATAAATATTAAGTCACCAGAAATGAGCGTAAACAAACTCTCCATTTCTACCATTAAAAAAATGCCGGTTGTTTTAGGAGAAGTTGATGTTCTTAAATCCATTTTATTACTTCCAGGCGTTACCAATGCAGGCGAAGGCGCTTCTGGATTTAATGTTCGCGGAGGCGGCGCCGATCAAAACTTGATTCTTTTGGATGAAGCTACAATTTTTAATTCTTCTCACGTTTTTGGATTTTTCTCTGTTTTTAATCCAGACGCCATTAAGGATTTAAAATTATACAAGGGAGGAATTCCAGCTCGCTACGGCGGAAGAGCTTCTTCGGTTTTAGACATTTATCAAAAAGACGGAAGCAGTAAAGATTTTCATATGAATGGCGGAATCGGCCTAATTTCCAGCCGACTTCTTGCTGAAGGTCCGATTGTGAAAGATAAAGGTTCTTTTTTGATTGGAGGAAGAGCTTCTTATGCGCATTTATTTTTAAAACTTTCAGAAGACAACAAAGATAATGCGGCATACTTTTATGATTTAAACACCAAATTAAGCTATAAACTTAACGACAACAACAGTTTATATTTGTCTGGCTATTTCGGACGTGATGTCTTTAGGTTAAATAAAAGTTTTACCAATACATACGGAAATTCAATTTTAAATTTGAGATGGAATCATTTGTATTCTGATAAATTATTCTCGAATCTCTCTTTAATTTACAGCGATTATTATTACGGATTAGATCTTGATTTTGTCGGTTTTAAATGGGATTCTGGAATTAAAAACTATAATATCAAATACGATTTCAAATATTATCTTTCTGATAAACTGAAGCTCAATTATGGTTTAAACGGAACATATTATGAATTTAATCCTGGAACTGTAAAACCTACAGGAACAGATTCTGGAATAAATCCGGATCAATTAGACAGAAAATATGCTTTTGAGCCTTCTGCGTATTTAGATGCAGAAAGTCAGCTTTCTAAAAAAATTAGCATCGCGTACGGATTACGATATAGTTTGTTTTATAGATTAGGATCTTCGACGATTAATTATTACGATAATAATCAGCCTGTTATCTATGATGCCGATTTACAGATTTATGAAAAAGGAACACCTTCATTCACAAAATATTTTAGCAAAAACAAAGTCATTAAGAGTTATGATAATTTCGAACCCAGATTTTCTATTTCTTATCAATCAAATGAAAATCAAGCTTTAAAGGCAAGTTATAACAGAATGGCGCAGTATCTTCAGCTAATTTCAAATACTTCTTCTCCTACTCCGTTAGATGTTTGGATGCCGAGTGATAATTACATAAAACCTCAATTGGCAGATCAGGTTGCTTTGGGTTATTTTAGAAACATCAAAAACGGTGATTATTCTTTTGAAATTGAAACCTATTATAAGGAGATTCAAAATAGATTAGATTATATTGACGGAGCAGATTTAATTGCCAACGATGCGATTGAACAAGTCATTTTAAATGGTCAAATGCGATCTTATGGTTTAGAAATTATGTTCAAGAAAAACAAAGGCAAGTTTAATGGCTGGATTTCTTATACTTTATCAAAATCAGAGCAGCAAACCCCAGGAAGAACGCCTGAAGAACCAGGAATTAATAATGGAAAATGGTACGCTTCTGCTTACGACAAAACGCATAATTTAGCTATCACATCTGCTTATAATTTGAACGAAAAATGGTCTTTTGGTGCCAATTTTGCCCTTCAGTCTGGACAGCCTGTAACTTATCCAAACGGACAATATGAATATTTAGGAATTACAGTTCCGAGTTACGGATTAAGAAATGAAAACCGACTTCCCGCTTATCATCATTTTGATATTTCGGCTACTTTGACACCGAGAAAAAATAAAGACAGAAATTGGAAAGGAGAATGGGTTTTCAGTATTTACAATCTCTATAATCGAATGAATGCCGCATCTATTAACTTTCGCCAAAATGTTGATACTGGCGTAAATGAAGCTGTACAATTATCTATATTCGGAGTTGTTCCAGCGGTAAGTTATAATTTCAAATTTTAAAAATGAAGTCAGAAACTAAAAACATACTTATGAAAAAATTAGTTTTTTTTATCGCATTTTTTACTTCACTTTTTTTTACAAGCTGTGAAGATGTTGTTGATGTTGACTTAGATACTGCTCCTCCTAAATTAGTAATTGAAGCCGCAATTAATTGGGAAAAAGGCTCAACAGGAAGACAGCAAGTTATTAAATTAACAACCACATCCGGTTATTATGATCAATTAGTGCCTATAGTTTCTGGCGCTGTAATTTTTGTAAATAATAGCAAAAACCAAAGATTTAATTTTATAGAACTTAATAAATCAGGTCGTTACGTCTGCAATAATTTTATTCCAGTTATTAATGAAACCTACACTCTAACCGTTATTAGCGGAGGAAATACCTACAAGGCCACAGAAACCTTAAAATCTGTTGCATTGATAACTCGAATTGAACAAAAAAACGATGGCGGTTTTACTGGAAAAGATGTCGAAATAAAAGCTTTTTATACCGATCCGGCTGATGAAGAAAATTATTATTTATTTAAATATGTTTATTCGAGCAAAGTAACTTCATCTTATTATGTGTCTGAAGATAAATTTTATCAAGGAAATGAAATCTACAGCAGTACCGAAGATGAGGATTTAAAACCTGGAGATGAAATCGAAGTAACACATTACGGAATTTCCAAACAATATTATAATTACATGAATATTCTGGTAAGCATTGCTGGTTCTAACGTTGGAGGTCCGTTTCAATCTCCGCCTGCAACTGTAAAAGGAAATATAATTAATACAACCGACAAAAATAATTATCCTCTAGGTTATTTCTCTTTGAGCGAAACCGATCATAAAAAATATAAAATCGAATAATTTATGCAGCCCTTAATCAAAACCTTAACCGAAAAAAAACTTACTGGTCATTTTATAGAAATGTCTTTCATCGAAAACAAAACTTTTCAATTATGGAATGGTTTTATGCCTAAAAAGAAAGAAATTAAAAATACAATAAATGCTAATTTGTATTCTCTAGAAGTTTATCCAGAACATTATTTTGATAATTTTAATCCTAGCGACAATTTTCAGAAATGGGCTGCTGTAGAAGTTTCTGACTTTGAAGATCTTCCGCATGGAATGAAAACATTGATTGTTTCTGGCGGTTTGTATGCGGTTTTTCTTCACTTTGGACCAGCAACAGAAGCTCATAAAACTTACAATTACATTTTTGCAGAATGGCTTCCCAATTCAGCATATATTGTTGACGAAAGACCTCATTTTGCTGTAATGGATGAAAAATATAAAAAAGACGATCCGAATTCTGAGGAAGAAATCTGGATTCCGATAAAAAATAGAAATTAATGGCACTTATTCAAACCCTAAAAATACTTTTTAATCGAGATTTAGATAAACTTAAATTCGAAATCGAATCGTATGAAAACGAAAATTCATTATGGATTATCGATAAAAACATATCCAATTCGGCAGGAAATCTTTGTCTTCATTTAATTGGAAATCTGAATACTTACATTGGATCCGAAATTGGAAAAACGGGTTATGTTCGAAATCGCCCTTTAGAATTTTCATTAAAAGATATTCCAAAATCAGAATTAATTCAAAAAATTGAAGATACAATTTCTGTAGTAAATAATGCTCTAGACTCTTTAACCGAAACTGATTTAGAAAAAATTTATCCTCAAATTGTATTTGAAAAAGAAATGACAACAGGATTTTTCTTAGTTCATCTTTCAACACATTTAGCTTATCATTTAGGACAAATAAATTACCACCGAAGATTACTAGACTTTTAGTTTTTTTTTGCCACAGATTATACAAATTAAAAGGATTAATCTAATTAATCAGTGAAATCTGTGGCAAAAAATTAGAAATCTAAAATTGTAGCTGTAACTTAGCACCACATTCAAAAAAACTCACATGTCATCACATCATATAGTCCGAGACGACCAGGAACCAGCTTTAATTATTGCAAATGGGGCGGCTTGCGATCCTGAACTTTTAGGACAATTATTAGAATGGTCTCCCCTAGTTGTTATTTTAGATTCGGCTATAGAAAGAGTAATTGAATTAGGTATAAAAGTCGATGTTCTTTTGGGAGATTTTGATAATGGATTTGATCCAGAAATTTACAAAACATCGCAATTCCCAATTGAAATTGTACACACTCCAGATCAAGAAAAAACCGATTTAGAAAAAGCTTTTGATTATCTTATCGAAAGAAAAATTCCTGCCGTAAACGTCGTTTGGGCAACTGGAAAACGTGCCGATCATACTATTACAAATTTGACTAATATTGTTCGTTATCGTAATTTATTGAAAATCGTAATTCTAGATGATCATTCGAAAATATTTCTTTTGCCAACTAAATTTGAAAAATGGTATACAGCAAAAACACCAATTTCTCTTATTCCGATTGGTATTGTAAACGGAATTTATTCTACTAATTTAAAATACGAATTAAACGACGATACGCTCACAATGGGCTACAGAACTGGAAGCAGTAATTCTGTCGAAAAAGACGGAATTGTAACGATAACGCATCGTGAAGGAGATTTGCTTTTAATGGAGTGTTTTGATTAGGAAGTTATAGAAAACAACAAGTCCCAACGGGACGAAATATTTATAGATAAAATGTTTTGTTTGAATTAAAGCTCCAGCGGAGCGATATATATTTATGTCGCTCCGCCGGAGCTTTTTCTTTAATGATAAATCAATCTACTATAAATATTACGCTCCTCTGGAGCATTCTTTAAAAAAAGGAATACTTATCTTTGCCTCGAAATCAAGAAAAATGAAAGCAGAAAACAATTCACAAAAAGACAATTTACACCCAAGAAATCTTCATCGTTCTAGATATGATTTCGAAAAACTGATTTCAAATTGTCCAGAATTGAAAGCTTTTATTTCTATCAACAAATTCGGAATAGAAACGGTTGATTTTAGCAATCCCAATGCAGTAAAAACTTTAAATAAAGCGTTACTTCAAACCTATTACAACATTCAAAATTGGGATATTCCTAAGAATTATCTTTGTCCGCCAATTCCTGGGCGTGCAGATTATATTCATTACATAGCCGATTTATTAGCAGAAAGCAACAATAATCAAATTCCTGAAACGCCTCATGTTTTAGGTTTGGATATCGGAACGGGTTCCAATTTAATTTATCCATTATTAGGAAATTCGATTTATAATTGGAGTTTTGTTGGAACTGATATTGAACAAAAATCAATTGACAATTGTGCCAAAATTATTGAAGCCAATCCAAATTTAATCGATTCTATCAGTTTACAACAGCAAACAGAATCTAGATTTATTTTTAAAAATATAATTACACCCGAAGATCGTTTTACATTCACAATGTGTAATCCGCCTTTTCACGCCTCAGCTCAAGAAGCCAATAAAAGCAATTCTAGAAAAGTTTCTAATTTAAATCCGAAAGAAAAAAAAGACGCAAATCCTGTTTTAAACTTTGGCGGACAAAATGCAGAATTGTGGTGCAACGGCGGTGAAATTGGCTTCATTACACAAATGATTTACGAAAGTGTAAAATATGCTTCACAAGTTTTATGGTTTACAACTTTGGTTTCTAAAAAAGAAAATCTTCCTTCGATTTATAAAACTTTAAAGAAAGTAAATGCCGTTTCGGTAAAAACAATCGAAATGTCGCAAGGTCAAAAAAATAGCAGAATTGTGGCTTGGAGCTTTTTTGAAAACCCAAATTCTCAAAAACATTTCTTTTAATCTATTGATTTCCAATAACAAATTTTGATTTTATAGTTTGCTTTTGTTACATTTATTGTAAACTATTTAAAATCAAGATTATGGCAGAATATATTGGTTATCTCGCATCTGTTTTTATTGTTGGAGGTTTCTTGCTCAAAAACCTTAGAACAATCCGATTTATTAATATGTTTGGCTGTATCTGCTTTGTCATTTACGGTATTTTTCTAAACGATTACAGAGATTTCAATCAATGGCTTTGGCCAGTAATTATTCCAAATGCAATTCTAGCATTTGTGCAGATTTACTATCTGACTTCTAAAACTGAAAAATCTTAAAATTATGATACTTTAAAGTAAAATTCTAATACACTTTTAGCCTACTCAAATCGTAACTTTAAGCTTAAAATTGAATTTTATCACCATGTTAAAACAATATTCCCGAATCTTAATTGTATTATTTTTAGTTTCAAGTTGTGCTTCAAAAAAACCAAAATTTGAAGATTATGTTTTTAAAACCAAAAACGAAGAAGCAAATTATCAAGCAGCTTATGATAAAGCTTTGAAACTTTGGAACATTCCTTACACAGAAGAAGATGTAAAAACAAGTTTCGGAACGGCGCATGTTGTAATGGCGGGACCAAAAAACGGAAAAAATCTGGTTTTACTTCACGGAATGGATGCCAGTTCTACCATGTGGTATCCGAATATTAAAGCTTTAACCAAAAATCACCGCGTTTACGCCATCGATTTTATAATGGAGCCCAACAAATCTAATCTTACTGCGAAGCCACTTTCGTCAAAAGATATTCTTGTTTTTTATAATGAAGTTTTCAACCATTATAAATTAAAGAAATTCGATATTGTCGCAGCTTCTCGAGGTGGCTGGATTGCTACTTTATTAGCAACTCAAAAATCCAATTCTATAGATAAAATTGTGCTGTTAAGTCCTGCACAAACGTTTAAATTTATTGATCAGCCTAGAAAAACGTCAGCAGCTTTAATGCTGAAATTTTTTCCAAGTGAAAAGAAATTCGGAAAAACATTGAAGACTTTTTCTACACATCCAGAAAATATCAGTGTCATTTATAAAAGACAATTTTATTTGGCGAATAAATATGCAAAATCAAATTCGAGTATGCTTAAAATGATGCCTTTTTCAGATAAAGAATTAGAATCTATTCAAAATCCTGTTTTGGTTTTAATTGGTGATACTGATGTTATTAATTCTGAAGAAAGTCTAGAGAGAGCAAAAAAATATTTATCAAATAGTAAAACAAAAACTATAAAAGATGCTGGACATTTTTTAACCATCGATCAGCCAAAGACTGTAAATGATGCTGTTATTAATTTTTTAGATTAGCGTTCAAACTTCGTATCTTTACAAAACCAAATTTTCAGTATACGCAAATGAAATTCCAAGTTTCTTCAGAATATAGTCCGAAAGGAGATCAGCCGCAAGCCATACAAAAATTGGCTCAAGGTATTGTCGACGGAGACAAATATCAAACTTTATTAGGAGTTACAGGTTCCGGAAAAACATTTACGGTTGCCAATGTAATTCAGGAAGTGCAAAGACCAACTTTAGTTTTGGCTCACAATAAAACTTTGGCGGCGCAATTGTATTCTGAATTCAAACAATTTTTCCCGAATAATGCGGTTGAATATTTCGTTTCTTATTACGACTATTATCAGCCAGAAGCTTTTATGCCCGTAACTGGAGTTTTTATTGAGAAAGATTTATCTATCAATGAAGAATTGGAGAAAATGCGTTTAAGCACGACTTCTTCCCTGCTTTCAGGAAGACGCGACGTTTTGGTTGTTGCGTCAGTTTCTTGTTTGTATGGTATTGGAAACCCTGTTGAATTTCAGAAAAACGTAATTGAAATTAAAAGAGATCAGGTTATTTCGCGAACTAAATTATTACACAGTTTAGTACAGAGTTTATATGCTAGAACAGAAGCCGATTTTAATCCAGGAACTTTCAGGATTAAAGGAGATACGGTAGAAGTTTATCCGAGTTATGCTGACGATGCTTATCGAATTCATTTCTTTGGAGATGAAATTGAAGAAATCGAAGCATTTGATGCAAAAACTTCTCAGGTAATAGAAAAATTTCAAAGATTAACGATTTATCCTGCCAACATGTTTGTGACTTCTCCAGAAGTTTTACAAGGTGCAATTTGGCAGATTCAGCAAGATTTGGTAAAACAAGTTGATTATTTTAAAGAAATAGGAAAACATCTTGAAGCAAAACGTTTGGAAGAAAGAACCAATTTCGATTTAGAAATGATTCGCGAATTAGGATATTGTTCTGGAATTGAAAATTACTCGCGTTATCTTGACGGACGTGAAGCTGGAACAAGACCTTTCTGTTTATTAGATTATTTTCCAAGTGATTATCTAATGATTATCGACGAAAGTCATGTTACTGTTTCTCAGGTTCATGCCATGTATGGAGGCGACCGAAGCCGAAAGGAAAATTTGGTCGAATATGGTTTCCGACTTCCGGCAGCAATGGACAATCGACCATTAAAGTTTGAAGAATTCGAAGCTTTACAAAATCAAGTTTTATATGTTTCTGCAACGCCTGCCGATTATGAACTTCAAAAATCGGACGGAATTTACGTCGAACAAATTATTCGCCCAACAGGATTATTAGATCCAGTTATCGAAGTGAGACCAAGTTTAAATCAGATTGATGATTTGATCGAAGAAATTCAGGTTCGCTGCGAATTGGACGAAAGGGTTTTAGTGACAACTTTAACCAAAAGAATGGCCGAAGAATTAGCTAAATACTTAACAAAAGTAAATATTCGTTGTCGTTATATCCATTCTGAAGTTGATACTTTAGAACGTATCGAAATCATGCAGGATTTAAGAAAAGGGCTTTTTGATGTTTTAATTGGAGTTAACTTACTTCGTGAAGGTTTAGATTTACCCGAAGTTTCGCTTGTTGCTATTTTAGACGCCGATAAAGAAGGTTTCTTGCGTAATCATAGATCTTTAACACAAACAATTGGGCGTGCGGCGAGAAACTTAAACGGAAAAGCAATTATGTATGCCGATAAAATAACAGCGAGCATGCAGCGAACAATTGATGAAACCGATTACAGAAGAACAAAACAGATTAATTTCAACGTACAAAATAATATCGTTCCTCAGGCTTTAAACAAAAAAATCGAAAGCGCGTTTACCAAAAATCCATTGGTTGAATATGAATTAGGACATCCAATTCCGGTTGCTGCCGAGCCAGAAACAGCTTATTTATCTAAAACGGAATTAGAAAAAATGATTCGCGAAAAGCGTAAAACGATGGAAAAAGCGGCTAAAGAATTAGATTTCTTACAAGCTGCAAAACTTCGTGACGAAATTAAAAAACTACAGGAACAATTGGCTTAATTGTGCTGTTCCTGAAAAATTTCCATTAACACAACTGGATTAATTACCGTATTTGGCGTATTTTTCATCATTTGCAAAACACGTTTTACAGCAGAAAGATTCAATCCCATTTCTAAAGCAATTTGCTGAATCGCTTTAAATTCCTTTTCGTGCAAAACGCCGTCGCAATGCATTAATAAAGCCAATCTGTAGAATTGATTGATGCGCTGCATTTCAGATTTTATAACAATCGGTTTCGTTTCCTGATGAAATAAATCCTGAAATTCTTCATTGCTTATACCCAATTCTAAAGCCACCAATTTTAAAAAATCATGCTCACGCTTATGCAAATGTCCGTCTACAGTGGCGAACATAATCATTTCTAAAAGTAAGCTTCTTTTTTCTGCTTCTGTATTCATCAATTTATTATTTTTAGCTAAAATATTGCTTTTAAATAAAAATACAAAACACGATTAATGAAGAGGATTTTTCTAGCTATTTTATTTTTAATTACCCTTATCGGAAAGGCTCAAGAAAGCACGGCTTCAAAAAATGTAACGACTTTTACAATTGAAGCGCCTCAACTTCATACCTCAAAAAAAATCTGGATTTATCTTCCAGAAAATTATTCTAAAGAAACTCAAAAACGTTATAGCGTTATTTACATGCACGATGCCCAAAATCTGTTTGATGCAAAAACATCATATTCTGGCGAATGGAATGTTGACGAAAAATTAGACAGTTTAAAAGCTCCCGTAATTGTTGTTGGGATTGAACATGGAAACGAAAAACGAATCGAAGAATTAACTCCCTTTAAAAACGAAAAATACGGCGGCGGAAATGCAGACAATTACTTGGAATTTATTGTAAAAACTCTAAAACCACATATCGATAAAAATTACAGAACAAAAACAAAACCAAAAAACACGATTCTTTTCGGAAGCTCGCTTGGCGGTTTATTTTCCTTTTATGGCGCTTTAAAATATCCCGAAGTTTTTGGGAAAGCTGGAGTTTTTTCGCCTTCATTTTGGTTTTCTAACGACATTTATACTTTCACAGAAAAACAATCTAAAATCAAGACTAAAATTTATTTTTTATGTGGCGATAAAGAAAGTGATGATATGGTAAACGATTTAACTAAAATGAAGCGTTTACTAGATACCAAACGCTGTTATTGTCTTCATCTCGACAAAATAAAGATTGTAAAAGATGGTGAACACAATGAAAAACTTTGGCGTGATAATTTTGCTCAAGCATTGCTTTGGCTCGGATATTAATTAAAAAACAAAAAATATATTTTTAAAATGAAACTAATTTTAAGAGAGTACAACTTAAAACTAAAACACACTTTTACCATTTCTAGAGAGTCTATTGATGTACAACCTTCTCTAATTGTCGAATTGCAAAGCGATGGTTTTTCTGGTTTTGGAGAAGCAACCTCAAATCCGTATTATCATATTACAGTTCCGATGATGATTCAGGATTTGGAGAAAATCAGAAGCATTATAGAAAATACCGAGGATGAAACTCCAGAAGTATTTGGGGCAAAAATTCATCCGTATTTAAAAGACGACATGTTTGCTTTGTGTGCTTTAGATTTGGCTTATAATGATTTATATGCTCGTAAAAAAGGCAAAAAATTATACGAATTGTGGAATTACAAAACCGATCATAATCCGCTAACAGATTACACAATCGGAATTGACACGATTGAAAAAATGGTTTTTAAAATGAAAGAACTTCCTTGGCCGATTTATAAAATTAAATTGGGAACTAAGGAAGACATCGAAATTGTAAAAGAACTTAGAAAACACACCAATTCTGTTTTTAGAATCGACGCCAATTGTGGATGGACCGTTGACGAAACTATTAATAATGCAGTTGAATTAAAAAAACTGGGTGTAGAATTTTTAGAACAACCAATGAAAGCAGACAATTGGGAAGGTCATAAAGAAGTATTCAAACATTCTGTTCTGCCAGTAATTGCCGATGAAAGCTGTATTATTGAAGAAGATGTGGCAAAATGTCACAATCATTTTCATGGTGTAAATGTAAAGCTCGTAAAATGTGGCGGACTAACTCCAGGAAAGCGCATGATTGAAGAAGCTAAAAAATTAGGTCTAAAAACAATGGTTGGCTGTATGACCGAATCTACCGTCGGAATTTCTGCGATTGCGCATTTGCTGCCTCAATTGGATTATGTAGATATGGACGGCGCACTTCTTTTGGCAGAAGATATTGCAACTGGAGTAACCATCAAAGACGGTGTAATAAGTTATTCTGATTTAAACGGAACGGGCGTTACACTTTTATAAAATGAAAGTCGAAAAATTTCCAGATCGTATTATTGAAATTGACCAAAATCAGTATTTGTATTTTGGCGGAACTGCTTATTTAGGACTTCCAACAAACAAAAACTTTCAGGATTTAGTCGTTCAGAATATTCTAAAATGGGGAACTACTTACGGAAGTTCCAGAACAGCAAATATTCAATTAACTGCTTATGATGCAGGCGAAACCTTTTTGGCTTCTCATATTGGCTCAGAAAGCGCCGTTACGGTTTCTTCAGGAATGCTGGCTGGGAAATTGGTTTTGGAAAAATTAAAAACAGAAACTGATTTTTTTTTCCATTTGAATGAAATTCATTCCGCTATCCAAATTGAAAATAGTTTTCCTGTTTTTATAAATGAAAAATTGAATGATCGTTTATTAGATTCCAAACCAGAAAAAATAACAATTTTGACTGATGGAGTTCCTTCGTTTCAAACAAAGTCGGTTGATTTATCGTTTTTAAAAAAAATTTCAAAGAGCAAAGAAATTACATTGGTCATTGATGAATCTCATTCTTTGGGAATTGTAAACGAGGATGGTTCAGGAATTTACGCTTCAATTGAATTTCCAATTAAAAGAAAAATCTTGGTTTCATCTTTAGGAAAAGCTTTTGGACTAACTGGAGGTGTTATTGCATCAGATTCTGAATTTATAGCTGGAATAAAAGAAATTGAAACTTTTACAAGCGCGGCGGGAATGAATCCTGCTTTTGTACAAACAATTTATGATGCAAAAGAAATTTATAAAATACAGCACAAAAAGCTGAAAGATAATTTGAGTTATATAGATTCGATTTTAATCAAAAACAACGACATACTTTTTGATCGAAATTATCCTTTAATTTATCTTTTATCGAATGATTTGGTAGAAAAATTAAAGCAAGAAAAAATCATTATTGCGAGTTTTAAATACACAAAAGACGCTGAACCTTTAAATCGAATTGTAATTACAGCAAATCATCTTAAAGAAGATTTAGATAAATTGGTTGGCCTTTTAAATGATTTTAATTCTCAATTTTAATCATTTTAAAAAACTACCTTTGCAAAAAGTAACTAATTAAGTTTTGGATTCCGATAAAAACCTGAAAGCTGAAACAAAAAAAACTTTAAACGAAAAATATGACAAATAACGATATACTTAAAAAACTTCGCGTGGCTTTGATGCTCCGTGATGACCAAATAGTTGAAATTTTAGAATTAGTAGATTTTAGAATTTCGAAATCTGAACTTGGTGCTTTTTTTAGAGCCGAAGATCATCCAAATTATATGGAATGCGGCGATCAGGTTTTGAGAAACTTCTTAAACGGATTGGTAATTCATTTAAGAGGAACTAAAGAAAATCCTAAAAACCCAACGGATGTTTTAGCAAAGCATAAAGCTGAAATTCCGAAGAAAGAAACTTCGAAAGAAAGACCTGAATTTAAGGCAACTCCAAAAGATTCTGAAAAATTTAGAGGTGATCAAAAACCATCAAAATCAGGTTCAGCAACTGGAAAACCTAAGAAGAAATCATTCCCAAAAGGAAATGGAAAACCAGCTGTCGTAGAAAAAGTTGTTTTTAAAAACGGCAATAAGAAAAAATCTTAATTGAGGATTTAACCGCAATCCCGATAGCTATCGGGAGCAAGGTTTTTTACTTAAAAAACTAAATATAAACGCAAAGTTCGCAAAGCTTTATCCATATAGCTTTGCGAACTTTGCTTTTGTATTCACAATACTTAGTCAAAAATCCTTGCGCACTTTGCGGTTAAAAAAATTTATATCTTATTCTCCTCTATTTTACCAAAAAAAGTCTCTTTAAAAGTCGCTCCAATTGGCAATTCTTTTCCATTTATAAAAACCGAAAAATTATCTGTAGATTCGATATGTTTTAAAGAAACAACATAGGATTTATGAATCTGAATGAATTCCGTTTCTGGAAGAGACTCTATTACGTTTTTTAAAGACGAATGAGTAATAATTTGTTGTTTTTCAGTATGAATGCAAACATAATTCTGGAGACTTTCTACATATAAAATTTCTGTCAAAAATACTTTCTGAAATTTATTCTTTCCATCAGTTTTAATAAAAAGAAAATCTAGCAGATTACTCTGATTAGAAACTACTGTTTTAGGTTCAGAATTCAGCTTAGAAACAGCCTGATAAAAACGTTCGAAAGAGATAGGTTTTAATAAATAATCAACTGCATTCAACTCAAAACCTTCTAAGGCAAAATCTGGATAAGCCGTTGTAAAAATGACTTTTATATTTTTAGAAATGATTCTAGAAAGCTGCAAACCTGTCAATTGAGGCATTTGAATATCCAAAAAAATTACATCAACAGATTGTGTATTTAAAAATTCTAATGCTTTTAGAGAATCATTAAAAACCCCAACTTTTTCTAGGAAATTTACCTTTCCGATATAGTTTTCTAATATTCGAGTTGCAGGCGGTTCATCATCTACAATAATACATTTAAAAGCCATAGATTAGTTTTTTAGTGGTATTTTCAAGTATGTCTTAAAGGTATTATTTTCTTCTGTTTTTTCAAGAATAAATTGGTCTTTATACATATATTCGAGTCTTTTCGTTAGGTTCTCAAAACCAATTCCTGTAGAAGAATAATTTTCTCCATTTACATTATAATTAAAAGTTGAAATCTCTAAAAATCCTTTTTTTATTTGAATTGAGATGAATGCTTTTTCTTTTTCATTATTTAGTTTTCCATGCTTAAAAACATTCTCAACAAAATGAATTAAAGCCGAAGAAAGAATTCTTTCATTTGAATATTCTCCTTCAACAGAAAAATCCAAAAATAGCTGATCTTCAAAGCGTTTTTTCTGTAAATGAATATAGTTTTGAATAAACTGGATTTCTTTTGATAGTATAGCTTCATCTTTATCTGTTTCGGTAATAACGTATCGAAGCAAATCTGAAAGAACCAAAATATCATCAGCCATTTCATCATCTTTCAAAACTAGCTGGCTATAAAAAGAGTTCAAAGTATTAAACAAGAAGTGCGGACTCACCTGCGCTTTAAGCATTTGAAATTCAGCTTTTTTATTTTCCAAAAGCAATTCCTGATTTAGATGTTGCTCAGTTTGAAACTGCCAAAACAAAAAAGTCAATGCGCTTAAAATTACAGCTGGCAATCCGTAGAAAAAATTGTCTTTTATGTAGTAGGTAATTTCTCTTGCTTCTTCATAATAGTTATGCATTCCTGTAATACTATGCATAACAACTTCTTCCAAAAAATAACGAATAGCTGTAAAAAGCAATAACGAAACTGGAATTGTTAGAATATAAAACAGTAATTTCTTTTTGTTTAAAAACCAATCACAAAAGAAATAAAAATTGAGAATGTAGATAATAAAAACAGCCAGTAAATAAACTGGGGTAATTCCTAAATAAATAGCTTTCAATACAATTTTTATTTCCCTATTATTCAGTCCAATATCCCAAAAAATATAAGTTAGAAATAATAAAAAGAAAAAGACAATATGATAGTAAAATGGAATTTTTGATTTCATAGTTTTTGATAATTACCTCAAAAATACAATTAAGCCATAAATAGAAAATTATATTTATTTAAAAGATACTTTTTTAGTGATGAACTATCAAAAACGTTACACGAAATTATTAACCAATAAATTTTGAGCGTTTATAAAATGAAATTCTAGGTTCATCAAAAACAAAAAAAAGAGGTCAAAACGTGACATAAATTTGCCATGAATTTAAAACCAAAACGTCATGCAAAAAATCATTTTATTACTAGCAATTATTACATTAAACTTAACTTCTGCTCAAACTAAGAAAAAGCAAATTTTATTGGTTGGAACTTTTCATTATGCGAATCCTGGTCTTGATGTTGCTCAACTGAACAATTTTAATATTATGTCTGAAAAGAGTCAAAAAGAACTCGAGATTATGAGTGATAAAATCAAAAAATTTGGTCCTGACAAAATATTTGTGGAATGGGAATTTAGCAAACAAGCCGACTTAGACAAGTTTTACAATAAAGATTCCGACAGTCTTTTTAGAACTAACAAAAACGAAATAACGCAACTGGCACTTCGTACTGCTAAAAAACTGAACCATAAAAAATTATACGGAATGAATCTTTATACTTCTTTTCCGTATGATAGCTTAATGATGTCAATGGAAAAAGCCAACCAAAAGCAGTTAATGGAGAAAAATAAGTTGACAACTAAAAATTTTGAAAAACAACATAACGATAAAATTAGAAAAAGTTCGTTACAAGAAATGATGCTGTATTACAATACAAAACAAACTGAAAATGAAAATCTTCAATGGTATTTGGAAATAGCAAATAGAGCTGGAAATCCGGATGATTTTACTGGACCATCTTTAGTTTCAAATTGGTACAAGAGAAACTTATACATGTATTCATTAATTCAAAAATTAACTGAAAGTACCGATAATAAAATAATGGTTTTAGTAGGCGCTGGTCATGCTGCAGTTATTAGAGAATTTATAATGCATGATCCTACATTCGAAATTGTGGATTTGGCTACTGTTTTTAAATAATATTTTATTTTAACCGCAAAGCACACAAAGAATTACGCAAAGTTCGCAAAGTTTTTTAGCCATAGATTATTTAGATTAAAAGGATTTTTTTTTAAATCTGTGTTAATCCAAATAATCTGTGGCAAACTTTTTAAGCAAATCGCTTTGCGAACTTTGCGTTTGTATTCATAATCTTTGTAAAAAAAATTGCGTGCTTTGCGGTTAAATCACAAAAAAAAAATCCACTCCTTTCGGAATGGATTTTCTATATAAATTGATTTCTTATTTTAATTAAGAAAGAGCAGCTTTAACTTGGTCAGCAGCTTCTTGGAATTGAACTGCAGATAAGATTGGCATACCAGAGTTGTCAATCAATTCTTTTGCAATTTCAGCATTTGTTCCTTGCAAACGAACGATAATTGGCACATTGATAGCGTCACCCATGTTTTTGTAAGCATCAACAACACCTTGAGCAACACGGTCACAACGAACGATTCCTCCGAAAATGTTAATTAAAATAGCTTTTACGTTTGGATCTTTCAAGATAATTCTGAAAGCAGTTTCAACACGTTTTGCGTCAGCAGTTCCTCCTACGTCAAGGAAGTTAGCAGGCTCAAAACCAGCGTATTTAATTAAGTCCATAGTTGCCATTGCAAGACCAGCTCCGTTTACCATACATCCTACAGTACCGTCAAGGTCAACATAGTTAAGACCAACTTCTTTAGCTTCAACTTCGATTGGATTCTCCTCACGGATATCTCTCATTTCAGCATATTTAGCTTGTCTGTATAAAGCGTTATCGTCGATATTAACTTTAGCATCAACAGCTAAAATTTTGTTATCAGATGTTTTTAAAACTGGGTTGATTTCGAACATAGAAGCATCAGAACCAATGTAAGCATTGTAAAGTGCGTCGATGAATTTCACCATTTCTTTGAAAGCATTTCCAGAAAGACCTAAATTGATAGCAATTCTTCTAGCTTGGAAACCTTGTAATCCTACAGAAGGATCGATTTCTTCAGTAAAGATTAAGTGTGGAGTGTGTTCTGCAACTTCTTCAATATCCATTCCACCTTCAGTAGAATACATAATCATGTTGCGTCCTGTACCTCTATTCAATAAAACAGAAACATAAAATTCAGAAGTTTCGCTTTCTCCAGGATAGTACACATCTTCAGCAACTAATACTTTGTTAACTTTTTTACCTTCAGGCGGAGTCTGAGGTGTAATTAATTGCATTCCGATGATTTGTTCTGCTAACTCTTCAACTTGCTGTAAGTTTTTTGCCAGCTTAACTCCACCACCTTTTCCACGACCACCTGCGTGAATTTGTGCTTTAATTACATGCCATCCTGTTCCAGTTTCGGCAGTTAATTGTTTTGCAGCAGCCACAGCTTCAACTGCATTATTAGCCACGATTCCGCGTTGCACGCGTACTCCGTAACTCGCTAAAATTTCTTTTCCTTGATATTCGTGTATGTTCATAATATTGAATTTGTCTGGTCCTGAATTTATTTCAGAATAAAAGTGCGACAAAAGTAACAAAATACAACTTAATAGGAAAATCTTTTTCAATTAAATAAATGTTATATATAGGTATTAAGCGTTGACAATTTATCAAAGCAAACAAATCGTTAACGGAATAATTTGTTAATGTTAACACAAACTATACAAAACGTTTGATATTTAACAAAAAATTCATAGGTTTTATTGACCTCCCGACGATTTTTCCTAATATATTTTAAGAGTAATTATATTTTTAGCAATTCGCGATGCTTTATATAATAATATTAATAATTAAGAACCCATTTTCTAATATTACAGCAAAAATGAAAGCAAAAGCATAATTTCAATACATTATGTTTAACGAAATCTTTATTTTTGTAAAAAAAATATCAAGAATGAGAGTTAAAGAACAAGGGCTTTATCTGCCTGAATTTGAACACGACAATTGTGGTGCAGGATTTATTTGTAATTTGAATGGTATTAAGTCAAATGATATTATTCACAAAGCATTAGACATCTTAATTAAATTAGAACATCGTGGTGCCGTTAGTTCTGATGGAAGAACTGGTGACGGAGCCGGAATTTTATTCGACATTCCTCATGATTTTTTTAAGAAAGTATGTGACTTTGAAATCCCTGAAGCGCGTGAATATGCAGTAGGAATGGTTTTTTTACCAAAAAGCAAAAACCAGGTTTCTTTTTGCATTAATGCATTTGAGGCTACTATTAAAGACCAAAACTTAAAAGTTTTAGGTTGGAGAGATGTGCCAGTTGACGTTGAAAATTTAGGTGAAATTGCCGCAGAAAAAGAACCAACAATTAAACAAGTTTTCGTTTCTAAAAACGGACAAGATTTAACTGAACAGGAATTTAATGCAAAACTTTTTGCAGCTAGAAAAATTGCTGAACATGCCGTAAGAGGATCAAAAACCTCAGAAAGCCACATGTTTTATTTTACTAGTTTATCGACAACTACTATAATATATAAAGGTCTATTGATGCCGGAAGACATCAGCCGTTATTATATAGATTTGAAAGATCCAGACTTGGTGACGCGTTTAGCGCTTGTACACCAACGTTTCTCTACAAATACATTCCCATCTTGGGACTTAGCTCAACCGTTTAGATACATGTGTCATAATGGTGAGATCAACACACTTCGCGGAAACGTAAGCCGTATGCGTGCTCGTGAAGAGCTAATGCAGAGCAAAGTTTTTGGCGAGGATATCAAAAAACTATTCCCAATTATCTTAGAAGGAAAATCAGATTCTGCTTCGATGGATATGGTGGTTGAACTTTTATTAATGACTGGTCGTTCTCTTCCAGAGGCAATGATGATGGTTGTTCCTGAAGCTTGGGAAAAACACCAAACAATGTCTCCAGAAAAAAGAGCTTTCTATGAGTACAATGCTTGTATCATGGAGCCTTGGGATGGTCCTGCTTCTATTCCATTTACAGATGGAAACGTAATTGGTGCATTATTAGACAGAAACGGATTGCGTCCTTCTCGTTATACATTAACGAAAAGTGGATTCGTAATTATGTCATCTGAAATTGGTGTATTAGACATCGATCCAGAAGATGTAATCCAACACGGTCGTTTAGAGCCAGGAAAAATGTTCTTGGTTGATATGAATGAAGGTCGTATCATCGAAGACGAAGAAGTTAAGAAAGCGATAGTTACAAAACGTCCGTACCAACAATGGGTTGACGAAAACTTATTGCCATTAGCTAGTGTTCCTTATACAAACAACCCTACTCCTGTTGAAAAATTAGATTTCTTAACAAGACAACGTTTGTTTGGTTATACAATTGAAGATTTAAAAACAATCATCAACCCAATGGGTAGCGACGGAGCTGAAGCAATTAGTTCTATGGGTAACGATACGCCTTTGGCAGTTCTTTCTGATCAGCCACAGTTGTTGTACAATTACTTCAAACAATTATTCGCGCAGGTTACTAACCCGCCGTTGGATGGTATTCGTGAAGAAATTATTACTGATATCAGTTTAGCGATTGGTGGAGATTTCAATATTTTCGAAATTGAATCTAAACAATGTAAAAAATTAAAAATCCAAAATCCAGTAGTTTCTAACGAGGATTTGGATAAAATCAGAAATATTGATCACCCAGATTTCAAATCGGCTACTATTTCTACTTTATATAAAATAGAAAAAGGAGTTAACGGTTTAGAGCGTGCTCTTGAAAAATGTGTTCAGGCTACTTTTAAAGCAGTTGAAGAAGGATGCAATATCATCATCTTATCTGATAGAGGTGTAAGCGAAGAATTAGCTCCAATTCCAATGTTATTAGCTTGTTCTTACATTCACCACTCTTTGAACATTTTACAGGTTCGATCTAAATTCGGAATCATCATCGAATCTGCTGAACCTAGAGAACCTCATCATTTTGCTTTATTGTTTGGATATGGTGCAAGCGCAATCAATCCTTACATGGTAAACGAAATCATTCACGATCAAGTTGAAAAAGGTTTCATTACAAAAGTAAAAGCAGATTACGCAGTTGTAAACTACAACAAAGCAATCGCAAAAGGAATCGTAAAAATCATGAACAAAATTGGTATCTCTACTTTACATTCATACAGAGCTGCTCAGATTTTCGAGATTTTAGGTTTAAACAAAACATTTACATCTAAATACTTCCCTTACACGCCATCAAGAATTGAAGGAATTGGTTTAATGGAAGTGGAAAAAGAGGTTAAAAAACGTTTCCAAAAAGCTTTCCCAAATTCAAAAATTGCAAACTTGCTTTCTCTTGAAATTGGAGGTATTTACAGATGGAGACGTGGTGGAGAAAAACACATGTTTAACCCAACAACGATTTCTAAATTACAGCAGGCAGTTCGTTTAAACAGCCCAGAAAGCTATAAAGAATATGCAAACGCTGTAAACGAGCAAAGCTCAAACTTAATGACTATTAGAGGTTTATTTGAATTCAATAATTTAGATCCAATTTCTATTGATGAAGTTGAGCCTTGGACAGAAATCGTTAAGAAATTCAAAACGGGTGCGATGTCTTACGGATCTATCAGTAGAGAAGCACACGAGAATTTAGCGATTGCCATGAACAGAATTGGCGGAAAAAGTAACTCTGGAGAAGGTGGAGAAGATCCAAAACGTTTCCAGAAAGAAATTAACGGAGATTCTAGAAATAGTGCTATCAAACAAGTTGCATCAGGACGTTTTGGTGTTTCTATCAACTATTTGACAAACGCAAGAGAAATCCAAATCAAAATGGCTCAGGGAGCAAAACCTGGTGAAGGTGGACAATTACCTGGAGAAAAAGTAGTGCCTTGGATTGCTGAAACGAGAAACTCTACACCTTATGTAGGTTTGATTTCTCCTCCTCCTCACCACGATATTTACTCAATTGAGGATTTATCTCAGTTAATTTACGATTTGAAAAATGCAAACCGTGAAGCTCGTATCAACGTAAAATTAGTTTCTGAAGTTGGAGTTGGAACCATCGCTGCCGGTGTTGCCAAAGCAAAAGCTGACGTTATCTTAATTTCTGGTTACGACGGAGGAACGGGAGCTGCACCATTAACATCTTTACAGCACACAGGTATTCCGTGGGAACTTGGTTTAGCTGAAGCTCAGCAGACTTTGATCTTAAACGATTTAAGAAGCCGTGTAGTTTTAGAATGTGACGGACAGTTAAAAACAGGTCGTGACGTAGCCATCGCAGCTTTATTAGGGGCTGAAGAATTCGGTTTTGCAACGGCTCCGCTTGTAGCTTCTGGATGTATCATGATGAGAGCTTGTCATTTAAATACTTGTCCGGTTGGTATTGCAACTCAAGATCCTGAATTGAGAAAAAATTTCAAAGGAACTCCAGAGCACGTAATCAACTTCATGTATTTCATTGCTGAGGAGTTAAGAGAAATCATGGCTCAATTAGGTTTCAGAACTTTAAAAGAAATGGTGGGTCAGTCACAAAAATTAAATGTGAACAAAGCCATCAAACATTATAAAGCAAATGGTTTAGACTTGTCATCAATTCTATACAAACCGGAAAAAGCGAAAACAGAGCCAAATCATAATACAACAACTCAAGATCACCAACTTGAAAATGTATTGGATTTTGACATCATTAAAGAAGCGATTCCGTCTATCTATAGAAAAGAGAAAACAAGAGTAACTTTTAAAATTAAAAATACAGACCGTTCTGTAGGTGCGATTTTGAGTAACGAAATCTCAAAAATCTACGGCGCACAAGGATTACCTGATGACACTATTTTAGTTGATTTTGAAGGTTCTGCCGGACAAAGTTTTGGTGCTTTTGCAACAAACGGATTGTCATTTAAAATTCACGGAAACTGTAATGATTATTTAGGAAAAGGTCTTTCTGGAGGAAAACTAATTGTAAAAGTACCTCCTACTGCAACTTTCAAACCTGAAGACAACATCATTATTGGAAACGTTGCCCTTTACGGAGCTATTACCGGAGAGGCTTATATTAATGGAATGGCCGGAGAGCGTTTCTGTGTGAGAAATTCTGGAGCAACAGCTGTTGTTGAAGGAATTGGAGATCACGGATGCGAATACATGACCGGTGGTACAGTAGTAGTTTTAGGAAAAACAGGAAGAAACTTCGCAGCTGGTATGAGCGGTGGTGTAGCTTATGTTTACGATCCAAATAAGAAATTCGATTCTACAGTTTGTAACATGGAAATGGTTGCATTCGATCCGTTGGAAGAAGAGGACGTTACGAAACTAAGAAAACTGATCAAAAATCATTCATTGTACACAAGCAGTCCATTAGCAAAAAGAATTTTAGCAGACTGGGAAAACCAACAACAGCACTTCGTAAAAGTAATGCCAACTGATTACAAAAAAGCATTAAAACGAATTGCAGAAGAAAAACAAATAGAAGAATTAATAGCGGGATAAATGATTTTAGATTTTAGAGTTCAGATTTTAAAAACTTAACCGCAAAGCTTTGCGAACTTAAAACACTTAAAAAAGCAAAAAAAAGACCTTGCGTCCTTTGCGGTCAAAAAAATTAGAACTTTAGAATTATCATTTACATTTAATTAAAATGTCATGGGTAAAATAGGCGGATTTAAAGAATATAACAGAGCCGATGAAAGTAATTTAGCAGTAGCAGAACGTGTTTCGAACTACAACGAATTTACTATTCCGGTACCAAAAGATAAATTAAAAGAACAAGGATCAAGATGTATGGACTGTGGAATTCCTTTTTGCCACAGTGGTTGTCCGTTAGGAAATTTAATTCCTGACTTCAACGACATGGTGCATCAAGAAGAATGGCAAAGTGCATTAGAGATTTTACAATCTACTAATAACTTCCCTGAATTTACAGGACGCTTATGCCCTGCTCCATGTGAGAAATCATGTGTCTTAGGAATCATCAAAGATCCGGTTTCTATCGAAAACATCGAGAAAAGCATCATCGAAAGAGGTTTCGCTGAAGGATGGATCAAACCGCAGCCACCAAAAACAAGAACTGGTAAAACAGTTGCCGTTATTGGTTCTGGACCTGCAGGATTAGCGGCCGCTCAGCAATTAAACAGAGCTGGTCACACCGTTACTGTTTTTGAAAGAGACAATGCCATTGGAGGTTTATTACGTTACGGAATTCCAAATTTCAAATTAGAAAAAGGAATTATCGACAGACGTGTAGTTGTTCTTGAAGCAGAAGGAATCACTTTCAAAACTAACGTAAATGTTGGAGTTAACTTCAGCGTAGAAGAATTAAACGCATTCGATTCTATCGTTTTATGCGGAGGAGCAACTGAAAGAAGAAGCTTGCCAACTAAAGGAATCGAAAGCAAAGGCGTTGTTCAGGCAATGGATTTCTTGACACAGCAGACTAAAGTTTTATTTGGAGAATCAATTCCAGATCAGGTTAAAGCAACTGGTAAAGATGTAATCGTTATTGGTGGTGGAGATACGGGTTCTGACTGTATTGGAACTTCTAACAGACACGGAGCAAAATCGGTAACTAACTTTGAGATTTTACCAAAACCTCCAGTTGGAAGAAGCGAGTCAACTCCTTGGCCTTTCTGGCCGTTGCAGTTAAAAACATCATCTTCTCACGAAGAAGGTTGCGACAGAAACTGGTTGATCAACACTAAAGAATTCATTTCTAACGATAAAGGCGAATTAACAGGATTAAAAACTGTTGAAGTACAATGGAAAATGACTCCAGGTCAGCGTCCAGAATTAATCGAAAAAGAAGGTTCTGAAAAAATCTGGCCTTGCGATTTAGCTTTATTGGCTCTTGGATTTACAGGTCCTGAGAAAACATTAAGCGAGCAATTAGGAATCGAAACTGATATGAGAAGCAACTACAAAGCGCATAACTATCAAACAAACGTTCCTCATATCTTCACAGCTGGAGATATGCGTCGTGGACAATCATTAATCGTGTGGGCTATTTCAGAAGGTCGCGAAGCAGCAAGGGAAGTAGATTTGTTCTTAATGGGCTCTACAAACTTGCCTACTAAAGGAAAAGGAGATTTACCGAGCTTATAATTTAAGCTTCTGAGATACTGAGATGCTAAGGTTCTAAGTTTTTTTCCTTGCATTTTATTTAATCTTTATTCCGATAAACAACATAACTACTAACAAACCCTTGAATTGATATTCAGGGGTTTTGTTTTTTTTAGCCACAGATTATATGGATTAAATGGATTTTTTCTTTTTGTTTGCCACTACCCGAGCGATCGCGAACTGGCGAAGCAATTTCACAAATTTCCACAAATTTTTATTTTCTGACCGATTTCAATTTCAAACATAGCCCGTGGTTTCAACCATGGGAACGCAATAAATGATTACCGTAACGTTTCCCGTGGTTGAAACCACGGGCTATGTTTTATACATTTTGAGAAAAATCCAAAATTAAAAATTTGCGGTAATTTGTGTAATTTGTGGTAAAAAAAATTTCTCATTTCGAAGCATCACAATTGGCATTTTAATAAACATAGTTCCCGCTTTCGGCTATATCTCTCCGTTCCACTGCGAGGATACCACCTCAATCGGGGCTAAATTCAAACAGTTGGCTTCTTTTAAAAATCAGCCAAAAAATCCATTTAATCCATATAATCTGTGGCAAAAAATTCTCAGCAGCATTTATAAATTAGTGTAATTTGTGAAATTCGTGGCAAAAAATCTTTGTAACTTTGCAACTCTGCCCCTTTGAACCTCCTACCACGTTATAAAAATTCAAAACAAGCAACTTTTTGTTTAAAAACAAACAATTTGTTACAATTTGTTATTTTTCTACAATTTATTTGCTGGTAATCAAAAGTGTAATAACTTTGCCCAAAATGATTTATAAAATGCAAGCAAAAGATTTACTGCAGTTAGCAGACCAATTTGGAAGTCCATTGTATGTTTACGATGCCGAAAAAATCCAATCTCAGTACAATAGATTAACTAAAGCTTTCTCTAAGGTAGAAAACTTAAGAGTTAATTACGCCATGAAGGCATTGTCAAACGTTGCGATTCTTCAGTTATTAAAGAACATGGGGTCTGGTTTAGATACTGTATCAATTCAGGAAGTTCAGTTAGGACTTCACGCTGGCTATGAACCCGAAAGAATTTTCTTTACACCAAACGGCGTTTCTCTAGAAGAAATCGAAGAAGTTGCTGCAATGGGTGTACAAATCAATATCGACAATTTATCTATTCTGGAGCAATTCGGAACAAAACATCCACATATTCCAGTATGTATTCGTATCAATCCACACGTAATGGCGGGCGGAAACGCAAACATTTCTGTTGGACACATCGATAGTAAATTCGGAATTTCTGTTCACCAGATACCGCATATCTTGCGAATTGTTGAAAACACAAAAATGAGCATTGTTGGAATTCACATGCACACAGGATCTGATATTTTAGATATCGAAGTGTTCTTGTACGCTGCTGAAATCCTGTTTGATACAGCTAAACATTTCAAAGATTTACAATTCTTAGATTTCGGAAGCGGATTCAAAGTGCCTTACAAAAAAGACGATATCGAAACAGACATCGAAGAATTAGGTAAAAAATTATCTAAAAGATTCAATGCATTCTGTACAGAATATGGAAGAGATTTAACGCTGATTTTCGAACCAGGAAAATTCTTGGTAAGCGAAGCAGGTCATTTCTTAGTAAAAGTAAACGTAGTAAAACAAACAACTTCAACAGTTTTCGCAGGAATCGACAGTGGTTTCAACCACTTAATTCGTCCGATGTTTTACGGATCTTCACACCATATTGAAAACATTTCTAATCCAAAAGGAAAAGAACGTTTTTACTCTGTTGTAGGATACATTTGCGAGACTGATACTTTCGCCAACAACCGTAGAATCGCAGAAATTACAGAAGGTGACATTTTAGAGTTCAGAAATGCAGGAGCATATTGTTTCTCAATGTCTTCAAACTACAATTCAAGATACAAACCAGCTGAAGTTCTTTGGATGAACGGAAAAGGAATCTTAATTCGTCAAGCCGAAACTTTTGAAGATTTACTTAAAAATCAAATTCCGTTGCCAGAAGAAGTTGCTGCTGCGGTTTAACAATAGAAAAAAAAGGAATATCACCCTAATCCCGTTTCTTAATTGAGGCGGGATTTTTTTATTGCAGATTTTTAAATTAAAATTTTAATGTAATTATGGAACTTATTACTGAAATCTAAAAAGTAAGAAAATTTTTATATATTTGCAAGACTAATTTAAAATGCAAACTAAAATGGGATATTACATAACTAGCTATTTAACAGATAGCTCAGAAATAAAAAAAATTTACGGAAGTAAAAATGAAAAATTATTAGCTACACTTATAAAAGAACTTTCTGAAGAATTAAATTCATTAAATGAAGATTTTGATTATGAACTTACAGCAAATAAAAATTCTAAAGAGATATTAACTGACATAATAAATGGTGAGGTCAGGTTTCCAGAAATAGCATTTATGTATGGATATATCTACGAACAGCTTTGCAAATATTATGGAAAAATAATAGCTCCGCCAGGTGATGAATATTCAACACCCTATTACTGGGAAATTCCTAAATCTTCATACAAGGCTTTTATTTCGATTCCCTTCTCAGATGATTTTCCAGAAATTTACAGCATAGAAGTTAACAATTTAGAAACTGAAAGAGATTTATTTCTATCGCTAAAAGAAAGAAAGGGAATTAGTGAAGAAGACTTAAATATTGAAAAGGAAGATTTCAAATTCATTTTTGCTGAAGCAATTAAACAAAAAAAAGATCTTGTATTTTTTCTTTATTGATTAATTCTTAAATCTAACAACATGACTATATTCATCACAATAACAGCAAGTTAAAACTTTAGCAAGCCAATTCTTTTATATCTAAATAAACTACAATAAAAAAGGAATATCACCCTAATCCCATTTCTTAATTGAGACGGGATTTTTTTATTGTAAATTTTTGAGTTTAGATGTTAGATTATTTGACAACGTTTTGTCAGGCTGAGCGAAATCGAAGCTCACGCAAAGTAACCACCCAGTTTTGTCCCCCGCTAGCGCGAGCGTCCCGCTCGTGAACACAATCTGAGTAAAAAACAAAACTTGACGAGCAAGAGCGAGATGCTCACGCTAGTGAAAAATGTTTTTGTATAAAATAAAAATCCATATTTTAGTATTACCAAATCAGACCCCAAAATCATGAAACCTACAATCCCTCTATTAATTTTATTCTTCCTACTAACAACCAATTCATTCAGCCAAACCCTCACAGATTTAAAACTAAAGCCAAAAGAAATTCCGAAAGGTTACATAGCAAGCGATGGCAATATTTGCATTTCGTCACAAGCTTGTACCTTTTACAACGATATTCAAACCTACAGTAACATTGTGGGAACTGTAAAAAGCAAAGCCATTCAGAGCTTTAAAAACAAAGGAGACAAAGGTTCAATTATGTATTTTGAGTTTGATCACGTTTTTAAAGGCGATCGTTTTCTTCAAGGTTTGCTTTGGGGAAAAGATGGTCAACCAACCGATGAACATCCAGAAGAATATATTGCAAAAGGAAAATTTCTAATTATTTGGAGTTTGAAAGCTGATAGTCCGCTAAAAGAAAAATCCGAAAATAAAGTCGAAACGCTTTTGCAATAAAATCCTAATCAGAGCTTCATTTTAATTGCTTAATTTTGCTCGATAAAAAATAATACAAAATGAAACCACAAATACGAATCCTTTTATATTCCATCTTATTCTTTTTATATCTTACTTCAACGCACTTTTTACTTTCATTGAATGAAAAAATAAAAGGAGATCCGTTTGTTGTTTTGGGAGTTGGTTTCGGAGTTTTAAATCTTATCTATGCTTTTTTTGCTTTAAAGTGGAAGCCTTTGCTTAATGTACTTTGTGCTGTTGCAATTGCTGCTCTTTCTATGTTTTTGGCTTTGCAGTTTACAAACTTACATTTGTTTGTTAATTACGATCCGTATCAGGTTAAAACTGCCATTTTTACGAATGCTATTATCTCCATTATTTTTTGGGAAATTGTGTATCAAGTGAAGATTAGAAAATCTAACTAAATATTTTTCAATTGCCTCCAGCTTTAGCTAGAGCTTAATAATAAAGTCTTTCTCATAGGGCTTTAGCCAAATCATTTTTTGGCTAAAGCCTTTTTACTTTTATCAAATATACCTCCAGCTAAAACTAGAGGCAATTCATTTACTATTACTATTATTGCTTAAATACTTAAAAAATATTTTCTTAGATTTACTCTTAAGTATTTAAAAATCAAACCCATGAAACGACAACCATCAATCGACATTGTCCGCGGAATTGTAATGATTATTATGGCTCTTGACCATGTTCGGGATTTAATGCATGTCGATTCGATTATACAAAGTCCGACCGATTTGGCTACTACTTCGCCATTGTTGTTTTTTACGCGTTTTGTTACGCATTTATGTGCGCCGACTTTTGTTTTTCTTGCAGGAACTTCGGTTTATCTTTCGCTTCAAAACAAAAATGATTTAGCCGAAACGAGAAAATTTTTACTTAAAAGAGGAATTTGGTTGCTTATTCTTGAATTTACCATTGTCAATTTTGGATTGTTCTTCGATATTGGTTTTCATTCCGTTTTGTTTGAAGTGATTGCGGCAATTGGTTTTGGGTTTATTGTTTTAAGTTTACTGCTTAAAATCCGTTCTCAGATTTTAGGATTTATTGGACTTTTCATACTCTTTTTTCACAACATTTTACCAATTATTCCTTTTGAAGAAAATTCAGTTCTAAAAAACATTTTGGCGCCGTTTTTCAGTCCAATCGTAATTCCGTTTTCTGGAAGAGCATTTATTATGGGTTATCCGCCAATTCCGTGGCTTGGCATAATGCTAGTGGGTTTTGCAACTGGTAAATTCTTTGCATTGGCAGAAGAAAAAAGAAAAAATCTATTCATAAAAATTGGTTTAAGCGCTTTAGCTTTATTTGTCATAATTCGTTTTATAAATATTTATGGAGATCCAGTTTTATGGACAACACAAAAAGATGCCGTTTTTACCTTTTTATCTTTTATGAATATAACCAAATATCCGCCTTCTCTCCTATTTTGTCTGGTTACTTTGGGAATTATGTTTTTGCTTCTAGCTTTCGCAGAAAGATTCTCAAACGGAATCAAAAAAGTAGCTTTAGTTTACGGAAAAGTACCTTTGTTTTATTTTGTAGTTCACTTTTATGTCATTCATATTCTAACTCTTTTAATGCTTTTTGCGCAAGGTTTCACTTTTTCGCAATTCGAATTTGCGTCTGGAACTTTTGGAAGACCAAAAGGTGCTGAAAGCGGTTTATCGATTTGGATAATCTATATAATTTGGATTTTTGTTGTGGCAATTCTTTATAAACCTTGCCAATGGTTTGGAAAATATAAAGCTGAAAACCAGCATTGGTGGTTGAAATACGTTTAATTTCACACATGCTTTTTATGGATTTGTTATGCTAAAATAATTTAATGTAATATGAAAAATACAATAGAAATTGCGAGTCGTTTTAGAGAAGTTATCCTAAACGGAACATGGATTGCCAATACTAATTACAAAGATCAGTTGCAAAATCTGGACTGGAAAATAGCCGTTACTCCTATTCAAAATTTAAATACCATCGCGCTTCTGGCACAACATATTCATTACTATATTGATGGAATAAACAATGTCTTCAAAGGTGGAACGCTGGATATAAAAGATAAATTCAGTTTTGATTTTCCTCCAATAAATTCTCAGCAAGAGTGGGAAAATTTTCTAATTAAATTCTGGAATGATGCTGAAGAATTTGCTTCTCTAATTGAACAAATAACTGATGAAAAACTCGAAGAAAATTTCGTAGATGTAAAATATGGTTCATACAGAAGAAACATTGAAGCAATGATTGAACATAGTTATTACCATTTAGGTCAAATCGTATTGATAAAAAAATTATTAACTAATTAGTTTTTTCTTCATTTCTTATAAAAACCAAACGTTCTAATCTAGCCCCGATAGAGCCGATATCCTCGTAATGCAATGGAGAGATAAAGGCGAAAGCGGGATCAAGGCTTCTTATGAAAACCTATAAATCTGCTCCTCAAAAAAATCTTAAAAAAGGCATAGTTGTTGAATATTAAAAGAAATATATTTACACCTTTAAAAGAATTACTATGCAAAAAACTACTTTACTAATTTCTATACTTTTTTTGGCTCTATCTTCTTGTGGCGTTAAGACAACTCAAGCGCTTATAAGTGACGGAAATTACGACGGCGCAATTGATCGAGCTGTCGAAGCTTTAAGAACAAATAAAGATGCTAAAGGAAAACAAGATTATGTGTATTTGCTTGAAGAGGCTTTTGCAAAAGCGAAAGATAGAGATTTACGTAATCTTGAAATGTTAAACAAAGAAGGAAATCCTGCCAATGCGGAACGAATTTACAATACTTATTTACAGCTAAATAACCGTCAGGAAAAAATTGGCCCGATTTTGCCATTGAAGTTATTGAAGCTAGGCAGAAATGCTAATTTCTCATTTGATAATTATTCGACTGAAATTGTAAATAGTAAAAATGCGCTTTCAAAATATTTATATGAAAACGCTTCGGCACTTTTAAAATCGAATAATAAATTAGATTTCAGAAAAGCTTACGATGATTTTGCTTATTTAGAAAGCATTAATCCTGATTACAAAAATGCCAAAAAACTGATGGATGATGCGCTTTTTAAAGGAACTGATTTTGTTGATGTTTACGCCAAAAACGAAACAGAGATGGTGATTCCGAAAATGCTTCAAAATGATTTATTGGATTTCAAAACTTATGGTTTAAATGACAAATGGACGGTTTACCATAGCACAAGACAAAAAAATGTAACGTACGATTACAGTTTGATTCTTAATTTTAGAGAAATTGCAATTTCCCCAGAACAGATTAAAGAGAAAGAATTTCTAAAAGAAAAAGTGGTTAAAGATGGCGTAAAAACGATTTTGGACAGTCGCGGAAAACCTGTAAAAGATAGTTTGGGAAAAGAAATTAAAGTTGATAATTATAAAATTATCCGCGCTACGGTTTATGAATTTAGACAATTTAAATCTTGCTTGGTTACGGCTAAAGTTGATTATGTTGATTTAAAAAGCAATCAATTAATACAAACTTTTCCAATTAGCAGTGAATTTATTTTTGAAAATGTTTATTCAAAATATAAAGGAGACCGAAATGCTTGCGATGATAATTATCAAAGCTATTTTTCTAAACGCGCCGTAGCTTTTCCAAACAATGAACAAATGGTTTATGACACGGGCGAAGATCTGAAAGCTAAACTAAAAGATATCATCGTGAGAAATAAATTTAGACGATAATTATGTAACATATAATTCTGGAAAAAGGCGCAATTTTAATGCGTCTTTTTTTGTTTTCGGTCTTTCTAAATAAAAAAAACTTCTTTTCGTGTTGCGCAACCAAAAAGTTGCGTATATTTGCAACTGATTAGTTGCGTAATTTATAAAAAGATGAAACGAGATATTTTTCAGGCAATTGCCGATCCGACGAGAAGAGCGATTTTGGTTTTGATTTCTTCGACTGCATTGACTCCAAATGCGATTGCGGAACAATTTCAAACTACTAGACAAGCCGTTTCTAAACACATTAAAATATTAAACGAATGTGATTTATTAGAAGAAAAAAAATTGGGCAGAGAAATTTATTATCAGCTCAAAATTGATAAAATGAAAGAAGTTGATCAATGGCTGGAACAATTTAAAGCAATTTGGGAACAGCGTTTTAGTCAGTTAGATCAAGTATTATTAAACTTAAAATCTAAAGAAAATGAAAACTGATTTGCTAATGAATTTTTCTGTAGACAAGGAAAATAAAGCCGTAAATGTAAAACGCGAATTTGATGCACCTTTGTCAGATGTTTGGTCTGCATGGACTGAGCCAGAAATTCTGGATTTGTGGTGGGCGCCAGCTCCGTTTAAATCCAGAACCAAAAGTATGGAATTTAAAGAAGGTGGAAAAAGACTGTACGCCATGGTTGGTCCTGACGGCACAGAACGCTGGAGTTTTTTTGATTATACTTCGATTTCTCCGAAAACAAATTTTAAACATTCTGCCACTTTTTGTGATGCTGACGGAAATCCGAATTCTGAATTTGGAAGCTCTTATTGGGATATTACCTTTTCTGAACAAGGCGAGTTAACCGTTGTCGATATTCATATCAAACGTGACAGTTTTGAAGAATTGCAAAAAATAATTGAAATGGGTTTCAAACAAGGATTTACATCTGCTATGGATAGTTTGGACAAAATCTTCGAAGCTCGAAAATAATAGCATTTCAAGCAAATTAATTAGTAACGAATTAAAATCTAAAGAAAATGAAATCAAATCTTTTAATGAATTTTACTGTAGATAAAGAAAATAGTACCGTAAATGTAAAACGCGAATTCAACGCTTCACTTGCAAACGTTTGGTCTGCTTGGACAGAAGCAGAAATTCTAGACAAATGGTGGGCGCCTGCTCCTTGGAAATCAAGAACAAAAAGTATGGAATTTAAAGAAGGCGGCCGCAGATTGTACGCAATGGTTGGCCCTGAAGGCGAAGAACATTGGGCAATTGCCGATTTTACGTCGATTAGTCCGAAAACGAATTTCAAATATTCTGATGCTTTTTCAGACAATGAAGGAAATATAAATAATGATTTTCCGCGTTCAAGTTGGGATGTTAATTTTTCAGAAAATGGCGATACTACTTACGTCGATATTGCAATTAGACATGAAAAATTTTCTGATCTAGAAAAAATAATCGAAATGGGCTTTAAAGAAGGTTTCACAATTGCAATGGAAGGGTTAGACGCTGTTTTTGCTGAAAATTCGAAATAAAAAATTAAATAATTCGAAACACTAAGTCCTGCAAAATTTGCAGGATTTTTTTTGTATTTTCGATTTACAAAAATTTACTTTTCTAACCATTAAACGCAAACATATATGAAATTCTTTACCTTGCTTTTCTTATTCCTTTCGATTACGGTTTTTTCTCAAAACAGATATGAACTTTCAGATGAAGGCAAAGACAAACTTTATCTTTCAGATTCTATAGAAACACTAGCTAAAGCTGGAAAAATTACTGAAAAACCAATAGTTGTGGTAGACGGAATTCCGCATCGTTATCAGGATTTAGAAAATGAGAAATTGGTTCTTTCTAAAATGGAAATCAAAAAAATTACTGCTCTTGAAAAACAAAAAGGCATTAATATTTATGGAAATTATGGAGAAGCAGGCGTTCTAATTGTTACTACAAACAGAAATAGCTATCATAAACCGGAACAGGAAGTGAAAGAAGTCCAAAATTTGAAACAATGAAAAAATTAATTTTCATACTTTTTACATTTTTGTTTTTTGTTTCGTCTGCACAAGTAAAACTCAATGATAAAGATTTGAAAAATCTTATCGCGATTAGCGAACTTTATTCTAAAAACACAAATGCTTCAGGGGAACAATTTGCAAAGTCAATAGATTCATTAAAAACTCCAAAACTAAATCAAATTTGCCAAACATTGATTGAAGTTGGAAAAGGCGATGAAACAATATTATCTAACAAATATTTGTCAAGACCAAGCAATGACGAATTGACAATGTGGTATGTAATTCGTGAAATTCATTATAATCAAGTAAGTGAAAAACGAAAACCTAGACCAAATATTGAAGTTGTAAAAGAAATATTATCACAGAAAATAGATGAACGATGGCTTTTAGACAATTACTACTACAGAATTCATGGGGGAATTGCTACTTTATTTAATAATGCAGATTTAAGCATGAAAAATATTGATATCGAGGCATTGGGTTTTAAAAACGAAACCGAGAAATGCATATTTTATTTTAATATCATTAATTCTCTTGTCGGACCGCGCTTTAAAGTGCTTTTAATGCTGAAAAACTACGATAAAATTTTATCTTTTTCTGAAAAACTTCCCACTTTTAATGGCAAGAAATATTACTATTACACGGATCTTGATTTTAAAGATTTTAAATGGTATGGTTATGAAAAAAAAGAATCTTACAGTGAAGTAAATTTTAGCAATTTATACAACGTACTTCTTGCTCAGTTTATGGCCGTTTCGAGTCTAAAAGACAAAAAAGATATACAAGAAATTTATTTTAATTCTATACTTTATAAAGAAAAGTACTTTAAATATTCAGCTTCAAAAGATGATTTACAGTACCTATATCTTAAAATAAAATCGTGAAATTTCTTAATTAAAATTAATTTTACAAAAACATTTTACATCATTTTCTAATGAACAATTTTTACGCTCTGGCTTTTTCTCTTTTATTTTTTACTTCAATATTCAGCCAAAAAAACAAAACTAAAATTGTTGAAACTTCTAAACCTTTTGTTTTAGGTGTTATTGACGAAATTCAATCAAAAGAATTAGGAGAAAAAAGAATCTTAAATATTTATCTTCCAGAAGGATATAAAGGAGAAGAAGCTACAAAATACCCGGTTATTTATTTGTTAGATGGTTCTGCCGATGAAGATTTTATTCATATTTCTGGATTAGTTCAATTTAATAGTTTTGAATGGATCAATCAAGTTCCAAAATCGATTGTTGTAGGTATTGCAACTGTCGACAGACGTAGAGATTTTACATTTCCTACAACGGTAGAAAATGATAAAACTCGTTTTCCAACCACAGGTCATTCTGATCAATTTATAGCTTTTATAGAAAAAGAATTACAACCTTTTATTGATAAAAAATATAAAACCAACGAATCAAAAATGATTATTGGTCAATCTCTTGGCGGATTATTGGAAACAGAAATCTTATTTAAAAAACCTTCTCTTTTTAATAAATACGTTATCGTTAGTCCGAGTTTATGGTGGGATAATGGCTCTTTATTAAATTCAGATTCTGAAATATTGAAAGAGAACTTTAATCAGAAAATTGAAATTTATATTGCTGTGGGTAAAGAAGGTTTAACTCCAACCGCCATTCCGCGTGTAATGGAAGTTGATGCAAATTTATTGGCAGAAAAAATAAAACTTTCAAAAAGCAAAAACATTAAACTCTATTTCGATTATTTTCCCGAAGAAAACCACGGAACAATATTACATCCTGCGGTTGCCAATTCTTTTAAATTCTTTTATCCGATAGACAAAAAATAAAGCAAATAAACCAATCTCAAAATAATAATGCTTATCACTTATCAACTTGACGAAAATGATTTTCTACAATATCAACTTTATACAGCTTCAAAATCAGAGCGAATTAAAAAGAAAAGATTAAAAAGTAAAATTATAATACCGATAATTTATGGTCTTATTATAGCATTTGATCTTTATAAAGGAAATACAAACAGTGCAATTGTATTTTTAGCAATGGGTATATTATGGTTTTTCCTTTACCCTTTGTGGGAAAAAAGACATTACATAAAACATTACAAAGGCTTTATAAAAGAAAATTATCAAAATCGATTTAACAAAGTTGTTGTTATTGAATTCGCTTACGATTTTATTTCATCAAACGACATTAGCGGAAGCGAAATGAAAATAGCTACAAGTGAAATTGAAGAAATAAATGAAATAAGCTCCTCAATTTTTATAAAATTCAATATTGGTAATTCACTTATCTTACCAAAAAATAAAATCCAGAATAATGATGACATTATACTATTTCTCAGGCAACTTGCTAATAGTTTAAATGTAAAATACAACATTGAAAACAACTGGAAGTGGAAATAATTTTTTGTAAAAAAAATAAATTGTGAAATGTAAAACGAAAATCTTCATTTTACATTTCACAATTATTATTCTATCCCAACCAGCCTTCTCTATCTAAACTTCTATATTGAATTGCTTCTGCAATATGCGACGAAATAATATTTGGAGCATTATCTAAATCGGCAATAGTTCTGGAAACTTTCAAAATTCTGTCATACGCGCGCGCTGAAAGATTCAATCTTTCCATTGCGTTTTTTAATAATTCTTTTGAAGGTTCATCCAAAACACAAAATTCACGAATTAGTTTACTGCTCATTTGGGCGTTGTAATGAACATTTTCGACCGTTTCAAATCTTTTGGTTTGAATTTCTCTCGCTGCTGTAACACGTTTACGGATTTCTACACTACTTTCTGCCTTTCTTTCGTCTGCTAATTTTTCGAAAGGAACTGGCGTAACTTCAATATGAATATCAATTCGATCTAATAACGGACCTGAAATCTTACTCATATAACGTTGCATTTCGTGCGGAGAAGTTGTATTTGGCATACTTGGATCATTAAAAAATCCACTCGGACTAGGGTTCATACTCGCCACAAGCATAAATGAAGATGGATAAGTAATCGTAAATTTAGCACGTGAAATTGTTACTTCACGATCTTCCAACGGCTGACGCATAACTTCTAAAACATCTCTTTTAAATTCTGGCAATTCATCCAAAAATAAAACACCATTATGCGCCATTGAGATTTCTCCAGGCTGCGGATAACTTCCGCCTCCGACCAATGCCACATTTGAAATAGTGTGGTGCGGACTCCTAAAAGGTCTTTGATTCATCAAACCAACTTCTTTTAGTTTTCCTGCAACGCTGTGAATTTTAGTGGTTTCCAAAGCTTCACGCAAGGTCATTGGCGGCAAAATACTCGGAACTCGTTTCGCCAACATTGTTTTTCCAGCTCCGGGCGGCCCAATCAAAATAATGTTATGACCTCCAGCAGCCGCGATTTCCATACAACGTTTGATACTTTCTTGCCCGCGAACATCCGAAAAATCAAATTCTGGAAAATCGAGCGTTTTGTAGAATTCTGCTCTTGTATCGATTACGGTTGGTTGCAAAGTTCCTTTTCCTGAGAAAAAATCAATAATTTCTTTTAGATTTTCAACCCCGTAAACATCTAAATCTGAAACAATCGCCGCTTCTTTTACATTTTGAATCGGAAGAAAAAAACCTTTATAACCTTCTTCTTTAGCTTTTATTGCAATTGGCAAAGCTCCGCGAATGGGCTGTAAACTTCCGTCGAGAGAAAGTTCTCCCATAATAATATAACGTTCAATTTCGGGAGCTTTTATTTGATCTGAACCGACTAGAATTCCCATAGCCAAAGTCAAATCATACGAAGAACCTTCTTTTCTAAGATCGGCGGGCGCCATATTGATTGTAATTTTCTTTCCAGGAAGACTAAATCCGTTATTTTTTAATGCTGCTGCAATTCGGTAACTGCTTTCTTTTATAGCATTATCTGGCAATCCAACTAAATGATAACCAATTCCTTTATCCATATGAACCTCTACCGTAATTGTTGTCGCTTCTACTCCAAAAACAGCACTTCCGTAAACTTTTACTAACATAAATTACTTTCATTAAATCTTTTTTAAAACTAATGAAAAATAATTAATTGTAAATATTTTATTACAAATAAATTAAAATGGTAATTTAATTTGATTTTTAATCTCTTCCACAATCAAACTCAAATCCAAACAATTTTGATGTGACCAAAGTTTGCTTTCAATTTGATTATTTCTAATGCAATTCTGACATTCCATAATTTCATGAGCATATCCTTTTCCTAAAGTTGGTAAAGTAAAAGTTGCTTCTTTTTCTTCATTTATAAATAAAGAATATACATCGGCAACAAACCAAGGCGCGTTTAATTCAATTCTTCCTTTTGTTCCCGAAATAATCGCTTTCATATCAGATTCTGAAACTATTGAAGCATGCAGAATCGATTGAGCCGCTTCGTATTGCAAAATCATAGAAGTTTGTAAATCAATATCATTTTTATGTTTTATGGCTTTTGCTATAATTTCTTTCGGATTTCCTAATAAAATATAAGATAGAAATAAAGGATAAACGCCAATATCAAAGAGAGCGCCGCCGCCTAATTCTTTATCAAATAATCTTTTGTTTTCGGTTTCACTTCCGTGAAAGGCAAAATCGGCTTTTATGTAATTTATTTGACCAATTACATTATTGTTTATTTTCTGCAAAACATTTTGAACCGACGGAATAAATCGTGTCCAAAAAGCTTCCATAAAAAATTTATTGTGCTTTTTAGAAGCTTCGATCATTCTTTGAGCATCTTTATAGGACAAAGCCATTGGTTTTTCGCATAAAACATGTTTACCATTTTCTAAAGCTTTTATAGACAGTTCGGCATGAGAATTATGAGGCGTTGCAATGTAGATTATCTCAACTTCTGGATCTTTGAAAATCAAATCGTAGCAATCGTAAACTTTTTGAGCATTAAATTTTTCGCCAAATTCTTTTCCTTTATTAATATCTCTAGAAGCGACGGCTGTAAGTTCTGCATCTTTTAGTAAAGATAAATCTGCTGCAAATTGGCTTGCAATATTTCCCAAACCAATAATTCCCCATTTTATATTGTTCTCTTTTTTCATTTATTCAAATTCAGCTTATTAATAAATATCTAAAATAAGCTAAAAACTATTTTCAAAAAAAATAAAACTGTTCTAACATATATTTCATATTTTTAGCAACAAAATTGTAAATACCATATGAAAAAAGCCCTACTACTACTCTTTTTGAGCCTTTTTTTAACAAAAATGCATGCTCAAGACTATTTCCCCGTTAACGAAAGTGTACATAATAAAAGTAAAAATTACACTGTTTTTACAAATGCCACTATTTATGTTACTCCAACCCAAAAAATCGAAAAAGGAACTTTACTTATTCAAGATGGAAAAGTAATCGCTGTTGGAACCAATGTTACGATTCCTAAAAACAGTATCAGTGTTGATCTTACAGGAAAAACTATTTATCCGTCATTTATAGATATTTATACCAATTTTGGAATTGAAATTCCAAAAAACAATCTTTCTCCAGGAAGAAACCGAAATCAAATTTATGACACTAAAAAATCTGGCTATTATTGGAACGAAAGCATTAGACCAGAAGTAAATGGTTATGAATCTTTTAAATATGATCAACCAAAAGCAGATGAATTACTGAAAGCAGGTTTTGGAGTTGTAGGAACTCACGTTGTTGACGGAGTTGCTCAAGGAAGCGGCGTTTTGGTTGCATTAAACAATGAAGACAAAAGCAAACAGATTATTGCAAATAAAATTACCAATCATTTTGCGTTTACTAAAAGTGCGTTAACAAGTCAGGCATATCCAAGTTCTTTAATGGGTATGATGGCGTTATTGCGTCAAATGTATTTAGATTTGGATTGGTACAAAAAAGGAAATTCTGAAACTAAAGATTTATCATTGGAAGCACTTGCCGCCAACGAAAAATTGATTCAGGTTTTTGCCACAGAAGACAAATTAAACAGTTTAAGAGCTTCAAAAATTGCAAAAGAATTTGGACTGAATTATATCTTAAAAGGAAGCGGAAATGAATTTGAAAGAATTGAAGAAATTAAAAATACTAATGCAAAATTCATTATTCCGATTAATTTTCCTGAAGCTTATGATGTTTCAAACCCATATCTTTCTAATCAAATTGAATTGACTGATATGCGTTTCTGGAATCAGGCGCCAACTAATTTAAAAGTACTTTCAGATAACGGAGTTGTATTTGCTCTTACGACTGATAAATTAAAAAAAATAGAAGATTTTAAGCCTAATTTATTAAAAGCTATTAAATATGGTTTTGATAAAACAAAGGCTTTAGAAGCTTTAACTACTGTTCCTGCTGCGCTTTTAGGAAAAAGCAACGAAGTAGGAAGTTTAAAAACGGGAAGCTTTGCTAACTTTATTATTACTTCTGGAGAAATCTTTGACGAAAAAACGGTTTTATACGAAAACTGGGTTCAAGGTTCTAAATTTATTCTAAATGACATTAAGGCGAAAGATATTCGTGGCAATTACGACTTAACAGTTGGTAAGGATATTTATAAATGGAAAATCGACGGAACTGCTGAAGCTCAAAAATCTGAGATTACAACTGCAGATTCTAAAAAAATAAAAAGCACTTTCTCAATTGCTAAAAACTGGATCACATTAGTAATCAAACCTGCAGACACGATTAAATCTAATTTTACGCGTTTAACGGGATTTATTGAAAATCAGCAGAATTTATCCGGAAAAGCAACTTTATCAAACGGAGAAGAATTGGTTTGGAATGCGGTAAAAACGAGTCCGTTTGTTGCTGTAAAAGATACCGCTAAAGCTGAAAAACCAAATCCGATAATGCCAGTAACCTATCCGAACGTGGCTTTTGGAGATACAAAAAAACAATCTGCTCAGACATTATTATTTAAAAATGCAACCGTTTGGACAAACGAAAAAGAAGGCATTTTAACAGAAAGTGATGTTTTAATAAAAAATGGAAAAATCGCTGCTATCGGCAAAAATCTTTCTGATGCAGGCGCAACTGTTATTGATTCAAAAGGAAAACATATTACAAGCGGTATTATTGACGAACATTCGCATATTGCAATTTCTAAAGGTGTGAATGAAAGCGGTCATAACTCAACTGCCGAAGTTACGATTCAGGATGTTGTAAATTCTGAAGACATTAATATTTATAGAGATTTAGCTGGAGGTGTTACAATTTCTCAATTATTGCATGGATCTGCAAATCCGATTGGAGGTCGTTCTGCTATTGTAAAATGGAAATGGGGTTCTTCTCCAGAAGAAATGTTATATAAAAATCAGCCTAAATTTATCAAGTTTGCTCTGGGTGAAAACGTAAAACAAGCCAATTGGGGAATTGACAATCCGACTCGTTTTCCGCAAACTAGAATGGGTGTTGAACAAGTCTTTACCGATTATTTTCAATTAGCAAAAGAATATGATGAAAATTGGAAAAAATTCAATTCAGGAAACAAAAAAGGAAAAGCGCCAAGAGTAGATTTAGAATTACAGACTTTGGCCGAAATTTTAAATAAAGAACGTTTTATTACTTGTCACTCTTATATAGAATCTGAAATTTTAATGCTAATGAATGTTGCTGAAAAATTCAATTTTAGAGTAAATACTTTTACGCATATTTTGGAAGGATACAAAGTTGCAGATAAAATGAAACAACATGGCGTAGGCGCTTCTACTTTCTCAGATTGGTGGGCTTACAAATTTGAGGTAAATGACGCTATTCCGTTCAACGGACCAATTATGCATAATGAAGGACTTGTTGTAGCTTACAATTCTGACGATGCAGAAATGTCTAGACGTTTGAATCAAGAAGCTGCAAAAGCTGTAAAATATGGAAATATCTCTGAAGAAGATGCTTGGAAATTTGTTACGCTGAATCCTGCCAAATTATTACACATTGACGATAAAGTAGGAAGTTTAAAAGTAGGTAAAGATGCAGATGTTGTTTTATGGAGCGAAAATCCGTTATCTATTTATGCTAAAGCTGAAAAAACGATTATTGAAGGTGTAGTTTATTTTGACATCGAAAAAGACGCAGAAAAACAGACGGCGATTACAAAGGAAAGAAATGAATTGATTGGACAAATGCTGCAAGAAAAGAATAAGGGAAACAGCACTCAGCAACCAACCAGAAAAGAGAAAAAAGAATACCACTGCGACACATTGGAGCAATGGTAAGAACTTTAGAAAATTCATTAATGATTAAAAGAGAAATGATGATACATAAAAATATATTTAAGCTGTTTTTGTTATTCTGCGCTTCAACACAACTGAGTGCACAACAAATACCAGCTCCAAAACAAACCAAATCGGTTTTAATTTTAAACGCTACTGCACATTTAGGAAATGGAACTATTATTGAAAATAGCGCAATCGGTTTTAAAGACGGAAAACTAACATTAGTCGCCGACGCATCGACCATAAGATTAGCCGATAATGCTTACGATACCACAATTAATGCTGCTGGAAAACATGTTTATCCTGGTTTTATTGCACCAAATTCGACCCTTGGTTTAGTAGAAATTGATGCTGTAAAAGCTTCAAATGATGATGAAGAAATTGGAAGTTTTAACCCAAATGTGAGAAGTATTATTGCTTATAATTCTGAATCTAAAGTAGTAGAAACTGTTCGCCCAAATGGAGTTTTGATTGCACAAGTAACTCCAAGAGGCGGTAGAATTTCTGGAACATCATCTGTTGTACAATTAGACGCATGGAGCTGGCAAGATGCTATTTTGAAAGAGAATGACGGAATTCATCTGAACTTTCCGTCTAGTTTTAGAAGAACTGGAAGCTGGTTTGAACCAGGAATTATTGAAGCCAACAAAGATTATCCAAAACAGTCTGAAGAAATTAATACGTTTTTCGTTAATGCCAAAACTTATAATCAAGCTGTTTCTAAAGAAAGAAATATTGTTCTAGAATCCACAAAAGGATTGTTTGACGGAACTCAGACCTTATATATTCATGCAGATGAAGAAAAACAGATTGTAGACGCTATTCAATTGGCATCCGAAAATGGCATTAAAAAAATTGTTATTGTTGGTGGTTTTGAAGCTTATAAAGCTGCTTCAACTTTGCAGAAATATAATGTTGGTGTATTATTAAGACGTGTTCACGATATGCCGACAAGCGCAGATCAAGATGTTAATTTACCATATAAAATGGCTAAAATATTAACCGATAAAGGTATTCTTGTAGGCTTAGAGAACAGTGGCGATAACGAACGTATGGGCGCTAGAAATCTCCCGTTCTTGGCTGGAACTTGTGCTGCTTTTGGTTTAGACAAAGAAAAAGCAGTTCAATTAATTACCTCAAACACAGCAAAATTATTAGGAATTGATACTACTTGCGGTACTTTAGAAACCGGAAAAGACGCTACGTTATTTATTTCTGAAGGTGACGCGCTAGATATGAGAACAAACAAACTTAATACGGCATTTATTCAAGGAAGAAATATCAATCTAGAAACTTTTCAAGTAAAGCTTAACAATAAATTCAAAGCAAAATACAACCAGAAATAGTTTTAAATTTAAATCATAAAAATGGCATCAGACGATTATTCGTTTGATGCCATTTTCTTTTAAAAAAAATAATTGTTTTTAGAAAATCACAAAGAATACTTCAACAAATAACTAAAAACACCTCATTATTACCTCATTTAAAGCTCCAAAAGCGTCGAAAAACATAAACACACTCGATTTTTGATTAATAAATTGTAAAATTTAAGTCATTTTTAACAGATACACTCAAAATAGAGGGGGTTAAAATGGAAAATTAACAAAAATTAAACACTAGACTATATTTTTTTAGGGGGTATCAAATGATTTTATACTTTTATCAAAAATTTTAAAACTAAATAACTATGCGAAAAATTATTTTAAGTGTGATTCTTATCACGATTTTAGTACTAACCTTTATTTCAAACTTTATCATTGCAGATAACCCAATTCCAGCAGAGGCTGTAAAGTTTGATACGGGAGATACTGCCTGGATGATCGTTGCAACTGCATTTGTATTGTTAATGACACCTGGATTAGGTTTCTTTTACGGAGGTATGGTAGGTAAGAAGAACGTAATTAGTACTATGCTACAAAGTTTTATGGCAATGGTAATTGTTACAATTTTATGGGTTGTTGTTGCTTTCGGATTAGCTTTTGGACCAACTATTGGAGGTATTATTGGTAATCCATCTACTAATTTATTCTTTGAAGGTGTTGGAACAAACACAGCTTGGAGCCTTGCACCAACGATTCCTTTTATGTTATTCGCATTATTTCAGGCAAAATTCGCTATCATTACTCCTGCGTTAATCACTGGAGCATTTGCAGAACGTATCCGTTTCTGGGCGTATTTGTTATTTATGGTTTTATTCATCATTTTAATATACACTCCGCTTGCTCACATGACTTGGCATCCTGATGGAGTTTTCTTCAAAATGGGAGTTCTTGACTTCGCTGGAGGAACTGTAGTACACATGAGTGCTGGATGGGCTGCATTGGCTGGAGCTATTTTCTTAGGAAAAAGAAAAGTTCAAAAAGCAAATCCTGCTAGAATTACTTATGTATTATTAGGAACTGGTTTACTTTGGTTCGGATGGTTTGGTTTCAACGCTGGTTCTGCTTTAGGAGCAAATGGTCTTGCAACTCAAGCTTTAGGAACAACTACTGTTGCTGCTGCAGCTGCTGCTATGGCATGGGTTTTCCTTGATAAAATCTTAGGACACAAATTATCTGCTCTTGGAGCTTGTATCGGAGCTGTTGTAGGCCTTGTTGCTATTACTCCTGCTGCTGGTTTCGTAAGTATTTCTCACGCTATTTTCATCGGTTTATTCTCTGCAATTGTGAGTAACATTGTTGTGAGCAAATTCCCTAAAGGAAAAATTGACGATGCTTTAGATGTATTCGCTTGTCACGGTGTTGGTGGTATGGTAGGTATGTTGCTAACTGGAGTTTTTGCTTCAAAAGCGATCAACCCTGCAGTTGGAGACAATCAAGGTCTAATCTTCGGAACTCCAACATTGTTCATCAACCAATTAACTGCTTTAGTTGTGGTTTCAATCTTTGCTTTTGTTGCTTCTTATGTTTTATTCTTCATCGTTAATAAAATTACTCCTCTAAGAGTTACTGAAGAAAAAGAAGAATTAGGATTAGATATTTCTCAACACGGAGAATTCTTATAAGAAATTAATTTTCACTTTCGCTTGATAAATAAAAGGGGCCGTCTTTAAAAGAACGGCCCTTTTTTATATATAGTTTCAGCAGAGCAAACATACAACAGATTGTAAAAATGTCGCTCAGCTAGAGCTTTTTAAAATTCGTATCAATAGAAATCTACAAATATTAAATCCCTCAGGAGTTTCTTTCATAAAAGAAATGATTTATAAAGCCAGCATAAAAAAAGCGCTCTAAAATTAATTAGAGCGCTTTTGTTTGAATTAATTTCAACCCCCAAGAAAATATATTATATCTTTTGAATAAAGATTTTAAAACAAGAAATTCTTAATTCTTAATTCTTAATTCTTAATTCTTAATTCTTAATTCTTAATTCTTAATTCTTAATTCTTAATTCTTAATTCTTAATTCTTTTATTTAAAATTCGAAATTCCTTCTTTCAACCATTTCAAATATTCATCAGCGCTTACATAACTGATTGTTGGTTTAGAAGCATTCAAATTATTTCCTTCTAAATCCGTAATTACATATAAAGGCTGCGTATTCGTTTTATATTTTGAAATCATAAAATCTGTCCATTTATCGCCAGTAGTAATGATTTTATCTCCTGAAGCTGTTGTAAATTGTTCTTCTTTTGGCAGTTCACGTTTATCATCAACATAAAGTGAAATCAAAACAACATCATTTTTTAGAATTGGCAAAATTTCAGGTTCTGACCAAACATTGTTTTCCATTTTTCTACAGTTTACACAAGCGTATCCTGTAAAATCAAGCATTATTGGCTTTTTAATTTCTTTTGCATAAGCCAAACCGTCTTCGTAATCGTGAAAAACCATAATTCCGTGCGGTCCTAATTCTGCACCTGCTGGAAGACCTTTTCCTGCTTCTGCGGAAACTCCTCCATTTCCAGATCCTCCTACTCCAAACGGACTTTCACTATATGTTGGCGGCGGCGGAAACGCACTGATTAATTTTAAAGGCGCTCCCCATAAACCAGGAATTAAATAGAATGTAAATACTAAAGTTAACAATCCTAAATACAATCTTCCTACCGAAATATGATTTGTCGGACTATCGTGAGGCAATGTAATTTTTCCAAATAAGTACAAAGTCATTGCAGCAAAAATGGCAATCCAGATTGCAATAAACACTTCTCTTTCTAAAAAGTGCAATTGTAAAACTAAATCGGCATTTGATAAAAATTTAAACGCAAATGCTAATTCTAAAAATCCTAAAACAACTTTTACCGTATTCAACCAACCACCAGATTTTGGCAATGAATTTAACCAACCTGGGAACATGGCAAATAACATAAACGGAAGTGCCAATGCAGTAGAAAAACCTAACATTCCGATAGCTGGAGCGATTCCTCCATTTGTCGCAGCTTCAACCAAAATTGTACCTACGATTGGTCCTGTACACGAAAAAGATACAATTGCTAAAGCCAACGCCATAAACAAAATCCCTATTATTCCGCCCTTATCTGCTTGTTCATCTGCTTTGTTTGCCCATGAATTTGGAAGCATAATTTCGAATGCCCCTAAAAATGAAGTAGCAAAAACTACTAAAATCACAAAGAAAATAAGATTAAACCAAACATCTGTAGACAAGGCATTTAAAGCATCTGCACCAAATATTTTAGTAACAATTAATCCTAAACCAACATAAATTACAATGATAGAAATACCGTAAATAATAGCATTTTTTATTCCAGCAGCTCTCGTTTTACTTTGTTTCGTAAAGAAACTTACTGTCATCGGAATCATTGGAAAAACGCAAGGTGTTAACAAAGCAGTAAATCCAAATAAGAAAGCAACAAAAAAGATAGACCACAAACTTCTTGAAGATGCTGGTGCAGGAATTTCTTCTTTAGCTGCGGCAACAGTTTTCTCAACTTTTGGCTGAACTGTTTCTTCTTTTTTAACGGTATCAACCGCAATTCCAGCTACTTTAGTTTCATCAGCCTTAGCTTCTGCAATAACAGGAACTTCTTCTATTTTAAAAGTTGAAGGAACTGCAATTGAAAATTTCTTGCTAGAATTGATACAAACTTCTTTACAAACCTGAAAATCAAAATCTACATCAACCGTTTTTAAGTTCGGATTGATAATTTTAATCTCTTGTTCAATATGAGCCTTCCCTTCAAAGAAAGTTTCATTTACTTCAAAAACATCGTTGTAAGCAGTTCTAGTTTTACCTTCTTTTGCTTTTCCAACCAATTCATAGTTTCCTTTTTGGTTTTTAAAAGTAATTTCTAATGCTAAAGGTCCGCCTTCTGGAGTAAATTGCGAATACATATGCCAGTCTTTTTCAATTACGGCATCAAATATTAAAACGGCATTACTTCCTTTTTTTTCAATTTTAGAAGTCCATTTTACTGGTTCTAAGATCTGTGCATTTCCTTTTGCAAAAGCAAAGAAAAACAAGAAAAGTAACAGCGATTTAGTCCAAATATTTCTTGACAAACTTGTCTGAGGATTTTGAGTAAAGTTCATTATTGTAATTCTATTTTATATATTTTATTTGTGGCTTTTTCTATTTTAAAACGTTCGTCTTGTCTAATTCCGACAACCCAAATTATTTGATCATCAGAACATAAAATCCATGTTTTTTCTTTTTCGATTAATGAAAGCTTCTCATCTTTAAAAAGTTTACTGACTTTTTTAGATTTTCCATGCATTCCAAAAGGCTGAAAAACATCTCCTTCTTTCCATTTACGTAAGAGCAAAGGAAAACGGATTTTATCGGCGTCGACAAATATAACTCTATTTGAATCATAAGTTGTGTGACCTACGTTACAAAGACTTATTTTTAAGGGAAAATTAACGTCTGTATCGTTTTCATTAATCACATATTCTTCCATTTCTGACGTTTCAGAAAACGGACTTAAAATCAAAGTTTCTCTGTTTTTCAATAATCTAAACTCTTCAGCAAATACTTGTTTTCCAGATTGTCCTTCAACTAAATCATAAATATCATTCCAAGCAGAAAAACCAAATTCATTTAACCATTGATATAAATACGATTTATAATTTGGAAGTTTTTTTAGTTGATTTAAATCGAAATGAATATCCTCTCCTGCTTCTTTTGCAACTTGCTGATAAATCATAATTGACGCATCTTCAACCATTTCTTTTGATTCCTGAAGAAAAGATTGTGTTTTCTGAAAAGCATCTAAAAAATTTGGATTGATTTCTTTTAAAACTGGAACTAAATTATGGCGGATTTTATTTCGCAAATATTTAGTCGAAGCATTACTGCTATCTTCTCGCCATTCTATATTGTTTTCTTCGGCATATTTCAAGATTTCTTCTCTCGAAAAAGGCAAAAGCGGACGAATAATTTTATCATTTTGTTCTGGAATTCCTGTTAAACCTTCCAAACCAGTTCCTCGAGTTAAATTGATAATAAAAGTTTCCAGATTATCATCGGCGTGATGCGCGGTCAAAATATAATCGAAGTTTTTTTCTTCTAAAATCTCATAAAACCAATTATATCGAAGTTCTCTTGCCGCAACTTGCGTCGATAATTTATAATCTTTAGCGAAAGCTTCGGTATCAAAATGAGTGGTAAATATTGGAATATTATTTTGATCGCAGAAATTCTGAATAAATTCTTGATCGCCAAAACTTTCTACTCCGCGAAGCTGAAAATTGCAATGCAAAACCGCGATTTCATAAGGCAATTGTTTAAACAATTGAAGCAAAACCATACTATCTAATCCGCCACTTACTGCTAGAAAAAGCTTTTTTTCTGCTAAGAATGGAAATCTCGAAATTATATGGTTTTGAAATTTTGAAAACATCTGATAAAAGTAAAAAATTAAATTCGATCTATTTTTAAATGAAATGTTAAGTCATGGTTCTTTGCCACGAATTGCACGAATTAACACGAATTACTTTTTCTATAAGTCGTGATAAAAAAATATTACCACAGATTAAAAGGATTCAAATGATTAAAAAATCTGTGCAAATCTTTTTAATCTGTGGCGAAAAAATCACTGTAAAACTTCGTGCATTGCTTTCGCCTTCAACAAACATTCTTCGTATTCTTTTTCAGGAATTGAAAGCGATGTTATAGCACTTCCTACCGAAAACGAAACATATTTATTTTCCTGATTGTACAAAATACTTCTGATTACGACATTAAAATCAAAATCTCCTTCGGGCGTAAAATAACCAATTGCACCGCTGTACAAGCCTCTTTTTGTTTCTTCTAAATTCTCAATAATTTCCATTACAGAAATTTTTGGTGCGCCTGTCATACTTCCCATCGGAAATGTTGTTTTCAAAACATCGACAGGAGAATATTGAGCATCTAATTTTGAAGTTACCGTAGAAATCATTTGATGCACTTGCAGGAAAGAATAAATTCCGCAAAGTTCTTCAACTTCTACAGAACCTTTCTGTGCTGTATGCGATAAATCATTGCGAACCAAATCGGTTATCATAATATTTTCGGCACGTTCTTTGGCGTCTGTGGCTAAAATATATTTTGCTTTTTCGTCTTCAACAGGATCAGAAAAACGTTTAGATGTTCCTTTAATTGGTTGCGAAATAATCTTGTCACCAACTTTTGTTAAATAACGTTCTGGCGAAGCAGAAAGCAAATATTGTTTATGATTTTTAAAGAAAACAGTAAATGGCGCTTGAGAAATCTCATTCAGTTTCTGAAATTTCTCTAACGGATTTATATTAGCATTTTCAGCATAAAATTCCATACAGAAATTAGCTTCGTACATATCGCCAATATGAATATGTTCGAGCATTTTATTTACTTTTTCAACATATAAATCTTTAGAAATACGCTGCTTCACTTCGACTCCGCTCAGTGTGACAAATGTTTCGTTTTGAATTTTTACTATTTCCTCAAAATCTTCTTCAACCTCATCATCGCACATCATTAAATATTGAATTTCAAGATCATTCCCTTTCAGAATAAAAATCTTTTTAGGTTGAAAGAAAAACAAATCAGGAAAATTTAAACCGTCAAAATTATTAGAATGAAGATTTTCTGTATCATTTTTCAAGTCATAAGATAGATAGCCAAAAAGCCAGTCTTTTGTATTTTGCTGGTATTGTTTTAAATCTTCAAATGCATTGTAATAATCTGTCTTTAAGGAAGTAAAAGCATCAACAGCCAATACACAATCAAAGTTAGAATATTGCTGCGGATAGGAATTGCTATCTAAAAAAATGACTTCACGAAACTGTTGTGCCCAACTTATAAGCTGTTCTCTAAACAGTTTAGGATTGGCAATATTTTTATGAATGGAAACTCTCAAAAATGGTAATTTTAAAACTCAAAATTACGACAAAAATTTTTGATAAGCCGATGCTGTAAAATTTATTAAAACTGTTAAAAAGACACCTGTTTAATAAGAAAAAATTCGTTATATTTGATATACAATTAGTTTAATCCTAAAATTAAATTGATTTGATTGTAAAATTCTCAAAAACACAATCAAAAATTTGTTTTGTTTCCCTTTTTGAGACTTTAAAAATTGCATCTTTTCCAATAGCTTATTTATATTTTTTAACCTTAAAAAATCCTAAGTATTATGAAAATTGCCACAATTATTGTCCGCGTTTTAGTTGGTCTTTTGTTACTTTTTGCTTCTATCAGTTACTTTTTCCATTTAATGCCAGAGCCTGAAACGACAGGAAATTTCAAAGCTTTTAATGTCGGCTTAATGGCTTCAACCTATTTAATGCCTTTAGCAAAATCTATTGAATTGCTTTGCGGAATTGCATTTGTAACAGGGCGTTATGTAACTTTAGCAAATATTTTGATCTTACCGATTACGGTAAACATTTTGTTTATCAATTATTTTCTTGCCCCAGAAGGACTGCCGATTGCAATTTTATTATTTCTGGCAAACTTATTTTTGATTTACAGATATTGGGATAATTACAAAAGTGTGTTTACTGCATAATTCATTTTCAACTTAAAAATAAAAAACCCGACAGTTCTAAACTGCCGGGTTTTTCTTTAATTTGTTTTGTCGTGTTTCACCCAAACCAAATCGGTTACTTTATATCCGATTTCTTGTGCTTTAATAAGAAAATCTGCTTTTATACTTTCAGGAATTGTTTTTTCTCTCGAAAGTATCCACATGTATTTTAGGCTTTCTCCAACAACCAATGCGTATTTGTAATCTTGATCGATTGCTACAACATTATAACCTGAATAAAAAGGACCAAAAAATGAGACCTTAAGCATACCAACATTGTCTTTTTTGACAAATTTAGCTTTCCCGATACTTTCCTCCCATTTGTCTTTTCTGACATTATAGCCCTTATTATCGACTTTTATAGTTTTATCTTCGTTTAAAGAATATTCTGCCGTAACGTTATTTAAATCTCTTTCCCATTTGTAATCTAATCTAGCGATCTCATACCATTTTCCGAGATATTTATTACTGTCAAAATTGGTTACAGCTTTTGCATTTTTAGGAATTCCACCACCGCAAGAATATAATGCGAGTCCAATTCCTGCTCCAATCAAAACCGGAACTATATATTTAGTTTTCATAATACTATCTTTTTTAATTATCATAAAGATAGTACCTGAATTATACATCTAATTTACAAAATTATTTTGAATCTTTATATCTTTTCTTCTAATTTAAAAAGCCAAAAAATTGAAAAATAAAATTCAATAATGTTCTTACTAAAAATTATATTTGGTAAATCAATCTATCAAATAAATGAAAGCAAGTTTACTTTTAATTCTTTTCTTTTTATCCTCATTTTCCAGATCTCAGACTGTACAAGCTGTCGATTCATTAAATATAGAAATATGCAAAGCGTTGGTTCAAAATAAAAATTTAAATAACGAAATCAGAGTTAACACCATAACCAACTCTTACATAATTCCATACATGAAAAAATTTGGAGATTCAATTACTCGCCAAAAAGCTTTCGAATTGATATTCTTCAGATTACACAAAAACTGTAACGAATTTGTAGCTCTTTTTCCGCAACCAAAAGAAGCTGATGGCTGGACAATACAATATGAAAAACCTGTAGAAAAAAGTACAAGAGAACAATGCAATCAACTCACTAAAAATTCAACATATCATTATTTCGAAAATGACGGAAACAAAGTAGAAGTCACGTTGTCTCATAATCTTTGGACAGAAAAATTTAGCGATAACACTATTTCAAAATTACATTTTAAACAAAAAGGCAATTGTGAATTTGAATTAGAATTCATTGAAAGTGATAACATTTCGAGAAAAAACATGAGTATAAAAGGCGATAAATATCTTTACAAAATCTATGATGAAGATTCTGATTCTTATAGAGTTTACTTAAAAAACAAAGAAACGTATTACACTTTCAAACTATTTAAGCAATAAAAAAACCATCAAATTTCTCTGATGGTTTTTGAAATATTATTTGACGTAAAAATTATACGTGTAAAGCTCTATTTTCAGTCGCTGCCAATGCTGCTTCTTTTACCGCTTCCGCGAAAGTTGGGTGCGCGTGGCTCATTCTTGAAATATCTTCAGCAGAAGCTTTGAATTCCATTGCAGTAACCGCTTCAGCAATTAAATCTGCTGTACGAGCACCAATCATGTGAACTCCAAGAACCTCATCTGTTTTCTCATCAGCAAGGATTTTTACGAATCCATCTAAGTCAGCACTTGCTCTTGCACGTCCTAACGCTTTGAAAGGAAAACTTCCTGATTTATATTTAACTCCAGCTGCTTTCAATTGCTCTTCCGTTTGTCCAACTGCAGCAACTTCCGGCCAAGTGTAAACAACACCAGGAATTAAATTGTAATCGATATGTGGTTTTTGACCAGCTAAAATTTCAGCAACCATTACTCCTTCTTCCTCTGCTTTGTGCGCTAACATTGCTCCACGAACAACGTCACCAATCGCGTAGATATTTGGAACGCTAGTTTGTAAATGATCATTTACTTCAACTTGTCCTCTATCTGAAATTTTCACTCCAGCTTTGTCAGCGTTTAATCCGTCTGTGTAAGGACGACGACCAACAGAAACTAATGAATAATCTCCTTCCAAAGTGATTGTTTCTCCTTTTGCGTTTTCAGCTTGAACTGTAACAGCATCACCGTTTCTTTCTACTGATTTTACTTTGTGAGAAACGTAGAATTTCATTCCTTGTTTTTTCAACACTTTAGTCAATTCTTTAGAAAGAGAACCATCCATTCCTGGAATAATTCTATCCATGAATTCAACTACAGAAACTTGAGCACCAAGACGTAAGTAAACTTGTCCAAGCTCAATTCCGATAACTCCACCACCAATAATAACTAAATGTTTTGGAACTTCTTTTAAAGCCAAAGCTTCAGTAGAAGTGATGATTCTTTCTTTATCGATTTTGATGAATGGCAAAGAAGAAGGTTTTGATCCTGTAGCAATTACAGTATATTTTGCTTCGATAGTTTCAGATGTTCCGTCAGCTTTTGCAACAGCGATGTGAGTTGCATCTACGAAAGAACCTAAACCATTGAAAACAGTGATTTTATTTTTATCCATTAAATAATTGATTCCGCCAACAGTTTGATCAACAACAGCTTGTTTGCGAGCAATCATTTTCTCTAAATTGATTTTTACATCGCCAGAAACTTCTATTCCGTGATCTGCGAAATGAGCGATTTCAGCATAGTGATGTGAAGATGACAATAATGCTTTTGAAGGAATACAACCTACGTTAAGGCAAGTTCCGCCCAATGAATTATATTTTTCTACAATTGCAGTTTTGAAACCTAATTGTGCGCAACGAATTGCTGATACATATCCTCCAGGACCTGAACCTATAATGACTACGTCAAATGAACTCATAGTATTTTGTTTTTATTTTAGCGGTTACAAAATTAAGGAATAAAGTTTTGTTTGAAGTTTAATTTTCAATGTTTTTTGTATGAAATTTTGTTGTGAAGTTTTACCGCAAAGGGCGCTAAGAATTACGCAAAGGTTCGCAAAGGTTTCTTTTTTTAATCTCGCAAAGACGCAGAGGCGCAAAGTTTTTTTTAAGGTAAAGATTACCACGTACTATTGTCATTTCGACTGAAAGGAGAAATCTCCGCAAGAAGCTCGACAAAGATTGGAAATATACTTTGCGGTGTTTCGTGTGCGATTTCTCCTTTCAATCGAAATGACAAACTGGACGTTAGACGCACTGCAGTGCGTCTCTACAAAAAAAAACTTTGAACCTTTGTCACTCTGAAACTTTGTCCCTCTTTAAAAAGAAATCACCGTCGAATTCTTCACTTCACTAATCATAAACATACTTTGTGTACTTCCAATGTGTTGTAATGAAGTTAGTTTTGTGACTAAAAATTCACGATAAGCTTCCATATCTTTTACCAAAACTTTCAGAATGTAATCGTAGTCACCACTTACGTGATGGCATTCTAAAACTTCGTTGAGTTTGATTACTTCGCTTTCAAATTTGGTTAGGAATTCTTTTGTGTGCTGAATCAGTTTTAAATGGCAAAAAACCACAAAACCTTTTTCGATTTTAGATTTATCGACTAGAGCGACGTAGTTTTTTATTATGCCTTCGCGTTCTAGTTTTTTGATTCTTTCATATACTGCTGTAACTGAAAGATCAAGTTTTAAGGATAACTCTTTGGTTGTTTTTTTACTATCGGTTTGAAGCAAAACCAATAGTTTTTTATCGATTTCGTCTAAAGTCATAATGGTTGATGGTTTTTGGTTGATTGTTGATAGTTATTGAAAAGAAAGAAAATCTACTGAATTGCAATTTCAGAATCAAATTTAGATTAAAAATCATTACAAACACATTTTTATAGTTTTAAAATCTAATTATTCATTTTACCATTGATTAATTTTCTAAATAGGTCTTATTTTGAATAGAATTTCTTTTGAAAACGAGAGTCCTAGCCCAGATTGAAGTGGAAAGCCCGGAGTAAAAAAGGCAAAAGTTTCTTGTTATAAAAAAGCGACCAACGGAAGCTCTTTTTAGAACATTAGAAACTTTGCATTTTTTATGAGGACTTGAAACGGAAAGCTGGAATAGCTCGTAAAAATTATTGTTTCAGGTTTCAAGTTTCAGGTTGTTGGAACGTGAAACCTGAAACTTGAAACAAAACAAACAAAAAACTATTTAAACATGAAAAACTTCAACCCAGCAGATAAAATTCAGGATTTGCAATATTTTGGTGAATTTGGCGGAGTTAATCCGTCGATTTCTGATTCTTCGACTTATACTTTTCTATCGGCTAAAACTATGTTTGATACTTTTGAAGGAAATATGGAAGGATGTTATTTGTATTCTCGCCATTCTTCACCAAGTAATTTGTACTTGGATCAGGCTTTGGCAGCGATGGAAGGAACGGAAACAGCAAACGTTTCAGCTTCAGGAATGGGAGCGATTACGCCTACTCTATTGCAATTGTGCGGCGCGGGCGATCATATTGTTTCTAGCCGAACTATTTACGGTGGAACTTACGCTTTCTTGAAAAACTTTACACCAAGATTTGGCATTGAGACTAGTTTTGTAGACATTACTAAACTTGATGTTGTAGAAGCCGCGATTACTACTAAAACAAAAGTCTTGTATTGTGAAACTGTGAGCAATCCCTTATTGGAAGTGGCTGATATTGCAGGTTTGGCTAAAATCGCTAAAAAGCATAATTTAAAATTGGTTGTCGACAATACGTTTTCACCATTATCAGTTTCACCTGCAAAATTAGGCGCTGATATCGTGATTCACAGTTTAACGAAATACATTAACGGAAGTAGTGATACGGTTGGCGGTGTAACTTGCGCCTCTAAAGAATTTATTAATTCGCTGAAAAATGTAAATTCGGGAGCAAGTATGCTTTTAGGACCAACGATGGATAGTTTACGTTCTGCTTCTGTGATGAAAAATCTTCGCACGCTTCATATTCGCATCAAACAACACAGTCATAACGCGCATGTTTTGGCTGATAAATTTGAAAAAGATGGCTTAAAAACAGTTTATCCAGGATTAAAAAGTCACCCGAGTCATGAATTATACAAAACGATGATTAATCCTGAATATGGTTTCGGCGGCATGTTAACGATTGATGTTGGAACTTTGGAAAAAGCCAATGAATTAATGGAATTAATGCAAGCCAGAAATTTGGGTTATTTAGCGGTAAGTTTGGGTTTTTATAAAACGCTTTTCAGCGCGCCTGGAACCTCAACTTCTAGTGAAATTCCGCTTGAAGAACAAAAAGAAATGGGATTAACAGATGGTTTGATTCGTTTTTCTATTGGTTTAGATAATGATATTGATCGTACTTATGAAATGATGAAAGAGTGTATGATTGAAGTTGGTGTTCTGAAATTTTCTAATTCAAAAGTTTTACAGGATTAGCAACTCTTGTATGTCATTTCGACGAAGGAGAAATCTCCGCTAGAAGCTCTACAAAGATTGGTTTTTAGTTGCGGAGTTACTGCGGAGATTTCTCCTTCGTCGAAATGACAAAAATGCGATAAAAAAGCCGTTCTGAAATCGATCAGAACGGCTTTTCATTTATAATTTATAATTTACAATTAATAATTAACGACGTTTAGTTTACTGTTTTTTCGGCTGTAGCCAAAATAAATCAACAACCCAATTATTAGCCAAATGGTAAAGTAAATCCAGTTCCAAACGCTTAATTCGGCCATCATATAAAGACAGCAAATTAATCCTAAAAGTGGAATTAGTGATAAATTCTTTCTGAATGCCCAAACCGCTAATCCAACCAAAACAAATAAGAAAATCCACATTGGAATCTTGTGTTTGAATAAACTGAAACCTGATTCATATTTCGCAGAATCAGCAATTGGCAATCCTTTTACAACTTCAGCATATTTTGCTTCGTTGTCTTGATATTGTCCTAATAAATGCTCTAAATCCGAAGTTTCAGCAGTTTTATTATTTACTTCAATGCTTTCTAAATATTTGAAAACTTTTTCAGATTCTTCTTTATCTAATGAAGTTACAATCGAAGTTGCATCGTAAATTTGAGGTTCATTATTAATGAAAGCCATTGTCGCTTTGTTGTTGAATGCAAAAGCATAATACAATCCTGCGATCATTAAAACTGGCAAAATGAATTTTGAATTGACATAAGGCGTTTTGAATTTCCCTCTTGGAATTTCTGGTTTATTTTGTAATACCAAAACTCCTGCGCAAACCAAAACAAAGGCAAATAAAGTTCCAATGCTACATAAATCTGTTACCATTGTCAGGTTCAAAAATAAAGCTGGAACTGCAACCACAAAACCTGTTACAATTGTAGCAAAAGAAGGCGTTTTGAATTTCGGGTGAACTGTAGAAAATTTCTTTGGCAATAAACCATCACGGCTCATACTCATCCAGATACGAGGTTGTCCCATTTGGAAAACTAATAAAACACTCGCCATTGCTACTACCGCACTTACCGCAATAATTCCTGACATCCATTTTAAATCCAATTTATCAAAAACAAATGCAAGAGGATCTCCAACATTTAATTCGTGATATTTTACCATTCCCGTTAAAACCAAAGCAATTGCAATATAAAGAATTGTGCAAATGATAATCGCCCACATCATTCCGCGTGGTAAATCACGTTGTGGATTTTTACATTCTTCTGCCGTTGTAGAAATAGCGTCAAAACCAATGTAAGCAAAGAAAACAGCCGAAACTCCTTTTAAAACTCCTCCAACTCCGTTTGGAGCAAAAGGGTCCCAGTTTGCTGTATCTACGTAAAATATTCCAACTGCGATTACTAAAAGTACAACACAAAGTTTTACCACAACCATTAAATTACTGGCATTACGAGATTCTTTCATTCCTCTGTAAACCAAAGCCGTAATCAAAATAATAATGAATAATGCAGGAATATCAGTAACGAAATGAAATGATCCTAAAGTTGGCGCTGTTGTCCACGCTGTATGCGCTTGCTGTAAAGCCGTGCTCAAATTTTCGAATGATTTTCCGCCGCGCATTAAAGCTTCGGCATCTTTAAATCCATTTGAAGCAGTTAGATAATCCATCTGAATCCATTGCGGGAGATGAATTCCGCCGCTTTGGAGAAGTCCCGTAAAATAATCACTCCAAGATATGGCAACGGTTATATTTCCGACGGCATATTCCATAATTAATGCCCAACCAATAATCCATGCAATTAATTCTCCAAAAGCAACATAAGAATACGTATAAGCACTTCCAGAAACTGGAACCATCGATGCAAATTCAGCGTAAGCGAAAGCAGCAAAACTACAAGCCAAAGCTGTAAATAAAAACAGGAATATTACTGCTGGGCCTCCGTCTGCGCTGGCTTTTCCAATTGTGCTAAAAATTCCTGCTCCAACAATAGCTGCTATTCCGAATGCAGTTAAATCTCTAGTAGTCAAATGTTTTCCTAATGCATTATGACCATCTGATTCGTTCTGAGCAACCTGCTTCAGAATATCCTGTACTGTTTTCTTTCGGAATAAACTTGAAAATGCCATATATGTTTTGCTGTTATAAAATTAATTTAATTCAGTCGTTTTTGTTTTATTTTGCAAATAATGCAAATTTAATCGTTAAATCAAATATATAAAACGATTTTGTTTTGAGTGGTGTTTTTTTCTGCCACGAATTATTTTTCTGCCACTAAGACTCAAAGTCGCAAGTTTTTCTACTCTCTCGATAGCTATCTGAAAGCAGATTATTTTTTTTTCACGCAGATTAAAAAAAGATTTAAGCAGATATCAGTAGATTAAATTCACTTTTTAAATTAAATCTGCTAAAATCTTCCTAATCTGCGTGAAACCCTTTTCTTCAATGACAAATGTAACATTTCTTAAAATCAGCTTACTAATCAAGTAGTATTTAATTTTAAAGAATCATTTTATGGAAAAAATTTCAAGACGTTCTTTTGTAAACAAATTTGGACTAGGCGTTGGAGCTTCAGTCGTAATGACTTCACTTCCTTCTTTTATCACCGAAACAGAAAAAACACATATCCCGTACACAGGAAAAAAATTAAATATCGCTTTATGCGGATTAGGAAATTATGCTTCACTTCTTGCTGAAGGACTTCAGATTTCTGAATATTGCCAGCTTACTGGAATTGTTACTGGCACGCCATCTAAGGCAGAAACATGGAAAAAGAAATATAACATTCCTGAAAAGAATATTTACAACTACGAAAATTTTGATTCAATCGTAAAAAACAAAGACATTGATTTAGTGTATGTTGTAACTCCAAATGCATTGCATAAAGAATTTACTGTTCGAGCTGCAAAAGCAGGAAAACACGTTATTGTTGAAAAACCAATGGCAATTACTCCTGAAGATTGCGAAGAAATGATAAAAGTTTGCAACGATAATAATGTACAATTAGCAATGGGTTATCGCCTGCATTACGAACCAAATCATCTAGAAATAAAACGTCTCGGACAAGAAAAAGTTATGGGACAAGTTCGTTATATTGAAACTGGTCTGGGTTATAGTACTTATGACGTTCGTGACATTAATAAACCAGTTGATTTAAATGCCCGCAAAGAATGGAGATTGACTAAAAAATGGGCAGGCGGCGGCTGTTTGATTAATTTAGGAATTTATTGCATTCAGGTTTCACGTTACGTTTTAGGCGAAGAACCAATTGCCGTTACTGCACAATTTGGATATGTCAATAACAAAAATATGTTTTCTCAAGTTGAAGAAAATATCACTTGGCAAATGGAATTCCCGAGCGGTGCCGTTGCAAATTGTAGCAGTTCTTGTGGTTTTGGAATTGATCGTTTTTACGCTGCCGCAGATGAAGGCTTTTTTGAAATGAGTCCTGCTGTAAGCTATGGACCTTTTATAGGAAAAAGATCGGATGGAAAACCATTTAATTTTCCCGTTATAAATCAACAACAAACCCAAATGGATGAGATTTGTAAAGTCATTTTGGCAAACCAAAAACTTCCAAATCATATTACAGGCGAAGAAGGGATTAAAGATGTAAAAATCATTAACGCAATTTATAAAGCTGCTGAAACTGGAAAGAAAGTTAAGCTTTAATTTTTTTGCCACAGATTAAAGGATTAAAAGGATTTTTTCTCTCATTTTATATTGCGTTTAATTTCTGCAAGTACGAATTGCAAATCTACCCATCAGGGTAGATTTGCAAAATTTAATTTAAAGAATAATGTGATTTGTTTATTATTACCCAAAACTCAATAAATAAATTATCTTTTAAAAAATTCACCTTAAAAAGCATGAATTCGTATATTTTTTTTAAGAAAATTTTCACTTTATGTTCAATTCTGTTTTTGTAATATTACACCTGTTAACAAAAAAAACTTAAATGTTTAGATATATTTTACAATTGAGAACATAAGGCAACTTTATACTATAGCAATCGACGCAAAATAAATATACCTATGAAATTAAATTATACCTATATTTTGTTTTTATTTTTTACAATAATCACTTCTGCTCAGTCTACAAATGATAAAATTATTGAAGTTGACTATGAATATTCCTTCATACAAGTTCGAGCTAATAACAACAAATATTCCTATTATGAAAAATTACAGCTATTTCCTGGTAAACAACTTTCCGTGTACGATAAGATCACAAAAAACAATTCAGATAATGCCGCTACTCTCAAGCCCAATGCTCAACAAGGATTAGAATGGAATCCTAAAGGCAAAAATCTGAATACTGTTTTTAAGGATTACAAAGAAGGAACAACCTATCTAAAAGATATTATTATACCCCGTTTTTTTGTAATCAAAGATTCTATAAACATTTTTAACTGGAAAGTAACAGAAGAATATAAAGAGATATTGGACTATAAATGCCAAAAAGCCACAACAGAATTCAGAGGGCGTAATTATACTGCTTGGTTTACAACAGATTTACCTCCGGGTGGACCATGGAAATTTGATGATTTACCAGGGTTTATTTTAGAAGCTTATTCTAATGACAAAGATAATTACAGCTGGAAAGCCCAATCCATTCGTTTTAATGACTTAGCAACAATAAACAGTGCCATTTTTACCAATCCCTTTTTAGAGGACAAAAAATATAGTTGGGATGAGTTTAAAAAATTGTATAAAGAAAAAGCTATAGCAGCGGATAAATTTCAATACGCGGACGGCCAGGTAGGAGGTGTAGTTATGCGTAGAATGATTAAAGAACGCTATATTGAGGAAAATGATACCGATTATACAGCCGATAAAAAGTATGGTATAAAATAATAAAATATGATAAAGAGATTTATTTTTATTTTATTATTTTTTATACAATGGTCTTATTCTCAAAAAATAGTTGGCAAAATTAACGATCAAAACGGTTCGCCCATTCAGGTTGCAACCTTATTGATGAGAGAAGGAACAGATGAAAATCCAATTCAGGAATACAAAACGGTTCGAAATGGCCAATTTTCCTTTCAATTAAAAAACAACTATAAAAGCTTACTTTTAGAGGTAAAATCCTTTGGTTACTTATCTGAAAAAATTGTTTTATCCAATCCTGAAACTGACAAAACATACCATTACGATATTCAATTGTTTTCTGATTCAAAAATTGTTTTAAAAGAAGTAATCATAGAGAAACCGAAAGCTATTGAAGTAGTTGAAGATACCACAAAGTATAATGTAAAGTCTTTCTTAAATGGTAATGAATCAAAAATAATTGATGTCATCAAAAAACTTCCAGGAATTGAAGTCAATGAAAAATCAGGAATTATAAAATTTAAAGGTAAAAGCATAGAAACCGTTACTTTGGGCGGCGATAATTTATTTGATTCAAATTACACTATAGGAACCAAAAATATCAATGTCAATATGGTAGATCAGGTTCAGGCTATAGAAAATTATAATGAAAATCCGTTGTTAAAAGGATTTGAAACAGGAGATAAAGTAGCTTTAAATTTGGTTTTAAAAAAAGGCATGGTTGATTTGTCTGGCTCTATGGAATATGGAAACGGATGGAATGACTCTGGCGAGCCTATGAATAAAATTGATGCCTTACTATTGGGAATATCGAATAAGAATAAATCGTTTACAACTATAAACTTCAATAATTTGGGAGAAAATAAATCCCCAATAGATTATTATGGCTTTCAATTTAATGCAGAAGCTTTGAAAGAAGATCAGTTAAAAGTTTCCAAGACACTACCAGAGTCGGTTTTTAGTTCAAATTTAAGTGATGACCGCGTAAATCTAAACAATCAGTTATTTGCAAGTTATAATTCCATTTTTACTATTACAAAACAATTAAAACTCAAAACAAATTTATCTTTTATAAATGATAGAATTAGTGCCCAACGGGCATACGAAAACACATATTACCTAGAAAGTGGAGATATCCATACAACAGATTACACAAATATTTTAAAAAAGCCAAGGCAGTACAGAGCCGATTTTAATTTAAAATATAATCTAAAAAAAGACGCATCTTTAACCTATGATCTCAAACTTCAAAAAGAAGATATTATAACACCTACTGAAGATCTTCAGAATAAAACCACAGTTTTTGAATCTAGATTAACTTCAGAATCGCGTTACTTCAATCAAAAAGCACAATTTATTAAGCGTTTTTCGACTGATAATGCTTTTCAGGCTACCTTTTTACATGCAATTAGCGAAATACCGCAAACGTTTAATGTAACACCAGATATAACAATTGATCCTTTAGTAAATGTCAATTTTCAAGAAGTGAATCCAAAAAAACAATTTGTAAACGCAGATTTTTTATTATTAGGAAAAAAGAATAAAAAGAAATTTAATTTTTCTGCCGGCTGGATTTTTAACTCCACCTCTTTTTTATCTCAATTATCCGATTCTGACGTGGATGCTCCTGCTTCATTTCAAAATAATTATGATTATCAGAAAAGTAAAATATATCAGAATGGATTGTTCAAATACTTTATTAATAGATGGACTTTTGAGGCAAAATATTCATTAAGCTATTTGCATCAGGAATTTACTGATTATGAAACTTCTGTAAATCAAAAGAAAAATGATTTTGTCTTTGAACCTTCACTGAATTTATCTTATAAGCTCAATGAAACTGATATTTTGAGTTTCAATGCGCTTTATTCACAAAAACCTTTAGATGAAAGACATTTATTCTCAAATTGGATTTTAACAAATACACGTTCATTAATACAAAATACGCCACTTCTTAATTTTACCAAAACAAAACGAATTTCGATAAACTATAATAAATCGGACCTGTTTAATCAGTTTTTAATGAATGGTGGAATCACATTTCAAACAGACAATGGGAATTTTTTTCAAAATACAACGATAAGCTCACAACTTAATAAATCAACTTACTTTTTTCTGCCAACAAACAATAATCAGTGGAATGCTGATTTTTCAATAACTAAGCTGATTCCTTATTTGTCATCAACTTTTCGGTTAAATTCTAATTATTCACTAAATAATTATCAAAATCGCATTAATAATTCTGAATTACGAAACAATCAAGGTCAGGCGTTTCGAGAGTCTTTGTATGTTAAAACTGCTTTTGATTTAAAATGGAATTTTGAAAATGAAACTTCTTACATTTTAAATGTTTTTAAAAGTGACGAAAATCAAAACAAGAATAAGAATTCAATTTTAGAAAATCATTTTAAACTTTATTATAATCCTTCAAAAACTTGGAACATGACCGCGATTTCAGACTATTTTATTCCTAGTCTGAATAATCCTAGCAATGATTATTTATTTGTAGATTTTGAAGTAAAACATAATCCGAAACATAAAAAATGGGAAGCCGCATTTGTTTTAAAAAATATTTTTAACGAAAATAAATTTGAACAAATTCAAATAACTGATTACTCTCTAAACAAATACAGTTATAATTTATTGCCTCGTTACTTTTTACTGAAACTTAAATGGAATTTTTAAATTTAGCAAGTACGTTGCCGCTTCCATCAGTTTTTTAATTCTATCCGAGACATATAACATTCAATCGTTGCGGGCACGGATTACAAATCCGCGCTATCGGGTTTTATAAAGCTGCTGAAACTGGAAAGAAAGTTAAGCTTTAATATTTTTTTGCCACAGATTAAAGGATTAAAAGGATTTTTTCTCGTTCTATGTCATTTCGACGAAGGAGAAATCTCCACAAGTAACTCCGCAACGAGAGTCCAATCTTTGTCGAGCTTCTCGCGGAGATTTCTCCTTCGTAGAAATGACAAACTTTAAGGATTAGGTTTGTTTAAAATATTCTTTAAAAATCATTTTAATCCTTTAATCTGTGGCAAAAAATTCTTAGCGCTCTTTGCGTAATTCTTTGCGAACTTTGCGGTTAAATTACTTCAAACAGCTTCTCAAAATACTAACAGGATGCTGCGCTTCACGTTTAGTTCCATCATAAATTTGATGACGGCAGCTTGTTCCTGCTGCTGCGATTTTTACATTTTCTGCCGTGTTTCTTACTTTAGGAAATAAAGTATCCTCGCCCATTTGCATACTTACTTTATAATGTTCTTTTTCATATCCAAAAGAACCCGCCATTCCGCAACAACCTGAATTATAAATTGTAACGGTATTATTTTTAGGAAGATTTAGCATAGCGAAAGTTGCTTCAACAGAACTCAAAGATTTTTGATGACAATGTCCGTGAATTTTAATTTCTTTGGTTTCTTCTGAAAATGAATCTGAAGTTATTTTTCCGTCTATGATTTCTTTTTTGAAGAATTCTTCAATCGTAAAAGCATTTCTTGATAATTTTTCAGCCGCTTCTTTGTCATCAGCTAAACGAAGATATTCGTCCCTGAAAGTCAAAATTGCCGAAGGTTCGATTCCTACTAAAGGCGCGTTGGCTAAAACCAAATCTTTAAAAACAGTTACGTTGTGATTGGCGATTTTCTTCGCTTCTTCCAAAAATCCTTTCGAAAGATACGTTCTTCCACTTTCCTCATGATCAATAACCAAAACCTGATATCCTAGTTTAGTCAATAATTCAAAAGCATCAATTCCGATATTCACATCATAATAATTCGTGAATTCATCTACAAATAAATATAATCTTCCGTTTGGAAAATCTGTTCCTGCTGGTTTATTATTTGCATACCATTTTCTAAAAGTCTTTTTCGCCAAAAGCGGAACTTGTCTTTCGGGTGCAATTCCCATTGATTTTTTAACCAAAGACTGATTCGAAATAAAATTCGTGATAGATGGAAACAAACTTCCCATTTTATTCAGTTTAGCGTTGTTGGCAAAAATTTTACTTCGGGTTGAGAATCCGTTTGCTTTTTGATATTGGTATAAAAATTCCGCTTTCAGAGTTGCAACGTCAACATTACTAGGACATTCGCTCGCACAGGCTTTACAGCTTACACATAACTCAAAAACTTCGTATAATTCTTTCTGGTCAAATTTGTTTTCTTTTTCAGAATACGTCAAATATTCACGTAAAGCATTTGCACGTGCACGAGTCGTTTCTTTTTCATTTCTGGTCGCGCGATAACTCGGACACATTGCTCCTCCCGCAGATGGCATTTTTCGGCAATCTCCAGAACCGTTGCATTTTTCAGCCGCACGTAAAATTCCTAAACTGTCTGAGAAATCCTGAAATGTTTTAATATCTGGTTCTACCCTTCCCGAAATTACACGATGATTTTCGTCCATTTTCAACGCATTGACAATCTTCCCTATATTCAAAACCGAATTTGGATCAAAAGCTAATTTTAATCTTTTCAGCAATTCGTAGTTTTTATCGCCAATCATAAACGGAATAAATTCGCCACGCACGATTCCGTCACCATGTTCACCACTTAATGAACCTCTATATTTTTTCACCAAATGCGCTACATCGGTTGCAATGGTTCTGAATAGTTTTAAATCTTCCGTTTTCTTCAAATTCAAAACCGGACGCAAGTGCAATTCTCCAGCACCAGCATGCGCGTAATAAATTGCTTCTTGTCCGTGACTTAACATCATAGCTGAAAACTCCGCAATATAAGCTGGCAAATCACTTAACTCTACGGCTGTATCTTCAATAGAATCAGCAGCTTTATCATCGCCAACAATGCTTCCTAAAAGACCTAATCCGGCTTTTCTAAGTTCATTGGCTTTATCAATATCTGATCCGTAAATTTTAACGCTTGCGTAACCAAAATTATGTTTTTCTAAATCTGCAATTAAAGCATCGGCTTGTTTTTCGGCATCTTCTAAATTGTGTGAAGCTACTTCAAAAAGCATAATCGCTTTTGGTTCGCCAACCAAAAAGAAACGATTTTTAATGTGTTCACGGTTCGTTTTTGTACAATCCAAAATCGTGTCGTCGATCATTTCGCAAGTGTACAAATGATGTTTCATCGCCACAACAACAGATTCTAAAGATTCCTGAATGGTATGATAATGCGCCACGACCATAATATTATGTGCAGGCGGCAAATCGTCTACTTTTAAAGTGATTTCGGTTGTAAAAGCCAAAGTTCCTTCACTTCCGCAAAGTAATTTTCCTAGATTGACTGTCGGTTCTGTTCCGCCAAATAATTCTGATTTTAGGAGAATATCTACGGCATAACCTGTATTTCTTCTGTGAATTTCCGGTTTTGGAAATTCTCTTATAATTTCTTCCTGATTTTCTTTTACCGAAAGTTCGTCGTAAACGCTTTTGTAGATTTTATTTTCTAAAGAATCTCCTTTCGTTTTTTCAATAAATTCAGCTGATGTCAGTTCGCCAAAAGCTACTTCTGTTCCGTCACTTAAAATCGTTTTTACCTCAACAATTTTATCGCGAGTTACACCATAACGAATCGAAGTTGTTCCAGATGAATTGTTTCCTACCATTCCGCCAATCATCGCACGGTTTGAAGTCGAAGTAATTGGAGCGAAGAAAACATCGTGAGGTTTCAAGAATAAATTCAGTTCATCACGAATCACACCTGGCTGAACCGTTACCGTTTTTTTCTCCGCATTATAACCTAATATTTTGGTAAAATGTTTCGAAACATCAATCACAAGTCCGTCTCCAACCGCCTGACCTGCTAATGAAGTTCCTGCTGTTCTTGGCGTAACCGAAATATTGTGTTTCGCCGCAAAACGAATTAATTTACTGATATCTACCGTAGTTTTTGGCAATGCCACAGCATTTGGTCTAATTCTGTACACCGAAGCATCGGTAGAATAAAGTGTTTTATGAAGATCATCATATAAAAGTGTTCCTTCTAATGATTCGGATAACTGCTGTAACTCTTGGTTTGACATTATATTCTAATTTGTTGTCTAAAACGAATTTTATTTTTTGTTGATGAGATTACAAAATTACTGTAATTTCAATAGTTATGTTTCTTTTTTTGCAACAGATTTAAAGGATTATTTTTTATTTCACACAGATTTAAAAAGATTTAAGCAGATATTGCAGATTCTTTTTTTATCTAAAATAAATTTGCCGAAATCTGCGTGAAAAACTCTTTTTAATTCTTTAAATATCTAGCAAACTTTTACTTATTGATTTCTCTCCAGATTTTTGCCATAAAATCATCTTTATACATTAATCTGTTGGTTCTTGTTGGATTTACACGATTGGTTAAAATAACGGTAAATCTATTATTGTCTGGATTCATAAAGAAAAAAGTTCCTGTAAATCCTGTGTGTCCAAAATCATTTGCTTTGAAAAATTCGTCTGGTTTTCTTTTATCGAAACCAAGTCCGCGGTAGATTCCTTCTTTTGCTAAAGGCGATTGTATAAACTCTTTTATCACTTTTGCTTTTAGAATTTGTTTTCCTTGAAATTTTCCATCATTTAACAACATTTGGCAGATAACAGAAATAGATTGTGCATTGGCAAACAAACCTGCATTTCCTGAAACGCCTCCAAAAATAGCCGCCGCTTCATCGTGAACATATCCTCTAATTGTATCTTTTCTAAAGAAATTATCCAATTCTGTAGGCGTTACATTTTCGATAGAAGTCCATTTTAACGGATTGTATCCAATTTTAGAAATACTTAATTCTGTATAAATTTCTCTTGTTAGTTCATCGAGTTTCTTTCCTGTTTTGGTTTCAATCATTTCTTTAACCAAAAGCAAATTTAAATCGCTGTACACATATTTTCCTCTCTGATTAACGTTGGCATGAGCAATCTGATTATAAACTGTTTTGTAAAATTCAGGATTCAGCCACATGTTTTTATAAATCTGAATCCAATTTTCCTTTGGTGTAAATGAAAGATAATTGGCATCATAAACAATATTTTTGTTCACATACATTGTATCAAACAATTCTGGATAATCTGCTGATTTTTGATTGCTCAACAAAGGCGAACCATCAGGCGTTGAAAGCATATCTTGATAAAAAGTAATACTCGCTTTTAATCCTGAAGTATGCGTTAATAATTCGAAAAGTGTTAAATCGGCAATTGGTGTATTTTTGAAAAAAGGAACTGCATCACCCAATTTATCTGTAATTTTCATTTGATTCTCGCCCACCAAACGCATGGTTACTAATGTTGCACCCAAAACTTTAGACATCGAAGCTAGATCGTAAACGTCATCATTTTTTACGGGTTGTTTTTTAGAATAATCTTCAAAACCATAATTTTTTGAAATAAACACTTCGTCTTTACTTCCAACAATAACTTGAGCACCAGGAAAAAATCCTTTTTCAAGTGCATTGGTCATCATCGAATCGATATAAACTTCATTTTGTTTTACATCAAAAGACTTTTTCGACTTATTCTGAGCATAACCGCTGATTCCTAACAGAATCAAAAATGCGAATACAATATTAGCTATTATGTTTTTCATTATTGTATTTTTATTTTGTTGAAAATTCTACCGGATTGCTTTCTGTCTGGGTTTGACTCAAAGCAGAAACAGCATAAACATAATTCTCTAAATCAGGATTTGAAACTTCCAATTTTGTTAGCGTTGTTACGTAATAAATATTCATTGGATTGGAGAAATCAGTAATCTTGCCTTTTGGAAATCTGTAAATTACATATTTCTTATCATACATTTCAGGTTTCCAATTTAGTATTGCTTTGTCGCCTTTTTTAGTAATTATTGCATTTGTTGGCGATAGCGGTTTTATTCTTGTAATTCTATTAGCTTCTGGAGTTAAGGCAATATATTTATATGGTTTTTGAATAAGAGCATTTCGGAGCGTGTCTCCTTTTTTAAAGAATGAATTTGCTGTAAAATGCATCGAACCATCTATTTGAGGCATTTTTCGAATCATTTCGATTTGTTTCACAATTTGATCTGGACTTCTCCATTCTTGCTCTTTTGCTGAGTTAGAAATTTTATAATCGCCATGTCCAACATAAACATTAACCCCATATTTGTGTTCTGCCCACCATTTTGCCAAAACTTCAAAATTAGCTCTATCAAAACCAATATGCCAGTATAATTGTGGCGTTACATAATCGATCCAGTTTTCTTTTTGCCATTTTAAAATGTTGGCGTACAAATCGTCATAATTGGTTGCTCCGGCCTTTGTGTTAGAACCTTGAGAATCTTTAGCAATATTACGCCAAACCCCGAAAGGCGAAATTCCGAATTCGACTTCTGGTTTATTAGCAATAATAGTATCTCTAATTTGCTTGATGATTAAATCGACATTATCTCTTCTCCAATCGTCTTTGTCTTTAAACTGTCGTGGTTCTTTAGCGAAAGCTTTTTCATCTGGAAACTCTTGTCCTTCAATTTTATATGGATAAAAATAATCGTCCATATGAACGGCTTGAATGTCATAATTTCGAACAATTTCGCCAACTACAGAAGAAACAAAATCTCTGGTTTCTTTATAACCTGGATTAAAATATCTTGATTTTCCGTAAGTCAAAAACAGTTCTGGTTTCTTAAAAAACAAATGCGTTTTAGTCAAAACATCTTTTACCGTATCTTTTTGAACTCGATATGGATTTAGCCAAACATGAACATTCATTCCTCTTTTTCCTGCTTCGTCAATCATCATTTGCAACGGATCAAATCCTGGCGCAAGACCTTGAGTTCCCGTTATCCAATGCGAAGCAGGTTCTTTTGTCGATTTATAATAAGCATCGGCCGTTGGGCGAATTTGAAAAATTACCGTATTCAGATTATTAGATCTTAAATTATCTAAAATACTAATCATTTCGGCTTTCATCTGCTTGTCTAATAATCCTGGTTTTGATGGCCAGTCAATATTGTCAACAGTAGAAATCCAAGCTGCACGCATTTCTCTTTTCGGTGATTCTTGACTGAAAAGTTTTGTTTGAAAAAGCAGTATTAGGATTATTATTTTTAGGCTTCTCATAAGATTGTATTTTAGATTCATTTTTGTAATCAACCTAACAGATTTTAAAAACCTGTTAGGATAGTAAATAATTATTCTAGTAAGTAAATTCCGCCTTCGATAAGTGATGTCCAGACTTGTCCTTTATCATCAACTGTAAAACCATTTATGCTTGAACTTCCTAGATTAATTTGTTTTATAATTTCAAACTTTTCAGCATCTACAATTATAACTTCTCCTTTACGGCTTCCGATATAAATTTTATTATTTTTTTCTAATATTCCAGCCGGATTATGTTCATATCCAAGTTTTAAATCTAAAACTTTGCTTTGAGAAATTACATTTTCTTCTGTTAATTCAATATCATCATTAAGTGGCACTCTTACCAATTCTCCATCCATAGTTTTTCCATAAAACCATTTTCCATCTTGGCTTTTACCCATAGATTCTCTGATTTTCCATTTAGAAGTTCTTAAAAGCGTCTTCCCTGTTTCGATATCCAAAATGGTCAAGAAACGTTGTGGGGTAACAAAATAAAGTCGATTTTTTGTTGAAACCATATTTACATTTCCAGCCGAATACAAAATTTGCTTATCATTTCCATTGTTCCATTTCCAAATTAGATTTCCTGTGTTTTTATTCAAACAATAAATATACGAATCCCAAACTCCAAAAATTATTTTATCGCCTTGTATCAACGGAATTCCTTGCGAATAAGACGCAGGTAAATTATTCTTCCAGATGACTTTACCTGTCACACCATCTAAGCAAACAAATGCTGTAGAACTCGCTGTATAAACTTTATTATTTTCTGCAATTGGCGAACCTACTAAAACGCCTCCAACAGGAATTGTCCATTTTTGTTTTCCTGATTGTGTATCAAATCCTTGTAAATTTCCTTCGATTGTACCAATTACAAGTGTATTTTTTATAATTATGGGTGAAAAATAAATGGAATTTCCTGTTTCTGTTTTCCAATTCAACGCTTTATTTTTCAGATTAACCGATTTTATTTCGCCAATCGAATTAGTAAAATAAACATTCTTTTTGTCGAATGCAGGAAGGCTGTAAATCGAAGCAACATCTTTTATAAAAGGAAATTGCATTACCAAATTATCTTTCGGAATTTCGATTTTAGAAGGTGCTGTCGGAACCGAAAATCTAAAAACTCCAGGTTTATCTATTTCTTTTTGATAAATACTAATACTGTCTTTGCTGATAATTACTTCATTATAACTTTTTGTTTTTCCGTCAAGCGAAGTTATCGATGTTCCCATTATACCGCTCAAACCTGAGAAATCATATTTTTTTAAAGTGTGTCCGTGACCACAAAACGAGGCAACAGTTGGATATTTTTGTAAAACAGAAAGCACTTCTTTATAATTGCTCACGCTATTATCTAACGGATAATGAGCAAAATTCAGGACTTTTTTATTGCTGTTTTTTAGATTTTCTTTTAAAGTTTTATCGAGCCAAAGCACATCTTCGTGTTTTACAAAACCATCTCCCATTTTCATATAAGGTCCGCATGGAAATCCGATAAAAACATAATCTCCCTTTGAGAACACAAATCTATCCTCACCAAATATTTTTTTATAAGTCAAACCTGCGCTTTCGCTCCAATTGGTTTCGTGATTTCCAGAAATGACATAATACGGAATTTTCAATTTTGAAAGTATTGAATGCACTTGTTTTAATTCGTCATCAGCACCGCGATTGGTCAAGTCTCCCGTTACAATTGCAAATTCAAAATCAGAATTATTAATTTCTTTTACGATATTCTGCAATAAAAAATCATTGTCATTTCCTACCGAAACGTGCAAATCGGTTAGCTGTACAAACTTAATATTTCCTGATTTTTCTGCATTTTGAGAAAAACCAGAAACGATAATAAAAAGCAATAATATTCTTGAAAATAAATTTTTCATAAGTTATTTTTTAATTTATTGAACCTTCATTTAAATTATATTGTGATCAAGTTGAGTTAGATTTCTTCGTTTTTTTTACGCAGATTCAGCAGATTTAATTCTCAACAATCGTAAAAAAATCATTTTAATCTGTGGCTATTAAAAAACAAGCAAAAAATACCTAACAGGTTTTGAAAACCTGTTAGGATAGGTAACCAACCAAAATTTATGCATTACTTTTTTTATGGGTAAAATCGCAATACACACTTACTTATCTAATATTTTATTTTATCGTTGAAAAAATTATTGAAGAATAACAACTGAAATTTTAAAGAGTTTTCCCAATATTGAAGATCATGTTTTCCTGGGCGTTCTATATAATCGTGATTTATTTTTTGGGAAAGCATTTTAGCATGAAGCTGTCTGTTTACTTCCATAAAAAAATCATCAAAACCACAGTCTATAATCAATTTTAAATTATTGTCTTTTACCAAATCAAGCATATTGGTAACGGTATATTTTTCCCAATTTTCAGGAAATTCGGTTATAGTTCCTAGACGTTTTTTAATATCCCAATTATCAGGAAATGGCCTAAAATCTACTCCTCCGCTCATACTGCCGGCCGCACCAAAAATATCCTGATGTTTAAACGACAAATACAAAGCGCCATGCCCGCCCATGCTTAAGCCTGAAATAGCTCTGTTTTCACGATTAGGAATTGTTCTGTATTTTTGATCTATATAAGAAACTAATTCTTTTGTAACATAAGTTTCGTACTTAAAGCTTGGATCAATAGGACTGTCAAAATACCAGCTTGAATAATTTCCGTCTACACCGACTACAATAAAATTGTATTGATCTACCTGACTTTTAAGTTCTTTAAAATCTTTTGCCCAAGAAGCATAATTTCCGCTATATCCGTGAAGAAGATAAACAACAGGGAATTTTTTATAGCTTTTTTTATAACTCTCCGGAAATATAATACAGCTTTTAATATTCTTATTCATTGATAGGCTAAAAACCTGAATGGTATCAACTGTTGCGGCTTTTGCAGAACAAAATAAAAGAATTAAATATAAGGTATAAAGTGCTTTTGCTTTATGTTTTTTTCTAAAGGAGGTTTCTCTACTTTTTTGAAATACATTATAAATAGAGAAAATATGGTTTTTCATATAATCTGGTTTTGTTAGAAAATAGTTTTAACAAATATATACAAAAAACAAACAAAATACATTATTTTGCGTTATTTAACAAAATAAAATACAAATAACGCAAAAACATGCAAAAATAATTGAACTATATATTGATTAAAGTATAAAAACTCCTGATTTTCTGTACTCTTCAAGACTTGCATCTTCAGGATCAAGATTGGTAACAATGGTATCCAATTGTTTTAAATCGCAAACCACATGAGGCATTTTAGTGTTCAATTTATCAGAAGAAAACATAGAAACTACTCTATCAGAAGCTTCTATCATGGCTTTTTTAACAATTGAGATTTCGTATCCAATTTCTGTCAAACCTTGTTTAATATTAATGCTACTCGCTCCAATGAAACAAATATCTGCTTTGATTTTGGAAACAACCTGAATTACATCCATACCAATTGTCACCATTGCATTTTTCTGCATTTTTCCACCAATAAAAATCAAATCAATATTTGGATGTTGTGAAAGCTGCATTGCAATTGGAAGACTATACGTATATATAGTAGCTTTTAAATCTGCTGGAATTAACTTCGCAAAAACCAAATTGGTACTTCCTCCACTCATTATAATAACCTGATCATCATGAAGCAAAGACAACGCTTTTGTAACTATCTTCATCTTCTCATCTTCTCCAGATATATTAATATTAAAAACATCTGCTGATTTTTCTGTTACCTGCACTGCTCCACCGTAAACTTTCTCTAAAAGCTTTTTGCTGTCCAGTTCGTTTAAATCTCTCCTAATTGTATCCTCGGATAAGTCCAAAGCCAAAGCCAAATCTGTTGTGACAACTTTTTGTTCTTCAACAAGTTTCGTCATGATATATTTATGTCTTTCGGCTTTCAGCATTTTATTAAAAGTTTAAATTCACGACAAATATATCAAATAATTTTATTGAAATATAAAACTTGACTCAAAACATGCGTTTTTCTGCATGTTTGCTATAAAAAATATAAAACAGAAAAATTACACATTTAAAATATGCGTTATTTTGCGTTATTCAAAAGATTTTTTAAAAATATTAACAATAAAAATGCATTTGTATGCAATAATTGAATATATTTGCTTAACAACCATAAAAAAAACCAAGTAATCATGAAAAAACTATTTCTTATTTCATTGTTGGTTTTGTTCATTCAAGCAACATTTGGGCAAACAAAAACAATCACTGGAACGGTAAAAAACAAAGCGGACGGATTCCCCATACCTGGTGTCAGCGTAATGATTCAGGGAACCTCCAATGGAACCTCAACTGATTTTGACGGAAACTACAGCATCAGCATCGCACCTGGACGAAGCCTTAGTTTTAGCTACATGGGTTTTGAAACCGTAGCAATCAAAATTGAAGGACAGCAAAAAGTAAATGTTGATCTTTCTCCAAGCACTTCAAAATTAGATGAAGTAGTTGTGGTAGGATTCGCTTCTCAGAAAAAAGTAAATCTTACTGGAGCAGTTGCAAAGGTAGATGTTAAAAAAGCCTTGGGAAGTATTCCTGTTACTGACATCACAAAAGGTTTACAGGGAACTACTCCTGGACTTAATATTACTAGTAACTCAGGTAACTTAGGTAAACAATCAAACATTAATATTCGTGGTATGGGAACTATTGTAAATGGAGAAGCTTCTGGATCTCCACTTATTTTAGTTGATGGTGTTCCAGGCGATTTATCAATGCTAAATGCAGAAGACGTAGAATCGATGTCTGTGCTTAAAGATGCTGCTTCTGCTTCTATTTATGGTGCTCGTGCTGCATTTGGAGTTATCTTAATTACTACTAAAAGCGGTAAAAATGCTAAAGGCAAAGTAAGATTTGCTTACAGTAATAATACAGGTTGGAGCAATCCAATTTCTTTGGTTCAATTTAATGATCCAACTGTAGAGCTTCCTGCAATGATCGAAGCACAAGCTAGAGCTGGAAATGCAAATCCGGAATCTTTTGGTATGAACTACAAAACATTATTGCCTGGTATCATTAACTGGAAACAAAACTACGCTGCAACTAGAAATCCTAATGATAAGAATATGATTCTAGGTCAAGATTTTGACATTATTGGCGGAAAAGAATATTTCTACAGAATTTGGAATCCGCATGATGAAATGTTGAAAAAGAATGCAGTACAAACACTTCATAATTTATCTGCTCAAGGTTCTTTGAGCGAGAAAAGTTCGTTTATTGTTTCGTTAGGTCTTGCTAATCAAGAAGGTGTAATGAAAATTAACAACGAAACCAACCAAAGATTCAATCTTAATCTTGGTCTAACAACAGAATTAGCAAGCTGGCTTACTGGAGATTTTAAAGTTTTAGGAACTTTCCAAGAATATGATTCACCTTTTAACTACTATAACAATGGTATTGATACTGCTGGTAACGGTTATTTTGGTTACTATATGCGTTGGGGTTCTTATTTCCCTTATGGTACTTATAATGGCACTTACTTTAGACACGCGCCAGGTTATATGGCAAATGCGTCTCAAAATGAAAGTAAGTCAAATGATATGAGGATAAGCGGAAAACTTACAGCTCAAATCACAAAAGACTTTAATATCATTGGAGAATATAGTTTTAATACTAATTTTTCAAGTCTAAAAATGAACGGTGGTCAAGTGCCTCTTTGGGACTTTTGGACAGGTGCAGCTGACTTAGTTTCAGGAAAACCGACTTCAATGGAAGTGGCTAATGATTTTGTGGCGCAATCCAAATCATCTTTTACAAGAAATGTAGCCAATTTTTATGCTAATTATACTAAAACATTAGGAGAAAACCATAACTTCAAAGTATTAGGTGGTTTAAACTCAGAATGGTATGATTTTGAGAGAACCTACGCTCGTAGAAATACACTTTTGGACAAAAACAAGCCAGAGTTTAATTTAGCAATTGGTGATCAATTTACTTCGCCTCTTGTTGCTAATACCACTTTAAATCCAGGTTTATCAAGATATGCAATTGCCGGATTTTTTGCGCGTGTAAATTACGATTATAAAGGAAAATATTTACTGGAATTAAACGGACGTTATGACGGTTCGTCAAAATTCCCTACTAATGAGCAATGGGGATTCTTCCCTTCTGCTTCTGTTGGATATAGAATTTCTGAAGAAAGTTTCATGGAAGGAACTAGAGGCTGGTTAAATGATTTGAAAATCCGTGGTTCTGTTGGTTCAATTGGAAATCAAAATATCGCTAACAATGCCTTTTTACCAGTTATGACTAACGTTACCACTAATCCTAATCCTTATTGGATAGGTAGCGGTACGACAGTTAATCCAACTGTTAATCAACCTTCAAATGTTGACCCGAATTTAACTTGGGAAAAAGTAACAACTCAGGATATTGGTATTGATATTCGTATCTTTAATATGTTAGGTTTAACATTTGATTACTATCAACGTGATACTAAAGGAATGTTAGCACCTGGAAAAACACTTCCGGGTTCATTTGGTCAGGCTGCTGCTAATACAAACTCTGGAAACTTAAGAACAAGAGGTTGGGAACTTGCACTTAACTTTAATAAACAGATAAACAAAGATATCAACGTTTATGCAGATCTTACACTTTCTGATAATACTACAGAAGTAACAGAATGGAACAACTCTTCTAAACTTTTAGGTTCTTTCTATGCTGGTCAAAAATTAGGTGAAATCTGGGGATTAGAAACAGACCGATTAATTCAAACAACAGATCAAATTGATGCAACAGGATTAATAGTAAACGGTGTTGATTACAAAAATGTAAGAACTGGTGCTTTTAGATATGGTGCAGGAGATGTGATGTACAAAGATTTAGATGGAGACGGAGTAATCTCTAGAGGAGATGGAACAGCTCTTAAACCAGGAGATTTAAAAGTTATTGGAAATACTACACCTCGCTACCAATATGGAGTTCGTTTAGGTGGTACTTTATACGGATTTGATATTGATGCTTTCTTTCAAGGAGTTGGTAAACGTGAATTCTGGACAACTTCAGACTTAGTGCTACCATTCTACAACAGAACGGATGCTATGTATGCAAGTATGAATGACTACTGGACACCTGAAAATACAGATGCGTATTTCCCTAATCCATATCCTGGGCACGCAACTAATGCTTTCGGAGCTTATGCACCTGGATCAAACAATTTTGTTGCACAGTCACGTTATTTATTAGATATGTCTTATTTACGTTTAAAATCTATGACTCTTGGATATACTTTCCCGAAAAGCATTTCTCAAAAGGCCGGATTTGACAAAATCAGACCGTATGTTTCAGGTTTCAACTTAGCTACTTGGAAAAGCAGCAAATTGCCTGTAGACCCTGAAATTAATGAAACTGAAGCGGTTTGGGGAAGAACTTTCCCTTACTCTAAAACATGGTCAGTTGGTATACAACTTGCGTTTTAATAAATGTATTTAAAAATCAAAAATTAACTAAAATGAGAAAATTAATCATAAACTCTAAGATAAAACTATCAGTTGTCTTGCTTGCTTTTGCAGGTCTTACTGCTAGCTGTTCAGATTTTTTGGATACACCTCCTGAGGATGTATTTACAGATGACAATTTTTGGACCTCAGAAAATAACGTAAAAACATTCTCTTGGTTGAACTATAATACGTTTAACGGGTATGGAAATAACGCTGGTACTACGGCTGATTTCTACTTTCATGCTTCGTCTACAGGATTAATAGATGACAACTTGGCAATGAACGTTTTCACTAACTTTCTAACAGCTCCAAATGCAACTAATACAAACTGGAACGAATATTACACTTTGATTCGTCGTTGCAATCTTATGTTAGAAAGAGTTCCTAACGTGCCAATGGACCAGACTAAGAAAAATCATTATATCGGTGTTGCAAAATTCTTCAGAGCTCATACATATTTTCGTTTAGCGCAGCAGTTTGGCGATGTGCCTTATACAGACAAATATTTAGCTCAAGGTGACGCAAATGTTTACAAACCAGCTTTATCGAGAGCAGAAGTGATCGACAATGTTATTAAAGATTTAGAAGAAGCAATTCCAATGTTACTAAACGTTGATGACAGCAATGTTACTGTAAATAAATATACTGCTTATGCATTATTGAGCCGAGTATGTTTAGGTGAGGGTACTTACAGAAAATACAATTTAGCGCAAAATGGAAATGTTTATCTTCAAAAAGCAAAAGAAGCTGCTTTAGCCGTGATGAATAATAACGCTTTCAAACTAAATGCAGATTGGAAAGCACTTTACAACTCTGTTGAGTTAATGAATAATACTGAGGTAATCTTAACTAAAAGATATATTAAAGGTGTTTTAGGAAATTCAGTACAAGCTTATACCAATACTTCTACTGTTCAAAACGGATTGACAAAATTTGCAGCAGAAAGTTATGTAACTACAAATGGATTGCCTATCAAACAAGCTGGAAACGCTCAGTTTTTAGGTGATGCTACTATTGCTAATACTTTTGCTAACAGAGATCCAAGATTTGCTAAAGCTTTCAGCAATGCAGATTATGCTTACTCTGATAAACCTTACAATGGTTTAACCTCAATCACAGGTTATGTATTCCAATTGTATAATAATCCTGCTACAACGGGTACAGACGTTTCAACAATTGGACAAAATCAAATTGATGCTCCCGTTTTCACATTAAGCGAGGTGTATTTAAATTATGCTGAAGCATGTGCAGAATTAGGTACAATTACTAATGTTGATCTTGATTTATCTCTTAACAAAGTTCGTACACGTGCAGGAATTGCTACTTTGACTACAGATGGCACAAATGCAACTGCTGGTGGAGTACAAATAAACGATCCGCAAAGAACAACAGCATTAGAACAAATTTCTGGAATTGTAAATCCGATTATATGGGAGATTCGTCGTGAGCGCAGAATCGAATTTATGGCTTGGACTACAATGAGAAAAGAAGATCTTATGCGTTGGAAAAAAGGAGATTATTTGGATACTAATTCAAATCCAGATGTTGTTTTAGGAGCTAGAATTCCTGCTTTGATAGGAGGAACAACTAAAACAAGAGTAAACGCACAAGGATATGTAATTCCTTATGCAGCAGGTGTTTCAAGATTATTTGTATCTCCGAAAAATTACTTGAGTGCAATTCCAACAAATGATATCAACTTATACGCTGCAGAAGGTGTAGAATTGAAACAAAATCCAGGTTGGTAATTCACTTTCTTAAATAGACTATTTGCCCCTTTATAATAAAACTGCCTCTGGAATTAATCTAATCAGAGGCAGTATTTAAAAATTGCTTTTTCATTGCGAGTTCAATGACCAAAAACCTATAATGCTACAATCTGAAATTTCAGATATTCATTTCTCATCATCAATCACAAACAACAACCAATCAAATAATAGCTTAATTTTATTAGTCAATTTTTGCCTAACTATTAATTGTAATTAAAATGATAAAATTTATTTCAAAAAGTGTTTTTATTGCAGTTTATCTGTTTGTAACGTCTTTGCATTCTAATTCGTTTTCAACAGCTATGACATTCGGCACATCAGAAATTAATCCTCCGGCAATAAAAACTGGAGCAGATAATTACGAAAAATATTTACCGCTTTTAAAAGACAAAAAAATAGGAATTGTAACCAATCAAACAGGAATTTTATCTGATAAAACACATTTAGTTGACTTTTTATTAGAGAAAAAAATTGCGGTACAAACCATCTTTGCACCAGAACATGGCTTTAGAGGAACTGCCGATGCAGGCGAGCATGTTGTTGACGGAAAAGATCCAAAAACTGGTTTATCAATCATTTCTCTTTATGGAGATAATAAAAAACCGAAACCTCAGCAATTAAACGGAATCGACATTATGATTTTTGATCTTCAGGATGTTGGAGCTCGTTTTTATACTTATATTTCTTCACTTCATTATGTAATGGAGGCTTGCGCCGAAAACAATTTACCGCTTATAATCTTAGACAGACCAAACCCAAACGGAAGCATTGTTGATGGTCCGCTTTTAGAAAAAGAATTTACCAGTTTTGTCGGCATGCACCCTATTCCGCTCCTTCACGGAATGACAATTGGAGAATATGCACAAATGATTAATGGGCAAAAATGGCTCAAAAACGACGTACAATGCAAATTAACCGTTATTCCTTGTTCCAATTATAATCGAAATATGCAATACGGTTTATTGGTTAAACCGTCACCAAATTTGCCAAACGATCAATCTATAAATTTGTATGCAAGTTTATGCCTTTTTGAAGGAACGAATGTCAGTATGGGACGTGGAACCGAAAAACAATTCCAAATTTACGGTTCTCCTTTTTTAACCAAAACCAATTTCAGCTTTACGCCAAAACCTAATTTCGGAGCCAAAGATCCGCTTTATAAAGGAAAAGAATGTTTTGGTGAAGATTTAACTTCCTATCCCAAACTTAAACAATTAGAATTAAAATGGCTCTTAAAAGCATATCAAAATACCACCGATAAATCTAAATTTTTCAATGCCTTTTTTACCAAACTTGCTGGAACAAAAAAATTGCAGCAGCAAATAGAATCGGGAGTTTCAGAAAAAGAAATTCGCGCAAGCTGGAAAAAAGATTTACAAGCCTTTCAAATTATGAGAAAACCGTATTTACTCTACTAAATAAGGCTTTTTTCAGAATTAAAAATTTCCAAAACTTACTATTTTTTTTATAAAATAGAGAATCCTTATACAAATAATCGAACTCATAAATATCAAAATCAGCTGTTTCAAAACCAAAAAAAGAAAAGAAAAATGAAGAATAAAAATCCTGAAACCGAACAAGAATCTTTATATAAAGATTTAGACCAAATGAGCGTAAAAGAACTCTTAACCAACATTAATACAGAAGATCAAAAAGTTCCGCAAATTATAGAAGGACAGATTCCTAAAATTGAAAAACTCGTAAAAGCAATTGTAAAAAAAATGCAATTAGGCGGACGTTTATTTTATATCGGAGCTGGAACTTCTGGTCGTATCGGAATTTTAGATGCCTCTGAATGTCCGCCAACTTTTGGTGTTTCGCATGACATGATTATCGGAATTATTGCCGGCGGAGATACTGCAATTAGAAAAGCTGTTGAAAATGCAGAAGACGATACCGAACAAGCTTGGAAAGATTTAGCTAAATTTGAAATTTCAAGCCTAGATTTTATTATAGGAATTGCGGCTTCTGGAAATACGCCTTATGTTTTGGGTGCTTTAAAAAAAGCGAAAGAACATAATATTAAAACAGGAAGTATTTCTTGCATCAGCAACGGACTTATCGCACAAGAAGCCGATTATCCAATTGAAGTTATTGTTGGTCCTGAATTTTTAACAGGAAGTACGAGAATGAAAGCGGGAACAGCTCAAAAACTGACCTTGAACATGATCTCAACTTCTGTAATGATAAAACTTGGAAAAGTAAAAGGCAACAAAATGGTAGACATGCAGTTGTCTAACGAAAAACTAGTAAAACGAGGCATCAAAATGATTATGGAAGAATTGGGAATTGAATATGATTTAGCCGAAGAATTACTGCAAAAACATAAAAGTGTACGCGCTGTTTTGTTAGATCATAACAGCAAAAAATAAACTAATATTAAAGCAAAACCAAAATGTCTTCTACTACAATCCTCATTTTCATCTTTGTTTATTTTGGTCTTTTACTTTTTATTTCAAACGTAATCAGTAAAAAAGGACAAGACAACGATTCTTTCTTTAAAGCAAACAAAAACTCTAAATGGTACCTTGTTGCTTTTGGAATGATTGGAACTGCTCTTTCTGGAGTAACTTTTATCTCTGTTCCTGGAGAAGTTGGTTCACCAAACGGAGAACAATTTAAATATTTCCAGTTTGTTTTAGGAAACGCAATCGGATTTATCATTATTGCAAAAGTCTTGCTTCCACTCTACTACAGAATGAATCTGACTTCGATTTACAGCTATATCGAACACAGAATGGGAATTAGAAGTTACAAAACGGCAGCTTCGATATTTTTAGTAAGCAGAACCATTAGTTCAGCTTTTAGATTGTATTTGGTTGTCATTGTTTTACAACGATATGTTTTCAATGATTTCCATATACCATTTCCTGTAACGGTACTTTTGGCTTTGGCGCTTATCTTTTTGTACACCTTTAGAAGCGGCTTAAAAACCATTATTATTACCGATACACTACAGACGTTTTTTTTAGTTAGTTCAGTGTTTATAACCATTTATTTTGTTTGTGACAGTCTTAACCTGACTGTTCTTGAGTCGGTTTCAACCATTCAGAATAGTAATTATTCTAAAGTATTTTTCTTCGATGATTTCTTTACGAGCAAGTACCACTTTGTAAAGCAAATTTTAGGAGGAATGTTTGTTACTATAGCAATGGTTGGGCTCGATCAAGATTTAATGCAGAAAAACCTAAGCTGCAAAAACATTGGCGAAGCGCAAAAAAACATGTTCACATTTACAGGAATTTTTGTTTTAATCAATATTATTTTCTTGAGTTTGGGCGCTTTATTATACATCTACGCTGCAAAAAATAATGTTGAAATTCCGTTAGATTTAGCAACAGGAAAACCAAGAACCGATTTACTTTTCCCAGAAATTGCTTTAAATCATTTGTCAATAGTTCCGGCATTTGTTTTTCTTTTGGGAATTATCGCTGCGACTTTTGCCACAACCGATTCAGCTTTAACCGCTTTAACTACTTCATTTTGTGTTGATTTTCTTGGCATGGACAAATCTGAAAATCTCGACAATACTAAAAATGTAACGATAAGACATTGGGTACATTTTGCTTTTTCAATCTTACTTTTTATGGTAATTATTGTATTGAATTCCTTTAATGATGCTTCTGTCGTGGCATTAATTTTCAGAGCTGCATCGTATACTTACGGGCCATTATTAGGATTATACGCTTTCGGATTATTGCAAAAATCAAGATTAGTAAATGATAAACTTATTCCGATTATCTGTATTATTTCGCCAATATTTACGTATTTCTTAAGCGAAAACTCAGCACAATTATTTGGGTATACTTTTGATAACGAATTAATAATCATCAACGGATTATTTACTTACATCGGAATTTATTTAACTAGTAAACGCACAGAAGAAAAAATCTCTTTTTAAAAGCCAAAATAAAGAATTCAGACTTTTACCTGAATACTCAAAAAATGATTTCATGAAAAATACAATTATAAAAATAGGTTTACTTACAGCCGTGCTTTTTTTAATCATCAATTGTGGTGTTTCTAAAAAAAGTAAAACTGCTGTTGACAAAAACGAGCCTATTTCAAGAGAAAATAAAGAAGTTTACATTCCAAAAAGCAAAGCAGAAAAAAAGCCTTTTGTTCCCGATTGTGATGCCGAAAATCGTTGGACAGACAGCATTTACAGTAAAATGACGTTGGACGAAAAACTGGGACAATTATTTTTTGCAAATGCTTATTCTAACAAAGATTCTGTTCATGTTAATAAAGTGAAAGAATTGGTTTCAAAATACAATATTGGTGGCATTATTTTCTTTCAGGGCGGACCTGTTCGTCAAGCGAAATTAACCAACTTATATCAGTCAAAAGCTAAAGTTCCTTTGTTTATTGGACTTGATGCCGAATGGGGATTAAGCATGCGTTTAGACTCGACCTACGCTTATCCGTGGAATATGACTTTGGGCGCGATTCAGGATTTAGATCTTATTGAAAAAGTCGGAAGACAAATGGGAAGCGAATGCAAAAGAATGGGAATTCATTTCAATTTTGCCCCTGTTTTAGACATTAATACAAATCCACTGAATCCGATTATTGGAAATCGTTCTTTTGGCGAAAGCAAAACCAATGTTGCTGATCGCGCTTCTGCCATTATGAAAGGCATTCAGAGTCAAGGCGTTTTGTGTACAGGAAAACATTTTCCCGGACACGGAGATACAGCTGTCGATTCACATAAAGCGCTTCCAACGGTTGCTTACAGCAAAGAACATATGAATGAAGTCGAATTATATCCATACAAAAAGCTATTTGACGAAGGTTTGGCTTCTGTAATGGTCGCACACCTTAATATTCCGAATTTAGAACCAGGCGAAAATGTCCCTTCTTCTGCTTCTTATAATGTGGTAACCGAATTACTTCAAAAACAATTAGGTTTTGAAGGACTGATTTTTACAGATGGTTTAGGAATGAAAGGCGCCAGTAACTTTAAACCTGTCGGAGATCTTGAATTGGCAGTTTTACAAGCAGGAAATGACATTTTTCTTTGTCCAGACGATGTTCCAGCGGCTTTAGAAAAACTAAAAATATTTTATGCAAATGGACAGATTACCGAAGAACGTCTAGCGCATTCGGTTAAAAAAATCCTGCGTTATAAATTCAAAGCGGGATTAAACAAATACAAGCCTGTTGATTTAAAAAATCTCCAAAAAGATTTGACAAGTCCTGATAAAGATGCGCTTCAATACAATTTGTTTGAAAACGCCACTACCGTTTTAAAAAACAAAAAAGACATTCTTCCGATCAAAAATCTGAATCAGAAAATTGCTTATGTAAAACTGGGAGAAGATGTAAACAGCACTTTTGTTTCGACTTTAAAAAAATATACCAAAATAACAGAAGTTTCAAATACCAATATTGATTCTTTAAACGCTCAATTAAAGAATTATGATTTAGTAATTGTAAGTTATCATAAAGTAAATAAAGCTTGGGAAAAACATGATTTCTCTTCGAATGAATTGTTTTTCTTGAATAAAATTGCCGAAAACAATAAAGTCATTTTAGATGTTTTTACGAAACCTTATTCATTGCTTTCCATCCAAAACTTTGATAACATTGAAGGAATGGTTGTTTCGTATCAAAATTCAACGATTTCTCAGATTGTTTCTGCCGAAATTTTGTTTGGAGCCAAAAGCGCTAAGGGAAAATTACCAGTTTCAATTAACGATAATTTTAAAGTAAACGACGGAATCGATACCGAAAAAATCGATCGTTTAGGTTTTGAAACACCAGAAAACATGGGGATGAGTTCTGCAATTCTTGACAAAATAGACGCTATCGCTCAAAAAGCAATTGACGGAAAAATGGCTCCGGGAATGCAGGTTTTAGTGGCAAGAAAAGGAAGTGTTGTTTTTCAGAAATCATACGGATATCAGACATACGATAAAACTGTAAAAGTTTCAAATGCTGATTTATACGACGTTGCTTCGATTTCAAAAATGATTTCTACGCTTCCAAACGTGATGCAGTTATACGATAAAAATAAAGTTGAATTAGATACAAAACTGGGAACAATGCTTCCAATGTTTTCTAAATCTAACAAAAAAGACATTTCATTTAAAGATTTATTAAATCATTATGCGGGATTAATTGCATGGAGTCCGTTTTACAAATCGACGTTAGATGCAAAAGGTTTTCCTTCTGATAAATACTATCGAAAAATTCCAGAGAAAAATTTCACAACCAAAGTGGCTGACAGTCTTTTCATTAGAAATGATTATCATGACACAATTATGAAATTTATCGCCGACTCTCCTATTTCATTAAAAAAAGAATACAAATACAGCGATTTTACTTTTATTATTTTAAAAGAATATCTGGAAAGAGCAACGCATAAAAAACTGGAAGATTTAAGTCAGGAAAATTTCTACAATTCATTGGGAATGAATCACACAACTTATAATCCGTTATTGAAATTTGATAAAAATGTAATTGCTCCAACCGAAATTGATAATTATTTCAGACATCAACTAATACAAGGTTATGTGCACGACATGGCAGCGGCAATGGAAGGCGGAGTTGCAGGACACGCGGGGATTTTTTCGAACGCTATGGATGTTGCCAAAATGATGCAGTTGTTTCTTCAAAAAGGAAGTTATGGCGGAGAACGTTATTTTTCTGAAGCTACTTTTGATACTTTTAATACTTGTTTTTATTGCGCTCAAGGCGTTGAAAGAGGTTTAGGTTTCGATAAAAGATTAGGAAAAGACGGCCCAACTTGTCAATGTGCATCTAAATCTAGTTTTGGCCATACTGGTTTTACAGGAAATATGGCTTGGGTTGATCCTGAAAACGAAACGGTTTATGTGTTTTTATCGAACAGAACTTATCCTGAAGTTGGCGAAGAAGGAAATAAATTAGCTAAAGAAAAGATCCGAGAAGATATTCAGAAGATAATTTATGAATCTATAATAAAGTAAAAGCAAAGATCAGCTTCGGAGAAGCGAAATATTTATAGAAATTGTATTTATTATTGTTTGCAAAAGAGCTCCAGCGGAGCGAAATAAAAATATGTCGCTCCGCTGGAGCTCTTTACATCTATCCGATTGAATTTCTATAAATATTTTGCCCCGCTGGGGCTGACTAAAAAAACTAGTATATAACACATAGCGCTATGTTTGTTTAAGAAAAGTGAAACGCCTTTTTTAAGAAATCTAAATCTATGTTTCTATGTGTTAGAATTAATTGCTACCAACTGATTAACTTTAGCAGCATTTTAAAATAACTTTCATGAACAAAAATATTGAAGCGCTTTATCAAATTGCTCAAAAAGAAACAAAGCGAATAATTGGACTAATGTCGGGAACTTCTCTTGACGGATTGGATATTGCGCTATGCGAAATTTCAGGATCTGGCGTAAATATCAATGTAAAGCTGGCTCAATTTGAAACGATTAGTTATTCGGAAGAAATCAAAACAGAAATTCGTAAAGTTTTTGCTCAAAAAAATATTGATTTTCAGCATTTGGCTTTGCTAAACGAATGGATTGGTTTGCTTCATGCTTCAATGATAAATGAAACTTTAGAAAAATGGAATATTCCCGCTTCAGAAATTGATTTAATTGCTTCTCACGGACAAACTGTTTTACATGCGCCAAAGTTTTTGCATCAGCAAGAGAAATTTCCAAATGCGACATTACAAATTGGAGACGGCGATCATATTGCGGTAAAAACAGGAATTATCACTTTATCTGATTTTAGACAGAAACACGTTGCTGCTGGTGGCGAAGGCGCTCCTTTAGCAGTTTACGGTGATTATTTTTTATTTGGAAAAGAAGGCGAAAACAGAATTATGCTCAACATTGGCGGGATTGCCAATTTTACTTATCTGCCTTCAGCCATAAAAACCAAAGACACTTTTGTAACCGATACTGGAACAGGAAATACTTTGATTGATCTTTTTGTAAAGAAATATTTCTTAGACAAAAGCTACGACAAAGATGCAGAAATAGCCAAACAAGGAACTGTAAATCAGGTTTTATTGGACAATTTGAAAGACAATGCTTTTTTCAAAAAAGGTTTTCCAAAAACCATCGGACAAGAATTATTTAATGCTGAATACGTAGAATTAGCTCTTTCAAAAAGCAATCTTACCAATATTTCAGCACCCGATTTACTGGCAACTTTAACGCGTTTTACAGCCGAAACCATTGCCGAAGCGATTCAATTTGCTGTAGAAAATTCATCTTATAAAATTGAAGATTTTAAAATTTATCTTTCTGGCGGAGGAGCCAATAATCCTTTAATTGTACAATGGTTAAAAGAATTACTGCCTTGTGCTTTCTTCAAAAGCAATGATTTAGGAATTAACAGCGATGCCAAAGAAGCGATTCTTTTTGCTGTTCTTGCAAATGAAACTGTTGCTGGAGGCGATTTTAAATTTAATTCTGTAAAAATTCCGTCAGTAACTATGGGAAAAATTTCGTTGCCTAATTAGTTCAAAAAAAAAATAACCTCAAACTATTAACAAACCAAAAACCATGACAAAAGAACGTTTAACCTCACTGGACGTATTTAGAGGATTTACTATTTTTCTAATGACGATAGTTAATAATCCGGGAAGCTGGTCATCTATTTACCCGCCATTGGAACATGCAGAATGGCACGGCTGTACACCAACCGATTTAGTTTTTCCTTTTTTCGTTTTTATTATGGGAACAGCAATCCCTTTTGCTATGCCGGTTAAACATCTTGATGGTGCTGTTTTTAATAAAATTTTAGTTCGATCACTTCGCATTTTCTGCTTAGGATTTTCTTTGGCTTTTTTTGGAAGAATACATTTATTTGGCCTGGAAGGTTTTCCGCTTTTAGCAATAAGACTCGTTATTTTCTTCGGAATCGCCTATGCACTTTTGGGAAATTTTAGTTTAAAAGTCAAAACCTATCTAGTTTTCGGAATCTTAATTGTATTATTATCTTTAGCCTACAGCGGTTTAGAACACTTTGAAGACACGAGAATTCCTGGAGTTTTACAGCGAATTGGAATCGTTTATTTCTTTACGTCTCTTTTATATTTAAAAACCAATTTAAAAACACAGATCATAACTGCCGTTTCAATTTTGGTTGGATATTATCTGTTGATGGCTTTTGTTCCTGTTCCGGGAGTTGGAGAAGCCAACTTTGAAAAAGGTACCAATCTGGCAGCATGGCTCGATAATTTACTTTTAAACGGACACTTATGGAGCGTTTCTAAAACTTGGGATCCAGAAGGAATTTTAAGCACTTTACCTGCCATCGCAACTGGAATTACAGGAATGTTTATCGGACAAATTTTAAATTTATCAGTTTCTAAAATCGAAATTGTAAAAAAACTAGCTATCGCTGGAATTGTGCTATTGATCTCAGGATTACTTTGGAATATTATTTTCCCAATCAACAAATCACTTTGGACAAGTTCTTATGTTTTGTATACGGGCGGAATTGCTACTTTATGTTTGACTTTTTTGTATTACGTTATCGATGTTGCGAATTATAAAAAATGGGCTAAATTGTTTTTAATCTGGGGTGTAAACCCAATGATTGTCTTCTATTTTTCTGGAATAATTCCGAGAGTAATGAGTTCTATAAAAATGCAGAATCCAGAAATTGGAGGTGACGAAATTGGCTTTCAAGCTTACATTTATGAATATGGAATTGTACCTGTTTTTGAAAATCCGTTAAATGCATCATTGGCTTATGCACTGGCTTATGCCCTTTTCTGGTCAATTATTTTATGGATTTTGTATAAAAGAAAACTGATCTTCAAAGTTTAGTATTTCAGAAAGAATGGTATTATTATTGCGAAATTTAAATTTCCTTTAATCATCTAAAAAAACTATTTTTGGTTTTTGTTAAAAAACATTGAAATGCATAAAAATCAGTATTTAATATTCTCTTTTCTATTTATATTTTTCGTTTCGACGATTTCTTCCGCACAGGAAAAAACAATGCATCCTAAAAACGAATTTAGAGGTGTTTGGATCGCCACCGTTGTGAATATAGACTGGCCGAAAACAAGTTTAGATAACGTAGAAAAAGAAAAAGCTGATTACCTTGAAATTTTAGAAGCCTATAAAAAATTAAATTATAATGCTGTAATTGTTCAAGTTCGAAGTGTTGGTGATGCCATTTATCCTTCTGAATTTGCGCCTTGGTCTCGATTTTTAACTGGAAAAGAAGGTTTAGCTCCAAATCCGTATTACGATGCGTTGGAATGGATGATTGAACAGGCACACAATCGCGGATTTGAATTTCACGCTTGGCTAAATCCTTATCGTGCAACTTTCGATTTGAATAAAAATCTTTTAAGTCCTGGACACGATCTTTTTAAACATCCAGAATGGATGATTGAATACGGCGGAAAATATTATTATGATCCTGCTTTGCCAGAAGTTCAGGCCCATTTAACAAAAGTAGTTAAAGAAGTAGTCGACAAATATGATATCGATGCCATTCATTTTGATGATTATTTTTATCCGTATGCCGTTCCCGGAAAAGTATTTAACGACAATGCTTCTTACCAAAAATATGGTGCCGGTTTAAGCCGTGCCGATTGGCGTCGTGCCAATGTGAGCAATTTTGTACATACTATTTCAACAACAATAAAAGACAGTAAACCTTGGGTTCAATTCGGAATTAGTCCATTTGGGGTTTGGCGAAATAAATCTCAGGATCCGAGAGGTTCTGAAACGCAATCGACTTCAAATTATGATGATTTATACGCTGATCCTATGTTATGGATGGATCAAAAATGGATTGATTATATTCTGCCTCAATTATATTGGAGCATGAATAATACAAGAGCATCTTATTCGAAATTGGTAAAATGGTGGTCTGAAAATTCAAATAATACAGCTATTTATATCGGTCATGCTTCTTATAAAATTAGAGGCGACTCAGATAAAAGCTGGAATTTTGTAACTGAAATCCCAACGCAGATTGATTTTCTAAGAACCTTTAAAAACGTTTCCGGAAGTGCTTATTTCAGCTCAAAATGGTTTATGGGAAAAAACTTCGATGTCGTTCGTCATTTAGAAGAAAATCAATATAAATATCCTGCGATTCCTGCAGCCGTTCCGAATTTAAAACATGTCATAATTGATACTCCAAAAGTGATTGAATATAGTAAAGATAGCATTCGTTACAACTTCACTTTTAAAAGTCCATTAAACACAAAAGTTCGTTATATGGTCGTTTACGGAGGTGAACATATTTCTAAAATTGACATTAGCGATGCTACAAAAATTGTAGAAAAAGTAACTGTCAAAGAAGTTGACGGAAAAATTACTTTCGCAATTGCTGCTGGAAAATTAAACCTTTACAAAGCTTGTGCTGTAACTTTCATTGATTATTATGCCAATGAAAGCACGCCAACTGCCATAGATCTAAAAAAACCATTTAAAAACTATATACCTGCACAACCTAATGAAAATAGATAATAAACCTTGGTTCTGGATTCCGCTTCTAAACTTTGCATCTGGATTGCCGTATGCCATAATTATTTCAGTTTCGGTAATTATGTACAAAAATCTAGGTATAAAAAATGAAGATATCGGAGTTTATACCAGTTTATTATATCTTCCTTGGGTAGTAAAACCGCTTTGGAGTCCGCTTATTGAACTAATCGGAACCAAAAGAAAATGGTTTTTATGGATGCAACTTATCATTTCTATTTCCTTTTTACTGGTCGGATTAGCGATTCCAACAAATGGATTTTTCATGATGTCGTTAGCCATATTCTGGGTTGCCGCTTTCGCTTCGGCTTCAAATGATATCGCGACAGACGGTTTTTATTTATTGGTTTTGCCAGAAGACAAACAATCTTTTTTTATCGGAATCAGAAGTACTTTTTACAGACTTTCAATGCTTGCCGGAAACGGATTAGTGGTACTTTTTGCCGGATATTTGGAGCATAAATATGGAGACAACACAAAAGCTTGGTCTTATACTATGATCTGTGTTGGGTTATTGATGACGTTTATTACCGCTTACAATTTCATTTTTACACCAAAAAATGAAATAAATGCTGTAGAAAACAAAAAAGAAACTCCTCATCAAAATTTTGGAACCATTTTTATCAGTTTCTTCAAGAAAAAACAAATCGGATTAATTTTGGCTTTTGTTCTCGTTTTCAGATTAGGAGAATCACAATTACTAAAAATGTTAAGTCCGTTTTTATTGGATGGAAAAGAATTAGGCGGAATGGGATTAGATACAGAAGCCGTTGGAATTATTTACGGAACTTTTGGTGTAGGTGCATTGACTTTAGGCGGAATTTTAGGCGGAATTGCCATTTCCAGACATGGACTTACCAAATGGATGTTTCCGATGTTTCTGGCGATGCATTTACCAATTATTGGCTTTATTCTATTAGCATTTTTTCACCCAACATCAATTTATTACATTTATGTTGTTGTAATTTTAGAGCAATTTGGTTACGGTTTTGGTTTTACAGCCTTTATGATGTATTTAATTCATGTTGCCGAAGGAGAATCAAAAACAGCACATTATGCACTTGCAACTGGTTTTATGGCATTAGGAATGATGCTTCCAGGAATGTTAAGCGGTTATATACAACAATATTTAGGCTATCAAAATTTCTTTATCTGGGTTTTGATTGCTACAATTCCAGGTCTTATTTTATCACGTTTTTTAGTTTTCCCGAAAGATTTTGGGAAAAAATCATAAGAAGTTTAAATCCCAAATCAAACTCTTACATATGGAAATCAATGAAAATTTGCAAGCCGAACGAAATCTGAAAGGAACTGAGTTCGAGAAAAATGGAAATCTTGAAAAAGCAATTGAATTGTATGAAGAAAATGTCGCAGAAAGCTTTAAAGGAAACCATCCGTACGATCGACTGGCAACGATCTACAAAAATCAAAACGATCTCGACAACGAAATTAGGGTTTTAGAAAAAGCCATTTTGGTTTACGAAGAAATTACAATTGAAGATCGATTGGAAGGACTTCCAAAACTTTTCAGATTCAAAAACCGATTGGAAAAAGCCATTGAAACCCAAAAACAATTAGCCAAACAAAAAAAGGCAAAACTGAAATAATTAAATTTAAATTAAGCTTAATTTTCTTCTTACCATTAAGATATTAAGTTCATAAAGTTTAGCTTAATTTACTTAATATCTTAATGGTAAAAAAAACTTTTTAGGTCATGATTAAGCTAAAACGAACCAATTCAGACGATATTGATTTTATAAATCTCGTTGCTTTATTAGATCAAGATTTAGCGATTAGAGACGGAGATGATCATGCTTTTTACAATCAGTTCAATAAAACAGATAAAATAAAGCATACGATTGTATATTACAAAAATGGGATCCCTGTGGCTTGTGGCGCTTTTCGTGAGAAAGAAAGCGACAAAACCGAAATTAAACGAATGTACGTTCATCCTGATTATCGCAAAAAAGGAATTGCTTCTGCCATTTTAAAAGAACTAGAAATTTGGGCAAAAGAAGTGGGCTACACTTATACCATTTTGGAAACTGGAAAAAATCAGCCAGAAGCCATCAACTTATATCAAAAATTAAATTATACCATCATTCCAAATTATCCACCTTATGAAGAAATGGATAATAGTGTATGCATGAAAAAGACTTTATAATAATGAAAATTACAGCAGAAGCATTACGACAAAAAATAGGGCAATTCTTTTTTCCAGCCGTATTTATCAACGATACAGAAGAAAATATTAAGGAAACTGAACGTTTAATTAAAGAACACAATATTGGCGGATTAACGTTTTTTCACAGTCGAGCAAGTGCTGCAACAAATTACGAAAGCAAGAAAAAAGTTGTTTTTAATGACGATAGCTACGAAAAAATCAAAGCTTTAATTGTCCGTTATCAAAAAGCCGCTTCTACTCCACTTTTAATCAGTATTGATGCAGAATGGGGATTGGCGATGAGAATTGAAAAAACACCTCAATATCCATATGCAATTACACTTGGCGCCTTGCCGGAAAACAAATCAAAATTGGTTTACGAAGTTGGAAAACAAATTGGATTAGATTTAAAAGCAGCGGGAATTCAGTACAATTTATCGCCTTTGGCAGATATTAATAACAATCCAAATAATCCTGTAATTGGATATCGTTCTTTTGGTGAAAACAAAGAAAAAGTAGCCGATTTTGCTGTTGAATATTTGAACGGAATGTCAGAAGTTGATGTTTTAGGTTGTCTAAAACACTTTCCTGGACACGGAAATACAAACGTCGATTCGCATTTAGGATTGCCTGTTTTAAAGGAAACTCTGGAAGAATTGATGGAAAACGAATTATATCCATTCATAAAAGGAATCGAAAATAATGTCGATTCAATTATGATTGGACATTTGGCTGTTCCAAGTTTGAACAACGGAAAAGATACTTCTGCAACATTATCGAAAGCCGTAATTCAAGATCTTTTGCGTGATAAATTAGGCTATGATGGTTTAGTAATTTCTGATGCTTTAAATATGCACAGCGTTTCTAAATTGTACGAAACCAAAGGACAGCTAGAATGGGAAGCTTTCAACGCAGGAAATGACGTTTTATGCTTCGCCGAAAATGTACCAGAAGGAATTGAAGCCATCTATAAAAATGCTTCTCCAGACCGTATTTTCGAAAGTTATAACCGAATTATGAAAGCCAAAGAAAAAGCTGGAATTCTTTCTGGAAATACTGAAGCTTCAGGTGAATTAAATTTCGAAAAAACATCAAAATTAAACTTGGAAATCGCTCAAAATATGATTACAACAATCATTGATAATTCAAGTTTAGAATTAGCTTTTGAATCTCAGAAAAACAACAAATTAGCCAAACTAAGTTTATATAAAAATACTGAAAATACATTTTTCAAAACTTTAAATACAAAACTTCCATCACCAGAATTTACTTTTGAAAATTTAGAAGTTTCGGATATTTCATCGATCAAACAAGAATTAGAAAACTTTGAAACAATTCTAATTTCATTATTTGTTCCAAAAGCAAAACCGTTGAACAATTTTGAAATTGATAGTGAAGTTTTAGAATTACTTTCATATTTACTTCAAACCAAAAAATGTATTGTTTATGTTTTCGGAAATCCATATTCATTGCCATTAATTCCAAATCTGAAAAAGGCTTTTGGACTAGTAGAAGCCTATCAAGATTTTGAAGAATTTCAAAAAACAGCAGGAATTCAATTTTTAGGAAAAAATAGTTCGAATGGCACTTTACCCGTAAACATTGAAATTCAATAAGTTAAAACATAAAATAATCAAAATTTATTAACTTATAAATATTAATAATCACATCTTATTGTAAGTACCTGTACTTATGCCCTACTTTTGCACCAGAAATAAATATTTAACGTAAATCAAAAATTATGTCTTTAGTAGGAAAAAAATTCCCAAGTATTGCAGTAGATGCTATCTCAGAAATGGGTGACAATTTAAAAATCAACATTTTTGAAGAAGCAGTAAACAACAATAAAAAAGTACTTTTATTTTGGTACCCAAAAGATTTTACTTTTGTATGTCCAACAGAATTACACGCCTTTCAAGCTGCATTACCAGAATTTGAACAAAGAAATACTATCGTAATTGGTGCTTCTTGTGACACAAACGAAGTTCACTTTGCTTGGTTAAATACTCCAAAAAACAATGGTGGAATCGAAGGTGTTACTTACCCAATTTTAGCTGACACTAACCGTAACTTAGCTAACATTTTAGGTATTCTTGATATCGAATCTACAAGCTACAGCGAAGATACTGATTCAGTTATCATCGAAGGTTCAAACGTAACTTACAGAGCTACTTACCTAATTGACGAAACTGGAAAAATCTTCCACGAAAGCGTAAACGATATGCCATTAGGACGTAACGTAAACGAATACTTAAGAATGGTTGACGCTTACACTCACATCCAAACTAAAGGTGAAGTTTGTCCTGCAAACTGGGAAGCTGGTAAAGAAGCAATGTCTGCTGACAGAATCAGTACTGCTGAATACTTAAGCGCAAACTAATTTTTTATAAAGGTACAAAGGTTCATAGATACAGAGTGACAAAGCTTTTTTGTTGCTATCTACAAAGTTTCAAACTTTAATCTGTGAACCTTTGCTACTTTAAAATTTCTCAAAAAACACGGTAAAGATTAAGCAACAAAATTATTGCAATATTTTACAAAGTTCCAAAAACTTTGTCTCTTTGAACCTTTGCCACTTTGAACCTCAAAAACAAAAAAACATGTTAATCGACTTAAACGAAGATACGTTAGCAGATTTAGTTGCTAAAAACGAAAAAGTAGTAGTACAATATTCAGCTTCATGGTGTGGAAATTGTCGTATTATGAAACCAAAATTCAAAAAATTAGCAACAGAAAATGAAGCTATCACTTTTGTTTTGGTTGATGCAGAAAATTCTCCTGAATCAAGAAAATTAGCTAATGTGAGTAACCTGCCAACATTTGCAACTTTCGTAAACGGACAATTAGTTGGCGAAACGCAAACTAATAAACAAGAAGTTTTAATCGATCTTGTAAACGCAATTGCTTAATTCATAATTAAGCTTTGTCAAAGTTTAGAACTTTGACAAAGCTCTAAAAAACTCCGCAAAATGAAATTACCAGTAATAAAGCATTTAACGCAATTCATCGAAGAAAACGATCAGGATTATATCATTGAAACGATTGAAGTCCTAGAAGCGATGACTGAAATTCCTTCTCTTAAAGATGAAGAATTAGACGTAATCGGCGAATTGATTTCAAATATGTATGGCGCTCTTGAAGTACAGAAACTTGTAGCTCAAGGAACAGATAAAAAAGAAGCTTTAAATACGTTTATGAAACGTGTTTTAGGTTCTATCGATAAATAAATCGAGCCTCTCTTTCAAAGAAAAATAAAAAACATGACAAGGAAAGCGTTTCTATTTGGAGACGCTTTTTTTTTGTTTTCAGTTTTCAGTCGCAGTTTTCAATTTTCAGTTTTCAAGCAATCTTTGTCAGGCTGAGCGAAGTCGAAGCCCGCGCAAAGTATATCGACAAAGATTAGCAATTTAGATTATGGAGCAACTTATGTGGGCTTCGACTTCGCTCAGCCTGACACGTGCAATTAATCTGAAATCTATCCCGAGGCTTCGGGACTAAAATCTAAAATAAGTACATAAATCCGTGAATTCAAGGCCACCTAAAAACCATCCTTAATCTCTCCTTAAACCCATAACAAATACTTTTAGATTCAAATATTAATCCTTACTTTTGAACCTCATTAATTTTAAACAAAAATCATGGCATCTATCACATTAGGAGGAAATCCAGTTCATACATCAGGCGAATTGCCAGCAGTTGGATCACAATTAGCTGACTTTAATTTAGTTCAAAACGATTTATCAGTTGCTTCATTAAGCACTTTTGCTGGTAAAAAATTAGTTTTAAATATTTTCCCGAGTGTTGATACTGGAACTTGCGCTGCATCTGTTAGAAAATTCAACCAAAGTGCAAGCGGATTAGAAAACACTACAGTTTTATGTATTTCTAGAGATTTACCTTTCGCTCAAAAACGTTTTTGTGGTGCTGAAGGTTTAGAAAATGTAGTAAACTTATCTGATTTTCAAGAAGGAACTTTTGGTAAAGCAAACGGTTTAGAAATTGTTGACGGACCATTAAAAGGTTTACACTCAAGAGCTATCATTGTTGTTGATGCTAATGGAAAAATCGTTCACACAGAACAAGTTTCTGAAATTGCAAACGAACCAAATTACGAAGCAGCTTTAGCAGCACTATAATATTTTCCTTTAAATGGAGTTTCAAAAAGACAATACTTTTGTTACTGGCCGTTTAAAAAGCATGACTTATGCTTTTAAAGGAGCAGTAAAATTGATTAAAACCGAACACAGTATTATGGTCCAATTCTCTTTGGGAATTATCATGACAATTGCTGGGTTCTATTTTCATATTTCACAAACCGAATGGCTATGTCAAACATTTGCCATCGGTTTGGTTTTAAGCATTGAGGGATTGAATACGGCAGTTGAAAAAATTGCCGATTTTATCCATCCTGATTACAGCAAACGAATCGGATTTATCAAAGATATTGCTGCCGGAGCGGTATTTTTTGCCGCAATGACTGCAATAGCAATAGGTTTGATTATTTATATTCCAAAATTTATTTAGGCAAAGGAAAACGCAAGAATGGCAAAAAATAAAAAAGAAACTGTAGATAAAAAAAACGACAAACAAGAAGTAAACAAAAGATCTTTTAAGATGTCTAAACAACAAAAATTTGTTTTAGGATGTCTTCTAGTTCTTTTTTCTGTTGCATTGTTGGTTGCATTTATTTCATTTTACGTTAACGGACAATGGCAAAATGACCAAAGTATTGTAAACCAACTTGGAGATCGTAGTGAAGTTGTCGAAAACTGGCTTGGAAAATTCGGAGCTTATTTATCCGATTTAGTAATCTACAGAGGTTTTGGACTTGCTTCTTTTTTATTCGTCCGTCTATTTTTTCTTACCGGAATGTTTTTAGCATTGGAACTTTCAACTCAAAAGTTAAAAAACACTTGGTTTTGGGATATTTTCGCCATCATTATAGTTTCTATTTTGTTTGGTTTCTTTGCAACTTCTGCACCAGAATTAGGCGGAACAATTGGTTATGAACTGAATTTATTCCTACAAGATTATATCGGAAAAACTGGTACTTTATTGACATTGCTTTTCGGTTTAATCGTGTATCTTATTTTCAAAATTAAATTATCTCCTGAAAAAATTCAAACCTATTTTGATTCTACTAAAAAAGATTTCAAATCAGAATTAAACACTTTAAAACCAATAGCAAATCAGCCTGAAAGTGCTTATAATCTGGAAGAATTTGCTATTAAAGAAGAAAAAGAAGATGAAAACGATCCTGTTTTGGATGATATTCACATAAAAACTGTTGATTCTCAATTTGAAATCAATAAAGAAGCATTAAAACCAACTATTTCTCATTCATCTGAGATTGAGTTAAATCCAATTTTAAAGCCAATTACTCCAAAACAAGAATTACCTTTAGTTTCTCCAGATGAAGCTTTTGTAATTGAAAAAGCCGAAGAAGAAGATATTATTGAAGAAAATCTAGCTTCTCGCCTAGTTGCCGATTTCGGACTATTTGATCCAACTTTAGATTTATCGAATTATAAATTTCCAACCATCGATTTATTAAAAGAGTACTCGACTGGCGGAATTACTATTAATCAAGAAGAATTAGAAGAAAACAAAAACAAAATTGTAGATACACTTCGAAACTACAAAATTGAAATTGCACAAATTAAAGCAACCGTTGGTCCATCGGTAACTTTATATGAAATTGTTCCAGAAGCTGGGATTAGAATTTCTAAAATTAAGAGTTTAGAAGATGATATTGCTTTATCATTATCAGCATTAGGAATTCGTATTATTGCGCCAATTCCAGGAAAAGGTACTATCGGTATTGAGGTTCCGAACAAAAACCCAACTATGGTTTCGATGAAAAGTGTTATTGGCGCGGCTAAGTTTCAGGAAGCTGAAATGGAACTTCCAATTGCTTTAGGAAAAACCATTTCTAACGAAACTTTTGTAGTCGATTTAGCTAAAATGCCTCACTTACTGATGGCTGGAGCAACAGGACAAGGAAAATCTGTCGGATTAAATGCTGTTTTAACTTCATTATTATACAAAAAACATCCAGCAGAAGTTAAATTCGTTCTAGTCGATCCAAAAAAAGTAGAGCTTACGCTTTTCAACAAAATTGAAAGACATTATTTAGCTAAACTTCCAGACACAGAGGATGCAATTATTACAGATAACGCAAAAGTTGTCAATACTTTAAATTCACTTTGTACCGAAATGGACAATCGTTATTCTTTATTAAAAGATGCGATGGTTCGTAATATCAAAGAATATAACGATAAATTTAAAGCAAGAAAATTAAATCCCGAAGCCGGTCACCGATTTTTACCATACATTGTTTTAGTTGTCGATGAGTTCGCCGACTTGATCATGACTGCAGGAAAAGAAGTCGAAGTACCTATTGCGCGTCTTGCTCAGTTAGCGCGTGCTATTGGTATTCACTTGATTATTGCAACACAAAGACCTTCTGTAAACGTAATTACAGGTTTAATTAAAGCCAATTTCCCTGCGAGAATTGCATTTAGAGTAACTTCTAAAATTGATTCTAGAACGATTCTTGATACACAAGGTGCTGATCAGCTTATTGGACGTGGAGATTTGTTATACACAAACGGGAATGATGTCATTCGTGTTCAGTGTGCTTTCATTGATACACCAGAAGTAGAAAAAATTACCGATTTTATTGGCGCACAAAAAGCGTATGCCACGGCTTATTTACTTCCAGAGTTTGTTGGAGAAGAAACTGGCATTAATCTTGATATAGATATTTCCGAAAGAGATACTTTATTTAGAGAAGCGGCGGAGATTATTGTCAATGCCCAACAAGGTTCTGCTTCTTTATTGCAGCGAAAATTAAAATTAGGATACAACAGAGCAGGTCGTTTAATCGATCAACTTGAGGCAGCAGGTATTGTTGGTCCGTTCGAAGGCAGTAAAGCTAGAAGTGTGAATATTTTAGACTTAAGTGCTCTTGATCAATTTTTTAATAATGAACAAAATTAATCCAATCATGAGAACAAAAATTCAAGAAATCAACAAAAATTCTATCACAAACATGACTAAAAAGTGTTTTCAAATGGCAGTTATTTTGCTTTTGAGCTTCACTTCTATTCAGGCTCAAGATAAGAAAGCAAAAGATCTATTGAACGAAGTAACTTCTAAAATAAAAAGCTACGATAATATTGTAATTGATTTTAAATATTCTTTGAATAATGCTAAAGAAAACATTAATCAAGACAGTAAAGGAAATGTAACGATGAAAGGAAACCAATATGTGTTGAATTTCATGGGTGTTACTAAAATTTTTGATGGTCAAAAAACATACACAATTGTCCCTGAAGACGAAGAAGTTACAATTTCTAAAGTAAATGAGAAGGATGACAACGCAGTTACTCCTTCAAAAATGCTTACTTTCTTTAATTCTGGCTATAAATACAATATGGACATTGTTCAAAATGTAAAAGGAAGAAAAATTCAGTACATTAAATTAGTTCCTACAAGCGGAAAAGATCAAAGAAAAGAAATTCTTTTAGGTATTGACAGTCAAACAAAACACATTTATAATTTGATTGAAACAGGAAAAAACGGAACAAAAACAACTTTAACCGTTAATTCTTTTAAAACCAATCAGCCATTATCAAAAAATCAATTTACCTTTGTAGCGAGTAAATACCCTAAATACTACATTAATAAATTAGATTAATCAGAAGGTTGAAAATTCTAGACAAATACTTATTAAAAACATTCTTATTTACATTTGCCACGGTATTTGTAATCCTATTTTTCATATTCATACTTCAAACAGTATGGCTATTTATTTCAGAACTAGCAGGTAAAGATCTCGACTTAATATTGGTTGTGAAATTCCTGCTTTTTTCTATGCCTCGTATTATACCGCTGGTTTTGCCATTATCAGTTTTATTGGCTTCGATTATGACTTTCGGAAATTTGGCCGAAAATTATGAGTTCGCAGCCATGAAATCTTCTGGTATTTCGTTGCAAAGAGCTATGCGCGTATTGATTATTTTTATTTTCGTTTTAAGTATTGTCGCTTTTTGGTTTGCAAATAATGTTATTCCGTATGCAGAATATAAATTTGTAAACTTTAGAAAAAATATTGCACAGGCTAAGCCAGCAATGGCAATTGCTGAAGGACAGTTTAACGATGTTGGCACTTACAACATTAAGGTAAATAAAAAGTCTGGAGAAAACGGAAATCATCTTACTGGAGTAACAATTCACGAAAAGCCCAGCAGTATGGGCGAAAACAAAACTGTTATTAAATCTAAAACAGGCGAATTAATTAGCAGTGAAAAATCTAGCATTCTTCAATTAGTTTTGAATGACGGTTACTATTATCAAGATGTTACTCCAAAAAAATATGAAGATCGTGCAAAATTGCCTTTCATAAAAGGAAAATTCAAGAAGCAGATTATCAATATTGATTTAGCCGAATTAAACAAAGTCGATGATAGCAAAGAAAGCATTGCTGGTACAAATGCAATGTTGAATGTTAATGAATTGCGCTACACTTTGGATTCATTAAACAAAAACTTAGACAACGAAATTGTTTCTTTTTCTGAAAACATCAATCAAAGAGTTGGAATTAGAAGAGGTCCGCAAAACACAAATAAACAGGTAAAGAAAAAACAACTTCCAAACAATCTAGTGTCATTGTATTCTAACAAGGATCAAGTAGATATTTTTAAAATGGCTGGAAGTAATATTACAAGTAATATTTATTCAATAGAAACTACTCAAAAGGATTTAAAGGATAAACAAAGAGAAATTAATAAGCACTTAAGCGCATTGTATGAAAAGTTTGTAATTGCTTTTGCGTGTTTTTTAATGTTTTTTATTGGAGCTCCACTTGGTGCGATTATTAGAAAAGGCGGACTTGGACTTCCGATTGTATTTGCTGTTTTAATCTTTATTACTTTCCACTTCATTAATACTTTTGGAAAAAGATTATCACAAGAAGGCGGTATGTCTCCATTTTTAGGTTCATGGATGTCATCCATTATCCTATCGCCATTAGCGGTTCTCTTAACGTATCGTGCAACAAACGACAACGGGTTAATTAATTTTGATGCGATTACAACCCCGATTTCACAACTATTTCAGAAAATTTCCGAGCGGTTTTTTCCAGCTCAAAAGCAAGAATAATTATGTCAACAACAAAAATACAACTAAATACCATTGAAGAAGCTATAGAAGATATTCGTCAAGGTAAAGTAATCATTGTAGTCGATGATGAAGATCGTGAAAATGAAGGTGATTTTTTGGCAGCAGCTGAAAAAGTAACACCAGAAATGATCAATTTTATGGCTACTCACGGTCGTGGATTAATTTGCACACCACTTACAGAAAGCCGTTGCAAAGAACTTGATTTGCGCGCGATGGTTACGAACAACACAGATCATATGGAAACTGCTTTTACTGTATCTATTGATTTGAAAGGAAATGGCGTTACAACTGGAATTTCTGCTTCTGATCGTTCTAAAACTGTTGAAGCACTAGTCGATCCAAATACAAAACCACACGATTTAGCTCGACCTGGTCATATTTTCCCTTTAATTGCTAAACAAGGTGGTGTTTTAAGAAGAACCGGACACACTGAAGCAGCTATTGATTTTGCACGTTTAGCAGGATTTAAACCTGCTGGGGTTATCTGCGAAATTCTAAATGAAGACGGAACAATGTCTCGTCTACCTGAATTGATTAAAGTTGCCAAAAAATTTGATTTAAAATTAGTTTCTATTGAAGATTTAGTTGCTTATAGAATGCAACATGATAGTTTAATTGTTAAAAAGGAAGATTTTGACATTGAAACTCGTTTCGGAACTTTCAGATTAAGAGCTTACGAGCAAACTACTAACAAACAAATTCATATTGCTCTAACAAAAGGGACTTGGAATTCTGGCGAACCAATTCTAACCAGAATACATTCTTCTCAAGTAAATAATGATTTACTTGGAACATTAACCAACAATGCGGAACAGCAATTGGATGATATGTTTAAAGTAATTAACGAGAACGGAAAAGGCGCTGTTATTTTCATCAATCAAGATATGACAGCTGTAAATCTTTTAAACAGAATTTCGGAGCTTAAAACATTACAATCTAACGGAACTTTAAAAGCTCCAAAAGTTATCATTGACAGTAAAGATTACGGAATTGGAGCTCAAATTCTTCATGATATTGATATTTCTAAAATAAGATTGGTTTCGAATACTGAACAAACAAAACGCGTTGGTATGATTGGTTACGGACTTGAAATTACAGAATACGTTAATTATTAATATGGGAACAGTAGAAGAAAGAATTCAGAAATCTGAAACTCGTATTTTTAAGGCCGTTTTTCCTAGTACAACAAATCATTACGACACTTTATTTGGAGGAACTGCATTACATCTTATGGATGAAGTGGCATTTATTTGCGCTACACGTTTCAGTCGCAAAAAAGTAGTTACGATTTCTACAGGACAAATCGATTTTAAAAAGGCAATTCCCGCCGGAACTTTAATCGAATTAGTAGCAAAAGTTGATAGCGTAGGAAGAACAAGCTGTAAAATTCATGTCGATATTTTTATGGAACAGATGTATTCGGAGCTTCGCGAAACGGTAGTTTCGGGAACTTTTTCTTTTGTTGCAGTTGACGAAAACAAAAAACCAACGCCAATTTTAGACGACTTAGAATAATTTTTATAAAAATCTCGTTTTCGGAAATACTGATAATTAGACACTTGAAAATTATCTTAAAAAACTTTAAAAAAAAGTCGAGAAAAAGTTTTTATAACCAAAAAACCGTCTTATATTTGCACCCTCAATCAGCTAATGATAGCGACATACTGGAGAAATGGCAGAGCGGTCGAATGCGGCAGTCTTGAAAACTGTTGACTGTAACAGGTCCGGGGGTTCGAATCCCTCTTTCTCCGCCAGTAGAAGTTTCAAAAGAAACTTTAAAAATCAAAAGCCTTTAAACACTAGTGTTTAAAGGCTTTTTCGTTTTTACAAACTTTTCAAAAAGCACATGTTTTATCAAAGAATGGTTACCCTATTAGTTACCCTGTCATTTTTTGAATCTTTTTTCTCAAAAAAGGGTAACTAAACCAAAAGAATTCCCCGAGAATTCCCTGCTGTCAAAGGGCTCTCTTAAAATTTTTAATTCAATTTGATTATTAATTTTAAAACTAGATAACATGTTAAAAGTAATTTTTTACCAGAAATCCGACAGAGCAAACAAGAACGGCGAATCTCCAATCTATGCCCGTTTGAGCTACAATAACAAACAAATTTCAATGTCAACCGGACAAGCCATTTCAAAAGAAAGATGGACAAGTACTAATAACCTTAGAAACCAGCTTAAAATTGAAAAGGAAATAGTAATGAAAAACCTACTTGATCTTTTCCAGCTTAATGCAGCCAAAAAATTTACTGAACTCTTCAGAATTGATCCTGAAGTCAACCTTCAATTATTAAAAGCTGAACTCACAGGAAAAGCCCAAATAGACCAGCCTGAAGAAACCTCGATAATTCAGATTATGGATACATACATTGAATTCTTTACTAAAAGAGTAAATACTGGAGAGCGCGCATCGGCTTCACTGCAGAAGTACAAAAGAGCAAAAGATCTGCTTTTGAATTTCATAAACAGTAGCTACAAAAAGGAAGATATGCCGGCATCTGAAATATCAAGCTCGTTTGTCTTCAAACTTGAGCAATATCTTAAATATGAGAGCAGTTTTAAAGATCAGACAGGCATCAAAAACAATTCTGTAGTAAAATATATGAAAATGTACAAAACTGCCTGCAATTACGCCATCAAAATGGATATGATAATAAAAAACCCATTTAATATTTATGATGGCAGACTAAGCGTTAAAGATGCCATTTTTTTAACTCAGCAGGAACTTAACACCATAGAGAGCAAGATATTTTCAACGCCGCGTCTGGAAAAAGTTAAGGACATATTTCTTTTCAGCTGCTACACAGGATATGCCCCTGTCGATGCCTTGGAACTTACTGAAAGAAACTTATCCGAAGATTCAAATGGAAACTTATGGATTATGACCAGCAGAGCCAAAACCGCCATTAGAGCCAATGTGCCTGTATTACCAACCATTGAGAAAATTATTTCTAAATATAAAAATCAGCACAAGGGTCTTATTCCAAAAATTTCCAATCAGAAAATGAATGCTTATCTTAAAGAAATCGCTGATGTCTGCGGCATAAATAAACATCTTACATGGTATGTTGCAAGACATACTTTCGCCACAACTGTCACTTTAGGAAATGGAGTAAGACTTGAGAACGTATCTGCTATGATGGGGCATACCAACACTAAACAAACCCAGCATTATGCAAAGGTTTTGGATGTGAACATAATGGAAGACATGGAGAAACTGAAATCTAAATTTAAGTGACATTCACTTACCAAGAAACTTCTGAATTTAAAGATTCTTAAAGAACTTAAATCCATTTAGAGAAAAAAGCAAGTTAAACGATATCACAAGTTTTGCAGTACATTTTCAATTGCGTCTGCATTGCGGACGCAATTAACATGGACACTAAAAAAGTATATTATTATTGGTTTCTTTAACTGACTGTGTTTACTAATTTTAACACAACCTAATGTACTAATTTAAACACGTTTATTTTTACTAATTGAACGGCAGGAAAAGATAGAGTTACAGTACTTGCTTAATAAATATCTTGCAGAAGAAGAGTAGTATCAGTACGAAATTAGATTTCCATACTTCGAATTAAATTGGTATCGAAAATTTTACAGAACATTTCCAATTGTGTCCGCACTGCGGACACAATTTAGCTAGAGACAATATAAGCTCCTGCTATCTATTTATAATAAAGAAAAAGAGAGTCCTATATTGCTGAAAGCCTTAAAAAAACAAGTGAAATAATGGGCGCCAAAACTAGAATAAGAAATTTAACCACTCTTTTTAATAATCTGCATATCTATCAGAAGTTCTACTTCTATCAGAAACAACAGTTCCTGCATTATCTTTATTATAGCATACTTAACTGAAACAGCACCATCTGGCATAATCTTATATTTATATCAGCATTAAAATCTAATACCAGTACAACATTAAAAGCTAATACTCAAACAACATTAAAATTGTTTTTAAAAAGCCTTTTAAAAGACAGGGAACCCTTCAGTTGAACTTAAGTTCAACTGAAGGGTTCCCTGCTTCAAGCGCTAATCGGCTTGAAGCAAAGATAAATTTTAAATTTGACATATACAACTATATAACTACAAATCAATAAATTAAGAAATAAATATTGATTTCTATATTTAACCTCATATATCTATATAGGTTTCTATACATAACCTTGTATATCTATATAGATTTCGATAGGTTTCTATACATAACTTCATATATCTATATAGATTTCGATAGGTTTCTATACATAACTTCATATATCTATATAGATTTCTATAGGTTTCTATACATAACCTCATATATCTATATAGATTTCTATAGGTTTCTATACATAAGCTCGTGTATCTATATAGATTTCTATAGTTTTCTATACATAAACTCATATATCTATTATAGATCTTCATTTACATCTTATATACGAAGCTTCATAACTTTAAATATGTATCTATAAACTTTATTTACTTCTATATTTAATCTAAGTTTAGTTTACTTTTTATTTGCATTACTTAGCAGCATATATAATGACGTATTAATGTAGTAAATATCCCTTCCTAACTTATGTTTATCGAGAAGCCCAACCCTAACTAATTCATTAAGGTATCTTGTTGCTGTTACTCTTGTTACATTAAGTTCAGTTTTTACAAATTCAATTTTTGTGTAGGGATGCCTGAATAAATTATTTAATAAATCTTGGCTGTAAATCTTAGGCAAATCATTACGCATTTTATTTTTAAAAGCTAGCATTTCTTTTTTTATTCCATCAATCAAAAGTATCGTTTGCTTAGAAGTCTGTTCGACACCTTCTAGCATAAAAATAATCCAGTCTTCCCAATTATCATTTTCTCTTACATCTTGTAGAAGTCTATAGTAGTCTCCCTTTTTTTCATTGATATATCGACTTAAATACAAAACAGGAATCTTTAAAAGCCCCTGCTTTACCAAATATAGAATATTAATAATACGCCCCGTTCTTCCATTACCATCATAAAAAGGATGAATACTTTCAAACTGATGATGAATAATAGCCATTTTAACAAGCGGATCTAAATCACTTATATTATCGTCATTTATAAATTTTTCTAAATTATTCATCAGTGAAACAATTTCTTCGGGATGCTGAGGCGGAGTATAAACAACCTCGCCTGTCTGATCATTTTTTAGAGCTGTACCGGGAACTTTTCTATACCCTGCTTTATTTTCTTCAAGTTCTGCTTGAATTTCCAGAATATAAGAATTAATTAAGAGTCCATTTTCTTTTACTTTTGCAAATCCATGCTGAAGTGCTTTGGCGTAACTGTAAACTTCTTTTGCTGCCAAAGATTTAAAATCACGAGTATAAATATCGCTCTGATAAAGTTCATCATGTGTAGTAACGATATTTTCAATTGCTGAACTGTCTTTTGCTTCTTGCAGAGATAAAGTATTGATAAGAATACTTTCATTTGGTATTGCATTCGCTGCACCCTTTAATTCAGCTAAAGCTTGATGCGCTTTTGCTGCTTTTTTTAAAATAGCTCTATTTTCAACATCTCGTTCCAGTGGCAATACAGTAAATTTTGTTTCCATAAAATGACTCTTTTCTTTCAATTAATCTATACACTACTCACAGAAATATAGTAATCATAATTTGACCTTTAGTAATTCCTGTTTTTCAAAAGTATCAATAATATAACAATATAAAGATGGAATGGATACCTTTTTTGCCACAAAAAGATAAGGCAGTTTTTAACTATATTACACCATCTAGGTTATGGCGGAGTCTGAAGCTCCGCTTCAATAACCACAAAAGTCATCATATCAGGAACAACAGCAAATTAATTGATGAACTTCAGAATATAATAAATAGTCAGGCGATTACAATTCAGATACATATTCTCAGGAACGAAAATGGTAACATTTATAAAAAAACATTTTAAACGAGTAGCAGAAAGAAAATCTGAATAACGAGATTATACCAGATTAAGATAGCACTTAAAAACATTACAATCTTCCGAAAAGCAAAGAAGTAGTGAATAAATTATAATTCCCTGCTTCTTTGATATTGGTACATTTCACCTTTCCCATATAAAACCTCATAATTGATCTTGTAATCAATACAGTGCACTTGTTTTATGTAGGATACCTAACAAGAACAAGATATACTTGAAATTAACAAAAATAAATAATGCCTTAATAGTACTCGGTAAGTACTTCAATATTTGAGATCAAAGAATATTCTATGTTTGCTGCATTTAAAGCAATCGAGTTTTGATCATCCAGAACTTTTAGATCTTTTAGCATCAAATAAAATATCTTGTCATTTAAATGCAATTCTATTTTATCATTCAATAGTAAAAAAACATTATTGGTAAGAGGGATACCCGTTTTTTCATCAACAACAGAAATTTGTATACTGTTACTCTTCAGATCTACACTTGCTACGCCAAATCTTATACCATTATAAACCCTAAATTCATCTTCTTTTGTCCAAGTGGCAGTAATTCCTGTTTCATATACTTGCTTACTTCTTTTAGAGATTGATATTTGTTCACTGGTAGAACCTATATAACTAATATTCAATTTTTCTACATTATCCCCAATAAGACGAAACTTTCCATCCATATCAGTAGTAGTACCTTTTGGAGATCCCACAACTGATATAGTGACCCCAGGGAGAGTCTTACCTTCATTGTCCACAACCCTACCTTCTATCGAATTTTCATAGGCATTTAATTCTATCGAAAAGAAATCATTTTTAAAAATTCTTTCAATATTTGCCAACGGACCTGAAGTAGCTAATTTATCAAATGACATAATATAAGCATTAAAAACTACATCCTTGTCGATTAAATCATAGCTCAACCAGATAAATCCTTTATCTCCAAGTCCAGGACCGTATGAATTTAAAACCTTGAAAAGCCTTTTACTTTGATTGTAATCAACGATCACCATGGAGTGTTGCTGCTTTTTCAGCAAAGGAGTCCCCTTTTTCAACCACAAGCCACGATTAACTCCCGTATCATAAAGTGCTTTGTAATACTCTGTATCTAAATTGACAGAAATACAGACTGGATAACCTTGCAATAATTTATTTTTAATACTCTCCACATTGACAAACAGTTCATCATATATAAATTCTCTATCTTGTATCCGAAGCAATTTGACGTTTGGAGGACAGAGTTTGAAACAAAATTTTTCATCAATATCATTCGGATATGGAAAATTTCCCCAGTGCACTATTTTATTTTTAAACAGACAGGAAAAGACTCTTGAATAAGAAATGCCAACATCAACGCAATTGTCAGTAATTTTCCTGCCTTCATTTCCGACAACCCACAAATAAGCTGGACTATACAAAATCTGATTTGATGAAAACGCTCCATTGTTTATATTTTTTTTAAGAAAATTTTCCCTCATTGAAAGTGCTTCCGCCACCGCAAAAGCGGTACAGGCCCCTTGGTTACCTTGATCCAAAATCCTAGGAATGTACCTGTCAAGTGATACCGGAAGACTATTTTGTTTTTCCTTGTGTATAATCGCTGTTCCTCTTGCTAAATACTTTTTTATATCATCATCGTTATCTGATACAAAACCCGTAGCAAGTAATTTTTGTCCAAAAAAAGTATGGAAACTAACAAGGCATAATAATGTCAGGTGGCGTATCATATTATTCAGTCAATTTTTTAACAGTTGCCGCCTGAGCAAATAAAGCCACTTCTCCTTGAGAGGTTATGCTTATCTTATTTTTGCCTGTTTTTTTAAAATGCAAATCAAAACCTATCTGATTTTTTGATTCTTTTCCTACCAAATTAACATCAATTCCATTGTCAAGCTTTGCTTTTAAACCTATGTCTATGGAGTCTTTTATTTCAACTTCTGCGGAGAATTCGTAAACTTTAAGAATTTTGACAAGTACTACATTGTTTTTATTATTTAGACTTTTTTTATATGCCTTAATTTTAGGGTCATCAGAAGAGTTAATAAAATCAAGGAATGCGTCAGAATCAAAACTTTCAATCCTCCATTTACCACTTTTTATTTGGATATTTTTACTACGTGAAAGCAACACTTTCAGATCTGCGTTTGCATTCTGAACTGCATTGAAATCAACTATTGCACTGAATGAAAAATTGCCCTCCTTTGAAAGATCACATTTTGTTACAGGTTTGCCGGGATTATAAAATGTGTTGATGACATCTTCATCCGTACAAACCTTATAAAAGTCAGCTCTATCGATACTAATATCTTTTGATAGAATATAACCTAATCTTTTATCGCTTGAATGTCCCAAATAAACTATATCTTTTTTAAATGTTTCATTCTGTGCACAATTTTTAAACCAAGATTCAAGAGCCCTCCATTGGGATCCTTTAGCGGCAGGAATACTTATATCAACTTGAACAGAATCATGTTCATTAGCAGCGATCATACTCAAAGAATCTATGAGGCTTGCTGAGGGGTCTGATAAAACAAGTTTATCATTATTACAACTCATCAAAATTAAGAATACTAAAAAAACAGTAAGACTTGTGTAAAAAGATTTCATATGTTTGTTGTTTATTGGTTACTAGTTCGTTTACAAGCATCCACATAAAAGCCCACCCAATTTAATTTAGATTAATATATTAGGAGAAAAATGATCAAATCTTCCCAAAGCATTTTGTTTATACATTAATAACAATTAAGGTATAATCTTGCATCAATATTAGTTAATGCTAACCATATTTTAATATATTAATTGCTTTTATTAAGCAGTAAACTTTGTACGATTATATTTACTATTCAAAAGTATAAATTTCATCTAAAGAGACATACTAAATTCGATTAAAAACAAATATTATCGATTAATTATCAAATATTTACAACAAACAAATAAACAAACAAAAACTTTCCAAAAAAACAAAACCATCTGATTTTCTATTTTTAACAATAGATCTATTTTTTCAATCGACAATCTACTTCCCGCTGAATTTGGACAAAGCTTTATCTAGTCCAGCAATTCACAATCGTGAAATATAGTTTCTTACCATTCTTACAGTTGACTAATGTTGCTTACTCTTTTACTCTGAAGCCAAAGTTTTCTTTATTAATTTAGTAAACTACACGCTCTCCCTTTTCCGCTGGTCTGTCTGAATAAAGTTCATTGAGTTCATGAATTTTAGATTTAAATTTATCTGACCAAATTTGATATCCGTAACTTTCAGAAATATGAATAAATCTATTATAAAGATCAAAGAAATCGTTATCTTCTAAACTTTCAGAAACATTATTACTATTAATAATTTTACCAATAAGTTTTTGAACTTTATTATCGTAATTCTCTAAAGTGAGCTTGTCTTTTGGTGACAACTTTGGATTAACTTCTTTTTTCCTTGCATTGAAAGGAAGATTATGTTGCAAAGCGAATGAAAGCATTGCATTTAAAGCCACCATTGAGATATCACTTTCAATGACTCTGTTTTCTTGAGCAACGTATCCAAATTTTATTGTGGATGCATAGTTTGAATCTAGTCCTTTATACCTTTCATTTTCAGGCACATTTTCTGTTACTATTCTAATCTGCTCATAATTTACTGAAAGTTGATTGACAAAATACCTTAAGTATTTTTTACTTGTATCCACTGCATATAAAAGTTTATATCTGTCATACAATTTTTTAAAATCATAAGTAGGTTTATCTTTTTCTGATTCTTTAAAAGCAAATGCTGATGCAAATTTATCTCTGGTATAACTTCCACCAATATCAGAATGGCAACCAAACAGTTCTAAATGCACACAGTTTTCTGAATCAACTTTGCTTAAAGGAAAATTTTGTCTAATTTCATTTTGAGCTGTAATATGATAACAAGGAATTTTTTTGCACTCTATTAAGGAAATATCTTTTTCAGTTGGATAGAGAACATCTGCATTAAATGTACTTAAAACGGTGTCAAAAAGCCCATAAAATCTTATTTTACACACGCCAAGTTTCACTAAATGTATAAAGTTACTAGTGGATAAATTAGAATCAATAAACACCATTCTATGAAATAATCGCGCAGCAGCAGCACCTCTACTAAAACCGAATATATCAAATACAACTTCAGCAATATCTACATTCTTGAATTTAAATTGTAAATGAGATATTTCCTTATCTATTAAGAAAATCAACTCTTTGCAACGACTTTCAATACCATATTCACCTCTTCCGAAGCCACTACCTAATAAACTGTCTTTTTCTTCCCGTTTTGTTCCTATTCCTTCAACGTATATTTTTTTAATTATTTCATTTTCTTTTGTTTCTTCTCCGACTTTTGTTTCGCTATACAAATCGTAGAGTATGCTAATATTAGAATAATTGTTAAGGTAGCTACTTTTTGGCATAAACATGAACTCATCAAACCCAATACTTTTTTCCCTTAAGAAAGAGATCTTTCCCAATCTATATTCGTCGATAACTTCAGAAAATAATTTGCTTTGTGTCTCTGCTAACCTTGAGAAAACATCATGAACTCTTTCTGTATTGTATCTATTATTTCCAGTGCCATCAAAAAATAGTCCGAAAGTAATGTTTAGTTTATCTTCTTTGGGATCTAGCTTTATAGGCTTCATATCCCCTGTCTTTGTTATTTTTATAGTTTTCACTACAGTTTTGCTTTGTGCATTAGTGATTATATTGAATAACGGTTCGTTTAAAGTATCGAAATAACGAAGAATAAATTCTATTGATAGCTTTTGTCCAATAAAGTCTTGTATACGCAATTCTTTTTCAAATTCAAACATTTGTTTATAAGAATGAAATCTTGAAAGTATAAAAAGATTGTCCGCTAGTTTTATTCTAAACTTAAGTTTGTTTGCATATTTAAAAATAAATACTGCAATTTCATTTGTACTCAAATTGGTAACTTTCCAATTACTTCTTTCTGAAATTGAAGTATAAATTATCAGCTTAATATTGTTTGACAAAACGTTGTATTCAATTCCATCAATTGGGTAGGTCAAAAGTCCTCCTAAAAGAGTGCTAAAAATACCCGCGTTATCAACAATATGCAAATTGGGATAACGAAAACTCTCAATCGGGTTGCTTGGGTCTCGAATAATATCCATTAGAATAAGCCAAAGAGTTTTTTACGCTTCAATTTCTTGTCATGATTTTCCAAACCTCCAAGATTACCGTTTTGAAATAGATCTGGCAAGCCTTTTTGTTCTATTGAAACCCCACTTGATTGTAACACAATTAGATTTGTAGGTAAAACACTTTCCCATTCATCTTGTACAGTATAATCAGTGTTTTCTCTTAATTCTTCTGCAATTGATACAAACATAGAGCTGCCATAAACTGGCAAATTACCACCTTGCCATATTTTACCTGTAGTCAAATACATATTTACTGCATCGTTAAAGCCAGGCCGAACCGTAACAATTACACGTGCCATACCTGCTTGTAGAAAAGCTTTGTGCAATGGATCTTCACTATCTTCATTGTAATTTTCCTTCCAAATTTCTTTTTTACCCCAGTAATATGGATAGAATGAATAACTCATTTCGTTCCACTCAAAAGCCTGTTCTAAAAACCTTACAAACGCAGTGTATTCATCCAATTTGTGTGATTTGTTTATTAGCGTATCGGTGAAGTCTGTTCTTTTTTTGTATAAATTAGTTCCAAAATCTCTAATAGTATTTTCTCTATTTTCTTCATCAATAAGATAGGACAGACAATTTCTCTTCAGACTTTGGATTTCGATTTGTCTATAATTCCTTTTTTCTCTTCTATTCTTATCCTCATCACTTTTAATTTTCTGCTTTTCATACTCTTTTATAATATCCTCAACTGCTTCATTATAAATTTTCAACTTTTTTTCATATTCCTTTATAATCGTATCATAAAATTCTTTTTTCCATTCCAATATAGTTTTTATATCTGGTATGAAATTGAGGGTAAAGTTAAATCTGTAAAACTCGATCTTTGTTGCTCTTATGGCACATTTAACTAAAGATGGAATAGGATAGCTTATAAGTATATTACCAGAATTATTGATTTTATTTTTATCATCTCCCAATATATGTCCAGTGCGATAAGCCGTATAATAAATATTTTTATCATTTAAATCAATTTCAAAATATTGTCCTCCGCCCTCTTCTGTTTTAAATTCTATATCAGGACTTCCTGCATCAACAATTGAAAACAAATGAAAAGTAGTCGGAATGAATCCTTTAATTAAGGGAATTTCAAAATCACCTTCTCCCTTACTACTTTCTCTTGATAATGTGAAAGGGTCACAACTAGGGTAGTCTTTCAATTCTTTAATTCCAAATAGATTTTTGAACGCTATATAATTATCAATTGTAATTTCATTAAAATCTTTAAAAAAGTCCTTTGGATTTGTTGGCTTTTCAGGTTTAATGTTATTAATTTTTTCTAAAAGGTCATAATCGTTAACGATTCTTCCCAGTTTATGTACCAGAGCTGGTTCAGGAATTGAAAATTCATAAGTCAATCTTTTTCCATAATTCTGTATTCTATTTCTATAAACTGCATTTATGTGTCGGTAAATTCCAGATACGTGGTCTTTACTACCTCTGTTGTCAAACCCATATTTGTTTACATCTATAAATTTTTCAGTAACTGTAACAGTTCTTTCTTTTTTTACTTTTGAAACTATTTTTTCTACCGCTTTGTTGGTTACTTCTTTGGCTGTAGTTACCGCTTGTTTGTTACTATCTTCTTTAGAACCTGATGTAGAGTTTCCTGTGGTTAAATTAAATGAGTAGCCAGTACCATTAACTGTAGAATTCGTATTTACATCATTTTTTCTTTGTTCATTTAAAATTTGTGCAACTTCAGTCTGCATTTGAAAACGATCATTTGCGGTCGTTTCTTTTAAGTTTTCAATCTCAGTATCGGTGCTTTCAAATTCTTTATTTTCAGTCGTTGTTTCTTTGGTGGTTACCTTCTCCCTAAATTCACTAGCCATTACATTTTCAATATGTGCTACTTCGGCCGGAATATATCTGCTAATCGTACTCACTACTTTTCTGTAATCAGCTATACCTAACATTTGAATCCCGTAGCCTTTTGGTTTGTACGCAGTTCCGTAACTATCCTCTTCACTAAAATATCCCTTTGCTTCAAAGTAAAAAAAATATTTGCCCTTCCAAATTAATTTGTTACTGATGGTTTCTTCACGTCCTGATTCGAACTCTATTTCGATATTGAAATGGATTGTTTGATTTAAATCGTCTTTAGGTTCTTCGAGTAAAATCGTTTCATTCTGAGTTGGGATTATTTTAAAATATGCAGCAAAGCGCGAAAATTGTGAATTTTTGCTTGATGAATTAAACTCAAAATTTCGATATACAGTTTTTATATCCTTTGTATTTTTTTTTACTTTAGTTATGGGGTCTTCCTCTATTTCAGCTGTCTCTACTTTAAGCTTGATTTTAAGTTTGGCCATTTTAATTTCATCTTGAAAATTTGAATCATTGAGAATATCCGTAGAAAGTAAAAAATAATACTCTTGATTTATAAATTCCATAGAAGAGGCATAACAAGAATTTGCTGACTCCTTTTTTTCAAATTCATATTCATTATTTATATTGTCTTTTAAAATTTTCTCCTCTTTTTTTAATTTCTTGATTATATCCTCTATATTGCTTTTCCCTTTATTCAATTCAATTGCATTTATTGCGTGATTATTAGTCAATAACTCTAGATAATAATCCTTTAATCTATATTTATCTCCATAAAAAAAAGTTTCAGATTTTGGAAAAAGCTCTTCAGGAATTACAATTTGTGCATTAATTAATGAGTCGAAATTTTCTAGTTTTTCATCCTTACTCTCATCATCAATTAAGTTTCTATACTTTTTAAGATGAAAGAATCTTAAGAGATTAGTTGCAATTTCTTTTTGCTTAAAATCATTGCCAAACTTGAGATTATAAATAAATGAAAGCCAAACCTTTTTTTGAAGAACTGACAGATTAACGGATTTAAAGTCAATTTTCACATCTTTGTTTTCGTTTAACCCGAGTAATAAATTATTTATTTCATAGAAGTTATCAGACTTCGAATTGTATAAATACATTATCCTCTCAAAAACATCATTCAAAGAAATTTGAATTACTTCATCACTGCATGCAATACCTTTGATTTCATCTTTCTTCCTCTTGGCTTTTAATTTTTCAAAATTCAAAAATATTTTTTTGTCAAAATTGGTTTTATCTGAAATGGGCATCTCCAGGTCAAATAAAGATTTATCATAACAAATAAAATTCTGACTATCATTCAGTTTTTCTTTGGTGAGGTATTCAGCATTTCTAATCGTTGAAAAGTTATAAAGGGTTACTTCCTTTACATCTTTTGAGTCCTGTTTGTTTGACATATTGTAAAGATTATTTAGAATTGAATTTCTTGGGATCTAGGAAAAATCTGAACTAACTAGTATATATTACTAATACCATCAGACTTATAGCTTGCAAAATAGGTAGATTATGTCTGATAGACTTCAGGGTGTATTTATGAAATATACCTAAATTAAGCCTGCAAATATTAAAAGAACTTTATTTTTTTTGAATGCTTTTGATAGTGAAATGGTATAATTTCATGTAGTTCTCTACTACTACTTTTTCTAATAATTCCTACATACAACAAAACCTGTATCACTTACTAATAAATAATGAGAAAAACTAAGTCTCAACCAATAAAGAATAACTGCATTTTTGCCTGCTTTAAACTTTTGCAAACTTTTGTTGGAATAAAGTCCGCCGAGAATAGACCATGAAATAAATATTCTTTGGTCTTAATGACATATATTGTTCCCTAAATATTCCTAATATTTTTTGGACTTAGAGTAACAGTTCGGTCCTTTTTATCCTTCCTTACGAAGGCGCTTTAAAAACGCCTAAAAAACTATTGTCATCTCTAAAAGATTTGCAAAAAAATTAAAGATTCCCGATATACTTATAAGATGCAAGCTTTAGTACATCAAATCTCCATAGTCTAGTAGTCACTAGAAAAGAGAATCCATGTCTAAAATAAATTTCAAATACAATTATTAGGTTATTACTTGAAAAATACAAACTATATTAAAAAAATAAAAAAAAAACTGCTAAAAAACAGATTTTAACGACTAACTGTCAATTACTTATCTAAACATTAATCAAATCCTAACATAAGTTTAATAGTTTAAATAAAAGACCGTAACTATACAACTTTTCTACTTATTAATTAAATCACAAAGTAAAAAAATCTAAAAAGTAGGCCCTCTCCAACAAGCATTACCAATTACTGGCTAAACGAAAATTAAAAACATTCTAAGAAAAAATAAAAGACCAACTACCAACTAACTAATTCAAAAGTAAATCATTAAAAACATCTCTAAAATCGCAAAACTTTTACTGAAGCTGATTAATCCGTGATTTAGTTTTTTAAATTGAGTTCTGATTGTCCATTTTTTTTCTTTTGAAGTTGAAACGTTATATTATTTTCTTTATAAATAGTATCAAAAAAATTTCTACAATTGAAAAAACATTATATCTTTGCACCCGCAATGAAAAAATGATTGCGTCTTACTGGAGGAATGGCAGAGCGGTCGAATGCGGCAGTCTTGAAAACTGTTGACTGTAACAGGTCCGGGGGTTCGAATCCCTCTTCCTCCGCCAGTAGAAGTTTCAGAAGAAACTTTAAAAGTAAAAAGCCTTTAAACACTAGTGTTTAAAGGCTTTCTTATTTAGAATTGTGTCGAATCCTAATTGCAAAAAAGTGTCCTTTTTTAGTTACCCACCCTACTTTGAACTCTCTTTTAGAATCTGGGTAACTAATAAATGCTGAATTATGATTCGTTGCTTCTGAGTATTTTATCGATCTTTCCACTGTCATATAAAAAAATATATCCCAGCTTAGTATAGGGCAAAATTCCGGTCTGTCTGTATTTTATAATGGTATTATTGGACAGTCCAAACATCTTTTTTAAATCCTCATTTCTGTAATATTGAGGTCTTACTTTAAATGAATTGATACTCAGTTCAATCTTTTCTATTTTTAGAAAAAGTGGCTCTAGAATACTTTGTAGTGCACTAAAAAGCCTGGGTTTATACGAAATTTTATTTTTTTCCATTTTATTGAGATTTTAATTTAATCCTTTCCTTGCGGCGTTGCAACCGGTTTATTATGCTGTCAAGCAGACGGCATTGCTTTTCTTGATAAGTATAGCCCTTTGCCTCTGAAAATTCCCTGCTAATCGATCTGACGGGCATTTGCAGACCCTACTCCCCTCTGTAACTAAAATTCTTTTCAAAAAAGGTCTGCAGCAAAGACCTGTTCTTCACAGGGTTAGTCCTGTCAAAAAACAGGATGCCTTCGTCCATTAAGATATAGAGGATAAATGCGAGCTCATTTTTTTTAAGACTTGAGCAGCATACCATTCTTTTTGCTTTTGAACTGCTCTCTCCATTTACTGACTTTTCAAGTGATTTTATTTTGCGGTAGATCACTCTAAGCAGTTTTGACACAGTCTCCGGAGTATCAATCTTCATATCTTTCATCTTATTTGGTAATAAAAAGATTCAATTTGCTTTATTATTTCTCAATGAAGGGACATACATCTTTGAATCATTATAAACTGTATCCTTTTATGTCTTCATACCTTTAAAATTCATTGGTCAGGCAAATTAAATGCAAAAAATGCTCAAACATAACTGGTCGGTAATCTTTGTCCTTAGAAGGAAGCAAATGACAATGTCTTATTTATTTTTTTGAATTTATTAAATCATAATTGCCCACTTTTAGGGCTCTTAAAAAAAACTTAATTTATCCTAAAAATTAACTACTGGACAGTAGGAATAAAACTTTTAAACACTTAATAAACAGAATAATACAAGTTAAAACAAAACAGGTATTTATACTTGCACATATGAATATTCAACTAATTATCTTTATTTTTTTTTGTACTAAAAGTCATTAAAAATCCTCCGTTATTATGAAAATAATCTCTACCCTATTATTGCTATTTGCATTGCAGATTTATTGCTATTCTCAAAAGACTGCTCCCGTTGCAGGACATGCAGCCCGGTTAGTAGACCTTCTTAAAAAAGACTACAGCTCTTTGGATATTGCCTCACGTAATGAAACAATTCTAAAAGATATGGATGAAGTACTGGCAACATTCAGAGTATATGCGGGAGTCGATTACAATCCTGATAAATTTATCTTGAAACAAACTGTATTGACTGATACTTCGAGCATCGGCATACACCAAATAAAGTATGAGGATAATGATCTTAAATCTGCATATGAGGATTATATAGAATCTTCTACAAAATACAATAACATGTCCAAAACAATTGCTTCAGTTAATGTCTCAAGCAGTACTGCAGACACTGAATCGGGTCCTTATGAGATACTTAAAGGTTTAAATGACGATCTTCAATCTACAAAAAAGACTTACGAAGAAAGTAAGATTAAGGATGATGCCAATCAATTATTGATTTTATATGGTTATTTCAAAGATTCAAATCCATATCTATCTTTTATGCTGGAATTATTCATCTTCAAATATGACCAAGTCACCAAATTTAGACAAGATGTCTATTCAAAGGTTAATTATACTTCTTCGATACAAAAAGCACTCCCTTTTTTTGGAGGTGATCTCGCTTTTAAAGCAGCCATAGACGGATTAAGCAAATTCCTTGCAAAACGTATTAAGGACGAACTCACTACATACGCAGTTCAAAAAGTACAGGAATATTTAAATAATCCAAAACCGGAAAGCTATCTAAATGAACTGATGGTGCTTTTACCTGTAACAACCTCATATTTAAAATCATTTGACAGCACACGTACCTTAAATTTTATAAATGACCTCAAACAGTATATCGAACAGGACCTTAACAATTTAATGAACAATGCCCCAAACCTTAAGGATACGCCCCGTTTCAGAAGCTATATAAAAATGCATCCCGATCTTGATTTTGCTTTTGAAGCACTGGAACTGATTCCGCAGATACAAAAACTTGAAAATCCAATTGACTATTTTGATATTCTTGAAAACAGCCGCAATATTCAGCGTTGGGGTAATATGGACATTGAAGTGCAGGCTGAAAAAATAGCTAATAGTAAAAAGCAAATTATCGGTCTATTTAACAAATCTGCAGGCTATGATGCTGTAAAGGCAGAATATCTCAGTAAAAAAGGAGATTATAAAACAAAGAAGGACCAATACGAAAAAGAAGAAAGATCATTGAACAGCATTAACAAACTTGCTGATTATGATATCATTATTGCAAAATATGATAAAATTACCAAAGAGCTTGAATCTGCACAGAAGAATCTGGATAATTCTCAGGCGAAATTTACAAAGACCCCAAATGCTGTAACCGGAAAAAACATTCTTGATGCCAAAGCTGATTTCAATGCCAAAAAAAAGGACTTTGATGCTATTAAAAAAGACTACCAAAAAATCGATCCATTATATTTGACGGATAAATCACTTTTTGCCACAGATATAATAGCTGCTCAAAATAATTTACTCAAAAGTAAACAAGAAATGGATGATGCAGAAAAAGAAGTGAAAATAAAAGAAAAAGACTTTAATGGGCTACCGGAAAATCAGATTGACAGCTTTAATAGATATATCAAATCAAATTTTGAACAATTAAAAGTTGCTAATGATAAACTATTGCCGATTGCTGAAGATAATCAAAATAAGTTAAAAACAGCGATTTCAGTTTATAATTCTTCTTTAACTGAAGAAAAAAAAGACATCTTAAAATACAATATTGCCAACAGCATCAAGTTTGCATCGATGATAGCGCACAGCCTTGTTGTTGTCGAAAATAATAAACCAAGATTTGCTTCCACTGCATTTGTTGCCGCTTATAGCAGCGAGGTAAATTTCTATATGCTTTACCTAGGCTTTTTAAACCAGCAGAACAGAAAATTTTACAATGTTTCATATTATATAGATTCAAATAAAAAAACTTTGAAAGAAGGTTTGGAGAATCTTATGGTAAACATCATAAAGCCCGAAACTGTTACGGCCGCAGAAAAAAAATATCAGATAATATCCAGTAATATGATTCAAATAGCCAGTAACGCCGAACGCTTAAATACCAGTTTTAATGACATTAAAAAAGCCAATAGCGCAAAAGAAAAAGTAACAGCCGAGCAGGTACACAGTCTGGCGGGTGATATGATTGATTTCGCCGATGGTGTTGTGCGCGTGATAGATACTTTGGCCACTGATAAAGATTTAAAATTATTTGATGCGCCATCTGTTGAAACTATAGTCAAAACAACAAAACCGTATTTTATTACAGCCAGAACTGTAAATGACATATACTTGGACCTTCATACAAAAAATTATACAACGGCTCTTATAAAGGCCATTGAAATACCACTTGCTTTTGGAAAAGATAATTCACAGTCAAAAGTGTACAATTCTATAACAGCCCTTGTGAATAATGCTGATGACATAAATCAATTGCGTAATTTAAAAAAGTTGTTCTCCTATAAAAAAGTTTACACAGATGAGGACAAATTGAAAAGTCAGAAAGAGCTTGGTCTTTGGGTAAAAATATCACTGGACAATACCCCGAATCTTTCGGATTATTCTAAGTCGTATGAGACTGTAAATAATTTAATACAAAATAAAGACGTTGATAATCAGTTTAGCACTCTACTTTGTGATTTTGAAACGTCCATCAAGAACAAAAGCACAGAATTCTATAAAGAATATGCAGGAATCAATACCGACGAAATATTAAAAAATGTAGATGACCTACTGACCAAACATAATATAACGGATGTTAAAATAAAAACATCAATTAAGAATACAATTAAAGATGCTATTGATAATTCAATCGAGTATTACGTTTTTGGCGATGAAGTTAAAAATGAGCAGCTAAAAAAAGATACAAAACTGATGATTCAGAATTTTAAGTATTACATGCCCGAAGTATTTCCTGATGTATTTGAATTTAAGGATGATAATACTATAAAATTGATTCATTTTGTAAATGATATTGCAAATGCCGACAGTGCAGAGGATGTAGAAAAAGCCCTAAATACATTTGCTCTGCCTCCAGGAAGTTCTTCGCTTAAAGAACATACCTCTTCTTACTTTTCTATTAATTCGTATCCCGGACTGTATTTTGGTGTCACATGGAAAGACTTTAATGGTTCAAAAGAAACCTATTCAACAGGAATAACAGCTCCTGTCGGCTTTTATTTTCAGCCGTGGCCAGCCGGAAAAAAGGTTACCCTGGGAATCTATGTGCCCGTAATCGATATAGCGGCACCAGTGAGGCTTCGTCTCAACAGTGATAACGATACTGAAATACTCCCTGACTTTGATTTTATGGATATTTTCAGTCCTGGGATTTATTTTAGCCTGGGATTCAACAAGAGCCCTTTTGCAGTTAACATAGGCGGACAGTTTGGGCCTAAATTAAAAGCTTTAAGCCCTGACACTAGTACTTCTGGAGGAAGCGATCCTACACCACAAATAGTAAATGAAAAACAGGTATTTTATTTTGGCATCTCCGCAGTTATAGATATTCCCCTGTTTACTCTTTTTGCAAGATCTCAAAATTAGAAACTATGCTAAAAAGACCTTTAATTATTTTATTGATAATCCTAGCAATCACTTGGTCTTATGGGCAGGATACCTTACCCCCCAAAAAAATGCAGGAAATTATGCAGCTTGATAATGTGAAATTCCGCACAAATCAGGATCGCCAGAAAAAAGAGGAACAGGAAAATTTTTTTGAGGAAAGTCAAAAAACAGAAGCATTTCAAAAAAGTGTAGAATCACTAACTAAGTTCGAATCTGTAATAATCGAGGTTGAAACAGAAACAGAAATTTATAATTCTAAAAGACTGTATGGCCCAACTCAGTTTGACAGCAGAATCGAAATAGCTCAATTGTCTCCTAATAATGAAGAACATATAAATATTCGTAAAATAAGTGAATCCGTTGCAATGGTTATCGAAAGAAAAAATTTGAATAAAATTTCAGAAAATACATATCAGTTAAACATAACGAATACTTTAGGAAAACAATTCAATTTATGTCAAGGCGAAGCGTTTTCCGAACAGATCGTTGTAGGAGCAGGAACTGCTTTCATTGTAGCAGAAAATAAAATGATGACCGCATCCCATGTATTACGAGGCCCTTTGAAAGACTATGCTGTAATTTTTGGATACAGGGTATTGAACACTTTTGGTACTGCCGAAAGTAGTATTTCTGCTGACGATGTATATTTCTTATCTGAAATAATCAAAAATGATCCTGATTTGGACATTACAATTTTTAAAACAGATCGTCCAATTAAAAGACCAATACTAGCCTACGAGAAATCCTCACTTTTAAAGAAGGGAAATGAAATTTATATGCTTGGTTATCCTATGGGACTACCACAAAAGCTGGCCATAAATGCCAATATATCTGATGAGTCGAACTATCAATTTTTTTACACCACACTTGATAGTTTTCAAGGCAATTCTGGATCACCTGTATTTAATTTAAAATCTCATAAACTAATTGGCGTACTTGTTTCGGGAATGATCGATTATGAACTTCGTGGCGATTGCTACAAATCGGTTATTTGCCGACAACCATACTGCTTGGGAGAAAAAGTCATACGTATCGAATTAGTGCTTGAGTGACCAAATAACGATGAAGCAACAGTCTCTGGAAAATGTATTTGTATTACTTAACTATAATATATGCTTTTATCGTCTTGCAGAAATACCAGGAACATTTTGGTCCAAATCTATTTTAAAAATAGGCCTTTACAAATTGAAGCAATTCTCATATGAGAATTGCTTCAATTTTATTCACTTTCAATCAAAAAAATTTACGATCAGTATTTTAGTATAATCCTTTATTAAGAATTTCTAAAAACCCAATACGATTTTGTTGTACCCTCAATTATTTTACTTTTTGAATCAAGTATTCTGTTTGTCGGTGGTATACCTAAAAGCGTCATGTGAATATCGTTTAATAAGGTTTGTGTATCTGCAAAATAGCCATGACCTAACAAACTTGTATCTACCCTTGATGCATCTATTGAATCCAGACCCTCTGCAATGACAATGTTGTCTCCACCCTCTCCAAGTCTGATATAACCACTCCTAATTCTCTTTGAAGCAATCAATGCTTTATCTTTGTCCGATGCATAAAGGGTTAGTCCAAAATTTCTATTTATCTCAGGCATTAACTGACTTATAAAGATGTCTTTGTCAATATCTGGCGCCGCAAGTATAATTTGATTGATTAAAGTGTTAGGAAATAAGTTTTCATTTTTCAATTTAACCAAAGCATTAGTTAATACCACATTGCCCATACTATGAGCTATAATATGTATTTTTTTTAAATCTTTAGTTTCTAGTAGTATTTTAATAAAGTCACACAAGTAATTTGATGAAAGGGCAGCGGTATCGGTATCTGCAGCATAACCCGTAACAGTAGCCTCTGAAGGCCATGAAAAGGCAGTTACCCCGCCTTTAAAATTTAGATCATAACCCAGCTGAGCTGTGCGGTACATTGCTTCTTTAAAATCAACATTATATCCATGTATGAATAATAAAATATCATTCTGATCGGATTTACCTATTTTTTCTGCGAGAATCTCAGTAAAGGCATCCTTGTCCAGTAATTCATTTGTAAGAATAGTGAAATACTTTTCAGGACTATCATTAAAAAAAAGGCTTGTAAACCAGTCAGGGCGTTCTAACTCGCCAACTCGATGAGAAAGAGGTATGCTTATCTCACAAATTCCCGTATGCAAACTGGCATCTCTTTTATTCTTATATGCTATTTTTTTATTTTTAATTTCATATTTTCTGTTAGTTCCATATAACACAGGATATGAAATATACTCAGTACTAATAATGTTTTTGATATGAGTAGTAATTCCAAAATCATTACCAAAATTATGGAATAATGATCCTAACTCTGTTTCCATTTTTTCGCGTTCAAATTTTGAAAGCTCCTCATGGGTTAGTTCTACTGCTCCTTCTTCTGCCGTGGGATTATTAATTGAGTCTAAAAGTATGTATATGTCAAGATACTTTCTGAGTTCCCTCATAGAAAATCCATACAAATATTTTTCTCCAATGTAGCCATAAGCAACTAATGCCACAGGTTCGCCAGTTTCAGAAAATATTGGTGCGCCGCTTGTTCCCTGATAATCAAGTTCACTTACAACTTCTTCTTCTAGAATAAATCTTTCAAATGGTCCAATTTTACCATCATATTTCATTCCTAATACTAGTTTATCAATCTGGTTCAGGGTGTTGTCTTCTAATTCTCCCCTAATTCTGCCGTGGAAGCAGTATCCTTCTTCAAATGTTGGTTCGTAATCCAGATCTGTGTAAATCATTCTTTTTAAGTCAGCTGTTACAACTGTATCTCCAAATTTCTTCAACGTTTGCTTAATTTCAATGGAATCTTTTATCTCAGTGTAGCAGATATCTAAAGATTTCAATTTTTTCAATACAGGCTGACCAATATCGAGTCCCTCTACACTGAATTGGTCAATAAAATTTAATGCAGGCAAACTATACAGATTTGTACCATTTTCATCTCCAATACCAGTATCAAGAGCGGCCTGTTTTCCTGCTTTATCAGTGACATGCTGGACAGAAACAAAAAAAAGTCTTTCTTTATAAATTAGCAGTAAGCCACTACCTCCGCTTGAAGGCATTAGCGTTTCAGGGTCAATCATAATAACATGTTGTGTTGATTTCACAACATAATTGATTAATTCGTCGCGTAATTCTTTTTCACTCATAATATTCAATTAAATATTTAAATCTTATTTTATTCTCGGAGGAAGTTTATCTTCTTTTTTTATACTCTTTTCTGCGTTTTAACTCCTTTTTCTCTGCTGAATTATTGGATAAGATAGCTACCCTTAATTAAGTTTTGATTCCAGTAGCTCTGTTAATCTATTTCCATTATCAATTTCTTGCTCAATAAAAGCGACCAATTCGTCCATATTCATATGCCAATAATTTCGATTAAGTTTCTTGGATATTGATATATAAGCCTTGGTCTTGGGACGATTGCATTTGACATACCCAAATGTATTTTCTGAACTTAATTCAAGCATTTTTGGGATCATGCCTTGAATCCAGTCTTTTCTTGAGCTGCCATATTTATCGGCCACTAGGAAAGCAAACTTTATGACATCATTCTGCAACTGAATCATTGTCATGAATCTTTTTCCGCCAAAGTAAATGTTAGGTTTTAAATGAAAATCAATCAAGGCGTCGCCTCTGGTATCGGTAACGAAAGTGTTTACCTTTTCAATTCGAAGCGAAAGGGAAGTTAAGAAGCTTTTTTGCAGTATTGTTTCAAGTTGATTTTCAGCAATAAACCTCTCATATTCATTTTTATAAAGAAAATTTAATTTATCGGCTTTCTTTTTCTTTCCATCTAAAAAAACCATATCGTATTTTTTACTGTCGTTTTGAAAGTCTATCAGCAATCCAGATAATTTTCCAAGATAAGCAATATATTCTGTAAGTATTACTGAATGGGAATTCTCGCTTAGTCTTATTTTTTGCAAAGCATTAAATATGTGTGTATATGAAATTCTTTTCCAATTAGGATCTCTTACTATTTCATCAATTAGAGTTAAAAAATAAAATTTTGGTTTGACTTTATGAGTCTTTCTAAACAGCTCAACATAACGTTCAAGCTGATTGGAATGCTGCGAGGATTTTAATTTATTTTCTATAACAATCAAATCGCTGTCTGTTTCTATAATAATATCTATTCTTTGGCTTTCTGTCAAAATATGCTTGATTTCTAATACATTTTCCAACTTAAAAATATTCATGACCAAATCGCGTTTTTGACTCTCGCTTAAAGCATTGCAGTCTGATGAAAATATCCACGCCAAAATTTGAGAATGGATTCTTTCCATGTCTGCGATTCCTAGATATTCGAAAAAAGTTTTACTCATAGATGATAATTTTTGACCATTCTTTCCCTCATATTTTACGTAGGGAATTACTATATACAAAGTTTTTCCCATCATTAAGGTTCGGCTATCCACCTGCTTTTCCATGGCCCGATTGTCCTGTTACATTTCCCTTAATAGAAAATTTATAATTTATTGCTCTACAGCATACAGAAAAAAGTAGTCTCCTAAATTTGCCAATTGATGTCAAGCTCTTGCAAAATTAATTTTGCAACTTTTTCGGAATTCTCCCAACTACCGCACATTTCAGGGCTTAATGCTATTGTCAGAACCGCAACATTTTCCATTGATTTTCTTATTTCCTGCGCAATTCTAATTATAAACTCATCAGTATATAATTGAATATATTGGTTATCGTCGTAACTTGTAAAGAAATAATCTATATCTAGATTTATAATCCACTTTCGATCAGTTTTATTTACCCTGTAAGATAAATTATCTTGTAAGTACCAAGCATCAATTTCAGAAATTTCCATTTCATCAATCAGATCTCCATTTTTTTGAGTAGCGAAAATATTTAAAGCTAGTAAGCCAGGATAAAGCCTATCAAATATTGTAATGTAACTATCCCAGCGAAAGATGGGAAAAAAATCCTTTTTTTTGACCATATCTTTTTGCTCATATCTTAATCCAACAAGTTCCTCAATTGTTAGGTGGACCATATTAATATTTTGAGTCTGTAAAGCTTCTATCCAACTGTCAAGTTGACTATCTAATAAATCATAATGCCTATCAATATGTAAAAAATTATACTGTTGTTTTATATCTATTTTTTTTAACCAACACCAGCTAGCAGCCAAATGATTATCCATTAAATAAATTTTCCCCTCGTTGCATAATAAGTTTAATTCAAATTCATCAGAACTTTTTTTACCATTAAATAGAATTGTCTCCATAATTTGTTTTAGTGATTTTCCATTTTATTTAGAGTTTAGTCTTGCATGTTTTTCTTTACCTGGACAGCAACATTTTTTTTATCGGTCACAAACAACTCATAAACTTTAAAACCCTCTACATCATAATCTGTATTTGGGATTGTTGTAAAGAAAAATTGAAAATTTGGTTGTTCATTTCGCAGTATGTCAAATAAACTATTAATCCCCCTAGAGTCAAGAGTACCAAAACTTGTGTTTTCGATTAGCAAAATCGTCGAATTGAATTTTGCATGATAATAGGCAATTTTTAATGTTATTTCCAGTAAAACTCTGTCTTGCTCTCCACCTGATAATGCCCTAAATGAAAAAGCGGGACTATGTAATTTGTCAGAGACCTTAACAATTAAATCGTCCTTTTGTTCATTAAAATTAATATCGTTAAAGAAAAACTTTTTATCCCTCATTATACCTCCAATTACATTCACAAACTCATCTTCGGATAATCTAAAGTATGAGGACAGTAGTTTTACAAGGCTTTTATCTTCTTTTTCATCTTCTGTAAGACTTCTCAAATAGTCCCAATAGCTTTCACTAATGAATAAAATGGTCATTGTTGGCACAAGAAAAGGAATTTCTGTATCGTTGAATGAATACAAAACTCTATCCTTATTGTCTATTGCTAGGGAAAATTTATCAAGTTGGTTTTTGAAATAATAAACATTACAAAAAGAGTTGGCTTTAACTTCCCTGTCATCAGTCCATCTCTCTAAATATGATTTATCGGAAAGTGAGGCAATTAATTCCAAAATGAGTGTCTTACCAACTCCATTATTGCCATATATTATATTTCTGTCTGTAAATTCCAATACAACAGGGCTTGTTATTTGACCAAAATTAGAAAGTTCAATTTTAGTAATCACTCCCTTATCAACACTAATACCTGATAGTCTGAATTTAATTTTCTGTTCATGCGTTTCTTTGATAAATTTTAAGTATGATGTCGTGTATGTTGTTTCGTCACCATCAATTAAATCCGCATGTGTATTGCATAACCAGATTCCGTTGTCAATACTGCTTCGTTCTTTAGAAGTTAAAACACTGTCATATCGCCTACTGCCAGGTCCCTCTGATGCTGCACTTATATGTGCTGCCACTCCTATCAAATTCACTGAAGTGTGGGTTTCATCGGAAGGCCCAACAGTAATGTTGCTGCAAATTGAACATAAGTAGCCTGCTCTTTGTGCAAGTCGCCTTTTAACTTCTATTGAAAATTCGTCTCTTGGCATATTATCTTTTAAGCTCTTCTTTTAAATTATTATAACAACTTCTTTTTAACAATCATAACAAAATCTCTGTATGCTGATTTTACCTTTTCTCCTTGTTCAAAAAGCTTCTGTTGCAATTCAAGGTTTCTTTTATCTGCCTCCTGCCAGCTTTCATTTCTGTATGGTTGTTTTATTGCTTTATAAATTTGAACATGTTTAAATTCAAATTCCTGTTCTTCTGTCAACTCAATATCACTCATTTTCAATGATAAATATTCTTTGTATTGACTATTTTCATAATCCAAATGAAAAGCCTGCCCAACAATGGAATGAAATGTATCCAATTCTTCGAGAAAAACTGCAACAGACTCATTTATAGATTCATCTATAAAAATATTCTCCGATATTTTGTAAAACTCCTCCAATAAATCCCATTTCTCGAAGTAGTACCTACTGGTAAACAGACTATCGACTGAAAGAGAAATACTATCTAATAATGTGACTTCATTGCATAATTTGGTAAATTTATGATATAAATTTAAATCGTGAGACTTGTTGTTTTTTTCGTTTTGATCTTTTACAATTTGTTCAAAATTTTCAACAATTGACTTTATAGCCAGTAATAATTGCCCCTTTAACTTATCCTTAAATTTATCTTCTGAACTATTAAATGAAGTAACTCTGTGACCTCTTATATCAAAAGGCAATTCCTCCGGATTTGAATATCGTAGATCATTTACACAAATTACTCTTTCCCAACCAATTTGGTTTACTGCATAACCTAATTCAATTAAAACATTTGGATTTGGTCCAACTCGGTGTTTCAAAATTTTGTTCAGCCAATTTTTATTGACTACTGTGACATCGCAAATAAAAATATCCGCTGTATCTATTTTATTGAAAATAGTAGCGGATATAGCTGGGCTACCAGTTCTATTTCGTGTATCACGATCTATATTAATTTCTAAATTAAGCTCTTTTTCATACTTTTTTTTTACTTCTCTAATTGCTTTCTCAATGCAACCTTGTATGGAATTATTCCTTATATCCGATTGCCATGAATAAAATAGTGCAAAATTATTTCTCATAACTTGAATGAAAGTTTCTTATTTTTTTACTGTTTAAAGAGCTTCAAAAAAATATTTCGCTTTTTGATATCGTTTAATTAAAACAGAAAAATCTTATTGAATATAGAATTTAAAAATCGATTATTGGATACCAATGTACATTATACTTTGCTAGCAAAAGAGAATGAACGCTTTTAACTAAAGTTTGTGGATCTTTACTTTCTTCTAACAATTCTGAATTTTCTACATCTTCAAGCAATAGCGACCTTAATTGTAATGCTTGACTGTAAATTGTAATTTCTAAATTATCATTTTCAGCAAAGATTTCATATGGATTTATATTTTGAACTTTGTCAATTCTATAGGGATCTGAAAAAACATTAGCCCAATTATGCCGAGGGCTGAATATCAAATGATGTTTACCTGAACCATAAGCAGGAAGATAATTTAACGCAAAAATTCCAGAATTTGACTCTATTGAACTTTTGGAGTAATTAAAATATAACTCAGTAATAGTATGAAATTCTGGTACTGAGTAATACACTTTATTAAATGGTCTGACAAGTGCTTTTAATAACTCGTACTGTTTCCCATTGGTATCAAGTTTCATTTTATAATAATCATGACCGAAAACATCCCAATACGGACGATATACACTATCGTGATATGTTGGGATCTTGAATTGGAAAAATATATTACCTTTAATTTTGACGTCATAACCCCCACCTTTTTTACCCTCCCAATATGTATTTGGAAAAATAGGCAATGGTACAAAAGGATAAAATCGAGTTATGTACTCAAAAGTAAAGCAGAATGAAAATTGAGTTTCTGAAAATTCACATTTTTTCATGGTTCAGATTGAATTAGTGCAAGTTAATTTTATCATTAATCATATGAAATGAATTACGTTAAATTTCTATTTCAAATTATAGGAATATTAAGATATTAATAAAACTTGATAGCAAGTGATTTGAAATTTTATTGTTAATTCAAACCTGACTCAAAAGTTAAATTTTATATTAAACATCAACGTTTGGATCTAAATTGAATATACACAGATATTTGCTCATCATTATTACCAACCATAAAATTGAAATTTTCTATTAAATAATTTTGAATGGTATCTGTTTTTGGGTGATTTTTCTTGAAATCAATTCCTGGGAAATGATGTTGATTTTCGCGAGCCCATGGTCGTGGCTTAGTAACCACAAATCTTCCTGTTCTCCGTTTGTAATAAATCATAAATTGGTTTGCTATTTATTTTTCAGTATCTATTTCTTCAATATCAATATTAGGAAGATATTTATTGGCATTTTTTTTAATCTTCTTCCAAAGTTCAGTTTTTTCTTTTCCTTCAGAAAATTCTTGATAACTCTTAGCAAGGTTATCCATATATTCTTTAATACTCGCTGGTTGTAACATAATATTTAGAGCTGTTCATTTAAACTTCTTTATTCTTGCACATAATCGATATACAAGAAACATAATTCCACATATGTCATGAAGCTGCATTTTGATTGGCAAACGTCTTTGGAAAAAATTAACAGCAAACCTACATAACAATTTTTTCTATATTCTACAGTATTCTGTAATCAATCAATTATAAAGTGCAAAATAATTCTTTTGGAATGAAAAGATAACCGTATAAATACCTGTTATTTTTTTAATTTTTAATAGGCATAAAAAAAAGATGCCATACAGCACCTCTTTATATGTCATAAGTTATATTCTTATATTCTATCCATTGTTTGGAAAGTACTACTAAATCTTAATATTAGATATGGTATTTTTTAATTTTTCATAGTAAGCAATCTTCATTTTGAGTTTTTTATCTAGCTCAATACATTCATCAACAATCGTTAATATTTCATTGTTACTTTTGAGTATAAACAGAGTAAAAAAATCAATCTCTAATTCTTGACTTACAGAATAAATGGAAACTACAGACACTCTCCAGTGCGCCTTTAGAAGATGGATTTTGAGCTATTTTCAATTTTTAAGCATAAGAAAGCTTTTCCAGAAACAGAATATTAGTTTTTGCCCCTTATTAAAAAACATGGCTAATTAATAAAATTGCCTTTCGAAATACTCTGGTTCACAGTATAAAAACTTTAGTGTTGCAAAATTTACAATAGTAGGCTGGTCAGATTTTCCCATTTATCTAAAAATTTATCATTTATTCCGTAGCCCCCTTCTCCGTTTCTCTTTATCGTGAGTTTAATATTAGCATTATTAGTACCTAGATCAGACTTGGGCACTATGAAATATGAATTATAGTCAAACCAGAAACATATCAGTAAATCCATTTCATCGTATTCATTTTTAGTTACATTAAATTGTCGCTTTCCCTCTGTATTTTTGCTCGTCGCTGTCGTGTAAAGTGATTGTCTGGTCTTTACTTCTATTTTTATTATCCTGTTTGTTTTCAGATTTAATAAGACAATATCGCAGCCGGAATGTTCCAGATTTTTGAATGCCTGCCATTCGCTTGAATGAATTCTTGTGTAAATTTGAAATAAAACTGAATTTTCGCCGATATCTTTCAATAAATCTTTCAGATTTTGAGCAAGTTGTTTAGTGGGCTTTAGCTTTTCCATCCTTCTTTTAAAATTGTGACTTTAAATAATATCCACAATGTAATTAAAATGGAACAATAGCACAAATATTAAGATCTAATACTCATGCATCATTAAAAGCTAATAATCATACATCGTTTCTAAGAGTAATGCTTATAAGGAAGATAGTTTCTAATAGCGAAAAATTTCCTTTATAAGACCGAGATTAGCATGTTAAGAAGCATTTCCCTTAAGTATCATATCGATTTTATCTGAGTCATACAAAAAGATATCTCCAAGTTTAGTATAAGGCAAGACTCCTGTCTGCCTGTATTTTATAATAGTATTATTGGACAGCCCGAACATCTTTTTTAAATCTTCATTCCGGTAATAATCAGGCCTCAAAGTTTTTCCTTGGCTGATTTTTGAATCAATCTTTTCCAGTCTTGCCAATACAAGCTCTATCAACTCCTTCATTTCCATTACATAAGATAAACACTTTTCCTTCTTCATCATCACTAGTCTTTTACATATTATCAATCTTCTTTCTTATCCATTCTACCAGTTTTCCAACCTTCTTCGACGTTCTTGCATTAATGCAATAAACTCATCTAAAAATTTTATCTGCTTCATCTTATAGGTATATCCTTTACATTCAGAAAACTGCCTACTTATTGTACTTATTATTTTCTGGCCTCCTTCATTATCATTATAAGTAAAATTTTCGCTTATAAATTCCTGGAAATAGCCTCGATTTTTTTTTGCATCATTTGAATCAAAATATAAAATACCTTCATCCATTAAAACATAGAAAAGATTTGCAAACTCGATTTTATTATAAGAACTTCTACATTTATTACTACAAGAGAAGGCTTGGCCCTGAACATTCCCAAATCCATTTGTTTGTACTAGACTTTCTATATTTTTTAATCTCGTATCGAGTTTAAAAAAATTATCTATAATATCATATGTTTTAACTTTTTTCATTTTTACTCGCCTATTTGAAATGAAAATATATCTTACTACGTTTTTGCTTATTTTTAGTTGGCATATAAGTTAAATAACCGTATGCATGCAATTCTCCAATACATTTATAGTAAGTCTTCGGTGAAGCGATTTTAGCTATTTTCTGAATTTCAAAGCTGTATACTTGTATAGGATTTATTGACCCACTATTTTTTCGAAATTGAATAAGTGTTGCAAATATTGCAATATGAGTAGTATTGATTCGGAAATCTCTTTCAATAGCCAGAAAAAAATCTGATAAAGGTTTTGAATAATCCATTTTACTTCTCTTTTATTTCAACAAAAATCAAAGTAACAATTAAACAAATTTATCCACAAGTACAACTTTTGTTGTACCCAAGTTGTACCCTTGATTTAAACCTAAAGTTAAAATTGGGTTAATAGTTAAAAATACTATATAAATATAGGCTCTAAGACTTAACTTTTAGAAATATATGCAAAGTTAAATGTCTTTAAAAAGAATGAAGTATTGAAGAGTATAATTAAAAAATGCTAAGTTTTTATAATTCTAACCATCACATTTAATAACAAAAAAAATATTTTTTTTACTCATTCATCTTTTTTTAATTCAAAGTCAAAATCAAAAAAATCTTTTGGATGAACATCTAACGCTCTAGCCAAATCAAAAATCGTCTTTAGCTGAATGCTTTTTTGGCCCTTTTCAGTTTTACTTATCTGACTATGATCAACATTACACATTTGAGCAAGCTTTCTATAGCTCAGTTTTTTAGCTGTTCTAAACTTATGCAAATTGTTACCGAATGATATTAAAAATTTGCTATTTTGCTCCTTCTCCATTTGAAATATTTATAACATGTAATTTCAGCTATTAGAAAAAAAATATTGTAGCATTTAAATACCACTTAATATATTTTTTGTTATATTTGTTCCATTATTAATTACATTTGCGAAACTTCTTTTAAAAATATAGAAGCATTCGCTTTGAATCTCGTACTAGAAAATTGGTCTTTTCATTTACCACGAGAGAATAAGCAAGATGCTCACGTCCATTGGCGTGGGCTCACTTATTCGTGGTAAGGTATGGCCAATACCTCTAGTGCAATAAGCTGAGTTCCATGCCTTTTTTATTCTTACAACTCTCTTATTTTATTCTTAGCAATGAGCCGTTTCGCATTTTATCAATGCTATAACTATTGCTATTTAAAACTTATGAATAAAAACGTATCCATTTTTTTATCTTAAAAGATAAAAAGACTCTCTACCTCGTCGCCAAACTAGTATAGAGAGCCTTTAAGCTAATCAAATATCATTTAACTAACCAATCCCAATATTATGAATTATTTTTCATTTTACAAGGATGGAAGAGCTCTCTATTGCCTAATCTTCACTGGCATTTTGCTATCTTTTTCATCGTCATTCGCTAAAATTTTAGAGCATTCGCACACGTCATTTTTACACCAACATACTGTTGAAGGTATTGTAACTGACGGGACTTCTCCACTTCCTGGAGTTACAGTAACTATAAAAAACAAAATAAACAATGTCTGCATTACCGACTTTAACGGTCAATATTCACTTGTTGTATCATCAAATGATACGCTAGTTGTTTCCTTTATTGGATTTAAGAAGGCACTTATTCCTATTCAGGGACGTACCAAAATTGATATCAAACTCCAATACGACACCACTACGTTACAGGAAGTAAAAATCAATGCTGGCTATTATTCTGTGAAAGAAAGCGAACGTACTGGCAGTATAGCAAAAATCACCGCAAAGGACATCGATAAACAGCCTGTTACTAACATACTTTCTGCAATGCAAGGCCGCATGACAGGAGTTACAATTACCCAAACCACAGGAATACCAGGAGGTGGATTTGATGTGCAGATAAGAGGAACTAATAGTTTACGTGCTGATGGAAACCAGCCTCTTTACATAATCGACGGAGTTCCTTATGCGTCAAATTCTATATCCAATAATAATATCTCGTCGATTATTATTCCAAGTTCTAATGTGAGTCCCCTAAGTTCAATTAATCCTTCAGACATAGAAAGCATTGAAGTTCTAAAAGATGCAGATGCAACTGCAATTTACGGATCCCGTGGTGCTAATGGAGTTATATTAATAAATACAAAAAAGGGCAAGGAAGGAAAAACCAGATTCACAATCAATACAAACACAGCCGTAGGAAATGTAACTCGCTACATGAATTTAATGCATACGGATCAATACTTGGAAATGCGAAAAGAAGCATTTGCAAATGATGGAATTATAAAATATCCAGCAGCTGCCTATGATGTAAACGACACTTGGGATCAAAGTCGCTATACTGACTGGCAGAAAGAACTTATTGGAGGCACGGCTCAAATAAATGATGGTCAAATATCAATAAATAGCGGATCTGCTCAGACGCAATTTCTTCTTAGTGGTAATTACCATAATGAAACTACCGTTTTCCCTGGTGATTATAAGTATAAAAGAGGCGGAGCAAACTTTAATCTAAATCATCAATCAGCAGATAATAAGTTTAAGATAAATTTGTCTTCCTCATATTCTTCACAAAATAACAATTTACCTGCGACTGATTTTACAAGAGAAGCAAGATCGCTGCCTCCAAATGCTCCCGCCCTCTATGATACTTCTGGAAATCTAAACTGGGAGAACGGAACGTTTAATAATCCCTTACGTAGTCTTGAAGCGGTATACAAAGCCAATACAGCTAATCTTATTGCAAATGCAATTTTATCATACCAGATAATCCCAGAGCTGGAAATTAAAACAAGCGTAGGATTTAGTGATCTCCGTTATGATGAAATCAGAACTTCACCATCAACGATATATAATCCCTCACTTGGTCTGGGAAGCGAATCTTCATCATTATTTGTCAATAACAGCAACAGAGAATCGTGGATTATCGAACCCCAATTGAACTGGAATAAAAAAATTGGGCATGGTAAAATAGAACTTTTGGCTGGTGCTACTTTTCAACAGCAAAAAACGGCACACCTTGTACAAGAAGCAGATGGTTTTGCAAGCAACAGCTTAATTTATGACCTTGCTTCAGCCATATATCTTTATGTATTTACAAATCAGCAGACACAATATAAATATCAAGCATTTTTCGGCAGGGCAAACTTTAATTGGAAAGATCGTTATATTGTTAATCTTACAGGAAGAAGAGATGGCTCAAGCCGCTTTGGTCCGGGCAATCAATTTGCCAATTTTGGTGCCATTGGAGCAGCTTGGTTATTTTCAAAAGAACCATTGCTAGAAAATAAAATCTTAAGCTTTGGAAAATTGAGAGCAAGTTACGGAACTACTGGCAATGACCAAATCGGAGACTATAACTTCTTAGACACCTATAGTTCTGCAGGCAATAATTATCAAGGAACAGTCGGTCTGCAGCCCAATCGCTTATATAATCCAAATTTTGGATGGGAAACCAACAAAAAAATGGAAATAGCTTTAGACCTAGGTTTTATTCAAGATCGCATTTTTTTAACGACTGCCTATTACCGCAATCGTTCATCCAACCAATTAGTTGGAGTTCCGCTGCCCGGAACTACAGGATTCAATTCAATATTAGCAAACCTAAATGCGACGGTTGAAAATACAGGATTTGAACTGACTATTAGAACAGTTAATTTTGAGAAACAAAATTTCAAATGGACAACAAATCTTAATTTAACCGTTCCCAAAAATAATTTAATAGCGTTCCCTCAATTAGAAAACTCTACCTATGTTAATCAGTATGTAATTGGAAAATCCATCAATATTCAAAAGGTTTACAATTACATTGGCCTCAATACTCAAACGGGAATTTATCAATTTGAGGATGTCAATAAAGACGGAAAAATTTCATCCCCTGATGATAGACAAACGGTTAAAGACTTCAGTCCAAAATATTATGGCGGTCTGCAAAATCAATTCAACTTAAAAAGATGGCAGCTTGATTTTCTATTTCAATACGTTAAACAAGAAAACTGGAATTCAATAAGCATGTTAGGCATGCCTGGCGGTATGTCTAATAAAACTGAAGAAGTATTAAATCGTTGGCAGAATTCTGGAGATACTGGACCTTATCAAATGTACAGTTCAGGAACAAATTCGCTGGTAACAACAGCAAACAACTTATACACTAACAGTAATGCCGCTATAACTGACGCTTCATATCTTAGGCTTAAAAACATTTCAATATCCTATAATCTACCTGAAAACAGTCTAAAAAATTTAAAATGCCGTATTTCTCTTCAAGGCCAGAATATATTAACCTTCACCTCTTATAAAGGAGCTGATCCTGAGTTTATAGTATCTGGATTTTTACCTCCTCTTAAAATATATGCATTAGGATTACAGCTTATTTTCTAAAACGAAACGATTATGAAAAATTATATACAACTAAGACAGCTTATTTTCTTTAATGGTAATAAAATAAAATTATCAATTTATTTCGCCTGCATACCTATATTTTGCTCTTTGCTCTATTCCTGTGACAGTTTTGTGGATGTAGATCTTCCCACTTCTCAATTAACAGGAAATACAGTATTCGAAAATAAAAATACTGCCAATGCTGCTTTGGTAAATGTTTACGCCCAGATAAGAGACAACGGATTAATTACAGGAAAACCGACAGGAATTTCTAATCTTTTAGGAAACTACTCGGATGAGTTAACGTTTTATGGAACAGACAGTAATGCTGCTAAAGATTTCTATAATAATACTATCATAGCATCAAATACTACTGTCGCAGGATGGTGGAATAATACATACAAACAAATATATGCTGCAAATGCTGTAATTGAAGGAGTATCTAATAATACAAAACTTATTGAATCAGATAAAAACCAGCTACTAGGAGAAGCTCTTTTTATCAGAGCACTACTTCATTTTTATCTTGCTAATATTTATGGGAATATACCGTACATTACAACCACTTATTACCAAATAAATGCTGTTGTTTCTAAGAAACCCGTCTCTGAGATATATTCTGAGGTCATAAATGATTTACAAAAAGCAATATCGCTATTACCGTCTAATTATATTACTTCGGGTCGTGTTCGTCCAAATAAATCAGCAGCACAAGCGTTGTTAGCAAGAGTATATTTGTACGATAATCGATGGGAATTGGCCGAACAAACCGCTTCTCTGCTAATTAATAACACGAATCTATACCCCTGGGAAAACAATATTGATAAAGTATTTCTAAAAGAAAGCACCTCAACCATTTGGCAGCTGATGCCCTCAACAGCTGGTAAAAATACAGATGAAGGAAATCTTTTTGTATTTACCAGTGGACCGCCGCCACTTGTTGCTTTAAATAATGAACTATTTACAGCCTTTAGTTCTGATGATTTAAGAAAAACCCATTGGATAAAATCAGTCACCAACGGAACCTCAACTTGGTATCACGCTAATAAATACAAACAAAAAAGTCCAACGGGAACATCGGTTGAATATTCAATTGTAATGCGTTTAGAAGAACAGTATCTCATTCGTGCGGAAGCAAGAGTACATCTCAATAAACTGGAAGAAGCTAAAGAAGATTTAAATAAGATTAGAAATCGTGCGGGGCTTCAAAACACAACTGCAACGGCAACTGAAAATCTACTGCAGGCTATTCTAGAGGAAAGAAAGCTTGAGTTATTTACTGAGCTCGGGCATCGATTTTTCGATCTTAAAAGAACAGCAAATCTGGATAATGTTCTCTCTGGAACAAAACCTGGATGGAATACTACTGATAGATTCTTTCCAATCCCTGATTCTGAGTTGAGGGTAAATCCAAATCTGCTTCCTCAAAATGACGGATATTAAAAACATTTACACATCCAATGAAAATCAATTACAAAAGACTAGTACAGGTTGAGTCATTTTTATCCCGTATTACATTTTTATTTTTTGTTTTAGTAGCCTGCCCTTTATTGGGGCAGGTAAAACAAAAAAAGATGCTTCAGGAATCCGACTATCATCTGTGGCATACACTGCAATCTGAAAATATTTCTGAAAATGGAAACTGGATAAGTTACAAACTTGTTTATCCAAATGGTAAAGACACTCTTTTTGTTAAGAATACAAAACTGGACATACAGTATGTTTTTCCAAATGCATTTAATGGAAGTTTCAATAGGGAAGAAAGCTTCGCCTGCATTTCGCCAATAGCAGGACTGCAAATACTTAATTTAAAAACTGGCAAATCGCATACTTATGCTGGAATAACCCAATACAAATACACAAGAAATAAAAAATACATTATTGCATATAGCAAAGCAGGAGATCCTTCTCTGGAAATAAAAAAATCCTCAGGATTAACGATAATGAAAATTGATAATGTTCGCGAATATAAAATAGCTCCACAAGAAAATGCTGTTATGTTTTCTGATGGGCATTGCATCGGATTTATAACTTTAACTGACAAACTCGAAAAGACTATCCTTGTTGAAAAATCCGAAAATTCATTTTTTAATTTAACGTGGCAAAACAACGGAAATGCCGTTGCCTTTTTACAAAAAAAAGGCAATCTCAATGAAAACAATTTATTTTTCTTTAACCTTAAAAATAAAAAGCTTTTTGAATTCGATTCCGAAAAACTTTTAAACCTTAAAGATAATTTCATAATTAGTCCTACTGTGACGACTAAATTGACAATATCTGATGATGGACAGCGTGTTTTCTTTGGAATAAAAAAACGGGAGTATAATTATTCCGTAATTGATTCAACACAAGTACAAATATGGAATGCCTCCGATAAGTTATTGTATTCGCAGCGAGAAGAAATTGGGCAATGGGATAAAGTAGCCAAACTGGGTGTTTGGTTTCCTTATGAAAATAAATTTAAACAAATAACTAGTAATCAACTTCCAAAAGTAATCCTAGCTGGGAACCAAAAGTTTGCTATCACATTTAATCCGTGGCAGTATGAACCCCAATACAAACAACAGGGAGATATAGACCTCAACTTAACCAATCTTATATCAGGGGATTCAAGCAGAATATTAACTAAACATTCTGGAAATAAAAATCACACAATTATATCTTCAACAGGTAATTTCATAACCTACTTTAAAGATCAGAAGTGGTGGGCATATGATATATTGAAAAAGATCCACCTTAACTGCTCAGCCAATATTAGCCAGCCTCTCTTTGACCAAAATTATAACTCAGCAGGTGAAGTTCCCGCATATGGGATTTTAGGCTGGACAAAAAATGACTCTTCACTATTGCTTTATGATCAATTTGACATCTGGGAAGTTTCTCCCGATGGCAGAACAGTTAAAAGATTAACACACGGCAGAGAAAAAAACATACAATTCAGGATAGCAAAACAGCAGCATGAAAATTTTAAAACAGAAAACTACAATGGTTTCTATGCTGTAGAAATTGATCTCGACCATGCATTAATTCTTCAGGCAAAAAACAATGAAAAAAGCGGCTATTTTATTTGGAATAAAACCGATGCGGAAAAGCCTCTAGTTTTTAATGAAATGAAAAATAGCTATCTGATGAAATCTTCAAAAGGAGAAAGTTATATTTTTCAACAGCAGAGTTATGAAAAAGCTCCTTCGCTCTGGTTTAAAAAAGATAAAAAAAGCAGTAATAGGTTAATTGTTCAAAGCAACAAACAGCAGAAAGATTTTTATTGGGGTAAGGCTGAAAAAATTCATTATTCTAACAAAAATGGAACATCTTTAACAGGCGCACTTTTTTATCCTGCTAATTATAATCCCGCTAAGAAATATCCCTTAATAGTCAGCATCTATGAATTAAAATCTCAGGAATTTTATCAATATGTTAATCCCACTTTGTATTCTGATACAGGATTTAACGTAACGAATTATACCGCTCAAGGTTATTTCGTTTTTTGCCCTGATATTATATACGAAATTGGCAATCCCGGTATTTCTGCAGGAGATTGTGTTCTTTCAGCAACTCAGTCTGTAATCGATAAAGGTATTATTCAAAAAGATAAGATAGGTTTGATAGGCCACTCTTTTGGAGGTTATGAAACTAATTTTATAATTACCCAAACCAGTTTATTTGCAGCTGCGGTCTCTGGTGCAGGTGTAGCAGATTTAACAAGCTGGTATTTAACAATGGGATGGAATACTGGTACTCCAGAAATATGGCGTTTTGAAAATCAGCAATGGCGTATGGGAAAATCACTTTTTGAAGATAGACAGGCATACAGCCGCAACTCTCCATTGGAATTTGTAAAAAACATTCAAACTCCATTACTCTCCTGGACAGGCAAGCAGGATCGGCAAGTGCATTGGTATCAAAGCATAGAATTTTACTTAGCATTGCGAAGACTGCAAAAAGAGCATATTTTATTAGTGTATCCTCAGGAAAAGCATGTTATAATGAATCCAAAGGATCAGGAAGATCTCAGCAATCATATTAAACAGTGGTTCGATTATCATCTGCAGAATAAAAGCCTTCCCTCTTGGGTTATTTATAAATAAAAGCAATGCAGTTCTTTATAAAAATAGAACTGCATTGTAAATGAACCTAACATTCTAGTCAAGCCCTTTAAAGATTAGTTTAATTTGTATAAGACTTTGTTACAAGTAGTACCACTGGCATTCAAACCAAAAACTTGTTGATTTGTGTCCTCAATGGTACAAATTTCACTCCCTTGATTGTTACAATCAATTGATTCAGAACATGGATTCGGATTATTGATGTATCCTTGTTCAGGCGCACTTACATTAGTTGCTTTGCCATTTGGACTTGAGGCAAAAGCACCTGCAATTGCAAGGGCAAACACTGCCACAGGCAAAAGCTTTTTCACATTTAATGTTTTCATGATAATAAAAATTAAATTAAAAAAATATCTACTTTTTTTACAGGTGTTCGATTACATTCCTGATACTGAGCGCTAAGTATATTATAATCATAATTCACTTTTGTAATGCTGTAAGAGTGAATTACTAAGTTGATAACAAACTATATAATTACCAATAAGGGCATAGAGGTAATTCTCATTAACAATTATATTTCTTATTTTTTGATCTCCCATATTATAAACATAAAAGCTCGAAACATAAGAAGCATCATTCAAATCATAAACATCAACAGTACTTGCCTGGTTCCATAAATCTTTCGACTCATATAATCCATGAACTGGTGAGTAAATAAAAAGAAGATTTTTACATACTGTACTGGCTTTGTTAACGATAATCGGCGGTGCCGACATTTTCTTTTGATTCCTGCTTGTAATGTTGGAAATTTTAATTTGTGCTTGGCTTGTAGTATCTATAGTTTTTCCTATATATTTTAAATCAAGAGAATCATTAGCTACGACAAATTCATTTCGATATAAATACACATAAACGATACGTTTTATCTTCGGACTGTAATGCAGCATGCCGTCTGTATCAAAAATTCCATCAATTTGTTTTTTTAACAGTTTTGGATTTAATTTTACTTTTTGATTCTTTCCCAGAAAGATGGACCCAATTATATTTTCATTATTCTTTACCGCCTGCCCTCGAAAGGCAACATTCAGAGAATCGATTGATGTAATTAGTGAAAAAAATGCTTTTTGATTCATAAATAATGATGCTTTCCAATCTGAGATTTTTCCTCTAAACAAACAAGGGACATTTCCATCCGCAACAAAAAAGTAAGGTGCTGAAATATTAATTTTGACAGCTTTAAATTTAAAATCACTCTTATCCAATTCTATTTTTAATGATGTTTTCTTTTGCAAAACACTATCGAATGACACTAGATGTAACGGAGCAGTATTATTTCCTAAATATAAATTTCCATTTGCTACTCCAGCAAAATAATACGAATTATAAAGAAGATCAACTTCACTCCTTTTTACGGCCTGATGATGAGGAAAACGGCGTACAAAATTATTCCGATGATGTATTATATTTTCAGATGAAATAAATAAAATAGTCACTAGACCAACACTAAAAAAAATCGAAAGGACGAAAGAACTGGCAAGAACAGCGGGTTTTGAAATAAAAGATGTCTGAGACACCCTACCGGCCGATATCAGGATACCCGCTGCTGCCAGCATTATGAAAACCAAATTAAAAAAGAAATGTTCCTTCCATCCCATTTTTTCTAAGATACCTCCACATGAACAAGGAATAAAAGAACTATAATTTAATATAATATAGATGTACGATGTAAACATGACCATCAAATTAAAAGCCGCAAAAAGACTGATCAATTTCCATCTTTTGATAGTAATAAATAAAGCAATAAGTAATTCGAGTATTGGTACAATCCACGCAACTGATCCAGCAAAAGCACTTAATAAAGGGGATTGTCCCAATTGCACTCTAAAATTTTCAAAATCCAACAATTTGCTTATTGCTGCATATACGAACAGAACTACATGCAGTAGACAAATAATCTCGAGAACCATACTTTTAATTATTACATTATTTCTCATGATTTTCTATTCTTTTCATTAATGATTTAATCATGCCTGCTTATTTAGATTTTTACATTATTCTCAATCATTCACATAGCAAACAAATTGGAATCGTTTGTCAAAAATTTGATTATTTATTAAACTCAAGTAATTTCCAGATAATAGCATATTCCAAAATTACAATAGCTTGACTTACAAAGACATATCAAAATCAAGCCAAAATATATCAAAATCAAGCCAATTTCACCTTAAAAAATACTTTCATGCATTAATTATTCATATAGTATACTATTAATACATTGTCACTAAATTTGCCTCGTTTAAGCATTTAAGAATTCTGTTGATACAAATTTACTGCTGTTGATTTGAACGCTTGTTATCAAAATCGAGCCAAAAGTTTTCAAAAACGTGCCATTTTCACTTACAATGAAAAAATTTTCTTACTTATTTGTTCGTTGCACATAAAACACTGATATTAAAGAGCTTATTGTCACTTTATAAAATTGTTATTTTAATACACAAAATTATACTACGCTTTTTAGTTACTTGTTATCTAAAACAGGCCAAGATTTTTCTAAAACAGGCTTTTTTAGTTAAAGTTTTGAAATGATAACCAATCATTTAATAAAATGAATCTTTAATCATTTTTTTAACGATAAAAATCTAAATCAGAAAAAAATTAAAGCAAAATATTGGACACAGTCAGAGAAGTACGCATAATGACTTTTTCTCGTTCCTCCAAAAAGCCACCCTTCGGGACTTATAGCACTTCAACTGTCTGATTGTCCAATTACAGACTGCTTTCTTTTTTTCCTTTTTCTTTTTTAAGTATTTATTCATTCTAACTGTCTGTAGTCATGATAGGTAAATTTTACTTATCATGATTTCGAAGATTCTCATTAAATTAGTTGCTGGCTTTTAAAAAATCTCCAAAGATTACCACGTTCCTGCAATCAGCAAGATGAACGGTTGTTTAACAACCGCCTATCTTGCCACCTATTGCCTCGGAACTCGGTGGTGGGGACACTAAAAGAAAAAGAGTTTGATAACAATGAAAATGAAAGATGATGAAAAGAGAAAATTCAAACAGAACACGAATCGTGGGACTGCGATTGACTCCTTTGGAGTATGCCGAACTGGAAAAGAGATTTAGAGCAAGCACTTGTCGGAAATTAAGTGACCATATGAGAAGGCACTTATTTAACAAACCCATTGTAACCACATACAGAAACCAGTCTTTGGACGATCTGATGGAAGAGACAGCTCTACTTACTTCCGAATTACGGGCAATCGGCAATAATATAAATCAGATTGCCAGAAAGATTAACACGCTCAAAACTGTTCCCGATTTCAAAGGGCATCTTTATCTTTTCGAAATCCAGAGAAAAAGACTTTTTGACAAAATGGAAGAGGTCTCAGGCCACACCCAGAAAATAGCAGAAAAATGGTTGCAGTGATAAAAACAAGCTCGTCCATAAGAGGCATTCTAAATTACAACGAAAATAAAGTTGATATCGGAAAAGCGGAATGCATTAGCGCGGTTAATTATCCGCTGGAACTGGAAAAACTGAATTTCACTTCAAAATTAAACCGCTTTCTGAAACTGGCAGAACTCAATACCAATACGAAGCGGAATTCAGTGCATATCTCGCTCAACTTTGATCCTTCGGAGAATCATTCGAAAGAAAAACTGGCTGAAATTGCAGACACTTATATGGAAAAACTGGGCTTCGGCAGACAACCTTATCTGGTATACCAGCATTATGATGCGGGGCATCCCCATTGTCATATTGTAACAAACAACATTCAGAGAGACGGAAAAAGAATCGATCTTCATTTATTAGGGATCAGAAAATCAGAGCCTGCCCGAAAAGAAATTGAAGAAATGTTCGGGCTTGTAAAAGCCGAAGGAAGAAAACAGAAAGAACAATTTTCGTTAAATCCAATAGATGTCGGCAGAGTCCAATACGGAAAAGCAGAGTCCAAAAAGGCGATCAATTCAGTTTTAAACAAAGTTTTATTTGATTACAAATATTCAAGCCTGCCTGAACTCAACGCGGTTTTAAATCTCTATAATGTTCATGCTGACAGAGGAAGCGAGGAATCAAGAGTTTTTAAAAACAACGGACTGCTTTACAAGATACTTGACCAGAATTCAAAACCGATAGGCATGCCGATAAAAGCAAGCGAATTCGACAGCAGACCTACCTTAAAATTTCTGGAGGAAAAATTCAAGGTAAATGAAACAAAGAAGCACTACTGCAAAAAACATGTTAGAAATGCTTTGAGACAGGCTTTCTTTGATGAGAGAATGACTTCTGTAGAGAGATTATCCGAAAGGCTCAAAGATGAAGCAATTCATACTATATTAAGAAAAAGCAATGAGGGGAAGCTTTATGGCATTACTTTTATCGATTTTAAAACGCAATCTGTTATCAATGGAAGTGATATCGGAAAAGAGTTCGGTGCAAAAGGAATTCAAGAAAGCTGTGCAATGAATATTCTTACGCTAGAAAAAAAATGCCAGAACACCAATTTAGATAGTTCAGAAAAACTACAAAATTTAGATTCAAATGCTTATGCGAAAGAAAATCTGGCAGATATACTTCTTCGAGGTGAGAAAATAAATGATTATGTATCAAAAAAGTTTAAACAAAAAAAGAAAAGAAGAATTTATAGAGGTGTTTAAAAACAATTATCCTGGAGCTAAAAAATGTACAGCCCACTTTATATGAAATCTTTCTGTATTCATAGTTAATAAAACCACTATAAGTACTGTTTTTTTTCTATTTTTACCTTTCAGTTTTATTATAAAAAACGACACTTGCAATTTAAATAATTATGACCTCACATCAACAACATATAAAATTTATTTGGGATATAGCAGATTTATTACGTGGACCGTACAGACCTCCACAATATGAACGTGTTATGTTACCTATGACTGTTTTACGTCGTTTTGATTCTGTTTTAGAAAGCACAAAAGATAAAGTACTTAAAGAATATGAAAACTTAAAGCAAAAATATCATAATGATGTTTCGCCTTCCCTATTAAGTTCTAAACTTGAAAAAATTACTGGACAAAAATTTTATAATACCTCTCCTTTTACCTTTGAAAAATTAAAAGGTGCTCCTGATAGCATTGCTCAGGATTTGGTTAGCTACATTAATGGTTTTTCACCGAATGTCAGACAAATTTTTGAATTTTTTGATTTTGAGAAAGAAATATTTGCAATGAATGATGCTAATATTTTGTATTTAATTATTTCCGAATTTACGAAAGTTAATTTACATCCGAATGTTGTTAAAAACAGGGACATGGGACTTATATTCGAAAATTTAATTCGTCGCTTTAATGAATTAGCAAACGAAACAGCGGGAGATCACTTTACACCACGCGAAATTATCAAATTAATGGTAAACCTTTTGTTTATTGATGATGATAATTTTTTGCAAGGCAAATCGGTTATTCGTGAGATATTAGATCCTACCTGCGGCACAGGAGGCATGTTGTCTGAAGCTAAAAATCATGTAAAAGAGCTTAACCATGAAGCCATATTGGTAGCATATGGACAAGATTATAATAAACGTGCTTTTGCTACTGCAGCAGCCGATTTATTGATTAAAAATGAAAGTTCTTCCAAATTTGAAGACACTATTAAATACGGTGATACCTTAATTGATGATCAATTTTCAGAGAACAAATTTGACTATTTGATTGCTAATCCACCATTTGGTGTAGATTGGAAAAAGCAAAAATCGCAAATTGATCGCGACAAGACTGGACGTTTTATAGCAGGTTTACCTCGCGTTAATGATGGTGCTTTGCTGTTTTTGCAGCATATGATTAGTAAGTTTGAGCCTTATGAGCCTACTAACAAAAAGTTTGGCTCTCGACTAGCTGTTGTATTTAGCGGTTCACCCATGTTTTCTGGAGGAGCTGGATCAGGAGAAAGTGATATTCGTAAATGGATTATTGAAAATGATTGGCTAGAAGGCATCATTGCTTTGCCAGAACAAATGTTTTACAATACTGGAATCACAACTTATATTTGGGTATTAACTAACCGAAAAGCGACTAAACAAAAGGGTAAAATTCAATTATTTGATGCTAGAGAATTTTATATTCCTATGCGTAAGAGTCAGGGAAGCAAACGGCGTAAGATCGGCGAAGGGAACATTGATGACGGTATTGTCAATGTAATTGAACCCGATCAAATAAAAATGATTACAAAAGAGTATGGTCGATATCAGAATACTACAAACACTAAAAATTTTGATAATAAGGATTTCGGCTTTACAAGGGTGACCGTAGAGCGACCATTACGTTTAAAATACCAAATGTCTTTAGAAGGAAAATCTGCATTTTTAGATGCTTGTCCTCATTTACTAGATGATATACAAGCGATTGACATAAAGCTAGGTCGCGAACCTTTAATGAATTGGACTAAAGTATTAAAGGAAATAAAAAAAATAAACCAAAAAAAATGGTCCGCAAAGGAATTGAATCTTTTTCGTAGTGTTTTTACAATCAAAGATGCTGAAGCGGAAAAAGTACAAAAAGGCAAAGATGAATTCGAAGCTGATCCTGATTTACGTGATTTTGAAAACATTCCTTTGAAAATAAACATAAGAGAATATTTTAAAAACGAAGTATTGCCATTTGTACCTGATGCTTGGATGGATAGATCAAAAGATAAAGTGGGCTACGAAATCAATTTTAATCGTTATTTCTTCAAAACAGATAATAATCGTTCCTTGGATATTATCAACAAGGAATTAAATATTGTTGAAAATGAAATTCTAGAGCTATTAAATAATTAAGTATGAGTAATTATTTAGATTGGCAAAATAAGATTTCGCCTGATAGAAAAATAGTACCACTCTTTCATGTGGCCAATTACCGTATATCCCCTGTTGATAAAATAGTGAAGGATAATGAAGATAAAGTAAGACTTTGTAACTATATGGACGTTTATAAAAACACTTACATTACATCTGACCTAGACTTCATGAAAGGCTCCGCAACTGAAAATGAAATAGAAAAATTTCTAATTCAAAGAGGAGATGTGTTAATTACAAAAGATTCCGAAAGTTGGAACGATATTGGAATTCCTGCAATTGTATCGGGGGATTTTGAAAATATTACCGTTTGTGGTTATCATTTGGCTTTATTGAGACCCAAAACAGATTTAATTACTCCAAAATTTTTATATTATTCGTTTGAATCAAAAGAGCATAGACTCCAATTAGAAATTGAAGCAACTGGTGTTACTAGATTTGGAATACCCAAAGATGCTATTGGAAAATATAAGCTGCCACTGCCATCAATATCCAAACAAAACAAAATTGTAACGTTTTTAGACAAAGAAGTAATGAAAATAGACTTATTAATTGAAAACAAAACAAAACTTATAGCACTGTTTGAAGAAAAGAGAAAAACCATTATCAATCAATCGGTTACTAAAGGTTTAGACCTAAATACAGCAATGAAAGACTCAGGAATTGAGTGGTTGGGTGAAATTCCGAATTGTTGGAATCTTGAAAGACTAAAATTTTTAACAAAAAAAATAGGAAGTGGGGTAACGCCTTTAGGAGGAGCAAACATTTATACAGATACAGGCATTTTGTTCTTGAGAAGTCAAAACATATACAATGATGGATTAAGATTGAATGATGAAACGTTTATTCCTGAAGATATACATAAAGAAATGAGATCTTCTCAAGTACAAAAGGGAGATTTGCTGTTAAATATTACAGGTGGTTCAATTGGAAGATGTTATTATTTCAATTTAGACATAGAAGCTAACATTAATCAACATGTTTGCATCATAAGAGTTAACAAGAAGATTTTATATAGATACTTGCACTTTGTAATCATTTCATTGGTAGGACAGTATCAAATCGATTTACTCCAATACGGAGGTGGTCGAGAAGCAATTTCTTTTGAAAACATCAAGAATTTCTCAATCTCTTTTCCGCAATCTATAGAGAGTCAGAAAGAAATTGTAAAATTTCTTGATAAAGAATGTTTGAGGTTTGATAAAATTACAAATAAGATAAAGACAACAATCGACCTATTAAAAGAAAAACGAACTGCCATTATATCAGCTGCTATCAATGGTGAAATAGAAATTTAACTATAAAATATGAAAATAAACACCTTAGAATTAACCAATGTACGTGGTTTTACACATGCTAAATTAGAGTTTCAAACCGGTTTTAATTTGATTGTTGGAATTAATGGTGTGGGAAAGACGACTGTTTTAGAAAGTTTAAGAGTTGTTCTTTCTCATTTATTACCAGAATCAACAGTTTCCAAAAACAAAAAAGATCATTTTGATAGTTATGATATTCAAATTGAAAAAGAAAGTTTACAATTAAATGCTTCACTTAGTTTAGGTACAAGCGATTATTCGTTTGTCTTAACTAAACAAAAAGCGAGTACAAAAGTTGTAGAGACTGAAGATATAAGAAATCAAACTTTTGAAGTTAATAATGAACCTGTATTTAAACCGACAATTTCTAAAGAGCATAAAAATCAAACAAATCAACCTTTAGGGATTTTTTTTTCCTCACATCGTTCTTTAATGAATGAAGAAAAAGCATCTAAAAGTCAAACAGTTGGTGGACAAGCGATAGCTTTTGCAGATGCTTTACATAATAAGAGAGAATTTTCAATTCGATTGTTTGCAGATTGGTTTTTAGCACAAGAGGCATTAGCTATTGAAAAGCCTGATTTATTAATTAAAATAAATACTATTAAAGAGGCAATCTATACTTTTTTACCAGGTTTTTCTAATCTTTCAGTTATTAAAGATTTGAGAGGCGAAAAAAACACTTTTAGTATCATTAAAAATAAGAAAACATTAAGTTTACAACAACTATCAGATGGAGAAAGATCTCTATTAACAGTAGTTTTAGATATAGCTCGAAGATTAACAATAGCTAATGCAACATTAGAAAATCCATTGTATGGAGAAGCTGTAATTTTAATAGATGAATTGGATTTACACTTACATCCTAAATGGCAACGTACCGTAGTCAGCGATTTAAAACGAACATTTCCTAATTGCCAATTTATAGCAACTACGCATTCGCCACAAATTATATCCTCAGTTCTTCCCGAGAATATACAAATCATTAAAAATTTTGAAGTTGACCAAACCATTAAAAGCTTTGGATTGGATATTAATTGGATATTAAAATTTATAATGGAAGATAGTGATCGCTTAAAAGAATCAGATGAGGCTATTGCTGCCGTCCAAAAACTAATCAATGATATTGAATTCGATGAAGCACGAACTTTAATTGAAAAGTACAAAGCTCAGAATTTAGATCTATCTGAATGGGTAATGTTTGAAGCACAGATGGCTCACCTTGAATTATTTGAAGATGAAGAGAATAACTAAAGGAGATGAACCAGCAAGTTTTATTCAAACAAAACTTGAAAATGAAAAAGCAGGTATTCAAATGCGTTATGATACTGGTTTAGGTACTGCCGAAAGAAAACCAATAAAAAAAGCATTATTAAAAGAACAAGGTTTTATATGTGCTTATACATTAAAAAGAATTGGCTTAGACTCATGCCATATAGAACACCTAAAACCTGAAGAATTGTGCAGAAATCATATGGAAGAAGGTATTGAAACTGTTTCTGATTTAGATTATTCTAATATGGTTGCCTGTTTTCCTAAAGTAGCACCTAAGGGAATTCCTAAACACAAATATTTTGGAGCGATTAAAAAAGATGATAATTGGGTTAATAATGGTGACGATTATATCTTACCTCTTCAAACTAATTGTGAAGATCATTTTAAATACACAAAATCAGGTGACGTTGAAGGAGTTACAGATAGGGGTAATAATACTATTGAATTATTAGGATTAAGACATCCTATATTAATTGAAGATAGAAAAAATGCTATTGATAAGTTTATAGGGAAAGCAGCTCCTATTAAAAAAGCAAAAACCACTCAAGCAATTTCAGAAATTGATAAAATTTCAGGAGGTAAGTATGCTGAATTTTGTATTCCATTAAAACATGCTTTGCAAGAACATTTAGTTTATTTATTAAAACTAGAAAAAAAACTTAAATTCGCTAGAAAGAAATGAGTAATCCCCAAACTAAAGAAATAGCATTTGAAAATAGCATAGAAGAGATATTATTAGATTGTGGCTATGTAAATAAGCCAAATTCCTCATATGCAAAGGACAAAGCGTTATTTCCTGAAACTATTATTGCATTTATAAAGGAAACACAATCTAAAACATGGGAGAAGTTACAGTCTATTTTGGGTAATAATACTGGGAATCAAATTATTTATGACCTAATCAAATGGATTGAGCTTCATGGCGTACTATCAACTTTGCGTCATGGTTTTAAATGTTATGGCAAACAATTACAATTAGCGTATTTTAAACCTTCCCATTCTATGAATGAAGAGGTTTTATCGAATTACAACAAGAACATATTTGGTATTACACGTCAATTATATTACAGCAACCGTAATCCAAATTCAATTGACGTTGTTTTAAGTCTTAATGGTATTCCCTTGATTACATTAGAGCTCAAAAATCCATTATCAAATCAGAATATTAATAATGCTAAGAAGCAATATCAAAATGATCGTGATCCTCGTGAATTGCTATTTGAATTTAAGAAAAGAACCTTAGTACATTTTGCTGTCGATACCGAGGTAGTTGAAATGACAACTCGTTTAGCAAAAGAAGCAACTTATTTTCTTCCTTTTAATAAAGGAAATGAGGGAGGCGCTGGTAATCCTATTGATTTTGAAGGATTAAGTTATAAGACGGGATACCTTTGGAAAGAGGTATTACAAAAAGATCGTTTAATGGATATTTTAGGTAAATTTATCCATTTGCAAATTGAAGACAGAATAACTGAAGAAGGAAGAAAAGTCAAAAAAGAAACTATGATTTTTCCTCGTTATCATCAGTTACAAGCAGTTCGAGCCATGATCGAAAAATCGTTACATGATGATGTGGGAACCAATTATTTGATTGAACATTCGGCAGGTAGCGGTAAAAGTAATACAATTGCCTGGGTAGCTCATCGTTTGTCTTCGTTGCACAAAGCTGACAATACCAAGTTATTTGATTCAGTAGTTGTAATTACAGATCGTGTTGTGTTAGACAGACAATTACAAGATACTATTTATCAATTTGAGCATAAAAAGGGAGTCGTTTTAAAAATAAATAAAAATTCAAAACAATTAGCTGAAGCATTAGAAAACGGAGTACCTATAATTATAACTACATTACAAAAATTTCCGTTTGTTACAGAACAATTACGAAAATTAGAAGAGGCACGAGGTGATGAAACGAGAGGTTTATTAAAGACCAAAAATTACGCCATTTTGGTAGATGAAGCACATAGTTCTCAATCGGGTGAAACGGCAGCTGATTTAAAAGAAGTTTTAGGAGGTGAAAATTTAGCTAACGAAGCTAAGGAAAAAGCTACTGAAGAAAATGAAGATAGCTTGGTTGCTTTATATCGTAATATGGCGAAACGAGGTAAACAAAAAAATATTAGTTTTTTTGCATTTACAGCAACTCCAAAACATAAAACAATTAAATTATTTGCAACTAATGGAGAGCCACTTCATAAATACACTATGCGTCAAGCAATTGAAGAAGGTTTTATTTTGGACGTTTTAGAAAATTACACCTCTTATTCTACATTTTACAAGTTGGTAAAATCATCAGAGGATGATCCAAAAGTAGAACGAAAGAAAGCGGCTAAAGCATTAAGTCGCTTCATGCGTTTACATCCGCATAATATTGCTCAGAAAACAGAAATTATGGTAGAACATTTTTATCAATCGACAAGGCATAAAATTGGAGGTAAAGCAAAAGCTATGGTAGTAACTAGCTCTCGTTTAGAAGCAGTTCGATATAAACAAAGCTTTGATAAAATTATTAAAACTAAAGGCTATAATATTAAATCTCTAGTAGCTTTTTCGGGAGAAGTAAAAGACGACAAAATACCTGACACTGTTTATACTGAAGTAGAAATGAATAATGGTATAAAGGAAAAAGATTTACCTGAAAATTTTGCGACTTCAGAATACAGTATCTTATTAGTAGCAGAAAAGTATCAAACGGGATTTGATCAACCTTTGTTACATACTATGTACGTTGATAAACGATTATCAGGAATTCAAGCGGTTCAGACTTTGTCTAGATTAAATCGTATACACCCACTAAAAGAGGATACATTCGTATTAGATTTTGTCAATGCCCGAGAAGAAATACAAGCTGCTTTCAAAACTTATCATGATGGTGCTTTACTAGGTCGGGAAGCAGATCCTGCTAACTTATACAGAATCCAGCAAGAATTATTGATAGCAGATATTTTCACCCAGGAGGATATTGATAAATTTACAACAATCTACTTTAAACCTAAAGAAAAACAAAGCAACAAGGATCATGAAGAGATGAACCATGTATTAGATTTTCCAGTTGAAAAATTTCGATTCTTTTTAAAAGAGCAAGGTGAAGAAGCTGAATTATGGAGAGGAAAAATAATTGCATATAAGAATTTATATGCTTTTTTAAGTCAAATAATACCTTATCAAGATTCCGATCTAGAAAAGCTATTTGTCTATTTAAGGCATTTATCCAATAAATTACCTAAAAGAAATACTGGCCCAAACTACAGCTTTGATGATACCATCCGATTAGAATATTATCGTTTACAAAAAATAAGTGAGGGTTCAATAAGTCTAAATATCGACAAGTACTATAAATTAGATGGTCCTACTGATGTAGCTTCAGGTATGGTACGTGAAGAACATGTTCCTTTTTCAAGAATTGTTGATGTAGTCAATACACGCTTTGGAACTGATTTTACACAAGCTGACCAATATTTCTTTGACCAAATTGTTGAATCAGCTATACAAAACGAAGACATTATAATAGCGGCACAAGCTAATCCCCAAGATAAATTTACCTTGATGTTTAAAAGTATACTTCAACAATTATTCATTGAACGCATTGATCAAAATGAAGATATTTTTGCTCGATATATGGAGGAGAAGGATTTTAATAAAACCGTGACCGAATTGTTAGCTAAAGAGGCATTTAATAAGATAAATAAATTATATAATGAATAATTTATTACTTTGTTACGAACATAATATATAAGTAATTTATTTTGATTACCTGTAAGTTGGTCCTTTTAGACATTTTTAATTTTTAATTTTCATTCTTAATTACCTTTTTTGAATTAATTTTTAGTATCAAGAAGTAATTAAGAAGCGAATAAACAATGTACTGTAAATTAAAGACAAATCACACTAATATACACGTGGAGGAAATAAAAAATGATTCAATAAACAGAATTAGTAATACTAAAGAATCTCTAAAATTTATTTATCAACTAGAAGGGCTAACCTTTACGATTGATAAATATCAACGAGGTTACCGCTGGGGAATTAGAGAAATCCATTCATTATTAAATGACATAATTACTTTTAATTCTAGTAAAGAAAGCTTCTATTGCCTACAACCGCTTGTTTTAAAAAAAAAGGAGGAAACTATTTATGAATTAATTGATGGTCAACAACGCTCAACGACAATCTATCTTATTTTAAAATATTTGCTCAATAGTGACTTCTTTAATTTAAAGTACGAGACAAGAGGTGACAAAGATGGTGTAAATAGGTTTCTAGGACAATTAAATAATTACAACATTCCCGATTTTATTGAAATTAGCGAGGAGCAGCTTGATCGTCAAATATCAGATTACTGGAAAAAAAGTTTTATTAATACATATGTAGTAAGTGACAGTGTTGATAATTTCTACTTTTTTAAGGCATACTGTATAATAAAGCGATGGTTTTGTATTGCTGAGGAAAGAAAAGAAGTTATACATAGAAACCTCCTTTACAGGACCAAAGTAATATGGTATACAGAAAAAAGTACGACGGATAATGCTACCAACACATTTATAAATTTTAATGATGGAAAGATTAACCTTGATCAGGCAGAATTAATCAAGGGACTTTATGTACTTGAATTAAATAGCATATCAGATGCTACTCGTAAAGCATACGAAGAAAATCAATTTGCAGATGAATGGAATGCAATTGAACATCATTTAAAACTACCTTCTTTTTGGAGTTTTATAAATAGTGAAAAGGATAACAGGGAAATAGCAAATAAAATTACTCTCTTATTACAACTTGAAAAAGGTAAAGGCAAAAAAGCAGAAGATCTTTTTTACACCTATCGTGAATATGAAAAAGCTTTTAATTCTGATAAAAAGCCTGAATGGAGAAATCTTTCTTCTCTTTATAGCCAATTGGAAGAATGGTTTAACAATAGAGAAACCTATCATTTATTAGGCGCATTAGTTCATCTCACCAACAAATCTGTTCATGATATTATTGAAAAGTATAAAGAGAAATCAAACAAAGAAGAATTAAATAATTATTTAAGACAAATTCTGGTAGAGGAGTTTTTTCACGACGAAAAAAGTTTCAAAAGCAAATACAATCCTGACGAAATAAAGTATGGTAAATATAGCGTATTTCAAATTTTACTAATATATAATATAGCTGTTGCACAACTAACAGACAAATACTATAAATTTCCATTCGATTTATTTAAGAAAGTCAAGCTATGGAATATTGAACATATCTATGCTAAGAATTCAAAAGGCTTTGAAAATCTTGACGATTTAAATGATTGGTATAATGAACTTCAAGAGATAACACAAGATTTAGAATTAAATGCAGAATATCTAAAATTATGGGCGGAAATTGATCTATCAGATTTAGCTAAAACAAATACTGTCGTGAAAAATATCGAGAGTCAATTACTTGAAATATTTGACAAAGACAGTATTTCAAATCTATGCCTTTTGGATAATTTGACAAATATTAGAGTTGGTAACAAGGTCTTTAGAAAAAAACGCGAAATGGTACTTGGAATCAATAACTTAATTGACGATGAAGCCTATATTCCTTTAGCTACAAAAATGGTATTCCAAAAAGCAATGACTCCTTCAGATAAAATTACAATGAACTACTGGAATACTATGGATAGAGAAGCATATGTGGAAGATATAAAAAATAAAATAAAACAATTTTTAGGTGTACCGCTATGATGAAGAATTATTCTTTTTTTGAACTAATTAATCAGTATATTATAGAAATTCCTATAATACAAAGAGACTATGCCCAAGGTAGAGAGCAAGAAAATGTTACTTACATTCGAGAAAAATTTGTCTCCAATTTAGTTAGCAGTATAATAAAAGGAGAGCCTATACATTTAGGTTTTATTTATGGAAAAGTTGAAGGTAAAGATGAGCTTGAGAAAATGCAATTGCATTCAGAAGCTGTCGAAAAACTTTTAAGTACTGTAAAACAATATGCAAATCAATTTAACATTAATGTAGATTCAACAATTAGCACCAAAGCAATTACTTTAAAAAATACTTTACGTTTTATTCCGTTAGACGGACAGCAAAGATTAACCACTTTATTTCTACTATATTGGTACATCAATATGCGAAAAGGAAATGGTCATGGTAATTGGTTAACCAATTTTAAATACAACAATAGAAAATCAGCATTGGCTTTTTTTGATGAGTTATCTAGTAACGATAATATTCTTAAAATCCGAAGTGATATTGATAGTAAAAATAAAATAAATATAAAAGATCAAATAAGTAAGTATATCTGGTATTTATCTAAATGGGATTACGACGCAACAGTTAACGGTGCGATCGTAATGCTAGAGCAAATACACAAAGAATTTTCTAAATCACCAGAACTAAACTTTAAAGAAATAGAATTAAAAACACTTTCATTTACGTTTGATTTTTTTGATTTGCATGAACTGAATCAGTCAGATGAGTTATATATAAAAATGAATGAAAGAGGAAAACAATTGACCGATTTTGAGCATTTCAAAGCTTGGTTGCAAAATTTTACTGAGAAAAAATATGATTCTGAAGAACAAAAGATTTTTTTAAGAGATTTTTGGGTAAAGATTGATACTATTTGGTTAGATTTTTTTTGGAAAAATTTAGATGTTGACTACACAGGGCTTGATGATTTATATTTCAATTTTTTGAAAACAATGGCATTAAACTATCATTTAGGCAGTGGCAAAGAAAGAGAAATACCTGATTTTTTAAAAAGTCTTGTCCAAGATATACGAAATACTGATTCTTATGATAGAGAAAAAGTGCAATATATTCCTATTAGTAAATTTTTAAGTAACGTAAAACGAGAAGATCACAATGACTTTTTATTTGAATTATTTTCTTACGAAGCTTTAGAATTTATTACTGATGCTTTTAATGCTTTGTTTAAGCTAAGTGAGAATATGGAATTGACAGTTGCAATAACTGAAGTAACAACAAAACCTTTTGCTTCGAATTCTATCCTAAATGCTTACATAAAGAAGAGTTCCTTTACATTGAACTTATGGGATCACGCAATGTATTATGCTATTATAAAATATTTTCAAAAAGTTCAATCATGTAAAATTAATCATTTAAAAAATTGGTTGCGAATTTTAAGAAATATAATTTATAATACTTACATCCAAAATCCCGAAAACCTATATATTGCCTTGAATACCATTGACAATTTGTTTAATGAACATTTTTTAGACTCAGTTTTACTAAGTGATATAATAAATGCTGACAACTTTGAATTAAGGTTTTTCAATCAAAACCAACTTAATGAGGAAAAGATTAAAGGTCATTTACTTAAAAATGAACAATGGCATTCTTGTATTGACAAGCTGGAAAAACACCCATATTTTTACGGACAAATTAATTTTATTTTTAATTTGTGTCAATCTGACGGAGGTGATAACTATAACTATGAGCAATTTGAAAGTTATTCTAAAGTATTGTATTTATTATTTGAAAAAGATACCGAAGAATTTTTATTACAAAGAGCTTTGTTATCTCTAGGAGATTATTTGATAAAAGTTAATTCAAATTGGACGTTCTGTAAAACTGATACAGATTCTTTGCGTAGCAGAAATGAAAACTGGAGAAGAGTTTTTATACAAGATGATAAATTAAAAATATTAGAACTTCTAATCTTAGAAATTATTAAGAGAGAAAATATACTTTTAGATTTCAATTCTATTTTAATAGATATTATAAATTCTCACCAATACAATATTGATCAATGGGAATATTACTTTGTTGAATCTGCCTACCCGTTGCAGCAATCTAAATTGATGGAGATTAGATGGAACAATAATGATGATATACGATTGCTACCTGCAAAAACAATAATCGGTTATCATTTAGAACTTAGAACTATTTTTTTATTAAAATTTATTTATAAGAAATTACTAAGTATTGAGCCATTTGAAAAAATCGAGTTCCTTTGGGACAAAGGTAGCACTGGGCATCCAGGTATCTCAATAACTGGATATGAATTTAGCGATAAAATATATAGACTAGATATTAGGTATTCTCTTAATAAAAACATTTATGACTTTTGTTTTTATAATGAAGCAGACATAATTAGAAATAGATTAGCAAATCAACTGATAGTAAATAATCTAACTGATTATAATTATGATGATAACTTTAAACATTATTTTAAACAAATCCATTTCAGCAACATTGTGCAAGAAATTCAAACATTGTGCACTAATCTGAAAACAATATCATAATCAAAAAATAGAAAAGGATCGAGCATTTAAAAAAACAGTATAAATACCTGCTGCAAAACGGCAATTAATCACTAGAATTGTAAATAATTGATTAAGATTATGGTTTTCCGTAAAAATATTAATAAATAAATTTCAATATTTGTTCTTTTACTGGTAATTAAATTAGACTTAATTTCTCTAAATTAAAATGCACGTTAAATAAGCCTTTGCAATTATAAACCTTGAGAAAAGATATGGAAAATAGAAAGTTAGAAATATATACTTTTATAGCTCACCCAAATAGGAAACCAACTGAAAATGTAATTTTAGAAGATGTATTTGGTAATGATTTATATGTTAGGCTTAAAAATGGATTTCCTAATTTTGTTGATACTTTTCCTCCTTTGCAAATAGATGATAAAACCGCAAAAATTGAAAAAGTAAAAAATGGCAACGAAGTAAAAAGTATTTTCAAATTTAATGATTCTTTAAGATATATTGCCGGTAAAATCATGATTGGAGATGATGACGGTAAAGAGCAAGATGTAGTAGAAAGCAATAAAGAAAAAACAGTTCTCTATACCAAAAAGAAAGGTCAATCAGTAGAAAGACCTTATTATTTTATGATAATTGTACCACTAGGTTTGAAATATGGGTTTATTGTTTTAGAAAGAGAAGGTAAGCATTCTGCTAAAGGTGTTTTTGATAAACTTTTTAGAAAATTCATACATGAAAATTTATCTGGATTAAATTGTAAAATAAGCAATTTTGTTGAATCTGAAATTATTAAGGAATACTTAGAATTTGGTCAATATAATAGCATTACTTTAAGCCAAAAAATTATTTCCAGTGACAAGGCTGAACAATATCTAGGAACCTATATTGATGGTTCAAAATATAAAGTCGAACTTCGAATTATTCCATTAGAGAACTCAGTGATTCCTTTTAATACAAAAAAGAGAATACTAAAAAACTTAGAAAATAATGAAGGATTTTTCGAAGGAACCGAGTTTAGAAATATTGGATTTGATGATGATGCAAATGTTAAGGTCGTGGCAACAAAAGATGGAAATACCAGAACTATTGACCTAGAAGACACTTTTAAGGTTAGACCCTATTACGTTATCAATGTAGCTAATAATAATAAAGGGTTTTCTGAATTTAAAAATATAAATAAGGAAGCTAAGAAATTAATTAGAAGTTTTGATTTAAATATTTTATAATGTATTCAAAATTAAATATAAAAAATATTATAATCGGTCACAAGAACTCTCTAGTTAATGGAAAGAATAAGTCTGATTATAAAAAAGAATTTATTTATATTCCACTATTAGCTTCTACTGTTTTAGTTTTAATTAGAATTCCAGATAATGATGTAAAAAATATTTTTGGTATTTGTTTGTCAATTCTAATTGGACTTTATTTAAATATCTTAGTGCTTCTTATTTCAAGTATTTCATCAGAAAATCTAAAAATATCTTTTAGGCAAAAGAAGACAAGATTGGCGCTACTTAAAGAAACTTTATACAATGTTTCTTTTTCAGTTTATGTTTCTGTTAAAGCCTTAATAGCATTGTTTCTTTCCACCATTCTTATTGTAAACATATATTCATTAAACGATTTACTATGTGTCCTTATCAACAAGGATTTTAATTTTGTAATTCAGTTATTTCTAGGTTTTTTCCTTTATAAATATACAATCGATATTTTCCTTATTTTATTTATGATTCTTAAAAGAATTAATATTATCTATAGTAAGGAAATTGATTTAGAGGATCTTAGGTTAAACAACCTAATTAATAAGGAAGATCACAAAGATGAAGACTAAAATAATTACTTCTTTAGTTTAAAAAAAGGAACATTTAATATAGATAAATATGAAGAAAGTTTTAATAGTCAATGTCAATTCAGAGTTGACGGAAGAATTAAGAAAAGGAAACCATACCCTTGAATTTGAACCAATTGAATTGAATAAACATCTAGCTGAGGGATGGGCAATATACAAAACGGATATTGTGCAACCATCAAATTCATTGTATTCTTTTAGTATAGTTTATGTTTTGCAGAAATAAAAAAGGAATAAAATAGCAACTCTTAATAACAAAATCGCCTTGCTTTGCAGAAAAGATATTCTGAATTATATTTTTTTTCTTGTTTAAGAAGAATTTTAAAAATACAATTTTTCAAGAATCACATATAATTAGGCATTTAGATATTTTTTTCCTACATTTACAGAGGTTAATAAACCCAAGATTTTTAAGAGTGTCCTATTAGTGCCCTTCTTTTTTTGACATAACATGACACCCAGTGTTTGCTGGTGCTTACGATACAGGTGGCGGAGCCTCTTTCTCCGCAAGAATTTAAAACCTCAATATTTTTATTGAGTTTTTTTTTACTTAAAAACCATCCTAAAGAGACTAAATATTTAATCATTTTTAACTGAGAACTCAATTCAAAAAACTTTAGAATAAAAAAGTGAAATTTTAATTCTAAAATCTTACTTCAAAAAAAAAACTAAAACCCACTTCACTCAAAAATCATAATCCAAGATATATTTTAACAGCAAACTTAAAAAAAATCATTATTTTTAAGGTAACCTTCATTCTTGTATTATGAACGACAAATCACAACTTTTAAGTTCCATCTTCAGGCATCTTGACGGATTGGTTGTTGCTCCAGTAGCAATAGCTCTAAAAAATAAATTAGTCTTAGAATTTACTTTAAAAAAAGAAAAAACAAAATTAGCAGAACTTACAACTACTTTTAAAGCAAATGAAGGCTATTTAAATGTCGGATTGAGAGTTCTAGCTTCTCAGGGATTTTTGGATTATGAAGTAGATAATAAGGCACAAGAAATTACAATTTCAGTAAACGAAAAAACAGAAACAGCTTTTTCAATGTTTTATCTGTACGAAGATGTTGTCGAACTGCTTCAAATGTCAGTTCAGTTTCATCCGCGTTTGTTTGAGGATGTGCCTTTTGAAAAACTCAATCTTATTTTTGAAAAATATAAAAATGGATATGGGATTGAAAGTTCAAATGATCTGCTGAAAAACAATATTCAAAATCAGATTTTAAAACATATTGAAGGTTATTTAATCGGACCTACAATTGTACGTCTGGCAATGAATGGAATGTTTCACAAGTATTTTATGGAAACTTCTTTCAGACCTGAAGAATTCCATAAATCCCCAGAAAATTTCAAAAAAATATTAGACTTTTTTGTGCATCTTGACTGGTTTTTGGAAAAAAATGGCAATTATCAGTTTACAGAAGCGGGTTTGTTTTTTGCCAAAAGAGCAAGTGCATATGGTGTTACCGTTTCTTATCTTCCTACTTTTGCTAAAATCGAAGAATTAATTTTTGGAAATCCTGATATTTTTAAAACTGCAGAAGGAGAAAACGAAATTCATGTTTATCGCGAAATGAACGTTTGGGGAAGCGGCGGCGCTCACGACACTTATTTTAAAGTTGTCGATGAAATTCTTATCAAACTTTTTAACTTACCCATTGAAGAACAACCAAAAGGAATTCTAGATATGGGCTGCGGAAATGGCGCCTTTTTACATCACATTTTTGAAGTTATTGACAGACAAACTTTACGAGGAAAAATGCTCGACGAATATCCTTTATTTTTGGTTGGCGCAGATTATAATCAAACCGCTTTAAAAGTAACAAGAGCCAATCTTATAAAAGCAGACATTTGGGCAAAAGTAATTTGGGGAGACATTGGAAGGCCTGATGTTCTTGCACGTGATTTGAAAGAAAATTATAATATTGACCTAAAAGATTTACTAAATGTTAGAACTTTTTTAGATCACAATAGAATTTGGCAAGATCCGAAACATATTGACGAAAAAAGAATCAGTAAATCGACTGGTGCATTTGCTTACAAAGGAAAAAGAATTAGCAATAATCTTGTCGAAGATAATCTTTTGGAGCATTTACAGAAATGGTCGCCATACGTATATAAATTTGGTTTGCTTTTAATTGAATTGCATACCATTAATCCGAATCTTACAGCTACTAATTTAGGAAAAACGCCCGCAACAGCTTACGACGCTACTCATGGATTTTCTGATCAATACATTATTGAAATAGATGTTTTTAATTCTATTGCCGCACAAGCTGAATTATTTCCTGATAAATCTATTTTTAAACGCTTTCCAGATTCAGATATCGCTTCAGTAAGTATTAATTTGCTGAAAGGAAAATAAGTAGATAATATTTTTAGATTTTCAAAACTAAAAATATCATAGTTGACAAAAGCAACTATTTTTATATATTTGCATCAAGCAATATTTTAAAATTATGAAAACTATAACTTCAAAAATTAGAAGTTTCAACCGATTTTATACTTCTCACTTAGATATATTAAGTCAGCATTATCTTGATAGTGATTATTCTTTAACCGAAGTTCGGATCCTTTACGAAATTAGCGAAAGCGAAAACATTACAGCGCAAAAAATCACCGAAATTTTGAATCTGGATAAAGGTTACGTTAGCCGAATTTTAAAACATTTTTTAAAGGAAAATATTATTGTAAAAGTTGCCTCGCAAGAAGATAAACGGGCAATTAATATTGAACTTAGTAATTCTGGAAAAGAATTATTGAATTCGTTAAATTTAAAAGTTGAGAAACAAATTGAAAATCAAATTGAAAAACTGAATTTCTTTGAAAAAGAGAATTTGTTAAATTCTATGTTGACCGTAAAAGATCTTTTATCTCAAAGCAAACCTGTTCGAAGCGATATTAGTTATCGTCATGAAATTAAACCTGGAGATATTGGTTACATTATTTATTTACACGGATTTATTTACGGAAACGAATCAAATTTCTCAAGTGATTTTGAAAAATATGTTATTAAAACTTTTTACAATTTCTTAGAAAATTATTCTCCAGAAAATGACAGAATTTGGATAGCAGAATATAACAACAAAATTGTTGGTTGCATCGCTATTCAACACCAAGCTGAAACAGAAGCACAATTGAGATGGTTTCTTTTAGATCCTTCATTTAGAGGGTTAGGAATCGGTAAAAAACTTTTGACAGATGCTGTAGATTTCTGCAAAGACAAAAAATTCAAAAATGTATTTCTCCTAACGACTAGTTTACAAGATAAAGCGCTTCAAATGTATAAAATGGCTGGATTTGAACTTACTGAATCTACAGAAGTTAAAGAATGGGGGAAAACTTTTAATGAAGAGAGATATGATTTGAAATTAGGATAAACAAAAAACTGCGTAAAACATTTACGCAGTTTTTTTATATTTCAGAATTACATCATCGTATTAATACGAATACTTGCTTTTATCAATGCCAATGCAGATATTTTTGAGATATGAATATCTTTAGGCTGGTGATGAGAATTCTGACTTACCAATTTCACATAGTCTTGCCCCTGTTCAGATTTTTAAACATATTTCACAGTAATATATTCTTCCCAATCATTCAACTTAACACTTAAAAGATACATCTCACCAAAAAAGATGTTTTCAAATTCCGTTTCTTTATAAAGAATTATATCTTCAGATTTCAATAATTGATACATACTATCACCTGTTACAGAAATTGCCCCATCACATTTTGGAAGATTTGGAATTTTTATGGTATCCAAAATTCTTTGTGGTTCATCGCTGCTAAATAACTCCCTTAGCCCCGAAACTGCTTCCAAATCATACAATGGTATTTCCTGACTTATATGCAGCGGATCAACTGTTTTTCTCATCATCTCAAAAATTTAGTTCAAATTAAAATCAAAATCCCAACCGGACTATCTACAATATAAAAAGCGGTTCATTTTCAATAAAAAACAAGAGATTACTTTTGATCATCAACAAAGAAGTCTCAAAATTAAAGAATAGAAAAATGAACGAAATAAGACACGATTGGAGTAAAGAAGAAATTCAGGCTATTTACGATCGGCCTTTACTAGACTTAGTTTATAGTGCTGCCACAGTTCACCGCAAATGGCATAAACCATCAGAAATACAAGTTTGTACACTTCTTTCTGTAAAAACAGGCGGTTGTCCTGAAGATTGTTCTTATTGCGGACAAGCTGCTCGCTATCATACCGATATAAAAGTACAGTCTCTTTTGCCAACAGAAACCGTAATTGAACACGCTCAAAAAGCAAAAGAAAACGGTTCGTCACGTTTTTGTATGGCAGCCGCTTGGCGCGAAGTAAGAAATAATAAAGATTTCGATCGCGTTATTGAAATGGTAAAAGGAGTCAACAATCTTGGCTTAGAAGTCTGCTGCACTTTAGGAATGCTTACTGAAGAACAAGCCATTCGCCTTCAAGAAGCGGGACTTTATGCTTACAATCATAATTTGGATACCTCAGAAAGTTATTACGATGAGATAATTAGTACGCGCAAATTTGATCAGCGTCTTGATACTATACATAATGTTAGAAAAGCAGGAATTACGGTCTGTTCTGGCGGAATTATCGGTCTTGGCGAAACCGCTGCCGATAGAGTTTCAATGCTAACGACTTTAGCTACAATGCCTGTTCATCCTGAATCTGTGCCTGTTAATGCATTAGCCAGAGTAAAAGGAACTCCATTAGAAAACAATCCGAAAGTGCCTCTTTGGGATATGGTGCGAATGATTGCTACAGCACGTATAATTATGCCAGCTTCTATAGTTCGACTAAGTGCTGGACGCATCGAAATGACCGAAGAAGAACAAGCGTGGTGTTTTATGGCTGGTGCCAATTCAATTTTTACTGGAGAACGCGAAACCTTATTGGTAACTCCAAATCCTGGAATATCTGAAGATATGCAGATGTTTCAAAATTTAGGACTAAAACCTTTAAAGAAAGAAAACACACAAGTCTATATTTAGAATATTTCACAAACTCAATAATTAAAAAAAAGAGTAAACTTCCACTTTTTGGAGGTTTACTCTTTTTTTATCTATTTATAATACAAACCATTCTTTCACATCCTCTTCAATCGTTTCCGTTATTAAAAGATTATCAAACTCATTGGTTACAGGATTATATTGGTAAGCTTTTTTCCAATCTTCAATATTAATAACAATGTCATTGACAGCATTGCAAATAAACAAAAGCTCTTCGTTGGTCATTATCGGATGAAGTGAAACTCTCACCCAGCCTGGTTTTTTGGTTAAGTTCTTTTGAAGAATTCCATTGGTGATTTCTGCCGATTTTTCTTCGTCAATTTGCAACAAAACATGTGCATACGTACTTGCGCAAGACCAACCGCCACGAACCTGAATTCCGAAACGGTCATTTAATAATCGAACAAGCAAATTGTAATGAATATTTTCTATAGTGAAAGAAACACAACCGATTCTTTCGGTTTCTAAATCGCCTAAAAGATGCAAACCTTGTATTTTTTTCAATTCTGAAAAACAAAGATTTAGCAATTCTTTTTCGCGATTTTTCATATTTTCAACACCCATTTTATCTTTCAATTCCAAACACAAAGCAGTTCGCATAACTTGCAAAAAACCTGGCGTTCCACCATCTTCTTTTACTTCTATCGCATCACTATAAAGAAATCCTCCCCAAGGATTTGTACATTTTACATTTCCTCCACCCGGATTATCTGGAAAATCAGATTTATACAGTTTTTCATTGAAAATTAAAATTCCGCAAGTTCCGGGTCCTCCCAAAAATTTATGAGGCGAAAAGAAAATGGCATCCAATTTTTCTTCTTCATTTTCTGGATGCATATTGATCTGAACATAAGGCGCAGAAGCAGCAAAATCTACAAAACAATAACCTCCGTTTTGGTGCATAATTTTAGCCAATTCATAATAAGGCGTAATAATTCCAGTAACATTGGAACAAGCCGTAAACGAACCGATTTTTAATTTCCTGCTTTCATATTTTTTAAGTTCTTCAGAAAGTATTTTTGGATCAACCAAGTTGTTTTCGCCACAAGGCAAAACCACCACATCGGCAATAGTTTCATACCACGGAACTTGATTAGAATGATGCTCCATATGCGTGATAAAAACCACAGGTCTTTCATCATCAAAATTGAGTTTTACGTTATAAATATTATCTTCAGAACGCAATCCCATAATGCGTTGCAGTTTGTTTAGAGCTGCCGTCATTCCGGTTCCCGTTGCAACTAAACAATCTGTATCAGATGCATTGACGTGTTTTTTAATTAACTGTCTTGCATATTGATACGCGTAAGTTGATGCTTTTCCGGTCTGGCTCGAAAATGAATGCGTATTAGCAATCATCGGACCTATTTTTCGCAACATTATATCTTCAATCGGAAAATAAAGTCTTCCGCTGGCAATCCAATCGGCGTATAATAGATTTTGAGTTCCATAAATCGATTCAAAACTATGATTTGTGCCAATTGTATTTTCTCTAAATTCTGAGAAATACTGTTCTAATTTGCTTGTTTTCAAAGTAGCTTCCATTTCATTTAACATTAAAAAAAATCTATTTTTTAAAATTCTTGATTCCGCTTTGAAGCCAGTTATAATATTCCTCTATATTTGGATTATAAGCAGACGGCTCAGTTAAACTTTCGCTTTTATGATCTACAATTACATAAAACGGCTGTGCGTTTGCTTTATAGGTTTTAATCTGCAAATCGCTCCATTTGTTCCCAACAGTTTTGATCTTTTTTCCTGTAGTTTCAGAAGTATATTGTTCGCTTTCAGGAAGTTCTTTTTTATCATCAACATAAAGCGAAATCAAAACAACATCATTATTTAGAGTATTTAAAACTTTTGAATCTGACCAAACTAATTCTTCCATTTTTCTACAATTCACACAGGCATATCCTGTAAAATCAAGTAAAACTGGTTTTCCTTCTTTTTTCGCATATTCCATTCCTTTATCATAATCATGAAAAGTAATAATGTTTTGCGGACCGTGTTCTGCTCCTTCTGGAAGCGATGAATTGGAACTTTCATTTGAAATTTTAGAACCGCCCAATCCATCTGGAGATTCGCTATAATGCATTGGAGGAGGAAATCCGCTGATTAATTTTAAAGGTGCACCCCAAAGTCCCGGAATTAGATAAATAGTAAAAGTTAAAACCAATAATCCGAAACCTAATCTTCCGACAGAAATATGATTTAAAGGAGAATCATGAGGTAAAGTAATTTTTCCAAATAAATAAAAAGCCAGCATTCCAAAAACGGCAATCCAAATCGCTAAGAAAACTTCCCTTTCAAGCCAATGCAATTGCAAAACCAAATCGGCATTTGATAAAAATTTAAAAGCCAAAGCCAATTCTAAAAACCCTAAAACTACTTTAACCGTATTTAGCCATCCGCCAGATTTTGGCAATGCATTTAACCAGCCAGGAAAAGCTGCAAATAATGAAAATGGCAATGCGATTGCTATAGAAAATCCTAACATACCAACAATTGGAGCTATTCCTCCTTTTGATGCCGCTTCGACCAATAATGTTCCAACAATTGGTCCCGTGCAAGAAAATGACACAATTGCTAAAGCCAATGCCATAAAGAAAATCCCGATTAATCCGCCTCTATCGGCTTGTGAATCAACTTTATTGGCTAAAGAACTTGGCAATACAATTTCGAAAGCTCCTAAAAAAGAACAAGCAAAAACAACCAATAAAATAAAGAAAATCAGATTGAACCAAACATTTGTTGAAAGTGCATTTAATGAATCTGCTCCAAAAACAGCCGTTACAATTGATCCTAACAAAACATAAATGATTACAATTGAAATTCCGTAAATCATGGCGTTTCTAATTCCTGCCGCTTTGGTTTTACTTTGTTTGGTAAAATAACTTACCGTCATCGGAATCATTGGGAAAACGCAAGGCGTTAATAATGCTGCAAAACCCGATAAAAAAGCTAAAATAAATATCGTCAACAATCCTCGTGATTCATTTTTCTTTGGTGAATGAACCTCTTTATTTGACGTTTTTTCTTCCGTTTGAGCAACTATTTTTTCTTCTGTAACTGTAGAATCTTCTTTTGAAATGGCAGTTTCTTCGGCGGAAGCCACTTTCTTTTCGGTCGGAATTTTAAACGTCAATTCTTCTGAAGTCGGAGGTAAACAATTGCTGTCATCGCAAACCATAAATTCAACTTCTCCTGCAACATTCGAAACAGCATCTGAAGTAAATTTTATCTTTTGAGTAAAAAGTGCTTTATCTTCAAAATATTTAATTTTCATATCGAAGATTTTATCGACCACTTCATGCCCTTTTTCTTCGGTTGTTTTTCCGACTAATTCGAAGTTTTTCTTCGTGTTTTTGAAAGTAAAAGCAGTTCTCGAAGGTCCGCCTTCTTCAATATATTGCCCGTACAAATGCCAGCCAGATTGAATCACGGCTTGCGCTTTTAAAACATATTCTTTGTCTGAGATTTTCTCTACCGATGTTGACCATTTTACCGGATTGTACATTTGTCCAAACATACTTACAGAGATCAAAAACAGCAATGTTATGATAGTTTTTTTCATTGTTTTTTTGAGTTTGATTTAAAAAAAAGAGCTGCTTGCCGACAGCTCTTGAAAGCCTTTCCTATAAAATTTGGCTTACTAATTCAGATTTTAAAATGAAATGAAAAGACTTTTTTTAGTTTGTAGTCGCAGTTTTCAGTCTCAGTAACTTTGTCAAAGTTTTAAACTTTGACAAAGTTACTGAGTCCTCAGAATGAGACTGGGACTGAAAACTGAGACTAAACACTTTACTTCAAAGGATTCCCGTCTTTGTCTAAAGAACCCGATTTGATGATAATCATTTTATCCAGTTTCACATATTTTTTAATCGCATCGTTTACCTGCTGCAAGGTTGCTTTTTGGATATCATTTGGATATTGTTCGATGTAATTTGGTTCCAATCCTCTTTCGATAAAATTCAGAATCGTTCTCGCCATTCCGTTTGTGGTTGACATTCCGACTTTAAAGCTTCCGATCAGATTGGTTTTCTTGTTTTCCAATTCCGATGCCGTAATTCCTTCTTTTACCCATTTGTCAACTTGAACCATAGTCGCATCAAGCCCTTTCTGGAACAGGTTTGGATTAAATGAAGCATTTACAAACCAGTAGCCGCCAGTTTCGATATTTCCTCCCAAACCGGAAGAAATATTGTAAGTAAGTCCGTCATTATCACGAACAGTCTGCATTAAACGTCCAGCAAATCCAGCGCCTAAAGTATAGTTCCCGATGTAGAACGGAATATAATCGGCATCTGCTCTTTTTAAGCCCGTGAATTGTCCGATATATAATTCTGCGCTTGGCTTTTCTGGAATTGTAACCACTTCCGTTTTTGAATCTGATTTTGAAGCTTCCTCAAATTTCAGTTTCTCCGTAACGCCGCCAGTCCAGTTTTTGAATGATTTTTTTAGGGAAGCATTTAAATTGGCACCGTCCGTATCTCCCACAATTACCAGACGCATTGAAGCCGTTCCGAAATATTTTTTATGGAAAGCTTTCACTTCTTCCAAAGTCGCTTTTTTGATGTTTTCGATATTGTCTTCAACGCTTAAGCTGTAATTCGGATTTGTTTTTGGATAGATTGCCTGCGATAAAGCAATATCGCCTCTTTCGCCAGGATCGTTCAGGCTCTGCTGCGTGTTTCCGATAAACTGCTGTTTCAGGTTTTCGAATTCTTTGGCATCAAATAATGGATTTCTCAATTCTTCAGCCAATAAAGCAATTACCTGATCCAAGTCTTTTTTCAGACATTTGAATCCGATGTTGATTTTAAAAGTGGAAGCGTTTACATTTAAATTAACGCCCAGTTTCTGCAGTTTTTCTGAGAACTTGAATTTGTCATTAAGCGTTGTTCCTTTTGAAAGCATTGAAGCCGTTAAAGCCGGAATAATGTCATTTTTAGTTTCGCTTGCATAATTTCCTAATGAAATGCTCGCTGCAACAGTCACAAAATCTTTTGCCGAAGTTTTTACAGAAACAACATCAATTCCTGAAACTTTTTCTCTTTTAAAAGCCGATGCCGATTTTTCAATTGCAGTATCATCAAAAGCAGTTTCTGAATTATTTTTTTCTTCTAAAGAAATAGCTGCTGGACTTTCTTCATGCGAATGATCATTTTCTGGATGTCTGTAGTAAAACGGACCGTTTTCTTCGATAAAATTATTTGCTTTGGCTGTGTCTTTATTTTGAGAACCAGACTGTTTCGGAATAAAATATCCTGTTGTGCTCTGGTCTTCAACCAGATATTTATTGGCTACACGCAGAACGTCAGCTGGAGTTACTTTTTTCAAACGGTCAACTCCCGTAATATAATCTGTCCAGTCTCCCGCTGCAATCGCTTCGTTTAATGCCGATGCAATTACTCCGGAACCGTCGCGAGCTAAAATAGTTTGCGCGCTAATTTTTGCCACAACACGGTTTACCTCATCTTGAGTAACGCCTTCCTTTTGGATTTTAGCAACAACTTCGCTGATTTTCGCATCAATATCTTCGTGTTTTGAAGTCGTCGGAAATCCAACCCCGATTGTAAAAAGTCCAACTTCTTTAAAGTCTGTTGCGCTTGCGTATGAATAAATTCCTAAACGGGTGTCAACAAAAGTTTTATTCAGAATTGCAGAAGGTCCATTTCCGATAATTTGAGCCAATATATTCAGCGCTGGAAGATCTTCGTGCAAAGCTCCAGGAATTTTATACGCTTTGTTTATAACGCCAAGCTCTCCAGGTTTTTTAACTGTAATTTTACGCGGACCATACTGCTGAGGCTCTTCTGTGTAAGGCTGCGGCATTGCTTTTGGCGCTTTTGTGATTTTACCGAAATATTTTTCGATCAGTTCAAAGACATTCTCTTTTCGGAAATCTCCGATAATTGTCAAAGTCGCATTATCTGGCCAATAATAGGTATTGTAGAAATTTTTTAAAACTTCGATTGGCGCATTTTCAATATCAGATTTCCACCCAATTGTAGAATGGTGATATGGATGAGCAATATAAGCCGAAGCCCAGATTTCTTTATCCAACAGACTATTCGGATTATTTTCGCCACGTTCAAATTCGTTGCGGACTACCGTCATTTCTGCTTCTTTATCTTCTTTAGTTAAAAGAGAATTTCTCATTCTGTCGGCTTCAATCTGGATTGCCAATTCGATTTTATCGCTAGGAAGCGTTTCAAAATAGTTTGTGCGGTCGTACCAGGTTGTAGCATTTAATTGCGCTCCGGTATTCTGCAGCACATCTGTAATCGTGTTTCCGTTCTTTTTGTTGAAAGTCGGCGTTCCCTTAAACATCAAATGTTCCAAAAGATGCGTCGATCCCGTGTTTCCCAAAACTTCGTGCTTAGAACCCACGCGATAGACAATCTGCACCGTTGCAACAGGCGAAGCATTGTCCTGCAGAAGCAGAACACTCATTCCGTTTGGCTGGTAAAGATATTCTTCAATTCCGCCCAGTTCTTTGATTTTCTTAAAATTAACCGATTTGTTCTGCGCTGAAATTAGGGTGCAGAAAGCTAGTGAGCAAAAGCCCACAAGGATGTATTTTTTCATTTTTTGTAATTGAAATATTAGCTTGAAGTAAACTTTGTCAAAGTTTGAAACTTTGACAAAGTTGAATTACGTATTTTAAAACTTAAGATTTACTGAAAATTTCTTTTAATTTAGATTGAAGTTCAGCTTCTCTAAGATTTTTGGCAACGATTTTTCCGTCAGGTCCAATTAAGTAGTTTGTTGGCACCATTTTTACGCCGTACAAAACAGCTGCTTCATTCTGCCATCCTTTTAAATCTGAAACATGAGTCCAAGTTAGACCGTCTTTTTCGATTGCTTTTTCCCAAAGATTTTTTTTATCGTCTAATGAAACTCCCAAAACATCAAAACCTTTATCGTGATATGTTTTGTAAGCCACAACCACATTTGGGTTTTCTTTACGACATGGTCCGCACCAGCTTGCCCAGAAATCAACCAAAACATATTTTCCTTTATAATCTGATAATTTTACTACTTTTCCGTTTACATCTGTTTGAGAAAAATCCAATGCTGCTGCACCGATAGCCGTTTTGTCGTTAAGATCGATCGTTGCTTTTAATTTTTTTCCGTAGAATGATTTTTGAATTTCTGGAGATAAAATAGCGTAATATTCTTTTACTTTTTCTGGAGTTCCGTAAGAGACAATTCGGTCATCGATCACTAATGCACCTCCTAAATTATCTTTATTTTTCTTAATGAATTTGTCTGTTAAATCATCCGCGAAAGCGCCAAGATCTTTCCATTTTTTATCCATCATCGTTTGTTGTTCTGGCGTCAATTTTACTTTTCCGCTTTGCGTTAAGGAATCAGATAATTTATAAATTGGACCTGCAACTGATTGTATTTTTTTGAACTCATTATCATAATATGATCTGTATATATCATTTTGAGTTGCTCCCGTAACTTTAGCTTTATAAATAGAATCTTTTTTAGCTTCTACTTTAATATCTTCATTAGATAAAAGAAAATAGGCTCCGTATTCTTCTCCTTTTAATTTAATGGTATGCAATAAAGGTTCTGAGACTTTTCCGCTAAGAGTAAAAGTTCCGTCTTTTTGTATTTGTGCAGAATCTGCAATTTTTTTGTTTCCTTTTTCATCTGTATTTTCCAGATAAACCATTCCTTTATCTAATCCGGCAATGGTACCGTTAATTGTAAATCCTTCTTCTTTTTTTGAACAAGAATTCAGCACGGTCATTAGCGCCAGTGCAGATAAACCTGATTTTAAGATTGTACTTTTCATGTTGATATTTTTTTGTTGTTATATTTTTATTTGTTTTTCAGTTTAGGTTTTCAGTTTAAATTTTCGACTGTGACTGAAAACCGTCACTGAAAACTTAATTACGATTTCAATAATTCTTTTAATTTCGCTTCCAATTCTGCTCCTCTTAAATTGTCTCCGATAATTACACCTTTACTATCCACCAAATAAGTTGCTGGAATTGCTTTAACGTTGAATGATTTACTTACTTTATCATCGTCTAAAAGATTGTGCCATTGCATGTTTTCTTGTCCTAATGCTTTTTGCCAAGCTTTTTCGTCTTTATCAATTGAGATACTCAAAATTTCAAAACCTTTACCTGCATATTCTGCATAAGCTGTTTTCAGATTTGGAATTTCTTTACGGCATGGTCCGCACCAAGAAGCCCAAAAATCAATTAGAATATATTTTTTTCCAGCCACTATTTCTTTTGCTGTGTATGCTTTTCCATCTTTATCTTTCAAATTGAAATTGGCAACACTTGTTCCTACTAAAGAAACAGGAAACAAATCTTTTTCTAAAACTTTTCCATAGTAACTTTTCTTTGCTACTTCTGAAAACTGATCGAACATCGGTTGTTGGTCTGGTGTGAAATAACTATAATTTGTTAACATAAAAAATGGTCCCCACCAAGTTGCTTTGTGTTTCGCAATTACATCTTTTGTTGTTTTTTCTACTTTTGTAAAAAATGCTTTTTCTGCTGCTTCAAAAGTTTTCCATTGTTCTGTACTGTAAAGAGAATCTAGCACTTTTTTGTTTCCTTCTTTTCTTGCTTTTCCAACTTTATTGCTCAATTCATCAATTCCTACGTGATAAGCAACATAATCTTTGTCTAACTCCTCTTTAAAAACAGTTTCTTTTTTATAAAAATCATGCGATTTTGAACCTGTAACTGCTACATCTTTAAATTTAATCCACTGTCCTTCGTCTGTTGAAACCGTTCCAGCTGCTGTTACTTTAATTTTTGCATTTTCAGCCATTACAGGTATCATTCCTTTGCTTTTTCCAAACGTTATGTAGAAATATCTTGGTTCATTTAATTTTCCTGCGAAAATAAATTTCCCATCTTTTAAAGTTGTTTCGGCAACAGGCAATTCAGAAGAATGTGTTCCTCCAGGAATTAATTTTACAGCTGTTCCTTCTTCAAGACCAGAAATATTTCCTTCAATAGTATATGAAGTTGCAGACGTTGTTACTGCTTTTTTCTTTTGTGCAATAGTGCTGTTTGAAATAGATAGCAAACAGATACACAATCCTAATATTTTATATTTAATTGTATTCATTTTTGATTGATATTTTAGAAAAAGCTTCCCTTTCGGGGAATCCTAATTAGGAAGCTTTTGAGATTATTATTTAGCTACGTTTTGTGTAATTGTTCCGTTTCCTGGATTTTGCGTTGCTCCTTGCGGGAAAGGCATTGTCCACATATGTGATGTTGACGACAAGTTGTAAGTTACACCTGCTACAACTTTAGATAAACTAAACGGATAAGTGCCTTCTGCATTCAGACGACGTGCATCTGCAAAAGGTATTAATGTTAAAATAAGTTCGTTACGCTTAGTATTGAAAATAGCATTTAACGCTGCTGTTTTGTCTGTCGGTGAAATATCGGCATAAGATGCAGGCAAAATACGCGTTTTGCGGATAGTGTTTAAAATTGCCAATGCTTCGCTTATTTTATTTTCGCGTGCCAGACACTCTGCTTTGATTAAATAAACTTCAACAGTAGTGATTCCTCCAAAATTATACATTCCTGACATAGTTGAATAATAGTAGGTATCTGAACCAACAGTTCTGATTTTCCATCGTGATTTGTATTTAACATCTCCTGCTTCAAAACGTTGTGCTCTTTCTACCGGAATACTTAATTCTCTTCCTAACGAATAAGAAGAACCATGACGAAAAGTATAATTTTCAACATAGTTATACCCCATTGGCGATGGCGTTGTGGTATATGAATTTGGCAAATCAATTACTGTTTTGTTAGCATTATAATACCCTACCCAATCAAATAATTTGTTATTTTCTGCTAAAGCCATATCAGCATATTTTAGGGCTTCTGTGTAATTATTCATTTGTAAATAAACACGTGAATAAAATGCGTAACCAGCTCCTAAATTTGGGTGCAAAGCTGTTTTTGAAACTTTTGGCAAATATGGAATTGCATCACTTACATCTTTTAAAATGAAATTGTACATTTCCTGAATTGTTACCTGTTTGCTTGGCGCATTAATATCTGCACTGGTAATTAAAGGCACGGATAATTTGCTTGCATTTGCTGTAGTGTAAGTATCTGCATAAAAATTAGTCACTGTAAAATATGACATCGCTCGCAACATTTTTGCTTGCGCCCAAAGAATTCTTTTATCTGCTTCGGTTGCTTCGGTTGTTGTTAAAGCATTCTCGATAATCAAATTAAAAGTCGAAATTCCAGCATAAGTTCTGTAATATGTAGTTTCATCTGCCTGATTCAAATCAATACGATCTGCATTTTCATTCCACATATAATTAGCATTTGTCAATCGGTAGTAAGCCAAATTGGCTGCAGTTTGAAATCTATCATTCATCAAACTTATTGCTTGTTCTACGTTTACGACTTGATTGCCATATTCGTCTCTTATAAAAGCTTCAAAATCTGCTAATGTAGTAGGAGTTTTAGAGCCTTTTGGCACATCATCCAAATAATTATCACAAGAGGCAAAAGTTATTCCTAATGCTAATACATAAAGTATATTTTTATATAGATTTTTCATTTTGTCTTCTTTTAAAATTAGAAATTAACATTTACACCAAAAACGAAACTTGGTGATTGGAAACCGTTCAGCATAAATTTAGCGTCTCTGCTTTTTGCCCAAGTGTACACATTTTCTGCATTCAAATTAAATCGTATGTCATATAGATTTACTTTCTGAACAACATTCTTTGGCAATTGATACGCTAATGAAATATTGCTTAATCTCACATTTGAAGCATCTAGAATGTTAATATCTGCATAACGATAAATATCACGTGAAGCACTATTAAAATCAGCTTCATATTCATAAACTGCACGAGGAACATTGGTAAAAGCCTCATCACCTGGCTGCTGCCAACGGTTTACAATGTTTTTATTAATTACAGTAATATCAGTCACATAGCCACCTAACGCTCCAGAATAGTTATTGTTTAACATAGGTAAGAAGGTATTTCTAACCTTATGTCCCAGTTCGTAAATGAATAATGCTGAAAGAGAAAAGTTTTTGTAAGCTACAGAAGTATGAAAAGATCCACTGTGATTTGGCACCGTAGAACCATAATCATGTATCGCTTCTAAATCGGCAGGATTGTAAATTATTGCCGTTCCCGAAGCATCATATACTTGTGGCAAACCTTTATCACTTAAACCAGCCCATTTGTATCCGTAAATAGTGTTGTAATTATTACCAACTCTAGGATAAGCAGATGGATAATCTAATTGTAAATAGTAAACTGGTGCTTTTACATTAACATAATCTACTTTATTTTTGTTATTGGCATAAAGTACCGATGCATCCCAAGAAAAAGATGGCGTTTTAACAATTGTTCCTCTTAAACTTACTTCATAACCTCTATTGGTCATTTCTCCGTTGTTTAACCTATAAGTAGAATATCCCCAGCCTTCTGTTGGAATTCCTGTACTGCTTGCCAATAAATCTTCTCCTTTTTTATTGTAAAAATCAAATGTTCCGCTCAATCTGCTTTTGAATAGAGAAAAATCTAATCCGATATTTTTTGTTGTCGTTTTCTCCCAAGATAATTCAGGATTTGGTCTAGAATTAACGCTTCCTTGAATACCTCCTACGTTACCATTATTTGAGTAATAAGCTGTTAAATAAGGAGCTGAATCTTTTGCAATATTTCCTCCAATACCATAAGAAGCTCGAAGTTTAAGTGCATCGACCCAATTTACAGCAAAAAAAGATTCCTTATCAATATTCCATCCCGCTCCTGCAGACCAAGTTGGTTTATTTTGGTACTTATTATTGGTTCCCCAAAGATTAGAGCGGTCCCAACGCAAACTTCCGCTTAAAGTATATTTTTTGTCGTAAGTATAACCTGCTGTACTATAAACAGAAACATAACGATTTTGTAATTCCCTTTCGGCAGAAAAATTATTAGAAGACATATAGCCATTAAAAACACTGCCGTAAACTCCCAATAAACTAGCTTGGTTTATTGGTGTAAAAGATAAAGTCTGTTCATCCCAGCCATAGCGTGTGTCATCTCTGTACTCTGCTTTATTATGGCGTATTTCCATACCAGCAATAGCAGAAACATCGTGCTTATCATTAAATATCTGAGCAAAATTTAATTGCTGACGGAAATTATAAGCATTCGTAAATTGATTGGTTTCTTTTAAAATATCACCGTAAGGTAAGTTGTAAACTGCTGCATTGTTGGCAATAGTTACCATTCCGTTAACCTGACTTCTAACGCTAAATGATTCTTTTTCTCTTAAATAATTTGTACGGTCTACACCATATTCATACTGGAACATGGCATTGTAAGTAAACGCATTACTGAACTTTACATTAAATTTTGCAAACGTACGGTTTAAGAAACTTTTAGTCTCGCTTACATTTCTGCCTAGCTCCTCCATTGGCGTAATATCCATATTATACAAACCATAATTCTGTAATGACTGAAGCGTAAAATTATTGTATCGCATAGCTGCTGTAGAGGTAAAATAAGTACCATCATCATTAACCAATTGATTGTATGGTTGATATTTAAATCCTGCAGTTGCTAGGTTATTAGGATTGTAAGCATAATAATCTTGTAAATCGCTTTTACCAAAGTTGGTATAACTTCCTAAATCTACAGAAAGCCAGTGATTTACTTGAGTTGAATTCTTTAAGTTAAGTCCAATGCTTTCATTTTCAGAATTAATATCTTCCAGCTTATTATTCTTGTAAGTTAAAGATGCATTAAAACTATTTGATTCAGATCCTTTTCCTAAACTGATATTGTGTTGCGTATAAAACTGATCACGTTTAGCATATTTTGCTACATCATCAAAATATTTGTAGCCTAGAGATGACAAACGATTTAGCTGATTATTAGCATCTGTCTGAGAAATCGCTCCCGAATATCCTTTTAAAATAGTCTGCATACCCAAACTTGTAAAAGCGGCATTGTTCAACAAAGATTGCGCATAAGTACTTGCATTTGCACCTTGAAGATTAGGATTTGAAGCTGCCCAGCCTCTCTCTAAATCAATTATATCTGCCGAATTAGTTAAATTATCAGTATAATTTCTGTACGGTGTTACGGTAATATTACTCGTATAACTAATATTGGTTCTTCCTGCTTTTGCTTTTTTAGTTGTAATTACTACAACTCCATTGGCAGCGCGCGCTCCATAAATAGAAGCGGCTGCAGCATCTTTAAGAACCGTAATTGTTTCAATATCTTCTAAGTTTAAATTTGGAAGGTTTTCTTCGATTGCAAAATATTGGTTGTATTTTGTATTCTCTACCGGAAAGCCATCGATAACATACAAAGGCGTTGTTACACCGTTCATAGAAGTTGTACCACGAATTTTACCATCTTGGTAACCAACAACACGTCCTTCTAGAATTTTATCTAAACTATTTAGACGCTGTTCTTGAAAGTCTTTTGCTTTTAAATTAGAGAAAGCCCCCGTTACTTTTTCAGCTGTAATATTTTGATAACCAGTTTTTAATACTACTCCTTCTAATTCCTGTACGTCTTCTTTTAAAACAACATTGATAACACTTCTGCCATCAACTTTTATTTCTTGTCTTACATATCCTAAATAAGAAAATGCTAAAGTCGTTTCGCTGCTTACTGCAATTATCTGATATTCTCCGTTAAAATCAGTGTTTACACCTCTTCCTGAACCATTATCTGCAACGGCTGCACCTACTAAAGGCATTCCTTTTGCATCTGTAACTCTACCTTTTACAATAAAATCTGCAACTGGTTTTTTCTCTTCTGGTTTATCAGCAGAGATTTTTTTAGGCATCAAAATAATATGGTTTCCAGATACTTTAAAATCAGTACTGGTATTATTAAAAATTTTATTCAGAATTACTTCAATCGAAGTTTCACTTGCATTTACGTCGATTACTCTATTCAAATCGACAGATCTTACATTATAAACAAATCTGTAATCTGTAGTATACTCTAGTCTTTCAATAACTTTTGCAACAGTCATATTATTGACATTAAAAGAAATCTTATTTTTTTGAGAATAACTAGTTCCGGCATGCATTACACTTAAGGCAGTTAGGAGAAATAATGTGGTCAATTTCATTTTCAAATCAAATTTCAAAAAAGGCTTATCAAACCTGATTTTGTTCAAGAGTTTTTTCATACTTTTAAAATGTTTTTTTTAATGTTGGTTGGTTAATTAACTGACCGCATATACTCTACCGGGAAATGTTGGCGCATTTTCCGGTTTTTTTATAACGATCCTTTTCATTTTTGGATTTTTGTTACATAGGCGTTTTTTAAAATTGTTAATTATGAATTGTTAATTATGAATTTACTTTATTGTGATTTTATCTCTTTCTATTTGATAATCAATCTTATAACTATCACTGAAATATTTCAAAACTACTTCAATTGGTTCGTTATCAAAACGGGCATTAAAAATCTCTTTTCCTAAAGTTTTATTTTTATTAATGAAAGTCACATTATATTGACGTTCCAACTTTTTGATAATCTCAGCAAAAGACGCATTTTTAAAAACTAAACTTCCTTTTACCCAAGCCGTGTAATAATCAGGATTTACTTGTTCTGTATTAATTGCATTTTCACCTTTTAAATTAGAACCTTTTAAGCCTGGTGTTAGAAATACCTGATTTGTTTTCTGCTGTTTATAAAGTGAAACTTTACCTTCTACCAAAACAACATCTGTACTTGCATTATTAGTATACGAATCAACATTGAACTTAGTTCCTAAAACCTCAACATTAACCTCTTGCGTATTTACATTAAACGGATGCGCTTTATCTTTACTAACTTCAAAATAAGCTTCACCAGTTAGAGAAACCTGTCTGCTTTTATTTTTGCCAAACTGTACTGGATATCTCAAAGAGGTTCCCGAATTTAAATGCACAACAGTTCCGTCAGATAATTGAACTTCGAATTTTTTTCCGTACGGAATTTTCAAAGTATTGTAAACCAATTCACCTTCAGCAAAAGCTTTCGCATAAACCAATCTATCTTTTTCTTGTTTTCCTATAATATTTCCATCTTTATCTGTCACATTTTTTTCTTCAGAAGTATCAATTGTTTCAGAAGATCCGTTACCTAATTGTAAAACAATTTCGTCTACTCGCGGAATAATAACATTTTGTTTAACTTCTTCTGCACCAGAATTTTTATACAAATAAAATCCGCCTAAAGCGACAATTAAAATCGCTGCATATTTATAGTAAGATGAAAATCTCCTTTTTGTAAACACATTATTCTCTTTTTGAATTCTCTCAGAAAGCTGTTTTCTAACTTCTGTAGAATCAAAAGTATTCAAGGCCGTATCGATTGCATAATTGGTTTTTACAAAATCCTTAAACACAATTTGATTTTCGTCTTGCTTTAACCACTCTGTGAGCTCCTCAATTTCGTCTTTAGAAGCCTGATTTGTGATAAATTTTACGATTAATCGCTCTGATTTTTTCGCTGTCATTTGGGTCATTTTTAATATTATTACGAAGCCGAAAAACAAAACCCTAACAATTTGATAAAGTTTTTTTCATTTTAATGATTTTTTTATTTTTCACAAGTCTTTTCTCTCAACAAAACTATATTAATTCTATAGAATTTATAAGGTAAATAAATTATATTTGCATTTTATTCTCATTTTTATTTGTAATAAATTTCAAATAGAAAATGAAAAAAATGAGCATTTTTAAGAAAATAAGCTCACTTTTAAGGCATAAAATTTATAAATTAATATATTTGTTTCTATGAAGATTGATGATTACAGCGATAATACCACATTAATTGAATCTCTAAAAAATGGAGACGAAACCGCTTACACCTATCTCATCGATACTTATCATCATAAACTTTGCGTTTATGCTAACAGTCTGGTAAAGAATGTTTACAGCGCAGAAGATATTGTTCAGAACGTTTTTATTAAAGTTTGGGAACAGCGCACGAGATTAAAAACAGATCATTCTCTAAAAAGTTTTCTTTACAAATTGGTTTACAATGAGTTTATAGATTTATATCGAAAAAATCAATCTTTGTTTTCTCTAGAAAAATCATATTACGATGCATTAAACGGAATTGTCCAAGAAGATGATTCTGAAGCTTTTCAACGTGTTTTGAATGCTGTCAATAAAGAAATTCAAAATCTGCCTCCAAAATGCAAAGAAGTTTTTATTTTAAGTAAAAAAGAAGGTTTAACCAATATCGAAATTGCAGAACATTTGGATGTTTCCATCAAAACTGTTGAAGCGCAGATTACTAAAGCCTTTTCTATCTTAAGAAATTCTTTAGAAGAAAAAGTAAAAAGTGTATTGTTTCTATTGTTTGGTGCAAAAAAAAAATTCAGACTAAATAATTAATCTGAATTTTCCTTTTTATTGTTTTTAAAGAATCGTATATCCAATTCCTCTTTCTTCTATTTATTTTCAAGCTATTCAATCATTAATCTTTTTTCTATATTCTCGCCTCTTCCATTTTCTCTTCAAATAATTCTAAAACTGGTATTTTCATATCATGATAAAAAAGTACTTTCCAGTTTTCATCTTTTGCTTGCTGTTCCCATTTTTTGCGTGATTCTCTTGCGCGTTTCCCATCAAAGTCAGTTTTGTAAGCAACATGCATTGACCAATATATTTTTTGAGGTAAATCGTCTGCACCATAAAAAACAATTTCATCATCTGCCTTAATCCAGAAAACTTGATGAAATTTTGTGTGTCCTGCCGAAACTTCGTAGAAAATTTCATTAGTTATATTTCCACTATCTGAATTTAGCAACTCAACATTAGGAAGTTTTTTCAATTGATTTAATAACTCAAAAACATACGACGGATTATTAATTTGTTCTAAAGCAAAATCTATTTCTCGTTCCTGAATATAAATCTTCGCATTTGGAAAATTTTGAATAAAATTACCATTCTCAAAATAGCCAATTCCTTCTATATGATCTTTATGCAGATGCGAAACCAAAACTTTTGTTATTTGATTCGGATTAATATTATTCTTTTGAAGCATTTCATGAATAAACGGAATTCCGTTATTTACAAATCCTAAACCAAAATCTAATAAAATAAAATCGTTATCAGTGATAACCACAAAAGGCTGAATTGCCATTTTCAAACCTGAATCTGAAGTTTCCTCAGTTAAAAGTTTAAATTCCTTTTGAGCATTTGCCACGTAATTTCCTTCTTGTAAAGCTATGATTTTCATTTTTTCTTTCTTCTGTAATTTTACAACAGGACAAAGTTCTTAAGATTTTCTATATTTGTAAAACCTTATTTTTCGATATAATCAATCGATAAAACCGATTTAGAAATGGAACTTCGACAGCTTAAATATTTTCTTAAAGCAAAAGAATTACTGAACTTTACTGAAGCTGCAGCTGCGCTTTATATTAGCCAAAGCACTTTATCCCAACAAATTAAACAGTTAGAAGAAGAACTTCAAGTACCGCTTTTTAATAGAATTGGAAAAAGAATTACACTAACAGAAGCAGGAAATTTGTTTGCCGTTTACGCGCAACAATCTGTCAATAAAGCCTTAGACGGATTTCAATTTATTAAAGATTTGAATAATCTTGAAACTGGAAAAGTTGCGATTGGTGTCACTTATGCATTGCGCCATGTGGTTACGAAAGCATTGATTTTGTTTAGTTCTGAATATCCAAAAATTCAATTTGAAATTGTTTTTGGAACTTCGCAGGAATTAATCCAGAAACTGAATCATTTTGAGCTTGATGTAATTCTGACTTTTGAAGAAATCGCTTCAGAGGAACATTTTAAATACAGAGAATTATTTACATCTCCAATGGCTTTGGTTACCTCAGCTGAAACGTCATTCACCAATAAAAAAAGCATTTCTTTGAGTGAAGTGAGTTCGTTACCTCTCGCGCTTCCTTCTAGTGGTTTTAGTACAACTCAATTTATCAATAAAGCTTTTAAAAAGGATAATCTCAATCCGAAAGTTACGATTGAAATCAACGATATTCCAACTTTATTAGAATTGATTAAAACAGGAAAATGGCATACAATATTGACCAAAACAACAATTGAAAACGAAAAAGATCTGCACGCGATTCCAATAAAAGGACAAAATATGACTCGAACTGCAATGCTTATTTCCTTGAAAGAAGTGTATGAAAAAAAAGCAGTTAAAGCCTTTTTGAATATGTTGATGGAGAATTTGAAGTAATTTTTGAGTACAAAAATATTAAGATTACAATTTATCAAAAATAACAAACTAAAATTTAAAATTACCTTTTCAATAAGTCCCAGCGGGACAAAATATTTATAGAAACAATTAGTCCAATTTCAAAAGAGCCCCGGCGGGGCGAAATATTGATTATAGCAATTATGTCGCTCTTCCAGAGCTCTCTTTTTACCGTACATAAAATATTCTATAAATATTTCATTCTTCCGGAATTTGTCTAAGAAAAATTCGCTTGAAATAAAATTTGTCGAATTTTTAAAAGTTTTGATTGAATAAAAAACTACTTCAACTCAGCCTCAAAAGGCGAAGCAGGTAAATTTTCTTTATTGTACAAATTAGCATTATCAGGATTATCTGCCCAAGCATAACGAACTTTAACTGGATTTCGAACTTCATTATTCCAAACAATAATTTTATTGCCATCGATAATGGCTTTTGCCCAAACGAATTTTCCGTCTGAACCCGCAACTGCAAAACCATTTAAAATATTTCCTCCTTTGCTCATTAAGCCAGAACCAACTGATTTAAAACTTAAAATAAGCTGTTCGTCTTTTTGTTTCATGGATTCAAAAATTGGTCCTGAAGCAATTATTTTTTTTTCGCCATAAACCAATTTTCTTGCTTGAAGCGCCAATCTTTTTCCAACATCGTATTTATTTAATGGGTGAATATCATTCCATTCTCCCAAATCTATTGTTACTGCCAATCCTGTATTTTCAACTTTTAATAAATTGTATTGCTGTTGTCTCAAAGCTGCCCAACTGCTTTCTAAAGGTTCCAGTTTTGGATCCATATAATTTGTCAATTGCACGATTAAAAATGGCAATTTTTCTTGATCGAGTTGCGTCCGCCACGTATCAATTAGAGTTTCCATTAAAGAAAAATATTCTGAAGGTTTTTTAGTGTTCGATTCGCCTTGATACCATAAAACGCCTTTTAAAGGATAATTTTTTAAAGGTGCAATCATGGCATTATAAAGTCCGACGGGTTTCCATCTTACAAAAGTTTGACCAGGAAGCGGCTGCATTTTTGAACCTAATTTATAATTCCAATTTCCTTTTAAATCAATTGTTTTATCGCCAATAATTAATTCGTAAGGTTTATCGACTACGAAACCTCCTCTTCCAGAATTGTTGATTACACGAACGGTAATTTCGTTTTTTCCTTCTTTTAAAAAACTAGCATTGAAAGCATAAATTCTCGGCGGATATTGATACGAAGTTGTTCCAACAAAATTCCCGTTTACAAAGACAGAATCGGCATCGACAATTCGTCCTAAAATTAATTTTGCTTGATTTTCTTTTATTTTTTCTAAAATAAACTCTTTTTTAAACCAAACAGAACCGTTTGTGTTTCCGAGTTCGGTATCTGCCCAATAACCTGGAATTTTCATTGTTTTCCAATCGGAAATATCGGTTGTGTTTTTCCATTTATTTTGTAAACCCAAATCGGTTTGATTTACTAATTTATACCAATCTGAACTTACTTTTCGATCATTTTCATCGATTTGTTTTTCGAGTTTTCCGTCTTTAAATTTTAAATATTCCTGCTCATAATCTGGAAACTTTTTAATTCCTTCTTCGTTAATCCAAGATTCAGCGGGCGAACCTCCCAAAGCGCTATTTATTAATCCGATTGGAATTTTATACTTTTCGTAAATTTCGGTAGCGAAAAAATAACCAACGCCAGTAAATTGCAAAACACTGTTTGGGTTCGCTGAGATCCATTCGCCTGACGAAAAATCATTTCTTTCTTTTTCAAAATAGTATTCATCTGGAACTAAAAATTGTCTAATGTTCGAATTCTCCGATTTCGCAATTACGTCTTTGTATTTGTCTTTCAATCTGTCCATCGGAAGTTCCATATTCGATTGTCCAGAACACAACCAAACATCTCCAAAAAGAATATTTTTCAGCATAATTGTATTAGTTGCTTTTAAAGTCATTTCATAAGGTCCGCCCGCTTTTTGCGATGGAATCTGAATCGTCCATTTCCCTTCTTCGGATGTTGTTATGGTGTATTTTTTTCCTTTAAAATCGAGTTCAATATTTTCGTTTGGCGACGCCCAACCCCAAATATTGATTTTGGTATCGCGCTGCAAAATCATTCCGTCGCTGATTAATCGCGGCAATTTTATTTGCGCATTGATGCTGAAGGTTATAAGAAATGCTAGTATTATGTTTTTCATTGTATTATGTTTTTTTTAGCCACAGATTAAAAAGATTTTTTAAATTAATCTGTGTTAATCTTTTTAATCTGTGGCGAAAATAATTAGTGCCAATTCGTGAAATTATTGGCAAAAAAATCATTCATAACTATATAATTTTATTTTTTGGATTTCGTAATCGCCAACTGAAATCCTTAAATGTCTTCCTTGATGAGTTTGGTCTCCATTAAAATGTCTAATGGTTTTCCAAATATTATTTTCAAATCTGCCTTGATCTGTTTTTAAAATTCCAGCATTTAGATTTTCTTTTAAAGGTTTAAAAGTGACCACAATTCCAGAACCTGCAATATAAAATTCATCTTTAGCAATTTCAATAATAATGGCGCTCGACATTGGCCAAAACTCAGCTTTTTCTCCTTCTGACCAATTTAAAGTATAATCATGTTTGAAAGTGAATTCGTAATCGCCCATTTTAATGATTTGAGTATTATTTTCTTTGTCTAAAAGAACTCCGTCGATTTTTCCTTGTCCTTTATATGTTTCAATAGTTGGCGTTAATTGCTTTACTAAATCGTAAATTTTTCCGAGCGGTTCTTTTTTGGCATCGACAATCGATTCGATAGAAAAAGGCGAAAAACCAATAGCTTCATAATGTCCGATTGCATACAAACCTTTAAATGGCGCGGTTTCATCAAAACGATGTTCGGGAATAAATAAAGGATCGCCTTGACGCGTAAATAAATCATTCCATTGTTTGAAAGACGGATTGTAAAAATCTGGCGCTAAAAAATCAATTGCATTTCCAGCGGCTTTCCAAACATCCATAAGATGCGGAAGCGGTCCTGCGCTCGGATATTGTCCCGGTTTTTTTTCGGGCGCATTTAGTGCGGCATTTACAAACATCGGAATCGGATAAATATCTTTTCCTGCTTTTGCAATTTGATTGGTAAATTTTGAGAAATACCAAGCCATAAAAATTTCGTCTGTTTGAAGTCCTTTTCCGAAAATTTCTTCCCAGTTTCCTGAAGTTTTAAATCCGTTTTTCTTCCAAATTTCTAAAAATTCTGGAACTAATTTTTCCTTATTTTTTTGAAGATATTGCTGTAATTCTTTTGGAACTTCTTTTTTGAAAGCTTGATTTGCTAACGAATGATAATCGCGCGCAGTTGGCAGCATTCCGATTTCGTTTTCAACCTGAATCATAATAACCGTTTGTTCTTTTTGATCGAAATCTTTAATATGATTCATCAATTTTTTGAAAGCATTCAAATCGGCTTGAAGATTATTTTCGCTGAAAGGCGTTACAATTTCATGACTTTTATTTTGATCGTCTTTTACTCTCGGATATTTTTTCTGGTTTAATTTTACCCAAGCCGGCGCGTGACTCGACATACTATTTTTCCAAGATCCAAACCAAAGAAAAACCAATTTTAAGTTTTCTTTTCGTGCGCGAAGAATCAAATCGTCTATTAATTGAAAGTCAAATTTTCCCTCTTCTGGTTCAATTAATTCCCAATAAATTGGCGTTAAGACGGTATTGAGATTCATATCAACTAATTTTTGCCAAATAGTTTCCATGCTTTCCATACTTGTCGCTGATGAATTTCCTAGTTCGCCGCCGCGTATCAAAAATGGATTTTGGTTTACAATTAATTGTGTTTTGTTTCCCTTTTTTTGAAGATGAGGTATGTTTTGAGAAAACCCAAAATGCATTAAAAATAAGGCGATTAGAAAAAAACTTTTTTTGAGAATATGAAACATACTTTTTGTTTTAATAGTAAAATTAAACAAAGCAGCTTTGTCAAAATTTAGAACTTTGACAAAGCTTTTTTGCTACTCAACAGATTTTAATTTATTAAGGTTTTACTAACTCACCCGAAAATCCTAAACTTACATCTTTTCCTGCAAGTCCGTCTGCTGCACCTTTGTATGCATGTTTACGAACATAGTTTGCATCCCAAAGATTTGGAGATTCATTTGGAAGCCAATATTCATGTTCTTTTGCATTATCAGAAACGCCCCAAATTGTAATTCCATACTGTTGCGGAACAGGAATGTGTTTTTTGTACATATCGATTACGTATTGATACATTTCTGCTTGCGAAGCTTGTTGCGCTACCGTTGGAGTTGCAGTTCCTAATCTAATATCTAACTCCGAAATTTTAATTAATTTTCCTGAAGCAGCCAGTTTTTGGAACATCTGAACAATTTTGTCTTTATCTGTTGTTAGACCGATGTGCATCTGTGTTCCGATTCCGTCAACCGTTGCTCCTTTGCTTTCAATATATTTTACGTATTCGATTATTCCGTCGCATTTGTCTAATCTCGATTCTAAATTATAATCGTTAATGAAAAGCTTGTCTGTTGCATTTCCGTACTGACGTGCCAGTTTGAAAGCTGTAACTGCGTAATCTTTTCCAAGATATTTTACCCAAGAGAAATAGTCTGTAGCGGTGTCGCCTTCCGTTCCGTTTCTAAGAGTTCCGTCTTCTTTCATTGGTTCATTTACAACATCCCAAGCAAAAACTCCAGTTTTGTAATGTGTCATCATTTTAGAAATCCAATCGGTCATCGCATCACCGATAATTTTGGTTTTCTCTGCATCTGTTTTTTCAATTGTAATTGGAGCTGTAGCACCTCCGCCAGACGATGTTCCGTCAGTTACTAAAACATTGTCGATATAATATGTTCCTGCAGCTCCTCCTAAATCGAAACCAAAACCTGTTTCACCACCTTTTGCTGTGATTTTCCATTCTATTTGTTTCCATGTAGTAGTCGTTGTCTGATCTCCTTGATAATTTGCTAATGATGATGGTATTGTTGAACATCTTACAGACCCATTAGCTTCAGAACGAATCATATACGAAATTGTATAACTTTTTCCTGCTACTAATGCAGAAGTAAAAGTAGTTTGAATCTGAGTTCTCCATTGTTCTGTTGCAGTACTTGTAGCATTTACCACTTTCATTGAACCGCTTCCTTCGTAAACATTTGCTGCTCCAGTTCCTGCGCTTAAAGCATCTGCAGCACCATTGGCTCTACTCCATCCAGTTATTCCAGAATTAAATGTTCCGTTAGAAACTAAATTAACTGGCCCTGTTGCAGCGTCAAGATCTACAACTGCCAAAGTATTTGCATCAATTAAATACGTTACGTTTGGTAAATATCCTAGATCTAAATTAAACTGAAACGTTGTGCTTCCTGTTTTAAAATCGCCTGGAGCCAATTTAATTTTAACTTGCTGCCAAGAAGAAGTTGTTGTAAAAGCTTCTGTGCCAGTTCCAGTATTCATCCAATCTTTGTATGGATATTGGTTGTTTAATGAGGCATTGAATGAAATACGCCCTTTACCTGCAACATCCGATTTGATATAGAATGAAACTTCATAATTATGTCCTGTCACGATTGGCACATTTGGCGAAGTTAACTGAAGATTATAAGCTGCTGAAGAAGTAGCACTAGATGCCAACTGAATTGCCGCAGAAGTACTTGTTAATCCTGAATTGGCCACAGTTGTAATTCCTTTTCCAGGATTATTTCTAGCCCATCCTGTAAAAGTTCCACTTTTAATAGGCGTTAAATCTAAAACATTTGTTCCGCTTGAGCCCGGAATTACCGTTGGTGCAATTATTCCGTTTAAATAACTTGCATTTTGATTGGAATGCCAGATTAAAGTGTGTCCAAAAACCTTTAAACCAGCGCTTTTTGTCGCTGCGATAAAAGCATCAACATTGGTAAAATTAATTTCTCCTTTAGCATTTACCATTGCACCGTGTTTCATTTCGTAACCCGGTGTAACCTCATCAAAATTTTCGTTTACAATTTTTCTATAAGCTGCATCGCTCATGTATAAACTAATTCCGATTCCGTTTCCTAAAGAAAAATCAGAATATACTTTTAATGGCTCATAACGGCTGATTTTTTCTACTAAAGCTAATGGAAGCTCAGCGCCTGTTATTTCTCCGTGTTCTGGGTCTTTTCCCCACTCCATCAAATTATCATCGCATGATGACAAAATCATTAATGATGAAGCAATTATTGGTATGATATATTTGTATTTCATTTTGTGGTTGTGTTAGTTAAAATCGTTGTAAACTGGTGTGTCTAATGGAACAATTCTCCAGTTGTCTGTATACACTTTTACAGAAGTTGCTTTTGAAGGGAATTCTACTGCGCTTTCTGTTCCTAGAACGTCTTTCATTTTTACATCGGCATTTTCAAACCAAATTCCAAAATTTTGATACGTTGCCGCTTCACGATAAGCCAAAACAGTTTCAAAAGTAGCTGCTTCTTTAGACCATTGATAAAATTTATTTAGCGGAATAGTCACCGTTACCCAGCCTGTAGTCTGAAAAGCAACTGATTTTCCATCAACAAGCCACGGAATGTAATTGTAAACTCCACCAGCCCATGTACCTGCATTAAAATTATTGACTGTACATATTTTTAAATAACCAGAATCTTTCCACGCATCTGGCACATAGATATCAAACTGAAACGCTACTTTATCAAGAGGTGTAGTAGCAGGAATAAAAGGCGTCAATTGTGTTCTCCAGTTATCTACGCCTGTTCCAGCTGTCCAAGCTTCTGTTGCTCTTCCTGTTGCCGGGGCGATAGAAGCAAGACGTGCAGGACGATGTGGTACATATTTACCGTGTGAAGCATTTCCTGTACCAACTACTGCTGATTCAAGATCTGCTGGTGCAATCATACCCGGAATTGTAGCAGTACTCCAAGATCCTTGAGTTCCTCTTCCATCAAAATCTAAAATAATTCCTCTTTTGCAATTAAAATATGCTGGAGAATAAACACCTCCGTTTGAAGTTTGAGCGAATAATGAACCGCCATTATCTGAAACGCCATTTGGAACCGTAACAATAAAGAATTCGCCATCTTCATCAGATGTAATTCCTGATGTTACTTCAACATTTCCTGGAAAAATTACTTTACTGACTTCTGTTAAACCACTTCCTGACACGGTAATCGTTTCGCCTGGATTTGGCATTGTATTCGAAATGTTTGAAATAGCAGGTTTTCCTGAACGAATTTCAAATTTGAATGTAGTTTCGCTATTGTCATTTACAAAACGAATTGTATTTCTAACTGATGGATCTGCTTCTAAAATTGGCGTATCTGCTGAAACACTTACCAACATCGAATTATTAGATACAAAAACGACATTAAAATAGGTCGAATATCCGTTGATGTATACTTTCTTTAAACCTGTAAATCCTGAGCCTTCAATACGCAACAACTGTCCTAAACGGGCAAAAGTAACTTCTCTATCTGGTACAGTCGAATTCACATCTTCTAAAAATACCCTTGTGATCGTAATTGCTCCTCCTTCTGAATCGTTGTTATCGCAAGAAGTAAACAACATACCGAAAACCATCATGCTTAAAATTGCAATTGGCGCCCAATACTTTTTATTTAAAATATATTTCATATTTATGTCTTTTAGTTTTTTATTTCTGAAACTAGAATAAGTCTTTTATTTTCTCTTCTGTAAACTGATACGGAACAGGATTCTCTCTCAATAATGGATTTTGAACCAACTCAGATTCTGGGTAAGGAAGAAGGAAAATTGTCGCATCGATAACTCCAATGGCACGCGGACTACTACTTCTTGCCGGATCTATAGAAACTGTATTAGTTGCAGCATCATAAAGAATAGGTTGAATTACTCCTCTGTCTTGTCCCGTTACATAGTTAATTACTTCCTGCTGTTTGTAATAAGCTCTTCGTACCAAATCATACCAATATTGTCCTTCCATTGCCAATTCTACTCTTCTTTCATGTCTAATATCAGCATAAGTTAAAGCTGTTTTTGGAGTAAGACCTGCACGTGTACGCAATTTGTTTATGCCCTCTAAAGCCAAAGCATCTGAAGTGGAAGCATTGTTTCCTAAAGCTGCTTCTGCATAATTTAAATAAACTTCGGCCAAACGTAGCATATTGGTATTCAAAGCAGAATTCATACGGGTAATTTTTGAATTGTCTTTTGTAGATCCTACAACTCCCTTTTTTATGTTTACGAATTCTTTACTATGATTTACTGTGTACCCGCCGTTTGACTTATTAATTTCTGGATAAAAATCATCATCAGCCATCCATGTCGCTCTTCGGCGAAGGTCTTTTGATTCGTATTCTTTTAAGACATCATATGATGCTCTTGTCCAATATCCCCAAGCGGCATCATCTCCAGTAATATCAGAACCTAATGCAAAATAAGCTTGTTGCGTATTGTTTACTCCGAAATCTCCATTTGGAACCCATTGCAGTGCAAACATCGATTCTGGGTTGTTGTTATTGTCAATCATAAATAAATCTTCATAATTAGCCATTAAACTATATGGCCCAGAAGTCATTACTTTTTCTGCCGCTTTTTTTGCTAAATCAAGATATTCCTGATTTCTAGTTCCGCTGTTTGGATTATCGCTGATTCCTGAAAACGATAAATAAACACGAGACAACATTCCGAATGCGCTGTATCTTGTTAAACGCCCAGCTTGTCCAGCAGATTCTGGAAGATATTTTGCTGCAAATTCTAAGTCACGGATAGAAAATTCGTAAACATCTTTTAGCGGATTCTTATTTACAATTGGATTTTTAACCAATTCTCTCGGATCTGTCGAGATAATTACGTCTCCCCATAATGAAGCTAAATACCAATATGCAGTTCCTCTCATAAAACGAGCTTCGGCAATATATTTGTTTTTAATAGCATCGCTCATTGAACTTCCAGAAATTCCGATAATAACGTTATTCGATTGCTGTACAACATTATACAATGATCCCCAAGCCGAAACCAAAGGTCCTGTTAATCCTGTTTCTGTTAAATCGGTAAATGGGTAAACGTAATCTGAGAAAGGCGCATACATATTTGCTCCTCGACCATCTCCTAAACCGTAATAAAACTTATCATTAAAATCGAACCAAACTTTATTATATAATGGTCCAGTTGCCGCCTGAAAATCAGACTCTGTTTTATAAAAGTTTTCTTTTGTAATGACATCATTCGGCTCAACTTCTAAAATGTCGCTGCAACTCGTCCAAACAAATGGCAATGCAATAATTAAAGCCGTGTAAAATATTTTCTTTGTTTTCATTGTACCGTTTTTAGAAATTAACATTTAATCCAATTGTTGTTACCATTGGTGAAGGATAACGTCCGTTATCGATACCATTTAAAAGCTGGTTTTGGTTTATCGCTCCAACTTCAGGGTCGTAACCTTTATATTTAGTGAAGGTTAAAACATTCTGCATATTAGAGTATACTTTGATATTTGCGATTCCGTATTTAGAATACAAATCTTTTGGAAGATTATAACCTATTGAAATATTTCTAAGTCGCACATAAGATCCGTCTTCTACAAATCTGTTGCTCAAACGATAATTTGAAGCAGATGAAGCAGATGAAGCACCAATTCTAGGCATGTAAGGATCTCCGCCCACAATTTGCACGTTACGATAATCATTTGGTCCATTCGGGTCGATTAATTCTAATTGTGCATATCCAAGTGCTGTTTTCAATAAATTCGTGTTTTCACGAGGATTTTCTAGCCATCTTCTTTGGTAATTTAAAACGTCATTTCCGTAAGATCCTGAGAAAGTAATTCCTATATCAAATCCTTTGAATGAAAAATTATTCGTAAAACCGAAAGTAAAATCTGGATTCGGATCTCCGATGTAACCGGCATCTTTTTCGTTAATTACGCCATCTTTGTTCACATCTTCAAACATATAATCTCCAATCCAAACTCCATTTTCACCAATTACCATTCCTTCTGGCAATGCTGTTGGTTTTACCGTTCCGCTGGCATCTTTATAATAGAAATCGGTTGCTTTTTCAAAACGTCCAATTACTTTATATCCATAAAATTGTCCTAAAGTCTGCCCTACAGCTGTGCGCGTAACTACAGTTACATCAGAACCTTGTTGAAGGGTTTGATCATAAACACCTGATTCTGAATTTAATTTCAACACTTTGAATCTATTCATAGAAATATTGAAATTTGATTTCCAAAGAAAATCTTTATTCTGCATATTGACTGTGTTTATTGTAAACTCAAAACCTTTGTTTTCAAGAGATCCAATATTAGCAAAAGGAGGCGCAGTAGAACCTTGTCCAGTTGTACCAACATAAGCAGGAAGTGATAATCTCAACAATAAATCGTCTGTTTTCTTATAATAAACATCTGTTGTAATTTCAATTCTATTATTAAAAAGTGAAAGATCTAAACCGATATTGGTTTGGTTTGATTTTTCCCATTTCAAATCTGGATTAGCTGTATTGGTTGCAATTTGCCCGCTTCCCCAATTGGTTGCAGAAGTTCCGTAAACAGAAGTATATGCATTATTTGGCACACTTGAATTACCTGTTACTCCCCAACCTGCACGCAATTTCAGATTATTGATAACTGTATTGTCTTTTAAAAATGATTCATTTGAAATTTTCCAAGCCAAAGACGCAGACGGAAACCAATCCCATTTATTGCCTTCTGCAAACTGCGAAGATCCATCTCTTCTGATAGTACCTGTTAAAATATATTTGTCGTCAAATGTATAATTTGCTCTTGCAAAATAAGAACTAAGCGATTTTGTAGAACTTGCATTTGAATTTCTAGCAGTTGTTGGGTCACCAGCATTTAAATCGGTTGCACCATTTGTTAGATAACCTGAACGGTATCCATAAAGATTTTCCCAATTTTGTTCTTGAAACTCTTGCCCCAACAAAGCATTAATATTATGTTTTCCAAAAGTTTTATTATAAGTCAAATTATTAGTCCAAATCCAGTTTTCGCTGGTAGATTTTGCTCTTGACCCTTCTCTAACTTCATTTGATAATGCTCCAAAAGTATAAGATGGATTAAAAGTATATCGGTTTCCAAATCCGTAATCTATAGAATATTGTGTTCTAAGTTTTAAATCTTTTGTAAAACTAATTTCAGCGTAAACATTTCCTCTAATTCCGTAGTCTTTTCCGTGATTATCTTTTAGCATCGCGATTCCTAATGGATTCGTTTGAACAAATTCAGTTGTATCTGGTCCGTCAAAAGTTCCATCAGCATTACGAGCTGCTACGTTTGGAGTTTGCTTTAAAGCCGTTAAAATCACTGAATCGTCATTAACCGTAGTTACCTGATTGTTTTTGTATGTATTTAAGTTTACGCCAACTTTCATCCATTTTTTTACCTGAGAATCAACTACAGCTCTAATTGTCATACGATCAAAAGAAGATCCGATTACTGTTCCTTCCTGATCAAAATAAGACATTCCTAATGCGTAAGTGGTATTATCAGATCCTCCAGAAGCAGATAAATTATAACTTTGAATTAAACCAACTTGAAATAATTCGTCTTGCCAGTTTGTTCCTTCTCCTAATAATTCAGGACGTATGAAATAAGGATCTCTTTGTACAATTCCTAAATCTGCACGAGTATTTTTTAGTGTTCCATATTCTCTAAGATTTAAAACTTGCAATTGTTTTGGCATTTGCTGCCAACCTACATAACTATCAAAATTTAAGGTTAAATCTCCTTTTCTTCCTGTTTTGGTCGTAACCATAATTACACCGTTTGCAGCTCTTGAACCATAAATTGCGGTTGCAGAAGCATCTTTTAAAATATCAATTGACGCAATATCATTTGGGTTAATTCCAGCAAGCGGATTGACATTTAAAGAACCTGAATTTCCATCTATAATAACGCCATCAATTACATAAATTGGTTCATTAGATCCTGTAATAGAACTAATACCACGTATACGTACAGAAGAGCTTCCTCCTGGAGTACCACTATTTTGCTGTATTTGTACACCAGCAGCTCGCCCTTGCAAAACTTGATCGATAGTGGTAGAAACAGATTGCGTTACCGCCGAACTAGAAATAGAAGAAATAGCTCCTGTTAAATCGGCTCTTTTTGCTGTTCCGTATCCGATAACTACTACTTCTTTCAAATCATTAAGATTTTCTTCAAGCAAAGCATCAATTTTAGTTTTATTATTTACTGCAATTTCATACGGTTTGTATCCGATGAAGCTAAAAACTAAAGTACTGTTGGTAGGAATAGCAGTTAATGTATAAGTTCCGTCAAAATTAGAGACTGTGCTTGTTTTGGTTCCTTTAACGATAATATTCACGCCTGGTATTGGTCCGCTACCATCAGATACAGTACCCGACACAGTAATTTGCGCATTTACCGCAGCAGAAAATACCAGCATGAGAATTAAGAACCCTAAATTCTTAAAGTATTTAGATCTGCTTTTAGTAATTAAAAAGTTAGTCATAAATAATTGGTTTAATTAGTTAATAGTATGGTTTAGTTAGTTTCTTGTTTATAGAGTTTTTGGTCATTTTTATTTACAGCAAATTCAAACGACTTATACCCTTATTGTCAAAACAAATATATGTAAAAAACAACAACACACAATCGGTTGCGTTAATTTTTTTTATCAATTTAAAAAAAACATCGTTATAAAAAAACATTTTAAACATTTAAAATCAAAAAACATTGAATAATTACCAAAAACTATATTAAGTACAGCGAAAACGTTAGAGATAATAAATAGATTAGTTCAAATTCTTAAAAAAAACATAAAAAGTTAAAATTTACATTTTTTTCAAAATTCACTAAAACGTTATCGTAAAATGATAAAATCAGCAATAAATGCAAATTCGTTCTTATCCCTTGCAAAATAAGGCGACAAGACACTTATCTTCTAAAAATCAAGCAACTAAACTCTAAACAATATATTTCTTACAAAGTACTAAAAGAAACAATCGGTTGCTTATATTTCAAAAAAAATCCCCTCAAAATTACTTGAGGGGATTTGAAATTATTCTTAAAAAAAGAATTCAAAAACTATAAATTCATCTTTTTAGCATCTTCAACAAATTGCTTTAATCCAATATCAGTTAAAGGATGTTTCAGCAAACCTTTTATGGCAGAAAGCGGTCCTGTCATTACATCTGATCCTATTTTTGCGCAATTTACAATATGCATGGTATGTCTTACCGAAGCAGAAAGTATTTGTGTTTGGTAATTGTAGTTATCGTAGATTTCTCTGATTTCAGCAATTAAATGCATTCCGTCTGTTGAAACATCATCTAATCGTCCTAAAAATGGAGAAACATAAGTAGCTCCAGCTTTTGCAGCCAGTAAAGCTTGTCCCGCAGAAAAAACTAAAGTTACATTGGTACGAATTCCTTTTGAAGAAAAATATTTACAGGCTTTTATACCGTCGCCAATCATAGGCAATTTTACTACGATTTGAGGATGCAAAGCCGCTAGTTCCTCACCTTCTCTAATCATTCCTTCAAGTTCGGTTGAGATTACTTCAGCAGAAACGTCGCCGTCAACGATATTACAAATATCTAAATAATGTTTCAGGATATTTTCTTTTCCTGTAATGCCTTCTTTTGCCATTAAAGACGGATTCGTGGTTACGCCGTCTAAAACGCCTAAAGCCTGCGCTTCTTCAATGTCTTGAAGATTAGCAGTGTCAATAAAAAATTTCATATGTTTTTTGGTTTAAGTTAAAAGTATTTTTGCGTAAAAAAACTTTGTCAAAGTTTAAAACTTTGACAAAGTTCTCAGTTGTTCTAGTAAGTAAAAAATGTGCATTTCGATTGATTCTGCTCTTCAAAAAACCTTTAATAAAAAATACTCACTTATTATTTTATCAAACTGACTTTTTATTCGTTTCGATTTTCAAAAAATAGTAACTAAACCTTCAATCTATTTTTCTTAAATTTCAATTTAAAAAAGCCATAATCTTAATACACATTTTCGAAGTTTTTATCTAAAAAAGTATTTTAAACAATTTTAACTCTTTACAGCTATCATATTTAAAATTTTAAATATTCTTAGATTTTTGTCTCACTAAGTTTATTAATAAACCTAACAGATTTTGAAAATCTGTTAGGTTTATTATGCTTGCCAATTAAATATATTGATTGATTATATTTTCAAACAATTCTTGTTTACCGCTTTGAAGATTTAATTCTCCATTTTCGTGAGCGATAGAATAAAGATCTTTCAAGCTTAATTTTCCATCAGCAAAATCTTTACCTTTTCCAGAATCGAATGAACTGTATCTTTCTGTTCTTAATTTTTCGTAAGGAGAAGAAGTGATGATTTTATCTGCAGTCAATAAAGCTCTTGCAAAAGTATCGGCTCCACCAATGTGCGCTAAGAAAACATCTTCTAAATCTGTAGAATTTCTTCTGATTTTAGCATCAAAATTAACTCCACCACCTTGTAATCCGCCAGCTTTTAAGAAAACCAACATTGCTTCAGTAGTTTCCTGAATGTTATTTGGGAACTGGTCTGTATCCCAACCATTTTGGTAATCTCCTCTGTTTGCATCGATGCTTCCTAACATTCCAGCTTTTGCCGCTACTTCCAATTCGTGTTGGAAAGTATGCTGTGCCAATGTAGCGTGGTTTACCTCGATATTGATTTTGAAATCTTTATCTAAACCATAATTTTTCAAGAATCCGATTGCAGTTGCAGAATCAAAATCGTATTGGTGTTTAGATGGCTCCATTGGTTTTGGTTCAATAAAGAAAGTTCCTTTGAAACCTTGAGATCTTGCATAGTCTCTAGACATTGCTAAGAATTGCGCCATGTGGTCTAATTCTCTTCCCATATCTGTGTTTAGCAAAGACATATAACCTTCTCTACCGCCCCAGAATACATAGTTTTCTCCGCCTAAAGCGATTGTCGCGTCAAGCGCTAATTTTACTTGTCCTCCAGCTCTTGCTACTACATTAAAATCAGGATTTGTAGCTGCTCCGTTCATGAATCTTGGATTTGAGAAACAGTTTGAAGTTCCCCATAGTAATTTAATTCCAGAATCTGCTTTTTTCTGTTTTAAATATTCTGTAATGAACGCTAAACGTTTTTCTGATTCTGCGAAAGTTGCTCCTTCAGCGATCAAATCGTAATCGTGGAAACAGAAATAATCGAATCCCATTTTGCTGATAAATTCAAAAGCTGCATCTGCTTTATCTTTCGCCGCTTGATACGGATCTGATGAAGCATCCCAAGCAAATTGTTGCGTTCCTGGTCCGAATGGATCGCTACCTTGCCCGCAGAAAGTATGCCAGTAAGCGATTGCAAATTTAAAGTGCTCACGCATTGTTTTTCCTGCTACAACTTGGTCTGGATTGTAATATTTAAATGCCAACGGATTGTCAGATTCTTTTCCTTCAAATTTAATTTGACCGATACCTTTGTAGTATTCTTTATCTCCTAAAACTATCATTTTATTTTTTTATTTATTTGTTAATATTAATTCTAATTCTTGTTTCCATTTTTGATAAGCCGCTTCATATTCCTCTTTGTTTTTTAAAGGTAAAAAGGTCATTACGTGATCGTTTGTTGTAATTCCTGAACCAAATTTTTCAAAGTCACCATCTGTCAAGCCCACTGCTCTTGCCGCTCCTACTGCTCCCGTTGTATTGTAAATTTCTATTTCATGTCCAATTAATGTTGCAACCGTATTAGAGAAAATTTCAGAGCGGAATAAATTATCATTTCCAGCTCTAATTACATTAATCGTTGCATTATCATCTTTCAGGCATTCCATACCGTAAACAAAAGAAAATGCAATCGCTTCCAAAGATGCTCTGAATAAATGCGCGTTGGTATGAATATTAAAATTCAGATTTAAAATATGCGATCCAATATTTTTATTATTGAACATTCTCTCAGCTCCATTTCCAAACGGAATGACAACCAATCCTTGCGAACCTACATTTATCTGAGATGCTTTTTCATTCATTTCTTCATATGACTCATTTCCAATATTGTTTCGCATCCATCGGTATTGGATTCCTGCTCCATTTATATTCAGCAATTTTCCAACTCTCGGATTTGATTCTGTGTAATTTACATGAACAAAGTTGTTTACACGAGTACTTTTTCCTGAGTTTGTTTCTGTCACAGCATAAAAAACGCCAGACGTACCACCTGTTGCTGCCACTTCTCCCGGACGAAGCACATTTAATGACAAAGCATTATTCGGCTGATCTCCTGCTCTATATACAATCGGAATTCCTACTGGAAGCCCAGATTCTGACGAAGCTTTTTCTGTAACAACTCCTTGATTCGTAAAATTTTCTACAATTTTTGGAGTCAATGAAGTATCAATTCCGTAATATTCTAAAAGCCAATCGGCTACTTTGTTTTCTTTATAATCCCAAAGCATTCCTTCAGACAAACCATTTTTGGTAGTCGTTACTTCGCCTGTCAATTTCAAAGCGATATAATCTCCCGGAAGCATGTATTTTGAGATCTTATTGTAAACTTCTGGTTCGTTTTCTTTTACCCATTTCAGTTTCGAAGCCGTAAAATTCCCAGGCGAATTCAATAAATGTGACATGCATTTTTCTTCTCCAATTTCGGCGAAAGCCTTGTTACCAATCTCAACCGCACGGCTGTCACACCAAATAATAGAATTTCGCAACGGGGCGCCTTCTTTGTCCACAATCACCAATCCGTGCATTTGGTACGAAATACCAATTCCCTGAATTTTAGATGCATCTATATTCGCTTCTTTAATAGCTCTTTTCGTAGCCGTACAAATGTACTGCCACCAGATTTCAGGATCTTGTTCTGCCCAGTCTGGGTGAATCGAAAGGATTTCCATTTCGTTCTGAGGTTCATTCAAAACGATTACTTTTTTTCCCGTTTCTGCTTCAACAATTGCTGCTTTCACAGAAGAACTTCCAATATCATATCCGATATAATACATACTATAATGATTCTCTTATTATTAATTTTGTCGGCACATAACACTTCGTTTCTTCATCGTGCGTAATAAATGCCGCTGCTTTGGTTCCTATTTCTTTAAAATCGGTTGATACAACTGAAATTCCTTTATATATAAATTTCTTCATTGGCGTTTCGTTGTATGATAAAAATCCAACGTCTTTTCCAGGTTCAAAATCTTTCTCTTTGCATTGTTCCAAAAAGTGTCCTAAAATCCTGTCGCTTACACTGATGTAAGCAATTCCTTTTTCGATATTGAACTTCTTTGGATCTGTAATAATCTCATATTCAAAACCAAAATCGGCACAGAATTTCTTAAAAAACTCCACTGTTTCCCACGGATGATTCGTGAAATCAGGATAAACAAAATGTATCTTTTTATACTTTTTAAACAAATCCACCGCCTCTGTCAAAGACTCATAAAACGCTTTGCCGAAATCCTGAAAAACATAATTATTTGTCTTTTTAGCCTGAATATTCCAATCGATCAAAAGCAGTTTATCATTCGAAATTGCCGACAAAGCTGGAGCAATATCTTTATGATCAAAATTCATGACCACATATTTAGAATACTTCCCGATTCCGTTATTTATGATAGTTTTAAAAACATCAATATTATAATGATGAAACTGCACATCAATAATCACATTGTCCGGCAGATTATTCACAACCGAATGGTACAAAACCTCTTTATAAGCCTTAAAAGTATCTAAAACTAAAAGCACTTTTCTGGTTTCGCCCGCCACATAATAACCTTTATTCGGCACAGAATCAATCACTTTTTGATCTTTCAAAATCGTATACGCTTTAAAAACTGTGTCTCTCGAAAGCTGATACGTTTTGCAGATGACATTCACAGACGGCAATAAATCTCCTTTTTGTAAAATATTCTCTGCAATCGAATTTGTGATTCCGTCAACCAATTGCTGGTACTTCGGAATATCACTTTCGTGATTCATTATAAACTCAAATTTTTCTTCTTCTTTTAGCATACCGTTCTGTTCCGTTCTGTTATGCTAAAGTAGATAAAAAACTTTTATAAAAAATTGTTTTTTACATTAATTATGTTAAGTTTTTAAAATTCTATATTTCCTTAATTTGGGCGTGTTTGCGCCACGGCGAATCGGGCTATTCGTTGCAAGTCCTCGCCTGTTCGTTCCTCACGGCTGTGGGCTTTCCACTGCTATCCCTCACGCAAAACGGCTTCAGAAGAATGTATGCGTCATCTTTATCATTTCAATTTAGCTCTGGAAGAGCGTAATATTTATAGAAAATAAAATCCACGCAGATTAAAAGCTCCAGCGGAGCGACACATTTATCACAAATGATATATCACCCCGCTGGGGCTTTTTACAATCAGGCAATCTAAAAAATTCTACAAATATTTTTTCCCGCTGGGACTTCGCGAGTAACTCCAAATGAGACTCTAATCTTTGTTGAGTTTCTTGCGGAGATTTCTCCTCCGTCGAAATGACAAATCAGGTGGAATATCTATACTATTTTTCATCCAACATAGCTCTGGAAGAGCGTAATATTTATAGATAATTGTAATCCTCACAGATTAAAAGCTCCATCGGAGCGACATATAACTCATCGCTATAAAATCAAACCAACACAACCGATTGTGATTTTTTGCAAAATTTTTTTACACAAAAACCCTTAATCAATTAATCTTCTTATTCCGTACGGATCGATCGTGATAATCGAACCATCTTCTAAATAATCAATTTTGGTTACTTTCATGCTTCGCAAATGCGTTACACCTTTTGACAAACTCGAATCGTGATAAAACAAATACCATTCGCCTTCTACTTCACAAATTGAATGATGCGATGTCCAACCCACAACCGGATTCAAAATTCTTCCTTGATATGTGAACGGCCCATAAGGATTATCGCCAATTCCATAACAGATAAAATGCGTATCGCCTGTAGAATAAGAGAAATAATATTTTCCGTTATATTTATGAACCCAAGAAGCTTCAAAAAAACGACGATCGTTATCGCCAGCCAGAATTTCATTTCCGTTTTGATCCAAAATTTTAATCTCTTTTGGCTCTTCAGCAAATTCCAACATATCGTCTCTTAATAAAGCTACAATTGGCCCTAAAGCTTTTTCTTTTACAGAAGGCTCTTCGTTGTTATCATCGTATTTATTATCACGATATTTTTGAAGCTGACCGCCCCAAATTCCTCCAAAATAAATATAATGTTTTCCATCTTCATCTTCAAAAACAGCAGGATCGATACTGTAACTTCCTTTTATCGCATCTTTTTCAGGAACAAAAGGTCCCACTGGCGAATCTGAAATGGCAACACCAATTTGGAAAATTCCGTTGGCACGTTTAGCAGGAAAATACAAATAATACTTTCCGTTTTTATGTGCCGCATCAGGCGCCCACATTTGCTTTTCGGCCCAAGCCACATCATCTACATGCAAAGCAACTCCATTATCAACTACTTCTGATGAAATGTCTTCCATAGAAAAAACGTGATAATCTTCCATTCCGAAATGGTCGCCGTTATCGTTAAATGGAATTCCTGCATCAATGTCGTGCGACGGATAAATGTAAATCTTCCCGTTGAATACATGTGCCGAAGGATCGGCCGTGTACATATGAGATACTAAAGGCTTTGAAATCGCCAGGTCATTAATTTCCTCAAAATTAATGTGTTCAATGCTATCTTCAGGCATAGTAATATTTTATTAAATAATTAAGTTCTTCTTTCTTTTAGTTCTGTTTCAATCTGCACTTCCATTTCTTTATTTATTTTATAGAAAAACAGCATTCCAGCTCCAATTAAAAATGGGATTGCAGGAAAAATACTCACTAGTAATTTTATTCCGTTTATGGCTGTTTGGGATTGTTCTAGTGCATTTGGAACATAGTTGAAATAACCTAAAAATAAAGTAGTTAAGGCTCCTCCAATACTTAATCCAGCTTTTAAACCAACCATCATTGCCGAAAAAATAATTGCTGTTGCGCGACGATTGTTTAACCATTCTGAATAATCGGCAACATCGGCAATCATTGCCCAAAGAATCGGGATGGTGATTCCGTAGAAAAATCCGTGCAGAATTTGAGAGAAAAATATCAATCCGATTGATGTTGGCGGATAAAAATAGAAAGCGATTATAAATAATGTCGAAATGAATAAGAATATTCCAAAAACATTTCGTTTTCCGTATTTGTCTGCCAGATTTTTAGACAAAGTAATTCCGACAATCATAAAAATTATTCCGCCTGCATTGAATAAACCAAATCCTGCTGAAACTGGATCATTCCCAAAATGATTCAATCCGATATTGGTTAGAAAATCTAAAATAGGTTGAATAAAAATCGCCAATTGTTCTTTATCTACATAATTCTCAAAATAATAAACATACGAACCGCCTTTCATTGCCAAAGTCACAAAAACCAAAGTCGTCAGCGAAAGCATAATTACCCAAGGTCTGTTTTTAATTAAATCGCTCAAATCCTCTTTTACACTTGACTTCTGTTCTGGTTTCGGAATGATTCTTTCTTTCGTAGTTAAAAAAGTAATTAAAAGCATGATTGTTCCGATAATTGCCAAAGCGGTCATTACTTTTTCAATTCCGACAGCTTTATCTCCGTTTCCAGCGCTTTTGATAATGCCAAGCATAAAAACCTGAACGAAGAACTGAGCAAACATAACCGCCACAAAACGGTACGATGACATACTATTTCGTTCTTTCATATCTCCTGTAATTACTCCGCTTAAAGCAGAATACGGCAGATTGTTAGCGGCATAAAAAAGAAGTAATAAAGTATAGGTTGCAACGGCATAAATCACTTTTCCTTTATAAGAGAAATCTGGAGTTGAAAATGCCAATAAAGCAACAATTCCAAGCGGAATTGCAGTTATTAAAATCCAAGGTCTGAATTTTCCCCATTTAGTACTCGTTCTGTCCGCTAGAACACCAATAATTGGATTAAAAATAAAGGCAGCAATTAATCCAACAATTAGCATGATAATGGAAGAATCTGTTGGAGATAATCCGTAAATATCTGTGTAGAAATATGCCAGATACGTCATCAAAGTCTGAAAAACGAGATTGGCGGCTAAGTCTCCTAAGCTGTATCCAATTTTCTCTTTGATGGATAATTTTTGTGAAATGTTAGTCATTGGTGGTTTTGTGGTTAGTTAGTTCTATTCCTGCAAGGTTTTGAAAACCTTGCAGGAAAACAGATTACAATTAAAACAATCGGTTGTGTAAAATTAGACAAAAAAACATATCATGCAAATTTAGTTTACTTTATTTAAGTTATTTTTCATTTCACAACCGATTGTTGATTGTTTTCTCAAAGCTGAAGTATTTTTGGTATTTATTCTTTAGTTTCTTTCAACTTTAAAATACTATCATATGCTTTTTTATGTCTTAAATCTTTATCAAATGGTAATGGATAATTGGTTCTTCCCTTAATCGGCCAGTCGTTTAACCACGATTGCCCGTCGTGAACTCCCCAAAAAGTTACTCGGCTTATTTTATCTTTATGCTTTAAAAATAGTTTAAAAATCGATTCGTAACGTTCTGCGAGTTTGTTTTGGATTGAATCTGGCAATGCTTTTGGATACGGATTCATTTTCTCACTTCCTTCAAATTTCTGACTAATCTCTGCTCCTTTTAAATCCCACGGATTTGGTAAAACCGTAATATCCAATTCTGTAAAAGCAACTTTAATTCCTAAAGCCGAATATTCCAAAATGCTTTTTTCAATTTCTTCCAATGACGGACTATTTAATCGCCAATGTCCTTGAATTCCAACGCCATCAACTTTTCCACCCTCGGCTTTTATTTTTTTGATTAAAGCAATTGCTCCAGCTCTTTTTGCAGGTTCTTCGATATTATAATCGTTATAATATAACTCGACTTTTGGATCGGCTTTTTCTGCTAGTTTGAAAGCATCAGTTAAATATTTATCTCCAAGCGTTTTCAAAAAAACAGATTGTCTTAAAGTTCCATCGTCGTTTAAAGCTTCGTTGACAACATCCCAAGAATTGATTCTGCCTTTGTATTTGGAAACAATTGTTGTAATATGATCTTTCATAAACGCTTTCATTTCTGTGCTATCAGCAATTTTTTCCATCCAAGGCGCTAATTGACTATGCCAAATCAAAGTATGCCCGTGAATAAACATTTTGTTTTTCTCTCCATACGCTACAAATTTATCAGACAAAGCAAAATCGTATTTATCTTTTTGCGGATGCGTGAACATAGACTTCATGATATTTTCTGCGGTAATCGCATTAAATTCTTTTCGAATTAAAGAATCTGCTTTTTTGTCTTTTTGCTCGATTTGATCTACGCTTAAAGCAGTTCCGATGTAGAAATCATTTTTGTAAGCATCTTTTAATGAAGCAGTTTCTTTTTGCGAAGTACAGCTTATGGTCAGTAAGGTTGTGACGACAAATAAATAAGGTTTAATAAATTTCATATCTTTTGGTTTAAATAGTTAATCGTTTTTCTTTCTCAACGGAGACCTTACAGGTCTAGTATTTTCTCATAGTTTTGTCATTTCGACGTAAGGAGAAATCTCCACAAGTAGCTCCGCATGCTAGATCAACTTTGTAGAGTTTCTTGCGAAGATTCCTCGTTCCTCGGAATGACAAATAGAACATACTACTTTACGAAATCATTCCTTCCTAAAACTCTCTGGCGGTCCCAGATACGACTCCAAAACTTTTCCTTCTTCGGTTTCAATTACAATTTTCTGAAGCACTAATGCGGGATCAATTCCATAAATTTTTAAAATATGATTTCCTGCTTTTTCAATGTTATGTGTCGATGTTATGATTTTAATATTATTCGCAACAGATTCTGCCCAGGCTTTTTCTGAAGCATCTGCGTTGAGGTTCATAATTTGCGGTTTTTCATCATCAAAGCTAATTCCGTATTTTAAACCGTCGCCAAGTTTGAAATTGATTGTGGGCGAAAAATAAGCGTTAACTTTTATTTTTCCTTTACTAAAAAAATGAACGTCGTATTCTAATCGTGGTGATTGTTCCGAAATTTCAATAGGCTTTATATTTGAAGGCTTTAAAGTTACGCCTGATGATGTTTTTCCAAGATTCGGAATTATCGTCCATTTTACTGAATCTGAATTTATTGCTTTAGAATAATTCTCACTCTCTATTGAAATATAACCGTCGTTCTCAATAAAACCATGAGCTTGAGCTAAATCTTGTTTTTTGCTAATTGATGTCTCTTTTTTTAAAATCTCTTCAGCGGTAATCATTTTTAAAGCTTGAACTGCAGGCGCAATTTTCTTTGTTTTCGGAATCACATTTTTATCAGGTTGCTGCCAGTTATCATAACCAATATGCGTTTGCGACATCATATGATTCCATTTTCCGTTTGCTAATTGAGTATGATAATAATTCGTAAGTAAACTATCTTTTTCAAATAATACTTTTACTTTTTCAGCATAATCGTTTGCCAGAGTTTTTCCCTGTTCTGCATATAAATGATTTTTAGCCGTTGCAACATACATTTCATTTAAATTAGAACTTGCCAAAACAGGAAATAAAACCAGTTGATAAAAAGCATCTTTGTATTCTGGTTTCAACTTTTCGTTTATCGAATTGGCTTTTTCAACCAATTTCTGATATTCAGACACAACTCGATCTGCTTCATTATAATTTATAATACTATACGTTTTAGAATCCAGCAATTCTGGCTTTCTACGTGCGTTATATTTGGTATATAATTTTAAAATTTCAGCAATTTCTTCTGCAAATTGATTATCAAAATTCTCTTTTGCCCAATTCACATAATATTCTTGTAAATTTCCTGCATTAAATTTTTCGGGATTCCACGCCATATCTAAGAAAAACTCAATCGGAAACTCCATTGGTTTGATATCTCCAACATTTACGATCCAAATTTTATCGACACCGTGTTGATATGCCAAATCCATTTGTTCCCAAGTACGCTCAATTTGATTCGTGTTTATCCATTTATAATTTCTTGGTCCGCCCACATAATCATAATGATAATAAATTCCGTAACCGCCTTTTCGAGGTTTTGCATCAAGTTCAGGAAGTTTGCGAATATTTCCCCAATTATCATCGCATAATAAAAGTGTAACGTCGTCGGGAACAGTCATGCCTTTGTCATAATAATCCTGAACTTCTTTGTAAAGCGCCCACATTTGCGGCGTTTCTTCAGCAGGTTTTTTAGTAACTTCTGCAATAATGTTTCTTTGCGTTTTTACGATATTTTCTAATAGTCCAATCGCAGTTCCTTCCGTCATAGGCTCGTCGCCGTCGCCACGCATTCCGATTGTAACAATGGTTTCTTTATTTCCCATTCGTTTAATTCCGTCTTTCCAGAAATTAACCAAAGCTTCTGAGTTGGTATTAAAATCCCACTTTCCGTTTGCTTTTCCCCATTCGGCATGCGCTCTCGTTAACGGTTCATGATGTGAAGTTCCCATTACAATTCCGTATTCATCTGCCAAAACAGCATTCTGCGGATCTTCGACATAAAACATTCTACCCCACATCGCTGGCCATAAATAATTGGCTTTCATTCTTAAAATCAATTCAAAGACTTTATCATAGAATTTCGAATTGAATCCGCCAAATTTTTCAAATGCCCAGCCAGATAAAGCAGGAGCTTCGTCATTGATGAAAATTCCACGATATTTTACTTTTGGTTCTCCTTGAGAATGAATCCCAGGCAAAACATGCAATTCTGATTGCTTTTTCACTGGAACATCAGCCCAATAATACCAAGGCGAAACGCCAATTTGATTCGATAAATCGTAGATTCCGTAAATCGTTCCCCGTTTATCTGAACCTGCAATTACCAATGCTTTTTTGATTCCTTTAAACGGATTTTCGACAACTTGAGATGTAAATTTTTCCCATTTTCCTTGAAGCTGGTTCGCATCAATTTTTCCCTCTTGCGCTAATTGATTTATGATTTTGCTTTTTCCTAATGTTCCAATTATAACAACAAAATCTTTTGCTTCAGAAATCTTTTTTATTCTCTTAGAATGCAAATTAGAAACCGTAAAAAGATCATTTTCTAAATGTCCTGCTACTTTTAAAACTCCTGCATAATCTTTATCATCAACCAAAATTGAAGCTATTTTCCCTTTTGAAACCAAAGGAAAATTTTCACTAGAAGCCTGATTGACTACATATTTCTCTGGATTTATGGCATACGTATTTGCACTTAGTCCGATGAAGGAAAACAGTAAAATTATGTATGAAGTTTTAATTTTTAAACACATAAAATCATAGATTTTCTTTGTTAGTTTTCGTTCAGTTTTGTCATTCCGAGGAACGAGGAATCTTCACAAGTAACTCCTTACAGAATATCGCCAAACTTTGTAGAGCTTCTCGCGGAGATTCCTCGTTCCTCGGAATGACAAACAGTACGTTTTACAAATTCAACTTATAAGCAATTCCTATTTCTAAACCTCTCAATTCAGCCAAACCTTTTAATCTTCCTGTCAACGAATAACCCGGATAAGTTTCTGTTTCTTCATCAACTCCATGAAGAAAACCATGATCTGGGCGCATTGGAAGACTTATTTTGGTTTTGTTCATCAACAACAATAATTTTTCAACAATTATTTCCATTTTAACATCGCCATTTAAATGTTCCGATTCCCTAAAAATGGTTTCGCTTTCGCGGATGGTATTTCTCAGATGCAAAAAATGAATTCTATCTCCAAAATCGTCTATAATTTTCTCCAGATTGTTTTTGGGATCTGCACTTAAAGAACCTGTGCAATAACATAATCCGTTAGCAATTGAAGGAACAGCACTAAAAATAGTTTTCAAATCAGCTTCTGTTGAAACAATTCTTGGAAGTCCTAAAACCGAAAACGGCGGATCGTCTGGATGAATCGCTAATTTTTGTCCGTTTTTCTCTACAATTGGAATCACTTCTGATAAAAAATAGATCAGGTTTTCTCTTAGTTTTTGATTGTCGATTTCAGCATAATTTTCTAAAAGCGATAAAATCTGTTCAGCCGTAAAATTGATTTTACTTCCCGGTAATCCTAGTAAAACATTTTTAAATAAAAGTGCTTTTTCGTCTTCAGCTAATTTATTTCCAAACTGCAACGCTTTTTCTTTTTCAGCATCAGAATAATCATTTTCTGAATTTGGTCTTTTTAAAAGAAAAACATCAAAATAAGTAAAAGCATCTTGATTGTATAATAAAGCTCCGCTTCCGTCTTCGTTGATAAAATTATGATTGGTTCTTACCCAATCTAAAATCGGCATGAAATTGTAGGTTATAATTTTGATGCCGCACTTCGCCAGATTTTGCAAACTAATTTTATAATTTTCAATATATTGCAGATAATTTCCCGAAGCTCTTTTGATTTCTTCATGAACAGGAAGACTTTCGACTACTGACCATTCCAAACCATAATTACGAATAATTTCCTGTCTTTCTTTTATCGCTTCAATTGTCCAGACATCGCCAACAGGAATTTGATGCAATGCGGTTACGATTCCGGTTGCTCCAGCTTGTCTAATATCAATTAATTTGACATTATCGTTTTGTCCGAACCATCGCATGGTTTGCTGCATTTTTATCATACTTCTTTTTTTTATGCCACGAAGGCGCTAAGTCACAAAGCTTTATTTTAAAACACTTTGAAAAGAAAAACTTTGTGACTTAGCGACTTTGCGGCATTTTCACAATTAAAACCCAATACTGTTTCCGCCATCAACTGGCAAAACTGTACCTGTTGTATATTTTGATTCGCTTAAAGCGAAATAATAAACGGCATCTGCAATATCTGAAGGTTCACCTAAATATCCCATTGGCGTTCTTCCCAGTACTTTATTTTTTCTTTCCGGATCGTTATCCAAAGCTGTTGATGACATTTTGGTTTTTATAAATCCTGGAGCAATACAATTTACGCGAATACCAAACTGAGCCAATTCTGTTGCCATCGCACGAGTCATTGCTTCGATTGCGCCTTTGCTGGATGAATAGGCAATTACTTTGGGAATTCCGTACTGCGACGCCATAGAGCTAATGTTGATAATACTTCCTCCTCCGTTTTCTTTCATGTTTTTTACTACTTCTCTACTCACAGCAAAAACGCTTAAAAGATTGGTATGGATAATTGATAAAAAGTCTTCATCGGTCACATCTGTAAATTCTTTTTTCATATTGATTCCGGCATTGTTTACCAAAATATCAATTGATCCATTTTTTGTTATACTTTCAATCATTGCGGGAATTCCTTTCAAATCATTTAAATCAAAGATCACTGGAATCGCATTTTCGCCAATTTCCTTACAAGCATCTTCTGTTTTTTCTTTTGATCTTCCGATTATATAAGTTGTGATTTCGTTGTCACAAAGTTTTTTTGCCGTTGCAAAACCTAATCCCGAATTTCCTCCGGTTACAATTGCCGTTTTTTTGCTCATAATTTATTACAATATTTTTAATGCTATTTTTTAAACACGTAGAAACATAGTTTTTTCTTTGTCTACAAAGGCGTTTCGCATACATTAATAAACATAGCCATGTGAGCGAAACTAGTTTCTTTCTTTAATCTTTTTTGAGTTAAATATAAATCTATGTTTCTATGTGTTTGTTTTATTTTTTATTTATCCATTCCCTGGCGCAAAAGGAAATTTTAACGATTTAAAATACTCTAAAGTTTGCGTTGGTTTTTCTACTGCTTCTGGAAGTTCTTTTCCTGAAAACTGTTGAAAATAAAGCAAACAGGCATCTCGCCACCATTTTGTTTCTTCATGCTGAATTTCTAACAACATTTTGACTTCGTTGAAACGTTCGCTGTCAATATACTTTTCACTTTTCTTCCAGACATTTTGCATTTCTTTAACCTGATTTACGCCTCCTTGATATTTTAACGCCAATCCATTCCAAAGTGTTTGTCCGTTTTTCAATTTATAATCCCAGGAAACATGATGAAACCATAAAAGATCTTTTTCTGGACAGGTTTCTAAATTATCAAAAAGTTTGGCAACTTCTGGTGCATATTGCGAAACGGCATTTGTCCCTGATTTTGATCGATCGAAACCAATTCCGTTTTTGTCGGCTTTATGATAATAGGTCGGATTCCATTCTGGCCTTGATAAATTAGAAACCCAAGGTCCAGGCCCGTAATGATGCCCGGTATCCATAATATGATGTAAACCGAGCGGCGTCATATAATTGACAACAGCTTCACGAGATTCAATCATCATATTCTTTAAAGGCTTAACGAAATTTTCATCGTTAGAGAAAGTGCTTCTTAACCATTCATCAGCAATGGTTTCTGAATCTAAATGAGGATTCCAAGCTAGTCTTCCAAAGCCATACCAATTTGCTTGTGCAAAAGGATGTCCTGTCCAGTTTAAATCGTTTCCTATATTGGCAACACCTGCAATTCCTGTTAGTTTATTTTGATACAAAGTGCCGTCGACAACTTTAGCAACCGTTGAACCTTTTCCTTTTTGATAGGTATCAGATTCTAGAACTTCTTGAAATAATTTTGGTAGAAAAACCAAATGGGTGCTAAAACCTAAATATTCCTGTGTAATTTGAAACTCCATCATTAAAGGCGTTTTCGGCATTGCTCCAAATAACGGATGGAACGGTTCTCTCGGCTGAAAATCAATCGCTCCGTTTTTTACCTGAACAATTACATTTTTTTTGAATTTTCCGTCATACGGCTGAAATTCGGCGTAAGCCTGCTTAGCACGATCGTTTGCATCATGTTCTGAATACACAAACGCTCTCCACATAATTACGCCGCCAAAAGGCGCAACGGCATCAGCCAGCATATTTGCTCCATCGACATGATCTTTTCCATAGTTTTGTGGACCAGGCTGTCCTTCTGAATTGGCTTTTACCAAAAATCCACCAAAATCTGGTATTTGTTTGTAGATTTCAGCTGCCTTATTTTTCCACCAGTTAATTACTTCTGGATCTTTTGGATCAGCAGTTTTTAAATTTCCAATTTCAATTGGCGCTGAAAATCTTGCAGTTAAATAGACTTTTATTCCGTAAGGTCTAAAAACATTTGCTAATGCTTCCACTTTATCTAAATATTGCGGAGTAAGGATTAAAGCGTTTGCATTTACATTTGTTAAAACTGTGCCGTTAATTCCGACTGAGGCATTCGCTCTGGCGTAATCAATATAACGTTGATCGATAAAACCAGGCAATTTCTGCCAATTCCAAAGTGAAAATCCAGCATAACCACGTTCTACAGTTCGATCGAGATTGTCCCAATGATTCAGGATTCTAAGATTTATTTTGGGAGAATCCGTAATGTTTAAATTTTTGACCGCTTTATTCGTTTGCAATATTCTTAGAAAATTAAAAACTCCGTATAAAACAGCAACATCATTTTTTCCTGTAATAATGATCTGCTTTTTATTTTTAAGGGAAATGGTTTTGATTATAAAACCTTCATTATTGATTTTATCCAAATCCACTTGCAATTCAGATTTGATTTCGGAACTTAAATCCAATTGTGAACCAACTATTAGGTTGTTTTCTCCTTTTATATTTGGTTTGATTTCGAGAATAGTTCCTAACATATTTTCAAAACCTGTTTGAAGTTCTTTCTGAGCAATTCTAATAGTTTCTGAATTACCTAAAACAATAATTCCTCCAAGATTGTTTTTGTATTCTGAAACCAAAGCAGAATTATTAACTACATTATACTGAAGCCATAGCTTATAATCCTTTTGCGCCGAAGCCGAAAAGGAAATCAAAAAAAACAGGAAAACAAGTTTTAATAAAGCCATGGTTTTAATTTATACTTTACAATTCTTCATTTTTACAACATCAAGATTTTGTCTACATTTAAAAGTATTTGACAAAATTTTAATTTAAAAAATACATTATACCAAACAAAACAATAATTGCAATCGGTTGCGTAAAAATATAGGATTGTTATTTAAGAAAAAAATTTTGGCTGTCTTTTTTTCAAAAAAATAATTTCTATAACAAATAAAAGCAGGATAATTATAAAAACTATCCTGCTTTGGAGGGGTTGAATTCAGGGTTGAAATTCTGAATTTATTTTATTTCTGCGAAGATTCTCTTATGAGTACTTCTGTATTTAAAAAGGTAATTTCTTTGGCATCATCATTTTTAGATGATTTCAGGTTTTTGATAATAATTTCGGCCGCTGCTTTTCCCATTTTTTCGGCCGGATGCGTTATGGTTGATAAATTAGGATCAATAATCTGAGAAATCGGATCATTGTTAAAACCAATTACTTTAAATTCTTCCGGAACTTTTATTCCGCGTTTTTTAGCTGTTTGTACGGCACTTACTGCCAAAATATCTCCTGGCGCAAATAATCCGTCAGGAATTGGCTTTAAATCGAATAATGCATTGCTAGCTTTTACACCATCTTCATAAGTAACTGAATTTAAATTGATAATCAGTTCTTCATCTACTTCAATATTATGATCTTTTAGGGCTTCTATATAACCTCTTTTTCTTTCGTTGTACAAATTTCCTAATTCTGAGCCAGCTGTTAAATGCGCAATACGAATACAACCTTGTTCTATAAGATGCTTAGTTGCTTTATAACCTGCTGTATAATTATCAATTACCACCCTAAAAGTATTATAATCTTTCGGCACCCTATCTACAAACACCAACGGAATATTATTATTTGAAAACTGATGAAAATGTGCCGTATCTCTGGTTTCCATTGCCAAAGAACAAATAACACCACTGACACGATTGCTGTATAAAGATTTGGACATATTTACCTCTTCTTCATATGAGTCGTGCGATTGCATAATAATTACCGTATAATCTGATTTTTGAGCCGTGATTTCGATTCCGCTAATAAGTGAAGACAAAAAGGGCTGTGTAACAGTTGGAATCAAAACACCAATCGTTCTTGTTTTATTTCCACGCAAACCTGCTGCTAAAGTATTGGGAACAAACCCCATTTCTTCAGCAGTTTTTTTTACTTTTTTAATTGTCTTGTCGCTTATTGTATGATGATCTTTTAAAGCGCGTGAAATAGTTGATGTTGCCAAATTTAGACGTTCGGCTATATCGTAAATCGTTACATGTTTATTTTCTTCCATGAAATAAAAAATAGAAATGTAAATATAAACTATTTTCAAACAAGATGCTCTTTCTTGAAAATTAGCGATAAATAAAATTCCCTATTTACAATATACTATTTAAAAGTATGTTGCAAATAGGGAATTTATCTAAACAATATATTATCTACTTATTGACATCTTTCTTTTTGTCTTTTAGAATTTTACCATCTTTGGTAAATTCCAAATCGATTTTATTGGTCAAATCAACATCTAAATCTTTATGACCATAATCGATATGCGTTATTTTTTCTCTTGGATGATTTTTGGCTACATAAGCATTTATATTATCAGGAATAAAAGCGGTTGGAATTGGTTTATCTCCTCCATCAACTTCTCGATATGAACCATCTTTCCAAAACTCTACTTCTGTCCCATCTTTCAGTTTAACTTCATAGCCCTTTTCGCCATGTTCGGGATCTTTTTTAGCTTTTTCTACTGAAGTATGACTAAAATGCTTCTTCAAAAATTCCTGCGCTGGTTTTGGCAGTTCAGTTACTTCAATTTTCTTCTGTGCGTTGGCCGAGATTGTTAAGATTAACAAAGCTATAGCAAAAAATATCTTTTTCATAATTACATTCATTTAAGTGCATTATTACTAATTTACTACTTCAAAAAATGCATTCAAATAATTTTAAGAAATTTTTAGTTTTTAAATCACACATAACAAACTGATTTACAAAGAATTTTAAACATAACTTATTTTCAAAACTTATGTTTTGCCCATAAAGTTTGGAGCCAGGAAATGCATTCAAAATATTTCCGAAAAGCTATAAAAACAGAAAACCCCATCCGATTAGGATAGGGTTTTCAAAAGAAAGGCGACGACATACTCTCCCACATGACTGCAGTACCATCTGCGCAGGCGGGCTTAACTTCTCTGTTCGGGATGGGAAGAGGTGAGCCCCGCCGCAATAACCACCTTAAGGTTTTTAGTCTAAAGTTTAAGGTCATAAAGCCTAAAGCCATTATTGCGGCTTTTTAACTTTTGACTTTCCTCTTTACGACTTACTCGCGTCGAGCAAATATTTTAACATACTGAGATAAAGAAAAGAAGAATATTTTAGAAAGTTCCTTCCCGATCCGCTGGGCGGATCGGGAAAAAGGCGTGCATAAGCTTACGGATTATTAGTACTACTCGACTGTGACATTACTGCCTTTACATCTGTAGCCTATCAACGTGGTCATCTTCCACGATCCTTAAAAGAAATCTCATCTTGTGGTGGGTTTCGCGCTTATATGCTTTCAGCGCTTATCCCTTCCCAACGTAGCTACTCTGCGGTGCCCCTGGCGGGACAACAGATACACTAGAGGTTAGTCCAATTCGGTCCTCTCGTACTAGAATCAGATCCACTCAAATTTCTAACGCCCGCAGTAGATAGAGACCGAACTGTCTCACGACGTTCTGAACCCAGCTCGCGTGCCACTTTAATGGGCGAACAGCCCAACCCTTGGGACCTTCTCCAGCCCCAGGATGTGACGAGCCGACATCGAGGTGCCAAACCCCCCGTCGATATGAGCTCTTGGGGGAGATCAGCCTGTTATCCCCGGCGTACCTTTTATCCTTTGAGCGATGGCCCTTCCATGCGGAACCACCGGATCACTATGCTCTACTTTCGTACCTGATCGACCTGTATGTCTCTCAGTCAAGCTCCCTTATGCCATTGCACTCTACGCACGGTTACCAAGCGTACTGAGGGAACCTTTAGAAGCCTCCGTTACTCTTTTGGAGGCGACCACCCCAGTCAAACTACCCACCAAGCACTGTCCCCCACATCGCGGGGTTAGGCCTCAGATAAACAAAGGGTTGTATTTCAACAATGACTCCACAACGCCTGGCGACGCCGCTTCAAAGTCTCCAACCTATCCTACACATCATTTATCCAAGGTCAATACTAAGCTATAGTAAAGGTGCACAGGGTCTTTTCGTCCCACTGCGGGTAAACGGCATCTTCACCGTTACTACAATTTCACCGAGCTCATGGCTGAGACAGTGTCCAGATCGTTACACCATTCGTGCAGGTCGGAACTTACCCGACAAGGAATTTCGCTACCTTAGGACCGTTATAGTTACGGCCGCCGTTTACTGGGGCTTCAATTCAATGCTTCTCCGAAGATAACATCTCCTCTTAACCTTCCAGCACCGGGCAGGTGTCAGGCCCTATACTTCATCTTACGATTTTGCAGAGCCCTGTGTTTTTGATAAACAGTCGCCTGGACCTCTTCACTGCGGCCCCGATTGCTCGGGGCGACCTTTCTCCCGAAGTTACAGGTCTATTTTGCCTAATTCCTTAGCCATGAATCTCTCGAGCACCTTAGGATTCTCTCCTCAACTACCTGTGTCGGTTTACGGTACTGGTTCTTATTGCCTGAAGTTTAGAGGTTTTTCTTGGAAGCCCTTAGGCGCACTATCTCTTTGTCCGAAGACTCCGAGTACTATCGCATTTCACCAAACTCTCCGGATTTGCCTAGAGAGCCTATAGCTAGGTGCTTTAACGAACTATTCCGTCAGTTCGCGGCGCTTTCATCACTCCGTCACCCCATCACAGCAATAAGAAGTACGGGAATATTAACCCGTTGGCCATCGACTGTCCCTTTCGGGTTCGCCTTAGGACCAGACTAACCCACAGCTGATTAGCATAGCTGTGGAAACCTTAGTTTTTCGGTGTGCGGGTTTCTCGCCCGCATTATCGTTACTTATGCCTACATTTTCTTTTCTGACCGGTCCAGCATACCTTACGATACACCTTCTGCCCTGTCAGAATGCTCCCCTACCACTTTGCATTGCTGCAAAATCCATAGCTTCGGTAATATGTTTATGCCCGATTATTATCCATGCTCGTCCGCTCGACTAGTGAGCTGTTACGCACTCTTTAAATGAATGGCTGCTTCCAAGCCAACATCCTAGCTGTCTGGGCAGACAAACCTCGTTCTTTCAACTTAACATATATTTGGGGACCTTAGCTGATGGTCTGGGTTCTTTCCCTCTCGGACTTGGACCTTAGCACCCAAGCCCTCACTGCTGTGAAACATTATATAGCATTCGGAGTTTGTCAGGAATTGGTAGGCGGTGAAGCCCCCGCATCCAATCAGTAGCTCTACCTCTATATAACTGTCATCAGCGCTGCACCTAAATGCATTTCGGGGAGTACGAGCTATTTCCGAGTTTGATTGGCCTTTCACCCCTACCCACAGGTCATCCGAAGACTTTTCAACGTCAACCGGTTCGGTCCTCCACTGTGTGTTACCACAGCTTCAACCTGCCCATGGGTAGATCACACGGTTTCGCGTCTAACACTGCCGACTAAAGCGCCCTATTCAGACTCGCTTTCGCTGCGGATCCATGGCTTAACCACTTATCCTTGCCGGCAACGTTAACTCGTAGGCTCATTATGCAAAAGGCACGCCGTCACCCCACGAAAGGGCTCCGACCGCTTGTAAGCGCATGGTTTCAGGATCTATTTCACTCCGTTATTCACGGTTCTTTTCACCTTTCCCTCACGGTACTGGTTCACTATCGGTCTCTCAGGAGTATTTAGCCTTAGCGGATGGTCCCGCCAAATTCAGACAGGGTTTCACGTGCCCCGCCCTACTCAGGATACCACTATCTATTATGCTCGTTACCCATACGGGGCTGTCACCCTCTATGGCGCTCCTTTCCAGAAGCTTCCGGTTCCTTGCACATAAAATGCCGTGGTCCTACAACCCCAGCTATGCCGTAACATAACTGGTTTGGGCTAATCCGCGTTCGCTCGCCACTACTTACGGAATCACTTTTGTTTTCTTCTCCTCCGCCTACTTAGATGTTTCAGTTCAGCGGGTTTGCCCACCTATCGGTGTGCTATGCCTTCAGCATAGCGGGTTGCCCCATTCGGATATCTGCGCATCGATCTGTGTGTGCCAGTCCCCGCAGCTTTTCGCAGCTTATCACGTCCTTCTTCGCCTCTGAGAGCCTAGGCATTCCCCATGCGCCCTTATTTTGCTTATTGCACCAATCATAAAATCAATTATGACCGTTTTTTTTGTTTTTCCTATCTGTTAGAATCAGAAAAACGCTTTCTACTTTCTTATTATTTTCTTATCTCAATATGTCAATGAACTTTTTTCCTTTCGGAACTGTGGAGAATAACGGAGTCGAACCGTTGACCTCCTGCGTGCAAGGCAGGCGCTCTAGCCAGCTGAGCTAATCCCCCATTTTGAATCTTAGATTTTAGAATTCAGATTTTAGATTTCTAATTCTTCTCTAATTTCCTTTGGTGAATCCCAGCTTCCAGAATTTCCTTCAAATCAAGCCAAATAGTAGTCCCGGGCAGACTCGAACTGCCGACCCCTACATTATCAGTGTAGTACTCTAACCAGCTGAGCTACGAGACTCTGTTTTACTTAATTTTCATCATTTTTTTAAATTAACAGCAAGAGTAATGCAATCACGATTCCAAACCTACCGTCCGGCATCTTATTTCCCAATCGTGCCTTGCGGCTAACGGATTGGGCTCTAGAAAGGAGGTGTTCCAGCCGCACCTTCCGGTACGGCTACCTTGTTACGACTTAGCCCTAGTTACCAGTTTTACCCTAGGCAGCTCCTTGCGGTCACCGACTTCAGGCACCCCCAGCTTCCATGGCTTGACGGGCGGTGTGTACAAGGCCCGGGAACGTATTCACCGGATCATGGCTGATATCCGATTACTAGCGATTCCAGCTTCACGGAGTCGAGTTGCAGACTCCGATCCGAACTGTGACCGGCTTTATAGATTCGCTCCTGGTCGCCCAGTGGCTGCTCTCTGTACCGGCCATTGTAGCACGTGTGTAGCCCAAGGCGTAAGGGCCGTGATGATTTGACGTCATCCCCACCTTCCTCACAGTTTGCACTGGCAGTCTTGTTAGAGTTCCCGACATGACTCGCTGGCAACTAACAACAGGGGTTGCGCTCGTTATAGGACTTAACCTGACACCTCACGGCACGAGCTGACGACAACCATGCAGCACCTTGTAAACTGTCTTGCGAAAGATCTGTTTCCAAATCGGTCAGTCTGCATTTAAGCCTTGGTAAGGTTCCTCGCGTATCATCGAATTAAACCACATGCTCCACCGCTTGTGCGGGCCCCCGTCAATTCCTTTGAGTTTCAAACTTGCGTTCGTACTCCCCAGGTGGGATACTTATCACTTTCGCTTAGCCACTGAAGTTGCCCCCAACAGCTAGTATCCATCGTTTACGGCGTGGACTACCAGGGTATCTAATCCTGTTCGCTACCCACGCTTTCGTCCATCAGCGTCAATCGATTGGTAGTAACCTGCCTTCGCAATTGGTATTCCATGTAATCTCTAAGCATTTCACCGCTACACTACATATTCTAGTTACTTCCCAATAATTCAAGTCCTGCAGTATCAATGGCCGTTCCACCGTTGAGCGATGGGCTTTCACCACTGACTTACAAGACCGCCTACGGACCCTTTAAACCCAATGATTCCGGATAACGCTTGGATCCTCCGTATTACCGCGGCTGCTGGCACGGAGTTAGCCGATCCTTATTCTTACGGTACCGTCAAGCTCCTTCACGAAGGAGTGTTTCTTCCCGTACAAAAGCAGTTTACAATCCATAGGACCGTCATCCTGCACGCGGCATGGCTGGTTCAGGCTTGCGCCCATTGACCAATATTCCTCACTGCTGCCTCCCGTAGGAGTCTGGTCCGTGTCTCAGTACCAGTGTGGGGGATCTCCCTCTCAGGACCCCTACCCATCGTCGCCTTGGTAAGCCGTTACCTTACCAACTAGCTAATGGGACGCATGCTCATCTTTCACCGTTGTGACTTTAATTATAAGATGATGCCATCCTATAATGCTATGAGGTATTAATCCAAATTTCTCTGGGCTATCCCTCTGTGAAAGGCAGATTGCATACGCGTTACGCACCCGTGCGCCGGTCTCAGATTCCGAAGAATCCTACCCCTCGACTTGCATGTGTTAAGCCTGCCGCTAGCGTTCATCCTGAGCCAGGATCAAACTCTTCATCGTATATTTTTATATTATTATGCGATGCTTTTCCAGTCGGTTCTTTTCGAATCTCTCGATTCCATTACTCTTATTTTTTCTGTTTTGAAATCTCTTTCAAAACGGCTGTCAATTCAATATGTCTACGAACGTGTCTTCTTTTGTTTTTCGCTTATCTCTCAAAGCGGGTGCAAAACTAAAACTTCTTTTTATTTCCTGCAAGAAAAAATTCAAAAAATTTGAAACTTTTTTTTCGTTTCCATTTTCCCATTTTCCCTTCCAATCTATCAATGAACCTTCCCTGTTTTGCGGGGTGCAAATGTAAAACCCTTTTTCTTTTCCTGCAAGCTTTTCCGAATCTTTTTTTCGAAAATCTCTTTTCTTTCGATTCTTATTTCCTGGCAGTATTTCGATGAGCGTCTTGCTGATTGCGGGTGCAAAAGTAGAACCTTTTTCCAGTTATACAATACTTTTGGACGCCTTTTTTTCGCCTTTTCTCAAATTATTTTTTAACTTACTGATAACGGCTTCTTTACGCTTTGAAGTTTTTTGGCTTCCCGTAAGGATTTTCTCCGTTTGGCTATGGATTTCCTGTCTGCTGCCGCTTCCGCATTCCCGTTTTTGCGGGTTTTCAGGTTTGGCGGACGTTTTCCGCCCTTTCTCTAATTACGGAAAAATCCATTTTTAGCAAAAAAGCCCTTCCCAAGACGGGATTTATAGCCCCGATAGTCCCGAAGCTTCGGGAGGAAATCCTTTTGGGGCGGGGTTCGCCATAAAAAGATTGCAGCGGATAGCGGGAAACAGCTCCTGAAAATAATTAAAACCCAAAGCTCTTCTATATTGTAGTGTGCATTATTTTTTTTCCCTTTATATATGCGTTACGCATAAGACGCACTGCAGTGCGCCTCTACGGAAAATCGGGATTTAATTTCTTCCTTATATATATGTAAAAAGAAACCCGACAGGTTTTTCAAATCTGTCGGGTTGTATACTATATATAAGTAGAATTATGAATTACTTAATTTGGTTTATTTAATTCCTTTGCTCTTTGTTGCCATTTAAGAGATAAATCGTCATAATCAATAGGAGTTGCTGGTTTTTGATTTACCAATCGGCCAGATTCAAATGCTCGGAGCAAGATTGTCTCAATTAAATAGTCTTCATTTACATCGTAAGGTTTGTATTCTGTCTTTAAACTTATATCAAATAAATTTGCGGTTGTGTTAGAAACAAATGCTTTGAATCCGCTTTTTAATGTTTTGATTAATTCGTAAGTTGTTATTCCTGTTTGTCTGTGAATTAGTTTTACCAATATTTGTCCTTGTTTTCGCGAAAGCTTTTTAAGTCTTTCTTCGAATTCATTATTAAGGTAGTCTTCTACAATTTTAAAATACTTCTTTTTCTCGCTTCTTGTTTTTAAACGCGCCATTCCATTATTTAACGCCGTCAATCGTTCTGATGCTAATTTTGCATAGGGATAAACTTTATAAACTCTATTCTGAAGAATTTGAAATTGCTTCATTTCTTCTGCGCTTAATTTTTTTTCTTTAGAAATAATTATTTCAGGCAATTGAATAGTATCATTTAAAATAGAATCTTTTTCCGTTAATATATATCCCATCTGTTGATTCTCTTTTGGAGTAATCTGGGCGTGACAAGAAAAGGAAACAAATAATATAAATAAAACAAAGCTGGTTAATCTCATCGAATCATAATTTAAATGTAAAATTATATATTTATACACAACTCTAATACCAAATTTATATTTTAGCAAAAAAATATTTTATGAGCACGAAATCTATTTTAAAAGATACTTCTATCGCTTTCTTGGAAAGCTACCTAAATAATGCCTCTCCTACTGGTTACGAAAGCGAGGGACAAAAGCTTTGGATGAATTATCTAGAGCCTTATGTTGATACTTTTATCACTGATACTTACGGAACAGCTGTGGGTGTAATTAATCCTGATGCTCCGTACAAAGTTGTTATTGAAGGTCATGCGGACGAAATTTCTTGGTATGTAAATTATATTACAGATGATGGGTTAATCTATGTAATTAGAAATGGTGGTTCTGATCATCAAATTGCGCCTTCGAAAAGAGTTAACATTCATACTAAAAATGGAATTGTTAAAGGCGTTTTTGGTTGGCCAGCCATTCATACTCGTTTAAGAGATAAAGAAGAAATTCCGAAATTGAGCAATATCTTTATTGATTTGGGTTGTGAGAACAAAGAACAAGTTGAAGCTTTAGGCGTTCATGTTGGTTGCGTGATTACTTATCCGGATGAATTTATGATTTTGAATGAGAATAAATTTGTCTGTCGTGCAATTGACAACAGAATGGGTGGTTTTATGATTGCTGAAGTTGCTCGTTTATTAAAAGAAAACAATAAAAAACTTCCTTTTGGTTTATACATCGTAAATTCTGTTCAGGAAGAAATTGGTCTTCGCGGAGCGGAAATGATTGCGCACAGAATCAAACCAAATGTTGCTATTGTCACCGATGTTTGTCACGACACTACTACTCCAATGATTGATAAAAAAGTTGAAGGAGATCTTAAAATGGGTAAGGGTCCTGTTATTGGTTATTCTCCTGCTATTCAAAATAAATTACGTGATTTAATTGTAAATACTGCTGAAAACAATAAAATTCCTTTTCAAAGACACGCTACATCTCGTGCTACAGGTACAGATACTGATGCTTTTGCTTACAGCAACGGCGGTGTACCATCGGCATTAATTTCTCTTCCTTTGCGTTACATGCATACGACTGTAGAAATGGTTCATAGAGATGATGTTGAAAATGTAATTCAGCTTATTTATGAGTCTTTGCTAAAAATTGAAAACAACGAGACTTTTTCTTATTTTAAATAAGATGTATCTTTAATGTAAATCTGGTCTGAATTTTATTTTGACCAGATTTGCAAATAAAAACTAACATGAAAATACTACTACTCGAAGACGATTTTACTTTATCTAAAGAAATCTCAACATTCTTTGCATCTAAAGAATTCGAGTGTACTCCTTATTATGATGGAACTTTTTTACTGAAAAAATATTTCCCTTATGATTACGATATTATAATTCTTGATATAAATGTTCCTGGAATAAACGGAATTGAAGTTTGCAAAGGCATTCGAGAAATAGACAAAAAAACACCTATTATTATGCTGACTGCTTTTAGCGAAATTGAAGATAAATTGTCTTCTTTTGATAGCGGCGCAGATGATTATCTGGTAAAACCATTTCATTTTGATGAATTGTATGCTCGCGTTCAATCTCTTTTGAGAAGAAAAGAAGTGCCGCAGCAAATCGAGAACAAAATAGTGGTTAAAGATTTGGAAATTTTCGAAGATGAAATGAAAGTTTTTAGATCTGGCGAAGAAATAAAACTTACACCAAAAGAATTTAAGTTGATTCTTATTCTCGCACATGCAAAAGGAAAAGTATTATCGAAACAGTTTATTGCCGAAAAACTGTGGGATTATCATATAGAAACCAATCAGAATACGATTGAAGTTTACATCAACTTTTTAAGAAAAAAAATAGATAAAGATCACGAAACCAAACTTATTCGTACCAAAGTCGGCTACGGATATTATTTAAGCGATCAGGAATGACATTAAAAAATCGAATATCACTTTTAGTCAGTTTGCTGTTTACCATTCTTTTTGGACTGGCATCTACTGTGATATTTGTTTTATATTCTAATTATAGAAAAGAAGAATTCCGTGATCGTTTAGAAATTAAGGCTTTGTCTAACATAAAATTGTTGGTAAATGTAAAACAAGTTGATAATCAGCTTTTAAAAATCATTGATCAAAATTCCATTAATAAATTATACGATGAAAAGACTTTAGTTTTTGATTCTAATTACAAACTTATTTACAGCAGTATCGACGATGCCAAAATTAATTGGTCTGTTGATGATTTAAAATACTTAAAGAAAAACAAAACGTTTTTTAAACAGCAAGGCGATTACGAAGTTTATGGCGTTTTTTATGATACTAATGATAAAGATTTTTATGCCTTAATATCGGCGACAGATGATTACGGAAAAAAGAAATTGCTTTTTTTACGTTACACTTTAATTATATCTTACATTTTCTTCACTTGTTTATGTTGGGTTATTACTTCTTTTACTGTTAGAAAATTGATGAATCCGTTGAATGATTTTCATCAAAAAATAAAAAATATAAACGAAAACAATCTAGACACCAGAATTGAATCTAAAAGCAGTAAAAATGAAATTGATTTGATTGCGGATGAATTCAATTTTATGATGGATCGAATTGAAATTTCGTACCAAAAACAAAAGGAATTTACAGCTCACGCCTCTCACGAATTAAGAACACCGCTTTCGCGAATGACTTCGCAAATTGAAAATGCCATTTCTGATCCTGATATTCAACCAAAAAACAAATCTTTCTTAAATGGAATATTGAGTGATGTTAATCATTTAAGCGAATTAATTCACTCTCTTCTTATTCTTTCTAAAATAGACAATAAAAGAACTGAAACTCACGAAACGCAACGAATAGACGAAATCTTATTTTCTTCTATCGAAAAAATCAATAAAGCTTTTCCGGATTTTGTCATTCTTTTTGAAATTGAAGAAAGTGACAATCTTGATACTGCCTTAGAAATACAAGGAAACAAAAATCTTTTAGAAATCGCTCTTACGAATGTTCTAAAAAATGCTTGTGTTTACTCTGATAACAAACAGGCTAAAGTAAAAATAAGCACCGATCATTACCATTTAATTGTATCGGTTTCTAATACCGGAAACACATTAAGTGAAGAAGAACAAAAAAATCTTTTTCAACCTTTTATGCGCGGGCAAAATTCTAAAGGAACTTCAGGTTTTGGGCTTGGTTTAAGAATTGTTCAAAGGATATTAACTTTACACAAAGCAAACATAATCTACTCAATACCAAATATTAACACGAATTTATTTCAGTTATTTTTTAATTTGTAAACTTTTTTAAGCTATTTTTAAGGTAGATTTTAAGGTCTCTTAAAGCCAGTTGATAGCATATTTGTATAAATTAAAGATGATACAATGAAAAAGTTATTCGCACTGCTGTTATTTGCACTTCTCAATCAAGCTGCAATAGCTCAAAAAACAGTTACTCTTCAAGACTGTGAAACCCAATTTTTAAAAAAGAATCTATTTTTATTGGCATCTCAGTATAATATTGATGCTTCTAAAGCCCTAACGATTCAAGCTCGTATTTGGGATAATCCGACCATTTCGGCAGAATTAAATGCCTATAATCCAGAACGAGATAAGTTTTTTGATATTGGTAAAGAAGGTCAAAAAGTCTTTGCTATCGAACAGCTTATTTACCTTGGCGGAAAAAAACGAAATGAAGTAAAACTAGCTCAAGCAAATGAAAAATTAGCAGAGCTTCAGTTTAATGATTTGCTTCGAACTTTAAAATTTCAATTGCGTAAAAGTTTTTACACGGTGTATTACAATTCTAAAAATCTTGAAAACACAGATAAGCAATTGGCTCACATAGAAAACTTGATTAATTCGTATTCTATTCAAGCGCAAAAAGGGAATATTCCGCTTAAAGATGTTGTTCGTTTACAGTCGTTGTATCTTAATTTTAAAAATGAGCGCTTAGAAGTAATAAACGATAATATTGAAGAGCAAGCTAATTTGAAACTTCTAATGAATGAAACTGAAAATGTAATTCCTCAAGTTAGCAAAGATGATTCTAATAAATATTTAAAAGTTATTGACTTTGATCTTAAAGGTTTTGAAGAGCAAGCAATAGCGAATCGTCCCGATTATTTAGCCAAACAAAAAGAAATTGATGCTAATGAATTAAACGTTAAATGGCAAAAATCTCTTTCTGTTCCTGATATCACATTTGGTGCAAATTACGATCAACGAAGTGGAGCTTTTAATCGTGAAGCAAATGTGAGCGTTGGAATTCCGTTGCCTCTTTGGAACAAAAACAAAGGGAACATTAAATATGCTCAAACTATTTTAGAACAGTCAAAAATTGAAAAACAAAATTTTGAATTGCAACTACAAACAGAAATTACTGCTGCATGGACTAAATGGGATGAATCTAGACAAAACTATTCTGTAATTAAACCTACTGTAAATTCTGACTTTGAAGCTGTTTATAACGGAATGCTAACGAATTTCCAAAAACGAAATGTCAGCCTTTTAGAATTCACCGATTTTATGGAAAGCTACAATCAAGCGATAATTCAGCTAAACGAATTGAAGAAGAAAGTCGTAATAGCTGGCGAAGAATTAAACAGTACCATCAACAAAGATTTATTTTAAAAAAATTATAGAAATGAAACATATATTATTCTTAGGAATCGCAATTGTAAGTCTATCTCTGACAAGCTGCAAAAAAGAAGTTGAAAATCCTGAAACAAATACTTCTTTTGTTTTAAGTAACGATATGCTGAAAACGACAACTACTGCAAATGCGGAAATGTTGCCCTTAAAAAATGAACTAAGTTTTTACGGAAAAATTACAGCTGACAACAATAAAATGATTGACGTTTATCCACTAGTTGGTGGAAATGTTATGAAAGTAAACGTTGAACTTGGTGATTATGTCAAAAAAGGACAAGTTCTAGCAACTATAAAAAGTACCGATGTTGCCGATTTTGAAAAACAATCAATTGATGCTAAAAGTGATTTACTTGTTGCAAAAAACAATTTGAAAGTAGCTCAAGAATTATTTGACGGAAAATTAAATTCTGAAAGCGATGTTCTTCAAGCAAAATCTGAAGTCAATAAAGCGCAGTCTCAATTGAGTAAAATTCAAGAAACTTATAAAATTTATAATATTAAAGCTGGATCTATTTATGAAGTTACAGCTCCGATAAGCGGCTTTATTATTCAAAAAAGCATCAATCAAGATATGCTTTTGCGTAATGATCGTTCTGAGAACATTTTTGACATTGCAGAAATCAGCGAAGTTTGGGCAATGGCAAACATTAATGAAATTGATATCAATAAAGTAAAACTTGGAACTTCTGCTGCCGTGACAACTTTAAGTTATCCTGACAAAACTTTTAATGGAAAAGTAGACAAAATTTACAATGTGATTGATCCTGAAACAAAAGCAATGCAGGCAAGAATTAAATTAAATAATCCAGATTATCTTCTTAAACCAGATATGAATGCCAATATTAAATTGTCTTTTAATGAAAATCAAAATATGATAGCTGTACCAAGTAAAGCAATTGTGTTTGATAAAAGTAAAAACTTTGTTGTGGTATTTAAAGACCGTAATAATATAGAAACCAGACAAGTTGAAGTATACCGAGTAGTTGGAGATACAACTTATATCTCAAGCGGATTAAAAGAAAACGAGAAAGTAATCACAAACAATCAGCTGTTTATTTATGGTGCTTTAAATAATTAAGACATGAACAAATTCATAAAAAATATTATTGCTTTTTCGCTTAAGAATAAAGCATTTACCTTCTTTTGGGTTGGATTATTGGCTGTTGCGGGATTTATTTCTTTCAAAAATATGCCTATTGACGCCTTTCCAGACGTTACCAATACGCAAATTATTATTATCACACAGTGGAACGGAAAAAGTGCCGAAGAAGTAGAACGTTTTGTAACGTCTCCGATTGAAATTTCGATGAACTCTGTTCAGAAGAAAACAAGTGTGAGAAGTATTACTATGTTCGGTTTATCGGTTATAAAAATCATTTTTGATGATGGTGTTGATGATACTTTTGCGCGTTTTCAGGTAAACAATTTACTTAAAAATGTTTCGCTTCCAGATGATGTTGAACCAGATGTTCAGCCGCCTTATGGTCCAACTGGAGAAATTTTCAGATACATTGTAAAAAGTAACAGCAGAGACAGTAGAGAATTATTGACTTACCAAAACTGGGTAATTGACAAACAATTACGCTCTCTTCCTGGTGTTGCCGATTTAAACGTTTTTGGAGGACAAACTAAAACTTATGAAGTTGGAGTTGATCCTATCAAATTAGCCAAATATAATATTACGCCTTTGCAAGTTTATAATGCCGTAAATGCAGGCAACTTAAATGTTGGCGGTGACGTTATTGAGAAAAATGGACAAGCATTTGTTGTTCGTGGAGTTGGTTTATTGAAGTCTAAAGAAGATATTGGAAATATTATTGTAGACGATGCTGGAGGAAATCCGATTTTGGTTAAAAACTTGGCAGAAGTTTACGAAAGTTCAATGCCAAGAGTTGGACAAACTGGTTTAGGAAATAATGACGATGCCGTAGAAGGAATTGTTGTGATGCGAAAAGGCGAAAATCCGCAGGAAACTTTGGCTTTAATTAAAGCGAAAATTCAAGACTTAAACGATAATGTTCTTCCGAAAGATATTAAAATTGAGACTTTTTACGATCGTGATAATTTGATGAATTTCACGACCGAAACCGTAATGCACAATTTATTTGAAGGTATTATTCTGGTTACAGTCGTAGTATTCCTTTTTATGGCCGATTGGAGAACCACTTTTACGGTATCAATTGTAATTCCGCTTTCTCTGTTATTTGCCTTTTTATGTTTGAAAATGATGGGTATGAGCGCCAACTTATTAAGTTTAGGTGCAGTCGATTTCGGAATTATCATTGATGGTGCCGTCGTAATGGTCGAAGGATTATTTGTCGTCTTAGATCATCGAGCGCATCAATTGGGAATGGAGAAATTTAATAAAATTGCCAAAGGAAGCTTAATCAAAAAAACAGGAACTGAAATGGGTAAAGCCATCTTTTTCTCAAAACTGATTATTATTACAGCTTTACTTCCTATTTTCTCATTCCAGAAAGTAGAAGGAAAAATGTTTTCTCCCCTAGCCTTTACTTTAGGTTTTGCGTTACTTGGAGCATTAATTTTCACTTTGACTTTGGTTCCGGTTCTTTCTCATATTTTATTAAATAAAAATGTGAAAGAAAAACATAACCCATTTGTGAATTTTTGGGACAGAATTGTTTCTAAAGGATTTGCGTGGACCTTTAAACATAAAATTCAAACTTTAATTGCTTCTACAGGATTATTGGCTGCGGTTTTCTTTTCTGCTGGTTTCTTAGGAACAGAATTTTTACCGCAATTAAATGAAGGAGCTTTATGGGTTACAGCAGAATTACCAATGAGTACTTCGCTTCCAGAAAGTGTTAAAACGGCAGCAATGATTAGAAAAGACTTAGAAAGTTTTCCTGAAGTGAAAAAAGTGTTGTCTCAAACCGGTCGTAGTAATGATGGAACCGATCCAAATGGTTTTGGATTCATTCAGCTTCAGGTTGATTTATTGCCAAAAGCAGAATGGAAACGTAAGATTTCGATGGATGAATTAATCAATGAAATGGATAATAAACTGAAAGTTCATCAAGGAATTACGTATAATTATTCGCAACCAGTAATTGATAACGTTGCAGAATCCGTTGCTGGATTTAAAGCTTCGAATGCGGTAAAAATTTACGGAGACGATTTAAATAAATTGGATCAGCTTGCCAATGAAGTTTTATCTCAAATTAAAGATATTCCAGGTATAAAAGATGCGGGAATTCTTCGAAATGTGGGTCAGCCAGAGATAAGTGTAATCTTAGATCGTGAAAAAATGGCAGCTTACGGCGTAACATTAAGTGATGCTCAAGCTGTTTTAGAATTAGCTTTTGGAGGAAAAACAGCAACTGAAAAATATGAAGACGAAAAGAAATTTGATGTTCGAGTTCGTTTTTCTAAAGAATACAGAAAAGATGAAAAAGATTTAGAAGAAATTAAAGTACCAACCATTAGTGGTGTAAAAATTCCTTTAAAAGAAATTTGTGATATTAAAACAATCACAGGTCCAGCATTTATTTATAGAGATAACACCAAACGTTTTATTGGAGTAAAGTTCTCTGTTCGTGATCGAGATTTAGGAAGTACAATTGCCGAAGCTCAAGCAAAAGTAAATAAATTGAAACTTCCTGCAGGATATACAACAGGTTGGACAGGAGAATTTGAAAATCAAGTTCGTGCAAGTGCGCGTTTGGCTCAGGTTGTACCAATCAGTTTAATTGGAATTTTTGTTCTATTATTTATATTGTTTGGAAACTTTAAAGATTCTCTTCTTGTTTTAGCCAATGTTCCGTTTGCCATAATTGGTGGAATTATTGCGCTGCATATTACTGGAATGAATTTCGGAATCTCGGCTGGAGTTGGTTTTATTGCCCTTTTAGGAATTTGTATTCAAAATGGTGTAATTCTTATATCTGAATTCCATCATAATTTAAAGGCCAAGTTTACGCTCGAAGAATCCATTTTTATGGGAGTAAAAGCACGAACAAGAGCCGTAGTAATGACTGCTTTAATGGCTTCTATAGGATTAATGCCTGCAGCAATTTCTACAGGAATTGGTTCAGAATCACAAAAACCTCTTGCCATAGTAATCATCGGAGGTTTGATAACAGCAACAGTTTTGACATTATTGGTTTTCCCAATTCTATTTTGGGTATTCAATCGTAAGAAACATGTACCAATCGAATAATAATTTATTTTTTTAGATTTTTTTAAATCAATTGTTGGGTTTAAAAAAGGAAAAGCATCATTCTTGTAATGGTGCTTTTTTGTTTTCACTAATTGATAAAAAGAAAATATAAAGCAAAAAAAATGACCTTTTGCTCAGAAAGGTCATTTTGTTCACTAACTCAAAGTCTTAAACTGTTTATTACAAACTCTTTAGAATTGCAATTGCATCTTTAGCGTTTGATAATTCTGCATATTTTAATGCGGTTAATCCTCTTTCATTTTTATCATTAGCACGTGCTCCATTCGCTAATAAAACTTTAATAATTTCTACCTTGTTATAACGTGCAGCCATCATTAGTGGTGAAAGATCTTCAGACATTTGGTTTACGTCTACTCCGTACTCAATAAATTTCTTTACTGTTTCAAGATCTCCTTTACTAATTGCAACTGTTAAAGGTGATGTATAGATTTTAGTGCGTTCAACTTTATTTTCTAAAGATGAAACTCCGTTTGAAGCCATTGCTACATTTCCTAATGATAATAAGGCTACTCCTAAAATAATAACTGATTTTTTCATAATGATTGATTGTTGTTAAATGATTGATTTATTGATGATTTTTAATTTCTATTTCAAAGGTAATTATTTAATCGTATTATGCAATACAAAGTACCATGTTTTAACTAATACTTAACATTTGCTTAATAAAACCATAATAATTAAGAACTTAACGTTACCAAATTGATTAGATTTACATTAATAGACGCAGATAAATCCAAAATGTTACACTTAAGAGGAAAAAATTTACAGGATAATGCTCTTTTTTTTATTATCAGTACAATTACAGTCCATAATTATTTAACTTTACTAGACATTCAAATAAAAAAAGACGAAAATTAAATAGCAACAATTGCTTTTATATAAAGAGAAATCACTGAAGTAGTAACCATAAAACCAAAATGTTATGATCATTATTAAAAGAATTCTTGTCGTTCTAATTTTAATTATTTCAATTATTCTGATAGCGGCTTATTTTATGCCTAAAGAATATGCTGTAGAAAGAGAAATCACGATTAACAAACCTGTTGATAGCGTTTTTAATTATGTAAAATCATTAAAAAACCAAAATGAATTTAGCGTTTGGGCCAATATGGATCCTAAAATGAAAGTAAATTACAAAGGCACTGATGGCGCTGTCGGTTCAATCTCTTCTTGGGAAAGTGATGTAAAAGAAGTTGGCGTTGGCGAACAGGAAATCACTAAAATAACAGAAAACAAACGTATTGATTTTGCTCTTCGATTTAAAAAACCAATGGAAGATACTGCGGTAGGATTTATGTCAACTGAACCTTTGGGAGGAAATCAAACAAAAGTAAAATGGGCAATCAGCGGCGTTATTCCGTATCCGACAAACATAATGCTTCCGATGCTTAAAATGGACCAAATGATTGGAAACGACTTGCAAAAAGGTCTAGAAAATCTTAAAGATAAGATGGAATAATCCTTTATTTTTATTCTATAAAAAAAGCATCATTTATTTAGAATGATGCTTTTTCTTTTAAAATTAGAAGAACTTTTATTTCAAACCTTTTAACACAGCTATAGATTCTTCTGACTTCGCATATCTCGCATAATCTAAAGCTCTTAATCCATGTTCATTTTCAATTGATGGCAGAGCTCCTTTTGCCAATAAAATTTTAACGATTTCGACATGATTATAACGAGCTGCGAGCATTAAAGGCGTCATATTTCTTATAATTTTATTTACATCTGCGCCATACTCGATAATTTTTCTCACGCTTTCAACATCGCCTTTACATATTGCGACATGCAAGGGAGATGATAAATAAGTAGAAATCTCCGTTAGATTTTTAACTCTAAGCTTTTGATTTGAAGCTGTTACGGAATTTGCAAATAGGAACAAAGCAGTTCCTAAAACGATTACTGTTTTTTTCATGATTGATTGTTTTTAATTGATTGATGATTGTGATGATTTATTAATAGACGTATAAAACAGGTAAAACGTTGCACTAAAAATGAAAAAATTTATATTTTTTTTTTTTAAATCATTATATATCAACAAAAAAACGCGATCCAAATAATTGAATCGCGCTTTACTTTTTGTTGAAATTTATACTATTTCAAATTGAATTTTGTACTATAAATATTTTTTAAATCCTTTTCAAACAATGTGAAAGGATCGTCATAAAATCTTATAAAGTTTTTTTCGCTTATCTGATCTGGAAATGGCGCATAATAATGTGTTGGACTTGTTTTATCATTTCGCCAAACCAAAACATAAGCCAATTGTAAATCATTCGATTTTAAAGTTTTAAGCAATATTTCTGTCCACCAATTTTCATTCGGAATAGATTCTAAGCCAGTTTCTGTAAATGCGGCTAATTTTTTCTTTTTAATTGCCAAATCAGAAAATATTTTCAGTTTTTTTAAACCTGCATCTAGATCATATTTACCATCACGTCCGAAATCTCCGTAATCGTCCATCCCGAACATATCAACAAAATCATCTCCAGGATAACGTTCTAAATATTCTTCTTCAGAATTAAATCTATTATCTGGAGAAAAGGCATAAATAAAATTGTGTACGCCCAAAGTATCTTTCAAATACGAAACTGTAAACTGCCAGACCGCAATAAAATCTTCTCGAGAAGTTTGTGATTTTCCCCACCAAAACCAATCACCATCGAATTCATGATAAGGTCTGAAAATCATTGGAGAAAGCTTTCCATTTTTAGCTTTTACAGAATGAGCAAAATCGGCAATTGTTTTTAAAATTTCTTTGTATTGCTCATGATTTGAACCGCCTGGTTTTATTAAAGACATTGAAGCTTTAGAAATTCCATCTTTCCAGTAAAACCCCTCATCAGAAGCTGGATTATTAAAATGCCATGAAACAGTTGTAATGCCGCCTCTTTCGTAAGTTTCAATTACATTTTTTCTTAAAGTTTCTTTAGACTTTTCAATCTCATCTTTAGATTTTCCAGAAAAATCGCTAAAATCAATTCCCACAACTGCTGGATGTGAACCTGTAACCGATTTTACATCAGAACGATTAGGCTCATTACTCCAGCCGTGACCATATTCTAAAGCATGCTGATGTCCAAAAAGAATATGATTTTTTGAAATTAATTTTAAATTCTTATAAAGATTTTTGGTTTCTTTTGTCGCTTTTTTATCTATTTGCGAAAAAAGAAAATGCCCTGTTATAAGACATACAAATAACAGGGCATTTTTAATTTTATCATTCATGGTTTAAATAGTTAGTTTAAACCCGAAATTACTATTTTGAAGAAAGGTATTCTAATACGTTTTTTTCAATACGTTGATCAATATTGTCAATATCTGCTTTTACGAATTTTTCTCCTAAAATATTCTCGTACAATTCGATATATCTTTCAGAAACAGACGTAATATATTCGTCTGACATATCTGGAATTTGCTGTCCTTCTTGACCTTGAAAACCATTTTCGATTAACCAACGGCGAACAAATTCTTTAGATAATTGTTTTTGCTCTTCTCCTTTTTCTTGTCTTTCAGCATATCCGTCAGCGTAAAAATAACGAGAAGAATCTGGTGTATGAATTTCATCAATTAAAACAATAACGCCGTCTTTTGTTTTTCCGAATTCGTATTTTGTATCAACTAAAATTAATCCGCGAGAAGCTGCAATTTCAGTTCCTCTTTGAAATAATGCGCGAGTATATTTTTCTAAAACTAAATAATCTTCTTCAGAAACAATTCCTTTTTCTAAAATAGCTTCGCGAGAAATATCTTCGTCATGAGAACCATTATCTGCCTTTGTAGTTGGCGTAATAATTGGCTCTGGAAATTTGTCATTTTCTTTTAAACCTTCAGCCATCCTAACGCCGCAAATTTGTTTTCTTCCCGCAGCATATTCTCTTGCAGCGTGTCCAGATAAATAACCACGAATTACCATTTCTACTTTAAAAGGCTCACATAAATGTCCAACAGCAACATTTGGATCAGGAGTTGCGATTAACCAGTTCGGAACAATATCTTCTGTTAATTCCATAAACTTAGTTGCAATCTGATTTAAGATTTGTCCTTTGTAGGGAATTCCTTTTGGCAAAACTACATCAAAAGCCGAAAGTCTATCGGTCGCTACCATTACCAAAAGTTCGTCGTTGATATTATAAACTTCTCTAACTTTTCCGCGGTAAACTGATTTCTGATTCGGGAAATTAAAATTTGTAGTTGTGATTGTATTGCTCATTTTTTGTTGTGTTGTTTTTTTGTGAATGCAAATTTAAAACTATTTAAAAGAGCAAGCAAGAAAGTATTCAGTTTTCAGTCGCAGTTTTCAGTTTTAATCTTGCGACTGAAAACTGAATACTTATTTCAAAAGTGTTTCATTAAATAAATTTAAAATTCTGCTGTATTCATCTATCCATGAATAAGTTTCTTTGAAACCGTGAGATTCTACCGGAAACGATGCCAAGCTCCAGTTCTTTTTCTGCAATTCGATAAAACGTTGTGACAAACGCACAATATCTTTATATTCAACATTGTCATCAACCATTCCGTGAAGCATCACAAGATTTCCTTTCAAATTATCAGCAAAATAAATTGGCGAACTTTTTTTGTAAGCTTCTGGATCGGTTTCTGGAAAATTCAAAATATTTCCCGTATACCCGTGATTGTAATGTGCCCAATCTGTTACAGAACGCAAAGCTGCACCCGATTTAAATTCGCCTGGAGTTGTCAGCATTCCCATCAAAGTAATAAAACCTCCGTAAGAACCACCGTAAATCCCTACTCTATTAGCATCAATACCGTATTTTTCTACCAGATATTTTTTTCCATCAAGATGATCAGATAAATCTTTTCCTCCCATAAAACGATAAATTCCAGTTCTAAAATCACGTCCGTAACCGTCACTTCCTCTATAATCGATGTCTAAAACTGTATATCCTAAATCAGTCAACAAATTATGAAACATATATTCTCTGTAATAATTACTCCAGAAATTATGCGCATTTTGAAGGTAACCCGCACCATGAACAAAAATTACTGCCGCTTTATTAGCATTTTCTGTTTTTGGAGTATATAATCTAGCATTTACAGGCGTTCCGTCTTGAGCTTTAAAAGTAATTACTTCTGGTTCTCTCCATTTGTATTTTTTGAAATCTTCTGAAACTGAAGAAGAAATTTGCTGTAGAACTGCATTCTTTTTATTGTCGGCAACATAATAATCCCAAGGAATATTTTTATAAGAATAACGAACCAAAAGCGATTTTTCATCTGGAGATAAAACCACTTCGTGAGCACCATTTTTTGTTAAAATTGGCTGTAAAATTCCGTCTGCAACAGCAAGTTTATAAAACTCTCTATTTCCAGGATGAGTTGTATTTGTTGTTAAATAAAACGTTTTTTTGTCTTTAGATAAAGTCAAATCTCTTACTTCCCAATTCCCTTTAGTAAGTTGTGTTTTCTTTTTACTTTTTAAGTTAAGAGTGTATAAATGGGAATAACCTGTAGCTTCAGATTGAAAATAAATAGTTTCATTATCAGCTAAAAAACCTAAATTTCCAGAAGAAAATGAATAAGAAGGAATTCCAGGTCCAGCAATCCAAGCATCATCGTGCTGATGTTCGATTTCTTCAAAAGTACCTTTTTCCAAATTCAAACTTACCAACCATCTGTCTTTATTATCCTGACTTCTAATATCTACAATTGCCAGTGAGCCACTTTCGTTATAAATTGGTGCTTTAGGAACAATCAATTTATCTTCTTTAGCTTTATTTTTTAAATTATCGTATAATTCAAAATATTTCGGCGAGTCCTGAATATGACTTAAAGTCGAAAAATTCACATAATAAACAGAATCTTTTGCTACAGAATAAATTCCGAATTTTGTTTTCACGAAGTTCTTTGTCGAAACCTTTTCTTTTGTTTCTGGACTTTGATTATAACCATCTGCCGTTATAAAAACTTCCATTTTTTCGCTTTTAACCTCTGGTTCCTCGACCAAAATAAAAGTCGCAAAATTACCATTCGGATTTACTTGAAGCCCCGCAAATCGGTCGTTTCCATAGAAATATTGTTTTGCAAAATCAGATTTTACCGCTTTGCTTTTTTCAAGATTCCATTGTTTTTTTGCTTCTTTATCTCTTATAAATTGGAATAATTCATTTTGCTGTTTTGCTAAAAAAGATTCAGTATCTGGTTTTATCTCTTTTTTTATTCCTTTATTAAAATTGGTAATTTGTAAAATCGTACCAGCCTTAGTATCGTATTTAAAAATATTATCATTTTGCACGAAAAACAAAACTCCATTTTGAGCTCCAAATTCTAAATTGGATAATCTTGAAGATTGCTGAATTAGTTTTTTTGTTGTTTTGGATTGAAGAGAATACGAAAACAAACTTCCGTTATCTAAATAATAAACCAAATCTGATCCTGGTTTTGTTTTGAAATCCTGTTGAGAAAATGCAGCTTCTTTTGGAGATACAATTTCAGGCTTCGACATTCCTTTTTGCCAGAAAAAAGTACTTGATCCTAATTCATCTTTTGGATTCCATTCAAAATAAACCTTTTTACCGTCTAAAGACCAGCGTCCGTTTGTGGGTTGATTTCCAATAAAAGATTCGCCTTTCATTATTTCTTCTAATTTCAATTCTTGGGTATTTCCTAAAACTGAAAGAAATAAAAAGGCTGCGGTAAAAATGTTTTTTGTTATCATGAATGTGTTTTTGAGAAAACAAAAATACACTCTCAAAACTTCTAAAAAAATGTTTTAACTATTTCCTTGCGAAAATCTTCACATAAATATGCCTTTAACAAAAAATCCTTGAAGAAAGACCTTCAAGGATTCTGATTTATGTGAAAAATCTAATTTGATTTTAACTCGCTGCTAATTCTTTATCTAAAATTTTAGTTGCGATATACTTTGCAACTCCATCTTCAGCATTTGTTTTAATTACTTCTAAATCAGGCAAAGCATCTTTTAGAATCGAAGGCGCATTTCCCATAATTAATCCTCTTCCGGTTGCAGACAACATTTGCAAATCATTAAAACCATCTCCAAAAGAAACGGCTTCATCCATTGTAAACCCTTCTTTTTCTAAGACTTTGGAAATTGCAACTGCCTTATCTACAGATTTATCCATAAATTCTAAGCAAGTTGGCAAACTGAAAGCGTGATGCAAATGTTCTGAAGAATTGGCCAAAACAGCATCTCTTACTTTTACTAACTTTTCGTGATTATCGCATGAAAAGAAGATTTTTATTGCCTTGAAATCTTCTATCGTTTTATAATCAACTAATTCTGGACGGTATTTCAGTTCGGCTTGAAATGAGTTTAATCTTTCGTTCCATTTATTAGTTTGCCAAACGTTTTCTTTGAATAAAACAACCGTAACGTCGGGATCAATTTCTATATTTAACGCGGCTTTTACAACATCACTATCTAAGTTAAAAGCGAAAAGTTCTTCTTTATTTGGCGAATGAATTCTTCCTCCATTAGAGCTTACCAAATAAACAGGAATTTCAAGTTTGTCAATAATCGCCATGGCATCAAGATGATGACGTCCTGTAGCTACAACAATTAGATAACCTTGATTATGAAGTTCTTGAAAAATTGATTTGGTATATTCTGAAATTCTGTGTTGTGGGTTGAGTAAAGTTCCGTCAAGGTCGCTTACTACAACTTTTATATTTTTAAGTTTTGTCATATTTATCAAATATCGATGATATGCAAATTTACGATTTTAAGCTCGGCTAGACAAAGATTACAAGCTTTGAAAGCTAAAATTGAGGCAAGTTTATTATTTATTTAACTATTCGTTTAAAAATTGCTTTTTTAAATAATTAAATCTTAACAATTCCCGATTTGTATAAATTTATAGCCTTTTGAACCACAAATTTAATTTGTTCCAAAGGCAAATCTTTTTCAGAATCGAGCAATAAAATTTTCATTCTTGAACGTTTTTCTTGAAGAAGAAAATCTTCATCAAAATGTTTTCCTTCTACAATTCCGATATAAGGTTGTTTGAGTTTTTTATGAATCCAGAAATAGCAGAACATTTTTCCTTTATAAGAGAAAAAAGGCATTCCGTATTTTAAAGTATTTGTAATATCTGAATCTTGTTTTAAAATGATTTCTTTTAATGCCAAAAATATTCCTTTTATAGGTTCTTCTTGGTTTAGGTAGAAATCATCGAGTTGTTTCATTTCTTTATATTTTTAATATTTGAAGCCGTCTTTCCAATCAATAATTTCTTTTGGATGCTCTTTATCGTTTGGATAATTCATTTTTACAAATTCAAACTGCTTTTTAGTCAATAAAACAATTCTGCCATCATTTCCTGAACTAATTGGATAAAATTGTTCGTCAGTTCCTTGAATTTTAAGCTGATCATTTAACATTTCAATAAAATTCAAATACGCTATAGTCCAGTCATAATTGCCAAAATCATTATTGAAAGCAATATATTCTTTTCCGTTTAATTTTATTTTATGAAGTAAATGTTTATCAGTCTGATCTTCAAATTCATCAGACACTAAAAGTTTTAAATTTAATTTATCAAATGAAATTTTTACAGTTTCTAAATATTGAATTAATCCTTCTCCTTCAAATAATGTTTCAGAATCAATAAAATAAAATCTATTGTCCGTAAAACTTAAATCTTCTCTCATATGACCTTCAAAAAAACTCAATTTATCGTAAGATTTCTTAAAATCTTCTTTTGTAATTTTTAAATCCTTTTTATCTGTCAGATTGAAAAAATTTAATCTATTTAATCCTGATACAATTTCTTTTCCAGATAATTTCTTTGAGTAATTCTCTGATTTTTTATTTTCACTTTTTTGAGCATAAACTCTAAAAGCAAAAAACAGCAAACCAACTACCAAAATAATTTTACTTTCCATTTATTTAGAATAATGAATTCTTTTAATACATAAAAAAATATTCGTTTTGCACTTCTAAAAAAATGCAAAACGAATATTAATAAATGTCAAAACACAATTCACGATTTACATTTAACATTTCACTAAAAATTAAACTTAATCGTGATTTTCGATTTGTTTATAAGCGTCAATTACCTTTTTAACCAATCTATGACGCACGATATCTTTATCATCCAGATAAATAATTCCGATTCCGTCAATGTCTTTCAGAACCAAAATTGCTTCTTTAAGACCAGAAATAGTTCTTCTTGGTAAATCGACCTGTCCTGGATCACCTGTAATCATAAATTTGGCGTTTTTTCCCATACGAGTCAAAAACATTTTCATTTGTGAGTGTGTGGTGTTTTGGGCTTCATCAAGAATTACGAAAGCATTATCAAGCGTACGTCCACGCATAAAGGCAAGCGGCGCAATCTGAATAATTCCTTTCAAAATATAATCCTCAAGTTTTTCATTCGGAAGCATATCACGCAACGCATCATACAATGGCTGCATATAAGGATCAAGTTTTTCTTTCATATCTCCAGGCAGAAATCCTAGATTTTCTCCAGCTTCTACCGCAGGACGTGTTAGAATAATCCTTTTTACTTCTTTATCTTTTAGCATTTTAACCGCCATAGCGACACCGGTATATGTTTTTCCGGTTCCAGCAGGACCAATAGCAAAGACCATATCATTTTTCTTAATGGTATCAACAAGTAATTGCTGATTTGGCGTCATCGCTTTGATAATTTTACCGCCAACACCATGAACTAAGATTTTGTCATGATCATAAGATCTTTTGTCTTCTTGACCATCACTCATAATTACACGTTCAATTACATTATCATCAATATTATTGTAACGGGTAAAATGAAGCATTAATCTTTGAAATCTTTTTTCGAATTCATCTAAAACATCTTTTTCGCCAAATGCTTTTAAAGTTGTCCCTCGCGCTACGATTTTAAGCTTTGGGTAATACTTTTTAATGATCTCTAGATGGCTGTCCTGAGCGCCCCAAAATTCTTTTGGTGCAATATCTACTAGCTCGATTATTCTTTCGTTCAAATGAAGTAGTTTTAAATTAAATAATTCCTTTTAGTATTTAGAGGTTGTCGGGTCTTTTTAAAGTCACACTACTCAGTTGCAGTTTTCAGTTTTTTGTTCTTTAAACTAAATCAATGTTTCTGAATATTGTAACAAACAAATGCTTTAAAAAATACAATTTGTCTTTTCTTTCTTTCAATTTGTATTTACTATTACTAGCTTTGCATTTCTCAAATTTAATGAAAATTAGATTTAAATACTATCAATAGTTATAAACAAAATTATGTCAATAATTACCCTTACAACAGACTACGGCTTGAAAGATCACTTTGTGGGATCGCTGAAGGGTAAAATACTTTCTGAAAATCCAGAGGTTCAGATTATTGACATTTCTCATGACATTGATCCTTTTAATACTGCCGAGGCGAGTTACATTATTGGCGCTTCTTATTTGAGCTTTCCAAAAGGAACTGTACACTTAATTGGTGTTGATATTGAACGTAACAAAGAAAACCAGCATATTGCCATGCAGTGGAATGATCATTATTTTATTTGCGCCGATAACGGAATCCTGAGTATGCTTACGCAGAAGATTGTACCGCAGAAAATTGTGGCTATTAATATTCACGATCGTTTTCCGATTGAGGCTACAGATTTGGATATTTTTATTCAAGTAGCTTCGCATTTGGCAAAAGGCGGATTACTAAATGTTATCGGAAAAGAAATCACGGCAATTAAAGAAGCAACCGAATTGCAAGCTGTTGTGGCAAGCGACGGAAATTCTTTAAAAGGTTACGTAATTTACATCGATCATTTTGGAAACATTGTAACTAATATTTCTAAAAAACAATTCTTAGAAGTTTCGCGCGGACGCCCGTACGAAATCATCATGAAATCGAAAAACATCAAAACAATTCTGCCAAATTATTCTGCCATTGCGACTTCAGACAAATATCCGATTAAAAACTACGAAGGGGAAAAACTGGCTATTTTTAACGAAGCTGGTTTTCTAGAAATTGCCATTTTTAGAAGTAATCCTTCTAAAGTCGGTTCTGCTAATAGTTTGTTGGGATTAAATTATCGTGATGTGATTACGATTAAATTCTCCTAATTTTAGATTTTAGATCTATTCTCTGGCAGATTTTACTGATTGAGCAGATTATTCATTACATCATAAACATAGCCCGTGGTTTCAACCACGGGGACGCATTATATAAACGTTGTGTTCCCGTGGTTGAAACCACGGGCTATATTTGAAAAAAAGGTGAAATCAGAATTTAAAAATCGACATTTTATAATATTTCAATTTTTAATTAAAACAACAATCAAATTTGTATTTTTGCGCACCTGTAAGACTTTAGACAATTCAAAAATCTAAAATCTAAATTCAGAAATCTAAAATTGCAAGCATGTTTGTTCGAATAGTAAAAATGAGTTTTCACGAAGAAAAAATTCCTGATTTTCTGGAGAATTTTGAATCTGTGAAAGACAAAATACGAAATGCAGAAGGAAATCGTTTTTTAGAATTGTATCAGGACAAAAATGACAAATGCATTTTTTTTACATATAGTTATTGGGAAACCGAAGAAGATTTAGAAAATTACAGAAATTCGGAACTTTTTAATACCGTTTGGAATTTTACAAAGAAATTATTCAATGCAAAACCAGAAGCGTGGAGCGTTGATAAACTGGTTAGCTTAAATTAGTTTCAGGTTTAAGGTTTCACGTTAAGCGTGGAACTTGAAACATGAAACAAAAAAAACTTGAAACAAAATATATGAAGTCTATAATTCTAAGAGAAATAAAATCCTTTTTTGGCTCGCCAATTGGCTATTTGGTCATTGCGATTTTCTTAATCAGCAACGGACTATTTTTATGGGTATTTGAAGGAGATTATAATATTCTAAATTCAGGCTATGCCGATTTAACTCCATTTTTCACTTTGGCGCCTTGGATTCTAATTTTCTTGATTCCAGCCGTAACCATGAGAAGTTTCTCTGACGAAAAAAAACAAGGAACTTTAGAGTTGCTTTTAACCAAACCTTTATCAATCTGGCAAATCGTAAACGGAAAATTCTTTGGCTCGTTCTTGTTAATTATTTTAGCCATTATTCCAACCTTAATTTATGTAAAAGTAATTTCAGATTTGGGTTCGCCTGAAGGCAATATCGATATGGGAAGCACAATTGGTTCTTATTTCGGATTATTGTTTTTAATTGCTTCTTATTCAGCAATAGGAATCTTTACATCTACCCTTTCAGAAAATCAGATTGTAGCATTTATTATTGCCGTTTTTCTTTGCTTTTTCTTTTATTTTGGTTTTGAAGGCTTGAGTTCGCTAATTCCAGGTTCAGGTGATTTTATTTCTGTTTTAGGAATGCAGAATCATTTTAAAAGTATGAGTCGAGGTGTTATTGACACTCGAGATATTATTTATTTTTTAAGCATTTCAATCGCTTTTTTATCTTTTACTGTTTATCAATTAAAATCTTTTAAAGCGTAATGAAAGCATCTACAAAACAAAATATCAAGACGTTAGGAATTACAATTTTTATTTTAATTGTTTTAAATATACTTGGAACGCTATTTTTTCATCGTTTTGATTTAACGAAAGACAAACGTTATACGTTATCGCCAACTTCATTAGGAATTATAAAACAAGTTGAAAATCCGCTTTCTATAAAAATTTATATGGCTGGCGAACTTCCTGCCGATTTTAGACGTTTACAGCAAGAAACAAAACAATTATTAGAAGAATTTCAAGCATATAATAAAAATATAGTTTTCGAATTTGTTGATCCGTTAGCAAACGAAGAAGAAAGCGATGAATTGACAAAATCACTTTTCGAAAAAGGCTTAACGCCCGTAAACATTACGGTTGATGATAAAGGAAAACAATCTCAAGCAATGGTTTTTCCGTGGGCTGTTGCCGTTTACAACAACAAAGAAGTTAATATTCCATTGTTGAAAAACAGAATGGGTGCTTCTACGACACAAAAAGTAATTGGTTCTATTCAGCATTTAGAATATTCTATTGCAGATGCGATTAATAAAGTCACTAAAAACAAGCAGAAAAAAGTTGCTATTATTAGAGGAAATGGCGAACTGAAAGAGATTTACATTGCTAAAATGCTTTTGCAAATTAGAGAAAGTTATTTTATTGGTCCGTTTACATTAGATTCTGTAGCCAAAGATCCGAACGGAACTTTAAATGCGCTTAAAAAATACGATTTAGCCATAATTTCTAAACCAACAGAAAAATTCTCTGACGAAGAAAAAGAAGTTTTAGATCAGTTTATTATTAATGGAGGAAAAACGCTTTGGCTAATTGATCAGGCCGCTGCCGATATGGACAGTTTGTACAATGATGCAGGTGCTACTCTGGCGTATCCGAGAGATTTAAACCTGAACGATATGTTCTTCAAATACGGATTCAGAATTAATCCTGATTTGGTGAAAGACGAGCAAGGAAGTCCGATAAAACTAGCAACTGGCGAACAAGGAAGCGCAACTCAATATCAAGATTTCATCTGGAAATTTGCGCCGCAGGTTTATCCAACAAGCCAGCATCCCATTGTAAAAAATCTTGGCGGAATTAAATTCGATTTTGCCAACCCAATTGACACTTTAAAAAACGGAATCAAGAAAACGGTTTTATTACAATCTTCACAATATTCGAAAACAATCGGAACGCCAGCAGAAGTAAATCTGAATATGGTAACCGAAAAAACAACGCCTGAAGAATATGTACACAAAGGCAACAAGGCTATGGCTGTTTTATTAGAAGGTGAATTTCATTCTGCCTTCGAAAATAGAGTTTTACCATTTAAAGACAATTCTTTTGCCGTAAAAGGAAAACCAAACAAAATGATTGTAGTTGCCGATGGAGATTTAGCTAGAAATCAACTAGATAAAAATTTAGAACCAGTAGAATTGGGTTACGATCAAAGAACTGGTAATTTATATGATAATAAAGACTTCATCATGAATAGTATTAATTATTTGCTTGATGATACCGGACTTATTAACATCAGAAGCAAAGATGTCGAATTGCCTTTATTGGACAAAGAAAAAGTTTATCAAAGTTATACTTTTACCCAATTCATAACTATCGGAGTTCCAATTCTAATTTTATTGGTTTTCGGACTTGTTTTTACCTTTTTAAGAAAAAGAAAATACAGCAAGTAGATGTTAATAAAAAAATTGCGAAACTAAGAATGTTTACGATATATTTGTAAAACCTTACTTAGTTGAAGAAAAACTGAGAAAAAGAGCAAAAAATAAAACAAAAGACGATGAAATTTATAGTATCGAGTTCGTACTTATTAAAACAATTACAAGTTTTAGGTAGTGTAATTAACAGCAACAATACACTTCCTATTTTAGATAACTTTTTATTTGAACTAGACAATAATGCGTTGACCGTTTCTGCTTCAGATCTTGAAACGACTATGTCTGCTACATTATCGATCGATTCTACAAGTAAAGGAAGCGTAGCAGTACCTGCTAAACTTTTGCTTGAAATTTTAAAAACTTTCCCAGAACAACCTTTAACTTTTACTGTTGAAGATAACAATACAGTAGAAATCAGCTCTAATTCTGGTAAATATGCGTTAGCTTATGCTGCAGGAGAAGAATTCCCTAAAGCTGTAAGTTTAGAAGATCCATCTGTAACACTTGTTCCTGCAGAAGTTTTAGCAACTGCAGTTAGCAAAACTATTTTCGCAGCAGGAAATGACGATTTACGCCCTGTGATGTCTGGAGTTTTCTTCCAGTTTTCACCAGAAGGATTAATATTTGTTGCAACAGACGCTCATAAATTGGTAAAATATGCACGTACAGATGTAAAAGCATCTCAAGTTGCAGATTTTATTATGCCTAAGAAACCTTTAAACATTTTAAAAAGTATTTTAGGAAGTTCTGATGCTGAAGTAAAAATTGAATACAACGATTCAAATGCGACTTTCTCATTTGACAATTATATTTTAATGTGTCGTTTAATTGACGGAAAATACCCGAACTACGAAGCGGTAATTCCAAAAGAAAATCCAAACAAATTAATGATTGACCGTTCTTTATTTTTAAGTTCTGTACGTCGTGTTGCGATTTTCTCTAACAAAACTACACACCAAATTCGTTTGAAAATTGCTGGAGCTGAATTAAACGTCTCTGCAGAAGATATCGATTACTCAAATAAAGCAGAAGAAAGATTAACTTGTGATTATCAAGGAGATGATCTTCAAATTGGTTTCAACTCTCGTTTCTTAACAGAAATGTTGACTAATTTACAATCTGACATGATTATGCTTGAAATGTCATTGCCTAACAGAGCTGGAATCTTAACTCCAGTTGATGGTTTAGAAGAGGGTGAAACGGTTACGATGCTCGTAATGCCTGTTATGTTAAATAGTTAACATCAAAGTTTCTTTTTGTTACAGGGATATTTTTTAGTTCAATATTAAAGATATATCATTGTAAAAAAAAAATATCGCTATTAACCAACCATTTTTTATACCTAGAAACCGCAATTCCTATAAAGAGTTGCGGTTTTTTATTTTTGGTTGGGTTTTGTTTCAGGTTTCAAGTTTCAGGTTGATATACTATACGTACAGTTTTACCGCAAAGACGCCAAGGTTTACGCAAAGTTCGCAAAGTTTTTACTCAAAGCTTTGCGAACTTTGCGTTTTCCTATACATTGTCTAAATCAAAAAAACTTGCGCCCTTTGCGTTTAAATTCAGCACAATCCAAAAACCTGAAACAACAAATTTTCCGTATCTTTGAATTATGAAAATAGAAATTTGGTCGGACATCATGTGTCCGTTTTGTTATATAGGAAAAAGACAATTGGAAACTGCTCTTTCAGTATTTCCAAATGATAATTTTGAAATTGAATGGAAAAGCTTTCAGCTTGATCCAACAATTACTGCGCAACCTGATACAGACGTTTACACGTTTTTAGCAGAAAGAAAAGGCATGTCGGTTGAACAATCTAAAGAAATGCATAAAGGCGTTGCAGAACGCGCTAAAAGCGTTGGTTTAGATTATAATTTCGATAAAGCTGTTATCTCTAATTCTTTAAACGCACACAGAATCATTCAATTGGCTAAAACTAAAAATATTGACGATCGAATGGAAGAAATTTTCTTTAAAGCCTATTTTACTGATGGTCAAGATCTAAACAACGGACCTACTTTAATAAAATTAGGAATTCAAGCCGGTCTTGCCGAAAATGAAGTTAGAGAGGTTTTAGAAAGTGATGATTTGTTTATAAAAGAAGTTCAATCTGATATTAAAGAAGCTGGAGAAATTGGTGTTCAAGGCGTTCCATTCTTTGTGTTCGATAGAAAATATGCCGTTTCTGGAGCACAGCCTGTAGAAACTTTTGTAAATACAATTCAGGAAGTTCTGAAATAATCACTTTAAATTCTCTTTAATTAAGATTGAGATTTTATAACTTTTACAAAATCCTTTGTAAATGAATCTGTTCTGATCTTCATAACTTTATTTTCATTTTAAAAAATAGCGTTATGAGATCAATATGGACAGGTTCTATTAGCTTTGGCTTAATTAATATTCCCATAAAACTTTTTTCTGCGGTTCAGGAAAGTTCTCTAGACTTGGATATGCTGGATAAAAATGATAATTCCAATATTAAATTCAAAAGAGTCAATGAAACCACAGGAAAAGAAGTTGCTTTTGCCAATATTGTCAAAGGATATAAAATAGACGACAAATATGTTATTCTTGAGGATAAAGATTTTGAAGCTGCAGATGCTGAAAAAACGAAAACTATCGATATTCTGAATTTTACTCTCGAAAAAGAAATTGACAGTTTATACTACGAACAGCCTTATTATTTAGAGCCCGATAAAGGTGCAGCAAACGCTTACGCTTTATTAAGAGATGCAATGGCATCTACAGGAAAAGTTGGCGTTACCAGTTTTGTACTTCGAAACAAAGAAGCACTTGCTATTCTTAAACCTTATAAAGATGTTATTGTTTTAAATCGTATTCGATTTGAACAAGAAATTAGAGATACAAGCGAGCTTAAACTTCCTGCGGTTTCCAAAACAAAACTAAAAGAAATTGATATGGCAAATAAATTGGTAGAACAATTAACAGAGCCTTTCGATATTTCGAAATACAAAGACGAATACACTGCAAAACTTTTAAAAATTATAAAAGACAAAGCCAAAGGCAAAAAACAAACTGCGCCTAAACTTAAAGTCGTTCATAAACAATCAGATGATTTAATGAGTATGCTAAAAGCAAGTTTAGAAAATAAGAAAAAATCTTCTTGATTAAATAGCTTCAGACTTTTTCAAAATAGACTTTATATCTATTCCTTTACCTAAAACTGGCGCCCATAAATCGCCTTTCTTTTCAAAACGTTTCAAAACATTTTTGATTGTAAATTGTTGCGGAGTCAATTTAGCATTTACTTCACTCCATTCTAACGGAGTTGAAACGGTTGCTCCAGGTTTTGGACGAACAGAATAAGGCGCCGCCAAAGTCTGTCCTTTTCTGTTTTGCAAATAATCGATGTAAATTTTACCTTTTCGTTTTTTAATAGAACGTTCTAAACTAGTTGTGTCTGGTAATTTTTGATGAACTTCATGAGCAAGAATTTCTGCAAATATTTTTACAGAATCGTAATCGTATTTTCCGCCAAGCGGAATATAAACATGTAATCCTGACGCCCCAGAAGTTTTACAATAACAAGGAGATTCAAAACTATCCATAACTTCTTTTACAGCCAAAGCTACTTTTACAACTTCTTTAAAATCATCTTTTTGAGGATCAATATCTATTACAACCCAATCCGGATTATCAATTCGCTTTATTGTTGAATTCCACGGATTGATGTCAATACAACCCAAATTTGCCATGTAAAGTAAAGATGCTTTATCGTTACAAATCAGATAATCAATATTAGCGTTGTTCGATTCTGAAAAGATTTTTTTAGTTTTAATCCAAGTTGGAATTTTATCTTCATCTACATCTTTCTGATAAAAACTAGGCCCTTCAATTCCGTTTGGAAATCGATTCATAGATTGCGGACGATCTTTTAAATACGGAAGAATTAATTCTGAAACTTCATTATAATAATTTACAATTTCTCCTTTCGTAATCTGATCGTCAGGAAAATAGATTTTATTCTGATTCGTAAGATGAAGCTTTACTTTTCCGACTTTCAAATCAAAATCATTTTCGTTTTTATCTTTATTAAGTATTTCTTTTTTCATTGTAGTTTCTTTTTTAGGCGTAATTATTTCTTTAGAAAAAACAGCCTCTTTAGGATTTTTATCCAAACGAAGTCCCAAATAAACTGGCTGTCTTAAATGATTTTCCTGAGTCCATTCTGCAAATTTTACCTGACAGACAAATTTGGGCTTAATCCATTGTACAATATCTCTTAAACCCGTTTTCTGCTCTAACGGACTTTCATCAATAAAATACGGACTGAATTTTTCGTACAATTCTTTTAGCGTTGCTTGCGTAAATCCTGTTCCGCATTTTCCGATAAATTTCAAGACTTTATTTTCGTATTGTCCTAACAGCAAAGCTCCAAAATGTTCTCTGGAATTTTTAGGTTCAGTAATTCCGATAATTATGGCTTCTTCAGCTTGAGAGATTTTAATTTTCAGCCAATCTTTAGATCTTTTGCCTGATGTATAAGATCCAGAAGCTCTTTTGGCAATAATGCCCTCTCCATTTTTCTTTACAGCTTGATCAAAAAATTTAATTCCTTTTCCTTGAATGTGTTCCGAATAAAAAACATTGGTAAAATCATATTTTTCAAGTAAAATTTTGAGTAATTCTTTTCTCTGGAGCAAAGAAAGTCCAGTTAGATCATTTCCGTCCAGATTTAAAATATCAAAAACATAATATTTCAAATTTCCTCTTCCTGTTTTTAGAAAATTTTGAAGTAACTGAAAATCAGAACGACCAGCTTTTTCCACCACCACTTCTCCATCCAAAACAACATTGTGATCGATTTTTTTTAAATCTTCAGCAATTATTTGAAAATTATCCGTGAATGAAATTTTGTTTCTGCTAAACAATTCAACATCATCCGAATTACAAACCGCAATTGTACGATAACCGTCAAATTTGTTTTCAAAAACCCAATCTTCATCATTAAAAGGTTTGTCACTTAAACTTGCCAGCATTGGTTTTACAAAAGCAACTGGTTTATCTTCCTCAATTGTTTTCTTTATCGGACTTACTTTTTTTTTAACTGGTTCAGGCTTATTTTCTTTCTCTAAAGATTCTAAAGTTCGTCTTGAAATAACCGATTTATTTTTGAGCGTAATATCAACTTTATCAGCGTATTGGTCTTCCTTTTTAATTAAAAGCCAAGCATTATCTTCTTTACCTTTTAATTTTACCAATGAAAAACTTCCTTTCAGTTTTTTTCCTTTCAAAACAATTCTCAAATGTCCCTTTTTCAAATCGGCTAATAATTGTTTTTCAGCGCTAAGATTGCTTTCTTCTCCTGGCTCGTAAGTTCCATTATCCCAAACAATCACGTTTCCAGCACCATAATTCCCTTTCGGAATATTTCCCTCAAAATCTTTATAACTGTAAGGATGATCCTCAACCATCATCGCCAAACGTTTAATATCTGGATCTAATGAAGGTCCTTTTGGAACTGCCCAGCTTTTTAAAACACCATCCATTTCTAAACGAAAATCATAATGAAGATGAGACGCAGCATGTTTCTGAACAACAAAAATTAATTTGCTTTCCGATTTAGCTTTTTTCCCTTGAGGTTCTTTCGTTTCCTTAAAATTTCTTTTCTGATTGTATTTCGTAAGCGACATATTTTCAGGTATTTATTATAATATAAAGCTATAAATAATTGTAAAAAAATGAGTTATACAATTTCCATTTCTTATTACAGTATTATTTTTAATCTAATTACTAAAAACGTAAAAGCGTGCTACTTACATGTAAACAGCACGCTTTTATTATTTAGTTTTTTATAATTAACTAAAAAAAATTAATGACCAGCTCTACCTTTTGAATCTGTTGATTTTGTAGTAGTGCTTTTTCCTCTAGAACCAGATGTTGATTTTTGAGTTTTTCCAGAATCTTTCATTCCAGATTTCGAATCTTTTCTTGAAGTTTCCATAATGTTTTAATTTTTAAATAATTAATAGATACAAAGTTGCAAAATTACTTTCAGGCGTTTTTTACAGAATTACATTTGATTTTTATAGAATGAAAATCAGCTGATAAACGAATCATGTAAAATTAAAATCAAATCGTATAATTTTTTTAATCTTCTAATTATCAAATTTGTATATACAAGTTGAAAAATTATTAATTTAAAAAAGCAGCTATGAACACAGAATCAGACAACCGATACACTGCAAAATTAAATGATTTTAAATGTAGCAAACCAGATCATATTGATACCGCTCATGAAAATGAAGCGCTAGACCAAGAATTTACATCGGGAGAAAATCCAGATTATAATTACAGAAACGAATGCAATCAATTTGAAGATTGCTATGAAATAATAGAAAGCGGTTTGAACACAGCTGAAGACAACACGCCTTTTTCTAGTTATGACGAAGTAAATCCTTATAACAGTTACAATTTAGATCCTGAAGATCATAAATATGACTGTCCGCCTTATCGAAATTTTGAACATTAAAACCAAGAACCATGACACCAAAATATAAATATTCTTACGCAATGCTTAATTTTATAAACGCTTTTACGTGTGTTTTAAGCATTTCTCTTATTACTTATCTAATAATTGCAACAAGATAGTAAATACAATTATCTAATTAAAAGAGATGAATCCGCCACTATTACAGTTTAACGATAAAGGAATTTACTGTCAGCAGGCAGATGTTTACCTTGATCCTTGGCGACCGGTAAAAAATGCTATTATAACGCACGGGCATTCTGATCATTCTAGATGGGGACATCAAAATTATATTACACATCATTCTAATGTGCCAATTATTAAATATCGTTTAGGAGAAATCAACGTTTCTGGCAAAGATTGGAACGAAACTTTTACTATAAATGGAGTAAAATTTTCTCTTCATCCTGCAGGACATATTATTGGTTCGGCACAAATTAGAGTAGAATATAAAGGCGAAATCTGGGTTTTTACAGGAGATTATAAAACAGAAGACGACGGAATTTCTGTTCCTTATGAAGTTGTAAAATGTCATTCTTTCATAACCGAATGCACTTTCGGACTTCCAGCTTTTAATTGGGAATCTCAAAAAGATGTAATGACCGAGATTAATAATTGGTGGGTAGAAAATCGAGCTGAAGGTAAAACTTCCATACTTTTTGGATATTCTTTAGGAAAAGCGCAACGTTTACTAAAATATCTTGATCCAAATATTGGTACAATATACACGCATGGCGCAATCGAAAATATGACAAATATTGTTCGACCTTTAATTGATTTACCAGCAACAATTAGAGTAACTCAAGAAACTAAAAAAGAAGATTTACTTGGAAATATTGTTCTCGCGCCACCAAGCGCGCACGGAAGCACATGGATAAGAAAAATGACTCCTTTTGTAACCGGAACTGCAAGCGGTTGGATGGCTTTTCGTGGTGCAAGACGCAGACGTGCCGTTGATCGCGGATTCGTTATCAGCGATCATTGCGATTGGACAGGTTTACTAGAAAGCATCAAAGCAACAGGAGCCGAAAAAATAATCTGCACACACGGATATTCTGATATATTTTCCAAATATCTCCGAGAATTAGGTTATGATGCCAGAACCGCTCACACTCAATATGAAGGAGAAACAAACGACGCCGCAAATGATGAGTTATGAGTTATAAGTTCAAAGGTTATCAAACCATCAACAATCAACTATAAACCAACAACCAAAAAATGAAAAACTTTGCCGAGCTTATAAAAACCTTAGACAGTTCTAATAAAACATCGGTAAAAGTTGATGCTTTGACTAATTATTTCTTGAAAGCAAGTGATGAAGATAAAGTTTGGACAATTGCAATCCTTTCGCATAGGCGTCCGCCTCGACCTGTAAATACTACTTTATTACGATTATGGGCAAATGAAATTGCTAATATTCCGCTTTGGCTATTTGAGGAAAGTTACCATATTGTTGGAGATTTAGCCGAAACAATTGCGTTGGTTATTTCCACGACAAAAGAACATTCTGATAAAAGTTTAACGGAGTTTTTACAGGAAATTATCGCTTTAAAAAAGAAAGATGATTTGGAGAAAAAAGAATATCTGCAAACCAATTGGTTGAATTTGAATTATTACGAACGCTTTGTTTTTACAAAATTAATTACAGGAAGTTTCAGAATTGGTTTAAGTCAGAAGTTGATGACGAGAGCACTTTCTAAAGCAGAAAATATAGACGAAGATACGCTGGCTTACAAATTAATGGGCGATTGGAATCCGAATACGATTACTTTTCAGGAATTAATTTTAGATGAAAGAAGTAGCGATTATTTATCAAAACCTTATCCGTTTTATTTGGCTTATCCGATTGAAGGCGAGCTAGAAAGTTTAGGAAATCCTGAAGATTGGAGCGCCGAACATAAATGGGACGGAATTCGTTCTCAAACTATTATTCGTGAAAACGAAATTTATGTTTGGTCTCGCGGAGAAGAATTGGTAACCGATAAATACCCTGAATTTCAATCTTTCATCGGAAATATTCCAAACGGAACTGTTATTGATGGTGAGATTCTTCCTTTTATAGAAAATGAAATTGGAACTTTTAATGATCTTCAAACTCGAATTGGACGAAAAAATGTTCCAGCTTCTGTTCTCAAAAAATCACCCGTTATCATTAAAGCTTATGATTTATTAGAATGGCAAGGAAATGATATTCGAAATCTTCCTTACGAAGAGCGTCGTACTTTATTAGAAGAATTATTCACCACTTTAATTGGAAAAGATATTCCGCTGCAGCTTTCAGAAAGAGTTACTTTTTCTACTTGGGAAGATGTTGTAAATGAAAGAATGAAATCTCGCGAAATGAAAAGCGAAGGTTTAATGCTCAAACGAAAAGATTCTCCGTATTTAGTTGGAAGAAAAAAAGGCGATTGGTGGAAATGGAAAATTGAACCTTTAACCATAGATGCCGTTCTCACCTATGCAATGCGTGGTCACGGTCGACGATCCAATTTATTTACCGATTATACTTTTGCTTTATGGCAAGAAAACGAAAACAGTGAACGTGAACTCGTCACTTTCGCGAAAGCGTATTCTGGCTTAACCGATGCAGAATTTAGAATGGTCGATGATTTCATTAAAAAAAACACTTTAGAGCGATTTGGTCCCGTGAGAAGTGTAACTCCAAAATTGGTTTTTGAAATCGGTTTTGAAGGAATTGCACTTTCTAAAAGACATAAAAGCGGCGTTGCAACTCGTTTCCCACGAATTTTAAGATGGCGTCACGATAAAAAAATTGAAGAAGCCAATTCTATAGACGATTTAAAAAATATGATTTTATAAATGAACAGAGAGCAGCTATTTACAATCGCCAGCAATTGGTTTGAAAGTCAGGGATGGAAACCTTTTCCGTTTCAGACACAAACATGGACTGCTTTTCTGCAAGGAAAAAATGGTTTACTGAACGCGCCAACAGGAAGCGGAAAAACCTATGCGCTTTGGCTTCCAATCATTTTAAATTATATTAAAGAAAATCCGAATTATAAAACCAAGCATAATCCTGGTTTAAAAGCAATTTGGATTACGCCATTGCGTTCTTTATCAGTAGAAATCAAACAAGCTGCAGAACGAGTTTTAACAGATTTAGAAATTCCGATGACAGTTGGAATTCGTTCTGGAGATACTTCTGCAGCAGAAAGAGCCAAACAAAAAGGCAAAATGCCCGATTTATTAATTACAACTCCAGAAAGTCTACAATTGCTTTTGGCATCAAAAGGATATGCCTCTACTTTTAAAAATTGCAGTTCGATTGTGATAGACGAATGGCACGAATTGTTAGGAACTAAACGAGGCGTTCAAGTAGAATTGGGTTTATCCCGACTTAAAACTATAGCCAAAAACCTTAGAATTTGGGGAATTTCAGCCACAATTGGAAATCTTCAGCAAGCGCAAGAAGTTTTACTCGGAGTTAATTCTGAAGCTTACAATAACTCCGTTTTAATAAAAGCAGTTATCAATAAAAAAATAAAAGTTGTTTCTATAATTCCGCCAAAAATGGATACATATCCTTGGCGCGGACATATGGGTTTGCATTTAATTGATGAAGTGGCGAAAATTGTAAAAGCCAGTAAAACCACTTTAATTTTTACAAATGTGCGTTCCGCATGCGAAATTTGGTATCAAAGATTATTAGAAAAATATCCTGAATTTGCGGGAGAAATGGCAATGCATCACGGAAGTATAGATCGAGAAACCAGACTTTGGGTAGAAAATGCGATTCGAAATGAAGAATTAAAAGTCGTAGTTTGTACGTCAAGTTTAGATTTAGGTGTTGACTTTGCTCCTGTCGAATCGATTATTCAAGTTGGCGGTCCGAAAGGCGTTGCGCGTTTTATGCAGCGCGCCGGACGAAGCGGGCATCAGCCGGGAAAAGAAAGTGTAATTTATTTTCTGGCAACACATGCAATTGAATTGATTGAAGCTTCGGCACTGAAAAAAGCAGTCGAACATAGTGTTATAGAAGATCGTGTTCCGTATTTGAACAGTTGGGATGTTTTAATACAGTACCTCAACACTTTAGCTGTTTCTGACGGATTTTATCCTGATGAAATTTTTAAAGAAATTCAATCAACTTTTAGTTATCAAACCATTACCAAAGAAAACTGGAATTGGATTCTCAATTTTATTACCAACGGAAGTCAGAGTTTGCAAGCTTATGACGAATTTAAAAAAGTAGAAATTGATGAAAACGGCTGTTATAAAATCAATAGTAGAATGATTGCAATGCATCACAGAATGCAGATTGGAACTATTGTTGGCGATGCTGTTATGAATGTAAAATTTTTAAGCGGAGGCTATATCGGAACTATTGAAGAATGGTTTATTTCGAAATTAAAACCTGCAGATACTTTTATTTTCGCAGGAAAAAAACTGGAGTTATTTAAAATCAGAAACATGCAGGTTTTGGTAAAAAAAGCGAGTCCGAAGAAAGAATCTAAAATTGCAAGTTGGATGGGAGGCCGTCTGGCTTTATCTTCTCAAATGAGCGAATTGCTTCGTCAGGAATTATATCGTGCCAATACTGATAATCTTTCGCCAGAATTAAAAGCTTTACAACCTTTATTTTTAAGACAGCGAAAAGAATCTATTGTTCCGAGTTCAGATGAATTTTTAATTGAAACTTTCAAAACAAGAGAAGGATTTCACGCTATTTTTTATCCTTTTGAAGGTCGATTTGTACACGAAGCTTTAGCTAGTTTATTGGCGTATCGAATTAGTTTATTGCAATCTATAACTTTTTCATTAGCTTATAATGATTATGGTTTCGAATTACTTTCAGATCAGGAAATTGACATTGAAGCGGTTTTGGATAATAATTTATTTTCAACGGAATATGTACATCATGATTTGCAGAAAAGCTTGAATTCGACTGAAATGGCTCGCAGAAAATTTAGAGATATTGCCGTTATTGCTGGATTGGTTTTTACAGGTTTTCCGGGAAAAATGGTTAAAACAAAACATTTACAAAGCGGTTCTCAATTATTATTTGAAGTTTTTAGAGATTTTGAACCCGATAATTTATTATTGCATCAAGTCTATCGCGAAACATTTGAACATCAGTTAGAAGAAGGACGTTTGATTTTAGCTTTAGAACGAATTGCTAGTCAAAATATCATTTGGAAAAAATGTTTAAAACCAACGCCTTTTAGTTTCCCAATCATTACAGATCGATTGAGAGAAAAATTGTCAAGCGAAACTTTGGCAGAAAGAATTCAGAAAATGACGGCTTCTTACATGAAATGATAGTTTATGAAAATTCAAATCAACAACGATACTTTTATATTACATCCAAGCGGAGCCGTTTTTTGGGAAAGAAAAAAAACAGTAATTATTTCTGATGTTCATTTAGGAAAAATTACTCATTTTAGAAAACATGGAATTGCAATTCCGCAAAATGCCATTTCAGAAAATTTTAGAAAAATCACTCTTGTTTTGGATTATTTTCTTCCCGAAAAAATCATTTTTTTGGGAGATTTATTTCACAGCACTAAAAATACAGAATGGAATATTTTTGAAGAATGGCTTTCTAATCACAAACAAGAAACTTATTTAATTACTGGAAATCACGACATTATTGATGAAAGTCATTATAAAAAAATCGGCGTAATCGTAACAGAACTTTTAGAAATTGACAACTTCTTTTTCACACACCATCCTACAGAAAAAGAAGATTTATTTAATTTTTCAGGGCATATTCATCCCGGAATTGTCTTACGTGGCTTGGGTTTGCAGACTTTAAAACTTAAATGTTTCTTTTGCAAACCAAACCAAATAATACTTCCCGCATTTGGCGAGTTTACAGGAAAATATTTTCTTAAACCTAGTCCACAAGACACAATTTACGCCATTGCAGGAAATGATGTAATTGAAATCAATAAAGACTGATAAAATACCAAACAAAACATATATAATTAACAATCAGTTATTTATACGAATTTATTCTCAAAAATAAAAGAATTATCTTTCAAAATTTAGGCTTAATTTAGTTTAACAAACATCTAAAGCTTAGAAAATGAAGAATATTACATCAAAATTTGACAAAGTTCTCAACAATTCTACGACCTACGGAAATGTTAATCACGAACCAGATTCGAGTACTGAAACGCAATTGAACACCCCAGAAAAATCGATGCCGTTTTCAGATCAGATTGGAAATTACCAGCGTAATATCGGAATTCCGCTCAAATCTCACGAAAACAGTAAAATCTATATTGTAGGAAGCGGAATTGCTGGAATGGCTGCTGCTTATTATTTTATTCGAGACGGAAGAATTCCGGCGAAAAACATTACTTTTTTAGAACAACTTCACATCGATGGAGGTTCTTTAGATGGTTCTGGAAATCCGAAAGATGGCTATATGATTCGTGGCGGCCGTGAAATGGATATGACTTACGAAAATCTTTGGGATATTTTTCAAGATATTCCAGCTTTAGAAATGCCTCCACCTTACACAGTTCTAGATGAATATCGTTTAATAAATGATAATGATTCGAATTATTCGAAAGCAAGATTAATTCATAAAAATGGTGAAATTAAAGATTTTAGCAAATTTGGTCTAAACAAAAAAGACCAATTGGCGATTGTAAAACTTCTGCTGAAAAGAAAAGAAGAATTGGACGACTTGACTATTGAAGATTATTTTAGCGAATCATTTTTAGAAAGCAACTTTTGGACTTTCTGGAGAACGATGTTCGCTTTTGAAAACTGGCATAGTTTGTTAGAATTAAAACTTTATATGCATCGGTTTCTTCACGCAATTGACGGGTTAAATGATCTTTCGTCTTTGGTGTTTCCGAAATATAATCAGTACGATACTTTTGTTACGCCACTTCGAAAATTCCTTGAAGAAAAAGGTGTTAATATTAAATTTCATACCCTTATCAAAGATTTAGTGATTCAAAGTAATACTGAAGGAAAAATTGTTGAAGGAATTATAACGGAACATGAAGGAAAAGAAACCAGAAATCCAGTTGGAAAAGATGATTTTGTAATCGTGACAACAGGCTCAATGACCGAAGATACTTTTTATGGAGATAATAAAACTGCTCCAATTATCGGTATCGATAACTCAACAAGCGGAAAAAGTGCGGGATGGATGTTATGGAAAAACCTTGCCGCCAAATCACCCATTTTTGGAAAACCAGAAAAGTTCTGCACAAATATTGAAAAATCTTCTTGGGAATCGGTTACATTGACTTGCAAACCTTCTGCTTTTGTAGAAAAACTAAAAGAATACTCTGTAAACGATCCGTATTCTGGAAAAACAGTTACGGGCGGAATCATCACCATAACAGATTCTAATTGGCTAATGAGTTTTACTTGCAACAGACAGCCTCATTTTCCAGATCAGCCAGATGATATTTTGGTGCTTTGGGTTTACGCATTGTTTATGGACAAACCTGGAAATTACATTAAAAAAGTAATGCCAGAATGCACCGGAGATGAGATTTTGACCGAATTATCTTTTCATTTAGGAATTCTAGACAAACTTGATAATATACTGGAAAACACAATTGTAAGAACCGCTTTCATGCCTTATATCACTTCGATGTTTATGCCAAGAGCAAAAGGCGATCGTCCACGCGTTGTGCCAGAAGGATGCAAAAATCTTGGATTAATAGGACAATTTGTTGAAACCAATAATGATGTTGTTTTTACTATGGAAAGTTCGATTAGAACGGCTAGAATTGCAGTGTACAAATTATTGAATTTGAACAAACAAGTTCCAGATATTAATCCGTTGCAATATGACATTCGACATCTTTTAAAAGCTGTGAGAACATTAAATGATGGAAAAGCATTTTTAGGAGAAGGTATTCTACATAAAGTCTTAAGAGGAACATATTTTGAACATATTTTACCGCCAATTGAAGAAGATAAAGATGATCATGAATCTTTTATTGGCGAGCAATTTAACCGTTTTAAAGATTGGCTCAAAGGAATAAAAGATTAGCAAAATAAAACCCAGTAAAACTAAATTTACTGGGTTTTTCATTATTTATGAAAGCTTATTTCTAATTATAACTATTGCTCATCATTATTCATCGCCGACATTAAAAGCGTATAAGCATTCTTTACAATTACTTTTGAAGAACTAGAAATCGCATCGGAACTAATTTGTGAAAACCCTTCATTTTTAACTCCAGATTTTACTTCAGTCATCTGAAATTGGTTGTTTCCAATATCTGTGAATACGTAAAATTTACCTTGCCAACGCACCACAGCATCTTCAGGAACTGTCAATGCTTTTTGATTTTCAACTTCAACCTCAGCATTTATAAAAAGACCAGGCAAAAGTGCAGGATTATAAGCATTTACATGACAAATAATTTCTGCGGCTCTATCTCCGTTCAAACTTTGATTTATAAAAGCAATTTTAGCCGCATATTTTTTGTTTTCCGAAGTATTTGTAAACGCCACAACAGTTTGTCCGATAGAAAGTGAAGCGACATCTTTTTCGAACGCATTTAGAGTCAAAACGATATCTTTTTTATCAATCAATTCAAAAAGCATATCGGTCGGATTTACGTATTTTCCGATATTGACATTCACTTTAGAAACCAAGCCATTTATTGGAGAAACTACTTTTATTGTTTTGCTAATGTTTCCAACATTCAACGTTTTAGCATTAATTCCTAATAAATTTAATTTTTGTTCTAATGAAGACATTGTAATGCGTTGTGTTCTCATTTCGGTCGTAATTTGTTCCAAAACTTTATCGCTCGCCGCTTTATTTGCATTCAATTCTTTTTGCCTTTTATGTTCATTTTGAGCCAAATCGAACTTTTCTTTTGCCATTAGATAATTTTGCTGCAATTCGATAAACTGCATATCTTCCAAAACAGCTAAAACTTCTCCTTTTTGCACATTCATTCCGGCAATCAAATTGGTGCTTTTTACATAACCTCCTAACGGAATACTAATACTGATTACACTTTTTGGCGGAACTGTAACCGTTCCATTAAGCTGTAAAATCTCCTTTACATTTTTCACCGTTGGATTACCCGATTGTAAATCAGCATTTTTAATCTGTTCAGCGCTTAATTTAATGATATTGATATTTTTGACCTCAGTATTTTTGTTCTCTTCATTTTTCTTATTTCCGCAAGAAATCAAGAAAATAGCGCTTAAAAACGCTCCAATATATTTTTTCATTTTAGATATTATTAAGATTTTGCAGTGTTATAACTGCTTTATTGTAAGCATTTAATGCGTCTAGATATTCACTTTTTATCGTAATAGCTTGGTTAACTACCAAAACCCATTGCAGATAATCAATATCTCCATTTTGCAACTGACTGCTAGAAGCTTCAATAATAGTTTGAGCATTTTTTAAACCGTCTTTCTCATAATACTCCAAACTTTCTTGATATTTTTTTAGTTCTCTATCGGCGTTTTCGATATTGGTTTTCACTTCAATTTTAGCGGCTTCAGAAAGTTCTACAAAACTTTCATATTCTGCTTTTGCTGCTCTTTTTCTTTCCGACTGACTTGCGAAAAATACAGGAATTGAAAGTCCAGCATTTACATAATTAAATCTTTGTCTGCTTCCGTAATAAACCTCTTGACCCGAAGCATTGGTCTGATTTCCAATAATACTTAGATTATTATATCCTAAAGTAATTTCAGGAAGCATTTTGGCACTTTCCGTTTTCCATCTCCATTTTGCAGCTTCCGATTCAAATTGTGAACGCTGAACAGATGGAAGGCTTTCTGTTTTAAGATTTTCTATTGAAGAATGATTTAAAACTGCTTTCAGTTTTTCTTTTTTCGGACTATACTCAACTTTATCTTGAAGAATAGCATTAAATGAATTTATAGCAATTTCAATATCTCTGTTTACCATAAGCAATTGATTACTATAAAATTGTCTGGCAGATTGCGAAGCACTTTTTTCTAAAACATTGGCTTCTCCAGCTTTAAATCTCAAATCCGATTTTTTCTCCATAATTCTGTAAATAGAATCGGCATAAACCAAAAGTTCTTTTTTGCTATTCAACCACAAATAATCGTAATAAATATTTCGAACACGAGTTTTAATTTCTTGTGATGTCAATTGCACTTCTGTTTTTGCTTTGTTGAAATCGGCTTTCAAAGCTTTTTTCTGATTGCTGTAAACGGTAGGAAAAGCAAAAGTCTGACTGATTCCGAATCTTGTATCGTTCTTAATACTATTAAATTGTCCATAATCGGCATCTATCTGCGTTTGCGGAATATTGTAAGCCGATTTTTGTAAATAACTTTTAGATTGTTCATTCAACTTTGCCGACTTAACAATTCTATTATTTTGAATGGCGATAGAAATTGATTCGTCAAGCGAAATTGGTAATTCCTGTGCTTTTGCTACATTCCCAATAAAAAGAATGCTCAATAAAATGGTTAGATTATTCATGTGTTTTTTTCTTTTTTTAGAAAAGCCTTTAGCGTGATAGGTCATTAAATAAATGGCTGGAAGTACAAAAAGCGTTAAAAGTGTCGCCGTAACCAATCCGCCAATAACTACAGTTGCCAACGGACGCTGCACTTCTGCTCCTGCTCCATTACTTAAAGCCATCGGAAGAAATCCTAAAGAAGCCACAGCTGCGGTCATTAAAACGGGACGCAATCTGTTTTTAGTTCCTAATAAAATGATTTGAAAAGGATCTGTAATTTCTCCTTGTTTTTGAATTCGATTAAACTCGGATATTAAAACAATTCCGTTTAATACTGCTACTCCAAAAAGGGCAATAAATCCAACTCCGGCAGAAATACTAAAAGGCATATCTCTTAATCCTAAAGCAAATACGCCTCCAATTGCAGATAACGGAATTGCCGTAAAAATGATAATTCCTTCTTTAAAAGATCGGAAAGCAAAATACAATAAAGCAAAAATCATTAATAAAGCCGCTGGAACAGCAACTCCCAATCTCGCTTTTGCTTGCTGAAGATTTTCAAAAGCACCTCCATAAGTAATGTAATAACCCGGATCAAATTTAATCTGCTGATTTACTTTTTGCTGCAATTCTTCTACAATCGACTGAACGTCTCTTCCTCGAACATTAAATCCGACAATAATTCTTCTTTTTGCATTTTCACGCTGAATCTGATTCGGACCTTCAACTTCTTCAACATTTGCTACTTGATAAAGCGGAATTTGCATTCCAGACGGCGTTGCAATCAGAAGATTTCGAACATCTTCAATTCCTTTTCTGCCGCTGTCTTCCACACGAATCACCATGTCGAAACGTTTTTCACCTTCATAAATACTTCCGGCAACAGCTCCGGCGAAAGCTGCATTAATTGTCGTATTAACATCGGCAACGCGCAAACTGTATTTTGCCATTTCTGCCCAATTGTAATCAATTACGATTTGTGGCATTCCGGTCACTTTTTCTACATATAAATCTGCCGCGCCTTGAACCGTTTTACTGATTGAACCCAACTTTTCAGCATATTCTGAAAGCTTTTGAAGATCTTCTCCGTAAATTTTACAAACCAAATCTTGTTTGGCTCCCGTCATTAATTCGTTAAAACGCATTTGAACAGGAAATTGAAATCCAGTTGTAACGCCAGGCGCAATTCTTTTAACGGTTTTGGTCATTTTATCTGCCAATTCAGGAAACGACGAAGCGCTTGTCCATTCTGATTTGTCTTTTAAAACAATAATCATATCGCCACCTTCAATTGGCATTGGATCGGTTGGGATTTCGGCGCTTCCAATTCTAGAAACGACTTGCTGTACTTCTGGAAATTCTTTCTTTAATTCTCTCGAAATTTTCTCAATAGTTTCGGTTGTTGTTGAAAGATTTGTTCCTAATAATAATCGAGTTTCAACAGCAAAATCTCCTTCTTCTAACTGCGGAATAAATTCTCCTCCCATTCTTCCGAATAAAATAACAGCGATGCCGAAAAGTACAAATGCCGCAATAACAATTGATTTTCTAATGCCTAAAGCTTTTGTTAACCAGCCTTCGTAAGCATTTTCTAATCGTGACATAATTCGATCCGAAAGGTTCTTTTTATGACTTATTTTTTTACTTAGAAATAAAGCGCTAACCATTGGAACATAAGTCAATGACAAAATAAAAGCTCCTAAAATGGCAAATGCAACAGTTTGCGCCATTGGTTTAAACATCTTGCCTTCAATTCCTTGTAAAGAAAGAATGGGCAGATAAACGATTAGAATAATTATTTGTCCAAAAACCGCAGCGTTCATCATTCGGAAAGCCGATCCTGAAACTTCTTTATCCATTTCGTCTTGCGAAATAGTATCTACAGTTTTGTATTTTTTTGAACTGTGAAGATGATGCAGAATCGCTTCAACAATAATTACAGCTCCATCAACAATTAATCCGAAATCTAATGCGCCAAGACTCATTAAATTTCCGCTTACGCCAAAAGTATTCATCATAATAATGGCAAAAAGCATCGCTAGCGGAATTACAGAAGCTACGATAAAACCCGCTCTAAGATTTCCTAAAAATAAAACTAAAATCAAAACGACGATTAAAGCACCTTCAATCAAATTTTTCTGTACAGTCCCGATGGCGTTGTCTACCATTTTGGTTCTGTCTAAGAAAGGTTCGATTTTTAACCCTTCTGGCAAAATCTTCTCAATTTGAGCAATTTTGTCTTTTACATTGACAATGACATTATTGGCATTTTCACCTTTTAACATCATCACAATTCCACCAACAGATTCTCCAAATTCATCTGTGGTCAATGCACCGTAACGAATGGCAGAAGAAATTTTGACGTTTGCCACATCTTTCACTAAAATCGGTAATCCGCCTTGCGTACTTTTAACTACAATGTTTTCAATATCTTCAATACTTTTTGCTAAACCCGTACTTCTAATATAAGAAACCGTTGGACCTTTTTCAATATAAGCTCCGCCCGTATTTTCATTACTATTATTTAAAGCAGAAAAAACCTCAGTAATTGTGAGGTTCTGCGCTTTTAATCTCGCAGGATTTACTGCGATTTCATACTGTTTTAATTTCCCTCCAAAAGTCGAAACATCTGCAATTCCTGGAGTTCCTAGAAGTTGTCTTCTAATCGTCCAATCTTGAATGGTTCTTAAATCTTCTAGAGAATATTTTTCTTCGTAACCTTTTACGGGTTTCAAAACATATTGATAGATTTCTCCCAAACCAGTTGTTACAGGAGCCATTTCTGGCGCATTGGCATTTCGGTCAATTTCTACTTGTTGAAGCCTTTCTGTAATTTGTTGTCGAGCCCAATATACATCGGCATCATCTTCAAAAACAACGCTTACAAGCGAAAGTCCGAAACGAGAAATACTTCTGCTTTCTTTTAAATGTGGAATATTACTGATTGCTTGTTCGATCGGAAAAGTGATTAGCCTTTCTACATCTTCTGCGCCAAGAGAGGGCGCTGTTGTAATAATTTGCACCTGATTATTAGTGATGTCGGGCACGGCATCAATTGGCAATTGCGTAACCTCATACACGCCGTAGACAATCCACAGCAGTGTAAAGATTCCAATCGCCAGTTTGTTCTTAACTGAGAACTGAATTACTTTATTAAGCATACTATATTAATTAAAAAATAATAAATGAGCGACCAAAACGAAACGTCTCAGCCACAGCAAAAAATTCTAAAATTAATTATGCAATTGGAGGTCTAAATAGAGATAACAAATTCGGATCTGAAAAAAGATCGGATCTGTAAGTTGGAATTTTTGATTGTGGTAAATCTAAATTAAATGGAGTTGGAAGTAAATCTTTGTCGTCTAAAATAAATACTAAATGAAACGAACTACTGCCAATAACTTTAAAAGGAAGCTGCATATCGCGATCATCATCATTATCATTTAAATCTTCTCCCCAATAATGCATCGACAAGAAATCTATAAAACTTACATTTTGCAGTTTTTGATGCTCTTGAAAATGCTCAATCAGTATTGGCAGTTTATAAAATTGCTGCACAAAACTGCTGTTTGAAGCGATTAGAAAAATAAATATGTAGATAATTCGTTTTTGCACAAGGCAAATTTAACTTAAATTATATAAAATTTAATGATTTAAACCAATTTTAAGTTATGACAATCCTTCTAATTGCTGAAAAACAGGAATCAAAGCTTTTCCTTTTTCTGTTAAATTATATTCGATATGAAGCGGTTTCAACTTAATTGTTGTTTTTTCTAAAAGCCCTTCTTCTTCCAGTTCTTTCAAAGCAGTTGCTAAAGATTGTTTGTTAGAACCTTGAATTTGTCGCAACAAAGTATTAAAACGTAATGGAGATTCTAATGCCAAGCGAAAAATCTCTGCTTTCCATTTACCAGATAACATTTTTAAAAGCCTTTGCGCGGGACAAGTTTCGATTTCTTCCATGAAATTTATTATGTAGTCAAAAAATTCTGACTTGTTGTCTTAGAGATTTTTTTTACTAATCTTTGTGAAAATCCTAACGTAAAAATATAAAATGAAAGCAAAGAAACCAAGCGAAATGACTCTTGAAGAATTACAGAAAAAAGAGAAAATGATTCAGGCGGCAATTTATTCTTTAGTTGCCTTGAATATAATTTTATTGATTGCCGTTATATTTTTGTTTACAAAAAAAGGCTTTTCGGCTTTGTTTGTAGTTCCTTTTTCGATGGTTCCAATTATCATCGTCAATTCTAATTCTTTAAAAGAAATAAGAAAAGAAATCACTTTGAGAAATTCATAAAATAAACCCGTAATGTAAAGCGTTTTGAACTTACTTAAATTTAATATTTAGTAACCGAAAGTTTTCTAAAAACAATTAAATTTGAGCTCCCTAAATAAGCCCTTTACATTATGATTTTTCTAAAAAGAACTTTTTATTTTCTATCCTTATTTTTTGTTTTTTTCTTTTCGCAGTCTAATTACGCTCAAGAACAGAAACAGGTCAAAAAAGAAAATCGCGGACGTTTATTTAACGATACTACAGCTACCGACAGCGATTATTTAATGGCAATCGAAAAAGCCGGAGAAGTATTAGAATCTGCCTATAATGACATTGATTTTGCCGGTGATACACGCCATCTTTTTGGCGAAATGAAACGTACCGAAAGTAAACTGAATTTAATTCTTGAAAGTTTAAAAGGAGCGAATCCGAATGTGCGTAACCAACAAATGTATCGCATTGTTCTTCAAGAAATTGAACAAGAATTAGAAGACCAGAATAAAGCTATTAATGAGCGAAATCTAAGTCTCGAAAAAATCAAAAGTCGTGTTATCGAACTTCGAAAAGATAAGACTTTAATGACTTTGATAAAAGATACGATCCGTCGTCAGCAATTCAAAAAAGAATTTGCAAATCTTAGAAAAAGATATGTTGCCACTGATAGTTTGATGACTAAAAACCAAACTACTTTAAACAATAAAAAAAGACTTACTGTTGAGCGAAAAATTGCTGTTTCGAATGCTTTGGTTACTGTCGAAAGTAAACTGGAAAAATCAGGAATCAGTATTTTCAAAAAAGAATATCCTTCTTTGTGGCAGATTGGAGATTCTGCCGTTTCTAAAAAAGTAACGCACAACATTAAAGCCAAAATCATAATTGAAGAAAATGTTGCCGCTTATTATCTAAGTTACAAAGCTGGCGGATTGATTACTCTGGCTTTCTTTATGGGACTTTTGTTTTGGTACATTTCTCGAAATATAAAATATTTAAAAGAAAACAATTATTACGAAAGCCTTTCACTTTTAAACTTTAAATACTTAAATCGAGGTGTTTTATTGCCCGTTTTAGTAATTGCATTAAACATTGCGGTAGTTACTAATTTATATGCTCCTGCTCTATTTTTAGAATTATTACAGCTTTTCCTTCTTGGGGTTTTGACTATTCTCTTTAAAAATCAATGGTCGGGAGTTTCTATGCGAAATTGGCTTTTCCTTTTAGGATTATTTTTTGCGCTTTGCTTCCTAGATTTATTTATCACAATCGGATTATTACAGCGTTTTGCTTTTGTTGCAATTAATCTTTTAGGAATTAGATACGGTTTAGTTCAGATTAAAACACTTAAAGATGAATTGTATATAAAAGGCTTTTTTAAATGGGCTAGCATTCTTTTTATCGGATTAAATGTTTTATCGATTCTTTACAATTTATTCGGAAGAGTTTCGCTTTCCAATATGTTAAGTCTTACGGCATTTATTTCTTTAACTCAAATTGTTGCATTAAGCGTTTTATTGAAGATTATTCTAGAAATCATCTTATTGCAGATTTATACAACAAGAGTTAAAAGAGGAATTGAAAAAATGTTTGATTACGAAAGTTTATCAGACACGCTTAAAAAACCTTTCATCATCGTAATCAGTTATATGTGGCTGATTGTGATTGCTTCTAATCTAAATATTTGGGAATCGCTTCGTGCTTCTTTAGCTTCTTTATTAAGCCATCCGAACACAATTGGAAGCATTACTTTTACACTTGGAAATATTGTTTTATTCTTTATTATCATTTGGGCAGCACATTTATTACAGAAATACGTGGCGTATTTCTTTGGTGAAATTGACGATGAAAACGAAGAAAATATTAATAAAAGACAGCATTCAAAATTACTGATTACACGATTGGTTGTTTTAATCAGCGGTTATTTACTCGCAGTTGCCGCGTCTGGAATGCCTTTAGACAAATTAAGTATTCTTTTAGGGGCTTTAGGTGTCGGTGTCGGACTTGGACTTCAGAATGTTGTAAATAATTTTGTATCGGGAATTATTTTGATTTTTGATAAACCAATCCAAATTGGCGATGTTGTCGAGATAAGTTCAGAATCGGGTCGTGTAAAATCGATGGGACTTCGTACAACCAAGATCAATGCGCCAAATGGTGCCGAAATTATTATTCCGAATGGTAATTTGTTGTCTCAAAATATAACGAACTGGACTTATACAGATAATTTTAAATTGGTCGAAATTACTTTTGAAATCAACGGAGAAACCATTCCGCAAGAAATAAATACTATCGTAAACAAAACACTGACTAATCTTCCTTTGGTAAACAATTCAAAACCATCGCAAATTTATTACAGTTCTATTTCTGATGGAAAATATAAATTACTTATTAAATTCTGGTGCAGTATTTACAGAACCGAAGAAACAATAAGTTTAGCAAGACAAGAACTTTATGTGAGTTTTAAAAATAAAGGTTTAAATTTTTCTAGTTAGAAAGAAATAAAAACATCCTAATTAATAAAAAGCTGTAGCTCCAATGAGTTGCAGCTTTTTTTTATTTAATGCTTTTTTCCAAAGACTTCTCGACTGCATAAAATAAAAAAATAAATATATAAGAGTATGATTTGAATCATGTTTTGAAAGAAATGATGATAATACATTTACCGTATTAAAATTAGAAATACCATCAACTTTTAAAAATGGACAAAAATTTTTTAAGACAGGAAATCATCCGATTAAAAGCAGAAAAAAATGCTGTAATTCTGGCTCATTATTATCAAAATGAAGAAATCCAGGAAATAGCAGATTTTATCGGTGATAGCCTTGAATTGTCTAAAAAAGCGCAACAGACAAATGCTGATGTTATTGTTTTTGCTGGAGTTCATTTTATGGCAGAAACCACTAAAATTTTAAACCCAAATAAAAAAGTATTATTACCAGATTGGGAAGCTGGTTGTTCGCTTGCAGATGGCTGTAATCCAGAAGATTTTAAAGTGTTTAAAGAACAATATCCCGATCATATTATAGTGACTTACATCAATTGTTCTGCCGAAATAAAAGCCATGAGCGATTTGGTTTGCACTTCGGCGAATGCAAAAAAAATAATCGGGTCAATTCCCGAAGAACAGAAAATCATATTTGCTCCAGATGAGAATTTAGGTAATTATCTCAAAAAAGAAACCAAACGTGACTTGGTCTTATGGAAAGGCTCTTGCGTAGTGCACGAAGCCTTTTCATTAGACAAATTAATTGAAATCTATACTAAAAATCCGAATGCGAAAATAGCAGCGCATCCTGAGTCTGAAAGCCATATTTTGAAAGTGGCGCATTATATCGGTTCTACTTCGGGCATTATTAATTTTATTAAAACGGATCCTGCTGCCGTTTTCATTGTGGCTACAGAAGCCGGTATCCTGCATGAGCTTTCTAAAGCGGTACGCGATAAAACGCTGATTCCGGCTCCTTCCACAGAAGACAATAGTTGCGCTTGCAGCGAATGTGCTTTTATGAAAATGAATACGCTTGAAAAATTGTATTTGTGCCTTAAAAATGAAAGTCCGGAAATGAAGATTTCAGAAGAGCTTAGAATAGAAGCTTTAAAACCAATTGAAAGAATGCTTGAATTATCATAAAAATGCAATAACGCTAAAATCAAAATAACATGCTTAAAACAGATATATTGATCATCGGTTCTGGTATTTCGGGATTATTTTTTGCGATGAAAACGGCAAAAAAACGCCCAGATTTATCTATTGTTATAATGACGAAAAAAACTGCTAAAAATACCAATACACAACTGGCTCAAGGCGGAATTGCTGTGGTAACCGACCTTATAAAAGACAGTTTTAATAAACATATTCATGATACGCTTCGTTCTGGAGGCGGTTTGTGCGACAAAGAAATTGTTAATATGGTTATTAAACAAGCTCCAGAAAGACTTCAGGAATTAATTGAAATTGGAACTTCTTTTGACAAAAACGAAAAAGGTCAATGGGATTTAGGACTCGAAGGCGGACATTCTCAAAACAGAATATTACATCATAAAGATAGCTCCGGATTAGAGATTGAGCGCAAATTGCTCAAAATCATCAAAAGCATGCCTAACATTGAACTTTTAGAAAACCATCTGGTGATTGACTTGAATACAGAAGTGAAGCGGAATAAAACGATCTGTACTGGAGCTTTTTTTTATGAAAAGAAACACAATCGAATCAAATATATAAGAACACGAACTGTTGTTTTAAGCACTGGCGGTTGCGGTCAGCTTTTTGAAAATACAACCAATCCGAAAATTGCAACTGGCGACGGAATTGCAATGGCAGCGCGCGCGGGAGCCGAAATTGTAGATATGCAATATATGCAGTTTCATCCAACGGCTTTGTTTACTGGAAAAGAAAATCCGTTGTTTTTAATTTCTGAAGCCGTAAGAGGTTTTGGCGCTCATATTGTAAACGACGAAGGAAAAAGATTTTTGTTTAAATATGATATTCGAGGTGAATTGGCTACACGAGATATGGTTTCTAATGCCATTCATAAAGAACTAAAATTGAGCGGAAAAAATCATGTTTACTTAGATTGCAGACATTTAAATAAAGCTGAATTTTATACTCATTTTCCAGTAATCGCGGCGCATTGTAATGAATTAGGAATAAAACCTGAAAAAGATTTAATTCCGGTTGTTCCTGCGGCTCATTATCAATGTGGCGGAATTAAAGTTGATGAAAATGCTACAACTTCTATTAAAAATCTTTATGCTGTTGGCGAATGCGCTAGAACTGGACTTCACGGAAAAAATCGTTTGGCATCAAATTCACTTTTAGAAGCTTTGGTTTTTGCACATCAAGCTTCAGAAAATGTAGATAAAACCATTGCCGAATTTATTTTTTCATCGAAAATATTAATTCCAAAATTTCCAAAAGCACATCGAGTTGATGATTATATGGCTTTTGAAATATTAAAAAAAGAATTGCAAAAATTGGTTACTTCATTTTATACCAACGAAGAACGCGATGCCGAATTGTTTTTTATAAAAATAAAAGAGCTTCATAATTATGCTGTTTCACTTACGGAATCGCACGAAATTACAATTCCGTTTATAGAATTTTCAAATATGATTGCGACTTCTTTACTTATAATAAACCAATGCAAAGAGGCAGAAAACAAACAAATGTGCTGAACCAAAAATTAATCTATACATACTCCCATTATGAAACTAACTAATAAAAGTACCATTGGCGAAATCGTAGCAGATGATTTCAGAACAGCCGCTGTTTTTACAAAATACCATATTGATTTTTGCTGTAAAGGATATAGAACTATCGAAGAAGTTTGCAAAAAAAGAGATATTGAAGAAGCTATTTTAATAGAATATATTCGAGATGCAAAACGAAGTACCGCCAATCAATCTTTCGATTATAAAACCTGGCCTGTTGATGTAATTGCAGATTACCTCACTAAAACACATCATAGATATATTAATGAAAAAGCGCCTATAATCCTTCAATATTTAACCAAATTAGCTGGTGTTCACGGTGCTATTCATCCTGAATTACATGAAATACATACAATTTTCTCAAAATCATTTTTGGATTTAAAAGCACATTTAAATCGAGAAGAAACAGTTGTTTTTCCTTTCATTATAAAAATGAAAAATGCACAAAGCAAAGGAACTGATTTAGATATACCGCCTTTTTTAAGTATTGAAAATCCGATTGCAACATTGAAACAAGATCATGAAGTAGAAAGTGAACGCTTTAGAAGAATTGCGGCACTGACAAATAATTACACGCCGCCAACAGAATCTTGCAATACCTATAAAGTTGCTTTTGCAATGCTGGAAGAATTTGAAAAAGATTTACGAAAACACATTCATTTAGAGAATAATATCTTGTTTCCAAAAGTAATTGAACTGGAAAAAACTTTCGAAAAAGTACTGTAAATATATTTATGATGGAAAAATATGTAATAAAACGCAATGGAGATTATAAGCCTTTTGAAGCTTATAAAATTCAAGATGCAATTCAAAAAGCTTTTCAAAGTGTCAATAAACCTTTCGACAAAAAGATCTACAAAATTGTGCTTTCTGGTTTGGAAGTCAAATATTCATGGCCTGTTGAAGAAATTCAGGATATTATTGAAAGAGTTCTTTTTGAAAACGGCTATTTCCAAACCATGCGTTCGTTTATTATTTACCGTCATACTCGAAAATTACAGCGCGAACACATTAATGGTTTAAACGATGATACAACGTACATAGACAGCACGCAAACTGTAGAAGAATACATAAACCAGTCTGATTGGCGAATCAATGCGAATGCGAATATTTCATATTCTAATGCGGGATTAGTCAGCAATACCGCAGGAAAGGTGATCGCCAATTATTGGCTGGATAAAATATATAATAAAGAAGAAGGTTCTGCTCATAGGAATGGCGACATACACATTCATGATTTGGATTGTCTTACCGGATACTGCGCTGGTTGGAGTCTGCGAGTGCTATTAAATGAAGGTTTTAATGGCGTTCGAGGACGTGTCGAGAGCAGACCTCCTTCTCATTTTAGAGAAGCATTAGGGCAAATGGCTAATTTCTTGGGAATTTTGCAAAGCGAATGGGCTGGCGCTCAAGCTTTCAGTTCTTTTGACACCTATTTAGCGCCGTATGTTTTTAAAGATCAGCTTTCTTATCAAGAAGTTTTAAAAGCAATTAGAAGTTTTGTTTATAATTTGAATGTTCCAGCTCGTTGGGGACAATCGCCTTTTACAAATATTACTTTAGATTGGAATGTTCCAGAAGATTTGAAAGAACAGATTCCGACACAAAATAACGAACATTTATTCTTCAAAATAAAAGATAAAAATCTGATTGAAGAAGCTAAAAAAAGAGGCGTTGAAAAACTAGTCGATTTAAAATATGCTGATTTTCAGCAAGAAATGAACCTCATCAATAAAGCGTATTACACAATTATGACCGAAGGTGACGCAAATGGTCAGCCGTTTACTTTTCCGATTCCGACAGTGAATATTACAGAAGATTTTGACTGGAATGGAGAAAACGTCGATTTGTTATTTGAAAATACAGCCAAAATCGGTTCGTCATATTTTCAGAATTTTATTGGAAGCCAATATATTTTGGATGAAAAAGGAAATCGAATCGAAAATCCAGAAGCATACAAACCCAATGCCGTTCGAAGTATGTGTTGCCGATTACAGCTCGATTTAAGAGAATTATTAAAACGAGGAAACGGACTTTTTGGAAGCGCAGAAATGACGGGAAGCATCGGCGTTGTTACGATTAATATGGCGCGTTTGGGTTTTCTGCACAGAGGAAATATCATCAATTTGTTTGCTCATTTGGATGAATTATTGAAAATCGCCAAATCGACTTTGGAGAAGAAAAGAGTCTTTATTCAGCAAATGTACGACCGCGGATTGTATCCTTACACCAAACGTTATTTAGAACATTTTAGAAATCATTTTTCGACAATTGGCGTAAACGGAATGAACGAAATGGTAATTAATTTTTCTGAAGGAAAAGAAAATATTACGTGCAATTCGGGAATTCATTTTGCAACAGAAATTCTAGATCATATTCGATTAAGAATGAAAGAGTTTCAAGAAGAAACTGGAAATTTATACAATCTCGAAGCGACTCCCGCCGAGGGAACAACGTATCGTTTTGCAAAAGAAGATAAAAAGCGTTTTCCTGAGATTTTGCAAGCAGGACAAAATGAGAATATTTATTATACTAATAGTTCACAAATTCCGGTAGATTTTACAGACGACCCTTTTGAGGCTTTATTGCTTCAAGACGAATTGCAATGCAAATATACTGGCGGTACAGTTTTGCATCTTTATATGAGAGAAAAAATAAGCAGTCCAGAAGCTTGTAAAAACTTCGTAAAGAAAGTTTTAACCAACTTCAAACTGCCTTACATAACCGTAACACCAATTTTTAGCATTTGCCCAATTCATGGTTATCTGAACGGAGAACATGAATATTGCCCAAAATGTGACGAAATTTTACTTCAAAAAAACAATCAGAAACACTTGGCTTATGAAAACAAAAACGCATAAAGTTTTAGCAGAAAACAAAAACGAAAGAAGCAAATGTTTGGTTTATACCCGCGTAATGGGATATCACAGACCTGTAGAAAGTTTTAATATTGGAAAAAAAGGTGAACACCAACAACGCAAGCATTTCGAAGAAACCATTATCTATTAAAGGAATATTTAGCCTCACGCCTTTTACTTTATTAGATTATCCGCATAAAACGGCCTGCATAGTGTGGTTTGCGGGCTGTAATATGCGGTGTTTATACTGCTACAATCCAGAGATTGTTTTAGGAAAAGGAAAAATAGATTTTGAAACTATTTTGAATTTTCTAAAAACCCGAAAAGGATTATTAGACGGAGTGGTTTTAAGCGGCGGCGAATGTACTTTACATCATAAAATAATTGATTTTATAAAAGAAATCAAAGCAATGGGATTTGCAGTCAAAATTGACACAAACGGCTCAAACCCGAAAATATTGAACAGCCTGATTCGTAATCGATTAATTGATTATGTCGCGTTAGATTATAAAAGTCTTCCTCATACCTTTAAAAAACTAACGCAATCAGGCTTATTTTCTGAATTTGAAGAAAGTCTAAAACTTTTAATTCAATCAGATATTCCGTTTGAAGTGCGTACTACTTTTCATTCTTCTTTAATTTCAGAAGATGACTTTTCGAAGATGATTGAGTATTTAGAAATACAAAATTTTGAAGGAAATTATTATGTTCAGCATTTTATGAATAATGTTCCAACGCTTTCAAAACTAGATAGTTCGAATAAAGAAATACAACTTAAAGACTTCTCAACTTCAAAAATAAAAGTTATTTTTAGAGAGCAATAAACTTAAAATGAATTCATTATGACCTTACATCATTTTGTATTAATAATTCATCTTTTGGCCGCCACGATTTGGGTTGGCGGACATTTACTGCTTGCCATTTGTTATTTACCAACAGCTTTAAAGAAAAAAGATCCGCATATCATTTTAAGTTTTGAAAAGAAATTTGAAGTTCTCGGCATGTCTTCTCTAGCTTTATTAATCATTACAGGAATTTGGATGGCATACGATTTTGGCATTACCATTGATACTTGGTTTGCCTTTAAAAACGGATTTGAAAAAGTGATTTCAATAAAATTGATTTTGCTTTTCTGTACTTTCTTCTGCGCAATTTGTGCACAGTTTTATGTGATTCCGAATTTAAATGAAAAGAATATTAACAGAATAGCTCTTATAATTATTTCGGTTACTTCTATTGGTGTTGCAATGTTGGTTTTAGGATCAACGCTTCGTTATGGCGGGATTTGATTTTGACAAAATTTTAAGCTAGCGCGAGCGTCTCGCTCGTGCATATGCTTTACGTTCGCGAGCGAGACGCTCGCGCTAGCTTATAGAATTTGATTTTTTATTAAAAAATCAACCAAAAGTACTTCTGTACTTGTCCATTACCGTTTTAAATAAATCTTTGTTGGACGGCGGCGAAAGCACAATTGCTCTAGAACCAGAATTTATAGATTCTTTAATACTGTCTAAACTTTTTCCGCCTGTTGCCATTACAGGAAAATCTGGAAATTTATCCGAAATGTCTTTTACAATTTTACTGGTATTTGCTCCGCCAGAAACATGAAAAATAGTAACTCCATCGTCAATTTTTCCTTTTAGAAAATTATAATCAGACGAAGTAACGGTTGCTACAATTGGTAAAGAAACTTTCTCTCTTATTTTTTTAATGTCTTTATTTTCAAACGGAATATTTACAATAATTCCTGCCGCGCCCACTTCTTCAGCATAAATTGCCATTTCTAACGATTTTTTACCTTTTGTTTTTCCGCCGCCGACACCGCAAACAATTGGTTTTCCTGCAAAATCAATCAACGTTTTGATAATTTTTGGTGAAGGAGGAAAAGGATAAACTGCTAGAATTGCATCGGCATCATTGTTTTCTATCAGAGCCATATCTGTAGAAAAAAGAAACGATTTTACATTTTCATTTTTCAGTACTAAACCTTGACAATTTTTACCAATTATTTCTGGCGTAGTAAGCGCTTTATCAATAGATTTATTTCGTCGAAATATCCTTTCCCAAAAAGAAACTTTCTTTTTATTTCCCCAAAATGATTCTGAAATTAAATTGATTTCCATGGTCGTAATTTTTACATTTTGACCAAATTTAGAACATTGAATTTTATTTAATTTACAAAATGAAAACAGAAAATTACATTTTGTAATGAGTTAGAAAAAATTTGTAGTGAAATTTAAATAAGTACTTTGTAACCTTCTTTAATTAAATTATTCTAAAACTGGAACAGAAAAATACCTTCTAAAAAAAATCTCATCAGAGCTAACTTCAATTATATTAAAAGAGAAAATTCCATAGAAATAAATCTCTTTTTCAAAACTAATTTTAGAATCTGTACTAATAAGTTTGACTGTGTTTTTTCCTAAAGAAAGATTTACACCTTTAGAAAACGGAGTCGGGATATTTACATTGAGTTTATCGCCTGTTTTTTTATCATTCAATAATAAAAGAAAATCCTCTTTATAATGGTTTAAAGGTCCGCCATAAACCGCTAAATAACTATTCGTTCTAAAATTGATATAAAAATTCGCTTCATAAATCAAAATGAAGAGGACAAAACAGCTTGCAAAAATTTTAATCCATTTTATCATTTTTTCTAAGATATTTCATTTTAAAAAAAGCACTTCTAAGCAAATATATACTGAAATTTCGGATATTTTAAAGTTAATAAAACTTTGTCTTTCTTGCCTTTTGGTTGCACATACCGCTAATGTTTTTTATTTTTATCGAATTAAGAATGATTTTATAAGCCCCAAATATTAAATTAAAAGAAAACTAAATGAGTAACAAACAACTTAAAGCTGTCGCTTTTGGCGAGGTATTGTATGACATTTTTGGCGACGAAAAAAGAATTGGCGGAGCTCCATTAAACGTGGCGCTTCGAATGAAAGCTCTAGGAGCAGAAACCAATATGATAAGTTGTGTTGGCAACGACGAAAATGGCGACGCAATTATTAATGAAATCAAAAAATTAGGTTTGCAAACAGACACTATTCTTAAATCTGATGATTTTCCTACTGGATTAGTGAATGTAACTTTAGACGAAAGCAAATCTGCTGCTTATGAAATTCTTTATCCATCTGCTTGGGACAAAATTGTTCTAAATGAGGAAGCAAGAGATTTAGTTGTTAATTCTGATGTTTTAATTTACGGAAGCTTAGTTTGTCGAGATGAGGTTTCTAGACAGGCTTTAGAAGAATTATTGAATACACATACTTACAAGGTTTTTGATGTTAATTTAAGAAAACCGCATTACGATTATGAACTTTTACTTGAATTAATGCAGTTTGCCAATTTCATCAAATTTAATGATGAAGAATTGGCTGAAATTAGTGCTGCTTTAGATTCTCCTTATACAACTTTAGAAGAAAATATAAACTTCATCTGTTCGCTAACCAATGCAACTGCAATTTGTGTGACAAGAGGAAAAGATGGTGCTGTACTACTTTGGGACAAACGTCTTTATGAAAATAAAGGTTACACTGTAAAAGTTGATGATACAGTTGGCGCCGGAGATTCTTTTTTAGGTGCTTTAGTAACATTCCTTTTAACGGATAAAGAGCCGCAAGATGCTTTAAACTTTGCCTGCGCAACTGGTGCTTTAGTCGCTGGATCGGCTGGAGCAAATCCTGAAATTTCGAAAATTGCTATTGAAAATCTTATCAATCAAAATTAAAGATTAAAACATAATGTATTAAAAGCCTGATTTAACGATCAGGCTTTTTTATAGTTAAAACATCTTATTTAACTTTCAAACATGGGAACTATGTAAATTTAAAACGTAATTATTTCTTCTAGATCGAGAGAGGCGCTGTAACTTGCGTTTTGAAAATATTTAATGAAGAATGATGAAAAAATTACGAATTTCTCTTATCAATATACACGGACTTCTAAAAGGTTCTGGTCTTGAAATTGGACGAGATGCCGACAACGGAGGTCAAACCAAATACATTTACGAATTAGCCGAATTTTTATCTCAACATGAAGATGTAGAACACGTGCATCTTTTTACCAGATTGATAGACGATCCCGCTCTTTCTCCAGAATATGCTGTTCCTGTAGAAATTATCAATGATAAATTAGACATTAGGCGAATTCCTTTTCTGGGTAAAAAATACAAAGCAAAAGAACAGCTTTGGGAAGGTTTGGACACTTTCGTGAATGGCGCGATGCAGCACATTAAACAACACAACATTTTCCCAGATTGGATTCATTCTCATTATGCAGACGCTGGTTATGCCGCAGCCGAATTGTCAGCCGTTTTAAATATTCCTTTTGCACATACTGGACACTCATTGGGATTTTATAAAAAGAAAAAATTACTCGAAGGCGGTGAAAACGAAGAAGAAATAGAAAAAAAATTCAAATTTGAAACCCGAATTGCCGCCGAAGAAAGGACACTTGAACTCGCTGAATTTATTGTCACTTCTACCGAACAAGAAATCGAAACTTACAAGGCGTATAAAAATTTCGAATTAGGAAAATACCACGCGATTTCTCCTGGAATAGATACCCGAAAATTTGTTCCTTATTATTTTCAAGAAAATGATTCTGAGAAAAACATGGAAGAAATACAACGAAAATATTGGGTTCAAGAAAGTATTTCTAAATTTCTTACCAATCCGCACAAACCTATTATTCTGGCACTTTCTAGACCTGATCGCCATAAAAACCTCAACACTTTAATCGAAGTTTACGGAAAAGATAAAGAACTTCAAAGTCTTGCCAATCTTGTCATTTTTGCCGGAATTCGAAAAGATATTACCAAAATGCCAGAATCTGAAAAAAACGTTTTAACCGATTTGCTTCTGCTTATGGATAAATACGATTTGTACGGAAAAATGGCTATTCCGAAAAAACATGATGTCGAAAATGAGGTTTCGATTATTTATCGTTATGCCGCAGAAAAAAGAGGTGTTTTTGTGAATTTGGCTTTGCATGAAAACTTCGGCTTGACCGTTATAGAATCTGCAAGTTCTGGACTTCCAGTTGTGGTGACAAAAAATGGCGGACCTTCAGAAATTATTCCCGTTTGTCAAAATGGAGAATTGGTAAATCCACAAGAAGAAAATCAGATTAAAAAAGCGCTTCGCAATATTTTGACAGATGAAAATCAATGGAAATATTATTCGAATAATGGCGCGATTAATATTCAAAAACATTACAGTTGGGTAAGTCACGTCAATCAATATGTTGACTTAATAAATGAGAATTTATCGGTTTCTTCTGCTGGAATTAAAAAACAGCATTATCCAAACATCAACATTGACCGTTTAAAAAGAAAAATCGATCATTTGTTAGTTTCTGATATTGACGGAACTTTAATTGAACCGAAACTTTCTAATCCTGGTTTACAAGAATTAAAATCGCATTTAACCAATCGTACCGATAAAATGGCTTTTGCAATGGCTTCTGGACGAAATCTTGAACTTGTAAAACAAGTAATTGATGAAGAAGAATTTCCTCTTCCCGATTTTATTATTTGCTCTGTCGGAACCGAAATTTATTACACCAACGGAAAAGATTATATTTTAGATAAAGGCTGGGCAAAATTTCTTTCTGGGAGATGGAAAAGAGAGGATATCGTTAATCGATTAAAGGCCATTAAATGGATAAAATTGCAGGAAGAAGAAGCTCAAAATCCATATAAAATCTCCTATTATTATGAAAAAGAACATTACGATCATGAGGAATTAATTCGCGTTTTAGGAACGGGCTGGTATAAAGTGAATATTATTCCGAGTCACGGGCAGTTTCTGGATTTTATTCCAAAAAGAGCTTCAAAAGGAAATGCGATTAAATTTTTATGCCGAAAATGGTCTATTCCGCTTTCTAATGTAATTGCTGCTGGAGATTCAGGAAATGATGTTGATATGTTTAGAGGTCCTGTAAAAGGGATTATTGTTGGAAACAGAAGCGCCGAATTAGCCGCGTACGAAACCACAAAAAGTATTTATGTTGCCGCAACTTCAGCATCAGAAGGAATTTTAGAAGGCTTAAAACATTATAAAGTTATTAAATAAAAAATTTAAACACATAGAAACATAGATTTTTCTTTATTATAAAAGGTAATTGAAAGAAACTAGTTTCTCACACATAGCTGTATTTAAACTTTGTCAAAGTTTTGAACTTTGACAAAGCTTAACGTTCACAAAACTATGTTTGTTAATGCAATTGAAACGCCTTTTCAACGCAAAGAAAAACTTATGTTTCTATGTGTTTAAAAAATTAAAAAAATAGTAACAGATTAAATAAGCAATAAAATGTATTCAGGTTCAGGATTTAGCAATTGGGAAATCGGGGATGTTGATGTATTTATTGATGAAAAAGGAGTTCATCATTTATTTCATTTAATTATTCCAAATCACGATTATATTGCGCATGCAGTTTCAAAAGATGGTCTTTCGTGGAAAAGGGTTAAAAATGCCTTATTTGTTGGCGATCCCGGAGAATGGGATGATGATATGTTATGGACCATGCATATTAGCAAAAAATCGGAAGGAGAAGGTTATGAAATGTATTACACCGGACTTAAACGTCAGGATAAAGGAATTGAACAGAAAGTGGGAAGAGCGATTTCTACCGATTTAATTAATTGGAAAAAAGAAAACTTATACGGACTTCCGTTTAAAAGTGAAGCACCTCATTATGAAGGAAAAAACAATAATCCAAGAGAATGGATTAGTTTTAGAGATCCATTTAAATACCAATATAAAAATGAAGATTATCTGCTAATCTGCGCCCGAAGTGCTTCTGGACCAACTTACCGAAGAGGTTGTATTGGTGTTGCAAAAAGAGAAAAAGAAGGTTATGTTTTGCAAAAACCGCTACATATTCCGTATGTGTATGATGATGTTGAATGTCCGTGTGTTTTTGAAATCAAAGGATCGCATTATTTATTGGGTTCGATTCGCGAGGATATTAAAGTCCGATATTGGTCTTCTTCTGAATTTAAAGGCGAATATTCGGCTTTTCATAATAATGTTTTACTGCCGCAGGGAAATTATGCCGCAAGAGTAGTAAAAGACGGAAAACATTTTCTGCTCTATAATTTTTATTTTGCTGATGGAAATGTAAATACACATCGCGTTATTCCGCCGCCAAAAGAACTGGAAACTGATAAAAGCGGCAGACTTCTTTTAAAAAGTTATTATTATTGGGAAAAACTCTATCAAAAAACCATTCTTCAAAAAGATTTGCCACTTCCCTTGCCTATTCTCGGGAATCCTACAGCTGAATTTATTTTAGAAAATGAAAATAAATGGCGTTTTGGCTGTAGAAGCGGTTACGAAATTTATGGTTTCGAAAAGCCTTCAAGCGATTTTGTTTGGGAAGGAACGCTTTCTGTTGAAGGAATGGGAAAAACCGGTTTTGTAATAGAATGCGATAAAGAAGGAACTGGATATTATATTTCGATTGATTTTATGAACGGCTTTGTTCAGTTTAGAGCGTGGGGATTTAATGAAAAAGATGTCAAGAATAATTTTATTTTCGAAAATATTCAAACCAATCAGTTTGAAATTGGCGAAGAAAAACAGATTTCTTTTAAAATTATCCGCTACGGAAATTATTACGAACTTTCGATTAATGAAATAGTAAAACTGACTTTACTTGATTTTAAATACAACGAAGGAAAAATTGGAATTTATGTTTGTTCTGCCGTAATTTCGATTAGCGATTCTAAAATTCATGTTATTCCAGAACCAGAAAACGAATACGCAGCTTCTGATCCTGAAAAATATAATAATGAGTTACAGCCTAATTCTGTAGTTTAATGTTTTATTTAAAGCGATAAAATTTAAACACATAGTGTAGATTTACGCACTTTTTGTCATTTCGACGAAGGAGAAATCTTCACGAGAAGCTCGACAAAGACTGGACTTTCGTTGCGGAGTTCCTTGCGGAGATTTCTCCTTCGTCGAAATGACAAAGATTGTGCTTACTTTGTGCAAATTTAAAAACCTTACACTCTTGATTCAAAACTTTGACAAAGCTCGTTAACGATTTAAAAAACTATGTTTCTATGTGTTTAAAATCTTTTCTTGCAATAAATTCAACAGATTGATTACAATTTTAATTCAAATAATTATGAAAATTCAAATCCATAAAACCCTCATTTTATTCCTTTTGCTCACTTTTAATTTAGCTAATGCGCAACAAAATGATAAAGAAAAATGCCGTTATACCAAAACAAATTATGGTTATCTGATGGTTCTTCGCGAAGGCGATAATGTTTTAGAATTAATCGAAAATCTCGCCAAAGAACAAAATATTCCGTCTGCAAACTTTACAGGAATTGGTTTTGCACAAGATGCTACTTTTGGTTTTTATGATTTTGGAGAAAAGAAATTTCACCCCAAAACTTTCAATAAAGTAGAAATGGGAAGCATTACGGGATCTATTGCCTGGAGTGGCGACAAACCTTCAATACACATGCACGGCGTTGCAACCGATGGTAAATTTGATGCTTACGGCGGACATATTTTAGGACTTAAAGTTGGAACGGGTTCTATGGAAATTTACATCACTGTAAATAGCGAAAAGTTAGAAAGAAAGATTGAACAGCCTTTGAATGCTAATGTTTTACAATTGCCTTGTTTGAAGTAAGTTTTAATATTAAACGCATTAATTTAATTATTTAAACACATAGAAACATAGATTTTTCTTTGCGTTAAAAGGCGTTTCACTTGCATTAACAAACATAGTTTTGTGAGTGTCTAACTTTGTCAAAGTTTTGAACTTTGACAAAGTTGATCCAAAAGTAGGCACATCGCTATGTGTGAGAAACTAGTTTCTTTCCATCACCTTTTCCAAGAAAGAAAATCTATGTTTCTATGTGTTTAAAAAAATAAAGTAACTAGGTAACACAGTTATTTTTATTTTTACAGAAAAAACTTAATTTGGTCTTTTAACTGATACGCCAAAAAAATGCCACAAAGTCCTTCTCCAGAAGATGTAAAAAGAATTTTCGAAATCTATTTTTCTGCCGATATGAATATCTGGAAAGGATTTTCGGAAAAAATTAAAGTACGTGAATTTCAAAAATCTGAAATTATTAAAGATTATAATGGTGTCGAAAAATACCTAAACATCGTTATAAAAGGATCTGCTGGATTATTTGTTTGGGACGGAAAAAGAGATATTTGCATTAATTTATTGTATGAAAAAAGTTTTATAAGCGATTATATGTCTTTTCTAAATCAGCAGCCATCTGTTATTAAAACAGAAGCCTTAGAAGATATTACGCTTTGGTCTATTTTTCATCAGGATTTAACCGAATTGTATCAAAGATCGGAAACAGGTTTGCGAATTGGAAAAGCCATTTCTGAAATGCTTTATGTTCGCAAACAACAAGAACAGATTAATCTTTTAACGCTTTCTCCGCAAGAACGTTACTTAAAACTTATAGAAGGTCGTCCTGAAATTTTTCAAAGAACTCCACTTAAAATCATCGCTTCTTATCTCGGATTAACGGCAGAAAGTTTAAGCCGAATTCGAAAAAGAGTTATGGAAAAATGATTTCTTACCCAAAGTCAATTTTATTTTCATTTTGGCTCGCTAAGTTTGCTTCACTAAATCAAACAAAATAACCGATGAAAAATAAAATCAACTTTGGAGCTATTATAGTTTATTACGTAATTGCAATTATCTGCAGATATGCTGCTGTAAAAACCAATTTATTGGCGGGAGTAGAAAGTGAATATTTAAGAATCTTACTTCGTGGCGTTGGTCCAGCAATTGGTGCTCTTGTTGCTATAAAATTATTTGCACTAAATAATCCGCTTTCTTTAAAAGGAATTTATAAAACTGTTCTTATTCCGTTTGCGATTTATTGGATACTTCCTGTGGTTTTAATTTCTAGCGTTTATTATTTTACGCTTGGTAAATTTCCAATTTTATTGATGTTTACTATTGTAGTTTATGGTTTGTTGGAAGAAATTGGCTGGCGTGGATTTTTACAAAACCAATTAAAATCGCTTCCTACTTTCTACTCTACAGCAATTATTGCCATCCTTTGGTTTGCGTGGCATCTTAACTTAGAAATGACTTCTAGCAACATGCTTTTCTTAGGAATTATCTTTTTTGGGGCGTGGGGAATTGGAAAAGTATACATCAAAACAGGTTCGTTATTGGCTGTTGCGGGAGTTCACTCTTTAAATAATTTCTTTGTAAAAGGAGTTCACGAAACAGAACTTATTATAATTCTGGTTTTATTAGCCATTTGGATTAGTTTCATTATTATTTATGATAAAAAAACTAAAGCGCTTGCAACTCAAACAAGCTAATTTTTTAAATTTTTAAAATAAAAAAACTGCGTAAAGTCAATTAGAACTTTACGCAGTTTTTAATTAATATTTTTTAATTCAATCTTTCAGTAGTTTCCATTCTTAAACAATATTCACTTCCCAAATAAAGCGGATTTCCATGTTTTTCAGACCAAAATCCGTCTAGAATATCTTTATTGATACATCTGTAAACGGCAACACCTTTATAGGTTTTATGATCATCTCCTTTATATCTGAAATTAATCACAAGGATATTATCTTTAAAAAAACCATTTCCTTTTTGCTGTTGCGAATTATTTATAACCCAATCTGCTTTTATTCTATTATTCTGATCTAAAGTTAAAGTCAAAACTCCTTTGTACGTTATCTCGTTACTTTCATCCTGATTGCTTCCAGAAATAGCATAACTTCCAACTAAATCTTGTATTGTCATTTGTTATTTATATAAAAATGCAAAGATAAAGATATCAGATTGCTTATGAATAGTAAAACATTCTGAAACCTCGATTTTAGCTTTTAATGAAAATTTAGCAACTGAAAATGAGAATCGTATAAAATAACTCGAAAGCTAATTTTTAATTTTAAGCATATAAGTTTTTCAGATTTATTAATTAAAAGAAATGCATTATGACAACTGACAGATACACCAATTACGAAGATGAAAATCAAAATTTTTCAGAACAATATAAAGATCCTTTTGATGAAAGATTTCTTTTTGAAGAAAATCAATTAACCGAAAATGATTTTTTGAATGCCACGGATAAAAATAATGAAGATGATTTTGATTTTGAACAAAATACGCCAGAAAGCGATTTATATGATGAGGTCGAAGATTTAGATGAAAATGATATGGATGACGATCTAGTGGAACGTTACGATGAAAATGATCGCGATCCTGATACTTTTAGCGATGATGGTTACAAGATTGATTAATCTTTCCAAATGAAAAAATGCTGCTTTAATAGACAGCATTTTTTTTTATTCTAAAAGTGTTTCTGTTTTTTCTAAAAAACTATTCATAGCTTTTTTAATATCAATTCCAGATCTTTCTGCAATTACAATTAGCCACCAAATATTTTCGCCCAATTTATGTTTCAATTCAGATTCAGAATCTAGTTTTGGCCAGCGTTCTTGTTGTGACATTACATTTCTGCCAATTAATCCGGCGTCAGTAAGATAAGCCAAAGCATCTTCTTCTACAGACCATTTACTGCCGTGATGATGCAATTCTAGTTCGTGATATTTTTTTCTGATTTCCAGAGAACGCTCAATAATCTCGTCAAATGTTGTGCTCATAATTTTTTTTTTAATGAATTAAATCTGCTTTCGCGAAGATTATTTTTTCGTTTTTAAATTTTAAATCAAAGATTCCTCTCAATTTCCCTTCTGAAAATTCTCCTGTAAATTCGACTTCAAGATGAACGTTTTCTTCGTCAGTTATAGTCAAATTTACCAATTTTGTATTGGTATTAAAACCAATAAAATAGCTTTCAAAATAATCTTTAATTCCTTTGTGACCAATAAATTGTCTTCCAACAGAAGGATCGTCTAATATGGCTTCGGACTCATAAAACTCAAGATACTTTTCGGTATCAAAGTTATTACTGGCAAGAAGCCAATCGTTAATAAAATTATTTATGTTCATTGCATTTTCTTTAAAATAATTAACCTAGTTCAATAGGCTTTTTTTGTAATCTGAAGGAGATAGATTGGTTTTGCTTTTAAAAAGTTTATTAAAAGACTGCGGATGTTCAAAACCTAAATGAAACGCAATTTCTGCTGTTGTCATTTCATCTTTTGCTAGATATTCTTTTGCTTTTTCTATTACTTTTTCGTGAATAAATTGTTGTGTATTTAATCCAATCAGATTTCGAAGCAAATCGCTGAGATAGCGAGGTGTCACATTCAAACTTTCTGCAATAATATTTACTGAAGGCAAACCTTTCATTGCAGCTTTATTTTCTCTAAAATAAATTTCTAATTGATTTTCTAACTTAGAAAGAAGATCATTATTTACCGCTTTTCGCGTAATAAACTGACGATCGTAAAAACGATTGGCATAATTGAGCAATAATTCTATTTGCGAAATAATTACATCTTGACTGAATTTATCAATTCGTTCGTTCAATTCGTATTGAATAAACTGATAAATGCTTAAGATTGTTGTCTTTTCTTTTTCAGAAAGATAAAGTGCTTCTGCGGCAGAATAACTAAAAAAACCATATTGTTTTATTTGTGAATCTAAAGCATAAGAACGAAGTAAATCAGGATGAATGTGTAAAGACATTCCGTCATAATTGGCTTCTTCTTCCTGCATACGTAATAATTGTCCCGGCGCAACAAAAGACATTCCGCCTTCTTCAAAATCATAAAATCCCTGACCGTATTTTAGTTTTCCAGAAAATTTGGTTTTAAAAGAGATTTTATAAAAATTGAGAATAATTCCGCCTTCCAAATCGGCTGGATCAAATTCGGCTTCCCCGTAGTTTATAATACTAATAAGCGGATGAAGTGGCGCTGGAAGTCCCATTGCTTTGTGCAATTGAGATAAGGAATTGAATATAACGGGTTGTTTTTTCATTGCTAACAAATTTAATCATTTATAATGCTTAGAATGTATTTTGATTTACATTAAAAATTGAGGAAGCATTTTTTGAAATTGATTTTCTGGCGTTATAGACAAACGCTCGTTATATAACTCATTAGCATCATTTCCAGCTATATATCGCAATTGAGCTTTATCATCTGTTGCTGCGTCATAAATAATTTCAGCAACGGTTTCTGCTTTAGTATAATTTGCCAGTTGTTCTTCGCTGTAACCTTCGCTGACTTTCGCAATTAAACCTTGATATGCTTGATGTAAACCGCCTTGCAAAGATCTACCTGCAAAATCAGTCTGCATTCCGCCAGGAGCTACGACTTTTACTTTGATTCCAAATTGTGCTAATTCATAAGCTAAACCTTCTGAAAATCCGTCAACGGCAAACTTTGAAGCGTTATAAATTGAACAAGTTGGATAACCTAATAAACCAAATGTTGAAGTGATATTAATAAATATTCCGCTTTGTCTTTCTCTAAAATAAGGCACGAAAGCCCTTGAAACATTGATTACTCCAAAAAGATTCGTTTGAAGCTGATTCTCAATTTGTTCTTCGCTAAAAGATTCTAAAGGACCTATTAATCCATAACCTGCATTATTCAAAACAACATCAACATTTTCTGTTGCTAAAACTTGATTTATGATTTCCTTTATCTGAGATGAATTTGTAACGTCTAGCGCAATAACTTTTATATTTTCTAAACTCGTTAATTCTGTTTCGTTTTCAGGTTTGCGCATGGTAGCAATGACATTCCAACCTTTCTCTTGAAATAATTTTGCTGTTGCTTTTCCTAAACCTGATGAAGCGCCTGTAATAAAAATTGTCTTTCTCATAATTGCAGTATTTAATTGTACACTGCAAAATTGTCCTTATTTAAACTTTAGCATGTAGCCAAAAAGGAGAATAGATAAGTCGAAATTACGCAGCACAAAAAATATTTTATTATAATTTGTTGTTATTCAGATAAAATGCAACGAATATCTCCTAAAACAACGAAATATCGTAAATTTAAAAAGGCTTAAAATCAAACAATTACCTAAAAACAAAGACATTTAAATAAAGGCATATTAATTGGCTTTTATTTAGGATTAAAAAACAAATTTGAATACCTAAAATGAAAACACGCAAGACAAATCCATTTGATTAAGTCAAAAATTAAGAACATTTTTTACTTCTTAATCTAGATTAATCGATCAAGATTTCATTCTAATATACATTTGCATCATACTAATAACAAAACAATAATTAAAACAATAGAAAAGTTTAAATCTTAAACTTAATTATCAATTTTAATTGAAATAATAAAATAATATTAATCTAAAAACTAAAAAATCATGAGCACATTTACAGTAAAAGACGGAACAGAAATTTATTACAAAGATTGGGGAAATGGACAACCAATTGTTTTTCATCACGGATGGCCTTTATCAAGCGATGATTGGGACGCACAAATGATGTTTTTCCTAAAAAAAGGTTACAGAGTTATTGCACACGATCGCCGCGGACACGGTCGTTCTGGTCAAGCCTCTGAAGGAAATAATATGGAAACTTACGCATCTGATATTGCCGAACTAACTGAAGCATTAGATTTAAAAGATGCAATTCATGTAGGACACTCAACTGGTGGCGGAGAAGTAATTCGTTACGCAGCAAAATACGGAAAAGGTCGTGTTGCAAAAGCAGTTATTATTAGTGCTGTAACACCAATTATGATTCAAAATGAATCTAATCCTGAAGGTGTGCCATTATCTGTTTTTGATGAAATTAGACAAGGAACTGGATTTAATAGAGCGCAATATTTTTATGATTTTCCTATTCCTTTTTACGGATGGAATCGCGAAGGACAAACTGTTCAAGAAGGTATTAAACACAATTGGTGGCGTCAAGGAATGATGGGTTCTGTTTTATCTCATTATGAAGGAATTAAAGCCTTTTCGGAATCAGATTTTACAGAAGATCTGAAAAGTTTAGACATTCCAGTTTTGGTTTTACACGGAGAAGACGACCAAATTGTACCTTATGCACAAGCACCTAGAGCTGCAAAATTGCTTAAAAACAGCAAATTAATTTCTTATCCAGGATTTCCACACGGAATGCCGACTACAGAAGCTGAAACAATTAATAAGGATATTTTAGATTTCATAAAATAATTAATCATAACTGCCTGCAAAGGTTTCTTTTCGGGCAGTTTGATCTCTTCTCACAAGAAAAAAAATCATAACTTTAATAGTTGCTTAAGCCCACAATTTTTACAAATACCGAAAATAAATATATGGAAACAATAAAATTAGAATTAGACGAAAAACAGCATGGTGCTTTTAATCTTTATGTTGATGGCAAAAAATTAGGCGAAATGACTGTAAGCCTTAAACCTGATTTGCTTACGGTTTATCACACTGGAGTTGAACCAGAAGCCGAAGGAAAAGGCTACGCCAAAAAACTTTTGGAAGAAATGGTATCGTATGTACGCGCTAATAATTTAAAAGTTTTACCGCTTTGTCCTTATGTTCATGCTCAATTTAAAAGGCATCCAGATGAATATGAAGATATTTGGAAAAAGTAGTTTTTTCTGATACCGAATTTCTGCAATCTTTGTCGAGCTTCTTGTGGAGATTTCTCCTTCGTCGAAATGACAAGATTGTGTGAAATCTGAGAAAAAAAAACTTTATACATTAAAAAAAATCTATTATGAATACAGAAATAATAACAGACGGTGTTCCTCTAAATGAAGCAAAAAAAGCATTAATTATGATTCACGGTCGTGGTGCCGGAGCGCATGATATTCTGTCGATTGCAAAACATCTTAAAGTGGAAGATTTTGCTTTAGTGGCGCCTCAGGCAGAAAACAGAACTTGGTATCCGTATTCGTTTTTAGCGCCTCTAAACGAAAATGAGCCTTCGTTTTCAAAGTCGCTTGAAGCTATTCATCAAGTTGTGGTCGCAATTCAGCAAAACGGAATCGAAAAGGAAAACATCTATTTCTTAGGATTTTCTCAAGGCGCTTGTCTTGCTTTAGAATTTACAACAAGAAATGTTGCTAAATATGGTGGAATCGTAGCTTTTACAGGCGGATTAATTGGCGACAAGATTTATGAAAATCATTATTCAGGAAATTTTGAAAATACACCTGTTTTTATCGGAACCAGCGATCCAGATTTTCATGTTCCTGTAGAAAGAGTAAATGATACTGAAACGCTTATGACAAAAATGGGTGCAGATGTTACTAAAAAAATCTATCCGAATATGGGACATACAATTAGCCAAGACGAAGTTAATTGTGCAAACGCTTTGGTTTTCAATAAAAAATAATGATTACGATAACGCGAGTTTACAGCGATGAAAACGGAGAAAGTCATTTTGAAGACTTTGAAGTTCCGTTAAAAAACAATGGAGATATCGGTTTTTTATCTGATGATGAAGCTGTAAAATCTATCGTTTTTAGAGAAGTGAGTCCTTCTTATGATTACGATTTTCACAATGCGCCCGATCGCCAGTATATTGTTCTCCTAGAAGGCGGAGTCGAAATCGAAACTTCGTTGGGAGAAAAAAGAACCTTTAATACTGGTTCAATTCTTTTGGTAGAAGATACCACAGGAAAAGGACACAAAACAAAAAATATTGAGCCTAAACTTCGAAAATCAATATTTATCAAATTATAATTTTAATACATAGAATATTTATAGTTAAAGATTCTATGTATTAAAACTATATTTTTTTTAATTCTTCAATACTTCTTTCATATTCCAAATTCAATTTAATAGTTGTCATTATTAAATCACTATCGAATTTCTAAATATGAAATAATCGTTTCGTAAAATTACAGTATATCGTGTAATCGGAAAATATTTTTTATCCAAAATCCATTAATATACAACACATTAAACTAAAAAAAATATTCTTTGGTTATATAATTACACGCCAAAAAATTAACCGCTTTTTATTTCTTAATCTAGGTTAATCGACGCAGAACCATAACAGACGTAAATTTGTAAAAGAAAAATCAAATAACAATTTAATATAAAAAACACCATGGAAAATAAAATTTTAGGCTTACACCATATTACTGCAATTGCAGGTGACGCAAAACGAAACTTCAACTTTTACTCAAACATATTAGGATTAAGATTTATCAAAAAAACAGTAAATTTTGATGATCCAGGAACTTACCATTTTTACTTTGGTGACGAAGTTGGAAGCGCAGGAACTATTTTGACATTTTTCCCTTGGGGAGAAGGAATTCAGCAAGGAAGAAAAGGTTCTGGAATGGCAACTGAAATTGGCTATTCTGTACCAAAAGGAAGCTTGGATTTCTGGCAAAAACGTTTTGAGAAATACAATGTAATTTACAATAAACCTTCTGAAAAATTCGGTGAAAAATACTTGACTTTCTTAGATCCAGACGGATTAAAATTAGAGTTAATCGAATCTAAAACAGAAGACAACAGAAAAGCTTGGGAAACTGACGAAGTAAAAGCTGATGTTGCAACAAAAGGTTTTCATAACATTACTTTGACTTTAAATGATATTAAACCAACTGCTGCGATTTTAACTGAAATATTTGGTTATAAATTAATCGATCAAGACGTAAACCGTTATCGTTATGCAACAGATGCTGTAGAAAATGCCGCAATTGTAGATTTGGTGGAATTAAGTGATGAAAAACGCGGTTTAAACGCAAACGGAACTGTTCACCACGTGGCTTTCCGTGTCAAAAATGATGAAATTTTAATGCACTTCCGTGAAAAAATCGAAGAATACGGATTGTCAATTACACCACAAATCGACAGACAATATTTCCATTCTCTATATTTTAGAGAACCAGGCGGAGTTTTGTTCGAAATTGCAACTGATAATCCCGGATTTACAGTAGATGAAAGCTTGGAAGAATTGGGTAAAAACTTGAAACTTCCAGCTCAATATGAATCACACAGAAAATCTATTGAAGATCATTTGGTTAAAATAAATTAATTAAAAAATAGTGATTACGGTTACAACTATAATTTAAATAAAAAAGCTGTCTAAAATAATAGACAGCTTTTTTGTGATTAATAATTAACGAATTAATCAAAATCAATTAGAAATGACAAATACGGCTCCTTTTCAGAATACCGTATTTATCAAACTAATTCAAATTCTAACTTTTATAAACTTGCTTTTACTTCACCACAAGTCAGCATATTTTTTGGATAATATGGGTTTTTAATTTCTTTGCTATCACTTGTCCAAACTGCGCCTGTCATTGGGCAAATCTGTAAATATAGCATTGCGTCTGCAGCTTTAAATTTTGATGCTTGTTCCCAATATTTCACAGAAAGCGTTTCAAAAACTTTACGCTGTTTATTGATATTTTTATTCGCGATAAGCTGATCTGCTAATTCAATAATTTCTTTTCTTGATGTTGTTGCTTCGTTCATTTTTTCAAGACTTAATTTTTTAAATCTGAAATTCTTTAACGAGTTTTTCAATGCTTCTGCATTTTTAGCAACGGCAAGACTATCTGAAACTAAAAAACTATTTTTTAGAGCCAAGTAATTTTTTGTGATTTCTTTTTTCTGTGCTTCTCTCTTTTCTACCAATTCAGGAGTTACTTCTTCTTTTGATGTTAATTGAGCTTGAGCAAATCCACTTAAGAAAAGAAATGCTAGAACTACTAATTTTTTCATGATGTAGGTTTATCTAATTTTGTAATAATTTTTTCGATGTCTATCAGAATACTTTCGTAATGATCTTTGCTTAATCCTGTAGTTCCATTCATAAGCTTTGTAACATCCTCTTTTAATTTTAAAAGATGCTGTTTCCCATACAAATTCACATCACTACGTTGTGCTGTATTTGCTGCTTTACCTGGTTCTAACTCTTTTGGTAACAACAGCATTCCAAGTTTTTCAACATAACTACGTTGCAAACTTCTTCTATAAAAATCTTGCTTTTCATCTCCGCTGAATTTTACCCAAACCGTTTGCTGTAAATCATTTAAAAATTCTGGAACTGTATAAGCACCTTCAAACTGAATTGATTTTACACTGATATTGTAAAGCATTCCAGAACTTAAAAGCATATTTAAAACCTGATTCTGCTGATCTGCTATTTGGTCTGCCGTTTTTAACGGAATAAGCTGTTCAATTTCTGTTGGATACATCCATAAAGGTGCGATAAACAATTGTCTGCCAACATAATCAATCGCTGCTTTTACTTTTGCTTTTGGAATTGGCTGATAAACTGTGCCTTTTTCGTCAACTGTTCTTTTGGTTACATAATTATTACCAATATTTTTTAGTACATGATATAAATAGCGGCTGTATTGTAATACAACTGCTTTATGCATATCGGCTAAATTGTCATAAGCATCGTTTGGCTGATACGTCCATTGAACCAGATTTGGAACTACGCGTTTTAGGTTTTTAATTCCGTAATCGCTTGCCTTTACTGAATCATCACCAAGATCTTCTGATTGGCTTCTCGGATCTTCGTCTTTTCCTTCACCTCCAAACCATAATTTCGGATTTGCAGTTAAACTATCTGTTGTTAATTTTGCTAACGTTTTTTCTTCTTCAAACTCATCTTTAGCATTTGGATAATATTTGTAACCCCATTGAACTGCCCATTTATCGTAGCTCCCAATACGTGGGTAAATTCCTTTTGAACTAATATTATCTTCTGGTTGTGCTACATAATTAAAACGAGCATAATCCATAATAGAAACGGTGTGTCCGTTTGCTTCAACCCATTTTTTATCACGAAGTTTTTCTACAGGCGTTGCACTGCTCGCTCCCATGTTGTGGCGCAAACCAATTGTATGTCCAATTTCATGCGAAGAAACAAAACGAATTAATTGTCCCATTAATTCATCATCTAAATGCATTTTTCTAGCTCTCGGATCTAAAGGCCCCGCTTGAATCATATACCATCTTTGTACCAATTTCATCACATTATGATACCAGCCAACGTGGCTTTCCATAATTTCTCCACTTCTCGGATCACTTATTCTTGGGCCATAAGCATTTGGTGTTTCAGAAGCTAAATATCTTACTACAGAATATCTTGCATCTTCTAAACTCATTGTTTTATCATCTTCTGGCCATTCTTTACCAACAATTGCATTTTTAAAACCAGCAGCTTCAAAAGCTTTCTGCCAATCGTTAATTCCAGCAATTAAATATGGTCTCCATTTTTTTGGCGTTGCAGGATCGATGTAATAAACAATTTGCTTTTTTGGTTCAACCAATTCGCCTCTTAGATATTTTTTAATGTCTTTGTCTTTAGGCTCTAAACGGTAACGCTGCACAATGAATTTTTTCTGCGCACGCTGCTCATCGTCATCAAACAAAACATATTTATTCGCAAAATAACCTACTCTCTCATCAAAAAAACGTTTACGCATTGGCGTTTTCGGAAGCAATACAATTGAAGTGTTTAATCTCAATGTAACACTTCCGCTACTTGCCGTAGAACTTGTGTAAGTCTTTGTTGTTTTAACTTCAATATTAATTGGGTAGGTATCTATACTTTCAACAAAAGATTTATCATCAGCAAGTGAACTTAATTTTTTTTCTGTTTTCTCTGTACTTCCGATAGAAAACATTGCATTATCTTTTTTGAAAGCTTCGGTTACATCTATTACAACTTCACCAGTATCTGGATTAGTTGTTTTTATTGGAAAAGCTGCCACAATCGGATTTTCGTTACTTCCTGCCAATGCTTTTGCGAGCATCGAATCTGAAGAACGAACATCTTGCTTGTATTGTAACGATCTCAAATAAACGGTGTTATTAGATCCTTTTTCAAAGTAAATAGTTTGTTCGTTTGCTTTTTCTCCACCAAAAATTCCCATTCCTTCTGGCGTAGATAAATATCGGGTTACCACCAACATATATCTATTAAATAAAGTATCAGGAATTTGAAAATAATACTTTGTATCGACCTGACTAATTGTAAAAAGACCTGATTTGTTTTTAGCTTTATCGGTAATGACTTTGTTGTAAGCCAACATTCCTTTTGGCTGAGTACTTGTAGTATCGGCTTTTTTTTCTGGAGTTTGAGCAAAACCATGCTGACCAACAGCCAGCATGATTAGCATTATAAATAGTTTTTTCATTGGAATTAAAACGGAACTTTCTCGTCTGTGTTTAATGTAAGTTTTGGATTCTTTGTTAATGCACTTAATGGAAACGGCACAATGTATAATCTAGAATTTGGCTGTAAAGTATACGTCTTTTGCGGAACTGTTTTATTTACGATTGGAAATACTCTCGTAACTGTTTTAGCATATTCCGTTTCAGTATTTAATCTTTTTAAGTCAAAAAATCGATTAAATCCTAAAAGCAATTCTTTTCTGCGCTCGTTTATAACGAGTTGCATTGTTTCTTTTCTTGTTGCAGGAACAGTTAGATTTACAGTTCCTGATACAATACGTTTTGCTCTTAATTTATTTAAAACGTCAACTGCTTCTGCAAGTTTATTATCTCTTGCATAACATTCGGCTAGAATTAAATATACTTCAGGCGTTTTCATTCCAACTGTTGGATAAAAGAATCTTGTGTATTGCGTTGCCCAATAAGCAGTTCCCGAGCCTATATCTAAATTTGTTGTACTTGTAGAATTGAAAAACAAATTAAAACGAGCATCGTTAGTTCCGAATAAAGCTCTCAGTTCTGGACTGATGATGTAGCTTTGTGCAAAGTTCATTTCATTATAACCTGTCATGTACATATAACTCAAAACTTCTACATTATTTGCTGCAGGAACAGCAACAGCAGTTGGTCCGCCTTGAGCGTTATAAGCCACTAAATCAAATATTTGATTATTATAAGTTAATGATTTTTCTGCCGCCGCTTGTGCTTGAGCAATTTCACGTTTAAACAAATGAACTTTAGCTTTAAAAGCATAAGCAAATGCTAAAGAAGGATGATAAACATCTACTGGTTTTTCTTTAATATATGGTAACGCATCTTCGATATCTTTTTGAATAAAATCGTAAACCTGTGCTACAGTAGATTTTGTAGGTTGCGCTTCTAAATCAAATTTATCCATGATACAAATACCTCCATCTGTAGCAGCGGTTTGAGGATCGTAACCTTTAGCATAAGTATTAATCAATAAAAAGTGATCGTAAGCTCTAAAAATTTTAGCTTCTGCTTTCGCTAATTGTTTAATGCTTTCATCTCCTTTACTATTGTCAACTAAAGAAATAATCGTATTCCATCTGTTGATATAGGTATAAGCTTGATTGTAAAAACTTGAACCTGTCAACAACGAGACGCGATCTACACTTTCATCAAAAGTAAAATTAATGATGTCAATGTTTGGAGTTCTTCCGATTACGTTGGCTTCTCTCATCCATTGATCATCAGACAAATATTGAAAGTTATTAATTGGATAACCTCTATTTGGCAATGATACCAATTCAAGAAATTGTTCTGGAGTTTCTATAACTAGAGCTCCTTTTGGTGTAACATCGGTATAATCTTCGCAAGATGTTACGGTTAACATCATAAGCGACAGTAGTGTTATATATATATGTTTCATTTTTTAAAGAGTAAGATTAAAGCCAAATAAATAGGTTTTTGGCGATGGTAAATTACGTGTTGCACTATTTGCAGTATAAACTTCTGGATCAATATGATTTCCGGCAGCACTCCAATACCAAAGATTATTTACCTGAAAAGTAAATTTAGCCGACGCCATTTTGATTTTGCTTGCAAAAGTTTTTGGCAGATTATAACCTAGTGAAATATTTCTAAGTTTAATGTAATCTCCATCTACAACATTTGCACTCGAATTTCTCCATTGACTACTTATTGTAGTTGCATAATTTCTAATGCTTTCGTCAAAATCTACATATAGACGTGTATTGCCATTTCTATTTGTATCAGTGTAACGATCCGCAATTCCTGAAAGATTTACCAAATCAGATGACATATCTAACGTTTCTTTACGCATTACATTTCCTCCAGAAAAAACAAATAAGAAATTCAAATCAAATTGTTTGTATGAAAATCGTTGCGAAAGCGAACCTGTATAAGTTGGCAATAAAGTTCCCATATTAACCAAAGCATCTGGACTTGTAACAGATTTAATTGTAGTTGAAATTGGGTTTCCATTAGCATCAAAAGTGATTGAAGGATTTCCGTTTTCATCTAATACATACGGATATCCATTTACCATTCCGCCATATTTGTAAGCATACAAACTATTATAAGCTTCATTTTCTATAAAATAATCTCCTGGCGAAGCCACATATGAGTTTGCTGTAGATTGAGCTCTTGTAACTTTTTTAACAGTAGTTTCGTTAAAAGCAAATATTAAATTAGAAGCAACACGAAAACTTCCATTATTATACCATTCAGATCCTAAACTAAATTCAATTCCTTTATTTAACAAAGCTCCAGCATTAATTCTTCTTGTCAATGCCCCAACCGTAGGATCTAAATCTGTTGTTGCCAACAAGTCGCTGCTGTATTTGCGATAAACATCAATAGTACCGTTTAACTTTGCACGAAACAAGCTATAATCTACACCTAAATTGGTAGTTTGTGTTTTTTCCCATCTCAACATTGGATTAGGCTGAGCCGTGATATTTGTATATTGTAAAGATTGATATAAATTATCGTTTCTTCTTGTAGCCGTGATATATGGAGTTGTAGATTGATCGATATTTCCATTAATACCATAAGTTGCTCTTAATTTAAGCATGCTAACCCATTTTACTTCTTTCATGAAATCCTCATTGCTGATATTCCAACCTAAACCTGTAGACCATAATGGACGGTTTTTATATTTTGGATCAACTCCAAACAAATCTGCTCTATCAACGCGATAACTTCCGGTTACGTTATATTTAGACAAATAAGTATAACTAGCAGTACTGAAAACTGAAAAGTAACGGTGCAAAATTTCTTGTTGTGTTCTTCCTAAAGCTGCCAAAGTTCTGTTATTTCCATAGATATAACTAGCAACTCCTGTCTGGCTTAACGCAAGATTATTTAGAACTGCAGAACTAAGCGTAACTGGATCGTAACCATATCTTAATTGCTCTATACTTCTTGGAACAAAGGTTTCGCGCATTTCAAAACCAGCTAATGCATTTATAGAATGCTTTCCATCAGCAAAATCTTGATTAAAATCTAATTGATTTCTAAAAGAATAATTACTTGCTTGACTGCTTAATTGTTTGTATCGTCCTCCTGTTGAAAATCCGTCTACATAAGTATACGCGTTCGTAGTTGGATTATATCCTGTTAGAGAATTAATAGCCATGCGCATTTTATAAGAGTCAATAGCATAATATTGCTCATTATCGTTTTTTCTTACCTCGTATTGAAACTGTGTATTAAAACTTAAACCTCTCCAAAGTTTAGCTTTTATGTTAGCAAAAGTTCTTAAGCTTAATGAATTTTGCTGTTCAATACCTTCTTGAAGTGCGTCTAAAACATTAAATTGAGTAGATTTAAATCCGCTTAAACCAGCTAATTTTCTAGCTACATATGGATTAATAACACTTCCAGAAGTAAACCCGTCATTAATTCCAACAAATGGAGATATTACAAGATTTCCGTTGTCGTCTGTTATACGCTCGTATCTTTTTTGAATATCATAATTGCTATAACTAGAATCTGTAACATCATCATTACTGTACGTTCCATTCACTCCAAATGTAGCATTTAACCAATCATTAAATTGAAAACTACTTTTTGCATAAAGATTAAATGCACGACTGTTATTGTATTTAATGCGATTTTTTGATTCATCATAATTCAGCGAAACGTAAGTATTTTGCCTACTTGTACTTCCAGAGAATGCAATATTGTAACGTTGTCTTAATTCATTCTGCCATACATTATCACGATAATCCTTAATATAATCGTTCTTTCTCCATTGAGCAATTGTAGAATTATAATCAGCATTATTAATAACACCTTCCTCCAAATCTCTATTAAGCTGATAAAGCGGACTGTAATATTTCATACTGCTATTCCCAATATCTCCGTAACCGCTAAACATTGTAGCAGTATTAGCAAATCTTGCTCTTTCTCTATTGTAAACCGCCTGTTCAAGATCGATTAAATCGCTTGTAGAAGCATAATTCATATCTCTTAAATTGGGTTTATCCGCGATGAAGAAATCAGAATTGATAGTTACTTTTAGTTTACCATTTCCTTTTTTAGTAGTTAAAACGATAATTCCATTTGCTGCTCTTGAACCGTAAATAGAAGCTGCAGCGGCATCTTTCAACACATCTACACTTTCAATATCGTATGGATTAATTTCGTCTAAAGTCAATTCACTTGGCAATCCGTCTATTACTATAAGCGGACTATATCCAACTTGATTAGAAAAAGTTCCCATACCACGCAATATAGGTTTATCAGCCGCCGCACCACTTGGATTCTTTTGAAACATCAAACCTGCAACACGACCTTCTAATGCACTTGATAAATTGGTGTTTATGTTTTCGTTTAATGTTTTTTCATCAACTTTTGTTATGGCACCAGTAAAATTACTTCTTGCAATAGTTTGAAAACCAGTAACTACAACTTCTTTCATTGCTGCAACTTTATCTTCAACAATAAGTGTTAAATCTGTGCGTCCATTAATTGCAATCGATTTTTTTTCAATAGTTAATCCCGAGCAATCTAGAATACCATTTGACGGAGCTTTTTCAAAAGAAAAACTACCATCAAAATCAGTTACAGCAATTCGGTTTGTCCCCCAAATAGTTACCGATACACCAGGAAAAGGCTCATTTCTATTATTTACTACTTTTCCGCGTATATCGATTAATCCGTTTCCCCGCTCTTCTTCTTTTGAATTTGAAGCAGTTACCACAATAGTCTGATTGGTAAGTGTATATTTTAAGTTTTGGTTTCTAAAAACTTGATTTAGAGTTTCATTCAAAGATGAATTCTTTACGCTAATAGTTACATTTTTAGAATCTTTCAGCAATTTTTGCGTGTAGAAAACTTCGTAATTGGCCTGTTTAGAAATTTCTTTTAAAACTTTTTCTAATGGCGCATCCTTAAAATTAATAGAAATGCTTTGAGCTTGTCCTGACAAACTGCACAATAACATAAACATCAAACATAACGACCATAAATTTGTCGAAAAATTAATTTTTGGGATCTTTTTTTTAAGTTTTTTGTAAGGTTTTTTTGGTTGTAAATTTAATTTCATACATTTACATTGGTTATAGTTAAACAATAGTGGACAACTTATATTGGCTATAAACTTTTATAACAACCAGAAGCATCGCAACTGCCTCTGGTTTTTTAGTTTATAAACTCAACATAATCGGGTAAATTTAATTTTAGGGATATACAATAACTGTTTTTCCTTCAACTTTAAATTTTATATTACTAAGCTCAAGTACTTTTAATACTTCAGACAAATTTTTATTTCTAAACGTACCTCCGTTAAATCTAACATCTGAAACATCTCCTCGGTATTCAACTTTAATTCCGTACCAACGCTCTAATTGTTTCATGACAGATTTTAAATCTGCATTATCAAATTTAAATCGACCATTTTTCCAAGCAATAGCTTCTTCAGTGTCAACTTCTTTTACTAGTATTTTAGTAAAACCATTTGATGCATTAGATTGCTGGCCTGGTTTTAAAACTGTTTTTTGATTTTTGTATGAAACGGCGACACTTCCTTCCAACAAGGTTGTTTTTACAACCGATTCGTTATTATAAGCATGTACATTAAAATGTGTACCTAAAACTTCTATAATTTGGTTATCCGATTTTACTAAAAAAGGTTTGTTTTTATTTTTAGCAACCTCAAAATAAGCTTCTCCTTCAAGCTCGACAATTCTTTGATCGCCATTAAATTGAGTTGGATATTTAATTGATGAAACCGCATTAAGAAAAACTTTGGTTCCATCTGCTAAAACAATATTATATTGTCCGCCTGTTGGAGTTGAGAGTGTATTAAATGAATTGACATCTTCTTTTGAAGTATTACTATTTGGGTTTATTACGTAAGTTATAACTCCATTTTCATCCATTTTAATCGTAACTTCATCTTCTTCTCCTTCTTTTGCAATAACATCTTTTGAAGTTATATCTGAAAGTATAATTTGCTTTCCATTAGAAAGTGTCAAAATTCCTCTATTTCCGCCAGGAGCAATTTCTTTTACTTTTTCAACAACCTGAATATTTTGGCTTGGTTGTTTAGATGATGTAAAATAAAAAATTCCCGAACCCAATAAAACCACAATTGAAGCAGCAACTGCTACACCTGGCCAAATACTAATAACTTTTTGCTTTTGCTTTAATGGTAATTTAGATTTCAAATGTTCGTAGCTATCGTCCATTTCATCACCAGAAAGTTGAATATTACTATTTAAAGCTTTATGCAAATACCACGCATCGAGTTTATCCTTCTCTGTATCTGATAAGGTACCTTCTTGATATTTTTGCAGTAACATTAAGATTTCTGATTCATTCATAATTACAATACGAAAATTTGTCCCGTTTTAGATAAGACAGTTATAAATGACTTTTGTCATAGACGGAATCGAAAAAAATTAAAAAAACATTAAATAATTATTAAATAAAATTCTTTTAATGTTATTTACTATTTAATAATGAATAAGTTAGACATGAATTATCTAACAAAAATTTTACAAAAGAAAGTTCAAAAATTTCACCAAATAAAGAAATTCATTGAAGATTTAAGTTTTTCGCGGAGAATTTTTAAAGAATTGTACACTTGTTGCTTTGCAGTTTTATCAGTAATATTTAATTGAAGTGCAATTTCGTCATATGAAAGTTCTTCTACTTTTCGTAGAAGAAAAACTTCACGCATTTTTTCTGGAAGTAAAGCGATTTCATTTTCTATAATTCGTTCTAATTCTTTTTCTCTTAGTTTTGAATCTGCAAAAACATAATCATTTTCAATAAACTTAGAAATAGAATCAGCATAACGTGAAACTACTTTATCATGCGCGATATGATTTAATATTCTATTTTTTGTCGCTTTGTATAAATAAGAAGAAAGAGAAGTCGTAATTGTAATCTCATTACGTTTGGTCCAGATTAACAAAAGTACTTCTTGAACAATATCATTTGCTTCATCACGATTTCCAAGTATCTTATAAGCGTGATTAACAAGTAATCTGGAATATCTTTCAAATATTTCTGTATAAGCCAACTGATCATCCTCTCTAAGAAGATTCACTAAAATATGATCAGCATATTTGCTATAAACAGACATTTAATTAAACAGATAAGTATGAAAAACGCAATATTAAACATTTTTTATGTTAAATGCTAAAAGATTATATAGTAAAAGAAGTTATCAATCTAAAATAGATTAATTCTTAGTTTCAACTATAGAATGCTGTTTTTCTTTTATTAAAGTAATACCCTATTAAAATTCTATTTATGACAATTTAATATTTCGTAAAATAACATTTTTTTCAAAACTTATGTTTTGCCCATAAAGTTTGGAGCCAGGAAATGCATTCAAAATATTTCCGAAAATCTATAAAAACAGAAAACCCCATCCGATTAGGATAGGGTTTTCAAAAGAAAGGCGACGACATACTCTCCCACATGACTGCAGTACCATCTGCGCAGGCGGGCTTAACTTCTCTGTTCGGGATGGGAAGAGGTGAGCCCCGCCGCAATAACCACCTTAAGGTTTTTAGTCTAAAGTTTAAGGTCATAAAGCCTAAAGCCATTATTGCGGCTTTTTAACTTTTGACTTTCCTCTTTACGACTTACTCGCGTCGAGCAAATATTTTAACATACTGAGATAAAGAAAAGAAGAATATTTTAGAAAGTTCCTTCCCGATCCGCTGGGCGGATCGGGAAAAACGTGCATAAGCTTACGGATTATTAGTACTACTCGACTGTGACATTACTGCCTTTACATCTGTAGCCTATCAACGTGGTCATCTTCCACGATCCTTAAAAGAAATCTCATCTTGTGGTGGGTTTCGCGCTTATATGCTTTCAGCGCTTATCCCTTCCCAACGTAGCTACTCTGCGGTGCCCCTGGCGGGACAACAGATACACTAGAGGTTAGTCCAATTCGGTCCTCTCGTACTAGAATCAGATCCACTCAAATTTCTAACGCCCGCAGTAGATAGAGACCGAACTGTCTCACGACGTTCTGAACCCAGCTCGCGTGCCACTTTAATGGGCGAACAGCCCAACCCTTGGGACCTTCTCCAGCCCCAGGATGTGACGAGCCGACATCGAGGTGCCAAACCCCCCGTCGATATGAGCTCTTGGGGGAGATCAGCCTGTTATCCCCGGCGTACCTTTTATCCTTTGAGCGATGGCCCTTCCATGCGGAACCACCGGATCACTATGCTCTACTTTCGTACCTGATCGACCTGTATGTCTCTCAGTCAAGCTCCCTTATGCCATTGCACTCTACGCACGGTTACCAAGCGTACTGAGGGAACCTTTAGAAGCCTCCGTTACTCTTTTGGAGGCGACCACCCCAGTCAAACTACCCACCAAGCACTGTCCCCCACATCGCGGGGTTAGGCCTCAGATAAACAAAGGGTTGTATTTCAACAATGACTCCACAACGCCTGGCGACGCCGCTTCAAAGTCTCCAACCTATCCTACACATCATTTATCCAAGGTCAATACTAAGCTATAGTAAAGGTGCACAGGGTCTTTTCGTCCCACTGCGGGTAAACGGCATCTTCACCGTTACTACAATTTCACCGAGCTCATGGCTGAGACAGTGTCCAGATCGTTACACCATTCGTGCAGGTCGGAACTTACCCGACAAGGAATTTCGCTACCTTAGGACCGTTATAGTTACGGCCGCCGTTTACTGGGGCTTCAATTCAATGCTTCTCCGAAGATAACATCTCCTCTTAACCTTCCAGCACCGGGCAGGTGTCAGGCCCTATACTTCATCTTACGATTTTGCAGAGCCCTGTGTTTTTGATAAACAGTCGCCTGGACCTCTTCACTGCGGCCCCGATTGCTCGGGGCGACCTTTCTCCCGAAGTTACAGGTCTATTTTGCCTAATTCCTTAGCCATGAATCTCTCGAGCACCTTAGGATTCTCTCCTCAACTACCTGTGTCGGTTTACGGTACTGGTTCTTATTGCCTGAAGTTTAGAGGTTTTTCTTGGAAGCCCTTAGGCGCACTATCTCTTTGTCCGAAGACTCCGAGTACTATCGCATTTCACCAAACTCTCCGGATTTGCCTAGAGAGCCTATAGCTAGGTGCTTTAACGAACTATTCCGTCAGTTCGCGGCGCTTTCATCACTCCGTCACCCCATCACAGCAATAAGAAGTACGGGAATATTAACCCGTTGGCCATCGACTGTCCCTTTCGGGTTCGCCTTAGGACCAGACTAACCCACAGCTGATTAGCATAGCTGTGGAAACCTTAGTTTTTCGGTGTGCGGGTTTCTCGCCCGCATTATCGTTACTTATGCCTACATTTTCTTTTCTGACCGGTCCAGCATACCTTACGATACACCTTCTGCCCTGTCAGAATGCTCCCCTACCACTTTGCATTGCTGCAAAATCCATAGCTTCGGTAATATGTTTATGCCCGATTATTATCCATGCTCGTCCGCTCGACTAGTGAGCTGTTACGCACTCTTTAAATGAATGGCTGCTTCCAAGCCAACATCCTAGCTGTCTGGGCAGACAAACCTCGTTCTTTCAACTTAACATATATTTGGGGACCTTAGCTGATGGTCTGGGTTCTTTCCCTCTCGGACTTGGACCTTAGCACCCAAGCCCTCACTGCTGTGAAACATTATATAGCATTCGGAGTTTGTCAGGAATTGGTAGGCGGTGAAGCCCCCGCATCCAATCAGTAGCTCTACCTCTATATAACTGTCATCAGCGCTGCACCTAAATGCATTTCGGGGAGTACGAGCTATTTCCGAGTTTGATTGGCCTTTCACCCCTACCCACAGGTCATCCGAAGACTTTTCAACGTCAACCGGTTCGGTCCTCCACTGTGTGTTACCACAGCTTCAACCTGCCCATGGGTAGATCACACGGTTTCGCGTCTAACACTGCCGACTAAAGCGCCCTATTCAGACTCGCTTTCGCTGCGGATCCATGGCTTAACCACTTATCCTTGCCGGCAACGTTAACTCGTAGGCTCATTATGCAAAAGGCACGCCGTCACCCCACGAAAGGGCTCCGACCGCTTGTAAGCGCATGGTTTCAGGATCTATTTCACTCCGTTATTCACGGTTCTTTTCACCTTTCCCTCACGGTACTGGTTCACTATCGGTCTCTCAGGAGTATTTAGCCTTAGCGGATGGTCCCGCCAAATTCAGACAGGGTTTCACGTGCCCCGCCCTACTCAGGATACCACTATCTATTATGCTCGTTACCCATACGGGGCTGTCACCCTCTATGGCGCTCCTTTCCAGAAGCTTCCGGTTCCTTGCACATAAAATGCCGTGGTCCTACAACCCCAGCTATGCCGTAACATAACTGGTTTGGGCTAATCCGCGTTCGCTCGCCACTACTTACGGAATCACTTTTGTTTTCTTCTCCTCCGCCTACTTAGATGTTTCAGTTCAGCGGGTTTGCCCACCTATCGGTGTGCTATGCCTTCAGCATAGCGGGTTGCCCCATTCGGATATCTGCGGATCGATCTGTGTGTGCCAGTCCCCGCAGCTTTTCGCAGCTTATCACGTCCTTCTTCGCCTCTGAGAGCCTAGGCATTCCCCATGCGCCCTTATTTTGCTTATTGCACCAATCATAAAATCAATTATGACCGTTTTTTTTGTTTTTCCTATCTGTTAGAATCAGAAAAACGCTTTCTACTTTCTTATTATTTTCTTATCTCAATATGTCAATGAACTTTTTTCCTTTCGGAACTGTGGAGAATAACGGAGTCGAACCGTTGACCTCCTGCGTGCAAGGCAGGCGCTCTAGCCAGCTGAGCTAATCCCCCATTTTGAATCTTAGATTTTAGAATTCAGATTTTAGATTTCTAATTCTTCTCTAATTTCCTTTGGTGAATCCCAGCTTCCAGAATTTCCTTCAAATCAAGCCAAATAGTAGTCCCGGGCAGACTCGAACTGCCGACCCCTACATTATCAGTGTAGTACTCTAACCAGCTGAGCTACGAGACTCTGTTTTACTTAATTTTCATCATTTTTTTAAATTAACAGCAAGAGTAATGCAATCACGATTCCAAACCTACCGTCCGGCATCTTATTTCCCAATCGTGCCTTGCGGCTAACGGATTGGGCTCTAGAAAGGAGGTGTTCCAGCCGCACCTTCCGGTACGGCTACCTTGTTACGACTTAGCCCTAGTTACCAGTTTTACCCTAGGCAGCTCCTTGCGGTCACCGACTTCAGGCACCCCCAGCTTCCATGGCTTGACGGGCGGTGTGTACAAGGCCCGGGAACGTATTCACCGGATCATGGCTGATATCCGATTACTAGCGATTCCAGCTTCACGGAGTCGAGTTGCAGACTCCGATCCGAACTGTGACCGGCTTTATAGATTCGCTCCTGGTCGCCCAGTGGCTGCTCTCTGTACCGGCCATTGTAGCACGTGTGTAGCCCAAGGCGTAAGGGCCGTGATGATTTGACGTCATCCCCACCTTCCTCACAGTTTGCACTGGCAGTCTTGTTAGAGTTCCCGACATGACTCGCTGGCAACTAACAACAGGGGTTGCGCTCGTTATAGGACTTAACCTGACACCTCACGGCACGAGCTGACGACAACCATGCAGCACCTTGTAAACTGTCTTGCGAAAGATCTGTTTCCAAATCGGTCAGTCTGCATTTAAGCCTTGGTAAGGTTCCTCGCGTATCATCGAATTAAACCACATGCTCCACCGCTTGTGCGGGCCCCCGTCAATTCCTTTGAGTTTCAAACTTGCGTTCGTACTCCCCAGGTGGGATACTTATCACTTTCGCTTAGCCACTGAAGTTGCCCCCAACAGCTAGTATCCATCGTTTACGGCGTGGACTACCAGGGTATCTAATCCTGTTCGCTACCCACGCTTTCGTCCATCAGCGTCAATCGATTGGTAGTAACCTGCCTTCGCAATTGGTATTCCATGTAATCTCTAAGCATTTCACCGCTACACTACATATTCTAGTTACTTCCCAATAATTCAAGTCCTGCAGTATCAATGGCCGTTCCACCGTTGAGCGATGGGCTTTCACCACTGACTTACAAGACCGCCTACGGACCCTTTAAACCCAATGATTCCGGATAACGCTTGGATCCTCCGTATTACCGCGGCTGCTGGCACGGAGTTAGCCGATCCTTATTCTTACGGTACCGTCAAGCTCCTTCACGAAGGAGTGTTTCTTCCCGTACAAAAGCAGTTTACAATCCATAGGACCGTCATCCTGCACGCGGCATGGCTGGTTCAGGCTTGCGCCCATTGACCAATATTCCTCACTGCTGCCTCCCGTAGGAGTCTGGTCCGTGTCTCAGTACCAGTGTGGGGGATCTCCCTCTCAGGACCCCTACCCATCGTCGCCTTGGTAAGCCGTTACCTTACCAACTAGCTAATGGGACGCATGCTCATCTTTCACCGTTGTGACTTTAATTATAAGATGATGCCATCCTATAATGCTATGAGGTATTAATCCAAATTTCTCTGGGCTATCCCTCTGTGAAAGGCAGATTGCATACGCGTTACGCACCCGTGCGCCGGTCTCAGATTCCGAAGAATCCTACCCCTCGACTTGCATGTGTTAAGCCTGCCGCTAGCGTTCATCCTGAGCCAGGATCAAACTCTTCATCGTATATTTTTATATTATTATGCGATGCTTTTCCAGTCGGTTCTTTTCGAATCTCTCGATTCCATTACTCTTATTTTTTCTGTTTTGAAATCTCTTTCAAAACGGCTGTCAATTCAATATGTCTACGAACGTGTCTTCTTTTGTTTTTCGCTTATCTCTCAAAGCGGGTGCAAAACTAAAACTTCTTTTTATTTCCTGCAAGAAAAAATTCAAAAAATTTGAAACTTTTTTTTCGTTTCCATTTTCCCATTTTCCCTTCCAATCTATCAATGAACCTTCCCTGTTTTGCGGGGTGCAAATGTAAAACCCTTTTTCTTTTCCTGCAAGCTTTTCCGAATCTTTTTTTCGAAAATCTCTTTTCTTTCGATTCTTATTTCCTGGCAGTATTTCGATGAGCGTCTTGCTGATTGCGGGTGCAAAAGTAGAACCTTTTTCCAGTTATACAATACTTTTGGACGCCTTTTTTTCGCCTTTTCTCAAATTATTTTTTAACTTACTGATAACGGCTTCTTTACGTTTTGAAGTTTTTTGGATTCCCGTAAGGATTTTCTCCGTTTGGCTGCGTTTTTCCTGTCTGCTGCCGCTTCCGCATTCCCGTTTTTGCGGGTTTTCAGGTTTGGCGGACGTTTTCCGCCCTTTCTCTAATTACGGAAAAATCCATTTTTAGCAAAAAAGCCCTTCCCAAGACGGGATTTATAGCCCCGATAGTCCCGAAGCTTCGGGAGGAAATCCTTTTTGGGGACGGGGTTCGCCCCAAAAAGATTGCAGCGCATAGCGGGAAACAGCTCCTTATAAACATTAAAACTCACATCTCTTCCATATTATAGTGTGCATTATTTTTTTTCCGTTTACATATCCTTTGCGCATAAGACGCAATGCCGTGCGCCTCTACAGAAAATTGGGGTTTAATTTCTTCCTTATATATATGCGTAAAAAGAAACCCGACAGATTTTTCAAATCTGTCGGGCTGTATTAATAAAATTTACTCTTATATATATGTATACTTATATATGTATGCTTTCGTTTAAACTATCTATTGCTTCTTTTGTTATTTGAATGCTTTTTAGTTTTGCGTGATGTTCAAAGATTGGGCTTGTTACCATTAGTTCGTCGATTCTGGTGTAATCGATAAACTTTTTCAAGTCAGCTACTAATTGATCTTTGTTTCCTGTAAAAGTTCCTGCTGTCATTTGATTTACATGAAAACGCTCTGCTTCATTCATAATATCATCTAATGACGGAACTGGCGGCTGTAATCCTTTGCGGTCGTTTCTAATTAGGTTTAAAAACATTTGATATAAACTTGTAGATAATAATTCGGCCTCTTCGTTTGTATCTGCTGCAATGATATTGACACATGCCATTGTTTTCGGTTTGTCTAAATACTCTGATGGCTGAAAATTTTCTCTGTAAAACTCAAAAGCTTGAATCATCAGCTTTGGTGCAAAGTGTCCAGCGAAAGCATAAGGAAGTCCGTAAGCTGCAGCCAAAGCCGCACTATCCATACTTGATCCTAAAATCCAGATTGGCACATTTAGACCTTCAGCTGGAAATGCACGTACTTTTCCTGTTGCATTTTCGCTCGAAAAATATTCTTGAAGCTTACTTACGTTTTGTGGAAATCGCTGCGCTTGTTCGAAAAAGTCTTTTCGAATTGCTTCGGCAGTTGGCTGATCTGTCCCTGGCGCTCTTCCTAAGCCTAAATCGATTCGATTAGGATAAAGCGTTTCTAAAGTCCCGAATTGCTCGGCAACTACCAAAGGTGAATGGTTCGGGAGCATGATTCCGCCAGAACCTACACGGATATTCTGTGTCTGACTTGCTACATAACCAATTAAAACTACGGTTGCTGTACTCGCAACGTGCGCCATATTGTGATGTTCTGCCAACCAGATTCTTTTATAATCTAATTTGTCGGCCAATTGCGCAATGTCTTTTGTTTTTTTAAATGTTTCGGTTGCGTTACTATCTTGGTTGATAATTGCAAGTTCTAATATTGAGACTGAAATTGGTTTTTTCATATAAATTAAGGCTAAAATGCAAAATTAACTCATTTATATGAATGCCTTCTGTTTTCTTATGTTAATAGATTTATAATATTTGTAGTTACAAATATTACCCCTACAATTGTATCAAAATCAATTTATGATTTGTTTTCCCATCATTTTTTATTTTCAAATCATTACTCGATTCAATTTCAAATTTAGAACGTGTTTCTATATTTAATGAAATATCTCGATTTCTAAACATTTCCGGAATTTTTGGAAGCTGAATCGTTACTGTTATTTCTTTATTTTTCTGCTGAAAATCGACTTTAATTCGATCTCTTAACCAAATATATTCATAAACCTCTTGCCACGGTGCCATCCATATCGAGTCATTTCCTTTCAAACCATATTTATCCGCAAGTGTTGTCATATAATATTTGAAATCTGGAAAACGCATACTCAAATTCCACAGATTTCCATTTCCTGTTCCGTGAGTGAATTCGTTGTACCAATTCGGATTTGGCAGTTTAGCAATTGAATCTACCGTTTTCAGAAAACGATCCATTGTTTTAAAATTTGTAGTGTCTTTTGAACTTAGCACAAAAGTTCTTGCCGTAATCATTTTATCTAAATTCACTTTAGAGTCAACTTTCAGCATTGGTCCAACTCCTGTATAAGAAGCTACAGAAAAATGCCCATTTTCTAAAGCATTATTTTCATATTCGTAACGGTAATTCGGATCGCCTTCTCCGCCTGGAACTACAAAATGCGACATTGTAAAATTCAAATTTTGTTTAATCGAAATCGTGTTTTCTGTAACTTCTGTCAAGAAATTGGTGCCTAGTTTTGTAAAATGATGAAAACTGTGATTCAAAATATCCCAGCCAGCATTGTACATTTCTTTAACTTCTGACCAAGAAAGATGTCCGCGATTTTCTGGCAAATCACGAATTGAAGCGCCATTTATCGCCAATCCTAATTTAAACGGAATTTTATTCCCCATTCCGTCCGAATAAAAAAGTCCTTCTGAAGTTGTTCCGTCACCGCCTTGATCAATTTTCCATTCGTTAATTGATGAATTACTGATTTTTCCCCCATTCAATAATGGAAAAGCAGTTAAATAAGCCGATCTGTAACCATCGTCGAGCGTAAAACTATAAGCGAAATGTTTGTTATATTTTAAAGAGGAAACGACAATTTTGATTTTATCTGCCGATTTCAGTTTTATTTTAAATGAAATAGTCTTTGATTTTGAAGAATCTTTTTCAATTATTTCGTTCGAAAAACTATTAAAGCTGCCAAAAATAATTGCAGTGAATATAAGGAGGATTTGTTTTGACATAAATTTTAGCGGTTATTTTTAGATCTAAAAATACATTTCTTTTTCAAAAATATTTCAAAAGTGATTACCTCTTTAAAATAATTTATTCAGAATCAAAAAACAGAACTAATTTTAAACCTAAATTTGTACATCGAATACCAATTCGGCTTTAGCTTATCTGCAAAATGACACACAAAATTTTAATTATAGACGACGAAGAAAAACTGAGAAGTCTGTTAGCGCGAATTATAAAATCGGAAGGATTTGAAGTTTTTGAAGCCAAAGATTTAAAATCGGGTTTTAAGAAACTGGAACAAACGGATATTGATGTCGTTTTGTGCGATGTAAAACTTCCTGACGGAAATGGCGTTGATTTTCTTCAAAACATAAAAGAAAATTTTCCGCTTACGGAAGTTATTCTGTTAACCGCTTTCGGGAATATTCCAGACGGCGTACAGGCAATGAAAAATGGCGCTTTCGACTATATTGTAAAAGGCGACGACAACGATAAAATTATTCCGCTTCTTTATAAAGCGGTTGAAAAAGTGCATTTGCAAAAAAAAGTACAACAACTCGAAAAACGTATCAACGACAAATATTCTTTCAGCACCATTGTTGGAAAATCAAAAGGAATTGAACAAATTATCGATCTCGCGCAAAAAGTAGCCAAAACAGATTCGACTGTTTTATTAACTGGAGAAACTGGAACTGGAAAAGAAGTTTTTGCACAGGCGATTCATGAAAACAGTAATCGTGTTGGAAAATCTTTTGTGGCCTTAAACTGCAGTACTTTCACAAAAGAAATTTTAGAAAGTGAACTTTTTGGTCATAAACAAGGCGCTTTTACGGGAGCTGTAAAAGATAAAAAGGGTTTTATTGAAGAAGCAAACGGTGGTACTTTATTTCTGGATGAAATTGGTGAAATGCCAATTGATCTTCAGGCGAAATTATTGCGTGTTTTAGAAACTTCCGAATATATCCCTGTTGGTGACACGACTCCAAAAAAATCAAATTTCAGATTAATTGCAGCAACAAATCGTGATTTAAAAACAGAAAGTGACGAACATCGTTTCCGTTCTGATTTGTATTTCCGTTTGAATATCTTCGAAATAAAACTGCCTTCTTTAAGAGAAAGAATCAAAGATATTGCAGTTTTGACGCATCATTTCGTGAAACAGTTTTCTGAAAAAACGAATAAAAAAACATTACATATCTCTGATGAATTTCTGCAGAAATTAGAAAATTATTCGTGGCCGGGAAATATCCGTGAACTTAAAAATATTATCGAAAGGTCGGTTATTTTAAGTAATGGCGATACTTTAACTTCGGATGTTCTGCCATACGAAATGCAACATCAAGCTGAGAAAAATACCAAATCAATGTCGGCTTTCTCGATGCAGAGTGTTGAAAAACTGCATATTCAAAAAGTTTTAAATTATACAAAAGGAAATAAAGCAGAAACGGCACGATTATTAGAAATTGGAATTGCGACTTTATACAGAAAACTCGAAGAGTATAATATACAGCCTTGATCCTGCAAGGTTTTCAAAACCTTGTAGGTTTAGATTCTAAATAATTGGAACTTTATACTTAAATAGAATACCTATAAGGTTTTGAAAACCTTGCAGGAATTGATTAATCAAGACAAACCTTATCATTTCAATAAAAGCTTATCATTTTGATAGGCTTTTTTTATGCCTGATTTTTGGCATACAACTACATTCCTTTTATTGACAGCACTTTAGCTGCAACTTCACTTTTTCGGAACATATTTTGGCATAACGAGGAAGAACATTAAAAATTCATTCCAAATGAAAAATCAAGTTACCTCAATCTACAAACAAGCTGAACGGTTTGCCGAAATCACTAAAAAATCAATTATTTCCGGCAATATCGTGAGAGCGAAGAAATGTCTGGCTCTTGCCGAACGTTTGTTTATAACCGGAAGCATCGAAACTAAAAATGCCATTTCTAATGTGTATGTTTTTTCGGTTTCTTCTTTTATGGAAGTGCGTCACTGTAATATTTCACATCTATTTCCTCAAACGCTTAAAGCGGAATATATCAAGCAGGTTAACGCTTCTGGCGTATAAATATGTTGAATCGGTTAACTGTTTAATTGTTTAATCGACTTCAAAAAATCTAAAATATAAAATCTGAATTCTAAAATCTAAAATAAATCCTATGATCACTTTTCTTTTGCTCGGACTAGCCGTTGTGCTGTTTGCAATTTGTTTTCTCTCTGTTGAATTTTTTGAAAAAATCTAAATCATGACTGCACTATTTATCATTTCAATCGCCGTTTTCGTGTATTTGGTTTATGTATTAATCAAACCCGAAAAATTTTAAAATATGAATTTTTAGAATTTAAGATTGTCTCAAAGAAATCTAAAATCTAAAATCAACAATCTAATATTAAATATATGAACACAGAATTATTAGGCGTCATTGGTATTTTTATCCTAACCATTGTTTTAGCGATTCCATTAGGAAAATATATTGCTAAAGTTTATTTGGGAGATAAAACACTTCTTGACCCGATTTTCAATCCAATTGAAAAATTTATTTTTAAAATCAGCGGTATTAATTCGGCTGAAGAAATGAACTGGAAACAACACTTAAAAGCACTTTTAAGTATTAATATGGTTTGGTTCTTTCTTTGCTTTTTTGTCTTGTTGTTTCAGGGTTCTCTGCCATTAAATCCAGATAACAACCCGTCTATGACGCCAGATCTGGCATTTAACACTGCTATTTCATTTTTAGTCAATTGTAACTTACAACATTATTCAGGCGAAAGCGGGGTTTCTTACCTTTCACAAATCGTCTTGATGTTTCTTCAATTTGTTTCTGCCGGTATCGGAATGGCTGCTGCCGCTATGATTTTTACAGCAATGAAAGAAAGAACAACAGAACAATTAGGTAATTTTTATAATTATTTCATCAAAAGCTGTACTCGTATTTTATTGCCGCTTTCAGCAATTGTGGCTGTTGCACTAGTATTTAGCGGTACTCCTATGACTTTTGAAGGAAAAGATGCTATTACAACACTACAAGGTGATCATGTAGAAGTTTCTCGCGGACCCGCTGCGGCCTTTATTGCTATTAAACATATTGGTACAAATGGTGGTGGATTTTTTGGAGCCAACTCAGCGCATCCATTAGAGAATCCAACTTATTTTACTAATGGAGTTGAACTTTGGGCCCAAATGATTATTCCGTTTGCAATGATTTTTGCTCTTGGATTTTTCCTAAACAAAAGAAAATTATCGAATATTATTTTTGGTGTAATGACGGTTGGATTTTTACTTCTTGTAGTTCCAACAGTTATGAGCGAAATCAACGGAAATCCTGCCATCGAAAAAATGGGTATCGCACAAGCAACCGGAGCGATGGAAGGAAAAGAAGTTCGGTTTGGCCCAGCAATGTCAGGCTTCTGGAGTATTGCTACAACGGTAATTTCTACAGGTTCTGTAAACAGTATGCACGATAGTTCAATGCCAATGTCTGGTACTATGCAATTATTATCTATGATGGTGAATGCCTTTTACGGCGGATGTGGTGTCGGTATTCTAAACTACTATATCTTCATTATTCTGGCTGTATTTATCTCCGGATTAATGGTTGGTCGAACTCCTGAATTTTTAGGAAAGAAAATCGAAGCTCGGGAAGTAAAAATTGCTGCTTTTATTGCCATTCTTCACCCTTTATTAATTTTAGCGGGAACCGCTTTAGCTTCTTATTTTGCTGCACATGATACTGCAATGGGTTATTGGTTTAACGGCAACGCGACAGGCTGGTTAAATAATCCAGGCAACCATGGATTCTCAGAAATGTTATATGAATACACTTCGAGCGCCGCTAACAACGGTTCTGGTTTTGAAGGATTGGGAGATAATAATCCGTTCTGGAATATCACTACAGGAATTATATTACTGCTAAGCCGTTTTATTCCAATCATTGGTCCATTGGCAATTGCAGGTCTACTGGCAGGTAAAAAATACATTCCAGAGAGTGCAGGAACTTTAAAAACAGATACCTCAATTTTCGGAATCATGACTTTCGCCGTAATCGCAATTATCGCTGCTTTATCGTTCTTCCCAGCGTTGGCTTTAGGTCCATTGGCAGAATTCTTTACACTAAAATAAAAATGCTGGATATTTTAAACACATAAAAATAAACGCAAAATATTTCAAACATAGCCCGTGGTTTCAACCACGGGAAACGAATTGCGGGGACAAAGATTGTGATATACGTTGCGTCCCAGCGGTTGAAACCGCTGGCTATGTTCTATAATCTATGTGTTTTTAGCGCATAACATTTAACAAATAACATTTAACTTTTTACAAGAAAATGACAACTAATAAATCCACATCATTGTTTGAAAGTAAACAGGTAAAAGAAGCTTTAGTGCAGTCTTTTGTCAAGCTGAACCCAAAAATGATGATCAAAAATCCGGTAATGTTTACCGTAGAAATTGGAACTGCAATTATGTTTGCTGTCTGCGTTTCGATATTAATGGGCGCAAATGACCAAGGAAGTTTTACTTATAACTTAATTGTATTTTTAATTTTACTGGCAACGCTTTTATTTGCCAATTTCGCCGAAGCCATTGCCGAAGCAAGAGGAAAAGCACAAGCGGACAGTTTAAGAAAAACAAGAGAAGAAACTCCTGCAAGACAGATTCTGCCAAACGGAGAAATCAAAAACATTAGTTCTTCTGCATTAAAAAAAGATGACATTTTCGTTTGCGAAGCTGGCGATTTAATTGCTGCCGATGGTGAAATTATCGAAGGTCTGGCAACAATCGACGAAAGTGCCATTACTGGAGAAAGTGCTCCTGTAATTAGAGAAGCTGGAGGTGATAAATCATCAGTAACTGGAGGGACAAAAGTATTATCTGATAAAATCAAAGTAAAAGTAACTTCTGAACCTGGCGAAAGCTTTTTAGATAAAATGATTGCTTTGGTTGAAGGTGCGAGCCGTCAGAAAACACCAAACGAAATTGCCTTAACCATTTTATTAGCCGCATTTACTTTAATATTCGTGATTGTGTGCGTTACGCTAAAACCGTTTGCCGACTATGCCAACGCACCCATCACGATCGCGGCTTTCATTGCTTTGTTCGTTTGTTTAATTCCAACTACAATTGGAGGGTTGCTTTCTGCGATTGGTATTGCGGGAATGGACAGAGCATTACGAGCTAACGTAATTACAAAATCGGGCAAAGCGGTTGAAACTGCTGGAGATATTGACGTATTGCTTTTGGATAAAACTGGAACTATTACAATTGGAAACAGAAAAGCAACCAATTTTTATCCAACAAAAGGGATTTCTTTTGATGATTTTGTGAAATCGGCTGTTTTGAGTTCGCTTGCTGATGATACCCCTGAAGGAAAAAGTATCTTGGAGTTAAGTGAAATGATAGATGTAAAAAATGAAACGAAAGCAAGTTTCTTAAAGACTACTTCTGATATTTCACATACTATAAAGTTTACTGCAGAAACCAGAACTTCTGGTGTTGTATTAAAAGACGGAACAAATATTAGAAAAGGTGCTCAGGATGCTGCGAAGAATATTGCACAACAAGCCGGAAATTCTTTTCCTGAAGATACTGCACAACAAGTAATTTCTATTTCGTCTAACGGAGGAACACCATTAGTAGTAATTAAAAACAATGAAGTTCAAGGTGTTATCGAACTTCAGGATATTATCAAAACCGGAATGAAAGAGCGTTTTGAGCGTTTACGCAGAATGGGAATCAAAACGGTTATGGTTACAGGAGATAATCCGCTTACGGCTAAATTTATTGCCGAAGCAGCCGGTGTTGATGATTTTATTGCCGAGGCTAAACCTGAGGATAAAATGAATTACATCCGAAAAGAACAGGCTGAAGGAAGACTGGTTGCCATGATGGGTGACGGAACAAATGATGCTCCTGCCCTTGCCCAAGCCAATGTTGGTGTTGCGATGAACAGCGGAACTCAAGCGGCAAAAGAAGCCGGAAACATGGTCGATCTTGACAATGATCCAACGAAACTAATCGAAATTGTTGAAATTGGGAAACAGCTTTTAATGACTCGAGGCACTTTAACTACTTTTTCTATTGCAAATGACGTTGCTAAATATTTCGCTATTGTTCCTGCCTTATTCATCACGGCAATTCCAGCACTTCAAGGTTTAAATATCATGCATTTGCATAGTCCTGAAAGTGCCATTTTATCAGCCGTAATTTTCAACGCGATTATTATTCCAATTTTGATTCCGCTTGCGCTGAAAGGTGTTGATTATCGACCAATTGGAGCGAGTGCAATTCTTAAAAGAAATCTTTTGATTTATGGTCTTGGCGGATTGATTGTTCCTTTTATTGGAATCAAATTGATTGATGTGCTTGTTGCACTCTTCATGTAAAAATTAAACCTGACAGGTTTTAAAAACCTGTCAGGTTTACAAAAAACTCAAATTAAAAACATAGACTTTGGATTCCTTAAGCTTCTAAGAAAAAAACTTAGAACCTTAGCATCTTAGAGTCTTAGAATCTCAAAAGAAATGAAAAATCTATTTTCTATAATAAAACTTACTGCGGTTACCTTAATCTTATTCGCAGTTATTTACCCTTTAGCGATTTATGGAATCGCACAATTGGCTCCAAATCAAGGAAAAGGAGAAACTATTTTGGTTAACGGAAAAGTGGTTGGTTACCAAAAAATTGGTCAGAAATTCGATAAGTCGAATTATTTCTGGGGAAGACCTTCGGCTGTTGATTATAACGCGTCGGGAAGTGCCGGAAGCAACAAAGGCCCAAGCAATCCTGATTATTTGGCTTTGGTTCAAAAAAGAATTGATACGCTTTTATTGGTTCATCCGTATTTGAAAAAATCTGATATTCCGTCGGATATGGTTACGGCTTCTGGAAGTGGTTTAGATCCGAATATTTCTCCGCAAGGGGCTTTGATTCAGGTGAAGCGAATTGCTAAAGAAAGAAATTTAGCTGAAGCTAAAGTAAAATCTTTGGTGGAATCTAAAATTAATACGGCTGTTGTTGGTCCTGAAACGGTGAATGTTTTGGAATTGAATGTGGCTTTGGACCAGCTTCGCTAAGATGCTAAGGTTCTAAGATACTGAGATTCTAAGTTTTTCTATGCGCATTCTTGTCATTTCGACGAAGGAGAAATCACACTCGTAATTCGACAAAGATTGGCGATTAACTGTGCGGAGTTTCTAGTGTGATTTCTCCTTCGTCGAAATGACAAACTAAACGATAAAAACTAATCTTTAAAAATAAATACCTACAAGGTTTTGTAAACCTTGCAGGAAATAAAAACGCCTTTTTACCCCAAATGCCCTAGCCCCGATAGTAGTGGAAATCCTTTTGTGTCTCGTTAAAGAAACGAGACACAAAAGATTGAAACGGATAGCGGGATTAGCTCCTAAAAAATCTACTAATAAATAATAGAATACCACAAAAATGAAAAAAATAATACTTACTGCTTTAATCGCTTTTGGTTTTAGCAATTTACACGCACAAGAAGAATCTAAAAGTCCATTGACATTTTCGGGATATGTTGACGCTTATTATAGTTATGATTTCGGAAAACCGGAAAATCATACTCGGCCAAACTTTTTTTACAGTTATAATAAAAGCAACGAGGTAAACCTGAATTTTGGAATGGCGAAAGTGAATTATTCGAAAGAAAATATTCGAGGGAATTTTGCCTTGATGGCGGGAACTTATGCCGAGTATAATATGTCTGCCGAGCAAGGTTTATTGAAAAATGTTTATGAGGCGAATGTTGGTCTAAAGATTTCGAAAAACCATAATTTATGGGTTGATGCCGGAATTATGCCTTCGCATATTGGTTTTGAAAGTGCGATTGGAAAAGACTGTCAGACTTTAACGAGAAGTATTCTGGCTGAGAATTCTCCTTATTATGAAACGGGAGTTAAAATTGGTTATACTTCTGAATCTGGAGAATGGTATTTGGCGGGAATGTACCTGAATGGCTGGCAGAGAATTGAAAAAGTGGAAGGCAATCAAACGCCTGCTTTTGGAACTCAGGTTACGTACAAACCATCTGATCGGGTTGCTTTGAACTGGAGTACGTATGTTGGAAATGAACAGCCGGATATTGACAAAAAATGGCGTTATTTCAACAACTTTTACGGACAATTTAAGGTAACAGAAAAGACAAATATTACAGCTGGTTTTGATATTGGATCTCAGCAATCGGCTAAAGGAAGTGATAAATACGATACTTGGTTTTCGCCTGTTTTGATTCTGCAATACAAACCAGTTGACAAGATTCAACTTGCAGTACGAGGTGAATATTATAGTGATGAAAAAGGTGTAATTATCGCAACTGAAACGCCAAATGGTTTTAAAACTTACGGATTTTCGGCTAACTTTGATTACTTAGTTACTGATAATGTTATGTTTAGAATTGAAGCAAGAAATCTTTCAAGTAAAGATGAAATCTTCACCAATAAAGACAATCTCCCAACGGATACGAATACGTTTGTAACGACTTCCTTGGCGATTTCATTTTAGCTTTAGGCTATAGGCTTTAAGCAGTAAGCTTTTAAAAGTTATACTGCCTAAAGCCTAAAGCTTATGGCTTAAAGCATATTTTTATGGAACAGAAAAATAATAACGCACAGCACTTTCTCGATTTGATTCAGAAATCACGAAAAGGGAAGTTTAAAATCTACATTGGAATGAGTGCCGGTGTGGGCAAAACTTTTCGTATGCTTCAGGAAGCGCATTCGTTATTGAAAAACGGAATCGATGTAAAAATTGGCTACATCGAAACTCATATGCGAAAGGAAACGCATGAATTATTAGCGGGTTTGCCTATAATTCCGAGACGGACCATTTTCTATAAAGGAAAAGAATTGGAAGAATTGGATGTTCAAGCTATAATTAACCTTCGTCCAGAAGTAATTATTGTTGATGAATTGGCGCATACAACCGTTGAGGGAAGCAAAAATGAAAAACGCTGGCAGGATGTTTTAGAGATTCTGGAAGCTGGAATTAATGTGATTTCAGCTGTCAATATTCAGCATATTGAAAGTTTAAATGAAGATGTAAAACGAATTACAAACATTGATGTTCAGGAACGTATTCCTGATAATGTTTTGCGATTGGCAGATGAAGTCGTGAATATAGACTTAACATCGGAAGATTTGATTGCCCGATTGAAAGAAGGAAAAATTTATACTCCGGATAAAATTCAGACAGCTTTAACGAACTTTTTTAAATCGGAACAGATTTTACAACTTCGGGAATTGGCTTTGAAAGAAGTAGCGAGTCAGGTCGTTCGGAAAGTTGAAAATGAAGTTCCGAATCTTCATGCTTTACGACATGAGAAACTTTTGGCCTGCATTAGCAGTAATGATAAAACGGCTAAAATTGTGATTAGAAAAACAGCAAGACTCTCCAGTTATTATAACGGATTGTGGTATGTTTTGTATGTGGAAACCCCACAGGAAAGCAGTAATAAAATTGCTTTAGACAAACAAAGGCATTTAATTAATAACTTTAAACTCGCCGTACAATTGGGTGCAGAAGTTATTAAACTAGAAAACAAAAATATTGCCGATGCGATTTTGGCAACCGTAGAAGAAAAACAAATTACAACTGTATGTATCGGGAAACCGCATTTGAATTTATTTAAAGTAATTTTGTCTACAACAATTTTCAGGCGTTTGCTAAACAAACTTTCTTTATCGAATGTTGATCTTGTTATTCTGTCGTAATATTTTCTAACCATTAAGATATTAAGTAAATAAAGACTATGCCTTAATTTTCTCATTCAAAGTTTCATTAAGTAAAGCTTAATTTTCTTAATATCTTAATGGTTCAAATAAAAAAAACTTGTTTTTAAATAAACGTCATGAGAATTAAAACCAAATTGAATCTGGGAGTTGGATTATTATTTTTAATGATCATTATACTTTCGTTAGTGAGCGGTTATTCTGTTTTTTTGATAAAAGCAGACACAGAGAATATTCTGAAAGCGAATTATAATACGCTGGAATATTCGCGAAATATGATTTTGTCTTTGGATGAAATTAAAGCGAGCCCTGATAGCAAGATTCATGTTTTCAAGGAATATCTTGAAAAACAAACGCAAAATGTTACCGAACCTGGAGAAAAAGAAGCAACTGAGAATCTGGAAAAAAGTTTTATGCTTTTAGAACAAAACGGATCAAACGAAACCATAAAAGCAAAAATCAGACAGGATATTTTTGCGATTATGAAACTCAATTTAGATGCCATAAAACAGAAAAGTGACATCGCAAAACTCACTGCCGAAAATGCCAATTTATGGATTGCCATTGTGGGAAGTTTATGCTTCTTGATTGCTTTTAATTTGCTGGTTAATCTGCCCAATAACATTGCCAATCCGATTAAAGAATTGACATTTAGTATTAAGGAAATTGCGAATAAAAACTATTCCGAACGTGTTCATTTTACAAGTCATAGCGAATTTGGAGATTTGGCCAAATCGTTTAATACAATGGCGCAAAAACTTCAGGAATATAACGACAGTAATTTGTACAAACTCTTCTTTGAAAAGAAACGACTGGAAACTTTAATCAATAATATGAATGATCCTATTATTGGTCTAGATCATGAAGGAATTGTTTTGTTTGCGAATGATGAAGCGCTAAAAATTGTTGGTCTAAAACTGGAAGATGTTATCGGAAAATCGGCTTCTGCTCTAGCCTTGTCCAATGATTTGATTCGGTCTTTGATTTTGAAAGATGAATCAGATGCTCCTAAAAAACAACCGCTTAAAATTTATGCGCACGGAAAAGAAAGTTATTTCGAAAAAGAAATTCTGAACATTACCATAATTCCGACGGGAGAAGAAAAAGAAATCAATATTGGTGATGTGATTATTCTGCGAAATATTACGCTTTTTAAAGAACTGGATTTTGCTAAAACCAACTTTATTGCCACAGTTTCGCACGAATTAAAAACGCCAATTGCGTCTATAAAATTAAGTCTTCAATTACTTGAAAATGAAAAAACGGGCGACATGAACGACGAACAAAAACAATTGGTCGAAAGTATAAAAGATGATAGTCAGCGCCTATTAAAAATTACAGGCGAACTGCTTAATCTATCTCAATTAGAAACCGGAAATATTCAATTGAATATTGAAAAAAGCAATCCGCATCAGATTGTAAATTATGCTGTTGAAGCCGTAAAAGTCCAAGCGGAACAAAAACAGATTCAATTAATTATTGATGCTGATGAAAATCTAACTGAAGTAAAAGCCGATAGCGAAAAAACTGGCTGGGTTTTGATTAATTATTTATCGAACGCGATTCGGTATTCTTCTGAAAAAAGTACCATTCATATCAAACTAAAAAAAGAATTAAATCAAATTGTGTTTCAGGTTATCGATACCGGAAAAGGAATTGATACGCGATATAAAGACAAAGTTTTTGACAAATATTTTCAGGTTCCTGGAAGTCAAAAATCAGGAACGGGATTAGGATTAGCTATTAGTAAAGAATTTATTGAAGCTCAAAATGGAAGTGTTGGCGTTGAGAGTAATTTGGGGTTGGGAAGCACGTTTTGGTTTTCGTTGAAGGTATAAGAATAATTGTTAATTGTTAATTGTTAATTGTTAATTGTCTAAAGAAAAAAATATTAAAGAGCTTCGGAGAAGCGAGATATTTATAGCTAATTTGATTCACATTGATAATAAGCTCCAGCGGAGCGATATATTTCACCCCGCTGGGGTTTCTTAAAATACATAATGATTTTCTATAAATATAGCGTCCCGCTGGGACTTATTCACAAAATTGAGAACTCTAGGGCTTTTAAAAATAAGCCAATCTTAATTCAACTACCTCATTTAAAACCAACAAATTAATATTCACTTAAGGTTCAATTAAGACCAAAATACTAGCCTCGAACATTCGTTACTATTGCAAAATATAACGACAAAAACAATGTTCCGCAAAACAATTTCCCTCGTATTCCTGTTCGGATTATTTTCTGCAAATGCACAGCAAAATGATTCGATTGTAAAAATTGACAGTACATCTAATCATTTAAAATTCAATTACAAACAATTAATTATTCCGAGTGTATTAATTGGTTATGGCGTAATTGGTTTAGAAAGTGATCAGCTTTTGAGTTTCAATCACCAAATTAAAGCTGAAGTTACTGAAGATATTGACGAGAAAGTTACTATTGACGATTTCTCACAATATGCGCCTGCCGTATCTGTTTATGCACTGAATGCTTTTGGTGTAAAAGGCAAAAATAATATGCGCGACCGTTCTGTAATACTTGTGACTTCGTATGCTATTATGGCTTCAACGGTTTTGGGTTTAAAATCGATTTCACATGTAGAAAGACCAGATGGAAGTTCAAAAAATTCCTTCCCTTCTGGACATACGGCAACTGCATTTATGGGTGCTGAATTTTTATACCAAGAATACAAAGATAAATCGATTTGGTACGGAATTGCAGGTTATGCCGTTGCAACTGGAACAGGATTATTTAGAATTTATAACAATCGCCATTGGCTTACTGACGTCGCAGCAGGAGCCGGAATCGGGATTTTGAGCACGAAAATTGCGTATTGGATCAATCCTTATATAACTAAAAAACTATTCAAATCATCAGCCGAAAATAAATCAACTTCTATGATAATGCCTTTTTATAACGGACAGCAATATGGTTTGGGATTTGCGAAGGTTTTTTAAGTTTTTTTTTGCCACTAAGGCGCTAAGGCACAAAGTTATTTAAGCCACAGATTAAAAGGATTTTTGAATTGCTTTGTTTTGATTTATCCGCCACGAATTACGCAAATTTCCATGAATTATATTTGATAAAAAATTTGTGAAAATTTGTGTACTTCATGGAAAAAAATAATCCTTTTAATCTGTAGCAAACTCTTTTTATGTATTCGAAGTATTATTCTTAATCTCTCGAACTTCTCTTTTCAATTCTAAAAGCAAATCTTTCATTGCTCCAGTTTCTGTTATTTCTTGTTTCTTATCCGAACGGCCAATGTTACATTCGTATTCCCAAATCTCCAAAATATCAGAAGCTTTCACTTCATAATTCGGATAAAAATTATTATCTGATTCTAAAACCAAAGCATTTTTTTTATTTTTATTAAGACGCTTATACACCATTCCTTCATTTTTGGTAATCAGAATATAAGTTTTACCATCCATTACCTCTCCCAGTTTTTCTACATAACGACCAATAATAATCGAACCATCTTCGTGTGGAGGCATTGAATCACCTTCAACAGGAAATCCACGATGTTTTCCAGGACCTAGAAATGGAAGTGTAATCTGCTGTAAACTTTCAATATATTCTGGATCAGCATATCCGTTTAGATAACCTGCTTTTGCTTTTTGAGATACAATTTCAATAAAATTTTCTCCAAAACTATCCACTTGAATTGGTAAAATAAGTCGGTTGCCTTCTAGTTTTATCAAATTTTGCACATCAATTTTACGAATATCGACAGATAATATCAAGTCAATACTCATATGAAAATACAATGCAATCTTCTTTAGAATATCATACGGTGCTTCCGAAGTTCCGTCTTCGTATTTCACGTATCTACCTCTGGTAATACTAAGGTTTTCAGCTAATTTCTCTTGTGATATTTTATGCTTAACCCTTAATGCTCTGATGTTGTCTGAAAATAAGGACATAATAAATTTGTTATAATTTGGAACAGCAAATATACAAAAAATGTTATCATCTGTACTAATTTTGTTTCATACAAAAACAAAAGGAAAATGGCACGGGCAATTGTACATATGGATTTGGATACCTTTTTTGTATCCTGTGAAAGACGCACTAACTCAGAACTCAACGGAATTCCGCTTATCATAGGCGGAGGAGATCGAGGGGTTGTAGCATCTTGTTCTTATGAAGCCCGCAAATTTGGTGTTCGTTCTGCTATGCCTATTCGTATGGCATTAAAACTTTGTCCAGACGCAAAAGTTATGAAAGGAGACATGGAATTATACTCGCAATTATCTCACGATGTAACAGAAATTCTTCAAGAAAAAGCACCTGTTTTAGAAAAGGCAAGTGTAGACGAATTTTATCTGGATATTACTGGAATGGACAAATTTCATGGCAGTTATAAATGGACAAATGAGCTAGCTCAAAAGGTGATTAAAGAGACCGGACTTCCTATTAGTTTTTCATTATCCATCAACAAAACCGTTTCTAAAATTGCAACTGGCGAAGGCAAACCCGTTGGAAATCTTGAAATTCCAGAACAAAAAGTACAAGATTTTTTAAATCCGCTTTCTATTCAGAAAATACCAATGGTAGGCGCTGTAACTTTTCAGCTTTTATCTCGAATTGGCGTTCGGAAAATTCAAACTCTAGCCGAAATGCCTGCCGAAGTTTTGCAACAGATGATTGGTAAAAATGGGTTAGAACTCTGGAAAAAAGCACACGGAATTGATCACACACCTGTTGAACCTTACAGCGAAAGAAAATCAATTTCTACCGAAACTACTTTTTCTCAAGATACAATTGATCTTGCAAAACTGAGAAGAATATTATTAGGAATGGTAGAAAAACTGGCCTTTCAGCTTCGTGCCGAACAATGGCTGACTTCAACTGTTACGGTAAAAATACGTTACGCCAATTTTGACACCGAAACCAAACAATGCCGAGTCGCCTATACTTCAGCCGATCACGTTTTGACTAAAAATGTAATTGAACTTTTTGAAAAGGTCTACCAGCGTCGTATGCGTCTGCGCTTGATTGGCGTTCGATTTAGCGGATTGGTACGCGGTACTTATCAAATTGATCTTTTTGAGGATACTCAGGAAATGCTTTCACTTTATGAAGCGATGGACAAAATGAAAAGCCGTTATGGTTTTGATGCTGTAATGCGTTGTGCCGGAGCTCATTTTAAACCAAACACTAAAGACGAAATTTTAAAACGAAAAAAATAATGTATCTCAATTGTCATTCTTATCATTCATTACGTTACGGCACGATTCCGCTTAAGGATTTGATTGCTGAAGCGGTTTTGCATGGTATAAAAGCAATGGCTTTGACAGATATTAATACCGTTACCGGAATTTACGATTTTATAAAAGCGTGTCAGGAAAAAGAAATTAAACCTTTGATTGGAATGGAATTTCGTTGCAATCATGAATTTCGATATATTGGTTTGGCTCAAAATGCAGAGGGTTTGGCCGAAATGAATGTTTTTCTAACTGAACATAATTTCAGCGGAGAAACTTTGCCTTTGCGTGCTCCAAAATTCGAATCGGTTTTTGTGATTTATACTTTGGAAAATGCTCCAGAAACGCTTTTTGATAATGAATTTATCGGAGTTCGCCCTGAAGAAGTTTCAAGTCTTTTGACTTCAAAACATAAAAATAAAATCTCCAAAATGGTGATTTTACAACCTGTAACTTTTAGAAGTAAAAAAGAATACAATCTGCATAAAGTGCTTCGGGCTATTGATACGAATATTATTTTATCGAAACTTACAGAAGCAGATTACTGCAAAGTTTCTGATGTGATGAAACCTGTAGAATCGATTCTACCATTTTATGAAAAATATCCTGAAATCATTTTGAATACACAGCGCATTATTAACGATTGTAATTTTCAATATGATTTTTCGGTTAAAAGAAATAAAAAATTCTATACTCAAAACCGTCAGCAAGATTTAGAAAAACTGACCGAATTAGCTTGGGAAGGATTTGAAAAACGTTACGGAAACGAAAATATTGAAGCAAAAGCCAGAGTAGAAAAAGAATTAAAAGTAATTGACGAATTAGAATTCAGCGGTTATTTTTTAATTACCTGGGACATTATTCAATATAGCAACAGTAAGGGTTTTATGCATATTGGACGCGGAAGCGGTGCCAACAGTATTATTGCCTATTGTCTCGGAATTACCGATATCTGCCCTATTGAACTCGATTTGTATTTTGAACGCTTTTTAAATCTAAACCGTAAAACACCACCCGATTTTGATATTGATTGGAGTTGGCAAGAACGCAACACAATTCTGGAATATATCTTCGGAAAATACGGTAAAGATCACGTTGCTTTTTGTGGTACAAACGTCGAGTTTAAGTATAGATCTATTTTTAGGGAAGTCGGAAAAGTTTTTGGTCTTCCTAAAGAAGAATTAGATCTTTTGGCAAAAAATCCAGAAGAATTTCATCCAACCAATAAAATCGTGAAATTGGTTCAGGAATACGGACAAATGATGGAAAAACATCCCAATCAACGAAGTATGCATGCGTGTGGAATTTTGATTTCTGAAGAACCAATTACGAATTACACTCCTTTAGAAATGCCTCCAAAAGGTTTTCCAATCGTACTTTTTGATATGCATATTGCCGAAGAAATTGGTTTTGACAAATTCGATATTTTAAGTCAGCGCGGTATCGGGCATATTGACGACAGTGTAAAACTAATTGCCAAAAACCGAGGCATAAAAATTAATATTCGCGATACTTCCATTTCTAAAGACGAGGCTGTTTGCAATTCTTATTTAGCAAAAGGACATACAATTGGCTGTTTTTATATAGAAAGTCCTGCTATGCGTGGTTTACTGCGTCGTTTAAATTGTGATAATTATAAAATTCTTGTCGCCGCGTCGTCTATCATTCGTCCAGGAGTTGCACAATCTGGAATGATGAAAGAGTATATTTTCCGTCATAACAATCCAAATCAGTTTGAGTATTTCCATGAAGTTTTCAGAGAACATCTTGGCGAAACGTACGGGATCATGGTATATCAGGAAGATGTTATTAAAATCGCCCAACATTATGGCGGACTTCCCGCTCCTGACGGTGATATTCTTCGTCGCGCCATGTCGGGAAAAGGAAGATCATTGGAAGCTTTGCAAAAAGTAAAAGATAATTTCTTTGCGAGTTGTGCTCAAAAAGGGCATCCGTTACAATTAAGTCAGGAAATTTATCGCCAAATTGAATCTTTTGCGGGATATTCTTTCTGCAAGGCGCACTCGGCTTCGTATGCAGTTGAAAGTTACCAGAGTTTGTATCTGAAAGTCAATTATCCAGTTGAATTTATGACAGCGGTAATCAACAATCAGGGCGGATTTTATAGAACTGAAGTTTATGTCCACGAAGCAAGAATGTCTGGCGGAAAAATTCATAATCCGTGTGTGAATAAAAGCGAATATCAGACTACTTTATACGGTACAGATATTTATCTCGGTTTTATGCACATTCAAAGTCTGGAATCTAAAATCGCTCATTTGATTGAAGAAAACCGAAATAAAAAAGGTGATTTTAATTCTCTGGAAGATTTTATCAATCGAATTCCAATTGGAATTGAAGGCGTTAAAACACTGATTTTTATTGATGCTTTTCGTTTTACAGGAAAAACAAAAAATCAGCTTTTGGTAACTGCCAGTTTACTATTGAATAATTTTAAACCTGAAAACAGAGATTTGAAATTACTGCAAGAACCCGTTAAAGAATACAAACTTCCAAAATTAGAGCGTTCTGTTTTTGAAGATGCATTTGACGAAATCGAATTGTTGAGTTTCCCCGTTTCTTGCACTGTTTTTGATCTTTTGCAAACCAAACATCGCGGTGATGTGATGGCTAAAGATTTGGTTCAATATCATAAAAAACAAGTCAGAATGCTGGCGTATCTAATTTCCAGAAAACACGTTCCAACCAAAAAAGGCACCATGTATTTTGGAACTTGGATTGATCATGAAGGCACTTATTTTGACACCGCTCATTTTCCTGATAGCCTTGCTAAACATCCATTTCAGGGAGGAGGCTGTTATCTTTTGTTAGGAAATGTCGAAGTCGATTATCATTTTCCAACGATTACGATAATCAAAATGGCAAAAATGCCTTTTATTCCAGATCCACGTTATATGGATGCTAAAGATCAATACCGAACACAAAACCAAATTAAAGAAGATATAAGCCTTACGCACAGAAAACCTTATCCGTCTGAACATGAGATTAATTTGCCCAGACACCGAATGAAGTTTTAATTTTTATTAAACGCCGAAAAATTGCTCGCAAAGGCGCGAAGACGCAAAGTTTTTTCTTTTTAAGTTTTTAAATAAAACTTTGCGACTCTGCGACTTTGCGAGATTAAAAACCAAAGAATAAAACAAAAAAAACTTTTTGAGCTAGACTCTAATATGTGTTAAAAAACTAAATAATAGAAGTAGAATTTACGTTATATAAAGATGAAAAATACGGAATATGCTATAGTCGATATTGAAACCACAGGCGGAAATGCCAGTGGCAGCCGCATTACAGAAATTGCAATCATTATTCATGATGGCAAAAATGTGCTCGATCGTTACGAAACTCTTGTAAATCCTGAACAGGACATTCCTCCTTCTATTTTTGGATTAACAGGTATTAATAACGAAATGGTTGCCAATGCGCCAATCTTTGATGACATTTCAGAGAAAGTTCTCGAAATGCTTACCGATCGTATTTTTGTGGCGCATAATGTTAACTTCGATTATTCGTTCGTTCATCATCAATTGGAACAAGCTGGTTTTAAATGGTCTGCAAAAAAACTTTGTACCGTTCGTGCTGCACGAAAAATCAAACCAGGATTGGGTTCTTACAGTTTAGGAAATCTTTGCAATTCTTTAAATATATCTTTAGAAAACAGACACCGTGCAGGCGGAGATGCCGATGCCACTGCTCTATTATTTTCGCTTTTATTAGAATGGGACGATGCTGGAGAAATCGAAAAAATGATCAAGAAAACAGCACAAGATCAGCGTTTGCCTCCAAATCTTCCGCCAGATGATTTTAATAATTTACCTGATAAACCTGGAGTATATTATTTTTATAATCAACAAAAAAAAGTTATTTACGTTGGAAAAGCGATTAATCTGAAAAAACGTGTCGCTTCTCATTTCAGCGGAAACAATATTAATCCGCAAAGACAACATTTTTTGCGGGATATTCACGGAATTTCTTTTGAAGTCTGTGCTACCGAATTAATGGCTCTTCTTTTAGAATGCACCGAAATCAAAAAACTATGGCCAACTTACAACAGAGCCTTAAAACGTTTTGAAGCCAAATTTGGAATCTATCAGTACGAAGCCCGAAACGGTTATAAATATCTCGCGATCGGAAAAGTGAGTAAATTTCAAGTCTGTATTCATGAATTCAGCAGTTTGTACGAAGGCATTAATTTACTTAGAAGTCTGGCTGAACGCTTTGAAATCGATCATCGTTTCTGTAAATATTCAAAATCTGAAGAAGGAGAGTTTTATCAGAATAATAATTTGAAAAGTCTACCCGATGTTATAATGCATAACACACAAATTGATAATGCGATCGATTATCTGTTAAACAACAGACCAACTTTTGCCATTATCGACAAAGGAAAATCAAAAGAAGAACGCAGTTGTGTCTGGATAGAAAATGGGCATTTTTATGGCATGGGATATCTTCCTTCTGATATTTCGATTCACGAACCTTCAGACGTAAAAAATTATGTTACGCCTTATAAAAGCAATCAATATATTGAACAATTGATTTTTTCTTATGCAGAAAAACATCCTAGAAAAGTATTTTTCAAAAATCATTTCTAATCTAAAATCAAGTTAGAGAAAAATAGAGCTATAAAAATCAAAATTATGACACTATTTAGCGACACCGAATTATTTACGACCGGACACGCAGGCAAAAAAATATTTGATCTTCCTGACTGTGAATTAATTCTGATTGATAATTTTTTCAGTAAAGAAGAATCGGATTCTTTTTATGAAAGAATACTGAGTAAGACTAAATGGAGAGAATATGAAATGGAAGTTTATGATAAAACTTATACTGTTCCCCGCATGATATCATGGTATGAAGACAAAGATAATCCTGGCGCAGATCCAAACGGACCTGACTGGACGTATGAATTATTAAAAATAAGAAGTCGTGTTGAAAAAGAAACTCAGCTTGATTTTAATAGCCTTCTGTTAAATTTATACCGAAACGGAAAAGATGGCGTTGGCTGGCACAGCGATCGGGAAGACAATTCTGGTAAAGATCCAATTATTGCATCGGTTACTTTTGGAGAAACGCGAATGTTTAAACTTCGTCATAAATTTAGAAAGGACATTCCGCTGGTTGAAATACCTCTTCATCATGGCTCTTTCTTACTAATGGCAGGAACTACCAATAGTTTTTGGCAACATCATGTTCCGAAAACGGCACGTAAAGTTTTACCCAGAATAAATTTAACTTTTAGGCAAACGCAACGTAATGCGTAAGTCATTAGGAACTAAAAACTAGCTGATTTATTAGCTCAATACCGACGAGGAAAATTCTGTCGAAAAAAGTTAAAATACTGATTGTATGAACGTTTTATTAGGCTGAACCCTCCTTTTTTACTATTTTTGCAACCTTTTAAAAAAATATAATACCGTAATGGCTTATTCAAACAATGATTTAGCGCGCTTCTTAGATGCGCAAAACAAACTTTATCTTACCGCTTTTTCTGAAATCAGTAAAGGGAAAAAAGAAACGCATTGGATGTGGTTTATTTTTCCGCAAATAAAAGGTTTGGGCAAAAGCGACACAGCTAATCTTTATGCCATTAATGATTTAAAAGAAGCTTCAGATTATTTAGAACATCCAATTCTTGGAAAACATTTAATTGAAATTTCGGAGCTTTTATTGACTTTCAAAAGAAAATCTGCTGATGGAATTTTTGGAGATTTAGATGCTAGAAAATTACGTTCTTGCATGACTTTATTTTCTTTGGTAGAAAATGCAAATCCGATATTTCAGGAAATTTTAGAATCTTTCTTCTCTGGAGAAAAAGATCCTTTGACTTTGTCTATTATTAATTCAACTATAAAATCATCTACTGAGCCAGCTGTTGCTTAATCAATACGCGAAGCGCTCTTTGTGATTCTTACATCAAAAGGCATTGCTTAATTGCAGTGCCTTTTTTTATGCATTCTAATTTCTTAATTATCAATCTCTACGGAGAAATTATTCATTTTAAAGGAATTAGTCCTAACTTGCATAATTCAACCTCAAACCTTAACCTTAATGAATGAAAAAATCAAAACATTACAAATTATCCATTTTGCCATTTGTGCAGGAACTATTGCTGCCTATTTTTTTGTTGGCGAAATTTCTTTAGAAAAATTACAAATTCCTGCAATTAGCACGCTCTCTATTATTTATACGTTAATACCTATTTTGGCATATATAATAAGTACTTTTCTATTCCGATCGCAAATCAAGCAAATTGATCCGAAGCTAAAACTCGAAGAGAAATTATCTTTTTATCAGGCTGCTTCAATCATGCGATGGGCTATTTTAGAAGGTGCCGCTTTTATACTTCTGTTTCTAAAACCAGATTATATTTTATTTGGTATTCTTATAATTGTCTATCTCATTTTCTTAAGACCTACCGAAGAAAGAATTAAAAATGATTTATCTGATAATGGTTTTTAAACCTCATTATAAATAATAAAAAAAGCGTCTTGATAGTTACAAGACGCTTTTTTATAAATAAGTTTTCGAGATTTTAAAATTTAATTTTCTTTCGGTTTGGTTAAATAATACACTGGAATTCCTGTCAGCATAATCAATACGCCCCAACCGCAAGTTGAGAATTTTGTTATCAGTAAAGAAATACAAATCGCACTTGCAACAACAATATAAAACATTGGTAAAAATGGATATCCAAAAGCTTTATAAGGTCTTTCTGCATCTGGCATTTTTTTACGTAAAATGAAGATTCCGTAAATGGTAAGGATATAGAAAATCAAAACGATAATAATAACAAAATCTAGCAAATCTCCATATTTTCCTGTAAGACACAAAGCCGATGCCCAGATACATTGCGCCCAAAGCGCCCATGCAGGTACACTTGATTTATTTAAAACAGCAGCTTTTTTAAAAAACAAACCGTCTTTTGCCATTGTATAATAAACTCTTGCACCAGCCATAATTAATCCGTTGTTGCAGGCAAAAGTCGAAATCATAATCATAATTGCGATGATAAGCGTTCCGATATTTCCAAAAATATATTGTGATGCCACAACTGCAACACGATCAGATTTTGCTGTAGCAATTTCATCTAACGGAATTACAGCCAAATACATAATATTTGTCAATACATAAATGATGGTTACGATAAAAGTTCCGAGAAACAAACTTAAACCAACATTTCTCTGTGGATTTTTAATTTCTCCAGCAATAAAAGTAACACCATTCCAAGCATCACTAGAAAATAATGATCCAACCATTGCTGCCGAAATTCCTGTAATCAAAGCTGTTCCTCCAATTGGCATCCATTCACCGCTTTCTGTATCAAAAACACGAGTATTCCAAGCATCTGTCCAATTGGCATTCCAAACAGAAGCTTTTGCTGCCAATGTTAATCCGAATACAATTAATCCTAGTAATGATAAAATTTTGATGATTGTAAGAACGGTTTGCAGAATCTTTCCGTTTTTTACACCACGACTATTTATATAAGACAATAAAATTATGGTAATAATAGAAACTACTTGCGCGGCGTTGAGTTTAAAAAAGCCAATTTCGTAAAGAATATTTTCATCGCTAAAAGGCTCGTATAAATAAGCGGCAAATTTTGAAAATGCAACACCAACTGCTGCAATTGTTCCGGTCTGTATTACTGCAAAAAAACTCCATCCGTACAGAAACGCAATTAGCTTATTATATGCTTCTTTTAGATAAACATACTGTCCTCCTGCTTTTGGAAACATAGAACTCAATTCGCCATAACTTACAGCGGCAATAACTGTAATCAATCCTGAAATCAGCCAAATTAACGTTAGCCATCCTGCAGATCCGACTCGTCTTGCGATATCTGCGCTTACAATAAATATTCCAGATCCTATCATAGAACCAACTACAAGCATGGTTCCGTCTAATAATCCGAGTTCTCTTTTAAAATGTTCTTGATCGTTTTCTTGCATTTTTATTGGTTTTGGGTTGGTTAAAGATATACTTTTTTTAGAAATTTTATTTTTTTAATTCTGAATTCGCAATATTATGGGCGTATCCCTTCGGGTCGGGCTATCGGCTATATCTTTTATTCCGTTTCTCTTCATAAAAGGATACCGCCTCTATCCCTTACGCGAACGGTACAAACATATTTAAGGCATTACCATTCATGACATAAAACTTAAAGACTTTTCCAAAACTTAACATAATCTCAAATGATCTTTTCTTATCTTTAAATAAAAACATAGATTATGACTTGGGATCCAAAAAAATATGATGAATTTAAAACAGAACGTTCTAGACCTTTTAATGATTTAGTAAGTCATATTGTTGATCAGCCAAATCTAAAAGTTATCGATTTAGGATGCGGAACTGGCGAACTCACAAAAAAACTGTCTGAGAAACTTCCTAATTCAACTGTTCTAGGAATAGACAATTCAGCTGAAATGCTAGCAAAAGCTCCGACAGCTGAAAATTTAACTTTTAAAGAATTATCTATTCCAGACCAATTAAAAGAGGAAACAAAATGGGATGTCATTTTTTCGAATGCTGCTTTACAATGGATTGATAATCATGGCGAACTTTTTCCAAAAATTATTTCTCATCTAAATCCTGGAGGGCAATTGGCTGTACAAATGCCGCAACAAAATGAGAATATTCTAAACAGAATACTTTTAAATTTAGTTCAAGAAGAACCTTTTGCTTCATATTTAAATAATTGGACACGACCTTCTCCTGTTTTAAGTTTAGACGAATACGCTAAAATATTTTTTGAAAATGGAGGAAAAAATCTCGTTATCTATGAAAAAGTTTATCCACAGATTTCGACTTCTAAAAATGACTTTTTTAATTTCATTTCTGGTTCTGCACTTACTGTTTATGAAGAGCGTCTAAATGAGAAACAATTCGAAAATTTATCTGCTGAATTTAAGAATAGAATAAACAAATATTTCCCTGTTGTACCGTCTATTTATGCTTTTAGACGGTTAATTCTTTGCGCGAGATTTTAGAGCAAAATTCCATTTAACTTAAACAAAAGTTCAATATTTCAATTTATAAGTCTATATATTTATTCTTTTTAAAATCCTTAAAAAGAACTAAAAGAATCTTTTTTATTAGAACTAATCGCAAAACAAACTTCAAACAATTAGAGAAAACCAAAATAAAATTTTAAAAAATTAGCTATTTTTTTGAAAAATAAATAAGATAATTTTTACTACATTTGAAAAAGCCAATCTAAATCTATTTTAAAATAACATTTTTCATTAACAAGTGTTTAAGTAACAATTAAACAAATCTTTCCCCAAAAGTTTGTTTCATTTTACTCAAATACGCAAAAAGACACTTTACTATTAACCTACTAATTATAAGCTTATGTCTAAGTTGCAAGCTTTAAAAAACTTCCGTTTTCCAAATGTTTTTATTCTTATTTTAATCATTTTTATTTCCTGCGCTTTACTGATTTGCATCAACTTTTTTACCATTAAAATCTTATCTGCAAACAGAGCTTATGTAAACGGAGAATCTCACTATTCAAAAAGCCAGAAAGAAGCATCTAGACACCTCATCACTTATTTATATACCAAAAACCCTAATCAATGGAAATTGTATTGTGAAGAATTGAAAGTTCCTCAAGGCGATGGTATTGCTCGAATTACACTTTTAAAAGCTGGAGATAATGATATCGCAAGAAAAGGTCTGCTTATTGGGCGAAATCACGAAGATGATTTAGATGATATTATTTGGCTTTTTGACAATTTCAAAGAAGTTTCTTTTTTAGCCAAAGCAATTGATGAATGGGGAAAAGGCGACAAACTAATCTTCAAACTATTTGTAATTGGACAAGAGGTTAATGCTAAAATCAACCGTAATCTTTTAACTTTAAAAGATCAAAGGCAATATTTAAAAGAAATTAGTTCTATTAGTGATAGTTTAACGATCAATGAAAGAAATTTCTCTAATCTATTGGGTGAAGGAACTAGAAAAATAAAAGACCTGCTGATTTTTACAAATGTGTTTTTTGTTCTAGTTATAATATGCAGCGTTTGCCTGTATTATTCTATTATGGTTAAAAGATTACTTATTTCTAAAAAGGAAACCGAGGCAAAAAATGAAAATTTAATTATCGTAAATCGCGAATTAGACCGATTTGTTTATAGTGCTTCTCACGATTTGAGATCTCCCATAACTTCGCTAAAAGGACTTATAGAAATTACATCTTTAGAAGATGATGTAACTCAAATTCGCAATTATCTCCAAATGATGCATCATAGTCTTGCAAGACAAGATCAATTTATTAGCGACATTATAGATTATTCCAAGAATAAAAGAAAAGAAATAATCATGGAACCTGTAAGTTTGAAAGAGCTTTTTAATGAAGCCATTCTTCAATTGATGCACATTGAAAATGCCAATAGAATAAAATTTACCCAAGAACATTTAGTTGACGAAATTGAAAGTGATGGACTTCGTTTAAAAATCATCATTAACAATTTAATTTCCAATGCTATAAAATATTCCGACACTAGCAAACAAGAAATGTTTATTTCTATCAAAACCTATTTTAGCGATGGTTTAAACAAAATTGAAGTTACAGATAACGGAATCGGAATTAATGATAAAGACAAAGAAAATATATTTGAAATGTACTTCGGAACGAACAAAAACAAAGGCTCTGGATTGGGACTTTATATTGTAAAAGAAGCCGTTGAAAACATAAAGGGCGAAATTTCCGTGTTTTCAGAAAGCAACGTTGGAAGTAAATTTATAGTAACAATACCACATTCACATGCCATCTAAACCTGATTTTTTACTAGTAGAAGATAATTTAATTGACCAATTTGTTACTAAAAAACTACTCAAAAAAGGATTAAATATAAATCCTTTATTCATTGCAAATAATGGAAAAGAAGCTATTGATTGGCTTACAAAAAATCCAATTCAAAACTCGTTAGTTATTTTTTTAGACATTCAAATGCCTGTAATGAATGGATTTGAATTTTTGGAGGAATTTGCTAGACTTGCCGAAAAAATAAATAACAAAGTAGAAATTTTTGTTCTTTCCTCAACTTTGGATACAGATGAAATTAGAAAAGCAAAAGAAAACAAATATGTAACTGATTTTTGGAGCAAACCTTTTTGCCTAGAGACATTAAAAAATACTTTTCTCTAAATAATTTTATTCTAAAACTCTATTTACCTGAGAAAAAGCTCTTGTGTAGTAAGGCTCTTTTGTAGAAGAAATCATTACGCCACCATGAGTAGAAGAATGAACAAATTTGATTTCACCTTCAGCAACTTCCACAATCATTCCGACATGATTAATATGTCGTCTTCCGTTGGTTCTAAAGAAAATCAAATCGCCTTTTTGCGCTTCGTCTGTGTTTACTTTTGTTCCGACGCGAGATTGTTCTATTGAACTTCTTGGAAGTTTAATATCAAAATTATTAAACGTACAGATCATTAAACCTGAGCAATCGAAACCTGCTTTTGTGGTTCCGCCAGAACGATAGCGTATTCCGATATTCTCAGTTGCATTTGCAATAAGCTGGTCTATTAATTCAGAATGACTTCCTGCCGCTAATTTTACAAATGTAGAGTCTTTTTTTATTTCGGCCGTTTCTGCGATTTGAACAGGCGAAGTAATTGCTACATTTTGTGATTCTTGAACTGCTTTAGATGCTTCAATCGCATCTGCTTTTTCTTTTGGAATTCGAATTTTTAAAAGGTAACCAACAGGAACTTTCCCTTTTATTGACGGATTCTGACGTTCCAATTCCGCAACTGTAATTCCGTATTCTTTTGAAATACCGTATTTAGTTTCTTTAGCTTTGACTTCTCTGTAAAGTTCAACATCTTTCGAAGCAATTTCCTGAATAACAGGCTTGTCGTTTGGCAATGAATTAGCGGAAGGAATTACAATTTTCTGTCCGATTTTCAAGCCTTCCGTTTCCAGAAGCGGATTGGCTTTCTTTAATTCATCAACCGTCACATTGTATTTTTTTGAGATTCCCCAAAGCGTTTCTTTAGACAAAACTTCGTGCGATCCTAGAGTATTACTTGCAATTACTTCGGATTTTGGTTCCGATTTAGCCTCTAACTTTGGTTTAGATTTGGCAGTATTCTTATTTTTATTTGGAATTAAAAGTACCGAATTTAGTTTTAGAATTTTAGGAGCGTCTGGATTTGCATCTGCAATATCTTTTACTTTTACTCCATATTTTTTAGCAATAACAGAAAGATTTTCTCCTTGTGAAATTTTGTGTTTAACAAAATTATCTTGCGCAAACGCTCCTCCACTGAAAAAAATCAAAACTATTATTAATCTAAAAACCATATCTACTATTTAAGTTAGTACCTCTTATTTTTTAAGTTTCATTACAGAATTAAACTCAAAAGTTACAAATATATTACCTCAAAGGCGAATTTAACTCTTAAAACCTTAAAATCCATAATTTTTAACAATTAATTTCATCTAAATTAACAGCCTTGGCATAAATGTTGAGCCAACTTTTTGAAATGCAGATTTTTATACTAATACCATAATTTAGAATTTAATATTAACTTAACTTTCAAAAAAATTGTGAAAAAACTACTTTATTTTCTTCTTCTGTTTCCGGTAATTTTAATTGCACAAGATCTGAAAGGAACTGTATTTTCTGAAAATGGTGAGCCTCTCGAAAATGTAAATATTTATGCAATATCAAGTAAAAGTGGAACGATTACCAATAAAAATGGTCTTTTTTCAATACGCATACTTTCAAAATTTAAAGAAAGTGAAGTATTAGAATTCTCTTATATCGGATTTCAGTCCATCAAAATAGCCGTTACCGATTTAGAAAATCAAAACTTTAAAATTTATTTGAAAGAGAATATTCAAAATTTATCTGAAGTCGCAATTAATAACAATGTAAAATTAAAAGCAAAACTTGAATTTAATGTTCTAAAACCATTAAAAGATCCTGTATTTTCTTTTGGTTCTTTTGTAAAAGATGGAAAAATTTATCTTACTGGAGGGAATGAATCTCGAGAGACCAACTCATTCATGAAACTTCGAGACGAAAGACCTGATGCAACTGCATTAGATGTTCAAAAGGAACTTAGCCGCAATCCAGATTATTTTATTTTTAAAGACAACTTAGCTATTTATGATATTAAAAATGACAGCTGGGAAACTTCTACTGTAAAATTTAAGAAGAGAGCCAATCACAGTATTTTTCCTTACAATGACAAGATTTATATTATAGGAGGAAAAAGGATTTCAGTAAACGGCAAATTTGAATATCTACAAGATCAAATCGAAGTATTCGATACAAATACCAATACTATAACAATTGACAAAACAAATCCGCATCAAGCTTCAGATTTTGCCTCTGTTATTTACAAAGATAACATTATAGTTATGGGTGGTTCTATTAAGAAATCTGAAAGTGGCAAAAAGACGTTCACTAATAAAGTTCATATGTATAATATCACTTCAGGATACTGGTATGAACTTGCCCAAATGCCAACAGCAAAAGAAACATCAGGAATTTTAGCTGGTGATAAAATTTATCTTTTGGGAGGGAACGATGGAAATTTGGTTTCCAAAATTGAAACATTCGATTTGATAACAGAAAAATGGCAAACTGAAGGCGAATTGTTTTCAGGATTAGAAAGGCCTGCACTTACTTATCATGATGATATTATTTACTTTTTTGAGAATCAAAAAATATATACCTACAACATACAGACTAAACAATTAAAAGAATACGAAATCAATATTGAGGTGAAATATGCCGCTTTGCTCTACAATGATAACAAATTATACATCATAGGCGGGCTTTCTGATAAAAACTTCTCTAAAATGTCTTCGTCAAAAGTATACAGTATTAATGTTGGAGAATTTGGAAACACAAGAGCTACAAGAACAAAAATTTTATCGCAAACTACTGATACAACTAAATCAGATGGATAATTTCCTATTGTTCTAAAATTGGTCAAACTAAAATTTCTTCATAAAAAAAACAAGTAGATGGCTTGACTCTTTAGCAAAAACACAAAAACTATTAATAAAAAAATGCTCTGTTTTCACAGAGCATTTTTTACTTGAAATTATAACATCTTAATTAAGCTTTTCCAGCAGCAATTAAGTTCAATGCTGAACCTGCAACAAACCAGCCAATTTGACCTTCGTTATAAGTATGATTTGCTAAGATTATATCTTTTGTTCCATCTTCATGAACAAATTCTAAAGTCAATGGTTTACCTGGAGCAAACTCAGTTAAATCTAAGAAGTTAATTGTATCATCTTCTTGAATTTTATCATAATCTGCTTCATTAGCAAACGTCAATCCTAAAAGTCCTTGTTTTTTAAGATTTGTTTCATGAATACGAGCAAAAGATTTTACTAACACTGCTTTTACACCCAAGAAACGTGGCTCCATTGCAGCGTGCTCACGAGAAGAACCTTCTCCATAATTATGATCTCCAACGACAATAGACGGAACTCCAGCTGCTTTATAGGCACGTGCAACTGCTGGAACAGCGTCGTATTGACCTGTTAATTGATTTTTAACAGAGTTTGTTTTTTGGTTGTAAGCATTTACAGCACCAATCAACATATTGTTAGAAATATTATCTAAATGCCCTCTGAAACGCAACCATGGTCCAGCCATAGAAATATGGTCGGTTGTACATTTTCCAAACGCTTTAATCAATAATTTAGCACCGGTAATATTTTTACCATCCCAGGCATCAAACGGAGCCAACAACTGCAAACGCTCAGATGTTGGATTCACGACAACTGCAACACCTGAACCATCTTCAGCAGGAGCTTGAAATCCTGGATCTTCAGCGTAGAAACCTTTTGAAGGAAGCTCATCTCCTGTTGGAGCATCAAGCATTACTTCTTCACCTTCTTCATTTATCAATTTATCAGTCAATGGATTAAAACCTAAATCTCCTGCAATTGCCATTGCTGTTACTAATTCTGGAGAACCAACAAAAGCTAGCGTATTAGGATTACCATCTGCACGTTTTGAAAAGTTACGGTTGAAAGAGTGAACAATAGTGTTTCTTTCTTCTTTTTCTGCTCCTTCTCTATCCCACATACCAATACATGGTCCGCAGGCATTTGCAAAAACAGTTGCTCCAATTTTATGAAACGTATCAATAAATCCATCTCTTTCGATAGTTGAACGAACTACTTCAGAACCTGGAGTAATAGTAAACTCTGCTTTTGTTTTCAAGTTTTTATCAGCAACTTGTCTTGCTAAAGAAGCTGCACGAGAAATATCTTCGTAAGAAGAGTTCGTACAAGATCCTATTAAACCAACTTGAATTTGTAATGGCCAATTGTTTTTAATAGCTTCTTCTTTCATTTTAGAAATCGGCGTAGCTAAATCTGGAGTAAAAGGCCCATTTAAGTGTGGTTCTAATTCAGACAAATTAATTTCAATTACTTGATCAAAATATTGCTCTGGATTAGCGTATACTTCTGGATCTCCTGTTAAATATGGCGCAATTTTATCAGCTGCATCTGCAACATCAGCACGATTTGTAGAACGCAGGTAACGTCCCATTGAAGCATCATACCCAAAAGTAGAAGTTGTAGCTCCAATTTCGGCACCCATATTACAGATAGTTCCTTTACCAGTACAAGACATTGATGTTGCACCTTCTCCAAAATATTCTACAATAGCACCAGTACCACCTTTTACAGTAAGAATACCAGCAACTTTAAGAATAACATCTTTAGGAGCTGTCCATCCTGATAATTTACCTGTTAACTTAACTCCAATTAATTTTGGAAATTTAAGTTCCCACGCCATACCAGACATTACGTCTACAGCATCTGCTCCACCTACTCCGATTGCTACCATTCCTAAACCACCTGCATTTACAGTATGAGAATCGGTACCGATCATCATTCCGCCTGGAAATGCATAATTTTCAAGTACAACTTGGTGAATAATTCCCGCACCTGGTTTCCAAAAACCAATTCCGTATTTATTTGAAACTGAAGATAGGAAGTCAAAAACTTCATTGCTTTGTGTTTTTGCTCTGGCCAAATCTGTTACAGCATCTACCTTTGCTTGAATCAAGTGATCGCAATGAACCGTTGTTGGTACCGCCACTTTAGATTTTCCTGCATGCATAAACTGCAATAATGCCATTTGTGCTGTTGCATCTTGACAGGCAACACGATCTGGCGCGAAGTCAACATAATCAACTCCTCTTCCAAACGCCTTAGTTGGATTTCCATCCCAAAGGTGATTGTATAAAATTTTTTCCGTTAAAGTAAGTGGACGACCAACAATTTCGCGCGCTTTGTCAACACGAGCTGGCATGTTCTCATACACTTTTTTTATCATTTCAATATCAAAAGCCATAAGTTTATTGTTTTGTTTTTTTTTTATTTTCTAACATGACAAGTTACAAAAAAATGAACAGCTATAAAAGAAAAAGCCCGAGTTTATCGCTCGGGCTTTGAAATATTAATAATCGTAAGATTACATAACTAATTGCTTGTTAGAAGGTGCAAACTTAGTTAAGTTAATACCATCAACTGCAGCAGTATATTCTTCAATAGTAGGAGTTCTACCTAAAATTGTAGACAATACCACAACTGGAGTAGAAGAAAGAAGAGATTCTCCTTTTTTACCTTCTTTATCCTCAACAACTCTTCCTTGGAAAAGACGAGTAGATGTTGCCATTACTGTATCTCCTTTAGCTGCTTTTTCTTGGTTACCCATACAAAGGTTACATCCTGGACGCTCTAAATACAACATATTTTCATATTCTGTACGAGCAGCGCCTTTTGGAGCGTTATCATCAAATTCGAAACCTGAGTATTTTTGTAAAACTTCCCAATCACCTTCTGCTTTCAATTCATCTACAATATTATATGTAGGTGGAGCCACAACTAGCGGAGCTTTAAATTCTACTTTACCTGTTTGTGCTTCAACATTTTTCAACATTTGAGCAAGGATTTTCATATCTCCTTTGTGAACCATACAAGATCCGATAAATCCAAGATCTACTTTTTTATCTCCTCCGTAGAAAGATAAAGGTCTGATTGTATCGTGAGTATATCGTTTAGAAACATCAACGTTATTTACATCTGGATCGGCGATCATTGGCTCAGCAATCTGATCCAAATCAACTACAACTTCTGCATAATATTTAGCATTTGCGTCTGGAGTTAAAGCTGGTTTTTCAGCAGATTTAATCTCAGCAATTCTCTTATCTGCTTTGTTGATTAATCCTTGAAGAACGTGTTTATCGTTATCCATTCCTTTATCGATCATAATCTGGATTCTGCCTTTTGCAATTTCCAATGATTCGATTAAAGTATCATCTTCAGAAATACAGATAGAAGCTTTTGCTTTCATCTCTGCAGTCCAGTCAGTAAATGTAAACGCCTGATCAGCAGTTAATGTTCCAATGTGAACCTCGATAATTCTTCCTTGGAAAACATTTTCTCCTCCAAATTGGTGAAGCATTTGCGCTTGAGTAGCATGAACCACATCACGGAAATCCATGTAACCTTTCATATCTCCTTTGAAAGTAACTTTTACAGATTCTGGAATTGGCATTGAAGCCTCTCCAGTAGCCAATGCAAGAGCAACAGTTCCTGAATCAGCACCAAAAGCAACACCTTTTGACATTCTCGTATGAGAGTCACCACCAATAATGATAGCCCACTCATCGATAGTAATATCGTTAAGTACTTTGTGGATTACATCCGTCATTGAATGATAAACACCTTTCGGGTCACGAGCTGTGATTAATCCGAAATCGTTCATAAATTTCATCAATTTTGGAATGTTCGCTTGTGCCTTTTTATCCCAAACCGAAGCAGTGTGACAACCAGATTGGTAAGCACCGTCAACAATTGGAGAAATAACCGTAGCCGCCATAGATTCTAATTCCTGAGCAGTCATAAGACCTGTAGTATCTTGAGAACCTACAATGTTTACTTCTACACGAACATCAGAACCAGCATGCAATACTTTACCTGGAGCAATACCAACTGCATTTTTGTTGAAGATTTTTTCTACTGCAGTAAGACCTTGTCCTTCATGAGAAACTTCTTTTGATGGAGCGTATACAAGCGGAGCTTCAACATTTAAAACTTTCGCCGCTAATGTTTGAAGTTTTTTACCAAATACGATAGCGTAAGAACCACCAGCTTTGATAAATTCCATTTTTTGCGGAGTAAATGCTTTAGAAATATCAATCAATTCCTGATCTCCATTGTAAAGTTTTTTCTCTTTAATATTTATTGTAAGAACCGTTCCTGTAGCAACAGAATATGTTTGCTCTAAAATTGGTTCGTCATTTTCATTACGAATAACATTACCTTCCGCATCTACTTTTTTAACCCAGTTTTTAAGGTCTAAACCAATACCACCAGTAACGTCTACAGTTGTTAAGAAAATTGGAGAAATTCCGTTTGTTCCTCCAACAATTGGAGCAATATTAACGAATGGAATATATGGACTAGCTTGTTTTCCTGTCCAAAGTGCCACGTTGTTTACACCTGACATTCTAGAAGAACCAACTCCCATTGTTCCTTTTTCAGCTATCAGCATCACACTTTTATCTGGGTGTTGTGCTTGTAATGCTTTAATTTCTTGTTGTGCTTGAGGAGTAATCATACACTGACCATGAAGCTCACGATCTGAACGAGAGTGCGCTTGATTACCTGGAGAAAGTAAATCTGTAGAGATATCACCTTCACCTGCAATAAAAGTAACTACCTTAATTTCGTCAGCTACAGCTGGAAGTTTTGTAAAAAACTCAGCTTGAGCATAACTTTCAAGGATTTCTTTTGCAATTGCATTATCATTTTTGAATGCCTCTACCAAACGATCTGTATCTGCTTCGTAAAGGAAAACTTGTGTTTTTAATACTTTAGCCGCTTCTTTTGCGATAGCTGCATCATAGCCTAAAGCTAAATCAAGTAATACTTCGATTGATGGTCCACCTTTCATGTGAGAAAGCAACTCAAAAGCAAAAGCTGGAGTAATTTCTTTTACTACTGATTGACCAAGAATAATTTCTTTTAAAAATTTAGCTTTTTCACCTGCAGCGCTTGTTGTACCAGGTAATGTATTGTAAATAAAAAACTTAAGAGAGTCTTCGCGATGTGCGTTATCTGCATCTTTAATTTGAGCAATGATTTCGCTTAATAATTCAGCTCCATCAATTGGTTTAGGGTGTAACCCTTGATTTTTTCTTTCTTCAATTTCTTGAATGTAATCCTGATAAATATTCATAATAAAAGCGGATTTATTTTTTTGAGGCAAATTTAAGCATTAAACCCGATAATTAAAAAAAATATAATAGAAGTCCGCTTTTCAAAAATTATTATTGCTAAAAAACGATTTTCACTGCTTGTTTTTGCCAAAAATTCAGTTTTATATTAAAATAATGAATTATTAACATTTAAAAATCTTTTCTTTAACAAAGTCGAAATTCAATGTTATATTGTAAGTGAGATTTTACCTCTATTTTCGCTAAGAACCTTTCTAAATAAGCAATTATAACGTTATAGTTGAGATTTAAAACGTCGTTATGAGAAGATTTTCCCATTTCCTAAAAAACAAAAATCCTGATAATAATTATCAGGATTTTTATCAATGCATTTTATTTTTAAAGCAGTTTTTGAATGATAACTTCTTCCGTTATTCCTTCCGCATCTGCTTTATAGTTTTTGATAATTCTGTGTCTTAAAATTCCAGTTGCAACAGCTTTTACATCTTCAATATCAGGAGAAAACTTTCCATTAAAAGCGGCATGGGCTTTGGCAGCTAAAATTAAGTTTTGCGAAGCCCTAGGTCCTGCTCCCCAATCTAAATAGTTTTTTACAAAATCATTTGACAATGAATTATCGGGTCTTGTTTTGCTAACTAAAGTTACAGCGTATTCTATAACATTATCTGCAACAGGAATTCTGCGAATTAAATGCTGAAAATCGATAATTTCCTGAGCATTAAACAAAGGATTAATTACCGTTTTAACATCCGAAGTAGTTCTTTTAACTACTTGAACTTCTTCCTCAAAAGTTGGATATTCTAATTTAATTGCAAACATAAAACGATCTAGCTGCGCTTCTGGCAAAGGATAAGTGCCTTCTTGCTCTATTGGGTTTTGTGTTGCCAAAACAAAATAAGGCAAATCTAGTTTATGATGCTGTCCTGCAATAGTCACCGATCTTTCTTGCATCGCTTCCAATAAAGCGGCTTGTGTTTTTGGCGGCGTTCTATTTATCTCGTCAGCCAAAATAATATTAGAAAAAATCGGACCTTTAATAAACTTGAAGTTTCTATTTTCATCCAAAATTTCGCTTCCTAAAATATCAGAAGGCATCAAATCTGGCGTAAACTGAATTCTTTTAAAATCTAATCCCAAAGCTTGAGACAAAGTATTTATCATTAAGGTTTTTGCCAAACCTGGAACTCCAATCAAAAGTGCGTGTCCTCCAGAAAATATACAAAGTAAAATTTGATCTACAACGGCATCTTGCCCTACAATTATTTTCGCTATTTCGTTTTTTAGCTCATTTCTTTTTTGAACTAAATTGTGAATTGCTGTTACGTCAGACATTTATGAATATATTTTAAATTAAAAAGAGTTAGCTTTACGAATTCATAAAACTAACTCTTTTTATTTATTTAATAAAAATTATTTTTTTAACCAGTTGTTTGCAAAAGCACATTCTTTATACTCTCCAACAATTTTGATATAAGTATCTTTAATTTTAGTATCAAACCATTTTGCGATTGCATTAATCTGCTTTTCTTTTAATGCTAATTCTTTAATTTTGGTATAATCCTTAGCGTAGTCAGCAGTATGATCTTCAATTCTGTTTGTAACAGTAATCAATTTATACGTTTTTTTACCTTTATCGTCAGTATTTAAAAGTGGTTGAGAAACCTCATTTCCTTTTAAATTAGAAACTTGACTGTATAAAGTTGGATCCATTTTTGTCAATTCAAAACGAGTATCTTGAGTTGTAGGATTCATTAAAGTTCCTCCATTTGCTCTTGTTTCTTTTTCATCAGATTCTGTTCTAGCAGCATCTGCAAATGATAATTCGTTTCCAACAATTTTATTTCTAATGTTAGTAATTCTTTCTTTAGCTTCTTTTAAGGCTGCTTCAGAAACAGTTGGCGAAATCAAAATATGGCGAAGTTCAATTTCTTGTCCTTTGATTTTCTCTACCATAATAATATGAAATCCATAAATTGTTTCAAAAGGAGCAGAAATTTCACCTGCCTGCAAACTGAAAGCAACGTCTTTAAATTCTTTTATAAAGGCGGTTTTTCTATTCATTTTATAGTAACCCCCATTTGGAGAAGATCCAGGATCTTGAGAATATAAAACAGCTTTCGTAGCAAAACTCGATCCGTCTAATACTTCTTGTTTTATTGCGTTTAATCTATCAATTACTTTTTGCTTATCTTCCTTAGAAACCTTCGGCTCTACAACAATTTGTGCTACTTCCATTTCTGCACCAAAAGTTGGCAATTCATCTTTTGGAATTTTCTTAAAGAAATTACGCACCTCTTCTGGAGTAATTTCAACATCTTTAACGATCTTGTCTCTCATTTCTGATGCTAATTTTTGCTCTTTCAGGATATCAGCAAAATAGGTTTTGAATTCTTCTACAGAACTTTTTTTATAGTACTCAACAACTTTGTTAATGTCACCACCAACTTGCTGTGTCATATAATTAAGACGCTCTTCCATCATACCTCTTACTTCGGCATCACTCACAATAATACTATCCTGAATGGCTTGGTGCGCATATAATTTATCTTCCAGAAGTTTCCCAAGCATTTGGCATCTTGTAATATCTTTAACAGATCCTCCTTGTGTAGTAATTTCTAAAAATCCTTTATCAATATCAGAATCCAATACGATATAATCTCCTACCGTAGCAATAATTCCATCTATTTTCAATTTTCCTCCCGAAGGTTTTTCAGCAGGTTTCTCAGCAACGACATCAGGAATTATTTCTTGAGCTGCAACAATTGGAGCAAAAAAAAGAAAAAAACAAACTGTTAGAACAAACTTGTAATCAATTGTTTTTAGCTGTAATTTTTTTAATAACATTATTTTAAATTTTATTTGAATGTAAAGCCTGCTTTAGATAACTCGCCAAAGTTATTTATAATTTCCGAAATACTTCCTGAAACATAAATAATTAGTATAGTTCTGTCTTAACTTATAACGAACAAAAATAACAATTCAATTACATAATACAACTATCCGATATACTATTAACAAAAAATTATAGGATAGCATTTAAATCCTATTTTCATTAATTGTTTTTCTGTCTTTAAACACCATTAAAAACAATTCGTAAATTATGAATCAGAATTGTTTTAAAAACTCAATAAAAACCTCGTTATAAGACTTCTATAAAAAAGTTCTCGACACTACAACGTTTTCGTAATATAATATTTTCTTACAAAATATAATTAAATCAAAAAAAGTCTACTTTAGATGAGTAATTGATAATTTTTGCTTTTAAAAATGATGATTTTTGCTTTTTAAAGCTTTAAAATTGACAATTATAAAAAGAAACTATTTAACTAAACCACAATCTATTATGAAAAAACCTATTTTAAAGTTATGCCTAATTGCGGCATTTACGGGATTATTGTATTCGTGTTCTACAAATGAAATTAGTGAATCTGATTCAAAAGCTGAAAGTCAGCAATTTAAAATTATTGATGTTACGCATCACGACGGAAAACCTTTTAGCACTGGAATTTCTAATTCTTCTTCAACTGGAAAATATGTTGATAATCCAGGTGGCGGTGTCATGATGCAGGCATTTTATTGGGATGTTCCTGCTGGAGGAAATTGGTGGAATACTGTTAGCAGTAAAGTAATCGCTTGGGGAAATGCTGGAATTGGTTCTATCTGGCTTCCGCCTGCTTCAAAAGCACAAAACGGAGCATTTTCAATGGGTTACGATCCAACTGATTATTTTGATTTTGGAGATTACAATCAGAACGGAACTATTGAAACTAGATTTGGATCAAAAAGCGAATTGGTAAGTTTGATTACAAATGCTCATGCTCAAAATATTAAAGTGTATGCCGATATTGTAATTAATCATAATAGCGGTGGACAATCAGAAGCAAATCCGTTTACGGGAACAAATACCTGGACTAATTTTAATGGAATTGCTTCGGGAAAATTTAAACGAACTTATGCTAATTTTTACAAAAATAGTTTTGGCAATAATGATGAAGGTTCGTTTGGAGGATTTCCAGATTTATGCCACGCAGATCCTTATGTAAAAGACTGGCTATGGCTTCGTGCAGATGGAGTTGGTAAATATTATAAAAACACCATGAAATTTGACGGCTGGAGATTTGACTATGTGAAAGGTTTCGGTGCGTGGGTTGTAAATGCGTGGAATGCAAATGTTGGTGGATTTTCTGTTGGAGAATTGTGGGACTCGAATGTAAATGTGTTAAATGACTGGGCAAACGCTGCTAATAGTTCTGTATTTGATTTTGCATGTTATTATAAAATGAATGATGCTTTTGATGGAAATAATCTTGCGCTGTTAAATGATGACATGATGTGGAAACGCAATCCGTACAAAGCAGTAACTTTTGTAACCAATCATGACACTGACGAAATTTGGAGCAAGATGCTAGCTTACTCCTATATATTAACTCACGAAGGCTATCCAACAATTTTCTATAGAGATTACGAAGAATGGCTAGATAAAAATAAATTGAATAATCTGATTTGGATTCACAATAATAAAGCGACTGGAACAACTTCTATTTTATATTCTGACAATGATGAATACGTTGCAAGAAGAAACGGATACAACGGAAATCCAGGTTTAGTAGTTTATATCAACAACTCTGATGTTTGGCAAGAAAGATGGATTCAGACCAATTGGGCAAATACACAAATTAAAGATTTTACAGGAAATTCAACCTGGTATCCGACTACTCAAGCAGATAAGTGGGTAAAAATACAATGTCCTCCAAAAGGACATTCAATTTGGTCAATTAATCAGTAATTTAAAATGGCTATTCTAAGGCTGTTATTTATGACAGCCTTACTTTTTTCGAGAAACAGCCTATTAGAAAACTATCTCTTTCAAATTAAGAAGTGAATATTTTTATTAAGCCGTAATTAATAGTATTTTTGCAACCTATTTATACGAAATATGAGCTTTTTAAAAGAAATACAACGCAGAAGAACATTTGGAATTATCTCGCATCCCGATGCCGGTAAAACAACTTTAACAGAAAAATTATTGCTGTTTGGAGGAGCTATTCAGGAAGCAGGAGCTGTAAAAAATAATAAAATTAAAAAAGGAGCAACGAGTGATTTTATGGAAATCGAACGCCAAAGAGGTATTTCGGTTTCGACTTCTGTGCTTGCTTTTAATTATAAAGATAAAAAAATCAACATCCTTGATACTCCTGGACACAAGGATTTTGCCGAAGATACATTTAGAACTTTAACTGCCGTTGATAGCGTAATTGTTGTTATTGACGTTGCAAAAGGAGTCGAAGAACAAACGGAGAAATTAGTTGCAGTTTGTAGAATGCGTAACATTCCGATGATTGTTTTCATCAACAAATTAGATCGTGAAGGTAAAGATGCTTTTGACCTAATGGATGAAGTTGAACAAAAGTTAGGTTTAAAAGTTACTCCATTAAGTTTCCCAATCGGAATGGGTTATGATTTTCAGGGAATTTACAACTTGTGGGAAGAAAACATCAATCTTTTTAGTGGAGACAGCCGAAAAAATATCGAAGAAACAATTGCTTTTTCTGATGTACAAAACAATCCAGAATTAGATAAAATTGTGGGAGAAAAAGCGGCTAATAAACTTCGTGAAGAATTAGAATTGATTGATGAAGTTTATCCAAAATTTGAACGTCAGGATTATTTGGATGGAAAAATCCAGCCAGTATTCTTTGGTTCTGCTTTAAATAATTTTGGAGTTCGTGAGTTGCTAGATTGTTTTATCACAATTGCTCCTTCTCCAAGACCAAAAGACTCTGAAACTCGTTTGGTTGATCCAGCAGAAGAAAAAATGTCTGGATTTGTTTTCAAAATCCACGCTAACATGGATCCGAAACATCGTGACCGTTTAGCATTTATTAAAATTGTTTCTGGAACTTTCGAAAGAAACAAACCTTACTATCACGTTCGCCAAAAGAAAAATTTAAAATTCTCAAGTCCGAATGCATTCTTTGCTGAGAAAAAAGAAATCGTCGATATTTCTTATCCTGGAGATATTGTTGGTTTACATGATACTGGAAACTTTAAAATTGGAGATACTTTGACAGAAGGAGAAATAATGAGCTTTAAAGGAATTCCAAGTTTCTCTCCAGAGCATTTTAGATACATTAACAATGCCGATCCAATGAAAGCAAAACAATTGGAAAAAGGTGTAGATCAGCTAATGGATGAAGGTGTCGCTCAGTTATTTACTTTAGAAATGAATAATCGAAAAGTAATCGGAACAGTTGGAGCTCTTCAATACGAAGTTATTCAATATCGTTTGGAGCACGAATATGGCGCAAAATGTACTTACGAAAATTTCCCTGTACATAAAGCTTGTTGGGTAAAACCAGATGATGCAAAAAATGAGGAATTCAAAGAATTTAAACGTATCAAACAAAAATTCCTTGCTCACGATAAGTACGGACAACTAGTTTTCTTAGCAGATTCTGATTTTACTATTCAAATGACACAAAGTAAATATCCAACCGTAAAATTATATTTTACATCAGAATTTGATTAAGAGATCATATAAAAATAAAAAAAAGCGCTAATTTAATATTAGCGCTTTTTTTTATTCGAATTAATTCAACCTTACTAAATCATATATTTATTCTGGAAACTTCTTATTAGGAACAGCTACTAAGGTATATTAATATCCTTGTAAAGAAAAAAATAGCCGATGAAAGCGAAGCTAAATCCGTTTAAATACATTTTTCTTAAAATATACCTATAAAAAAAGCCCCTTGAAAAAAGGGGCTTTTAAAGTTTATGCTTGTCCAGTTGGACCAAAATTAAGCGGAATTGGCGCTTGCTCCGTTTCTTTGATTTCGCCATGAGCGGCTTCAAATCTGTGGATGTTTTCACCTATTGCTCGCAATAATCTTTTAGCATGTTGCGGTGTCAAAACAATTCTTGACTTTACCTTGGCTTTAGGAATACCCGGCATAATGCTCACAAAATCTAAAACAAATTCTGATGAAGAGTGATTGATTATCGCTAGATTAGAATAAATTCCTTCTGCAATCGTTTCGTCTAACTCAATATTAATTTGTTCTTGTTGTTGTTTCGGATTACTCATAGTTTCCTAATTAATAAATGTATTCTTCTTTATTTGCCATCATTTCGTTGTAATCGTCTTTAGATCCTACGATTGTATTATCGTACTCTCTCATACCAGTTCCCGCAGGAATTCTGTGTCCAACAATTACATTTTCTTTTAATCCTTCTAGATCATCTACTTTACCAGCCACTGCAGCTTCGTTAAGTACTTTCGTTGTCTCCTGGAATGAAGCCGCAGAAATGAATGATTTAGTTTGTAACGAAGCTCTTGTAATACCTTGAAGAACTGGCGTTGCAGTTGCAGTAATTACGTCTCTTGCTACAACAAGATTTTTATCTGTACGTTTCAATAATGAATTTTCATCACGTAATTCACGAGGCGTAATAATCTGACCCGGTTTCAATACTGAAGAATCTCCAGCATCTTCAACCACTTTCATACCATATAATTTATCGTTTTGAACAATAAAGTCTTTAGTATGAATTAATTGGTCTTCTAAGAATAAAGTATCTCCTGGATCTTCAACTCTTACTTTACGCATCATTTGACGAATTACAACCTCAAAGTGCTTATCATTAATTTTTACCCCTTGTAAACGGTAAACCTCTTGAATTTCATTTACCAAATACTGTTGTACAGCAGCTGGACCTTGAATTCTTAAGATATCATCTGGTGTAATAGCACCATCAGACAATGGAACTCCAGCTCTTACAAAGTCATTTTCTTGTACTAAGATTTGGCTAGAAAGTTTAACTAAATACTTTTTAATCTCGCCAAATTTAGATTCGATAACGATCTCACGGTTACCTCTTTTAATTTTACCAAAAGAAACAACACCATCAATTTCAGATACAACTGCTGGGTTTGAAGGGTTACGAGCCTCAAGCAACTCGGTAATTCTTGGTAAACCTCCCGTGATATCGCCCGCTTTAGAAGAACGACGTGGGATTTTTACTAATACTTTACCTGCTTTAATTTTCTCACCGTTTTCAACCATTAAGTGTGCACCTACTGGTAAGTTGTAAGAACGAATCAATTCACCTTCTTTACCATAAACTAATAAAGTTGGGATTAATTTTTTGTTTCTAGCTTCAGAAATTACTTTTTCTTGGAAACCAGTCTGCTCATCGATCTCAACCATGAACGATTGTCCTTGCTCTAAATCCTCGTAAGCAATTTTACCAGTAAACTCAGAAACAATTACACCGTTATATGGATCCCATTTACAGATTACAGTTCCTTTAGCAACAGTATCTCCATCATTAACAAAAATACTAGATCCGTAAGGAATGTTATGTGTATTTAAAACAATTCCAGTTTTCTCATCAACTAATTTCAACTCAGTTGAACGTGAAACAACGATATCAACAGAGTTACCTTCTCCGTCTTCTCCTTTAACTGTTTTTAAATCTTCAATTTCAAGTCTACCTGCGAATCTTGTAACAATACTAGACTCTTCAGAGATACCTCCAGCAACCCCTCCAACGTGGAACGTACGAAGTGTCAACTGTGTACCTGGCTCTCCAATAGACTGAGCTGCAATAACTCCGACAGCTTCACCTCTTTGTGTCATCTTACCAGTAGCTAAGTTTCTACCGTAACATTTAGCACAAATACCTTTTAAAGCCTCACAAGTTAATGGAGATCTAACCTCTACTTTTTCAATTGGAGAAGCTTCGATAGTTCTCATAATTGCTTCAGTAATTTGTTGACCAGATTGAACCATTACTTCATTAGTAAGAGGATTGATAACGTCTTGCAATGCAACACGTCCTAAAATTCTCTCTCCTAAAGATTCAACGATTTCTTCATTTTTCTTCAATGCAGCAACTTCAACACCTCTTAAAGTTCCACAATCTTCGATGTTAACAATAACATCTTGAGAAACGTCATGAAGCCTTCTTGTCAAGTAACCAGCATCGGCAGTTTTAAGAGCCGTATCCGCAAGACCTTTACGAGCACCGTGAGTAGAAATGAAGTACTCAAGGATCGAAAGACCTTCCTTAAAGTTAGAAAGAATCGGGTTTTCAATAATCTCACCACCACCAGCAGTAGATTTTTTAGGCTTAGCCATCAAACCACGCATACCAGTTAACTGACGAATCTGTTCCTTAGAACCCCTCGCCCCAGAGTCAAGCATCATATATACAGAGTTGAAACCTTGTTGGTCTTCTCTAATATTTTTCATTGCTAATTCTGTTAACTGAGCATTTGCTGAAGTCCATACGTCAATAACTTGGTTGTAACGCTCGTTATTTGTGATAAGACCCATATTATAGTTAGTTGAGATACCTTCAACCTGCTCTCTAGCATCTGCAATTAACTTAGTTTTTTGTTCTGGAATTCTAATATCACCTAAAGAGAATGATAAACCTCCTCTAAATGCGAATTTATAACCCATATCTTTCATATTATCCAAGAAAGCAGCCGTTGTAGGTACATCAGTCACACTTAAAATGTGTCCGATAATATCTCTAAGGTTTTTCTTAGTCAATACGTCATTGATATATCCAGCTGCTTCAGGTACTACTTCGTTAAATAATACACGTCCTGCAGTTGTTTGAATGATTTTATACACTAATTCTCCAGCGTCATTAAAATCTTTTGCTCTAATTTTCACACGAGCATTCAATTCTAATCTTCCTTCGTTTAATGCAATGTTCACTTCTTCAGCAGAATAGAAAGTCAAATCTTGACCAATAATTTTGTGATCTTCTGTAGAAATACGCTCTTTGGTCATATAGTATAGACCCAAGACCATGTCCTGAGAAGGTACCGTAATTGGAGCACCATTTGCAGGGTTCAGGATATTGTGAGAAGCCAACATTAATAATTGCGCCTCTAAAATAGCCTCTGGCCCTAATGGTAAGTGAACCGCCATCTGGTCACCATCGAAATCGGCGTTGAATGCCGTACATACTAATGGGTGTAACTGAATCGCTTTTCCTTCAATTAATTTTGGCTGGAAAGCCTGAATACCAAGTCTGTGCAAAGTAGGAGCACGGTTCAGTAATACTGGGTGTCCTTTAATTACGTTTTCTAAGATATCCCAAACTACTGGCTCTTTTTTATCGATGATTTTCTTAGCAGATTTTACCGTTTTTACAATACCTCTTTCAATCAATTTACGGATAACGAAAGGTTTGTATAATTCAGAAGCCATATCTTTTGGCAATCCGCACTCATATAATTTCAACTCTGGACCAACGACAATTACCGAACGAGCAGAATAATCCACACGTTTTCCAAGTAAGTTTTGACGGAAACGTCCTTGCTTACCTTTTAATGAATCAGATAATGATTTTAATGGTCTGTTAGATTCTGTTTTAACAGCAGAAGCTTTACGAGTGTTATCGAATAATGAATCTACAGATTCTTGCAACATACGTTTCTCGTTTCTTAAGATAACTTCTGGAGCTTTAATCTCCATTAATCTTTTCAAACGGTTGTTACGGATGATTACACGACGGTATAAGTCGTTCAAATCTGAAGTTGCAAAACGACCTCCATCAAGTGGAACAAGTGGACGTAATTCTGGTGGGATAACTGGAACCACTTTCATAATCATCCATTCTGGACGGTTTTCGCGGTTTTCGTTAGACTCACGGAAAGACTCAACAACTTGTAATCTTTTTAAAGCCTCAGTTTTTCTTTGTTTAGAAGTCTCGTTGTTAGCGCTGTGTCTTAATTCATAAGATAAAGCATCTAGGTCAATACGAGCTAATAAATCCATAATACACTCTGCTCCCATTTTGGCAACAAATTTATTTGGATCTAAATCATCTAAATATTGATTTTCTTGCGGAAGAGTATCTAAAATGTTTAAGTATTCTTCTTCAGTTAAGAAATCTAATCTTTGTAAAGATTCTCCATCTGCATTTTTAGCGATACCAGCTTGGATTACTACGTATCTTTCGTAGTAAATGATCATATCTAATTTCTTAGATGGAAGACCAAGGATATAACCAATTTTGTTTGGAAGAGAACGGAAGTACCAGATGTGAGCGATTGGCACAACAAGGTTGATGTGTCCTACTCTGTCACGACGCACTTTTTTCTCAGTAACTTCAACACCACAACGGTCACAGATGATACCTTTGTAACGAATTCTTTTATACTTACCACAAGCACATTCGAAATCTTTTACTGGTCCGAAGATTCTTTCGCAGAAAAGTCCGTCACGCTCTGGTTTGTGAGTTCTATAGTTAATAGTTTCTGGCTTTAAAACCTCTCCTCTTGATTCTTTCAAGATAGATTCTGGTGAAGCCAATCCAATAGAAATTTTGTTAAATCTTTTTACTGGATTCTTATCTTTATTGTTTCTGTTATTCATCATAGTTTTTACTATTGATTTATTTGCAATTAAAAAATTGAATTTAGATTTATAATCCACTCTTAAAAAAATAAAGAGTTAATCATTCAGCTACTACCTCGGGTTACTTCTCTAAACCTCAAACTCTTATTTGAAGTGCTAGTTATAAAATGCCTTGCATTGTTATAAAAAATCGGAACGGTTTACGGGTATAAATCTTTAAAAACTTGTAACATTTAGTAAACAGTCTCAGTCCCAGTTTTCAGTGCTAAACTGAATACTGAGACTGTGACTGGAAACTTTTTATTTATTCTTCCAAACGAAGATCTAATCCTAGACCTTTCAGTTCGTGCATTAATACATTGAATGATTCTGGTAAACCTGGTTCTGGCATAGTTTCACCCTTAACGATAGCTTCGTAAGTTTTAGCTCTACCAATAACGTCATCAGACTTAACAGTTAAGATTTCACGTAGCGTACTAGAAGCTCCATAAGCCTCAAGTGCCCAAACCTCCATCTCTCCAAAACGCTGACCTCCAAATTGAGCTTTACCTCCAAGTGGTTGTTGCGTAATCAATGAGTATGGTCCGATAGAACGTGCGTGCATCTTATCATCAACCATGTGTCCTAATTTAAGCATGTAAATTACACCCACAGTTGCTTTTTGTGCAAAACGCTCTCCAGTTCCACCATCATAAAGGTATGTATGTCCGAAACGTGGTACGTTAGCTTCATCAGTCAAAGCATTGATTTCGTCTAGAGAAGCACCGTCGAAAATTGGAGTAGCAAATTTTCTACCCAAGTTCATACCAGCCCATCCAAGAACAGTCTCATAAATCTGACCAATGTTCATACGTGAAGGTACCCCAAGTGGATTCAATACGATATCTACTGGCGTTCCATCTTCTAAGAATGGCATATCTTCATGACGAACGATTCTTGCAACAATACCTTTGTTACCGTGACGTCCCGCCATTTTATCACCAACTTTTAACTTACGTTTTTTAGCGATATAGATTTTAGCCAATTTCAAGATTCCAGATGGCAATTCATCTCCAACTGTAATAGTGAATTTTTCTCTTCTTAAAGACCCTTGTAAGTCGTTCAGCTTAATTTTATAGTTATGAATCAAATCATTTACCATTTTATTAGTAGCATCATCAGCAACCCATTGACCTTTGCTTAAGTGAGCAAAATCTTCCACTGCGTAAAGCATTTTTTGAGTATATTTTTTACCTTTTGGTAAAACTTCTTCACCCAAATCATTCATTACACCTTGAGATGTTTTTCCGTTAACGATCAAGAATAATTTCTCAACTAATCTGTCTTTTAATTCAACAAATTTAGTTTCGAATTCCATTTCTAAAGCACCTAAAGCATCTTTATCCTGAGTACGTTTACGTTTATCTTTTACGGCTCTTGCAAATAATTTTTTGTCAAGAACTACACCATGTAAAGATGGAGAAGCTTTTAATGAAGCATCTTTTACATCACCTGCTTTATCTCCGAAGATTGCACGAAGCAATTTCTCTTCCGGAGTAGGATCTGATTCTCCTTTTGGTGTAATTTTTCCGATCAAAATGTCGCCAGGTTTAACCTCTGCTCCAATTCTAATCATACCGTTTTCATCTAAATCTTTAGTAGCTTCTTCAGAAACGTTAGGAATATCGTTTGTTAACTCTTCGTTTCCTAACTTAGTATCTCTAACCTCTAATGAATAATCATCAACGTGGATAGATGTAAAAATATCATCACGAACTACTTTTTCAGAAATTACAATCGCATCCTCGAAGTTGTACCCTTTCCATGGCATGAACGCAACTTTTAAGTTTCTACCTAAAGCTAATTCTCCATTTTGAGTAGCATATCCTTCTGATAATACTTGTCCAGGAATAACTCTGTCACCTTTTCTTACGATTGGTTTCAAGTTAATACTTGTACCTTGATTGGTTTTTCTAAATTTAATTAAGTTGTACGTTTTCTCATCAGCATCAAAACTTACCATTCTCTCGTCTTCTGTACGATCGTATTTAATAGTAATGATGTTAGCATCAACATACTCAACAGTACCATGCCCTTCAGCATTGATTAATACTCTTGAATCTGAAGCTACCTGACGCTCTAAACCTGTACCAACAATCGGTGCTTCAGGACGGATCAAAGGAACTGCCTGACGCATCATGTTAGATCCCATCAACGCACGGTTCGCATCATCATGCTCCAAGAAAGGAATCAATGAAGCAGAAATCGAAGCGATCTGGTTAGGAGCAACGTCTGTATAATGAACTACATTTGGCTCAACAACCGGGAAGTCACCTTCCTCACGAGCAATTACATTGCTAGCTGTAATTTTACCAGTTTCGTCCATTTCAATGTTTGCCTGAGCAATCATTTTTCCTTCTTCTTCTTCAGCACTTAAGTAAATTGGAGTGCTTTCTAAATCAACTACACCATTAGTTACTTTACGGTATGGAGTTTCGATGAATCCCATTCCGTTTACTTTTGCATAAACACCAAGAGATGAAATCAAACCAATGTTTGGTCCCTCAGGAGTTTCAATCGGACATAAACGACCATAATGAGTATAGTGAACGTCACGAACCTCGAAACCAGCTCTCTCTCTCGAAAGTCCACCTGGTCCAAGTGCAGAAAGTCTTCTTTTGTGCGTAATCTCAGCTAATGGATTCGTTTGATCCATAAATTGAGATAACTGGTTAGTACCAAAGAAAGAGTTGATAACTGATGATAATGTTTTAGCATTAATCAAATCAATTGGTGTAAACACCTCGTTATCTCTAACGTTCATTCTCTCACGAATAGTTCTAGCCATACGTGCTAAACCAACACCGAATTGTTGAGACAATTGTTCACCAACTGTTCTAACACGACGGTTTGACAAGTGATCAATATCATCAATCTCTGCTTTAGAGTTGATCAATTCGATCAAATATTTAACGATTGTAATAATATCCTCTTTAGTAAGCACTTGCTTATCCATAGGGATATCTAAATCTAATTTTTTATTCATTCTATAACGACCAACTTCACCTAAGTTATAACGTTGATCAGAGAAGAACAATTTATCTATAATACCACGAGCAGTTTCCTCATCAGGCGGTTCAGCGTTACGTAACTGACGGTAAATGTGCTCTACAGCTTCTTTTTCAGAGTTTGTTGGATCTTTTTGTAACGTGTTGTGGATAATAGCATAATCTGCTTGATTGTTATCCTCTTTGTGCAACAAAATAGATTTTACGTTAGAATCGATGATCTCTTCAACATTATCTTTGTCGATAATAGTATCACGATCAAGGATGATTTCGTTACGCTCGATAGAAACTACTTCTCCAGTATCCTCGTCTACGAAATCCTCGTGCCAAGTGTTCAAAACACGCGCAGCAAGTCTTCTTCCAATATATTTCTTAATTCCTGTTTTAGAAACTTTAATTTCTTCAGCTAAGTCAAAAATTTCAAGGATATCCTTATCTCTTTCGAAACCGATAGCACGGAATAAAGTTGTTACAGGCAATTTTTTCTTTCTATCGATATACGCGTACATAACGCTGTTGATATCAGTAGAAAATTCTATCCAAGATCCTTTAAAAGGAATTACTCTTGCAGAATAAAGTTTAGTTCCATTTGCGTGGAATGACTGTCCAAAGAAAACCCCTGGAGAACGGTGTAATTGAGATACTACAACACGCTCGGCACCATTAATAACAAAAGTACCACTAGGAGTCATGTAAGGAATTGTTCCAAGATAAACATCTTGTACAATTGTTTCAAAATCTTCGTGTTCTGGATCTGTACAGTATAGTTTTAACCTTGCTTTTAAAGGCACACTATAAGTAAGACCTCTCTCTATACATTCTTGAATTGTATAACGTGGTGGATCAACAAAATAATCTAGGAATTCCAATACAAAGTTGTTTCTTGTATCTGTAATTGGAAAGTTTTCCATGAAGGTATTGTATAACCCTTCGTTGCCTCTTTCGTCAGATTTCGTTTCTAATTGAAAGAAATCTTTAAAAGATTTAACCTGAACATCCAAGAAATCTGGATAATCAGGGATATTTTTTGTAGAGGCAAAATTCAATCTTTCAGTCTGATTTGTTATCATCAATGGACAAAATTTTGATTAAAAAAAAGTAATTTTTTTTGTGTAAGACACACTGTTTAATCTATACTTTCTTATTATAATCAATACATCTTTAAAAATAAACCAGTAAAGGGAGTTCTATTTTTTTTCTTCGTATTGATCAAAAACTTTTTCGTATTTTAAACTATTTGATAATAAAACTTGATATATTTTATTATACGAAAAATGGTTTAGACCCTTGGATGCTTACATCCAAGGTCTAAACCTAGTTCTAAACTGTGTTTTGTTATTTTAACTCAACAACAGCTCCAGCTTCTTCTAATGATTTTTTAAGACCTTCAGCCTCTTCTTTAGAAACACCTTCTTTAACAGTACTTGGAGCACCATCAACTACATCTTTAGCTTCTTTAAGACCTAAACCTGTAAGTTCTTTAACTAATTTTACAACAGCTAATTTAGAAGCACCAGCTTCTTTTAATACAACTGTAAATTCAGTTTGTGCTTCTTCAGCAGCACCATCTCCACCACCAGCAGCAACTACTACAGCTGCAGCAGCAGGCTCGATACCATACTCGTCTTTTAATATTGTTGCTAATTCGTTAACTTCTTTAACTGTTAAGTTAACTAATTGTTCTGCGAATTGTTTCAAATCTGCCATTTTTTCTATCGTTTAAAATGATTTTGTAAAAAATATAATTTATTTATTGTGCGCTAATTAAGCAGTAAGAAAATTTCTTTCCTTACATTCAAAATTACTCTGCTCCTTCTTCGCTTCCTGCGAATTTGTTTTGTAAAGCAGAAATAATTCTTTGAGCTGGAGATTGTAATAATCCAATGATTTCTCCAATAAGCTCTTCTTTAGATTTAATAGTAGCTAATGCATCTAATTGGTTATCCCCAATATATACTTCAGAATTGATGTAAGCTCCTTTTAAAACTGGTTTATCAGATTTCTTACGGAAATCTTTGATAATTTTTCCAGGCGCGTTAGCAACATCAGAAATAAAGATAGCACTGTTACCAGTTAAAACTGTAGGTAAATCACCATAATCATTAGAAGAAGCTTCCATTGCTTTTGCAAGCAAAGTGTTCTTTACAACCTCTAATTTGATACCTGCTTTAAAGCAAGCTCTACGTAAGCTTGAAGTTGTCTCTGCGTTTAAACCAGAAATATCAGATACATAAATGATATTTGTACCAGCTAACTGCGCAGTTAAATTTTCAATCGCGATTGATTTTTCTTCTCTAGTCATACTAAAAATTTTTAACTACCAATTATACTGCTTTTGGGTCTAATGCAATAGCAGGACTCATTGTGCTTGTAAGGTGAATACCTTTAATGTATGTACCTTTAGCAGCAGTTGGTTTAAGTTTTATTAATGTTTGAATAATTTCGTGTGCGTTGTCAACAATCTGCTCAGCTCCAAAAGAAACTTTACCGATTCCTGCGTGAACGATACCAGTTTTATCAACTTTAAAGTCAATTTTACCAGCTTTAACTTCTTGAACAGCTTTAGCAACATCCATAGTTACTGTACCTGTTTTAGGGTTTGGCATTAAACCTCTAGGTCCTAAAATACGACCTAATGGACCTAATTTACCCATAACAGCTGGCATAGTGATGATAACATCAACATCTGTCCAACCATCTTTAATTTTTTGTAAGTAATCATCAAGACCAACGTGATCTGCTCCAGCTTCTCTTGCTTCAGCCTCTTTATCTGGAGTAACCAATGCTAATACTTTAACATCCTTTCCTGTTCCGTGAGGTAAAGTTACCACACCTCTAACCATTTGATTCGCTTTTCTTGGATCTACACCCAAACGAACTGCGATATCAACAGACTCATCAAATTTTGCAGAAGCAACAACTTTCAATAATGCCGCAGCATCTTTTAGAGAGTATAATTTGTTCTTTTCAATTTTTGAAGCAGCCTCTTTTTGCTTTTTTGTTAATTTTGCCATGTCTTTTTCTTAATTAAAAAGGAGCATCTCCTGATACAGTTATACCCATAGATCTAGCTGTTCCAGCAACCATACTCATTGCTTTCTCAATTGTGAAAGCGTTTAAGTCTGGCATTTTGTCTTCAGCAATAGTTCTAATTTGTTCCCAAGTAACGCTAGCTACTTTTTTACGATTAGGCTCACCAGAACCAGATTTTAGCTTTGCAGCTTCCATTAACTGAACTGCTGCTGGAGGAGTCTTAACAACAAAATCAAATGATTTGTCTTTGTACACAGTGATTTGCACTGGACAAATTTTGCCAGGTTTATCCTGAGTTCTAGCATTAAATTGCTTACAAAACTCCATGATATTAACCCCAGCAGCTCCTAAAGCAGGTCCAACCGGTGGCGACGGGTTCGCAGCACCTCCCTTAACTTGTAGTTTAACTACCTTACTAATTTCTTTAGCCATTTTTAAAAAATTTAACACTGCAATCTATGGAAGCGATTACAATGGTTTATTATAGTGTAACAAAAAATTATACTTTTTCTACTTGCATAAAACTTAATTCTAATGGAGTTTTTCTTCCGAAAATCTTAACCATAACTTCAAGTTTACGCTTTTCTTCATTGATTTTTTCAACAGAACCATTAAATCCATTGAAAGGCCCATCAATAACCTTAACCGTTTCACCAACAGTAAATGGTATAGATCGAGTATCAGTATTCACAGCTAACTCATCCACTTTACCTAACATACGGTTTACTTCAGAAAGTCTCAAAGGAACAGGTTCTCCGCCTTTAATTTCTCCTAGAAATCCAATAACACTAGTAATTGACTTAATAATATGAGGGATTTCACCAACCAAGTTGGCTTCAATCATAACATATCCAGGAAAGTAAACTTTATCCTTAGATGATTTTTTCCCGTCTTTTACAGTCACTACTTTTTCAGTAGGCACTAAGACCTGAGAAACATAATCCTCCATACCTAATCTCGCAATCTCAGTCTCAATATAAGCTTTTACTTTATTTTCTTGACCACTAACCGCTCTAACTACGTACCATTTTTTCACATTATTATCTGCCATCACAAAAAAATTATCCTTTTAACCAGTTAAAAAATCCAGCCAAAGCTTTTGCAAAAAATTCGTCTACTCCCCATGTTGCCAAAGCGAATAAAATCGAAAATACAGCCACAACAATTGTCAATTTCTGTACTTCAGCCCAAGCTGGCCAAGTAACATTTGACTTTAACTCTTCGAAAGCCTCTGATAAATAATTAGTAACTTTTGTCATTTGATATATTTTTTATTGCACGGGCGGAGGGATTCGAACCCCCATCAACGGTTTTGGAGACCGCTATTCTACCCTTGAACTACGCCCGTAATTAAAGCCAGTGATTTCAAATAAGAAATCACTGGCTTTTATTTATTTATAGAATTACTCTACGATTTCAGTAACCTGACCAGCACCAACTGTTCTACCACCTTCACGGATAGCAAAACGTAAACCTACGTTCATAGCGATTGGGCTTAATAAAGCAACTTCAATAGTTAAGTTATCACCTGGCATTACCATCTCTACACCTGCTGGTAAAGAAATAACTCCTGTTACGTCAGTTGTACGTACGTAGAACTGTGGACGGTAGTTATTGTGGAATGGAGTGTGACGTCCACCTTCTTCTTTTTTCAAGATATAAACCTCAGCTTTGAATTTAGCGTGTGGTTTTACTGAACCTGGCTTAATAATAACCATACCTCTTTTGATATCAGCTTTATCAATACCTCTTAACAATAAACCTACGTTATCTCCAGCTTCACCTCTGTCAAGGATTTTACGGAACATCTCAACTCCAGTAATAGTAGAAGTTAATTTTTCAGCTCCCATACCAATGATTTCAACAGGATCTCCAGTATTAGCAACTCCAGTTTCGATACGACCTGTAGCAACAGTTCCACGACCTGTAATTGTAAATACGTCCTCAACTGGCATCAAGAATGGCTTAGCAACGTCACGTACTGGCTCTTCGATCCAAGCATCAACAGCTTCCATTAATTCGATAATTTTTGGTACCCAGTTTGGATCATTGTTTAATCCTCCTAAAGCAGAACCTTGAACAACAGGACCATTATCTCCATCATATTCGTAGAAAGATAATAAATCTCTAATTTCCATTTCAACAAGCTCTAATAACTCAGCATCATCAACCATATCCACTTTGTTCATGAAAACAACGATTCTTGGAATACCAACCTGACGACCTAAAAGGATGTGCTCACGAGTTTGTGGCATTGGACCATCTGTAGCAGCAACTACTAAGATAGCTCCGTCCATTTGAGCAGCACCAGTAACCATGTTCTTTACGTAATCCGCGTGACCTGGACAGTCAACGTGAGCGTAGTGACGGTTAGCTGTTTCATACTCTACGTGTGATGTATTAATAGTAATACCTCTTTCTTTCTCCTCTGGAGCGTTATCGATTTGATCAAACGATTTTGCTTGACAGTAACCAGCATCTGACAATACTTTTGTAATTGCAGCAGTTAATGTAGTTTTTCCGTGATCTACGTGTCCAATTGTACCTATGTTTAAGTGCGGTTTGGAACGATTAAAATTCTCCTTTGCCATTTTACTTAATTTTTAATCTTAGTTATATATTAATTTTCAATTTCCTACTTACTTGAGCCAATGTCGGGATTTGAACCCGAGACCTCTTCCTTACCAAGGAAGCACTCTACCCCTGAGCTACACCGGCAGAGAGTTCTAATTTTAGATTTTGAATTTAGATTTCAGATTTTTAAAAATCTAAAGCCCAAAATCATACCTTCTTTTTTTTGTGGGGAGAGCAGGATTCGAACCTGCGAAGTTCACACAGCAGATTTACAGTCTGCCCTCGTTGGCCGCTTGAGTATCTCCCCTAGTTTAAATTCTCATTATTTTAAGAACAAATCAAATCGCATTTGAATTATTTTGAGCCGATAGAGGGACTCGAACCCACGACCTGCTGATTACAAATCAGCTGCTCTAGCCAGCTGAGCTACATCGGCGAATGCAATAAAAAAGTCCGCTATTTCTAACGGACTGCAAATGTAGCTATTTTATCTTTTAATCAAAACATTTTTTAAAAAAAATTTCAATTAAATGTGCGCTCTTATTTTTTCTTTCCTTTTCACAAGTAAACGTTCTAATGATTCTGCCGAAAGCTCAACCGCCTCTTCAAATGTCTTACACTGTTTTTTTACCAAAAAATCATCCCCAGGAACATTAATCTTAATTTCCACCGCCTTATTTTCCTTATCACTCGTTCTTTCAACTTTCAAAAAAACATCTGACGAAACTACACGGTCGTAGTATTTCTCCAACTTATCCATTCTTTCCTGAATAAAATCGACCAATTTTCTGTCAACAGTAAAGTTAACTGCATGAACATCTACCTTCATAATAAAAATTTTAGGATTAACATTTTAGAATCATTATTTATTCCGAGGATGCGCACCTATATATACCTTTTTAAGTTCTGCCAAACTATTATGAGTATAAACTTGCGTAGATGCCAAACTAGAATGCCCTAACAACTCCTTAACTGAATTCAAATCTGCCCCATTATTTAATAAGTGAGTTGCAAAAGTATGACGAAGCACGTGTGGACTTTTTTTCACCTTTTCTGAGACTCTACTAAAGTATGAATTTATTAAACGATAAACAAAAGATTCACTCAATTTTAATCCTTTTTTCGAAACAAAAAAATAATCCGAATCAACACCACTTTCCAAATCATGCCGCTCCTTTATATAAGAATCAATCTGAGAAACTATAATTGGCAGAATAGGAACAAGACGCTCTTTATTTCTTTTTCCCAAAACCTTTATCAAACCAGAAGAACAATCTACATTTTTCAACTCTAAATTAATCAATTCCGCACGACGCATTCCCGTCATATAAAACATTTCGACAATCAATTTATCTCTCACCTCTTCAAAACCGACAGGATTATCAATCTGCCCTAACAATTCTTTCACTTCTTTTTCAGAAAAAGGCACCTGAATCACTTTTGGTGTTTTTAACGATTTATGTTTCAACATCGGACTTACCTCAATTTGCTTTGCTTTTAAAAGAAATTTATAGAAAGCCTTCAATGAAGCCATTTTTCGATTAACCGAGACATTAGAAACATCCTTGTCAACCAATAAAACAATCCAACTTCTTACCTGACCATAATTAACCGAATCAATATTATCCTGACCAAATTCTTCTTGAACAAAAAACTCAAAAGCAGTTAAATCTCCCAAATAAGCATCTACAGTGTGCGAAGAATATTTTTTCTCCAACAACAGATAATCACAAAAAGCTTCTTTATTCGTTTTCATAGAAAATAATATATCTCAAATTTAAGCATAAAAAAAACCGTTAGGATCAAAATTAAAACATTTTAATCACTAACGGTTATATTACTAAAAAGCTAATATTAACTTTCTAAACTATCTCTCAAGCCTTGAATGTAAGCAGCTTTTTGAATTTGTGCTCTTTTGATAACAGATGGCTTAATAAAAGCAGTACGTGCTCTTAATTGACGAACAGTTCCTGTTTTATCAAATTTTCTTTTATAGCGCTTTAATGCTCTATCGATATTTTCTCCGTCTTTAATTGGTATAATTAACATAATATAGACACCTCCTCTCGTTAAGGCTGCAAATATAGAAATTAATTATTGATTATGAGTTATAAATTGTAAATTATTTTCATTGGTAAAATTTTAAGATGTAAAAAGCGAGATACAGTTTATTTATTCAACCTTAAACTTATTACTTTTTACAAAATCTACTCTTTCAATAAATTTCTAGAGATAACCAATTTCTGAATTTCGGTAGTTCCCTCTCCGATAGTACACAGTTTAGAATCTCTATAAAACTTTTCAACTGGAAAATCTTTAGTATAGCCGTACCCGCCATGAATCTGAACTGCATCATTTGCAATTTTTACACAAGCTTCAGAAGCATACATTTTTGCCATTGCACCAGATGTTGTCACAGGCTTATGTTGTTGTTTTAAAAATGCCGCTTTGTGCAACAACAATTCAGAAGCTTCGATTTCTGTTGCCATATCGGCTAATTTAAATGAAATTCCTTGAAAACTACTGATAGGCTGCCCAAATTGATGTCTTTCTTTTGAATATTTAAGCGCCGCTTCATAAGCTCCTTTTGCAATTCCTAGCGACAAAGCTCCAATAGAAATTCTTCCTCCATCTAAAATTTTCATAGCTTGAATAAACCCTTGACCAACCTCGCCTAATCTGTTTGCGTCAGGAATACGGCAATTATCAAAAACCAATTCCGCTGTTTCACTAGCTCTCATTCCTAATTTATTCTCTTTTTTACCTGATGAAAAGCCTAGCATTCCCTTTTCAAACACAAAAGCAGTCATTCCTTTTGAATCCCCTTTTTCACCAGTTCGGACAACAACAACAGCAATATCACCCGAAATAGCATGCGTAATAAAGTTTTTTGCTCCGTTTACTATCCAATGATCTCCGTCTTTTACCGCAGTTGTATTCATACCGCCAGCATCAGAACCTGTATTATGCTCCGTTAATCCCCATGCCCCTAAATGTTCTGCAGTAGCTAATTTTGGAAGCCATTTTTTCTTCTGTTCTTCGTTTCCAAAAGTTAAAATATGATTTGTACACAAAGAATTATGAGCCGCAACCGATAAGCCTATCGAAGGATCTACTTTTGAAATTTCTTCTATTACTGTAACATATTCATGATAACCCAAACCCGACCCTCCATATTCTTCTGGAACAAGAACTCCCATAAAGCCCATTTCGCCAAGCTGTTTAAATAAAGGGATTGGAAATATTTGTGCCTCATCCCATTCCATTATATAAGGTTTGATATTTTTTTCTGCAAAGTCTTTTATGGACTGAGCTATCATTAGTTGTGTTTCGTTGTAATCAAAGTTCATGAGTTGGTTTCTTTTAGAACTCCAAATATAAACTAATTATTTTTGCTTTTTCTACAGGAAAATCTTTAATTTTTGCTAAATCCTCAATATTATCAAAATTTCCATTCATGCTCCTATAAGTTACAATCTGTTTTGCTAAAGCATATTTGAAATAAAAAAATTGCGAAAGTTCTTTTAAAGATGCATCATTAACTTTTATTTTCTTCAGCGATGGCGGAATTACAACTTTAAAATGACTATTCAATTCAATTATAACTTCTGGAGAAAGCCCCCAAATATCTTTCATTTGTTCCATCGACACAAAACAGCCGAGAATTTCTTTTTGCTTTAATATTCTTTCAGACAATCCTTCTCCAATTCCGTATAATTTCATTAAATCTTCTTGATTGGCTTGATTTATATCTAATATTTCAAACTTTGCTTTCTTTGTAAAATCATTTTTCACAAAATTTACTTGCCTTGTCTTTAAACCCGCTTTTTGCTGTATCCAATTCGGAAATTTAAACAACGGAGCAATTTTATTTAATAATGAGTCTGAGATGCCCGTAACTTTTTGAAACTCATCTGCAGAGTTTACAAATTTATTCTCTTTGCGAAATGCCATTAATCGATCAATCTCTTCAACAGTCATTCCGAGTTTATAGCCTTTATAATCAGAAATAAAATTTGGATTAAACAGATAATTGGTCGTTTTCTTATTTTCACCATCCAATTTCTCTTTATCAATTTCTGATTGATAAGCCAGCCAATTGTCTTTATTGGAGTCTTCTACATCTAAAACCTCAAAATCAGACAATAAATAAAAAACCTGCAATCCGATCATTATAGCAAAGAGAATAAAAATACCTATTCGCTGTTGTTTTGAAAAATGGAAATATCTGCTGAAATACCTGAAATTCATTATACTAAATAAACTTTAAATTTAAAGCTAAATTAAAAAGAAAGAAAAAACTTTCAAATATATCGATAATATTAGTAAGAAAAGTAGTTTTTAAAAAATTATTAAATGTTTTATAAATAAGCAATTAATTTAATGAATGTCAACCCATAAAGAAATATTCTTGAGAGTACTGTAAAAAAAATAAAGTTTTTATAACTTAAAACATGATAAATGTTTTTATTTTTTACAAAAAACAATACATTTGGCACTTAATAACAAATAAACCAATAAAATAGTATGTCAATTTGGAGAGTTAAACCAATATCTGCCTTTGAGGCCGATATGAAAAAAAGTGATTTAAAGAGAGTCCTAGGAAAATGGAGTCTTACTGCCATTGGTGTTGGTGCCATTATCGGTGGGGGAATTTTTGTTCTTACAGGTACTGGGGCTTATTATCATGCAGGTCCAGCATTAGCAATTTCGTTTATTATTGCAGGTATTGCCTGTGTATTTGCAGCTCTCTGCTATTCTGAATTTGCTTCTATTTTGCCTGTCGAAGGATCTGCTTATGCATATGCTTACGGTACAATTGGAGAAGTTTTTGCCTGGATAATTGGATGGGGGCTAATTCTTGAATACGCAATGGGTTCAATGACCGTCGCCGTTTCCTGGTCCGGATACTTTAATAAATTGCTCAAAATATTTCACATTCACCTTCCTGATTGGTTAACTACAGATCCTGCAAGCTACACAGGAGAAGGTTTTTCTATGAATCTTCCAGCTTTCTTGATCGTTCTTTTAGTTATTTCATTGCTTATTAAAGGAACAAAAAGTGCTGCTAAAGCAAATAACGCAATTGTTATTCTTAAAGTATCTGCTGTAATCTTTGTAATTATTGCTGGTCTTTTCTTTATCAATACAGCAAACTGGAGCCCATTTATTCCTGAAGCAACTCAGATTATCGAAAAAGAAACTACACACAATGCATACGGAATTGGAGGTATTATCTCTGGAGCTGCAGCTATTTTCTTTGCTTATGTTGGTTTCGATGCTGTTTCTACACAAGCTGGAGAAGCTATTAATCCTAAAAAAGATGTTCCTTTTGCAATTATCGCTTCTTTATTAATTTGTACTACTTTATATATTCTTGTTTCTTTAGTATTAACAGGAATGATGAATTACCAAGATTTTAATCCACTAGGAAAATATCCTGAAGCTATCAAAGCTCCTGTTGCTTATGCATTTGATATTGCAGGACAAGGCTGGGCTGGTTCTATTATTACCGTTGCCGCAACTATTGGTTTGGTTTCAGTATTAATGGTAATGATTATGGGACAATCTAGAATTTTCCTTGGAATGTCTAAAGATGGTTTAATTCCACAAGTTTTCTCTAAAGTAAATCCTATTTCTGGAACTCCAAAAACGAACTTAATGATTCTTGGAGCTGTCATCGCAACTGTTGCTGCTTTTACGCCAATCAACAAATTGGCTGACATGACAAGTTTTGGTACTTTGTTTGCCTTTACAATGGTTTGTATTGCTGTTTGGATTTTAAGAGTAAAACAACCAGGATTAACCAGAACATTTAAAGTTCCTGCTTTACCAATAATTGCAGTATTAGGAATTGCAATCAATTCTTATTTAATTTTCAATTTAAGTAAAGATGCACAGTTATTATCTTTTGGATGGCTTATTCTTGGTATAATTGTATACTTTGGATATAGCAAGAAAAGATCTAGACTTAACAATCCTAATGAAGAAGAACAAATATAACTTCATAAAAAAGCTCCAAATCTAGATTTGGAGCTTTTTTTTTATAAATCAAATACTGAAGTTCTTTTTGAGCGAATTAAATCTTTCAATCTAATCCAGAATGCGAGCGTAAGATAAACGCCAAATCCTAAACCAGCTGTAACAAAAGAAATGTAAATAAAAAATAATCTCACATTTGTCACACGCATTCCAAGCTTATCTGCTAATCTTGAAGAAACATGAAAACCGTATTTTTCAAAAAAGAATTTGAGTTTTAAAATAGCTGACATTTTATGATTTTAGATTTTATACTTAAGATTTTAGATTCGAATAATCATTGGATCGCAAAAATACAAAATTATCTAATTTTTTTTTAGAAGTTCTAATCCTATCGCACAATTCAAACATGCTTTATGTGTACAATATTCATTTTTAAGTTCTAATAAAGTCTGACTTTCAAATGCATTTTTAGAATTTATCCCGAACGAATTAAACTTATCAATAGTTGCGTTTTTTTCTGAGGGCACTTCTTTCATAAAATCAATTAAATCTTCTTCAATAGATTCGCCCATAATATTTGAATAGATAAATTGAAGTGGAATTATTGTATTGATGACAATTAAGTCTAAAAACGATTTAGAAAGCCTTTTATTCTTCTCAACACTTTCTCTATCAAACTGATAATGATTTTGCCAATAAGAACTTGTAGAAACGCTTAAAATTCTGTACACACTCTCAACAGATTTTAAATCAATTATTTTAGAGAATAAGTTCTGCTGTTTGTGATATAAACTCGCTAATTGAGAAAGTCGAATTGTTGGAAAATTATCTGGACGAAGTTTAAAAAATTGAAGCGGATTTATGTATGTTTTTTCCAGTTGATATTTGTGTAACAGATAATAATATCGAAACTTCAAATCTTTAAAATAAACATCTTCTTTTTCTACATCCAATAAACCAGCAGTTCCAAAAAGTAAGGCTTCTAAATTTTCGTATTCAAAACTTTCTTTTCTTATAACAGAAAAAGGGATTGACTTTGCAATTTGCAAAAAAGAATTTCCATTTGTGTTTAGTCCAAAATTCTTTGCTAATAGAAAAAATAAAACAGCTTCCCAATCTTGATTTGTTTCTTTTAATATTTCAGAAATAAACTTTGATTTACGTTCTAATCTTTCGAAAAATAATCTTTCCTGCCAATTTTTAAAAACAAAATCGTCTAGTTCTTTTAATTGTTTTTCGCAGGAAATCCATGTTTTTGGAGAAATTAATGAATTGTAGTTTTCAATTATTTCTTTAGAAACATAATCTTTAAGAACCAAAACTGGAATCTCGGTATTATTTTTTCTATAAATTGGAGTATCATTTTCCCAAACTACATGAAGAATAACATTTTCATAAGCAGGATCTTTTTCATGATTATGCAAATACCAATCAGATGATTTTAAATGAATTTCAACATTGCCAGCCCATTTTTGATTTTCGATTATTATAAGAGCATTGAAAAAATCAGGACCAGAAAGTTCTAAATAATCACCTGTTTTAACAATAGTAATTAATTCATCTTGTGCGGTTTTCAAATTCAAGGTGTCAAACTTCTTGAATTTCCAGAGATAATGAAGAAATTCTTCTTTCATTTTTAGATTTTAAAGTATTTTTCAAAATCTAAAAATAATAAAAATTAATATTATTCTTACAAATTAATTTATTTACTGAAGCATATAAAGTTTTGCACAAGCACGAGCATCAGACAACGCTTCGTGATGATTAAGCTGAATATTCATTTCTCGACAACAGTCACTTAATTTTGTTGGTTTAATTCCCTTTGCTTTATAAATTTTAACCGTGCATTCCCATTTTGTAGCAATATTTAAATCTTCATAATTTAAGCCGTGAAGCAGCATTGTTTTCATCAAAACATTGCGATCAAAACTTTCATTATGAGCTACTACAACTCGATTTTTTAGTCTTTTTTCGATTTCAGGATAAATCTGAAAAAAAGATTTTGCATTGATGGTATCTTTTGGATAAATGCCGTGAACACGAATCGTAAATGGATTGTATTCATTGTTTGGAGGTTTAATTAAAGACACAAATTCGTCTACTATAATCCCGTTTTGAACCGTAACAATTCCAACCGAACACGGATGATAACCTGTTGCTGTTTCAAAATCAATTGCTGTAAAATTCATTTTATATTTTTAAAAGAAAAATCCACAAATCTAATCGAAAAACAATCAGATTTATGGATTAATTTTATTTGTAAAAGTCTATTTTATCGAACCTATGATATCATATTTTGTAATAATATGATGATGTCCATTTCCTAAGTCAACTAAAACAGCATCATTTTCTTTTGAGAAAAGTTTTGATACTTCTTCAATTGGCGTTCCTAATTTTACAATCGGAAATGGTTTTCCCATTACTTCCTTAATTGGTTTTTCGGCTACATTTTTATCTGCAACATAACTTCTAAACAAGTCTGTTTCATCAACAGAACCAACAAATCCATTAATATCAACAACTGGAATCTGCGAAATTTTATATTTACGCATACGCTCAATTGCATGCGAAACCAATTCTTCTGTACGTACAACAATCAATTCTTTATCAATATGATCTTTGATAACGTCTTCTGCCTTAGTTACATTCTCTTCTAAAAATCCACGTTCACGCATCCAATCATCATTGAACATTTTACCTACGTAGCGACTTCCAGAATCGTGAAAAAGAACCACAACGACATCATCAGGCTTGAAATGTTCTTTTAACTGCAAAAGACCTTTTATACAAGCTCCGGCAGAATTTCCAACAAAAATAGCTTCTTCTAAAGCGATCTTTCTAGTATAAACTGCTGCGTCTTTATCGGTTACTTTTGTGAATCCGTCAATTAAAGAAAAATCAACATTCTTTGGTAAAATATCTTCCCCAATTCCTTCTGTTATATAAGAATAGATTTCGTTTTCATCAAAAATTCCAGTTTCGTGGTATTTCTTAAAAACAGAACCGTAAGTATCAATTCCCCAGATTTTAATATTTGGATTTTTTTCTTTTAAATATTTCCCAACACCAGAAATTGTTCCTCCTGTTCCAACTCCAACTACAAAATGTGTGATTTTACCATCGGTTTGTCTCCAAATTTCTGGTCCTGTCTGCTCATAATGCGCCAATGAATTTGACATATTATCATACTGATTTACGTACCAAGAATTAGGCGTTTCTTCAGCCAAACGCTTAGAAACCGAATAATAAGAACGAGGATCTGTAGGCTCAACATCTGTAGGACAAACAACAACTTTTGCTCCTACAGCACGAAGAATATCCATTTTTTCTTTTGATTGCTTATCCGAGATTACACAAATTAATTTGTATCCTTTTACGATTGCAACAAGTGCAAGTCCCATTCCTGTATTTCCAGAAGTTCCTTCGATAATAGTTCCTCCAGGTTTCAAACGGCCATCAGCCTCTGCATCTTCAATCATTTTTACAGCCATTCTGTCTTTTACAGAATTACCAGGATTAAAGGTTTCGACTTTTGCCAATACTAACGCATCAATTTCAGCAACAATTTTGTTGAGTTTTACCAATGGCGTGTTACCAATTGTTTCTAAAATATTTTTTGAAAAGTCCATTTTATTTAAGTTTAATATAGTGGTTCTAATTAAATTCGGTTTATTGGAAGAAATTCCAAACTAAACCAAAACGCAATACAAAATCGCGATAAGGATTATTAGGCGCCGAGTAATAATTGCTTTGCGAAAAAAGCGCGTTCAAATGTTCTGCTTTCAAATAAAAACGTGTCTGACGAATTCTAGCATTTACGAAAAAATCGAAAGTAGCAAAACCGCCAATCTTTTCTTCTTGCTGCACAAAAAACTCTGCAATAACAGGGTTATAATCATCTCCGTAATATTTAGTCAGATAATTAAATACAATACCTGTTTGGATAAATAATGCTTTTTTGAAAAAATGATTTGAGTAATAAAACGTATTTCTAGTTACAAAATCAGGAACATTTAAAATCAAATCTGATTGATCTACTTTTTGGTATAAAAGTGTGTTATCTAACGCAAAAGGACCAAATTTAAATTCACGACTTGCTTTTATTTCTAAATAATTTATCACATTACCATACTGTTCTGGCGTAACAATTTGAACATTTGCAACTGACGATGTATCTCTAAAAAACAAGTGATCTTTTAATACAGTGTACTGAACTTGTCCCGTTAACCAAGGAGTTGTTATTTCGGCACTTAATGAATTTATTTTTTCATTTTTGAAATCATGTGACCAATTATATGCAACCCAACTACTTTGATATAAATTATAATTATTATTTGGCAGCTTATTGATATTACGATATCTAAAATCGAATTTAATTTTTTCGTTTAAATCATATCTCAATTTGGCATCTAAGTCAGAAAGTGATTGATTCGTAATAGATCTTGAATACAGAAATCTACCATTCCATTTGTTCTTTTGATATTCGTATTGTCCTCCCACATTATTAAATTGCAAGTACAAATTGGCAGGAATCGCATTGTTTAAAGAGTCAACAATTACTTTTTCATATTGATAATTGGATCTATAATCGTCTATAAAAAAATTAAACTTTCCTAAAAGAGAGTTTTCATACGCTGCACCTACTTTATTATAAAGTCTTTCATATTTTGTTTCGTCGTTGATTGCGCTTGCAACATACGAATCTCCAAAACGGTTTACTGTGGTAGTCACATTATTATTATCTGTAATAGAAGACGTTATTGTCTGCTGTTTATATTGATAATTTTTATATTCATAATTAAATTGATGCGTTAAATACAAATTGTTATTCCCATCTTTTGGATTTACCCTAAAAGCGTGGTCAAAAAACAATCTTCTACCTTTTAAAAGCGTTTCTGCATCGGTCAAATAAACCTGTAATCTTTGTCGATTTTTAAAATCGGGATCATCACTTTCAAAATTGGAAACATTTGTTATTCCTCCATTTTCTTCGTTCATTATATCCTGATTGGCAAAATGCATATTGATTGCATAACGTCTGCTGGTTGTAGCATAACTAGTTGTAAATCTGAAATTACCAGCACTAACCAATTGATTTATATAATCTCCTTCAGATCTTAAACCTTTGTAGGCAATTGAGAAATTAAGATTTTTGGATGTATTTAAAGTAATAAAAGAATCTACGTTCTGTCCTTTATTAATTGTAGTATTAAAAAACAATTCTGTAAATGGCGTTGCGGCCGAATAATATCGAATCTGATCTGCTTGCATATAATTGGAATGTTTCCCTGTAAAACCAATTTCTGGATACGGAGAAAAACTTGTCAAACTATATTGTAAGGTATTTAATGGCTGGCCGATATTAGAAAACTCTAAAAGTCCAAAAAGATCTTTTCTAAGATGATTCTGTCTGTAAGCACTTTTTATTGTTAGCGAAGTATCTGCATAAATAGTATCATGCTCTAAAGTGACTATCTTATATTGGTCTATAGTTGCTATTTTGGCTTTTTTCTTCTTTACGGTATCTGTAATACTAGAATATTCCGTATTCATATCTAAATCCTTTTTAGGAGCAGTTTTTTTTTCTTGAGAAAACAATATAGTTGAAAATAAACAAAAACCGAATAAAAATAAACTTCTTGCTAAATGCTTCATAATTTAGATAAATATATCCTGCAAATGTAAAAAGATAAAGCCGAGTTTGAAAAACAAACTCGGCTTTATTATTAAATTAACTAAAAGAATTATCGTCCGTCGTTTACCGAACCATCGATAAATTCATTAGCATCAATTTCAGCTTGAGGAATTTTCAAGAAGAATTTTTTATCATCTACTGCTAAATTTGCAGCAGCACCAATTCTATGATTACCAGTTCTAGTGATAGCTCTTCTCAAACGTTTAGCGTCAAACCATTCAACACCACATTCTCCGTAAAGCTCTTTTCTTCTTTCAACTAAAATTTCATTTAATAAGGCATCTCCAGTATTAGTAGACTTCACAGCATTAACATCTCTGTTTTTTTGCAAAACGTACAATAAATTATGAGCATCAGCTGTTAAACCTTGTCTAAATTTAGCTTCAGCTTCAATCAATATCATTTCTGGAGTTCTAATGATTGAATTATCACCCTCAAAAGTAAACTTAAATTTAGTAGAGATCCAATATCTGAAATCAGCTGTACTCGTTATTGCAGCACTCTTTCTTTGAAATCTTCTTCTAACATCAGTAGCAGAAAATAAATTTACGAAATCATTATTAATATATGTTGCAGAATATGAAGTTGTCAAATGATCCATCATAGAAGCTGGAGCATTAAAGTAATAGTTACTTTGATCAGCGCGATTAGCACTACCCCATAACCATTCTGTATTGTCAACATTATCAAATCCTGTACTATATTGAGCAGCGTTTAAAACTGCTGTTGGATTTCCACCGTAAGCCGCTTTAGCTGCAGCTTCAGCTTCTGGCCATTTATTTCCCATTGCTTGATAAACCTGAGCTAAAATAGCGTTTGCAACAGGCTTATTAATATAAGTTTTTCCTAATCTTGTATCTTTTAATCCAGCTACTGCTTTTTGCAAATCAGAAACAATAAAATCATATACTTCACCTACTGTTGACATTGGATTACCTGTTTGAGACAATTCAGTATAAATAGGCGGAGCAGGAAAACTTGTACCAGCAGCATAGGTTGGACAAAACTCTAAAACCAATTGATGATAAAAGAAACCTCTTAATGCATAACCATAGGCAGCTAATTCAACCTTATCAGCCTCAGTAAGAGCTGTACTTTTTTCTACACCATTAATTAATGCATTTGCTTGATTTACCATATAGAAAGAATAGTTCCAAGAAAAAACTGTTCTTCTGTATGTAGGCTCTCTATTATCATTAGCATAGTCAAAACCAAACCAGTTATCAGCTTGGATTAAATCATTTCCTTTTACTGATCTAGCAAAGAAAATTGAATTCAATCCTGCAGAATCAGTAGATGTATATTGCCCTCTGAATCTACTCATAATACCAGAAATAAAGGCCTCAACTCCGTCACGTGATGCAAAAATTACAGTCTCCGGAACACCCTCTGTAGGTTTTGGTTCGTCTAAAAACTCCTCACTACATCCCACCAACATCATCATTGCCATAAAAGCAATAACTACTTTTGATATAATATTTTTCTTCATCTTTTTTTATATTAAAATTCTACATTTAAACCAAATGAAACGACTCTTAAGTTGTATGATCTACTATCAGTAGTTCCAGCAAAGTTTTGCTCAGGATCAATCCCTTTATGAGATTGGAAAGTCAATAAATTATCACCTTGGAAATATAAACGTAATTTTGATAAATTAACTTTTTCAATTAAACTACTTGGAAAATTATAACCAAAATTCAATGCTTTTAATCTTACATAATCATTTTTGTATAAGAATCTAGTTGATGTTGTATTAAAATCATTATTTGAAGCTAACAACAATGGCACATCTGTAATGTCTCCAGGCGCTTGCCATCTATTTAACGCATCTACACTAACTGCTCTACCTGCACTCTTATAGCCTGCCTGCAAACTTGCATAAGAACTATCGTATACATAAGAACCAACGCTAAAATTAAATAAAATATTCAAATCAATATTTTTGTATCTGAAATAATTCGTCATACCTCCTACAAAATCAGGCAAAGATGATTTTCCAACATCATATCTAGTTGCTTGAGCATAAACTTTTGTTGTTTCACGCTCACCTGTTGGTTTACCATCAGCACCTAAAACATCTTTGTACCACATTCCGTAACCTGTTGCTGGATCTACACCAGCCCACTCTTGAATATAAAAATCATACAATGACTTACCAACTGCCCAACGTTTAGTTCCGTTAATAAAGCTTTCTTGAGTCAACTCTGTTATTTCATTCTTATTTGTAGATACGTTTATGTTAGTATTCCAAACAAAATTTTTAGTTTCGATATTTCTGGTATTCAAAGCAAATTCCCATCCATAATTTCTAATTCCTCCAACATTTGTTGTTACTCCTGTATTACCTGTAGATCCTGGTAACGGCTTATTGTATATCAAATCTTTTGATTTTTTATCATAATAATCCACAGTAGCTGTAATTCTATTATTAAATAAACCAAAATCTAATCCAATATCTGTAGTCTTGTTTTTTTCCCAAGTTAACAATGGGTCTACTGCACTTCCTAATACAACACCAGTATTATCTCCCTCATTCCAACCTGTCGCAAATAATTGTTGGTATGGGAAATAATTATCTGTACCATCACTATTAAGAGTACTACGGTTACCTAATTCACCATAAGATCCTCTTAATTTCAAATCACTAATTACTTTACTATTTTTAAGGAAATTTTCCTGAGAAATCAACCAAGATCCTCCAATAGCATAAAAGCTACCCCATCTAACATCACTATTAAATCTAGAAGAACCATCTCTTCTGAAAGAACCTTCAATGAAATATTTCTCATCATAATTATAAGCTAAACGGCCTAAATAACTAGAAATACGCTCTTCTGAAACATATCCAGAAACTGATGTTGGATTTGTACTACCTCCTAAAACATAAACTCCTGGTAAAAAACCTTCTCCTTGAGCTCCCATTGCATCTATTTTAAACTGGTATGCCTCTTGGATTAAATCTGCATTGAAACCATGCTTCCCGAAAGTTTTCTTGTAGTTTAAACTATTAATAAAATTCACTCCTGTTGTTATATTTCTGTTCTGAGTTACACGTCCTCCAACACTTGAAGCATAACCAACTTCATTACTTGCATAATTATAAGAATCATATAGATACTTATCATAAGCTAAGTTAGTCTTAAAAGTTAAATCTTTTGTGATATCAAACTCTAAATAACCGTTAGCAGTATAATTATCTCTATCATATCCTACTTTATACATATATAGCGAACCATATGCATTTTCATTATTAAAAGTTGGTCTTGTCGCGTTTACACTTTGTCCAACTACACCTCCTCCATAATCGAAGATTTTGTTTCCATTTCCATCATAAACTAAGTTACCACTTGCATCATGTCTGTATACTGGATAAACAGACGGAACATTATAAATCCACTGAATAGAACTTTGAAAACTAGAACCACTTTGTGAAGGGAAATTTTGTTTTGATGTAGAGTAAAACATTGTAACACCAGCCTTCATCCAGTTATTGATCTTAGTATCAACAGTTAATCTAGAGTTTATTCTTTCAAATTTTGATGTAACAACATTTCCTTCTTGAGACAAATAGTTTGAAGTAAAATTATATCTTGTATTTGAACTACCTCCAGAAAAAGATAAAGTATGTTCTGATCTTACTGCTGCATTATTCAACATTAGACCTTCCCAATCAGTATCCCACAATTTATTAGTCGTAACTAAATTACCGTTAGCATCAACAGGATTAGCAACTCCATATGGATTATAACCTATAGAAGATATTAAACTATTAGACGCATTCACACCCGCTGTTGCTGCAGTTTGCCCACTAACGTATTGGTTTGAATTTCTAATTGCTTCCCAATTTAATTTCATATAATCATCAGTGCTAACACGCTTATGCAAAGGCACTGCATTATCTGCAAAACCAACAGTTGTTGTAAAGTTCACTTTTGGAGCTGAATCAAATTTACCTCTCTTAGTAGTAATTAAGATTACACCATTAGCTCCTCTTGAACCATACAATGCAGTAGAAGACGCATCTTTCAAAACAGTCATTGATTCTACTTGATCAGCACTAATAGAGTTAATATTTCCACTAAAAGGAGCTCCATCCAAAACAATTAATGGTTCTGCCGAAGCATTAATAGAATTCACACCTCTAATACGAATCGTTGGATTTTCACCTGGCATACCACCAGCAGCAATAATATTCACCCCTGCAACACTACCTTGTAATGCAGTCATAACGTTTGTTGCTTGTTGCTTTAGAAGGACATCAGAACCTAAAGTTGCAACTGATCCTACGATAGACTTTGCTTTTTGTCTACCATAAGCTACAATCACAACTTCCTCAAGAGTCTTAGAGGCTGAGATCATACTTACATCAATCTGATTTGAAGTCCCAACAGTAACCCTTTTTTCTTCCATTCCTATAAATGAAAAAATGATAACGTCTCCTGTTTGTGCTTTTACTGAATATGTTCCATCAAAATCAGTCTGAACACCTTGTTTTGTACCTTGAACAGTTACATTTACTCCTGGAGCAGGACCACTAGCATCCGTTACAACTCCTTTGATGTTTCTTTCTTGCGCCATCATCAACTGCATTGATAATGTTGTTAAAAAGAAAAAAATCCATTTTAAGTTTAATTTCATTTTAAGTTATTTTGAATTAGTATTTCGCAAACATCATAAATTTTTCTTAAAATAACAAACAGTTTATAGGTAGCTTTTAATATCTTTTTAATGTTTCCTTAACAAAAGCAATTAATAATACAACAGTTTCACGCTTACACCTAGTTATATGTAACAAAATGGTTAAAAATGTTTTTTTGTTAACTCTTAATTTTAACACAAAATTAACATTTTAAGCATAACAATATCAGCTTTTTCGAGTTGCTCCAGCCTTTATTAATAAATAATATCTTAACAAAAACTTAATTTTAGAACTGTTTTCAACTCCTTTTTTGCTTTTTTTCTAGCGTTTTCTTTTTTTCTTCATGAAAAACAACAATACATCATCATTAAAAACCAAAAAAAAATGTAGCTTTTATCTGATTTACAGAACTTAAAAACTAAAAACAATTTCTAATTTTAGAAAAAAAAGCAAAAATTACCCGTTGCAATACTTGTTTTTAAATCATTAAAAAACTTCTTGATATTTTTTTGAACTTCATATTTTAGGTCAATTTTCAAAAAATCATAATATTTGCGTTTCAAAACAAAAAAAATGCTCGAAAAAAATTTCTCAGGGTTTATTTTAGAAACTGGAACCGACGAAGCCGGCCGCGGATGTCTTGCCGGACCAGTTACAGCCGCAGCTATAATTTTACCAGAACATTTTGAGAATCAAATATTAAACGACAGTAAACAGCTGTCTGAAAAAACTAGAGCACTTTTAAGACCAATTATAGAAAAAGAAGCTTTATGTTTTGCGGTTACTCATTTATTTCCAGATGAAATTGATGAAATAAATATCTTAAATGCTTCTATGAAAGGAATGCAAGAATGCATCTTAAAACTCAAGCACATTCCAGAATATATTATTGTAGACGGAAATCGTGCTATAAATGCCAAATTAGGACTTAAAAATACATTTGGAAGACAATTTACTGCTGAAGAAATTACTTTGCTAAAATCTATCCCAAATAAGAGCATTATAAAAGGAGATGGCAAATATTTGAGTATTGCTGCAGCCTCTGTATTAGCCAAAACCTATCGTGATGAATATATGGATCAAATTCATGAAGAATTCCCAATGTACAATTGGAAAAAAAACAAAGGCTATCCGACTAAAGAACATCGAGAAGCAATTAAAAAATATGGTACTACAAAATACCATAGAATGAGTTTTAGGCTTTTACCGGAACAACTCGAATTAAATTTTTTCGAATAAAAAAAGCGACCTAAAATTAGGTCGCTTTTATTTTAACTAATTAGTATTCACTTTTTACTAATTACTTCTTACTTTTCAAAAATTCTGCAAACTGTTTTGTGTCGTAATAAAAAGGTCTAACTGCCGTTATTTTTCCATTTTTTAAATCAAAATGCTCAGAAATTGGCATCGACATACTTTTTCCTGATTTTTTAGATTTACAACTTATCGTGAAATAAATAATCACTTCATTTTTAGAAGCATAACTAAAATAAGTTGGTTCTTTTTCTATTTGCAATTCAAAAAATTCTGTTGATTTGGCAAACATTTTAGTCCATTCGCTAAAACCAACAAAAGTTCCTCCGTAAGGCAAACCTGTCGCTTGATAGTAAGTCGCTCCATCTTCAATCAAAGTTGCCATTGCATCAAAATCTCTTGTTTTAAAAAGGCATTCATAATACTTTGTAACTATTTTTTGGTTGTCTGCTTCTAGATTTTTCAGAAGATCAGCTTCAGACAAAGCAGCATCTTTATCCCAAAAACCAATAATTTTACTGACTTGCCCTTTTCCGTTTAATCTTGCAAAATCTCGACCGCCCATTATAAGCTTATTTTTCGAGTCAACAATTTTCCATTCCCAAGTCACATAATTGTCTTTTATAATCTTTGGTCCTGATGATAAAATAGCATCTGGAAATTTTTTGTAAAATTCGTTTATCACATTATTAAAAGCTGCCGTTCCTTTTATCGATGCCGAAGGATCTTCAAAAGTACTATCTTCGAGCCAAATCGATTTAATCATTTTTAATCGAGTATCACTATTTTTCTCCTGCCATGCTTTTTCGTAAGCAGTAATTGGATACAATTTATCTTTCTTCTGAGCAAAAAGACCATTAAGAATAAATAGAAAACATAATAAGTAGATTTTTCTCATAAGGTATTTGGTTAGATTTGATTAAACTTTACTTGCGATGTTTTCAAATTTAGCACAAATAGACTAGACAATTACATAAGTTATATAATTTACCATCCTTTCAAAATCTTAACTTTTGCCAATTGTTTTTTCATTTTTTTGAAATATATTTTTATAAAAAACGATTTCTATTTAATTATTCGAACTCTATTTCAAATTCAAAAAAGAGCTTTTAGACTGAAAACATTGCCTTTTTTAAGAGAAAAAACAAAAAAACCGCTCCAAAAACTAGAAGCGGTTTATAATATTTAGAGGCTTATTTTAAATAAATTCTGCTTCAAATAAATCTTTTAAATGTTTAATAATTTTGGCTTTCACTTCTTCTTCTTCAACTTTTTCAACACCAAGTTCGACATGTAAAGAAGTAACACCTTTTCCGCGAATTCCGCACGGAATAATATTATCAAAATAACCTAAATCTACATTTACATTTAATGCAAATCCGTGCATCGTTACCCAACGTGAAGCTCGAACGCCCATTGCGCATATTTTACGTGCAAACGGAGTTCCTACACCGAGCCAAACTCCAGTTTCTCCATCGCTTCTACCCGATTCTAAACCGTATTCTGTCAATGTCAGAATAATCGATTCTTCTAGAAAACGCAAATATTTATGAATATCGGTAAAGAAGTTTTCTAAATCTAAAATAGGATAACCCACAATTTGTCCGGGTCCGTGATACGTAATATCACCGCCGCGATTGATTTTGTAGAAAGTCGCTCCTTTGGCTTCTAGCTGTTTTTCGTTTAATAATAAATTTTCTAAATCGCCGCTTTTACCCAAAGTATAAACGTGCGGATGCTCAACAAACAATAAATAATTTGGTGTCGGCAGATCAAGTTCTTCTCTTCTGTTTTTGATTTTTAAATCGACTATGTCTTTGAAAATTTCTTCTTGATATTCCCAAGTCGATTTATAATCTTTTTTTCCCAGATCCTGAAGTTGGATTTTTTTGTTCATTTTAATTATTTTTCAAACTCAACATCAAAGTTAAGTTTGTCGGGATTCTCCATATAATCCGTAAAAGAGTATTGAATTGTAAGTGATTTTCGATCGTCGCTAAACAAAGCATTTGGATTAGAGACTTTCTTTATCTTTTTTGGAAAGTGATATTTTACAATATAATTAGAAGATGCAAACATCATTTTAGACATATCTCCAGCAGAATCTTTAGGTTTTGCTGCCAATTTTTGCTGATCGATTACGGCTTTTCTAGTAAATTTCTTTCCGTCATATGTATAACTTAATTTACTATTATTATCTCCAAAACCACTTCCAAGCGGACTCGCGCCAGCTCCGCCTTCTAATTTTTGAAATGTGCTTAAAGTTTGAAGGATATCTTGTAATTCATTTACATTTTTAAAATCGGTTCCTAAAGTCATTAAGAACTGCTTTTTAGTAGAACTCATTTTAGTCGTAACGACAAAGTTTTCTAGTTTTTTAAGTTCTTTTTGAGTTTCTGGAGACAATTTTGAAATACTGTCTTTTTTCTGTTCAAATAATTGCTTGAAAGTAAAAGTTGAATCGATATCTTTTTTGGCATCTTCTCCCATTTGACCAGCAATCTGATCGCCTGCCATTTCCATTAAAGAAGAACCATCCATATCTACAGAAAATTTTCCGGTTCCGTTATCGTTGATGTAAATGTTTTCGGTAAAAGTACAGCTCGTTAATGTTGCTATTAAAAAAGAAAAACTAAGTAATTTATATAATTTCATCGTAGTATAATTTTTTATCAAAGATACAAAGACTATTTTTAAAAATACATCTTATTGAAAACCTCCAATTATTGTTCAAACTCCACTTTGAAACCAAAATCTACACTGCTTTCCTGCATATTCTCTAGCGGAATTTCAACAATAAAACTTTTTCTATCTGATGCTATCACTGCATTTTTGATCGAAATAGTTTTAATCTTTTTAGGAAAATGATATTCTGCTATATATTTACATTCTTTCAGCATTTCATCCATTTGTTTTGAGAACGGATCATCACTCTTTTCTTTCTTAGCTTCTTTTTTCTTTTTAGCTTTTTTATCGTCTTTAGAAGGTGTTACCGATTTAATAAAAACTTTTCCATCATAAAAAATGGTCGTATTAGACTTTTCTTCAGGTTTTGGCGCGGCACTTAAAGCTCCTAATCTTTTTTTGTCTGTCGCCGCCAGCGCTTCTAAACTTTCGGCTGGTGTTGCAATAGTTTTAAAATCTGTTCCTTTAGGAAAATCAATTGACATAGTATATTCGAATTGCTTTTTCTCGTCGTTTACTTTCATGCTAACTTTAAAATTCTCCAAAATTTTAAGTTTTTCTTTTTCTTTCTCCAGCATCTCGATTTTCTCTTTATCTGCATTTGGCAATTTAGAAATACTGTCACTTAACTTGTTAAGCATATCTTTGAAGGTAAAAGTAGTGTCTACGACTTTATTGACTTTGGTAGAATCTGTTTTTTTCATCCCCATTTTATACATCGGAGACATATCAAATCCATAAGAAAACGTTCCAGATCCGTCTTCGTTCATCACGACCTTTTCTTTAAGCGTACAGCTTGCAACACAAAAAATAATAAAAAAACTAAGTAGAATTCTTTTCATAAAAATAGATTTAGGTTATATGGCGAAGATACCTTCTTTTAAAAATTATTTGAAGTTTTATTCTAAAATTACTTCCAAATCTGTCATTTCAGGATTTCGTGAAAAATCGGAAAGCAAAAATTCTAATGTTAAAGATTTTTTGTCTGAACTGATGACTGCTTTTGAATTTGAAACTGATTTTATTTTAAAAGGAAAATGATACTTTAAAATATAATTTTGAACCAATTTTGAAGAACCGTATTTAGTTAAGAATTTCTCCGATTCCTCTTTTGCTTTTTCTAATTCAGCTCTATTTGTGATTGAAACAGACCGTTTAAAAGTTTTTCCATCAAAATTATATTCTATTTTATAATAATGATTTTCGGCGGTCAAAGCATAATTGTGTTGAATATCTGAAGCATAATTTTCTGTTTTAAACAAATCTGGAATTTCAGAAACTTTATTAAAGTGAAGCGAGAGCTCATTTTTATATTCTTTCTCAAAAGAACTTTTCTTAAGACGCACTTTTACATTTTCATATTTTCTAAATAACTGCTGTTCTTCAGCGGTATATCTTGAAAAATTTTCTTGGTATTTATTGATATATTCTTTAAAAACATAAGTTGTATCCTGAAAAATATTTTCTTTAGAATATTCTTCGCCAGCCAATTGCATATAACTATTTTCGTCTCTAATTTGTTCGACTTTTATATCGCCGCTTCCGTCCGAATTGATGCTAATAGTTTCGGTAATTTGACAACTTGTAAATAAAATTAGAAATAATAAGTTGGATAGGTATTTCATTTTTTTTGAGAAGATTATGAGTTGCTAAGATAATCAGTTTTTTATTTAATTTCTTACAATATAGAGGTCTAAAAAAAACAAAATGGCCTAATCTAGCCCCGATAGAAGCGGTATCCTTTTTCTTCCGCCGTGGCGGAAGGAAAAGATACAAGCGGATAGCGGGACAAAAGGTGATTGAAATACAATAAATTAATGCTTCAAAAAATCTAAAAACTGCATTCTAAAATTTGCATTCTTTTCTTTATCTTTGCACACTTAAAAAAAGAGCACAAAATGGCATTATCAGAACAAGAAATCATCAGAAGAGAAAAACTTCAAAACTTACGCAATCTGGGAATCAATCCTTATCCAGCAAATCTTTTTCCTGTAAATCATACTTCGAAGCAGATAAAGGAAACTTTTGAGGAAGGAAAGAAGGTTATCGTTGCAGGACGTTTGATGAGTGTTCGTGATCAAGGTAAAGCTTGTTTTGCTGAATTACAAGACAGCGAAGGACGTATTCAATTGTACGTGAATCGCGATGTTTTATGTGAAGGTGACGATAAAACTTTATACAACCAAGTTTTCAAAAAATTAACCGATTTAGGTGATTTTATTGGTATTGAAGGAGAATTGTTTACTACGCAAGTTGGAGCAAAATGTATTCGCGTAAGTGGTTTTACTTTCTTGAGTAAAACGCTACGTCCGCTTCCGTTACCAAAAGTTGACGAAGAAGGAAACGTACACGATGCTTTTAACGACGCTGAATTGCGTTACAGAATGCGTTATGTAGATTTAACTGTAAATCCGCAGGTTAAAGAAACTTTTATTAAACGTACAAAGTTATTTACTGCGATGCGTGGTTATTTTAACGACGCTGGATATTTGGAAGTTGACACTCCTGTTTTGCAGTCAATTCCTGGCGGAGCTTCGGCGAGACCATTTATTACGCACCATAACTCGCTTGATATTCCGCTTTATATGCGTATTGCAAACGAATTATATTTGAAAAGATTAATTGTTGGTGGATTTGAAGGTGTTTATGAGTTCTCTAGAAATTTCCGTAACGAAGGAATGGACAGAACGCATAATCCTGAATTTACTGCAATGGAAATATATGTAGCCTACAAAGACTACAACTGGATGATGGAATTTGCTGAAGGTTTATTGGAACATTGTGCAATAGCTGTAAACGGAACTAGTGAAGTTACTTTTGGCGAGCATACAATCAACTTTAAAGCGCCTTATGCACGCGTTACGATGACAGATTCTATCAAACATTTTACTGGTTTTGACATTTCTGGAAAAACTGAGCAAGAATTGTTTGAAGCTGCGCGCGGAATGGGAATCGAGGTTGACGAAACGATGGGTAAAGGAAAATTAATTGATGAGATTTTTGGAGCTAAATGTGAAGGAAATTATATTCAGCCAACTTTCATTACTGATTATCCTAAAGAAATGTCTCCGCTTTGTAAAGAGCACAGAGATAATCCAGATTTGACTGAGCGTTTTGAATTAATGGTTTGCGGTAAAGAAATTGCAAATGCGTATTCTGAATTAAACGATCCAATTGATCAAAGAGAGCGTTTTGAAGATCAAATGCGTCTTTCTGAAAAAGGTGATGACGAAGCAAACGGAATTATCGACGAAGATTTCTTAAGAGCTCTTGAGTACGGTATGCCTCCAACTTCTGGAATGGGAATTGGAATGGATCGTTTGATTATGTATTTAACGAATAACGCTTCTATTCAAGAAGTTTTATTGTTTCCGCAAATGCGTCCTGAGAAAAAACAAGCTCAAATTGAACTTTCTGATGAAGAAAAAGTTATCATTACTTTATTGAAAGGAAACGAAAATAAAATGGATTTATCTCAACTTAAAGTTTCTGCTAATTTAAGCGGTAAAAAATGGGATGCTTCTATGAAAAACTTATCTAAACACGGTTTGACTAAAGTTGTCGTTGACGGCGAGTTTAAATTTGTGGAATTGGTGGGGTAAATTTTAAATTGAATTTTATAATATTTCAAACCCGATAGGCTATAAAACCTATCGGGTTTTTATTTAGAATTTATATTCCCGACCATCAACCGGACTGAAGTCCGGCCCTACAATATAAATCGAGCTGAAGCTCTTTTCTAGTTCCGAAGGAACAATTCATATTGTAGAGCTGGACTTCAGTCCAGTTTAAATAAATTAAAATTGGAATTTAAAACGAATACTTCTCCAATTTCTTAGAATTAACATCCAAAACCTTTCTACTTTCTTTTTGAACTTTTACAACTTCTTGAACAGATGGATTGGACGGATATTTTCCGCCTTTCATTTTTAAAAGATGAAACTTCCCTCCGCTTTCAAAGATTAAATCATAAAATTTTTCTGTTGATGAAGTCGTTACGCAAATAGGAAAATCGGTTACGGTAAATTTGTTAATTACACTTCCGTCATTATTTAAAATGTAGCCAGAACAACCTCCGCTTCCACAGAAATAGGAATTTGAAAATCCAACAAAATATTCGTTTTTCTTATCGTTATTTAAATCAAATTCTTCATAATAAAAGTAACGATCGTCTTTTGTCAATGCAGGAAGATCACTTTTTAATAAAACATTTAACTGCTTTCTGATTAGTTCAACTGCTTTGTCATCTTTTTGTGGCGCATCACTTAAATCTGCCGTTCCGCCAATTGTTTTAGATAAAGTATCTTGAATAATTGTTTTTACAATATTTTTTGAATCATTTTTATTTTGGCAAGAATGCAATGCCAAGATTCCGATTAGTAATAAAATTTTATTTTTCATAATCGATATTTTAGATTAAATAATTCTAGTTTTAAACCAACAAAGCCGCTTTATTTTCAATATCATTTTTAGCCAACAAAGACTTTATATTATTAAAAGTTACCAAAGCGATCTGAGTCAAGGCTTCATTTGTAAAAAACGCTTGATGCGCCGTTACTAAAACATTCGGAAAACTCATTAAACGCTGAATGGCATCGTCTTGAATAATATCTGCCGATAAATCTCTAAAAAATAATTTCTCTTCCTGTTCGTAAACATCAATTCCTAAATAACCGATTTTACCTTCTTTTAAACCTTCAATAACCGATGCTGTTTCAATTAATCCGCCGCGACTTGTATTAATAATCATAACGCTTTCTTTCATAAAAGAAAGCGAAGTTTTATTGATTATATGTTTCGTCTGATCATTTAGCGGACAATGCAAAGAAATAATATCACTAGATTTGAAAATCTCTTCTAAACCAACAAAAGAAACGCCGTCTTTTTTCATTTCGTCACTTTCTACAATATCATAAGCCAATACCTTACAGCCAAAACCTAATGCTATTTTAGAAAATGCTTTTCCGATATTTCCTGTTCCAATAATTCCGATTGTTTTTCCGAATAAATCAAAACCTAATAATCCGTTTAGAGAAAAATTTTGTTCGCGAACTCTATTATACGCTTTATGCGTTTTTCTGTTTAAAGTCAAAATCATCGCCATCGCATGTTCTGCAACAGCTTGTGGAGAATATGCAGGAACGCGACAAACTTTTATATTATTTTTTTTAGCCGCTTCTAAATCAACGTTATTAAAACCAGCGCAACGCAAAGCAATTATTTTTACTTTTTTTTCTGCTAATTGTTTGATAACTGTTTCGTTTACAATATCATTAACAAAAACACAAACAATTTCACATTCTTCAATTAAAGCTACAGTCTGCGGATTTAATTGTGTTTCGAAAAAATCTAATCTAAAGCCAAATTCTTCATTATATTTATTAAAAAACGTTTTATCGTAAGGTTGTGTAGAGAAAAAAGCGATTTTATTGTTTGCTGGATTCATAGAGTTTGATTTTGAATAGTTCCTTAAAATTAAGAAAATTATTTAAACCTTTAGGATGAAATACTAATCAAACTTAACTTTTCGTTTGCGATATAAAGTTTTACTAACCTAAACAATTTCAGGCAACTAATTTTCGTTTTGTTAAATAAACTATAATTCTGAAAATCAATTTAAACCTAATTAATTTAAAAAAGTCTAATTACTATAAACAATTAAAAAAACTTAACGATGAAAAAATTATTAATTGCTGTTATGCTATTGGTAGGAATAGCAAGTTTTGCACAAGACGCAGATCAAAAACCGGCGCGAGATCACAAAGAAAGAATGACACCGGAACAACGTAACGAAAAACAACTTCAAAAATTAACTTCTGAATTGAGTTTAGATGCTAATCAGCAAGCTCAAGTAAAACAACTTTTAGCAGACAGAAGTGCTAAAGCTGAAAAATTTAGAGAAGCAAGAAAAGATCAAAAAGACAGCAACACAAAACCAACTGCGGCAGAAAAAGCGGCTTTCAAAAAACAAATGGAAGATGAAGTTGCTGCAAACGATGCTAAAATGAAATCGATCTTAAAAGCAGATCAATACACTAAATGGAAAACGCTGCAAGAAGAGAAAAAAGACAAAATGCGTGACAAAATGAAAGAGCGCAGAGAAGATAAAATCTAATTTGATGCATAAAAAAAGAGGCTTTAAAAAGCCTCTTTTTTGTTTTTGTTATTTAATCGGATTCAGTATCAAATCGATTCTTTTGATACAATCTTCGTAATGGTATTTTGTTTCGGTATTTACTGCTCCAGCTTTTCCTGCAACAAGTGATTTCCTCAATGCGCTTAATTCTCCACGAACCAAAGCTCTTAAATCGGATTGAGAAACATTATAAAAAATGGTTGAACGGTCGTTTGGCTTAATTTCTTCGGTCATTAAATATCCCATTCGATCAATATAAGCTCTTTGAAGATTTCTTCTATAAACTGTTACATTCGCAGCTGCACTTGTTTCTTTCCAAATTCCTTTTCGAATGTCTTTAAAGAAATCTAGCGCTTTGTAGTTATCACCGCTTAAAATTTCATTATCCATTAATCTGCCGATTCTTCCTAAGGTCATCAAATTGTTTAGCTGTCTTACTTGTAAGTTTCTAAACTTTTCTGTGTAACCTGCAAATTCAGTATTTTGTAATGTTTTAGTATTTACAATCCAAGTTGGCGATTCGAAAGCATTTTTCTGAAGCCAGTTCATTGCTTCAATTTGCTTAGCTTTTGGAACAACTTCGTACACGCTTCCCTTTTGATTTGGTTTTTTAGTGTTTTCATAAACCCCACCAACATTGGTTACAACATGACCAACATAGCGGCTCCAGCAATCTAAAAGCTCTTTGTATAATTCATCTAAATCTTCGTAATTATTAGTCGCTGTGCTTGTCCATTCACTCAAATGACCTGCAACATATTCTAGATTTTTAAGTCCGTACGAACTTGCTTTCATCGAATTGTTTCCAATATCTTCTGTTTGTGAACTCGGGTCAAAAGCACTGCTTTGTTTTCCGAATTTATAAATCGGATTTCCAGCTTTTTCTAAAATCCATTTATCCAAAGTTGGAGTTTCTGATTCTGGTGATTTTGCGTTAGGAATTACTCTGTAGCCCCAATTTAATGCATAATGATCATAAGCTCCCATTTTACGAATAAAACGAATATTTTGATCGCCAGGTTGTGCGATATAATTGAAACGAGCGTAATCCATTATACTTGCTGAGATTCCGTTTTCTTGTGTAAAAGCTCCATTTCTATAACTTTCTACATCAAAAGAACAACTTGCTCCCATATTATGAGGAAATCCTAATGCATGTCCAACTTCGTGAGCAATAACCATTCGCATCATTTCGCCCATTTCTTCGTCGCTAGTCTGTAAAGTTCTAGCCGACGGATTTGCAGCTCCAGTTTCTAACAAATAGCGATTTCTATAAGAACGTAAATGGTTGTGATACCAAATGACATCACTTTCTATAATTTCGCCAGTTCTTGGATCTGAAACACTTGGCCCAACTGCATTTCGAGTTGTACTTGCAACATATCTAATTACAGAATAACGAACGTCTTCTGGACTAAAATCTGGATCTTCTTCTTTTGTCGGTGCATCTTTCGCAATTATGGCATTTTTAAAACCAGCTGTTTCGAAAGGTTTTTGCCATTCTTCAATTCCTTGTTTGATATATTTTTTTAATTTTTCCGGAGTTGCAGGATCTAAATAATATACAATTGGCTTAATCGGTTCTACCAATTCGCCTCTGTTATAAGCTTCTGGATCTTTTGGTTCTAATCTCCAGCGTCTTATATATGTTTTCAAATCAGATTTCAATTCATTGCTTCCATAATCGTATTGACTAACTGTAAACCAACCAACACGCGGATCGGCTAATCTTGGCTTCATCGGAACTTCTGGCAGTAAAATCATCGATTGATTCATTTGAATGCTGATAGATTCTGATTCTTCCAACATTGATGGTTTAGAAGCATTATAAGTCAAATCCTGAATGACTTCGATATTCATCGGAAAGCTTTTCATCGCATTGATGAAACTTCTCGAGTCGTCTAAACCTTTTACTTTATACTTTTCACGCATTTCTGCGGAAATTCCGCTAATTGCCTTTACATCTGTACTATAAAATTTTGTAACATCAATAACTGTATTTGCCGAATCTTTACTAAAAGCAACAATATCAAAAGCATATAAAGTCGGTTCATAATTATTGGCTTTCACCGAAATACTAATTGGCAAAGAATCATTTGCAACCGAATTATAAGATTTTGATTTGATTAAAATCTTATCCTGAAAACGTTGCCAAACAATTAATTGTTCGTTGGTTTCTGAACCCGCATTTACATAACCTCCACCTAAATTAGAAGGAAGTTTTGCCAATCGGCTTACCAAAAGCATGTCTTTATTTAAATACTTATTCGGAATTTCGAAGTAATATTTCTTATCCACTTTATGAACCGTAAAAAGTCCTTCGTCTGAAACGGCATCTTTGGTTATTACTTTGTTATAATCTTTAATAGAAGATTCTGGCTTCTTTTCTGGTGTAGCTGCTGGAACTTCTTTTTGGTCTTTTTTCTTTTTACTCTGAGCAAATTGTTGAGAGGGTAATAATGCAAATACTATTGCAGATAAAATGAAAAATTTCTTCATTTATGGTAGATTTTATGGTTATTCATCAAACAAAAATAATTTTTCTTGTAACAATACGCTAAATTTCCTTTCTATTAACTTTTTATTAACTTTTTCATTTTGAACAAAAAAAAGCTCACTTTAATTATAAAGTGAGCTTGATATATTTTCTTTTCTATATTTTAGAAAGTCTTCGAAACTTTATCAATTGCATTAATTGTAAAATCTAAATCTTCATACGTTAGCGCATCTGTAATAAACCAAGTTTCGTATGCAGATGGAGCAATGTAAACACCCTCTTGCAATAATCCGTGGAAGAATTTCTTAAACGTTTCGTTATCTCCTTTTGCAGCAGTTTGAAAATCTGTAACTGGATTTGCATCAAAGTGAACTGAAATCATAGAACCAACTCTATTGATTGTAAAAACTATATTATTAGCTTTTAAAACTCTATCGATTCCTGCTTCTAAATAAGCTGTTTTTTCTTCTAAACGAGTAAAGATTTCAGAATCATTATCTAAAGCTTTCAACATCGCTAATCCAGCCGCCATTGCTAATGGATTTCCCGATAAAGTTCCTGCTTGATAAACCGGACCAAGAGGCGCTAAATAATTCATAATTTCTTCGCGTGCAGCAAAAGCCCCAACAGGAAGTCCGCCACCGATAACTTTTCCGAAAGTCACGATATCAGCATTAATTCCATACAATTCCTGAACTCCTCCGCGAGCTAAACGGAAACCTGTCATTACCTCATCAAAAATCAGTAAAATTCCGTTTGCTGTACATAATTCTCTTAAACCTTCAAGAAAACCTTTTGCAGGTGGAATACAGCCCATATTTCCTGCAACTGCTTCGATAATAATGGCAGCAATTTCTCCTTTGTTAGCTTCGATTAAAGTTTTTACATTTTCTAAATCATTGTATTTTGCTAATAAAGTATCCTTTGCAGTTCCTTCTGTAACTCCTGGACTATTTGGCGAACCAAAAGTTACAGCTCCACTTCCTGCCTGAATCAAAAAAGAATCAGAATGTCCGTGATAACAACCTGCAAATTTTACAATTTTATCTCTTTTTGTAAATCCGCGAGCCAGACGAATCGCGCTCATACAAGCTTCTGTACCTGAATTTACAAAACGAATTTTATCAATATTCGGAACCATAGAAACGGCCAAAGCAGCAATTTCTGTTTCCAATTCAGTAGGCATTCCAAATGAAGTTCCCAATTTGGCTTTTTCGATTACCGCATCAACAACTGGCTGATAAGCGTGACCTAAAACCATTGGGCCCCAAGAATTGATGTAATCTATTAATTTGTTTCCGTCTTCATCGTATAAATATGCGCCTTTAGCACTTTTTACAAAAATCGGAGTTCCGCCAACTGCTTTAAACGCTCTTACTGGTGAATTTACTCCTCCCGGAATTACTTTTTCTGCTTCAGCAAAAAGCTGACTACTTCTTTTATATAACATTTTTTATTTTAGATTTCTTGATAATTGTTAATTGTCAATTATCAATTGATAATTATTTAACCTTCAATCTCTGCCCTATCGAAATGGCATTATCCGTTAGATTATTTTTTTTCTTTAAATCTTCAACCAATAAATTGAATTTTTTCGAAATCGAATACAAAGTGTCTCCTTTTTGAACCTCGTAAGAATTCGGATCGTATGAATTCATATTGATTTTTGGATCAGAATTTGCAACTGAAGTCGAACTTCTTGTTGGAGCCGATGTATTTATTGGAGTGTAATTTTTTCCTGTAACCTGACAATCATATTGATGAAGATTGTAACGTTCAATATAACTGATCAATTTATCTGGATATTTTGGATCTGTAGCATAACCTGCTGCTCTCAAACCTTTTGCCCAAGATTTGTAATCGTCTTTTTCGTAAGTAAATAAGGTTTCATAACGTTTTTTTCCAACCAAAAATAAGGCATGATCTCTATACGATTCTGAAGCGTGAGGATATTTTCTAAAGCATTCCTGAGCCGAATCGTCATCATGTCGAACACTTTCTCCCAACCAATCTTTGTGACATTTAATTCCGAAATGATTATTCGCTTCAAGCGCTAAATCTCCTCTTCCTGCACCCGATTCTAAAATTCCCTGAGCCAAAATAATACTCGCAGGAATGCCGTAAGTTTTCATGTTTCCCATTGCAATATCTTTGTATTGCAAGACATAATTATTTATTAAATCACTGGTAACAACAGTTTTAGAAGTAGATTGAATAACCTCAGTTGTATTATTTGTAGAAGGATAATTTTTACCGATTGGTTTTACGGGAGTTGTTTTTTTTGCCGCCGCCGTTCGAGTTTGAACTGCTGCCGCTTTTTTAGTCGTCGCGATGGCAGGCTTACTAGACGAGCAGCTTGCTAAAGCTAATATTACGAGAAGTAATACAATTTTTTTAATCATTGGTTTTGAGTATTGGTAATTTTTTCTGCTTCAATTTTATATTCATTCCTTCAATTCCTTGTAATCCACCGGTGTGAATGAGCAATATTTTTGAATGTGCAGGAAAATAATTTTTGCTGATTAAATCTATAACGCCAAAAACCATCTTTCCTGTATAAATTGGATCTAAAGGCACTTTATTTTCTTCAAAAAAAGCATTAATAAATTCGATTAATTCTAAATTTATCTTGCCATAACCTCCAAAATGATAGTCAGAAATTAAATTCCAGTTATCTTTTTTGGCAAAAATACGAATTTCATCGTTTAAAAAGTCACCTTTTAACGCTGGAAAACCTAAAATCTTCTGATTTGGTCGCGCACTATTTATTAATCCAGAAATAGTTCCGCCAGTTCCAACTGCACAACAAACGTAATTAAAAGCAGAATCTTCATCTGTCAAAATTTCTTCGCAGCCTTTTACCGCAAGCTCATTTGTTCCGCCTTCGGGAACTAAATAAAAATCGCCAAATTTAGCTTTTAACTTTTCTATAAAAGATTTTTCATTTTTAGAACGATAATCTTCGCGAGAAACAAATTCAAACTGCATTCCGTTTTCTTGAGCAAATTTCAAGGTTGGATTTTCTTCAATTTTATCTTGAAGTTCGTCTCCGCGAATTATTCCAATAGTTTTAAAACCTTGTTCTTTTCCTGCAAAAGCTACGGCCGCAATATGATTGGAAAATGCGCCTCCAAAAGTCAATAAAGTTTCTTTGTTTTCAGCTTTCGCTTGAAGTAAATTGTACTTTAATTTTCTGAATTTATTTCCAGAAACAAAAGGATGAATAAGATCTTCACGCTTTATTGTCAAAGAAATATTGTTCAGAAATTGAATATTTATATTTTGATTGAAAACTGGGTTCATTTTATTTTAATATAATGTAGAAACTGAAAAAAATATCGGTTTTTCAAATAATTTATTTCGGATTCTTTTGCGTATGCTTCTCTTTCAAAGCTAATATTTCGATATGCCAAATCTTTGTTTTTGTATTGAATTAAACGAATAAAAAACTCCAAAACATACCAAATAAAAAACGGAAGAATTAGCAATTCGATTTGCTGTCTCAAATGTATTTTTTCATGATTAACGAAAACTCCATTTGATTTATCAAAATCATATTTTACCAACACAAACGGAAATAATGCCATTCCACGATATCCTTTCGGAATTAAATATTTGGCAACAATCAGAAACATTGGCTGTAAAATTTATAAATTTGTAGCTATAAAATTGTTCGATTTCAATAAAATCACAATCAAATATTTATATTTTTGATTTTAAAGTTTATTAAAAAGAACGCGAAGCAGATTTATGAAAGAGCAAAGTAATGAAAATAAATTAATCGAAGGTGAAGATTTTTACTATACGCCTGAAGGTTATAAATGCTTTACTAAAAAACATCATTTAAAAAGAGGTTATTGTTGCAAAAGCGGCTGTCGCCACTGTCCGTACGGATATGATAAAAAAACAGGACGAATAAATAAAAATTAGAATACCGCAAATGAAGGTTTTTATCAATAAAAATATACCAGAAGCTGGCATTTCGCTACTTCAGGAAAAAGGAATTAAGCTAACTATAAATCCTACCGAAAATATTTTATCGCGAGAAGAGTTTATAAAAATCTGTCAGGAAAATGATATTCTTTTGAGTGTTGGAACCAATACTCATTTAGATGAAGATTTTTTTCAGCAATGCCCGAATTTAAAAGGAATCGCGTTATTTTCTGTCGGATTTGATTCGGTTAATATTCCGTCTGCAAACAGCAGAAAAATTCCTGTTGGAAACACACCTGATGTTTTAAGCAGAGCAACTTCAGACGTTGCTTTTTTATTGATGCAAAGCGTTGCTAGAAAATCATTTTTCAATCATAAAAGAATTCTAAACAACGATTGGGGAAGTTTTGATCCGTTGGCTAATCTAGGACAAGAACTTTATGGTAAAACGCTAGGAATTTTCGGTTTAGGCAGAATTGGTTTTGAAATGGCTCAAAAATGCAAAGCTGCATTTGGAATGAAAATTATTTATCATAATCGTTCTCGCAAAGAAGGTGCAGAAAAAGAACTTGATGCTAAATACGTTGATTTTGAAACTTTACTTTCAGAAAGTGATGTTTTAAGTGTTCATGCGAATTATACATCAGACAACAACGAACTTTTCAATAAAAACACTTTTGCTAAAATGAAACCGAATTCAATTTTCATCAATACAGCAAGAGGAAAATTTCATAATGAAAATGACTTGTTTGAAGCTTTATCAAATAATACAATCTGGGGCGCAGGACTCGATGTAACGAATCCAGAACCTATGAAACCTGACAATCCGTTATTATCGCTTTCTAATTGCTGTGTTTTACCACATATTGGTTCAGCAACATACGAAGCCCGAAACGGAATGGCTGTTTGCGCTGCACAAAATGTAATTGCGGTTATTGAAGGCAAAAAAATGCCGTTTTGTGTTAATGAAGAAGTTTATTCTTAATGAGATAATGTGGCAATTTGAAAATTAGATAATTTAAAAAAAATCTAAAATTTTTAAAATATCAATCTAAAATCTAAAATCAACAATCTAAAATATCATATATGGATATTCGTTCGAGAAAATTTAGGATTACGATTTACAAATCGTATCACAGGTCGGATATCCGTTATCCCTAGTTTTTGTAATTAGAAAATGTGGCAATTTGTCAATGAGTCAATTTGAAAATGAGATAATTTAAATAAATTTCAGATTTTAAATTGCAATTTTATTGGGTAATATTTCGCTCCGCTGGAGCTTTTGTATTGGGGGTTATTGTTTTTCTATAAATATTTCGCCTTTCCAAGGCTTTATTTTTCAGCTCAAGAGGAGCGGAATATTTATAGAAACCATTTTACCGTTTGTCACATTAAAGCCCCAGCGGGGCGACATAATTTTAAAAAACAAAAAATTAATCTGTTGTTAATCTAGCTAAAATACCTTAGCATTTTAGTCCCGAAGCCTCGGGATAGCAACTTAGCATCTCTAAAAAAATGACTTTTAAAGAACAAATACAACAAGGAATTCCTTCTATATTGCCTCCAAAGCAAGCATACGATCCAGCAATTAATCATGCTCCGAAACGAAAAGAAATTCTTTCGGCAGAAGAAAAAAAACTGGCTTTAAAAAATGCCTTACGTTATTTCGATCCAAAACATCATGCGGAACTGATTCCTGAATTTTCAGAAGAATTAGAAAAATACGGGCGTATTTATATGTATCGTCTTCGTCCAAATTATAAAATGTATGCTCGTCCAATTGACGAATATCCAGGAAAATCATTGCAGGCAAAAGCGATTATGCACATGATTCAGAACAACTTGGATTATGCTGTGGCGCAACATCCACATGAATTAATTACGTATGGCGGAAATGGAGCTGTTTTTCAAAACTGGGCACAATATTTATTGACGATGCAATATTTGTCTGAAATGACAGATGAACAGACTTTAACCATGTATTCTGGACATCCAATGGGATTATTTCCTTCTCATAAAGAAGCACCGAGAGTTGTTGTAACAAACGGAATGGTAATCCCGAATTATTCAAAACCAGATGATTGGGAAAAAATGAATGCATTGGGAGTTTCACAATACGGACAAATGACGGCGGGAAGTTATATGTATATTGGTCCGCAAGGAATTGTGCATGGAACCACGATTACAGTTTTAAACGGCTTTAGAAAAATAAAACAAAATCCAGAAGGAAGTTTATTCGTAACTTCTGGGCTAGGCGGAATGTCGGGAGCTCAGCCAAAAGCAGGAAATATTGCAGGTTGTATTACGGTCTGCGCCGAAGTAAATCCGAAAATTACTAAAATTCGTCACGAACAAGGCTGGATTAATGAAGTTGTAACTTCTACAGACGAATTGGTCGCTAGAGTAAATTCGGCGAAAGCCAAAAAAGAAACTGTTTCAATTGCTTATTTAGGAAATGTGGTTGATGTTTGGGAACGCTTTGATCAAGAAAATATTAAAATTGATTTAGGTTCTGATCAAACTTCACTTCATAATCCGTGGGCTGGTGGTTATTATCCGGTTGGAATTTCTTTTGAAGAAGCAAATGATTTGATGGCAAACAATCCAGAATTATTCAAAGAAAAAGTTCAGGAAACGTTACGTCGTCATGCGGATGCTATTAACAAACACACTGCAAAAGGAACTTACTTTTTTGATTACGGAAATGCCTTTTTACTTGAAGCTTCACGCGCTGGAGCCGATGTAATGGCAGAAAATAATATCGATTTTAAATATCCAAGTTACGTTCAGGATATTATGGGACCAATGTGTTTTGATTATGGATTTGGGCCTTTCCGTTGGGTTTGTACTTCTGGAAAACCTGAAGATTTATTAAAGACAGATGCAATTGCTTGCGAAGTTTTAGAAGAAATGGCTAAAACGGCTCCAAATGAAATTCAGCAGCAAATGCAGGATAATATCAAATGGATTAAAGGCGCGCAAGAAAATAAACTGGTTGTAGGTTCGCAAGCTCGAATTCTTTATGCCGATGCCGAAGGAAGAATCAAAATTGCAGAAGCTTTTAACCAAGCAATTGCAAAAGGTGAAATTGGCGCAGTAGTTTTAGGACGTGATCATCACGATGTTTCGGGAACAGATTCTCCTTATAGAGAAACTTCTAACATTTACGACGGTTCTCGTTTTACGGCAGATATGGCGATTCATAACGTAATTGGAGATAGTTTTAGAGGAGCTACTTGGGTTTCAATTCATAATGGCGGCGGAGTTGGCTGGGGAGAGGTTATAAACGGCGGATTTGGTATGGTTCTTGATGGTTCTAAAGAAGCTTCAAAACGTTTAGCTTCAATGCTTTTCTGGGATGTTAATAACGGAATTTCAAGACGAAGCTGGGCTCGAAATGAAGGTGCCGTTTTTGCCATAAAAAGAGCCATGGAAGTCGAACCTTTATTAAAAGTAACTTTACCTAATATAGTTGATGAAAATTTACTAAATTGATAGAACATTTAAATCCTTAAAACATGAAAACACTTAAATTAATTCCGCTTTTTTTGCTTTTGATCCTTTCTTCATGCAGCAGTGTTACAGTATATTCTGATTACGACAAAACTGTCGATTTTGCGCCTTACAAGACTTTTGCTTTCTTTAAGCCCGGAATTGATAAAGTAGAGATTTCTGATTTGGATAAAAGACGTATCCTAAAAGCAATCGATGCCGAAATGCAAGCTAAAGGACTTACAAAAAGTGAAAATCCTGATTTATTAGTAAATATTTTTACAAAATCTAGAGAACAAGTAAATGTAAACCAATTTAGCGCTGGCTGGGGTTACGGTTGGGGTTGGGGTTGGAATCCGTGGATGATGTACGGAGGAAACCAAACTACTGTTTCAACCTCAACAGAAGGAACTTTATACATCGATTTAATTGATGCCAAAAAGAAAGAAATGATTTGGCAAGGTGAAGGTCAGGGAACTTTAACTAGAAACATCGATAAAAAAGATCAAAAAATTGCTGAGTTTGTAAACAAAATTTTGGCTCAATATCCGCCGGTTAAAAAATAGTTTTCAGTCGCAGTTGTTAGTTTTCAGCTTTTGCAAAACTTTAAATAGTTGTAAACTTTCAAAAAAAATAATACTTTTGCTATTCAATCAGCTAAAAAAATGAAAAACTTTAACAACATTATTATCGCTATTATTAGCATTATTGCAATTCAGCAATAATGGCGAGGTGTTATATAAGTTTGTAAAATATAATTTATAAAAACCTCCCACATCGGGAGGTTTTTTATTTTAGAAAATAATCTATTTGCCACAGATTAAAGGATTTTCACAGATTAAAAAAATCATTATAATCATTATAATCATTATAATCTGTGGCAAAAAACAAAAACAAATTATGAGTTTATTTAACGAAGTACTTAATGCAAAAAAGCAACTTGAAGATGTAGTGGCTGCAACTCCTTTAACCCAGAATTTAAATCTTTCAGACGAATTTGAATCTACTATTTTATTAAAAAGAGAAGATTTACAAATTGTAAGGTCGTACAAAATTAGAGGCGCTTACAATAAGATTTCTTCTTTAAATGAAAAAGAAAAAATAAGCGGAATTGTTTGCGCCAGTGCTGGAAATCATGCTCAAGGCGTTGCCTATTCTTGTAATCTCCTAAAGATTCAAGGGAAAATTTATATGCCGAAAACCACTCCAAAACAAAAGGTAAAACAAGTACAATTGTTTGGAAAATCGTTTGTAGAAATTGTTTTAACAGGAGATACTTTTGATGATGCTTACGCTTCAGCAACCGCAGATGCAATCAAAAATCATAAAACTTTTATTCATCCTTTTGATGATGAAAAAGTAATTGCAGGACAAGGTACAGTTGGTTTAGAAATTTTAGAAAGTTATAAAGAACCAATCGATTATGTTTTTGTACCTATTGGCGGCGGCGGACTGGCTTCGGGACTTTCAGAAGTTTTCAGGCATTTAAGTCCGCATACTAAAATTATTGGAGTTGAACCAAAAGGCGCGCCTTCAATGAAAACCTCAATTGAAGAAAATCAAAATACAGTTTTAAAAACTATCGACAAATTTGTTGATGGAGCTGCTGTAAAACAAGTTGGAGACAAAACTTTTGAAATCTGTCGTTACAATTTAGAAGATATAATTTTGGTTCCCGAAGGAAAAGTCTGTACGACAATTTTGCGTTTGTATAATGAAGAAGCAATGGTTGTAGAACCAGCTGGAGCTTTAACAATTGCAGCTTTGGATTTTTATAAAGAAAAAATTAAAGGAAAAAATGTAGTTTGCATCGTTAGCGGAAGCAATAATGATATTGAAAGAACTGCTGAAATAAAAGAACGTTCTTTACTTTACGAAGGTTTAATGCATTATTTTATGATTCAGTTTCCACAGCGTCCTGGCGCTTTGAAAGAATTTGTAAATAATATTTTAGGACCAGACGATGACATTACTTATTTTCAGTTTGCTAAGAAAAATAGTCGTGAAAAAGGTTCTGTAGTAGTTGGTTTAGAATTAAAAAACAAAAATGACATTATGCCAATTAAATTAAAAATGACTGAAAATGGTTTTGAATTTCAATATTTGAATGACAATCAGGATTTGTTTACTCAGCTAATTGGATAATTCATTAAAATATAAAAAGGCTGTCAGATGGGACGACAGCCTTTTAAAAATCCAATAAAAAATTACTAATTGAATCTTGGACTCTACTTATTGCTTTAATACTTTTTTAGAATAAGATCCTTGACCATCGTTTACTTTTACAATGTAAACTCCTTTTGGAAGTCTTGAAATCTCAATCGCGTTTTGATTTCCTTTTATAAAATTTATAGTCTTTTTCAAAACGGGCTGTCCTGTTACATTGAAAATCTCAACATCAGCAATTCCTTCATGATTAGTATCGATTTTTAAATGATTATTGTTCTTATCAACAAAAATCGTCATATCATTTGAGTTGTTCTCTTCGACTGGAATTTCTTGAGCAGCCAAAGATTTTTTTGCCGCTGAAGATTCAACCTGAACAAGTTGCCATTGCTGATTTAATCCTCCAGAATAATCCCAAACTTGAATATTTGCTCCGTTTGCTGTAGAAACGTTTTCAACATCTAGAGATTTGCCTGTATTTACATTGGTAATTTTATAGTAACCTCCGCCAAGACTAGCGACTGTCCATTTAAATTCATTAGAACTTGAAAACGATTTTTGCTGTACTTTTAGTCCATTTGCTGTTCCATTATTTTCAACAGCTAAATACATACCTGTTGATTTTACAATAATGTAATAATTTCCGCTTCCCGCCGAAACAAATTTCCAGCGCTGGTTATTTCCTCCTCCATTTGTTATATCGTATTGCTGAATACGTCCTCCGCTCGTGGTAGAATTATCGGCAACATCTAAACCTTTATTGCTATTTCTTGAAATGATATTATAATATCCTGGAAAACCAGTTGTTGCAGCTGTTACCGTTATTGCGCTTGTTGCTGTTTTTGCACCATCAACAGTCGTTACAGTAATGGTAGCATTTCCAGCAGAAACGGCAGAAACTAGTCCGTTTGAATTTACAGTTGCAACTGAAGTATTACTTGAACTCCAATTTACGGCAGTATTTGTTGCATTATTTGGAGAAACCGTAGCTGATAATTGCTGTGTTTGTCCAGCCGTAATTGTTGCAGAAGTTGGACTTACACTTACTCCTGTAACCGCAATTGGATTTGCCGTTCCCCAATTGAACGTAACCGCCGATGAAGCAGGAACTGCATAATTGAATGCTGACGAGCCTGAAACAACTTTTATTGTATTTGACGATCCGCCAGAGTTATAAACAACAAGCGCCGTTGATCCATCGGGGTTTTTAAATGCAACTGAAGCAATGCTTCCGTTTGTACTAGAAGAAGCAATTCTTACTGCTCCTGATTTTACAAATTTCGAAATCTGCCCAATGATATAATAAGCAACATTTCTAGTATAACTTGTACTATTATTAACTGTAATTGCGCCTAAACAACTTGTACATCCTCCCGGAGTTCTCGGACCAAAACTTGGATTATTAGCAGCATTCCACTCCAAAACTGTTTTAGACCAATTGGTTGTACTTCCAATAACAACGTTTTGCATATGCCAGCCAAAATCTCCGCTAAAACTTCCGCCCGCGCCAGTATATTGTTCTGTAAAATAAACGTTTTTTCCCGTTTGAGTTTTTACAGTCGACATATTCGCAATATTTCCTAAGTACAAATGAAATGCCGCTCCATCGACATAACTGCTGTTATTTAAAACATCGATTGGATAATCTGGATTGTCGCAATTATGATCAAAAGCAATGATTTTTACATTTCCATAACCCGCTGCAGCCATTTGAGGTCCAAGTTGTTGATTGATAAAATTCTTTTGTTCGGTAGAATTCATTAACATACTTGGTTCATTATGTGGATTTTCTGGTTCGTTTTGTGGTGTAATTGCCCAAATATTAATACCTTGTGCTTTCATAGCATCAAAATATTTCACGAAATATCTCGCATACGCAGCATAATATTGCGTTTGCAAAGAACCTCCAATCCAAGAGCCATTTGTTTTCATCCATCTTGGAGCAGACCAAGGTGTCGCCAAAATTTTAATGTTCGGATTAATTTGCTGAATCTTTTTGATAATCGGAATTAAATACGTCAAATCCGGTCCATTCAAACTAAAATTGTTCATATTCGTATCGCCCGAAGTTTCGTTGTAACTGTAAGAAGAACTACTTAAGTCAGAAGCCGCAATACTGATACGAACAACGCTCGCATTTAGTCCAGTTGTTGGATTGTACAAATCATTTAATAACTGATTTTGTTGCGTCGCAGCCATCGCGCTGATTACTTCGCAACTCCCTTCGGTTAGCGTATAACCAAATCCATCCATCGTTTGATACGTTGTTCCTGCATTTACTGTGATTGTAGAAGGATTTGTTCCCGAATTAGTTCCGAAACTTACGGAAGCTTGCTGTTGCAATAATTTAGTTTGATCTCCAGTGGTCATCCACGGAGTTACGGTCTGAGCATTTAAGCTGTTTAAAAATAAAAGCGAACTGCAAACTAATAGCTGCAACGCTTTACTTACCCGATTGGTAGGTGTTTGAGTAGTTTTGTGCATTTTTTGTGGTTTTGTGGTTTGATAATTAGTTTTTTCTCATTTATTCGGTTTTATTTTACTAAAACACCACAATATTATGAGTATTTTTACAATATTCTCATTTATAATACTTTACAAATACACATCAAATTCAAAATTTTGATATAACAAAAACTCATCTAATTATTTTTTAAAATATTAATAATCAATATTTTAAAAAATTAAAAATCATAAAAAACTTACCTATTAAAATCAAAATAACTCATCAAAAAACTATCAATCTATACAAATCCTTACAAAATGCTTTTTTTATGAGTAATTAAAGGGGTTAATGATAAATATCAGGAAAGTAAAAGAAAGATAAATTGTATTTTTGCACCTACTTTAAATACAGAAAAAATGGCAACTCTTAAAGATATTTCCACAATAGAAGACATTAAGCAAATGGTTGACAGCTTTTATGGCAATGTTAGAAAAGACGATTTAATCGGTCCTATTTTTAATGACAAACTGCAAGATCGCTGGGAACCACATTTACAGAAAATGTACGGCTTTTGGCAAACCATTTTATTTGATGTTCGAGCTTATTCAGGAACACCGTTTCCACCGCACAAGCAATTACCAGTAGACAAAACACATTTTGACCGATGGATTGCCATTTTTAATTCGACAATTGATTCACAATTTGCTGGACCAATTACTGAAGAAGCTAAAATGCGCGCTACCAATATGGCTTTCATGTTCAGTCATAAAATTGAATATTTTAGGAATGCTGAAAACGAAATGAGAAATTCTATTAAGAAATCTTAAACGCCAAAAACTCACAAAAACGCAATAAACATTCTTTTGAACAAAACTTTTGTGATTATTATCACAAAAAAGGCGGTTTAAATTCGTAATTTTACATTTTAACCTTGAAAGTTTTCGAAATGAATCCAAATATTGAAACCAATCCGTTATTAGAAAAATTGCCTAAACATTTACAGCAATTTATTAAACCTCAAGATTATAGCGATTATACTCCTATCAATCAAGCGGTTTGGCGATATGTGATGCGTAAAAATGTAGATTATCTTTCTAAAGTGGCGCATCATTCTTATTTGGAAGGTTTACGCAAAACAGGAATCGAAGTTGATTCTATTCCGAGCATGTACGGCATGAACCGAATTCTGAGCGAAATTGGTTGGGCAGCGGTTGCCGTTGACGGGTTTATTCCTCCAAATGCCTTTATGGAATTTCAAGCTTATAATGTTTTGGTTATCGCTTCTGATATCAGACAATTAGAACATATTGAATATACTCCCGCTCCAGACATCATTCACGAAGGTGCCGGCCACGCTCCTATTATTGCCAATCCTGAATATGCAGAATATTTAAGACGTTTTGGAGAAATTGGCTGTAAAGCGATCTCTTCTCATAAAGATTATCAAATGTACGAGGCGATTCGTTTGCTTTCTATTTTGAAAGAAGCCGAAGATACTCCACAAGAAAAAATTGACGAAGCTGAAAAAGCAGTTTCCGATTTACAAAATGATATGGCCGAATTGTCTGAAATGGCGCAAATTAGAAACTTACATTGGTGGACAGTTGAATACGGTTTGATTGGAACTGTTGAAAATCCGAAAATTTATGGTGCTGGATTGCTTTCTTCTATTGGTGAAAGTGCACACTGTATGACGGATAACGTAAAGAAAATTCCTTATGATATTTCGGCTGCCAATCAAAATTTTGACATTACGCAATTGCAACCTCAACTTTATGTTACTCCAACTTTTTCTCATTTAAGTCTAATTCTGGAAGAATTTGCCAATAAAATGGCTTTACGAACTGGAGGGCTTTCTGGAATTAAAAAACTAATTCAGTCGAATGCTTTAGGAACAATTGAGTTGAGTACAGGCTTACAAATTTCTGGAGTTTTTACTAATGTAATTGAAGAAGAAGGAAAACCTGTTTATATTCAAACTACAGGAAAAACAGCACTTTCTAATCGTGAAAAAGAATTAGTTGGTCACGGAACTTTAACACATCCGCATGGATTTGGAAGCCCGATTGGGAAATTGAAAGGTTTCAATCTTGCCATTGAAGATATGAGTCCGATGGATTTACAGGCTTACAGTATAGTAGAAGGCGAAAAGATAAAACTTGAATTTGAAGGCAACATTATTGTTGAAGGCGAAATAATTACAGGTTCTAGAAATCTTCATGGAGAAATCATTTTAATCAGTTTTAAAAACTGTACTGTAACTCATGGAGAAACTGTTTTGTTTCAACCTGAATGGGGTAATTATGATATGGCAATTGGTAAAAAAGTAATTTCTGCTTTCTCTGGACCAGCCGATGTAAATAGTTTTGACTTGATTAATATTGTTCCGTCAACAAAAACGATAAAAGCAAAACATACTGAAGAGCGTGATGAATTAGAGATTTTATATGCATCTGTTCGAAATATCAGAAACAATAAAGAATCTAAAACTGAACTGCAGCCTGTTTTTGAGAAACTAAAAATCAACCATTCTAATGACTGGCTTTTAAGTATTGAAATTGCTGAACTTTTAAAAGATTCTGATGAAAAACAATTACTTCAAGAAATATTGGTTCATTTAGATCAATTGAAAATAAAACGCCCTGAAATTGCGCATTTAATTTCTGGCGGATTGGATTTGATTTTTGATAATTTGCCACAAAGGCACTAAGGCGCGAAGTTATTTTTGATAAAACTTATTTTTATCTCGCAAAGACGCGAAGTCGCAAAGTTTTTTACTTAATAAGTTTGCTTTGCGACTTCGCGTCTTTGCGAGATTCTTTTAAAACTACAATTTCAAATCCTGAGTTAACTCCGTTTCAGATTCGATAGTTTTACCGTTGTATTGCAGTTTCCAGCCCATTGAATTGGTTAGAATTAAAATCTTAGACAATTCGCTAATTAATCTATTTTGAGCGTTTGTTTTTAATGTAGATTTTTCGATTTTTTTAGCCAGATTTGCTTTTACCGATTTATTGATTTTATTATAATCGTCTCCAGTAAACGGATTCAGCTTGCTTTGTTCGACATCATAAAACTTAATATCAGGATTTATTGTGATTTCTTCTTTTGGAATATTTAAAATCGTAATCGTTTTATTCTTTTCATCAATATCATATTTAATTTGATGCAAATCGTAGGCAACGGTAACATTTGCATTTACAACAACTAAGGCTTTCTTTTCAAAAGAAACCATATCCATTAAATATTTCTGCTGATTTTTATAGGTAATAACCTCAGAAAAATGACCTTCGGTGACAACCAATTTACCAACATTAAGAATCTGCTGCTGAATTAAATTGGTATTATATTCAATATCTGAATCGTCTTTTTTTTTGAACTGGCAATATTTAAAAGCCAAAACAATTAATAAAACGATGACACTAACTCCAATAATTCTTTTGATCAAGTTTTGCATTCTACTAAAATATTTAAGAGCAATTTACTTCTTTTTTTAGTTTTTTCTGCCACGAATTTCACGAATTACAGTAATTTTTTTCAAAAGCGAATCAATTTAGAATTAGTGGAAATTTGTGAAATTCGTGGCAAAATAAAAAACGAAAATCTTAGAATGGATATCCAATCGCAATATTCAAAATAAGATTGTCTTTTCGCCAAGAACTGCTTCCAAAATTAATATCATCAATAACCCATCTTTGTCCGTCTGGTAAAGCTGGATTTCTAAGCGGAATGGCTAAATCGGTTCTTAAAATCAAAAATGATAAATCGAAACGTAAACCTGCTCCTGCTCCAACTGCAAGTTCTTTCATAAAATCTTTAGAAATTTCAGCTCCTGGTTTATTCGGATCGGCATGCAAAAGCCAAATATTTCCGGCATCTAAAAAAACTGCACCTCGAACAATACTAAAAAGCTTTGCTCGATATTCTGTATTAAACTCTAATTTTAAATCGGCAGATTGATCTGGAGTAAAATTATTATTTGTCGGCGGCGGAATAACATAACTTCCTGGACCTAAAGTTCGCGCTCTAAAAGCTCGAATACTATTTGTTCCTCCAACAACAAATTGCTTAGATGTTGGTAACGCATTCGAATTTCCGTAGGCAAATCCAGCTCCAACTATTAATCTGCTAGCTAGCTCACTTTCTTTTCCTAGTTTTAGATAATGTCTAAAATCAGTTTTAATTTTCACATACTGGCTGAAAGGAACATCGAATATTTTAATCGTATCATTTTTTTTGATATTTGCCCCCGTTATCATACCAGTTAAATTTCCTGCCAAATCTAATTCACCATTAAAATAGATGGTGTTTTTTCGGCGTTTTTGCATCGTATTGGTGTACGTATAATTATAGGTTGGACCAAAAATTAACTGCTTTTCGATTACCCTTCTTAGCGCTTCATCTTGATCAATATCTGCCATATATTCTGCCGTAACATGATTAGGACTTACATATGTTACATCAATCACATTTAACTGGTGTTCTTTACGAATATTTTCCTTCCACAAATAACCAAATGAAGTATTAAATGAATTCAAGGCATACAACTGTGTTCTTTTTTGATATTCGTAACGTATTGTCGCTTTGGTTCTTGGAACAAATTCGCTGTTTCCTTCAATATTAAATGGCGTAATAAATCGTGGCCAAGTCAAGCTAACTTCTCCTCCAAGTTTGTAAATATTTTTACCTTTGTTTGCTCCTCCTAACTGAAAATCTGCTCCTCCAAAAACCGAAGCCGTAAACAATTCTGCTCCTTTAAAAAAGTTTCGATTGTTCCAGTTTACGTTTAATTCTGTACCCGTATAACTCGCCGAATTGGTTTTTCCGATTACCTCAACACGAATAAACTTTTTAGGCAATAGTGTAAGATAGTAATAAGAATCTAAAGTATTCGGAATTGAATCTGACGGCTTAAATTCGTTCTTAACAAAACTGAAAGTTCCAAGATTTACAAATCGATTTAAAGTCAAATTATGGTCTTTTCGGTTGTAAACATCGCCTTTTTTAAAGTAAATTGTTCGGTCGTAAATTCTTGGTTTAAAAGTATCTGTGGTATCAATTATCGTAAAATCTTTGTATTGGGTAATATTTCTTTTTCTATAAACTGCGCTGTCATTGGTTAGAGAATAATTTGGATAAACGAAGATTTTATCAATTTTATAAGCCGTCATTGCTTTTGCAGGCGTATCATCTTTTATAACCAATCTGATTTTTACTTCGTGATCTCCTTTACTGCTGTCAACCTTTGCCAAAATATAATCTGGATTAAAATAGAAATATCCTTTCTCCTTTAATCGTGCGTCGATTCTTTCTCTTTCCGCTTTAATAACATCCAGATCGTATGGATTTCCAACTTTTAATAAACTTCTTCTATGGCTTTTTGCAATGATTTTAGACATTTTTAAAGAGTCGTCGGGAAAAATAACGCTTTTTATAATGTATTGTTTTTTAGGTGTAACGGTATATTCCGCTGTAACTCTTTTATTTCGAACAGTCGAATCGGCACTAACTCTAACTTTAAAATAACCTCTATTTTCGGCAAAGTTTCGCAAAACAGAAGCGTTATAATCTAAATCTACTTGACTGAAAAGTACTGGCGCTTCTCCTACTTTATTGCGCAGCCAATATCTCGTTCCTTTGTCTTTTTTGGGTTCTCCAGCAAGATTGTAAATCAATAATTTTGGTCGTAAACCAAAAATTTGTTTGTTAGGTTTTGGACGCAACAAACCTTCTAGTTCTGTTTCTAAAGCTTTTCGATCTTTCTTTTTCATAATCGAATCTTTAATTGTAACCGAACCGCCTGTATAAAGCAAATCGCCTTCAGGAAGGTATTTTGTATTACTGCATCCTAAAACAAAAAATAAAGCAAGGAGTGCTGTACACTTTATAAAATAGGCTTTTATATGATTATGTTTTTTGCTCATTTCCTTTAATTTGATTTTCATCTTCGTTTTCCTGCAGTTTTTCTTTTTCTTTATCCGCTTTCTTCTTTTGCTTTTCTTTCTCTTTGCGGATTTTTTCTTCTTTTATCAATTGTTTTTCTTCTTCTGTACGATGGAAAAGTTCTCTGAATTTATTGTAACTCATAGTAATTACAAAAGCAACTCCAGTTTCTATAACCTGACCTTCAACCGCAACTTGATATTGGTTTTTACGATACGCACGAACCATATAACGTCCGTCTTTTGTTAATTGATAATCTAACGCCACATCGCCCGCAATGTTGGTGCTTTCTTCGTTGGCACGTTCTTGTCCTTCCACACCAAAACTGCTTCCAACGGTAACCTTCAATCGATCGTCGAGTAATTTTTTAGAAACTTCAACATTTAGATCTGTTCTGTTTTGCATCGTTCCTGTTGTGTAATCTTCTGTCGATTCTAAATCGAAATTGACTTCAAATCCTGTAATTAAATCTCCTGCAAGATTATTTAATTGCTGAGAAAGAATCTTGCTCACACTTTGTCTAGCAAAAGATTCTGCATTTGTACCGCCGCTTTCACTAGAAAACGGATTTTCGCCCACAAATCTGTTCAATAATAAAAGTGCGAAAACCTGCTTATTAAGTTCTGCTGGATCTTGTTCCAACTGTTTTAATTTGGCTTGAGTAAGTTCTACAACATCCGAAGAAACATTATAATTTCCTTCAGGAAGTACAATTCCGAATGAAATTTCTGGTTTCAATAATTCTCCATTCATTTTCAGTAAAGTCTGAAAAGGAAGTTTTTGTTTGTATGTATTTTGAACCGTCTGAGATTCTCCTTTCAATTGATTTCCTAACAAATCAATTGGAGCTGTATTGACTTTGTAAATTGCAGTTATATTTAAAGTCGCCATTGTCGGTTCGCCATTCCAGGTAATAAAACTTCCTTTTTGGATATCGAATTTTCTTTTTATTCCGTTGAAATTCATCTGATATGAACCATCCGAAAACTCATATTTTCCAGTCAAAGTTGTTTTTCCAGATTGATCGATTCCGCCAACTAATTCTGCTTCTCCTTTCAAATTCAAATAATCGCCATTTGATTTATCAATCAGCAAAGTTAATTCTGCTTCTTTATCAATCGAAATCGCGACATTAACATCCATTCCTTTTATTTCAGACTGATTCAATTTATTCTGCATATCTACAGTTTGTTTGAGATACACATTGTCTTCATCTACAAATTCTACAATTCCTTCACGATCTGCTATAGAAGGATCTGATTGTGGCATTACAACCGTAAATTTGGTTTCTTTATTGATTTTGATTGATCCGTCGACAACCGGACTATCCAAATCGCCTTTTATATTTAGTTTTGTATCTAAAAATAAATCTCCGTAGAATAAATCGTTGTCTTTTGCTTTCGAATTAATTGCTCTAAAATTATCAGCTTCAACCAGTAAATCGAAATTGTATTTTCTAAAATCAGCCGATTTTATATTTCCGTTTACGTACAATTCGTTATCATTTTCATCAAAAAGAGAGAATTTATCAAATGAAATGGTTTCGTTATTAAACGTGATTTTTTCTTTCCCAATTTTAAAATAAGAATTCAATTGAGTTACTCTGAAAGCAGCGTCATTAAAATTCAATTCTCCGTTAATTCTTGGCGTTTCTGTATTTCCTGTAATATTAAAATTTCCAGATAAATATCCCGATCCTTCGGTAATATTGTCCATACTAAAACCTTGAATACTTTTGATATTCAACTTATTAATATCGACATCAAAATCAAAAGTTCCAGCGTCCAATTTATAATCGCCAGTTAATTTCAAGTCGTTTCCTTCATCGCTCAAACTTACATTTGCGGCAAGTGTGTTCGCGGTTTTATTGTCAACCTTTATCTCTAAATCGCCAACTTTATCTCCCTTAAAAGTAAAATCATCAATTTTTAAATCGGATGTAAAAGTCGGATTCGTCATTACATTTTCTACCAACGCATTTCCATTAATCAAACCTTGCATTAACAATTCGTCTTTTTTAACCATATTCATAATGGTCTCAATTTTGAAGTTTACAAAATCGACTTGCAAAGGCGCATTATCTTGAGTTCCTTGCGATTGAACTTTTAATTCATTTCCGTTATTATTCAGATTAAACTTGTTGACGTAAAGTCGTTTTTCTCCAAATTCGATTGCATTTTCTGGATCAACATTCCATTTATCATAATTTAAAACAAAATTTTCGGCATCTAATTTTAAGATGTTTTTAGAATCTTCCGCTTTAAATTCACCCGCAATAAAATATTGTTGTTTTTGTTTAGCATCCTGAACTTCAAGTGCGTAATCTAAAATATTATTCTGAACTTGCCCTTTTAAACTCGTAAACGGAATTTTTAAAGAACCGCTTTCAATTGTTGCAATAGAAATAGAATATTCTAGGGCATTTTCTTTAGCTTCAATATTTATTTTTCCGTCAGAAATCGTGTTATCGCCGTAAGTAATTCTCGGAATTGTTCCTCTAACTTCCAAAGAATCTGTTACATTATTGTATTTTCCAGTAATTTTAATTGGCTCTAAACCTGTTAGTTTCGGAACCAATTTAAACAAAATCGGATCATTGTCTACGGTAAGCGTAAAAGCCAATCTTTGCTCATCAGATTCGCCTTTTGCTTTAGGATTTTTCAAATCGATATATTTTGACAACGATTTTTTCATCGCTGCAGCAAGTGTTGTCAATTTGTATTTTCCGTCAACTTCTGCTTTTAAAAACTGAGAAGAAACTTTAATATTATTTCGAGAATCATCTGAAAAAGCAATTACACGAACCGAATCCAGAACAATTGGTTCTTTGTCTTGCAAAATTTGAACATTCGAAAGAAAAACTTTTCCGTTCAAATAATCAGGATTACTATTTGTAATATCCGCATCGACATTTCCGCGAAGTTTCATCGGACCGGCATGCAGATTGAGTTTTTCTAAATCGGCAATATCCAAGTTTAGTTTCAATTTTACAGTCGGATATTTATCTTTTGTATCGCCCGAAGCCGTTAAATCAAAATTTAGATTCGGATCTTTCATTCCAGATTTTACTGCAAAAGAACCATTTTCGATATTTCCTTTTAAAGCCAAATCTTTGTAAGTGTATCGATTAAAAACCGCTTTTTGCACCAAACCGTCGATTGCTGCATTTGCCGTTTTTGGGTCTAAACCGGTTCCTTTTACTTTCGCTTTAAGCGTAATTTTTCCAATCGAATCATTTTTAATTAATCGTCCTAAATCGAAATCAAGAAAATAAACCGTTGCATCGTATTTTTCTCTTTTTTTAATGCGCTGATCAAATAAAGCATCAACTTTTGCATTTCCGAAACTGCTGTTTAAAGCCAGATTCGTTTTGAAATTCTGAACAGAACCTTTGAATTTTCCTTGCAAACTTAATTGCGACGGAATTTGAATATTCTTCGGAATTGTTCCCGCCGGCACAAACATATTAATGTCTTTTGCAGTGCTCGAAATCTTTTTAATATTCAAATCGTAATAGGCTTTTTGTGCATCGGGCAAGCCAGCGATTTTCCCCGAAATCGAAACTTTTGTAGAGCCAATTCCGCTCATTTCAAATTTCGAAATATTCAAATCTTTTACTTTTCCGCTTACACGGCTATCAACGTAAAGAATCGCATTTGGATTACTCTTAAACGGATTTGTATTTTGAAGATCGGGAACAAACAATAGAACGTCTTTAAAACCGATTTTGGATTGCTTTAAATTGGCATCAATCGCCAGATTTCCTAAATCTTTTTGAAGTGATTCAAGTGATTTATATTCTGCTTTAACTTTATCTTGTACAAGCGTTTGCGGCGTTTTCAAATACAAATTATCCAACGAAGCATTTTTTGGTCCGTAAAAGAAATCTGTTTTTAAAGCTTGAATTTGTAAACCGCTTTTTTCGTTTACGGTTAATGTTTTGATATTTCCAGAGATAGTATCATTTCCATAATATAATTTTTCGGCTTTGAAATTGAATTTACTCAAATCTAAATGCGCGTAATCTAAACCTTTTGTTTTTGGTTTCGATTGCATATCATCAAATTTGAAAGCTATATTTTCTAGATTTGTATCTTTCAATTTTACTTTCCAACCCGCTTGTTTTATAGAAGTTGTATCTAAATTTGGCGCATCAATCTGTTTGTCTTTTGCTCCTAATCTTAGATTTCCGCTTAGGTTTTTTACTTCGAAAGTATCGAAATCTAAAAGCTGATTGTTTAAATCAATTTTATTGACCGCTAAATTCAAATTTCCTAAACGAATGCCCGAATTAAGTTTTGAATCTTTATTATCGTATAAAATATCAATTTTAGAAAGTGCAACTTTTCCAAGATTTAAATTGAAATCTGGGCGTTTCGAAATTGTATCGACAGTTTTTACCGAAACTTCAGCAATTTTCTCCACAACATCTTGATCTAAAACGACTTTCAATCCATTCAAATTGATGTTTGGAATATTAAAATTCATTTTATCCAAATCAAATTCTTTGAATTTAGTATCAAAATGTGTCAGATTTACACGAATATCATTTTTAGAAAAATCATCTTTAAAATTGAATTTAACTTGATCGAGATTTACTTTCACAACCGAAATTTTGAAAGGTTTAGCATTTGGATCTTCAACTTTTGGCTCTTTAGATTCAAACGCTTTTATAATGTAGTCGAAATTGAAAACGCCTTCTTTATTTCTTGAAATATTCGCTTTTACATTTTCAAGAGAAACCGAATTGATTTCTAGTTCGCTGCTAACCAATTTAAAAAGATCAACATCGACTTCTAAACGATTACCAGCCAGCAAAGTATCTTTTTTTTGATCTTCAAAATAGAAACCTTCAAGAACTACATCTTTTGGAAATTTTATAGAAATATGGTCTAAAGAAACTTTGGTTTTAATTTTGCCTTGAAGGTAAGTAATCGCTTTATCTTTAACGAAATTTTGAACCGACGGAACTTGAATTAAAATAATGAGAAGTAACAAAAGTGTAATCAAAGAACCCACACACCAAAGCAGTATACGAAGTGTTTTTTTTAAATAATGAATGGATTTCTTATTCATACCTAAGTAAAATCGTTAAGTTTAAATGCTTGGGAAAAGCATAAATTGGTCATTTTACAAAAATGTAAAATTTAAACCTTAACAATTTACATAATTATGAGGAATTATTCTAAAATTCAACTGTAAAACAGTCAAAATTCTTACTGTTTAATTTAAAAAACTTTGCGCCTTTGCGTCTTTGCGAGATTTTTTTAAGTTTCTATTAAGCAAACTTTTTTAGCTCTCGCAAAGACACAAAGGCGCAAAGAAAAATAATTACTTTTCTCAGAATTTTATATTCGGTAATTTATCTCCTAAAAGATTAATTTTCTGCTGGAGTTTTGTCAAGAATTTTTGATGCTGTTCTGATTCTGGATTGAAACTTCTATGACGAAGACTTTTCTGGATTTCATCAACTTCCTGCATGATTGAAAAACTTTCTTGAGAAATATAATTTTCACTGAAAAGTTTCCATATATAATCTATTGCAATTTGATTTGGGTGCAGCATATCTCCTCCGTAAAAACGATAATCGCGAAGTTCATCCATCATTATTTCGTATGACGGAAAATAATTGTGAATTGTAGATTGTGAATTATTAATTTTTAAAACTTGATGCAGCGCCGTAAATAAATGAGATTTGCTTAATTGATTTTCTACGAAACCATCTTTTATATGACGAACTGGCGAAATCGTGAAAATAAAATTGGCATTCGGATTTAAATTTTGAATTAAATCAACTGTATTTTGAATGCTTTTTTGAATCGTTTCGACCGATAATAATTCTTTTGAAAATTGTTTTTGAGGTACTTTATGGCAATTCGCAACAATTTCTTCGCTTTCTGTATTTCTGTAAATCCAAGAAGTTCCCAAAGTGATAATTATGTGAGTTGCTTCTTTTAATTGTTTGTAGGTTTCTGAAACTGCTTTATTTAATGTTTCTAGCAATTCTTGTCTATCTGAATTACTTAAATCAGAATGAACTTCAAAACTATGCCAACGCTCGCTATGAAAAAAAACGTCTTTTTCTTCAAACATTTCTAGTTTGCAAACTCTGCTAAATAATTTTTCGATAGAAACTGGATTAAAAATAATTCCAAACGGATTGGTTTCGTTTTGAAATTTAAAATAATCGAATTTCTCCGCCATATTTTCTGCAAAACAAGAACCAACAGAAAGTATTTTCGAATTATAATCAATCGGATTATTACTTTTTGAAATTGGTATTTGAGTTCTGAATTGCATGTTTTATAATTTAAACACGAATTTCATCAATTTTAACCAATAAAAAAACCAAATACAGAAAGTATTTGGTTTTTATGAATTCTCAAATCAATATGTATATTCAATTTCGTATTCTATTGATGTTCCGCTGCTGTAAGAAGTCTGTTTTGTTGGATAATCTTTATCGTTATAAATATAGCTTGTCAAATAAGTAGCCGTATTAGAATTCTGAGATGAGCTGAAAGTAGTTTTTACCGCATTATTTTTACCGATTTCGCTAATTTCATTTAGAAGCAAATTGAAGCCCAAAACATTTTTAAGCGGATTATTTTTTGCATCATATTCATAAACATAAGTTGTGTTTCCTATTTTATGTTTCACAAGATTACCATTTTCATATGTTAAAACACCTTCACTATCTTTAGTTTCTACTTTCGTAATCTTATCTACTCGATAATTAATATATGAAATTGTTCCGTTAGAAGAATGAGTATAAACCGCCTTTTGGATATATTCTCCATCTGCATATTGAGAAGAAATACCTTCTTTGAAAATTCTAGTTTTTAATTTTCCGTTTTCGTAGGTATAAATTGCTTCATCTGTTTTCGTTTCTTTGCCTTGCAGATCAACATCAAACACTTCTTGTTTGGTTATAACATCTCCGGTATAGGTAAAAATAGTTTTTGAATTTTCGTCAATACTGCTAACAATTCTATTTCCATCATAGCTCAATGTGCTTTTCGTATTTGTACCTAAATATATATTAGGATATACATAAGAAATTGTTTTTGGCAATATCGATTTGTCTTCAGAATTACTATTTTCTTCGCTAGTACAAGAACTTGCAATTAAAGACAATACAGTAAAAATGGCTAGTATTTTTTTCAATTTTAAATGAAGTTAAGATTTGATTTGTTATTTCAAAATAAATCAAACCTATCTAAAAAAGCAATAAAATCTTACCTTATTTTAATATAAAAAAAACTTTTAAAGGCTTTTCAAAGCAAAAACATCAAACTATTCTAAGTTTCGTTTTCCTCTAAAAGACATATTTACAACATTATAAGACACAATTAGAATGCAATCAAAAAAAATATTTGTCCTTATTTTAACTTTGCATTTCTAAAAAAATAAATATGCAAAAAGTTATTAAATGGTGTATTTTTTCTTCATTTTTTCTAATTCTTTCATGTAATAATGAAGAAAGCCAAATTTCTAATGATGATGAAATATCATTTTGCAGTTTTAATTTTATTGAATTTAAATCTGATCCTGTTACCAAACCAAATGCAGCAATTATAAATTGGCCAAGATGGCAACCTGGACAAACCATTAAAATTAAATTTTTAGACGGAGACGCTGATGCTCAAGGAAAAGTAAAAAGAATTGCTGGTGAATGGACAAAATATGCAAATCTAAAATTTGAGTATGTTGCCCAAAATGAATATGCCGATATTAGAATAGGTTTTAATGTAGGAAATTATGGAGCGTGGTCTGTTTTAGGAATGAAATCTGCTTATGGCAATACCAACGAACAATCTATGCGATTAGGACCTCTTACAGCCGCAAACGAAGCTTCGATAAGAAGAACAATTTTACACGAATTCGGACATGCGTTAGGCCTTATTCATGAAAATTCAAGTCCAGCGGCAACCATAAGTTGGGACTTACCAAAAGTTTACAAATATTATAATGATTTAAATGGCTGGTCTAAAGAAGAAGTTGATGAGTTTGTAATAAAAAGTCCTGAATCAACTAATTACAGTCAATATGATCCGCTTTCTATCATGCATTATTATGTTCCTGCAGCGCTTACAACTAATGGAATTGCTGTAAACGAAATGACTGATTTATCAATTATTGATATAAAATCGATTAATGAATGGTATCCTTTTCCGATTCGGTCTGTTGTAGAATCTGGAGAAAGAATAGATTTTATTCCTTGGACAAAAGCCATCAAATCTTCAAATGGTTTATTTGTTTTACAATTCGATTCTGGAATATTAAGCATTAAAAATCTTGAAAATGATACAATAACTTGGCAGGCAGGAAATCCAAAATACTATTATCGCCCTTCATGTTTTTTACTATCTGACGGAAATTTGGTTATTAAAGGACATGCTTCTGGTTTTAACGCTCCCGAACAAATAATTTGGACTTCTAATACAACCGGTTATCCAGGCGCAACCTTACATTTAAAAGACGATGGAGATCTTCAATTAATTTATAATGGAATTGTGAAATGGTCTTCTAAATTAGGAAATTAGTAAAAAGCTATAGAGGTTTTTCTAATTGTTTTTTCGATGTTTCTAATACTCAAATATGTAATTTTTTGAATATGACTAACAAATTTTGAATTGAAATTAATCCAATTCAAAACCATTATTTTCCACGCTTATAAAAATTACATTTTTAATAACAAAAATGAACTTCAGAAACTAAAACAATTCCTTACTTTTGCATCTTCCATTTTTTTAAATTACCTATGAAATTATTATATACTTACATCATCAAACATAAAATGCTTTTGTTTTTTGCTTTGATTATGGCTTCAATCAACATTTGTTTCAGCTTATCAGACTCAGTAATTACCGGAAAATTGATGCAGGATTGCGGAGTTGGTCTTGCAAAATATAAAGGAAACGAAATGGGTTTTATTAAATCATTGTCTTTCTGGCTTGGACTTTCTCTTGCTGCTGCAATGGTTTCGAGAATTACAAAAAACTTTCAGGATTATTTTACCAACGTTGTCATTCAGAGAACTGGCGCTCAAATGTATACTGACGGAATAAAAAAATCACTTGATCTTCCTTTTGCAGAATTTGAAGATCAGAGAAGCGGTGAAACTTTAAGCAAACTGACAAAAGTTAGAATTGATTCTGAAAAATTAATCACACTTTCTATTTCGTTAATTTTTCAAACCATTATCGGTTTTATATTCGTAATCGTTTACGTTGCCAGAATTGATTTGAGAATCTCGATTATCTTTTTAATTACAGCACCAATTATTGCTTTAGTGAGTTTGTATTTAGGTAAAAAGATTAAAATCGTTTCTAGAAAAATTGTCAATCAAACCAATGCGCTTGCGGGTTCTACAACTGAAAGTTTAAGAAACATCGAATTAGTAAAAAGTCTTGGTTTAACGTATCAAGAAGAAAAACGTTTGAACTTAAATACGTTTAAAATTCTTCAATTAGAATTGGAGAAAATTCGTTTTATCAGAAGTTTGAGTTTTATTCAAGGAACAACAGTTCACTTTTTAAGAACTTGTGTTGTTTTTGCTTTGTATTATTTCCTTTTTGGAGGAAAAATCATTGTGGGAGATTTATTGACAATGGTATTTTTTACTTTCTTCATTTTTGGACCTTTACAAGAATTAGGAAACTTTATCATTGCTTTGAATGAAACAAAAGTTTCTATGGAAAACTTTAAAAACTTATTAAACGCTCCAAAAGAATTTCGTCCAAAAACGCCAAAACATGTTGGTGCAATTCAGAAATTATTTTTTGAAAATGTTAGTTTTCAACATAAAACGGCTAAATTTAAAGCAGTCGAAAATATCAATTTCGAAATTAAACAAGGACAAACCGTTGCATTTGTTGGTCCGTCTGGATCTGGAAAAACCACTTTAGTAAAATTATTAGTCGGATTATATTCTCCACAAGAAGGACAAGTTTTCTACAATGATATAGATTCTACAGATATTGATTTATTAGATTTAAGAAAACAATTAGGATTTGTAACGCAAGACGCTCAATTATTTTCTGGAACGATTCGAGAAAACTTATTATTCGTAAAACCAAACGCAACCGACGAAGATTTATACGATGCTCTAAAACGTGCAAGTTGCGATAAACTCCTGAGACGTGCCGAAGATGGTTTAAACACAACAATTGGTGAAGGAGGAATTAAAGTTTCTGGTGGAGAAAAACAACGTTTATCTATTGCAAGAGCAATCTTGAGAAATCCGAATTTATTGATTTTTGATGAAGCAACTTCTGCTTTGGATTCAATTACTGAAGAAGAAATTAATGCAACTATCAGAAATATATCTGATAAAAACAGAATTACAGTTTTAATTGCGCACCGTTTATCAACTGTAATGCACGCCGATAGAATTTTTGTTTTAGAACAAGGTAAAATCATTGAGCAAGGTAAACATGAAGATTTGATTGTTGAAAAAGGGCTTTATTACGCAATGTGGCGCCAGCAGATTGGGGAAAGAAAATAGTTGCGGGTAAAGAATCTCGCAAAGTCGCAGAGTCGCAAAGTTTATTTTTTTAAGCTTTGCGACTCTGTTTTTTGTTTAAGTTTTTAAGTATTTTACTAAAGATTTGAAACTACCCTTTTTATTCCAAATTTGATAATTGGTACATTGAAATTTATCAGTAATCCTAATTTCATCTTTGTGATTTTAAGATACGTCAGAACTTGTTTTGCATGAACATCTGTCAATTGTTCGATAGACTTAATTTCCAAAATCACCTTATTTTCAACAATTAAATCTGCTCTAAATCCAATGTCCAGATTTATTTGATCCCAAATTACAGGAAACGTCTTTTGTCTTTCTACGCTCAATCCTCTTTTAGTTAATTCATGATGTAGAATCGCTTCATAAACAGATTCTAATAAACCAGGCCCTAATTTTACATGTATTTTATAACAAACATCGACCACAACAGCTGAAATTTCATTCTCAGTCATTTTTTAAAATTTAAAGTATAAACTTACAAAAAATAAAACTTAAAAAACTTTTCGACTCTGCGTCTTTGCGAGATTAAAAACATTTTCAAAATCAAAAACAAAATCTTAGCAATTAAATTAAAGCAAAAAAAAAGTCGCAAAGCTTAAAAAAATAAACTTTGCGACTCTGCGTCTTTGCGAGATTAAAAAAAGCTTACTTCACAAAATCCACTGCTTTAGCCAAAGCCTCAGCAATTCCGTCAACATTTTTACCTCCTGCAGTTGCGAAGAAAGGTTGACCTCCTCCTCCACCTTGGATATATTTTCCTAATTCGCGAACAACTTGTCCAGCGTTTAGGTTTTTCTCTGCTACAATTTCTTTAGAGATATAGCACGTTAACATTGGTTTACCTTCATGAGCTGTAGCGAAAACTACAAAAAGATTGTTGTATGAATTACCCAATTCGTAAGCCAAATCTTTTGCTCCTTCCTGATTTAAATCTACTTGTTTTGCTAAAAATTGAACTCCATTGATTTCTTGTAATTCTTTCGCTAAATCAGCTTTCATATTTTTAGCTTTATCTTTCAATAAAGCTTCCAATTGTTTTTTCAACTGAGCGTTTTCGTCTTGTAAAGCTAAAATCGATTTTACTGGATCTTGAGCATTTTTAAGCGCTTCTTTAATTTCAGTTAAAGAAACTGCTTGAGACTCAAAATATTCTTTTGCAGCTTCACTTGTAATAGCTTCGATCCTTCTAATTCCAGCCGCAACTGCGCCTTCAGAAACAATTTTAAAATGCCAGATATCAGATGTATTGGCAACGTGAGTTCCTCCGCATAATTCGACAGAATCACCGAATTTAATGGTACGGACCAAATCTCCATATTTCTCTCCAAATAAAGCAATTGCTCCATCTTCAAGAGCTTGTTCTTTTGGAATAGCTCTTTTTTCAATTAATGGCAAACTCTCACGAATTCTTGCATTTACAAAGTTTTCAACTTCTAGTAATTCTTCATCAGAAACTTTAGCAAAATGAGAAAAGTCAAAACGTAAAGAAGCATTTCTTACCATCGAACCTTTTTGTTCAATGTGAGTTCCTAAAATTTTACGCAAACCTTGGTGTAACAAGTGTGTAGCCGAGTGGTTTGAAGAAGTTTTAGCTCTTTGTAAAGCATCAACAACAGCATTAAAAGTTCCGGTAAGATTTTCTGGTAACGATTTTGCCAAATGTATCGTTTGGTTATTTTCTTTTTTCGTATCGATAATATAAACAATATCACCGTTTTGAGCTTCTAAATATCCTTTATCTCCTGTTTGTCCTCCGCTTTCTCCGTAGAAAGGAGTTGCATTGAAAACCAATTGGAAAATTTCACCATCTTTTGCACTTTCTACTCTTCTGTATTTCGTGATTTTTACTTGGTGAGATAATCTGTCGTATCCAACAAATTCCTGAATATCATCTTCCACAATTACATTCCAGTCTCCAGCCGTTACTTTTGATGCTGCACGAGATCTTTCTTTTTGCAATTGCAATTGTTCTTGGAATCCAGCTTCATCAAGTTTCAATCCTTTTTCTGAAAGAATTAAAGCTGTTAAATCGATTGGAAAACCATAAGTATCATACAATTCAAATGCCTTTTTACCATCAACAGTATCTCCTGTATTGTTTAAAATTACAGCATCTAAAAGGACTAAACCTTGATCTAATGTTTTTAAGAATGAATTTTCTTCTTCGCGAATAACATTTGAACAAAGCGCTTTCTGCGTTCTGATTTCTGGGAAAGAATCTCCCATTTGTTCGCTTAAAGTTTCAACCAATTTAAAAATAAATGGCTCTTTTGTTCCTAAGAAAGTAAATCCGTATCGAATAGCACGACGTAAAATTCTACGAATTACATATCCTGCACCCGTATTAGAAGGCAATTGTCCATCAGCAATAGCAAATGCTACCGCACGAACGTGATCTGCAACTACACGAATAGCAATATTCATTTTACTTTGTTCTTCACTAATGCCTGTTACGTCATTAGTTGTATATTTTGCTCCAGTAATGGTTTCGATTTCTCTAATTAATGGCATAAAAACATCAGTATCATAATTTGATGTTTTTCCTTGCAATGCCATACACAAACGCTCAAATCCCATTCCGGTATCTACGTGCTGCGCAGGAAGTTTTTCTAGAGAACCATCTGCTTTACGGTTGAATTCCATGAATACGTTATTCCAGATTTCAACTACCTGCGGGTGATCATTATTTACTAAGCTTTTTCCAGAAACTAATGCTTTTTCTTCTTCAGAACGTAAATCAACGTGAATTTCAGAACAAGGTCCACATGGTCCTTGATCTCCCATTTCCCAGAAATTATCTTTTTTATTTCCTAAAATAATTCTGTCTTCGTCGATTAATGTTTTCCAGATATCCCAAGCTTCTTGGTCAAACGGAACATTATCTTCTTTACTTCCTTCAAAAACAGAAACATAAAGATTTTCTTTAGGGATTTTATACACTTCTGTCAATAATTCCCAAGCCCAGTTAATTGCTTCTTTTTTGAAATAATCGCCAAAAGACCAGTTTCCTAACATCTCAAACATAGTATGGTGGTACGTATCAATACCAACCTCTTCAAGATCATTATGTTTTCCTGAAACACGAAGACATTTTTGCGTATCGGCTATTCTTGGACTTTTTGGAGTTCCGTTACCTAAGAAAAATTCTTTAAACTGGGCCATTCCCGAGTTATTGAACATTAGGGTCGGATCGTCTTTAAGTACAATAGGAGCTGAAGGAACAATTGTATGTCCTTTACTCTCAAAAAAATCTAAAAATTGTTTACGTACGTCTTGTGATTTCATATTTAAATTAGAAAATGTGTCTGTTTATTGTGTCAATTTGAAAATTAGACCATTAGATAATTTATTCATTTGATGATGCGTTAAGTTTTTTATAATGAAATCAAAAAACTTATATTATAAACAATAAATTGCCTATTTTGCGCATTATCTAATGATAAAATAGCCCCAATATCTAATCATTAATTCTTGTAAAAAAATCGTCGAACTGCTGAAACATTTTACTGCTTTGTTCGACTAATTGATTTTACAAGCTGCAAAAATAGCGTATTTTAAAATATGGCGAAAGTAAAATATTATTACGACTCAGAAAATCTGGCTTATACAAAAATAAAAACCAGAAAAAGAATAAAAATTGGTTACGCATTATTGTTTTTAATGGCTTCGGCACTGTTTGGCTTTTTAGTTTTCGTTCTATTAATAAATACGCCTTATTTTGAAACACCAAAAGATCGTTTGCAAGCTCGTGAAATTGAAAATCTAAAAATCCAATATGCCATTTTGAATAAAAAACTGGATGAAATTGATGAAGCAGCCGATGCATTAGAAGAACGTGACAATAATATATATCGTGTTTATTTTAATAAAGCCGAAATTCCGGATTCTATCAGAAAAGCAGGTTTTAGAAATTCTGAAAAATATAAAGCATTAGAAGGTTACAATAATTCGCAATTGGTTTTGAATACGACTAAAAGAGTAGATAAATTGGCTAAACAATTGGCAATTCAATCTCAATCTTTAGATGAAATTTTGAAATTAGCTGGAGCAAAAGAAAATTTATTGTTGGCAATTCCTGCCATTCAGCCAGTTCAAAATGAAAATTTGAAACGTGTTGCGTCAGGTTTTGGATATAGAATCGATCCTTTCACGAAAGTGAGAAAAATGCATAACGGTATGGATTTCACCGCTAATACGGGCGCTCCAATTTATGCGACTGGAGATGGAGTGGTAGAAAGAGCTGATAATACGGCTTCTGGTTACGGAAATCATATTGTGATCAGGCATGGTTTTGGATATGAAAGTCTGTACGCGCATTTGAGCAAATACAACTGTCGCCCGGGACAGCACGTAAAACGTGGCGATGTGATTGGTTTTGTCGGAAGCACCGGAAGATCTGAAGGTCCGCATTGTCATTATGAAGTTCATAAAGATGGAAAAGTGGTTAATCCGTTGAATTTTTACTACGGAAATATTTCGGCTGTAGAATATGTAGCGATTTCGCAAATGGCTAACCAAGAAAATCAATCATTAGATTAATATTCCAAAAAAATAGTATTTTTGAAATAAAATAGTAAAAAACAAATCATGCATATTGAACTTTCTAAAGACAAAAGATATTACAGCATTGGCGAAGTAGCCAAAGCTTTTAATGTCAATGCCTCTTTGATACGATTTTGGGACAGCGAATTTGACATTCTAAAACCCAAAAAAAATGCAAAAGGAAACAGAATGTTCACACCAGAAGATATTACCAATTTGCAATTGATTTATCATCTGGTAAAAGAGAGAGGTTTTACGCTTGATGGCGCTAAAATACACTTAAAAGAAGGTCAGAAGAAAACGTTAGATAAATTCGAAATAATACGTAAATTAGAGTCGATAAAAACGCAATTGAATGACATTAAAAACGAATTGTAATTAAAACTAGAAATAAACTAAAATCAATAATCATGAAAAAATTCTTACCTTGGATTATCGCCGTAGTTGTTATTATTGGAATTTACAGCTGGGTTAAAGGAATTAACAACACTGCAGTAACATTAAATCAAACTGTAGAACAATCTTGGGGAAATGTTCAAACAGCTTACCAAAGACGTAATGACCTTATCGGAAATTTAGTAAACACTGTAAAAGGTGCTGCTGATTTCGAAAAATCAACTTTAACGGCTGTTATCGAAGCTCGTGCAAAAGCAACAAGCGTAACTGTAGATCCATCTAACATTACACCAGAACAATTAGCTGAATTCAACAAAGCCCAAAGCGGTGTATCTTCTTCTTTATCAAGACTATTGGTTTCTGTAGAACAATATCCTACATTAAAAGCTAACGAAAACTTCTTAAAATTACAAGACGAATTGGCTAGCACAGAAAATCAAATTTTGACTGCAAGAACTCGTTTTAACGAAGCTGTAGCGCCTTACAACAACCACATTAAAACATTCCCAAATAGTATGTTTGCAGGTATGTTTGGCTTTAAAGAAAAAGCGTATTTCAATGCAGTTGAAGGAGCTGACAAACCTGTTGAAGTAAAATTCTAAAATCTACAATCTAAACTCTAAAATCATTCAAATGTCAAAAGTAGAAGATTTTTTAACCAAAGAAGAAGAGCAAGAAATTGTTGAAGCTATTCGTATGGCCGAAAATAATACTTCTGGCGAAATTAGAGTTCATATAGAAAAATCATCTTCTAAAGCTCATTATGATAGAGCTTTAGAAGTTTTTCATGAATTACGAATGGATGAAACCAAATTACAAAATGGCGTTCTACTCTATTTTGCAGTTGAAGATAAAAACTTCGTGATTTGTGGCGATAAAGGAATTAACGATTTGGTGTCTGATGACTTTTGGGATTGTACCAAAGATGTTATGACCAACCATTTTAAATCTGGAAATTTTAAACAAGGAATTGTTGATGGCATTCTAAATGCTGGACAACAACTCAAAAAATATTTTCCATCTCTGGAAGATGATACTAACGAACTATCTAACGAAATCTCAAAAGGATAAATGATGAAAAATTCCAAAAATAAAATTCTAAACTCTAATAGAATTTTTCAGTTTGCTTTCTTATTTATCGCATTTTTTATCTGCAATACTATTTTTGCACAATTTGAGATTCCGAAAGTTCCCAGCAAACAAACTTCAGTTTATGATTATGCCAATGTTTTAAGCGCATCTGAAAAAACACAACTCGAAGAAAAACTAATTCGTTATTCTGATTCTACCACAACGCAAATTGTAGTCATTACTATAGAAAGCTTAAAAGGCGAAGATGTAAGTCAGTTGGCTACAAAATGGGGACAAACATGGGGAATTGGCGGAACCAAAGAAGACGATAATGGTGTAATCATTTTATTGGCTAAAAACGAAAGAAAAATCGCGATCAATCCAGGATATGGGGTTGAAGATCGTTTGACAGCTGGAATTGGCGGAACAATTATCCGAAATATTATTATACCAGAATTCAAAGCTGGAAGTTACTATAATGGTCTTGACAAAGGAACTGACGCAATAATTGATGTTTTTAAAGGAAAATTTAAAGGCGAACGCAAACAAACCAAACAAAAAGATTTCCCTATACTTCCTTTCATAGTGATTGTCGTAATTGTTTTAATACTACTTTCTCGAAATAAAAGAGGCGGAGGTGGCAATTCTGGCAACAACGGAGGCGGCGGCCCAAGTCTTCTTGATGTTATTATTCTGAGTAATCTGGGAAGAAGCGGCGGAGGCGGATTTGGAGGTTTCGGTGGCGGATCATCTGGAGGAGGTTTTGGCGGAGGCGGAGGCTTCGGCGGTGGTTTTGGCGGCGGAGGATTCTCTGGCGGTGGATCTAGCGGAAGCTGGTAAACATTCTTTTGTTTAAAGTTTTCTCTGTTTCACGTTTCAAGTTTTAGGTTTCAAGACTAAAATATCATACATTTACATTTTACAATTTAATATAGATGTTATCACATAAAGCAAAATACGCCCTTAAGGCCTTACTTTATTTAGCAGAACAAGACGAAAATCACATTTCCAGAACGGTGGAAATTGCTGAAGGAGCTAATATTCCTAAAAAGTTTTTAGAGCAAATTTTATTAGATCTAAAACGCGGTCGTTTTGTGAGCAGCAAACAAGGAAAATTTGGCGGTTATTATCTGATAAAATCCAAAAATGACATTACTTTGGCAGAAATTCACCGATTATTTGACGGTGCAATTGCACTTTTGCCGTGTGCTTCTTTAAATTTTTATGAGCCTTGCTCCGATTGCAAAACCGAGTCTGAATGCAGTCTACGTCACGGTTTGATGCTAATTAGAGACAAAACTTTGAAGGCAATGGAAGGCATCACAATAGCTTCACTTGTGAATAAATAAAAAAATATTTTCTAATCCCTAGTAAATCGATAGAATTAATTATATATATTTGCAGAAAAATAATTAACTAACCATTTACAAAAGTTTTAACATGAAAGTACATTTTAGTCGATCAAGTGTATCAAAAATTTTGCAAAACAAACAAAGAAGACTCTCCGCTTCTGTAATACGAAATTCATCTATGATGTGTATGTGCTGATTTAAAAAAATATTTTTTTTTCTTTTAAACTCTACTAATCACATATACTTAATATAAAAATGAAAGCATCAATACAAAATATACTTACAATATTATTCTTTTTAACCTTTTCTATCTCATTTGCACAAAGCATTGAAGGTGTAGTAACAACAACAGAAAACACACCTCTAGAAGCTGTAAACGTAGTAATTAAAGGAACAACCAACAGCGCAATTACAGACAATAGCGGTAAATTTGTTATCGACTCTAAAGGAAGATTGCCATTAACTCTTTTAATTCAGTATGTTGGATACAAAACAGTTGAACTAGATTTAACTTCGATACCAGTAAATCCAATTCAGGTTGCGCTTAAAGAAGAAAATGAACTTGTTGAAGTGGTAGTTTCTTCTAGACGTCGTATCGAAAAAGTACAAGATGTGCCAATTGCGATTTCTGTTATTACAGGAAAACAAGCAGAACAAACTGGAGCTTTTAACGTTAACCGTATTAAAGAATTAGTTCCTTCTGTACAATTATATTCATCTAACCCAAGAAATACTGGAATCAATATTCGTAGTTTAGGTTCTCCTTTCGGATTAACAAATGATGGAATTGATCCAGGTGTTGGATTCTATGTTGACGGAGTTTACTACGCACGTCCGGCTGCTACAACACTAGATTTTATTGATGTAGAACAAATTGAGGTTCTACGTGGTCCGCAAGGTTCTTTATTCGGAAAAAACACAACTTCTGGGGCATTTAATATTACAACTCGTAAACCAAGTTTTACTTCAGGCGCAGACTTTGAAGTGAGCTACGGAAATTATTCTTTCTTGCAAGCTAAAGCTTCTTTAACTGGCGCTTTAGGGAATAAAGTTGCCGGAAGAATTTCTTTTTCTGGAACTTCAAGAGATGGTTTAGTTGATAATGTTGCAACAGGAAGACCTACAAATACTTTAAACAATCAGGGAATTAGAGGTCAATTACTTTGGACTCCAACCGTAAATACAAATGTTATTTTTGCGGCAGATATTACAACACAGCGCCCTGATGGATACGCGCAAGTTGTTGCGGGTGTAGCTCCAACACAAAGAGCGGCGTACCGTCAATTTAATGCTATTATTGCTGATTTAAATTATCAATTGCCAAGCTTAAATGCTTTTGATCGTAAAATAGATCATGACACGCCTTGGCGCTCTAATCAAGATATGGGAGGTTTCTCTTTAAATGTTGACACTAAAATTGGTGGAGGAACATTGACTTCTACAACTGCATGGAGATTCTGGAACTGGGATCCATCAAATGATAGAGATTTTACAGGATTACAGGTTTTGGCTAAATCTCAAAACCCAACAAGACAAACTCAAATTACTCAAGAGATTCGTTACGCTGGACAATTAACATCAAAAATTAGCGGTGTGGCTGGTGTATTCTTTATCGATCAAACTTCTCAAACTGACGGTACAGAAGAGTCTGGAAACGCACAGTGGAGATTTGCTCAAAGTTCTACAAGTGCTTTATGGAAAACTCCAGGACTTTTTGAAGGTTACGGAATCAAAACAGATGCGAGAATTAGAGCTTCTAGTGCTGCAGTATTTGGACAAATTGATTGGGCTGTTACAGACCGTCTTCACGTTTTACCAGGTTTAAGATATAACTTTGATAAAAAAGATGCCCATTATGCTCGTACAACGTATGGAGGTTTACAGACAACCGATCCTGCATTATTGGCTTTGAAAAAATCAGTTTACTCTGATCAAGCGTTTGATTCAGCAATTGATAACACGGATTTTTCTGGAAATATTACAGTTACATTTAAGGCTTCAGATAAAATCAATGCTTACGGAACTTTTGCAAAAAGTTACAAACCAGTTGGTGTAAACGTTGCTGGTCTTCCAACAAATTCTGCTGGACAACCGTTATTAGATCTTGCGGTTATCAAACCAGAAAAAGTGTATCATTATGAATTTGGAGTAAAAACTTCTCCGTTCAAAAATTCAATTTTGAATATAGCTTTCTTCAACACAGATATTAAAGATTTCCAAACAAATGTTCAGGCAGCTGAATTAGGAGTAAATAGAGGTTATCTTGCAAATGCAGATAAAGTTCGTGTAAGAGGTGTAGAATTAGATGCAAGTTTTGTGTTCAGCGAGCACTTAACAATAAATGGAGCAGCAACTTACACAGATGGCAAGTATGTGAAATTTACAAATGCACCGCTTCCATTAGAAGAAACTGGAGCGCCAGTATCTTTTAAAGATGTTTCTGGATCTGCTTTGCCAGGCGCTTCAAGATGGGCAGGATCTTTAGGAGGAGAACTTTCTGATCGTGCTAAATTCTTTGGAAATGCAGGGAAAATTTTCTTAGCTCTTGATTCTTACGCTCGTTCTGAATTTTCTTCAAGCCCTTCAGCTTCTAAATACTTAGTTGTTCAAGGTTACGCGATTTTCAATGCTCGTTTAGGTTTCCGTGCATCACAAGGTTTATCTATTCACTTCTGGGGACGCAACCTTTTAAATAAAGATTACTATGAGCAATTATTGCCTGCAGGAGGAAATACAGGACAATATGCTGGTGTATTAGGTGATCAAAGAACTTACGGTGTTACGCTTAAGTATTCATTGTAAGCGGTTAATTAGTTTAGTATTAAACGAGATGCATTTTTAAAATGCATCTCGTTTTTTTTGTTCAAATCACAAAAAAGATTTCAAAACAAATTTTTAGATGAACAGAAATAAGATCATTTACATAAATTCGCAGCTTGAATTTATCGCAATTGAAAATTTCTTGTAGGCTACTTTTTATTATAATTCTTTCTTGCCAATTTATTAATGGGCAAAATCAAAAGAATATCGACCAACAAACTTTAACTTGGATTCGATACTATAATATTTTTCCATTATCTGAAAAATGGGCTATTCATTCTGAATTTGACAATCGAAGTTTTGTAAATCCTGTTCATGAGAATCTTTTTGTAATAAGATCGCAAGCGCGCTATCGTGCCAACCAAATAATGGATTTTGGCGCTGGTTTTGCTTATTTTCATGTCAATACTCAGAGCGAAAAAGTAGATCCTGATTTCTCTGTTCCCGAATATCGAGCACAGCAAGATCTAACTTTTATTAATGATATTGCAAAGATTACTTTCCATAACCGTTTTCAAGTAGAAGAACGTTTTATTCAAAAAGCAGATAAAACTGGACTTTTAAATGAATTTTCTTTTGCTTTTCGATTTAGATATCGCTTGCAATCTATGTTTACGATTTGGGAAAAAGAAAAACGAAGTGTAAAAGGAACTATTTCTGATGAAATTTTATTTAATCAAGGAAAAGATAACCGCAACAATACTTTCGACCAAAATCGCTTTTATGTTGCTTTGCGTTATCATTTTAATCCAAATATTGGTTTAGAATTGGGATATTTAAAGAATTTCCAAAGGCGTTCCAGCGGTGTAGATTTCTATGATCGTGATATTATTAGATTTACTGTTTATCATAGAATTAATCGGAAATTTTAGATTTTAAATTTTAGATTTTAAATTTTAGATTTCTCTATAAAAAAACGGCAAATCAAAATTGATTTGCCGTTTTTTTTAACTTTGTTCCTTTGAACCTCAAAACCTCAGAACCTCAAAAATCACGATCCTCTCTGTCTTCTTGCCTTTTTCCCTTCAGAAAAGTTTCCGATTTTGTAAGCTAAAGAAAACATTACGTAACGCTTTAAAACCGTATTTTCTTCGTCACGAATAGAAGTTGACGAAATAGTTCTTGTAGCACTTTGATTTTGGTTTAAAACATCATACACTTTCACTTTAGCATATAATTTTTTATCCATAAAACCATAAGACAAACTAGTATTCCAAAGGAAAAAGTCCTTTTTAAAATCATCTGAAATATTTGAATTATAAGTATATCCAAAATCATTTCCAAAAATCAAATTAGCTGGCCAATACGAAGTTGTTTGTAAATTAATCCTATGAATTACATTGGAAGTTGCATCTCGCGAAGAGTTTTCATATTTTGTTTCATTGTAAGACAAACTATACGATGGCGCAATCGAAAGCACTTCTCCATAATCATAAGAAGCATATACACTTGGCGTAACTACGATAGATTTTGCATTGTATAAAACGGCATTTGTAAATCCTTTATCAAAATTATAATTACCGCTCAAACGCAAACCATATCTTAATGTATGAGCATCTTTTTTAATTTGCTGATTCCAGTTTCCTCCAATCGAAGCAGAATAAGTTCCAGAAATATTCACGTAAGTTGTATTTCGTTTTCCGCTATCATCATAAATTGAAGTCGAAACCACATCATTATTATAATAATCTCCTCTCAAATAAACGCTGTAACCAGAACGAGATCTAAAATCAAAATTTTTAAAATCTACACTCGCACTATTTTTCTCGATCGGATTTAAATCTGGGTTTCCAATTACACTATTTAATGGATTGTTTAAATTGGCAACTGGCATTAATTGCGTTGCTGACGGAAGCGCATTAGAATAGTCATATTTAAAAGTCAAATTTTTCGAACGATTAAATTTATATCTTAATTGAGCATTTCCATACGGAAGCATATATCTTTTATTCAAATCTGTCACTTGATTTAGATAAAAAGAATGATTATCAAATTCTACAATTGAAGTTCTAGAATTTAAATTAAGCGTAAATTTATTTTTCTGCAAAGTAACTCCAACCTTAGGCGTAATCGAATTTTGTTTTGATGAAGTATAATTTGTCAATGATAAATTCAAATCAGAATATTGATCTGTAGTTTCATCATAATCAAATGTTTTTTGATCATTTACAGAATTTTGCCAGTTAAAATCAGTTCCAAAACGAACACGAAGCGAATCTGTAATTGGCTCTGTATATTCTAAATCAATTGCGTAAGAATCACTTTTTGAATTGTTTTTTGCGTTCTGATTTCTTTCATCATTCGGTTTTCCATCTTGGTGAAAGATAGTTTCAGAAATATTAATCCCGTTCGAGTCATTTTTAGAGTTATTGTTATTAAAAACAATGCTCAGATTTCGTGACTTTTTTTCGAATACTTTATTGAAATTAATACTGTTCGAAAAATTGGTATTAGATCCTTTTGTATGAGAAGTTGATGTACTTTCGTTTAGCGCTTCACCATTTTCATCTACTGAAGAAGTAAACGAAGAATTATTATTTGTCGAATTAGACTGATTTAAATTTGGAGCCACAACAAGACGCATAGTAGGATCTATTTTGTATTCTAACTGAAAATTGGCATTGTTTCCCGTATTTTCATTTTTAGTTTTAGAATCAGCTTCTGTTACAATATTTCCTGTTGGCAAAAAACTAACTTGATTCGATTTACTATCATTTTTAGTTACGGCATTTGTAAAATTATAACTGCTCATAAACTCCAAATCTTTCGTCCAGTCGTCAGAATAATTAATTCCAGCCAAAGTCGATTGCGTAATTCCTTTTCCGCCATTTCCTGCGCCTTGACCTCCTTTTGAATTTCTTCCGCCTCCCATATTATCAAAAACCTCATCCATAGAAAAACCTGTCGAGTTGATATTATTTGAAGAAGCTAAAACGCTGATTTTTTGTTTATTTTTAAAAAAGTTCATCATCAAACTGCTTTCATAATGTTCGTCTGAACCATATCCGCCGAGCACTTTTCCAAAATATCCTTTATTTTTCTTTTCGTCAATTGTGATATTTATACTCGAATAATCTGAAGTCGATTCTTGTTTTGCTAGCTCTTCTTTTTTTGTTTTAAAATCAGAAACCTGAACTTTCTTTATAATATCAGCCGGAAGATTTTTAATCGCAATTGCTCCATCTTTATCAAAAAATGCTTTTCCGTTAACCAAAACTTGATTGACTTCTCGACCATTTACTGTGATTTTTCCAGAATTATCAACATCAAATCCTGGTAGTTGCTTTAATAAAGTTTCAACATTCGCATCTGGGCGAACTTTATATGAAGGTGCATTAAATTCTAAAGTATCTTTTTTGATTGTAATTGGCGGAGCTTCCGATTTTACTATAACTTCATTTAGAACATTTGCATTTTCAATCATATATATTTTCCCGAAGTCTTTACTTTCTGTAAGTCCTTTTTGTTCTTCAAAATAAGCCTGATATCCTGTGTAATTGACTTTTAAGAAGACTGGTTTTTCATACTTTTTAGTATTGATAATAAAATTCCCGTTTTTATCCGTTGTAGCATATTCAATCATTGTTGAATCTTTTACGGTTGTAAAATAAACGGTGGCAAGTTCAAGAGGAAGCTGTGTGTTGATGTCAACCACTGTTCCTTTAATAACGATATTATTCTGGGCATTTGCCGAGTACGCAAAAGCTAAAAACAATAAAAATGAATAAATTTTGGTCATAAAATTAGGTTAGTTAGATCAGTAAGACTTAAATAATTGCAAAAGGTTTAATTGTATTTTTTACATTTATTCAAATATAATGCCAATAAAAAATTGATCTCATAATTACATAGACACAAAAAACAAAAAAGTCCCCTATTTATGGGGACTTTTTCTGCTATTTTTATTTTATTTTTCTCTGATATAAATATCAATTGGAACTCCTGCAAAATCCCAATTTTCTCTAATTTTATTTTCTAAATATCTTTTGTAAGGTTCTTTTACGTATTGAGGCAAGTTAGCAAAAAACACAAACTGAGGCGTTTGAGTTGGTAATTGCATACAATATTTAATCTTTACGTATTTTCCTTTTGTTGCTGGCGGCGGATAAGCTTCAATAACTTTCAACATATATTCGTTAAATTTTGAAGTTGCGATTCTTTGTTTTCTGTTTTCGAAAACTTGAACTGTAGCTTCCAATGCTTTTAATAAACGTTGTTTTGTCAAAGCAGAAACGAACAAAATTGGCACATCGGTAAAAGGCATCAATTCTTTTTTGATTTTCTCTTCGTAATCGCGTGTAGACATGGTATCTTTTTCTACCAAATCCCATTTGTTTACTAAGATTACAACACCTTTGCGGTTTTTCTCAGCCAACCAGAAAATACTCTGATCTTGACCTTCAAATCCACGAGTTGCATCGATAACCAAAATACAAATATCGGCATGCTCAATTGCACGTACAGAGCGCATTACAGAATAAAATTCTAAATCTTCTTTTACTTTAGCCTTACGACGAATTCCAGCCGTATCTACCAAGTTAAATTCGAAACCAAAACGATCAAATTTAGTATCAATTGCGTCACGCGTTGTTCCAGCAATATCGGTAACTATATAACGTTCTTTACCAATTAAAGCATTGATAAAGCTTGATTTTCCAGCATTCGGACGACCTACCACAGCAAAACGAGGTAAATCTTCTTTAACCTCAACTTCTGGTTTTTCTGGGAAAGCATCAATTAAAGCATCTAATAAATCTCCAGTTCCACTTCCAGAAATACTTGCAAAAGTGTAATAATCTCCTAAACCAAGATTATAAAACTCAATTGCATCTTTCTCACGCATTGCATTATCAACCTTATTTACAGCCAATAAAACTGGTTTTGTTACTTTACGAAGTAATTTTGCAACGGTTTCATCCATTGGTGTAATTCCTTCTTCAACATCAACCACAAAAATAATAACATCGGCTTCGTCGATAGCAAGTTCTACTTGTTTACGGATTTCACCTTCAAATACGTCATCGCTTCCGCGCACGTATCCACCTGTATCAATGACAGAAAACTCTTTTCCGTTCCACTCGCTTTTACCATAGTTTCTATCACGGGTAACCCCAGATACTGAATCTACAATAGCTTCTCTTCTTTGTATCAGCCTATTAAACAGGGTTGATTTCCCTACATTAGGTCTTCCTACTATCGCAACAATGTTATTACTCATTTTATTGATTTTTTGATTTTAGACTTTAGATTTCAGATTCTTAGCTTCCTAAAAATCTAATCACTTGTAATCCAAAATGCTTTATTTAAATTTTTTGCAAAGGTAGTTAAAAAAAGTTGCTGAGACGCTAAGTTTCTAAGTACCTAAGATTTTATTATTTTTTGTTTCAAGTTTCAGGTTTCAGATTTCAGGTTTATACCTGACGTTTAACTTGAAACCTGAAACTTGAAACAATTAAACCTTTATTGATTATACCCAAATCTTTTCAACATATTAGCGTTGCTTCTCCAGTTTTTGTTCACTTTTACATAAAGTTCTATGTGAATTTGTTTTCCGAAGAATTTCTCTAAATCGGCGCGGGCATCGGTTCCGACTTTCTTTAAAGCTGCACCTTTATGTCCGATAATAATTCCTTTTTGCGTATCGCGCTCTACCATAATTACCGAACGAATTCTGATAATTTGATCTGTTTCAATAAACTCTTCTGTTACGATTTCTACTGCGTATGGAATTTCTTTAGCGTAATTCAATAAGATTTTCTCACGGATCGTTTCGTTAACAAAGAAACGCTCTGGCTTGTCTGTTAATTGATCTTTTGGATAATATGCCGGAGATTCTGGTAGTAATTCTATAATTCTTCCAAAAACTTCTGGAACGTTGAAGTTTTGCAAAGCCGAAATCGGGAAAATCTCTGCATTAGGAACTTTCTCTTTCCAAAAAGAAACCTGCTCTTCTAATTGTTCTTGATTAGAATTATCGATTTTATTTAGAAGTAATAAAACAGGTATTTTAGCATGAATGATTTTCTTAAAGAAATCTTCGTCTTTAAGATTCTGTTCTCCTATTTCGACCATATAAACTAAAATATCAGCATCTTCAAAAGCCGATTTTACAAAGTTCATCATCGATTCCTGCATTTCGTAAGCAGGTTTAATAATTCCAGGAGTATCAGACAAAACCAATTGAAAGTCTTCTCCGTTTACAATTCCTAAAATTCTATGACGTGTAGTTTGTGCTTTTGATGTAATAATAGACAATCGCTCTCCTACGAAAGCGTTCATCAATGTTGATTTTCCAACATTTGGATTTCCGATAATGTTTACGAAACCTGCTTTATGTGACATTTTTTGTTTTATTTATTTTGCAAAGGTAGTCATATCAAGTTAATACAGAAAATAAAACATTTTTTTAAGTTTTCGTTGGAAATCTAAAAAATCGACGTATCTTTGCACCCGAAACATCGCGGGATAGAGCAGTAGGCAGCTCGTCGGGCTCATAACCCGAAGGTCACAGGTTCGAGTCCTGTTCCCGCTACAAATAAAGCTTCAGAGAAATCTGGAGCTTTTTTTGTTTTAAAAAATTTGATTTTGATTGTGGGTGCGAAGTCAGAGACATTCGCACAGCGCCTCCATTGAACTCTTCGAAGAGCGGGAAATCTGGAGCTTTTTTGTTTTTTACCTTATTTCTGATTCTCTTTGCGGGTACAATTACAAATCTGCACTATTGGATCATCTTGCAAACGTTACGCAAATGTCACTGACTCTTTTTCACAAACAAGAAATAAACACTTAATAATCAAAACACTATAACTAAACCCTATTAATTTCATTAATTACTTTGCACTTTTTTTCTTTTATTGCAATGCAATTTTATCTTATTTTTACCACAAGAATTTAGTTGAAAAATGAAATAAAAATGATTATCAGTGACGTATATTAAACTCTAAAAATTAAATCTCTAACCCCTAACCCAAAACTAATGTAGTACATGAATAATAAAAATCTAATACCAATTTTTATATTATTGTTTTTCTTGTCCTTTAAAATTCAGGCACAAGGATCTGATAAAAACGCGAAGGATAGTATAATGCTGTACAATAAAATACTTTCAATAAAGCAAATACAGCAGGATCTTAAAATACTCCTTGCTATAAACGAAAAAGCAAATTCTGGCTTGTACCAATACCGTTCTAAAAAACAAATAGACAGTATTTACAATACAACTATTAAAAGTATAAAAAAGCCTATAAGCGTTACGGAGTTTTACAAAATAATGCTCCATCTGGCAGATTTTGAAGGAAGTGTACACAATTATACTATTCCTGATCTCGAATTAATAAAATTTCTGAACAGGCAAAAATCTTTTTTCCCTTATCCTCTTCTTTACATTGATGGACAAATTATTTTCGATGGTCAATCATCAGATATACCAGCAGGTTCAAGAATAAGAAGTATAAACGGGATAAGTGACACAAAATTGATGCAATCTTTTTATAAATACTATACAGCAGATGGCTTTAACATGACAGAAAAATTATCGGCTAGCGTAAATAAATCGTTTGGAATAAACTATTTGTTTGAATATGGTCTTTCTAATGAATTCATTATAGAATACAATTCACCAAAATCTGAATCTCTTGAAAAAAAGATACTTCCTGCAGTAACACTAAAGCAAAGAGAAGCGAACATTAAAAATAGATTTAGCGCTCCTGTTACCGATTTGATAGATTATAAAAAGCAACCTCCTTATAGTTTTCAAATGCTTAATCCAACAACAGGTTTATTAAATCTAAGATGGTTTGGAATGGCATACGGATCAGACGATCCTAAGTTTGAAACATATGTTCAATTTTTGGATAGTGTTTTTAAAGGACTAGACAAAAACAAGGTTTCTAACCTGATCATTGATGTTAGAAATAATCCTGGCGGAAGCGATCCTAACTTTGAACAGCCTGTAATGTACCTCACAGATCAACCATTCAAAGAAAATGTAAAAGCTACCATAATCTTCGACCCTAACTTGTTGCCTTTCGAGAACTATTTCTGGGGCGTTTCAACATCAGAACGAATGGATAGTATTTCTAAAAAAATGGGAAAAAAATACCTAAAAGATGTGTATCCAGTTTTTAAAAACAATATAAGTGTACAAAATCCAAAATATAATCCGGTTTATCATCCCAAATTACCAAAGTTTAAAGGCAATCTTTATCTTTTGATTAATGAAAATGTGGCATCAGCTGCTTCACATTTTGCTTCCTTAGTAAAAGCATATGTTCAAAATGTTACTATAGTTGGTGTAGAAACCGTTGGCGGTTACTATCGCCATAATGGACATACACCATTGGTCTATGAACTTCCCAATTCAAAGATAAAAACTCAATTTTCAATTGTAAATCTGGTTCAGGACGCTCCAAAAAAGGAAAATCAGCCAGAAGGTCACGGTATTATGCCGGATCATGAAGTGTGGCCATCTTTGGATGATTTTTTCAAACAAAAGGATACGCAAATGGACTATACTCTTAAACTTATACAAATGAAATAATTTGGATTTTCATACTTTTAACTAATAGAAAGCTTCAGAGAAATCTGGAGCTTTTTTGTTTTTACCTTTTTCTAATTCTCTTTGTGTACACAAATTACAAATATGCGCAATCGGAATACATCATAAAAAATCTAATGTGTAATACTCCTTTTTTTATAAGTCTCTCATTGGCTCCCCAGTTTTTGGATTAACTATTTTCCAATAAACTTCATAAAAAGCTTTCTTTCTTGTATTATGTTTTTTTAATAGTTCACCAAAAAAGTTTGTTAAAGCAATTTTTTCTTCAGTTTGTTCTGTTAAAATGTCCCTCTCATTTTCATCTAATATCATTACAGATGCGTAGATATGTCCCCATTCCTCAAGACCATTAGTTAGAATTGTATATCTTTTTCCATTTGAAAAAAGGTCAATGTTTTTCCATACTAGTATTGGATGATTTCTGTTACTAGGAAAGATTTCTTTGTCCCATTTACCATATTTATCATACATTACTTTGTGCGTGTAGAAAGCTGAATATACACATTCATACCTAATTTCATTTATTTTGGTCGTGTCTTTACCATTTACAGTTACATATTTTTCATTCAAAATTTCTGTAAACTTATTTTCGTAAATCTTAGGACATTTTTCTTCGATAGTTGCTTTTTGGGCTAAAGAACAATTTAAAAAAAAGAAAAAAATGATTGTTATGTAATTTTTTTTCATCGATTTGTTTTTTAATGTTAACAAACGTCAATGTTTATTTGTTTCCCAAAAATAGGATTTTTACTTCATAAATCATCAAATGGTTTTTTTTATTCTAAAAAACGTAGGCTCTATAAATATTTTTAAATTAACTCTAAAGGCCTTACATTAGCAATTGTAATCGATTACATTAATTTAAAAATTAATCAAATCATGAAAATAAAATATTATACAATTTTTCTATTAAGCCTTTACATTACTTCTATTTATGGACAAAAACCAGTTCCTATAAAACCCAGAATACTAATTAGTACAGATATTGGCGGAACAGATCCAGATGACAATCAATCTATGACGCACTTACTAATGTATAGTGATAAATTTGAAATTGAAGGTTTAATTTCGTCTCCATCTTATGGAAACGGAAGCAAACAGGAAATAATTAGAATGATTGATTTGTATGAAAGAGATCTTCCAAAACTTCAAAAACACCATTCTGGATTTGCATCTCCTGATTACCTGCGTTATATAACAAAACAAGGCTATCACGGAAATGTTTCTTTTATTGGTTATTCGAAAGCCACAGAAGGATCTAATTGGATAGTAAAATGTGCTCAGAAAAAAAGTTCTCAACCTTTATGGATATTATGCTGGGGAGGTTTAGAAGATTTAGCACAAGCTCTACACGATGCACCTAGTATTCAAAATAAAATTAAAGTGTATTGGATAGGTGGTCCAAATAAAAAATGGAGCGCTAATAGTTACGCTTACATTGTTGCCAATTTTCCTAATTTATGGTTTATCGAAAACAATTCTTCTTATTATGGGTTATTTTCTCCAAGTGATGAACCTGACAATGTGCTTATTTCAAATTATTATTCGAAACATATTAAAGACAAAAGTTTTTTAGGAAAAGATTTCATCAACTATTATAAAGGAGAGGTCAAAATGGGAGATACACCTTCCCTGCTCTACATGATGGATGGAGATCCAAACAATCCAACACGCGAAAGTTGGGGATGTAGTTTTGAAAAATTCAATTATAGTCCTCGAACGGTACTTGACAGAACAACAACTATTAAAGACACAATAGCTTTCTGCTCTATAATGGAACTAAGATTTAATGTACCGAAATCAAAGGCAAAAAAAGAATCTATAGGTTTTTGGATGGAAGTTCCTTATGGAAAAACAATTCAGAAATGGCCAGGTTATTATATCGGAAATGATGTTTACGCTATAAGATATATTCCTAAAAAAGCAGAAGTCTTAAATTATAAATTGTCTTCTGATATTCCAGAAATTAACGGAAAAACTGGCGCATTAGTTGCAACAAACTTATGGCCTGGAAAAAAGAGTCAAAAAGATTATCAATTAGGCAATAATTGGTTTACTGATAAACACGATTCAGATCTTTATTTTGGTAAAATTCAAGGAGGAAAAACAATTTCAAAATGGAGAGATGAAATTTTATTAGACTGGAGCAAAAGATGGGAATGGCTAAATGAATAAATCTCGAATTCCTTAACTAATAAAATACTTAAAGAGTTTTTACAATTAAAAAAAGCTTCAGAGAAATCTGAAGCTTTTTTATTAGATATTCATGAACAAGAAGTTTATGCAATATACTACCAAATCGTTATTCTATCTTTCTTCGGCAAAAACATTTTATCTCCTGCTTTTACATTAAATGCATCGTAAAAAGGTGTCGTATTCATCAGCGGACCATTAACACGCCAATTTGGTGGTGAATGCGGATTATTGTTAATCCATAAACGTAAAAACTCTTCTTTCATTTTTACTCTCCATATTCTGGCTATAGAAATAAAGAAGCGTTGATCTGGGGTAAAACCATCAATTTTTTCGTTTCCTTTTCCTTGTTCAGTCATTTTAAAAGCATCATAAGCAACGGCTATTCCAGCAATGTCTGCTGTATTTTCACCAACTGTCATTGCGCCATTAATATGTAAATTATCTAAAACGGTATATGTACTATACAAATTGATAACTTGTTGTATTCTAGATTTAAACTGTGCATAATCTTCTTTTGTGCACCAATTTTTCAAATTACCATCTTTGTCATATTGAGCGCCTTGATCATCAAAAGTATGAGTTATTTCGTGACCTATAACCATTCCGATTCCACCATAATTAAGCGCGTCATCTGCATCATTATCAAAATACGGAGACTGTAAAATACCTGCAGGAAAAACAATTTCATTTGCTGTAGGATTGTTATAAGCCGTAACGGTTGGCGGTGTTGTATACCATTGTGATCTATCAACTGGTTTTCCCAATTTTGCTAATTGAAATTGATATCCCGCCGTAGCAGCCGAAACCACATTCTCAAAATAGGTGCCTCTAGCTACACGTACATTACTATAGTCTCTCCATTTATCTGGATACCCAATTTTCTTTGTAATGGCAAATAGTTTTTCTTTAGCTTTTTGCTTCGTAACAGGACTCATCCATTCCAAATTATCGATTCTTTTAGCGTAAGCTTTTTGCAAATTATTCACAAGAACCAGCATACGCTTTTTGGCATCTTCAGAAAAATATTTCTTTACATACAATTCTCCCAATGCTTCACCTAAGTAATTATCAATAACATTTGCCATCTTTTCGCCGCGTGATTTTTGAACGGCTTGTCCAGAAAGCACTTTTGTATATTCAAATGAAGCATCTACAAAAGGTTTACTCAAATAATCTGCATATCTTTCTATGGAATTTGCTTTCAAATAGATTTTCCAATTATTTAATGGAATGGTTTTTAAAAGTTTATTAAGCGCATCATAATAAGCTGGCTGAGACACATTAATAGAATCAGTCTTTGCTCCTAAATTATTTAAAAAAGTTGTCCAGTTTATGTTCGGATGTCTTTTTGCAAGATCTGCTACAGCTATTTTATTATAATTTGCCTGCACATCTCGAAGCTCTACTTTTGTTTTATGCGAAACAGCAAGTTGTTTATCAATACCATAAACCAAATCAGCATTCTTTCTAGCCTCATCTGCATTACTACCTGTTTGCTGAAATAATGCATCAAGGTATTTCTTGTAGGCTTTCTGTATAGCAACAGTCGATGAATCTGATTTGAAATAATAATCTCTGTCTGGCAAGCCTAAACCTGTTTGATAGATTTGGGCAATATTCATACTACTGTTTTTATCATCAGTTGATACTCCAAAAGCTATAATAGAAGAATTGTCCGCTTTTACTTCATTAACTACAAAATTCATTAGAGAAGGCAAATCGTTAATTGCTTCAATTTTAGCAAGCAAAGGTTTGATCGGTTCAAAACCGCGTTTCTCTATGGTTAAAGTATCCATACCCGATGCATAAAAATCTCCGACCTTTTGCGCTATGCTCCCTTCTGGATTCTCGCTTTTCGAAATACTGTCTAATATTCCTTGCATACGAATTCGCTGTGGGAAATTCATAAACATATAAGCCCCCACTCCTGTTTGAGACGCAGGTATTGATATCGAATCATACCATTTGCCATTTACATATCTAAAAAAATCATCGCCAGGACGTAAAGTAGAATCTATTCCTGTAATGGCAATATTTTTTTTTCTTTCATGTTTTGAACACGCTGTTAAAGCTAAAAATACAATAAAGAGCAATAATGATTTTTTCATAATCAGATGGTTCTATTAAAATGAATATGTTTCGGATAATTAATTTAGTAGAACAAGATAACAATTCAGTTTTAATTTATAAAGTTTTTCTTAAAAGAATCACTTAATAAAATCATTACTGTTTTAGTTAATCATTTCTTAATCTGTAAAAAAATTCATTCGTATTACTATAAATTCGCCAAGCCATTTCATATGAAATACGCTACGTTTTTAAAATACCATAATATCCCAAAAACAAATTTTAAACCAACTTTTATCTTAAAAAATTGATTTATACCACACTTTTAAATATTGCGGTTTTTCAGGGAACAGTTTTAGGCTTTATTATTCTAAAATCTTCCTTATTCAATAGTAATTCTAATAAATATCTCGCGTACTTATTATTTGCACTTTCCATTATTTTACTGAATTACGTTTTTGAACTTGAAGAAGTTTTTATATCCTATCCTTTATTGCGTTTTATAGACGAGATCGATTGGATATTTCTATTACCTGTTTTCACATTTATGTTTATTATAAACCGCATTGATGATTCGGTAAAAAACAGACAAAAAACTTATTTGTTTTATATCCCATTTGTCTACGCCACTATTCTTAATCTTTCAGCCTATTTTGAAATTGTACTCGGACTTTATAAAATTCCTAAGTCCTATGCATTCCTAATCAATATTTTTAGACTGATTCAACTTTTATTGGTCGTTATCATTATTGTGTGTTTACCTCTTTACTCTTATTTTATGATAAGGTATTTAAAAAACCCACAAGAAAAAAAATGGGTTCTTACTTTATTAACTTTTATGTATTTGGTATTATTAGTATGGCTAAATACTTATATGGTTGGTCTATTTTTCAAATCAGATATTTCTTTTCCGATGAGCGTGGTGGCTTTATTCGCAACATTTATAATTCATTGGACAGCTTATATAGGTATTTACAAATACAAATTGGCAAAAGACACAAATGCTGTTTATAATTTTTTAAATGGAGATTTAGCTATTTCGCCTTCCGATTTTCAAATTGTAGAAAATGATACTCCACAAGAATCTATCGAATCTATCACATCTGATAATCTTTACTTTCAAAAACTAGAACTTCTCTGCAAGGAAGAGCACATTTATACCGACAGTACTTTAAACAGAGAAAAAGTTGCAGAAAAATTAGGCATAAGCGCCGGTTATGTTTCTCAAATTGTAAATACGATTACGGGAGATAATTTTGCTAATTACATTAATCAATACCGTATTGAAGCAGTAAAAGAAATGATTTCGAATTCTGAATATGAAAATTATAATTTGCTTACCATGGGATTGGAATCTGGTTTTACTTCAAAAACCACTTTTTACAAAGCTTTTAAAAAAGCCACGGGACAGACTCCAAATGAGTATAGAAATTCAAAAAAATAAGTACCGATTTATACAATTTAAAGGTTTTGAAACCTTTTCTAATTTTTCATATGCCAATTTTGGCTTCAAATAATTCAAATCAATCTTTATGAAAAAAATTTTATTGCTAGCTGTTTTTACAGTTTTAGGATTTGCGAATGTTAATGCTCAAGAAATTAAATTTGGAGCTAAAGCGGGTTTAAACTTTTCAACGGTAAACGGAAGTAACACCAACAACATTGATTATGTAACATCCTATCATGTTGGTGTTGTATCGGAAATTCCAATTTCTGAAAAATTTTCTTTTCAACCCGAAATAATGTATTCTCGCCAGGGTTATACCTTCAATAATGACATAGTTGCTATGAATTATCTGAACATTCCTTTAATGGGAAAATATTATGTAGCAAAAGGATTAAGTCTTGAAGCTGGGCCGCAAATAGGCTTTTTACTTTCTGCTAAAAATGAAGGAATGAAGGTAACAAACTCATTCACCACTTTTGATTTTGGCGCTAATTTTGGCTTAGGTTATAAACTGGAAAATGGACTTAATTTTAGTGCAAGATATAATTTGGGAATAACTAGGGTTGATACTGACAATAGAAACGGAGTATTTCAAGTATCTGTTGGCTACTTCTTTTTCTAAAACTAAAATTCAACTTCATATAAAAAACTGCGCAAAATCGGAGACATTTGCGCAGTTTTCTTATTTTTCTGAAATTTCTTTTAATTTTTCCAAAGCTTTTGGATATGTGTTTTGAAAGTAATCCAGATATTCATCAATTGTATCCATATCCACAATTACGGTTGTAATGCCGTTATTTTCCTGAAAAGTATAATTTTCGTGTCCTCCCGCCCATTTCTCTACCTCTTCGCCTGTCGTTACTTCAGTATCTCCAATCAAAAATCCGTAATGACGAATGGAAACAAAATTGGCAGGTTTATGTTCTACAATTTCCGAAATCATTCCTCCTTTTTTACCATTTTCGTCTACTCCAACAAAAAGTATTTTGCTTCCTTTGTCCCAACTTCCTTCATATGTTGAAGTCGGATTAAAAGTGGCAACCCAATATTCATAAGTTGCTTTGTCTTTTAAACCGAGCATCGTTTCATATACCTTTTGAGCCGATGCGTTAATTTCTTTTTTAAATTGTAATTTTTGCATTGCTTTCTTTATTTAGTTTTTATTCACTCCAATAGCAATATATTTTCGCATTCAATAAAATTACATATAATATCCTGACATCATGCGTTTTTAATTACATTTTTAAGAAACATAGAAAACCTCAAAACTGCACAATTTGTGACAGTAATGAGGCCCGCTAAAAACTATATGTTAGCCGATTCAAATTGCTTCAAATCTCTGGTATTTTTTTGTACTGCAAGAGCAGAAAAAAGTCCGAGTACAAACGACATTCCGAAAAATCCTTTTTCACTGAGCAATAAATCGGCATTCCAAAGCCCAATTATCAGCAATACGATCGAAGCTATGGTACTAAACCAGCTTATACTATAATATAAATCGGTTACGGGTATACCTTCTAGCCTGTCTCTAACACTTTTTTGTACTGATATTACAGAGAAAAGTCCAAAAAGAAGAATAGTAAAATAATATCCTTTTTCATTGTAAGCCATATCAGAATTATAAAGTCCGATACAATATGAGGTCATACCTATAAGTAACGTCATCCAAGATGCACCGACAAAAGCAGCACTTGGTTTTAAAGGACTACTCCCATTATTTAATTTTGCATTTTTTGATTCTGAATTGTTGTTTAATTCATTTGATTTTAGCGGTTCCATAATTTTTATGTTTTATAATTATGAGGCAAATGTCAGCAGGAATAAGAAATTCTAAAAATCAATTCACTTTAAAAACTGACGATTTAAAAATACATTTTAGTACTTTTATCGTTATAAAATAATGTTTATGAACGCACTTCAAGAAATAGCAGATATAATGAATGAAACTGATAAAAAAGCATTCATACAATATTTATCAAAAAAAAATAAGCGTAAAGACGTTAGCAATATAGATTTATTCGAATCACTAATAACTGACGATATAAATAATAAAAAAAAGTTTTTAAAAGATAAAAAAAGCACTAATGCTTATCACGCTTTGAGAAAAAGACTTTATGACAACATGATTGATTTCATGGCGAACAGAAGTTTTGAAAATGATACTTCTCAAGAAAACACAGTACTTCGTCTTCTTGTTGTAAGTCGTTTGTTTTTTGAACATAAGCTTATCAAAACTGCTTTTAAATGTTTGGCAAAAGCCGAAGAAATAGCACTGGCTATTGAGCATTTTAGCCTTCTGAACGAAATTTATCTAACTCAAATACAATTTGCTCATTTTAATCTTTCAGAACCAATTGAAAAAATAATAGACAAGTTTAAAGCAAATAAAAAACGGCTCGAATATGAACAGCAGCTTAATTTAGGTTATGCCGTTTTGCGCCGCGAACTTGCCGCTATTTATCACGAAGGCAGAATTGTAGATTTTCAGTCTATTATAAAAAATACGATTGAAACACACGGAATATCTTTAAAACAAGGATTAACCTTTAAATCTCTGTATCAAATATTATTTATCGCCAATGAATATGCTTCTATAAATAACAATTATGCACTTGTACAACCTTTTGTCATAAAAAGTTATCGATTTATCAGCAAAAAAACCAATCAGACAGATAGACATTTATATTATCATATTTACATCTTGTATTTTATCGCTAATTATTATTTCCGAAACGGACAATTTAAAGAGTCTTTAAACTATCTAGATTTGATGTTTATGGAGCTTCAGAAACAGGCTGGCAAATATTATCAGCGTTTCTGCCTTAGGTATTTTTTATTATTAGCATTTAATGAAAATTATATCGGTAATTCTCAAAAAGCAATAGAAATTGCCGAAAAAGCTCTTTCTACAAATAAAAAAGCAGATCCAAACGATAGTAATGACATTCGCCTAATGCTTATTGTTTTATACATACAGCAAAATGCGGGACGAAATGCCGTAAAAGAAATGGCAAAATTAAACCATACAGATAGCTGGTACGAAAAGAAAATGGGAATGGATTGGACTATAAAAAAATCTCTTGTCGAAATCCTTCTTCACACACAGCAAGAAAACGCAGAAATCGCCTTGTCTAGAATAAAGAGTTTTAAAAGACGATATAAAAAATATCTTTTAACTGTAGACGAAGAACGTGTTATACATTATCTTCTTTTTATAGAACAATATGTAATGAAACCCGAAATTATTCAGACACAAAAATTTCAAAACACACTTGAAGCTTTTATTGTTTCGGCAGAAAACGGTCCAAAAGATATTTTCATAATGAGTTTTTTATCTTGGTTGCTTGCAAAAGTGAGACGAAAACCGGTTTACGAAACAACTTTGGGGATTTTAAAAACCTATTTTCTTTCTTCGGATTTTAAATAACGCAAAAACACAAGAAAGAATTTTCTTTAAAAACCAAAAAATATCAATTTTATTAAAACTTTTTTCCCAATAAAAAACGCGAAATTTTTCTTGATTATTTTTCAGAAATCTAAAACAAATTAATTATCAATCAAACAAATACATTTTATGCGACTTCATTTCTTTGTTGCTAATTTTGTTCAAAAATGATATTTTAAAAATATTCAAAGAAAGTTTTTCTTAAAAGCCTCTTGTATAATTCAAAATTAATTATAATTTTGCACCCGCATTAGAAAAGCAGGTCCGTTCGTCTATCGGTTAGGACGCCAGGTTTTCATCCTGGTAAGGGGGGTTCGATTCCCCCACGGACTACTTCCAAAGACAAAAGCTTCAGAGAAATCTGGAGCTTTTTTTGTTTATATTTACTCCGCTTAAATGTTTGAGAAAAAAATCATAGTATAAAACAACACTGAAACCAAATCTAGTGATGAAACAAAAACTTACTGCCCTTTTATTTTTATTTACCGTTATAAATATCTTCGCCCAAACGCCTGCGAGCAAAACTAATTATTCAAACAAATCTTTGACTGCAACAGATATGGTAACTAATAAAGCCTTAAAACCGCTTAAAAAAATACCTTTAGACGATGCATCAATCTTGATTTATGATTACGACGGTTCTCTTTTTTCATGGGATTTAGAAGCAGAAACTATTGTTTGGACTGTAAAAGCAACCGATGCTAGTTCTGAAATGTGCGCCAATAAAATAACATTGCACGATGGCGTGGTTTATGTTCCGTTTATTAATGGTGAAATTTTCGCAATAGACAATCAAACTGGCGCGATTTTCTGGAAATCAAGATTAGGTTCTATTACAGATCAAATTGTTTTAAAAGATCAAACTCCAATTGTAAGTAATGGAAAATTGTTCATCATTGCTCAAAATCAAAATCAGAGCAGTAATTTATATGCGCTTGATTTAAAAGATGGAAGTTTCGCTTGGAACTACAAATTTGACACTGCAATTAATGACACTACACCGCTTGTTTTTGACAATAAAATCTTCACACAAAGCGGATCAAATGTTTATGTTTTTGAGGCTAACACAGGAAAAGCAATCAGCCAAAAAACCTTTGAGGAACAAATGACAGGAAACTTTGCAACAGATGGTCAAAATGTATTTATTGCAAGTGAAAAAAATAATCTTTTTGCTTTAAATCCGAATAATCTAGAAACGGTTTGGCAATTTAAATTAGATGAAAATCAATACAATATAAAAGAGCGCATAATTTGCAAAGACAATAAAATATATGTTGGAGCGCAAGGATCTCAAGTTTCTTCTTTGTATGCTATAGATTCAAAAACCGGAACTCAGCTTTGGAAAACCGATTTTAAAGACGATAATATCGAATACATTGTTAAAGAGAATGAGAATATTTGGGGTTATACTCGCAAAAAAAAGCTTTTCGAATTGGATTTAACCAATGGCGAAATTGCATTTGAAGCTAAATTAACAACGCTTCCTATTTCAAATTTTGAATTTCCAAAAGAAGACAATTTATTATACTATTATTGTGATGCTGGATTAATTCAATTTGATTTGAATGAGAAAGATGAAAACATGTATTATATGAGAACTTCTCTTGCAGATAATCCGTATAGCGCTTATTTAAAAATAATTAGATAATTTTCTTAAATCTTTTTTCAAAGCTTCGGAGAAGCAAAATAATTATAGCCAAATATAGAAATTCACAATTTAAAGCTCCGGCGGAGCGACATATTTTTAACCAACAAAATATGTCCCTCCGTCGGAGCTTTTTTATTTGCCTTGTTAGATTCTACAAATATTTCACCCCGCAGGGGTTTTGCTTACACTTTTTTATTTAGCAATATAACTCAATTGCTTTTTGCAAAACCTCAAAAACATATCCTTCCAGATACTGGAAATACGTTTCATAAAGAAGCGCCCAAATTTGCGATAGAAAAACCAAAGCTTTTAAGCAGCCTTTTTCGCCATTCTTTTTTTACACTCTAAAATTCTAAGCTGATTTTCGGCACAAAGAAGATGCTCTTTTGCACCATTTTTTTGAATTTCGATTAAATAATGAAAATCTCTTTCTTTAGTAGTAGATTTTATTATTAATCCCTTTTTAAAATCCATTTTTCTTTCTACCACCGTGGCAGTATAGGATCTCCCGCTCAATGCAATGTAGGTTACATTTTGTCCTTTTAAAAATTTCATCGTTTTAGCTTTTCAGTTAAATAATGTATGTAAATGCTAATAAGACAAAATCGATCTTAAGGGGGATTAATCAATTTTTTCTTTAGAGGTGCAATATAGAAATATTGAAAAATTCGGTACCCCGTATTTATACCTGTTTTTACATTTTGAAAAGTTAAAATTTTGGAAGTCCATTTTTTTTGCTTATAGAAAATTTGATACAATTTAGAACAGTCGTTTTGAATCACTTTTTAGCCTGAATAAGTAATTTTGAAGAAAGAGATTTCTTTTCATAAACAACTAAAATTCAAGCAAAATGGTACATGAAAGAGTGATGGAAAAACTAGCAATTTTAGCAGATGCGGCCAAATATGACGTTTCTTGTTCTTCGTCTGCTGGTCAGAACAAGCGGAAGAATCAAAACAAAGGATTGGGCGACACAGGAAACGGAATTTGCCATGCTTACACCGAAGATGGACGCTGTGTTTCGCTGCTAAAAATTCTACTGACCAATCATTGCATTTTTGATTGTGCTTATTGTGTCAGCAGGAAAAGCAATGATATTAAACGCGCAGCTTTTACCGTACAAGAAGTTGTTGATCTTACTATTGGCTTTTATAGAAGAAATTATATTGAAGGATTATTTCTTAGTTCAGGAATTTTTGATAATCCAGATTACACAATGGAACGTTTGGTTAGAATTGCAAAAAAATTAAGATTAGAAGAAAATTTTAATGGATATATTCATCTAAAAGCAATCCCAGGAGCAAGCGACGAACTTATAAAGGAAGCCGGAATGTATGCCGATCGTTTAAGCGTAAATGTTGAAATGCCAACAGAAAAAAGCTTGAAATTATTAGCGCCAGAAAAAAATCACGCCGATGTAATTAAGCCAATGGAATATCTGAAAAACGAAATTGTTGGCCATAAAGAAGAAAAAAAATTAAACTTTAAAGCGCCCCTTTTTGCTCCAGCTGGACAAAGCACGCAAATGATAATTGGCGCAACTCAAGAAAATGATCTCGAAATTCTCGGAATGGCTAATTATTTTTACGAACAAATGAATATGCGCCGCGTTTATTATTCGGGCTATGTACCAATTAGTTACGACAATAGACTTCCTGCAATTGGAACTCCAGTTCCGATGATTCGCGAAAACCGTTTGTATCAAGCTGATTGGCTAATTCGTTTTTATGGCTTTAATGTAAATGAAATTGTCGGTTTTGATCAGCCTAATTTAGATCTTGATATCGATCCGAAATTAGGATGGGCTTTGCGAAATTTACATCAGTTTCCTGTCGATATAAATTCTGCAGATTTAGAATTAATTCTTCGTATTCCAGGAATTGGAGTTACGAGCGCCAAAAAAATTGTCAGCGCGAGAAAATTCAAAAGATTACAGCCAGAAGATTTGAAAAAATTAGGAATTGCTTACAATCGTTCGAAATTTTTTCTGGCGTTTTCTTCGCCTTTTTATTTGCAGAAAGATTTGACTTCGATTCAAATAAAAGAGCAGATTTTGAATATCCAAAACAGCAAGTACCAAAACAATTTTTCTAATCAGCTTTCTTTATTTCAATAATGACACTCTTAATCTACGACGGAACTTTTGAAGGCTGGCTTACAGCTGTTTTTGAGATTTACGAATACAAATTCGAAGATGTCATTTTTGCTAAAGATGAAAATTCTAATGCCTTATTTTTTTTAAAAACTCATTTTGTAGAAACGGATAATGCAAAAGCAAATCGCGTTTTAAAAGGTTTAAAAAAAAATCTTTCACCAAGCGGAATTACCAATATGTATCATGCTTTTTTTTCTGAATTGCCTCAAATCGAAGAAAGTTTATTTCGCTTTGCAACCTATGTTTTTTCAAGTTCAAAAAACATTGAAGGAGATTTAAGCAATAATGCTGTTTTAAATATTCAAAAAGCTGCTCATTTAACAGGAAAAGAAAGCCACAGAATGAAAGCTTTTGTTCGTTTTAAACTAACAAAAGACAACCTATATTACGCTATTGTTGAGCCCGATTGCAATGTTTTACCGCTTATTCAAAAACATTTCAAGAATCGTTACGCAGACCAAAAATGGCTTATTTATGATACCAAACGCAAATATGGCATTTATTACGATCTTGAAAATGTTTCAACTGTCGAATTAACTTTCGATTCTAATCCTTCGTCTTCAAAATTTCTAGCCGAAATTTCAGATGAAGACGAAGAATTTTTCCAGAATTTATGGCGAAATTATTTTAAAAGTGTAAATATCGAATCCAGAAAAAACACCAAACTTCATGTTCAGCACATGCCAAAACGCTATTGGAAAAATTTGACAGAGAAAATTCCGAATCTAAAAAAATAAAATTCTATTTATTATTACTTCTTTTCAAAGCATTTAATAATTCCTTCATATCTACAACGCCATAAGTCGAAGAATAATCGGAAACCGCATAAGGTAAAATCAAACTATTGTTGTGAATAATTGCACCGCAAGAATATACCACGTTTGGCACATAACCTTCGCGTTCATCTTCTAACGGAGAAAGCAAAGGTTCAGAAAGTCTTCCAATTTCTTTAGACGGATCATCCAAATCAAATAACGAAGCACCAATGCAATAACGACGCATGGTACCAACTCCGTGCGTAATTACAAGCCAACCTTCATCTGTCCAAAGTGGCGAACCGCAATTTCCAATTTGAGTTAATTCCCAAGTAAAACGAGGTTGCTGCAACAGAATTGGCGTATTCCATTGCGTGGCTCTATCCGAATACATAATGTAATTATTAACGCCGTCGATTCTTGCCAACATGGCGTATTTGCCTTTTATTTTTCGTGGAAATAAAGCGAGGTTTTTATTTTGAGCGCCTTCGCCATGAAGCGGCATTACTCTAAAACTGTAGAAATCTTCGGTAGAAATTAATTTAGGCAAAATCGTGTGTCCGTTGTACGCCGTATACGTTGCCATTACACGAACAGAATCGTCATCGTCTACAAAACGAACAAAACGCGCATCTTCAATTCCACGGCTTTCTGAATCGGAAATTGGAAAAATAACACGTTCGGTAATATCCGAATCGTGTTTAAATTGTAAATCATAAAATGAATTTGCTAGCCATAAAATTTCCTGCAATGCTGTTTTGCGTTCTTCTCTATTCGTCGGATCGCTCAAAGCGCTGTTAAGCATATTTTTTAAAATCGCGAATTCAAATTCTTCTGGAAGATCCTGCATAATCTGGACAATATATTTATCCGTAGTATGCATTTCAGACAATTTTGTTAGAAATCGTTCCTTATTAAATAGCGTTTTATGTTCAATTTCGGCTTTATCGATATGATTACCAATTTTCATTATTTGAAGATTATTGTCTCGGTCTAAAATTCCTCTTCTAAAAACAATCGAAGAAATATGACCTTCGCCCGTAGCACGAAAAGAAATAATGACACGTTTTTCTCCAAATTCTAAACCAGTTTGATCAAAATCTTCCACAATTGACGGATTAAAAATAGCCGCAGATTCAATCGCGTATTCCATTGTGCAATAAGAACCAATCAGCATTTTTCTATCTAAAGAAAGCGAATCAAAATCAATTTGCATTTCTTCTATAATAGATCTGATTCTTTCACAATGTCTGAAAAAAACTGCCGAAATATTTCTGTGGCGTCTTGCAAATTCGCGAAGCGTTTGTTCTAAAGTCTGCAAAACTTCTTTTTCTTCGAGTGTCATTATCCGAAGTACCATTTGTTGGGTTCGTTCGATGCCATTCATAAAATATCTGGCAACAACTCTTCTGGAATCTGGTGTAAATTTTATACTTTTTCGAACTACTGATACTCGCATAGTGGCATTTTTTAAGAAAATAATATTAAGTGAATGATTTATTCTACAACAAGTTACTAATTTTTGTTAAAGAAAAAAACTTAATTTTTTATTAAAACTTCGAAATCATCACATAAAACAAACATTTTTTAATGCATCAATTTGATTAAAACTTTTATAATTTCGTCCTGAATCTACATCCAAAAAGCAATGAAAAATAAAGTCAAAATTTTGAGGGAAGAAAAAAATATGACTCAAAATGAACTTGCAGAAAAATCTGGACTTTCACTAAGAACAATTCAGCGAATTGAAGCAGGAAATATCTTGAAGGGATTCACTTTAAAAAGTATTGCACAAACTTTACAAACTGACCCAGAAAATCTTTTTGATAAAACAGAAATTTTCAATGTTGAAAGAACCAAAATCATTAATTTTTCTGTTATGTTAGGGCTTATAATTCCATTTGGAAGTGTTTTCGTTCCGTTAATTTTAACTAACAAAACTGAAGATTCTAAAACTAAAGAAATGGGCAAACAAATTGTGGCCGTTCAAATTATTTTGAGTCTTGCAATTGCCGTTTTGCTTATTTTAAGTCCGTTTATTCAAAAGTTTTTTTCTTTGAAATTCCCACTTTTCCTTGTTCCTTTAATTGGTTTCCTTTTTTTAAAATTGATAATAGTTGTTGCAAACGGAATCTGTTTAAACCAAAAACAAGAATTAGCTATAAAACTGAAAAACAACTTCTTATAACTATCGCCACAAAATTGTCGTAAAACTGTCGTACTGTTTTTGCAAGAAAATCGAAATTGAAATCCGAATCTTGCAGAAAAATTTAGACATGAAATTAGTAAAGAAAATTGCAACCGTTAGTTTAGTTATTATCATTTTATTTTTGTTGGGAGGATACTTTTATTTTCAAAAGAAATTTACTCCACCAGAAAATTATTTAACCGTTTCAGAAACTGCAGAAAATATTCCGATGAAATGGATTTCTTCAGATGAAAACTCACATTCAGCTTTGCTTTTCCCAATAAAACTCGACGGAATCAATCAAACATTTTACATGCAATTTGATTCGGGTTCGCCAATTACGGTTTTCTATAAAAATTCATTACAATCAATTTCCGAAAAACATCAAAATCATATGCAATTCAATTCTGAAAAAAATCAGATTGCAACACGTTTTAAAATTGGCAAAATGAATATAATTTCGAAAAATTTTGAAGTTTTAAATTATGGAAATAAAGTAGATTTTGAAGATCCGAATGCCGAAAATATAATCGGGACCATCGGAACAGATTTATTAGAAAAACGAATTACTGTTTTAGATTTTAAGAATCAACAATTTTCATTTATTGAACAAATTGACGAGAAAGATTTCACAGATTTTGAATTCAAAAAACGTAAAATTTTAATTTCCGCAAAAGTAGAAAATGAAAATTTAAAACTGCTTTACGATTCGGGAACTAGCGGCTACGAATTTATTACCACAAAAGAAGTTTGGAAAAAATACAAAATCGAGAATAGTCAAATAAAAACAGAAAAAGGAAATTCGTGGGGAAATACGCTGTCTGTTTTTACCGCTTCTGCGAAAAAGCAAATTCAGTTCGGAAATTTAAAATTAAACCTTTCAGAAGTAACGCATATTGAAAGCACATCAGAATTGCAAAAATTCTTAATGAAGCGTTCCGGAATGCAGGGAATGATTGGAAACAAACTTTTTCTCAATCACAAACTAATTCTGGACTGCAAAAACGAAAAATTTAAGCTAGAATAAAAGTAAAATTCGACTATAAAAAGCGGTTTTAAAAATTGATTTCGATAATGCTGTTTACGTGCTCGATAAAAGCTTCAGTATTTTTCATTTCTTGTTTTATCGTCAAATGATGATCGGCTAAATTATATTGATCAATCATATCTTTTTTCAAATATTTTATCATCGATTCCAAACTGCGCGTATCGGCATTAGATTGTCTTTTTAATTCGCGCTGTTTGCTTTCCAGATAATTTAAAGTCTCTTTTAACTTTTGAACGTTTAATTTTCCTGTCATAAATTACTGTGGTCAAATTATAAAAACAATGGCTAGGAATGCGGTAAGATTCTGTTCTGCCAAAAACTACTATCTTTTGAATTTGCCTCATTCCCAACCACTGTATTCCCACACTTACGTTCATTTTGAAAGTTTGGTTTTGAGGAAAATTCATTTTTTTAAAAGTTTTAAATTCACAAAAAATAAAACATTGAAAAACAATTATTTACAAGCAAAAAATAGTTTTATTTTTTTATAATTAAAAAGGAATGAATACGATTACAAAACATTTCGAATAAAAAACACAACTTTCACAATCTCAAAACATTACCAAAAAGCAGTCAAAATTGTGAATATCTATTTGAAGATTTAACTATTTATTTTCCTGTAAAAATTATCTTTGGCATCCTTAAAATTTATAAGAAGATGAGTGTAGTTTGGTACGAATGCAAAGTAAAATATAGAAAAACAGACGAAACTGGCGGACAAAAAGTATTAACAGAACCGTATTTGGTTGATGCTTTGTCTTATACAGAAGCTGAAAAAAGAATCAACGAAGAAATGGCGGCTTATATTAGTGAAGAATTTAAAATCACGAATATAAAAGTGGCGAATTACGCCGAAATTCATCCGTTTGAAAATGCAGACAGATGGTTTAAGTCTAAAGTTTCTTTAATTGCTTACGATGAAGAAAGTGGTAAAGAGCGTAAAACAAGCATGTATATGCTAGTTCAAGCAAATGATGTTCGCGAAGCATTTGACAATACGATTCATGTAATGAAAAATACAATGGGCGAATATTCGATTCCTGCAATTTCAGAATCACCAATTATGGATGTTTTTCCTTATTTCAGTGGTGAAGAAGGCGAAACAGAAATGCTAGAAAGATTTAATGCTTTAAAAGCTTCTAAACCAGAAAGACCAGACGAAGAAATTGTCGATCACATGGAATTTGAAACGGCAACAGAAGAATAAAAATTCACAAAAGCTTCAGAGAAATCTGGAGCTTTTTTATTTGTTTCAACAACGTTGCCAACGTTTTTCACATCAAAATAAATCTTATATTCGTAATACCATTAAACTGACTTGAAACGACTTACCTCAAAACCAAACACTTCATGACCAAAAAAACACTGATTTTAATCGGGTTTATTCTTTTAAAATTTATTCTGCAATATATTTTAATTAGTCCCGAATACGATTTACAGCGCGATGAATATCTGCATTTAGATCAAGCCCATCACACCGCTTGGGGATTTCTGTCGGTTCCGCCTGTAACTTCTTGGTTTTCTTGTATTATTTTGTTGCTTGGAAATTCTGTTTTCTGGGTTAAGTTCTTCCCTGCCCTATTTGGCGCATTGACTCTTTTGCTTGTCTGGAAAACAATCGAGCTTTTAAAAGGAAATCTTTACGCTTTAATTTTAGGCGCTTTATGTGTTTTATTTTCGTGTTTATTGCGACTTAATACATTATATCAGCCCAATTCTTTAGATGTTTTGTGTTGGACTGCGGTTTATTATGTTCTAATTCGATACATTATTTCTGAAGACACAAAATGGATTTATTTTGGAGCTATTATTTTTGCTTTCGGGTTTTTAAATAAATACAACATCGTCTTTTTACTATTCGGATTATTTCCTGCCATTATACTTTCTAGCCAACGAAAAATGCTGATAAAAAAGCAGTTTTATTTTGCTTTAATTTTCGGTTTAATGCTCATTCTACCCAATCTCGTTTGGCAATACAGAAATCAGTTTCCTATTGTGCATCATATGAGAGAATTGGCAGAAACGCAATTGGTCAATGTTGATTTAGCAAGTTTTATAAAAGAACAGATTCTCTTTTTTATTGGCGGTTTGTTCGTGATTTTAGCTGGACTTTATGCCGTTATTTTTTATAAGCCTCTTAAAAAATTTCAAGTCTTTTTTGCTTCGTTTGTTTTTACTCTTTTCATTTTTATTTACTTCAAAGCAAAAGCGTATTATGTAATTGGTTTGTATCCGATTTATATTGCTTTTGGTGCTGTTTTTTTATCTGAAGTTTTGAACGAAGGATGGAAACGATATTTAAAACCGGTTTTTATTGCACTTCCGATTTTATTCTTTATTCCGATGTACGATATTGTTTTTCCAAATAAAAGTCCCGAGTATATAGTTTCACATTCAGAGAAATACCAAAAACTAGGAATGCTTCGTTGGGAAGACGGAAAAGATCATCAATTGCCGCAAGATTTTGCCGATATGTTAGGTTGGAAAGAATTGGCAAGAAAAACAGATTCTTTGTTCGCTTTGATTCCAAATCAAAAAGAAACTATCGTGATTTGCGATAATTACGGACAAGCCGGAGCAATTAATTATTATTCTGAGAAAGGAATTAAAGCCGTTTCTTTTAACGCCGATTATGTAAATTGGTTTAATCTTAAAATTCAATACAAAAACTTGATTCGTGTAAAAGAATTTGACGAAGAAAATGAAGAACTTAAAGAAACTTCTCCTTATTTTGAAACTGCAACAATTGGCGGTCAGATTACTAATAAATATTCGAGAGAATACAGAACAACAATTTTTGTTTTTACTAATGCTAAAATCGACATAAACAAACGATTGGAACAAGAAATTAAAGAAGAGAAAAATTATAAAAAATAATAAATGATTGATTTCACGGACATTTCTTATTTAAAAACAGGAAATCAGAAACAGCAATTGGCATTTGAGGTTTTAACGAAACACAAAGTTTTAGAAAATCTCTCAACTTTTGATCCTATTTTAGTTGGCACAATTCCGATAAATATAGACGTAAAAAATAGCGATTTGGATATTATCTGTTGCTGGAAAAACAAATCAGAATTCATAGAAAAAATTAAAAGCTTATTTTCAAAAGAAAACCATTTTACCATTCGCGAAAATGTAATAAATAATCAAGAATCTGTTATTGCAAATTTCCATATTGGTGATTTTGAAATTGAAATTTTCGGACAGAATATTCCAACTCAACAACAAAATGGCTACAGACATATGCTTGTTGAAGCTCAAATTCTCCATTGTAAAGACGAAAACTTCCGATTAGAAATCATTAAATTAAAAGAAAAAGGTATAAAAACGGAACCTGCTTTTGGCTTGTTATTAGGCTTAAAAGGAAATGTTTACGAGGAATTATTAGATTATAAAGTCTAAGAGAAATCACGTTTTTCAGCTGTTCAAAAAAATAAATTACAAAAATAACTTGCAAAACCACATTTAGTGTGTATCTTTGCACCCGAAACATCGCGGGATAGAGCAGTAGGCAGCTCGTCGGGCTCATAACCCGAAGGTCACAGGTTCGAGTCCTGTTCCCGCTACAAAGTAAAAGCTTCAGAGAAATCTGGAGCTTTTTTTGTTTCTATCTTTCCGATTCTTTTTGCGGGCACAGATTGCAAATCTGCGCTATCGTTGTCTACATATCGGAGCGATCGAGAATTCAAGAAAGCTGCGCGATGGATATTCTTGTGTTTGAAAGAAAACATCAAAACTCTATTTCAACAAATTTTGAAAACTTTCAAAATCTTGAATCAAAAAACTATGTGAAAGAAAATCTGACAGATATTCTGCTTCGCGGAGAAACAATAAATGAATATGTTTCGAAACAATTTAAACAAAAAAAAGAAAAAGAGGTTTTTGAGAGGGCTATAAAAATGATTAAGGATGCAAAATGCACGCTTAATTTAGTTTTCTTTTTTGAAAGTATATTAAGTTAATAAAATAAAATAACTATTTTTTTAAATACGACTCCCTTATTGGCATTGGCCCTTCAGATACTGAACTTGTATCAATTTTAATTTTAAAGTGTTCGATAGTTTTTTTAAGCGTTAAATAATCGTCATATTTTTGCGGCTTACCATAAAAATATAAAACAATTGTATCGTTTGAAAGACGAACATCTTTTAAATTTGTTGAATTAACAATTGTGTCACTTTTACCATTTTTTATTGTATCAGAGAGTAAAACATAGTCGGCACTAGTTGAACCAACATTTGAATAATAAAACCATTCTATAACCTTATTTTTTGTTTTTATTTCTTTCAAATACAAGCGATCTTCCTGCAATTTATTTACGCAACCTAAAATTATTATAGGTATAAAGATTAAAAATTTTCTCATTGTTTGTAAAATTGTTTATAATACCCCTGCTGGCGCGAGCGTCCCGCTCGTGTGCACACAGAAAATCAATTATTGTAAATTTATATTAAAAAATACTTTACGTTCACGAGCGGGACGCTCGCGCTAGCGCATGCTTTGTCACTTCAATTTTTGTGCTGTCGCTTTTATTTGTATAAAGTCTTCAGATTTAGTAAAATACTCTAATCCTAAAACTAAAAGTATTGCACTTGCATTATATACTTTCTGCATTATGATAGCCCAAGCCAAATAACCAAATCCAAATAAGATAAAGAAACAGTAAAAAGTCAATAAGCAAATAATACAACAAACTTTAAGAAAATGAAGTTTTGACTTTAGCATAAGTACAGTAATTACAAATAAGCCTATCAAAGTTAAAACAATCGATATTGTTCCTACGTCATGCAAAGGTGTTGCAATTAAAAAAATAAATAAGATATTGGCAATTCCTATATATTTTAAAATGTTAGCCCAGCTTGAAGTTATTTTTTTTGACATATGAATAAAAAAAACACCATAGCCAACTGACTGAAAAGCCATTCCGATAACTGCCCAAATTCTACCAGGATTTTCTAAACCATTTATGGCTTTTGCCGCAAACAAATTGCTTACATAATTTTTTGACCAGCCAAATCCAATAGAATTTTTATCAAGTAACGATCCGCCCGGATAAAGTGACGCCGCTATTACTATCAAAATCACAGAAACGACCATACACACTAAAACCGAATATTTCTTGATTGTTTGCATAATTTTTATACCCTCCATTTATTTATTAAGTAATACATTATTTGTTTCAAGTAATTTACAATAATAATTAACTTCTGAATCTTTTAAACTCACATCACAAATTTGATAAAAAAACTTCCATAATTGAAACTGAATTTTTCGGTTTTTCATTCTTCAATGTTAAGTTTTAAATAAATCGTAAACTTTTTGCATTATTTTAAAAATTGAGCATTTAAAAAATGATTTGGGATGAGTATCTTTGCGCTCGCAAATGCCCCCTATTTTGAATGGGAGAAAAACCAATTATTGAACATTCTTTATTTTAAATTTTATTACAACACAATGCTTAAAAAAAACAATCCCCAAATTTTATTTTTTATTCTAGTCAGTTTATTTTTTTCTATCAATTCATTCTCTCAAAAAAGCATTTATGCTGGAATTGAAATCGGACGTAGAGCGATTAAAGTTTCTGTTCTTGATGTGAATAATATCAGAAAAGCTGATTACAAAATTCTTTCTTTCTGGACAGATAGAATTCCATTCGCTGATCATATTGGCGCTAACGGTCAGTTGACTCAAGAAGACATTAATAAAACAAGTGTAATTGTTGTAGATCAGTTGAAGAAAATCAGAACCGATTATAAAATTCTTGATGAAAATATTTTCATCGTTGCCGCTCCAGTTTTTGCATCTGCAAGCAATGTTGATGTTTTGAAAAACAAAATCAAAATGTTAACAGACAAAAATCTTGACGTTCTTAATGTTAACGAAGAAGCTAAAACTTTGGTTAAAGGCGCTATGCCTCCTGTTGATTATGCAAACGCTTTCCTTTTAGACATCGGCGCTCAAACTACAAAAGGTGGATATATTGACGAACTTGACGATAACAAATTAGAGTTCATTCCGTTAGAATTAGATTTCGGAACAATGACACTTACAGATGCTGTAAAGAAAACGGTAGCAAATCCAAATCAGGCAAATGATATGTCAACATATCAAGAAAAATCTTTTGATTACAATCCGATTCTTCGTAAAAAAGTAAAAGAAATGATTGATGCAAATCCGCTTTTGGCTAAAAAAGATAAAGTTTATTTATCTGGAGGCGCTGTTTGGGCTTTTTCAACACTTTATTATAATGAAAACGTAAAAGAGCATTATGTTACTTTGACAATGGAAGACATTATCAATTACGATGCTATCTTAAAAAACAACTTCAATAAGTTTACAAACCTTGCTAAAACCAATAAAGAAGCAGAAAGAGTTTTAAAAACGTATGATCAGGCGTATCTTATTTCGGCAAATAATATCTTAACAACTTGTCTAGAAGGTATTCCAAATTTAAATTCTAAAAAAGTTTATTTTGTAAAAGACGGACAAGTTACTTGGCTGATTTCTTATATCGCAGATCGTTCTAAAAAAGTAAATACTAATTTTTAAGTATTTGTCTTATCATAAATTAAAAAGCTTCAGATTTCTCTGAAGCTTTTTTTATATAAAAAAAGACCATTTTTTAGATGGTCTTTAAATCTTATTTTGAGAAAAATTATGCTCTGAATAAAGCATATTTATTGTGGTTGAACAAGACTCTATCGTAAGGAACATAAAGTGAAACAATCTTTTCTGATGATTCGTCAAATTTGATTCCGTTGTGCTTTCTAAACAAATAAATTTCTTTTAAGCAATTTGAAAGACTTTGGTGAATTTCAGTTGTAAAAGTTGGTACTTTTTTATCGTTTACCAAAAGATCAATCTGATAATTTGAACTACTTTTTGATAAATTATTACCAATAATTCTAATCGTAAAAATTGCAGATTTTCCGTATTGTTCACCTTGATATTGTAGTGTCATAATTTCTATTTTTAATTGGTTAGTAATACAGCCGATCACTCGGCTTTCTCTCTTAAATGTTTATATTAAAGTTATAAAATTTTTAGACAAACATAAAAAAACCTTTCTAAATTAAATGTTATTTTTTTTGAAATATCATCCGTTCTAAAAAAACAAAAAACCGTAAACGAGTTACGGTTTTGCAATTAACTAAATATATTTAATCAACTTTTTTAACGAGTGTAAAATTCATTCATAAGCACGATTAATTTTGGGTAACAATTGTAATTTATTTTTTTGGTTATGTTTGTGCTAAAAGACATTTCTTCTTTTGTTTTTCTCCAAGAAAAATATGAGATATTCTATAGATCGATTTGTCTCTTAATTCGTAGGCTAAATTATGGATTTCATAGATATAATACTCATAATGTCGACAATCTGTTAATAAATAATTATTTAACAGGTTTTATCTTTCAATTTTAAAACATACTCATTATAACCTATTTTTAACTACATTTGACTAACTAATTCTAAAAACCTCACATTATGGAAATTAACTTTTACGCATTCCTGATTTCGGCTGTTGTAACGCTTATTGTTGGTTTTATCTGGTATAACCCAAAAGTGTTTGGAACGATCTGGATGAGAGAAAACAAATTCACCCAAGAAGAACTTAGAAATGGAAATATGCTCAAGATTTTTGGGTTTACTTACATTTTTGCTTTAATGATTTCGATGACTTTAATGTCTTTGACAATTCATCAATCTGGAGCAGTCGGAATGGTTGGCGGACCACCATTAATAGCAAGCGCTAAACCTTCTTTTGCTGCTTTTATGGCAGATTACGGCACTGCTTACAGAACATTCAAACATGGAGCTTTACACGGATTTATGTCTGGATTATTTTTTGCTTTTCCACTTATCGGGATTAATGGATTATTCGAAAGAAAATCTTGGAAATATATTTTTATTCATGCTGGATATTGGATGGTTTCACTAACATTAATGGGCGGAATTATCTGTGCTTTCGCATAAACTAAATATAGAAACTCGTTTGGTTTAAGAATCAAACGAGTTTTTCTTAATAATAACTTAAAGAAAGTTAGTTATTACAATTATTATCTAATTTTGACGAAATTAGTCTACTCTCTTGAACACAACTTTTTCTTTCCAAATTTACAAAAGTGCTTCTCTGCTACCTTCAGAATGGAATTCGCTTGCAGAAAATAATGTCTTTTTGACAAGAGAATATCTTGAAGTTCTGGAAAACTCTTCTCCAGTAAATATGACTTGCCATTTTATCGGAATTTTTGAAGAAAAAAAACTAGTCGGAATTGTTTTAACGCAATTTTTATTTGCAGAAAAACTAGAATCTTTTGGAGAGCGCGATAAGTGTTTGAAAACTTCTGTTCGTAATTTTGCTTTAAAGAATTTTGCTTCGCATGTTTTATTTGTTGGAAATAATATGCTCACAGGTCAAAACGCTTTTGTTTTTGATCCAAAAATCAAGCAATCAAAGGCGATTAAAACTCTTCATAAAGCAATTAATCAACTAAAGAAAAATTTAAAAGAAAGCGGAAAAAAAGTTCATATAACGAGTATAAAAGATTTTACTGCAAAAGAAATCGAACCTTTGCAAGCTGAATTTAAAAACAACTACACGTTTTCGACTCAGCCCAACATGATTTTCGAAATCAATGAAAACTGGAAAACCGAACAAGATTATATTGATGCTTTATCTAAAAAATACCGAGATCAATATAAACGCGCGCGAAAAAAATCGGAAGGAATTGCAAAAAAGCAAATGTCACTTTCTGACATTAAGCAATATGAAGACATTATTTACGATTTGTACTTTCATGTGGCTAAAAATGCTCCTTTTAATACTTTTTTTCTAGCTAGAAATCACTTTAGTTTTTTCAAAGAAATTATGGGCGAAGATTTTCTTCTTTACGGTTATTTTTTAGATGAAAAATTAATTGGTTTCAATACTTTAATAAAAAACGGCAATGTAATGGATACTTATTTTTTAGGTTATGACGAAAGTGTTCAGCGTGAAAAAATGCTGTATTTGAATATGCTGTACGATATGATTGCCTATTCTATTAAAAAAGGCTTTCGAGAAATTGTTTTTGCCAGAACTGCGCTAGAAATCAAAAGTTCTGTTGGAGCAAAACCAGTAAAAATGTATGGCTTAATTACGCATAGTAATGCATTAATTAACCATAACATTTCTAGGTTTTTTAATTATTTAGAACCTAAAACAGAATGGCAGGAAAGAAATCCATTTAAGTAATAATATGCCGCTCCGCTGGAGCTTTTAGTTTTTTTGTAGATAGATCTCTATAAATATTTCACTCCTACCGGAGCTTTTTTGAGCTCTGGAAGAGCGTAATATTTATAGAAAATAAGTGATTAGAATAAAGAAGCTCCAGCGGAGCGGCATAATTCATAACTGATAACATCTTTCAATAAAGAATTAATTCTAAAATCTAAGGAACTGCAATTTTCATTTGCTTATGCAAAATATGAATTTCTAAAGATTTCTGCGCTCCGCAATATTCTCCATCAATTTGAAAATTCACGGGATAATCGGTTTTTATTTCTGCTTTGTCGGTTGAAATTATGATAATATCATCTGAATCAATTGGCATATTTCCGGTAATAATTTTTCCGATTAATAATAAATCGAGGCTTTTTAAAATTACCAATTCAAACTTTCCGTCATTCATAGAACCGTTTGGATTTATGATTACACCAGTTCCGTATTTTTGCGAATTAGCCACAACAATCATTCTTGCCGTATGTTCTACAATTTTATTATTCGCAGATATAGTTGCCACAAAAGGTTCTTCTGATTCTTTAAGTGTCGTAAAAGCTTGCAAGGCATATCCCCAGAAACCTCTAACGTCACTTTCTTCATAGTTTTTAACCAAGTTGGCATTAAGACCAAGATCGCTTAAATGAATACTTTTTTTGCCGTTAATACAAATCATATCCATTTCGATATAATGATTTAAAAAGGCAACTTTTAGATTTTCTTCGATTCCATCTGGTAAATTTAAATCTACCGAAAGTCCGTTTGCCGAACCTGCAGGCAAAATTCCAATTATAACATCATGTTCTTCCATAGCTTCAGCAACCATTTTGATAGTTCCGTCGCCGCCTGCAACAATAATGCGTTCTGGCAGGAATTTATCATAAAGCGTCTGAATATTTTTAATATCATTTTTTCCAGTCGTCTCATAAACTTCCAGATCAAAATGATTTGTGGTTGCAAATTCTTCGACAGCACCAACTAAATCGGTTTTATCAAGGTCACCCGATATCGGATTGACAACAAATAGGATATTCTTTTTCAAAATTTTATTTTTAAAAATAATTTAAATTGAGTAAATTACAGTATACATAAATGTACGTAAATGAAACCAATTCTACAATTATATCGAGGTTATGCTAATGAACAAGAATTAATTGTAATGGGACACGTTTTAAGAAGAGAAAACAATTATGATTTTCAGAGGCGAAACTTAAAAAATGCCCGCTCAATTCTCAATTTATTTAGAATAAAAACCATTAAAAACTTCGATGTTTATCTTCATTATAATGACCAAACAATTCATACTAAAACTTTAGATGACGGTTATTTCAATTTTTGTATTCCGCTAGAAAAAGAAACTCATTTTGGATGGATGCCTTATGAAGTGAGTTTGAAATACAACAATGAAACTATAACCTGCAAAGGCAGTTTTATTAGACCTCACAAAGGAAAACTCGGAATCATATCTGATATTGACGATACTTTTTTGATTTCGCACACGAATAATTTCTTTAAAAAATTATATATTTTATTGTTCAGAAATGTAAACGACCGAAAAGTTTTTAAAGATGTTGTTTCACATTATCAAGCATTGAGTTCTGCAGGACGTCAAAATACTGAAGAAGTAAATGCATTTTTCTACATCTCAAGTAGTGAATGGAATTTGTACCGATTTATTGCAAAATTTACTAAAATAAACAAATTGCCAAAAGCAGTTTTTTTACTTAAAGATATCAAAAGAGGGATTACCGATTTTTTTATGAGCGGCAGAGGAAACCACGATCATAAATATGAAAAAATAAAACATGTTGTAGAATTTTATCCGACTTTAAAATATGTTTTAATGGGCGACGATTCGCAACACGATCCAGTTTTGTACGAGCGAATCTGCAAAATATTTCCAGTAACTGTTATAGCGGTTTATATTAGACAAACTGGTAAATCTCAGAAAAAAGAAGTGACCAAAATTTTAAAGAATTTAGAAAGCTTAAATGTTTCTGTTTGTTATTTTAAAGATAGCAGTCAAGCGATTGAACATTCTAGATCTATTGGAATTATAAAGTAGTTTGTTTCAGGTTTCAGGTTTCAGGTTTCAGGTTTCAGGTTTCGAACTGAGTGAATATTTTAACGCAAAGTTCGCTAAGATTTTTGATCTGAGGGCTTAATGAAAAACGAAAAGTTCGCAAAGCTTATCGACAAAGCTTTGCGAACTTAAATATTCTCAATGTATATCAATTAGTAAAAAATAGTCTTAGCGAACTTTGCGTTAAAAATTACTCATCCTAGCAAAACTTGAAACCTGAAAAAAAACTATGCATTAAAGCTATCAATTTCTTCTTGCACAATTTCCCAATCGCTTAATAATTGATCTAAATCGGCTTTCTTTTTGTTGTAAGCTGTAAAAAATGAAGCATCTTCTATATGTTTATCATAATTGGTTTCCAGCATTTTATCGTCGTGCTGAATTTGTTTTTCCAATTGCTGAATTTGACTTTCAATTTTACTTAATCTATTTTGAAGTGTTTTTCCTTTTTTCTGATCTTCGTAAGAAACCTTCGTATTTTCTTTTGGAGCATTTGTTTTTACAACATCTTTCTTTTCAACTTCACGCATATTTTCAAGATTACGCTGTTCTAAAAAGAAATTAATATCGCCCAGATATTCTTTGATTTTTTGATCTTTAAACTCGTAAACGATATTTGACATTCCCTGAAGAAAATCCCTGTCGTGAGAAACCAATAATAAAGTTCCTCCAAATTTTTGAAGCGCCGCTTTTAAAACATTTTTAGATTTAATATCTAAGTGGTTCGTAGGCTCATCCATCAGCAATACGTTAATTGGCTGTAATAAAAGTTTACAAAGCGCCAAACGGTTTCGTTCTCCTCCAGAAAGTACTTTTACTTTTTTCTCTACATCATCTCCGCGAAACAAGAAAGAACCTAACATATCACGTACTTTCATACGGTTTGTGTCGGTTGCCGCATCTTCCATTGTTTGAAGCAAAGTAATTTCTCCATCTAAATATTCTGCTTGATTTTGAGCAAAATATCCTAACTGCACATTGTGTCCTAATTTGATATTTCCAGTATACTCAAACTCATTTACTAAAGCTTTAATGAAAGTCGATTTTCCTTGTCCATTTTGTCCAACAAAAGCAATTTTACTTCCACGTTCAACCAATAAACTTATATCTTTTAAAATCGTTTTGTCTCCGTAAGCTTTCGTAACATTTTCTGCTTCAATTACTACTTTTCCAGGTTCTTTAGAAACAGGAAAAGAGATATTCATTACAGAATTGTCATCCTCGTCAACTTCGATTCTTTCTACTTTATCTAATTTTTTAATTAACGATTGAGCCATTGAAGCCTTTGAAGCTTTTGCACGGAATTTCTCGATTAATTTTTCAGTTTCCTCAATCTTTTTCTGCTGATTTTTTTGAGTTGCTAGTTGTTTCTCGCGAATTTCATGACGCAATTCTAAATATTGAGAATAAGGTTTATTGAAGTCGTATGCTTTCCCTAATGAAATTTCGATTGTTCTGTTGGTAACGTTATCCAAAAACATCTTATCATGCGATACAATTACCACAACTCCTGGATAATTTCTAAGAAAGTTTTCTAACCAAATAATACTTTCAATATCTAAGTGGTTGGTTGGCTCATCCAGAAGCAAAACATCATTAGATTGCAATAAAAGTTTTGCAAGCTCGATACGCATTCTCCAACCTCCAGAAAATGTTTCAGTTTGATTATTGAATACTTCTCTTTTAAAACCTAAACCCAAAAGGATTTTTTCTGTATCTCCTACGTAATTGTAACCGCCTAGAAGTTCAAAACGATGTGTGTAATCAGAAAGATCTTCAATGATTTGGCCGTATTCTTCACTTTCATAATCCGTTCTGGTAACCAATTGATGGTTGATTTCTTCTAGTTTTTTTTCTACAACTTTGATTTCTGTAAAAGCCTCGTATGCTTCTTCCAAAACGGTTCTTCCCTGTTCAAAATCAATATCCTGACGCAAAAACCCCATTCTGATATCTTTCTCTTGAGAAATAACTCCAGAGTCTGGTTTAAAATCTCCAGCCAACATTTTTAGCATTGTCGATTTACCCGCTCCGTTTTTACCAACAAGACCAACTCGGTCTCCAGCTCCTAAACGAAAAGTAACTTCTTCAAATAAATATGTTCCTCCAAAAGAAACCGAAAGATTGTGTATATTAAGCATAATTTGTGACTGTTGTTACAAGAAATAAAGGCGTAAAAATGTACCTTTGATAAAATTTTTGCAAATGTTAAAAAAAGGATCGAAACTAAATAGCATTTTAACAGGAAGTTGTCCAAAATGCCAAAAAGAAAGCATGTATGAAGACAAAAATCCGCTTCATTTGACTAAAGTTCTAAAAATGAATGAAAATTGCAGCCATTGCGGATTCAAATATCAAATTGAACCTTCATTTTTTTACGGTGCAATGTATGTTAGTTACGCATTGAATGTCGCAGTCGGAATTGCTGCATTTATTGTTTCTTTTGTTTTTTTCGGAGCAACTATCGAACAATCGTTTTTAGCAATTATTTTAACGCTTGTGGTTCTATTTCCTTTCGTGTTACGCCTATCAAGAAACTTATACATTAATATGTTTGTTTCTTATGATCCTAAGGCCGGTCAGGAGTAAGACTTTTTAAATATCTTTTATGGAATCTCTTAATATCTGCCTCACGGTCTATTGGAGTTCCATTTTCAATATTTTCATATAACATTTTTGCCAATGCTGGCCCCAACATTACCCCTCGTGTTCCTAATCCGTTAAGAACATGAATAGAATTATATGCTTCATGAGTACCTATTAAAGGTCTTCTGTCGGCTACCGTTGGTCTTACACCTGCAAAATGTTTTACAATTTCAAAATCGCAAGTGATGATTTCCTTAATGCGGTCTACAAGTTCTTGTTTTCCTTCTTCTGTCGGAAGACCTGTTTTATCATGCCAATTATAAGTCGCTCCAACTTTAAATAAATTACCTCCAACTGGCAGAATAAAAACACTTGTATTAACAATCAGATCTAATTTCAAATCAGGTGCTTTTATTAAAAACAATTCGCCTTTTGTTCCATCCAAAGGAAGATAATTAAAATAAGGATTTTTATGCAATCCAAAACCTTCCGCAAATATGATATGACGCGCTTTAATATTTTTATATTGAATTCCTGAATCAAGAATCTCTAAGAAAGAACTATGAAAAGATTCTTCCAGAAGTAAATTATTTTCTTTTAAATAAGTGTTGTAGCTTTCTAACAATTGTCTGGTCTTAACATAACCTGTATGCAAAACTTCTCCATAATCATGCGGAGAATCAATACTTTGATATTTTTTTGTAATTAACTTCGTTGATAAAAAAGGTGCTAAATTTATTTTATCTGAAGCAGCAAACCAATTATTCTGTTCTTCAATTGAAAAAAACTTTCGAAGAATAGGCATTTTATAATTGAATTTTTCCTTTAATTTATCTTCAACTTGATCATAGAATTCATTCATTAAAACCAAATGCTCTTTAGCATTCCAAACTTCACTAAAACGCTTTAAAATAACAGGATTATATAATCCACCCGCAATTCTTGAAGAATTCTGCGATTTATCGTCTATAAGTAAAATAGTTTTGTTGTTTTTAAGGGCAACTTCGGCAAAAGAAATTCCAGCCAATCCAGATCCAACAATTAAATAATCAAGCATTTTGAAGTGTATAAGTAAAATAAAAAAACTCTTACTACAAAGGTAGCAAGAGTTTTGGTTATAATTTAGTTACTGTCTTAGTAATTCCACATATCTTCTTCAAAATTACGAATCTTCTCTTTTACTCTTTCAGATTCCAGCAATTGACTTTGAGCATCATCACGTATATAATCTTTAATTTCTCTATCTCCATACACGTTCTCTTCTTTATATATAACGCTATTAAATCTTCTTGAGTTTAAAATCTGATCAAATGAAATAGGAAGCGCTGAATTTTGGTCGTTAAAAGCTTTTGCTTCATGCAGAACATCTCGCGCATTCGGAAAGAAAACCCAAAAAAGTTCGATATAATCTTTCTCATCACTATTCATCGTATAAACGTCTGGAGTAACAGGACAAATGCCAAGCAAACGATATTTCAACTCACTTTGACGTTTGTCAAAATACCAAAAACCTTTAATCTTATATTGGCTAACATCTGCCGCAGTTAAATCCTGTTTCAAAATATATTCAGCCGGAACTGTTCTTGTAGGCCCAACCGTTTCCTCAACATAAGATACACTCTTATTTTTTCCCTTTCCTGTAACTACTTTTTTCTTAACCACCCGAGATCTATAATCATCCGGATATTGATTAATTAATTCTCTACCCGCATCAGTTGTATCTACACGAGATAAAGCTCCTTGAATATCCTTCAATGATTTTTTTGTATTAAAATAACTATCCGTATAAACTTCAGTTATCTTACCATCTTTTATTGCTTTAGTTAAAACATCATAAAGTGAACGTCTATCTGGACCGATATTCGCAGTATCTACAGGGAAATATAAAGGAAAATTGATCTTTTCGTTTAAATCAATAATCTCCCAAACAGTTTTCCCCATCAAAATATCTCTATCATTTACATAACCGTACGCCAATGGCTTATCATTATCCGATACTAACTGCGCCGCTGTTTTTATTCCAATTTGGTCAGCAGTTTTAGCATTAAGTAAATTAGACTGTGCTTTAGAAGTATAGCTCCCAACAACAGAAACAATAGCTATTAAAAAAACTTTTATTTTCATCATGATTTATATTACAAGAAATTAAACGTAACTTTTTAAAATATATTGTGTTCTTTTTCCTACATAATACAAATGTAGTAAATTATTAAAAAGATGATTAAAATTGGGGCTACTTTTTAAACAAAAAAAAACTCTTACTACAAAGGTAGCAAGAGTTTTTATAATTATTATGCAATGTATCAACTTAGTAGTTCCACATATCTTGTTCGAAATTGCGAATTTTTTCTTTCACTCTTTCAGATTCTAACAACTGATTCTGTGCATTGTCTTTCATGTAATCGCTAATAGCGCGGTCTCCATAAAGATTTTCTTCTTTGTAAACAACAGCATTAAAACGTCTTGAATTTAAAATCTGATCAAATGAAATTGGAAGAGCTGAATTGTTGTCATTAAAAGCTTTTGCTTCGTGCAATGCTTCCCTAGCATTTGGGAAGAAAACCCAGAACAATTCAATATAATCCTTTTCATCACTATTCATAGTATAAACATCAGGAGTAACTGGACAAATTCCTAGTAAACGATATTTCAATTCACTTTGACGTTTGTCAAAATACCAGTATCCTTTTACTTTATACTGAGTAACATCAGCAGCAGTTAAATCTTGTTTCAAAATGTATTCAGCAGGAACCGTTCTTGTTGGTCCAACTGTTTCTTCAACATAAGACACACTTTTGTTTTTTCCTTTACCAGAAACCACTTTTTTCTTCACAACACGTGATTTGTAGTCATCTGGATATTGGTTAATCAACTCTCTACCAGCATCTGTTGTATCAATACGAGATAAAGATCCTTCGATGTCTTTCATAGATTTTTTAGTATTGAAATAACTATCTGTATACACTTCAGTTATTTTTCCACCTTTAATAGCTTTAGTCAAAACGTCGTATAGAGAACGTCTATTAGCACCAATATTAGCTGTATCTACCGGAAAGTATAATGGAAAATTGATTTTCTCATTTAAGTCAATGATTTCCCATGTAGTTTTTCCCATCAAAATATCTCTATCATCTACATAACCATAAGCCAAAGGCTTATCATTATCAGATATCAATTGAGCAGGAGTTTTAAGTCCAATCTGAGCTGGCGTCTTAGCATTAAGCAAATTAGATTGCGCATTAGAAGCAAAACCTCCAGCGATAGAAACAATAGCTATTAAAAAATTTCTTACTTTCATCGTGGTATCATTATAAGATATTGAATGTAGTTTTCACTACTTTATTATTGTATTTCGTAAATTACCGGAGCAGTTCTTGGCAATAAATAACTACCAGCTCCAACAAGTTTAGTTTTAATTTCAGAAATAGTAACTTGGTCTCCTTTACCTGCTCTTGAAAGTACTTGTTTACATTGTGCATTCATTTTGTTTCCTGTAACAACAACTGTAGGTTGTCCAGCAATCTTCATATTGAATCCAACAACATCTAAACCAACTTCAAAATCAAAATCAAGTAATTTAGCTCCAATAGTAGCAATCTCTAAGTTAGATTTAGGACCTTTAACAACTCCCATTTCTCCTCTGATTGTTCCTGTTGGACCAGGAATACCTTTAATTCTGAATGTTTTCTTGTCTGATACTTTTTCACCATTTGGCAATGTACCAGTTACAGAAATTGTAGCTTCAGTACCTTGTCCTGGGCTCATGTTATATTTTCCTGGTTTTCCAGCTGAAGATAATCCTGGAGCACTAGCTATCACTTTATTATCAGCAACACCAGCGAATGATACAGAGATTGGGTTAACAACACCTCTATAAACTACATTCATTTTATCAGCAGAAATTGTAGCAGAATTTGGTCTTGGAACTACAACATATTTTCCTGCAAATTTCAAAGGAATATTTTTACCATCCTCTAAGAATGTAAATTGTCCATTGATATTTTGCTCTCCAACTCCACCAGCAGTTAATGAGATAACAGCTTGTCCATTAACGATTTGTCCTGGACCTTGGAATGAAGTAGGTTTAGTGTTTTCATCATAACGACCTAAAACAACTTTACCTGTAACTTTTTCTCCTTGGAAATATGCATTTTTATCTAAAACAACAATCGCTTGATAGTTACTGTAAGAAGCAGCAGCAACCGCAGCTTTTCCTAAAGCACTGTTATAAACGTCAGCCTCAGTCTTTTTAACATCATTTTGCCAAGTTGATAATTTTGCAGCTGTTGCAATTGCTGGGAATCCTTTAAAGTGATAAGCTAAATACTTTTCTTTGATTCCTTCTTTATTTTTTACATCAGAAACATCAAATTTCTTTTCAACCTCAGCAATAATTGCTGCGTATTTTTTATCCGTTCCTAAAGCAGCTTTGATATCAGCTTTATACTTTTCGATTTTAGAAATAATTTCGTTACCTTTTTTAGTGTAACCGTCTCCTGTAAACCAGTCGTCGATATTATCTCCTCTATCCATAGACTCGTAAGGCATTTTTCCAGTTTCTTTTTCAACTTCAAAACCTTTAACAGCCTGAGCTTTTAGAGTAGCTATATAATCATAAAAATCTTTTGTAATTGTTTCTACTTTGTGAGCAGTAACTGCTGCAATAGCAAATTCTCCTTTTGCTTCAGCAGCTTTCTGATCTAAAGATGTTAATAAACCTGCGTTTGTTTCCGTTGAAGTAGTATTTGCACTTTCAAATTTCTCATTCATCAAACCAAAAGCAGAAATAACTTCTTTTGATACGTTCATTGCTAACATCGCGATGAAAACCAGATACATCAGGTTAATCATCTTCTGTCTAGGGGTTAATTTTCCTCCTGCCATTTTTTTCTAATTAGTTCTTTATTAATAAATTTAATATTAGTTAAAAACTAATTATCCTTTGTTACTCATTGCAGAAAGCATACCACCATAAACACTATTTAAAGAAGCAATGTTTGCAGTCATAGACGCCATTTGTTCTTTTAATTTAGAAGCGTTTTCAGCGATTTCTTTGTTAGCCTCAGCGTTTCTAGAAGCGCTTTCTAACTGTACTTTATATAAACTGTTTAATGATTCCATTTGAGCAGCAGCAACAGATAATTCTTCAGAATATTTCTTTTGTCCTGCGATTGAATCTACAGTTGGAGCAATTCCTTTTGCAGCAGATTCGAAGTTTTTGATACTATTTCCTAAACTTGACATTAATTCACCGTCAATTTTAGCTTCTTTTAATAATGTATCTAATTTTTGAGATAATAATCCTTGAGCCTCAGTTGGGTTTTCAGCTTTAGCTTCTTTTTTTCTAGCTTGTCCGTTAGCCAATTCTGGATAAACTAAAGTCCAATCTAATTCGTCTTCAACTGGTTCGAAAGCAGAAAGAGCAAAAATTAATGCCTCAGTAACCAATCCAATTGACAGCATAACTGTTCCTGTTAAAGGTCCAAGTTCAAAGTGAGTAATTTTGAATAAAGCTCCAATAATTACCACTGCCGCTCCCATACCATAAGCGAAATTCATTGCTTTTTTACTTAATAATGCCATAATACTTTTTTTTAGGTTTTAAATAGATTTGTTGGATATTGATAAAATTATAAAATTACTTTCTTTTGCTTCCGTTTCCGTTACCAGTTACTTGAGTTCCCATGTAATCTTGTACAGTTCTGAAACCGATATAACTTCTAGCTGAATCAGCGTATTCGTGGTCACGAGTACTTACTTGCAAGAAATAAGCAACATCTTTCCAAGAACCTCCACGAACAACTTTTCTTTGGTTTTTACCATCAATTACGTTTGGATTCATTGTAGAAACATATTCGTAAGCGTTTGGATTGTAAGCTGAATCTGTCCACTCTGAAACGTTTCCTGCCATGTTGTACAATCCGTAACCGTTTACTTCGTATGATTTTGCTTCAACAGTATACAAAGCTTCATCAGCAGCATAATCACCTCTACTTGGTTTGAAGTTTGCTAAGAAACAACCTCTATCGCTTTTAGTGTAAGGACCACCCCAAGGGTAAGTTGCAGATTCTAGACCACCTCTAGCGGCGTATTCCCATTCCGCCTCAGTTGGTAATCTGAAAGCATTTACAAGATCACGACCTTTTTTCTTAGATTTGATGTAGCTATTTTTGTTTAAAGTTCTCCAAGCACAGAAAGCTTTTGCTTGTTTCCAAGTCACACCAACTACAGGATATTCTCCGTAAGCTTTGTGCCAGAAATAGTCATTATGCATTGGTTCATTATATGAATAAGCAAAATCTTTAATCCAAACTGCAGTATCAGGATATACATTCACCTGTTCTGTTTTAACGAAGTCACTTCTTTTTCCAACTTTAGCTTTTGCAGCAGCTTGAATATCCATCCAAGAATAACGGAATTTCAATTTATTTACGTCAATTGTTCTTAATCCGTTGTAAGATTCTTCAATTGGCAAGTACATAGAATCCATTACCTCAGCATAATATTCATCTGGATATGCTTTAGTATCTTTAATTAATTTTACTTTTTTATTTAATTTTCTTCCAGCATATGGATCATCTTTTGTACCAACACTATAATAGTTATCGTACATATATTTATCGTAAGCTGTCATTTTTTCTGGATCAGAATCATTAAAAGCATAATCAGCAATACTTCCGCTTTTTTTACCTTTATCTCCCGTACTTTTTTGTCCAGTTTCATCTGCTAAAATTGCTAAACGAACTCTCATTGTAGAATCTTTTACCCATTCTACAAATTGACGATACTCACTATTTGTAATCTCAGTTTCATCCATATAAAATGAACGAACAGTTACAGTTTTAGTTGGAGCATCTTCCACATTAGCTAAATCCGCGTCTGATTTACCCATAATAAAAGATCCACCCGGAACCAAAGTCATTCCATAAGGTTTTTCAGGATGCCATTTCCCTCCTGTAACACCAACTAATTCACCTTTGTCACCTGACTTACCACAGCCAATTACCAGTGTTAACATTGCTGCAAATGCAATAAACTTCTTCATATAAATTTGGATTATCTATTCATTATTAAAAGTCCGTAAACGTATTTATTATTTATCTAAAAAACAATACTACTTGCGAAATTTATTTTACCGTTCAAAAATAATGTTAAATAAAATAAAAAAAAAATATTTTATCGATAAACTGTGTCAAAAAATCGATGTAAAACGTTAATTTTTATCATATGTAATCATTTTCTCACTAATTCAATTTAACTATTTTTCTTATTTTTTAAAAAATTAAGATTTACCTTAAGTTTTCAAATTACAAAGCATTTTTACGCTGCGCTTTCCACCATCTTTCTGGCAATTCCTGATTGCAAGCGGCCAAGTATTCATCATAAGAACAGGGTAATAACGTATTTCTTTTTAATTTATTGCTGCCATTTGATTCAAATGGAATTTCAATCCACCAACGATCCGTTTTGTCACTTTTATAAAATATAAGTTCTTCATCTTCAAGCGGGACAATATACTTCAAATAATTGGCGCGACTTCCGAAAGGATATTCTTTTGAACGGTAGTGATATCCTTCAATAAAATACCACACAATCTGCGAAATAATTACAGATTCTGCCATTGTACTATTATGATTAAAAACACCAAAAGAAGTAACTTTATCACTAATACCAGCGTATCTTGCTAAAGCACAAATTTCTTTGCCATTAAAACCATTGGGTTCAAATGTTACTGTGTTTCCTGAAGCTGAAGATTTTACAGAATTTAAATCGATACTCACCAAATCTGCATCTCTAAAAACAGGCTCAGCCAAAGTGATTTTATTAGAGATTTCGCCCAATCGATAAGCATCAAAAAACAACTTTTGGATTAAGTCGATTTCTTCTTGCGAATTATAATAAGTCTGATAGCCTATATTACAGTAATTAAAAAGATTATTTGGTTCATCAATAATTATTTTAGTAAGATACGAATTAGCTGAAACCGACTCATTTTCTTTTCCAAAATCAAATTTATTATCGACCGCAACTAAATTAACCATTTGCTCTAAGTCATCGTAAGCACGATACAAAGCATAGGTTAAATCCTGAGAACCTCCCAGGACTATAGGAATCACTTTATTCTTGATCAAAGAGGCTGTAACTTTTTTCAATGCGAAGTAAGTATCCTCAACAGAATCACCAGCAAGTATATCTCCTAAGTCAGCAATTGAAGCATCCCAATTACCTGGAAACATACTATATAATTTTTTACGAACAGCAGTAAGATTAACTTCATTAACCATATTGATGTTTGTACGATCTTCTAAAACACCAATTATAGCAATATTAATTTGTTCTATATCTGGAAATTGTTCTTGTGTATGAAAAACAATTTTACTTCCAAGCTCTTGCGAAGACAGTCCTCCAACGAATTTTACAATCGCATCATTAACTGGTTCTAGAAAATCAAATTCCATCTATTTTATTTCTTTTTAGCAACTGTTTTTTTAGCTGGAGCTTTTTTAGCCGTTGTTGTTTTTTTAGTCGGTTTTCTTTGCTGGTGTTTTAGCAATCATTTCTTGAACCTGAGCCAATGTTAATTGCGTAGCATCAACATCTTTACTTAGTTCAATTTTGATTTTTCCTTTTAGAATGACAGAACGTCCCCAACGAGCTTTTTCTACTACAATTCCTTCTTCTTCCCAATTATGAAGAACTTTATCGATGTTTTTCTGAAGCTTGTCTTCAATAAGCTCTTCTACATCTGATTGCGATAAATTATCAAAATTATATTTCTTGCTCACATTAACAAAAAGTCCATTCCATTTGATGAATGGACCAAAACGCCCCACTCCCTTTTGAACAGCTTCTCCTTTATAAACAGCAATTGGCGCATCAGCAAGTGCTTTTTCGTCAATCAATTCTTGAGCTCTTTCTTTAGAAACACCTAAAGGATCTTCGCCTCTTGGCAAAGAAATAAATACACTTCCATGACGTACATAAGGACCGTAACGACCGTTATTCACTTCTACTTCTTCTCCTTTATATTCTCCTAAACTTTTTGGAAGCAAGAATAAATTCAAAGCTTCTTCAAGTGTAATATTTCCAATATTCTGATCTGCCATTAAGCTAGCAAACTTTTTATCCTCGTCGTCTGCCTCGCCAATTTGAGCCATTGGACCAAATTTTCCTAAACGAACAGAAACTTGTCTTCCGTCTGCATCTTTTCCTAAAATCCTTTCTCCACTTTCGCGTTCCGCATTTGCTTCAACTTCTTTTACATTTGGGTGAAACTGATTGTAGAAATCTTGCATCATTTTTGCCCAGTCGATATTTCCTTCTGCAATTTCGTCAAAATCTTGTTCTACTTTCGCAGTAAAATTGTAATCTAAAATGTTTCCGAAATTCTTCACCAAGAAATCAGTTACAATTGTTCCGATATCTGTTGGAACTAATTTCCCTTTATCAGAACCTGTATTTTCCTTTAATAACTTCTCTCCTACTTTACTATTTTGCAAAGTCAATTGAGTATAATTACGTTCTTGACCTTCGAGAGTTCCTTTTTCAACATAATTTCTATTGATAATTGTTGAAATTGTTGGTGCATAAGTTGACGGACGTCCGATTCCAAGTTCCTCTAATTTTTTAACTAGAGATGCCTCAGTATAACGTGCCGGTGGTCTTGAATATCTTTCTGTAGCTGTAATATAATTATTCGCTAGTTTTTCATTTACTTTTAAAGCTGGAAGCATTCCTTCTTGTTCTTCTTCATCGTCATCGTGACCTTCTAAATAAACTTTTAAGAAACCTTCAAAAAGCAAAACTTCACCAGAAGCAGTAAAAATTTCATCATGATTATCCGCTTCGATTTTTACGTTTGTTCTTTCCAATTGTGCATCACTCATTTGCGAAGCCAAAGTTCTTTTCCAGATCAAATCGTACAAACGAGCTTGGTCACGGTCGATATTTACTGTGTGACGTGACATATCAGTCGGACGAATTGCTTCGTGCGCTTCTTGTGCTCCTTTATTTTTATTAGCAAAAACTCTCGGTTTAGAGAATTCTTTCCCGTAAGACTTGATAATTTCAGCTTCAGCAGCATCCATCGCCTCTTTAGAAAGATTCACAGAATCCGTTCTCATATAAGTAATAAGTCCCGCTTCGTATAAACGCTGTGCTAATTGCATGGTAATTCCAACTGGCAAATACAATTTTCTTGCAGCTTCTTGTTGAAGTGTAGAAGTTGTAAAAGGTGCTGTTGGAGATTTTTTGGTAGGTTTAGTTTCTAAATCTACTACCTTATATTTAGAACCGATGTTTTGATTTAAGAAATCTTCGGCTTCTTTTTTAGTATTGAAGTTTTTTGGCAGTTTTGCTTTGAAAGCTTTCCCAGCTTCATTTACAAATTCTGCAACAATTGAATAAGTTGCAACTGCGTTAAAACCTTGAATTTCGCGTTCTCTCTCTACAATTAAACGTACAGAAACAGATTGTACACGACCTGCAGATAGTCCGCCTTTGATTTTTCTCCATAAAACTGGAGATAATTCATACCCCACTAAACGGTCTAAAACACGTCTAGCTTGTTGTGCATTTACTAAATTATAATCAATTTCTCTTGGATTATCAATTGCTTTAAGAATCGCAGATTTTGTAATCTCATGAAAAACAATTCTTTTCGTTTTTTTTGTATCCAGTTTCAATTCTTCCGCCAAGTGCCATGAAATAGCCTCTCCCTCGCGGTCCTCATCGGATGCTAACCAAACCGTTTCGGCATTCTTAGAAAGTGATTTTAGTTTCGTTACCAAAGCTTTTTTATCCGGAGAAACTTCATATTTAGGTTTAAAACCATTCTCTACATCTACCCCTATTTCCTTTGATGGTAAGTCTGCTATGTGACCATAACTTGACTCCACCTGAAAATCACTCCCAAGAAATTTCTCGATCGTTTTCGCCTTTGCAGGTGACTCCACTATTACTAAATTCTTTGCCATTGCTCTATTTTTCTGCAACAAAAGTATTTATTTTTTTTAAATATTAACCTTACGAATGAATTTTTGAAGTATTTTGATATTATGAAACTTAAAATTGCAGATTTATCTGTATTATTCTCCATAATATATATAGGTATAACTTTTAAATGATTTATCACGGAGAAATCACTTTATTTTAAGTTTTGATATTAAAACTTCCAACTCTTTTTTAGATTAACTACTTACGAAGAAAAAAAGTTTTAGGTTTTCATAAGGCGTAAATCTAAAATCTATAATTTTTAAAACATTGTTAATTCTTTATCTGACATCTTGTCATATTCATTTCAATTACGCTATCTTTGCACTTTGAAATTTTACAATGGAAAAGATTATTGAAGAAAGCAAACAGGGCGAAAGTCTTGTTTTAGAAAATAAACCTGAGAATACTAAAAAACTCTTTATAGAAAGTTACGGCTGTGCGATGAATTTTTCGGACAGTGAAGTCGTAGCTTCCATTTTGTCTGACGGAGGTTATAACACAACTTCTGTTTTAGAAGAAGCCGATTTGGTTTTAGTAAACACTTGCTCTATTAGAGACAAGGCTGAACAAACCATTCGTAAACGTCTTGAAAAATATAATGCGGTAAAACGCACGAATCCGAAAATGAAAGTAGGCGTTTTAGGCTGTATGGCTGAACGTTTGAAAAGTCAGTTTTTGGAAGAAGAAAAAATAGTAGATCTTGTCGTTGGTCCTGATGCTTATAAAGATCTTCCAAATTTATTGGCTGAAGTTGAAGAAGGACGCGACGCCATTAATGTAATTTTATCAAAAGAAGAGACTTACGGAGATATTTCGCCTGTTCGTTTAATGAGTAACGGAATTACTGCTTTGGTTTCGATCACTCGTGGATGCGATAATATGTGTACATTCTGCGTTGTGCCTTTTACACGCGGACGTGAGCGCAGCCGTGAGCCTCAAAGTATTATGGCTGAAATTCAGGATTTGTGGAATAAAGGTTTTAAAGAAATTACACTTCTTGGTCAAAACGTTGACAGTTACCTTTGGTACGGCGGCGGTTTGAAAAAAGATTTTGTAAACGCTTCTGAAATGCAAAAAGCAACTGCTGTCGATTTTGATCAATTATTAGAAATGGTTGCGGTTGGTTTTCCTAAAATGCGTATTCGATTTTCGACTTCAAATCCGCAGGATATGCACGAAAGCATTTTACATGTTATTGCGAAATATCCGAATATCTGTAAACATATTCACTTGCCGGTTCAGTCTGGAAGTAATAGAATTCTAAAAGAAATGAATCGTCTGCATTCTCGTGAAGAATATATGGCTTTGATTGATAAGATTAGAGCAATTGTTCCAGATGCATCGATTTCTCAAGATATGATTGCTGGTTTCCCAACTGAAACGGAACAAGATCACCAAGATACAATGAGTTTAATGGAATATGTGAAATATAATTTTGGTTATATGTATTCGTATTCTGAACGTCCTGGAACTTTGGCCGGAAGAAAAATGAAAGATGACGTTGAAGAAGAAACGAAAGCCAGAAGATTACAAGAAATTGTTGATTTACAGCAAAAACACGCTTGGTTTAGAAGTGAAGAATTTGTTGGAAAGACCGTTGAAGTTTTAGTAGAAAAAGTTTCTAAAAAATCAAAAGAAGAGTTTTCGGGAAGAAATTCTCAAAGTATAACGGTGGTTTTTCCAAAAGAGAATTATAAAATTGGAGATTTCGTAAACGTAAAAATTATAAGTTGTACTTCTGGAACTTTAAAAGGTGAAGCGGTTGGATATTCTGAGATGAATTAGTTTTTTTACCGCAAATTACGCAAATTCTCACAAATTATTTTTCATGATTGACATAAACGAATATTACTACAAGAAAGATCAAAATTATCAAATTGTAGGCTTATGTATGGAAGTACACAGATTATTGGGACCTGGATTACTTGAAATTGTGTACAAAGATGCGTTAGAAATTGAATTTAAGAATAATAACATTCCTTATCATAGAGAAAAAGAATTTTCAATAGAATATAAAGGAGTTATTTTACCTCATAAATTTTATGCAGATTTTATAGTTCATGAAGATATAATATTAGAAGTAAAATCAGTGAGAGAAATCAGTAACGATCATCTTGCTCAAACATTAAATTACATGAAACTTGCAGATACTCCAGTTGGAATAATTGCAAACTTTCAAAACAAATCATTAGTACACAAAAGATTGATAAATTCATAAACAGAATTTGCGCTAATTTGTGTAATTTGTGGTTAATGTAATAATAAACATTTCTAACGGATTTTTAAAAAATCTGGTTAATCATTTTAATCTGTGGCAAAAGATAAAAATTATAAGCCAAAAGTTTAAAAGTTAAAGGTCAGAGTAACAACCTGAAACCTGAAACAAACAAAAAACTTGAAACAAAACTATATGGAAACAGTTCAAGCAATAAAACAACGATTTGAGATTATTGGAAATGATCCGAAATTAAATCGTGCTATCGAAAAAGCCATTCAGGTTGCTCCAACTGATATTTCGGTTATGGTAACTGGGGAAAGTGGTGTTGGTAAAGAAAATATTCCTAGAATTATACATTCGCTTTCGCACAGAAAGCACGGAAAATATATTGCAGTAAACTGCGGTGCAATTCCAGAAGGAACTATTGACAGTGAACTTTTTGGACACGAAAAAGGTGCTTTTACAGGCGCAACAAGCACACGTGAAGGCTATTTTGAAGTTGCCGACGGCGGAACAATATTTTTAGATGAAGTTGGTGAATTACCCTTAACAACTCAGGTAAGATTACTTCGTGTTTTAGAAAATGGTGAGTTTATAAAAGTGGGTTCTTCGCAGGTTCAAAAAACCAATGTGAGAATTGTTGCTGCAACAAACGTGAACTTATTTAATGCAATCGAAAAAGGAAAATTCCGTGAAGATTTGTATTATCGTTTAAGTACAGTCGAAATCACCTTACCTCCTTTAAGAGAAAGAAACGACGATATACATTTATTGTTCAGAAAATTTGTAGCCGATTTTGCTCACAAATACAAAATGCCACCTTTAAAACTAGACGACGACGCTGTTCAGCTTTTACAGAAATTTAGATGGAGCGGAAATATTCGTCAGCTTCGAAATGTGGCAGAACAGATTTCTGTTTTAGAAACCAATCGCGATATTACATTGGCAACTTTACAATCTTATTTGCCTGCTGAAGGAAGCAACTTGCCTTCTGTAATCAACGACAGTAAGAAAGAAAGCGATTTCAGCACAGAAAGAGACATATTATATAAGGTCCTTTTTGACATGAAAAGTGACTTAAATGACTTGAAAAAACTGACTCTGGAATTAATGAAAAATGGAGCTTCTAAAGTTCAAGACATTAATCCGAATTTAATTCAGAAAATATACGGTAATCAGCAAAACGATAGCGAAATTGATTTTGAAGAAGAACCAAGAACTGCGGTTATGACACCAACTGTTCGCGAAGAAAACTATCAAATTCCAGACGATAACTATTTATTTGCTGAAACAATAGAAGAAGAGGAAATTTTACGTTTGGAACAGAAAGAAATCGAAATGATCAAAAAATCATTAGAAAAAAACAAAGGAAAACGTAAAGCAGCCGCAGATGAATTAGGTATTTCAGAAAGAACTTTATACCGCAAAATCAAACAATTCGATTTATAATACAAATAAATTCTAAAAAGCAAATTCCAAATTCCAATTATCTATATTTGAACACAATTGAAATTTAAAACATTGGAATTCTCCCAATAAACATTATGAAAAAAATATATTCTCTTTTTGCATTTTTGAGCCTTTTTATGTTGAGTGGCTGTTCGGTTTATAATTTTACCGGAACGGGTACAATTGATGGCAAAACATTTCAAGTTAATTTCTTCCATAACAATGCAGATTTGATTGAGCCTGGAATTGATAGAACTTTTACATTGGCTTTGCAGGACTTGATTATGAATCAAACCAACTTAAACTTGGTTCCAAATGGAGGTGACTTAGTTTACGAAGGAGAAATTACCGATTACAGAACTACTCCAATGACCGCAACAGCTGTTGGGGCAAATGGTGAGGTTGGTGCCGCACAAAACCGTTTGACTATTCGCGTTAATGTACGTTTTACCAATAAAAAGAAAGAAAAAGATGATTTTGAAAAATCTTTCGAATTCTATTATGACTTTTCAGGACAGCAGCTTCCAACAGGAACAGTTCTAAACGACGCTATAAAAACTATTTTCGAAAGAATTACCCAAGACATCTTTAATGAATCTTTGGCAAAATGGTAATTTTTGGTTTAAGTGTTAATTTTTTTATTCGTTAAATCGATAAAATGAAAACACAGAACCAGCAATTAAACAAATAACCGATTAAACAAAAAAAATGAACGTTACCGATTATACCTACTTAATGAACAAACCCGATGCTATTACAGAAAAGCAGGCGGACGCATTAGGAAGTGTTTTGAATGAGTTTCCGTATTTTCAAAGTGCTCGTGCTTTACGATTAAAAGGACTTTTCAATCAAAATAGCTTTAAGTATAATTATGCTTTAAAAGTTACGGCCGCTCATACATCTGATCGTTCCGTTTTGTTTGATTTTATTACATCGGAAATTTTTACTTCTATTCAGAACGATTTTTACGAACAAAAACTAAGAGATCTTCTTGAAATTACTGTTTTTGAAAGTGAAATAATTTCACCTGAACAAATTAGAAAAGCAATTGAAGTAAAAACAGAAGTTGAAGAACAGCCTATTTCAGAAACCATAAAAGTAACTGAAACTCCTAATATTGTAAATCCTGCTAAAACGGAAGAAGTTAAAAAGGTTCCAGAAATAGATCCATCAATTTTTCTTGCCATTAAAGAAGCTCAATCTATAACTTTTGAGAAACCAATAAAAACAGAAGAACCAAAAATACTTCCTGTAATTGACGAATCTATCTTTGACACAATTAAACAGACTCAATCGGTAACATATGAAAAACCTGTTGTTGAAGAAAAAAATAACACAATTGTTGCTGAAGAGTCTATTTTAGAATCCACAAAAGAAACTGAAAATGCATCATTTACAGAAACAACAAAAACGGAACAACCTACAATTGATCGTATTGAAAACTCTATTTTAAGTTCGATTAAAGTTTCTGAGACACCTTCTGTAAAAGAATCTGAAGCTATAATTGCAACAGAAGAACAAAAATTTGATCGTGTTGAAAATTCGATTTTAAGCTCAATCAAAGAAGCAGAATCTGCAAATGCAGAACAATCTGCAAAAATTGAAGAAGTAAAAATTGAACCTATTATAGAAGAACCTTCTCAAAATTCGGATGAAGACGAAGACGATGGCAGTGTTATCGAGGAAATGATTATTCCAGAATTTAAAATGAATCCTGTTGAGCGATCTATTCTTTCTTCAATTAAAGAAGCCGAAACAAAAACACTTGAAGCACCAAAAGAAGTAATTCAAGAAGTTGTAAAAACTGAAGAGAAGGATGAAGAAGAAATCAAGGAGGAAAATGAAGACCTAATTGAAGAAATAATCGAGGAAGAAGAATCTAATGAACCTGCAAAAACAGCGGCAGAACATTTAGAAATTGGAAAACCATTAGATTTTTCTCTTAGCGAAAAACATTCATTCCAAGAATGGCTTCAATTATCTCGAACAGAACCAATTGACCGCTCGAACGAAATTTCTCCAGAGGAACAAGCTAAAATTGAAGCTGCAAAAGAAGAAGAAAGACAAAAAAAGGCTGAAATTATAGATAAATTTATCGAAACCAATCCAAAAATCTCTCCAATAAAACCTGGAACAATTGCTCCAGTAGTCCAAATTGACAGCAATATTGAGGACAATTCTTATCTGATGACAGAGACTTTGGCCAGAGTTTATCTGGAACAAAAGAAATATACAAAAGCAATTCAAGCTTATGAAATATTAATTTTGAAATATCCAGAAAAAATTACTTTCTTTGCAGACCGCATATCGGATATAAAGATTTTACAACAAAATAACAATAACAATAATTAAGTAATGAGCACATTTTCAATTTTTTTAGTTTTAATTACAATAGTTTGTTTTCTATTGATCATCGTTATCATGGTACAAAACCCTAAAGGAGGCGGATTGTCTTCTACTATTAGTGGAACACAAATGTTAGGTGGAGTACAAAAAACAACTGACTTTTTAGATAAAAGTACTTGGACTTTAGCTACTGTTTTAATTGTGCTAATTTTACTTTCAAGCTTAAGTTTTTCTGGAGCTTTAAGCGACACAGATTCTAAACTTATTGACAAAACAGAAGCTCCTGTAAATACACCTGCAGCTCCAGCACAAGGAACTACTCCTGCTCCAGCAGCACCAGCAACTAAATAATCTTAGTTCAATATAAAAATTCTAATGCCAGCCTGTCAAAGCTGGCATTTTTTTTAAGAAATAATGTCAGTTTTACCAGCATGGCACAATTTCTGAAAGTTTATAGAACATAAAAAAATGTATAACTTATAATAATATAAAAATCATGGCTTTAAACATTAAACCGCTTTCAGACCGCGTACTAATTGAGCCTGTTGCAGCTGAAACTAAAACTGCTTCAGGTATTTTTATTCCAGATACTGCCAAAGAAAAACCACAAAAAGGAACTGTAGTTGCAGTAGGAAACGGATCTAAAGATCATACAATGACTGTAAAAGTTGGTGATACTGTTTTGTACGGTAAATATGCTGGAACAGAATTAAAATTAGAAGGCACTGATTACCTAATCATGCGCGAAGATGACATCTTAGCAATTATTTAATTGCTGTAAGCTTTAAGCAGTAAGCTATAGGCTTTTTTAAAGGCTTAAAGCATATTGCGTAAAGCCTAAAGCAAGAACAAAAATGAGAGATTTTAAAAAATATGACATTTGGCAACTTAGCCACTCTTTAACTTTAGAAATTTATAAAATGACTTCTTTATTTCCAAAAGAAGAATTATATGGATTAACAAGTCAAATTAGAAGAGCATCTTCCTCAATTCCAACCAATATTAGTGAAGGATGCGGAAGAAGTAGTGACAAAGAGTTTAATCAATTTCTCAACATTGCTTTGGGTTCTGCAAATGAGACAGAATATTTATTGATTTTAGCTAAAGATTTGCAATATTTAAACAATGAAATTGCAGAAAAACAGATAGAAAAAATCAATAGCATAAAAAGCAAAATTTACAAACTAAAACAAGTACTTGTAAAGCTGTAAGCAAATAAAAAAATTATTAACAGCAGTAGAAAAAGCTTAAAGCTTAAAGCCTACTGCCTAAAGCAAAAATAGAATGGCAAAAGATATAAAATTTGATATTGAAGCACGTGACGGATTAAAACGTGGTGTTGATGCATTAGCAAATGCTGTAAAAGTAACTCTTGGACCAAAAGGTCGTAACGTAATTATCGGAAAATCATTTGGTGGACCAACAGTTACTAAAGATGGTGTTTCTGTTGCAAAAGAAATCGAATTAAAAGACGCACTAGAAAATATGGGTGCGCAAATGGTTAAAGAAGTTGCTTCTAAAACTAATGATTTAGCTGGAGACGGAACTACAACTGCTACAGTTTTAGCTCAAGCTATCGTAAAAGAAGGATTAAAAAACGTTGCTGCGGGTGCAAATCCAATGGATTTGAAACGTGGTATCGACAAAGCTGTTGAAACTATCGTTGCTGACTTAGCAAAACAAGCTAAAGTTGTTGGAAGTGATTCTGACAAAATCAAACAAATTGCTTCTATCTCTGCAAACAATGACGAAGTTATTGGTGAGTTAATCGCTACCGCTTTCGCTAAAGTTGGAAAAGAAGGTGTTATCACTGTTGAAGAAGCTAAAGGAACTGACACTTTCGTGGATGTTGTTGAAGGAATGCAGTTTGACAGAGGATATCTTTCTCCTTACTTCGTAACAAATCCAGAGAAAATGGAAGTTGAATTAGACTCTCCATACATCTTATTATACGACAAAAAAGTATCTTCTTTAAAAGAATTACTTCCAGTTTTAGAGCCAGTTGCGCAATCAGGAAAACCATTATTGATTATCGCTGAAGATGTTGACGGTGAAGCTCTTTCTACATTAGTAGTAAACAAATTAAGAGGTGCTCTTAAAATTGCTGCTGTAAAAGCTCCAGGTTTTGGAGACAGAAGAAAGGCAATGTTAGAAGATATCGCAATCTTAACTGGCGGAACTGTAATTTCTGAAGAAAGAGGTTATACTCTAGAAAATACAACTATCGAAATGTTAGGAAACGCAAAAAGAGTTTCTATCGATAAAGACAATACAACTATCGTAAGCGGTGCTGGTGAAGCTGATATCATCAAAAACAGAGTAAACCAAATTAAAGGTCAGATGGAAACTACTACATCTGATTACGATAAAGAAAAATTGCAAGAGCGCTTGGCTAAATTAGCTGGTGGTGTTGCGGTTCTTTATGTTGGTGCTGCTTCTGAAGTTGAAATGAAAGAGAAAAAAGACAGAGTTGACGATGCTTTACACGCAACTCGTGCAGCTGTTGAAGAAGGAATTGTTGCTGGTGGTGGAGTTGCTTTATTAAGAGCTAAACTTGCTTTAGCTGACTTAAAAGCGGATAATGCTGACGAAGCAACTGGAATTCAAATTGTTTCTCGCGCTGTTGAATCTCCATTAAGAACTATTGTTGAAAACGCTGGTCTTGAAGGTTCTGTTGTTGTAGCGAAAGTTTCTGAAGGTTCAGGTGATTTTGGATACAATGCAAAAACTGACGAATATGTAGATATGCTTACTGCTGGAATTATCGATCCTAAAAAAGTAACTCGTGTTGCATTAGAAAATGCTGCATCTGTTTCTGGAATGATTTTAACTACAGAATGTGCATTAATTGATATTAAAGAAGAAAATGCTGGAGGCGGAATGCCAATGGGAGGCGGAATGCCAGGAATGATGTAATTCATTCTCTTCTTAAAACTTAAAAGCGTCGGATTTTATCTGGCGCTTTTTTTATTTAACATTCTCTTTTTCTTTAAAAAATCTGTTATCAATACATTTGCAGTCATAATAAATTCAAAAAATGAAAAAGCATTTTACCTCACTTCTATCCTTATTTTTTCTTTCACTTTCATTCGTCTTACAAGCCCAAAATACTAAAGACAACTATGTAGTTTTAGTTTCGATGGATGGATTTCGATGGGATTATCAAAAACAATTCAATCTTCCTAATCTTAAACAAATTTCGAAAGAAGGTGTTCACGCCAAATCAATGAAACCTTCTTATCCGACAAAAACTTTTCCAAATCATTACACTATTGTAACTGGTCTTTATCCTGATCATCACGGAATTATCAATAATGTTTTTTATGATGCTGATTTAAACGAATCTTTTTCATTATCATCGAAAGCAAAAAATGACTCTAGATTTTACGGCGGAAATCCGATTTGGAATCTAGCAGAACAGCAAGGTGTAAAAACCGCTTCTTTCTTCTGGCCAGGTTCTGATATCGACAAAAGAAATCCAACTTATTTTAAAAACTACGACAATAAAATTCCTTACGAAGCTAGAATTGACACGGTTATGAAATGGCTTCAGCTTCCAGAAAAACAACGCCCGCATTTGGTGACTTTGTATTTTGACGAGCCAGATCATTCAGGACATAATTTTGGTCCGCTTTCGCCGCAAACTAAAAAAGCAGCAACTAAAATGGATTCTATTATTGGAGAAATATCTCGAAAATTAGATCAATTACCAATCGGAAAACAAATCAATTTAATAATTGTTTCCGATCATGGAATGGCTAATATCAGCAATGATAAAAAAGTAGCCGTTTTAGATTACCTAAAACCAGAATGGCTCGGATACAAAGATGTTGTAAATCCAATTATGAGTTTACTAGCTAAAGCTGGTTTTCAGGATTCTATTGCAAATGCTTTAAAAAAAGTACCACATATCAAATTCTGGAAAGCTACTGAAGTTCCCGAAAGACTTCATTACGGAACCAATCCTCGTGCGCATGATTTTGTGATTGAAGCAGAAAAAGGATGGAGTTTAGTAAGTAAAGAAAGTACTCACATAAAAGGCGGAACTCACGGTTATGATAATGAAAACAAAGATATGCATGCTATTTTTTATGCAAAAGGACCAGCTTTTAAAGTAAATAAAGAAGTTAAAACTTTCCCTAATATTTCGGTTTATCCTTTAATTGCAAATATTTTAGGATTGCAAATAGGCGAAATTGATGGAAAATTGTGCGATGTAAAATCAATACTGAACAATTAGAAAGTTTATGAACTTGAATTGCTTCCAGATAAATCTGGAGATCTCTTATTAAAACATTAAAAAGGCTTTAGCCGAACTATAAAGTTTGGCTAAAGCTTTTTCTCATTAATCTCATCATCACCTCCTCCAGATAAATCTGGAGGCAATTCAAGTTAGAAAAATCAAATCAAACATTATCTAATTAAAATGCTGTCGAAATAGAAACTTCTTTCCATTGCCCTAATTCATTCTGTACACTTGCTATTTTTTGATTTGCCATATTATAGGCATCTTCTCCTAAAAACAAATGCAATGGCGGATTCTGATCTTCACTAACTTGAATTAAAGCTTCAGCTAATTTCACAGGATCTCCTGGCTGATTTTCATTAATGTCGTCCTTGTGAGTGCTTTCAGATTGTCTTACCTCTTTATAATCTGCAATCGGATTTTCAGGCAATAACAACGAACTGTCTTTTAAGAAATCGGTTCTGAAATAACCTGGATAAACGATTGTTGCATGAACTCCAAACGTTTTAACTTCTGCTGCCAGAGATTCTGTCAAACCTGCTACGGCAAATTTTGTAGAACAGTAAATACCCCAACCCGGAAATTCTCCATAATATCCTCCAACAGAAGAAATATTAAAAATATGTCCCGTTTTATTGGCGCGCAGAATTGGCATTGTATTTCTGATTACATTTAATAATCCGAAAACATTTACTTCGTAGTTTTTTCTAGATTCTGCATCGGTTAATTCTTCTAATGCTCCTAATAAGCCGTAACCTGCATTATTTACCAAAACATCAATTGTTTTAAAATGATTGATAGTCTTGTCGATTGCATTTTTAACGCTTTTTTCATCAACTAAATCCATTTCTAAAGGAAGAAAACTTTCTGAGGAATTTCCTAAAACTTTTACTAATGCTTCTTCACTTCTTGATGTTGCAGCCACTTTAACCCCTTCTGCTAATAATTTTTTAGCCAATTCTAATCCAAGTCCTTTTGAAGCACCTGTGATAAACCAAACTTTTTTATTGTCCATGATTTTAATTTTTTTACATTATAATTACAGGACAAAGGTATTAGTGAAGTGCTTCTCAAATATTAAAGCAATCAAGCAAGAAGTTACAAAAATCAAACAATTTCTGCTAAACGATAGTTTTTTGGTGAAACCTGAACATTTTTTTTAAAGAAATTGATAAAATGAGATAATTCTTCGAAGCCTAAACACCACGCAATTTCATTAATATTCCAATTGGTTTGTTTCAGCAGAATCATGGCTTCTTGAATAATTCTTTCTGAAATAATCTGAGAAGTTGTCTTTCCAGTTGTTTCTTTCAAAGCCTTATTCAAATGATTTACATGTACATTTAACTGATTTGCAAATTCTGAAGGCGAACGGAAATTAATTTGTTGAGAAATCGATTCAATTGGGAATTGTCGTTCTAATAATTCCATAAATAAAGAAGAAACACGAATTGTAGCATTCGATTTACTGTATAATGAAGCAGTTACAGTTTGCGTTTTTAAAGCTAGGTGAATAATTTCAAAAACTAAATTTCGAAGCACATCATATTTAAAAGCATAATCAGAATTTATTTCATCAAGCATTCTTAAATAAACCGTTTTCAAAGATTCTGCTAACTCTGTAGAAATTGGAACAACTGGATTACCTCCTGGTTGGAAAAGCGGATATTCTTTTAAATTTCCAAACTGACTAAAAAAAGCATCTGTAAAAATACAGAAAAATCCAGTTTGGTTTTCATCAATATGTTCCCAACTGTAAGGAATCTGCGGATTTGCAAAGAACAAAGCCTGATCTTCAATAGCCACAACTTTATCAGCATAATGCACTTTGTTCTTCCCAATGATTAAGCTAATTTTGTAAAAGTCTTTTCTCGTGTAAGGCAAAGGGTTACAAGTGCTCCCTATATAATCATCCAGCTTAAAAACATTAAAATGTCCAATCTCTTTTTTAAGATTTTCAGGCATTCCATTTATTTTTACTTTGTAAAAATCTTCTAAAGTTTCTGTGAGTTTCATTTCGTAAAGTTACAAAAATCAATCTTTCTAAAATTGGATAATTTGTTAATTAGAAAATAAGATAATGTAAGCACAACGCATATGTGTAGAGATACACCGCAGTGTCTCTTATAGACTTCGACTTCGCTCAGCTTGACAAACTAAAGTACTTAAGAAGAAAAAACATATATTATATCTATCAATTCAAAAGCATTGCATTTCAGGAACATAAATTATAAATAGAATTAGAAATTTGGCATAATTTATGATTAATTATCTTACTTTAGTATACCCTTTAAGAGAATTATTATTTTTTAACTATTTCAGATTAGTATTGTAATTAAATTTTAATTTATCCTATAAATAATACAATCAACCAAAAACTCTCAATTATATGAAATTAATCATCCGGTTTTTTAGTTTTTTATTCTGCCTACAATCCTTTTCACAGGCAATTAGCAATCAAGATAAAATCACCAAGTACCTTACTGATTATTTTTCAGAAGACCGGGAGATTATTCACGTTCAATTCAATAAAAATATTTATACAAATAATGAAGATATTGGTTTCAAAGGATACATTTTCAGCAAAAACAATAATATCCCAAATAGCACTACGACAAATGTTCAATTAATCGTTTATAATAACGAAAATCAAATAGTTCAAAAACAATTACTTTATGCACAAGGTGGCATTTTTTCTGGCGGCATTCATTTAAACGAAAAATTTAAAGGTGGTAATTATCATTTTCATTTTTATACTAACTGGATGAATAATTTCAAAGAAGATGACTCCTTTAATCAGACTATTGAAATTATTGACACAAAAGAGCCCTATACTTTTAAAACCAATGAACCGAATTGGAAAACAGCAGAAATACGCTTATTCCCTGAAGGAGGAATTATACTAAATGATATCGTTAATACCATAGGAGTTAAGATTACAGATTGCAATAAAAAGGGAATTGAAATAACAAATGGTGTTATTTTGGATTCTAAATCAAATGAAGTCGCGAGCTTTCACACCAATCAAATGGGAAATGGTGTTTTTTATTTTACACCCAATTTGAATGAAAAATACACTCTAAAAATAAATACCGATAAACTAGAAATAGAACATCCATTAGACAAGATTTCAGAAACTGGACTGATCTTAACAGAACATAATTATCCGACCAAAAACAATTTGATTGTTGTTCTTAAAACCAATAAAAAAGGGCTTCAAGTTTATCAAAACAAAAAGTTCATTGTGCTCATTCAGCAAAATGGAAATTCGATGCAACAAGAGGTCACCTTCAATAATAACAAAACTGAACAGCCCATTTTCTTTGATAAAAGTTTTTTACCAAATGGCATCAATACTGCCAGAGTATTAGATGAAGATTTGAATGAAATTACCCAAAGATTGGCTTATATTGAACACGACGTGACTCCAACCACAATAATTCAAACAAAGACAACTGCTAACGACAGCATTATCTTGTCTGGAAAAACGGAAGCTGGCAAAGGACATTTGAGCATTAGTATTCTTCCTGAAAAAATCATTTCCGGCACTCAAAAAAAATCAATTTTGGGTACTTTTTATTTAAATGCCTATTTAGACAAACCCGTAAACGATAATTATTTTTATTTTAATCCAGAAAATAAAACTCGATTACAAGACATAGAACTCTTATTGGTCACACAACCTAAAAGCAAATACTTATGGGAAAATATTAAAGCAGGTCCGCCAAAAATTACCTACGAATCTGAAAAGGGAATTACCATAAATGGAAAAGTTGAGAAAGAACAAAAAACAAATTCTAAATATAAAATTTCTCTTTTTTCGGCAAAAAACAATCTATTTGAAGCAACTGATATTGATCAAAATAATGATTTTAAATTTGAACATTTTTTTGTTCAGGATTCGACTGTTTTAGGTTTTCAGATGACTAATGAACAAAATGCTCCTCTAACTACCAAACTAGAAGCACGAATTGCCCGAACTGAGCCTAGATTTGTTTTGGAGCCTTCATTTGAAAAAATAATTTGTCCTATAATAAAAAAAGATGCTAATCCTATTTTTAATTTCCCACCACCTAAAGCAAAAGTTTCTGAGTTAAAAGAAGTAGCTATAAAAAACACCTTTAAAAAACAGGTTTTTATTCATAAAGCCGAAGTGAGCCCTATGGCCAGAGCATTTAAATCTGACGACAAAGATTACAGAACAGTATTGGAATTTATTTCTATTAACGGTTATCTTGTATCTAATTCAATGGATGGTAAAGTGGCTATATATGACCGTCGATCTCGAGACCAACCTACTAGTCCAAGTATCTATATTGACAATACTTTGATCTACAACTTCGAACAGCTTTTAAATATGACATTAAACCAAACAGATGAAATCTATATTGATAGAAATGGAATCTCCAGTATTTCCGGGATTCATTCAGAAGGAAAAATTGTTAATGCACAAGGAACAATTAAAATTTTCATGAAAATCGGGAAAAACAACGATTTATTTAAACAAAAATATACGACACTAGTCGTAACAAAAGGTTTTGCACAAAACTTCACTTACAAAACGGCACTATTAGAAAATCAGGAAGAATTTAATTATTTCGGCACCTTAAATTGGTCTCCAAACATCGAACTAAATAATGGTTCAGATTATCAAATTAAAATACCAAAGAATGGCCAAAAAGAAATAAATGTCTTATTAGAAGGTTTTACTGATGAAGGATATTTAATATCGGAAGTCAAAAAAATTCCTATTGGAGGATCGTTTTAATTTGTCAATTTGATAATTTGAACAACCTCCTGATAAATCTGGAGTTTATTCAACAAAATAGTAAACCCGACAGGTTTTAAAAACCTGTCGGGTTTATGCATTGCGTAGACGCACTGCCGTGTGCCTTTACAGCCAATATCATTATCTAATTATCTAATTCAAGAAACAACTTTGTAAGTAGGGTCTTCAATAATATTTACCTTAATAACAGCGCCAGCATTTTTTAGTAATTTCCTACAGTCTGCGCTTAAATACTGTAATTCTATTGTTTTATTTTCCTGATTGTATTTTTTAGTGAGATTATTCAAAGCTTCAATTGCCGACATATCAGAAACTCTACTTTCTTTAAAATCGATTATAACATGATTTGGATCGTTCTGAATATCAAATTTTTCAATAAAAGCAGTTACAGAACCGAAAAATAATGGTCCATAAATCTCGTAATGCTTAATTCCGTTTTCATCAATAAAATGTCGGGCGCGAATTCTTTTTGCACTTTCCCAAGCAAAAACTAAAGCTGAAATAATTACGCCAATTAAAACCGCCAACGCAAGATTATGCAATACAATTGTTATTAAAGCAACCAGAATTCCAACGAAAATATCATGTTTAGGCATTTTATTAATAATCCTGAAACTTGCCCATTCGAAAGTGGTAATCGCAACCATCATCATAACACCAACCAAAGCTGCCATTGGCAATTTTCCAATTACTGGCGCACCAAAAAGTATAATTACTAAAATAGTTAAAGCTGCAATAATCCCAGAAAGTCTAGCTCTAGAACCCGCGCCAAGATTTACTAAAGTTTGTGCAATCATCGGGCAGCCTCCCATTCCGTAGAAAAATCCGTTTAGAATGTTCGAACTTCCTTGCGCGATACATTCGCGATTACTGTTGCCACGAGTTCCCGTGATTTCGTCGACTAAATTCAGCGTAAGCAAACCTTCGGTCAAACCAACGGCCGCGACAATTACTGAATAAGGGAATATGATTTTTAAAGTTTCAAAAGAAACAGGAATATTCGGAATATGAAAAGGAGGAAATCCGCCTTGAACAGAAGCGATATCTTCGACTGTTTTAGTTTCGATATTAAAAATAATTACTAAGGCAAAAACAACCATAATTGCAACTAAAGACGCTGGAACCGCTTTTGTGATTTTAGGAAAAAACAAAACAATAGCAACAGTAAGCGCAACCAAACCTAGCATAATATATAAAGGAGTTCCCTGAAGCCAAGAAACTTGTCCGTTTACAATGGTTTTAAATTGTTCTAATTGCGACATAAAAATCACAACTGCCAAACCATTTACAAAACCAAACATAACAGGCTGTGGCACTAAACGAATAAATTTTCCGAGTTTAAAAAGTCCGATACAAATTTGCACCACACCGCCGAGCGCAACGGCTGCAAAAACATATTCTATTCCGTGAGATTTCATGAGAGCAATGAGAACTATAACGGTTGCTCCCGCTCCGCCCGAAATCATTCCAGGTCTTCCTCCAAAAATAGCTGTTACCAATCCTGCAATAAAAGCAGCATATAATCCAACTAATGGCGGAAATCCTGCCAAAATTGCAAAAGATAAAGATTCAGGAATCATTGTCATTGCAACGGTTAAACCTGCTAAAATTTCGTTTTTATAATTTACCTTTTGAGAGAAATCAAAGAGTTGGAATGTTTTTTTCATAAGGCACAAAATTAGAAAAATTATATGCAAAAAAAGGACAAACCTTTTCGTAATAAAAAAGTATCATTCGCAATAGAAGAAGTAGAAAACAGAAGAAATTAACTTAACTGTTTTAAAAGAAAAAGAAAAATCGAAAGAATAATATTAGTCATTTTATGAATTTAATTCTATAAATAAATTTCACACAAAATACCTACAAATAAATTATATATCGTAGCGTATTTACACCTGTTTTTTATTTTATTAATCTATTCTTTCGCAAGTATAACCTAAACAATGCACATAATCCATGATATTTTCGCATTGCAAATCAATACCTTCTACTCGGAGTATTTTATCGCAATCTTCTAAATCAAAATTAATTTTATAATCAGGAAATTGAGATTGTATAACTGCAACTACATAATTTTTATCAGATTCTTTCTGAACATTTGTTTTAAAAATCTCCACAACCATATCTGCCTCTTTTAATTCTTTAAACTGGTACATATCACTTTGATTAAAAAGATTATACAATATTTTTAGGGTTAAAATATTTTATAGGTTTTCTTCTTGATCATAAATTCTGCTTAGATTTGAAAGGTTTAAAATTAAGTAAAAACTTTCAATAAAGCATTTTAAATTTAAGTAAATTCTTCTTTTTTTAAAAATTTTAAAACCTGAATTTTACTTATATATTTATCATCAAAACACCATTCAAAAATATAGCACAAACCTTTATTACAACAGCAATTTTATACCAACGGCGTATGATTTATACGAATGGCGTTGGTATAAATTATTCTTTACAAATGGTTAAAAACTATACGATTATATTATTTTTGCCGTCATGAAAATTCTCAAAATTTACCAAAATTTCTTTCTCAGAAATCTCATCGTACACACCTTTATTCTATTGGTGATTTTTGCCTGTGTTTATGATGAACTTCGTTTGGCCGGTCATGACTTTTGTTATATGGTCAGTAAAATTGCAATAGGATATTTTCCATGTATTCTTTGGATTACTGTTTTTAATCTATTTGTAATTAAAAAGTTATTATTCAAAAGAAAGGTAAAAGTATTTTTCCTCCTGTTTTTGACTTACTGGACTTCTTTTTATTTTTTTATTAATTGGTTTTTCCCATTGGTTGGTTTCGGAAATTTCAAAACATTGCAGATTTTATCGCTTCTTATTAATGGAATGTTTTTCTATTTTATTCATGTTGTGATTACAAAAAAAATCATGGATGCCGATAAAGATATTATGAATTTCAAGTCGGAACTTTCGTTTTTAAAACAACAATTAAATCCGCATTTTTTGCTGAATGCGATGAATAATCTTTATGGAGAAGCATTGGCAGAACCAGATAAAGTTCCAGATCGAATCCTTAATCTTTCAGACATGCTGCGTTATCAGATTGAGGCTTCAAAAAAAGATTATGTTTTATTGGAAGAGGAAATTGCTTTCATAAAAAAATATATCGAATATTATACCTTTAGAAACGAAAGACTTACTGTAAGTCAAAATATCGAAGGATTACATGATGAAATCGAAATTCCGCCATTGTTCTTTTTACCTTTAGTTGAAAATGCAGTAAAATTTTCTGCTGAAACTGCTGAACCTTTCATCAATTTAGATTTAAAAGTAAAATGCCGAAGTGTAATTTTTACTTTGAAAAACAATTGTTTGGATTCAGAATCGCGTCTTTCGAGCACTGGGATTGGAATTGAAAATCTAAAAAGACGTTTAGAAGTTTATGGCTTAAAACACGACTTAAGCTGTAAAAAAGAGAAAAATATGTTTACCGTAAAATTATCCATATGGCACTTACCTACCGCTGTCTTATAATTGATGACGAATCGCCGGCACACAAAGCCTTGATTTCTCACATCTCAAAGTTTGACGAACTGGAACATTCCGGAAGTGCTTTTAATGGAATGGAAGCTATTAAACTACTGAACGAAAACCAATACGATATTATTTTTCTCGACATTAATATGCCTGTAATTTCGGGAGTAGAATTAATGGAATTACAACCCAATCGCCCGCTTACAATTGTAACAACAGCGTACTCAGATTTTGCACTTTCTGCTTATCAAAACGATGCTATCGATTATCTTCTAAAACCTATTTCTCTCGATAAATTTGCCAAAGCAATAGAAAAAGCCAAAACCTATCATTCTGGAAATAACCTAAAAAAGGAAGACAACAGCAACGAAAAAGTGCTTTCGTATCGCTCGAATGGTCAAGTGATTGAAACGCCACTGACTGATATTTTATATATTGAAAGTCTTGGTAATTATATGAAATTATACAGCCGAAAACTGAAATCTCCAATTATTATTTACGGTTCGCTTGCTAGCATTTCTACTGAGATTGATTGTTCGCATTTTGTTCAGGTGCATCGTTCGTTTATTGTAAATACACGCGAAATTACTTCGGTTGTCAATAAAACTTTAACGATCAGTAACGGCGAAGTTATTCCTGTGGGAAGAAAATATCAGATTTTGTTGGATAATTTGCCGATTAGGTAATTGAAGAAATTTTTAAAATCTTTTGTTTATTTTTTGTCTAACGAATATTAAACAAAAAATTAAACTCATTTCTTTCAATTAAACAAAAGAAGTTTTTTCTTACGTTATTGAATTTGAAAAAATAAATTCTTTTTGTACTAAATCTAATACAATATTAAAATCTCGTATTCCCAATAATTACAAGGGGTTTCAAATTTACGAAAACGTTATATGTCATTAATTTAAATCAAACAAAAATATACTTAAACGCAATTTTGCGAATTATTTTCTTAAAAAATGTACATATACGAGTAATTTTTCTTACTTATTTATTTAAATTCGCGCGACACAACTACTAAGATTATTTTATAACCAATGCGCATTTTTAATTTTTTTAGAAAATCAGATTTAGAATGTCCGAGATGTCTTGGAAAAGGATTTGTTGACTGGGAAGATATCATTCGATTGAATCGACAATTAAAATGGGTTCCTGCTCCATGCGCTTACTGCAATGCAACTGGAAGAGTCGAAAAAGAAATACTTAATAAAGTTGCCGTAGATTGCATGTATCTTACGATAGATTTACCAGAATCTGTAATCGACAAAATAAAAGATGGCGATCAGGAAACAATTGAAAAAGGCAAACAACGCGAAATTTTTGTTGATTCTCTAATACAATATGCAGAACATCACTATCTGTCTCAGAATATGGATGCCGAAAGTATTGCTACTTTATACTTAAATACTGAAGCTGAAAAAGCCAATTTTTCGGTAACAAAAGAAGAATTAATAAAATATATTCAAGGAGTTATCAATCTCAAAAAGTCGACTTTAAACTAAACAACCTTTGCAACTTTGTCACTTTGCAACTTTACACCTTTCAAAAAAACAGGTATAAATACGTATAGCCATGATTTTATTTTGGCGTAAACTTGCTGTGAATAATTTTTAGTTAGAATAAGGTTTTCTCCTAGAAGGCTTTTAAATTTTTTGTCACTTTTTTTGGAACACAGAAGTGGGATTTCAAATCGCTGGTACCGATTAGAAATCCCACTTTTTTTTGCATTCGTAATTACCTCATTTTATCAAATTCTTTTATTTTCCAATATCTTTTCTCCTATATAACAGAGATTTAACTACATCAAGTAAAATTTACCCTAATCTGATATAAACAAAACTTTTGGAGAGCTATAAATATTTTTCATTCATCATAATTTTGTCTGCCTTTTTATAAATGGCATTTAATATTGAAAAATACTCAAAAACAAATTTCAAAAAACAAAAAAAAATGAAAAAACTGTTATTGTCATTTTTATTGACACAATGCATGTTAGTTTCTGCGCAAACAGAAACATTAGTTACTCCCAACGGTAAAAAAGTAAAAGTAAATATAACTCCTCAATGGGAACTGAATGGAAATACCAACAATGAACTTAAAAAATTAGGTACAAAAGATGCTTTTGATCTTCCGGTTATAACCAATGATACCGAAAAAATGCGTATTACAACCGATGGACAAGTTTTAATTAATACCGACAAATCACTTAACGGAGGAAATAACGCAAAACTTCAAATTAACAACGGAACAACTAATGGTGCTTTACAAATTGTAGACGGAACGCAAGGCGAAGGCAGAATACTAACCTCTGATGCAAATGGTGTTGCTACATGGGTTGCTCCAATTGCCGCCGCTTCTTTTATGGCGCCTCCTGGTGTACAAATGGATTTAGTTTATGATCATTTTACATATTCTGGGCGTTCATTAACCTTAGGAAAAGGAAGTTGGATAATTTATTTGACAGACAGAACCGGTAATTGGACTCCTTCTACTGCCAACGAATTTAACTACGGCGAATTAGTTGCAGGATGGTCTTCAAGTTCTACCGTTTTTACACCTTCATCTATCTTTGCAAATGCAGGGCACTCGTGTGTATCTACTCAAATTATCCCGCAAAACAAATTCCTTAATTTTAATTATGTATTTGTAGTAAATGTGACAAAACCAGTAGATACCATTTATTTATGGTATCAGATCTTGGGCAATGTAACAACTAATATTCCATTTATTTATAATGGAAATGGAGATTCATTTTCAACTGCGTATGGAAGTTTAATTGCACAAAAACTTTATTAATTCTTAAGAACAAATTTTGTGATTGATACTAATTTTTCACACCATTTTATTAATAGGTTTTTGACACAAAAAAACACCTAGTAAAAAACGTTTAAAAAAATGAAAAAACTTTTAATATCATTTCTATTAACACAATGCATGTTAGTTTCTGCGCAAACAGAAACTTTAGTGAGTCCTAATGGAAAAAAAGTACAAGTAGATACAACTCCACAATGGCAGCTGAATGGAAATACAAACAATGCAGTTGAAAATTTAGGTACAAAAGATGCTTTTGACCTTCCGATTTTAACTAAAGATAACGAAAAAATGCGTATTACAACCAACGGTCAGGTACTCATTAATACTAATAAATCATTGACAGGAGGAGATAACGCAAAACTTCAGATTAATAATGGAACAACTAATGGTGCTTTACAAATTGTTGACGGAACACAAGGCGCTGGTAAAATATTAACATCTGATGCTAATGGTGTTGCTAAATGGGTTGCGCCAGTTGCAGCAGCATCATTTATGGCACCTCAAGGTTCGGCAATGAATTTAGCTTATAATCGCTTTATTTATTCAGGACGTTCATTAACATTAGGAAAAGGGAGCTGGATAATTTATTTAACAGACAGAACTAGCAACTGGACTCCCTCTAATTCCACTTCATTAAACTACGCCGAATTAGTTGCGGGATGGTCTTCAAGTTCTAGTGTTTTTACTCCCTCGACTATTTTTGGGAATGGAGGGCATACAAGCATATCAACTCAAGTTATACCTGCAAACAAACTTCTTAACTGGAATTATGTATTTGTAGTAAATGTAACAAAACCAGTAGATACTATTTATTTATGGTATCAAATAATGGGTAATGTAACAACTAATACTCCACGTATTTATAATGGAACAGGAGTTGTATTTTCAGCTGCGTATGGAGCTTTGGTTGCGCAAAAGCTTTATTAATAATTTAAAAACACATTTGCTTTGCAAACAAAAAGCCGTAAAGAAATTCTTTACGGCTTTTATATTTTTAAATGCTTTTTTGTTCTAGTTCTTTATAATAATGCAACTTTGCCTCTAAGAAAAAAGCCGTATTTTTGCGCTCAATAAACGCCACGAAATTAAAGCCCAAAATCGACATGAAGCGAGAACATTATATTCCGTTTAACAAAGAATTTTTACTCGAACAGCAAATTGCCGCTTTCGCTGAAGATGCTAAAAAAACAGAAGATTTTAAGAAACTTTTCGATATTATCGAGCATTATTATCATTATGAATCTTTTAATCTTAATCGAAATCTTAAACAGAATTATGCGCTTTACGATCCAGATTTAAGCGAAAAAGAACGCGAGCAGTTTATCAATAAAAGTGATTTTCCAGTTTTTAAAGAAACACTTTTGAAGGTTTTAGAACGTGGAAATTATTACAGAATTGATCAGAATGCTTTGGATAAAGCTTTTAAAGAATCTGATTTGATTGGCTTAAATCTTTCTATCGATTTTAATGCATTTAAAGATTTCGAACTCTACGCACGAGGTCATCATAAAAGCAAAGAAAAAGTCAAAAAATACTTTTTTTGGACAAAAGAAGTAGAAATAGAATATTACGATCGTGTCTTAATTTATTTAAATTACAGCGACGCAGATTATCTTAAAAGTAAGAAAGTCAAATTAGGAAAAATGCCAATTGACCCAGGTTCTATTGGATTGAAAATTTTCAAAAGAGTTCCTAAAAATGATCTCGAGACGATTTTTCCGAATGCAATTCCTAAAATGTCTTTAAAAGACAAAATGCTACTTTGGGTTCCGGCTGTTTTTGGTGGAATCTCATTATTGAGCGCGAAAGTAATTCCGGCTTTGATTAATATGTACGACGCATATCAAACTGGCGAAACAATCGATTTACTCAACAGCAAAACATCTTTAAATCAAGGTTTAATTGCTTTAGGAATCTTAGCAGTTTATTGCTTTCGTCAGTACAATAATTTTATAAACAAGAAAATCAGATATTCTAAAACTCTCTCTGATAGTTTGTACTTTAAAAATGTTGGAAATAACAGTGGAGCTTTCTATTCGCTTTTAAATTCGTCTGAAGAAGAAGCTTTAAAAGAAACCATTCTAGCTTATACTTTTTTACACGAAAGTGAAAAATCATTAACAGCTGATGAACTTGACAATAAAATCGAATCTTGGTTTAAAACAAAATTAAATACCGATTTCGATTTTGACGTAAATGACGCTCTATTAAAATTAAAAAGTATCGGACTTGGTTTAGAAAATAATGGAAAATGGTCCGTTTTATCTTTAAACGAAGCTCTTATTACAATTGACGAACTATGGGATAATGTTTTTCAATATAATCAGAAATAGTTTTTTTACTAGTTAGTTTTTCGTTTATGGTTCTCCGATTAACGTAAAAGAAATTTCATTAGATTTACTGCAACCTAACTATAAAACCACAAAAATGAGAACATTAGACCAATGGTTTGCAGAATATGCAATAAGTCACCAAAACCCAAAAAACAAAGCCATACACTACATTTGTGTACCAGCCATTTTCTTTTCTATCGTCGGATTATTAATGAGCATTCCGAGTTCGATAATTTCAAATACGTTAAAACTAAATGCGCCAATTATCGAAAATTGGGCTTTCATAGTTTTGCTTTTTGTTCTTATTTTCTACATCAGATTATCAATTTCTATGGCAATTAAAATTGCTGTTTTTTCTATGCTTTGTTTATTTGCAAATTACTACATCGGACAGTTTGTTACTTTATGGGCTTTCTCGATTGGCGTATTTGTTATTGCCTGGATCGGACAATTTTATGGACACAATATTGAAGGAAAAAAACCATCTTTTCTTAAAGATCTTCAGTTTTTATTAATTGGACCAGCTTGGGTTGTTGAGAATTTGTTTTCTAGAAAATAGATTAAAATGAAAGCAGAAAAAACAAGCAGAACGGCACAATATATGGCGTTCTTTCGTGCATTGGAAACACAACGTAAAGAAAGATTGTTTTCAGATCCTTATGCCATTCATTTTATAGATTCAAAATTAAGACTTGCAACTCAATTATATAAATATCCAATTGCTGCAAAATATATTGATAATATTATACAAAAAAAGATTCCAGGAGCTTTGTCTTCTGGAATTGCCAGAACAAAATACATTGATGATTTACTTAAAAATGCGGTTTCAAACGGCATAAAACAAGTTATAATTTTAGGCGCGGGTTTTGACACGAGAGCTGTACGCCTTGATTTACTAAAAGAAATTCCTGTAATAGAAATTGATCATCCGAATACATCAAATTTCAAAGCTGAAGTTTATAAAAACAGAATCGGAAAAATTCCTCAAAATATTCATTTTCTTCAGATTGATTTTAACAAGCAAAATTTAGAACAACTGGCTTCGGAGAATAATTTAGACTTTTCTAAACCAACTGCCATAATTTGGGAAGGCGTAACGAATTATCTAACCGAAGATGCTGTAAAAAGCACTTTTGCCTTTATTTCAAAATTCGCTGCAAACAGTCATATTATTTTTACTTACGTACATAAAAATATTCTCTTAAATCCAGAATCTTTTTTAGGCGGTAAAAAACTTCTGGAAGATCTTGAAAATTTAGAAGAACACTGGACATTTGGCTTTTTTCCAGAAGACCTTTCAGATTACTTAAATCAGTTTAATATTGAGCTTCGTGAAGATTTAGGAGCTGATGATTATCGTAAAAAGTATCTTCTTAACCGATCTGAAAAAGGTTATGAATTTTACAGAACCGCAATTGGTATAAAAAAGTAAACTATTTAAAAAGATATACTTACGCTAAAAATTTCAAAATAATTTTGTCGTTTTTGCTAATATTTTCTTAATAAAAAAACAATGGATGATATAATATTTACTTTTACAATTCGTTAAACAATTAAGAAATAAACAAACAAAAAACCACAAACAGATGAAAAAAATCTACCTTTTGTTATTCTTTGCCGTTGTTAGCAATCTATTTTCTCAAAACGGAAAAATCTATCTAAAAAACTCAAAATTCAACATTGGCAAACCCAATACGTATGTTTATGAACCTCCGCAAGGTCTTGTTATTGAAGACAACGCTAAAGTAAATTTTCTCTATATTACTCCTACTGATTTTTCTTCTGACATAAGTCCGCTGAAAAAAAGTGGAAAACGTTATGAGTTTACCGCAAAAGTTCCTGATTCTGTTAGAGTTATTCTAGCGACTATAAACGATTCACAAAAAATTGCAGATAGCAATAATGAAAAAGGTTATTCTGTACTTTTAAAAACACAAAATGATATTGAATTAAGAAAAAGTTTGATAAACGAAATTTCTGTTAGAAGTAATGGGGGGTACTTTTTTAGACTAAAATCAGATCCAAAAAGAGAAGATTTAATTGCTGAATATGATGCTGTATTTGCAAAATATCCAAAATTAAGAGATGATATCGTTTCTTTAGAATATTTATATACTAAAAAGTCTCTCAACAGAGAACAAGGAGAAAAAGACCTTCTAGCTTTTGCCGATAAATGTGTAAAAAGAAATACTGAAGAATATTTAACTTCTGCGTATTACATCTATAGTTCTAATAATGAGACGCAAGATCAAGCAAAAAAATTAAAAACAGAAATTTCAGAAAAGTTTCCTGCAAATAGAATTGATGCAATGGATTTTATTCGAAAATTCTTTGATCAGCCTGATAAAACAGAAGCTTCTATTTTAGAAAGTCTTAATGCTTTTAAAACAAAATATCCTAACGATACTTCTAAGAGATCACTAAGTTATTTTTATTCTGCTTTGGTGCCTATATATTTAGATAAAGGAGAATTGGAAAAGGCTATAGCCTGCGAACCTTATTTAAATCTTCCAGAAGACACATATAACAATTTTGCTTGGGGCCAATCTGGCGGTGATTTAACAATGCCTGTAAAAGATATTGACTTTGCCACAAAAGTTTCTAAACGATCAGTAGACATTATTGAAGCAAAACGAAAAGAATGTTACACGCCTGATTATAATGGCAAATTCAATATGTTTGCTGATACTTATGCACTTCTGCTTTATAAACAAGGCAAATATGATGAAGCTTTTAAATACCAAAGCGGAGTTAAAGCTCTTGACGGATTGGACGCTGGCGGAAAAGAACGCTATTTAGCAATGTTGGATAAGGTAAAAAGTAAAGATGAAGTAAAAGCTTATATTGAAGATGAAATCAGTAAAGGCAATACTTCACCTGCATTTCTTTCTAAACTTAAAGAAATTTACATTGAAAAGAAATTGCCTATGGCTGAATTTGATGCCATTCAGCAAAAAACAGATTTGTTAGCACAAGAAAACAAAAACAAAGATCTTCTTGAAAAATTTGGAAGTAAAAATGCCTTTGACTTTACCTTGAAAAATCTAGACGGAAAAGACACAAAACTTTCAGATTATAAAGGAAAAATAGTTGTTCTTGATTTCTGGGCAACTTGGTGCGGACCATGTAAAGCTTCTTTTCCAAAAATGCAGCATTTAGTGACTAAATACAAAGATAAAGATGTTGCTTTCCTGTTTGTTAACACTTGGGAAAATGGTAAAGAAGACGAGATTTTAAAAAAAGTAAGTTCTTATATTACAGAGAAAAAATTTGACTTTAACGTTGTTTTTGATCTCAAACAAGAAGTAGTTGGCAATTATAAAATTCAAGCTATCCCAACACGTATCGTTATTGATAAAAAAGGCGACATTCTAGCTTATGACAATTCAAATACCGACATAGGAAAGATTATTGAAGAACAATTAAAATAAGTATTCTCTTATTTTTAAAACAAAAAAAATGTATTTTTGATATACCAAAATTAAATTTATGATACAGTTAATCTGGGGTATACTAAATGTTTTTACATTTCTGGTTTTTATTACTTTTTGTATTAATAAAGCTGTCGAAATCCGTCAAAAAATTGGACTTTTTGTTGCTATCCTTTTTTCTTTCTTTGCTTTATCTTTCATCACAAAACCGAGCAAGAGTTTAGAAGATAAAAAATTTGAATTTCATAAAAAGAAAGTAAATCAAAATACGTTTTTCTCAGAGATTACGCTAGAAGATGATTTAGCAACAAAAATTGAATTGAATGTGGTTCATGATGATGAAAATGCAATTTCGGCAATTGTTACCAGAAGCGGTTTTTTAAGTGGTACAGAATGGAAGACTCAAAATATATTTCTAGATAAATTGGAGAAAAAAAATATTTATCAATATTCAGTTACCGGCACAAGAAAATGGAAAATTCTCGGTATCGAAATATATTCAGAATTTAAACAATTTAGAGGAGTAAAAGAGTTTAAACCTAAATAAACTGTATTCTTTTCTTTCAAACAGATTCTCAAAAGGACAAAGAAGAATTCTATCTTTTTTTTGTCCTTTTTTAATGTAAACTCATCCCTTTTAAAACTAAAATCATTATCAATACTTATTAATAAATAAATGAGAAAACTTATTACTTTATTAGCCATAATCATTTTATTTTCTGCCTGCAAAAAAACTGAAAACACAACAGTTACAAATTCGTCGGAAATAAAAAATGACAGTATTTCTGCCGATCATTCTGCATCTGAAGTGATTTCTAATTCTGGATCACTTTTGGATTTATTCACTAAAAAGAAAGACGAAATTGTCTTAAAATTAAAATCTATTTCTGCTGAAGAAGCCAATGTTTTGTATGAAAAATATCATGAAGAAAATGGTTATTTACTGCACAAGATAGACGAAAAAGAAGATCGTTTACTGCAAAATTTTTACAGCGAAAAAGAAGCAGATAAAAAGGAAATCAAATCTTTAAATGATAAACTTTTAAAACACCAACTTCAGTTTGATGAATTAGGAGAAGGTATTGTTGAAATTACAACCAAACCCGATTTTTATTATACGCTTTTTAAAAACTATGTAACGCGCGATTACAAAGAATATTTGTTCATGCAAAGTGAAGAAAACAAACAGCCTTATTCTGCAGATGCCGGACTTATTATTTCTTTTAAAGATTTAGGAGATCGAGTGGTTTCTTGGGAAAATTTCATGAATAAATATCCAAATTCAAAACTGATGAAATCGGTAAAAGAAGATTATAAAATGTATCAGCTAGATTATTTAATAGGCGAAGATAATACTCCAACTTATGAAAGAGCAGCTGACGAAAAATACATTTATCCGGAAAATATTGAGGAGTTTAACCGTTTTCTGAAAAAATATCCAAACAGTCCGACCGTTCCATTAATTCATACTTTTATGGAAAATTTCAAAAACGAAAATATAGCCGAAATGCTGCGTGCGGCGCAAGATAAATTGTAACAAACGAATAATCTATTAACCAATATTCTTTAAATTAAAACCATGGAAAATAAAAAACCAATGCTGTTTATCTTTTGGGTAATCGCTATTATTTTGGGCGTAACGCTGTTCAAACAATTTGATTTTAAAACATTTAAATTTGAAAAACCAGAACTAGACATTATCTATCTTGTTGTGTTTCTGTTTTCAGTGTATATGATCATCAAAAATTCTAAAAAAAAATGACGAAGTTTATAACTGCACTTTTGATTTTATTGCTTTCGAATACTATTCAATCGCAAAAAGGTTTTAAACCACTTTTTGATGGAAAAACATTAAAAGGCTGGCATACATATGGCGAAAAATCTGCCGATTCTGGATGGAAAGTAGAAAAAGACGGTGTTTTGCATTTTGATCCGAAAGCCATCAAAAACGGAAAAGGCGGTGATTTGGTAACAGACGCTGAATTTGAAAATTTTCATTTAAAATTAGATTGGAAAATCTCTGAAAACGGTAATAGCGGAATTATTTTTTATGTTAATGAAAATCTTCAGAAATATAAAAACACATACAGCACTGGTTTAGAAATGCAAGTTTTAGACAATGACGGTCATGCCGATGGAAAAATCACAAAACACCGTGCTGGCGATTTATACGATTTGATTAAAAGCAATTCTGAACCTGTAAAGCCTGTTGGAGAATGGAATACTGCCGAAATCATCAGTAAAAATGGAAAATTAACACTAATTCTAAATGGCGTGACAGTAGTTGAAACGACACTTTGGGATGATAATTTTAAAAAACTAATCGCTGAAAGTAAATTCGCCACTTGGCCAGATTTTGGAACATTCAAAAAAGGAAAAATTGCTCTTCAAGATCACGGAAATGATGTTTGGTTTCGCAATATTGTGATAAAACAGTAAACCCTTTTTGTGTAATTTTCATAAAAAAAGCAACAACAAATGAAAATATTACTCACATTTATAATAATTGTCTTTGCTCAAAATTTACACTCTCAATCATTTGACAAAAAAACATACGAAAAGCTATTAAAATTAGATAAAGTAGAATTTGTAAAATATGCCGAATCGGTTGGTTTAAGAATTGAAATTGATTCGATATCTGAATCTATTTTTGCACAAAGTAAAGGTTGTCTTTACATAAAACCAACTGGAAATAAAAATGACAATCAATATTATAAATTAGCTCTAATTATTTCTACTCAAAATAAAGAGAATAATAAAATCATACTTGAAAGCGCAAGAGAAAATCCTGAAACAAAAGGAGTCTGGACAGATAATGAATATTTATATAGAGAATGGGATATGGAAAACCCTATATCTAAAGAAATGTGGTATAAAGTATTAATATATAAAAGAAAATAAAAAAACTTATGAAAAAAAACATTTTACTCCTTTTACTTCTTATTAGTACTTACAGCTTTTCGCAAAACTCAAATCAAGAAAAAAAATCACAGGCAGAAATCAAAACTTTCATTCTTAATGAAACAAAAGAAGGTGGAAAATTGGACTTTTTTACAAAAATTAAAGGAAAAGAATATAATGGATCACAAGTAAAACCAGGACTCATTATGACAAATCTAGAAATAGCTTTATATAGCTGGGGAAAAGCAAATGCTGAACTTGGAATTGAAAGTGTTGAAAGTGCTTTATCAATATTCAAAGAATTCAAAGCAAAAGATTTAAATCGAATAGAAAAAGATTTAATTCCTATGGGGTTTAGAAACGACTTAAAGTAATCATTGCTAATATCAAAAAAACACTGTAAACATTGATTTAAACCTAAACAAAATAAATGAGAACACTTTTTATTTTCACATTCATAATGATTGCTAGTTTTGCCAAATCACAAAATTTAAAATGTGTCGATTTTAAAACCGGGACATTTAAAATAGAATGTACTAACTATAAACTGCCAATTACAACTCTAACCAGAACAGAGAAAATTCAAAAAGAATCTAACGCTGATTTAAAAGATTTGGAAGGAACAATCAAATGGATTTCTGAATGCAATTATGAATTAATATACTTAAACGCTTCACCAGAAATGAATGGAAAAAAAGTTAGCGTTGAAATAATCAAAATTGAAGGAAAAAAAGCTATTTGCAAATCTACTTTGGAAAGTCTGCCTGACATCGTATTAAATTTTGAAATGGAAAAGCTATAATAGTTAGTTTCCTATTTAACAAACCCGAATTACCAGTTTATTTTAGTTCTAAATCCACTGTAATAAATAAAAAAAAGCCTGAGAATAAATATTCTCAAGCTTTTTTATTTTATAGTGACCGCGGAGGGGTTCGAACCCCCAGCCCTCAGAGCCGAAATCTGATATTCTATCCAGTTGAACTACGCGGTCAGTTTATTTTTGATTTATGATTTTAGAATGCAAATTTAATCTAAAATCTACATTCTAAAATCTAAAATTATATTTACGAAAGTAATTTCTTTACAATTGTAGAAATGGTTTTTCCTTCAGCAGTTCCGCCTAATTGAGCAGACGCCAATCCCATAACTTTACCCATTGAAGCAATTCCTGAAGCTCCCGTTTCAGCAATAATTTTTGCTACTACAGCTTCTACTTCTTCTTCGCTTAATTGAGCTGGTAAAAACTTCTCAATTACCGCAACTTGAGCCAATTCTGGTTCAGCTAAATCAGGACGGTTTTGTTCTGTAAATATTCTTGCGCTTTCTTTACGAGTTTTAACCAATCTTTGAAGTAATTTAATTTCTTCGTCTTCTGATAATTCTTCTTTAGAACCTGAAGCTGTTGAAGCTAATAACAATTCAGATTTTACTGCTCTTAAAGCTTCTAAAGCAACAGTATCTTTTGCTTTCATGGCGTTTTTAATCTCGTCCATGATTTGTGTTTGTAAACTCATGTTTATGTTGTATTTAAAATAAGCAATGCTTATTAATTGATGTATGAACTAGGTGTTTAAATTAAAACTAATATTTCTAGTTTGTCAGGCTGAGCGAAGTCGAAGCCCTTTCCGACAAAAAGCCCTTCGACTTCGCTCAGGGTGACAATATTGTTTTTAAAATACTATCTTAAAAGTCAAATTTTAAAATTCTGTGCGAAGATAAAAAAAATAACCCGAAAATTAAATCCAATTTTCGGGCCATCCTAATATTATGATTTTAAAAACTAATCTACGTTATCGTGCAAAAACGAATTGTTTGAACGTATTTGTAAATCGTTGTTACTGTCTGTTCCAACAGAGATTCTAGAATTTGCATTATTAGATTGAGAATTAGACAAATCAATTCCTAATCTTTTATAAGCAGGTTCTTTTTCCAACTCATCAATTCTAGAAACATTATTATGGAATTTATAGTTAAACTCTTTTAGTTTCTTTCTTCTTTCTTCAGCTCTCAGACGTAATGTTTCTTCAATAGTTAATTCTAAAGGAGAAACTTCAGAAGTTGTAGAAAAATCTGGCTGACTAGCAAAATCAACTCTTGGTTTCAAAGTGATGTTTAATTCTTCTGGAACAACATCTTCAACCACTTTTTCAACTGGTTTAGAAGCCAATAAATCGTTTTCTACTTCCATATATTCTTCTAGAGAATATCTAACAACTCCGTTATCTGAAACTTCTGTTACAGGTACAAACTGAACAGGATCATTAACTTTTATTTCGCGAGTTTCATTTGTCAATTCGAATAAAACTCTATTATCTTCAACAACTGGCTCTCTTTTTACAGGCTCTTGTTTAAACAAAGGAAGATCAAAAGAAAAAGTTGTTTGTTCTTCTTTTTCAAATACTCTTTGTTGCTGTACTGGCTGCTGAATTTGCTGAACAGGCACTTCTGGAGCAGAAATTGTAAAATCAATATCTGTAATTGGCGAAACAATTTCGAAAGTTACATCTAGATTTTTGATAAACTCAGACATTACCACCAATTCTTCCTGATTGATTGCTGGAGCAACAGCTTGAACCGGAGTTGGAGCAAATGTTTCGTCTTCATCATCCGTTAAATCAAAAACTACTTTATCTTCAACTTTTGCAGTAGGCGTATCTACTGTTAAGTCGAAAGAAGAAAGTGGTTTGTTTGTTAAATTATGAACGCTTCTTTGCTCATCTTCTAACGTATGAATGATTTTTTTAGGTTCTGTATTTACAATTTCATTTTGTTGTTCTACATCAAATCCTGTAGCGATGATAGTTACAGCAATTGCTTCACCAAGAGTTTCGTCTTCACCAACTCCCATGATAATATTTGCATTGTAACCAGCTTCAGCTTGAATGTGATCGTTGATTTCTCCGATTTCATCAAGAGTAATCTCATTAGTTCCAGAAACGATAAGCAACAATACGTTTTTGGCACCTGTAATTTTATTATCGTTTAACAACGGAGAATCTAAAGCTGAGATAATTGCATCTTTTGCTCTGTTTTCACCTGCTGCCACAGAAGATCCCATAATAGCAGTTCCGCTGTTTGATAAAACAGTTTTTGCATCACGTAAATCGATATTTTGAGTATAGTGGTGCGTAATTACTTCGGCAATACCTCTTGAGGCAGTTGCTAAAACTTCATCCGCTTTAGAAAATCCTGCTTTAAAACCAAGATTTCCGTATACTTCTCTTAATTTATTGTTGTTGATTACGATTAGGGAATCTACTTGCTTGCGCAATTTCTCGATTCCAATAATCGCTTGCTCCTGGCGTACTTTCCCTTCAAATTGAAACGGAATAGTCACGATACCAACAGTTAATATTTCTCTTTCTTTTGCTAATTGAGCAATTACCGGAGCTGCACCAGTTCCAGTTCCTCCACCCATACCTGCAGTAATAAATACCATCTTAGTATTTCTATCCAACATTTTTTCAATATCAGAAATACTTTCGATCGCAGACTGCTGTCCTACATCTGGGTTTGCTCCCGCTCCTAATCCTTCAGTCAAATTAACTCCTAATTGGATTTTATTTGGAACTGAACTATTTTGAAGCGCTTGTGAATCGGTATTACAAACGATAAAATCTACGCCTTTAATACCTTGTTTAAACATGTGGTTAATTGCGTTACTACCGCCTCCACCAACACCTATGACTTTGATTACATTTGATTGATTTTTTGGTAAATCAAATGAAATACTTCCAAATTCTGAGTTGCTCATCATCTTTTTGGTTTTTGAAATTCTTATTAAGTACATTTTTTACTTCTTGACTTGGGGCAAAAAGTAATTTCCTTCTTCTTGTTATTCTAATTATTCTGCGTTGTCTAAAAATTCTTTGATTTTGTCGACATAACGATCAAAAAATGATCGTCTTATTTTTGTTTCTGTAGATTCATCTTTAGAAGCTTTCTGACCAACAACTTCTCTTTCTTCTTCGATTGTTTCTACTTTCTCAACGTAATTTTCTTCTACTTCGTATCGCTGTACTGGATTTGGAGGAGCGTTTCTGTAAACCACTTTTGGCTGTTCGTTCACCAATTCCATTCTAACAGCACTTTGTGAGCTGTTTTCGATACTGTTCATCACTAATCCAACTGCTGTTGCAAATAAAGGACTAGAAATTTCTTCACCAGAATTTCCAGCTAAGTGCTCGTTTGGATATCCAATTCTAGTATCCATTCCAGTAATGTACTCAACTAATTGTTTGATGTGCTTTAATTGAGCTCCACCACCCGTTAATACAATACCTGCGATTAGTTTTTTGCGAGGATCTTCGTGACCGTATGCTTTAATTTCTGCAAAAACCTGTTCTACAATTTCCACAACTCTTGCGTGAATAATTTTAGAAAGATTTTTTAACGAAATCTCTTTTGGCTCTCTTCCTCTTAAACCTGGAATAGAAACAATCTCGTTGTCTTTATTTTCTCCTGGCCAAGCAGATCCGAATTTTATTTTTAGAAGTTCAGCTTGTTTTTCAATAATAGAACATCCTTCTTTAATATCATCTGTAATTACATTTCCTCCGAAAGGAATTACAGCTGTATGACGAATGATGCCATCTTTAAAAATAGCCAAATCTGTTGTTCCGCCACCAATATCGATAAGCGCTACACCAGCTTCTTTTTCTTCTTGACTTAAAACAGCATCTGCCGAAGCCAATGGTTCTAATGTCAATCCTGACAATTCAATTCCTGAACTCTGAATACATCTTCCGACATTTCTGATTGAAGATGCTTGACCAACCACAACGTGAAAACTAGACTCTAATCTTCCGCCGTACATTCCGATTGGCTCTTTAATTTCAGATTGCCCGTCGATTTTAAATTCTTGTGGTAAAACGTGAATGATTTCTTCTCCTGGTAACATCGCAAGTTTGTTTACTTGATCAATTAGAAGTTGAATATCATTTTCGCCAATTACTTCTTCAGGATTATTTCTGCTGATGTAATCTGTATGCTGAATACTTCTGATGTGCTGTCCGGCAATACCCACGACCACATCTTTAATTTTATAACCCGAATTATTTTCTGCTTCGATTATAGCCTGTTGTATAGACTGAATCGTCTGCGTAATGTTGTTTACTACTCCTCTGGCAACACCCAAACTTTTGGATTTGCCAATGCCCAAAATCTCCAACTTACCATACTCATTTTTCTTGCCGATCATGGCAACGATTTTGGTTGTTCCAATATCTAGACCTACTGCAATATTATCTTTTTCCATTTTCTATTATTTAGTGCAAACTACTTGTTCCGTAAACCTAAGGTCAATTTTTTTGTATTTGTATAACGAACTATCTAAAACTGCTTTTTGAAAAAACGCTTTATAGTTTCTAAATTTCTTATCAACATTCATTGTTCTACCAAAATCTATGAAGTAATCATAGTTACGGTTAAACATTTTTAAGCTTCCATTCGGCATAATCTCTATAGCAATGATGTTTTTTTTCAAAAACGCATCGTCATAAATTGTGCGAAATAAAGCTGCTAAATCTTCGTTATTTTTTTCATTAATTGCCCCTGAAACAAGAGGAACTCTCGCAGTGAAATTGTCCGACAAGGGCATTTTATTACCCTCGTAATCAATATAAAAAGAAGAACCGCCGTCATAAACTCTTGCTATGGGCGTCTTCTGTTTTACTACTGCTTTTAGAACTCCATCGATACTTACAAAAACATTTGACTTTTCAATCATCTCTTGCGTATCGAGGGTTTTCTCTATCTTATTCAAATCTAGTTCATCTTTTCTAATACTGGAAGCGTCTCTTTTATTTTCTATCAACAATTTATTAACCGTTTCTGGTTTCACAAAAAGCGTATTTTCTCCTACAAAAACAACCATAGATTTTTTCAGTTTTCTATCTCCATTTCGATGTTGTGCGAAAGAATATAGAAAAAGAACAAGTCCAATAATGAGTACTAATCGAATATTTGTCCAATTAAATATTTTCATTTAAAACCTTTTTTATTGACGGAACCATTTCTCCCAGATCACCAGCTCCAATTGTTACAATAATAGGCGCATCACTGGCTTTGATTTCACCTAATAAATTTTCTTTTGCAACAATTTTTTTGTTCGAATTTGTCATTTTACCCAAAAGCCACTCAGAAGTAACACCTTCCATCGGAAGCTCTCTTGCAGGGTAAATATCCATCAAAAACACTTCATCAAACTGCGATAAACTTGCCGCAAATCCGTCAACAAAATCTCTTGTTCTGCTAAATAAATGCGGCTGGAAAATTGCTAAAACTTTACGTCCTGGATACAACTCTCTAACTGCCTGATGAACAGCATTAATTTCTGTTGGATGATGTGCATAATCATCAATATAAACTAAATTTTCGCTCTTAATTTGGTACGAAAAACGTCTTCTAATTCCGTTGAATGAAGCAATGGCTTTTGCAATAGAATCGGTCGGGGTGCCGAATGTCTTAGCCATTGCAATAGCCATCAATCCATTCATTAAATTGTGTCTTCCAGGCAATCCAAAACGCAAATCCTTCATAATTTCTGATGGCGTCTGCACATCAAAAACATAAGCCCCATCCTCAATGCGAACATTAAAAGCCTTATAAACAGCATCTTCATTTACAGCACATTGAACTCCCTCTAAAGGCAATTCTTTTGTAATGAAGAGATTATTTTTATCTTCTACTTTGGAAGCAAATTCTCTAAAAGAAGCTTCAATTGCGTCACTTGTTCCGTAAATATCCAAATGATCTGCATCCATTGATGTCACACAAGCAATATCTGGACGCAAGTGCAAAAACGATCTATCAAATTCATCTGCTTCTACAACAGTTACCGTTTTTCCGCTTCCAATTAAGTTTGAATTGTAATTTTCTACAATTCCACCAATGAAAGCTGTTACATCAGCGCCGCTTTGAAACAAAATATGTCCCAAAATACTAGATGTTGTAGTTTTTCCGTGCGTTCCTGCAACCGCAAAACAAAAAGTGTCTTTACTTATGATTCCAAGAACTTCAGCACGTTTTTTAACCTCATAATGTCTTTCTATAAAATAATTCCATTCTGAATGTGTTTTCGGAACAGCTGGCGTATAAATTACCAGCGTATTCTCTACATAGTAATCTTTTGGAATTAAATTAATATCATCTTCAAAATGAATATCAATACCGCTTTCAATCAATTCATCAGTTAGCATAGAAGGCGTTTTATCGTAACCTGAAACTTGTTTTCCAATAAACTTGAAATAACGAGCTAAGGCACTCATTCCGATTCCTCCGATACCAATAAAATAAACGTTTTGTATTTGATTTAAATTCATTTTTTTCTTGCTTTATGCCGTAAGCCTTTAACTTTTGTCTTTATTTTCTAATTCTATTACATTCCTTTAGACAGCGCATCAAGCTTAAAGCTTATTGCCTATAGCTTACTGCCTATTAATTAACTTCACAATTTGTGCTACAATATCCTGTGTCGCTTTTGGTCTTGCTAGTTTTTTAATATTATCACTTAATTGTTTTTGTTTTCCTGAATCTTTTAGCAACGCTTCAAAAACGATACTAAATTGTTCGTTCAGCTCAGATTCTTTCAACAAAATGGCACCTTTCGCATCAACAATTGCTTGCGCATTTTTGGTTTGATGATCTTCAGCTACATTCGGAGATGGAATAAAAATCACTGGTTTTCCAACAATACATAATTCTGATACTGATGAAGCTCCTGCACGTGAAATTATTACATCTGATGCTGCGTAAACAAAATCCATTCTTTCAATAAAATCGACCACTTTTACATTGGGCTGATTGTATTTTTTATAATCTTCAAAATATAATTTCCCACATTGCCAGATTACCTGAACATCTTGCGAAAGAAAATTTTGCAATTCTTTTTCAATTAACTGATTGATTCTTCTTGCGCCTAAACTTCCTCCTAAAACCAATAATGTTTTTTTATTGGGATCTAAATTGTAAAAAGCAATTGCTTCTTCACGTTTGCTTTCAATATCAATTAAATCCTGACGAACTGGATTTCCCGTTAAAACAATTTTCTCTTTTGGAAAAAAACGCTCTAAATTCTGATAAGCCACACAAATTGCATTTGCTTTTTTACTCAGCAATTTATTTGTAATTCCAGGAAAAGAATTCTGCTCTTGAACAACTGTCGGAATTCCTGCCGAACCTGCCGCCTGTAATAAAGGTCCACTGGCAAAACCTCCAGTTCCAATTACTACATTCGGTTTAAATTTTTTAATTATTCTTTTTGATTCCAATAAACTGCTTGCCAATTTTAATGGAAACATTAAATTTTGTAATGTCAACTTACGTTGTAAACCCGCAATCCAAAGACCTTTTATTTCGTAACCTGCCTGAGGTACTTTTTGCATTTCCATTTTATCTTTGGCGCCTACAAAAAGAAATTCAGCATCTGGGAATTGTAATTTCAATTCATTTGCAATAGCAATTGCAGGATAGATATGCCCTCCTGTTCCTCCTCCGCTAAGTATGAATTTATACTTTGTCATCTTTCTAAAAATTACAACTTTTTAAAAAACTTTTATATTTTAACTCTATTTATTTAAAACCGCATTCATCGGATTTCTCGAATTATCTTCTATAGAATAAGCTGGTTCTGCATCATATATTTCTTGAGGAATTACATCATCTTCTGCCAATTCTCTATCGATCAATCGCTGTAAAGCTTCTTTTCTCTTTTCTTTTTCTAGTTTTTCTTCAGCAATCTCTTCTTCTTTTTTCGTCACGCTGATTATGATTCCAAGTCCTAAACAGGTCATCCAGATTGAACTTCCTCCACTACTTATCAATGGTAATGTTTGTCCGGTTACTGGCAATAATTCAACTGCAACTGCCATATTGATCATTGCTTGAAATATCATCGGAAACCCAACTCCAACGACGACTAATTTTCCAAATAATGTTGGCGCTTTATGAGAAGCCACTACAAATCGGAATAAAAGCAATAAGTACAGAATTACGATTGCAACCCCGCCAACCAAACCGTATTCTTCAACAATAATGGCGTAAATAAAATCGGAAGAAGATTGTGGCAAGAAATTTTTCTGAACGCTTTTTCCCGGTCCTAATCCTCCTAATTTTCCTGATGCGATTGCAATTTTTGCCTTTTCTATCTGATAATCGTCTTCGTCTGGTTTATCTGTTGTAAAGTTGGTAATACGACTTTCCCAAGTTGAAACCCTGCTAAAGAATCTCGAATCTGGAAAGGCTTTTGCAACCAAAAGGAAAAATGCCAGCATTGCGATTCCTGAACCAATAATAAATCCGATATATTTTAAAGGATATTTCCCGATGAACGTTAGCATCAAAACCATTGCAAAAATCAACGCTGTAGTCGAAAAGTTTGCCGGTAAAATCAGCATTAAAGTGATAAACACCGGAATCCAAAGTTGAATTAATGAAGTCTGAAAAGGTTCATTTTCTTCTTTGGTTTTTGATAAATATCGTGCTACATAAATAAAAAGAACGATTGACGCTAATGTTGATGTCTGAAACGTGATTCCAATAAAAGGAACTTGAATCCAACGACTTGCATTTGCTCCTGCGATAACAGTTCCTTTCAACAAGGTATAAAGCAATAAGAACCAAACAATAGGCAACGCAATTTTAGAAATAGCTCTAAAATAATGATAAGGCACTTTGTGAACCCAATAAATAATCAAGAAACCGATGCAAATATGAGCCAAGTGTTTTAGCAAATACCCTAAAGTATTTCCTGTTCCGTGCCCAATGTATGCCAAATTACTACTCGCACTAAAAACAGGCATAAACGAAAACAGCGCTAATAAAGCCACGAATGACCATATTACTCTATCTCCTTTTAGTTTGTTTACTAGTTCTTTCATATTTTTTGTTTCAGGTTTTATTTTGTTTCAGGTTTCACGTTTCAGGTGTCGAACTTGAAACCTGAAACGTGAAACTTTAAACTTTTATCTACAAGTTGTGAACTGCTTGTTTGAATTGTTTTCCACGATCTTCGTAATTTTCGAACAAATCGAAACTTGCGCAAGCTGGAGACAATAAAACCGCATCACCTTTTTCTGTTAATCTTTGAGCCGTTTTTACAGCGTCATTCATATTGTTAACTTCAACCATAATATCAACAACGTTTCCAAAAGCATCTATAATTTTACGATTATCAACTCCTAAACAGATAATTGCTTTTACTTTTTCGCGAACTAAAGACATTAATTCGTTGTAATCATTTCCTTTATCAACACCTCCAACAATCCAAACTGTTGGAACATTCATACTGTCTAAAGCAAAGAAAGTTGCATTTACGTTAGTAGCTTTTGAATCGTTGATATATTGAACGTTTTGTATTTTTAATACTTTTTCTAAACGGTGTTCAACACCTTGAAAATTAGATAAACTTTCGCGGATTGTTGCATTTCTAATTTGCATCAATTTCGCTACAGAGCTTGCTGCCATTGCGTTTTTCATATTATGTTTTCCTTCTAACGCAATGTGTTCTGTGTCCATTGTAAACTCTTCTTGGTTGATCTTAATTTCCATTTTGTTGTTATTTATAGAAGCCCCTTCATTGAATGATTTTGTCAATGAAAAAGGAATTAATTTTGCTTTTGTTTTATTCTTTTTTAACCATTCTGTACTCGCTTCATCATCTGCATCATAAATAAGATAATCGCTTTCGGTCTGGTTCATCGTTATTCGAAATTTCGAATTGATATAATTTTCATATTTATATTCGTATCGATCTAAATGATCCGGACTAATGTTTGTTATTATGGCAATATCCGGTCGGTAATCTATAATTCCGTCTAACTGAAAACTGCTCAATTCAAGAACGTAAACATCATATTTATTTTCTGCAACCTGCCAGGCGAAACTCTTTCCGATATTTCCTCCAAGTCCAACATTCAATCCTGCATATTTCAGCAAATGATGTGTTAGCATTGTCGTGGTCGTTTTTCCGTTACTTCCAGTTATTCCGATTGTCATTGCTTCTGTGTAAGGAATTGCAAATTCAATTTCCGAAATCACCTTTATTCCAGCAGCAATAAGCTTTTTCACTATCGGAGATTTATCTGGAATTCCTGGACTTTTCATTACGACATCAGCATTAAGAATCAAATCTTCTGTATGCTGCTCTTCTTCCCAAGGAATTTTATTAATGATAAGAACTTCTTTGTAACTCTCTTTTATCTTTCCGAAATCAGATACAAAAACTTCGTATCCTTGTTTCTTTCCGAGGATCGCGGTTCCTACACCACTTTCTCCTCCTCCTAAAACTACTAGCCTCATCTATCTTAGTTTTAAAGTAATGATTGATAAAATGGCTAACATTACGGCAACAATCCAAAAACGGGTTACGATTTTACTTTCGTGATATCCTTTTTTCTGGTAATGATGATGAAGAGGCGCCATTAAAAAGATTCTTCTTCCTTCACCAAAACGTTTCTTTGTATATTTAAAATAAAATACCTGTATAACCACTGAAGCACTTTCTGCCAAGAAAATTCCACAGAATAAAACAATCAATATTTCTTTTCGAACTGCAATTGCTAAAACCGCGATAATTCCTCCAATTGTCAAACTTCCTGTATCTCCCATAAAAACCGATGCCGGATAAGAGTTGTACCAAAGAAAACCAATTAGCGCTCCTACGAATGCCGATATGAAGACCGTCATTTCTCCCGAATTAGGGATATACATAATGTTTAGATAATTCGAGAAAATGATATTACCAGAAACAAACGTAAATATTCCGAGCGCGAGGACAGAGATTGCAGATGTTCCTGCGGCGAGTCCATCGATTCCGTCTGTAAGATTTGCTCCGTTTGAAACCGCAGTGATGATGAAAATAACAACTGGAATAAAAATCAACCAAGCCCATTTTTCATATCCATCTCCCATAAAAGATAATACTTCAGCATAATCAAATTCGTTGTTTTTTACGAAAGGAATTGTTGTTGCTGTAGATTTCTCCTCAACTGGAGCTGGAAGTACAACAGTAGTATTTGTTGTTGTTCTAAAAACATCTGTACGACCTGTATCTGTTCTTACCGTAACCGCAGGATTAAAATAAAGAACTGCTCCAACGATGATTCCTAAACCAACTTGACCAATTACTTTAAAAATACCTTTAAGTCCTTGTTTATCTTTTTTGAATATTTTGATATAATCGTCCACAAAACCAATTGTTCCCATCCATAGCGTAGTAACAATTAACAAAACGATGTAAATATTATGCAATCGAGCAAACAACAAAACAGGCAGCAAGGTTGCAAAAATGATAATCAATCCACCCATTGTTGGCGTACCAGCTTTTTCATTTTGACCTGCAAGACCAAGTTCTCTAACCGTTTCTCCTACTTGCTGACGACGTAAAAAGTTAATAATTCTTTTACCATATATAGTCGACAAAAGCAATGAAAGCATAAATGCCAAAGCTGATCTAAATGTGATGTACTGGAAAACTCCCGTTCCAGGAAGATCCAATGTTTTATCAAAATATTCGAATAAATAGTACAGCATATTTCCTTGTTTTTTTAAATTCTAATTTTGAAATTTCAAATTCCAATTCTGTGGTATTTGAACTTAAAAATCTTTTTATTATTTATTTAGTTGTTCTAAAATCTCTTTTATTGTTTCCATATCATCAAAATGATGGCGAATACCATTTATTTCTTGATATGTTTCGTGTCCTTTTCCTGCAATTAAAACAATATCTTTGGGCTGAGCCAATTGACAAGCGGTTTTAATAGCTTGCTTTCTATCTGTAATTCGCAGCATTTTTTTGTAATTCTGAGGCTCAACTCCTTGTTCCATTTCATCCAAAATAACTTCTGGATCTTCATTTCTCGGATTATCGGAAGTCAAAACCGCTTTATCACTTAAATCTGAAGCGATTTTTGCCATAATAGGACGTTTTGTTTTATCTCTGTTTCCTCCACATCCAACAACAGTAATTAACTGTTCATTTTTTGTACGAATGTCATTTATAGTTTTCAAAACATTTTCTAGCGCATCTGGCGTATGGGCGTAATCTACGACAGCCGTAATTCCGCCATCTGATACGATATACTGAAAACGACCTGAAACACTTTCTAAATCAGACAATAAACGCAACGCTTCAAGACTATCAATTCCGAGCTCTACAGCCGTTCCATAAATAGCTAAAACATTGTATGCGTTGAAAGTACCAATCAGTTTTACCCAAACTTCATTATCATTAACTTTCAATAATAAACCAGATAATTGGCTTTCTAAAATCTGCGCTCTGTAATCTGCATAAGATTTTAAAGCGTAGGTTAGTTTTTTAGCCGCTGTATTCTGAAGCATCACAGAACCATTTTTATCATCTATGTTTGATAAAACAAAAGCTGATTTTGGCAATGAATCAAAAAATGACTTTTTAACATCTCTATATTCAGCAAATGTTGGATGATAATCCAAATGATCGTGAGAAAGATTCGTAAAAATTCCGCCTACAAAATGCAAAGCTTCTGTACGTTTTTGGTGAATTCCATGCGAACTTACTTCCATAAAACAATGTGTAACTCCTGCTTCAACCATTTCATTTAAATAATGATTGATTGTTAAAGAGTCTGGCGTTGTATGCGTTGCTGGGTATTCTGTTTTATCTACTACAATTTTTACAGTTGATAATAAACCAACTTTAAAACCTGCTTTTTCGAACAATTGAAACAATAATGACGCAATTGTTGTTTTACCGTTTGTTCCTGTTACACCAACTAATTTTAATTTCGAAGACGGACCTTCAAAATAATTAGCCGCCATAAAAGCCAAAGCCGTATTGGTGTCTTTAACTTGAATATAAGTTACTTCAGCAATAGTATTTTCTGGAAGCGTATCACAAATAATAGCTTTTGCTCCAAGCTGAATCGCTTTTTCAATGTAATCATGTCCATCTGAAAGTGAACCACGAATAGCTACAAAAACATCATTTGATTCTACTTTACGTGAATCGAATTCAATTTTAGAAATAGCAATATCCGTAGAACCCTTTACAGATTCGATAGCTACTTTATATAATATGTCTTTTAATACTTTCACGATAATTCTAATACAATTGTTGTGTTTTTGTTTATACTGGCTCCAGCTTGAATTGATTGATTCTTCACTTTCCCCATTCCATTTACTTTTACTTTCAAACCTAAATTCTCTAGTAAAGCAATTGCATCCATTCCTGGCATTCCTTTTAAATTCGGAATTTGGTTGATTTTTTTATTAGCCTCAACCGTATATTTATCATAACTAGCGTCTTGTTTTGGAACTCTAGTATCTAATTTTTTAATTTTATTTGTCGAAGGCGCATCTGTAAAAATCTTTTGGGCAATTCTTTTAAAAACTGGCCCTGCAACGTCTGCTCCATAATAATTATTCTTAGCTGTATTTGGTTTATGAACCACTACAATACAAGAATATTTTGGATGGTCTGCTGGAAAATATCCAACAAAAGAAGACGCATAATACAATGCTGATTTTCCTTCCTTTCCTCCATAATTCATTTGAGCCGTTCCTGTTTTTCCTGCCATCGAAAAATCTTTTGAATACAGTTTAGATCCGGTTCCTTTTTTAACCACATTTTCTAAAACTGCTTTTACTTTTTTAAGTGTTTCTGGCGAACAAACTTTTGGATTAATTACTTCTACATCAAACTTTTTAATCGTTTTATTCCATTCTTTAATTTCTGAAACAAATTGTGGTTTTACCATTACCCCGTTATTTGCCACTGAATTATAAAGAGCCAAAGTCTGCATTGGTGTAACCGAAACGGAGTATCCAAAAGCCATCCACGGAAGTGAAATTCCCGACCAGCTTTTATCTCCTGGCTGAGGAACAATTGGCCTTCCTTCTCCTTTAAAATGCAATCCTAAAGGTTTATTCAAACCAAAACTTTTGATATGATTTACAAACTTGGATGGATTACTTTTATAGTTTTCATAAACTGCCTGAACCATAACCGTATTAGACGAAAGTTCAAAACCTCGTGCTAGCGACACTTTTCCATAACCTCCATGATGAGAATCTCGCACAGATCTCCCATAATATTTAACCACACCATTGTGACTGTCATAAACTGTACTTGTGTCTGCTACTTTATCTTCTAAAATCGCCATTAAATCAACTAATTTAAAAGTTGATCCTGGTTCATGAGATTCTGCGATTGCGTAATTTGTTGTTTCATAGTATGATCCGTCTTCTGCTCTTCCTAAATTCGAAATCGCTTTCACATGACCTGTTTCTGTTTCCATTACTACCACACAACCGTGATCTGCTTCATAATCTTGTAATTGCTTCAATAAAGCGTGATGCGCAATATCTTGAATAAAAACATCTATAGTCGAAATAACATCATAACCATCAATTGGATCCACTTCGTTAACATCTCGAATAGGTTTCCACTGCCCTTTTGCAATTTTCTGTTTTAGAATTTTACCATCTTTTCCGTTCAAATAATTTTTAAAAGCCCATTCGATTCCTTTCCCTACTTCTACTCCTGTTTCTGGATCAATACGATCATAACCAATGGTTCTTTCTGCAATTTTACCTATAGGATGCTTTCTAACAGTTTCTTGCTCCACTATAATTCCACCTTTAAAAGCTCCTAAACTGAATAATGGAAAACTTTTTATTTTTACATATTCTGTATAGCTTAACTTGCGAGCGATTAAATAATAACGGTTTTTATTCTCTCGAGCTTTTCTTAATTCTTTTTGAAAATAACTGCTTGGCTTATCTAAAACTTTCGCAAGAGAATCTGATAATGGCTTTACATACTTTTCAAAAGTTTCTGTTTTTGGCGCTTTGGCATCAAAACGAATCTCGTAATTAGGAATTGAAGTTGCCAACAAACTTCCGTCTGCAGAATAAATATTTCCTTTGTTGGCTGGAATCACAAAGTTTCTTACAGTTCGCTGTTTAGCTAGTTTTCTGTAATAATCTCCCTGAACCCATTGAATATTGGTCAATTTAACGACAATAGCAATTGCCATCACAAAGATGAAAACTGCTACGAGGTAAATTCTGTAGGATATATGTTTATCTTCTACTGCCATATTCTTTTAAAGAAACTTTTCTCTTCTTCTTTTTTAACTTCTATTTTCACTGGAGGAACTGTCGACGGAAAAATTTGTTTTTCTAACATTTTATCCGAGATCGTTGACTCCATTTTTAACTTCATCAATTCTGAACGTCGATCTACAAATTCAGATCTAAGTTCTTTGGTTTCATTATTCAATTTCGCAATTTCAAAAACCTTTTGTTCGTATCGCTGTGTGTTGGCAATCATCAAAATGGCTAGCAGAATTATAAAAACAATAAATCGCCAGTTTTTTACTGCATCCTCATGAATCAGGAATCTCGCTTTCAATATGCTAAATACACCACTTTTCATTATTTCCTACCTTAATATATATTATATCTTTTCAGCTATTCTTAATTTGGCACTTCTTGCTCTATTATTTATCTTGATTTCCTCGTTATCTGGAACAATCAGTTTTCCGATAGTTTTAAATGGAACTGAAAAGTTTCCGTAAAAATCTCTTTCTGGCTCTCCTTCAAACATTCCGTTTTTTATAAATCTTTTTACCAATCGATCTTCTAGAGAATGATATGAGATTACTGAAAATCTTCCGCCTGGTTTTAAAATCTCTAATGATTGCTCGATAAATTCTTTTAAAACATCCATTTCCTGATTTACCTCAATTCTGATTGCCTGATAAATCTGAGCCAGAATTTTGTTTCGAACTTTCTCAGGAAGATATTTCTTCAAAACCTCTTTTAATTCATCTGTTGTTTTGATAGGAGAATCTTTTCTTGCCTCAACAATTGTTCTTGCTAAAACTGGCGCATTTTTCAACTCCCCATAATCAAAAAAAACACGACGTAAATCCTGTTCTTCATATTCGTTAACCACTCGATAAGCATTTAAATCATTTTTTTGACTCATCCGCATATCTAATTCGGCATCAAATCTTGTAGAAAAACCTCTTTCCGGAACATCAAACTGATGTGATGAAACGCCTAAATCTGCTAAAATTCCATCAACTGCTTTTACTCCGTGAAAACGTAAAAATCTTTTTATGAACCTAAAATTTTCGTTTATCAAAGTAAACCTTTCGTCTGGCAAAGCATTAGCAAGCGCATCTTCATCTTGATCAAATGCAAACAGCCTTCCGTTTGGCCCTAATCTTCTTAAAATCTCCTTTGAATGACCACCGCCTCCAAACGTAACATCTACATACACACCATCAGGTTTAATATCTAAACCATCTACAGTTGGATGAAGCAAAACCGGATTATGATATTCCATCTTCGTCGTCATTAATATTTCCCATTACTTCTTCGGCTAAATCTGCAAAATCCATATCTTCGCCGCTTATTGATTTTTCGTATAAATCCTTATCCCAGATTTCTACTATATTAACCGCCGATGAAAAAACTACATCTTTAGAAATACTCGCAAACGTTACCAAATCTTTTGGAACTAGCAATCTTCCTAATGCATCAACCTCAACCACTTTAACACCAGCCGTAAACCTTCTAATGAAATCGTTGTTCTTTTTTACAAAGCGATTAAGCTTGTTAATTTTTTTCATCATTAAATCCCATTCTTCCATAGGATATAATTCTAAACACTGCTGAAAAACAGAACGCTTCAAAACGAATCCGCTTTGAAGAGAAGCCGTCAATTGCTTTTTTAAAGGCGCAGGCATCATTAGCCTCCCTTTAGCATCGACTTTACACTCATATGTTCCAACAATTGTGTTCAAAAAAAACTAGTTAACATGTTATACAGCAAAAATATAAAAAAAAATACCACATTTTACCACTTTATACCACTTTGTTAATAAGTTTAACCACTTTGCTACCACTTTCTATAATTCACAATCAATCAATACCTTAACTATAAATTAACAGATTTACAAATACGTTAATTATTCAAAAAAATAATGCGCTAATTTTCTTAAAAATTTGATTATAATGCAGTTTTCTTAACATTTACATAATTTACCAAAAACAGCATTAATTACTGATTTTTAACCCCTTACAACTTCTACTAAAATTATCTAGTTAAAAAATGGCAGCAAAAATTCATTTTTATTTATTTAACCCTATATTTGTCGAAATTGAAATTGGCATTAGATTAGATGGACAAACACTATAAAAAAGAAGGCAAATACAGCTATTTTGAAGCTGGAGAAGGAACTCCAATTGTTATTCTGCATGGATTAATGGGAGGTCTTAGTAACTTTGATGGTGTAGCACAATATTTCCCGACAAAAGGATATAAAGTTGTTATTCCTGATTTGCCAATATACACGCAAAGCATTTTAAAAACGAACGTAAAAAGTTTCGCAAAATACGTAAAAGACTTTATCACTTTTAAAGGTTTTGACAAAGTAATTCTTTTAGGAAATTCTCTTGGAGGACATATCGCTTTGTATCACACAAAACTTTATCCTGAGAAAGTTGCCGGACTTGTAATAACCGGAAGCTCTGGACTTTACGAAAGTGCAATGGGAGATAGTTACCCAAGAAGAGGCGATTACGAATACATCAAAAAGAAAGCTGAAGATGTATTTTACGATCCTAAAATCGCTACTCCTGAATTGATTGATGAAGTTTATGCAACAGCAAATGACCGAATAAAATTAATCAAAACTTTGACGATTGCTAAGAGCGCAATTCGTCATAATATGGCCAAAGATTTACCAAAAATGAATGTAGAAACCTGCATTATTTGGGGTAAAAATGACTCTGTAACACCGCCAAATGTTGCCGAAGAATTTGATAAATTATTACCGAATTCTACTTTGTACTGGATTGACAAATGCGGACATGCTGCAATGATGGAACATCCAGATGAATTTAATGAAATTCTGGAAAAATGGCTTACTGAGCAGAAATTATAGTAAACTTTCGATTTTAAGGAGGTTTTAAAAACAAAAGACATGAAAATTAATACCGCCGAATTTATTATCAGTAATTCTGATGCTTCAAAATGCCCGACTGAATTCTTGCCGGAATATGCATTTATAGGCCGATCTAATGTTGGTAAATCATCTTTGATTAATATGCTTACCAACAATAAAAATTTAGCAAAAACCTCTAGCAGACCTGGAAAAACACAATTAATCAACCATTTTAAAATCAATAATAATTGGTTTTTGGTCGATTTGCCTGGTTATGGTTATGCGAAAGTTTCTAAGAAAACAAAATCTGTTTTTCAGCAATTTATTACTGATTATTTTGAAAATAGAGAACAATTAGTTTGTGCTTTTGTTTTAATTGATATTCGTCATGAAGCTCAAAAAATAGACATTGAATTTATGTCTTATATGGGAGAAAGCGAAATTCCGTTTTGCATTATTTTTACAAAAGCTGACAAGATTAGCAGAACAAAAATTGACTCTCATATTGCAGCTTACAAAAAACAAATGTACGCTAATAATTGGGCTGAAATGCCTCAATATTTCGTAACCTCATCTACAGAATTAACCGGAAAAGAACAAGTTCTATCTTATATTGACGAAGTAAATCAGGAAGTATTTAAAAATAATTCAGGTTTTTAAAAATAAATAACCAATAAAAAAATCCCAAATTCCAACTATAACAATTGGATTTTGGGATTTTTTTATTGATTTTTTTTTTAAGCTTCTTACTTTGTAAGCTCTAATTTTTCTGCGAAGTAGTCACAGAAATCTTTCATAGTATCAGACATTTTTTCGTCGTCTGTTGCACGTTTAAAAGTATCTGCCATTGCTACTAAAGTTTGGTGGAAGAAAATTTTCATTTCGTCTACAGGCATATCTTTTGTCCATAAATCGATACGCATTGTTTCTTTCGCTTTACTGTCCCAAATAGACAACATAATTGCCTTTGCTTCTTCTGCCTGAACACCGCCATCTTGTGCACTCCATGTTAATTTTTCTGGAACACGGTTTTCATCTAATTCTATATTGAATTTAATCTCTGAGTTTATATTTGCCATTATTTCTTAGGTTTATATTTTGATTTTTCGAATATTTCTTTTGCATCTGTTTTAAATAATTCTGCTAAAGAAACTTCACTATTATTTTTCATGTAAGAACGTACCATCTGCCAGCCAATCCAAGCTCCAATTCGGCCAGGAGAATCGTTGTCAATTTCTAAAAAGAATTTGGAAAAAGGTGCAGGAGTCATAAATCGAGTTCTCAATTTAGGATCATCGCTGTAAAGCATTTCATTTTCTATAAAATACCTCCAGATGTAAGCTTCATTTTCTTCACACCATTTTATTTGCTCAGGCGTGTAGCCCATTTTTTCTGCATCGGTGTAATCTGGAAGCAATAAATCTTTAGCATAAAGCTGTTTTCCTTCAAAAACCATTTGCGCCACCAGACTCCTATCTGGAGAATCTGGAATATTACGATAAGAAAAACTAGAAACCACGTCTGGCATAATTTGTCTTTCTTCGAAATTCTGTTTTAGATAATTAGGAAATTCATAAAACTTATGTTCTTTTCCTAAATACAATTCCAGAGCCACAATAACAAGACTGTCTGCGTAAATTGCTTTTGCATTATAATCCATTTCTCCAATTACGGTAATTACCTTTGGAATTTTAGTTTTAGGAAAATAATATTTTACGTGCTGAAAAAGCGCATCAAATTCTTTGTGAACAGGCTCAAAATTACTGTACTTTTTCTGTACTTCATCATAAACTTCTTTCCAAATCGGATCGTTCATTTTTTGCAACCAGACGTTATCATCATTACCCGCAGGAAAAAAGAACGGATATTGTTTTTTTACCTGTGCGAGGTCTTGAGGTTTCGTTTCAAAAAACACCTTATCAAAACGCTCTACTTTAATATCAACAGGGATTTCTTCTACTGCTTTTTCGACCTTACTTTTTTGGTTGCAGGACAAAAAAAACAGGCATAGAACCACTGCAAAGCGATAAATTTTCATTTTATTTTAATTAGATTTGTGTTATCAGAATTTAAAGTAGTTGTATACTCAAAATAATTCTGCAAATATACATCCCTGTACTTTAAAACTTAAACTATTATGGCTAAAAAAAGCACAATTCAGACAGAAAAAGTAAATACGCATATTGTAGAGTGGTTAAAAAATTACGCTAACAATGCAAAAGTAAACGGTTTTGTAATAGGAATCTCCGGAGGTGTAGATTCTGCAGTAACTTCAACTTTATGCGCGCAGACAGGACTGAAAGTTTTATGTGTAGAAATGCCTATTCATCAGGCAGAAAGTCAAGTAAATAGAGCAAAAGAACATATTTCGCAATTAAAGAATCGTTTCCCAAATGTTTCTGAAGTTCAAACAGATTTAACTGCCGTTTTCGAATCTTTTAAAAGCGCTGTTCCAAAAACAGACGACGAAGCGAAAGTAAATTTAGCCTTAGCAAATACTCGGGCACGTATCAGAATGACATCTTTATATTATTTAGCTGGAATTCACGGTTTATTGGTTGCCGGAACTGGAAACAAAGTCGAAGATTTTGGTGTAGGTTTTTATACAAAATATGGAGACGGCGGTGTCGATTTGAGTCCGATTGCAGATTTAATGAAATCTGACGTTTATGCTTTAGGAGAATTTTTGCAAATTCCACAATCAATTTTAACAGCTGCACCAACAGATGGATTATTTGGAGATAATCGTACAGATGAAGATCAATTAGGAGCAAGTTACGACGAATTAGAATGGGCAATGTTGGCCGCGGAGTCAGGAAATACGGCAGCTGACTTCGAAGAGAGAGAAAAATCTGTCTTCGAAATTTATAAACGATTAAACACCAGCAACAAGCATAAAATGGATCCAATTCCGGTTTGTTTAATACCAAAAACGTTAAAATAAAAGATTTTAACATTCTAAGAAAGATATTACAGAATTTATTTATTAATTTTACCACTCCAAAAACATGAACAATTCTAAAAAAGGTAAAAATTATGATTAAAGTATGTCTAGCAGACAATCATCCTGTTACGCACTTTGGCGTTAAGTCTTATTTCAAAGACCACGATCAAATTTCAATTGTTGCCAACGTAGGCAATTTTTCAATGGTTAGAGATATTCTTCAAACGAAGGAAATCGACATTCTAATCTTAGATTTAGAGTTAGAAGGTCTTTCAAGTATCTTTGAGATCAAATCTATCTTGAAAAATTTCCCAAAAACAAAAATTGTTATTTTCAGTGATCTTGCTGAGCAAATGTACGCTCCAAACGCAATTAAAGCAGGAGTTTCTGGGTATGTACACAAAACAGAAAAACTTGAAACATTAGGTCATTCTATTATTAAAGTACACGAAGGAAAAATTATCATCAACGAAACAGTACGCAAAAACATGGCACTTATTGCGAAACAAAGCAAAAGCGAGCGTCTGTACAGAAAACTTTCTAACCGTGAAATCGAGGTTTTACGTTATTTAAGTGATGGTAAGAAAAACAATGAAATCTCTAAAATCTTAAATCTGAACGAAAAAACGATCAGTACTTACAAACTGAGATTATTAACTAAATTGAATGTTACTAATTTAGTAGACTTGGTTAACAAAGCGAAGACTTTAGAAATTATTTAATTACAATTCGAAAACCTTAATCTTTAAGAAATTCGAGAAACTATAAAACTCTATCTTTTTTGATTTATCAGATAAGATAGAGTTTTTTCCTTTTTAGTGATACGGGACAACTACTCGTCCTAACTTTTTCGAAAAATTATTCAGCAATTTTGAATAATCTATAACCATACTCAAAACTTCCGAATTATCTTCTTGCGGATCAGTCATCAGAGAATTTTTTAATTCTGCAATAATTCCTGAAACCAAATACCATCTCATCGAAAAAATAGTATCAGAAACATTCTGTTCTATTGTTTCGCTTTTGTGTTTTGGAAAAATATTCTGTCCTTCCCAATTATGAATGGTCAATCTTTCATCTTCCATTAAAATATTGGTTACTTCCTGAGCAAATTCAGGCTCAAGATGCATTAAATATTTATCTAAACTAAAAGTTTCGTTTTGATTATAAAAGTCAATAATATTATTATAGATATTCTGAAATAAGATATTCGATAATTGAACCTCATCTTCTTGCAGACTTAAATATATTTTTTGGAATACTTTATATTCTCTTTTTTCAGAAACTTCTTTTACGTTTCCTTCTTCGTCGGCTTTTAGAAAAACGTCCTCAAAATTTTCAACAACATTTCCGTACAAAAGAAGAATCTCTATAACTTTTCTTTCAAAACCATATAGAATATCAACTTTTTGAGTTTGTTCTTGCGGATAATATCCAGGATCTCCAGGATAATCATCTGGCGGCCCCGTTCTCGGATCTTCTGGATCTCCTCCAGAAAATGTACCTGCTTGCGGAGGCTGATTTCTATGAACCTCAAAAGGTTTTTGTTCTTGTTTCTGTTTTTTATTTGCTTCAGCAATATCTTTCTGAATTAATTGCGCCAAAGTACTCACCAAAACCTGCTCTGAAATTTCCATAATTCGAGCACATTCCTGAATATAAACTTCGCGTTGAATACGATCTGGTATTTTAGAAATACTCGTAACCATGTCGCGAATCAAGTCGGCTTTTTTAATCGGATCGTTTTTCGCTTCGCCCATTAAAATCGAAGCTTTAAACTGTATAAAGTCTTTACTGTTATTTTCTAAATAAGAAACTAAATCATCATGAGAATTTTTTCGCGCAAAACTGTCTGGATCTTCTCCGTCAGGAAAAGAACAAACTCTTACGTTCATTCCTTCTTCCAGAATTAAATCGATTCCACGAATAGAAGCTCGCAAACCAGCCGCATCTCCATCAAAAAGAACAGTAATATTTCTTGTTAGACGATTTATTAAACGAATCTGATCTGGCGTTAAAGCTGTTCCAGACGAAGCCACAACATTTTCGATTCCGGCTTGACTGAACTGAATAACATCTGTATAACCTTCAACCAAATAACAATTGTTTTGTTTGGCAATAGATTGTTTGGCATGATAAATTCCGTAAAGGACTTTACTTTTATGGTAAATATCACTTTCTGGCGAATTCAGGTATTTTGCTGCTTTTTTATCATTGGTTAAAATACGTCCTCCAAAACCTAAAACACGGCCTGACATACTTTGAATTGGAAACATCACACGTCCTTTAAATCGGTCAAACGGACGATCTTCTCTTGCAATGGTTAAACCTGTGCTTTCTAAAAATTCTAATTTATATCCTTTTCCTAAGGCTTCTTTCGTCAAAGCATCCCAAGTTTCTGGAGAATATCCTAAATTAAATTTTTTGATGGTTTCGTTTGTAAATCCTCTTTCTTTAAAATAAGACAAACCAATTGCTTTTCCTTCTTCAGAATTTACCAAAACATCCTGAAAATATCTGGCTGCAAATTCAGAAACCAGATACATACTTTCTCGAATATCTGTATTTGCTTTTTCTGCTTCAGATTGTTCGGTTTCTTCGATTTCGATATTGTATTTTTTGGCTAAATACCGAATAGCTTCTGGATAGGTAAATTGAGAATGCTCCATTAAGAATTTCACAGAATTTCCGCCTTTTCCCGTACTAAAATCCTTCCATATTCCTTTTGCGGGCGAAACCATAAACGAAGGAGAACGCTCATCTGAAAACGGACTCAGACCTTTAAAATTACTTCCTGCACGTTTTAAATTCACGAAATCGCCAATAACCTCCTCTACTCGAGCAGTTTCAAAAACAGAATCTATGGTATTTTGTGAAATCAAAGTGAACTAAATTTTAAGAGTTGAGAGCTTGCAAAAATACGTAAATCCTATCGTAATTTTAATGATTTTTAAAACAAAAAAGCATCTTGATGGAGATGCTTTTTTCACTAACTAAACGACCAGTATTTTAGTTCAAATCTAATCTAAGTCCTAACGAAACGTTATTCTCTTTTACTAGATTATTCTGAAACAATGGGTTTAAATCATATTTAAAATATAAACTCAATTCTCTATAACCGATATACGAACTCAGACCGTAAACAAAATTATTTACATTGTAATCTCCTTTTATAGTGGTTTTGTATTTTAAATCGTCTTCTTCAAATTTTAAAATCTGTTTCGATTTTACATTCACTCCAGCATAACCTCCAATTCCGAAACGGAAACTTTTATGTGTTTTAAAATATTTTACACCATCTTTTTCTGTTGGTCTAGAAAAATCAAATTCTAAATGAACTGGCGCAACCAAATACACATTTCTAAAACGAGATTCTGTTAAATGTACCGGATTTACTTCTAAATTTGTCTGATCGCCATCTACCACAAAACTTCTATTATCTGTCGGGCGAATATTGTTATACATTAACGAAAGACCGTATTTAGCATGAAGCAGATTATCGTTTTTCATTAATCTTGAATTATAAGTAAAACCCCATTCGTAAAAATGCGAGCCCATGAAACGATAATTTGAATCTTGAAGTTTTCCATCGGTCATTATATTGTTTAACCCCATTGCGAAAACAAATTGAGAAGTTGTTCTTTTTTCACCACGAATAGAATCTCTATGATATTTAACAACCTTCCAGCTTATTTTATATACTTTAGATGAATCTTCCTTTATTTTTCCGTCTACTTTTTTCTGAACCAAATCATTTAGTTCATTTTGAGCCAAAGTAATTTTTTCTTCCATAATTACAGCTCTTGCCTCTGCTAGTTCTTTTTTACGTTTTTCAGCCTGTTCCTGCGTAATTTTTCCTTCAGACAATTGCACGTTTACTGCTTCGACTTCTTCTTTTAAAGCTTCTTTTTCTTCTTTTGTAATCTGTTCTATTTTATTGGCAATTCTTTTTGTTTCAGATTCAAAAGTTTCTTGGCCAATTACTTTGTTTACCAAAAGGAAAAAGAAAAGGATGGCATAAATGGTAAAATTTTTCATGATTGATTGATTTAAAATATTTGATTATGATTGATGATTAATGAATGAAAATTGATAATTGATAATTGATAATTGATAATTGATAATTGATAATTGATAATTGTTAATTGTTAATTGCTTTTATTCGTTTCTTGTTGATTTCTGTTGGACAAAGCCACTTTAACCTCTTGAAAGTTTTTGTTGACTTTTGTGATCATTTTTTCTCTAAAAGAAAGTTCCAGTTCGCCGTCTACTTGATTTAATAGCTCATTAGCATTAATTTTTATTTTCGCCTTTTTGGTTGTTCCTTGAGCCAAAACTTTTTCTTCGGCTTTTTCTAATAATTGGTCGACATTTTCTTTTTTAGAATTTTCAGCAATTGCATTTTGATTGTTTGTTGATTGTTTTTCTTGATTGTTTTTGATGATGATTGAAGACTCCGCTATTTGATTTGATTGGTTATTAATACTTTTATTTGAAATATGTCCCGAAGCTTCGGGATTAGTTTTTTCTTTTTTAATTAAAGTTTCTTCTGAAGTTTTTTCGGCAATAACACTTTCCGATTTTATCGAATCAACTTTGTTTAAAATTGGTTTTGAAATCGAATCTTTTTCAGTTTCTTTTTCTACAACAACTGTTTCTGTTGGCTCTACATTATTTTTATTTTGATTGAAAAAGATTGTTCCAACCAATAAGAATCCGATGAAACTTGCGGCGATGTAAAGCCATTTTCTTTTTGACTTTTTCTTTGGTTTCTTTTCTTCGACTATACTCAACATTGCATCCAATCGATCCCAGGCTTTGTTGCTTGGTTCAATTTTGCGTTCGTTCAGTTTTTCACGGAAATCCTTTTCAAAATTATTCGGTTCCATTATCTTGTTTTTTTAAAATAGTAATTTGTGTTTGCAGCATTTTTCTAGCGTGCGATAATTGCGATTTTGATGTTCCTTCATTAATTCCTAACATCTTGGCAATTTCATTGTGTTTGTAACCTTCAATGGCGTATAAATTGAAAACCATTTTGTAGCCATCTGGCAAAGCATCAATTAAATACTGAATTTGTTCTACTGTAAATTGACTATCGATTTCATTGAAGCTTTCTTCAACAAAAAATTCATCTTCGGCAAATTTTACTTTTTTCTGAACTCGTAAATACGAAATGCATTCGTTAACCATAATTCGGCGGATCCAGCCTTCAAAACTTCCTTTGTGCTCGAAGTTTTTCAAATTTGTAAACACTTTCATGAAAGCGGTTATCATTACATCTTCTGCCAATTGAATGTCTTTTATATATTGACGACACACACTCAACATTTTTGAAGAAAACTTACTATAAATCTGCTGCTGTGCCTGACGATTATTTTCGACAGCCAACTTTATGATTTTGGTTTCTTCTTGATGTAACTGAATAATTTTCATTAATAAGCTTTTCGGTTTTGGTTTTAGAAGCAGACTTCTATTAGCATAGACGATTGTCGATTTAAAATGGTTGCATGAAGGTGAAAAAAAATATCAAATTTTAAATTTAAAAATCAAAACACAAATACAAACAACTGTATTTCAAACAAATGAATACAATATTTACATTTATTTTTTTTTAATTTTAATATCTTAATTCAAGATAAAACATTACTCTTTTTTGAGTTTAGAAGTTTTATTTTTTGTAAAGTAAAGAAAATATAAAAATAATCGATTTTAATTCTATTAATTTGTAAGCTTTTATTTATATTTTAAAAAATAGAGAAATGAGTTTAGACATAAATGTTTATGTGGAAGATTTATCAGATAGCATAATTCCAGAAATTTTAAAAAGATTAAATGATTTTGATATGAAAGTGAAAATTCATCCTGATTTTTCATTTCAAACACAAACAGGTTTTCTTCCGTTCAAATTTACTTTACAAAACAGCAAATTTGATATTTTAAAAGACAAAGAGCTTTTGAGTGGTTTTGAATTATATATTGATGATTACAATTTTGAAGAAGAGAAAAAACATCATCGATTTAAGAAAAATATTTTTCAAAAAGCTTTTAATAAACAAACTGAAACAGAGAAAAGATTATCAAAATGCACTAAATTTTTAAATTTTAACTGGCACTTAGATAACACTTTTGAATTAAGATTCGCATTATTAACTAGCGCAATAATTACCGAAATTACAAATGGAGTTAGATATTATCCTGTTGATGATTATTGGTATGAAAATAAGAATATTGTGAATCAAACTTTTGAAGATGTAAAAGATTTTGAATCATCAATTTCTCATGATAGATTAAGATTTCATGAATTTGATGGATGGTAAAATCTTATTTCTTCCTTTCAATCACATAATTCACCATCAAAATCAAAGCGTCTTTAAACTCAGAATCTTCGAAGTTTTGAAGTAAAGAAAGTGCTTCTTGCTGAAATTCGACCATTTTGTTTTCGGCGTAAGCCAAACCATTATTATTTTTTACAAAGGCAATTACTTCTTTTACGCGTTTTTTGTCTTTGTTGTGGTTTTTGATGGAGTTTATCAACCACTTTTTTTCTTGCGGAGTACAAGTATTTAAAACGTGAATTAAAGGCAAAGTCATTTTTTGCTCTTTAATATCTATTCCTGTTGGTTTTCCGATGGCTTCTTCGCTGTAATCAAATAAATCGTCTTTAATTTGAAATGCCATTCCGATCAACTCGCCGAATTTGCGCATATTTTCAACCTGAATATCGTCTTCGATTACGGCTTTCGCGCCAAGCGCACAGCAAGCTGCAATAAGTGTTGCGGTTTTCTTTCTGATGATTTCGTAATAAACGTCTTCTGTAATGTCAAGTCTTCTTGCTTTTTCTATTTGAAGCAATTCTCCTTCGCTCATTTCGCGAACTGCTACAGAAATGATTCTCAATAAATCGAAATCGCCATTATCTATAGAAAGCAATAAACCTTTTGAAAGTAAATAATCTCCAACCAAAACGGCAATTTTATTTTTCCAAAGTGCGTTGATTGAGAAAAATCCGCGGCGGCGATTACTATCGTCAACTACGTCATCATGAACTAAAGTTGCCGTGTGAATCAATTCAATTACCGAAGCTCCACGATACGTTCTTTCGTTTACAGTACCACCAGAAACCATTTTTGCAGTCAGAAAAACAAACATCGGACGCATCTGTTTTCCCTTTCGGTTTACGATATAATAAGTGATTCTGTTTAGTAATGCAACCTTTGAAGTCATCGATTCATGGAACTTTTTTTCGAAAAGTTCCATTTCGTTAAAAATAGGTTGCTTTATTTGAGACGTAATATTCATTTAAACACCAAATATACTATTTTAAATAAAAAAACGTTGTGTATTTTAGGTTAGGATTTAAATAATTTATCCGAGAACCTGAAAAAAACACCAAAAATAGTTCTAACTAATACTGATTTGAATTCATTAATTAAAAAAATAACCCAAACTATTTATTTATGAAAACAAAATTTTTATTAATTGGTACTTTTATTACAATGTCTTTTTTTATCGGCTGTAGTTCTGATGAAAAAACAAATGATGGATCAGGAAAAGCGATTACGAACGAAGAAATTATAACCAATTCTAAAATCGACGCTTCTGTTGAAGATGTTACAAATATTGCTGAAGATCAATTTAGTGCGCAACTCAATGTAAATGCAAAACCAGGCGGACCAATCAAAAATTTCTTGCCAAGTTGCGCCACAATTACAACCGTTTTAACCAATAATACTTGGACAAAAACAGTTGATTTTGGAGTTGAAGGCTGTACTTTGAATAACGGAAATACCGTAAAAGGAAAAATGGTTGTTTCTTTTTCGAATGATTTTAGTTCTTCTACACAAACAATAAGCTACACTTTTGATGGTTTTTATCATAATGGTAAAAAAATTCAGGGAAGCAAAAGTATTGTGAGAACAATTAAAGAAACCAATATTTTAGTGACTGCGCATCCAGTTTCAACAGCTTCGATAGATTTAACTATTACTTTTGATGACGGTAAAGTTTATACTAGAAAAGGAACTTTGGTAAAAGAAATGACATCTGGTTACGATACTTGGTTTGATTGGGATGACAACGCATTTGTAGTAACTGGAAGTGGTTCTACAACTTTCCCAAATGGTGATACTTTTACTGCAGAAATCACAACTCCTTTAGAATTTAACGCTTCATGCAGAAAATCTTTTGCAGTAAAAGGAATTGTTTCTATTACCAAAAATGGTGCTTCGGCAACTATAGATTACGGAAACGGAGATTGCGATACACTCGCGAAAGTAACAAAAGACGGAGTTACGGAAGAAATAGATTTGAAAAAATAATATCCTTTTTGCCCAACAAAAAAGCATTAAAAACAAGAATTATTTCTCGTTTTTAATGCTTTTTTTATTTTGTTTATGTTCAAATGCCCCGAAGGGACCTATTCATCATTGTCAATATTTTTTTTCTACTGACGAAATATTCCTAACGGAATATTTTTAGTAGATTTTTATTCTGCTTCTTTATTTGCCAGTTGTCCGCAAGCTGCGTCGATATCTTTTCCTCGGCTTCTTCTCACTTTTACCACTACTCCAATATTTTCTAAAGCTTTTATATAAGCCATTATTGATTCTTCTGAAGCTTGCTGGAATTCTCCGTCATCAATTGGATTATATTCAATCAAATTGACTTTGCATGGAACATATTTACAGAATTTTACCAAAGCATCGACTGAAGCTTTATCATCATTGATTCCTTTCCAAACTACATATTCGTATGAAATTTTGCTTTTTGTTTTTCTGTACCAATATTCTAATGCTTCTCGTAAATCTTTTAAAGGGAAATTTTTACTGAAAGGCATGATTCGAGCACGAGTTTCATCAATTGCAGAATGTAAAGAAACGGCAAGTTTAAACTTCACATCATCATCTGCCATTTTCTTAATCATTTTCGGAATTCCAGAAGTAGAAACCATAATTCTTTTTGGAGACATTCCTAAACCTTCTTCCGAAGTAATCATATCGATCGCTTTAATGACGTTGTTATAATTCATTAAAGGTTCTCCCATTCCCATAAAAACAATATTAGAAAGTGGATGATTGTAATACAAACGACTTTCTTTATCGATAGCTAAAACCTGATCGTAGATTTCGCCTGGTTCTAGATTACGCATTCTTTTTAATCTTGCAGTCGCGCAGAAATTACAATCTAAACTGCATCCAACCTGACTAGAAACACAAGCTGTCGTTCGTGTATCAGTTGGAATTAAAACTGATTCAACCACAAGTCCGTCATGAAGTCGAACGGCATTTTTTACAGTTCCGTCGCTGCTTTTCTGCATCGTATCAACCTTAATATGATTGATTACAAAACTGTTTTCAAGCATTGATCTCGTAGATTTTGCTACGTTTGTCATATCCTCAAAACTGTGAGCTCCTTTGCTCCACAACCATTCATAAACCTGATTTCCGCGAAAAGCTTTATCTCCATTTTCAATAAAAAAATCGCGAAGCTGATCTTTTGATAAGGCGCGTATGTCTTTTTTCTCCATTTGCATGCTGCAAAGTTAATCACTTTTGTCATTTTTCTTAGCTTTTTAAATACATTCTTAAAATCTACTTGAAAAAAGACGAATCATTACAGCTTTCGCAAAAAACACACAACACAATAAAGAACAAATATTTACAATCGAATTATTCTTCACAAAAAATGAATTGAGTTTGAATTGATCGCTTCATCCTTTACAGTAAAGATTTAATAAAACTTTTGCCATGATTTTTATCATTCCGTTTCTTTTATGTCCATTCTAATTTTGATCCAAGAAACAAGGTTAGTTCTCAACCACTATCGAACTCACCTGATTAAAATTAACCTATACATAATCAAGATGAAAAAAATTAAATCAATCCTATTAATGGCAATTTTTACAACCGCTTCTTTACAGATAAATGCCCAAAGAACTTACAATGTAACTACAAATTCCACTTTTGAAGTAGCCGGAACTTCTACAGTTCACGATTGGGTAATGAAATCTACAGAAGGAACAGGCACAGCGAATCTGACCATAAAAGATTCTAAACTAATTGGAATTAACAGCTTAAACATTTCATTATTGGCAGAAAGCTTAAAAAGCTATAAAACAAGTATGGACAAAGTAGCGTATGAAGCCCTTGACACTGAAAATCATCAAAGTATTGAATACACTTTAAAATCTGCGGTAAAAGTAGACGAAACAACTTGGAACTTAACTGGAATCTATACTATTGCTGGCGTAAGTAAAGAATTTGCAACTCAAGTAAGAATAACATTCTCTAATGGAACTTTGACTTTACAAGGGTCTAACCAAATCACGTTTGGCGATTTCGAAATGACTCCTCCAAAAGCTGCTCTCGGCGTTGTAAAAGCTGGAAAAGATTTGACTGTAATCTTCAACATTATTTTAAGCTAAAGAGAATCGATTTCTAATGTTAAAATAAATACACTTTTTAAGTTTTTATTTTTTCTAACTAAATGTTAAAAACTGACAATTTAATAAAATCAAACACCACTTTTTGCCTTATTGATCGATTTAATAAAAAATGAAAACGTTGTAGTTATTAAATACCTATTTAATAAAATTTTAACAATGATTTTTATCATGTATTCAACTGATTTATAGAAGGATCTTTGATACAAGTTAAAACAACATTCTTAGTACTAAATAGAAACTGGCCGACACATTAACTTATTTTTTAAAATAAAAAACATGACAAAATGAAAACAAATACCTTAAAATTTTTAGCCGTTGTTACTGCATTTTTAGGAATAACTACAATTGCTACAGCACAAAAATCATACACTTTAGACAAATCTACTTTTTCTGTTGCTGGAACCTCAACACTACATGACTGGGAAATGAAATCGGCTTCTGGAACTGGAACTGCTTCGTTAAATATTGCTAACGGAAAACTAACAGATATCGAAGCATTGACAATAAATCTTCCAGCTGAAACTGTAAAAAGCGAGAAAAAAAGCATGGACAAAGTAGCTTACGAAACTTTAAAAACAGATAAAAACAAAAACATAAAATACGTCTTAAAATCTGCCGAAAAAGTAAACGAAACAACTTGGGAACTTACAGGAACTTATACGATTGCTGGTGTTAGCAAAGTATACAAAACAACTGCAAAAACAGCCCTTACAAAAGATGGTTTAAATCTGCAAGGTTCAAATAAAATAACTTTTACAGATTTCGGAATGAAATCGCCAACTGCAATGCTTGGCACCATTAAAACAGGACAAGACCTAACCATAAAATTTAATTTAAACTTTAATTTATAATTGCCATGAAGAAGATTTATATCCTTTTTATTACATTAATAAGTACGTTTGCTGTTGAGGCACAAGTTAGCTTTGGAAATATGCAAAACCAAATTTCTAGAGGGAAAGACGGTATCAATGTTTTCGACGTACAAAAAGACACTAGAGAATTTAAAGGCCTAAGTATCGACCTTGGAGGTGCTTTCAACATGGATTTCCAAGCAACAAATTCATTCAACGACCAACCCGCTAGTTCTACTACTATTACTACAACACCTACTGGTACTACAACTAGAACAATTACTGGATATCGTTTAATGAATACTGAAAACAATTTTACGCTTCCTGCAGCTGATATGTATATTGGTGCTCAATTGTTTGACGGAGTAAGAGTAAATTTAGATATTTATTTGGCTTCTAGACACCACAATGATTCTTATGTAAAAGGTGGCTATTTACAAATTGATAAGTTAGACTTCATCAAAAAAGATTTCTTGGCTGATGTAATGAAATATGCTACAATTAAAATTGGGCAAATGGAGAACAATTTTGGTGATGCTCACTTTAGAGGTTCTGATAATGGTAATACAATCAGAAATGCATTTGTTGGAAACAACATCATGTATTCTTTCTCTACAGAAATGGGTATGGAGGTTTACTACAACAGAAGCGGATGGGTAAGCATGTTAGGTGTTACAAATGGTAATTTAAACCAAAGTAATGAAGAAGTTTTTTACCCTTCTGGTCCGAACGCAAATACAACACACAGCCCTTCAATCTTAGCTAAATTTGGTTATGACAAACAGATTAATGAAGATTTAAGAATAAGATTAACTGGTTCTTACTACCATAATGCAAATCTTGGTAACGCAAACATCTATTCTGCAAATAGATCAGGATTTGGTTATTGGGGTATCTTGAATAATAATGCTTATAAAAATACTATTACTAAGACCGATGCTAACGGAAATGTTATTTCTACAACTACTACTGATGTTGCTACTAGTTTTAGTAAAACATCTACTCCAGAAGCAACGTTCAACCCTAATTTCAAAAACTGGGCTACTACTTACATGATTAACCCTTTTGTAAAATATAAAGGACTTGAATTCTTCGGGACAATCGAATTAGCTTCAGGAGGAGATAAAGCTGGAACTGACGACAAACGTACTGCTAATCAATATGCTTCAGAGCTTATTTACAGATTTGGAAAAACTGAACAATTCTATCTTGGAGGAAAATACAATACCGTATCTGGAAAATTATCTAATGCTGATGCCAAAGAAGTTACAGTTGATAAATTTGAAGCAAGTGCTGGTTGGTTTATGACTAAAAACATTTTAGCTAAATTAAACTACGTTAATCAAAACTATAAAAATTACTCACAATTTACAGGAGATCCTGCTACTGGAAACGTAAATAACTTTTATGGTGGTAAATTTAACGGTTTAGTATTCGAAGCAGTAATTGCATTTTAATATAAACAAAAATGAAAACGAGATTTTCAATATTAATTATGGGTTTAGCAATTTTCTTTTTCTTAGGAAGTGCTAAACCCACTTTTTTACCAGAAGATACGGCTGTGGTAATAAATAAAATTAAAATAGAAATCACAGGACTATCTACAGTTGGTAAATACAATTGCTCTAACACCTTTAATATAAAGGACACGGTTTATGTAAATTGTACTAAAAAGAACACTTTCAATACCGACATTAAAATGTCAAATTTTGATTGTGGCAACAAAATAATGACAAAGGATTTGCAAGGAACTGTAAAGGTGAAAAAATTTCCAAACAGTACAGTAAGCATTACCGATATTAAAAAAGACGGCAAAAATTACAAATGCAGACTCAACTTTTACATTACAGACAAAACACTGAAATACAAAGATTTTACCTTATACAATTCTGATGAAAAAATTCAAGGAACTTTAAATTTAAAATTCTCCGATATTGAATTAGAAGCTCCAGTAAAAATGGCTGGACTTATAAAAGTAAAAGATGATATTATTATAAATTTCAGTTTATATAAAAATTAAAAAAAAATATCTTCTCTCTTCAAAATTCAAAATTTTTGGCATAAGAATTGTCTTGCTCTCGAAAGAAAAATAATCTTACAAAGAGCTCAATCATTTTAAAATTTGTATTTTTATTTTTCAGCCATTTAACCTTTAAGTTTTATCAACCTAAAAAAAATTGAAATTATGAAAAAACAAATTTTAAGTTTAGCTGTTATCGCTTTATTAGCATTCGCGGTTCAATCTTGCGAAAAAAAAGAAACAAAACCTGCTGAAGACGAATTAACTCTTGGAAACAAAGTTGACTCTCTAACAACAGATATCGAAGAAGTTAAAGATAGCGCTGTAAGTAAAGCTGAAAGCGCTGCTACTAAAGCTAAAGATGCGACTGAAACTGCAGCTCAAGATGTAAAAGACGCTACTAAAAAAGCTGCTGAAGATGTAAAAGATGCAACTAAAAAAGGTGCAGAAAAAGTTGAAAATGCTGCTAAAGCTGCCAAAGACGGAACTGTAAAAACAGCTAAAGAAGTAAATGAAGCTTTGAAAAAATAAGCAAATTAAAAAGTAAAAACGGAAACCATTCGCCAAAAACGAATGGTTTTTTTATGCCAAATAGTTCGCCAATATTTTTTGTATTTTTGCATCTGAAATTACAAGATACTACAACATGCATTTTATATCACAAGAATTAGAAGATTACATCGAACAGCACTCAGAAAATGAGCCAGAATTACTAGCAAAACTTAATAAAGAAACATACCAAAAAATATTATTGCCAAGAATGTTAAGCGGTCATTTTCAAGGACGCGTTTTGAGTATGTTATCTAAATTAATTCGTCCTGTAAATATTCTTGAAATCGGAACTTACACAGGTTATGCAGCATTGTGTTTATGTGAGGGAATGCAGCAAACTGGACAATTGCATACTATTGATATTAAAGAAGAATTAGTAGATTTTCAAAGAAAATATTTTGATGCATCACCTTGGGGAAAACAGATTTTTCAGCATTTGGGAGAAGCTGTAAATATTATTCCAGATTTAGACGTAAAATTTGATTTGGTTTTTATTGATGCTGATAAAGAAAACTATCTTAATTATTGGGAAATGATTGTTCCAAAAATGAATAAAGGCGGAATTATTTTATCGGATAATGTTTTATGGAGCGGAAAAATTCTGGAACCAGTTCACCCAAATGATGTTAGTACAAAAGTGCTTTTAGAATACAATCAGCTTTTAAAAGATGATCCTAGAGTGGAGACGGTTTTATTGCCGATTCGTGATGGGTTGACCGTTAGTAGGGTTTTATAAAAGCAGTAAAATGAATTGCCTCCAGCTTTAGCTGGAGGAACATAATCTTAGCAACATTAAAGGCTTTAGCCAAATTAAACAATCTATAATTTGGCTAAAGCCTTTTCCTTTTCCATAAAAAAAACCTCCAGCTAAAGCTGGAGGCAATTTATTATAATTTTATTTTTTTTCGAATCTAATGCTAGACGCACTGAGACGCATCTCTACAAAAAGAATCTTAAAATCTTAGTGCCTCAGAACTTTAGCATTTTCCTAAAAACTCTATTCTGGAAAATATTGTGGTTTCAATTTTCTGTACACTAAATAAATAAGCGATCCGAAAAGTGCTCCAAAGAAATACCCTGCAAGAATATCTCCTGGAAAATGTAATCCTAAATAAATTCGGCTGTAAGCAAATATTAAAGGCCATAAGAATAAGAAACCTATGTATTTAAAATAACGTCTTAAAACCCAAAATAAGAAAGTTGCAACCGCCATTGTATTAGCAGCATGCCCAGAGAAAAAACTAAATGATTTTCTAACCTGAACAACTCGAATAATGGTATTTACTTCTGGATCATTACAAGGACGTAAACGCTGAAAAATATGCTTGAATAAATTACAAGTCTGATCTGTAAAAGCAATCAGAACTGCTATAAAAAGCAATAAATACAAAGTCTGCTTACCTCCTATTTTTTTATAAATAAGATAAAAAAGTAATAGAAAAAATGGTGTCCAATATAACTGATTCGTTATAATCAGCCAAAGTTTATCATATGTTTCAGAACCTAATCCGTTAAGATATATTAAGAGATTTTCATCTAATTCCTTTATTGTTTCAAGCATTATCTTTGGCGTTTAATAGGTCCAGAAAGTGTGTCAATATCTTCTTTTACTTTTTCAATTTCATTGGTTGTATCTCCTAAAAGATTTCCTGTATCTCCGAGTAAATTAGATTTTGCATTATTAATTTCTGCATTGATATTTCCTGTGATATCAGTCAAAGATTTAGAGTCAAGACCGTTGGCCTCAGCTCCTTTTTGAATTTCACTTTTAATATCATTAGTTGCATTTTTTAACTGAGCCATAGCCTTTCCCATTGTACGAGCAATTTCTGGAACTTTATCTGAACCAAAAAGCATTAGTACTATAAACAGTATAAAAACTAATTCTCCTCCTCCTATACCAAACATAACTTTTATTTTTGTTGACGCAAAGATATTAAATTTTGCACCTTAGAGTTTTAAAATTAACTTAAAAAGTCCTTTAAAATGCATTTATTAAAAAAAAGAAAAAAGTTCATTAGGCTTTTATTCCCAATGAACTTTTCTCTAACTTTTTATTTATTTAGTCAAATTTTGACTTCGTTTCTACTTTTGGCCAAGAATTATTGGTTACATCAATATCTGCTGTAAGCAATTTTGGATCGACCTGAATACTTTTAATTGCTTTAGTTGTAGCATATACTTTTCTAGCCGATTCATTACCTTTTCTCCAGATTTGCGCTGGATATTTGTAATTGTCTTTAGAACCGTCTTCGTATGTGATTTCAACTAAAATCGGCATAATCATTCCGCCTGGTTTATTAAATTCTACTTCATAGAAATATTTAGGCGATTTGATGTTTGCTTTTTCTTCAGCCGTAAAAGTCTGATCTACATAATCTGCTAAAGTTTTAAATTCTTCAACTTCTAATGCCTTTTTAGAAGACGCTTTTACTTCTGCATTATCTCCAGCAACTAAATAAACAAAAGGGCCTTTTTCAAAACCAAAACGTCCTTTTCTAACTTTTACATTTTTAAGATCAGCAGTTGGCGTTTCTGAAACATAATATTGTTTTACTTCTTTAATTCCGATATCTACGAAATCTGTTGAGTAAAACCAACCTCTCCAAAACCAATCCAAATCTACTGCCGAAGCATCTTCCATCGTTCTAAAGAAATCTTCTGGAGTTGGGTGTTTGAACTTCCATCTGTTTGCATACGTTTTAAAAGCGTGATCAAACAATTCTCTTCCCATAACGACTTCTCTCAAAATATTTAAACCTGTAGCCGGTTTTCCGTAAGCGTTATTTCCAAACTGATGAATTGTTTCTGAATTCGACATAATCGGCTCCAAAAACTTTTGATCACCACTCATGTAAGGAACAATATTTTTTGCTGGTCCTCTTCTAGAAGGAAAATTAGAATCTAATTCTTGTTCTGCTAAATACTCTAAAAATGAATTTAAACCTTCATCCATCCAAGTCCATTGGCGCTCATCCGAATTCACAATCATTGGAAAGAAAGTATGTCCAACTTCGTGAATTACAACACCAATCATTCCGTTTTTAACTTCTTTGCTCGTTACACCATTTTCGTCAGGACGACCGTAATTCCAGCAAATCATTGGATATTCCATTCCTTGATCTTCCGCTGAAACTGAAACCGCTTTTGGATAAGGATAATCAAAAGTATGAGATGAATAACTTTTTAAAGTATGCGCCACAACCATTGTAGAAGTTTCTCCCCAAAGCGGATTTGATTCTTTTGGATAAACAGATTCTGCCATAACAGTTCTGTTTCCGATTTTTACAGCCATTGCATCGTAAATGAATTTTCTTGAAGAAGCAATTCCGAAATCACGAACATTTTTAGCGCTGAATTTCCAAGTTTTTTTCTTTTCAGAAAAACCTTTTTCAGCTGCTTCTGCTTCTGCTTGCGTTACAATAACAACAGGTTTGTCAAATGATTTTTGAGCTTGTTCGTATCTTTTTACTTGTTCTGCTGTAAAAACTTCGCTTCTATTTGTTAATTCTCCAGTAGCATCAATTACGTGATCTGCAGGAACAGTAATATTTACATCAAAATTTCCGAAAGGAAGAGCAAACTCTCCGCTTCCCCAGAATTGCATATTCTGCCATCCCTCAACGTCATTATAAACTGCCATTCTTGGGTAGAATTGCGCAATTACATATAATTTATTACCGTCTTTCTCGAATAATTCATAACCAGAACGACCGCCTTCTTTTCTATAATTGTTGATGTTGTACCACCATTTTATTGAAAAAGAGATTTTTTCTCCCGGTTTTAAAGGTGAAGTCAAATTAATACGCATCATGGTCTCGTTGATGGTATACGACATTGCATTACCTTTTGCATCTTTTACCTGCTCAATATTAAAACCGCGCTCTAAATCTTTCTTCAAATATTTAGAAGAAAACCCATCAAGTGGTAGAACCTGACTAATTTTATCACTTTCTGCTAATGAAGTTTGCGTATTGGCTCTAGCCTGATTTTGATCTAATTGAATCCATAAATATTCCAAAGAATCTGGAGAATTATTGCTATAAGTAATAACCTCAGATCCGCTTAATTTTGAATTTTTATCGTCTAATTCAATATCAATTTTGTAATCGGCTTGTTGTTGATAATAAGCTGGTCCTGGAGCACCAGAAGCAGTACGAAACATATTTGGAGTAGCCAATAAATCGTACATCTGGCTAAATTTATTGGTATCGTATTTTCCTTGTTGCCTAACAGGGGCAGTTCCTGCGTTTTCCTGTGCAACTAAAAATGCAGGAAAAAGCAATAATAATGAAAGTTTTTTCATAAAAAGTTAAATGGTAATTTGTCAGGCTGTGAAAATAGTAATTAATACATAATTTCAAGACTTGATTTAATATTTTAACACTTCTTTCCTTGAAGATTGTGTAAAAAGAACACTCTTTTTGGTATCAAATACTGAAATATGTGTAATGTTTTGCTGTTCTGAGTTCCAATCCACTAAGATTGTATTCGAAATTTCTAATGTTTTAAACTTATCAATATCCTTAATTCTAGAATAACAAACTAGAACATCTCCCGCTTCGACTTCTTTAGACAAAAAAGTTATTTTTTTTGACTGACCGTTTACTTTTATCAAAAAGTTTTCTGAAAGATATTTTTCGAATAAATCGAGATCTGCCTGCGTTTCTTTTTCGGTACCTACAAAAGTTTTTTTATGGTACTTTTTTTCCATCGCATTATTCAAATCATCAATAAAAATGCGCGAAGTTATCTGAATCATCTTTTTTTCGGCAACATAATTTACCTGAAAAACTCCAACATAAAATTTATGAAAAGTAAATGCGGAAGACAATACAAATACGACCGCCAGAAAACAGTAAACTAATTTATTTTTCATTTTTGAGCAGCAGCCGCTTTCTTAAATTCTTTATTCTTGTTAATCATGAAATCTATCAATTGAAATTTCTGATCAGGATTAACCATTTGTTTTGAGTGCGGATCATTGGAACAATACATTAAAAACAATTCGATTTCATCTTCTTTAAGATTTAATGTATTGGTATAAAAGTCTTTTGTAAAATTATCTTTCGCATATTCCACAAAAGCGATATCCGTTATTTCTTCGTCTTTTATATCGTCTTTTTTCTTAAGAAGTTTTTTGACATCTTTAAAAATACGAACAAAATCCATTCCGTATTTTATCGTTTGATCCGACATCATTGCCGTATTTTTTGCTGTAGATTGCTTATCATCTTCAAACTGCATATCTACAATACCTTGCGAACCGCCTCCAAGAGCTTTGACTTTTAATTCTTTATGAACAACAACTTCTTTAAGCTGATTATTTACTAAATCTAATTTTACCTTAAAAAGCACTTCAGCGCAATCCTTCTCTGTTAAAATGATTTTTTTTGATTGAAATGCCAAACCAGAAAACAGCAACGTATCTTTTGGTCGCGCCATAATATCAAACAAACCGCCTGAACCAATAAATGTTCTGACATTGGCATTAATATTCATTACATAACCACTTTCAATGGCTAAAAAGTCATTTAAAACTTGACCATGTAATGGCTTCCTTGAATCGTTTTGCCCTAATACAATTTGACAAAATAAGCAGACAACGAGTACTCCTAATTTATTTTTCATTTTCGAGAATTGTTAGATATTTTCTTGCTAGATCTGTGATTAAAAACATACTCATTGTTTTGTTTTTACTATTCAAAGATACAGCAAAATCAGCATCATCCACACAAAATAATTGAAATCCTTTAATATCATCAACCGGAATCTTCAATCTATCTGTGTAATAATTCTCTTCAAAAAGATATTCTAGTTTTCTAAAAAGCGCTTCTTTTTTCTCCACATTTACTTCTTTTTTCAGCATAGTAGTTCGACCTGAAATAGCATTCAAAAGCTTATCTACGGAAGTCGAAGTTGCCGTATAAACTTTTCTTTCTGCTGGAGTATATTTTTTTTGTCCGTACGGAATTATTCCTAAATTTTCGGCTGTAATATTCGCATTTTCATTAACCACAACCTCTTTCAATTCGACTTCTTTCGCAGTCATTTTAACAATTAAAATGTTAGGATAAAAATCGCCAGATACAACTCTATGTTTCAATGGCTCAAGGTTTACAGCAGAAAAAACCAAAACATCTCCTTCTTTAACCTGCATCGAAAAATTACCTTCAGAATCTGAAACAGTTGCTACTTGAGTTGCATTATTGATAATATTAACTCCTTCTATTGGTGTGGAATGCTCTATCACCTTTCCAATCAATTGTTTTAAATCATTTTTTTGTCCAAAACAAATTTGAACAAATAAAACCAGAACAATTATAGATATGTTTTTAGTTATTTTCACTAGAAATTATTTCTTTATACTTTGCAGCCAATTCTCCTAAAAGAAATTCTGTCGAAGTTTTATTTTTTGAATTTAAAACCGTGCAAAATTCGTTGTTTTCAATCACAAAAAGTTTAAATTCATTTACATTTTCTTTGGCTATTTGCAACTTTTGAACAAAGTAGACATCATCAAACAAATAACCTAATTTGAGGAGATTTTTTTCCTTTTTCTCAATTTCAACATTTGCTTTTAATCGTTTTGTTCTCCCATTAATTTTATTGATTAACGGATCAAGCTGCATCGAACCTCCTAAAAGACCCAACAACATTATTGGTTTAAAATCTCCAGCTGTCGCTAATTGTCTTTCTGCCTGCGTATATTTTTTCTGACCTTTAGGAATTATACCTAAATTTTCAGCTGTAATAGCTGTATTTTCGTCAACAATAACTTCTTGCAATTCAAGTTCTTTTACTGTCATTTCGATTAACAATTCTGAAGATCTTAAATCATCTTTTACAATTCGTCTTTTTAAAGGATTTAAATTAACCGCCGAAAAAACCAAAATTTCATTTTCTTTTACTGGAATTGAAAAATTGCCTTGCGAATCTGAAATCGTAGATATTTGCGAATTATTATTGATTACATTAACTCCTTCAACTGGTTTAGAACTTAAAACTATCTTTCCATGCAACAGCTTTAATTCTGTCTGTCCAAAACCTGTTTGAACAATCAGAAGAAATAGTGCTGATATGGCTTTACTTGTTTCCAACAGCAAGCATTTCTTTATATTTTACTGCTAACTCGCCCAACAAGAATTCTGTCGAAGTCTTATTTTTCGAATTTAAAATTACTGTAAACTTGTCGTTTTCTATTGCATAATATTCAAATCCTTTTACATATTCCGCAGGAATTTTTAATCTGTCAATAAAATGTTCCAAACTAAACATATTTTCTAAAAGTCTCATTAAAAACTCTTTTTTCTCTACAGCCACTTCCTTTTTTAACATCGCTGTTCTTCCTGAGAAAAAATTAAGTAAAGGATCAGCAGAAATAGATCCACCCACCATTCCGCCTCCATTTGCAGTTGCATTCAATGCCGTTGCCGTATGCAATTTTCTTTCTGCTTCAGTATATTTTTTTTGACCATAAGGTATTACACCTAAACTTTCTGCATTGATATTATCATATTTTTTGATTACAACTTCTTGCAATTGATACATGACCATATTCAATTTCACAGTAAAATTAAGATTTGAAAAATCTTCTGCTTTCAGTGAAATTCTTTTTTCTTTATAACTTATTGAAGAAAAAACCAAAATATCATCTGGTTTTGCTAAAATCGAAAAAGATCCAGAAGTGTTTGTTGTAACCGTTTCTTCTGTTTGAGCATTAATAACATAAATACCACTCAAATCTGAAGTATTTGATTCGACTTTACCGTTTATAATAGACCTGTCCTGCACTTGAGACAAGCAAGTTTGAACCGTTAAAACAACTAAAAAACAAGTAATTTTCTGAATCAAAATGAAATAAATTAAAAATATTCTTAAAAGGGTAAAAATATCTCAATCCGCTCCAAATTTAATATTAACGACTTGGTAAAAAAATGTTAATTAAAATTTTAAAAATCTACATAAAAACAGACTTTTTAATACCTTTAACAAACAAATTACCATTTTTATAATCATGAAAAGCATTATCATCGCAAGCACCTCAACTTTGCACGGAGGCGGATATTTAGAATACATTTTACCTGTTTTACAATCGCATTTTAAAAATTGCAAAAGCATTTTGTTTATTCCTTACGCGCGTCCAAGCGGCATTTCGCACGACGAATACACACAGAAAGCCAAAGAAGCATTTGTAAAAATTGACATAGAAGTTAAAGGAATTCACGAATTTGAAAATCCGCAGGATGCTGTAAAAAATGCAGAAGGAATATTTACGGGAGGCGGAAATACTTTTTTATTAGTTACGCAGCTTTATAAAAACAATATCATGCAGTTACTTTCTGAAACTGTAAAAAATGGCACGCCTTATTTAGGATCAAGCGCCGGAAGTAATATATGCGGATTATCGATGCAGACGACAAACGACATGCCTATCATTTATCCGCCAAGTTTCCAAACTTTAGGATTAATTCCTTTCAACTTAAATCCGCATTATTTAGACGCAGATTTGCAATCTAAACATATGGGAGAAACTCGCGAAACAAGAATTAAAGAGTTTCATGCTTTTAATTCGATTCCGGTTTTAGGTTTAAGAGAAGGAAGCTGGCTAGAAGTAAAAGGAGATAAGATTACTCTGAAAGGAGATTTATCTGCTCGCTTATTCCAGCAAAATAAAACTCCAATCGAACTAGAAACAGAAAGCGATTTAAGCAATCTGAACTAATTTATAAACCATATAAGTGATATAAGTTCATTTAAAAAATACTCAAATAAAAGAACTTAAATTTTCTTATATCACTTATATGGTTTAAAAATGATAAAAAACAAAAAAGCCTCAAACAATGTTTGAGGCTTCTAAAGAGCGAAAGACGAGGCTCGAACTCGCGACAACCAGCTTGGAAGGCTGGAGCTCTACCAACTGAGCTACTTTCGCATTAACAGGGTGCAAATATAAACAATTTTAATCTTTAAAAAAATAAAAATCTAAAAATTATTTATTTCTAGAGCGAAAGACGAGGCTCGAACTCGCGACAACCAGCTTGGAAGGCTGGAGCTCTACCAACTGAGCTACTTTCGCATTGGTGGTGCAAATATAAAAAGAAAGTTCAGTTCAAAACAAGCTTTTTCGCAAAAAAATTCAAGAAAAAACAACAATTATTTATAACTTATTTAAAATTAAAAAGTTATAAAAGTAATATTTTTCAAAAAAATCATGATTACAATTGAAGAAATTACATCAAAAGAAAATTTTATCATTCGTTAGTCAGTTTTAAGAGCGAAAAAACCAATAGAAAGCCGTATCTTCGAAGGAGACGATTTATAAACAGAGCATTATTTGCGGATAATTTGTTAATAAAAAATTAATAGGAATTATTTCCTTGTTTCAAAAAATCAGCACTATATTTGCCGAGCAAAAATCAAGACCAAATTCGTGGGATGGCAGTTTAAGAAACGCATTAAAACGATATGTGGAGAGACTTTAATCAAACATTGTAAAACCTACTACAATGCAAACAAAGTTGATTTGATTTGGTTTAACGCCAGAACGGCAGCTATTGGCTTTTATCAAAAATTGAATTATCACCCCCTAGATAAATCATTTGATATCAAAGACGTTGGCGAACATTATTTGATGTTTAAAAAATTACAAGAATGAAAAAACTTTACTTTTTATTGGTAATATGCATTGTTGTGGGCTGTAAAAAAGACACTCCCAAACCAGTTCCTGCTGCCCCTAAAAAAGCACCAGCAATTATACTTACTGATGAAAGAAAAGTAGATATTGATACCGCTATAATTGGCGCTTATAAAAGCGAAACTCTGAAACAATTTTATATCGCTTCTGAAAATCAAACCGTTTGGGGAAATCTTCAGAAAAGAAAATATGTTTTATCTCAATTAGAAAAATCAGAAGAATTAGGTTTAAATCCTGAAGATTATAAGGCATCTCAACTGAAAAAATTTGAAACCAGAATAAGCTCTCTAAGTGATAAAGATTTAGCAACTTATGATATTTTGCTGACTTATAATTTTGAAAAATACCTAAATGATCTATATAGAGGAAAACTAGATCCTAAGAAGCTTTATGACAATTGGGATCTCGATGAAAAGGCATTTGACGTAAATAATGTTTTAATTAAAGCTTTTAATAAGAACAAATTAGATAGCATTGTTGACAATATTCAGCCTAAAACCCAAACTTATAAGCAACTATTAAAAGCGCTTGAACTTATAAATACTTTTCCTGACGATGAGATTAAAACAATCGAATCGGTAGAAAAAATTGTTTTAAATGATACCAATTCCGCTTTAATCAATATTAAAAAAAGATTACGCTATTGGAACGATCTTACCGGAAGAGATAGTCTTACAAAGATATACGACAGTAAAACTTTTGAAGCTATTAAAAAATTCCAAGAGAGACACGGTTTAGCTGCTGATGGCGTTATTGGTGTGGGAACTATTAAAGCTTTAAATTATTCTAAAGAAAAAAGAAAAGAGCAAATTATTGCCAATTTAGAGCGTTGGAGATGGTATCCAAATGAATTTGCAGAGAATTATTTCATTATAAATATTCCTGATTACAGTCTTAATGTTGTAGAAAATCAAGATACTACTTTAGTTCGAAATGTTGTTGTTGGAACAAGCAAAAGAAGAACGCCTATTATTACTTCGGTTTTAAAAACGGTCGTTTTTAATCCGACTTGGACGGTTCCTCCAACAATTTTGAAAGAAGATGTTGTTCCTGCAATGAAACGAAATCGAAATTATTTAAGCAAAAAGAATATCACTATTTATGATTCTTCTGGAAATGTTGTCGATCCAGTTAATTGGAATGAGAACAAACCGAACAATTATCGTTATGTACAAAGTCCCGGATATTCTAATTCGTTGGGTTTAATGAAAATTTTATTCCCAAATCATCATAGCGTTTATTTGCACGATACCAATCATCGTAATATTTTTGGAAGAAATAATCGTTCTATGAGTTCTGGATGTGTACGCGTTGAAAATCCGTTGGAGTTGGCGCAACACATTTTAGATGTAGACGGCAACTGGCCACAAGACAGAATTGACACTATCATAGCGAGTAAAAAAACAATGAGCTTTAAAATCACTAAAAAGTACGCGCTATATCAATGGTATTGGACAGCTTGGAGCAAAAAAAATCAGCTCCTTTTCAGAGCTGATATTTATAATTTAGATTCGGATTTATATGCTAAACTAAGAAATTAGTCTTTCTTCCATCGCGAAACTTCTTGATGGATGATAAATATATAAACACGATTTATCTTTTATTAATTGAATGATTTCGTTTGTCAATCCAACTGGAAGCGCAGGACAACCTTGACTTCTACCTAATCTTTTATGATCTCTGATAAAAGACTCAGATACGTAATCTGCACCGTGCATAACTACGCCTCTTTCACGAGCATTATCATTTACGCCATTTTCTAGACCATCTAGACGTAATGAAGCACCATGTTTACCTTGGTAAATTTCTCCAGTTGCATAAAATCCTAAACTGCTTTTGAAAGAAGAATTAAGATTTGAAAATGCTGAAGCAAATTCTTCTCCAGTATTTCTTCCGTGTGCAACAAGCGAATTGTATAAAATAGTATTTGTTGTCAAATCAATAACCCACAGACGTTTTGTATTTGATGACATACTAAAATCAATAAGAGTCAAGATATTTTTCTTGATAACTCCTCTCTCTTTCAACAAATAAAATCCTTTTAAAGCTTCCGAAAAAGTTTTAAGTTCAGGCATTTTAAAATTGTTTGAATTTAGGGCACTGTAAACGCTTTCGATTTTTGAATCAACAGTTACTTTTTCAACTTTAGCAATCGTTTTTTCAGTCGCGTTCTTTTTTAGATCGGCAGTGTTTTTCGAATCTTTTGTAAAAGACAATAGTAAAAACACAAATAACGGATAAATCTTGTAAATCATTGAAATTCTTTAGGTTAAACAAAAATTTGGGTAAGGCAAAAGTAGAAAAAATTCACTCCTTGCAAAATACAAGCCTGATTTTCAGGCATTTTTTGCCTAAACTTTAACATTATTAACATAAATATGCCGATTCTGTAAGATTTTTTCTTATGGTTAAAAACTTAACATTTCGAGGAATTTTCTTAATAAATTCAAAAAAAAGTGGGGATTTTGAAACTTAAACCATAACAAATAAAAGAAAGTCAAGTCTATTTTTTATAAATTAATGTGCCTTTGAATGTATTTTACATCAAAAACTTTAATGAAAAAAGTAATTTTCATGTATTTTATTTTATTCTCAACTTGGAATTACGGCCAGAAAAAAAACAATTCAGGCCATGTACAGAAATAATGCCGCTAATTTTGAACGCATTATAGACAAAGATTTTAAACACAATGTATCTGGACTTTTAAACAATGATGCCTTAAAACACATTTTTTCTATTAGCGTAAAATATTTTATTGACTATAATGCTGTCAAAAATAAAGTCCGAAAAAGAGCTTAGCGTGAATAAATTTTAATAAATAAAGATTTCTATAATTAATTTAATATTTTTTGCTACACTTCATTTTATAAAATATAAATGTAACAAAGCTTTCTCTTCAAAGTTTAGAAATGACTTATCTTTGTAGAAAACAAAAAGTAATGAACAAAAAAGTTATCCTTATGATTTTAGATGGTTGGGGAAAATCTCCTGACCCTAAAGTATCTGCAATAGACAATGCAAATGTTCCTTTTATAAACAGTCTTTACAAAAATTACCCAAGTGCTCAACTGAGAACTGACGGATTAAATGTTGGTTTGCCTGAAGGTCAAATGGGAAACAGCGAGGTTGGACACATGAACCTTGGTGCTGGAAGAATTGTATATCAGGATTTAGCCAAAATAAATTTAGCGGTAGAGCACAAAACATTAGCAAAAGAACAAGTGTTAATTGATGCTTTTACTTACGCTAAAAACAATAATAAAAAAGTACACTTTTTAGGATTAGTTTCAGACGGTGGTGTTCACTCACATACTTCACATCTTAGAGGATTAATCGATGCTTCTCAAGAATATGGTTTAGATCAGGTATATATTCACGCTTTTACAGACGGACGTGACGTTGATCCTAAATCTGGAGGAAAATACATTCACGATTTACAAGATTACATTAAAGATACTCCAGTAAAAATAGCTTCTATCATTGGACGCTATTATGCAATGGATCGCGACAAACGTTGGGAGCGTGTAAAATTAGCTTACGATTTAGTAGTTAACGGCGTTGGAACTCCATCAACAAATGCTGTTGCAAGTGTTTTGGATAGCTATGCAAAAGACGTAACGGATGAGTTTATCGAACCTGTTGTTATTGTCGATGAAAATGCAAAACCGCTTGCTACAATTGTTGAAGGCGATGTTGTTATTTTCTTTAACTTTAGAACAGATAGAGGACGTGAACTTACTGAAGCACTTTCGCAACAGGATTTCCACGAGCAAAACATGCATAAACTAAACCTATATTATGTAACATTGACAAACTACGACGAAACGTACCAAAACGTAAAAGTGGTTTACAATAAAGATAATATCACTGAAACACTTGGTGAGGTTTTAGAAAAAGCAGGTAAAAAACAAATCAGAATTGCAGAAACTGAGAAATATCCTCACGTAACTTTCTTCTTTTCTGGAGGTAGAGAAACTCCTTTTGTGGGCGAAGAAAGAATCTTAAGAAACTCTCCAAAAGTGGCGACTTACGATTTACAGCCAGAAATGAGCGCTTACGAACTAGCCGATGCCCTTGTTCCTGAATTAAACAAAGGCGAAGTTGATTTCGTTTGTTTAAACTTCGCAAACGGAGATATGGTTGGTCACACCGGAATTATGGAAGCTGCAATTAAAGCTTGTGAAGCTGTTGACGCTTGCGCGAAAAAAGTAATCGAAGCCGCTCTTGCAAACGATTATACGACAATCGTAATTGCGGATCACGGAAACTGCGAAACTATGATTAATCCTGACGGATCTCCAAATACAGCACACACCACAAACCCAGTGCCGATTATTTTAGTTGACAAAGAATTAAAAAGCATTCAAGATGGTGTTTTAGGTGATATCGCTCCAACAATTTTAGAATTGATGGGTGTGCAACAGCCAAACGCAATGACTTGTCATTCATTATTATAAAATTTCTCAAACCATATAAGTAATATAAGTTCATTTAAACTGAACTTAAAAAAATCTCGCAAAGACGCTAAGTCGCAAAGAAATTTAAAAACTTTGCGTCTCTGCGACTTTGCGAGAACTATATTGTAGCAGAATGTAAAACTTAAAAATGTTTGAGTTACCCTATATTTCTTATATGATTTCTATTTCCACAAAGAAAACCCCCAAACTTTATATTTACTTATATCACTTATATGGTTTAAAAAACATAATGATACAATTGTTCAACTCCATAAATTACAAGTCCAATAAAACCTCCAACTAAAGTTCCGTTGATTCTAATGTATTGAAGATCTTTTCCGATTTCTAATTCTAATTTTTCCGAAACCTCTTTTCCATCCCAGCTTTTTACGGTTGAAGAAATTAAATCTCCAATCACTTTTTTATTGTTTAAAAGAACCGACAGTAAATCAATTTTAATAAAATTATTGATTTTGTCAATCATAACGGAATCTTCTTTAATTCCGTTTCCAAAAGTTTGAATTAAATTTGAAATACTATTTTTTATTGAAGACCCTTCTCCTTTATCCAAATCATTTGTAATTGAAAGCTTTATTTCGTCCCATATTCCATTGATGTAATCTTGAACTTCTTTTTTTCCAACAAAACCTAGAATTATATCGTTTATTTTAACTCTCATTTCTTCAGAGTTTTTTACTTTTTCTAAGAAATTAAAAATATATTCATCAATTTTTAAGCGAACAGCACTTTCTGGCTTTTTAGCTTCATTTAGAAAATCCTGCAAACCATTAAAAACCCCTTCAGTGATTTTTTTATCAGCCAATCCAAAACTCAATAACGGAGTAGATGCTTTTACTTTCTGCCTTATTAAATCTTTATTATTAGTCAATTCAGCACTCATTACTTCGAGAAGATTTGTCAGCATTTGATTTTTCAAATCGCCTTTCTGCAAAGGTTCTAAAGCAACAGCAACCCAATTCCCAAAGTTTATCCCTTCCATTTTTGCTGCAAACTGAACCTGAATAAATCTTTTTACATCTTCATCTTTTATGGTTCGTAAAATTCCAGGAATAATATTTACAGCAACAGCATTCGCAATTTTATCTGCATTTTCTTTTTGCGAAAGCCAATCTGAAGCTTTAGTTGCAAAGTTAAATTCGTCCAATTTAATTTCTAATTTTTCACGATTTAGAAATTCTTCTGAAACAAAATTCCCAAGATTTTCCCCTATTTCATTTTTCTTGGTTGGAATAATTGCCGTATGCCAAATCGGAATTCCCATCGGATGACGAAATAAAGCCACAACAGCAAACCAATCAGCAATTCCGCCTACCATTGCCGCTTCGCTAAAAGCCTGAAGTATCGGGATTTTAAAATAAATAGCAATGATAAACAGTAGCACTGCAAAACCTAAAAGAGCCAAAGAATTTCTCTTCATTTTCTTAAGAGCCTTTACTTTAGATATATCTTGATCTATAATAGTTTCCATGATTATAATCGTTTTTACTACTAATTTAGGGCTTTTTGGCGAGATATTAAATTAAAAAATCTAACACCAATTTCACGAATTAGCATGAATTTTAATTTAAAAAAAATTATTCAGCACAATGGAATTAGTGATAATTCGTAAAATTCGTGGCAAAAACTACATTTCACGGCAAAAAAATAACTTAAAAAATAATATTAAAAATTGTACTTTTGCGAACTGAAAAATGGAAAAAATATGATTATCCAAAAAACTAGAGAGGAAATCGAATTAATGCGCGAAAGTGCTTTAATCGTATCAAAAACATTAGGAATGATTGCTTCTGAAATTAAAGAAGGAGTTACAACATTATATCTTGACAAATTAGCCGAAGAATTTATTCGTGATCACGGTGCAGTTCCAAGTTTTCTTGGCTTGTACGATTTCCCGAATTCGCTTTGTATGAGTCCAAATGCTCAGGTTGTTCACGGTATTCCTAATAATACACCTCTTAAAAATGGAGATGTAATTTCGGTTGACTGTGGTGCTTTTAAAAATGGTTTCCACGGAGATCACGCATACAGTTTCGAAATTGGAGAAGTTGCACCAGAAGTAAAAAAACTTTTGCGTGTTACTAAAGAATCTCTTTACGTTGGAATTAGAGAATTTAAAGCTGGAAATCGCGTTGAAGACGTTGGAAATGCGATTCAGAAATATACAGAAGCTCACGGTTACGGAGTTGTTCGTGAATTGGTCGGACATGGTGTTGGGCAAAAAATGCACGAAGAACCAGAAATGCCAAACTACGGAAAACGCGGACGTGGAAAAATGTTTGTTGAAGGAATGGTTGTTGCCATCGAACCGATGATTAATATGGGAACAAGAAACATCAAACAACTAAAAGACGGCTGGACAATTTTGACTGCTGACGGAAAACCAAGCGCGCATTTCGAGCACGATGTAGCTTTAGTAGATGGAAAACCAGAATTATTATCTACTTTCCAATATATCTACAAAGCTTTAGGAATCGAAAGCAATGAAGAAGACGAATTTAGAAAAGTGCCATTAGTATTATAATACAACCCGAATCAAACCTGTGAAGAAACTATTTAAATTAGTCCTTAATACAATACCACGTCCATTATTAATTCGTTTGAGTTATGTGGCGCGTCCGATTTTAGCATTATCTTTAAAAGGAAATAAATACACTGATCCTATTGACGGGAGAAGTTTTAGATCTTTTTTACCTTACGGATACGGAAAACAACGCAATAATGTGCTTTCGCCAAGCACGCTTTCTTTAGAAAGACATCGTTTGCTTTGGTTATATCTAAAAGATCAGACAGATTTTTTTACAGCACCAAAAAAGGTACTGCATTTTGCTCCGGAACAAGCTTTTTACAAAAGATTCCGCAAGCAAAAAAATCTTGATTACACAACAACCGATTTACTTTCACCATTGGCAGATGTAAAAGCAGATATCTGTAATTTACCTTTCAAAGACAACGAATACGACGTTATTTTATGTAATCACGTTTTAGAACATATTCCAGACGATACAAAAGCGATGCAAGAATTATATCGCGTTTTAAAACCTGGCGGAATGGCAATTTTGCAAATCCCACAAGACTTATCTCGCGAAGTTACTTTTGCAGATGATTCAATTACAGACCAGAAAGAACGCGCAAAAATCTTCGGACAATACGATCACGTTCGTGTTTATGGACGCGATTATTTCGACAAATTAAGAAGCATAGGTTTTATTGTTATTGAAGAAGATTATACAAATAAAATTGCACCAGAATTGGTTGAAAAATACTGTTTAGCAAAAGGCGAAATTATTCCGCTTTGCTTTAAACAGGAAAACTAATTTTTTCAACATATAAGTGATATAAGTTCATTTAAAAGGAGTTTTCAAATTATTATTATTTTGAAAACTCCTTTTGTTTTTTGCCCAAACCTAAATTATAAGCCTAACCAAATTTTTAAATTTTGCAACCTACAAAATCATTTCAGTTCTGCTTTGACATCAGTTTTGAAAAAAATCTGAATGCCTATATTCCAACAGCATATATTGTTGAAAATACTATTGAAATCAAATATCTAGACAAAAAAGCAACTAAAGGTGTTTTGGAAAGTTTCGGAATTGATTTCGAAGATTTAGATTCTAATTCTAAAAGGATTCTCACTATTTGCGAATCTTTAAAACCTGAATTTATTTTTAAAAAATTTGGTGCAAAAATTAAATCGGCTAAAACGATTGCCGATTTAAAAAAAGATTCAAAAATTGATTTTGCGATTCGCCAGCATTTACAATTTAATTTAAGTCCGTTTTACGATTTGATTGTAAAGGAACAATTTCCGCTTTCTTTAAATTTAGGTCCAGAAAAGGATTTTTATCGATCTAGAATAAGCATTGATCCGTTGGATTTTGAACCTCAAATTCAATTTGACAAACACACAGATGGCATCACATATACGCTTTCATTAAAAGAAAATGAAAATATATTTTCGCCAATGGATAAAACCGCTGAGATTCTTTTAGACGAACCAGGCTGGCTAATTATTGACAAAAAATTAGGGCGATTAAAAGAATTGAATGCTAAAAAACTAACTCCTTTTTTGAAGAAAAAATCAATTGAAATTCCTTCAAAATTAGTTGATGATTATTTTAAAAATTTTATTCCAGCGATAGCTAAAAAAATTGATATTGAAGCAAATGGTTTTGAAATTGAACTTCGCGATCAGATTGTTTCGTGCACGATTCAACCTATTTTTGATTTTTTTAAAAACTGTTATTATCTCAATCTTTATTTTGATTATAACGGATATATTTTTGATGGAAGCAAAACTAAAAAAACGCATTCTTTTGTTGATTTCGCTGTAGCGAATGAACCTAAAATCATTCAATTTAAGAGAAGTCACGAAGAAAATTCATATACTGAGAAATTACTCGAAATTGGTTTAGAAAAAATCAAAAATGAATTGTTTGGATTGAATTCTGAAACAGAAACTTCCGATCCTTACGTTAATATTCAATTGATTATTGATCATAAAGAGAAATTGGAAAGTTTAGGTTTTACTATTGAAAATTTAAAACTAGAAAGCAAAGAAATCATTACAGAAAGCAATACAATTTCGATTGCAAAAGAAACAAAAGCCGATTGGTTTGATATTAAAATTATAATTACGGTTGGCAATTACAAGATTAATTTCAGTGAAACTATCCCGAACATAAAAAGCAAAGAAAGGCTTTTTGCATTGCCTGACGGAAACTACTTTTTAATTCCGTTAGAATGGTTTAGTAAATATGGTTCTTTGGCAAAATTAGCCAAAACAGAAAATGGAGCTTTGCTTTTACGCAAAAGCAATTTTACAGCTTTAGACGGAATTTCAGAGATTGACAATGATTTAGATCAAATTCACAAAGCTGAATTTACCGCTTCAGATCTTATAAAAGCAACTTTAAGACCTTATCAAATTGATGGAGTAAAATGGCTTTTAGGTCATTTTAACTCCAATATGGGCGCGTGTCTTGCTGATGATATGGGACTTGGAAAAACCTTGCAAACTTTATCTGTTCTGGTTTCTGTGCAAGAACAATTGGGTTTTACTACCAAAACCACCAATTTTGATTTGTTTGCAAATGAGACTACAATTGAGAGAGAACCGCTTAAAGCTTTAATCGTTTTACCTTCTTCTTTGGTTTTTAACTGGTTTAATGAAGCTGGAAAGTTTACGCCTCACTTTTCTAGAATGCAATATGTTGGAAATGATCGAAAATTACTGGCAAGCAGATTAGATTCGACTGATTTAATTTTTACAAGTTATAGTATTGTTCATCGTGATATTTCCATTTTAGAAAAATACGATTTCCGTTATCTGATTTTAGACGAAAGCCAATACATTAAAAATAAAAATTCTAAGATTTTTAAAGCCATCAATAAAATAAGCACTGGACATAAAATTGCTTTGAGTGGTACACCAATCGAGAATTCGCTTGACGATTTATGGTCGCAAATGCAGTTTATTAACCCGGAGATTTTAGGAAGCTACGCTTTCTTTATGGAAAATTTCAAAAATCCGATTGAGAAAAAACAGAATGAAGAAGTTTTAGCAGAATTAAAAAATCTTATTCAACCTTATATTTTAAGACGAACTAAAGAACAGGTTCTAAAAGACTTACCCGAATTAACCGAACAGATTTATTATTGCGATATGGATCCTGAACAGGAAAAATTATACGAAAAAGAAAAATCCAAAGCTCGTAATTTCTTGCTTAAAACTGACGGATCTCCTGATAAAATCAGCATTATTAATACTTTAATGAAATTGCGTCAGTTGAGTAATCATCCAAAAATGGTAGACGCAGAGTCGGAAATTGATTCTGGAAAATATATTGCGGTTACCAATTATCTTGAAAACTTAATTAAAGCGAAACAAAAAGTAATAATCTTCAGTTCGTTTGTTACGAATTTAAATTTCTACACAGACTGGTGTAAAGAAAACAAAATAGAGTTTTGCGAAATTACTGGCGAAACGCAAGCAAGCAAGCGAGAACAAGAAGTGAAACGTTTTCAGGAAAAAGAAAATCCATTGTTGTTTTTTATTTCGCTTAAAGCGGGAGGAGTTGGTTTAAATATTACGAAAGCTTCTTACGTTTTATTTTTAGATCCTTGGTGGAATCCTTTTGCAGAAAAACAAGGAGTTGGACGAGCGCATAGAATTGGACAAATGAACAAAGTAAATGTGATTCGTTTTATTTCTAAAAATACGGTTGAGGAAAAAATCATTAAACTGCAGGAAAACAAAAAATTGTTATCAGATTCGCTTTTAGAAGAAAGTTATATTAACGATGAAATCGAAAGTAATCTTGAATATATTTTGGGTTCTTAATAGTTAAATCCAATAGATTGGCATCTTTTTCGTTATATAAAATTGTTATATTTACAATCTTTCAACGTAATAAGATGTCAAAATTTTTATATACAAGCTTTATTTTTCTTTGCATTATCACTTTCGCGAAAGCGCAAGAAAAAGAAATTGATCCGCCTTATAATATTAAAACCGTTTCTTTTGTTCAGAATGGCAGTAACGTAGTTCCAATTTTCGAATTAGGTTCTAGTTTTACATTTCAGTTTGATGATTTATTTGGAAGCGAAGCAAATTACTATTTTGAAGTGATTCATTGTGATTACAATTGGAAACCAACTGAGATTCCGAAAACAGATTATATTTACGGTCAGGATAATCAGCGAATTATGGACTATTCTAATTCGTTTAATACTTTACAGGTTTATTCTCATTACAATCTTTCATTTCCAAATCAATTTACGACACAGTTGCGTCTTTCGGGAAATTACATGCTTCGAATTCTAAATGAAGATAAAGAAGTAATTCTTTCAAGAAAATTTGTTTTGTATGAAAATCATTCAACCGTTACAGCTCAAGTAAAAAGAACACGAAATTTAAACAATATCAATTTTAAACAAAATCTTGATTTTGCAATATTTTCAAATGATATCGTTTTTCAAACACCTTTGCAAAATGTAAAAGTGCTTTTGATGCAAAACGGAAACTTTAATTCTGCAATAAAAAATGTTGTTCCGCAATACACGCTTGGCAATCAGTTAATTTATAAATATGATCAAGAAACACAATTTTGGGCTGGAAATGAATTTTTATATTTTGAAAATAAAGATATTCGAGCAGCAAACAATTTTGTTGCGCGTATAGGTTCAAATAATGACATTTATAATGCTTATCTGTACACAAATGCGGCACGAGGAAACCAGATTTATACTTTGTATGAAGATGTAAACGGAAATTTTGTCGTTAAAAACATCAATGGTTCTAACAATGATATTGAAGCTGATTATGCTTGGGTTTATTTTACGCTTTCTGCACCCGCCTTTAGATTAAACAAAGACATTTATATTACGGGAATGTTTAATAATTATAGCCTTTCGCCAGAATACAAAATGGATTACAACACAGATAAAGGCGTTTTTGAAAAAGCGATTATGATTAAACAGGGTTTCACCAATTTTCAGTACACAGTTGCCGACAAAAAAGGTGTTATTGATTATGAAAATGCTATTGATGGAAACTTCTATCAAACTGAAAATGAATACACCATTTTAGTTTATTATAAAGAAGCTACAGACCGCTATCAGCGCGTAATTGGAAAAGGAAATGCAAACTCTATTAATATAGTCAACTAAAACAAATGTTAAGGTTCTAGATTAAACGATTTTTTTTTGTAGCTTTGCCACTATAACACTCACATATATACTACGTTAGTATGGTTTCTCAGATAACACGAGGCATAAAAATATCTGTTTTGACTAGTTTTGAAGGCACTTACTTCAAAAACTACAAGATTCATTTTGCTTTTAGTTATGTAGTTACAATCGAAAATCATAGTAAAGATTCTGTTCAGTTAACTTCACGTCATTGGGAAATTTTCGATTCTCTTAACGATTTAGAAGTTGTAGACGGCGAAGGTGTAATTGGTAAAAAACCAGTTTTAAAACCAGGAGAAAATCATACTTACAGTTCTGGCTGTTTATTATCATCTCCTTATGGAGCAATGAAAGGTCATTTTAATATGATCAATTTTACTACAACAAAAATATTCAAAGTAATTGTTCCTACTTTTAGAATGTGTGCTCCTTTTGCTTTAAACTAATTTATATTTAAGCAGCACTTTCTTTTTATTATTTCATTTACCGTATCGTTTTCTATAAATCGCATTGACTATTTGCAGTCAATTTGTTAATTTATTACACACATACACTCACGATACAATAAAATACAACTTTTTAATATTGTATTGTGATATATTCAAATTATCATTTGTACTTTTGTAAAAAATTAAACAAATCGTAATTTTAAAATATCTTATCCCATGTTAAAAGGATTCTTTCATGTACCTAAAGCGGTAAACGAGCCTGTAAAAAGCTACGCACCGAACTCGCCAGAAAAAGCAGCTGTTCAAGCAGCTTACACCACAATGTGGAATTCTCAAATTGACGTTCCTTTGCATATTGGAAGCGAAGAAATTAGAACTGGAAACACAAGAAACATTACCGCGCCACATGATCATCAGCATGTTGTTGGAAAATATCATTTGGCTGAAAAACAACATATCGAAAAAGCAATTGCAAATGCACTTGAATCAAGAAAAGCATGGGCAAATATGGCATGGGAACAACGTGCTGCTATTTTCTTAAAAGCCGCAGAACTTATTGCAGGACCATACAGAGCACGTATCAACGCTGCAACAATGATTGGTCAGTCTAAAAATATTCATCAAGCAGAAATTGACGCTTCTTGTGAGTTAATCGACTTTTTACGTTACAATGTTGAGTTTATGACTCAAATCTACAACGATCAGCCAAAATCTGATTCTACTGTTTGGAATCGTGTAGAATACAGACCTTTAGAAGGTTTTGTTTATGCAATTACTCCATTCAACTTTACTGCTATCGCTGCAAACCTTCCTGCAAGTGCTGCTATGATGGGTAACGTTGTAGTTTGGAAACCAAGTGATAGTCAAGTATTTTCTACTAAAATCATTTTAGAGGTATTCAAAGAAGCTGGAGTTCCAGACGGAGTTATCAACGTAGTCTTCGGAGACGCTTTAATGATTACAGATACTGTTTTAGCAAGCCGTGATTTTGCTGGTGTTCACTTTACAGGATCAACTCACGTATTTAAAGATATTTGGGCTAAAATTGGAGCTAACATTCACAATTACAAAACTTATCCAAGAATCGTTGGTGAAACTGGAGGTAAAGATTTTATCATTGCTCACCCAAGCGCAAACGTAAAACAAGTAGTTACCGGAATTACTCGTGGAGCTTTTGAATTCCAAGGTCAAAAATGTTCTGCTGCATCTAGAGCTTATATTCCACAAAGTTTATGGCCAGCTGTAAAAGAACAGTTAATCACTGATGTAAAATCTATGAAAATGGGTTCTCCAGAAGATTTTGGAAACTTTATCACAGCTGTTATTCACGAAGGTTCTTTTGACAAATTAGCTAGTTATATCGACCAAGCTAAAAAAGATGCTGACGCAGAAATTATTATTGGAGGAAATTATGATAAATCTGTAGGTTATTTTATTGAGCCAACTGTTATTGTAACTACAAATCCTAAATACACTACAATGGAAACTGAGTTGTTTGGACCAGTCATTACTATTTATGTTTACGAAGATGCTAAATGGGAAGAAACTTTAGAATTAGTTGATACTACTTCTGAATACGCTTTGACTGGAGCAGTTTTCAGCCAAGATCGTTATGCTATTGAAGTTGCTACAACTAAATTGCAAAACTCTGCTGGTAACTTCTACATCAATGACAAACCAACTGGAGCAGTTGTTGGAATGCAGCCATTTGGTGGAGCAAGAGCTTCTGGAACTAACGATAAAGCAGGTTCTGCATTGAACTTACTACGTTGGGCTTCTCCAAGAACTATCAAAGAAACTTTTGTAACTCCAGAAGATTACAGATACCCTTTCTTAGGATAACAATCTGATTCTTAAATTATATTAAAGCCGGAAATTTCGAAATGAGATTTCCGGCTTTTCATTTTATAATGTCATTCTTCTTACTCAAAAAAGATTTCTCTATCATTTTATATTTTGTAGTACTTTTCTTATTTTGCTGATTTTCAATTAAATACAAATTGCAAAAAGCTTATTCTAATACTTTAAAAACTTTTGGCGGCTTAAAAAAAAAAATCACCCTTTTACATTTGTCACATAAATTAAAAGTCATCAAAAAAATAAAAATATGAGAAATTTAAACAATGTTCCAAAAGTTATAATGGAGTCAAGAAGTATTGGACATGCAATTGATTTTAAATGGACAAAGAAAAAAATAGATCAACTTTTAGACCCTATTGAAAGAAATGAAGATTTAGAAAATTTATTGATGCAAATTAATCATAAAGGCTCTATTGGTCTAACTGCCGCATTATTAGAATGGGTTTATTGGCGTTTTACAGGATATACTCAGGCAACAAACGACACTCAAAAACGTATCGAAGCGCTTTGGTGTTCTATTAATGATCGCGAACAAACAAACCCTTTATTATTTGATACAGATCTTGAAATTCCAGCATCTGGTTCTGTAAACGGAGCTTTATGGATTGCTTTAATGAATGTTAGAATGATTGATGTGAGATACAGAAAAGGTTCTTATTTTTTACAAAATGAGCTTCTCGGGTTGGTTTTACTAGCACGTCATATTACACCTAGAAAGAAAAAATTTGATAATTGGTTCAGTCAGATTGCAGCAGAATTAATTCACTTATATCCATGCCCTTATAAGAATATGGAATTAGACGAAACAGATGAAGCTGTTTATGATTCTTCAAACGAACCTGTAATTTCACGCGAATTTTTCTTCGACTCAGAATTTGAATATACAGTTGAAGCATCAGAAAATGCAATCCATAATTTTATTGATAATTTAGATCACAAAGCAAATACGTTTTTAAATTTTTCTAAAAAAGCATCATAATTATAATTGTTTATTAATTCAAAAAATAACCCGATCAAAAAATTTCTGATCGGGTTATTTTTTTTATATAAAATCTAAGGTCTAAACTTTAAAGGAAGATGGACCACTTTTTTAGTTTCAAAAAATTCATCATCAAATATTTCAGCCAAATCATACAAAGTAGCATTTGGAAAATCTTTCAATTCCTCAGTCAAATCTCCACCTTTTAAATAAAGAATTCCATTTTTCAATTTATGTTTATGCTGTTTTTTGATTTTATCTTTAATCCAAGAAACAAAATCAGGCATATTGGTTACGGCGCGACTTACGATAAAATCGAAATCACCCTTTACCAATTCTGCACGTTTTTGTTCTGCTTTTACATTTTTTAATTCCAAAGCATCGGCAACACCTTGCACCACTTTTATCTTTTTTGCAATAACATCAATTAGATAAAAACGCGTTTCTGGGAAAAGAATGGCTAACGGAATTCCAGGAAAACCTCCTCCGGTTCCAACATCCAAAACAGTTGTTCCAGGTTCGAACTTCATGATTTTTGCGATTCCTAACGAATGCAAAATGTGTTTTGTATATAAAGAATCAATGTCTTTGCGTGAAATCACATTAATTTTTTCATTCCAATCGTGGTATAAAAAGTCTAATTTTTGAAATTGTTCGATTTGAAGATCGGTCAAATTGGGAAAATATTTCAATATCTCATCCATTGCTGTAAATTTTTAACAAAAGTACTACTTTACGATTGAAATATTTAACTCAATTTTGCAAATTGAAAATTTATAATAATTACCTTTGAAAACTATTTAAATTAATTATGAATAACAACGCTCCAATTTTTGCTAGGCAAGACAATCTGAAGTTTTTCAGAACACTTAACTCACGGGTAAACAATTACTTCAAGGAGAACAACATTCAGAAGACTGGAAACTGGAAGTTACATTTAAAAGCTGTTATTCTTTTTGCGGTTTTCCTTACGCCCTATTTTTTGATTCTTACACTTAATATGCCTTTTTGGGTAATGTTACTTTTATCTATTGTTATGGGAATCGGAATGGCTGGCGTTGGAATGAACGTAATGCACGATGGAAATCACGGTTCTTATTCTAACAAAAACTGGATCAATAAATTTATGGGCGGTACCATTTATGTTTTAGCCGGAAATGTTTACAACTGGCAAGTTCAACATAATGTATTGCACCATACATACACCAATATTCCTGGGCATGATGAAGATCTAGACGCAGGAAGAATTATTCGTTTTACAGAACATGCAGAATGGCATAGTTTTCACCGTTTTCAGCATTATTATTCTGTTTTCTTATACGGATTATTGACTTTCAATTGGGCAATTACAACCGATTTTAAGCAAATGCGTAATTATCTAAGAAGAAAATTATCTTACGGAGAACCAAAAAGCCCAAAAATTCTTTGGACAACTTTAATTATTACAAAAATCATTTACGTTTCAATCTGGATTGTTTTACCAATGGTAATTGGAATTACTTGGTGGAAAGTGCTTCTTGGATTTTTTGTAATGCACTATACAACAGGTTTAATTTTAAGCATTGTTTTTCAATTAGCGCACGTTGTAGAACACACAACAAATCCAGCACCTAATGAATTAGGCGAAATGGATAATACTTGGGCTATCCACCAATTGTACACTACAACTAATTTTGCGCCAAAAAATGCAATTGTAAATTGGTATACAGGCGGATTAAACCATCAAATCGAGCATCATATTTTCCCACATATTAGTCATATTCATTATGGTAAAATTGCAAAAATCGTGAAGGAAACGGCAAAAGAATGTAATTTACCCTATTACGAATATAAAACAATGAGAAGTGCCATTGTAGCTCACTTTAAGCATTTACGTGAATTGGGAATGAAACCAGAATTATCAGTTTAAAAACTAAAAAAAATCTATTAATAATAACCTTCCTTAAACAACACAGCAAATTTAAGGACATTCAAAATTTTTATAATGAATCATATTCTTTCGGACAGAATCAACAATCTTGCTACTTCACAAACATTAGCAATGGCCGCTTTGGCAAGAGAATTAAAAGCACAAGGAAAAGATATTATCAGTTTAAGTTTAGGTGAGCCAGATTTCAATACACCAGACTTTATTAAAGAAGCTGCAAAAAAAGCAATCGACGATAATTATAGCACATATTCTCCAGTTGATGGATACCAAGATTTAAAAGAAGCTATCTGCAGAAAATTCAAAAGAGACAATGATTTAGAGTACAAACCATCTCAAATCGTAGTTTCTACAGGAGCAAAACAATCATTATACAACATTGCACAAGTAATGTTAAACGACGGTGATGAAGTTATTTTACCAGCACCTTACTGGGTTTCTTACTTCGAAATCGTAAAACTTTCTGGCGGAGTTCCTGTTGAAGTTCCAACTTCTGTTGAAACAGATTTCAAAATTACACCAGAACAATTAGAAGCGGCTATCACACCAAAAACAAAAATGATGTGGTTTTCTTCTCCTTGTAACCCATCTGGATCTGTTTACAGCAGAGAAGAATTAACAGCTTTAGCAAAAGTTTTAGAAAAATACCCAAATATTTACGTAGTTGCAGACGAAATTTATGAGCACATCAATTTCTCTGGAACTTTTTGCAGTATCGGTTCAATTCCAGGAATGTTAGAAAAAACAATCACTGTAAACGGAGTTGCAAAAGCATTCGCAATGACAGGATACAGAATTGGTTACATCGGAGCTCCTGAATTTATCGCAAAAGCGTGTACAAAAATTCAAGGGCAAGTAACATCTGGTGCAAATTCTGTTGCGCAACGTGCTACAATTACAGCTGTAGATGCAGATCCAAGTGTATTAAACGAAATGGTTCAAGCTTTCCACGGACGTAGAGATTTAGTTGTTGGATTATTAAAAGAAATTCCAGGAGTAAAAATCAATGTTCCAGAAGGAGCATTCTACGTATTCCCAGACGTTTCTTCTTTCTTCGGAAAAACTTTAAAAGGACACGAAATTAAAGATGCAAACGATGTTTCAATGTATCTTTTGGCAGAAGCAAACGTTGCAACAGTAACTGGAGACGCTTTTGGAAATCCAAACTGTATTCGTTTCTCTTATGCAACAAGCAACGACATTTTAAAAGAAGCATTACGCAGAATCAAAGAAGCTTTGACTGCATAACAATATTCTAAGTTTTATTAAAACGGCTTAAGGTTCAAAAGTTTCATCACTTTTATACTTTAAGCTGTTTTTTTTATGTGGGCGTGTCCTACGGCCGGGCTATCCGCTATATCTTTTATGGCGAACCCCGCCACAAAAGGATATCGCTCCTATCCCTCACGCAAAACGTTAAACGAGAAAAATCATTTTCAAAAGAAATCAAAATCTAATCAATTGCCTCCAGCTTCAGCTGGAGATTATAATCAAACTTCTATAAAGGCTTTAGCCAAACTATGCATTCGGCTAAAGCCATGAACTTGATCCATTTTAACTTCCTGCAGCTAAAGCTGGAGGAAATTGAAACTTAAGAACGTATGAATAAAATACAACTTTCAAAATTCCCATTCTACAATATTATAAAACAACAATTGTAATCCTGTAAAACATAACACTTTAGAAATCGCCAACTTTGTAATGTATTAATTTTAAAACTATTAGTCATGATACATACAGATGAAACCACAAAAGAAGCGGTTAAAACTTTAGAAGGATTAATTTCAATTCTTGAAGATGGAAAACTAGGATATACAAATGCAGCAGAACATGTAGAAAATCCTGCAATGAAAACTGATTTTCTAGAATATGCACGAGAAAGAGCTTTATTTATTGTAGAATTACAAGACGAAATCAACAAACTGGGAAAATCAACAGATACTTCTGGCGGAGGACCATTAGGAGCTTTGCACAGAACTTGGATTGACATTAAATCATCATTTACGGGTGGCGATACAAAAGCTATCATTAATGCATGTATTACAGGAGAAGAAGCTGCAATTGAAAAATACAAAAAAGCACTCGAAGAAAATGAATTGGAACACAGCCAAGTTTATGTTGTTTCTAAACAATTAAACAGTATTCAAAACACTTTATCACAAATTAAAATGAGAGTGAATTAATCGATCGATCGATTCATGCTTTTTTTTTTGAGAACTGCTCGGTCTTCGGATTGAGCAGTTTTTTTATTTGCTAAAATAAAAGAATAATTCTTACATTCGCCTCAACCAATTTTTTAACCCAAAAAAACAATATGAATCTAAATTTACGCGGTTTTATAATAATGTTATTTGCTTGCTTATTTTCATCCTTAATTCAAGGACAAACAGAAGGCAAATTCATTAAAGCTTCTATCGGATTTGGATCAAGCACCTCACATTATGAAGAAGAAAATCCCGAAATTATTGATGGTTTTGGTTTTTACACACAAGCAGAATATATAATTGGAATAAAAAAATGGTTTAGTGTCAGGCCTTATGCCGGATTAATTATAACCTCTACTGACGAAGATAAAATAAGAAATCCGCAAAATTACAAAGTAGAAACTAAAGCCTTTTTTCTTGGTGGAAAAGTCCGTTTGTGTGCTCCAATTCCGTGGGTCGCTCCTTTTGTAGAAACTGGCATTGGCGCTTCTATTGGCTCTTTCGAAACCTACACAGAATATGTAAATGAGAAAAAAAGTGGCGTTGTAGCACACGTTCCTATTAGCTTCGGACTTGCTGTTGGTAGAAAAAACAATATAGAACTTGGAGTTTCTTTTTATTCCAATTTATCTACCGAACAGTCTTTCGGAGGTTTTACCGCTGGTTATACTTTTCCTTTGGATTAACAATTAATATAAGAAAAATAAAAAACATATTCAACCCCAAAAAATTAATTCTAAATGAAGAAAACTATACTCGGACTTTTAATAACATTTAACATAATTAGTTGCGCGAGCGAAGAATCTCCTACTACAACTCCTGAAGTTACCGTTCCTGGGACTGTGACACCAATTACGCCAAGTATTCCTCCAGTCATAAAAGTAAAACTCAAACCAGCAATTACTAATAATATAAAATCAACAACAGGAAAAAAACTGGATGAAACCCCTTTAAAATTAGTTAAAAAAGTATACTATTATAAAAACGTAGCTAATTTATCTCAAGAAGCAGCAATCAGAGATTCATTAAACACATTTAGAGACACCTTGACTCGTTGGTGGGGAAGCAGAACTGATTATGAATATGATGAATTGAAACAATTAAAATCTACAAAAAAATATTCTGCTGGTTTTAATGGAAACCAAGCCAGTACAAAAGTTGATTTCATGGATACTTTTACCTATTCTAACGGTAAAGTTAGCACCACTACCGAAAATAAATATTTATATGATGCTAGAGGAAACATTACCGATCAAAAGGTAAGTAATGGTGTAAGTGTACAATATTCTTATGACGATCTAGACCGATTAAAAAAAGCCGAAAGTTATGTCCCTTATGATAATGTCAATTTCCCAAACATTTCTGGCTACAGATATACAATTGATTTTGCATATGTAAACATTGACGAAAGCACAACAAGGGTTGTTGCGGTTTATTGGATGGCTACCTATGATAAATCAGGCCATCTTGTACCAGGACAGGAACATTATAATCTAAATAATGACGAATATAATATTGACACAACAAAACCAGGAATATATGCAAATGAAGCTTGGTATAAAATTTCTGGTTATCCGATTTTGTTTTACATGAAAACTCAGGGTGAAGACTACAATACGTACTTATGCACCCCTACAACTCATATAAAAGATTGGTTATGGTATGCCAGCAGACCAATAAAAGAATATTATATCTATGATAAAGAAGGTTACCTTATCAAGCAAATAACAACTACCAATTATACCAATGGTATTGCATCTTCAATAACATTATTTGAGTATGAATAAACTTGATATTGTAAATTAAAATTAACTCATTCCATATTAAGTTAACAAATTCAAAAAAATCGCTTTATCGCTAGCAAACTCGAATAATTTATTAGACCTTTGCACACTTTTTTTCGGGAATACCACAAAAGTCTAAAGTTTTAGAAATGAAGAAGAAAATCGAAATATTAGCTCCTGCTAGAGATTTAATTGGAGGAATCGCAGCCATAAATAGTGGTGCCGATGCTGTATATATTGGTGCACCGCAATTTGGAGCACGTTCTAATGCCAACAACTCAATTGAAGATGTTGCTGAACTTGTAAAATACGCTCACTTATTTAACGCACAGGTTTTTGTAGTTATGAATACCATTTTGTACGACAACGAATTAGAAACTTGTCGTGCGATGATCTGGGAATTATACGATATTGGTGTTGATGCCTTGATTATTCAAGATATGGCGATTATGGAAATGGACTTGCCTCCTATCGTTCTTCACGCCAGTACACAAGCTAATAATCGTGATGCCGATAAAATTAAATTCTTAAAAGATGCAGGAATCAAACGTGTCGTTTTAGCACGTGAATTGAACTTGCATCAAATTAAAACAATATACGACCACGCTGATGTTGAACTAGAATTTTTCGTAACTGGAGCTTTATGCGTTTCTTTCAGCGGAAACTGTTATATGAGTGTAGCAAACGGAGAACGAAGTGCAAACCGTGGTTCTTGCGCGCAAAACTGTCGTTTACCTTATAATTTAATTGACGGAAACGGAGATACTTTAATCCGAAACAGTCACTTGCTTTCAATTAAAGATTTAGACGTTTCAGATCAGATTCCGAATTTGATTGAAGCAGGAATTGTTTCTTTTAAAATCGAAGGACGTTTAAAAGACGTGGCTTACGTTAAAAATAACGTTTCTTATTTACGTCAAAAATTAGACAGTTATTTAGAAGGAAGCGATAAATACACAAAAGCTTCTTCTGGAAAATGCACTTATACTTTTGACTCTACTTTAAACAGAACTTTTAATCGAGGTTACACCGATTATTTCGTAAACGAAAGACACAGTTCGATTGGTTCTTGGGAAAGTCCAAAATCAAAAGGTCAATATATTGGTAAATTACTTAGAACTGTTGGAAACGCTTACGAAATCGAAAACGGCCAATTATTAAACAACGGTGACGGACTTTGCTTCATCAACGAAAATAACGAAGCTGACGGAATTTACGTAAACAAAGCCGAAAACGGAAAAGTATATCCAAACGTTCTAAAAGAAATCAAAGACGGAACTTTCATTTACCGTAACAACGACATTGCTTTTATCAAAATTGTTGAAAGAGAAGACAGTGCAATCCGTAAAATCGGAACTACTTTATTACTTACTGAAAACGAAAACGGTTTTGAGTTAATCGCAACCGACGAAGACGGAAACGTAAGTACAGTAAAATTAGAGCACACAAAAGAACAGACAAAAACCGGCGAATCTATCGAAGAAAACATAAAAGTTCAATTGGCCAAAACAGGTTTTACACCTTACAGCGCTGACGAAATCAACATTATGTTTTCTCAAAACTGGTTCCTTCCTATTTCAAAAATCAACGAAATGAGAAGAAATGTCTTCGAACAATTATCAGAAATTCGTTTAGCAAATTACGTTCGCGAAGAGCATCAATTAGTAAAAACATCACATCCTTATCCAGAAACAAAACTGGATTTCATGTACAACGTTTCAAACAAAACCGCTCGTAAATTCTACGAACGCCACGGTGTTACCGAAATCGAAAAAGCATTCGAATTACAATGGGATCCAGGAAAATCTCGTGTAATGACAACCAAATATTGCATCAAATACGAATTGAAAAAATGCCCGATACACCAAAAAGATATCGTAGGCGTTAAAGTAAAAGAACCATTGGTTTTAAAACAGGGAGAATTAGAATACAAACTAAAATTCAACTGCAAACCCTGCGAAATGGAAATCTGGGAAAAAGATGCTGAATTCGAAATTGAAGAAGATCATTTTCATTAATAGACAAACCGATACTTTAAAAAGAAGTATCGGTTTTTTATTTTGGGCGTGCCCCTCCGGGTCGGGCTATCCGTTGCAAGTCCTCGCACTTCCTTCGTCAGGCTCCGGGCTTTCCACTTCTATCCCTCACGCAAACAGTTTCATAAGAACTTTTACGTTTATAATTTCATTTCAAACTTTCCGAAATCTTGTCATTTCGAGGAACGAGAAATCTTCGCAAGTAACTCCGTTCCAATAAGCCAATCTTTGTAGAGCTACTCATGGAGATTTCTCGTTCCTCGAAATGACAAACTGTAAGGTTACTTTGTCTTAAAATTAAAATTCCAAACAAAATTAAATCTGCTCAACCTCCAAAATCTGCGAGAAACCTTTCTTTAACTTAAAAGCAAAAACTTAGCGCTCTTTGCGTAATTCTTTGCGAACTTTGCGGTTAAAAAAACCTTTTTCGTTACTTTTACTACTCAAACAATACACTACTCCAAAATGAAAATATTACTCCTAGGTTCAGGCGAATTAGGCAAAGAATTTGTCATTGCCGCACAACGAATCGGACAAACCATAATCGCAGTTGATAGTTACGAAAATGCACCGGCAATGCAAGTCGCGCACGGTTTTGAAGTCATCAATATGCTTGACGGCGAAGCGCTTGACAGAATCGTAGCCAAACACCAACCTGATTTTATAGTTCCAGAAATAGAAGCCATTCGCACCGAACGTTTTTACGATTATGAAAAACAGGGAATCACTGTTGTTCCTTCAGCGAAAGCGGCAAACTTTACTATGAATCGTAAAGCCATTCGTGACTTAGCAGCAAAAGAATTGGGATTAAGAACAGCAAAATATGAATACGCAACTTCAGCCGAAGAACTGCAAAAAGCTGTTCAGGAAGTTGGAATTCCGTGCGTAGTGAAACCTTTAATGTCATCATCAGGAAAAGGACAATCAACAATCAAAACAGAAAGCGATATAGAAAAAGCATGGCAGTATGCTGTTGCAGGTTCCCGTGGCGATGTTATTGAAGTTATTGTTGAAGCTTTTGTCGATTTCCATTCAGAAATTACTCTTTTAACGATTACTCAAAATAACAATCCAACTTTATTTTGCGCACCAATTGGACACAGACAAGAACGTGGCGATTATCAGGAAAGCTGGCAGCCGGCACAAGTTTCTGAAGCTGATTTATACGAAGCACAGGATATGGCCGAAAAAATTACCGAAGCACTCGGAGGCGCTGGACTTTTTGGTGTTGAATTTTTCCTAACGAAAGAAGGCGTTTATTTCTCCGAACTTTCTCCGCGTCCTCACGATACTGGAATGGTAACTTTAGCTGGAACTCAGAATTTCAACGAATTCGAATTGCATTTAAGAGCGATCCTAAGTCTTCCTATTTTCGAAATTACTTTAGAAAAAGCTGGAGCAAGTGCTGTAATTTTAGCTTCAGAAGATTCAACAAATCCAACTTTTAGCGGAATCGAAAAAGTAGCAGCTTTACCCAAAACCGATTTTAGGATTTTCGGAAAACCAACTTCAAGACCTTACCGAAGAATGGGAGTTGTTTTAAGTCATGATGCACTTTCAACCCCAATTAACGAAGTAATAAAACGCGCCAAAGAAACTGCAAAATTAATAACTGTAAATTCTTAAATTATGAAAAATATAATATTAGCAACTTTCCTTTTTATTGGAATTGCGGTACAAGCTCAGTCTAAAAAGAAATTTGACAAACCAACAATCGTAGAAGCTTCTTGCGGAGAATGTAAATTTGGGATGAAAGGTAAAAGCTGTGATTTAGCCATTCGTATTGATGGAAAATCGTATTTTGTTGATGGAACAAAAATTGACGAACATGGTGACGCACATGCCGAAGACGGATTCTGCAATGCTATCAGAAAAGCTTCTGTTACTGGCGAAATCAAAGGAAACCGATTTATAGCAACTTCATTTACCTTAATCGACGATAAAAAATAATGGCATTAATTCTTGAAAACATTGCTAAACACGTTTCTCTGACACCAGAAGAACAAGCACTTTTTTTATCTAAATTAGAAACTCATACATACAAAGCCAAAACGCTTTTATTAAATGCTGGAGAAGTCTGTAAACATTCTTATTTTGTGAACTCAGGAATTTTACGAAGCTTCAATATTAACGATAATATTGTGGAGCATGTTTTATCGTTTGCCTGCGAAGGCTGGTGGATGAGCGATATGTATAGTTATTTTTCGCAAAAACCAGGTCAGCTTTTTATTGAGGTTTTAGAAGAAGCTGAAGTTGTTTCTTTATCCAAAGAAAATCAGGAACAATTGTATCTTGAAATCCCAAAACTGGAACGCTTTTTCAGAATTTTAATTGAAAACTCTTTAGTTGCCAACCAACAGCGATTAATGGATAACTTGAGTTTGCCTGCGGAAGAACGTTTTGAAAAATTCACAAAAAAATACGGAACATTGGTTCACAAAGTTCCTCAAAAACAAATCGCTTCTTTCATTGGTGTAACACCAGAATTCTTCAGTAAAATGAAAGCTAGACTTTTGAAAAAGTAAAATTAAACCATTAAGATATTAAGATTCATTAAGCTAGACTTAATTTTTCTTATCGTTTAAGGATATAAAGCTTAACTTTCTTAATATCTTAATGGTAAAAAAAAAAAAAAAAAAAAAAAATTAAAATTGCTCAACCTCAGTAGAATGTTCCATTGCAGTTATTGCTGATTTTCCTAACATTACTGTATTTTGAACAGCGTCGAAATAAGAAGTCCCAACGAAAGCTTGATGTTTTACCGCTCTAAATCCATTTTGCTGTAAAGCAAATTCTCTTTCCTGCAATTCAGAATAACCAGCCATTCCTCGTTCTTTGTAGGCTTTAGACAATTCAAACATACTTGTGTTCAAAGCGTGGAATCCTGCCAAAGTGATGAATTGGAAACTGTATCCCATTGCGGCCAAATCTTCTCTAAATGTTTCCATTTCAGCAACAGATAATTTTGCTGCCCAATTAAAAGATGGAGAACAATTATACGCCAGCATTTTATCTGGGAATTCTTTTTTCATTGCTTTTGCAAATTTTCTCGCATAATCTAAATCTGGATTACTGGTTTCCATCCAAATTAAATCGGCATAAGGCGCGTAGCTTAAACCTCTCGCAATTCCTTGGTCGATTCCGTTTTTTACGTAGAAGAAACCTTCAGTAGTCTTTTCTCCCGTTAAGAATTTATGATCTCTTGGATCTGCATCGCTCGTCAATAAATTTGCAGCGTCGGCATCTGTTCTGGCAACAATTAAAGTTGAAACTCCCATAACATCTGAAGCCAAACGCGCTGCAATTAATTTATTAATCGCCTCTTGCGTTGGAACTAAAACTTTTCCGCCCAGATGCCCACATTTTTTAGCAGAACTTAATTGATCTTCAAAATGCACTCCAGAAGCTCCTGCTTCAATCATAGATTTCATTAATTCGAAAGCATTTAGATTTCCCCCAAAACCTGCTTCGGCATCGGCCACAATCGGAACCAAATAATCTTTTTTATCTTCAATATTATTTACAGTCTGAATCTGATCGGCGCGCAATAAAGCGTTGTTGATTTTTTTTACCACCATCGGAACGCTGTTTACTGGATAAAGCGATTGGTCAGGATACATTTCTCCCGCCAGATTTGCGTCAGCTGCAACCTGCCATCCGCTTAAATAAATCGCTTCTAAACCTGCATCAACTTCCTGAATCGCCTGATTTCCAGTCAACGCTCCCAAACCCGCAACATAATCCTGACTTTTTAACTTTCTCCATAATTTCTCTGCACCTATTTTTGAAATAGAATGCTCAATTTTATAAGACCCTTGAAGCGTTACTACTTCACTCGCAGTGTAAGGACGTTCAACACCTTTCCACCTCGGGTTTGTAATCCAATCGTTAATCAATTCCTGAATTCTGTCTTCTGTTGTTTTCATAATATAGTTTAGTTAAAGTGGTTAGTAAGTGTATAGTTTTCGGTTTAAACCGAGATTTTTAAACATATTTCGCTTTTGTGCTACGAAATGATTTTAAAAGATTTATTTACGAACGAAAATTGCTCGCAAAGTCGCCAAGTCGCAAAATTGTACTGAAAAGAATAAAAAAACTTGGCGTCTCTGCGTCTTTGCGAGATTAAACTCATCTGTTTATTATAAATACTTATAGCAAGGAATCGTTAGAAAATCTACAAAGTGCAGGTTTACCACTAATCTTTCCAGCATTTTTTCTGCTAATGGAAACTGTTGTTTTTCATAGTTTTCTTCACCTAATTCTTCCTTGATTTTTCTGAATTCGTCTAAAGCTAATTTGTGATAATAAGCCAAATCTAATTTTCGACCATTATCCAAAATCACTTTATTCTGAAGCCATTGCCACAATTGTGATCTCGAAATTTCGGCCGTTGCAGCATCTTCCATTAAATTGTGTAAAGCTGCGGCGCCTTGTCCGTTTAGCCATGAGGCCAGATATAGAACGGCTACATTGATATTTTTTCTAACGCCATTTTCAGTTATAAGTCCAATTGGCGGTTCGATTAAATCGGCTTCCGTAATTTTTCGATGTTCTCTTTTTATATGAATCTGATTTGGAGTCGGCATTCCTTTATCAAAAACTTCTTTTGCAATTGAAACTAAATCTGGATGCGCTACCCAAGTTCCGTCATGACCATTTCTAACTTCACGTTCTTTATCGGTTTTTACTTTCGCGAAAGCGACTGCATTTGCTTCTTCGTTATTTCGGATTGGAATTTGCGCTGCCATTCCGCCAATAGCATGAATTCCTCTTTTATGACATCTTTGAATTACCAGATTTGAATAAGCATTCATAAAAGGCGAAATCATATTTACTTGATCACGATCTGGAACAATAAATTTTGGATTTTTTCTGAACTTTTTGATGTAAGAGAAAATGTAATCCCAGCGTCCGCAGTTCAAGCCAACAATATGTTCTTTCAATTCATAAATAATTTCGTCTAACTGAAAACTTGCCGTTATAGTTTCAATTAAAACCGTCACTTTTATAGTTCCGCGTTTTAGATTCAGATAATCCTCAGTAAAATCAATTACATTATTCCACCATCGCGCTTCCAGATAATGTTCTAATTTCGGAATGTAGAAATATGGTCCTGAATTGTTTTCTAAAAGTCGTTTATGATTATGAAAAACATACAACCCAAAATCTATCAAAGAACCCGAAACTTCATTTCCTTCAACTAGAACATGTTTTTCCGGCAAATGCAAACCTCTCGGACGTACAATTAACGTTGCTATTTTTTCATTTAAATGATATGATTTTTGTTTAACCAAGTCGGTAAACGTAATTGTTTTGTTCACCGCATCGATTAAATTCACTTGTCCGTCCATTAAATTTTGCCAAGTTGGAGAAGTGCTGTCTTCAAAATCTGCCATGAAAGTTTTCGCTCCGGAATTCAACGCATTAATAATCATTTTACGATCAACTGGTCCAGTAATTTCTACTCTTCTGTCTAATAAATCTTTCGGAATTTCACCAGCTGTCCAATTTCCTTCTCTGATGCTTTTAGTTTCAGGAATAAAAACCGGCATAATTCCCTGATCAAAAGTGACTTGTTTCTGTTCGCGCTGTAAAAGCAATAGTTTTCGCTGTGATTCGAATTTTCTATGCAATTCAGTTATAAAAACAATCGCCTCTTCTGTCCAGATTTTTGGATAACGAAGCTTCTTTTCGGCTAAAAATTCCATTGCCGTTTCGGTAATTTCTAATTGGTTTTTCATAGCTGTGGTTTTTAATTTTTATAAGAAAAAAAATCTGATTGTTTACTTATCTTCTATTCATTTTAGAACATTAAAACCGTAACAATTTGATTTTTAATATTTTCTACACCACAATATTAGAAAAAAGTTTTTTACAAAACAAGCGAACGTTCGCTAAAAATGAAAAATAATTTTTTGGCGATTATTTTTAGAATAACTATATTTGGTTCATGGATATCGAAAAAGACTATATAAAGCTGATCTTCGGACTAAAATTGAAGCAAGTCAGAACACAAAAAAATCTTTCGCTTTTTGGCTTAGCCAAATTGACTAATCTTTCAAAATCGTATTTAAACGAGATTGAAAAGGGAAAAAAATATCCAAAAACAGATAAAATTTTGCTTCTCTGTGAACATTTGGACGTGACTTACGACCAAATGGTGTCTTTAAAACTTGATAATAACCTCGCTCCGATTGGCGAAATTTTAAAATCAGGCATTTTAAAAGAGATTCCGCTAGAGCTTTTCGGAATTCAGGAAGCTGATTTAATTGATATTATTGCGAATGCTCCAGCAAAAGTTAATGCGTTTATCAGCACGATTTTCGAAATCGCCCAGCATTATAATTTAAGTCGCGAAAGTTTCTTTTTAGCTTCTCTGCGTTCATATCAGGAAGCGCACAGCAATTATTTTGAAGATTTAGAAGAAAAAGCCATTGCGTTTTCGAAGTCTTTTCAGATTAATCTCGATTCCAAAATCAGCGTTGAAGAATTGGAAGCTATTTTAAAAGAAGAATACGAGTATATTATTAAAGAAATTGCTTTTACCGATCAGGAAGCATTGGGAGATTTACGTTCGATTTACGTTCCGAAAAGCAAAACTTTATTACTTTCTACCGAATTAGATGATCCGCAGAAAGCTTTTATTTTAGCTAAAGAAATTGCTTATAATTATTTAAAAATTTCCGATCGCCTGCTAACTTTTAGCTGGATTAAGTTTGACAATTTTGATCAGGTTTTAAACAATTTTTACGCTTCTTATTTTGCTGGTGCTTTAATATTGCCTAGAAAATTAGTAGTCGATAAAATCAATTCTTTTTTAGAAAATGAAAATCCAAAACCTGAGGAATTTGTTCAATTAATTGAAAGTTTTGAAGTTTCGCCTGAATCTTTTTATCAGCGATTGACTAATTTATTGCCAAAAGATTTTCAATTGAAAAACTTATTCTTTTTAAGATTATCGCATAAAATTGGTTCTGATTTTTATCAAATAAATAAAGAATTACACATCACGCATCAGCAAGAACCGCACGCCAACGAAACTAACGAACATTATTGCAGAAGATGGGTTTCGGTTAAAACAATTGACGAAGCGATCAAACAAAATAAATCTCATTTTTTTGATGCGCAAATATCTAGTTACGCCAATAGCGGAAACGAATATTTGGTTTTTTCATCGGCCACAAAAGATCCTTTTTTGCAAGATACTATTCGGAGTATTTCGGTTGGAATTTTAATCAATCCAACAATGAAAAAGAAGTTTAAATTTATTGAAGGAAAACCTTTAGTGAAAAGAATTGTTGGTGTAACTTGCGAAACTTGCGCTGTTCAGGATTGTTTAGAAAGAGCTGCTCCGCCAATTGTTCTAGAAAGAAAGAAACGTCATGAGAATACCGATTTGGTGGTGCAGCAGTTTATCAATCAATATAGTTAGAATCTTATGAAATATTTTGCTTTAATAATGACTCTGTTTTTCATCAACTTTAATCAAAAAACAGATAAACTTACTGGCCGTTACAATTATTTGATTGAAGACGAAGGTTCTTATATTCTGAAAGATAAAATTACTTTTAGCGATAGCGTTTTTAAGTTTGATAACAAATATCTGCCAAAAGGAAAAATTTCATATGGCAATGTAATATTATTGGATAACTTCATTAATACTGATTTGACTATCAGCATTCCAAAAGATCAAATTACAAAAGATACTATTCCTTTTTATATGCACGATAAACAAAGTCCAGCTGCGAATTATCTTGATGTAATAATAGGAAAAGGGAAATTGGTTAGGATTAAATAGTTTATTTTTTATTATTCTACACAATCTTGTCATTCCGAGGAACGAGGAATCTTCGTGAGAGGCTCGACAAAGATTGGCGACATGCTATTCGGAGTTACTTGCGGAGATTCCTCGTTCCTCGGAATGACAAAACTGTGTGGTTACTTTGAACATATGATGGATTGAAATCCATCCCTACAATATCTTTCGTTCCTTCGGAACTTCTTCTGAAAACAAAAACTTCTAATTTAGCCCCGATAGAAGTGGAAATCCTTTTGTGACGGGGTTCGGCACAAAAGATTGCAACGGATAGCGGGACTAGACGTCTTTTGAAAACCAAAATTTCTGCTCCAGAAAAAACTTAACGTCTCAGCTTAGAATCTTTTCTTAATCTACATTAAGTGCTTTTCCTTTACCTCGGCTGTATCTTTGTACTATAAAATTAACAAAAGGACAAAATCATGGAAAATATAGTATTGCACAAAGCAGACACAAGAGGAAATGCAAATCATGGATGGTTAAACGCTTATCACAGTTTTAGTTTTGCGAGCTGGTACAATCCAGACAGAATTCAGTTTGGAGCGCTTCGTGTTTTGAATGATGATACGATTGCAGCTGGAATGGGTTTTGGAACTCACCCTCACGATAATATGGAAATTATTACGATTCCGCTTGAAGGTGATTTGGCTCACAAAGACAGCATGGGAAATACTGAAGTTATTAAAAATGGGGATATTCAGGTGATGAGTGCGGGAACTGGAATTCAGCATAGCGAATTTAATCCGAATGCAGATCAGCAGACTAAATTATTGCAAATTTGGTTGTTTCCAAACAAAAGAAATGTAACGCCACGTTATCAGCAAATTACTTTAAATGTTGCTGACAGACATAATAAATTGGCACAAGTTTTATCTCCAAATGCGGATGATGAAGGAGTTTGGATTCATCAAGATGCGTGGTTTAACATGGGGAATTTTGATGCTGGTGTTACTACCGAATATAAAATCAAAAAAGAAGGAAACGGAGTTTATGCTTTCATCTTAAAAGGAAATGTTACGATCAACGGTCAGGAATTAAATTCTCGTGATGCAGTTGGAATTTCAGGAACTGATACTTTAAACATTAAAGCCAACACAGATGCTGAATTTTTATTAATGGATATTCCGATGAATTATTAATTCGAAAACAAAAAACAATTAATACCTGTATGCCGAAACGATAATAAATCTGTTTATCAGATAGTTATCGTTTATTTTTTTACTTAAACTTTACACTAAACCGAAAAAGAAAACTTAAATTTATAGGTATAAGTTTCTTTTAAAGAGATCTAAATTTTTCATTTCTTAATCTAGGTTAAGTGCTCCAGGACAACTGTCAGCGTAACTTTGTCCTATCAAAATGAAATAAATTAATTATTAAAAAATAAAATTATGGCAACTACAAAATGGTCAATTGACCCAACTCACTCAGAAATTGGTTTTAAAGTTAAACACATGATGTTTACAAATGTTTCAGGAAAATTTGGAACTTACGATGCTACAATTACTACAGACGGAGATAATTTTGAAAATGCAGCAATCGAATTTTCTGCTGACGTAGCTTCAATCGATACTGCAAACGCAGACAGAGACGGACATTTAAGAAGCGGCGATTTCTTTGATGCTGAAAATCATCCAAAATTAACTTTCAAAGCTACTTCTTTCAAAAAAATCAACGAAGGAAGCTATGAAATCACCGGAGATTTAAACATTAAAGGTGTTTCTAAAAGCGTTACTTTTCCTGTAGAATATAGCGGAATCTTAACTGATCCTTGGGGAAATACAAAAGTAGGTTTAAGCATAGAAGGAAAAATCAATCGTAAAGATTGGGGTTTAAACTGGAACTCAGCTCTTGAAACTGGTGGTGTTTTGGTTGGTGAAGAAGTAAAATTAAACATTGAATTACAATTTGTAAAACAAGCTTAATACTTTATAAATTAGGTTTTAATTTAGTTGGTTAAGAAGCCTGCATCTTTTCTCGGGAGTGCAGGCTTTTTTGCTTTTAGGAGCGGAGGCTTCGACTTCGCTCAGCCTGACATACGATATCTTTAAGAATACGATTGTCAGGCTGAGCGAAGTCGAAGTCCCTTTTTTACTTTATATTTCTAAATTCTGTTGGAGACATTCCCGTTTGTTTTTTGAAGAAACGGGAGAAATACGAGTAATCTTCGTAACCAACTTTAAAGGCTACTTCGTTTACTGCTAATTGTTTATCCATCAACATTCTTTTTATTTCTAGAATTACTCTGTCTGTAATTACTTCTGTGGCTGTTTTTTGGAGAATTTCATTGCAGATTCTATTTAAATGCTTCAACGTGATATTTAGTTTTTCTGAATAAAATGACGGCAATTTTTCGGTTCTGAAATATTCTTCTAGAAGCGATTCAAACTTGTTGATTTTAATATTGTACGAATGCGTTTGATGCGAATAGGTTTCTCCATATTTCCTTGCTACTTCAATGTGAATGCAGTCTAATAAATTCAACAATTTATCTAATTGATATTTATTATTTTGAATATTTTCTTGAATCAGCAAATCGAAATAAGGCTGGATTTTCGGAATTTCATTTTCTTCAAAAACCATTTCTGGTCGGTTATGAATGGAATGGTAAAAATTATAATCATTTATATTTTTCTGTCCGAAATATAAATTGTACAATTCCTGCGAAAAGATAATTACAAAACCTTCAATGTCTTCGGATAAACTCCAATGATGCATTTGTCCTGGCTGAAGCACAAAAAGACTTCCTCTTTTAATATCAAATTGATCAAAATCAACTTCATGCAATCCCGAACCTTTTGTGAAAAACACCATCAAATAAGAATCGTGTCGATGCGGTTCTTCGACAAAACTGTGGTTTTTTAAATGTTCTTTAAATGTATTGACATAAAAATCCCTGTGAATATCATTACAACTGAAATTCTGAACACTATAAATAGGATATCTTTTCATAAAAATGTCTTTATTGTGCTATAATAAGCGAAGATACTAAAAAGACTTTTACAACACTCTGATTTACCTTTGTATAAACAAAAAATAGCAAGATCATGTCACACGCATTAACTCATATTTTTAAGAACGAATGTCCTGTTTGTCACAAAGGAAAAGTTTTTACAGATAAAAATATCTTTCTGACTTTCGGTCTTCCAAAAATGAATGAATACTGCAGTCATTGCCATTACAAATTTCAAAAAGAACCTGGTTATTTCTTCGGCGCCATGTATGTAAATTATGGATTAACAGTAGCTCAGGGAATTGCAACTTATTGTGTAGCACAGTTTTTCTTTGAGAAAAATTTCGATTTGAGAATCATTCCAATTATTGCTGTTGTCATTACTTTACTGACCTCTTTTAATCTCCGATTTTCAAGATTAGCATGGATTTATATGTTTAAGGATTATTCGAAATAAAAAAATAGTACTTTTGCCTTCCAATTGAAACTAATTTTCAATTTTAAAAAAAATAAAAAATTAAATTAGACAAATGAAAGCATACGTATTTCCAGGTCAAGGCGCACAGTTTACAGGAATGGGCAAAGACCTTTATGAAAACTCGGCTTTAGCCAAAGAATTATTCGAAAAAGCCAATGAAATTTTAGGTTTCAGAATTACAGATATTATGTTCGAAGGCACTGCCGAAGAACTAAAAGAAACTAAAGTTACACAACCAGCTGTATTTTTACACTCTGTTATTTTAGCTAAAACTTTAGAAAATTTCAAACCAGAAATGGTTGCAGGACACTCTTTAGGAGAATTCTCTGCTTTGGTTGCCAACGGAACTTTATCTTTTGAAGATGGTTTAAAATTAGTTTCTCAACGTGCTCTTGCAATGCAAAAAGCTTGTGAAATTACTCCATCTACAATGGCTGCCGTTTTAGGTTTAGCTGATAATGTTGTTGAAGAAGTTTGTGCTTCTATTGACGGTGTTGTAGTTGCGGCAAATTATAACTGCCCAGGACAATTAGTGATTTCTGGAGAAACAACTGCTGTTGAAAAAGCTTGTGAAGCAATGAAAGCAGCTGGAGCAAAACGTGCTTTAATTTTACCTGTTGGTGGAGCATTTCATTCACCAATGATGGAACCTGCACGAGAAGAATTGGCTGCAGCAATTGAAGCAACTACTTTCTCTACTCCTATTTGTCCAGTTTACCAAAACGTAACTGCAAATGCAGTTTCTAATGCAAATGAAATTAAAAAGAATTTAATCATTCAATTAACAGCTCCTGTAAAATGGACTCAGTCTGTACAACAAATGATCGCCGACGGCGCTACTTTGTTTACTGAAGTTGGTCCAGGAAAAGTTTTAGCTGGTTTGATTAATAAAATCGATAAAGAAGCGGTTACTGCGAATGCTTAATTTTTAAGTATTCAGTTTTTAGTAATCAGTTAAAAACTATATCAATAAAAAAAATCCTCATAGACTTTAATCAGTTTATGAGGATTTTGCTTTTATATTATCTTACAAAATAATCTTAAATCAAAATAAAAACCCCAAACAATCTAAATTGATTATTTGGGATTTTTTCACATAGGTTAGACGCACTGCAGCGCGTCTCTACGAAATATCTTTGTGTATTTTATTTAAGAACGAACTTTCTGCTCCCATTTCCACGCGCTAGCCATTGCTTCGTCTAAACTTAGTTCTGCTTTCCAGCCTAAAACATTGTTTGCTTTATCTGTGTTTGCGTAAGCTTCTGTAATATCACCTTCGCGACGTGGTTTGATTACGTATGGTAATTTTTTATCGCTTACTTTTTCGAAACTATTAATTACTTCTAACACAGAACTTCCTTTTCCTGTTCCTAAATTGAAAGTTTCTACTTTCTCCAAATTCTTTTTGTTCAACAAACGCTGCAAAGCAATTACGTGTGCTTTTGCTAAATCGACAACGTGAATATAATCGCGAACTGCTGTTCCGTCTGGCGTTGGATAATCATTCCCAAAAACAGATAATTCCTGACGTAATCCTACTCCTGTTTGCGTTATAAACGGAACCAAATTCTGAGGAACTCCCAAAGGCAATTCTCCAATTTGAACTGATTCATGAGCTCCAACTGGGTTAAAGTAACGTAACAAAATTGCACTGATATTGGTAACTTTTGCAGTATCGGTAATAATTTCTTCACCAATCTGTTTTGTGTTTCCGTAAGGAGACATCGCCGTTTGAACTGGTGCATCTTCTGTAATCGGCATTTTTTCGGCTTGACCGTAAACCGTACAAGAAGAACTGAAAATAAAACTTGCCTCAGGTTTTTGCTGTAATTCCTGTAAAAGATAAACCAAACTGCTAATGTTGTTTTCATAATACAACAAAGGTTGTTCAACACTTTCGCCAACCGCTTTTGAAGCTGCAAAATGAATCACACCAGTAACATCATTGTGTTTCTTAAAGAAATCCCGAACGGCACTTTTTTCTCTTAAATCAATTTTTTCGAATAAAGGCGTTTTTCCTGTAATCGCTGTAATTCCTTTTAAAACATCTTCTGAAGAGTTTGAAAGATTATCAATTATCACAACTTCAAAGCCTTCATTTTGCAATTCGACAACGGTGTGAGAACCTATAAATCCTAATCCTCCTGTTACTAATACTTTCATTTTATGGGTTTGTTTGTGGTTATTTTTCGGCTAATAAGCTTTTTATTATTTCAAAAATTCAATTACGCTGTCTGTAATATATTTAATCTGCTCATCATCAAGTTCTGTATGCATTGGCAACGCAATTACTTCTTGAACTAATTGATTTGTAACAGGAAATTGTTCTTCTTTGTATCTCGGATCCAAATAAGCTTTTTGCGAATGCAACGGAATTGGATAATAAATCGCACATGGAATTCCTTTATCTAATAAATGCTGCATTAAAGCATTTCTATCAGCATCGATAATTCTTAATACATATTGATGAAAAACGTGATCATTTTCGTTTGCATCAAAATCTGGGGTTATAATTTTTGCATTTCCAGCAAAAGCTGCATTATATTTTGTTGCCGCTAAACGACGCGCTGCATTGTATTCGTCTAATAATGGCAATTTAGCATTTAATACACCTGCCTGAATACTGTCTAAACGCGAATTTACTCCTACAACATCGTGGTGATAACGCTCGTACATTCCGTGATTTACGATTCCGCGGATGATATGAGCTAAATTATCATCATTTGTAAAAATTGCTCCTCCGTCTCCATAACAACCTAAGTTTTTAGATGGAAAGAATGAAGTTGCCGCAACGTGACCAATTGTACCAACTTTTGATTTTGTTCCAGATTTAGAAATATAATCTGCTCCAATTGCCTGCGCATTATCTTCAATTACATATAAATTATATTGCGCGGCGATTTCCATAATCGCGTCCATATTAGCAGCACGACCAAATAAATGCACCGGAACAATCGCTTTTGTTTTTGGTGTAATTGCTTTTTTTACTGCGTCAATATCGATATTCATATTAGTCATATCAACATCAACCAAAACTGGAGTTAGTTGCAGTAAAGCAATAACCTCAACTGTAGCCGCAAAAGTAAAATCGGCAGTTATAACTTCATCTCCTGGCTGAAGACCAAGCCCCATCATTGCAATCTGTAAAGCATCAGTTCCGTTTGCACATGGAATAACATGTTTTGCACCTAAATAATCTTCAAGATTTTTTTGAAACTGATGAACTAAAGGTCCGTTAATATAAGTATTTGTGTCTAAAACTTCTTGAATAGAAGCATCTACAGTAGATTTTATTTTTTCATATTGACTTTTTAAGTCAACCATTTGAATTTTTTTCATTTTGAATTTATTTTAAATTAAAGACACCGTTTTCATACAGAAATCTCTAAAAGGAGGAACAAAAATAGTTATTAATAGCTTCAAACCAATGAAAATAGTCGAAAGAAATGTAATTTAGCTGCAAAAAAAATTACATGCTTTTTTTATACAATTTAGCCATACACGTCGCAGGATTTTTCTTAAGAATCACAGCCTTATTTAGTCCGAAAATTAAGCTTTTTGTCGAAGGCCGAAAAAACGTTTTTTCAATTTTAGAACAAAAAATAAAACCAGAAGACAAAACAATTTGGTTTCATTCGGCTTCATTAGGCGAATATGAGCAGGGACTTCCTGTTATAGAAAAAATCAAAGAAAAATATCCTTTACACAAAATAATTGTAACCTTTTTTTCGCCATCTGGATATGAAGTGCGTAAAAATAACACAGTTGCAGATGTTACTGTTTATCTTCCTTTGGACACAAAAAAGAATGCGAAAAAATTTTTCAAATTAGTTCATCCTGAAATTGCTTTTTTTATTAAATATGAGTTCTGGCTAAATTATTTAAAAGAATTAGAAACCAAAAAAACGCCAACTTATCTGATTTCTGGAATTTTCAGAGACAATCAAATGTTTTTTAAATGGTATGGCGGATTCTACAGAAAAGCATTAAAAGCATTTACTTATTTCTTTGTACAAAACGAAAAATCGAAACAAAAAGTCGAAAGTTTAGGTTTTAATAATGTAATTCTTTCTGGCGACACAAGATTTGATCGAGTGAATGCCATCTTAGAACGCGACAATACGCTAGATTTTATAGAAAACTTCAAAAACAACAAACCCGTAATTGTTATTGGAAGTTCATGGCCAAAAGATGAAGCTATTCTTGCCGAATATATTAATCAAGCAACAGAAAACGTAAAATTCATCATTGCGCCGCACAATATTAAAGACGAGCAAATCTCAAATCTCAAATCTCAGATAAAAAAATCTACTATATTATATTCTGAAAAAGAAAACAAAGACTTAGCGCAATACAATGTTTTGATTGTTGATACTGTTGGCTTATTAACTAAAATATACAGTTATGGAACTATCGCCTATGTTGGAGGCGGTTTTGGAAACCCTGGTATTCATAATATTCTAGAACCAGCAACATTTGGAATTCCGATTGTAATTGGACCTAATTACTCTAATTTTGCCGAAGCAATATCTCTTGTCGATTTAAAAGGCTGTAATGTAATTACAAATAGCGAAGAGCTGAAAAATGCTCTAGACAAACTTTTATCTGACCATTCTTACTTTGCAGAAAAGAGCGAAATTTGCCGTTCTTTTATCCAAAATAATAAAGGTGCAACAGAAACAATTATGAAAAACATTTCATAATTACTTGTAAATTTTGATTTATAAATCATTTGAAAGACTTTTTCCGTCTATTTAAATAACCTAAAACCATCATTCTGTAATTATTTACAAATCGAAATAATTCCCAAAAAACAAAACAAACTACAACAAATACATTCAAAGAGCCAAAAACACCATAGAATTTTCAATGAAAAATAAAATTGACAAAACATACCGCAATATCAATTATTTTTCCTATTTTGGCATATTATTTGATAAATAAGATAATCGTGAGCAAGGAAAATATTTTAAAAAAAAAGTGAAAAAATATTTTACATATTAAAAAATTTATATCTTTGCCACGAATTAATAATTAACCTTTTATAATAAAGTAAGATGAAAAAAGTATTTTTAAGTTTAGCTGTTGTTGCTGTTTTAACTGTTGTATCTTGTAAAAAAGCTGACGCTGCTGCTACAGAAGCTGCTGTAGATTCTACTGCTGTAACTGTTGATTCTGCTGCTGCTGTTGTTGATTCTGCTGCTGCAACTGTTGATTCTGCTGCTGCTAAAGTTGATTCTGCTGCTGCTAAAGTAGAAGAAGTAAAAAAATAATTAGAACCTAAGTTCTAACGATTTTAAAACCATCATTGAGATGGTTTTTTTTTGACTAATTGCAAAATAAGTCAACTTCAAATAAAAAAAGCGTTTACAAATTGTAAACGCTTTTTTTTATTACTCTACTGCTTCCTCCAACTCTTCTTCAGATTCTTCATCGTCAAAAATCAATTCATTTGACGAGAAATCTAAAATTTCCGATCTCGAAGCATAAGTTACAATTTCTTTTATCCCTTTTTGCAAAAGCAATTCTGTACTGTATTTTCGACTTGTTGCGAAATGCACATCCCCAAGCATCAATTTAAAAAAATACTTTCCTCCAGAGCCTTTAAATTTCAAGAATTTCGCAAGTTCAATATTCGCTTTAAACTTTTCAATATCCTCTTCACATTCAAACCTTAATTCATAACTCAAACTCGTAAAAATAATTTTACCTCTTCGCGAAGTAAAAGTAAATTTATATTCGTCATTAAATCGCCTGCTAATTACAAAAGCACCCATTTATAAATTTTAGATTTTAGATTGTTGATTTTAGATTTTTCGAGATTCTTAAACTCCAAGATTCTAATAAATTTACTGCGTAAATTTATTTTCTGCAAGTCCGCAAATAAAAAAAGCCTCTTCAAAAGAAGAGGCTTTAGTACTCAGAGCGGGACTTGAACCCGCACGAACATTGCTGTTCACTGGATTTTAAGTCCAGCGTGTCTACCAATTTCACCATCCGAGCATTATATGGTTTTGAGCGAAAAACGGGGCTCGAACCCGCGACCTCGACCTTGGCAAGGTCGCGCTCTACCAACTGAGCTATTTTCGCATTTTAAATCTTAAAAGAACTCGCAACACTTGATTTGTTTCGTATTGCGAGTGCAAATTTAGGACATTTATTCAATTACACAAGCGTTTTTCGAAAAAAAAATCGACTTATTTTATAACATTCTGATAACAAAAACTTTAAAATTTAAATTTTCTAGAATTTATTTTTTAACCAACATTCTTTTAATCTCGTTCAATTTCATTAACGCTTCTACCGGAGTGATGGCATTAATGTCGAGACTTAAAATTTCTTCTTTTATTTCTTCCAACAAAGGATCATCAAGATTAAAGAAACTCATTTGCATTTCATCGTTAGCTGCTTTTATTCCGTTCAAAGCATCACTTGAATGATTCTTCTCTAGCTTTTTCAAAAGTTTCTGAGCTTTAGTTATCACAAGCTGAGGCATTCCCGCCATTTTAGCAACATGAATTCCGAAACTATGTGCGCTTCCACCTTTTACAAGCTTTCTAACAAAAAGAACTGTATCTTTTAATTCTTTTACCGCGACATTAAAATTCTGAATTCTCGGCATCGATTCGGTCATCTCATTTAATTCATGATAATGCGTTGCAAATAATGTTTTGGCTCTCGAAGGATGCTCGTGCAAAAACTCCGCAATTGCCCAAGCAATCGAAATTCCATCATACGTACTGGTTCCTCTTCCAATTTCATCCAATAAAACCAAACTTCTGTCTGAAATATTATTCAAAATAGAAGCCGTTTCATTCATTTCGACCATAAAAGTAGATTCTCCCATCGAAATATTATCCGAAGCTCCAACTCTGGTAAAAATCTTATCCACAGTTCCCATTCTAACACTATCCGCAGGAACAAAACTTCCCATTTGAGCCAAAAGTACAATTAGCGCTGTTTGTCTCAAAATAGCCGACTTACCCGACATATTAGGACCGGTAATCATGATAATTTGCTGAGTTTCTCTATCCAAGAAAACATCATTGGCAATATATGGAGTTCCAACTGGTAATTGTTTTTCAATTACGGGGTGTCTTCCGTTTTTAATATCTAATTCATAAGTTTCATCAATTTCAGGCTGCACATATTGATTTTCCACAGCCATTTGCGTAAACGAACACAAACAATCTAATTGCGCAACCAAATACGCATTCATTTGAACTGGTTTGATATAAGTTGAAATCCAAGCTACTAATTGCTCGAAAAGTTCAGATTCGATTTTATAAATCTTTTCTTCAGCACCTAAAATTTTGGTTTCGTATTCTTTTAACTCTTCTGTAATATAGCGTTCTGCATTTACCAAAGTTTGTTTACGAATCCATTCTTCTGGAACTTTATCTTTATGCGTATTTCTAACTTCAATATAATATCCGAAAACATTATTAAAAGAAATTTTCAATGAAGAAATTCCCGTTCTTTCTGATTCTCTTCTTTCAATTCCTTCTAAAAATTCTTTTCCAGAAGTTGAAATAGCGCGCAATTCATCTAATTCTGCACTAATTCCGCTTGCGATCGCATTTCCTTTTGCAATGGCAACAGGCGCGTCTTGATTTAGTGTATTTTTAATTTTTTCGCGAAGCAAATCGCAAGCATGCAAACTATCTCCAATTACTTTTACAGCTTCTTGCGGACTTTGAAGCGCTAGAGTTTTTATTGGAATAATTGCATCCAAAGATTCTTTCAAATAAACAATTTCTCGAGGCGAAACTTTTCCAGCCGCAATCTTAGAAATTAAACGTTCTAAATCTGAAATCTGCTTAATTTGGTATTGAATATTATGCAGAATTTCAGGGTTCGATTTTAAATACGCCACAACCTCATGACGGCTTTTTATTTTATTTGCATCTTTTAAAGGCAATGCCAACCAACGTTTTAACAAACGTCCTCCCATTGGAGAAAGCGTTTTATCAATAACATCCAAAAGCGTAACCGCATTCGGATTATAACTGTGATATAATTCTAAGTTTCTAATTGTAAAACGATCCATCCAAACATAAGCATCTTCTGCAATGCGTTGAATTGCCGTAATATGCTGCACGCGATTATGTTGTGTTTCTGACAGATAATACAAAATTGCACCAGAAGCAATGATTCCTTCTTTTAATTCTTCAACTCCAAATCCTTTTAAAGAAACGGTTTGAAAATGCTTTGTCAAGGTTTCTAAAGCATAATCTTCTTTATAAATCCAATCTTCTAAGTAAAAACTATGAAAATCTTCTCCAAAAGCAGTTTTAAAATCACCTTTATTATTCTTTGGAACTAGAACTTCGCTCGGGTTAAAATTCTGCAATAATTTATCAATGTATTCTGCATTTCCCTGAGCTGTTAAAAATTCTCCCGTTGAAACATCTAAAAAAGAAATTCCGATATTTTTATTAGCAAAATAAACAGATGCTAAAAAGTTATTTGATTTAGAATGCAAAACTTCATCATTCAAAGAAACTCCAGGAGTTACAAGCTCCGTTACGCCTCTTTTTACGATTGTTTTTGTCATTTTTGGATCTTCTAATTGGTCGCAGATTGCAACACGAAGTCCCGCTTTTACCAATTTTGGCAAATAAGTATTTACAGAATGATGAGGAAAACCAGCCAAAGCCGTTTCAGTATCAGACCCCGCCCCTCTTTTAGTTAAAGTAATACCTAAAATTTTAGAAGCTCTAATGGCGTCTTCTCCAAAGGTTTCATAAAAATCTCCTACTCTGAAAAGCAGACATGCATCAGGATATTTTGCCTTGATTTCATTGTACTGTTTCATTAAAGGTGTTTCTTTCACCACTTTCTCTTTAGCTGCCAAATTATTATGTTTTAAATGAAAAATTAAGACAGCGAATTTATGATTTTTTGGAGGAATATGGAAAGCTTCAAAAATTAAAATATTTTAAGATATTTTTAGGTTGTGATTTAAGTTTTTTACATAGCTTTGTTTATCATTTAAAAAAAGACCCTTAAAGATGAAAAAAATAATCTTATTCGCTATGTTAGCTGTTGCTGGTATCACAGCTACTAATGCGCAAACAACTAAAAAAGCTAAAGCTACTAAAGTGGCTAAAATTGAAGGAGCTGGAATGGTTTTCGAAAACGAAACTATCGATTACGGAACTATCGCTCACAATGCTGATGGAAAACGTGAATTCGTTCTTGTAAACAACGGAACAAAACCGTTAATCATTACTAACGCTCAAGGATCTTGCGGATGCACAGTTCCATCTATTCCAAAAGAACCAATCGCTCCAGGAGCTAAAGGTATTATTGGTGTAAAATATGCTACTGACAGAGTTGGTGCATTTACAAAAACGGTAACTGTTAGTTCTAATGCTGAAGGACAACCTACAAAAATCCTTACTATTAAAGGTACTGTTTTACCAGATCCAGTAAAAAGCTAATCTGAAAAACATTTAAAATAATCAAAAAGCTTCCTTACCTTTGGAAGCTTTTTTTATGACTAGAATTCAAAACAAATGAGAAAACTCGAAAATAGTGAACTAGACCGCAAATCAATTGAAGATTTTAAGAAATCTGAAAAAACACCTTTAATATTAGTTTTAGACGATATTAGAAGCCTGCATAATATTGGTTCTGTTTTTAGAACAGCAGATGCGTTTTTGATTGAAAAAATAATCTTATGCGGAATCACTGCAACTCCTCCCAATAAAGAAATTCACAAAACCGCACTTGGCGCTACAGAAACTGTTGCTTGGGAACATCATGAAAATGTTTTGGAAGTAATTGAAAATCTGAAAAAAGAAAATGTTCTGACAATGGCAATTGAACAAGTTGAAAGTTCGGTTTTTCTTCAGGATTTCGAAATTAAAAAAGACCAAAAATATGCTTTAGTTTTTGGTAATGAAGTTTTTGGAGTTTCTCAAGAAGCAGTTGCAATTTGCGACGGATGCATCGAAATTCCGCAGCTAGGAACTAAACACTCTCTTAACATTTCTGTAAGTGCAGGAATTGTAGTTTGGGATTTGTTTCAAAAAATAAATTGGCCAAATAACAATTAAAGAATATTTTTACATTATAAATGTGATTTTAACATATTTCTAATACATTAAATGTTAGAAATATAAAAATATTTTTTTATTATTATAAAATTGATACTTTTATAAAATGAAAAAATACATTTTCTTAAAAATATCAACTTTATTTATCTTACTGCTTTCCAGCACTGTTGGATTCGCACAATATACTTCCATTCCTGATGTCAACTTTGAGCAAGCCTTAATTGATTTCGGAATTGATTCTGCTCCTAGAGACGGTAGAGTTTTAACATCAAGTGCAGCAAGCGTAATTAGCTTAAATATTTCTAATAGAGGAATTACAAACTTAAGCGGTATAGAAGATTTTATTTCTTTAAAAGAATTGTATTGTGTTCAAAATCCGATATTTACTTTAGATCTTTCTAAAAATATCGCTTTAACCAATTTGAGTTGCAGTCTAACTCAGTTGTCGAGTTTAGATCTTTCTAATAATATTTTATTAAAAGAACTTGAATGTGAAAAGACCAATTTAACCAGTTTAGATCTTTCAAAAAATATTGCCCTTACAAAACTATATTGCGCAGAGAATAAATTAACTTCTTTAGATTTATCTAAAAATACATTGCTAGATTTTGTTCAATGTAACAAAAATCAAATAACCTTCTTAGATGTTTCGACTTGTGCCGTTTTAAATAGTTTAAGCTGTGGCGATAATCTAATAACAAGTCTCAATTTAAGTTCGAGCACAATTTTAACCAATTTAGAATGCAGTAATAATAAATTATCAAGCTTAGACGTTACTAACAGCCCTAATTTAATTAACATTTATTGTAGTCACAACCAAATAACTGAGTTAGATTTTTCTAAAAACATAGCTATTGAACGTTTATTAATAGATGACAATCAGCTTACTAAATTGGATTTAAGAAACGGAAAAAACACGTTGCTTTCTATTGGTAATTTTAAAATAAATAGTTCCCTTACCTGTATAGATGTTGATAACGAGATTTATTCTATGACGAATTGGTCAACCTATAAAGATGCAACTTCTTTTTATTCTAACGATTGCAGCAAAGTTATTTATAGCATACCAGAATTAAACGCTACAGGAGACCAAACATATTGTCCTGGTTCTGAAATAAAAATTGTAGAAACATTTTCTGTTACTCATGATCCAAATGAAACAGGAACAACAGCTGGTTATGTTCAAATTTCTTCTGGTTATTCTAGCGGAGATCTGCTTACGCTTTCAAATTCGACTGCGTATCCAACAATCGTAACGCAGTGGGATCCGGTTGCTGGAAAATTAACAATTACCAAATCAAACGGAAGCGAAATATTATACTCTGATTTAGAATCGATTATAAAAGATGTTGTGTTTTCAAATCCTTCTGCAACAATATCTGGAGTAAAAACTTTTTCAATAACAATTGGAAAAGCAAATTATTTAGCTTCTACAGGTCACTTCTATATGTACATACCAACGGTTGGCATTAGATGGACAACTGCAAAAGCAGAAGCAGAAACCCTAGTATATTACGGACTTAAAGGATATTTGGCAACAATTTTATCTGCAGATGAAGCAAAACTAGTTGGAGAACAAGCCTCTGGAACTGGATGGATTGGCGGAAGTGATGCCGAAACTGAAGGTGTTTGGAAATGGGTTACCGGTCCTGAAGCAGGAACTGTAATGAGTTATACTTTTTGGAATACTGGAGAACCAAATAATCAAGGCAATGAAGATTACGCACACATTACTCAGCCCGGAGTTGGAATAAAAGGTTCGTGGAACGATTTATCAGATACAGGATCATTGATTCCTGGAGATAATTACCAGCCAAAAGGTTATGTAGTTGAGTTTGGAGGAATGCCAGGCGAAGCTCCATTGAAAATTGCCGCGAGCACCAAAATCACAATTCCAGTTGCAATGCCTGCTGCAAATCCGAGTCCGCTTTGTGATTTTGGAAGCTTTAATCTTAGTGCAACTGCGACTGCTGGAGCAACAATTAGTTGGTACGACGCTGCAACTGGAGGAAATTTATTAGGAACTGGAAATACTTACACAACTCCAACAATAACCACAACAACAACTTATTACGTAGATGCTGGCTGCGAAGCAAATCGTAAACCTGTTATTGCTACAATAAATCAAACGCCAAATAATCCAACTGTTGCCAACGCTAATGTTTCAAGATGCGGAGCAGGAACAGTAACTTTAGAAGCAACATCGAATATTGGAACAATTAACTGGTTTACTGCCCCAACTGGCGGAACCAGTATTTTTACAGGAAGCAATTTCACAACTCCTTCTATTTCTTCGAATACAACTTATTATGCTGAAGCTTCGAGTAATGGATGCATAAATCCTAATAGAACCGCTGTAAATATTATTATTTACACGCCGCCTGTTGTTACAGATGAAAATTTGACTTTATGCGAGTTTGAAACGATAACACTCGATGCTGGAATTTCGGGAATGAATTATTTATGGTCTAATGGAGCAACAACTCAAACTACAACCATAAATACTGGAGGAACTTATACCGTTGATGTAACAAGTCCATCACCAGAAAATTGTACGAGCAGAAAAACGATCGTTGTTGAAGAACATAAAATTCCGCAAATAGACCGCATAAATGTTGAAGGAACAAGAGCCATTATTTTTCCTGTAAAAGCAGAGGAATACTTTGAATATTCTGTAGATGGAATTAACTACCAAGCTTATAATGTTTTTTATGATGTTCCTGCGGGATTGCAAACTGCATATATAAGAGAAAAAAACGGATGCGGAGAAGTTACCAAACAGTTTGTTGTTCTTGTTTTCCCTCCATTTTTCACTCCAAACAATGACACCTTCAATGACGTTTGGGAAGTAACTGGAATGGAAAATTATCCGCAAGCACAAGTAACCATTTTTGATCGATACGGAAAATTGGTTGCAGTATTAAGCAAATCTAAAATGAGCTGGGATGGTACTTCAAACCAAGTTCCGCTTCCCTCTTCAGATTATTGGTATGCTTTAAAAGTAGACGATTCCATGCCTATTTTAAGAGGACATTTTACTTTAAAAAGATAGTTTTTAATGAGAGAATATGTCAATTTAATAATTAGATAATTCAAACAGTGTTTTTAGGAAATTATCTAATTGACTCATTTTCTAATTAACACATTAGCATAGCTTTTTCTTGATTTCGTTTAAGATAAAAATGTAATCTTCGTGTTTTTTTACAAAATCGCGATCAGAAACATCAATGATTAGAACATTTAAATCTGTTTGCGATTTTATGTATTCTAAATATCCGTTATTAATTTTTTCTAAATAAGCAGCTTCAATATTTTGCTCGTAAGAACGTCCGCGTTTTTTGATGTTTTGCAAAAGACGTTCTGTATTCTGATACAGATAAACATACAAATCTGGCTTTGGCATTTCTTTGTAAATGATATCAAAAAGATTTCTGTACAATCGATATTCATCTTCCTGCAACGTAATTTTAGCAAAAATCAAAGATTTAAAAATATGATAATCGGCAACAATAAAATCTTTAAACAAATCAAACTGCGCTAAATCATCTGACAATTGCTGGTAACGATCTGCCAGAAAAGACATTTCTAAAGGAAAAGCATATCGATTTTGATCCTTATAAAATTTAGGCAAAAACGGATTATCAGCAAATCTTTCTAAAACGGTTTTTCCATTAAAATCTTCTGCTATTTTATGAACTAAAGTGGTTTTTCCCGCACCAATATTTCCTTCAAAAGCAACATAATTAAATTGGTTTAACGGAATTTCATCCAACGGACTTCTCAAATCTTGAACTATTGCGCAAACACTTTCGTCTGGTGTTGTTGCAATTAGCTCAGAAATTGTTTTTTGCAGAATGGGATGTTTCCAATTTAATTTCAAATCCTGCATCGGAAGCAAAACAAAATTTCTATTCTGCATTAAAGGATGCGGAACATTCAATTTTTCTGAATCAATAATTTCATCATCAAAAACAATCAAATCAATATCTATAATTCTAGATTGATAACCTTCTTGATTCAAGCGGATTCTACCCAATTCTTTTTCAACCTTTAAAATCTGATTTAGAATCTTTTGCGCAGATGAATTCGTGTATAAGAGAAGTGCGCAATTATAAAAAGCATCACTTTCAAAACCCCACGCGGGAGTTTCATAAAGTTTAGAAACTTTTACAACAGATCCAACTTTTTGATGAATTAAATCAATACAATTTTGGATGTTTTCTAGTCTGCTGCCTTGGTTGCTGCCTATCGATAAAACGACTTGATGCTGTAATTTCATAATTAATGCAAATTAACTAAAACTATTTTAGAATTAACCAATATATTTGTGAAACGACGTCTAGATTTAATCATAAATTTTAGATTTCTAATTTGTAACATTTTACCATTTTTCACGACTTATTAAAAAAATATACATATGAAGTTTTTAGGAAATGTACTTGCCACCGTTATTGGTATTTTTGTTTTTATGATGCTCTTCTTTTTTGGAGTAATTTTTATCGGCGCTCTTTTTGGTGGCGATGACACCGTTTCTGTCAAATCTGATTCGGTTATTGAATTGAATTTAAAAGAAATCAAGAACGATTACGCAGGAAAATATAAAGATCCGTGGGTAAGTGTTTTCTCAGATAAAAAAGGCATCGGTTTAACCGACGTAATCAATGCAATTGATGCCGCTAAAACGGATGACAACATCAAAGGAATTTCAATTTTAAATGACGAATCTTCTCTTGGTCTTGCTCAATATAAAGACTTGAGAAATGCACTTGAAAGATTCAAAAAATCAGGAAAATTTGTTTGGGCTTACGCGAATACTTATTCGCAGAAAGAATATTATTTAAATTCTGTTGCCAACACGATTTACATCAATCCAGCGGGAGATTTAGATTTTAAAGGTCTTTCTTCTGAAGTAATGTTTTTCAAGGATTTTCAGGATAAATCTGGTATTCATATGGAAGTTATTCGTCATGGAAAATACAAAAGTGCCGTTGAACCTTTCTTAGAAAATAAAATGAGCGACGCCAATAGAGAACAAATGACAGCTCTTTTGAACTCTATCTGGACAACCGTTTCAACTGATATTTCAAAAAGTAGAAATATTCCATTGCCAAAATTAAACGAAATCGCAAACGGACTTCTTGCTAGAACTCCAGAAATGGCAAAACAACAGCATTTAGTAGATATTATAGCTTATGAAGATGTTTATCATAATGCAATCAGAAAAGCGCTGAAAGTAAAAGAAGATGAAGATTACAATAAAATTTCAATCTCAGATTACACTCAAAATAATGTTACTACAGCTTTAGCCAACACAGCAACCGATCAAATCGCGATTATTTACGCTCAAGGCGAAATCGGAAGCGGCGAAGGCGATGTAAATACTATTGGTGAAGGTTCAATGCGCCGTTCTTTGCAAGAAGCAAGAAAAAATGACGATGTAAAAGCAATTGTGCTAAGAATTGACAGTCCAGGTGGAAGCGCTCTAACTTCTGATTTGATTTGGAGAGAAATTGAAATTACTAAAAAAGTAAAGCCAGTTGTGGTTTCTATGGGAAATTATGCAGCTTCTGGAGGTTATTACATTGCTTGCAATGCCAATACAATTTTTGCTGAAAATAATACAATTACAGGTTCTATTGGGGTTTTCGGAATGCTTCCGAACTTTAGTCCGCTTGCGAATAGATTAGGAATTAATTCCGAACAAGTTAAAACTCACGAGAATTCAGCAAATTACAGTCCGTTTGTGGCTGTTGATGAAAAATTTAAAGCTTTTACTTTAGAAGGAGTTGAAAAAATTTACCACACTTTTGTTACGCATGTAGCGGAAGGCAGAAAAATGACTTTCGACCAAGTTGACGCCATCGCTCAAGGAAGAGTTTGGTCTGGAACTGAAGCCTTAAAATTAGGTTTAGTAGACAAAATCGGCGGATTAAATGATGCCATTACAGAAGCTGCTCGAATTGCTAAAGTAAAAAATTACAGCACTCAAAATTACCCAGAATACGAAAAGACTTTTAATGATTTGCTTTCAGGTTTACCTTTTGCGAAGTCTAAAGAAGCTTTTTTGAAAGAAGAAATTGGAGAGGAAAATTATCTTCTAATTGAACAAGTAAAGAAATTTCAGAAACAAAAAGGCGTTCAAGCGATTATGCCGTACGGAATTAATATTTATTAAGTAAAAAAATGAACAAAATAATTCTTTTTTTGACGGTTTTGTTTTTGAGCGTTTTAAATGCTCAAACCAAAAAAGAAATCACTTTTAAGGAAAGTCCAGCGATACTTAAAATCAATAATGACCAAATATTTGGTACATTGACTATGCCAGATTTAACTGGCAGAGTTCCCGTTGCTTTGATTATTGCAGGTTCTGGACCAACAGACAGAAACGGAAATAATCCGATGATGAAAAACAATTCGTTAAAAATGTTGGCAGAAGCGTTAGCTAAAAACGGAATTGCATCATTAAGATATGATAAAAGAGCAATTGGAGAAAGTAAAGCTGCTGGAGGTTCTGAGAGTAGTTTGGTTTTCGAAAACTATATTCAAGACGCAAAAAGCTGGATAAACTATTTAAAACTAGATAAACGTTTTTCAAAAATCATTATAATTGGTCATAGCGAAGGTTCGTTAATCGGAATGGTTGCCAGTGCAAAAGCCGATAAATTTGTTTCGATTGCAGGCGCGGGCGAACCAGCAGATCAGATTATAAAAACGCAGATTGCTGCAAAAAAAATGAAACAATTGGACGACATGACTTTTCCAATTATTGATAGTTTAAAAAACGGATTTGAAGTAAAAAAAGTAGATCCAATGCTGAATGCTCTTTTCAGACCAAGTGTGCAACCTTATTTAATTTCATGGTTCAAATACAATCCGCAAACAGAAATTAGTAAATTGACTATTCCGATTTTAATTTTACAGGGAAACAATGATTTGCAGATTGCTGTTAAAGACGCTGAAAATTTATCTAAAGCCAATAAAAGTGCTGAAATGGCAATTATTGATAAAATGAATCATATGATGAAAATTATTGACGGCGATCAAAATGCAAATATGGCAAGTTATAATAATGAAACACTTCCGCTTTCGGAAACACTCATAGAGAAAATTGTTTCATTTATTAAGAAATAATTAAAATAAACAAGATGTAAAATCCGTTTGAAGTAGTTTCAAACGGATTTTTTTATTTAACAAAATAAAGTAATATTCTTACAATTTAAGAAAACTTTATCTTGAGACTCTTGTAAAAAAAACTATTTTTGCAAGGTCGATTTTAAGAAACCCTCAAATCTAATTATATGCTAAAGAAAGTTTTAAAAATAAGCGCCATTGTAATTGTGGTTCTTGTTGCCGCATTATTTGCCTTACCTTTTTTATTTAAAGATCAGATCAAAGCCAAAATTGTCGAAGCTATTAACGAAAGTGTTGATGCTAAAGTTAGTTTTACAGATGCTGATTTAAGTTTGTTTAAAAATTTCCCGAACGCAACCGTTGGGATTGAAAAACTTGTTATTATAAACAAAGCGCCTTTTGAAGGGGACACTTTGGTTTCGCTAGGCGAATTAAACTTAAAAATGAGTGTTAAAGAACTTTTTAAAGGAAAAGACGAACCATTAAACATTCAAGGAATTAGTTCTACAAACGGATTAGTAAATATTATTTTCAATAAAGACGGTGTTGGAAACTTTGATATCGCATTAAAAGATAAAAAAGAAGACAAAAAAGACGAAGCAAGCAAACCGCTTTCTTTAAAAATCCAGAATTATAAAATCGAGAATTTTACTTTTAGATACATCGATCAAGGTTCTAAAATTAAAATGGTAATTGACAGTTTAAACCACGAAGGAACTGGAGATTTTACCAATTCAAAATTAGATTTGAATACAAAAACTACTGCAAAAGTTTCATTAGACATGGATAAAATGAATTACATGAAAAATGTAAAACTTACTTTAGACGCTATTCTTGGAATTGATTTAGATAAAAGCAAATATACTTTTAAGGAAAATAAAGCTTTAATCAACCAATTGCCTTTAGAGTTCGACGGATTTATTCAAATGGCTGATAACAAACAGATTTACGATTTGAAATTTAAAACCCCGACTTCTTCTTTTACAAACTTTTTAGGTTTGATTCCTTCTGCTTATTCTTCTAGCTTAGATGGCGTAAAAACGACTGGAGATTTTACGGTAAAAGGTTTTGCAAAAGGAGAATTAACAGAAACTACGGTTCCGAAATTTAATGTAGAAATCGCATCAAACAATGCTTCTTTCCAATATCCGAATCTTCCAAAATCAGTTCAGAATATTGTTATTGACACTAAAATCATTAACGAAACTGGAATTTTAAATGACACTTATGTGAATTTAGATAAGCTGTCTTTTAGAATTGATCAAGATGTTTTTAACGCTAAAGCGAATATTAAAAATATTACCGTAAATCCGATTGTTGATGCAGCTTTAAAAGGAACAATCAACTTGGCGAATCTTTCAAAAGCATATCCAATTAAAATGGACAAACCTTTGGCAGGTATTTTAAAAGCCGATGTTACTACAAATTTTGATATGGCTTCTGTAGAAAAAAGTCAATACCAAAACATCAAAAATGCGGGTACAATGAGTTTGTCAGGATTTAAATATACTGATGAAAACAACAAATCAATGAACATCAGTACCGCTTTGGTAGAATTCAATCCGAGTAGAATCAACTTAAAACAATTTGATGCTACAACTGGAAAAAGTGACATTAGCATTAATGGAGTTTTGGAGAATTTCTATGGTTTTATGTTTAAAAAACAAGAATTGAGAGGAAACTTCAATATGAGTTCAAATCAATTGGCGGTTGACGATTTCATGACCGCTGGAGAACCTGCAAAAGCAGAAACCAAAACTGCTGCAAAACCGGCAGAAGCAATGAAAATTCCAGCTTTCTTAAATTGTACTTTAAATGCAAAAGCGACAACGGTTTTATATGACAATTTAAAACTGAAAGATGTTTCTGGAAGACTGCTTATTAAAGACGAAAAAGCGACTTTAGAAAACTTCAAAACCAATATTTTTGGAGGATCAATTGGTCTTAACGGAGCGGTTTCTACAAAAGAAAAAGTGCCAACGTTTGACATGAATTTAGGCTTTAATCAAGTTGATATTGCACAAACTTTTACGCAATTGGACATGATGAAAAAAATTGCTCCAATTGCTGGAATCATTAACGGAAAATTAAATTCGACTATTAAATTGAATGGAAATCTGGACGCAAAAGAATTAACGCCAGATTTAAAATCGATTTCTGGAGATTTAATTGGTCAATTGCTTTCTACAACTGTAAATTCTCAAAATTCAACTTTACTGAAAGCTTTAAGTTCAAATGTGAAATTTGTTGATTTAAATAAAGTAAATCTAAACGACATAAAAGCAGCTTTAACTTTTGATAACGGAAAAGTAAATATCAAACCTTTTGACATTAAATACCAAGACATTAAAGTAACAGTTGGCGGAACTCACGGTTTTGACCAAACGATGAATTACAATTTAAAATTTGATGTTCCTGCGAAATATTTAGGTACGGAAGCCAATAATTTAATCGCAAAATTATCTCCTGCAGATGCAGCAAAATTAGATAACATTCCGATTAATGCGACTTTGACTGGAAACTTTTCGAATCCTAAAATAAGTACTGACATGAAAACTGCTGTAAGTAATTTAACCACGCAATTGGTAAATCAGCAGAAAGAAAAACTGACTCAAAAAGGAACTTCAGCACTTACGGATTTAATAAACAAAAACACAAAAGCAAAAGATACAACTCAGGCAGCAAAAACAGAGAAAGAGCAAAAAACTCAAGAAGCGACTAAAAAAGCAAGCGACTTGTTAAATGGTCTTTTCAAGAAAAAGAATCCGTAATTTTTTAAGATACTAAGGTTCTAAGAGGCTAAGATTCTAAGTTTTTTTGACCAAATTCAACTAATGTTTCGGCTCATTTTGAACTTAATAAAATGGGAACTAAACAAATTTAGTTCCCATTTTATTTTTTAAATGCTTCGGAGAAGCAAAATATTTATAGAAAAAGAATTCGCATGTACAATATAAGCTCCAGCGGAGCGGTACATAATCCCCCTTATCTATAATATTTCGATCCTCTGGAGCTTTTTTAACTTTTACATTAGACATCTATAAACATTTTGCTTCTCCGAAGCTTTTTTAAAATCAGTTTTATATTAATAAAAAAATCCTGTTCTTTCGAACAGGATTTTCTTTTTGGTTTATTTAAATTTTATTTATTTAGAACTTCTTTTATCGCTTTTATAAAATCTGAAACACCTAAAACATTTGTATCTAAACCTTTGCTTCCGTTTCCGTAAGGTTCATATTTTTTAATATTCGAACCAGAAAACAAACCTAATGTAGGCGCTTTTGCTGCACTTGAAAGATGCATAATACCGCTATCTGCTCCGACAAAAACATCTACATTTGCTAAAACAGAACCAATTTCTCTAATATCTTTACTATAAAAAGTAGGTGCTTCAAAATTGATTTGAGAAACATTTTCGACTGGTAAAACTTCAAAAATATTTTCGTCTGGAAATTCGTTTTTCAAAGCGGTATAAAATTCTGCCCACCAATCTGTACTGTAGCATTTTTCTCCTGTAGCAAAGGTAAAAATCGCAATTGACCTTTTGTTTGGATCAATAATTTTATCTAAAATTTGTTTGCCGTTTGCAATTTCTTCTTTTGATAATTTTAAATCAATTAGAGCAACAGGCTCATTTTTATCTTCGATTCCAACCTGACTTAAAAAATACCTCAAATTGTAGACTGGATATTTTGCAATGTGTTCGTAATCTTCATGATTTAAATTAACTCCTTCAGGCAGATTTCCGAAAAACTTATATTTAGCAGTTGAAAATTTTACTCCAAGCCTTCCAGAAGAAGAATTCTGATCTACATTTATAGCGAGATCATAATTTTGTTTTCTAATCAAAGTCCAAACCTTAAAGTATTTTACTAGTTCTTTAAAAGGTTTTTTTGGAAGTGGAATAATTTTATCAACATTGTCGTAATTTTCAAAAACAATAGGAGCCAAAAAACCTTTTACAAATACATCAATTGTACATCCTGGAAAGGTTTTCGTCACTTCTTCGACCAAAGGAGTAATTAACAGCATGTTTCCTAATCTGCCGTTTGGTCTACAGATTAAAACTTTTTTTATCTTGCTTTTATCAATTGGTTCGATATTTCTAATGTCTAAATTCCCAACATTCTTGGTTAAACTCTGCATTAGAGAACGCCTAAAAGCGTTGACCTTTTTTTTGCTGCTCATGTGGTATTTGTTTTTTAAACTAATTGTTTTTTGAAAACTTTATTTGCTTTAGCAACCCAAAGCTATAATTATTCATCAATTAATTAACACAAAACCATCAAATAAATTGTAATTTTTAAATTAAAATAATTTTAATCTAAAAAAAGATAACAATTTAGTAATAAAACCTTACACGTTTACCGTAACAACATATCCTTCGGAACCACGAACATTAAACACTGTTCCGTTTTCAAAAAGCAAATATTGACCTTTAATTCCAGTTAATTTTCCGCTGAAAGAAGGCATTTTATCCAAATTCAAACTATTTACTTTTGCGGGATAACTCAAAACTGGATATTGTAAATCATAAAGGTCATTCTTTTGCGAGTAGAAATATTCTTTAACCTCATCTGGAATTAAACTTTCAATTTTGACTTTTTCGGCAACCAAATCAAAAACCTCAACTGAATTCTGCAGCATTTTTCTCCAATTGGTTTTATCGGTATAATGATTTTTTAAAGCAACCTCTGTAATTCCTGCCAAATATCGATTTGGAACCTCTACAACCGCAATTGCTTGCGAAGCGCCCTGATCGATCCAACGTGTTGGAACTTGCGTTTTGCGCGTAACACCAACTTTTATTTCGCATGCCGCCGCCAAATAAACAATATGAGGCTGCAATTGAACTTTAGATTCATAATCTAAATCTCTATCCGCAATTCCTAAATGCGCCGTACTCAATTCTGGTCGCATAATCCAGTCTCCAACTGCTGGACTTGAATAAAAACAGTCGTAACAAAAACCTTGTCGGTATATTTTTTTCTTTTTATTGCAATTCAAACATTGATATCCAATAAAGTTAATTTCAATTTCTTTATCTAATAACTGATTGACATTTAAAAAACTATCTTCGAAAACCAAATAATATTGAATTGGACTTCCAAGTTCGGTTTGCATTTTTGTCAGGACACCTTGATATTGCATTCGTATTTTTATTTATTATTGCTGATTTAGATTTATCAAAGAATTAAAAATTTTAGTGTTAAAATTCTACTTATCGACTAGAATAATTGTTCTAAATAGAATTGTTTTTTACAAAAAAACATTATTTTTGATATGAAGACAAAGTTACTATTTGTCTATCGATATTCAAATTTTAAGTTTTTTGTTTTTGCATTTATTGCGTGACTTAAAAACCTAAAATCAGTTAACTAAAAACCAAATTCATGCCTTTATCAATAATCAATTCGTTTGCATCTTGGGTTCTTAAACAGAGAATTCATCAAATAGAGCTTTTTTTAAAATACCCAAATGAAGTTCAAGAAGAATTATTGCACAACTTATTGACGGCATCTGAAAATACAATTATAGGAAAACAATACGATTTTTCAAGTATCAATTCCTATCAGACATTTGCAGAAAGAGTTCCAATCTCGACTTACGAAGAATTACAACCGCTAATTGAACGCACGCGTTTGGGCGAACAAAACGTTTTTTGGGAAACGCCAATTAAATGGTTTGCAAAATCGAGCGGTACAACAAACGCAAAAAGTAAATTTATTCCTGTAAGTAATGAAGCTTTGGAAGATTGTCATTATAAAGGAAGTAAAGATTTATTATGTCTCTATTTGAATAATAATGAAGATTCTGAATTGTTTTTAGGAAAAAGTCTTCGCTTGGGAGGAAGCTCTCAGATTTACGAAAACAACAATACTTTCTTTGGTGATTTATCGGCAATTTTGATTGAAAATATGCCAATTTGGGCTGAATTCAGCAGTACACCAAGCAGCAAAACTTCGTTAATGAGCGAATGGGAAACTAAAATTGCTGCTATTATTAATGAAACTAAGAATGAAAATGTAACAAGTTTTGCAGGCGTTCCATCTTGGATGCTGGTTTTAATGAATAAAGTTTTAGAAAATACTGGCAAACAAAACTTACTGGAACTTTGGCCAAATCTTGAAGTTTATTTTCATGGTGGCGTGAGTTTTTCTCCGTACAAAGAACAATACAAAAAAATTCTGCCAAGTTCAGATTTTAAATATTACGAAATCTACAATGCTTCTGAAGGCTTTTTTGCCATTCAGGATTTAAATTATTCTAGTGATTTATTGTTAATGCTTGATTATGGAATTTTCTATGAATTTATTCCAATGGATACTTTTGGAACTCCAAACCAAAAAGTCGTTCGTCTGGCGGATGTTGAATTAAACAAGAATTACGCTATTGTAATTACTACAAATTCTGGTTTATGGCGTTATTTAATTGGAGATACGGTTCGTTTTACTTCTTTAAATCCATATAGAATTAGAGTTACAGGAAGAACTAAACACCATATTAATGTTTTTGGCGAAGAATTAATGGTTGAAAACACCGATCAGGCAATTGCAAAAGCGTGTCAGGTTACTCAAACAGAAGTTATAGATTATACGGTTGCCCCTATTTTTATGCAAGACAAAGAAAAAGGTGCGCATGAATGGATGATCGAATTCAAGAAAAAACCAGCTGATGTTGGTCTTTTTCAAAAAGTTCTCGATGAAACTTTGCAAACTTTAAATTCTGATTACGAAGCAAAACGCTACAATAATATGACCTTGAATCCTTTGGTAATTAATGTTGCACGTGAGAATTTATTCTATGATTGGCTGAAAGAAAGAGACAAATTAGGCGGACAGCATAAAATTCCGAGACTTTCAAATCAGAGAGATTATTTGGAGCAATTGAAGGAAATGTGTTAAACAATTATATTTATTAGAAATATGAAAAATACCAAATTCAGCGATATGAGCACTGAAGAACTCATTAAAAACCAGAAAACATTGAAAACGGTGAATACTATTTTTGCTGTTGTATTATTTATGCTTTTTGCTCTTAATATTTTCATTGTTTTTATGAAAGGTTTTAGCGCAATGAATGTTGTTCCGATTGCTTTGCTTCCGATACTTTTTTTGAATTTGAGCAATTTAAAGGAGATTAAGAAAGAATTGGAATCGAGAAAATAAAAATTAATCTTCATGACTAAAAGAATCTTGTTGTTTTTATTCTTTGTTTTTTTAGCACACAAATCAACTTCTCAAGAGATTGAACCATTAAGTCCGATTCAGAAAAAACTTTATGATTTTGAAACAGTTCAAGTAAAGCCTGAATTTAATGGTGGTAAAGATAAATTTACAGCATATATTTTAGAAAACTTTAAAAAGACAAAAGCTGGTAAAAATTTCAAAGGATCAATTTCTTTAAACTTTATTGTTGAGATTGATGGATCACTAACCAATATTGTTTTTAATAAAAAGATTGAAAACAAAGTAAAACAAGATCTTAAAAATGTGATTTTGAAATCTCCAAAATGGCTTTGTGGAGAACATGAAGGATATCACGTTAGAACTAAAGTTGATTTTACTATTGATATAATTTAATAACGCTAATTCCACTAAATCCGCATGAGGGATAGCAGTGAAAATCCTTTTTGTCCGCCGCGGCGGACAAAAAGATTGGAACGGATAGCCCGACCCGCCTTTTTCTGGCGGGACATGCCCATAAAAAAAACCTCAGCTCTTAATTTGAAAGACTGAGGTTTTTGTTTTTATTTTGATTGTCGAGTTTCTTGTGGAGATTTCTCCTTCGTCGAAATGACAATATTGTGTTGAACCCTTCGACTTCGCTCAGGGTGACAAACTAGATTTACATCATATCAATATATCGGTCATGGTAGCCTAAAAGATATAAAACACCATCAAGACCTAAACTTGAGATTGAGGTTGAAGCGCTTTCTTTTACTTTTGGTTTTGCGTGAAAAGCGATTCCAAGACCAGCTAAATTTAGCATTGGCAAATCGTTTGCTCCGTCTCCAACTGCAATGGTTTGGTTGATATGAATTCCTTCTTTTTCGGCGATTGCTTTTAAGAATTCTGCTTTTTTCTGACCATCAACTATATCGCCGATATATTTACCAGTTAGTTTTCCGTCTTTTATTTCTAATTTATTGGCGTGAACATAATCTATTCCGAGTTCTTTTTGAAGGTATTCTCCAAAATAAGTAAATCCTCCAGAAAGAATTGCGGTTTTATAACCGTAGTATTTTAAGGCTTTCATCAAACGATGCGCACCTTGTGTGATTGGTAAATTAATCGCAACGTTTTGCAAAACTTCTTCGCTTAAACCTTCAAGTAACGCCATACGTTTTTTGAAACTTTCATTGAAATCAATTTCACCGTTCATAGCAGATTCTGTTATAGCACGAACTTGATCTCCTACTCCATTAAGTTCTGCTAATTCATCGATTACTTCGGTTTGGATTAAAGTAGAATCCATATCGAAGCAAACCAAACGGCGGTTTCTTCTATAAATATTATCTTCTTGGAAAGAAATATCAACATTAAGTGTTCTGGAAATTTCCATAAAACTCGCTGTCATAATGATCTTGTTTACAATTTCGCCCGTTACAGACAATTGGATACAAGAACGCGGATATTCTTCTTTTTCGACAACAGAAGTTCTTCCTGTTAAACGAATAATCGAATCGATATTTAAGTTTTGATCTGACATTATTTGAGTTACTGCTGACAATTGAGAAGCCGCCAGTTTTTCGCCCAAAATATTGATGATGTAGCGCTGTTTAGATTGTGATTTTACCCACTTTTCGTAATCTTCGATAGAAATCGGAATAAATTTTACTTTGATTTCTAATTCGTAGGCTTTAAACAATAAATCTTTTAAGACTGGTGCAGAGGAAGATCCAGCTTCAATTTCGAACAAGATTCCTAAAGAAAGTGTGTCGTGAATATCGGCTTGACCAATATCTAAAATATTAGCGTCGTAAGCTGCCAAAACAGCTGTTAAACCTGCCGTAACCCCAATTTTATCGTGTCCTGAAACTTTTAATAAAATTATCTCTTTATCTTCTGCTGCCATTTTATCTTTCTTGATTTTATGAAGCGACAAAAATCGGCAATCTCTTGTTGATAAAAAAGAATAATCATTGTTTTTTTAAAACGAAAAAGCACATTTTCATGTGCTTTTTTGAGTAATTTAACAATTATGCTTTAGTATTAAAATAACTTAACTTTAAAATTCTCCTGCTGGCGGATTTTTATCAAAACTTACCATCCAATTTACACCAAATTTGTCTTTAAACATTCCGAAATAAGATCCCCAGAAAGTATCGTCCATCGCCATTTCTACGTGTCCTCCAGCCGAAAGTCCGCTAAAGATTTTATCTGCTTCTTCTCTGCTTTCTGTATTGATAGAAATAGAAAAGTTATCTCCAAAACCTACGTCTCCGTATCTTGGATGACTGTCACTTCCCATTAAAATAGTATTTCCAATTGGAAGTGAAACATGCATAATTCGGTTTAGAGCTTCCTCAGAAAGAACTTCTCCTTCTTCTGCTGGCGCATCTTTATATTTTCCCATATATGGAAAATCTCCACCAAAAACTGATTTGTAAAACAAAAATGCTTCTTCGCAAGTTCCGTTAAACATTAAATAAGGATTAATTGCTGCCATTTTTTTAATTGTTAGTTGTTGATTATAAATTGTTAATGTCTTGGAATTCTATTCTTCAGATAATTCCTTTATTTTTTCCATTCCTTTTGGAAAAGCTTCTTTAAAATAATCGATGTGTTTTTCAATTACATCTACTTCTGCCTGAAGATCTACGACATCACCTTTTTGAGTCAATCTGTAAGTTTCCATTGCTCCTACCCATTTTAAGGTTTCTTCTGTGGGCGGCACTTCTTTAAAATCTTTGATTTCGCCAACATGCTTAAATGCCATATATTCATTTGGAATTTTAGTTTCAATAATACTATTCATTCCTTCTCCAGTTGGGCCTAAAAAATAAATTTTATCTCCTTCGTTCCAACTCGTTTCCACATAACTTCCTTCACAAAAAGCACTTGTCCATTTTCTGTACGTTTCGTCATCCCATAAAACCTTCCAAATCTTTTCTTTAGAAGCTTTTATATCTATATTAAATACTAATTTTTCCATTTTAACTTGGTAATTTACTAAAGTCCATAAATAAAACATTCCAACGATGACCATCTAAATCGGTAAAACCACAGCCGTACATCCAGCCTTGGCTTTCTGCAGGAGGAGCAAAAACAGTTCCGCCCGCTTCTTTGACTTTTTCTGCCAATTCGTCTACTTCTTCTCTGCTTTCTGCATCAATCGAAATCAATACTTCAGAACTTGATTTGGTATCTGTAATACTGTTTTGCGAAAAACTAGAAAAAAGCATTTCTTCAAAAAGCATTACCACAAAATGCCCTTCACCTACAACCATACACGTAGAACTTGGTGTGTCATGCTGTTCATTAAACGAAAAACCTATTTTCCAGAAAAAATCTTTCGCTTTTGCTACATCCTTTACAGGAAGATTCAACCATATTTGCTTTGTCATTTTTTGTTTTTTTTGTTGGGTTAGATATTTATTTTTTTCTTTTTTAAACCATATAAATAATGTAAGCTATTTTAAGTTTTTAATCTTTGAACCTTTGTCACTTTGCTTCTTTGCAACTTAGAGTTTATAGGATATTAATTATTCTCTACGTAATTTTTAAAATTATCCAAAATTGCTTGCCAGCCTGCGCGTTGCATTTCTTCTGGATTTTGCGATTCTGGATCGAAACTTTCAATTATTTCAACTCCGTCTGCAGTTTCATTAAAAGTAATTTCAACCTTTCTTCCGTCTGCCATAACGTACGAAAGCGCTTCATTTGGTTTTACCAAAGTAAATTCGCCTTCAAAGTCAAAACTCATGCTTCCGTCTTTCGCCGCCATAGTCGATTTGAATTTTCCTCCTTCTCTTAAATCAGCTTCTGCATAAGGCGTATGCCAATCTGGTGAAGCAAAACTCCATTTTGTTATATGTTCAGGCGCATTCCAGAAATTCCAAACTTTATCTAATGAAGTTTTTACAGTACTTTTTATTGTTATCATTATTCTTGTTTTTATGTTTATAAAATTTATTCCTTAAAATGATTCGACGTAGTTTTTAAAATTTTGAATAATTGCAGAACAAAATTGTTTTTCCATGTCTGCGTTTTCCGATGTTGTTGGTTCAAATGATTCCGTAATTCTTACAACATCATTGTCGATTTCAAAACGCACGCTTGAAATTCTATCGTCAAAAAGTTTATATTCGATTAATGAAAACTTTTCTATTTTAGTATAAATACCTTCAAAGTCAAAACTGTCGCTACCGTCTTTAAGAGCCATAGTAAATTTAAATTTACTCCCTACTTTCAAATCATTTTCGACATATGGAGTATGCCAATCCTGAGAAGCATTATTCCAATTCATAATATGTTCTGGTAATGTCCACAATTTCCAAACTTTTTCTATTGAGGCATTTATAGTGTTTTGAACTTTTATCATGTCTTTAACTTAAATTACATATCCTGAGGAATCTGACTTTCATCCATATAGAAAACTTCCCAATGATGTCCGTCTAAATCGAGAAAAGTTCTTTGATACATCCATCCATAATCCTTTGCAGGAATATAATCTGCTCCGCCTGCTTTAACAGCTTTATCAATCATTTCATCAACTTGTTCGCGAGAATCCAGAGAAATTGAAATAAGAACTTCGCTAGTTGTTGCAGAATCGCAAATCTTTTTATTTGTAAAAGTTTGATAAAACTCTTCTACCAAAATCATTACAAATATATTTTCGTCAATAACTATACAAGCTCCTTTATCGTTTGTGAATTTTGGATTGGTCGAAAAACCAAGTCCGTTATAAAATGACACTGCTTTGTTTAAATCTTTTACGGCAAGATTTAAGAAGATTTTTGTTTTCATCTTTATAAAATTACGAATTAATTAAAACAAATTTAATTTTTTAAGATTAGTTTAAAACGACAATAAAAGTCATTTTTAGGGGCATTTAAGACAAAATGTTTATTTTTGTTAGGCAGTAAATTTTCAAAAACCACAAAAATCATGAGCAAGAAGTTAGGATTAATCGTGCCTCACGACTACAAATTATTAAGTATTGCAGCCATTTTAGAAGTATTTGAAACTACCAATAAATTGAGTTCTGGAACCGAAAAACCATTTGAAATTATGATTTTTCAATCTAAAGAACAATCGGATCAAGGAAGTGTTTTTGGTTATACTTCTAACGAAATTGAAACTTCAAATATTGTTTTAGACCTGATTTTGATTCCAGCTTTTACGACTGATAATATGAGCGAAATGATAAAGAAGAATCGAAATTTCATTCCGTGGTTACAAAAACAGCATAAAAACGGAGCCGAATTGGCAAGTTTTTGTACGGGAGCATTTTTGTTTGCCGCTTCTGGTTTGTTAAACGAAAAATTAGCCACAACGCATGTCGACGCTTGCAGTGCTTTTACGAAAGCTTTTCCAATGGTAAAATTAAAAGCGGAAGAAACCTTAACAGCCGATGGAAGTTTATATACTAGCGGCGGATCGACCTCAACTTTTCATTTATTGATTCTTTTGGTTCAAAAATTCTGCGGGAATGAAATGGCGGTTAATATTGCCAAGATATTTTCTATTGATTTGAATCGTTATAAACAAAGTTATTTCAGCACTTTTAGACCGAATCATTTGCACAATGATTCTTTGGTCGCCATGTTGCAACAAAAAATTGAAAGCCAATATCATTCTATAGAAAAGCTGGAAGAAATTACCAAAGATATTCCGACTAGCGCCAGAAACATGACACGCCGTTTTAAACAAGTGACAGGAATTCCGCCAATTGAATATCTGCAAAATATAAGAGTTGAAAGTTCGAAGAAATATCTGGAACAAACACAACTTTCAATTTCAGAAATTATAGAAAAAACAGGTTATAACGATCCAAAAGCTTTTAGAAAAGTATTTTATAAAATGGTTGGAATGAAACCTATTGAATATCGAGAAAAATTTAGGGTTCAGTAATTTTCAGAACCAGAAATTCTGTTTTTAAAAGAACATTTCGTCCTGCTCTGCACAATATTTTTTGTTGTGAACATTCAAACAGAACGTTTTTCTAGTAAGTTATAAAGAGTGCCTCTCCTCCTTTTAAAACATAATTAAAAGAGAAGATTTTATTTTCCTTTAAATAAATATAAATTAGAGGAAAATTTTTAGTGATAACAATATAAGAATCGTTCGTTTCATGCAAAAACTTTACCTTATCTCCCCTGAAATCATTGTAATTTACAATTTGAAAATTAGAAGGATCAAATGCTTTACTTTTTTCCGTCCTTAAATTCGATAAAAGCATTTCGATAAAATTTATTCTTTCAGCAATAGAAACTTTAGAATCAGTAGCGGGCTCAAAATAAATATATTGATCGGCAATAAACTGCGCTGATTTATTTTCAATAAACACTGCCTTTACAAAATCATTGATTACAGCCGTTTTCTCCTGACCGAAAACAGATATTGTAGAAAACATAACTAAAAATGAAAGCAGTAATTTTATTTTTTTCATAATTCTATTTTTAAACTAATATAGATATTTTTTAATTTTTCGTAATCTATTTCGCTTAAAATCAATTACTGTCATCCATAAAAAAACCTGCTCAAAAATGAACAGGTTTTTAGAAGTAAACTTTGTCAAAGTTTAAAACTTTGACAAAGTGAAATATAGTTTTAAGAAGCAATTTCCATTCGCTTCAATAAATTTTTACTCAAAGTATGTTCTGCGTATTCTTTATCAATTGACAAACTTGTATCATCTGAAGTTGGCAATTCGTACATCGCATCTGTTAAGATTGCTTCGCATAAAGAACGTAATCCACGAGCTCCTAATTTGTATTCTAAAGCTTTATCTACAATAAAATCTAAAGCTTCATCAGTAATAGTAAACTCAACATCATCCATTAAAAATAATTTCTGATATTGTTTTATTAGAGCATTTTTAGGCTGTGTTAAAATGGCACGAAGCGTTTCTTTATCCAAAGGATCCATATGCGTTAAAACTGGTAAACGCCCAATAATTTCTGGAATCAATCCGAAATCTTTAATATCTTTTGGAATGATATATTGCAGTAAATTGTCTTTATCAATATTATCAACATTCTTAGAAGTTGAATAACCAACTGCCTGACGATTTAAACGTTTAGAAATAATACGCTCAACTCCATCAAAAGCACCACCTGCAATAAACAAGATATTTTGAGTATTTACCTCAACAAATTTCTGGTCCGGGTGCTTACGTCCTCCTTTTGGCGGCACGTTTACAACTGTTCCTTCTAATAATTTCAATAAAGCTTGTTGAACTCCTTCTCCAGAAACGTCACGTGTAATTGATGGGTTATCGCTCTTACGCGCAATTTTATCAATTTCGTCAATAAATACGATTCCTCTTTCTGCTTTAGCTACGTCATAATCTGCAGCTTGAAGCAAGCGAGTCAAAATACTTTCAACATCTTCTCCAACGTAACCTGCTTCTGTTAATACAGTTGCATCAACAATAGCCAAAGGAACGTCTAACATTTTTGCAATAGTTTTTGCTACTAACGTTTTTCCTGTTCCGGTTTGACCTACCATGATGATGTTACTTTTTTCAATCTCCACTTCATCGTCTAATTGCTGTTGCATTAAACGTTTGTAGTGATTGTAAACCGCAACCGACATCACTTTTTTAGTCTGGTCCTGACCAATAACATATTGATCTAGAAAAGCCCTAATTTCTTTTGGTTTCTTTAAGATTAAGTCGCCAACTAATTTTGTGCTTCCGCTAGATTTTAATTCTTCTAAAACAATTCCGTGCGCCTGCTCAATACACTTATCACAAATGTGGGCATTGATACCTGCAATTAATAAATTAGTTTCTGGCTTCTTTCTTCCACAAAACGAACATTCTAATACTACTTTTGCCATTCTTTATTTAAGTTACTAAGCTGCAAAGATACTAAGTTTCTAAGCTTTTTAATCTAAAACTTAAAAACTTAGTATCTTTACAGCTTAATATTTATTTTTTTGTTTCAAGTTTTATTTGTTTCAGGTTTCAAGTTAATCGCTATAACTTGAAACCTGAAACCTGAAACTTTTTTAACTTCTTCTTAATACTTCATCAATCATTCCGTATTCTTTTGCTTCGTCAGCAATCATCCAGTAATCACGCTCACTGTCTTTGTGAACTCTTTCGAAAGACTGGCCAGAATGTTGTGAAATAATATGATACAGTTCATCTTTTAATTTCAACATTTCGCGTAAGTTGATTTCCATATCTGTTGCAACTCCTTGTGCTCCTCCAGATGGTTGGTGAATCATTACACGAGAATGCGGCAGAGCCGAACGTTTTCCTGCTGCACCTGCACATAATAAGACTGCACCCATAGAAGCTGCCATTCCTGTACAGATTGTAGCAACATCTGGTTTAATGTATTGCATTGTATCGTAAATTCCTAAACCAGCGTAAACACTTCCTCCAGGAGAGTTTAAATAAATCTGGATATCTTTTGATGCATCAGCACTTTCTAAGAACAATAACTGCGCTTGTACAACATTTGCAATTTGGTCATCGATACCAGTTCCTAAAAAGATAATTCTGTCCATCATTAATCTTGAGAAAACGTCTAAGATTGAAACATTTAATTGACGTTCTTCAATAATATTTGGAGTTAAATTCGTCGGCGTCATTGCGCTGATGATTTTATCATAATATAAGCTATTTACTCCATGGTGCTTTGTAGCAAAATTTTTGAATTCTTTACCGTAGTTCATATTTTTAGTTTAAAGTTGAAAAGTCTAAAGCCAACAAGTGACCTAAACAAATTAAACAAAGTTCATACCTTTTTATAAAGGATGCCAATTTGTCTGAAACGTTTCTTTTGTTTCAAGTTTAAGGTTTCAAGTTAACTGAAGAAAACGTGAAACCTGAAACCTTAAACTTGAAACAAAAAAGAACGTCAACAGAATAAAAAATTCCATTGACGTTCAAATATAATTATTTTTATCTTTCAGTTTCTGTAATAAAATCTTAATTTTTAAAAAGTATACTTCTTAGCTTTCGACTTTACAACTTTTGACTTTCAGACTTAAATTTATTCTCCGTAAGAAGCAGCAATAAATTCTTCGTAAGTAACCTCTTTAGTTGTTGGGTTAGCTTTTTCTTTGAAGATATCTAACATTTTAGCTGCTACAACTTGCTCAGAAAGTCTTTTCACTTCGTCTTGGTTAGATAAAACTCTAGCCACGATTCCTTGAACTTCTTCGTCAGTTGGATTTGTTTGTCCAAATTGAGCCATTTGTTGTCTGATAGCGTTTGATGTAAACTCTTTTAAGTCTTCAAATGTAATTTGGATATTGCTTTGCGCCAATGCTTTTCCTTCGATTAATTGGAAACGTAAACCTTTTTCAGATCTTGCGTATTCAACTTCAGCTTCTTCTGCAGAAAGTTTTTTCTCTCCAACAGTTTGCAACCATTTTTTAAGGAATTCAGCTGGCAAATCGAATTTTGTGTTTTCGATTAAGAAATCTTGAACATCTAATAATAACTTTTGGTCTGCTTGTTGTGCGAATTGAGATTCTGCATCTTCTTTAATTTTAGCTTTTAAATCTTCTAAAGAAGCTACTTTTCCTTCACCAAAAAGTTTATCGAATAATTCTTGGTTTAATTCAGCTGGCTCAGAACCGTTGATAGCTTCGATAGTAAAGTTAACTTCAACATCTAAACCGTGAACACCTTCGTGACCAACTTTTAGGTAATCCATTAATTGGTGATCGTCTTCAAATAAACCTTTTGTGCTTACTGTAACAACATCTCCAACTTTTTTACCTGTGAATTGTTTTTGAGCTTTTTTGCTGAATGCATCTACAGAGATTGTAGTTGTATTATTGATTCCGTTTGCTTCGCTTGAGAAAGTTCCAGTTAAGTCAGATTTTGCATCCGATACTTCTTGTGGAATTGCTTTTCCAAATTGCTTTTGGATACGCTCAACTTGTCCGTCGATTAATTTATCGTCAGCAGTAACGATATATTTTACGATATTATTTTTAGCTTCAAGATCAATTTCGAAGTTTGGCACTAAACCAATTTCATATTCGAAAGTTAATTCTTCTGCATTCCAATCAAGGTTTTCATTTTCTTTAGCAAGAGGAGTTCCTAAAAGATTTAATCTTTCAGATTGAATATAACGCTCTAAAGCCAAATCAACTACTTTTTTGATCTCTTCTTGCTTAATAGCTTTTCCGTATTGTTTTTCAACAAGATCTTTAGGCACAGCACCTTTTCTAAATCCTTTTACTTGCGCTAAAGGCATTTTTTCGTTAATTCTTTTTGCTACCTGACCTTTGTAATCCATATGAACAACGTTCAATACAATTGTCTCGTTAACAGCGTCTATTGCTACTCTTTTAATATCCATCTTCTTCTTTAATTTACATAATAAAATTGGGTTGCAAAATTATAAAATTTTTGCAACCCAACCAAGTTTTTAATCTATTGTATTTGAAGCAGTTTTAATCTGCTCGATTTGTCTTATTTATCGTCTCCCAGTATTTTATAAGTGATAGATTGCAGAATCGACAAAATAACACTAAAAATCAATGCTGTCCAGAAAGAATTGACCTCAAAGCCTCCAACAATTTTAGTACATAATAAAATAATTATAGCATTGATTACTAATAAAAATAATCCAAGCGTTACGAAGGTAACCGGTAAGGTCAGCAATACTAAAATTGGTTTTATAAAAACATTCAGCAATCCTAAAACTACTGCAACAATTACAGCTGTACCAAAACTTGCAACATGCACTCCAGTTAAAATGTTAGACAACAATAAAACGAGGGCAGCAGTAACAAGGAGTCTAAGTAATAATTTCATGGTTATTCAGGTTTAAAATTTATTTAAAAATACTAAAATTTTTATCAAATTTGATTATTCTTTTAAAAACTCTGTTGTTAGTTCAAAAAAGATTTTTGGGTTTTCGGCATGAAGCCAATGCCCAGCGTTTGGAATTGTTTCTAATTTAAAACTTGGAAAATGCTTACGAATTTCATCTAAATCTGAATCCTGAATATAACCCGAATTTCCTCCACGAATAAATAATGTAGATTTATCAAAAACTAAACCTTCAGGCAAAGGTTTACCAATCGCATCGAGATTATTATTGAAAACTTCCAGATTAAATCTAAAAGCCAATTGTCCCGGTTCTTTCCAATATAGATTTTTCAATAAAAATTGACGTGTTCCAAAATCTGAAACATATTGCGACACTATTTCTTCTACATCATTTCGGCTTGGTTTTACCGAAAAATCGACAGCATTTAATCCTGCCAAAATATCCTGATGATGTTGTTTATAAAATCTCGGACCAATATCTGCCACAATCAATTTATCTACAATTTCAGGATGTGTTGTTGCAAAAAGCATGGCAACTTTTCCGCCCATCGAATGTCCGAGAATATCAATTCTAGTTAAATTATTAGCTTGACAATATTCGTATACATCCTGAACCATCGCTTCATAACTCCATTCATCCGAATGAAAACTGCGTCCGTGGTTTCTTAAATCTAAAATATGAACCTGAAATCCAGCTTCTACATATTGACCTGCTAAAGTTTTCCAGTTGTCAGACATTCCTAGAAATCCGTGCATGATGATAAATGGTTTTCCTTCGCCTTCTATTTTTGAGTAAAGCATATATATATTTTGATTTTAAAACATTACAAAAGTAGAAAACTTATCCCAATTAATAAACAAAACACATTGTCAGCAAGTTAACATATTTAACAAAAAATATTCTACATTTTTACGGTTTCCCGTAATCCATTTTCAAACTTAAAATGTATCTTGCAACAGAAAATAAAGTCAGAAAAATCTTTATTTAAAAAACAATTAAAAACCTTAAATCATGATTAAAAAATTCATTTTGTTATCTTTAGTTGCTTCACAACTTATGATTTCATGTTCTAGCGACGACAGTAATGATAAGCCAGAAACAGAACAAACCATTGAAGAACAAATTGCTGAATTATTAAAACAGCCTTACTCAAGTCTTACTCCAGCCCAGCAAAAAACAAAATTAGAAGCTGAAGCTAATGAAATGCTTACACAATTAGAAAAAACAAAAACTTCTGGAGCCATTGAGGCTTTAGAAAATTTATCAAGATTGTTAGGTGTTAACAAAATTGATATTTTTAGTGGAAAAAACAGTAACAAAGTAGAAGACATTTTGAATATTTCTGGAGTATACGGAGTATACACTTGGAATAATACAAATCAAATTTGGGTTAAAACTGCTTCAAGTACAGAATTAAAGTTTGTTTTTCCTGCGAAAAAATCTCAAACAGCAAATAATGCAGTTTTTACTTCTAAAAGTATTTCTTCTGACATTAAAGTAAAGTATCATGATAGTTATGTCTATAATGGTAATGCGACTGTAGATGTAAATGATTGGATTTTCCTTCCAACTTCTTCAGATGCAATCCTAACAATTGACAACAAAGAAGCCGCTACATTTACACAAACTGCAAAATATTCTAACGGAAAAGAAATACCTACAGAATCTGCTTTCAAACTGATTCTAAATGATGGCTACACTTGGGAAATGAGCAGCTTAAAAGCCGCAACAAACAACGCAAAAGCAACCTTAACTTATAACGGAAAGACCTTAATCGATTTTAATGGAGGAAGTAATTCTGAAATTGATAAATTATTAGACAACAAGGAGCTAATCCAATACAGAGGAAAAGCTAACGGATTGTTTAAATTAATGGAGAACTTTGTTATTATTGCAGATATGGATTTAGCAACTGAAGCGGCTGATAAGAATGCTCTATACAAAAACAACACTCCTCCTGCTTACTTAGATTCTAGCAATCCAAAAAGTGATTACAAAGCATATTACACTGCTTCGAACGCATACGAGAAAAAAATATCTGACGGAAACGCTGCTAATTTCAACAAAAACATGAAGTTAATTTTAGTTTCTAAGAAAGACGGAACCAAAATCGCTGATATCATTCAACATTCAGAAAAAGATGGTGAATATACATTTAATTTACCTACTTGGAATGCTCAAAACGGCTATTGGAGTTCATGGAATAGCAATGGAGAATCTTTCACACAGCCATATCTTTACGAAGCTTATTACCTAAAATTCAACGATAACACTGAAGTAGAAATGAGTGTTTATTTCTCTAAAGGTTTTGAAACATTTGAAACTAAATTTGAAGATTTCATTAAAGCTTTCGAAAAATAATAGCCTTTAAAATTATTCTTAAAGCCGATTTGAAATATTCAAATCGGCTTATTTTTTTGGAGGAGTTTTTACAATTATAGTACTCTGACCGTATCCTGCCCAAATACCAATTCCTCCTTTTATATTCGATTTTAAGCTAGTGTTGGATGGATAAATAGGATTTTTGCTATTTACAATTTCGTTCTGCCAGCTGTTCCAGAAATCTAACGCTTCTTTAGTTTGGGTTCTTAGTTTTACATAAATCAAATCTCCGTCAGCAAAATAAGGTGTAAATTTTGTTTTAGGAAACAATAGAACTCCCCTATTTATCTGTACTGAAACAGAAGCACTTTCGAAATTTTTATCATCTAAATTCCCATAAAAAGAAGGAACAAAAATCGGCTCTTCTCCATCAATCTTAGTAGCGATTTGATAGTAGTTTTTTTCATTTACAGGATCATCAAATTTCACAAAAACATAACCCGTTGTATCCGTTGCATTCTTCTTTATATATTCGGCACTTTTTAACTGCACTGATTTTGGAATTGAAGTTACAGCTTCAATTATACGATTTAAATATTCAATTTTAATGGTATATTCTTTCCCAGCTTCTCCTTTTAAAGTTGAACCAAAATACACAAAAGGCGGAATCCTGTTTTTATCATTTTTCACTCTTAAAACTTCTGAGTTCTGACCATCCGAAATTGTAATTTTTGCAGATCTAATAACATGATTTAAGACATTTGTAGAATCAATAACATCGGCTACCGGAATACTACTTGACAATAAAACATTAGCAAAATCACCTTCTTCAATCCAGCCTTCGACCACTATTTTTGATTCTAGATTTTTTTGCTCACTAAAATTATCATTTGAACAACTGATTATCGTTAAACCGAAAAGAAACAATAAATATTTTTTCATCTTTCTAAAATTTAAATCTCCAACTTACAGATGGAAGAATTCTGTATAATACTTTCTCTTCTTGTTTTACAACAACTTTATCCTTGTTTTCGTTTACTTCCACATCTAAAACTACGTAAATAGGATTTGAGATATTAAATGTATTATAGATTGAAAAATTCAAAGCGCTTTCTTTCTTGGAAGTTTTCACGAAATAGTAATTTGCAGAAAGATCTGTTCTAATATAGTTTGGCATTTGCGCATTATTATATCCTGAATATTCTTTGACTGGATTATTATTTATAAAATACCAAGAAGTCGGCATTGTAAATCTATTTCCGGAACCAAATATCTGCGTTATTCCAAAATTCCATTTGGCATTTAAATCATACATTCCAACTACAGAAAGATTATGTCTTCTGTCATATTTTGCAAAATAAGTTTTCCCGCCATTCAATTCGTCAAAATTGCGATCAGACCAGCTTAAAGTATAACTAAGCCAACCGCTAAATTTTCCGCTGTTTTTTTTCAACATTAATTCAAATCCATAAGCTTTTCCTTCTCCAACATACAAATCATTTTTAAGAGTGGTAATTTCATTGAATTGAGTTATTCCATAAGGATATTCAAGAAGATTTTTCATTGAACGGTAAAAGCCACCAAAAGATGAAGAAAATTGTCTAGTAATATTTTGATTTGAACCTATAGAAAATTCATTCGAAGATTGCGGCTTTATCCCATCAGAACTTGCAATCCAGAAATCAGTAGGAATACCAACGCTTGAAGTCGTAATTAAACTTAAATATTGATATTGTCTGTTATAAGAAACATAAAACGAATAATTTTCATTTGCATAATAGTTCAAAACCATGCGAGGCTGAAAATGCAAATAAGAATCTGATTTTGCATTATAATAATTAATCCTAAGTCCTAAATCTGCAGTAATCTTTTCAAATAATTTAGGGTTAGCACTCACAAAAATTGCAGCTTCATTTGCAGAAATTGTTCTCTGCGAATAATTATCAGCCGTTGTCAGATTTTCTACGTTTACTTTTTGAGGTTGCAAATCATGATAAACATATTGCAATCCAGACTCAAACGGAATGTTTCCTATTGAAAATTTTATAGAATTTGTAAAACCAAAATCTTTCACAAACGAAGAAACTCCAAATTGAATTGTTGCCTGTTCCATATTCAGTTTATTCGAATATTGACTAAAGTAAAAAGAATTAGACATACTTACTTTAGGAGAAAAAACAGTATTTAAAGATGGTGAAACGGTAAAATTACTCCATTTTAAATCGGTTTTCAGTGCAAGATTTCCATCTTTTATTTTTAATTCGTCTCCGCTCACAAAGCCGTTTAATGAAAGTAAATTATTTTTAGAAATCTGAAATAGAAAAGTAAAATTAGCATCAGAAAAACCATATTTCATATTTTGAACATCATTGTTTGAACCCGATTTTAACATTGGTCCCATAACCTCGTCGATATATGTTTTTCTTCCAGAAAGATAGAATCCTGCCTTATCATTTAAAGGAACTGCCAAAGTCAATTGCGAAGCCAAAACACCAGCATTTCCTTGAATTGAAAATTCGGATGGTACTTTTTTATTGGTATTCAAAAGTGTCGTAGAACTTAAACGACCACCATATTTTGGATTGGAACTCGATTTATCAAATTCTACATCTTTAATATGATCTGTATTGTAAAAAGGGAAGATTCCTAACAAATGAGACATCCCATAAATAGGCGCTTCATTATAAAGAATTGCATTATGACCTGGATCTCCTCCACGAACGTACAAATATCCATTTGCATCTCCTGAGTTCTGAACCCCAGGCATTAATTGCAGTAATTTTATAACATCTGTAGTTCCTAAAACTGTTGGCACAGCATTTAATTCTTTCAAATTAAGAGAAAGCTTTCCTGCGGATAAAGTTTTTATAGCGCTTTTTTTACCATTTGGAACAATTACCTCTTTTAATTCCGAAACATCTTTTTCTAAAAAAATCGAAATTAAGGTGTCTTTTATAACATTGCAGTAAAGTGTTTTTGGTAAAAAATCAGAATGAGTAATTCTAATTACTAAATTTCCTGAAGGTATGACTTCAGAAAAACTTCCTGAACTATCAGCAACTGTATAAAAATGTTTTTTATTAATCTCTAAAGAGACACTTGCTCTAGCGAGCTTTTGATTATCGGAAGATGTTATAATTCCTGTTATCCTTACATCTGACTGAGCAAAAATATTAGAAAAACACAATAAAAAAAAGATAATGGCAGATTTCGACACTTAAATTTTAATAAGAAAAGTGCGAAAATAAACAATTATAACCCAATTGCATCAGGTTATAATTGTTTTAACTTTATTGTTACTTCAATTTATTCAAATACATATTTACAACGTTATCTAAACCAAGATAAAGCGCCTCTGAAATTAGAGCGTGTCCAATCGAAACTTCTAATAATCCTGGAATATTTTGTTTAAAAAACTGAATATTATCCAAACTTAAATCGTGTCCAGCGTTTATTCCTAAACCTAATTCATTTGCCAATTCGGCAGCTTTTGTATAAGGTTCAATTCCTTTTTTGTTTCCTAAATCATATTGTTGCGCAAAAGCTTCAGTATATAACTCAATTCTGTCTGTTCCCGTTTTTTTTGCACCTTCGATCATTTCTAAAACAGGATCAACAAAAATTGAAGTTCTGATTCCGTTTCTTTGAAATTCCTGAATAACTTCTGTTAAATATTCTTGATTTTTAATCGTATCCCAACCAGCAGAAGAAGTGATTGCACCAATTGCATCTGGAACCAAGGTTACTTGATCTGGCTTGCATTCTAAAACCAAATCAATAAAATTATGCTGCGGATTTCCTTCAATATTATATTCTGTTGTAACAACCGATTTTAAATCTCGCGCATCCTGATAACGAATATGGCGCTCGTCTGGACGCGGGTGAATCGTAATTCCTTGCCCACCAAAACGCTGAATATCTGCAGCTACTTTTAATAAATCAGGAACATTTCCTCCTCTAGCATTTCTAAGGGTTGCAATTTTATTGATATTTACACTTAACTTTGTCATATAAATAGATAATTAATTCTAGTAACTTATATTTGTTACGACAAAAATACAAAGTAAAACAGAGCGGTTTTCGGTATTTTTTGATTATTTTGCATCTAAATATCTTCAATTGATTTATGACAGAAATTACGAACTATATCACAAACGATTTCAGAGCGATTGATAGTCAAGAAACGATAGCATCGATTCAAGACTTTTTTATTGATGTAAATTTTTCTCATTTTCCGATTTTAGAAGATGGGATTTTTATCGGAAGCATTTCTTCTGATGATGTTGAAACATTTGATGTCGACAAAAAAGCGATTGACTACAAATATACTTTAGAACGTTTTTTTGCCAGAAAATCTATGATTTGGCTAGACGTTTTGGAGGTTTTCTCAAAAAACCACACCAATACAATTCCTGTTCTTGACGAAAACAACCTTTATGTTGGTTACTATGAAATGGAAGACATTATGAAGTTTTTTCAGGAAACTCCATTTTTAAAAGAACCCGGAGCTATTATTATTGTACAAAAAGGTCTTTTAGATTATTCTATGAGCGAAGTAAATCAGATTGTAGAAAGTAATAATGGAAGGGTTTTAGGGTGTTTCGTGTCTGAGGCAGATACAGAAAATGTTCAAATTACTGTAAAAATTGGTCTAGGAGCAATAAATGAAATTATTCAGACCTATAGAAGATATGGATATGAAATTATTTCAGAACATCAAGAAGACACCTATATTAATAGTTTAAAAGAACGTTCAGATTATTTAGACAAATACCTTAATATATAAGTTATGAATGTGCCAATGAGAAAATTAGTTAATTAGACAATTTTCGCATTTCCAATTATCTAATCGACACATTGACAAATTATCTAATTTAAAACTAATGAAAATAGCCATTTACGGACAATATTATCAAAATAGTACAGAACCTATTATAAAAGACATTTTCAAGTTTTTCAATTCCAATAATGTAGAAATGGTAATTGAAGAAAACTTTCTGAAAATGCTTTATGAAAAGCAGCTGGTAAAAAAAGAATACAAAACATTTCCTTCCAATTCTGCTTTAGACAATAGTTTCGAAATGCTTATTAGTATTGGTGGCGACGGTACTATTTTGAGAGCCGCAGCTTTTGTTCGTAATTCGGGCGTTCCTTTGTTAGGTATTAATGCAGGAAGACTGGGTTTTCTTGCCAAAGTTCAAAAGGAAAATATCGACATTTTACTTCAATATGTTATTGATCAAAATTACACTACTTCGGAACGCACCTTGTTAGGATTAACCGCTGATCCTAAAAATGATGCTTTTGAAGAACTTAATTTTGCAATGAATGAAGTTACCGTAAGTAGAAAAGATACAACTTCGATGATTACTGTGGAGACTTATTTAAACAATGAATATTTAAATTCTTATTGGGCAGATGGACTAATTATCTCAACGCCAACTGGTTCTACAGGATATTCTTTAAGTTGCGGCGGACCTATTCTGACTCCAGATGTAAAAAGCCTTGTAATTACGCCTATTGCCCCGCATAATTTAACTGCCAGACCACTTGTTATTCCAGATGACACCGAAATTACTTTGCGTGTAACAGGAAGAGAAGATCAATATTTAGTTTCTTTAGACTCTAGAATTTCTTCGGTAAAAAACGAATCTATTTTAAAAATAAAAAAGACCGATTACAAAATTAAAATGGTCGAAATACCAGGCGAAACTTTCCTAAAAACTTTAAGAAATAAATTGCTCTGGGGAGAGGATAAAAGAAATTAAAATCTTTTCTGAATACCCACTATACGATAATAGCACATTTTCTCGTTCTGCTTGTAGTGAATCATCATTAAATGGCTCAAAATCATATTATAAATTGAAAAAAAAGCACATTTAACCAAAGGAACTTTGATTCGTATTGATAATTATTATATTTGCACGCAATTTTGAATTAAATGAAGAAAATTTTTAATTTATTGTTATGTTTTTTCCCCTTTATTACACTTAACGCTCAGATTAACGAGATAGGTGTTTTTCTTGGCGGAAGCAACGTTGTTGGTGACGTAGGTAAAACAACTTACATTGCCCCAGAAAAACTAGCTTTTGGTGTTCTTTACAAATGGAATAGAAGTCCGAGACACTCATGGCGCTTCTCTTACACACAGTCAAATGTTAGCGGAAATGATTTTAAATCGGATGAAACTGGAAGAAACCAAAGAGGATACCGTTTTGATAATGACATTAAAGAGCTTTCTGCTGGTTTAGAATTTAATTTCTTTGATTTCAACTTGCACGATTATCATCCAAAAATAACACCTTATATATTCTCTGGATTAAGTTTCTTTCTCTACGATAATTTATATCGATTCGACACAGCTCCGGATGTAATATATTCTCAAAAGAATACGCATTCTTTTGCTATACCTATTATATTAGGTATAAAATCGAATATAACGCCACGTCTTATTTTAGCAGCCGAAGCTGGAGTACGTTATACTTTTACAGATAACATAGACGGAAGCAATCCGAAGACGAGTAATACGAATATTTTAAAATTTGGAAATCTAAACAACAATGACTGGTACGTTTTTTCGGGTCTTACCTTAACGTATACCTTTGGAAAAAAACCTTGCTATTGCGCAGAATAAAATGAATTTACTAGAATCAATAGATCACACGAACTTACCTAAACACCTAGCCATTATTATGGACGGTAACGGACGATGGGCAAAACAGCAAGGCTTTTTGCGTGCGTTTGGCCATGAAAATGGAACAAAATCTGTAAAAGAAATAATCAAAACCTCTGCAAAGCTCGGAATTGAATATTTAACGCTATATGCTTTTTCTACAGAAAACTGGAATCGCCCTAAATTAGAAGTTCAGGCATTGATGAAAATATTGATTAATTCATTAAAAAAAGAACTAACTACCCTTCAAGAAAACAATATAAGACTTAATGCAATTGGAAATCTTGAAAAATTGCCAAAAACAGCTCAAAAAGAACTTTTGGATGTAATTGAAAAAACCAAAAATAATACGAGATTAACACTAACACTGGCTTTAAGTTACGGATCACGAGAAGAATTAGTAAATGCCGTGAAAATCATCAGCGATAAAGTTAAAAATAATATAATTTCAATAGACACTATTGACGATTCAATTATAAATGAGCATCTTTACACGCAAAATTTACCAGACGTAGATTTATTAATACGAACAAGTGGAGAACATAGAATAAGTAATTTTTTGCTGTGGCAGATAGCTTACGCAGAATTATATTTTACTAATGTCTTGTGGCCAGACTTTAAAGACCAAGATTTATATGAGGCTATTATTAGTTATCAAAAAAGAGAACGTAGATTTGGAAAAACCAGTGAACAAATTAAATAATTTTTTAGTGTTGCAAAAAAAAATACAAATAGTCCTTACCCTTTTACTTTTGGGTAGTTTTTCACAAATTAAAGCACAAGAAAGAGTTCCTTTTGATCAAGGGAAAAAATATATTCTAGCCAAAGTTTCTGTTGTTGGTAAAATAAGCTTTAACGAGCAGACGGTTGTAACTTTTTCTGGTCTGCAAAAAGGTCAGGAAATTACAGTTCCTGGAGAAGAGATCAGTAGTGCAATTAAGAAATTAGGCAAACTAGGACTTTTTGACGAAATCTCTTTTTACGTTAATAAGGTAGAAAATGACAGTATCTATTTAGACTTAGATATAGTTGAGCTTCCAAAATTAAACGAAGTTAAAATCGTTGGTGTTAAAAAGAGCAAAATAGAAGGCTTAATTAAAGACAACAACCTGACAAAGAACAAGATTGTTAACGAAAATTTAATTACTACGACAAAAAATTACATTGAAAATAAATATAAAAAAGAAGGTTTTTATAACACAAAAGTTACCATAACTAATACTCCAGATACCATCAATGGGCACCAAGTTAATATGCTTGTGAGAATTGATAAAGGAGATAAAGTTAAAATTAGCAGTATTGATTTTACTGGAAATAAACAGCTAACTGGCACTCAGTTACGCGCGGCCATGAAAGACACTAAGCAAAAGAATTTCATTCGTGTTTTTAAAGCTTCGAAATTTATACCAGAAAAATACAAAACCGATTTAGAAAAGGTAATTGCAGCGTACAAGGAAAAAGGATATCGTGATGCTCGTATTATTTACGATTCTGTTAAATACAACAAGCAAAAAAACACTCTTGCTATCAAAATTAATGTAGAAGAAGGAAACAAATACTACTTCGGAAATATTAAGTTCTTAGGAAACACCGTTTATTCAGATCAACTTTTGAGCCGTTATTTAGGTATTAAAAAGGGAGAAACTTACAACGGAGTTTTATTAGAAAAAAGAATTGCAGACAAGTCAAAACCAGACGCAGAAGACATTACCAACTTATATCAAAACAACGGTTATTTGTTCTCAAACATTAACGCTGTGGAGGTAAAAACGGTTAATGATACTATCGATTTTGAAATTAGAGTAACAGAGGGGCCAATTGCATATTTCAACAAAATTACTGTTGTTGGAAATGACAAAACAAATGACCATGTAATCTATCGTGAATTAAGAACAAAACCAGGAGAAAAATACAGCAAAGAACAATTAGTAAGAACCATTCGTGAGATTGGACAATTAGGTTTCTTTGATCCAGAGGCAATTGATCCTAAGTTTAAAAATGTTGATGCTGGGGCAGGAACGGTTGATATTGAATATAACGTAGTAGAAAAAGGATCTAGTCAAGTAGAGCTCCAAGGAGGTTACGGCGGTGGAGGTTTCATTGGAACATTAGGACTTTCATTTAACAACTTCTCCGCAAGAAAGATGTTTGATAAAGAAGCCTACAAACCTTTACCAATGGGAGACGGGCAAAAAGTAGCACTTCGTTTACAAGGTAGTACCTATTTCCAAACGTATAGTTTATCATTTTCAGAGCCTTGGTTTGGAGGAAAAAAACCAGTCCAATTTAGTTCATCAATTTCGTACAGTAAGCAATTTCTAAACAATTTCGTCACTAGAACTGTTGATAAAACCAGAAGTTTTAACATTCTTACATTACAAGTTGGTTTAGCAAAAAGATTAACTGTTCCAGATGATTATTTTGTACTTTCACAATCTGTAAGTTATCAGCATTATGATTTGAACAATTATAATACAGGTCTATTTACTTTTGGTAATGGTGCATCTAGAAACTTAGCATACACTATTGGGCTTTCAAGAAGTAATAAAGGTGTAAATCCAATTTTCCCTACTTACGGATCTGAATTCAGTATTTCTGCTAAAGTTACTCCGCCTTACTCATTGTTTAACGGAATTGATTATGCTGATTTGCAGAACCAAAAAGAATATAAAACAAAATATACAGGAACAACAACTACAACTGGTATTGACGGACAGGCAATAAATCCAGGTGATTACACCAAGACTGAAACAGTAAATGGTCAATCGGGAACTGTAAGTGTTGGATCAGATTTTTCAAGTGCAGATACAGATATTGCAAAAGTCGATCAGAAGAAATACAATTGGTTAGAATATTATAAAGTTAAATTTAAAGCAGATTGGTATACTAAAGTATACGGTAAGTTAGTATTAAGAACCCTTACAGAATTTGGTTTCTTAGGAGCTTATAATCAGGATAGGGGTGTAATTCCTTTTGAACGTTTTTATTTAGGAGGTGATGGTATGGCACAGTACTCAATGGATGGTAGAGAGACTATTCAGTTGAGAGGTTATCCAAACAACTCTTTGACTCCTGTGAACGCAGCTGGAGATCCAATTGGAGCAACTGTTTACAACAAGTTCTCTATGGAGCTTCGTTATCCAATTACTTTAAAAGCATCGGCTTCTATTTATGCATTAACATTCTTAGAAGCAGGTTCATCTTATCCTAATTTTAAAGATTACAACCCGTTTGACTTAAATCGTTCTGCTGGTGCTGGTTTACGTGTATTCATGCCTGCATTTGGATTATTAGGAATTGACTTTGGTTACGGATTTGACGCTCTTCCAGGACAAACAAAACCTAATGGTTGGGAAACACACTTTATTATTGGACAACAATTTTAAAGAAATTACGTTTGGTTAAAAATCATCAAATAAAGTTATGTTATGAGAAAACAATTTTTATTTATATTTTTAGCCTTGATTGTAGCAAATACAAGTCAGGCACAAGGTAAGACGACTAGAATTGGCTACATCGACATGGAGTATATTTTAGAAAATGTTTCCGATTACAAAGAAGCTAAATCACAATTAGAGCAAAAAGCTCAAAAGTGGAAACAGGAAGTTGAGGCTAAAAAATTAAATATAAATACTTTAAAGGAAAGCTTAAAAACAGAAAAAGCTTTACTTACCAAAGAATTAATAGAAGAAAGAGAAACTGAGATCAAGTTTCTTGAACAGGAAATGATAGATTATCAGCAGAAGCAATTTGGTTCTGACGGTAATTTGATGCGACAAAAAGCAGCTTTAGCAAAACCAATTCAAGATCAAGTTTTTACTGCTGTTCAAGATATTGCGGAAGCTAAAAATTACGATTTCATTTTTGATAAGTCATCAGATTTGACGATGCTTTTTAGCAATAAAAGATTTGACATCAGTGATCAAGTTTTAAGAGTTATAAATCGTTCTGAAAAACGTGAACAGCTTACTAAAAAACAATTAAAAGATCAGGAAGCAAAAGAAAATCTTGAAAATGCAATTGATGAAAATCCAGCAATGGCAGATCGTCAAAAAGCACTAGACGAGAAAAAAGCGGCTAGAGAAAAATTGATTCAAGATAGAAAGCTTGAGCAGGAAGCTAAGAGAAAGGAATATGAGGATAGAAGAAATGCTTTAGCAGCAGAAAGAGAAGCTAAAAAAAATGGCACGGTTTCTGGAACAGCTAAAACAACAGAAACGCCAACAACAGAAGCTGCAAAAACATGTACAACTGCTAAACCTGCCGCTACATCAGCCGCACCTAGCACAAATGGCACTGAACAAGCGCCAACCGCTGAGCCAACAATGACTAAGGCAGAAGAAAGACAGATGCTTTATGAACAGCGTAAAAAAGAGTTGGAAGAGAAAAGAAAGAAAATTTTAGAAGAAAGAGAAGCGGCTAAAAAAGCAAAAGAAGCCGAAACACAAAAAACAAATACGACCAATAATTAATTAATATTTTAAAAATGATGAAACAAATCAAAACTTTACTAATTGCTGCAATTCTTATTTTAGGAGCAAGTAACACAATGAACGCACAAGCGAAGGTAGCTCATGTTGATGTAAGCGAGATCATGTCGAAAATGCCTGCTATGCTAGATGCTCAAAATCAACTGCAAAAATTAAGTGGTACATACGATGCTGAATACAAAAAAATGGTTGATGAGTACCAAACAAAAATGAAAAAGTATGAAGCTGAAGTTACTACTGTAACAGAAGCGGTTAATAATGATCGTTCTAAAGAAGCTCAAGACATGCAAAAAAGAATTGTTGACTACAGAGACAATGCACAAAAAGAGCTACAACAAAAAGAAACTGATATCGTAAAACCATTAATGGAAAAAGTAAGAGCTTCTATCCAAAAAGTTGGAAAAGCTAAAGGTTTCCAATATGTTTTAGATGGTTCTACTTTATTATTAGCTGATGGTCCAAACATTACTGCTGATGTTAAAAAAGATTTAGGATTCTAAGAAATTAAATCCTCATAATTAAACTGCTCAATTTTATAATTTGAGCAGTTTTTTTTTACAAAAAATTAAAACTTAGCTACAATAATATTTCAATTTTTGAATTAACTTAGAGTAAAAAATTATTGTAAAAAATATTAAATTTGCTTTATGACAAACAACAATCCTATAGGCGTTTTTGATTCTGGTATTGGAGGAACTTCCATTTGGAGCGCCATTCATGACTTGCTTCCAAACGAAAAAACTATATATCTGGCTGACAGCAAAAATGCTCCCTATGGGCAAAAAAGCAAAGATGAAATTGTTGCATTGAGTAAAAAAAATGTTGAGTTTTTACTCGATAATAATTGTAAATTAATTGTTGTTGCTTGTAATACTGCGACAACAAATGCAATACGAGAATTACGTGCTGATTATGATATTCCATTTGTTGGAATTGAACCCGCTATAAAGCCTGCTGCAAATAATTCACAGACACAAGTTATTGGAATTTTGGCTACGAAAGGAACTTTAAACAGTGAGCTGTTTAATAAGACTGCAGAAATGTTCCAAAACACCACAATTATTGAGCAAGTTGGTTATGGTCTTGTACAACTTATTGAAGACGGAAATCTATATTCTCCAGAAATGACGCAATTATTAGAGTCTTATTTACAGCCAATGATTGATGCCAATATCGATTATCTTGTCTTAGGATGCAGTCATTATCCGTATTTGATTCCGCAGATAAAAAAAATTCTCCCAGATCATATTAAAATAATAGATTCAGGAGAAGCTGTTGCAAGACAAACTAAAAATTTACTTCGAGATAAAGTTGGTTTTTCAGATAGTTTAGAAAATAATCCCGTTTTTTATGTCAATTCTAATCCAGCTGTTTTAGAATCAATTTTAGAACATAAATATTCGGTAATCAAAAAGGACTTTTAATTATTATTCAATTTTTCGCTTGACGAACCAAATTCCGTCTAAAGATAAATTGAGGGATATTTTATGATAATTCTCTTTTATTAAATCATTAGCTATTCTTCCTTTTTGTCCATATGAATAGGAAACATTTAGAGAAGAAAAAGTGTTGTCAATTGGTAGATTAAGTCCAATCGAAAATGAAGCATTATTGATACGTTCTTTATTCACTTCAAGATATCCTGTATCATAACTTATACCCGCGGCATATCCTACTCTATCCCAATATTTTCGAACATTCTTTTTAGCACTATACGTAAATCCAAGCGCAAAACGATCTTGGTTTACAAAATTACCGTACAATTCAGATTGTTTTGTATCGTTCCAAAAACTTTTCTCATAATCCAATGTTGCATTTAAGTTGTTTTTGAATCTTTTACTAACTCCAAAACCTATCTCAAGCGGCATGTAATAATCATCGGTATCTGAAGGCTGTTCAGACTCTACAGTTGTTTCAACTTCATCAGCAATGCTGGTTACCGATTGAATTTTGGACGCCCTTACTCTTGTTGGAGCCTTAACAGTTGATGCAATAATAAAGGTTGAATCTATTTTAAACTGCGTTCCCAAAGTAGCGCGAACCCCTGAATAGTTTGTTTTTTTATTTATTGTAGTAATCGCATTTGAAATTAAAAAAGCACGTTCGTCAACGGTATTCCCAAAAAGTGCTGTTGCCGTTACTCCTAAACTTAATTTTTTTCCAAATCGATAACCGTATGAAAAATCCAAGTTATTCAACCCTCCTGAACCTTGTGCGCTTACATAATAATATTCCTGACTGTCTGCTATTGGCAATTTCAAATTTGAAATTTTAAAAACAGAACTAGAATAAGGCTGAAGCGAAAAACTGAAACCAGAATTTTTAGTTACAGGAAACGCTAAAGCTATATGCGAAAACTGAAAATTATTTCGTTTTTCTGTACGCGAACTACTCTGATATGTAGTTGCAATAGCTTTTCCACCAATATCAAAAAGAAAATGATTTTGATACATAAACCCAAGCGATGCTGGATTCAAATTATTAATAAAACTATCCGAAGGCAAAGCCATTCCAGAAAAACTGGTTGAAGATAAATATCCAAAATTGGAATCGTATAAACTTCCGACACCGTATAAAGAATATGGCGAACTGGAAATACTTTGAGAAAACGAAGTCAGCGACATCAAGATGAAGCAGCTCCATAAGACAATTTTATTTTTCATTTAATAAGAGATGTAATAAATTTTGAGCTGAATTTTATTGTTCAAATGTTTCTGATCGCCTAAAACAATTCTATTGACTGATTTAGAAATTGATGGCAAGGTTAGTATAAGTGAAGACCTTGAATCTGACTGTTTCAGCATTTCTTTCTGCAGAAAATTTCCGATCGGAATTGTGTAGCCGATGTTTTCATTAAATTCGTCACTTTTTTTATTTAATATTCCATAAACTGTAGAATTCGCAGAATTTACTAATGTTGAACTTATCCTATTTAAATTGTCTCCAACATAAACACTTAAAGAATCCGCCAACGGATATTGATCTGAATAAGAATTATTTACGGGCTTCAGAATTAACTGCGCATCAACAATAGCTCCATTGGTGGCAATGTTTTTAAACTGTTTAATGTTTGGAAATTCTATTTTACAGGCTACACCAGTTCCAGATTGAATAAATCCTTGATTATTTGTCAATGAGCTGGATAACTTACTACTAGAAATGGGGAGATTTTGAAGAATTGTTCCCGTCCTATCCAGAGAAATCGAATTGAACTGTTTTGCCACGTCTGCAATAGTAAAATCGATTATAAAAGGAACTTCATCTGCCTCTGCCTGATATTTTGAATAATACATTCTGACTTTGCTTGTAGAAACGCTAAAACCAATAACATTAGCAGAATTAGAAGTTTCTGGCACTAAAACCAATCCTTTTAGATATTCGGTAAAACTGTCAAAATCTGTAATTTCCCTTTTTTTTATTTTTTGAAAAAGAGCCGATCCAAATTCGTCATTCATTCTAATATTAATCGAATCTTTTTCTGTTGGTCTAGGTTTAAAAGATATAGTTCCTAAACTTTGAGAATCGTATGCTAAAGTCGAATTATTATAAAAATTACTATCATCGGTATTAGGCTTAACTTTCTGCGTTAATCTATGAATATTAAAAGTTTGCACTTTTGTTGTATCACCATAATAATAATTATCATATTTAAGAATCATCGAAATTGAATCGAAAACATAATTTACTGCCTGGGTATCTGAACCCGTATTATTTAAGGCATAAGTAGTTGTAGAAAGTTGGAAATAACTATCTGATTTTACTTTTCCAAAAACAGGATCTTCATAATTACCAATTAAAATTCTTGATCGGTTTGAGGTTACGAGCGAATCAAAATTAATTGTTGACATTTCTACCGTAACGGTATCAATCATAATAACTTTATTGCTTAACGCCAAATAATCTGATCCAACTGTAAACTCACCTGTATCGGTGTCTGTACCACATGAAAATAGTGTTAGTACAAAAAGCAATATCAATATAAACTTGTGCATAATTTATTTTTTGAGCAAATATAAAATGCAAGCTTTCGTGACACACTATAACATATACTACCGCCCTTTTTCTGGCTATAAATCATAGAAAACCATCTATGAGCGGTATTGCGTTTATAAAAATTAATTCGACCTTAAAAAAGCCTGATTTGTCTATCAAAACACGTCATATATATATCTTCTTTTTTTTAAGACGGTCATACGCCTAATTTTGAGCCAATAAAATAAATAATGAAAGTAAGGTTTTTAATTTGTTCTCTTTTTTTGATTTCTGTTTTAAGTATCAAGGCTCAGGAAAATTTTGCCGCTTACGCGAACATCAAAATGGAGCCAACAGAAAAAATAAATTTCAGCGAAACCAACATTGGTATTTTCTATCAAAAAAAACTGGGAACAAAAAATCAAATCTCGAATACATTAGAATATTCTAGTCTGAAAGTAAATTATGATTTAAATCAATATGATTTTTATGCAGATCAGGAACGATTCACTCAAATTCAAAACAACTTTCAATATTCGAATCAATTATTAGAAAAAACAAAACTGAGAATCTCGGTTATACCGACAGCAAATTTTCAGGAAAATTTAGATTTTAAAGATATAACCGTTTTAGGAAATCTAGAAGTTGAACAACAATTAAGTTCTAAAATAAAAGTAATACTTGGAGCCGGAAGAACATCAGTTTTTGGAGCACCAAAATTTACTCCAATTGCAGCTTTTGATTATAAAATGAATGAGAAAACAAATTTTAGAATTGGATTTCCAGATTCGAAAGTTTCTTATTCAAACAATGAAAGAAACAAGTTCAGTTTGACAAATAGTTTTAATGGAAATTTTTATCATTTAAATGAAATAAACAATACCGACAAAGCAGAAAAAGCTGTTTTGTCTCAAATGACATCAGCGTTAGAATACGAAAGAAATGTAAGCAATAATTGGTTTTTAAATTTTAAAGCTGGTTATGATTTTAATAAAAAATACAATTTGTTAGACAGTAGTGACCACAAAGTTTACGACTATAATAGCGGTAATGGTTACGTTTTAGGAATAGGGATCAAATACAAACAATAAATATTAAATACACTATGATTAATCTAAAAAAAGGAATTTTATTCACAGCGCTTTTTTCGTGCCTCTTTTTTGTAAGCTGCAGCAATGACGATGATGACGATGATTTAATTGGGAACTGGATAAAAAAATCAGCTTTTGATGGCCCAGCAAGATCTAGTGCAACAAGTTTTGTTATTGGAGATTACGCTTACATTGTTGGCGGTTATACAGGAGATGTCTATTTAAAAGATTTATGGATTTATAATTCAAATGGCGATTACTGGGAACAAAAGGCCGATTTTACAGGCGTAGGAAGAAGTTCTGCTTCTAGTTTTGCTTTAAACGAAAAAGGCTACGTAGGACTTGGTTATGATGGAACAAACAAATTAAAAGATTTCTTTCAGTACGATCCTTCTGCAAACAGCTGGACACAAAAAGCAGATTTTGGCGGAACAGCTCGTTATGCTGCTGTTGGTTTTCAAGTTGGAGGAAAAGCCTATTTTGGAACGGGTTATGACGGAAATTATCTTAAAGATTTCTATCAATACGATGATCAAGCCAACACTTGGACACTTGTAAACGGCTTTAGCGGAAACAAAAGACGTAACGCTACCGTTTTTGTAATTGCAGACAAAGCATACTTAGTAACGGGTGTAAACAACGGAACTTATCAAGAAGATTTCTGGGAATTTGACCCTTCAAATGATACTTGGACAAGAAAAAGAGATGTTGATAAAGATACCGACGACGATTACACTTACAATGACGAATATGCAATTGTTCGTGCAAATGCTTCAAGTTTTTCTATGAGCGGTTTAGGTTATATTGTTGGTGGAGAGAACATCAAAACTGTTTGGGAATATAATCCAACAACTGACTTATGGACTGAAAGAACTCCAATGGAAGGCGCTACAAGAACCGATGCTGTTGGTTTTGCAATCAATAATCGTGGTTTTTATATGTTAGGAAGAGTTGGTTCTACTTACTTTGATGACGCTTGGGAATTTAAACCACTGGAAGAGCAAAATGACGATGACAACTAATACCAAACAATTCTTCTGGAGTAAAATCCAGAAGAATTTAATGATTTTTACGATCCTTGTAATTTTTGCTTCTTGCACTAAAAAAGAGGCTCTAAAAACTAATGTTTTTAAAATAAATTCAGGATGGGGATATACAATTGCTTACAAAGAAAAAGTTCTAATTAAGCAATCGGTTATTCCGGTAATAAGCGATAATAAAAGTTTTGAAACAGAAAGCGACGCTCTAAAAGTAGCCGATTTTGTAAAGCAAAAACTCAAACAAAACTTATCTCCAACGGTAACCAAAAATGACTTAATTTTATTAAAAATAAAATTCTAAATGCAGATCGATACCATTAAAAATACTGGCTATAACAAAATTTTATTCCACTGCGCCATTTGGATATTCTTTATTTTAACTTCTTTAATTCAATTTTACGAAAGTCCGTTTAAGATAAATAATGACTTCTACGCTCAATGGTCAACAGGAATTGTATTGTTTTACTTGAACTATTTTTATTTGGTTCCAAATTATTTACTGCAAAAAAAATATTGGCTTTACTTTTCATCTGTCTTTATCCTAATTGCTGTATTTATGATTATTCGACTGAATTATTTTATTCCAGAGTTTAGACATTTAAGACCTGAAAATATAACGCCAAGAATGATGCCAACCGATGTGAGGATTTTTGATAAAGGTCCGCACAGAAGAATCGAAATGCGACAACCGCTTTTCTTTAAAATTGGTCCGTCATTTTTCTATATTTTGATTATTACCATTTCTGCGATTATCAGAACATTAACTGAATTTTATAATAATCAGCAAAATAAACTGATTGCCGAAACGCACAGAACAAATACTGAATTAATTTATCTGCGAAAACAAACCAATCCGCATTTTTTATTCAATTCTTTAAATAGTATTTATTCCTTGGCACACAAAAAATCTGATTTGGTCCCTGATGCCATCGTGACTTTGTCTGAGCTTATGCGCTACATGCTTTATGAGACAGACAATAAAACGGTGGCTTTAGAAAAAGAGGTCAATTATATTCAGAACTATATAGAATTACAAAAACTACGATTAAACAATATTGAAGACATTGTGATTAATGTGCACGGCGATACTAGAAACAAGTTTATTGAACCATTATTACTGATTTCTTTTGTCGAAAATGCTTTTAAATACGGAACTGACTACAAAGGCGCTGCTCACGTAAAAATTAAAATCCTGATTACTGATAACAATCTTGATTTTTGGATTGAAAATTCTATCGAAAATTATGTGAAAGATCCTGAAAATTCAGGAATCGGATTAGTAAATATCCAAAATCGTCTTGATTTGCTTTATCCAAACGCGCACGAACTAACGATTACTCAAGATAGTGCTTATTATCGAGTTCATTTGAATTTAAAATTGGATGAAATAAAGACCTCAATGCATTAAACAAAACTAATTAAGATAACTATTAACATTAATGCATAATTTTAATTTCTTAATCAGTATTTTATGAAAATTTTAAAACTTAATTCACTGGTTTAAAATTACTTTTGAATGCCGAAACAAATTATAAACCTAATTCTGAAAAAATGAAATGTGTAATTATTGATGATGAACCTTTAGCAGTAGAATTATTGCAGGATTTTGTCAAGAAAGTAGACTCATTAGAATTGATCAATTCTTTTAATAATGCAATTGACGCGGTTTCATTTATCAATCAGAATAATGTTGATTTGGTTTTCTTGGACATTCAGATGCCACATTTTTCAGGAATTGATTTTCTAAACACAATCGAAAAAAAGCCTTTGGTAATTTTTACTACTGCCTATTCTGATTATGCCGTTGAAGGGTTTAATCTTGGTGCAGTTGATTATTTAGTAAAGCCAATTCCTTTTCATCGTTTTTTAAAAGCAGTTGTTAGAGCGCAGCAAGCTCTGCAGCCATCAGCTCCTCAGGTTATTTCTGAGAATACAAATGCACCAGAAATCGAACAAGATTTCATGTTTGTGAGAGCCGAATATGAAAATGTAAAATTAAACTTTGCTGATATTCTTTTTATCGAAGGATTAAAAGATTACGTAAAAATATATACAACAGATAATAAATTTACGCTAACTTTAATTAGCTTGATTAAACTTGAAAATCTACTTTCTAGTAAAGGTTTTGCTAGAATTCACAGATCGTATATTATCAATATCAAACATGTAAAATCGATTCAGAAAAATAAGGTTTTGATAAGCGATAAGAGAATTCCAATTAGTGAAAGTTATAAAAACACTTTCTTTGAAAAAATCAACCTTTAGTTTTTAAATTCCAAAAAAAAATCCAAATTCCGATAAGTTTAAACTTTTCAGAATTTGGAATTTCTTTATTTTTTTATAATTATTCTTCGTTTTTAAACCAACCAGAATACATTACATAATTATTTGAAATACGCTCAATTTCTCCTGCAAAATCAGACTGATCGATATCTTTTACTTTTTTAGCCGGAACGCCTGCATAAATACTTCCTGAAGCTACAACTGTATTTTGAGTTACTACAGCTCCAGCAGCAATAATAGCGTTACTTTCGACAACACAATTATCCATAACAATCGCGCCCATTCCGATTAAAACATTGTCATGAATTGTGCAACCGTGAACAATTGCATTATGTCCGATTGAAACATTATTCCCAATAATAGTTGGATGTTTTTGATAAGTGCAATGAACAACAGCACCGTCTTGGATGTTTACTTTATTTCCAATTTTAATAAAATTAACATCTCCACGAATAACGGTATTAAACCAAACACTACAAGATGTTCCAAAAGTTACATCTCCAACAATAGTTGCATTTTCGGCAACGTAACAATCTTCTGGAATTGAAGGTGATTTTCCGTTTACAGATTTAATCAGCATAAAATAAAATTTAATTAATTGCTGGACAGTTACAATCGTAACGTTCTTTTCTACAGAATAAGTTAACTCCTAAAGTAATTTGATGGTAACCGCCTGTATCAAATTTCACGTCTCCCGTTACTTGAGAATAAGTGTAAGCAAACATGAAATTCTTAAAGTTAACTCCAACAATCGGAGTAAAATATTGTAATTTTTGAGATGCCACTCCCGTTCCCGAAACGTATTGAGCGCCATCAAAACTTCTTCTATAAGATAATGCAGCCCAAAGACTTCCAAAATCCATGTTTTTGTAGGCTTTCATATTCAAATCGAGCGTTTTCTCTTTCGTTTGATCAAACAACTGAAAAAGAATAGAAGGCTCCCAAGTCCAATTATCATTTTTACCAAAAACATAACCTGCGCTCAATAAAAACTTTCTTAGATTATCGCTTTCATAATCTGTATACAACTCTCTTCTAGTCTCTAACAATCCCTGAACTGTTGCATGTGCATAAAAATCCAGATAATTATAAGAAGCTCCGACGTCTACATTAAAATAAGAATCTTTTTGAATTGAACCGAAAACCGCAGGATCAAAAGTTCCTCCAAATTTAGTTTCATCCAATTGATTTTGTATCAAACCGCCGCTAATTCCAAAAGACAACTGATTCAAATCAACTTCATCTCTAGAAAACATAATATGATGAGCGTAAGTTAATTTTACTCCCTTTTGAGAATGATACCCATTTTTATCATTAAAAATAATTATACCAGCTCCAGAACGTTCACCAAGTCTTCCGTTAAAACTTAAAGTCTGCAAAGTTGGAGCATCTTCTTGCCCAAACCATTGTTTTCTGGCAGTTAATCGAACTTTAGCACAGTTCGCCGCACCAGCCATAGACGGGTGAATTAAGTAATAATTGTCAGACAAATAATCAGAATAAACAGGTATTCCTTCTTGAGAGTAAGAATAAAATGTTGTAATGAGAAAAATTAATAAAACCCTGATTTTTAATTTCATAAAGACAATTTTGTATCGATATAATTTTCACTCCTGCAATTTAACACGATTTCTTTGAGAAGAGTCTTAATTATTTCATTAAAAAATCAAATATAGTTATTAGTAGAAAATAACTTTAGTAAATTTGCAAAAAATATACAATCATGACAAAAATCACTATAAAAGAGACTCAAAATCCAACTATTTTAAAGTTTGAATTTGAAGACTTTATTACACAGAATCAAAATTTTGAATTTAAAAACATTGATGAAGCTCAAGCTTCTCCTCTAGCGCAGCAGTTATTCTACTTACCGTTTGTTAAAACTGTTTACATTTCTGGAAATTTTATCGCTATAGAAAGATATAGTATTGTAGATTGGGATGATGTAAAAGATGCTGTAGCTGAACAAATTAGCGCTTTTGTTGAAAAAGGTGGCGTGATTATTAAAGTTGACGAAAACAAAGCAAAAAAACAGCCTATTACGGTTTATGGAGAAACAACTCCAAATCCTTCTGCATTGAAATTTGTCGTAAGCAGAATGTTGACTCGCAACGCTGTAGAATATAAAAATATCGATCAAACGGCTTCTTCTCCATTAGCTCAGGAATTATTCAAATTTCCTTATGTAAAAGAAATTTTTATTGATGAAAACTATATTTCAGTTACCAAATACGAAATCAACGATTGGTCTGAGATTACTTTAGAATTAAGAACTTTCATTAAACAGTTTATCGAAAACGGAGGAACAGTATTAGACGAAAGTCTTATCCAAACTGCTACTAAAAATGAAGTTACAAAAGACGAAGCATTTGATAAATTGGATGTTACTTCTCAACAAATCATTAATATCTTAGAAGAATATGTAAAACCAGCTGTAGCCGCAGATGGTGGAAACATTGCTTTTGAATCTTATAATGAAGAGGATAAAACGGTAAAAGTACTTTTACAAGGTGCATGTAGCGGTTGTCCTTCTTCAACATTTACTTTAAAAAGCGGAATTGAAAATATGCTAAAAAGCATGTTGAATGATGAAGCTATTAAAGTTGAAGCTTCTAATGCATAAATGTTGATCTTATAAAACAAAAAGCGCCTTATTTAAGGCGCTTTTTGTTTTTAATTACTTATTATCAATTATTTACCAATAAAAAAAGGACTAATTCTATAAAATTAATTAATATTGTACTTATAACCAATTAATTAATAACCATGGGATTATCTTCATTTTTTAAAAATTTATTTGGCTCAACAAAAGAGTCTGCAACAGAATTGGCTAATAGTACAGAAAGCACTTTAGAACAAGCAAAAGAAGCTGCTGCTCCGTACATCGAAAAAGTAGAAACTTTTGCAGAAGAAACGATTGATAAGGTAAAAGAAGTGTCTGAGCCAATTATTGATCGCGCTTCAGAATATGCAGACAAGGCAAAAGAAACGGTAACAGAATACGCCGAAAAAGCAACTGAAGCTGTAAGCGATGTTATTGATACTGTTAAAGAAAAAGCAGCAGCTTTAACTAGTGACGAAAGTCCAAAAGTTGTAACAGAAACTGTAGTCGATGCAAGCGAAATTGGCGACGAAGACGACGGTAAAGCATAAAACACAATTTTCTTATAATGTAAATATTTTTATATTTGCAGCTCTAATATACCTTCTCTTTTGAGAAGGTTTTTTTATTTTAAAATCATGAATCTTAATCCCGAACAAGTCAGTAAATACATTAGCAGATTTATTGACATTTTAGTTGATTATTCACCAAAATTAATCTCTGCATTCATCATCTTATTTGTTGGTTTATACGCCATCAGATTGATTAATCGCATTATGAGAAAAGTAATGATTCAGCGAAATCTGGATCCAACGCTAACAAAATTCTTAGCCGATATTTTATTGTGGGCTTTACGAATATTATTATTTGTCACTTTTATTTCTAAATTAGGTATTGAAACTTCATCTTTCGTAGCTATTTTAGGAGCAATGGGACTTGCAGTTGGTTTATCATTGCAAGGTTCGCTTTCTAACTTTGCGGGCGGAATGCTTATTATTGTTTTTAAACCATTTAAAGTCGGTGATACAATAGAAGCGCAAGGCGTTATTGCTACAGTTCTTGAAATTCAGATTTTTGTAACCAAGATGCTAACTGGAAATAACCAAACTGTTTTTGTTCCAAATGGTGCTTTATCAAACGGAAATATTATCAATTATTCTATGCAGGGAGAAAGAAGAGCTGATTTGACCTTTTCAATTTCATACGACTCAGATATTAAAAAAGCTAAAGATGTTCTTTTGGATGTTTTAAATAAGAATCCAAAAATATTGAAAACGCCTGCACCAGAAGTTTTTGTAAAAAATTTATCTGCAAGTTCAATAGATTTTGCAGTTCGTCCTTGGGCTAAAAATGCCAATTACGGAGCTGTTTTTTCTGAAACCTTAGAAAACTGCAAAACTGCTTTGGATGAAGCTGGAATTTCGATCCAGCCGTATACGATACAGAAATAAAATATTATTGCTTTTTTGGAGGAGCAATCATAAAATCTTTTAAATAATAAGGTTCAAAATAAGCGACGTCTACAGTGTCGCTTTTTTGATACTTATCATAACTGATTTTACTCATCGCGTTTGCTGAAGGGTATTTTACATCTTCTAAAAACACAAAATTCTCTTTTGTTAAGACAGCTTTACATTTGTCTGCACAATCTCCAACAAAATAGAGTTTATCATTAAATTCTTGAAATGAATTTTCATCAATAATCTCCGCTTTAATAGCTCTATCGATTGTCAAATCTGAATTAAAAATCGCGCTATAAACTTCCATTCTGCGAGCATCTAACATCGGAATAATTTTTCCATCTGTAACTTCAGCTTGAGAAGCCAACGTTTGAAGTGTATCTACAGCAATTAAAGGAATATTTAAAGCATAACACAGACCTTTTGCAGCCGAAACACCAATTCTCAATCCAGTGTAAGATCCTGGACCTTGACTTACAGCGATTGCGACTAAATCTTGAACTGAAATTTCTGCTTTTGCAATTACTTCTTCAATAAAAACATGAAGTTTTTCTGCATGCGAATATCCTTCGTCAGCTAGCTCGTTGCAAGCAATTGTTTTTCCATCTTTTGCGACAGATACAGAACAATTTTTAGTAGCAGTTTCGATGTTGAGAATAAAAGACAAAGTATTAAATTTTTAAAATATTATTGAATTCTTTTTATTATTTTTTAGGAGCTTCTGCTTTTTTAAGTTTTACCTTATCTCCAGAATTAAGATCTTTAGAAACAGTTGTATAAGGTCCAGTAATAACAACATCGCCAGCTTTTAATCCAGACATTACCTCAATATTTGTATCGTCTTGAATTCCTGTTTTAATTACTCTTATTTGAGCTTTGTCACCCACTTTCACAAAAACACACTCGAATTTTTTATCATTCTTTGGAGCTGTTTTTTTCTCATCGTCTGGAACTTCTATGGTAATTTCTTTTACCGCTGTAGTATCCGATTTTACAACAACAGAACTGATAGGCACTGCCAAAACATTCGATTTTGTTGTTGTAATAATATCAACCGTTGCGGTCATTCCTGGTCTAAAAGGCGAATATGTATTTGGTTTTCCTTCCAAAAGATCCTGATAAGATTCTTTTAAAATACGAACTTTTACTTTGAAATTAGTTACCTGATCTGAAGTAAGTGTTGTACTTGCTGAGTTAGAAATGCTAGTTACAATTCCTTTAAACTTCTTTTTTAAATAGGCATCTACTTCAACATTTGCTTCGTCTCCAATTTTAATTTTTACAATATCATTTTCGTTTACGTCTACTTCAACCTCCATATTATTAAGGTTTGCTACACGTAGAAGCTCTGTTCCTGCCATTTGTTGTGTTCCCAAAACTCTTTCTCCTAATTCCACATTCAAAACAGAAATTGTTCCGTCTGCCGGAGAATAAATAGTTGTACGACCTAAATTATCTCTGGCTTCATTTACCGAAGCAGAAGCACTTTGAACATTATAGTAGGAATTCTGCTTTGTTGCTTTTGCTACTTCAAAAGATGCGATTGCCTTATCCCAATCCGATCTCGAAATTACACCTTTGTCGTACAATGTTTTATTACGATCATAATTAGCTTTAGCTTCTTTAAAGCTCGCCTCAGACTGTGTTAAGCCAGCTTTAGAACCAGATAAATTAGAAACTGAACGATTATAGCTAGAAGTATATAAATCAGGATTAATTTTTACTAATAATTCTCCTTTTTTAACAACTTGTCCTTCTTTTACATTTAGCAAAATAATTTCTCCCGAAACTTCTGGCGAAATTTTAACTTCAATTTCTGGTTGAATCTTACCTGTTGCAGAAACCGTTTCAACAATTGTTGAAGCCATTACTTTTGCTGTTTCTACTTCTTTTCCTTCTTCCTTATTTCCTATTACTCCTGCCTTAGAAAGACCGATTAAAGCTATAATGAGCACTACAGCTCCACCTACTAAGAAATAAATTGTTTTTTTTGACATAATAAATTATTTTGTAATAATTGGAACAATTGGAATTCCGAAATAAAATTCAAGTATTTTAATTTTAAACATGTAATCGTATTTTGTTCGAATTACATCAGATTGTGCATTAGTCAGCAATGTTTGCGCTTGCGTAAAATCAAATGCGTTCATCAAACCTACATCATATTTTTCTTTAGCGAAATTATATGCTTGCTGTCTAGCTTCTAAAGTAACTGTCGAAGCCTCGTAAGTGTTTAAAGCTGCTTTTGCATCTGTAAATGCAGTATAAACATTACGCTGTAAATCTAAACTTTTTTGTTCTAAATCTATTTTAGATTTCTCTAAACTTACCTTATTTCTTTCAACATTATTTCGTGCCGAAAAACCATTAAAAATCGGAACAGAAAGCTGTAATCCAAAAGATTGTCCTTTGTTATCATTAAACTGATCCAAAATAGGCTGTGCATTACCTAAAACAGACGAATAATTATCTCTTAAAACTGGCTGATTTGTTCCTTCTACATATCCAATCTGAGTCGTTGGATTTGCTGTGTTTAAAGTAGAACCTGTTATGATATCAGAATAACTCGCTCTGGTATTAAAATTATAAAAAGCACTTAATGTTGGTTGATAAGCTCCTTTTGCTATAGCGACATTTTTTTCTGCAATTTCAAGGTTGGTTTGTGCTAATTTTAAATCTGTTCTAATTTCTTTCGCTTTATCATAAATTTCAATTGGAGATTGCGATAAAATATTATTTTGATCATCCAATTTATTATCCTCAACTACATCAAAATCAGCAAATTCTTTTAATTGCAAAAGCTGCGCTAAACTTAATTTCGAAATCAATAAGTTATTTTCAGAAACTGCAATATTTTGCTTGTCAGTAGCAACCGTTGCTTTTAAATCGAACAAATCTCCACGCGGAATTGTTCCGGCATTTACCATTTCTTCAGAACGTGTATAGCGTTTTTCATCAATCGCTAATTGTTCTTTTTTAACTTTTAAATCTTCTTTATTAGATAAAATTTGTAGAAATGCGCTTGCAACATTCAAAGAAATATCCTCTTGCATTTTTAACAATTGATATTTTGAAGCGACAATAGAAAGATTTGCTCTTCTTAAATTATTCTGATTTTGAAGTCCTTTGTAAATATCAACTCCTACAGAAGCTCCTACAGAAGAATATTGTGTAGTTTGGTTTTCAAGTAAACCTGTGGTAATATTCTGGTTCAAACCGATATTCCAAGAGTGAGATGCATTTGCATTTACAGCCGGAAGATAATTTCCAATTGCACCTTTTTTATCAATTGCAGCAGATTTCAAATCTAACTCTGTCAATTTTATCGTAATATTATTTTCTAATGCGTATCGAACACATTCTTCCAAAGTCCATTTTTTTGATTGCGCTTGGCTAGTTAATCCGAAACCGAATAACATCGCAAAAACCAGACTATTATATTTATTTATTTTCATATTTTTTTAATGAAAGCGCAGTAAACCGAACCACGCAAATTTAACATTTTTTAAAACCAAAAAGATCCTTAAACTTTCAAATTAGCTTATTTTTTTTCCTTATCCGTTTCATTAATTAAGCCTTGATTCCAGATTTTAATTTTATCTGTATCTTTTATCCCACTTTTAACTTGAACGTAGATTCCGTCGCTAACTCCAAGAACCAAATCTTTTCTCTGAAATTTTTGCGGAGCTGTTTCAATTTCCACATAAGGCTTTTGTGTTTTTTTGTCAAATTGAACCAATGATTCCTTAATAGCTAGAATTTTATCTGCTTTTTCTAAAATAATAGAAGCATTTGCACTCAATCCAGCTCTGATAAAAGTATCATCTCTATTGATCATCTGCGCTTTTATTTCAAACTGAATTGCGCCATTTTCAGTTACTCCTTTTGGTGCTATGTAGTTTAAAACTGCTTCAAATTTTTTATTTTCGATAGCTCCAATTGTGATTTCAATTGGCATTTTTTCTTTGATTTTTCCAACTTCAGATTCATCGATTTTTCCAATAAAAATCATTCTTCCAACATCTGCAACACTAGCAATTGTTGTTCCTTCGTTAAAATTATTACTTTCAATTACCTGATTCCCAACTTTTACTGGAACATCTAGAACCATTCCGTTTACTGTCGAACGAATCAAAGTATTTGCATAAGTTCCGAATGAAGAAGTTGTTCCTGTTTTCACAATATCTAAACTTTGTTTTGCAGCCAAGTAAGTTTGTTTTGCCTGATTGTAAGCAACTTGAGCGGCATCAAAATCATTTGCAGAAATAACATCTTTTTCAAACAATGTTTTTTGTCTTTTATAAAGTTTTTCTTGATTATCTAAAGCAATTTTTGCCGTTGTAACTTGATTTTGAGTACTGCTTACATTAGAAACATTTGCTACAACTCTAATTTTAGCAATCATATCTCCCGCTTTGATTTTTTCTCCCGCTTTAATATAAACTTCTTCAATAATTCCTGAGATATTTGGTTTGATTAGAACTTCCTCATCAGGCTGAATATTTCCTGTCGCAATGGTATTCTTTACGATAGTTTTAATTTCTGCTTTCTCCGTTTTAAATACAACTGGCGGTTCTTGATTTTTAGCATACAAATAATAAAGTGCGCCAAAAAATACAATTGCAATAAATATTAAAATGGTTACCGTTACTCCTTTTTTCATTTGTTTTTGGTTTAATCGATTTATTTTGATTGATAATTTTATTCTGTTCTTAAAGCATCTACTGGTTTAACATTAATGGCAGTCTGGGCTGGAATAAATCCGGCAAGCAATCCTGAACCTACTAATATTAATAACGCCACAAACACTACTCTTAAATCTACACTCGGATTTGCAAACATAGTGTCTCCGCCGGGGGGCATGGAATCTAACGCCATGTTTAAAAGTGCAATGATTCCTGTGGCGACGGCTATTCCTAGCATTCCAGAAATAATGGTTAAAAATATAGATTCTGATAATATTTGCGCTCTAATATTTGCTGGTGTTGCTCCTAAAGCTCTTCTAATTCCAATTTCTTTTGTACGTTCTTTAACCACAATAAGCATGATATTAGAAATTCCGATTACTCCAGAAATCAGAACTAAGGTTCCAACAAAATAAGCAATCACTTTTAGGATATTAAATAGACTTTGCACTTTGTTAAATTGCTCATACAAGTCAAAATTCCCGACTGCACGCTCATCCGTCGGATTAACTGAATGTAAAGCTTTAATAATCTCTAAAATTTTTGGTTTTAACTCTGTTATAGAAGATTCATCTTTTGCCGTCAATGCCATCCAACCAACTTTATCTCCATAGTTGAAAGCCTGCTGAAAGGTTGTAAATGGAATAAAAATATTCTTTTGCTCTTGTTCGGCATTTCCTCCTTGCTGTTTAGACCTGTAAACTCCAACAACCATAAAATTAATCCCATTAATCTTTATATAAGTTCCAACAGCTTCTTCTTCTTTTCCGTAAAGTTCGCTAATAACGCCTTTCCCGATTACAGCTACTTTTCTTCGTTCATTAATATCTTGCTGATTTACAAAACGCCCTTTAATAATGTCCATTGGCTGTTGCTTAATCAATTCTGGATAATCGCCATAAATTGTAAAAGCAGAAGTTTTTGTTCCTCTAACAACATTATTTGTTCCGTTAAAATCTCCAAGTTGATTTCTCGGCGAAACATACAACAAATCAGGTATCGCTTGTTTTAACGCTGCGACATCGCTATTTCTAAAATCGTAACGACGTATTTTTGGCAAACCTTTGTATGCTTTAGACGTTGTCTGACTCCACATAAACATTGTATTTGTGGCAATTCCATCAAATCCTTTTTTCACACCATTTTCCAGACCATTTCCTGCTGCAAGTAATATTACCAAAATAAATATTCCCCAAAACACACCAAAAGCAGTCAGTATCGTTCTGAATACATTTGCTGTTAAAGCCTGTAAAATTTCGTCCCAATTATCTTTACTAAACATAATTATTCGTCTCTAAGTGCTACAATAGGTTTAATTTTGGCCGCTCTGTAAGCTGGGAAAAATCCAGCCATTGCGCCTGCAAAAACAAGCAATACTAAGGTGGTTAATGCCACACTAAAATCTACTTCTGGATTTCTAAAAAATTCGCTCTGAACCATTGGCCCAACAAATTCTAACAATAGCAAACTTCCAAGTAAACCAACAAAACCAGCAATTGTTGTAATAAATATCGATTCGTGAAGAATCATAGAAATGATAGAAAATGGCGAAGCGCCAAGTGCTTTTCTAATTCCAATTTCTTTTGTACGTTCTTTCACTATAATTAGCATAATATTACTAACTCCTACAACTCCAGCAATAATGGTACAAATACCAACCCACCAGAAAAAGAGTCTGATATATAAATTCAAGTCATAAAACTGTTTGGCATCTTTAACAGAATTATACGCACCAATACCACTATCATCTTCAGGAGCAACCATGTTTTTGCTTTTCAGCAGGTTTTTTAAGTCTTGTGTAAACTTTTCAGATTGCGCCAATGCTTCATCATAGTTATCTGTCTTTTTTAATGTAAAAAACAAATTGCTAATCTTATCTCCCGCACCAAACGTTTTCTGAACAGTAGTCAATGGCAGATACGCACGAGTTTCTTCTCTTTCTCCTCCTGGATCGGTAAAAACTCCCACTACTTTGAAACTAATATTATTGATTAAGATTTCTTCTCCGATAGCATTTTTATCTTTAAGCAAATCTGTTTTCAATTTCATTCCGATAACAGCCACTTTTGCATTACTTTCTATGTCTTTAGCATTTACATAACGACCTTGAACAATGGTTAAATTTTCAATTCCGCCATAATCTGGATTAACGCCACGATACTGATAATTACCAGATTCTTTACCATAAGCAAAAGACTGCCCCCAATAATTCTGTGTCGAAGCTCTCAAATCTAATTTATCTTCAAACTTTTGAACAGATTGATTGTAATCGCTATTTCTAAACTGAATTTGACGTCCAGGATTTAATCCTTTATACTCTTTAGTTGTTGTTCCAGACCAAACTTCAATAATTCCGGCAGCATCACGTTCAAATTGTTTTTCAATTCCGTTCTGAAGACCTTTACCCGCTCCAAGTAAAATCACTAAAATGAAGATTCCCGAAGCCACAGAAATTCCGGTTAAGAACGTTCTTAAACGGTTTTTAGAAATGGCTTCAAATATTTCCTGCCAACGTTCGATATTAAACATAAGACGAAGCTCTAACTTGTTCTACTTTTTTATCGTCAATAATAAGTCCGTCTTTCAGGACTACGTTTCTTTTGCACATTGCAGCAATATCAGGTTCGTGTGTAACAATCAGAATTGTTTTTCCTTCATCATTAATTCCCTGAATAAGTTCCATTACTTCGTAAGAAGTTTTCGTATCAAGAGCTCCTGTAGGCTCATCTGCCAACAAAACTTTCGGATTCGAAGCCAATGCTCTAGCTATAGCCACACGCTGTTTCTGTCCTCCAGAAAGTTCACTTGGTAAATGATGCGAATGAGTTCCTAAACCCACTTTTTCTAAATATTTCATGGCAATCTCATAACGCTCTTTCCTCTTTATACCTTGATAATATAAAGGCATTGCAACGTTATCTAATGCACTTTTATAATTGATTAAATTAAAAGACTGAAAAACAAAACCTAAGAATTTGTTTCGATATCTTGAAGCAATGGTTTCGTTTAATTTTTTAATTGGTGTTTTATCTAAAATATAACTTCCAGAATCTGCTTCATCCAAAATTCCTAAGATATTTAAGAGTGTCGATTTACCAGAACCAGATGAACCCATGATTGCAACTAATTCACCTTCTTCGATATTAAAATTTATACCTTTTAATACGTGCAATTCGGAACTTCCCATTTTGTAGGACTTGTGTAAATCTTTAATTTCAATCATGGTATTGTTAAATTTTTAGACAATAATAACATTTTTATTAAGTAATTTATGATAATAAAAAGTTAATACTTTCGTTAGCATTTTTGTATAAGACTTCAATCTTTACTAAATGTTACACTTTTTTAAGAAAATATGAATGTTTTTGTAATTTTACTCCAGTATTAAAAATTCATATTAATGAAACTTACTTCAATCATTACAATACTTACTGCCTATATCTTGCTTATAGGCTGTTCTTCCTCTCAAAAATTAGAAACATTAAAGCCAGAACCAGACGATGCAAGTCCGCTGATTTACGACATTAGCCCTTCATTTATCAATCTGCCGATTACTATAAAATTGACTGATATTGAAAACCAAACCAATGCAGTTTTAAACGGATTGATTTATGAAGACAATACGATTGATGATGATGATATCGAAATGAAAATTTGGAAACAAGCTCCAATCAAAATTCAAAACGATCCTTCAAATCCAGATAAAAAACTTAAAACGATTTTACCGCTTAAAGCGAATATTAAATATCGAATCGGAACCAAAAAACTAGGCGTAGAATTGTACGATGTTAGAGAGTTTAATTTAAATGGAACTATCACATTGTCTAGCGAAGCTGCTTTGACAAATTGGAAACTTACCACAAAAACTGAATTTAAATCTATCGATTGGAGCGAAAGCCCAACTATGAACGTTTTTGGTAAAAATATGCCGATTACCTATTTAATTAATCCAGCAATTTCTATTTTTAAAAATAAATTAGAAAAGAAAATTGATGAAGCAATTGAAAAATCAATGGATTTCAAACCGAATGTTCTTCAGGCTGTCGAAAAAATTTGCACTCCTTTTCAAATGAGCGAGACTTACGAAAGCTGGTTAAGAATTGTTCCTATCGAAATTTATTCGACTAATGCCAAACTTAAAAACGATTCATTTTTATTAGACATGGGAATGAAGTGCAACATGGAAACAATTGTTGGCAAACAACCGGAATCAAAATTTAATGCAAATAAAATTGTTTTAAAACCTGCTACGAAAATTCCAAACCAAATTTCCGCCAACATTGCCGCAATTTCAAGTTATGTAGATGCTTCGAAGATTATGACCAAGAATTTTGCCGGACAAGAATTTGGATCTGGCAGCAAAAAAGTAACAGTGAAAAATGTATCGATTTGGCATAAAAACGGAAAAATGGTTATTGCGCTTGATGTTTTAGGATCAATAAACGGAACACTTTACTTAAATGGATTTCCACAATATAATCCTCAAACTAAAGAAATTTATTTTGACAAACTAGATTATGTGTTAGATACCAAAAGTAAATTAATGAGAACTGCAAGCTGGCTCGGACAAGGATACATTTTACGAAAAATGGAAGAAAGCTGCAGATATTCCATTCAACCCAATTTAGAAGAAGGCAAAAAAAGCATGGCAGGTTACTTGAAAAATTATTCTCCAATGCCAGGTGTTTTTGTAAATGGAAAAATGGAAGATATACAGTTTGATAAAATTCAGTTAACTAATCAGGCCATTATCGCTTTCATCAAAATAAATGGAACGGTCAATGTTTCTGTAAATGGATTGAAATAAAAAAAAGCAGTGTAAAATTACACTGCTTTTTTCTTTTTAGATGTATACATTTTATAAATCAGATAGCCAATTACTGCTACCAATAGATAAGGAATTACCATTAAATAAACTATTCCATCGTTTACTGCTTCAGCTTTTTTAATATTAGAATCTCCAGATAAAGCTGCCCGACACATCGCACATTGCGCATTCATTGAAATTCCAATGAAGAAAAAACAAATTCCAAAAACAAAACTTTGAAATTTGACTTTTGACTTTTGAATATTATTTTTAGTGTGCATAGTAAGGAGAAATCATTAAAAATACCACAACTCCTGTTACAGCTACATAAAGCCAAATTGGAAAAGTGATTTTAGCTATTTTTCTATGTTTATCAAATCGTTGCCCAAGTGCTCTAACATAAGTAATTAAAACAAGCGGAATAATTGCTATCGAAAGCAAAATATGCGTGATCAAAATAATAAAATACACTAATCGCAGTGATCCAACTTTAGCGCTTTCTACAGCATCAAGAACCCCATCATGATTCGAATCTCCGAATTTAGTAGAATCTGCAGTCATGTGATAAGCAACATACATAATCAAAAAAGCAACAGACAATGCAATTGCAAAAGTCATCAACCTTTCATGTAATTTTTGTTTTCCGTTTTTAATTGCTAAAACTGCCCCTACTAATACTACAGCAGTTATTCCGTTTGTGGTAGCATAAATTGGCGGTAAAAATGATAATGGTTCTACATTAAAACCGAAATCTTTAAGCTTAACTCCAAACAAAATTGCAACGACAACCGGTATTATAATTGAAACTGCAACAATTAATTTATTATATTTTTTTTCTAAAGAATTATCTTCCATCACTTATTCTGCTAATAAAATTTTAATATCCTCTTGAATATCGCGTACACCTTTTTTGTCTAAACCATCATAATAAATATTCGGATTCCCAAATTCATCTTTTCTGCAACGAATATTACCTTCTTTATCAATCAAAGCAAACAAACCTGAATGTTCAAATCCACCGCTTACTTTATCATTTGCGCCTGCATATAGATTAAATCCTTTATTAGACAAATCCATTATTACATCTCTATCACCTGTTAAAAAGTTCCAATTTGACGATTTCGCGCCCAATAATTTAGCGTGGTCCTTTAAAACTTGCGGAGTATCGTGTTTTGGATCAATAGTTATCGAAACAATACCAAAGTTAGGATTTCCAAAAAAAGTCTTTTCAATCTCCAACATACTCATATTCATCTTTGGACAGATTGATGGACAAGTTGTAAAGAAAAATTCTAAAACATATACTTTTCCTTTATACGTTTCATTAGAAACCTTTGCGTTATCCTGATTTGTTAATTCGAATTTTGGAGCTGGACCAATTGTCAAAAGCTTTGTGTCTTTTGGAGTTTTAGCCCCAACATTATCCAAACGATTTCCCTTAACAACATCACCATTTTTAACACGATCAACAATTTTAGGAATGGCGTAAATCCCAAAAATCAAAATGATAAAAGAGATTCCTATATATGATTTATTCTTAAACATTATAAATGATTTTAAAGTTGTTTTGTAGCATTATGATTCTTCTTTAAAGCTGCACGGTATTCATACAGGATAATTTTAAAATCATCCAACATTTCATTGCTCAACTCTGATGGGTGAAAAGTATCATAACCTTCTTTATATTCTTTTTTATCCTTTCTTCCTCTTAAATTACGTTCTTTATCAATGATATAAACATTTGAGGTGCCAAGATTTTCATTTAGTTTTTCTTTTAAATGAAGCCCATCATAAAATTTCTGAATTTCTTCTTTCGATGCAAATACGAAGTTCCAGTTTTTTACATCTGTAAAAGGAGACAAGGCATCAACTATTTTCTGTGCTTCAGCTTCTGTTCCAAGTGGACACAAAACTACAAACTGAAGATCTTCAAAGCCATTATAACGCTTGTAGATTTTCTCATTTAAGTTGAAATAGTTTCCTCGATTTTCTAAAATATTTGAACCTGCAAAACCAAGAACAGTTATTTTTTTATCTAATGAGATTTTTTTTCCGTTTAGGGATTCCCAATTTCCAAAGTCAGCAACTTTTGGTGTTATTACAGGAAGTGTCGTAAAACTATTTACACCAGAAGCAAAAAATAAATAAGCTACAATTGGAAGAACAAAAAGTACAAATAGAACTATATTTTTTTTCATTGTATTAACGGAAATAATTGAGGTACAAAAATAAAAAAATCCCGATGTTATCGGGACTCTTTTCGAATTAATATCATGTTAAAAATTCCATTTAATAGTAGAATCTTTAAAAACCCCATAAATATAATGTCCTTCTGTCAACAGAATAAACAATAAATATAAAACTAGGAAGATAACAGGAGAAACAACAGACCATCTAAGGCTGCTTTTTTCACCTTCCATGTGCATAAATGCCCATACAATATAGTATGCTTTGAAAACTGTTAGGATATAGAAAATCCAGTTTAACAAATTCAAACCGATAAAATGCGTAAACTCTAATGATGCAGGTTTGTAGATACCTAAAATAACTTCTACTGTAGTTACTAATGAAAGTAATCCAAAAACAAACCAGATTCTTTTTGTATTTGATACGTGCTCGTGTGACATAATAATTAAATGCTAAAAATTAAACTAGGTAGAAAACTGTAAATACAAATACCCAAACTAAATCTACGAAGTGCCAGTATAAACCAACTTTCTCTACCATTTCGTAGCTTCTTCTCTTCTCATAAGTACCTAACAATACATTAAAGAAAATGATGATATTGATGATAACTCCAGAGAATACGTGGAATCCGTGGAAACCTGTAATAAAGAAGAAGAAATCAGCAAATAATTTATTACCGTATTCGTTTCTGATCAAGTTAGCTCCTTCTACAACATATTTAGCAGATGCTAAATGCGCTTCAGACTCTTCTCTTGATAATACTGTTTTTTTCTTTTTATCAGTAAGTTTTTCTGTTCTAATTAAAATTTCAGGATGTGCTTTAAATCCAGCTTGAACTTCAGCAACTGTATAAGTTGGAAGTGATTGAGCATCTTCCATAAACCAAGTTGAATGGCTTCTTGTTAAAGCTTCTCTTTGTTCTGGCAATTTAACAGCGAAATCAGCTAAAGCAACTCTTTTTCCGTCTTTATCTACGAATTGAAGTAAACTTCCTCCAACTGTTTCAACTGCTCCATATTCACCTTTAATGAAGTTTTTCCATTCCCAAGCTTGAGAACCAACGAAAATAAGACCTCCAATAATAGTTAAGAACATATAAATAGCAACTTTTGTCTTTTTCAATTGGTGTCCTGCATCAACAGCTAATACCATTGTTACAGATGAAAAGATCAAAATAAAAGTCATTAATGCTACATAATACATTGGAGCCGCAACACCATGCATAAATGGAAAGTGAGTAAACACTTCATCAGCCAAAGGCCAAGTTTCAATAAATTTAAATCTAGAAAAACCGTAAGCTCCTAGAAATCCAGAGAATGTTAAGGCATCTGATACGATAAAAAACCACATCATCATTTTACCATAACTTGATCCTAGTGGCTGGATCTCATGACCGCCTCCCCAAGTTTTTTCGTCGTTGTTTGCAGTAGTAACTGTCGCTCCCATAAAAGATATTCGTTAAAAAGTTCCCAAATTTACGTTTTTTTCTTATTTAAAGAAAAATAAAAATAAAAATAAATATACCCATAATAAATCCAAAAAGTGCCAATACATCGCACCTAGTTCTATACCAAGAGTTTGAGTCGAATTGTATTTTTGTTTAAAATGATTATAAATTATAATTAAAAGTGAAATTAATCCGCCAGCTAAGTGCAACAAGTGTGTAACTGTTACCACATAAAGGAAAGTTGTAGTAATTGAGCTACCTTGTCCTGTAAAATAATACCCTTGCTCAACAATTTGTCCAAATCCTTGAAATTGAAGTACAATAAATAAAATCCCTAAAGCCAAAGTTCCTAAAAGCAAGCTTGTAACTGCGCTTCTATTATCTTTCTGAATGGCTTTCTTTGCTAAATGAAAAGTAACACTGCAGGCAATAATTACTGCTGTGCTCCAATAAAATGCAGAAGGAAGTTCAAAATTCTTCAACCAATCCGCTCTTGATTTACTTACTACAAATGCACTTGTTAATCCTGCGAACATCATGGTCATACTAACCATTGCAAAAAGCAGAATCAGTTTTGCTGATTTTGACTTTTGTGCTTGTTCATCATTTGTTTTCAACGTCATTTCCATAACTATCTTAAAAATTTATCTACTATATATACAATCTGTAAAAGCGAAATATAAGAAACACTTACCAACATTAATGTTCTTGCTGCTTTTGCTGTTCTCAATTTATACAGTTTCACTGCATAAAAAAGCATCCAGATTCCTAAAAGAAATACTAAAACTGCTGCAATTGGCGAAATGAACAATTGCCCAGTAAAACCTAATACTGGCAACAATGAAGCAATTATCAGCCAAATTGTATACAAAATAACCTGTAATGCAGTTCCTTTATCTTTTCTGCCTGTAGGCAACATAAAAATTCCTGCTTTTTCATAGTCTTCATACAAGAACCATCCAATAGACCAAAAATGTGGAAATTGCCAAAAAAATTGTATCAAAAACAAAGTCCCAGCTTCAATACCAAATTCTCCAGTTGCCGCAACCCAACCTAACATGAAAGGAATTGCTCCAGGAAATGCTCCAACAAAAACTGATAGCGAAGTAACTGTTTTTAATGGCGTGTAAACACTTGTATACAAGAATATAGAAATTGCCGCAAACATTGCCGACTTAGCATTTATAGTATAAAGCAGCGCTATACCGATAATAGTTAGCAAACTTGCAACTAATAAAGCAACTTTTGGACTCATACGTCCTGAAGGAACTGGACGATTTTTAGTACGATCCATTAAAGAATCAATATCTTTCTCAATTACCTGATTAAAAGCATTTGAAGCCCCAACCATACAATATCCCCCAACTGCTAAAACTGCCAAAACACTCCAACTAAATGGGTGTTCAGAATCAACACCTAATAAATATCCTGCAATAGAAGAGAACAAAACACTAATAGCCAAGCCGGCTTTAGTAATCTCTTTAAAGTCTAGAAATATTGATTTGATTGATAATGTATTTTTTGCAGCGTTCAATATCGTTGATATTTGTGTATTTTTTTTGAGTGGTGCAAATGTACAAATTAGATTGTAGAATTTAGGCCTATAAAATTAGATTTTTTTCAATAAAACCTTTACAAACTAAGATCTCAGCATTCTTTAACACTATTATTTCGAAAAATCTTATTAAAAATCCTAGTAATCAAAATACCAATTAAAAATATCAGATCTCAAACCAATGCTAAACCACGTTGTACTTTGCTTAAAAGTAGATGCCGTCTCTTGCGTCGGATCAAAATTTCGGTAAATAAGACTTCCAAATAATTTTAAATTAGTCATTGGATTTATCAGATAACCGCCTTGAATATCTGCAATAAAAACACTTGTTTTGTTTCCCTGCCCTACTTTTACACCTGTATCATACGGACGATTTTCGTCGTAGCTTTTATAAATATTGCCTCCATAATTATATGAATCTTCGGCAGTATCAAAATCTAAACCTCTTGTACCAATCGTGAACTTTGCGTCTCCAAAAATACGCCCTTTGTGATAACGTCCGATTAATAAAAGCTCTTTAAAATTGCCTCCCCATTGATGTCCAATGCTTTGGTTATTATGTCCGTAATTTGTAATAACGGCACTATGCGAATAAACATACGGACGCACATGATTAAATTCTACTTGAACTAATAAATCTTTTACATTAAATGCATTAAAATATTTTGCTCCTAACTGAAATCCGAATTTATTTTTCCAGCTTTGGTTTCCTGCTCCAACATCAGAAACCGAAAATTCATCAATCAAAAATTGCGAATACAAATTAATGCTGTTATTCCATTTATATTTTCCTGTAATTCCTAAAAGAGCATTTCCGCTTCTAGAAGAAGAACCGAATTCTACGGCGCGGTAAAAAATAATCGGATTCACAAAATTAATATCAAAACCTCTATTATTTGTATCTGTCCAAACTACCGATTCGAAGAAACCTAAATTTAATCTGTTCGAAACATTCCAACTTAAATAATGGTTCGCCATAAATTTAGTTGCATAGGTCCTATCTACCGTCACATCCGGACGAACATCTTTCAGCCACATATAGGTATTCGTGTACTTGATTTTCCAAAATTTGGTATTAATTTTAAAGTAAGGATATGGACTTGCTCCATCTCCTTCCAAAAGAGAACGATATCCATCTCCAATAAAGTTTCTTCCATAACCCAATTGCAAGTCAAAGATTTTACTTGGCGTATAAGTAATATTAGCTTCCGCTAAAGGAAAATCATATGCATCGGTTTTAAATCTTTTCGCAATTCCAACACCTGGAATTATCGCCGGATTTCCTCCAGAAGGTTTTATAGATTCTGCATAATCATTAAAATATCCAGCAAATCTTCCTTGACTTTCAAAAAATGTTGTCGTAAAATTGATTTGTTTCCCTAAGCCTCCTCTAAAATTCAACGCTCTAGTATTCACGTAAGTGTAAGAAGCATCAATATCTGAAGCTTTTCCTAATTGCAAATCCACAATCGGATTTAAAGCAAGCCAATATCCTTCGCCTTGAATCTGCACCATGTTTTCATTCCACCATTTTCTTCCTAACCAACTCGAAACATTTTTCTGTAATGATTGGTTAACTGCTTTCAAATTATAATATTTCGAAACTTCTTCGTAAGTAAAAGGTTTAGAAGCAGTATGGTTATTACTTCCAACCTGATTCATTGCGCCATCAAACTGAGCGTAATAACTATGTGAAAACGGAATATTTAAATGACTGTCGAATTCTGGATTATTGTATTTTTTATAAACAATGCTATCCAATTCTGTCATTGGTTTTTCAATTGGTTTTAAAATTTCTGACGCAGCCAAAGCTTCAGCCGCAATTTGTTCTGAACTTTTTAAAGGTATATCAATTGAAATAGTATATTTTGAATATGTTGGTTTTCCATTATAAGTTGAGGGTTTTATTTTAGGAAATTTTCCAAAAACACGTTTTGCTTCTGTTGATAATTCTTCGCTTACAGCCGAAACATAAATTATTTTAAATTCACCAGTCGCGTCAACTTCAAAAAGAACTTTTACTTCTCCTTTGTATTTTTTTTCTTTTAAGTTTTCAGGAACTTGAAAATTACCAAACACAAAATCCTGAACTTCTTTATAAAAACAATTTTCTAGTTTTTTGCCATCTAAATTTTCACAATTTGGAAAAACAGGAAACATCTCAGCAGTAAAACCAGGCTGAATTGAAGGATTGCCATTTTGCTGTGCCGAAGCATTTAAAAACAAAAAAATTAAAACAAGGGATAAAAAAAACTTATTCACTAAAACAGGTATTTATTTAATATTGATTTGGGGAAATTTGTCCGTTTGCAATTGCTTTCGCCGCCGAAGTGCCAATTCGCTGTACTCCTAAATTAATCATTTCTATTGCCTCCCCATACGAACGAACACCACCCGCTGCTTTTACTGGCAAAGGGGAAGCATTTTCAAGCATTATAATTATTGAAGAGACAGTTGCTCCATTCGGAAGTCCGTTTTCTGTTTTATAAAATCCTGTTGATGACTTAACAAACACAGAAGAAAAATCTTCTTCATCGAAATGAGATACCACAACATTTTTGATCAAAGCAGATAATTGTATGATTTCTTTATCAGTCAAAGCCGCAACTTCTATAATCCATTTTACTGTTTTGTTGTGAGCCAAGCCAATCTGAGTTCCTATTAAGATTTCATTTTTCACCAAATCTATTTCCCCATTTTTAAAAGCTTCATAATTACAAACAAAATCCAAATCGTCGGCTCCGTTTGCAATAGCTTCATTGGCTTCTTTTATTTTAGTTTCAAGACTTGACTTGCCTTCTGGAAAATCAATTACAGTTCCGACCAACAAAACAGATTTAGCTTCTGTGATCATTTCTTTCGCCATTGCAACATATTCAGGACGAATCATTACCAATTTAAATTCTTCCTTAATTGCCTCAACAATGGTGTTTTTTACCACCAAAACATTTTCTGCATCAGAGAGACCAGCTTGAGAAGCAGTTTTTAAATAAGTAGAATCTAAATATTGTTTTACATTCATAATGATCGAAATTGCAGAAAACCAGCACAAAAGTACATTTTATATTCAAAAAAAACAGATTTTAAAAGCTTGATTTATTGTATAAAAAAACCCACCGAAGTGGGTTTTCAATATTTATATCTTATCCATCTGCTTTTTAAAAGCAATAGCAGAAAAAACTGCCGTAAACGCTCCAAGAGCATTTGCTAAAACATCTGATATATCTGCCGCTCTGGTAACTGTAAGAGCATTTTGCATAATCTCGATTGTAATTCCAAAAAAAACAGAGAATATAAACGAAATCAAATAAGCCTTATAATCATCTGCTTCTTTTCCTTTCAATTCTTTTTTGAAAAACAAAATCCAAGAAATTGTAAATCCAAAATGAAAACAGAAATGTACAATTTTATCTAAACTTGGAAAATTAACTGCTGGCAAATTGCCCGAATCTGTTAGACACAGATAAGCAATAATTCCAGAGCAGATAATTGCCCAAATTAATAGCAGTTGTTTAGGCACCGATTAATTCTTTATAAGCTTCATCAGACAATAAAGAATCAATTTCTGATGCATCTGAAATTTTAATTTTAATCATCCATCCTGCTCCATAAGGATCAGAATTTACAGTTTCTGGAGCACTTTCTAAATCTTCATTAAAAGCAATGATTTCACCTGTTAATGGTAAAAATAAATCTGAAACTGTTTTTACAGCCTCAACAGTTCCAAAAACCTCATCTTTTGAAAGTGTCTGATCTAAAGTTTCTACCTCAACATACACGATATCTCCTAACTCTTTTTGTGCAAAATGAGTAATTCCTACAGTCGCAACATCTCCTTCGATGCTAACCCATTCGTGATCTTTTGTGTACTTTAAATTTGCTGGTATGCTCATAATAGTATGTTTGAAAATTGATAATTTAAAATTTAAGCCACAAATGTAATAATCTTCTAATGAAATCTAGTTTAGAAACTAAAAATTAATTTCCGAAATTATAACGAAGTGTGAAACCAGATCTAATATTCGTTAAAGGAAATGAAGTTGAAATAACTGCTTTCGAGAACGAATGATCGTAGTAGAATATTGCTGTTAAGTTTTTACTGAAAGCATAATCTGCTGTTAGCTTTAATGTCCAAATATTTTGTCCCGCTGCAAGCTGATTATTATCGTAATCTAAATAACGAACTAATGTTTCATTATTTCTATATGAAAAATCTGCTTTTATATTAATATCACTTTTAATAATTCCTGTTGGATTATCTGCAAGTCGAGAAGATATAATGACGTCTTTAAAACGATATCCTAATCCGACAACATATTCTATTCCTTTTACTTCTGTCAACAAATTATTATCAAAACTCATTGATAAAGCTCGATCTTTCTTAATTTCTGTCAGCAATCGAAGCGAACTTTTCAATTCAAAATCAACTCGAATAAGCGGACTAAATTGCTCCACTAAGTTAACATTTGACATCACTGTTTTGTTGAAGAAATTTGAATTTACATCTTGTCCATTTGGATTTTCAAGGTAATCAAAGTTCGATCTAAACTGGCTAACAGTATAAGAAGCTCTATAATTATGCTGTAATGAAAAACGTCTAAAATGATCTTTAAAATATTTATAGCGCATTAATCCGTTATATTTTATCGACCAGTTCGGAATAGGGAAACTTCTAAAAATACCCGTTGAAACATTAGAAGCATCGCTTCCTGTGTACGCTGCTAAGAACGAAGGAAGCAATACGGCCTGATTACTTTTACTAAAACCAATCGGATAACCATCATTAGACTGAATTAACTTTCTTTCCGTATTATTAGGATTTGCAATATTATCTACTGGCACAGAAGTATCTTCCGGAGGAAGAGTCGATGCATCGTATCTCGGAATTGGCATTCCCGCTCCATAATGTTCTTCTGCCAAGCGATTTGCTATTATCAAACGATTATTTCTAAAATCCTCAAAGGCTGCCGACTGTGTTTCATTACTTGTTGAAAAAGCAGTTTTTATCAATACCGTAGAAATAGAGAACATTCCATAAGTATAAGGAGATAATGGCTGATAAAACAATCTTCCAATAGAATCTCTAACTGTATATTGTTCTGAAGAATTTTCAGAATAAGAACGATCCATTGATAAATCTACTTTCAAATCGGGAAGTACATCAAGATTGGCAGTCACTTTTAACATCTTAGTATTTACTTGCGAGAAGTTTTGATTGAAATTTTGATAATCGGTTAACCAACCATTTTTAGCTGCTTCATAACGAACGTCATCTTGACTACCAAAAACGAATCCTAACGAAGGTTTTGATGTTCCGAAGAAACCAACTCCAGGTATATAACCTGGCAGAACCGTTCCGCTATTTTCAGTATAATTAATTTGAACATTTTTGATACTTGTCAGAACTCCAATCATTCCATCATAAAAAGGACTTCTGCTTACCGTTGGTTTAGCTGTATTTACAATTTTCTCGCCTGGTTTTGGCGGCGCTGCAGGTTTTGCTTTTGCAGGTTTTGCGCCAGGAGTTAGACCTAAATATTTATAAAGCAAATTCATGTTCAAAGTTGCCGCAAAAGTATTCGAATTGGCATTTTGAATTGTATTTCCTAAATTATATGTCGTATCATCCTCTACATATTGAGAAAATGCAGTAGAAGAACGCTGCCAGTTGTAATCTGCGGTATACGAATAGTTTGCCTTTATAAAACTAAAAATTGGAATTTTATTAATTGGAATATCATAATTGACAATCAATTGCTGTAAATGCTGATTTGGTGTTCCAATATCAAAATAATCATCCCAAATATTAAAGTCTTCTTTTGGCGTATTATCATCATTCAAAAAGTTTCTTACAATATTATTAGAAGCTGCTGTATAATTCAATTTCAATGATTTTGTCAAATTAAATCCAAAACCATATTGATAATTAAATGCAAAATTTCTTCTGTAAAGCGGATCTAATGCAATTCCTTCTACAGATTCAACCTGTCTATATTGCTGACGATTACTTTGTCTTAAAATATTACTATTAAAGGAAATATTTGATGGCAAATAATTAAAATTAAAGTCACTTAACATTTTCCAATAATCACTTTTTTTCATGAATTGGTTATTTTTAAACGGAACCACTTCTTTCGGCTGGAATGTGTAAGCATAGTTTACAGCCGTGCTCGATTGTTCGTCGTTATAATTTTCCACTTCATAATCATGTCGTTCTACCTGATTGTAAGATTGCGAGAATGTGAAATTCTCTACATCATAAACATGAGGTTTTTGCTCTAAAGCTCTATCTTTTCGAACTCCGATAAAATTGATGCTTTTACGTTTTGTATAATCAACCGCGCGAGTTCTTATGTTATCTTTTTCGGCTGGATCTGTAGTTTCAGCTATTAATTGGCTTAGCTTAATATCTTGATTAAACGGATCATATTCTGGCGTAATAACTTCTTCTCCAATTGCATAATTAAACGGAAGATTGATTCCCCATTTTTTAGGAAGCAATTTTCCAAGATTCATATTGGTAACGATATTATATTGCTGAATATCTTCTCTATCTCTTTCATTTGCGCCTTGTTCTAGAGAGCCAAAACCTATTGTACTCTTTTTTCCAGAAGCAGACAAAGTTGCAAAATCAGCCATATTGGTATCAATATTTAATAGCGCCGCCATACCGCCTTTGTTTTCCAAATCGGACATACGAAGTTCATTGAACCAAACTTCCCCTTTGATATTTTTATGTTCGGCCGTACTTTTTACTCCGACCATTAAATTTCGAACTAAACCAAAATTCGGATTTCCTTTAATACCTAATCTTAATTTACTGTCACCATCACCTCCGCTTGCTTCTGGATCATCATCAGGATAATAGATACCGTTAATATCTCTTTTTGAAGAAGTAGGATCTATTGTCATCGCCTTAATTTTCATTGCTGTTAATAAAGACAATGCCAAATCAATATTATTTTGATCTAACCAAACCTGATCCGGACTTATTGTACAAGAACCTCCAGTTGCTGTAACTTTCAATGGAATCTCAACTTGGTAGAAGTTTTGGGTAAAATCGTTACCAAAACGAATAAAACCTACCATTTCGTCATTCTCAAGCGGAGTTTCATTTACAAGTGATTCTGCGTGAAGAAACATTTTCAATTTCTTATACTGACGCATATCAACACTCACATTTTTGAAAACTGCTCTCGAATCTCGATATTCTAATCCTGTACCTGCAATTCTTACTGCTAAAGATTGTTCATTTTGATTAATAATCGTGTTGTTATTATAAAGCTGTTCTCTTTGTACTCCTGGCGGAATAACATAATTTACAGGACATTTTGTTCCGTTTTCCTGAATATTAACTGCTGCAACATCAAATTCAGTTCCGTCATCATCTGGAGTTGTATCATTAGCATCTAATGTACCTGTATATCTTCTCCATTCTCCTCTTACTAAATCCAATGCTCCAAAACGAACCGTCATCTGATCGTTAAATCCAGTCATGAACATTCTCATAAAACGAATCGATCTGAAATCGGTAATATTTCCAATTGTATTTTTAGGCTGAGAAACCGGAATTTTAAACTGAATCCATCTTGCGCGTGTAGTCGATCCGTTTGGCAATTCTACATTTCCAACATCTTCTGGCTCACGAATATCTGTAATATAATTGTCTCCAATCTGCATACCTGGCCTTAAATCAATACTATATTCATAATAAGCATTAATTGTACTCATGGTATTATCACGGTTAATATCTTCTACGTCTGGAAGAGTTGTAGAACCACGATTTGGATCATCTACACTAACTGCTGAATTGTTTTCTGTACCGTTGTAATTTTTATAACGATCTAAAATACCACCGTCTGTATTTAGATAATAAGTATAATCATCAGCTGCAGGATCATTTTCACCAGCATAATTGGTATAGATTGCTCCTTCTCTCGAACTCGGAAGACCATCTAAACCAACATCCTGATTTCTACGGTTTTCTGGATTTGTATCAAATGCATAAATCAGAGATTGCGACGCTGGCACATCTCCCCATTGCGGCTGCGGATTTACCATAATTTGACCTGGTCCTAATCCGTTTTCGTATTGTTTTCTCTCATCCTTTAAAATATCTTCAGAAATTTCACCTAAGTTAAAATAGATTTTTCCTGTATTGCTTGCTTGAGCTTCTCCATTTCCAACATAAGGATCTAATACCCAAAACTGAATGTACTCAACGTTTCCTTGTTCAAAATTTGTCGAATTCAAAGCACGCATAATACCTCCAAAGTTTGTAGAAGGACTCATTGTCGCAAAATCTGGATTATTGTTGTAAGGCCCTCTATCTGATGGATAATAAGATAAATCAAGCGTATTTACAACCTGAATCTGTCCTTGAGCAATATCTGTATTAGGATAAAGTTCTCTGCTATAAATTCTTCTTGTTGTATTAAGAGACAAATCATCATTTGAAATTCCAGATGGCTTAGACGTATAAAAGATTGGATCGATGGTATACCAAGCTAATTTTGCGCGTTTGTAACCGTATGCTAATGTATTTGAACCTGCATTAAAAGTATTATCTGTAGCAGAATTTATAAAAGGTGTTGAAGCCAAACTCCAAGCATAAGCAGATCGCATATCGATTGTTGTCTGAGAACCTTCAAAGTCGTCTATATAAATAGTTGCTTCTCCTTCAAAATCACTAGCTTTTGGCGCATCGGGTTTCAAAAAGGCAACTTCTCCACGAATAGAAAGGTTCGAAGGAACATCGGTATCAATATTTGGAAGCTTGTTAGCCAACCTTGTCAAAAATGGAACTTCAGTTGCGTAATTTCCGTTGAAACCAAAAATAGTATTATTTACAGACTCTTGTCCATAACTAGATTTTTGTGTAAACGGACGCTCTGTCATTTTTAAGAAAGTTCCTCCAACAACAAATTTATCTGAAATTTTATGCTCAACATTCAATCCCATAAATCTTCTAGTCTGCTGTCCAAAAATTGAATTGTTTTCCAAAGAAACTTCAATAGGCGTATTTGAAGCTTGCAGCGAAGGATCTAAAATCTGTACTCTTCCTAATTGATAATCGACACTGTAATCGATTCCTTCAACCAAAACTCTTCCTGCTGCGGTTACGACAACAGATCCTTGAGGAACATTAAATGCTCCAATTGGAATACCATTACTGCCCGACGATTTGTATTTTCCTCTTAATAAAAATTTGTTTTTATCGCTATCTTGTAATGCGCCAGCTTGTGTACTCCTATACATGGTTCGGAATACATATTTACGCTGATTCGCGTTGTATGTTGCTGGATCGTTATAATTTTCTCCAGATCCTGTATTTAATTTTCTAAATAAAAGCTCACCAAAAGGCTCTTTTGTGGTAAAAATAATTCGTGCATTTTGAACATCTACAGTTACTCCCGGAACATAATCAAAGAAACCATCACCGCCGGTCTGCGGATCGTTATTGTAATTTAAACGATCTAAATTAAATACATTAAGTAAAGGTGTATTTTCTACCACATCATTCGGTGCAGGATTTGGCGGAAAAGCACTTCCTGTTGCTGGCGTAATATAATTTATTGGCGAAGGATCTGTATAAAGAATATTAAGTCTAAAATCTTCTTGTTTAATTTGATAAGCTTGCGGAATCTGATAAACGTTTTTCATCATCAAGTTCCAAACTGGATTATTAACGTTTGTCAAACTGCTTTTCAGCATTTTTAAAACTAAACTTTGTGTAACAATCGCTTGGTTTCCATTTGTATTACTTCCAGTAACTACGGTTGCGTCTACACCATCGCTACCAAATTCTCCAACTTGATAAACTTTACCTCCAACCGTATATTCAAAAGCTACAGCTAAAATTTCGTCATTTGCCAGACGCTGCTGCAATGAGATATAACCTAGTTGCGGATTAAAAGTATATTCTTGTGTGGTTAATTTTCTAGCATTTTCTAAAACAGAATAATCTGTACCTTCTGCAACGTTTGCATTATTAAATCCAGTTTTTGCAGTAACAATTTCTCTAATATTATTATTCAAATAGCTTCCTGCTTTTCCAATCGACGCAGGATCGTATTTATTGTTGGTATTATCTGTAGGAGAATCTATTGGATTATTAAAAAAACCTGTCGGATTTGTTATTACAACCACTTCGTTATCAGGAACACCAGTAACTTGTCCTTCTCCCAAATCCTGAAGTGCAATAACATTTCTTAAGTTATTATTACTAGTTGTAACTCTATTTTGCTTATTAGTTACCCAAACTTCTATTCTTGTTACTTGAACTCGGCTGTCAATTAAAGGATAGTTTCTTAAGGAAGCATCGTATTTATTTCTGAAGTATTGAGACAAGAAAAAGTGACGGTCATTATCATAGTCTAATGCAAACAAATCGAAGTTTTGAACTGTTCCTCCACTTTCTGCGACTATACTTTTGGTTTGAGATTTCTGTTCTGAGAAAACACCCGTAATAGTTGTTTTACCAAATTGCAATTGTGTCTTAACTCCAAATAAACTTTGTGCACCTCGAATCAAGGTACTATTTAACGGCATACTAACATTACCAACTTCTACTTTCTGAACAATATCATCTTCTGAAGGTGTGTAAGCTAGTTTAAATAAATTCTGAAAAGCAAATGTTGATTGGGTATCGTAATTGGCATTAACTTCAAGACGTGTTCCAATTTTACCCATCAAACTCATACTGATTCTTTGATCGAAGTCAAAAGTAAGACTAGATCTGTTTCTAGGAGAAAAAGAAGGGTTATCTTGTTTAGTATACCGTAAACCTAAGTCCATTTCTACTGATCCTGTAGGTTTTACGTCTATTGTATTACTTCCAAAAATGCTTTCAAACAAACTTGAATTCACATAATATCTTGGGAGCAAATCTTTTTTTGCAGCTTCGGCACCTGTTTTTTTACCATCAATTGCATCCGATTTTTTTCTAAAATAATTCCTTCTGGATTCTTTTAGAACTAAATCTTCATATTCTTTTGGAGTTAAAATTAAAGGATAGTTTATAGAAAAACCATCAGCTGAATTGGTGTAGATATAACGATCTGTAATTGGATCGTATCGGTAAGCCGACATTACACTTGGAGGATCTTCAAGCTCAATTTTACCAACTGAAAACTGAGTTTTAGTTGTATCTTGAGTTGGCGGGTTTACCTGCGCACGCAAAACTGTACCGCAGAGCAAAACCAGCAACAAAATACAAATTTTACGCATAGAATTCTTTTATATAAAATGAATTTATAAGCTTTTTAAAGCCTTTTTAATGATTGTTTCTACAGTAGCTTCTGGATCTTCTTTTACAATCTTTTCTACTACTTTTTCAGAAGCTTTTCGAACAAAACCTAAAACTTCCAAAGCAGATAACGCTTCATCTCTATTTCTATTGTTTTGAACTACCGAAACTTCGTCCAAATCGTACAACTTTAACACTTTATCTTTTAAATCAAGTATAACTCTTTGTGCTGTTTTGTTTCCTATCCCCTTGATAGATTGTATTATACCAACATCTCCCGACGCAATGGCATTAATAATTTGTTTTGGCTCGATCGACGAAAGCATCGTTCGGGCAATTCCTGCTCCGATTCCTGAAACAGAAAGCAACATTCTGAAAATCTCTCTTTCTGATTTTTCGGCAAAACCGTATAAAGTATGCGCATCTTCTTTGATTTGAAGATGCGTATACAGTTTTATATTTTCAGAATTTGGAATTAAGGAGAAGGTATGCAGGGATATATTCACCTGATAACCAACACCTCCACAATCAATTACAACCTCCGTAGGATTTTTTTCTACTAATTTGCCTTGCAAATGTGCTATCATAAATGTAATTTCTTAGTATCAAATATAACAAAAATGCCATAAAACTACGACAAATTTGCTCAATCCTTTTAGAACGTCTATTGAACTATTTTATTCTTTTTACTTTCTTTTTCCTGTGCATCAATAACTGCGATTGCAGCCATGTTTACCATCTCTTCAACACTTGCACCTAATTGAAAAATGTGAACTGGCTTGCCCATTCCCATCATAATTGGTCCTATTGAATTTACTTTATACAGTTCTTTCAATAATTTGTAAGTGATATTTGCCGACTCTAAATTAGGGAAAATCAATGTATTTACTTTTTTACCTGCCAGTTTAGAGAATGGGAATTTCTCTTCAAGCATTTCTTGATTTAAAGCAAAATCCGCCTGAATCTCTCCATCAACAATCATTTCTGGATGATTTTTATGCAAATAAGCTACCGCTTCTCTAACTTTTGAAGCACTTTCGCTAGTTGAAGAACCAAAGTTTGAGAAAGAAACCATTGCAATAACTGGCTCAATACCAAACATTCTTGCCGTTTTAGAAGTCATAATTGCAATATTAATCAAATCTTGAGCAGATGGATTAATGTTGATTGCAGTATCTGATAAAAACATTGGACCGCGTGAAGTTAGCATCATGTTTGCCGTTGCAATAAGAGAGGCATTTTGTGCCTTTGGAATAAGCTGCATCATTGGTTTTACGACAGAAGGATAACTTCTTGAATGTCCCGTCACCAATGCATCTGCTTCTCCTTCATTAACCATCATTGCCGCAAAATAATTTCTTTCGCGCATGAATTTCTCAGCGTCTAATTTCGAAACGCCTCTGCGTCCTCTTGTTTCCCAGAATGATTTTGCAAATCGATTTCTTCTTTCTGATTCTTCATCTGTTTTAGGATCAATGATTTCTAGATCAGCATCAAAACCTAATTCTTCTTTTAGTTCTAAAATCTGTTCTTTGTTTCCTAATAAAATCGGAAAACCGATTCCGTCTTCGTAAACTATTTGAGCAGCTTTTAACACATTTAATTGATCTGCTTCTGCAAAAACAATTCGTTTTGGATCAAGTTTAGCGCGGTTTGTAATTAAACGAACCATTTTATTATCATTCCCCATACGCTCACGAAGCACATCTTCATAAGCTGCCCAGTCTGTAATTGGATTTTTTGCAACTCCAGATTCCATTGCCGCTTTTGCAACTGCAGGCGCTACGACTGTAATTAATCTAGGATCGAATGGTTTTGGAATAATATATTCTTGTCCGAAACCTAATTTTGTAGCTCCGTAAGCAACATTAACTTGCTCTGGAACTGGTTCTTTTGCTAAAATGGCTAAAGCTTTTACAGCTGCCATTTTCATTTCTTCGTTAATTTTAGTCGCTCTTACGTCTAATGCTCCTCTAAAAATATATGGAAAACCTAAAACGTTATTTACCTGATTAGGAAAATCCGAACGTCCTGTCGCCATAATAACGTCTTTACGAGTTTCTACAGCTAAATTATAATCGATTTCCGGATTCGGATTTGCCATTGCAAAAACAATCGGGCTTTTTGCCATTGAAAGTAACATTTCTGGAGAAAGAATATCGCCAGAAGATAATCCGATGAAAACATCAGCATCTTTTACAGCATCTGTCAAAGCAATTTTAGGTCCGTCAATAGCATATTTTAATTGTAAATCTGAAAGTGAAGGATTGTCTTTTGTTAAAAGTCCTTTACTGTTGTACATTAAAACGTTTTCTACTTTTACGCCTAATAATACATATAAATCTGTACAAGCAATTGCTGCAGAACCTGCGCCAGAAACTACTACTTTTACATCTTCTGCTTTTTTTCCTGCCAATTCAAGAGCATTAATTAAAGCTGCCGAAGAAATAATTGCAGTTCCGTGCTGATCGTCGTGCATTACTGGAATATCCAATTCTTCGATCAATCTTCTTTCTATTTCGAAAGATTCTGGAGCTTTAATATCTTCTAAATTAATACCTCCAAAAGTTGGAGCAATATTTTTTACAGTCTGAATAAATTCTTCAACATTTTCGGTACCGATTTCGATATCAAAAACATCAATATCAGAGAAAATTTTAAACAATAAACCTTTTCCTTCCATCACTGGCTTTCCTGCTTCAGGTCCTATATTCCCAAGTCCTAAAACCGCTGTACCGTTTGAAATTACTGCTACTAAATTTCCTTTTGCTGTATATTTATAAACGTCATCAATGTTTTCTGCAATTGCTAAACATGGTTCTGCAACTCCTGGCGAATAAGCCAATGATAAGTCTCTTTGGGTTGCATATTTTTTTGTTGGAACTACCTGAATTTTTCCTGGAGTTGGTTCTGCGTGGTACAGTAACGCTTCTCTTTTTTTACTCTCTTTGTTCATTATTTTAGCTTTTATTCTAGCTTACAAAGATATAAGTCTTGTTTTAAAAAGGCGTATTTTTAGTATTTTCTTTTCTGAAAATCCATTCTCAGAAATAAAAAAAGTCCAATAAAAATTGGACTCCTTTTAAATTTTTATTGCTTTTATATCCTTTTTATTGAGAAATATAAGAATTCAAATGCTGAATAGTATCTTTTTGAGTTTCTATAATCGCCTTCACTACATCGCTGATTGAAATTATTCCAACAACTGTTTCATCTTCTACAACAGGCAGATGTCGTATTCTTTTTTCACTCATCAATTGCATACAATCTTCAAGATTATCTGAAAGTTTTACTGTAAAAACATTGCTTTCCATAATCTCATTTACCAAAGTTTCTTTAGAAGATTTATCTTTTAGAACGATTTTACGAGCATAATCTCTTTCCGACAATATTCCCTTTAAAACATTATCATCAATAATTAAAATTGCTCCGATATTCTTTTCTCCCATTACCTTTAAGGCATCATAAACTGTTAAATTAGAGAAAATCGAATAAACATTTCTTCCTTTTGCTTTAAGTATTTGATCTACAGTCATAATGAAAAATTTTTAGATTTATAAAGTTAAAACAAAAACAAACACAATTTGCAACGAAATCGATTTTTTAAAAACACAACTCACTCATTTTAAACATAATAAAACAAAAAATAAAAATTCAAAATTATACTGCAAAGAATCAAATCATTTAGAATTGTTTTTTGATGAAAATTTGGTTTTTTAACTTTTTGAGAAACAAAAATATAACCTCAAAAAAAAACCCTTTTCTAAAATTTAGAAAAGGGTTTTTATAATTTTAAAAAAAGTCATTTTACATTGCTACAATTATAAACTCGCTTCTTCTATTTTGCATATGTTGTTTTTCGGTACATTTTACGCCGTCTGCACATTTATTTACTAATTGTGTTTCTCCGTAACCTTTTGCTGATAATCGGTCTTCGCTAATTCCTTTTTGCACTAGCCATTTTTTTGTTGACAACGCTCTCATGTCCGAAAGAATTTGATTGCTTTCTGAAGAAGAACGGCTGTCTGTATGCGAACGAATATCAAGTTTCATGTCTGGATATTCTTTTAAAAGATTTACTACTTTCATCAATTGCGGTTCTGATGTCTTTTTGATAGTAGCTTTTCCTAAATCAAAAAAGTTCATAGGAAGATTTAAAAGTTTAGCAATGTCAACTCCAACTTTCATCGAACCTAATTTTACGGGACTAATAGCCACTTTTTTGATTGCTATTGTTTTTGCGGTTAAAGGAACAAATACTTTATTTAATGCTATCATTAAAGTTGTTTCTTGATCTCTTAAAATGTTTACTGAAGCTTCTTTGGCATTATAATCTGTTTTAGAAGTTCTGATAGTATATTTTTTGCCACATTTTACGGTTGGAAAAACATAATTTCCTTTTTCGTCTGTAACAATTGTTCCAACTGGATCAAATTTTTCATTAAACAAAGTCAAAGATGTATTTGCTAAAACAGCATTTGTTTCAGCATCTGTAACAGTTCCTGATAAATTTTGCTCACAAATTAATCTTCTAGTTTCTGTAAATCTATAAATATCGTCTAAACCTAAAGTATTTTGTCTGTTTGAAGAAAAATAACCACTTCTGCTTCTGCTGTCTATACTGAAAGCAAAATCATCTTGTTTACTATTTACAGGTTCACCAACATTTAAAACTTCATCATAACTTCCGTTTGCTTTTATTCTAGAAGCAAAAATATCCAAACCTCCTAAACCTGGACGTCCGTCTGAAGCAAAATAAAGTTCATTTTCGCCAGAAATAAAAGGAAAGGTTTCTCTGCCTTCTGTATTAATTTCTGGACCTAAGTTTTCTGGTTTACCAAAAGTGCCATCTTCATTAATTGCAACTTTATAAATATCAGACTGACCAAATGTTCCAGGCATATCTGATGCGAAATACAAAAATTTCTCATCAACGCTTAAAGCAGGATGTGCGGTACTGTATTGATCACTATTAAAAGGAAGTTCTCTGATGTTTTTCCATTCGTTATCAATTAAATCTGCTTTGTATAATTTTAAAAGCGTAACATTTTTATCATTCTGTCCTCTTTTTCCATCAGTGAAATTATTTCGCGTGAAATACATTGTTCTTCCGTCTTTTGTAAAAATTGGAGTAGATTCATTGAACTTATCTTTTTTTCTTTTTATAAAAAGTTCTGGCGTTCCAACACTTCCATCAGGCAATAAGACAGCGCTGTATAATCTTGAGAAAGATCTGTTTGTCCATTGAAAATTAGCTTTTACAACTCCGCCTGTATCACGCGCAGAAGTAAAAATTATTTTGTTGTTATAAACCGTACTTCCATAATCTGAAAAACGAGAATTAACTCCTGCATCTGCTATTTGAAATCTTCCAGAGTTCTCTTTTATTACTTCAAGATAATTTTTATCATTTCTGATTAAATCAGATCTTTTTTCTAAAGTTGCTTTTTGATTGAATTTCTCTAAAACTTCGTCAGATTTACGATAATTGCCAGAAGATTTTAAACATTGTGCATAACGATAAAAATATTCTGCTTCTTGGTCTGCATTAATTTGAAATAATTGATCGTACCATTTTAAGGCACTTGTCAATTCTCCATTAAAATAATACGAATTTGCCAGACGTTTTACAACTCCTTCGTTTGCACTTTCTTTTTCGATAACACTTTCATACGCTTTTATAGCATCCGCGTAAGCGTATTCTTCATATTTTTTGTCTGCATATTTTACGTTCATATTTGTGAATGGATTTTGAGCATTCACATTTGAAAAAAAGTTACACAGTAAAACGATTAAAATTATTTTCTTGAGTTTCATAGTTTTCATTAAAAGAACCTTGGAGATATCATTTTATTATAATTATTAAAGAAATCGAATCTTAGAAAGATTTCATGAGATCCAGAATTGTACTTTTTTAATTGAGTTGTTTCATGATCGTAACCGTAACCTAAATACATTCCTTTTGTAACTTGAAATCCTGCCATTGCACTTACAGAAGCGCTCCAACGATAAGCAAGACCTAAAACAAATTTATCATTGAACATAAAATTACCCGAAACATCAACTTGCAAAGGAGCTCCTTCGACCATTTTGGTCATTAAAGCTGGTTTGAATTTAATGTATTCTAATCGATCTAGATTAAATACGTAACCTGCTATTAAATAATAATTGATTTTTTCTTTGAAGATAGCTGTGTCATCTGAATCATAACGGTTTGTTTCGATAAAATTTGGAACAGATAATCCGATATAAGCGCGATCTGAATGAAAATAAAGCCCTGCACCAACATTTGGAGAAAACTTATTTTTTAGATTCTGAAATTGCTGATCGTCTTGATCTTCCATACTCAATTTATTTACATCTAAATTGAATAGGTTTGCTGTTCCTTTTATACCAAAAGACAAATTCCATGATTCTGAAGTTGGAATTGTATACGATAAATCGGCAGATAAAGTGTTTTCTGTTGTTGGTCCGATTTTATCATTAACCAAAGAAACTCCAAGTCCTAAATCGCTATTATTTAAAGGTGTATTTACAGAAAAAGTACTTGTTTGAGGCGCACCTTCTAACCCAACCCATTGTGTACGGTACAAACCAAAAACGCTCATAACTCCTCTCGAACCTGCGTAAGCTGGATTGACTTCGATTGTGTTGTACATATATTGCGTAAACTGTGCATCTTGCTGCGCATTTGACACAATCGAAAAAAACATAAAAAATATGATTAATTTTTTCATTTTTAAAGCTTTAAAAACGGCTTAGCTTTACTAAGCCGTAATCTTATATTATTTGTTGATGTATAAATATCCTGATTCCTGATGTGGTGCATTAGCATTATCTTGATATTTCAAGATGTAAAAATAAGTTCCCACCGGAAGACCTTCTGTTTGTTTGATTGTAGAACGTCCGTTAGAATATCCAACAAAAGCTCTGTCATTGTTATTATATCCGTCTACACTGTAAACCAATACTCCCCAACGGTTATAAATTTCGACTGTATTATTCGGATAGCATTCGATACCTCTAATGTAGAATCTTGTATTCTTGTTGTCTCCATTTGGAGAGAAAGCTTTGAATACTTTGATTGCACAACCGTCTAATTCTGTTACAGTTGGATTATCTCCAGTATTACTTGAATGGTCAGACAAATCTTCAACCACAACTCCTTTTGAACTGCTTCCTTGCGCAGTAGCTTGGTTTGTTACTTTAGTAAGATTAATATCTTCTTGCGTTATCGTATATTTTGCTGAGAAATTAGAACTGTTAGATTCTCCAACTGCTAAAGAAATTGCTTGACCAGAAACCACTACTCCTGTTAATGGATCTTTTACTATTACATTATTTAGCGGAACATTTCCTGTATTTGTTATGGTAAACGTATACGTTATTGTTTCTCCTGCGTTAGCAAAACCACTATTGTTTTCATCATTAAATTCTGCTTTTTTGATAATAGCTATTGCTGGAACTTCAACAAAAACATTTAAAACTGCTGTTGAACAATTTGATGCATTTGTTTTTTCGCAAACCTGATAAGTAATTGCATAATTTCCTCCAGGTGTATTTGGCTTAACATTTACAGTTCCGTCTGCATTCCATTCAAAATAAGAATTGTTTCCTAATGGTTTGATCGTAACATCTGCCGGATTGATTGGCTGTCCGTTGATTAAATCATTATTTAAAACATTTACAAACTCAATATCACCATTGATTCCGTCAGCAATAACATTAATGTCATCTACTAATGTAATTCCGTTTGTTGTTGGAGGAGCAGGATCAGCGCTATTTAATACTGTAACTTTAACTACAGCTTGACTGCAATTTGATGTATTTGCTGCTTCACAAATTTGATATGTCAATTCATAAATTCCGCTTGGCGTATTTGCAACAACACTTACTGAACCATCAGCATTTAGAATTAAATTCGGATTTGCTACAACAGTTGATAAAACAACACTTGATGGCGTTGGTTTTACTCCGTTTAAAATATCATTATTAAAGATATTAAGTGAAGTATCTGTTCCTTTTTTCACATTTATTGGTCCAGCTTCATCATCATTCGCTTTTATCATTGTCGATGCTGCAACCGTAACTTTTACAATATTTGAATTACAATTTAATGGATTTAATTTTTCGCAAATTGTGTAAGTCAATTCATAATCTCCTGCCGGTGCATTTGGAGCTAATATTGCGTTTCCGTCTGCATCAACTGTTAAATATCCTTTTGGATCAGCTGTTGTTACAGTAAGATTTACATCTGAAGGCACTAAAGCATTTCCATTTTTAGTATCATTTGCAAAAACATTAATTAATGTTTGAGGAACATTTGAACCAACTGCTGAAGGAACAATATCCTGATTTGCTACTAAATTTGAACCTGTTACTGTGATTACTGTAATCACTGAATCGCAATTTGATGGATTTGTATTTTCGCAGATACGATATTCAACATTATAATTTCCTGCTGGTGTGTTTGGCGCAACAGCAATAGTATAATCTGGATTTAATGTTAATCCTGTTGGAAGCGTACTAATTAATCCAAAAGTTACTCCTCCTGGAGCAGTTCCAACAACAACTGGATTTCCATTTAATTTATCATTTGCAATTAATGATATTGTTGTTCCTCCAATATTTCCGTTAATTGGATTTACTGAATCTACAACTGCATCAATAACTGGCATATCAACAGTTACTTTTACAATATTTGAATTACAATTTGATGGATTTAATTTTTCGCAAATTGTGTAAGTCAATTCATAATCTCCTGCCGGTGCATTTGGAGCTAGAATTACATTTCCGTCTGCATCAACTGTTAAATATCCTTTTGGATCAGCTGTTGTTACAGTAAGATTTACATCTGAAGGAACTAAAGCATTTCCATTTTTAGTATCATTTGCAAAAACATTAATTAATGTTTGAGGAACATTTGAACCAACTGCTGAAGGAACAATATCCTGATTTGCTACTAAATTTGAACCTGTTACTGTGATTACTGTAATCACTGAATCGCAATTTCCTGAATTAATATTATCGCAAATACGGTATTCTACATTATAATTTCCTGCTGGTGTGTTTGGTGCAACAGTAATAGTATAATCTGGATTTAATGTTAATCCTGTTGGAAGTGTTCCTATAATATTAAATGTAACTTCTCCCGGAGCTGTTCCTGCAATTACCGGATTTCCATTTAATTTATCATTTGCAATTAATGAGATTGTTGTTCCGCCAATATTTCCGTTAATTGAATTTATTGAATCTACAACTGCATCAATTGCCGGTGCAGTTACTGTAACCTGAACTTTATTTGTGCTGCAGTTTCCTGGATTCAGAAGCTCGCAGATTTCATAAGTGATTTCATAATTTCCTGCCGGTGAATTGGCTGCCAAAACCGCCTTTCCGTCTGCATCAATCGTTAAAAATCCTTTCGGATCTGTGCCCGGCGTAAGCTTAACTTCTGACGGATCTAACTTTGCTCCGTTTTTAGTGTCATTGTCAAAAACATTGATAAGGGTTTGGGATGAATTTCCTCCCACTACCGAACCTGCATTGTCCAAATTCGCAACCAAAACAGCTGCCGTTACGGTTACAGTTGAAGTAGCCGTTGAGCAGTTTCCTGCATTGTTGTTGTCGCAGATTGTATATTCAACATCGTAGTCTCCCGCTTTTGTGCCTTTGCTTACAGTCACCGTTCCGTCTGAATTGACCGTAAGTCCTGAAGGAGCTGTTCCAGTTAAGGCAACTTCTCCAGCATTTGTTCCGATAACCGCCTGAACTCCGTTCAGTTTATCTGAACCGATAAGCGATGCTGTTGTTCCGCCGATGCTTCCGTTGATCGGACCTAAATTTTCTTTTACCGCTAAAATTACCGGTGCCGTAACTGTAACCTGAACTTTATTTGCGCTGCAGTTTCCTGGATTCAGAAGCTCGCAGATTTCATAAGTGATCTCATAATTTCCTGCCGGTGCATTGGCTGCCAAAACCGCTTTTCCGTCTGCATCAATCGTTAAATATCCTTTCGGATCTGTGCCCGGCGTAAGCTTAACTTCTGACGGATCTAACTTTGCTCCGTTTTTAGTGTCATTGTCAAAAACATTGATAAGGGTTTGGGATGAATTTCCTCCCACTACCGAACCTGCATTGTCCAAGTTCGCAACCAAAACAGCTGCCGTTACGGTTACAGTTGAAGTAGCCGTTGAGCAGTTTCCTGCATTGTTGTTGTCGCAGATTGTATATTCAACATCGTAGTCTCCCGCTTTTGTGCCTTTGCTTACCGTTACCGTTCCGTCTGAATTGACTGTCAGTCCTGAAGGCGCTGTTCCAGTTAAGGCAACTTCTCCAGCATTTGTGCCGATAACCGCCTGAACTCCGTTCAGTTTATCTGAACCGATAAGCGATGCCGTTGTTCCGCCGATGCTTCCGTTGATCGGACCTAAATTTTCTTTTACAGCTAAAATTACCGGTGCCGTAACTGTAACCTGAACTTTATTTGTGCTGCAGTTTCCTGGATTCAGAAGCTCGCAGATTTCATAAGTGATCTCATAATTTCCTGCCGGTGCATTGGCTGCCAAAACCGCTTTTCCGTCGGCATCAATCGTTAAATATCCTTTCGGATCTGTGCCCGGCGTAAGCTTAACTTCTGACGGATCTAACTTTGCTCCGTTTTTAGTGTCATTGTCAAAAACATTGATAAGGGTTTGGGATGAATTTCCTCCCACTACCGAACCTGCATTGTCCAAGTTCGCAACCAAAACAGCTGCCGTTACGGTTACAGTTGAAGTAGCCGTTGAGCAGTTTCCTGCATTGTTGTTGTCGCAGATTGTATATTCAACATCGTAGTCTCCCGCTTTTGTGCCTTTGCTTACCGTTACCGTTCCGTCTGAATTGACTGTCAGTCCTGAAGGCGCTGTTCCAGTTAAGGCAACTTCTCCAGCATTTGTGCCGATAACCGCCTGAACTCCGTTCAGTTTATCTGAACCGATAAGCGATGCCGTTGTTCCGCCGATGCTTCCGTTGATCGGACCTAAATTTTCTTTTACAGCTAAAATTACCGGTGCCGTAACTGTAACCTGAACTTTATTTGTGCCAGTTTCCTGGATTCAGAAGCTCGCAGATTTCATAAGTGATCTCATAATTTCCTGCCGGTGCATTGGCTGCCAAAACCGCTTTTCCGTCGGCATCAATCGTTAAATATCCTTTCGGATCTGTGCCCGGCGTAAGCTTAACTTCTGACGGATCTAACTTTGCTCCGTTTTTAGTGTCATTGTCAAAAACATTGATAAGGGTTTGGGATGAATTTCCTCCCACTACCGAACCTGCATTGTCCAAGTTCGCAACCAAAACAGCCGCTGTTACAGTTACAGTCGAAGTAACAGTTGAGCAGTTTCCTGCATTGTTGTTGTCGCAGATTGTATATTCAACATCGTAGTCTCCCGCTTTTGTGCCTTTGCTTACCGTTACCGTTCCGTCTGAATTGACCGTTAATCCTGAAGGCGCTGTTCCCGTTAAGGCAACTTCTCCAGCATTTGTTCCGATAACTGCCTGAACTCCGTTCAGTTTATCTGAAGCGATAAGCGATGCTGTTGTCCCGCCGATGCTTCCGTTAATCGGACCTAAATTTTCTTTTACAGCTAAAATTGCCGGTGCAGTTACTGTAATTTCTACAGTTGCAGAATTGCAATTTGACGTATTTGCAACTTCACAAATTTTATAATCAAATGTATATTTTCCTACTGGCGTATTTGGTTTGACTTTAACTTCTCCACTTGCAGTATCAAAAGTTAAAACTGAAGGTAAAGTAGAATCCAAAGTTAAAACAACTTCATTTCTAACTACTGGATTACAATTAAGCAAATCGTTTGATAAAACATTTGAAACCGCAGTTCCTCCACTATATCCATTTATCGAAGCTGTATCTTTATTAGCTATAATCGGACCTACAACTTTTACTACTTGAGTACAAGTTTGAGTGTTTCCTGCTGCGTCTGTCGCTGTCCAAATTACTGTCGTGTTTCCGATTGGAAAACTTGACGGCGCATCATTAGTCACTGTTACAGTTCCACTACAATTGTCTGAGGTTACAGGAGTTCCTAAAGTTACGCCTGTTGCAACGCATGAATTTGCATCAGTAGAAACCACAACTGTTGTTGGGCAAGTAATTGATGGTTTTTGAGTATCATTTACTGTTACAGTCTGCGTACAAGTTTGCGTATTTCCTGCTGCATCAGTAGCAGTCCAAGTTACTGTCGTGTTTCCGATTGGAAAACTTGATGGTGCATTATTTGTCACTGTCACAGTTCCGCTACAGTTGTCCGAAGTTACAGGAGTTCCTAAAATTACACCTGTTGCTGTACATGAATTTGCATCAGCAGAAACTGTAACCGTTGCAGGGCAGGTAATTGATGGTTTTTGAGTGTCTTTAATTATTACTTTTTGAGTTGCAGTTTCTGTGTTTCCATTTCCATCATTAAAACTCCAATTGACAGTGTAAGTACCTTGAGCAGAATAAGTCAATGGATCGCTGGTTGTTCCTGTTACAGTTCCGCTACAATTATCTGTTGTTGTTGGAGCTGTTACTGTTGCTGAACATTCTGCTGTAATATCAGCTAGAACTGGTTTAACTGGTTTTTCAGTATCACTCACTTTTACTGTTGAAGCAGCAGAAGTAGCTTCACATCCTGTTGAAGTATTCGTAACTTTTACTTTATAATCTCCATCAGAATTTACCACTAATGAAGATGAAGTTTGTCCAGAAATTGCAACATTATCTTTATACCAAACATAAGTTGGCGAACTCGCATTAGTTGTGGTAGTTAAAGTAGTTGTTAAACAAGCCGTTAATGTACCTCCAATAGAAATTGTCGGATTTGCATTAGTTGTAATATTAACTACATTACTTTTTACAGTGCAATTGGCCGCATTGGTTGCAATTACATAATATCCATTTCCTGCATTAAGATTAGTCCATGTTAATGCAGATCCGTTTCCTGATTTTGCTGATTGTACAGCAGTATCATTTGAATCAAATAACTGATAATTTACATTATTTACTGAAGTTGTTGAAGAAATAGTTCCATTTCCTCCAGGTGAAACGCAAATCACACTTCCTGTTAATGCAAGTGCTGTTGGGTTTGAAGTAGTAGCAACGTTCACGCTATTACTAGTAGAAGAACAAGTAGTTGTAGTATTTGTTCCAATTACATAATAGCCAGTTGCTGCTGCAAGATTTGTCCAAGTTAATGCAGATCCGTTACCTGATTTTGCAGACTGAACTGCTGTATTACTAGAATTATATAATTGATAATTTATTCCTGTTGCTGAAGTTGAAGACGTAATCGTTCCATTTCCGCCTGGCGAAACACAAATTGTACTTCCTGTTAAAACAAGAGCGTCTGGATTAGGATTGGTAGCAACATTTACTGTAGCACTTGTAGATGTACAAGAAGTTGTCGTGTTTCTTCCAATTACATAATAACCATTTCCTGCAACAAGATTAGTCCAAGTTAATGCAGATCCATTTCCTGATTTTGCAGATTGAACAGCTGTATTGCTTGAATTATATAATTGATAACTTATTCCGCTTGCTGAAGTTGAAGAAGCGATAGTACCATTTCCTCCTGGTAAAACGCAGATAGTACTTCCTGTTAAAGAAAGAACTGCTGGCAAAGCGTTAACAGTTACCAAAACAGCATCTGAAAAAACAGCAGCACAATCTCCATTCTGAACAACTGCTCTAAAATAAGTGCTTGCTGTTAAGTTTCCGATATTAGCGCTTGTTAATGTTGTTGAAGTTATATTAATATCCGTTCGAGTTGAAAAACCTGAATCTGTTGATTTTTGCCATCTTAAAACTGAACCGTTATTACCACTTAATACCAAATTAGCAGGCGAAGTTCCAGAACAAATCGCTGCTACTGAAGCAATTGTTCCTCCAACTGAAGAAGCATTTACACTTAATGTAACATCCTTATTAACAGTACTAGTACAGCTTGGAGTTGCATTTGTTCTAGTAACAGTTGTTACTCTTAATGTCTTTCCATTATTTGCTGCCGTTAAATTTACAGTTTCAAAAAATCCATCCCCAGATCCGTCTGCTGCAACACCAGTTACAGGTGTTTGTGCAACTCCATCAATAGAATATGCAATAGTAGATGTTGTATTTGGCAATAATCCTTTTAAGTTTATTCTAGCAGGAGCACCTTCACAAGTTGTTGCAAATTGCGATATCGTTCCCAAACTTGGAACTGGACTTATTGTAATTAAAACTGATGCTGAATTTGCTGCCGTACATGAGCCACTTTTTACAACTGCTCTATAATATGTATTTGCAGTAAGTGTTCCCATTTGGGCACTTGTTAAAACAGCATTTGTAGCTCCATTAATATCATTAAATGTACTATTATTTGTAGATGACTGCCATTGAATAGTTCCTGTATAACCTGTTAATGTTAAATCTTGTGGAGCAGTCCCTGAACAAATTGTTTGCGCAGAAGATACTGTTCCAGCTACTGAGCCGTTTCCTACAGTTACAGTAATTACATTAGAGGCTGTTGGTCCAACTCCACAAGAATTGTAAGACCAAACCTTAAAATAATAAGTTTGTCCAGAAGTTAAACCTGTAACATTAAAAGAAGTTGAAGATGAATTAAGATTTCTTCCATCTAAATTTCCTTCGTGAGTATTAAAATTTGAATTGCTAGAAACCTCTAATCCATAAGAAGTTGCGTTAGCAACAGCATTCCAATTTGCTGTAAAACTATTACATGTTACCGCTGTAGCTGCTGTTGCAGTTGGAGTACTCGCTTGTCCAAAAACAATAGAAACTGTATTACTTACGTCTTTACAAGTTGTAGAAGAAACAACTCTTCTGTAATAAGCAGTTGTACTTGTACTAGGCGGATCATAACTTATACTTGTAGCTCCTGAAATAGGATTAAAATCTATATTATTTATACTGCTTTCCCATTGGTAAGTTAATCCAGAACCTCCACCAGTAGCTGTAGAACCTGTTATAACACCTGGATCATGCGGTGCTGTACAAAAAGTACTAGTTGCAGGAGCCGTAATCGCATTATTAGCAATAGCTGTATATGTGTTATATGTTATTGTTGAAGAATTAGAAGTCTTGTCATAAGTATCATTAAAAGTATAATTGATTTGAACAGGACCAACAACATTATTGTTTAGCGGAGTAAAAGTTACAGCTCCAGTTGATGAATTATAGGTAAAAGTCCCTTTATCAGCAACTGTCTTGGAAGTTTGAATTCCTGTCAGCGCAGGATCTAAGTCAACTGTAGATTTATTAATTGTACCTAAAGTATTTACTGATCCGTTATCATTTGCAGTAATATCTCCAGAAGTAGCTGCTAATCCGATACAACCTGTAAAGGTATCTGCATTAGCAACAGGAGTTAAAAGCGTTGATTTATCAACTGTAATATTTAAATTTCTAATCTCATGGAAATTATTAGATCCTCCTGTAGAAGAAGAAATTGCAAATTTTAGATTAGAAGGTGCTCCTACTTTATATTCATAATTGTTAATGATTAACTCTCTTACTGTACCATGAGTTAAGTAAACATCAATAAAAAAACCACCGCCAGATCTCGGTTTTAAAATAACTTCCATTTTTCTAAAACCAGATTTAGAATTGTCCGTAGCATCTCTATCCCCACCTGCAACATTGAAAGAACTTGCTAAATCTGTTGTTCTAACCGAAATTAAATGCGGATATCCCGTTGTACCTGTTCCTGCACCTCTCAAAGTAACATTACTAGGTAAAACACCACCTGGCGCCCCACCATTCTTTCCTTCATTATTTGCAGAAAAATTTCCATACTCGTCAATTCCAATACCTAGATACCCCTTAGAGAAACCCGTCTCAGAATTTCGTTGTGCATAACCTAAGGAACCTCCAAAAGCACCTGCCGCAACTGGAGAAGCCGTAGCATCAAACAAAATAAAAGCAATACCATCGGCACCGTTTCCACTATGTGTATAGTATTCAAATGTAATAGTCATTCCATAAGCAGACGGAAATGAATACATATCCGAATAAACAATTCCTTTCTGGCTACCTTGTCTATTTGTTAATCGCAAATATCCAGAGCCATTTGCATCATTATAACCGTCTCTAAGGCCAGCTCCGCCAGTTAAAAAAGCTATTGGCTCACCTCCAAACAAAACACCTGGAGCTGTAGAATTTTTAAATGATTGTGAATAAGGAAATTGTGCCCTAGTTTGAGCCGTGATAAAAAATAATGAAATAAGTAAAAACAGTTTAAATAAATTAAACTTTTTAAAAGTAAAGTTACGCATAGACAACTTGAGTTTGTGGAACAGAAAAACAATACACTAAAAAATGGATGATCATCTTTAGCGTATTGGTGAAATACGAAAAATTCAAATAATTGGTTTTCGAAAAATCATTAGAAATCTTGGAATGATTTCTAAATGAACATAGTAGCGCTTGGACCATAGTCATGATAGGTTCAATACACAAAATCGTGTTTTAAGTTTATAAAATGTAGTTTTGGAGAAACGAAAGTAGATAAATCATCAACTATCAGATACATTAGTCGATAAAATGCATATAAACTCGTCAAAAAGCAGTATTTAACAACTGTTCAGTGTTATTTATAACAAAAAAATATAATTATTTGATAATGAAGAGGTCATAAATTCTTAAAGAATTATGAATAAAAGTAATTTTGACAGTATTTATTGACAAATACTCAATAAAACAGAAGACTAAAAAATAAGTTTAAACTTATAATTTAAAACACAAATAACTAACAAACAACAAGTTACGATATAAGTAAATTATTGTAAAAATTTGATATTCCGCTTTAATCCGTCAAATTTTGTTCTTTTAATTGGAGAATTTTTAAAAACAAGTTTAAATGTTTCCTCTGTAATTTCTATCCAATCTTTTTTGCCAAAAGAAAACAACTCGGGATTTGGATTAAAAAGAGGTTCTGAATGAGGTTTAGAAAATCTATTCCATGGACAAACATCTTGACAAGTATCACAACCAAACATCCATTCATCAAATTTTCCTTTCATTTCATAAGGAAGATTTTCTTTTAATTCAATAGTGTAATAAGAAATGCATTTACTGCCATCGACAATATAGGGCGCCACAATTGCCTCTGTTGGACAAGCATCAATACAAGCTGTACAAGAACCGCAATGATCAGTAACAGCATAATCATATTCTAATTCTAAATCTATAATTAGCTCGGCTATGAAGTAAAAAGAGCCGACTTTTTGAGTAATTAAATTACTGTTTTTTCCTATCCATCCCAAACCGCTTTTCGCTGCCCAAGCTTTATCCAAAACCGGTGCAGAATCAACAAAAGCGCGGCCCGAAACCTCTCCTATATTTTCCTGAATAGAATGTAAAAATTCTTTTAATTTATCTTTAATAACAAAATGATAATCCTGCCCATAGGCATACTTTGATATTTTAAAACTTTCTTCATTTTGAGAAACTTGAGGAAAATAGTTCAACAAAAGAGAAACTACGCTTTTTCCGTCATCCACTAATAAAGTCGGATCTAATCGTTTATCAAAATGGTTTTCCATATAAGCCATTTGTCCATTACGATTATTCTTAAGCCAATTTTCAAGTCTTGGCGCTTCCTGTTCCAAAAAACCTGCTTTCGATATTCCGCAAGATAGAAAACCAAGTCTTTTAGCTTCTTCTTTAATAAATTTCGAATATTTTTCTTTAGAATTAATCATCATCTTTCGGAAAATACCACTTTAACACCGACAGGTTTCAATGTAATTAATGGATTAAAATCAACTTCGGAATTGACAGATTTAATTTTATATTTTTTAATAATATATGCAATTGCAAGTGACATTTCATAAATAGCAAAACCTGCTCCAATACACATTCTAGGTCCAGCTCCAAATGGATAAAAGTATTGCATAGAGTGTTTTTTCTGTTCTCCTAAAAACCTCTCTGGGTTAAAACTATCTGGAGATTCCCAATATTTTGGATTTCGATGCAATTCGTAAAAAGAAACACCAATTAATGTTCCCTTTTTTATGTTAAACTCTCCCAAATTATCATCTTTAACATTCTGTCTATCTGTAATCCATGCAGGCGAATATAATCTCATAGATTCATTTAAAACAGCATTCGTATAAATCATTTTTTGAAGCTGTTCCACAACATCATCAGTTTCTGATTCTATTGTTTTAATCTCATCAAAAACCTTTTGTTGCACATCATGATGATTTCCTAATAAATGCAATGTAAAGGTCAAAGAATTTGCAGTAGTTTCATGACCTGCGATAAAAAGAATTTTTATTTCATCGATCAATTGCTCAACCGACATTCCCTCACCAGTATCATCATAACGAGTTTCGAGTAGCATATTAAGCAAATCATTTATTTCATCTTTTGAAGCAACACGCTCTAAAATAATTTCTTTAATAATTTCATCATTTTCTTTAGCGAGTTCAAGATGTTTTTTCACTTGACCACTAATTGAAAACCACCATCCTTTGTGAGGAAGTCTAATTTCTTTGATCAAAAATTGTTGGACAGCTTCAATTATATATTTAATCCGATTTAGTTTTTCTTGGGCAATAGAAAATTGAAACAAAGATTTAGCCACAACATTAAACGCCAATTCACTCATTACAGGAAAAAGATCTATTTCTTTATCTACAATAAGTTCATCTAACTCACCGATAATAGTCGCTTTCATATTTTCGACCAACTGATTCATTTTTTGTTTATGAAAAGCAGGCTGAATAAGTCTTCTCTGTTTTAACCAAAATTCACCATCAACAGTCAAAAGCCCTTTTCCTAAATATTTAGAAAGATAAACAGATTGAAATTTAGACTTATAATAATTTTTCTGATTCTTCTGCAATATATATTGCGCCACTTCATTATCTCTCGACAAAATAATATGTTGTGACTTTCCAATTCTTATAGAAAAAGAATCACCAAAACTTTCAAAATATCTTTTATGATAAGGTATCGGATTTTTACGAATACCCTCCGCATCAACAAAAAATCTAAAAATAGAAAGTTTTGGAGGATAATTGTATTTTTTGGTAGCAGACATTCTATTACAAATTAAAATAATCCACCCTGAATATTAGTGTTTATTTTTCCCAGATGCCTATAGGCTTTATCTGTGACTTCTCGCCCGCGAGGTGTTCTCATAATGAAACCCTCTTGAATCAAAAATGGTTCATAGACTTCTTCAATAGTTTCGCTACTTTCACTTACTGCTGTAGCCAAAGTTGAAAGTCCAACCGGACCTCCTTTAAACTTATTGATAATGGTTAATAAAATTTTATTATCCATCTCATCTAGGCCATGAGCATCTACATTAAGCGCCTTTAAAGCATATCTAGCAATCTCTAAATCAATTCTACCATTTCCTTTAATTTGTGCAAAATCACGAACCCTTCTTAGCAATGCATTTGCAATACGAGGAGTTCCACGACTTCTTCCTGCAATTTCAATTGCAGCTTCTAAATCTATAGGTGTTTTCAATATAGAAGCACTTCTTTCTACAATCGTAGTTAAAAGTTCTGTAGTGTAATATTGCAAACGAGAAGATATTCCGAAACGCGCACGCATAGGTGCTGTTAATAATCCAGATCTAGTTGTTGCACCAATCAATGTAAATGGATTCAAATTAATTTGAACAGTTCTCGCATTTGGCCCCGATTCAATCATAATATCAATCTTGAAATCTTCCATTGCAGAATACAAATACTCTTCTACAACAGGACTTAAACGATGAATCTCATCAATGAACAAAACATCTCTTTCATCTAGATTGGTTAGTAGACCAGCTAAATCTCCTGGTTTATCTAAAACAGGACCAGAAGTAATTTTTATTCCAACTTCTAATTCATTCGCAAGAATATTTGCCAAAGTCGTTTTTCCTAAACCGGGAGGACCATGAAATAAAGCATGATCAAGTGCTTCACCTCTTTGATTAGCGGCAGCAACGAATACTTTCAAATTTTCCAAAACTTGATCTTGTCCAGCAAAATCATCAAATGACAGTGGACGCAGTCTTTTCTCAAGATCTAATTCTTCCGAATTATATCCTTTTGTTGTAGGATCTAAATTTTCATTCATTCTACAAAGATATAGAAACTAATTAGTTTTGTAAAATTGTAAAACTGAACGTTTAAAACTTTAACTAAACAAAAAAGACCGTCATATCTGACGGTCTCTTTGAAAATATTTTAGTGGTGTAAAACTTCTTCACCTTCTTTCATAGGTACATTTTGAGGGACAAAATCTACATCATGATTTGGGTTACTGTAGTCATACGGCCAACGATATACATGAGGAATTTCTCCTGGCCAGTTTCCGTGGATATGTTCAACTGGAGTAGTCCACTCCAAAGTTGTAGATTTCCATGGATTCTGAATTGCTTTTTTACCGTAGAAAATACTACTAAAGAAGTTGTATAAGAATACTAATTGGAATGCACCTCCTACAAGAGCAAATGTTGTAATTAAAACATTCACATTTTGCAAATCATCAAATAATGGGAAGTTAGTATTTGTATAGTAACGTCTTGGTAAACCAGCTAATCCGATAAAGTGCATTGGGAAGAAAACTCCATAAGCACAAACTGCTGTAATCCAGAAGTGAATATAACCTAAATTTTTGTTTAACATTCTTCCGTACATTTTAGGGAACCAGTGGTAAATACCAGCAAACATTCCATAAAGTGCAGAAATACCCATTACTAAGTGAAAGTGAGCAATTACGAAGTAAGTATCGTGAACGTTAATATCTAAAGTACTATCTCCTAAAATGATTCCTGTTAAACCTCCAGTAATGAAAGTAGAAACCATTCCGATAGAGAATAACATTGCAGGGTTGAATTGTAAGTTACCTTTCCATAAAGTTGTAATCCAGTTAAATGCTTTTACAGCAGATGGAATTGCAATCAATAAAGTTGTAAATGTAAATACAGATCCTAAGAAAGGATTCATACCAGAGATAAACATGTGGTGACCCCAAACGATAGTTGATAAGAATGCAATTGCAAGAACAGACATAATCATCGCTCTATATCCGAAAATTGGTTTACGAGCATTCGTAGCCATAATTTCAGAAACAAGACCCATCGCTGGTAAGATTACGATATAAACCTCAGGGTGACCTAAGAACCAGAATAAGTGCTCAAACAATACAGGAGAACCACCTTGGTAATGTAAAACCTCTCCAGCAATATAGATATCAGACAAGAAGAATGAAGTACCAAAACTTCTGTCGAAAATTAATAATAAAGCTGCAGATAATAATACTGGGAATGAAATAACACCAATAATAGCTGTTACAAAAAATGTCCAGATAGTTAATGGAAGTCTAGTCATAGACATTCCTTTAGTTCTTAAATTGATTACTGTAACAATGTAATTTAAAGATCCCATCAAAGAAGATGCGATGAAAATTGCCATTGAAACCAACCATAAAGTCATACCTGTTCCAGATCCTGGAATTGCTTGTGGTAATGCACTTAAAGGAGGATAAATTGTCCATCCCGCAGAAGCTGGTCCTGACTCAACAAATAAAGAACATAACATGATAACTGCTGATAAGAAAAATAACCAGTATGAAATCATATTCATAAATCCTGAAGCCATGTCTCTTGCTCCAATTTGAAGTGGAATAAGTAAATTACTAAAAGTTCCGCTCAAACCCGCTGTCAGTACAAAGAATACCATGATGGTACCGTGGATTGTAACTAAAGCTAAATAAATATCATTTGCCATTACACCATCAGGTGCAAATTTATCTCCTAATAAAACATTAAATATCTTAAAAGACTCTTCTGGCCACGCTAATTGCATTCTGAAAAGCAAAGACATTGCGATACCAATGATCCCCATAATAATACCAGTAATCAAGTATTGCTTAGCAATCATTTTATGATCAATACTAAAAATATATTTAGTAATGAACGTATCTTTATGATGATGTTCGTGCTCGTGATCGTGTCCGTGATCGTGATCGTGCGCTTCTGCTGACATATATGTGTACTTTAAATTTTCTAAATAATATTATTTCATTGCAACTTTAGCTACTGCAGCTTTTACTGTATCAACAACTGCCTTAACAGTATCGATTACTTTTGCAGCACTATCTGTAGCTGGTGCAGTTCCTTCAGCTGGTTTCTCAGCAGCAGCTGCCGCTTTAATATCTTGAGCTAAAGTTGTTTTCTCACTTAACCATTTTTTATAGTCTTCTGGAGTATCAACAACAACTTTCATTTGCATATTGTAATGAGAAGCTCCACAGATTTTATTACATAATAACAAGTAATCAAATGTGTAAGGATCTAAAGCTGTACCACCTTTTGCAACTAACTCAACGCTTTTTTCAGCTCTAAGTTTATTGATGTGCGCAACTTTTTCAACCATAAATGGTAATTCTCTATACTCTGCTGTAGTGTAAGTTGGAACGAAAGCAAATTCAGTAACCATACCAGGAACACAGTTCATTTGTGCTCTAAAGTGAGGAAAATATGCTGAGTGTAAAACGTCTTGAGAACGCATTTTAAAGTGAACTTTTTTTCCTTTAGGAATATGTAATTCAGAAACTACAATATCATCTTGAGAGTTTTTATCAGACATATCAACTCCTAAAGTATTTACACCCTCAATTAATCTTACGTTTGCTTTACCTAAAGTATTATCTGCACCTGCATATCTTGCAGTCCATTTAAATTGCTGAGCATATAGTTCAATTTCAATAACATCCTCATCTTTATCAACAAACATAATATTATTCCAAGCATATAATCCATAAAGAATTAAACATGCTAAAACTACTGAAGGAATAATACTCCAAATTGCTTCTAACTTATTACTATCTGCAAAAAACAATGCTTTTTTATCTTTATTTCCTCTATTTTTAAAAGAAAACCAATATAGTAGACCTTGAGTAATAAATTGAACTACAAAAATTAAAACCCAAGTAATATTCATTAAATTATCTACTAAAAGTCCATGCTCAGAAGCAGGAGTATGAAGCGCTAAACCACCCCATTTTAGCAAACCATAAATAGTAAATATATATATGAATGCCAAGAAGCCAAACATAACATATCCTTGAATATTATTATCATTATCCGATGCAACTTGAGAATCGTCCGAAGATGCTCCTACTTGAGTAAGATCAAATATCTTGGTCAATTGCCATAATGCAACTGCTAATAAAACTACAACTATAATTACCAACAAACTTGTCATCTGTTTATTTCTTTAAATATTAATAATGAAAATGTTTACTTTCTTCGATGAAAGGATTTCTTTTTGCTAGCAAAGGAGATTTAGTTAATGCAGTAAATACAACAAATATAAACAACCCTAAGAAGAAAAGAATCGATGCAATTTCAGGAACTCCAATAAACCATTTGTCTCCAACTGTACCAGGCATAATCATATTAAAGAAATCAACATAATGGCCTAATAATATTACAACACCCGCCATAACAATAACCCAGCTAAGACGTTTAAAGTCAGTATTGATTAATATTAATAATGGGAAAACAAAATTCATAACAACCGCTCCAAAGAAAGGCAAATTATACAATTGAATTCTTGTTACAAAATAAGTAACCTCTTCTGGAATGTTAGCATACCAGATTAGCATAAATTGAGAGAACCATAAATAAGTCCAGAAAACACTAATACCAAACATAAATTTAGCTAAATCGTGAATATGACTTGTATTTACATACTCTAAATATCCTTTTGATTTTAAATATATAGTTACCAAAGCAATAGTAGTAATACCACTTACAAAGAAAGAGGCGAATACATACCATCCAAATAACGTACTGAACCAGTGTGGATCAAAAGACATAATCCAATCCCAAGACATAATAGACTCAGAAACGATAAAGAAAACTAAAAATCCAGCAGAAGCTTTGAAATTCTTTTTGTAGTAAAGATCATCATTTGCTTCATCTTGTGCTAAACAGTTTTTTCTAGAAATATGACGGTAAATATTCCATCCTAATAAAAAGATGAAAGCTCTTGCAATCCAAAAAGGAAAGTTCAAATACCCTGACTTACCTGCAATAATAGCATCGTAGTTTGGACTCTTAGGATCTGTTACACCTTCACCTAACCAAACGAAAATATGATTAAAATGTAATCCACATAATACTAAAAGTATAAAGAAAATTACAGAACCAGCTGGCAAGTAAGCTGTAATACCTTGCATAACTCTAAACAAAACTGGAGACCAACCTGCCTGAGCAACTTGTTGAATAGCGTAAAAAGCTAAAACTCCCATAGAAAGCAGTAAAAAGAAAATACAAGCAACATAAACTGCAGACCAAGGTTTATTTTGTAATTGGTGCAGTACATGCTCTAAATGTTTTTCGTGCTCATTTGCACCAGAAACTTCAGCATGCTCAGCAACTTTGTGAGAATCATGTGATGCTTCAGCAGCCTCATGATGACCTGCTTCTTTGTGAGATGCCTCCGCTTTTTCTTCATGTGCAGCACCATGAGAACCATGTTCATCTGCAGCTAGTATTTTTTCAACTTCTTGAATATCTTTTGGTGCACTTAAAAAACCATACCCAATTCCTAATAAACCAACGGCCATTAAGATGATAGAAAAAGTTTTTAATTTACTTGAAAATGTATACATATCTATTACGATCAGTTTGTTCAACAATTATAATTGGCTTTTTAGTTTCAGAACATAGTCAGCAACTAACCAACGTTCGTGAGCACTTAATTGATTTGCATGTGAACCCATTGCATTCAAACCATAAGTCTCAACGTGAAAGATACTTCCCTCAGTGATTTCTCTGTCTTTATAGCTAGGTACCCCAAGAAATTTTTCTCTTTCAACCAATTTACCTTTACCGTTACCAGTTGCACCATGACAGCTGATACAGTAAATTTCGAAAAGTTCTTTTCCTTTTCCAGAATTTCTCTCAATAGAATCCAAAGGAGATTTTAAATTAGCTTTTGCTAATTCGTAACCAGCAGTTGAATTTTCATATTCGTAAGGCTCAAAACCTCTATTAATAGTTCCTGCAACAGGAAGCTGTCCTTCTTTTCCTCCTTTAAATATTTTTGCTTCTGTGTATGGCTCATAAGCAACAGACTCATACATATTTGGAAAATACTGATAGTTCGGTGCCGAATTATTGTGGCAAGAAGAAACTAAAATAGTTATACCAACTAAAAGTGTTATTTTATATATCCTTTTCATAGCTACAATTAATTCTTTTCTATTACTTTAACTTCAACAGCACCAGTTGCTTCGAAAAAAGAAACCAATTCTGTCTCGTTATCATTTACTGAAACTTCCATTAAGAAGTGATCATCCGTTGTTCTTACATCTGGATTTTCTGCTTCTTTAAATGGCCATAATCTACTTCTCATGTAAAAAGTAATTACCATTAAGTGAGCTGCAAAAAATACAGTCATCTCAAACATAATTGGCACGAATGAAGGCATGTTTTGAATAAAACTAAAACTTGGTTTACCTCCAATATCTTGAGGCCAATCATGAATCATGATATAAGACATCATTGTTGTTGCAACAGAGATACCAACACATCCATATAAAAAAGCACATATTGCTAATCTTGTTGGTGCTAATCCCATTGCTTTATCCAATCCGTGAACTGGGAATGGAGTAAAAACCTCCTCAATATGATGATGAGCAGCTCTAGTTTTCTTTACTGCATCCATCAAAACGTCATCGTCATTATAAATGGCGTATATAACTTTATTACTCATGATGTGAATCTTTACTGTTTGCTCTTTCTCTAATATAATTATCTCCTGTTCCTTTCAAAATTGTTTTAACCTCTGCCTGAGCAATTACAGGGAAAGTTCTTGAATACAATAAAAACAATACGAAGAAGAAACCAATTGTTCCAATGAAAATTCCAATATCAACAAATGTTGGTGAGAACATTGTCCACGAAGATGGAAGGTAATCTCTATGTAAAGAAGTAACAATAATTACAAATCTTTCGAACCACATACCGATGTTTACAACAATCGAAATAATGAATGAGAACATGATACTTGTTCTTAATTTTTTGAACCACATGAACTGAGGAGAGAACACATTACATGTCATCATCGACCAATATGCCCACCAGTAAGGTCCAGTAGCTCTGTTTAAAAATGCATATTGCTCATACTCTACTCCTGAATACCAAGCTACGAACAGCTCAGTAATGTAAGCTACACCAACAATAGATCCAGTAATCATGATAATGATATTCATTAACTCAATATGCTGTAACGTAATGTATGCTTCAAGATTAGAAACTTTTCTCATAACAATCAACAATGTATTTACCATCGCGAATCCAGAGAAAACCGCTCCAGCAACGAAGTATGGAGGGAAAATTGTTGTATGCCATCCAGGAATTACAGAAGTAGCAAAGTCCATAGATACAATTGTGTGTACAGAAAGTACAAGTGGAGTCGCTAAACCAGCTAACACTAAAGACACCTCTTCAAAACGCTGCCAGTCTTTTGCTCTACCGCTCCATCCAAAACTTAAAATAGAATAAACTCTTTTGTTAAATGGAGTTATAGCTCTATCACGAAGCATTGCAAAGTCAGGTAATAAACCAGTCCACCAGAAAACTAATGATACTGAAAGATACGTTGAAATCGCAAATACGTCCCAAAGTAATGGTGAGTTAAAGTTTACCCAAAGAGATCCAAACTGGTTTGGAATAGGCAATACCCAGTATGCTAACCATGGACGTCCCATGTGAATGATTGGAAATAGCCCCGCTTGAACTACCGAGAAGATAGTCATTGCTTCTGCAGAACGGTTAATAGCCATTCTCCAACGTTGACGGAAAAGTAATAATACCGCAGAAATTAATGTTCCGGCGTGACCAATACCTACCCACCAAACGAAGTTAGTGATATCCCAAGCCCAACCAACTGTTTTATTTAATCCCCATGTTCCGATACCGGTAGATACGGTGTAAATTATACAACCTAACCCCCAAAGGAAGGCTACTAATGCGATTGTAAATACAATCCACCATTGTTTATTTGCAGGTCCTTCAACAGGCGCTGCCACATCTACAGTTACATCGTGATATGATTTATCACCTATAACTAAAGGTTTTCTAATGGGTGCTTCGTAATGAGACGACATAATCCTTTATATTGTTTCTTAATTAATAATTTTTCTAAGTATTTCTAACTTTTACATGATAGAAAACATTTGGTTTTGTACCCACATGCTCTAATAAGTGATAAGCTCTTTCGCTTTCAGCAAGTTTAGCAACTTCACTTTCTTTATCATTAACATCTCCAAAAACCATAGCTCCAGAAGAACAAGCAGCAGAACAAGCACAAGCATTGTTGAACTCATCTTTTGCCACTACTCTACCTTCACGTTTTGCTTGAAGAATTACAGCTTGAGTACTTTGGATACAGAAAGAACATTTTTCCATAACTCCACGAGAACGAACGTTTACGTCTGGGTTTAACACCATACGACCTAAATCGTCATTCATATGATAATCGAATTCGCTGTTTTTGTTATACAAGAACCAGTTAAAACGACGTACTTTATAAGGACAGTTATTTGCACAGTAACGAGTACCAACACATCTGTTGTATGCCATATGGTTTTGACCTTGACGACCATGAGATGTAGCAGCAACAGGACAAACTGTTTCACAAGGTGCGTGGTTACAGTGCTGACACATTACTGGTTGGAATGCTACCTGTGGATTATCTCCAGGTTTTTCCATTTCATTAAATGTAGATAATGAACTTGATAAACCAGCGATTCCTTCTTTTCTTTCATTATCACCTTCAAATGTACTTTCAGAAGAATAGTATCTATCGATGCGCAACCAGTGCATATCACGGCTTCTTCTAACTTCAGCTTTACCTACAACTGGAACGTTGTTTTCAGCATGACAAGCAATAACACAAGCACCACATCCAGTACAAGCATTTAAGTCAATTGATAAGTTGAAGTGGTGACCCGTAGTACGATCAAAGGATTCCCATAAGTCAACAGTTGTTGCCTCAACTTCTTGGTGATCTAAAGATACCATTGGCTTTTCATTCCAATGTTCTGCATCTTTAGTATTAAATACTTCTAAAGTAGTTTCTTTAATGATATCTCCTCTACCCATTAATGTTTTCTGACCTTGAACACAAGCAAATTCATGTTCTCCTCCAGCCTTTACTATAGATACAGATTGTACTCCATTAAATCCTTTATATAAAGCGTAAGCATTTAAACCTACTTGCATTTCTTCTTTTAGAGAAGCTTTACGTCCATATCCGAGAGCTAGACCAACAGTACCAACCGCTTGACCTGGCTGAACGATAACCGGTACATTTTCTAATTTAACTCCGTCAACAGTAATAGTAGCATAACTACCATTTAAACCTCCGTTTGCAACAATTTCGTTTGACAAACCAAGTTTTTTAGCATCTGCATTAGAAACTGTAACATAGTTATCCCAAGAAACTCTTGTAATTGGATCTGGAAACTCTTGCAACCAAGGATTGTTTGCATGTTGTCCGTCTCCTAAACCTGTTTTAGTGTATAACACTAACTCATACTCTCCAGCTGATTTAGATTTAGCAACAGCATTTGCAGCAGAAGCAGCATCAATAGCTCCTCCAGATAATGCTGTAGATCCTACAACAGCTACACCATCATGCAAAACTTTATTCCAAGAAGAACCTGCAGTAAATATTCCTGAGTTAGCTTTTAAGTAATCATAAAAAGTACCAGCAGCACCATTTAATGACAATAAAACATCTTGAAATTGTTTTGTATTGAAAATAGGACGGATAGTTGGTTGAGTTAAACTATAAGTTCCGCTTGTAATTTCAACATCACCCCAAGACTCTAAATAATGAGGAGCTGGAGCTGCAACATTTACAATTGATGCAGTCTCATCTTCTTTTAATGCAAAAACAACAGAAGTTTTAACTTTTTTCAATCCAGAAACAAAAGCAGCAGAATCAGCTAATGTATAAACCGGATTAACACCACTCATAATTAAAGTATGAACACTTCCTGCATTCAAATCTTTAATCAACTGCGAAACAACAGCATTAGAACCTTTTCTAATTTGTCTTGCTCCTGCAGTACTAAAAGCTTCGCTAGCTAATACTTGATTGATAGCTAAAACTAATAATTGAGCATTTTTATCTTCAATTCCAGATACTAAAACTCCTTTTGATCCAGCAGCTTTAAGCTGTTGTGCAGCTTTTACTACTTCAGCCTTAACGTTTCCGTCTAAAGCAACAGGAACAGAAGCACCTGTAATAATATTATAAATTTGAACTAAAGCCTGTTTTTGAACAGCACTAGTCATCGGAACACGCTTATCAGCAGCCGCTCCAGACAATGTCATGTTTGATTCAAACTGAAAATGACGAGACATTTTTCCATTTTGAGGAATACGGCCTTTTGCATATCCAGAATCATATCCACCACCTTGCCAGTCTCCTAAGAAATCAGCACCAACAGATACGATTAATGAAGCTTTCGAAAAATCGTAATCAACTAAAGCTCTTTGACCATAAACTGATTCAAAAGCATCTAAAGCTTCTGATGAAGAAACTGCATCATAAACCACATGTTTTGCATTTGGATTTTTAGCAATAAATTCAGCAATTAACTTTTCTGTAGATGGACTAGCTAAAGTATTAGTCAATAATACAACTTGTCCTCCTTTAGCTTTTGCATCAGCTAAGCTTGATTTAATTTTTAAATCAACTGCTGACCAAGTAGAATTTTTACCATCTACTTTAGGCTCTTTTAAACGACCACTATCATACAATCCTAAAATAGAAGCATGAATTCTTGCATTCGCTGCAAATTTAGCACCAGCAATTGTATTGTTTTCAATTTTAATTGGACGACCCTCACGAGTTTTAACCAAAAGGTTAGCAAAATCAAAACCATCAAAAACAGTAGTTGCATAATAATCCGCAACACCAGGAATGATTTGTTCTGGTTGTAAAACATAAGGGATAGACTTGTGAACTGGACCTTCGCAAGCAGCCAAAGTAACAGCTGCAGTACTAAACCCTACGTACTTTAAAAAGTCACGACGTGAAGTTCCTGATGTAGATAAAGCATCAGCATTACCTAAAAACTCATCAGTAGGAATTTCTTCAACAAATTCGTTATTTCTAAGCGCCTCAACAATAGAGCTATTTTCTAGCTCTTCAACACTTTTCCAGTATTTTTTGTTTGATGACATTGTATATATATATTAAAATCTTAATAAATCGATTAATAGTGGCATTTACCACATTCTAAACCTCCCATTTGCGCTGCAGTTAATTTCTCTACACCGTATTTTTTAGAAAGCTCAGCATGAATTTTGTCATAGTAAGCGTTACCTTCCATCTTAACATCAGTTTTTCTATGGCAATCAACACACCATCCCATTGTTAATTTAGAGTATTGCTTCATGATCTCAAATTCCTGAACTGGTCCGTGACAAGTTTGACATTCAATTCCAGCAACAGAAACGTGCTGTGAGTGATTGAAGTAAACAAAATCAGGAAGGTTATGAATACGAACCCATTTAACAGGCTGCGTTTTTCCAGTGTAAGCTTGTTTTGCTTTATCCCATCCAACAGCATCATATAATTTTTGAATCTGCGCATCGTAAAAAGCTTTGCTGTACTCAGGAGTAGCAGTTGTTTCAGCAACTTCAGAAATATTTTTATGACAGTTCATACAAACATTTAAAGAAGGAATACCAGCTGTTTTACTTACACGTGCAGCAGAGTGACAATATTTACAATTGATTTCGTTATCACCAGCGTGAATTTTGTGAGAATAATGAATTGGCTGAATTGGCTCATAATTCTGATCTACACCTACTTGCATTAAGTAACCGTAAACAAAATAACCACTTGCCAAAAGCAAAAAGATAGAAGTTACTAAAACCAAAAATTGATTTTTAACGAAAGCTTTCCAGATTGGAGTTCTAGCCTCTTTAGGAGCAACCTCAATACCATTCTTATTTGCAACCTTAGTTAAAACCTTGTTCACCATGAACAACATCACAACTAAGATAGCCATTACCAGAGCAAGAGCTCCTAAAATAATATTGTTTGAAATTCCGCCACCTTCAACATTAGTACCAGGAGGAGTTGCAGCTGTACCAGCAGCTGGAACTGGATCTTTTTTAACTTCAGAAGTATAAGCGATAATATTATCAATATCACCTTCAGACAATTGAGGAAAAGAAGTCATAACAGATTTGTTATTTTCCTCAAAAAGTTTAACAGCAACAGGATCACCTGACTTAATCATGTCAGAACTGTTATGCACCCACTTGTAAATCCAAGCCATATCATGCTTAGCAGCAACACCCCTTAAAGCAGGACCTGTTGATTTAGCATCTAATTTGTGACATGCAGCGCAATTTGCATTAAAAAGTTCCTTCCCTTTTACTGGATCACCGCCTCCCGCAGCTGGAGCAGCAGCCGCAGCTTCAGGCGCCGCCGGAGCAGCAGCATCTTGAGCAAATGAAGTTAGGGAGAAAATTAACGTCAGCGATAAGCCAAACAGCAATTTTCTTGAGATCGAATTATGGTTACCCACCTTTTTCATATAGTATAAATAATTGTCTACTAATTTTTGGTATGATTTTTTCTGTACTAAAGCAGTAAAAACACACACCCTCTTTTAAAACTTGCACAAAAATACGACTTATGAACTATTCTCAAAACCTTAAAATACCCTTAAATATCAATTTATATCAATTCTAAATAATATTAAAATTTTACACTCAAACTTTAAATAGTATTTTTGCATAAAAACCATCACATTATGAGAATTTTAAGTCCTTCAAAAAAAATGTTATTAGCAATTACAACGATTGCTTTCTCACACAATATTAACGCACAAGACCAAAATTTAACATTGAACCAAGACACCAAATTTGAGCAATTGTTAAATGAGAAGCGTAAAATTAACACGTCAATAAATACAAACGATACTTACAGAATTCAAATCTTTAGCGGCAAAAGCGACGAAGCCAAGAAAACACTTTCAGATTTTAAACGAGAAAATTCTAATATCGATGGGACAATAATTTTTAACACACCAAACTACAAGGTAATTGTAGGTAATTTCAAAACTCGAATTGAAGCAGAAAGAAATTTAGCCGAAATTAAAAAAAGATACAAAACTGTTTTCCTACTTAAACCAGGAAGATAAAATATTCTAAAATAAAAAAAGCGGGAAATTATCCCGCTTTTTTTATTTTAAACATAGCCAAAAGTGATCAATTCACAACTTTTATACCACTTGCCATAAATCGTATTTCCTCCTTTGACGCTTTGATCGCATCAATTTCTGCTTTTGTTTTTTTAGCATCTTTTGCATAATGCTTTAATTCCTCGACAGAAGTAACTTTTTTCTCCGCTACACCCTCTAAAACAACATTTTTTCCTTTCGCAGCAGTAGGCACAAAAAAAGCATAATCTTTCATCTTAACAAAGAAAGAAGAACCATCTTCCGTCTTAATACTTACCCAACAGCCTCTTTTTGGACACACACCTGTCACCTCTCCTTTTACAATGACATTTTCAATCTTATCATCTTTTTTCAACTTATCATCTAGCTCACTAACCGAAATAGCATTACCTACCGAAGATGCCGAAACATCCGTCCCATAGTAATCTCCCACCAAAGCATCTCCTTTAGGCGGAGCAGGTTTTTCTACATCTTCTTGACCAAAACAAAAAGAAGAAAAACTTAAAAGCAAAACAACTGAATATATTCCTAATTTCATCTTATATTAATTTAGTTATATCAAAAATAGAATTAAAAGTCCAAAGTAATCACTCAAAACAAATTCTTTAACAAAAAAAAGAGTCTCAATTTTCACTGAGACTCTTTTTATATGCTTATTGAATATTATTTCAATTTCTTTTTAATTGCTACTTCGTGGTATGCTTCAATAACATCATTAATTTCAATATCATTAAATCCTTTAATTTGAATACCGCAATCGTAACCTTTCGTTACCTCTTTAACATCGTCTTTGAAACGTTTTAAAGCCACAAGTTCACCTGTATGAACTACCACTCCGTCTCTAATAACTCTGATCTTAGAAGTTCTTAAGATTTTACCATCTGTAACCATACATCCAGCAATTGAACCCACTTTAGAAATTTTGAAAATCTCACGAATTTCTGCATTACCTAAAACTTCTTCTTTCATTTCTGGCGCTAACATTCCTTCCATTGCATCTTTCAAATCATCGATAGCTGCATAGATAATAGAATAGTAACGAATATCGATTTCTTCTTTATCAGCAAGTTGTCTAGCATTTCCTGCAGGACGAACGTTAAATCCGATAATGATTGCATCTGATGCAGAAGCCAAGTTAACATCGGTTTCTGTAATTGCACCAACTCCTTTATGGATGATATTAATTTGAACTTCTTCAGTAGAAAGTTTAGAGAACGAATCTGATAATGCTTCAACAGATCCATCAACGTCTCCTTTAAGAATTACGTTCAATTCTTTAAACTGTCCAAGAGCAATACGACGACCAATCTCATCAAGAGTAATATGTCTTTGTGTACGAACTGATTGTTCACGCATTAATTGAGAACGCTTAGAAGCAATTTGTTTAGCCTCTTTTTCATCTTCAAAAACATTGAATTTATCACCAGCTGTTGCAGCCCCATCTAAACCTAAAACCGATACTGGAGTTGAAGGACCTGCAGATAAAACTGTATGTCCTCTTTCATCATGCATTGCTTTAACTTTTCCATGGTGTTTTCCAGCCAACATGTAATCACCAATTTTCAATGTCCCTTGTTGAACTAAAATTGTAGAAACATATCCTTTTCCTTTATCAAGGAAAGCTTCAACAACTGTTCCTTGAGCCGCTTTATTTGGATTTGCTTTTAAATCTAAGATTTCAGCTTCCAATAAAACTTTCTCTAACAATTCTTTTACTCCTGTTCCGACTTTTGCAGAAATATCATGCGATTGAATTTTTCCACCCCAATCCTCAACAAGTAAATTCATACCAGCCAAACGCTCTTTAATTTTATCAACATTTGCGTTTGGTTTATCAATTTTATTGATTGCAAATATAATTGGCACTCCCGCAGCTTGTGCGTGAGAAATTGCTTCTTTCGTTTGTGGCATGATATCATCATCCGCCGCAACAACAATAATAGCAATATCCGTAACTTGAGCTCCACGTGCACGCATCGCGGTAAACGCCTCGTGACCTGGTGTATCTAAGAATGCAATTTTTTGACCATTATCTAAAGTTACACCATAAGCTCCAATGTGCTGTGTAATACCTCCAGACTCACCAGCGATAACATTTTCTTTACGAATATAATCCAGTAAAGATGTTTTACCGTGATCGACGTGACCCATTACAGTAACAATCGGCGCTCTAGTTACTAAATCTTCTTCTCTATCTTCAACTACTTCAATAGCTTCTTCGATATCAACTGTGATAAATTCAACTTCATAACCAAACTCATCTGCCACAATCGTTAACGTTTCAGCATCTAAACGTTGGTTCATGGTAACCATGATTCCAAGAGACATACAAGTTCCAATTACTTTAGTAATCGGCACATCCATCATAATAGCAATTTCACCAACTGTAACGAATTCTGTAACTTTAATAGTTTTACTTCCTTCATCAAGAGCTCTTTGCTCATCATCAGATTTCTGACGGTGTGTTTCTCTTTTATCTCTTCTATATTTAGCCGCTTTAGATTTACCTCCTTTCCCTTGAAGTTTCTCAAGAGTTTCTCTAATTTGGTTTTTTACTTCTTCTTCTGTCGGCTCAACTTTAGCAACAATTGCAGGACGGTTTCCTTTTACAAAACCTGGTCTCTGGCTTCTGTTTGCATTAAAGCCTCCACCATTATTATTTGGCGTAATTTTATTTGGATTTGGCGTTCCCGGCGCGTTATTACCCCCAACAGGTTTTGGCGCTCCAGGCGTACCTGGTTTTGGAGCTATTCTTTTACGCTTATTTTTATTTGCGTTATTACCGCCTACTCCAGGAGTTCCAGGCTTATTGTTTTGAGCCGCTTTAGGATCTTCTTTCTTTTTCTTAGGCTTATTAAATTGAGACAAATCAATTGTCTGTCCAGTAAGAGTAGTTCCAGAAAGTTTTTGATATTGCGTTGTAATCGTTTCTTCCGAAGTTGTTGGATCAGTAGACACAATCGGTTCTTGTGCTACTTTAGAAGATTCAACTTTAGCTTCTTTTTTCTCAGTAATAACAGGTTCTTCTTTTTTGGCTTCTGGAACTGGAGTTACCACCGGTTCCGACTTCACCGTTTCATTTTGAACAGGTTTCTCTGGCTGCACAGGTGCAACAACAGCTTTTGGTTCTTCAGCCTTAACTGTTTCTTCAGAAGGAGTAATCGCAGGTTTTTTTGGATTTAAGTCAATTTTTCCAACTTGCACAGGTCCCGAAACAACCGCTCTCGCTTTGATTATTTCTTGCTGTTTTTGACGCTCTTCTTCTTGTCTGCGTTTGTCTTCAATCTCTTTCTCACGTTCTACACGTAATGCTTCTTTTTCTTTTCTTTTCTCTTCTCCAACCTCTTTAGAAGCCTCTTTATTCCCCTTATCGCCCGCAAATTGGCTTTGAAGGATATTAAATTCACTATCAGAAATTTTTGCATTTGGATTTGCATCAATAGCAATTCCTTTATCTTTTAGATAATCTACAGCTCTTTCTAACGAAATATTTAATTCCCTTAAAACCTTGTTTATTCTTATTACTCTCTCTTCAGACATATAACCTTTTTATTATTACCTTTTTCGTTGTGTTGTTAGAGCAGATGTTCAGCTATTGCTTAACTATCAAACTCTTCTTTTAGTATCTTCATAACATCTAGAATAGTTTCCTCTTCTAAATCTGTTCTTCTTACTAAATCTTCTACGTCATGCTTCAAGATACTTTTTGCAGTATCCAAACCTATTTTAGCAAACTCTTCAATTACCCATTCTTCGATTTCATCTGAAAACTCTGTTAATTCAACATCATCTTCATCTGCAACTGTACCAGCAACATCACCTTCACGGATTACATCCAATTCATAACCTGTCAATTGACCTGCTAATTTAATATTGTGACCTCCTCTACCGATTGCTTTAGAAACCTCTTCTAATTTCAAGAAAACTTCAGCTCTTTTATTTTCTTCATCAATTTTAATAGAAGAAACTTTTGCAGGGCTTAATGCTCTTGTAATAAACAATTGAATATTGTTTGTATAGTTTATAACGTCAATATTTTCATTTCCTAACTCGCGAACAATTCCATGAATACGAGAACCTTTCATTCCCACACAAGCTCCAACTGGATCAATTCTATCATCATAAGAATCAACAGCTACTTTTGCTTTTTCTCCAGGAATACGAACTACATTTTTAACTGTAATCAGTCCGTCGAAAACTTCTGGAATTTCTTGCTCAAATAATTTTTCTAAGAACTTTTCTGAAGTTCTAGACATAATAATTTGAGGTTTATTTCCTTTTAATTCGACACTTTCAATGATTCCACGAACATTATCTCCTTTACGGAAGAAATCAGATGGAATTTGTTTTTCTTTTGGAAGAACAATTTCATTTCCTTCATCATCCACCAAAATAACAACTCTTGGACGCACGTGGTGTACTTCTGCAGTATAGATATCACCGATAATATCTTTAAACTGTTTGTAAAGATTAGTATTATCGTGTTCGTGAATTTTAGATATTAAGTTTTGACGAAGCGCTAAAATAGCTCTTCTTCCTAAATCAATCAATTTAACTTCTTCAGAAACTTCTTCGCCAATTTCAAAATCCGCCTCAATCATTCTTGCTTCGGTCAAGGTAATTTCTTCGTTTTCAAAATCCAGATCTTCATCAGCAACGATTACTCTTCTTCTCCATATCTCCATATCTCCTTTATCAGGATTTATAATAATATCGAAGTTATCATCAGATCCGTATTTTTTCTTCAATGCATTTCTAAACACATCCTCTAAAATTGCCATAAGCGTTACACGATCAATAAGTTTATTATCTTTAAACTCTGAGAATGAATCGATTAATGCTAAATTTTCCATGCGAATTCTTTAATTAAAATTAAAATGTTACTGTAACAACTGCCTCTTTAATTTCTGTATAAGGTATTTGTTGCTCTTTTTGAACTGTTTCTTTTCCTTTTCCTACTTTTTTCGGCTCCCTTGCTTTCCAAGACAAAATTATAAAAACATCGTTAGCTTCTATCAATTCTGCTTCAATTTTTTCAGTATTTGTAGTAACAATCAGCGTTCTACCAATATTTTTCTTGTATTGTCTTATCAATTTCAAAGGCGATCCTACTCCAACTGACGCTACTTCAAGCGAAAAATCCTGTTCTTCACGATCTAGATTATTCTCGATTGCACGACTAATATCAATACAATCCTGCAGTGCCACTCCATTATCTCCGTCTAAACCAACGCTAATTTTAAAAGAATCCGAAACAGCAAGATCAATCAAAAAGATTGATGGCTTTTCCAGAAGAGCTTCTGTAATTAATCCGTTTACTTTTTCTTTGAATGTCATAATTTTATAAAAAGAGGGGACACTTAGTCCCCTCATTATTTAGATTTTAATAAATAACTGTGCAAATATAGTGTTTTTTTTATAAATCAAATAAATAGATTGCTCTAAAAATATTTCTTACCTTTATAAGAGCATTAAAACAGAGAATTATTCATATTATTTAACTTTAAAATTATGAAACGAATTTTAGTACCTACCGACTTCTCAGAACACGCAGAAGATGCTTTAAAAGTTGCCGCCCAAATCGCAAAAAAAAATAATTCTGAGATCATCATCCTACACATGCTTGAATTACCGCATCAATCAAACGATGCTATTATGGGCGGAATCAGCATTCCTGAAAGCATGCTTTTTATGAAGAAAGCAAACGAGATGCTTGACGAAGTTTCTTCAAGATCTTATCTTGACGGAATATCGATAACAGAAGTTGTAAAAATGGACAAACCAATACACGGTATAACACAAATAAGCAAAGATTACGAAGTTGACCTAATCATAATGGGATCTCACGGATCGTCTGGCATCGAAGAATTACTTATTGGCTCTAACACCGAAAAAGTTGTCCGCAATTCTGAAATTCCTGTTTTAATCATAAAGAAAAACATTTCAAATTTCGACGCCGCTAATATTGTATTTGCATCTGATTTTTCTGAAGAAGCAAAAAAACCGTTTAAAAAACTTTTAAATTTTACTCAATTATTTGACTCAAAACTACACTTAGTAAACATTTGCACTCCAAACAGCTTTAAACCTACTCATATTGCAGAAAAAGCAATGAATGATTTCGCTTCTCATTTTGACATCAGCAATTATACAACTCAAATTTATAATGACACTAATATCGAAAAAGGAATTATAAATTTCTCAAATAAAATAAATGCCGACATCATCGGAATGTGTACACACGGCAGAACTGGTTTTGCGCATTTCTTTAACGGAAGTATTAGTGAAGGACTAGTTAATCATGCCGTTAGACCAGTGATCACTTTAAAAATATAAAGGAATAAAAAACCAAATTTAGCACATAAAAAAAAGCCTCTCATTTCTGAGAGGCTTTTTATGTTGGTCTACTAGGACTCGAACCTAGAAAGACGGCACCAAAAACCGTAGTGTTACCATTACACCATAGACCAGCAGTGCGGTTAAGCGGGTGCAAAATTAAAACTTTATTTAGTTTATGCAAATTTTAAAACAACTTTTTTTGCATAAAAAAAAGTCTCTCATTTCTGAGAGACTTTTCTGTTGGTCTACTAGGACTCGAACCTAGAAAGACGGCACCAAAAACCGTAGTGTTACCATTACACCATAGACCAGCAGTACTGTAAAGCGAGTGCAAATTTAAGGCTTTATTTAGTTTTCGCAAACTTTTTAGCTAAAAAAAATATTTTTTTTAGCTTTTTTTTACTTTCAAATTTTCTTCAACATGCAAAACACTTCATACACAATAAATTACTATCGCTAGATACTTTTATAGAATTTTTTGTTAATGCTCTATTCTTTACATAAAAAAACATTTTCTTTGTAGGATAGAAAACTTTCAAATTTTTAACACCTAAATATGGCACAATTCAATTTCAATAAATGGAATACAATTATTGGTTGGTTTGCATTTGCAATCGCTTTAATTACCTACACATTAACAGTTGAACCTACAATGAGCTTTTGGGATTGCGGAGAATATATTGCAACCGCAGCCAAACTTGAAGTAGGTCACCCTCCAGGAGCTCCACTTTTTCAGATGATGGGTGCATTTTTTGCAATGTTTGCAATAGATGCCAAACATGTCGCTCTTATGGTTAACATGATGTCTGTTTTTTCTAGTGCATTTACCATATTATTTATGTTCTGGTCTTCTTCTATGATCTTAAAAAAGATTGTGGCTCGTTTTGCAGAAATTGACCAAAACAATTCTATTGTTATTTTAGGAAGTTCTTTTGTTGGAGCTTTAGCTTACACATTTTCTGATAGTTTCTGGTTTAATGCAGTTGAAGCTGAAGTTTACGCGATGGCTTCTTTATTAATTGCATTGCTTTTCTGGCTTGGTTTACGTTGGGAACAAGACATGGACAAACCGAAAGGCAACAAATGGCTTTTGATTATTTCTTTAGTTGTTGGTCTTTCTTTTGGAGTTCACTTTATGGCTCTACTAACAATTCCTTCAATCGGATTTTTATACTATTTTAAGCACTACGAAAAAGTTACAATTAAAAATTTCATCATTGCAAACCTTGTGGTTGTTGGAATTTTATTGTTTATTTTCATTCTACTTCTTCCATTAACTATGGCATTTTTCGGAAAAACCGAAATTTTCATGGTAAATAGCATGGGACTTCCTTTTAATTCAGGAACTATTTTCGTTGCCTTGCTTTTTATTGCTTTCTTCTATTTTGGATTAAAATACACTAAACAAAAAGGATTAATATTCTACAATACTATTATATTATGTATTTTATTCATTCTGATCGGTTTCTCAACTTGGTTAATGCTTCCAGTTCGTGCAAACGCCAATACAGTTATTAATGAAAACAAACCTTCTGACGCCACAGAGGTTTTGGCTTATTACAATCGTGAGCAATATGGGGTTAATCCATTATTTTATGGCCCACAATATACTGAGGTTTACGCAGGACTTGATGCTAAAACGCCATATTTAGACAAAAAACCAAACTACGAAAGAGATTATAAAACTGGCAAATATGTTATTACCAATAACTACAAAAATGCAGATCAGAATTCTGACGACAATCAAAAAACATTTTTGCCTAGATTATGGAGCACCGAAACAGCCCATATTCAAAATTACATCAACTTTACAAGTCCTCCTAAATTCCGAATCAACCCAAATTACAATTATGATGAAGAATTGGCAAAATACGGAATTGATGCAAGTCAATTAAGCGAAGACGAATACAATAAAGCTACAGCTCAATTACGTAACGAAGTTGAAAAAACGGTTTCTGAATTTAGAAAAGCTTACGCTCAAAAACAAATCGACAATGAAGGTTATGTTAAATTCTTAAGCAGTTATAAAGATTATTTAATTATTGAAAAACCTTCTGCAGGAGACAACTTTAGTTTTATGTTCGAATATCAGTTCGGATATATGTATTGGAGATATTTAATGTGGAATTTTGTTGGACGTCAGAATGACATTCAGGGCAAATATGATAATCTGGATGGAAACTGGATTAGCGGTATCAAACCTTTAGATTCAATTCATTTAGGTTCTCAGGATAATTTACCAGCAGACGTATTGAATAATAAGGGAAGAAACGTTTATTATTTCCTTCCTTTCATTTTAGGTTTAATTGGTTTAATGTATCACGCAAATAAAGATTTGAAAAGCTTCTATGTGCTTTTAGCGCTGTTTTTATTTACAGGAATTGCATTAAAAATATACTTAAACGAAAGACCTTTTGAGCCTCGCGAAAGAGATTATGCACTTGTAGGTTCGTTCTATGTTTTTGCCATCTGGATTGGTTTTGGAGTTTATTCGCTTTACGAAAGTTTCCAGAAATATGTCGCTCCAAAAATCGCAGGTCCAGTTATTATTGCCGGAAGTTTGTTGGCCGCTCCTATTTTAATGGCTTCTCAAAACTGGGATGACCACGATAGATCTGGCAGGTACACAGCTGTTGCAATGGCAAAAGCTTATTTAAGCTCTTGCGATAAAGATGCGATTCTATTTACAATCGGAGATAATGACACTTTCCCGCTTTGGTATGCACAAGAAATTGAGCATTTTAGAACGGATGTTAAGATTGTAAATACGAGTTTATTTATGACAGATTGGTATATCGATCAAATGAAAGCTAAATCATACGAATCTAATCCACTTCCTATTTCTTTTGAACACAAGCAATACGTAGGAGACAACTTAGATTATACAGCTTACATTCAAAAAATTGATACTCGTTGGAATATTAAGGACTTTATTGATTTTATTAAAAATCCTAAATCTACAGTTGGATTACAAAATGGACAAACAATTCATTTTTATCCAACAAATAAAATTAGAGTGAATGTTGACAAGAATGCCATCATTCAAAATAAAATTGTTAATCCTAAATACAATGATTCTATTGTTCCTTATTTAGATATTGACATCAAAGGAAGCGCTTTATACAAAAACCGCTTGATGATGCTGGATATCTTAGCTAATAATAATTGGAAAAGACCAATTTACTTTAGCGGAGGTGCGTTTGACGATGAGGATTATTTATGGCTAAAAGACTATTTACAGTTAGATGGAATGGTTTACAAATTGGTTCCTATAAAAACTACTCCTTCTAAAGATGGCGGTCCATTAGATATGGGACAAATTGATTCGGAAAAAATGTATGACATTGTAATGAAATGGGATTGGGGAAATAGCAACGGAAATATCTATCACGATCCAGAAACAAGAAGAAACAGCATTACATACCGCACTAATCTTTCTAGATTAATGAATCAGCTTATTGAAGAAGGTAAAATTGACAAGGCTAAAAATGTAATCAATTTAGCGATGACAAAAATGCCTTTAGACAAGTATGGCTATTATTCTCTAGTTGAACCTTTTGCAGGCGGTTACTATAAAGTTGGAGAAACTGCTAAAGCGCAAGATCTTTTGAATAAATTAGTTGAAAAATACAAGGAAAACCTAAACTATTACAGTACACTAACTCCTTCTGATCAATCTGATTTGGCAATTGATATTATTACAGATATTGAGCGTTACAGAAGTTTGTTGCATGTAATGCAGGAAAACAAAGACAATGCTTTCTACAACAAACACAAAACAACGTTTAACACTTATGTAAATGTTTTTGAGCGTTTTGGACGTGAGAAAGAATAATATACTGAATTTTTAACAATTAAAAAAATGCAGCACTGTTTGATAAATAGCGCTGCATTTTTTAATTTTATGCATACAATTAAATTCAATTCAAGATGAGCTTTTATTGGGTAAAAACGAACTCATTTATTAAAAGGGTATTTTCTAAATATTGCTGGGACATTCCTAACAATGAAAAGAAAATATACCTAACTTTTGATGACGGCCCAACTCCAGAAATTACAGACTGGGTTTTATCTGAATTGAAAAAATTTGATGCAAAAGCCACTTTTTTCTGCATCGGAAAAAATATAAAAGCCAACTTAGCTTTATTCGAAAAACTAATAACTGAAGGACATTCTATTGGCAATCACACGATGAATCATGTAAACGGATGGAAAATCCATACTAATGATTATATCGAAAACGTAAAAAATTGCGCTGAAGTTTTAGACGAACAAGAAAAAGCCCCACGCCGTTTATTATTTCGTCCTCCTTACGGGAAAATCAAAAAAGCACAATCTAAGGTTCTTAGAAAATTAGGCTATAAAATAGTAATGTGGGATGTTTTGAGCGCTGATTTTGATCAAAGCATTACTCCAGAAAAGTGTTTAGAAAACGTAACAAAAAATGTAAAATCGGGAAGCGTAATTGTTTTTCATGACAGCATTAAAGCTTCTCCAAATTTGAGATTCGCTTTACCTAGAACACTGCATTTTTTAAAAGAAAACGGATATAAGTTTGATATTATTCACTAAATAACATCAATAAGAAGTCATTTAAACGTTGAATTGATCTTGAACAATTCCGATAATAGTATTCGCGTCGAGTTCTCCAGATTGTCTCCAGATCATTTGTCCATCTTTATAAATCATTAAAGTCGGAAGTCCTTTTATACGAAGCGCTTCTGCTAGTTCCTGATTTTTATCTACATCAATTTTAATCACTTTGGCTTTATCACCAAGCGCCGCAGCAACATCCTTAATTACAGGATGCATAGAAACTGAAGATTCATTCCAATCGGTGTAAAAATCAATTAACACTGGAACTTGAGCATTTATTAGTTCTCCAAATTTTGACATAAAACCAAAAATTTTAAGTTTTTAAATCTATTAATAGAATTAAATATAATACAAATTTAGCATTTTTAACGAATTAAGCGACATTACGGCCTTTTTTTAGTTCAATGACTGTTATTTCAGGCATAATTCCAACTCGTCCTGGATAAGCGTGAAAACCAAACCCACGGTTAACATAAACGTATCTTCCGAGGTTTTCGTACAAGCCCGCCCATTGTTTATAAATATATTGCGCTAAACTCCATTTGAAATATCCTGGAATTTCAATTCCGAACTGCATTCCGTGCGTATGGCCTGCAAATGTTAAATGGAAATTCTTTGGATGTTCTTTAATTTCGGCATCCCAATGACTTGGATCGTGACTCATCAAAATTTTAAAATCGTCTTGATGTACATTTTCTGAAGCTTTATTTAAATCTCCCGCTTTCTTGAAATTTACACCCCAGTTTTCTACTCCGATAAGTGCAATTTTATCATCGCCTTTCTGAATATAAGTATGTTCATTCAACAAAAGTTTAAAACCAATTTGACCATAAAGTTTTTTAATTTGCTGGAAATTTTCATCTTTTTCTTTTTCAGAAGGCCACGTTACATATTCTCCATAATCGTGATTTCCTAAAACTGCAAATTTCCCGTATTTATAATTTTTAATACGATTAAAAGTCTCCAACCAAGGATGCATTTCTTTTGCATGCGTATTTACGATATCTCCAGTAAATAAAATCAAATCAGATTCTTGTTTATTTATCAAATCAATCGCATAATTTATTTTCTCTGGATTGTCAAAACTTCCGCTGTGAACATCCGAAATCTGCGTGATTTTAAAGCCATCGAATGCATCTGGAAGATCTGGAAAAAAGATAGTTTGTTTAAAAACTTTAAAGTTATATTTTCCTTCGAAAATTCCGTAAATCAAAGACAAAAACGGAACTGCCGCCAATCCTAGTGCAACCTGACTAATAAATCGCCTTCTGTCAGGCATCATTTCTTTTCTAGGAGTATTATACATGAAATAATTTAAAAGACTCGCCCCTATTCTAAAAATATCTTCTCCAAACATCACCAATGTAAGCACAATCTTTGGTACATAAACCAAAAGCATTAGCCCCATAGTAAACATGGTTTGTTTGGTCTGCCCAACAGATCTGTCAAATTGCGTAAAAGAATAAATGATAAAAATTAAAAGCAGTAAGCTAATAATCTGATAACTTACCAAGGCCCACCTTACTTTAATTAAGGTTCGAAAAGCTTGATAAGAATATAACTCAATAAATAAAAAAAGAGCGCATAGAATTACAAAACGAAAGATCATTTGTTATAGTTTTAAACAAAAGTAACAAAGAATGAAAATCCTATCGCTTATTATTATAAAAAATTTAACGCTATTAAATAGAAAAAGCCAAAAGAATACTCTTTTAGCTTTTTCCCTACCAACCTTTTTAAAACTATTTAATCTTCAACAAGTAATGTTGTTTTTATTTTGCTTTTGGAGCTTCAGCTTTCACAGCTTCAGCTTTTTTCTCTCCTTTTGCTTTTTTATTTCCTTTTTTATCGTGTTTAGCGACTTTTACCTCTTTTGCTGGCGCTGCTGCTGGAGTTGTTTGAGCGTTTACCATTGAGAATGTTCCTAATACTGCTACTGCTAAAATTGCTAATTTTTTCATGACTTTAAATTTTATGATTATTATTATTTCATTATTTATAAGTCAAAGATATAATCGTTAAATGAAGACAAAATGAAGAAAAAGTCTTACAAGAAATTTTAACTTTTAATTGGCTTTTTGAAACCATAAAATAAAAGAAGTCCCTTTACCTAATTCAGATTCTACTTTAATCTCAATATGGTGAAAAGATGCAATGCTTTGCGCAATTGCAAGCCCAAGCCCCTGCCCTTCTTGATCTGAACTAATTCTGGCAAACCTGCTGAAGATTTTTTCCAATTGCGATTCGTCCATTCCAATTCCGGAATCTTTTACTTTAATGAAATATTGTTCATCAACAAAACCATCTTCAATAAGAATACTCCCATTTGGTTTATTGTATTTTATGGCATTTGTAACCAAATTATAAATGAGAATATGAATTAAAGTTTTGTTTCCTAAAAAGACAAAACTGTTTTGCATTTTATTTACAAACTCAATTTCTCTGTCGTCAATACGATCTTGAAGATCTTCTTGTAAATCAACGACAATTTCTCTAAGATTGATTTCTTCATTGGCTTCGTATTGATTATTGTCTATTCTGGAAATCAGCAATAAATTATTAATGATTTTTTTCAGCATATCTAAAGTCTTCAACGAACCCGCAATTTTATCGACTGCGTTGTCGTCTAAAGATTCATTTTGCAACAAATTTTCGAGTTTATTTTTAAGAAGTGCAATTGGCGTTAGCAATTCATGCGAAACATTCGAAATAAATTGTTTTTCTTTTTTAAAAACTTCCGAAATACGATCCATCATTTGATTTAAAACAAAATCTAATTCTCTAAAATCTCGCGAAGCTGCTTTTATCGGAGTGTGATCGAAAGTTTCAGGTTCGTTTACACGCCTGATTTTAGTATCGATAATTTTATAAAATGGTTTGAGAAGATATTCTATATAAAAAGTATCAGCCAAAAAAGTAATAAATAAGATGACGACAAAAACAATCAGTATAAAGAAACGAATCACAAAAGTCAAATCATTAACTTCAGCCAAACTGCTTCCAATTTCTAACTGATAATCTTCTCCCTCGTAAGTAAAATGATGTTGCAAAATTCGATATTCGCTTTCTTCATTTTCAATCTTACGATATTCATTTGTAAAAGTGGTTTTCTTTTGATGCGGTTTTATCGGAACACGAGATAAAACTAAAAACTCGCTATGAAGCGTCGAAAACTCTGAAAAAGTTTCAGTAGAATCGTCTGGATTTTCTATAAAATCATTGATTTCTTCCTGATTAAGATGTTCAATAAATTTCTTCTTTTTTTCGAGAAGACTATTATTTATATGATGATAAACTACATTTTGAACCAAAATGGGAAGCATTAACCATAAAATCAAAATTACCAACAATCTTGTCAGTGCATTAAAAATGGCTAATTGATGTTTTATTTTCACAAGAATATATTATTCGTTTATACGATAACCTACATTTCGAACGGTTTCGAACCAATCTATTGGAGCATGTTTGTCTAGTTTTTTTCTAAGATTTCGAACATGAACATCGATAAAATTAGAATCTGAATTGACTTCTAGAATATCTCCCCAAATATGTTCTGTAAGTTGAAGACGCGTGATTACTCGATTTTTATTCAAAACCAAATATTGAAAAATATCAAATTCTTTTTTGGTTAAATTAATTGGCTGTTCATTAAAACTCACTTTATAATCCTGAAGTTGCAAGACAAAACCATTAATAGAAAGATTGTTTAAAGTAAAACCATGAATTCTTCTGATAACTGCAAATAATCTGGCGCTAAGTTCGGTAAGAGCAAAAGGTTTGGTCAGATAATCGTCGGCACCAAGATGCAAACCATTAATTCTGTCATCTAGTTCGCCTCTTGCTGTTAAGACAATTACTGCCATTTTCGATTTTGTTTTTCTAACAGTTTGCAAAACCTCAAAACCATCTCCATCTGGAAGTCCTAAATCTAGAAGCATCGCATCATAATCGTTACTATTAAATTCTTCTAAGGCATCAGCACAAGTATGCGCAATTTTGCAGATATATCCTGCATTACACAAAAAATCATAGACTTCTACTGCAAGTTCTCGATTATCTTCTACAATTAAAACATTCATAACCAAACGTGTTTAAGCACAATTAAAAGTAATCATTTATAAAAAACCAAATTGTGGATTATTAAAATATTAACGAAAAAAGCTGACAAATTTCTTTATCAGCTTTTAACACCTGCATTCTTCATAATTATCCTTCCTGTTTTGCTTTCGTAATACTCTTCAGAAAACAAAACAAAAAACATACTATTTATTCATTTTTGCAGTTTCTGTTTTTGGGGCTTCAGCTTTAGCTTCTGTTTTTTCTGCTTTCGCTTTTTTAGAAGATTTGTGTTTAGGATGTTTTGTTGCTTTTACTTCTTTTGTTGCAACTGCTTTTTCTGTTTTTGCTGGAAATGCTTGAACCATTGCACTTGTTCCTAAAACTGCTACTAGTAACATTAATAAATTTCTCATGATTTCTAAGATTTAAGAATTAATAACCTTTTATTTTATATGTCAAAATTAGCTTCGTCAAATGAAGAAAAAATGAAGAAACTTAATGAAATCCATATTTTAACGAGACATTAACTATTCGGATAATTTTCAAGAACCAAATCGTTTTTTTAAACCTCAATTGTTTATTTTTACGGACTAATATTTTTTATATGTCGACTCAAAAACGCCTTTTTCTTCTAGATGCATATGCATTAATTTTTCGTGGTTATTATGCTTTTATTAAAAACCCGAGAATCAACTCTAAAGGAATGGATACATCTGCAATTATGGGTTTTATGAACTCACTTTTGGATGTTATTAAAAGAGAAAAACCAGATCATTTGGCTGTAGCTTTTGATAAAGGCGGAAGTCATGTAAGAACAGAAATGTTTGTAGAATACAAAGCCAATCGCGATGCAACGCCTGAGGCTATTAAAATTGCGGTTCCTTATATTCAGGAATTATTACGCGCTATGCATATTCCGATTATTGAAGTTGAAGGTTGCGAAGCCGATGATTTAATTGGAACAATCGCTAAACAAGCCGAAAAACAAAATTATAAAGTCTTTATGGTAACGCCCGATAAAGATTTTGCTCAATTGGTTTCTGAAAATATCTTCATGTACAAACCTGCCCGTATGGGTAACGGAATCGAAATTTGGGGAATTCCTGAGGTTTTGGCAAAATTTGAAATCGAAAGACCTGAACAAGTAATTGATTTTCTTGGAATGATGGGCGACGCCGTAGATAATATTCCAGGATTACCAGGCGTCGGAGAAGTTACGGCTAAAAAATTCTTGAAAGAATACGGCACAATGGAAAACCTTTTAGAAAATACACATTTACTAAAAGGCAAAATGAAAGAAAACATTGAAGCCAATAAAGAAAAAGGTATTTTATCTAAAAAACTCGCAACCATTATCTGCGATTGCGATGTTACTTTTAATGAAGACGATTACGAACTTTCTCGTCCTGATATTGAAAAAACAGATGCTATTTTTCAGGAATTGGAATTTAGAAGAATGGCAGAGCAATTTGACAATTTGTTTAAAACAGATGGAACTCAAACTGCAGCGCCAGAAGTTTCGGACGCAAAATTATACAAGAAACCACAGCCAAAAAATGAAGATCAATTTGATCTTTTTGGAGGCGGAAATACGAATGGTGAAAATGCTGAAATCGAAAGAACTTCATTTTACAGCACTTTAGAAAATACAGAGCATTTTTACCAAACAATCCAAGGCGATTTAGGCATTAAAATGCTTTTACAAAATTTAGAAAAACAGACTTCAGTTTGTTTTGATACTGAAACAACTGGAATTGACGCACTTCATGCAGAATTGGTCGGAATGTCATTTTCTTATGAAAAAGGAAAAGCTTTCTATGTCCCGTTTCCAGAAAGTCAGGAAGAAGCTCAAACTTTGATCAATAAATTTGTCCCGTTTTTTGAAAATGAAAATATTGAGAAAATTGGACAAAATTTAAAATACGATTTAAAAATCCTTTCTAATTATGGTGTTACCGTAAAAGGAAAACTTTTTGATACGATGATCGCGCATTATCTGATTAATCCAGATATGCGTCATAATATGGATATTTTGGCTGAAACGTATTTAAAATATTCTCCAAAATCTATTGAAACTTTAATTGGCAAAAAAGGAAAAAACCAGCTTTCTATGCGCGATGTTCCTTTAGAAGATATTAAAGAATATGCTGCTGAAGATGCCGATATTACTTTACAATTAAAAGAAATTTTTACTTCAGAATTAGACAAAACAGAAACTAAAAAGTTATTTGATGAAATCGAAATTCCGTTAGTAAGTGTTTTAGCCGATATGGAAACGGAAGGAATTCGTTTGGATGTTGATTTCTTAAAAGCAATGTCTTCCGAAATGGAAGTTGAAATCAAATCTTTAGAAGAAAAAATATACGAAACTGCGGGCGAGAAATTCAATTTGGCTTCTCCAAAACAATTAGGAGATATTTTATTTGATAAACTTAAAATTGGCGGCTCAAAACAGAAGAAAACCAAAACGGGTCAATATGCAACTGGCGAAGAAGTTTTGACTTATTTAGCGAATGACAACCCGATTGTAAAACAAATTTTAGATTGGCGTCAAATGGTAAAATTACAAAGCACTTATATTTTGGCTTTACCAGAACAGGTTGACAAAAAAACTTTGCGCGTTCATACCGATTATATGCAAACTGTTGCGGCTACGGGGCGTTTGAGTTCTAATAATCCTAACTTGCAGAATATTCCAATTCGTACCGAAAGAGGTCGTCAAATTCGTAAAGCTTTTGTAGCGCGTGATGAAAATTATACTTTAATTTCTGCCGATTACTCGCAAATTGAATTAAGAATTATCGCTGCTTTAAGTGGCGAAGAAAATATGATTGCAGCTTTCCAAAACGGAGAAGATATTCACAGAGCAACCGCAGCAAAAGTTTTTGATGTGGCGTTAGAAGAAGTTTCTCGCGAACAAAGAAGTAATGCCAAAACGGTAAACTTTGGAATCATCTACGGTGTTTCTGCTTTTGGACTAAGTAACCAAACTTCTCTTTCAAGAAGCGAAAGTGCTGCTTTGATCGATGCTTATTACAAAACATATCCTCGTCTTAAATCTTATATTTCAGAACAAGTTGAATTTGCTCGTGAAAAAGGTTACGTTCAAACTATTTTAGGTCGTCGTCGTTATTTAAAAGACATCAATTCTGCTAATGCAGTTGTAAGAAGTGCTGCCGAAAGAAATGCTGTAAACGCACCAATTCAAGGAAGTGCTGCCGATGTGATTAAAATTGCAATGATCAACATTCATAAAAAACTTCGAGACGAAAACTGGAAATCTAAAATGCTACTTCAAGTACATGATGAGCTTGTGTTCGATGTTCACAATGACGAACTCGAAAAAATCCAGCCAATGATTAAACATGAAATGGAAAATGCATTTAAAATGTCGGTTCCTTTGGAAGTTGAATTAGGAATGGGTAAAGATTGGTTAGAAGCGCATTGATAATTTTAGATTTCAGATTGTTGATTTATGATCTAGCAATTACCACAATCTTGTCATTTCGACGAAGGAGAAATCTTCGTAAGTAGCTCTACAAAGATTGGCTTATTGGAACGGAGTAACTTGCGAAGATTTCTCCTTCGTCGAAATGACATAAATTATGTATAAAAAAAGGACTGTTTTTCTGAACAGTCCTTTTTTTTATTTTTACCTATCTAAACTTTTCTAGTCGATTCTCTTTCTTTCAACTTTGTTTTAATAACAATCGTTTCGTATTCTGAAACTGTTCCTTCTGGCTCTTCTAATCTTTCGATTAATCTTTTAGCAGCAACTTCTCCAATTTCAACTCCGTGCTGACTTACAGTTGTCAAACTTGGCGATAAACGTCTTGAAGCTAAAATTCCATCTGCGAAACCTATAATCGAAATATCTTCTGGAACTCTAAATCCTTTTTTCAAACTTACTCTTAATGCTGCAACTGAATCATTTTCATCCAAAGCAAAAATTCCGTCAATTTTATGATCAAAAATTCCTTCGATTTTAGCTTTCATATCTTCTTCAGAATCGGTACGAAGAATAATTTTTTCGTTAACTGGAATATTATTGTCTTTTAAAGCTTTTAAATAGCCTTCTGTTCTCAACCTTCCCACACTTATATTATCTACAGAAGAAATTAGCGCAATATTTTTACATCCTAAATCAATTAAATGTTGAGTAGAATTTATAGCCGAATCAAAATCATCAACTACAACTTTATCGCAATCAACTTCATCTGCAATACGATCAAACATCACAATTGGCGTTCCATCATTAATAATCTCAGAAAAATGATTGTAATCTTGAAGTGTTTGAGCTTCTTTAGAAACTGATAGAATGAATCCGTCGATTGTTCCGTTGCTTAGCATTTCTAAAGTATGAACTTCTTTTTCTAGAGATTCATTAGAAATACACGTAATTACATTGTATCCTTTTTTATCGGCAACTTTCTCAATACCGCTAAAAACTTTCGCGAAGAAAGAATTTAAAATATTAGGAATAATTACTCCAATCGTTTTTGTTTTACGATTTTTTAAATTCAGACCAATAACATTCGGCTTATAATTTTTGAGTTTTGCATACTCCTTAATCTTAACCTTCGTTTGCTCACTAATTTCCGGACTGTCATTCAGAGCTTTAGACACTGTTGACACAGAAACTCCTAGTTCTTTCGCAATTTGTTTTAGAGTTGCTTTAGCTTTCATCCAATTGAATTTTATGTAATTAATACAAATATAGTAGAATTACCGAAAATAAAACAAAAAGAAGCTATTAGTATTTAAAAATGTCAGTCTTTTCGAAATAATAATCAAATAAACCGATATTTTAAAACCGCTCTTACTAAAATTTCGTTAATAATTAAATACCAGATAACTAGAAACCAACTGTTGTTAACTATTAAAAAAACTTGATTATGAAAAACGAAGTTAAAATTCATGAAGTAGACCCTTCATTGAATAGTAGAAGGAGCTTTCTTAAGCTCAGTGGATTAACCCTTGCAACAACAGGTTTGATTCTAGCTGGCTGCAGCGACAATGACAACGACAATGACATGCCAGACACTTCTTTGCCAGGAATAAGAAATGGTGTTTTTGATTTAGGCTCTGGAGATTTTGGAGTATTAACCTATGCATACGCTCTCGAACAACTAGAAGCCGACTTTTATACTAAGGTTGTTAATGCCAGTAGTTTCAATACCGTGTTTAGCAGTCTGGAACGCGAAGTTCTAACAGATTTATACCATCACGAAGTCGTACATAGAGATTTTTTCAAAGCTGCTTTGACTGGAGCGCTTCCTGATCCAAGTTCACAATTACTTCCTTCTTTAGCCTTTAATTATGGATCATTGAATTTCAACAGTCGTACCGAAGTTTTAGCTACAGCAAAAGCATTAGAAGATACTGGCGTTGCAGCTTATAACGGTGCTGGTAAATTGATTAAAACAGCCGACTACCTATTATTAGCAGGAAAAATTGTTTCTGTAGAAGCAAGACATGCCGCAGCGATAAGAAGTTTGATTAATCCGAATTCTAAAGATTTTGCCGGAGATGATATTGTAAATATGTCAACAGGTTTAGATGATGCAAAAGATCCTTCTAAAATACTGCCGATTGCCGCTGGTTTTATTACCACAAAATTTACAGCTAAATACTTGCCTTAATCTTAACCGCTAAAACTTAGAAATTATGAACATTTTAAAATTTATAGAATCCTTTACTGATGACAATTTAATGAATAGTACTGGTTCTCGAAGAGACAGCTTTTCGCAGTTTGGGAATATTGGAAAAAATTTAGCCTTAGCATCAATTCCATTCGGATTATCCGCTCTTACCAATAAAGCTTTCGCTAAAGATATAACCGCAACGCCAGCAACTCCAATTGGAGCTTTGCAATTTGCTTTGACCTTAGAATATCTTGAAAACGAGTTTTACGCCATGGCATTAGATTCAGGTGTAATTCCTGCTTCTGAAAATGGCGGACGCGATTTAAAAGTATTTCAGCAAATTGCTGCACACGAATCAGATCACGTAAAATTTTTGATTGCAGGTTTAGGCGGTTCAGCAAGCGCCAATTTTGTTCCGAAACCAACTTTTGACTTTACAGTTGGAGGCGCTTTTAATCCGTTTGGAGATTACCCAACCTTTTTAGCTTTAGCACAAGCTTTTGAAGATACAGGAGTTCGAGCTTATAAAGGACAAGCAGCAAACTTGATTACTACACCAGATTTATTAACCGCAGCACTACAGATTCATTCTGTTGAAGCACGTCACGCTTCAGAAGTTAGAAGATTGCGAGGTTTAAAAGGATGGATTTCTAATTCCGAAAGAGGTGCAGGTATGCCTGCAGCAACACAAGCTGTTTACGATGGCGAAGGTGTAACAATGCAGGCAGGATTTAACACTGCAACTGCTTTTGGTGCCGCAGCAGGCTCCGAAGCTTATGATGAGCCACTTACAACACAACAAGTGGTCGATATAGCAAATATATTTATTGTATAATTACTTTTTTTTCTAAATATTTAACCGTCTTAACTTTATTGTGGAGACGGTTTTTTTATTCATCAAATAATTAAAAAACATAACCCCTGATTTTCAGCAGATAAAATATTCTTTCAGGTATTTGGTTTTAAAATAATTAATTGTACTTTTGCATCCCCTTTATTGGGGATGGAATGTTTAATTAAAATAATATTATGGACGCATTAAGCTACAAAACAGTTTCAGCTAGCAAAGCCACTGTAACTAAAGAGTGGATTGTTGTTGACGCTGAAGGTCATAACTTAGGACGTCTTGCTTCTAAAGTTGCAATGATCTTAAGAGGTAAGTACAAGCCAAGTTACACACCGCACGTTGACTGTGGAGATAACGTAATTGTTATCAACTCAGAAAAAATTAACCTTACAGGTACAAAAATGAATGACAAAATTTACATGCGTCATACAGGTTACCCAGGAGGACAAAGAACTTTAACTGCTAAAGTATTGCAAGCTAAAAATCCAGCTGCATTAGTAGAAAAAGCTGTAAAAGGTATGTTACCTAAAAACAAATTAGGAGCAGAACTTTTTAGAAATCTAAATGTTGTTGTAGGAGCTGAGCACAAACACGGAGCTCAAAAACCTAGAACTGTTAACCTAAATGATCTTAAGTAATGGGAGTTATTCACAAAATCGGTAGAAGAAAAACCGCTGTTGCACGTGTATACGTTTCTGAGGGAACTGGAAACATCACTGTAAACAAAAAAGAATTCGCAACTTACTTTCCAACTGCAACTTTACAATACAAAGTTTTACAACCGCTTTCTATGACAGAAAACGCTAGTAACTTTGACGTAAAAGTAAACGTTTACGGAGGTGGTACAACTGGTCAGGCAGAAGCTGTAAGAATGGCATTAGCACGCGTAATGTGTGAAGTTAACGCTGAAAACAGAGCTATCCTTAAACCAGAAGGTTTATTAACAAGAGACCCAAGAATGGTTGAACGTAAGAAATTCGGTCAGAAGAAAGCTCGTAAGAGATTCCAATTCTCTAAACGTTAATATTACCTGTCTTGTTCAGATGGGACAAGACATTATCAATTATTTATTGAAATTAAAAAACACAGTTATTGTTGCTCTCCTATCGAGGTAGGATATAGTTTAGCATCTAAATGTATGAAGCCAGAGAAATCGCCATTCACACATTGCTAATCAACAGAACGTAAACTAGTACAAAAATGGCAAACAAAATAGAAGTAAAAGAATTACTAGAAGCAGGTGTTCACTTCGGACACATGACTAGAAAATGGGATCCAAACATGGCTCCTTACATTTATATGGAGCGTAATGGTATTCACATCATTAACCTATATAAAACTGCAGCTAAAATTGAAGAGGCTAACGAAGCTTTGAAAAAAATCGCTGCATCAGGTAGAAAAATCTTATTCGTAGCTACCAAAAAACAAGCAAAAGACATCGTTGCTGATAAAGCAAAAGCAGCAAACATGCCTTACATCACTGAAAGATGGCCAGGTGGTATGTTGACTAACTTCGTAACTATCAGAAAGGCAGTTAAAAAAATGTCTTCTATCGATAAAATGAAGAAAGATGGTACTTTCAACACTTTATCTAAAAAAGAGCGTTTACAAGTTGATCGTCTACGTGCTAAATTAGAGAAAAACTTAGGTTCAATTGCTGATATGTCTAGACTACCTGCAGCATTGTTCGTAGTAGATATCAAAGCTGAACACATCGCAATAAAAGAAGCTCAAAAATTAAACATTCCAGTTTTCGCAATGGTTGATACGAATTCTGACCCAAGAGAGGTTGATTACGTAATTCCTGCAAATGATGATGCTTCTAAATCAATTGACAAAATTTTATCTTTAGTAACTACTGCAGTAATCGAAGGTCTTTCTGACAGAGGTGCTGAAAAAGAAGTTGAAGCTGCTGAAGAAGCTCCTGCTGTTGAGGCTGAAGCTGCTCCTGCAACTGAAGAATAAATCAAAATTTAAATTCCAAATTTTAAATTCCAAAATCCAACCAGAATTAAAAACGTTATGTTGATAATTTATTAAAATTGGAGTTTGGGATTTAAAAGCTGGAATTTTTTACTTTTAAACACATTAAAACTTAAAATATTATGGCAACAATTACTGCTGCAGACGTAAATAAATTAAGACAATCTACAGGTGCCGGAATGATGGACTGTAAAAAAGCTTTAGTTGAAGCTGAAGGAGATTTCGATAAAGCTATCCAAATTCTTAGAGAAAAAGGACAAAAAGTTGCTGCTAACCGTTCTGACCGTGAGTCTTCTGAAGGAGCTGCTGTTTCTTTTATCAATGCTGACAACACTAAAGGAGCTATCATCACTTTAAACTGCGAAACTGACTTCGTAGGTAAAAATGAAGCTTTCGTAACTTTAGCTAAAGATTTAGTTGAAAGAGCTATTAATTTCTCTTCTAAAGAAGATTTCTTAGCTTCTGATTTCAACGGAATCACTGTTGCTGAAAAATTAATCGAGCAAACAGGTGTTATAGGTGAGAAAATCGAAATCGGTGGTTTCGAAATTTTAGAAGGTGCTTACGTTGGATCTTATGTTCACGTTAACAAAATTGCTGCTTTAACTGCAATTTCTGCTCCAGTGGCTAACGCTGAAGCTTTAACAAAAGACGTTTCTATGCAAGTTGCTTCTATGGGAGCTGATACTTTATCTTACAAAGATTTTGATCCTGCTTTCGTTGAATCTGAACTTGCTGCTCGTATTGCTGTAATCGAAAAAGATAACGAAGAAGCTGCACGTTTAGGAAAAACTTTAAAAAATGTTCCTAAATACATCTCTTTCTCTCAATTAACTCCTGAAGTTATCAAACAAGCTGAAGAAGATGCTAAAGCTGAATTAAAAGCTGAAGGAAAACCAGAGCAAATCTGGGACAAAATTCTTCCAGGAAAAGTACAACGTTTTATTTCTGACAACACTACTTTAGATCAAGAAAAAGCTTTATTAGATCAAAACTTCATCAAAGATGACAGTAAAAAAGTTGGTGATTATGTTAAAGGATTCAATGTTGAAATCACTGGTTTCAAAAGAGTAACTTTAGGTTAATCTATAATTATTTCAATATAAAAGCCCTGAATTTTACAATTCAGGGCTTTTTTTGTTATTCTATAAACTGGACTGATCCCGAAGCCTCGGGACAGCTCTACAATATAATTTGTTCCATTCGGAACTACTAAATAAGAACTGCAAAACAATTCAAAAAAAATCCCTGAATAAATAATTATCCAGGGACTTTAATCAGATGTTAATCTTATTATTTCTTAGCCTTAATTGGAAAGTTTCTTGCACGCATTAAAGCATCCGATTTTGGAGCTCTTCCTCTGAAATTCTCATACGCTTTTTCCTGATCAATAGTATTTCCTACACTAAAAACAGTATCGTAAAGTCTTTTTGCAACAGCTTTATCATATGCTCCTTTTCCTTCTGTAAAAGCTTCCCACGCATCTGCATTAATAACATCTGCCCACAAATAGCTATAATATCCAGCAGCATAGCCATCGCTTGAGAAAATATGTCCAAATTGTGGAATACGGTGACGCATCACAATTTCAGAAGGCATATGAAGCGCATCTAACGTTTCTTTTTCAAATTTGTGCGGATCTATTGGTTCTGTTGCTAAATGAAGTTTCATGTCAACTAAAGAACTTGAAATCGTTTCAACAGTAGAAAAACCTTCACCAAAGTTTGATGCTTTTTCAATTCTGTCTACTAAAGCCTGTGGTAATGGCTGATTTGTTTTATAATGCAAAGCGAATTTGTTCAATACTTCTGGAGTTGCCAACCAATGCTCTAATAATTGCGACGGAAACTCTACATAATCTCTCGCAACAGCTGTTCCTGCTAAACTTGGGTAAGTAACATTAGAACATAATCCGTGAAGTGCGTGTCCAAATTCGTGGAATAAAGTCGAAGCATCTTCCCAAGAAATTAAAATTGGTTCGTTTGCAGCTCCTTTAATAAAATTACAGTTATTAGACACAATCGTCAATACATCTCCGTCAAGCTTTTGTTGAGCGCGGTAAGCATTCATCCAAGCTCCAGAACGTTTTCCTGCACGCGCATAAGGATCAAAATACCATAAACCTACAACTTTGCCAGTTACTTTATTGCTTACTTCCCAAACACGCACATCTGGATGATAAACCGGAACATTAGTAATTTGCTTAAAGCTTAAATTAAATAACTCTCCAGCAACCCAAAACATTCCCTCACGTAAATTTTCTAACTGAAGATACGGCTTAACTTCATTTTGATCTAAATCGTATTTAGCTTTTCTAACTTTTTCAGCATAAAAACGGTAATCCCAAGGCTGAATTTTAAAATTTCCTCCTTCAGCATCAACAATTTTCTGCATTTCAGCAACATCTTTACGAACTTGCTCAACAGCTGGTTCCCAAACAGATTCCATTAAAGCCAAAGTCTTTTTAGGATCTTTTGCCATTTTATTAGACAAACTCCAATCAGCAAATGTTGGATAACCTAATAATTTTGCTTTTTGAGTTCGTAATTGCAAAATTGAAACAAGTGTTGCGTTATTATCATTTTCATTTCCGTTATCTCCACGTTTCACAAAAATATCAAACGCTTTTTCTCTTAAATCTCTGCGAGTTGAAAAAGTCAAAAATGGTTCGATTGAAGAACGTGTATTTGCAATACAGCCCATTACATCTAATTTTCTTTCTTTTGCTTCAGCAATTGCAGCATTTTTAACTTCAGCTGGCAAACCATCAAAATCGCTCTCTGTTTTTAAAGCAACATATTGGTTATTCTCTTCTGCTAATAAATTTTGGCTAAAACGAGTAAAAAGCGAAGCCAAATCTTTGTTTATACCTGCAACTTTAGCTTTGTCTGCGTCGTTTAACTGAGCGCCTTGACGTACAAAATTAGTGTAATACAACCATATTAAACGTTGTTGTTCACCTGTAAGCTTGTTTTTATCTTTTGATTTGTAAACCGCTTCAATTCTGGTGAATAATTTTTTATTTTGATTGATTTTATCTGAAAACTCTGAAAATTTAGGCGACATTTCTCTGTCTATTACACTAAACTCAGGACTGCTTAAATTCGATCTGTAAATACCGTAAACAGTCATAATTCTCTCGATTGTTTCTCCAGAACGCTCCAAAGCAACAATAGTATTTTCGAAAGTAGCCGGTTTTGTATTGTTCGCAATAGCGTCTACTTCATTAAGTTTTTCCTGAATCGCAAATTCGATTGCAGGTTTAAAATCTGACACCTTATACTCATTAAAAGCCGGAACTCCGCCATAAGGTCCTGTCCATTTTTTCAGTAGAGGATTATCAGAATTTGTTTGTGCGTTAGACGCAAAAAAGGTTGTACTCATGATAAAAATTGATAATATTTTTTTCATTCTCATTAATTAGATTTAATAACAGAATTAGTAATTGTTTCAAAAATAACTAAAAAGAAAACCAATGAATAATTTTTAACTTTAAACTTGGCGAAAATGCAAATTCAAAAAAACAACTTTCAGTTAAAAAGGAAATAGTTTAAATTTGAAACACTAATATCCAAAATATCATGTTTAAAACTCGAAGAGAAATTGTTTTTGTAATTCTAGCAGGAATCTTTATTACTAACGCAGTTGTTGCCGAACTTATCGGAGGAAAATTAATTCAGATTGGTCCATTTGTAATGAGTATCGGAATTCTACCTTGGCCGATTGTATTTTTAACAACAGATTTAATTAATGAATATTTTGGAGAAAAAGGCGTAAAAAAACTTTCTTTCATAACGGCATGTTTAATTGCTTATGCTTTTCTGATTTTATTTATGGCGATTGTTATTCCTGCAGCAAAAGGGATAAGTCCCGTAAATGACGAGCAATTTCAGGCGGTTTTCGGGCAAAGTATGTGGATTATTGTTGGAAGTATTATTGCTTTTATGGTTTCGCAATTAATTGATGTCAGCGTTTTTTGGTTCTTTAGAAACCGAACAGGACATAAAAAAATATGGCTTAGAACTACAGGATCTACCGTAATTTCACAACTATTTGATTCGTTTATCGTATTAGGAATTGCTTTTTGGCTTCCAGGGAAAATTGATTTTGATACATTTATCTCTTCTGGATTAGTTGGATATACTTTTAAACTAGCCATTGCTATTGTTTTAACTCCAGCAATTTATTTAGGACATCATTTGATTAAAAAGTATTTAGAGAATGATCCTGCGAATAAAAAACTTGATACATAATAATTATTTTGTAAGAAAAATATATCATTTATGTTTTTATTTTTAAAGAAATAAATTACATTTGCTGCTTAATAAATTTTAAATTAAGTAACAATGAAAAAATTAGTGGTATTATTAATGTCAATTGGATTGTTTATATCATGTAGCAGTGATAATAATGAAAATGAAGATATTCAACAAGATACTTCAATTGTAGGTAAGTGGGAACTAACAAAAAGAGGAAATATTTTAAATGGCACAGAACTTCTACTAACAATTACACCAGAAGGCGGATGCAGTAACAATCAAATTGAATTTTTAGAAAATGGAAATTATAAAGAATTACAATACGAATATGCTAATTCGAAATGTAAGGAATATAATAATGACGGAACATGGTCGAAATCAAATAATATTTTAAAAAGTAAAGATATTTTAAACAATGAAATTACTTATGAAATATTAAGATTGAATGAAACAACATTAAGACTAAAAATAACAAAAGGTAATGATAATGCAATTTATGCTCTAACTGAATATGTAAGAAAATAAATTATTGCAATTAACAAAATTAGCCTCAGTTCAAAAAATGAACTGAGGTTTTTTTATATTTGAAAATAAAAAATGGAACCAATAAGATGCGGCTGGTGTTCTTCCAGCGATTTATATAAAAAATACCACGACGAAGAATGGGGAACTCCGGTTTACGACGATCCAACAATTTTTGAGTTTCTAATTTTAGAAACTTTTCAAGCAGGTTTAAGCTGGATTACGATTTTAAATAAAAGAGAAAATTTTAAAACTGCTTTTGACAATTTCGATTATAAAAAGATTGCCAATTATTCTGAAGATAAAATTGAAGAATTAATGCAAAACACAGGCATTATTCGAAATGGGTTAAAAATTAAATCAGCTGTTTCAAACGCCCAGGCTTTTATGAAGATTCAGGAAGAATTTGGAACTTTCTCAAAATACATTTGGAAATTTGTTGACGGAAAACCTGTTGACAATAAACCAAAAACATTAAAAGATGTTCCTGCAACCACTCCAATTTCTGATGCAATCAGCAAAGATTTAAAAAAACGTGGTTTCAAATTCGTTGGCTCAACTGTTATTTACGCGCATATGCAAGCAACTGGAATGGTCAATGATCATATCGAAGATTGCTTTACACGAACGATAAAATAGTCTCAGTTTTCAGTCTCGGTTTACATTTTTAAAAACTTAAAATTAAAGTCTGAAGACTGTAAACTGAAAACTGCGACTGAAAACTTAAAAAAATTACATATATTTGCTTCACACTTTAGGGGTGTCTACAACTTGTAGGCTGAGATTTTACCCTCTGAACCTGATCTAGTTCATACTAGCGTAGGGAAAAGTAAGATGACTTCTGCGCGCATTTCTATGCGTAATTGTAGCCATTCCTAATGTGTAACTATACACTAAACGTAAAAGGAATGGAACTAAAAATCAATCAACAAACCAAACATTTCAATGCTGAATCGCTAAGCGTTCAATCATTGCTCGATCTCGAAATTCCGCACAAACAAAACGGAATTGCCGTTGCTGTCAACAATACTGTTGTTCCAAAAACCAATTGGAACGAATTCCTCGTACAAGAAACTGACGAAATTTTGATCATTTCTGCCACTCAAGGCGGATAAAATCGAAAACGACAATTCCAATTTCATATTGAAACGTAGACGCACTGCTGTGCGTCTCTACAGAAAAACGTTGCGATTAAATACAATCAGAATCAACTTGAACACTTCAAACCTGAAACTTGAAACAAAAATATTATGACTACAGAAGAACAAATATCCAGAACCCCATTTCCGAATTCTAAAAAAGTTTATATCGATGGAGAAATTCATCCTATAAAAGTGGCAATGCGCGAAATTAATCTTAGCGACACGAAACTTTCGAACGGCGGAATTGAAAAAAATCCTCCCGTAACAGTTTATGATACTTCTGGTCCATATACAGATCCGAATGTTGAAATTGATATTCGAAAAGGATTGCCACGCTTACGCGAAAGCTGGATTCTTAACCGAAATGATGTCGAAATTTTAAACGAAATAACTTCCAATTATGGCTTAAGCCGATTAAAAGATGAAAGCCTAAACCACCTTCGTTTTGAATATTTACATCAGCCAAAACGTGCTAAAAAAGGCGCCAACGTAACGCAATTGTATTACGCTAAACAAGGAATTATTACTCCAGAAATGGAATATATTGCTATTCGCGAAAATCAAAGAATTGAACTTTTAAACGAACAAACCAAAGCTATGCAATGTCAACACAGCGGTCATAGTTTCGGTGCGAATACTCCAAAAAGTAAAATCACACCAGAATTTGTACGTTCTGAAGTTGCCTGCGGAAGAGCCATTATTCCAAACAATATCAATCACCCAGAAAGCGAACCAATGATTGTCGGGCGTAATTTCTTAGTAAAAATTAATGCCAATATCGGAAACAGCGCCGTGACTTCTAGCATTGAAGAAGAAGTAGAAAAAGCAGTTTGGGCATGCCGTTGGGGCGCAGATACGATTATGGATTTATCGACAGGAAAAAACATTCACGAAACCAGAGAATGGATTATTAGAAATTCTCCAGTTCCAATTGGTACAGTTCCTATTTATCAAGCTTTGGAAAAAGTAAAAGGAATTGCTGAAGATTTAACTTGGGAAATTTTCCGCGATACCTTAATTGAGCAAGCAGAACAAGGCGTTTCTTACTTCACAATTCACGCTGGCGTTTTACTTCGCTACATTCATTTAACCGCAAATCGCGTTACAGGAATCGTTTCTCGCGGCGGATCGATTATGGCAAAATGGTGTTTATTTCATCATAAGGAAAACTTTTTATACACGCATTTTGAAGAAATCTGCGAAATCATGAAACAATATGATGTCGCTTTTTCTTTGGGAGATGGTTTACGTCCCGGTTCAATTGCAGATGCTAATGATGCCGCTCAATTTGCGGAATTAGAAACTTTAGGAGAACTAACGAAAATTGCTTGGAAACATGATGTTCAAGTTTTTATTGAAGGTCCAGGACACGTCCCGATGCACATGATTAAAGAAAATATGGACAAGCAATTAGAACATTGTCATGAAGCTCCATTTTACACTTTAGGTCCGTTAACAACAGATATTGCACCTGGTTACGACCATATTACTTCGGCAATTGGTGCGGCGATGATTGGCTGGTACGGATGCGCCATGTTGTGTTATGTTACACCAAAAGAGCATTTGGGTTTGCCGAATAAAAAAGACGTAAAAGACGGTGTTATTACGTATAAAATTTCTGCTCATGCTGCCGACTTAGCAAAAGGTCATCCGGGAGCGCAATATCGAGATAATGCTTTAAGTAAAGCCCGTTTTGAATTCCGTTGGGAAGATCAATTTAATCTGGCTTTAGATCCAGATACTGCAAGAGAATTTCACGATGAAACACTTCCTGCTGATGGAGCAAAAGTGGCGCATTTCTGTTCGATGTGCGGACCAAAATTCTGTTCTATGAAAATATCTCAGGAAATTAGAGATGTCGCAGCCGCAGAAAAAGGAATGCAAGAGAAATCAGAGGAATTTATTGAACAAGGCAAAGAGATTTATATTTAAGAATGTATTAAGATGTCGGTATTAAGTATTAAGATTTTCAACGCCAAACTCTTAATACTGCCATCTTAATACTTAATACTTTTTGATATGATTGTGATTACAAATCCTTTGTTTATTGAAGATGAAATTCAAGTTCTCCATTCTTTATTTGATGGAGGATTGTCTTTACTTCATATTAGGAAACCTGATTTTTCAGAAGCAGAAATGGCAGAGTTTATTCATCAAATTGATTTAGATTTTAGAGATAGAATCGTGCTGCATAATCATCATGAATTAGCAGAAGATTTTGGAATTTACCGCTTTCATTTTTCTGAAAAAGAAAGAAAAAATAATTCAGATATTCCTGCAAGGTTTCCAGAACCTTGTAGGTATAAATCAACATCAACACATTCTATCGAAGATTTTAATTTACTAGAAAATGATTTTGATTACGCCTTTTTAAGTCCTGTTTTTAAAAGTATTTCAAAAGAAAATTATAATCCAAAACTCGATCTTTTTGAAGCATTAAAATCAAGAACAAATCATAAAACAAAAGCCATTGCCTTAGGCGGAATTGATGCAGAAAATATAAAAAAAACACTTGAAAATGGTTTTGATGATGTTGCCCTTTTAGGAACAATTTGGAAAAACGAAAATCCTTTAAAACAATTTAAACTATGTCAGAAAATCGTCCATTCGTACTTACAATCGCAGGTTTAGATCCGTCTGGCGGTGCTGGAATTTTGGCTGACATCAAGACATTTGAACAGCATAAAGTTTCAGGTTTTGCTATTTCTACCGCAAATACTATTCAAACGGAGAATCAATTTTATGAAATTCAATGGACGGATTTAAGTTTTGTCATCCGTTCTATCGAAACATTATTTTTAAATTATAAAATTACTGTGGCAAAAATCGGAATACTTTCTTCTTTATATGATTTAAGCAGAATTATTTCAACAATAAAATTACTTTCTCCTTCGACAAAAATTGTTTGGGATCCCGTTTTAAAATCGACTACTAAGTTTGAATTTTTGAATATTAAAGATTATTTAGATTTGAATAAAATCATATCAAAAATCGATTTACTGACACCAAATTACAATGAAATCGAAATCCTGTTTCCTGGTTTTATTTCAAAAAAATATTGGAAAGAAAATCAACTTCCAACAAATATTCTCTTAAAAGGCGGGCATAACGAAACTGCCATTGGAACGGATCTTTTATTTCTAAAAAATGAAATTTTAGAATTGTTTCCATCCGATAAAAAATGCTTTGAAAAACACGGTTCAGGCTGTGTACTTTCTTCTTCAATTGCATCAAATTTAGCTTTAAATCAAACTATCACAGAAGCTTGCAAAAACGCAAAAATCTATATTGAAAACTATCTTAATTCAACTTCAACCTTAACCGGATATCATTATGTATAACAAACTGCAATACATTTCACAAGGCGAAACTATCGAAGAACAATTGTACAATATTCACCAAGCGCTTGATGCTGGATGCAATTGGGTGCAAATGCGATTTAAAAACCACACTCCCAAAGATACTTTCACTTTAGCGGAAGCTGTAAAACCTTTGTGCGAAGAATATCTTGCGAATTTTATTGTAAACGACGATTTACATTTAGCCGAACAAATCGCCTCAGATGGTGTTCATTTAGGTCTAACCGATACCAAAATTGACGAAGCAAGAGCAATTTTAGGCACAACCAAAATTATCGGAGGTACGGCAAATACTTTTGAAGACATCGAAAATCATGTAAAAAACGGCTGCGATTATATTGGTTTAGGACCATTTCGATTTACAAACACAAAAGAAAAATTAAGTCCGATTTTAGGTTTAGCAGGTTATTTTGATATTCTTGAAAAAGTAAAGAAAAACAAACTTCAAATTCCTGTTTATGCAATTGGAGGCATCACATTACGCGACGTAGGTCCGTTGATGGAAACAGGAATTTACGGAATTGCCGTTTCCGGAATCATCACAGAAAGTGAAGAAAGAGAAAAATTGATTCAACAATTAAATGAAAAATTATATGCAAACATCGTTGCTTAACATAGGAAATAAAACTTTTAATTCTCGTTTGTTTTTAGGAACAGGAAAATTTGGTTCGAATGAAGAAATGGCGCAAGCGGTTTTAGCTTCAGAAAGTGAATTGGTTACCGTTGCACTAAAACGCATTGATCTTGAAACAGAAACCGATGCAATCCTTTCGCATTTACAACATTCAAATATTAATTTATTGCCCAATACTTCTGGAGCGAGAAATGCTAAAGAAGCAGTTTTTGCGGCGCAATTGGCGCGTGAAGCTTTAGAAACAAATTGGGTAAAATTAGAGATTCATCCTGATCCAAAATATCTAATGCCCGATCCGATTGAAACTTTAAAGGCAACAGAAGAATTAGCAAAATTGGGGTTTATAGTTCTTCCATATATTCACGCTGATCCCGTTTTTTGCAAACATTTAGAAAGTGCTGGAACTGCCGCCGTAATGCCTTTGGGTTCGCCAATTGGAAGCAACAAAGGTTTAAAAACTATTGATTTCTTAGAAATTATAATCGAACAAAGCAATGTTCCTGTTATTGTTGATGCAGGAATTGGTGCTCCATCTGATGCCGCAAAAGCAATGGAAATTGGCGCAGATGCTGTTTTGGTAAATACCGCTATTGCCGTAGCTGGAAATCCGAAATTAATGGCCGAAGCTTTTAGGGAAGCTGTTATTGCAGGAAGAAAAGCCTTTGAAGCCAAAGTTGCAAATCAGCAAAATTATGCTTCGGCTTCTAGTCCATTGACTTCTTTTCTTTATGAGTAATTTTTTTTCTAACGCAAAGTTCACAAAGTTTTTTCGCAAAGTTCACTAAGCTTTGCGGACTTTTTGTCAAATACAAGAACTCAAAGCTTAGTGAACTTTGCGTATTCTTTGCGCACTTTGCGTTAAAATTTTTTTGCGCTAAAAAAACACAATCACATGAGTACATTCAAATCAATTTTTGAGCAATATAATTGGGATGAAATTCAATCCAGAATTTACAAAACCACATCAAAAGATGTCGAACGAACTTTGTCTAAAACCAAATACAATCTCGATGATTTTTTGATTTTGATTTCTCCAATTGCTCAAAATTATTTAGAACAAATGGCACAGAAATGCCATGAAATCACAAAAAAACGTTTCGGAAAAACCATTCAAATGTATGCGCCTTTATATTTGAGTAACGAATGCCAAAACATCTGTACATATTGCGGATTTAGTTTAGATAATAAAATCAAAAGAAAAACCCTTTCTGATGCTGAAATAAAACTAGAAGCTGAAGCCTTAAAAAATATAGGTTTTGATCACGTTTTATTGGTTACAGGCGAGGCAAATTATACGGTAAATATCAATTATTTTCTAAATGCCATTAATTTAATTAAAGAAGATTTTTCGATTATTTCGGTTGAAGTTCAGCCACTTTCTACAGAAGATTATCATCGTTTGCATGATGCAGGTGTTTATTCTGTTTTGGTTTATCAGGAAACTTATCATCAGGAAGTTTACAAAAAATACCATACAAAAGGCAAAAAATCAAACTTCGATTATCGATTAGAAACTCCTGATCGAATTGGAACAGCAGGAATTCATAAAATTGGTTTGGGGGTTTTATTAGGTTTGGAAGACTGGCGAACGGATAGTTTTTTCAATGCTCTGCATTTAGATTATCTTCAAAAGAGATATTGGCAAACTAAATATTCGGTGTCTTTTCCGCGTCTTCGTCCTGCTGAAGGCATTATTGAACCTAATTTTATTATGGATGACAAAGATCTGACACAACTTATTTGCGCTTATAGATTGTGGAATGAAGATTTAGAAATTTCAATTTCAACGAGAGAAAACGAAAAATTCAGAAACAATATAATTCCGATTGGCGTTACGAGTATGAGTGCGGGTTCAAAAACAAATCCTGGTGGTTATGTTGTCGATCCGCAATCTTTGGAACAATTTGAAATTAGCGATGAACGTTCAGCAGAAGAAATTTCAAAAATCATAAAAAAAGCAGGTTACGAACCAGTTTGGAAAGATTGGCATAAAGCTTATAGTCGAAAGTTGGAAAGTCAAAAGTCAAAAGTCAAAACTTAACTTTAATCTTTCACTTATAACTTTTGACTTTTGACTTTTGACTTTCAAACTTTAAGACTAAAATAAAATGAGCATTATACAAGAATTTCTACGTTACAACAGACAAACCATTCTTCCTGAAATTGGCGATCAAGGTCAGGAAAAACTAAAAAAAGCAAAAGTTTTAGTAATTGGCGCTGGCGGTTTAGGCTGTCCGATTTTACAATATATTGCAACAGCTGGAGTTGGTTTTATCGGAATTATGGATTTTGATTCGATTGAGATTCACAATCTTCATCGACAGATTTTATATACTGAAAATGAAATTGGTCAGCAAAAAGCAATTGTGGCACAAAAAGTAGTTTCAAAACTAAATCCATTGATTGAAGCTGTTGCAATTAATGAAAAATTAACGGCAGAAAATGCATCAAAAATTATAGAACAATTTGATATTGTTGTTGATGGATCTGATAATTTTTCCACTCGTTATTTGGTAAACGATACTTGCGTTAAACTGAAAAAGACTTTAGTCTATGGAAGTATTTTAAGATTTGAAGGGCAAATTGCCGTTTTCAATCATAATGGAAGTAAAAATCTTCGCGATTTATTTCCAGAAATTCCAAATCCAAAAGAGGTTCCGAATTGTAATTTGAATGGTGTTTTGGGAACTTTACCCGGAATTATCGGAAATATGATGGCGCATGAAACTTTAAAATTGATTCTAGAATTACCTACTTTAAAAAATGAATTAATACTTTTTAATACACTAAATTGGAGCTTTACAAAGTTGAATTTCTAAAAAACAACCTCATCGCCAACACTAATAATTCCCGAATTCAAGCTGACAATATTAGTTCCAAATAAAACTGAATTATCAACATTTCTGTATTTACTTAATGTTTTCAGAGGTTCTTTTTTTACAATTCCTTTCTGCGGATCATTATTAACCATAATACATCTTCCGCAAGGTTTTATATTTTTAAATTGAACTTTTCCAATTTTAAAATCCTTAAAATCATCTTCTTCATGAGCACTTTTAGTACTTACAACAATGTTCGGACGAAATCTTTTAATAGTGATTTTTTCTTCTAATTTTTCATTCAAAAAATCAAGGCTTTCTGTTCCAATTAATAAATATGGATATCCATCGGCAAGACTCACATTGAAGGTTTCTTTTAATTTAGAACTTTCATGTTTTCTGTCACCGTTTTTTATAATTTTTACCAATTTACAGTCAAAACCCAATTTATCGCTAAACCATTTTGATGAATTTTTATTGACTTCAAAAACTTCACTTTTATCATCCCAAACTTGCGAATCTATTGCATTTTCAAGATGTTCATTGATTAAAAATTCGTGAGTTTCTCCTTCAAAAACAATTTTAATTTTATCTCCTGAAACTTCAGGATAAAATTGACTCATTTTTGGATATTCTCTCTGTGTAACATGAACATTTTCAGCATTAATAATCATCCAACGGCGATCATTTTCAAAACCCATTTCTTCTGCATTGGCACTTTTTAAGCTAATGCCAGCCAAACTTTTTATCGGATAAATATAGATTTCTTTTACACTGTAAACTGTTCTCATTTTTATTTGCTTTTTAAAATGGACATAAACTCTTCACGATCAATTTCGCGACAGCCAAGACTCTCTAAATGTGGATTATAAACCTGACAATCCAGTAATTTATACTTTTCTTTTTGCAAATGTAATGCTAAAGCAATAAAAGCGACTTTTGAAGCATTTGAAACCTTAGAAAACATGCTTTCTCCGCAAAAAATATTTCCTTTTCCTAAATCAATTCCGTACAAACCGCCGACTAACTTTTCATCTTGCCAAACCTCAACAGATTTTGCAATTCCTTCTTCATTTAATTTGCAATACGCATCGATCATTTCGTTAGAAATCCAAGTTCCGTTTTGCCCATCGCGTTTTATTTGTTGGCAATTCGAAATTACTTCTTTAAAATTTTTATTATACGTTACCTTAAACATTCTTCTATTCAGAATGTTTCTCATGCTTTTTGAAATTATCAGTTCATCAAAAAACAATACCATTCTAGGATCTGGCGCCCACCAAAGAATTGGTTCTCCTTCATTAAACCAAGGAAAAATACCGCTTTTATAAGCCAATTGTAAACGTTCTGAACTTAAATCGCCTCCAATTGCCAAAACACCTTCTTCATCGGCTTCGGTAACTGGTGGAAAAAATAAATCATTAAATAAATAATACATCTTTTTACAATAATCAATGTTGAAAAGTTGAAATAAAAAATTCCAAATCCCAAATTCAGTCGAATGAATTGGAATTTGGAATTTAATATATTACAATTTCTAAATTCTTAGAACGGTAAATCGTCTGGTTCGTCTTCGCTTACATTTGTTGCAGGAGCAAAAGTTTGTGCAGCTGGCATTGGCGGTGCTTGTGTTGGCGCTTCGTTACCTACTCTTTCGATTCTCCAACCTTGAATACTATTGAAATATCTTGTTTCTCCTTGCGGATTAACCCACTCTCTTCCTCTTAAATTGATAGAAACTTTTACTGCCTCTCCTTGTTTATAGCTGCTTAATAAATCGCATTTATCTTGTGTAAATTCGATTAAAATGTGCTGTGGATACTGCTCATCTGTAGTAACTACTAATTCTCTTTTTTTGAATGAAGCACTAACTTGTTGCTCAGGATTAACCACTTTTACTTTTCCTATAACTTCCATCTTCGTTTATATTAATTATTGTTTCTATTCTTCTTTATTTTTTTGCTAAAAGCACTTTCCAAGCCGATTCTACATCGCCATTATCCAAATATTTTTTTGCTTCCAAATGTACTTTTTTCTGGTCATCAGAACTTAAAACTCCTTTCACAGAAAAATTTTCCTTCACAAATATACTAACTTCTTCTTTTGTGGGCAAGACCTCAATATTGCCTAATTTACCTAAATCATTACCATCAAAAACAGCACTTTCTTTTACAAAATCAGGAATCGCATCTACGCCTACTCCTAGTGTTGTCAAGGGTTTTGCTACTTCAAAAAGTCCTTGATTAGATCTTGAATACCAATCTTTTCCTAGCCTTGAAACCAAATCAATTTTATGCTGATCTATTGCTCCATTTTCATCTAAAATAGATTCATGAATATGAATTTTCACAACTTCACACAAAATCAAATTTCCTGCTCCTCCTTCAGTTCCTAACGGAATAATTTGCGTTATCTTGCATTCAAACTGTACCGGAGATTCTTTTACTCGATATGGTTTTACAATATCTGATGGAATTTGTGTTAAACCAGCTTTTATAAATTCATTTACGCCTTCTGCATATTCTGTGCTTGCCAATGAAGTTTGTTGAACTATATCGTAATTTACAACATTTATTACAACTTCACGAGTTTCTTCTGCATTAATCAAAGTGTGCTTTACGGTATTATCTCGAACACGTCTTGACGGTGAAAAAACCAAAATTGGCGGGTTGGAACTAAACACATTAAAAAAACTGAAAGGCGACAAATTCGGAATTCCTTTTGCACTTATTGTACTCGCAAAAGCTATTGGTCTCGGTCCCACAGCACTTTGCAGATAACCTTGTAGTTTTACTGTTGGTATTTCCTTCGGATTGATGCTAATCATAAATTTTTCTTTTTAACCAAACCTCATTTTGGTATTTGCAAAAGTATTGAAATCGTTTAATTAGAAGAAATACTTTTATCGATAAAACTAAAAATCTTTCGGTATACGCAAAATATAAAATGTGTATATTTCGTTATATTTATACTTCAAAATAATTGATATGTCTTTTTCTGAAAGAACAAATACAACCCGCTGGATTATTATTTCGGTTTGCTTTATTATCATTTCTCTAATTCTTTGGAATACTTATACTTTCTTCCAAATATTTAAAATTGAGGAACGCTTAAAAATGAAGCTTTTTGTAAATGCTCAAATTACGCTTGTTAATGCAAATGAAAACACTGATGTAGAACTACCTCTTCAGATTTTTAGCAATAATACCACAATTCCAGGTATTATAATGCTGTATGACAAAGTTGTAAGTGCTAAAAATGTTCCAGACGAAGTACTTAATGATAAGAAAAAAAGAACTGCTTTTTTGAATAAATTAAAAAACGAAAATGAGCCTATTACTTTTGAATATGCGCCTGGAAAATATCAGACTTTATATTATGGAAATTCAGAATTACTGAATAAACTAAAATATTATCCGATTGCTTTAGCGCTTATTATTTTTTTATGCATTGCCTTAATTTATAATTTTTATAAAAGCACAAAAATGGCAACCCAAAATAAACTTTGGGCAGGAATGGCAAAAGAAACCGCGCATCAAATCGGAACGCCTTTGTCTTCTCTGATTGGTTGGGTTGAAATTTTAAAAACAGAAGATATCGATCCTTCTATTTCTACAGAAATAGAAAAAGATATTGAACGTTTGCAAACGATTACTGATCGTTTTTCTAAAATTGGTTCTGTACCTGTTTTAGGACTTTATGATATTGTCGAAGAAACAAAAAATGCATACGAATACTTGCAATCTCGATTTTCTAAACAAGTTGCTTTTTCGTTTAAAGCTCCTGAAAATCCTATTTTCGGCATGATTAATCCGACTTTGCATAGCTGGACTATCGAAAATTTGGTTAAAAATGCTATTGATGCCATGAAAGGAAAAGGAACTTTAGACCTTCAAATTGAGCAAGATGCGCATCATGTAAAAATCAATATTAAAGATTCTGGAACGGGAATTTCTAAAAAACAATTTAAAACAATTTTTGAACCTGGTTTTACCACAAAAAAACGTGGTTGGGGACTCGGACTTTCTTTAACCAAAAGAATTGTAGAAGAATATCACAACGGAAAAATTAAAGTATTAAATTCTGAAATTGGAAAAGGAACTACTTTTCAGATTTCATTAAATAAAAAAGTGCAGTAATAATTTTACTGCACTTTTTATTATCTATTTTGTCAGACTGAGCGAAGTCGAAGTCTTTACAAATTCGATTGAATATCTTTTGCCAAAGCTTCAAATTCTTCTTTAGAAAGAGAAACTTTATTAATAAAACGCATTTCATCCATTTCGTTTAACGGAATCAAATGTACGTGTGCGTGCGGCACTTCAAGTCCAACAACAGCGATTCCGACTCTTTTGCATGGAACAGTTTTTTCTAAGGCCGCTGCAACTTTTTTAGAAAACTTCATTAAACCTAAATACAGTTCGTCATCCATATCAAAAATCTTATCGATTTCTTGTTTCGGAATACAAAGTGTGTGTCCTTTAGCATTTGGATTTACGTCTAAAAAAGCTAGATAATTATCGTCTTCAGCAATTTTATAAGCTGGAATTTCTCCGTTTACTATTTTAGTGAATATTGATGCCATAGTTGATTTTAAATCTTAATAATGTGATTGCTTCGTTCCTCGCAATTACTTAGTCTCTTGAAATTTCTAGAATTTCAAATTTTAAAACTCCGTTTGGAACTGTAATTTCAGCTACTTCTCCAACAGATTTCCCAAGTAAACCTTTCCCGATAGGAGAAGTTACAGAGATTTTTCCTGTTTTTAAATCGGCTTCACTTTCTGCTACAAGCGTATATTTCATTTCCATTCCGTTGCTTTGGTTTTTGATTTTCACATTAGATAAAACCAAAACTTTAGAAACGTCCAATTGAGATTCGTCAATTAATCGTGCATTTGCATAAACTTCTTCTAGTTTAGCAATTCTCATTTCTAATAAACCTTGTGCTTCTTTTGCTGCATCATATTCTGCATTTTCAGACAAATCTCCTTTATCTCTTGCGTCTGCAATATCTTGAGATGCTTTTGGACGCATTACACTTTTTAAATGCTCCAATTCATCTTTTAATTTTTTTAATCCTTCAGCTGTATAATAAGATACTTTACTCATAACTTCATCGTTTATATAAATACAAAAAATCCCATCGCGACGGGATTTTCTTACCACAAATATACTATTATTTTTAATAGTACATAATTATATGTTAATCATATAGATTTCAAATCTAAATAAATTATTTTTGTTTTAACTAATTCTTATTCGAATAATGAAAAAAATCTGGTTCTTTATCGCCTTTACCGCTGTTTTGTTCTCTTGCAGCGACAATAATAGAAGTAACAATAACCCATACATTCCCAATTATTCTATTAATGTTTATTTGGACAATAATCTCCCGACATATAATAATTTGAAATATGTAAGTAATCCTGTGTATGTTCCTAATTATGGAGCAAAAGGAATTATAGTAATGAAAACTGGAGAAGGAACTTACACCGCTTTTGATGCGGCATGCCCAAATCAAGCAATTACGTCTTGTACGGCTATGACAATTAGTGGCATTTATGCGGTTTGTTCTTGCGATAAAGCGGAGTATAATTTATTTACAGGACTTGGAGGAAAAGAATATCCGATGAAACAGTATCGCGCTGAAGGATCTGGAACTGTGATTCACGTATATAATTAAAAATTATAACTTATAAGAAACTGTAAACATAATTGCTCTTGGTAAAATATAAGTTGACTGTTCGCTAATCATGTAATCAGAAAACCTGTTACTGTATTTCTTCTTAATATCAAGTAGATTATTTACACTGAGCTGAAAACCAAAAGGATTATTTTTTTTCTGATAAAATATTGATGTATCTATCATATCATAAAAATTAGATTGATTTCTACTATATGTATTTTTTAGATAATCATAATTGATTTTATAAGTCCAAAACTTAAAAGCTGTAATTTCGAATGAGGAACTAATCGCATCTGTTTGAAAATGTGACTTAGTTAAACCTGAAAAACTACTAAAGCCTTTAGTGTAACCAACGCTAATGTCTGGCCATTTTTTATATGCCGTTTTAAAAATCAAACCTAAATCCTGACTATCTCTTTTGTTAATTGTTGTAATATCATTTAATTTTTGCGAATACTCAAACCAAGATAATCTCGTATTTAACTTTAAATTAAATCGATAAATTCGCTTAGAAACTGAACCATTAAAACCAATATTAGTTTCAGGATTATCTGTCATCACAGGGGTGTTAAATTGATTTATACCGTCTAACTCTACTTCATTGCGAGTGACTTTTGTCTTTTTAGAATAATTCAACATTCCATTCCAAACAATTCCTCGATAAGAGTTCATTTTTGAGTAACGTAAATTGGCTGTATGATATTTTTCGTTTTCTAATAAAGCATTTCCTTTAAAAACAGTATTATAAGACTCTAGAGTATACTTGTCTACTAATTGATTTACTTCTGGAAATCTATTTTCCATTTTATAAGTAAGACTCAAAGTTTCTGATTTATTAAACTCATAATCACTATTCCATTGTGGCTGAAAAAGTGTTTTTGCAACGGTATGTTCATTATTACTTTGAATCGTATTTAAATTATACCTATGCAAATACAAACCGGGCTTATTAACCCATTTTCCTATTCTGAATTTATATTCTAAACCAATATAAGCGTCATTTAATTTGTATTTAATATTGTTGCCAAAACCTTTATCTGAAAAGTCATTAATAGAACCGTCAGTTAATATTTGTTTTTCAGAAGTCTGAAAAGCTGTATATTCATGATTATTCCCTGCAATTGTATACAGATGATTGGCGTTATTAATAATCCAGTAATGCTTAAAAAGCATATCAATGCTATTGGCTTCTGTTTTCTTTATTTGGTTTAAAGTGTAGCTATCGTCTTTTTCCAAAGGTATTAATCCTTGTAAAAAAGGCTGATTTGTAAACCAATTATTTATTGGAGTAATTTTATTATAGGCCTGATTAATTACAAATGTTGTCGTATTGCTATTATTATAACTTTTATGCCATTCGACATACTGCTTTACCGAAATATTATCTGCTTTATTTATAGTTTCAAAAATCGAAGTTCCTAAATTTGTGGTTGAGTTCAAGACACTTTTCAAATCATTTGTGCTTGATTGATATTGTCCGTTGTAATACCATTTTTCTTTATTTGATGGCGAATAATCCAGTTTTATATTTCCAATTCCTAGTACTGCTGTGTTTTTTGCATTTCTGTCTTTATTTTCAAATGCAATGCTGGAATTATTTAAATATTCAATATTGTTTTCAATTCTGGAAGCTATTAAAACTTTAGAAAATATACCATAGCCTGAAACAGAAAGCTTACTTGAAAAATCATGATTAAAATTAAATGCTCCAAATTGCGATTTATTTTTTAAAACATCAGTATTATCACTAGAAAAAGAAGACAAATTAGACAAAGATTTTCTGCCTGAAAGAAAACTGCTTACTCCGCCTCCAAACCGCATTAAATCATCAAATGTAAAAGTGCTTTTACCAATAGAATTGGCATCGCCTATAAAACTCACATTTGTTTTTGGACTATAATAAAACAAAGCCGCATGAGCCAGATAAAAGCCGTTGTCTCCCGCACCAACCTCCGCACCAACTTCTACATCTCCAAAAATAAATTTCTTTTTATCCTCTTTAAGTTTTACATTCATGGCAAGGTCATCACTATCTGAAACCTGTTTCATAAAGCCAACTTCATTAAAATGGTCTATAACCTCAATTTTATCTAATGCATTAGCGGGAATATTTTCTACAGCGAGTTTAGAACCTCCTCCAAAAAAAGATTTGCCTTCGACTAGCATTTTGGTTACTTTCTTACCTTGTACTGTTACTATTCCTTTTTTATCGACCTCAACACCTGGTAATTTCTCTAAGATTTCTTTCATCTTACGTTCATTGCCATTTGCAAAACTATTGACATCAAAAACTAAAGTATCTTTTTTTACGACTATGGGCTTGAACTCATGTTTGATAACAATTTCTTTGAGGTTTTCTCCTGAAGATCTTAACTTAAAATCATAATTTAAAATGTTGCTTTGAGCCTCTAAAACAAAAACTTCTTCGATATAGCCAATATAAGAGACCATAATTTCATATGCTACATTTTTTTCAAGTTCTAATTTATAGCGCCCTTTATTGTCTGAAATGGCAAATTTTAAACTTGCTTTTTCCTGTAGCGGTTTTGCAATGACATTGGCAGATTCTAGAGGTTTTGATGCATCATCGGAAACTACACCGGTAAATACATGTCCCTGAGCAAATGCAATAAATGAATTTAAAAACAAAAAAATCGCAAATAATCTAATCATTTTACACCTTTTAATTTGCTCCGATTACATTGAAGCATATAAAAAAACATAGATCTTCTTATTTTTTTATTAAATACATCTTCTATAATAGAATTATAAGTTTTTTGTTTTAAAATCATTTTTTACAATTGACCTGATAAAAATCTCTAAAAATTACTTGAACTAATTGAAAATTACTTTTTTTTAGTTCTTAGAATATCCCTTAAGCATAAACTCTTTAAAATTATCGTACGTCATATCCTTTCCATCTATTGGCCTTTCTAATTTTTCATCAGACTCAACATTAAAGATTATTTTTGTAGCATAAAAATATGCCATTTCACTCAATTTCCCTTCCAAAACTAATCCTGGTAAACCATCCATTCCTTTAGGCCCAAATGACGAAGGTATCTCTGGAGTAAACCAAACTTCTGGACGAACAATTTTGATTTTATTGTCCTTAGCATTAAATTCTTCACGATACCCAACTGCCTTATAACACCTATACCCATCTATAACTTTTGTTTCTGCTAAAACATCCCATTTATATTCTTCATATGGTAAAATTATATTTAATTTTTCCCCACGAATACTCTGCTGCATAATTTTTATTTTGTTTTTCGTGTCCTTAAAATAAATCCCACTAGCCTGAATTGCCCCTAAACCATAAGTTTTATCATTATCAGCAACTAACTTATCTATTATTTTAAAAACAGAACTAGTCTTATTAAATAACAACTGACATTCAACTAACTCTAAACCATTTGCAATATCATTAATAAATTTTTCTGCTTGAGGAGATTTAAATTTATTATCTCTAGGGGGCATTCTTATTTTATAAATTACTTTATTAACATCACTACTATCAATATTGATTGTTGCTCCATTACAAACAACAATACCTAAAAACAGCATTATTAATTTATATAGGTTTATTTTTTTTTTCATTATTACAATTCTTCAATTTAATTTATCAAAATATTAAGTCAAAATGTCAGGAGAATCTATTAAATAGACCCTCCCGATATTAGTTATCTATTCATACAGGCACTATAAAAAGAATACCAATAATAATCTTCCTCCCATTCAGACATTTCCATCTCAAGTTTTATAGTTGCAATTGTCTCATGCGCAGCTATCGCACAATCTTCAAAAACGACTTTGTCAAAAGAAACTCTTTCATTACTTGTTTCGGTCATTGAAAAACCACTAACAGATAACATCCCTAATAAAGCGGTAAATACTAATTTTTTCATAATTAAATAATAGTTAAAATTTATTAAATATCTTTTTGGTTAACCGTTGTAAATATTCAAAAAAAAAAAAAACATAAGAATAAACTTTAAAAATTAACGAAAAATTAACAAGAATATAGTTTATTAGAAAAAAACCTAAAAGTTTAAATTTCAGATTTTTTGTTTTTTAGAATTTAACTATTTTATGCTAATTAAATAACTATTTTTAATTTTAATTTAACTTTTAAATCAAGAAGATTTATTTGAAATATATATAACAAAAAAAGCTCGAAAGCGTAACTAAACACCTTCGGGCTTTTTTTGTTATTTAGAATATTTTAGAATTTCAAACTTAATCCAATCAAGAAATTTCTTCCTGCTTGCGGATAATAGTACGGATAAACATCCCACATTGCTCCGTTTGAAATATATTTTTTGTTTAAAATATTATTAACCAAAGCTGTAATCGTAATCGATTTAAATATTGTTTTTGGTTTTATTTCATAAGAAGCATTAAAATCGTTTACAAAATAATCGGCCAATTTAGCCGCTGGCAATTCTATATTATTCATGAATTGTTCTCCAACATATTTTTGCAATAATGACAGATATAGTCCTTCAATTGGTTTGTAAACAATTACGTTTCCTGCAATAATTTCTGGAGAATAAGCAATTTTTGTTGTTCCGTAATATTCGCCATCAACAGCTAGATCAACATTTTTGTTGCTACTTAAAGTAAAGTTTGGTCTTAAAGTAAATTTGCTAGAAAGTGCAATTGTTGCATCAACTTCAATACCTAAACGATAACTTTTTTCTGTATTGGCACGAATTGGATTTCCAACATCATCTAATCTTCCCGTCAAAATTAATTGATCTTTATATGCCATATAGTAAACGTTAGAATTCAACTGGAATTTCTCCGAATTGAATCTCCAACCTAATTCATAATCATTTAATTTTTCTGGCTTTACATTTCCGCCCTCATAATCGGTTCTGTTTGGTTCACGATTTGCTCTCGCGTACGAGAAGTATAAAGTGCTTTTTTGAGAAAACGCATAATTTAAACCTGCTTTCGGATTAAAGAAATTGAAATTATCATTTACTAAACCAGTTTCTGCACTATTAGCTTTATAATGTACATTTCTGTATTGCAAATCTCCGTAAAAGCTTAATTGTTCTGTAAATTGATAATTTGCTTTTGCGAAAATATTACCATCCGTTTTTGTTGAAAAATCATCATAATAATGATCTCCCAATTCTGATGTTGAAGCATATCTAGCCCAAATTACTTTTCCGAAATGATCGCCTTCGTATTTATTCCATCCACCGCCTAAAATAACGTCTAAGCCATCTGCTACATATTTTGCAGAAAAAGTAGTTCCGTAAAAATCATTATCTAACCATTTCTGACGTACCAAATCTGTTGTAGTTACTGCTCCAACGGCAGGTAAACCATATTCAGACATTTCAGCATCTTCTTTGTAATTTTCAAAATAACCTTTTCCTTTTGTATAATGAAGCGCAAAGTTTGTGCTCCATTTATCAGAAATAGATTCGCTCCAATGTAACTGATAATGATCTTGATTGTAATTATCCGTTTCATTATCATAATAGCGCGTAACACCAAATTCGTCTGTATATTCTCCCGCTGAATTATATCTGCGGTTTTCACTTAATTTTTCGCTATCAATTCCGTTCCAAGATTGATACGTTTTTTGTGTTCCACCAAAAACTAAAGCTTTAATTAAAGTTGTTTTACCAACATAAGTTCCTTGCAAGAAATACGATTTTAAATCTGCGCTACCGCGATCTATGTAACCATCTGTTTTTATCGCAGACAAACGTCCTGCAATTTCAAAATGATCGTTTAATAAACCTGTACTAAACTTTACTGTATTTTTTAATGTATTGAAAGATCCAGCAGAACTTGAAATTTCTCCAGTTGCTTTTCTGGCATAACTATCTGTCAGCATATTTAAACTTGCACCGAAAGCACCTGCTCCGTTTGTAGATGTTCCGACTCCGCGTTGCAATTGTAGACTTTCTACAGAAGAAGCAAAATCGGGCATATTTACCCAAAAAGTTCCTTGGCTTTCTGCATCGTTGTACGGAATTCCGTTTATAGTTACATTTACACGTGTTGCATCACTTCCACGCACACGAATTCCAGTGTATCCAACACCATTTCCAGCATCAGAAGTTGTTACAACCGATGGAAGATAATTCATCAAAACAGGAATATCTTGACCTAAATTTCTGTATTTAATCTCTTTTTTATCCATATTACTAAAACTCACTGGAGTTTTTGAAGTAACGCGAACTGCAGAAACTAAAACCTCATCAAGAGAATTTACTTTGGTAGAATCTTGCTGTTGCGCGAAAGAAACCAGAGAAAAGAAAATAGAAAATAGAGAAAAGAAAATAGATTTGGTTCTATTAAGATTTTTAACCTTCGAACCTTTGTACCTTGGTGCCTCAGCACCTTTAAAAATAGTTTTCATTCGTAAAGAATTACGAATAAAAGGGGGAATTATTCTTTTGTTAAATTAATAAATGTGTTTCACGACAAGATAAAGTGTGCACGCTCGATAGTGTCGTTTTTCCCTTAGCAACATTACTCGCTCAGGTTCTTTGGGTATGATCTCAGCTCGTTATTTAGAGCACCCCTTTGAGACAGTGCAAATATAAAAAAGTATTAAGATAAATGTATTAAGTATTAAGATTTTTCATTTTTGGATTTCTCAATACTTAATTCTACAGTCTTAATATTAAAAATCGGGTTTTCTTCTAGATTGTTTCAAATCCGAAATGTTCTTTTTATCCTTAATCCTTTTCTTGATTACAGATTTTGGAACTTTTGTTGCCTTTCTAACTTTCGGAACGTATAAGCCTTTTTTGATGATTTCTAAAAATCGTTTAATAACAATTTCTTTGTTTTTAAGTTGGCTTCGGTCTTCGTCGCAGTTTAAAATCAAAATATTTTCAGAAGTTAAACGTGCTGCAATATTAGTTTGCAAAAGCAATTTTTCTTCATCAGATAAAGCTTGAGAAGCTTCCAAATCAAAATTCAAAACTATTTTAGACGAAACTTTGTTCACGTTTTGTCCGCCCGCTCCACTACTGCGAACGGCTTTAAAGTTTAATTCTGATATGATTTTTTCTACGTCCATATTATTGTGGCTGATGCGCTGCTTTTAATAAATCGTTTACCGTTTTTACCGGATTAAAAGTAATTAAAGGAACTGCGACAAAAACTGTTAACCAATTTGCCATAGATCCGTTCCACAAACCTGGTAACTCGTAATTTTTAACAGGTTTTCCATCAAGACTTTTCTCAACTATAAAACCTGTTTCTTGATCAACATATTGTAGCAAATCAAATTTTTCATTCTTGTAATCTTTAATTCCACAAACTAAATCAACTGGATTAAAATGAGTTGCTTCTGCTAAAATTTTTTCTTGTTTATTATCTTCTCTATCAACTTGAGATGTTTCTACAATTTGCAAAGATTTTACACCTTTTTTATTTACAACCCAAAACGGACCGCCTCCAGGTTCTCCTTCGTTTTTAACCATTCCGCAAACGCGAATTGGTTTGTATAATAATTCTTTTAGTCTATTAATTTTATTCTCAAAAGTAAACTTATTGAAATCTGAAGTCATTTCAATATTAAATTCTCGCTGTAGAAAATTAATAATTTTTAAAATATTATTTTCCTTTAGCTCTCCTTTATCGATCAATTTTAAATAGTTAAAAACCTTTTCTTGTGTTTCCAGTAAAACACCTGCTAAAGCTTTTTTATAAAGTGTAATTTCATCAATATGATTTTGAATTACATTGTCAATATTTTTAATAAAAATAAGATCTGAATCTAAATTATTCAGGTTTTCAATTAAAGCCCCATGTCCGCCAGGTCTAAAAATTAAATTGCTGTTTATATCTTTTACAAGTTTATTATTTAAATCTACTGTGACAGAATCTGTACTTTTATTTTGATATGAATATCCGATATTGATTTTGATTCCTGAAGGCTTTTCAACTTTATCTTTAACTTCAAGAACTGCTTTTTCAAACAAATCTTGATGTATTTCCGAAACCGTAAAATGTAAATTAGACACATTGTTGGATGATGCATAATGCACACATTCATTCAAATGTTCTTCAATCGGATTGGCAATATGTGTTTTATATAAATGAAACGGTAAAACTGCTTTTGGCTTGTTTGCAGAATTAAAATGATCTGGAGACAGTAACAGTTTTATAAAGTAATAGTTTTTATAATCTCTTTCTAAATTCTCAAAATCAGGATAAACTTCTCTTAGTTTTTGATCAACTTCTTTGAAGAAAGGAAACTTCTCCATTCCAACAATAAAAATGGCAAGTTCTTTATCATTTTTTCTGTTGATATAAGCATTAATTGTTTCTTTTGTGATATCGAAATCATTCAGAAAAGCTGTCAAAAACTTGTACATTCTGGTCGCAGCACCAGAAGCAGGAACAAACTTTTTGATTTTAAATTTATCTTTTAGTTCATCAAAAATCAGTGCTTTTTCTTGAAATTCATTTTCAGAAAAACTTAAAATTCCGTCGTTGATTGTAGCTGGTCTGATTAAATTACTTTTTGAAATTCCTTTTTTAAAGCTTTCTAATTGTTTTAAAACCGTTTTAAAAGAAATTCCTCTATTGTAAATCTGTACAAAATCTTCAGACGAAAAATCATTTTCTTTAGCGAAAGCCAAATCATTTATAATCGAAACTGCTTTCTTTAGACGACATTCTTTGTCGCCAGAAAGAGTTATAAAAGGCTTTTTAGTATCTATTAAAGTTTGTTTAAAAACAGAAAAAACGGTTTCTCTTCCGTTTGGAGTATCACGAATATCATCTTTCTCCCACGGAACATCAATATCAGTCAAAAAGAACAAATCGTATTCATGTTTTAATGCAGCTTCATTCAAAAGCGGATCACAAAAACCATAATACATTTCAGAAAAAACTTTGGTTACCATTAAATTGGTATCACAAAACAAATATTTATTTGCTGTTTCAAGCTTTTTATTTTCTAACGCAGTTTGACCATAAGCTATAGGCATCATATCATCTGCAACACAGATATGCTTATTCTCTTCCCATTTCTCTTGTAGATAATCGCGTGCAAACTCGGGAACCCATTCGGTTTCGTAGTACTCCGCAAGCTGTTTTGCTAATGTAGTTTTACCTGTACTCTCAGGACCAAATAAAGCAATTTTTATGATTGTTGTTTTTTGCTGTCTAAGATCTTTCTCCATTCTAAATAAGCTGAAATAGCCAAAATTGTAAAAATTAAATATTGAAGTGACAGCATCCCTAAACCGCGATAAGCATAGAGAGGTACAACAATAATATCACCAATAATCCAAAGTGTCCAGTTTTCTATTTTTTTTCTGGCCATATACCACATTCCTGCGAAAAATATTCCCGACGAAATCATATCGACATAGTTATCTTTATGTATTTCGTAATTAAAATATTTATAAATCCCGAAAACTACAAAAACGGTTACAATAAACAGTAAGATTCCAATTATTTTTTCATTAAAAGTTGTGCGAGTAATTGGAAGATTATCTTCAACAGTTCCTCCTTTTCCCCAAACATACCAACCATAAATACTCATTATTGAAAAATATCCATTTATAATCATATCTCCAATGTAGCCTGCTATATAAAGAAGATATACAGAAATTACTGTAGCAATTAATCCGGTTGGATAAACCCAGATATTTTCTTTTTTAGCAAACCAAACACTCAAAATTCCAAAAACAAATACTAAAAACTCTAAAGCAATATGCCATAGGGGCGCATTTTTATAACTGTTTAGAAAAAAATCTATCATGAAATTTGTGGTATTTTAGAGGTTAAAATTCAAAAAAATGACTGTTATTTTCGAAAGCAGTTCCAATAACAACCAAATCTGCACCAGCAGCATACGCTTTTTGAATTCCGTGCAAATCTACAATTCCTCCTCCAACAATTACAGGAATTCTGACATTTTGAGCAACTAATTCGATCATTTCTAACGGGACAGGCTGTTTTGCACCACTTCCAGCTTCTAAATAGATTAATTGATTTCCTAATAATTCGCCTGCTTGAGCAGTTGCAAGAACCAAATCAAGATTTTCTCGACTTAGAGGTTTTGTTTTACTTACGCGCGCAACCGCAGTTTCGTTTCCGCTTTCTATCAAAATATAACCTGTTGAGATAACTTCTAAATTTGTTTTCTTTAGAATTGGCGCTGCTTGAACCTGATATTCTATTAAATAATCTGGATTTCTACCAGATAATAAAGACAAAAACAAAATACCGTCTGCTTTTGGGGAAATTTGCGACGGATCTCCTGGAAATAAAATTACTGGAAGATTCGTTTTTTGTTTTAACATCAAAACTAAATCTTCTAAAATATTATTCTGAACAATACTTCCTCCCACAAAAATATGAGTTGCAGGCGACTGATTGATTTTTTCAGTTAATTTATCTAAGTTTTTCAGTTCGATTTTATCAGGATCCAAAAGTATAGCCAATAATTTCTGACCGCTACTTTTAGCCTCTAAAATTTGTTGTCTTATAGTGAGTATTTGTTCTTGCATCTTGAGTGTAAAAGTAAAAGTTTTTTAATCTCATAAAACTATTTTGAATAAATTATATTTGTGTGACGATTTTTGATAACGTAAATAATACATTATGATTACAGTCGAATTAATAGAAAAATATGGCGCGGTAAAAAAATCGTTCGACAAAAATGATTTTATTTTTGAAGAAGGAAACCTGCCTTTGAACTATTATCAAATTGTTTCGGGCGAAATCAAAATGAGTAATTATAATGATGATGGACGTGAATTTATTCAGGGAATATTTTACAGCGGACAATCTTTTGGCGAACCACCTTTATTTCTAAATCAAAAATATCCCGCTAACGCAATTGCGGTAGAAAATGCCGAAATTCTTATTCTTCCAAAAGAAAACTTCATGAAGCTTTTAGAAGAAAATCCAAAAGTGAGCATTAAAATTATTGAAAATCTAGCGCAGCGTTTGTACTACAAATCGGTTATGGCGGCAGAAATATCGACACAAGAACCCGAACATCGCGTATTAAAATTGATCGATCACGGAATTGCTTATTTCAATTTTCAAAAAGACCATAACGGTTATTTAATCAATTTCACAAGACAACAAATTGGAGATTTAACTGGTTTACGGGTAGAAACGGTTATTAGAACCATAAAAGCATTAGAAAAAAAAGGCGAATTGAAGATTATTAATCGAAAAGTATACAGATAAAAAAGTTCTTGTTTTATGATTTTAATCATAAAACGCAGTTGTATTGCGGGCGTATCTTTGTCATATAAAAATCTGAATATCATGACACTATACCAAACAACATTCGACATTTTCAATAGAAATTATATGGGTTCTGCTGCAATGGCAGTAATTGGGCAAAGCTGTTTAGGAGGCGCTGCAGCAATGTATGTTTTATCTAACGGAACTTCAATTCCGCAAATGATTCAACTGGCAATTATTGTTTTAGCTTGTATCTTTGTAAACACTTCAATTTTGGCACAAATGAAACACAAAGTGGTTTTTAACCTTTTGATTTTAAGCTCAATATTAAGCGTATTATTTATTCTTGTAAACACTATTTTTCTGTGAAAAAGCAAATAGAAAATAGAGCTGATGTAGCATTTTTAGTCCATCAATTCTACGATAAAATAAGAGCCGATAAAGAAATCGGCTTTTATTTTAATGAAATAATTACTGATTGGGATACGCACCTAGAAAAACTAACTGATTTTTGGGAAACTAATCTATTTGGTGTTCGCAAATACAAAGGAAATCCGCACACTGTACACAATGAAGTTGATGCTCATTTTGATGAAAAAATCACAGCAAACGAATTCGGAATTTGGCTAAATCATTGGTTTCAAACCATCGAAGAATATTTTGAAGGAGAAAATGCCGAAACTTTAAAACGCCGTGCTCGTAAAATGAGTACTTTTTTGTTTATGAGTATGTTTCAGCATCGACAAAAAGAAAGTGAGATTTAAAACTAAAAACTACTTCTCAAAAGCATAAACCAAAGTAAACGTCCCTTCAAAATTATCAGATTTGATTTCTTCGTAATGAACATCAAAATCTTTAATCAAATCATCAAAATGAAGACTTGCCTGAGTTTGGGGTTTATTTAAAGAAAAATCCTCAACCATAATGTGATCTTTAAAACTTATTCCTTTTTCATTTCTGATTTTAAAGATTGCCTCTTTGGCTCCCCAAATTACGGTAAGTTTTTTTATGTATTCTTCTGTGAATTCTGGTTTTAAATAATTGCATTCAAAATCAGTAAATTTATCTGCAATTCTCTGAATTTTTTCACGCTGTAATTCCATGTCGATTCCGACAGTTTCGTGACTTATAATTATAGCCGCAAAATGATACGAATGTGTTATGGAAATGTAATTATGACAATCAAAATAAGGTTTTCCGAATTCGTCATAATGCAAATCTTTATCTGTAAAACCCATTTCCTGAATCAGCATTCGAACACTCAAAAAAGCACGCTGATGCATTTCAGATTTCATTCCATCTAGTCTGCGTTGTGTCTTTTCTTTTAAGGTAACACTACTATACAACTCATCAAAGGATTCTGTTATTTCCCAAATTAAAATTTTTGTGGTTTCGTTGAATTGTATGGTTTGAAATAGAGGCATTACTTTTTAATTGTAAATGATGAATGGTTAATTGTAAATTTTTAAACCATATAATTTAATATAAGGAAATATAACTGTCGGTTCAAAAAAAATGCATTAGTAAATATAAGCAATTGACGGCAAAGGTACTAGTTTCAGAATCTTTTTTAAATGAACTTACATAACTTATATGGTTAAAATTGTTTTGCAAACTAACATTCTAGAGATTAAGAAATTAAAGATTTCACAAATCTTACAGAAATTAGTAAAATTCAAAAGCTATTCCTTAAATTTGCAAAAAAATTACAATTCTACAAATATAACATAAATGAGTACAACGACTACGCCTTATGTGGCTTTCAAAGTAAAAGACATTTCTCTAGCGGCTTGGGGAAGAAAAGAAATTGAACTAGCTGAAGCTGAAATGCCAGGTTTAATGGCGCTTCGTGCTGAATACAAAGACGAACAACCTCTTAAAGGTGCACGTATCGCTGGATGTTTACACATGACGATTCAAACTGCTGTTTTAATCGAAACTTTAATTGCTCTTGGTGCAGAAGTTACTTGGTCTTCTTGTAACATTTTCTCTACTCAAGATCAGGCTGCTGCTGCTATTGCTGCTGCTGGAATTTCAGTTTACGCTTGGAAAGGTCTTGACGAAGAGTCTTTTGATTGGTGTATTGAGCAAACTTTATTCTTTGGTGAAGATAGAAAACCATTGAACATGATTTTGGATGATGGTGGAGATTTAACTAACATGGTTATTGATCGTTACCCAGAATTAGTTGCTGGAATTAAAGGTCTTTCTGAAGAAACTACAACTGGTGTTCACAGACTTTACGAAAGAGTAAAAGCTGGAACTTTACCAATGCCTGCAATCAACATTAATGACTCTGTTACTAAATCTAAATTTGATAACAAATACGGATGTAAAGAATCTGCTGTAGATGCTGTACGTCGTGCAACTGACTTAATGTTGGCTGGAAAAAGAGTAATCGTTTGTGGATACGGTGACGTTGGAAAAGGAACTGCTGCTTCTTTTAGAGGTGCTGGTTCTATCGTAACAGTTACTGAAATCGATCCAATTTGTGCTTTACAAGCTGCAATGGACGGTTATGAAGTTAAAAAATTAAACACTGTAATTGCTAATGCTGATATCATCATTACAACTACAGGAAACAAAGATATCGTTCTTGGAGAGCACTTCGAGCAAATGAAAGACAAAACTGTTGTTTGTAACATTGGTCACTTTGATAACGAAATTGATATGGCTTGGTTAAACAAAAACCACGGTGCATCTAAAATCGAAATCAAACCTCAGGTTGACAAATACAACATCAACGGAAAAGATATCATTATCTTGGCTGAAGGTCGTTTAGTAAACCTTGGTTGTGCTACAGGTCACCCAAGTTTTGTAATGAGTAACTCATTTACAAACCAAACTTTAGCTCAAATCGAATTATGGAACAACAGCGCAGCTTACAAAAATGAAGTTTACATGTTACCAAAACATTTAGATGAAAAAGTTGCTGCTTTACACTTAGCTAAATTAGGCGTTGAACTTGAAGTTTTAAGAGAAGATCAAGCTGCTTATATTGGTGTTGAAGTTCAAGGTCCATTTAAACCAGAATACTACAGATATTAATCTATTTTAGATTTCTAAATACATATTCAAACCCGACAGATTTTAAAAATTTGTCGGGTTTTGTTTTCTAAAGAATATTTCGTTTTAAAAAACGTTGTGTATATTTAAAGTAAAATATTCTTTTATGGATCGTCTTCTTTTTATCTACACGCTATTATTTCTAAATTTTTCTTCATTTGCTCAAAACAATGATATCTGGACTTCATTTCCAAACAAAGACACTACACTAATTGGGTTTAAAAATAAAAACGGTGTTGTCAAAATCGAACCAAAATTTTCAGGTTTTACAACGGCACGAAAATTCGAAAATATTATCGCTGTTACAGAAGAAAAAAATGGGAAATGGGAAAGCTATTATTTAACTAAAGCTGGAAAAATAGTTGGACGTGACAGTTTATTTGTTTTTGATAATAGTCCAGATTGTGAAAATGAAGGTTTCATAAGATTTACAGATCGAAAAACGGATAAAATGGGAATCTTTAATGCTGAAGGAAAAATTGCAATTCCAGCAGAATACAGCAATCTGACTAAAGTAAAAAACGGAATATTTATCGGCTTAAAAGATGCTAAAAAAAATAATGGATGGCGAACATTTTTTCTGGAAAGGAGGAAAAGAATTCTTAATTGACATCAACAATAAAATATTAATTGAAAATTTTCCTTACAACGACGATCTAAACTTTTATTCATTAGAAAAATCAAAGGAACCAAATAAAAGCCCAATTAGAGAAAGTTTTCTCGGAGTCGACGGAGAATATTATTCATTTATAAATTTTGACAAAGAATTTAAATTCTGGTTCGAAAACACTTTACTGAAAGATTTATCTAAAGCCAATTTAGAAAAACATTCTTTTGATAAAATCGTGTATTGGAAAGAACCAGACGGATGGATAAATTCTTCGAAAAACAAATTTATCAACCAGAATTACGCTTACTTAAAATTAAAACTTGAGGAACTCAAAAATCCAAAAACAGATTATTTTGTTTCTTCTAATGGATTAAATCAATTTATTTTTGAATCAAGCGAATATGAAATGTATTTCAATAATTGCAACGAATCTAAAGATTGGATTTATCCTGTAAAAAGCATCGTTATCAATCCAAAAAACAAAGCAGATTTCAAACAAGATCATTTTGAATTTTTACGAACTGAGGAAGGCTACAAATTAATTAGCGTTTCATCGGCAAAAGATAATCTTAAATAATTCTTCAAATTTCAATAAAGACTAACTTTGTAAAAAAGCTTAATTATGAAGAATTTTTTGTTTCTATTTATCGCAATTGTATTTGAAATAATTGCTACAACAGCATTAAAAAAATCCCAAGAATTCACAAAACTAATTCCAAGTATTATTACAATTATTGGTTATTGCGGTGCGTTTTATTGTTTAAGCTTTGCGATTAGAACCATTCCTGTTGGCTTTGCTTACGCCATTTGGTCTGGCGTCGGAATTGTTTTGATTACAGCAATTGGCGCTATTTTCTTCAAAGAAATTCCTGATTTACCTGCCATAATTGGATTGAGTTTAATTATAATTGGGGTTGTTGTAATTAATGTTTTTTCTAAAACTACGGCACATTGATTTTATAGATCAATAAAATAATCTCGCAAAGTCGCAGAGTCGCAAAGTTTTATTTTAAGTTCCAATCTTTGTAGAATAACTTTGCGACTTCGCGACTTTGCGAGATTAAAAAAACTTAGCGTGCTTTGCGTAAACCTTAGCGCTCTTTGCGGTTAGAAAAAACTCCGCAAGTTTCGGATTTTATACCTGCACAAACCAATCGATCTTTGCCTTATAAAATGGAAAGAAAATGAACACACAGGAAACCATCAATTATAATCGCATTGCCGAAGCCATCGATTATATCAAAGCAAATTTTAAAGAGCAGCCAAATCTTGACGAAGTGGCTGAAAAAGTGCATTTGAGTCCGTTTCACTTTCAGCGACTTTTTAGCGATTGGGCAGGAACAAGTCCGAAGAAATTTTTGCAGTATACAAGTCTGGAACACGCCAAAAAATTACTCAAAGAAAATCAAGCAACAATTTCTGAAACTGCTTTTGAAACGGGACTTTCTGGCACAAGCCGACTGCACGATTTATTTGTGAATATCGAAGGAATGACGCCAGCAGAATACAAAAATGGCGGAAAAAACCTGGCTATAAATTACAGTTTTGCCGAAAGTCCGTTTGGGAATATAATTGTAGCTTCGACTCAAAAAGGCGTTTGTTTTATGGCTTTCGCCGAAGATGAAGCAATCGGATTTCATGACTTAAAAAATAAATTTCCGAATGCAACTTTCTCTCGAAAATTAGATTTAGCGCAACAAAACGCACTATTTATTTTTCAAAATGACTGGAGCAAATTATCCGAAATAAAACTGCATTTAAAAGGAACAGATTTCCAATTAAAAGTCTGGGAAACCCTTTTAAAAATTCCGATGGGACAGCTTTCAACTTACGGAACAATCGCAAATAAAATTCAAAAACCAAATGCTTCCCGCGCTGTCGGAACCGCAATTGGAAGTAATCCGGTTGCATTTCTTATTCCTTGTCATCGCGTCATTCAATCTTCAGGAATTTTCGGCGGTTATATGTGGGGAAATACCCGAAAAACAGCAATTATTGGCTGGGAAGGCGCGAAGGTAAATTCAGTAATTTAAAACTACACACAACAAATCTGTAGAGACGCACCGCAGTGCGTCTAACGTTTCGTAATCATTGTTGTCGACAATCTTTGCGTAGACACACTGCAGTGCGTCTCTACATTAAAAAACTTAATATCTCTTTTATGCAAAATATACAATCTAAAATTGCTTCTCAAAATTGGGAAAGCATCACCGAATCTATGCATGAAAATGGATTCGCTATTATTCCGAATGTCTTGAATAACGAACAATGCGAAGACTTAAAATTCGATTATGATAATCCGAATTTATATCGAAAAACAGTAGTTATGGAACGCTATCGATTTGGTTTAGGCGAATACAAATATTTCAATTATCCGCTTCCAGATTTGATTCAGAACATTCGAACTTCGATTTATCCAAAACTCGCGCCGATTGCCAATTCTTGGATGAAAGTTTTGAATATAAATACAATTTTTCCAGAAACGCATTCAGAATTATTGAAACAATGTCATGATAATAATCAACTGAAAGCGACAGTTTTAATTTTAAAATATGGCGAAAGCGGCTTCAATACTTTACATCAAGATTTGTATGGCGATGTTTATTTTCCAATTCAAATTGTGCTTTTTCTCTCAGAACCTGATGAAGATTTTACGGGTGGGGAATTTGTTTTAACTCAACAAACACCAAGAGCACAATCTAAAGCTATTGTTTTGAAACCTAAAAAAGGAGATATTCTTGTTTTTACAACCAATTTCAGACCTGTAAAAGGCACAAAAGGATATTATCGTGTGAATATGAAACATGGTGTTAGTGAAGTTCATTCGGGTGAAAGATATACATTAGGTATTATTTTTCATGATGCGTTAAATTAGGTTCAAAGAGGCAGAGGAACAAAGCAACACAGGTTCAACACAAAATATATCTGTAGAGACGCACCGCAGTGCGTCTACGCAAAGATTGTCGATAAAGATTGTGGAAAGACATGACGTTAGACGTACTGCGGTGCGTCTCTACAGAATAAAATATCTATAAAATAATGATTAAACATTTTGAAATAACCGATTCAGAACTTCGAAATAAAATTAAAAATGCGGAGATTTGTTTCGGTGGAAACCAAAAATTAAAAATCTACGGAACTTTGAAATGTTCTTCTGGAAAAAGAATGAAACGCGAAAATCGGGTTTTCTTTTCTTCCGAAATTGAAGCCAAAGAAAACGGCTTTAGACCTTGCGGACATTGTATGAAAACCGAATATCAAAACTGGAAAAATGGACTTATTTAATCCGCAAACAGACGAAAACACCAATTTGCTTCCGAAAGATGGAACTGTGAATTATTATGGAAAATTATTTTCGAGAGAAGAGTCAGATTTCTATCGCGATATTTTATTGAATACAATTGACTGGAAAAATGATGAAGCGATTATTTTTGGAAAATTGATTTTAACTAAACGAAAAGTAGCTTGGTATGGCGATCAGGAATTTGAATATACCTATTCGAATACAACAAAAAAAGCGCTTCCGTGGACTAAAGAACTTTTGGAATTAAAGAAAATCATCGAAGAAAAAACAGGCGAAACTTTCAATTCTTGTCTGTTGAATTTATATCATTCTGGCGAAGAAGGAATGGCATGGCACAGCGATGCTGAAAAAGATTTGAAAAAGAATGGCGCAATCGGATCGGTAAGTTTTGGTGCCGAACGCAAATTTGCCTTCAAACATAAAGAATCAAAAGAAACGGTTTCTTTAATTCTGGAACATGGAAGTTTATTGGTTATGAAAGATGAAACACAAACGCATTGGTTACATCGACTTCCTCCAACAAAAACAACTCAAAAACCGAGAGTTAATTTGACTTTTAGAACAATTGTAAGATAGAAATATTACTTCTTTTTTGAAGCAACATTTTCATACGAACGTATCAATGCATCTTCAAACATTTCTGGTCTAACTCTAGAAAGTTCTACAATTGTCCAGCCTTGTTTGCCCCATTTATTTGGAATTGGATAGAAAATCTTTTCGCTTGACGAACAAAAAACCGATTGATCTATTTCGTTTAATTTTAAAACGGCGTGGTTGTTCTTTTCATCAAAAGTGGCAAAAATTTTCTTTTTTACTCGAAAAGAAGTTTTTTCGAAATGTGGTTCTTCTGTTGCATCTGGAAATGATAATGCTAATTTTCGAAATGTTTCAATTGAGACCATAATAACAAAATTATTTATCAGACCTAACAGGTTTAAAAAACCTGTTAGGTCTCTGTTAAACAAATTTTACCAACCTTGATTTAGTCCATTTTTTAAAACCTCATCGTATTTTTCTTTATCAAAAGAATATAGATTTGGCGCTTTGTGCGCGACATTACTTTTCTTTTCGTCAAGTTTAGTAAGAATTCCAATATTTGTTATTTTTCTGAGAAAGTTTCTTCTATCGAGTTTTTTGTCCAAAATGGTTTCGTACAATTTCTGCAATTCTGGAATTGTAAATTTTTCTGGAAGTAAATTATATCCAATTGGCATTAAATTCAACTCTATTCTTAACGTATCTAGTGCTTTGTCTAAAATTTCGCGGTGATCTAAAATAAGTTCTGGAACTTCTTTATGATCAATCCATTCTACAATCTCCATTCTTCCTGCTGGATTTGGCAAAATTTTAGAAAAATCAACCAATGCATAATAACCAATCGTAACAAAACGACGCATTAGCCATTTTCCTTTTTCTTCTTCAATTTGAAGATATTCCAACGTTTTTTTATCAAAATGCTGATTGTTTCGATTTACTTTCCCGAAGGTTGCAAACTGCCTTAAAAATATGCCTTCAACACCAGTTCTACTATTTAATACCGTAATAGCGGCAGTATCAATATCTTGATCTACCGGAATAAATCCGCCGGGCAAAGACCATTTATTGGCTCTTTCTACTTTTATCAATAAAACTTTAAGCTGATTGTCGTGAAAACCAAAAATCACACAATCTATTGAAAGTCCAGGCTGGTAATTTTCGTTATTATCTAAAATGTCTTTTAACATTCAATTGAGTATAAGTCTTTCTTAATAACCGCGCAATTTACTTCATTTTTACAAATTCGAATTAATTTTCAAAAAAATATAGAAGTGTGCAAATCACAATTTAACTAAAATTTAAAGTCAAATTTAAAAAAAATAATTACATTGCGTCATAATAACACATTAATCATTTTAATTGTTAGATTTTAATTAAAAATAAAGAAAAATAATACAAGCTGTCCCATTTTTCTTCAAAGTGAGTGTAGAAAGTAAAATGTAGTAGTTATGATTACCAATTCATTAAAAAACATCAACAAAAAAATTAGAACTAAAATCTGGACTTCTTTCGGATTTGTATCTAAAACGTATCTTTTGGAAGCTTCTTTAAAATATAGCGCCGAACAAGAGAGAATTTTCAACGAAATGTTTGTTGAAACTGACGCCAAAAATAAAAAGGCAAAACAAGAAGCTTTTGATAAAGCATTGTTTGCCTCTTATAAAGGAATTGGTGCTATGGATTTTGTAAATACTGTTTTAAAATAACCTGTTACCCTGTTAATAATTTATAATGCTGCCTCATTTTTTAGTGAGGCTTTTTTTTGTTCAAATAATTAAATAAAAAAAGGGACTTTAAAAGTCCCTTTTTTTTAATTTGCTAGTAATTCAAAATCAGATCTTAGTTTAATATCTGCTGATGAAGTTCCAATCATAACTTCAAAATCTCCTGGTTCAGTTCCCCATTCTAATTTATTATTATAGAAAGAAAGTTTTTCTTTGTCGATTGTAAATTCTATTGTTTTAGATTCTCCTGCATTTAATTTCACTTTTTGAAAATCTCTTAATTCTAAAACTGGTCTTACAACAGATCCGAATTTATCTTTTAAATATAATTGAACTACTTCTTCTCCGGCAACTTTTCCGCTATTTTTCAATTGGAAAGAAACTTTAATCGTTTCATTGCTTTTTATTTTTGCTGAAGATAATTTCAAACCAGAATAATCAAACGTTGTATAACTCAAACCGTATCCAAATGGAAATTTTGGAAAGTTTTTCAAATCGATATAAGCTGAAACGTAGTTTGTTGAATTCTCATCTTTTGCTGGTCTTCCTGTACTGAAGTGGTTGTAATAAATTGGCACTTGTCCTACTTCTCTCGGGAAAGTCATAGGCAGTTTTCCAGACGGATTGTAATCTCCAAATAAAACATTTGCAATTGCATTTCCTGCTTCTGTTCCTAACCACCAAGTGTAAAGAATTGCTGGAACATTATCTGCTGTCCAATTAAAAACAAGAGGTCTTCCTGCGTTGATTAAAACCACAACTGGTTTTCCTGTTGCTTGAATTGCTTTTACTAAATCTTCCTGAACACCTGGCAAATGAAGATCGCTTCGACTTTTTGCCTCACCGCTCATATCATGTCTTTCTCCAATACTTAAGATTACAACATCGGCTTGTTTTGCTGTTGCAACCGCTTCTGCAAAACCATCTTTATTATCTCCAGTAACTTCACACCCTTTTGCATACAATAACTTTGTGTTTTTACCCACTTTATTTTGCAAACCGTCCCATTGCGAAACTACCCATTTATTGTAATTTACATCTGGTAATTCTACAGACCAAAATCCCATATTGGCTTTGTATTCTTTTACCATTGGTCCGATAAAAGCAATTGTTTTTGTACTTTTTGAAAGCGGCAAAATCTGGTTCTCATTCTTTAATAAAACAATACTTTTTTCAGCCATTTCCAAAGCTGCTTTTCTGTGCTCAGGATTTACTAAAGCTTTTTCTTCTCTCTTTGGATCTGAGTATTTGTATGGATCATCAAATAAACCTAATTCGAATTTCTTGCGAAGAATACGTCTTACGGCATCATCCACCAAATCAATAGAAACTCTTCCTTCTTTTACTAATTGAGCTAAGTTACCACGATATGCATTACTCTCCATATCCATATCACTTCCTGCTGTAATTGCTGAATATGCTGCTTCTTTAAGATCTTTAGAATAACCGTGAGCCACCATTTCTCCAATCGATCCCCAATCTGAAACTACGAAACCTTGAAAGTTCCATTTTCCTTTTAGAATATCTCTTTGTAAATGCGCATTTCCTGTTGCTGGAATTCCGTTAATATCATTAAATGAATTCATAAAAGTTGCTGCTCCAGCGTCTAAAGCTGCTTTAAAAGGCGGCAAATAAGTTTCCAAAAGCATTCTTTCGCTCATGTCTACAGAGTTATAATCTCTTCCTCCAACTCCCGCGCCATAAGCTGCAAAGTGTTTTACGCACGCCATAACAGAGTTCAAATCTCCTAATTTATTTCCTTGAAATCCTTTTACTCGTGCATAAGCGATTTTAGAACCTAAGTAAGTATCTTCTCCTGCTCCTTCCATTACACGTCCCCAGCGCGGATCACGACCAATATCAACCATAGGAGCAAATGTCCAATGAATTCCGCTTGCCGAAGCTTCTGTTGCCGCTACTCTTGCGCCTAATTCTATTGCCGCTAAATCCCAACTTGCCGCTTCTGCCAACGGAATCGGGAAAGTCGTTTTGAAACCGTGAATTACATCCTGACCAAACAACAACGGAATTTTAAGTCTTGACTGCATTGCCAATTCTTGATATCCTCTGGTATATTTTGTTCCGATAACGTTTAACATCGAACCAATTAAACCTTGTTTGATTTCGTTTTGTTTGTTCGGATTAATTGTAATTGGTCCCGTTGCCTGATTATCTCCAGTGTATTGATTTAACTGACCGATTTTTTCTTCAATTGTCATTTTCTTCAACAGATCGTTGACTTTCTGATCTATTGATTGCTGTTGTGCCGACGCAAAAAGCGAAAGCATAAACAGCGTAATCGTGGTTACTTTCTTCATAAGTTTAAATTTTTACCAAACGTAAGTAGCAACTGCACCTGCGTTTAGTGAGGTTGTGGTTTGTTGTTGGTTGTATTTAATATTAAAAGTTTCTGTCGAAGTTCCATCATTTTCTACAATCAGAACAATTTGTCCTAACGAAGTTTTGAAAGAAACATTGTGTAGATTTCCTACAATATTACTTCCTATTCTTACTGAACCTTCTGGAACAAATTTAGAAGCATGTCCGATAATATAATATCCTACTTCTCTTTTAATGTTTTGATTTTGATCAATCATTAAAGCACCTTTACAAGTTGAACATCCGCCTGGCGTGAAAGGTTTATAATTTTCATCATTTGCTAATCCCCACGAAAGTGCATTTTTACTCCAGTTACGCATTGAACCAATTACAACATTTTTCACACTCCATTTTAAGTCAGTTTCAAAATTAGTTCCTGTTCCTGTATATTGCTCGGTAAAATACAAATCTTTATCGGGAAATGCATTATGAACTGTTGTTAAAGCACTAATATCTCCTTCGTACAAGTGAAAAGCCGATCCTGTTACATAAGGATTTGCTATTGGATCTTTTAAAATCGTCAAAGGATATTCTGGTTTGTTGCAGTTGTGATCGTAAACAATAATTTTGGTTTTGATTTTTGCTTTCGCGAAAGCGGGACCTAAATGATTTCCGATAAAATCTGCCTGCTGTTCTGCCAACATTAATAAACTTGGATTATTTCCTGGATGCAAAGGCTCGTTTTGAGGCGTAATTGCATCAATAACAATTCCGTGAGATTTCATTGCTTGAATGTATTTCACAAAATATTGCGCATACACTTCATAATATTTTGGCTGTAAACTTCCGCCTTTTGAACTTCCGTTGTCTTTCATCCAAACTGGAGGTGACCACGGAGAGCCCATTATTTTTATTTTCGGATTTATAGCTAAAATTTCTTTTAAAACTGGAATTACATCGTTTAAATCTGGACCAAGATTAAAGTGCTCCAAATTCATGTCTGTTTGTCCTTCTGGAATATCATCATACGAAAAAACTTTCTCATTCAAATCAGATGCTCCAATACTTATTCTTATATAACTTAAACCAATTGCATCACTTTTTCTAGAAAACAATTCCTGAAGCAATGCTTCTCTTTTTGGTTTGTCCAGTTTTATAATTGCTTGAGCGCTTCCTCCGGTTAATGAAAATCCGAAACCTTCTATGGTTTGAAATTTCTCTGACGGATTTACCTCAATAGTCTGATTTGAATTTGTTTCTGAATTAAAAATCAAATCAGGCTGTTTTTTAAGTTTTGAAGTTTCGTCTGTTGTGGTTATCCAAGATGCTACTTTTCCTGAATTATTAGTTACCGCATTTTTTGAAGATCCACAATTTAACTGCATTGCAATAAGAGGCAATAAAACTAGGATTTGAAGTTTTTTGTTGATGTTTTTCATTTAATCTATTTCTATTAAAACAGGCAAATGATCCGACGGATATTTTAAATCTTTAGAATCACTTAGCACTGCGTGTTTCTGAATTGTGAGTCCGCTATTTTTTGATACAAAAATGTAATCTAATAATAATGTTACGGGCTCATTATGTTTGAAATCATTAAACGTTCCTGATGGTCCAAAAGGTTTTTCTTTAGAAACATCTTTTGTGTCATTCATGACGTTTTTAATCTCTTTAATTTGTTTTGTGTCTGGTTCTGAATTAAAATCTCCCATTAAAAAAACAGGATATTTTTTGGTATTTAACGCTTCGATTTTAGATAGAACAAGCTCTACCCCTTTTACTCTGGCTACTTCGCCCATATGATCTAAATGAAGATTAAAAACCCAAAACGTTTTTTTAGTTTTTAAATCTTTAAAAAGTCCGTAAGTACAAACTCTGTTGCAAGCAGCGTCCCAACCTCTAGAAACTACATTTGGCGTTTCAGACAACCAAAAAGTATTGGATTGTTCTACTTTAAAACGATCTTTTTTGTAATAAATACAACTTGCTTCTCCCAATCCGCCTTCTTCTCTTCCAATTCCAAATTTGTTATAACTTGGCAAAGCCGATGCAATATCTGTTACTTGATTTGGTGTTGCTTCCTGAACTCCAAAAATATCCGGACTGTAAAATTGAATTTGAGAATTAAAATAATCCTTTCGTTTTGGCCATGCATTTTCTCCATCAGATGCTACATCTAGACGAATATTATAGGTCATAATTTTTAAGTTTTGACCATAAAATGTATTTCCCACTAAAAGAAATAGGAATGCTAAAACAAGTTTGTTTATCTTTTTCATGTTAAAAAATTTTAATCTGTAAAGCTAGTTTTTCCTAAACTTTACAGAAAAATTTTAACTTAAAACTTATGTTAATTAATCAATTAATGTGATTATTTTTAACACATAGAAACATAGTCTTTGCAACTGCAGAAAGGCATTTCATTTGCATTAATAAACATAGCAAACTATGTGTTAGAAACTAGTTTCTTTTTGTTTTCTATTTCAGATAAAGAAATAACTATGTTTCTATGTGTTTATTTTTTAATCACAACAAACAGGTTGTTAATTATATACTCTTACATAATCAACTTCGTAAGTAGCACTTTTGAAATTCGGATCGACTGCGCCTCCAAAGTTTCCTCCCATTGCAAAATTTACAATAACAAAGAAATTAGCATTAAAAGGAGTTGTGCTTGAATTTTTATAAGTATAAAACAAATTGTCGTCTACAAAAAATTTGATGCTTTCTGCACTCCATTCTGCTGCATAAATATGAAATTCTGTAGTCGAATTTGGAGCTGTCGTCGTTTTTGTATCTGGCGTATTTCCAGAACGTCCAGGTGAATGTAGTGACGAATGAATTACATTTGGGTTATTTCCAACAGATTCTAAAATATCTATTTCTCCACAACCTGGCCATGGAACGGTATCAATATTATCGCCTAAAAGCCAGAATGCAGGCCACGTTCCACCTCCAGCTGGTAGTTTTGCGCGAATCTCTGCTCTTCCATATTTAAATGAAAATTTACCTTTTGTCAGCATTCTGGTTGAAGTGAATTTACTTCCCATATAATCTTCTCTAATGGCTGTAATTTTCAAAAGACCTCCTTCGACTTTTACATTTTCAGAACGGGTTGTATAATATTGTAATTCGTTATTTCCCCAACCGTCTCCAGTTCCTGTGTTGTAACCCCATTTTGAAGTATCTGGAGCACCGTCAACATTAAATTCATCTGCCCAGATAATTTTTCTTGCTACGTAAACATTTACAGTGGTTGAAGTATTTATAAATTTTGTTCCATTATATGCCGAAACAGAAATTGGATAATTATTAGTTCCAGAAGCTGTAAACTCATAAGTTAATTCTCCAGTTGTAATTTCTTTAAGTTCATTATTAATTAGCACTTTATACGACAGTGCATTTGTGGCATTTAGCGTAAGTTTTATTTTTCCGCTTCCATCTCCGTTTGGATTTTCTGCCGTTTTTCCGATAACATCAACTTTAACAGTAAGATTTGTTGGTGCAGGATTTACCGGAGTATCTTCACTTCCATCATTACTACTGCTGCAAGATTGAAAAACAAACAATAGGATAAGTGTAAAGACACTCGCCCTATTTACAAGATTAATCATTTTCATCGTTTATTAGTTTAAGTGGTTGAGTTAGTAAACTGATTATCAATATAGATAATTTTATTCTATTTTTTGTTTTTGTAAAGAACAAAATCAAAATACTTCAAATTAAAGCCGCATTTTTTGAATACGGCTTTAATTTATATTTGGTTTTAATTATAAAATTATTTCCAAGTATAAGTTCCAACTGAACCTGCTTCTAAAGATGTTGCAACCCATTTTCCATCATATTTAATATTGAAAGATTGTGTTGAATTTCCATCATTTTCCACAATTAAAACTTTAGAACCTGAAGGCGTAATAAAAGCTACATTTTGCAAATCTCCTCCAGAATTACTTTGAATTCTAACTGATCCCATCGGAACAAATTTTGATGCATGTGCAATAATATAATACGCTACATTACGCATATAACTATCTGTTGATGTTATTGTGATTGCGCCTTTGCACATTGTGCAGCCACCATCTGTATGAGGTCCAAAATTAGCATTATTGGCTACGTTCCATTCTAAAGCATTTTTACTGTAATTTCTTGTTGAACCGATAATTACATTTCTAACATGCCATTTTAAATCACCAGCAAATTGACCTTCAGATGAAGTCCATTGTTCTGTAAAATATACATTTTTAGCAGGATAAGCATTGTAAACATTTGTCAATGCGCTAATATCTCCAGCATATAAATGGAAAGCAGATCCGTCAACAAAAGGATATGCATCTGCATCTGCTAAAATTGCTTTAGGATAATTTGGATTATCGCAATTGTGATCGTAAGCAATAATTTTCACACTTAGATTAGCTGCTTTAAATGCTGGACCTAAACTATTTTTAATGAAACTTGCCTGATCTGCCGCAGACATATACATACTTGGATTATTTCCGTCATGTAAAGGTTCGTTTTGGGGAGTTAGAGCGTCAATTGTAATTCCAGCTGCTTTCATTTCCTGAATATATTTTACAAGATATTTAGCATACACATTATAATATTCCGCTTTCAATTTTCCTCCTTTAAAACTAGCTACATCTTTCATCCAAACTGGAGCTGTCCAAGGCGTTGCTAAGATTAAAATTTTAGGATTAATTGCTATGATTTCTTTTAACATCGCAATTAGATCTTTATTTTTTTCTAAACTAAATTTAGCTAAATTTAAATCTGTTTCTCCTGCCGCAAGATCATTATAAGTAAAAGGCGCTGCATCAAGATCTGAAGCTCCAACGCTAATTCTGATATAACTTACTCCGATTGAATTTTCTCCAGTACCAAAAAGTTCCTGCAAAAGAGCGGTTCTTCTTGCAGCATTTAATTGATTGATTACTTCTACACTTCCACCTGTTAGGGTGTATCCAAAACCGTCAATCGTTTGGTATTTCTGAGAAGCATTCACTTCGATATTTGTATTCGAATTTACAGTTGTTCCAAATCCTAAAACTCCAGTTTGTTTGGTTAACAAAACGCTTTGATCGCCTTTTGTAAGCCAAAAATCAACATCATTTGTTGTTGTTGGCGGATTTACAACTGGCGGGTTTACAACTGGTGGATTTTCTACAGCATCATTTGATGAAGAACATTTTACCTGAGCCATTACAGCTGCCATAAAGAAAAATGCTTTTATGGTATTGTTTAAAGTCAATTTCATTTTTAGTGGTTTTTTAGTTAGTTACACAATTAATACACAATAGTTTGTATGGCATGTGCCGGAATAGTGATTGTATTTTTTGAATTTTGATTTTCTAAAGTATAAACAATCTCTTTTTCAGATTTATTCATAACAACAGTAATCAATTGTCCGTCTGAGTTTTTGAAAGAAGTGCTTAGCAAAGATTTATCGCTTATCGTTTCGATAATTCTTTTAGCATTAGGTCTGATGAATTTTGAGAAATGTCCGATATAATAATACATCGGTGTATAAATTAATTCGTCTTTTGTGGTGTCGGCGTGAATTGGTGCAAAACAGAAATTACCAACATGATTTGGTCCTCCGTTTTGATCTAAAAGAATGTTCCAATCTGTCCAAGCAACAGTTCCGTTATTAAAATCGTTTATTATATTGATTCCGTAACGTTCTGCATTTCCCCAAAATTGATATTTTGAAGCATCAAATCTTTCGATACAGCCTTCTGTGAAAATTAAATTTTTATTTGGAAATGCTTCATGAACTTTTCCAACAGATTCAAATTGAGGCGGTCCGCCATTCCAAGTTTCATACCAGTGAAAACCGATTCCCCACGCATATTTTGAAACTTCAGGATCTGAGAAAACAAGATTGGCGCGTTTTTCTAACATATCTCCTCTATTGTGATCCCAAATAATAACATTTTTAGAAGCCAATCCTTCTTTTTCTAAAGTTGGCCCTAAGTGATTTTTAAGAAAATCTCTTTCTGCTTCTGGAGTATAAATACAAGATTCCCAACTTTGTTTTGCCATTGGTTCATTTTGAACAGTCAATCCCCAAATCGGAATTCCTTCTTTTTCGTATGCTTTAATAAATTTAGCATAATACAAAGCCCAAGCTGGAGCAAATTCTGGCAATAAAACGCCGCCGTGCAAAATATCATTATTGTCTTTCATGAAAGCTGGGGGACTCCATGGACTTGCAAATAATGTTAGTTTTCCGCCGGCAGTTTTGATTGCTTTTTTGATTAACGGAATTCTATATTTTCGATCGTGGTCTATATTAAAAGTCTTTAAATCTTTATCTCCTTCCTCTATATATGTGTAACTTCCACTGCTAAAATCGCAACTATGAATATTAGTTCTGGCTAAAGAATAACCAATTCCTTTATTTTTATCGTAATAAGCATTTAAGAATTCTTGCTGTTTTTTTGGAGATAATTTGGCAAAAACTTCTGCGCTTGCATCTGTAATAGCACCTCCTATTCCGATAAATGTTTGGTCTGTTTTTTCAGTATTTATAATAGATACCGTAGATTTTTGTTGTGTGTTGTTGTTTGAAATAAAATCATTTGATAATGACAATTTCAGATTAGTATTTTCGGCAGTAGTAAAAACCTTTATTTTATTATTTTTTTGCGAAGAAGCATTAGTGTTTTGAGCTATTATTTTTGATGAAAAACAGCTTAATTGCATTAAGATAAAGGCTGATAGAAATATTTTAGTTTTTATTTTCATATTGCTTAAGAAAACAGTTTTTAATTTAATAGTAAGAGAAGACTAAAATGGATGACTCAAATTAGTCTTCTTCATTACTTTACTACAAAATATTAATAAACAAGCGTTTGTATCGCGTGTGCTGGAATTTTAACTACCGATTTTTCTGCTCCAATAATCAAATTATAAGTAAGTTCGTTTGCAGATTGATTCATAACAATAGTTGCCATTGTACCGTCAGTATTTAAGAAAGATGTACTTAATAAAGCGCTTCTGCTAACCGCCGTGCTTACTCTTATTGCATTAAGACGAATAAATTTTGAAAAATGTCCGATGTAATAAAAAGATGGTGTATAGATTAATTCACCAGTTGTTGTATCTGCATGGATTGGTGCAAAACAAAAATTCCCAACATGATTTGGACCTCCGTTTTGATCCAAAAGAATGTTCCAATCTGTCCAAGCTACAGTTCCGTTGTTAAAATCGTGAATCATATTGGTTCCGTAACGTTCTGCATTACCCCAAAATTGATATTTTGCTGCATCAAATTTCTCGACACATCCTTCAGTAAACATTAGTTTTTTGTCTGGATAAGCTTCATTTACCTTTGCAACATTATCAAACATCGGCGCTCCGCCTGACCAAGTTTCGTACCAATGAAATCCCATTCCCCAAACATACTTTGCTGCTTCTGGATCTGAATAAATTACGTTGGCGCGATAATTCATTAAATCACGGTTATGATCCCAAACGATGATTTTTTTATCGCCTAAGTTTTCTTTTTTCAAAGTTGGTCCAAGATAATTTTTTATAAAATCTCTTTCAGCTTCAGCTGTATAAACACAAGATTCCCAAGTTTGAGTTGCCATTGGTTCGTTTTGTGTAGAAGTTCCCCAAATCGGAATTCCTTCTTTTTCATAAGCTTTAATAAACTTCGCATAAAAATTTGCCCAAGTTTGATAGTATTCAGGAAGTAAAGTTCCGCCTTTTAATACGTTTTTATTGCTTTTCATAAAAGCATTTGGCGACCAAGGCGCAACGTAAGTTGTTAGTTTTCCACCAGCTTTCTGAATGGCTTGTTTTATTAAAGGAATACGATATTGTCTGTCATGATCAATAGAAAAAGTTTTCAAATCTTTATCTCCTTCTTCGATATAAGAATAGCTCCCACTGCTAAAATCAGAACTCTGAATCGTTGTTCTTAGCAAAGAATAGCCAATTCCTTTTTGCTGATCGTAATAAGCATTTAAAAATTCTGCTTGTTTTTCTTTTGAAAGTTTAGCAAATATTTCGGCACTTGCATCTGTAATAGCACCGCCAATTCCCATAAAAGTCTGAAACTTTTTTGCTGGTTCTACAAAAACTGAAAATTCAGTTTCTAAAGGCTGTTTTGAAGCAGAAAAAGTCAAATTATCTGTAGAGGTTAATCTCAGTTTTGAGTTTTCTGCTGTGGTGTAAACAGTTATTTTTTTACCACTGGTTGTAAATTCTTTTTTTGCTTTTGGCTGTTGTGCAATAGCTGCAACGGAAAACAAAAGGCATAAAATCTTTAGACTATTTTTTTTCATTCGCTTCCAATTATTATTGTTTAATTGAAGTTTTGGAGAAAATCTAAAAACTGGTTTTTCACCTTTTAAAGAATTTAAAAAATAGCCCATACTCATATTGATTATGGGCTATTTACAACCAAACTTAAACTTAAACTTAACTTAACTCTTTATTTTCCTCGGAATTCAATTTTTGAAACTGTAATTCCATCTTTTGTAAACTTGTTACCACCGCAACGGATTAGTAAATAGATTTTTCCTGTTTCTGTGAATTTAACTGTGTTTGAAACCGTTCCTGTTTTGTCGTTTTTAACACATCCAACAACAGAAAGCATTCCAGAGAAACCTGCTTTTGCACAGCCATCCCAAGTACTTAATCCCATAACTTTGTTGTCTTTGTACTCAACACCCGATGCAGGGAAAGATTTTCCAGCATAAACTTCAAACCAAGTTTCATCAGAACCACTTGGAGAAGACACTTTCATATCTATTGTATACTCTTTATCTTTTACAACATCGATTGCTTGATAAATTCCTTCTTGAGCCCATCCTCCTGGAGAATGAAGTGTTGCGCTATTATTTGCATAAGACCAAAAAGCTGCACCAGTTGGGCTAAGATTTAAAACTGTCCATTTTGCTTGATCTGCAGCAGTTGCAAAAGAACCACCTTGAACTAAATTTCCTTTTAACGGATCTGAAGTCGCAACCACAACATCTTTTGAAGCCGTAGCCGTAGCTCCTCCTGCTCCAATTGCAGTATGTACAATTGTGTAGGTACCTGCATCTGGAAGAGAAATTTCTTCTTCCATTTTTCCTGCATAAGCTCCAGCTCCTTTATCCCAAATAGATTTCAAAACTCCTTTTGGCTGAGCCACTAACTTATAAGTATTTACTTTTCCTTCAACAGGAGTAATTGTAAAAGATGCATCAACAGTTCCTGCGGTTAATCCATTATTATCAATGGAATCGTCTGGCTGACAACTAGTAACACTTAATACTGCTGTCATAAAAAACAATGCTAAAAACCCTTGTTTTTTCATTAAATTTATTTTCATATGATATTGTATTAACTGATTAGTAATTAGGATTTTGAACTAGTTTAGTATTTTCTAAATCTTTTTGTGGAATTGGCCAAATTTCATTTTTACCAGCCACAAATCCGCTAGAAGCAAGTACAGTAGCTGCTTTTCCAGTTCTAACCAAGTCGAACCAACGGTGTCCTTCTCCAGCCAATTCTAATCTTCTTTCGTTAGCAATAGCATCTAATGAAACTGGTACAGAAGCCAATCCAACTCTAGCTCTTACAGCATCTAATAAAGCTTGTGCTCTAGCACCTGTTCCTCCTAAAGCTTCTGCTTCCATTAAGTAAGTATCAGCTAAACGAATAGCATAAGTATCTTGTTTGTAATTTAAAGCTGCTGCTCCTCCACCTTGAGAAGTATCACCATTTAAAGGCATAAATTTCTTTAAGAAATATCCTGTATCTTGATCTCCAGGTGCATAATCTGCAACACCTGAAGCTTTTAAAGCAAGCATATCTACAATTGTAGCATTAAAACGAGGATCGCCTTTAAGAGCATTATATAAACTTGGAGTTACTGGATTAAAACTCCATCCTGAGATGTAATCTACAGCTGCTCCTGTTTTCATAGTGTATCCTCTCGGACCAACCATGATGTTAACAGAGTTTCCTTCGTCGTTTCCTCCGCCCCAGAATCCCCAGTCTGCATTACTTTTATCAGTATGCATGATTTCGATAATTGCTTCTGAGTTGAATTTGTTGCTGATAACCCATAAATCTGCAAAATTGCTAAGCAGTTTATATCCGTACATACTAGTTCCTCCTGGAGTACCGTTTACATCTGCAAATTCAGCAGCAGCAAGAGAATTTTTTCCTTCGTATAAATAAACTTTACCAAGTAATGCTTGTACAGCTCCTTTAGAAAAACGTCCTCCTTCTGTTGCAACATCAACTGTGTTTGGCAGAACTGCTTTTGCTTCGATCAAATCTTTTTCAATCTGTGCATAAACTTCTTCTGGTTTAGATTGAGTGATTGTGTAAGTTTCAGCTGGTGAAAGTGGCTCTGTAATTAAAGGCAAGTTTCTAAAAGTTCTTACTAATTCAAAATAGTAATATCCGCGCATTGCTTTAGCTTCTGCTGCAAAACGAACTTTTTTTGCTTCATCCATTTTTACGCCTGGCAATTTTGATAATAAGATGTTTGCTCTTGCGATACCTTGAAAGAAATCTCCCCAGAAACTTCTAGGCATATTAATTTTATCAATAGTATAATTATCAAAAGCATGAATTCCTGCTCCATCTCCAGGTCCTCCACCTCCGGCATAGAAATCATCTGAACCTGCATTCATCATACAGATCATGTTTTCGAAACCTTTAGATTGTTTTCCCATGACATCATAAACAGCAACTAAACCAGAAAAAGCTTCTTTTTCATCTTTATAATAGTTGTCTACTAATGGAAGTCCTTTCGGATCTACTGTTAAAAAGTCTTCACCGCAAGAAGAGCCAAGAAGCAATAATCCTGCTGCGACGAATGAATATCTTATATTTTTAATTTTCATGATTCTTAATTTTAAAATTGTAAATTAACCCCTAACATTAGTGTTCTAGCTTGTGGATAATATCCTTTATCAATACCTAAAACTCCTCCTCCAATTTCTGGATCATAACCAGAATATCTTGTAAATGTTAATAAATTTTCTCCTGTCATATAAAGTCTTACTTTAGAAAGACCTCCTTTTGAGATAACATCACTTGGTAAGCTATATCCAATTTGAACAGTTTTGATTCTCCAATAATCTCCATCTTCTAAATAAAAATCTGATGGATTAGAGAAGTTTTTGTTGTTATCTACAGAAGATAAAATTGGATAAGAATTAGTAGATCCTTCACCTGTCCAACGTCCTAAAGCAGAAGTTTGATAGTTAGCATCTGTGATATCTAGACGACGTAATCCTTGAAAAATTTTATTTCCGATTGCACCTTGAGTAAAGATTAATAAATCAAAATTTTTGTAATCTAAATTAATCGTGAAACCATAAGTGTATTTAGGTAACGGACTTCCTTGGAAAGTTTTATCGTCGTCGTCAATTTTTCCATCGCCATTATTATCTTTCCATCTGAAATCTCCAGGTCTCGCGTTTGGTTGTATTAAACCTCCTGCTGCATTAGTGTAAGCATTAATTTCTGCTTGATTTTGAAAAATACCTTGTGTTGTATATCCGTAAAAAGAATTATAAGATTGCCCCACTTGTGTTCTAGTAACTGCACCCATATTTTGGAAAGAAGCATCTCCAGAAATAAACTGAATTCCTCTTCCTAAATTGGTAACCTCATTTTCTAAGTAAGAAATGTTTCCGCTTACGTTTAAGTTTACTTGACCGATTTTTTTGCGGTAAGATAACTCCACGTCAATACCTTTATTTTGCATGTCTGCAATGTTTGCAGAAGGTCTTCCTGGGCTACCTACGTGACCAGGCAAATCGATATCTTGTAAGATACCTATAGATTTTTTAATATAAAAATCTGCAGTTAAAGACAAATCATTGAAGAATGTAGCATCAAATGCAACGTTTGCTTGTCTAGTTTCTTCCCATTTCAAATCTGGGTTAGCGGGAGCATTCGGGCTATTTCCAATTACAACAGAACCTTGATTTCCGATTGTATAATTTCTTCCTGATCCAATTGTAGGTAAGAATTTGAAATCTCCAATAGCATCACTACCAGTAATACCATAACCTCCTCTAAATTTCAATTGTGTTACTACTTTATTTTCTGGCCAGAAATTTTCTTTAGTTGGTACCCAACCTAGAGAGAATGATGGGAAAACTCCATATTTGTTGTTTTGACCAAAACGAGAAGAACCATCACGACGAACAATACCAGTAAGTAGATATTTTTCTTTGTAATCATAGTTTAATCTAGAAAACAATGAGGTTACTTTATGCTCGTATCCGTTGTATGCAGAAGCAGTAATATCGTCTGTTACGGCACCAGAATTAAATGTTGCTTCGTCAAAATTAGTTGCTGGAAGGTTTTTGTAAGTTACAGTAGATCCAGAAGTAATATTATCAACATAAGCTCCTTGTCCAACTAAAATAGAAAAGTTATGATCGCCAAGTTGTTTTGTGTATGAAAGTGTGTTTTCAATATTCCAACCAAAACCTCTATTAGAATTTCTAGTCAAACTATTGTTTGGATTAATAGTTGAAGAGTTGAAATAAAATACTGGAGTAAAACTTTCAGCTCCCCAGTAAGCCAATTTACCACCTAAAGTAGTTCTAAATTTTAAGCCTTTAATAGCTTCTAATTCTAAATATGCATTTCCAACAAAATTATCAGACCATCCATAATTTCCTAATCTTGTCTGAATATAAGCTAATGGGTTGCTCATCTCTTGAGTTACTTTTGTAGAGATTCCGTAAGGATTTCCATTTGCATCTCTTAAAACATAAGGAAGAGTATATGGTGATTGATTTGCAACAGTCGGGTCTGTAACAATAGCTGGTGTAATTGGATCTAAATTGATAGCAGAACTTAAAGGTCCTCCATATTCATTATTTGTATTTCCAATACCCACATTTTTCTCATGAGAATAACCTAAAGTCTGACCAAAAGTTAATCCTTTTACAATTTTATGAGTAGAGTTTAAACGAATGTTTTTTCTGTTGTAGTTAGAAATTTGCGGTGCAACAATACCTTCTTGATCTAACAATCCAAAAGAAACATAGAATGTAGAAACATCATTTCCTCCAGACAAACTTAACTCATGACCTGTTCTTTGTGCATGATTATTAAAAATTTGCTCTTGCCAATTTGTACCCACACCATAAGAAGATGGATTTTGGTAAGGAAGCGTATACGGTTTGCTTGGATCTGGAGTGTAACCGTTAGAATATCTTTCATTCATCAAAGTCGCATATTCTGTAGCGTTTAATAAATCAAGTTTTCTAGCTGCTTCAGAAAAACCAGTGTATCCGTTGTAGTTTACACTCATTTTACCAGCTCTACCTTTTTTAGTAGTGATAAGAATAACCCCCGCTGCTGCTCTAGCTCCGTAAATCGCTTGAGACGCAGCATCTTTTAAAACCTCCATAGAGGCAATATCTGATTGATTTAAAAAACCAATTCCTCCTGAATCAACAATTACACCGTCAACAACCCATAAAGGTTCATTGTTTCCGAAAGACGTAATACCCCTAACTCTAATAGTAGATGAAGATCCTGGTTGTCCTGCATTAGCAGCAATAGTAACCCCAGAAACCCTTCCTTGAAGAGATTGTTCAACTCTTGTTATCGGTAAATCTTCCAAATCTGATGCTTTTACACTAGAAATTGCTCCAGTAACAACAGATTTCTTTTGAGTACCGTATCCAACAACAACAACCTCATTTAATGATTGTGATTCTGGTTTTAATTGAATTGCAATTTTAGTTCTTCCGTTTACAGCTTCAGTTACTGTGGTATAACCGATAAATGTAACTGTTAAAGTTCCGTTTGAAGGTACTTGAATCTGAAATTTTCCATCGAAATCAGAAGCTGTTGATTTAGTAGTACCTTTTAATAAAACTGTTGCGCCTGGAACAGGCATTCCACTTTCATCATTGATTATTCCATTTACTGTGACATCTTGAGCCACAGCTATAACCGAGAATAACAAAGATGAAATACAAAAAACAAGTAATTTTGTTAATTTCATTTTTCTAAAAATTTTGGTTAATTAATTAGTAATTTGATGCAATACTAAAACTAAATTTTTACTTTTCGTATTTAAAAATCCATACAAAAACACATCAAAATAAAAATTTTAATATTATAAAAACACATCAAAAAAAATGTAAATAATTGATTTTAAAAGTTTTAAAAAAATTAATAGTAGTACTAAAGAAAAGTTAATTATAAAAATAAACACTACATGTCGAAAGGACGCATGTAAATTATTAAAAAACAAAGTCACTACAACGTGATAGTAGCTCTAAATATATCGTAAACAGTTATTTTATAAAGACTTACAACTATTTTAGACAAAAAATAGTCATAATGACCAAAACCAAGAATATTGTATTTTTATACATTTTTTTTTACATAATTCTCAAATTATATTTGTTGAAAGAAAATACTTATTTTTAAAAATTTCAAAAGAATTAACCTACTTTTTATTTGTTTGATTGGTAAATTTGATAGCAATTTCATCAAATGAAAAAACTAAAAAAGCATTCTTTTCAATATTTATTTGAATTTTAAGAAATCAGGAAAAAGTAAAAGTTGTATGTGAGTTGTGGAAACTCGATTTTTAGGCTTAATGAGAGTAAAGCCTGCCTCAATAAGCAACAAAATCATTTGATAGTTAAATAGAAGCTCTAAAACTCTTTATAGATGGTTTAAGAGGAAAATAGAGCCTTGAGAATCTCATATTTAAAAACTACAAAGACCAAACTTCAAATATTGGCTTAAAATTGCATTTTAAAAAGCATTCTTACCCCTTAAAACATACATTTTAGTGATACTTTTAATGACTTTTCCCGTCTAAATCGAGCAGAATATAGTGAAACTACAGAATTAGCAAAATGAGCTAATTAAATGATTATAAGCAATTAAAAATCAAGGAAGAAATTATTGATATAGAAAAGAACTTCTCTTAAATCTATACAAAAACAATAGCCCATAATCGAAATTATGGGCTATCCAGGCAATAAACTTAACTTAAACTAACCATAGTTTAAATCTTCTTGATATTTCATTATATGAATGAAATAAAAATGTTTGAAAAATCGAAAAAGGAATTTTTTAATTTTCCTTTTTCGAAAATAACTAACATGAAATTATGGCTGAGGAACGAAAACAAATGTCCAACCTGTTCCGTACGTCTCACTATTATTTAAATACAATACCATTTTATTGGCCTCAAGACTAACGATAGTATAAACACCATCTTTGTTACCTGCAGCAGATCCTAACATTGTTGAATTGAATATTGTCAATTGTTTGTTTTTAATATCCAATTTAAATGTTCCTTTTTTAGGAGTAGCAGTCGCTGTTTCATAATGATTATAGTTAGCAGCTCCATTCAAATCAAAATGCATTTTACCTGCTGCATCACTTGGCGGACAGCAATCACCGGCATTCCACCAAGCTGTCATCGCACTTTCTGCACTTCCATTTGGAGACATAAACCACCAGAATCTTCCAGATCCTTGTGCACCATCAAACACCCAAGTTTTACCTGCAACAGTATTAGTTCCTACTAAATCGTACCAATCTTGGTCTAATGGCGTATCTAATTGATTGATTTGAACGTCTATTGTTTTGGTAAAAAACTCAGCGCCTAAAGTTCCGACAAAAGTAAATGTAGCTTTCCCAGGAATTGGGTAAACAAAAGTTACTTCATTTGTAAGTGCTTTATCCAATCCATAGTCCCAATACCCAGTAACTCCTGGAGTATTCATACTAAGAGTAATTTTATTTCCTCCTGGCGTACTTTGAGTCGCAACTAACTCAACTCCAGCAACGTCAGTAGAATTCTCTAAATGCTTTTCATCAACTATTGGATCACATGCTGAAAAAGTCAACATAAAAAGAGCCAATAGAAGATATATTATTTTATTGATTTTCATATTTATCTATTTAATATTGTTAAATTTTACCAACCTGGATTTTGTGTATAAACTCCATTAGATAATCTAAGTTCCGTTTCTGGAAGCGAAACCAAACCTTTGGTTTCTGGTCTGTATTTTACACTGTAATTTGCCGCTGTACCAGAATTTCTAACTGGAATTGTGCTATTAAATGCATTATCAACATCTCCCCAACGAATTAAATCAAACCAATGAAGACCTTCAAAAGCAAATTCGTGCAAACGCTCATCTTTAATTGCTTCTAATGAATATCCAACTGGACCTAATTTAGCTCTAGCTCTAACCGCATTTAAACCTCCTGCTGTTTTAGTAATTTCTGAATGCATCAATAAAACATCAGCGTAACGCATATAGATAAAATCTTGCGCATGCATTAATTGCATATCTCCATTTGACCAATTATACAATTGAATAAACATACCTTGAGTTGCTCCTCCAGCGTTAGGATATTGCAATGAAATATATTTTTTATTAAAATATCCTGTCTCGTGATCTCCTTTATCGCCAGCATAGCCAGCTGTTCCAACGTCTGCTTTTCCAACTTCAAGAATTGAACCTCTCTTTCTTGGATCAAGTTCTGACCAGTTGCTATACAAAGCTGGATTTACTGTACACCATCCCCATCCTTCTCCAAATGGCACTAATGAATTACCACGCAAAGCAGAAAACAGACATAACCTGTTAGTATAAATATTACCGTTTGTCCAGTTCCAATCTCCAAAAGAGAAACGTTGTACAAACATAGTTTCGTAATTACCTGTACCAAAAGTAGGAGCCGCGCCGTCTTGACCAACCCAAGATAAACCTTCAGTAGCTGCCCATGGCAAAACGTTATTTCCTGAAGCTTTGTTAACATAAGAATATGGCCAAAGATTTCTAAAATCTGAAGCTAAAGCATGACCACTGTTAGTCATACAATCAGTTAAATAACTTGCTACTTGAGTTGCATTTAAACTTCCTCCTTCTACTAATGGCAATTCTTCCGTAGCTTGTTTTTCGATATTTGTCATGTACCCTGTGTAGAATAAGAACACACGTCCTAAGTATGCTTCTGCAACCCATTTGTTTGCATGTCCGTATCTTGAAGTTGGAATACTCGGAAATGGAGTTGCTGGCATTGTTTCAATTGCTTTCTTTAAATCTGATGCAATTTGTGCAAATGTTTCGCTATACGTATTTCTAGGGCCATCTTTTTTCCCATCAATACTAGTAATCAAAGGAACTCCCCCGAAAAATTTAGCTAATCTGAAGTAAAAAAACGCTCTCATAAAATAAGCTTCTCCAATTGCTTGCTGCTTAAACTGATCTGCTTGAGCTGGAGTGGTAAAATAAGTCGTAAAATCTGCTAAAGGTGTTTTTTCGATAATCGCATTTGTTCTTGCAATACCTCTGTAAGACTGAACCCATAAATCTAGATATGTATCGTCTACAGGATCTTCAAAATTATCAACCCATTTAGCAGTTTTATCATCAGGACCACCGCCTCCTAACATCATATTATCCATCAAGTTGGCCGCAATCTGCTCTTCACTATGCACATTATTCGTATAAATAGCGTTGTAAACTCCGGCAGTTGCTTCTTCAATGTCTTGAGGTGTCTTATAAAAAGTCACCAAACTCTTTTCTGTCAAGTTATCGGTATCAAGATAGTCATTACAGCTTGATGCAATAAGTACAGAAGAAATTGCTAATAAATATTTTATTTTTTTCATTGTAAATTGTCTTTATATTAAAAATCTGCACTTAAACCAAACATCACCGTTCTAGCTTGTGGATACAAACCTAAATCAATTCCTGAAGCCCATGGAGTATTTGTGTTATCTCCTGACCAACGAACTTCTGGATCCATACCATCGTATTTGGTAAATGTGTATAAGTTATTTACAGCAACATAAAATTTAAGATTTGAAATAAATTTGAAGTCTTTCAATACTTCGCTGAAGTTATAACCTACCGTTAAGTTGTTTATTCTTAAATAATCTGCATTCTGCATAAAAATATCTGATACAAGCTGCGTATTTCTATTTGAAGACGCACCAAGTCTAGGCATTTTATTAGATGTTCCTTCTCCATGCCAACGGTTAAACACATCAGAAGTATAGTTCTGAGCAGGGCTATCAGCAAAAGATCTGTATGATTGCATAACTTGCATACCGAATTTACCTGCCATAGTAGTGTTTAAGTAAACATTTTTATATTCAAAATTCAATTGAATACCCAATTCATAATCAGGATTTGGATTTCCAATATAACCTTTATCAGCTTCGTCTATAACTCCATCATTGTTCTGGTCTACAAAACGAACATCTCCAGGACGTTGATCAGCAAAATAAGGTTGTCCAGTTGGACCAACATATTCATCAACTTCTTTTTGATTTTGTAAAATACCTGCCGTTCTAAATCCATAGAAATAACCTAATGGAAGACCTACCATACCTCTTGAAATTTCTCCAGTTCCTTGTGATAACACGTTAGATGGACCATGAAGAATTCCGTCAGCATTTGCAATTCTAGTAACTTTATTTTTGTTGAAAGCTCCACTTACAGTTGCACCGTATTTAAATCCTCCAATTTTATCGCTCCAGTTTACAGAAAATTCAAAACCTTTATTTTCAATATCTCCACCATTAATGTATGCAGGTGCAGCTCCATCTGTTCCTCTACCAGCCGCTAAAACCAACCAATCTTTTGTCGTTTTGTTGTACCAGTCTAAAGTGATGTTTAATCTTGAATTTAATAAACTTGCATCAAGACCAAAATCTAACTGCTCTGAAGTTTCCCAAGTTAAATCTGGGTTAGTTACCCTAGCTGGATAAGCTGTTGTTCCAGAAACTGGTTTCGTATCTCCAAAAAAGTATCCTGGAAAAACGTAAGCAATATTTGAAGAATAGTAGAAGTTAGGAATATCTTGATTACCATTTTGTCCCCAGCTTCCTCTTAATTTTAATGAATTAAGCCAAGAACCTGTGCTATTCATGAAATCTTCTTTAGTAACTACCCAACCTGCAGAAACAGAAGGGAAATAACCCCATCTTTTACCGTCTGCGAAGTTAGAAGAACCATCAGAACGTAATGTTGCAGAAAGCAGGTATTTTTCTTTGTAATCGTATTGTGCTCTAGCAAAATATGACATAATTCCACCACCTCCAGCTGCAGTATCCATTCCGTTTGTACTAAGATCATTAAACGTTCTTGGTGTAGTATTATTTAAGTAAGCATATTTCGGATCTTCACCAAATGTTAAATTGTTTCTTGAACCGCTAACACTATTATTTACTAAATATTGAACTAACTCAGTACCAACAACAGCAGATATATTGTGGTTTCCGAATTGTTTTTTATACGAAACTGTATTAGTCCAAGTTGAGTTTGCTCCAATATAAGAATACTGAGAAGCACCATTAATGAGTTTAGTATAAAGTACACCTAAACCGTATGTTGGGCTCATAGATCTACCGTATCCGAACCAAGAATCAATTCCATAAACCGTTCTAAATTTCAAATCTTTTATCGGTTCAACTTCTAAGAAAGCATTTCCAATTATTCTATTATCTTTTGGATAATTAAAATTACTTCTGTAATACATTATTGCTAATGGATTTGTTTGTCCTGTTGAAATTCCGTCTAAAGTTGGAGTAAAACCATTTTTATCGATGTTTCTATCAATAGAAGTCTGCCAGTAAGCAGGTTGCAATGGATTTGCTGTTAATGCATTGTGCAAGTCGTTTCCATAGATATTACCATTAGAAACTCCTCTGTTTTCTGAATTGGTGTAAGTAACGTTCTCACCAACAGTAATAATAGCATGACTTTCATTTTTCTTCAATACCATTTGAGTATTTAATCTCGCAGTAAGCCTTTTAAAGCTAGCATCAACAATATCACCTCCAATAATACCAGTTTGATCAAAATAAGAAACCCCAAATGAGTAAGTGATATCTTCGCTTCCTCCTGTAATGTTAAGAGCGTGGTTCATAATAGGAGCATCTTTTTTGCTCATTTCATTAACCCAATTAGTTCCAGTCCATCCATTTTGTAAATTTTCCCAAACTTCATTACCCAATTGAGTACCAGCGCCAGGAAATTGTGTATTTAACCATGAATTATTAGCTAAAACTGTTTTCCAATCTTGGCGAGGCATTCCATCATTTACTCTTCCTTCATCAATAATGTACATGTATTCTTGAGCATTTAAAGGATCTAAGTTTTTATACGTATTCTGAATTCCGTAGTAACTGTCGTAAGTAATTCTTGCAGCTCTTCCTTTTTTTCCTTTAATAGTCGTAACTAATACAACTCCATTAGCAGCTCTCGATCCATAAATTGCAGCAGAAGCGGCATCCTTCAATACGTCGATAGATTCGATGTCTGAAGGACTTAAATAATCAATATTACCAACAGAAACTCCATCAACGATATACAAAGGATTTGAGTTTCCGTTTGTACCCAATCCACGAATAGTTACCTTAGTTCCAGCACCAGGTGATCCATTTGTTCTAGTAATACTAATACCGGGAGCAATACCTTGAAGCGCTTCCATAGCAGATCCTGTATTTAACTCCTTAATTGTTTCTCCCTTAAGATTTGTAGAAGCTCCAGTAATAAGGCCTTTTTTCTGAGTACCATACCCTACTACAACAACTTCATTCAAATTTTGGGAGGTCGTACTTAGAACAACGCTCATTTTTGTTCTCCCGTTAACAGCTTCATTTAGCGTATTAAAACCAACGAAACTTATAACTAAAGTACCGTTTGAAGGGGCGCTAATCTGAAATTTCCCATCAAAATCAGAAGCGGTAGCTTTATTGGTTCCTTTAACTAAAATTGTTGCCCCTGGGACGGGTAACCCACTTTCGTCACTTACCATTCCAGTTACCGTTACATCCTGAGCAAATGTGGCAACTGAAAACAATAAAGACGAAACACAAAAAATAAGTAATTTTGTCAATTTCATTTTTCTAAAAATTTTGGTTAATTAATTAGTAATTTAATGCAATTATAATGTTAAATTTTAACTATATAGAATTAAAATTCTTTACAAAAACACTTCAACTTAAATTTTTATACCCTACAAAAACACAACATTTTTTTTTTAATTAATTAATTTACTGTACTTTAGATTTGAGAAAATTTTGTTATAAAAATGTTAATTAAAAAAAACGTATATTACATTAGTTTAACAATAACTAAAACGTTGTAAATTAAAAATAATTTAAAAAAAGAGAATCAAACCGATTGAAAAATCAACAATTTAAATAGAGAATACAGCATTTTTACTAAAAATACATCTAAAATTTTATGAAATTCATAGTTAAAACTTTTACAGTACTTTCCTTATTTTTCTTACAAACACAAGGATTTAGTCAAGTAAAAAACATTGGAATTCCAGATATAAAAAATTACAAAAGATCAGAATATAAAGGTGGAACACAAAACTGGAGTATAGATCAAGACAAAAACGGAAACATTTACTTTGCCAACAACAGCGGTTTAATACAATTTGATGGTTCAAACTGGCATAAATACTCATTACCCAACAAATCTGAGATTAGAAGCTTAAAAATTGACGCATTAGGAAGAATATTTGTAGGCGGAAATAATGAATTTGGATATTTTAAAACGAATGAAAAAGGGATTCTTAAATACCATTCTCTATACAATCTTCTAAGTCCAATTGATAAAGAAAACATCAATCTTATTTGGAGAATTCACATTTTTAACGGCGAAATCATTTTCCAATCTTTCAGTAAAGTCTTTTTTCTAAAAAATGAAAAAGTAACTACTTTAACTGCACCTCATAAGTTTCAGTTTTCATTTTTAGTAAACAATCATCTTTATTTTCAAGACAAAACCTTAGGTTTACTCGAATACAAAAACAGAAAACTTACTGCAATAAAAGGCACGACTATCTTTAATGACAAAGAAATCTGGTCTTTATTTCCTTTGCCAAACAATCGCTTGCTGTATGCGACTTTAGAGAAAGGTCTTTTTGTTTCAGAAAATGGCGCTATAAAGCCTTGGCAAACAGAGGCAAATGACTTTATTCGAAAAAACACATCTCTTGGCGGATCTATTATTAAAAACAAATTTATCATTCTTAATTCCGTATTAGATGGAGCAATAATCTGTGATTTAAACGGAAAAATAATCCAGCATTTAAATAGACAAAAGGGCATTCAAAACAATACAATTCTTGCATCATTTATTGACAATAAAAACAATATTTGGCTCGGACTTGACAACGGTATCACTTTTATAAATGAAAATTCGCCTTTTTCTTATTTCGATTACAGCTATAATATAGGAACTGTTTATGCGTCAACAACTCACAACGGAAACCTTTATGTAGCAACCAATCAAGGATTATTCTATCATCCTTGGGGACAATCTTTTAAAGACAGTCCTTTTATTAGAGTTGAAGGAACAATTTCTCAGGTTTGGAATATCCAAGTCTTAAATGATGTGCTTATTTGCGCCAGTAACAGCGGTGCATTGGTTATAAACAACAATAGAGTTTCGAAAATTTTAGACACAAAAGGATATTTTGGTTTCAAGAAAATTCCTGATCACGAAAACTATATTATTGGCGAAAGTTATAACGGATTTTCAGTATTTAAAAAATCTTCATCTGGCTACGATTACCTTCATCAAGTAAAAGGTTTTGACGAAACGACCAATAATTTCTCTGTCGAAATAGACGAAAATTATTTATGGTTAAAGAAAAATCCGTTTCTATATCAAGTTAAATTATCTGAAGATTTATTGCGTTTTGATTTTATAAAAAAACATGTCAATATATCTGATAAGTACAAAGGAATTAACAGCTTACAAACTATTAATAACAAAGTATATATTCAAGCTCAAAATCACTTTTTTAGATATTCTGTAGAACAAGAAACTTTTTTTGAAGACAAAAAGATCACAAAATTATTTGAGGGAATTCCAACTATAAACACTTTAATAGAAGATCCCTCTGGTAGTTTATGGTATGCATTTAATGAATCATTAGGCGTTTTAGCGAAAAATAAAAATGGAACTTACACCAAAAAACAAGCTATATTTTCAAATTTAACTGGGAATTTGGTAAATAATTATATTTCTGTAAACGCTATAGATCCTGAAAATATATTTATAGGGTTAACAGACCGTTTAACGCATTACAATTCTACTATCCCAAATACTTTCATGACAAAGCCGAGAGCTTTTATTGAAAGCTTTACATTTCCAGGAGATACAATTTTGACCGGTAATTTAGATAATAAAGAAGAATCGTATTCAATTCCTTATAAATACAATCGCGTTAAATTTACGTTTGCATCGCCTACTTATGAAAATCAAGAAAATGTAATGTATTCCTATAAACTTGAGCCTTTTGAGGAAAACTGGCGCGGCTGGTCGCAAACTGCAATAAAAGAATATACCAACCTTAGAGAGGGCAATTATGTAATGAAGTTAAAGACCCGAAATAGTTATGGCATAGAATCCGACATTACGGAAGTAGAATTTACAGTATCGCCGCCTTGGTACAGACATTTTCTTGCTTATTTATTTTACTTAATCCTTGTTTTATTGGGAGCTTATTTAATATCTGTTAGAATTAAACTTAAAATTAGAAAAAACAGATATTACGAAACAATCGAACAAAGAAGATTGTATCTGGAAAGAGAATCTAAAATTAGACATGAACAACATGATTTGGAGAAAGAAATTGAAAAGTTGAAAAATGACAAACTACAAATCAAAATTTTAGCAAAAGACAAGGAGCTAGTAAATAACTCTTTACAGGTAGTAAAAAAGAATAAGATTTTAAATGGAATCATACATAAACTTAAAGATATTGACACCAACATATTAGACGACAATACAAAATCTGAATTCAGTAAATTACATAAGAGTATTGTAAAAGAAGTAAACACCGATAAAAGCTGGAAGGATCTTGAAAAACACATCAAAAACGTGCATTTTGAGTTCTTAAAACGATTAAAAGGACAATACCCAACAATTTCACCACGAGAACTGGATTTGTCGACTTATTTATTAATGAATATGTCAACCAAAGAAATAGCCGAAATTATGAACATTTCGACTGGCGGTGTAGAACTTGCCCGCTATCGACTTAGAAAAAAATTAGGATTAAACAAAAAAGAAAATCTAATTGGTTTCTTAATGACTATATAAAAGAAAAAAGCCATCAGCCGCAGCTGATGGCTTTTTTTATGAAATATACTCTAAGGAACGTTCTAAAGCCATTCCGCGTGAGCCTTTTATTAATATTGTATTTGAATTAAATTCATAGTTTTTAAGGTATTCTGCAAACAAATCAAAGGTTTCAAAAAACTGAATATTTTCATTTGAAACTTTATTTGCATAAAAAGCTTTTCCAATCAAAAAGCATAATGCTTGTTTTTGATCTGCCAGCGAATCAACTAAAACTTTATGTTCGTAAAGACTTTCGTCTCCTAATTCGAACATATCACCCAAGATCATAATTTTATTCTTTTTATCCAATTGAAGAAAATTAGTAATCGCCACAGCCATACTGCTTGGATTTGCATTATAAGCATCTAAAATAATCTCATTTGAGCCTTTTTGCATCATTTGAGATCTATTATTCGCTGGAATATAATTTTCAATAGCGCTCTTTATATCGCTTTCCTGAACTTCAAAGTATTTACCGATTGCGACAGCTGCATTAATGTTATTTGAATTGTAAAGACCAATTAAATGAGATTCTATTTGAAAGTCATTGTAATTAATAATCACAAACGGATTTGCTTCAATTTTCTCGATATTTAAATCTGCCTTGGGGTTTTTAACTCCAAACGTAAACGATTTAATATCTTTAGATTTCTCAACCTGAATTGCGTCTTCAAGATTTACAAAAACAGTTTTCTGATTTGCGGCAAGATATTGATACATTTCGCTTTTTCCGGCTATAACACCTTCAACTCCGCCAAAACCTTCTAAATGTGCCTTTCCGAAGTTTGTGATGTAACCAAAATCTGGTTGCGCAATCTGGCAAAGAAATTCAATTTCTTTTTGATGATTAGCTCCCATTTCAACAATTCCGATTTCCGTTTCTTTGGTAAAAGAAAGCAAAGTTAGTGGTACACCAATATGGTTATTTAAATTACCTATTGTTGCTTTTGTTTTAAACTTTTTAGACAAAACAACATTGATCAATTCTTTGGTAGTTGTTTTTCCGTTACTTCCAGTTAATGCCACAATTGGCAATCCCAAATAAGAGCGATGAAATTTTGCCAGCTCTTGAAGCGTTTCTAAGCTATTTTTAACCAAAATAGTCCTTTCATCAATAAAGTAAGATTCATTATCTATAACAACAAATAAAGCACCTAAATCTAAAGCTTCTTTAGCAAATGTATTAGCATCAAAATTTTCGCCTTTAATTGCAAAAAACATTGAATTCTTTTCAATCTTTCTAGTATCAATAGAAAGCGAACTGCATTGTAAAAACAGGTTATGAATGTCTTGAATATTCATTTATAATTTTTTTAATAGATGATAAAAGTAGAAAAAAAACAATAAAAAAATTCCAAATTCCAGACTGAATATTCAGCTTTTGGAATTTGGAATTTTTTATATTAGAATTTCTAACTATTAGTTTCTAGGTGATTTTCTTTTTTCAGCTTTAGAACCTACTCTAGACATTGCACATCTAAATCCAATGTAATCAGTTGCCATATCTTGAGGGAAATATCTTCTTTGAGCTGGATCTAACCAATAAGCTCTATCTCTCCAAGAACCTCCTTTATAAACTCTTACTTTATCATCGATTAAAGTAGTACGTTTACTAGAGTTGTCATATTTTCTGATCATTTTACCTAAACTGTCTGTTGTAACATTATGTTTAGGAGAATTGTACATTGCTTGATCAGCTTTAGACCCAGATTCTGAATCTCCAAAATCAAAATATCTAGAAGATTGTTTATCACCATCTCTGTAGTTGATATTATTACTTTGGCTAAAGTTTGTTCTCAAATATGTTTCTTGATCATCAACTGGCACTTGAGCAATTTCTCCTGGAAGATTTCTTGCAATAACTTTACCGTTACTTAAAGTGTCATATTTAATTGTAGAAGTTGTAACAATTTCTACTTTACCGTCTTTACCAATTTTATTTTTAGCATATTGATTTCCTCTGTAGTAGTTAAAATCGTTTGCTTCATTATCAATAATAGGTCTGTAAACATCGGCAACCCATTCTGCAACGTTACCTGCCATATCGTATAATCCGAAATCGTTTGGTGCATAGCTTTTTACAGAGTTTGTGATATCTGCTCCGTCATCTGACCAACCTGCAATTCCACCGTAATCACCGTTTCCTTGTTTAAAGTTAGCCAATTGATCTCCTCTATTTTTACGTTTTGAAGAACGAGTGTAATCTCCAGACCAAGGATATTTCTTTTGTCCTTTGTAAATGTTGTATTCTCTTTGTCCAACATCTGCAGCAGCTGCATATTCCCATTCTGCTTCAGTAGGAAGTCTGTATTCTGGCAAGATGATTCCTGAAGAACGTTGTGCGTACACATTTTTCTCCTCTGGCACTACACCATCTTTTCCTGCTTTAGGTCTTCTTCCTGTTGGGTTTTTCTTTAACACGATTTCTTCGCTACCACCACGTGATGTGCTAGGAGACATTAAGTAACCTTCAGTGTTAAATGCATTATCTGCACCAACTTCATTTGTTTTAGCTCCTTTTTTAAGGTAACCATTTTTTTCTAAAACAGCTTCGTTCACACGGTCTGTTCTCCATTTACTAAATTCAACTGCTTGAATCCAGTTAACACCAACTACTGGGTAATTAGCATAAGATGGGTGTCTTAAATAGTTATTAGTCATCGTTTCGTTGTATCCTAAACGATTTCTCCAAACAAGTGTATCTGGCGATGCACCTTCGTAAATATTCTTGTAATTTTCTTCTGTCGGTGGAAAAACTTTCTTTAACCACTCTAGGTATTCTAAGTACATACCATTTGTAACTTCGGTTTCATCCATATAGAATGATTGAACGTGTTGTTGGGTTGGCGTGTTATTCCAATCGTGCATAACATCATCCTGTACTTTACCCATTGTAAACGTACCTCCTTCAACAAAAACCAAACCAGGACCAGCCTGTTGTTTTTTACCTGCATTTCTAGCAGCAGTTCCATTCTGACTATCTACATCCCAGCCAGTTGCTCTCGAAGCGTGAGTGGAACTCGATTTTTTGCTACAACTAGCCGTGCCCAACATCAATACCATTGACATCATTAATTGCAAGGCTACAATTTTGTTTACTTTCATACTCATTCTTAGGTGATAAATTTAGGTGCTGCAATATAATAATTAACATTTAATTAGCAACATCCGTTCTAATAATTTTATTTCACTGTTTTTTTACCAGAAAATAACCTATAGTTACGAACGCAAAAATATACTTTTTATTATTACTATAACATGAAATACTATATTTTTACTTACTAAAATATTTTTAAATTAAACCCGTATTTTTGAAGCATGAAACGAGCGTTACAAATATATCTTTTTTTGCTTCCAATTATCTGTCTTTCTCAGATAAATGGGAACTTCACAGTAGATTGGCAAGGCAAAAAAGAGATGAACTACGGTGAACAAAAACTCATAATTCCGTATTTTTCTGGTAATAGTTTTCGCTTTGATACAGCTAAGAAAAGCATAACATTAATGCTTAATTTGAATCAATCTATCTTTTCTGGATCAAATTCAATACAAATCTCAAACGTCATTTACGAGCAAATTTCTGCTGCTGATCTGGGTGATTTAATTCAAAATAGCATTCCAGAAAAGCCAAATGAGTCGCTAAAAGTAGCTAATTCAAGAGGAAATCAGCAAGCTTTTTTAATTCTTTCGCCTATTATTAAGGACGGAAATGGCTTTAAAAGAATAAAATCTTTTTCTTATTCTTCGACTGCTGGAACTTCAAAAACAAACAATTCGTCACTTTCTCAAAAAAGCGCTGCAATTTCAAATTCTGTGTTAGCTTCTGGCGATTGGTATCGTTTTTATGTTGAAAAATCTGGCGTTTATAAAATTTCTCGATCTTTTTTGCAAAGTCTTGGTTTTGACGCTTCTAAAGTTGATCCGAGAAGAATAAAAATCTATGGAAATGGCGGTCGAATGCTTCCTTTAGCAAACAATATTTATTATCCAGAAGATTTAATTGAAAATGCGATTCAGATTTCTGGAGAAAGCGATGGCGTTTTTAACAATGAGGATTTCATTCTTTTTTACGCCGAAGGAGTTGATAATTGGAACACCGAAAGCCAAACCAACATTAATCTATATAGCACAAAATCTTATTATTACATTACAAGCGGAGGAAATGAAGGAAAACGAATTTCAAATCTAATTCAGCCAACTGGAATTGCAACATTAGAACTTAACACGTTTGATGACTATCAATCGCACGAAACCGACTTAACAAACATCGCGCATCTAGGAAGACAATGGCTGGGAGAATCATTTGACATTAATCAAGAACAGGAATTTTCTTTTAATTTTCCAAATTTAGAAACTTCTGTTCCTGTCAAAATTGAAGTAAATGCTGCTTCTGCGGCTTACACCCCTACTTCATTTACAATTTCTTCAAACGGACAAAACATCGGAAACATTTCTTTTAACGCTTTAATCACCAGTTCTGACACTAAATATTACAACGGAAAATTACCTGCCAACACTACTTTTGCCGGAACTGACAATATTAAAATCAAACTCAATTACAATAATAATGGTGTTCCTGGCTCAAAAGGATATCTCGATTACATTAATTTAATTGCAAAACGAAGACTATTAGGCACCGGAAAACAATTCAAATTTCAATACGATTTGGCTGGCTCAACAATTGGCATTGTAAATTACACTATTGGAAACGCCGCAGCTATTTCGCAAATTTGGGATATCACAGACCTATATAATGTCTCAAAAATTGATAATGCGGGTCAATCTTCTTTTAGCTTCAAGGCAACTCTTGGCGAAATCAGAAAATATATTGCGATTGATGCGTCAGATTTTTATACTCCTTTAAAGGAAAGTCAATCGAAAATTGCAAATCAGAATCTTAAAGGGACATTACTTAAAAACAACCAAAACAGCTTTCAAGATGTTGATTATGTAATTATAACGCCAAAATCTCTAAGTTCACAAGCAGAAAAATTAGCAACTTTTCACCGAACCAATTCTAATTTAATTGTAAAAGTAATCGCTCTCGAGAATATCTATCAGGAATTTTCTTCTGGAAAACAAGACATTAGCGCCATTAGAAATTGCATCAAATACATTTACGACAATGCATCTTCTCCAGATAAAAGAATAAAATATGTCAATCTTTTTGGAGATGCTTCTTACGATTACAAAGACCGCATTACCAACAACACCAACATCGTTCCTATTTATCATTCCTTAAACAGCAATACCGTTGGCGAATCTTCTTTTGCATCTGATGATTTTTTTGGTTTAATGGACGCTGACGAAGGAAATATAATTTCTTTTTTTGGAGGAATTGATATTGCCGTAGGACGAATGCTGGTTTCTGACAATGCGCAAGCAAGTGAAATGGTAAATAAAGTACTGGAATATTACGATCTTAAATCCTACGGAAACTGGCGTAATAATTTTGTTTTAATAAGCGATGATTCCGACCAAAGTTCAGATGCGAGTTTGCAAGCTCGTCAAAATGCTCTAGCCGACGTTATCGCAACAGAAAAACCATTTTTTAATATTGATAAAATATTTTTAGATGCTTACACGCAAGAAGCTTCCGCTGGAGGCTCGCGTTACCCTAAAGCCAGAACAGATATTTTTAATGCTTTTGAAAAGGGCGCTTTAGTCTTTAATTATTTAGGTCATGGTGGTGAAGATGGTTTGGCAAGCGAAAGAATTTGGGAAAAATCAGATGGACAGAATTTAAACAACCAATATAAATATCCTTTATTTATAACCATTACTTGCGAATTTTCGCGTTTTGACGACCCAACACGTCCAACCGCTGGCGAATATACTTTTTGGAATCCAAAAGGGGGCGCTATTTCTATGCTTACAACAATTCGATCAATTGGACAGTTTAATGCTGAGAACTTCAATGACAGCTTAAGCAGAAACTTACTATCTTACGGCTCAAATCAATACAATACCATTGCAGAAACGCTTCGAATCTCAAAAAATGAAAATCCGAGTTCTTCAAGCAATGTTATTTTTTATCTGGGCGATCCTGCTTTAATGCTTGCAATTCCGAAGCCAAGAATTAATTTAACGAAAGTAAATGATATTGCTGTTTCGCAACCAATTCCAGATTTTAAGTCTCTTTCAAAAATTAAAATTTCAGGAGAAATAACAGACGAGAACAATACTCTTTTAAGTAATTATAATGGAGAATTGGCTACTGCCATTTTCGACAAAATGATTACCACTTCTACATTAAACAATGACGGGAATAGTCCAGCAATGCAATTTAAAACTTTAGGAGAAACTATTTTCAGAGGAAATGCTTCTGTAACCAACGGGCAATTTGAATTTAGCTTTGTTGTTCCAAGAGATATTCGAATTCCTGTTGACAACGGCAGAATCAGTTTTTATTCTAAGAAAAACGAATCATTAGAAAACCAAACTGGTTATAATAATGTTATTAAAATTGGAGGAATTAACGAAAATGCACCTCAGGACAATATTAGCCCAAAAGTTAAGTTATATATGAACGACGAAACTTTTGTATCTGGAGGCATTACAAATGATTCTCCTTTCCTTCTGGCTTTCCTAGAAGACGAAAACGGAATTAATACAGCAAGCGGAATCGGACATGATATTGTAGCAATTTTAGACGGAGATGTGAGCAATCCTTACATTTTGAATGATTATTATCAAACAAAATTAGATGATTATACCAACGGAAATTTACGTTTTCCGTTTAGAAATTTATCTCCAGGATTGCATACTATAAGTTTTACTGCATGGGATGTTTACAACAATCCTGTTACGAGTGAAATTCAGTTTACGGTTGTAGGAGATGATTCGCTAACACTGTCGCACGTTCTTAATTATCCAAATCCTTTTTCAACCTATACGCAATTTTGGTTTTCTCACAATAGACCTTACGAACCTTTAGATGTGCAGGTTCAGGTAATGACTATTACAGGAAAAGTAGTTTGGACAAAAAATCAGACCATAACTACAGAAGGATTTTTATCGCGCGACATAACATGGGACGGAAAAGATGATTTTGGAGATAGAATTGGAAAAGGAGTATATATTTACAAACTCACTGTAAAATCAAATTTAACAAATAAAAAAGCAGAAAAATACGAAAAGCTTGTCATCCTATAATATTATATATATTTGCATCACCAAAAAAAATTTAGTCCCACCAATGAAAAAAATATCACTTTTATTAATCTGTTTTTTTATTCTCTGTAGCTTACAAGCTCAAGAATCAAGACCCATAGTTACAGGAGTTCCATTCTTAATGGTAGCTGCAGATGCTAGAGCAGCAGGTTTAGCCGACCAAGGTGTCGCTACTTCTGCAGACGTTTTCTCTCAACAATGGAATCCAGCAAAATATGCCTTTTCAGAAGATGCTCAAGGTCTTTCTATCAGTTACACTCCATACTTAACAGATCTTGCTAATGACATTTCTTTAGGACAATTAACGTATTACAACAAAATCAACGAAAAAAGTGCTTTTGCAACTAGTTTCCGTTATTTTGGTTTTGGAGGAATTGAACTAAGATATACAGGAGATCCAACAGAACCAGTTCGCGAAGTTAATCCAAACGAATTCGCACTAGACGGATCTTACTCTCTAAAATTGAGCGAAAAATTCTCAATGGCAGTTGGCGCTCGTTTTATTAACTCTAATTTAAAAGTTGCTTCAGAAGATGTAGACGCAAGAGCAGCAAAATCTTTTGCAGTTGATGTTGCCGCTTTTTACCAATCTGAAGAAATTGCTTATCAAGATTTCAATGGTAGATGGAGAGCCGGAATTAACTTTCAAAATTTAGGACCAAAAATCAGCTATGATAATGATGATATTAGCTCAAACTTCTTACCAGCTAATTTAAGAGTTGGTGGAGGATTTGATTTCATTTTTGATGATTATAATAAACTTACAGTAAGCGCCGAACTTACCAAATTATTAGTACCAACTCCTCCAGGAATCGGAACTCCTGTTGACGGAAATGGTGATGGCGACTACGATGATCCCGAAGACATTTCACAAGCGCAAGCAACCAATAACGGATATCAAAAATACAATGATATTGGCTGGTTTGAAGGGATATTCAAATCTTTTGGAGATGCCCCAGGCGGATTCAAAGAAGAAATGAAAGAGGTTACTTATAGTCTTGGAGCTGAATATATGTACCAAGATTCGTTTGCAATGCGTTTAGGATACTATCATGAAAGTCCAGAAAAAGGAGCAAAACAATTTTTCTCTTTAGGAGCAGGATTTAAATATAACATCATGAAAATTGATGTATCATATCTATTCTCAGCATCAAAAATAAAAAATCCTTTAGAAAATACGCTTCGTTTCTCTTTAACGTTTAACTTTGGAGATAAATACGAAACGTATTAAAAACAGAAATAAAATAAAAACAACTTAATCCAAATTCCTAAATAAGGGAATTTGGATTTTTTTTCCTCGATAAAAAATGAAAGAAATCAATATAACAACTTCTTTTACAATATTTGAAAACCTAAACGAGCTCCCAACCGACATTCAAGAACTAATGAATCAGGCGGTTGAAATAAGAAAAAAAGCTTATGCACCTTATTCTAAATTCAGAGTTGGAGCCGCTTTACTTCTAGACAATGGAAAAGTTATTTTAGGTTCGAACCAAGAAAATGCTGCTTATCCTTCTGGACTTTGCGCAGAAAGAACAGCAATCTTTTATGCAGGAAGCGCATATCCAGAGGCAAAAATCCTAAAAATGGCTATTACAGCAGCCTCAGACACTAATCAGACTACAGCTCCAATTCCACCTTGTGGCTCTTGCAGGCAATCGATTGCAGAATATGAAATAAAACAAGATACACCAATTGAAATCTATTTTATGGGCGAAATTGGAGAGGTTTACAAATCATCATCACTGAAAAATTTACTTCCGTTGATGTTCGATAAAAAGTTCTTGTAAAAAAAAGCCAAAAAGTATCGTTTAAATTTTAGTTCTTAAATGTAATGTCTTATTTTTGCATCCCGACCTTTCGGGCGCAAATTTGTGGGAGGAAACTATTTTGCGTTACAGGCAACAATAATCGATAACACAAACAACTTTAGCAAAAGAAAGAATTCAGATGAAAGAAGTTACAAAAGAGGTATATTTAAAGTGGTATGAGGACATGCTACTTTGGAGAAAGTTTGAAGACAAACTTGCAGCATTATACATCCAACAAAAAGTTAGAGGTTTTCTACACTTATATAATGGTCAAGAAGCTGTATTAGCAGGTGCATTGCACGCTATGGATTTGACCAAAGATAAAATGATTACTGCTTACAGAAACCACGTTCAGCCAATTGGTATGGGAGTTGATCCTAGAAATGTAATGGCAGAGCTTTTAGGAAAAGCAACAGGAACTTCTAAAGGTATGGGAGGTTCTATGCACATTTTCTCTAAAGAGCACCGTTTTTACGGAGGACACGGAATCGTAGGTGGACAAATTCCGGTAGGAGCAGGTTTAGCTTTCGCTGATAAATATTTCAATACTGGCGGGGTTACTATGACTTACTTTGGTGACGGTGCTGCTAGACAAGGTTCTCTTCACGAAGCTTTCAACATGGCTATGTTATGGAAACTTCCAGTTGTATTTATCGTTGAAAACAACGGTTATGCAATGGGAACTTCTGTAGAAAGAACTGCAAACCATACTGATATCTGGAAATTAGGTTTAGGTTATGAAATGCCTTGCGGACCTGTTGACGGAATGAACCCTGTAAAAGTTGCTGAAGCAATGCACGAAGCTATCGAAAGAGCACGTCGCGGAGACGGACCAACTTTCCTTGAAATGAAAACGTACCGTTACAGAGGACACTCTATGTCTGATGCACAATTATATCGTTCTAAAGAAGAGGTTGAAGAGTACAAAAAAATTGACCCAATTACACAAGTTCTTGATGTAATTATGGATCAAAAATATGCTACAGCTGAAGAAATAGAAGTAATTGACCAAAGAGTTAAAGACTTAGTTGAAGAATGTCAGAAATTTGCTGAAGAATCTCCATACCCAGACTTACAACAATTATACGATGTAGTATACGCACAAGAAGACTATCCATTTACACCTCATAAATTATAAGAATTATGGCAATTAAAGTAACTATGCCTCGTTTGAGCGATACAATGACGGAAGGAACGGTAGCGACTTGGCTTAAAAAAGTAGGCGATAAAGTAAGCGAAGGCGATATCTTAGCTGAAATTGAAACAGACAAAGCAACAATGGAGTTCGAATCTTTTAACGAAGGAACTCTTTTACATATCGGAATTCAAGCTGGAGAAACTGCTCCTGTTGATTCATTATTAGCTATCATTGGTAAAGAAGGAGAAGATATTTCTGCTCTTTTAGCTGGTGGTGACGCTCCTGCTGCTAGTTCCGAAGCTTCGGAACCAAAAGCAGATACTCCTGCTGCTGAAGCAAAAACTGAAGCTGCTGCTCCTGCAAAAGCAGCAACTGAATTACCAAAAGGAGTTGTAGTTGTAACTATGCCTCGTTTGAGTGATACAATGACTGAAGGTACTGTAGCAACTTGGTTGAAAAAAGTTGGCGATACAGTTGCTGAAGGAGATATTTTAGCAGAAATTGAAACAGACAAAGCGACTATGGAGTTTGAGTCTTTCAATGCTGGAACATTATTATATATCGGAATTCAGGAAGGAAACACTGCACCTGTTGACAGCTTATTAGCTATCATCGGACCTGCAGGAACTGACATTTCTGGAGTTGCTGATAACTTTACTGCTGGAGGCGCTGCACCTGCTCCCGAAGCTTCGGGACCTGCTGCTGAAGAAAAAGCTGCTCCTGCTGCTGAAAAAGCACCAGAAGCTGTTGCCGAAACTTCAAACGGAGGAAGAATTTTAGCTTCTCCTTTAGCTAAAAAAATCGCTTCTGATAAAGGAATTTCTTTAAACCAAGTGAAAGGATCTGGAGAAAACGGACGTATCGTAAAAAGCGATATCGAAAACTTCACTCCATCTGCTCAAGCTCAAACTGCTGCTTCTGCACCAGCTGCTAAACAAGAAGCATCTGCACCTGCTGCACCAAAAGTATTTGTTCCTGCTGGAGAAGTTTACACAGAAGAGATCAAAAATTCTCAAATGCGTAAAATCATTGCAAAACGTCTTTCTGAATCTTTATTCACTGCTCCTCACTACAACTTAGTGATCGAAGTAAGCATGGACGAAGCTATGGGAGCAAGAGCTGCTATCAATAGCGTTCCAGATACAAAAGTATCTTTCAACGATATGGTAATCAAAGCTTGTGCTTTAGCATTGAAAAAACATCCAAAAATCAACTCTACTTGGAAAGAAGATGCTATCATCATCAACCACCACGTAAACATTGGTGTTGCTGTAGCTGTTGAAGACGGTTTAGTAGTTCCTGTATTGAAATTTACTGATGCTATGAGTTTATCTCAAATTGGTGGTTCGGTAAGAGATCTTGCTGGAAGAGCTAAAAACAAAAAATTAGGACCACAAGAAATGGAAGGAAGTACTTTTACAGTATCTAACCTTGGTATGTTTGGTATTACTGAATTTAATTCAATTATCAACCAACCAAACTCTGCTATCCTTTCTGTAGGTGCAATTGTTGAGAAACCAGTAGTTAAAAACGGTCAAATCGTAGTTGGAAACACAATGATGTTATCATTAGCATGTGACCACAGAACAATTGATGGTGCAACTGGAGCTCAGTTCTTACAAACATTAAAACAATACATCGAAAGCCCAGTTACAATGTTGGCGTAATCTTTGTTAATTTTATAATTAAATCCCGTTTTGTTTATTCAAAGCGGGATTTTTTGTTTAATTTTCATTCTCAAATTCAAAACCTCATAAAATGAAGAAACTAATTCTTTTAGCTTTATTTCTGACAGTAATTGCTTGCCAGAAAAAAGAGCAAACAGAAAAAACGACTGTTGTTATAGACGAACACAGTTACTCTAAACCTGAACTTGCTGTTGCAAAACACCTTGATCTTGATATTAAAGTTGATTTTGACACACAAACTATTTCAGGAAAAGCATCATGGACAATTGACAACATCAGTAAAGGAAACGAAATTATTTTTGACGAAAACACTTTAAACATTACAAAAGTAACCTTAGGTGACGAAGAAAAAGAAACCAAATTCGAACTGGGCAAAGATGTTGAATTTCACGGAAAGCCACTTCATATCACTATTGAACCAAACACGACTAAAGTAAACATTTACTACAGCACAACTAAAGATGCTATAGCATTGCAATGGCTTAAGCCAGAACAAACTGCCGATAAAAAGAAACCTTTCTTATTTTCACAAGGTGAAAGCGTTTGGTCAAGAACATGGATTCCATGTCAGGATTCACCTGGAATTCGTTTTACTTATAATGCAAAAGTTAAGGCTCCTAAAGATTTACTGGCCGTTATGAGTGCTGTAAATCCGCAGAAGAAAAATGATACTGGAATTTATACTTTCAAACAAGACAAAGCGATTCCGTCTTACTTGATGGCAATTGCCGTTGGAGATATCGAATTTAAAGCAATTGACAATAGAACTGGAGTTTATGCAGAACCATCTGTTTTAAAAAGTGCTGCTTATGAATTTTCTGAATTAGGAAAAATGGTAAATGCAGCAGAAAAACTATATGGACCTTATCGTTGGGGACGTTATGATGTTTTGGTTTTACCTCCAAGCTTCCCTTATGGCGGAATGGAAAATCCAAACTTGACTTTCTTAACTCCAGGAGTAATCGCTGGAGATCGCTCGCTTACAAGTTTGCTTGCACACGAATTAGGTCACAGCTGGAGCGGAAATTTAGTTACCAACGCAACTTGGGATGACATTTGGCTAAATGAAGGCTTTACAACTTATGTTGAACACAGAATTGGAGAAGCCATTTTTGGAAAGAAAGAATTCGACATGCAAAATGTTATCACTAACAAAGAATTGATAGATAATGTTGCGGAATACGGAGACACAAATCCAGATACGAGATTAAAAGTTAGTCTTACGGGAAGAAACCCAGACGACGGAATCAGCCAAATTCCTTATGTAAAAGGTTACGCTTTTTTAAGAGTTATTGAAAATGCTGTCGGACGTGCTAAATTCGATCCGTTTATTAAGAATTATTTCGATTCTCATGCTTTCCAATCAATCACAACAGAAGATTTTATAAAGTATTTAAATGAAAATCTTATCAAAGGAGACAAAGCTTTAGCGGATAAAATTCAATTAGACAACTGGATTTACAAACCAGGAATTCCATCGAATATTCTTCCAGTAAGTTCAGCTGAATTTGATGCTATCGATGCCATTCAAAAAAGCTGGAGAGAAACAGGCGTTGCAGGTTTAAGCAAAAAAATCACAACTACAGCGGAAAAACAACACTTTATAGATCATCTTCCAGCTGATATTAATGCAAAAGAAATGGAAGCAATTGATAAAGAATTCAATTTTACAAAAGGCGGTAATTTTATCATCAAACGTCAATGGTTTGTTCAGGCAATTCGTCATCAATACAAAGCTGCCAATCCTGCAATTGAGCAATTTTTAATTGGAATCAGCAGAACAGGCTCTGTTATGATGCTTTACAAAGAAATGGTTAAAACTCCTGAAGGAAAAGTTTGGGCAAAACAGGTTTTTGACAAAGCAAAATCTGGTTATCATGCTACAACTATTCAGGCTGTTGAAGGCGTTTTGAAATAAGATTTTTTAGAATAGAATTTTAAAAATAGGTTGTTCCCAAAAAGAACAACCTATTTTTTTTCGTCTTATTTGTCATTTCGACGAAGGAGAAATCTCCACAAGAAACTCTACAAAGATTGCGGATATTCTATACGAAGCTACTCGCGGAGATTTCTCCTTCGTCGAAATGACAAGATTGTCGAAGAACTTCGCCGTGAACTTTGTCAAAGTTTCAAACTTTGACAAAGTTTTACTACTCATAAGACTTATGATTCCTGACAAACTACCCGAAAACATTCTTATGAAACCTGTATTAGCCCAGATTGTAGTGGAAAGCCCGGAGTTCAAAAGCCTTATTTTTCTTGCCAGAAAACAGCGACCAACGGAAGCTCGTTTTATGGTTTAGAAAAATAAGGCTTTTAAGCGAGGACTTGAAGCGGAAAGCTGGATTAGCTCCTGAAAAAAATGAGAGGGAAAATTATCCATCACATAGCGTACATTCTCCATGTTCTAAAATCTGTAATCGTTGCAACTTTGTAATGTCAAAAGACAACAACAAATAACAACTTTAAAAAATTAAATAAAATGACACGATTAACAGCATTAAACCCAGAAGAAGTAACAGGAAAAACTAAAGATTTATTCAACGCAGTTCAGGCAAAATTAGGCGTTGTACCAAACATGATGCGAACAATGGGAAATTCTCCAGCGGTTTTGGAAGGATATTTAAACTTAAGCGGCGCATTGAGCCACGGAAAATTAAGTGCAAAAACTGGCGAATTAATCGCATTAGCAGTTTCAGAAAGCAATTCTTGCGATTACTGTTTAGCAGCTCACACTTTTATTGGAGAAAAATTGGTAAAAGCAGATCCAGCAGTTTTAAAAGCAGCAAGAACAGGAAATTCTGATGATGCAAAGACAGAAGCGATTTTACAATTGGCTAAAACATTAATCAGCAAAGGTGGCTTGGTAAACGATGATGATGTGAATAAAGCCAAAAATGCAGGCGTTTCTGATGCTGAAATTGCAGAAACTATTGGACACGTAGCTTTGAATGTATTGACAAACTACTTTAACAATGTAGCAAATACTGAAATTGATTTTCCAGCGGTTTAATCAAAAAGTACTTTTTCATTATAACAAAAAACAATTTATAAAGATAGCTGAGAATTTATTTCATGGCTATCTTTATGTTTTCAAAAACAAACGATCATGAGTTCTCAAAATGTTTTCACCTTAATAAATCCGCAAAACGGCAATTTGGCTTTTAAAATTCTCTCTTTTGAAGACAACAGCCATTTTGACCACTTACAGCGCAATAATTATTACTCTTTAATTTGGGTAACGAAAGGGAAAGGTAAAGTTAAAGCAGATTTTGCAGAACATCAATTTGAAGAAAACTCACTTCTCGCCTTTTCTCCATATCAGCCTTTTATGCTTTGTGTAAATGAGCCAATTGAAGGAATCGCAATTCACTTTCATCCCGATTTTTATTGCATTCACATGCATCAAAAAGAGGTTTCTTGCAATGGCGTTTTGTTCAATAATATTTATCAGCCACCATATGTTCAAATTACAGAACAAGCCGCACAGACTTTTAAAATGGTGATTGATCAAATGAAAGCTGAAATTCAAAATGCTGAATTGGCGCAATATGAGTTATTGATTTCATATTTAAAGATATTTTTAATCACAGCTTCAAGATTAAAAACGGAACAATTGGAAGAAATGAAATCGATTCCAGATTCAAAAGAACCCGTGATTCTACAAAACTTGAAAGATGCGATCGAACTGAACTTTAAAACCAAACATTCAGCTGGAAATTATGCTGAATTATTGAATATCTCTCCAAAAGCCTTGGCGAAATTATCTAAGAATTATTTCAATAAAACTTTGACCGATTTAATTTCGGAAAGAATTATTATTGAGGCTAAAAGAGAATTATACTTGACTAATAAAACAGTAAAAGAAATCGCTTATGAATTAGGTTATGATGACGAACACTATTTCAGTCGTTTCTTTAAAACTAATGCTGATGTTTCGCCTCAAATTTATCGTGAAACGGTAGGTTTTGGAAAAATGGAAGCTTAGTTTAGAGTTTTCAGTTTTCAGTCTCAGTTTTCAGTAATTATAGGTCTGAAAACTGCGACTGAAAACTGAGACTATTTATTTTTCGCTTCAATCCATTTTGACATATACATTGTACTTTTAAACGAATGATGCTGAAGCAGATTTCCCATAAAATTATGTAATCGATGATTTTCAGAATCTTTTAAAAGTGAATTTACCAACGAAACCAATTTATCTGAATAATTGCTTATTTGGTAACATTTATTAATGATCTTGATTCCGTTTTTTTGAGCTTCTTTCCAAAGGTTTTCATCTTGATAAAGTGCAATTGCTTTTTTTGAAAATTCTTCTGGATTATCTTCAATAAAACCATTCCAAGATAAATCTTCATGCATGGCTTCAGAACCAATTGAAGTTGTTACGCTTGGCGTTCCGCATTGCATGGCTTCTAAAAGTTTTCCTTTTAAACCTGCTCCAAAACGAATTGGCGCCAAAACAATTCTTGCTTTTTTAACAATTTCATTTGCATCTTCTGCCCTTCCCATAATATAAAAACCGTTTTTAGGCTGATGCAATTGCAATACTTTTTGCGACGGATAAGCACCATAAACTTCCAAAACAGCTTCTGGAAAATTCTTTTTCAGCGAAGGCCAAATAGATTCTTTTAAATACTGAACAGTATTCCAATTTGGTTCATGAAGAAAATTTCCAATAAACACGAAATTCTTGCGATCTTCAAATGAAGGCAATTTCAAAAGATCCTCTTCATTCGTTTTTTCAACTAAAAAAGGAAGATAGAAAAGTAAATTTTCGTTAATTTTAAAAACATCTTTAAGAATTTTCATTTCAAATTGAGAAATAATCAGAGATAAATCGCATCTTAAAATACTGGCAATTTCTCTTTTTGCGACTTCTTCGGACAATAAATCATGTATTTCGAAAGTTCGATTTTCTTTAAATGCTTTTTGTCTTGCCGTTCTCAAAGAATGCAAATCTTCTGTATCTAAAATTCTGATGGCATTTGGACAATTTTCGGTAATGCGCCAGCCAAATTGTTCCTCAATCATAAAACGATCAAACAAAACTACATCAGGATTTAATTCGATTATAAAATCATCAAAACTCGAAGAATTGAGTTCGATATTCTTTTTTGCAACTCCAAATTCAGACAAATCAACCATAAAATCGCTGTCTTGTGCAGCGCTGGCAAAAGTAATTTCGAATCCATTTTTCTTGAAAATCGAAATTAATTGCATCATTCTTCCGCCTGCTGCAGAAGAATTTGGTTCAGGCCAGACAAATCCAATAATTAAAAGTTTTTTTAGCTGATTCATTGTAATTGGTTTCAACTTACAAAATAATGCTTTTTTCAGCGCAATCGCACGATATTTCCTGATTTTTAGTAATAAAAAACACTAATTTTGCAGGAACTAAATGCTGGGAAATTATGTTGGGATTAAAATTAGCTACAGACCCTCGCTGGGTAAATATCGTTGAGTCAAATATCGAAGAAATTTTAACGGATCACGCTTGGTGCGAACAAAAAGCAGCTTCAAACGCGATTAGCATCGTTACTTACAATTCTGAAATAGAAGAGCTTGTAACAGAAATGCTTGTTATTGCGAGAGAAGAATTGGAACACTTTCAAATGGTTCACGATATTATAAAACAGCGCGGACTTACTTTAGGACGCGAGAGAAAAGATCATTATGTAAATGAGCTTTTTAAATTTATGAAAAAAGACGGAAGTCGTCGCGATGCACTTTGCGACCGTTTATTGTTTTCGGCAATGATTGAAGCTAGAAGTTGCGAGCGTTTTAAAGTGCTTTCTGAAAATATTCAAGATCCAGAATTAGCTAAATTTTATCGCGATTTAATGATTTCTGAAGCCGGTCATTATACTACTTTTCTAGGATTTGCAAGAAAATATCAAGACAACATTGATATTGACAAACGCTGGAAAGAATGGATTGAATATGAAGGTTCTATTATTACCAATTATGGTAAAAGTGAAACCGTTCACGGATAAATTACACTCGTTTTTTGACTTTATTTTTATAATCTAATACCACAAATTCGCTATGCAAAAAAGTAAATCCAGATCAATCGTATTTAAAATTGCGAAGTATTTCGGAATCACTTTCGCTGTTCTTTTAGGATTACTATTTTTAACGCCTATCGTTTTTGAAGATCAGATTAAAGAACAAATTAAAAAGACAGCCAATGAAAGATTGAGCGCAGAATTAAATTATTCTGATGTTTCTGTTTCATTTTTTCGTCACTTTCCGTCACTTACTTTAACATTAGACAATTTAAGTTTAAATGGCTCTGCTCCATATAAAAATGAAAAATTCATCACGGCAAAAGAAGTTTCTTTTGGAATAAATGTAGCAAGTCTTATTTTTAGCAAATCAGTAAAAATTGACCAGATTTATTTATCAGATTCTTTTATAAATGTAAAAGTAAATCCGAACGGAGAAGCAAATTACAACATTTACAAATCGCAAGAGCAAACTTCAAAAGCAAAGGATAGTAGTGATACGGCTTTAAAACTAGAGCGAATTGAAATATTAAACAGTAAAATTGTTTACGACGATAAATCTACAAAAGTTCATTTTGATGCCTTTGGATTTAATTATTTAGGAAAAGGAGATTTAAACAAAGCCGTTTTCGATTTATATTCAAAAGCTAAAATCGAGAAATTAAATATTGTTTATGAAGACGAACCTTATTTAATGAATAAAAAGATTGACGCCGATTTGATTACAAAAGTTAACATCAACTCGCTTTCGTTCTTTTTCCAACAGAATAACTTAAAAATTAATCAGCTTTTAGTCGATTTTAAAGGGAAATTCGACATCTTGAAAGACGGCTACAACATGGATTTTGTAATTAAATCGGACAACAGCAAGCTGTACGACGTTTTTACTGCTTTTCCGCCAAAATATATTACTTGGCTTGCTCAAACTGAATTAAAAGGGAATACCAATCTTCTTTTTACTTTGAAAGGAAAATATATTACGTCACAAAATTTAGCGCCAAACTTAAATTTGGATGTAAAAATAAACGACGGATTTGTAAATTATAACAAAAGTGCATTTCCTGTTTCTAACCTAAATCTAAACATCAAAACAACTGTTCCGTCTCTAAATCCAGACTTAGTAATTGTTGATGCTCAAAATCTATCATTAAATATTAATCAGGATTATTTAAAATCGAAGTTTATTGTTAAAGGCGTAAATACACCAGACATTAATGGTGATTTTAAAGCCAAAATTGATCTTGAAAAATTAATTAATGCGCTAGGAATTCCAGACATAAAACTTAAAGGAAATTTAGTTAGCGACATAAAAACTAACGGAATATTCGACCAAAAGAACAAGCGTTTTCCCGTTACGAATGGTACAATTAATTTGGAAAATGGATATTTAAAAACACCTTATTATCCAAATCCTATTACCAATATTACGATTAAATCTAAAATTGAAAATCAAAAAGGAACTTTTCAGGATTTGAAAGTAAATCTAAAACCAACGCAATTTACATTTGAAGGAAAACCTGTTTTTGTTGAAGCAGATTTAAGCAATTTTGATGATTTGACTTATGATGTAAAAGCAAAAGGCGAATTAGACGTCAACAAAATCTATAAAGTATTCTCTCAAAAAGGACTTGATTTAGATGGTTTTGTAAAAGCAGATTTAGTTTTGAAAGGAAAGCAAAGCGATGCCGAAAAAGGAAATTATAGCAAATTACATAACAAAGGAACTCTTGAATTGAGAAATATCGGAATTGCTTCTGAATTTCTTCCAAAGAAATTTATTATTAAGGAAGGGATTTTCAAAATCAATCAAGATAAAATGTCCTTCAATAATTTCTTAGCTGCTTACGGACAGTCTGATTTTAGAATGAATGGCTATCTTCAAAATGTTATTAATTATGTAACGACAAATACTGGCGTTTTAAGAGGTTCTTTTAAAGTGACTTCAAGATATATCAATATCGACGAATTCATGTCTAATGCCCCCGAAAGCACACCTGTAACGCAAACTCAAAATTCTGCTCCTAAAAAAGAAACAGAAACAAACGAAACTGGAGTTATCGTAATTCCAACAAACTTAGATTTACAATTGTTAGCAAATGTACAAAAAGTCAATTTTGATAAACTGACTTTAAACAGCGCTGTTGGAAATCTAAAAATGAACAAAGGAAAACTAACGATGCAAAATACAGGCTTCGATTTAATTGGATGCAAAGTTGATATGAATGCCAATTATCAAGCCGTAACAACTAAAAAAGCCAATTTCGATTACGCCATAAAAGCTTCTGATTTTGACATTAAAAGAGCTTACAATGAAATTGAAGTTTTTAGAAAAATGGCTAGCGCCGCAGAAAAAGCACAAGGAATTGTTTCTTTAGACTATAAACTAAAAGGACGCTTAAACTCGAAAATGGAGCCTGTTTATCCTTCACTTGTGGGAGGCGGAACACTTTCTGTTAAAGATGTAAAAGTTCGCGGACTAAAAATGTTTAATGCTGTAAGCAAACAGACAAGTTCTGAAAAAATGAAGAATCCAGATCTTTCTAAAGTAGATATTAAAACTACCGTTAAAAACAATATTATAACTGTAGACCGTTTTAAATTTAAATTTGCTGGCTTTAGACCAAGAATTGAAGGAACAACAAGCTTAGACGGAAAATTGAACTTAAAAATGCGCTTAGGGCTTCCTCCTTTTGGTCTTTTCGGAATTCCGTTAACGGTTACAGGAACTCAAGATAATCCTAAAGTAAAAGTCGGACGCAAGACTGAGGATTTGAAAGAAACTGAGGATACTGACGAATAAAATTCCAAATTAAAAAACACTCACCAACCTTTGTCAAAGTTTAAAACTTTGACAAAGGTTTTTTTTTATTAACAAATTCGGAACACAATCTTGTCATTGCGATGAACGAATCAACCGCACTAAAAATAATCGCAACGATTGATTTAGCAAATGAGATTGCTTCGTTCCTCGCAATGACTAAAAACAAAAAACCCGTTCATTTCTGAACGGGTTTTTTATAAAAAGTAATCTTAGATTATTAAGCCTCGAAAGGAATAATAGATACATAAGATTTGTTATCTCTTTTCTTTTGGAACTTAACAACTCCAGCTACTCTTGCGTGAAGAGTGTGATCTTTACTAATGTAAACGTTTTCACCTGGATTGTGTTTTGAACCTCTTTGTCTAACGATGATGTTCCCAGCAATAGCAGCTTGTCCACCATAAATCTTAACGCCTAGACGTTTTGATTCTGATTCTCTACCATTCTTCGAACTACCGACACCTTTCTTGTGAGCCATGACGTATGAGTTTAAATATTGTTATTATTCTTTAGTAGCTTCTTTCTTTGCTTTTGGAGCTGCTTTTTTTGCTTTTGGAGCTTCTACTTCTTCAGTAGCTGCTTCTTCTGCTACAACTGCTTTTTTAGCTGCTGCTTTTTTAGTTCCTCCTGCTGCAGTAATACCTTCAATTACAATTTGTGTAAGATATTGTCTGTGACCATTTCTCTTTTTGTATCCTTTTCTTCTTTTCTTTTTGAAAACGATAACTTTATCACCTTTTAAGTGTTGTAACACTTTAGCTTCTACTGAAGCACCTTCTATAGCTGGGGCGCCTAAAGTTACATTTCCGTTATCGTCTAATAAAAGAACTTTGTCAAAAGAAACTTTTGAACCTTCTTCGTTAGCTAAACGGTGAACATAAACCTTTAAGTCTTTGCTTACTTTAAATTGTTGCCCTGCTATCTCTACGATTGCATACATACCAAATTGATTTATTGATTTTTAAGGTTGCAAATATACAACTAAAAATTTACTGTGCAATCCTTAAAAGCAAAAATATTTCAAACCTAAAAAACACTGGTTTTCAAGCTTTTTTACACGACAAATCTATTTAATTTAAAGTAAAAGATTGTTAAAACAACTCAAAATTAAAAACAAATCTGCAATACGTAATTAAAAAAAACTATTTTTGATGTAACTAAAATCAACTCTGATCTACCTACTCTTTGTTTGATATATAAAATTATTAATCTCTATGAAAAAATCAATAATGATGTTAAGTGCTGCATTAATGCTTGGCGGAGTTGCTCATGCTCAAAAAGTAGCTTTTGAAGAATACAATTTAGATAACGGTCTACATGTAATTTTACACAACGATCCTTCTGCGCCAGTTGTCATTACATCGGTAATGTATCACGTAGGATCAAAAGACGAACGTCCTGACCGAACTGGATTTGCTCACTTTTTTGAACACTTATTATTTGAAGGAACTCAAAATATCAAACGCGGAGAATGGATGAAAATCGTTACTGCGAATGGAGGCGTTAACAATGCCAACACTTCTGATGATAGAACTTATTATTATGAAGTTTTTCCTTCTAACAGCCTAGAGCTTGGCTTATGGATGGAATCTGAAAGATTAATGCATCCTATTATCAATAAAATTGGAGTAGATACGCAGAACGAAGTTGTTAAGGAAGAAAAAAGAATGCGTTACGACAATCAGCCGTACGGAAATATTCTTTCGGAGGTTAAGAAAAACATGTTCAAAAACCACCCTTATAGATGGACCACAATTGGCTCTATGAAAGATTTGGATGCTGCAACTTTAGAAGAATTTCAGGCTTTCAATAAAAAATTCTACACTCCTAACAATGCTGTTTTGGTTGTTGCAGGAGATTTCGATAAAGCAAAAACCAAAGAATGGGTTCAGAAATATTTCGGACCAATTCCGAGAGGCGAAGAGGTTAAAAAACAAACTTTTACCGAAGAACCAATCACACAGACGATTAAAGCAACTTACGAAGATCCAAACATTCAGATTCCGATGGTTGTGGCTTCGTACAGAACACCTTCTATGAAAACCAGAGATGCGAGAGTTTTAGATTTGATTTCTTCTTATTTAAGTGATGGAAAAAGTTCTAAACTTTACAAAAAGATTGTTGATGACAAAAAAATGGCATTGCAAATCGGCGCAGTAGGTTTTAGCCAAGAAGATTACGGAACCTATATATTATATGGTTTACCAATGGCTCCAAATACAACAGCCGATATTTTAAAGGAAATGGATGAAGAGATTGTAAAAATTCAAACTGATTTAATTTCCGAGAAAGACTACGAAAAATTACAAAACAAATTCGATAATAATTATGTGAATGCAAATTCTAGTGTTGAGGGAATTGCTGAAAATCTTGCTTCTTACTATTTGCTTTACGGCGATATTAATTTAATTAATACCGAAATAGACATTTATCATTCTATTACCAGAGAAGAAATTAGAGAAGTTGCTAAGAAATATTTAAATCCGAATCAGCGCTTAATTTTAGATTACATTCCTACTCCTAAATCTCAAAACTAAGAATATCGAATCATGAAAACAATATATACTTTTTTAATCCTTTTATTCGTAACTGGAATTATGCAAGCACAAGACCGTCCACAACCAAAACCAGGAAACGCACCAGTAGTCAACATCAAAAAACCGCAGACTTTTGTTTTATCAAATGGCATGAAGGTTTTAGTTGTTGAAAACCACAAATTGCCTAGAGTGAGCTTCACACTTACTTTAGACAATGCACCATTTACCGAAGGCAACAAAAAAGGAGTTGACGAATTAACTAGCAGCTTGATCGGAAACGGAACTAAAAAAACTACCAAAGAAGCTTTCAATGAAGAAATTGATTTCTATGGAGCTAATATTAACTTTACTTCTCAAGGCGCTTACGCAAGTGCGTTGTCAAAATATTCTGGACGCGTTTTAGAACTTTTAGCTGAGGGCGCTTTACAGCCAAATTTTACTCAAACAGAATTTGATAAAGAAAAAGCAAAACTTTTAGAAGGTCTTAAAGCAGATGAAAAAAGTGTTCCTGCAATTTCAAACAGAGTTGTTGATGTTTTAGCTTTTGGAAAAAATCATCCAACGGGAGAATATCTTTCTGAAGAAACCGTGAAAAATGCTACACTAGAAGATGTTCAGAATAATTATAAAACATATTTCGTTCCAGAAAATGCTTATTTAGTTGTAATTGGAGACGTTAAATTCAAAGAAGTAAAAAGCGCTGTAGAAAAATTATTCAAGGACTGGAAAAAACAAGCTGCTCCAAAAAATACGTATCCAGATCCGACAAATGTTTCTAATTTGCAAATTGATTTTGTAGATGTTCCAAATGCAGTTCAATCTGAAATTTCATTGGTCAATACAGTTAATTTAAAAATGAGCGATCCTGATTTTTTCCCTGCTGTAATTGCGAATCAGATTTTAGGAGGCGATTTTAATAGTTATTTAAATATGAATTTACGCGAGCAGCACGCTTGGACTTATGGCGCAAATTCAAGCATTGGAAGCGGAAAATACGTAACAAAATTCAAAGCTTCTTCTGCAGTTAGAAATACGGTTACAGATAGCGCTGTTGTTCAATTTATTAAAGAAATTAAAAGAATCCGCACAGAAAGAGTTGATCCTGAAGTTTTACGAAATGTAAAAGCGGGTTACATCGGTAGATTTGTAATGCAGGTTGAAAAACCACAAGCTGTTGCGCGTTATGCTTTAAATATTGAAACAGAAAAACTTCCAGCTGATTTCTACGAAAAATACATCCAAACAATCAACAATGTAACGGCTGACGATATCTACCGCGTTGCCAACAAATATTTCTTGTTGGACAATATGCGAATTGTAGTTGTCGGAAAAGGCTCTGATGTAATTTCTAGTTTAGAAAAATTAAATATTCCGATTTCTTATTTCGATAAATTCGGAAATTCAGTTGAAAAACCTTCAACCAAAAAAGAAGCTCCAAAAGACATTACTGCAAAAACAGTTTTCGAAAACTATATTAAAGCGATTGGCGGAGAAAAAGCGGTTACTGCCGTAAAAACTTTATATATGAATGGCTCAACAACAATTCCGCAAGCTCCTACTCCATTGACTTTTACTTCAAAATTAGATTCAAAAGGAAAAATGATGGTTTCGCTTTCTATGGGAACTATGAATTTAATGAAACAAGTGGTAAATGAAAAAGGCGCTTATGTTGAACAACAAGGTCAAAGAAAAAACCTTGAAGGCGCAGATTTAGCAGAAATGAAAGCGAACGCTGCTCCTTTTGAAGAATTACAGCTCGTTAAAAGAACTGATTTGAAAGTGGAGGGAATTGAACCAATTAACGGAAGCGATGCGTATGTAATTAAAGACGGTAAAACGACTTATTATTACGACGTTAAATCTGGTTTAAAAACAGCAGAATCTAAAGTTCGCGAACAAGGCGGAAAATCAGCTACACAAATCACCAATTTTAATGATTACAAAGAAGTAAAAGGCATTAAAGTTCCTTTTAATTTAATCCAGAATGTTGGTTTCGAATTAGATATTAAAATGTCTGATATTAAGATTAACGAAGGAGTTTCTGAGGCAGATTTTCTTTAAAAGATGCTAAGATTCTGAGATACTAAGATTCTAAGTTTTCTCTTCTCATAGGCTTTGTCAAAGTTTTAAACTTTGACAAAGCTTTTTTTATATCCATTAAGTTTTGTCAGACTAAGCGAAGCCGAAGTCCCGTTCCAATTAGCGCGCCCTGCGACTTCGCTCAGGGTGACAAGCATTAAGCCTTATTTCTTCGCAGACAAATAAACCCCAATCAAAATAATAAAAGCGCCTACAGATTGAATTGGCGTCAACAATTCATTATCCAATAACCCCCAGAAGAAAGCTACAATTGGAATTAAATACGTTACAGAAGTTGCAAATACTGGTGACGACATTTGAATTAGTTTGAAGAAAACTACATTGGCAATTCCGGTTCCTAAAACACCTAAAATCATTACAAATAAAACAGAATGCTGTGTTTCTTCAGAATGAAAGGCCTGACTAATATTTGTTGTACTTAAAATAATTAAAGCTGGCAAAAACAAAACTGCAAAATTTCCTGTTGTAATGCTAAGCGAGTTTAAATCAGATAAATATTTCTTGATCAAATTTACATTGATTGCGTAACTCAGCGTTGCAATTACAACCAAAAGAACATAAATATAGTTTTGACTTCCAGAAGCAGAATCTCCGCTCAAAACCAAAAGCAAACATCCAATCAAGCCAATAAAAACACCCAAGACTTGACGTTTTTGAAATTGAATTCCGAAAGCTACAATTCCTAAAACTAATGTATTTAATGGCGTTAGCGAATTTAAAATTGCTACAATTGAACTATTAACTTGTGTTTCGGCAATTGCAAAAAGATAAGCTGGTATAAAAGTTCCGAAAACAGAAGTTATGGCTACATACTTCCATTGGCGACGGGAAATTTTCTTTAAGCTATTAAAACCTACAATCAATAAAAACAGCGCGGCAAAAATAATTCGGAACGATCCGACCTGAATAGCAGTTAAACCAACCAATCCTTTTTTTATCAGAATAAAAGAACTTCCCCAAATAAGAGAAAGAATCGTTAGGTAGATCCACTTTAACTGTTTTGTTTCCATAAATTGCATTTTACTGCAAATTTGTAATTATTTTACGAACTGACCGCTCTCTTTTTACTAATTTTGCAAGAAAGAAATCGCAATTTAAATTTTATATATAATGAAAATTTCAAAAATCTTAATCGCCGCAACAATTGCAGGTTTAGTATTTGTAGGCTGTAAAAAAGAAGAAGACAAAAGTCTTCAAGTTGTAAATGCAGAAAAAAGTGCTCCAAAAGAGCACAAACCTATCGCTGCCGAAAACCTTCAAACAGCAAGTTTTACAATCGACGGAATGACTTGCGCTGTTGGTTGTGCAAAAACAATTGAAGAAGAATTAGCAAATCTTGACGGAGTTGAAAAAGCAACTGTTGATTTTGATAAAAAAACAGCAACTGTAAGTTTTGACAAAACAATCCAAAACTCTGAATCTTTAACGAAAGTAGTCCAAGAAACTGGAGACGGAAAAACATATAAAGTTTCGAATTTCAAGTCTTAACTTGATATTAAACAATAAAAAAAAGGATTCAAATTGAATCCTTTTTTTTATTTCTTTTATTTCCATTTCAACGTTTCCATCAAACGTTGCATATCATTTTTAACATAACTCGCAGCTGGCATAATCGAGTCGAAATTTGGTTTAGCGTAAAAATATACTGAACCTATTAAAAAGTGCTTTGTACTGTCTGTAACGTAAAATTGAGAATTTGTAGCTGCATTTCCGTCAACTTGATAAAACATTCCGTAAACCTTCTTTTCTGGGTTTAAATACGGTTGTTCAAGAATATCATCGGCTTTAATAACGTGTTCGTAAGTCAATTTTTGAGCATCACGCAATAACTTATCAATATTGCCATTTACAGGTTTATACGTCAAATAAATTGTCGCTTTCATTTTAGGATAATTAATTGCAAAACCGCATTCTTTTTCTCCTTTAATAATTGCCGCTTCATTCATTTCGAAAGCAAAAGGACAATTGTTTTCAAAATTCACATATTTTGCTTCTGGATAATCTAATCTCAGATAACTTGCCGGTTTTGGCAAGACATCATTTTTACAGCTTATAACTGTTAGCGCAAGCAAAATTGCGGTTATTGAAAGTATTCTATTTAACATTTTAATTTATGGTTACTTTTATTTGTTTTACACGCTTTTTATCAACTGTTTCTACCGTAAACACGCAGTTTTCAAAAGGCACTTTTTGATCTTTTTTCGGAAAATTACCTAAAATTTCTAGAATAAATCCAGCAAGCGTTTCTGCTTCCCCTTTGTGAGATTCAAAAACATCTTCATCAACATCTACAATTCTATAAAAATCTTTAAGATTTATTTTTCCTTCAAAAAGGAAATTATTTTCGTCAATCTGCGAGAAGTTTAGATTTTCATCGTCAAATTCATCACTAATATCTCCGACTATTTCTTCAATTACATCTTCTAACGAAACTAATCCTGAAGTTCCACCATATTCATCAACAACAATCGCCAAGTGACTTTTTAAACTCTGAAAATCTTTTAATAAATTATCAAGTTTTTTATTTTCAGGAACAAAGAAAGCTTCTCGAATTAAAGATGCCCAATCAAATTCTTCTTTATCAATGTGAGGCAACAAATCTTTTACGAAAAGCACACCTTCAATCTGATCAATATTATCACGATAAACTGGAATTCTAGAAAATCCTGTTTCTATTATTTTAGGATAAATTTCTGCAAAAGTCTCTGTGATTTCTAATGCAAAAATATCAATTCTCGGACTCATAACTTGTTTTGTGTCGGTATTTCCGAAAGAAACAATTCCTTCCAGAATTTTTTGTTCTTCTGTAGAAGTTCCTTCAGAATCGGTCAATTCTAAAGCCTGAGAAAGCTGATTGATTGAAAAATTATTCTTTTGTTTTCCTAATTTATTCTGCAAATATAAAGTAAGCGCTCTCATTGGCAAACTTATCGGCGAAAGCACTTTATCTAAAAAAGCCAACGGATAAGCAACTCCTTTTGCAAAACGCACACTGTTACGGCTTGCATAAACTTTCGGAAGCACTTCACCAAAAAGCAAAATTAAAAAAGTAACCAAAATTACTTCAAGAGTAAATCTAAGCGCGGCAGAACTAACATTAGCGAAGATATTTGGCCCCATGTAAGCAAACAAAATGACAACGCCAATATTGAAGAAATTATTAGCAACAAGTAATGTCGCCAGAAGTTTTTTAGGTTTATCTAGTAAATTGGAAATAATTTTGCCTTTAACAAGATTATCATTTAAAGTATCATCAATATCTTTTTGAGACAAAGAAAAAAGAGCAACTTCAGCACCTGAAACGATCGCTGAAAGAAATAATAAAATGAGAATTGCGACGAAACCAATTATAAAATTAGCGTCAAAATTTGTAGTAAAAAGTAAACTGGGCTCTGGGTCCAAATTGCATAAAATTAGTTAAACATCTTAGAAAGGCAAGTCGTTAATCGGAAGCCCTTCATTTGCAGCATCAAAGTTAGTGTTTTTTACTGACTCTGTATCTTGATTTTGTTTTGTATGTGCCGTTTCTTTTTTGGTTGTCAGGAAAGTAAACTCGGTAACTTGAATTTCGGTTGTATATTTTGTTGTACCGTCTTCAGCTTGCCATTGGCGAGATTTTATTCTTCCTTCTACATAAATTTTATCTCCTTTAGAAAGATATTTTTCGCAGATTTCTGCTGCTTTATTGCGAACAACCAAATTATGCCACTCTGTCGAAGTAATTTTTTCGTTGGTTGTTTTATTGATATAAACTTCATTAGTAGCCAGCTGAAACCGTCCGATGCAGTTTCCTCCATCAAAATAATGCATCTTTACATCATCTCCCAAATGGCCAATAAGCATCACTTTATTTAATGTTCCGTTCATAGTTTAGATGGTATTTCTACCAAAGATACATTTTTTTAGCAATTTATTTCCTGCTTTTCTATAAAATTATAAATCACAATCGGGAAAGGAAAAGTTTTTAATTTTTCAGTATCAATTCCGTTTTGAATTTTCTCTTTTATTTTAATTTTCCAAAATTGTATATGAAGATGTTGATGCGAAAGTTTGTGCACAACTGTCGATTCTTGATAATCTTCTATACTTATTATATTATAGGTAGAAAAAATTTCTTCTTTTGCTTTTTTTGAAATCACCTCAAAATCTACAATAGATTCTGTTTCTAAAAGAGGAAATTGATATAAATTATGCCAGATTCCTTTTGCCGTTCTCTTTTCTATTACAGTATTTCCAGAAGAATCTTCTAATATCAAATAATTAAAATACCTATTGGTTACTTTTACCTTTTTAGATTTTACGGGAAGCATATTTACTTTTCCTTTTTGAAGTGCGACGCAGCTTTCATTAAAATCACAAACAGAACAATTTGGATTTTTAGGCACGCATTGTAGCGCACCAAACTCCATAATTGCCTGATTAAAAATCGCAGGATTATCTTTTGGCATTAATTCCTGAGCCAAAGCAGTAAACTCTTTTTTGGTTGCCGGCAGCGCAATATCAGATTCAATATCAAAATAACGCGATAAGACACGAAATACATTTCCGTCAACAACCGGAACCGATTCATTATAAGAAAAAGAAGCAATTGCAGCCGCTGTATATTCGCCAACACCTTTAAGTTTCAAAAGTTCTTTATATGAATCAGGAAAAACTCCATTTAAATCATCACTTATAAATTGAGCCGTTTTATGAAGATTTCTAGCCCTCGAATAATATCCCAGACCTTGCCAAAGTTTTAAAACCTTTTCTTCTGAGGCATCTGCCAAATGTTTTACGGTAGGAAATTCCTTAGTAAAGGAGAAAAAATAAGGCATTCCCTGCGCAACTCTTGTCTGCTGAAGCATAATTTCTGAGAGCCAAATTTGGTACGGATCGACCGTTTTTCGCCACGGCAAATCACGCTTGTTTCGTAAATACCATTTTATCAATATGTTATGAAAATCCATTGCAAAATACTTAGAATACAAAAGTAAATGTTTATGTAATTAAAATTTAACGAATTAGCTTGATTAATTATTTTTTTAATTCCTATATTTGCAAACTCAAAAAAATAGTACACCATTTATAAAATAAAATAGGAAAGAAAATGACGAAAGCAGATATCGTAGCGAAAATTTCAGAGAAACTAGGTCTTGAAAAAGGAGACGTTCAAGCAACAGTAGAAACTTTTATGGAAGAAGTTAAAACTTCTTTAGAAACTGGAGACAATGTTTACCTAAGAGGTTTTGGTAGTTTTATCGTAAAAACTAGAGCTGAAAAGACTGGAAGAAACATTTCTAAAAACACTACAATTAAAATTCCAGCACACAACATTCCTGCGTTTAAACCTGCAAAAGTTTTTGTAGAAGGAGTTAAAACAAACAACGAAGCAAAATAATATTAATTAACATAAATCAGACACGATATGCCAAGTGGTAAAAAAAGAAAGAGACATAAGGTAGCTACTCACAAACGTAAGAAAAGAGCGAGAGCTAACCGTCACAAAAAGAAAAAGTAGTTTTAAACTACTTTTTTCTTTTTAAACGTTCATTGAAATTGGAGTTTGAGAGTCTCAGTCACAGATTACAGTTTGCAGCCTAAAACTGCTTACTGTCACTGAAAACTGGCAACTAACTCCACCGGGTTAATACCTGTTAAAAAAATATTGTTTAATCCATCCTTGTAGAAGTTGATGGTTCTTGGTTTTTGGTTTTTGGTTTTCTTACCAACAACTATCAACAAACAACCGACAACCTATTCACGGATAAAAATTTACAGTGTGAATAAAGAATTAATCATTAGATCTAGTTCTGAAGCCGTAGATTTTGCCTTATTAAAAGATGGAAAACTAATTGAATTACACAAAGAAGAAGAGAAAAGCAACTTTCAGGTTGGTGATATTTTTATTGCCAAAATCAGAAAACCAGTTGCTGGACTTAATGCTGCTTTTGTAAATGTAGGCTTCGAAAAAGATGCCTTTTTACATTATCACGATTTAGGACCTAACTTAGCTTCTCAGTTGAAATTCATAAAACTTGTAAGCGCAGGTAAAATAAAAGATTTCTCCCTAAAAACCTTTCAGTTTGAAAAAGAGATTGACAAAGATGGCATCATTACTGATATTTTAAGTGCCAATCAATCTGTTTTAGTTCAAGTAGTTAAAGAACCTATCTCAACCAAAGGACCAAGAATAAGTGCTGAGCTTTCTCTTGCCGGAAGATTTATCGTTCTAGTTCCTTTTTCTGATCGTGTTTCTATTTCTCAAAAAATAGAAGACAAAAAAGAAAAGGATCGTCTAAAAAAACTTGTTCTATCGATCAAACCTAAAGGATTTGGTGTTATTGTTCGCACAGTAGCCGAAGGCAAAAACGTAGCCGAATTAGAAAAAGATTTGCAGAACCTGCTTGGCAGATGGTCTGCAATGTGTAAAAAATTACCAACTGCTCATCATCCATCAAAAGTATTAGGAGAGCTTAATAGAGCTTCTTCGATATTAAGAGATGTATTCAATGATACCTTCAGCGGTATTCAAATAGATGATGAAGAGTTGTACCATCAAACGAAGGAATATCTGCAAGAAATTGCACCTTCAAAACAATCGATTGTTAAGTTTTATCAATCAAATGACACTCCAATTTTTGAGAAATACAATATAGAGAGACAAATCAAAACTTCTTTTGGAAGAACCGTTTCTATGAGTAAAGGGGCCTACCTTATCATCGAACACACTGAAGCTCTTCACGTTATAGACGTAAACAGCGGAAACCGTTCGAATAAAGCAACCAACCAAGAAGACACCGCCATGGAAGTAAATATGATTGCCGCTGCAGAAATCGCCAGACAACTTCGTCTGAGAGATATGGGCGGAATTATCGTAGTTGATTTTATCGATATGTCTAATCCAGAAAACAGGAAAGTTTTGTTCGACTTCTTGCGAGAAGAAATGAGCGACGATAAAGCAAAGCATAAAATATTACCGCCAAGTAAATTTGGTTTGGTCCAAATTACAAGACAGCGAGTAAGACCAGAAGTTAATATAAAAACTAGAGAAGAAGATCCGAATAAAGTTAATGGTGAAATTGAAGCACCAATATTAATAATTGACAAGATCACCTCTGACTTAGAAAGACTTTTAAAAACCCACAATAAGGTTGTGCTTAATACACATCCGTTTGTGGCTGCATACCTCAGCAAAGGTTTTCCATCATTACGTTCAAAATGGTTTTTTGAACATAAGAAATGGGTGAAAATCATACCTCGTGACGCTTACACGTACTTAGAATATCATTTCTACGATAAAAAAGGAAATGTTATTTCAGAATAAAAAACAAAAAACCGCCTTTCGAAAGATTGGCGGTTTTTTTGTGGTTTACAGCGACTGAGAACTTACTATTGTCTTCCTGAGCGAAGTTTAAGTGCGCTCCAATTGGAACGTGGGCTTCGACTTCGCTCAGCCTGACAATTCGTTATTATTCCCTAACAATTTCTATTTTTCTTCTAATTTCATTTCCAGAAGCATCTATAACCGTAATATAATGAATTCCTGTTGTTGGTGTAATTGGCAATTCATGGAAGGTTTTTGTCGTTGCTTTATACACATTATCAACATACCAGAATAATTCTTTATCTCTTTCAGAATAAGCCACTTTCAAAATCACGGGCTGTACGTTGCTATTAAAATCTTTCGTTAAATAAATTTTACTATTCGCTTTTGGGTAAATAAAATCCATCGTAGTGGTTTGCGTTCCTTCGCATCCTTCTTTAAATGGCGGTAAAGGCAAATATTCAATATGCTGACTTTTGTAATACCAAGCCATAACCGGAGGAAGAACAAACCAATTTTTGGTCACAATATTATCTATACTTTCACAACTACTATTAACCTGAAATTGTTCTGTTTTATCTAAATGAATGGTTTTATGATACGGACAAACTTTAGTTGATTTTCCTTTTTTAGTGATCCATTGTTTGATTTTTGGACAATTATCTTTCGCCAAATAACCGCTTAAACGACAAACCTCAACCTCGGCTAAATCTTTATACGGAGTATCAAACCATCTTTGTCTCGGCAGTAAATTAAAAACATCGAACAGAATTGGCGCAGCACTTGTAACTCCTGTTAATGTTGGACGACCTTCGCCTGTTGCATTTCCAACCCAAATTCCGACTACATATCTGGAATTTGTTCCAATGGCCCACGCATCACGATTTCCGAAACTTGTTCCTGTTTTCCATGCAATTTTTAAAGAACTGTCATAAAACTTCCAAGCTTCGTCTCCTTCTGGCCTATTCACCTCTTCCATTGCGTTATACGTTAACCAAATTGATCCCGCGCCTAGAATATTCTTCTGATTTGTTTCTGAACCAAAATCAGGCTTAAAATCGTTTTTATAATTTAATTCTGTGAACTCATTTGTTCTGTACTGACTTTTATTTTTAGTATAATAATTTAATGTTGAAGATAAATTAGCGTACGTTCTGCATAAATCCCACAAATTACTTTCAGCTCCGCCCAAAATAAGTGACAAACCATAATGATCTGGCGTTTTATTTATATTCTTTAATTTAAATTTTTGAAGCTCTTCATAAAATTTATTGACCGTAAATTCCTGAAGCATCAAAACTGCAGGAATATTTAGAGAACGTGATAATGCACGATGCGCAGGAACAGCGCCATCAAATGTTAAATTAAAGTTTTGAGGCGTATATCCTGAAATCTGTGTTGGAATATCAGCTACCAAAGTATTAGGAAGTAATTCGCCGTCATCAAGCATCGCACCATACAAAAGAGGTTTCAAAATACTTCCTGTACTTCTTGGCGCATCGATAATATCAACATCTTTTTGATAATCTGCATCTGCTGGAGAATTTCCAACATAACTCATTACATTTCTGCTATTTACATCTATTACCAAAATCGCCAGATTATGAACTTCATTCTGCTTGTATTGATTGTAATAATATCTGGCAATTTGATTTACACGATTTTGCAAGGCATAATCAATTGTAGTTTTTACCCTTGTTCCTTCTTCATTTTTAGCCACTCTCTGCAATAAATGTGGTGCAATTTGAGGAAGATCATATGGTTTTTGAGGCAAAGGTTCTTCTATTGAAAGTTCGTAAGTTTGTTTATCAATTATACCTTCCTGATGCAGTTTCAATAAAAGTCGGTTTCGTTTGTTTAATAATTTTATTTGGTTTTTCCCAGGATAAATCAAACTTGGCGCATTAGGCAAAACGGCCAAAACAGCATTTTCTGCCCAAGATAATTGATTGGATTGCACTCCAAAATAACGCCACGAAGCCATTTCTAATCCAACTACATTTCCTCCAAATGGCGCATGAGCAGCGTACATTTCAAGAATTTCATTTTTAGAATACCCTAATTCTAGTCTCGTAGCGAGAATAATTTCAATTAGCTTTTCAAAATAGGTTCTGTTTTTTCCTTTTCGGGAAAGTCTAATTACTTGTTGCGTCAACGTACTTCCGCCTCTAACAACTTTTCCCGCTTTTCGGTTTTGTTTAAAAGCATTTACCATTGCTACCGGATTAAAACCGGGGTGTTGGTAGAAATATTCGTCTTCAAAATAAACGATACATTTCTTGAATTTATCCGGAACGCTGTCTTGCGCCGGAAAACGCCATTGTCCGTCACCCGCGATTTTAGCTCCTAGAAGTTCTCCTTCTTTGCTTTCTATTACTGTTGAATAAGGTTCTTTGAATAAAGTTCGAGGTATCGAAAAATAGTAAATCAGCAAGAGCAAAAATGCAATTGCTGATTTTATTTTATTTCTTTTAATCCAATTTATGATGCGTTGGAAAAACGCTTTTAATTTATTTTTCAATGCTCGTTTTTTTAACCGCAAAGGCGCTAAGTAAACGCAAAGTTCGCTAAGTTTTTTTTAGCCACAGATTATAAAGATTAAAAGGATTTTTTTTAGAATCTGTGTTAATCTTTATAATGTATGGCTAATAAATTTATTTCACCACCTCAACCCAAAATCCTTTTGTTCTGGCTAAGAATGTATTATCATACATTGCTTCGCATTGCAATCCAGGTAAATAATAGTTTCCTAAATACGATGCGTTTAACAGAATTCGGAAAATTTTTGTTTCTCTAGCTTTCATTCCAAAATAGAAATTAGTTCTGTCGTCTCGAATATCAATATAATCAGCGATATTGTTTACGGCGTCTCCATAATCTGTGAAACGAGTATTTACAATTTCAAAACCTGAAGGCAGAATTTGCGATAGTGCAACGTTCTGAACACTTTCTCCTCTTTGGTTTTTAATTGTAACCTCAGCTACAAACTCAGTTCCCTGATTGATTCTTGAAACATTGATTACACTTCCTTTTCTGTTTTTGAAAACAATTGAAGCCGTAACATCACTTTGAACAACATTTTCTTGTCCGATTGGCAATATTCCAGTATTTAATACACGAACATAAACGGTATTGGCTTTATTGTTTTTCAAAGTAATGCTATTTGTTCCAGAAGCAACAGACAAACTGCGATCTGCAACCGATTTACCTGTGTTTATAGTTTCTCCTTTTCCGTTTTTACTAAACTGAATATTAATTCCTCTTGGACCATTACTTACCGCAAATTTTGACATTGCGTATAGACAGTAAGCAGTTGTCTGCGTACTCATCCATTGATTTGCCGACATTTCTTTAGCTAATTTAGAAGCTGTCACAAATGCTTTTTGTTTTTGGTCTAAAAGCAGCATTGTTTCAAGAGCCATTGCTCTGTTTCTTTCACTTGAACCATAATAGTAATAGCTGTATTCATCTGAACTTCCATCAATACTAGTTTTCAAGAATAAACTTTGTCCAGCCGATTTTTGTCCTGCTAAAACATAAGCTGCTGCCAGACGAAGCATACTTTCATTCGAAATACCTTTTGTTTCACGTAATCTATTCATTGCTGATAAATCGGCATTTCCAGCTAAAGCTAAAGTGTACAATCTATAAGCCTGAGCTAGATCATTTCCGTATTTAGGTTCAAAACGCCATTGTTTTGCTTCTTTTTGCTGATAACCTAACCATTTTGATTTGAAATTAATTGGCAGTACATATCCTTTTTTCTCTGCTTCAATCAAGAAATGTCCTGCATAAGAAGTTCCCCAATCGTCTGCAATTGCATTTCCTTGCCAGTAAGGCATTCCACCATTTGATAATTGGAAATTACCCAATCTGGCAATTCCTGCTGCAATATTTTTTTGAATTAAATCTTTACGTTTCGCATCAATATCTGCCACATCGCCCAAATACAATTGTGGAAAAACAGATGAAGTAGTCTGCTCGACACAACCATGCGGATATTGAATTAAGAATTGTAATCTTCCGTTCAAATTCATAGATGGCATTGACGAAACTTCTAATCTTGCTTTATTACTTCCCGCAATTCCAAATGTTTTCCACGAAATTGTTTTAGTGCTATTTGGCGTTAAAACAACATCTGTAAAAGTACTTGTAACTGGATTTGGATTCGTCATGTCGATTTCAACATCATAAGTAGATTTCTCACTTCCAGATGTTGCAATTACTTGAACTTTCGCAATTCCGGTTGCAGATCCAACAACTAAATTAAAATAAGCCATTTTTTCATCGGGCTGTGCAAAATTTAATCTTTGAACTGCGCTTCCCATAACTTTCAATCCGTTGCTTGTTTTGATTTGAATTGAAACATTTTTGATTTTGCTCTCCGTTGCAAAAACAGTAACTGGAAGCGTTACTTTCTCTGAAGGCGAAATTTTTCTCGGCAGAGAAGCCAAAACCATCAACGGACTCTTAACTTGTGTTGCTTTTTCTACACTACCATAAGCGCTTGTATTCGCGTCTCCAGCCACAACCATAGTTCTGACAGAACCAATATATTTAGGTAATTTTAATTGATGAGATTTTGTTTCTCCTTTTCCTAATTTAAATGGCCCATAATACAATACAACTGGTTTAAAACGGTTGGCTTTTTTAGCTTTTCCTCCACCTAAATCCTGATCACCTCCGATACTAAAAATTTGATTTATTTTTCCGCCGTAAGCGCCAATTACATCATCATAAATGTCCCAAGTTTTTACTCCTAAAGCTTCACGCACATAGAAACTATCCCATGCGTTTGGTGTTTTAAAACGAGTTAAATCCAAAAGCCCTTCATCGACAACTGCAATTGTGTATGTCATTTCTTTACCTGACTTTTCTCCAACTTTAACCATAAACGGCTGTTCTGGCCTTAATACATCAGGCATATTTATTGTCGGTGCCAAAATAGTATTTTTATCTACCACTTCGATTGGAACAATTCCGTACATACGAATTGGCGAATCATTTTTGGTTGAAGCATGAGGCTGTAATAAGGTAATATTGAAATACACGTTTGGTGCCATTGCTCCAGTAATTGGAACTTCAACTTTCGTTTCTCCTTTTTTAGTTTCTGCCCAAATAGTCTGTACGACTCTTGATCCGTTTTCTATTGAAATTAAAGCGCGCCCGCCTTCACTTGAAGGAAAAGAAATCTGCGCTTTTTCTCCCACCGCATAATTCTTTTTATCTGTAGAAAAAACCAACATATTGGCCGTGGAAGCATCTCTATTACGTGTTTTTCCAGACCAGATTGGCCAGTCTATATTTACTGTTAAAGATGTCGCATGACCATCTTGCTGATCGGCAACACGAATTAAATAACGCCCCCATTCTTCGTCTGTCAAAGCAAATTGGAAACTTCCTTTTCCGCTTGAATCCGTATTGATTACAAATGTTTTATATGAAGTCGTTGCATTCGATGAGTTATAGTTTGATAAATTATCGCTCGAAGAATCCCACCACCATCTCCAGTCTACTTTATAAACTCTTACTTCGAGATTACGAACTGATTTTGGTCTTCCGTTTTCATCAACCGTTACAACATCAAAACGATTGTTTGTTCTCGTTTCAAGCATGCTATATTTGTTCAGCTCAGGCGTTTTAATCCCAACATAAGTTTTGTACGGAGAATAAGTTGTTGACATTACATCTGTACTAAAATCACCGCCTTCTTCATAAACTTTTGTAATGAACGAAGCACGCAACATTCCCGGTGCCTGACCTTGTAATCTTGGCTGAATATTTACTGACGCTTTTCCGCTTTCATTCAATTTTCCAGAGAAAATGTTGATTTCTTCTGTACTGAATTGGCGTGCCAAATCATCAAAAGTATATTTTTCATAGCCTTTAAATGTTGTGCTTTGTTGAGAGAATTTCGCCTGCATTTCTACATTCAAATTCTTAGCAATTGCACCATGAAGCCATGTTACTTCAAGATTGTCTGTATTTTGATACGAAGCCGAAAGTGTTTTTCTGCTAAATGTATTTTTGATTTTTAAACGATTTGGTTTAATGGTTTCAATCTTGATGCTTTTGTAGAATTTTGCGCCACCAACGCTCACCATTGCTTCCCAATTTCCTGTTGGTGCATCTGGATTGGTTGGCACTATAAAAGCGTAATGATTTAAATCATTCGTCTTTTGAACCGTTTGATAAACCGTTTTTCCATTCGGATCGTTTAATCTGAATTTAATTGGATGTGATTTCGGAAGTTTATTCGCGACATCATTCAAAATAAAAGATAAATACAAATTATCTCCCGGACGCCAAACGCCTCTTTCTCCATAAATAAATCCTTTCAGCCCTTTTTGTAAAGTCTCTCCGGCAACATCAAAATTACTTACAGACAATGAAAGTCCGTCGTCCAATTTCACATAAGTCGATTGATCGCCTAAAGTTACAATGGCAAAATAAGCGAATTTGTCTAATTGAAAAGATGCAATTCCTTCACTGCTTGTTGCTTCTGTTGCAATTTTTTGCTGTTGAAAATTGTATAAATCAACTCTAGCGTTCGAAACTGGTTCTGTTGTAACAATATTATTTACAGCAAACAAGTACGATTTATTTTCTCCTCTTTTAGCAATAACTCCTAAATCTGAAGCTAAAATATTGGTTGCAATTCTCGCATTGTAATAGTAAGAACCTGTACAAGGATCTTGACTTTCTCTCCAATCGTAATCGTCATAATAATAGTAATCGTCGTAAGAGTTTCCACTGTAGTTTACGTCATTTTCATCAACTTCCTCTTCCTCAGATTCGGTTTCATTATCGTCTGATGTTTCGCATTTATAAAGCGAATATTTCTTTTTATAGACAAACTCCACTCTGTAAATCGCTCCCGGTTCTGGTTTGATGATTTTAGATAAATCTAAAGCATATGTATTCCATTTAGAAAGATTTACGAGCGTGCTTTCCCTTAAATTTAAAGTCGTTTTGGCAATTGGCTGCGCTACTTTTTTGAGATTCTGTCCGCCGTTTAGTTCGTTGTATTGAAGAAACTGCAAAATATTGTTTTTGTAAATCTTATATACTTTAACATCAACAGCACTTAAATTTACGGCTTCAAAATTTAGTTTTAAATTGTTTGAACTTGGCAGAATTGTTCCGTTTTTCACAAAACGAACATTTGGTTTTATCTGGTCAAAAGAGATTTTTTCGCTGTAATTGTTTTCTAGTTTTTTGCCGTACTGACTTTCTATTCCTTGAAAGACTTCCAATAATAATTCACCAGTCACAACTTGTTCTGGTTCTTCGTCTGGAACGTATTCTACAGCATCTTCTACAACTGCGGCGGCTGAATCAACTGCAACCGCGGCTGAATCAACTAAAACGGCAGCCGAATCTACAGCAACAGCAACTTGTTCTTCTGCAACTACTGTCACTGGTTCTACTTTTTTAGGCGCATTCTGATTCGTAAAATATACTTTTAGTAAGTTTCCTTGTGTAGAAAACTTAAGATTATTGGTGTTTTGAATCGAAACCAATCCTGCAAAATCCTGACCTTTTTCTAAAGGTTCAGAGAAATTAATTAAAACCTGCTGATTGTTTCCGTCTGGAACCTCAACTTTTATAACTTTAAATTCGTTGATGCTTGTAATCGGAAAATCGATTTGTCCTTTCTGATCAATATCAAAATCATTCCCATCATAAATAATCTCTAAGTTTGAAGCTTCTGACTGACGCTGAATACTGTCAATTATAAAGCGGAATTCTTTTGCTGGTCCGTTTGTTTTTTCAAACTTAATTTTAAGATTATTTCCATTATGTTTTGCTTCAACCAGCTTTTGAGCGGTTTCTAAATCAATATTATCTGCCGTTTTTAAAACGCAGTTTAAATATTGATATTCTTTGCTGTACGATTGAATATCTCCAGTATTTATGGTAAAATCCTGTTTAACCGTTTTAACCGTAAAGTTGAATTTAGAAAGCTCTTTTTCTTTCTCTTTCGGAATCGCCGTTAGTTTATCTAAGTTTAAAGTAACCTGATATTCTGTACCTGCTTTTAGTTTTTTCTCTGGAATGAAAGCTAATGTATTGGTTGAAAGCGCAACGACTTTTCCGTGAACACTTGGCGAAATATCAAACAAATCATCGTCAAGTTCCTGATTTGGTTTCCAATCGTTTTTATCAAAAGCTAAAACTACTCGGATATCAGAATCAGCAGAAACGATTCCGCCTGTAAAACTGGTTATGTAATCTTTAAATAATGAAAAATCGGAGTTGAAATCTGCTGCTGATTTTCTGCCGCACGATTGAAAAATAAAAAACACAAAAAATGCGAGAATAAGTCCTTTTACTTTCACCTTTAATTAGAGTTAATGGGTTAATAATCTAAAATTTTAATCGAATTACTATTAAAAGCCATAACAGCAAATTACAAATTAAATTGTGATAAATGTAAAGTATTTTTTGATTTATTTAAGAAGAAAATTCTCTAGTAATAATTATTTAACTTCTGTTGAAGTTTGAATGTTTTATCTATTTAATGTGAAGCTATTTCTATAGCGCTATTTACGTCTTTCAATAAAAAACCGTTTCATCAAATCAGCGGCTTCGTTTGCCATTACGCCAGAAACAACAGTCGTTTTAGGATGCAATTTTGTTCCCATATTTAGAAAACCGCGTTGTTCGTCGCGTGCGCCAAAAACGATTTTCGAAATCTGGCTCCAATACAAAGCGCCTGCACACATTTGGCAAGGTTCGAGGGTTACATAAAGCGTACAATCTTTTAAATATTTTCCGCCCAAAAAATTAGCTGCCGCTGTAATAGATTGCATTTCAGCATGTGCGGTAACGTCATTTAATAATTCGGTTAAATTATGACTGCTTGCAATTATTTTATCGGCAACAACAATTACAGCTCCAACAGGAATTTCGCCTCTTTCAAAAGCAATTTCAGCTTCCTGCAAAGCTTTTTTCATAAAATATTCGTCTGTAAAAGGATTTATCATAAATACAAAAATAAAACTTTACACTTTATTTTTAGTACATTTAAATTTTGAAATTTGAATATGGAAAGAAAACATAAAATTACTATTCCTGAACCATGCCAAGAAGACTGGAACAAAATGACACCAAATGAAAATGGTCGTTTTTGTTTAAGCTGTTCTAAAACTGTTGTAGATTTTACTTCTATGATGCCCGAGGAAATTCAGCAGTTTTTTATTCAAAATCAAAATAACAAAATTTGCGGGAGATTTAGAAAATCGCAATTGGATTCTGTTACAATTCAAATTCCTAACCATATTTTATATTCACAAACGCATTACAGAAAAATGTTTTTGCTGGCTTTGTTTGTCGCAATGGGAACAACGCTGTTTAGTTGCCAAAGCAAAGATGGAACTAAACAAAAGATTCAAAAAGTTGAAATTACCAATGATTCATCTAAATTTGATAGTCCTATCGGGAAAGCTAGAATTAGCAAAAATGATTCTACGTCTGATATTCCGCCTCCACCACCTCCGCCATCCAAACAACATGATAACGCGGCAAATTCTGAAAAACATACAAATAGAATCAGCGGTGAAGTAATTTTAGAAGATCAAAAAATAAAAAACAAAAATTCTTCTAAGCCGTCTTCAACAAAATCAGGGAAGAAAAATGATTCTCAGAATGAAGATGTTGTTTATAATGGAGGAGTTGCAATTGAAACCAATGCAGAATTTCCTGGCGGAATTGAGCAATTTTACAACTTTATTGAAAAAGAGTTTAAAAAAACCGAAAATTCAGAAAGTGCAAATCTAAAAATCCAACTCTCTTTTGTAGTAGAAAGAAATGGATCTGTAACTTATCTTCGATCTGAACCTGCTATTGACGATATTACTGAAAAAGAAATTGCTAGAGTATTTAGTTTATGCCCGAAATGGAAACCAGGAGAAACTAATGGTAAAAAAGCTCGAAGATTATATTCTTTGCCGATTGTATTACAATAGCGTTCAATAATAAAATTTAAATTTAAAACCGTAAATTTGCTTTTTACCTTATAATGAAAAGCGATTTACTTTCTAACATATACAATCCAGCCGATTTACGTCTTTTAAAAGAGGAACAGCTTGCTCAAGTTGCTCAAGAATTGCGTCAGTTTATTATTGATGTGGTTTCTGTAAAAGAAGGACATTTGGGCGCGAGTTTAGGCGTTGTAGAACTTACAATTGCTTTGCATTATGTTTTTAATACTCCAGAAGATTTATTGGTTTGGGATGTTGGCCACCAAGCTTACGGTCATAAAATATTGACCGAAAGAAGAGAAAATTTCGATACAAACCGTCAAATAAACGGTATTTCTGGGTTTCCTAAAAGAAGCGAAAGTGTTTACGATACTTTTGGCGTTGGGCATTCTTCTACTTCTATTTCTGCCGCTTTAGGAATGGCGATCGCTTCTAAACTTAAAGGCGATTTCGAAAAAGAACATATTGCTGTAATTGGCGACGCTTCTATCGCGAGCGGAATGGCTTTTGAAGGTTTAAATCACGCCGGAGTAACAGATGCCAATATTTTAGTTATTTTGAATGACAATGCAATCGGAATTGACCCGAGTGTTGGAGCTTTAAAAAAATACCTAACTTCAGTTAAAAACGGAAAAAATCCGAGACAAAATAATATGATTAAGTCTTTGAATTTTGATTATTCTGGACCAATTGACGGTCACGATCTTCCTAAATTAATCAAAGAATTAAATCGTTTAAAAAAGATAAAAGGTCCAAAGTTCCTTCATATTGTAACTACAAAAGGAAAAGGTTTACAGCAAGCTGAAGAAAATCAGGTGAAATATCATGCGCCTGGGAAATTTGATGCTTCGACTGGAGAAATTCATTTAAAATCCGAAGAAAATCTTCCGCCTAAATATCAGGATGTTTTTGGTTTAACTATTTTAGATTTAGCCAAAAAGAACGAAAAAATTATCGGAATCACGCCTGCAATGCCATCGGGAAGTTCTTTAAAATTTATGATGGATGAACTGCCCGAACGAGCTTTTGATGTTGGAATTGCCGAACAGCACGCTGTAACGCTAGCCGCTGGAATGGCAACTCAAGGTATGATTGTGTATTGCAATATTTATTCAACTTTTTTACAACGCGCTTACGATCAGGTTATTCACGATGTTGCTTTGCAAAATTTGCCAGTCATTTTCTGTTTAGATCGAGCTGGATTAGTTGGCGAAGATGGCGCAACACATCACGGCGTTTTTGATATTGCGTATCTGCGTTCGATTCCAAATATGATGATTTACGCGCCGCTTAACGAAATTGAACTCCAAAATATTTTATACACCGCACAATTAGGATTAGATCATCCGATTGCAATTCGTTATCCGAGAGGTCGCGGCGTTATTTCCAATTGGGAAGTAGAAAATTTCAGACATTACGAAAAAATTAAAATCGGTTCTGCAAAATGTTTAAAAGATGGTACGAAAATTGCTGTTCTGTCGGCCGGAACAATTGGAAATAATGTTATAGAATCTTTAAACGAATCAACCAATTCTAACGAGATTGCCCATTATAACTTTAGTTTTATTAAACCACTAGACATCAATACATTAAATTACGTTTTTTCTAATTTCGAAAGTATTATTACAATTGAAGATGGAGTAAAAAAAGGTGGTTTTGGAAGTGCTGTTTTAGAGTTTGCTGCATCTAATAATTTCAAAAACAACATTGAAATTTTAGGTGTTCCAGACGAGTTTATTGAACATGGAACAGTAGAACAGCTACAACAATTATGCAATATTGACGTTAAAAGTCTAGTAAAACTTTTTTCTAACGGTTCAAAATAAGTATTTTGCGACACCAAAAAACAATTACCAAATGAAATTATTACGTTCAACCCTTTTATTATTTTTACTGCTAAGCACCTCTACTATTTTCGCCCAAATTATACAAACTACTTTAAGTCCAAATCAAGCGCCTAAACCGCCATCGAATTGGTCTAAAAAGAATCAATTAGGTTTTGATATTTCTGAAATCGCATTTGTGAATTGGAGTGCCGGGGGAACAAGTTCTATCTCTGGTTTATTTAAAGGCGAATTTGGAAGAACTTATGCTAAGAAAAATCATAAATGGGTTAACGAGCTTATTGTAAAATATGGTCTAAACAAACAAGACGGAACTGAATTAAGGAAAACCGACGACGCTCTTCAGTTTAACTCGACTTACGGGTTTAGAAAAGACACGGCATCAAACTGGTATTACTCTTCAAAATTAAATTTCAATACGCAATTTACAAACGGTTATAATTACCCAAACAGAGATGTTGCCATCTCTAAACCTTTTGCACCAGCTTATATCTTTCTGGGAGCTGGAGCTGAGAATGCTAATAAAGCCAAAAACAGAGTTTTCTATTTCTCTCCTATTACGTTAAAAACAACTTTAGTATTAGATCAATATCTTGCAAATCAAGGTTCTTTCGGGGTTAAAAAGGCGGTTTATGCGCCAGATCCGCTAGATCCAACACAGCAAATATTAATTGAAGAAGGTCAGAAAGTAAAAGCCGAATTCGGTATACTTTTTACAGCTTACATGAAAAATGAAATCTACAAAAACGTTTTTTACGAAAACAGATTGAGTTTATATACTGACTATTTGAATAAATTCGGAAATGTCGATATTGATTATGACACACGATTAGATCTTGTAGTTAATGCTTATGTAAAGGCTAATATCGGAGTTCATTTAATTTATGATGATGATATTAAAACCAAAAAAGATGTTGTTGATCCGACTACAGGAACCAAAACTCAAGTTAATGACGGACCAAGAATGCAGTTAAGACAAGTACTTGGAGTTGGTTTAGTTTACGCCTTCAAATAAGAAATAAAAAAAGCTTCTTTCAGATTATTCTAAAAGAAGCTTTTTTTTCAGACAAAAGTAATTAGCGCTTTTTTTGTCCCTGAATCGTTTCGTACAATTCTAGCGCATTTCCATCAGTTAGCAAAGAAACATAATGACAAATATGCAATAATCTCTCGTACAAATTCCCTTTATCTAAATGGTGCTTTTCTGGCAACATTTTCAAAATCAATTTATCATAATTAGAAGCAGTTCCTTCATATTTATTATTGAATGCTGTTATGAATTTATCCAATAAAGTTTGAATAATCTGATAACCAACAATTTCTTTTTCGATCACTTCTCGGCTTTGATAGATTTTTTCAACACTTAATTTGATGATGTCATTCATCTGAGCTTTGTATTTACTTTTATCTGTTAAAGCATACGGGAAATTTCCAGCAAGAATAGCTTCTTCATTTTCAATAAAAACATCAACCGCATCATTAATTAAAGAACCAATTGCAAGTGCGCGCAAATAACTAATTCTATCTTCTTTAGTTTCTAATGTTTTATATTTTGCAACACCAATATTGTCTTTTACCAGTTTAATTAAATATTCTAAAGCATAATCTTCAGAAACCAAACCTAAATTTATTCCGTCTTCAAAATCTATAATTGTATAGCAAATATCATCTGCGGCTTCTACAAGATAAGCCAATGGATGCCTTTCAAAACCAATATCATCACCAGACTTATTGGCAATCATTCCCATATCTTTTGCTACTTCTTCAAAAAATAATTTATCCGACTGAAAGAAACCGTATTTTTTATCAGAAATATTATTTGTTGGTTTCTTAGGAAGACTTTCTTTTGGATATTTCATAAAAGCGCCCAAAGTAGCATACGAAATACGAAGTCCGCCTTCAATTCCTGGACGACTTCCTGTTAGAACTGAAAATCCGTTTGCATTTCCTTCAAAATCAATTAAATCTTGCCATTGTTTATCTGTAAGCTGATTTTTAAATTTCTGTCCATTTCCAATAGAAAAATATTCTCCAATTGCTTTTTCACCAGAATGCCCAAAAGGCGGATTTCCAATATCATGCGCCAAAGAAGCGGCTGCTACAATTGCACCAAAATCATTCATTTGATAGCCGTGAACTTCTTGCAGATAAGGATATTTTTCAATGATTTTTTTTCCAACCAAACGTCCCAGCGAACGCCCAACTACAGAAACTTCCAGACTGTGCGTTAAGCGCGTATGAACGAAATCTGTTTTAGAAAGCGGAATAACTTGTGTTTTATCCTGTAAACTTCTAAAAGCCGAAGAAAAGATAATTCGGTCATAATCTACCTCAAAACCTAAACGAGTATCATCTTGTTCTACGCGTAATCTTTTGCTTGTATCTCCCTGACGTTTTAATGATAAAAGTTGTTCCCAGTTCATTTGATTTTAGATTGTTGATTAAAGATTTTAGAATGCTGATCTAAATCTTGGTTTAGACTTCAAAAATACATTTTATTTTAGGATTTTCTTTCGCTTTAAAACTCCAAAGCAGTACTATGTTTAATTTCTCCCATCACAAAAATACTATTGGTATTTCCGATGTTTTCAATTGTCGATAATTTGTTCATTACAAAATCCTGATAACTCTCCATATCTTGAACCAAAATCTTCAGCATAAAATCGTAATCGCCAGCAATGTTGTAACATTCTATAATTTCTGGAAGCGCCACAATATCTTTTACAAAATTGCTTCCAACATTTTTAGCATGCTCTTTTAAACGTACGTTACAGAAAACGGTCATGCCCCGATTCATTTTTTTCTTATCTAAAAGCGCAACATATTTGGTAATATATCCATCTCTTTCCAACCTTTTAATTCGTTCGTAAACTGGCGTAACAGTCAAAAATAATTTACTTGCCAAGTCTTTTGTATTGATATTAGAGTTTTCTTGAAGGTGTTTTAAGATCAATAAATCGGTTTTATCTAGATTCTCCATAGTTTTTTTTACGGCTAAAGGTTCATTAAAAACAATTTTACAGTAATAAAATCTTTTAAAAAAATATTTCAAAACACATTTTACTGAAATAAAGCACAAATATAAGTTATAAAAACCAAGAACGTAAATTTGTTCAGTAAAAAATACTGAATCAAAAATGAAAACAAACAACTTAGGTTACCCAAGAATTGGCAGCAATAGAGAACTTAAAAAAGCATCTGAATTATATTGGGCTGGGAAAATTTCGGCAGACGAACTTATCGCAGTTGGAAAAGAAATTAGAAGCAAAAACTGGCATTTGCAATTAGAAGCTGGTGTAGATTTAATTCCTTCTAACGATTTTTCTTTTTACGATCAGGTTTTAGATTTGACTCTTTCTGTTGGCGCAATTCCGCAACGTTATCATGAATTAGCAAAAACAAATTCTTCTTTAGATTTGTATTTTGCTATGGCACGAGGATCTCAAAAAAACGGTCAAGATGTTGTGGCAATGGAAATGACAAAGTGGTTTGATACCAATTACCATTATATTGTTCCTGAGTTTACTAAGAATCAAAAGTTTGAATTGTTTTCTGAAAAAATAATCAACGAATTTAAAGAAGCAAATGCTTTAGGAATTAAAACGAAACCTGTTCTTATCGGACCTGTTTCTTATTTATTGTTAGGAAAAGAGAAAGAAGAAGGTTTTAACAGAATTGATCTTTTAGATGCTTTACTTCCAGTTTATTTAGAAATTCTAGAAAAATTACAAGCTGAAAATGCCGAATATATTCAGCTAGACGAACCTTTCTTAGCTTTAAATTTAACTGATAAAGAAAGAGGCGCTTTCACGAAAGTGTATAACGAAATCAACGCTCGTTTTCCAAAACTTAAAATTGTTTTAGCGAATTATTTTGATTGTTTCGGAGAAAATCTTGAAACGGCTTTGGCTTTGCCAGTTGATACTTTCCATTTAGATTTAGTTCGTTGCCCGCTTCAATTAGATGATATTTTAGAATCTGGAAAATTGGCTTCAAACGTAAATCTTTCTCTTGGAGTTGTTGACGGAAGAAATATCTGGAAAAATGATTTCAAAAAATCTTTGGAAGTAATTAAAAAAGCAACTGATGCTTTAGGCGAAAATAGAATTTTAGTTGCTCCGTCTTGTTCTTTAATTCATAGTCCCTGCGATTTAGATTTAGAAACAAACGATCAGACTTTGACGCCAGAAATCAAACAATGGCTGGCTTTTGCAAAACAAAAAATCAGCGAAATTGTTCTTTTAAAACAATTCGCTTCAAACGAAGTTGACGTAAAAAATTCTGTCGATTACGAAAGAAACGTTATTGCAAATGAAAACCGTAAAACTTCAAAACTAATTCATAATAATGAAGTAAAAGCACGTGTGGCAGGAATTACAGCTTCTGATGACAAACGTAAAAGCACTTTTGCAACAAGAAGACAAAGCCAGATAGAAGCTTTAAAATTACCATTATTTCCGACCACAACAATTGGATCTTTTCCTCAAACAGCAGAAGTGAGAAGTTGGAGAGCGAAATTCAAAAAAGGCGAATTAACAGTTGAAGAATATAATGATTTAATCGAAAAAGAAACCGAAGCTACAATTCGTTTTCAAGAAGAAACAGGAATTGACGTTTTGGTTCACGGAGAATTCGAAAGAAACGACATGGTCGAATATTTCGGCGAACAATTAGCTGGATTTACATTTACTAAAAGCGGTTGGGTTCAGAGTTATGGAAGCCGTTGTGTGAAACCGCCAGTTATTTACGGTGACGTTTCTCGTCCAAATCCGATGACGGTAAAATGGTCAGAATACGCACAATCTCTAACTCCAAAATGGGTAAAAGGAATGTTGACTGGGCCTGTAACAATTCTACAATGGTCATTTGTTCGTAACGACCAACCGCGTTCTGAAACTTGCACGCAAATCGCTTTGGCCATTCGTGATGAAGTTGTGGACTTAGAAAAAGCGGGAATCAAAATTATCCAAATCGATGAACCAGCAATTCGTGAAGGTCTTCCGTTAAGAAAAGAAGAATGGGCGAAATATTTAGACTGGGCTGTAAAAGCATTTAGAATTTCGGCAAGCGGTGTAAACGATGATACGCAGATTCACACCCATATGTGTTACAGCGAGTTTAACGACATTATTCAAAACATCGCCGACATGGATGCCGATGTAATTACAATCGAATGTTCGCGTTCGCAAATGGAACTTTTAGACGCTTTTGCCAACTTTAAATATCCAAACGAAATTGGTCCTGGAGTCTACGATATTCACTCTCCGCGCGTGCCTTCGAGTACAGAAATGGTTCGTTTATTAGAAAAAGCTTCGGCTGTAATTCCCGTAGATCAACTTTGGGTAAATCCAGATTGCGGTTTAAAAACCCGTCATTGGGATGAAACCAAAAAAGCCTTAATCGAAATGGTGAATGCCGCTCAGGAAATGAGAGCTGCGGTTGAAAATCCTGTTAGTTAATAATTTTTATTAGATATATTTTTGTTTTTTATGCCAACTGATGAAGTCGAATTTTAGTTATGATTCGTTTTGGCTTCATTATGTTGGCATTGTTTTTTTTTTTAAGGAGCAGAAGATTTTCAATTTCAAAAGACGTTCTGTCCCGCTTTCCGCTATATCTTTTCCTGGTTAAAGAAACCAGAAAAAGGATACCGCTACAATCGGGGCTAAACAAGAACTTTTAGTTTTCATAAGAACTTTAGCCCAAAAAAAAGCACTTCAAATTGAAGTGCTTTTTATACTCATTAAAAATCTAAAAATTAAAAGTTTTTAGAAATCCCGATATTAATTGTTTTACCAAAGTTGAAATAAAATGATTTTACATCTGTATCAGCAAAATCATAGTTTAAAGTTTCATATCCTAGACCACCTATACTGAAATTTAATCCAAAACCTTTCTTCATATTGATAAATAGAGCCGGTGTAACACCAGCGTACAAGCCATCTCCTTTGCTTTCTGACATAAGTGTCCCATTCTCGTAATCTTTACTTTTTTGATTTTGAAATCCTGCTCCTAAATCAGCAAAAAAAGCAAAAGTTTCATTTAATGGAACGGTGTAACGTACAAATGCACCTGCTTTAAAACCATTAAATTTAGATTCACCAAGATCATTAGTATTCTTTGAAGAAGAAACTGTAAATTCAGCTCCAGCTGTCCAGTTTTCATGAAACTGATACCCCACTCTTGGAGAAAATTCAAATACGGTTTCTTTAGTTTTAAAACCTAAAGATTTACGTTCCGCAGTTTGAGAAGTATAACCAATGTTTCCACCAACTAAGATTGTTCCCTTTTGGGCATTTGCAAAGCCAAATACTGACAATGCAAGAAGAAGTAGCATTTTTTTCATATGTGATGTTTATTAAGATTTCACATACAAACAACAATAAAAATACCATTGCTCTATCGTAATATATTTCTTAACAATTAATTAAATATAGATATCTTTAATAGAATAGAAAATTAAGAAATTGACAAAATAATGTTGCTAAAACAAAAAAAAACATCCGCCGCGGCGAATGCTTTTCTGAAATTGAATATATAAAACTGTAAGATTAGAAATTTTTAGAAATTCCGATATTGAAAGTTTTACCGAAGTTAAAATAGAAATTACTGTAATCTTCTCCATTGTCATCAAAACTTAATGTTTCGTATCCTAAACCACCAATACTGAAGTTAAGACCAAAACCTTTTTTCATATTGATGAAAAGAGCTGGAGTTACATCTACATAAGCTCCGTTTCCTTTATATCTTACATAACTGTTTCCATTATTAGCATAAATTTTATTTTTTTCAGTTTGGAAACCAGCTCCCATATCTGCAAAAACAGAAAAAGTTTGGCTTAATGGTTTTGTGTAACGAACAAAAGCTCCAGTTCTAAATCTATTATCTTTACGGTTTATATCTGCATTATCAATATCAGATGTGCTTAATGAAAATTCTCCTCCAACTGTCCAGTTTTCGTGGAATTGGTAACCTACTTTAGGAGAAAAAGTAAAAGTACTTGCTTTATCTTCACTAAATCTGAATTCTGATTTTTCAGAAGTGTAACCGATGTTTCCACCAACTAAGATTGTTCCTTTTTGTGCGTTTGCAAAACTGCAGATAGCTAGGGCAGCCATCACTAAAATTTTTTTCATGATTTGGGTTATTTTAATTTTAGCATTCCATTAACAACAACAATGCCGTGAACTCTGGACGTTTTGATTTTTTTTATAAATACTTTAAAACACAAATTGTAGCAATCGAAACTATTTCTCGTTACTTTTGTAGCAAATAAAAAGTCCATGTCGATAGAAGTAAACAACATATCAAAAAGTTACGGAACGCAAAAAGCATTAAATTCAATTTCGTTCTCAATTCAAAAAGGAGAAATTGTTGGATTTTTAGGTCCAAACGGAGCTGGAAAATCTACTTTAATGAAAATTTTGACTACTTATTTATTGGCAGATGAAGGCTCAGCCCTCGTAAACAGTCACGATGTCATGACGGATACAAAAGCAGTTCAGCGTTCGATTGGTTATTTGCCAGAACATAATCCGTTGTATTTGGATTTGTATGTTCGTGAATATTTGGCTTTTAATGCAGATGTTTACAACGTATCAAAATCTAGAATTGAAGAGGTAATTGAACTGACAGGACTGACACCAGAAAGCCATAAAAAGATTGGTCAGCTTTCTAAAGGTTACCGCCAACGTGTTGGATTGGCAAATGCTTTATTGCATAATCCAGATGTTTTAATTTTAGACGAACCAACTACAGGTATGGATCCGAATCAGTTAATGGAAATTCGTAATGTGATTAAAAATGCAGGAAAAGACAAAACTGTTTTTTTATCTACACACATTATGCAAGAAGTCGAAGCCATTTGCGATCGTGTCATAATTATTGACAAAGGACAAATTGTTGCAGACAATAAATTAGATCATTTAGTAACTGCAAATAAAGAGCAAGTTATTGAAGTTGAGTTTGATTACAAAGTTGAAGAACAGCTTTTGGCGAAACTCGAAAATATTTCTTCGTATAAAAATACGCATGACATGACTTGGGAACTAACTTTTGTTACCGATAAAGATATGCGTCCTGCTATTTTTGACTTTGCCAACGAAAATGGCTTAAAAACATTACAACTGAATCAGAAAAACAAAAATCTAGAGGCTGTTTTTAGAGAAATTACTAAGTAAGTTTTTAGTTTTCAGTAACAGTTTTCAGTTAAAAAAGCGGTTTGTTTTAAATTAAAACAGACCGCTTTTTTATTTCTTTTATCTACAAATCAACACATTAAAGGTTTCTGGTAAAAAATAATTACTATTTTTATTTAGACTTGTTATAAATAGTGTTATCTTTGGCAAATCAAATTATAAATGCCACGGTATGTTACTTACACTCCAAACCCTCAAAAAAACTATTTCTGTTGTCTTAAATCAAGCAATAAATCTTCAAAAAAGGTTTTCCGAAAAATTAGAACAGATTGTATTGCAATAAATTCTAATTAAAAAAATACCAAGATTTAGAGTCTGAATATCGATTTAGAGTCTGCCAAATTAAAACAACATGAAAAATATTATAACCTCCATAATGCTTGCTTTTTCGGTTTATGGATTTTCTCAAACAGAAAAAGAAACTGATAGTATTGTAGAAACTATGACAGCTTTAGATGAAATTGTGATTAGTAAAAAGAAAGTGCTTTATACTCAAAAATCGGATCGTCTTGTTTTCAATGTCGAAAACAGCATTGTTTCTGAAGGCGGAACTGCACTTGATGTTTTATCGCGCGCACCTGGCGTTGTTGTATCTCAAGATGGCGATTTATCTATTCGCGGACAGCAAGGTGTTGCCGTGATGATAAACGGAAAACTGACGCAGCTTTCTCAAAAAGAATTAGCAAATTATCTAAAAGCTACAACTTCATCTAATATTAAACAAATTGAAGTAATTACAAATCCTTCTTCTAAATATGACGCGGCAGGAAAAGCCGGAATTATCAATATTATCCTTAAAAAACCAAATGCTTCTGGCTTAAAAGGTACAGCTTTTACAAGTTATGGAAGAGGCAGAAAAAATAGAACGAATTCTGGTTTCAACTTAAATTACAACAAAGACAAATGGGGATTTTTTGGAAATTATAGCTATACGTTTCGTGGTGAAGAAGAGAAAAAAGAATTCAATCAAATTCAATATACCGATCAGACGCGCCAGGAAATTGCTTCAAAAAACCATCAGACTTCAATAACCGACGAGCCTTTAACTTCTAATAATTTCAAAATTGGAACACAATATGAAGTGTCGCCAAAAACAAATTTGGAATTCTATGTTGACGCCAAAATTGGTCGATACGAAAATATGGCTGACGGAACAAATATAGTCATAAACACGGCAAATCAACCCATTTTTGATGCTGTGACTTATAATGACAGTAAAGAAAAATGGAATGATTATACATATGCTTTTTCTGGAACTCATAAATTTAATGAAGAAGGAAAAAATATGGCTTTTGACTTTGAATATGAAACATCAAAATTTAGATCGAATCAGTTTCAAAGTGCAGACAATACAGCAAATTCAACTGTTGTAAATGACCGTCGCGGTTATATTCCTTCTCAACTAAAAGTTTTTACAGGAAAAGTCGATTTTGTAAATCCTTTTAAAGAAAAACAATCTCTAGAATATGGTTTAAAAGCGAGTATCAAAAACAATGATAATCCTTCTGTTTACGAATATTATGAAAACAATCAATGGTTAATCGATTTTAATTCGACCAATCATTTTGAATACAACGAACAGATTTACGCTACTTACGTAAACTATAAATATCAGCTAGAAAAATTGAATATTCAGGCTGGTTTAAGAACTGAATATACTGCTATCAATATCGATCAGAAAACGTTGAATGAAGAACATAAAGATGACTATTTGAAATGGTTTCCGAGTCTTTCTTTAAAATATGAATTCACAAATAGCCATTCGGCGTATGCTTCTTACAGCAAAAGAATTAATAGACCGAGCCAGTTTGATCTGAATCCGTTTCGTTTTTATGATGATTCATTCAATTATTCACAGGGAAATCCGAACTTGATTCCAGAGATTACGCACGCCATGGAAATTGGTTACGCTTGGAAAAGTAATTTTATGGCTTCTGTTTATTTCAACAGTACCAAAGATGTTTTCACGGAAGTGTACAATTATAATCCAGACACAAATACGACTGTTACAACCCAGATAAATGTTGACAAATCATACAATTACGGAATCAATATTACGAATACGACCGAGTTTTATAAATGGTGGTCTGTGAATACGTTATTCAATGTTTTTGAAAATAAATTTATAGGGAATGTTTTAAACAGCAATACCATAGATCCGATTATGACTTTAAATCTAAGCATTCAAAACTCGTTTACAATAACTGAAACTTGGAAAGCGGAAGGAAATGCTCAATATCAATCTAAATCTAATCTTGGCGTTTACCAAAGAGACGGTTTCTTTGATTTCAGCATCGGAATTTCAAAACAAGTTTTAGCCAAAAAAGGAAACATCAAATTAAATTTTACTGACGTTTTCAATACTAATAATTTTTACATTAAATCTGTCGTTGCGCAAACGGGTATAGACAAAAAATATGATCTAGACAATCGTATTGCGACAATTGCATTTACATACCGCATTTAAAATTCGTTCTTTAAATACCTTGTTTTTTGTTTTTTTTTGTGTTAGTCAAGAGCCTGTTCCTTCAAACAGGCTCTTCTGTTTTTAGACAATTATAGTTCCTTAAAAACTTCAATCATTTCTTCAATTACAATTTTAATATCTTCCTCACTTGTTCGCCAACTTACAAAAGAGGCTCTAATTCCTTTTCGGTTTTGATATACAGTTGGTGTCATAAATACTTTTCCTCCATCATTTAATTTGGTTAAAAATTGAGAAACCTTTTCTTGATTTTGAATTCCTTTCAAAGTAAAACAAACATTGTTAAGACGTATTGGAGCCAGTAATTCAAAATGTTCTTTTTCGATTAACGCATTGGCAAAATGTAACGCAAGTGAAACACTATTTTCTACTATATCCCTGTAACCTTCTTTTCCATACGCTTTAAGCGAAAACCAAGCAGGCAATGCACGTAAACGTCGTGAATTTTCAGGAAGAACATTCAAATAATTAAAATTCTCCAACGGATTTCCTAAATATGGTGCGTTCGAATTTTGAAATGTTTCTATTTGTAGATTAATATGTTCTTTTTTAATTAGATAGAAAGCGCTTTCGTAAGGTACATTCAGCCATTTATGACAATCAATTGTAATACTGTCTGCGTCTTCCCAACCTTCAACTAAATGTTTATATTTTTCTGAAACTGCAGCAAATCCGCCAAATGCAGCATCAATGTGCCACCAGAATTTATATTTTTTCCTCAATTCTGAAATGGCTTCAAAGTCATCAAAATCGGCTGTATTTACAGTTCCTGCACTCGAAATCAATATGAAAGGTTTTCCATTTAAACTGGCAATATTATTTTCTAAATCAGCAATATCAATCGCTTCTCTATTGCCTTCAGTAGTTTTTATTAAAGTATAATTCTGGCTTCCAACTCCAAGCATTGAGAGGGATTTTATAGAAGAAGAATGCGGAGTTGCGGTTAGAATATTGATTTTTTCTGAAATTCCGTGTTTGGCAAAATCTTTACCAAATTGCGCTCCAAACCATTGCCTTGCCACGCCCAAATTCGTAAAATTAGACATGGTTGCGCCTGTCACAAATCCGCCAGAAAAGTCATTCGGCAAATCTAAAAGTTCTAAAAGAAGATTAATCGTTTCTGTTTCTATTAATGCAGACACGCCTCCTTGCGCACTCAAAGCTTGCGGATTTTGATCGTAAACCGCAGCCAGCCAATCTCCAACAATTGATGCAGGAGTAGAACCGCCTGTTACAAATCCCCAATATCTTGGACCAGGTGAAGCCACCATTAAAGGCGCTAATCTTTGATTGAATTCTTCTAAAGCTCCCAATGAACCCAATCCAAGTTCGTTTAATTCTTTTTGAGGATCTATAGAATATTTATTTGAGGTTGGAATCTCTTGCAGATTATTCAGAAAATCAATTCCTGTTTCTTTTGTTTTATCTAAAATATTTTCGAAATTATTGAGATCGTTTTGTAGTATTGAGTTCATAAGTTTATCGTATTATTTATGTAGCACAGATTGCGCAGAAGAAAAAGATTAGTAAGAATTTGTATTTTTAAAAGGACGTTACCACTTTGTTTTCTCCGAAAATCTCGAAACCATCATGGAACAAATTACATCGCCATTGGCATTTAATAAAGTAGCAATTGGATCAACGAGAGTTCCTAAAATCATGGCAACAGGCAAAGCTTGTTCCATCGGGAAACCGTAAACTGTTATAGCCAAAATTTCGCCAATATAACCTCCGTTCGGAATTCCACCTTCAACAATAGAAACGACAACTGTAATTCCGAGTGCTAAAAGAATGGTCATCGGATCTGAAAAATCTTTCCCAAACATGGCAAACAAAAAAGTTATTTTTAAAATGGATGACATACTCGAACCGTCTTTGTGCAAAGGCGCTCCAAGCGGAATTACTAAATTCCGGACGTGACTAGGGATTCCCATTTTCTCTGCCGCATCTAGATTGGCTGGTATAGTGGCAATACTGCTGCAAGTTCCTACTGCGGTTAAAGAAGGAGTTATATTATTGCTCCAAAAAACCTTAAAAGCTCTTTTACCGCCAGCAACAAACGCATACAAACTGAAAAATACAAAGAAGTAAAAGATACAAGCTGCATAATAAACCGCCATAGGTTTTGCATAAACTCCCAACAATTGCGGTCCAAAAACTCCAACTTGATAAGCAAAATAAGCTCCTAAACCAATTGGTGCAGATTTCATGATGATGTTCAAAAGCTGTTTCATGACTTCGTTTCCTGAATCCAGAAAACTCTTAAATGCTTTTCCTTTTTCTCCCGATTGCAAGGTTGCAAAACCGACTAAAAAAGAAAAAATAATCAGCGCCAGCATACTTTTTCGTGACAATAATTCGAAGAAATCATTGGCAGTAAGCAGTTTTGCAATTTGATCTCCGGCTGATCCCGATTCGACGTTTTCAAACGGAACTTTGACAATCGCTATATTTTCATGAATTGGAAAAAGATAAACGGCAAAAATCATTACAATTGCCGAAATCAAAATCGTAGCAAGAAAAACCAAAATCATTATGATAAACAATTTTCCTAATTTTTCTGTTCGTTCAAGATTCGCAATCGAAGAACCAATTGTAAAAAATATAAGTGGAATAATCGCAGTGAAAAGTAAATTTAGAAATATATCGCCAAGCGGTTTTATGATCAAAACATCTTCACCAAATACCAATCCGAAAATACTTCCGATTATAATACCGCCAAGAAGCCATAAAATACTGCTGTAACTCTGCAAAAAATTGATTTTTTTAACTTCCATAAGGATATAAGGATTTAGAATTCAGCAACCTTTATTTTTTTAATACATAGAAACATAGTTCTCTTTGTCTATAAAGGCGTTTCACTTATTTAAACAAACATAGCTATGTGTGAAAAATGTATTTTTCTTTTAATTCTTCTCAACTAAATTAAAAAAAATCTATATTTCTATGTGTTTAAAAATTTCAACTACTTCTCCAGAACAATAGTTGTAAAAGCTCTGTCGACTAATTCTCCAGTTTTGCTTTTTACTTTTTCGGTTTGTGTTTCAGTGTAAACGATTTTAAAATTTGATTTTTTGATTAATTCCTGCGCTTTTTCAGTACTATATAATTCAAATTCGAATTGCGTAAACGGAAGTTTCTTCATAAAATCTTCTTCAGCAAATGTCAAACAGAAATTTCCGTTTGGTTTTAAAACCCTGTACATTTCCGAAAGTAATTCTTCTGGTTTTTCCCAGAAATAAATCGTATTTACTGTAAATATTTTATCAAATAATTCAGCTTCAAACGGAATAGTATTTCCGTCATAAAGTGAAAAGAAAGCTTGTTTTTGAGAAACAAAATTTCGGTTGATTTGGCGCGCTTCCTGAAACATCAATTCAGACATTTCGAGTCCGTAGTATTTTATGTCTTTAGCAAGTTCAAACAAAAATTCAACGTGACCAGCATTGCCATGTCCAAGTTCCAGAATTCTATTTTCGTTTGAAATATTTAGATTCTGAATCGAATGTTTGGTCATATTGATGTTCGTTTCGTTCATCATATTGGCCATTTCGATTCCTTTTTCTCCCGATGGATGTTTTAATTGAGAGGCTATGGCTTGTAATTCTTCTTGTTTCATGACTCGAAAATTTAAGTATCTAAATTAAACAAAATCCTTCAGCAATTTGTTGTCACTTGGTTCGGATCCCAACTAACGCTTGTTTTGTCATTCCGAGGAACGAGGAATCTCCACGAGAAACTCGACAAAGATTGGCGATTCACTGGATAGATCTACTTGCGGAGATTCCTCGTTCCTCGGAATGACAAACTGTACTCGATCAACTTTGTCAAACCTTAAAAAACCTGACTTGCAATCTGGCGGATGTTCTCAGATTTACCCATTGAATAATAGTGTAAAAACGGAACTCCAGCGGCTTTTAATTCTAATGATTGCTGAATCGCCCACTCAATTCCGACTTGTTTGATTTCAGCATTATTTTTGCATTTATCTACCGCATCGATTAAATCTTCTGGAAGATCGATTCTGAAAATTTGTGGTAAAACTTGTAAATGTCTTTGAACTGCAATTGGTTTAATTCCAGGAATAATAGGAATTGTGATTCCCATTTCTCTTGCTTTTTCTACAAAAGCAAAATATTTAGCATTGTCAAAAAACATTTGCGTTACTACATAATCAGCTCCTGCATCTACCTTTTCTTTTAGCCTTTTTAAATCTGATTGTAAAGATGGTGATTCTAAGTGTTTTTCTGGATAACCCGCAACACCAATACAGAAGTCAGCTTTATTGTCAACATCCATTACCTCGTGAAGATATTTTCCGCAATTTAGATCATTAATTTGGCGAACCAAATCAATTGCATAATGATTTCCACCCGCTTTAGGCACAAAAGATTGTTCGTCTTTCATCGCATCACCACGGAGCGCCATAACATTGTTTATTCCTAAATAATGACAATCAACCAGCATATATTCGGTTTCTTCTTGTGTAAAACCACCGCAAAGCAAATGCGGAACCGTATCTACATTGTATTTATGTTTTATAGAAGCGCAAATTCCAAGCGTTCCCGGACGCATACGAGTCAGTTTTTTGTCCAAAAGTCCGTTACCGCGATCAATGTAAATATACTCTTCACGAGAAGTTGTAACATCAATAAATGGTGGTTTAAACTCCATCAACGGATCAATATTATCGTATAATTCCTGAATGCTTTTCCCCTTTTGAGGCGGAATAATTTCAAATGAGAATAATGTTTTTCCTTTGGCGTTTTCTATATGTTCTGTTACTTTCATTTATTTTTGGTTGATGGTTGATGGTTGATGGTTGATGGTTGATGGTTCTTGTGGAACTTTACAATCACAACTTCAACTACATTATTTTTTTATAATAATTAATAAATCCGTTTAATAACTTCTTGCAGATTTCAATCTGTGCAAGTGCGATGTTAAAATTATTTTCTTCGATATATTTTTGATCAAAAGCCAAATAAAATTGAGTTTCCAATTCATATAGCGATCCTCTTGAAATATGAAGAAAATGTATTGTTTCTTTTGATGTTTGTCTTCCACAACCTTCTGCTATATTTGAAGGTATTGAAACAGCAGCTCTTCTCATCTGATTTGTCAATCCAAATAATTCTTCTTTTGGAAACAATTTGGAAAAATCATACAATAAATTCACCAACTTCCTTGCTTCCAGCCATACATCCAATTTACTGTATTCCATTTTATTTGTTCGTTAATAGTTGTTGGTTGATGGCACTTTGAGTTCAAATCTATCAACCAAAAACCAACAACCATCAACCAAATTAATCTGCTATATTAGGGTTTAACCATTTCATTGCATAATCCGTTGGAACGTTGCGTCGTTTAGCGTAATCTACAACCTGATCTTCTTTTATTTTTCCGAGTCCGAAATATCGGCTTTTTGGATTTCCGAAATAATATCCTGAAACCGATGAAGCTGGCCACATCGCCATACTTTCTGTCAAGGTAACTCCAATTTCTTCGGCTACATTTAAAAGCTTCCAAATCGTTGGTTTTTCCAAGTGATCCGGACAAGCTGGATAACCTGGTGCCGGACGAATTCCTTTATAGTTTTCCTTAATCAATTCTTCGTTGGTTAAAGATTCTTCTGAATCGTAACCCCAGAAATCTTTACGAACTTTTTCATGAAGATATTCGGCGAAAGCCTCAGCAAAACGATCCGCAAGCGCTTTAACCATAATCGAATTATAATCGTCTAAATTCTTTTCGTATTCCGCTGCCCATTCATCTACACCAAAACCTGTAGTTACACAGAAAGCTCCCATATAATCTTCTATTCCGCTGTCTTTTGGCAGAATAAAATCAGCTAAAGCGATGTTTGGAGCACCTTTTGTTTTTTGCGACTGCTGACGAAGCGTTAAGAATTTCTCCAAAACTTTTCCGTTTTCATCACGCAATTCGATATCATCATCATCAACCTGGTTTGCAGGGAAAATTCCGTAAATTCCTTTTGCTTTTAGCTTTTTCTCTTCCAGAATTACTTTCAGCATTGCCTGAGCATCGTTAAAAACAGAAGTCGCTTGTTCGCCCACAACCTCATCCGTTAAAATTGCAGGATATTTTCCGTACAATTCCCAAGTCTGAAAAAATGGTGTCCAGTCAATATACGGAACCAAAACATCTAATTCTATTTCTATGGTTTGTGCGCCGATTACTTTTGGTTTAGTTGGCGTATATTCCGACCAATCCAATGGCAATTTGTTTTTACGGGCATCTTCAATCGTCAGGAAGTTTTTGTCTCTTGAACGATTTAAAAATGTTTCTCTAAACGAATCATATTCTGCACGAATATCTGCCGCATATATTTTTCTATTATGATCCAACAAGTTTCCTGCAACGGTAACAGCTCTCGAAGCATCGTTTACATGAATTACAGTTTCTCTATATTGAGGTGCAATTTTCACGGCAGTATGCGCACGTGAAGTGGTTGCCCCTCCAATCATAATTGGGATTTTAATATCTTGTTTGTCTAATTCTTTGGCCAAATACACCATTTCGTCAAGCGAAGGAGTGATCAATCCGCTTAATCCAATAATGTCAACATTATGTTCAATCGCAGCCGAAATAATTTTTTCCGGAGGCACCATAACACCTAAATCTACAATCTCGTAATTGTTACAAGCCAAAACCACCGAAACGATGTTTTTTCCAATATCGTGAACGTCACCTTTTACGGTTGCCATCAAGATTTTTCCGTTTCCTTGTTTGTCTCCCGCTTGTTTGCTCGCTTCAATAAAAGGCAATAAATAAGCCACCGCTTTTTTCATAACACGAGCCGATTTTACTACCTGAGGCAGGAACATTTTTCCGCTTCCGAATAAATCTCCAACCACATTCATTCCCGTCATCAAATTGATTTCAATAACTTCAATTGGTTTTGTAGCTGCTAAACGCGCTTCTTCAACATCTTCTTCAATAAAAGCATCAATTCCTTTTACCAATGAATGGGTAATACGCTCCTGAACCGTTCCAAAACGCCATTCCTGAACTACTTTTTCATCGCTCTTTGCTTCACCTTTTACATTTTCTGCAAAATCCAAAAGTCGTTCTGTCGCATCGTCGCGTCTATCTAAAATTACGTCTTCAACGTGTTCTAATAAATCTTTCGGAATATCATCGTAAATCGTCAACATTTCTGGATTTACGATTCCCATCGTCATTCCGTTTTTAATTGCGTGGTATAAAAACACCGAGTGCATGGCCTCACGAACCGTATCGTTTCCTCTAAAAGAGAACGAAACGTTACTCACTCCACCGCTGATGTGCGCGTGCGGAAGATTTTCACGAACCCATTTTGTTCCTCTAAAGAAATCCAAAGCGTTTAATCTATGCTCTTCCATTCCGGTTGCAACTGGGAAAATATTCAAATCGAAAATAATATCCTGTGGAGGAAACCCTACTTTGTTCACCAAAATATCATACGAACGCTGACAAATCTCTACTCTACGATCGTAATTATCCGCCTGACCTACTTCGTCAAAAGCCATGATAATTGCCGCCGCTCCATAACGTTTGATTAATCTCGCATGATGAATAAAAGCTTCTTCGCCTTCTTTTAACGAAATCGAGTTTACAACGCTTTTTCCTTGTACTACTTTTAGACCGGCTTCGATGATTTCCCATTTCGAACTGTCGATCATAATTGGCACTCTCGAAATGTCTGGTTCTGCAGCAATTAAATTCAGGAATTTAGTCATCGCAGTAACACCGTCAAGCATTCCTTCATCCATATTAATATCGATGATTTGTGCTCCACCTTCAACTTGTTGTCTTGCAATATCAAGTGCCTCGTCATATTTCTCTTCCTTGATTAATCTTAGGAATTTTCTTGAACCTGTTACATTCGTACGCTCGCCAACATTAACGAAAACACTTTCGGGCGTAATAATTAACGGTTCTAATCCTGATAATACAAGGTCTCTTCTTTTTTCTGTCATTTTTTTTAAAGTTACTGAGATCCTAAGATGCTAAGGTTCTAAGTTTTTTTATTCTATATCTTTTAGGTTATTAAACCTGTAATCTTTTTAATATTTTGGGCGTGTCCCTCCGGGTCGGGCTATCCGTTACAAGTCCTCGCTCTTCCTTCGTCAGGCTGTGGGCTTTTCACTTCTATCCCTCACGCAGATTCGGTTTTAATGATCTGTATTCTATACGATTCAGTATCATTTTTAAACTTTACTCCTTAAAAAACACTTGTCTTGAAATCAATCTCTTCTATTCTTTATCTGCATCGATTTTTCCAACAAAAGCTTTATCTCTATCTTTATCGAATTCTTTGTTACCAAACTCTAATTCTACACGAACAGCATTTCTTAAATCAACAATTATATCTGGTCTAACAGATTCAGAAATAATTTTTTTAAGCAAATCGATTACTTTAGTATCGTTACACGAACAAGCCAAATCATTAAAACACTTTCTTACTTCTTCTGTTGTTACTTTTCCAGGCTTAATATCACCTTCTTTTTCATTGGGATATTTATAATTACTTATTAATGCATCCGCAATATTTAAAGCATTAAAGCACGCATCTCTTTTATGCTTCCATTGTTCTTGATTAATTAAATCTTTTTGTTTTAACTCAAATTCAAACTTTTTGAAAGTTCTATTAACTTTTGGAAGAAAAATATATTGATATAGAATTCCATTTATGATTCCTGCCAATGTTACTGACAATCCTGTAATAGTTAAGATATCTTTTAATTCCATCTTATTATTTATACTTTATAAATTTCACATTTATTAAAACCTTGAAAGAAACGTTATACTGAGATTGGCGCCACACGTGGCTTATAATCCTTCGCCACCTCAGCCATTAATCGAATATGATCCGGAGTTGTACCACAACAACCACCAATGATATTAATTAAATTATCCTCTAAATATTCTTTAATGAAAGCTTGAGTTTGTTCTGGTGTTTCATCATATTGTCCAAATGCATTTGGCAATCCAGCGTTTGGATGTGCCGAAACATTAAAGCTTGTGTTATGCGCCAATGTCTTTAAATACGGTTTCAACAAATCGGCTCCAAGAGCGCAATTGAATCCTACGCTTAATAACGGAATATGCGAAACTGAAATCAAAAATGCTTCGACTGTCTGTCCCGAAAGTGTTCTTCCAGACGCATCCGTAATCGTTCCTGAAACCATGATTGGAATATCAAGATTGCGTTCTTCTTTTACTTCTTCAATCGCAAAAAGTGCAGCTTTTGCATTTAAGGTATCAAAAATCGTTTCTACTAAAAGTAAATCACAGCCACCGTCCATTAAAGCTTCTGCTTGTTGTTTGTACGCAATTCGTAAATCGTCGAACGTTACGGCTCTGTAACCTGGATCGTTTACATCTGGCGACATACTTGCCGTTCTGTTTGTCGGTCCGATTGAACCAGCTACGAAACGTGGTTTTTCCGGATTTTTTGCGGTAAACTCATCGGCTACTTGTCTTGCGATTTTTGCCGATTCGTAGTTTAATTCGTAAACCAAATCTTCCATGTGATAATCGGCCATACCGATTGTCGTTCCAGAGAAAGTATTGGTTTCTACAATGTCAGCACCAGCTTCATAATAAGCGGCATGTACATCGCGGATCGCTTGTGGTTGTGTTAGGGATAGTAAATCGTTGTTTCCTTTTAACGGATGAGGAAAATCTTTGAAACGCTCTCCTCTGAAATCTTCTTCTGAGAAATTATAGCGTTGCAACATTGTTCCCATTGCTCCGTCAAGGATTAAGATATTTTTTTTTATTGCTTCCTGAATTGTTATTGCCATCTTGTATTTGCCGCTAAGGCGCTAAGGCACAAAGCTTTTTTTATTTTTAATTTTGAAGGCTCTATTTACCTTCGATATTTTTTCACATTAATTCCAAAAGGGCACTATTGCTGGCTCATTAGCCCCGATTGAAGTGGAAATCATTTTGCTTTTTTCTTTAAAAAGTAAAATGATTGCAACGAAAAGCGGGAACTATTGACTGCAAAAATGCGCCAATGATTCGCTCCTTCTACTGAATTGCTTCGGTAAATATTGTATGTTGTCTGGAAAAGTTTTGAGAAATACTGTATGTATTTGTGTTATCTATCTTTAATACTGGAAAATGTCGTATAAAGTAGAATTTAGCACCTTCTTTATGGTAAAGGGTTGCTAAGGTTTCATCGGGTCTATCCCTCCGCCTTTCGTGATAACTGACAATAATTTTAAGAACAGTGCAAAGGTATGAAATAGGCTTTCGATTTGCAAATGTTTTTTTTCTAAGGTTCTGAGGGACTTAGGCGCTAAGGTTTTATCTTTTGCTTGATTTAGCTCCGGAGGAGCATAATATTTATAGAAAACAATCTACACAACGCAAAAGCTCCAGCGGAGCGACATATATTTCGCTCCGCTGGAGCTTTTGCAAACGAATAATTTCTTTTCTATAAATATGTCATCCCTCTGGGATTATTCATAGTAATTAAAAAAGCCCAAACTAAAAGTTTGAGCTTTGTATATAAAAACCTTAGCGCCTTAGTCCCTTAGAACCTCAGCACCTTCGATTAAACAATCGCTTTCACAACCGCTTTTGGCGCTTCTTTACGAGTTCCGTCGAAACCGTCTACACCAGAAACTGTTGTATATTTCAATACGTATTTTTTACCTGGGTTGATGATTCCGTATGCAGCCTGGCACATTAAAGTTGCTTCGTGGAATCCGCAAAGGATTAACTTTAATTTTCCTGGGTATGTGTTTACGTCTCCAATAGCGAAGATTCCTGGAATGTTAGTTTGGTAATCTAATGCATTGTTTACTTTAATGGCATTTTTCTCGATTTCTAATCCCCAGTCTCCGATTGGACCTAATTTTGGTGTTAATCCGAAAAGTGGAATGAAATAGTCACAATCAATTTTGCGGTGTGCGCCGTTTTCTTCGATGTCTAATGACTCTACGTGTTCTGCACCGTTGATTCCGATAACTTCAGCTGGTGTGATCAGTTTGATTTTTCCTGCTGATTTTAATTCCTGTACTTTTTCTACAGAATCTAAAGCGCCTCTAAATTCGTTTCTTCTGTGAATCAAAGTTACTTCTGAAGCTACATTTGCTAAGAAAATTGACCAGTCTAACGCTGAATCTCCTCCTCCTGCAATTACAACTCTTTTGTCTCTGAATTTCTCAGGATTTTTAATGAAGTATTTTACTCCTTTATCTTCATAAAACTCGATATCTTCGATAAGTGGTTTACGAGGCTCAAAACTTCCTAAACCTCCAGCGATTGCAATAACAGGCGCATGAAATTTAGTTCCTTTATTTGACGTTACAATGAAACTTCCGTCTTCTTGTTTATCGATTGTTTCTGCACGTTCTCCCAAAGTAAAACCTGGCTCAAATTGTTTAATTTGCTCCATTAAACCATCAACTAAATCTCCGGCTAATACTTCTGGGAATCCAGGAATATCATAAATTGGTTTTTTTGGATATAACTCTGATAGTTGTCCCCCTGGTTGTGGAAGTGCATCTAAAATGTGGCATTTTAATTTTAACAATCCTGCCTCGAAAACGGCAAATAAACCTGTTGGGCCTGCTCCAATTATAAGTATATCTGTTTTAATCATTATGTTGTTGTTTATAATCATTCTTAATAACGCAAAGAAACGAATAAATCCTTGTACTTTCAATGATTTTTATCATTAATTTCTTTCCGAAACTTTTTTACTCCTTATTTTTCAATGAAGAGGTAATCTCATTCATTCTTTTAACCTTGTCTTCAAAATTGCCTTTAAGCGTTTTTCGGTATTCATTTAGGTTCTCAACCATTTGGTTGATGTCTTCCGGAATTACTTCTTCGAAAAACTCCCGAAGCCTTTTGGCTGTTGTTGGTGATTTTCCGTTTGTTGAAATGGCGATTTTTACATTTCCTTTTGTTACGATTCCACCTAAATAATAATCACATAAATCTGGCGTATCAGCTATATTGCAAATCAAATAGCGTTTTCTTGCTAAATCGTAAACCTTTTTATTTACTTTCAAATCGTCTGTACAGGCAATTACCATGTGACGTTTTTTGAGCATTTTCTTTTTGAACTTTTTTTCCGTCAATTTAATTGAAGGATGTTTTTCTGCTAAAACCTTAATTTCTAAATGAAAATCAGGTGCAACTACCTCAACATTAGCATTCGGACTTGATTTTAGCAAGAAAGAAAGCTTTTCCAGACCTACATTTCCTCCGCCTACAATCAAGACATTTAAATTGTGAAGCTTTAGAAATATTGGATATAATTCGTTTTGTTCCATTTTAATTTAATTTCATCCAAACAAAATTAGATGATTTACCAACGAATTGTTCCTAACGGAACATATAATTATTTAATGAATGGTTTCTTTTGATAAAAATTCTTCGTAAAATCCTTTTAATTTATTGCTTTCGCGGACAACTTCTCCAAGAACAATAATCGCCGGTGAACCTAATTCTTTTTGTTTTACAACTTCTAAAATCGAATCTACGGTTCCTACACCTACTTTTTCTTCTGCTGTTGTTCCGTTTTGGATGATCGCAACTGGTAAATTTCCTTTATCTTCTTTTTGAAACAAATCGATGATTTGAGGCAATTTGTGCATTCCCATCAAGATTACAACTGTTGCAGAAGATTTGGCTGATAACGCAATATCTGAAGATAATTTTCTGTCGGAAGTTGTTCCTGTTATTACCCAAAAGCTTTCTGAAACTCCACGTTTTGTAATCGAAATCCCCTGACTTGCAGGAACCGCAACTACAGATGAAATTCCGGGAACTACGATCGTTTCTATTCCGAAACTTTCTGCAAATTCCACTTCTTCGCTTCCTCTTCCAAAAATAAATGGATCTCCGCCTTTTAATCGAACTACGTTTCCATAAGTCAATGCATTATCCACAATCAATTGATTGATTTGATCCTGCGTGTAAGCATGATTTCCGATTCTTTTTCCAACAAAAATTCTAATCGCATTTTTCGGTGCATAATCCAGAATTTCTTCATTGGCCAAAGCGTCGTATAAAACCACATTAGCTTCAGCCAATGCCTTTACAGCTTTTAGCGTCAGTAAATCGGGATCGCCCGGACCTGCACCGACTAAAGTTATTTTGGGTTTTATATTAAGCATTTTCTAATTCCTGAGCTCTGAAAGTTTCGATTTTATCAAAGAAAACAACTGCCTGAGCAATATAATCTTTAGCGAAAGCTTCTGATGGTTCATTTTTATTGATTTGGTAAACCAAGTCTTTAAAAGTTGAGTTTAATTCTATTTTATTATTTTCAACAAAAACAGTATCAAACAAGTCTACAATTCCTGCATGATGATTTGTTTTTTGGTTTTCTGACAATAACAAAGCTTTTGCTCCATTTACAAATCCTGCGTAAGCATGATAGATTGCATCTGACCATTTTTTCTCGTCGAAAGATTCCTGAGCCAAGATTAATTTCTCTTTAGCTTCAAACAATAATGTTGCTACTAAATCAATCACTACTCCGGCACATTCTCCAACTCCAACTGCTTTTACGTAATTGTCTGCGTTACCCCAATCCACAAAATCGGCTTCTGTTAAATTGGTTACATCTGCATACGGTTTTAAGATTTCGTAAAAATATTTTTCTCCTTTTGTATCATAATAATCTAGGAATTTTTGCCCGCTTCCGTTAGCATCAAAATCATTTAAAATGGTACGCAACGCATCAGGACCTCTACGACTAGGAACTTTGATTACTTTATCAGCAAAACGTCCAGCGCCATTTCCTAATCTTCCTCCACCCAATAAAACTTGTAAAGCCGGAGCAACTAATTTTCCTGAGTTGATAGACATTCCCTGAAACCCGATTGCAGACATATTATGCTGTCCGCAGGCATTCATACAACCTGAAATTTTAATTTCGATTTCGCGATTGTTTAAATATTGTGGATATTCTGCCGTTAAAACTCTCTCTAATTCTTCTGCAATACCGGTACTACTTGCAATCCCCAAATTACAAGTATCAGTACCCGGACATGCCGTAATATCTCCAACTGAATTATATCCTAATTGAACAAAATCCAACTTCGCTAATTCTTGATAAAAGAAAGGAAGATTCTCTTCTTTTATATGACGTATTACAATATTTTGACGCAATGAAAAACGTAATTCATTTGCTCCGTAATTCTTAATTAAATTGGCTAATAATCTTGCTTTATCTGTATAAAAATCTCCTAATAAAACTTTGATTCCAATTGCGTAATAACCATCTTGTTTCTGCTTGATTACATTCGAATTTTTCCAAGCTTCATATGCTTTAGTATCTTCGATTGTAACTTGCGGAACTTCTAATACTGGTTCTGGAATTGGACCGTCAAAAGCGGTTGTATCAATTTCGTAGGTTTCAAAAGCAATGGCTTTTTTCTCTTTCTCAACTAAATCAAGGAAAACATCTTTTCCCATTTCTTTGATTAAGAATTTCATACGCGCTTTCATTCTTTTAGCACGTTCTCCATATCTATCGAAAATACGGATGATTCCTTCTGCTGTTGGAATGATTTCGTTTACCGGAACGAACTCTGAAAGCAATTCAGCATGTGCTGGTTGAGATCCTAAACCTCCTCCAAACATGATTTTGAAACCTTTTTGTCCGTCTTTAATTTTCGGAATAAATCCTAAATCGTGTAAATAACTCAACGCAGTATCTTCATCTGAAGAAGAGAACGAAATTTTGAATTTACGCCCCATTTCCTGACAAATTGGGTTTCTTAACAAATATTGAAAAAGTCCGTGCGCATAAGGCGAAACATCAAATGGTTCGTTTACGTCTACACCTGCTAATTCGCTTCCTGTAATATTTCTTACTGTGTTTCCACAAGCTTCACGAAGCGTAATATCGTCTTTAGCCAAATCTGCCCAAAGTTCCGGCGTTCTGTCTAAACTCACATAGTGAATCTGAATATCCTGACGCGTTGTAATATGCAAACGCCCTGTAGAATATTCATCAGAAACCTGTGTGATACGCACTAATTGCTCGCTGGTCACTTTACCATAAGGCAATTTGATACGAATCATCTGAACGCCTTCCTGACGCTGACCGTAAATTCCGCGCGCTAAACGAAGACTACGAAAACGCTCATCATCAATTTTTCCTCCACGGAATAAGTGAATCTTTTTTTCTAATTCGATAATCTCCTTCTGAACTACCGGATTTTCTATTTCTGTTCTAAAACTTTCCATTTCTTTTTCGCTTTAGGCTTTAAGCTTTAGGCTATAAGCTTTTTAAACTTTGTGTTTTTTTTTGAGGCTTTAGGCATTAGGCAATAAGCTTTAAGCTTTGTTGCATACCTTTTTATACATCTTTTGCTAAAAGCTTATTGCCTAAAGCTTATAGCTTAAAGCAGGTTTACCTAATGAATCCTACTCCTGCTGTTGTGTTAGTTGCTGTATCAATTAAGATAAAAGCTCCGTTTGATTTGTTTTCGTTATATGAATCAAAGTATAACGGTTTGCTTAATTTGATCGTTACTTCTCCAATTTCGTTGATGGCTAATTGTGAAGCTTCTGTCGTTCCTGAGTAATCTGTAGCAATTGTATTTTTAATGCTTTCTACTTTTGCTAAAACTCTGTTGGTATTGTGTTGTACCAAATATTTAGTTCCCGCAACCAGTTTTTTACTGTCCATCCAGCAAACTGTTGTCGTGATATCTTTTTCAATTTTTGGAAGTTCGCTTGATTTTACAATCATATCACCTCTCGTCACATTGATATCATTTTCTAATTCGATTGTAATTGAAGAACCTGCTGTAGCTTCGTCAAATGTTTTATCGAAAAAGTGAATTTTAGTAACTGTTGATTCTGTTAAAGATGGAAGAACTGTTACAGCATCTCCAACTTTAATTGAGTTTCCGTATAATTTTCCTGCATAACCTCTAAAATCGTGGTATTCTTCTGTTTTTGGGCGAATAACAGTCTGTACTGGAAAACGTGCCTTTCCTGCTTCGTAAACATCATGAGAATGCAATCCTTCTAAATGTTCTAAAACAGTTTGCCCGTCGTACCAAGGCATATCTTTTGATTGATCAACTACATTTCCGCCATTGATTGCACTTAACGGAATATAACTTACGTTTTGTTCTTTGAAAGTACTTTTTGCATTTAATGCCTGAAAATCGGCTTTGATTTTATTGAAAACTTCTTCCGAGTAATCAACTAAATCCATTTTATTAATCGCAACAATTACTTCTTTTACTCTTAATAAATTATTGATGAAAAAGTGACGATAAGTCTGTTCGATAACGCCTTTTCTTGCATCAATTAAAATGATAGAAACCTGAGAAGTTGAAGCTCCTGTAACCATGTTTCTTGTATATTCAACGTGACCCGGAGTATCGGCAATAATGTAACTTTTCTTTGCAGTCGAAAAATAAATATGCGCAACATCAATCGTAATACCTTGTTCTCTTTCTGCCACTAATCCGTCAGTTGCCAAAGAAAAATCAAGGTAATCGTATCCTTTTTGTTTACTGCTTTTTTCGATTGCTTCTATTTTATCAGTTGTCAACGATTTTGTATCGTACAATAATCTCCCGATCAAAGTACTTTTTCCGTCATCTACACTTCCTGCTGTTGCTATTTTTAAAACGTCCATTCTGTAATATTTTGTTTCAGGTTTAAACTTTTTTGTTTCAGGTTTCAAGTTTCAAGTTGCTTGCCTTTGAACTAAAATTTAAAACTGTATGTTTTTGTTTTCTTGATTTTTACTTCTAAAATTCCGTTCCGAATTGCATTTACAATTAACAATTCATAATTCACAATTATTAAAAGTATCCTTGTTGTTTTCTCTTTTCCATTGCCGCTTCAGAACGTTTGTCATCAATTCTGGCTCCTCTTTCAGAAATGGTTGATGATCTGATTTCTCCAACTACTTCTTCGATTGTTGCTGCGTAAGATTCAACAGCTGCTGTACAACTCATATCTCCAACGGTTCTGAAGCGAACAATTCTTTCTTCGATTTGTTCGTCTTCTTCTTGGTACACAAAAGGAGAATGCGACCAGATTAAACCGTCTCTCAAAAAAACTTTTCTTTTATGTGAGAAATAGATTGATGGAATCTCGATGTGTTCTTTTTCGATATAACTCCAAACATCTAATTCCGTCCAGTTTGAAATTGGGAAAACACGAACGTTTTGTCCATTTTCAATTTTTCCATTTAATATATCAAACAACTCAGGTCTTTGATTTTTTTCGTCCCATTGTCCGAAATCATCACGAACAGAGAAAATACGTTCTTTCGCTCTTGCTTTTTCTTCATCACGACGTGCTCCGCCAATACAAGCATCAAACTTAAATTCATCAATTGCATCCAAAAGTGTTGTTGTCTGCAAGCTGTTTCTACTAGAGTATTTTCCTGTTTCTTCAACCACTTTTCCTTCATCAATAGCATCCTGAACATTACGTACGATCAATTCTAAACCTAATTCTTCTACCAATTTATCTCTGAAAGCAATTGTTTCAGGGAAATTATGTCCCGTATCAACGTGCAATAGAGGAAACGGAATCTTAGCAGGGAAAAATGCTTTTTGCGCCAAACGCACTAATGTGATAGAATCTTTTCCTCCTGAGAAAAGTAAAACCGGTTTGTCAAACTGTGAAATTACTTCTCTGAAAATGTATATCGCTTCACTCTCTAAAGCGTTTGTTTTTAATACTGAACTCATTGTTTTTTTGTTTGATATTTTGTTTGTGAAAAATTTTGTTTCAGGTTTAAAGTTTCAAGTTTTTCACCTGATCTAAAAATCTCCACTCTTTATTCTATAATCTATATTCTATTCTCTAGCAGAAGTCTTGCCTCTTGCTTCTTTCTTCTTTCTTCTACCTACTCTTTCTTAGCGCTATGAAGCCCACACTCTTTATGGCTTGATTCCCACCACCATCTTCCTGCTCTGATATCTTCACCTGGGAAAATTGCTCTTGTACAAGGCGCGCATCCAATACTTACGAAACCTTGTTTGTGCAATGCATTTTGAGGAACATTGTTTTCTGATAAATACGTTTCAACTTCTTCTAAAGTCCATTTTAATAACGGATTGAATTTTATGATTTCAAAGTTTCCGTCGTATTCAAACAAACTTAAATCGTGTCTGTTTTCTGATTGTTCAGCTCTTAATCCCGTAATCCAAACTGAGTTTCCTGCCAAAGCTTTTCTCAACGGAACTACTTTTCGAATAAAACAGCATTCTTTTCTATTTTCTACCGAATCGTAAAAGCTGTTTGGTCCTTTTGTTTTCAGAAGATTTTCTACTGAAGCAGGTTCTGGGAAATAAACCTCGATTGGTCTTTTGTATTTTTTTAATGTTTTATGAAAAACGTCGTAAGTTTCCTGAAATAATCTTCCTGTATCTAAAGTAAACACAGTAATATCTGTGTTACTTTTTGCAATGAAATCTGTAATTACCTGATCTTCCTGTCCGAAAGAAGTTGAAAAAATCACTTTTCCAGGAAATTCTTTTGCTAAAAAAACTAAGGTTTCGTCAAGCGAAAGAGCTGCAGTTTTCTCTAATAATTCTTGTACAATAATCGCACTCATAATATCTTTTCTCCGTATCTAAAGAATTATAATAATTTAGATAATGTTTTTAAACTCAATAATATAATTAGAACTCCAACAGCAACCATCATTGGTTTTCTTTTGATTTTATTTACCAAAAATGCAGCTAATGGCGCTGAAATAACTCCTCCTAAAATCAATCCGATGATTACCTGCCAACCAATGATTCCTCCAAAAAGCATAAAAGTTATACCGCTTGCAAACGAAATTGCAAACTCAGCTGCATTTACAGAACCAATAGTATATCTTGGGTTTCTTCCTCTTCCTAATAATGTTGACGTTACAATTGGTCCCCAGCCACCGCCACCAACAGAATCCATAAATCCTCCGAAAACTGCGAGTGCACTTAGCTTTTTAGTTTTCTTTTTTACAATATTCTTTTTTAACGCTTTTCTGATAATGATAACCGCTAAAACAATCATGTAAACAGCAATAAATGGCTTAATTACATCGCCGTCAATTACATCAGATAACAAATAAGCTCCTGTAATAGAACCTAAAACCCCTGGAATCAATAAACGTTTTACCAGTTTTTTATTAATGTTTCCAAATCGGTGATGAGAAAGTGCCGATGCTCCCGTTGTAAACATTTCTGAAACGTGAACTGCTGTACTGCTAACAACTGGCGGAACTCCATAAGCCAATAAAAATGAAGTTGAAGTTGCTCCATATCCCATTCCTAAAGTCCCATCAACCAATTGAGCAAAAACTCCGATGGCAAAAAACACTAAAAATTCCTGATTGAATCCTGCTACAAATCCGTCCCAGGAAAATTCAGCGTGATGATTATATATTAAAGTGAATAACAAACCTACTAGTAAAACAACAGGAATTCCAATCCAAAGCTTCTCTTTAAAAGAGGCCGTATTATTTATTTTCAGTTCTTTTTCCATGTTAACAAGTTTAAATTTGTTTTAAAAATCTATTACCCTATCGGGTTAGTAGATTACTTTGCAAAAATACTACTTATTTCTAAATTACAAAGCAATATTATTATTTTTTTACGCCCTCAACTAACCTTTTATTATGTTATAAAAGAGTGTTTTAAGAATTATGCAGTATAATTTCACAAATAATGATGTATTACAAGATATTGCAACAATTTATACAACAAAAAAATTTGGTTTTTAAATAGATTTTCTAATCTCTATAAAATCGATAGGATTATTATAAAAATATTGTATTTTAGCCCAAACTTTTTATTTATGGATTTTCAAATAGGTCTTGTAATAGCAGGATTAGTCGTTGGTTTTATTGTGGGATTGACTGGAGTTGGCGGTGGTTCTTTAATGACTCCGATTTTATTATATTTCAATATCCCGCCAACAACTGCAGTAGGAACAGATTTACTTTATGCCGCTTTTACCAAAGCCGGAGGTGTTTTTGTTCACAATAAAAAAGGAAACATTAACTGGAAAATTACTGGCTGGCTTACTCTTGGCAGCGTTCCCGCTTCTTTACTTACTTTATGGATTTTAAATAGCATTAAAACTGATATTGAAACCATAAATGGCGTTATAAAATACAGTTTAGGTTGGGCATTACTGTTTACTTCTGTCGCTATTATATTCAAAAATAAAATTTTGAAGTTCTCTCAAAAACATGCTGGAGACAAATTTCATAACGAAAGCACAACTCAAAATGCATTAACTATTGGAATTGGAGTTTTATTAGGCGCAACCGTAACCTTAACTTCTATTGGAGCTGGAGCTTTAGGAACTGTAACCTTATTTTTCCTTTATCCGTTATTGCCAACGCCTCGTTTGGTTGGAACTGAAATTGCACACGCCGTTCCATTAACATTGGTTGCTGGAATCGGACACGCTACAATGGGAAATCTAGATTTAGGTTTATTAGGACAATTGCTAATGGGATCTCTTCCTGGAATATACATGGGAAGCATGTTAAGCGGAAAAGTACCAGATCAGTTTCTTAGAAATGCAATTGCAGTGATGCTTTTCTTAGCTGGATATAAATTGATATTCTAGACAAGTTTTTAAAACATATAAGTAATGTAAGTTCATTTTAGACTTATCTACAGCTTTTTTAAATGAATTTACATTACTTATATGGTGAAAAATTAAAAAGCGATATCTGCCAAAGAGTTACTTTCTAATATTTTAAGTGTATTATCACGAACTTCGGTCATTAAACGGCGCGCCGCACAAGTCGCTTCATCATCGCAATCGTCACATCTTTCGTAGAAATTATGACTGGCGCATGGTAATAAGGCAATTGGTCCTTCTAGAATTCTGTAGACTTTTGCCATACTGATATCTTTCGGATCTTTTATCAGATAATAACCACCGCCTTTTCCTTTTTTTGCTCCAAGAAATCCTGAGTTTCTTAACAGAAGCAAAATACTTTCTAAAAATTTTATCGAAATATGTTCGCTTTTCGCAATTTCGGCAATCTGTACTGGTTCGTTATTTTCGCGTCTAGCTAAATAAGTCAAAGCTTTGATTCCGTATTTTGTCTTTTTTGAAAGCATCTTTATGTTTTAGATTACAGCTTCAGGAGTTATTTGAATGCCGTAAATTATTAAACAACAAAAATATGCTTTTTGTTTGAACTATCACAACAGAATAAAGTTAAATTCTACTAATTCTATCAAATTACTTCCTTCTTGCCAATCAAATCTAAAGAATAAAAATTTTCCATATCTTGTTCTAAATCTTTTTTCTCCACAACATAGGTTTTTGAAATAGAATCATGCCAAAATCTTCCTGATTTTCCTAAAAATGAAAACACATCAAAAGGAATTAAACGACATACAGTTCTAAGGCAAACCATTTTAAAATTAGGTTTTATTCCATTTTCATTTACCACAATACTGCCCGTAACAATTTTCCCTATAGTTCTTGAAAAAAGTGACTCAAATATCAAATAATAAATTACAGCAAAAGAAAGACAACTTCCTACAAAGCCAAGTTCATCAAGTGCTTTTTCCCAAATTCCATAAATACCAATTTGAAATACATTTTCAGCTAATAAAACAAAAAAAGTACAAACAAATATAAAAATGATAATGAAGAAAAAATCAATAATACAGTTAAAAAAACGATCCCGATCAGACGTTAATAATTGCTTGCGCAGAACATAAACAGAATTACTCAAGTGTATTCTTTTTTTAATATTATTATTTATAAACTTCAATATTAGCAAAAATAGCTTTTTTACATAAAAGCAATCATAAAAAAAAGACGATTCCTAATAGTAAATCTTACTATCAAAAATCGTCTTTATATATTAGAAATTGAAAATCTAAAATCTTAATTCTAAAACCTAAAATTAAGCCAACGCTTGTTTCAAATCTGCAATTACATCTTCAACAGTTTCTAAGCCAACAGAAACACGAACCAAACCTTGAGTAATTCCAACAGCCAATTGATCTTCTTCAGATAACTTACTGTGAGTTGTAGAAGCTGGATGCGTTACAATTGTTTTTACATCACCAATATTTGCCGAAAGAGAACATAATTTAATTTTGTCTAAAAATTTCCTTCCTGCTTCAAGACCACCTTTAATTTCGATTGCAATAATGTTACCGCCTAAACGCATTTGTTTTTTAGCGATTTCATATTTTGGATGTGATTTCAAAAATGGATATTTCACACTTTCAACATTCGGATGGCTTTCTAAAAATTCAGCTACTTTCAGAGCATTTTCACAATGTTTATCTACACGAACAGCCAAAGTCTCTAAACTTTTTGACAAAACCCATGCATTAAATGGTGACATTGCTGGCCCTGTATTTCTTGAAAACAAATAAATTTTACGAATTAACTCTGCTTCTCCAACTGCAACTCCTCCTAAAACACGGCCTTGTCCATCCATTAACTTTGTTGCAGAATGCACTACAATATGAGCTCCGTATTTAATAGGCTGCTGAATATATGGCGTAGCAAAACAGTTATCAATTATTAAAATCAAATTGTGCTTTTTTGCTATCGTTCCTAATAATTCTAAATCAATTACATCTACACCTGGATTTGTTGGCGTTTCTGCATATAGAATTTTAGTGTTGGGCTGAATAAAACTTTCAATTGTTTCTGGCTTATTGATATCAAAATAAGAAGTTTCGATTTTCCATTTAGGAAAATAAGTCATGAATAACGCGTGAGTTGATCCAAAAACACTTCCTGCCGAAACGATGTGATCACCAGAATCTAGCAATGCAGCAAAAGTAGAATAGATCGCAGCCATTCCTGTTGCGAAAGCATAACCGGCTTCTGCACCTTCCATTGCGCAAACTTTGTCAACAAATTCAGTTGTATTTGGATTGCTGAAACGAGAATAAATATTACGAACTTTTTCTTCTGTAAAAGAAGCTCTCATATCCTCTGCGTCTTCAAATATAAAACTTGAAGATAAGTACAAAGGTGTTGAATGTTCTTGAAATTGTGTTTTTTCTAAATGTGTTCTAATGGCTTGTGTTTCAAAACCAAATTCTTCTGTATTCATTGTGTGTTGTTTTTGTTTTTTTGTTTCAAGTTTCAGGTTTCAAGTTTAAAAAACTGAAATCTAAACTAAAACAAGTCAATTATTTATGCGCAATCTGAGCATTTTCTAATTATCTAATTGACTAATTATCTAATTTATAAAGCTTCGTTGTTCAATACGACTTTGTATTTAATAGTAGCTGTTGGCTCAACTGTTTTGGCAACTGAACAATATTTCTCAAAAGAAAGTTGTGCCGCTTTTTTTGCTTTTTCTGGGTTGATTTCTCCTTCTAAATAAAAAACCACATCGATTTCTTTAAAAGGTTTCGCTTCTTCGATTTGAACTCTCGTTCCTTCAACTTCAGCGTTAAAAGAAGTGATTTCCTGACGCTGTTTTTTTAAGATCGAAATCATATCAATAGCGCTGCATCCTGCAACTCCCATTAATACCAATTCCATTGGGCTTGCGCCTAAATCGCTTCCGCCAAATTCGGCTCTGCTATCAACGTCAACTACGTGTCCGCGCTCATTTTTTACTTTAAAATGAAATGCGTCATTTACTCTGTTTAAAGTTACTTTCATTGTGTTGTTATTTTTTTGTTTTTTTTTATTCTTGTCATTGCGAGGAACGAAGCAACCTCACTAACAATTACACAAAGCTTGATTTTGCAAATGTGATTGCTTCGTTCCTCGCAATGACAAACTAGGCTTTTTATCCCTTGTCTGACAATCTCAAAATATCCCCGAAAACTCCTCTTGCTGTTACCGCAGAACCTGCACCAGCTCCCTGAATAACAATTGGACGATCTCCGTAAGATTCTGTGTAAATTTCGAAGAAAGAATCAGAACCTTTTAATCCGCCTAATGCAGTATCTTTTGGTACTGAAACTAATTTTACTTCTAAATTTCCTTTGTCATTCTGCAAATCTCCAGACAATTCACCAATATATCTCAAAACGTGATTTGGCTTTTGTTCTGCTTTTATTTTAGCATAAATTGGATCGAATTCTTTTAATTTCGTCAAGAAATCGGCAGCGCTTCCTTCACGTAAGTGCTCCGGAATTAAATTCTGAATTGAAATTTCTTCAAATTCATTTTGTAAATCTAATTCTCTTGCCAAAATCAATAATTTTCTTCCGACATCATTTCCGCATAAATCCTCGCGCGGATCTGGTTCTGTATATCCGTTGTCAATTGCTTCCTGCAAAATTTCGCTGAAAGGCGCATCTTTTGCAGAGAAATTATTGAATAAATAACTTAATGTTCCAGAGAAAACTCCTTTAATTTTAGTGATATTTTCACCCGAAAGGTGCAATAATTTAATCGTATCAATTAATGGTAAACCTGCACCAACATTGGTTTCGTATAAATAATTTTTCTGGTTTTCTTCTAAAGCACTTCTCAATTCTTTATAAAAACCATAGCTTAATGTATTGGCTACTTTATTCGAAGAAATCAAATCGAAACTGTTTTCTACAAGCGGAATATAATTTTCAACGAAAGTTGCGCTTGCAGTATTATCAATAGCAATTAAGTTTTCTAAATGATGTTCATTCGCGTAAGCAATAATATCTTTAATAGTGTAAGCTTCGCCTTTGGTTTCAATTTCGTTTTTCCAATTGCCGTTAACACCGTATTTGTTTAAAAGCAGTTTTTTAGAATTCGCTATAGCGAAAACATTCAGCTTAATGTCTTTACGTTTTTCAATCGCCGAAGCTGACTCCAAAATCTGGTTGATTAAAGTTCCACCAACTAATCCGTGACCGAAAATTGCAATGTTGATCTTTTTAGAAACTCCGAAAATCTCTCCGTGAATTACGTTTAAAGCCTTGTTTAATTCTTCTTTTTTAACAACCAAACTCACGTTTTTACCTGTTACGGTGTTGTTAAACAAAATCGGAACAATTTTATTTTTGATTAAAGCTGTATAAGGCTTATGGAAAGTGCTCAAATCCTGTCCGATAATCGAAATTACAGATACATTGTCTGTTACCGTAATCTGATTCACATCTTTAGAATAAAAGTCATTTTCAAACTCTTTTTCTAATTCTACAACCGCAGTTGTTGCTTTATCAGTTGCTACAACAAGACCGATTCCTCTTTCTGAAGAACCTTGCGAAATGATACTCACACTAATATTGTGATCGCCCATTACTTTAAAAATACGGGCATCAACTCCAGCTTTTCCAAGTAATCCTCGTCCTTCAAGATTTACAAGAGACACATTTTCTAAAACAGAAAGTGTTTTAATTCCTTCTTTAGAAGAATCTGAAGTAATTAAAGTTCCGCGGTTTTCGTGGTTAAAAGTGTTTAAAATTCGTAATGGAATATTTTTTTCTAATAACGGAATAATTGTTTTGGCATGCAAAATTGTTGCTCCAAAATTTGCCAACTCATTTGCTTCATTAAACGATAAATATTCAATTTTCTTAGCATCTGCAACCAAATCTGGATTTGCAGTGTAAATTCCGTCTACATGCGTGAAGTTTTGTAATTCTTCAGCATTTAAATAATTTGCGATTAACGAAGCGGTATAGTTACTGCCATTTCTACCTAAAGTAGTTGTGTCGTTGTTGTTGTTTGAACCAATGAAACCTGTAACTATATTAACCGTTTCGCCATTATGTGTTTTGAAATAATTGACTACATTTTTCTTAGAAAGCTGCTCTAAAGGCTGAGCATCGCCAAATTTAGAATCGGTTTTTAGCAATTCTCTTGTATCAACAAAATTTGCCGGAATTCCTTTTTCTAATAAAATCGCTGTCAATAATTTAGCCGAAAGCAATTCTCCTTTTGACAAAATCTGATCTTTGATTTTTTTGCTGTAATCTCCAATTAAGCTTACTCCTTCAAAAAGTTTGTCTAAGACATTAAATTCTTCAGACAAATCAACTTGCGGATAATCTGATATTTGATATTTTTTGAAATTTTCTAATAATTCTTTGTAACTGCCGTTTTTAGCAGCAATGCTTAAAATAAACTCTAATTCGTCAGTAGCATTTCCGCGTGCAGAAACTACAACGGCAATTTTTTCACCTTGACTTACTTTATCAGAAATGATAGAAACAACTTTGTTAAGTCCTTCTCCGTTTGCTAACGATTTACCTCCAAATTTTAATACTTTCATTTTATTTCTTTATTGTTTCTGCCTTAAAAATGTCGGCAAGTAAATGATCTAATTGTTTGTACTCGATTAAAAAAGCGTCATGTCCGTGAACCGAAACAATTTCGCTATAAAAAACATTGTCTTTAAATTTCTTTAATTCTTCGTAGGTTTCGACATTTTCTTTGGCCGTAAAAAATAAGTCAGAATTAATTCCCACGATATGAATTGAAGCTTTTGTTTTAGACAATAAGTTTTCAAAACTTTCACTATTTCTAGTAATATCAATTGTTTTAAGCAACTGATTCATTAATTTATAAGAAGACAATTGAAATCTTTGCTGTAGTTTTTTCCCGTGATGAGCGAGCCAGCTTTCAATATTAAAAATCAAAAGATCTTGATTAACGGTTCGCTGAAATTTCTCTTTAAATGATTCTGGCGAACGATAACAAAGCATAGCATGAATTCTGGCATCTTCGATTGGTTTTGAAGAATTATTCAAGATTTGTTCTTGCAGAAAACAGTTTGCAATAAGCCAATCTGTAGATTTCCAATCGCTCGCAATCGGTATAAGGTTTTCTGTTACGTTTGGTTCTAAAGCTAAGATTTCCCAAGCAATTCCGCCGCCAACAGAACCTCCGATAATGGCAAAAAGTTTTTCAATTTGTAAAGCTTTTATTCCTTCAACAAAAATTCTAGCAATATCTCTAGCTGTAAAATCAAGATAATTTTCGATTAAAAAAGAATTCGTTCCGTTTCCTGGAACGTCAAAAGCTAAAATGGTGTAAACAGAAGTGTCTATTGTTTTACCTTCGCCAATTAAATTATTCCACCAGCCGTTTTCACCAGTAACCTCAGCGTTTCCTGTTAAAGCGTGATTAACTAAAACAATAGGCGCGCTGTGCAAAGATTGACCTGCCAGCGTAAAATGTAATGGTATAGAATGATAATTTGCACCACTTTCTGTGATGAAATCATGAATTATAATAGGGTTTGGTATATTTTCCAATTTCAAATCTGTTGTATTATCTGATTTGTATTATGGAAATATTAGAAAGAAAAAACTAGAGTAAACTAGAAAAAAATCTTGTTGTTATCTTTCCACGTTTGGCGTGGTAGAATGTAGCACCTTCTTCGTTTTACCGAAGGGTTGCTAAGGATTCATCGGGTCTAATCCCTCGTCCTTTCTTTATAACATTTCAATACGTGTTTGAACTTAACGGTGCAAATTAACTACTATTTTCTTTAACAAACAAATTTTATCTAAAAGTGTTTGTTAAATTTCTGAGACTTCCTTTAGCAAAAACTATTATACGCAAAAATTTACCGAACATAAATGCCCAGTAAAATTAAGCAGGTTTTAACCTAGTTTATGTCGCTTTTCTGTTTAGATGAAAAGCGTTTCATTCTCTTTTGAATACATTAAAAACAATAGAGAATTTGGTACTTTTTTCGTTGTACTTTTTCCTTCTTCTGTAATTCCGAATCTTGGGTGAGCCAATTCGTTTGTTGGCGGCGGCGGATTATTTTTTCTTGTCCTTCTGTTTTTCAAATTTGAAATTTTTTCTGCTAAGTAGTTCAATGTGCTCATGATATTAAGTTTTAGTTCAGTTTGCGTTTTATAATCTTTATTTCTCGTTTATGTTTGTGTTAAATCGTTTAAAAGAATAAAAAAACCCTTTTGGATTTTTAGATACCAAAAGGGTTTAAGTTTTTAAACTCATTTATACTTTTTAGTATCAACAGACCAGCACGCAAATAAGCGCGACAGTAAACATCTTATTGTTCACCTGTAAGGATTTATTCATCTGTGATTTATATTTTATTTTTAAATTCTGCATTTGTGTAAAATTAAAAAGCCTCCCAAAATTTTTCGGGAGGCTTTTACTATATATTGTGTTTTCTTACAATTTTTAAGCAATAGACAACCCAGCCTCGGTAATAACCGAAATGGCACAAAACATTTTGTTGACTTTTAAGTTCATTTGATTTCTAGTAGTTTTTGGGTATAACAAATATGCAACTATTTTTTTTATTACACAAATGAAAATCAAGAATTTAATTACAAAATTCGTTAAAATTGTGTTTTTTTACGACAAATACCGTCTTACAAAAACAAATAGAGTAAAAAACCTACAAAAATACTGGCTTTTCTCACTAATTTCGCTTGACAAATCAGTTTATCAAAGAACTTTAAACTTTTTTCTTTCCTACTTTTAAAAAAAATTACAGCCAGATTGCTTCTTTATTTCTTATTTTTTCGGCAATTTTCAAAATATCACTTATAATTCCTCTCGAAATAGCTTGCTTACATGGTGGCGCGCTTTGAATTACAATCGGAACATTGGCATACGATTTTGTATAAATCTCAAAAATAGTATCCGAACCTTTCAATTGTCCGATAGCAGAATCTATGGGCTCAGAAATCAACTTGACTTCTAAATTGCCACTTTCAATATCAAATTCGCCAACATATCTTAAAACATGATTTTCTGCCTGAGTAATTTTGGCAATCTTAAATGCTTTATCGACCGCATCTTTATTTAATACGCCATTCTTTTCTAGATGTTGTTCTGTAATAAAAGGTCTGATTTTAATATCCGAAAAATCAAAGTCTTTTCCGATTTCTCGGGCAAGAATCAAAAGTTTTCTGGCAGTATCATTTCCCGATAAATCTTCTTTAAAAGTAGATTTCATCAAACCTAAAAGACTCGCATCTTTTAAAACAGAAGAGAATGTCACATCTTCTGATGAAAAACGATTAAAAACATAACTCAAATTATCGGAGAATACGCCTCGAATTTTGGTGATTTTTTCTCCCGAATAATACAAATCTCTTAAAGTCTGTAAAACTGGAATTCCGGTATCAACCGAAGTTTCATACAAAAACTCTTTGTCATGCTTTTTGAGATTTAATCGTAATTCTTTATACAAATCAATTGGTAATGTATTTGCTTTTTTATTTACTGCTACAATATTAAATCCGTTTTCAATCAGCGTTTTATAATGTTTCACCAATTCGTCACTAGCGGTTGCGTCTACAGCAATAAGATTTTCAAATTCGTTTTCTTTAGCAAATTCAATAATATCTTCTACTTTAAAAGGAACAGCCAATTGTCTAAAATTGGTTTCCCAAGAATAACCAACTCCTTCTTTTTCAAAAAAAGCAACTGTCGAATTGGTAATAATCGGAAAATGAAAATCGACATTTTTACTTTCAAGAAAAAACTCCTGACTTTCGATTATCTGATTAATCAAAGTACTTCCGATATTTCCAATTCCAAAAAGGATGATATTTATTTTAAGCTTTGACATTATTTTTGTTTTTTAACCATATAAGTGATATAAGTTCATTTAAAATATTTTTATTTAAAAGTTAGACGTGTTGTATGCGTCTTTACTAAAATGAACTTATATCACTTATATGGTTTAATTTTTATAATAATGCTTTTCACAAAAAATTACCTTTAGCACATTGGCTAAAGGCAATCTTTCAAACAAAAAACAAAAAAACCTAGTTTTTATTTATGCTGTATTGAGAAAGTGCAACACTTTCAAAAACAGCTTGAAGATCTGCAATCAAATCTTCAATATCTTCAATTCCGACAGACAAACGAATCAAATCTTTAGAAACTCCAGTTTCTGCTTGTTCTGCTTCTGTCAATTGCTGATGCGTCGTGCTTGCAGGATGAATAATTAATGATTTTGTGTCGCCTATATTCGCCAAAAGCGAGAATAATTTAGTCTCGTCTACTACTTTTTTAGCTGCATCAAAACCGCCTTTCAATCCGAAAGTAATGATTCCGCTTTGACCTTCTGACAGATATTCTTTAGCTAAATCATTGTATTTACTTGATTTTAAACCTGGATAATTTACCCAAACAACCTCATCTTGTTTCTCCAACCATTCAGCCAAAGCCAAAGCATTCTCACTATGTTTCTTGATTCGGATTGGAAGTGTTTCTAATCCCTGAATAATTTGAAAAGCATTAAACGGACTCAAAGCAGAACCGAAATCACGCAATCCTTCTATTCGAGCTTTTGCAATAAAAGCAGCATTTCCTAAAGCTTCGTGATAAACCAATCCGTGATATCCAGCAGATGGCTCTGTAAATTCTGGGAATTTTCCGTTTGACCAATCAAAGTTTCCGGCATCAATGATAACACCCCCTAACGAAGTTCCGTTTCCTGCGATGTATTTAGTTAAGGAATGAATTACAATATCGGCACCATATTTAATTGGGTTTAATAAATAAGGTGTCGCAACTGTATTATCTACTATAAATGGCACTTTGAATGCTTTGGCTTCTGCCGAAATTCCTTTTAAATCTAAAACATCTAATTTTGGATTTCCAAGAGATTCAACAAAAAAAGCTCGGGTATTTTCTTTCGCCGCCTTTGTAAAATTTTCTGGTTTAGAAGGATCTACAAATGTTGTTGTAATTCCTAATCTTGGCAGGGTAACTTTCAACAAGTTATAAGTTCCGCCATATAAGCTGTTTGATGCAACAATATGATCTCCTGCTTTTAGCAAAGTCAATAAAGTTGTAGAAATTGCAGATGCTCCAGAAGCCGTTACAACAGCCCCAATTCCGCCTTCCAGTGCAGCAAGTCTTTGTTCTAAAACATCATTTGTCGGATTATTTAATCTAGTATAAATAAATCCAGCTTCGGCGAGACCAAATAAATTGGCCGCATGATCTGCATTGTTAAATACGTATGATGAAGTCTGGTAAATTGGTACAGCACGAGTTGATCCGTTTTTTGTAACGTCGTGTCCTGCGTGTAGTGCGTTTGTTGCAAATTTTTGTGTGCTCATGATTTCTTAGTTTTTTAGGTATTGTTAATACGTTTATATTGTAATTGATTTTTTGAATTTGTTATTTGAATTTGTTATTTGAATTTGATTCAAGCAAAAAGATTTTCTGCTTCTTCTTCAAGGTCATATAAATGAAACAGCAATGATTTTTGAGTTTTAATACGCTGTTCAGGATTATATTTTTCAGTTTCTGCTGATTCTTCAGAATTATTATTTAAAGAATTATTTCTTAATAAATATTGAAATGCGATTGTATTTATATCTAATGTATTCATGGTTTAATTTTTTTAAGAGATTGAAATAAAAAAAGCCCTTTCGGATGGCTTACCAAAAGGGCTTATAGTTGAAACTATAACAAAGATTCGATCTTTCACTTTTGGCAACAGCAACTTTTGATACACATTGGCATCTTACAACACATCATCATTTTATTTACTGTTGAATTTTTCATTTCTTATTCTTTTACTTTTTTGATTACATAAAAAAAACCTCTGCTGTTAGGCAGAGGTTTTTATTGTATTTGTAGACTTAGTTACTAAACAATAGAGTTACTCTGCGGATAATTCCGACATCATGCAACACATATTTTTAGCTACTAAATTCATTTTCTTTTTATTTAACAAGGCAAATTTGAGAACTTTTTTTGAAACCACCAAACAAAAACTAAATTATTTTCTATTACCCTATCAAATTAATATGCTATTGTTAAATTTCTCCTATAAAAAATAAAAAAAGTTGAACTTTAATTTGCAAATCAAAATGGTTTTATACCTTTGCACCCGAAACAGAGGAAAAATTTGAACTGATTGCAACCTCTTCATAATGAAATGATTTCGTTATGAATGCTGAAAAATTCCTTTCAGTAGTAAAAAATGCTAAAGCAGAAACTCTCCTTTAGCCCTTTTTAGCAATTATTTTCCTCGCTTAATTTTAAATTTAATCATTATTATGGCTTATTTATTTACGTCAGAATCTGTTAGTGAAGGGCATCCAGACAAAGTTGCAGATCAAATTTCGGATGCATTAATTGATAACTTTTTGGCATTTGATGCTGACTCAAAAGTAGCATGTGAAACTTTAGTTACTACAGGTCAGGTAATTTTGGCTGGTGAAGTAAAATCAAATACTTATCTTGATGTGCAACAAATTGCACGCGAAGTAATCCGTAAAATTGGATATACTAAAAGCGAGTACATGTTTGAAGCAAATTCTTGCGGGATTCTTTCTGCTATTCATGAGCAATCTGCTGATATTAATCAGGGAGTTGACAGAGCTAAGCCAGAAGAACAAGGAGCTGGAGATCAAGGAATGATGTTTGGTTACGCAACAAACGAAACTGAAAACTTCATGCCATTGGCTCTTGATTTATCTCATAAATTATTACAAGAGTTAGCAATTTTAAGACGCGAAAACAAAGAAATTACGTATTTACGTCCAGATGCTAAATCTCAAGTAACTTTAGAATACAGCGACGATAACAAACCAACTCGTATTGACGCGATCGTTATCTCAACTCAACATGATGATTTTGATGAAGAGGCTGCAATGTTAGCTAAAATCAAAAAAGATATTATTGAAATTTTAATTCCAAGAATTATCGCTAAAAACCCTGAGCATGCTCATTTATTTAACGATAAAATCAACTACCATATTAACCCAACAGGAAAATTCGTTATTGGAGGACCTCACGGAGATACTGGTTTAACAGGAAGAAAAATTATCGTGGATACTTACGGAGGAAAAGGCGCTCACGGTGGTGGTGCATTCTCTGGAAAAGATCCAAGTAAAGTGGATAGAAGTGCTGCTTATGCAACGCGTCATATCGCTAAAAACTTAGTTGCTGCTGGTGTTGCTGACGAAATCTTAGTTCAGGTTTCTTACGCAATTGGAGTTGCTGAGCCAATGGGAATCTTTATTGAAACTTACGGAACTTCTAAAGTAAATTTAACTAATGGTGAAATCGCTAAAAAAGTAGAAGCAATTTTCGATATGCGTCCTTACTTTATTGAGCAAAGATTAAAATTAAGAAATCCTATTTATAGCGAAACTGCTGCTTACGGACACATGGGACGTAAACCAGAAACTGTAACTAAAACTTTCTCTGCTCCAGGAGGAAATGAAAAAACAGTTACTGTTGAGTTGTTTACATGGGAAAAACTTGATTTTGTTAACCAAGTAAAAGCTGCATTTGGATTGTAATTCAATCTAAATCTTAAACATAAAAAAAACCGATTTCAAATTGAAATCGGTTTTTTTATTTATTATTATGAACTTATCTCTCTAATTGCACATTTGGCAATGTTTTAGGACGGTTAGCATCGTTTGATAAAATCCAACCTGTTCTGTAAATCCATTCGGTCATTTTGTGCAGTTTCACGAAATCAATATTTTCAGATTCATCCATTGGAGTATGATATTGACTGTGTAAAACACTAGTGTAAAAAACAGAAGGAATTCCTTTTCTTGCATAAGGCAAATGATCAGAACGGAAGTAAAAATATTCTGGATGTTCTGGTCTGTCCCAAAGTTTATCCAAATCAAATTTCGGACCTTCGTCATTTGCTCTTTTGGCAACTGCCACTAAATCAGATGAATTTTCGTGTGGTGAACTCGAACCTAGCAAAGCCGCCTGATTTACATTGTTTCTTCCAATCATATCGCCATTTAAAACCGCTATGATATCTTTTTCAGGAACAGTCGGATGCGATGCATACCATCTTGAACCTAACAAACCACGTTCTTCTGAACCGTGAAACACAAACAACGCTGTTCTTTTTCCAGGCTGTTTTTTATAAGCCCTTGCAATAGCTAACATAGCAACACATGTACTAGCGTTATCGTCTGCTCCATTATAGATAGAATCTTGTCCGTATTTTTGACGCACTCCATCATGATCTTGGTGCCCGCTGAAAAGAACGTATTCATTTTTTAATTTTGCATCAGTTCCTGCAATTGTTCCGACAACATTTACCGAAGGATATTTATAAGTTTCAGAAACTACTTCTGCCGATAAAACATCTTTTGTCGATTTTAAATATTCTAGCTGATTTCCGTGTACCCAAAAAACAGGCATTGTTGCACCAATTTTATCACGAAATCCTTCAATTCCATAAATTCCTCTTGTCATTTGTGGTTCTACTTGAGACCAGCTTTCTTCTGCCAATTCATCTGCAACCATAATAAGTGCCACAGCACCTTTTTTAACAACAAGATCATAATATTTATTTCTTACCAAACCTGGATAGCGTCTATCAAATAGCGAAATATCATCTGCAATTCCTTCTTTTGATGCCAGTAAAACAACTGCTTTTCCTTTTATATCGACTTTTTCAATTTCTTCTTTAGTTGCCGCGCCCAAATACACTAATGAGCCTTCTACTTTTATATTAGTCGTTTCTGCAACCAAAACATCTTTCCATAATTTGTATTCTTTTTGTCCAATTTTGAATTTTGAATTTGGCGTAACTTGATGTCTATACAAATCAAAAAACTGGAAATAAGTTCCATCATCACCCGCTGGAGCCATTCCGGCTTCTTTAGCTTTATTTGCCAACCACATTGAAACTTTTAGTTCATCTAAAGTTCCTGCTTCTCGACCGTTAAAATGGTCACCAGCCATTTGATACATATCTGTTCTAAGATCTTTATCTGTTATGGCAGAAACTAATGGTTTTTTAACTGCTTGTGCAAAAGTCAATGCTCCAGATGCAAGTAAAACCAGAATCATTTTGTTTTTCATACATTTTAATTTTATGTCATAAATTTAATCATTTCAGAGGAAAATTTTGATTTTTTACCCGCGAAAACAGCATTTAAGCATAAAAAATTAAATAAAAATGGCTGCCAAAACAGACAGCCATTATATTTCAAAGATTATTATATTTTAATAAGTGCCATTTTGCATTTTAGTCAAAACTTCTTTTATTTCTTGTGCCGTTGTTTGATCTGTATTTACATCTGAATATTTAACAGCCAAAGTCTGTGTTTCTATTGCTTTTTGTTTTTGTCCGTCTTTATAATACAACTGAGCAAGTGTATCTAAATAATACGGATTATTCTTGGTTACAGCCAAACTATATTCAGACCATTTTATGGCATCTTTCAAATAGTTTGCATTCATCTGATTTTCTACAACTGTCCAAGCCGCAGAATTGGCTGTACTTGAATGATATTCTTTAAACGAATTCCATCCATCATAAGAATAACTTGAACTAGAATCTAAACCAGAAAACATAGCGTCTAATTTCTCAATTGGGCTTCCACCTGAAAGAGCTGAATCGAAATAAGTATTAAATTCTTTTAAATAAGTTGTATTAGAACCGTCATTTTCTTGAAGTTGACTTAAATAATAAAAGTAATTTCTATAAGCATCAAAGTTTCCTTTTCCAGATGCAATGATCTTTTTATAAACAGAATTAATTTTATCCTTATTTACATCTCCCGTTAAACCATCTTGAGAAGCGTAAAGATTTTGCTGTAAAGCATTAGAAACTTCAGAAACTGCATTATTAAGAGCGTGTATTTCTCCCGCTTTAGTATTAAATGCGGCGCGGTTATTTTCTATTTCTTCAGAATGCTTTAACAGATAATCTATAGCCAAGAAATCGGTATCATTTAAAATTCTATCTTCATTAAAAAGCTGTTTAGTAAATCCTAAATTTCTGATTTCTTTAATGATAGTTTCTGCCAAATACATATTTACCTGCTTATCTTTTTGATGCGCTTCGATTAATTTTTTCCAAGCCTGCGCAACTTCTTTTTTGTCTAAAGCAGTTTTAGTAACTACAAATTCTGTTGAAACATTATTATCGACATTATATTCATAATCATAAGAAGATTCTAATGCAGCGGCTTTATTAAAAGCAAGAATTAAATCGGCATCTGAAGCTTTTTTATTCTTTAAAACATCATCTAAAGAAACAAAAGCATCGGCTCTGAGAAGTTTACGATAGAAATCGCCATAGTAATTAAACTGATATTTTTGGGCTTCTAAATCAGATTTTGCGATAGCCAATATATTTCCTTGTCCGTTTAAAACAACAACAGTAGGATCGCTGGTTATTTTATTATTTTTCAGCCATTTTTTATCATCGGCTCCAGCCAAATAATAATTAAAAACATCATAAAGAGCATTGTATCCATCGTACATGCTGTAACCAGTCTGCGTTTCCTGATCTTTTACAAAAAAATCAAAACTTTCTTTTGCTGTTTTTTTACTGTCTACATAAACTCCCAAAAACTTATTATTATTTGAATTTTTAGTTTCGGAAATCGCCTTGTTTAAGCTATTCTCAATTTTTAGTTTAAAATTATATTGGTTGTAAACTGGCGGAGCTACCGTTAAATCTGCGACTGCAACTGCGGTGTCTACAGCTACTCCTGTTCCATAATCGTAACTTGAAACATCTTCTTTTCCTGGATAAGTCCAATTTGAAACAGATGTACTTTCTAACGGAGTTACTTTTGAAGTTTTCTTAACCGGCTGTGGATCTTTTGCATTAGTAAAAACCAAAGGATTAACTCCAGATTTCTCTGAGATTCTTAATTCATTGGTAGTTTTATCAAAAAAGCCGAAAATTTTTAAATCGCCTAAAACTGCCAATTCATAAGTTATGGTAATTTCTGAAACATCTTTTGGAAGTTCATATTTAAAAACATCGCTTTTTCCGTCGTATTCTTCGTAAACTAAATATAGAAAATCTGTTTTTTCAATTTCAAACTCTAAATTATTCTTAGTCCAATTCGGATCTTGTTTAGAACGAATATCAGAAAGTCTTTGATATTTAACTTCTTCTTTTCCTTTTTGAGTTCCTAAATAGAAAGAATAATAGGAAGGATCTATAAAGTTTACTTTTATATTTTTAGCTTTTTTATCTATTTTAAAATCAAGATCGAAGCTATTTCCCGATGGAGTATTTTTGACAAATAATAACGAATCGCCTTTTATTGCATATTCGCCCGAATAAAATACCAACTCATATTTATTATCATCTAATAAGTTCAGTTTAATTTTTTGGCCTTTATTGTTTGATATATAAGTTCCTTTTTCGATCTGTTTTGTTTGAGAAAAAGACGTAAAAACTGCCGAAGTAAATAGCAGTAAACTCCAAATAAAATTGCGCATAATATAAAAATTTGGCTGTTAATATTGATGTAAAGATATTCCATTCCTTTTAAAATTAAATGTCTTGACTTCAAAATTCAGCCAAATTTCTTATAAATTGTATTTCATCGAAAAGATAATGTAGCGTGGCTGAACCGTATATTGCGAAACTCTTGTAGAGAATTGCGTAAAGTTATCATCGTTCAGATATCTTGTATTTAACAAATTGGTTGCCGAGACTTTATATTCCCATTTGCTGTTTTTCTTTTGATAAATTAAACTGGCGCTTAAAAAATCGTATTCATTATCTACCGATTTATCTCCATTATAATAATGATAGAATTCATATTCTGAAACAAAAGAAAAACTGTCTAAGAAATAATAATCTAATTTGGCAAATGGCTTATCAGTATAAAAAGTAGATCCGCTGTATTTATTAATCAAAAGATTGTATCCAAATTCAATATTTGGAAGTTTTTTGTAATTTGTTGAAGCTCTAACTGTGTAACTCTGCACAAAACTTTCTGTTGTTCTTTGTTCGCTATCTTGAATGTTATTGAATTTTGACCAGTTCAAACTTGCGTTTACAGAAGCTTTATAGTTTTTTAAAAATGAACGCCCGTAAGCTCCCATTCCAGAAAAAGTTTCATCTGCTAAATTTGAATTATAAGGAACTGAAGACTGGTTAATTCCATCAAAATCTGCTTTTGTTTTAATTGCATCCACTTTTCTGGTATAAGTTGCATTGGCAAAAATGTTCTCAAAATTGAACATATTATACTTGAAATAACGAAGCGAATGAACCTGAGAAGTTGCATTTTCTAAATAACGATCTCCGCGAAACAAACTACTGTAATTAGACAAAACATAACCTGCTGCCAACTGATTAATATCGGTAAAATCATTTGTTAAAGAGAAATTATAAGTCAAAGTCTCTGATTTTTTGATTTGATACAAAGCGAAGAAATCTGGCAAAACTTTAGTGAAACTTTGAGAATAATCGGTTCCCAATTGTCCGTTTGTCATTTGATAAGTATGCAAGCTTACTCCAGGCGTCAGGGTAAATTTTCCTGTTAGAATTTTATAATGAAAACCGACGAAAGCATCATTAAATCTGTAATCTACGTCATTATTGTTTTGAGGATCATTCAAATCATTTCTATCTCCATTATCTAACATCTGAAAAATATGAGAATTGAAATTCTGATACGAATATGTATTTCCTAATGTAATATTGAAATTACTTTTTGGAGTTACCATATAATAGTAATCCAATTTTGCATCCAACTTATTCGTTTTCACAAAACGATTCTGATTGTAATCATTTCTATTTTGATTTGGAGTAAACCCAGTTAAAACATCCTCATCAAAAGGAGCTGTTTGTAAATTGGCATTATAAAATGGATTTTCGTCCTGATACAAATGCTGCGCTTCAAATGCAAAAATATTTTTAGCGCTTTGCGTATAATACAAACTCAAATTCTGATTAACAGAAGTTGGATCTTGCTTTTTTGTTGTAAAAATATCTTCTGAAGTCGCAACATTCTTCACAATCTGTTCTCTAAACAAATCAGAATATTCTTCTTGTTTGGTCAATTTGGTTAAGATATCATAATCAAACTGAAACTTATCACTTGGTTTATAAGTTGAACTTAATTTAAAAAGTCCCAAATTATTTTTCTGGCTCGTATTTTCGTTACGATTATCCTTATTTCCAGAATCCAAAATCGTAGTCTGCGATTTGGTTTCTAATTCTGTTTTTGATGTTGAAAGAATTCCGAAACCGCTCAAATTCCAAGCTTTATTTACAGAATAAGCAAAGTTTGTTGCGCCAAATTTGGTTTCAATTTCTTTTGCTCTATTATTTCTTAAAAGTGAAATTCCTAAGTCATTAGAAGAAACATTAAAATTGCTTCCACCTTTTTTCATCATGTTTTTAAATCCGCCTGTAAACTTAAAATAATCTTGCGCAGTCAATGGCAATTCTCCAATATTATTAAAATTGGTAATTAAATTAATGCTGTATTTCGGACTGTAATAAAACAGTTTTGGGTTAATGATATATCGGCTGTCTAATTCTGCAACTCCAATTCCTGCAGTAACATCTCCAAACCAAAAGTTCTTTTTGCCTTCTTTCAGTTTAATATTCATTGCCACATTATCCTGATCATTTTCAAGGCCTTTTAATTGGCTTACTTCGTTATAATTTCTTAAAACCTGAACTTTATCAATAGCATCTGCCGGAATATTTTTAACGCCTAGTTTGGTATCTCCATCAAAAAAATCTTTGCCTTCTACCATTAATTTGCTCACTTTTTTTCCTTCAACCTCAATTTCTCCATCAGCATTTACCTCAACACCTGGAAGTTTTTTAAGAACATCTTCTAGCTTTCTTTCTGTTCCAGTTTTAAAAGAATCTGCATTGTAAACTATTGTATCTCCTTTTATAGAAACTGGCATTTCACGAACAATTTCAACGCCTTCTAATTCAATTCCAGCGCCATCCAAAACAATATTTTGAGTCATATTTTCAGATTTTGTCGCAACTGGAATCTCTTTAGATTTCATTCCGAGATAACTTACTTTAATTGTGTAAGCAGTATTTGGTTTTAAAGTAAGCTGAAATTTTCCTTTATCATTGGTAATTCCGTACGAATCCATTGCTTTCGTGCCATTGTTAATTGCCATAATATTGGCCATTTCCAGCGGATTTTTCTTTTCATCTTGAATTAAACCATCAAAACGAACACTTTGCGAAAAGCATACAGAAGTAAAAAATAAGGCAAAAACAAAAAGTATTTTATTCATTATCAAAATATTGTATTTTGGCGTTTATCCCGAAGCTTCGGGATTGGAATTTTATAATTTTATCTTCCCATCGGAGGTGGCGGTCCGCCCGCGCGACCACGATTCATTTCTCTAAATTCCTCCATTTTTTTTACTACCGTTTCATCGTATTCTTTCTGAGAAATTACTTTTCCTTTTTTAGATGGCTTTATTTCTACTTTTTCTTTGGCATTTAGAACAATTTTCGAACATAAAATTGTAGTAGTTCCATCGTTGATTTCTAAAATTAAACCAGGAAGTCCCCAATAATTTTCTGGCCCTTGATTCACCGGAATTTCTGGTGTATACCAAGCAGTTACCACAATTTCTTTTGGAATTTCGAAGTTATCCGTAAAGTTGGTTTTTGTTTCTCCAGAAGTCTTTTTAGTTTCCTCTTTTTTAGAATCGTCGTTGTTTTTAGGTCTGAAGTTTCTAAAATCGGTCTTACTAGCCGGTTTTACAACTGTAGCTTTGAAACAGTTATAACCACCAATTTGTTTTGTTTCTTGTTCTAATTTCCAGTTCAATTTTGGAAGAGAATCTACCACAAGAAATTCCTTGCCCATAAATTCTTTATCAACTGTATACGATTTTGTCTTTACGTCTTTATAGAAAGTTCCGCCACCGCCTGTTAGCGAACCAAACATTACACGAAAACCGCCTTGCTGTCCTGGCGCTTCTAATTTTTCTTCTTCTTTATAGATTGATGCCGATTTATCGAAGTTTAAAATAAAGGTTTTTTCAAGCATCTTTTTCATACGCTCTTCCATGCTTTTTTGCATTTCTGGCGTAATATCTCTGTTTCCGCGCATTCCTTCAAACTTTAGCATTTGCGTTTTTGACTCATAAACAGCCATTCCTTGAAAATCTTTTTGAGCCTGAATTTGTACAGAAACAAGCATCAGTGTCATGTAAAAAAATAATTTCTTCATTTCATTTTCTTTAAAGTTGAGTAAATCCGAGAAAACTTACATTCAAATGTATTACTAATTTTAAAATCCTAAAAATTAAATATATTAATGGCTTTATGATATAGATAGAACCGCTTATTTTTTAGACTATTAGAATAAAAAAAGGTTTAAGCTCTAAAAATGATTTTCTAACAAAGGTTTTTTGTAATTTGGTACTCTTGTAAATCAATTTTCTCATGTCTAAAAAGGTGCAAAAACTTCTATTTTCTTTTCTTTTTTTCTGCACTGTAAATGCGGTTTCTGCCCAGAATTCGAGCATAAACGCTACTTTAATTTCTCATTTTAAAAATAATTCAGATGAGTTTTTAGGATATGATGCTTTTGGATATTCTTATCAAATTAAAAATAACGTTTTTAGTAAAACAAAAGGAAATGAACTTTTTGAATATAAAAATGTTTCATTGGGAAAAATCACCAAAGTTGATTTACAAAATCCGTTGAAAATAGTATTGTTTTACGAAGATTTTAATAGTGTTGTTTTGTTGGATAATCAGCTAAATAAAATGACTGAAATTAATTTTTCTCAAAATCCCACACCAATTGTTGTTACGGCTATCGGAATGTCTACACAAAATCAGCTTTGGATTTACAATGCATTAAACCAGCAAATTAGTCTTTTTGATTATTTAAAAAATGAATATAAAACAGTTTCCATTCCGTTAACAGAACCAATTAAATATTATCAAACTGATTTTAATACTTTCATTTGGATTGATAAAAAAAACAATTGGTACTCCTGCGATATTTTTGGAAAAATAACTTTATTGGGCAAAATAAAAGATTTTGATAAAATTGCCATAATTAGTTCTTCACAATATCTTTTCACTAAAGATAATTTATTGTTTTTTAGAGGAATTGACAAATCAAATCCTGATGCGGTTTCTGAGATTAAAATTTTAGAAAAAACCTTTGACAATTTTTATTACAAAGAACAAATTTTATCTATTTTTACAGCTACAGATATATCAAATTATAAAATCGTAACACCGTAATGCACATAGCAATAGCAGGAAACATAGGCGCAGGAAAGACCACTCTAACCAAATTATTAGCAAAACATTTCAAATGGGAACCTCATTATGAAGATGTAGTTGATAATCCGTATTTGGATGATTTTTACCATCAAATGGAGCGTTGGTCGTTTAATCTTCAGATTTATTTCCTAAACAGCCGTTTTCGTCAAGTGCAGCAAATTCGCGAAAGCGGAAAAAAAATCATTCAAGACAGAACGATTTATGAAGATGCGCATATTTTCGCTCCCAACTTATATGCAATGGGATTAATGACAAGTCGTGATTTTGAAAATTATACGTCTTTGTTCGAATTAATGGAATCGTTGGTAAAAGCTCCAGATTTATTGATTTATTTAAGAAGTTCTATTCCAAATTTAGTTGGACAGATTCACAAACGCGGACGCGAATATGAAAACTCTATTTCTATCGATTATTTAAGCCGTTTGAATGAAAGATACGAAGCTTGGATTCAGACTTATGCAAAAGGAAAACTCCTAATTATTGATGTGGATAATATTAATTTTGTTGATAATCCTGAAGATTTAGGTGACATTATCAATAGAATTGATGCTGAATTGAATGGGTTGTTTTAAAACACGAATTGCACAGATTTACACGAAATAAAAAATGCCTCTAAAATTATTTAGAGGCATTTCTGTTTCAAGAAGCTTTGTCAAAGTTTTAAACTTTGACAAAGTTATCATGTTATTATTATTTCGCAGCTTCAACTTTCGCTAAAACTTCTTCTTCTGTTCCTTCAAAAACTTCAGTTGTTGTTTTACCATTTTCTGTTTTAGTAACAGTTCCAGTCGTTTTTCCGTTTATATTTTTGACTTCCACTTTCACAGATGATTTTTTCTCATATTTGCTTGTGTCAAAACAATCCGTTTTTTTATAAGGATTTCCATTTTCATCAAAATGAGCTAAACATTTAGCCGTTTCTTCTGGAGAACAACCTTTTTCTTTACACATCTTGATGCATTCTTCTTTCGTCATTTTAGACAAATCACCACATTTAGAAACTCCGCCAGCGTGTAGTTCTGTTTTAGCACAGCAAGAAGCTTTTCCAGCAATATCAGAATGTGCATTTCCTTCACCCAAAATTGGAGCAATTACCAACCCAATTAAACAAGTTAATTTGATTAAAATATTCATTGAAGGTCCAGAAGTATCTTTAAACGGATCCCCAACAGTATCACCAGTTACGGCTGCTTTATGCGCATCTGAACCTTTATAAGTCATTTCGCCGTTGATCATAACTCCAGCTTCGAAAGATTTTTTAGCATTATCCCAAGCACCTCCTGCATTATTTTGAAAAACTGCCCAAAGAACACCAGAAACCGTAACTCCAGCCATATATCCTCCCAACATTTCAGCAATCAACTGATTATTGTCTGAATAAACTAATTTCCCTAAAAGAACAATTAAAATAGGAAAACCGATTGTCAGAATTCCTGGTAGCATCATTTCGCGAAGAGCGGCTTTTGTAGAAATTTCAACGCATTTTCCATATTCAGGTTTTCCTGTTCCTTCCATAATTCCAGCAATTTCTTTGAACTGGCGACGAACTTCGTACACCATATCCATTGCCGCTTTTCCAACAGAATTCATTGCCAAAGCAGAGAAAACTACCGGAATCATTCCGCCGACAAATAACATCGCTAAAACAGGCGCTTTAAAAATATTAATTCCGTCTATTCCTGTAAACGTTACATAAGCTGCAAATAAAGCTAGCGAAGTTAATGCCGCAGAAGCAATTGCAAAACCTTTTCCAGTTGCTGCTGTTGTATTTCCTACTGAATCTAAAATATCGGTTCTTGTACGAACTTCTTTTGGTAATTCGCTCATTTCGGCAATTCCTCCAGCATTATCAGAAATTGGTCCGAAAGCATCGATTGCCAATTGCATTGCTGTCGTTGCCATCATTGCCGAAGCAGCCAGCGCCACTCCATAAAATCCTGCTAAAGCATACGAAATCCAAATTGCTACAGCAAACAAAATTACAGTTGGAAATGTAGAAATCATTCCTGTCGCCAAACCTGCAATTACGTTTGTTCCTGCACCAGTTGATGATTTTTGTACAATTGCCAAAACTGGTTTTGTACCTAATCCTGTATAATATTCTGTTACTGATGAAATTGCTCCACCAACAACTAATCCAACTATAGTTGCATAGAAAACTCTCATTGATGAAATCACTTTAGAACCTTCGCCAAAAAAGCTCATTTGCATCGTTTCAGGCAACATATATTGCACTAAAAAGAAACAGGCAACAGCTGTTAAAACAATAGAAACCCAGTTTCCAACATTTAATGCTTTCTGTACATGAGCTTCTCTTGCGCTATCGTCTGAAATTTTCACTAAAAGTGTTCCTATAATAGAGAATATAATTCCGAAACCAGCAATTGCCATTGGAAGTAAAATTGGGCCAATTCCGCCAAAAGCGTCATTGATACTTCCTCCCATATCTTTTATTACATAATTTCCGAGTACCATTGCTGCTAGAACTGTTGCTACATACGAACCAAATAAATCAGCTCCCATACCCGCAACGTCACCGACATTATCTCCTACGTTATCAGCAATTGTTGCTGGATTACGCGGATCATCTTCTGGAATTCCTGCTTCAACTTTACCAACTAAATCAGCACCAACGTCAGCAGCTTTTGTGTAGATTCCTCCTCCAACTCTGGCAAACAATGCAATAGATTCTGCACCAAGCGAAAAGCCTGCTAAAGTTTCTAAGACAACGGTCATTGTATCGGTATCTTTCCAAACTCCATCAGAAAAAAGATTAAAGAAAATTATAAAAAAAGCTGTCAAACCTAAAACAGCCAAACCTGCAACACCTAAACCCATTACGGTTCCTCCACCAAAAGAAACTTTTAAGGCTTGAGGTAAACTTGTACGTGCCGCTTGAGTTGTTCTTACGTTTGTTTTAGTTGCTATTTTCATTCCAATATTCCCGGCATAAGCAGAAAATAATGCACCAAAAATAAATGCAATTACGATTAATAAATGTGTTTTAACTCCCGGAATAAATGTAATTCCTGCCAAAGCTAAACTGGCAATAATTACGAAAATGGTTAGTAATTTATATTCTGCTTTTAGGAAGGCTAAGGCTCCTTCGTAGATGTAATCTGAAATCTCTTTCATCTTACCGTCTCCAGCGTCTTGTTTTAAAACCCAACTCCTTTTTATTCCCATGAAAAGTAATCCTAAAACTGCCATGACAATAGGCAGGTAAATCATAAATGCATTCATAATATATTAATGGTTTTGGTTAATAGTCAACAATCTAACTAAAACGAATTTAAACAAAAAAGCAATACTCCTGACGGTAGTATTGCTTTTTTTATATATTATGGGTGCTTAAATTATTTAATGCTAAATAATCCTGCTGGTTTATTTTCAATATCATCAAAACGTTTTGTACACTCAGCGATAATGTCGTAAGCTTCTTTTACGTCTCCCCATCCTTCTACATCTACTTTTTTGTTTTCAAGATCTTTGTAAACTTGGAAGAAATGCTCGATTTCTTTTAATAAGTGTCCGTTAATATCTGAAAGATCGTTTAATGAATTCCAGATTGGATCTGAAACTGGTACACAAATAATTTTTTCGTCTGGTCCTTTATCATCTGCCATGTGGAAAACTCCAATTGGCTTTACTTCAATTACACATCCAGGAAAAGTTGGTTCGTTAATTAAAACTAATACATCAAGAGGATCTCCGTCTAAAGCCAAAGTTTCTGGAATAAATCCGTAATCTGCTGGATACATCATTGAAGAGAATAACATTCTATCAAAACGCATTCTTTTAATTTCAAAATCGTACTCGTATTTATTTCTGCTTCCTCTCGGTATTTCGATCAACACATCGAAAGTCGTTAATTTGTCTGCGGTCATTTTCGTTTTTTATTGTTTCTATAATTTCGGTTGCAAAAATAACCAAAGAATCTAGTTTTACAATAAAAAACAAGGTTAAATTATCCGCATTAGAGTTTAAAAAACAAGCATTTAATAAGTAATTGTTCGATTTCTTTTTTTCAGGTAATAATGCCAAAGCAAATAGGTCGCATAAGAACGATAAGGACTCCATTGTTCAGCATGAATTTCCATTTCTTTCTTATCGTGAATATTCAGTAATTCTTTTATAGTGTTAATCACGGCAATATCTCCTAAAGGAATCAAATCGGGTTCTTGAAGACAGAACATTAAATAAATATCGATGGTCCAGTTTCCAATTCCTTTTAGTTTAATTAATTCTTCACGAACTTGCTTTACAGATTTTAAAGCTAAACTTTCAACATCTAATTCTTTGTTTAAAATTGCTTCTGCTAAAATCTTTATGTATTTGGTTTTCTGACGACTTACTCCCAAGTTTCTAAATTCTTCGTCTGGCAAAATCGCCATTGTTTCAGGATTGCAAGTTGTATAGGATTTAATTTTTAAAAATGTGGCTTTCGCCGAATCTATAGAAACCTGTTGCTCCAATATCAGCAATACCAAAGTTTCAAAACCTGGCGGACGCTTAGGAATTTGTGGCAAACCATATTTCTCAATAATTTCTAGAAATATTGCATTTTTGGATGAAAGAAAATCAATAGCTTCTTGCATGGTTTTAGATTTCTAAAGTAAATCAAAAATAAGAAAAATGAAATTAGTTCTCGCAAAGGCGCCAAGTCGCAGAGTTCTTTTTGCATAAAGATTTTAAAATAACAAAGTCGCAAAGATTTTAAACCTTTGCGACTTTGTTATTTTGAGCCTTTGTTTCTTTTTAAAAATAAAACCCGAAAGATCCTTTTATGGCAAATTTATGTGCATCTGGCATATCTAAATAGTTTCCTCTCCAAGAGAAATCAAGACGGAAAACTTTGAAGATATTTCCAATTCCTGCATTATATTCCCAATACACTTTCTCAGGCGCATTATATGGCAATCCAGAAGCATTAATGGCACGATTAGCATCAGAAATAGTTCCGTGTACGGCTCTAACTCCAATAAATTCTCTCCAATTAAGTTTTCTCATGAACGGAATTCTCGCAAACAATCTTCCTCCAAAATCATGATTCCACTGCAAAGTTGTATATTGATCTGTAACGAACTCGTAGAAATTAAGGTTACTAAATGTATTTTCGATTGTAAAATAAGTTTGGTTACCCGGAATTACACTCATTAATCCTAACGGAATTGTTCCGAATGTTTTTCCTGTTTCTAAAATAATATTAGATCTTCCTAACGGACCAATAATAATTGGTTGTTTGTAAAAGATCTGAATTTTTTCGTAGGCAAAATCACTATCCATAACTCCTTTTAGACCGTAACTAAAATTAACAAAGAAATGACTAAAAGGACTATCAACTAAATCTCTTTCAACACCATAACCAATGGTTTTTCTATTTGGCATATATTCGAATTGAATATTCGCTTCAGACTGTTTTACCATGCTCTGAACAACACCCGTAGGATTTGTAGCGCTTGGCAAAGTGGTATAATAATCTAGACTAAAGGTTTTTGACGCAGATTCTAACGTTCGATATGAAAGTCCTGCCGAAACTACAAAGTTCTTTTTAACTTCCATTTCAACAGAAACGTTACTCAAATTAATATTGGTCAGCTTTCCATTACTCCCCGTCGTAAATAAAGCGGAGGATGCAAAACTTCTCCCTAAAACGTCATTTGTTGTAGTTAAACTGGCACCAATTTGTTCGATGTCACGCCTATTTCCTCCAGAAATAATAACTCGATTTTTTTTATCGACCATCCATTTTCCAGAAACTCCGTATTTGAATTTATTATCATCAAATCCGTAAGCTGTGTAGGCTTGTATACGCCATGGATCATTTGGTCCAAAATACGTTCTTCCTCCAACCCTCAATCGTAATCCTTCTACTTCATTATAACCAAAAGTAGAGAAAATTGGCCCATAGTCGAAGTTTTTAAATTCGACGTAACCACTTCCTAAAATGGAGACGAGATTGTATAACTGCTTGAATCGCTTGACGGTTTGCAAAGTATCAAGCATTTTATAAATACCTGCTTCGTCCTTATTTAATTTTTCGAAACGATTTTCTTCCCAGAATTCTGGAGGCCGTTCATAAACTGTGTTATCAATAAAATTGACTTCTTCTTTATAAAACTTCTCTGGTTTCTGAATATTGAATTTATGATTTCTATATAAAGTAGTACGTTTTCCGTAGACCCCTTTTGATTTTTCTTTTTTGTTCAAAGCAAAATCAGACATCATATAATCGCGCGTCAACAAGAAAATAGAATCATTTTCTACTTCGAATTCCTGCTCTATATAAATATCTTTTACCCAGTTAATATTAGCGCTTTTAGTAACGCCCATATTGATTTTTTTAATTGCAAAAGTGGTATCGTTTACCCAGAAATCTCCTTTAAAAGTTAATTCGTTTTTACGTCTCGGATAAAAAACAATATTAAAACACCATTTTTTATCGATATAAGCACTGTCTTTTAATACATAATTATAGACATCAATTCCAGTTTTAGAAAGTGGACTTGTAAAACTTTTATCAAAAAATTTAAGGTGATTATCGTAAATATTATAATCAGAATAAAGATCTTTTACAAAAGATAAAATCTGCTGATTTCCATTAAAACCAGACATTTTATTCCCTGTCAGATTTTCTTTTACTTTCTTTAGTTTGTTATCTCCGTAAACATCGTAAACCGATTCGTTGATAAAAATTGGAAGATATGTTTTTCCCGTAACATCAGAAGTATCAACATGATTGAAAACAAACTCCATTCCTTTAAAAAGTTTATTTTTCATGAATGCACTATCAATCGTATTCATGTCAAACTCTACTTTTTCATACTTCTGCATTTGATATTGATTGAATTGGTAAAGTCCATTTTTACGTTTTCTTTCCCAAATTTTTCTCAAAATATCCAATGCTGGATTATTCTTTTTGGAAGTTTTTCCCGTATAAATTACAACTTCATTTAGTGCTTCGGCTTCGCCTAAAACAATTTTAAAATTATAATTAACGGCTTTTTCTAAAGGAACTTCTTTATCTGAAAATCCTGCCGATGTAACTAATAAAGCTGTATAAGTATTTGGCGATTCTAAATAAAAACGTCCATCTTCGTTAGAAACGATTCCTGTATTTGAACCTTTAAAAACAACATTTGCAAAAGGTATTGGCTGGTTAGACTTGTCCAAAACAATTCCACTCACTTTCGTTTGTGCAGTAGCTATAGCCGCAAATGCGAATACAAAAAATAGGCTGAGTAAAATTATTCTTTTCATTGTCTGGGCAAAAAAAAACTTCATCAATTAACTATGAATGATGAAGTTTTGTGAGTATTTTAAATATGTATTATTTGTATAATACTTTCTTTACTGCTTTTACTACATCACCAGCATTTGGCAACCAGTCTTTTAGCAATACTGGCGAATAAGGCGCTGGAGTATCTGCAGTTGTAATACGTTGAATTGGTGCATCAAGGAAGTCAAAAGCTTGTTCTTGAACAATATATGTAATCTCAGAAGAAACACTTGCAAATGGCCAAGCTTCTTCAAGAATTACTAAACGGTTTGTTTTTTTAACAGAAGTAAGAATTGCATCTTTATCCATAGGACGTACAGTTCTTAAATCGATAATTTCACAAGAGATTCCTTCTTTAGCTAATTCATCAGCAGCGATAAAAGCTTCTTTGATGATTTTTCCGAAAGAAACGATTGTTACATCTGTACCTTCACGTTTAATATCTGCAACTCCTAATGGAATTGTGTATTCTCCGTCTGGCACTTCTCCTTTATCACCATACATTTGCTCAGATTCCATAAAGATTACAGGATCATTATCGCGAATTGCAGATTTTAAAAGTCCTTTTGCATCGTAAGGAGTTGAAGGTACAACAACTTTAAGACCTGGAGTATTTGCAAACCAGTTTTCTAAAGCTTGTGAGTGAGTAGCTCCTAATTGACCTGCAGAAGCAGTTGGTCCGCGGAAAACGATTGGCACATTAAATTGTCCTCCAGTCATTTGACGCATTTTAGCAGCATTATTTATAATTTGATCAATACCAACTAAACAGAAGTTGAAAGTCATATATTCTACAATCGGTCGGTTTCCGTTCATTGCAGAACCTACTGCAATTCCTGTAAAACCAAGCTCAGCAATTGGAGTATCGATTACTCTTTTTTCTCCAAACTCAGCAAGCATTCCTTTTGAAGCTTTGTATGCTCCATTGTATTCTGCAACCTCTTCTCCCATTAAATATATGGATTCATCGTGACGCATTTCTTCGCTCATCGCTTCACAAATGGCCTCTCTAAATTGTATTGTTCTCATATTTTATTTTGTATGTTGAATTTTCTGAAGAGCAAAAATAAATATTTTAAATAACTTAAAAGCAAAAATTGAATTTAAAATCGTACTAACTTCTCCCGATCTTTAGCATTTAACTTTTTTAACTTAATTGTGATATTAACGAAAACGATATAATAACGTATAATTCACACTTATACTGTTAGAATCATTTTTTTTTTACAAACTTTAATTTATTTGTTTAATTCTTGTTTCTTCAAAATTCATTCATTAAAACGGAAAAAACGAAAATTTAGTATTTATCAGACAAAAAATAATTGCGTCGTCTACCTCCAAACATTGCAAAATTCCTAACAATCAGACAAAACAGATGATTTTTTATTTTTAAATATCGATTAATTACACTCAAAACGTCATAATTCACGAAATCGTAATAGTTTTAAAAAATATTATGCACGCATAGTATAATTATTCCAAATAATATTCTAAATTTGTAAAAGCATATTATAAATTCAAAATATATACTTATGAAAATACTAGTTTGCATCAGCCATGTGCCTGATACTACTTCAAAAATCAACTTTACAAACGGTGATTCAGAATTTGATACAGCCGGCGTACAATATGTAATTAATCCTAACGACGAATTCGGTCTTACACGTGCAATTTGGTTTCAAGAACAACAAGGTGCAAATGTAACAGTTGTAAACGTTGGAGGTCCAGATACAGAACCAACATTGCGTAAAGCTTTGGCAATTGGTGCTAACGAAGCAATTCGTGTTAACGCAAATCCAACTGACGGATTTTTTGTTGCAAAACAATTAGCTGAAGTAATTAAAAACGGTGGTTATGACTTAGTAATTGCTGGAAAAGAATCTTTAGATTATAATGGTGGAATGGTTCCTGGAATGATTGCTGGAATTTTAGGTTCTAACTTCTTAAACTCTTGCACATCTTTAACTGTTGATGGAAATAATGTAAAAGCAGTTCGTGAAATCGACGGAGGAAAAGAAACTGTTAGCACTACTCTTCCTTTAATTATTGGAGGTCAAAAAGGTCTTGTTGAAGAAAAAGATTTACGTATTCCGAACATGAGAGGAATTATGACTGCGAGAACTAAAGCCCTTACTATTTTAGAGCCAGTTGATGCAGCCGTAAATACAAAAGCAGTGAAATTTGAAAAACCAGCTCCAAAATCGGCAGTAAAATTAGTTTCTGCAGATAATTTAGATGAGTTAATCAATTTATTACACAACGAAGCGAAAGTAATCTAGTAATCAGTATTCAGTCGCAGTTTTCAGTTTACGAACTTGAAACCTGAAACTTTAAACTTTTAAACAAAAACATCATGTCAATATTAATATATGCAGAATCTGCAGAAGGAAAATTTAAAAAAGTAGCTTTCGAATTAGCTTCTTATGCAAAAAAAGTAGCCGAAAGTTTAGGAACAACAGTTACAGCTTTAACTGTAAACATTAGCGATGTAAGCGAATTGGGCAAATACGGAGTTGATAAAATTCTAAAAGTAAACAACGATAAATTAGCTGGTTTTACTGCTAAGGCTTACGCTGATGTAATTAAACAAGCTGCTGAAAAAGAGGGAACAAAAGTAGTTTTACTTTCTTCTACAACAGACAGTATTTATCTTTCATCTTTAGTTGCCGTTTCTTTAGAAGCTGGTTTTGCTTCAAATGTTGTAGGATTGCCAGTTAGCACTTCACCTTTCCAAGTAAAAAGAAACGCATTCTCAAACAAAGCTTTCAACATTACACAAATCGATACAGATGTAAAAGTTCTTGGACTTGCTAAAAACTCTTACGGAATTTTCGAAAGCGCAGGATCTGCAGCCGAAGAAGATTTTAACCCAACAATCGGAGATAACGATTTTGGTGTAAAAGTAGAATCTGTAGAAAAGGTATCTGGAAAAGTTTCTATCGCTGACGCGGATATCGTAGTTTCTGGCGGACGCGGATTAAAAGGACCAGAAAATTGGGGATTAATTGAAGATCTTGCTGCTGTTTTAGGCGCTGCAACTGCGTGTTCTAAACCAGTTTCAGATTTAGGATGGAGACCTCACAGCGAGCACGTTGGTCAAACAGGAAAACCAGTTGCAACAAACTTATATATTGCAGTTGGGATTTCCGGAGCTATTCAGCACATTGCTGGGATCAACTCTTCTAAAGTAAAAGTAGTTATCAATAATGACCCTGAAGCGCCTTTCTTTAAAGTAGCTGATTATGGCGTTGTTGGAGATGCTTTTGAAATCATTCCTCAATTAACAGAGAAATTAAAAGCTTTTAAAGCTCAGCATTCTTAATTCAAGAATTCTCTTCAAAATATTTGCTGCCTAAAAACAAGATATTGTATCTTTGTTTATAGGCAGCTTTTTTGTTCCATATTTTTTGATTAAAATTGCAGCTTTATTTTCCAAACAAAAAAAGCAATAAAATAAGGCTCTAAGTGCCTTTTTTACAAACATATATGAGTCTAGTAAAATTATCTATAAAAGGAATTTCATACAGTCAAACTCAAAATGGCGCTTATGCCTTAATTTTGAATGAAGTAGATGGCGAAAGAAAATTACCTATTGTAATTGGCGCTTTCGAGGCCCAATCAATCGCTATTGCTTTAGAAAAAGAGATAAAACCACCTCGTCCATTAACACACGATTTGTTCAAAAATTTTGCTGAAAGATTTGACATAGTAGTAAAACAAGTTATTATTCATAAACTTGTTGATGGCGTTTTTTATTCTAGTTTAATCTGCGAAAGAGATAAAATCGAAGAAATTATTGATGCGAGAACTTCTGATGCTATTGCGTTAGCATTGCGATTTAATGCTCCGATTTTTACCTATAAAAACATCTTGGATAAAGCCGGAATTTATTTAAAATCGAATACTGCCGAAACAGATTCTGGAGCTCAAGAAATTGACGATGTTCTTTCTAATCCTGAAACTTTCGGGCGTGAAGAAGAAAGCAACCAATCTGGCGACGTATATTCTAAACACAGTTTACAAGAATTAAACGACCTTCTTGATCAAGCAGTTTCTCAAGAAGATTACGAAAAAGCAGCAAAAATCAGAGACGAAATCTCGAGAAGATAAATTTTAATTTTATTATATAAAAGAAACTAATAAAAGTTCAAAATGAATTATAAATTCATTCTAGTTTTACTATTTATTATTTGTGGCTGTTCTAAAAAAACAACTCCACTTGAAGCATATAAAGAATTAAAAGAAAAAAGAACTCTTAGCACACATATTCCTACGAGTCCATTATCAATTAACGAAAATCATAAGTTTGAATTAAAAATTAGTGATTCAGTTATGACTTTTGGCGAAAAAGAAAAGATTTATACAAACTATAAAGGTTTTAATTTTAACTTAGAATCTAACAAAAAATATAAGTTAACCGTAAGTAGTATCTGTGATTGCTTTGGTTTTAAAAAATACATTTTTATTCCATTAGTAAGTATCCTAGATAGTAGTGGGACAACAATAAAAATGGAAGAATTGCCAGATACTTTTGATTATAAAAACGGACCTCTTTCATTAAACAAGACATGGATAATAAATAATTTCACAAGTGGGAATTACAAATTATATCTCGCTTCAAATAATATGATTTTAAATGAAAGTCTTTACAAATTTTTAACATCGCCAATTCCCATGACAATAAATATCAAAACATCTATTGGAGGGAAATTCAACATTAGTATTGAAGAAATAAAAGAAGACCTATGAAACAATATTTAGATTTAGTAAAACACGTTTTAGAAAACGGCAATCAAAAAGGAGATCGTACTGGAACCGGAACAAAAAGTGTTTTTGGTTACCAAATGCGTTTTGATTTAAGTGAAGGTTTTCCAATGGTTACAACCAAAAAATTACATTTAAAATCGATTATTTACGAATTGCTTTGGTTTTTAAAAGGTGATACAAACATAAAATATCTTCAGGAAAACGGAGTAAAAATCTGGGATGAATGGGCAGATTCTAACGGTGATTTAGGTCCAGTTTATGGACATCAATGGAGAAATTGGAATAGTGAAGAAATCGATCAGATTTCTGAATTAATTACCGAATTAAAGACAAATCCGAACAGCCGAAGAATGTTGGTTTCTGCTTGGAATCCTTCGGTTTTACCAGATACTAAAAAGTCTTTTGAGGAAAATGTAGCAAACAATAAAGCAGCATTGCCTCCATGCCATGCATTTTTTCAGTTTTATGTTGCCGCTCCAGATTTAGAAAAAGGAGAAACGAAAGGAAAACTTTCTTGTCAATTATACCAAAGAAGTGCTGATATATTTTTAGGAGTTCCTTTTAACATTGCTTCTTATGCGTTATTAACGATGATGATTGCTCAGGTCTGCGATTTAGAAGCGGGAGATTTTATTCACACGTTTGGAGACGCGCATATCTACAATAATCATTTTGAACAATTGGAATTGCAATTAACACGCGAACCAAAACCATTACCAAAAATGATTTTAAATCCAGAGATTAAAAACATTTTTGATTTTGATTTCAATGATTTTACCTTAGTTGACTATGATCCACATCCTGCCATTAAAGGAAGTGTTGCTGTATAAAAATAAAAAATCCGCTTAATAAGCGGATTTTTTTATACAACTAATACACTGTTTTCGCTACCAGCATAATCATTCCATTTGTAAAAGTCTGCTTCAGGATCATTTACATAGATGCCGTCAATTACGTATTTAAATTCATAAATCGCATCTTTAACCAAATCATAAGTCGCTTTAAAAGTACCGTTTTTCAACTTACTTAAAGCTCCTTCCTCAACATTCCAATTATTAAAATCTCCAACGACTGCTGCCGAATCAGCATCTTTGGCATCTATAGAAAATGTAACTTTACATACGGGTTTCGTTTTTACGAATTGCTTCTTTAAAGACATAACTATTTAGTTTTTAGATTTATATAATTAAAATTAATCAAAATCGACGAAACCTTCACCACTACACTATTCGATTTATCATAATATTAAAAACAGCAACTTATTTTAGCTTTATCTGTAATTTAAAGTGCTTAAAATTTTGCATTTCAAATTCACTGCGTTTTTAAAGGCAAATATTCTGTAGTCAAAATATTGACTTTCAAAAATAAATTTTAACTTTATAATCTCATTTTTATCTTATGGAAAAAGAAGTGCACGAACAATACGAATACGCTAGACGACGATTAAGACAAAAAAAAGTTTTATATCTTCATTTTGTTCTTTTCCTACTTGGAAGTTTATTTTTATTTATTGCCAATAGATTTTTTGGTTTTGGAGAAGGCACAACCCAAAATTGGTGTATTTGGGGTATAACAATCTGGCTTTTTATTTTTATCCTGCATTTTATTAAAGTTTATATCACAGACCGCTTTATGAATAAAAAATGGGAAAGAGAACAAATTGACAGATTAGTTGCTTTACAGCAAAAAAGAATTAGTCAGCTTGAATCTTCAATTGACCAAGAAAATCAGAATAAAATTTAGCATACGCAATACCATGATTATAATGATAGCGGCAGCTGCCGAAAATAATGCGCTTGGAAAAAATAATGAATTAGTATGGCACTTGCCAAATGATTTCAAAAGATTCAAATCTCTTACTACTGGTCATTATATTATTATGGGCAGAAAGACTTTTGAAAGTTTTCCAAAACCATTGCCTGATCGTACGCATGTTGTAATTACACGTCAGGAAAACTACAAACCAGATGGCTGTATTGTTGTTGATAGTATTGAAAAAGCAATCGCAATATGTCCTGAAAATGAAGATAATTATATTATAGGCGGAGGTGAGATTTACAATTTAGCACTTCCTTTTACAGATATAATTGAACTTACAAAGGTTCATCATACTTTTGAAGCAGATACTTTCTTTCCTAAATTGAATAAAAACGAATGGATTTTGGTAGAATCTGAAGAAAATTTTAAAGATGAAAAACATCTTTACGATTATACCTACGAAACATATATTAGAAAATAAAAAACATCCTCTTTTCAGAGGATGTTTTTAAAATGATCGATTTTTCTAACCGGACTCGTTCAAGAATTAGCTTTGTTAAAAATCACAAATGTTTAAAACACTTGATAAACTGAATAACATTTAATGTTAATTTGAGACCTAAATCTCAAAAAGCCTTTAATAACAAATACCACTAAGATATTAAAGGCAGAAAATTAAAATTTCCAAAAACAAATTTAATCCTAAGAACGTATTTTGCGCTTTAAAATTAGTATATCCCCCCAAAGAACAATACTATTCAAAACTTTTTCAAGAACAGATAAAATACCAGCACAAAAAAGTATTTATCTGATTTAAGTCATTGTTGGTTTATCAATCATTTAAAACTTAATCATTTTTACTTCAGCAAAGTTGTTCAAAATAGGAACAATGCACAATACCAACTTTTAGTGATTTTAGTAAAATACCTAGATTTAGGGATGCTTTTAAAAGCTTAAAAAAAATCCTTTTAAAACATTTAATTACTAAGCAAAAAACTCAATTACAGTTAAACTAGATTGTTTATATTTGCCTAAATAAAAAAAATGTCTGAAAAAATAACTCCGTATAAAGACTCTTCTTTAGGTAAAAAAGAGCAAGTAACCCAAATGTTTGACACCATTTCTGGGAACTACGATAATTTAAATCGTGTCATCTCGTTTGGAATTGATGTAAAGTGGCGCAAAAAAGTATTAAAAATAGTATCAGACAAAAAACCAAAAATCGTTTTAGACATTGCAACTGGAACTGGTGATTTAGCTATTTTATTGACGCAAACTAAAGCTGAAAAAATTATCGGTCTTGATATTTCTGCTGGAATGCTGGAAGTTGGAAAAAAGAAAGTTGAAGAAAAAAATCTATCTAATATAATTGAATTAGTTTTAGGCGATTCTGAAAATATGCCTTTTGAAGACAATTATTTTGATGCTATCACTGTTGGTTTTGGAGTTAGAAACTTCGAACATCTTGAAAAAGGTTTTGCCGAAATTTTAAGAGTTCTAAAACCTGGAGGTGTTTTTGTAATCTTGGAAACTTCTGTGCCAGACAAATTTCCGTACAAACAAGGTTACAATTTTTACAGCAAAAACATATTACCTCTAATTGGAAAATTATTTTCTAAGGATAATGACGCTTATGGTTATTTATCTGAATCTGCTGCCGCTTTCCCATATGGAGAAGCCTTAAACAATATTTTGAGAAAAACTGGGTTTATAGATGTTGTGGCAATGCCTCAAACTTTTGGTGTCGCAACAATTTATTCTGCATCTAAAAAATAGTATGAAAAAAGCTGTAATCTTATTTTTATTAGTCTTAAGTACAAAAGGATATTCGCAATTTGCTAAAAATTTATTTAGCAAAGATCCTATTATTAATCTTGAAAACTGGCAAAAGCAGCGCATCTACTTTGGCTATTATTTAGGCTTTAACAGTTTTGACTTTAAATTTGATTACAAAACTCCTGTTCCAGAAGATATTCAGGTAAAAAAAACGACCGGATTTAATGTTGGTGTTGTAGCCGATTTGAGATTGCAGGAATATATTAATCTTCGTTTTGAACCTGGATTGTATTACACAAAACGCGATTTATACTTTCCTGGCGTAGGCGCATTAGAAAGCGAATATTTAAGAGAAGTAAATAGTACCTATATTCACTTTCCGTTATTGTTAAAGTTCTCTGCCTTGCGTACAGGAAATGTTCGCCCTTATTTAGTTGGCGGTATGTCTACAACTTTAAATCTATCTAGTAATGCTAAATCTCAAGACGATAATTACCAGCAGAAATTTAGAGTAAAACAATGGACAGCCGCTTATGAAGTTGGTTTTGGAATTGATATTTTCACAGAATATTTCATATTCTCGCCTTCCATAAGAGGTATGTTTGGCATAACAGACGAGTTAATTCGTGACAATGTTACCCCAACTCAGCCAGTTAGTGCTTATACTGATAATATCGATTCGATGAAATCTAGAGCGATTTTAATAAATTTCACTTTTCATTAAAACAAAATCTTAACTATTTCGTTTAAATTCACTAAGAATAATTGCTGTTGCAGTAGCTACATTTAAACTTTCGGTTTTTTGTAGCTCTCCAAATCTAGGAATTGTTAGACGAGAAGTTACTAATTTTTCAATTTCAGATGATATCCCGTTGGCTTCATTACCCATTATAATGATTCCGTCTTGAGGTAAATTAGATTGATAAATATTTTCTCCGTCCATAAAAGTTCCAAAAACAGGCAGTTTGGTTTGCGATAGGAAAAGATTCAAATCAAGATAGTTAACATTTACTCTAGAAATAGATCCCATTGTGGCTTGAACTACTTTTGGATTGTAAATATCTACTGTTTCTTTTGAACAAATTACCTGTTTAATGCCAAACCAATCGCACAGGCGCAAAATAGTTCCAAGATTTCCTGGATCTCGAATATCGTCTAAAGCTAAAATCAGACCTGAATCGATAATTTTCTTTTCGGCTGGAATTTTAAAAACTGCTAAACAAGAATTTGGAGTTGACAAAGCACTTATTTTCTTAAGTTCTTGCTCATTAATTATAGTTCGTTTTGAAGACTGAACAGTTTCAAAATCATTTAATGTCGTATATAAATGTTCTAATTCAAAATTGGATTGCAGCAATTCTTGAATTACTTTTACTCCTTCGGCAAAAAATAATTGATTAACAAAACGCTGCTTTTTTTGATGTAAGCCTGAGATAAGCTTTATTTGGTTTTTACTAACCATAAAATAATGTACTTTTGAATTAAATATTTAACAACACTTGAAAAATAATTCCACAAAAATAATAGCATTTATTCTAATTGCAATATTAATTTGCGCTTGTAATGCCGTAAAAAGAGTTCCCGATGGAAAAAACCTTCTTGTAAAAAACAATATTTTGGTAAATGGAAAGTCGACAAATGATGAAACGGCTTCTAATCAAATGTATCAAAAACCTAACGGAAAACTATTAGGTTATAAGCTTCGTTTGAATTTGTACAATCTAGCCAATTTAAATCCAGATTCTACTTATCAGGCAAAATTCAAAAACAATCCTGGAAAATATGAGCGTATGTCTAAAATATTTTCAGCAAAACAGGTTGATCGTCTCGGACAATCATTCTATTACAAAGGAATTCATGAGTTTTTAAAAAGTACTGGTGAACCACCCGTAATTGTTGATACAGCAAAAACTAAAAAGTCATTATTACGTTTAAAATATTATTATTTCAATAATGGTTATTTTAATGTTTTAACAGATTATACCATTGATACTGTTGGCCGTAAAAGAGCTGCAATAAATTACAATATTACAACTGGACCTGCGTATAAATTAGACACTATTAGAACAAGCATCAAAACTCCAGCGTTAGATTCCTTATATAGAACCAATCCTGAACCTTCTTTATTAAAATCTGGAAATCAATACAAAACAACAGATTTTGAAGATGAAAAAAATCGTATCACAACTTATTTTAGAAATCATGGAGCTTATTATTTCCAGCCAACTTATGTAACTTTCGACATTGATACTATTGGTAAAAAAGCAAAAGCAGATGTAACTCTAAAAATTAGCGACAACACTATTCAAGGAAGAGATTCTAGCCGTACAGAGCCTTTTAAATTGTACACCATTAGCGATGTAAATATCTACACCGATTATTCGGCTGCAAATGCAAAAAAGAAACCAACGGATAGCACAACTTACAATAATTTCAATCTTTACAGTTACAATAAACTAAAATACAAGCCGCGCGCTATTACAGACGCTATTTTCATCACAAAAGGAAGCACTTTTGCTGACTTTAGAACTACATTATCTTCAAGATATTTAAACAATTTAAGGGTTTTTAATTATCCTTCCATTCAATATGAAGTCGACAAAAGAGATTCTACTGCGCAATCTCTTATTGCAAATGTTTATTTAACGCCAAGAAAAAAATACAGTTTTGGAGCTACTCTCGATTTAACACATTCGAATATTCAAGATTTTGGTATTGGAGCCAGTATTTCAGAAACTATTCGAAATGTATTTAACCGTGCAGAAACTTTGGAGATTTCAGCTCGTTTAAATGTAGGTTCATCTAGAGATATGGCGAATCCTAACGATAATTTCTTTAATGTTTCAGAATATGGTTTGGATTTAAAACTGAATTTTCCAAGAATTTTGCTCCCTTTTGGAACAGAGAAAATCATTCCGAAAAGTATGATTCCTTATACTTCTATAACTTCTGGTTTTTCTAAACAGCGAAATATTGGTTTGGACAAGGAAAATTTTACAGGAGGTATTTCATACAACTGGACACCAAAACGTCATAATACTGCAAAACTGGAATTATTAAACGCACAATTTGTTCGTAACTTAAATCCAGACAATTATTTTAGAGTTTACACTTCGTCTTATGATGACTTGAATAATATTGGTAAAGATTACAATCAAAAACCTATTAACTGGGGAGATACAGAAGAAGAACAAGCTAATAAAAATCTAAAAATACCAACAGGAACCGCAGGATTTACCAATGATGTTTTAACAAACACTACTGCTTTACAACCTGGCGACGCACAATATAAAGAAGTAGAAAGCATTGAAGAAAGAAGAGTTCGTTTGACAGAAAATGACTTTATCTTAGCGACTAGCTATACTTTCACAAAAACAACTAAAAAAGATCTTGCCGACAATAATTTTTATCAATTTAGAACAAAAATCGAATCTGCGGGAACCTTATTAACGCTTGTTTCTGAAATTGGAAATCTACAGAAAAACTCTAGAGGAAATTATGAGATTTTTAATTTAGAATATTCAGAATACGTTAAAACTGAGTTTGATTACATTAAACACTGGGATTTTGGAAAAGAAAAAGTTTTGGCGGTTAGAAGTTTCTTCGGGATTGCAATTCCTTTTGGAAATTCAAACTACATTCCGTTTTCTCGAAGTTATTATGGAGGAGGTTCAAACGACAACAGAGCGTGGCAACCTTATGCATTAGGACCTGGAAGCACAAATGCGGTAAATGATTTTAATGAAGCCAATATGAAAATTGCGGCAAGTATAGAATATCGTTTCAAAATTTTTGGAGACGTTAAAGGAGCACTCTTTGCAGATGCCGGAAATATCTGGAATGTGCTCGATAATGTCGTAGATCCGAAAGCAAAATTTGACAACTTAAACGATTTAGAAGAAATTGCTCTAGGTACAGGATTTGGTTTACGATACGATTTAAGTTTCTTTGTGATTCGATTAGATTTAGGCTTCAAGACTTATAATCCGGCGCATGAGAAGGGAGACAGATGGTTTAAAGAATACAATTTTGGTCATTCGGTTTTAAATTTTGGGATAAATTATCCGTTCTAATGCTAATTAATTCTTATTTTTGCAACCTAAAAACTAAAAACAACTATAAAAAAAATTACAATGGCACACAACATTAAACCAGGAGTAGCTACAGGAGATCAAGTACAAGAGATCTTTAATTATGCTAAAGAGAAAGGTTTTGCCCTTCCAGCAGTAAACGTTACTGGATCAAGCACAATTAATGGAGTTCTTGAAACTGCAGCGAAACTAAACGCGCCAGTTATCATTCAATTTTCTAACGGAGGAGCACAATTCAACGCTGGAAAAGGATTATCAAATGCAGGTGAAAAAGCAGCAATCGCGGGAGGAATCGCAGGAGCAAAACATATTCACACTTTGGCAGAAGCTTACGGAGCAACTGTAATTCTTCATACTGACCACTGTGCAAAAAAACTTTTACCTTGGATTGATGGTTTATTAGATGCTTCTGAAAAACACTTTGCAGAAACAGGAAAACCATTATTCAGTTCTCACATGATCGATTTGTCTGAGGAGCCAATCGAAGAAAACATCGAGATCTGTAAAGAATATTTAGCTAGAATGAGCAAAATGGGCATGACATTGGAAATCGAACTTGGTATTACAGGTGGTGAAGAAGATGGTGTTGACAACTCTGATGTTGATAGCTCAAAATTATACACACAACCAGAAGAAGTAGCTTATGCTTACGAAGAATTATCTAAAGTAAGCCCTAAATTTACAATTGCTGCTGCTTTCGGAAACGTTCACGGTGTTTACAAACCAGGAAACGTAAAATTAACTCCAAAAATCTTAAAAAATTCTCAAGATTTCGTACAAAACAAATTCAACACAGGACACAATCCAGTAGATTTCGTTTTCCACGGAGGTTCAGGTTCTACACTTGAAGAAATCAGAGAAGGAATTAGCTACGGAGTTATCAAAATGAACATCGATACAGATTTACAATTTGCATACACTGAAGGAATCCGTGATTATATGGTTAAAAACCTTGACTATTTGAAATCACAAATTGGTAACCCAGAAGGTCCAGATGCTCCAAACAAAAAATATTACGACCCAAGAAGATGGGTTCGTGAAAGCGAAGTAACATTCAACGCAAGACTTGAACAAGCTTTTGCTGATTTAAATAACGTAAACACGTTGTAATTAACAATTAACAATTGACAATTGATAATTACCTTATCAATTGTCAATTTTCAATTATCAATTAAAAATATGGCTTGGTTTAAAAGACAAGAAAAAGGGATTACGACCGCGACAGAAGACAAGATGGACGTTCCGAAAGGATTGTGGTACAAATCTCCTACTGGAAAAATTATTGATGCTGACGAATTAGCGAGAAATTTATTCGTAAGCCCTGAAGATGATTTTCACGTTCGAATTGGAAGCGCAACCTATTTTGAAATTTTATTCGACAACAACGAATTTGTTGAGTTAGATAAAAACATGACTTCTAAAGATCCTTTGCACTTTGTGGACACAAAGAAATATGCAGACAGACTGAAAGATGTAATGGAAAAAACTCATCTTAAAGACGCTGTACGTACTGGAGTAGGAAAATCTAAAGGAAGAGAACTTGTAATCTGCTGTATGGATTTCGCTTTTATTGGTGGATCTATGGGAGCAGTTGTAGGTGAAAAAATTGCAAGAGGAATTGATCACGCGATCAAAAACAAACTACCTTTTGTTATGATTTCTAAATCTGGTGGAGCTCGTATGATGGAAGCTGCTTATTCTTTAATGCAATTAGCAAAAACTTCTGTAAAATTAGCTCAATTAGCGGAAGCTAAATTACCATACATCTCTCTTTGTACAGATCCAACAACTGGAGGAACAACTGCATCTTACGCAATGTTAGGAGACATCAACATCTCTGAGCCAGGCGCTTTGATTGGTTTTGCTGGTCCTCGTGTTGTTCGCGATACTACAGGTAAAGATTTGCCAGAAGGTTTCCAAACTGCTGAGTTCTTATTAGAGCACGGTTTCTTAGACTTTATCACGCCAAGAAAAGAATTGAAAGATAAGATCAACTTATATATCGATTTGATTCAAAATAATGATATCAGAAAATAGTTTTAAAACTGTTTTTAAAAACAAAAAATCCCAAGAAATTGCTTCTTGGGATTTTTTTTGTTTTAAATACATGTGTCGTTCCTACGTAACTTCTGACTGCGTAATCTTATCCCTTCAACGGAATAAATTCCGTTGCTACAAAACGACTCATTCCTTCGGAATTATAGATAGAAATCCAATTAAAAGAAAATAAGATTAAAGGAATTCGACTAAAGTCTCTTTCTATAATCTTAAAATAAATCTCCAGCTAAAGCTGGAGGCAATTCATCAAAAATTTCAAATTTAGTTGAAACAGCACTCCAAAGCTTAAAAACCTTTGCAACTTTGCCTCTCTGAACCTTTGCTGCAAAAAAACTTAGCATCTCAGCATCTTCAGAACCTTAGCATCTTTTAAAAACCTACATCCCCGTTCTAATCGCTTCAACAGGATCAAGATTTGCAGCAGAAATTGCAGGTAGAATTCCTGAAACCAAACCAATAAAAGCCGCCAAACCAGTTCCTAAAAGAATATTTCCTAAGCTTAATACAAACTCAAAGTCAAGCAACTTCGTTAAGGCAAATGCAATTCCCCAAACCATTAAAAGCCCAATAATTCCACCAATAACAGAAAGAATTATGGCTTCAAACAAAAATTGAAATAAAATAAATTTATTTTTTGCACCGAGTGATTTCTGAATCCCGATAAGATTGGTTCTTTCTTTTACCGAAACAAACATAATATTCGCAATTCCGAATCCGCCAACAAGAAGAGAAAATCCACTGATTATCCAGCCTACCACATTCATCTGACCTAAAATTCCGTCTATAAAATCGGTAAATCCAGAAAGCACATTGATAAAGAAATTATCCATTTCTCCAGCTTTCATTCCGCGAATTGCTCTTAATTTCTGTGCAACTTCCGCTTTGTAAGCTTCCATATCCACGCCTTTTTCTGGCTTTAATACAATTACAGGCGTCATCGCATCGCTGTCGCCATACATTCTTCTTAAAAAATTAGCCGGAAGATAAACAGAAGTATCATTACTATCTCCAAAAAATCCCGCACCTTGTTTTGCAATCACACCGATAACGGTAAATCGCTGACCGTATAAACGAATATTTTTTCCAAGCGGATCGCTCGTACCAAAAAGACCTTCGGCAATGTCGTAACCTAAAACAATAACCGCAGTTCCCGAGTTAGATTCAGATTCATTATAAAATCTTCCTTTATCAAAACTTAACCCGTCAATATCGACCATTTCGCTTGACGATGGAATAATATTTACATCGCTGACTGTTTTAGAATCGTATTTTAAACTTTCTCTATTTACAAAAAGCTGGTATCCTACTTGATCGGTATTATTCATAGAATTTTTCAAGCCTATATATTCATCGTACTTTACATTTGGGAATTGCTCACGTTTCCATTGCGGAATATCAGATGGCCCGAAGCAGAATTTCATTAAATAAATTGTATTTTTATCTAAGCTGCTTAAATCTTTCGAAATCTTTTTGTCTAAAGAATCAACCGCCGCCAAGACTGCAATAATTGAAAAAATACCAATAGTTACGCCTAATAAAGACAACAAAGTTCTCAATTTATTATTTCGCAAAGCATTAATGGCGAAACTCAAACTTTCTTTTAATAATCTAAGATAAACAAGCATATTTTCGTATTTTTCAATAAAGTAAAATTCAATAATTTAAATTCAAAAACCTAATAAAAGTTAACTTACTCATCAGTAGATTTTTTTAGCATTTTGTTACACTAATTTCTTTAAAATAATATATAAAAAAACTACTTTTGCAGTCTCAAAATCATAACTACACAATGAGCACAACAAAAAAAATACAATCAGCATTAATTTCTGTTTTTTCTAAAGATGGATTAGAACCAATTGTTAGAAAATTACACGAACAAAATGTAACACTTTACTCAACTGGAGGAACAGAAGATTTTATTAAAAACCTTGGAATCCCGGTGGTTCCTGTTGAAGATATTACTTCATTTCCTGAAATTCTTGGAGGAAGAGTAAAAACTTTGCACCCAAAAATTTTCGGTGGAATTTTAAATCGTCAGGACAATGAGAGCGATGTTCAGCAAATGAAAGAATTTGACATTCCTCAAATTGATTTGGTAATTGTTGATTTGTATCCTTTTGAAAAAACAGTTGCTTCTGGCGCAAGTGAACAAGATATTATTGAAAAAATTGACATTGGCGGAATTTCATTAATTCGTGCTGGTGCAAAAAATTTCAAAGACACGGTAATCGTAGCTTCTGTAAACGAATACAGCATGCTTTTAGATTTGATTACAGAGCAAGACGGTGCAACAACTTTAGAAAACAGAAGATTGTTTGCTACTAAAGCATTCCACGTTTCATCTCATTATGATGGAGCAATTTTTAATTATTTCAATACAGACGAAACTATTTACAAAGAAAGTATTGCAAATGGTCAAGTTTTAAGATACGGTGAAAATCCTCACCAAAAGGGATTCTTCTTTGGAGATTTTGACGCGATGTTCAACAAAATTCACGGAAAAGAATTATCATACAACAATTTACTTGATGTTGATGCCGCAGTTAACTTAATTGCTGAATTTAAAACAGACGGACCAACATTCGCAATTCTAAAACACAATAACGCTTGCGGATTGGCTTCTAGAAAAACAATCAGCGAGGCTTATCTTGCCGCTTTAGCTTGTGATCCTACTTCTGCTTTTGGAGGAGTGTTAATTTCTAACACAAAAATTGATTTAGAAACGGCACAAGAAATCAACAAATTATTCTGCGAAGTGGTTATCGCTCCTGCGTATGATGATGAGGCTGTCGCGGTTTTACAAGAGAAAAAGAACAGAATCATTTTAGTTCAAAATGAAGTTGAATTACCAGCTCGCCAAGTAAGAACTTGTCTTAATGGTTTGTTAATTCAAGACAGAAATAATATTACGGATAATAAAGAGCATTTAAAAACCGTTACAATAACAGAACCTACTGCACAAGAGATCGAAGATTTGATCTTTGCTTCTAAAATCTGCAAGAATACAAAATCAAACACAATTGTATTTGCTAAAAACGGAACATTGATTTCTTCTGGTACAGGTCAGACTTCAAGAGTTGACGCTTTAATTCAAGCTGTTGACAAAGCAAAAGCTTTTGGATTTGATTTGAATGGAGCTTCGATGGCAAGTGATGCATTTTTCCCATTTCCGGATTGTGTAGAATTAGCTAAAAAAGCGGGAATAACTGCTGTAATTCAGCCAGGAGGTTCGATAAAAGACGAATTAAGTATAAATTATTGCAATGAAAATAATCTTGCAATGGTATTTACAGGAACTCGTCATTTTAAACATTAATTTGTTTAACTTTGTTCAAAATAATTTATAACATTTTAAACCCCTAAAAAACTTATGGGATTTTTTGATTTCATGACTGAGGATATTGCAATAGACCTTGGTACCGCAAACACTTTAATCATTCACAATGATAAAGTTGTTATTGACAGCCCCTCTATCGTAGCACGCGACAGAGTTTCAGGCAAAATCATCGCTGTTGGTAAAGAAGCCAACATGATGCAAGGTAAAACGCATGAAAACATCAAGACCATAAGGCCTTTGAAAGATGGTGTAATTGCCGATTTTGATGCTTCTGAAAAAATGATCAATATGTTCATTAAGAGTATTCCAGCATTAAAAAAGAGAATGTTTACTCCAGCTTTAAGAATGGTAGTTTGTATTCCGTCTGGAATTACTGAGGTTGAAATGCGTGCAGTAAAAGAATCTTGTGAAAGAGTAAACGGAAAAGAAGTTTACCTTATTCACGAACCAATGGCGGCTGCAATCGGTATTGGAATCGACATCATGCAACCAAAAGGAAACATGATTGTTGATATCGGAGGTGGTACAACTGAAATCGCTGTAATTGCATTAGGCGGAATTGTATGTGATAAATCTGTAAAAATTGCGGGTGACGTTTTCACGAATGATATCGTTTATTATATGCGTACACAACACAACTTATTTGTTGGAGAAAGTACTGCTGAAAAAATTAAAATTCAAATCGGAGCGGCTATCGAAGATTTAGACGGACCGCCAGAAGATATGTCAGTTCAAGGTAGAGATTTGCTTACTGGGAAACCAAAACAAGTTGATGTTTCTTACCGTGAAATTGCAAAAGCATTAGATAAATCTATTCAGCGTATCGAGGATGCAGTAATGGAAACATTATCTCAAACTCCGCCAGAATTAGCAGCAGATATCTACAATACTGGTATTTATTTAGCAGGTGGAGGATCTATGTTAAGAGGTCTTGACAAACGTATCTCTCAAAAAACAGATTTACCTGTTTATATTGCAGAAGATCCGTTAAGAGCTGTTGTTCGCGGTACAGGAATGGCACTTAAAAACATTGCAAAATTTAAAAGTATCTTAATCAAATAAGATTCAAAATAACAATCAATTTACTTTTATGAGGGTTAAATTTTCAATATTTAACCCTTGTAAAACTTGAAACCTTAAAGCATATCCTGAAACAAAATAACCAGACAAGAAATGCAGCAAATATTTAATTTCATTATAAGAAACAGTAATCGATTGCTGTTTTTGCTGCTTTTAGGTATTTCGTTAGGACTCACTATTCAGTCCCATTCCTTTCACAGAAGCAGAGTAATAAACTCAGCCAATTTTTTAAGTGGCGGTGTTTATGAAAAAATCAATCGTGTTAATGAATATTTGAATTTAAGAGCTGAAAACGACGAACTTGTACTTGAGAACGCAAGATTAAAAAGTCTTTTATTCAATAAAGAAGACACTACGAAATTACCTTTACCAGATACTATCAAAGGTGTAAAACCTGCTGATATTATTGTTTCAAAAGTGATTCACAACACATACAGCACTCACGAAAACTTTATCACTTTAAATTCTGGAGCTAACGAAGGCGTAAAACCAGATATGGGAGTAATAAACAGTTTAGGAATTGTTGGTATTGTTGACAATACTTCACCAAGATATTCTACTGTGATCAGTATTCTGAACATGAAATCTCAGATTAACGCCAAGTTAAAAAAATCAAATCATTTTGGTTCTTTAACATGGGATGGAAAAAGTACTGGATTTGTACAATTGAAAGACGTTCCGAGATTAGCGTCAGTTAGAAAAGGAGACACTATTGTAACTGGAGGTCAATCTGTAATTTTCCCTGAAGGAATCAATATCGGAACTGTTGAAACTATTTACAGAGAAACAGAAACAAGTTTTTATGTTATAAAAGTGAAATTATTTAATGACATGACAAACTTAGGACACGTTTATATCATTAAAAGCAAGGATAGAGAAGAACTTATTAATTTAGAAAAAAAGGAAAAAGATGAATAGCGCAGTGTTAGGCAATATTTTTCGATTTATTATACTGCTGGCGATTCAGATTGTTATTTTCAACAATATGAATTTCTTAGGATACATAAGTCCTTTTCCATATATCTTATACATAATTCTTTATCCTGTAAATAGCAATAAAGCAGGTCTGATCATTTCGAGTTTCTTACTTGGATTAACTATGGATATGTTTTGTAATTCTGGCGGAATACATGCCACTGCCTGTGTTATTTTAGCGTATTATAGGCCCTATATTTTTAAATTTTCATTTGGACTGAGTTACGAATATCAAACTATTAAACTAAATGAATCTTTAACACCAGAACGTTTTTCGTTTATATTGGTTTCGGTTTTAATGCATCATATTGTATTATTTGTTCTAGAAGCATTCCAGTTCAAATTTATCTGGGACATTTTACTCCGAACCTTATTTAGTTCTATTTTCACGATAATCACTTCCATAATAATAATTTATCTTATTAAGCCCAATAAACGATGAGAAAAGTTCTGCTGCCCACTATAATTATTATTGCAGCATCTTTGCTAGTGATCAGAATCTTTTACCTTCAAGTTATCGATGATTCTTTCAAACTGAAATCAGAAAATAACGCGATAAAAAAAGTTTATGACTATCCCGAAAGAGGTTATATTTATGATCGTAACGGCAAACTTCTTGTTGCAAATCAAGCTTCTTATGATATTATGGTTATTCCGAGAGAGATTAAAGATGACCTTAATATAGCTGAATTCTGCGCACTTTTAAATATTACTCAAGAAGAATATCACAAACGTATTGAAAAAGCAAAAGTTTACAGCCCTAGACTTCCTTCTGTTTTTTTATCTCAGTTGAATAAAAATGAATTTGCTGCTTTTCAGGAAAAAATCAGAAAATACGAAGGTTTTTATTTCCAAAAAAGATCTCTACGTGATTATGAAGTAGATTATGGAGCAAATATTTTCGGTTTTATCACTCAGGTAAACGAAAAACAGATTGCAAAAAATCCGTACTACAATAGTGGTGATTTAATTGGAAAACAAGGTGTAGAACAAAGCTACGAAGAAACTTTACGCGGAATAAAAGGTGTAAAATATATTCAGAAAGATAAATACAACCGAGAAATTGGTCCTTATAAAGAAGGAAAATACGATACTATTGCCGTTGCCGGAGAAGACATTAATTTAACGATCGATGCTGAACTTCAAAAATATGGCGAAGAATTGATGATCAACAAAAGAGGTGGAATTGTTGCTATTGAACCTAAATCGGGTGAAATTTTAGCACTTGTTACCGCTCCTTCTTACGATCCAGGAATTCTTGTTGGACGTCAGAGATCTAAAAATTACACGCTTTTATATTACGATTCGATTGCAAAACCATTATACGACAGAGGATTATTAGCAGAATACCCTCCAGGTTCACCATTTAAAATTTTAACTGGTTTAGTTGCTCTTCAAGAAGGCGTTGTAAACGAACAAACCACTTTTATGTGTCATCATGGTTTCAGTTATGGTGGTGGGCGATTTATGAAATGTCACGGATTTGGACCTCATCAGTTGCATAACGGAATTTACAACTCTTGTAATACTTATTTCGGACAAGCTTACATGCTTACAATTAACAAGTATAAAGATCCAGGCAAAGCTGTAGATGTTTGGAGTGATCACGTAAAAAGTTTTGGTTTAGGACAATTTATGGGCTATGATTTACCTATTGGAAAAAGAGGTAATATTCCAACTTCTAAAACATATAAGAGAATTTATCCTAACGGAGGATGGAGAAGTTCTACCATTGTATCGAATGCAATTGGTCAGGGGGAGGTTTTGATGACTCCTATCCAGTTAGCCAACATGATGGCAACAGTTGCTAATCAAGGTTACTATTATACTCCTCATATCATTAAGAAGATTGAAGGAGAAAAAATAGACGAAAAGTTCACTACAAAACATGTTACTTCAATTGATCAAAAATATTTTCCGCCTGTTATCAGCGGATTATTTGATGTATATAATAAAGGTACAGCTTATGCTCTTAGAGTAGAAGGAATTGATATTTGCGGAAAGACAGGAACTGCTGAGAACTATGCGAAAATAAACGGTAAAAGAGAGAAACTAAAAGATCACTCAATTTTCGTAGCTTTCGCACCAAAAGACAATCCAAAAATTGCAATTGCAGTTATGATTGAAAATGGAGGTTTTGGAGCAACAGTTGCTGGTCCGATTGCAAGTTTAATGATTGAAAAATATTTAAGAAAGAAAATCACACGAACTGATTTAGAAGTAAGGGTATTAAACAAAAGCTTACTTTCTGAATATGCTAAATTGGGCGGAATAAGCGCAGCTCTTAAAATCGAGTCTGTTCCAAAAGACTCTGCTTTACAGGCCAAAATTGTAAAACCAAAAGCGCCAATTACAACCGCACCAAAAACTGAAGTTAAAAAAACAGCAGTAGACACTACTAAGAAAAACTAAGAAAGATTATTTCAAATGAAGAATCAAAGTGTAAAAAATAATATTGATTGGATAAGTGTCTTTATCTACATTGCGTTGGTAACTTTAGGCTGGCTGAATATTTATTCGTCTTCTTTATTGTCAACAGATGGAACTTATCAAAAGCAATTAATCTTTATTTGCTGTACAATTCCTTTGATATTTGTCGTACTTTTTGTTGATGGTAAATTCTACGAAAAATATGCTAGTATAATATTTGGAGTTTCTTTACTTTCTCTTGCGGGATTATTTCTCTTTGGAAAAACAATTGCAGGACAACGCTGCTGGTATGCTATCGGAAGTTTTACTTTACAGCCATCTGAATTTGCTAAAGCGGCAACTTCTTTAGCTTTGGCTAAATATTTAAGTGACACGCAGATTAATTTAAAAGAAACCAATAGACAGATTCAGGCGTTGGCAATTATGCTTTTACCTGTAATGTTGATTCTACCACAGCCAGATCCTGGGAGTGCTTTAATTTATAGTGTTTTTATACTTGTACTTTATAGAGAAGGTTTACCTTCTTGGTACGTATGGACCGCTTTTATCACAATTGTATTATTCGTCCTTACGTTAGTTTTAGAACCTTATGTTGTTATCGGAATTGCATTTGTTGTATTAGCTATAATTCACTTCAAAGGCAGAGTTGTTGACAGAAATATAATATTGAGTGGTATTCTTTTGGTTTTAATGTCTGGATTTGTTTTTTCTGTTGATTATGTATTTGATAATGTTTTCAAGCAACACCATAGAGATCGTTTCAATATTTTATTAGGTAAAACGGTCGATATGAAAGGTATTGGATACAACACCAATCAGTCTGAAATTGCGATTGGATCTGGTGGATGGATTGGAAAAGGTTTTCTTGAAGGAACTCAAACAAAAGGTGGTTTCGTTCCAGAACAACATACCGATTATATCTTTACAACTGTGGGTGAAGAATGGGGATTTGCGGGTTCTTTAACTGTTATTGCTCTTTTCGTTGGATTATTACTTAGAGTAATTTATTTAGCAGAAAGACAAAAAACAAAATTCAGCCGAGTTTATGGGTATTGTGTCGCCGGAATTCTCTTTATACACTTCTTTGTAAACATTGCCATGGTAATTGGAATTTTCCCAACAATTGGAGTTCCTCTGCCCTTCTTTTCATACGGAGGATCTGGCCTTTGGGGCTTTACAATATTGTTGTTTATCTTCCTTAAAATGGATGCCAATAAAGTGAATGAATGGTAAGATTTAAAATTGATAATTGATAATTGATAATTGATAATTGATAATTGATAATTGATAATTGTTAATTGTTAATTATACTTTTGAAATTTTTATTCGAATTAAATAGAATAAAACCATTCCTACATAATAGAATTTTATTTGAATGAATATATGCAAATAAAAAAGTCCGAAGTTCTAAACTTCGGACTTTTTTATTTTAATTTCTATTGATATTTTTTATATCTGCTCGTTTGGTCTCTTTTTTAACAGCTTTAATAATACTGGGAATGTTGAGATTACGATTATAATTATAATTATGTATTCAATGTGTTTTTTCAAATCTATTCCTTGCTTTAAGAAAACACCGTACAAATAGTGCCCTGCAAAAATCAATATAAATGACCAAAGGAAGGAACTTAAGATATTATAAAACATAAATTTCTTTTTGTCCATCGAAACAATTCCTGCAACGATTGGAGCAAATGTTCTAAAAATCGGAAGAAATCTTGCGTAAATAATTGCTTTTCCTCCATACTTTTCGAAGAAATCTTTCGATTGAAGAAGGTATTTTTTCTTAAACCAAAATGTGTCTTCTTTTTTGAACAAATAATAACCGCTTTTTGCTCCAAACCAATAACCTGTCATATTTCCTAAAACTCCCATTATAGCAACTGCAGTTGCAAGCAAAAAGACATTTATAAAGTCGTTTGGAATAAATAAAACATTTTCAATTAAATCACGACTGTAAATCCCTGCTAAAAAAAGCAAACTATCTCCAGGCAGAAAAAAACCTGCAAAAAGTCCTGTCTCAGCAAAAACTATAAACAGCACAATAAACAACCCAATCTGAAAACCTCCGACACTTAAAGTAATATAAAATTCAGGGTTTAGTAACTGGGTCCATTCAAAATTATTCATAAAACGAGATTGGTTATCTTTATAAGTTTGTGAAAGTAACAATAATTTACCTTAACCGCAATAAAATGCGGTATTTTAAACATAAATTAACTATTAAAAAAAGCCCAAACTAAATGTTTGGGCTTTTACAAATATTATTCTCTTACATACTTGCAACAGCTATGTAGATTATCATAATCTTCTGTTGTCGCTTTAACTTCCTTAGTATCATGACCTACTTTGGCAATTGCTTTGTTTAAATCTAAAGGAGTGGTCTTTTCTTCATTCAAAATAACAGAAAGCTGATGTGAGCTAATATCCCAACTAGCCGTTTTTACACCTGGAACTCCGTAAGCAGCTTTTTCGATTCTTTTTTTGCATTGCTCGCAGTTACCGTTTACTTCTGTCGTATATTTTAAATTTTTATTCTTTTTAGCTTGAGTCTGAGCCTGAACTGAAAACCCAAAAAGAACAACCATCATGATTAAAATTATCTTTTTCATATTATTAATTTTTATTGTTATTGAAATTTATTTTTGAAATTCTTATTTGATTTTAAAACGCAATCCTGCATAATACATTTGACCAAAAATTGGCGCATACGCAATAGACGCATCAAAATTAGGTCCAAAAGGATTATCTGCGCCTAAAATTGCTTTTTCTTGTTTATAGTTTCCTATATTTTCTCCTCCGATATACACTTCAAAAACAGAAGAAAAAACACGCGTTACTTGTGCATTCATAACTGCATAAGCTGGCGAAAAATCAGGAAATTGATCTTGCGTTGGATTTGAGGCTGTATAAGGCAATTGCTGTTTTCCTGACCAATTATAGGTAAAATCAAACCTCCATTGTCTATCATCATTTAGAGTAGTTTCATACTCTAAATTCCCTAAAAAACGGTGTTTTGCCTGCAACGGACGCTGAAACGAACCTCTTAAATAATCTGTTTGAATGTCATAATATTTATAGGCTGTTCTTAAATTCAAATTATGAATCAACTCATAATTAAATTCAACTTGCAGACTGTTTGCAAACGAACTTCCTTTTAAATCATAAAATAAAACTTGTTGCGGACTTTGCATTACATCTACGATTGCTTGATTCTGAAAATCTGTTCGGTACAAATCAAAACCTGCATCAGCGTTTCTGTTAAAAATTCGAAATTTCTGAGAAAAACTCACACCATAATTCCAAGCAATTTCTGGATTTAAACCGTAAACTTTTCCGTTAGAATCTAAAATTGAAAACGTTCTTGAACTAGCAAAAAGCTGTTGGTTTTCTGCGAAAATATTTGCAGAACGTTTTCCTCTACCTGCTGAAAAACGAACAACACCATTTTTCCAAGGATTGTATCTCATGTGCAATCTCGGAGTAACAAAAAGTCCTAATCTATTGTGATTATCTACTCTTCCGCCTAAAATTAAACTAAAATTATCTGTATTATCGTAAGTATATTCGAAGAAAGCTCCAACCGAATTATCGATTCGGCTTACGTCTGTTAAGTTTACAAATTCTTGATATTGATCGTAACTAAAATTCAATCCGGCAGTAAACTTATGCATCGTATTGTTTATAATCGAGTTGAAAATCAAATTAGAATAAAAGCTATTTTGTTTGATATCGTATTGATTTAAACCGAAATAAGAATTTTGTTTATGACTATTAAAAGCATTTTGAAAACCAATGCTTTGATATGGCATATCTTTAAATACATATCCAATTTTAGTAGAAACATCAAAACGTTCTGTATTGATTTCTGAACCCCAATAATTTGTTGTTCCGCGATCACGATCTTTATCAAAATCAAGTTCTCCAGTTTGTTTTTTATCATTCATATATCTGAAATTGATAAAACTTACCAAACCGCTTTCTGGATTGTAATATTGGTAACGATTTAAAACATTGATTTGCTTTCCTAGCGGATTATCTAAAAATCCATCATTGTTCATGTCGTTTTTTGCCACACGTGTATTTCCGTGAACAAATAAACTTGTTGCCCATTTATCAGATAACTTTTTATTGAAATGGGTATTTAATTCAAATCTAGAATCGGTTGATCCGTAAGCATTCAGAAAGAATGGAATATCACTCAAAGGTTTTAAAAGTTCTGTATTAATTTGACCAGAAATGCTTTCGTATCCATTAATTACACTTCCCGCACCTTTTGTAATCTGAACACTTTCAATCCAAGTTCCAGGCGTAAAAGACAAACCATAAGCTTGAGAAGCTCCACGAACAGAAGGAATATTTTCTTCTGTAATCATTAAATAAGGACTTGTCAAACCAAGCATTTTTATTTGTTTGGTTCCCGTTAAGGCATCCGAAAAATTGACATCAATTGATGGATTGGTTTCGAAACTTTCGGCAAGATTACAACAAGCTGCTTTTAGCAATTCTTTGCTTGTAATTAAAGATGTATTGGCGGTTACTGTAAAGGATTTTTTAATCCCTTTTTGCTTTTTATTGATTTTTACTTCTTCTAAATCTTCTTGTGAAAACATAGAAACAGAAAGCAAAAACGCTGCAAAAAGCATTATTTTTTTTTGCATAAAAAATGATTTTAATGTTGAAATAGAATTACATTCTTGACGTTCTTTCGAAAGAAAAAACAATCAAAATGTATATGCAAAGTCTTAACTAAGACTTGCATAGCATCTTAACATTAAAATCAGGAATAGAAAATATACTGATTGTATAATTTGAATAAGGGTGGCGCATTTGCATCAGAATAATACGAAAGGACTTCTTTCTTTTTAAAATTAGAAAGCGCTAAAAAAGTTAAAGGCTTGTATTCTTGCAGTACAGCAGGAAAATCAAATTGAAAGAAGAAAAACTTAAGCGTTGCGTTATCCGACTTTTTCTCAATCTGAACGTGTTTGTCTTTACAGCAAGAGTTCTTTTTTTCTTTAGAACCGCAACATTTTTTTTCAACTACAGGTTTTGAAGCTGTATTTAAAGATATAGATGCAATTTTTCCTCCACAGTAGTGCACATCAAGAGCAAACCCAATATTGGAAACCAATAAAAGGAGCGCTAAAAATAGACCTGTACACTTTTTAATATTCATACCGCAAAATTATTCAAAAAGGATTTATAAAAAAACTTAAACAAATGTTATTTTTTGGAATTTTGAAGTTGATAATAAAATCCAGGGATAAATAGCAAAACTAAGATAGGCTGAATTATAAATCGTCGAACGTAAAAAAGAAGCCAGCTTGCTTTTGGAAAAAAGTCTAAAACAATAAAAAATGACGTTAAAAGAACTACCAAAAACAAGGCATATAAAATTGCACTAAACTTGAAAATATCTCGGTTTTGAAACAGAACATAAATCAAAGTTAATGACAAAGCTGAATTCAGTATAAATCTAAAAAACAGACTATAAAAAAGCTTTAATTTATCAACTTGAGGATACGGCAAATTCTTAAAGTCATTCTGAAAATAATTTATAAACGGATCATAAAACAATTGCAACTCAAACATTCTTACCAATGCCAAACTAAGCACAATAAGTACTGCGCCAATTAATTTAAATTTATTTTCTAATAATTTATTTAGCATATTTTGAAAATCTATTGATCCAAAAAATCCATAAAAGAAACACATATCCATAAATAATTAATGGAAATATAATATCATGAATTAATTTGTTGTTTTCTGGAAATTTATACAAAAGTACTACCAACAGTGCAATACGCAGTACATTTAAAATATAAATAGATACAATTCCAAATAAAATAAATAAAGCTGTTTTTTTGAATTTTCCAGAAAAAGCTGCGACGAAAGAAACAAATAAAATCATTACACTTACAGCATTGCATCCTTCAATTATTCTTGCCAGAAACAAATTATTAAGGATAATTTCTAACCACGGATTTTGAGAGCTTTTTTGAACAATGACATTATAATCAAAAAATCTCAACAATGCTTCGATGTTTTTACCAACAAATATGGAAATGTCATCAAGATCGTTGACTTGATAACTATTTAAGTAGAATTTATAAAGTATTGTCAAGATTATATAAGTCAAGAAAAAGATGCTTACAAAAATCAGGAAAGGCTTAAATTGAACTAAATATTTTTTCAAGAGATTTTTTTTTCAAATTTATGTATTTTTTGAGTTTAGCTTTAAATACTTTTGTATAAAATTTTACATTATGACATTTCAAGAATTACAACCAAAGATAAGCAGTATTATTGCTGACAATGAAAAAAATAGAGACGAAAAATTACTAGCAATCTGCCAACTTCTTAATGAAAATGTCGATTACTACAACTGGGTTGGTTTTTACTTTGCCAATCACGACGCTAAAACATTGCATCTTGGCCCTTATGTTGGAGCAGAAACAGATCATACCGTTATTCCGTTTGGAAAAGGAATTTGCGGACAAGTAGCCGAAAGCAATGCTAATTTTGTTGTACCAGATGTTAAAGCGCAAGACAATTATATTGCCTGCAGTTTGACCGTAAAATCTGAAATTGTAGTCCCACTTTTTGTAAATGGAGTAAATATTGGTCAGATTGATATTGACAGTCATGTTATAGATCCGTTTACAGAAGCTGACGAAAGATTTTTAGAATTTGTGAATCAAGAAGTTGCTAAATTATTCTAGAAAAATTATCTTTAAGAATAAAAAATAGAACTGAATGAAAGGAAACAGCTTACTCTTTTTGCTTCTGATTATTTCAGTTCAACTTTCTGCGCAAATTAACATGGTGTCTAAAAAAATCTTTTTAGACTCGTTAAATCAAGAATGCAAACCCGAAAATCATATTTACACGAGAGTTATTACTAATTATTCTCAAAAAAGTGTCCGTTATGTTGTAACAGATTATTACAAAAACGGAAGAAAGAAAATGACAGGATCTACTCTAGATCGTGATGTTTTGAAAAAAGACGGAGAATTTATTTATTATTTCAAAAACGGCGCAAAAGAATCGGTTGTAAACTATTCTGATGATCACAAAAATGGTAAAGAAATTAATTGGTACGAAAATCAAAATAAGAAGTCGGAGAAACAGAATTTATGGGATTCTAAAACAAAAAAATCTCAAACTTTGATTCTTAATTGTTGGGAAACAGATAAAACACAAACCGTAACCGACGGAAATGGAGAATATAAAGAAACGGAAGGTTTTGTAACTCAAAAAGGCGAAATAAAAAATGGCTTAAAACAAGGCGTTTGGCAAGGAAATGATTTGTCCAAAAACATTTCGTTTACCGACAATTATGACAAAGGTGTATTAATTTCGGGATTTAGCATCGATGCAAACAATATTAAGACTTCTTATTCTTCGTTAGCAGAGAAACAAACTGGGAGAAAAGTTTTAAAATCAAAATAATTTTATTGATATAGTAATCTACAAAACACTATTTTTACTACAAAAACATCAATGAGAAAAACCATTTATTTACTGCTAGCATTACTTCCAGCATTCGTTTTTTCACAAAACACATCAGACAAAATCATTTATTTTGATTCTATTGGAAAAGATGCTTCAAAAGAAAATTATGTCTTTTACAGAATTATAAAAGATTTTAACAAAGAGAAAGACTATTATCAAGTTAAAGATTATTACAAATCTGGCGTTTTAAAAATGGAAGGGAATTCCAAAACTAAAAATGGGTTATCTAAAGATGGTGAATATGTTTATTATTTTGAAAACGGCAAAAAGAAAAAAACTGAAAATTATATTAAAGCACGATTAAATGGAGATTTCTCTGAATGGTACGAAAGCGGTAATCCTAAATTAAAAGGAGAATACGTAGATTCTCAATCAGGAATTGATTCTGATGTGAAAATTTATGATTTTTGGAATTCTAAAAATGAACATATTGTTGTAAACGGGAATGGCTGGTATGAAGATGAAGGAGAAAATTTTCTAGCTCAGGGAAATGTAAAGAATGGATTTAAAGATGGTGAATGGAAAGGCTTCTTTAAAGATTCAAAATATCAATACATAGATATTTATAAAGAAGGAAAGTTCATCTCTGGAAAAAGCAAAAACTCTGAAGGTGTAGTAACAGAATATACTCAACTAGAATCAAGACCATTGCCCAAAAAAGGAATAAACGATTTCTACCAATTTATTGGAACTAACTTTGTTATACCAAAAGAAGCTGTAAAAAATAAAATATCTGGAAAACTAATAATTCAATTTATAATTGAAAAAGACGGCAAAATAACAGAGCCTAAAATACTCAAATCTTTAGGATATGGTCTAGACGAAGAAGCTGTTAGAGTTATTACTAGCTATGAAAACTGGATTCCCGGAAAACAAAGAGGCGTACCTGTTCGCGTACAATATTCTGTACCGCTGACAATATAAAATTAGTTGAACTATAAGACGGTAGATTACTCAAAAAACAAAAATCGATATTCTATTTTAAGATTCTTTTATTTTTGTTTGATTTTTTTGTTTTTTTAATCTAATTTTGCACCCGTCTTACAAAAGTTGTATTGACATACATAAAAATCATTTAAAATAATATTGGAATGTATTTAAGCAAAGAAAAGAAAGAAGAGATTTTCGCACAACACGGTGGTGCAACAAACACTGGAAGCGCAGAAGGTCAAATTGCATTGTTCACTTATAGAATTTCTCACTTAACTGAACACTTGAAAAAAAATCGTCACGATTACAACACTGAGCGTTCTCTTGTACTATTAGTAGGTAAAAGAAGAGCGTTACTTGATTACTTGAAAAAGAAAGAGATCAACAGATATCGTGAGATTATCAAAGTATTGAATATCAGAAAATAATCAATATAGAAAAGAGGTGCGAAAGTGCCTCTTTTTGTTTTTACAATTACAACTATTTACAAGCATATTACAAGAAAAAAAGTTTGGTTTTTCATTGGGTTTTAGATAACAATAACTACACACACAACAACTACAACACAACTAAAACCCATTGTATAATCAAAAAGGAAAAAATTTATGATTCCACAATTATTTGTAGAAAAAATCGATTTAGGTGATGGAAGAAGCATCACAATCGAGACAGGTCGTTTAGCAAAACAAGCAGATGGTTCTGTAGTAGTTAGAATGGGCGACACAATGATTCTTGCAACAGCAGTTTCAGCTCGCACATCAAACCCAGGGGTTGACTTTTTACCGTTAACGGTAGATTACCGTGAAAAATTTGCAGCAGCAGGTCGTTTTCCTGGAGGTTTCTTCAAGAGAGAAGCTCGTCCAAGCGACAGCGAAGTATTGACAATGAGATTAGTTGACCGTGTATTGCGTCCGCTTTTCCCAGACGATTACCATGCTGAAACACAAGTTATGATTCAATTAATGTCTCATGACGAAACTGTTATGCCAGATGCATTAGCTGGTTTAGCAGCGTCTGCAGCTTTAGCAGTTTCAGATATTCCATTTTACAACTTAATTTCGGAAGTACGTGTTGCACGTATCGACGGAAAATTAGTGATCAACCCAAGCAGAGAAGAATTAGAAAAATCTGATATCGACATGATGATTGGAGCTTCTATGGATTCTGTTGCCATGGTTGAAGGTGAGATGAAAGAAATCTCAGAAGCTGAAATGATCGAAGCCATTAAATTTGCTCACGAGGCTATCAAAGTTCAAATTCAGGCTCAATATCGTTTACAGGAAGCTTTTGGTAAAAAAGAAATCCGTACTTACGAAGGAGAGAAAGAAAACGAAGAAATCTACAAAAAAGTAAAAGAAGCAGCTTACGATAAAATCTATGCTGTTGCAAAAGTTGGTTCAGCTAAACACGAAAGAGGTGCTGCATTTGCTGAAATAAAAGAAGAAGTTAAAGCTTTATTTACTGAAGAAGAATTAGCTGCTGACGGAGATTTAGTTTCTAAATATTTCTACAAAACAAACAAAGAAGCTGTTCGTAATGTAGTCTTAGAATTAGGTGTTCGTTTAGATGGTAGAAAAACAACAGATATCAGACCAATCTGGTGTGAAATTGATTATTTACCAAGAGTTCACGGTTCTTCTTTATTTACACGTGGAGAAACTCAAGCTTTGGCAACTGTAACTTTAGGAACTTCTAGAGAAGCAAACCAAATCGATTCTCCATCAGAGCAAGGTGAAGAGAAATTCTACTTACACTATAACTTCCCTCCTTTCTCAACTGGTGAAGCAAAACCATTAAGAGGAACTTCAAGAAGAGAAGTTGGTCACGGTAACTTGGCTCAAAGAGCTTTAAAAAATATGATTCCTGCTGATTGTCCTTATACAATTCGTGTTGTTTCTGAGGTTTTAGAATCTAACGGTTCTTCTTCTATGGCAACAGTTTGTGCTGGAACAATGGCTTTGATGGACGCTGGAGTTCAAATGGTAAAACCAGTTTCTGGGATTGCTATGGGATTGATTACTGACGGAGAGAAATTTGCTGTATTGTCTGATATCTTAGGAGATGAAGATCACTTAGGAGACATGGACTTTAAAGTAACTGGAACTGCTGACGGTATCACAGCTTGTCAAATGGATATTAAGATTGATGGTTTACGTTATGATATTATGGAGCAAGCTTTATCTCAAGCTCGCGACGGACGTTTGCATATTTTAGGAAAATTAACTGAAACAATCGCTACTCCAAGAGCTGACGTAAAAGCTCATGCACCAAAAATCATTACTAGAACTATTCCTGGAAACTTTATTGGAGCGTTAATTGGACCTGGCGGAAAAGTAATTCAAGAATTACAAAAAGCTACAGGAACAACTATCGTAATCAACGAAGTAGACGAACAAGGAGTTGTTGAAATCTTAGGAACTGACCCAGAAGGCATCAAAACTGTATTAGCTAAAATTGACGCTTTAACTTTCAAACCTCAAATGGGAGAAGCTTACGAAGTTAAAGTAATCAAAATGCTAGATTTTGGAGCTGTTGTAGAATATACTGCAGCGCCAGGAAACGAAGTATTGCTTCACGTATCTGAATTGGCTTGGGAACGTACTGAAAACGTTGCTGATGTAGTTAAAATGGGAGATGTTTTCCAAGTGAAATACTTAGGAGTTGACCCTAAAACTAAAAAAGAAAAAGTGTCTAAAAAAGCGCTTGTTCCAAGACCTCCACGTGAGGAGAAAAAAGAGTAATCAGATCTTAGTTTACTAAAGGTTTATTCATAGAAAACCCCAATTCATTTAGTTGAATTGGGGTTTTTAAGTATCTATTATTACTGATAAACAATTCCAAATATTTGATTGGTTGCACAAAAGCAACTTCAGCATAAACTCTTTAATAATCATCATATGAATTTTGAGATTGTTTTTGAGAAATGTAAATTCTGAAAAAACAAGATTAAGCAGTAATAAAAATCAATTCTTAATTTGATCTTTTATTTTAGAAAGAAATGCACTAAGCCCAGAAACGTTTAAATTTTCAAAATTTTGGAAATCCCTTTTTATTTCTTCAAAATTTTAAAATCAAACTATCCGTTTTTTATACTAAAAATACATATTTTATTACATTTTAACACTATTAAGTTATATTACTTACATTTTTTATCTATTTTTGGAAACAACCAAAACCAAAAACTATAAAAACCTTAATCTGTTGAAGAATTTACAAAAAAAATCCTTATTCATTCTAATAATTGGATTATTACTAAACAATCACTGCATTCAGAGTCAAAATTCTAAAGAAAAAGAGATCTATAAATGGCTAGATAAAAATTTAGGCATTGAATCTCTAGATATCAAAAATGGCCCAGCTCATTTTAATTATGACAAAACCGTAAACAATCAAAACAGGTATTATCAAGCAGATAATTTTACAAAAGGAAATATCTGTTATAATAATCAAAATTATTTCGATTTACTTCTCAAATATGACATCTACAGAGATGAACTAATTTTAAATCCTTATATTGAGGATAATAACACTAGAATAAATCTAGTAAAAGAGCATGTTAACAGTTTTACAATAAATGATGAAAAATTTGTAAATCTGAAAAATCTTCCTTCTGTTTTCAAAGGTGGCTTTTACCAAGAAACAGTCATTAACAACACCACTACTCTTTATATAAAATATTTAAAGGAGAAAAATAAACTTAATAACGTTGAAATTAATCAGATAGAATATATTCCTGCCAACGAGTTTATTCTTCTTAAGGAAAACAAATTAAATCTTATCAAAGATAAAAAGGCAATTATTAGCTTATTCCCAGACAGAAAAAGAAAAATAAACGATTATTATTTGATGAATAGTAAGATAAGAAAAGAAAATCTGCCACTATTTATAAAAAACTTAATGATTTACATTAATAATTAAAGCTTGAAAATTACGCAATGAGAATATTTACAATCCTTTTACTTTTTTTTGGTTTTAATTTTTTAGTGCATTCACAAAATCAGCAAAATACAGTAAGCATAAAATTCAGTAACATCAACAGAATTGAAGCTTTAAAACAAATTGAAGCTGCTAGCCATTATAAATTTTACTTTCAAGAAGAATGGTTCGACCAGAATGTTTTAATTTCAGGCGACTACCAAAATAAGCCTGTTCAGGATGTTTTGACTAAGGTTTTACAAGACACCGATTTGAATTTTTTTATGGATAAAAACAAAATTATCCTTACCAAAAACAGTATTATTTACAGCAAATTGAATACTACTAAAAATTCAAATGCACCGATATTTTTCCAACAATATGACTCGGTTCAGAAAAATCAAAAAATGGTTTCTGCTCCTGTTGAATTGATCGGAAAAGAAACAACAGATTCAGAAACAGACTCAAATTCAGACATATACATCCTTTCGGGACATATTACAGATTTGAAAGATCAAAAACCTCTTTCAGACATAAATGTAAGGGTAAAAAACACTTCCATAAGCACAGTTACTAATGCCGAAGGTTTTTATACCTTGAAAATTCCGACAGGCTTAAGCACTATTGAAGTTGGATCGGTGCTATACAATACAGCATCTCGAAAAATCATGATTTACAGTAACGGAACATTAGATTTTACGATTATTGAAAAAATCAATCAGCTTGATGAAGTTTTGGTAAAAAGTAAAAATAGCCAAAACGTAAGAACTGCCATAACGGGAGTTACTACTATTGAAGCAGAAGGAGTTAAAACGGTTCCGTTGGTTTTAGGAGAAAGAGATGTCCTAAAAATTGCACTTACTATTCCTGGGGTCAAATCTACCGGCGAAGGCTCGTCTGGATTTAATGTTCGTGGAGGTAAAGAAGATCAGAATTTAATGTTACTAGATAACGGAACTATTTACAATCCTTCGCATCTTTTTGGTTTTTTCAGTGCTATAAACCCTTACACAATTAACAGAGTTGATATTTACAAAGGAGGAATTCCACCTCAATATGGAGGAAGATTATCTTCTGTATTTGATATTATCTCAAAAAATGGTAATACAGAGAAATTTTCAGGTGAAGGAGGTATCGGACCTGTTACAAGCAACCTGACAGCTTCTATTCCTATTGTAAAAGAAAAAGCCAGCTTAATGGTTGCAGGAAGAGCAACTTATTCTGACTGGATTCTTAAATCTCTAGAGGATGAAAATTTAAAAAATAGTAAAGCTTCATTTTATGATTTGTATGCAAAATATACACATAAAATAAACAAAAATAATTCGGTAGAAGGTTCTGGTTATTTCAGTAAAGACAAATACAATATTACACCAGATTCTTTATACACGTATAGCAACAGAATGGTTTCTTTGAAATGGAAACACACTTTTAATGAAAAAAATAACAGCGAGCTGAATTTTACCAATAGTGAATATAAATATAGTATTGACTACAGTGCAATCAATCCAGAATCTTTTATTTTAAAATATAAAATAAACGAAACACAAGGGAATTTAAAATTCAATACTGAATTCAACAGCAACCATAAATTCACTTACGGAATAGCAAGCAAACTATATAAGATAAATCCGGGACAATTAACACCGAACGGAGATAATTCACTAGTTAATCCTATTGATATAGAACATGAAAAAGGTTTAGAATCGGCTGTATATTTCTCAGATAAATTTAAGATTTCCGAAAAATTACTTCTTGATTTAGGAGCTCGTTATTCTCTTTTTGCTGCACTTGGACCATCAACTCAAAAAGTATATCAGGACGGTGTTCCGAAGACACAATCAACTGTAATTGAAGAAAAAACATACGGAAACAATGAAGTAATTAAAACTTTTGGAGGATTTGAACCAAGAATTGGTCTTCGATATATTATTGACGAAAGCCTTTATTTAAAAGCAGGTTTTGACCAAAATTATCAGTACATACATCTTCTTACCAATAACACAACACAATCTCCAACTGATACTTGGAAATTATCCGACTTAAATGTTAAACCTCAAAGCGGGCGACAATACTCTGTAGGATTGTTTAAAAATCTTGACTATAAAGATTTAGAAGTCAGTCTTGAAGGCTATTACAAAACATCTAAAAATGTATTAGATTATAAAACAGGTTCTCAAATACTTTTAAACCAAGATTTAGAAACTGAATTACTTCAAGGCGATGGAAAAGCTTACGGAATTGAACTTTTAATAAGAAAATCAATTGGAAGACTTAACGGATGGATTGGTTATACTTATTCTAGAACCTTCATAAAACTTGACAGTCAGTTTAATGATGAAAAGGTAAACAACGGAAAATTTTTCCCTACCAATTTTGATAAACCTCATGATCTAAGCATAGTCATGAATTACAAAATTACGCATCGATACAGTTTTTCATCTAACTTTGTATATCAGACAGGAAGACCTATCACTTATCCTATTGGAAAATATTACTATAATGGAGCCGAATATACTCTTTATAGCGACCGTAATCAATTTAGAATACCAGATTATTACAGATTAGATGTTGGATTAAACATTGAAGGAAATCATAAAATAAAAAAATTAGCCCATAGTTTTTGGAATATTTCCGTTTATAATCTTTTAGGAAGAAATAATCCATATTCAATCTTTTTTGTAACAAACAATGGCGAAATCAAAGCATACAAAACTTCCATTTTTGCTGTGCCAATACCAACAATTACTTACAATTTTAAATTCTAAATAGTTATGAAAAAAATCATACTCTTAAGATTCCTTATAACATTAACACTAGCTTCTATTTTTGGATGCACTACACCATATGCTTACCAAGCAAATGAATTTGAAGACTTAGTGGTAATTGAAGCAAATATTACTAACGAATTAAAAAATCAACAAATTAAAATTTCAAGAACTTACACTTTAGAAGAAAGTGCTCCAAGATTTGAAAGTCAAGCGGAAGTTTATATTACAGACGATATTGGAAACAAATACGATTTTCAAGAAAACAATCAAACCTACACTTCTATCAATCAATTTCAGGCAACTGCAGACAGAAGTTACCAGCTACATGTTCGCACTAAAGACGGCCACTCTTATATTTCAACTACCGAAAAAATGCCGACACAAACGGAAATTGAAAACCTGCAAGCCACTGCGGTTACCAAAAATGGTGAGTTAGGCGTAGAAATTACGGTAAATAGCACAGATCCTACAAACTCTTCTAAATATTACAGATATGAATATGAGGAAACTTACAAAGTAATTGCTCCATATTGGTACGCAAAAAAAGCAGTAGTTGTAAATGGTGCAATTGAATTGGTTGACCGTGTAGAAGAAGCGAGAGTATGTTATCTAAACCAATCTTCAAAAGAACTACTACTTACCAACACCAGTAAATTGAGTGAAGATAAAGTTGTTAATTTTCCCGTTCGTTTTATAGATTCAAAAGATGTAATAATCAGAAACAGATATAGTATTTTAGTAAAACAATATGTTCAAAATTTGGCTGCTCAAACTTTTTATGAAACATTAAATGAAATATCCAATTCAGGAAGCATACTTTCTCAGACTCAGCCAGGCTTTTTTTACGGAAATCTGACCTCAGTAGACAATCCGAATGAAAAAGTAATTGGTTTTTTTAATGTTTCTTCTGTTTCCACAAAAAGATTGTTTTTCAACTTTAAGGATATACTCCCAGGAAAAGAACAACCCGAATATCAATACAATTGTCCGGCTGTGATCCCAGAAGAAGAAGCCTACAGATACATCTTCGATTTGACATCAAGTACGGCAATAGAATTGGTTCGATCAGGAACTAAATCTTACTACCCTACTCAAGACACACCAATTATCTTATATGATATTCAATGTGGCGACTGTACCTCTTTTGCATCAAACATAAAACCTTCATTTTGGATAGATTAAAACACATCGTATTTTCAGCTTTATTAATAAGTTCTGGACAGATTTTAACTGCCCAAAATCTTAATTCGCCAACGGAACTGAATAGAATCGACAAAACCTTAAATGAGTCCATTTATATCAGCGCCAATACCAGTTCTTATTTAACTGGAGAAACTTTATTGTATAAAGTCTTCTGTATAGACAACACTACTCAAAGCACAAAAACGCAAAGCAAAACTGCTTATATAGAATTAGTAGACAGCAACAAAAAAAGTGTTTTTAGACATAAAATATTCCTTAAAGATGGAACAGGAAATGGAGATTTCTTTTTGCCAACAACTCTTGAATCTGGCAATTATAAATTAATTGGATACACGAAATGGATGTTGAATAAAGATGCTGAAAATTTTTTCAATATCGATCTTTATATCTTAAATCCATATAAAGAAATTCCTAATCAACCAGCCGTACAAACTGAAAACTCTGCCACCTCTACTGTAGCCAACAATTTTATTTCTTTTGATTTAAAAAATAAAACATACAATAGTCGCCAAGAAGTTCCTCTTACCATAAAAACTGAATCTGAAGATTTCTTAAACGGAAAATACAGTCTTTCTATAAGAAAAACAGATGGTTTTGTTAGTCAAAACAAAAACGGATTTGACCAAACAAAAGATAGCAGAAAAGATATTGTAGCTGCTCCACTTAAAAATAACGTTTTGATATTGCCAGAATTAAGAGGCGAGCTGATTACAGGAAAAATAACCTCTTCTTCTGCCGATATTAAAAATAAAAAAATAGCACTTTCTATTGTTGATAAAAATTCTGAATTAAGATTTACAAAAACAGATGATCAGGGAAGATTTATTTTTAACCTTGATAAATCAAACTCAAGCACAAACATTATTGTTCAGGTGATTGAAGAAAACAAAAATGAATATACAATTGAAGTAGACAAAGATATTACGGCAGATTTTTCGAAACTGGAATTTACAAATCTTCAATTCAACTTAGATTCTAAAAATAACATTAGCGAAAGAATGGTTTCAAGCCAGATCGAAAATGCCTATTATAATGTCAAAAAAGACAGTATTGTAAATCTAAAAGACAGTGTTCCTTTTTTTGGAAGTTTATCTACCGAATATATTTTAGACGATTATACCAGATTTAAAACAATGGAAGAAACCATTACAGAAATTGTAAAGGGGGTTTATTTTACAAAAACTAAAAATAATTATTCGATTCATGTTCCTGATAATGATGCGAATTATGAATCTACATTGCCAGTACTTGTTACTGTTGACGGACTTGTAATTGAGGATTTAAATGAGCTTTTTGCCTACAATCCGAAAAAAATTGAAAAGGTAAACGTCGTTAGCGGTCTTTATTATTATGGAGCGAATTCATTTAACGGACTTCTGACTTATACTACTAAAGAAGGAAATTATGACACCAAACTAAAAGGCCGTTTTATTACCAGACCACAATTGTTAAGACCAGAAATTAAAAAAGAATATTTTCGCCCTGATTACATTAAAGAAAAAAATGACAGAATTCCTGATTACAGGCATCAGTTGTTGTGGAATCCGAATGTAAATCTTAAAGATCAAAAATTAAGCTTTTACACTTCAGATGTTTCTGGTAAGTTCGAAATTGTTCTTGAAGGATTTTCAGAAAGTGGCAAATCTGTTTTTATTAAAGAATTTATCACCATTACTGATAATGCTGTAAATTAATATTTTACAAAAAAAATCAATGTAAAATCCGGTACTTTTTGGTCGTATCGGATTTTTTTTAAAATATTTTTCAAATTAATTGTAACTTTTTTGACACTCCTTACGTATAACCATTTGTACACTTTAAAAAAATAGGGAGACAACAACATGAGACAACTTAAAATCACCAAGCAGGTAACTAATCGTGAAACTGCATCGTTAGATAAATATCTACAAGAAATTGGAAAAGTTGACCTAATTACCGCTGATGAAGAGGTAGAATTAGCACAAAGAATAAAGGCTGGTGATCAAAGAGCTTTAGAAAAACTAACAAAAGCCAACCTACGTTTCGTAGTATCTGTGGCTAAACAATATCAAAATCAAGGATTAACTCTTCCGGATTTAATTAATGAAGGAAACTTAGGTTTAATTAAAGCAGCTCAACGTTTTGATGAAACTCGTGGTTTCAAATTCATTTCTTACGCTGTATGGTGGATTCGTCAATCGATTCTTCAAGCTCTAGCTGAACAATCTCGTATTGTACGTTTACCATTAAACAAAATTGGTTCTATCAATAAAATCAACAAAATGTACGCTTTATTAGAGCAATCTAACGAGCGTCCACCTTCTGCTGAGGAAATTGCAAAAGAACTTGACATGACTGTAAACGACGTAAAAGAGTCTATGAAAAACTCTGGACGTCACCTATCTATGGATGCTCCTCTTGTTGAAGGAGAAGATTCTAACCTTTATGACGTATTACGTTCTGGAGAATCTCCAAATCCTGATAGAGAATTAATTCACGAATCTCTTCGTACTGAGATCGAACGTTCTTTAGAAACATTAACGCCAAGAGAGGCAGATGTTGTACGTTTGTATTTTGGTCTTGGCGATCAGCACCCAATGACTCTTGAAGAAATTGGAGAAACTTTCGACTTAACTCGTGAGCGTGTTCGTCAAATTAAAGAAAAAGCAATCCGTAGATTGAAACACACTTCTAGAAGTAAAATCCTTAAAACTTATTTAGGATAAACAATATTTGTTTCAAGTTTAAAATTTCAGGTTGCTTTTCGTAACTTGAGACACAAACATGAAACCTTTGTAACGCAAACAACAGTTTGATTGACTGTTCGTTTTTTGATTGATGATTGAAACTCCGGCTGATTACCGGAGTTTTTTATTTTTATCTTTTTCTTTTTAACGCGAAGTGCACAAAGGTTTTTCGCAAAGTTCACGAAGATTTTATTTAAGCATATACAGTAAGACAAAGTTCTCAAAGCTTTGCGAACTTTGTTTTCTCAAATAATTTCAAAACAGAAACTTTGCGAACTTTGCGAAAAACCTTTGCGCTCTTTGCGGTTAAACTTTATCTTTACAATAAAAATAACACACAAGAAATACAATGAAAAATACATTTATAGCTCCTTCAGTTCTTGCAGCAGATTTTGCCAATTTACAACGTGATGTCGAAATGATTAATAGCAGTCAAGCTGATTGGTTTCATATCGATATTATGGACGGAGTTTTTGTACCTAACATTTCTTTTGGAATGCCAGTTTTAGAAGCAATTTCTAAACACGCAAAAAAATATATCGATGTACATTTAATGATTATCGATCCAGATCGCTACATTAAAACTTTTGCAGATTTAGGAGCAAATGGATTAACTGTACATTACGAAGCTTGCACACATCTTCACAGAACACTACAGGCGATTAAAGCAGAAGGAATGAAAGCTGGAGTAGCAATGAATCCGCATACAAATGTTGATTTATTAGAAGACGTTATAAACGATATTGATGTTGTTTGCATTATGAGCGTAAACCCAGGATTTGGCGGACAATCATTCATTGAAAACACTTATGATAAAGTCAAAAAACTAAAAGCTTTGATTACTCGTAAAAATGCATCAACTTTAATTGAAATTGACGGTGGTGTAACCAGCAAAAATGCTAAACAACTAGTAGAAGCTGGCGCAGATGTTTTAGTTGCTGGAAGCTTTGTTTTTAGAGCCGAAAATCCAACAGAAACTATTGCAGATTTAAAAGTCCTTACTACTTTTTAAGTTTTTAAGGTTCGGAAAGAAATCAATTCCAGTCATTTTTTCTAAAGTTTCAATCGGAACTACAAAATCATAAATAGATTTGTCGCTTTTTTCATTTGGAACTAAAAATGCAATCGCTTTATGTTCTTTACCCGATTTAGCTAAAACAATTTTATAGAAATATTTAGGAACAGCAACTTCTTCTGTTCCTATTTTTTTGTCTGAATCTTTTGCAATTCCGCCTGTTACAACGTAAATATCATTATATTTTCCAGCCCAATAACGAGTCTTCTGCTCTATTCTATTCCAGATTCCAGCATTAAATTCTTTTTTCTGCGGAGAAATATTCGACGTATAAAAAGTGTCATTGTAAGCCTCTCTGCTAAATTCCATATCTCCAGCAGGGCAAAGATGTCCCTTATCATAACCTGATTTTTTATAATTTCTCCAATCTGCAGAACCAGTTGTTACTTTTGGATCTTCAACAAAATAAGGTCTTTTAAAATCGTAGCTTTTCAAGTAACTCTTTTTCAACTCATAAGCCACCCATTCGGCCTGCTCAAACTTTTCATTGTAAGAAAGTGTATAATATTTATGCTTTACTATTTGCTTTGTTGTTGATGTTGGAAGATAAGCGACAGTATACAAAGAATCTTTACTAATGGAATTTTCTACGAAAGGAACAAGTGTGTTTTTGACTACACTTTCTTTTATTTCTGGATTTTCTTTGATTTCTACGTTTTCTTTTTTACAAGATAATAACGCAAAACCGATCAAAACTAAAGCTATACAACTTTTCATAGAATATTAATTAAGAGATAAACATACAAAAAAACGCTCCATAAATTAAAATTTATAGAGCGTTTTTAAACAAATTAAATTCTTTTTGAATTTAAGACTTCACTAGTTTATCCTTTTTCATTTTAGGAGAAACAACGTTATTTTTCACCAATCCTTTTGTTTGTAAATCATCCAAAACATTTAAAGCTTCTTCAACATAAACGTCTTTAGATAAAGCTTGATGCCAAGCATCTCTTTTTTCTTTTAAAGCTGCGTCATTAGCTGTTTCTGCGTCTTCATACGGAAGAGATTTAAAAACTAAGCTGTTTTTATAATCAGAAATTGGTTTATATTTTTTTCCTTCGTTTTCAACTTGCTCTTGAGTTTCTTTAAAACTCTTAATATTCAAGCTGTACGTGTTTTCTTTGTTCTTAACATCAATCCATTTTGCATTGTCTTCAATTAATTTGAATTGAGCATTTTGAGCAATTCTATTTTTACTGTTTAAAATCGCTTTATTGAAGTTTTCACTAGAAGTCCAAGTATTGTAGTCTGCTGGATCAATTTTATCCCAAGGCATTGCATTATCAATATCTCTTTCTCCCATTTTTAGGTAAGCATAACGATCTGGCATAACAACATCACTATGAACACCTTCTAATTGAGTTGAACCTCCATTAATTCTGTAGAATTTTTGACCTGTAATTTTCAAAGCTCCAAGATCTCCATAGTTTGCATTACGAACAAACTGATTTAAATCTAATACGTTTTGTACAGTTCCTTTACCGTAAGTTTGTTTACTTCCGATAATAATTCCACGTTTATAATCTTGAATTGCAGCAGCCAAAATCTCAGATGCCGAAGCAGAGAAACTGTTTACCATAATTACCAACGGACCATCCCATTCGATTTTTTTGTCTTTATCGTATAAAACTTCTTTCTTTTTACCTGCAGATTTTACCTGAACAATTGGCCCTTCTTCGATAAATAAACCAGCAATATCAACTACTGTAGAAAGAGATCCTCCACCGTCATCACGAACGTCTAAAACAATTCCGTTAACATTTTCCTTTTTCAATCTTTCTACTTCAAGCGCGATATCTTTTCCTGCATCACGTCCGTCTTTATTTTCAAAATCGATATAGAATTTCGGAAGATAAATTACACCATATTTTAAACCGTTTTTCTCAACAATACTAGATTTAGCGTATGTTTCTTCAATTTCTACAACATCACGAATGATTGAAATAACTTTGATAGAACCGTCAACTTTTTTAACTGTAAGTTTCACTTCAGTTCCTTTATGACCTTTAATTTTCTTTACAACATCATCCAAACGCATTCCAACAACGTCAACTGGCTCTTCGTTTCCTTGAGCAACTTTCAAGATTAAATCTCCAGCTTCTAGTTGTTTTCCTTTCCAAGCTGGACCTCCAGAAATTAATTCATCAATTTGAGTGAAATCATTTTTCTTAGTCAAACGAGCTCCGATTCCTTCCAATTTACCACTGATATTTACATCAAAACGATCTTTTTCTTCAGGAGCAAAATAGCTTGTATGTGGATCAAAACGAGCCATAATTGAATTCAAATACACTGAAAACCAATATTCTCTATTTAAATCTTTAATAACACTAAAGTTGTCATCTAAAGATTTTAAAGAACTTTCGCGTGTTTCTTTTTCTAAAGCATCAAAAGTTTTTTCCTTGTAAGAAGGATCTTTTTTCTTCTTTTCTTCTTCAATTTTTTGTTTCGTTACCAAAGAAGAAAGTGTAGACAATTTAATTTGTTTTCTCCATCTTTCATTGATTTCCGTTAAGTTTTTCGCATACGGAATGTTCTCATAATCAGCATTGAAAGTTTCATCAACATTGTAATTAAAAGGCTGAGCTAAAATTGTTTTATAACGTTTTTTGCTTTCTTCCATACGTTTCATCAATCTTGTATAAGTAAGGTTGAAGAACGTGATATCTTTATTCAAAAATTGATCATCAAGCATTAATTCATATTGCTTAAACTCATCAATATCAGACTGGAGGAAGAATCTTTTTGAAGGATCTAACGCATCAATATAATCTTTAAAAATACCTTTTGAAAATTCGTCATTTATTTCTGCTGGACTGTAATGTCCTTTTTCAATAACAAATGCTAATAATTCTAAAAGTGTTTTATCTCTGTTCGGATCCGGATCAATTGTCCTATCGGCATTCATCTTAAAAGCGAATAATGTCAGCGACAAGCACAACACGGCTATAATTATCTTATAATTTCTTTTCATAAACTTTATAATAGCATTCATCAATTTTTTAATCTAAGTTACGTTAAAAACTATGCCACGATAGCTAACGTCACGATAATTTTTTGTTAAAGATATAAAAATGTTTAATTCGCAAAAAAGTTCTTTAACTTAGTTGACAAATTTTACAATATTTGTGACTTATCTCGAAGAATCTGTCACTACATTTGTTTTTAAAATCTTACAATTGTTAAAATTACACATAATATTCATAAAATGAAAGCCGAAAAACCTCTAATCCTTGTCACGAATGACGACGGTATTTTAGCTCCTGGAATTAGAGCACTAATTAGTGTCATGGAAACAATCGGCGAAGTTATCGTCGTTGCTCCAGACAAACCCCAAAGCGCAATGGGGCATGCAATTACAATCAATAATACTTTATTTTTAGACAAAATTTCAAAAGAAAACGACAAAATTGCCGAATACAGCTGTTCTGGAACTCCTGTAGATTGTGTAAAATTGGCGGTAAATGAGATCTTAAAACGTAAACCCGATTTGTGTGTTTCGGGCATCAATCACGGCTCTAATTCTTCTATAAATGTAATTTATTCTGGAACAATGAGCGCCGCGGTAGAAGCAGGAATTGAAGGAATTCAATCGATTGGTTTTTCTTTATTAGATTTTGACTGGAATGCAGATTTTGAACAAATTAAATCTTTTGTAAAAAGAATTACTTTAGAAACTCTAGCTAATAAACTTCCGCCTGGAGTAGTTTTAAATGTCAATTTTCCAAAATTAAAAGAATCTGAAATAAAAGGAATTAAAGTTTGTCGTCAAGCGAAAGCATATTACGCTCAGAAATTTGACAAAAGACAAACTCCTTTTGGAAAAGATTATTATTGGCTTGCCGGAAAATTTGTCAATGAAGATAAAGGCGAAGATACGGACGAATGGGCATTAGAAAACGGCTATGTTTCAGTCGTTCCCGTTCAGTTTGACTTAACTGCACATCACTCCATTCAGCAACTTAACACTTGGAAATTAAATGATTAAAGAAATAGGAATCGGTTTTATAATCGGAATTTTTACGGCACTTTTAGGAAGTTATTTATTCATTACTTTTTTTACCAATTTTGATATTTCCTCTGGACTTCAAATTATAAAAGAACAGGGATATCTCGGAAAAATCATAACTTTAGGAACACTTTTAGATCTTGCCGTTTTTGCCATTTTATTAAAAAGAAATAAAGAATTTATGGCTCGAGGCGTAATTTTAGCCGTGATTGTACTGGCAATTTCTACATTAATTGTTTAAAACCTTATCTTTGCGAAGTTGCCGTTAATACGGAATTACAACTTTAGCACATTCAAAAAAACCAACATGAAATATTACATAATTGCAGGAGAAGCTTCTGGAGATTTGCACGGTTCTAACTTAATGAAAGCATTATACGTTGAAGATCCTGAAGCAGAAATTAGATTTTGGGGCGGCGATTTAATGCAAAAAGTGGGCGGAACTTTAGTTAAACACTATCGTGAATTGGCTTTTATGGGATTTATCGAAGTTGTTTTTAATTTGAAAACCATTTTAAACAATATCAAAATCTGCAAAAAGGATATTTCTGAATTTCAGCCAGATGTAATCATTTTTATTGATTATCCAGGTTTTAATATGCGAATTGCAAAATGGGCTAAAGAATTAGGATACAAAACACATTATTACATTTCTCCACAAATTTGGGCTTGGAAAGAAAATCGTATTAATGCAATCAAACAGGATGTTGATAAAATGTTTGTTATTCTGCCTTTCGAAAAAAGCTTTTACGAAGACAAACATCATTTTCCAGTAGATTTTGTAGGACATCCATTAATTGATGCCATTCAGAATCAGCCTGCATTCGATGAAACTGTATTTAGAAAAGAAAATAATTTAGGCGAAAAACCAATTATCGCCGTTTTACCAGGAAGCCGTAAACAGGAAATCACCAAAATGCTAAGCGTAATGTTGAGCGTTGTTGATGATTTTCAGGATTACGAATTCGTAATTGCTGGTGCTCCAAGTCAAGAATATGAGTTCTATCAGCAATTTCTAAAAAATAAAAATATCGCTTTTGTTTCTAACAAAACCTACGATTTGCTTCGTTCATCGACTGCCGCTTTGGTAACTTCTGGAACTGCAACTCTTGAAACGGCGCTTTTTAAAGTTCCCGAAGTAGTTTGCTATAAAGGAAGTGAAGTTTCGTATCAAATTGCAAAACGCATTATTACCTTAAAATACATTTCTCTTGTCAATTTAATTATGGATCAAGAAGTTGTGACGGAATTAATTCAGAGAGAATGCAATAAAAAGCGAATTAAAGAAGAACTTCAAAAATTATTAGAACCAGAATATCGTAAAAAAGTGCTCCATAATTATGATATTTTAGAGCAAAAATTGGGTGGAATTGGCGCTAGTAAAAAAACAGCAGAATTGATTGTCGCCGATTTAAAAAAATAAACTTAAAACTTCCGTCTTGAAAAGAATTATAATTTTTCTGGTTTTAGTCGTTGCTTTTACTTCTTGTAAATCAACTTCTGCGGTTGCGACCAAAAACGAATCAAAAAAAGAAAATAGAGCTTTAGTAAACAATTTAATTGAAAAAGCAACAGACAATATTGGTGTTCGTTATAAAGCCGGAGGAACTACAAGAAGTGGTTTTGATTGTTCCGGGTTGGTTTACACTACTTTTCAAAGTGAAAATATACCACTGCCAAGAGCTTCTTATGAACAGGCAAAAATTGGAAAAGTGATTCCATTAAATGATGCAAGAAAAGGAGATTTGATTTTCTTTAAAACCAACAAAAGCAGACAGATAAATCACGTCGGACTTATTACAGAAGTCAATTCTGATGAAATAAAATTTGTTCATTCTTCTACTTCAAAAGGCGTAATTATTTCTTCGACAAAAGAAGCATATTATAAAAATGCCTTTGAGCAAATAAATAGAATCCTTCCATAAAAATCATTTTTTTTATTATTTTTCTTACAAATATTTAATACTTTTAGACCATGAAAGTATTAGATTTTCCGTTAGTAAAAATTACAATCGCCTTTTTGCTAGGCATAATTACCGTTTATTATATTAATTGCTCCGTTACGTTAGCAACAATAATATTATTATTCTCATCTTCCTTATTTTGTATTTCTTATTTGTGGAATTTAAAATACCGCAGAAATAATTTTCCTTTTGGGATTTCGTCCTATTTTCTCGCTTTTTCAATCGGCATTTTTACCTTATTAAGCCATACAGAAAATCTCCAAAAAACAAATTATACACATTGCGAAAGTGTATTTAAAAAGAAGCAAACCGTAACTTTAATTCTTAGAGAAAAACTAAAAAGCAACGATTACGCTGATCGTTATATTGGGTTAATAAAATCTATTTCAGACAAGAATTTTTCAGGAAAAATAATTGTCAATGTTCAAAAAGACAGCGCTAAAAATCCTTTGATAATTGGAAATACCATTAAAATGGAGACCGTTTTACAACTCAATCAATCCAATAAAAATCCGAATCAATTTGATTACAGTAAATATTTGGCTGATAAACAAATTTATGCTCAAATCTATTGCCAGAAAAGAGAAATTTCAGTTAGCAAAATCATTCAAAAAGACATTTGGTATTATTGCGCCAAACTACATTCGCGAATCATTCTGAACCTTGAAAAATCTAAATTCAACAAAGAAGAAATGAATGTAGCGCTTGCACTGATTTTAGGACAACAGCAAGAAATTTCACAAGAAATTATTCAAGATTATCAATACTCTGGTGCAACGCACATTTTATCAGTTTCTGGATTGCATGTTGGCTTTATAATGCTTTTTATTTCTTTTATTTTAAAACCAATTCCAAACACAAAAAAAGGATCATTTTTTAAACTGTTTTCTATTTTAATTTCTTTAGCTGGATTTGCTATTATTTCGGGTTTATCTCCTTCAGTTTTAAGATCTGTTGTTATGTTTTCTTTTGTAGCAATTGGAAATCATTTAAGAAGAAACGGCAATATTTATCATACTTTACTAGTTTCAATTCTGCTAATATTATTATTTGAGCCCTATTTTTTATTTGATGTCGGATTTCAGTTAAGTTATCTGGCGTTGTTTTTTATTATCTGGCTGCAGCCGCTTTTAAAGAATATTTACAAACCGAAACACAAACTCACAAATTACATTTGGGAGGCTTTGACCGTTTCCTTTGCGGCTCAAATTGGCACTTTGCCTCTGTGCCTTTATTATTTTCATCAATTTCCTGGCTTATTCTTTGTTACCAACATTATAATTCTTCCCGTTCTTTCTTTTATAATGATTGCTGGAATTGTTGTAATGTTAATTGCCATTTTTAAAAGTCCGCCATTATTTATAACAATGATTTTTGAAAAAAGCATTTATCTTCTAAATCTTATGATCCACGCAGTTGCTTCCGCAGATTCATTTGTCATTAAAAATATTGGTTTTAATTCTTATTATTTGCTAACATTCTATCTTTTAATAATTAGCAGTATTATATGGCTAAAAAAAACAAATTTTACCAAAATGATATTCGTAATGAGTTCTTTAATTTTAGTGCAGTTGTCATTTATCATTTATAAAATTCAAATCGAAAGAGGAAAAGAATTTATTATTTACAACCAAAAAAACAGCACCTTAATTTCTACTCGTACAGGAAGAAACATTGTGTTTTATAAAAGAGATGTATTATCTAAAAATAATCAAAATGAGAGAATTATAAATTCTTATCTAGTTGGAAATTCGGTTTCTTTAAGTAAAACTGAATCTTTAAAAAATTTGCTGTATTTTAAAAACAAAAAAATATTTATAATAGACAGTTCAGGAATTTATCCTTCTGATTTATCACCAGACTTACTGATTATTACACAAAACCCAAAAATAAATCTAGACCGATTATTAAATAAAATACAGCCTAAAATGATAATTGCAGACGGATCAAATTCTAATTCTATTCAAAAAAATTGGAAAGAAAGTTGTCTCAAAAAAAATATCCCTTTTCATTCAACAAAAGAAAAGGGATATTATAAACTTTAATTGGGCTATTCTTGATTTAACATCGAATTGCATGCATCTATCCATGATTTGATACTTCCTAGATTATCAGAAATTAAACCTAATTTATTGAAGCTTGTCCTTCCTTTCCTTAAATAAACTTCGGTTATGCATACTTGCGGAATTTGTTGAACTCCAAAAGCATTTTTCAATCGTAATGTCTGTTCTTTGATGTTTTCAGAAACTGTTGGATCTGAAAGATCAAGTTTTACTAAAACAACATTTTTACGAGACCAGTTTTCAAATTCGCGGGTAGCAAAAATTTCATTCTGAAATTTTTGTCCAACACCTTGACCCGTAAAAAAAATGAATAATGGCTTTCTTTGTTCTGAGCTTACTACAGCAGCATCATTAATATCTGTTCTCCAAACTAAATCTTGAGAACGCACGAAAAAAGAGCTCAAAAAGAGCACTAAAATAAGTAGTTTTTGGAGCATAATAAATTGGTTTTGGTTAAGTTATTGCGACTAAAATAATATAAAAACCAAATCAAATTAATTATTTAACAAACAAAAAATGTTCATTTAATAATTAAAATCACTTTGATAATATACGAAACTTATTTTATTAATTTTTTAAAAAACGATGCGATAAAAAATCAAATTCTCTGTTCATATTTTTTTAAAAATAAAAAAAATACCTCTCCGTCGGGACAGAGAGGTATCAAAAAAAAATTAAAATAAAAGTTAAAATGAAATCTTTATTCAGGCGGATGTAAAATCGTATTCGATTCTGCAATCCAAGCTTTTGCTCCACCAGGTTTGTAAGCGATTTTCCCTAGGGCACTGAATGTTGTTTTGTTTTTTCTAATTGATGCCATTGCAAAGCATACTTCTGGAAGTTCTTCTACACCGAATGCATTTTTCAATTTTACATTCTGTTCACGATCAGTATCAGAAGCATTCATGTCTGACAAATCTAATTTTACTAAGACCACGTTATCACGCGACCATACGGCAAAATCAGGAGTTTTAAAAATTTCGTTTTGAAGATTGTCTGGTACACCTGAGGCAGTGAATAAAATCAACATTGGTTTTTTTTGCTCATTACTAATTGCAATTGCGTCTGTCATATTAGTTCGCCATGCTAAATTTTGCGCTTGCATAAAAAATGAACCCAAAAAAAACAGTAGGATAAGTAGTTTTTTGGCCATATTAATTGGTTTTGGTTAGATTAGCGAAACGAAATTAACATAATATTTTAATTTTCCAATTTTTATTAGCACAAAAAATACATTATATGTTTTTTTAATAACAATAAAATATAAAAATCATAATTTATATATTGAATTGAAATTATTTTCTTACGAAACAAAAAAAGTCCCTTGCGTAAACAAGGGACTTTTATATAAAATTTTATGAGTTTATCTTTCGTTAAGATTTCTTTGGATGAACAATTCCTTCAGCAACTGTCAACCAAGCAGATGGTCCGCCAGCAACATATCCTGTTTTACCAAGACCCTTAAAATTAACTTTTCCATCTTTAGCTTCTGCGCTGGTGAAGAAAATTGTCGGGAAACCCTGAATTGCAAAAGCTTGCTGTAATTCAAGATTTTGATTCTTAAGTTCTGGCGTTTGAGGAACAGCTCTTGGGTAATCTAATTCCACTAAAACTACATTTGTTGCGGCCCATTTTTTAAACTCTTCTGTCTTAAGAACTTCATTCTGTAAACGTATACACCAACCGCACCAATCACTACCTGTAAAAAACATTAACATTGGTTTTTGCTCTTTATTACTAATAGTAATTGCTTCTCTGACATCTGTGTACCATTTTAATTCTTGTGCCTGAAGATTCATAGCTCCAAGTAAAATGAAAGCAATAAGTATTATTTTTTTCATAATGAGGAATTTTCTGCAAATTTATGTAAAAACTAATTACGATATAATTATTTAACTTCTTGCATTAACCTTCTGATTAACGGAGTTAAAACAATGAACGCAATTCCTGCAACTAATGCATAAACCGCTAATTGATAATATCCGTCTGTATAAGCTATAAGTTTAGACATTAATGTAGTTCCTGTATTTGCATCAGACATTTCAGCACCTAATTTACCCGCTGCAAATTGACCAAATGCGCTTGAAAGAAACCATAATCCCATCATCATTCCGAATAATCTTTTTGGAGACAGTTTAGTAATTACCGACATTCCGATTGGACCGATACATAATTCTCCAAGTGTATATAATAAATACCCTAAAGCAAATACATCTAGAGAACTTAATCCGTCTTGGTTTACAAAATATCTAGCTGCATAAAAGATAAAGAAACCAGCTGCCAGCAAAATAAATGACAAACCAAATTTAATAACTGTATTTGGCTCTATTTTTCGTTTAGACATATAGATCCATAAAAAGCCTAATAACGGACTGAAAATAATAACATAAAGTGAGTTTATACTATTATTAACCACGTTTGGATCGATATTAAAAAACAACAGTTTATTCGTCAAATTATCTTTTGCAAACAATGACAACGAACCTCCAGATTGCTCAGAAATTGCCATAAACATAAAATAGGCAAAAATAAAGATAAAGGCAGCCAAGAACTTAAGTCTTTGCTTTCTTTCTTTTATCAATATCAATTCATATAAAAAATATACTAATGCTAAAATTCCGATAGTATACATAAAATACTCAGTAAAATCAGAATTTATAACCATCATGTAAACTAATGGAATTACCGCAAAAGATCCTACATAAACGGCTATCTCATAAAGATTTCGTTTTTTAGGAGCATGATTTTCTAATGGAGAATTTCCAATTGGTGCTAAATGTTTTTTCGTTAAAAGAAAAGTCACAACACCAATTATCATAACAATCGCTGCCGAAAGAAAACAAAGACTCCATGAATAATTTTTTCCTAAATAAATCGGAATTGCTCCACCAAGCATTCCTCCAATATTAATTCCGGCATAAAATAATCCGTAACCTGCATCACGACGACCATCATTTTCATGATATAACTCTCCTACCATTGAAGAAACATTTGGCTTAAAAAAACCCGTTCCAATAATAGAAAGCGTTATTCCGTAATAAAAAAAATCGTGCGGATTTGCAGCAATTAGCAAATTACCCAAAATCATAACGATTCCTCCAAAAAGAAGCGATTTTTTAAATCCTAAAACCTTATCTGCAAAAATTCCTCCAATAAACGTAAAAGCATAAACAAAAGCCTGCACAGCTCCATATTGAAGATTTGCTTTTCCTTCAACCAGACCTAATTGATCTACCATGAAAACTGCTAAAACTCCTCTCATTCCGTAGAAACAAAAACGTTCCCACATTTCAACTAAAAACAAATACCATAATTGCTTTGGATACTTGCCCTCAAAATTTTGAATTTCTTCTAAAGTAATTGTCTTCTCCATATTACCTAACACCGTGCATCATTTTTTTCAAGAATGGAGTCAAAGCAAATAATACAATTGCCGCAATACCTGTAAGCACCACAAACACCATAAAAAACTCGTAAAGGTTGTGAATTTCAAATCCAGCAAAAAAGTGATTTGAAGCGCTAATTTGGTGTTTCTCTAAAAGTGCCAATTGCTCTGCGGTTGGTGTTATAGTTTTATCTAAAACCGCTTGAAGATCTATTCCTAATTCTTTTGCTTTTGCAAATTTATCTCCCGTTGCTGGCAAGATTGAACCTAAAGTTCCACCTAATGCATAACCAGATGCATTAGACAAAAAGAATACGCCATATAATAATGATGCAAAACGTTTTGGAGACAATTTACCCACCAATGATAAACCAATTGGAGATAAACATAGCTCAGCACATGTATTTAGGAAATATAATAAGATTAACCATTTCACTAATAAAAGCCCTGAAGTTCCGATATAAGAAACCTGAGTTGCAATCATAAAGAAACTTATCGAAATCACAACTAAACCAACAGCTAATTTTACTGGAGAAATTGGCTCTTTCCCTCTAGCTCTTAAAGTATCCCAAAGAATACTAAAAGGAACAGCTAAAATTACAACGAACATTCCATTAAAAATCTGAACCATAGAAGCTGGCATCAAAAACCCAAAGAAGTTTCTATCTGTTTGGTTATCTGCAATAAAAGTCAAAGAAGAACCTGCTTGTTCAAATGCAGCCCAAAAGAAGATAATAAAGAACGAAACAATATAGATTACAATAATTCTATCTCTTTCGATTTTTGTTAATGACGAATCTGAAATAATTAATCCAGCCAACGCCAAACCACTAGAATAAATCAAAGTGTAAATTAAATTCTGACCTACTACATAATGGAAAAAGAATCCTAAAGCAATAAATGCCAATCCAGCAATTGTTAAAGCTTTATTAGAAAAGTTTGCTTTTTGAGCTTCTCCTTCTTCAAAATCAGAAGCATCATTTTTAGAAGGAAGTCCTCCTAATGGTTTTCCTTCTGGAGAAACTACATATTTATTTTTTAAGAAGTAAAAAAGTACTGTACCTAACAACATTGCAACAGAAGCTGCCATGAATCCCCATCTGAAAGCGTGAATATCTCTAATTCCTCCAGCATCTTTAACATCTCCTAATAAAGGGCAAATTGACTGACCTAAAAAAGCTCCGATGTTAATTCCCATGTAGAAAATAGTGAAAGCACTATCTAATTTTGTTTTTTCTTGTTTCGGGTATAAACTTCCAACCATACTAGAAATGTTTGGTTTGAAAAATCCGTTACCAAAAACAATAACTCCCAATGCAGAATACATAATGGTTTTTGCTAAACCTAAATTAGATTCAAAAATACTTCCACTTGTAAACAAAAGCATTTGTCCGATTGCCATTAATAATCCACCTAATAAAATACAGTTTCTATTCCCTAAAAAACGATCGGCAACAAAACCACCTAACATTGGCGTTAAATAACAAAGCCCTAAGAAACCTCCATAAATTAATGACGCTTCTTCTTCTTTCATTAACAATGAATTTACAAGAAATAAAGTCAATAAAGCTCGCATTCCATAAAAATTGAACCGCTCCCACATCTCCGTTCCAAACAATACCCAAAGTCCTTTTGGATGCGCAGTTTTTACTTGAGTTTCTCCCATATTATTCGCTTATTTAATTAAGTTTAAAAGATTTAGATTATAAATTTTGTTTGATAAAATTAGTCATTTTATTGTATAGCTGAATTCTAGTAGCTCCGCCATAAATTCCGTGATTTTTATCTGGATAAATTTGAGACTCGAATTGTTTATTAGCCTGAATTAAAGCTTCCATCATTTGCATCGAATTCTGAACATGAACGTTGTCATCTCCTGAACCGTGAATCAATAAAAATTTACCTTTTAATTTATCTACGTGATTAATTGGAGAATTTTGATCGTATCCGCTAGCGTTTTCTTGTGGAGTCTGCATGTATCTTTCTGTGTAAACGCTATCATAAAAACGCCAGTTTGTAACCGGAGCAACAGCGATTGCCATTTTAAAAACATCATTTCCTTGGAAAATACAGTTTGAAGCCATAAATCCTCCATAACTCCATCCAAAAATTCCAATTCTTGCAGGATCAACATAAGAATAAGAACCAATTACCTTTGCAGCATCGATTTGATCCTCTACTTCATATTTTCCTAATTCTTTTTGCGTAACTTTTTTGAAATCTGCTCCTTTAAAACCAGTTCCTCTTCCGTCAACACAAGCTACAATATAACCTTGCTGTGTAAGCGATAAGAACCAATAATCGTCAGTATTATTCCAATCGTTGTTTACTTGCTGAGATCCTGGACCAGAATATTGATACATAAAAACAGGATATTTTTTTGAAGGATCAAAATCTTTCGGCTTTAAAATCCAAGCATTTAATTCGTTTCCTTTTGCTGTTTTTAAAACGATGAATTCTTTTGCAGGTAAGTCATACGCTTTTAATTTATCAGCAAGAGCTTGATTGTTTTCGATAACTTGAATTTCTTTTCCTGTTTTTGACTCGTTTAAAGTATAAGTAGTAGGCACTAAATTACTTGAGAAAGTTGTAATAAAATATTGGAAATTCGGGCTGAAAGTCGCCGCGCTTGTTCCTACTTTTTTAGATAAACGCAATTTATTTTTTCCGTCTAATGAGATTCTGTAAAGATCTCTGTTGATTGAACCATTTTCTGTAGATTGATAGAAAATAGTTTTTGTTTTTTCGTCAAAACCGTAGTAAGAAGTTACTTCCCAGTTTCCTTTTGTAACTTGATTTTTAAGTTTTCCAGTTTTATCATATAAATAAATATGGTTAAAACCGTCTTTTTCGCTTGTCCAGATAAAACTGTTGTCTTTTAAGAAAGTCAAATTATCTGTTACATCTACGTAAGCTTTATCTTTTTCATTTAAAACTACTTTTGCAACTGCTGTATTTCCATCAACAAACAATAAATCTAAATTATCTTGGTGACGATTTAAAACTTGCGCAGAAAGAATGTTTGCATCATTTGTCCATTGTAATCTTGCAATGTAGAAATCATTATATTTTCCTAAATCAACTTTTTTAGTTGCTCCAGCCGCTACATCATAAATATGTAATGAAACTTCTGAATTTTTTTCTCCCGCTTTTGGATACTTAAAAGTCTCGATTGTTGGATATAAATCTTTGTGAAACATAGACATTGAAAACTCAGGAACTTGGCTTTCGTCAAAACGAATATAAGCTACTTTTTTACTGTCTTTACTCCAATCGAAAGCACGAACAAAAGCGAATTCTTCTTCGTAAACCCAATCCGTAATACCATTAATTACCGCATTCTTTTTACCATCTGTTGTAATTGATGTAGATTTTTTTGAAGCTACATCGTATACATATAAGTTATTTTCTTTTGCATAAGCGATTTTAGATCCGTCTGGAGAAAAAGTTGGCTCTTGAACCTGAAAATCAAAAAGCTTCGTTAAAGATTTTGAAGCGATATCGTATAAATAATAATCTGCTGTAAAAGAGTGACGGAAAATCTGATTGGTGTTACAAGCAATTAAAATTTTCTTTTCTGACGCATCAAAAGTATAGCTATCAATACCTTCTGCTAATTCTTTATGATTCTTAGTATCAATTAGATTAGATACTTTTTTTAAAGTTGCAAAATCATATAAATCAATCTGCATACTTCTGCTCGCTCTATCAATATTTAATACAGTATATTGATCTGTATTTTTTAAAGACTGCAACTCATCCATTCCTTTTGCTCGGAAAGCGCCGCCGTAAATATTTTCGATAGTGATTTTTTGTTGACCAAAAACGGTTGCAACTAGAAATAGAAGTATTACAGTAATTTTACTTGTATTCATTACAATTAATTTAAATATAAAAAAGAGCCCAATTTTAGTGAAAAAAATAAACATAATACACATTTTAAGTGTTAAATGTTAAAAAAAATAACGATTGCGTACTTACTCTTTTTAAAATAGATTTTAAACAAATCTCTTAAAATGGTATATTTGCGGCAACATTATTATTTAAAATACTGAGAATGAACAACGCTGTTGCCGGATTTTCTAAATTATCCAAAAAAGAAAAAATCAACTGGATCGCAAATGAATATTTTTCAAACCCTGAAGAGGCTAAAAATATTATAAGAAATTACTGGAATTCAGATGAAAAGCTTCAGCAACTTCACGACGAATTTATCGAAAACACCATTACAAACCTCTATATCCCACTTGGAGTCGCTCCGAACTTTTTAATCAACAGAAAATACAAAACCATTCCAATGGCAATTGAAGAGAGTTCTGTGGTTGCAGCGGCTTCAAAAGCAGCAAAATATTGGTCAACTAGAGGCGGCTTTAAAACAACGATTATCAATACCGAAAAAATTGGTCAAGTTCATTTCAATTATAATGGCGATGCCGAAAAACTGAAAACTTTTTTCGATCAAATAAAACCTAAATTCTTTTCTGAAACCCAGAATATTACCAAAAACATGCAACAGCGTGGAGGCGGTATTTTAGATATTAAACTAAAAGATAAAAGAAGTTTACTTGAAAACTACTATCAGCTTCATGCTACTTTTGAAACGAAAGATAGTATGGGCGCAAACTTCATAAATTCTTGTTTAGAGCAATTTGCTTCAACTTTAAAAGAAGAAGCTCAAAATTCTGATTTATGTCAAAATGGAGAAACTTTGGAAGTTGTAATGAGTATTTTATCAAATTACGTTCCGAATTGTTTAGTTAGAGCCGAAGTTTCTTGCCCAATTGAAGAATTAGCTGAAAAACATATTCCAAATCCTGCCGTATTTGCTGAACGTTTTTTACAAGCGGTACAAATTGCCGAAGTTGAACCTTTTAGAGCCGTAACGCATAACAAAGGGATTATGAATGGGGTTGATGCCGTAATCTTAGCAACTGGAAATGATTTTAGAGCTGTAGAAGCCGGAGTTCACGCGTACGCGGCCAAAAATGGACAATATGCAAGTTTATCACACGCTAAAATCGAAGATGGAATTTTTACTTTCTGGCTTGAAATTCCGCTTGCATTAGGAACAGTTGGCGGATTAACTTCTTTGCATCCTTTGGTAAAATTATGTTTAGAAATTTTAGAAAAACCTTCGGCTCAAGAATTAATGGAAATTGTTGCTGTTGCTGGTTTAGCGCAGAATTTTGCCGCTTTACGTTCTCTAACTACAACTGGAATTCAGGAAGGCCACATGAAAATGCACCTTAATAATATCATCAATCAATTTGAAGCTACCGAAGAAGAGCGTCATTTAATTAAAACACACTTCAAAAAAACAGCCGTTTCTCATAGTGCTGTGGTAGAATTTATTGAAAATTTAAGAAAATAATTTGGAGCTAATCCCGCTATCCGTTGCAATCTTTTGCTTTTCTAAAGAAAAAAAGCAAAAGGATTTCCACTACTATCGGGGCTAAAAATAAAGCATGAAAAACACCTTTTATAGTAACGGAAAACTTTTTATTGCAGGAGAATATTTAGTTTTAGACGGAGCGGAAGCTTTTGCGTTGCCAACAAAATTTGGTCAGGATTTAGTAATTGAAGATCTTGAAAACAAAGAAATTGAATGGAAAAGTTATGATTCTAACCAACATTTATGGTTCGAAGAAACACTAACATTTGATGAAGTTATAAAAGGTTCCGATTCATTAATTGATACTGTAAAATCGACACTCGTAAATATTTTACACGAAGCCTATATCTTAAATCCAAAATTCATAGATAATTCGAACGGTTATAAAGTAAGTACTCATTTAACTTTTCCAAGAAATTGGGGATTAGGAACTTCGTCAACATTGATTAACAACATCGCACAATGGGCAGATGTAAATGCTTTTACACTACTAAACAATAGCTTTGGAGGAAGCGGTTATGATATTGCTTGCGCACAAAACAACACTCCCGTTTTATATCGTGTAAAAGATAATTTTGTAGAACAAGTTGAATTTAATCCTGATTTTAAAGAGCATATTTATTTTGTTTATTTAAATAAAAAACAAAACAGCAAGTCTGCCATATATGCTTATAACAATCACAAAAATAATCATTTAGCGCAAAGTGTTGCTGAGAATGACAAAATCACTCATGCCATTCTAAATGCCAAAACATTAAAAGAATTTGCGTATGCAGTTCAGCGACACGAAATTCATTTGAGTAATATCTTAGAAATGCAGACTATAAAAGAAGCCGTTTTTCCAGATTTTAATGGCGTTATAAAAAGTCTTGGCGCTTGGGGAGGTGATTTTGTAATGGTAGTTTCTAATGAAAACCCGAAAGAATATTTCGCTAAAAAGGGTTACGAAACAATTTTAACCTACAGCGAGATGATTTTAGAATAACAGAGAACTAAAAATTATTAACTCGCTTTTTTTTCACAGGTTTTACATCTAAACGACGCACTGTCTGATCTTGCTCATTGGACTCTATAAGTCTGTTGTGCAAACGTTCAGCCATTTTTTCAATGCTGTTTGTAATAGAATCGTAAACCAATTCCATTCTGCGGTGTTTTTCTTCTTTTACAGCTTTCAAGACATCTTCGACAAAAACTTTTTCATATTTTTCTGCAACAGAATCATGCGTATTAGTTAATCTAATTACATAGTCGTTACTTAAGATTGTAACTTTAAAATGCTGCTCTTCATTGCTCAAATAATATTTCCCACCCAATTCATCAACATTGATGTCGGTGCTGCTCACTTTTAAAAGCTCCGTAATAATACCATAGATATGACTTTCTATCTTAGTATATACCCTTGGCTTTTTTCTAAAAAAATTAAAAGTAGTAAACATTCAAATAGCTGATTATTAAAGCAATTCGTTAATAATGTATTTCGTCGATTAATTTACGCTGAAAAATCCCGTTAAACGAGAAAATCGAACAAATTAACTGTAATAATTTGAATATCACAAATTTTTTAGACTAAATATCAACTTTCCTTACAGAGTATCAGAAAATTAACTAAAAAATATTACAAAATGAAATTGTATAATTTACACAAAAAAGAAACCCGAAACTTTCAGTGAAAGTTTCGGGTTTTTATAGAATAACTTACTAATTCTTAGTAATTGAATTGCAATCTGTTATCTTCAATTTTAGCATTGTTTTTCAACGCTGGCAATACTCTAGTTGCATCATTTGCGCTTTGAGCTTTTACTTTCTCAACATAAGCAGCATGATTAGCAATTGCAGGAGCTTTTACTGTTTTAATGTTTTTCACAACATATACACCAGTATTTCCTTCAATTGGAGAAGAAACTTTATTTGCTGTTAAAGCAAATGCATTTCCAACAACTTTAGGCTCTTGCCCAACTCCTCCAGGTAAAACTGGATTATCTAAAGTTACGTCTGCAGCTTGCTGTACAGCAACTCCAACAGCTTTTGCAATAGCATCAAGATTAGAACCAGACATTTTAGCTTTTAGTAATTCTGCTTTTTTCTTGTTTTTCAAGATTGGCTCTACATAAGGCCTTGCCATTGTAACAGAAACTAAACCTGATTTGTTTTCACCTTTATATTGTGCAATTACGTGTCCGATATTTGCAATTTCAAAACGTTTAACATCTCCTGTGCTAGTTTCTTTATCAAATGCCCATCTTACGATGTTACGTTGGTTTCCTAATGGTCCAAACGCTTCGTCCATAGCTTTAGCATCAACTGGTGCAGCAACTTTTAAACCTAATTCTTTAGCAGCAGCATTAAAATCTTTGCTTGCAGCATCCATTTCAAATTTAGTAGCTAATGTAAATACTTTATCAGAAGTAGCTTCAGAAGGCTCGATTTTTTGAGCGATTGTAGCTAAACGAATTCCGTCTTGTTTATCTGTAATTTTGATTACGTGAAATCCGAAAGGAGTTTCTACTAAACCAACTTTACCAATTCCGTTGTTGAATACAAAATCATTAAATGGTTTTACCATTTGGTTTGGACCAAAATATCCTAAATCACCACCTTGTTGTGCAGATGAATCATCAGAACTTGTAAAAGCCAACATCATAAAACTATCTGGATTAGCTTGTACTTGAGCTAAAATTTCTTCAGCTTTAGCTTTAGCTTCTTCTTTAGTTCTTTTCTCTTTTGGGTTTGGAGTTTGAGATCCTTCGTAACCAATTAAGATATGGCTTGCTTTTGCATTAACTCCAGCTTTAAATCCTAAAGATTTAGAGATAGCATAATATTTTCCGTAAACATATGGTCCGTAGATTGCTCCAGCTGGTAAGCTGAATAATTTATCAGCGTCAATTGCTGGTAAAGCATTTTTAGGAACGTAAGTAGAATCGTAAGGAACATCAGAGTTTGCATTTACAAATTCAGCAACGTTTGTAGCGTTTTTAAATCCTGGCAATGTATCATTTTTACCAGTTTTAGCGTTGTAAACAACACTTCCAGATAATAATGCATTTAATTTACCTTTAATTTCAGCTTCATCTTCTTTAGAAGGTTTGTCTTCAACTAAAACATATTGAATTTCGCGAGTTGCGTCTGCTTTGAATTTTTTCTCGTTTTTCTTCATGTAGTCAACAATCTCTGAGTCAGAAATTTTCACTTCACTATCTTTAATAGAAGAATAAGGAGCTGCAGCAAAAGCAAAACTTACTTTGTTTGCTTCCATTTCATACTTTAATTTTCCTTCACTAGCAGTTGTGTAAAGTCCTGATTTGATTAAAGTACTATAAATTTGGAATTTTGCATTCAATTCTGCGTCTTTTTCTTTCTCAGCTATAAATTGTGCTGCTTCTGGATTTGCTTTGAAGTAATCTTTAAATTTAACTACATCAAAAATTCCTGCTGCATTTAAAAACATTGGGTTTTTACCAATATTTGGATCTGATTTTAAAACCTCTAATAAGTGTTTTTCACCTACTCTCAATCCTAATTTTTCAAATTGTGATGACAATAAAGCGATTGAAACTTCTTGATCCCAAACTCTGTTTGCAGCTTCAGTGGAAGTAATACCTTGCCCACTTTTTTCAAGATTACTAACTTTAATTCTAAAGTCTTCAAATGAAATATCTTTTCCGTCGATGCTTCCTACATCTTTTGAACTTTGACTAAATGTTCCTTTACCGATTAAGTCTTGTATTATAAATGCAAATAATGCAAGTGCAATAACCCCTATCAATAAAGCGGAACGCTGTCTAATTTTTGCTAAAACTGCCATTTTATTATCGTTAATTTTATATTCAGTTTGCGAAAATACAATTATCTAGTTAATAACAATACAACTAGCGTTTTATTTTCAACATTTTTTTTCATTAATTTAAAAAATCACTCTTTAATTGTTAATTTCACTAGTTCGATTTTCTTATTTGTGGCTTCTTTTATAAAAAAATGATACCTATCTATTACAATTTTATCTCCTTTTTGCGGAATTTCTTTTGTATGATTGACAATAAAACCTCCCAAAGTTCCGTAAGAGTCTTCTTCAGGAATCATTAATTTGTAAGTTTCGTTAAGATACTCCACATCTAAACGGGTTGAAAACAAATATTTACCCTCTCCTATTTGTTCTTCCACCAATTCTTCGTCCAAATCATGTTCATCTTCAATTTCTCCAAAAAGCTCTTCTACAATATCTTCGATAGTCATAATTCCAGAAGTTCCTCCGTATTCATCTAATACGACTGCAACGTTTTTTCGCTTTTTTATCAGCAAATTCAGAACATCTTTAATCAATATAGTTTCGGGAACAAATTCTACAGTCATTAAAACTGATTTGATTGATGTTGGCTTTTTAAACAAATCAAATGAATGCACATAGCCCACAATATCATCTAGAGAATTTTGACTTATAATTATTTTAGAATATCCTGTTTCAATAAACATTTTTTTCAGATCGTCTACAGAATCAAATAAATCCATGTCTACAATCTCTGTTCTAGGCGTCATAATATCGCGCGCTTTTACGCCAGAAAACTCTAATGCGTTCTGAAAAATCTGAATTTCTGAATCCACCTCTTCATCTTCTTCAACCGAACTCATTTGTTCTGTGATATAATTACCCAATTCGCTTCTGCTAAATAATTGAATTTGATTCCCTTCTGTTCTAAAAAATTTACTCAATACAAAATCTGCAATCCAAATAAAGAAAGTCGAAATGTAATAAAACAGACGATAAAATAAATATGCCGGAAGCGCCAAAATCTTGATTAACGAATTGGCGTAAATCTGAAAAAATACTTTTGGAAAAAACTCTGAAGTTAGCAAAACCACAAAAGCCGCAAGCAAAGTCTGAATTAGAATATTCCACCAACCAGAGAACACAAAACCAAAACGGATTATCCAATTCAGGATCAAATCGCCCATAAAAAAGCCGTAAATTACCAAAGCTACATTGTTGCCAATGAGCATTGCAGCAATAAACTTTGAAGGATTCTTGGTAAGTTTGGTTAAGATACGCGACAGGAAATCATCCTGTTTTTTTTCTATTTCGAGGTAAATTTTATTGGAGGAAATAAAAGCGATTTCCATTCCAGAGAAAAAGGCTGCTAGTATTAAACATATTATTATAATACTAATTTCCATTTTTATTGTTTTTTATTACGATTCAAAAATCTCCTTCTAAAGAAAAACATAAAAATAGCCATTCCAGCAATAACAAAGCTTAACGGATACCCCTCATCTCCCGAATTCATTTTTATTACACCATCGTAAATAAAGAAAAGCGCAAAAAGGATGTAAACGTATTGTGTATATTTTAAATAACCCATAATTTATATTTTTTCTTCTGATGATTCAAACTCACCGTTTACACGCTGAGAATTAATCATTTTGAAATCTTTACTAAAATCTATTCCCTGTCCAAAAGAAACTCCTTTTGCATCGGTAAGCTTAAATTTTCTTTCGGTATAAAACCATTCGTTTTTCTGATCGAAATAAAGCTGTTCTGTTTCTAAAACCTGACCTGCTTCTGAGGTAATTACAACTTTTCCAATCAAATCGATAATTTGTGTGCTTTTATATGAAATGGCATAATTCGCTTTTATAAAAGTACGTTTTTGCTTTTTATCATACAAAGTTACATCGATTCCTTTTGGAAATTCTGTAAACGGAAAATCAAGGTTAGAATAATCTAACATTTTACGAGCAATTAAAACACCTGTAATGCGTCCAGAATCTGTGTATTTAATATTGGCATTGTCTGCATCGGTTGCAGGAACAAACTCTGAGAAGTTAATTTTTTGAACTTCTTTAAAATTACTTTCGCACCCAAAAAACAGTGTCACAGCAATAACTGCGACCACTATCAGACTATATCTCTTTGGTAAATTCATTTGCCAAATGTAGTAAATTGTAATGAGCTTAGAAAAGTTAAAACAGTTTCTTATTGGAATTTGCTCTTAACAAACCATCTGTCGTTGAAAGAGAAACTTAAGCTAAAATTCACGTAGTTTTCTTGTACTAAATTAGAAGAAACAGTACCACGTTTACCGAATTCAACACCAAAATTCACGTTTGAAAATGATCCAGGAATTGGAATTCCAGCTCCTAAAGTCATTCCGACATCTTTAATAGATTCGTTATTAATTATCAGACCAACTTTTTCATATTTCAAACCTGCTCTATAAGTAATTCTGCTCATATAACTCGTAAAAGAGTTATAATTAGGAAGATAGTAACCTCCAAGTGAGTATTTAGAATAACTTTCATACTTCACATTATCAGCTTGATTGTAGTAATTCTCTAACTGTCCCGTTTCTTGAAAAGCCATATTTGCACCAATCAACCATTTTCTTGCTTCTCCAACTCCTAAACCGATGCTTAATTTGCTCGGAATTTTTAATGTTTTCGAATCTGCTGGATAAACGTAAGGATCTGGATCTCCTTGCACAGAAATTACTCTTGTGTTATCAGAATTTAGATCACCTCCAAATGAGTAGCTTAAACTAGAAAAAATACTCATTTTTTTGTAGAATTTTTTCTGATACATCGTTCCGATGCTAAAATTCATTCCAGACAATTCAGATGTATTTACTTCTGCGGTACTATTTTGAACCCCTGAAATACCTTCAACCGTTGTTGTTGTAATTTTTCCAAAATTATATTGTGCATCAGCTCCAATGTTCCAGCCTTTTGTAATTTTGTAAGCCAAACCGAAGTACACTTTATTTACACCACCTTTTCCGTCAAGTTGGGAACTAACTGCTCCTTCTGTTGCCGAATTATCATTAAAAATTTTATATCCTACCGAAGAAACTGGTATTAAACCAAAAGAAGCTCCAAATTTTCCCATCGGAATTCCTAAAGCTAGATAATCAAAAGTAGAACGCTGTGCTTTTTCAGATTGAGAACTTGTCTTTAAATTTGAAGTAGCAAAAGTTCCTCCAACTGTAAAAGTAGTTTGCATCAAACTAGCATAACTCGCAGGGTTTTCTATATTTAAATGTATCGAATCCTGCTCGACAGCAACACCTGCCATAGATCTGTTTTCAAGAGTTCCTTTGAATCTTGTATCTCCAATTCCGAAAAAAGAATAGGGCGATGCAGTACCTTGTTGAGCGAATGAAACGAACGATATAAGCAAACAAGCGCTTATTATTACTTTTTTAATCATTGTCGATTTTATATTGATATGTTTGGTTCAAACTTTCTAGAAGGAAATTTGAATTGGCAAATATGGTATTTTTTAATCGTTTAGCCAAAAATTCTGCATCGCCTCCCGTTAAAATTATGATAAAATTTGAAAACTCCTTGCGATATTCATCGATAAAACCGTCAATCTCATAGACGAAACCGTTGACAACACCAGAATGTATCGCCTGTGGCGTTGAGTTTCCCACATAATTATCTGGTGCTTCTAAAGTAAGCAAGGGCAGTCTTGCCGTGAAATTATGAAGAGCTTCATATCGCAAACGTAAGCCAGGAGATATTGCTCCTCCCAAATAATTGTCATTTTCGTCGATAAAATCGTAGGTTATACAAGTTCCAGCATCTATAACAAGTCTGTTTTGTTTTGGAAATTGCAAGGTTGCGCCTCCAGCCAAAATCATTCGATCTATACCTAAAGTTTTTGGAGTAGCATATTTGTTATGAAAAGGAAATACATCTTCATGTGTAAAAAAATGAACTTTTAATCTGTTTTCAAAAGTTAAAAAGGCTTGTTTTTCGACACTTCCTACAGATGCAACTACCAAATCGGAACAATTAATAAACTTTTTTAAAATTTTTTCAATTTTTTTTTCGAGCTCGTTTTTCTCAAAAACAAAATTTTCAAGCGCATTATTCCCCTCAAATACAGCTGCTTTAACTCTAGTGTTTCCGATATCAACCGTTAAAATCATATTTACATTTTTGCTTTTGCGAAGATACGAATAGATTTTTTCTAAAAAATGTTTTGCTCAAACCAAAAATGATTATATATTTGCACCCGCAACAAGCACGGTACCTTAGCTCAGATGGTAGAGCAATGGACTGAAAATCCATGTGTCCCTGGTTCGATCCCTGGAGGTACCACAAAACCCGAATAGAAATATTCGGGTTTTTTGTTTTTTTAATATTTTTTAAAATGCATTACTTATATATTCTTTATTCAAATTCTTCTCAAAAATTCTATATTGGAGAAACTAAAAATATCGATGAAAGAGTTTTTAAACATCAAAACCATTTTTATTCAAATTCTTTTACCAAAATTGCTGATGACTGGGAAGTCGTTCTCACTTTTAGTTGCAGCACCAAAGATGACGCACTATATCTGGAAAGTTTTATAAAAAGAATGAAAAGCAAAATCTTTAATAACAAAATAATAGCGAACCCATCTATTTTAGAAGATATTTTATCTAAAAGAAAATCGTAATGTGTCCCTGGTTCTCCCGAAGCCTCGGGACTGGAGGTACCAAAAAACCCGAATAGAAATATTCGGGTTTTTTGTTTTTTTAATATTTTTTAAAATGCATTACTTATATATTCTTTATTCAAATTCTTCTCAAAAATTCTATATTGGAGAAACTAAAAATATCGATGAAAGAGTTTTTAAACATCAAAACCATTTTTATTCAAATTCTTTTACCAAAATTGCTGATGACTGGGAAGTCGTTCTCACTTTTAGTTGCAGCACCAAAGATGACGCACTATATCTGGAAAGTTTTATAAAAAGAATGAAAAGCAAAATCTTTAATAACAAAATAATAGCGAACCCATCTATTTTAGAAGATATTTTATCTAAAAGAAAATCGTAATGTGTCCCTGGTTCTCCCGAAGCCTCGGGACTGGAGGTACCACAAAACCCGAATAGAAATATTCGGGTTTTGTGTTTTTTATAGTTTTCTGTTTTTTAATTGCAGCCTCTATAGCCATGGATGATACCATTAAGTTAATTTTTTTGTATTAATTTTTTGAATAGCCTCCAGCTTCAGCTGGATATATCAACAAACGAACAATAAGGCTTTAGCCAAATCATGCATTTTTGGCTAAAGCCATTCCGATTGCTTTTTATGCAAACTCCAGCTGAAGCTGGAGCCAATTCAAAAAACTTTGCGAACCTTTGCGTTTTTTCTTTGTGTCTTTGCGGTTAAACTAAAATGTCAACAAATAAATAGTTTTTGTTAAAAAAGTATTAACTGAATAAAAAAATATCTTCTATATTCGTAAAACTATAATTTTATCTTTCATTTACTAATAAGATATCAATGCAGTTTTATGAGCAAAACTTCTACTAAGGGCATTTGGAAAGTAATTTCAGCCTCTTCTATGGGCACCATGATCGAATGGTACGACTTTTATATTTTTGGCAGCCTTGCTGTTGTTATTTCCACAAAATTCTTTCCAAGCGACAATCCAACCGCAGCGTTCTTATCTACTTTAGCCACTTTTGCAGCAGGATTTGTAGTCCGTCCTTTTGGAGCTTTATTTTTCGGAAGACTTGGTGATATTATTGGCCGTAAATATACATTTATGGCAACCTTATTATTAATGGGAGGTTCTACATTTTTAATTGGCTGTATTCCGAGTTATGAAACCATCGGTTTTCTGGCTCCTTTATTAGTTTTAATTTTGAGATTGTTACAAGGACTTGCTTTAGGAGGCGAATATGGAGGAGCCGCCACTTACGTTGCCGAACATGCTCCCGCTGGCGAAAAAGGATATTGGACTTCTTGGATTCAAACTACAGCAACTGTTGGTTTGTTTATTTCTTTAATGGTAATTCTAGCCACTAAAAGTATGCTTTCTGCAGAAGATTTTGATTTGTGGGGATGGCGCATTCCTTTTTGGGTTTCTGTTGTAATGGTTGGGGTTTCTTATCTTATTCGTAAAAACATGGACGAGTCCCCTGTTTTTGCAAAAGCTAAAAAAGAAGGAACAACAAGTGCCAATCCGCTAAAAGAGAGTTTCGGAAACAGATATAATTTAAAGTTTGTTTTGCTAGCGCTATTCGGGGCTACAATGGGACAAGGCGTTGTATGGTATACGGGTCAGTTTTACGCAATGAGCTTTATGAAAACAGTAATGAATGTCGATTCTTCCCAAGTCGATGAATTACTCGGAATTGCCCTTTTAATTGGAACGCCTTTTTTTATTTTTTTCGGATGGCTAAGCGATAAAATTGGTCGTAAATATATTATGATGTTCGGAATGCTAATTGCCATATTATCATACAGACCTATATATAAGTCAATGTATGAGACAACCGACATTACTAAAAAAACTGAAATCGTTGAATCTCAAAAACAAACTACTGAAAACAAAGACAATCAGACTTCAATTATCATAACTGAAAAAAAATACACTGATGGCACATCCAGCATTGAAAAAAAATCGTACATGGATAAAAAAGAAGTGCAAAGCAGCATTTCGGTCGTAATTAATTCAAGCGATAAATGGACATTAATTTTCTTAGTATTTATTCAAGTGCTTTTTGTAACGATGGTTTATGGTCCAATTGCTGCATTTTTAGTCGAAATGTTTCCAACTAAGATTAGATATACTTCGATGTCGCTTCCATATCATGTTGGAAACGGAATTTTTGGAGGATTGCTTCCTGCAATTTCCACTTATTTTGTGACACACGCGAAAGCAACTGGAAAAACCGATTTTTATCTTGATGGATTATGGTATCCGATAATAATTGCAGGAATCTGCTTTGTAATCGGAATGATATATATTGACAACAAAAACAAAATTACTCACCTTTAAAATTTAAAAAAATGAATGGGATCAAACAAGTTTTAGGGGCGTTATGGATTGCTTTGGCGGCGGCAGCTGCTTATTTCTGTGTGTTTGAATTTGGTTTGCCAAAACTTCTTTCAGATCAGCAAGATGATTTAGTATTTGGAGCCATTATTCTTTTTATCCTAACTCCTCTAATCACTATGGGATTAGGAACATTTGGGTATTATTCTCTAATTGGAGAATACAGCGATAAAAAGAAATAAACAAAAAATACCCCAAACCTAAAGAACAAAAAAAAGGCTGTCCGTTTCCAGACAGCCCTTTTTCATTACTAACCTAACCTAATCTTTAACCTATTTCTGGTTTATCTTTTTATAAACTTCATTACTTGAGTTTTATTATTTTCATCAGAAGCTTTTACAATATATATTCCTGTTCGCAATTCGCTTACGCTAAATTGAAAATCAGCATTTCCATTAGAAACAAAGCTTTTTACTAACTGTCCAGAAACAGAATAAATCTGAACTTTTGCGAAAACAGTATTTAATGTAAAATAATCAGCAACTGGATTTGGATATAAATTCACTGAACTTCCTTTTTCAAATTCGCCTATCGCAAGATTTGCTGTTTTATTTCCGTAAATTCTGTATTCACCTGGAGGCAAATTTATCGGCGCATTTACATCTGTAACATTTATTGTTGTATTGTCCATTAGATTATACCAAGTTCCTGCATAAGGAAAACCTGTTGCTATATTTTGTACTGCAGTATCAAAATTGGCAAGAATTACAACATCTTTTAATTGTGCTGAAGTTAAGGCCGCGTTTGTTATTTTAATATTTACATTTAAAGAATTAGCATTTGTCATTGTAGCAGTTCCTAAAAAAACAGGCTCTACCGTTTTTAGCGTAATCATTTTTGCCCAATCGTTATAAATCTTATTACGATTTGAATTTCCTAACCAATTATTTACCCATTGCGGCTGCGGTTTAGTATCCAATTTACAATCTCCGCCAATAGCATCTGAATCTGTATTTACGGTATTGTCATTACATGTAAAAATTGAACTTTCCCATCCTAACTCACCGAAATGCCAAATCATTTTTGGTCCTGGAACCAACAAAGAAACAGCTCCAATTGCAGACATTCTTGACAAAGCTGTATTTAATGTTTTTACATTATAAGTTCCGTTTACAGCTCCGTACTGCACATTTTTGTACATCAAACGCTCTTCATCATGACTTTCTGCATATCCCATTAAACGATTTGCTGTAAAGCCGCGATTTGAACTTAACATTCTAGAAATATTACTATCGGAAGCATATCCCATAGATAATTGATTGTACTGATTTGTCATTTTTCCCCACATCATAATTCCTTTGCTTGGCGTTTCAGAAACTTTGTAATTCGCCCATTCTTTTTCTTCGGCATCCGTTCCTAAATGTTCAAAAATGGTATAATGTGTTGGATCTAAACTCCATGAATAATCTGCGTATTTTTTCAGAATATCAACTCTATCCTGCTGATAGGAATCTGTACATGAATTATCAGAAGCTGTACAATTTTGTGTAAATCCTTTTGTTAAATCCCAACGGAAACCATCAATTTTATATTCTTGAATCCATTGTTTAACAACACGTTCTACATAATATTGAGTCTTTAAGGACTGATGATTAAAATCTTCTCCTACATTATAACTGTGTTTTGCAACTGTATTAAAATATGGATTCTCTACTGTTGGCGATCCAAATCCGTCTCCATCGGGATCATTCATCCACATTCTTACCATTGGATTTCTTCCAAAAGCATGATTTAAAGCAACATCCAAAATAACTGCAATTCCATTTTGATGGCATAAATCAATAAACTCTTTTAATTTATCTGAAGTTCCATAAAATTTATCTAAAGCCATATGAAAAGAAGTATTATAACCCCAGCTTTCATTGCCTTCAAATTCCATAACCGGCATTAATTCAATCGCATTAATTTTAAGATTTTTAAAATAATCAATTCTGTCAATCAAACTTTGATAGCTTTTTGAAGCATCAAAATCGCGAACCAAAAGCTCATAAACAACTAACTTTTCTTTTTCAGGTTTAACAAAATTTGTTACCTGCCAATTATATGGTGTTTGTCCTGTTTTTAAAACCGTAACTTCAAAATTTTGTCCAGTTGGATAAGCTGGCATATTTGGATATTTTGAACTAGGAATTCCAGCATCATCATAAGGCGATAAAACCAAAGTAGAATAAGGATCTGCTGTTTTTACCATTGAAGGCGAATTTGCAGGCGGTGTAGTATCTACCACCCAATATTGATACGTATTATTTGCGCCAGAAACTAAACCTGTAAGTTCTAACCAGAATTTACCTGAAGTTGGATCTTTTTTCATGGCATAAGCCGATGTTGGCTGCCAATTATTGAAATTTCCTGCAACGTAAACAAAATCTTTTAGCGGAGCATCTAAAACCAAAGTCGCTTTTGTAGCATCTGTCGCGTTATAGTTAATTCCGTCTACTAAACCAGCAGGCATAGCTTGAGAAACCGTATTCGGATTTACCACAACTGAAAATTTCTTCACGATTGAAGTTGTTCCTTGAGTTACAGTTAATTCATAACTTTGATTTCCAGTGATATTTAAATGATTATAGTTGTAACTCGAAGTGCTTGCATTGGTGTTAATTGTTGTTCCGTCTGCCTTTAAAGTATAACTAGCCGCACCATTTGTATTGGTTGCTGTAATATTTAAACTAGCACCCGAAGCAATAATAGAAGTACTATTTTCTGCTGGCGAAGTTAATGAAGCTTGGAAAGAACCAACTTCGACAACAATATCCTGTGATTTTTTATCGCCAGTTCCGTCTTTAGTTTTAACTAGAAAACCAATTCTTCCTATTCCATTTCTATTAAAATAAACAGATGGTGTAATAGTTTTGGTATAGGTATCTGTTGCTGCATTATACGTAAATTTCGCTGCTTCGTTTGATGCAGTCCAAGATCCGTTTGAAGGACTATCTGCCTGATTTGTATCGTTTACATCATAAGACCATGACCAAAGATATAAAGCATGAGTTGTACTAATTCCCCATGAAGTTTCATTAACACTGCCCCCATTTATTGTAATCGTTATTGGTGTAGTGTCTTCAAATGTTGCGGGATTTATGGAGTACGTGACTGTCTGCACTTGGGCAGAAGCAATCAGCGACAACAGTAAAAATGTTAATAGTAAAATTCTTTTCATAATAATAGTGGTTAGCTAAATAGTTAGATTGATTAAAAAAGGGCTATCTCGAGATAGCCCTTTTTCAGTTATTAACTGAAGTTTTTATTGATTAGGAATCATTAAGTAACTTCCGTCTAAATCATTGAAATAAATAACATATTTTGATTTCGATACAGGAGTGTTGTCACCAGTACTAACACCTGAGAAAGGAGTTTTTCCTCCCCAAGAAACATCCCATGCATCATTTGCTCTGAATTTTATTTCTCCATCGTTTAAAGATGTTACTCCCAAAGTCCAAACGTGTGCATTGAAAGTAGATTTTACCATTGGAGTTGAAGCATCCCAACCTTTTGAAGTTGCACTACCAATAATACCTACTGTAGAATAAGTTGGAGCTGTAGCACCAGCCGCGTACGGAGCCAATGTGTAAGTCTTTTTTTCAACATCCATCGTAAATTTATAGTAACCATCTGCAGGAATGTTAAAAGTAGGTGGGTCTGCATCTGCATCTGTTCCTCTATAAGCCATAGCAGTTTCTGAACCGTAACCAAACATTGGTATCCAGCTTCCTAAATTTCTAATAGTTTTAAAAGCCCCTTTCTTAAAGAATCCTGTAAAAGTATATTCATCAGAATTTGTTGCACTTCTGAATAATATCTGGTTTCCTTTGTTATTATCCCAACCAGCAACTGTTGCATCTCCTACTAAGTACCATTCAACAAAATCGTAAGGAACTTTTCCAACATATGGAGTTACAGTAATTGAGATTAATCCTTTTGAAACCTGAACAACTCCTCCCGAAACATTAGCTGTAATTTTAACATCATACTGCGCTGCAACTTCTGGCGTACCACCAAGATCAATTGCTACTTGATTTAATTCTCTAGTTAATACAGAAACCTCTGTAATACTATTAGTAGTAGTCTGAAGTGTTACTGCTTTTGTAAAATCACCTCCTTTTTTATCAATCAACAAAGTGTATTTTACTGCAACTGAAGTAGAATACTCAGCAGCCGACCATTTAAATTTAGCAACTTCCTGTGCTGCTTTTTCAACATCTAGAACATAATTTTGTCCTGTAGTTGGTGCAGTAATTTCAGGTGTTGAAACTGCATCAAGAATTGGTCTTTCATCAACAGCGTCTGCATTACATGACACCGCAAATACACCAATAAATGCGATTAAAACTTTATATATATTTTTCATTTTACAGTTCTATTAGGTGTTAGTATCCTGGATTTTGTTTCAAAGTTGGATTAGCCTGAATTGTTTTAGACGGAATTGGCATTAAATCTCTGTAAGATTCTGTAGAAGTACCATTCATTACTCCGCCTTTCCATTGCCAGAGTTTAGATCCTCCTGAGAATTTTCCAAAACGAATCAAATCTGTTCTTCTGTGGCATTCCCAAAATAATTCTCTTCCTCTTTCATCCAAAATAAAATCAAGTGTCAATTGTGCTGTAGAAATATTCTGTGCACCAGCTCTTGTTCTAATTTGATTTACGTAACCCAATGCTGTACCAATATTTCCTGTTGAAGCTCCTCTTAAAGTTGCTTCCGCATACATTAAATAAGCATCTGAAACTCTAAACATTGGAAAATCCGTGTCTGGAATATCTGTTCTTTGAGCTGCTGAACCATCTGCTTTTTTATTAATATATTTCGTTACAGCATAACCATCTGTAAATGTTGATATATTAGTAATATCTAAAGCTTGTCCATCTGTATAGAATGTTCCTCTTTTATCTCCAGTAGCAGTTGCATCAGGGAAAAGTGCTACAAACTCTTTACGAGTTCTAGTTCCCTGCCATCCTCCATCCATACCTCTAGAAGCAGCATCCATACTTCCTCCAATACCAGCGTGTAGAATAAAACTCATTCCTCCACCAGTTGCTCTAATAGCAACACCATCACTTATAATTGGGAAAATAAATTCTGTTTGCGCTCCATTTTTATCATTATCTGCAGAAAACAAATAACGATAAGGAACATTTGCAAATGTATATCCAGAGTTAATAATTTCAGAACATAAAGTAGCAGTTTCGTTATTTCTATCTGTACCTGTATAAACTTTAGAATTTAAATAAATTTGTGCTAATAAAAATTTAGCTGCAACTTTATCAATTCTACCATATTCATTTGTTCTTGCATTTGGAAGACTGCTATCTAAGTCTTTCAATTCAGATTCTACAAAAGCAAAAACTTCTGCTCTTGATTTTTGTACTGGATAAAAGAAACCAACTGGATCAGCTTCTGTTGTAATTGGCACATTACCAAATAAGTCCATTAAATTCGTGTAAGAGAAAGCTCTTAAGAAACGTGCTTCTGCTCTAAAAGTTGCGATTTCAGTTTTTAGATTTGCATCAACACCTCTTGCTGTTAATTTCTCATCTGTAGTTTGTCTTAAAAACTCATTTGCCAAACTAATATGGTAAAATGCTCTAGAATAAGTTCCGTATAAAAACTCATTTACAGGAGACCACGTTTGAGTATTTAATGTTGGCAAAGTACCATCTGCCCAAGCAATAACTGCCTCATCTGTAGGCAATTCTTGAGTTACAAAAAGCAAACGCAAGTAACTGCTAAAATCTCCACTCAAACCAGCAATATCCGCTTGTCCATCACCGTCATTACCTCCTACATAAAGCCCAGCATATAATTTTGCCAAAACTTGTTTGTAAGACGCTGGATCTTGGAAAAAAGTTTCCGATAAAAATTCATCGTCATCTTTTGGAGTCACGTTTAGATCGTCAGTACACGAAGTAAACGTCATACTTATTCCTAAAATAAATAGGAAGAAATAAGATATATATTTAAATGATATTTTCATTTTGTATGTTTTAAAATTTGTTTTTTCAATGTACTATTAGAAACTTGCATTTACTCCAAACAAGTAAGTTCTTGCTCTTGGGTAAACATTACCATCAATTCCGTTGAATTTCTCCGGATCTAACCCATCATATTTTGTAAGTACAAAAACGTTTTGAACACCTGCAGAAAATCTTAAAGAAACATCTTTTAATAAAGATTTATCTAAAGTATATCCAAGAGTTACGTTATCTAATTTGATGAAAGAAGCATCTTTTACATAATAATTAGATAAATAACGTTGTGTTCCATTATCTTCGAAAGTAAATCCAGTATTTAAATAATCCGAACTTACGTTAGATAAATCTGTCTGTCTTCTTAAAGCAGCATCTGAATAACCCATGTTAGAATTTACGTTATCAAAAATGTAATTTCCTAAACTTGCTCTCCAGTTCATTGTAAAATCAAACTTTTTATAGTTTAAAGTAGAGAAAAGTCCAAATGTGTAATCTGCCGTTGGTTTTTTGTATCTGTAACGGTCATTTGCATCAATTTTACCATCTCCGTTTCTGTCTACATAAGCACCAGCGATTGGTTTTTTGTTAGCATCGTATAATTGCTCATAAACGAAGAATGAATTTGGAGCAAATCCAACAGTATTAATCAATACTTTATTTCCATTTCCACCTTTAATATTATCTCCTACTTCATAACCTTGAAAACCTTCAACAGTCTGACCTAAACTTTCAATTTTTTGATCTAAGTAAGTAGCATTAACAGCAACATTCCAGTTGAAATCGTCTTTTTTAATGATATCTGACTGAAGGCTGAATTCAAGTCCTTTTGTTCTTAAGTTACCAATATTATTAAACCCTTGATTTCTTAAGTTTGCTCCATCTGGAACCAATACATCAGCCAATAAGTCTGTTGATTTTTTATCAAAGTAGTTAATAGTACCTGTAATTCTATCATGTAAGAATCCGAAATCAAACCCTACGTTCATCTCTGCTAATTCTTCCCATTTGATATTTTGGTTGTAACCTTCTGGTCTAGCAGTTCTGTAAACAACACCATTAAATACATACTGAGTACTTACTGTTCCAAGTGTTACTCTTCTTAAATAATCGTACTGAGCAGAAATATCTTGCTGTCCAGTTGTACCGTAACCAACTCTTAATTTTAAGCTAGAAAGTGTTTCATTATCTTTTAAGAAAGATTCTTCAGCAATATTCCATGCAAAAGCACCTCCCATAAAGTTACCCCATCTATTTTCTTCAGAAAAACGAGAAGTTCCGTCTCTTCTGTAGTTTAAAGTCAATAAATATCTACTATCCCAACCTAAGTTCAAACGACCAAAGTAAGATTGTAAATTAATATCTGGATCAGTGATAACATCTTCATTTCTAGTTTCAACTGGCTGTGTAAGTGCTCCAGATTGGTATTTTTCTTTTTGGAACAACTGATAGTTATATCCAGCAGTAGCATCCAATTTAAGTTTTCCTAAATTTTTGCTATAAACAAAATACGTATTTAAGTTTTTGTTTTGAAGATCATCTGTGTAAGTATCATAGTTTCCTAAGTTCACATAACCTGCTGAAGTAAAAGGAACTGGTTGAAACCCTAAAATACTTTCTGTACTTTGTCTGTTGTATCCACTACTATCAAATCTATCGATACCAGCTTCTGCTACAACTCTTAAATCTTCAAAGAAGTGAAATTTATAGTCTACACTAATATTACCCCATTTTCTAGTAGATTTAGCTCTTTTATCTTCTTGGTTTAATCTTGCAACAGGGTTTTTAGCAGGCAAAAGCGCTATATTTCCGTTTGGCTCTAACCATTCAAAATAACCTCCATAACGAGAACCTGTTTGGTAAGGTGATTGAGTTGGATCAAAACTGATTGCTGATCCAATAACAGCATCTTCATCTTGAAATTGATTTTTACTGAAAGATAAGTTTCCGCTAATATCAATTTTTAAGTGATTATCAAATAAAACTGGATTTAACGATATCGATGTCGTAGTTCTTTCAAAAGAAGTATTTCTTAAGATTCCAGGATTATTAACATTTCCAACAGATAAACGTACTGGTAATTTATTAAATAAAGCACCGCTTACAGAGATATTATTGTTGGTTGTAAGAGCAGTATTGAAAATTTCATTCTGCCAATTTGTACTTGCAGTACCCATTAATGCTTTTTGAGCGTCAGTTCCTTTTTCGTTTACGAAAGCACGGAATTGATCTGCGCTTAAGACATCAACTTTGTTAGCGATTGTGTTAATACCAACTTGAGAACTGAAATTAACTTTTACACCACCTTTAGTTCCTTTTTTAGTCGTAATTACAATTACACCATTTGCTGCACGAGAACCATAAATTGCTGCTGCAGAAGCATCTTTTAATACTGTGAAAGACTCAATATCATTAGGATCAATAGTAGACAAGATACTTGTAGCTCCACTCGGAACAGCATTACTTAAAGGAAGTCCGTCTAAAATAATCAATGGATCATTTGATGCACTTAATGAAGATCCTCCACGAATTCTAATATCTGCTTTTGCTCCTGGAGCTCCTCCTCCAACAACATTCACACCAGCAATACGACCTCCAATTAAACTTTCTGGAGTTACGTTAATACCTTTATTGAATTCTTTTGCAGAAATTTGAGAAACCGATCCTGTCGCATCTTTTTTCTTAACAGTACCATAACCTACCTGAACAACTACTTCTTGTAATTGATTTGTATCCTCTTCTAAAGATACGGCTAAGGTTTTTTGACCATTAAATACTATAGTCGATGTTTTGTATCCAATAAATGAAACCAAAATTTTGTCTCCATTTTTAAGATTCGGCAATTGAAATTTACCGTCAAAATCAGTAGATGTACCTCCTGGGGCACCTTGTACATTTACATTTACTCCTGGGATTGGCTGACCTGTGGCAAGATCAGTTACTGTTCCACTTAATGTGTTTTGAGCTAACACAGTAAACGGAAGCAGAAGGAATAAAAATAACAACTTTTTGTAAATTGTTTTCATACTTTTTGTTTAAATTAGTTTGAGTTTGTGAACGTTAGTTAAGTTTTTAATTTTACTTCGAATTTCAAAATTATGAATTTATTAACATGCTCGACCAACGACAATTTTTATTGCTTTACGAAAACGTGGTAGTGTTGAAAACTTTCTATATTTTGTAATCTTTTCGCATGAAAATTGTCAATTATAAAAATTTCAGATACCTTTATTATTAATTAGATTTTTTTCAACTATTCACATGAAACGTAAAATAACTCTAAAACAGATTGCAAAGGAACTAGATGTATCTATTTCAACTGTCTCAAAATCACTTAGAAACAGCCTCGAAATTGGAGAAGAAACTAGAGAAAAAGTTCAGGCTTTTGCAAAGTTTTACAACTATAAACCTAACAACATTGCCCTTAGTCTAAAAAACCGAAAAACTAAGAGTATTGGCATCATTATACCCGAAATTGTACATTATTTTTTCTCTACCGTAATCAACGGAATTGAACAAGTTGCCAACGAATACGGCTATAGTGTTGTCATCTGTGTATCCGACGATTCTTTCGATAAAGAAGTCCTAAACATGGAGATGTTAGCCAACGGAAGTATCGATGGTTTCATCATGTCCCTTTCTAAAGAAACCCAATATAAAGGCGATTTTCACCATATTACAGAAGTAATAAATCAGGGAATGCCAGTTGTTATGTTTGACCGTGTAACAAATGATATTTTATGTGATAAAGTGATTATTGATGACAAAGCCGCTGCTTATGAAGCAGTTCAGAGTTTGATTGATAACGGAAGAAAAAAAATCGCACTCGTAACAACAGTAGATTATGTAAGTGTTGGAAAACTAAGAACCGACGGTTACGAAAAAGCACTTTTAGACAACGGAATTACTTTCAACGAGGATTTAATCATTAAAATCGAAGATGTAGACACCTGCGAAATAACAATTTCAGAACTTTTACACGCAAGAGCTTTTGATGCGGTTTTTGCTGTAAATGAGCTTTTTGCAGTAACAATTATTAAAACTGCATCGAAAATGGGATTAAAAGTTCCTGAAGATTTAGCCGTAATTGCTTTTACAGACGGAATTATTTCTAAATATTCAACACCAAGCATTACAACCGTAAGCCAAAGCGGTGAAAAAATGGGCAACAAAGCAGCTAAAATGCTTATCGAACGTCTTGAAGCCGAAGAAGATGACGATGAAGAACATACTGAAAATTATACAACAGAAGTTATCGAAACACATCTCATTAAACGAGAATCTACTGACTAATTTTCTAAAAATCAATACTTTCTAAAGCCATAAAAAATTTTTATGGCTTTTTTATTAGCATTTATAAAAAAATAATTTATAATTTTACGCCCGTCAAGGCTTTTAGTTTTACTTCGAAAGAAACAAAGTTTTGATAAGCAAAGCGCTTATCGTATAATTTTCAAATTACGATAATGGAAAAGCGTAAATTAAGTTTCTGGGAAATTTGGAACATGAGTTTCGGTTTCTTAGGAATACAATTTGGTTTTGCACTGCAAAACGCAAATACTTCAAGAATTTTTGAAACCCTTGGTGCTAAAATAGATGAAATCCCAATTTTGTGGATTGCTGCGCCAGTTTCAGGTTTAATTATTCAGCCCGTTATTGGTTATTTCAGCGATAGAACTTGGACTCGTTTAGGAAGACGTCGCCCCTATTTTTTAATTGGCGCTATTTTGTCATCTATGGCTTTGTTCGTAATGCCCAACTCTCCAACTTTATGGATTGCTGCGGGAACTTTATGGATAATGGATGCCTCAATCAACGTTTCTATGGAACCTTTTCGCGCTTTTGTGGGCGATAATTTACCCGACCATCAGCGTGCATTGGGCTTTGTTATGCAGAGTTTTTTCATTGGAACGGGTGCCGTTGTTGGTTCTGTTCTCCCTTATCTTTTCACAAATGTCTTTGATGTTAGCAATGTTGCCCCTAAAGGAATTATTCCAGATGCAGTAAAATGGTCTTTTTATATTGGAGGAATTGTTTTCCTTCTTTCCGTTTTATGGACCGTTTTTAAATCAACTGAATATACTCCGGAAGAACTTCATGCTTTTGAAGCTAACAGCAAAAAAGAGAAAGAAGATGTATCAAATTCTGAAACAGAATCTGGCGTTTCTACAAAAAGACAATTGTTTTTAGGATTAGTGTTTGCTGGTATTGGAGCATTAATTTCGTTTTTAATTTTCGAAAACAGCCTCGCAAAAGAACTTTACATTCTATTTATTGGTCTAATTTTCATGGGCGTTTTATTTGTAATTGCATCACAATTACGAACTAAAAAAGTCCAGAATGGTTTTACCATAATCATGACCGATTTATTGAATATGCCAAAAACAATGCAAAAATTAGCTTGGGTTCAATTTTTCTCTTGGTTTGCGCTTTTCTCAATGTGGATTTATACAACTCAAGCGGTTACACAGCATATTTTTGGCACAACAGACACGACTTCAAAAGTATATAATGATGCTGCCGACTGGGTTTCGGTATTGTTTACAGTTTACAACGGAATTGCAGCTGCAGTTGCTTTTTTACTGCCAATTATTGCAAAAAAAGTAGGTGTTAGAGCAACACATTTACTGGCATTATGTGCTGGTGGTATTGGTTTAATTTCAGTTTATTTTATTGGTGATAAACAAATGCTTATCCTTCCAATGTTGGGAGTTGGTATTGCATGGGCAAGTATTTTATCAATGCCTTACGCTATGTTGTCTGGTGCATTGCCAGCTGCAAAAATGGGTTATTATATGGGAGTTTTTAACTTTTTCGTAGTAATTCCGCAAATCGTAGCCGCTACGATATTAGGATTCGTAATCAAACAATTCTTCCATAATGAACCTATTTACGCTCTAATAATTGGAGGAATATCAATGATTTTCGCAGGATTATTGACTCTTAGAGTAAATAGTAAAACTAAAATTGAAATCCATGAATAATAAAAAAGCATTCATCTTCGATCTTGATGGAGTGATCGTTGATACCGCTAAATACCATTTTTTAGCTTGGCAGAAAATTGCCAAATCATTAAATATAAATTTTACACATGAAGACAACGAACTTTTAAAAGGCGTGAGCCGCGTTCGTTCTTTAGACATTATACTTGGATTAGGAAATGTTGAGGCTTCGCAAGAAGACAAAGACAAATGGCTGATTCAAAAAAACGAAGATTATTTGTCTTATTTAGTTGACATGGACGAAAGTGAGGTTCTTCCAGGAGTTTTAAAAATTCTAAAACTATTAAAAGAGAAAAATCAAGGAATTGCTTTAGGCTCAGCGAGCAAAAATGCAAGACCAATTTTAGAAAAAACAGGCGTTCTATCTTACTTCGATGTTATTGTTGACGGAAATGACGTTACCAATGCAAAACCAGACCCTGAAGTTTTCGTAAAAGCGGCTCAATTATTAAACATTGATCCAAAAAATTCAATCGTATTTGAAGATTCTGTTGCCGGAATTCAGGCAGCAAACATTGCAGAAATGGTAAGTGTGGGAATTGGTGAGGAAACAATTTTACATGAAGCTGATTACATTTTTAAAGATTTTACCCAAATCGAAACAAGCTTTATAGAAAAATTAATCAATTAGAAAATGTATGAATTAGATAATTTCCAAATCATGTAATTATCTCATTTTCTAATTAACTGAATTATCAAATTAAAAAAAGATGAACCAAGATTATATAAAACCAGACAATTGGTCTATTATTGAAGAAGGATTTGATGCCGAAAGAGTAAAATCTTCTGAAAGTCTTTTTAGTATCGGAAACGGCGCTATGGGACAGCGTGCGAATTTTGAAGAAACTTATTCTGCTGAAACTTTCCAAGGAAGTTATATTGCCGGAATTTATTACCCAGACAAAACAAAAGTGGGCTGGTGGAAAAACGGTTATCCGAAATATTTTGCCAAAGTATTAAACGCTCCAAACTGGATAGGAATTGACATTGAAATCAACGAAGAAAACCTTGATTTGAATACTTGTACCGAAGTTAGAAACTTCCGCAGAGAATTGAATATGAAAGAAGGTTGGTACAATCGTTCTTGTGAAGCAGTTCTAAAAAACGGAACCGAAATCGCGGTTAACGTTCGTCGTTTTCTTTCATTAGATTTAGACGAAGCAGGAATTATTAAATACGATATTACACCTTTAAACAAAGATGCTAAAATCGTTTACAAACCTTACGTGGACGCTGGTGTAACCAATGAAGATGCGAACTGGGAAGAAAAATTCTGGGAACCGCTTGAAGTTAAAAAAGGAACAAACGAAGCTTTTGTAACTGCACAAACGTTTAAAACGCATTTTAAAGTTACAACTTTCATGCACAATACGATTTTGGCAAACGGAGAAAACATCAACGTTTCACCGTCAACAATCGATTCAACAACAGATAAAGTTCAGTATACTTACGGAACTATTATTGCAAAAGGACAAACCTCATCAATTCAAAAAATTGGCGGATATACGGTTTCTTTAAAACACGAAAACACTTTGGCTGGAGCTGAAAAAGTAATCAAATCGGCAGTTGTTTTAGGATATGACGCTTTACTTCAAAACCAAATTGATGCTTGGGCAAAAATCTGGGAAATGTCAGATATTACCATTGAAGGCGATGTTAAGGCACAACAAGGAATTCGTTTCAATATTTTCCAATTAAACCAAACCTATTCAGGAAAAGATTCTCGTTTAAATATTGGTCCAAAAGGATTTACCGGAGAAAAATACGGCGGATCTACTTATTGGGATACTGAAGCATATTGTATTCCTTTTTACATGGCTACAAAAGATCAGCAAGTTGCAAGAAACTTATTGACCTACCGCTACAATCAATTAGATAAAGCGATTGAAAATGCGAAAGATAATTTAGGTTTCAAAAACGGTGCTGCATTGTACCCAATGGTTACGATGAACGGTGAAGAATGCCATAACGAATGGGAAATCACACACGAAGAAATCCACAGAAATGGAGCGATTGCTTTTGCGATTTACAATTATAACCGTTACACGGGAGATTACTCTTATATTCCAGAAAAAGGTTTAGAAGTTTTAATTGGAATTGCGCGTTTTTGGCACCAAAGAGCTTCATTTTCTAAAGATAAAAATCAATATGTGATTTTGGGAGTTACTGGTCCAAACGAATACGAAAATAACATCAACAATAATTTCTACACCAATTATATTGCAAAATGGTGTATCGATTTTGCGACAGAACAAATTGAAAAAGTAGCTTCAGAATATCCTTTAGATCACAAAAGAGTACTTGAAAAAGTTAGCCTTTCGGCGAATGAAATTCAGGAATGGAAAAAAGTGGCCGATGATATGTATTTCCCAATTTCAAAAGAACTTGGAATTTATTTACAGCAAGACGGTTTCTTAGACAAAGATTTAGTTCCGGTAAAAGATTTAGATAAATCACAGCGTCCGATAAACCAAAAATGGTCTTGGGATCGCGTTTTACGTTCGCCATACATCAAACAAGCAGACGTTTTACAAGGTTTTTATTTCTTCGAAGATCATTTTTCGAAAGAAGAATTGAAACGCAATTTCGAATTTTATGAATCATTTACGGTTCACGAAAGTTCGCTTTCGCCTTGTGTACACTCAATTCAGGCTGCAGCTTTAGATAAAATGGACATGGCATATACATTTTATTTAAGAACTTCTCGTTTGGATTTGGACGATTATAATAAAGAAGTAGAAGAAGGTTGTCATATCACGTCAATGGCCGGTACATGGATGAGTATCGTTGAAGGCTTTGGAGGAATGCGTGTTAAAAATGATCAGCTTCATTTCTCTCCAAAAATCCCAAAAGAATGGAAAGGTTACTCTTTTAAAATTAATTTTAGAAACCAAATTTTAAAAGTAGCTGTAAACCATAACGAAACAACATTTACTGTAGACGGCGATCAAGATTTAACAATTATCGTTAACGGAAAACCTGAAATTGCAAGTAAATTTGTACAAATAAATTAAATTACAATACACTAAAATCTAAAAAACATGAAAAACTTATTTTTCGCAAGTTTAATCTTGTTTGCTTTTAGCTCAATTGCGGAAGCACAACAATTAAAATCACCCGAAGGCAAGTTCGTAATGGAATTTTCTCTTCAAAACGATGGAACTCCAACGTACAATTTAAAATACAAGAATAAAGAAGTTGTAAAAACCAGTAAATTAGGTCTTGAACTTAAAGATGACAAAAAATCTTTATTGAATGACTTTACAATCGCTGACACTAAAACTTCCACTTTTGATGAAACTTGGAAACCAGTTTGGGGAGAAGTAGATCACATCAGAAATCATTATAATGAATTGGCTGTGACTTTAAACCAAAAAAGTACAGACAGACAAATAGTAATTCGTTTCCGTTTATTCGACGACGGTTTAGGATTCAGATATGAATTCCCAGCGCAAAAGAATCTTACTTATTTTGTAATTAAAGAAGAAAGATCTCAATTTGCAATGACTGGAGATCATACTGCTTTCTGGATTCCAGGAGATTATGATACTCAAGAATACGATTATACAAAATCTAAATTATCTGAAATTAGAGGTTTATCTGAAAAAGCGTATACAGCAAACGTTTCGCAAAAGAACTTTTCACCAACAGGAGTTCAGACTTCTTTGATGCTAAAAACTGCTGACGGAATCTACATCAACCTTCACGAAGCTGCTTTGATTGACTATTCTTGTATGCACTTGAATTTAGATGATAAAAACTTAGTTTTCGAATCTTGGTTAACGCCAGATGCAAAAGGAGACAAAGGTCATATGCAAGCGCCAAATCATTCGCCTTGGAGAACGATTATCGTAAGCGACGATGCTAGAGAAATCTTAGCTTCAAAAATGACTTACAACTTAAACGATCCATCAAAAATTGAAAATACTTCTTGGATTAAACCCGTAAAATATGTTGGTGTTTGGTGGGAAATGATTACAGGAAAAAGTTCTTGGTCATACACAAATGATTTTCCAACAGTTCAGTTGGGAGTTTCTGATTTCTCAAAAGCAAAACCAAACGGAACTCATGGAGCAAACAATGCTAATGTAAAAAAATACATTGATTTCGCTGCTGCAAATGGTTTCGACGCTGTTTTGGTTGAAGGATGGAACGAAGGCTGGGAAGACTGGTTTGGTCACTCAAAAGATTATGTTTTTGATTTCTTAACTCCTTACCCAGATTTTGATGTGAAAGGTCTTCACGAATACGCAAAATCTAAAGGTGTAAAAATCATCATGCACCACGAAACTTCTGGATCTGTTCGTAACTACGAGCGCCATATGGACGCTGCTTACAAATTCATGAACGATAACGGATATGATGCTGTAAAAAGTGGTTATGTAGGTGATATTTTGCCAAGAGGCGAAAACCACTACAGCCAATGGATTGTAAACCACTATCAATATGCTATTGAAAAAGCGGCTGATTACAAAATTATGGTGAACGCTCACGAAGCAGTTCGTCCAACGGGAATTGCAAGAACGTATCCTAACTTAATTGGAAACGAAGCGGCAAGAGGAACAGAGTACCAAGCTTTTGGAGGTTCTAAACCAAATCACGTAACGGTTTTACCATTTACACGTTTAATTGGTGGTCCAATGGATTACACTCCTGGAATCTTCGAAATGGATATCAGCAAAATGAATCCAGAGAACAAATCGCATGTAAACAGTACAATTGCAAATCAATTGGCATTATACGTTACCATGTACAGTCCGTTACAAATGGCTGCTGATACTCCAGAAAACTATAACCGTTTTCCAGATGCGTTTCAATTCATTAAAGATGTAGCTATAGACTGGTCAGAAAGTAAATATATCGAGGCTGAACCAGGAGACTTTATCACAGTTGCTCGTAAAGCAAAAGGAACAAACAACTGGTTTATTGGAAACGTAAACGGAGAAACTCCACGTACATCAAACATCGATTTCAGTTTCCTTGAAAAAGGTAAAAAATATACTGCAACAATTTATGCTGATGCAAAAGATGCGCATTACAAAACTAATCCGCAAGCTTATACAATCAAGAAAATTGCTGTAACCAATAAATCAAAATTATCTCAGTTTTCTGCTTCAGGAGGAGGTTATGCAATAAGCATTATTGAAACTAAGTAATTTTTTAAAAGACAAGTAATTTTCCCCCATAGATTACTTGTCTTTTTTTATAATTTGATCTCTTTAAATAAATATTTAAGTTAAATTTTATAAATTATGTGTGAATGCTGTTTTCAAGAAACTCAATCAACTTTTTTTACTAATGACAATCCATTATGGCAAGTATTAATTGGATTATTGGGAGCCTCAATTGCTATTATTGCTTTACAAATACAAAATAACATTCAAAAAAAAGCAGAAAGAAAAAGAATAGCAGTCGAAATTTCCTCTTTGTTTGCTGAAAAAAGTGCAGTCTTAATTAATTTTTATAAAAACTTTTTAGAGAGTTACGGCTCTTCTATGTACTATATTGCAACATTACATATTTTCACAAGTGAATTTGAGAAACAAGCAGTTATATCGCAATCAGAACAAGCAACAATAGACTGGAAAGCTAATAGAGCCGAGCAATACAAAGCTACTGGTGAGATAATTGGAATTCTAAACAAGTATAAAATCTATTTTGGAGAAAATGAAACAATTGACTCCTTGTTAATTAAAATAAGTAATTCAAAATCACCTGAATTCCCTAAACTTGAGCCCGGAAGAACACTTCCTCAAGTAAATGAAATAAAAAGAAATTATGAATTGTCATGTAAAACCGTCGTAGATAGTATCAGAATTGATTTAGATTCAATTGCCAAAATTCTAAAAGAAAATGCCAGACAAATAAATAAAAAATAATTTCTAATAATCTAGAAATATGAAAAACCAAAAAACATCAATTATCTACAAACTTATCCTTTTGGTTTTGTTGTTTTCCGCTTCCGCGAAAGCGCAAATCCAAAAAGTAGAACCTCCATTTTGGTACGCCGGAATGAAAAATTCGGAACTGCAAATCATGTTCTACGGAAAAAATATTGCACAATATGAAGCTTCGGTTTCTAATAATGTTGCGATTAAAAACGTTGAAAAAACAGAAAACCCAAATTATCTTTTCGTAACCATTGATACAAAAGATGTAAAAGCTTCTGAATTAACTTTTTCATTCAAAAACAAAAATAAAGTTGCTTTTACTCAAAAATATGCACTTAAAGAGAGAAGAGCCAATTCTGCCGACAGAAAAAGTTACGATGCCTCTGATTTGATTTACTTAATCATGCCAGATCGTTTTGCTAACGGAAATCCGAAAAACGACAGCGATGCTTCTTTAACTGAAAAAGGAAACCGTAAAGATCCAAGCGGACGACATGGAGGCGATATCGAAGGAATCATCAAAAACTTAGATTATATTTCGTCTCTTGGTGCAACTACAATTTGGAGTACGCCTTTATGCGAAGACAACGACAAACAACATTCGTATCATACGTACGGACAATCTGATGTTTACAAAATTGACCCGCGTTACGGAACGAATGACGATTACGCACGTCTTTCTGCAGAAATGCACAAAAAGAACATGAAACTGGTTATGGATTATGTTACCAATCACTGGGGAATTACGCACTGGATGATGAAAGACATTCCAACCAAAACTTGGTTCAATCAGTTCGAAACTTTCACACAAACGCATCACAGACGTGAAGTAATTACAGATATTCACGCTTCAAAAATCGATCAGGAAGTTTGTGTTGATGGATGGTTCGTTCCTTCAATGCCAGATTTAAATTTAAGAAATCCTTTAGTTTCAAAATACTTAACGCAAAATGCTATTTGGTGGATCGAATTTGCAAATCTTGATGGTTTCAGAGTAGATACTTATAATTACTCTGATAAAACGGCAATGGCAAATTGGGCAAAATCTATTACAGATGAATATCCTAATTTTAATATTGTTGGCGAAATCTGGATGCACAATCAGGCGAATTTAGCTTTTTGGCAGAAAGACAGTAAAGTTGGTGCAATTGAAAACTACAATTCAAATCTTCCAAGTGTAATGGATTTTACGCTTCAAAGTCAGATTACTTCTGCTTTCAACGAGAATGAACCGAGCTGGGACAACGGATTGATTAAATTCTACAATAATTTTGCAATGGATTTTTTATATCCAAACACCAATAACATTTTAGTTTTTTCCGAAAATCATGACACAGACCGTATGAACGAAAAGTTCAAATATGATTTGCCAAAATACAAATTGGCGATGACTTTGTTAGCAACAGTTCGCGGAATTCCGCAAATCTATTACGGTTCAGAAATTGGAATGGGTGGAGACAAAGGCAAAGGCGGCGATGCTGATATTCGTCAGGATTTCCCAGGCGGTTGGGCTGGCGATAAAAACAATGCTTTTACAAAAGAAGGAAGAACTACAGAACAAGCAGCTTTCTTTGATTTCTCTTCAAAATTATTCAACTGGAGAAAAACAAATGAAGCGGTTCATTTCGGAAAAATGACACATTATATTCCTGAAAACAATACATATGTATATTTCAGATATACAGATGCTAAGACGGTAATGGTCGTTTTCAATAACAATGCAAAAGAACAGGTTGTAAAAACAAACCGTTTTAAAGAAAGCATTAAAAACTTTAAATCAGGTAAAGATGTTATCACAGGAAAAAAATTCGATTTAGCTTCTGAAATTACTTTAGAACCAAAATCTGCTTTGGTTTTAGAATTGGAATAAATTTTTTATTAAACACAAAGAATCATAGATTTTTTAGCTCGATAAAAGGCGCTTCACTTATTTAAACAAACATAGCTTTTGCATACACACAGCTATGTGTAAATGACTAGTCATTTATTTAGCTCTTTTCAAGACAAACAAAATCTATGATTCTATGTGTTTAAAAATTTTATTGTCACAGATTAAAGGATTATCACAGATTTTAAAAAAATCATTTTAATCTTGTAATCTGTGGCAAACCTTTATTATAAATCTTCGTTAAATTTGAAATAAATGAAAAAATGCACTTTCCTTTTTTTATCTTTAGTATACTTAACATTGAGCTGTTCTGGCTCAAAATCAGTTACAATGAATAACGAAAATACTTCGAAAACACCTTTCGTTTGGGAAGGAGCAAATGTTTATTTTTTACTTACAGATCGTTTTTACAACGGAGATACTTCAAACGATGTGAATTTTAACCGAACCAAAACTCCAGGAAAACTTCGCGGATTTGAAGGCGGTGACATCATCGGAATCACTAAAAAAATCGAATCAGGTTATTTTGAAAAATTAGGAATAAATGCCATTTGGCTTACGCCGATTGTAGAACAAATTCACGACGGCGTTGACGAAGGAACTGGATTGAGTTATGGTTTTCACGGTTATTGGGCAAAAGACTGGACGGCTTTAGATCCAAATTTCGGAACCAAAGAAGATTTAGCCAATCTGGTAAAAAAAGCACACGAAAAAGGCATCAGAATCATTCTTGACGGTGTAATTAATCATACTGGACCAGTAACTCCAGAAGATCCCGTTTGGCCTTCTGATTGGGTAAGAACTGGCGTTGTCTGCGATTACAAATCATTCGAAAATACAACAATGTGTACTTTGGTTGAAAATCTGCCAGATGTTAGAACTGAAAGTGTACAAGAAGTTGAACTCCCTCCTCTTTTAATTGAAAAATGGAAAAAAGAAGGCCGTTACGAAAAAGAAACTGCTTCGTTGAATGAATTCTTCAAAAGAACAGGTTATCCAAGAACTCCAAAATATTACATCATAAAATGGCTTACTGACTATATTCTAGAATTTGGAATTGACGGTTATCGCGCTGATACGGTAAAACACACTGAAGAAGGCGTTTGGGCTGACTTTAAAAAGGAATGTGAATACGCTTTTGAAACTTGGAAAAAACATCATCCGATGCAGGTTTTAGATCAAAATCCGTTTTATACCATTGCAGAAGTTTACGGTTACGGAATAAGCGGCGGACAGGATTATGATTTTGGAGATCGAAAAGTAAATTATTTTCAAAATGGCTTCAACAGCATGATTAATTTTGAATTTAAATGGAATGCCGCTCAAAACGATCATGAAGGTTTATTTTCTAAATATTCGAACGCTTTAAATAATGAATTAAAAGGCTATTCTGTCCTTAATTATATGTCTTCGCACGACGATGGTCAGCCTTTTGATGCGAATCGAACAAAAGGTTTCGAAACGGGAACTAAACTTTTGCTTTCTCCAGGAATATCTCAAGTTTATTATGGCGATGAATCGAATCGTTCTTTAGTTGTTGAAGGAACAAATGGCGATGCTACTTTACGCTCGAATATGAATTGGGAGGATATTCAGAACAATCCTGAAACACAGAAAATACTTTTACATTGGCAGAAATTAGGTCAATTTAGACGAAATCATCCTGCGGTCGGAGCTGGTGTTCACAAACTGATTAATCCGTATCCTTACACTTTTTCAAGAATTTTTACAAAAGGCACTTTTACTGATAAAGTTGTTATGGGAGTAGATTTACCAAAAGGCAGAAAAGAACTTCCCGTTGGCGATGTTTTCCCAAACGGAACTAAACTCAAAGATGCTTACTCGAATCAAGAAGTCGAAGTAATTGATGGAAAAGTGATTATTGATAATGATTTTGATATTGTTTTACTCGAACTGATCTAAAAGTTTAACCGCAAAGGTCGCAAGGGAAAATCGCAAGGTTCGCAAAGATTATAAAAAACTTTGCGAACCTTGCGTAAAACTTTGCGACCTTTGCGGTTAGAAAAAACACTGCAAAATGCTAAAAATTGCACATCGAGGCGCCAAAGCCTACGAACCTGAAAATACTTTACAAGCTTTCCAAAAAGCCTTAGACTTAAATTCAGACGGAATTGAACTCGATGTTCATTTAAGCTCTGACGAACATATTATTGTAATTCACGACGAAACTATCGACAGAACTACTAACAGCAAAGGTTTAGTCAATGATTTTACTTTAGCAGAATTAAAATCATTTTTGATTAATGGAAAATACCAAATCCCAACTCTAAATGAAGTTTTTGATTTGGTTGACAAAAGATGTCTAATCAATATCGAATTAAAAGGTTTAGGAACTCCGAGTAAAGTTATTTCGTTAATTGAAGAATATATTTCTGAAAAGGGATGGAGATACGATAATTTTATCATTTCAAGTTTTGATTGGAATATGTTGGAAGAAACTTCAAACCTAAATCCAAAAATTGCTATTGGCGTTTTAACAGAAGAAAATATAGATACTGCTTTGGCTTTCGCCGAAAAAATAAAAGCAAAAGCCATACATCCTGATTTTCAATTATTAAATACAGAAAATGTACGGGAAATTCAAGAAAAAGGATTCTTAGTTTTCCCTTGGACAGTAAACACAGAAGAAGACATTCAAAAAGTAAAAAGTTACAATGTAAATGGAATTATCTCTGATAATCCAGATAAAATATAAAAATGCATCACGAGAAACTTTGTCAAAGTTTAAAACTTTGACAAAGTTAATTTAGCAAGTCCCAGATTTAAAATCCTTTTAATCTATTTAATCTGTGGCAAATAAAAAAATTAGTGCCAATTCGTGTAATTAGTGGCAACCAAAAAAAATATGATCAAAAATTTCGACATAATCATCGTTGGCGGAGGCGCTGCAGGTTTTTTTACCGCAATTAATATTGCAGAGAAAAATCCGAAACTGAAAATCGCCATTTTAGAAAGAGGAAAAGAAGTACTTTCTAAAGTTCGTGTTTCTGGCGGCGGACGATGCAACGTTACACACGCTTGTTTTGAACCCAACGAATTAGTAAAGTTTTATCCCCGCGGAGAAAAAGAACTTCGCGGACCTTTTCACCAATTTTGTTCTGGAGATACTATCGAATGGTTTGAAAAACATGGCGTAGAATTAAAAATCGAAGAAGACGGAAGAATGTTTCCAGTTTCCAATTCTTCACAAACCATAATTGATTGTTTCTTAAAAGCAACTGAAAAACTAGGCATAAAAGTTCTTACAGGTCAAAGTGTACAATCCATTTTCAAAAAAGAAAATCATTGGAAAATTGACACGCAAAGCGACAATTTTGCAACCGAAAAATTAATAATGGCAACAGGAAGCAATCCTAAAATCTGGGAAATGCTTCAGGAACACGGACACGCTGTTGTGAGCCCCGTTCCTTCCCTATTCACTTTCAACATCAAAGATTCTCGAATTAAAGAATTACCCGGCGTTGCGGCAAAAGTTACGGTAAAAGTAAAAGATACTAAACTAGAATCGGCAGGGCCATTGTTAATTACGCATTGGGGAATAAGCGGTCCGGCGATTTTAAAACTTTCGGCTTGGGGCGCACGCATTTTACACGATAAAAATTATCAGTTTACCATTTTTGTGAACTGGTTAAATGACGTTGATTTTGAAGATGCCGAAAAAATCCTAAAAGACTTAAAACAAGAACACGCTAAAAAAGCTGTTTCTAAAAAATCTCCTTTTGACTTTCCAAATCGTTTATGGGAAAGTCTAGTTCTCGCTTCAGGAATTGAAGTTGAAACGAAATGGGCCGATTTATCTAAAATTCAATTGCAGAATTTGACTTCACAATTAACAAAAGCCGAATTCAAAGTAAACGGAAAAAGTACTTTCAAAGAAGAATTTGTAACGGCTGGCGGAATAGATTTAAAGGAAATCAACTTTAAAACCATGGAAAGCAAAATTCACGAAAACCTTTATTTTGCTGGTGAAATCGTAAACATAGACGCCATTACAGGCGGATTTAATTTTCAGAATGCCTGGACAAGCGGGTTTATTCTGGCTCAAAATATTTAATACAAAATGAAATTTAAAGGAATTATTTTTGATTTAGACGGAACGCTCGTAGATTCATTACACGACATCTCAGATGCAATGAACAAAGTGCTTACCGCTCTAAGTTACCCAACACATGATTACGATACTTATCAATATTTTATTGGAAGTGGTTTACGAAATCTCGTCAGCAAAGCTTTACCAGAAACAAACAATTCTGATGATGAAATCGAAAGTTGTTTTGAATGTATGGTCGATGAATACACTAAAATCTGTACGTTGAAAACAAAACCTTATGATGGAATTGTTGAACTGCTTGAAGAACTGACTTCGCAAAATATTAAAATGGCTGTTTTCTCCAACAAAGCTGATGAATTGACGAAGAAAATAGCTTATGAATTATTTCCAAAACAATTCGATACAGCAATTGGGTTGAGTACAGAAGCGCTTAAGAAACCAAATCCGTTTGAAGCGATTGAAATCAGTAAAAAATGGAATTTAAAACCTGAAGAAATCCTTTTTGTAGGCGATTCTGATATCGATATGAAAACGGCTGTAAATGCTAATATGTTTCCTGTTGGTGTAACTTGGGGTTACAGAACTGAAGATGAATTGAAAAACAGCGGTGCAAAAGTGGTTATAAACAATGCTCAAGAATTAATTGCTATATTGTAAAGTTTTCAGTCACTCCATAAAACAATTAACAAGAATTTACATATTCCGTAAGTTTTCATTAAGACTATTCTAATAATTTTACTCTCAACTAATTAATCCTATATGAGAGTAAAATTACTTACCACAATTTCTATTTTCACTTATCAATTGAGCATTTCTCAAACCGAAAAAGTATTAAACGGAAAAGTTCTTTCACAATATCTTCCGCTTAATAAAGTAGAAGTTATTAATAAAACTGCCAAAACCAGTACAAGGACTAATGAATTAGGAGAATTTTCAATTTTGGTTCGCCCAAAAGACAGCTTACTTTTTTTCTCTAAAGATTACTTTTTCAGACGATTAAAAATTTCACAGCAAAATATCGATCAGAACAATATTATTGTAAATATGATTCTGAAACCTGAAGAACTGGATGAAATTGTCCTCACCAACATAAAACCTCTTCATATTGGCCCTGCGGACGAAAATTCTACAATAATACCAAGACCGCCAATATCTAATCCCGGCGTTTACACTGGCGGTATTGTAAATGGAGCAGATTTAATGGCTATTTTCAGTTTCTTTAGAAAAAAGGATAAAAAAAATAAGACTGTTAAATTGAAAGGATTAAATTTCAAACAATTGGCTGAAGCTACTGTTCCACTTGATTTCTTTACGAATAACTTAAAAATAAATCCTGAAGAAAAAGATTTGTTTCTACAATTTTGCGACGCCGATCCGAAGGCAAAAAATCTTGTAGAACGAAAAAATTTACTTTATACAATGGACTTTTTACATATTAAAAACAAAGAATTCAAAAAACTAGGTTCTGAAGTTAAAAACTAAAAGCCATTAAATGAAATTAAAACTACTTACTACAATTTCTTTTTTCACGTATCAATTAAGTATTTCTCAAACCGAAAAAGTATTGAACGGAAAAGTTCTTTCGCAAAACATTCCGCTTAACAAAGTCGAAGTAATTAACAAAACTGCCAAAACCAGCACGAGAACAAATGAATTGGGGGAGTTTTCGATTTTAGCAAAAGTGCAGGACAGTCTTATTTTTTTCTATAAAGATTCTTTTTTCTCAAGGTTGAAAATTTCTCAGAAGAATATAAATCAGAATAATCTAATTGTGAATGCGATACTGAAACCTGAAGAATTGAATGAAGTTGTAATAACTAAAGTCAAATTTGATCAAGTTAAGTTTGATGCTGATGCTGTTGCAGATGTTTTAATCGACAAAAAGGCCAAAGATTTATTCTGGAATACGGGAGTTAATGATAATACAATTAGAGAAGGGCTTCGAGTTTCATTTCCTTTAAAAGGCAAGCCGAAGAAAAAAATCGAGCTTGACGACGACCGTTTTAAAAAAATGGTAATGGCTTTTTGTCCTCCAGATTTTTTCATCACTAATCTAAAAATAAAGCCCGAAGAAAAAGAACTTTTTATTGATTTTTGCGACTCAGATCCGAAATCGAAAATGCTTTTAGAACAACCTAATGTTTTGGCTACAATGGATTTTTTATTTACCAAAAACAAAGAGTTTCAGGAATTAAAAACTAAAAGCCATTAAATGAAAGTAAAATTACTCACAACTATTTCTTTTTTCACTTATCAACTTTCCATTTCTCAAACCGAAAAAGTATTAAACGGAAAAGTTATTTCGCAAGACATTCCGCTTGACAAAGTTGAAGTAATTAATAAAACTGCCCAAACAAGTACAAGAACAAATGAATTGGGAGAGTTTTCAATTTTAGTAAAAGAGAAAGACAGTTTGTTATTTTTTTCAAAAGATTACTTATTTACAAGATTAAAAGTAATATTGAAAGATTTAGAAAAAAACAATTTGATTGTTGAAATGACTCCAAAAGCCGAAGAATTGGATAATGTTGTAGTTTCTAGATCTGTTTTTAATAAAAAAGAAATTAAAAATATCGCCAATAATAAGGAAAAAATAAAGGAGATTAAAAATCGTAAACAATTTGACGAAGTAACTTCAAAAGTGAATGTTTATGACGGTAGAATTAAAAATGGATTAGATTTCAGTTATCCCATTTTTGATAAACCGAAGAAAAAAATTGAGCCTCGTGATGACCGTTTTAAAAAACTTGTCATCGCTTCTTTTCCTCCAGATTTTTTCATCAAAAATTTGAAAATAAAACCTGAAGAAAAAGAAATTTTCTTAAACTTTTGTAATGCCGATCCAAAATCTAAAACTCTTTTAAAGAAATCAAATGATTTCGAAATAATGGATTTCCTTTATATTAAAAATGAAGAGTTTAAGACTTTGAAGTAGCTAAGCTTGAAACAAAACAACTTGAAACCTGAAACAAAACTTACTTATTTAACCACCAAATACTAGCATTTAAAACCGTTGCAAATCCAACCCAAAATAAATACGGAATCAATAAATATCCTGAAATCTTATTTATCTTAATGAATTTCAAATACGTTTCGTAAATCATCAGCCATAAAAGCACAATTTCGATTAAAGCCAACATCGGATTTTTTAAACCGAAGAATAAATAAGACCAAATGGCATTTAAAGTCAACTGAATTAAAAAGAAAAGAAGCGCCGTTTTTACTTTTTCGGTTTGCACTTTAATTTTGTCCCAAACTAAAGCCGCCGCAATTGCCATAAAAATGTAGAGAACAGTCCAAACAGGCATAAAAATCCAATTTGGCGGATTAAAAATTGGTTTTTCTAGCGCAACATACCAAGTTTCAATACTTGGTCTTGTCACTAAACTTGCAGAATATCCCACTGTTAAACAAATTACTAAAGCTATTGCGATTTTTACGAACTTATTCATTGCATTAAATTTTGAATTCAAAAATAGTCAAAAGAAAAGTTTAAACCACATAAGTAATGTAAGTTCATTTATTAAAACCCGCTTATAATTTCTTAGATAACTTATATGGTGGAAAAATGAAAAAGTTATCTTTGCCAAAATTTTATATTTCATGTTTACAGCAGCCGATTTTATTCCAAATAAATATACTTCAACAATAGAAAACGGAAACTTTGAATGGAGCGCTCCAAGCAACATTGCATTGGTAAAATATTGGGGAAAAAAAGACAACCAAATTCCAGCAAATCCATCAGTAAGTTTTACTTTGAATAATTGTAAAACGATTACGAAATTAGGCTTTGAAAAGAAAGACGCTTCGACTCCGCTCAACGGGACAAATGCTTTTTCTTTTGATTTGCTTTTTGAAGGAAAACCAAAAGAAGATTTCAAACCAAAGATTCAGAAGTTTTTAGAAAGAGTTGAAGTTTATCTGCCGTTTCTGAAAGATTATCATTTTACTATTGATACTCAAAATACTTTTCCGCATAGTTCTGGAATCGCTTCTTCAGCATCTGGAATGGCGGCTTTGGCAATGAATTTTATGAGTTTAGAAAGAAAACTAAATCCAGAAATGACAAATGATTATTTCTTTCAAAAAGCTTCTTTTCTTGCTCGTTTAGGTTCAGGAAGTGCTTGCCGAAGCGTAAAAGGAAATGTGGTAGTTTGGGGCGATCAAGCAAATATTGAAGGAAGTACAGATTTATTTGGAGTTGAATTTCCTTATACAATTCACGAAAATTTCAAGAATTATCAAGATACCATTTTATTGGTTGATAAAGGCGAAAAACAAGTTTCAAGCACCGTTGGTCACGATTTAATGCATAATCATCCATACGCTGAAAGACGTTTTGCTCAAGCGCACGAAAACTTGGATAAATTAATTACTATTTTCGAAAATGGAAATCTGGAAGAATTCATCAAAGTTGTAGAAAGTGAAGCATTGACTTTGCACGCCATGATGATGACCTCGATGCCATACTTTATTTTAATGAAACCAAACACGCTGCAAATCATAAATGCAATCTGGAAATTCAGAAATGAAACTCAGATTCCTGTTTGTTTTACGCTTGATGCTGGTGCAAATGTGCATGTGCTTTATCCCGAAAACGTTACCGAAAAAGTATTACAATTTATTCAAGACGAATTAGTTGTATTTTGTCAGAATAGTCAATACATTTGCGACAAAATTGGAGAGGGTGCGATCGCATTATAATTTTGCGTATCTTTAGTTAAATTTTTGATTATGGACATTCAATTAGAAAAACTCGAATTAATAAAATTGTTAGCTGAAACAGAAAATCCAGTTATCTTAAAATCTATTCGAAAAATTTTCAAAAAAGAACAGAAAGATTGGTGGGATGATTTGACTAATGAGCAAAAAGCAGATATAGCTAAAAGTGAATTAGAGTTTGACAGAGGAGAATTTACAAGCTATGACGATGTTATGAAAAAATATAGGTAGTGAATGTTAGAGTAAATTTTTCAAAAACAGCTGAAGGAAATTTAGACTCCATTTTAACTTTCATCGAAGCAAGGTGGTCAGAAAAATCGAAAAAGATGTTTATTGTCAAGTTTGAAAAAGCAGTTTCCATAATAAAGATGAATCCTGAAATTTTTCCAAAATCATCTGTAAATAAAAGATATCGAAAATGTGTCATAACAAAACAATCTAGCCTTTTGTATAGTTTTAGTGCAAACGAAATTAGAATTCATAATATTTTCGACACCAGACAAAACCCAAATAAAATTAAGAAAGACATAAAATAAATCATGAAAGGACCATTATTTTATTCAAAAATATTACTTTTTGGAGAGTACGGAATTATCCGCGATTCAAAAGGGCTTGCTATTCCTTATAACTTTTACAATGGCGCGTTGAAAAAATCTGAAGAGCCTTCAGATGAAGCCATTGCCTCAAACAAAAGTTTAAGAAGTTTTGCTTCTTACCTTGAAGTTTTACAAACTCAGCAGCCAGATTTGGTTACTTTCGATTTAGAAAATCTTAAAAATGATGTCGAAACCGGAATGTATTTCGATTCTAGTATTCCGCAAGGATACGGTGTTGGAAGCAGCGGCGCTCTTGTAGCGGCTATTTATGATAAATATGCTACAAATAAAATTACGGTTTTAGAAAATCTAACAAGAGAAAAATTATTGCATTTAAAAAATGTTTTTTCTCAAATGGAAAGCTTTTTTCACGGAAAAAGTTCTGGCTTAGATCCATTAAACAGTTATTTGAGCATTCCGATTTTAATCAATTCTAAAGATAATATTCAGACTACAGGAATTCCTACACAAAGTGTTGACGGAAAAGGCGCTGTGTTTTTGTTAGATTCTGGAATTGTGGGAGAAACTGCTCCAATGATTAGCATTTTTATGGAAAGCTTAAAAGACAAAGGTTTCCGCGCAATGCTAAAAAACCAATTTGTAAAATACACAGATGTCTGTATCGACAACTTTTTGCATGGCGACATGAAGTCTTTGATCAGCAATACTAAAAAACTTTCTAAAGTTGTTTTAAACAACTTCAAACCAATGATTCCAGAACAGTTTCATGCTATCTGGCAACAAGGAATTGACACTAATGATTATTACCTAAAACTTTGCGGTTCTGGCGGAGGTGGTTATATTCTTGGTTTTACTGAAGATTTAGAACGTGCAAAAGCCTCTCTGAAAGATTATAAATTAGAAGTAGTTTACCAGTTTTAATACACTTAAAAGCCGAAGTTATTTGAGTAGATTTTTATAAGTTTTCATCCTAAAAAGTTATTTATTATGAAAAGCATTTTTAAAATAATCAAAGCAACTTTTTTAGGAGGAATTCTTTTTTTAGCACCTTTAGTGGTTCTGCTTGTTATTCTTGAAAAAGGATACGGCATTATTCAAAAAGTCACACTTCCGCTTGTAAATAATTTACCAAAAGTTAAGGTTTTAGGATTGGCACTTCAAGAACTAATCGGAATTCTAATTATAATAGTAATCTGTTTTTTAGCAGGTTTATTAGCAAGAACTGCAAAAGCTAGAGAATTGATTCAAAAACTAGAAGACGGTATTTTAAGCTTTGTTCCTGGTTATTCGTTTATGAAAAGCATGAATGAAAACATTATGGGAATTGAATCTAAAGATGACTTAAAAGTAATTTTAGTTCCTACTGATGCTGGTTTACAATTTGCTTTTTTAATAGAACAAATTGACGAAAACAATTTTACAGTTTTTGTTCCAGATGCTCCAAATCCGTGGAGCGGATCTGTGGTTTTTGTAGAAAAAAAAGACATTAAAGAAATCGACATGACTCAAAAACAAGCCTTGGCGTGCATCAGAAAATTAGGATTTGGCTCTAAAGAATTGTTAAAAAACAAACTCTAAATTTTTAAAACCAAAAATATCCTTTAACTTCCCTTATCTAAACCTTTACAAACTTTATTTATGTTAAGCAGACAGCACAAACTTTTGATAATGAAAATTGTTAGTCTGTTTTCTGTGGTTAGAGGTTACAATATTCCAATTATCGTTTTAGCACAGTATTTATCGGCGATTTTTATATTGGCACCAGAAATTAGAGCACTTGATATTCTTCTTGATTTTTACTTATTTCTAATTGTTTTTGCTTCTGCGATAACAATTGCTTCGGGTTACATTATCAATAATTTTTACGACAGTCAGAAGGATTTAATAAACAGACCAAATAAATCAATGCTGGATCGTTTGATTAGTCAGAAAACGAAATTAACGGTTTATTTTAGCTTAAACTTTTTGGCGGTTTTAATGGCTTCTATTGTTTCTTGGCGCGCTTTTTTATTCTTTTCTGCATATATTTTCTTGATTTGGTTTTATTCTCATAAAATAAAGAAATATCCAATTATCGGAAATTTAATGTCGGCATTGCTCGCTGTAACTCCGTTTTTTGCGATTTTATTATATTTCTACAATAAGATTTCGTTTGAAGATATAGAAAATCATATGAGCCATTTTGTGGTTATTTCTGCTCACGCGGTATTCTTATTCTTACTTTTACTGATTCGTGAAATGATAAAAGATTTAGAAAATCTGAAAGGTGATTTAGTAAATAATTATAGAACGATTCCTGTAATTTATGGCGAAAAAATATCGAAACAGATTATTACTGGTCTGACCATTTCTACCATATTTCCGGTTTACATTTTAGTCAATGTTTATGATGTTGGTTATATGGATATCTATTTTTATGTCTGCTTTGGCGTTTTACTTTTTTTCCTGATTTTTTTATGGAAATCAGATTCTAAAGAACAATTTTTAAAACTTCATAATCTTTTGAAATTCTTGATTGTTTCTGGGGTTTTCTGTATTGTTTTGATTAATCCTAGCGTTTTGTGGCATGGTAGAGAATTGATTTCTAATTACTAAAGCTTTTTTTGTTTCACGCAGATTTTGCAAATTTTTTCTTTGCGAATTGATGCAATTTTTAATGCTAAATATTTAAAAGAAGCCAATTGTTTGAATTTTAGCCCCGATTGTCCCGAAGCTTCGGGAGAAATCTTTTTATTTTTTTCTTTAAAAAATAAAAAATTGGAACGGAAAGCGGGAATCCATGTTTAGAAAAATGCCGATTGTGATGCTTCAAATTCATCAAAAAGTTATGGCTATCAATCTAACAACATTGAACTTAAGTTTTATTAGCAGGAAAAACCTATCTTTGCACAAATTAATGATTTTATGAACAACAAGGAAGGCAATAATAAAAGAGGCGGATCTAGACCAAATAGCTCAAGATCAAACTCTAGTAAGCCAAAACCTCCTATGGCAAAACGTGCTCAAGGGCCTAAAAAAGTGAAACCTGAAGTGAAAGCGGCGCAGGAAGCTGCTGCTGAAAAATTCAGAAAACAAAATACACCCGCAAAGAGACAAAAAGCTTCAGATGAAATACGTTTGAACAAATACATCTCTAATTCTGGTGTTTGTTCTCGTCGTGATGCTGATATTTATATTCAGTCTGGAAACGTGAAAGTTAACGGAACTGTTATTACCGAAATGGGATATTTGGTAAAAATTAATGATGTTGTAAACTTTGACGGTGTAACTCTTACTCCAGAAAAGAAAGAATATATCTTATTGAATAAACCTAAAAACTTTACGACTGCTTTTGACGAAGGTCAAGAATTTCGTAACGTTCTAGAACTTGTTCGTGGTGCAACAAATGCAAAAATTGCTGCTGTTGGAAGAATGGACAAAAACACAACTGGTTTATTGTTGTTTACAAATGATACCGATATGATTCGTAAGTTTACTTTACCGAATCAGAAATCGTCTAAAATTTATCAGGTTTCTTTAGACAAAAACTTGAAATTTGAGGATTTAGAAAAAATCAGCAAAGGTTTGGTTCTTGACGGACACCGCGTTTCTGTTGAAGAAGTAAGCTATATTGATAATGAACCGAAAAGTGAAGTGGGACTTAAATTGCGTACAGCAAACGTAAAAGTGGTTCGTTCTATTTTCGAATCTTTAGAATACAATGTTTTACGTATCGACCGCGTTTCTTTTGCAGGATTAACGAAAAAGAATCTTCCAAGAGGAAACTGGCGCTTTTTGACAGATCAAGAAGTTATCAATTTGAAAAACGTTTAATACGACGTTTTTCAAATTCAAAATTATATTAAATCCTGTTTTCTCTGAAAATGGGATTTTTTTTATTTTAGAAACTAAAAAAGTTATGTCCGAAAAGTGTAAATATTGATCTTCCGATAGATTGGTTCTTTTCTTCAACTGTTTCGTAACTTGAAAAACCTAGGATAATTTTGATTCCGGGCGGAATACTGTTTAAAATATCTCTTTTTTGGTCTTCTAAAAGAAGTTTTAAGCTTTCTAATAACTGAAGATTAGATCTTAAATAAGAGATTACAAGAAGTGCCGAAAAGTTAAGTATTTCTCTGGCTGTTTCGCTTTTGATTCCGACTTCGTTTGAAATCATTTCTGAAATTCTTCCTTTTTTGTTTGAGAATAATTCTTTCAACAAATCATTTCCTTCCAATCGATAACAATCGTCTACTGATAAAATTCTGCCTGCATTAAAATCGACTTCTTGATAAAAAGTAGAATCTTCTTCTACCATTGCAACTATTTCGGAGTAAAAATCAGATTCTTCGGCTTTATTATAGAGTCCCATTAAAATTGTTCCTATTGAAACGTCAATTCCTTTTATTAAAAGCGCATCGTTCTCGAAATAAAACTTGTTTAACTTGGAGACAACATTTGAAGAAATAAAGCGTCTAAGTTCAATCTGTAGGTTGGGGGTCATACTCATAACTTAAAAAAAATGATTATTTATACTCGTTTAAAATAATCGACAAAGTGAGGCTTTTTATCGTTTATCGTGATAAAAATATAAAATATTTTAACATTTCCAAAAATTAAGTTAAAAAATTAGTGCCTTAATAACCAATTGTTAACAGCAAAAACCTGCGAGCACCTGTAAAGACAACACTTTCATTATCAAATTAAAATATAAAAAAAATCATAATTTTTTCTTTAACACAATAATCTCGATCAAAATTTGTTACACAATTAAAATAAAATGTTTCGATATTCCCACAAAACATTTAAAAAAATGCCTAGATAAACAATTGAAAACAGAAAATTGATAAAGCTAGATGCCAAAAATCCGAGTACCGATCCTGTGGCTGCTTTTAGAGCTCTTTTATGATTTTTTGAGTCGTATAGTAATTCGCCAAAAAATGCTCCAACAAAAGGTCCAATTATTACTCCAAATGGAAGCGGAGATAAAATCCCGATAATTAAACCAATGTTTGTTCCCCAAATTCCATAAGAACTTCCGCCAAATCGTTTAGTTCCTTGAGATGGAATAACATAATCTAAAATTGTAATAATTACCATTAGAACAAAAGTGATTCCCAGAACCCAATAATTATTTTCTACTGCTTTCGTTAAATAAAGCAAAAGCAAACCAACCCAACAGCTTGACAAACCAGGTAAAACAGGCAAAAAACTGCCAAAAACTCCAACAATCATGCAGATAAATCCGAGCAAAACTAGTAGTAAATCCATATAAATTTTGATAAATTTGTTATTACAAATTAGCATTTTAATCTCTATTGCGCAAATTTTCAAAAATGTGGTCTTGAAAATGAGAAGATTCAAAGCAATAGAAAGTTTCCCAAAAAAATAATTGTATTTTTGTTTATTCATTCAACATTAAAACTTTGAGGCAGTTTTTCCCTTTTTTCATTTGCATCCTTTTCAATTCTTGTCAATATTTTGAGAAGCAAATTCCGTCTGAAAAAGAATTACTTCAAAAGGAATTAAAATCAATCAACTGGAAAGAAGTTGACGAATATCCATCGTTACCTAATTGCGAAAAAATCGCAGATAGAAAACTGCGTCAGCAATGTTTTTTTGAAGTAATGTCGACTCTTATAGAAGAAAAACTAAACGTTGATACTTTATCGATTTTATATCCTGAATTGGATACAATTGAAGTTAAAGTAACTGTGTTTCCGAATGCTACAATGAAATTTGAACCTCAGTTTCCTAAAGATTCTGTGGCTTATGATACTATAAAAATTGATAGTATTTTGCACGCCCGTTTAGTAGATTTTCCGAAAATTAATCCTGCTATAAAACGCGGAATTCCAGTAAAAACGCAATTTATTCTTCCTGTTATTCTTAAAGCTAAAGACGAAAAGTAGTTTTATTTTTTAAACTGGCGATCTTTCCATTTATAAGAACCAAATAAACTGTAAAAAGCCACTGTAGAACTAAAAAAAGGGTACAATAAACTACTCAGCAAAAGACTTTTAATTTTATTTGGGGTTAAAAATTTATTGGTTGAATAAAGTAAAACATAATCAACTAAAAATTTAGAAAAAGCAAAAAATACAAAAATCGGATAAGACCAAATTCCGAAAAAGAGAAATAAAAATCCGAGTACAAAACTTAAATTCCCGGAGAAAACAATCAAACCTAAAAACTTTCCAAAAACACTTTTGTACGAACTTGTTTTTGCTGCCCAACGCACTCTTTGATAAAATAAAACGCTCCAGTTTTCTGTTGGCTTTGTAATTACAATTGCTTCATCTGCTTTTAAATAATGAACTTCATTTGGGAATTTTTCAATTGCTTTTTGAAGCAAGAAAACATCATCTCCGCTGGCAATTTTGTCATTTCCTTCAAAACCGTTTAACTTTTCAAATAATAATTTTGTGTATGCAAAATTGGCTCCGTTGCACATAAAACCTTTCTTAATTCCAAAACTTCCAATTGTGGCACCTTGCAAACTTGTTAAGTCTAATTGCTGAAAATGATCTAGAAATGAATTTTTACAAAGATAAGTTACAGCACCAGCCAGCATCGAAACTTTATGCTCTTGAATATAATTATCAAAAGCTAAAAGCCAATTTTCTGGAACTATGCAATCGGCATCGGTTGTAATTACCCAATCGGTTTTTACGTGCTGCATTGCGTTTGTAATGGCATCTTTTTTTGGAGATTTTGAAAAACGAATATTGTCTATAATTGATAATTGATAATTAACAATTGATAATGAAAATTTTTCACTTGAAGCATCATCAACAAGAATTACTTCAAACAAATGAGTTGGATAATTTAGTTTCGAAAAACTTTCTAAAAGTATCGGAAGATTTTCTTTTTCGTTTCGAAATGGAACTATAATTGTAAAACTTGTCTTTGGATCTAACCCTTTATTCTGATAGTTTTTGACTTTAAAAAATCCATAAATAAGCAAACTAATGCTAAACATGTAAATTGCTAATATGGAAAATAATCCAAAAATCATTCTGCAGTTTTTGTTTTAAAATTCAGCACAAAATAACTTCCCAAAATAACTGGTAAAACGACATTTAAAAACCACATTAAAGTGCTTATAAAAATGACAATCCATTCGTTTACGCCAATAATTCCGAAGAAATAAATGGCTACGCTTCCTTTTACGGCAAAATCTAAAAACTGAAAAGTTGGCAATGACGATGCCAAAAAATAAACAGAAGTTATCGCCGCCATTAAAGTTAAATAAGGCAGATCGACATCAAAACCTAAAAACAAAAAGTAATATTGATGCGAGAAAACCAAATAACGGCAAATGCCTAAAAATATATTTTTTTGATGAATTGATTTTGGAATTTCATTGATTTTATGAATCAGTTTTTCAATCGAATATCCTTTTACTTTTATTTTTTTGATTGAAAATAAAACAATCAGAATTAGTAAAAATCCGTCAAATAATATTAAAACCGTTTTTGTTGTAATGACGTTAAATTGAGCATTAAAATAAAGTAATCCGAAGATTCCAAAAATAACTGTCAAAATCATTTGGATTCCGTTGCAGATTAAGTTTAAGAAAACCACTTTTTTGGCTTCCGATTTCGGATAATACAATGCTTTTCCTGCGTACTCTCCTACTCCATTTGGTGTGAAAATTCCTGCTGTTAAAGCGGCTAAAACCTGTTTTGTAGCTTCGTAAACCGATATTTTATGAATTACTTGCGCCAAATTCTGCCATTTTAAAATCTCAAAATATCGATTCAAAACGCTCAAAAGCAGAATAAAGCCAACTCCTAAAACCGATTGGTTTTTTTGAAACAAAACAATGAACTTATTCCAGTCCAACTTATCGTTATTTGCCAGCTGATTGTAAATAAAATAAAATGCACCTGCAACAATCAAAAGTTTGATCAGAAGAACAAGGAATTGCTTAGCTTTGTGAGGAATTGAAATCATGCCGCAAAAGTAATTGAATTTGAGAATGTGGCAATTTGAAAATGAGAAAATGAATCGTTTCATTTTTCAGAACTTGAAACTTGAAACAAAAAAACTTGAAACAAAAACTCTCTTGACACAAGAACGCATCATATTAGGCATTGACCCTGGAACCACAATTATGGGTTTTGGTTTGATTAAAGTAACCAATAAAAAAATGGAATTTTTGCAATTAAACGAACTGCAACTTTCCAAATACGATAATCATTACCAAAAACTAAGAATCATTTTTGAAAGAACAATCGAATTAATCGAAACGCATTGTCCAGACGAAATTGCGATTGAAGCGCCTTTCTTTGGCAAAAACGTACAATCGATGTTAAAGCTTGGTCGCGCGCAAGGTGTTGCCATGGCTGCGGGACTTTCTAGAGGAATTCCTATTACAGAATACGAACCTAAAAAGATAAAAATGGCGATTACCGGAAACGGTAATGCCAGCAAAGAACAGGTTGCTAAAATGCTTCAACAGCTTTTAGGTTTAAAAGAATTACCTAAAAATCTCGACTCTACAGATGGTTTAGCTGCAGCGGTTTGTCATCATTTTAATTCCGGAAAAATTGTTGCAGGAAAAAGTTATTCGGGTTGGGATGCTTTTGTGAAACAGAATGAGGAACGGGTAAAAAAATAGTTTTCAGTCTCAGTTTTCAATCGTAGCTGAGACTGAAAACTGAGACTGAAAACTGAACACTAAAAAATGAGCGGTATCTACATCCATATCCCTTTTTGCAAGCAAGCTTGTCATTATTGCGACTTTCATTTTTCTACTTCGATGAAAAAGAAAGACGAAATGGTTTTGGCTTTGGCTAAAGAAATTGGCATGCGTAAACCCTTCGACTCCGCTCAGGATGACAATATCATTGAAACGATATACTTTGGAGGCGGAACTCCTTCGGTTTTATCAAATGATGAAATAAACTTTTTAATTTCTGAAGTTTATAAGAATTATAAAGTTGTAGAAAATCCAGAAATTACGCTCGAAGCAAATCCAGATGATTTGTCTGCTGAACGAATTCTGGAATTATCTAAAAGTCCGATAAACAGATTAAGCATTGGAATTCAGTCTTTTTATGAAGATGATTTGAAGATGATGAATCGCGCGCATAATTCGGCCGAAGCCAAAAAATGTCTGGAAGAAGCGACAAAGTATTTTGATAATATTTCGCTCGATTTGATTTACGGAATTCCGCTAATGACCGATGAAATGTGGAAACAAAATATTCAAACGGCTTTAGATTTCGGCATTCCGCATATTTCGAGTTATGCTTTGACGGTTGAACCAAAAACTGCTTTAAGTAAATTAATTCAAACAGGAAAAGTTGCTGAACTTCAAGATGAAGTAGCCTCGAATCATTTTATGATTTTGGTTGAAATGCTTCAGAAAAACGATTTTATTCATTACGAATTATCGAATTTTGGTAAAGAAAATTATTTCTCTAAAAATAATTCGGCTTACTGGTTAGGCAAAAAATATATCGGAATTGGACCTTCGGCTCATAGTTATGACGGTGTAAAAAGAGGTTGGAATATCGCTAATAATTCATTGTATTTAAAAGCGATTCAGAACAATGAACTTCCAATTGAAACGGAAACATTGACTATTTCAGATCGTTACAACGAATATATTATGACAGGTTTACGAACGATTTGGGGTGTTTCTTTAGAAAGAATTGAAAAAGAATTCGGTTCTGAATATTTGAATTATTTATTAGAACAATCTCAAAAGTTCTTAAACGACGATTTGCTTTCAATCGAAAACAACATTCTAAAACCAACTCCAAAAGGAAAATTTTTAACGGATGGAATTGCTTCAGATTTATTTTATCTAGATTCTGAGGTTTAACCGCAAGGTTCGCTAAGTTTTACGCAAAGAACGCTATTGTTTTTTTGTAAGAATAAATCCATAATAAATAGAATTAAACCGTAGATTTGAGTTTTTATAATTAATTACTCATGTCAGAAAATGATTTATCACGTATTGTGTTTCATTCGGCTTTGAAGGTTCATCAAACTTTAGGACCTGGACTTTTAGAAAGTGCTTACGAAGAATGTCTCTTTTATGAATTAAGAAAACTTGGTTTATTTGTTGAAAAACAAAAAGCCCTACCTTTAATCTACGAAGAAGTAAAACTAGATGTTGGTTATCGATTAGATATTTTAGTAGAAAATAAACTAATTTTGGAAATCAAAGCGGTTGATTGTTTAAATGATGTACATTTTGCACAACTATTGACTTACTTAAAACTAACAAATTGCAAACTAGGATTATTGATGAATTTTAATGTCGCATTATTAAAACATGGAGTTAAAAGAATAGCAAACAATCTTTAAAAAAATCCTAGCGCCCTTTGCGTAAAACTTAGCGAACCTTGCGGTTAAATCAACATGATAGCAAAAATCAACAACTTCGAAATCGACTTATCAAAACCTATTGATATTTCTATTCCTTTAACAAACACAGACGAAAATCCGATTGCTTGGTATATTGAAAAACCAGTAATTGAACCTGTAGTTTTTGGTGATTGGATTGGAAAAGTTTCGGAAGGAAAATCATCTACAAATTTTAATAATATTTTCTTCAACCCGCATGGGCATGGAACGCACACGGAATGTTTAGGACATATTACGAATGATTTTTATAGTATTAATCAATCGTTGAAACAGTTTTTCTTTTTTGCAAAATTGATTACGGTTGAACCTGATAAAATTGATGATGATTTTGTGATTACAAAAGAATTAATTGAAAATGCTTTGAGCACTTCTCCCGAGGCTTCGGGATCGCTCAGCGTGACAAACGAAGCGCTAATAATTCGGACTCTTCCAAATCAAAACGAAAAAAAATCAAGAAAATACTCTAATACAAATCCTCCGTATTTATCTGAAGACGCTGCGATTTTCATCCGCGAAAGCGAAATTCAGCATTTATTGATCGATTTACCAAGTGTTGATAAAGAACATGACGAAGGGAAATTATTGGCACATAAAGCGTTTTGGAATGTAAAAGACACGCATAATCTAAATTCTGACGCAAGATTAAATGCAACAATTACCGAAATGATTTATGTTTCAGACGAAATTGAAGATGGAAATTATATACTAAATCTTCAAATCGCTTCGTTTGAAAATGATGCAAGCCCATCAAAACCGATTTTATATAAGATTTAAAGTTAACCACAAATTACACAAATTCTCACAAATTCCTTTTTCATTTTGCCACAGATTAAGATGATTGTCAAAGATTTAATCATTTGTAAACTTTTATCTCTACAAAATAATTTGTGAAAATTTGTGCAATTTGTGGCAAAAAAAACTAAACAATATGATTAGTGTTTCAACAGATAAAACCAAACTTGACGTTCCTTTTATACAAAACTTTTTAAAAGACATTTATTGGGCGGCGGGACGAACTATTGAAGAAGTGCAAACAACTATTGATGCTTCAGTTTGTTTTGGAATTTATTTGGATGACAAGCAAATTGGCGTTGCGCGTGTCATAACCGATTATGTAGTTTTTGCTTATTTAATGGATGTTTTTATTGATGAAAAATATCGTGGAAAAGGATATTCGTCGATTTTAATTGAAACGATGATGAAGGAACCTCAACTGCAACAAGTAAAAATCTGGAGATTGGCAACAACCGATGCGCATTTTTTATATGAGAAATTCGGATTTACAAAACTGAATCATCCTGAAAAGATGATGGAAAAAATAGTTAATAAACACTAATTTAGCTAATTGACACGAAACAATCCAATTAGTAAATTTTGTGTAATTCGTGTTGAATAACAACTTTTATAATATGAATTTAGAAACGTTTTACGAATATTGTCTTTCTAAAAAAGGTGTTAGCGAACATTTTCCTTTTGATGAAGATACTTTGGTTTTTAAAGTAGGCGGAAAAATGTTTGCTTTGTCTTCCCTTTCTCAATGGGAAAAGAACGAGCAATCGGTCAATTTAAAATGCGATCCAGACCGCGCACAAGAACTCAGAGCCGAATATGACGAAATACAACCTGGATTTCATATGAGTAAAGTGCATTGGAATACGGTTGCTTTAAATGGAAATTTACCTTTGAAATTTATCAAGGAATTGATCGATCATTCGTATGAATTGGTTTTCAAAAGTTTGACAAAGAAAATTCAAAATGAAATTATCGAATTAGAAAATTAGGCATTACATTTGTAGCGTTAGTAAAAAACTCAGCGACTTAGTCCCGAGGCTTCGGGATAGTAACTTAGAACCTTAAAAGATGAAAGAACAATTTAAAAAATTTCTTAACGAAGAACAAGATCCAAAAGCGATTGAAAAAATCACTTCAAAACTTAACGATTTATTGATGAAAGGTGAAGAAGTTGGGTACATCGCAGTTCAAAAAAAACCTGCCATTACAGTTTTTCCAGACAGCATTGTATTAACAAACAAGCGTATCATTATCTGTAAACCTAAAAATTTAGGTCTTTCTATGGATTTTACAGATTATACTTGGGATGATATTGCAAGCACTTTTGTAAAAGAAAACATTTTAGGTTCTGAATTTTCATTTGGCACTAAAACTGATTTAGCTGTTTCAATCGATTATATTCCGAAAATTCAGGCTAGAAAAATTTATACTTACGCTAAAGAACAATTAGATTTATTAAAAAATCCAGTTCAGACTGCAACGCCAATTCAAGAAATTATTGAAGAAGCAGAACCAGAATTCGAAGATGAAATCGAGGAAGTAGAAACGGAAGAAGTTACAAGCTTTGCTGAAATTTTACCTGCAGCGCCAGTTGTTACAGAAACATATGAACCGCTTCCGACACAACCAACTGGAGAGCGTAAATTAAGCGATTTATCTAAAGAAGAACTTTTTGATAAATTACAGAATTACAAAAAACTTCTTGACAATGGTTTAATCATGCAAGGAGAATATGATACTTACAAAAAAGAAATTTTAAGTTATATGTAATAATCTAACCGCAAAGAACGCAAGGATTTTACGCAAAGTTCACAAAGAAAAAACCATCAGCTATAAACTGATGGTTTTCTTTTATAAAAACTTTGCGAATGCCTTTGCGTTCTCTGCGGTTAAATAAACTAAAGTGTCGCTTTCTGTTTTTCTACAAATTTATGAGATTGCAATTCCAGAAGTTCTTTTGCATTCTTTCGTTGTAAATCGAATAAACCTTTATCTTCTGCAATATCGGCGTATACTTTGTCGTGCATTTCGGCGCTTGTTTTCACTAATAAATCGCGTTGGTATTTATTTTGCGATAAAGTAGCTTTCATTGCGGTTTCGGCTTCTTCTTGTTTGAAATCGAATTCTCCTTTTGGAGCTAATAATTTGGCAATAATTGGAGAAGTTTCTATTGCTAGAAACAACAGCATAATAAAAAATGACGGAAGCCAAGGCAGTTTGTTCAAGGCATTGATACGCGCCATAAGTCCGTCGAAACCTTCTATGATAGGTTGTGTCTGTGAAACTTTTTTATCTAAATCGGCTTGAAGCTGAACGCCTGCTTTTTCCTTTTCGGCAATTTTGGCTTCGTTGGCTTTTTTCAGCGTTTCGAATTCTTTTAAAGCTGCGTCGTGTTTCTCGCGTTTTTCTTTATAAACTGGGCCTTTTCCAAGTTTTTTAGTTCCAGCCGTTCCTTCTGCTTCTGTAATATAAGTTGAATATAAAGCGTTTACTTCTTTTTCTTTCTTTACAATATCCGCTTTAAGAGCTGCGATTTCTGCTTTATTTTTATCTAAATCTGTTTTAAAATACGTTCCGATTTGCTTTTTATTCGCTAATTCCATTTCGTTTTTTTCTTTCAACAAAACGGTATTGATTTCTTTTTCGAAGATTTTAATTTCCAAAGGTTTAGAAATTACAATTGCAATAATAACTGCCAATATAATACGAGGAGTCGCTTGCAGAAATTCGTCCATAAAACGATCTCTTTTCTTAATCGTAGAAACGATAAAACGGTCAAGATTAAAAATCAATAAACTCCAAACAAATCCGAAAATTAAAGCGGGATAAATAGAATCGAAAACAGTAAAAAGCGCATAAGCACTGGCTAGAAAAGCCATAACTGCTGTAAAGAATACTGTAGCGCCAATACCAACATATTTGGTTTGTTCGCCTTCTGAACAGTCTTTCAAGAGATCTCGGTCGACTCCTGAACATAGGATAAAAAATTGTTTTAACATGATTGATGATTTTTGATTGATGATTACTTCGTCAGTTCGCCCTACGGGCTCGTGTGATACGGCAAATTTAACGCCAAATTTTCAATTACAATTAAAATATTATTTTTCTTTTCGTTGGGAATCAATTATTTGATGGTTTTGATGTTATTTAAAGATTAATAAATACTAACATCAAGCGCTTAATCATAACACTATGTTAATTTTTTTTCAAGAGTTTAGTAATAATAGGGTTCTAGCTTCGCAAACGAAAAATCAAACTAAACACACACAATGAAAAAATTTTATTTATTAACCGCATTCTTTTTATTCGCCTTTACAGGTTTTGCCCAGAAAGCGATTATATCTGGAAAGATATTAGACGCTGATGACAAACTTCCTCTGCCTGGAGCTATGGTTCAAATTGTAGGAGAGAAAAAATACACCGTTTCTGATTATAACGGTCGTTTCGAATTATTAAATATTAATGAAGGAACTTACAAAGTTGAAGTAAAATATATTGGATATACTACTTTAACTCAAGAGATAAAAGTTGAACAAGGAAAAAACAACGTAATTGATTTTGCCTTGAAAGCTTCTGAAAACGAACTGAAAGAAGTTGTTGTTGGAGACATCTTAAAAGGTCAGGCAAAAGCTTTGAATCAGCAAAAAAACAACAAAAATATCGGAAACGTAATTTCTTCTGATCAAATGGGACGTTTCCCAGATGCTAACGTTGGAGATGCTTTGAAACGTGTTCCTGGTATCACAATGCAAAATGACCAAGGTGAAGCTCGTAACATTATTATTAGAGGTTTGGCTCCGTCTTTAAACTCTGTAACTTTAAATGGTGACCGTATTCCATCTGCTGAAGGAGACAACAGAAACGTACAAATGGACTTAATTCCTTCTGATATGATTTCTACAATCGAAGTAAATAAAACGCTTACTTCTGACATGGATGCTGATGCGATTGGAGGTTCTGTAAACTTAATTACAAGAGCAACTCCAAACGGAGAAAGAATTTCTGCAACTCTTGCGGGAGGATATTTACCAATTCGCGATCACGCTTCTTATACTGCTGGTTTCGTTTACGGTAATCGTTTTATCGACAACAAATTAGGAGTTGTTGTGAGCGGTTCTTACAACAATGTAGATTATGGTTCTGATAACATCGAAAACGAATGGGTAAAAGATGATTTCGGAAATGAATATTTACAAGCTTCAGAAATTAGAAAATATGATGTACAGCGTATTCGTCGAAGCGGATCTATTGCTTTAGATTATAAATTCAACGAAAACAATACGATTTTTGGTAATGCCATCTACAACTGGAGAGACGATAGAGAAAATCGTTTCAGAACTACTTATGATGATATTGAGCCTATTTACAATGGCGAAGAAATCACAGGTTTTGAAGGTCGTGTAAAACGTCAGACAAAAGGTGGTTTAGATAATAACAGAAACAAAAACAGAAGATTAGAAGATCAAAGAGTTCAGAATTATTCTCTTCGCGGAGAACATTTAATCAATTCTACTTTAGATTTGGATTGGTCTGCAAACTATGCAAAAGCTAGAGAATACCGTCCGGGTGAGCGTTACATCGAATACCGTCAAACTGGTTTAGAAATGTTTCAGGATTTATCTAACCCAAGATTTCCTTTAATGACAACTGCTGGAGAAGCCCTTGATCAATTCGAATTTGACTCTGTTACTGAAAATACAGACGAAACTAGCGAAAGTGAATTTGGAGCTAAAGTAAACATCCGTTTTCCATTCTCTGTAATTGCTGGAGAAAAAGGAAGATTGAGAACTGGTCTTAGACTTCGTTTGAAAGAAAAAGAAAGAAACAATATGTTCTATTCTTATACTCCATTAAACAATGATATGGAATTCTTATCACAAGTTCCAACAAGTTATTTTGACGGACAAGGTTTTAACCCTGGAAGTCAATATGTACCTGGAACTTTTGCTTCGGCAAATTATTTAGGAGGTTTAGATTTAAACAACGCTTCTTTATTTGAAAAAGAAACAGATCCAGCTGAATATTTAGCAGTAAACTATAATGCTAAAGAAAGAATTTCTGCTGCTTACGTAAGATGGGATCAGGATTTTAATGACAAACTTTCAATGGTAATGGGAGTTCGTGTTGAAAATACTCATATTGATTATACAGGAAACCGCGTATTAGACGAGGAAGAATTAGAAAGCAAAATCAACAATACAAACTCATACACAAATGTATTGCCAAGTATTTCATTTCAATACAATGCTACAAAAGATTTAATTTTAAGAGCTGCAGCTACAACAGCTTTGGCTAGACCAAACTATTATGCACTAGCGCCTTACGTAAACAATATTGCTGCAGATAAAGAAATTACAGCTGGAAATCCAGGTCTTAAAGCTACATATGCATATAACTATGATTTCATGGCAGAGAACTATTTCAAATCTGTTGGTTTAATTTCTGGAGGTGTTTTCTACAAAAGATTAAATGATTTCATTTACAACTACAGCGACAATCAATATACTGATGCGAAATTTGCTGCAGATTTTCCAAATCAGTCAAACCCAATTCCAGCGGGAGAAAACTGGTCTTTCTTACAGTCAAGAAACGGAGACAATGTTAATGTTTACGGATTTGAAGTTGCTCTACAACGTCAGTTAGATTTCTTGCCAGGTAAATTCTTAAAAGGTTTTGGTATCTACTTGAACTATACTTACACAAAATCTAAAGCAAGCGGAATTGCCGATGAAGATGGAAATGAAAGAAACAACATTAGTCTTCCAGGTACTGCACCACACATGTTTAACGGATCTTTATCTTGGGAAAACAAACGTTTTTCTGCAAGAATCTCTACAAACTTTACATCTGATTATTTAGATGAATTAGGTTCTGAGTCTTATAAAGATAGTTTTTACGACAAGCAGTTTTTCTTAGATGCAAATGCTTCTTATAAAATTACAAAACAATTACGAGTTTTTGCTGAAGCTAACAACTTAACAAACCAACCGTTACGTTATTACCAAGGAGTTGCAGCACATACAAAACAAGCTGAATATTACCAAGCTCGTTACAACTTCGGATTGAAATTAGACTTGTAACATACGACTTTTAAAAATTCTTAAATTAGACAGAGTTTAATCGCTCTGTCTAATTGCATTAAAATATATAACACAAATGAAAAATAAATCATTAGTTGCTCTTTTACTTTTAAGTATTTCTTTTACAGCTTGTAAAGACGATAAATTAGCGCCAATTCAGCCAAATGCGGTTAAACCAACTGCAGTTACAGAAGCTTTGCCTCACGATACAGACGATCCTTCAATTTGGATTAATCCAGCAGACGCTACAAAAAGTATTATTGTTGGAACAGACAAAGACACAGACGGCGGTTTGTATGCTTTTGATTTGAATGGAAAAATCCTTAAAAAATCAATTACTCTTAAACGTCCAAATAATGTTGATATCGCTTACGGATTAATTATTGACGGAAAAAAAGTAGACGTTGCGGTAACTACAGAACGTGAAGAAAATAAAATCAGAATTTTTAGTTTACCTGATTTAGAACCAATTGATAACGGCGGAATTCCTGTTTTTGAAGGAGAAGCACAACGCGACCCAATGGGAATTGCCTTGTACACGCGTAAAACTGACGGAAAGATTTTTGCCATTGTGGGAAGAAAAACGGGTCCATCTGGAAGTTATTTATGGCAATATGAACTTTCTGGAAACGGAAAATTCGCTACGGCAAAAGTGGTTCGTAAATTCGGTAATTACAGTGGTAAAAAAGAAATCGAAGCCATTGCTGTGGACAACGAATTAGGAACAGTTTTATATTGTGACGAACAATTCGGAATTAGAAAATACAATGCAGATCCAGCTTTAAACGATAATAAGGAATTGGCTCTTTTTGGGCAAAAAGATTTTAAAGCTGATAATGAAGGAATCGCAATTTACAAAAAAACAGATTCTACAGGATATATTTTAGTATCAAATCAGCAGGCAAATACTTTTATGGTTTACCCAAGAGAAGGTGCAAAAGGAAATCCAAACAGTTATCCGTTATTGGCTGAAATTCCAACTTCTACCGTAGAATGTGACGGTGCAGATGTAACAAGTCTAAACTTAGGCGGAGCATACAAAAACGGACTTTTCGTAGCGATGAGCAACGGAATGACTTTCCATTATTATGCTTGGGATTTAATACAAAAACGTATTGACGAAGCTAAAAAATAATTTATTTTTTTTTGAGGTTTTTCAGTCGCAGTTTTTCAGTGTTCTATTATTTTTTTTTATTTTTTTTACTGCGATTGGAAACCAAACAAAAAAGCTGTTCAGATAATGAACAGCTTTTTTTATTTGAATTAATGAATTTCTTTTATTCTGTAATCGGTGCTCCTGCTAAGATTTCAGCATTTGCAAACTCTTCAAATTTCGCAAAATTAGCTTTGAATTTCTGAGCCAATTCTAACGCTTTTTTATCGTATAAATCTTTGTCTTCCCAAGTATTTCTAGGATTTAAAATTTCCTCTGGAACGCTCGGGCAAGATTGTGGTTTTGCAATTCCAAAAACAGAATGGTTAACGTATTCTACATTATCCAATTCGCCTTTTAAGGCCGCAGTAATCATCGCACGTGTGTATTTCAATTTCATACGGCTTCCAGTTCCGTAAGGTCCACCAGTCCATCCTGTGTTGATTAACCAAACTTTCACTCCCGCATCTTTCATTTTTTTGCTCAACATTTCAGCGTAACGCGTTGGATGCAAAGGCATAAAAGGCGCTCCAAAACAAGCAGAAAAATTAGGTTGTGGTTCTGTTACTCCTGCTTCTGTTCCAGCAACTTTTGCTGTATACCCAGAAATGAAGTGATACGCAGCTTGACCTGGAGTCAATTTTGAAATTGGAGGCAGAATTCCGAAAGAATCAGCCGTTAAGAAAAATATATTTTTAGGATTGTGTCCAACCAAACCAGGCTGCACATTATCAATATGTGTTATTGGGTAACTTACACGAGTATTTTGAGTAATTGAAACATCATCGTAATCTACTTCGTTTGTTCCGGCTTTGAAAACTACATTTTCTAAAAGCGCTCCTTTTTTGATTGCTCTAAAAATGTCTGGTTCATTTTCTTCAGTCAAGTTAATTACTTTCGCATAACATCCACCTTCAAAATTGAAAACCGTATTTTCGTTTGTCCATCCGTGTTCATCGTCTCCGATTAATTTACGTTCTGGATCAGCCGATAAAGTTGTTTTTCCTGTTCCAGATAAACCAAAGAAAATCGCTGTATCTCCATCTTCTCCAACATTCGCACTACAGTGCATTGGAAGCGTATTTTTGAAAACTGGAAGAATAAAATTCAATGCAGAAAAAATTCCTTTTTTCATTTCTCCTGTATAACCAGTTCCGCCAATTAAAGCAATTTTTCTAGTAAAATTTAAAATAGCAAAATTAGATTGGCGTGTTCCGTCTACTTCAGGATCTGCCATAAAACTTGGAGCACAAACTACTGTCCATTCTGGAGAAAAATTAGCCAATTCTGACTCTTCCGGACGTAAGAACATATTGTAGCAAAACAAATTTGACCAAGCTGTTTCTGTTACAACACGTACATTCAATCTATAATTTGCATCAGAACATACATAAGAATCACGAACAAAAACTTCTTTGTCTGATAAAAATGCTGTTACTTTATTATAAAGCTTATCAAAAGCTTGAGGTTCAAACGGGATATTTACATTTCCCCACCAAACTTCGTCTTTGGTTACATCGTCTTTTACGATAAAACGATCCTGTGGAGAACGACCTGTAAATTCACCTGTATTAATTGCTAACGCTCCGGTAGAATTCTCAACACCTTGTCCTGACTGCAACGTAATAGCATGTAATTCATCTGCTGATAGTTGATAACGAACTTTTGCATTTTCAATTCCTAATTCTTTTAACGAAATCGATTGCGCGAAAACTGTGTTAGTGTCCATAAATTTAAGTTATGTTGTGGTTTTTTGTTTAAAGCAAAATTACAGATTAATTTTTATTTGACTCAAAATACTCAAATTTCACTCTGATTTATATCAAAAAAGTAAAATTTCACTTTAAAAAAAAATAAAAACAAAAAAATAAGCGCCTTTAATTTGTTTATTGTCAGCCTTATAAGTAATTTTTGTTATATTATTTTTGTTTAAAAACATAAAACAACAAAAAATCACATAAATAAAGCTATATGTTATTTATGTGACAAAATTAAAGATTAATTCTTAGACAGAATTTTTTTTTCGGGATTTTATGATTTTCGCTTCAAAATCGTAAAGAATAATAGCGCCCAACCTATAATTAATAGAAAACCACCGATTGGAGTTGCGAATACGATAATTTTAGAATAAAACAAAGTATAGTCTTTTGTAGCCACCAAATAGATTGAACCACTAAAAAGAACAACACCAGCTACTATAAAATTATAAATTGTTTTTAGTGTTTTTTCTGCAAGATCTTTTTGAGTAGCTAGAAAAAGCAGAAAAAGAGCGTGATACATTTGGTAACGAACACCAACTTCAAAAGTATTTAATTGATCAACCGAAAGATATTTCTTTAATAAATGAGCACCAAAAGCACCCAAAATAATAGCTAACATACCTATAAAAGCTCCAGTAAGAACAAGTTTTCTTTTCATGATTTATATCTTTTGAAATTTGACACAAAAATACTTCAAAGCATTCAAAAAATCGCTTTACTTTCCATATTATTTAGAACAAAATCAAATTATTTTTTATCTAATTTTTAAAAATAAATTCTCTTTTATTTAATTTATATTGTTACATTTATAACATTTAAATATATTTGTGTTAAATATTTAAAACATGAGAAACGTTTTAATAATTGGAGCAGGAAGATCTGCATCGTCTTTGATTCGGTATTTATTATCTAAATCTACTGAAGAACAACTGCATTTAACTGTAGCCGATCTTTCTTTGCCTTTAGCGAAAGCTAAAACGCAAGAACATCCTAATGCCACTCCCCTTGCTTTAGATATTTTTAATTCCGTTGAAAGAAAAAAAGCGATTGCAAATGCTTCGATCGTAATTTCTATGCTTCCAGCACATTTGCATATCGAAATTGCAAAAGATTGTCTAGAATTCAAAAAACATTTGGTTACGGCTTCCTATATAAGTGATCCGATGCAGGCTTTAAACGAAGAAGCCATAAAGAACAATTTGATTTTTATGAATGAAATTGGTCTTGATCCTGGAATCGATCATATGAGCGCCATGAAAGTTATTGATGAAATTCGGGCAAAAGGCGGAAAAATGCTTTTGTTTGAATCTTTCTGCGGTGGACTCGTAGCTCCAGAATCTGATAACAATTTATGGAATTATAAATTTACTTGGGCGCCTCGAAATGTTGTTTTAGCGGGACAGGGCGGCGCAGCAAAATTTATTCAAGAAGGAACTTATAAATATATTCCGTACAGTGCTTTATTTCGTAGAACTGAATTTCTGGAAGTAGAAGGTTACGGAAAATTTGAAGCCTATTCAAACCGTGATTCACTCAAATACAGATCTATTTATGGTTTGGATGATATTTTGACTTTATACAGAGGAACAATTAGAAGAGTAGGTTATTCTCGCGCTTGGAATATGTTTGTTCAACTCGGAATGACCGATGATAGTTATATAATTGAAGGTTCTGAAGATATGAGTTATCGTCAGTTTATCAATTCTTTTCTGCCTTATCATCCTACAGATTCTGTGGAAATTAAAACACGCTTGATTTTAAAAATCGATCAAGACGATATTATGTGGGATAAACTTTTGGAACTTGATTTATTCAACCCAAACAAAAAAGTAAATCTTCCGCATGCAACTCCAGCGCAGATTTTAGAAAAAATCTTAACCGATAGCTGGGCTTTAGAACCAGACGATAAAGATATGATCGTAATGTATCACAAATTTGGTTATGAATTGAATGGAGAAAAGAAACAAATCGATTCTAAAATGGTTTGTATTGGCGACGATCAAACTTATACTGCAATGGCAAAAACAGTCGGACTTCCGGTTGCAATTGCAACTTTATTGATTTTGAACGGGAAAATCACAACTCCAGGCGTTCAGCTTCCGATAAAAAAAGAAGTTTACGAGCCTATATTGAAAGAATTAGAAGAATACGGCGTCATATTTAATGAGCAAAAAGTACCGTATTTTGGATATAATCCAGATCTTTTTTAGACTGGATTCTGCATTTTTTTATTTTTAGAATTTTTTTTTAATTAGTTTTTTAATTTTATCCGCTTCTATTCGCATAGAAGCGGATTTTTTTTTGAAGGTTCAAAGAGACAAAGCTCTAAACCTCAAAAAACCTATTCTTTAGATTGAATCGTAATTGGCAAACTGTACATTGTTGCAACTGGCTCTCCGTTAACTTTCCCTGGTATCCAGTTCTGAGAAAGCTTAAGCACTCTAATTGCCTCTTCTCCCGTACCATACCCAATATCCCTTAATAGTTTAAAGTCTGTCAAAGAGCCGTCTTTTTCTACTATAAAATTAATATAAACCCTGCCTTTCAACTTTACATCTGCTGGCGTTACAGGAATTTTGTAATTCTCTCCTATAAATTTATAAAAAGACTCCATACCTCCTGGATAAGTTGGGTTTTCAGTTAAATCTACTGTTTTATAAATAGTTCCTTCCTCTTTTTTAACTTTTTGATTTTTTGGATCATATACATCAATCTCTACCGTTTCTGGGCCTCCTTTTTCGATTTTCGCAGCCATCTCCTCTTTAGTTGGAGGAAATTTTAATCCCTCAAGTACATTTGGCACGACCTTTTTTTCAGCCAGTGTAAGATCTTTGTATTTTTTCTCTGCTACTACAACACCTTTATCATTCTTTATTTTAAAAGTTGTCTTGTCGTAATAATTTGAATAAGATCTCTTTTGGGAAGCAGTTTCATTATTTGTTTTTATTTCTTGAGCTACTGTTTTAGTGCATAAAAAATAAACAAGTCCAGTAAACAATGGTAAAAGAATTGTCTTTTTAAATAATCCCCTAGAAGGAGATGTTGTGGTTGTCATCATAATTAATCTTTTTTTAGTTACAGAATAGTTCAAATTACTGGCCAAGTAATATACTGGATTTTGATTCGCTTTAGACAGCAGCAAATTCTGGTAAAACGAAACATTTTTATGTGATTTTACAACTTTTTCATCGGCAAGAAATTCATGATTTAGTTGTATAGCTTTTTTATAAAAAATAAAAATTGGGTTGAACCAAAAAACATTCTTAATGACTTCAATCAATATAATATCAAGAGAATGTTTCTGATTTACGTGAATTAGCTCGTGTGTAAATAATTCTGTTTCTATTTTATTATTTTGATACTCCAATTCATTTATGAAAATGGTGTTTAGAAAAGTATAGGGCAATGTCTGCTCTTGCAACAAAACCAATGTTGCATTTTGATGTTTTATTTTTACACCCGATTTTGATTTTTTAATCAACTTAAGTAAGTTGATCGCAAATCTGCAAAACAAAAGTGTTGTCACTATTCCATACAAAAACCAAGCGCAAATCAAGTAGATCGAAACCTCATCTTTTACAACATTTGCAGTAATCGCACCAGGAACTACCACGGTACTGTTTGCTGTGCTTACCACTTCTTGTACAATTTCTATTGTAATAAAAGGCAGTACAAAAGAAAATAGAATACTAAAAACCAAGAAAAACCTATTAAACTGATGAAATTTTTCTTTTTCTAAAAGTAAATAATAAACTCCCAGAAGTACGCACAATGCAATCGTCGATTTTATAAAAAAGTCTATCATTTTTTCTTTTTTTGAATTTCTGAATCAATTATTTTTTTAAGATCTTCCAATTCCGAAGCCGACAAATTGGTTTCGGTTGTAAAAAAAGAAGCAAATTGCGAAGCCGAATTATTAAAGAAACTACTAATCAATCCTTTTACGTGTTTGGAGAAATAATCTGTTTTTTTCACCAAAGGATAATATTCTCTCGAATTTCCGAATTCGTTATACGCTACAAAATTCTTTCCGATCATTCGTTTTAATAAAGTCGCGACCGTTGTCGTTGCAGGTTTAGGTTCTGGATATGCATCAAGCAAATCTTTCATAAAAGCTTTTTCTAGCTTCCATAAATACTCCATTAATTGTTCTTCTGAATTTGATAATTGCATTTTTTTAAGGTTCTAAGTTGCTAAGATTCTGAGTTTTTTATTCTATAGTATTTTCAGAGATCAATTCTCCTTTTTCATATTTTCTAATCTGAAATAATTTTCCTTTATCGGAGTAAAATTTCCATTCTCCAAAATAAAACCAATGCGATTCTGTGTCGCTTATTTCTAATTTGGTTTTCCCTTTCGATTCCAGTTTTCCGTTTTCGTAATAATTTTTTACAATACAGATTCCGTTTTTATATTTTTCTAATTTGTAAAGTTTTCCGTTTATAAAAGTTTTCCATTTTTTGACAGGCTGATCATTTTTATAAAATTCGATCGATTTATATTCTATACTATCCTGAACATAAATATCAACCCATTTCCCTTCTCTCTTTTTATCGATTTTCTGATTAATAAGCTTCGATTTGCATCCGAAAAAAGATAATAAGATTATTGAAAAAAGTATTTTTCTAAACATTTCAATTCTACAATTATAGATTCAACTCTACAAATGTAGAATTAAATTCTAAAAAAGCAAGAAAAAGTTTTCTTTTTTTAATTTAAAAAACAAATAACCAATCAAATAGACAGTTTCTCTAATTGATTAAAAACGATAAAAATGAGAATTAATAAAATAAATTGTTTCTTAAAAAAACTAATAAGCCCTCTGAATCTTTGTTAATTTGCCATTTTGAACCTCTAAAAAGGAAGCAATTCTAAAGTTTTTTGAACCTCTTCAAAATCAACATAAAAATCTTCTTCTTTTTGAATTCCAACAACAAAACTATAGTTTAGGTTTTGCATATCAGTAGTTATTTTTAGAACTCCGCAGAAGCGATTAGGAGGCTGGAATGTTAAAACAGATGTTCCTGGCTCAAGCACCATCAATCCGTGCATAAGATGACTTCCTTCAATTCCAATAACAATTTTAGCGCCTACACAAGCTGTAATAATCTCATGTACAGTTTGCTTAGTAACATCTACAATTTTAAATCCGTATTGATCTCGTAACCTTTCTGCAATTTCGATTTCATTTAACATTATTCGAGTTTTTCCCGAATTGCGGCGCAATATAAATACTCCAGGATGGCGAGAATAACCTTGAAAATTTGATAACAATGAGGCTTTATTTTCATCAAATAATTCATGTTTTTTATTATTATTACCCCAATCATCATCAATAAATACGGCGTTTTTTATATAGGCTCCATTAGTTTTATAAGGATTCATACCCAATAATCTCTCATATTCAAACATATGAGGACTTGTAAAAATATTGGTAGTTACTGGAGTTCCTTCTTCGGCTGCCAATTTATAGTTTGTACAATCATCTGTAAGCCAAAGACCAAAAAACTGATTCCCTTCAGAAGTACTATAAAGTGAAGCATTATCTATTTCCGTATCAATTAAAATTTGCGGAAAATAATTCATTCTATTAGAAAGCTGAAAAGCTGGATGAAGTCTAAAATTATGAAGTCCTTTATAAATAAAACCATTAATCATCCAGATATCTTTGAGCTTATAAGCACGTGTTTCGTCATGTTCAACCTCAAAACCACCATGCATTTCCTTAAACGGATCATTTGTATAGGCCGTACCCGTAATACGATCTAATTGTCCGTCTAGAAAAAAAGCTTTTGGCGAAATTGTAGTGTTTCCGGGAGCAACCTGCCATGATTTTACAGCAAGATAATCTAAAATGTCTCCCTCGCGAAACATGGCATGTGATTTTTTTATTCCTTTAAGATATCTAGTATATGCTATTGGCGTAAATCTAATTTTTTTTTCAATTAAGTTCATTGTTCAATATTAAAATCAACATTAAAATAACATTAGAAAGTTTTTCAAAAAAGAATAATATTCAATATCAAAAGGGGCATAATGATAATAAAATCAAATTTAACTTAATTTACCTAACAAATCACAAAGTCAATATTAAAATTTTAACATTAAAAAAATAAAATTTAAAACCTATAAAAATGAAAAAATCCGCTCATTTCTGAACGAATTTATAGTGAGAAAAATTTAAACGCAAAGAACGCAAGGTTTCTTTTTAAGATTATGCATACAAATGCAAAGTTCGCAAAGCTATATGATAAAGCTTTGCGAACTTTTATAAATCTTACTTAAAAAAAATCTTAGCGAACTTTGCGTAAATTCTTAGCGCTCTTTGCGGTTAAAAAAACTACTTAGAAAGCTCCACAAAATACTTGTAAAACAACGGAATAGTTTCAATTCCTTTCAAGTAATTAAAGATTCCGAAATGTTCATTTGGCGAATGAATAGCATCAGAATCCAAACCAAATCCCATTAAGATTGTTTTACTTTTTAATTCTTTTTCAAACAAAGCTACAATCGGAATACTTCCTCCAGAACGAACCGGAATTGCTGGAACTCCAAACGTTTCTGTATAGGCTTTATTTGCCGCCTGATAACCAATACTATCAATTGGCGTTACATAACCTTGACCACCGTGATGCGGCGTTACTTTTACAGTAACTCCGGCTGGCGCAATACTTGTAAAATGTTTAGTGAAAAGTTCTGTAATCTCTTCCCATTCCTGATTTGGAACTAAACGCATCGAGATTTTAGCAAAAGCTTTGCTCGCAATAACCGTTTTTGCACCTTCGCCAGTATAACCGCCCCAGATTCCGTTTACGTCTAAAGTCGGACGAATTGAGTTGCGTTCGTTTGTTACATAACCTTTTTCGCCATAAACATCAGCAATGTTTAAAGCATTTTTATATTTTTCTAAACTAAAAGGCGCTTTTGCCATTTCAGCTCTTTCTTCTGCAGATAATTCCTGAACTTTATCGTAGAATCCTGGAATCGTGATATGATTGTTTTCGTCATGAAGAGAAGCAATCATTTTTGCCAAAATATTAATTGGGTTCGCCACAGCTCCACCGTATAAACCAGAATGCAAATCGCGGTTCGGACCTGTAACTTCTACTTCAACATAACTCAAACCTCTTAAACCTGTTGTGATAGACGGTTGTTGGTTAGAAATCATTCCTGTATCTGAAATCAAGATTACGTCGTTTTTCAGTTTTTCCTGATTGCGTTCTACAAACCAAGCCAAACTTGCCGAACCTACTTCTTCTTCTCCCTCGATCATGAATTTTACGTTGCAAGGCAAATTATTATTTTGCACCATATATTCTAACGCTTTTACGTGCATGTACATCTGACCTTTGTCGTCACACGCTCCACGCGCAAAGATGGCGCCTTCTGGGTGAATATCTGTAGTTTTGATAACGGGTTCGAAAGGTGGCGAAGTCCATAATTCTAATGGATCTGGCGGTTGTACGTCGTAGTGACCGTAAACTAAAACCGTTGGAAGATTTGGATCTATAATTTTCTCTCCGTAGATAATTGGATAACCTGGAGTGTCGCAAGTTTCGACATAATCGCATCCTGCTTTTGATAAACTTTCTTTTACAGCCTCTGCTGTGTCAATAACATCTTGAGAATATGCAGTGTCGGCACTTACCGACGGAATTTTTAATAATTCGATCAATTCGTTGATAAACCGATCTTTATGTTGTTGAACGTAGGACTTAATATTTTCCATTTAAATTATTTTTATAGAAAACCAAAAGTACAAAAAAGAGAATTAAAAAAAATTTTGAAAAAAGTCTTTGATAATTGGAAAGTATGCTTATCTTTGCACCCACAATTCCGCGGATATGGTGAAATTGGTAGACATGCCAGACTTAGGATCTGGTGCCGCAAGGCGTGTAGGTTCGAGTCCTATTATCCGCACTAAAAAAGCTTCTGAATATTTTTTCAGAAGCTTTTTTGTTTTATTATGTTTGATATTTTTACTTCATGTTTTTAAAATACAACCCTAAACGACTTAAACTATATAGAGTATAAAACAAAGAAGCCACTTAAAATAAGTGGCTTTCTTCAATTATAATGAGAATTCTAAAGAATAATTTCACTTTTAAAAGGAGAATCTACTTCTTCAATAATTAAATCAGTAAAATCTTCAGTTTCAACAGAAGTCATTTCAAAATCTGCTTGAGGTTCATGGCACACAAATTTATTTGAGGCATTAATTTGAGCAATAAACTCATCACTAAAACCTAGAGTTTTTAAAATTTGATTTTTTGTTTCCATAATTTAATTTTTATTTAGTAATCGTTTTAAAAGTTCTTATTATCCCATAATTTGATGAAACGTAAACTTTTTGTATCTGTGTATTTAGAAAAAGATAATACATTAAAGCCCACATTCGCTTCATTGCTCTATCCATTCCTGAAATATTTTCTGAATGAGTAATTTTTAATTGACAAACCTCCCATGCTGTAATTCTATCAATTGCATATCCATGATCTTTCCATTTTTCATGATTGCAAAGTAATTTAGCAATTTCATTAGCTCTCTCTTTTTTCTCAACAACCGTGACAGGAGAACCATCTTTATGAGTTGTCCATTCTTTAAATTTATATTTATCTAAATAATTCTCAACCATATCTATAGACTTTGAACTCATAATCATAGCATTCCCTGCTTCAATTCTATCTATGCCATTTATCAAAAATTGATCTGTCCAATCAATTGGCTTCCCCTTGGCAATATTGTCATTCCCTCTCTTTTTTACTTCTTCAATTAAATATAAAATAGATTGAGCAGGCAAAAATGTTCCATTCATTCTTCTAACTTGCGGATCAATGGGACCAATTTGCGAACTACCTGTCATCACAATTTCATCTCCCGACATCACAAACATTGTGCCAGCACTCATCGCCTTATTTAAGATAATAAAACCAATATGATCAAATCTTGCTCTTAATTTATCTACAAATTTTGCAACAGTGGTGGATAAACCTCCAGGTGTTTCCAATATAATATCGATCGCATTTATACCAGAATCAATTGAAGAAATCATTTCTTCAAAAGGCAAGTCATCCGAATCTTCAATCATCGTATTACCGGCTACTGATATAGTATTTGCCATAAAACAAACAGCAGGTCTTTGCCTTATATCTTCAATTTCTTTTATGCCGGCCTGAATTTCAGCTTTTAAATTCAAACTTGCAAATTGATATTTTGTTAAACTTTCAAATTCTCGACCATCTTCCATTTTTGATAAAAGTTGGCTCGATAAAGGTAACGAAGGGTTTCCTGTCATAGAATTTTCCGCTGGTTTGTTTTTCTCTCTAGCTTTGTCAAAAGGTGTTTTCTTTCTTTCTTTTTTCCAACTCATGTTTGATGGTTATTCAAATTTCGTGAAAATTAAACCAAATACATTACATAATTACCTTTATTTTTTGTAAGTACCTGATTTTACGGATCAAATATATCTAATTAAATTACATAATTACTATGAATTATAAAAAAATAAAGATTTTCAGGTATTAATACGTGAATTTCATCATAATCATTTATGAGGTATCGGATTCTATAAAAACTACCTCTATTAATATATTTAACGTGTTAAATTTACAAAGCATTATAAATTATAAAAATTTAGTCGTCAGCATATTTACAATTATGTTCCGAAACTTGACACATCTGTCAACACACAAAACAATGCCCCAACTTGACGAAAGGAGCATTTCCAGCAAAACCAACAGTTTGTACACCATAAAAAACTGCGGAAATCACTCTCAATTTTTATTGGTTTGCTTTTACTTTCTCCTTTCGTCGAGATGAAGATTTTATTTTTATTAATTAGCATCCAAATAAGGATCGAGCACTTCTGCCAATCTGTTCAGCCAGTAAAAATTATCCCCAATTCGAGGCAATTCTGCATTAACACTTTCACGACCTCGCATAGAACTTAGCGAAAGGGAATAATTTACCTGCCGAAGCATCTTCGCCATATCTTTTACATCCACAACATCACTAAAAAAATCTTTTAGCCTAGTTTCTACTTCTTTAGAAAAATATTCTGTAGTCATTATCTTATTTTTTAAACGTTTCAAATATAATACTTTTGGTTACATAAATGTGGTCAAGTCGAAAATAAATCTTAAGAATTTTGAAATATGGATATTTCAGAAGAAATCTTTATTACAAATCTTGGGATTCACATTCGTCAATTGCGTGAAAAAAAAGGATTATCTCAACAAGCTTTAGCTGATGATTGTGATATTCGTAAAACTCAGATTGGTAGAATTGAAAGAGCTGAAATAAATACCACGATCAAAACTCTTGTAAAAATTGCCAATGCTTTAGATATTGAACCTAAAGAATTGCTTGATTTTCCTTTGAAATAATAATTCGGCTAAAGCCTTTCACTTTCAATCATAAATAAACCTCCAGCTAAAGCAGGAGGCAATTTATTTAACTTTCTTATTTCGATAAAGCATATCCTTCTAGTTTGTCATTCTGAGGAACGAAGAATCTTCGTAAGAAGCTCGACAAAGATTGGTGATTATCGTTGCGGAGTTACTTGTGGAGATTCTTCGTTCCTCAGAATGACAAACTGTATGGCTACTTTGTAAAAAAACTTTTCGGAATTTCTAGTGTGATTTCTCTCCCGAAGCCTCGGGATCGAAATGACAAAAAATGCGAAAAAACTTTGCGACTCTGCGACTTTGCGAGATTAAAATCAGCAGAGAAAAGATGACAAATATTTTCTCGCTACAATGAAAAAAAATCCTTTTAATCCTAATAATCTGTGGCAGAAAAAAAACTTTGCGACTTCGCGACTCTGCGAGATTAAAACCAACAAAGATTTAAAATTCAGAAATTTCTTTAATTATTTTACACTTTAATCTTTAAAAATCCTTATTTTTAAAATACCAAAAACCTAAATCTGCATATTTTATTTTGTTTTTAAATCTCTAAAATCATTTAGAACACATGAAGAAATACAGATTATTAGTCATTCTTTTAGGAATTATTGCCGTTTTTTATTTTGCAAGAGCAGCTCGAAGCTTTACGGTTAAACAGGAAACTCGAACGCTTCAATCGGAACATTTTATTGTTTCTTACAGCGGAATTTATAAAAGCGAAGCCGAAAAAGTCAGCAAACATCTTGAAGACAATTATGCTACAATAAGAGAAAATCTAAAAGATGTAGAACACGACATCATAAAGGTTTTTATTTACGGTTCGCAATTTAAGTTTATGAATGCTACGGGCTTAAAAGAAAAAGCAAAAGGCACAAGTCGCGGTCCGAACGAATTTCATTTTATCTATACCAATTGGTTTAATTCTATTTTTCCAGACGATCCATTAAAAACGGCTTTGCATGAATTTACGCATTGCATTCAACTCAATATTTTAATCGACAAGGCAAAAGAAACCATCATTACACAAGACCGACTTACTTTTGAAAAGGAATTTGATAAAACGTTTAGTGCCGAATATCCGCGCTGGCTTTGGGAATCGATTAGTATTTTTGAAGCTGGAGAAGTTAATTCAATAAGTGTGAAATACGCGAAGAGCAAAAATCTGACTTTAGAAGAACTAAACAAAAGCAATCAGATTTACAATATTGGATATACAATTATAGAATATCTGACTCAAAAATGGGGAAAAGATATTTTGCCAAAATTAATTGCTTCGTTTGGCAATATTCAGAAAACATTAAACGTTACTCCTGAAGAATTTGAGAAAGGCTGGATTGCTTTTTTGAATGAGAAGTATTAAAAGTTTTCAATTTAGAAAACCAAAAATCTCACAGATTAATAAGAATGATAATTGTTATTTCGAAAATGGATTTTTAATCTGTTAAGAACGACAATAATTTCTAGTTATTTGTTAAAGAAATATTAAAAAATCTTCGTAACTTCACGCAACCATCCTGATATTCAGATATCTAAACAAAAAGAGGCGTTATGAAAAGATTTTTTTACTTTTTGATTCTGACTTTAGGAATTCTTGGTTGTACTTCTGACGATGATAAACCAACCAAAAATTTTAAATTCACCGCTCCGTACACCACAACTATAACTGTTGGCGGTGTGGTTGGCACGCGCGAAAGAACTTTCAAAGTCGGAGAAACCTTTAAAGGTCTTGACGACGAAAAAGAAACCATAAGAATCAGAATCGCTGAACATACTGAAATGAATGAAAATTGCCCGAATAGCTGGTGTTATCAAGAATTTTTAAACGTTCCGCGTGAGTATTTGAAATTGGAAGAATAAGAATAACTTCGGCTAAAGCCTTTTTTTAAGCTACAAAAAAACCTCCAGCTAAAGCGGGAGGCAATTTATAATTAAATTTTTTCGGATTTTATTTACCCAAAAGCTCTAGAATCTTATCTACATTAATTTCACTATAATCATTAATATAAAAATCACAAATCGGAAGCTGTTCTTTTGTATGCGTACTCAAAACGCCAACTACTTTCATTCCAGCATTTAATCCCGCTGTAATGCCTGAAAAAGAATCTTCGAAAACCACACAATCAGAAGGAGAAACACCAACGCGTTCTGCTGATTTTAGATATACTTCAGGGTTTGGTTTATGGTACGTAACGTCTTCGCTAGACATCATCGAATCCATTTTGTCTGTAATTTTTAAGGCATTTGCAATCAAATCTAGATTAGCACGAGGCGCAGATGTAGCAACAGCTGTTTTGAATCCGCGCGATTTTAATTCGTTTAGAAAATCCAAATAATGTGGAATTGTATCTACTTTATCTTTATAAATTTCGCGAAACATTCCTTCTTTTTCGTCTTCCAGTTTTAGAAGTTCTTCTCCCGTAATCGGACGTTTGAAGAAATGCGTCATGATATAACTATTGTGTTTTCCGTACATATGTTCTTCAAATTCTTCATTGGTATAAGGAACATTATATTTATCGAAAAACGCCTCAAAAGCTTTCACATGATGCGGATTGGTGTGCGAAATCACGCCATCCATATCAAAAATTACACATTGCTGGCTCATATATTTTATTTGTTTTTAACGGTTGCAAGATAACGTATAAAACGTTTATTACACAGAGATTCACTAAGGTTTTTCGCGGAGATTCGCTAAGATTTTCTTTTTAATCTCGCAAAGACGCAGAGGCGCAAAGTTTTTATTTTAAAGCCACAGATTAATAAGATTAAAAGGATTAGTCTCTCGCAGATTTGGCAGATTAAGCAGATTAGATTTCTTAAAATAAGAAAATAAACTATCCCCTTAATCTGCCAAATCTGCGAGAGTAAAAAAATCTTTGCGCCTCTGCGACTTTGCGAGATTAATTCATATCAACCAATCCAAATCTTGCTTTTCACCAAATTCATCGTCTGTCTTAAATGCTGATTACAAGCAATTAGAATAATCAAAACCACCAAACCATAACCGACAACGGTATAAATCTCCATATCGGCTAATAAAGTCGCTTGTTTGGTAATGGTACCAAATACTTTTTTTAAGGCTAAGGTATTGGCATTATCTGCCGAATATCCTTTGGCAATAAAACTTTGAGTTGTCGAAGCAATAGTGTGTTGCGCTTCAGAATTTTCACCTGTTACAAACTGACTTAGTTTTAAAAAGTGCTTTTTGTTTAAAAATACCATCGCATTCTGCATGACGCAAAACCCAATTGTGCTTCCCCAAAAACGTCCAGAAACACCAACAATTCCAGAAGAAACTGCCATATTTGCTGGAACTGAAGATGTAGTAAACAAGATTAATGGAACAAATAAAAACCCGACACCAATTCCTTGTAAAATGTATGGAATTATAATATCACTCAACGCTACGTCTGGCACAAAAAGAAACGTAAACCAGAAATGAAAAATAGCAATAAGTGTAAAACCAATCATAAAAATGATTTTAGTTGAAACCGATTTCATCAAGAAGAAAGCAGCTAAAATAAGTCCGATTACATTTCCTAAACCGTTTATATATTGTACGCCCGCAACACGCGACGGATCCCAATTCCAAATTGAAAACATTGCCGAATGGCACAAACTCAGCGTTGCTCTGCTGATGTAAAAAAGGAAAAACAACAAGAATCCGATTCGCAGGTTAGCGTATTTTATGACTTCAAAATTAAAACTTGGTCTTTTTACCAAACGTTCTTTAAAAATGAATAATCCACCAGTTATCAGTGAAATCATTAACATTAAAACCATTTCTGAAGACTCGAACCAATATTTTTTTTCGGCATAAACAAAAAAATAGGCACCGCAAAGAATCGAAATTAAAACCAAAAAATAACTCATCCAGTCGATCTGATACAACGGAATTTTCTTTGTAATTCGGTGCCCTCTGAAAGTAACTAAGATTAAAAACACATTGAGAACCTGAAGCCCTCCCGATACATACAACATGTATTTCCAGTCGTAATGATCTAGAAACCAAACGGCAACATTCATAATAAACGGTGTGGACAACAACAGCGAGCCATAATAAAATGAAAACCCGATGATAATGGCATTTTTAGAATTAAACTGCTCAATAAGCAACTGCCTTATTGTAATTACCGGAAGCGCCATCAAGATTCCTTCCGCAACTCGCATCAATAAAAAAATCGAAAAATTGGTAATATATGCCGATGTAACAATCGTAATTCCGATTAAGGAATAAACCGCCATTAGGTAATTTTTTGCAGGGAAAAAACTCGAAAATCGGCCTTCTATTAAAATGGTTGCCAGTAAAGTTCCGTACGTTACGCACATCGCAAACTGCAAATCTTCGGGTTCAATATCCAGAAAACTTGCCGCATACGTTACGTTTGACGTATAAACTCCCAACAAAATCATGGAATGCAACAAACAGACGAACAAAATAATAATGATCGCCCACTTCGGAACCCAAGATTTAAATATACTTTTATCTTCCATTTTATTTGTGCGCAGCAACAACTGTAATGTTCATTCCTGCTCTTAAAAAATCGGTTTGCTTGTCTTGTTCTTTTAATTGAATTCTAACCGGAATTCTTTGTTCAATTTTTACGAAATTTCCAGTCGCATTATCTGGAGGAAGTAAAGAAAATCTTGCTCCACTCGCAGGTGATAAAGAGGCAATTGTACCAATGAAAGTTTTGTCACTCACAGCATCTGCTTTGATTTCTACATCTTGCCCAACCGTTAAATACTGCAATTGCGTTTCTTTAAAATTGGCTGTAATCCATTTTTCTTTACTAACTATAGAAAGCAAAGACTGCCCTTCTTTTACCAATTGCCCAGGCTGTAAAGTTCGTTTTCCAACCCAACCGTCGTAAGGCGCCGTAATAATGGTGTAAGAAAGAAACAAAGCCGCATTATCAGCAACAGCTTGTTTTGATGCAATATTCGTTTGTGTTGTCGGAACATTCGCTTCAGCAACAGAAGTACTTAAAGTTGCAGAATGAATTCTATTTTTCATTTCCGAAAAATGCGCTTGTGCCGATTCGTAATCGGCGCGGACTTTTTCTAATTGCTGAGAAGTTGCCGCTTCATCTTTTACCAAAGCTTTATACCTTTCGTATTCTAGTTTTGTTTTCCAAAGATTCGATTTTGCAGCCTCTAATTGCGATTCATTGATTGCCGTTGCACTTGCTGTTGTAAGTGCATTTTTCTGAGCCACAACGTTGTTTTGTTGCGCGTTTTGAACATCGGCAAGAGCCACATTTAATTTCGATTTATATTCTCTGTTGTCAATCACAACCAAAGTATCTCCTTTATGCACAAATTGATTTTCATCAAAACGAACTTCCTGCACATAACCCGTAATTCTCGACATAATTGGCGTAACATATTGTTCGACCTGCGCGTCATTTGTTTCTTCGTGATTTCTGTTGAATACATAAAACCAAATACCCAAAATAACTCCGCTTACTACAAGCACACTCGCAATTACTGTTATTAATATATGAAACGTTCTATTTCTTCTAGTTTCATTTTTTATCTTAACCATATCTTTTTATTCTCTAAATTCTATTTTCTAAGTCTTGTCTCTTGCTTCTTTCTTCTAAAAAACTTCTAACTCTGAGGCATAATTCCCGCTGTATGAAGCAACTCATAATGTTTGAGAATCGCATCCAATCTTGTAGAAATTTTGTTGTATTTCGCCTGAAGCAAAGCATTATCAGCATCTACCATTTCGGTAATCAAAACCAATTGATTTAAGTATTTCAGCTTTACAATTCGGTAATTTTCAGTTGCTAAATCCAGGGCTTTATCTACCACAACAAATTTTTCAAGGATTTCCTGATATTGCGTATGTTCTTTGTATAACTTATCTTGAATTTCGTCTTTTATAATTTCAGATTGCATTTCCTGCCATTTGATTTTGGTATTTGCCTGATCCATCTTGGTTTTGTTTTTATATAAAGACGAAAGATCAAAAGAAGCTTCAATTCCTACTTGTCCTAAAGTGTACAAATACGGATTTGGCGGAAAGAATTTATAATTTGGATAATAAAAACCATAATTTCCGAAGAAATGTACACTTGGCAAATAATTTCCTTTTACCATTTGCAATTCCGTTTTACTAATACTTAATTCTTGGCTTGCAACTCGCATTTCTTCATTTTGCAACGCTTTAGTCATATAAAAATCATACGGATCTAAACCATTCATTTCGTCCAAACTCGTAGTTGTGTCGATTGCAATTTCTTCGTTTTCAGGCAGCTGAATCAGCGTTTTCAGATCGTGAAGTGCGATTTTAATGTTTTTGGAGTTAGTTAACGCATTCAATTCACGATCCGAAAGCTGCAATTCGGCACGAATAACTTCGTTTTTCGTCACCGTTCCATGTTTTTGAAGCGAAAGAACTTCTTTCAATCGGCTTTTTTCTTCTTTGATGTTTTCTTCAAAAATCTTTTGAAGTTCCATCATTTTATAAATCGCCAAGTAATTCGCCACTACTTCCAGTTCAATATCATTTTCTGTTTTTTCTGATTTTATTTTGGCAATTTCGTTTTCCTGATTCGCAATTTTAATAGCGTTGTTGATTTTGTTTCCAACGTAAATTGGCATTTTAAAAGTAGAATTTACCTCGTAGATTTCAGGAATTGCTTTTGTAACTTCTTTTCCGTTCAAAAAGCCATTTCCTTTAAATTCAGTAATATTGGTAATTCTAGAATACATGCCGTTTAATTCTACATCTGGCAATCGGAGTTCTTTTCTTTCTTTGATGTTTTGCTCTGCGAGCGTAATCTCCAGTTGAGATTTTAGGACTTTTTTATTGTTTTCTTTGGCTAGTTTCATCGCTTCTTGCAAAGAAATCGAATGAACTTCCTGAGCTTGTAAGGTGCCAAATGCTAATATGATTAGAAATATCAATAAGCTTCTGAGAAAACAATCTTCTTTAGAGTTTGTTGTTTTAAGGAACATGAATACATAAATAATTGATGCTGCAAAGTTCCTGCATTTTTCTGTTGACTGATAATTATTAAAAGCCAACAACATATTCATTTCGGACAAATGTTAAAATATAGTTTTCCGAAAACATTTTATTAAAGCACTGAAAAACAATTTATTACAAAATTTATTTGGATTGTGATTTTTCACGCAGATTTTAATAGATTTTAGCAGATACGCCCAGATTTTATTTTTTACAATTGTAGAATCAAACAGTTATCTGCTTAAACTGCCAAATCTGCGTTAAATAAAAACTATTTACTACGTTCCAAAATTTCTTCTCCGTTTAAGTAATCAGAAGGTCTTTGCCCTAAAATTTTGAAGAATGTGTTGCTAAAAGTCGGAACACTATTATAACCAACTTCTTGAGCTACCTCTTTTACCGAAAGTTTTCTTTCTAATAAAAGTTCGATTGCCTTCAAGATTCGTCGAATAGTATAATATTGAATAAAAGACATTTTTAAATCTTTTTGAAACAAGCGATACAAAGATCTTTCGCTATAACCAAATTCGTGTGCCACATCGGCAAATAGAATTGTTTCTCCAAGATTATTTTCAATATAACGAAGAATTTTTCCAAGTCGTTTGTCTTTTGGTTGCGGTAATTCGAGAGGAAGATTATTAGTGCAGATTTGCGGAAGAATAGCTTTTATAGCTTTTGCGATGGTAAAATTTGGAGTTCCTTTTTTAAGATCGCCATTCCATTTATTTGTAAAAAGCATCATTTGCAACAGTAAATTATTGACAGGATAAATACCTTCATTTTTATAAAACTCATTTTCATCTTTTTCAACCGGAAAGTATAGATTCCGCATCATTACATGTTCCGACTTTGGCTCAATACTGTGTTCTAAACCAGCCGGAATCCATATAAAATGTCTTGCAGGTAGAAAGTAAGATTTCGTTTCAGTTGTTACAAAAACTACGTCTCCTTCTGCATATAACATTTGTGCTTTTTCGTGTTTATGCGTCGGAACAAACAATTCACCCATTATATCGTGATGACAGTAAATGCTTTTTTTATCGGCATCTACTTTTTTAATATAATATTTGTCTACTTTAAAAGTTCCTGGTTCCATGATATAAAGATAGGAAGAAATTTAACCGCAAAGCACGCAAGGATTTTTTCAAGAATTGCGCTTATAAACACAAAGTTCGCAAAGCTTTATCATATAGCTTTGCGAACTTTTATAAATCTTACTTAAAAGAAAACTTGCGTGCTTTGCGTAGATCTTAGCGCTCTTTGCGTTAATATTCCACAATTTTTAAATAAAAAAATGCCTATCGTGATGATAGGCATTTTAAACAACTTAGGCGGTCTGGACGGGACTCGAACCCGCGACCCCATGCGTGACAGGCATGTATTCTAACCAACTGAACTACCAAACCCTGCGTTATTGCGAGTGCAAAAATACAACAGAATTTCGTTTCTGCAAGCGTTTTTACAAATAAAATTTGAGAAATTTTTAATTGGTTAAATTCCAATATTTTAAAAATTGACGACGAAATCAAAAAAGAAGAAGTTTCTTTCTTTTAATTAACAGAGAAAGTTTTTCACATAGAAATATTCATCATTTTACTAAACATAACCCACGGTTTATGCTTGAATATAATTAATGGAAAACCTTTGTAGAGTTACTTGCGGAGATTTCTCCTTCGTCGAAATGACAAACTGTTAAGTTAAGATTGAGATTAGGCAAAAAAATCACTAAGCTTTCTCAATTGTAAGCTTTGCGAACTTTGCATTCTTTAGAAAATATCTTTGTGAACTTTGCGCAAATCTTAGCGCTCTTTGCGGTAAAATTTCATTGTGTTTAAGCAAAACCAAAAGTGTCTTAAATCAAAAAAGCCATCCACAAAAGTGGAAAGCTTTTCATTGGTCTAACTACTAAACCAGCTACGAGTTACAAAGTCGTAGCAAAACAACACAACTAATCTTAGATACCGTATTTGGGCAAAAAAGCCTTTCTGTTAAGAAAGGCTTTTCCCAATATTGCGGTCTGGACGGGACTCGAACCCGCGACCCCATGCGTGACAGGCATGTATTCTAACCAACTGAACTACCAAACCTCTGCGTTATTGCGGTTGCAAAGATATAACAGAATTTCGTTTCTGCAAGTGTTTTTGTAAAAAAAATGAAATAAATTTTAAAATATTTATCCAAAGTTTTGTTTTTCAACCAAATATGTAGTCAATATTTTTTCAAAATTATCACCAACATTTACTGGAACGTACTTAATTTGGTTCTTTGCACAGGTTAAAGCCAGATTTTTAAAATACGCTTCTACCCTTTTTTCATATTCTTCTTTTACATTATCAGCAAAAATAGAAACCTCTTCTCCCGATTCTAAATCGATAAATTTTCTTGGCGTGTTATCAAAATCAAACTTCATTTCTGTTTGATTATCAACCACATGAAATAAAACCACTTTATGTTTATTGTGTTTCAGATGCTGTAAAGCGTTAAAAAGCTTATCATCATCTTCAGTCTGAAACATATCTGTAAACAAAATAATCATCGAACGGCGATGCATTTTCTCTGCAATTTGATGCAAATATGTAATTGTATCGGTCGTTTTTTTGACTTTTGGCTGAACTAATAATTCTTCCAATTTATTCAGCAACATTCTGTGGTGGCGATCGCTTCCTTTTTCTGGAGCGTAATATTCATATTTATCCGAAAAAACGCTTAAACCAACTGCATCACGCTGTTTCTTCAAAATATTCATTAAAACTGCCGAAGCCAAAACAGCAAAACCAATTTTCTTTTCGTAAAAAGGCTGATTCGATTTTAGTTCTGGATAATGCATTGACGAAGAATTATCGACAATCAAATGACAACGTAAATTGGTTTCTTCCTCAAAACGCTTCGTATATAAACGGTCTGTTTTGGCAAACAATTTCCAATCAATATGTTTAGTGCTTTCGCCTGCATTATAAACTTTATGTTCGGCAAATTCTGCCGAAAATCCATGAAACGGACTCTTGTGCATTCCAGATATAAAACCTTCCACAACCTGATTTGCCAGCATTTCTAAGTGCTGAAAACTCGAGACTTTCTCTATTTCCGATTCTATTTTCATCTGGTTTATTTTTTGATATTTTGCGCTTTAAAAAGCAAATCTGTCGCCATAAATAATTTACGCTTCAAGATCGGACTAAAATTAGGGTTTTCTTTTAAGAATCGCTGTACTTCATCAAAAGCATATTTAGACGAATATTTCCCGATAGTATTATCAAGCCAATCTTTCGGAAAGAAAATATCTCCCGTGCGCTGAATTTCGTCTACCAAATCTAATGAAAATCTAATATATTTCTGTGCACTTTCCTGACGAAGAGGATGATTTACATTTGCCAAACCTACAGAAACCCAAGCTTCTTTTTCTCTATTTGCATCGTCTTTTAATGATTCTATAAATGCATTTCTAACCGATTCGTCTTTTGATAAGGATGGAAGTAAAAATTCAAATCGCTTCTTTTTATCCGGATTTGTGATTGTTGTTCTTGTTTTCTCCAAAATCTCATCGGCTTTTGGATGTTTAAAAATAGCCAGATTCATTGCCATATTGGAATAATCGTCTTCGTTTAATTTTAATCCAGAAATAGAAACTTCTCTATTCCAAATTTTATACAAACTTGCTTTTCCTGAATCTGAATAGGCAACTGAACTGAATAATCCGAATAAAGTCTTTTTAATATTTGCCGATAAATTAGCTTGTAAACGCTCGTATAATATACCTAAAAGCTGTTTTTGGATTTTGTTTTGCTGATCTTCAGTAAAAAATCTCCAATAAATTGTATTCAAACTATTTGATGCAATTCTCAAAACCAACTCATTTTCTTCCGATTGAATTCCTTTTAAAAAACAATCGAACGCTTTTTCAGGAGAAACATTTCCAATTAATGTATTTTCAAAAAGATTGCTGTAACTCGACGCTCTTGCAACCTCATCTTTTAAACTTGAAATATAATTTAAATTATTGCCGTCAAGCGGAAAAACTCCGTACCCGAAACCATTATAGTTGTAAACAACGGCAAGCGGTTTTTCAAGTCCTTCAGCTTCTTTTACAACTGTATTTTTATCATTAATATTAGTTGCTAAAACCTTCACATCTTCTGCATAAATCAACCCAATTTGAAAAACCTGAGGCCAGATATTTCCTGATTTATCTTCTGCTTGCTGTGCAATTTCAAATTTTTTAATTTTATTTTTAGAATCGTATTCTATTTTATCTGTAAAAATGGTTCTTCCGGATTTATTTACCCAGACTTCGCTCCATTTCTTCATATCCAAAGGCGTTTCTGCATCTAGAATTTCTACAAGATTATTCCAATCAGCATTGTCGTTAGCATATTTTTGAATGTATTTTTGAATTCCTTTCTGAAAAGCTTCTTTTCCCATCGAAGCTTCTAATTGACGCATCATAATTGGCGCTTTGTTGTAAATCATGGCGCCATAAAGTGATCCTGCATCTTTTAAATTTTCTAAATGCTGTCTGATCGGATGCGTGCCCAAAGATCGGTCTTCCGCGTAAGCGCTGGAATAATGCGCAGTAAAAAACTGCAAATTATGATTGACTTTCGGAAAAATCGGATTCATGATTTTGTCTGCCATAAAATTGGCAAATACTTCTTTCATCCAAACGTCGTCAAACCATTTCATTGTAACCAAATCGCCAAACCACATGTGCGAAGTTTCGTGTGCGATGAGTTTTGCTCGGTTTAATTTTTCGCTGTCAGTTGCGCTGTTATCCAAAAATAAGGTCGATTCTCTGTATTGAATTGCACCAACATGTTCCATTCCGCCATACTGAAAAACCGGAATTGAGGCAAAATCCAATTTCTGAAATGGGAATTTATAATTGGTATACTTTTCTAAAAAGTCTAACGATTGCTGATGTAAACTGAAAATAGTATCGGTACTGCTTTCTATTTTATTTTTATCATTTTCACGATAAAGAAACGTCATTTCTAAACCAGGTTTCTTTGTAATGCTATTGAATTTTCCAGCGACAAATGAAAACAAATACGTGCTCATTTTATCAGATTCTCCAAAAGTATATAATGTAAAATCGCCTTTTTCAACTTTCTCTTTTACATCGGCTCCAGCCAAAACCGACCATTCTTTTGGCACAGAAAGACTTAATTTGTAAGTTGCCTTAATATCTGGCTGATCAAAACAAGGAAATAAAGTGCTTGCACGATCCGGAACTAATAATGTGTAGAGAAAATCGTCGTTTCTGTTTAAAGATAAATTCCCTGCAATGAATGAAATCGAGAAAGTGTTTTTTCCTGAAACCAAAGCAGAAACTGGAATTACAATATGTCCGTTTTCATGAATAATAGAAAGCTTTTTTCCGTTTGCTTCAACTGTTTTTATATTAGAAGTTTTCTCTTTAAAATCAAAAAGCAAAGGCTGACTCAAATCTGATAAATTCATATTTACGAATAACTGAGAATTTATATTTTCTGTTCTCTTATTCGGAATTTCGAAAAATAAAGTATACTGAAGGTCTGAAATCTGTTTTTTACGATAGTGCGCCAATTTCTCTGAAACACCATTTTCGAATAATGCATTTTCTTTTGACTGCGAAAAACCATTGGAAATCAAGATAACAAAACAAAGAAAGCTGTAGAAAATTTTCATTTTTAAGGAATATAAGATTCGTTAAAAATAAAAAAAAGCAACGACATTAAAACTTTCGATTCGACAGAAAACGAAAAAGGCTTGACGATTGTCAAACCTTTTCCTTTACTAATTCAAAGCTATCCAAAAAAAGAATTATTCAGTTTGTTGAAAATCAAAGCTTAAATCTCCTGCATTGTAATTTGCCGAAACGTTTGTCGGGAAAATTTGTGCAGTTCCAGAAACCCATCTATACTCATTGAATGTTATGTTTCCGGCAACAATAGGATACGTTACATTAGATAGGTCGGCTTTGTTTTTTTTGTACCAATCATTTGAGTTCATGGTAATCATGTATTTTTTGTCTTTATCTAAAGCTAATTCGCTGATTTCTTTTTTAACCTCAACATCAGCTGTTGCAACATTTAAAGTTTCAGAACGTAATACCGTTTTTGCTGAATAATCCCAAATTGTTACACGAACAGTAGGATTTGTCGCTGGCAGTTTTAGTGTTACAGCTTTAATTTTACCTTTTACAGTTGGCGTAAACACCAAACCAAATTCGTAATCGCCAGCGTTAATAAAATTTGTTACTGTACTGAAACCTGTCGCTGTATAATAAGCCGCTAACGGATTTTCTGTTGCAAATGATTTTTTATCATCTTTATCGCTGCTGCAAGAAATGGCTAAAATGGCAGTTACTAAAATGGTTATAATGGTTTTAAACTTTTTCATGATATAAAATTTTGATAGTTTTAGTTTGGTTAATATTGGTTGTTTTAGAAATTAAGGCTGAATATTAAAACGTGCACAAACTTCTTCGTAACTCATTTTAGAATAATCCAGTTTTGTAGTCTTTGCCGTTGCAGCCGCTTTACCGCCTGGAATTAAAATGTATCTCCAGCTTAGAGATGTTGGCAAAGAAACGGTTGTTCCGTCTCCAACGTGTTTAAATCTAAAAAGCTTAATTTTTTGCACAGTCGAAATCGCCGTAATCGTATTTACAAATCCTCCAGCTGTTGATGTGTAAGGCAATTGATAAACGCTGCTGCTGAAAGACATATAAACTAATATTGTTCCTTTTGCTAAAATATCAGCTGATAGTTCTGGAGCATTAATAGAAGTTGATAATCCTGAAGTTCCGTCTATTGTTTCTGCAACCGCTGCTGGGGCAGTCATCCAAGCACTGTAAATAACATTCGCTGTTCCTGTTGCTCCTGGCGCACCGTCGACTCCATCAATTCCATTATTTCCGTCATCGCCACTGCATGAAATAGTACTAATTGCAAGTAAAAAAATTGTAAAAAGGGCTTTAAAAGTTTTCATAATAATTCTAGTCTTTAAAAAATTGGTCAAATGGTTCTTATTTAATTCAATAACATTATTTTTGCAACTATCAGTAAGGCAGTTTCTTTCCTTGTGATTTAATTACATGACAAAGTTGTGGGAATAAATTCTGGCAAAAAATCGCTAATAGACGAACAGCATTTTAAATAGACAGACAACCGTTTTTATGCTTTTTATATTTTAAAAAATCAATTTTAGATGAAGAAATACACTTGTATTATAATTGATGATGACGAAATAGACAGACTTACGGCAGTTTCTTATGCCAAGAAATTTCCTGTTTTAGATATTCTGGGCGTTTTTGAGTCGGCTGAAGACGCTGTTCCTTTTTTAGAAAAAGAAAAAATTGACATTTTGTTTTTAGATATCGATATGCCGGGTTTAAACGGAATCGAATTTAGAAAACAAGCTTTAGATATTCCTGTTTGTGTTTTTATAACCGCGCATCCTGAACATGCGGTAGAAAGTTTTCAAATCGAAACGTTAGATTTCATTGTAAAACCCTTAAAATTAGATCGTTTTACACAAACCATAAATCGCATTGAAGAGTTTATGGAAATTAAACTCAAAGCCTCTCTGTTTGAAGCCAGTATTGGCGGCGATACGATTTATATTAAAGAAGGACACGAACAGACGAAAGTTAAACTTCACGAGATTTTATATCTAGAAGCTTTAAAAGATTATACGTTGGTAGTAACAGACCGTAAGAGGCATTGTGTGCTTTCGAGTATCGGAAATTTATTAAAAGAAGATCATTTTCAGTCCTTTATTCGTATTCACAGAAGTTATGCCGTACAGAAACAATATGTTCAAAAGATTAATTCGAGTGAAATAATCTTGAATAATAATACCGTAATTCCGATTGGAAGAAGTTACAAAGAGAACTTAAATCTGATGGCATGAGAAATCTAAAGTTCCTGCTTTTACTTCTAATTAGTTGCAATGTTTTTGCACAGCAGGAACCCAATTTGGCGCGTTATAAAACAGTAGACGAAAAACTAAAAGTCTGGCTGAAGTATTCCAACTCGCTTTTAGATGCTGAAGATTACATTAAACTTATACCTGTCGCAGACAAAGGAATTTTGCTTGCAAAAAATCAAAATGCCTATAAAAGCCGTTTCTATCTTCAAAAAGGACTTGCTTATGAATTTACGAATAATCAATCTCAAAAAGCTTTAATCAATTACGAGGAAGCTTGGAAATATGCTCAAAAAGCCAAACATTTAAAAAACGAAACGACCATTTTAATGCGTCTTAATTATGTTTATTATGCCGTTCAAGATACTGTTAAAAGCAAACATCTTGCAGCGTATATGTCAGAGGTATTAGACACAACAAAAAGTAATTATACCAAAGCCATTTTAAACGGAAGTTTAGCAGAATATTACCAGAATAATGCTCAGTATGAAACTTTTATCGGATATCAATTAAAAGCAATTTCATACAAGAAACTACTTCAAAAAAACAAAATAAACGAAGAAAACATTGGTATATCGTATCTCCAAATCGGAAGTGCGTATACTAGAATGAAGCAATACAACAAAGCAATCGAATATTTGAATGAAGCAAAATCTTACATCAAGAATTCTCCCTATGTAAGTGCTTTTTTATGCAATTATTATTTGCAAAGTTTTGTTCCTTTAAAGAATATCGATAGTATTCAGAAATACTACAATCTTATACATACTTATCCTTCTAAAAAAGATTCTTTATTTCTTAATTTGAGTTTTGCAAACAGAAGCATGTCTGAATATTACGCCAATCAACGCAAACCAAACATTGCCTATAATTATGCTAAAAAAGCGGTTCGATTTGGGCAAAAATCGAATGATGAAGATATGATTATGGAGGCAAATGCCGTAATGGGAAGGGTTTTGTATGAAAAAGGAGAATATAAAAAAGCTATAGAAACGCTAAAAAAAACTTCTAAAAACGCATTACATTACGACAAAGAATCTTTTGTTATGATCAATAAAAAGCTTTCTCAGAGTTACGCCGCAATCGGACAATGGAAAGAAGCTTATTATTACAACGAAATCTATAGCAAAAACAACGACGAAATGATGGCGCAGTCAGCCAAACAAAGCATTGCAACCGCAGAAGCTCGCTATCAAAACCAGACCAAACAACAAAAAATCAAAAATCTGTCTACAGAAAATGACATTAAAAATATTCAGATTAAAGAAGTAAAACAGCAACGTATTTTCTTAATTTCTGGAATTGCTTTAGTTGGCATTATCGGATTATTATTGATGAAACAAAGTCAAAACAGAAAGAAAACCAATTTGAAACTTCAGGCTTTAAACCAAGAATTGGATGAAGCTAATAAAATTAAAGCCCAATTTTTTAGTATTTTAAATCATGATTTAAGAAGTCCAGTTTCAAATCTGATTCATTTTCTGCATCTTCAAAAAGAAAATCCTGAACTTATAGATGAAGAAACGGCGATCAGAATGCAAAATAAAATTACAACTGGAGCCGAAAATTTGTTGTCATCGATGGAAGATATTTTGCTTTGGAGCAAAGGACAAATGGAAAATTTTAAACCTCAGTTTAGAAAAACAGCAATTGAAGTTTTATTTGAAGAAACCGAAAAACATTTTTCTAACATTGAAAATATCGAAATTGCTTTTGAAAATCCTGAAAACATCATTTTAGAAACAGACGAAAATTACCTGAAAACTATTATGAGAAACCTTACCGGAAATGCGATAAAAGCTTTAGACAAAACTCCAAATGCAAAAATCGTCTGGAAAGCTTGGCAGGAAAATGAGAATAATTATCTTTCTATAACCGACAATGGTCCAGGCGGAACTCAAGAAAAATTTAAAGCTTTATACGACGAATCTCAAGTTATAGGAATCAAATCTGGTTTAGGTTTGCATCTGATTCGTGATTTGGCAACGGCAATTAATTGTAAAATTAAGGTTTGTTCAAAGCCAAATGCTGGCGCTACTTTTACTATTATTTTTAATGCATAAGTTTTTAAACACATAGAAACATAGTTTTTCTTTGTGAGTAAAGACGTTTCACTTGTTTAAATAAACATAGTTTCAGTGTCAAAATACCTTTAAACATTCTATGTTTGTTTTAAATAAATGAAATGCCTTTTATCAAGCTTACAAAATCTATGATTCTATGTGTTTAAAAACTAATCTCATTTTATTCCAATAAAAAAGGCTTGACTTTCGCCAAACCTTTTTTATATCAATCGTAATCTGAGATTACAATAAAGCGTCTAAACTATCTGCGTAGGCTTGTTTCGGAGCTACTCCTACTTGTTTTCCTACTACTTCACCATTTTGAAACACCAAAACGGTTGGTATGTTACGCACACCGTATTTTGCAGCAAATTCTTGGTTAGCGTCTACATCTACTTTACCAACAACTACTTTACCAGCGTACTCTTCGCTTAATTGGTCAATGATTGGACCAACCATTCTACAAGGACCACACCATGCTGCCCAAAAATCTACCATTACTGGTTTATCTGATTTTAAAACTACTTCATCAAAAGTAGCATCTGTTATTGCTAATGCCATAATATATTAAGATTAAAATTATGTTTGAATGTTTAACTTTCAAACTACAGTACAAATTTAAAAATTTAAAACAAATCAAACACGATTACTAAATTAGTTTTCATTATAAATGTATTGTCATTAATTATCAACTGTATAAAACTTTTTTAGATTTCAATTTACGATATATTCAACTGAAAACCAACCTAATAAAATGTTAATCTTTTTTGTAGTATCTTTAGTACTCCAAAGATTTAATTTAAAATGCAGCAAACTTTACTTCAAATAAAAACCTTTCTTCAATCTGATCCGTTTAAAAAATATGCTAAACGGTTTGGATTTTTTATTCTAGGATTAATTGCCTTGCTTTTGATTGCTTGTGGCGCTTTGTCTATTTATTTCAATCAGAATAAAGCAGAAATTATTGCGAAAGTCAATCATAAAATCAATGAAAATATAAACGGTAAATTTCATGTAACCGATTTTCATTACAAGTTTTTAACTGGTTTTCCGAACTTCACTTTGGCATTAAATGATGTAGAAATAAAAGACAATCAATGGCAAAATCACAAACATACTTTACTAAAAGCCAAAGAAATAGAAGCTCGTTTAAATATTTTAAGTTTATTAAAGAAAGAAATAAGCATTCATAAAATCTTAATTAATGATGCTCAGATTTACATTTACAAAGCAGAGAACGGTTATTCGAATGTAAATATCTTTAAACCAAAAAAGAAAAAAACAGAATCTAATAAAGAAAAAACCGAAACGACCATTGACGAAGTAAATCTCAACAATGTCCATGTAATTATTGACAATCATTTAGGACACAAATTATTCGATTTTGATGTAGCATCTTTAGATTAAAAAGTGAATTATGATGATGAAAACTGGCAGACAAATTTGTTTTTGAAAACCAAAATTAACAGTCTCGCTTTTAATACCGTTCACGGAAGTTTTGCCAAAGAAAAAATATTGCAAGGCAATTTTGATATTTCGTATTCTGAAGCATCTCAAAAAATAGACATTAAAACTCAAAAGCTTAAAATTGGTTCTGATGCATTTGACATTAAGGCTTTCTTTAATATCGGAAAACAAAATTCACTTTTCGGAATTAACATTGAAACCAATATTTTATGGCGAAATGCGTCTAATTTATTATCGGCAAATATCAGTTCAAAACTGAATCAATTTGATTTAAAAAAACCGATAGAAGTCAATTGCGATATAAAAGGCGATTTAAATGTCGAAGGCGATCCGAAAATTATGGTTCAGGCCGATATTCGAAATAACGAATTGACAATTCCCGATGGCTTGTTTACCAATTGCAGTTTTAAAGGCATTTTTACGAATAATTTTAAACCCGAAAAAGGTTTTAATGATCCGAATTCTGCTATAATTCTAACACACTTTAAAGCTGAATACGAAACGATTCCGCTTACGATTTCACAAGCCGTTATTAATAATCTCGAAAAACCAATTGCTACTGGAATCGTAAATGCCGATTTTGATATTTCGAAACTTAACGGAATGTCGAATGAAAAAATTCTTCATTTCGAAAGCGGACATGCCAAAGCCAATTTAAGATTTCAGTTTGATATTGTCGATTTGTACATTAACAAACCTCGTATAACTGGCGAAGTCGATATTGATAACGCGACGTTTGATTATCTTCCTAAAAGCATTCATGCCGAAAAAACCGCCGTACAATTATCGTTTACAGAGCAGGCGCTTTACATCAAAAAAATAGCTTATAAACACAAAAACAACATTATTCGAATTGATGGAAAAATCGATAATTTCTTGAATTTGTATTACGATGCGCCCGAAAAAATGGTTGTAAATTGGAATATTTACTGCCCGAGTATTGATGTAAAACAATTTTTAGGTGTTTTAAAAAATTCGCCAACCCAAAAAACAGTGCAGAAAAAAACAGTTAAAAAGAAAAACGTCAATTTTACAAATCAGCTGAAATCTGTAATTGAGAAATGTACCGCTGTAATCAATCTCAAAGCCGATAAAATCACTTACGGTTCGCTTACAGCAACAAATACCAAAGCGACTTTGCAAATGCTAAATTCGAAATTACTGCTCAAAAACGGAACTTTGCAGACTTCTGGCGGAAGTATTGCGTTTAACGGCGCTATTTTACCAAGCGGAAACCAATATATTTTCAGTTCGAATGCGCAAGTAAACCGAGTAGATATTGCAAGTTTTTTAAGATCTTTCAACAATTTCGGAATCAAATCTTTTAGTCCAAAAAACATCAAAGGACGATTAAGCAGCAACGCCAATGTTACAGGTTTAATGAGCAGCAAAGGCGATTTGATTGTGAATTCGATGCGAGGAAAATTAGATTTTAATGTCAATCAAGGCGCTTTACTCGACTTTGAACCGATTATGAAAGTCGGCAAATTTGCTTTTCCGTTTCGCGATGTGGAGAATATTACGTTTAGCGATTTATCGGGTTCGCTCAATCTTCGCGGCGAACAAATCGATATTCGCAAATTAACTATAAGTTCCAGCGTCTTAAACTTCGACATAGACGGAATTTACTCTTTCGGTCGAGGCACAAATCTAGCGCTTACAGTTCCGCTAAGAAACTCTAAAAACGATGCCAATCTTGCCACTAAAGAAGAACGTAAAGCTGTTAGAGAACGTGGTATTGTCCTGCATTTGATTGCTTATGATAATGAGGGGAAGATTAAGATTAAGTGGGGGAAGAGGGATAAGGAGTGATTTTCATTTTAAAAAGTCTTTTTTTTATAGATTTCAAAGAACACTTAAATATTTTATACTTTTACGTGAGATAATTAATACAAGCAATAATTCATGGCAGGAGAAAATTGGACTCGAGAACAAACAGTAGTCGCCTTAAATACGTATTGCAAAATTCCATTTAACAGAGTTTCATCAAATCATCCTGAAATAATTCGGGTTTCTAAAATCATTGGCAGAAGTCCAAATTCTTTAAAAATGAAAATTGGAAATTTTGGAAGTTTCGATTTAGAATTAAAAGCTAAAGGAATTGTTGGATTAGGGAATGCAAGTAAACTTGATAAAATCGTTTGGGAGGAATTTAGTAGTAATTGGCAAAACCTCGGTTACGAAAGTGAATTGCTGATTTCTAATTTTGAAAACGAACCTATTGAAAAAACTTCAAAAATTAATCTCGATAATTTGCCATTAGGCAAAGAGAGAGAAGCAATTATTAAAGCAAGAGTCAATCAGAATTTCTTTCGCTCAACAATTCTTTCATCGTACAATTCTAGATGTTGCATAACAGGATTATCGATTCCAGATTTCCTTGTTGCAAGCCATATAATTCCTTGGGCAAAAGATGATAAAATTAGATTAAATCCTCATAATGGAGTTTGTATAAATTCAATTCATGATAAAGCTTTTGACAGAGGTTTCATAACCATTACAACTGATTATAAAATAAAGATATCACAATACTTCAATGAATATAAATTTGAAAATGCGGTAGAAGATTTCTTTTTAAAATACCACAACAAACCAATCATTTTACCAGATCGATTCCTTCCCTCCAAAGAATATTTAGATTTTCATCAAACAACAATTTTTAAAAAATGAAATTTATAACTGAAATAATTTTTGGCAAAGAACAGATAATAAAATATCGCAACAACGAAACTTTTGATGATTTTGAAAAAATAATCAATGTAAAAAAATACACTTTCGAAACCCAGTTAGAAAGAAATGCATTTTATAAAGGATTGGCAGAAGGAGTTGGTTGGTCGGAATTTGAAGTTGTAAAAGAATTTGAAGAAACTGACCATAAAGAAATAAATGAAAAGGAAGAAGATGGATTTGATTATTGGTCTTTTATTGAAAAGTTTTATCCCAAATACTATCAATGCAATAGTGTTTTACTTAGCGACATTTTAACAAAAAAACTTGATGGTGAAGAAATTTCTGAAAGTGATGAAGAATATATCAAAGACTGGAATGTTAGAAATGAATTATTAGAAATTCATAAAGAATTATTACTCAAAGCTTTCGAAAACTTTTTTAATGCAATTTATCCAGAAAAAATATTAGATGGAGAATAATTAATTGAGATTTATAATTCTTCAAAAGTTTTCTTTCAATACAAAAAAACATCCGCAAAATATTTTCATAATATTTCCTTAACTCACTTGTCTTTTCCCTTTAAAATAAATAAGTTTGAGAATGAATCATTAAATATTATGCGTTATGAAAGTACAAATCAACACCGACAAAAACATTGAAGGAAGTGCAAGATTAGAAAGTTATTTTGCTGCAGAAACAGAAAAAAGCTTAGATCGTTTTCAGGATAAAATTACTCGCGTAGAAATTCATTTTGGAGATGAAAATGGAGAAAAATTTAGCTTGCACGACAAAAAATGTGTAATTGAGGTTCGTCCTGTAAAATTACAGGCAATCACAGTTACAGATCATGCCGACACGCTTGAAAAAGCATTTAGCGGTGCTTTGGCAAAGGCAAAAAAATCGTTGACTTCGACTTTCGAAAAAATAAAAACACATTAATATAATATATAAGTTGCAAAGCAACAAAGTGACAAAGGTTCTAAGTTTTCTTGGAACCTTTGTCACTTTTCTACTTTATAACTTTTTCTTTAACTTATGATTTTGGCAAAGGTGCTCCAACGGCAATATCACATCTATGTCCTGGTTTTCCATGCGCAGGATTCATTCCGTCTACAATTCCAGTGTCTTGTCCCGCACTTTCTGTACTCAACAATGCCGGAACCGCATTTGATGGCGGAGGCGTAACCGTAAAACTTTGAGACGTCGATCCGTTTTCTGCTGTAGTTCCCGAAGTAGTTTTTGCTACTGGAGAATTTAGAGGCGCTCCAACTGCAATATCGCAACGATGTCCTGGCTGCCCGTGAGGCGGATTCATTCCTTTTGCTGTTTTTACTGGTGCTACAGTTGTTGTAGTCACAACTTGTTGTTGCTGATTTGGATTTACCTGAACGGTCTGACCTTGTTGTGTTGGTGCAGAATTTAAAGGTGCTCCAACAGCAATATCGCAACGATGGCCTGGCTGTCCGTGTGCCGGATTCAAACCTTTTGTATCTGCTAAAACTGTATTCGGATTTGCCGCAGGATTTTGAACAACTGGCGCAGTCGTTTTTGATGAGTCTTTTGCAAGTCCCAATCGCACTAATTCTGAGGTTGCGGTACTTTCTTGAGGTTCTAATTCCTTTTTGCAGGAAATGAATAATAAGGAAGTTATGGCTAGTGAACTTAAAAGTATTTTTGCATTCATTGGGAGGTATTTTTATTGAAAATCAAATATAGTAGTTTTTGAGAAATTAAATGATATGAGGAATGTTAATGATAATTAAAGACAGTTTTTTATAGTCTTTTGATTTCGTAACCAAATAGATTATCAGCAATTTATATCATCCCAAGAAACGACAATCATCATATTTGCTCTAGTAAATACCAGATTAAAAAAACTTCAATTCTCTTACATTCCTTATATGGTTTAAAAAATTTATACCTTTAAACTCAAATAATAAATCTCATGAAAAAAACAATCTTACTTCTTTTATTTGTAGCTTCTTTTGCAAATGCACAAACCGACAAAAATAAAATCAATCAGACTTTAGACGCTTGGCATAAAGCCGCTGGCGAAGTAAAATATGATGCTTACTTTAATGCAATGGCAGATGACGCTATCTACATCGGAACAGATGCAACAGAAAACTGGACAAAAAAAGAATTTCAGGTTTGGGCAAAACCTTATTTTGACAAAAAAACGACATGGAATTTTAAAGCCTTAGAACGTCATATCTTTTTTGATAAATCGGGAAAAATTGCTTGGTTTGATGAATTGCTTGATACTCAAATGAAAATCTGTCGTGGTTCTGGCGTTTTGGTAAAAGTAGGTAACGAATGGAAAATTCAGCATTATGTTTTATCAATGACTATTCCGAATGATGAAGTTGATGCCGTAACTAAAATAAAAGCGCCAATTGAAGACGCTTTAATCGCAAAGCTTCAAAAGAAATAAAACATTTCACCTATTTCTTTTTATAAACATAACTTTTTAAGCGCCTTACAAGCCGAATTAAGAAATTAATTTTAATTAATTCGGCAAAAACGGTGCTTTTTTGTAACTTTAAAATAAGATACTGTCAAAAAAATGATGTGTATTTTAAAAAATCAATCAAAATAAAACACATACCTCTATTTTAACAGCCTCTAAAACGAGAATATTTATTTTTTTTTAACTTTGACCCCAAAAAAAACAGGGTTAAACAAAGTATTTTAAAATGAAAATAGAAAAACGCTGGATTATTTCCTTTATTATGATCAGTGTCGTGTGCACAATTGGTGCATTTTGGCCAACAGTTACAGAAAATAGTTATGTTTTATCAGAATTTGGAACTACAGACCATATTGTTCCTGCCGATGTTGCCTGGATGCTTACTTCTAGTTGCTTGGTTTTAATCATGACACCAGGATTATCATTCTTTTACGGAGGAATGGTTGGAAAAAAGAATGTAATTTCTACCATGCTTCAAAGTTTTATTTGCTTAGGCGTAGTAACGCTTTTATGGGTTGTTGTTGCATTTAGTTTAGCTTTTGGAGATCCCGTTGGATTTGGCTCTGGAGATCATTTTTACAGCTTTTTCGGAAACCCGACTACTTTTGCTTTTATGGATTATGTAGGTGTTCTGCCTCATAAACAATTAGCAAATACAATTCCGTTTATGCTTTTTGCTTTGTTTCAAATGAAATTTGCCATCATTTGTCCTGCAATTATTACGGGTTCGTTTGCAGAACGTGTTCGTTTTATTTCTTATTTAGTTTTCATTAGTTTATTCACCATTTTTATATATGCTCCTTTGTGTCACGCTGTTTGGTATCCAACGGGTGTTTTAGGAAGTTATTTTGGAGTAAAAGATTTTGCAGGAGGAACTGTTGTCCATATGAGTTCTGGTTTTGCTGCTTTGGCTGGAGTTATTGTTTTAGGAAAAAGAAAAAACAGTCAGCATATTCCAACCAATATTCCATTTGTATTATTAGGAACAGGAATGCTTTGGTTTGGATGGTTCGGATTTAACGCTGGATCTGCTCTTGCTGCCAACGGAACTGCTGCCATGGCTTTTGCAACCACTACAACTTCATCTGCCGCTGCAATGCTAACTTGGATTTTCTTCGATAGAATGAACGGCAGAAAAGTGTCTGCTCTAGGCGCTTGTATCGGAGCCGTTGTAGGTTTAGTTGCTATTACGCCAGCCGCAGGATTTGTTTCGGTGCCAGAAAGTATGTTCTTCGGATTTGTAACGGCTTTGGTTTCTAATACCGCAGTAAATTGCAAATACTCAAAAAGATTTGATGATACGCTTGACGTTTTTGCTTGCCACGGAGTCGGAGGAATTATGGGAATGATTTTAACAGCTATCTTTGCTCACGGAGAAGACGCAAGTTTACTTCATGGAGGATGGAATGTTTTCGGACACCATATGATGGCGTTGGTTTTAGTATCTGTTTTTACTTTCTTCGGAGCTTATTTCTTATTCAAAGTAACGAACTTCATTATTCCATTAAGAGTTTCAGAAGAATCAGAACATATCGGATTGGATTTATCACAACACGATGAATCTCTTGATCCGAAAGCACAGCCAATTACGGAACCTCATTACGGTTAAAAAATAAACCTAAAATATATTCGCCACGAATTCACGGATTATTCAAAATAAAATTCGTGAATTCGTGGCGAAAAACTTTTTAAACCTAATTCCGCTATTTTCATTCGTTTATATTCCTTAATTTTGCGGAAAATTTTTGTAAAAGTGGGAAGTAAAAATAAACTAAAAAGATTCAGAGAAAACGAAACATTTCAAAACGTTTTTCAACCAACTAGAGAAGAAGTTGTTGGCGATTTAATGCCTTTAAAAGGAAAATGGAATTCTGATTTCTTTAAAAATGATAATCCATTAGTTTTAGAATTAGGATGTGGAAAGGGAGAATATTCTGTTGGATTAGCAGAAAAATACCCAGACAAAAATTTTATCGGAATTGACATCAAAGGTGCGCGTTTCTGGCGTGGTGCTAAAACTGCTGTTGAAGACGGTCTTCATAATGTAGCTTTTGTTCGAACTCAAATCGAATTGATCAATCATATTTTTGCTGAAGGCGAAGTAGACGAAATCTGGATTACTTTTCCAGATCCGCAGATCAAATACAAAAGAACAAAACACAGAATGACAAATTCTGAATTCTTGAAACTATACAAAAAAATCCTGAAAAAAGACGGCGTTGTAAACCTTAAAACCGATAGCGAATTCATGCACGGTTATACTTTAGGTTTGCTTCACGGAGAAGGACACGAAGTTTTATATGCGAATCATAACGTATACAAAAACGAAGGAAGTCCAGAAGTTGTAACTTCGATTCAGACATTTTATGAGAAACAATATTTAGAAATTAACAAGGCAATTACGTATATTCGTTTCAAAATTAAAGATTAGTCTTAATTTTAAAAACTGAATTTAAAACTTACAAATCAACTTAATGGCCTTATTTACTCCTTTTATTTCTGGATTTATAGCCGCTGCAATTGGGATTATTCCACCAGGATTAATCAACATGACGGCAGCCAAAATAAATCTGAAAGAAGGTAAAAAGAATGCCATGTGGTTTGCTGTTGGAGCCGTTTTGGTTATTTTTTTTCAGGTTTATGTTGCAGTTCTTTTTGCTCGCGTAATTGATAATCGTCCAGATGTTGTTACGCTATTGCGTGAAGTTGGTTTTGGAATCTTTTCGATTTTAACGATTTACTTTTTATTTATTGCAAAAGAACCCAAAACCAAGAAAAAATCGAAGATTAAAAAAAGCAGTAAAAAAAGCCGTTTTTTTCTTGGAATGTTGCTTTCTGGATTAAATTTCTTTCCGATTCCGTATTACGTTGTTGTGAGCGTTACTTTGGCATCGTATCATCTTTTTGTATTCGAAAACAATATCATTTTTACATTTGTATTAGGATCTGTTTTAGGCTCGTTTGCCGCTTTGTATAGTTACATTGCCTTTTTTGGAAGAATCGAAAAGAAAACGGATTATTTAATGCGAAACATGAATACTATTATTGGAAGCATTACGGGATTAATCGCACTTGCAACACTTTTTAATATCCTGAATTACTATTTCGGTTAATTTTTATAGACACAGATTAGAAGCATTAAAATGATTTTTTTACTTTGTGATGAAGTTTTTCACGCAGATTTTGCAGATTTGCGCAGATCTAAAAGATTTTTTGATTTAATTTTAATCTGCTAAAATCTGCGTGAGACAAAAAAAACAATTTATGGCTGAGGAAAATTTTTTCGAAAGAGTTTATGTAATTGCAAGACAAATTCCGTACGGAAAAGTCACTTCTTATGGTGCAATTGCAAAAGCTTTAGGAACTGCTCGTTCTGCTAGAATGGTGGGTTGGGCAATGAATGCATGTCATAATATGGATGATGTTCCGGCGCATAGAGTTGTCAATCAAAAAGGACTTTTGACCGGAAAACATCATTTTGACGGAACTAATTTAATGCAACAACTTTTAGAAAACGAAGGAATTAAAGTCGTAAACAATCAGATTGTTGATTTTGAAAAACACTTTTGGAAACCTGAAATTGAATTTTAAATTTTTCTTTTCATAAAACCCCCACAATCTTGTCATTCCGAGGAACGAGGAATCTCCGCAATATTAATCTACAACGTATATAAAAATCTTTGTCGAGCTACTTACGAAGATTCCTCGTTCCTCGGAATGACAAAAATACGTGTACTAATCGACTACAAATCAAATCAAACAAATCACAAAACTCGTTTGATCTTCATCGGTTTGGTAACTTAAATATCCTCCATGTGCTTCAATAATATTTTTAGAAAGCGTTAATCCGATTCCAGCGCCATCTTTTCTGGTCGTGAAAAAAGGCAAGAAAACTTTATCTCTAATTTCAGCATCTACACCTTTTCCGTTATCTGAAATCACAATAAAAAAGCGGTTATTTTCGGTATAACTTGAAATGATTAATTTCTTTTCTTCTTTTTCTTTTAAAGCGTGAATACTATTGGTAATCAAATTAATAATTACCTGTTCCATCTGATTTTTATCAATTGAAATCGAGCGCGAACTATGAATTTCGTTAAACAATTCAATTCCTTCTTGTTTCAAAATCGGATTCATAATTCGAAGACAATCTTCAAACAATGCCTTAATTGGCGTCATTTGTTTATTTGGTGTCGGAAGCATCGCCAATTTTCTGTAATTCTCAACAAAAACCTGCAAATGATCGCTTCGATTTATGATAGTTGAAATACTACTTTTGATATCTTCAAAATCATCTTCTTCTAATTGTTCTTGATCTACAATATGGAGCAAATTCTGCGAAAGCGCACGGATTGGCGTTAAAGAATTCATTAATTCATGCGATATAATTTTCATCAAATTAATCCAAGCTTCTTTTTCTTTCTTCTCAATAACACGTTGAATACTATCCAATAAAATAATAAAATATTCTTTGTTGTAGGTTTGCGTATGCGAAGTTTGAAGCATAAATGTCTGCAAATCCTGATCTTCAATTTTTATAGAAATAGCCGTTTTAACCTCAGCAAAATCAATATTTTCAATTTCATTACAAAGTGCAGGAAGGTAATTTTTAAGGTATTTCCAGTGTGTTACTTTCGGCACTTTAAAGAGATTCGAAAAACAATCATTCATTATAAAAATAGACCAATTGTCATTTTCTTTTTCCAGAATCAAAGCCGCTGTATCAATACTGTTCAATATCGAACGATAAATTAATTCTTTAGAAGTCTGTTCTTGTTTTTGAACTTTTAAGGTATCGTACAAAAGGTACAAACTATTAAAATTATCTTTTTTATGCTCTTCTGGAAAGTGTGTAGAAAAGTCGTTATGCAAAATAGAGTTTATCGTTTTGTCATAAAACAAAAGTTGATTTTTGACAAAAAAATACATTTCAAAAAGAAAAATCAGAACAAAAACGCCAACCAAAATAGCGTTGTATCGAAATCCTTTATAAAACAGCAAAGCACTGCAAAGAAAAAGCGCCATGATAAACACAACTCTTACGAATAAAGCGTTATAAAACTTCCAATTCCTCATTATTTGTTTTTTCTCGCCACAGATTAAAAGGATTTTCACAGATTTGAATAAAAATCTTTTTTAATCTTTTAATCTGTGGCAAAATTATTCTTGATTTTAATTCTTTAAATCGTATTTTTCTATTCTTCGGTACAAAGCCGCGCGAGACAAACCCAATTCTTCGGCAGTTTTACTGATATTTCCGCTATGTTTGAACAACGCTTTTTCGATTGCTCCTTTTTCCATTTCAGACAACTGATTTTCATCGTTTTCCTGAATTTCTTCGAAGTCCAAAATATCTAAATCCAGAACCGAAATCGTGTTATTTTCGGCTAAAATTAGAGCGCGTTCTATCTTATTTTCCATTTCTCGGACATTTCCTTTCCATGGATATTTTTCTAAATAAGAGTTGACATTTTCCTCAAAACGCCATCCCGAAGTTTCGGGACCATGATTGTACTTTTCGGCAATCTTTTCTAAAATAAAATTTGCCATCGGAACAATGTCATCTTTTCTTTCGCGTAAAGCGGGAAGATTAATTTCCATTGTATTAATTCGATACAACAAATCTTCGCGGAAAGTTTTATTTTTTACTTCGGTTTTAATGTCGCTGTTTGTCGCTGCAATAACACGAACATTTAGCGGACGAGGTTTGCTTTCGCCTAAACGCGTTACGGTTTTGGTTTGTAAAACGTGTAATAATTTAGCTTGTAAATGCAGCGGAATATTTCCGATTTCATCTAAAAAAATAGTTCCGTTTGAAGCATTTTCAAAACGTCCTGGAGTATCGATTTTAGCATCGGTAAAAGCTCCTTTTGCGTAACCAAAAAGTTCGCTTTCGAACAAATTATCGCTTAACGAACCTAAATCTACATGCACAAAAGGCTGGTTTTTTCTTTCTGAATGTTGGTGAATGTGTTCGGCAAAAACATATTTTCCTGTTCCGTTTTCGCCCAAAATCAGAACGTTAGCGTCGGTTCTGGCCACTTTTTCAGCTATTGCATAAGCTTGTTTTATTTTGGCGGAAGTTCCGACGAAATATTTCTTTTCGTTTTTACCTTCTTCGACTGTTGCTTTTTTATTGTTTTTTCTGCTTTCCACAACGGCTTTTTCGATAATTTCAAGCAATTTTTCGTTATGCCAAGGTTTTAAAACATAATCAAAAGCGCCAATTTTTATGCCTTCTACGGCGGTTTCAATTTTTCCAAAAGCGGTCATCAAAATCACAATTGTATTTGGAGAAAGTGTTTTAATTTCTTTCAACCAATGAATTCCTTCGCGTCCGTCTTCAAAACCAATTCTGTAATTCATATCCAGAAGCACCACATTTATTTCATTTTCACTTAAAAGCGAAATGATTTTTTTTGGACTGTTGGTTGTAAAAATGGTTTCAAAATGCTTTTTGAGAATCATTTTTGCCGAAAAAAGAATTTCTTCCTGATCGTCAACAACTAATATTTGAGCTTGCTTTTTTCTCATGTGGTATTTTTTTGTTCGGTTTCGAACGGTCAACTGTTCATTATCGAACACTACTTTTTTATAGTGGTTTTGAAAGCTTCTTTAAAATCAACACTTTACAAATAATAAATTTACTGGCACAGTATTTACCTATTGATTATCAGTAAAATATTAAAAAAATGGACAAGATAATTCCTCGTAAAAATAAAAAAATTAGATATCTCACAATAGCAATTGCTGTTTTTTTAGTTTTGGTTGTTATCGTGGCTTTTGCTTTCAATTCAAAAAGAACTTTAAATGTAAAAGCTGATGAATTGGTAATTCAAAAAGCAGAAAAAGCCTTTTTTGAAGATTTTGTAGTTTTTCAGGCAAAAGTTGAGCCATTGAATGTTATGCTGGTAAATGTTACTGAAGGCGGTTCTGTAAAAGAAATTTTTGTAGAAAATGGCGCAATGGTTACTAAAGGACAGTCGTTGGCTCGTTTATACAACCCAAATACAGAATTAAATTATTTGACTCAAGAAACTGCTATAATTGAGCAAATCAACAACTTAAATACAGGAAAATTAAACATCAGAAATCAAGAATTAAACTTGACTAAAGATTTGGTTTTAATCGAACACGATTATAATGATGCCAAAAGATTATATGACATGAACGCCAAACTTTACGAAAAAGACGTGATTTCTAAAAATGATTGGAATACTTTTAAAGAAAGTCTTCGTTTTCAGGAAGAAAGAAAAAGAACGATTTTGCAAAGTGTTCAGAAAGAAAAACAAAGCAATCAAGTTCAGATTTCTCAAATTAACCGATCCATTCAAACTATGGAAAAAAGCTTGGATATTCTAAGAAATAACAAAAAGAACTTTTTGATTACAGCGCCAGAAACGGGAAGATTGACTTCTTTTGAACCTGTTTTAGGAAAATCTTTTCAAGCTGGAGCAAGCATCGGTAAAATTGATTCTAATAAAGGTTACAAATTAGCCGCTGAAGTTGATGAATTTTACTTAGAAAAAATTAGAGAAGGCTTAAAAGGTCAAGTTGAATTTAAAGGAAAAAATCTGGAAGTTGTAGTTACAAAAGTAATTCCAGAAGTAAAAAGCGGACATTTTACAGTAGAGTTGGCTTTCACATCAAAAGAAAATATTGTTTTACAAGACGGACTTAGCTTTGGCGTAAAACTGATTTTGTCTGAAAAAAACAAAACACTTGTAATTCCGAGAGGAACTTTTAATCAAGAAGCGGCAGGAAAATGGATTTTTGTAGTAAAAGGAAATAAAGCCGAACGAAGAAATATAAAATTAGGACGCGAAAATCCTTCTTATTATGAAGTTCTTGAAGGATTAAAAGAAGGCGAATCTGTGATAACTTCTTCTTATTCTGACTATAAAGATATTGAAGAGCTTTCGCTTATAAAAGAATAATTTGTTTCAAGTTTCAGGTTTCAGGTTAGCGCACCGAACAACCTGAAACTTGAAACCTGAAACAAACAAAAACAAAAAAACACAATCATCGTTTCAATCATCAATCAAAAAACGTTTTTAATAACATTTCAAAACCTTAAAAAATTATGATCACAATTCAGAATTTAACCAAAGTTTTTAGAACAGAAGAAATAGAAACTGCTGCTTTGAGCGGAATCAATTTAGAAATTAAAAAAGGAGATTTTTTAACTATTATGGGACCTTCTGGCTGCGGAAAATCGACTTTACTGAATATCATCGGACTTCTAGATAGTGCAAACGACGGAAGTTATAAATTGTTAGATCAAGAAATGATTGGTCTTAAAGAAAAAGGAAGAGCGCAAGTGAGAAAAGAAAACATTGGTTTTATTTTTCAAAACTTCAACCTAATCGACGAGCTTTCTGTTTACGATAATATCGAATTGCCTCTTCTTTATAACAACGTAAAAGCTTCTGAAAGAAAACAGAAAATTGAAGCCATTGCAGAAAAATTAAATATTTCTCATCGTTTGAAACATTTTCCGCAACAGCTTTCTGGAGGACAACAGCAAAGAGTTGCCGTTGCAAGAGCTTTAGTAAATGATCCGAAAATTATTCTTGCCGATGAGCCTACTGGAAACTTAGATAGTAAAAACGGTAATGAAGTAATGGAACTTTTAACCGATTTGCACGCTAAAGGCGCTACAATCTTGATGGTTACCCACTCTGATTATGATGCTTCTTTTTCGCAAAGAACGATTCATATGAAAGACGGAGTTATATTTTCTGAGAAATTAAATCAGAGAAATGTTGATGTTTTTATGGACGCTAAATAAAGAAATCATGATTAAAATTATTGTTACTGCACTCGTAGTTCTGGTAGAATTTGTCTGCAAAATTTTTACAATGCTTTAAAAAAATCTTTACAATTTAAAACTCATTTAACTAAAAACAAACACCATGATTTTTAACTGGTTTAAAATATTTATTTATCATTTAAAACAGAGCAAACTTTTTTCTCTTCTAAATGTTCTTGGATTAAGCATCGGAATTGCATCTGTTATTTTCGCCATTCTTTATTGGAACAACGAACACTCTTATGATCAATGGAACCCTGGAAAAGAAAAGATTTATCAAGTCTTAAATAAAATTGGAGCCACTGGAGATACTTGGGCATCAAATTCGATTCCGTTTGGAGAAACTTGTAAAACTACTATTCCGGAAATAGAAAAAGTGTGCTTTTTTAATAGTTGGTATGACGAAGATATCATCAAATATCAAGGACGAAAATTACTTGTGAAAGATATCATGATTTCAGATGAGAATTTCTTTGACTTCTTTCCTTTTGAAATCGTAAATGGTGCAAAGCAAAACATTCTAAAAGAAAAAAACAGTGTTGCTATTTCTGATTTACAAGCAAAACTTCTTTTTAAGGATGAGAATCCTATCGGTAAATCTATATCATTCAATAGCTTAACTTTCACTGTAAAGGCTATTTATCATATTACAGAACCTTCATCTATTGAACCATCTTATGTTTTTAGCGGTATCAAAAGAGAAAGCGACGCAAATAGCTGGGGAAATTTCAATTACGGTTTATTAGTAAAAATTAAAGACGGTGCAGATCCAGATGCTGTTTTAAAGAAAATGCAAAATGTAAATTTTGTAAACCGAACAGTAAAAGATGCCAAAGAAAATGGACAAACGGTAGAGCAATATGTAAAAGAAAATGGTGAAATTACAGTTATTATTGACCAATTAAAAACAGCTCGTTTACATGGTACAAAAAGCTCTAATGGTCAAAATTTTCCTGAAGGAATTGGTAATTTGAAGCTATTATACATCATGGCTGGTTTATCTATCCTTATTTTAGTTTTATCATTGGTTAACTATATTAATCTAGCAACTGCATCGGCAATCAAACGTGCTAAAGAAGTTGGAGTTCGTAAAATTGTCGGAGCTTCAAAAAATCAAATTGTTAGACAATTTATTTTTGAAACTGCTATAATTGTTACGCTAGCGATTTTGTTTGCCTTGGCAATTGTCGAACTTTCTTTACCATATTACAATACATTTTTAAAGAAAAATTTGACTATGAATGGCAGTGAATTTTACCTGCAGCTCATTTTTATATTTGGATTAGTAATCATTCTTGCTGGTATTTTCCCTGCCATTTATATCTCAAATTTCGAAACTTTAAAAGTTTTAAAAGGTAATTTTTCTAGGAGCAAAAGCGGTATCTGGATTCGTAACTCTATGCTTATTTTTCAATTCGGAATCGCAGCATTCTTTATCATCGGCGCGCTAATTGTAAATTCGCAAGTAGATTATATGATAAATAAAGATCTTGGTTTTAAAGGTGATCAGGTAATTTCGATTCCTTTTAATACCCCAGACAGAAGCAAAAGAACGCAAGAATATTTAACCGCTAAACAAGAAATACAGAAAATATCTGGAGTTGTAGAGGTTTCTACTTTTGCAGGTACTTTTGGAAACAACAGCGGTTCAAGTTCTGGATTCTCTCACAAAGGCATTTTTGTACAGCCTAAAAACATCGAAATGGATTTTGGCTTTTTGGATATGATGAAAATTAAAATTGTTGAAGGTCGAGATTTGTCTCCACAATTTGCATCTGACACTATAGAAAATTGGCTTGTAAATGAAGCTTTAGTTAAAAATTTAGGGCTTAAAAATCCTGTAAATACTATTATAAGTTCTGGCTGGGGAAATGAAAAAGGAAATTTAAAATTTAAAATTGTAGGAGTTGTAAAAGATTTCAATTTAATGGGACTTCAAAATAAAATACCTCCAATGGTTTTTATCAACTTGAAAACTTTAAAGTGGAATAACTTTAATAATGTGCTCGTAAAGGTTTCTCCAAATAATTTAACAGAAACGTTAGAAAAATTGAAATCTTATTGGGAGAAAAATGTAAATCCAGACTATCCTTTTGATTACGAATTTGTTAACAAAGGATTTGCAAGAACTTATGAAGAACAAATCAAACAAAAAAACCTATTTTTTATCTTAAATTTAGTTGTAATTATAATTGCTGTGTTCGGATTGTTCGCTTTGGCATCATTTTCGATGGAGAGAAGATTGAAAGAAATTGCAATTAGAAAAACGCTGGGTGCGGAAACAGATATTTTGCTAAAAGAATTGTCGAAACAATATATCGTTTTCTGTTTTATGGGATTCGCTATCGGAATAGTACCTGCTTATATTTTATTGCAAAAATGGCTTGAGGATTTTGCTTTCAGAATTAATATTTCTGTTGTGCCGTTTACAGTCGCACTTATTTCTTTAGTAATTCTAACATTAATAATTGTACTAACAAAGGCATATCAAGTAACTAAAATTGACGTTTTAAAATATTTAAAATACGAATAAGCTTGTAGACCATTTTTTTTTAAGAAGCCCGGCAGATTTCAGTTAAGTCTGCCGGGCTTTTATTTTCAATTCATTGTTACAGCATCAGAATAAAGAAGTTTATCTAAACTTTCATCTCTATCGTAAACGTCTGGAAAAAAATTAACTTCACCATTATCCTGAACCCAAGCTGTAAAATAGCCAATATAAACCGGAATTTTATTTTTAAGCATACAAGTTGTTTCTTTTTCGCCACTCATCGCTTTGTCAATTTTATCTGCTGGCCAATCTGGATCGTCTTTTAAAATCGCTAGCGCAAGATTCTTTGCTTCTTTTACATTTATGCATCCATGACTAAAAGTACGTTTTTCAAACTCGAACAAACTTTTTGCAGGCGTATCATGCATGTAAATATCATTCGGATTTGGAAACATAAATTTCACCAATCCTAATGAATTTTTAGGGCCAGGTTTTTGTCTCACTTTGCCTCCATTCCATTCCATATTATTTTCTGCCAGATAGTTTTTATCTCTTGCCATCTGTAGTTTTAATTCATTTTGAATAATGCTGTTCGGCACATACCAATACGGACTAAAAACGATTCGATCCATCATACCGCTAAATATCACAGTTTCGCTCAATCTATTGCCGACAAAAATATCCGAAACGAGTGCGTATTGTCCATCTTTCACATAAAACATTCTAAACGACGGAATATTAACCATTACATATTCACTTGCTTTAGACAAATTGGTCGGAATCCATCTGCATCTTTCCATATTCAGCATTATCGTTTTTATTCTCTTGCTAATTGGCTCGTTAAACTGATTGATATGATCTCTCGTTATAACATAATTCAATTTTAGATTATATCTTTTTTTATAATTTAAAATTCCAGCCATCAGTTCTTCATCATAAACATTGCTTTTAGAATCCTGCTTCAAATCTCCCGTAACATACAAACGATTTCTAATTTGCTTAATCGCCACGGCTGTGTCATCGGGTCTTAATTCTTTAAAGGTTGCGCTATCTATTGTTATTTTTTGCCAAAGATTATCGGTTTCTATTTTGCGATATTTTTTTAAAGCATCTTTCAATTTGTAATATTGGCTAAATAAAAGATTGTCATCTTCATTCAATCTGTTTGTATCGACAATTAAAGAATCTAAAATTTTAGAATACGAAATACTTTTAGCAGGCAAATACCAACCTATTTTTTTTAAAGTTGCAGGATCTACACCAGAATAAACATTACTCGCATAAAAAATGTACATACTTGTAAGCAGAAGTTCTGTATCCATCTGCGGCGGATCAATATTATCGCTTTCGTTAAAGGCTTGATCGATTATTTCTTTATAAGGCATCTTACTGTCTATTCCCTGATCTTTCAGCACGTTTACTTTCTGGTATAATAATGCCCCAAATTCGGTTATCTTATCATCATCATACCAAATAGATTTGTATTGTTTTGCTTTGTAAACATCTTCAACCTCTTTCTGATACTTTTTTAGTTTAGGATATTTTTTAAAAAACGCATTTATAGAAGTTGCGTCTATCGTAATAATAAAAGCATTTTTAGCTGTTTCTTTCATTTTAGTTTTCTCAGGAAATGAGTTAAACGAAAACATCAAAAAGCTAATCGCAATAATAATAGTAGAAAAAGTAAAATTTCGCATATTTCTAAAGTTTAAGTGAAAGAAAATAACTTCAAAAAAATATCGAAAACCCAAAAAACACTTCTAGAAAAACAAGTTTTCGTATTCTTTTTTTCATCTGGAAATCATCGATTTGGGCAATCAAATATACACAAGATTTGTGAGATTTTAGCGCTAAAAAACAGAAAATTTTGACAAAAATTAATCTTTATTTTTCAAAAAATTAAAGCCAATTCAGAAAAAACCTTTTCATCATATAATCAATTGAACCTCAAAAAGTACTTTAAAAATGATCTTACATAATTTTGAATAATCTCTCTATCAATAATTACAATTTAAAATCGCTTAATTCCGAACTTAATCTGTTATCTTTGCACCCTGAATTCGGTTTAAATAAGTATAATCTTTAAAAACAGGATTCTGCGAATAGAAAAATAGCCCATTACAATGAAATTAGATAGAAAAGAAATTCTTAAAGCTTTAGAATCAATTACTATTGCTGGAGAAGGAAAAAATATGGTTGAAAGCGGCGCTGTAACCAATGTTATTACATTTGGAGATGAAGCTGTAGTAGACCTTGTATTGCACACACCTGCAATGCACATTAAAAAAAGAGCCGAAGACGATATCAAAAAAACAATTCACGAATTAATATCGCCTGACGCAAAAGTTAAAGTAAACATTAAAGTAGAATCTCCAGAAAAACCTGAAATAAAAGGTCGCGCAATTCCTGGAATCAAAAATATTATTGCAGTTGCTTCTGGAAAAGGAGGAGTAGGAAAATCTACCGTTACAGCAAATTTAGCTGTTACACTTGCAAAAATGGGTTTTAAAGTTGGGGTTTTAGATGCTGATATTTACGGTCCTTCGATGCCAATTATGTTTGATGTTGAAAACGAAAAACCAGTTTCTATTACTGTCGATGGAAAATCAAAAATGAAACCTATCGAAAGTTATGAAATCAAAATGCTTTCAATCGGATTTTTTACAGCTCCAAGTCAAGCCGTAATCTGGAGAGGTCCAATGGCTGCAAAAGCTTTAAACCAAATGATTTTTGATGCAGATTGGGGAGAATTAGATTTTATGTTACTTGATTTACCTCCTGGAACTGGAGATATTCACTTATCTATCATGCAGTCACTTCCAATTACTGGAGCTGTTGTAGTAAGTACTCCGCAAGCTGTAGCTCTTGCAGATGCTAAAAAAGGAGTTGCAATGTTCATGCAGGATAATATCAATGTTCCTGTTTTGGGAATTATCGAAAATATGGCGTACTTTACACCAGAAGAATTGCCTGAAAACAAATACTATATCTTTGGACAAGAAGGTGCTAAAAACCTTGCTCAAGACTTAGACGTTCCGTTTTTAGGAGAAGTTCCAATTGTTCAATCTATTCGTGAAGCAGGAGATTACGGTCGTCCGGCTGCATTACAAACAGCTTCTCCAATAGAAAAAGTTTTCGAAGAAATCACAAGAAATGTGGTGCAAGAAACAGTAAACAGAAACGAAAGCTTACCAGCAACAGAAGCCATCAAAATTACAACAATGGCGGGTTGTTCGGCAGTTAAGAAAAATTAGATAATGAGATAATCTGTCAATTAGATAATTTTCTAATTGTCACATTTTCATAATTTACACATTAAATATTATGACAACAGAAGAATTAACAAATAATGTTTTATTGGCCTTAGACGAGATAAGACCATTTTTAAAATCTGATGGTGGAGATATTTCATTAATTTCTATCGAAGATGACAAACATGTAAAAGTTCGTTTGGAAGGGGCTTGTATTAGCTGCAGCGTAAATCAAATGACACTGAAAGCAGGAGTTGAAACAACAATAAAAAAATATGCGCCACAGATTGAAACTGTGGTAAATATTATGTAATAAACCAGATTGTTTTTTTCGACTAATGTTTTTACAGCGAATCGGTAAGAATTTCTGATGTTTACATAAACATCAAAATATCTTTTTCATCATTATCGCATTATAAAAAGCCCAAAACAGTAATCGAAAAATTTAAAATTAATTACAGAATTTGAGCACGTTTTCAAATTCTAAAATAAAATTCCAATAATTTAAAATGGATGTATTAATCAAGATTAAAGATCGAGAAGGAGTTATACACGAATTACAGGCTCCTACTGATATGGCAATGAATATAATGGAGTTATGCAAAGCATACGAACTTCCTGTTGAAGGAACTTGCGGCGGAATGGCAATGTGCGCTTCTTGCCAATGTTATGTTCTAAATGACGTTGCATTACCAGAAATGGGAGATGATGAAGAAGCAATGCTTTCGGAAGCATTTTATGTAAAATCTAATAGCCGTTTAGGATGTCAGATTCCAATTACTGAAGATTTAGAAGGTTTGGAATTAGAATTGGCTCCAGAATACTAAAAATAATAGAAAAGCGAGAATTTGATTCTCGCTTTTTTTTATGACTTATTTCCACTTCCAATCTAGCTCAGAAATAAAATCTATTTTCAAATTTTCTGCAATTGATTTTAATTTGCAACGCAATTCTTCGATATTTCCAATTTGTAATTTCGGAATCATAAAACTTTCTCCTGTTTTGAAAGCAATAAAAAAATAATCTTTGATTTCGCTTATATTCTTTAGCACAGAAAAATTGAATTCCGATTTTCCGATTCCTTCATTGAAAACTTCTAATACATCTTCTTTAAATTTTATTTTTGTCACGATTCCTATTCTATTTTTAAAATTCTCAATGACATATTTTTTAAAAACTCTTTGATAAAATTTCTTCTGATAAAATGGGAAAAGAAAAAAATAGATTACAGCAGTAACTCCACAGCAATACGCTTCAAGTAAATTTTCATTCACATAAAGAAAAAAACCTAAAATTACCAATACTAAGATTACGAACGTTTTTGTTATTCTCCTCTGTTTTTTTATTTGTTCACTTTTTGATGCTAAATATAATTGCTGTTGTAAATAATCGTTTTCTGTTAAGCTGTAGTTCAGTTCCATCAATAATATTTTGAAACACAAAAATAATTTCACGTTAAAAAACAAACTACCTTCACAAGTCTTAAAACTATCATATTAAGTCATTTTAAATACCCTATTTTATTATTCAAAAACCTTTTAGCGGCTATACAAAACATCTATTACAAATATTTTTGCAAAAATTTGAGGATATAAACAGTTCGTTTATTCCTCAGCCAATCAAAAATATTTTAAAATGAAAAAAATTCTAAATTACATTAGTATTGCAGTTGTCGCATTCGCATTATTTTCATGCAATAAAAATGAATGGACACCAGAAGTAGAAGCTGAATTCAAAAAACTTGCAAAAGAAGAAATGACAAGTGGTGAAGATAAAGTTTCTGACCAGGAAGCTACGGAAATGGTTAACTGTATGACGGAGAAGATAAAAAAGCAAAACATTTTACCTAATGATGTCGAAAAAACTGAAAATGAAGCGATTCTAACTAAAATTGCAATGGAATGCGCAAAAGAGTCGATGAAAAAATAATTTATTCCAATAAAAAAACCGTAATTACATCACTGCAATTACGGTTTTCTCTTTATAACAATTTTCTTTAATCTCTCAACTTACACCAAACCAGCTTGAATTAAATATTCAGCAATTTGGATTGTGTTTGTTGCAGCACCTTTTCTTAAGTTATCAGCAACAATCCACATGTTTAATGTATTTGGTTGGCTTTCGTCACGACGGATTCTTCCAACAAAAACATCATTTTTACCTTCTGCATATAATGGCATTGGATAAGTAAACGTATCTAAATTATCTTGTACCACTACTCCATCTGTATTGTGAAGGATTTCACGAACTTCATTTACTTCAAAATCATTTGTAAACTCAACGTTTACTGCTTCGCTATGTCCGCCTACAACTGGCACACGAACTGCAGTAGCTGTAACTCTAATCGTGTTATCACCAAGAATTTTTTGAGTTTCGCGAACTAATTTCATTTCTTCTTTAGTGTATCCGTTTTCTTCGAAACTATCGCAATGTGGAATTGCATTTCTGTGAATTGGATATTTGTATGCCATTTCACCTTGAACTCCAGCGTATTCGTTTTCTAATTGTTTTACCGCTTTTACACCAGTTCCAGTGATAGATTGGTACGTAGAAACGATAATTCTTTTAATATTGTATTTTTTGTGCAAAGGAGCCAAAGCCAAAACCATCTGAATTGTAGAACAGTTTGGATTTGCAATAATTTTATCTTCTTTAGTTAAAACAGAAGCATTGATTTCTGGAACTACTAATTTTTTAGTCGGATCCATTCTCCATGCAGAAGAGTTGTCAATAACGGTTGTTCCAGCAGCAGCAAATTTTGGTGCCCATTCTAACGAAGTATCTCCACCAGCTGAGAAAACTGCAATATCAGCTTTCATATCAACTGCTGTTTGTAAACCAACTACTTTATATTTTGTTCCTTTATATTCAATTTCTTTTCCTACTGATCTTTCAGACGCAACAGGAATTAATTCTGTAACAGGAAAATTTCTTTCCGCTAAAACTTTAAGCATTACTTCGCCAACCATTCCGGTAGCTCCTACAACTGCAATTCTCATTTTTATATGTTTAAATAAATCAATTAATCTAATTTGTACTGCAAAAGTAAGTAATATAAAAGTCTCTGCAAGGTGATTCACAAAAAATAACAAAATGTTACAAAATAAACATTTTGTAAAAAAACCGCCTCTTTAGAAGGCGGTTAAGTTAGACTTAGTGTAGCGGTATTATATCTTATTGTTTGTTTTTCAACAAATCTCTAATTTGTGTAAGCAATTCTTCCTGAGTTGGTGCTGCAGGTTGGTTTGGTGCTGGTTCTTCTTTCTTTTTAAGACTATTAATTCCTTTGATAATCAAAAACAAAACAAAGGCTACAATTAAAAAGTTGATAACGGCTGATAGAAACAATCCGTACTTTACGCCGCCAAAAGCTGTTAAATCTTCTATTCTCGATAAATGAGCCGCATCTAGCGCTGGTTTTAACACTAATGGTGTGATTACGTCTTCAATAAATGAACTAACAATTTTACCAAAAGCAGCTCCAATAATTACTGCAACAGCAAGGTCAACCACGTTGCCTTTCATTGCAAATGCCTTAAATTCTGAAAAAAATCCCATATTTGATCTGTTTAGTTGAATATTAAATGAATCTCGAAAATACGTAATTTTATTTGAAATTCTTAAAATTATCTAAAAAATACACGTTTTACACGCTGCGAAATACTGGTCATTATCTCATACGGAATTGTTTTTAAAGCCTCAGCCATCTCAATAACGGTTGGGCTTTCGCCGAAAATAATTACAGAATCGCCTTCTTTACAATCTATTTCTGTCACGTTTACCATCAGCATATCCATACAAACACTTCCGACAATTTTGGCTTTTTGATTTTTTATTACTACAAAACCGACTTCATTTCCCCATAACCTTGCAATTCCGTCAGCATAACCAATTGGAATTGTGGCAATTTTAGTTTCTTTTTCTGCCATAAAACGGCGTCCGTAACCCACGCTATCGCCCGCGGGAATCGTTCTAACTTGAGAAATAATCGACTTTAAAGTTCCAACATTTTCCAAATATTTTTGTTCTGATGAATCGTTGGAAACTCCGTATAAACCAATTCCTAAACGTACCATATTATATTGTGCCTTTGGAAAATTGCTGATTCCAGATGTATTTAAAATATGGCGAATTGGATTGATATTCAATTCTGAAATCAATCTTGAAGATAATTTTTCAAACAAAGCAATTTGCTGATTGACAAAATCATAATGTTTTGGATCGTCGCTGGTTGCTAAATGCGAAAGTACACTTTGAACTCGAACGGTCGAATTTCCTTTTAAAGTATTAATTAATTCTTGAAGCGTATTTTCTTCAAAACCTAAACGATGCATTCCGGTATCAATTTTAATATGAATTGGAAAATCTTTCAGATTCTTTTCACGAGCAATTTTCAAAAAGGCATTTAAACCTTTTATACTGTAAATTTCAGGTTCTAATTGATATTGAATGATAGATGGAAAACTTGTCGATTCTGGATTTAAAACCATTATTGGCAATTTTATTCCGCCATTTTTCAACGAAATTCCTTCATCCGCGAAAGCGACACCTAAATAATCTACTTTATGATGTTCTAATAATTTGGCAATCTCCAAACCTCCGTTTCCGTAACCAAAAGCTTTTACCATGACCATCATTTTGACGTTTGGAGCCAGTTTTGACTTGAAATAATTGAAGTTATGACTAATGGCATCCAGATTAATTTCGAGAACTGTTTCATGCGTTTTCTCTTCCAGAAGCGACACAATTTCTTCAAAATGAAAAGATCTTGCGCCTTTTACCAAAATAGTTTCATTGTGAAAATTTAAACTTTCAATGGCATCAATAAATTCATTTTTAGTTGGAAAAATAATAATGTTTGAAAATTTATCCGCGAAAGCACTAATAGTTTCTCCAATTCCGATGACGCGATTTATTTTATTAGAAGCAATTAAATCGGCTACTTTCGAATAAAGTTCTTCGTTAGAAAAACCACTTTGAAAAATATCCGACAAAATAACGGTTTTAGACGCGTTCTTCTTTTGGCTTTCTAAAAAATCCAAAGCGATTTTTAAAGACTGAAAATCAGAACTGTAACTATCATCAATAATACTGCAATTGTTAATTCCGTTTTTTACTTCCAAACGCATTTGAACGGGATACAGCATTTCGATTCTATTCTGAATCGTAGTTTGATCGTAATTAAAATGAAGTAAAACCAATAAACAAGAAATCGCATTTTCTACCGAAGCAGAATCGCTAAATGGAATTTCTAAATTGAAATTTTCCTTTTTGTATCGGTATTCAATTTGTGTATGATCGTTTTTGATTTCTTTTTTCTGAACAAAAACATCTGCACTTTTATCTGTAAAACTCCATGAAAAAAGTTTTCGCGGATGAGTCATATATTCTGCTACAAATTGAGTCAAACAAGAATCTACAACTTCATTTTTTTGATAAATAATAATTGGACAGTCTTTGAACAAAAGCAGTTTTTCATCAATCTTCTGAACTAAATTTAAAAAACCTTCATCGTGCGCCGAACCAATGCTGGTTAAAATTCCGATATTGGGTTTGATGATTTTCTCCAATTTAGCCATTTCGTTTACCGTAGAAATTCCGGCTTCAAAAATTCCTAAATTGTGATTTTCATTAATTGAAATCACAGAAAGCGGAACCCCAACTTGAGAATTATAGCTTTTTGGACTTCTAACTATATTGTAATCTGGGCTCAGCAAAAAGTTAAGCCATTCTTTTACAATCGTTTTTCCGTTACTTCCTGTTAAGCCGATAATTGGAAAATGAAAAAGATTTCTATAATATCCTGCAAATTCCTGAAGTGCATTTAAGGTGTTTTCTACAACCAAAAAATTAGCTTTTTCAGTACAATTTTCTGGAATATATTGCACCACAAAATTCTGAACCCCTTTTTCGATTAAATCAGGAATAAATAAATGAGCATCGTTGTTTACGCCAGACAAAGCAAAAAATAAAGTTTGCGATCCGTTTTGCAGCGAACGGCTGTCAATTGAAATATGATCAATTAAAACAGCTTCTTTTGAGCCAATAAATTTGGCATTTATAACTGAGATTAGGTCTTTTGAATTTATGCTCATTTAGAAATTTCTTTTTTTCAAAATTAAAACATTAAAGATAGAAAAGAGTTGTGATATTCTTAAAAAATAAAGCCGCTGTTCTTCCTTATTTATATTTCTGTATATTTGTTTTTATACAACAAATTTGAGCCTTTTGAAAAATATACTTCCTATTTTCTCTTATATTTTACATCCGATTTTTATATCGGTTTACGCCACATTGTTTTATTTGTATGCCGCTGGAGACATTTTTAGTACGCAAGAAAAATATTTTGTTTTAATACAGATTGCGGTAATTAATGTAATTGTTCCCGTTTTGTTTTATTTGCTTTTAAAATCAACAGGGCATGTAAAATCGATCATGCTGAGTCAAGTTTCAGAGAGAACAGTTCCGCTTATATTGCAGTGTTTTTTATATATTTTATTGGTAAAAAGAAGTATTGTAATTACTCGTTATCCAGAACTTCATTTCTTTTTTCTTGGTGCTTTATTCAGTACAATTTTAGCTTTAGTTTTTGTGCTTTTCAAGAAAAAGCCAAGTTTGCACATGGTTGCCATTTCTGGTTTTGCCATTTTTGTAATTGGTATGAATATTCACTTTCAAATGCATAATCCGTATTGGCCAGCATTATTGATTTTGTTATCTGGAATTGTAGCTTCGTCTCGTTTAGAAATGAATGCGCATACTTCGAGAGAAATTCTAATTGGACTGTTTACTGGAATAATGCCGCAGCTTTTGTTTTTATACTTGTGGTTATAAAATGTAAAAAATCAAACCTGCGTTTAAGGTTTTCATGTTGATCTTTTCGCCCGAAAGTGTGGTTGCCGAATTAAACAACGGACTTAAACCATAATACAGATAAACATTCCAAGTATTATAACCTGCGGAAATATAAGGTCCGTACTGAAATTTATTGATTGCCGCATTATTGTTTATTCTATATGTATTTTCGCCATCGTCTAAAATGGAAGAATTTGAAAACACATAACTCAATTTAACACCGCCGTAAATACGCCAGAATTTGGTGCTTTCGTAAGTTGAATTTCGCCATCTAAATTCTATCGGAAGATCTACGGAATATTGTCTGTATCGATTAGAAACAAATTGTCCAGAATCGTTTACGCCGTATATAATCCCTCCTGACGCATCTCGAGAAATAGTTAAATTCTGATAATAATTCTGATAACTTAATCCTAAACCTGTCGCAATAGCAATAGTTCTTGATTTATTAATTGGCATATCACGAAGAAAACCTCCAGAAAGTCCGAGAGAGAACTTATTTTGCTTAAAATCAACCGGAATATCAGTAAACATATTATAAGTTACCGAAAAATAAAACTGATCCTCTCGATATAAAGAATCTATTTTTACTACTGGTTTTATCTCAGGTTTAACTGCTTCCTGTGCAAAAGAGTTAAAAAAACTAAGTAAAAATAAACAGCTGAAAATAATTCGCATATCGTAAGTTTGGTTTTAGAGATATTTAAAAATAAACGTTTTGTAAGTATATTTATTTCAAATACAAATATAATATAATGGTTTCTCTAGTCGCTAGAAGAAATAAAAATATTCTCTTTTTAATGCTTCACAAAATTAATTGCTGCGTTTTTTTCAATAAACAAGCTTACAAAGGCAAAAAATAAATTAATTTTCTATTTAATCTTTATACCTTTGCGGAGTATGAAAAGAAAGCAGCTCATATTAAGTTTGTCTTTTGCTGTGACAATATTGTTCTCGATATTGTTTCAGTCGATACACAGTTATGAGCATATTGTAAAACAGCTTTCAGAAAAACAATGTCATCATAATTACAATGATCCAAGTGGCGAAATAACGCACCAGCATCATGATTTTGAGGTTTGTTTTGTTTGCAATTTTGCTTTTGGAAGTTACATTGTTCCAGAAACTTTTCAATTTCAATTTCATTCTTTTGAAAAAGAAATTCCCTATTTCTTCCCAGTTTCAGAGAAGATTTTTTCTATTTCAGCTACTTCGTATTTCTTACGAGGACCACCTTTAGTTATAGTTTCCTAAGTTTCGATTATTCGAAAAAAATCACATTTCTTTTTATTAAAATTCAAATAAACATTGAGTTTCCTAATCCTATATTTTCAATCTAGGATTAGAATGCTTTATTGTTGGTTTTTGGTTTTCATTCTAAGAAAAAAATCAAATTAACTATAGCATCATTTTCAAATGAAAAAATTTATAATTGCCCTTATTTTAGGGTTTTCGGGCATGCTTTCTGCTCAAAATTCGGTTTCAGGAACGGTAACTGATAACCAAAATCAACCTTTGCCAGGAGTTTCTGTTTACGTTCCAGAATTACATAAAGGAACGACAACAGACGCAAACGGAAAATACGAATTGAACAATCTTCCGAACGGAGCTTTACGCCTTGCTTTTACTTATGTTGGGTATGCCAATCAAAATAAAACGATTGTTAAGTTATTAAAACAAAACACCTTAGACATTACTCTTGAAGAATCGATTTTAGAAATGGATGAAGTCGTAGTTTCTACTCCTTTCAACAAATTGCAATCGCAAAACGTAATGAAAATCGAACACGAAAGCATTAAAACTTTACAGCAAAAAGGCACTTCAACTTTAATTGAAGGTTTAGCGACAATTCCTGGAGTTTCGCAAATTTCAACAGGAACTTCAATCGGGAAACCAGTTATTCGTGGACTTAGCGGAAATCGTGTTTTGGTTTATTCTCAAGGTGTTCGCATCGAAAATCAACAGTTTGGAGACGAACATGGCTTGGGTTTAAATGATGGCGGAATTGAAAGTGTCGAAGTCATTAAAGGCCCAGCTTCTTTATTGTATGGTTCTGATGCTTTGGGAGGAGTTCTATATTTTAATCCTGAAAAATTTGCCGATGCTGGCGATTTTAAAGCTAATTTCAGTCAAAAATATTTTACGAATACACAAGGAAGCAACTCTTCAATCGGATTAAAAACATCTACCGATAATTGGAAATTCTTAGTTAGAGGAGGATATAACACGCATTCTGATTACAAAATTGCAGATGGCGACCGCGTAACAAATTCACGTTACAACGAAACTGATTTTAAAACCGGAATTGGGTACAGCAACTCCACTTTTTCTAGCGTTTTAAGATACAATTACAATAAATTGGATATTGGAATTCCAGAAGACGGAATTGCAGAACAATCTTCAAGCAAAGACACACAATTTCCGAGACAAGGAATTTTCAATCATTTGTTGAGTTTGAATAATGTTATCTTTTTTGAAAACTCAAAATTAGATGTTGATTTAGGATATATCGCAAACGACAGAAGCGAATTTGAAGACAGCAATGAAGCTTCTCTTCACATGAAATTGAACACTTTCAATTATAATGCAAAATACCATTTTCCAAAATTCGGAAAAATTGAAACTATTGTTGGGGTTCAAGGAATGCATCAAACAAACAAGAATTCTGGTGAAGAATATTTAATTCCAGACGCTACAACAAACGATTTTGGAGTTTTTGGAACGGCTAATTACGAATGGAACAGCAATGTTTTGCAAGCTGGATTACGTTTTGACAACAGAAATGTTACTTCAATCGCACACGGAACGGAAGGCGAAGAAGGGTATTTCTTGCCACTTGATAAATCTTTTGACAGTTTTAATGCTTCGTTAGGTTATAAAACAAAATTGGCTGAACCGTTAACGCTTCGATTGAATGTTGCGACAGGATTTAGAGCGCCAAACTTAGCAGAATTGACTTCAAATGGTGTTCACGAAGGAACAAATCGTTACGAAATTGGAAATGCAAATTTGAAAACAGAACAAAACGTTCAGACAGATTTGAATTTAGAATATAAAAACACGCATTTTGAGTTCTTTGTAAACGGATTTTACAATCACGTAAACAATTATATTTACACTTCGCCAACTGGAGAAATTCGTGACGATAATGATGTTTTTGCTTATGTTCAAGATAATGCAAAATTGTATGGTGGTGAAGTTGGTCTGCATTTTCACCCACATCCTTTAGATTGGTTGCATTTTGAAACTAGTTTTGAAACTGTGACAGGTAAAAAAGATAATGACGATTATTTGCCTTTAATTCCTGCAAACAACTGGAATAATACATTAAGAACAGAATTTAATATCAAAAATTGGTTAAGCGAAGGTTTTGCTTCTTTGAACGTTTCTTCAACTTTCAGCCAAGATAATGTAAGCGGATTTGAAACTGCTTCTAAAGGTTATACTTTGGTAAATTTAGGCTTTGGAGGAACTGTAAAATTGGGTAAAACGGCTTTCGATATTAACTTAAACGGAAACAATTTATTCGATAAAAAATATATTGCGCACCTTTCGAGATTAAAAACTGACGGTATTCCAAATATTGGAAGAAACATTGTTTTGGGAGTTAATTTTAACTTATAAATTTTATTTAACCGCAAATATCTCAAGGAATTTAAGCAAAGTTCTCTAAGTTTTATTTTATTAAACAACGCTTAAAAGAATCTCGCAAAGACGCGAAGTCGCAAAGAAATTTTAAAACTTTGCGTCTCTGCGCCTTTGCGAGATTAATATTGAATACTTTGCGTACTTTGCGGTTAATAACACAACAATCTCACAGAAAATACTATTTTTGTTACAACAGATAAAAATTAACTATGAAAAAAACTATTTTATTAATGGCAATCACAACTGCGGGAATTTCTTTTGCTCAAAACAAAATCAAATATCCTGAAACCAAAAAAGGAGAAACCGTTGATGTATATTTTGACACAAAGGTAAGCGATCCTTACCGTTGGCTTGAAGACGACAAATCTGCTGAAACTGGAGCATGGGTAAAAGCTGAAAATGACGTAACTTATGGTTACTTAAATCAAATTCCATTTCGTGAAGAACTTAAAAAACGAATGGAAAAACTTTGGAACTATGAGAAAATCGGTGCTCCATACAAAGAAGGAAAATTTACTTACTATTCTAAAAACAACGGACTTCAAAATCAATCTGTTGTTTACAGAAAAGATCAAAACGGAAAAGAAGAGATTTTCTTAGATCCGAATACTTTTTCTAAAGACGGAACAACTTCTCTTGGCGGATTAGATTTTTCTAAAGATGGAAACAAAGCTGCTTACGCAATTTCTGAAGGCGGAAGCGACTGGAGAAAAGTAATTATTATTGATGCTATTTCTAAAAAAGTTTTAGAAGATACTTTGGTTGATGTAAAATTCAGCGGTATTTCTTGGCACGGAAATGAAGGTTTCTATTATTCTAGTTATGAAAAACCAAAAGGAAGCGAATTATCTGCAAAAACAGATCAGCACAAATTGTATTTTCATAAAATAGGAACTTCTCAAAAAGAAGATAAAGTAATTTTTGGTGGAGATCAAAAAAGAAGATATGTTGGAGGTTATGTTACCGAAGATGATCGTTATTTAATTATTTCTGCTGCTAATTCTACTTACGGAAACGAATTGTATATTAAGGATCTGACTAAACCAAATAGTCCAATTGTTACAATTGTAGATAATTTTAATTCTGATAATTCAATTATTGAAAATGAAGGAACAAAATTATTCATTCACACTGATTATAATGCTCCAAATGGGCGCGTTGTTACTGTAGATGCAGGAAATCCAAAAGTAGAAAACTGGAAAGATTTCATCAAAGAAACAGAAAATGTTTTATCTCCATCAACTGGAGCAGGATATTTCTTCGCTAATTATACAAAAGATGCTGTTTCGTTTGTACAACAATACGATTACAACGGAAAATTAGTTCGTGAAATCAAACTTCCTGCGGTTGGATCTGCTGGCGGATTTGGCGGAAAAAAAGATGAAAAAATCTTGTACTACAGCTTTACAAATTACACAACTCCAGGAAGCATTTACTCTTTCGAACCAAAATCTGGTAAATCTGATGTTTATGAAAAACCAAAAGTTGATTTTAAAAGCGAAGATTACGAGTCTAAACAAGTATTTTATACTTCAAAAGACGGTACAAAAGTTCCAATGATTATTACTTATAAAAAAGGAACAAAACTAGATGGTAAAAATCCAACAATTCTTTACGGTTACGGAGGATTTAATGTTAGCTTGACACCGAGTTTCAGTATTTCAAACGCTGTTTGGATGGAAAATGGAGGAGTTTACGCAGTTGCCAATTTAAGAGGCGGTGGTGAATACGGAAAAAAATGGCATGATGCTGGAACGAAATTGCAAAAACAAAATGTATTTGACGATTTTATCGCTGCTGCAGAATACTTAATTGCACAAAAATATACTTCATCTGATTATTTGGCTATTCGCGGAGGTTCAAACGGAGGTTTATTAGTTGGTGCAACTATGACGCAGCGTCCAGATTTAATGAAGGTAGCTTTACCAGCAGTTGGAGTTATGGATATGCTTCGTTATAACGCTTTTACAGCAGGTGCAGGTTGGGCATTTGATTATGGAACGGCGCAGGACAACAAAGAAATGTTTGAATACTTAAAAGGATATTCTCCTGTTCATAACGTTAAAAAAGGAACTAAATATCCTGCTACAATGGTTACTACAGGAGATCATGATGATCGTGTTGTTCCGGCGCATAGTTTTAAATTTGCTTCTGAATTACAAGAAAAACAAGCTGGAGAAAATCCAGTTTTAATTCGAATTGACGTTAAAGCTGGTCACGGAGCAGGAAAATCTGTTGCGGCTACAATTCAAGAAAATGTAGATCTTCAAGCTTTTACGCTTTACAATATGGGTTTTAAAGCTTTACCTAAAAAGTAAGACTTTAAACTGATTTTTCTTAGCCACTAATTACACTAATTTCCACTAATTTAAATTGTGAGAAATGTTTAATTCGTGGTTATTTTTTTGCCACAGATTAAAAGGATTTAATGGATTTTTATAAAATCTGTGACAATCATTTTAATCTGTGGCAAAACTTCAAAAAATAATTCGTGGAAATTAGTGTAATTCGTGGCAAACCTTTTTTAAATTTGAGAAACTAAAAAACCAAACGATGAAAATTATAAAATGGGGAATTATCGGCTGTGGTAACGTAACTGAAGTAAAAAGCGGACCAGCGTTTCAGAAAGCCCCAAATTCTGCTTTAGTTGCTGTTATGCGAAGAGATGCAGCACTTGCCGAAGATTACGCCAAACGACATAATGTACCAAAATGGTATTCGAATGCTGAGGATTTAATAAACGATCCAGAAGTTGATGCCGTTTATATTGCTACTCCTCCATCTTCTCATAAAGAATATACTATTTTATGTGCTAAAGCCGGAAAACCAGTTTACGTAGAAAAACCAATGGCACTGACTTTTGAAGAATGCAATGAAATGATTTCTGCTTGCAAAGAACATAACGTTCCTTTGTTTGTGGCTTATTATAGAAGAGCATTGCCTCGATTTTTAAAAATTAAAGAAATAATTGATGACGGTAAATTAGGGAATATTCGACATGTAAATTGTGTTTTATATCATCCGTTTGAAGCGCGTTACGATGACGAGATCAATCTTCCTTGGACTGTTTTGCCTCATATTTCTGGAGGCGGAATTTTTGTTGATTTAGCTTGCCATACTTTAGATTTTCTAGATTTTGTTCTAGGTCCGATAAAATCTGTTCGTGGACATGCATCTTCGCAATTAAAAGCTTATCCTGCTGAAGATGCCGTTTCAATGTCGTTCTTATTTGAAAACGGAATTCACGGATCTGGAATATGGAATTTTGCCAGTTTTGAACGTTACGACAATACAGAAATTGTAGGCGATAAAGGAAAAATTTCTTTCTCTACTTTCGGAAATGATCCTGTTCATATTCAATATACAAATGGAGAAAAAGAAAGTATCACAATAGAAAACCCACTTCATATTCAGCAGCCTTTTATAGAAACCGTAATGGCGGAGCTTTTAGGAAAAGAAGGTGCTTCTCCATCAAAAGGAATTTCTGGAGCCAGAACAACTTGGGTTATTGATCAGGTTTTGAAGGAATTTAGAGCGTTTTCTAAATAATGTATTACATAGTTTTGTCATTCCGAGGAACGAGGAATCTCCGTTAGTAGCTCGACAAAGGTTAATGATTTTCTTTATGGAATTTCTTGTGAAGATTCCTCGTTCCTCGGAATGACAAACAACATGAAGAATTCAAAAAAATGAAGACAAAAAAAAGGATATTCTTTCGAATATCCTTTTTTCAAAAAACTATAAACTCTATAAAAAATTATAGACTGTATTTTAAACCAACTGTTAATCCTAAACCAGAGATTCCAACATAAGAACTTAACTCGTCCATTGGTTTTGTAGTATCAACACCATTAGGATTAGTTAAAGAATTATTAGAATTTGTATCTAATTTATCTACATAATTTGTATGAATTGCAGAATACGAAGCCGCTCTAAATGCCGTAGTTTCATTCAATTTATCTACACCATTTTCAGTGTAAGCTGTAGTTTCCTTAGATTTTCCATGAACTGTAAAATTACGGTACTCTAATTCAGCAAAAGCAGAAATATGTTTTCCTAATTTATAAGAAGTTCCTAAGGCCGCCATAAACCCAAGTGTTGGATTTGGTTTCACAACATCTTTTGAGTAAGCATCCGTTTTAGCAACTTGATTTGCTCCCACAAAACTTGTGTATTCTCTATTTGTTTTGATATCTAAAGTACCATGAACAGGAACAATAACTCCCACTTTAGTATAAGGTTCAAAACCATGTGCTTCTCCTAAAAACATTACAATTGCTGGAGCTAAATCAAAAGCTTTGATTTCTCCTTCAGCAGTAAAGTTTACGTATGTTGCAACAGTTGTAGTTGGGTTATAAGAAGCTAATCTATTTGTAGTTTGAGCCATTGTTTTTTCATTACTTACATAGTAATTTGCAGACATTTCAACTCCTAAACGAGTTGAAAAACGGTATCCAGCAGTAATTCCACTTCTAAAACCTTGTCCAAAAGATCCTGTAACACTTTCTCTAGAAACCAATCTATTATTTGATAATGTACCTGCATAAACATCTCTATTTGGCAATTGTCCTCCAACAACTGGAAATTCCGTTGAAGCTGTTTGGTTAAAATAAGATGCACCTAATTTGAAATACCAGCTTTCTGGTTTGTCCGCCTTTTCTGTTTGCGCCATTGTTGCCATAGAGCAAACTAGCATTCCTAATAAAAATAGGTTCTTTTTCATAATTTTGATTTAATTGATTTATACAAACTTAGAGCATTTTTAACATATTCTTAAGTTTGTAAAGTTAGACTTGGAACGAAATCGTTGTAATTTTGGGCAATATTACTAAAAAACTATTATGCGTGCATATTTTTAACACAAAAAATTAACATGTGTTTAAATTTTAACTGTTAAATTTTTAGTTCAGTTTAAAATTAATCTGCATTTTTTCTAATTCCTGTAATAATTCCGTGGAAATCCTCACTTTCAAACGACGGCTTGGCATCGTTAATTTGGTAACTACTTTTATTTCTTCAACTTCATTTACTTCTTGAATCTTTGTATCTTCCATTGCACTATCTTCATTTTCAGATTCAAAAACTGCATCTTCGGCTTCAAAATCTGCTGGAGTTTCTACCTCAACCAAACGTTTTATTTTTTCCAATTCCATGATTTCGAAAGTCACAGAATTTTCACCTTTATTCTCATTAAATAAATGACTTAGTTTATGAATAAATTCAGGATGAAGATCTTTAATATTTAGCAAGACGATTAGCTTTTTAGCGAAAGCTTCTAGAATATCCTGTAATTGACGAATTTCAACAAACTGCATTCTAGGATCTGTTTTTTTACCCGTATCATGATTTACCCAACCGTCTTTAATTAATATTTTCAAAAAGGCAAAATTGTTTTGAATCAAGAAATGACGGAATTTTAAATATTCTTCACCAAAAATCTTAAACTCGTAACTTTCATCATATCCTTCTAAATTGAAAGCCGCCCAACCTTTTCCGTTTTTGGCTACACGATGCTGTACGTTATTAATGATTCCCGCAAAATGTAAATTCTTTCCAACATATTCATTCATACTTTTCAATGCTTCCAATCGAGCATTACAGAAATATTTCATTTCGAATCTAAAATCATCAAGCGGATGTCCAGAAATATAGATTCCGACAACTTCTTTTTCCTTAGCCAGTTTTTCCATTGTACTCCAATCTTCACATGCTGGAATTATTGGCTCAGCAATCTGTACTTCGCTAGCTTCTCCAAACAAACTTACCTGAGATGAGTTTTCGTTTTCTTGAAACTTTGATCCGTAACGAATTGCTTTTTCATAAAACGTAATACCGTCACCATCATCATAAAAATATTGTGCTCTGGTTGTTCCTTCAAAAGAATCAAAACCACCTGCAAGTACTAAGTTTTCTATTGCTTTTTTATTAGCAGCACGCAAATCTATTCGTTTTGCCAAATCAAAAATTGATTTATATCTTCCGTCTTTTCTGTTTTCTACAATCGTTTCAACTGCTCCAGAACCAACACCTTTAATCGCTCCCATTCCGAAACGAACGGCATAATCATCGTTTACCGTAAATTTATAGTACGATTCGTTTACGTCTGGTCCAAGAACTTGCAACCCCATACGTTTACATTCTTCCATGAAGAACGAAACCTGTTTGATATCGTTCATGTTATTCGAAAGTACGGCCGCCATATATTCCGCAGGATAATGCGCTTTCAAATAAGCAGTTTGATATGCAATCCACGCATAACATGTTGAGTGCGATTTGTTGAAGGCGTAACTCGCAAAAGCTTCCCAGTCTTTCCAGATTTTCTCTAAGACTTTTGCGTCGTGACCTTTTGCCGCCGCTTGTTCAACAAACTTCGGCTTCATTTTATCTAGTACGTCTTTTTGTTTCTTACCCATCGCTTTACGTAAAACGTCGGCCTCACCCTTTGTAAATCCTGCCAGAGACTGAGACAAAAGCATTACCTGCTCTTGATAAACGGTAATTCCGTAGGTTTCAGAAAGATATTCCGCGCAAGCATCTAAATCGTATTTGATTTCTTCGTCACCGTTTTTTCTTCGAACGAAAGACGGAATATACTCCAAAGGTCCCGGACGATAAAGTGCATTCATGGCAATTAAATCTCCAAAAACAGTTGGTTTCAGATCTTTCATGTATTTCTGCATCCCAGGCGACTCGTATTGGAAGATTCCAACGGTTTCACCTCTTTGGAAAAGTGCATACGTTTCTTCATCATCAATTGGGAAAGTGTCTGGATCCAATTCAATTCCTGTTCTGTATTTTACCAGTTTAACAGTATCTTTTATCAGCGTAAGGGTCTTCAGACCCAAGAAGTCCATTTTCAGCAATCCGGCGCTTTCTGCAACAGAGTTGTCGAATTGTGTTACATATAAATCCGAATCTTTTGCGGTTGTTACAGGAACGTAATTCGTAATATCCGACGGCGTAATGATTACCCCACAGGCGTGAATTCCTGTGTTACGCATCGATCCTTCCAGAATTTTTGCCTGCTGAATGGTTTCTCCTGCCAAATCATCTTCATTGGCAATCGCGATTAATTCTTTTACATTATCAAATTCGTCTGAACGAAGCGCTTTTTTAACTTCATCTTCACTTTCAGAAATAAAACGCGCCAAATTCCATTTTGATGGCATCATTCCTGGAATCAGTTTTGCAATTCTATCGGCTTCAAATAATGGTAAATCCAGTACACGCGCCGTATCACGAATAGCCGATTTGGTTGCCATTTTACCATAAGTGATAATCTGCGCCACCTGTTTCTGACCGTATTTGTTAATTACATAATCCATTACACGTCCACGACCCTCGTCATCAAAGTCGATATCAATATCGGGCATCGATACACGGTCAGGATTTAGGAAACGCTCAAAAAGCAAATCATACTTAATCGGGTCAATATTTGTAATTCCAAGGCAATATGCAACGGCTGAACCCGCTGCAGATCCACGTCCTGGTCCTACTGATACGTCCATTTTTCTAGCCTCGGCGATGAAATCCTGTACAATCAAGAAATAACCCGGATAACCTGAGTTTGAAATCGTCATTAACTCAAAATCCAAACGCTCTTGAATCGATTCGGTGATTTCGCCATATCTTCTTTTAGCACCTTCCATAGTAAGGTGTCTCAGGTATTTATTTTCTCCGCGAACGCCGCCATCTTCTTCATCTTCGGGAACCATAAATTCTTCAGGAATTTCGAATTTCGGAAGCAATACATCTCTATAAAGAGAATATCCTTCAACCTTATCAATAATTTCCTGAATGTTGATAATCGCTTCGGGCAAATCTGCAAAGAGTTTTTTCATCTCGTCTTGCGACTTGAAATAATATTCCTGATTTGGAAGTCCGTATCGATAACCGCGTCCGCGCCCAATTGGCGTTGCCTGTTTTTCACCGTCTTTTACACAAAGTAAAATATCGTGCGCATTGGCATCTTCTTTATTTAAATAATAAGTATTGTTGGTCGCGATTAACTTGACATTGTGTTTTTGCGAAAACTCAATCAGGGTTTTGTTGACACGATTTTCATCTTCCTGATTGTGGCGCATTACTTCTAAGTAGAAATCTTCGCCAAATTGTTCTTTCCACCAAACTAAAGCTTCTTCAGCTTGGTTTTCTCCAATGTTCAGGATTTTACTCGGAATTTCTCCGTATAAATTCCCAGACAAAACCATGATATCTCCTTTGTATTGTTCTACAATCGCGCGGTCAATCCTAGGAACATAATAAAATCCATCAGTATAGGCAATCGAAGCCATTTTGGCCAAGTTGTGATAACCCGCTTTATTTTTAGCCATCAAAACAACTTGATAACCGTTGTCTTTTTTGCTTTTATCTAAGTGATTTTCGCAAATATTAAACTCACAACCAACGATTGGTTTTACCTCCGTTTCAGTTGGCTCTTCGCCTGCTTCAACTAAAGCTTTATTTTTTCCAGACGCAGCCTTGTTATGGTTCATAACGGCGCTCACAAAATGGAAAGCTCCCATCATGTTTCCTGTATCTGTCATAGCTACGGCTGGCATTCCGTTTTTAGCGGCGGCGGCAACTATATTTCCAATTCCAATAGTCGATTGAAGAACCGAAAACTGTGTGTGATTGTGTAAATGCGCAAATTTTGCCGCTTTAAAATCAGCTTTATCTTCTTCTGAAACAACATTTTGCTGTCCTTCTCCAGCTAAAGCTTTAAGCTGTTCTCTGATTTTATCAGAAGCTGCTTTTAAATTGATGTGTTTTAAACCAATTAATTTAAATGGCTCAGCATTTCTTTCTTGAAAATCTTTGAAATATCCTTGCGGAACATCTAATTCTTCTTTCGTAAAAACCTCTCTTCTAACCAATTCCAAGAAACAACGCGTAGTTGCCTCAACGTCGGCAGTTGCGTTGTGCGCTTCCGCGAAAGGCTGATCGAAAAGATAGCTGTGTAATTCGGTCAGTGTTGGCAATTTGAATTTTCCTCCACGACCTCCCGGAAGCTGCAATAACGAAGCTGTAACTTCGGTACAAGTATCCAAAACTGGCATTGAACTCATTTGAGATTCCACTCCCATTCTATGGAATTCGGCGCCCATAATATTGACGTCGAAACCTAGATTCTGTCCAACGATAAATTTGGTTTTACTTAAAGCGATATTGAATTTCTCTAAAACTTCGGCCAAAGTGATTCCATCGGCTTCAGCCAATTCAGTTGAGATTCCGTGAATACGCTCGGCATCATACGGAATATTAAATCCTTCTGGTTTTACCAAATAATCCTGATGCTCGATAAGTTGTCCCATTTCGTCATGAAGCTGCCAAGCAATCTGTATACAGCGAGGCCAGTTGTCAGAATCGGTGATCGGGGCATCCCAGCGTTTTGGTAATCCGGTTGTTTCGGTATCGAATATTAAATACATAGAGTTGTAAAAGTCAAATTTTAGGCTCCAAAATTCCAAATCTTACATATTGCAAAACATTGACAACATGAAACATAACAAAATGCGAAATGAAAAATCGGAGGAATTCAAATTTACGCTTTTTTTGGAGAAAGAAAATGGATAATTTCTTAAAATGACATTCTTATTTATTCGTCAGTTTTTCTCTTAAAAATCATAAAATTTGATAAAAAAACACTTCTTGGATGTCGTAGTATTTTGTTGTTTTATTGAATCTAAATAACGCCTTAAAAACTCTTTTAAAAGCTTTAAAAAACCCAAAAAGTGTTCTTTCTACAAATAAATCAAAACTAACAATTATTACTATTTTTATGCATTTTGTTAGATTTTTTCAATTAAATTCTTATATTTTATAGTAAATATGAGATAAATTTGCAAACTATTAAAACAAAAAACAAACAAGGAAAATTAAAGCCGAAAAGAAAAAATTAAATCAATTTCTTTATCATTTTTCTGTCAAATTTAATGCGCAAAAGCCGTTTAGCAATTTGTAAATTAGTTTGGGTATCGTATATAATGAAATATCGAAATTGACGCTTTTTTATCTTTTTTTACTTTTGTTTTGCTATTATAATGAACAGGGAATTGCTGTGGTTATAGAAATTACAATTAAAAAAAAATAAAAATGAGTAAGACATTATTTGACAAAGTATGGGATTCACATGTTGTGCGTAAAATTGAAGATGGGCCAGATGTGTTTTTTATTGATCGCCATTTCATTCATGAAGTTACGAGTCCTGTTGCTTTTTTAGGATTAAAATCAAGAGGCGTTAACGTTTTATACCCACAGCGTACTTTTGCAACTGCAGACCACAATACACCAACAATAAACCAACATTTACCAGTTCAGGATCCGCTTTCTGCTAATCAGCTTCAAGCTCTTGAAGACAATGCAAACGAATACGGAATTTCGCACTGGGGATTAGGTCATCAAAAAAATGGAATTGTACACGTAGTTGGTCCTGAAAACGGAATTACTTTGCCAGGTGCTACTATTGTATGTGGAGATTCACATACGTCTACTCACGGTGCTTTTGGAGCTATTGCTTTTGGTATCGGAACATCTGAGGTTGAAATGGTGCTTTCTACACAATGTATTATGCAGCCGAAACCAAAGAAAATGCGTATTAACGTAAATGGTCAATTAAGTAAAGGTGTTGGTCCAAAAGACGTTGCACTTTATATTATTGCTCAATTAACCACTTCTGGAGGAACAGGATATTTTGTCGAATATGCTGGTGATGTTTTTGAAAACATGACTATGGAAGGTCGTATGACAGTTTGTAATTTAAGTATCGAAATGGGTGCTCGTGGAGGAATGATTGCTCCTGACCAAACTACTTTTGATTTCCTTGAAGGAAGACTTTACGCTCCAAAAGGAGAAGCTTGGACAAAAGCTGTTGAATACTGGAAAACTTTAAAAACTGATGCTGATGCTGTATTTGATGCTGAATTAAACATCAAAGCTGAAGATATTGAACCAATGATTACTTATGGTACAAATCCTGGAATGGGAATTGGTATTACAAAACATATCCCAAGTGCAAACCAAGTTGAAGGCGGCGAGGAAACTTACAAAAAATCTTTAGCTTACATGGGCTTCAACGAAGACGACGTAATGATTGGAAAACAAATCGATTACGTTTTCTTAGGAAGTTGTACAAACGGACGTATTGAAGATTTTAGAGCTTTCGCTGAAATTGTAAAAGGAAGAAAAAAAGCAGATAATGTTACAGCTTGGTTAGTTCCGGGTTCTCACGTTGTTGAAGCTCAGATTAAAGAAGAAGGAATTTTAGATATTTTGACTGAAGCTGGTTTCGTATTACGTCAGCCGGGTTGTTCAGCTTGTTTAGCAATGAACGATGATAAGGTCCCTGCTGGAAAATATGCAGTAAGTACTTCAAACAGAAACTTTGAAGGTCGCCAAGGTCCTGGTTCAAGAACGCTTCTTGCAAGTCCAATTATGGCTGCCGCTGCTGCTGTTACAGGAAAACTAACAGACCCGAGGGAATTATTTTAGATTGCAGATTTTAGATTTTAGATTCCTCACTTTGTGGAATCTTCATCTAAATTTCTTCAATTAAAATTGATCAACATTATTTAATACAAAACACTTTTAGATTCTATGTTTTACGTTTTCAAAAAGAAAATCTAAAATCTAAAATCTAAAATCTAAAATCTAAAATTTCAAAAATGGCATACGATAAATTTACAATACTTACTAGCAGTGCAGTGCCGCTGCCAATTGAGAACGTCGATACAGATCAAATCATTCCAGCTCGTTTCTTAAAAGCTACAAAACGTGAAGGTTTTGGAGACAACCTTTTTAGAGACTGGAGATATAACGGAGACGATACTCCAAAAGCAGATTTCGTTTTAAACGATTCAACTTATTCTGGAAAAATCTTGGTTGGAGGAAAAAACTTCGGTTCTGGATCTTCAAGAGAGCACGCTGCTTGGGCTGTTTACGATTACGGATTTAGAGCTGTAGTTTCTAGTTTCTTTGCGGATATCTTCAAAGGGAACTGTTTGAATATTGGTGTTTTGCCAGTACAAATCAGCCCTGAATTTTCTGAAACTATTTTCAAAGCAATTGAAGCTGATCCAAAAACAGAATTAGAAATCAATCTTCCAAACCAAACTATTACTTTATTATCAACTGGACAGCAAGAATCTTTTGCTATCAACGGATACAAAAAGAACAATATGATTAATGGTTTTGACGACATTGATTATTTACAAGATATGAAAGAGGACATTAAAGCTTTCGCTGATAAACTTCCTTACTAAAAAAATCAGGTTCAGTCCTTTGAGACCCGACAGGTTTTTGAAACCTGTCGGGTCTTTATAAGTTAAACAACCAAGACAACACAACAAAAATTTACCTTGTAAAAGGAATTCAGATTATCAATATGGAAAAAAGAAAAATTGAAATAATGGATACGACGCTTCGTGATGGTGAGCAAACCTCAGGAGTTTCATTTTCTGCTGCAGAAAAACTTACCATTGCGCAATTGTTGTTGGAGGAATTAAATATTGATAGAATCGAAATTGCTTCGGCGCGTGTAAGCGAAGGAGAATTTAATGCCGTAAAAAGCATTACTTCATGGGCTGAACTAAAAGGATATACAAACAGAATCGAAGTTTTAACTTTCGTTGATGGCGGTGTATCAATTGACTGGATGAAAAGATCTGGAGCAAAAGTGCAGAATTTATTAACCAAAGGTTCAATGAATCACTTAACGCATCAATTGAAAAAAACTCCAGAACAGCATTTTTCTGAAATCGCTCAAATTATTGCTTTAGCGAAAGAAAATGATATTGAAACAAATGTTTATTTAGAAGACTGGAGCAACGGAATGCGAAATTCTCCTGAATACGTTTTTCAATTTCTGGATTTCTTAGCAACTCAGCCAATTAAAAGAATTTTGCTTCCTGATACTTTGGGAGTTTTAATTCCGTCTTTGACTTTTGAATTTATTTCACAAATAAAAACAAAATATCCGCAGATTCATTTTGATTTTCATGCGCACAACGATTACGATTTAAGCGTTGCCAATGTTATGGAAGCTATAAAAGCAGGCATTAACGGACTTCACGTTACCGTAAACGGAATGGGAGAACGCGCTGGAAATGCACCACTTGAAAGCACTGTTGCCGTAATTAATGATTATTTACCAGAAGTAAAAATCAACATTAAAGAAACGTCTTTATATTCTGTAAGCAAATTGGTTGAAACTTTTACGGGATATAGAATTCCTGCAAACAAACCAATTGTTGGCGATAATGTTTTTACGCAAACGGCTGGAATTCATGCTGACGGAGATAATAAAAACAATCTTTATTTTAATGACTTGCTTCCAGAACGTTTTGGAAGAAAAAGAAAATACGCTTTAGGAAAAACTTCTGGGAAAGCCAATATCGAAAAAAATCTTCAGGAATTAGGTTTACAATTAAATCAGGAAGATTTGAAATTGGTTACTCAAAGAATTATTGAACTTGGCGATAAAAAAGAAACCGTTACAAAAGAAGATCTTCCATACATTATTTCTGATGTTTTAGACAGTCATACTTATGAAGAAAAAATTACGATTCAATCTTACATGCTAGTTCATTCTAAAGGAATGCGCCCATCTACTACACTATCATTAAATCTTAATGGAGAAATAATAGAAGAAAATGCACAAGGAGACGGTCAGTTTGATGCTTTTATGAATGCTTTATCTAAGATTTACAAAAGCAAAAAATTGACACTTCCAAAATTAATTGATTATGCAGTAAGAATCCCTCCCGGAAGTAGTTCTGATGCGTTGTGTGAAACCATTATTACTTGGACAAACAACGGAAAAGAATTCAAAACCCGCGGATTAGACTCAGATCAAACCGTTGCAGCGATTATTGCAACGCAGAAAATGCTTAACATTATAACTTAATAATAGGTGCAAAGGTTCAGAGGAACAAAGGGACAAACGCTAAAATAGAGTTTTCATCCCATCACCTCTGAACCTTTGTTCCTCTGAACCTTAGAACCTTAAAAAATAAATATAGAATGAAATTAAACATAGCCCTTTTAGCCGGAGACGGAATCGGACCAGAAGTAATTGATCAAGCCGTAAAAGTATCAGATGCTATTGCACAAAAATTTGGACATGAAATCACTTGGAAACCAGCTTTAACTGGTGCTGCCGCAATTGATGCAGTAGGAGAACCTTATCCAGATGCAACACACGAAGTTTGTAAAAATGCTGATGCCGTTCTTTTTGGAGCGATTGGACACCCTAAATATGATAACGATCCTTCTGCACCAGTACGTCCAGAGCAAGGTTTATTAAAAATGCGTAAAGCATTAGGTTTGTTTGCAAATGTAAGACCAACTTTTACATTCCCATCTTTATTAGATAAATCTCCTTTAAAAAGAGAAAGAATTGAAGGAACTGATTTAGTCTTCTTAAGAGAATTAACTGGCGGAATTTACTTTGGTGAAAAAGGAAGAAAAGATAACGGAGATACTGCTTTTGACAACTGTGTTTACACAAGAGCCGAAGTACAGCGTTTAGCTAAAAAAGGTTTCGAATTAGCAATGACACGTTCTAAAAAATTATGCTGTGTTGATAAAGCAAACGTTTTGGAAACTTCACGTTTATGGAGAGAAACAGTTCAGGCAATGGAAAAAGATTATCCAGAAGTTGAAGTTACTTACGAATTTGTTGACGCCGTGGCAATGCGTTTGGTTCAATGGCCAAATTCTTATGATGTATTAATTACTGAAAACTTATTTGGAGATATTTTAACAGACGAAGCTTCTGTAATTTCAGGTTCAATGGGATTAATGCCTTCTGCTTCTATGGGAGCTGAAGTATCTTTATTCGAACCAATTCACGGTTCATACCCGCAAGCTACAGGATTAAACATTGCAAACCCAATGGCTACTGTTTTATCTGCTGCTATGATGTTTGAAAACTTCGGATTAATGGAAGAAGGAAAAGCGATGAGAGATGCTGTAAATAAAGCTTTAGAAGCTGGAGTAGTTACTGAAGATTTAGCAGACGGAGGAAAAGCATACGGTACTAAAGAAGTTGGTGACTGGCTAGCTGCGAATGTATAATAGTTTATTTTTGGTTTCAGGTTTCAAGTTTCAGGTTGTTGGAACGTGAAACTTGAAACAAATAAAACCTGAAACAAAAAAAAGGGATCAACGCAAATTGATCCCTTTTATATTTTAGAAAAAAAATATTAATATCCTCCTCTGTTTCCGCGGTCATTTCCTCCACGGTTGTTTCCATAACCTCCGCGAGAATCTCCTCCACGGTTGTTATTAAAACTTCTTCTTTCGCCTTCTGGTTTCGGCTCAGATTTATTTACAACGATTGTACGTCCTGCTACAACAGCACCGTTCAATTCGTCGATAGCTTTCTGAGCTTCACTATCATTTGGCATTTCAACAAAACCAAAGCCTTTACTTCTTCCAGTAAATTTATCAGTAATAATTTTAACAGAGTCAACTGCTCCATAAGCCTCAAAAGACTCTCTTAAATCTGCTTCCTCAATACTGAATGGAAGGCTTCCAACAAAAATATTCATAGATATTTATTTATAATAATAAGCAAATGTACTCTTATTTATATCTAATCAACTATATTATGATTTTATTTAAGTTTTTATTTTGATTTAGCAGAGAAATACTAGGCTCAGAAACTAATTATTAACAGGAACAAAGTTCGCACTTAGTTTTACTGGAATTTTATAAAAAACACCTTCCGAGAAACGCATTGTTTGCTTTTCGGCATTAGAATTATTATTAACAGCAGTAAATTTAAACGTTCCAGAAATAGTTTTATCAACGGTGTTGTATTCGGTAATTACAACTTCACCACTACCTTTTCCTTCTCCTGTAACAAATTCTTCTTCATGTCCTGAAAGTGTGTTTTGGTAAATTGCTTTTGAAGTATTGTTTATCCCTAAAACATATATTTTCTCACTTGGCTCCGGAAGCTGAAAACTTATTTTCTCATATCCAAGAGAACCTTCAATAATAAAAACTCCATTGGTTTCTGTTTTGGCCTCATAACTACGTCCTCTCCAAAAAACATTATCTTTTAGAGTTTGAAAAGCAGGATTATTAAATTTTATATCCTCTGTACAAGATGTGATGAGCAGTAAAAATGATAAAAAGTAAAAGTATTTTTTCATATTTAAAAATGAATATTACACAAAAGTACCGTTTTACAGCTAATTAACGTTTCAAAATTAAATCAAAATAGGATGAAAAATGACAAAAATTCACCTTAATTGCATTTAATGCATTTTGAAACAGATTATTCATAAAAAAATTATATCTTTGCGCCCTTAATTAACAGAGGTCGAGTACCTCAAAATTTAATCATAAGATTATGTCAGTAAAAATTAGATTACAAAGACACGGTAAAAAAGGAAAACCTTTTTACTGGGTAGTAGCTGCAGATGCACGCTCAAAAAGAGATGGTAGATACTTAGAGAAAATCGGTACTTACAATCCAAACACAAACCCAGCAACTGTTGAGTTAAACCTTGACAGCGCAGTTAAATGGTTACACGATGGTGCACAACCAACTGATACTGCAAGAGCTATCCTTTCTTACAAAGGTGCTTTATTGAAACACCACCTTGATGGAGGAGTTCGTAAAGGAGCTTTAACTCAAGAACAAGCTGATGCTAAATTAACTGCATGGTTAGAGGCTAAAGCTGGAAAAGTTGATGCTAAAAAAGATGGTTTATCAAAAGCACAAGCTGATGCTAAAGCTAAAGCTTTAAAAGCAGAGAAAGAAGTTAACGCTAAACGTGTTGCTGATGCTGCTGCTGCACAAGCTGAAGCTGCTGCCGCTGCACAAGCTGAAGAGGCTACAGAAGAAGTTGCTGAAGCAACTGAAGAAGCTCCTGCTGCTGAAGAGAATAACGAAACAACTGAAGCATAATTTTACTTAGCGATAATGCGTAAAGAAGAATGTTTTTATTTAGGTAAAATCGCTAAAAAATTTAGTTTCAAAGGTGAAGTCTTAATCTATTTAGATACAGACGAGCCTGAGTTATACGAAAACTTGGAATCAGTGTTTGTTGAACACAACAAACACTTGGTTCCTTTTTTTATTGAATCAAGTTCAATGCATAAAAACGACTTTCTGAGAGTTCGTTTTGAAGATGTAAATACAGAAGAAGATGCCGATGCAATTGTCGGAAATGGCATTTATCTTCCGCTTACAATGTTGCCAAAACTTTCAGGTAACAAATTTTATTTCCACGAAGTTATTGGTTTTGAAATCGAAGATAAACGTTTAGGTGTTTTCGGCAAAATAACTTCTATTAACGATTCTACTGCTCAACCTCTTTTTGAAGTTTTAAATGGCGAAGTAGAAATCTTAGTTCCGATGATCGACAATTTCCTTGTAAAAATCGATCGTGAAAACAAAAAGGTAATTATGGATCTTCCAGAAGGTCTTGTTGAAATGTACCTTTAAAAGAATATTCAGTTTACAGTTTTTGTTCAGTTTTCTATCTGAAATCAAAAATCGTTAATCTTCAATTAAAAATTAAGATGTTTCAATTCAAGCAATTTAGTGTCAAACAAGACAAAACTGCAATGAAAGTTGGCACTGATGGTGTTTTATTGGGTTCTTGGGCTCCAATTAATCATAATCCTTTTAGTGTTTTGGATATTGGTGCAGGAACAGGAATTATTGCTTTGATGTTGGCGCAGCGAACTCATGCTGAACAAATTGACGCTCTTGAAATTGACGAAGATGCTTACGAACAAGCAGTAGAAAATTTTGAAAGTTCTCCTTGGGGTGATCGTTTATTTTGTTTTCATGCTGGTTTAGATGAATTTATTGAAGAACCGGAAGATGAATATGATTTGATTGTTTCGAATCCGCCTTTTTATAGCGAAGATTATAAAACAGAAAACGAGCAGCGTGATCTGGCAAGGTTTCAAGATGCTATGCCTTTTGAAGAAATTGTGGAAGCTGCTGATCTATTACTTTCAGAAAATGGAATTCTAGCTATTATTATTCCTTTTAAAGAAGAAGAAAAATTCACTGCTTTGGCAAAAGAATTCGAACTTTATCCAATAAAAATCACACGCGTAAAAGGAACTCCAAAAACTGAAATTAAACGTAGTTTATTGGCTTTTAGCCGAAATGAAGTTTCTGAAATCGAAATCGATGAATTAGTTATCGAAATTGACAGACACGTTTATACTCCAGAATATATTGAGCTGACGAAAGATTTTTATTTGAAGATGTAAAAAAACATCTTTGTCAAAGCTTAAAACTTTGACAAAGAGTTATATTTTATTTTCCGTTTTTAGCAAAAAGAATCGCTCTTTCCAAAATCTCATCTTTTCCTTGCTGAATACCTAAAATAGTTGGTTTTACTTCAATATCAGGCACGATTCCTATACGTTGGGTTTCTTTTTTATCTGGATAAAAAACGCCTATTCCGCTAAATGCAGTATAAAATCCTTTTATTACCTGAAACCTACAAACATTTCCATCAGCGCCAGCAGTCTGGCTTCCTATTATTGTAACATCTGGTGCCGTTTTCATGCTCATTGCTGTAAATTCTGCGTGGCTTTGCGTATTTTCATCTACCAAAACAATAACTTTCCCTTTATAATGATTTGGATTTTCACTTCCAATATCAAAATTTTTACTCCAATAAAATTTCCCTGGATAAGTGATATCTGGATAAGTAAATCTCGCAAAATCTTTTGATTGAGAATTGATCCACTCGGCGATTGCAGACATCACACCATTAGGATAGCAGCGATTATCAAAAATTATAGCTTTTGTATCATTTAAGTTTTTGATTAAAGCAGGAATATCATCATACATAAGCGAAGTAAAATTTACATAGCCTATATTGCCTTCCAAAAGTTTCCATTTTTCTTTCTCTTCAGGCTTTATCTTCATATCCAAATAAACATAACGGTTTATAGATTTAACAGCCGTCTTCTCATCTCTTGTATATTCAATTTCTGCATTTTTTGAACTTCCATTAAAAACAGCCGTATTCGAATTTCTTAAAACTGTTGGAATATTAGAACCTTCGATATAATTTATTTTTTCTTTTAAAATTTCAGCAACGGTTTTACCATCAATTTTTGTTATAACATCGCCAATCTTAATATCGTTTAATTTTGCAAGAGAATCATTTTTTAAGCTTATAACAATAGCTTTATCATCAATAATTTTCGTTTCAAAAGGGACGAATTTATTTCCAAAAAAATCTAAATACAGAACTTTCGTTCCAAAAAAACCATGCGAATCATCCAGTTTTACAATCAACTCTTTCATTGCCAAATGAAAATCAACTTCTGCTTTAGGATTAATAAATTTGGGAAGCATTTCATTTAAAGAATTATCCCAATGTTGATCCATTTGATATTTGTAGGGAAAGAAATATTCTACATAATTCCAATATCTAAACAAAGTTAAAATTCTCAGGTTTTTATTAGTCCACACAAAATCCGGATAAACTATTTCATTCGTAATTTCTTCAAAAACTCCCTTTTCATCATCTTCTGTAAATTGGATATAAAATTGTTTATTCTGAATCCTGTTTTCTTCGATAAATTTTAATTTTTTAGAAAGTGTTTTAGAAAACAATTCTTTATTAGAAATCCATGATAAATCGAAGTTTTTATTAAAATAGTCCTTCTTTTTTTCAGACGCAACCGTTTTATAAGGCTTTATTTCTCCCAAAGAAGCAATCCAATTTTCTATTACTAAAGAAAATGCTTCAGAGGTTTGAGCTTCTTCAACTTTTGGAAGAATTTGAAAGAGTTGTTCATCCCAATTTTTACTTCCATCTGTCACATTAGGATGATAATATTTCAAAAATCCCCAAACTTTACAAGTGGCGGCAAGTTTTTGGGTTTCGTTTATTGGTTTTGAAAATGAATTTTGAAAAAATAAAAGAATAGCAACGAGTAGAAGTTTTTTCATTTAATAAAAATTGGTTTTAGTTAGTAATAGTTTTTGGGCAATCTTAAACTTGTTCAAAAATATTTTTAAACTGATACAAAATTCTTTCAATTAATCGCAGATCTTCGGTTACAATTTCTGCGCTTCCTTTCATTTCCTGCTGAAAAACAATTTGCTTATCATAAGAAGTTTTTAATCCGTTTGGAAGAGCAACATCTACCAACAGATTTCCGTCTTTGTCTGGCACTAAAGAAATATTTTTAATCTCCCCTTTTAGAACGCCAAATTCTCTATCTGGATAATTTGCGAGACGAATATTAACACGTTGCCCTACTTTTATTTTTCCTGAATTTAAAGCCGGAGCTTTCACTTTTCCTATAAACGTATTTTTTGCATCGGGAATTATCGAAAAAACATTATCTCCCACATTAATAGTTTGATTTTCATTCCAAACCTGCAAAAAAGTAACTACACCGCTAACAGAAGATTTTAATGTATAAGTCAGTTCCCAATCTTTTATAACTTTTTTTAACTGATAAAAAGATTGCGCCATGCTTCTACCTAGATTAACTTCTTCTTTTGTGCTATTTATCTGCGAATTTTGACTTGATTTAGTATTATCAATCAACGAAGATTTTATTTGAGAAATCGAAGTTAAAAGTCCTTTATAGCTCTTCATTGCCTGAAGATATCCCAATTTTTTAGCTTCCATTTCTTGAGCAGAAATAATGCCTTTATTGAATAATGTTTCAAATCGTGCAATTTCATTTTTCTGTAATTGGAGTTCGCTTTCGTTCAGCACTTTTTGTTGCTGAAGAATATCCAATCTTTCTTTAAGCTGAATTTTCTCAGAGCTTTGCGCTATACTTTCAATTTCAAAAGGATGCAGACTTTCATTCAATTGCTGTGCTTGATAATCTTTTTGAAAAACAGCAAAAGCACTTTCAATTTCTCCTAATTGTTTATTTTTTAGTGATTCAAAAGGAAAAGCTTTTTTCGAATTATTAATATCGTAACTGTCCACAATGCTTTTAAGCAGAAAAACATCTCTGTAATTCGCTGTATTTTCAATAATTGCAAGCGTACTGTTTTTTGCAACAGGCGTTTTATCTTTAACTAAAATAGCTTCTATACGACCAGAAGATTTTGAAACAATTCTCTCTGGCGGAATATTGGTTGTAATTACAATTTCTGTTTTAACAACATCTGGATATTTTACAAACCAAGAAACAAAAAACAGCATCACGATAATGGCAAATATCAAAACCGTTCCCCATCGAATCATCCAATGTGGTACTTTGGTCAAAATGTCCTGAACCTCTTCGCTCCTTAATTCAAATGTATCTTCGTTCATGATTAATTCCCTAATTGTAATTGATTTCTAACCAGTTCAAAATAATTTCCTTTTTGTGCTACCAATGCAGAGTGGCTCCCCATTTCGATAATTTTACCTTTATCTAAAACCACAATCTGATCTGCATTCATAACCGTACTCAATCTATGTGCAATTACAACTACTGTTTTATCTTTGAAAAAAACATCGAGTTTTTTCATAATTTCTTTCTCATTATTGGCATCTAAAGCCGATGTCGCTTCATCAAAAAACAAAATTTCCGGATTTTTATAAACCGCTCTCGCAATAAGCAAACGTTGTTTTTGTCCCGTACTCATTCCTAATCCTTCAGCACCTATTTTTGTATTAAATCCAAGAGGCAATCCACTTATATATTCTTTAATATTGGCAACATCTGCGGCATAAACCAATCTTTCTTTATCAATTCTATCTGTTCCAAAAGCAATATTATTGGCAATTGTATCGCTAAAAATAAATCCTTCCTGCATCACGGCTCCAATATTTGATCTCCAAGCTTTTTGAGAAATATTTTTTAGTTGTGCATTTCCAATTGTAACTTCTCCTTTTTCGGGTTCGTAAAATTTTAAAAGCAGTTTCATCAAAGTTGTTTTTCCGCTTCCGCTAACACCAACAATTGCGGTTACTTTATTGGCTGGAATTACTAGATTCAAATTGTCTAAAACTGGAGTATCTGAGCCTAAATATCGGTAAGAAAGATTTTTAATTTCAATATCAGCATCATGCGGAATTTCATTTGTCTGATGAGCTTCTTGCTGCAATTCATCTTCTTTTTGATGAATTTCAGACAATCTAGCAAGCGAAATTTTGGCATCTTGCAATTCTCTTACAAACTCTATTAATTGTGTAATTGGACCATTTAAACTTCCTACAATAGCACTTATAGCAAGCATCATACCCAGCGTAATAGAACCTTCTATTACTAACTTGGCAGAAAGAAGAATGATGAAAATATTTTTTAATTCGTTAATTACAGAAGAGCCAATTGTCTGAGATTGTTCTAAAACCAAACCTTTTATCGAAACTCTAAAAAGTCTTGCCTGCACATATTCCCACCCCCAGCGTTTTTGTTTTTCTGCGTTGTGGAGTTTTATTTCCTGCATTCCGTTTATAAGTTCCATAACCTTATTTTGCTCATTAGAAACTTCAGCAAAACGCTTATAATCTAATACTTCTCTTCTTTTTAAAAACAAAGTAATCCATCCGAAATAGAAGAAACTTCCCAGAAAAAACACTAAAAATATCTGCAAGTTAAAATAAGCCAGAACTGCGCCCATGACAAACATATTAATTACAGAAAAAAGCACATTTAAAGAAGATGTAGTAAGAATTTTTTCGATTCTTCGATGATCATTTATTCGCTGCATAATATCTCCCGTCATTCGGACATCGAAAAAGGAAATCGGCAGATTCATTAATTTTATAAAGAAATCTGAAATCAGCGAAATATTAATTCTTGTGGACAGATGAAGTAAAATCCAGCTTCTGATTAATTCTAAACCTGTTCTTCCGGCAAAAATAAAAAGCATTGCAAAAAGAATTAGATAGATAAAATTAATATTCTGATTCTGGATTCCGACATCGACAATACTCTGAGTCAAGAATGGAAAAATAAGATTCAGCAAACTGCTGGCAAGAAGACCAATTGCCAATTGAATTAAAAAAGATTTATATTGAAATAAATACTGCGAAAGAAATCTAAAACCTAAACCTGAATTTTCTTCTTTATCAAAATCAGATTGAAAGAAATTTGGTGTTGCTTCTATTAAAAGTGCGATTCCTTCTTTTGTTTCATCATCTGCATTATTTCCAATCCAGAACTTAACAAATTCTTCTTTATTATATTCTAGAAGTCCAAACGCAGGATCTGATATGTAGAATTTTCCTTTTTTTATTTTATAAAGAACAACATAATGATCTTTATTCCAATGAAGAATACACGGAAGAGGCGCTTCTTCAATTCTTGTTACAGACAATTTTACGCCTAAAGTTCTAAAACCAATTTTTTCGGCGGCATCACTCAAAAAAAGCAGATTACTTCCTTCACGAGTTGTTTCGCTAAAATCTCGCAACTCCTGAATATTGATTGTTTTGCCGTAATATTTAGCTATAATTTTTAAACAAGTAGGCCCACAATCTTTATTATCAGCTTGTCTGTAATGAATGAATTTTTTCAATTTATTTTGATTTTCACGAGCAATTTAAGAAAAAAAAATCTTGTTAATCCATAAAAAAAAACAGAGAAGACATAAATCTTCTCTGTTTGGCTATTCATAAACAAATTTTCTAGCAACACAATTTCTTTAGGACATGGCCGCGGTTTTACCCTAACCAATTAAAATTAAACACAGCGGCCAACTCCTAAGAATCTTAGTACCAATCATCAATACTAAGAAAATGCTCAATGTTCCACGATCGAGCGCCTATACATTCAAAAAAAACATGACTAAATTCTAAATAAGGCTATATCGTATTACTCTAAAAAAGTTAAAAAATCAACAACAAAGACGACTTGTATCACAAATACCAGATACTGTATTTTTTGGACAAGTTTCGCCTGATGATATTAAAATGCATCCCGCTTCTAAGGCGTAAACCCAACATTGAGGAATTCCTCCTTTTATGGTTTTCTGCTCACTTTTATTAATAGTGTGAGCATCTTTAAGACTTAAAATTTTTTTCAACATAACTAATACCCTTTTTTTAATAGTAACAGAGCTTTTAACTCTGTTACTATTTAAATATTCAAATTAGCAAGCATAAAATTTATCAGCTGTGGCATTGTAACAATTTGGTTCCGATGATTCGCCACCTAAAATGTTTTTCTGCTCTTTTTTTGTCAGCTTTTTTGTCTCTTTACTTTTTAAAATTTTTTCTAACATAACTGGTTATTTACGTTTTCTGGGTTTAAGCCTCAAATCTGTAAAAACTTGATGCTTGAGTTTTTTTTTCTGCTAACAGCTTCCAACGTAGCTATTTGGTAAGCAGCTCCAATATGCCGGAACAGTTCCAAATTCTGTACATCTTTTAGCTTTAAATCCGTCATCACAAATAGGAGCATTTCCTCCGTTTATTGTTTTTTGCTCACTCGCAGTCAATTCTACTGCACCTTTCAATTTCAAAATATTCTTTAACATAACTGCAGGTTTTTGGGGTTATTATTGTTTTAATTTTAGGCTGTTTTTTCTAAAACTTGAACTTCATCAACAAAATCATTCAAGAAATATTTTAATTCATTCAATTCATATTCGTTAGGAAATAATCTTTCATTTACAATTTTTACTGGTGTATAATTAAAATTATTCATTGAACACCAATCGTATTGTTTTTGAATTTCCTGACTGATCATCATACTAACAGAATCTACAGACCATTTTTTTAACCATTTTTTGTGTACCATTCTTTTAATGTACCAATCAGAAATAGCTTCGACAGTTTTTCCTGGAGTTATTCTATTTATGGTTAACAATCTCTCAACAACAGCTTTATATGGATTGTCGTTGTTTTCTGGATTAATATTAAAAAGAACGTTTAAATATATTTTATCTGGAAACTTCAATACCAAATCAAAAGCTTCTTGAAATGTTTTGTAACAATGTCCGCAACTTGGACTTATAATTATTGAAAGTCTTACTACTGCATTTTTATTTCCAAAATTTAGACCTCTTAATTCTTCAAATCCTTTAGTATATTTTACTTTTTTAGACAAGAAGTTTAATAGAGAATAATTTCTTTTAAACTTTTTAAGTTCTTTTAATGAATTCTCATTATCCAAAATGTTTTTAATCATCACTTTTACTGCTGCCCAAATTGGAATCAAAAGCAATAAAGAAAACACATAAGGAAAAATTGTATTTAAGCTAAAACTCAAAGTAAATAAGTCTGATGAAAACCATATTACACTCTGAACTAAAATCAAGAATGATACTGCTAAGCACATAACGCACCATTTTTGAATTTCAAATTTTTGAATCCAAATAGAGCAAACTACCAATGGAATTGCCAACAGACTTAAAAAACCAACAAAAATGGCAGAATTTAATGGCTGTATTAAAATGGCAATAATGCTTGCACTAAAGAATAATAATGGTAAATCTGAAAAACTTAACCACTTATTTGCAATATCATCGTTGAAACTTATTACTGAATGACAAGAAGAGTTAGAACTTAAATTACAAAATTTTGAAATTACAGTGTTTTTAACACCCCATTTCTGCTGAACAATAAATATGCTCACTACTAAACCAATTATCGACGTAATTAAAAATGAGCCGCTAAATAAATCAAAGCTGTTATAGAAAAATGATAATCCGATTAAAAGAACAAGTGGCAAGAAATATTTCAACCAATTGTATTCTACTTTCAAATTTTCTCTTGCAACAACATTATTGGGTTCAATGGCAACAATTACTCCGTTCCAGTCTAAAAGAAATTTATCATAAGATAATTTCTGGCTTCCTTTTTTTGTCGTTGTAATTCGAACACCGTTTTTAATCTTTTCGACTAGAATTAATTCATCTTTAAAATAGGCCAAAAAATTTGATGGCAGATCTACAATTTGTTCCTTCGAAACTCTTACCGCTGCGTTCTCTACAGAAAGCAAATCGAACGAGTCTGTAATTGCAAATAAACTTGGATAATTTGGATGAGACAAAAACAGATCCTTGAACTCATTTTTTATGTCTGAGTATTTGTTGATTTGAAGAAATTTTTGGACCAGTTTTAACATCGTTTTCGACCGTTTTTAAATCATGAATACAATGCAAAGATTGGGGTTTTTATTGATAAATATCGCATACGTGCATACATTTTATTAATTATACCACATACAATTTATAAATTATACCAAGTATAGTACTTGTTTTAATTTATTGACATACAAGTAATTACATTGTTATTTTTTGAATAAAAAACTCAGAAAGCCATTTTTCGATTAACGGTTTATGTTTTTGTCTAGTTTTGGAATAGAAATAATTCAAACATCAAAAAACATGAAAAAGAAACGATAAAAACTCTATTATTTTAAAGAAAAAAAGTGGTCAGAAGAGTATGAAAAACAACTCCAAAAGTGATCAAAAAAGACCCTTAATTGCACCAAAATTACCTCTCAAAAAAAGCAAAATCAAACATTTCAAAGTGAGATTTAACTTATAAAAGAAGTTCAATTTTACAGCTTTTTTTAATCAAAATAAACCAAAAATTTTAGCGTAGCCAATTTAAAATTATCGATTTTATCGCATTTCTAAATATCGCTTAAAAATATTTATGAAAGATTATTTGTATTAAAATATAACCTAAAATAGAAAAGAAAATGAAAAATCCTAAATCAAATTTCGAAGATTTCAAGAATGAAAAATTAGTAACAGCTGAATTAAAAGTGATTCGTGGCGGTGACGGTGAGACTCCTGTAGATCCAGGGAAAAATAATGGCGGAAACGGAAATACCTAAATAATTTCCACCTAATATACAAAGCATCCAAAAAAATCAATTATTAAGACATTAAAATATAAGCATCATGAAAAATTATAAAGCAAATTTCGAAGATTTCCAAAATGAAAAATTAGTGGCAACTGAATTAAAAGTAATTCGTGGCGGTGACGGAGAAACTCCTGCAGATCCAACAACACCACCAGTAGATCCTGGAAAAAATAATGGCGGAAACGGAAATACATAGGCCATTTCTACCTAATATATAAAGCATCCAAAAAATCAATTACTAAAGACATTAAAATATAAGCATCATGAAAAATCCTAAATCAAATTTCCAAAATTTCCAAAATGAAAAATTAGTGGCAGCTGAATTAAAAGTGATTCGCGGCGGTGACGGAGAAACTCCTGCAGATCCAACAACACCATCAGTAGATCCTGGGAAAAATAATGGCGGAAACGGAAATACATAGGCCATTTCTACCTAATATTAAAGCATCCAAAAAATCAATTACTAAAGACATTAAAATATAAGATCATGAAAAATCCTAAATCAAATTTCCAAAATTTCCAAAATGAAAAATTAGTGGCAACTGAATTAAAAGTGATTCGCGGCGGTGACGGAGAAACTCCTAATCCAACACCACCACCAGTAGATCCTGGAAAAAATAACGGCGGAAACGGAAATACATAAGACAAAAAACGTTCTAAATATTACTCGCAAATTGAGCTGGGGATACTCCAGTTCTTTTGCGAAATGATTTTGCAAATGAAACTGCATTTTAAAACCAACACTTTCTGCTATAGCCTGAGTTGAATATTTACGATACAAATGATTTGTAATCATCTGATTGATAACATAATTTATTTTCAATTCATTAGAATATTCCCCAAAAGATTTTCCAAATCTTTTATTTACTACATAAGATAGATACGTAGTATTTGTTTTTATTTTCTTAGCAACATACGAAAGGGTAAAATCGGCATTTAGATATTCTAACTTTTCTTCTAATGCCAATAACTTTTCTACAATCTTATTTTCTTTTGCTTCATCAATGCTAAGATTTGCATTTTCTTTCTTAAGCTGAATTTCATCTAATTCTGGTACGTCGGCAAAAACTTCTTCAATTGCAACTTTATCAATTTCAGTATTTTCAATTTCTTTTTTCTCCAGATTAGCTTTAAATTCTTCAATCAAAGCATTCATTTTCTTATGTGCTTTATTTTTATCTCGAATACTTTTAATTAAGAAAAAAACAATTCCGATAACTAGAATTACATAAAATACTTTTAACGCTTTATTCCAAAAAACCTCATATTTATACTTTTCCTGAACATCTAACATTTCTTCGCTAAGATCTGCCGTACCAAGCTTATAATTTACTTCGAGAGCTTCTTCTCTCATATTTCCCTCATATTTTTCATAGGAATCTAAGTATAACTTAGAATGCTTATAAGCCAATTCAGGTTCATTTTTGATGCTGTAAATTTTTGCCTGAAGATAATTGGATTTAAAATAGCTATTATCCATCATCTTATTTTTGATACTTATCGAATCTACTTTCTTTAAAAAAATAAGTGCTCGATCGTATTTCTTTAAGGTGAAATATAAATCGCCTAAATTAAAATTGGAAATTTGGTATAAAAAAGCATTGTTACTTTGCTTTGCATAAATCGCTATATCGTAATAAATCTTTTCTGCATTACTAAAGTCTTTCTTAAATGAATAGATATTTCCTAAACTTAATTTGGAAGTAATTTTATTGTCTTCAAATTTTTCTGAGTACGATATTGCCTTTTTGTAGAAATACTCTGCTGAATCTAACAAATATGCTTTATCCCGATTTTTACCATAATAGCCTTCAAAAGAATTTCCTAAATTGGTATAAGTATTGCTTTTTGCATTTTGAAATTGATCCTTCTCATAAAGGTTTTCATTCTTATCTAAAAAAGCATCATTTTGTTTTAAAATTTTGATCGACAGCTGATAATTTCCAACACTTTCGTTTATCAAAGCCATATTTGCTTTAAACTTTACCATCTGTATGACATCGTTTATTTGAGAAGAAAGTTTGATTCCTTCTTGATAAGCACTTAAAGCCTGACTGTAATTATGTCTTTTCCAAAAAACAAGACCACGAAAATTACATAAGTAGGAATGAGTTTTTATTTTCTTATTAGATTCTGGAATTTTTTTAAGGTGAATTAATGCCTGAGCATAGCTTTTATCTGAGTTTATGCTATCACCTTTTAATTGATAAAGATATGAAGCTGCTCCACTAGCGAACGTCAAATGTTCTGGATCACTTGACTTTAACAATTCTTTAACAAATGTTAAACCCTCATCGTAATTTCCATTGATGCTGAAGCGTATCTTATCTTGTAATTCTATATATTTCTGCTCGGATAGCTCCTTATTTGATTGAGCCACACCGGTATTAAGTATCAAGAAAAATAAAAAAGAGATTATCAGCCTCATTTAATTTAGTTTTTGGTATTCAAAAATAGTCTATAAATTATCAATAAACTACAATTAATTTGCCAAATTCCTATTAATTTTATTTTTGTCTTGAAAAAATATAACAATTAAGACGCTATTTGTTATATTTTTATTGCGTAAATTTGTTTGTTAAAAATTAAAAAACATGAAACCAGACCTATTTCAATCTCCAGATTACTATAACTTAGACGATTTGCTAAGCGATGAACACAAATTAGTTCGCGAATCAGCACGTGCATGGGTTAAAAGAGAAGTTTCTCCTATTATAGAAGAATATGCACAAAAAGCAGAATTTCCTAAACAAATTATAAAAGGTCTTGGCGAAATTGGCGGTTTTGGTCCATACATTCCTGTTGAATATGGAGGAGCTGGTTTAGACCAAATTTCTTATGGTTTAATTATGCAGGAAATCGAAAGAGGCGATTCTGGTGTAAGATCTACCTCATCTGTTCAATCTTCTTTAGTAATGTATCCAATTTGGAAATATGGAAATGAAGAACAAAGAATGAAATACTTACCAAAATTGGCAACGGGAGAATTTATCGGTTGTTTTGGTTTAACAGAACCCGATCATGGTTCAGATCCAGGAAGTATGATTACCAATTTTAAAGACATGGGAGATCATTATCTTTTAAACGGAGCAAAAATGTGGATTTCTAACGCACCTTTTGCCGATATTGCGATTGTTTGGGCAAAAAACGAAGAAGGCAGAATTCATGGTTTAATTGTAGAGCGTGGCATGGAAGGATTTTCGACTCCAGAAACTCATAATAAATGGTCGCTTCGTGCATCTGCAACTGGAGAGTTAATTTTTGATAATGTAAAAGTTCCTAAAGAAAATCTTCTTCCAAATAAATCTGGTTTAGGTGCACCACTTGGCTGTTTAGATTCTGCTCGTTATGGAATTGCTTGGGGCGCAATCGGTGCCGCAATGGATTGCTACGATACTGCTTTACGCTATTCTAAAGAGAGAATTCAATTTGGAAAACCAATTGGAGGAACTCAATTACAGCAGAAAAAACTCGCAGAAATGATTACCGAAATCACAAAAGCACAATTATTAACTTGGCGTTTAGGTGTTTTAAGAAACGAAGGAAAAGCAACTACAGCACAAATTTCGATGGCAAAACGCAATAATGTCAATATGGCGATTACTATTGCTCGTGAAGCTAGACAAATGCTCGGAGGTATGGGAATTACTGGCGAATACTCAATTATGCGTCATATGATGAATCTCGAAAGTGTTATTACTTATGAGGGAACTCACGACATTCATTTATTAATAACTGGAATGGACGTTACCGGAATTCCAGCATTTAAATAATTGATATTTATTAAAATATATACAAAATCAATCTAAAAAGCTTCTTCTAACAGAGAAGCTTTTTATCTTTGCATCAAAATTTTTTTAAAATGAATATCGAAGCGATAAACAAAAGCATCCAACCACAAAAAGACCAACTATTAAACCACTCTTTATATAATAAGATTCAGAACATAGACGACTTACACAGTTTTTTAGAAACTCACGTTTTTGCTGTTTGGGATTTTATGTCTTTATTAAAAGCTTTACAAGCCAAACTTACCTGTACTACAACGCCTTGGTTTGCGACTAAAAATCCTGAAACTCGATATTTAATTAATGAAATTGTTCTTGCAGAAGAAACAGATTTGACTATTGACGGAAGAAGACAAAGCCATTACGAAATGTATTTGGAGGCAATGGAAGCATGTGGAGCAGATACAACTGGTGTTTTAAAATTCTTATCAGAAGTAACTTCTCTTCATAATATATTCGTAGCAATCAAACAAAGTTCATTGCATCCAAATGCAAAAGAGTTTTTAGATTTTACTTTTAGAGTAATCGAAGAAGGAAAACCGCACGAAATTGCGGCTGCATTTACTTTCGGAAGAGAAGATTTGATTCCGAGTATGTTTACGCAAATACTGACAAATTTCCAGAAAAATCTTCCAGATACTGATTTAACAAAATTGCTTTATTATTTTGAAAGACATATCGAATTGGACGCTGACGAACACGGTCCAATGGCAATGCAGATGATTACAGAATTATGTGAAGACGATGCTCAAAAATGGAAAGAAGTAGAAGAAGTTTCTATTCTTGCCTTAGAAAAACGTATCGGACTTTGGAATGCCATCGAAGAAGAAATCGTGATGAAAACCGAAATGGTTTAAAATCCAAACCCACATATTTAACGTAACTATTTGTTTAAAGCCATCGATCTAATTTAAACAAATTATGAAACCACATTTTAAACAAATAGTTACCGTTATATTTTCTATTTTTCTTTTGAGTTGCACTGCCGAAGAAAGCAATTCTACACCAATTACTACTACTCCACCAGTTGTAAATCCACCAGTTGTAAATCCGCCAACAACTATTCCGAGTTCGATAAATTATTTGGCTTTAGGAGATAGTTATACAATTGGTCAAAGCGTTTGCGAAACTTGCCGTTTCCCAGAACAGCTCAAATCGAGTTTAAGAACAATGTTTTCGAGTACCATTTCGCTAAAAATAATTGCAACTACCGGATGGACAACCTCTAATTTATTGGCAGCAATCGATTCTCAAAAACCAGAATCTAATTACGATTTAGTCACACTTCTAATTGGAGTTAACAATCAATATCAGCGTAGAGATTTTTCTGTTTACGAAAAAGAATTTCCAGATTTGGTCAACAAAGCTGTTATGCTGGCCAAAGGCGATAAAAAAAATGTTGTCGTAATTTCTATTCCAGATTACGCTTATACACCTTACGGAAAAAATCTTGCTGGCGATCAAAGTGCCAAAATTTCGGCAGAAATAACCAAATACAATTCCTTTGCAGAAAACTACTGCAATACGAATCAAGTCGCTTTTGTCTCAATTACAGATATCACACGCGAGGGGCTTAACAGTCCGAATCTTGTGGCTTCAGATGGTTTGCATCCTTCCGAATCTGCTTATAAACTATTTGTCGATAGAATGATGCCGAAAGTCAAAATAGCGTTGCAGAATTAATTTTTTTATTTTTTGAAGCAGAGATTCTCGTTTTCAAAACACCTTTAGTCCCTCTATCCGCTTTATCTTTTGTGTTGAACCCCAACACAAAAGGATATCGCTTCTATCGGGGCTAGATTAGAAATTTTTGTTTTCAGAAGAAATTACTTTTTAGTTTTCCAAATAAAACCATCCAGCAAATAATGTGTAAACTGCGGAACACTCAACAACGGAACTAACAAAATCTGCCAACTCGAAAAATCGAAACTGCTAACGCTGATATTTTCATTCCAAACAAAAAATTCCCAAAGAAATTCTTCCGAAAAGGCAATTAATAACAGAATTCCAATGTAAATTAAAATTCCTTTGTACTGTTTTAAAAAAGACAAACTTCCTAATTCTGATGACGATTTTCCGTCGATTTCTTTAAAATAAACCAAAGCCATATACGGAATTCCGTGCGAAACGACATTCAATAAAGTAAAAATCAAATCGTCATTAAAATACACAATTCCGAAATACCAAGACAATGCTGTTCCTAAAATAATGCTGTTTTTCGGAATATTAAAAAACTGATTTTGAATAGATTTTACGGCCGTATAAACGATATACAAAATCAAAATTCCGATATAAATCCAAAACAGGATTTCAAGAATTCTTTGGTTTTCAAACCTAAAAAATTCATTTTCTACAAACCAGTTGAACTTTCGCTTAGACGAAAAAAACCAATATAACATTGGATATCCAGTCGAAGCATAAATCGCAAGATTATCAATCCAAACCGAGAACTTCGTTTTCGTTTCTTTTCTGGCATACAATCTCATAAAACCATATTGCTGTCTTATAAAATGAAAAACAGCTACATAAGCCAGAAACGACCAAAAAACTAAACTTCCGAAAGAAAAAAGCACAATTCCGGTTGCAAAACAAATTAACGGTAACAGAATTAATCGTCTTTTTTGTTTTTGAAATTCATCAGCAACAAAATAGGTCTTAAATAAAGTGGCGTAAACGTGTGCTACATCAATAAAAACAATCAGAAAAAGCCAAGTGTAAAAAGAATAATGCTCTTCGATTTGGGTAATATAATCCTGAAACAAGAAGATAATCCCCAATACAAAAAAAGACGGTCCAATTATAAAAGATAAATCGGTTTTGGCTTTATGAATCCACGGTTGTTCCATCTACAATTTCATTTACAACATTAATTCCTTGATGAAAAGCTTCTTCAAAAATCGAAATTCCCGATAAATCGCTGTGTGCGAAATAAATCTTTTTTTCAATATTCTGTTTTGCCTGTTTTTTCGCTTCACCAAAAATAAATCCTGGCGCAGGCGAAATCATTCCGTGACCTAAAAGAAAAACTTCAATATCTTCTGTATATTCTTCAATATCTGGATGAGCGACTTTTAAATCATTCAAAACAAACTGTTTCCAGTATTCTTTATCTTTTTTATAAAGCTCTTTTCTGGTTTTCTTCAAATCAGCAGACGAAAAACTGTAATAATACGTAATGACTTTTTTATCCTGAACCTGATTCACAGTCTGATGCTGATCGTAAACATAACCTAAACCTTTTGCATCGTAAATTACATTATCCCACGAAAGTGGAAAACTAAAATTATCAAATAAATCATTAACAACTAAAGTTGCTAAAAGCCAAGGCGTATAATGAAAATCTTTGGTAAATGCTTTTCTGTCTTGAATCAAATACTGATTTACAAATTGCGGAGAAGCCATGATAACTTTATCAGCAATAATTTCGACAGACGATTTATTGACATCATCAAAAGCTTTTGCGATTACTTTATTCCCTTCTGTTTTAACTTCGTAAACCAAATGATTTTTCAGCGTTTTATCTTTAGTATATTTTTTCAAATGATTGGCTAATCGAGAATTTCCTTCTGCCCAAGTTAAAACGCTGTCGTGTTTTTCGGGCGTGCAATCCTGCTTTCTTCCAGCAAAATAATGAATTCCAGCCCAAGCCGAAACGTATTCTATTCCTAAACCAAAATCGTCTTTACAGCAATAATCGATATAATTGTACAAAGGTTCTGAAGTAAAATGATTTTCTTGAAACCATTTTTTCATCGTGATTTTATCTAAAGCTCTCGTTTTTTGATCTGAAGAAGAAAGATAAAGTGGAATATCAAATAAAAATTTCTGATCTTCTCCTTTTCCCGTTCTGAAAATATCCATTTGTTTGAAGAATTTATCGAACTCCAAATCATCAGAAACCGAATTTCCTTCTTTCGGAACTACGCCTTCTTGCCAATTATTTTTATAAAACAAACGTTCGTCTGGCGCAAAAGTCAATTGCAATTCGTCAAAAACAGGAAATCCTTTTGAATCGTAACTCAAAATTATTTTTTCTTCTTGAAGAAAATGAAGCAATTCTTTATCTTGAAAATTCGGCAAAGGCAAATAATGCGCGCCTAAAGGATATTTCGAATATTTATTTTCTCCGTTGGAAGAATTTCCTCCCAAATGATTTTCTAATTCTACCATTAAAAAATCGGAAATTCCTTTTTTATGAAATTGGCGCGCTGCGCTTAAACCAGATATTCCTCCGCCAACAATTAGATACGGAATCTGGATTTTTTTTGTTGGTTTAGGAAAATCTTTTATCCATAAACGATGTCCGAGCAAATGTTTGGTACCTGATAAACGAATCATGATAACCGCAATTTTATCAGAACAAAACTGCAGAAACGGAACCGCAATTAAAGCCGTTCCTACTATTTTTATAAAACTTCTTCTGGATTTATTGCAGTTTTCCCCACTCTTCATCAAAATAGCGTACTAAAATTTGGTTATCCAAACGATTGATTTCGATTTGGTTTGAAATCATATCATTTGTAAAATAATTAAAACGGTCAAATTGATAATTGTAAAACTTCAATTTATCTGCTTTTCGATTTACAGTATTAAAAGTGGTTCCGAAACCATTTATCGCAATCGTGTAACCCCATTCTCCAAACGACGGAACATAAGCATGATACGCATCAACTTGAGGAAAAACCTGCATCACCGTTTTATTGATGCACCAAAAAGATTTCGGCGCAAAATAAGGCGAAGTGGTTTGTATAACAACCGCCGCATCTGGCTGTAAAATGGTTTTGATGGTTTGATAAAAATTAAGCGAATACAATTTCCCCAAACTATAATTAGAAGGATCTGGAAAATCGATTATGGCAACATCAAATTTTTCTTTGCAGCTTTTTGCCCAAATATATGCATCTCTATTGATTACTTTTACTTTAGAATTATTCAAAGAATTTTGATTGAAATTGGTTAAAACTGTATTTGTTTTAAACAACTTCGTCATTCCTGCGTCTAAATCTACCAAAGTTACTTTTTCAACATCTTTGTATTTTAAGATTTCTCGAACTGCCAAACCATCTCCTCCGCCCAAAACCAAAACATTCTTAACACTTTTTGCCATTGACATTGCGGGATGCACCAAAGCTTCGTGATAACGGTATTCGTCTGCAGAACTAAATTGTAAATTATTGTTTAAATAAAGCCTGTAATCGCTTTTATTATGCGTTAAAACAATACGCTGATATGGTGTCGAATTGGTATAAATAATGTTTTCTCCGTATAATTTCCCTTCTGAATACGCTAGAATATCATTCGAAAAAACAAAAACTGCCAGTAATATCACAAAAGAGGAAATGGCTTTTACTTTTAGAAAATAGACTTTTTTTAATTCTCTTTCTAACAAAAAACACAAAGCAATTGCGATACTTACGTTGATCATTCCGAAGAAAAGCGAAGTTCCCATGATGCCTAATTTTGGCACTAAAACTAACGGAAATAAGATTGAAGCCAATAAAGCTCCGATGTAATCAAACGTAAAAACATTAGAAACCAAATCTTTAAACTCAACTCTGTCTTTTAGAATATTCATTAAAAGCGGAATCTCTAAACCGACCAAAAAACCAGTTACAAAAACAAATAAATATAAAATGAATTGAAATGAGCCAACATTTTCGAACAATAGAAATAAAACAACAGAACTTAATCCGCCGATAAGTCCCACTAAAATTTCGATTTCCACGAAAGTGTTCAGCAGATTTTTGTGAAAAAACTTTGAAAAAAACGAACCTATTCCCATCGAAAATAGGTATACGCCAATGATAAATGAAAATTGCTTTACCGAATCGCCTAATAAATAACTTGCCAAAGTTCCTGCAACTAACTCATAAATAAGTCCGCAAGTGGCAATTATAAATACAGCAAAAAGTAAAAGAAATTCGAACCTAAGAAACTTTTTACCCATGAATTGCGGCACTAATAATCATTGAAATTCCAATGATAAATGCTGCCAAGACAATCGCAACAGCAACATTGTTTTTTTCTACCACTTCTTTCCAAGTATTTTCTGGAGTAAGTTTTTCGATAATAAAATAACCGATTAATAAAATTACAATTCCTAAAAGAGAATAAATAATCGAATTTACTATTGGTTGAGCGTGAATTAATTCCATACAGATTGATTTTTTTATTTGTGATAAAAACGGTTATAAGATGTTCGGCTTCCCGCCGTGCTATATTTTTCGGTTGTTTCGCAATCGCAGATTCTATTTCCTGCGAGAGCAAAGTACATATAAACTCCAAAACAAAAGAATCCAATTGCTAATGAAGCCCAGTTGTTATTAAAGAAATCAGAAATTTTATTCATAGTCGTAAGTTGAATAGGAACTATCTGCCCATCTATTTTTTTCAAATTGATTTTTAAAGAATCTTATAATAAAGAAAATTACAACCATTGCGATAATAACCAGCCATACGTTTCGACTAGAAGGTTCGTTCCAGATTACATTAATGCGCATGGCGTTATTTTTAACATCTTCAGGCGCTTTCATAGGCGTAATTCCAAGATGGTATTTTCCTGGCTTTACTCCACAGATATTAAATTTTTCAGAACTGCTTCCTTCTCTCCAATATTCTCCATCTGTATAGCCAGAATAATATTCAATGTCTTTATTGGCGTAAATTTCGTCACTTGTATCTTCGTTAATCAAGGCAATATTAAGATTCGCCCAAGAATTATCAACGTCTGTAGAAACCGAAATTGTCATTGGAGCCGAAGCCCCTTTGAGCTCAAAAGTCGGACTCGTAATTTCTTTATTATCAGATTTGCTAAATTGTATCGTTTGAGAAAAAACAGCTTGCTCAAACTGATTTCTATAGATATACCAATTTGCCGTTATGATCAGCAAAGCAAAAAGACAGAAAATAATAGCTGTGTTTTTAAGATCAAAAAGAGACGGCTGAATCATACCTGTTCCTGTTTGATACGGCAACTTTATTCCTGGAAATGCTTTTCTGATTTTGCTTTTACTAACATATTCGCCATGAAATGCAGTCTGAACATTATTCACTTTTTCTACCGAAACAATGTAAGGCGGATTTATAAATTCGGCTAAATGCGTTTTTTTGTTTGGAAGCTGAAAATCAAAAAATCCTTTTGCATCGATTATTTCAGCATCCGAATGTTCGAAAAGATCATAATCCTGACCATCATAATCCAGAACTTTAACTCCTTTTTTAAGATCGTCAATCTTTTCCAGTTCGGTAAGCATCATCCAATGTCCGTTTGAAAGGGACAGATAGAGAAATTCTTTTGCTTCATTTTGCAAAATAAATTCTGTCCATCTATAATCAGGATGCACTTTTTTTCTCAGGATACCAGTTACTTTATATTCACTTCCTTTTAAGAAACCCTTTTCGCCAATAACTAGCGGATACGTTTCTGTTTCTGCTTTATATTTTGATTTTCTGCGAAATTTTCCTTCATCGTCGGCTTCATATAAACTTCGACAGATCGGGCAAACAAAATTTACTACTTCAAAACCAACCTCTAATTCGGTTTCTACATTACAATCGTAACAAGGAATCTTCATATCTTATCGGTTAATTTCAAAATCTTTAATAATTTCTGCTTCAAAATAGGCAATATAATCTGCCATTACAGCACGCACTTTTTCTGAATTATCCTGAAGATAATTGCACAAATAAACATCTAAAGTAAGCTGATTGTATTCTGGCCAAGTGTGTATACAAATATGCGATTCTTTGAGACAGTACGAAATCGTAAAACTATCATTTTCAAAATCATGCACGACAGCGCCAACCTTTTCAAGTTCGTATTTTTCTAAAATGGAATTGGTAATCGTAACAAAGCCTTTACTATCTGTAAGCCTCTCTGTTTTGTCGACATGTAAAGTAACCAGTTTATGCAGTCCTGGCGAATAAGGAGGTAAATCCATCAAAATATTTATATTACACAGGAGTCAAATATATAATAATTTCTGTAACAAAATAATGAGGAAAACCGTATTTTGGATATACTTTTTTTGAGAAGAAACTATTGTTTTGAAACTTTTTTAAAATGATAGCCTAAATTGTAATCAGAGCCTGCCCAGAAAAGAAATAAAATTGCGCCCGAATTATCGTAACAATAATGAACTAAAAGTCCGTTGTCTTTTGCGAGTCCGATTCTGGTTTTGTTATTGGTATAACCACCCGCAAGATACGGAATACCATTTCTTTTTAAATATTTGTTATCGAGATAAAAGAATCCGTTTTTTAGTTTTCCGCTCAATTCAATGTTTTCTATTTCTACATTATCTTTTTTGGCTGTAAACCTCAATTTGTTTTGATTAACCAGTTCTATTTCAACCCAATAAACAGCATTATCATCATATTTTATCTCTTTAGAAAAGACAAAATAGTCCAAACCTTGTCTTACTTTAGAATCTGAAGAAACTATTAATTCGGCGTTTCCTTTTTCGTTGTACTTCAAATCAGGAAACAATTCGTAAGTTCCTTCTAGTTTGGATAAATCATTTTGTGATAATGATTCTTTATTTTCTCTCATCATTTTATCTGAAAAAGAAGCGCAGGAAGAAAAAAGGAGAACTATTACAAAACCTATTATTATTCTCATAAATTATTTGTTTACCTATTTTAAATATAATCTTTATTTCAGTAAACAACGCAACCATTTCAAAATATTGCTATCTTATTAAAATACAAAACATTACTTCTTTAACTTTAGTAACCATTAAACCTAAATAAAATGAAAAACCTAATTTTACTTGCAACTTTATTTTTATTTATCAGCTGTTCAAACGATGACAATAGTGCTAATGGAGATATTACAATTACATCGGTCGGACAAGGAAGTTTAACCTCTTCAACAATCGAACGAACTAATATGGTAATTACGAATAAAATTACCTGGGAGGCATTAAAGGCTAAAATGAATGAAAAAAATAATACTACCAGAGATTTTAAAGAAACAGATATAGATTTCTCTAAATTCAATATTATTGCCGCTTTTTACAGACAGTACAATATGTCGACCTCCATAGATATTACAAAAGCTACGATGCGCTCAGGCGAAATTATCGTTACAATAGAAAACTTAAAAGTTGGCGTAACAAATGATGTTTCACAACCCTTTCATATTGTAAAAATTCCAAAATCCTCAAAAAAAATTGTTTTTGAACAAATAAGAAATCCGCTTTTACCAGAATAAAGCTGTTTTTATAAAAAGGATAAAAATAAAAAACCGCGATTTCAATTAATTGAAATCGCGGTTTTATTTAGCAGAAAGGAAGGGATTCGAACCCTCGATACAGTTACCCATATACTAGCTTTCCAGGCTAGCTCCTTAAACCACTCGGACACCTTTCTATTTTGGTCTGCAAATAACACGAAAAAAATTGAGTTACACAAAGTAAATTTTTAAGATTCGTTTATGCTTTTTCTAAATTCTTCCATAAACAATTTTACCGCCTTTTTTTGGTATCCGCCTATTGTCAGCATAAAAGATTCTCTCTTGGTTGCAACACCAGTAATCTGAATCGATTTAAGCTGATCCCAACCTTTTAAGGCTTTTTCTGCTACAATAGTTGCCCAATCACTGTTTTCTACCATTTGCAATAATGCATGTATGGAATGCAGTTCAATCGAGATTTTTGGCGTCATATTAAATTTCTGAAACAACTCTTCTACAAATTCTCTCGAGTTAGAACCTTTTCCCGGCAAAACCAACTCAATCTCATCCATTTTTTTGAAAGCGATTTTGTCTAAATGTGCCAAAGGATGTGTTTTGGAAACTGCCATTACCATATTCGAAATAAACAAAGGCACTTTCTGAATCGGAGCTTCAATCGGATGCGACGAAATAACTAAAACAACATCCAATGCATTATTAAGAAGTTTTTGTTCTAATGCTTCTGTTGTTCCGTACTCGACGACAATTTTTAGATTTTGATATTGTTTTGCAAATGCATGAACAATTGGCAAAATCAATAATCCAAAAATATAGGTAACGCCAATTCGCAGTTCGCCGCCAATCATTTCGTTTAAATCTTCGATTGCCTGTTTTCCGTTTTCTATGTTTTCAACGACTTTTTTGGCGTGAACTAAAAACACAGAACCCGCTTCTGTCAATTGTACTTTTTTTCCAATTCGCTTAAATAACGGCAGACCTAACTCTTCTTCGAGTTTTTTTATTTGCTGCGAAAGTCCCGATTGTGTTACAAAACACAATTCAGCAGCTTTGGTAAAGTGCAAAACCTCAGCTGTTTTAATAAAATACTGTAATTGATAGATTTCCATATTGATAAGTTTTACTACTTATTATCAGTAAAATTATTAATTTTTCTAATGAAATCATAATCCCGAACTTTGTATCAAATAATTAACATCATGTTTAAAGCCTTAAAATCAAAAAATTTCAAATTGTTCTTTTACGGACAATCTGTTTCAGTTATTGGTACTTGGATGCAGAAAACTGCCGTGAGCTGGATGGTTTACAGTATTACGGGTTCTGTTTTTTTGTTGGGATTGGCTACTTTTTTGAGTATGATTCCGTCTTTGTTTTTAGCGCCTTTGGCAGGAAGCATAATTGGACGTTATGACAGACACAAAACACTAATTTTTTTACAATCTCTTGCGATGTTTCAGGCGGCAACTTTAGCTTTGCTGATTTATCTCAAAATATACAATATCAACTTCATTTTAGCATTAAGTTTAATTCAGGGAATTATTAATGCTTTTGATATGACTTGCCGTCAAACCATGATGATTGATATTGTCGACAATAAAGAAGATCTTCCAAATGCGGTTGCTCTAAATTCAACAATGAACAATTTTGCCCGTATTGCTGGTCCTGCTCTTGCCGGAATTATTCTGCACGAATATGGAGAAGATATCTGTTTTATTGGGAATTTCTTGAGTTATATTCCTGTTTTGATTTCATTACTTCTAATGAAATTAACACCACATATTAAAGCCGAAAACAAACTTAATATGCTCGACGACCTTTTGGAAGGTTTAGATTATGTTAAAAAAGAAACCGAAATGGCAAGAATGCTAATGATGCTTACTTGCAGCAGTTTATTTGTTATTTCTTTCAATACTTTGATGCCCGTTTTTGCCAAAGATATTTTTAGCGGAAATGCTGAAACTTTCAGCTGGTTCGAAAGCGCTGCCGGAATTGGATCTGTTCTATCTGCCATTTATTTAGCAAATCTAAAATCTGCAGAAAACATGAATAAATTGATGATTAGTGCGAGTTTACTTCTTGGTTTTAGCGTAATAATATTAGCCCTTTCAAACAGCATTACTATCGCTTTGATTTGTATGACTTTGAGCGGAATCGGAATGATGGGACAAACTTCATCTATTAACATCTACATTCAAACACATAGTTCTGTTAATATGCGTTCTAGAAGTATCAGCTATTTTATGATGGCTTATCAGGGAATGATTCCTGTGGGAAGTTTAATAATTGGCTACGTTTCTCATTCGCTTGGCGTAAGAACTACGGTTGCGATTCAGGGAATTATTTGTATTCTTTCTGTATTGGTTTATGTATATTATAAAAAACATAAAGTAACTGAAGAAGACTTGGAAACTTGTCCAGTTCATTATAAAAATTCCAAGTTTTAATAAATCCCAATAAAAAATTTCTAAATTCCAATTCAATTATCGACAATCTTGTCATTTCGAGGAACGAGAAATCTTCGCAAGTAACTCCGTACCAAAAAGCACCAAACTTTGTCGAGCTTCTAACGAAGATTTCTCGTTCCTCGAAATGACAAGATTGTGTGTATGCTTAATTAAAGTTAATTACGAAATCTCCCCTCTCAAAGCAGTTTCAAAAATATCTTTAAACTCGTTTTGCGGAATATCGTGCCCAAGCAAATACATCAGTTTTGTAATTGCGGCTTCTGTAGTAATATCTTTTCCAGAAATAACTCCAAGAGATTTTAAAGCCGTACTGGTTTCGTATTGTCCCATGTTGACGCTTCCGCCTGAGCATTGTGTTACGTTTACAATGTGCATTCCAGATTTGATGGCTTTTTCGATTAAGTTTAAAAACCAATCTTCCGTTGGTGCATTTCCAGAACCGTAAGTTTCGAGAATAATTCCTCTTAAACCTTTAGTTTCAAGAATTGAAGCCAAAACGATTTCGCTCATTCCAGGAAACATTTTGATAAACGCAACATGATTATCTAAATTTTTATGAACGATAAGTTTTGCATCTTTATTTACAGGAAGAAATAAATGTTTATTTAATTTTAAATGAACTCCCGATTCTACCAATTCAGGATAATTTGGCGCTGTAAAAGCTCTAAAATGTTCTGCATTTACTTTGGAAGTTCTATTTCCGCGGTATAATTTGTATTCAAAATACAAACAAACTTCTGTGATAACTGGTTTTCCATTTTCTAAAAGTGATGCAATCTGAATCGCTGTAATCAGGTTTTCTTTTGCATCGGTACGCAAATCTCCAATTGGCAATTGCGAACCTGTAAATACAACTGGTTTTGCTAAATTTTCGAGCATAAAACTCAAAGCCGAGGCCGAATAAGACATGGTATCTGAGCCGTGAAGAACCACAAATCCGTCAAAAGAAGTATAATTTTCCTCAATAATAGTGGCGATTTTTGTCCACATTTGAGGATTCATATTAGAAGAATCAATTGGATGTTCGAATGAAATTGATTCGATTTCGCAATCCAATTGTTTGATTTCTGGAATTTTCTGAATTAATTTACCAAAGTTGAAGGCTTTAAGCGCTCCAGTTTCAAAGTCTTTGCTCATACCGATGGTTCCTCCGGTATAAATCAATAGTATTTTTGCTTTAGATGACATCTTGGTATTTCAATTTATTGACAACAGGATTGGCGTACATTGCCAAAAATCCTTGTCTGGTAATAGGATTATCGCTTCCGATTCTCATTTCTAAACGACGTTCAAAAAGTGATTTCTCGCTTTCTTTATACTTATCAGCAAAACGGTTTGTTTCGTTTAAAATATCGTAAGCAATAAAATTAGTTGGCCACAATTGATAGTTTTTCAAAATAACATCATCAATTGTTTGCGCCAAAGCCTGAACTTGTTTATTTACATTGTCGTTTTCAGCCACAATCTGATCGATTTCTGTATCTAAAACATCACCTACAGAAATATGGATTCTTTTTTTAGTTCCCATAATTCCACTTAAAATGGTCATGAAATCTTCGTTTTTATCTTTTACGTAAACTTCGTTGTTTGCTTCTGCCATTAATTGTGGCATTTTCAAAACATCCGTTGGATCATATTCATAAGAAATAGAAACTGGAACAATTTTTAATTTCTTAAAATAATCCATTAGATTTTCTTCATCAGAACCCATTCCTATCATTTTTAAAACGCCTGGATTGGTTTCGTCGTTTCCGTCTTTTGTTCTTCCTTCTCTTTGAGCAATCCAAACCGAACGATTTTCGCGAAGCAATAATTGTCCCATATATTCTGCAAGCAGTTTAGAACTTTGCAACATTTCACGAGGTGTTAATCCTCTTAAAACCAAAAAGTTTCTATTTAATTTTGCTAAAGTTGCCAAGAAAGCTTTTTTCACTAAATTATCTCCAATTGCAGAAGCAGTCATTACTAAACCGTGTTCGAACAAACAAACATTAAGTAAAGTGGTATCTAAAAGAATATCTCTATGATTTGAGATAAACAAATATGAAGTATTAGGTTCTAGTTTTTCAAAACCTGAAGTTGTTAAACCTTCAGAACTTTTTTCTAAGACTTTTTGAATTGTATTGTAAATAAAATTGCATTGAAAATCACGAATAGAATGTGTTTTCTTCAATTGTTCCTTCCAAACCTCATCTTCTACTTCCGGAAAAGTAAAGTTCATCATGGTTTTCATCATAGGATGATTTACAACATCATGAAGGGCTTCATTTATTTCGGAATCATAAAACGGTCGAATGGCATCAAATCTCTGCATTATTTATTTGGGTTTAAGTGGGCAAAAGAACAAAAAAAAAATTAAAGTTTTGTAAGGCGTGGGTTAAATCCCAAAAACGTCTTTTGAATTTTGTGTTGTTATTGCTGCTATTTCTTCTACAGAAATACCATAAATATCGCTTAATTTCGCAATTACATTGACTAAATAACTGCTTTCATTTCGTTTTCCTCTGTACGGAATTGGCGCTAAATAAGGCGAATCTGTCTCCAAAACGATATGTTTCAAATCAATTTGATTTAAAAACTGATCAATTTTTCCGTTCTTAAAAGTTACAACGCCACCAATTCCTAGTTTCATGTTATAAGAAATGGCTTGCTGCGCTTGTAATAAAGTTCCTGAAAAACAATGAAAAATCCCAAATAAATCTTCAGATTTTTCTTCTTCTAAAACTTCGAAGATTTCATCAAATGCTTCTCTACAATGAATTACAATAGGTAATTTGTATTGTTTTGCCAGCTGAATCTGTTTTTTAAAAGCAATTTGCTGTTCTTTTAAATGTGTTTTATCCCAATACAAATCGATTCCGATTTCTCCAACAGCGTAGAATTTTCTTTTAGACAATTCAGTTTCAACATGGTGTAATTCATCCTGATAATTATCTTTCACGTAAGTGGGATGCAAACCCATCATTAAGAATACATTTTCGGGGTAATTTTTTTCTAAATCGTACATAGATTGCGTTGCCGCAGCATCGATTGCAGGAATAAAAAAACGTGTAATTCCGGCATCAATAGCGCGCTGTATCATTTCGTCACGATCCTGATCAAATTCTTCAGAATATAAATGCGTGTGAGTATCGGTAATAATTGGTGTTGAATTCAATGATATAATTTTAAAGCTGTCAAAATTACGACAATATTAAAAGAATACCAATTTTGTAGAGATTACGGGACGCGGATGACACGGATTCTCTTCGTGAAAACGCTGATAAAACAGATTTTTCTTTTTAGTTTGATCTCTAAAAAAGAAAAAACCTTTGTCAAAGTTTGAAACTTTGACAAAGGTTGCTGTATTTTTTATCAGCCTAAGGAACGAAGAACCTCACTAGAAGCTTCACAAAGAAAACCCCCATTTTTTCCGCGAATTAACTAGTGTGATCCTTCGTTCCTTGAGATGATAAATTTGAATTAATAAATTATTTTCCAGTTTCAATAAACAACAAAGCGCGATCTAAAACTTCGTCTTTGCCTTCTTGAATTCCTTTGATTGTTGGCTTTATTTCTATATCAGGAATGATGCCAATTCTTTGGATTTCGGTATTTTTAGCTGCACTAAAAATCACTTGAGACATCAAAATGAGAATTAATAAAATAATTTTTTGCATCAGTTTATTTCGGTTAAGTTTCAATTGTTTTGGGACAATTCTTTTAAAAAGAAAATCGAATTTAGAACTAAAATTCCAAATTCGATTGAGGTTTTCCACAATGGGATAAAATTTTTTTAAAATATTAAATCATTCTAGTTCTTCTAAAAGGCGTTCTACTTCATCATAATCTTCATAATCTTGAGAAATAGTCTGCAAAACTTCTTTACATTCTGCGTATTTTCCTTGTTTCAATTTTGATAAAGCCAAGTTCCATTTTGCCTTTTCTTTGTAGACAGAATTTCCAGTTTCTAGTTCTTTAAAAATGTCTTCTGCTTTTACATATTTTCCAACTTGCAATAATGAAATGCCATAGAAATACTGAATTTCTGGTGAATTGTTTTCCTTTAAAATACTTTCAAAAAGCGGAATTGCCTTTTCATATCTTTTTCCATTAAAATTATCTTCGGCTTTTTTCAAAGTTTCTTCAGAAACGCCTCTTTCAGTAAAATAAGCGCTTTCTGGATGATTATAATCTTCAAAATTTGGATAATGATTATAATCGAAGAAAAACAATCCGAACATTATGGCGACAGAAGCCGCCGCTGCAAAATACCACGGCTTAAGCGAAACGACTTTGGTTTTCTTTTTATGGAAATATTTGTCTGAAATTCGAGTAAGATTTTCGGTAAAAATTTCGCGTTCTGCTTCTTGTCCGAATTTATTTTCCAATTGAAAATGCATTTCTTTGAAACTTTCAAATGCTGAGGCAAATTCTGCATCTTCAGCCAATTGTTTCTCAAAATTGTTTTTTTCATCAACGGTCAGTTCGCCTTGAAGATACTGGTCAAATAATATATAGCGTTCTTCGTTCATGACTAATTGTTTTTTAAAGAGTTAAAATTTTTCGCTTCCTGAATCCACTCCGTCAGCTGTCCTACGCACAATGATTTCTTTTTTCTAACATAACCATAAGTTACATTAAGTTTTTCGGCCACTTCTTCCATCGATTTTAACGTAAAACTGAGTTTTAAAACTTCTTGACATTTTTCTCCCAGTTTTTGAAACATGGTATCAAAAAGTTTCTGTTTTTCATCAAATTCTTCCGCTTGTCCGATCAGTTCGTGAGCAGATTCATTGATAGATACTACATTCTCATAAATTGTTACCCCTTTGTTGGATGATTTTTTTAATTCGTTTAGCCAGCGTCTTTTGCAAAGAAGAAAAAAGTAAGCATCAAACGGACAAGTTAATTGCAGTTTATTGGCTTTCGCCTGATTAAAAAGCAAGATTAAGACTTCTTGAATGACATCTTGCGCTTGATCTTTATCGCCCGAATTATTGGTTATAAACTGAACTGCTTTTGGAGCAAACTTCTTGTATATCATCTCTATAACAACCGAATCGTTTGCGGCAAGTCCGTCGATATATTTCTGATCAGGATGAATTTTATTTTGACTCATAAAAAGACATTTTACAGCTAATTTAAAAAAAGTATCTCAAAAAATTTCAAAAACAAGAGGTAACAATATTGCATTCAATTGTATCTATCAAAATAAAAGTCTTTTAAAAACTCTTAAAAAATTAAAAGAAATGAAAAGTTACTCCTTAACAAACGAAAAAAATCTAGATAGATTTTACGAAATAATCGCAGCCAAAACACGAAATGGTTTTACGATTACAGAGCATAATGAGAAACTGCCTTATGTGGTTTTATCTAAAGAAAAAAAAGAAATAAATCACGCGCTCCATTTATTCATCACTTTAATGACTTTAGGTTTTTGGATTTTCTTTTGGATTTATCTGATTTTAAATTTCTCTCGCAAAAAAGACATTTTAGTCGCCGTTGACGAAGATGGAAATCTGTTTGAAGATAAATGTCTTTCAGCTTAAATAAAAAAAATCAGAAAACAGGGGTAAAAAATTTTTAACACAATTGATATAACGATATAAAAGCCTTTAAAAATTATTTTTTGAAAACAGGGGTAACAAAATAAACCCCAAATTGATTTAATCCTATAATTAATAACCAAATCTGAAAAACTACTTGAAAACAATCAAGCCAGATTTATAAAAACTAGAAATTATGAAAACAAATTTTAAAAAAATCGGACTTTTAATACTAGCAATGACAACTTTCGCAAGCTGCGATAATACAGATGGCGACGATATTAAACTTTCTCCTCCAACGGCAGCTGCTTTTAAAAGCATTAGTGAAAAAGGTTTGAAAAGAAATACTCAAAATTTTACTATGACGGCCGGAAACGGTGTTGTCACCCTAACGTCAGCAAAGGGTGTAAAGCTTTACATTAACGGAGACTGTTTAACAAAAAACGGAAATGCAGTAACAGGTCAAGTTGATATTGAATTTGTAGAACTTTTTGACAAAGGAAATATGTTGGTTACCAACAAACCAACAATGGGAATTATGCCTGACGGAAAGAAAAACCTTTTAATTTCTGGTGGTGAATTCTTCATCAAAGCAACTCAGGGGGGAGTCGAATTGCAAACCTCATGCAGTATGAACATGATTGTTCCAACTGCTCTAACAAATGGTTTTGATAACTTAATGACTTTATGGACTGGAGTTATTGATGAAGATGGCGAATTGGCGTGGAAAGATGCGAGAGGCGCAGACGGAAAAGGCGGTGTACAAGGTGAAGGAAACAACTATTATGTAACTTTTGGAAATTTTGGTTGGACAAACGTAGACCGTTTTTACAGCGATCCGAGACCAAAAACAACGATTTTAGTTGATGTTCCTGAAGGTTACGATAACACAAATAGTGCTGTTTATCTTTCTTATGATGGCGAAGGAAATAATGCTTTGGCTAAATTAGACACTTATACTGCCGAAGGATTATTTAGCGAACACTACGGTCAAATTCCAGTTGGACTTGCTTGTCACATTATTTTCGCAACTGAAGACAACGGGAACTGGCGTTATGCAATAAAAGGAGTAACTACAACTGCAAATGCTGTTTATACCTTTGCACTAGCCGAAACAACAGTCGGTACAGAAGCTCAATTGGTTGCTGCAATTAATGCCATTCAGTAACTTACAAATGCTTTTTTTGAGAAGAAGTGATGATTTGCTCATCACTTTTTTTTACATTTAATCACGTTTTAAATTGATTTTGATCATTTTAGAATCCCAAAACTATCTCGTTATGAAACCACAACTGTCTATTTTCTTTATTTTATTCAGCATCTACGCTATTGGACAAACCAAAGTAAAAGACACCATAACCCGAAGAGCGAATATCAGTTTTATTCAAAACGGAAATCAGGTTTCTTATAAACCCGAAACGCCGCCTTTGATTCCGATTGCGGGTGCGCCAAAACCAAGTTATTCCTATTTATGGGAATTGGGCGACGGGCATTACAGCAAAGAAGCAGAACCAAAACACGTTTACAAAAACAAGGGAACTTATACCACTAGACTTGCCGTAACGAATAATTACGACAATGGAAAACCACCTGCAACGCGTCCTAAAAAAGTGGCTGTAAATGATATTACAGACAACAATTATAAAGACATTGCTTCGATTGCAGATCAGAATGGTTTTGCGATTATTAAGAACTGTGATCCTATTCCAGAACAAGAAATGGTAGTTGTAGTGAGTTATCAAAATCTAGAAAATTATGTCTCGAGCGGAAAGCTTTATTTATTTTATAATGAAAAGCAATTCAAACACAATAACTTTGAATTAAGTGATTTTAGAACGTATGCAGGCGAACGTGAAGTAAAAGAAAACTTAGTCGCTTCAGTTGATGATTTGAATGATTCAAATAATTTTCTGGCTTCCGCCGAAGGGAATTTCAAAACCAAAAAATACCGAAATACGACAACCGAAGAAGATCTTGACGCTTCGCTTTTAGATGCCAACAAAACTTATCACAATGTTTCTGTTTTAGAATTTGATGATGCTAATCCAGGAGAAACTCGTAATGTTTTTTACACTTTCAAAACCACTCCAGAAATGATAAAAGATACCAGCGCAACGGTTACCATGCGCGGTATTTTTGTTCCCAACAGAAGTTATAAAAACCATAAAGTAAAAAATCTGGAAATGGAAATCGTAACGTCTCACGATCCGAACAAAATGGGATCAAACGGGCGTTTTATGAATTATAGATTGGTACGTTTTAAAAGAGTTAATTTTAAAACTCGTTTTCAAAATAATGGTGAAGGTCCAGCAAGAAAAATTCGTTTAGAGACCGATGTTCCAGATATGTTCGACAAAAAAACGTTTCAGATAGAAAGTATGTATCCAGAATGTCCAATTTGTCCAAAAGGCGAAGAAGCAACGGTGAGTTGTCTTGATACGATTATCAAACAAAAACAGATTATTTTTACTTTCAAAAATATTTATCTGCCTGGAAGCGAACAGAAAAATGTTCACGAAAAAGATTCTACAAAAGGTTTTGTAAAATACTCGATGAAGTTTGGAGAAGATTTTCATAAAGTAAAAACCAAAAGCCGAACGGCAATCATTTTTGATAAAAACGAACCGATAATTACCAATTACGCCACTACCCGATTTATGCCCGGAATTTCGATTGGCGCAAAAGCGGGCTATAATTTTTATACTGATTTGGATAAATCGACAAGTTATTTTGTGGGTGCAACGCTTTCGCCTTTTAAATCATATCGTTTTTATTGGCAGGTCGAATGGGTAAATTCTTTAAATCAATATAATAGCGCAACAAATGTTGTTGATCAATTTGCAACAAATGCCAACGGAACGAGGCAACTGCAGCGTACAACAACAAATATTGAAAATAAAAACATCAATTGGGAAGTGCCTGTTTTAATTCGTTATAACATTAACAATTACATTGGAATTGGTGCGGGAATTCAGGCGAATATCAATGTTTCTTCTGAGCAAAATCAAAGTGTTCAAATAGATTTATACGAAGGTGATAAAGAAAACTTCTTGATTAGTTCGACAACAAGTTCTGATAAAATAAAAAACAGTTTTACAGATGTAAAAACGGGTCTTTTATTTGATTTAACAGCAGGTTTTGCGAGAATTGGTCCGAGTTTGGGCGCGCGTTATGTAATTAATTTTGAACAGAATTTTAATTATTTTCAGGTTTATGGAATTTGGAAGTTTTAGGGATTATAACACAAAGATGCACAAAGGTTGCACAGAGATACACAAAGCTATTTTTACTTTGCGAATCTTTGCGAAAAAAACTTTGTGAATCTCTGTGAAATAAAAAAACAGCTTAATATGAACTTATATCACTTATATGGTTTTATTTTCCTTTTCCTGAGTCTGAATGTTTTTGGACAAAGTCAGGAGGATAAAATATATAATGCTGTTGATAGTTTTACCGCAAGCCCTTCCGCGAAAGCGTTACAAAATTTAAGAAATACTGAAAGTGTGTTTTGGAAAAGTGCAAAACCAAAAACAAAAGAAGAATTATTGGCGATTGTTATTTTAAATTGCAATAAGGCTTATTACGAAAATCAGTTTGGGCAAACTCAAAATGCTATTTCGAGTTATGAAAAAGCTTGGCAAATATATCAGAAAAACAGGCTTTCAAATTATGATATTGTTGAATTTTGCTTAAAACCACTTGGTAATTTATATACTGTTTCAGGCGACTATGACAGCGCAGAAAATACCATAAAACAGTATTTTTTTATTGTCAATACTTCCAAAAATTATCCTGATGCACAAAACCAAAAGTTTGCCGCAATTCTAAATTTATCTAATGTATATCAGAGTTCTGGAAAAATTTCTTTGGCAATTGAACTTTTAGAAAAGACTTTAAAAACAGAAAAATTATCCAATTTGCAAAAGGGAATTTTATGGAATAATCTGGGGAATAATTATTTATTGAGCTCAACTGGAAACTTAATGAGACCAGAAATTCATCAAAGCGCTACAAAAGCATTTGAATCTTCTATCAAACTTCTTGAAAACGAAAAAAATCAGTCGAAAACTTTATCAAATTCATATCGAAATTTGGCAACGTTAAACCGTCAAAGACAGAATTTTGAAACCGCAAATTATTATCTGGAAAAAGCTGAAAAATTATTTTTACAAACTACAAATCAGCAGCCTCGAAAGTTAGCCAAATTATATTACGAAAAGGCTTTACTTCTTTTTGACGAAAGAAAATATGACGAAAGCAGAGAGCAAATTTCAGTTGTTTTTAAAACATTGATTCCAAATTATAATTCGAAAGATATTCTTCCAAAACAAAATCAATTGTATGCAGAAACTGTTTTAGTTGATGCGCTTGATTTGTGCGGAGAAACTTTAAGAATAAATCAGCCCAAAAAGGCAATTTCAGCTTTTGAGCTTTCTTTTTACATCGAAGATTTATTGATGAATGGTTTGGTTTATGAAAATTCTAAAATCTTAATGCAATTGCGATCTCGAAATCGTACCGAAAAATGTATTTCGATTTATAATGGATTATTTAAAAAAGAAAGCAAAACTGCTTATTTAGAAAAGGCTTTTCAATTGGCTGAAAGTACAAAAGCTGGAATTTTGCAACGTTATCGTTCCAATATTAAAAACGCTTCCGCAGAAGAAAAACAGCTTTTACAAGAACTTCAAAATTTAAATAATAACATTTTAAAAGAACAGCAAAAAGGAGATTCTGCTGATATTTTGAAAATCAATCAGTTCATAAAAAAACAAAATGAATTGGTAATTTCACTTAAAAAAATCCAATCTGAAAATCCAAATTATATTTCTGAAAAATGCGATTTGAAAGCATTATTTAAGAAACTCGAAAATGATAAAGCGATGATGGTTTATTATTTTATGGGATTTGAGAATCAATATTATTTCACTTTACAAAATAATCGTATTTCATTAAATCGCCTTTCTTTTGGAGATGGAAAAATCTATAATATTATTCACTTTATAGACTATTTCAACAATGCGAATGCCATTAATAATGATATTTCAGGTTATGTCAATTCTGGAAAAAAAGCTTATGATTTATTAAAATTACCTACTAATTATGTTAATCAAAACCTCATCATTGTTCCCGACGGCATTTTAAATTTCCTTCCTTTTGAAGCTTTAATCACCCGAGAATCTTCGACAACAAATTTTGCCAAAATGAATTATTTAATGAACGATTTTAAAATCGCTTACAATACTTCGGCAAATATTTATTTGAATTCAAAACCTGTTTCAAAATCAGAGAAAACGGTTTTGGGCGTTTTTCCTATTTTTGAAAAATCAGCTTTTGAGCTTCGTTATTCGAAGAAAGAATTAGAATCAATTCAAAGTAATTTTAAAGGCAAATATTTAGAAAATGCTCAAGCGAGTTTTTCTAATTTTAAAAATAATGCTTCCCATTTTTCTATTTTACATTTGAGTACGCATGCTTCTTCTGGCGATATTGAAACTCCAGCGAGCATTAAATTTTATGATCATGAAATCTTCTATTCTGAATTGTACAATCTGCATATTAATCCAGATTTAGTGGTTTTAAGCGCTTGCGAAACTGGAATTGGAAAATTGTACAAAGCAGAAGGCGCGATGAGTATTGCAAGAGGTTTTCAGTTTGCTGGAGCGCAGAATTTGCTTTTTTCTTTATGGAAAGTGAACGATTTTACAACTTCGGTTTTTATGTCCGATTTTTATAAAAACATTAAAAATGATGTTTCTTATTTTGAAGCCAATACAAATGCAAAACGAGATTATTTAAATGATAAATCGATTCCGAATGCTAAAAAATCTCCTTATTATTGGAGTTCTTTTGTTTATTATGGTTCGATTGCTACAGAAGAAAAATCTGCAAATTATATCCCATATATTGTTAGTGTATTGATTGTAATTGGCTTATTTTTGGGATTCAATCAGTACAGAAATGGAAAATCTTCACGAGATTCTCAAAAAAGGGAATTATAAAAAAATAAAGTTTAAAATCACCAAAACACAGCATTTACAGATAAAAGCCAAAATCAATGGCATTTCTGGAAATTTCATTTTAGACACTGGTGCATCTAATACTTGCGTTGGTTTTGAAAGTATTGAACGTTTCGAATTGTCTGCAAAAAACTCCAAAACAAAAGCTTCTGGCGCGGGCGGAACAGGAATGACAACACAGATTTCTTCGCAAAATAAACTACAAGTTGGAAGCTGGAAAAATAAAGATTTCAGTATCGTAATTTTTGATCTTTCACACGTAAATGAAGCTTTAGAATCTTTTAAAGCAAAACCTGTTCACGGCATTATTGGAGCAGATGTTTTGTTGGAAGGAAAAGCAATTATTGACTATTTTAATCATTACTTGTACCTTAAATAGAAAAAAATTCCTAATTCCAATTAAAAAAATAAGACTATCTCATTTTTGAGACAGTCTTATTTTTTCTTTAACTGCTCCAGCGGAGCAAAATATTTATAGAAATTTCAATTCACAAATTTAAAAGAGCTCCAGCGGAGCGACATCTTTTTACAATGATAATATATTTCGCTCCGCTAGAGCTTTGTTATCGATAATAATACGATCTCTATAAATATTTCGCTTCTCCGAAGCTTATTATTGTTTGTCTAATAACTCTGAACGGCTTTTTTAATTTTTACACAATTTCCTGATTATCAATTTCTACTTTTGGAACTGCATGTTTTTTCAACGAAAAATAAGCCACAATTGTACTCAATAACATTAAAGCTCCTCCTAAAATAAATGGCGCACCTGCAAATTTAAACGGTGCATCTTCGTGAGTAAAAAAGTAAAAAGTGTTCGCCATCATAGGTGGACCAATAATAGAAGAAGCGCTCATTAAACTTGTTAAAGTTCCCTGAATTTCTCCTTGTTCGGTTGGATCTACTTTGCTTGCTACAACAGATTGTAAGGCTGGGCCAGCAATTCCTCCAAGACAATATGGAATTAAAAACACGAACATCATCCAACTTTCTGTTGCAAAGGCAAATAATAACATTCCGATTGTGTATAAAGCCAAACCGATGTAAATACTTTTTTCGTTTCCTAGTTTTGGATTTATATAACGAATTAATCCTCCTTGAACAACGCCTACTAATAAACCGATAATTCCTAATGAAATTCCAATCATTCTTTCATCCCAATTAAATTGGTAAATTGTGAAGAAACTCCAGTTGCTTTGTACGGCATGAGAACCTACGTACAAAAGAAAAATAGCAGAAATTAAACCAATTAAAGTTGGATGTTTTCTCAAACCTAAAATGGCTCCAACAGGATTGGCACGTTTCCAATCAAAAGATCGGCGGTTTTCTTTTTTAAGTGATTCTGGTAGAATGAAAAATCCGTAAAGAAAGTTCAGCATACACAAAACTGCCGCGGCATAAAACGGAACTCTAGATCCGTACTGTCCTAATAATCCTCCGATTACAGGTCCGATAATAAATCCTAATCCAAAAGCAGCGCCGATTAATCCGAAGTTTTTTGCTCTATTTTCTGGCGTACTCACATCGGCAATATAAGCAGAAGCTGTTGTAATGCTTGCTCCGGTTATTCCTGCAATAATTCTTCCTGCAAAAAGCCAGAGAATGGTAGGCGAAAATGCTAATAAAATATAATCTAATGAAAACCCGAAAAGCGAAATTAAGATAATTGGTCTTCTTCCGAATTTATCACTCAAATTTCCAATTACTGGAGCAAATACAAATTGGGTTATCGCATACGCGAAAGTTAACCAACCACCTATTTTTGCGGCTTCACTAATGTCTCCCTGAATTAATTCTTCAATTAATTTTGGTACTACAGGAATAATAATTCCCCATCCTGTAATGTCAATTAACATGGTTATGAAAATAAAACCAATGGCTGCAGATTTATCTTTTTGTAGCATAGTAGTATTTGTAAGAAGATACAAATAAACATATTTTTCAATTAAGAATAAAAAAATCCCAAATTCCAATTGAAGGAATCTGGGATTTTTTATCGTGAAACTCCGAATTCGGGTTCGGAATTTCACTATCAAAAATTAAAACTATTAATGAGTGTGTTTCGGATTGAAACCGTCTTCGCTTAATTCTGTTGGCGTATAATCGGCAACCATTTCAGCTTCGTAGTCGATTTTTTCTCCTTTAGAGAATTTTCTAATAATTTTCTCCATAATGTCGTAGATCACAGGAACTACAATTAACGTAAGGAATAATGAAGAGATCAAACCTCCAATAATTACCCAAGCTAATCCGTTTTTCCATTCTGCTCCAGCTCCAGATGCTAATGCAATCGGGAACATACCAAATACCATCGCAATTGTTGTCATCAAGATCGGACGTAAACGAGCGTGGTTTGCTTGAATCAAGGCATTTCTGATTGATTCGCCAGCCGCTCTTCGCTGATTGGTATAATCGACAAGCATGATCGCATTCTTACACACCAGACCAATCAACATGATGACTCCTAAAATCGTAAAGATATTTAATGTGTTGTTTGTTAACGCTAGTGCGAATAAAACCCCAATGAACGAAAGCGGAATTGCGAACAATACGACAAAAGGGTGAACGAAACTATCATACAAACCAACCATTACAAGGTAAACCAGAATAATAGCAGCTAATAATGCAATTCCTAAAGTACCAAAACCTTCTGACTGGTTTTCTTGGTCACCACCCCAGATGTAGTTAACCCCAACTGGTTTTTTCAGTTTATCTAATTTTTCTTGCCATTGTGTAACAATTGTTCCTGCTGGCACCCCAACGTTTTGTCCTTGTACTGTTACAGAAGCTGTTTTATCTCTACGCTCTAATTTACTTGGCCCAGAACCTTCTGTAATAGTAGCGAATTGGTTTAATTTAATCTGCTGCCCTGCGTTGTTTATGAAAATCAAGTTACTAACGTCTGTGATATTTTTTCTATCAAATTCGTTGTATTTGATGTTGATGTCATATTCATATTCACCAGCTCTATATTTACCGTCAGTATTACCACTATAAGCAGTCTGCATTGTTAAACCGACAGTTTGCAGCGTTAATCCTAAAGCAGCCATTTTATCTCTGTCTACCTGAACGTTGATCTCTGGGTTTCCGTCCTCAACTGTCAATTTAATCTCAGTTGTTCCAGGAATTGTACGTAATTCAGCTTCTGCTAATTTTGCAAATTTCATAGCGCTTTCTACGTTTGGACCTGTTACGATCAAACCTAAAGTTGCATCTTCTGCTGTTCCTAAGATACCTACAGGAACTGTTTTTACTTTAGCACCAACTAGAATTTTCTCTAGTTTACGTTTTGTTTTTGCTGCGTAAACGTTGGCATCATCTGTACGATCTTTTTGTTCGATCATTTTAACGTCAATCTCTGCCTTGTAAGCTGTTGCTTGAGCAGCTCCTAAACCTTCACTGGTTTGTCCTACAGTTGTAATTTGACTGAAAACATATTTCTCTCCTTTTAAGAAAGCTTCTGCTTTTTGTGTCATAAAGTTGGTTTGTTCTAAAGAAGCATCTTTTGGCATCTCAATTTGTACTAAGAACTCACCACTATCAGATGATGCGAAGAATTCTCCTCCAATATACCCACCTCCCATTAACCAGAAGATTGTTCCAAAAAACATTACGACAACTGCAACAATTGTTTTAATATAGTGATCTAAACACCAGTTTAGTAAGTTAGATACCCAGTCAGTAAAACGAGTCAAATAGCTTTCGAATCCAAGAATAATTCTTCCGAAAAGGTTTTTACCTTCAATATGTTCTAATTTCCCGAAACGAGAAGATAACCAAGGAATAATAGTAAACGAAGCCAATAATGAGAACATCGTTGATATAATTACCGTAACACAGAATTGTGTAATAATGTTCGATACCAATCCGGTACTCATTGCAATTGGCAAGAACACCACCACAATTACTAAAGTAATCGAAGTTACGGTTGCACCAATTTCGGCAGTTCCGTCATAAGCAGCACGAATTCGGCTTTTACCCATCTCCATGTGTCGATAAATATTCTCTAGTACCACAATCGCGTCATCCACAAGAATACCAACTACAAGAGATAAACCAAGTAAAGACATTAAGTTAAGCGTGTAACCCAATAAATAAATTCCAATAAATGTTGCAATTAAAGATGCAGGAATAGATACCATTACAATTAATGAGTTTCTAATACTGTGTAAGAAGAACAACATTACAAATGCTACCAAGATAACCGCAATTAATAAATCGTGTACAACAGAATCTGCTGCTTCTAACGTAAATACGGTACTATCTTTTGCAACTTCCAATTTCAATTGAGCCGATTTATAATCGTTCTCTAAAGTTGCAATTGTTTTGATTAACTGCTCACTTACCGCAACGGCATTTGCATCTGATTGCTTAACAATTTGAAGTACAATCGCACTTTTTTGATCTACACGGGCAATTTTTTCCGCGATTTTTTGTGTATCCTGAACATCAGCAATATCTCCTAAACGAACCTGAATTCCATTTTGAGAAGAAACTACTAAGTTTCTTAACTCTTCAACATTTTTATATTTACCCGCTAAACGAATTAAGATTTTTTGATTACGAGTTTGAATATTTCCAGTAGGGAAATCCAAGTTCGAAGTCAAAATAGTTTGTTGAACTTGAGGAACAGAAAGTCCGTAACCTTGCATTTTTACAGCGTCAAGGTTTACTTGAATCTCACGTTCTTGACCACCAATAATATTTACCTGAGCAACACCTTGTACACGAGATAAAATTGGAGCAATCTTTTTATCGATCAAATCGTAGAAAGCTGCTTCATCCATTTTACCATTCGCACCAAGCGTCATAATTGGTAAATCACTCAAAGAGAATTTAGTCAAAGACGGCGGATCTGCATCATCTGGCAAGTCACTTAAAATCGCATTAATTTTACGCTGCGCATCATTCATCGAAATATCAACATTTGCATTTGATGTCAATGTGATCGATACTACAGATAAACTCTCATAAGATTTCGAGTCAATTTTCTTAATATTTTCCAAAGATGCAATCGCATCCTCAATTTTCTTTGTAACAGTATTTTCAACCTCACTTGGAGAAGCTCCAGGATATACAGTTGAAACCGTAATTACGTTGGTTTCAAATTTTGGGATCAGCTCGTAGCCTAACTGGCTGTAGCTGAACAATCCACCTAGAGTTAGAATTGTAAACAGTACAATTACCAACGACGGACGTTTAATGGATATTTCGGCTAATTTCATATATTTTTTCTTTATGCTTTAAGCTGTAGGCAATAGGCTTTAAGCTTTGAACCAGCTTATAGCCTATAGCTTAATGCTTATAGCCAAATAATTATTTAATAATTTCTACTGTATTTCCGTCTTGTAAGTTGATTTGACCTGTAACAATTACAACTTCTCCGTCATTTAGACCATTGATAATTTCAACTTTATCACCTAAAATTCTTCCTGCAACAACTTTTTTCAATTTTGCTACATTGTTTTCTACAACAAAAATTTCGTTACTGCTTACACTTCCAACAAAAGCGTTTCTAGGAACTACTTTTAAGTTTTGTTTTTGATTGTTTGAACCAAAGTTTGCTGTTCCGTACATACCTGCTTTTAAGTCGTTGTTAGCATTGTTTGTAATTTCAATTTCAACAGGGAAATTTAAAGAAGCATCTGCTTTTGCAGCGATGAAAGTAATTTTTCCAGAGAAAGTTTTATCAGGATAAACACTTGCAGTAATATTTACTGTATTTCCTAATTTTAAACTTGCTACTTGAGTTTCATTTACTGTAACAGTCAATTTTAATTTAGAAACATTTACGATATCAAATAAAGCAGTTGCAGGCATTCCAGCTAAAATAGATCCTGGTTCAACATATTTTTTGTTGATGTATCCGTTAATTGGAGCTTTTACTTTAGTATCTCCAACATTAATATTAGCTTGTGTTAAATTAGATTGAGCATTTGTCATCGCCAGTTTTGCCTGATCTAATTGTTGTTTTGTAACACCGCCAGTTTTAAAAGCATTTGAGTATCTCTCGTAATCTGATTTTGCATTTTGATATACAGCTTGAGCTTGTTGCGCATTTACATTAATAACATCACCTCTTACTGTTAAAAGTGTTTGTCCAACTCTTACATAATCACCTTCTTTTACTAAAACACTGATTACTTTTCCAGATTTTTCAGCAGAGAAAGTCAATTCTTGAATTGGTGCAAAGTTTCCGTTTGCAGTAAAACCAAGATTCACATCTTCTGTTTTTACTGTTGCTACTTTTACAGAAACCGCCGCATTTTTTTCTGCTACAATTGCAGTTTTTCCTTCATTTTCAGCCTTGTTCTTATTTAGAATGAAGTTAATCCCGACAAGTGCCACGACTATGATTACGATTGTTATAATTATTTTTTTCATTGTAATAATTTGTTATTTAGTAAGAGATTTTAGTTCGCCTTTCGATTTGATTAGAGATATTTCGGCAATTTTATAATTTAAAACTGCTCTTGTAAAGTTATTTTGAGCTTCAAGAGATGCGTTTTCTGCATCTAGCAAATCGGTTAAAGATGCTAAACCTTGAAGATAATTATTTTTGGTATTGCTAAGAATTTCAGTTGCCAAACGCATGTTTTCTCTCTGATTTTCAATTGTTACCAAGTTGTTCTCGATTTGAGCCATTGCATTTCTGTAATCTAAATCAAGTGACAATTTAGTATCTTTAATATCTTCTTGAAGTTCTCTAATTTGAACATCTGCTTGTCTCACTTTTGCACGAGTTCCAAAACCTGTGAATATTGGCACATGTAAGTTTAAAGCAATAGCAGAGAAATCTGACCAGTAAACTCCTTTTTCTGGTTTTGCAAACCAAGGAAACTCAGGGCCTTGACCAATATAGTTGTAACCTGCAGATAATGAAAGTGTAGGATAATAACCCGCTTCAACAGCTTTTTTATTAAAAACCAACAGTTCTTCTTGTTTCTTCAAAAGCAAATATTCTGTTCTGTTTTCAACATTTGGCTCTTGAGTTAAAGCAGCTGGAACAACTTCAAATTCTTCTTTTGGCATAGTGATTTGAGTTTCAATAGGCATTCCCATGTAAAACTTTAAAGCATTTTCCTGTAAAGTAATCTGATTTTTAATTTGCTGACGTTCTGTATCAATGTTAGACATTTTAACAACAATACGATCTAAGTCGATTTTTTTAGCCAATCCATTGTCAAACTGACCTTTTACGATATCTCGAACTTTTGTAGTATTTACGTAATTACTGTCTAACAAAATCAGTCTTTCTTTCTGTACATAAACCGAATAGTAGTTATTTGCAACTCTCTCAATAACTTGCTCTTCAGTCAATTGATCGTTTATTTGATAAAACTCACGCGTAGTTCTTGCTGCTTTTAATCCAGTAAAAACAGATTGATCAAATATGGCTTGAGTTAAAGAAAGTCCCGCAGTAGATGTCCATTTTTGTCCAAATGCTGCCTGAATTGTAGTTCCCGGCTGTCCAAATCCAGCTCCGTCAATAACGGTTGTCTGAATGATTGGATTGTGAGTTAAATTTCCGTTTGCGCTAATTTGAGGTAAAGCTCTAGAGCGTACTTCTTGAATTTGATACTCACTATTTTCAACCTGAAGTTTTGCTTTTTTTGCATCCGCTTTATTCTGAAGCGCGTAATTCACAGCGTCTTTCAGAGTTAAAGTGGTTTGCGCGTTGGCAGACAAGCCAATGGTGCACAAAAATATAAGAAGGATTCTTTTCATAAGTAGTTAAATATTTATTTTTAAATTTTGAGATAGTATCGTCATCTCCTATTCCTCACTCAGAAAAATGACGATTGAATATAATGGATGATTAATTTTGGATTCTTTTTAATTGCTTTTCTAATTCCTCGACTCCTTTTGGAGTAGCCATTGCTCGAGTATGATATTCTAATGCTTCTAATTCAATTCTTTGGGCTTCGCTTTCAGAAACTGTATTTTCGTTAATGTGAAAAACCAATGTGTAATAAAACTTCACATAAACCTCAATATTTAGATCACTTCTGTAAAGTCCTTCGCGAATTCCTTTTTCAATATTATCTCTAAAACACTGTGTGCATTGATCAATTTCGATAGAAAGGATATTTTGGTAAATCTCTGGATAATGTTTTTTAAGCTGATAAATTGGCGAGGTATCAATGTTGTTTTTAAACATGTCGCGGAACATTTCTCTAATCTCAAAATTTTCATGAATCGCATTATAATTCTTAGCAATAATGGTATCCATAATTTCGTGAACTTGTCCGTGAACCATCGAAGTGCTTTCTTCAATCAGAACTTCTTTATTGCAGAAATATTTGTATATCGTTTTTTTAGAAATACACATTTCTCCCGCAATGTCATCCATAGTAACGCTCTTAAAACCAAGCTTTAAAAACAACTCGCTTGCTTTTGAAATTATTTTCTCTTTCATCTTAAACTCCTCAAATTGCATTACAAATATACTTTGGAAACTCAAATCAAAAAAAATAGTTTCCGCTTTATTTGTAATAATTTTACATTAATTTATTAGTTTAGTAAGAATTATATGCTAAATTCTAGATTTGCTATAATTTTGATATCTTTTCCTAAAGCTGCACCATTTGCATGATTAAAAGAACCGTATTCTAAACCAAAATCTTCTCGTTTAACATTTCCTTTTATTTCAAAAGCAACTTTTTTCTCTCCGTTGTGCATATTCTCTCCTAGAAATTCTGCATCCAATTCAACTACTCTTGTAACGTCTTTGATAGTCAAATCTCCTTTGAAAAAATTAATATTTTGATTTACTTTTTGAAATGAAGTCGATTTAAAACGAATTATTGGATGCTCATCTTCTTCAAAAAAATCTTGAAGCTGCAAATAAGCATCAATAGATTGGAAACTTTCATTTTTATTGTTGATATCTAATGAGAATTCAACCGAAGCATCTTCAATCTCATTATCCTCAATATTTACATAACCATCAAATTTATTGGCAGTTCCCCCTACATAAGCCGTTCTTGATCGTCTCATTTTTAATAAAACGTCTGATTGCGCTGAATCTAAAGTCCATGTTGTTCTCATAAAAACCTGATTTAATTAAGTTTATAAATCATTAAAAACTTACTATGGAAACTTTTTTAGTGTTTCGAGTTTCCATTTAATGTTGCAAATATAAACAGGAAACTAAGAATACCAAAAAAGTTTCCAAGTTTTTTTTCGTTTTTTAATGAATTAATTTTGAGTTCGTTTAGCATGAAAGTTTAAATGTTTAACAGCATTTGATATTTATCAGGAAATAATTCATAATTGAATTGTATCTTTGAGCCTCGTAAATCAGAATTTCATTTTATGCACGATATTAGTCAGTACCAGGATTTTTTTATTGATTATTTAAAAAAGCAAAATATTCACAAAGAGCCTGTAAACCTTTATGAGCCGATTGAATATATTTTAGGACTTGGCGGAAAACGCATTCGTCCGGTTTTGACTTTAATGGCTGCAGAAGTTTTTAATACTGATTACACTACTGCGCTTCCCGCGGCCATGGCTGTTGAAGTTTTCCATAATTTTTCTCTTGTTCATGATGATATAATGGATGATGCGCCTTTGAGAAGAGGTCAAGTAACGGTTCATGAAAAATGGAATCTAAACACCGGAATCCTTTCTGGCGATGCCATGTTGATCTTGGCGTATCAATATTTTGAACAATACGAACCAAATGTTTTTAGAAACCTAGCCAAATTATTCAGTAAAACAGCTCTTGAAGTTTGCGAAGGACAACAATGGGATGTTGATTTCGAAACTCGTAAAGATGTTACGATTCCGGAATATTTGAAAATGATTGAGTATAAAACAGCCGTTTTGGTTGCTGCTGCTATGAAAATGGGTGCAATTGTGGCTAAAACTTCAGAAAAAGAAGCTGATTTAATTTACGATTTTGGACTGAATTTAGGTTTAGCTTTCCAATTGCAAGACGATTATTTAGATGCTTTTGGAGATCCAGAAACTTTTGGAAAACAAGTTGGAGGCGATATTATAGAAAATAAAAAGACATATTTATATCTTAAAGCTTTAGAATTTTCTTCTAAAGAAAAAGCCTCAGAATTAGAGCAATTATTTACGCTTCAATTAGAAAATAATATCGAAAAAATAGAAACAGCTAAAACTATTTTTAATGAATCTGGTGCTTCAAAAGCAACGCAAGAAGCTATCGAAATGCACACTTTTAAAGCTTTTGAAACTTTAGAAAAAATGGAAATTAATTCTGAAAAGAAAGATGTTTTGAGAACTTTCGGAGAGAATTTAATGGGACGTAAGGTTTAGTGTTCAGTTTTCAGAAAAAAAGTATTCAGAAAAAAAAATCTACAATCATAAATCAGCAATCTAAAATCTAAAATCTCATGTTTGTAGCACCCATAAATACCGAAGCTTTATTAGCGCAAGCGCAAGCAGAGACTTTATATTTAAACCTAATTGAGCAGATTAATAAAGATTTTAATCTTGCCAATGAAGGAATTGATTTTCCATTAAGCATTTCGCCAGATGAATTAAAAATCCAGCTTCACGAAAAAATCTACAGAATGATTCAGTACAAATTTGCTGAATATTTAAATCTTCTATATATTATTGATGTTCCTGAAAATGAGATAAAAAGTCTTGATGGATCTGATTTAGTTATTTTAGCAGAACAAGTTGCTTTTTTGATTTTAAAAAGGGAATGGCAGAAGGTTTGGTTTCGAAATTATTACAAATAAGGTTCTGAGGCCCTGAGACGCTAAGGTTCTAAGGTTTTTCATAGCTACTTTTCAACACTAGTTTCCCACCCATCATATTCACCATTATACTCATTCGCTTTTTCCCATAAGTAAATTGCATATTCGTTAACACTTTTTTCATCAACTTTATCAATTCTCTTTATTTGCAATTGATAAGGAATTTCATCATCAATTTTATTCATTGAGACAAGCTTAAACCCTTTAAAAACAACCTCTTTCAGATAATTTTCTCTTTCACTTATTTTCGAAAAATAAATCCAATGAAAAACTTCTCTGGGAACAATTAATTTATCACCTTCATTATGTAATGCCTTTATGGTTTTTTTATTTGCCTCGATTTCTTTTTGTTTCATAATTTCAAAATCGTTTAATGCTTTTGTTTGGCATGAGAAAAAGCTGAGTGATAAACCTAAAAGTAAAATAAAATGTTGTTTCATCAATATGTTTTTTTTAAACTTAGAATCTTAGTATCTCAGCACCTTAGAAACTTTAAAAATAAACTCTCACAAAAGGCATAAATCCAGATCCGTAAAGACTTTTATTCGGATTGTACAAAACGTCATAGCGAGCGCCAATTGTTACACTTCCCGTTCTATAACCTGCTCCTAAATAAAGTGCAGTATTCCAATAACTATCAGAATATGAAGGTCTATTAAAATTAGATTCATATCTGGTATCTATTCGAACTTGCTCTAATTCTGCCGATAATTGAATTTCCGGAATCGGGTTTACAAGTGTTATTAAACTTCCGCCATAAACATACGATTCATAATAATTTCTTGAATTTAAGTAACCAAATTGTAAACCGACACCAACGGCAACAATTTCGTTAACATTGTAAATTGCGCTCGGCATTACAGAAATGTCTGTATAACCAGAACCAAATCCGAGACCTAAACCGCCTCCAAACTGAACTTTATCCCAGAAATGGCTGCTGTTGTCTATTACATAATTTTGCTGTGCAAAGGAATAACTTGAGAAAAAGACGGTCAAAATCACAAAATAATATCTGCAATCGATTGAAAAATGAATTTTATTCATAGTTAACGTTTATTTTAACAAATTTTTACGTAAAAGTACGTAAAAAAAAGATTTAAATAAATGTGATTGTTGTACTTTTGCCTTTCTATATAACAAAAAGTATATTCACTCATATTATGGATAGGTTTTCATTTTTAAACGCAGCGCATACCGAGTTCTTTGCACAATTATACGATCAATATTTAGTAAACCCAGACAGCGTAGAGCCTAGCTGGAGAAGTTTCTTTCAAGGTTTTGACTTTGGACAAACGACTTATAACGACGAAAATCCGGTGCAAACGATCGTTGAGTACGTGACTAGCGACAATACAGATTACAGTCAAGTTTCAGAAAAACTAAAGAAAGAATTCAACGTTTTAAAATTAATTGACGGATACCGTACGCGCGGACATTTATTTACAAAAACAAATCCTGTCCGTGACCGTAGAACTTCATCTCCAACTTTGGATATTGAAAACTTCGGATTGACTACGGCTGATCTTTCGACTGTTTTTGATGCTGCTCAAACAATCGGATTGGCTCCATCTTCTTTGCAAGATATCGTAAATCGCCTTAAAGCTATTTACTGCCAGCACATCGGTATTGAATATATGTATATTAGAAATCCTGGCGTTGTAAAATGGATTCAAGATAAATTAGCTGTAAATGTAAATCAGCCTAATTTCTCTACAGACGAAAAGAAAACAATCTTAAATAAATTAAACGAAGCTGTATCTTTTGAGAATTTCCTTCATACTAAATATGTTGGACAAAAACGTTTCTCATTAGAAGGTGGAGAATCTATTATCCCGGCTTTAGATGCTTTAATTGAGCAAGCTGCTGAAAAAGGTGTTGAACAATTCGTAATGGGAATGGCTCACCGTGGTCGTTTGAACGTTTTAGCAAACATCTTTGGAAAATCTACTCAAGATATTTTTGGTGAGTTTGACGGAAAAGATTACGATCAGGAATATTTTGACGGTGACGTAAAATATCACTTAGGTCTTACGGCTGACAAAAAAACAAGATCAGGAAAAAGCATCAACATCAATTTAGCACCAAACCCTTCTCACTTAGAAACTGTTGGAGCTGTAATTGAAGGTATCACAAGAGCAAAACAAGACAAATATTATGCTGACGATTTCTCTAAAGTATTGCCAATCGCGGTACACGGAGATGCTGCAATTGCAGGACAAGGTATTTTATATGAAATTATTCAAATGGCGCAACTTGATGGTTACAAAACTGGAGGAACAATCCACATTGTAATCAACAACCAAGTTGGATTTACAACTAACTACTTAGACGCTCGTTCTTCTACTTATTGTACAGACGTTGCTAAAGTAACTTTATCTCCAGTATTACACGTAAATGCTGACGATGCTGAAGCTGTTGTACACGCTGTATCTTTTGCATTAGATTATAGAATGCAATTTGGGCGTGACGTATTTATCGATTTATTAGGATATAGAAAATACGGTCATAACGAAGGTGATGAACCTCGTTTCACGCAGCCAGTTTTATACAAAATCATTGCTAAACACAAAAACCCAAGAGACATTTACGCAGAGAAATTACTTTCTGAAGGCGTAATCGATGCATCTTACGTAAACGGTTTAGAAAAACAATACAAAACTGCTTTAGAAGAAAACTTAGAAGCTTCTCGTAAAAAAGATTTGACAATCATTACTCCATTTATGAAAAACGAATGGGACGGATTTGTTCAGGTAACTGATACGCAAATGCTTCAAAAAGTTGATACTACTTTTGCTAAAGAAGGATTGGATTCTATTATCAACACCATCTCAACTTTACCAGAAGATAAAAAGTTTATTAATAAAATAACTAAAATTGTAACTGACAGAAAAACTGGTTACGACAACAATACTGTTGATTGGGGAACTGCAGAAGCTTTAGCTTACGGTTCGCTTTTAACAGAAGGATTTGATGTTCGTATTTCTGGTCAGGATGTTGAAAGAGGAACTTTCTCTCACCGTCATGCTGTAGTTAAAGTAGAAGATTCTGAAGAAGAAGTAATTCTATTAGATGCTATTGAAAACAAAAAAGGAAAATTTGGCGTATTCAACTCACTTTTATCTGAATATGGTGTTTTAGGTTTTGATTACGGATATGCATTAGCAAATCCAAAAGCCTTAACAATCTGGGAAGCACAATTTGGAGATTTCTCTAACGGTGCTCAAATTATGATTGACCAATATATTTCTTGTGGAGAAGATAAATGGAACAACCAAAACGGTATTGTTTTATTATTGCCTCACGGATACGAAGGACAAGGTGCAGAACACTCTTCTGCAAGAATGGAACGTTATTTACAACTTTGCGCAAGACATAATATGTATGTTGCAGACTGTACAACGCCTGCTAACTTCTTCCACTTATTAAGAAGACAAATGAAAACAAACTTCCGTAAACCTTTGGTAGTTTTCTCTCCAAAAAGTTTATTGCGTGATCCAAGATGTGTTTCTACAGTTGAAGAAATTGCAACAGGAAGTTTCCAAGAAACTATCGACGACAATACAGTAGATAAAAAGAAAGTAAAAACTTTAGTTTTCTGTACAGGTAAATTCTACTACGATATTGTAGCAGAAAGAGAAAACAACGGAAGAAATGATGTTGCTGTTGTTCGTATCGAGCAATTATTCCCTTTCCCTGTTGAGCAAATCAAAGAAATTATTGCAAAATATCCAAATGCTGATGATTATGTTTGGGCGCAAGAAGAACCTAAAAACATGGGAGCTTATAGCTTTATGCTAATGAACTTTGATCTTGTAAAATGGAGATTAGCTTCATTAAAAGCATATTCTGCTCCAGCATCTGGAAGTTATACCCGTGCAAAACGCCGTCATGCAGATGCAATTAGAATGGTATTCGATAAAAATTTATTTAGATAAAAAAAATGTTCCAAGTTTCAAGTTTCAGGTTTCAAGTTTAACAGCCTGAAACCTAAAACTTGAAACCATAAAACCTTAAACAAAACAAAGATGATTTTAGAAATGAAAGTCCCATCACCAGGGGAATCAATAAAAGAAGTTGAAATTGCAACTTGGTTAGTAAAAGACGGAGATTATGTAGAAAAAGATCAGGCTATTGCTGAAGTTGATTCAGATAAAGCGACTCTTGAATTGCCTGCTGAAATGAGCGGTGTAATTACACTAAAAGCTGAAGAAGGTGATACAGTGGCAGTTGGTGCTGTAGTTTGTTTAATTGATACAGATGCTGCAAAACCAGCAGGTGATGCACCAGCAGCTCCAGCGGCTGAGGCTCCTAAAGCAGAAGCGCCAAAGGCGGAAGCTCCGAAGGCAGAAGTAAAAGCTGAGGCTCCAAAAGCAGCTCCAGCAGCTACAAGTTATGCAGCAGGAACTCCATCTCCAGCGGCAAGAAAAATATTAGACGAAAAAAATATTGCTCCAGCAACTGTTTCAGGAACTGGAAAAGGCGGAAGAATCACAAAAGATGATGCTGTAAATGCAGTTCCATCTATGGGAACTCCAACTGGTGGAAGCCGTGGAACTGAGCGTACAAAATTATCTATGTTACGTCGTAAAGTAGCAGAAAGATTAGTTTCAGCTAAAAATGAAACTGCAATGCTTACTACTTTTAACGAAGTAAACATGACGCCAATCAACCAAATTCGTAACGAATACAAAGATGCTTTCAAAGCTAAACATGGTGGTTTAGGTTTAGGCTTCATGTCATTCTTTACAAAAGCAGTTACAAGAGCTTTAGAATTATATCCAGATGTTAACTCTATGATGGACGGTGATTACAAAATCGCTTACGATTTTGCTGATATCTCAATCGCAGTTTCTGGACCAAAAGGATTAATGGTTCCTGTTGTTCGTAATGCTGAACTTTTAACTTTCCGTGGAATTGAAGCTGAAATCAAAAGATTGGCTTTAAGAGCTCGTGATGGTCAAATTACAGTTGACGATATGACTGGAGGAACTTTCACAATCACTAACGGTGGAGTTTTCGGAAGTATGTTATCAACTCCAATCATCAACCCTCCTCAGTCAGGAATTTTAGGAATGCACAATATTATTGAGCGTCCGATTGCTGTAAACGGAAAAGTGGAGATTCACCCAATGATGTATGTTGCACTTTCTTACGATCATAGAATTATCGACGGACGTGAGTCTGTTGGTTTCTTGGTTGCTGTAAAAGAAGCTTTAGAAAATCCAGTTGAATTATTAATGAATGGCGATGCTAAACGTGCTTTAGAATTGTAATTGTAATAATTTTCAACAATACTTAAAAGCCTGTTCATTTGATTGAACAGGCTTTTTTTTCTTAATATCGTCTTAATTTTAGCTTAAGATGTTAATTTTTTAAACAAACGTAAATTTTACCCTTTAAAAAAAATTTTATTTAGAATAAATAAGGATAACTTGTATTATTAGCATTCAACTGTTACATTTGCGCTATTAAAATCAATTCTAAATAAAATGAAATATAGATTTACAATTTCTTTTTTGAGTTTTTGTTTTGCTTTATTGACAAGCGTGTCTGCTCTTGCACAAGAAAAAGCAACTATTAAAGGTCAAATTAGCTTAACAAATAATGAAGCTGCAGATAATGTTTCTGTAGTATTAAAAGGAACTAAAATAGGAACTTCTACAGACGCGAATGGTTTCTACGAAATTAAAAATATCAAACCAGGAAGATATGTAATCAAAGTTTCTGGAATTGGTTACTCTTCTAAAGAAAAAACTGTTAATTTAAACGGTGGCGATTCAATCATTGAGGATTTTAAAATCAGTGAAAACTCTCAAGAATTAAATGAAATTGTCGTAAACGGAAACAGAAAAAACCCGTTAGCTCGTAAAGAAACACAACAAGTATCAAGATTACCTCTTAAAAATCTTGAAAATCCACAAGTTTACACTACTATTACTGCAGAACTTTTAAAAGAGCAAGTTGTTACAAACATTGACGATGCACTTAAAAATGCTCCAGGTTTAACTCCGCTTTGGGCTTCTACAGGACGTGGAGGTGACGGAGCTGGATATTTCTCTTTAAGAGGATTTGCTGTACAACCAACTATGATTAACGGATTACCAGGATTATCAAACGGAGGTTTAGATCCTGCTAACATCGATAAAATTGAAGTAATCAAAGGACCATCAGGAACTTTATTCGGAAGCAGCTTGATCTCTTACGGAGGTTTAATCAACTTAACAACTAAAAAACCTTACGACCATTTTGGCGGAGAGGTTAGTTATACTGCAGGAAGCAACGGTTTAAACAGAGTTACTGCAGATGTTAACACTCCTGTTGATGATGAACACAAAATTAACTTCCGTGTAAACACAGCTTACCACACAGAAAATAGTTTTCAAGATGCTGGATTCAAAAAATCATTCTTTTTTGCTCCTTCATTATCTTACCAAGTAAATGACAAACTTTCGTTTTTTGTTAATACAGAATTCATGAATAACAAGCAGACTAATGCTACTATGTTATTCTTAGATAGAGGCGCGCCATTAAGAGTTCATAATATGGATGAATTAGGTTACGATAACAAACGTTCTTACACAAGTAACGAATTGGCAATCGAAACTCCATCTTACAATCTTCAAGCTCAGATGAATTATAAATTCAATGATCAATGGAGTTCTCAAACTGTAGTTTCAAGAGGTTCTTCTTCATCTGACGGATATTATTCTTATATCTATGAAGGCACGCAATATGCTCCAGCGGCAATCAACCAAGGAATTGTTTTAGGACGTTTTATGAATTATCAAAATTCTACAACGCTTACAACTGACATTCAGCAAAACTTTATTGGTGATTTCAAAATTGGAAACATGAGAAATAGAATTGTTGCTGGTTTAGATTACTTTAATAGAGGAGTAATTGACAACAGTTCTAACTATGTATCAAACGGTAATATTTACATTGGTAATCTTGATTTAAAAACTGTAAACGAAAATCTTTACGGAATTACAGATCCAGCTAAATATATCACAAACGGAGATAACGGAAATCTAACTAAAGCTGGAACTGATGCTCTTATCGCTTCTGCTGGTATGAGCAACAACAGAACAAAACAAGAAGTTTATAGCGCATATGTTTCTGATGTATTCAACTTTACTCCTGCTTTGTCTGCAATGGCAAGTTTACGTGTTGACCGTTTTATGACTGCTGGTAATGTAGCAACAAAAGATGACGACTTTAACCAAACTGCTTTTTCTCCTAAATTCGGTTTAGTGTATCAGCCAATCTTGGATAAAGTTTCGCTTTTTGCAAACTACATGGATGGTTTTGCAAATTCTGCTCCAGTAACAGAAATTTTACAAGACGGAACAAGTCGTCCGAGAACTTTTAAACCAGAGCACGCTAACCAATTCGAAATTGGAACAAAATTAAATATCTTTAGAGATAAACTTTACGCTACATTCAGCTACTACGATATTCAAGTAAAAGATCAAGTTTATGTAGTTTACACTGCAACAACTCAGACAGCTTACCAAGATGGAGCACAAAGAAACAAAGGTTTTGAAGCAGAATTTATTGCTAATCCAGTTGCAGGTTTAAACATCGTTGCAGGTTATAGCTATGTTGATGCTGTATTAAACGCTGGAGATCCTTCGTTTGTTGGACAAAGACCAGAAAGTTCTGGACCAAGAAACTTAGCAAATCTTTGGGCAAGTTATAAATTCCCTGAAGGAGATTTACAAGGTTTTGGTTTAGGTTTTGGAGGAAACTATGCTGACAAAAACTTAATCATGAACAGAAATGTTGTAGGTCAGTTTGCATTACCTTCTTATACTGTTTTAAATTCTTCAATTTTCTACGGTACAGAAAAATACACATTGACATTAAAATTAGACAATATTGCTAATGTTGATACTTACGATGGTTGGTCAACAATTCATCCAAGAAATATGAGAACTGTTGCGGCAAACTTCTCGTATAGATTCTAATAAAAAATCATTAAAGACACCTTTCTTCAACAAGAAAGGTGTTTTTTAAATTTTAAAGATTATGATTACAATTGCCAGTCTTATTGTTTTTTTAGCTTTTTATACGCTTTACTACACTTCAAAAAGAGCTGTATTGTCGTATGATTTAGGTTTTGAAAAATGGATGAAAAACAATCCAAAACCAACAAAATTTATTGGGCTATTCTTATTGTTAACAGCATATTTAATGTGGCTTTTTACACAATCTCTAGGCTGTGGCACTTTGATGTTTTTTATTCAATTAATGACAATCGGAAGTTTAATCGTTATTCTTCAACCATTAAAAAAAGTAAATAGCAAAGCACTTTTAGCCTTGCTGATTATAATTGCACTATTAGAGTTTTATTATCATTAAGATTTTTTTCATTACAATATGCCAGCAAATTCAAAATATTTAAATCCAGCATTTTGGCCACGCTTTTCTAAAATTACAGCGGCAATTTTAGGAGGCTACTTTGTTTCTGTTACATTTCATTTAGCTTTAGCTTCTTGGTTTAATCGTGCAGATGTACTTATAACAATGGCTTTTAGCGGTTTTATTCTTTGGGTGGCTTTAATGGTAATTGCTTTTTTAGCAAAAAGCGGCTGGAAAATATGGGGAGTATACATTCTCTTAACTTTGCTTTTCTGTCTTTTTATTTATTTGGGTCAAACTTATAACACGGCGAAATAATATATGAACAACCGTCATTATAACATCTATTTTCACACTCATACTGTCAGCGGAATCGTTATCAGTGTAGTTCTATTTGTAATTTTCTTTGCTGGATCTTTTTCTTTTTTTAGAGATGAAATCATCAATTGGGAAAGAAGTGAATCTACAGCAATCACAAGAGAAATTCAATTAGATTACGATAAAGCGCTAAAACATCTTGATGAAAAATATGTATTGCACGGCAGAAACATCACTATTTCTAAACCTTCTATAGAAGAAAGAGTTGGCGTTTATATGGAAGGAACCAAAGATACTTTGGCTCCAGCTAAACAAAAAGAAGGTCAATTTTTCTATTTAAATCCAAAAAACTATAAATCTTTTACTTACGAAGAATCTTATTCGTTAGGAGAACTTTTATATCGTCTTCATTTTCTTGCCCAAATTCCATATCCGATTGGGTATTATTTATCTGGATTTGTCGCTTTGTTTTTCTTATTTGCAATTGTAACTGGAGTTTTATTGCACTGGAATAAAATTGTGTCAAACTTTTATATTTTCCGTCCAAAAGAAAAACTAAAAACACTTTGGACAGATGCACATACAGCTTTAGGAATGATCGGTCTTCCGTTTCAATTTGTGTATGCGGTTACTGGAGCTTTCTTTATGATTAAACTTTTAATTGTTGCGCCAGCCGTAATGGCTTTATACAATGGTGATCAAGATAAACTATATAAAGAATTAGAATATACTGATCCGGATTATAAATTTGAAAACAAAAAATTAGCCAATCCTTTTAATATTGACGAACTGGTTGCCAAAACAAAAAAGAATTGGTCTGATTTTGAAATTACGCGTGTTTTCATTCAAAACTACGGCGACGCTAATATGCACGTTTTAGTTGAAGGTGAACTTTTAAGTCATAAAAAGTTTACTGGAATCGGAAAAGTGGTTTACAGAATTTCTGACGGAAAAGAAATTGCAAAAAAAGATCCAATCGCACAAACGAGTTATTTAGATGTTGTAAAAAATGTTTTATACAGAATCCATTTTGGAGATTATGGCGGATATGCTTTAAAAATCGTTAGTTTCATTCTTGGAATCATAACTTGTTTTGTAATCATTTCAGGCGTCATGATTTGGCTGGTTGCGAGACAAAAAAACAATATGCCAGAAAAGAAAAGACGTTTTAACGCAGCCGTTGTTCGTATTTATTTGGCTATTTGTTTAAGCATGTATCCAATTACTGCTTTGGCTTTTATCGGAAGTAAAATTTTCTATCCATTAAGTCAATCAAATCTATTTACGCTTTATTTCGGAGGCTGGTTACTGCTAACAATTTTCTTTATCATAAAAAAGAACGATTCGTTTACCAACAAAGCTTGTTTGATTTCTGGAAGTATTTTAGGATTCTTAATTCCAATTACAAACGGAATCGTTTCAGGAGATTGGTTTTGGACTTCTTTCATGGAAAACAAAATTCAGATTTTTTTTATAGATGTTTTCTGGATTTTCTTGGCTTCTATTTCATTATATGTTGCCTATCATTTAAAACCTAAAAAAGCAGTTGTTTAATTAAGTTTTTCTTCACTAAGCACATTTTTTTTATCTCGCAAAGACGCAAAGTCGCCAAGTTTTATTTTAAAATAATTCTTTGCGACTTTGCGAGATTATTTCTTTTGTAATCACTAAGCCTTCAAACAAAATAATTTAGAATAATTTGCCCCATATAGATTTTGAGCCTACTTTTACGCTTTTAATCAAAAAATGGGTTTCAAAACTAAAATACGTTTTCTACATAAATGGCTCGGATTAATTTCTGGCCTTATTGTTTTTATTATAAGTGTTACCGGTTGTATTTTCTGTTTTCACGACGAAATAAAAGATATTACCAGAAAAGAATGGCGTTTGGTTGAACCTCAAAACAAGCCATTTCTTCTTCCTTCCGTTTTAGAAGAAAAAGCAAAAGAAATTCTTCCGAAGAATAAAATCAGTATGGTTTCTTATTATGGAAAAAACCGTTCTGCAATTGTCTACACGTATTCAGATTCTGAAAACTTATATCTATATTTCAATCCTTACACAGGAAAATATTTAAAAACCGAAAATCCAGAAACTGATTTTTTTATTATTGTTGAATATATTCATTTGTATTTACTCCTTCCCGATTATATCGGAAAACATATTATTGGCGGCGCGACTATTATTTTCATCCTTTTATTGATTTCTGGAATTATACAATGGTGGCCGAAAAAAAGATCCGATTTAAAAAGAAGTCTTACCATAAAATGGTCTGCAAAATGGCGACGTGTCAATTACGATTGGCATAACACTTCTGGCTTTTACATTTCCATTATTGCCTTAATTTTAGCCATAACTGGACTCACTTTTACATACGAATGGGTTGGCGACGGAATTTATAAATCATTTAATTTTGGAGGTGACAAAGTTTTAGAAACTAAACTTCCTATTGTAGACAGCACAAAATTCAAGACAAATTCTACAAATGCGATTGATCTTGCTTTTATTCAAACTCAAAAACTGCAACCAAATGCAGAAATGATGTTTGTTTTAATTCCGCAACAGAAAGGAGATATTATAAGTACGGGCGCATATCCGCATACGCTGCGTTATGATCATCAAAGCAATTATTATTTTCATCCAAATGATGGAAAATTAATTCAGAAACAACGTTTTGAAAATAAAAGCCTTGGTTTGCAAGTTGTAGAAATGAATTACGGAATTCATACAGGTCAAGTATTAGATTTACCTGGAAAAATTATTGCTTTTATTGTGAGTTTATTTGCCGCAGCACTTCCTGTTACAGGATTTATTATTTGGTATGGAAGAAATTTCAAAAACAAAAAAGTTAAAGCATAAAAAAACCGTCCTGAAAAGAACGGTTTAATTTATTCTAGAAATTTTGCTTAATTAGTTTCTACCAGCAACAGCGTTTTTTTGTATATTCTTAACTGAACTCACTTTACTGTCAGCGAAAGCTACCTCAGTAAGATTTTTATCATTGAAAAACATCCATTTTCCAGTTTTTAATCCTTCAGTATACTCGCCTTCTACAGTTTTATTTCCTCTTTCATCATAAGATACCCAAACACCGTCCAATTTCCCATCTTTAAAAAAGCCTTCCTGCTGTATTTTACCATTGTCATAATAATAAGTAGCTTTTACTTTATTTCCAACAGTTTCCAACTCAGGTTTGCCTTCTTGTGCTGTTAGAATTCCAGAGAATAACACAGCCGCTAAAATCACACACTTTTTCATATCTTTAGGTATTAAATGTTATTGAATGTTATCAAATTGTTATCAAATATAGTTAATAGTTTACATTAAAAAAACTTTTGCTTAACAATTTGGTAACATAGAGTAAAAACTTAACATTGGAAAAATATAAAAAACAAAAAAACCAGCGCTGAAGCACTGGTTTTACTGGTATTTTAGAAAAAAATAGATTTTACGATAACGTTATAAATTTCGTAAATATTTTAGTTCAATAATGCACTAAGTTCTTTATCAAGCTCAGGATCAGATGGTCTAGGCGCTTCAGACTTTACAATATTTCCTTTAGGATCAATTAAAATAAATCTCGGAATTCCAGTTACACCATAATTCATAACAAACTCAGACTCCCAATCTTTATCGGCAAAAAGCTGTGTTCCGCCAAGATGTTTATCGGTTACAAATTTTTTCCATTTTTCGTTGTCTTTCAGTTTATCGATAGAAATACTCACGAATTCAATATTCTTTCCGTGATATTTTTCTTCAATCTTCTGTAAATATGGAATTTCAGCTCTACAAGGCGCACACCAAGTTGCCCAAAGATCAATGTAAACATATTTTCCTTTCAAGTCAGAAAGCTTTGTTTTTCCACCTTTAAAGTTTTCGTAGTCAAAACCAGGAGATGGCTTTCCAATCATTTCATTAGCTTTCGCTACTCTTTCATAATTTTCTGCCGCATATTGGTGGAAACTTTCAAAGCTACGTTTTAAAGCTGCTTTAAATTCTGGATCTAAATCACCTTTTTCTACACTTTCTGTATCCTTTTTTAATTTACCATCAAGTAAAGCAGTAAATTCTGCAGCCTCTTTTTTAAAAGCATCATTTTGAAAAGTTTCATCTTTTAAAGCTTGTTGCGCCAAAAAGTTACTTTCGTTTACGCCTTTACCTTTATATACAATCGTTTCATCAAATTCTTTGGCATTCATTGTCAAATTGACTTCAGAATTTGGTTTTAAATAAAGATTAGAAGATTCTTTTCCATCAGAAAACATATAAAATCCTTTTGGCGCATCAAAAGTTGCTGCAAAAACTCCTTTTTTGTCAATTGGAATTACTTGCTTAAAATTATCTTTTCCTCTTATTATTAAGGTATCACTATTTCTATTTTCGATTTTAGCAGTGAATTTAATCGAATTATTGCTTTGTCCTATAACATTCAAAGCATTAAAAATTACCAAACCAGCAACAAAAAGTTTCTTCATGGATATTATTATTTGTTTTTAGAGTATCAAAACTAAAAAATTAAAGCTTCGAAATTTCACAATTAACAATTTATTTGAAATTATTATGCATCAACTTATCACTTTACTATATTAATTTGAATTTTGTGTTTACTTTTGCAGTCTAAAATTTAGATCATGTATAGAAGTCATAATTGCGGCGAACTAAATGCCTCAAATATTAATACGGAAGTTACGCTAGCGGGATGGGTACAAAAATCACGCGATAAAGGATTTATGAACTGGGTTGACTTGCGTGACCGTTACGGAATTACACAACTTATTTTTGACGAAAGCCGTACCGATAAAACTGTTTTTGAATTGGCAAAAACTCTAGGAAGAGAATTTGTAATTCAGGTAAAAGGAACTGTTATTGAGCGTGAAGCTAAAAACAAAAACATTCCGACGGGTGAAATCGAAATTTTAGTTTCTGAATTAACGATTCTAAACACCGCTTTAACGCCTCCATTTACAATTGAAGATGAAACGGACGGTGGTGAAGATATCAGAATGAAATATCGTTATTTAGATATTCGTAGAAATCCAGTAAAAAACAGTTTATTATTCCGTCACAAAGTGGCAATGGAAGTTCGTAAATATTTATCAGATTTAGATTTCTGCGAAGTTGAAACTCCTTATTTAATTAAATCTACTCCAGAAGGAGCAAGAGATTTTGTTGTACCAAGCCGTATGAACGAAGGTCAGTTTTATGCTTTGCCACAATCTCCGCAAACTTTCAAACAACTTTTGATGGTTGGAGGAATGGATAAATATTTCCAAATCGTAAAATGTTTCCGTGACGAAGATTTACGTGCAGACCGTCAGCCAGAGTTTACACAAATTGACTGCGAAATGGCATTTGTTGAACAAGAAGACATTTTGAATGTTTTCGAAGGTTTGACAAGACATTTATTAAAAGAAATTAAAGGCATTGAAGTAGATAAATTCCCAAGAATTACTTACGACTATGCCATGAAAACATACGGAAACGACAAACCGGATATTCGTTTCGGAATGAAGTTTGGAGAATTAAATGAATTTGCACAGCATAAAGAATTCCCAGTTTTTAATTCTGCTGAATTAGTTGTCGGAATTGCAGTTCCAGGAGCAGGAAATTATACTCGTAAAGAAATCGACGGATTAATTGACTGGGTAAAACGTCCACAAGTTGGAGCGTCTGGAATGGTATATGTAAAATGCAACGAAGACGGAACATATAAATCATCTGTAGATAAATTCTACGATCAAGAAGATTTAACAAATTGGGCAAAAGCTACAGAAGCAAATCCTGGCGATATGATTTTTGTACTTTCTGGTCCAGCAAATAAAACACGTGCGCAATTATCTGCACTTCGTATGGAATTAGCAACTCGTTTAGGATTACGTAATCCAGAAGAATTTGCTCCATTATGGGTTGTAGATTTCCCATTATTGGAACTTGATGAAGAAAGCGGACGTTTTCATGCTATGCACCACCCTTTTACATCTCCAAAACCAGAAGATATGGCTTTATTAGAAACAGAGCCAGGAAAAGTTCGCGCAAATGCCTATGATATGGTTTTGAACGGAAACGAAATTGGAGGTGGATCTATTCGTATTCATGACAAAGCGACACAACAATTAATGTTCAAATATTTAGGATTTACCGAAGAAGAAGCAAAAGCTCAATTCGGATTCTTAATGGATGCTTTCCAGTTTGGTGCGCCGCCACACGGAGGTTTAGCATTTGGATTGGATAGATTAGTTGCTATTTTAGGAGGTCAAGAAACAATTAGAGATTTCATCGCTTTCCCTAAAAACAATTCTGGACGTGATGTAATGATTGATGCACCAGCTGCAATTGATGATACTCAATTAAAAGAATTACACATTAAAGTTGACGCTTTGTAACCAATTTATAAAGCTTGAAAATACCCAAAAGGCGATTGAAAAATTTCAATCGCTTTTTTGTTTAAAAAAGATAAAAATATTCCTAAAGAGCACATTTTTTTAAATATTAAATTCCTACAGATATCCATTTCGCATATTCCTACAATTAATGATTCTCAAATTATCGTATTTCATATAAAATTTGATGCAATAAACCACGTAAAAACACTGTAAATCAATAATTTTTACAAAAAATTAACACGTACATGTCTTTTGTATGAATTTATATGTTACATTTGTTTTATTATAAATTATTATTACAATTACAATGCGTACAGGTACAGTAAAATTTTTCAATGAGTCTAAAGGTTATGGATTCATTACAGACGAAGAAACAGGAAAGGACATCTTCGTTCACGCTTCAGGAATTAACGCGGAAGAATTACGCGAAGGTGACCGTGTAAGCTATGAAGAAGAAGAAGGAAGAAAAGGGAAAGTTGCTGCTAAAGTAGCAGTAATCTAAGAAAAATATAGCAATTTATTTTTTTTGCCTCTGAATGGTCTCAAAAGACGTCCCGAAGTATCGGGGCGTTTTTTTTTTGGACAATTCTTAAAAAAATACTAAAATAACATCATGTTATTTATAATCAATAAAAATTAGGCATAAACGCTGTTTCGCACCCTACTTAAAACCCTTTTTAGCTTGTGTTTTACAGAGTTCCAAGTTATCTTTGTGGCTCATTTTTTAAGTATAAAATCGAAGTTTATGCAATCTGATCAATACAGTTACATTCCTATTTTAATGCAGTTTATTCTAGCTGTAGGTTTTGTGGTAGGAACAATCATTATTTCTGGAAAACTAGGCCCGAAAAGAAACTCTGAAGTTAAAGACAAAAACTTCGAATGCGGTATCGAATCTATTGGTAATGCCCGTATTCCATTTTCTGTAAAATATTTCCTTGTTGCCATTTTGTTTGTATTGTTCGATGTAGAGGTGATTTTCCTTTATCCTTGGGCAGTAAACTTCAAAGATTTAGGAATTGAAGGAATGTTAAAAATGATTGTTTTCATGTCTTTCCTTTTAGTTGGTTTTTTCTATATCATCAAAAAGAAAGCATTAGAGTGGGAATAATTAGAGATTTTAGATTTTAGATTTCTGATTTAAACGATTTAGAATTAGAATTTAAGATTTAATCCTCAACAAAAAATGATTTAAAAAAATTGATTTTACTTTTTAAGATTTCAAAAATCTAAAAATCTAAAATCAGAAATCTAAAATAAAAATGAGCGATTCAAAAGTAAATATGGTTTCACCACCAGAAGGAGTTACTGGTGAAGGTTTCTTCGCTACAAAACTTAGTGATGTTGTTGGTTTAGCAAGAGCCAATTCATTATGGCCACTTCCTTTCGCTACTTCATGCTGTGGTATCGAATTCATGGCAACAATGGCATCTCATTACGATTTAGCTCGATTTGGTTCTGAGCGTGTGAGTTTCTCTCCAAGACAAGCAGACATGTTATTAGTAATGGGAACTATTTCTAAAAAAATGGCTCCTATTTTAAGACAAGTTTACGAACAAATGTCTGAACCTCGTTGGGTTATTGCAGTTGGAGCTTGTGCTTCTTCAGGAGGTATTTTTGATACTTACTCTGTTCTTCAAGGAATTGACAAAGTAATTCCTGTTGACGTATATGTTCCAGGATGCCCACCAAGACCAGAACAAATTGTAGATGGTGTTATGAGACTCCAAGATTTAGTGAAAAGCGAATCCGTGAGACGCAGAAGCTCACCAGAATACCAAGAATTATTAGCTTCATATAATATCTCATAAGATGGCTTTAGAAAACACCCTGATCCAAGATAAACTTACTGAAACATTTAACAATGATGTTTTCAACTTTCAGCAAGAAAGAGATATTTTTTCTTTAGAAGCTTCTGCTGATAAAATTACAGCATTGATTCTATTTCTTAAAAACGATTCAGAATTAAAGTTTCATTTCTTAACTGACTTATGCGGTATTCATTATCCAGATAATGAAAGTGAACGTCAGTTTGCAGTAGTCTATCATTTACACAACTGGTACGAAAACAAAAGATTAAAAATCAAAGTTTTCTTAAACGGTGAAAAACCAGAAATAAAATCAGTTTCAAATATTTTCTTGTCTTCGAATTGGATGGAAAGAGAAACTTTCGATTTTTTTGGGATTAACTTTATAGGACATCCTCAATTGAAACGTATTTTAAATATGGACGAAATGCAGTCTCACCCAATGAGAAAAGAGTTCCCAATGGAAGACAGCGGAAGAACCGACAAAGACGACAGATTCTTTGGAAGAACAACAACAAATTGCTAAAAAATAATTCAACATTATAAAATGTCAGAACTATTATTACCACCAGAGCATCGTTATGCTAAAATAATTAAGGAGAGATTAAATGAAGACGGAAGCGAACTTTCTGTACTGAATTTAGGCCCGACACACCCTGCTACACACGGTATTTTTCAAAATATCTTGTTGATGGATGGTGAAAAAATTCTAGAAGCTGAGCCAACTATTGGCTACATTCATAGAGCTTTTGAAAAAATTGCCGAAAATCGTCCTTTTTATCAAATTACACCACTTACAGACCGTATGAACTATTGCTCCTCTCCTATTAATAATATGGGATGGTGGATGACAGTAGAAAAACTATTAGGTGTTGACGTTCCTAAAAGAGCTCAGTACCTTAGAGTTATTGTTATGGAGCTGGCTCGTATTACCGATCATATTATCTGTAACGGGATTTTAGGTGTGGATACTGGTGCGTATACTGGTTTCTTATACGTTTTTCAATTTAGAGAAAAAATCTACGAAATCTACGAAGAAATTTGTGGAGCTCGTTTGACTACAAATATGGGAAGAATTGGTGGTTTTGAAAGAGACTGGTCTCCAGAAGTTTTCAAAAAACTAGATAAATTCCTAGAAGAATTCCCACCAGTTTGGCAAGAATTCCAAAACTTATTCGAGAGAAATAGAATTTTCCTTGATAGAACTGTAAACGTAGGTGGAATCACTGCTGAAAAAGCAATGGCTTACGGATTTACAGGTCCAAACTTACGTGCTGCTGGTGTTGATTACGACGTACGTGTAGCACAGCCTTATTCATCTTACGAAGATTTCGATTTTATTGTTCCTGTTGGAAAATCAGGAGATACTTACGATCGTTTCTGTGTTCGTAATGCTGAAGTTTGGGAAAGTTTAAGCATTATTCGTCAGGCGTTAGAAAAAATGCCTCCAGGAAACGAATATCATGCTGAAGTTCCAGATTACTACCTTCCTCCAAAAGAAGATGTTTACACTTCTATGGAATCTTTAATTTATCACTTTAAGATCGTAATGGGAGAAGTTCCTGTACCAGTTGCAGAAATTTATCACCCTGTAGAAGGAGGAAATGGAGAACTTGGTTTTTATTTAGTAACAGACGGAAGTAGAACTCCATATAGATTACATTTCAGAAGACCATGCTTTATTTATTATCAAGCATTCCCAGAAATGATTAAAGGCGCTATGCTTTCTGATGCGATTATCATTCTTTCAAGTTTGAACGTAATTGCAGGAGAATTAGATGCCTAAAAAAATTTAGATTTTAGTCCCGATGGCTATCTGGAAGAATTTAGATTAAAAAATTTGTGCCTTTGCGCCCTTGTGGCAAAACAAGAATAAAATGGAAAGAAAACATTACAAACAAGAAATAAACATGACCGAGGCATTGATGAACCGCATCAATGAATTGATCAGTCATTATCCTGAGGGCAAACAAAAATCGGCTTTATTGCCTGTTTTGCACGAAGTTCAGGATGCACATAACAACTGGCTTAGTATTGAATTGCAAGATAAAGTTGCCGAGATTCTTCAGATCAAACCAATTGAGGTTTATGAAGTGGTTACTTTCTATACAATGTTCAACCAAAAGCCAATTGGTAAGTATATGTTTGAATTTTGCCAGACTTCTTGTTGTTGTTTAAACGGTGCCGAAAATTTAATGGATTATACTTCTGAAAAATTAGGCATTAAAATGGGAGAAACAACTCCAGACGGAATGTTTACCATTGCTGGTGTAGAATGTTTAGGTGCTTGCGGATATGCTCCAATGATGCAGTTAGGTGATTTCTACAAAGAAAAACTGACAGAAGAAAAAATCGATCAGTTAATCGCTGATTGTAAAGACGATAAAATAATATTACACGATAAATAAGATGTCACAAAAAATATTATTAGATAAAATCAATATTCCTGGAATTAAAACCTACGAAGTTTATCGCCAAAATGGAGGTTACGCTTCTGTAGAAAAAGCTTTAAAAACACTTACTCCAGATGAAGTTACTGAAGAAGTAAAAAAATCAGGATTACGTGGTCGAGGTGGAGCTGGTTTCCCTGCTGGAATGAAATGGAGCTTTATTGACAAAAAATCAGGAAGACCAAGACACTTAGTGTGTAACGCCGATGAATCTGAGCCTGGAACATTCAAAGATAGATTCTTGATGGAATATATTCCTCACTTATTGATCGAGGGAATGATTACTTCTAGCTACGCTTTGGGCGCTAACCTATCGTATATCTACATCCGTGGAGAATATATGTGGGTTTTCAAAATTTTAGAAAGAGCAATCGCCGAGGCTAAAGCTGCGGGCTGGTTAGGAAAAAATATATTAGGATCAGGTTATGATCTTGAACTTCACGTACACTGTGGAGCCGGAGCATATATCTGTGGAGAAGAAACTGCATTGATCGAGTCTTTGGAAGGTAAAAGAGGAAATCCTCGTATTAAACCACCTTTCCCAGCAGTTTCTGGTCTTTGGGCAAATCCAACTGTGGTAAACAATGTTGAAACAATTGCAACTGTGCCTTGGATTGTAAACAATTCTGGTGATGATTATGCAAAAATTGGTATTGGTCGTTCTACTGGAACAAAATTAATTTCTGCTTCTGGGCACATCAAAAATCCTGGAGTTTACGAAATTGAATTAGGTTTAAGTGTAGACGAATTCATGAATTCTGATGAATATTTGGGAGGAATGTCTTCAAGCAGACCTTTGAAAGCATTTGTGCCTGGAGGTTCTTCTGTGCCAATTTTACCAGCTGAATTAATTTTCAAAACAGCAAATGGCGAAGATCGTTTAATGACTTATGAATCTTTAAGTGATGGTGGTTTTGCTACTGGATCCATGTTAGGTTCTGGAGGATTTATTGTTTATAACGATACAGCTTGTGTAGTAAGAAACACTTGGAACTTTGCCCGTTTTTACCACCACGAATCTTGCGGACAATGCACACCTTGCCGTGAAGGAACAGGATGGTTAGAAAAAATCTTATGGAGAATCGAAAACGGTCAAGGCCGTGAAGAAGATATCGAATTATTGTGGAGCATTCAAAGTAAAATTGAAGGAAACACAATTTGTCCACTTGGTGACGCGGCTTCTTGGCCAGTAGCAGCAGCGATTCGCCACTTTAGAGACGAGTTCGAATATCACGTTCGTTTCCCAGAAAAAATCAAAAATAGAGATCACTTTGTTGCTGAACCTTTTTCACAAGTAAAGCATTTAGTAGGCGGTAAAGTAATCGTATAAAAATAAAAAGCAGAAAGTTATAAAGTTCATAATGTTAAAAAGGACAGCAATTCTTTTCAATATTCCGACTTTCAACAAAAAAGTTTAAAATAGTTTAAAGTTTCAAGTTTTTTTAGTTTCAAGTGAAAACGTGAAACCTGAAACCTGAAACTAAAAAAACAAAATAAAGAGATGAAAGTAACCATAGACGGTCAAAGTATAGACGTAGAGCCAGGAACAACGATCCTGCAGGCTGCACGTATGATTGGTGGAGATTTGGTACCGCCAGCCATGTGCTATTACTCAAAATTAAAAGGCAGTGGCGGAAAATGCCGTTGTTGTTTAGTTGAAGTTTCTAAAGGTAGTGAAGCTGATCCAAGACCAATGCCAAAACTTATGGCATCTTGTGTAACAGGATGTATGGACGGAATGGAAGTAAACAGTAAATCTTCTGCCAGAGTTACCGAAGCACGTAAATCTGTAACAGAATTTTTATTAATCAACCACCCATTAGATTGTCCAATTTGTGATCAGGCGGGAGAATGTGATCTTCAAAATTTAAGTTTTGAACACGGAAATCCTAAATCACGTTATATTGAAGAAAAAAGAACGTTTGAACCAGAAAATATTGGTCCAAATATTCAACTGCATATGAACCGTTGTATCTTATGCCAAAGATGTGTACAAGTTGCAGATCAATTGACAGACAACAGAGTTCACGGAGTATTAGATCGTGGAGATCACGCTAATATTTCTACTGGAATTTCTAAAGCAATCGACAATGAGTTCTCTGGAAACATGATTGATGTTTGTCCGGTTGGAGCTTTAACAGATAAAACTTTTCGTTTTAAATCAAGAGTTTGGTTTAATAAACCTTACAATGCACACAGAAAATGTACTACTCCAGGATGCTGCGGTAAAACTACGGTTTGGATGTTTGGTGGAGAAATTCAGCGTGTAACTGGTCGTAAAGACGAGTACCATGAAGTAGAAGAATTCATCTGCAACAGCTGTCGTTTTGACCATAAAGATGTTAATGACTGGGTTATTGAAGGACCAAGAGAATTTGAAAAAGATTCTGTTATCAATCAAAATAACTATACTCAGAAATTAGAGAAAGTTGAAATCGATACCGAAAAGAATATTCTTTTAGGTAGAGATATCGACCGTAAAAAAATTAGTATGGCATCAATTCCATTAAATACAAACGATAAAAAATAAGAAATGGAAAGTGCATTTATTATAGAAAAAAGTGTTGTTATTGTTGTCGTTTTTGCGGTAACCATGATTATGGCAATGTACTCTACATGGGCTGAGCGTAAAGTCGCTGCTTTTCTTCAGGATCGAGTTGGTCCAAACCGCGCAGGTTGGGGAGGTTTACTACAGCCACTTGCAGACGGTATGAAATTATTCTCTAAAGAAGAATTTGAACCTAACACTCCTAATAGAATTTTATTTTTCGTAGGTCCTGCAATTGCAATGAGTACGGCTTTGATGACTAGTGCTGTAATTCCGTGGGGAGATCGTTTGCATCTTTTCGGAAGAGACATTATTCTTCAGGCAACAGATGTAAATATTGCTTTATTATACATTTTTGGTGTTCTCTCTGTTGGAGTTTATGGCATCATGATTGGTGGATGGGCTTCTAACAATAAATTCTCATTAATGGGAGCTATTCGTGCTGCATCTCAAATGGTTTCTTATGAAGTTGCTATGGGATTATCGATGATTGCTTTATTAATGATGACTGGAACAATGAGTTTGAAAGAAATCTCATTACAGCAACAAGGAATGAACTGGAATGTTTTCTATCAGCCTTTATCATTTTTAATTTTCTTAATCTGCTCTTTTGCAGAAACAAACAGAACACCTTTCGATTTAGCAGAATGTGAAAACGAATTAATTGGAGGTTATCATACAGAATATTCATCAATGAAAATGGGATTCTATTTATTTGCTGAATATGCGAGTATGTTTATCTCTTCTACTATTATTTCTGTTTTATTCTTTGGTGGATACAACTATCCAGGAATGCAATGGATGGTAGAAAATGTTGGTGTAAATACAGCTAACTTATTAGGTATTGCGCTCTTTTTGCAAAAATATGTTTCTTCATATTTTTCTACATGTGGGTTCGTTGGACAATTCCTAGATTTAGATATGACCAATTAATGAACTTAGGTTGGAGAATTTTAATTCCGCTTTCGATTGTTAATATCATGATTACTGGAATTGTAATATTAAGACACGATATTGCGCTTTCTTAGGATTCTAAGAACCGTAATAAGCATCAAATAAAAACAAAATAGATTTGAATTTGAATCATCAAAATTTGAATCATAAACTATAATAGTAAAAATGTCAATAGAAACTATATCATTATCGGGTAGAAAAAAAGTGGTGTCAAATAAGGACATGACTTTTATTGAGCGATTGTATCTTGTGGCGATTGTGAAAGGTTTATTTATTACCGTAAAACACCTTTTCAGAAAAAAAGTTACCATTCATTATCCTGAGCAGGTTCGTGAAATGAGTCCAGTTTATCGTGGTCAGCATATGTTGAAACGTGATGAACAAGGTCGTGAAAACTGTACTGCTTGCGGATTATGTGCTTTATCATGCCCAGCAGAAGCAATCACTATGAAAGCTGCTGAACGCAAGCCTGATGAAAAACACTTATATAGAGAAGAGAAATATGCTGAAATCTACGAAATCAATATGCTTCGTTGTATTTTCTGCGGTTTATGTGAAGAAGCTTGTCCAAAAGACGCTATTTACTTAACTACTTCTAAAGTATTAGTTCCTGCTAGTTACGAAAGGGAAGATTTCATTTTCGGGAAAGACAAATTAGTAATGCCTTTAGAAATGGCCATGAAAAATGCTCAACTTAAAAACGCTAACTAAATGATACATATTCCTGATTTTGCACACGCAACAACTGTACAAGTTATCTTTTGCTTTTTAGCGTTTATTACTGTTATTACAGCTTTCTTAACTATTTTCAGCAGAAACCCAATTCACTCAGCGATTTACTTAGTAATTTGTTTCTTCTCGATTGCTGGTCATTATTTACTATTAAATTCTCAGTTTTTAGCAGTCGTACATATAATAGTCTACTCTGGAGCTATTATGATTCTGTTCCTGTTTACGATCATGTTGATGAACTTAAACGAACAGCGAGAAGTTCATCGCCCTAGAATTACACGTTTAGGAGCTATTGTATCTTTCTGCTTGATCTTGATTGTTTTAATCACAATCTTCATTAACTCGAAACCAATTGTTGGTGAATACGATTCTACAGGAGAAGATTTCCAATCTATTAAAGTTTTAGGTAAAATTTTATTAGATGAATATATGGTTCCGTTCGAATTTGCTTCTGTTTTACTTTTAGTTGCTATGATTGGAACAGTTCTATTGTCTAAAAAAGAAAAATTAAATAAATAATGGGTAATATATTAAATCAAATAGGTATTGAAAACTACATATTTTTAAGTGTTGTACTTTTCTGTATTGGTATTTTTGGTGTATTGTACAGACGAAATGCTATTATCGTTTTCATGTCTATCGAAATTATGTTGAATGCGGTGAACCTTTTATTTGTTGCTTTTTCAACTTATCATCAAGATGCACAAGGACAAGTTTTTGTGTTTTTCTCGATGGCGGTTGCTGCAGCCGAAGTTGCGGTAGGATTGGCCATTTTAGTTTCTATCTTTAGAAATATCGGATCAATTAGTATCGATAATTTAAAAAATTTAAAAGGATAATCAGAAATGGATACCAATTTAGCTTTAATTTTAGTTTTAACTCCTTTACTAGGTTTTCTAGTAAATGTCTTTTTTGGAAAAAGCTTAGGCAAAACAGTTTCTGGTGCAATCGGAACTATTGCCGTAGCAATTTCTTTTGTAGTTTCTCTTTTACTTTTTAATCAAATAACTTCAACCGGAAAAGGAATTGAGGTTACCTTATTTGATTGGATTCAAATTAGCAACTTAAAAATCAACCTTGGATTTTTATTAGATCAATTATCAGTTCTTTGGTTACTTTTTGTAACAGGAATTGGATACTTGATTCACTTATACTCTATTAGTTACATGCATGATGACGAAAACATGCACAAATTCTTCTCTTACTTGAATTTGTTCGTTTTCTTTATGATTACGCTTGTAATTGGAAGCAACTTATTAGTTCTTTTCATCGGATGGGAAGGTGTTGGACTTTGTTCTTACCTATTGATCGGATTCTGGCATAAAAACCAAGACTATAATGATGCTGCAAAAAAAGCTTTCATCATGAACAGAATTGGAGATTTAGGTTTATTAATCGGAATGTTCATCATCGGTTCGATGTTTTCTACATTAGATTATGCAACTTTAAAAACTGCAATTGCTGGAGCTACTAACTTAAATTTACCATTACTTTCTTTAGCAGCTTTATGTTTATTCATTGGAGCTTGTGGTAAATCTGCTCAAATTCCGTTATACACTTGGTTACCTGATGCGATGGCTGGACCAACTCCAGTTTCTGCTTTGATCCACGCGGCTACGATGGTAACTGCTGGTATCTTTATGGTAACTAGATTAAACTTTGTTTTTGATCTTGCAACTGATGTTCAATCTGTAATTGCAATTATTGGAGCAATCACTTCATTAGTTGCGGCTACAATTGGTTTAGTTCAAAACGATATCAAAAAAGTATTGGCTTACTCTACAGTTTCTCAATTAGGTTTAATGTTTTTAGCATTAGGATTTGGAGCTTATGAAGTAGCGGTTTTTCACGTAATCACTCACGCTTTCTTTAAAGCTTGTTTATTCTTAGGATCTGGATCTGTAATTCATGGATTACATGGAGAACAAGATATGCGTAACATGGGAGGTTTGCGTAAAGCAATGCCAATCACATTCTGGACAATGCTAATTTCTTCATTAGCAATTTCTGGAGTTCCATTCTTCTCTGGATTCTTCTCAAAAGACGAAATTTTATTGACAGCATTCCACCACAGTATTCCATTATACGTTGTTGGATCAGTTGCTTCAATCATGACAGCTTTTTATATGTTCCGTTTAATGTTCTTAACTTTCTTCAAAGAATTTAGAGGAACTGAAGAGCAAAAACATCATTTACACGAAAGTGGTTCGTTAATTACTATTCCACTTATCATCTTAGCTATTTTGGCAACTTTTGGCGGATTGATTAGTTTACCTGGAAACAGCTGGTTAAATGAATACCTTGCTCCTCTTTTCACAAAAGTAGCAGGAGAAGAACACCATTTAGGTACAACAGAATATACTTTAATGGGTGTTGCAGTTTTAGGCGGATTACTTGGAATTTTAATTGCTTACGTAAAATACTTCAAACAAGATAATGTTCCAGAAACTGATGAAAACATTACTGGTTTAAGCAAAGTGTTATACAACAAATATTATGTAGACGAAATTTACGATGCTGTATTTGTAGCGCCTGTTAATAGTCTATCTAAATTTTTTAGAGATTATATCGAAACAGGATTATCTGCTCTTGTATTTGGATTAGGTAAAATAGCAAACGAAATTGCTTTTCAAGGAAAAAAATTACAAACCGGAAGTATAGGATTATATCTATTTGTTTTTGTTTTAGGACTTTGTGCAATTGTTTCCTATATATTTTTAGCTCAATAATATTATTACTATGAACGTTTCTACTATATTAATTATACTTTTAATTGGTGCATTTGCCACTTATTTTTCTGGTGACAAACTAGCTTCGAAAGTTGCTTTGCTTTTTAGCTTAGCTGCTTTAGGATGTTCAATTGTATTATTGAATAATTATAATGCTGGCGAAAATATCAGCGTAATCAACAGCTGGATTACACAGCCAAAAATTTCTTTTGCTTTAAATGCAGACGGACTTGGGCTTGCAATGGTTTTATTAACTGCAGCTTTAACTCCGATTATCATATTTTCTTCTTTTGGAAATGAATACAAAAATGCCAAAGCTTTTTACGGATTAATCTTGTTTATGGCTTTTGCTATGACAGGAACTTTCTTAGCTGCTGATGGTTTATTATATTACATTTTCTGGGAGTTAGCCCTTATTCCGATTTACTTTATCGCTTTAATCTGGGGTAACGGCGATGCTGAAGAACGCAGAAAAGCAGTAGTTAAATTCTTTATTTATACACTTGCTGGTTCGTTATTCATGTTAACTGCCTTTATTTATTTATATACAAAAGCAGGTTCTTTCTTAATTGAAGATTTATACAAATTAAATTTATCGGCTTGCGAACAATTATGGATTTTCTTAGCATTCTTTTTAGCTTATGCTATTAAAATTCCAATTATTCCTTTCCATACATGGCAGGCAAATGTGTACCAAAAAGCACCAACTGTTGGAACAATGCTTTTATCTGGTATCATGCTAAAAATGGGATTATACAGTGTACTTCGTTGGCAGTTGCCAATTGCACCTTTAGCTGCAAAAGAATATATGAATATTTTTATCGCTTTAGGAATTGCTGGAGTTATCTACGGATCAATCGTTGCATTGAGACAAAAAGATCTTAAAAAATTATTAGCTTATTCTTCTCTTGCGCACGTTGGATTAATCGCTGCAGGTTCTTATACATTAACTCTTGATGGTTTAAGAGGAGCTGTTATGCAAATGATTGCTCACGGATTTGTTGTCGTGGGATTATTCTTTGCAGCTGAAGTAATTTTCAGAAGATTTGAAACTAGAGAAATTTCAGAAATGGGCGGTATTCGTACACAATCTCCAAAATTTACTTCAATGTTTTTAATCTTAGTATTAGCTTCTGTTGCTTTACCAAGTACATTTAACTTTGTTGGAGAATTTACAGTATTGTATAGTTTATCTCAAATTAATATCTGGTTTGCTATTCTTGGTGGAACTACTATTATTTTAGGAGCTTACTATATGTTAAGAATGTTCCAACATGTAATGTTAGGAGAAACCAATTCTAAAGCTTTTGCAGATGTTTCTTTAAACGAAGGAATTTCATTTGCTGTAATTATTGCTGTTTTATTGTTTTTCGGATTTTATCCAAAACCAATTACAGATTTGATTACACCAAGCTTGGAAAACATTTTACAAGTTATCAATAAGAACTAATATTTTAAACAAAAAATAAATTAGGATTACATTTAAAAATTGAAATCCTAAATCAAAAAGACAAAAATGAATACATTAATAGCTATAACAGGATTGGGTATTTTCTGCCTATTGTTTGAAATTCTTAATTTAAGAAAGGCCATCATTCCTATTACCATTTTGGGTTTACTAGGGGTATTGGCACTTAATTTCTGTGAGTTTGGAGCTGAACAAAGTTATTACAATAACATGATAGCAGTATCAAAGTTTTCTACAGCTTTTTCGTCATTGTTTATCGTTTTGACAATTTTCCTTGTAGCATTAAGCCATAATTTTTATCAAAATCACCCAACAAAAATTTCAGATTTCGTTGCCATAAAAGTATTTTTATTGGCTGGAGCTGTAGCTATGGTTTCTTTCGGAAACTTAGCAATGTTCTTTTTAGGAATTGAAATCTTATCTATTGCATTATATGTTTTAGCTGCAAGTGATCGTTTGAACATAAAAAGTAACGAAGCAGGTATGAAATATTTCTTGATGGGATCTTTTGCATCAGGAATTATCTTATTCGGAATCTGCTTGATTTATGGTGCAATGGGAACTTTTGATATCAGCGAAATTCACGAAAGTGCTTTATCAGCAGAATTACCAATCTGGTTTCCTATTGGATTAATTTTAATGATTATTGGAATGTTATTTAAAGTTGCTGCAGTTCCTTTTCATTTCTGGGCTCCAGATGTTTACGAAGGCTCTCCAGCTCTAACAACTGCTTTGATGAGTACATTAGCAAAAGTAGTGGCAATTGCAACTTTATTTAAGCTGATTGCTGGTATGAATGTTATTTCTTCTTTAGAAAATCAAGACCTTTTACATACGTTTGAAGTCATTGTGGTTATTATTTCTATTGCATCAATGTGCGTTGGTAATATCATGGCATTAAGACAAGTAAATGTAAAACGTATGCTTGCTTTCTCTGGAATTTCTCACGCAGGTTTCATGTTAATGACTTTGTTAACTGTTTCTGCATCGGCAGGAGTTTTATTGTACTACACAACAGCTTATGCATTGTCTGGAATTGCTGCTTTCAGCGTTATTTTATATGTATGCAGAGATCAAGATAACGAAGACATTACCAACTTCCACGGATTAGGAAAAACAAATCCGTTATTGGCTGCAATTCTTACAGCCTCTTTATTATCAATGGCTGGAATTCCGATTTTCTCTGGATTTTTTGCTAAATTATTCTTATTCAATCAAACGATTCAAGCAGGATATATTGGTTTAGTGATTGTTGCTGTAATCAATTCTATCATAAGTGTTGGTTATTATTTCAAACTAATCATCGCGATGTATTCTAAAGAACCAAATCAAGAAAGAACGGGAAGACCATTCCTTATTTATGCTGCTGCGGTTGTATCAATTGTTTTAAATATAGCTTTAGGTTTATTTCCTTCATTAGTTTTAGATTTATTGCAATAAGGAAAAAGTAAATCATCATAAAATATAAAAATCCATCAAATTAATTTTGGTGGATTTTTTTTATGATAAATAAAGAAGAGAAATTCATGTTAAAAAATTCTTTCTCAGAATTGCACTTCAAAAAATCTCCATATATTTGGGTTCAATTAAATGTATTACATTATGAACTTTAATTCAAAAAACCCATTCTTAAACAGTAAGCGTTTTTCATCAAATGCTGAACCTAGAACTGAAGTACACCAAGCCCAGATTATTGATTACAATCAAGAAATGACGGTATCTGGAACAATTAACAAAACAGCTATTTTATTTCTAATTTTATGCGGTGCCGCTATGGTAACATGGTGGATGGCATTCAATGAAATAAACCCAATTCTACCAACTATTGGAGGTGCAATAGTTGCTTTCATTCTTGTTATTGTTTCCGCTTTTAAACCCCAGGCTTCACCTTATTTAGCACCAGGATATGCTTTATTTGAAGGTTTATTTATTGGAGGAATTTCTGCCATTTTTGAATTAAAATTTCCAGGCATTGTAATTAATGCTGTTGGTGCAACTCTTGTTACTTTCTTGGTTTGTCTTGGTTTATACAAATTCAAAATCGTTAAAGTTACAGAGCAATTTAAATCGGTAGTTGTTGCTGCTACATTGGCAATTGCAACGTATTATTTGATTTCGTGGATTGTATCAATGTTTACAAGCTTTACCCCTGTTCATCATGGAAACTCATTGATGAGCATAGGTATCAGTATTTTTGTAATTATTATTGCTGCACTTAACCTTTTCTTAGATTTTGATTTAATTGAAAAAGGTGCAAGAGAAAGAATGCCAAAATTTATGGAATGGTATGGCGCAATGGGATTAATGGTAACATTAGTTTGGCTATACATCGAATTTTTAAGATTACTATCTAAATTTGCTAGCAGAGATTAAAAAAATCAACATAATATATTTAAGCCTTTTTGAATAAAATCAAAAAGGCTTTTTTTATTAATGCAACTTACTTCTTCATTAAGTAAAACGGCAAAAACTTTTAAGAATAATCTGTTCTTTAAAAACAATAATAAATACATTTCTTACAAAAAAATAAAATGTAACTTATGTAATTAAAATAATTTACATTTTCATTATACTTTTTAAATTTCATTACGAAATTATTAAAAGCTAGAACACAAAAGCTTTTAACACTTCTCTATGATTATGCAATAAATTACAATTCATGCAATTTATTACATTTTAATCAATTAATAAACCATTAAAATAAATTATAATTTAAATTTTTACACAAAAATTACATTATTAAAAATTAATATATAATTTTGTGTAATCGATTACAATTAAACCACTTGTAGTTGAAAGTAAAACCACTTACTTACTATTAACTATCTTAAACAAACACTTATGAAAAAAAACCTACTTTTCGTAGCGGTCTTTCTCATGACCGTACAGCTATGGGCGCAAACTATTCAAATTAATGAAGCCTCGGGCTGGTTAGAAACTGCATTTGTAAAATGGCAACCTGTCAGTGGAGCTCAAACTTACAACGTCTATTATACCGGCAACGCATTTACAGATAAGAAAATAGACGATCAGCTTATCAGAAATTACGGTTCGTATTTCCGAGCGGACATTCCTGGGCTTAAAGCGGGATCTTACACAGTGAAAGTAAAACCAGTTGTAAATGGCATAGAAGGAACTGGTGCTACGACAGGAACTCTAACGGTATCTGCTCACGATAGAAATGGCTTTGCATTTGAAGGCGGCCGTATTCCTGGAGGTTATAAAGCTGATGGAACCCCAAAGGATAATGCCGTAATACTTTACATTACGCAAAATACAAAAAACACGATTTCTATGAATATAACTGGGGCAAGTTCAAATCCTTGTATTGGTTTGCAAAATATTCTTTATGCAATCAAAAAAGGAAAAGATACGCGACCGTTTATTATTCGCTTAATTGGAAATATAACCGATATGACAGTTATGGAAGGTGGCGATGTTGTTATTGAAAACTCTAACAATGCATCAAGTTATGTAACTTTTGAAGGCATTGGAAATGATGCTGTTGCAAATGGCTGGGGCGTTCGCTTAAAATCGGCTTCAAACATTGAAGTAAACAATATCGGATTCATGAATTGTGACAGTACCGCAGGTGACAACGTTGGAATGCAACAAGATAACGACCATATTTGGGTTCACAATTGTGATCTATTCTACGGAAATGCAGGAAGTGATGCTGACCAGATAAAAGGCGATGGTGCTTTAGACAATAAGACATCGACGTATATTACACTTTCTTATAATCACTTTTGGGACAATGGAAAAGCAAGTTTATTGGGTTTAAGCGAAGGAACAACATCTGGATTGTATATCACTTACCATCACAACTGGTTTGATCATTCTGATTCTCGTCATCCGCGTGTACGTTATTATTCGGCACATATTTACAATAATTATTATGACGGTGTTTCTAAATACGGAGCAGGTTCTACAATGGGTTCTTCTCTTTTTGTAGAAGGAAATTATTTTAGAAATAGTAAACATCCAATGTTGACTTCTCTTCAAGGTTCTGATATTTGGGACGAAACCAATCAAGTAAATAATGCAGGAACAATGGGAACTTTTTCTGGTGAAGCTGGAGGAAGCATTAAAGCATTTAATAATACGTTTGACGCCTCGAACGCAACAAATAATATGCGTTTTGTAGCTTACAATGATCCAAACCCATTATACAATATATCTGGAAAAATTAGTTCTACAACAGATTTCGATGCTTATCTTGCGACTACAAGAGGAGAAGTTGTAAGTACTTCAGTAAAATCTAAATCGGGTGCCAATACTTATAACAACTTCGATACTGATGCTGCTTTATATGTAAAAAATTTGACAATCGATCAGCCTGCTACAGCTAAAACCAAAACAATGCAATATGCTGGACGTGTTTCTGGAGGAGATTTACAATGGACTTTTAACAACGCAACTGACGACACTTCTTCACTAGTTATTACAGCATTAAAATCGGCACTTACCAATTATACGGGAACTTTAGTTGCTGTACAAGGTGAAGGAAATCCGCCAGCGGGAACTCAAACTCTTACGTTAACTTCTTCTTCAAACAATAATCAAACGGTTGTTAGCGGTACTGCAATTACTTCAATTGTGTTTACTTGGGGAGGAGACGCAACGGACGCAACAGTAACAGGATTACCAGCTTCTGGATTGACTTTTGTAAAAAATTCGACAGCTAAAACCATAACAATTTCGGGTACACCAACGGCAACCGTTTCGTACTCGATTGCAACTTCTGGAACTAGTGGTTCCCCTGCCACTGGTTCAGGAACTGTAACAGTCACGGCTGCAGGAAACCAAACTTTAACTTCTACAGGAAATAATAATCAAACTGTATCTTCTGGAACCGCAATTGCTTCTATTGTATTTACTTGGGGCGGAAATGCGACTGACGCAACCGTTACTGGATTACCAGCTTCTGGATTAACTTTTGCGAAAAATTCAACATCAAAAACTATTACAATTTCTGGTACGCCAACGGCAAATGTTTCTTATTCTATAACGACTTCAGGAAGTGCAGGTTCACCAGCAACAGCATCAGGAACTATAACAGTAACAACTGGTTCAGGCTCAGGAAATGAAATTCACAATTTTACTGCTTCAGGCAAAACGAGTACCTTCTACTCTATCACAGGAAATATGAATTCTACACCTGGTTCTGTAACTTATAACGGATTAACATTAACGGAACGTTTGAAAATTGAATCAAGTACAACTATAAATTATACGACTACAAATTCCTCAACATTAACTTTAGTTTTTGACTCCAATTTTACAGGAACAATTAAAGTAGACAATGTTTCGTATACAGCATCTTCTGGAATTGTAACTGCGTCAATCGCTGCTGGTTCTCATAGTATAACTAAAGGTTCTGTTGCAAATTTATTTTATATCAGTACAGTTTATGGAGGAGGAACTTTAAAAGTTGCACCAGTTTCAGAGTCAATCACGGCTGAAAATGCAAAAATTATATTGTATCCAAATCCTGTCTCAAATACTTTATATTTATCAGATACAAATCAGAAAGTTGAAAAAATACTGATTTATAATATTTCTGGAAATTTAGTAGTTACTTCTGAAAAATCTGAAAATATCGACACTAGCAGTTTGATTCCGGGAACTTATTTAGCCAAAATTTATACTGTTGACGGATCATTCAACCAAACACTTATTAAAAAATAAAAACTAACTTAATTTAAAAAGGCTTCCTAATTAGGAAGCCTTTTTCTTTTGTATAATTTCTAATTTACAGATCAAATTTAATTCCCTGTGCTAAAGGAAGATTTGTTGTATAATTGATTGTATTCGTCTGGCGTCTCATATAAATTTTCCAAGCATCAGAACCCGATTCGCGACCGCCGCCAGTTTCTTTTTCTCCGCCAAAAGCGCCGCCGATTTCAGCACCAGAAGTCCCGATATTTACGTTTGCAATTCCACAGTCAGAACCTGTTACAGACAAAAATCGTTCTGCTTCTCGTAGATTATTCGTCATAATTGCAGAAGATAAACCTTGCGCAACCCCATTTTGAATTTCAATTGCATTATCAACTTCTCCAGAATATTTGAGCAAATATAAAACTGGAGCAAAGGTTTCATGTTGAACAATTTCAAACGAATTTTCGGCTTCTGCAATTGCTGGTTTTACGTAACAACCGCTTTCATAACCTTCTCCTGAAAGTACTCCTCCTTCAACCAAAATTTTTCCACCGTTGGCAACAACCTTATTCAAAGCCGCTGCATACATTTCAACAGCATGAGTATCAATTAGCGGACCTACGTGATTATTTTCGTCAAGCGGATTTCCGATTCGTAATTGTTTATATGCAGCTACTAAAGCATCTTTCACTTTATCATAAATGCTTTCGTGAATAATTAATCTTCGTGTCGAAGTACATCTTTGACCTGCCGTCCCTACAGCTCCAAAAACAGCTCCAATAACCGTCATTTTTATATCAGCATCTGGAGTTACAATAATAGCATTGTTTCCGCCAAGTTCTAAAAGTGATTTACCAAGTCTTCCTGCAACTGCTTGTGCGACGATTTTTCCCATACGAGTTGAACCTGTTGCCGAAATAAGCGGAATACGAGTATCGGTAGTCATTAATTCACCTATTTTATAATCTCCATTTATTAAACATGAAATTCCTTCTGGAAGATTATTTTCTTTAATAACCTGAGCAATTATGTTTTGACAAGCAATTCCGCAAAGAGGTGTTTTTTCAGAAGGTTTCCAAACACAAACATCACCAGAAATCCAAGCTAACGCCGTATTCCAAGACCAAACCGCAACTGGAAAATTAAATGCCGAAATAATTCCGACAATTCCTAACGGATGGTATTGTTCATACATACGGTGTCCAGGTCTTTCAGAATGCATCGTTAAACCGTGTAATTGGCGTGATAAACCAACCGCAAAATCACAGATATCAATCATTTCCTGAACTTCTCCGTATCCTTCCTGTAATGATTTACCCATTTCATAAGAAACCAATTTTCCGAGTGCTTCTTTGTTTTGTCTCAATTTTTCTCCAAACTGACGCACAATTTCACCACGCTGTGGAGCAGGAATTAATCTAAAAGTCTTGAAAGCTTCTGCTGCGGTTTGAATTGCTTTTTCGTAATCAGCCTTTGTTGACATTTTTACCGAAGCAATTAATTTGCCATCAACTGGCGAATAACTTTCTAAAATTTCACCAGAAGAAAAATTATTTATTCCTGTTGACGTTCCTTCATTTATCGTCTTGATGCCCAATTTTTCAAGAGCTTCCGTCATTCCAAATTGCGATGCTATTGTTGTCATTGTAACTTTTTTAGTTAAAATTGTTATATTTTTATTGTAAAGATATTGTTTCGAATTGAATTTTAATTAATTATCGCCATTAAAAACTCTTCTTTTTCTAAAAAGAATTATCAGAATGATTACTAACATAATAAAGCTCAACGCTGATAAAATATAAATAGCAAGATCTTTTCTTTTTAATTTTTCTTCAAATGAATTTTTGATTAAATCAATTTGATATTCAATGCTATTATGAAGTTTAATTATTTTTATCTCATTTCTATTTTTTTGAGATTTTTTATATAAATCATCTAATGCTTCTAACTCCTTTTTTCCAACATTTTGCAAAAAATCGGTTCTTGAACATATGGAACAACCTAAAGCATTATAATCTCTTTTCGCATAAATCAAATACTCTTTTCCTTGTTCGAAATAATAATCACAAGACCCCATACTAACGCCTAAAATTGTCCGAAAGTAGTTTTCTTTAAAAATCTCATCTTTATATGTTTTGGATATTCTAATTGTATAAGAATACATCTTCTGTCCATACTCAGAATATAACAAACTGTCAACCTTAATTACTTTCCCAATAAAAACTTGATTAGCCTCTTCCCAATTTTTCGCTATTGAGGGTTTTTCCGAGCAATCGCAACAATATGCTTTTGAACTTATTAAAATCAGAAACAGTATAAAAAGTATTTTTCTAATCATGATTTATATTTGTAATTAAATGTAAATTTAGGATTAATTCACATGATTTTTCCAAAACTAATTGCTTTGTTTCTCTTTTATTCATGAAATTTGCAGCAATAAATTTTCCATGTTATGACTATCTTCAGCAGACTTCTACTTTGCTTTCTTTTAATTTCTACAAATGCCTTTTCTCAAAAAGAAAAAGCATCTTTTCAAGTAGTTCCTTTGGGAGTGAAAGGCGGAATTGACGAAAAGAATCTTTCTGCCTATTTATTGGCACCTTCAAACACAAATGATTTTATCTCTTTGGATGCTGGAACAATAAATGCTGGAATTGAAAAAGCAATTGAAAAGAAAACGTTTAAAGTTTCGACTAGTGAAGTATTAAAAAAATACATAAAAGGATATTTAATTTCTCATGCGCATTTAGACCATGTTTCGGGTTTGATTATTAATTCTCCTGCTGATTCTTCGAAGACTGTTTACGCAACAAATAAATGTATGAAAATGATGGAAAATCATTATTTCAACGATCAAACTTGGGCGAATTTTGGAGATGCAGGTCCAGGTTTTCCTTTAAAAAAATATCATTTTCAAACTTTAAATCTACTGGAAGAAACTCCAATTTCAAATACAAAAATGACGGTTAAAGCTTTTCCGCTGAGTCATGTTAATCCGTTTGAGAGCACTGCTTTTTTAGTTAAAAGTGAAAGTAATTATGCTTTGTATTTAGGCGATACAGGACCAGACGAAATAGAAAAAAGCAATAATCTTCGAGATTTGTGGACAGCAATTGCGCCGTTAGTTAAAGCAAAACAATTAAAAGGAATTTTTATTGAAGTTTCATTCCCAAATGAACAGCCAGATAAATTTCTGTTTGGACATTTGACACCAAATTATTTGATGAAAGAACTTCATGTTTTAGAAGATTTGGCCGGGAAAGGTTCTTTGGGAAATTTCAAAATCATTATTACACATTTGAAACCTCCTGCAAAAAATATTGCTAAAATTAAAGAGCAATTAAAGAATCAAAACGATTTAGGATTGAAAATTATTTATCCTGAACAGGGTAAAAAGTTTAGTTTGTAAAACAAATGATTTGTAAGTTTATTTTTATAATTTAGCCAAATAAATTTTATATAATGGAAATTGTTTGGTCCACTAGAGCTACTTACACATTTCATGCAACAAGAAATTATCTAATACAATTTCGAAGTACTGAGATTGCACAAAAGTTTGTTAATGAGACTTTACATATTATAAATCTAATTAAAATAAATCCTCATTTAGGAAAATTTAGAAGAGACTTCGAGTGTAATGAAATAATAGTCACAAAAAATATTTCTCTTTATTATAAAGTAAATCAGGATTTTATTCACCTCATTGAATTTTATGATAATCGTCAAAAACCCTTAAAATTCTTGTATTTTTAGATAATACTTTTTCTCTTTAAGTCAAGTAACATTTCTTCATGAGTCATGAAATTACCTTCGTCATATTCACGCTGAGCATTTTCAATTTCAGCCTTTAGGTGTAATCTAAAATTCTCCTCAGGCGAAATTATCTTTGCTATTGATAATAGTTCATCAGGAGTAAAAGTCTGACTTTTTAATTTTCGATAAAATGTTGGACTGGGAATTCCAATCTTTTCGATAATATAATTTTTTTTAAAAGGAGATTTGCTTATAAAATCTTCAATATTATCGACAATATTTTTATATGCAATTATTTCCTGTATCATATTTGTTGTTTTTTTTATAAAATATATGATACAAATATATATCAAAAATGAAACAAAACATCTTTTTTAACTTATCAAAATATAAAAACCCGACAGATTTTTAAAAACTTGTCGGGTTATTATTTATGATTAAATTAAAACTATTTCTTAGCCACAAACCTAGGATCACTTTCCATAACAGTTCCGCATTTATCACAAGTTCTCAATTCTTCTGAATTGTAAAAATGCTCGAAATGAGGAAGAAAATCTTCCTCTATATTATGAAGTTCAAAATACACTTCGTAAAGTTTGTGATTGCAATTATCGCAATGCCAAAGTAAACCGTCTGTAAAACCTTGTCCAGCACGTTTTCTTTCAATTACTAATCCAATTGAACCTTCAGAACGAACTGGAGAATGCGGTACTTTTGCTGGATGCAAATACATATCGCCTGCATTTAATTCCATTTCTTTTCGCTCCCCGTCTTCCTGAATCACCACTTTTATACTTCCTTCTAACTGATAAAAAAGCTCTTCTGTTTCGTTATAATGATAATCTTTTCGTGCGTTTGGACCAGCCACAATCATTACAATATAATCTCCAGAATCAACATATAAGTTTTTATTTCCAACTGGTGGTTTCAATAAATGACGGTTTTCGTCGATCCATTTTGTTAGGTTGAAAGGTTTTGCTATAGCCATTTTTCTAATTCTAAATTTTGAAAAGCTAAGTTAGTGAAAAGTTTTTAGTCACAGTCTCAGTTTACAGTCTCAGTTAGTAACTGAAAACTGAGACTGCGACTTGAAACTAACTAAAGTTCTTTTATCAAATAAATATAAACTGGAAAATGATCACTAAAACCAGCTTCCGCAAGTGTATTTCGTAGCGGATAACCTTTATATTTTCCAGAATTTTGAATGAGATAAGGTTTGTTGAAAATACCTGCTTTCCAAAATTGATACGTTGAAAAATCAGATTTAATAAAAGATTCGGTCATTATAATTTGATCAAAAATACTCCACGAATCACGATAAGCAAGTGTTCCCAATCCTTTATTTTCTAATTCTTCAAACGGATTGAAAGTGCCAAATTCTTTTACCTCCGATTTTTTTCCTTTTGCTTCTAATCCTAATTTTATGCTGTTATTTAAAGGCCCGTCATTAAAATCTCCCATTGTTAAAACTTTAGCTTGCGGATTAATTTGTTGCAAAGAATCAATAATTTTTCTGTTTAATTTTCCGGCAGCTTCGCGAAACAAACTTGTTGCTTTTTCGCCACCAGATCTCGACGGCCAGTGATTGACAATTATATGAATTTCTTCATCTTCTAAAAATCCCGAAACCAAAAGCTGATCTCTCGTAAAAACACGATTCTTGATTTCTTTTTTAACTTCGATTTCTTCATTTTCTACATCTAAAATTTCTTCTTTCTTTAGAATATTATTTTTGTAAATAATGAGCGGAATATTAGAAAATGAAGTTGGTCTAAAATATTTTTTTTGATACAGCAATGCAACATCAATTCCGCGCTTATCTGGAGAATCAAAATGAATGATTCCAAAATCTAATTCTTTTAGTTTTGGCTCTTTTATTAAATCTTCTAAAACGCCACGATTTTCTATTTCAGCTCCACCAATTAAAACTGGAGAATTTGAATTTTCAGGTGTTCCAATTTCAGAAATAACTCTTGCCAGATTTTTTAATTTCTGCTGATATTTTTCCGTCGTCCAATTTTGTGCTCCATTTGGAGTCCATTCATCATCATTTGTAAATTCATCATTTATAGTATCGTACAAATTTTCAAAATTGTAAAAAGCAATGGTATGTATTTTATATTTTTTGGATTGAGAATAACCCTGAAATATTCCAATAATAATTATGTAAAAACAAATTCTATTAAACTTCATAAATTTACATTTTAAAAAGTTTCAATATTAATCATTTTATTTATATGTAGGAAAAATCTAATATTTTTAAGTTCTAAATTTTCTATATTTGTTTTTCATTCAAAATGAAAAAGCAAAAAAACTATCACAATGAAAAACAGTTTCTTCTTTAAAAAACACTTTATTTTTTATAAAGTCGCATTTCTTATTTTTGCTTTACAATCATTCACTTGTCAATCTCAACAGAACATGATAACACCACCTTATTTACAAAAAGGAGATACCGTTGCGCTTTTAGCAACCGCTCGAAAAAATATCGACGATAATTTAAAACCAACAATAGATTTATTGCACAGTTGGGGATTAGAAGCCGTAGTCGGATCAACAATCGGATTAGATTATCATCAATTGGCAGGAACCGATGAGCAAAGAGCAGCCGATTTTCAAAAACAAATGGACAACCCTAATATTAAAGCCATTTGGTGTGTTCGCGGCGGTTACGGAACTGTAAGAATGTTAGATTTATTAGATTTTACCAAATTCAAACAACACCCAAAATGGGTTATCGGATTTAGCGATGTAACGGTTTTGCATAATCATTTAAATACGATGGGTTACAAATCGCTTCACGGAATCATGCCCGTAACCGTTCCGAGAGCAACGCCAGATGCTGTTAGTTCCTTAAAAGCAAGTTTATTTGGAGAGCCAGTTTCGTATTCTATCAGTCCAACTCCAATGAATCGTTTTGGAACTGCAACTGGAGAATTAGTTGGAGGGAATTTATCGATTTTATACAGTTTATTAGGATCGCCTTCTGCAATTGACTGCAAAGACAAAATATTATTTATTGAAGATTTAGATGAATATCTGTATCATATTGATCGTATGATGATGAATTTGAAACGAAATGGATGCATCGAAAACCTAAAAGGAATTATTATAGGCGGCATGACAAGCATGAAAGATAATGAAGTTCCGTGGGGCAAAAATGCTTTGGAGATTATCGATGACGTTACTAAAAAATACAATATTCCTGTAATTTTTAATTTCCCAGCTGGTCATATTAGAGATAACAGAGCTTTAATTATGGGAAATACCGTTACGATGGAAGTTACTGCTACTGGAAGTACACTTACTTTTAAAAGATAAAACTACAATCCTTTTTTAAGGAAACTTAAAATACCACATATTAAAATCTCGCAAAGACGCGAAGTCGCAAAGTATACTTAAAACTTTGCAACTTCGCGTCTTTGCGTGCAAAAAACATAAACCACACAAATTGAAACCTGAAACTTGAAACAAAAAACACCATGGCAGAACATAACGATTTAGGAAAACTTGGAGAAGATCTTGCCGTTTCGCATCTTGAAGAAAATGGATATAAAATTCGAGAACGAAATTATGTATTTCAGAAAGCTGAAATAGATATAATTGCACAAAAAGGTCCAATTTTAGCAATTGTAGAAGTGAAGACACGTTCGAGTTTAGATTTTGGTTCTCCGCAAGATTTTGTGAAACCAAAAAAGATTCAATTACTTATAAAAGCAGTAAATGCCTACATAAACGATAGGGAAAAGGATTTTCAAGAAGATTTAGAAATCCGTTTTGACATCATTGGCATCCATAAAAACGGCGAATCATTTGCAATTGAACATCTTACCGACGCTTTTTATCACTTTTAACATAATTTTTTATTGTTATAATTGTAACAATTTGTTTTTTTATTTATATTTGCAAAGAATTATAACATCACAATGTTAAATTAACAACCAACCGAATTACAAAAAAAAAAAAAAAGAATTATGAAAACTGTGTCTTCTATTGTAGAAAACTACATTAAAACAAAACCATTTTTATTGAATGCCCTCTCGCTCGGAATTATCAACCTAACTTCACTTTCGCGAAATATTATGACCGAATTAGAAAGTGAGTTTGGAAAAGAAGTAAAACAGGGCGCTGTTGTAATGTCTTTAAAACGACTAACGGAAGAACTAGATTTTAAATTAAACCACAAAATCAATAAAGTAATTAAGAATATCGGCGAAATAACCGTTCGTTCTGAGCTTACAGATTACACATTTGCTGCTTCTGAAACTGTTCTGAACAAACAAGCCGATTTAATTTCTGATATTAACGCTTTATCTGATATTTTTTATACCTCATCTCGTGGTGTAAACGAAACCAATATTGTTGTCAGCAGCAGTGTAAATCATTTAGTTGAGAAACACTTTATGAGAGAGAAATTGATTCAGAAATTAGATAATTTAGCTTCAATTACTGTAAAATTACCTAAAGAAAATATCGTTGTTCCTGGTATTTACTACTTCATTTTCCAACGTTTGGCTTGGGAAGGAATTATCATCAATGAGGTAATTTCGACTTCAAATGAATTTACCATTTTAGTTGGAGAAGATCAAGTTGATGTTGCTTTTAAAGTAATCAAAGATTTGAAAAACTAATTCGAAAATCAGAGTTATATATATATTGAAATCCTTTTGTTCTTTTTAGGAAGACAAAAGGATTTTTTTTGAATATACTCAGCGTAAACCTTAATTTCATATTTCGCACATAAGAATATTCTCAAAAGATAAATTCTAAATAAATTTTTATTTTGCTAAAGCGTCAAAATAACACTTACTTGTATAAAAGCCACTTGACATCGTTTTTAACTGTTTTATTTAAAAAACTAACAAAAAATCCGAATTAAGTTTTTTTATATATGATTTGTTGCGAATAATATTTTTATATATTTGCCAAGAAGTCAGACACCAGACCTCTATTTTGATAGTTTAATACCATTAGAATTAAATAAAGCGAATTAAATTGTTAGAAGCAGCAAACCATAGTGAAAAATTATTGGTGAGTGAACTCAAAAACGGAAACGAAAAAGCTTTTCGACAACTTTTTGATTTATACTACCAAGATATTTATGGTTACAGCATTAGTCTTTTAAAATCAAAAGAAGCGGCTGAAGAAAATGTGCAGGATGTTTTTATGAAGGTTTGGCTCAACCGCGAAAGTTTAAATATAGAACAATCATTTAAAGCCTATATTTTTACGATTGCAAGAAATCAGGCTTTTAATGTTTTGAACAAAGCAGCAAATGAAGTTATTTTAAAAGAAGCTGTTTTTTATGAAAGTCAGAAATCACATGATTACGGAGATTATGCTATTCGCGAAGCCGATTGCAAAAAACTCCAGAAACAAGCTATAAAACAGCTTCCTCCAAAACGACGGCAGATTTTTAAAATGTCACGCAAAAAAGGAATGAGCTATGAAGAAATAAGTCAGGAACTAGGTATTTCGATAAATACCGTCCGGAACCAGATGAGTAAAGCGCTCGAATCGATGCGCGGTTTTTTTCAACTTCACGATGAAATTATCTAACCAAAACCACAATAATGCCATTAAAATCACTCTTCGGAGTGATTTTTTTTTGATTATAATTTTCATACTCTTTTTAAAGCCACAGATTAGAGAATTTTCACAGATTGAAATCCTTTTTAATCTTTTTAATCTGTGGCAAAACTCATTTATCATTATTTTTTTCAAAAAAACAAAACCAATAAAAACCTAAAAATCAAAACAATAAACAAACACAAATGTTAAAATTTAAAAATTTACAACGTTTGAGTAGTGCTAAAAATATTCTCAACTGTATTATATAAAGAACCCAGAAATAAAACCAATTCGTAATGAATTCAAATCCTGAAATAAAAAGTCTTTTACAAAAGTTTGTTTTAAACCAATGCACTCCCGAAGAAATAGACGAGGTAATTGCTTATTATAAAAAAAATCAGCTTACAGATGATTTTCCGACTGTGGAAGATGTTCAGAATCTTTTGGACGAAATCCCAAAAATGGACAAGCAAAAAGCCGATGCTATTTTCAATAATATTTTAAAAGCTTCAAAAGAAGAAGAATCTGTTATCGAAATTCCTTCTAGAAAATCTAATTATAGAAAATACATTTCCATTGCCGCTTCGATTGTTGTTTTATTGGGAATTGGCTTTTTCTACAAACAAAATATGACAGACAAAGCTGTTGAACAAAAATTCGATTTTAAAAGCTCTGATATTGTCTTGCAATTAGAAAATGGAGAAACTCAAATTATTTCTGAAAACAATTCTTCTCAAGTAAAAGATTCCAAAGGAAATATTGTCGGAAATCAAAATGGAGATAAATTGGTTTACGATAACAGTTCTGATCCTGAAAAATTGGTTTACAACACGATTAAAATTCCTTATGGTAAAAAATTTCGTCTTCAGTTATCTGATGGAACGTTTGTTCACTTAAATTCTGGAACGACTTTAAAATATCCTGTAAAATTTATCGCTGGCGAAAACAGACAGGTTTTTCTTGATGGTGAAGCTTTTTTTGATGTTGCAAAAGACAAAAAACATCCATTTATAGTAAATGCTGACGAATTGAATGTACGTGTTTTAGGAACGCATTTCAATCTTTCCAATTATCCTGAAGATGCTGTAACCGATGTTGTTTTGGTGGAAGGTTCTGTTGGAATGTATCAATCTAATCAAGAATTTGATGCTAATAAAAATACCATTTTAAAGCCTGGATTTAAAGGAAGCTTCAATAAAGAAAATGCTAAAATTTCGACAAAAGCGGTTATTACAGATATCTACACTTCTTGGATAAATGGTGGCTTGACTTTTAGAAATATGACTTTCAAAAATATCATTACAAAACTGGAAAGACGTTACAATGTTACCATTATCAATAAAAATGAAAAATTGGCTAACGAAAAATTCAATGCAAGTTTTAAAGAAGAATCAATAGAAAATGTGATGAGTTATTTCAATGAAATTCATGGCATTAATTACACGATAAAAAACAATCAAATACTAATTAAATAACCACTAAAACCAACCAAAATCTATGAAGAAAAAAGCGTATTAAATAAAAAAATCGGAAAGAGCTGCGAACAATTTCCGATTAACTAAGTGATTGAATATAACGAATTAACTACAATCAATTAACAAAATTATGAAAAAAAAATCTAAGAATAATGGGTTTCTATACTCATTGTTCCAAAAAGACCTAAAATTGAAACTAACTACACTACTTATTTTGGTCGCCATGTTTAATATTAGAGGGAATACTTATGCCCAAAAGACAAAAGTTACTCTGGAATTAAACAATTCAACAATCGAAAAGGTTATTGAGACCATTGAGCAAAAAACGGATTTCAGATTTATTTACAAATTGAGCGATATCGACTTAGATCGAACGGTTTCAATTTCTGTAAAAGATCAGTCTATATATGTGGTTTTAGATCGAATTTTTAAAGGAACCCCAACCGAATTTAAAATTCGTGATACACAGATTATTCTAAAAAAGCCAGAACTCAAATCACAGATAATCGAATTTCAAAAACAGACCGTAACAGGTGTCATTACTGATGAAAACGGAATGCCTTTACCCGGAGCTTCTGTTATTGAAGAAGGAACAAGAAACGGAATGGTTACTGATTTTGACGGAAAATATAAACTGACTGTTGAAAGTGCGCAATCTGTTATTGTGGTTTCTTTTGTTGGATATAAAGAGAAAAAAGTTACCGCTAATCAGAGCGTAATCAATATTCAGCTTCTTCCAGATGCAACTGATTTACAAGAAATTGTAGTTGTTGGTTACGGCACAGCTACAAAAAGAGATGTAACGGGTGCGGTTTCTTCAATTGCCTCAAAAGATATGAATCAAGGTGCAATTGTGAATCCGTTGCAATTAATTGCTGGTAAAGCGGCAGGTGTTAACATTACGCAATTAGGAAGCGAGCCTGGTCAAGGGCCAAGCGTTCGTATTCGTGGAATTTCGTCTTTAATTGGAGGAAGCGATCCTTTGGTAGTTGTAGATGGAATTCAAGGAAATATGGATTTATTAAACCAAGTTCCGCCAAGCGAAATTGAAAGTTTTGATATTTTGAAAGATGCTTCTGCAACTGCAATTTATGGTTCTCGCGGTGCGCCAGGTGTGCTTATCATTACAACAAAAAAGAATAAAGCGGGTAAAACTTCTATGGAATATATCGGTTCGACTTCTTTAGATTTTATTCCGAAAAAATTACATATGCTAAATGCTGACGAATGGTGGTCAGCAGCTCAAAGTGTTGGTGTTCCTGCATCTGCAAATCATGGTTCAGATACAGATTGGTATGGTATTTTAACCCAAACTGGAATTTCTCAAACGCATACTTTATCTTTTGGCGGAGGAACAGATAAATTTAGTTATAGAGCTTCTTTATCTGCTATTTTACAAGATGGAGTTGTTATTAATTCGAGCAACAAAAAATATATTGGACGCATTCAGGCTACTCAAACGGCTTTGGATGATAAATTAAAATTGAATTTCAATTTAAATACAGGAATTAATAATACAACAAGTATTATTCAAAGTGTTGGAACAGCGGCTTATACTTCAAATTTAATTACAAATGCGTATTTAGTTAGACCAACAGATCCTGTTTTTAACACTGACGGAACTTATTTTACAGATTCAAATGTATTTCAATATTTAAATCCGTATGCAGCGGCACAAACTACTACAAATGAAGCGCAAAATGATAATTTATTTGGAAGTTTAAAAGCCGATTTGGATTTAGCAAAAGGCTTAGTAGCAAGCTGGTTCGGAAGCTGGAGAAAAACAAATGTAACTTATGGTTATTTTCAGCCTATAGAATCTACTGTTGCTTATGCAATTGACCAAAATGGTTTTGCCAATATTAAAAATGAAAGGCAAAATGAAAAATTAACCAATTTCAGTTTAAACTATAAAAGAACTTTTGGCGTACACAGCATTAATGCTTTAGGTTTATACGAATGGCAAAATCAGGCTTATCAAGGCAATTATGCGCAAGCGAGAGGTTTTATGAATGATAAAACAACTTATAACGCATTGCAATTAGGAGATTTGTCAAAAGTTCGTCCGGGCGATATAACATCATATAAAAATGACAGAACTTTAGTTTCATTTTTAGCAAGAGTAAATTACTCTTTATTAGACCGTTATTTAGTTACAGCAAGTATTCGTCGAGATGGTTCGTCTGTTTTTGGAGCTAATAACAAATGGGGAAATTTCCCTTCAGCTTCTGTTGCGTGGCAAATTGACAAAGAACCTTTCATGCAAAAACAAAATTTATTTAATGAATTGAAAGTTCGCGTAGGTTATGGAGCAACTGGAAATCAGCAAGGTCTTCTTCCGCAGCAATCACTTTCATTGGTTGGAAACTCTGGAATTACTTATTTTGGTGGTCAGCCCATTACCAATTACAGCATTTACCAAAACTCAAATGCAGACTTGAAATGGGAAACCAAAAAGCAAACCAATTTAGGTCTTGATTTTGCTCTTTTAGACAACAGATTAAGAGGAACAGTTGATCTTTATACTTCAAAAACAGAAGATTTATTATTTGATTATACTGTACCTCAGCCTCCATATCCTTACAACACAATTAAGGCAAATGTTGGAAGTATTTCGAATAAAGGTATCGAAGTTTCGCTTGCTTATGACGTAATTAAATCTCAAAACAGCACGCTTACTTTGGCAGGAAATGTTTCTTTTATGAAGAATGAAGTGCTTAATTTAAATGGAAGCATTAACGGAGTTCCTTTAAATACAGATTATGTTGGATGGGGAGCTGCAAACTCTTATTTAGTGAAAGGGAAACCGATTGGAGCATTTTATATTCTTGAACATACAGGAAAAAACGAAAACAATGTTGAAACTGTTTTGGATCGTGACGGAAACGGCATAATCGATCAAGGCGTTAAAAGTCCAGACCGTTATTATGCAGGTTCTGCTTTGCCAACTTACACTTTCTCATTTAATCCATCTTACCGATACAAAAACTTCGACGCTTCTATGTTAGTAAGAGGTTCGGGAGGAAATAAAATTTATAATGGATTACGCTCTAACTTAAGCAGATTGGAAAATATTGGTAAATCGAATGTTTTAGCGAGCGCTGTAGAAACCGGAATTTACACTTCTCCTTACGGTTCTGATTTATGGTTAGAAGACGGTTCTTTTGTTCGTTTAGAAAATCTTACAGCGGGATATACTTTCCGTTTTACAGATAAATATATTGATACTATTAGACTTTCACTTACAGGAAACAACTTATTCCTAATTACCGATTACTCAGGAATTGATCCAGAATTGAATGTAAGCGGAAGTGGTAACCCAGCCGATAACTTTGGTGGAGATAGAGGAATTTATCCTCGTACGAGAAGTGTGGCGTTTGGCTTGACTGTAAAATTTAAATAGTAAAAGAAATGAAAATCAAAAATATAATATTGACAGGAAGTATTTGTTTCCTGACACTTTTTAGTTGTACAGACATCGAAGAAAATGTGTACGACAAATATCCTGCGGAAGACTTTTATGGAACGCCAGCAGGAGCTGATATTGCTCTAGCAGCTGTATATGCTCAAGTTCCAGGAGAATTTGTTCGAGATGGAGCAAGTGGCGTTGGTTATGCCGGAGCCGATAATGGCTGGTACGATATGAACTGTATGTCTTCTGACGAACAGGTTATTCCACACAGAAATACGGGCGACTGGCAAATGGATTTTGCGCGTCTTCATAAACACGAATGGCTTCCAACAGATTTCATTATTAATAACACTTGGAACTGGCTTTACAAATCTATTTTCAATGCCAATCTAGCGGTAGATTTATTGCAAAAAGCAAATGCCGATGCTTCAAAAATTGCTGAAGCTAAGACTTTGAGAGCTTTCTTTTATTATTTATTGATTGATGATTATGGAGATGTTCCTTTCTTCACAGATAATAATATTACAGTTGATAAAATTCCGCAATCAAGCCGTAAAGAAGTTTATGATTTTATTGTAAAAGAATTGACTGAAAACGTTGATTTATTATCAGGAACAAGAGGTGGAAATTATTACGGAAGATTCAACAAATGGGCAGGTTATACTTTGTTAGCAAAAGTGTACTTGAATGCTCAGGTTTATACGGGAACTCCAAAATGGAATGAAGCTTTGGCTGCTTGTAACAAAGTTGCCGAAGGCGGATTTACACTTCATTCTGGTGCTGTGGATGCTGCAAATCCGTTAGGGAGTAAGTATTTTGAGTTATTTGGAGATGTTCTTCCAGAAGATGAAACTATTCTTCCAATTTACGCAACACTAGATATCGTTTCACGTAATGTTTATGCAGTTCGCAGTTTGTACGGCGCGCACGCACAGGCTTTATTTGGTTTTAGCGGTTGGAATGGTACTATTGTTCCTAAAGCTTTTTTCTTAAAATATGATGCGAATGATATTCGTAGAAAACAATATCTATTTGGAGAACAGCCAGGCGGTTTCAATTATACGCTTGATGTTGCTTCACTTGATAATCCAGGAGCAGATCCGCAGGCGGGAGTTCGTAACGTGAAATTTTATCCAGTTGCACCAAGAACTGGTGGAGGAGCTTCAAACGACTTCCCTATTTTTAGATATGCCGATGTAATTTTAATGATGGCAGAATGTAATGCTCGTTTAGGAAATGCTGCAGCTGCAAAACCTTTTATTGATCAAATCAGACAACGTGCGGGATTAAATGCTTTAGATCACAATCCTTCTCTTGATGAAATTTATAACGAAAGAGGATTTGAATTAAGCTGGGAAGGTCACAGAAGACAAGATATGATTCGTTTTGACAAATTTTTATTGGCAAACGAATTCAGACCTGCGTCTCCTGCATTCAGAAAATTGTTCCCAATTCCAACCTCGGCTTTAGATGCAAATCGCGGATTAAAACAAAACCCTGGTTACTAAAAACAAAACTATCATGAAAAAATATATCAATAAATTATTCATATTAGGCAGTTTGCTGTTTTTGGGTTCATCCTGCGACAGCGATGCCGAATTAACAACTCTAGAGGCTGTTAATTTCCCTTCAGAAATTACTGTTTCATCTAGCAAAATTGTTCTAACAGAAGATTCAGCAGACGATCAGGTTTTATTAGTTTCATGGCCTGAAGTAACTTTTCCTATCGAAGCTCCTGTAACTTACGCTTTACAATTTGATTTAGTTGGAGATACCAGCGGTGCAAATGCTTGGCAAAAAGCTAAGCGAATTGAAGTTGGAACAGATGTTTTAAGCAAAACTTTAATTGGTCAGGAATTAAATAAAATTGCTGTCGATTTAGGAATACCAATTGATGTTGAAGGAAAACTTGTCGTTCGTGTTGAAGCGGCTATGGATCGTAAAGTGTTTTCAAATCCTATTACTTTGACTGTTACGCCTTACGAAAAAAGCGTTGTTTTTGGCGAAATTTATATGCCTGGAAGTTATCAAAATTGGGCTATAGAAACGGCTGCAGCTTTAACTGCAATTCAAAAAGGTGTTTACCAAGGCTACATGACGGCTGCTCCTGGGGCTGGACTTGGATTCAAATTAAATACAGAGAGAAACTGGGCACAGTTTTATGGCGCTGGAGCAACCAACAGCGATTTGCAAAACATGAGTGATACTGATTTTCAACTTCCTGCTGCTGGTTCTTATCAAATTAAAGTGAATTTAAATACTTTAAAATGGACCGCAACACCTTATTCTTGGGGAATTGTCGGTGATGCAACTTCTGGAAGCTGGGATAACAGTACGCCAATGAGTTACGATCATCAGACAAAAACTTGGAAAGTTACCGCAGTTTTAGTTCCTGGAAATGTGAAATTCAGATTGAACAATAGCTGGACAATCAATTACGGACCTAAAAATACCACAGACGGAATTGTGTATTTGGATGATCAAGGTTCCCATTATGTGGGCGAAGGCGGTACATACGAAATCACATTACAAATAAATGATGTTGATCCTGCAACTACCGGATATCCTCCAACAGCAACTTACACTATCACAAAAAAATAGATAAAAATTAAGTTTAGTTTGGTTTGAGTTTACCTGCCTTTTTACTTCGAAAGGCAGGTTACTTTTCAGCCATTTAAAAACATAAAAAAGTAAAAATCATGAAATTCAATATAAAAATCGTTTACGGATTATTGCTTGCATTAGCTTTTGTTTCGTGCAGTTCTTCTGATGACGAAAACAAAACTCCGCCATCTCCGTATACACAATACGGCGCTCCTTTTGATAAAATGCCAAAGAAAGAAGATGCCATAATTTATCAGGTAAACATTCGTGCTTTTAGTCAGGCAGGAACATTGAAAGGTGTTCAAGACAGATTAACTCAAATTCAAGAATTGGGTGTAAATGTTATTTATTTGATGCCTGTTTTTCCTGTTGGAAAAGAAAGAGCAACTGGCGAATTAGGTTCTCCTTACGCCGTAAAAGATTATAAAGCTGTAAATCCTGATTTCGGAACTTTGCAAGATCTTCAAACTTTGGTTGAAGAAGCGCACAAAAAAAACATGGCTGTTATTTTAGACTGGGTTGCCAATCACACCGCTTGGGATAATGCTTGGATTACACAACACAAAAATTGGTATCAACAAGATGCAAACGGAAATATTATTATTCCTCCAGGAACAAATTACAATGACGTTGCGCAATTGAATTTCAATAATACAGAAATGAAAGATGCCATGATTGATGCCATGTCTTATTGGGTTTACAACGCCAATATTGACGGTTTCAGATGCGATTATGCTGATTTTGTCCCAAACAATTTCTGGTCAGATGCGATTACCAAATTAAGAAAAATCAAAAAGAATCAAGAAATTTTAATGTTGGCTGAAGGTTCAAAATACAATCATTTTGCTTCAGGCTTTGATTTTACTTTTGGCTTCAATTTCTTTTATACAATCGAACAGCTTTTTAAAGAGAATAAACCTGCAACAACGATTCAAGATTCGAACGCGACAGAATATGCCAACGTTTACGATCCATCAAATAAAGTCGTTAGATATACAAGTAATCACGACGTAAACCTTTCTGACGGAACTCCATTAGAACTTTTTGGAGGCAAACAAGGATCTATTGCAATGTTTGTTGTCGCTGCTTATTTAAAATCAATTCCAATGATTTACAACGGACAGGAAATTGGTTACGACAAAAGATTAAATTATTTCGCTAAAACTCCAATCGATTGGTCAACTGCTGATGCTTCGATGCTGGCGGAATACAAAAAAATCATTGCTTTCAGAAACACAAGCAATGCAATTAAAACTGGAGAATTTACAGGTTACAGCAGTAATGCTGTTAGTGCTTTCACTATGATAAAAGATGCAGAAAAAGTTTTTGTTCTTTCTAATTTAACAAGTTCTACCGTAAAACATCTTATTCCAAATACATTAAAAGGAAATTGGAAAGATGCATTTACTGGAGCAGCTGTTACAGTTGGTTCAGATATAACGCTTCAACCTTTTCAATATTTAGTGTTGAAAAATTAACTTCAAAAGCAACTTTAAAGCCTAAATTTGCAACAAAACAAAATAACATGAATTTTCAATTCCAAAAATCATTGCTTCAAATGCGTTTGAGCAAAAAAACAGCGCTTTTATTTTTTATCCTTCTAAGCGTATTTTCGCTTAAAGCACAAGAAATAACTTCGCCAGACAAAAATCTTTCTTTAAAATTTGAATTAAAAGAGGGCGGAATTCCGTCTTACCAATTATCATATAAACAAAAAGCGGTTATTAAACCAAGTTCTTTAGGTTTAGAACTTCAGAACAAAGCGTCTTTTATGGATGGTTTTACCATTACAAACACAGCGCAATCTTCTGTTGATGAAAATTGGAATCCAGTTTTAGGGGAAGAAAAAACAATTCGCAATCATTACAACGAATTGGTTGTCACTTTAGCGCAAGCGAAAAACAACAATCGATTTATCCGTATTCGTTTTCGTTTGTTCAACGACGGATTGGGATTTAGATATGAATTTCCGAAACAAGATGAGTTAAGTTATTTTGTAATTAAAGAAGAACGTTCTGAATTTAATTTAGCGGGAAATCACAAAATTTTCTGGATTCCAGGAGATTATGATACCAACGAATATGCATATACGACTTCGAAGATTTCTGAAATTCCTTCTTTGATGAAAAAAGCAACTATTGAAATTAATGCACAACAACCAATCAAAGAATTATCTGTTCAAACGCCGTCAATGATGAAATCAGACGATGGTTTATACATCAACATTCACGAAGCAGGATTGATCAATTATCCGGCAATGTATCTTGAAGTTGATTCTAAAACCAATAAAATGATTAGTCATTTAGCGCCAGATGTACTTGGAGCAAAAGGCTATATGCAGACGGATACTCAAACACCTTGGAGAACGATTGTAGTAAGCGATAAAGCAACAGATATTTTAGCTTCAAAATTGATCTTAAACCTTAATGAACCAACAAGTTATAAAGATGTTTCATGGATTAAACCTGTGAAATACATTGGAATTTGGTGGGAATATTTCGTTGCAGGAAGAAGTACATGGGCTTTTGGAAAAGAGAACAACGTCAAAATGACGGATGATTTTACGAAACTTACTCCAAACGGAAAACACGGTGCCACTACAGAACGTGCCAAAGAATACATCGATTTTGCTGCTAAAAATGGTTTCGATGCCATTTTGATCGAAGGTTGGAACATTGGTTGGGAAGACTGGATTGGAAATTGGAAAGAAGATGTTTTTGATTTTGTAACTGCTTATCCTGATTTTGATGTAAAAGCGGTTCATGCTTATGCGGCTTCAAAAGGTGTAAAAATTATTATGCATCACGAAACTTCTGGATCTGCAACCAATTATGAGCGTCGCTTAGATCGTGCATTTCAGTTTATGAATGATAATGGTTATGATGCTGTAAAAACAGGTTATGTTGGTCAGATTATTCCGCGTGGCGAACATCACGACGGACAATGGATGGTAAATCATTATATTAACGTTGCCAAACGTGCTGCCGATTATAAAATTATGATTAACAGTCACGAAGCGGTTCGCCCAACTGGATTAAATAGAACTTTTCCGAACTGGATTGCTCAAGAATCTGCTCGCGGAACGGAGTTCGAATCTATGGGAGGATTAGCGCCAGATCACACGACAATTTTACCTTTTACACGTTTAATGGGAGGCCCAATGGATTATACGCCTGGGATTTTCCAAACCGATCTTTCGTATTACGGAACAGGAAGTACACAACGCGTAAATACAACTTTGGTAAAACAATTGGCTTATTATGTAACAATGTATAGTCCGTTGCAAATGGCTGCTGATATTCCTGGGAATTACGAGCGTTTTCCAGATGCATTTCAATTCATTAAAGACGTTGCCGTAGATTGGGATAACAGTTATATTTTAGAAGCAGAACCAGGAGATTATATCACAATTGCCCGTAAAGCAAAAGGCAAAAACGAATGGTTCATTGGCGGAATTACAGACGAAAATACAAGAACAGCAAACATTTCTTTTGATTATTTACCTGCTGGAAAAAATTTCATTGCAACCATTTATGCTGATGCAAAAGATGCTAATTGGAATCAAAATCCACAAAAATATACGGTTACTAAAGTTATTGTAAATTCAAAAAGCAAATTGAAGCAATATTTAGCTCCGGGAGGTGGTGTTGCTATTAGCATTAAAGAAGGAAGTGCTTCTGATTTGAAGGGATTGAAGAAACTATAAAATTTTGGTTAATTAGTAAATAAAATGGCGCATGAAAATTTCATGCGCCATTTTTGTTTTTTTCTACGAATTTTATTTTTCCATTTTTAATTCTGGATAAATATCATCTTTAGTATTTAGAATTAAATCGGGTCCAAATGATTTCAAAATATATTCATTCTCTAATCTTTTATAGTAAAACTTTTCGGGTTTTGATTTTTTAAAATCAAATTCATTACTAAAAAGTTCTTGATCATTAAAAAACTTATTTTGTGATCTTAATTGTCCAAGACTATCTGGATATTGACCATTTTTGCTTTTATAAAACTCCAAATCTTTTACAATTTCATTCAATTTATGATTTGTAAATTGGGTCAAATTGTTTTCTTGAAAATCACTATTCAAAAAAATGTACCAAAATAAAGGGGTAAAAAGAACTCCTGCCAATCCTATTATTTTCATTTTATTGTCTTTTCTAACGTAACCCTGAACAATCAAAACTGTTCCTGAAATCAATCCAAAGTTTGGAATCAATCCTACAAACCCTAATTTGTAAAGGCTCTTTGAAGAAATTTTTTCGAAAAATGATTTTTTATAAATTATATAACTCGACACCTCTTTAAGAAAATCATTAATTTCATAAGTTTTCAATCCTTTTTTATTAATAATTATAGTGGTTTTGTCATGAAGAATCAGATAAATATAATTAGGCAAGTCGTCAACTTTTTTAAACAAATGCCATTCATATTTTTTATTTTGCTCGCCATAAATCAATCCGTCAGCTTCAATTATAATTCTTTTTTTATCTAAAAATGATGAATTTTTCTTGACTAGCTTACTTATCCTATAAGTGTTATAAACACTTTTTAAATTATAGAAAGCTGTAAATCCTATTGTTAAAACAATAAAAATTAAAGAAATATGAGCCCAATCAAATTCTATAACTTTAAAAGAAACAATAATTAGTGTTATAATAAATGAAACTAAAATCGAAGCTAGAATACTATTTACAAAATATTTTCTCAAATATTCGTTTGAACTTCTAGAATAATCCTCTAGTGAATTTTCAAATTCTATAATCATTTAATTTCTATGCGATTAAATTATTACTCCTCAAACAACTCCATCAATTCCAAAGCACGTTTTATCGACTTCACATTTTCAAAAGTCAATAACAACCGTAAACCATTAATGGTTTGTTTTTCTTTCATTTTACAAAGATTACCATGCTTCTGAACAAAAGTTAAGACGTTCCTAAACTTCACCGATTGATAATAATCTGATTGTTGATCAGATACGAAATAACCAATCATTTTTCCTTGTTTCAAAACCAATTTTTCAATTCCGACTTTAGTCGCAATCCATTTTATTCTGATGCTGTTTAATAAAGAAACGGCTTGTTTTGGTAATGGTCCGAAACGGTCGATTAGTTTTTTCTCAAATTCTTGTAAACCTGCTTCGTCTTTTATTGCGCCCAATTCGTTGTATAAAACCAAACGTTCCGAAACATTATTGATATATTCATCTGGGAATAATAATTCGAAATCAGCATCGATCTGAATGTCTTTTACGTATTCTTTCGTGTCGATATCATTTTCTTCAGGATATAAGTCCTTGAATTCGTTTTCCTTTAATTCCTCAATAGCTTCATTCATGATTTTTTGGTACGTATCAAAACCAATTTCATTAATGAAACCGCTTTGTTCTCCACCTAATAAATCTCCTGCACCACGAATTTCTAAATCTTTCATCGCAATGTTGAAACCGCTTCCCAATTCACTGAATTGTTCCAAAGCCTGAATACGTTTTCTGGCATCTTCAGTCATTGATGAATACGGCGGACAAATAAAATAACAAAATGCTTTTTTGTTGCTTCGTCCTACTCGACCGCGCATTTGATGCAAATCTGATAATCCGAAATTATTGGCGTTATTGATGAAAATCGTGTTGGCATTTGGAACATCCAAACCACTTTCAATAATTGTTGTCGCCACCAAAACATCAAAATCTCCGTTCATAAAACCTAACATCAATTCTTCTAGTTTGGCACCGTCCATTTGTCCGTGACCAATTCCGACTCTTGCATTTGGAACCAAACGCTGAATCATTCCAGCCACTTCTTTTATATTTTCGATTCGGTTATTGATAAAGAAAACTTGTCCATTTCTTTGAATTTCATACGAAATCGCATCACGAATTATTTCTTCATTAAAACCAACAACATTTGTTTCAATAGGATAACGGTTTGGCGGAGGCGTTGTAATTACCGATAAATCTCGCGCCGCCATTAATGAAAACTGTAAAGTTCTTGGAATTGGCGTTGCAGTTAATGTCAACGTATCAACATTTGCTGCAATGGTTTTCAGTTTATCTTTTACGTTAACACCAAACTTTTGTTCCTCATCAACAATCAATAAACCTAAGTCTTTAAAAACTACATTTTTGTTTACTAATTGATGCGTTCCAATTACGATATCTAATTTTCCGTCGGCTAAATCTTTTAAGGTTTGTGTTTTTTGTTTTGCCGTTCTAAATCGGTTTAAATAACCAATAGAAACAGGCATATCTTTCAATCGTTCCGAAAAAGTTCTATAATGCTGATACGCCAAAATCGTTGTCGGAACTAAAACCGCAACTTGTTTGCTATTGTCAACCGCTTTAAAAGCAGCACGAATGGCAACTTCTGTTTTCCCGAAACCAACATCCCCGCAAACTAAACGATCCATTGGGCGATCGCTTTCCATATCGGCTTTTACTTCCGCTGTCGATTTGGTTTGATCAGGAGTATCTTCGTAAATAAACGAACTTTCTAATTCGTTTTGAAGATAACTATCGGGCGCAAATTGAAAACCTTTTTCTAAACGACGTTTTGCATACAACTGAATCAAATTGAACGCAATATGTTTGACTCGCGCTTTGGTTTTTTGTTTTAAAACTTTCCACGCGTTCGATCCTAATTTGTAGATTTTTGGAGGCGTTCCGTCTTTTCCGTTGTATTTTGAGATTTTATGAAGCGAGTGAATACTCACATACACAATATCATTATCGGCATAAACCAATTTAATGGCTTCTTGTGTTTTGCCTTCAACCTGAATTTTCTGCAATCCGCCAAATTTACCAATTCCGTGATCGATATGCGTTACATAATCGCCAACAGAAAGTGCGGTTAATTCTTTAAGCGTAATATTTTGCTTTTTCGAATAACCATTTTTGATGTTGAATTTATGATAACGCTCAAAAATTTGGTGATCGGTGTAAGCAGTTATCTGATTTTCTTCATCAATAAAACCTTGATATAAAGGCAATACGATTGTATTATATTGTTTGCGAATATTTTCAGAATTGGCTTCGTCTAAAGATTCAAAAATATCGTGAAAACGTTTTGCCTGTGTTTCATTCGAACAGAACAAATAATTTATGTATCCGTTAAAATGATTTTCGCTCAGATTATTCAACAATAAATCAAATTGTTTATTGAATGAAGGTTGAGGCTGAATATGAAATTCGAATTTTTTAGTTGTTTTATAAACTGGTCTTGAAGCCAATTCTACAACTGAAAAGTCTAAAGATCTTTTTATAAATGACGCCTGATTTAAGAATAATTGTTCGGGCGCCGCGTGTTTTATTTCTTTAGACAATTTCTCAAAAGCTTCTTCCGCTCTTGCAAATTGTTTGTCTAACTGACTAAAAAGTCCTTCCGTATTTTGAATAAAAAGTACTGTTTTCTCCGCAATATAATCTAAGAAGCTTTCTCGATTTTCCTGAAAAAGCTTGTTCTCCACATTCGGAATGATCGTGATTTTTTTATGTGTTTCGACAGACAATTGTGTTTCAACATCAAAAGTTCTAATACTGTCTACTTCGTTTCCAAAAAATTCAATTCTATAAGGATGATCGTTTGAGAAAGAGAAAACATCGACAATTCCTCCACGAACAGAAAATTCGCCAGGTTCTGTAATAAAATCTACTCTTTTGAATTCGTATTCGAACAAGACTTCGTTGATAAAATCAATGGAAATTTTATCATTCAAAGCTACTTTTAAAGTGTTTTTGTCTAATTCTCTTCTCGTAACTACTTTCTCAAAAAGCGCCTCAGGATAAGTAACAATTACAGCTGGTTTTTTTCTTGAATTGATTCTATTCAAAACCTCAGCACGAAGCAAAACATTCGCATTATCTGTTTCGTCAATTTGATACGGACGTCGAAATGATGCTGGATAAAACAAAACATCTTGTTCTCCAATCATCTGTTCCAAATCATTTAGGTAATAAGCGGCCTCTTCTTTGTTGTCTAAAACAATCAAAAAAGGCAATTCTGTTTTCTTAAAAACGGAACGAATAATAAATGAAACAGCAGATCCTAACAATCCGCTGATATTCATTTTTATCTGATTCCCTTCCAGTAAACTTGTCGCAATCTGCTGCGCTTTCGGCAGATTATCGTAGGTTGTATATAAGGCGTTTTTACTCAACTCTTGGTACGTTTTGATCTAATTGAGGCGGTGCAACAGCATTCGGAATTGCGCGCGCGGTATCTAACATTCTAAGGAAATCTTCTTCTCCTTCTTCTTTCGGAACTTTGGCTCTTTCGACAATTTTATCCATTTGTCTTTCTAAAGAAATCAGTTCTTTATTGATTTCTTGAACTAAAAAAACAACTTTATCATCTGGAATTTTATTTAAATGAATAAACAAATCCAACATTCTAATTTTAGTAATTAAAATAGAAATACGGCTTCTGAAGGCGGGCTGATCGAATATTGTTGGAATGGTATTATTTAAAGCCATTGCTTTTTTGGAAATCGCAGCCGATTTTTTCTGAAAAGCTCCAATTGTTTTTCTTGGCTTATCTCCAATTTCCTTCATAAAATCACGCCATTCTGTCCACGAATTCAATTGCGATTCAGAAATCTCGTTGATTGGCTCATCTATAAACGTCCAGCCTTTATTTATATTATTAAAAATAGCTTCTTTCTTTTTAGCTTCTTTTGCATTTTCTGCGCGGCGTTTTTCGTCTTGATCTTGGCAAGAAAACAATACAGCTGTCAAAAGCAGAAAAAGAGATATTTTATATTTCATTTGATAAAAACATTAAGCTACAAAGTTACAAAGTAAATTTACAATTACGAATTCTGATTTTTGCTAAAGATTCGGTAAATGATTGTTATTTTTTTGATTTAATTTAAATGGCTTAAAAAGTATTTTCGTTTGCTTTTTATCAATAGAATTGAGGATTTTAGAGGATTTAAAAAAAGGCACAAAGACACACCTTGAAAGAGAATTATCCAAAAAACAAACTTTTTCATTATTGAATTAATAATTTATGATTCTAAAAAGCATAAGTAATTGCGAAAACGTTATATTTGTTCTTCTAAAAATCATCAAAAAAATGAATCCAAAAATATTGATCATTGGCGCTTGCGGTCAAATTGGAACAGAGCTGACACAAAAGCTGCGCAAAATATACGGAACAGAAAATGTTATCGCTTCTGATATTCGTAAATTAAATACTGATGTTGTAAACTCAGGACCTTTTGAAGTGGTCAATGCTTTAGATTTTAATCAAATCGAACATTTGGTAGAAGTACATCAAATTACTGATGTTTATTTAATGGCGGCACTTTTGTCTGCTACCGCAGAAAAAAATCCTGCATTTGCTTGGGATTTAAATATGAATTCGCTTTTTCATGTTTTGAATTTAGCGAAAGCAAAAAAAATTAAGAAAATCTTCTGGCCATCAAGTATTGCCGTTTTCGGACCAACAACTCCAAAAGAAAACACACCACAATATACTGTTATGGAGCCTTCTACAGTTTACGGAATTAGTAAACAAGCCGGAGAAAGATGGTGCGAATATTATCATAATATTTATGGTGTTGATGTACGCAGTATTCGGTATCCAGGTTTAATTAGCTGGTCTACACCTCCAGGTGGCGGAACTACAGATTATGCTGTTGATATTTTTTATAAAGCAATTGCGGATAAAAAATACGAATGCTTTTTATCATCAGAAACCAAAATGCCGATGATGTATATGGATGATGCAATCGATGCAACTATTAATATTATGCAAGCGCCTGTTGAGCAAATCAAAATACATTCTTCTTATAATTTAGCTGCGATGAGTTTTACTCCAACTGAAATTGCTGCCGAAATTAAAAAACATATTCCTGAATTTGAAATCACTTACAATCCAGATTTCCGTCAGAAAATTGCGGACAGTTGGCCGGCAAGTATCGATGACAGTTCTGCAAGAGAAGATTGGGAATGGAATCATAAATTTGATTTGGAATCGATGACAAAAGATATGATTGAGCATTTGAGTTAAACTGTTTTCAATCTTATAAAATGCAAACATTAATTGCCTCCAGCTTTAGCTGGAGGTTTTTTGTTTTAAAAGCGAAAGGGCTTTAGCCTAATTTGGATAATTAGCTAAAGTCTTATTAGTTTGTCATTTTCGATCCCGACGCTTCGGGAGAGAAATCTTCACGAGAAACTCCACAAAGATTGGCTTATTATTGCGGAGCTACTTACGAAGATTTCTCTCCCGAAGCGTCGGGATCGAAATGACAAGAATGGCGAGAATCTTTAAAAGAAGTCAATTGTTTGTATCTAGCCCCGATGGAGGCGGTATCCTTGCTGGCCCGACGTCGGGCAACAGCGAGATATAGCCGAGAGCGGGAAACCATGTTTGTTAAAGTGCCTTTTTTGATGCTCCTGAAACTAAAAATGCCGCTTAGAAATTCTAAACGGCATTTTTTTATTATCAATTTGAAGAATTACTTCACTTCAAAAACATTATTTGCTTGTTTTACATCAGCCATTAATCCACTTGGATCGATAGTGATTTTTTTGATTGACGTTTTGTTTTTGTCAATTGTAAAACTATAATTCTGCTGCGCCCAAGCCCAATCTTCTAGAACTGTTCTTTTTACGTTCGGGTTTGGATTTGGTTTAATGAAATTCATCATTCTTAACGGAATGTAGAATGTTTCAGAAGTTCCGTCAGTATAATCTACTTTTAAATCGATTGGCATTGGCATTCTTCCAATTCTTTCTAAAGTAACCGTAGTTTTTCCTGAATTGTCGGCTACGTCTTTAATTCCGTAATCGATTGTGTTTAATGTTTGTGTCCAATCTGTTAAATACCAATCTAACTCAGCTCCAGAAACTCTTTCTGCTGTTCTTTTGATATCGTTTGGCGTTGGATGCTTGAATTTGAAATCATTGAAATATCTTTTTAAAGTTGCGTCAACATTTTCTTTTCCAATTACATATTCTAACTGAGAAAGGAAAAGACTTCCTTTAATATAAGACGAAATACTGTACGGACGGTTTTCATCGTAACGATCTCCGTGAGTTGTTTGAGGCTGTTCTTTTCCAGAATTTACTAAACTGTAATAAGCCGCATAATTTCCTTTAAACGGATTCACTTCTTTTTTATCGCCTTTTAATTCATTTAAAGCACTGTCTTCGATGTACGTTGTAAAACCTTCGTCCATCCAAGGGTGTTTTGATTCGTTTGACGCTAAAATATGCTGGAACCAAGAATGTCCTAATTCGTGAGTTGCAGTTCCAAGAATTCCTTCAAGAGTTCCGTTTCCTAACATTAAAGTACACATTGCATACTCCATTCCACCGTCTCCACCTTGAATAAATGAATATTGTTTGTACGGATATGCGCCAACTCTTTGGTTATAATATTCCATAACTTTTACCATTAGAGGTTCTAACTGTTTCCAGTTTTCTGCCACTTTTGGCGTGTTTTTGTAGAAGAAATGCAAATCGACATCGTTTGGTCCTTTTACAATATCATGCGCATAATCTTTGTCTGCTGCCCAAGTAAAATCGTGAACATTTGGCGCAATAAAATGCCATGTTAATGTTTTTGCTTTTTTAGGATATGTAACCGTTATACCTTCGTCTTCGTAACCATGACCAATTGAATTTTTGTCTTGCAAATATCCAGAACCACCGATTGTGTATTCTTTGTCGATTGTAATTTTTACATCAAAATTCCCCCAAACTCCGTGAAATTCTCTTGCAATATATGGATCTGCATGCCATCCTTCGAAATCAAATTCAGCTAATTTTGGATACCATTGCGACATTGAAAGCTCGATTCCTTCAGAATTATTTCTTCCAGAACGACGAACTTGAACTGGAACTTGTCCGTCAAAATCTAATGTAAAAGTAGTTTTAGAATTTGGTAAAATTGGTTTCGCTAAAGTTACTTCCAAAATAGTTCCTGAAACTCTTGTTTGAGCAACAGCACCATCTTGTTTAAAGTTTGTAATTTTTAAAAATCCAATTTCATTTGGTTTTAAAGTTTCAATTCTGCTTTGTTTTACCTCTTTTCCATCAGCGCCTTTTACTTTATTTACCATTCTTCCATCAGGATCTTTAATGAAATGAAGACGAGCATCCATTTCGCTTCCTGGTTGAAAAGCGTTTGGATATAAATGATAGTATACCTTTTTTAAAGTATCAGGAGAATTATTGGTATAAACCAATTCTTGTTTTCCTTTGTATTGGTAGTTTTTTACATCCATAGAAACCTCCATTTTATAATCGGCGTGTTGTTGCCAATATGGGGCGCTTTGTGCAAAAGCTGAAGTAAAACCTAAACTCAAGAAAGAGAGTAAAATAATTTTTCGCATGTAGATATGTAATAGAAAATGGAAGAGCATTCGCCCTTCCATTCGGTTAATAGTATATTATTCTTTATTTTTTAGACATCTTTTCAGCCATTAATAAAGCGTTATAAGCATTTACCATTTTTGCTGTTTTTGAAGATTCTGCTGAAGAAACTGCAACTGGTTTCTCTTGCGGATTTTCACTTTTTCCAAGAACAACCTTTGAAGGAAGCGCTACTCCAGAATCCATTAAAATCTTTTTAACCTGAGCTGCTTTCAATTTTGGATAATAAGAACGAATCAATGCTGCTACACCTGCCGCGTTTGGAGATGCCATTGAAGTTCCTTGCAAATATTTGTATTTATTATTCGGAACTGTTGCGTAAATTTCTTCACCTGGAGCAAAAACGTCTACGTTTATTTTTCCAAAGTTTGAAAAACTAGCCACAACTGTTTCGCCATATTCTTTATTAATTGCTCCAATTGTAATTAAATTGTCTGCAAATTCTTTTACGTTATCTTCAGAATCGTTTGGATAGTTGATGTTTTTTGTTTCATCAATATTATAGCCGTCATTTCCTGCTGCGTGAACAATTAATACGTCTTTTTTTGCTGCGTATTTGATAGCGTCGTAAACCCATTGTTTGTGCGGAGAAAAGCTTTTTCCGAAACTTCCGTTGATTACTTTTGCACCGTTGTCTACTGCATAACGAATTGCTAAAGCAATATCTTTGTCATACTCGTCGCCATCTGGAACCGCTCTAACTGTTAAAATTTCAACATTTGGCGAAGCTACTCCGTCTCCTCCTAAATTATTTCCTCTAATTTGAGCAATAATTCCGGCAACGTGAGTTCCGTGAAGCGCTTTTTCTTTATCTGGGCCAAAAACAACGTTATTTCCGTATTTCGTGTTTTTAATATCTTCTGGATTATCACCTACGATTTTTCTTCCGTCAAAATCTTTATTCAAATTGTAATTTAACTGATCGTAAACTTGATCTTTGTATTCTCCAAAATCAGCTTCTGGATTGAAAGTTGGACCAGCATTTGTAAAAATCTGAGTCATGATAGCTTTACTTCTTAAAACTTTTGAATCTGTAGAAGTAATTTTGCTTAAATCTTCTATTTTATAATCTGATTTATTCAGCTCTTTTTTGATTGTATTATGAACATCAAGTAAAAAGTCTACTTGTTCTTTATCTTTTAAAGCTTCTTCGTACTTTTCATTATATTGAGCCAAAGCTTCTTTGTATTGAGCAGAACCGTCGTCTCCTTTTTTAACAACGCGTGTCAATTCAAGATTTTCGTGTACAGCGTCTCCAAGGAAATTCCATCCGTGAACGTCATCGATATATCCGTTTTTATCATCGTCGATTCCGTTTCCTGGAATTTCTTTAACATTTGTCCAGATCATTCCTTTTAGATCTTCGTGTTCGATATCTACACCAGAATCTACAATACCTACAATAACTTTTTTACCTGTCTTACCTTGCAGTAATTCAGCCCAAGCTCTGTCTACACTCATTCCCGGAATAGAATCTTTTACTAAATCTAAATGACTCCATCTTTTTAATTCATTTTCACTAACTGGTGCTTTTTTTACAACTGCCAAAGGAGCAACAACCGGCTGTTTTGGCGCTGAATTTTGTGCTTGCAAACTTGCACTGCAACCTGCTAAAACAAGTAATGCAAAAGCAGATAATTTAAGAGGTTTTATATGACTCATCTATCTATAAATATAAGTAAAGTTAAAAGATGGGCCTAAATTATGATTTTTTGTTACAAAAAACTAACTGTTAACAATGTGTTATGAAATTTTGAACAAAATTTTATAACAGTCAAATCCACACAATCCTTTAAAAATCAAATTCTTAGCTATAATCTGACAAAAGATGCCATTCAATAAAATGAGTACTATTTTTCTTCGATAAAATAATTTCAAGCGCTTACGGAATCACGTAAGGAATCTCCGAATATATGTGTTAAACTTGCGCGACCTAATTCTAAACCATTTCTATGAAAACAAAACTACTCTTGTTGCTATTATTGGCAAATTTTTCTATTTATGCGCAAACAAACTTAGTCTCTAACGGAGATTTTGAAACTTGGACTGCATTTTCTCAACCAACAGATTGGTTCCGTATCTCAAATGGGCTTTTATATCAAGATTCTGATGCACAAAAAGGTTCCTCAAGTACAAAAATGGAAATTACTAGCGGAACTGTTCATAATATGTACAGCAGTCCTTTTGCTACTCAATCAGGAAAAACGTATCGTGTTACGATGTATCACAAGCTTGTTTCGGGAACGATAACTTCTGTAGAATTAAGCTTAACAAAAACTGATATTTTTAAAACACCTATTACAAAAAAAGAAGAAACAACTTCTTTAAATTCTGCTTGGCAAAAAATTGAATTTGATTATGTTGCCACAACTACTCAAAACGCAGAAATTAGCATTTGGATAAAAGGAACAACTGGCACTCAAATTTTAGTTGATAATGTTTCGATTGTTGATGTCGCTGAAATTGGACCAAAATATACGCTTATACCAGATGTAAACTTTGAAAATGAACTTATAGCATTAGGTTTAGACTCTGGCGCTCCTGATGGAAAAGTTTTAACTTCTAAGATTTCTACCGTAACCTATTTGTTTTTATACCAAAAAAACATCGCTGATCTTACTGGCATACAAGATTTTACAAGTCTACAAAACTTGAATGCTGACTTAAATCAGTTAACAAATATAGATGTATCCAAAAATATCAATTTAACAAGGTTATCTGTATACAGGAATAAGCTGACAAACGTTGATATTTCTAATAATATCAATTTAACAGATTTATCTGTAGATGAGAATAAGCTGACAAACTTAGATATTTCTAAAAATACTAAATTGACCGTTTTAAGCTTTGACAGTAATCAACTTACTTCTATAAATTTAAGTTATACGCCGCTATTAAAGAGTTTAAGTTTTAGTCATAATCCTATAACTTCGATTGATCTGAGTAATTTAAAATTACTTAACCGCTTGAATATGCTAAACTGTAAGATGCCTTCTATAGACTTAAGTAATAATAAGTCTTTGATTTCTTTATGGGCTCGAGACAACAAATTTACAACCCTAAATCTCTCTGAAAACAAAGAATTAGTAAATCTTACAATCGATTCTAATTTGCTAACAACATTAGATTTAAGTGCAAATACGAAGTTAGAATATCTTAATTTTTCTAACAATCCTATTACTAGCATCAATTTAAAAGCTAATATTAATTTAAAAGCTTTACAAATTTATTACTCTCAAATAAGCACACTTGACCTAAGTAATAATAAGCTTCTAATTGGTTTAGATTGTGACAACAACCCTAATTTAAAAACGTTGGATTTACGAAATGGAAAAAATACCAACTTACTTAAAACTTTTACTTATTGGACAGGAACTAATGGCGGTCCTGGAGAATCAAGTATTATGGGTAATACCAGCTTATCATGCATTTTGGTCGATGATGTTTCTTATTCTAACACAAATTGGTCAACCTTTAAAAATAGCGGCGAATATACTTTAGACTGCGCCTCTTTAGTTTATACTTTAATTCCAGATGCCAATTTTGAACAAAAATTGATCGATTTAGGAATTGATAAAGATGGGAAAAATGGGAAAGTATTGACTTCAAGCATTGCTTCATTAACTACATTAGGCGTTTCTAAAAGCAATATTGCTGACCTTACAGGAATTCAGGATTTTACTGCTCTTACAATCCTAAATTGTTCAGAAAATGCATTAACAACGGTTGATCTTTCGACAAATGTAAATCTTAAATCATTAACGGTTAGTAAAAACCAATTGAAGTCTATAAACATTTCAAAAAATATAGCTCTAGATTATTTTGCTGGTAATAATAACCAATTTACTGCTTTAGATTTTTCTGCCAATACTGAATTATCTAAAATATATATTACCGATAACGTCTTAACTAGTTTAAATGTATCTAAAAACAGTAAATTGATAACTTTATGGTGTCAAAGAAATAAACTGCCAAATTTGGATATTTCTAGCAATTTAGCATTGACTGAATTTGTTTGTGAGAGAAATGAATTAGACACCTTAAATGTTTCTAAAAACACAGCGTTAACATCTTTATCTTGTTCCCAAAACAAAATAAAAAGTTTAGATGTTTCTCAAAATACATTGCTGAAAATGTTTGACTGTTCTATTAACAAATTGGAAAGTTTGAATTTAAAAAATGGAAACAATAAATTACTTGAGAAAGCTAACTTATTCTTTTTCTCTAACTTAAGCTTAAAATGTATTCAAGTAGACGATGTTGCTTATTCAAATGCGAATTGGGCTACTTCAATTAAAGACTCAAGTGCTTCTTACAACACAGATTGTACAGTTTATACTTTAATTCCAGATTCTAATTTTGAAGATAAATTAATTGCTTTACAAATTGACAAAGATGGTAAAAATGGTAAAGTGATAACTTCTAGTATTGCTAGCGTAACTTCGCTAGATGTTTCTGGAAGTTCTATCAAAGACCTTACAGGAATTCAAGACTTTACTTCATTAATTGATTTAAACTGTTCTACAAATACTTTGACAATACTTGATTTGTCTAAAAATACAGTTTTAGAAAACTTATATGCTCAAAAAAATGAATTAACTTCATTAAATACGACTGCTAATAAGTCTCTTAAGGTTTTAAATTTAGGTACTAACAAATTAACTTCTTTAGATATTTCAGCCTTGACAAAACTAGAAGAGCTTAATGTTAGCAGTAATGCGATAACATCATTAAACGTTTCAGCTAGCAAAGCATTGACAAGTCTAAATTGTGGCAATAACAAATTGACTAGCTTAAATGTTACAACAAATACAGCTTTAACTACTTTATATTGTTTTAATAATCAAATCGCAAGTTTAGATGTTTCAAGCAACATTTTATTACAAAACTTAATGTGTAATGGCAATAAACTGACTGCACTTAATCTTTCTAAAAACACAGCTTTAATTATACTTGATTGTTTTGAAAATCAAATTACAAGCTTAGACATTTCTAATAATCCGAAAATAACTGAATTGGCTTGTAACAACAATTTATTGACTTCATTAAATTTAAAAAATGGCAATAATACAAAACTAGTTTTAGCTTCTTCTAGTTTCAAAAACAATCCAAAACTTACTTGTATTCAGGTTGACAACGAAACCTATTCTAATGATAATTGGTCTGCTATAAAAGACGTTACAGCAAATTACAATGTAGATTGTGCAGTTTATACCTTAATTCCAGATGCTGCTTTTGAAGATAAATTAATTGCATTGCAAATTGATAAAGATGGTAAAAACGGAAAAGTAGCTACTTCAAGTATTGTTTCTGTTACTACATTAGACGTTTCATCAAGTTCTATTAAAGATCTTACTGGAATTCAGGATTTTGTTTCTCTGAAAGTATTAAATTGTAGTACAAACCAATTAACTTCTTTAACTCTTGCAAACAATCTTTCATTGACAGAATTAAATGTTTCTTACAACGCTTTAACAACTCTTGATGTTAGTAAAAACAAAGCATTGACGGCATTAAATGTTTCAAACAATAATTTAAATTCTTTGAACGTAAAAAATGGTTTCAACACCAATATGGATTGGTTTAGTGTGAATTTTACTAAAAATGCTTCTTTAGGCTGTATTCAGGTTGATAACGCAAAATATTCTAATGATGAGTGGAATGGAAAATTAGACAAAACTTCTTATTTCACAGAAGACTGTAATACGTTTACGCTTATTCCTGACAGCAATTTTGAAGATGAATTGATTGCCTTGAAAATTGATATTGATGGTAAAAATGGAAAAGTTTTAACTTCAACAATTTCAACTGTAAAAGACTTAAATGTTCAATTAAGCGATATTAAAGACTTAACTGGAATTCAGGATTTTGCTTCTCTTGAGTATTTAAACTGTCAATTCAATCTTTTAACTTCTTTGAATGTATCTAAAAATTCAAAATTAATAGAATTATATACGCACGGAAATGATTTGACAACATTAGATTTATCTGCAAATCCAGCTCTTACGACTTTATATGCCAACAAAAACAAACTGACTGCTTTAGATTTATCTAAAAACAGCAAATTGGTTTATGTTAACGTAACGGAAAACTCACTGAAAACATTAAACCTTAAAAATGGTAATAACAGCAATTTTACAGGTGCATTGTTAAATAAAAATACATCTCTGACTTGTATCACAGTTGACAATCCTTCTTTTGCTGCTTCGAGTGGCGTATTCTTTAAAGATGCTGGCGCTTCTTACTCTGCAACATGTACTTTAGGACTTGAAGATTCGGTTTTCAGCAAAGCAACAGTTTTCCCTAACCCGACAAAAGGAGAGGTTAACATTAATAATGTTTCTTTAGAAAAGGCAACTGTTTATAATTCGTTAGGACAACTGGTTAAAACATTTGTTTTCAATAACGGCGAAACTAGTAATACTATAAATTTATCTGGTTTGCCGAGAGGAGTTTATTTTGTGTATCTAATTAGTGGAGATGCCGCTTCCGCGAAAAAAATAATCGTTGAATAAACCATACGATTTAGTTCAATTAAAAAATCCCATCTTCAGTATTTGAAATGGGATTTTTTTATGTTTTGATTTTTTCGTTTAAAAAATATCTTCGCAAGTAAAAACATCTTTTAATCGAACACCTTTCTCTGTATGTTCCACAGTTATAATTTGATTGTGCGCATCATGTTCTAAAAACAAATAATGATTATGATCTGCCGCTGCATTCAAAAATTTTGATTTTTCTGGCATTGTCAGCAAAGGTCGGGTATCGTAACCCATAACATAAGGCAACGGAATGTGTCCGGCTGTTGCCAATAAATCGGCACAAAAAACAATGGTTTTATCTTGGTATTTTATGTACGGAATCATCTGTTTTTCGGTGTGGCCGTCAACGTAGAAAATATCAAAATTTAATTCTTTTGAAAAACCAAAATCAGTTTCTGGTCTTTCAACAAAATTCAATTGTCCGCTTTCTAGCATAGGCAATATATTTTCAGACAAAAAAGAAGCTTTTTCGCGTGCGTTGGGTTTTGTTGCCCATTCCCAATGATTTTCGTTGGTCCAGAATTTGGCATTTTTAAAAGCTGGTTCGTAACCCGTTTTGGTTGAATTCCATTGAACGCTTCCGCCGCAATGATCAAAATGAAGATGCGTCATAAAAACATCTGTAATATCATCACGGTTAAAACCATATTTTGCTAGAGATTTATCTATAGAATGAGAACCCCAAAGCGAATAATAGCCAAAAAACTTTTCAGATTGTTTATCTCCCATTCCGGTGTCAATTAAAATTAAACGTTTTCCGTCTTCAATTAATAAACAGCGTGCCGCAATATCAATTAAATTATTCGCGTCTGCGGGATTTGTTTTGTTCCAAATAGTTTTAGGAACCACGCCAAACATAGCGCCGCCATCTAATTTGAAATTTCCAGATTCTATAGGATAAAGTTTCATGAGAATATTTTTGTAAAAGAACAAAGCTAGGAAATCCCGACTCCTTTTACTAAAATTTCTACTTAAAAAACTTTTACTTTATTCTAATGTGATCGAAGTACTACCCATTATTTCTTGCTTGTCAAAATAATTAACAAAATAAGTGCCTTTCTTAAAATGATCTTCATTCGCATTTAAGATTCCATAAACATTTACAGACTTTCCTTGAAAATCTGCAGCAACGATAAAACTATAAACTAAAGCTTTATTATTTCCGAATTCGATTAGTTTATCATCTCCCAAAACGGTATTTTTTTGATCTAATACCTGAACATAATATATCCGTTTTCCAGTTTTTGCAACGCCATTTCCGTTAATAGTGAAACTAATTTTAAGCTTATCTGTACTTTTTGATTTTGTGGTTTCCAATTCTTTTCCAGAGTTTTTTTCGCGAAGTGCAATTACTTTAAAATTACTCAAAGAAAGTTTTGAAGCATCTTTTAAAGTCGATTCCAGCTTTTTTTGTTTAGAAACCAAAGTATCATTTTCTGCTTTCTGTTGGTACATCACAACATTCTGACTTTCAATTTCTGTTAGAAGATTTTTATTCTGAAATTTTAATTTTTTTATTTCCTGCACTCTCGTATCCAAAGAATTCTTTAAATCTAAAAGCTGATTTCTGTATATTTTTATTTGAGCCGCCGTCGGATTTTGAGAAACTTTAATTAACTGCATTAAATTTTCAACATTCTTGCGTTCTAATTCTAATTCTCTAGACATTGTATTTTTCTCAAGAATAGCTACATCGTACGCCTCCTTTAAAGTATTTAAAGAATCTAAAATATTCATTTGTTCGCTCAACTCTCGCTTAGCAACGGGATTTGCTTTCGTAACAACTTCTTCTTTTATCTCACTTTCCTCATTTTCAGGCTCGCTGCTAAAAACCAATACTGTAGCGCCTATTCCTAAAACAAAAATTAAAGCAAATAATGGTTTAAACCACTTTATTGTATTTTGTTTTTTCATAATTAGTCACAATTTTTCGCAAAAATACCAAATAATCACAGAGTTACATCAGTAGAAATACTCGTTTTTAACATTTAAAACAAGAAATTGCAAAAAATCGAAAAAAAACTAACATTTTCAGCATTTATAGGTTCATTTTGGAGTAAGATTTTATCAAAATAACTAATATCTATTTTCTCATTTGTTATAATAATGTGAACCGTTATGGAAAAAGGTTTTTAAGTCGTATCTTTGCAGACAATTTCTATTTAACATTGAAAATAAGCGTTTTAAATCTGTACTAATTTCATTACAGAAGATAAATGCTCATTAAATTAAACATCTAAGAACAATGATAAAAGTTTCAGATACTGCCAAAAAGAAAATCATCGACCTGATGACTGATGATGGTTTTGACGCTGCTAGCGACTACGTAAGAGTAGGTGTAAAAAGCGGTGGATGCTCTGGTTTGTCTTATGATTTAAAATTTGACAAAACCAAAGGAGAAGACGATAAAATATTCGTAGATAACGATATACAAATTGCCGTTGAAAAAAAATCATTCCTTTATTTAGCCGGAACAATTTTAGAATTTTCTGGAGGATTAAACGGAAAAGGATTTGTTTTCAATAATCCGAATGCAAGCAGAACTTGCGGATGCGGAGAATCATTCTCTCTTTAGTCAAAAGCCGAAAGTCATAAAGTCTTAAAGACTGCAGATTGACTTTCGAACTTTAGACTTTAAAACTTTAGACAATAAAAAAAATAATGAGCAAATACACAGAAGACGATTTAAAAATCGAACTCGAAACTAAAGAATACGAATACGGATTTTATACCAATATAGAATCTGAAACATTTCCTGTGGGTTTAAACGAAGAAATCGTTCGCGCAATTTCTCTTAAAAAAGAAGAGCCTGAATGGATGACTGAGTGGCGTATCGAAGCTTTCCGCGCATGGAAAGAAATGATCGAACCAGAATGGGCAAATGTAAATTACGAAAAACCAGATTTTCAGGCTATTTCATATTATTCGGCTCCAAAACAAGTAGATCCTAACAAAACTTTAGACGATGTAGATCCTGAATTATTAGAGATGTACAAAAAGTTAGGAATCTCTGTAGACGAACAGAAAAAAATGAACAATATCGCTATGGATATTGTTGTCGATTCTGTTTCTGTTGCTACAACTTTCAAGAAAACTTTGGCAGAAAAAGGAATTATTTTCTGTCCAATTTCTGAAGCTATTAAAGAGCATCCAGAATTAGTAAAAAAATATTTAGGAACTGTTGTACCTCAAAAAGACAACTTCTATGCAGCATTAAACTCAGCAGTTTTCTCTGATGGAAGTTTCTGTTATATTCCAAAAGGCGTAAAATGTCCGATGGAACTTTCAACTTACTTTAGAATCAATCAAGCAGGAACGGGACAATTTGAAAGAACTCTAGTTATTGCTGACGAAGGAAGTTACGTTTCTTATCTTGAAGGATGTACAGCTCCAAGCCGTGACGAAAATCAATTACACGCTGCTGTGGTTGAATTAATCGCTTTGGACGATGCTGAAATTAAATATTCTACCGTTCAAAACTGGTTTCCTGGAAATAAAGAAGGAAAAGGTGGAGTTTACAACTTCGTAACCAAAAGAGGTTTATGCGAAACAAACGCTAAAATTTCTTGGACACAAGTTGAAACCGGTTCTGCTGTAACTTGGAAATATCCTTCTTGTGTATTAAAAGGTGATAATTCTGTTGGAGAATTTTATTCTATCGCTGTAACTAATAATTATCAACAAGCTGATACTGGAACAAAAATGATCCATTTAGGAAAAAACACTAAATCGACTATTATTTCTAAAGGTATTTCAGCTGGAAAATCACAAAATAGCTATCGTGGTTTAGTGCAGATTTCGCCAAGAGCAGAGAATGCAAGAAACTTTTCTCAGTGTGATTCTCTTTTAATGGGGAACAATTGTGGAGCGCATACTTTCCCTTATATCGAAAGTAAAAATCCATCTGCTAAAATTGAGCACGAAGCAACGACAAGTAAAATTGGAGAAGATCAGGTTTTTTATTGCAACCAAAGAGGTATCCCAACTGAAAAAGCGATTGCCTTAATTGTAAACGGTTTCAGTAAAGATGTCTTGAATAAACTTCCAATGGAATTTGCGGTTGAAGCTCAAAAATTATTAGAGATTTCTTTAGAAGGTTCTGTAGGATAATTTGAAGATGGAAAATAAAAAAGTAATCATTTTAGGTTCTTCCAGAAAAAACGGAAACACAACAAAAATTGTGGACGAAATTTCGAAAGAACACAACATAGATGTAATTAATTTAAGTGATTATACTATTTCCTATTATGATTATGAAAGCAAAAATATAGGCGATGATTTTTTGCCTTTGATAAGAGGAATTATCGAAAAGTATGATACTTTAATTTTTGCAACGCCCATTTATTGGTATAATATGAGCGGAATTATGAAGGTCTTTTTTGACAGGATTTCAGATTTAATCCGCATTGAAAAAGAAACCGGAAGAAAACTTAGAGGAAAGAAAATCGGAGTAATTACAAATTCACACGATAATGTAATTGAAGATAGTTTTTACATTCCGTTTCAAAAAACAGCCGATTATTTAGGCATGGAATATTTAGGACACGCGCATTTTAATGCCAATATCCTAAACCAAACAACAAAAATAGAATTGACATTTATATAAAATAAAAAACAATGTTATCAATAAAAAACCTTCACGCCGCAATTGGTGATAAAGAAATCCTTAAGGGAATTAATATAGAAGTTAAAGCTGGGGAAGTTCACGCGATAATGGGACCAAACGGTTCTGGAAAAAGTACACTTTCTGCTGTTATTGCAGGAAACGAAAATTATGAAGTTACAGACGGAGAAGTTATTCTTGACGGAGAAGATCTTGCTGATTTAGCTCCTGAAGAAAGAGCACATAAAGGTGTTTTCCTTTCTTTCCAATATCCGGTAGAAATTCCTGGAGTTAGCGTTACTAACTTTATGAAAACTGCTATCAACGAAACTCGTAAAGCAAACGGACAAGAAGAAATGCCAGCTAACGAAATGTTGAAAGTAATTCGTGAAAAATCTGAATTATTAGAAATTGACCGTAAATTTTTATCTCGTTCTCTTAACGAAGGTTTTTCTGGAGGAGAGAAAAAAAGAAACGAAATTTTCCAAATGGCAATGTTAGAGCCAAAATTAGCAATCCTTGACGAAACTGATTCTGGTCTTGATATCGATGCTTTAAGAATTGTTGCAAATGGTGTGAACAAATTAAAAAGCGACAAAAACGCAATCATTGTGATCACACACTACCAACGTTTATTAGATTATATCGTTCCTGATTTCGTTCACGTTCTTTACAACGGAAGAATCGTAAAATCTGGTGGAAAAGAATTAGCTTACGAGCTTGAGGAAAAAGGATACGACTGGATTAAAGCAGAAAACTAGTTTACAGTTACAGTTTACAGTTTGCAAAAACTCATAACTCATAACTCATAACTTACAACTAAGAAAATGGATTTAAAAGAAAAATTAGTATCGTCTTTTATGGCTTTTGAAGAGCGTGTCGATGTACATTCAGATTTACATGACATACGCACAAATGCTTTAAAAAACTTCGAAAATAAAGGTTTCCCAACCAAAAAAGAAGAAGCTTGGAAATATACATCGCTAAATGCCATCTTAAAAAATGACTTTACGGTTTTTCCAAAACAGGAAAATGCAATCGAATTCAATCAGGTAAAAAAATACTTTTTACACGAAATTGATACGTACAAATTAGTATTTATCGATGGCGTTTTCAGTTCGCATTTGTCTTCTACAACGCACGACGGAATCGATGTTTGCTTAATGTCATCGGCATTAACCAAACCAAAATATAAAATGGTTATTGATACGTACTTTAATCAAATTGCAAGTAAAGATGATAGCTTGACTTCATTGAATACAGCTTTTGCAATTGAAGGCGCTTTTATCAATATTCCGAAGAAAAAAGTAGCAGATAAACCAATTGAGATTATGTATTTCTCAACTGGAAACGAATCTGCTTTAATGGTTCAGCCAAGAAACTTGATTATTGTGGGCGAAAATTCACATGTACAAATTATTGAGCGTCACCAAAGTTTGAATGAAAATCCAGTTTTAACAAACTCTGTTACAGAGATTTTTGCTCAAAAACGTGCGATTGTAGATTATTATAAAATCCAAAACGACAACAGCGAAGCTAATTTAGTTGACAATACTTATGTTTCGCAACAACAAGAAAGTCATGCTTCTGTTCATACTTTCTCTTTCGGAGGAAACTTGACTCGAAACAATTTGAATTTCTATCATTTTGGCGAAAGATTGACAAGTACGTTAAACGGAATTTCAATCTTAAATGACAAACAGCACGTTGATCATTATACTTTGGTAAACCACGCACAACCAAACTGCGAAAGTTTCCAAGATTATAAAGGAATTTTCTCTGATCGTTCGACAGGAGTTTTCAATGGAAAAGTTTTGGTTGAAAAAGAAGCTCAAAAAACAAACGCTTTCCAAAAAAGCAACAATATTTTATTGAGTGATAAAGCTACAATCAATGCAAAACCTCAATTAGAGATTTTTGCAGATGACGTAAAATGTTCTCACGGATGTACAGTTGGACAGCTTGATGAAACAGCAATGTTCTACATGCAATCTCGTGGAATCCCGAAAAAAGAAGCCAAAGCTTTATTGATGTACGCATTCTCAAATGCCGTTATCGAAAGCATTAAAATACCAGAATTAAAACAAAGAATTACTAAAATCATTGCCATGAAATTAGGCGTGAATTTAGGATTTGATTTGTAGTCGGGTTTTACCGCAAAGACACAAAGGTTACGCAAAGTTCGCAAAGTTTTTTATTAAGCTTTGCGAACTTTGCGCTTTTATACCTTGCGCTCTTTGCAGTTAAATATTAATCTTTAATTTTTATTATTGACAATATAATTCCTAAGAAAAACAATCCCAATCCAAGTAATAAACAGATCGTATTAAATGGATGACCAATATTAGTAGACCATGCAAATCCATTTAAAACAAAACCGATTATTAATAAAACAATTGGATGAAATAGTTTCTTCATAATTTATTTTTTCACTGAAGAAATGACATCTTTCAAAAACCCATTAAAATCAAAACTTTTATCACCCTCTCTCACTCCCATTCTCACGATTACCATATCTTTTGATGGAACAATCGCAACCATTTGACCTTGATAACCACTGCAATAAAACATATCTCTAGGAACGTCCCGGAATTTTCCTCCTGCATTTAGCCAAAATTGTGCTCCGTATTTTCCATTAGAAGTATTCGTTGGTGTTGATGTGTATTTTACCCAGCTTTCATCCAAAATTTGTTCTCCGTTCCAGTTTCCTTTATGAAGATATAATAATCCGAATTTTGACCAGTCTCTTGGCGTTGCCCATCCGTAAGAGGAACCTACAAAAGTTCCCGACATATCCTGCTCGACAATCATTGAGTTCATTCCGATTTTGTCGATTACGGCGCTGTACCAAAAATCAAGATATTCTTGTTGGGTTTTAAATTGTCTTCTCAAAATTAAAGACAATAAATTAGTCGTTCCTGATGAATAATTCCAATGTGTGTTGGGTTTAAATTGAGCTGGTTTTTCCAACTGCACTTTCCCCATATCTTCAGCTTGAAAAAGCATTTTTGTGGCGTCGCAGATTGTGCTGTAATTCTCTTCCCATTCTAAACCAGAATTCATATGAAGCAAATCATTAAGTGTAATATTTTTACGTTCGTCATTTTTCCATTCTGCAACTGGAGCAGGTTTATAAATATCAATTTTTCCTTGTTTTGTCAAAACTCCAAAAGCAGAACTGGTAATACTTTTAGTCATTGACCATCCTAAAATTTTACTGTCCTTATTAAAACCTGTATCGTATTTTTCGGCAATTAAATGATCTTTATATAAAACTACAACAGCACGAGTTCTTTTAATTCTTCCGCCTGTTTTGTCAAAAGCATTTTCGACAGCTTTTTTTAGTTCTGAATAATCAACATTTACGAAAGCAGAATCTTTTGGTTCATTATTTCCGTATGGAAAAGGAAGATTGTTTTCTAGTTTTGTTCTTTTTGGAAGTAAATATGGTTTTGAAATATCAAAATTATCATTAATCAAAGTTGCACCTAAACCTTCGCGATAAATTGCTTTTCTTTCTTTCAATCCGTAAACAGATGAAACAGCAAATTTTCCAGCATCATCAATTGAGTTCTTCGCCAAATCAATCATATCGATATCATTGTCGGTTTTTTGAATTAAATCCAAAGAGCGGTTATCTATAAAATGACCCGACGCGACACTTTTGGCCGAAAAGCCAGAAATCAAATCAAGTTTTGGATAAGTTGTAAATCCGAAATACAAAAAAGCAAGAACCACAACAAGCAAAAGTACTTTGAGAAATTTTTTCATGATGATTTAGTTATTTTTATTGCAATATAAATAATTTATGTTCACGATATTAAGACTCAAATTATAAATCTATTTCAGATAATTCAGAAAAGCGAACTGATTTTTATAAAATCAGCATTTAAGCCTTTAATCAATGGCATCATAAAAGGAAATTATAGAATTGCTGTATAAACAAATTTAGTTTTAGTACTTTTGTAGATAGATTTTTTCTAAATAAGACATGCTAGATATTCAAAAAATAAGAGCTGATTTCCCGATACTTTCACAAACTGTAAACGGAAAGCCATTAGTATATTTCGACAACGGAGCTACTTCGCAAAAACCACAAGTTGTAATTGATGCTGAAGTAAAATATTATAACGAAATCAACGCCAATATTCACCGTGGCGTTCACACTTTAAGCCAGTTAGCAACTGACGCTTACGAAATTTCTCGCGGAAAAGTAAAAGACCATATCAACGCAAAACATGCTCATGAAGTTCTTTTTACTTCGGGAACAACGCACGGAATTAACTTAGTTTCAAACGGTTTTGCTTCGATTTTAAAACCTGGTGACGAAGTTGTAGTTTCTTCATTGGAACATCACAGTAATATTGTGCCTTGGCAGATGTTATGCGAAAAAACGGGCGCTGTTTTAAAAGTTATCCCAATCAATGAAAATGGAGAATTAATCATTGAGGAATTTGACAAATTGCTTTCAGACAAAACAAAAATCGTTACCGTAAATCATATTTCAAACGCATTGGGTGTAATCAATCCAATAAAATATATTATTGATAAAGCACACGCTGTTGGCGCTGCAGTTTTAATTGACGGCGCACAGGCTGTTCCGCATTTAAAACCAAATGTTCAGGAATTAGACTGCGATTTTTATGCTTTTTCTGGTCATAAAATGTGCGGTCCAACCGGAACTGGAATTCTTTACGGAAAAGAAGAATGGTTAAACAAACTTCCTCCTTACCAAGGCGGTGGCGAAATGATTAAAGAAGTTACTTTCGAAAAAACAACGTACGCAGATCTGCCTCATAAATTTGAAGCTGGAACGCCAAATATTGCTGGCGGAATTGTTTTAGGAACTGCCATTGATTATTTAAACGAGATCGGTTTTGATAAAATTCATGAATATGAAAATGAACTTTTAGAACATGCTACAAAACGTCTTAACGAAATTGAAGGTATCCGAATTTACGGAAACACCAAAAATAAAGCTTCTGTAGTTTCGTTTAATATTGATGGAATTCATCCTTATGATGTTGGTTCTATTATAGATAAATTAGGAATTGCGGTTAGAACAGGACATCACTGTGCACAGCCAATTATGAATTTCTTCTGTATTCCGGGAACAATTCGCGCTTCTTTCTCTTTCTATAATACAAAAGAAGAAATCGATGCCATGGTTGATGCTGTTAAAAAAGCACAAACTATGTTAAGCTAAAAAAAAAAATATATGCGAATAGTATCATTATTGCTCCTGACACTTTTTATTGCTACGGGATGCTGCAGTCAAAAAAAAGCAGATATGAAATCTACACAAATTGAATATTCTGCAATGTCGAGAGGCTATTACAAAAGTATTGTAGTGCAAAATAAATCGGTTTCTGTTGTTAAAGAACGCAACGCAGAAGCTGTTAAAAGCAATATTGATGATGCAAAATGGAATAAAATTGTTGATGCCTATTCAAAAATAAATTTAGAAAGTCTTTCTTCCTTAAAAGCGCCAACCGACAAACGTACTTATGACGGTGCCGCAATAGGAAATTTAAAAATAACTAAAGATGGAAAAACCTACGAAACTTCAGGTTTTGACAATGGTTTTCCGCCAAAAGAAATCGAAAAACTAGTAAATTTATTAGTTGATTTTTCTAAAGAATAATTATGACAATAAAAGAAATACAAGACGAGATAATAGACGAATTTTCAATGTTCGACGACTGGATGCAGCGTTATGAATACATTATCGAATTAGGAAAAAGTCTTCCGTTAATTAAAGAAGAATACAAAACCGACGATAATTTAATCAAAGGCTGCCAATCTAAAGTTTGGTTGCAAGGCGAACAAAACGATGATAAAATCGTTTTTACAGCAGACAGCGATGCTATTTTGACAAAGGGAATAATTGCAATTTTAATTCGTGCTTTCTCCAATCAAAAAGCAAAAGATATTCTAGAAGCCGATACTGATTTTATAGACGAAATTGGTTTAAAAGAGCATTTATCTGCAACGCGCGCCAACGGTTTGGTTTCGATGATAAAAAACATCAAAATGTATGCTTTGGCTTTTGATGCAAAAAACAAAAATTAAAAAATTTTAAACCATTAAGGCATTAAGGTTCATAAAGTACTAAGCTTAATTTTCTTGGTAGTTATAAGAGAATTAAGCGTATTGCAAAACTTAATTTTCTTAATATCTTAATGGTAAAAACAAAAACAAAAATGGAACAAGAAATAGACACAAACGAATTAGGAGAATCAATCGTAAGAATCCTTAAAGGCATTTACGATCCTGAGATTCCTGTAGATATTTATGAGTTAGGATTAATTTACGACGTAATGGTAAACACAGATTACGAAGTAAAAATCCTTATGACACTTACTTCGCCAAACTGCCCAGTTGCAGAAAGTTTACCAAGAGAAGTTGAAGAAAAGGTAAAAACAATCGAACACATTAAAGATGTTGAAGTAGAAATTACTTTTGACCCGCCTTGGAGCAAAGATTTAATGAGCGAAGAAGCTAAGTTAGAATTAGGAATGCTTTAATATTTGTTTCAGGTTTCAGGTTTCACGTTTCAGGTTACACAACTTGAAACGTGAAACCTGAAACTTGAAACTAACTTTTCACATGGAAGAAATCATCAACAAAGTTGCCAATAGTGCTTTAGAAGTTTTTGATTTAGAGGATTATTATCCAAAAGGAATGCGTGTGCAGATTGACATTTCGCAATGGCTTTTAGAAGGATTTTTATTAAAAGAAAAAGACTTTAGAGAACATCTTAAAAATCATGACTGGTCGCAATATCAAGATCAATATGTCGCTGTACATTGCAGTACAGACGCCATTATTCCAGCTTGGGCGTTAATTTTAGTAAGCGTTCATTTAGCTCCTTTTGCAAAAAAAGTTGTTAACGGAACAATCGAAGATTTAGACGGAAGCTTATACGAAGAAATCTTAAGTAAAATAGATTATTCGGTTTATCAGAACAAACCGGTAATTGTAAAAGGCTGTTCTAGAAAACCTGTTCCAATGCGCGCCTACATATTAGCCACTACTTATTTGCAGCCCTTTGCAAGAAGCATTATGTATGGCGAAGCATGTTCTGCAGTACCTTTATACAAAGAATCTAAGAAATAACCTGCAATAACACGCAATCAACCTTTATCTTTCGATTGGTTTTTAGTATATTTGATTACACACTTAAACTAGATACCATGAGAAAGATCTTTTTATTACTCTTCGTTTTAGCAAATCTTACTTTTGTTCAAGCCCAAAACACTGAAAAAGAATTAGCTCAAAATACTGAAAAAGCCGTAAAAAAACTCAATGACACCATTGAAAAAGAAGGCTGGAAGGCAAAAGGAATTGTATCACTTTTATTAAATCAATCGAGTTTTAACAACTGGATTGCTGGTGGAGAAGACAGTTTCTCTGGAACACTCGGAATCAATTATGATTTTAATTATAAAAAAGATGACGTAACTTGGGATAATAAAGTCCTTGCCTCTTACGGTATACTCCAAACCAAAAATACCGACTTTAGCAAAAAGACCGACGATAGATTAGAATTCAACTCTATTCTTGGTAAGAGAGCTTTTGGCGATTGGTATTATTCTTTCTTTCTGAATTTTAGAACCCAATTTACAACGGGTTATATTTATGGTCAAGATGCCAATGGAAAAGAAATCAGAACAGAACAAACTAAGTTTATGTCACCTGGATATCTTACAACTGGACCTGGTATTTATTGGTCTAAAGATGAAAATCTGAAGATTAACTTTGCGCCTCTAACTTCAAAATTCACTTTTGTAGATAATGCTTATACAAGCGGAATTGATAGATTTACAGGTTTGCCCTATGTAGATGGCGATTATTTTGGAGTTGACGAAGGCAAAACAATGCGTTACGAACTTGGTTTCTATGCATCTGTTTATTATAAACTCGCTATTATGACCAACGTAACGGCAGAAAATACACTGAATTTATATTCTAATTATTTAGAAGATCCGCAAAATGTAGATATCAATTATTCTTTGAATATCATTATGAAAATTAATAAATTCTTATCTGCAAATTTTGCTTTTCAAGCAATTTATGATGATAATGCTTTCAGAGGACTTCAAACCAGACAAGTATTTGGTTTAGGAGTTAATTTTGGATTTTAATTTGAGTCTGGAAACTGCTTAGTTTTAACGCAAAAAACGCTAAGATTTTTATTAGTTGTTTTTTTGTATAAAAGAAAAAGTTCGCAAAGCTATATATAAATTTAGCTTTGCGAACTTTGTGCATATAACCTTAGCGTTCTTTACGTTAAATTAATTTATTCCTGCTCTTCTTCCTTTTCAACTGCATCCTTATAATCAGGATACAAGAATTTATTATAAGGAAAACGCGTAATATGAATTTGTCTAACTGCTTCATAAACCCTTTCTCTAAATTCTTCAAAGTTTTCTTTTTGTCTCGCCGAAATAAACAATGCTTTATCTTCTCCAACATTACTCATCCACGTTTGTTTCCATTCGTTAAGCGTATAATGTTTACGAGTTCTTTCTGTAATTAGATCGTCTTCATCAATTGTCAAGTGTTTGTAAGCGTCGATTTTGTTAAAAACCATAATCGTTGGCTTATCGTTACTTTTGATTTCTTGCAAAATTTTATTAACCGATTCAATATGATCTTCAAAATCTGGATGTGAAATATCTACAACATGCAAAAGCAAATCTGCTTCGCGAACCTCGTCCAAAGTACTTTTAAAAGAATCTACCAATTGCGTTGGTAATTTTCTAATAAATCCAACTGTATCAGAAAGTAAGAAAGGAAGGTTTTTGATAACCACTTTTCGAACTGTCGTATCTAAAGTTGCAAACAATTTATTTTCAACAAAAACATCACTTTTTCCAATGGCATTCATCAGAGTCGATTTTCCAACATTGGTATATCCAACTAAAGCCACACGAACCATTGCGCCTCGATTACTTCTCTGAATACCCATTTGTTTATCGATCGTTTTGATTTTTTCTTTCAATAACGAAATTCTATCACGCACAATACGTCTATCTGTCTCAATCTCCGTCTCTCCAGGCCCACGCATACCGATACCCCCTTTTTGACGTTCAAGGTGCGTCCATAAACCAGAAAGTCTTGGCAGTAAATAAATACACTGCGCCAATTCTACCTGCGTTCTTGCATATGAAGTTTCTGCTCTTTGTGCAAAAATATCCAGAATCAAATTCGTTCTATCCAGAATTTTACAATCAATAATTCTTGAAATATTTTTTTGCTGAGAAGGCGTTAATTCATCATCAAAAATTACGGTCGATATTTTGTTCTCTTTTACATAGAGATTGATGTCGTCAATTTTTCCCGTTCCAACAAAAGTCTTCGGATTTGGGCGTTCCATTTTTTGCGAAAAGCGCTTAATAACTTCACCGCCAGCGGTAAAAGTCAAAAACTCCAATTCGTCTAAATATTCATTTAGTTTCTCTTCACTTTGACTTTGAGTAACGATTCCAACAATAACCGTTCTCTCAAAATTTATAACTTCTTTTTCTAACATATTCTTGAATAAGGTGCAAATTTAATCATTTGTCGGCTACAATCAATTACACAATTTGGTTTTTAAATTTATATCCAAATGATTATCACAAAAAAATGGAACTCCGCCAAGTTTTACCTCAGCAAAATTCCACCTCTGAATGGTCTTTTTATAAAAACCCTTTATTCGTAAATAAAGGTTTTCTCCGTTTTTACAATTCCGTTTTCTTCTATCTGAGAACAAGAAATCGGAAAATTTAATTTATTGTATTTGTACTTTCTGCTTACTGCAACTAATGCTGTAGAAGACGGACTGAAATTCATTTCATTATTATAAGAAATCGATTCAAACGGAAACTCTTCTTCGTGATACGAAATCATCGGAACAATTACTTTGTAATTATCTCCAAAAAGACTTTGAACAATTAATTGATCTACCGATTTTTTATCATCATAAGTATATGTTTTAGAGATTTTATCTCCAACCAATCCTTTATGTTTTGATACATTATCGTTTACATAAACGTATTCTAATTTTCCGATAATGGCTTTGTTTCTGTCGCGTGACGTGCGTCTGACAATAATTCCATTTTCAACCAAATATTCAATATCGTCTACTAAATTCTGATGATTAGTACTCTTTTTTGTTGTCACTTTGATTCTTGCTCCTTCATAAAGAAACGAAACCACTTTTGTAATATAATTTGGCCCTTCCTGATATTTTTTTACAAACTTCGTAATATTGTTATCAGCATCGTAACTATAGTTTACTACTTCTTTCCAGTCACTTCCAACTTTATCTTTTACTGTCATATCAAGTAAGCCATTTTTATTGTAAAAGAAATGCTGCACCACATCTGAAGTAGTTATGGTTTGAACTTTGCCATCTTTAAAAACGAATGTTTTGTTTACAATTTCACCGTCTTTAGAGTTTTGGTAATTCGTCTTTACAACGTTGATTTGCTTAAGTCGAACTGGAGCGTCCTGACTATGTATTACGCATGGAAAAACCATCATTAAGATGGCAATAAAGTAGGTTTTCATGTGATATTTGTATTGATTTGGGATGACCAAAATACAAAATTCCATTAAATTTCAGGAATTTGAAATACAAAAACTACAAACTTTTCAATAAAACTCTAAAAACCAACTTATTATTTATTAAATCCTAAATCGCATTTTATTTTTCTCCAAATATCTTAATATCGTCTACCATAAAAGCGCCGTTTAAGGTTTTGTCTTTTCCAGAACCAATGTATTTAAATGCAATATTGATATTTCCAGAATATGCCGAAAGATCAATTCCGCCAGAACTTATAAACTCGCGTGCAGGAGTGGAAAGATTTGGAACTTTTGCTTCCAATTTTGTCCATTTTGCTTTGGCAACACTTGAGCCATCAAAATTGGTTGAAACATAAATTTCCAAAGTATTTAAAGGTGAATCTATTTTTAAATCATGTTGTGCACTTCTAAAAGAAAGAACTGCATTTTTGTAACCTGTTAGATTTATTTTAGGAGAAACCAACCAAGCAACATTTTCGGCAGCGGTTGTGCTTGTAGTGTTAAATTCTGCGTAACCGTTTCCGGCGTACACCATACTTTTCCATAATTTGGCTGCTTTTTCTACAATATTGCTCCAACCAGGAAGTGCAAAATTTACATTGTTTTTAACCGATTGAAAATCTTCTGCAAAAAAAGGCGTATTTCTTTTTCCATTCATTTCGATATCACTTTCAAAGCGAACCATCAATTGATAATCTGTTCCGAATTTGGTTAGAATTCCTCGTACTTTCCCGCTTCCTTCTGGCACAAAATGATCTGCAAATTTTGCATAAGCACTCGTTCTAAAAATAATTTGATTTCCAGTTTTATCTCGTAAATTCCAATTTGTCGATCCGCCAACATTATTTGATTCTTCAAAATAATGGCGTCCCAAAGCCGATTCTGTAAACTCAACATCGTTCAATTCTATTAAAGTATTCAACTTGCTATCATTTAATGCTTCTTCAACAGAAATTGATTCAACCAATAAATCTTCCTCAATTATCGTACAAGAAGCATTTAATACATTTTTATATTCATTTTGAGAAATCCTCCCAATTGTAGGATCTCCCGCATTACTTACATACAAACTGCCAATTCTTAAACCACCGTAATACAAATCTGTAAATTGGTTTTTAAGTTTTACATAAACTTTGTTTCCTAAACGATAATCGATATAAGTATTTGAGGCATCAATAGGAACGCTGAAACCAATTGCTGGATTTTTTTCGGTCTTTTTTGTTTGCAGTGAAATAGTTTTAAAAAAATTTCCGCCTTCATCACTCGACACCACATAAGCTTCAATTACATCATCGTATAAATATTGTTTTGCTGTATTAGCAGAAAGTTCATAAACTTTTTCGACGGTTTTATTTACTGTAAAATCAGGTTGTGTACATGCTAATTTTGGAGTTTCGACTTCGGTACTACAACTGCAAATAATTAAAAATGATAATCCAAAAAGTGAATTTAAAAATATGTTTTTCATAACCAATAATTTTTTGATTTATAATCCAATTGTGAGATTTAAAAAATAAGTTCTTCCGTAACCGTAATAATATTTAGGTCCAAATGATGGCGTTCCGCTAGAAACATCTTGATTTAATGCTCTGAAGTTTGCATTTCTTGCTTGTTCAAATCCGCCAGTTTTATACATCGAATTGAATACATTATTAACGCTGGAAAAAAGTCCGATATATTTTTTGCGAATGCGCCAAGACTTTCCACCACTTATATTTAACAATGAAACAGGATCAAATTTTTCTTGTTTTAATAATTCATTTCCTCTTTCAGAAGTTGCTTCTGGAAAAGGAAAATTATTTGCTGGATTAATGTAAAATTGTGGAGTTCTAGAAATCGGAGAAATATCAATATAACTTTCTGCCAAATAATTTATATTCGCACCAAGCCACCAAAATTTAGGATCTCTATATTCTAATCCAAATGAATAGGCTTGATGTGGAGTACCTGGTTGTTTGTAATTTTTAAGTAATGCACTTCCAAAATCAAAAGTCGTCTGCATTCCATCCTTCGCTAAATTGGCATCATTTGTAATAGAAACATTTGGATTACTGCTGTAAATATATTTTCCGTAAGCGCCACATAAAGTGGTTTTTAATGTTGATGAAATCTGATATTCCAAACTCAATTCTGCTCCTGTATTTTTCTTATCTAAATGAGTTAAAGTTTGACTCACAAAAGCATCTGTAGCATCGTAACCTGCTCCGTTATCAAAAATTCCTTCGGCATAAAAGAAAGAGGTTTTTGTACTGTTTTTTATTAATGAATAATAAGCCGTTAAACGCAATTTGAGTTTTGGAGAACGATACATATAATTAGCATCAATACTGCTAATATTTTCACTTTCTATTCCATTAACTATAGAATTATTTAATCTTGAATTTGCAAATGTATTTCGAAGCGAAGGCGCTCTAGTCAAATGTGCTGCGTTAAAAAACATGAGTTGCTTTCCAGAAATTTTATAGGTAAATCCGCCTTTGAAACCAAAATTTTCGAAATCTACTTTTTCACTTTTCCCTAAAGAAGTCGTTGGATAAAGTCCGTTTTGGTATAAACCTTCTCTTTGATAATTTGACATTGAATAAGATTGTGCCAAATAAAATTCGGTTTTGTTGTAAGCAAATTTAAACTGCGTAAAAACGTCTAAAGTATTCGCCAGCAAGTTGTAATTATAACCATAAATATCACCTTCTTTAACTTTGCGATTTGGATGCTGTAAATCAGATTGCGAAAGATTTCCTTTGTAGAAAGTATCAATATCTTCAAAATATGAGCCGCCTAGAAGGTCTAATAAATATTGAAAATTATGTGACTTTAGTTTCTTAAAAATGAAACCTCCATCAAAAGAAATGTTTGGTGTAATCTGTGTATTTAACGTTGAATTTATGGCTAAAGTTTTATCATCAGTTCTGTCTTCATATATTACATAATGACTTTGCGAAGCTTCGTAACCATTTGTTCCAGGTTTCTGATTTGCCAAATACATCGCATTCCAATCTATCTGCGAATTTGCCAGAAAAGCTATTTTATTTTTTTCTGCATTTTCATAATCAGGCGTAAATTCTCCTGAAAATTCGCCCTGATCTTTCGCGTAAAGCGAACTAAAATAACTTGGCATTTTTTTATAATAAACCGGATCTGGACTGTCGGCATTTTGGTAATCGATATTGCTGTTTCCCACTTTTCCAAACTGATACATTATACCAGAATTTAGATTCGTTTTATCATCAATTTTAAAATAATGATTGAGCATTAGTAACGGTTCTTCTACATTTTTTACTCTTGCATTTCGTTTTTTTCCATTTTGAAATCCCCAATACGAATTGTATTTTTCGTTCATTAAACCAACAACTTCATTTGTATTGGCGGAGTTTTTCCCTCTTGAATTTGGCGTATAAAATCCAGTAAAATTTAGAGAATGTTTATTGTTTAATTTTTTTTCAACACTAAGAAAAAAAGAATCGGCATTGAAATTTGTTCCTTCAAAATAACCTTCATCTGAATAGCGCTTTCCTGCTGAAACAACATACGCCCAACCAGCCGCATTCATTCCTGAAGCATAGGTTCCGATTCCGCGCCACGTGTATGTCGTATTACTTCCTGAAAAAGTAAGTGAAGTTCCTTTTCTATATAAAGAAGCACGAGTAAAAATTTGTTGCGTTCCTAAAATTCCTCCGAAAGTATAATTTGAAGCTGCGGTTCCGATTGAAAATTCCTGATTACGAAGTACGTTATTCAATCCGCCCCAATTATTCCATTGCGGTCTGCCGTCGTAGATTTTATTCATCGTCATTCCGTTGAGCATCATCGTTCCGTTTTCGCTGTCTAAACCACGAACACGAAATCTTGCTTGTCCCCAATTAAATGCCGAAGCTTGCATAAAAGCATCTTTGGAAGATTGTAGAAGTCCAGAAGTCATTTCTGAAGAACTATTATCTTCAGAGAAATCACTGTCTGACAAAGTGATTAATGCCGCAGGAACTTCATCCGAATAAGTATCTTCTAATTGTAATATTCCGAAATTAATATTCTCTCCAGAATTAGATTGAAATTTTAAAAGAAAGTCTTTGTAGCCTTGACTTCTAAGCAAAAGTAATTGCTGTTTTTGAGGAAATATATGCAATTCAAATTTTCCCGTTTTCGAAGTTAGCTGCATCACAGCTGTATTTTGTATTGTTACCACTACATTTTCTAGCGGATTTTGCGTTCGCGCGTCAATAACAATTCCTGTAACTGTTATTTCCTGTTGTGCAGAAGCAAAATTAAAAAACAATACTATAAAGAAGAATACGTATTTTTTTACCATTAAAAAATCCAATTTACTTTGAAATTATTTTAGGAAATCAATCCTTAATTCAAAAGATAAAATTGGTTTTTGGAAAAAGAGCAGTTTAATACCTAAGCGGTATCATTCAAATTCAAATATAAACAAAATATTTAAAATTAAATAAATTCTTACAATTTAATGTGTTTTTAATTAATTTAATAAAAATGTATTTCGATTACAATTATGGAGTAGTTCTAATTTTAGAAACCATAAAGGCGATTAGAACACCAAAAATTCCGATAAAGGCGAAAGAAAATTGCAATCCGAAACTTTGTGCAATATGTCCAATTACTGGTGGCCCCATTAAGAAACCAAGGAAACTTACACTCGAAACAATCGTTAAAGCTTCTCCAGCAGGAACTGTCGGGTTTTTTCCTGCAATACTATAAACGGTAGGAACAATCGTTGCAACGCCCAAACCGACAAACATAAATGCAATAGTACATGGAATAATATAAGGAAGAAAAACTGCCGTAAAAAGTCCAGCCGAAATCATAACACCGCTAATTTGCATAACGCGTTCGCGACCGAATTTATTGATTAAACCATCTCCCAAAAATCTTCCGCCCGCCATCATAATCATAAAAGAAGTATATCCTAAAACTACCAAAGGTCCTGGCGCTTGCACAATATCTTTAAAATAAACGCCGCTCCAATCAAACATTACACCTTCACTCGCCATACTGCAAAATCCGATAACTCCAAGCCAAAGCAAAGCAGTATCTGGTTTTACAAATAATTTTTTTCCTTCTTCTTTGGCTTTCTTTTTTTCTTTGGCTCTCACCAAAAATCTAAAATTAAATGCCACCATGATTAAAACTACGATTGCAACAATTATAAAATGATGCAGCGGACTTAAATTTAAAGCCAGCATTCCTAAACCTATCAATGCTCCGGTAAATCCAGCAAAACTCCACATTCCGTGAAATGCAGACATAATCGTTTTTTTAAACAAAACTTCGGTATAAACACCTTGTGTATTTACAGCAATATTAGCTAAGTTTCCAAATAATCCGAACAAGAATAATCCGAGAGATAATTGTAATGCAGTTGTGGCTAAACCTAAATTAATGAGGCAGAAAACGTACATTATTAAAGAAAAAATCAAAATACGATGACTTCCAAATTTCGTAACCATTTTTCCAGAAAATGGCATAATCGCCAATTGTCCAACCGGAAGTGCAAAAAGTATAGAACCTAAATCGCCTTCGGTTAAATGCAAAGCGGTTTTAATATCTGGAATTCTGCTCGCCCATGTGGCGAAACTTAAACCCATTCCGAAATAAAACATTCCAACGGCAAATCGAATTCTATTTAAATAAGAAGCTTTTGCTTCTCTAAATACTTTCTTGATTTTTCCTTTGGTTTGAAAAAGCGATAATGGATTAATGTTTATCAGCATATTTGTTTTGATTTTGTAATATTTTCAAAAATACTAAAAACGTGCTTCAAAGCCTATAAAGTCTAACGTTATGCACAATATACAACGTTATTGTTTATAAATTAAGAAGTTTTCAGTTGATTTCTTCTTATTAAAATTACGATTTTTTCGGATTCATTAGAATCATAATTTGTTTCATTTTTTTTTAAGCAAAAAAAGGAGCAATCTCAATTTTGAGAAAACTCCATTTATTTATATTTCTTGTTCCGTAGGAACATTTCATTGGTAGAAATTTTCTACGGAATGATAATCTTACTTAATTATATACTTATTACTTTTTGCTGTGCATTACTTGCAATCGCAGCTTCTATAACCTGCATTACTTTTACACCGTCTTGTGCCGTAACTGGTTCTTCTTTATGACTTGCAATCGATTCGTAAACACCATCGAAGAAACTGAAATAATTGCCTTGAAGTGTTGGGATTTTTTCTCTAACAATTTTACCGTTAATTTCTGTGTGTAAAAGTCCTTGCAGATTTTCATCTTCTGTTCCCCAAGATTCTAGATTTGGTTTTTTACCAACTTTTAAATCATCTTCCTGAACGTCTCCACGAGGTTTTAAAAATGAACCTTTTTTTCCGTGAAGCACGTAAGCTGGATTAGCTTCTCTTACAAAAAAACCAGCTTTTAGTCTAACTCTGAAATTAGAATAAAACAAAGTCAAATCGATCCAATCGTCTACAACAGAATTTTCTCTGGTTACGCGAATATCTCCAAAAACGGCTTTCGGGCAACCAAATAAACTAACTGCTTGATCTATAATGTGCGGACCTAAATCTTTTAGAACTCCCGCGCCATCATTGGCTGTTTCTTTATGTGCTTTCGGACTCAATAGTGGATTATACCTGTCGAAATGGAATTCTGCTTCTACTAAATCTCCTAAAACGCCTTCGTCAATTACTTTTTTAATGGTTTTAAAATCACTGTCCCATCTTCTATTTTGAAATACGGCCAATTTCAATCCTTTATCTTTTGCAATTTTTGCCAATTCTTTTGCTTCATCAACAGTTGTTGTGAATGCTTTTTCTACAATGGCATGTTTTCCTGCCAAAAGCACTTTTTTTGCATATTCGTAATGTGTTCCAACCGGCGTATTTACAATTACCAAATCGATATCATCGCTTAATAATTCGTCTATTGTTGCATAGCTTTTTACGTATGGATAATCTTCTTGAATTAGTTTTTTACTTCTTTCCCAAGAACCTAATAATTCAAATCCTTCGTGAATATCTAAAAACGGAGCGTGAAAAACTTTCCCCGACATTCCGTATGATAATAATGCTGTTTTTATTTTTTGCATGTTGTTGTGATTTTCTTTTCCGACACGAATTCACGAATTTATTTTTTTATAATTCGTGAATTCGTGGCAAAAAAAACATTTAAAGTTTAGCTCTTTCGTATTGTTTTGGCCATTGAATATCGCTTTCTAATTCTTTTGCAAAATCCAAAGGCAAATTGGGATTTCGCAAAGATTCTCTCGCAAACAAAATTAAATCGGCTTGATCTTTTGTCAAAATTTCTTCGGCTTGTTTCGCCTCCGTAATTAAACCAACTGCGCCCGTTGAAATGTTTGCTTCTTTTTTAACCTTTTCTGCGAAAGGGACTTGGTAACCAGGACCTAAAGTTATTTTTTGATGCGAAACCAATCCGCCTGACGAAACGTCTATTAAATCTACTCCTTTTTCTTTTAATATTTTAGAAAGCTGTACAGATTCTTCTGGATTCCAACCATTTTCTGCCCAATCTGTTGCTGAAATTCTAACAAATAAAGGCAAATCTGAAGGCCATTCTGTTTGAACAGCTTCTAGAATTTCTAAAGTAAAACGGATTCTATTTTCGAAACTTCCGCCGTATTCATCTGTTCTTACATTTGTTAAAGGCGATAAAAATTGATGCAATAAATAACCGTGTGCCGCATGAATTTCTAAAACCTGATATCCTGCTTCGACTACTCTTTTGGTTGCTGTTTTAAAATCTGAAATTACTTTTTGAATTCCGTTTTTATCTAAAGCTTCTGGAAGAAAAGGTTCGTCATCATGATACGGAATCGCACTTGGAGCGACGGTTTGCCATCCGCCTTGAGCGAAATCTAACTTTTTATTTCCCTGCCAAGGAGAAGATACACTCGCTTTTCGTCCCGCATGTGCCAATTGAATTCCAGGAATCGAATTTTGAGAAATAATAAATTGATTGATTTCTTTTAGTTTTTCGATATGTTCGTCTTTCCAAATTCCAAGATCAGAAGGAGAAATTCTAGCTTCTGGAGAAACTGCAGTCGCTTCCTGAATAATTAGTCCTGCTCCGCCTGTTGCGCGACTTCCTAAATGAACCAAATGCCAATTGTTTGCAAAACCGTCTTCGGCAGAATATTGACACATTGGAGAAATAACAATTCTATTTTTTAGGGTAATGTTTTTTATCGTTAAAGGAGAAAATAATCGTGAAGCCATAATTGTAACTTTTAATGGTTTTATACTACCTATTAGTATAAATAATGTTGAAAAAGTAAAGTTACAGTATCTTGTTAAAATGAGATATTGAAATGTTTATTAATTAACAAACATTTAAAATCTTAAACACTATCTTGCACACTTATATTAAAATAGAAAACGCTACTTTTGTGCGTTAAATACGAACTAAAAATAAAAAATGGATATAGTTATCAAACTCTCTCAATTTCTATTGAGTTTATCTTTACTTATTATTCTGCATGAATTAGGGCATTTTATCCCTGCTAAATTGTTTAAAACAAGAGTCGAAAAATTTTATTTGTTTTTTGATGTTAAATATTCACTTTTCAAAAAGAAAATCGGAGAAACAGAATACGGTATCGGGTGGCTTCCGCTTGGAGGTTATGTGAAAATTTCTGGAATGATAGATGAAAGTATGGACAAAGAGCAAATGGCTCTTCCTCCACAACCTTGGGAATTTCGTACTAAACCAGCTTGGCAACGTTTAATTATCATGCTTGGCGGTGTTACAGTAAACTTTATATTAGCTTTTATAATATATATTGGTATGGCTTTCGCTTATGGCGATACTTATATTTCAAATGCTGACTTAAAAGATGGTGTTCTAATTGAAAATCCAGTGATGCTTAAAGCTGGTTTTAAAACTGGAGACAAAATTATTTCTATTGACGGAAAAACGGTAGAAAATTACGACAGCGATATGAACATGAATGTTATTATGGCAAAGCATGTTTTGATAGAAAGAGATGGAAAACAGCAAACCATCACAATGCCAACTGATTTTGTTGATCAACTTTCTAAAACAGAAAAAGGTCTTCTTATAGGGATACGCAAACCTTATGCAATTAGTCAAGTAGCCGAAAATTCTCCAAACCAAAATTTAAAACCAAAAGATTTGATTCTTTCTCTTAACGGACAAAAAATTAAATATTTTGATGAAGCAAAACCTATTTTAGACATCAATAAAGGACAACAAATTTCTGCCGTTGTGTTACGTGATTTAAAAGAAACTCCAATTACTTTAAAAGTTACTAATGATGGAAAATTGGGTGTTTTGGCTGGTGGTTTAGATTTAAAATCATTAGAAAAATTAGGATATTATAAAATCAGCACAAAAAAATATGGTTTCTTCGAATCTATTCCGGTTGGTCTTGAAAAAGGAAAAGATCAATTGGTTGGTTACGGAAAACAATTGAAAATGATTTTTAATCCAGAAACTAAAGCTTACAAACAAGTAGGTGGATTTGCGGCTATTTTCAATATTTTCCCTACTTCTTGGAGCTGGGAAGTATTCTGGTCAATCACGGCTTTATTGTCAATTATGCTTGGAGTTATGAATTTATTGCCAATTCCGGCTCTTGATGGTGGTCATGTTATGTTTTTATTATATGAAATGATTAGTGGCAAAAAACCGAGCGATAAATTCCTAGAGAATGCGCAAATGGTTGGTTTTGTTTTACTTATTTCACTACTACTATTTGCTAACGGAAACGACATTTACAAAGCAATTGTAGGCAAGTAAAAAAAAGTCAAAAAAAGAGTGGAAATGTTTTTGAGAAACTAAAAATAGTTTTATATTTGCACTCGCTAAAAAGAGCAACAACTTCCTCCTTAGCTCAGTTGGTTAGAGCATCTGACTGTTAATCAGAGGGTCCTTGGTTCGAGCCCAAGAGGGGGAGCAACTTTTTTTAGCAAACATATTTACCTATAAGGTGATTCCTCCTTAGCTCAGTTGGTTAGAGCATCTGACTGTTAATCAGAGGGTCCTTGGTTCGAGCCCAAGAGGGGAGCTTAAAAAAAGACGATCAAATTGATCGTCTTTTTTTTACCATAATATTTAAACATAGCCAGTGGTTTCAACCACTGGATTCCATATTATGGTCATGATTGTGTTCCCGTGGTTGAAACCACGGGCTATATTAAAAATGACGGTTATCTCTTTAAAAAAAAATGGCTAAAAATCTTCATATGCAAAGGTCGCAAAGCTTAAAAATAAAACTTTGCGACCTTTGCGCTTTTACTTTGTGTGCTTTGCGGTTAAAAAATTACTTCGCCACCAATGTCTCACTCTTAAACCTTTTCATCAAAACCTCAGCTTTGTCGATTTGATTGATTGCTTTTAATGATTGAGCGTATCTGTAGTAATAAATAACGTCAGGATCTTTTACCAAAATGAACAACTGTTCATAATAGCCCGCCGCTGTGTTTAAGTTTCCTTCAAAATAAAGTCGGTCGGCTACTTTTTGAAGCATTTCTGGCGATTTATAGCCTTTCTCTAAGACTTTTTCATAAGTTCCCGTTACATCCACATTTGCGTATTGTACTTCTTTAGCAGGAGCTTTAATATCGATTTTAACAGGTTGCAAAGAAGCTGTCATATTTCCTGTTTGAGGTTTTGTCTCAGCAACTGCACTAATCTTTTGTTTTCTTTTTACATATTTCGGAATTATTGTTCGAACATTATTCGGACCTAAATCGTAAGTATCGACCATATCTAGTTTTGAAACTTCGTAAGTTATGATTCTTCCACCGAACAATTTATTAATTCGTTCTTCTACATAATAAGACTTTATATACCAATCATCGTCTGACTTACTATCTGTTAATAATATCGTTTGTCCTTTTACCGAAGAAGCCGCATTTGCTGCACGTTGAGCAAAACAATTAAGCGAAATAATCAATAAAAATATGCTCCAAAATGCTTTTTGCTTTCTCATAAACAATTCAATAAAATTATCAGTTTGTCTTAAAATTTTATCAAAAATATTGCATTGTTGCAGTTTTGCTTAATATTTCCCGCAAACAACTCGAAAAAACGTTAAAATGCTTTTTTTCAGTAAAGCGTTCCTGATTAGGGAGAAAGGTTCCTTAAATTATTTTTCTTTAGGTTCTAAAACAAAAAAGCGCCGCAATAAATTGCAGCGCTTTCCAATTTCTTTAAAAACTTAAAGTAATTAAACCCCTAATTTCTTAGCAATTTCAGCAGGAATTCCTCCTTTATTTACTAGTAACGCAGTCGTTTTATATTTTACGAAGTTCTTAGTTACAAACAAGAAACCTTTGTAGTCATTTGTTTCTCCCCAAGAATTTTTTACGATATAATATTCTTTTCCAGTTTGGTCTTTTGCTAAACCAATAATGTGCATTCCGTGGTCGTCTGTAGTTGTGTAATTGTCAAACGCAGCTTGACGCATTTCTGGAGTAATTTCTGGCTCTGCTTTTGGTCCGTTAAATAAGTCTGCTTTTTCTTCTGCAGTCATATCGTCGAATTTTTTAGTTGCAACATAAGCTACACCATTTTTCCAGCTGAATGTTTTCTCGCTAACATCTGTTGCCCAAGCAACTGTGTATCCTTTTTTCAACGCATTGTCGATTACATCTGTCATGTCGTTCAATTTCACGTTGTAAACTTGATCCAATGACCAGTTATCTGGCACCATCATAGTTGTTTTTTGGTAGTATGGCGTATTTGTAAAAGAAGACATTTCTACATAATCATCAGGGTTGATTCCTACTACTTCTTTAGCAAAAGATTGTGGCGTATAGTTTTTCCCTTTGTAGTTGAAGTTTTCTGGCACTTTTCCTAAATAAGAATCAATAACCGCTGCATAAGCTTTTTGCCAGTTTGGTGTCAATTCTCCGTTTGGATTTTTAACAACAGCCGATAAAACGCCTTCGATAAGAGCTGACATCTCACCAAATTTATTTTTATCTGTTCCGTAATTTAAACCTGTGTAAACTTCTCTCGGAACAGTTCCATATTTTTTATACATATTAATTACGTCATGCAAAGCTCCACCATCACCTAAAGTAATTGCTCCATGCATGCGAACGTAGTTAATTCCTTTTTCAACATATACATTTCTTGCAGAGTAAATTTGGGATAATTCTACTGGCTGTTTTCCTAAACGAATCATTTCTGACTCTAAGAATGAGTTTGTTGAGTAACTCCAGCAAGTTCCAGACGAACCTTGAGTTTTTACTGAGGTTGTTCCTAAATTAATTACTTCTGTAAATTTAAAGTTCTCTTTGCTTTTGTCGCTAGCGTTTAATTTTAGTGAATTTACTAAAATATCTTGCGCAAAACAGCCTGCTGTTCCAGCCAAAAATACTGAAGCTGCAAACATTGATTTGAATGAAAATGTATTCATAAGTTATGTTTAAGATTTAACAAAATTAGTCTGCAATGTTTCTAATTTGTTACAAAACAATTAAATTTTTTATAATTTATTGCTATTTAGCGGTTAATTTTTTCACAATCTTTCCTTTTGGATGTAAAGGATTACAAATTATGCAAAAATATTAATCTCTTATATTCAATATTTGAGCGTAAATAAATAAACCGTAATTTGGTGGCATAGATTCAGAAAGTAAACTCGAAATGTACGAACTGGAAAAAGAAAAATACCTCGGCAATACCAAAAACATTTTCAATACCAATCAAGGAATTGCAATTGTTGAAACCGAATATCAAAATAAGGTTTATGAAGGCTGGCATTCTCATAATAATGCTCATCTTACGCTTTTTCTAAAAGGAGGTACTACAGAGAAACGAAAAAATTTCAATGAAACTGTTGGTCCTGGTTCTTTACTTTTTTATCACAGCGATGAACTTCATTTGAATCAAAATACCCTTTTTCCTTCTCGAAATATTAATGTCGAAATTGAAGAAAATCTTCTGAAGGAGCTTCAAATTAATGAAACTACAATTGAAAAATCTATTCAAAACAGCTCATACATCAAGTTTTTAATTCTGAAAATCTTTAGAGAAACTCAATGTGCAGATACGTTTTCTAACGATACAATTAAAATGCTGTTTTCTCAGCTTTCTCTAGCCAATGATTACTTGCAACGCTATGAAAAGAGTCCCTTTTGGGTAAAAAGCCTACATGAATTATTAAATGACTGCTGGAATGAAAATCCTAATTTAAATGATTTGGCGCAAGTTTTGAATTTAAATCCTATTACAATCTCTAAACATTTTCCGAAATATTTTGGCTGTACTTTAGGCGAATATATGCGTAGAATTAAAATTAATCGTTCGCTTTCGCTGATACAATCTAGCTCAGAAAATTTGACTGAAATTGCGCTTCGTTGCGGATTTTCAGATCAAAGTCATTTTATCAGAACTTTTAAAAACCAAACTGGATTTTTACCAAAACAATTTCAAAAATTATAAAAGAAGGCAAATTTCATTCTATTTTTTGGTTTCAAGGCAATATACATTTGCTTCATCAAATCATTAAAACCAAACCAATGGAAACGTTTACTTTAAAACAAAAAACATTCAATTCTCCAATAACCAAAATTATTCTTGCCTTACTTACTTTTATGGCAGTTGTTATTATCGGACAACAAATTGCTTCAAAATTACTCAGTTTGACTGCACTCGACAAAGATTACAGAAATCTATTGAAAGGACTTTTCGTTTCCGCGTCATGCATATTGAGTTATATCTTTTTCTTTAAAAAATATGATAAAAGAATCATAACTGAATTTGCTGTAAAAGGACTTGCTAAAAATCTATTTATTGGAATTTCGATTGGTTTTATTTTACAATCCTTAACTATTTTGGTCATGTACCTTAACGGAAATTATAGTATTGTAAAAATAAATCCTGTTACGTTTATCTTGATTCCGTTTGCAATTATGTTTACCGTTGCTATTATCGAAGAAGTTTTGGTTCGCGGTATTATCTTTAGAATAATGGAAGAAAAACTAGGAAGCTATATTTCGCTAGCTATTTCTTCAGTATTATTTGGAGCTCTACACTTGGCAAACCCCCATGGTACATTGATTTCTGGAATATGTATTACAACTGCAGGTTTTTTATTTGGAGCTGCGTTTATGTACAGTCGTAGTTTGTGGTTGCCAATCGCGATACATTTTGCTTGGAATTTTACTCAATCTGGAATTTATGGAGCAATCACATCTGGAAATGAAAAAACAAACAATTTAGTCGAAGCTCAAATACAAGGTCCAGAATTTATTACAGGTGGTGCATTTGGTCCCGAAGGATCAATACAGGCAATTGTCTTTTGTGCTTTAGCAACTATTCTACTGTTGGTATTATGCCATAAAAACAATAGAATTATCAAACCTTCTTGGAAGAAATAAACAGCTTTTTGTTTGCCAAATGGCTCTAATTAACACAAATTTTATTTGAATTCCCGATAGTATTATCGGGAATTTTACTTTTCCCAATTCATAATTATCGCATCCAATTGCTTCCAAAAACGATATAGTAAGCCCAATCTTCATTTCCTTTCGCGACATCAACTCCCATTCTGAGTTTAAATTTTCGGGCAACTAGGTACCTAAAACCTGTACCGTAACTGTAAACAACGGGTTTTGCAAAAGCCTGATCCCAATCGTTAAAAGCACTTGCAAGTCCGCCAAATCCCATAATGCTCCATCTTTTATAAAAATCCCATCTTAGTTCGGCTTCAGTTACAATACTTGTTTTTCCTTGATAACGCGCTGCGGGAATTCCTCTCAGGTTAATTCCTGGCCTTAAATAAAAAGGCGGACTCCCAAACGCCTGCTCTCCTTCTACCCTTAGTCCGCCAATTAATGTTTTTGCTAATGGATAATATCCTATTGCTGATAAATTAACGCGCCAGGCATCGTAGTCGCTTCCTATTGCGTTGTCTGACCAAAAGAAATCGGATTGAATCCTGATTCCTTTATCTGGTGTAAATATGTTATCACGTCCGTCAAACTGAATTGCTCCTCCAAACTGACTAACTGTACTTTTGATATCGCCAGGTTTTACAAATGGCGGCGGAAGATTAAAATCGGGCAGATTTATTTTAGAGTTTAAAAATAAATACTGTGGACCTGCGCTCCATTTGGCATTTTTAAATTGTTTAAGCCATTGTGTATAAAAAATCGTAGATCTAAAATTAAGTTTAAATTCTTCATCGGGAAGATTCGGTCTGTTGTTGGCATAAAACGAAAGATTTACATCTCCATATCCTGCCGCAACACGATATAATATTCTAGGTTTTACGAGTGTCGCTGAACGAAAAGCTCCTACCATCCAACTTTTATTCCCAGTGTACATTCCGATTCCGCCTGTTATATCTGGACTTACAATACGTTTTTTACCATCTTCTTCTATTACTGGCGCATGTTTTTTTAAAAAAATGGGAACCAATGCACCTCCAATATTTCCTAATGCGGGTTCTGTAATAATTGTTGGAACAACAATAAAACCGTGCGCGTAAATTATATAATCGCTCAAATCGAAAGCTCCGTCTAAAGAATCTTTTACACTGATATGATATTTCTGCGCATTTAAAGTATTAAATGACAAAAGAATCAAAAGGGAGAATAAGATATTTTTTCTTGATGGTTTTCTGTTTTTCATAAGACTGAATCTTTAAATTACAATTAAAATTTACCTTATTCTAAAACGTTATTTTTTCTTTAAACTGAAAACATGTGCTAGAGTGATGAAAAAAGTATTTCCTTGAAATCTATTGACTGCTCCAAGTTCAGAAACCCATCTAAAACCTGCTTGCGTCATGCAGCCAATATGCAGATAATTGACCTCAGCTCCAAGCGCGCTTACATGGTCTTTGTCTGGCTCAAGGACTAGGAAACTTCCAACAGGAATTTTATCATCTGAAACTTTGTACTGGAAATAATAAATTAATCCCGCATTTAAGATTCCTTTTGGAGCTGTTTTCTCGGCATTCATACAATAGAACGTCTTTCCTAAACCACCTTCAATACTTAAAATATCTCCTGTTTTTATATCGGTATCTTTCTTTTTTCCATTGATTTCATACGCCGCTAATGCAGAAAAATGGAATGTTTTCTTTTCATTAAAAAACAAAGTCGTTCCTGCCGAGAATTCGTTCATAAACATTCCCAATCCGCTGTTGTTACTGCCTCCTAGTTCGTATTTCCCTGTTGGAATATACATTTGGTAGCTGAAAACAAAATCGGCTTTTTTATTGTGCCAGCCTAATTGAATTGGTTGCACATACATATCTGTAAAAGCAAAACTGCTTTTAGAATCGATATAACTTCCTTGAATAGTGTTTGAAGCTCCTGCCAACAAAATAGTTGCTCCGTAATTGGCTCCGAGAATTTTAAAATCGCTTACATAATTAGCTCCAACACCTGTTATAAACATTGTTAAGTCTGGATTTCCAATTTTATCACCATCGGCATTTCTCAGACAATTTGCTGTGTAAATATATGCCGGAACATATACGCTTAAAGTATTTTCTGGAGCTTGAGTTCCCGATTGTAATCCCATTGCTCCTAAAATATGACCGCCTTTCAATTGTGCATTTCCAATAAAGAAAACGAATAACATCATTATTAATAAAGCGGATTGCAGTACTTTTTTCGAATAATTATTTTTTGCTTTCATGGCGAAATTTTTTAAAATGAATTAAGACTTTACAATCGCTATCAATAATTTCATTTCTGAAAGTATCAAGATCTACTTAAAATAGTAAGCGCCTGTTCGATCTGGATTTATTCTAATTGTTTTGAAGTATTCTGAAGGAGATTTTCCAGTATGTTTTATAAATGCTCTAAAGCAAGTTGTTCGAGATTTAAAACCAGAACCCCAAGCCATTCCTTCTAACGATAAATCTTTCCATTCTGGATCATTTATTTTCTCTTTGAAATATTCAATCCTTTTAAGATTGATATAATCCTGAAAATGAAGCCCAAATTCAGAATTGATCAAATTAGATAAATGATGAACTGAAATTCCTGTTTCGTCTGCTAAATCTCTGATTACGAAATCTTTTTTAAGAAAAAGATTTTTAGAATTCAATACAAAATCCAGTTTTAAAAGATAATCTTCTTTTTTTTCAGGAGTCAACTCGTTTGTTATCGGAATCACATTTTTTGTTTCCTTAGATTTTACAAGAATGGCATTATCAACTACAAAGTCGAATGTTTCTTCTTCGTCATGAAAAATATTCGGTCTAAAATAAAGCCAGCCGACTGTAAAAAACAAAACAGATGAAATTAACACATAACAGGAAATATCTACAGCCGCAACTTTTCTGAGAAGAAAATGATGCACGAAAAGCGCCGAAAACAAGAATAAAATCATCAGGTTATAAACCTTAATCCAATTAATTACTTTGCTTCATTGAAATTGGTTTCCTTTAAATTTTTTCAGATCATAGTTTAAAATCAACATGGTTTGAAAAAAAACATAGCAAAGCCAAAGTGTAAGCGTAAGAATTGAAAATGGATTTTTAATAATGTTTGCAAGATAATCGATCGCTTTTATATTTGTAAAACTTCCGATGTAGACAATTACAGTTAAACCAAAATATACAATGAACGGCATAAAATGCAGCCAATCATATTTTCTGAAACTTTTTTTAAAAGACAAAATATTTCTAACATACAGAAAAGAGCAAGGAGCGGTCAGAAAAATAAATGCTTTTGTAATGGTAATCAAATCTGGAAAAGTCTTAAAGATATTAGCTGATAAGTAAAAATTATAAATACTTACTACTGCAAGACTCAGCAAAAAAACACCCAAAAAGAAACTTTTTGAATAGTTCTTCCTCGACAAAAGAACCATTAAAGCTGTAGCAAAACCGGCAATTGTAGCTATAAAGAAGAATAGCGAAAGTAAAATATCGATCATTTTTTTTAGCTTAATTTGTTTATACTTCTTAAAAATTGTTTTCGAAAGGGGGGACTTTCGTCTAGAAAACAAATGTGCTTATCGGCTGATTAGACCAAGCACATTTGTTTGGATCCTATATTCAGATTATTTTTTTTCTGCTCCGGGAGGAAATCCGGCTAAGATTTTATTAATCGCACCATTGATAAACTCTTCTGGATTATCTGGTTTACTGTCAATTTCGGAATTTCCAATTCCTTGCCAAATCAATTTACCTGTTTTTGTAGACACAACATCAATTACTAGTGAGCCGTCAACATAATCGTAAGTATTAAATGTTGTATTGGCACCACCCATCATAGCTCCTCCACCCCAATATCCGTATGGACGATACATTCCTCCATATCCATAAAAATTGGTATTAGAACTAACTGAAGTTTTGTTTTTTAAGATAGAAACTGCATTTACTTTAAAATCTGGATTATCAGATTCTGTAAAACCTTTTGCCAGCATTTCGTTGCGTATTGCCTTTGTTACACGGTCAACATTCAATTGATTAACCTGCCCTTCTTGCGCTTTCAAATCATAAACCGCAAAGGTTTTGTATTCACTAAAATTTGCTGAATGGTCATAATCACTTGTAACCTTTACAGTTGGAGAACAGCTGTAAATTAAACCCAAAAACAACATTGGGATTATACGAAGATTTGTTCTTTTAATATTCATCTTTTAAAATTTAAATTAATAATTAAATCAGTTTAACTCGAATGTATTAAAATCTAAAAAATCTTGGATGAAGGGCGGAAAGCTCGTTAACAATTGTTTAATGATTATAATTAACTAGAAAACAACCAATTAAGACAATATCAAAGATAATTGATTTTAATTAATTAACACAATTAAATAAATAAAATCTTACTTAGTCGTTTTTTACTTTCACAAACTCCAAAGACTTTGTCTTTATTATTTACCTTGTACAACTACATAACTATCTTGTCCGTCTTTAGAAATCGGCTGATAGTATACATTATTGTAAATCATATATTTCTGCCCATCTATATTTTTTTCTTCAGCGCCTTCGGGCAAATGCGCTACAACTGCACCAACAGGAGGAGTTACAACCTTATATTTTGTGGTATCTTTTATGTAATAAGTGCCTCCATAGTAATAATAATCAACTCCAGAAACGGTAATTGTGACATACCCTTTTGGCAATTCTGTAATCGTTGCTCCTAATGGTGCAGGAACTACTTTGTAACCATCAGATTCTTTTACATAATATACTCCGTCATCGTAATTATAGCTATTGTTTTCTACAGAAATAACTATTGCTGCAGTTGTTAATGTTGTTAAAAAGAAACCAACAGGATACCAAGTTGGCCCCCAATAATAAGGTACGAAAGGATGATAAATGTATGGAAACGGCACTGGATAAGGATGAAACGGCGGCGGAGGTGGCAACGGTCTCGGATATGGATGCGGTGGAATTGGACGCGGTCCAGGCGGAATCGGCCTTGGTCCCGGTGGAATTGGTCTCGGCCCAGGGTTTATTGGTGTTGGATGCGGCATTGGGCGTATCGGCATCGGACGAGGCATTACTGCATGCGGCGTAAAATGACCGAATCGTTGTGCAGTTAAAGATTCTGGCATAAGCATCATTACAAATACCGCTATGAGAATCCATGATTTTATATTTTTAAGTATCGCTAATTTCATGACAAAAAATTTACAATGATTATTTTTTTTCTTCTCTCGGCTGCAATTTTATTTTGGAAGCTTTTGGCGGAATCGAAAATTCGAACATATAATCTGAAAAATCAGGATTTACAATCCAATCTTTGTAAACTGCCTCGTATTGCGGTTTATCTTTATCATTGGTGTAAACAATAGCCATTTTAATGGGCAGGAAATTATCATCGTTTCCGATCCAGAATTGAAAACTTTTGTTTTTGTCTTTTCCTGCAATATGAAAACATTCCTTGTCGTCGATAATCGTTTTTCCTAAATACATTAAAGTTCCTTGTTCTGATTTTAAATCATCGAGAAATGTTTCATAGAAAAAATCTGCAGCGGGAAATTCAATCCCGAACTTTTTGCTAGTTTCATCAATGGTTTGAATAACCGATTTTGGAGCATCGGTAACTGCATAAGTATTATTGTCGAAAGAATAGTAATAAAGCGTCTTTCCGTTGTACCATAAACTTCTGTTTCCTTTATCGCCAGATGATGTAATTTTCATTTTATCTGGAAATTTCATTGAAACTTTTTCGTTTATAGAATGCTTTATTAAACCTAGAGATTCGTTATAAATATCATAAGTCATAACAGCTTTAAAACTGCATGATTTTATATATTGCAATGATTCTGTGGTTCGTCCTAAAATATAAACAGCAGCAGAATCAATACGCTGTGCCTGACTTTGTGTTGTAATTGTCATCATCAGAAAGCCAATTAGTAACATAAATTTTCTATTCATACTTTCTATTTTTAATCATTACTAAAATTACATTTCTGCCGAAATTGGCAATCTTCCTTCTTTAACGGCTTCGACAAGTTTATTATAATCCAACTCATTTTGATGCGCATAAGAAATCGAGAATTTAGAAATCGCATTTGCAAATTCATTATTATTTCCAATGTAACCCGACAACATTGACGGATCACCTGATCGTGCGTGTGCTCGTGCAAGCGCCCAACCGCAAGCTTTGGCGTAATCTGCCATATTTTCTGCTTTCATAATTTCGATAACCGGCTTTATTTTAGCATCTCGAAGCTGACGGATGTAGAAAAATCTTCCTCTATCATCATTTGTCCATCCTAAAAACATATCCGAAGCAGATTGCATTAATTTTTGTCCCATTACAATTCGCTCGCCTTGATGTTTGTATTTAGGCTTGTTTTTTACATTAGGTTCCAAAACACTTTGTCTGGCTTCTTTAAACTGCAAAAAAATCGGTTCTCCAGTTGCCGACATTAATAAACTAATGCCGCACAAAGTTCCAACACTTCCTACACCTACAACTTTTATGGCAAAGTCATGCATGGTATATCGGCTTAATAAAACCTGTTTGTCTTCTGGAAGCGATTCGACATATCTTTTATGAATAAGTTTGGCTTCTCTCAAAGTATAATTTTCATCTGTTCCAGAAGGATGATAAATCAATGGCGGATCATCTTTTATTCTGGCTCGAACTCCATCATGATAGGTCATTTTTGCAAATTCTTTTTCATGAGCCGTAGATTCAGCCGCTTTTTTAATTCGTTTTTGCTGAAACTCTTTTAATTCCTCATCTTTTCCTAATTCAATAAGTTGGGTTAAATCTAAATCAGCATACCAAATTTGCAATGCCGATAATTTACTGTATTCCAGCATATGTCTTTTATAACTATCTGCGACATGCCAAGCGAATTCTTTACAATCTTTGTTAGAAAATTTTCTCCACTTTCCTGCAATTGCAAAACTTACAGCAAGTCTTTTAACATCCCATTCCCAAGGTCCGTGAAAAGTTTCATCAAAATCATTAATATCAAAAACGAGTTTGCGTTCGGGAGTTGCAAATCCTCCAAAATTCATTAAATGGCAATCTCCGCAAAGCTGTAATTGCATTCCAGTATTTGGAGTATTTGCCAAATCGGCCGCCATAATTGCCGCAGCTCCTCTATAAAAGGCAAAAGGCGATTCGATCATTCTTCTATATCGAATAGGCAACAAATCTTCTATTCTACCAACACTAGTTTTGATCAAAATAGCAATAGGATCTTCACGATCTTCTAAAGGCTTCCATTCCTGATGAGAAGAACGAGGCACAGTTTTTCTTATCGCCATACCTTTGTCATATCGTTCTGCTTTTGATGCTAATGGATCAAAAAAGTTATCGGTATTATTTGTTGCTTTTTCGGTCATAAAAATGAATTTTATTTAACCAATTCAGGTTGTGGCGCTTTCCATATTCCATTTAAAATAGATTCATTCGGTCCATAAATTCGAATTAAATAATAAAAAGCATTTTTAGGAGCAGGCAACCAGTTGGATTCTTTTCCTTTTGGCACTTCATTTTGAATGTAAATAATCAAATCTCCATTTGTTTCATATTTCAAACCTGTGGTTCTGTCTCCAATAGAATATCTGTTTATTGGATTGTTAACCAAATAACGACTAGGCAATTCGTACAATGTAATACTCCAGAAATATTTTGCAGGAGGTGTTTGTCCTTTTGGAAATCGAATAACATATTTATTTTTTCCAGATAAAATATTATTGTCTTTATCAGTTCTTGTTCCAATATAAATGGCTTCTTGTTTTGTGTTTCCATATAATCCTGCTGCGGCACCTAGAGCTCTTTTTGTAAAGTCGCCATTTAGTTCCTCTCTTGTTCCAAATAAGTCAGTTGCATTTGTGAGCTTGTTAGCGCCATCTTCCAGTTCTTTCCCAACTTCTAAAACTCCTTCATTGATTGCTTTTAAAACTTCTGGCGAATAATTTTTTTCATCAAATTCTTTTCCTGGAACAATGCCGATTTTAGCAAATTTTGCTCTTAGATCTGTTTCTACATTATTTATAGAAGTGTACTGAAGTAAATTATTTCCTAAACCTATAAATGACGCAGACGCTAAATCTGTTTGTTTAAATGCCGGAAATGGTAAAGCGTATTTTTTTTGTGCTGGTGCTGTAGTTTTTGAAAATTCATGCCAAGTAGTAAGCTTATATTGAGTCTGTATTTTTTTTACATTTTCAATATCTCCTGCTGTCATTTTCAATTCTGTTCTTCCTAATAAAGTGACTAGATTAGTTTCTGACTGAATTACTTTATCAATTCCGCTTGGTTTTTCGCCTTTCCAATCTGGCCCAGCAATTAAATATTTACCTGCTTTATCTCCTGTTTCCCTACTTCCCACATAAGCAAAATTGAATGTGTATAAATCGACAAACTGAAAAGAATAATATCTGTTTAAAATCTCTGGCACTTCTAAAACAACAGGTTCATCTGAAAGGTTTAAAACTGCCCAAGAATAGGGTGTATCATTATTTGGTGTAACTACAGCTGTATCTTTAGGCGTAAAAATCTTATCGTAATGTTTAAATTTATTAAATCCTCCTGCATAATCTGGATAGGTTTTGTCTAAAGCATACAGATGCATTGTTCTATAATTCATTGCTAGCGGAAAAATATAAGTCCACGCTTCTTTTGCAATTGCCTTTGCAGAATCTGCCGATTTTGTGATTGATATATTTGTTGCTGCTTCTTTTTCAGGAGATACGTTCTCTTTCTTTTTACAAGAAAAAATAGCAATAAAAACGAATGTTATAAACAGAATTTTTTTCATCTTGAATGTTTTAATCTTAGTAAATAAACTATCTATTTCACTTCTTTTATGTCATCCATTTTCCAACTTTTATCAAAGTAAGCCGTTGTTGGTCCGTAAAAACGCATATAAGTAAACCAATGTTTTCCTGGTAAAGTCTGAACCCAATTTTTCTCTTTTCCTACGGGAGCTTTAGGTCCAAAATACAAATCGACAGAACCATCCGAATTTTTTATCAAATCTTTACGCGAAGACAAATCGGCATTTTTTTGAGGATTATCAATCAGACATCTTGTTGCAGAATCATAAACTGTAATCGACCAGAAATTAACTGCTGGCGGATTTGCTGGAATATTTAAAATATAGTTTTTTGAACCATCTAACCAGTTTCCATTATTATCAAAATAAGCCCCTAAATAAGCTTGACCAACATTTGGTATTTTAGTCATCATAGCTTTAGAATAAGTAACTGCTTCATAGAAATAAGATGATCTTTCGAAAAACTCATCATAATTGGCTGCGCGTTGAGAGGGATCTGAAAGTATCATAACATAATCCCATTTTTTATCTGGCCAATGTTTAACATCTGCAAAACGTTTTTCAAAAGAATTTGCCATTGCCATTTGCTGTCCTTTTTCGGCTGCAGCAATTAAAATTTTCTTCTGACGTTCGTCTGGTGCAAAAGGTTTTCCTTTTTCGATGCCTAAATTTTTAAGCCAAGCCATAAAAAAACGATCACGCTCTTCTACTGGTTCGTCTTGCAAAATAGCGTGAAGACGTTCCCAATATTTAATTCCCGAAGGCTGGATTCCGTACCAGTTTTTATCAGTAGGCGGGCTTATAACTTTTGTTGCTGTTGGATTTGCTCTTTGTGCGTAAGGATAAATTTTTACCTTTTTCAGCAATTCTTCTGTAACTTTTGGATCTGGATCTAATGTTCTAAAACCAAAAAACATATTTACAGTATAACATGGAATTATGTAATAACCATCTGCTTTAAAATCTTTCATTGTTGGCGGTACAAGAACATATTTCCCTCCTTTTCCTTTGTCTGGTCCCATTTCGCCAATTGTAGCTTGTTCTCTCTGCCAAAAATCTGCTAGTCCTCCAGCGGTTTTTCCAGCGGGCATTTCTATAACTGTTGGGCCATTTGCTTTCAAATCTATAAAAGACATGACATAAGGAGTTGTAGCATTTGCCGTCAATATTCCTAATCTGTCATGATAAGAATTGTACAAAACAAGATCATTACTTGTTGCGTTAAATGCTTTGTAATGTTGTTGTTGCCATTCGGCGAAAGCCACAATTGGAAGTCCCCACAAATAACATTGTGTTGCTTGCTGAAAATCCATTTCGTCAAACAATAAAGGAATAGATTCTTTTGAAGGCAAATCACCATCCATTTTTATTTCTGAACTAGATTGTGAAATCGCTTTTGAATCTGGATTTTTTATAGTTGATTCTTTACATCCAAAATTTAATAGTAACGAAATTAGAGCTAAAATTATAAGGCATTTACTTTTCATACTAAATCTGTTTTATGGTTTGAAATCATTTGAAATTAATCACCAAAAACCCGTTTCTATTTTTCTGTAGCTTAAAGCAATAAGAACAAGGTGGAATTGTTTTCGTAGAAAAATGAGAGAATTATTTTTCTAAAAACTTCTCATAAAACTACTGAGGGAATATAAAAGCCACAACCGCTCTTAATCCCCAATCTGGCTTAATAGATTGATGTCCAACAACTGGAATTAAAGGCATAACGGCAAATTGCATGGTCTGACCGCCTAATTTTGTAATTGCACCAACATTAGGACTAATTGTAACGAGAGTTGTATTTCCTTGCCAGTTTTGAGTAATTTCTGAAGTAACTCCTAAACTCGCACCGCTTTTATAACTATGTGTTAGAAATATTTGCGTATAAAACTGGTTGAAATCTGCACGATCTGAAGCTCCTGCAACAGACCAAATTTGATTAGCCAAAAAACCTATAGAAAGTCCTTTTCCCTGATGCATTACCAAAACACTTGGTCCAATTCCAAATTTTTCTGTTCCTAAAAATTTTTCTGTAGCAGTTGGCACCAAAAAGGCTGGGCCGGCTCCAAAGATGATTCCTTTTGTTTTAGGAGCAAAAAAAGCGGTTACTGTTGCATCGCTTAAACCAAATTCGTGTGTGTTTTCGCCCGTAACATCCTGCTGGTCTACAACTGGAAGAATATAACGCGTAATTAAATTTAGATTTTCACTTAATTTAAACGGAACGACTGGCTGAATGTTAATCTGATATTTTATTCCATTATACGGACCAATTCCATAAGTAAGATTATTTTGCAGCGGAACACTAATTAAACTTGCCACAGGATTTGCCATTTTATCGGCAAGTTCTTGCGCACTACTTCCTGCTTTTGATGCTTCTTCTTGAGCAGAAATTGTAAAAGTGAAAAGAATCAATATTGCTAAAAAAATATGTTTCATGCGGCTTAAATTTATTTGTTAAAAAAATTCATTCTCAAACCATTATATTGTAACAATTATTTTTTCATTTAATCTGCAAAAACCTTTTTCCAATCTTCTTTCATGTTGATAACATGGTATTTGTTTTTTGCTGCTGTGTTGAGTGATAAATTATCTTTTTCCTGATAATTGAATTCTCTGATTGAATCATTATGATTTACCAGCATTTGAAACGAAGGATATTTACTTCCTTGCGAATATTTTAGCATAGCAAGATCTCCTGCACCGCCTTCATTTCCGCAAGCAAAAACAGGGCGTTGTCCGATATGTAACTGAATGCTAACTGGTTTGCCTTCTTTATCATTAAATAAATCTAAAGCTGGTTCTCTAAGCACCACATTTTTGTCTGGATCGTATTTGTATTTGAAAGAAGTTCCGACAACTTGCTCTTTTGGAATACCGTAAAAATCTTCAGAAATTCCTCTAACCACTTCGATTGTTCCGCCTGTTACAATAAATGTTTTAAATCCGTTGGCACGCAGATAATTAAGCAGTTCCAATTGAGGTTGGTAACGTATGCTTTTCAGCGCAGTTTCTTTTCCCGGAATTTTTGCGACTTTAAAAAATTCGGCAACAGAAGTTTCAAATTCATCTTCAGACATTCCTGTGTGTGTCGCTGCTACCAATTCGATAAGCGCTTTATCTCCGCCTTTTGCGAAATAGCTTTTGTCTTTTTCGAGCACTGCTTTAAATGGTTGTTTTTGAGCTAAAGCAGGATTAGCTTCTACCATTTTTTTTACTCTATAAAAAGCAAATAATTCCTGAACTAAAGGTTTTTCGGCCCAAAGCGTTCCATCATTATCAAAAGTTGCAATTCTGTTTTTTTGCGGAATAAAATCAGGACTTCCTTCTTTAGTTACTTTTTCAACATAAGCAATGATGCCTTTTTTTAGCGCAGTGTCATTCCAGCTTGGCAACGGATCGCCATTTACGATCGTTTCAGTTTGTTTGCTTTCTGTCGTTGTGGAGGTTGCAGGTTCAGATTTTTTACAAGAGAATAAAGATAAAACGACGAATGATAAGATAAATATTCTTTTCTTCATGATGTTTGTATTTTATTAAAGAGATTCAGGATTTTACGCCTGAATCTCTTTTGTGATTATTTTCTATTTTTTCTTTTTTGAAGCTGTCTGTTCTTCCTCTTTTAATTTAGGCATTACATTTTTCTCTATGTATTGTTTTGCTTTTATATCCTTCATGGCTTCTTCCATGATAGTATACGCTGAGAAGCTTGGAGGAATTGATCTTGGAGGATATTCTTTAAATGTTTCTGCAAATACAACCACATCTTGAATTGCACCATACATCATCTGAACGTGATTTAACTGCCATTCCCAAAATGAATTAGAAGTTATATCTGCTCTTTCGAAAGGATCCTGATAAAGGTTGAATATTTTCTGCAAACGCAATTTTGTAAATGGTTCTGCCCAAACCCCCATTGTACCTTCTAAGCGTTGTTCAGCAAAAACATATTTATAATCTCCTTCTCTTAAACCTACCAAAAGACCATCATCATCTGTATAAAAGAATTTATCTCTGGCACTTTTTTGTGTTTTGCCAAGTAAAAAATTACTTTGATCATAACCATCTAAATGCACTTTGTAAGTTTTTCCGTTTGCAGAGTATCCTTTTAGAAGTTTATTTGTTATATCTGGTTCTCCTGCAATAGAAGCAAGAGTAGGAATCCAATCATTATGACTCATTAACTCAGTAGTTACAGCTCCTGCTTTAATATGTCCAGGCCAGCGAACAATACAAGGTACACGGAAAGCTCCTTCCCAGTTTGTATTTTTTTCTGAACGATATGGTGTCATCGCAGCATCTGGCCATGTATTCATGTGAGGGCCATTATCTGTAGAATAAATAACGATTGTATTATCTGCAATTCCTAGTTCATCTAATGCCTTAAGAATGCTTCCGATCGTTTCGTCATGCTCAATCATACCATCAATATATTCACTATCTCCATGAGTATATCTTCCTCTGTGCTCTGGTCTTACGTGTGTACGAAGGTGCATACGTGTAGCATTAAACCAGCAGAAAAATGGTTTTCCGCCTGCACTTTGTCTTTTGATAAAATCAATAGCTGCCGCAGATGTTTCGTCATCTACAGTTTCCATTCTTTTTTTAGTTAAGGCACCTGTATCTTCAATTTTTTGTTTTCCAACTCTACCAAAACGAGGATCTGTAGTCGGATCATCAACATTTGTTGCTGTACATTTTAAAACTCCTCTTGGACCAAATTTTTTCAAATATTCTGGATCTTTAGGATAATCTGGCAATTCTGGTTCTTCTTCTGCATTTAAGTGATAAAGGTTTCCAAAGAACTCATCAAAGCCATTTACAGTTGGCAAACTTTCATTACGATCGCCTACGTGATTTTTACCAAATTGTCCTGTAGTATAGCCTAAGCTTTTCATAATACCTCCAATAGAAGGATCTAACTGACTCATTCCCATTGGCGCTCCAGGAAAACCTACTTTTGTCAATCCTGTTCTAAGACCATGCTGTCCTGTTAAAAACGCCGCACGTCCTGCAGTGCAGCTTTGTTCTCCATAGTAATGTAAAAAACGTAAACCTTCATTGGCTAAACGATCAATGTTTGGGGTTGTATATCCCATAACGCCGTCGCTGTAAGCGCTAATATTAGTTGTTCCGATATCATCTCCCCAAAGAACCAAAATATTTGGTTTTTTTTGGGCTGTTACAGAAACTCCTGCAAAAAATAGTAATGTAAATACTTGTAGAGTATTTTTAAATCCGCATTTTCGTTTGATTTGTTTCATGATAATAAAAATTCGTTAATGATTCTTGTTATATATGTATGAATTGTGAATCCAAAAAACAAATGGGAAATAATGGGTAAGCTTTCAAAAAACAACTCCTAATTAAAGTTTCATTTTTTGATATGTTTCAAATGCATTTTACATTAAAATCTGAAACATTTTTTTTTAACTTTTTTTTAAGTGACTCAAAATTAACTAATAAAAAACCGAACTATAGCATTTATTCGGCATGAGCTTGTTTCATTTTATAATATGAAACAACAAAAATTTAGAATCTGCAACAAGATGTTTCATTTTACAAGATGAAACCTATTCTATCTTCAAAAAAATAAAATGAGAAAGTATAAAAACAAAAAAAGCCGCTTATTAAATAAGCGGCTTTTTTTGTTTTTATGAAAATCTGATTAATCTATTTGAGAAACTCTCATTGTATTAACCATTCCTTTTTCTTTAATTGGCATTGCTGCAAGGTTAATTAAATAATCTCCTTTTTGAGCATAACCTTTTTCAACTGCAATTTGATTTACATCTGTTACAGTATCATCTGTACTTTCTTCATTATCATAGTAGAAAGATTTTACTCCCCATAATAAATTCAATTGTGTTAAGATTCTTCTGTTTGAAGTAAATACTAGTATATGAGCTGTTGATGGTCTCCAAGCTGAAATTTGAAAAGCAGTATAACCACTGTTTGTTAAAGTACAGATTGCTTTAGCTTCGATTTCATTCGCTAATAAAGCTGCTTGGTGACAAACAGTTTTAGTTACAAAACGGTTTGTTTTAATTTGTGGAGTATTTTGAGGAACTTGAATAAGCGGAGAGTTTTCTACTGCTTCGCAAATTTGAGTCATTCTCTGGATAACTTGTACTGGATAGTTTCCTGTAGCAGTTTCTCCAGACAACATTACTGCATCTGCACCGTCCATTACTGAGTTAGCAACGTCGTTTACCTCTGCTCTTGTTGGAGTTAAACTCGTAATCATTGTTTCCATCATTTGTGTAGCAACAATAACAGGAATTCTAGCCGTTTTAGCTCTTCTGATCAAATCTTTTTGTACCAATGGCACTTCGTGAGCAGGAAGCTCAACACCAAGATCTCCACGAGCCACCATTAAACCATCGCAATATGCTACAATTTTGTCCATGTTCTCAAGAGCTTCTGGCATTTCAATTTTAGCAACAATTGGAATTTTAACATCTGAATGCTTCGCAATTAATTCTTGCAAATCTTGTAAATCGCGAGGAGTTTTCACGAATGAAAGTGCAATCCAGTCTACTTTTTGCTCAATTGCGAAAATCGCATCAGCAATATCTTTTTCAGTTAAAGCTGGCAAAGAAATTTTTGTGTTTGGAAGATTAACCCCTTTTTTAGATTTTAATTCTCCACCTTGAATAACTTTAGCAACAACTTCTGTTTTTTTATCTGTTGAAACAATTTCAAAAATAAGTTTACCATCGTCAAGCAAAATACGCTCTCCAACATTTACATCATTTGGAAAATTTTGATATTTCATAAATGCTTTTTTTGCATTTCCGACAATATCTTCTGCTGTTGTAAAAGTAATTTCATCACCATCATGTACAACAGTTCCTTCTTCCATTACACCAACTCTAAGTTTTGGTCCTTGCAAATCTCCTAAAATTGCAGTAGTGTACCCAAACTCTTCGTTTAGGCCTCTAATAATGTTAATCTTTTCTTTTACTCCTTCGTAATCTGCATGCGAAAAATTGATTCTAAACACATTAACACCTGCTTCGATCATGTCTTTAATGATCTCTCTTGTACTACAAGCGGGGCCAAGTGTAGCAACAATTTTGGTTTTCTTGTTTGTTAGCATTTTTTTTAAAAAATTAGATTGTTTTTTGATTTTATATTGTCCGTATCAACAGCATAAATTGCTGCAATACTTTCGATTGTTTTTAATTTTTGTTGAATTTCTGAAAAATTAAGCGCCTCTTCGCTATTATCAATTTTCAGGAAAAAATCGACTTTTTTAAATTCAGGAAGTAAATGAATTGTTGTCGAAACCTCACTTGTTTCATTAGAAAACAAATTCTGAAAATCATTTGTACTCACAGAAATGATTTCGTTTTTATTCTGAATTAAATTCCAGGAAACAGCTTTTTCTTCATCATAATAATAGAATCTAGAAAAATTTGCTTCACCTTCCTTAGTTTGAGCATGGATCTCGTTTTTGCTCTTACTTAAGTTTATCGGAAGGATTTTATTGATAAAATAGGCTAATCTATAATCTTCTAATGAAGTATGAATTGCCATTAAATAATAATCAATTTCGTCAAATTCGTCTAAATCCAATTTATGAATAGCCATGTCTTGAAAAATCAAGTTGTAAATATACTATTTCTAAACGGAGCATCAACAGTTATGACATGGTACTTTTGTTAAATTATAAACGAAAACGATGTAGCCTTGTGATACTTACAACATTTTTGTAACTATTTCTTGTCAATTTTTTCTTGAAACGCAAAATAAGCTCTTTGTGATGCTTTTTCTTCAGCTTTCTTTTTTGAAGTTGCTCGCGCTCTTGCTACAACTTTATCATCAATACTAAGCTTTACACCAAATAAACGTTGTCCGTCAATACCGTTATCTTCAAAAATGTCATAATGAAAAACTCTTTTTTCTTTCTGGCACCATTCGATAACAAGACTTTTATAACTTATAACTTTTCCTTCTAATCGTGCAATATCTACATAAGGTGTAACGACTCTTTTTTCAATAAATTTCTCGCAGAAAGAATAGCCTTTATCCAGATAAATTGCTCCAATTAGAGATTCAAAAATATTACCGTGAATGTTTTCTCCAAAATGTTGAATTGGCACTTTACTCTCTACAAATTGCACTAAATTCAAATCCTTCCCTAATTCGTTCAAATGCTCACGGCTTACAATTTTTGAACGCATTTTGGTTAAATAACCCTCATCGCCATTTGGAGCTTTATTAAATAAATGTGCTGCAATTACGGCACTTAACATAGCATCTCCTAAAAATTCCAATCGTTCGTAATTAATAGGCTGGCCGCTTTGATCTAACTTATTAGATGAGCGATGTGTAAACGCTCTTCTATAAAAATCAATGTTAGTTGGCTGAAAACCAAGAATTTTCTGAATAGTGTCAAAAAAAATCCCGTCTTCTAGAGAACGGGATTTAGAAAATATTTTTTTGATAATATTCATATACAGAAATTAGTCAGCTAATTTTTTAAACAATACGCAAGCATTGTGTCCACCAAAACCAAATGTATTACTCATAGCAACATTTACCTCTCTTTTTTGAGGTTTGTTTAAAGTAAGGTTTAAAGATGGATCAATATTTTCGTCAACTACAGTATGGTTAATCGTTGGAGGAACAATTCCGTGCTTCATTGCCAAAATAGAAGCAATTGCTTCAATAGCTCCGGCAGCACCAAGTAAGTGTCCTGTCATTGATTTTGTTGAATTGATATTGATGTTTTTAGCATGCTCTCCAAAAACTTTGCTGATCGCTTTTAACTCAGCAACGTCTCCTAATGGAGTAGAAGTTCCGTGAGTGTTAATGTGATCAACTTGATCTGGAGTCATTCCAGCATCTCTTAAAGTGTTTTCCATTACTGCAATTACTCCAATTCCTTCCGGATGTGGAGCTGTTAAGTGGTAAGCATCAGATGACATACCGCCTCCGCCAATTTCGCAATAGATTTTTGCACCTCTTGCTTTTGCGTGCTCATAATCTTCAAGAACCAATGCTCCTGCTCCTTCACCTAAAACGAAACCATCTCTGGTTGCATCAAAAGGTCTTGAAGCTGTTTCCGGACTTTCATTTCTTGTAGATAAAGCGTGCATAGAACTAAAACCTCCCATACCTGCAATTGTAACAGCAGCTTCAGAACCACCAGAAACAATAACATCGCACATTCCTAAACGAATGTAGTTGAAAGCATCAATTAATGCATTTGCAGAAGATGCACAAGCAGAAACCGTTGTATAATTTGGTCCCATATATCCATTTCGCATAGAGATATGTGCAGGCGCAATATCGGCAATCATTTTAGGAATAAAGAACGGATTGAACTTTGGAGTTCCATCGCCTTTTGCATAATACAAAACTTCTTCTTGAAAAGTTTCTAAACCTCCAATTCCTGCTCCCCAGATAACACCAACTCTTTGTTTGTTTACATTATCATTTGTAATTCCAGCATCTTTAATAGCTTCATCACTGGCAGCAATAGCGTATTGTGCAAATTTATCTAATCGACGAGATTCCTTGCGATCCATGTAATCTTCAATATTGAAGTTTTTCACTTCGCAGGCAAATTTCGTTTTATGCTTTTCTGTATCATAATATGTTATAGGAGCCGCTCCGCTAACCCCATTCACAAGTGCATCCCAATATTCTTGGATATTATTCCCGATAGGAGTAAGTGCACCTAATCCTGTTACAACAACTCGCCTTAATGCCATAAATATGTATTTTGTACTTTAAACAAATAAAACCCACGCTTTCTTAACTTATTGTTACTTAAGAGCCATGGGAATTACAATATAAATATATCTTTTTGATTGAAAATCAATCGAAATTTAAATTTTAAAAAAATAATAACACCCGACCTCGTGATACACAAAAATCGGGTGTGGTATTATTATTTTTTAGCTTCCTCGATATAAGAAATAGCTTGACCAACAGTAGCAATGTTTTCTGCTTGATCGTCTGGAATTTGAATATCAAATTCTTTTTCGAATTCCATAATAAGCTCAACAGTGTCTAATGAGTCAGCTCCCAAATCATTAGTGAAGCTTGCTTCTGTTACAACTTCGTTTTCGTCAACACCTAATTTGTCTACGATAATCGCTTTTACTCTTGATGCAATGTCTGACATAATCTTTAATTTTAGAATTTAATTTGTTGGCAAAAATAAAAAACTTTATTTTAAAACAACTATTTAGTTTATAAATGTAACACTAATTTATAAAATTAATTTCAAGAAAGGTCTTTTAAAGCTATTTATTTTCGATTTTTATTCCGTTTTTTGCAGTCTCAAAACACACAGCTTTATGAAAAAAATTATCGTTTTTGCCTCAGGATCAGGAACTAACACAGAGAACATTATAAAATATTTTTCGAACACCGAAATTGCAAAGGTCGTTTCTGTTTTTACAAATAATGCTTCGGCAAAAGTGATCGAAAGAGCAAAAAATCATCAAATTCCAGTCGAAATCTTCTCAAAAAACGAACTTTTAGAGCGTAATGTCCTACAAAAAATCCAAAAAATCGACCCGGATTTGATAGTTCTTGCTGGTTTTCTTTTAAAATTTCCTGAGAACATAATCGAAGAATATCCAAACAAAATAATAAACATTCATCCGGCACTTTTACCTAATTATGGAGGCAAAGGAATGTACGGAATGCACATACATAGAGCCATAGTTAATAACAAAGAAAAAGAAACAGGAATTTCTATTCATTATGTAAACGAACATTATGATGAAGGCGGCATTATTTTTCAGGCAAATGTGGCGTTAACAGACGAAGATACGCCAGAAACTGTTGCAGAAAAAATTCATGAATTGGAGCAAAAACATTTTCCAGAGATTATTCATAGATTATTAGATACAAATTCAAATATTTAAATTCCAAATTCAAATTTGAACAATCTAAAATCTAAAATCTGCAATCTAAAATAAATTGATGAATCACGAAGTACATATATATACAGATGGCGCGGCAAAGGGAAATCCTGGCAATGGAGGTTACGGCGTGGTAATGGAATTGGTTGGCACTCCATATAAAAAAGAGTTTTACGAAGGCTTTAGATTGACTACTAATAATAGAATGGAACTTCTGGCTGTAATTGTTGGTTTGGAAAAACTTAAAAATCCAAACATGAAAGTTCTGGTAGTTTCAGATTCTAAATATGTGGTTGATTCTGTCGAAAAAAAATGGGTTTTTGGCTGGGAAAAAAAAGGATACAAAGACAAAAAAAATCCAGATTTATGGAAACGCTTTCTTGTTGCTTACCGAAAACATCAAGTAGATTTTAAATGGATTAAAGGCCACAATAATCATCCGCAAAACGAACGCTGCGATCAATTGGCGGTCATGGCATCTATGCAACCCAAACTTTCCGTAGATGAATATTACGAAAAAATCGGTTCTAAAGAATAAAAAAAAACGCATCAATTACTTGATGCGTTTTTAATTTCTAACTTAAAAAAATCTATTCTTCTTTATCTAAATCTTTTGCTGTTTTAAATCCAACCAAAAGTCCGATTCCTGCCATTATAAAAATAATTGAAGGATAAACTGCTCCGTCATTAAGAGCAGTATAAGTTGTGATAATCAAAGCAAGAAAAATTCCAACTCCACTTCCTATTAATAAAAATGCCAGATTTACAACAAAGATTTTCCATGCCGAATTTGCTTTGGCTCTTCCTTTTAAAAATATGCTGGCGTCAACACCTTTTTCTATAAGCGCTAAACGCTCTCTATTTCTTGTTGAATAAATGAGGTAAACGATTCCAAAGATCATTGCGAAAAGACTAAACGGTACTAAAACTTGTGGTCCCATAATTTTTATGTTTTTATAATTGATTGATACTCCATAGGACGAGGCTTTTTAATTTGAGGTTACAAGTTTTGATGAAAAATTTCAATATTTAAATTTAAAACTTCAAAAACCATTGATAATCAATTAATTTTGAATATCAAAACTTTGACAAAGTTTTAACGAAGTCAACAATTGGTTCCGAAGCTTCGGGATGGAATTTTAAAAAACTTGGAATTTATTTTTTAAAATTCTTGTAACCTAAAATAACAATCTGTCGTCCTATATAATATGAGTACAATACCAGATCAACATTATATCGATAGAATCCTGCAGGGCGAGACTAATTTGTTTGCCGTGCTGGTTGATCGTTATAAGGATATGATTTTTACATTGTCGCTCAAAATGGTTAAAAATAGAGAAGAAGCAGAAGAAGCAGCTCAAGACACATTTATTAAAGTATATAATTCTTTGAGCAAATTTAAAGGCGATTCTAAATTCTCAACTTGGATTTATAAAATCTCATACAATAATTGTTTAGACCGTTTAAAGAAAAACAAAAAAGAAGATTTTAATATTTCTATAGATGAATTTTCATCGCATTTAGTCAAAACGATGGACAATGCTTTGAGCGCTTTAGAAGAAAAAGAACGAAAGCAGGCAATTCAGAATTGTTTAAATTTGTTGCCAAGAGAAGACAATTTCCTGCTTACTTTATTTTATTTTGAAGATCAGAATTTGGAGGAAATTGGAAAAATCATGAATTTAAATGCTAATAATGTCAAGGTAAAATTATTTAGAAGCCGACAAAAATTAGCCACTATTTTAAAGAAGCAGTTAGAACCGGAAATAATTGAATGTTATGAAAGAGGAAGATAAAAATATAGAAAATCTTATCGAGAAAATGATGGCTGATGACACTTTGCAATCTCCATCTGCCGACTTTACATCGAATTTAATGTCGCAAATTCTTGTTGCTGAAAAGGCAAAAATTAAGCCTTACAAACCTTTAATTTCTATTACAACATGGATTTTTATTGGAGTCGCTTTGGCTCTTTTAATTGCTTATAATGTGTTTTTTGCCGGGACTCAAAACAATCTAGAAATGGGAAAATCATATACAGATAAAATCTCTACAGTAGTTTCTGGAATTCATATTTCAAAAACTTTATTGTATGCTATTTTAATCGTTCCTTTTATGGTTTTGATTCAAGTTGGGGTCTTGAAGAATTATTTTGATAAGAAGTATCAGTTGTAAAATTCAAAATAGTCTTCTCTTTTATAAATGTAATCTTTTCCTAAGTAGCAATCTTGACTTATATCATACCTATTTATATATAGAAAATAGGCTATTGTGAGATATTCATCATTTTTCAAATTGGATTTATTAAGCTCTAATTCTCCCTTTCGAGATGATGCTTTAGAATATTTTTCTAAAAATTTATTAAACCCCAAAGCTGAATAGTCTTTTTCTATTTTAGGATTTATTTTAAATCTTTTAGGATACTTTGGATTCTTCAATAATTTATTATCAAAAACAAATTCTTTATTTAAAACTTCATTTAAGAAAAATTTAAAAGATTTAAATTCTTTAGAATAATATTTTTTGTAAAAGAAAAACAATTCGTTTCCATCTGTCAACATAATTTGATTGCTATTTGTACGAATATATATGTCGGAAAATGATGGTGGTGGTGGTGGCAATCTTACTGCGCCATTAATTGTGTCCCCACGATCAGCCAACATCTCAATCATTTCCTCAGAAAAATTAGGTTTCTTTCTTTCACAAGAAAACAAAAGACATAAAACTATTAAAAGGATAATTCTCCGCATAATTGAGATTTCAGATTTAAACAAATCTAACGAAAAATTTTTTCAAAATATTAGTTGCATCTTAGTTCTAGAAAACCTATTTTAATCTTTCTAAAAAATCAATTTTAACCAATTCATTTACAATAGTTTTACTTCGAAATCGTTCTCTTTTTTTTAAGAAAATTTTGAGACCATAAACCGTTGCAAGATTGTAACTTATGAAGTATCTTTGCACCCTAATTCGAAATTCATAAAATGAATAAACTATTGATTGTTGGAACAGTTGCTTTCGACGCGATTGAAACTCCTTTCGGAAAAACAGATAAAATTTTAGGTGGTGCTGCAACCTACATCGGATTATCAGCGTCATTTTTTAACTTACAATCGGCTATTGTTTCTGTAGTTGGAGACGATTTTCCTCAAGAACATTTAGATTTATTGACTTCAAAAAATATCGATATCTCTGGTATCGAAATTGTAAAAGGAGGAAAGACTTTTTTCTGGAGCGGTTTGTACCACAACGATTTGAATTCTAGAGACACTTTAGTTACTGAATTGAATGTTTTGGCTGATTTTCAGCCAAAAGTTCCTCAAAACTACAAAGATGCTGATGTTGTAATGTTAGGAAACTTACACCCATTAGTACAAAGCAGTGTTTTAGACCAAATGGAGAAAAAACCAAAATTAGTTGTTTTAGATACAATGAACTTTTGGATGGATTGTGCTCTTCCAGAATTATTAGACGTTATTAAACGTGTAGATGTTATTACAATCAATGACGAAGAAGCAAGACAACTTTCTGGAGAATATTCATTAGTAAAAGCCGCTGCTAAAATCCAAGATATGGGACCAAAATATGTGGTGATTAAAAAAGGAGAACACGGCGCACTTTTATTCCACAATAGAGAAGTATTCTTTGCACCAGCTTTACCATTAGAAGAAGTTTTTGATCCAACAGGAGCAGGAGACACTTTCGCAGGTGGTTTCTCTGGATTTATTGCGCAAAGCGAAAACATTTCTTTTGGAAACATGAAGAATGCAATTATTTATGGTTCTAATTTAGCTTCGTTCTGCGTAGAAAAATTTGGAACAGAAAGGATGGAAACATTAAGCAAAGCCGAAGTAGCGATTCGATTACAGCAATTTAAGTCGTTAACTCAGTTTGACATAGAAATATAATGCGCAAAAGCCTCGATAACACGGGGCTTTTTTTATTACGTTAATACACACAACTTACACAACACACAAAAAACAAAAACAATGAGCGACGCTTTAAAACACGAATGTGGGATAGCCTTAGTTAGACTACTAAAACCGCTTGAATATTATAAAGAAAAATACGGAACTGCGTTTTACGGAATTCAGAAAATGTATTTAATGATGGAAAAACAGCACAACCGCGGACAAGACGGTGCTGGTTTTGCAAGCATTAAACTGGATGTTGAACCTGGACAACGCTACATCAGCAGAGTACGTTCGAATCATTCGCAGCCAATACAAGATGTTTTTAAACAAATCAATGAGAGAATCAGCGAAGAGTTAAAAGCTAATCCAGAAATTGGTGAAGATGTCGATAAAATAAAATCACAAATTCCTTATGTTGGCGAATTGTTTTTAGGACACGTTCGTTACGGAACTTTTGGAAAAAATAGCATCGAAAGTGTTCACCCTTTCTTACGTCAAAGTAACTGGATGCACCGTAATTTGATTTTGGCTGGAAACTTCAACATGACGAATGTTAAAGAACTTTTCGAAAATCTAGTGGAATTAGGACAGCACCCAAAAGAAATGGCAGATACTGTTACAGTAATGGAAAAAATTGGTCACTTCTTAGATAAAGAAGTTATGCAATTGTACCAAGACTGTAAAGCTGAAGGTTATTCTAAAAGAGAAGCTTCGCCAGTAATTGCCGAGCGTTTGGATATTGCAAAAATCTTAGCTCGTTCAGCTAAAAACCTAGATGGCGGTTACGCAATGGCTGGTTTATTAGGTCATGGAGATGCTTTTGTATTTAGAGATCCCGCAGGAATACGTCCAGCTTACTTTTATCAAGATGATGAAGTGGTTGTTGTAGCTTCAGAAAGACCTGTTATTCAAACTGTATTTAATGTTCCTTTTGAAAGCGTTCAGGAAATCGATCCAGGAAATGCTTTGATTATCAAAAAAAATGGAAATGTTTCTATGAAACAAATCTTGGAGCCAACAGTTAAAAAAGCTTGTTCTTTTGAAAGAATTTATTTCTCAAGAGGAAGCGACGCTGAAATCTATCAAGAACGTAAAGATTTAGGTAAATTAATTTTACCAGCAGTTCTTAAAGCAATCGACAGCGATACAGACAACACTGTTTTCTCTTATATTCCGAATACAGCCGAAACTTCATTTTATGGTTTAGTAGAAGCTGCTCAGGATTTCTTAAATCAGAGAAAAAACAATTATATTCTAGAAAATAGAAATACTTTAACGGCTGAAACACTTCAAGAACTTTTAGCTGTAAAAATACGTACAGAAAAAGTGGCTATTAAAGATGCTAAACTTAGAACCTTTATTACAGAAGACAGCAGCCGTGACGATTTAGTTGCTCACGTTTACGATGTTACATATGGCGTAATTAAACCAGAAGACAATTTGGTTATTATTGACGATAGTATTGTTCGTGGAACTACTCTGAAAATGAGCATCATTAAAATGATGGATCGTTTAAAACCAAAACGTATTGTAATTGTTTCATCTGCACCACAAATTCGTTACCCAGATTGTTACGGAATTGATATGGCAAAACTAGAAGGTTTAGTTGCTTTTAGAGCAGCACTTGCTTTATTAAAAGAAAGAAACCTTTACCATATTGTAGATGAAGTTTATGCAAAATGTAAAGCACAAGAAAATTTCTCAGATACTGATGTTGTAAATTATGTAACAGAAATTTACGATCAATTTACAAATGAGGAAATATCAGATAAAATAGCAGAAATGTTAAGCTCACCAGAAATCAATGCTGAAGTAAAAATCATCTTCCAAACGGTAGAAGATCTTCACATCGCATGCCCTAAAAATTTAGGTGATTGGTATTTTACTGGAGACTACCCTACTCCAGGTGGAAATCGTGTCGTAAATCGTGCTTTTATGAATTTCTACGAAGGAAAAGACGCTAGAGCTTATTAAAAAAGTATTAATAAAAGGTTAATTTGTGCATTTCATCGGTTTTTTTTGCCGTTCATCCTGTTTGTTTGGTAAAATTGAAAAGCAATGATACTTTTGAAATACCATAACATTAGTAGGTTAAGTTTATGGTAGATTTGGGGCAAAAAGGGTGGAAGAAATTCCACCTTTTTTATTGGAATAAACTCAACTATTTCTAAAGCAATAGCTTATATATCATTTAATCGGATATAGTTACCTTTCATCTAAATTTTTTTCAATTCGAAATATCCTTCATTACTTTTACTAAACCATAACATTAGTAGGTTAAGTTTATGGTAGATTTGGGGCAAAAAAGGCGGAAGAGATTCCGCCTTTTTTATTTTTATTCCCTGTAAGTTTTAAAAATAACAATCTTTGTATTTTAGTTTCCAATCTATTTATTACAATTCTTTATTCCACTTCTAGAGGCTATTTTATTCCCATTTTTCCTTTAAAAGGACAAGACAATGAATTACAATCCATTTATCGGATATTAATACACTTCATCTGAAAAGTTTTTTCTCCCAAAAATCCATCACTACCTTTACTAAACCATAACATTAGTAGGTTAAGTTTATGGTAGATTTGGGGCAAAAAAGGCGGAAGAGATTCCGCCTTTTTTATTTTATTCCTTATAAGTTTTAAAACAACAATATTTATATTGTAATTCCCAATTCTCTTTTTTACCCATTCTTCATTCCGTATTCTAAAGGCTATTTTATTCTCATTTTTCCTTTAAAAGGACAAGACAATAAATAACAATCCATTTATCGGATATTAGTACATTTCATCTGAAAAGTTTTTTCTCCCAAAAATCCATTACTACCTTTACTAAACCATAACATTAGTAGGTTAAGTTTATGGTAGATTTGGGGCAAAAAAGGTGGAAGAGATTCCACCTTTTTTATTTTTATTTTTTAGAGGAAAGAATAAAGATTATAGAACAAAGAGAAAAATATAAATCACAAAAAAAAAGACGGATAACAATACGTTATCCGTCTTTTTTCTTTGCTCTTTTCTCTTTTCTCTTATTTGTCTAAAGCAAATCTTCTTGCAACTTCTGTCCAGTTAATTACACTAAAGAAAGCTTCAATATAATCTGGTCTTCTGTTTTGGTAGTTTAAATAATAAGCGTGCTCCCAAACATCCATTCCTAAGATTGGAGTTCCACCGTTACCAGCAACTTCTGGCATTAATGGATTATCTTGATTTGGAGTACCAACAACTTCTAATTTTCCTCCTTTTTGAACTGTTAACCAAGCCCATCCAGAACCAAATTGAGTTGCTCCAGCTTTAGCAAATTTTGCTTTAAATTCTTCAAATGATCCGAAAGAAGCTTCGATTGCTGCCAATAAATCTCCTGTTGGCAATCCTCCTCCGTTTGGAGACATTACAGTCCAGAATAAATTGTGGTTGTAGAAACCTCCACCATTATTACGAACTGCTGCGTTAGATTTATCTAAGTTAATTAAGATATTTTCGATTGTTTTTCCTTCTAAATCTGTTCCAGCGATTGCTGCATTTAGATTTGTAGTATATGCATTGTGGTGCTTTGTATGATGGATTTCCATTGTACGTGCATCAATATGTGGTTCTAATGCATCGTATGCATAAGGTAATTGTGGTAATTCAAAAGCCATGATATTTCTAATTTTTATGGTTTATAATAATTTATCCCAAATTTAGACATTTAACTTTGGAATTGAAAATACTATTTCGTTATAATTCAATTAAATTAACTGATAATTTACTTTTTCATTATATAAATAGCTGTAAATCTTTATTTTCCGTTAAAAGTTGTCATTGTATTTTCTAAACCGGCAGTTCCAAAAGTTTTAATTATTTCTGCAGAAGTTTCTAGGCGTTCTGTTAGTTTTGCATCTTCTTCTGCATTCCATTCGCCTAAAACATAATCTACTTGCTGCCCTTTTTTGAATTGATCGCTGATACCAAATCTATAGCGCGTATAATTTTGCGTATTCAAAACCAAATTGATGTTTTTTAGTCCGTTATGACCGCCATCGCTTCCTTTTGGTTTGATTCTGATTGTTCCAAATGACAAGTTTAAATCATCTGTAATGACCAAAATATTTTCTAATGGAATGTTTTCTTTATCCATCCAATATTTTACAGCTTTCCCACTTAGATTCATATAAGTATTTGGCTTAAGCAAAAAGAAGGTTCTTCCTTTAAACTTATATTCAGCCAGAGATCCTAGTTTTACGGTTTCGAAAGAAAGATTTTCTTTTCTTGCTAAAAAATCCAATACTTTAAACCCGATGTTATGTCTTGTGTTTACGTATTCGGCTCCTATATTCCCCAACCCGACTATTAAATATTTCTTCATATTATCTATGTTCTCTTCTTTTTGTGTTGATGAAAACAGTTTTGTTATCCATTTTATCATGTTTGCAAAAGTAAGATTAATTAGAGAATGTGACAATTTGTTAATTAGATAATTTGTGAATGTGACAATTAGATAATTGCTTGTTGGTCGCGATTTAACCGCAAAGGTCGCTGAGAAAATGTTTCTCGCAGATTTATTATCATTTCTTATTGTCATCCTGAGCGAAGTCGAAGGAACACATGAAGCTCGACAATGTAGATTCAACACTTTGTGTGGGCTTCGACTTCGCTCAGCCTGACACCGATTAAAAATCTTAGCATCTCAGCATCTTAGAAACTTAGAATCTAAAAAAAAAGCCCCAATCGTAAGATTGAGGCTTTTTGTATAGTTTTGAAAAAAATTATTTTTTCTTTCCTTTTGCAGGAGCTTTTGCAGCTTTTGCAGCTTCTTGAGCAGCTTTCATAGCAGCACGAGAAATTCTTACTTGAGCAACAACTGTGTTGTCTGGGTGCATAATTTTGTATTCTGGAGCACCAACTTTAGTAACGTATAATTTGTTACCCATTTCAAGTGGAGTGATGTCAGCTTCAACGAAATCAGGAAGATTTGCTGGTAAAGCTTTAACTTTTAATTTACGTTGGTTCAAACGTAAAACACCTCCCGCAAGAACACCTTTAGATGTACCAACGATTTTCACAGGAACTTCCATAGTGATTTCTTTATCATCAAATAATTGGAAGAAGTCAATGTGTAAAATTTTGTCTGATACTGGGTGAACTTGGATATCTTGCAAAATTGCATTGAATGATTTTCCTTTTCCAAGCTCAATCACAACTGTGTGTGCATTTGGAGTGTAAACCAAGTTTTTGAACGCTGCAGCGTCTGCTGAGAAGTGCACTGCTTGATTTCCTCCGTATAACACGCAAGGAACCGCTCCAGCATTACGTAAGGCTTTAGTTGACACTTTGCCCACGCTTTCTCTTTCTGATCCTTTAATTGTAATCGATTTCATTGTAAAAAAAATATAGTTATTAATATAAATATTCTATTTTGTTTAAGCTTTAAGCAATATGCTTTAGGCTTTTTATGCAAAGTAAATAAGCTTACGGCCTAATGCCTACAGCTTACTGCTTTTACATAATGAATTTTCCACTGATGGAATTGTTGTGGTGAACCATCTGCATAACCTCAGCAAATAGAGGCGCACAGCTTACCACTTTTATCTTTTTTGACTCTTTCTTTAACGGAATTGAATCTGTTACGATTAATTCTGTCAATTTTGAGTTTTCAATTTTTTCGTATGCTCCGCCAGATAAAATAGCGTGCGTACAAATTGCTCTTACACTTAGCGCTCCTTTTTCGATCATTAGGTCGGCAGCTTTCGCTAAAGTTCCTCCCGTATCGATCATGTCGTCTACTAAGATTACGTTACGACCTTTTACTTCACCAATTAGCTCCATAGTATCGATAACGTTGGCTGCTTTTCTTTGTTTGTAACAGATTACTACATCTGATTCTAAAAACTTAGAGTAAGCATATGCTCTTTTTGAACCTCCCATATCTGGAGATGCAATTGTCAGATTTTCTAAATTTAAACTTTCTACGTATGGTAAAAAGATTGTAGATGCAAATAAGTGATCTACTGGTTTTTCGAAGAATCCTTGAATTTGATCTGCATGCAAATCCATTGTCATGATTCTTGTTGCTCCTGCAGCTGTTAGTAGATTTGCTACTAACTTAGCTCCAATCGGAACTCTTGGTTTGTCTTTTCTATCTTGTCTTGCCCAACCAAAATAAGGCATAACAGCTGTAATGTGTCTTGCTGATGCACGTTTTGCCGCATCAATCATCAACAACAATTCCATCAGATTATCTGCACTTGGAAAAGTTGAACATACGATGAAAACTCGTAAACCTCTAATCGATTCTTCGTAAGATGGCTGAAATTCTCCATCGCTATACGTTGACATCGTTACTTTTCCTAACGGAATTCCGTAGTCTTTTGCAATTTTTTCTGCAAGATAAACACTTTGTGAACAAGCAAAAATTTTAGCTTCTGGTTCTAGGTGCGACATTATATTGTTGTTTTTGCTCCGCTACATTTATCTAATTTTATTATTATTATTTCTAACAAAGAAAAAAACCTTATAAATGCCTCGAATGTAGTTAGTTGTGTGTGCTTCGTTTTAACGAGGTGCAAATTTATAAAATTTATTGGACACTGAAAGGAAAAATTTAAGTATTTTTAGTAGTTGGTTTAATTTTATTTTTTACATTTGCACCGTGTTAAAGGAATGACGCCATTTATGACTTCATTCTATTGCGTTAAAATAATCTCTTTTGATTGTTTTTTCGTCTGCTAAGCCCGGATGGCGGAATTGGTAGACGCGCTGGTCTCAAACACCTGTGGGAAACCGTGCCGGTTCGACTCCGGCTCCGGGTACTTAAAACCTCTTCTTAACAGAAGAGGTTTTTTTATGCTTTATATTTTTAAAAAGCCAATTTTCAACTGGCTTACTTTCATTAATTTTTATTGAAATACTTTTTTGAAATATCCATAAATGGTTTTTCAATACATTTATATCCTACAAAACTTAGCAATACAACAATTGGTGTTATTAAAAAAACAACCTGACAATATTCTGAAGGAGATAATTTTTTAGCATTTTCTAATCCAAAACCGAAATAAAAAACTACGAAAAGAACAATCCCGTGAAGTAAATAAGTGCTGTATGAAATCTCTCCCAATAATTTTAATGTGGAGGTTTTTAAAATTCCAAACAAGGTGTTTCCAGACGATATGAATATAAATATGATTGTGATTAAAATCTTGCAGGGCATGTTTGTAGATTTTTCAAACTGAACAATCAAAACCAGACAGATTAAAATTAAAATACTAAAAACAGGATTTTCTACATTTTTTAGCGGTTTATATTTTAACAAAACCGCCCCTAAAGCCCCTCCAACAAACGAAAGCAAATGCTGAACATTTATTCCATTTACATAAAAAAATCCCCAGATAAATAAAACCCCAATTAGGACATAGAAAACAGACGGTTTTCTCTTTAAAATTAAAAGTGAAATTATAGGGAGACTAAAATAAAACAACCATTCAAAAGGAAGTGACCAAGCTACTCCAGCATTTATCAAATAAGTAAAATCAAAACCATTAATACTGCTGCCGCGTATAACCGTAAAAGTTGCCCATAAAAACATTTCATGAAAAAACTCGAATAATCCTGCTTTTAATTCCCAATGTGTAATACCCATTGCAAACAATACAATTATAGCAACTGAAAAATAATACATGGGAGCTAGCCTAAAAAATCTAGAAATAAAAAATGCTTTCCAGCTGAATTCTTTTTCTCTTGAATTTAAAAGTTTTGAAATGAATAAAAAACTTGAAATCATGAAAAAAAATGCAACACTTGTAGATCCTAATTGCGAATATAAATAAGATTTAGAAATCCATTTTCCTTCCTGAATATATTGATACCAAACACTTGCATGCGAAATAAATACACTTATTGCTAAAAATCCTCTAAGTCCATCGACAGATTCATATCGTGAAGATTCGTATTTTATCTTATATTTTAAGTTGATGAAGTAAGCCGTTAAACAAGCTATAAGAATCATTAAAAGAGCAAATAGCGGATTTAAATTATTCATTTAAGTGATATATTATTTTATGTAAAAGCATCGCAAAGAAACAACTATTATCGCGTTTTTGATTTAACCGAGATTAAGGTTTTAAAACACCTCACAACTCGCATTATGCAAAACAGGAAAATTGCACGAATTAGCTATAAAGCACAATTGATTTGCTTTCTGATGTAATTTTAAAGCCAATTCAATTTGATCTGGGTTTGAAATTTTTACTTTCGGAAATAATTTTACTTCAACAAAACGACCGCTTCCATCTGGATTTACTTCTAAAATTGCTTCGGCGTTATCTAAATATTCAAGAACCTCAATTCCATTTTGCGAACAGACATATAAATATGACATCATATGGCAAGAAACCAAACTGCTTAACAATAAATCTTCGGGATTGTACAAAGAAGGATCACCTTTGAAAGCTTTTGCTGCCGAAACGTCTAAAATGGATTTTCCTTCAACTTTTATTTGATGGGTTTTGCTGTAGAATTTCTTAGATAATTCATGTTTTTGCTTTGAATTCCAGTTTAAATTTGCTTTGAATAAATGTTTCATTTTGCTAAGTTAAGATTTTAAACGTTAAAAGAATTAATCTCGCAAAGTCGCCAAGAAATTAAAACTTTGCGGCTCTGCGCCTTTGCGAGATTCAAAAAAATTACTTTATTTAAATCGTAAATAAAAAAACCTCGAAAGTAATGCTTTCGAGGTTTTTTAAAGAACTAAACTAATTAACAAATTCTAAATTATTTCTTCACTGAGAACTTAAATGTAGTTTTCGTTTTATAATTTTCTCCCGGGTTTAAAACCGTTGTTGGGAAATTTTTCTGGTTTGGAGAATCTGGATAATGTTCTGTTTCTAGACATAATCCTGTTCTGTGAGCAAAAGTTCCTCCGTTTGGCATTGGTAAAGTTCCGTCAAGGAAATTTCCAGAATAGAACTGAATTCCAGGTTCGTCTGTTGTCATTTCCATAACTCTTCCGCTTGCTGCATGGTATACTTTTGCAATAATTGTTTTTCCTTTTTCAGGATTGTTCAATACCCAGCAATGATCGTAACCTTTTCCTCTTTCTAGCTGCTCATTTTTAGCATTGATATCTTTTCCAATTAATTTTGGAGTTCTGAAATCAAAAGGAGTTCCAGCCACATCATCTAATTTTCCTGTAGGAATTAATGTTGCATCAACTGGAACTAATTTATCAGCATTTAAAGTCAATTCGTGATCTAAGATTGTTTTTGTAAAATCTCCTGATAAATTGAAATAAGAATGCTGTGTCAAATTAACAACCGTTTTTTTATCTGTTGTCGCTTCATACAAAACTTCTAATTGATTGTCATTTGTCAATGTATAAGTCACAAAAACTTTCAGATTTCCAGGATAACCTTCTTCCATATCTTTACTTAAATAAGACAATTTTAAAGAAGCTGTTTCACCAGATTTAACCTCATCTGCTTTCCAAACCACATTAAAAAATCCTTGTGGTCCGCCGTGCAAAGCATTTGGCGCATTGTTGATTGCCAACTGATATTCTTTTTCGTCAAGCGAAAATTTTCCTTTTGCAATTCTATTTCCGTATCTTCCAATTAAAGCTCCGAAGAAAGGATTTTCTTTTTCGTATTGTGCCAAAGAATTAAAGCCAATTACTACATTTTCTGAAACACCCGCTTTATTTGGCACTTTCAAATCTGTAATTCTTCCACCAAAAGTGATGATATCCACTTCCATCCCATTTTGGTTTTTCAGTTTATAGCTGTCCACTTTTTCACCTTTTGCAGTGGTTCCGTATTCAGATTTTTCAATCGTTACTAAAGCTTTTTCATCAGTAGCAACTTTTTCTGTGTCAGCTTTTTTATCGCCTTTACATTGAACTGAAACTGCAGCCAAACTCAAAAGGCTTAATCCGAAAACACAACGTTTTAATACATTCATAAATGGTTTATTTTTTAGTTAGTAAAGTTTTAAAGTCAAAAGTCATAAAGTCTTTTCTTCAAAGTAACTAAAACTTTCGGACTTTATGACTTTCAACTTTTGACTAATTTATAGTCCATGCTGAAACAAATGGAAATATGCTTCGTTGGCGTTAATTTTATCTTTAAACTCTCTTACCGTTGTTTTTTCGTCAATAACTAATAATTCGATTCCTGCGATGTCTGCGAAATCTTCCATATATTCTGTTGTAATCGACTGACTGTAAACTGTGTGATGCGCTCCACCAGCCAAAATCCAAGCTGTTGCAGCAACTTCTAAATTTGGTTTACAATCCCAAAGAACACGTGCAACTGGAAGTTTTGGTAATTCTGCCATTGGTTTAATTGCTTCAACTTCGTTTACAATTAAACGGAAACGTGTTCCCATATCAACCAAAGAAACATTGATTGCGTCTCCTGCAGGCGAATTAAACACCAAACGAGCTGGATCTTCTTTTCCTCCAATTCCTAACGGATGAACTTCGCAAGAAGGTTTTCCGTCAGCAATAGATGGACAGATTTCTAACATGTGAGAACCTAAAACATATGATTTTTGTGGCGTGAAGTGGTACGTATAATCTTCCATGAAAGAAGTTCCTCCTTCTAAACCTACACACATTACTTTTAATGCACGAACCATTGCAGCTGTTTTCCAGTCTCCTTCTCCACCAAAACCATAACCATCGGCCATTAATCTTTGGGTTGCGATTCCTGGTAATTGTTTCCAAACACCAAGGTTTTCAAATGTATCTGTGAAAGCTCCGAAACCTCCTTCTTCAAGGAAAGCTCTTAATCCTAATTCGATTTTTGCTGCTTCAACTAATGAACTTCTTTGTGCACCGCCTTCTTTTAAAGAGTCAGTTAAGTTGTATGATTGTTCGTAAACTGCTAATAAATCGTTTAATTCTTTGTCTGTTACTTTTTCAATGTGCTTTGTAACATCTGAAGAATCATATCCGTTTACAGACATTCCGAAACGAATTTGCGCTTCCACTTTGTCACCTTCTGTTACGGCAACTTCACGCATATTGTCTCCAATACGAGCTACTTTTAGGTTTTGAAGTTCGTCCCATCCTAAAACCACTCTTGACCAGATTCCTAATTGTTTTTGAACTCTTTGGTCTTCCCAATGTCCAACTACAACTTTACGTTTTTTACGTAATCTAGACATGATAAAACCGAATTCACGATCTCCGTGTGCCGATTGATTTAAATTCATGAAATCCATGTCGATGCTTCCCCACGGAATTTCAGCATTGTATTGTGTATGCAAGTGGCACAATGGTTTTTTAAGGATATTTAATCCGCCAATCCACATTTTTGCTGGAGAGAAAGTATGCATCCAAGCAATAATTCCGATACAGTTTTTAGCAGAGTTTGCTGCCAAACAAACATCAAGAATCTGCGAAGGTGATTTTACCACATCTTTATAAACTACTTTTACCGGAATTGAAGACGAAGCATCTAATCCTTTTGCAATAATCTGTGAATGTTCTGCTACTTTTCTAAGCGTTTCTTCACCATATAATTCTTGGCTTCCTACTACAAACCATACTTCTTTTTGAGATATATCTATCATTTTTTTATTTTGTTTCAAGTTTTCTTTGTTTCAAGTTTCAAGTTGTTGAAATTCGGAAAACTTTTGTTATTTATTATTTGTTTCAAGTTTCAGGTTTCAGGTTTCAAGTTACGTTCCAACAACCTGAAACAAAAAAAACCTGAAACCTGAAACAAAATTTCTACTGTCCGTAATACGAATCTTTTCCGTGTTTGCGGTTGTAATGTTTCTTTATTAATGAATCTTTTAATCTTGGTGCGTTTGGGTTGATTTGTAAAGTCAGATAAGCCATTTCTGCCACAACTTCTAAAACTTTACTGTTGTAAACTGCTTTTGCAGCGTTTTTTCCCCATGCAAACGGACCGTGATTTCCAATTAAAACCATTTCTACTTCTTCGTAAGAAAGATTCTTTTCTTTGAAACAATCTAGAATCTGAATTCCCGTATTGTGTTCGTAGTTTCCTTCGATTAAATGATCTGCCATTGGCGGTGCGCACGGAATATCAGCTGTTAAATGATCTGCATGCGTTGTTCCAAAAATTGGAATATCTTGCTGAGACTGCGCCCAAGCTACAGAATACGTTGCGTGCGTATGTGCAACGCCTCCAATATTTGGCCAGTTTTTATATAAATAAGCATGCGTTTTCGTGTCTGATGACGGACGCATAGTTCCTTCAATAACGTTATTATCAAAATCGACAATTACGATATCTTCCGGTTTTAAATCTTCGTAAGGAACACCGCTTGGTTTAATGGCAAAAACACCATTTTTTCTGTCAACAGCGCTCACATTTCCGAAAGTATACACCACCAAATTCAGTGCATTTAATTGCATGTTGGCTTCGTAACATTCTTGTTTTAAATCTTTATAAAGAGAACTCATTTTGAGAAATTTTAATGGTTGGATCTGCAAAAGCACTCAATTGTTCGTATGCTAAAAGCAGTTTATGATACGCTTCTACTTTATCGGTCTGAGGGAAATATTCTCCATCAAAATCACTTCCGATTTTTTGGCTTGCTTCGATTACGTTTGGATAAATTCCAGCTGCAACAGCTGCATAAATTGCCGCACCTAAAGCAGGAGTTTGGTCTGAAGCTGCAATTTTAATTGGCTTGTTTAAAACGTTTGCCAAAGTCTGCATGATAAAAGGAGATTTACGAGCCACACCGCCAATTCCGATAACGCTGTCAATTTTTACGCCTTCTTCTTCAAAACGATCTACAATTTTCTTCGCTCCAAAACAAATTGCGTTTACTAAAGCTTTAAAAATATGAGGCGCTTTTGTTCCTAAAGAAAGGTTCGAAATCGCGCTTTTCACTTCCTGATTGGCATCTGGAGTTCTACGTCCGTTAATCCAGTCTAGGGCAATTGGAAGGCTTTCTGAAACTGGAATTTTCTCTGCTTCTTTCGTTAATTCTACAATTAATTTATCGCTGAATTCTTCTCTTAATTGGTCTTTTTGAGCATCATTTAAAAGATTTGAAGAACCTAATAAATGTTCTGTCGGCCACATTAAAAGTTCTTTGTACCAAGCCAATAAATCTCCAAAAGCAGATTGTCCAGCTTCTAAACCAATAAATCCTGGAATAACCGAACCATCAACTTGTCCGCAGATTCCGCGAACGGTTTTTGTTCCCACTTCATCATAAGAACCAACTAGAATATCACAAGTTGAAGTTCCCATAACGCGAACTAAAGTGTTTTCTTCGATTTTAGCTCCAACTGCTCCAGAATGTGCATCAAAAGTTCCAACAGCCACAACTGTTTCTGTCGAAAGTCCTAAACGATCTGCCCATTCTTGACTTAGTTTTCCAGCAACTAAATCTGATGTATACGTTTCATCATATAAGTTTCCGCGAAGTTGAGCCAAATACGGATGTAATTTTTCTAAGAATTCAACTGGAGGAAGTCCGTTCCAGCCTGTATGCCACATCGCTTTGTGTCCAGCTGCGCAACGGCTTCTTTTGAAGGTTTTTAAATCTTTATCTTCAATCAACAAATACGTCATTAAATCGCAGTGTTCCATCCAAGTGTGCGCTGCATTTCGAACTGCTTCATCTTGTCTTGCAATGTGAAGAATTTTTGCCCAAAACCATTCCGAAGAATAAATTCCTCCAACATATTTTGTAACGTCTTCTCCGCCCCAACTAACTGCTAATTCGTTGATTTCGTTTGCTTCATTTATAGAAGTATGGTCTTTCCATAAAACCATCATCGCATTTGGATTTTCTTCAAAACCTTTTGTCAATGCCAATGGCGTTCCGTCTTTTGTAACTGGAACCGGAGAAGATCCCGTTGTGTCAATACAAATTCCTTTTACTAAAGAAGGATCAACTTTACTTTCTTTAACTACATTTTGAATTGTAATTTCCAATCCTTCGATATGATCCAAAGGATGCTGACGAAATTGGTTTATCGATGCGTCACAATATTGTTTGTTTTTCCATCTTTTGTAATGAGAAACATTCGATGCCAACTCTTGTCCATTTTCAGCGTCAATCAGCACCGCACGAACAGAATCTGTTCCGTAGTCCAATCCTATTACATAATTTTTCATTCTATTTTATTTTTAAAATATTGACAAATATAGATATAAATATTTTATAAGTGTACAAAAAACACTTAATTGAAATTGCATAATTAATTTTTGCTATAAATGCATTAAAACAGCATTTTAGCATCTTTTTAAAAAATAAATGTTAACAATACATTTATAATGTTGCGATTATTTCAGCTTAATCTTCAAATCGTTATTGAATCGTGCTTTAAAATCGTACTGAATTTTATTTTTTTGCCACAGATTAAAAGAATTTAAATCCTTTTTTAATCCTTTTAATCTGTGAAATCTTGTCTCTTGTTTCTACAATCTATTTTCAGTTCTTATAATCTAACCAAACTTTCATTTTTCCAACTCCTCGATTTGACCAAGAATAATATGGAATTGCTTTCAACTTTGAGTTCTCAATTACATTTACTCCTTGCAATAAATTAGCTTCTTTTTTTACTTTGAAAGTATCAGAAGCGCTTATATCAATTTTATCGAAGTTGTTTTTGTTATCCATTTCTTCAACCGCATAAACTATTGGTCCGTATTCTAAAGAAACTTTGTTTGCATTCGTTACAACTTTTGAACTCGTCTGCACTTCTTGAACATCCATCGGAAGATTAAGGCTAATTTTATCTCCTTTTTTCCACTTTCTATTAATGTTGAAATAACCATTTTCTGGCTGAATTGCTAGAGTTTCTCCATTTAAACTAATTGTTGCTTTTTGAGTTGAAGCCTTTTTATAACTGTATAAATCTCCAGGCAAAACTTCATTTCTAGACCAACCCGGAACACGAAATTTAATGGTAAACTGACTTTCTTTTTTTGGATTGACCGAAATCGCAATTTTCCCATTCCAAGGATAAGAAGTCTGTTGTGAAATCTGTAAATCTGTTTTCCCTAATTGGAAAGAGGCATTGTTCGAAGCATATAAATTGACATACAAAACATCGTTTGTTTTCGAATAAATCAATCCCGGAATTGACGGAATAAAACGAATCAAATTGGTTGGACAGCAAGAACAGTCAAACCAACCTTGTCGTGTGCAAGAGCCGCGATTTGATTTGTAAACGCCATCTGCTTCCAACGCATTTGGGTAGAAAAATTGTTTTCCGTCAAGCGAAATTCCCGATATTAATCCGTTGTACATTGTTCTTTCGATAACATCAAAATACTTAGAAGCTCCGTATAAATTATGCAATCTGTGATTCCAATATACATCGCCAATTGCAGCACACGTTTCATTATATGCGGTTAAATTTGGCAATTCGTAATTTGCTCCAAAAGCTTCGCCGTCGTGTCTGGAACCAATTCCGCCTGTGATATACATTTTTTTGTTTACCATGTTTTCCCACAGATTATTTACGGCATTTTCATAACCTTTATCTTTCATCAAAGCCACAATATCTGTCATTCCCGCGTACATATACACCGCTCTTACGGCATGACCAACAGCTTCTTTTTGTTCTAAAATTGGCATATGATCTTGCGCATATTCTCCATACAATTTATGATTATTTGGATTTCCGCGATTGTCTAAATAATATTTTGCCAGATTTAGATATTCTTTTTTTCCCGTAATCTGATACAATTTCAGCAAACCCGTTTCTACAATTTGATGTCCCGGAACGCCTTTTACTTGTCCTGGATTATCGCCAAAAGTTCGAACCAGCATATCGGCAGCTTTTATGGCGATTTCCAGAAAATTAGTTTTTCCAGTTGCTTCATAATGTACAATTGCTGCTTCAATTAAATGTCCTGGATTATATAATTCGTGGCTAATCTGCAACGATTCCCAACGTTTTCCTTCAATAACGGGAACCCAAGTTGCAGGCGGTTTTGCTGGATTTATAGTTCTCCAAGTTGTAATATATCCGTCTGGTTCCTGACCAATTTTTACAATGGCAATCATCGAATCCAGAACTCTTTCCAGTTTCGGATTTGGTGCACTGATTAAAGTATTCGAAGCGCCTTCGATAATCTTATAAACATCGGTATCATCAAAAGGCATTTCGCCTCTTGTTGTTCCTGTTTTTTGTTTTCCTGCAATTAAAAAATTCTCAAAACGTCCTTCTTCATCGCATTTTTTTATCGCATATTGAATCGTGATTTCTTGTACTCTTTTGATAATTGGAAGCCAAAAAGAATCGGTCAATTTTACATTTTGAATGTTAACCGGTTCGATTTGATATCCCGCTTTTAACACAGACGTTTTATCATCAGATTGCACCAAATTGTTTTTGGTTTCTTTACAGGAAATCAAAATCGACAAGCAGAAAATCAATAAATAAAAAATATACTTTTTCATTCTATCGTATTATTTTCCTTCTAAAACCAATACAGAAAAAGGTGGAAGTGTTATTTCTAACTTTCCTTTTTTGTTTTCAAAACCTTTAAAAGCAACAGGAACAATTTTATTCGGATTTTCGAAAGAATTATAATCTTGTAATTTTTGAGATGTAATAATTGTTCCAGTAAAATTTTTCACGCCAAGATCTTTAGTGTCAATTTCGATTTTGTTTTTATTTACAGCATCAATATTTACCAATGAAATATGAATAGCTCCAGCATTATCTTTTGAAACCGAAGCCGAAACTGCTGGAATTGTTTGGCCATTATAAGTATAAGAAGGCGATTTGAAATCTACTGGAAGCAATTTTGCATCTTGATGCACGCTGTACATTTTCATAACGCTGTAAGTTGGAGTCGTAATCATTTTAGCTTTGTCAGTTAAAATTACGGCTTGAAGTACATTTACACATTGCGCCAAATTTGCCATACGAACTCGATCTGAATGATTATTGAAAATATTCAAAGTTGCCCCAGCCAAAACCGCGTCACGCATTGTATTTTGCTGATATAAAAACCCTGGATTTGTTCCTTTTTGAACTTCGTACCAACCGCCCCATTCGTCTACAATCATTGCCACTTTTTTCTCAGGATCGTATTTATCCATAATTGCGGCATGTTTAGTTACTAATTCTTCCATTTTTAATGCAGATTGCATCGTCAGGAAATATTCTTTTTCTGTAAAATTAACATCTGATTCTTTTTTGTCCCAATTTATTACAGCGTAGTGATGAACTCCCAATCCACCTAACATATGCAACGGAATATTTTTCATTAAAACTTCTGTCCAATTATAATCTGAACTATTTGATCCTGAAGCAATTCTTGTAATTCCTCCCGTATTACTCCAATCTGACATAAAAGTGGCAAACTTGCGGTATTCATTTGCATAATAATCTGCTGTCATATTTCCGCCGCAACCCCAAGCTTCATTTCCAATTCCCCAATATTTTACTTTCCAAGGTTCTGTTCGTCCGTTTTTTCTTCGAAGATCACTCATCGGACTTTTACCTCCAAAATTCGTATACTGAACCCAGTCTGCTAATTCTTGAACGGTTCCGCTACCAACATTTCCTGACAAATAAGGTTCAGCGCCAAGCAATTCGCACATATTCAAAAAATCATGTGTTCCAAAACTATTATCTTCTGTAACTCCTCCCCACCATTGATTTACAATTGTCGGTCGCTGTTCTTTTGGCCCAATTCCGTCTTTCCAATGGTATGTATCGGCAAAACATCCGCCGGGCCATCTTAAATTCGGAATTTTTAAATCTTTCAATGCTTTAATAATATCATTTCGCACTCCGTTTGTATTTGGAATTTTAGAAGTATCTCCAACAAAAAATCCACCGTAAATACAATGTCCTAAATGTTCGGCAAAATGACCATAAATATTTTTATTGATTGTTGGTGCAGATGCATCACTCTTCACGGCAATAATTACAGCATCTTTTTGGGCGGTTATAGTTTGCATGCAAAGCGCCATAACCAGTAATAAAAGTGGTTTTTTCATAAGTTTTTTGTGGTTTTTGGTTGTTAAAAAATACGGTGGTTTACATATTTTATAACGATTTGTGATTTTTAGATTTTATAAGTGTTTGTTTAACATTTGTAAATTTAAAGAAAAAAAAGTCTCATAAAAAAATTAAAATCGCAGAACAACTGGTTGTAAAAAACAGATTTAGCAATAGAAATATTCGAAAAGCAGTACTAACAAAGGAATTTTATACGATTTTTGAAAAGTTAGAAATCTCAAAAAATTGACAAAAAAATATAAAATAGCATCGCTTTGTAACAAAAAATGTAACTTTTAAGCATTCAATTACAAAATATAGCTAACTGTTTAATGCTCTTTTGAAAATGTTTCTACCTTTGGCTCGTATTTTTGGGATATAATTGAAGAAATTTTGGACTTAAAAAACCTGATTTTAGTAGATAAATCAATCAATGCAGCTTGTTATTTGTTTCAATTTTAACATAAGTGTAAAATCAACATTAATAAATTATGAAACGTTTTAAGAAGTTTATATATTTACCATCCAAATTAATTATATATGCTAAATAGTTATAGCTCTGCTGATAAAGTCTTATTGGCGGTTGACTGCATCATTTTCGGATTTGATCACGAAGGTCTGAAAATACTTTTAATTCAGAGAGATTTTGAACCTGAAAAGGGAAAATGGTCTTTGATTGGAGGTTTTCTAAAACGCGATGAAGTGCTAGATGCTGCAGCCACAAGAATCTTAAACACTTATACGGGTCTAAACGACATTTATATGGAGCAATTGTATGCTTACAGTGAAATCGATCGTGATCCTGTTGAAAGAACCATTTCGGTTTCTTACTTTGCTTTGATTAATATCGAAAACCATAATGAAGAATTGATTCAAAATTATCATGCAGAATGGTTTCCTATTAACGACGCGCCTAATCTGATTTTTGACCATAATGAAATGGTTCAAAATGCTATTAAACGTCTTCGTTACAAAACTTCGATCAAACCAATTGGTTTTGAATTGCTTCCAGAAAAATTCACTATGCGTCAGCTTTTAGAATTGTATGAAGCCATTTTGAGCAAAGAATTGGATAAAAGAAATTTCATCAGCAAAATCAATTCTCTTGAAATCTTAAATAAACTAGACGAAAAAGATATGCAGTCTTCTCGAAAAGGCTCTTATTTATATACTTTTAATAAAGAGAAATACGAAGAAAAATTATTAAACAATTTTGTGCTTAATTTATAACCTTATGGTTGAAATTGAACAAAATTTAATTTAATACATAGATACATAGCTTTTCTTTGTGCATACAAGACGTTTCACTTTTTTAAATACATCCCGAAGCTTCGGGACTATGTGTGAAAACTGGTTTTTTCTTTTACCTCTTTTTTATTTAAAACCAAAATCTATATTTCTATGTGTTAAAAAATAATTATTCCCAACGGGTTATTTTTATTTCACAAAGAATTCCTCAATATAAGAGCAGATCTATTTTCGATCTGCTCTTTTTTTCCATTGAAAACCATATCCGCGAGAATTTTTCCCATTAATTCAAAATTGGTCGAAATTGTGGTAATTCCGTTTGCGGCGATTTTCTTCAGTGGTGTTTCATTATAAGAAATGATTCCGAAATCTTCTCCTAATTTCAAATTTCTTCCCATTGCATTTTCTATAACCGAAAGCAAATCGCGATCGTGCGGAATAATATACAAATCTCCGAGCGCAATAGATTGATTGCTGAAATCGGAAATAATTTCATAATCGTATTTATATTCTTTACAAAAATATTCGAAACCAATTTTCATTCCGGGAGGTTCTCTAAAACCTGGAAAAATAAGAATCAGTTTTTTGTATTTTGATAATCTGGATTTTCCTTTTATTAAACCTTCATAAATATCTCTCTGGTGATTTTGGTAAATCGCTGGAAACATTTTTAAGTCCGAATTGGTCTGGTCTAAAATAATTACATCATTTACTGGTAGGGTTTTTATCGAATCAACTATATCGTTTAAGTTGGTTGGCATGATAATATATTTGGTGTAATTTCCATTGCTGTCATTAATCAGTTTTTTAAAAACTTGAACATTAAAATGATGAAAGAAAATATCAACCTGAACATTTTTTCCAATATTCTGCAAAAACGAATTATAAATATCTTCTTTAAAAATATTTAGCTCATCAAAAAGCAAAAAAACCTTCTGAGTTATAGTGATTTCAATACTTTTAACATAATATCCTTTTCCAGGAATGGCATAAATAATTCCTCTTTTCTTGAGTTCATCATACGCTAATAAGACCGTATCTCGCGACAACGAAAATGCTAGACAGACTTTATTTACCGACGGAAGCCGATCGCCTTTTATTAATTTTCCTACTTCTATAGCTTTTTCTATTGAAAGAATAATCTGCTTATATTTTGGAAGACCAATATTATTTTGAATTGAAATGATGTTCATAATAAAGTCATTTTGACTATTAATATTAAAAACTGGTAGGTACTGGTATGCAAATATAAAGAATGTTTCTACTTTTGGATTTCATTTTTGTTAAAAATTATATGGAAATAAAACACATATCGCATTTAAATGAGATTCATAATTGCAAATTATTCGGTTTAATGCCTAATAAAGAAGAAATTTATTCTTTTGAATTAGTTAATAAAAACGGAATGAAAGTTCAAATCATTAATTATGGTGCAACTGTAACCTCAATTCAAATTCCTGTAAATGGAAAATTAACCGATGTTGTATTAGGGTTTGACAATTTAGAAGCGTATTTAGAATCGTATAATTTGCCAAGCGCTCCTTATTTCGGAACAACTGTCGGGCGTTATGCCGGACGTATTCATAAAGGGTCTTTTAGTTTGGATGGAAACAAATTTCAGCTTGATGGAAACAATAACGGCAACACGCTTCACGGCGGAGTTATGGGATTTGGAAGAAAAGCTTGGCGTGTCGTTAATGCGACTTCTGACGAAAATCCATCGATTACTTTTGGGCTTTTGAGCGCACATTTAGACGAGAATTTTCCTGGAGAAATGACGGTTTATTTGACTTATACTTTGACAGAAGAAAATGAATTAAAATTAGAATATAAAGCAACGTCAACAGAAGATACGGTTGTCAATTTGACGCATCATAGTTATTTTAATCTTGACGGACACGACGCGAATGTTTTAGAACAGCAAATGTTTATCAAATCGGCAAAAATGCTGGAAACAAATTCTGATAATATTCCGACAGGAAATTATACCGATTTGGCAAATCATGATTTTGATTTCAGAAATCCAAAAAACTGTCCGTTTCCAATTGACAATTCATTCGTTGTAAATTCTAAAACTGAAATTGTGGCGCAACTAATTAGTTTGAAAAATAATTTAAGAATGAATGTTTATACCGATCAGCCGAGTGTACATATATATGTAGGCGGAAATTGTTTCGGAAAATTAAAAGGAAAAGAAAATGTAGATTATAATGCGCAAAGCGGAATTTGTTTTGAAACACAAAATTTTCCAGATGCGCCAAATCACGCTCATTTTCCGAATGCCGTTTTGAAAAAAAGCGAAGAATACACGCAAAAAACGCTTTACAAATTTGAAAGTTTAAATTAATAAAATCCTAAAAACCACAATACAACTAACTATATAATGAATGATATTTTAATACAAAATACCGTTACTTTTTTCGAAAAATCTTTCGGTTCTTCTCCAGAAAAAACGGTACTTTCTCCAGGTAGAATTAACATTATCGGAGAACATATTGACTACAATGACGGTTATGTTTTGCCTGCAGCAATTGACAAAGTAATTTGTTTTGCTTTTTCTAAAAACAACACTAAAACTTCTAAAATAATCGCCATCGATTTGAACGAAGAATTTGAAATCGATTTGACTAAAGAAGTAAAATTGAGCGATGTCGTTTGGACAAATTACATTCGAGGCGTAATTAAACAATTGCAAGATAACGGATTTTCGTTTGAAGGTTTCAACTGTGTTTTCAGCAGTAATATTCCGGTTGGTTCTGGATTATCTTCTTCTGCGGCTTTAGAATGCGGAACCATTTTCGGAATCAAATCTCTTTTTGATTTAAAAATTGAAAAAGTTGATATTTCTTTATTAGGACAAAAAGCAGAACATTGGGTTGGAATCAATTGCGGAATTATGGATCAGTTTTCGAGCGTTCATGGTTTGGAAAATAAAGTAATAAAACTGGATTGCAATACTTTAGATTTTGAATATCACAACGCCGATTTCAAAGATTATTCTTTGATTCTGTTTGATTCTAATGTAAAACATTCGCTTTTTACTTCAGAATATAATACGAGAAGAATTGAATGTGAAGAAGGTTTATCTATCATAAAAAGTCATTTTCCAGAAGTAAAAAGTTTTAGAGATTCTTCTGTAGAACAAATTTTAAGTCTGAAAGATAAAATGAGCGAGAAAGTTTTTGACCGAGTTCATTTTGTTGTAAAAGAAATTAATCGCGTAATAAAAGCGTGCGAAGCTTTAGACGCAGGAAACATCGAACTTTTGGGCGAATTGCTTTTTGAAACACATTATGGTTTATCTAAAGAATATGAGGTAAGCTGTGAAGAATTAGATATGCTTGTTGATACGGCAAAAGAAGATGACGCAATTATTGGCTCAAGGCTAATGGGCGGCGGTTTCGGAGGTTGCACTATTAATTTAGTTAAAAAAGGACATGAAAATGAGGTAAAAAGTAAGTTTTCGAAACTTTATTTAGATACATTTGGAATTGAATTAAAATTCTATGATGTAAAAATCTCAAACGGAACAACGCTACTTTAACACCACAACACACTACAATGAAAAATTTTGACATTAACGAAGATCCGCACAGACGCTTCAATCCATTGATTAACGAATGGGTATTAGTTTCGCCACATCGTGCAAAACGTCCTTGGCAGGGGCAAAATGAAACCATTTCAACAGAACAACTTCCAAAATACGATCCGACATGTTATTTATGTCCAGGAAATGTTCGTGCAAATGGCGTAAATAATCCAGCATACGAAAGCAGTTTTGTTTTTGAAAATGATTTTGCCGCAATGAAACAGGATGAAATTATTTTTGAAGATGATATCAAACATACTTTTTTTAAAGCAAAACCAGAACAAGGAATTTCTAGAGTAGTTTGTTTTTCTCCACGTCACGATTTGACTCTTCCAGAAATGGAAATTGCCGATATCGAAAATATTATCAAAACTTGGCAGAGAGAATACACAGATTTAGGAAATATAAAATACATTAATCACGTTCAGATTTTTGAAAATAAAGGAAGCGTAATGGGTTGTAGCAATCCGCATCCGCACGGACAAATTTGGGCACAGTCTTCGTTGCCAACGCAGGTTGAAAAAACACAAAATAGCTTAAAATCATATTACGATAAAAATAAAAGAACACTTTTAGAAGATTATGTTGAAGCTGAATTGAAAGCTGGAGAAAGAATCGTAATCGAAAACGATCATTTTGTAGCTTTAGTTCCTTTTTGGGCAATCTGGCCTTACGAAACCATGATTGTAAGCAAAAGAGCGGTAAACAAAATCACCAATTTTACTGCTGAAGAAAGTGCTGCTTTCGCTAAAATTCTAAAGCAATTAACGACTAAGTACGATAATTTATTCAATACTTCTTTTCCATATTCTTCAGGAATTCACCAATCTCCAACAGATGGTCTAGATCATCCTGAATGGCATTTCCACATGCATTTTTATCCGCCTTTGTTAAGATCGGCAACAGTAAAAAAATTTATGGTTGGATACGAAATGTTGGGCGAATCGCAACGTGATATTACACCCGAAAAAAGTGCTGAAATTTTAAGACAATTGTCTGAAGTGCATTATAAAAGTCTGGTTAAAGCTTAAGAATTATAAGATGAATGAAGTCAAAAAAGTAAAATTTAACAGAATTACCATTAGATAAATGTAAAAAACACATTTGCTGATAGTTGATTTATAAATTTTTATTTTACATTTGGCTTCCACTTTTATTTTCATAAAAAAATAACAGAAATAAAACACATCTTGCATTTTTAACAAGATTATAAAGCATAAAACCAAATAAACAAATTTTAACCCTATAATAATTATTTAAAATACTACTAACAATGAACCAAAACCTCGCTTTCGCAGATTATGCGGTTTTTATTATCTATTTTATCGTAGTCTCGGTCTACGGTTACACGGTTTACCGCAAACGTAAACAAGACGAACAAGATGCTAAAGCTTACTTTTTGGCTGAAGGAAATTTAACATGGTGGGCAATTGGAGCTTCTCTTATTGCTTCTAACATCTCTGCAGAACAATTCATCGGTATGAGTGGTGAAGGTTTCTTCTTAGGAATCGCTGTTGCTGCTTACGAATGGCTTGCTGCTATTGCACTTATTATTGTGGCTGTATGGTTTATTCCTGTATATCTTAAAAACAAGATTTACACTATGCCTCAGTTCTTAAAAACACGTTACAACGAATCTACTGCTTTGATTATGGCGGTTTTCTGGTTGTTTTTGTATGTTTTTGTAAACTTAACTTCGATTCTTTATTTAGGAGCTGTTGCGATTAACGGTCTTGCTGGAGGAGAATATCTTCACGCAATCATGATCGGATTGGCTGTTTTTGCTTTATTTATTTCTCTTGGAGGAATGAAAGTTGTGGCGTATACAGACGTAATTCAGGTTGCTGTATTGATTATCGGAGGTTTGGTAACTTCTTATATCGCTTTGACAACAGTTGGTCAATACTTTGGTGTTGGTGAAAATGCAATTGCTGGTTTCAAAGTTTTAATGAAAGAAGCTCCGGAGCACTTCAAAATGATTATTCCAAAACCAACTGCAACTTCTTCACAATTAGAAATCGATAAATATTTAACTTTCCCAGGATTGTTATCTTATGCTGCTGGTATCTGGATCATCAACTTAAACTACTGGGGATGTAACCAATACATTACGCAAAGAGCACTTGGAGCAGATTTACAAACAGCTCGTACAGGTATTTTATTTGCTGGTATGTTAAAATTATTAATGCCGCTTATCGTAATGCTTCCTGGAATTGCTGCTTATGTTTTATACACAAACGGACATTTACCACAATTAGTTGGAGGAAAAGATGGTGCTTATTCTGCTGTATTAACCTTCCTTCCAACTGGATTAAAAGGACTTTCTGTTGCGGCTTTAACTGCAGCAATTGTAGCTTCTTTGGCTGGAAAAGTAAACAGTATTTCTACAATTTATACATTAGATATTCATAAAAAATACATTCAAAAAGAAGCTGGTGAAAAACAACAGGTAAACATTGGTAGACTTGCCGTTTTTGCAGCAATGCTTTTAGCTGTTTTATTTACTTGGAATGACGTTTTAGGAATTGGTGGTGTTGGAGGATTCACTTACATCCAAAAATACACTGGATTTATTAGCCCTGGAGTTTTCGCAATGTTCTTTTTAGGTATGTTCTGGAAAAGAACTACTGGAGCTGCAGCAATTGTTGGGGTAATTTTAGGATTCTTATTATCTGTTTTATTCAACGAATATGCTCCTGCTTTATTTGGAAACGATACACTTTTATACACAGCTTACCCTAACGGAAAAGGAGCTTTCGAAATTCCATTCCACATTTGTATGGGATTATCATTCTTCTTCACAATGTTGGTGATGATCTTGATGAGTTTCGCTGGTCCAAAAGTAAACCCAAAAGCATTCGAGACAGAACCTGGAATGTTCAAAGTACAGCCGCAAACTACGGTTTTAATCGTAATTACATTACTGATTATTGTGGCGCTTTATGTTAAGTTCTGGTAATAAATTATCAGTTCAATTCTCTCTATTTTTACAGCTGTTGTTTGTCATGAACAACAGCTGTAAATTTTTAAAAAAAGTTCTAAAACATAAAAATAAAAACCACTAATTTAAAAGATTTATGAATTAGATTGTCACCCTGAGCGAAGTCGAAGGGCATTCCAATTGGAATCGGGCTTCGACTTCGCTCAGCCTGACAAACAGCAAAGTAAAATCATTTTAATCCCTTTAATCTGTGGCAAAAAAAATATTAGCAATAAATTATAATAATTAAAATCATGCAGTTATCATTAACCCAAAAAATCATTATCGTTACGGGAGGCGCAAAAGGAATCGGTTTAGGAATCGTTAAGGTTCTGGCCGAAGAAAATGCCATTCCGTTTATCGTTGGACGTAACGAAAATGATAACCTAAAAGCCGTAGAAGAATTAAAAGCCATTGGAAAAGAAGCGCATCAAGTTGCCGCCGATTTGACAAAACCTGAAGACTGCAAAAAAGCCGTTGAAGCCGTTATCGCAAAATTCGGAAGAATTGACGGACTTGTAAATAATGCCGGCGTTAATGACGGTGTTGGATTAGAAAACGGAAATTATGAAGATTTCGCCGCTTCGCTTCACAAAAATTTAGTGCATTATTATTTAATGGCGCAACACGCACTTCCATATCTAAAAGAATCGAAAGGAGCCATTGTAAACATTGGTTCTAAAACTGCCGAAACTGGTCAAGGCGGAACCTCAGCTTACGCAGCTTCAAACGGTGGAAGAAATGCTTTAACCAGAGAATGGGCGGTTGAATTACTAAAATATAGCATCCGCGTAAACGCTGTAATTGTAGCAGAATGTTACACGCCACTTTACGAAACGTGGATAAATACTTTTGAAAACAAAGAAGAAAAATTGGCTGCAATCACCAAAAATATTCCTTTAGAAAACAGAATGACAACAGCAGAAGAAATCGCGAATATGGTGGTTTTTTTATTGTCTGAAAAATCAAGCCATACTACTGGACAGATTATTTATGTTGATGGTGGTTATACGCATTTAGATCGTTCTATTTAAAATATTTTTGCCACAGATTAAAAGGATTACAATGATTTTTACATCCATTTTTGTCAGGCTGAGCGAAGTCGAAGCCCACGTCCAATTGGAACGCCCTTCGACTTCGCTCAGGGTGACAAACTAAAGGGAATCCTTTTAATCTTTATAATCTGTGGCAAAACTAACCTTCGCATTATTTTTAAAATCTGAAGGCGTAATTCCCTTAACTTTTTTGAAGAGTTTATTAAAGTTCGAAGCCGTTTTATAACCGCATTCATATGCAATCTCAGACATGCTTTTATCAGTTTCTAACAATAATTTGCAGGCATTTGAAATTCTAATTTCGTGCAGATAATCTACAAAATTCTTTTTCGTTTTTGCCCTGAACATTCTGCAGAAAGAAGTTCGAGTCATATTCGCGACAGCGGCAATTTCTTCGAGTGAAATATTCTTTTTATAATTTTTATTGACATATTGAAAAACTTCAGAAAGACGATCTTCTTTCGAATCTTTCTGCATCAAAGAATAAATTTCATCATTGATATAAATTTTATCCTGACTTTCAGAAAGAATAGACAAAATCTCAAAAAGTCCGACAATAACTTCGAAGTCTTTTTTAGCAACTAACTTCTCTAGTTTTTTAGCAATCTGTTTATTCGTTTTTCCAATAATCGAAATTCCTTTTCCGGCTTGAAAAAAAAGTTCGTTGATTTTTTGGGTTTCTTTTAATTCATAAAAAGTCGGTCCGAAAATATCTTTATGAAAATATACGACAATCGAATTGGCTTTCAAATCCTCAATTCCCTGATAATATTTTTCGTCATTCAGCCAAACGTGCGGAATATCAGAACCTAAAAAAACCATATCTCCTGGTTCAAACTGCATCACCGAATTTCCTATAATTCGTTTGCCAAAACTCTCTTTTACATATACTAATTCCAATTCGGGATGCGAATGAAACGGCGCTTGAAAAAACGGTTCAATACGATTGAGCACCGAAACTTTGGTGTTAAGATAAGACGCTATTTTGGTTTGTTCCAATTTCATACTGCAAAGATAATTAAAGATTAGATACGGATAATATTGGACTATTAATCAATTTGTAAAAAGGCTAATTTTATTTTTCGTTAACTGCCCGAATTCTATACAAAATCAAAGGATTAAATTGTTATAAAATCAAAGCAGTGACATCAAAAAAAGAAAAAACAAACAACACAATGTCTGAGAATAACACAAAAAAACTGGTTGTAAAACTACATCCAGACGATAATGTATTGGTTGCCTTAACCGATCTTCAAAAAGGAGAAACCATTCTTTTTGAAAACGAAACTTACGTTTTACAAGACCTCATCAAAGCCAAACATAAATTCTACATGCAGGACATGAAGCAGGGAGAAGAAGTAAATATGTACGGTGTTTTGGTTGGAAAAGTGCAAAACGATTTGACAAAAGGAAGTTTAATGACAACCGAAAACCTTAAACATGCCGCGGATCCTTATGCGTACAGAAACGCTTCATACGAATGGAATGCGCCTGATGTTTCAAAATTCGAAAACAGAACTTTCAAAGGTTATAAAAGAAAAGACGGACGCGTTGGAACGGCAAACTACTGGCTTTTTGTTCCGACTGTTTTTTGTGAAAACAGAAATTTAGATGTTATCAGAGAAGCCTTACACAAACAATTGGGTTATGCTGTAACAGACAAATACAACCAATTTACACACGAATTACTGGAAGGTTATTTGAACGGAAATGATATTAACGATATCAATATTGAATTAAATCCAACTCCAAAAAATAAACGTGTTTTTGAAAATGTAGACGGAATTAAATTCTTAAATCACCAAGGCGGTTGTGGCGGAACACGTCAGGACGCGTCTACTTTGAGCGCTTTATTGGCTTCTTACGCTAATCATCCAAACGTGGGCGGAATTACGCTTTTGAGTTTAGGATGCCAGCATTTACAAGTTCAGGATTTTGTAAACGATGTAAAAAGACAAAACCCAGAGTTCGACAAACCATTGTTTATTTTTGAACAGCAACAGACCGAAAGCGAAGAAGTTTTGATTACAAATGCCATCAAAAAAACGTTTGAAGGTTTAATCGAAATCAATAAATACGAAAGAACAGATGCGCCTTTGAGCGATTTATGTATTGGTGTAAAATGTGGCGGAAGCGATGGTTTTAGCGGTGTTTCTGCAAATCCTGCTGTGGGTTATACTTCAGATTTAGTAATAGCGTTAGGCGGAAAAATTCTTTTGGCTGAATTCCCAGAATTATGCGGTGCGGAGCAAAATTTAATTGACAGATGCATTACGGAAGATAACGCTAAAAAATTCATAGATTTAATGGAATCTTATGATGAACTGGCACATAAAGTAGGTTCTGGTTTTCATATGAATCCATCTCCAGGAAATATCAAAGATGGTTTAATTACTGACGCCATCAAAAGCGCTGGAGCAGCCAAAAAAGGCGGAACTTCTCCTGTTGTTGATGTTTTAGATTATACCGAATTGGTTACAAAACCAGGTTTAAGTTTGGTTTGTACGCCAGGAAATGATGTAGAAGCAACAACTGGAAAAGCAGCTTCTGGTGCAACTTTAATTTTGTTTACAACTGGATTAGGAACTCCGACAGGAAACCCAGTTTGTCCTGTAATTAAAGTGGCAACAAATTCGGTTTTAGCAACTCGAATGAAAGACATTATCGATATTGACTGCGGACCAATCATTAGTGGAGAAAAATCTATTGAAGAAATGGGCGAGGAAATTTTAGAATATTGCATCAAAGCAGCAAGCGGCGAAATTATTCCGAAAGCGGTTCAATTAAACCAAGACGATTTTATTCCGTGGAAACGCGGCGTATCTTTGTAAAAGACTATTAAAAATAACTCATAAAAATTTATATCAAATGTTTTCATTACAAAATAAAAAAGCAATTATCACCGGCGGTGGAAGCGGAATTGGAAGAGCGATTTCGGTTTTATTTGCTAAACAAGGAGCTGAAGTTCATATTTTAGAATTGACGGAAGAAAGCGCAAAAGAAACAGTAGAAGAAATTAAATCCGCTGGCGGAAATGTTTTTGCTCATGCCTGCGACGTTTCAAACCATGAACAAGTAAACTCAACTTTCGAGAAAATCGGAAATATCAATATTCTGGTAAACAATGCCGGAATTGCACATGTGGGAAAAGTAGATACAACATCAGAATCTGATTTTGACCGCATCATGAATGTAAACGTAAAAGGAGTTTACAACTGTCTTCACGCTTCGATTCCAGCGCTAAGAAATTCTGGCGGAGGTGTGATTTTGAACTTAGCTTCAATTGCATGCTGGGTTGGAATTCCAGATCGTTTTGCTTATTCTACTGCAAAAGGTGCAGTTATGGCAATGACTTTATCGGTTGCAAAAGATTATTTGAATGATAAAATCAGATGTAATTCTATTTCCCCTGCAAGAGTTCACACGCCTTTCGTAGATGGTTTTATCGCTAAAAATTACCCTGGAAAAGAAGAAGAAATTTTCGAAAAACTTTCTCAATCACAGCCGATTGGAAGAATGGGAAAACCAGAAGAAATCGCAACTTTAGCATTATTTTTATGCAGTGACGAATCGTCTTTCATCACAGGTTCAGATTACCCAATTGATGGTGGATTCATTAAATTGAACAACTAAAAAAAAAATTTTGCCACAGATTTAAAAGATTAAAAGGATTTTTATATCATAACTGCTGTCAGGCTGAGCGAAGTCGAAGCCCACGTCCAATTGGAACGCCCTTCGACTTCGCTCAGGGTGACAACCTAAAGAAATCATTTTAATCCTTTAAATCTGTGGCTAAAAAAAAACACATTACTAAAAAAATTAAAATATGAAACTTATTAGATTCGGAGAAGAAGGAAAGGAAAAACCAGGAGTTTTACTAAATGAAAAAAGATATGATGTTTCGTCTATTGTAACAGATTACAACGAAGCTTTTTTTGAAAATGACGGTTTAGCAAAATTAGAAGAAGCTTTAAAAAATAATCCAGCATTGCCAGAAGTTAGCGATTCAATACGTTTAGGTTCGCCAGTTGCCCGTCCTTCAAAAATTATCTGCATCGGATTAAATTATGTAGATCACTGCGAAGAAACTGGTGCTGCAATTCCAGAAGAACCAATTATTTTCTTTAAATCAACCACTTCTTTATGCGGACCAAATGACAATTTGATCATTCCAAAAAACAGTGAAAAAACAGATTGGGAAGTGGAATTGGCTTTTGTTGTGGGTAAAAAAGCAAGCTACGTTTCTGAAGAAGATGCACCAAACTATATCGCTGGATATTGCCTTTTAAATGATTACAGCGAAAGAGCATTCCAAATCGAGCGCGGCGGACAATGGGCAAAAGGAAAAGGTTCTGATACCTTCGCTCCTCTTGGTCCAATTATGGCAACTCCAGATGAAGTTGGTGATGTAAACAATCTAAAAATGTGGCTTACGGTTAACGGAAAAACGTTCCAAAACAGTAATACATCAAACTTGATTTTTAAAATTCCATTTTTGGTTCATTACTTAAGTCAGTTTATGACATTGCTTCCTGGCGATGTTATCAGTACAGGAACACCTCCGGGAGTTGGATTGGGAATCAAACCAGACCCAATTTACATTAAAGCAGGAGACGTAATCGAATTAGGAATTGAAGGTTTAGGGACAAGTAAACAAACAGCTGTAGCTTACAAATAATAAATTTAAGATTATGGCAACTCAAAAATTCTGTCTGGCTTTAGACCTAAAAGATGATGTAGAATTAATTGCAGAATACAAAGAACTGCATGAAAATGTATGGCCAGAAATTAAAAAAAGCCTTCAAGATGCTGGAATTTTAGTTCTGGATATTTACTGCACTGGAAACCGATTGTTCATGATCATTGAAGCGGATGCCGATTTTACTTTCGAAAAGAAAGATGCGGCTGATGCAGCAAACGAAAAAGTTCAGGAATGGGAAACTTTAATGTGGAAATTCCAGCTGGCTTTACCGTGGGCAAAACCGGGACAAAAATGGATTTTAATGGATAAGATTTTTGGATTGTAATATTCAAATTTTCGTTAAAAAAAATAAAAAAGAGGATTTCAATTTTGGAATCCTCTTTTTGTTTTTAAAACAAAATGGCAATATTATTTTAACACGTAATATGTTGTTTATTAATGTTTTTAATTAATTTTAAATTATTGAAAATTAACCTTAATTAATCAACAAATGAAAAAACTTATTATTGCATGCTTTTTTATATCTGGAGCTATTTTTGCTCAGGACATGAATGTTGTTCAGGGAAATTTTGACTTTTTAAAAGACCAAAAAGAAGTCAACGTATCATTTGATTACAGTGATTTTACTATGATGAAAGAAAAAATGCCTGAAGCACAATACGTTCAAGAACACAAAGCAGATTTAGATAAAAAAGCAAAAGGCAACGGAAATATCTGGGAGAAAAAATGGATTGCAGCAAGAGAACAAATCTGGACTCCTAAATTTTTAGAAATTGCCAATACCGTTTTAACCAAAGAGAAAAAAGATTTAAATTTTCAAGAAGGATTAAAAACACCTTACACACTTATCGTAAAAACAGTTTGGCTTTTCCCTGGCTGGGATGCAGGAATTATGAAACAACCTGCAAAAGTTACAACGAATCTAAAATTTGTTGACTCCGCTAATAAATCAAATGTGTTGTTAGAAATTACCAGCGACGAAGCGCCCGGCGATCAATGGGGAAGCAATTTTAGTAATGAATCTCGACTTGGAGAAGGTTATGCAAAAACGGCAAAATCGATGTCTAAACTTATTATAAAGAAAACGAAATAAAAGCAAAAGCCCTGATTATTCAGGGCTTTGTTCTTTTTGCATATTTAATAAATACGCCATATTTGCAATTACGTGATCATGTTTTTTGACAAACGAATTTTCTTCGTTCCAAACATAACCTGCTAAAACAGCACATATTTTTTCTTTTACTTCTGGATTTTCAGGCTGATGGAAAAACAGCGTTTGTAAATTTCCTGTGTACCATTCTTGTACATAAGTTGTGAAAACGGCGATACCGCGTTTCATATATTGGGTAAATTCAACTTCCCAATCAACAGGAATTCCTTGTGATTCTTTTAAATATAATTTGGCTGCCAGCATTCCAGATTCAGTTGCAAAAGCCACTCCTGAAGAAAAAACTGGATCTAAGAATTCTGAACTGTTTCCTGTTAAAGCAAAACCGTCTCCGTACATTCTTTTTACGGCTCTTGAATAGTTTTCTAATTTAACTGGCTCAAACAAAAATTCTGTTCCAGCAAATCTTTTAATATAATAATCCGATTTCTGAATGGCATTTTTTAAAGCCTCGGCATTGTCTTTATTTTCAGAAAGCGAATTGATAAAATCTGTTGGACCAACAACGCCTAAACTTGTATTTCCGTTAGAAAATGGAATTACCCAAAGCCAAACTTCAGTCTCCAAAATATCAAAAGAAATCTGGGTTCCTTCTTCGCCTTCTGGTCTATTAATATCTTTAACATGCGTAAAAATCGAAGAATGCGGATCTAATTTTGATGGCGTATCTAAATCTAAAAGTCTTGGTAAAACGCGTCCGTATCCACTAGAATCAATGATAAAGTTGGCGTGAATTTCTTTTAGATTTCCATCTTTATCTTTTACAATCGTTTTTGATTTTTTTCCTTCAAAAGAAACTTCCAGAACTTCGCTTTCAAATTCCAGATCAATTCCTTTTCGCACAATTTCTTGCGCCATTGTGTTGTCAAAATCAGCTCTTGGAACTTGCCAAGTCCAATCCCAGCCTTCTCCAAATTTTTTGCTGAAATCGAAATTGCAAATTTCTTCACCTCTGATAAAACGAGCTCCTAATTTTTTCTCGAAGTTCATTGCATCAAGCGCCTCAAACAATTCTGCCTCAGCAAAATGGTCCATTACACGCGGAATAAGGCTTTCTCCAACAACAAGTCTCGGAAACTTTTGTTTTTCTACAACTTTAACTTTAACATTGTTTTTAAACAGATAAGATGCCGAAACACATCCAGATGGTCCTGCACCAATCACTAAAACATCAACAAACTCCTTTGTCATATTAGAATTATTATCATTAATTAACCTACATTTGCCATCATCAAAATAACTACAATTATTTTGATAAATAAAATTAAATTAGCGCAACCAAAATAGATTTGATGAATACAATAAATGAATATTTAAGTTTAGCAGAATTTGAAGCCATAATTTTTGGAAAAAATAAAGTTGCCATAAGCGATGTGGTTTTAAATCGAGTAAACGAAAGTTTTAATTTCTTGAAAGAATTCTCAGGAAACAAAGTAATCTACGGAGTAAATACTGGCTTTGGTCCAATGGCTCAATATAGAATTAAAGAGTCAGATCAAATTCAGCTGCAATATAATTTAATTAGAAGCCACTCTTCTGGAACAGGAAAACCTTTAAACGCTGAGTGCGCAAAAGCAGCCATTTTAGCAAGATTAAATACACTTTCTTTAGGTAATTCTGGCGTTCATTCTTCTGTAGTTCATTTAATGGCAGAATTAATCAACAGAGATATTACGCCTTTAATTTTTGAACACGGCGGTGTTGGTGCCAGTGGAGATTTAGTTCAATTATCGCATTTAGCTTTGGTTTTAATTGGCGAAGGCGAAGTTTTTTATAAAGGGGAAAGACGCCCAACTCCAGAAGTTTTTGAAATCGAAGGTTTAAAACCAATTCAAGTAGAAATTAGAGAAGGTTTGGCATTAATCAACGGAACTTCTGTTATGACAGGAATTGGAGTTGTAAATGTGCATTATGCCCAAAAATTATTAGACTGGTCGTTAAAAGCTTCTTGTGCGATTAACGAATTAGTTCAAGCTTATGATGATCATTTCTCTGAAGAATTAAATCAAACCAAACGTCATAAAGGACAGCAGGAAATTGCAGAAAGAATGAGAAAAAATCTTTCTGACAGTACTTTAATCCGCAAAAGAGAAGACCATTTATATTCTGGTGAAAACACCGAAGAAATCTTCAAAGAAAAAGTTCAAGAATATTATTCACTAAGATGTGTTCCTCAAATTTTAGGACCAGTTTTAGAAACTATCAATAATGTCGCTTCTATTTTGGAAGACGAATTTAATTCGGCAAACGATAACCCAATCATCGACGTAAAAAACAAACACGTTTACCACGGCGGAAATTTCCACGGAGATTATATTTCGCTTGAAATGGATAAATTGAAAATCGTTATTACCAAATTAACGATGCTTGCAGAACGTCAATTGAATTATTTATTGAATTCAAAAATCAACGAAATTTTACCTCCATTCGTAAACTTAGGAACGTTAGGATTTAATTTCGGAATGCAAGGCGTTCAATTCGTTGCCACTTCAACAACTGCTGAAAATCAAATGTTATCAAATCCAATGTACGTTCATAGTATTCCAAACAACAATGACAATCAAGACATTGTAAGTATGGGAACAAACGCCGCGGTAATTACATCAAAAGTAATTGAAAACTCTTTTGAAGTTTTAGCAATCGAATTAATTACAATTGTTCAGGCGATTGATTATTTAAAACAAAAAGATCAAATTTCGTCTACAACTAAAAAATGGTATGACGATATCAGAAATATAATTCCTGAATTTAAGGAAGACCAAGTAATGTATCCTTTTGTTCAAAAAGTTAAAGATTATTTGATCAACAGTTAAAAATTGATTTACAAATTTGCCCCAAAGAGTTTTAGTTTTTTAATCATTAAACATTGAATTTTTAAAATCATGAAAAAGACACTTATTTTTTTGTTGCTGGTAAGTATTCAATTTGTTAATAGTCAAGAATTGGCATTAGTTAAAAAGAATTCCAAAATTGGATATCTTTCTAAAGATGGATCTTTTAAAATCGAACCTCAATACAAATCGGCTAGAAGTTTTTCTGAAGGTTTGGCCGCTGTAGAAAACGGTGGCAAATGGGGATTTATTGATGCAAAAGGAACTTGGGTAATTCCAGCCGACTTTAAAGATGCCAAAGATTTTAACAACGGAATTGCCGTTGTGCAAAAAGATAAAGAATGGGTGTATATTAATACGAAAGGAGAAATCCAAAAAGCGCCTACATCTGACAAAGTATTTGATTTTAATGACGGCGTTGCTTTCATCAGACAAAACAATAAAGTAGGTTTAATCAACAATAAAATGACTGTTGTTCTGGAACCAAAATATGATCAGATCAAGCCATTTGAAAATGGTTTTGCAAGAGTAGAATTAAACAAAAACTGGGGAATTATCGATACTAACGGAAAAGAACTAGTTGAACCTGCTTATGCTGAAATCGGAAATTATTTTAAAGGAACAACCTGGGCAAGAAAAGACAAAACTTTCGGATTGGTAAGCGGTGGAAAATTTATTCCTGTTGATGGAGCCGAAAAAATCTGGGATTTCGAAACTCAAGATTTGACTTTTGCTAAGAAAAACGGAAAAATTGGTTATATCGATTTGAAAGGAAACTGGGCAATTCTTCCTATTTATGATAAAGGAAAAGCTTTCTCCAAAAATCTAGCGCCAGTTTTAGTTGGAAAAAAATGGGGATTCATTAATCCAGAAGGAAAATTTGTGATTGAACCAACTTACAGCGATGCAGAAGTTTTTAGTAAAAACGGTCTTGCTCCAGTAAAAGAAAGCAATTGGGGATTCATCAATGAATCTGGAAAATTAGTTATTCCAACACAATATGGAATTACTACTAATGGAATTATCGCCATGTTTACACAACAAGATAAAGGATTTATTGGTGGCGTTGCAAGAGTTAAAAACGAAGGAAAATGGGGATTTCTTAACCCAGACGGAACGGTTTTAGCGAATCAATGGTTTGAAAATGCTGAACTATTTTCGAAATCTGAAAAACCTCAACCTATTGCTACTCCTGCCGAAGCTCCAAAACAAGAAACAAAAACAACCAAACCAGCTGCAAAATCGACACCGAAACCAGCAGCCAAGAAAAAGAAATAAATTTCACTTATGAAGTGTGTATTAGTAACAGGCGGTTCTAGAGGAATTGGAAGTGCTATTTGTAAAAAATTAGCCGTAGAATCCGATTATCATATTCTGATTAATTATCATTCGAATAAAACGGCTGCCGAAGAAACATTACAAGAAATACAAAAATTAGGCGCAACAGGAGAAATCTTAGGTTTTGACGTTGCAGATTTTGAGCAAGTACAAAACGTCTTAAACAAATGGCAGGAAGAAAATCCTGAAAAATTGGTTGAAGCGATTGTAAATAATGCCGGAATTACAAAAGATGGTCTTTTTATGTGGATGACACCACAAGACTGGAGCAGCGTAATGAATACAAGCACAAACGGATTCTTTAATGTGACGCAGTTTTTCATCCAAAAAATGCTTCGCAATAAATATGGTCGAATTGTAAATATCGTTTCTGTATCTGGAGTAAAAGGAACTGCAGGACAAACTAATTATTCGGCTGCAAAAGGTGCTATTGTTGCTGCTACAAAAGCCTTGGCACAAGAAGTAGCAAAACGAAATATTACGGTAAATGCTGTTGCTCCAGGTTTTATCAAAACAGATATGACGAGTGAATTGGACGAAAAAGAATTATTGAAACTTATTCCAGTAAATCGTTTTGGCGAAGCCGAAGAAGTTGCAGATTTGGTAAGCTTTTTGATTTCTAAAAAAGCAAGTTATATTACAGGAGAAATTATCAATATTAACGGAGGAATATATTCTTAAAGAATACTATGTTTGCGAAGTTTGTTTTTAAGTTTTTTATTTAACAACGAAAATTGCTCGCAAAGACGCAGAGTCGCAAAGTTTTATTAAAAACCTTAAATAAAAAAGCACTTTGCGACTCTGCGTCTTTGCGAGATTAAAAAATAAAAAATAGATAAAAAACTTTGTGCATTAGTTTTAAAAATGACACTTTAAGGATAAAAAATTACTTTGAAAGACGATGAATAGAAGAGTTGTAATTACTGGAATGGGAATTTATTCTTGTATCGGAACTTCTTTAAACGAAGTAAAAGATTCGTTATACGAAGGAAAATCTGGTATTCAGTTTGATTCTGAAAGAAAAGAATTTGGTTTCCAATCTGCTTTGACCGGAATGATTCCGAAAGCCGATCTTAAAAATTTATTGACGCGAAGACAACGTATGAGCATCGGTGAAGAAACCGAATATGCTTATATGGCAACTATAGAAGCATTAAAAAATGCCAACATCGACGATGCTTTTTTTGATGAACACGAAGTCGGAATTATGTACGGAAACGATAGTGTTTCTAAAGCTATTATTGATGCTACAGACATTGTTCGCGAGAAAAAAGACACGGCGTTAATTGGTTCTGGTGCAATTTTTAAGTCGATGAATTCTACGGTAACAATGAATCTTTCGACGATTTTTAAACTTCGAGGAATCAATCTTACTGTAAGTGCAGCTTGCGCAAGCGGTTCTCATTCTATCGGATTGGCTTATTTTTTAATCAAAAGTGGTTTTCAAGACATTATAATTACTGGCGGCGCTCAGGAAATCAATAAATATGCGATGAGCAGTTTTGACGGATTAGGTGTTTTTTCTAATAGAGAAAGTGATCCAGAAAAAGCCTCAAGACCTTTCGATTCTGGTCGCGACGGATTAATTCCGAGTGGCGGTGGCGCAACCTTAATTTTAGAAAGTTATGAATCTGCCATTGCTCGCGGAGCCAATATTATTGCAGAAATTAGCGGTTACGGATTTTCTTCAAACGGAGGACATATTTCTACTCCAAACGTCGAAGGACCAGCAACAGCAATGAAACGCGCATTGGATGATGCAAATTTAAAAGCCTCAGATATTGAATATATAAACGCACACGCAACCTCAACTCCAGTTGGCGATGCAAACGAAGCAAAAGCTATTTTTGAAGTTTTTGGCGAAAAGAATCCTCCTGTAAGTTCTACAAAATCGATGACAGGGCACGAATGCTGGATGGCTGGAGCAAGCGAAATTATTTACTCTATCTTAATGATGCAGAACGATTTCATTGCACCAAACATCAATTTGGAAAATCCAGATGAAGATGCTTCAAAATTAAATTTAGTTAAAACTACGTTAAACAAAAAATTTGACATATTTTTGTCCAATTCTTTCGGGTTCGGAGGAACCAACTCTGCGTTGGTGGTTAAAAAGTTTAAATTGAACGATGAATAAAGAAGATATTATAGCAAAAATAAATGGTTTTTTAGTTGATGAATTTGAAGTAGACAATGACGACATTGAACCAAATGCTAATTTAAAAGATACACTTGGGTTAGATAGTCTGGATTATGTTGACTTGGTAGTTTCAATTGAAGCAAACTTTGGTGTAAAACTAGTTGAAGCAGATTTTGTTGGAATTTCTGATTTTCAAAGTTTCTATGACCTTATCGAAACCAAAATAAAAGCCAAATCAGCTTAAATGAGTCAATGGGATGGTAAATCCAAAGGAACTGTTTTAGGGTATAGAATATTCGTTTTTTTGATTCAGAAAGCGGGTGTAAAAGCCGCTTATGGTTTACTTTACTTTGTTGCTTCTTATTATTTTTTATTTTTAAGAAAAAGCAATAAAGCTATTTTCTATTATTTTAAAGAAAGACTTCAATACTCCTATTTCAAATCTAAAAAAATGGTTTTCAAAAGTTACTACAATTTTGGACAAACTATCATTGATAAGATTTCCATTTCGGCTGGATTGCGAAATAAATTCACCTACGAATTTGACGGAATCGAAACGCTCAAAAAATTACTTGCCGAGAAAAAAGGCGGTGTTTTAATTAGCGCACACGTTGGAAATTTTGAAATTGCAGAACACTTTTTCGGAGAAATCGATCTCGATTTTCAAATCAATTTAGTGACGACAGATTTAGAACATTCTGCCATCAAAAATTATCTCGAAAGTGTTTCTAAAAAACCTACGGTAAAATTCATCATTATCAGAGAAGATTTATCGCATATTTTTGAGATCAATGCGGCGCTGGCAAATAACGAATTAATCTGTTTTACGGGCGATCGTTATTTTGAAGGAACAAAATCGCTTTCAGAAAATCTTTTAGGTCAAGAAGCCAACTTTCCGGCCGGACCATTTTTAATTGCCTCACGATTAAAAGTTCCTGTGGTTTTTGTTTACGTAATGAAAGAACCAAATCTTCACTATCATTTGTATGCAAGAGAAGCCGAAGTAAAACATCGAGACGAAAAAGCGCTTTTAAAAGAATATGTAAAAAGTCTAGAAAGCATTCTAGATCGATATCCTTTACAATGGTTCAATTATTTTGATTTTTGGAATCAAATAGAAAACAAGAATTCATTGTCAAAACAATACTGAAACACCTTGTTTTTACCCGATTTTTTGCAATAAATTAAAAAATCGTCAATTCTGGATGAATCGCAGAGATAAGAAAATTCGTTTAAATAAATTTACCTATTTTTGCTAACCACCAAAGCCAGAAAACCTAAATGAAAAATGTTCTCATAATTTATTATTCTCAGTCTGGACAACTGGAATCTATTGCAAGAAACATTGCAAAACCATTTCTAAACTCAGAAGAAATAAATCTCACTTTTCACGAAATACAACTAGAAAAACCGTTTCCGTTTCCGTGGAATAAAGATTCGTTTTTTGATGCTTTTCCAGAATCTTTTTTACAGATTCCGACAGCATTAAAACCAGTTCCAGAAGAAATTTTAAATACAAAATTTGATTTGGTCTTATTTCATTATCAGGTTTGGTATTTATCACCTTCAATTCCGATTAATTCATTTTTGAAAAGTGATGACGCCAAAAAAATATTAAATAATACGCCTGTAATTACGATCAGCGGTTCTAGAAATATGTGGATTATGGCGCAGGAAAAAATCAAAGTTTTATTGAGAAAAGCCAATGCCAATTTGGTTGGAAATGTAGCTTTGGTCGATCGCGTTGGAAATTTAATCAGCGTGATTACAATTGTAGAATGGATGTTTTCGGGAGTTAAGAAAAAATATTTAGGTGTTTTTCCGCTTCCTGGAGTTTCAGAAAAAGACATACAAGAATCAGATAAATTTGGAGAAATCATGCTGGATTCTTTGCAAAAAAATAATTTTACCGAATTGCAACCAAAATTAGTAAACGCTGGTGCAGTAAAAATAAGTTCATATTTAGTAACTGTTGACAAAACGGCAAATAAAATTTTTACCAAATGGTCGAACATCATTTCTAAAAATCAAAAAAACCGAAAACAACTACTTAAAGTATTTAATGTTTATTTATTCCTTGCGATATGGTTAATTTCACCAATAGTGTATATATTGCACCTTATTACCTATCCGCTTAAGTTAAAATCTATAAAAAAAGAAACTCAATATTATCAGGGAGTTTAGAAGACGAAATTTAAATTATGTTTGAAGTATATATTACAAAAGCTGCAAAATATTTGCCAAATGAAGCTGTTTCTAATGACGAAATGGAAGCCTATTTAGGTCTTATCAACGATACTGCTTCAAAAGCAAGACGTATTATTTTGCGCAATAATAAAATTACAAGCCGATATTACGCTGTTGATAAAGAAGGAAAAAGCACTCACAGTAATGCCGAATTAACAAAAAATGCCATTTTACCGTTATTCGATCAAGATTTTACACCTCAAGATTTAGAAGTACTTTCATGCGGAACCTCAACTCCGGATATTTTTTTGCCTTCACACGCTGCAATGGTTCATGGTTTGCTAAAAAATAAATCGGTAGAATTAAACTCTTCAACTGGAGTTTGCTGCGCTGGAATGAACTCATTGAAGTTTGGTTATCTTTCTATAAAATCTGGAAATTCAAAAAATGCAATCTGCACAGGATCAGAAAAAGTTTCTACTTGGCTGAATGCTCAAAAATACAATCATGAGGCTGATAATTTAAAAAGCCTTGAAGAACAACCTATTATTGCTTTCAAAAAAGATTTCCTTCGTTGGATGTTATCTGACGGTGCGGGTGCTTTTTTATTAGAAAACAAACCACGTGGACCAATTTCACTGAAAATAGAATGGATGGAAGCTTTTTCGTATGCATACGAATTAGAAACCTGCATGTACGCTGGAGGAGATAAATTGGAAAACGGAGAAATAAAAAGTTGGAGCGATTATGCACCAGAACAATGGCTGAACGAATCTGTTTTCTCAATTAAGCAAGATGTAAAATTACTAGATGAATTTATCCTGTCTAAAGGTGCAGAAAGCATGAAAGACGCAATGGATAAAAACAACATCAAATCTGACGATATTACGTATTTTATTCCTCACGTTTCTTCTAATTTCTTTGTTGAAGGATTAAAGAAAGGATTAACAGAAAAAGGAATCGGGATGAGCGATGATAAATGGTTCATGAATCTTTCTAGAGTTGGAAATGTAGGTTCTGCCTCTATTTATCTGGCTTTAGAAGAATTAATGAATTCTGGAAACTTAAAAAAAGGAGATAAAATTCTTTTATCAGTTCCAGAAAGTGGAAGATTTTCTTTCGCGTATGCGTATTTAACAGTTTGCTAATGGAAACAATGGCGCTTTTAGAAAAAGAAACGGTCGAAAATTTATTGCCTCAAAAGTTCCCTTTTGTAATGGTTGATGCTATGCATTCTTACACTGAAACTTCTTTGGTTTCTGGTTTAAAGATTCAGCAGGATAATATTTTCGTAAAAAATGACATTTTTCTTGAAGCTGGTTTAATTGAACATATGGCACAATCTGTTGCTTTGCATACTGGATATCAATTTTTTCTAAAAAATGAAATTGCTCCAACGGGATATATTGGTTCTATTAAGGAAATTGAAATTAAAAAACTGCCTCAATTAAACGACAATATTCAGTCTGAAGTAACTATTTTGCAAGAGTTTGCAGGAATCACTTTAGTGAATATTGTCACGAAATTAAATAATGAAGAAATTGCAAACGGACAAATGAAAACCGTTTTAGCCAAATAATATATGATTTTGAATACCGGAGTTGACATACAAAATTATTTACCGCACCGAGCGCCAATGCTTATGGTCGATTTAATTTTGGATATTGATGCCAACTTTGTAGAAACCATCTTTTTGATAAAACAAGACAATATTTTTGTTCAGAATAATGTTTTTATCGAAGCAGGTTTAATAGAAAATACGGCGCAGACTTGTTCGTCTATTGTTGGAAAAAAATACTTTTTTGACGAAGACGGAACAGAAAATGAAAACGTAAATGTAATTGGATTTATCAGTGCCTTAAAAAATGTAAAAATTCATTCGTTGCCAAAAGTCGGCGAAACCATAATTACCAAAGCAAATTTAGTTTCAAAATTTGCTGGCGACGATTACACTTTATGCACGATGAGCTGTAACAGTTCTGTCGAAAATCAGATACTCTTAGAATGCGAAATCAACTTGTTTATTCAAAAAACGGTTTCGGTTTCGTAACAATTCCTCTTGAAAATATAACTAGGTAATGGAAAAAGATAAAGTACCTCAGGATCAAAGTAACTTAACAAAAAACAACGTAAAAGAGCTTTTGTACGCTACAGATGAAAATGGCAATTATACCACAACATTAAGCACTGGCTGGGAACCCAAAACAATTGCACTTTCAAATTCTATCGACGAAATAAACGAAAGAATTGCCGATGCCAAACAACAAGTTTTAAATGGCGAAGCAAGTCCGATTGTGTATTTTATGGAAGTCAACAAAATGGATCTTACTATTTTGTCTAGTTATGTAGGTTTTTGGAAATGGCGCGTAAAAAGACATTTTAAACCAAGTGTTTTTGCAACATTAAGTCATAAAATTTTGCAGAAATACGCCGATACTTTTGAGATTTCAATTGAAGAATTAAAAAACAGCATTACCAAATAAATGGAATTAACTTTCACACATCATCAGTCTGCTCATTGCGAGAATGGAGTAGCGTCAAATCTGCTAAAAAATAGCGGACTAAACATCAGCGAACCGATGGTTTTTGGTATTGGCTCAGGTTTATTTTTTGTATACCTGCCTTTTATAAAAGTCAATTATGCTCCGGCAATCAGCTACAGAACTTTGCCTGGACAGATTTTTAATAAAGTGGCAACTCGTTTAAATTTAAAAATAAAAAGACAAAAATTTTCATCAGTTTCAAACGCGAATAAAGCTTTAGATGAAAATTTAAAAAATAATATTCCAACGGGATTACAAGTTGGCGTTTACAATTTAAGCTACTTTCCAGACGAATATCGTTTTCATTTCAACGCGCACAATTTAGTCGTTTATGGCAAAACCGAAACTGATTATTTAGTGAGCGATCCAGTTATGGAAACCGTTACAACATTAACACACGAAGAATTAGACAAAGTTCGTTTTGCTAAAGGTGCTTTTGCACCGCGCGGACAAATGTATTATCCAATTCAAGTTCCGAAAGACGTCGATTTAAAAAGCGCCATTATTAAAGGAATAAAAAATACGTGTCGGGATATGTTGGCGCCAATGCCAATTGTCGGTGTTCGCGGAATCAAATTTGTTTCTAAGCAAATTAGAAAATGGCCTATAAAACACGGAACCAAAAAAGCCAATCATTATTTGGCGCAAATGGTTCGTATGCAAGAAGAAATTGGAACTGGAGGCGGGGGTTTCCGTTTTATTTATGCAGCATTTTTACAGGAAGCTTCGGTTATTTTAGGTAATGAAGAACTAAAAGAACTTTCAAAAGAAATGACAAAAATTGGCGATTCATGGCGAGATTTTGCTGTTGAAGCTTCAAGAATTTATAAAAACAGAAGCGCCAAAGAAGATGCGTACAACACTATTGCCGATGAACTTTTGGACATTGCGAATAGAGAAGAAATCTTTTTCAAAAAATTAAAAAAAGCGATTAGCTAAGAATATATTTTGCAGTCTATCATTCAAATAGAATCCCTTTCGAAAAAGTACAAAAATGCAGAAATGTATTCTTTGAACAACGTTTCGCTAAACATAAACGAAGGTCAGATTTTTGGTTTATTAGGTCCAAACGGAGCTGGAAAAACTACTTTAATTTCCATGCTCTGCGGATTGGTAAAACCAACTTCTGGACATTTTTCAATTGATGGTTTAGATTATCAGCATCAGGCTTCAAAAATTAAAAAAATTATTGGTGTTGTTCCTCAGGAATATGCTTTATATCCGACTTTAACGGCGAGAGAAAATCTGCATTATTTTGGAAGTATGTACGGTTTGAAAGGTTCTGATCTAAAAGACAAAGTAATCGAAGCTTTGGATCTTTTGGGTTTATTGAAATTTGCAGATAAACAAGTTCAGACTTTTTCGGGCGGAATGAAACGTCGCGTTAATCTAATTGCTGGAATTCTGCACAAACCAAAAGTGTTGTTTTTAGATGAACCAACAGTTGGTGTCGATGTGCATTCTAAAGCTGCGATTATCGATTATTTGAAAGTTTTAAACGAAAGCGGAACGACCATTATTTATACTTCGCATCATTTGGCTGAAGCCGAAGATTTCTGCACGCAGATCGCTATTTTAGATCAAGGACAGATTTATGCACAAGATACTCCATTGGCATTAATTGAAGCTACGAAAGATGCCCGAAATCTCGAAGATGTTTTTATTTCATTAACCGGAAAAGCGTTGAGAGATGATATATAAAATTTGGATGTCGGTGGTAAAAGAATTCCTTTTGCTAAAAAGAGATTTAGGCGGATTGATTATTTTATTTATAATGCCTTTGGTTTTGGTGATTACTGTGACTTTAATTCAAGACAGCACTTTTAAAGCTGTAACCGATTCTAAAATTCAGATTCTAATTGTCGATAATGACAAAGGTTCTGTTGCAAAAACGGTTTTTGAAAATTTAGAAAAAAGCAATTTGTTTACAGTAGTAACTAAAATTGACAACAAACCTGTAACAGAAGAAATTGCCAAAGAAAATGTTTACAAAGGAAAATTTCAATTGGCAATTGTAATTCCACAAAACCTAAGTTCTGACTTACAGACAAAAGTAGATCAGAATGTAGAAAAAATTGTGAGCAATTTAGGTTTGACAGATAGCACTGCAACAAGCGAACCTCAACGCATTATAAAAGAAAAAGAGGTAAAACTATATTTTGATCCAGCGGTTCAAATGAGTTTCAAAAATGCAGTTATGAGTTCGATTGACAAAATGATTTCGCAGATTGAAACAAAATCAATTTACAGCACTTTTCAAAAACAATTAGGAGAAGAAACTATCGATTTTGAGCAGAAAAATTTCATCAGTTTTAAAGAAATAATTCCGAAGATTAATAACAAAGAGATTCGTCCTAATTCGACGCAACACAATGTTCCGGCATGGACACTTTTTGCAATCTTTTTTATTGTAATTCCGTTATCTATTAATATTGTAAAAGAAAAATCACAAGGAACTTTTGTTCGATTAAGAACCAATCCAGTTTCTAATTTGGTTGTTATTATTGGAAAAACTATTACCTACTCGATCATTTGTATGATTCAGTTTTACATGATGGTTGCTGTTGCCGTATTCTTATTTCCGTCTATCGGATTGCCTTCTTTAAATATTGAAGGACATTTATTGATGATGAGTGTTGTGGCTTTATTTTCAGGTTTTGCAGCAATCGGATTCGGAATTTTATTAGGAACCGTAGCAAGCACACAAGAACAATCAGCTCCTTTTGGCGCAACAAGTGTGATTATTTTAGCTGCCGTTGGTGGCGTTTGGGTTCCCGTTTTTGCCATGCCAAAAATTATGCAGATTATTGCTAAATCTTCACCAATGAACTGGGCATTAGAGGCGTTTTACGACGTTTTATTGCGCAGCGTTTCGTTCTTAGAAATCATTCCAGAAATAAGTTTATTATTTTTGTTTTTCATTATTACAACTTCCATCGCATTATTTTATGATAAAAAGAAAAGAGCAGTTTAACGAGGCTACAGACTTGACCGTTTCACACGAAATCAGAATTCGTTTTAACGAAACAGATCCGCTTGGAATTGTTTGGCACGGAAACTATATTACTTATTTCGAAGATGGACGTGAAGCGTTTGGCCGCCAACACGGACTTACATATTTAGATATTGCGGCAACTGGTTACACAACTCCAATTGTAAAATCGACTTGCGAACATAAATTGTCTTTGCGTTACGGCGATGTGGTAACAATCGAAACAACGGTTGTAGACACGCCAGCTGCCAAAATGATTTACCGTTTTAAAATTATTGATGAAAAAGGAGAAGTTGCCTGCACAGGAGAAACAACTCAGGTTTTTTTAGATGCAGCAGGAAATTTGATGTTGACGAATCCGCCTTTTTATGAGGAATGGAAACGAAAAGTGGGATTGTTGAAGTAGCCACGAATTTCACAAATTTTCACGAATTAAAAATTGTAAAATCGTAATAAATCTGCTTAATCTGCCAAATCTGCGAGCAAAAATTTCACGAAATTAAAATCATAAAATGTTAAGAGAAATATACATCACCGAAACAAATTGTATCACGCCTTTAGGTTTTGATGTTGAATCGAACATCGAAGCGATTTTGCGTGGCGATTCGGGAATTCAACTTCATAGTGATATTTCTTTGATGCCGAATTCATTTTATGCTTCGATTATTTCAGATGAAAAAATAAATAGCGCTTTTTCAAAAATTAGTACTGAAACCCAATATTCGCGTCTAGAGAAAATGATGATTTTGGCTTTAGAGCCGATTATCAAAAATTCTGGAATTGAATTAAATTCAAAAACGGCATTTATACTTTCTACCACAAAAGGAAATATTACGGCTTTACAAAATGATTCTGAAGAAAGTTTCAATAATGCACATTTAGATGTTTTAGCAAAAAACATTTCAGATTTCTTCGGATTCAAAATACAGCCAATTGTGGTTTCAAATGCTTGCGTTTCGGGAATTTTGGCCGTTTCAATTGCCAAAAGAATGATTCAATCTGAACTTTATGACAATGTTTTTGTAGTCGCTGGCGATGAAGTTTCAGAATTTGTTTTATCTGGTTTTAATGCTTTTCAAGCCATGAGTGAATTGCCTTGTAAACCGTATTCTAAAAACAGAACAGGAGTAAGTTTAGGCGAAGCGACAGCAGCAGTTTTAGTTTCGGCGGAAGCCCAAAACGCAAAAATAAAAGTAATTGGCGACAGTTCGATAAACGATGCGAATCATATTTCGGGTCCGTCTAGAACTGGTGAAGGTTTGTTTAGAAGTATTCGGAATGCTTTGAAAGAAGCTCAAATCGAAGCCAACAAATTAGATTATATTTCAGCACACGGAACAGCAACTCCATTCAACGACGAAATGGAAGCAATTGCCTTAAATCGTTTAGGTTTGCAAAATGTTCCTGTAAATAGTTTAAAAGGTTTTTACGGTCATACATTAGGCGCTTCAGGATTATTGGAAACGGTAATTGCGATTGAATCTGCGAATAGAAATATGCTTTTTGAATCGAAAGGATTTGATGAAATTGGTGTTAGTGAAGCAGTAAATGTTATTGAGAAAAATGAAGAGGCAACTATTGAGTATTTTTTGAAAACAGCTTCTGGTTTTGGAGGTTGTAATACGGCAGTGGTTTTTGAGAAAGTGAAATCATTCAGATAAATTTATATAAATATGAAACCTATCGAACAAAATAAATTTTCATCTACTATATCTGGCATTAAATTATTTTTAGATGATATTGAGCTAATTTTATCCAAATTTTCAGCTCTGAATGAAAATTACATATTATTTGATGATGATAACATTTATGAAAATTTAGAAGAGTTAAAACATTATAAAGGAAATAATCCTAAGATTATTAAGATTGAATTAAAAAATGAAGTAGGTAGTTTTAATTTTTTATATGTTAGAATAGTCGAAGATTTAGGATCTGTCAGTTCTTATGGAGAAAAACAAAATAAAATAGCATACGAAATTGAAAAAATATTCTTGAAACGAAAAAACAGTCCGTTAATTAGATATTTTTTTAATCCTAAAAATGCCGTTTACAACATTATAACCATAACTACAATATCTTGCTTAATTTATTGTTATAAAACATATTACTTAAAAGAAATTGTAAATATTAAACAAAACCTATGGCCAATAGTTCTATGGTTTGTAATATTATTTTTTACTCTATTAAATAAAAATTCTAATGGTAAAATAGAATTAAAAAGAAGACATGAGAGTAGCTTTTTAAAAAACAATAAAGATTCCATCTTACTTGTAATTATCACTGCAATATTTACCGCTATTATAACTTCGATAATAACTGCTCTTTTATCATAATAATTAAATTTACTCAGATTAAAAAATAAATGTTTAATCAAAAAACCCACATACAATCCTACATCACCATCCAAAACAACGAAATTGTTTTGAACGGTACTTCTGTATTCAAAATCGAACCAACCGATTTTGCAGATTTCTCTAAACAAGCGTATCGTAATTTTGAAATGCAATATCCAAAGTTTTTCAAAATGGATGCTTTGAGCAAACTGGCTTTTTTAGGATCTGAATTGCTTTTGAGTCCGATAACTTCAGAAGAAAAAGAAAACAATATCGCTTTAGTTTTGGCTAATAAATCGTCCAGTTTAGATACCGATGTAAAATATCAGGAATCTATTTCAGACAAAGAAAACTATTTTCCGAGTCCAGCTGTTTTTGTTTATACGCTGCCAAATATCTGTTTGGGCGAAATAAGTATCCGTCATCAGCTGAAAAGTGAAAATTCTTTCTTTATATTTGAAACCTTTAACGCAGAATTTATGTCCAATTATTCCAATATTCTTCTGAATACGAATAAGGCAGATACGGTTTTGTGCGGCTGGGTAGAATTTTTCAATGACAATTATAAAGCTTTTCTTTGTACGATTAGTACAGCAGAAAACACAGAATATAAAAACGAAACTATCAATACATTATACAATAAATAATCATGGAAGCATTAAAAGAAGAATTAAAAAATAAAATCATAACTACTTTAAACCTTGAAGATATCGCAATTGAAGACATTGCTGATAACGATCCTTTGTTTGGAGATGGTTTAGGTTTAGACTCGATTGATGCACTTGAATTGATCGTGATTTTAGATAAAGATTACGGAATTAAATTAGTAGATCCGAAAGAAGGGAAAACAATTTTCCAATCTATCGAAACTATGGCAGCTTACATTAGCGCGAATAGAACTAAGTAGTTACATAAACTTTGACAAAGAGTTTCTAACTTAAAGTAATGCTTATAAAACTTGGCGACTCTGCGACTTTGCGAGATTAAATCACAAAGCTTTTTTTTCTTAGCAACGAGAAATTTGCTCGCAAAGATGCGAAGTCGCAAAGTTTTTAATCTAAAATCTAAAATGGCAAAAGGTGTTGCAATTACGGGAATGGGAATTATCTCCGCAATCGGAAATTCGGTTGAGGAAAATTATCATTCCTTAATCGAAAATAAAATCGGGGTTTCTCGCATCTCCAATATTTCTACAGTTCATGCAGATGTTATCAAAGTGGGTGAAATCAAAAAAACCAACTATGAGCTTATCAGCGAACTGGGATTAAACAGCGATAATAATTTTTCGAGAACCGCTATGATTGGTACTTTGGCAGCAAAACAAGCTGTTGAAAATGCTGGCATTACCTCAATCAACGAATTTAGAACCGGACTTATTTCGGCTACCAGTGTGGGCGGAATGGACATGACGGAGAAACATTATTACGATTATTTCGAAAAACCAGAATTGGTTAAATATATCACTTGTCACGACGGCGGTGATGTTGCCGAAAAAATAGCCGAAGAATTAGGTTTGAAAGGAATGGTAACTACTATTTCTACAGCTTGTTCTTCTGCGGCAAATTCGATTATGTTGGGCGCGAGATTAATCAAAACTGGAAAATTAGATCGCGTAATTGTAGGCGGAGCCGATGCTTTGGCTAAATTCACCATCAACGGATTTAAAACTCTGATGATTTTATCTGACGATTACAACAAACCTTTTGACAATAATAGAAAAGGATTGAATCTGGGCGAAGCTGCCGCTTTTTTAGTTTTAGAATCAGATGAAATTGTGGCCAAACAAAACAAAAAAGTGTTGGCTAGAGTTTCGGGTTACGGAAATGCAAATGATGCTTTTCACCAAACGGCTTCTTCAGAAAATGGAGACGGCGCTTATTTAGCAATGAAAAAAGCGTTTGAAGTTTCGGGTTTAAAGCCTTCGCAAATTGACTACATCAACGTTCACGGAACTGCAACGCCAAACAACGATTTATCTGAAGGAAGAGCTTTACGACGTATTTACGAAGAAGAAAAAGTTCCAGATTTTAGTTCGACAAAACCGTTTACAGGTCATACTTTGGCGGCTGCGGCTGCGATTGAAGCTGTTTACAGTGTTTTGGCAATTCAGAATAATGTGGTTTATCCGAATTTGAATTTTGAAACTCAAATGGAAGAATTCGATTTGACACCGCAGACTACTTTAAAAAATGCAAATATCGAACACGTTTTATCTAATTCTTTCGGATTTGGAGGAAATTGTTCAACCCTTATATTTTCAAAAAGCTAATGAAAAAAACATATATAAATGGAGTAGGCTGTATTTCGACTCAAAAAACATTTGATACTGTTTTTTTAGAAGAAGCCAATGTAAATCACGATGAAAATGTGTTGGCAATTGTTCCGCCTGCGTACAAAGAATACATTTCGCCAGCTGCCAGCAGAAGAATGGCTAAAGGTGTAAAAAACGGAATCGTAGCTTCGGCTTTAGCAATGAAAGATGCGAATGTCGAAAATGTCGATGCGATTATTACTGGAACTGGTTTGGGCTGTATCGAAGATTCTGAAAAATTCCTGAAAAGCATTTTAGATAATAAAGAAGAGTTTCTGACTCCGACTTCTTTTATTCAGTCAACTCATAATACAGTTGGCGCGCAAATTGCACTTTTACAGCAATGTAAAGGTTATAATTTTACTTACGTGAATGGTGCAGTTTCTTTTGAATCGGCTTTGATTGATGCAAAAATGCAAATTGAAGAAGACGAAGCCAATTCAATTTTGGTTGGTGGAGTTGATGAAAACGGCGATTATACAACTGCCCTTTTCAAATTAAACGGACGCATCAAAAAAGATAATTCTGCTCCTTATGATGTTTTAACTTCTACAACAAGTGGAGCTGTTTATGGAGAAGGCGCTAGTTTTTTTGTTTTAGAAAATGAAAGAAAAGAGAATACTTATGCTGAACTTTTGGATGTTGCTATTGTAAATACTCTTGAAGTAAATGAAGTAGAATCTAAAATTAAATCCTTTTTGAAATCTAATAATTTAGAAATTTCGGATATTGATGCTTTGGTTTTAGGTTTTGATGGAAATGCTTTTTTCGAAAATTATTATAGAAATCTTGCCGAAAATGCATTTGCAAAAACTCCTGTTTTGTACTACAAACATTTGAGCGGCGAATATGATACGGCTTCAGCTTTTGCTTTTTGGGTGGCGGCAAAGATTTTAAAAACGCAAGAAATTCCAGAAATCATAAACGTAAATTCGGTTACAAAACCAGCTTACAAAACGGTTTTACTTTACAATCAATTAAACGGAAAAAATCATAGTTTTACGTTACTTTCAAAATGATAACGCATAAAAACATTTCGATATTTTTTATCATTTTATTGATTCTTCTGAACCTCTTGAATCTTTATATAACAATAAATTTTCTTTGGTTTTTAGGAATCGTTGTAACTTGGATCGGAATAAATGCTGCTGGTTCTTCGAGAATTTCTTCTAATTATCATGTAAAAGCTTTCTGCAATAATCCGCTGGAAACGGAGAAAAAAATTGCCTTAACTTTTGATGATGGTCCGAGTGAGTTTACTTTGGAAGTTTTAGAACTTCTAAAAAAATACAATGCCAAAGCGACTTTTTTCTGCATTGGAAAAAACATCGAAAAGCATCCCGAAATTGTAAAACAAATTATTACCGAAGGTCATTTGGTTGGAAATCACTCGTATTCTCATTCTAAATTTTTCGATTTTTATCATGAAGATAAAATAACGAAGGAACTTCGTAAAACAGATCAATTGCTGGAAAAATTCACTTCAAAAAAGATAAACTTTTTTCGTCCGCCTTATGGAGTTACGACGCCTTCGATTCGAAGAGCTTTAAAAAAAACAAATCATAAAGTTATCGGCTGGAATATTCGTTCGCTTGACGGAGGAACAACAAATGTAGAATCGATTTTGAATCGAATTAAAAAACGTGTTTCTCTTGGCGGAATTGTACTTTTGCACGATACGGGAAAACATTCCGTTTTGGTCTTGGAACAGTTTTTGCAATTTTTACAGCAAAATAATTATGAAGTGATTTCTATTGAAGAATTACTGAATCTTAATGCTTATGAAATTGAACGCGGATGAAACAGATTCGCTTATGCGAAGACGCGGATTAGACGGGTTTTATTTAATTAAAATTCGTGAAAATTGGTGTAATTCGTGGCAAAAATAATAAGCACAATCTTAAAAATATGAAAACTAAATTAGTTATACTTATTCTTTTTATTTCAGGCAGTTTGTTCGCTCAAGAACAAAAAATGACTGTTGCAGAAATTGCTCAATTTAAAGAAGATGTAAATGTTGTGGCGAAAAAAATCAAAACCTTAAGTACTGATTTTGTTCAGTACAAACATTTGGATTTTTTGTCGAAAGATATTGAAACATCTGGAAAAATGTTTTTTAAGGAACCTGCACTTTTGCAATGGCAATATAAAAAACCGTACAATTATAGCATCACTTTCAAAAATGGAAAAATCCTAATTAACGACGAAGGAAAGAAAAGCGCCGTTGATATTGGAAACAGCAAAATCTTTGCTCGCATCAATAAATTAATTGTTGGAAGCGTAAGCGGAAATATGTTTGACGATAAAGAATTTACGATTTCGTATTTTAAATTGAAAGGTCAAAACCTAGCGAAATTTATTCCGAAAGATGCGACTTTGAAAAAATACATAAAACAAATTGAACTGACTTTTGATAAAGAAGAAGCAACGGTGGTTCAGGTAAAATTATTAGAATCATCTGAAGATTATACCAGAATTGTGCTTAAAAATAAAGTGATCAATGCAAAAATCGACGATTCAGTTTTTACTAATTAATTGCTTTTTAGCGATTGTTTTAATCTCTTGTGGCTCGGTCACAAAAAACTATACGCCTAAAAAATTAGACAAAACGTCTTATGCAGTTCCCTATTTTGCAGATTCAAAAACTGATTATGTTTATAAAACCAATATCAGCGTTTACGGAAACGAAATATCAGGAATTTTCATTGCAAAAAAGATAAACGATACAACACACAGAATTGTTTTTACAACAGAATTCGGAAACAAATTAATGGATTTTGAAATTTCTGAAAATGATTTTAAAGTCAATTCTATTGTTTCAGAATTAGATCGAAAAATCTTAATTAATACTTTAAAAGAAGATTTTCGATTGCTTTTAAAAAAGGAATACGTAATTCAGGAACAATTTGAAAATGAATCTTCTGATATTTATAAATCTAAAGACGGCAAAAGGGATAATTACATTTTTATCTCCAAAAAAGATCAAAAACTAGAAAAGATCGTTCATTCTTCTAAAACAAAAGAAAAATTTACACTGCTTTTCAATTCAGAAAACAATATTTTTGCTGAAAACATTCAGATTATTCATCAAAATATTAAGCTTAAAATTGAGCTGAATTATTTTAAATCAGAATAGAAAATTAAACTAACCGTAAAACTAAACTAATCCCAAGATGAAAAAAATAACTTTAATTGCATTTGTTTTGTTATTTGGAATTCAATATTCTCAAGCACAAGTAAAAGTTAGTCCAGGACTTCGAGGCGGTTTGAACGTATCAACGTTAACGAATATAGACGACAATAATTCAAAAACAGATTTCTATGTTGGTGGATTAGTAAACATTAAATTTAATAAGTTCTTTTCTTTACAGCCAGAGATTACGTACTCAAGACAAGGCGATGAAGGAAGAGAATATTTTAACAACGGTAGTTATCGTAATATAAATTATGAGCTAAATTATATAACACTTGGAGCAGTTGCAAAATTTAACTTTAATGGTGGCGGTTTTCATCTATTGGCAGGACCTTCTTTAGATTTAAAAGTTGGTGATAATTACATCAATTCTAATCCTGAAGATTTTGACTTGGCGATAGTTGGAGGTATTGGTTATACATTACCAAATGGTTTGACATTTGAAGCGAGAATTAAACAAGGATTGGTAGATATTTATGGTTACGATTATTACGATAACGATGGATACTACACTAATGATGCAATTTTAAATCAGGTTTTTCAAATTGGTATTAGCTATACTTTTAAAACAAAATAATGCATGAAAAAAAGAGTCCTTTTCTTTATTGCTGTTTTTACAGTTTTAAATATACAAGCTCAAATAAGTGTTAAACCTGGTTTAAGAGGCGGATTTAGTTTTTCGACGATTTCTGAAATGCATGCCGATTATAAAACTGATTTTTATGTTGGTGGTTTTTCTGAAATTAAGATTACAAAAATTTATGCGCTTCAACCAGAACTTAATTACACCAGACAAGGTTCTAATAATGTTGCCCGTAATTATTTTGATGAAAACACGCAGACCAATAGAACTGAACATCTGGATCTTGAAATAAATTATTTGTCACTTTCGGTAATGAACAAATTTACTTTACCGCAAGGAATTCAATTTCAAGCTGGGCCAACATTAGATATTTTATTGAATGATAATCTGGCGGTTAGAAAAGCGCAAAATGATCTTGGTTTAGTTTTAGGAGTTGCTTATGCTCTTCCGTCTGGTTTAACATTCGAAGCGCGTTTTAAGAAAGGTTTGCTTGATATTTTAAGCAGTGATTATTATCAAAATGACTCGAATAATTATTATTTATTCGGAGATTATAATACTAATATTAATTTTCAGCTAGGAATTTCCTATTCATTCGGAAAATAAAAAATATGATTTTAAACGATTTTTACAAAGTTCTATCGGAGGAAAAAGTATCCGATTCAAAATATAATGTTACTATTTTGGTTAATGAAAAACATGAAGTTTTCAAAGGTCATTTTCCTGGAAATCCGATTATGCCAGGAGTTTGCATGATTCAGATTATCAAAGAATTGACAGAGAAATTCACACAAGAATCTTTGTTAATTCAAACATTGACAAATGTCAAATTCATGGCGCTTATTAATCCTGAAGCTACGCCAGAATTGCGTTTAGAATTAGACATTACGGCAACTGAAGACAATTTAGTAAAAGTGAAAAACACGACTTACTTTAACGACACGACTGCACTTAAATTGAGCACAGTGTTCAAAAAAATATAATTATGAAAGTATTATTGACATTATTTTTATGGATTAGTTTTGTTGGAACGCCAGATTTGGCTTCAATACGCAAAATGTATTCTGATGTTGCAAAATCAGAAGCAAATGCCAAAGATTTTGCGGCAAAACTTGCAACCGTTTCTCATAATGATGATAAAATTTTAGTGGCTTACAAAGCGGCTTCGATTTTAGTAGATTCTAAATTTGAAAAAAAATTAGGCGAAAAAATTGAACGTTTTAAAGAAGGCGCAAAACTTCTTGAAGCTACAATTAAAAGTGATCCAAGTAATATAGAAATGCGAATGATTCGTTTAAGCGTTCAAGAAGACGTTCCTGCTATTACGGGTTACAAAAAAAATATAAAAGAAGACAAAAAGTTCATCACAACCTATTATGCAGGACAAGGTGCGGCTTTGAAAGAATATCTTAAAGACTTCGTTTTACAATCAAAAAGTTTCTCAGAAAAAGAGAAGCAATTCGTGAAGTAAGCTCAAAAAACACCTCATGAAATCACATCAGGAATTACTTAATTCGATCAGCTTTTGCGTTATTGTGCCCACTTACAATAACCCGAAAACACTGAAAAAAGTACTGGATTCTATTTTAGATTTCACCACAAATATTATCATTGTTAATGACGGTTCAACCGATTCGACAAGTGAAATTTTAAAACAATATTCGCAGCTGACGCAGATTCACCATCCTCAAAATTTAGGAAAAGGACGTGCGCTGAGAAATGGTTTTAGAAAAGCTTTAGAATTGAACTTCGAATACGCCATTACAATTGATTCTGATGGACAACATTTTGCTTCTGATATTCCTGTTTTTTTGGAAGAAATTCAAAATAATCCAAATTCGCTTTTAATCGGAAGCCGAAACATGACGCAAGAAAATGTGCCGAAGAAAAGCAGTTTCGGAAACAAATTCTCTAATTTCTGGTTCAAGTTTGAAACTGGAATCAAACTCGACGACACACAATCTGGATTTAGATTGTATCCGCTTCGATTATTGCCAAAACGATTTTATACCAATAAATTTGAATTTGAAATCGAAGTAATTGTTCGTGCAGCTTGGAAAGGAATTGTGGTAAAAAATATTCCGATTCAGGTTTTGTATGATCCTGCTGAAAGAGTTTCACATTTTCGCCCTTTTCAGGATTTTACCCGAATTAGTATTTTGAATACTGTTTTGGTAACCAATACTTTGTTGTACATAAAGCCTAGGGATTTTTTTAGGAACGCAAAAAAAAAAGGATTTAAGAAATTCTTTCTCGAAGATATTTTAGAAAGTTCAGATTCTAATTTTAAAAAATCTGCTGCAATTGCTTTAGGAATTTTTATTGGACTTTCGCCTTTCTGGGGATTTCAAACCATATTGCTTTTTTCTTTAGCCGCTTTGTTTAAGCTCAACAAAGTCATTGCTTTTTTGACTTCTAACGTAAGTTTTCCGCCTTTTATTCCGTTTATCATTTTCGGGTCCTTAAAAATAGGAAGCTATTTTGTGTCTTCAGATGCACCGCTCATTTTAGATAGTTCGATGACGTTTGACGATATTCAAAAAAATGCAGCTCAATATATTGTCGGAAGTCTTATTTTAGCAACCGTTTCAGCGCTATCAGTTGGTCTTATAAGTTATTTGCTTTTAACGGCTTTTAGTTCTAAAAATAAAACGAATATTTAAGTTATGTTTGCCACGAATTTCACGAATTATCACGAATTAATTTGTGGAAATTAGTGAAATTCGTGGCGAAAAAAAATCTGTGCGAATCACTTTAATCTGTGGCAAAAAAATTTTAAACCAAAACCATGCATCAATACTTCTACGCCATTCATTTATTTGTAAATCGAAGAAAATCTTTATCGGTTTTTTTGGCTGTTTTGATGCTTCTTGTTTTTGGATTTTTTGCTTCGAGATTAAAATTTGAGGAAGATATTACCAAACTTATTCCAACAAACGACAAAACCGATGTTACGGCAAAAGTGCTGAAACAATTAAATTTTGCCGATAAAACAACCGTAATTTTCAAACTAGAAAAAAATGGTTCTGCCGAAGATTTAAAAGAAATGGCAACTGCATTTTCAGACAGCGTTTCTAAATCCTGCAAACCTTACATAACAGGAATTCAAGGAAAAATCGACGAAGAAAACATTCAGGAAACTATAGATTTTGTTTATAATAATCTGCCGCTTTTTCTAGAGGATAACGATTATAAAAACATCGAACAAAAACTGCAAAAAGACAGTATTGCAGCAACCGTTCAAGGAAATTACAAATCAATCATTTCACCTTCTGGATTTGTTACCAAAGACTTTATTCTACAAGATCCGTTTGGTATTTCGTTTATTGCCTTAAAAAAATTACAGCAATTAAATATTGGTGACGATTTTACACTAGAAAACGGTTTTGTAATGACAAAGGACAAAAAGAAATTACTGCTTTTTATCACTTCGAATATTCCGTCTAGCGAAACAGAAAAGAACACCATTTTTGCCGAAAAACTAAAATCGGTTCAAGAGAATTTAAATACCAAATTTAAAGGAAAAACTTCCATTAGTTATTTTGGTTCTGCCTTAATTGCTGTTGCAAATGCCAATCAGATAAAAGGCGATATTATTTTGACAACATCCATCGCGATGTTTACTTTAATGCTAATTCTGATTTTATTCTACCGCAAAGTTTTAATTCCGCTGATAATTTTTCTACCGACGGTTTTTGGAGGTTTATTTGCCGTTGCATTTTTATATTTTGTTAGAGAACAGATTTCGGCAATTTCATTAGGAATTGGTTCTATTTTATTGGGAATTACAATCGATTATTCTATTCATATTCTCACGCATTACAAACATAACAGCGATGTAAAGACTTTATACAAAGACATCACAATGCCTGTAATAATGAGTAGCTCTACAACTGCGGTTGCTTTTTTATGTCTGCTTTTTGTAAAATCTGACGCGCTGAATGATTTGGGAATTTTTGCCGCCGTTATTGTAATGGCTTCGGCTATTTTTTCTCTTTTAATTGTTCCTCATTTATACAAACCAAAAGAAAATCCGGCAGAACATAAGAAAAATGTGATTGATAAAATGGCGCATTTTTCATTTCACAACAATAAAATCTTAATCGGACTTTGTGTTATCATCACGATTATCTGTTGTTTTACTTATAATGATGTTGGTTTCAATAATGATTTGTCTCAGCTAAATTTTATTCCAAAAGATATTAAAGCTGCCGAAAAACAATTGGAAGAAAGCACAAGTTTAACTTCCAAAACGATTTATGTCGCTTCTTATGGAAAAACAATGGAAGAAGCTTTGCAACATAATAGCCAACTTTTTTCTGATTTATCAAAAGAAAAAAATCAAGATAAAATTCTAAACTTTAGTTCTGTTGGCGGCATCGTACTTTCTCAAAAAGAACAACAACAAAAAATTGAAAAATGGAATTCATTTTGGACTTCACAGAAAAAACAATTCGTACAATCTGAATTGATTTCCGAAGGTTCAAAACTTGGTTTTAAACCAACTACTTATTCTTTATTTTTCGATCATTTAGATTTTGATTTCAAACCTGTTTCTGCAACTGAATTTTTAAAAATTAAAGCGCTTCAATTACAAGAATTCATTACAGAAAAAAATGATTTTTATACGATTTCTACTTTAGTAAAAGTTACGCCAGAACAGCGAGATGCATTTGTAAAATCAGCTTCAGCAAAAGAAAATGTTATTGCAATCGATCGTCAGCAAATGAACGAAACGTTTTTCAGCACTTTAAAAACCGATTTTAATTCTCTTGTCAATTATTCTTTTGTTGCCGTAATTCTGATTTTGTTTTTCTTTTTCCGAAGAATCGAATTGGTTATTATCAGCTGTATTCCAATTGCGTTGACAGGAATTGTAACCGCAGGAATTATGGGCGTTTTTGGCATTCAAATGAATATTTTCAGTATGATTGTCTGCACTTTGATTTTTGGTCACGGAGTCGATTTTAGTATTTTTATGACAAGCGCACTTCAAAAAGAATATACCAACGGAAAAAACGAAATTGCCATTTATAGAACGTCAATTATTCTAGCGGTAATTACAACCATTCTCGGAATTGGCGCGATGATTTTTGCAAAACATCCAGCATTAACATCTATTTCGTCGGTTTCATTAATTGGAGTTTTTGCAGCATTAATTATTACGTTTATTTTCTATCCGATTCTATTCAAATTATTTTTGTCAAATCGTTCTAAAAAAGGAAATCCGCCTTTTCAATTACGCACTTTTATTCATGGTGTTATTTCGTTTGCCTATTATGGTTTGGGCGGAATTGTAATGTCAATTTTCAGCTTTACATTAATGCCGATTATTCCGCTTGACGCGAAAACAAAAATGAAAGGTTTTCGATATGTAGTTTCAAAATTGATGAAATCGGTTTTATATTCAAATCCTTTCATTCGCAAAAAAATCGTCAATAATTACAATGAAACTTTCGAAAAACCAGCCGTAATTATTGCCAATCATTCCTCTTTTATCGACATTTTAGCTATTGGAAGTCTGAGTCCAAAAATCATTTTTCTGGTAAGCGACTGGGTTTACAACTCTCCTATTTTTGGCGGAATTGTTAGAAAAGCAGGTTTTTATCCTGTTTCAGAAGGAATCGAAGGCGGCGTTGAACATTTGCGTAAAAAAGTAAACGAAGGATATTCATTAATGGTTTTTCCAGAAGGAACTCGCTCAGAAAATAATGTAATCAAGAGATTTCATAAAGGAGCTTTCTTTTTGGCAGAAGAATTTAAATTAGATATTATTCCTGTTGTAATTCACGGTGCTTCAGAAGCGATTCCGAAAGGCGATTTTGTCATTCACAAAAGCTCACTTACCGTTACAATATTAGAAAGAATAACTCCTGAAAATATTTCATTTGGAACTAATTATGCCGAAAGAACCAAACAAATTAGTTCGTTCTTTAAAGCAGAATATCGTAAAATTCGCGAACAGCTTGAAGGCGCAGATTATTTCAAATCAATGTTGATCAACAGTTACGATTATAAAGAAATCGAAGTTGGAAACAGCGTCAAAAAAGATCTGAAACAAAATCTAGAAACATATTATAATTTAAATAAACAAATTCAGCCAAAAGCAAAAATCTTGCATTTAGCAAATGATTACGGGCAATTGGATGTTTTATTAGCGTTGCAAGAACCACAACGAAAAATAGTTTCTTTTATAAATGATGAAGAAAAATTACTGGTTGCCAAAACAAATTATTTCCTTAAAAAGAGAAAAATAATTTATGTTGACAAATTAGAATCGGCATTTGAAAATGAGTTTGATGTTCTGCTTATTTCTGATGAAAGTTATCAAAACGATTTAGAAAAAATCAGTTTAAATGTTTCTTTTGTAATTTTAGTGAATTGTTCAAATTTGAAAAATCAGTTTGATTCTAGTTTTGAAATTATTTCGGAAGAAAATGCTTTACTTGTTTTAAAGAAAAAATAATGAAAAAAGAGTACGATGTAGTCATAATTGGCAGCGGTTTAGGCGGATTGGTTTCTGCCGTTATTCTGGCAAAAGAAGGCTACAACGTTTGTGTACTCGAAAAAAACAATCAATACGGAGGAAATCTTCAGACTTTCGTTCGAGATAAAACCATTTTTGATACTGGAATTCATTATATCGGTGGTTTAGGCGAAGGTCAAAATCTTTATCAATATTTCAAATACATCGGAATAATGGATCATTTGAATCTCAAAAAATTAGATGAAAATGGTTTCGATATTATTTCTTTTGATGATGATAAAACTGAATATCCGCACGCACAAGGTTTCGAAAATTTCATTGAAAAACTGACGCATTTTTTCCCAGAAGAAAAAGAAAATCTGGAGCAATATTGTCAAAAAATAAAAGAAGTTTGCAAAGCTTTTCCTCTTTATAATCTCGAATCTGAAGGCAGATATAACGATGAAGTTTTAACGCTTAATGCAAAAGAAACCATCGATTCTTTCACACAAAATGAAAAATTAAAAGCCGTTTTGGCGGGTTCCAATTTTCTGTACGCCGGAATTGCCGATAAATCGCCATTTTACGTTCACGCCTTAATCGTAAATTCTTATATCGAAAGTTCTTGGCGCTGTATAAACGGCGGAAGTCAGATTACCAAACAACTTTTAAAACAGCTTAAAAAATACGGTGGCGAATTTTTTAAACATAAAGAAGTCACCAAAATTGAAATTGAAAATCATAAAGTGAATTTGGTGAAAATGAAAGACGGAACAGAAGTTTCGGGAACGTATTTCATTTCTAACATCGAACCCAAAACGACTTTGAAATTGGCGGGTCAGGAAAATTTTAGAAAACCCTTTTTCAGTAGAATTCAAAATCTTGACAGCGTACTTTCTGCTTTCAGTTTGTACATCGTTTTTAAACCCAAAACTTTCAAATACATCAATCATAATTATTACCATTTTAAAAGTAGCAACGATGTTTGGAGTTCTTATGAATATGATGAAAATTCATGGCCCAAAACGTTTATGGCTTCTATGAGTCCGTCAAAAAAAGACGAAGAATGGGCAGACGGAATCACGTTTTTGACTTACATGAAATACGAGGAAGTTAAAGATTGGGAAAATACCTTTAACACCACTTTTGACGAAAATGAACGAGGAGAAACTTATGAGGATTTCAAAGCCAAAAAAGCAGCTAAATTTTTAGACGAAGTAGAAAAGAAATTTCCAGGAATTAGAGATTGTATAAAATCAGTTCATACTTCTACACCACTTTCTTATCGCGATTACATTGGCGGTGACGGCGGCAATATGTACGGATATGTTAAAGATTCAAATAATCCGATGAAAACTTTAATTCCTTCTAAAACTAAGATAGAAAATCTTTATCTTACAGGCCAAAGTATTAACATGCACGGAGTCTTGGGTGTTACGGTTGGAGCTGTTGTAACTTGCTCAGAAATTGTAGGAAAAGAATATCTGCTGGAAAAAATTAAAAAAGCATCTGAATAGTTTAGTTATGAAAAACCGAATTCTATACTTCTTTTTTATCGGTTTTTTAAGTTTGCTCACTTCCTGCGGCACTTCCAAATCAAAACATCATAAACCAGATCTTACTGCTTACAACACTACAAAACCTATTGTTGAGAAAGTTTCAGACAGCGTTTTCTTCTCTGGAAAAAATTCACTTTTAAAGAATAAACAAGGCGTTTGGGAATTGTACGTTGAAGGTGATCCGCTAGAAATTGGGTTGACAACTGGCGCTTTAACTGATTCGCTTTTAAAAAAACAACAGCGCATTTTTTTCTCCAAAATAACCGATTTTGTTCCGTCAAAATTTCAACAGAAAATACTTCGTCAGTTTTTAAAATGGTTCAATCGTAAATTGTATTTGAATGTTCCAAACGAATATCAGACCGAAATTTACGGTGTTTCTCAATATACTTCGAACGAATTTGATAATATCGCGCCACAATATCAGCGCAGTTTGTATTTGCACGCGGCGCACGATATTGGGCACGCTTTACAAGATTTGGCTTTAGTTGGCTGTTCTTCTTTTGCGGCTTGGAATGAAAAATCGGAAGATGGAAATTTGATTCTCGCCCGAAATTTTGATTTTTATGTGAATGACGCTTTCGCGGAAAATAAAATAGCCGCTTTCATAAAACCGAAAAAAGGAAACCCGTTTATGATGGTGACTTGGCCCGGAATGATTGGAGCCGTTTCTGGAATGAATCTAGAAGGTTTGACTGTAACGATAAATGCTTCAAAATCTAAAATTCCGCTTAGCGCGAAAACGCCGATTTCGATTTTAACCCGTGAAATTTTACAGCACGCTAAAAATTTAGACGAGGCGATTGCCATTGCAAAACACAGAAAAGTGTTTGTTTCTGAATCGATTATGGTTGGAAGCGCCAACGATAATAAAGCCATTTTAATTGAAGTTTCACCAAACAAAATGGACGTTTACGATGTTCCAAATTCTGATCAATTAATTTGTTCGAATCATTTTCAAGGCGAAGCTTTTGCAACAGATAAAAGAAATCTTGAACAAATTGCAAACAGCCATTCGGAATATCGATTTGAAAAAATGCAGGAATTGCTGTCTGAAAATCCGAAAGTGAATCCGAAAATTGCATCTGAAATTCTTCGAAATAAAGAAGGTTTAAAAAACATTCCATTAGGATTCGGAAATGAAAAAGCACTAAATCAATTACTGGCGCATCATGGAATTATCTTTAAACCGAAAGAAAAATTGGTTTGGGTTTCTGCAAATCCGTATCAATTGGGAGAATTTGTTTGTTATGATTTGAATTTAATTTTCAATCAAAACAAAAATATTCCGCAATCATTTCAAACAGAAAATCTAAATATTGCCAAAGATTCTTTTTTGGAAACAACTGCTTTTCAGAATTATAAAAAATTTAAAGTTGAAGATCATAAAATGGACTCGCTTCTAGAAAACAAAGAAACCATTTCTCCAGAGTTTCTTCAATATTATCAATCATTAAACCCTGATTATTGGGTTGTGTATTATAAAGCAGGATTGTACTTTTACCAAAAAAAGGAATTCTTGCAGGCAAAGCTTAATTTTGAAAAAGCTTTAACCCACGAAATTACAACAGTTCCAGATAAAGAAAAGATTGAAAAATATTTAAAAAAAGTCAAAAGAAAATTAAAATGATTCCAGCAATAGAAAAAGATTCTTTAGAAGAAATTAAAATTTTTCAAGAACAAAAATTAGTTGAACTTTTAGCATATATCAGCGAGAATTCTCCTTTTTACAAAAGACTTTTTGCCGGACAAAATATTGATATTTCTAAAATTAAAACTTTAGAAGATTTACAACATTTACCTGTTACGACCAAAGAAGATTTACAACAATATAACGATGATTTTTTGTGTGTTCCGCAACATAAAATTATAGATTATGCTTCGACTTCGGGAACTTTAGGCGATCCTGTAACTTTTGGTTTAACCGATTCTGATTTAGATCGTTTGGCTTATAATGAAGCCATTTCTTTTGCCTGTGCAGGAATTGCAGAAGGCGATGTGGTACAATTAATGACAACAATTGACAGGAAATTTATGGCTGGTTTGGCTTATTTTCTGGGTCTTCGAAAATTGAAAGTTGGCGTTATTCGCGTTGGTGCGGGAATTCCAGAAATGCAGTGGGATTCTATTTTAAAATACAATCCGAGTTATTTAATTACAGTTCCTTCTTTCCTTTTAAAATTAATTGAATATGCCGAAATTCATGGAATCGATTATAATAATTCGAGCATAAAAGGTGCAATTTGCATTGGAGAATCTTTGAGAGAACAGGATTTTTCTATGAATATTCTATCTAAAAAAATCACGGATAAATGGAATATTAAGTTGTTTTCGACTTACGCTTCGACAGAAATGAGCACCGCTTTTACAGAATGTGAACATGGAAAAGGCGGACATCATCATCCAGAATTGATTATTGTTGAAGTTTTAGACGAAAATAATATTCCTGTAAAAAATGGCGAAACAGGCGAATTGACTTTTACTACTTTAGGAATTGAAGCAATGCCTTTATTGCGTTTTAAAACCGGAGATATTGTACAACTTCACAACGAACCTTGCGCTTGCGGGCGAAACACGTTGCGCGTTGGCCCAGTTGTTGGGCGTAAAAAACAAATGATAAAATACAAAGGAACAACCCTTTATCCGCCAGCGATGAACGATGTTTTAAGCAGTTTTGATACTATCGAAAATCATCTAATCGAAATCTCTACAAACGATTTAGGTACTGATGAAATTGTAATTAAAATTGCTTCCAAAAATCAAACTCCAGAATTTCTTCAGGAAATAAAAGATCACTTTAGAGCCAAACTGAGAGTAACTCCAAAAATTGAATTTGCTTCGAAAGAAGTTTTGAATCCATTGGTTTTTAATCCAATGAGTAGAAAACCAATTCGGTTTTTTGATTACAGATAATTTTTTAGGGACAAAGTTGCAAAGGTTCAGAGGGACAAAGGTTTTGTAAAAGGCTGATAGAAAAACCTTTGCAACTTTGTCACTATGTCACTTTGCACCTAATATCACGCCAATTCGAAGAAAAGTTGTAATTTTGCAAAAAATTACGAAGATGGTCAAGATTGGCAACATAGAATTACCCGAATTTCCTTTATTACTAGCTCCGATGGAAGATGTTAGTGATCCACCGTTTCGCAGATTATGCAAAACGCATGGTGCTGACATGATGTATTCTGAATTTATTTCTTCGGAAGGATTAATTCGTGACGCTATAAAAAGCCGTATGAAGCTGGATATTTTTGATTACGAACGTCCTGTCGGAATTCAGATTTTTGGTGGTGATGAAGAGGCAATGGAGATGTCGTCTAAAATTGTTTCTACTGTAAAACCTGATTTGGTTGACATTAATTTTGGATGCCCAGTAAAAAAAGTAGTTTGCCGTGGTGCTGGAGCTGGAGTTTTGAAAGATGTTGATTTGATGGTGCGTTTGACACAAGCGGTTATCAAAGGAACTGATTTGCCTGTTACAGTAAAAACCCGTTTGGGCTGGGATGAAAACTCTATCAATATTGATGAAGTTGCTGAAAGACTTCAAGACATTGGCGTTCAAGCTTTAACAATCCATGCTAGAACTCGTGCGCAAATGTATAAAGGTCATTCTGACTGGTCGCACATTGCACGTGTAAAAAACAATCCAAGAATTACAATGCCGATTTTCGGAAATGGCGATATCGACAGTCCAGAAAAGGCATTAAAATATAAAAACGAATATGGAATTGACGGAATCATGATTGGCCGCGCTGCGATTGGTTATCCGTGGATTTTTAACGAAATCAAACATTTCTTTAAAACAGGTGAACACTTACCTGCTCCAACGGTTATCGATCGCGTTGAAGCTGCAAGAAATCATTTGCAATGGTCAATGGACTGGAAAGGGGAACGTTTGGGAATTGTAGAAATGCGTCGTCATTACACCAATTATTTCAAAGGAATTCATTCGTTTAAAGAATTCAAACAAAAATTAGTTACAACTGATGCTCCAGAAGATTTATTCGCAATTATGAAAGAGATTGAAGAGGTTTATGCTGGATATGAGTTTGTTTAGAATTTTAAAAAACTTTAATTTTAAACAAAATTAAACGCAATCATTGTCATTTCGACGAAGGAGAAATCTCCGCAAGTAACTCCGTAACGAAAATCCAATCTTTGTCGAGCTTCTCGTGGAGATTTCTCCTTCGTCGAAATGACAAAAATGCTCATAAAAAAAGACCTTCAAAAATTTGAAGGTCTTTTTATGTTTTATTTTAGTGATTCTAAGATTTTAGTAGCAATTTCGTCTTGCCCTTTTTCACTGGTTATGTAACTTCTGTCATTTTCATTAGATAAAAAGCCCATTTCTAAAAACATTGAAGGGCATTCAGAATTTTTTAAAATGTAGAAAGGTGCTTCACTTATCCTTCTTTTAGCAAGGTTTCCCGTTGCAGCGATATTGTCTATCATACTTTCAGCCATTTCTTTTGACTGATCATAAAATGTTTTTTTTGACGAAATAAAAGCTTGTACTCCATTTGTCTTATTATTTGGATTGACAGAAACATGTAATGAAATTACTAAATCCGGTTTCAGGTTATTGATGATAGAAACTCTTTCACTTAATTCCATAAAATGATCACCTTCACGAAGCAAAACAATTTCTAGGTTCTCATTTTTATTCTGGGCTTTAATTTTTTTAGCAATTGTTTCTACGATTATTTTTTCCTGCAAACCATTCAAGGATGCACCAAAGTCATCTCCGCCATGACCAGCATCTATTACAACTATTTTTTTATCTACTGGCTTAAAGGCCATAAATGCAAATACAACTAGGGATAAAACTACTAAAAATTTGATCTTGGTTTTCATAAATCTATGTTTTTGGTTAAATAAATTCAACGCAAATTTTTGAGAAATATTGTACAAAATTAAACCTGAACTCGCTTCCACTTTCCTCTCTTATAAAAAACAATTCCAGCAAGCGTAATAGCAGTTTCAGCAACGGGAATAGCGATAAAAACTCCAGTTGGTCCCATATTGAAATGTTTCGCTAATACAAAAGCGAGCGGAATTTGAAACAGCCAAAAACCGAAAAAGTTAATTCCGGTTGGTGTCCAGGTATCTCCCGCTCCGTTGAAAGTATTGATTAAAACCATTCCAATTCCGTAGAAAATAAAACCTACGCTCATGATTTGTAACGCTTCGATTGCTATAGTTTTAACCTGTTCGTCATTCGTGAAAAATGAAATAATATATTTTCCAAAGACCAAAGTAATAACCATAATTGAAGCCATGAAAATTACATTATATCTTGCTGTTGTCATAACAGATTTCTCGGCGCGTTCAATTTGTTTAGCACCTAAATTCTGTCCAACCAAAGTCGCAGCGGCATTACTTAATCCCCAAGCCGGAAGAATAAAAAACATCATAATTCTAAGCGCCGTTTGATAACCTGCTGAACCGTGATCTCCGCCAGTTGTTGCTACTAATTGTGCTAAGAAAATCCAACTGCAAGAAGCAATTACGAATTGCAAAATTCCTGGAGCTGCAATTTTTACTAAAGCTCTTATTTGAGTAAAATCTGGTGCGAAATAAGAAATCTTGATTTTTAAAATTCCGTTTCCGAAAAACAAATGATAAACTTGGTATAAAACTCCAATACTTCTTCCAATCGTTGTAGCCAAAGCTGCACCAACTAATCCAAAAGCAGGAATGGGTCCAAAACCATTAATTAAAATGGGACACAAAATAATATTGCAAATGTTGGCGATCCAAAGACTTTTCATGGCAATTGCTGCATTTCCTGCTCCACGAAAAATTCCGTTAATTAGAAACAAAAGCATGATGCATAAACTGGAACCAATCATAATCTGCGTAAATCGGTAGCCATGTTCTGCTGATTCTATTGAAGAACCCATTAAAATCAAAATATCTTTTGCGTAAATAATTCCGAAAATGCTTAATACACTATTAACTGCAAATGCTACAATAATGGCCTGCATTCCTGCTTTTGCAGCAGCGATTGGATCTTTTTCTCCAATGCGTCTTGCCACAACTGCAGTTGCAGCCATACTCATTCCGATAGCTAAAGAATATATTACAGTTAATACCGATTCTGTTAAACCAACAGTTTGAATGGCAAAACTGCTGTGTTCTAAATGCCCAACGAAATACAAATCGACCAAAGCAAAAACCGATTCCATCATCATTTCTAAAACCATCGGAATGGCCAATAGAATTACGGCTTTCTTAATACTTCCTGAAGTGTAATCAAAAGATTCGTCGCCTTTTAAGGCTTGTTTTAAAGTGGTGAAAATTTTAGAAAACAAACTTTTCTTTATAATTGTTTCTGTCATGATATTTTAGGATAAAAATAATATTGGCCCAGAAATTTTTAAATCTGAGCTAAAAAAAGTAAACGTAAGTATCCTAATTATTCTAAAAAATAAAATAGGATTAGGCAGAAACAATCATATGCTGTAGTTATTTAAGGCGGTAAATATAAGTAATATTTTTTAGCAAAAATTAATCAAGCAATTTTTTACTAACTCTGCTGCTTGCTATTAAAGACGCTACAAAACCTAAAGAAATAATAGTTGTCATTACAATAAGTACATTTTCCATTGTAAAAACAACCGGATAAGCAAGTGTTGGCGTAATCATAATCAAGTCAAATTGTTGTTGCAAAACTACAAGTATTATACCTAGCGCCAATCCGATTAATCCGCCAAAGACACTTAACAAAGTGCCTTGAAGTAAAAATATTTTGCGAAGATGAGTGATGTCTGTTCCAAGATTAAAAAGGGTTTTAAGATTTCCTTTCTTTTCTAAAATCATCATAATCAAAGCTCCAATTAAATTGAAAAGTGCTACGATAATCACTAAAGTAAAAATCAGATAAACGGCAATATTTTCTGTGTTGAGCATTTTATACAATGACTCATTTAATTGCGCTCTGTTTTTTAAAGTGATTTTATTTTTAAAGATAGAATTCAGTTGCTTCTTTATTGCACTTTCATCTGCATTTGGTTTTAGTTTAAATTCAATTCCAGAAATCTGATTAGGTTTGTACATCAGTAATTCTTGCGTTAAACCTAAATCTGCGAATACATATTTAGAATCTAAATCTTCGCTTATAGAATAAATTCCGACCGGTAAAACATCTGTTTTATTGAAAGCTTCTTCTGGATTTTCAATTGCTCCTTTTCCTGGTTTTGGAGCAAAAATCTGAAGCGGATTTTCGAAATCCATAATTCCCAAAGAAAAATTCTGCGCCAAACCATAACCTATAACAACCTGAAACGTTTCTGGTTTCAGCCATTGACCATTAAAAAGTTTCTTTCTAATATCGTTAACAACGGCATAAGAACTATCAACACCTTTAAGATATGTAACTTGCTGTTTGTCTTTAAATAAAAACAAGACACGTTCTTCTATAATTTTAGTGTAAGAAGCGACACCTTCTATTTTCTTGATTTCATTTTCCTGATTGGGTGCAATAAAAAATGACTTTCCGTAAGTGCCTGTCAATTTTAAATCAGGATCTATTTCATTTGTAAATGAAAGACTAAAGACTTTCAATCCGCTAAAGACGGATAAAACCACAAACAAAGCCATCGTACCAACAATGATTCCCATGCTGGCAATACGATTAATGATATTGATAGCATTGTTTTTACTGCTGCTAAAAATATAACGTTTGGCTATGTATAAGGGGAAATTCAATTTATGATTTTCTTCTTTTTTCTAAAAGATCACGGTTTTCTATTGGGTTTTCTTTTCCTGCAAGTGCATTATCAATTTTCTCAATATAATCTAAAGAGTCATCTATAAAGAAAACTAAATTTGGAACGCGACGCAATTGCAAACGTACACGCTGCGATAAATCATGTTTGATTAAAGTTGTATTTGATTTGATTCCTTCTAAAGTTTCTTTAGCTTTTTCTTGTGGAAAAATACTTAAATATACTGTTGCCACAGATAAGTCTGTAGTTACACTTACTTTAGACACTGAAATTACCAAATTTGTAACCCCGTTTTTTCTCACTTCACCTTGCAGAATATCAACCAGATCTTTCTGAATAACTCCACCTATTTTTTTCTGTCTATTTGTTTCCATCTTGCAAAAATACTATTTTTAAATTCAATCGTATAATTTCAGTTCAACGAAAGAATTAATTTCTCTTTTAGTTTAAATTAAAATTTCTGTGTGATAAAAAAGGGAGCTAAATGCTCCCTTAAATTTTTATCTGCTTTGCAGCCATCCTTCTGGATTATTATTTGAAGTATTTTGCATAATCAGGAATTTAATAATTGTCTTTCCTGTATCTCCACTTGTTCTAACTCTTCCGATATTTTGTTTGATTGTCACTTTATCTCCTTGACTAACCGAAACCGAACTTAAGTTTTGGTATACTGTAAAATAATCTCCGTGCTGAATTACAACTGCCTTATTTACTGGAGATAAAACAATAACTTTAGAAACTTCACCAGCAAATACAGCTCTTGCGCTCGCGCCATCTTCAGTTGTAATCTCAACTCCAGAATTATGAACCGTAATTGAAGGGTGCAGCGGGTGTGGCTGATCTCCGTAACCAAGAGAAATAAATCCTTTTTCTACTGGCCAAGGTAATCTTCCTCTATTTGCTTTAAAATCAGCAGCTAAAACTTTATCTTCTGGTGTCAATGCAATTTTAGAAGAAGAAACCGGAGCCTTAGCTTCGCTCGAACCTGGATTCGCTTTGGCTCTTTCTGCGGCTGCCTTTCTATTTGCTTCGGCAATAGCTTCACGAATTAAACGATCAATTTGTCTGTCGATTCTTTTTGATTCGCTTTGTTTTGATCGAATATCAGCTGCGATTTTATTTTTATCTTTTTTAAGTGAATTAACCAATTTCTGCTGCTCTTTTTTCTCAGCTTCAAGTGTAACTTTCTCTTTTTGGTTTTCGACAATGATTTTCTTTTTGACTTGTCTTTGCCCATCCAGTTTTGCATTAAAATCAACTAATTGAGCTGTTTTAGATTGAATTTCAAGTCCTTGATTTTTTCTAAAATTGGTATATTGTTTTAAATATTGCGCTCTTTTATAAGCTTGCAAAAAGCTTTCTGAAGACAAAATAAACATTGCACGACTTTGTTCAGAACGGCTTTTGTATGATTTTAAAATCATTTCTGCATAATCTTCTTTTAGAACTTTTAATTCTTTTTTAAGCTTATTAACCTGAACTTGATTAATATACATGTCATTACTAATCAGCTTTTCTTGCTTTGCCGTAGTATTAATTAATTTCTCTTTAAGCTTAATTTTGTTTGCCTGAATTAAATATTCATTTACAGCAGATTTCTCTTTTTTTCGAACAGACTGAAGCATTTTTTCATTGTCTCTAATTTCTTGTTGAATTTGAGCTTTACGCTGTTCCAGTTTTTCTTGCTGTGAATCTTGCGCCCACACAAATGTTGTGGCACATATTAAAACTAGACTTAGGAGAAATTTTGGCATGTTTCTATTTTTATTTTGCAAATTTACTGAATTGTAACTTTTTTATACCCACTTGGAACGCTATATGGAAAAGAAAGTTCTTCGTTAAATGAAATATTGTTATAATTTAAATTAATATTTGTTTTGCCTTTTGGCTGAACGGCATTGATTTCGATACTTGTTGGAATTGTTCCTTGATTGAAAACTTTACTGTCTGAGTAATTAATCTGTAAATTTCTATTTTCAGATGGCTGAGAAATCTCTTCTTTTTGAATTAAATATTTTTCGCCGTCTAAGAAGAACGTCTTTTTCAAATTAGCATCTTTTTCTTCATCCAATCTAAAAAGATTATCTACAATGGTTTGCGTGTATTTTCCTTTTCTTAAATCGTCAAATGCTTCTCCTACAAGTAAGTTCTGCACTTTACTATAATCTAAATCTGTTCCTAACCATTTGCTCAGACTTGTAAAATCTCCTTCGTAATACGTACTGTTTATTTTTTCGTAATAACTTACTGAAGAAGGCGTTATCAAAGCTTTTGCCATTGTAATTCCTAAGAAACGCACACTTATCAAAATCTGTTTATCTTTCTCAATTCTGATTTCGGCACTTACATTTTGACTTTGTTTTTCATCAACATATTTCGCGCTAGCTTTTATGTATAAAGTAGAAAAATCTAACTTATTCTCATAATGTTTTTCTACCACTTTTTTATCTTCTTTCGGTGCAACTGTTTGGCTTGTATTGTTTCCTTGTACTGCAACTGCTTTCGATTTACATGAAATTACGGCAACAGACAGCAATAAAACTGATATATATTTTTTCATTTGAATTTTCTTTATTTTTTCTTTTTTAATAATTCATTAGCCTTCAAAAAGTATTCCTCTTTTTTCTTGGCATCTCCCAATCCATTATACGCTTCTCCTAATTGAATATTAAAATTTGCTTCCAATTTTGCATCATCAACAACATAATCAAGTCCCATTTCTAAAACAGTTTTCGCATTTTTAAACTGCTTCGTCTGATTGCTTCCCAAACCAGCATAATAATAAAACTGCGCCTGACTCGGATAAACTTCAATCAGCATCATGGCTCTTTTGGTCATTAAATCGTATTGTTTAATCTGAGAATATGCTTCTAACAATAACATATTCGTTTCAAGATCTGTATCTGAATGTGCTTTTAAATCTTTTTCATAATATTTAATTGCATTTTCGAACTGACCTTTGCTATGATAAAATTTTCCAATTTCTTTTGCAACATCTACTTCTTTATCGTTATCAAAATAAGAGATTGCTTTTTCTAAATCGGCAGAATACTGTGGATTTTTGTTTACAAAAATCAAAAATTCATTCAACGTTCTATGTTTAATTTTTGAATCAATTTTTGAGCTTGCTAAAATCATATTCATCGATTTTATAGCTTTATCTGCTTGATTTGCATCTAAATAAGTTTTAAACAAACTTACTTGAGCCCATTCTGAATTCGGAATTTCTTTTGCCAATTGTTTGGCCACTTCTAAAGACTTCTCATTTTCATTATTTTTCGAATACAAAAGAATTAGATTCAAATAATTTGATTCTTCTTTTGGATCTTTTTTAATCTGCTGAATCAGATTGTCAATTTCTGCATTTTGATATTTTCCTTGCGATAAAATCTGCGCTTTATAAATTTCACGATCAGAAGATTTTCCAAACTTATCATTCATTTCGTTTATCGCTGTTAGCGCTTTATCATACTGATTGGTAATCATGTACAACGAAATCAAGTCATCTTTGTATTCTTCATCAAAAACAATAATTTTTTGAATGATTTCAATCGCCAAAGCATAATTTTTCGTCTCATAACTTACATCGTAAATTCCGAGCCAAAACCATTTATTTTTAGGATCAAGCTGTGTTGCTTTTTCAAAAGCATCTTGCGCATTTTGATATTGTTTAAGCGCTAGATAATTCTTGCCTAATTCAAAATAAGCGACTGCGTCATTGGGTTTTAGTTTGATACATTTTTCCAATGACACAATTGCTTTATCGTAATTTTCGATTCCTTTTTGTTTTAATGATTCATAAAATGAGTCTTGATATTCGTCTGTTGCCATAGCAATATCTTCGGGTTCTGTCTGAGCAAAAACCGAAAACGATGTGCTAAAAAAAGCAACAAGCAAAACTGTAAAAACTCTTTTTCTAATCATTTGGAAAAATACATTTTAAACAAAAACGAAACTTTCTTCTTTTTTATTTTATTCTAAAACAGCATAATCACCAATACTAATACTAGTAAATTTACCGTCGTAACTTACGTGATTTCCGATCATTGCGTTATCTAAATCAGCATTTTTGATTTGAGAATAAGTCTGAATCAAACTGTTTTTGATCCTGCTATCTGTTACATGACATCCATTTCCTAAAGAAACATTTGGACCAATAGTTGTATTTTTCAAAACAACATTTTCTCCAATATAACAAGGAGGAATAATTGTTGAATTTTCTAATTTCACACCATAATCTACTAAGTGCTCTCCATCGTTATGAAGAAAACCTAGCATTCTTGTATTTGTTTCTACAGTAACATCTTTGTTTCCGCAGTCCATCCATTCGTCAACGCTTCCGGTTTTGAAAACTTTTCCGTTTGCCATCATCGCTTTGATACCGTCATTAATCTGGTATTCTCCACCATTTTGAATGTTATTATCCAAAACATTTTGAAGTTCATTTCTTAAAACTCCAACTTCTTTAAAATAATAAATTCCGATAACCGCTAAGTCACTAACAAATTCTTTTGGTTTTTCAACCAACTCAATAATTTCATTATTTTGATTTAGTTTTACAACACCAAATGCTTCTGGCTGTTCAACTTGCTTTACCCAAATTACAGCATCTGCTTCTGGATCTAATTCAAAATCTGCTCTAATTAAAGTATCTGCATAAGCAATTACCGCTGGTCCAGAAAGAGAATCTTTTGCACACATAATTGCGTGACCCGTTCCCAAAGGTTGATCCTGACGGTATATAGCAGCTTTTGCTCCTAATCCTTTAGCCAAATCTTCTAAACTATTTACAACATCATCTCCAAAAAAAGCTTCGTCTCCTAAAATAAAAGCCACTTCTTCAATTGGTTCTTTTAATATTTTGGCAATATCTTCAACTAAACGATGTACAATAGATTTACCTGCAACAGGAATTAATGGTTTTGGAACAGTTAATGTATGAGGCCTTAATCTTGATCCACGGCCTGCCATTGGCACAATTATTTTCATTCTTTATTTGATTTTATAAGAAGATTTGAAAAAATCTTCAAGGGGTTTGGTCTTTCTTTTTTTTGTTCTGTTTATTACAGAAATTTATTTTACTCCAGTGCTTCCGAATCCTCCTTCACCTCTTGATGTTTCAGAAAGTGTTTCAACTTCGATCCATTCTGCTCTTTCGTGTTTTGCAATAATCAGCTGTGCAATTCTTTCTCCATTTTCAATTACAAAATCGTCATTAGATAAATTTACTAAAATTACACCAATTTCTCCTCTGTAATCTGCATCAATAGTTCCAGGCGAATTTAAAACGGTTACACCTTTTTTTGCTGCTAGACCACTTCTTGGCCTTACTTGCGCTTCGTAACCAATTGGTAATTCGATAAAAAGTCCTGTTTTTACGATAGCTCTTTCTAAAGGTTTTAGCGTAATTGCGTCAGAAATATTGGCACGTAAATCCATTCCTGCAGAAGCAATTGTTTCGTAGTTTGGTAAATCGTGCTGAGATTTATTGATTATTTGTATTTTCATTTTTTAAATAAATATTTTTTATAAGTGTCTTATTTTCTTTTCATTATTCCTTTTATAGTATCTTTTTCGAAATGATAAACCAAATACATAAAGGCTAAAAGAAGCGGAATTCCAACATAATATTTTTCTCTAAATCCGTAAAACGAGATAATCGAAAATAATATAGAAACTCCTAAATAAGCGCCAATTTTATTCATGTCATAAGGAATTGGATAATATTTATTTCCTAAAACATAAGAAATAAGCATCATACTTCCGTAAGCAGAAATGGTTGCAATTGCAGAACCATAATAACTGTATTTCGGAATTAAAAGATAATTTAGAACCAAAGTTACAATTGCACCAACTATAGAAATGTAAGCTCCAATTTTTGTTTTGTCGGTTAGTTTATACCAAACCGATAAGTTGTTATAAATTCCAAGAAAGAAATTCGCCAAAATGATTAGTGGCACAACTTTCATTGCTTCCCAATACGATTTATTGTCTAATAAAAGGTATTTTAGAACATCCGCAAAAACAATCACGCCTAATAAAATTAGAGATCCCAATATCACAAAGTATTTTGTAATTACTGCATAAGTCTGCGGAGCATTTTCATTTTTTGCATGGCTGAAAAAGAAAGGTTCAATTCCTAATCTGAAAGCTGTTGCAAAAAGAACCATAAACAATCCTAATTTGTAACAAGCTGAATAAGCTCCAACCTCAGATTTTGCTAGATTTTCTGGAAGTAAATAACCTAATAAGATTTTATCGAAATGTTCGTTTACGGCAAAAGCTAATCCGGCAACCAAAATTGGGAGACCATATTTCATCATTCTTCTCCAAAGTTCTGGATCGAATTTTCGTCCAAGCGAAAGATAATTTGGAGAAAGAACTATAAATGTTGCCAAACTTGCTAGAAGATTCGCAATGAAAATATAAGCGATTTGAAAGTTTTCTACATATAAATTGTCCCAAACAGAACCTGGATTTTCTGCCGCCAACGTTGGCAAATACATTAAGAAAAAGATATTAAGTAGAAGATTAATAACGACATTTCCAATCTTAATTGCCGCATAAACCATTGGTCTTTGATTGGCTCTTAATTTAGAAAACGGAATTAAAACCAATGCATCTAATACCAAAATCCAAACGGTATACGTAATATATTGAACATCTACCTCTGCAAGATTGGCTAACGTATTCCTAAAAATTAAAGCAACAAAAAGGAAGATAATTGAAGTCCAAAATATTGAAATTGTAGAAGTTGCAATTACATTTTTCTTATCATCTTCGGCACTATAAAATCTAAAAAAAGCCGTTTCCATTCCGTAAGAAAGAACTACGTTAAAGAAAACCATCCAAGATAATACAATTGAAACTTCTCCATACTCTGCAGTTGGTAAAATTCCTGTATATAATCTCACTAATAAAAAACTTAGCATTCTTGGTAAAACTGTAGCCAGACCGTAAATTGCTGTTTGCTTAAATAGATTTTTATATAATCCCAAAATATAATTGTAATAGTGTTTGTAAGACAAAAATAACCATTTCTTTTGTTTAATGATGTTTTTGTTGAAGCAATAAAATAAAGTTCTGTTTGTTTTTAAACAGTCATTTTCTTTTCGTCCAAAATTTTTACAAAATGAAACCCTCTTGGCGCGTAACCTTGATTGTAGTAAAATCTATGCGCTCCAAAATTTCCGGTGAAAGCATCTAAAACAATACTGCTGCAATTTAATTCCATTGCTTTTTTCTCTATATAATCAGTAAGCAATTTTCCAATTCCTTTAGAACGGTGATCTGGATTTACAACAAAATTATCTATTTCTAAATATCTTCCCGTCCATAATTTTGTTGCAGACCAGCAACCTGTTAGTCCTACACAAATATCATTTTCAAAAACAGCAATTTGAGTATAGTTGTGTGGAAGCATTTCCAAAAGAAAAGATTCATATTTTTCTAAAGTTATATTTGGATATAGAAATCTAATTGTACCTATTTGAGCTAACATTTCAGGAATGGTAGTAAGTTCTTTTATAAGTTGGTGATTCATTACAGTTTGCTTTAATATAATCAAAAATAATTAATTTCTTAGTTAATAGTTATATAATTAAAAATCAAAGACATGTGAAATATATAAATTAGACATGAAAATTATGTAACTTTTTTTAGACAGTCTTTTCCTAAATTTGTTTCACAGGGATTGAGAAAGCTAAATACAACCCTTATAAAAAAGGAAGCACTGGGACTGATAAAGCTTGTTTGTTCCCATAAAAGACAAAGCATAAGGGATTGATTCAGCTGTATTGTAACCCTAATAAAAACAGAGCACTGGGACTAATAAAGCTTGTTTGTTCCCATAAAAGACAAAGCAAAAGGGATTGATTCTGCTGAAATGTAACCCTTAAAAAAACAGAGCATTGGGATTAATAAAGCTAGTTTGTTCCCATGAAAGACAAAGCACACAGAGTTATCTGTCTATTTTTATAAAATGGTAGTGATTCTCAACTTTTGAATAATTTGAGAATCACCATTTTATAAAATTATTTTTAAAAAAGAAAACTTCCAATAAATAAAAAGCCAGCAAATGCTGGCTTTTTATTTTATATCTAATGGAATTGATTATCCATTTAAAGCTTCTGCTCCACCAACAATTTCCAAAATCTCACTTGTAATCGCAGCTTGACGAGCTTTGTTATAAGTTAATTTTAATTGGTTTCTTAATTCAGTAGCATTATCTGTTGCTTTGTGCATAGCAGTCATACGAGCTCCGTGCTCAGAAGCAAATGAATCGCGGATACCTTTATATAATTGTGTTTTTAAAGACTTAGGAATTAAAGTCAAAACAATTTCTTCTTTAGAGGGTTCAAAAATATAATCTCCAGCAGAAACATTTTTGTCAGAATTGATAGGAGCTAACGGTAAAAATTGCTCTACTTGAACAATTTGAGTTGCTGCATTTTTAAATTGATTGTAAACCAACTCAATTCTATCATAATCTCCAGATAAAAATTTCTCAGTCAAATTATCTGCAATTCCAGCAACATTTTCAAAAGTTAAATGATCAAAAATTGCATTATGATGACCGTGAACTTTATGAGTTTTGCTTAAAGCATCATTTCCTTTTTTACCAATAGCAAAAACATCAACTTGCTTTCCTGCGTAAAATTCAGTACGGTTTTTAATCTCTTTAATAATATTTGAATTGAAAGCACCGCATAAACCTCTGTTTGAAGTTATCGCTACTAACAATACTTTTTTTACTTCACGTTGTGTAGTGTAATCTCCTCCAACTTCACCTTCAAGTGTAGCAGAAAGATCTTGCAATAACTCCGTTAATTTCTCGGCATAAGGACGCATTGCAGTGATTGCATCTTGTGCTTTCTTAAGCTTTGCAGCAGAAACCATTTTCATAGCCGATGTAATCTGCATCGTCGATGAAACGGAAGTAATTCTATTACGGATTTCCTTTAAATTTGCCATGTAAATAGTTATTGGTTGTTAGTTGTTGGTTGATAGTTACTAAAAACAATCAACCAACAACCGTCAACTAAAATTAGTTATATTTTGCTGAGATTTCTTTTGCTGCTTTTTCGATAACATCTGTAATGCTGTCATCTAATTTACCAGCTTTCAACGCGTTAAGCGTATCTTTATGTTTACTGTTTAAGTAAGCTAAGAAATCAGCTTCAAATTCTTTTACTTTTTCTACAGGAACGTTTCTTAATAAGTTTTTAGAACCAGCGTAGATAATAGCTACTTGGTTTTCAACTGTATAAGGATCATTTAAACCTTGTTTTAAGATCTCAACGTTTCTTTTTCCTTTTTCAATTACGTTTAAAGTAACAGAATCTAAGTCAGAACCAAATTTAGCAAAAGCTTCTAATTCACGGAATTGAGCTTGGTCTAATTTTAAAGTTCCAGAAACTTTCTTCATAGATTTAATTTGAGCATTACCTCCAACACGAGATACAGAGATACCTACGTTAATTGCAGGACGAACCCCAGAGTTGAACAAATCTCCATCAAGGAAAATCTGACCATCTGTAATAGAAATTACGTTTGTTGGGATATATGCAGAAACGTCACCAGCTTGAGTTTCGATAATTGGTAAAGCAGTTAATGAACCACCACCTTTTACGATAGATTTGATAGAATCTGGTAAATCGTTCATGTTTTTAGCGATACCATCATCAGCGATTACTTTACAAGCACGCTCTAATAAACGAGAGTGTAAGTAGAAAACGTCTCCAGGGTAAGCCTCACGTCCCGGTGGTCTTCTTAATAAAAGAGAAACCTCACGGTAAGCAACAGCTTGTTTAGATAAATCATCATAAACAATAAGTGCAGGACGACCTGAATCTCTAAAGTACTCTCCAATTGCAGCACCAGCGAATGGAGCATAAACTTGCATTGGAGCTGGATCAGAAGCATTAGCAGCAACGATAACTGTATAAGCCATTGCTCCTTTTTCTTCTAACATTTTAGCGATTCCTGCTACAGTTGAAGCTTTTTGTCCAATTGCAACATATATACAGAATACAGGTTTTCCTGCATCGTAAAATTCTTTTTGATTTAAGATTGTATCAATACAAACAGTTGATTTACCTGTTTGACGGTCACCAATTACAAGCTCACGCTGTCCACGACCAACTGGGATCATAGCATCAACTGCTTTTACTCCTGTTTGTAATGGTTCAGTTACTGGCTGACGGAAGATAACACCAGGTGCTTTTCTTTCCAAAGGCATTTCGTATAAGTCTCCACCGATTGGTCCTTTTCCATCAATTGGAAAACCAAGCGTGTTAACAACACGTCCTACCATTTGCTCACCTACTTTAAGAGAAGCAATACGTTGAGTTCTTTTTGCAGTAGATCCTTCTTTAAGTCCAGTTGATGGCCCTAAAAGTACAACCCCAACATTATCCTCTTCAAGATTCAATACGATACCTTCCATACCGTTATCAAATTCTACTAACTCTCCATATTGTACATTAGATAGCCCGTAAACACGAGCAATACCGTCTCCAACTTGAAGTACTGTTCCTACTTCCTCTAGCGTAGCACCAGATTCAAAACCTTCTACTTGCTTTCTTAATATTGCTGAAATTTCAGCAGGTTTGATTTCCGCCATCTTAATTTATAATTTAGACACTTTTTGTGTTATAAAAACTAATTACTTAACTCTCTTTTTAATACTTGTAATCTGTTTGCAACAGAAGCATTGTATTGCTTGTCACCTATTCTTAAAATAAATCCACCGATAATAGCTGGATCTACTATATTTTCAATTGTAATTTTTTTATCAGATAAAGTCGCAATTTTTGCCAAAACTTTAGCCTCTAATTCTGCATCCATAGGAATTGCAGTTGTCACTTTTGCAACTTCAACACCATTGCTTTCATCATATACTTTACTATATTCAACAGCAATTGCATTTAAAATTTCAAATCTTTTGTTTTCGAATAATAATTGAAATAACCCTTTAGTTACACCATTTACATTTGAGAAAACTTCTAAAAGAGCACTTTGTTTAACTTCAACAGTTGTTGTTGGGTTTTCAATAAACGTACTCAATTCTACATTAGTTTCAATTGCATTTGCAATTGATTTCATATCGTTATTTACAGCTTCGGCAACACCTTTAGAGTTTGCTAAGTCCAAAATTGCTTTTGCATAACGAATTGCTGCTCTTGTACTTGCCATAGTCTTAGTTTAACTTTACGTCACCTAACATTTTCTCAACTAATTTAGTTTGAGATTCTTTGTTAGATAATTCTTCTTTCAATAATTTTTCAGCAATGCTTAATGATAAAGTTGAAACTTGAGATTTCAATTCTGCCATAGCAGCGTTTTTTTCGCTTTCGATAGCCGCTTTAGCTTGTTCGATCATTTTTTGACCTTGAGCTTGAGCTTCATTTTTAGAATCAGCAATCATTTTCTCTTTCATTTCGCGAGCTTCTTTTAACATAGCGTCACGTTCTGCACGAGCTTCATTCAAAATTCTTTGGTTATCAGCTTGTAAATTTTGCATTTCTTGTCTTGCATTTTCTGCAGAAAGTAACGCATCTTTAATTCCTTGCTCTCTATCATTTACTGCATCAAGAATTGGTTTCCATGCAAATTTTTTCAACAAGAAAATTAATCCAACAAATATTAATACTTGCCAAAAGAACAAACCGAACTCGAACTGATTTATTAACTTTTCCATTATATAGAATTATAAATTTTAAATTATATCTTTTAAATTGTCTTGAAGAGCAATTTTATTTTTAATGTTTTATTTTTAAAACAATAGTTACAACCAACCGTTGCAACTATTGTTTTTTGTGTTTTAATTAAGCAGCGAATAATGCAGCGAAACCAATACCTTCAATAAGTGCAGCAGCGATAAGCATAGCTGTTTGGATTTTTCCTGAAGCTTCTGGTTGACGAGCGATAGCGTCCATTGCTGAACCACCAATTCTACCGATACCTAATGCAGCTCCGATTACGATTAATCCAGCTCCTACGAAATTTAAACCGTTCATATTTGTATATATTAAAAATTAAACATTCAATTTGATTTTAGATTTTCGAATGTAGATTTTAGATTGAAATAAATCTGAAATCTAAACTCTGAAATCTAATTTTTAGTGGTGCCCCTCCTCTTCGTGGTGGTGCTCTTCTACTGCTGAACCAAAATAAAGTGCAGACAGCATTGTAAAAATATAGGCTTGTAAAAATGCTACTAGAATTTCTAGTATAGAAAGTACAAATGATAATCCGAAAGATAATGTACTTCCAATCCAGCTTTTAAAGATAAACATCAATCCAATGATACTCATTAATACGATGTGACCCGCAAAGATATTTGCGTACAAACGAATCATTAATGAAAATGGCTTAATGAAAACTCCTAACAATTCAATTGGTGCCAAAATAATTCTCATTGGTTTTGGTACTCCTGGCATCCAGAAAATGTGACCCCAGTAATTTTTATTTGCTGAAATGTTTGTGATTAAGAATGTAAGGATTGCTAAAGAGAATGTAATTGTAAAGTTTCCTGTAGCATTAATCCCTAGTGGAGTTAGTCCGAAAATATTTAAAAACAATACAAAGAAAAATATAGTTAATAAATAACTCATGTATTTCTTATAATGTTTTTCACCAATGTTTGGAATCGCAACATCGTCACGAATAAAAAGTACTAAAGGTTCGAAAATTCTTCCAACTCCAGAAGCAATTCCTCCGTTTTTAGCATATGATTTTGCTAAACTTGTAAATAACCAAAACATTAATAAAGCGGCAACCATAATAGAAAGTACCGTTTTTGTAATTGAGAAGTCTAACGGACGAACATTTGTTGGGTGACCTGTTTTTTCATCTTCAGTAATTGTACCCTTAGCATCTGTTCTGTAGATTTTTCCATCGTGATGATTAATCACATAAAAATTTCCATTTGACTCAGCTACTTCGTGTCCGTGGTGAAATTTAGAAGAAGAAAAAATGTGTAAACCATTATCCCAAAGAATTACTGGTAATGGGAAACCATAATATTTACCTGTCTCATCATCTTGCGTTAATGTAAAATCATGAGAGTCTAAAACGTGATGACCAATAAATGCTTTAATCTTAGATTTAACATCTGTTGGCTCTGCATGATGTCCTTCTGCAGCACCTTCATGGGCTACTTCAGTTTGAACATGCGTAGAGTCTTTTTCAGTATTTGAAAAACTCATTAGTGGAAGACAAGCTACTAAAGCTGCAAGAATAAATCTGAGTGGTTTGTTTGAAATCACCATATCTGTGGAAAATCTTATTTTTTACGTTTCTAAAATTTGGTGCAAAGGTACATTTTTTATTAATATTCAAAAGGATATGAAAAATTATTTTTAAACCTTGTTTTAAAGAATTGTTATTTTAACGCTTTTCATTTAATAATCGGGCAGTTAAAAGCGTCTGAAATAACAAAAACAGAAGAAATGTTATAAAAAAATTAGTTTTTTCAACAGAGCCGTGAGAAATGTTGTTTGATAAAATTGGTCGTAAAAATCCGTAGTAAATAAACATTTGAACAAAAGTTCCCAACATAAAGAACATTCCAATACTATCAAATTTATCCTTTTGGAATTTTAATGTTAGTATTAATAATAAGGTAGAAAAAAATAGAAAAATAAGATACAAGACTTCTAAACTGTAGAAAAAGTTTTGGCCGTTAATTTTAAAAATGAAGAAAACTCCTTTATGTATTATATAGGAAGCAAAGGCGAGAATAATTAAATGAAAAACAAGTTTATATTTCTTTAAAAACATCTTGAATATTTTTTTTGCAAAGATGCGATATTATTTAAAGCTGTTTTTAAACTTTATTTACTTTGTTTTATTAATCTCATTTACCTGACGTATAACATTATATAGTGCTAATGCAACGCCAACCATAACCAAGATCTTGTTATAGTAAACTTTTTCGCTTGGATGATTTTCGTCTAGCCAGGTTCCGAGATAAGAAAACAAAAATATGATAACACCCATTTGAATGGGAATATTAATGAGTGCTATCCATTTATTTCCTCTATTTTTATTCGGCTCCTTTTCCATCTTCTAACATTATTACCTGATTTGAATGGGCAAGCATTGTGCAGGTTGCTGTGAAGTCTGCTCCTGGTTCTATTGAAAGTTTTCCTACTGCTACTTCTCCATGAATTTGAGCAGTAGACTTGATATTAAGGATTTCCAGAACTTTTATTTTTCCGTGAAACTCTCCTTCGATATCGGCATTGTTACAGATTATTTCTCCTTTTACAGATCCCTTAGCGCCAATTACGATTTTGCCTTGCGAAGTAAAATTTCCAATCAATTCGCCGTCTAATCTAAAATCGGCTTTAGAAACGATATCTCCTATTATTGATGTTCCTTCTACAATTCTATTCGTTTTTCCTAATTGTTCAGTTCCGTTTTTTTTTACTTTTTCAAACATGGCGGTTAAGATTTAAGGGGCTTTTGGGGTCAAGTATGCGTCTAGATTCTTTTTGATCTGTACTATTTTGTAATTATCCGTTGATATAATTATTGACGGATCGGCAATTTTGTATTTTTTATCATCTCTGAAAACTCCAGCAATATCTCTAGCATAAGCTTCAGACTTTAAACCATGAATAACTACAAAACTTTCCGTTTTATTGTATTTATCTACAGATGTTGTTAATCTTTCGAAGTTTTCAACTAACAAAAATACTCTAATTGCCTCTTTAATTTTTTCGACCGTTTTTGTATCTGTATTAGCAACTTTATACAAAATTTTCCAATTTTTATTGTCTACATCTGTAAAGGCCATCTTTTCTAAGATAGGAACTTGTTTTTCTAGAATTTCTCTCGCATTCTTACCTTCTTCACTATTCGGATAATTGTCGGCGACATTTTCTAAACCTTTTTTATAGGCTTCCAAACCATTTACTTTTCCTAAAGTATTGGCTTTTAATAATTCGTATTTAGAAACAATATCATCTCCTGAATATTGATTAATTAAATTATCGATATTCGCCAAGACTTCATCAAATTTTTCTTCTTCAAAAAGTTTATACCATTTATAATACTCTTTGTCGGGACTCGAACTTGAATCGTCTGATTTATTATTTAAAATCTGGGCATATCTCGATTCTGGGTATTTAGACGAGATTTCAGTTTTCATTGCTTCTGCTTTTGCCGGATCTGTAATTTGATAGATTTTATACAAATTATACATCGATGGCAATACTAGCTTTTCTTCTGGATTGTTTTTTAATAACTGTTCCAATTTGTCACTGGCCAATTTATATTCTTTAAACTTCTCCTTATATATAAGTCCTAATTGATAATATGAAAAATTACGTTCTTTGCCTATGCTATCCATAGCCGATTGAGTTGTTGGAAGCTGTTTTACATAATAAGCAACTGTATATTTTTCTACAACAACCGTATCTGCTATTGCGTTTGCAATTTCTTGATTTTTAATCGTATCGTTTAATGCTGCATCATTTGCAGATTTTACTCCTGACAATCTCCAATTACCGCCTAAAGTTCGGCTTCCCCACATTTTTTTAAATTGCAGTTTTCCGTAAGCAACTGTTGTTGGGTTGTAAAAATAAAATGTGCTTACATTATCATTAGAACCTGGAGGCACACCAACTAATTCAGGAACAGAAGATTTACCTAAAGATTGCGGATTAACGGCTCCGTTTCCAGAAACTTCTGCCTGAGAATTTAAATCAATATTGACTAATCTTTCTCTTTCTTTTTCTTCTGAAAGTCGTTTAGCTTCGTCTTTCTTTTTTAGCTCTGCAATATAGTTTTCAAAATAAACTTTCTTTTCTGTTGCTGGCAAGTTGTAAACCTTAATAATACTGTCATTACGTTTTGCGATTGCTTCGTATTTTATTACTTCATCAAGGTTTTTTCTATTTTTTTCAATAAAAGCGTATTCTCTAGTTTTAGGATCTAGCTTAACCAAAGTACTGTCATAATACTTTGCTGCCATTATATATTCTGTATTTTTAAAATACATGTTTCCGATATTTCTATAAGCAGAAGCCATTAAATACGGATCTTTTGATTTTCTTGCTAATGATTTATTATAGAAAACGAGAGCGTTTTTATTATCTTTTCTTTTATCATAAAAATTACCCATCTCATAAAAAAGCACATCATAATAAGGACGGTTTTCACGATCTGCAACTAACTTATTGTACATTTTTAAGAAAATTGTATCGTTTCCGTTTTCATAATCATACATCTGAGCTTTCTTTGCATAAGCATGCATCATGTATTTACGATCTGCTTTTCTGTTTAAATCAATTACACCATCATAAAAATAATTAGCGCTATCTCTTTTTCCTTCTCCTTGGTACATTTGTCCCAAAATAAAGCGATATCTAGCGCGTTCCTCATTTTTTCTGGTAAATTGTTCCGCAATTCTTAGTTTGGCAACGGCACTATCTTTTTGTTCTAAATTCAGAAATGCTTCAGCCAAAAGAGCATTTGCATCGGCAAAAGTCTGTTTGTCTAAATCTGTTTTTTTAAGTAAAATTTTAATGTTTTTAAGAGCAATTGCATCGTTTCCTAAACGCATATTGGTCTTTTCACGCCAGATTTTTGCAATGTAAATATTGTTGCTTTCTGGGTATTTGTACAAAATATAATTGAATGCCTCAATTGCAGGAATAAAGCGCTGATCGTAATATCTCGCTTTTCCTAACATAAGGTACGCTTCGTCAATCTGCCAGTTTCTCTCTCTTCCTCCAATATTCATGGAGTGTTTCTGAATCGCTTTTGTAGCTTTTGTTTCTGCTTTTTCAAAATCAGGATTTTTGGCTTTTTCTCCTTCAGAAAAATTTTCGTCGAACTGCATTTTTTCTATTGGCAGAATTTTCCAAAAATTATCTTGATTATTGGCCTGAATAGATTGAAGACCTTTATCTAAGCCAATTCCTCCATTGTACAAAATATTATATTTGGTCCCGATAGAATGCGAACTTCTAGCCAAAAAAGTGTTTTTTTTGGTAGAACAAGCTATCAAAAGCAATAAAAAAACGAGAGTAAAACTATATTTAAGAGTATTCTTTTTCAATAGAAAAGAGTTTAAAACAGATAACTACTAAAAATCAGTTTTAGTATATTCATTTGTAAAAATACGCTTCTTTTTGAAATATAGAAATGCTATACCGCAAAAAACAATTCTAGTTCCTGTAAGGTCTCTTTTGAAGTCTGAATATCTTTTACAATTTCGCCTTTATTAAGCGCCACTATTCGATCGCAAACTTCAACAGTATGTTGCAAATCATGACTTGAAACTAAAACTGTTACATTTGGATTTTCTGCCAATTCTTTAATAATTTTTTTCAATCGGCTAACTGTTGTTGGATCTAAATTTGCAAAAGGTTCGTCTAAAATTACAACTTCTGGATTTCCAATAAGTGTTGCAATAATTCCAACTTTTTTCTGGTTTCCTTTTGATAAATCTCGAAGGTATTTTTTGTTTTTTAAAATCTCTCCATTAAAAAATTCTTCATGTTTTGCCAACAAAGCATCTACGTCTGCTTTATTCTGATTGCGCAAATCTCCAATAAAGTAGAAATATTCTTCCGGTGTTAAATATCCGATAAGGAAATTTTCATCTAAAAAAGAACCTGTAAAAGATTTCCAGTTTTCGCTTGTATTTACCTGAATATCATTGCTTTTTATATATCCGGTTGTAGGTTGAATAAGATCCAAAAGTAAGCTGAAAAAAGTTGTTTTTCCTGCTCCGTTATTTCCGACCAATCCGAAACTTTGTCCTTTTGGAATATCAAGATTGCTAATGTTTAAAACTGTTGTTCCGTTATATTTTTTTGAAAGTTGATTTACTTGTATCATAATAATTGTTGATTTTAGATTTCTAAAGAATGAAATTCTCTCATTCTCAAATTGACAAATTTTCTAATTAATTCTTTTGTTTATAAGCACTTATCGTACTGTATTTTTCAATTTTGTATCTTTTTTCAATTAAAGAAAATACCTTTTCTTTAAATACAAATCCAAGAATACCTGCGCCGGCTACTAAAGCCAAACCAATCATTTTGTCTCCAAAATAAATTCCTAATCCATATAAGGCCACTGGCAATAAAATTTTAGGCAAAGACAAAAGCATAGCGCTTGCATTAAAAGCTTTTTTATCTCCAAAAGCTCCGCCTGCATTACTCAAATCAATCGGTGTTTTAGTGAAAGCGCCACCTAAAAGAACCAAATGAGAATTTACACCTATATTATAAATCGCTCCAACAACAATAGTTAGATAAACTTCCCATCCGTAAAAGAGATAAAAAGATGCCAATATTGTCGAGGCAAATGTTGCAATAACAATAAGCCACCATTTTGAAGTGATATAATTTCTGTACGGAATATTCTGAGTCATCATTAATTGGTAATATGAACTATCCCAACTCGGAACAAATTGGCCAAAGACAAATAGAAATCCTCCTGAAACAAATATTCCGGCAAAAATGTGCATCATAGCTGGCTGATGTGAGTTTCCGAAAAAAATCAATCCGTAGAATAAAAAGATAACGCTCATAATAATTGTCGTTTTCGATCTTTTATTTCTTTTAATAAGTTTGATGTCATTTTTAAGGAAAGTTCCCAAAGTTCCAAACTGATTAAGCCAAGTAAGATTTTCTGTAGAAGCTTCATCTTGTTTTACAGAAAGTCCTGCATCTAGATATAAATTCTTTTTAAAATATTTAAAAGTATAGATATGCAATCCGATTAATACTAATATTGGTATTAAAAATACACCTTCTATATCGTAAAAGTTTTGAAAAAACGGAGTTGTAAATACCGTTATATCAAACAATTTATAATATTGCGCTCCTCCGAAAGCCAAAATAGCAACAACAAACAAAGCAAACAATTTGTCGATATTGCTTAAAATAATGTTCAGGAAATTATTGATATAAATGAATGCCATAATTCCTAAATGCCAGAAAACAATTCCGACAACATCGTATCCGTTTAAAATTAGTACAATCGAAAACGGAATAAAAAATAAAGCATGAACCCAATTAAAAAATGACAGCATCGTTTTTCCTAATGAAAAATGAACAATTGTCGGTTTTTTAAAAGGCATTATCAATAACGGTTTAATATTTAAAACAGGAATTGATTGCAATAATAATCGGATTACCAGATCGAACAAAAAATAATAAACTAAAAATTTGTTGACTGTTACCAAAGGTTCTAATTTCATATCCTTTAGAACATAAAATGCTCCAACGCCCATTCCGATAAAAATCACTGAAAAATAGATCATGAAAAAACCTATTAGAATTTTCATTGCCAGGTTTTTACCAAATGATGCCGATCGAATGAAAGCTTTCCATTCAAGGTAAATAAACTTCTTAATCATGGTTTATGGTTTTAGTATTTTTGTAGTAAGAGATCAAATGTAGGAAAACGTTACAAAAAAAGTTAAAAAAAATAATTTAGTGCTAAACTTTTAATAGTGGTTTGCTACTTTTGCATAAAAATTCTATCATGCCTTCATTCTTAAAACTTATAATTAAAGAGGTTAAACGCGAAACTGCAGAGGCTGTTTCTGTACTTTTTAATGTTCCAGAAGAACTAAAACCTGACTATAAATTTATAGCTGGTCAATATATAAATTTAAAACTAACACTTGATAACCAAGAAATTAGACGCGCTTATTCTATTTGCTCTGCTCCAGATAGCGGCGAATTAAGAATTGCTGTTAAAGCGGTAAAAAATGGTCTTTTTTCTCAGTTTGCCAATACAAGACTTAAAGCAGGTGATGTTCTTGAAGTAGGTCAACCAGAAGGTAAATTTACTTTTGAACCAGATGCAGAAAGACAAAAAAACTATGCAGCCTTTGTTGCAGGAAGCGGAATCACGCCTGTTCTTTCTATCATAAAATCGGTTTTAAAACACGAACCAAAAAGTTCATTTGTACTAGTTTACGGAAATAAAACTCCTGAAAACACAATTTTTCATCAAGAACTTCACGATTTACAATTGCAATACGTAGGCAGATTTTTTGTTCATTACGTATTTAGCCAGGCAAAAGCTGAAAATGCTTTATTTGGAAGAATTGAAAAATCGACTGTAAATTTTGTTTTGAATAACAAACACAAAGAACTTCAGTTTGATAAATTCTTCTTGTGCGGACCAGAAGAAATGATTAATACCGTTTCTGATGTTTTAAAAGAGAAAAATGTAAAAGAATCAGCCATTAAGTTTGAGCTTTTTACTTCTTCTACTGAAGAACACGCAATTCAAGGTTCTCAAGAAGGACACACAAAAATTACGGTTTTGGTTGATGATGAAGAAACTACTTTTGAAATGTCTAAAAAACAGACTATTCTTGATGCTGCTCTAAAACAAGGTGTTGACGCTCCTTATTCTTGCCAAGGCGGAATCTGCAGCAGCTGTTTAGGACGTGTAACTGCAGGAAGTGCAGAAATGACTAAAAACTCAATTTTAACAGATAGCGAGATTGCCGAAGGTTTAATTTTAACTTGTCAGGCGCATCCAACATCCGAAACTATTTATGTTGATTACGACGACGTTTAGTCTGTTAAATTCCAATATTAAAAATTCCAAATTCCAAGCTTTCAATTGGAGTTTGGAATTTTTTTTTATAATTAAGAGAAATTTTTTTTATTAAAGTTGTCATTGCAATAAAAACAAAATTAAGCCAAAAATTTGCTTATTTTTTATTATATTAGAGGTGAAATTATGGCAATCGCAAAATCTTCGGTTTGTAGAGCTAAATCAAATTTGTCAAACATTTAAACATTAAATATCATGACAGCTCACGTACAACATTTTCATTTATATCTATTTATTATGCTTGTTGTAACTGCTTCGCTATGCGTTCTGGCGGTTATTATAAAAATGAAAAACAGAAAAGGCCCTAAATTGCTCGAAAAAGAAAAATACAATTCGACTTTAACCGATAAAATGGTAGAAGTAGAAAACACAGATTCTAATGTTTTTAATATCTGGCCTTATGTAAGTAGACTTAAATCAGCTAAAGTTTTATCTAAAAAAATCAAAGACAACGACTTAGTTTACAAGATTTACAGAGATTCAACAGAAAAGTTTGAACATATTCTATTATCAACCGAAGACAAAAACAACTTTGTTACGATTATAGTTAACAAAAAAAGAAAAAAAACAATAGGATATTCTATTCTTGATTCTGATGAAAAATATGAGTTAAGAAGCAATATTGCCTAAAGTTTATTATCGGGAAATAACCCCAGCGGGGTAAAATATTTATAGAATCACAATAAAAAAAAGGAAAAAAGCTCCAGCGGAGCGGCATATATTATAAAAAATATGTCGCTCCGCTGGAGCTTTAATATTGTAAATGTTATTCTTTGCTATAAATATTTCGCTTCTCCGAAGCTTAAAAAACTATTCTTTTAGCTCTTTAATCTTTTATGAAAGCTGTTCTACAACTTTGTCAAAAACCTGTTGTGGCAAAATAGTTCTCATCGCATCTTCATAACCTTCCACAACTTTATTTCCATAAACCGAAGTTGGAAGTTTTGGATATTGATTTCTGTCTGAAGTCAATGCGTTTTCTAGCGTTTGATTAAAAGGTAAAAATCCTGCGTACGGATGCGTTGCGCCCCATAGCGTAATTACTTTTACTCCAAGCATTGCTGCAATATGTGCATTTCCAGAATCCATAGAAAGCATGACATCTAGATTACTAATTAATTGTAATTCCTGCTGAAACTTAATTTTCCCAGCCATATTAATCACGTTTTCAAATGGCTCTAAAATTGAATCTAAAATTTCGATTTCTTTTTTTCCTCCGCCAAAAAGTAAAATTTTGTATGAAGAATTCTCAGCCAATTTGGCAATTACTTCTTTCATTAAATCCAAAGGATAAACCTTTGAATCGTATTGAGCAAAAGGTGCAATTCCAATTAATTTTGAATTTTCATTTCCGATAATTTTAAGAATATCAGCACTTAAAACTGCTTTTTCAGGAAAAGTTGTCCCGACGCTTCGGGAGGATAAATCTAAAGGAAAACCAAGTTGTTCAAACACTTTTGTATGTCTTTCGAACATTGTTGGCAATTGTTTGAAAATCTTCTTTTCAGCTCTCGTTAATTCTTTTTTTCCTTCACGGCCTTTATCAACGGTTGCTCTTTTTTTTCCGCTTAAAGCGAAAAGTAAACTCACAACTTTAGAACGTAAAACATTATGAAGATCTGCAAAAGCATCAATTTTTAGTTTTTTCAAGTCTTTAAATAATCGCAAAAGCCCAGGAAATCCTTTGTGTCTTTCTTTTTCATCGAAAGCAAAAAACTCCAAATTTGGAATTCCATCAAAAAAAGGTTTGAAAAATGGACGAGAAATAACGGTCAATTTCACTGTCGGATATTGTTTTACAAAAGCGCGTAAAACAGGAACCGTCATGGCGACATCTCCCATTGCGGATAGTCTCATGACGGCTATATGCTTAATTTTGCTAGACAAGTCTGCCAAATTATTTTTTATTTTGATACAAAACTGGGTTCAAATCATCGTCGTTGTACATTTTCATTTGTTTGTACACTTTCATGAATTTTTCTCCGCTTTCGATATCTGTCAATAATTCTTCAATTGCTGTAGATAAATCTGTTCTTTGCTCTAAAAGAATATTTAATTTTTCTTGACATTTATCTCTATGTTCTTGAGAAGCTTCAGCGCGTGTAGCTTCTTCGTGCATATGATAAATTTTTAAAGCCAAAATAGACAATCTGTCAAATGCCCAAGCTGGACTTTCAGAATTGATTTTTGCTCCGTCTTTAGCTTTAATATCGCTGTATTTTTGCAAAAAGTAACTATCGATATATTCCACCATATCAGTACGTTCCTGATTTGATGCATCAATTCTTCTTTTTAAAGTTAAAGCTGCAACTGGATCAATTTGCGGATCACGAATAATATCTTCAAAATGCCATTGAACGGTATCAATCCAATTTTTTAGATATAACAAATGCTCGAACTTATCTTTTGGATAAGGATTATTGATCGGCTGGTCAACATTATCAAATTGATGATAATCTTTGATGCTTTGCTCGAAAACAGAATATGCTAATTTTGAAAACATGTATTTATTTTTTTAGAGTTACAAAGATACTTTTTATACTTTTATGCTGCGAAAAAAAGCAATTATTTTTCGTTTTCTAATCTTTATTCGTTAATAAATTAATATTTCATCATGAAAATTCACTATATCTCTGAAAATAATAGCGTTCTTAATCATTTTTTAGGTCAAATTAGAAATGTAAATGTCCAGAATGACAGTATGCGTTTTCGCAGAAATATCGAACGCATTGGAGAAATTATGGCTTACGAGTTAAGTAAAATTTTGCCTTATAAAGAGGTTGAAATCCAAACTCCGCTTGGCATTAAAAAAACAACTCAAATTGAAACCGATTTAGTTTTATGTCCGATTTTGAGAGCTGGTTTACCACTTCATAACGGGTTTTTAAATTATTTTGATCATGCCGAAAACAGCTTTGTTTCTGCTTGCAGATTTCACCCGAATAATGATGATGAGTTTGAAATTTTAGTTGAATATCAAGCCATTTCAAACTTAAACAATAAAACTGTTTTACTTCTAGATCCGATGTTGGCAACTGGACAATCTATCGTTGCCGTTCATAAAAAACTGATTGAAAATGCTACTCCAACAGAATTTCATATTGTTGTTGTTATTGCTGCTCCAGAAGGAATTGCGCATCTAGAAGAAAATCTTCCAGAAAATTGCCATTTGTGGGTTGCTTCTTTGGATGAAAAACTAAATGAGAAAAATTACATTGTTCCTGGACTTGGCGACGCTGGCGATCTCGCTTACGGAAGTAAATTATAATTGTGAGAAAAAAGTAAACAAACCGCACACTATCAGTACATAATATACAATTTCGTTATTCAATTTTTGCTGCATATATTCTACATGACTTGCCGCCATAATAGTTAAAGGCGCAATGCTAAATAACAATAAATCATTGCTTTTGTTTGGCGAAATAATGAAAACCAAGACAGCGATAAAAAAATATGCTACCACTTTTTTGTATGATGAATGAACAATCTGTGGTCTATTTGATAAAGTCATCAGCATAGAAGTAACAAAAAACAAAGCAACAGCTGTGTATATTGAAAGTGCCGCGTTTTCGTAATTATTTTTAAAATAATCAATCTTAAAATCGATTACAGCTCTTTCGTTAAAAAAAGCTACGACATCAATATTAAAAATTAAGGAAGTCATATAAAACAAAATTGCCACCGCTAAAAATGCGATAAATGGCAAAACCCAGTTTCTATAATCGCGTGAAACGTGAAAAATAATGGATATATAAACCAATATCAAGAACAAAATACTCCAAAATTGAAATAAAGAAGCTACAAAAACCCAAAATGCCGCATCAAATATTTTTTCTTTTGAAGCTTTTAAAGATTGTAACGAAACCAATCTTCGAAGAGCCAATAAAATAAAGAAATTGGCATAAATAACATTTGGATTATTAAATATCGTTGGAAAAAATAATAGAAATAATAAATAGAAAAGTATCGCGTAACCATTGTCTTTACTGAGTCCGTTCTTTTTTACGATAAAATTAATCATAAAAAAAGAAGCCAAAATAAAGCATAATAAACTCACTTTTTGAAATGCCAAAAAATAAGAACTAACCCAAGAAGGATCTTTAATTTGGAACATAAAAAAGAAAACCAGTATCAAAATTACAACCAACGAATAATTTAATGGCGTAGATTTTTTAAAAACACTTGTTATCATAAGGATATTTTATACTTTTGTGGTTGTAAAGATAATACTTGTTTAAAAGGAAAACCTAACAAGTAGAAAAAAGATTTGGTAAGCCGAATTTTATCTTCAAAGCATTACACAACAATAAATAACATATAATTTTTTAAATTATGAAAGCTTTTTTCGAAGGAATTCAATACTTATTCGTTAACATTTTGTTTGCTCCTCTTGACTTTTTACGTCGTTTGGAATTAATTACATGGTTTGGTGCAAACACTATTAACTGGATTTTTATGATCATCTGCTCTGCTGCAATCGTTTACTGGATTAAACAATTACGCATTTTTGATGACGCTGGAACTGAAAACCAAGATACAACAGCTCATTCATTTTTAAAATAAAAACCAAACCCTTTAATTAAAAAGGGCTGGCAAATTTTATTTTTAAATTAGATCGAAGCCGATATCTTTTCTAAAATACATCTTATCAAAGCTTAGTTTATCTATGTTTTGGTAAGATTTTTTTATGGCTTCTTGGAAATTATCTCCGTAAGAAGTAATAGCAATTACACGTCCTCCATTAGTAACGACATTTCCGTTATCTAATTTTGTCCCTGCGTGAAAAACTATAGATTCTTCAATATTTTCTAATCCTGAAATTACTTTTCCTTTTTCAAAATCTTCAGGATATCCGCCAGAAACTAACATAACCGTTGTAGCACTTCTTGGATCAACTTCTAAATTAAAATCGCCTAATTTTTGATCTGCAACAGACAAAAACAATTCAACTAAATCTGATTTTAATCTCGGAACCACAACTTCAGTTTCAGGATCTCCCATTCTTACGTTATATTCAATAACGATTGGTTCGTTTTTCACATTTATTAAACCAATAAAAACAAAACCTTTATATTCGATTCCGTCTTTTTGAAAACCTTCGATTGTTGGTTTTACAATACGAGTTTCAATTTTTTCCATTAAAACAGCATCAACATAAGGAACTGGAGAAACGGCTCCCATTCCGCCTGTATTTAAACCTGTATCGCCTTCGCCAATTCTTTTGTAATCTTTTGCTGTTGGAAGAATTTTATAGTTTTTCCCGTCTGTTAAAACGAAACAGCTTAATTCGATTCCGTCCAAAAATTCTTCGATAACAACTTTTGCACTTGCTGTTCCAAATTTAGCGTGAACCAACATATTACGTAATTCTGTTTTTGCTTCTTCAAGATCCTGAATAATCAAAACTCCTTTTCCTGCTGCCAATCCGTCTGCTTTTAAAACGTATGGAGGCTGTAATGTTTCTAAGAAATCACAACCTTTTTCAACTGTTTCTGCAGTAAAACTATCGTAAGCCGCCGTTGGAATATTGTGTTTCATCAAGAATTCTTTGGCAAATTCTTTACTTCCTTCTAATTGAGCACCTAATTTAGATGGACCGATAACTGGAATATGTTTTAAACTTTCGTCGTTTTTGAAATAATCGTAAATACCTTTTACCAATGGATCTTCAGGTCCTACGACTACTAAACTTATATTTTCTTTAAGTACTAAAGCTTTTACAGCTTCAAAATCTGTCGCAGATATTGCCACGTTTTCAGCAATTGCAGCGGTTCCTGCATTTCCAGGTACTACAAAAAGTTTTTCGCAAAGCGGACTCTGAGTCATTTTCCATGCAAATGCATGCTCTCTTCCGCCTGATCCCAATAATAAAATTGTCATGGTGTTGTTGTATTTAGTTGTGGTGCAAAAATACTTGCTTTTGTACGTAAAAAATAATTTAATCTTCAAAAAATTGTTGGTTCTATACTGTTAGTAATTCGTAAACATTATTTTTGAGGAAAATTATCCTGAAAAATGATTCGTCTTTTTGATCTTTCGCTCCAATTAAATGGTTTTCCGATAAAGAAAGCCAAAGCCGAATTGAATAAAATTGTTCATTTTTCAGAAGAAGAATACAATTCATTTCTTGAAAATAAAAAGAACGAAATTGTCGATTTTCATTTGAAAAACAACAATTTTTATAAAGAATTAGTCGGAAATACGACTTTCAAAAATTGGGAAGATTTACCAATTTTAAACAAACAGAATCTACAAAAACCACTTGAAGAAAGACTTTCAAAAGGATATTCCCAAAAAAACATTTACCTCAACAAAACCTCTGGATCGAGCGGAACTCCGTTTGTTTTTGCGAAAGATAAATATGCTCACGCTTTAACTTGGTCTTCGATTATTATGCGTTTTGGATGGTTTAGAATTGATTTTAACCATTCTTTTCAAGCACGTTTTTATGGCATTCCTTTAGATTTTATTGGATACAAAAAAGAACGTTTCAAAGATTTTTTGACGCATCGTTTTCGTTTTCCGGTTTTTGATTTATCAGATGAAATTCTAGAAAAATTTCTACAGAAATTCAAAACGAAAAAATTCGATTACATCAACGGTTATACAAGTTCTATCGTTTTCTTTGCCAAATATTTAGAAAATAAAAATATCGTTTTGAACGAAATTTGTCCGACTTTAAAAGCGTGTTTTGTTACTTCAGAAATGCTTTTTGATTCGGATAAAAAACTGCTGGAAAAACAATTCGGAATTCCAATTATCCGTGAATACGGTGCTTCCGAATTGGATTTAATTGCTTTTGAAAATCTTGAAGGCGAATGGCAAATAAATTCTGAAACGCTTTTTGTAGAAATTTTAGATGAAAATAATAATGTTCTCCCTTACGGGGAAGAAGGAAAAATTGTGATTACTTCTCTTTTCAACAAAGCTCATCCTTTTATAAGATATGAAATTGGCGATATTGGAATTCTAGATAAAAAAAGCACTCCGCAAAAACCGATTCTAAAAAAATTAATTGGAAGAACCAATGACGTAGCAATTCTTCCAAGCGGAAAAAAATCGCCAGGTTTGACTTTCTATTATGTAACCAAAAGCATAATTGAAGACGATGGAAATGTAAAAGAATTCATTATCAAACAAACTAAAATAGATGCTTTTGAAATTGAATATGTAGCTGAAAAAGAATTGGTTTCAGAACAAATTCAAAAAATAAAAGGAGCCATTGATTTATATCTGGAACCTAATTTAAACTTCACTTTTACCCGAAAATCTGTTTTAGAAAGAAGCAATAGTGGGAAATTAAAACAGTTTCAATCTTATTTATAAGTATAAATAAAATCTTACATTTGTTTTTTAATTAAAACTTATGGACGATATATCTCTACTTTCTGAAGAAACAATTTCTAATAAAATATATTTTATCCGCGGTCAGAAAGTGATGCTTGATGGCGATTTGGCATTACTTTATGGGATAGAGACCAAAGTATTAAAGCAAGCTGTTAAAAGAAATTTATCAAGATTTCCCGATGATTTTATGTTTGAACTTACTAAAGTGGAATATGATTCTTCAAGGTCACAAATTGTGACCTTGAAGAATGGTAGAGGTTCAAACTTAAAATATCTTCCTTATGTCTTTACAGAACATGGAATTTTAATGCTTTCAAGCGTGCTAAAAAGCGACAAAGCAATCCAAACCAATATTCAAATTATGAGGATTTTCACAAAAGTTAGGCAAATGTTTTTGGACACAACTGAAATTAAAGTTGATATACTTCATCCCGAAGCCTCGGGACAAAAGAAGTTAGAGAATCATGATAAGAATATTGAATTAGTTTTTTCTTATTTAGATGAATTGACTGAGAAAAAAGAAAACGAAGCTGAAAGAGTAAAGATTGGTTATAAAAAATAATATTTCTACATTTTTAAGGTCACAAATTGTGACCTCCAATTTGAATAAGATTAATTTTATATACTTTTCAAAATTTGAATTTTAAACATAACTAAATCTTCCAATTTATCGAGATTCCAATTTAAACTTTACTTTTGCCAAAGAAAGTTTTTAGAAAGAATTTATGAAAATTACCATAATTGCAGGTGCAAGACCAAACTTTATAAAAATAGCACCGATTATTAATGCTATCAAAAGCAAGCAAAATGAAGGTTTAGATGTTTCATTTCGTTTGGTTCACACCGGTCAGCATTATGATAAAAACTTAAGTGATACTTTTTTTGAGGAATTAAATATTCCGCATCCAAATGTAAATTTGGAAGTAAAAAGTGGTTCACAAGCCAAACAAACTGCGGCAATTATGATTGCTTTTGAAAAAGAATTACTTCAAAATCCAAGTGATTTGGTTTTGGTTGTTGGCGACGTTAACTCAACAATGGCATGCTCAATTGTGGCTAAAAAATGCCATACAAAAGTAGCACATGTTGAAGCTGGAATTCGCTCTGGAGATTTAACAATGCCCGAAGAAATCAACCGAATGCTGACGGACAGTATTACAGATTACTTTTTTACAACCTCAACATCGGCTTCAGAAAATTTACTGAAATTAGGTTCTGATCCTGAAAATGTACATTTTGTGGGCAACGTTATGATTGATACTTTATATCAAAATATCAATAGAAGTTCGGCGCCAGTTTTTTGGAACGAACATCAATTAAAAGAAAAAAATTATATCATTTTAACCTTACATCGTCCGGCAAATGTTGATGAAGTTTCATCTCTTATCGATTTACTTCACGGAATTGATTCTTTAGTCAATGACAAAAAAATAATTTTCCCTATTCATCCGAGAACGCAGGCAATTTTAAGCGAAAGTAAAATTGAATTTAAAAACATCGTTTTTGTTTCGCCTCAAGGTTATCTGAATTTCATGTATTTAATCAAAAATAGTTTTGCGGTTATTACTGATAGCGGCGGAATTTCTGAAGAAACAACTGTTCTCGGAATTCCATGTTTTACAATGCGTGATAACACGGAAAGACCTGAAACAGAATCTATTGGAACGAACACAATTGTGGGAACTTCTTTTGAAAATCTGAAAAAAGTTTTTGGTTCATTTTTGCAAAATGGCGCCAAAAAAAGTGGTATTCCAGAATTATGGGATGGAAAAGCATCGGAAAGAATTGTTTCAATTTTATTGGATAAATAATGAACGACATTTTAATTATATCCAATTATTATCCGCCAGAAAAAGGTGCTGCTGCAAATAGAATTGAGCAATTGGCGCTGAAGTTAAATCAAAACGGATATAATGTTTCGGTGATTTCTCCGCTGCCAAATTATCCGAAAGGAGAGATTTTTCCAGAATATAAAGGTCGATTTTCTGTTACCGAAAAAATTCAAAATATTACTTTAAAACGACTTTGGATTTATCCGAGCAACAGTTCTAATATTTTTAAAAGAATTGTTTCAACGTTTTCTTTCTCAACTATTTTATTTTTCTACTTACTATTTGCCAAAACACCTAAAAAAGTAATTGTGCAATCTCCGCCTCTATTATTGTCTTTTACAGCTGTTTTTGCACTTTGGATTAAACGAAAAAAAATAATTTTGAATGTTTCAGATCTTTGGCCTACTGCAGCAATTGAACTTCGCGTTTTAAAGAAAAACAGTATTTCGCATAAAATGCTACTTTTTATAGAACGTTTCATTTACAAAAAAGCAACGCATATTTTCGGTCAATCCAATGAAATTATAGCTCATATCCATTCTATTTTTCCAGAAAAGAAATGCTTTTTATATCGCAATTATCCCGATCATTTTGTGGAAAATAATATCCATGAAAATGAAAATTCTAACGAACCAATAAAATTGTTTTACGCAGGATTATTGGGCGTTGCGCAAGGTGTTTTTGAACTTATTCAAAAATTAGATTTAGAACATTTAAATGTCGAATTACATATTTTTGGCGATGGCGCAGAGAAAGCTCAAATTGTCGATTATATGAATCAGAATCCGATGCAGAAAATTATTTTTCATGGAATGTTAGAACGTAATATTCTGCATGAAAAATTAATGACTTTGGATATCGCTCTTGTTCCTTTAAAAACAAGAATTTACGGTTCTGTTCCTTCAAAAATATTCGAATACAGCGCTTTAGGTTTTCCTGTTTTGTATTTTGGCGGAGGCGAAGGCGAAAATATTGTAGAAGAAAATAATCTGGGTTGGGTTGTTCCTGTTGAAGATTTTAAAGGTTTAAATGTTGCTTTAAAACAAATTTCAGAAATAGATAAAAATGAAATTCAAGCTATGAAAAAAACGATTTTTATTCATGCAAAACAGAACTTTAATCTCGATAAACAAATGAAAGATTTAATTGACCATGATGCTTTTTGAATCAATTTGATTTAAATAAAAAAAGGGGAAATGTTAAGCATTTCCCCTTTTTTTATTTTATATAACTCGAAAAATCTTTGTGTTCTTCTTTCGCAAGTTCTTCTGCAGACAATGATTTGAAATATTCGTACGTAATCTTCATTCCCTCTGCGCGATTTACTTTGGCTTCCCAACCTAATAATTCTTTTGCTTTTGTTGTGTCTGGCTGACGTTGCAACGGATCGTTTATTGGTAAAGGATGATAAACCACTTTCTGATTTGTTCCTGTCAATTTTATGATTTCTTCTGCAAAATCTTTAATGGTGATTTCGTCTGGATTTCCAATATTTACTGGATAAACATAATCAGAATGCAATAATCTGAAAATACCTTCGACCTGATCGTCTACGTAACAGAAAGAACGTGTTTGCATTCCGTCTCCAAAAATCGTTAAATCTTCTCCGCGCAAAGCCTGTCCGATAAAAGCAGGAATTACACGTCCGTCGTTTAATCGCATTCTTGGTCCGTAGGTATTAAAAATACGCACGATTCTGGTTTCTACTCCGTGAAAAGTATGATATGCCATTGTTATAGATTCCTGAAAACGTTTTGCTTCGTCGTAAACGCCACGCGGACCAATTGTATTTACGTTTCCGTAGTATTCTTCAGTTTGTGGATGCACTAACGGATCTCCATAAACTTCAGAAGTTGAAGCAATTAAAATTCGTGCTTTTTTAACTCTCGCCAATCCTAATAAATTGTGCGTTCCTAAAGATCCTACTTTTAAGGTTTGAATCGGAATTTTCAAATAATCAATAGGACTTGCAGGCGAAGCAAAATGCAAGATATAATCTAAATCTCCCGGAACATGAACAAACTTGGTAATATCATGATGATAGAATTCAAAATTTTCCAGTTTGAACAAATGTTCAATATTTTTAAGATCTCCTGTAATCAAATTATCCATCCCGATAACAAAATATCCTTCTTTGATAAATCTGTCACATAAATGTGATCCTAAAAAACCTGCTGCTCCGGTAATAAGTATTCTTTTCATGATAATTGTTTAGTCAACGCAAATTTAGTTGATTTGAAAACTATTTTTCTGATATATTCTAACTTTGTCTTTATTTCAAAGTGCGTTTATGCGCTTTAAACTTAGTTTCAACAAATTCCTTAATTTCTTTTTCAAATCGTTCTTTTGAAAATTTAACCGCATGTTTGCGAATCACTTTTGGATCGAAAGTTTTGGTTTGAAAATAAAGTATTGCTTCTTTTATTTTTTCAACCGATTGTTCTTCAAAGAAAATTCCTGTTTCATTTTCTACAACCGTTTCAAGAGTTCCGCCTTTCTTTAAGGCAATAACTGGAGTTCCACAAGCTTGTGCTTCGACAGGAATAATTCCAAAATCTTCTTCTGCCGCAAAAACAAAACCTTTTGCTTTTTGCATTAAGCTTCGCAGTTTTTTATTCTCAACGAAACCAACAAATTCAATATTCTTTTTGGCTATTTTTTGAAGTTTTTCAAGTTCAGGTCCTTCACCGGCAACAATCAATTTTAGGTGAGGCAATGCATTAAAAGCTTCAACGATTAATTGCGTTTTTTTGTACGGAACCATTCTAGAAGCTGTCAAATAATAATCTTCTTTTGTTTCTTCCAAAGTAAAAAAATCAACATCGACCGGAGGATAAATTACAACCGATTCTTTATTATAGCTTTTTTTAATTCTCTGGGCAATGTGTTTAGAATTGGCAATAAAATAATCGACATTTTCTGAATTAGATAAATCCCACTTTTGCATTTTATCTAAAACCGATTTTGCATACAATCCTTTTAGACCTTTGGTCAATCCAGCGTCTTTTAAATATTGCTCTCTTAAATCCCAAGCGTAACGCATTGGAGAGTGGCAATAACAAATATGAAGCTGGCTTTCGGTGGTTCTGATTCCTTTTGCAACGGCAGAGGAAGAACTTATTATTAAGTCAAAATCTTTTAAATCAAATTGTTCTATTGCAATTGGAAATAATTGAAGAAATTTTCGATGATTTTTTTTAACCGTTGGCAGTTTTTGAATAAAGCTTGTTTTTGCTTTTTTTCCGTTTAAAATAAACTTTCGATCTTCATCATTCAAAAAATCAATAAGGGCAAAATGATCAAAATCATTCCAAATTGAATTTATTGAATGAATCACTTTTTCAGCACCTCCATTTACATAATACCAATCGCTAATTAATGCTTTTTTCAAAATGATCTTTTCGGTTAATTAAAAAAAGTGTGTTAAAAAGGGTAAAGAAGACAACACCAACTTGTCTGTCAAATATATTTTCTGTTAACATTGCTGTCATAATTATACATAGAAAAATACCGTAAAGTATATTTATTTTTTTAATGCCCCAAAGCAAAAAAACAAAAAATAGAATCAAGCCAAATATACCATATTTAAGCCATATATCTAGATACTGGTTGTGAGAATTATATTCTATTTTTGAATAATCATCGTAATTTTTATAACTATAGCCTGAGTAACAGTTATCTAGTTTTTTTTGAACATTTCCTGGACCTACGCCTATTATCCAATTTTCTTTTAAAATTATACTTACGCAATTGTAGATTCCGTATCTAAAATTAACTTCTTCAGATTTCTGAGTGCTATTGGGCAGTTCCAGTTTGGCATTCCAAATTTCATCTATTCTTTTCTTTGAAGACGGAATTGTAAAAACTAAAAAAAGTATTGCAAGTATAGAAACTATAAAACCTATTTTTATCCAAACGTTTGAAGCTTTTTTGAAAAGTAAAAAAAGTGATAATACAATAAACAGAATTAGAGCTAATCTTGCTGCAAAACTAATAACTGAAAAAATTAATAACGCAATTCCCAAACATCTCAAAACATTCCTATATGCGATTTTTTTGGCACTATTGAAAATATCATCTAAAAGCGCAAGGCTTGAAAACACAAATAACATTCCTAAATAAGGTAAATGAATTTCGGATATGTCACTAAAAAAATTCCTGATAATTGGATTATAATAAGTATCTGATTTCATTACGGTTAAATATCCTTTCGACAAAATTACGATCCAAATATAGGATGCTAAAAGTATGTTTGAAATGATGAAAACTGTAATCGTTCTTCTTAATGTGTTTTCATAAAAAAAACGCTTATTTACAATCATAAATACTGGAAAAATTAGAAAAGCAATATTCTTTTCTAAAAATCTCATTGCGAGTTTTTTATCTTCAATAAAGAAAAAACTAATTATGAAAGCCAAATAATAGCTTGTTAAAACGAAGAGATTTATTCTGTCCTTTTTCTGAATCGCTTTATAACTTTTTTCAGAAACCATTATTATTAGAGAAAAAACCGCCCATATAATGATTGCGAGAACACTTTTCTTTAGTCCAAGAATTGGAAAAGATCCTAAAAGTATTGTTGTGTAATTGTATAAGTCTATTTTATTTATTTTCATCCTGAATTTCATTTTTCAAAATAGATAAATAATTATTTTGTATTAAAAGATTTTGGGCATTTCTTACCATTTTTTGTTTCTCGTCAACATTCATATTAAAGACTTTAATTATTGATTTTGAAAAATCTTCTGATGTATTCGCCTCAAAATACATTTCTTCTTTTATCAATCCTATTCCTTCTGCTCCAACTTTAGAAGAAATTAAAATTAAGCCGTTTTGGATGGCGTTTATGGTTTTTAACTTTACGCCAGCTCCATGCAGCATCGGATTAATAAAAATGGTTGATTCTGAATAACAATTGCTCAAATCGCTTTGATTTAATCGAACCTCAACGTTTGAAAATGACTTAAATTTATCTTCAAATATTTTGGGTTCTTTGTCGCCTGTACTTCCAACAATTATTAGCTTATAATTTTTTTCTGCAACCAATAATGAATGAACGTTTTGCAAATACCACATTATTGCTTCTACATTATTTGGCATAAATAAAGCGCCAATAAAAAGCACTGTTTTACTAGATAATTCTTGTTCTGCAAAAGCATCGTTTACAGATGCTGGCAAATAGGTGGATTTATTGACAAATGGCTTAAAACTATTGTTATTTATTTCTTCGTTAGAAATAAACCAAAGTCTATCTGCTTTTTCAAAAATTGTTTTAGAATAGGTTTTGTATTTTATTCCTTCAAGATAATAATACAATTTGTCTGTTTGTTTTTTTGCACTTTTGGCTAATTGAAAAAAATAATCTGATTCATTATTATGAACTCTAACTATTGTTTTGGCTGTTTTAAAACTTTTGTTTTCAAGTATAATTCCAACACTTTCAGATTCTAAAATTGTCAGATCATAATTCTTTGTTAGTGATACTTTTTTAAGGGCGATTCTAGAAACTACTTGAAGCGGTTTTGAAGAGAATAAATCGGTGATTTTATTTTTTCTGGAAACAATTGTAAGTTCATTTATAAATTGTTTCATAAAATCTATATTTTTTTGTTCTGGAAATTCTTTGCAAGTGCAGACTAAATCAATTTCGTGTCCTAAAGATTTTATTCCTTTTATACGTTCTAAAACATCAAAAGCTCCGCCAAAATGAGGTGGATACGGAAAGAAACTAGTTACTATAAGTATGTTCATTTTCTTTTGTTATTTGACTTTGTAAAACATCTAAAAAGGCCATTAAAAACCATACTTCATACTTTATATAAAAAGTAATATAAATTACTCCTGCCAAGATGCAAAATAATAAAGGAACTTTAATAAAAAAGAAATTTGAATTACGAAATTTAGAAAAGAAAAAATATCTTTTCACAAAGAAGTTATAGAAGAAAACAATAAAGCCAAATCCGCCATACATCAAATTATCAAAAAAATCGGTTTTTGTAGACAATGCTTTTGTTGTTGTCAAATATCCTTTGATTTCCTGCAAATTTAATGTACTTACCCAAGATGTATTTATTATATCTCTAATCGCTTCTGGATAATAATAAATAAAACCGCTCCAGCCAATTCCAAAAGGATGCGTTATAAAAACTTTTAATGAGGCTAAATATGATGTAAATCGCGTACCAAAAGTTATGCTTGTATGAAGTTGTTCATCAATATTTTGCTGCAAAATAACAACTACAAATATGGCAATTACTAAAAATATGGGAGAGCCAATTAATAAAACCATTCTCAGTTTATTGTGACTGTACATATATTGAATTGTCATTGGTAAAACAGAAACAACTATTAACAAAAGGTATCCTTTTGACTCGCTAAAAAAAGTATAATAAAGAAATATAAAGGCTGATAAAAGATAAATTCTCTCTTTTATTTTTTTTGGTTTTTCTAAATAATTTGCCAGAAAAATGGGAATGAAAATAAAGATTGTTAATACGGTTCCAATCCAGCTTTCTTCGAGAGTTAATAATCGAACTCGGTAATATTTTAAATTATCTGAATGCAAGAACGCGGCAAAAATGGTTTCTTTCTTTAAAAAAATCACTTCAAAAAATAAGTAAATGGCAAACAGAACTTGCAGACTAATTAATGCATTAAAAAAATAATTAAAACTGTTTTTTCCAGAGCTAAAGAGCATATATACAAACTGATAAAAAATCAATATTGAAACCGGATATACAAATAGTTTTATAGCTTTTATTAGAATGTTTTCTTTCATTATTACAAACGAACCATTCAAATAATACACAATCGGAATAAATATTAATGATATTATAAATACATAAAAGATATAGTACATGAAATATCTGGTGTATTTTGAAAGTATCAATTTCTGATGCATCAAAATATAAATTAACATCGGAAGTGTTAAGAATATAATGGGCGAACGCGCGATTTCTCCAAAGACATTTACCAACGGAAAATCTTGATATAATGCCATTAAAAGCACCACAAAAAATACTAATGTTTTTATCTTAATTTTCATTTGTAAAAAGTAATCTTTAACAATTCTAATCCGAGTTTAAGTTTCCCTTTTCTAATTCTATTTAAAATCAATAATAAGCTCGATACATAAAATCTGAATCCGAGTTTATAATATTTTTGAACAAAAATCTTTCTGCTTTTAAACACATTTATTTCAGAAAAAAAAGATTTTTGTTTTGAATTGTATGAAGATCCAATAGTTGCGCCTTCTTTATGAAAAACCACAGATTCTAAACACGAATCTAAACTCCAGCCTTTCTGTTTGGCTCTATATGCCCAATCTAATTCTTCATAAAAAAGAAAAAAATCTTCGCACAAAATACCAACTTCTGCTAAAAACGGATAGGTTACAAACATTGATGCTCCAATTACATAATCAATTTGCTCAAATTCAGATTTTGATTTATTAATTGATTCTCCTTCTCCAATATGGCTTGAGATGTAAAATTTTTCACTAAACTTACCTCCAATAGCTTGTAAAGTATCTTTTTTATAATAATATACTAGCTTACTTCCTAGAATTCCTATTTTAGAATTTTGATGCATTTCTAAATACGAAATCTGAGCTTTTAATGATTCTTTATCTACAACAGTATCATTATTCAATATCCAAATGTAAGAATCAAACTCTTTGATCTTTAAAATAGCATTCAGCGCAATATTATTTCCGGCAGCAAATCCTTTGTTTTTTTCGGCTTTTACAAATACAATCTGACTTTTGGCAATGGTAAGATCTAATTCCTTTTCAATTGTTTGATCAAATTTTATTTTATTCAATGTCGCCCAATTTAATAATGTTTGAAATGGCGCATCTATTTCGCTATTGTCTACAACTACAACTTGATAATTAAGATAATTTAATTCTAAAATACTTTCGAGACATTCTATCGTATCCCGAGATCCTTTATGATTTAGAATCACGATATAAACCTTACGATCTAAAGAAGTCGTATTTAAAGTATCGGTAAAATCTGTTTTCTTAATCATTCTTTTTAAAAAGCGATAAACTTGAGATAATAATAGATGTAGTTATAAATATTTCGACAATATATATTGAAATTATACTTCCTTGCAAATTGAAATTTTTGGATAGAAAATAACAGCTTATAAACATTAAAATTGATCCAAAAAATGATATTTGGGCAATTTTGTTTTGGTGATTTTTCAACAGCAACATTTGATAGAATGGTATATTTAATGCCACAATCAAAGAAACAAATAAAAAGTCTTTACAAAATAAAAGTGAATTCGTTAATTTTTTATCTAAACCAAACTCATTTAAAAAGAAAAACGACACGAAATATAAAGTAACGACTATCAAAGATAAAAACAGGATATTGACTATGTTTATCTTCTTCAAATGCAAGATTGCTTCCCTTTTATTTTCAAAATAAATACTGCAAAATTTAGGAAAACTTACGTTGAAAAATACTGTCAGATAACTTCTTAAAACGCTTAAAAACATATCTCCAACTTTGTAAATTCCGGCATAAAAATCTCCCAGAACATATTTTATAATCAGAATCGGGAAATTTGTGTAAACGGCTATAGATAAATTAGAAACAACAATTGGATATTCTCTTTTTACGCTTTCAATCAATTTGCTTTTAGAAACCGTTAATAAAGACATATTATACTCTTTATATATCTTTAGGTAATAATACGAATAAACAACTATGTTGGCTATTCCCAATAAAAAAACCACATATACATAATCTGATTTCTGATTTACAATGAAATAAACCGAAAGAACATAAATTGCTTTAGAAAAGATTATTATGCGATTAATTCTTTTAAAATTTTCAACACCAATATAAAACCAAATCGGATTAAAAAACTGCGATATCAACAAACAAGATCCCAAAAAATATAATTTGAAATCTAAATTCGGAACCAAAATTAAAATTAAAATGAGGCAGAAAAGAATAAATAATAGCGCAATTAAACGGAAAGCATACGTTATACTAAGATAGTCTGAAACACGATTTTTGTTTTCTTTATTAGAACTTATTTCTTTTACTCCCAAAAGTTTAGAACCAAAATCTATAAATATTTCCAATATTATAAAAACAGATGTTGCAGCGCCGATTTTTCCCCATTGTTCAATTCCGCAAACCGATATTACATAAGGAGCTACAAGTAATGGAGCTAATAAATTAACAAACTGACCTGATCCGAAAATTAGATAATTTCGAATTTCTTTAAATTCAATTTTTTTTAAATTCATTAGTTTAAAAGTGTAGCCGAAATAAAAAACTACTTCACCTTTTGAAGTAGTTTTTGTTATTCAGTAATTTTTACTAACTGAATAGCAAGTTCATCATTACCCATTAAAAAAGGATCATATTTACCATCTATAACATTCAGTTTATATCCAAAATAGTTAGGATCCCAAGTAACAAATTCATTCGGATAAAAGTACTTCGTATATTTCTCAAAATCGCCATCAATAATTTTTGAATTGTATTTTACCGAAATATTTTTAATCGTAACATTAGATTGCGTCGGATTAAATCCTAAATCGACTCTAATGTTTTCTGGAACAACTTTCTCAGAAAAATCGACAACTATTTTTTGCATTTCCTTTGAAGCGTAAACTGGTCGCGAAACAGAATTTTCATCTTTCCAGACATCTCCAGCAATTAAGTAGAAAACTTGAATTTTATCGTTTTTTTCAAATATGCCTTCAATTACAACAGAAAAATTTTTCTTTTGTTTTACCACTTTTTCTTCTTTGCATGAGCTAAAAAGAAGTCCACAAATTAAAACTGATATTATAAACTTTATCTTCATTGGATTTTTTTGCGCAAAAATATATTTTAATCTTAAATATTATTTCAAATCAGAACTTAAATGCTTTTGTCTTTTATAAAATGCGATAAAAAATTTCAAAAAGACAAAAAGTGCCACAAATAAAACAGGCAATGTAAATTTTAAATATCTGTCTATAAGTTTTACAGACTCAATATTAGCAGTAATACTGGTTTCTTTAACGATTTTATCAAATGTAATTAATTCAATTTGATGAATCGCTTGCTCGTTAATTAAGCCATCTTTTGTTTTAATGACATCATTTAACTGTGTATTTTCGTTGTAATAAACCAGTTTGTCACTTTTAGCATTACTACTTGTAGATTTAGAAACATTATTTAAAATGCCATCTATTTGCTTAATAATTGTATCGTTTTTGCTGATTTTTAACTGAACACTTCGATACGCTTCTTTTTGCACTTTGCTATAATAATCAGAAGTATTAAAGTATTTTAAAAGCGGTTTAACAATTTTGTCTTCTGATATTTTTGTTTTTGTTCCTAAAATTATACTCTGAAAAGTATAGTTTTTACTCGTTATATTTTCTTGAAGAACCTTATTGATATCACCATCTTCAGCCATCAATTTTATTAATTCGAAATTTTCAGGCTTATTCTTTATAAAATTATAAACATCTGCAAGAGGCTTTATTTCAATAGATTTCAAAACTTCTGGTTGTTGAATTCCTACTATATTTTTTAAAAATAAAGTATCTTTTTCCTTAATTTTTGAATCTATCAGATCAATTTTTGCATACAAATAATCTGTACTTCCAAAATTTGGCGTTACAATGATTTGATGCTCATAACTCTTTTGAGTTTTATCTAAAAAAATGCCAAGTCCAAAACCAGTCACGACTAATATTAAAACAACAATCCAATTTCGAACAAAAAACTGGATTCCATTAAAAATAGAAGTTTTAATAGATTCAAAAAAGCTGTTAATCTTCTTCGAAATCAAAGCCAAATCAACTTCTTGATCTTCTGAATTTTGTGGTACTTTTGTACTCATTTAAAGTGCTATTTTATATTAAAAATCTGTTCTAAAATTTTAATTGTAATCAAATAAGTTGGTTTTACGCCCGTTGTTCCCAATCCGCCAGAAGCTAATGTACTTCCTGTTTCTAAAGGATTATCTGATGCGTAATATGCGTAACGAACTTTAATATCGTGCGGCACACTTTTTCTAATTTTTGATGCCGATTGAATCGCTTTTTGATAATAAGAACCTTCCATTTCAAGACCAATTACGCCCCAAGTCGATTCGTGGAAAAATTTCAATAAATCTCTATTTTGCAATGATGTTCCAAGAACCGTAACCATTGCACCTTCGTAAATATCAATATCATTTCCTTCAAACATGGCACCAGTTAATTCATTTTCGAAGAAATAATTATCTGCCGTTCCTTCGTTGATATGCGCTGTCGGAATCATGATATCTCCTTTTCCGCCTTCCAAAATTCCCGCTTTCCCCATTATAGAAACCGATTTTACATTTAGTAAAGTTTCTTTTTTGAATGGTTTTAAAAGTTCGTCAATTGTTTCGTAAGCTTGCTCACCAAAAGCGTAATCCATTACGATAATTACTGGTTTATCTTCACCCACATTGGCATGCGAAAAAGCTGTTTTTGACCAGTCAATTTGAGCGGTATCAAAAATCTGAACGTCGATGTTTGTTCCTGAAGCATCTGGTAACGAGATCATTCCGTTTTTCAACGCTAGTTCTTCAACTTGACCTCTAATTTCTTTTGAGCCAGAACTGCTTAATTCTTCATAAATAAAGAAATCTGTTTTTCCTTTAAATTTTGTTTTTAGCAAAGGCGTTGCAAAAATCGAATTCATCACACTGTGCATATTCGCACTGATAACGTGAATCGGTCTTTTCAATAAGTCGTTTGCTTTTAAAACCTCTTTTATGTTTGTTGCCCAGATTTCTCCGTGAATGTGATGTCCTAAACGTTCACGCAAAACTGGACTAAAAGTAATCGTTCTTTTGTTGTTTTCAACAATTTCTTCGATCGCTAATTTTCCTAACCAATAAATAACGTGCAAGAAACGATCTGGCGCATTTTCTGAACCAAAAGCATCGTAAATATCCAAAACTTCTTCAAAAGTTCTGGCTAAAATATTGGCAACGTGCGAAATTGCTTTCTCTTTTTCAATCTGTGTCAGCTTTTTGGTTTGCATTACTGCTTGTTCCAATTTCTGCCAATCGCGAGAAACTTCGCCTCCATCATCAATTAAAACTCTATTTTTAATTTTATGAGATTCTATGAAAATGAAAGTCAAATGCGTTAGAATATCATAAATATCAGAACGTCCGCGCGTAATTTCTACGTTCATTTGCTCTTCGTCGATTCTGTAACAATTTCTTCTTCTTTTTGGAGGAACAATTGCTTGAAAATGCGATTTAGAATATCCTTCGTCTGAAGTTAAATTGATAAAACGACATTGTTCAATTCCGATTGGAAGACGTTCAATGACGTATAAAAGTCCGTTTAATTCTACTTTTTCTTCGGCAATATTTCCGTAGATTTCAGGTCTTAATGCTAATAATGATTCGCGTAAGCTATCGCCAGAAACTCCCATTGGTTTGTAAAAACCACGGTTGAATAAATGGCGCATTGTAATGTACATTTTTTCTATAGCCGCAGAAGATTCCTGCGCTCTTGATCTTGATATATGTTTGGTTTCTTTCATTCTGTATTATTTTGTAAACTCAAATGTAAGCAAATACAAGGCATGCCTTGTATCCACAATATCATTTTTTTTTAATCATTTTGATTTATTTTCTGCTTTAAATTTATCTTTTTCCCATTTTTCGGGATTTGAAACAATATAATCAGAAATTCTTTGATAATCATTATTGCTTCTAATGATATTATCATAAAATAATTTTTGCCATTGATGTGGATATCCTAATCTATTGGCATGTTTGGTTACTGCAGATTTATAGGATCCAACAATTGACGAAATAGTATTTTTTCCAATGTTTTGAAATCGTGGAGACAGGGCGTGTTGAGACAGGGCATGCCCTGTCTGTACAATATTGCCGTCATTTTCGAAATCCAAATCAATATTATCCAATGGTTTATTAATTATCAAAATTCCGTGAATATGATTTGGCATGACCACAAAATCACCCAATTCCACATTTTTATGGTGTGATGGAATTTGATGCCATAATAAATCGGCAATAATTCCGGCATGCGATAAAATCATTTTATTATTTTGAATTTCTCCAAAATAATGTTTTCTGTCTTGTGTACAGATAGTTATAAAATAGGCTCCATTCCAACCATAATCCCAGCATTGAGCTCTTATTGAAGAAATACGGTATTTATTCTGAAATTTTCCTTGACTCATTTAATTTTCATTTACTTATCCACACTCATTAATATGAATAAATAACTGCTTAATCTTGGAAATATTATTTTATTTTGTAAGATTATCCGCAATATTTCTATCGTTCGACAATCTCGGAATCTTATTTTGTCCTCCTAATTTGCCTTGCGATTTCATATAATCTTGAAATCCGTTTTTAGAAACTTTGGTTACGACTACTTTCTGCAATACATTTCCGGTAATTAAATCGTCGTAATAAATGTTTTGTTTTCGCATCGAATTGTCGATAGTTTCTGCAAAAACTTCCATGTTTTCCGGTTCGTTTTCAAATTCTACGAACCATTCATGATAAGGCAATCCGCTTGACGGATTAATCTGTGGCGCAACTGTAAATTCGTTAATTACAATATTAGTCGACGCAACAGCTTCTTTCATCGCATTCTCTACTTCATTGGCAATTACATGTTCACCAAAAGCAGATATATAATGTTTGATACGCCCAGAAACTATCACACGATGCGGAAATAAAGAGGTAAATTGAACTGTATCGCCAATATTATAGCGCCATAGTCCAGCATTTGTAGAAATAATTAAAACGTAGTTTACGCCCATTTCTACTTCGCCAATTGTTAACGCTTTTGGATTTTCTTCAAAGAATTCATCTGCTTTTATAAACTCGTAGAAAATTCCTGAATTCAACAATAAAAGCATTCCTTTTTCTTTTTGAGAATCCTGATACGCAAAAAAACCTTCAGAAGCAGGAAACAATTCGATACTATCTACTTTTCTGCCAATCATGTTTTCAAATTTGGCGCGATACGGTTCGTAATTAACACCTCCGTAAATAAACAAATTGAAATTTTTGAATATTTCGCCAATCTTTTTTCCGCCACTTTTTTGCTGTAAACGCTCAAAATACATCTGAACCCAAGACGGAATTCCAGATATAACAGCCATATCTTCTTTTATGCTTTCGTCTACAATGGCATCAACTTTAGTTTCCCAATCTTCAATACAATTGGTTTCCCAAGAAGGCATTCTATTTTTCTGTAAATATTTTGGAACAAAATGCGCTACAATTCCAGAAAGTCTTCCAAATTTGATTCCGTATTTTTCGGTTAGAATAGGACTTCCTTGCAAAAAAATCATTTTTCCGTCAACAAAATCGGCATTTCCAGTTTCATTTACGTAATGCAGAATAGCATTTCGCGCCGCTTCAATATGATACGGCATTGATTCTTTGGTTAACGGAATAAATTTTGCACCAGAAGTTGTTCCAGAAGTTTTTGCAAAATAAAGTGGTTTTCCTTTCCAAAGAATGTTTTCTTCGCCTTTTACAACCTTATCAACATAAGGTTTCAGATCTTCGTAATCTCTTACAGGAACGTTTTTCTGAAAATCTTCAACCTTTTTTATTTGATTAAAATGATGGTCTTTTCCAAAATTGGTTTCCGTTGCATTTTTTATTAAATTTTGAAAGATTTTCTCTTGCGTTTCAACTGGTTTTTTGGCCCAATTTTGCGTCTTATTATATATTTTTCTGGCAAATATCTTTGCCGCTAAAGCTTTAATTGACATTTTTTATGGTATTATTTTTTGTCACTTTTCTTTTTATCTTGCGGTTTCGGCTCCAATTCCTTTTCCGTTTTTGCGACTTCTTCTCTTAATTTTATTTCGGCATCAGAAGCTTTCATGTTTAAATCTGATGGATCTTCGGCTGTTTCTGATAAAATAGAATCTTTATTAAATTTTGAATATTCTAATTCTCCTTTTAAGACTTTTTGAATTCCTTTTATATACACTTCATTTTGACGTAAAGCGGTTTCTAAAGAATCTGATTTTATTGCCAGTCGGGTTGCGTTTCTTTTTAATTCTGTCGAAGAATAACCTGGAATAAATTCGCGAAGCGGCGTAAAAGCGATAATGAAAGTGGTAACTAAAATTAAAAAAATGCCTCCTAATGTAAATGTTACGAAGACATTCATTAAAGTAAGCCTAAAAGAAAAAATTTCTTCAAAAGTTTCTTCATTTAAGATTATCAATCTGTTTTTAATGAATAATTTTTTTCTTAAATTCTTTTTCTTTTTTTTAGCCATTGTACTTCATTATGCTAGCAAATATAGTAATTAATCGTCACGATATTGATCGAGAAAATACTATGAAATGCTATAATTTACGATTTTATAAAATATTTAACGTGGTTTAATACTAATATTTTAAACTAAAAATACTTCTATTTCGTATATTTCTATATACCTTTGCGGGATAATTTAGAAAACAATTTGCTTCGGCATTAAATATAATAGTCATGGGAAGATTAGGTCTTACAGAAATCCTTGTTATCGTAGGTATTGTGATATTACTTTTTGGAGGTAAAAAAATTCCAGAATTAATGAAAGGTTTAGGAAGTGGAATTAAGGAATTTAAAAACGCTGCTAAAGACGATCAACCTGCTGCTTCTAAAAAACAAGAAGAAGAAACGAAATAATAAATTCGAAAAACTTATTAAAAAATCCCAAACTGCAAATTGTAGTTTGGGATTTTTTTTGGCTTTTAATAAAAAGATATTTACATATAGTTTGTCATTTCGACGAAGGAGAAATCTTCGTAAGTAGCTCTACAGAGAATAGACAAATTGTAGCGGAGTTACTCGTGGAGATTTCTCCTTCGTCGAAATGACAAGATTGAAGAAGTTTATAATTTTACAAAACCATCGTCAACTGAATTCTCTTTCTATCTTCATCAACCTCAGTTACTTTCACATCAACATGCTGATGTAATTTTACCACTTCGTTTACATCGCTTACAAATCCAGCTTTTAACTGAGAAATATGAACTAATCCGCTTTCTTTGATTCCGATATCAACAAAACAGCCGAAGTTGGTAATGTTATTAACAATTCCTGGTAATATCATTCCGGTTTTCAAATCTTTAATTGATTTTACATTTGCATCAAATTCAAAAACTTTCGCAGACTTTCTTGGGTCTAATCCTGGTTTTTCAAGCTCTTTTATAATGTCTTTAAGCGTAAGTAAACCAATTTCAGGTGTAACATACTTCTCTGGCTTAATAAGCGCTGTTTTTTCTTTGTTCGCAATCAATTCATTCAAAGAAATATTCAAATCCTTCGCCATCTTTTCAACAACTGAATAGGCTTCGGGATGCACCGCCGAATTATCCAGCGGGTTTTTAGCATTTGCAATTCTGATAAACGCTGCTCCTTGCTGATAAGCTTTATCTCCTAAACGAGGCACTTTTTTAAGCTGTTTTCTATCTTCAAAAGGTCCGTTTTCAGAACGGTATTGTACAATGTTTTCAGCAAGCTTCTCTCCTATTCCACTCACATAACTTAGTAAATGTTTACTTGCTGTGTTGATGTTAATTCCAACCGAGTTTACGCAACGAATTACCGTATTGTCCAATTCTTCTTTTAATTTAGTTTGGTCAACATCATGTTGATATTGTCCAACTCCAATCGCTTTTGGGTCAATTTTTACCAATTCTGCCAAAGGATCTGAAAGTCGTCTCCCTATAGAAACCGAACCACGAACCGTTACATCATAATTTGGAAATTCTTCTCTCGCTACTTTTGATGCTGAATAAACCGAAGCTCCAGCCTCAGAAACAATAAAAACCTGCACTGGTTTGTCAAACGCGATTTTTTTTATGAAAAATTCGGTTTCTCTTGAAGCTGTTCCGTTTCCGATAGAAATCGCGTCAATTTGATACGCATTTACCATCGAACGGATTTTCTTAATCGCCATTGTTTCCTCATTTTGCGGCGCGTGCGGATAAATCGTTTCATTATATAAAAGATCTCCTTTTTCGTCCAGACAAACCACTTTACAACCACTTCTAAATCCTGGATCGATTGCCAAAATTCGCTTTTCTCCCAACGGCGGAGCCAATAAAAGTTGTCCTAAATTATTAGCAAAAACCTGAATCGAATTTGCATCTGCCTTTGCTTTTGCTTCTTGCAACGTTTCATTTCCAATTGCCGGATTCAATAAACGTTTATAACTGTCTTCAATTGCTAATTGCAAATGAGCTGTCGTATTATTTTGTTTTTTAATGATAATTTCGTCAATAACATCGTAAGCATCATCAATATCAACATCGATTTTCATTTTGATAAAACCTTCATTTTCTGCACGAAGCATTGCTAATAAACGGTGCGCCGGCGCTTTTGTCAACGGTTCTTCCCAATCAAAATATTGACTGAATTTCTGTGCGCCTTCCTCTTCCGCTTTCTTTTTAACCACTTTTGTTCCGATAGTTGCTTTTCGCTGAAATAGTCTTCGAAGCTGTTTACGAACATAAATATTTTCGTTAATCCATTCGGCAACAATATCTCTTGCGCCTTGCATTGCCGCTTCTTCGTTTACAACATTTTCATTCAAATATTGTGTTGAAATAAAGTCAACATCTACATCACTTTCAGACATAATAATTTTTGCTAAAGGTTCTAAACCTAATTCTCTAGCAACATCTGCTTTTGTTTTTTTCTTCTTTTTGTATGGAAGATAAAAATCTTCAATTTCTTGCAGATCAAAACTATCTTCAATTTTTTTCTTCAATTCTGGCGTAAGCGCTTTTTGTTCTTCAATAGATTTTAAAACGGCTTCTTTACGTTTTATAAGCGTATCATAATCTTTTTGAAGTTTTGCAATTTGCTCAATAACAGTTTCATCAAGATTTCCAGTTGCATCTTTTCGATAACGAGAAATAAACGGAATCGTACAATCTTCTTCTAATAATTTTACTGTGTTTTGAATGCTTACAACGGGTGCCTGTACTGACTTGGCAATGAATTGAATATTAGTCATATTTTTAATGAAATAAATTCTTAATGTTAAAATGATATATTTTACTTGTTAAAAACAAGATCTGTACACCAATTAGTTTGCTAAAATAATATCTTTGTTTTTAATTTTTAGCCTATGAAAGTTTTATTACTATATTTTTTATTTATAAACTTCATTACTTTTCTGCTTACTGGTTACGATAAATTTCAAGCTAGAAGACACAGAAGGCGAATTCCTGAATTTATACTTTTTTTGCTTGCTTTTGTTGGCGGAACAATTGGTTTATTAACAGGAATGTTTTTCTTCAGACATAAAACGGCAAAAATTACTTTTATTATGAAATTCTCTTATATTATTCTTGTTCAGATTGTCGTAATCTATTTAAAAATGACTCAAAAAATCTAGATATTAACATTGTTGATAACTCAATATTTAAAATATAAATATTTAAAATTCAGTAATTTATAAAACAAAAAACCGGATGAATTATTAAAATCCGCCCGGTTTGTTTATTATTTAAATGGTGCGACGCACCGAATTTTTTTTTCGTTTTAAGCGCAAGCAATTTTATTTACTCTATTTTGATGTCTTCCGCCTTCAAAAGCTGTATCCAAGAAAGTTTCAACTATTTCAACCGCTTGATGAATAGAAGTAAATCTTGCCGGAATACTCACAATATTTGCATCATTGTGTAAACGAGTTAAATACGCAATTTCTTTTGTCCAGCATAAACCAGCTCTCACTTTAGGGTGTTTATTAACAGTCATTGCAATTCCGTTACCGCTTCCGCAGATTACGATTCCGAAATCTGCTTTTCCTTCAGAAACATCATTTGCAACTGGATGTCCAAAATCTGGATAATCTACAGACGCATCTGTATCTGTACCATAGTTAGTTACTTCATATCCTCTAGCTTTCAGCATTTCAACAATTGCTTTTTTATATTCAGGGCCTGCGTGGTCGTTTCCTATCGAAATTTTCATTTTTTCTACTATTAAGTTGTGTAGTACAAATTTACTCAATTAATAAATGTTTGGCACGAATTACACCAATTTTCACAAATTTTTTTCTTTTCAATTACATTTTCAACACCGCAATTATAATTAGTTTACTTTCGTGAAATTCATGACAAAAACTCTTAATTTATAACTACTTTACTGTCAAAACCTTATCAGTTATTAACAATTTTAATAAGTCTATAAGTATCTCATAATCAATAAAGAATAAATAGAAATTTTGTTAAAATTTTGAGGTGTTAATACGAGTTTGTAATTGATTGATATTCAGTTAACTTTAAATTAACAGAAAATGTTAATAAGTTCGAAAAGAAAATTAGAAGTTTTTTTTGGTTGTTTCAAAAAAATACCTAATCCAAAAGTGAAATGAAAAATGCAAGAAAAGTTTCAGGAATTTTTGGAAAAGTTATCAATACCAAAAATACCATTTTCAACAAATATCAACATATGAACTTATCTACAAAATGAATTCATTTTTGGTTGTCAACCGTTGTTAATTAAAATACAAAAAGTCTTATAAATTAATCATTTAACCAAAAATAACTATGTTGATAACTCAGAATAAATAAGTAAAACGAGATTTCAATCACTTCAAAAAAAAAATTATTCGACATATTAACAAGCTATAATAACAACCAAATTTTTTTAAATTTTAAAAATCTTTTTTTTTTGTATTTAATATATGTTGAAAACTAAAAAAGTTGAAAAGGAAAAAAAATATTTTGAGTTTGAATTTTACTTTGATTTTACTTTGATTTGAATTTGTTTTTGAATTTGTTTTTGAAAGTTTGTTTCAGACTATTTTAAGCGGGTTGTTGAGATTGTCCAAGATTTCTTGAACTTGCTCGAAATCGTTTGGATGAACTTTGAGTTTGATTCCGCCCAGAGCTGCAGAATACATTGGAGCGACAGAAAGTGTCATTTCGTTTTCGAAAAAATAAGGGATTTCTTCTTGTTCAAGTAAGTGTTTGAGAACCACTGTTTCGTGCTGATAATTGAATACTGCGATGGTCTTAAAGCTTTCCATATGAGGTGTTTTTGTAAATGTACGAAAAGTTATATTTTTAATAATTCTATTTGTTAAAAAGTATTATCTGATTTCTTATTTGTAATTTTAAACCTTATAAGAAAAGATATATGAGTAAGAAAATTAGAAAGCCGATAAAAAAAGAGAAAGATTTCTCTGGGAAGATCCTGAAGATTTTATCGCAAAACGCAAATAAGCCATTTAATTACAAACAGATAGGAGCAAAGTTAGAACTTGACGATACACAAAGCAGAAATCAGATTATTAAAGATTTGAAAATTCTAGCGGCTCAAAAGAAAATTATAGAAACAGAACCTGGAAAATATTTAGTTAAAGCAATCAGCCAGGATTATTACGAAGGAACGATAGATATGACGAGCAGAAAAACGGCATATTTTATTTGTGATGAGTTTGAAGAAGATGTTTTTATTCCGACCAATAATTTGAATCGTGCTTTAGATAAAGATAAAGTAAAGGTTTATGTTTATAACAGAAGAAAAGGAAAAAGACCTGAAGGTGAAGTAATTGAAGTTATCGAAAGAGATAAAACAGAATTTGTTGGTGTAATTGATATGCAGCCAAATTTTGCGTTTGTTTCTACTGCAAATCCTAAAATGTATACCGATATTTTTATTCCAAAAGATAAAATTGGAGAAGCAGAAAACGGTGATGTTGTTTTAGTTAAGATTGAAGATTGGCCAAAAAGAGCCGATAGTCCGTTTGGATCTGTAATTCGAGTTCTTGGAAAACCTGGAGAACACAATACTGAAATTCATGCTATTTTAGCTGAATACGGATTGCCAGCAGATTTTCCGGTAGAAGTAGAGGTTTTTGCACAAAAACTAGATACTTCGATTCAGGAATCTGAGATTGCAAAACGTCGTGATATGCGTGATACGCTTACGTTTACAATTGACCCGAAAGATGCAAAAGATTTTGATGATGCGTTGTCTTTCAAAAAATTAGAAAATGGAAACTTCGAAATTGGAATTCATATTGCTGATGTTTCGTATTATTTAGAACAAGGAACAATTCTGGATGACGAAGCGTATCAAAGAGCAACTTCGGTTTATTTAGTAGATAGAGTAGTGCCAATGCTTCCTGAAGTGTTGTCAAATTTTGCTTGTTCACTTCGTCCAAATGAAGAGAAATATACATTCTCTGCAGTATTTGAAGTTTCTCCGACAGCTCAAGTTATTAATCAATGGTTCGGAAGAACTGTAATTTATTCAGATCAGCGTTTTGCTTACGAAGAGGCACAGCATATTATTGAAACAAAAGGAAATAATACGATTCCAGTTGATATTTCTATTACTGGAGAATCTTATGTTGTTTCGGATGAAATTGTTGAAGCTACTTTAAAATTGGATGAATTAGCGAAGATTTTAAGAAAGAAAAGAATGCAGCAAGGCGCTATTTCTTTTGATAAAGTCGAAGTGAAATTTAATCTTGATGCAGAAGGAGAACCAGAAGGAGTTTACTTTAAAATCTCAAAAGATGCCAATCATTTGATCGAAGAATTTATGCTTTTGGCTAATAGAAAAGTCGCTGAATATATTGGAAAACAAAAGAAAACCTTTGTTTACCGTATTCACGACGAACCAAATGAAGACAAATTGATTGCGATGCAAACCGTAATTGCTAAATTTGGTTATAAAATTGATTTTCGTAACAAAGGCGATATTTCTAAGTCTTTGAATGCATTGATGGAAGAAGTAAATGGTAAAAAAGAGCAAAACTTAATTGATACTCTTGCGATTAGAAGTATGAGTAAAGCCAAATATTCGACAGATAATATTGGTCATTATGGTTTAGCGTTTGATTATTACAGCCATTTTACATCGCCAATTCGTCGTTATCCAGACGTTATGGTACATCGTTTGTTACAGTTTTATTTGGATGGAGGAGCTTCTGTAGACGAAGAAACTTATGAAACAAAATGTCTGCATTGTTCAAACATGGAAAGTTTAGCTACAAATGCTGAACGTGATAGTATTAAATACATGCAGGTTAAATACATGCAGGATCATCAGGACGAAGAATTCTTGGGAGTTATTTCTGGTGTTACAGAATGGGGAATTTATGTTGAAATCGTTTCTAATAAATGCGAAGGAATGGTGAGAATCAGAGAAATAAAAGAGGATTACTATACTTTTGATGAAAGACAATATGCATTGGTTGGGGCAACTTCAAATCGCTTATTGCAATTAGGAGACGAAATTTATGTTAAAGTAAAAAATGCAGATTTAGTGAAGAAACAACTTGATTTTCATTTTTTAAGAAGAGCAGAATAAAGTATTAATTAAAAAAAATAAAAGTATGAGAAAGCTAATAATTGGAGCAACAATTTTATTTGTACAAATGTCTTTTGGTCAAGTTACCAAAGAATTAGGTGAATTTGATACCGTAAAAGTTTACGATAAATTAAGTGTAAAATTAGTTCAATCTTCAGAAAATAAGGTTGTTGTAAAAGGAGCAAGAGAAAAAGAATTAGAAGCTGTTAATAAAAATGGTGTTTTGAAATTAAGAATGCCTTTTCCTAAATTGCTGTCAGGAAATGATCTTGAAGTTACTTTGTATTACAAACATTTAGAACTTATTGATGTTAACGAAGGGGCAGAAGTTACGAGTAAAGAAACTCTAAAAGCGACTTCGTTTAAAGTTAGTGCACAAGAAGGTGGAAAAATTAACGTAGATTTGAATGTTGATAAACTAAAAGTAAGTTCAGTTTCTGGTGGAGAAATCACTGTAACTGGAAAAGCAGATAACCTTGATGCAGGTTTAGGAGCAGGCGGATATTTCCTTGGAAGTAAATTAGCCACTTCTCAGACTAAAGTAAGCGTTTCTGCGGGCGGAAAAGCCGATGTTAATGCTTCGACCCTTGTTGATGCAAAAGTAAGCGCAGGAGGCTCTATTTACATTTATGGAAAACCAAAACAAATAAACCAAAAAACAGTCTTTGGTGGTAAAATCGAAGAAGTAAAATAACAAGTCGTATTTTGATGATAAATGATATTTTGGCTGGACTGCCATGGGGACTTTTTCTAAGCTTTATGGTAGGTCCGGTATTTTTTATACTATTAGAAACCAGTATTACAAAAGGATTCAGAGCTGCAATAGTTTTTGACTGTGGTGTAGTTTTAGGTGATATATTTTTTATAGCAATCGCTTATTTAGGAAGTTATAGATTGATTTCCAGTTTAAAAGATAAACCTGCATTATTTATTTTCGGCGGAATCATAATGTTGGCTTATGGTATAATTTCTTTTGTGAGATTAAAAAAAGGAGAAAAAATAAATGATGAAGAAATCGACCGTGATATTATAAAAAGAAATTATGGAAGTTTATTTATAAAAGGCTTTTTACTGAACGTTATCAACATTGGAGTTCTTGGTTTCTGGTTAGCTGTAATTATTTCTGTCGGACCAAAATTAGAAATGCAAAACTCTAGAATGATTACTTTTTTTACTGCAGTAATTGTAACTTATTTAATAGTTGATTGTCTTAAGATATTATTAGCCAAACAATTAAAATCAAAAATGACACCTACTAATATTCTTAAAATCAAAAAAGGAATTAGTATTGTTTTAATGGTTTTTGGAGTTGCTTTAATGGTTCAAGGCTGGTTTCCAAAAGAAAAAGAAATGGTTAAAAATGCTTTTGAGAAGATAGAAAAATAGTTTGTTAATAACTCAAATTATAAATTAAAAACCTCTGAATTTCAGAGGTTTTTTTTATGTTTATAATGTTGGTTTAGAATTTTGTCAAAGTTTCAAACTTTGACAGAGTTGACGACAGTTTGTCATTCTGAGGAACGAAGAATCTTCGCAAGTAATTCCGCAGCTATTGTCAAATCTTTGTAGAGCTTCTTGCGAAGATTCTTCGTTCCTCAGAATGACAAGATTGCGGAGAGTTTAGACATAAAAAAACCTTCAAAGTAATTTGAAGGTTTTAGAGGCATCGTCCGGATTCGAACCGGAGTAGGAGCTTTTGCAGAGCCCAGCCTAGCCGCTCGGCCACGACGCCATTGCTTGAACGGATGGCAAAAGTAACTAAAATCTTTAAATTTCAAAAGTTTCAAAGAAAGTATTTTAAAATTTTAAAGTTTTAATTATAAAAACTACTTTCTAATTTCCGTCATTTTTATGGTAACTGATTCAACATCACCACCAATAGGAGGATTTATTTTAGAAACCCAAACTGTTGTTTTTTCTACCGTTTCTATCTCAGCAAGCACACGAATATTGATTCTTTTAGCAACATGTTCTAATAAATGCGAACGAATTGCCATTTCTTCCGTCACAATTTTGTTCAAATGTACGTAGTCAACAGTATCTAAAAGATGATCTGTTTCTGCTGATTTCTGTAAATTGGTTTTAATTTTTAGATCGACAGTATAATCAGATCCAATTTTTCCTTCTTCAATTAAACATCCGTGGTAAGAAAAAGTACGAATGTTTTTAAGTTTAATAACTCCCATTTTTATAATTTTATTCTTGTAGTGTTTGGATTTTGATAATTGGATGTTACAGCGTATACTGTAACTATTTTGTTAATTTCATCAACTGTAAAATGAATAGTGTATGGGAATTTTTTCAAAGGTAAGGTTCTAACTATATTATACTTTTCTTCAAAAAATGGAAATGTATTTAAAGTATCTACATACTTTTGATATTCATTAAAAAATTTTGTTCCTAAACCATTAGAAAGAGATTCATAATATTCAGCAATTTCATCTACTTCTAATTCAGCTCTTAAGAGAATATTTATTTCGAACATTACTTCTTATTCCATTTAGCATTAAGTCTTTTTTTAGACTCTTCCCAACTAATAAAATCCTCTGGTTTAGCATTTTTTATACGTTCTAAAACCATTTCTTGCTGCCATAACGGAATTTCATTCTCAACATTTTCATCTATAGAAACATCAGGAACATGCTTGAAAAAACTAATAAAAGTTTCGTAAAAATCGTCTGGAATTGTAACGGTTAATTGTCTCATAATTCTGAATATTTATACAAAAATACTAAATAAACTAATTGAAGATTTTAAGTTTAACGTTTCATGTTTTGCGTGACTTAGATAACTTTAAACCTGAAACCTGAAACCTTTTTTTTATCTTTGCTAAAATTACTATAAAATAATGGCATCAGAAGAGAAATCACTCAATTTTATTGAACAAATCATAGAGGAAGACGTAAAATCAGGTCTTTCAAATACTAAACTTCGCTTTCGTTTTCCACCAGAACCAAATGGATATTTACACATTGGACACGCAAGTTCTATTGCGTTAAATTTTGGTTTAGGAATTGATTATCAATCTCCTGTGAATTTACGTTTTGATGATACAAACCCTGAAAAAGAAGAACAGGAATTTGTTGATGCTATTAAAAAAGATGTAGAATGGCTAGGTTATACTTGGTCTGAAGAACGTTATGCATCAGATTATTTTCAACAATTGTATGATTGGGCCGTTTTATTAATTAAAAAAGATAAAGCGTATGTTGACAGTCAATCTTCTGAGGATATGGCGATTCAAAAAGGAACTCCATCTACAACTGGAACCGATTCTCCATTTAGAAATCGTTCTGTTGAAGAAAACTTAAATTTATTCGAAAGAATGAAAAACGGTGAATTTGAGGCTGGTACACATATTCTTCGTGCAAAAATTGACATGAAATCAACAAACATGTTAATGCGTGATCCTATCATGTACAGAATTTTACACAAACATCACCACAGAACTGGAGATGCTTGGAAAATCTATCCAATGTACGATTGGGCACACGGACAAAGTGATTATTTAGAGCAAATTTCGCATTCATTTTGTACACTAGAATTCTTGCCTCACCGTGAATTATACGATTGGTTTTTAGATCAAATTTTTGATGATAATAAGCTTCGTCCAAAGCAAAGAGAATTTGCTAGACGTAACTTATCACATACTGTTGTTAGTAAAAGAAAATTACAGCAACTAGTTAAAGAAAAGCATGTTAACGGTTGGGATGATCCAAGAATGTCAACCATTTCTGGATTAAGAAGACGTGGTTATACAGCTGCTTCATTACGTAATTTTGCTAATACAATTGGTATCGCAAAACGTGATAATTTAATAAATGTATCAGTTTTAGAATTTTGTATTCGTGAAGATTTGAACAAAATTGCACCTCGTGTAATGGCTGTTTTAGATCCTGTAAAATTGGTAATTACAAATTATCCAGAAGGAAAAGAAGAGTGGTTGGAAGCTGAAAATAATCAGGAAGATGAAAGTGCAGGATTCAGAAAAGTACCTTTTTCTCGTGAATTATACATTGAAAGAGAAGACTTTTTAGAAGAAGCTCCAGCTAAGTTTTTCCGATTGACTTTAGGAAAAGAAGTACGTCTTAAAAATGCTTATATCATTAAAGGTGAATCAGTTGTAAAAGATGGAAACGGAAATATCACAGAAATTCACGTAACATATGATACTGATTCTTTAAGTGGAAGTGGGACAGAAGCAAGCCAAAGAAAAGTATCTGGAACCTTACATTGGGTTTCTATTCAACATGCATTAGAAGCTGAAGTTCGTTTATACGATCGTTTGTTTACAGATGAAGCTCCAGACAGTTATAAAGAGAAAAATTTCTTAGATTTTGTGAATCCAAATTCGTTAGAAATTGTAACTGGATATGTTGAACCAAGTTTATCAACAGCTCAAAATGAAGACAAATTTCAGTTTCAACGTTTAGGATATTTTACTGTTGATAAAGATTCAACTCCTTCAAAATTAGTATTTAACAAGACTGTTGGTTTGAAAGATGCTTGGGAAGAAAAAGGTAAAAAAGAAGAGAATAGCATCAATAATTCTTTGAAAGATATCAACAAATATTTTAAAGTTGAGACAAAACCTGAAAGAATTGCAATTGAAAGTGCAATAGGAGAGAACATCAAAAATATCACTAGTTTCTCTTTATTACAGAATTCTTTAAAGAAGAATATCAACAATAATAAGGCTTCGCTGTTGTTTTCTCAGTTTGTTTTGAAATATTCAAACTGGAAATCTACAGATTTTGAAGAAGAAGATATTAAGAAATTATATTCAATGTCTTTAAAAAGTGAATCGACTTATGTTCGATCAAAAGCACTTTTAAATTTAAGAGATATTGAAAGTGAAAGTTTCAAAAATCAGTTTGATGATGAAATTTTGAAATTATATTCAAATCCTGCAAAAAATGCATCAGAGAGAGAAATTGAAATTCTTTCTGAAATGGTGAAGAAGTAATATCAGATAAATTTATTAAAAGCGCTTTTATAAGCGCTTTTTTTTATTATATAAATTTACTATTGAAATTTTAAATTTTATAAATTTTATAAATTAAAAATGACTTTCATAAATTAGTTTTAAAGAGAAATAAAAATATGTTGGATAAGGAATTCATTTTTTTGATTTTCGTTCCATAAAACTTATTATTTCGTTTTTTTGATTTTTGATCTCCAATTTTATTTTCAAAAATAGTAAATTTAGGTTTTTTCTTATTTTTTATAATTTTGACTTCAATTTTATATTCATAAATTTTAATTATTAATTTATTTAAAATTTTAATTTTTAATTATTATTTATAAAATTGATAATAAAATTAAAATTAATAGTTTTTATATATTAATTTTAACCTTCATAAATTGATTTTAAGACGTTTTTTAAAGTTGGTTGATAGATAACTCATTTTTTAAATAATTATTTATTTAAAGCTTTTATTTAACTTTTTACTGTTATTTTAGTCAGTTTAACGGCTTGTTAACACACAATTGTTTATAAAGTTGCTATTTTTAACTCAATACCAAAAATCAGAGATGATTTTGCAAAAATTAAAATTTGCCGTGACGGAAACTAAACTGAATTTTACTGTTTTTAAAAACTCGTAATTTTTATTGCTGTAGATTTTCAAAATTGAATTTCCTGAAAAGACAATTTTATGTTCTCATTTTTATTGTGATGTAATTTTGATAATATTTCGCGTAAAAGGTATTTTTCAATTTGTATCATAATGTACAAAATTCCATAATATTGAATTTGTGTGAAGCTTAAGTTTAAAATTTCAAATCTGATCATTTTTAATTTAAATCTAATAATCATGAAAATTTTATATTTTACGCTAGCATTGTTATTTGCAAATGTTGCAATTTCTCAAACACATCAAATTACAAAACACAATGGTGAACAACTTGATGTTAATTTCATAAAAAATGAAAACGGTTTAATTTATTATTCGTTGAACGGAAGTTCTGAAGAAGTAAAAATTAGTAAACATGCTGTTTCGTCTATAACGAACAAGCAGACAAAAACAACTCAAAAAGTTTCTGATAAAATAATAGTAGATTCAAAAGACGATTACAAAATGGTAACTGTTCTGCCACAGGAAAAGACAATAGGACTGAAGCAAGTTGCAAGTTTTACTGGTGTCTCGACAAGGACAAAAGGAGAACCACCAATTGCAAATCAAAAGCAGACTGCGATGAGAATCAAATCTAAATCTGCTTCAAACGGATATCCTTTTGTTAGTATTGTAGACAAAGGTGATGGTAAATATGAAGCTACGACTTATGTGTATTAATTATATTGTTAATTTTTGGTAAATAACAATTAATCAAAGTTTTATCATTTTAAAAATGAGTATCTTTAAGTAATAATTTAAAAATTGTAATATCATGTCTAAAAATTTAAATACAGCAGCGGCAATTTTAGCGGCTGCAGCGGCAGGAGCAGCGATCGGAATTTTATTTGCTCCAGATAAAGGATCAAAAACGAGAGCAAAAATAAAAGAAGGTATCGATGATGCGAAACATAACATCAAAGATTCTTTTGATGCCAGCTCAGAAGTTTTACGTGAAAAATTTACAAGTGCTACTCAAAACCTTGATGGAACTCTGAATGATTTACTTTCAAATGTTAGCCATAAAACAGAAGAAGTAATTACTTTTTTAGAAACTAAATTGGCTGAATTGAAAGCACAGAACGCTAAACTTCAGAAATAATAATTTTTTAAAAGCACATAACTTGCTTATTTTTATAGGAAAGTTTTGTGCTTTTTTTTATTTTAAATTTATAATTATGGCTTTTGAAGAGTTAAAAGAAAACACTGAAAAAATTCAGGATCAAACTAAGATTTATATTGACAGTCATTTGGCTTATTATAAACTTTGGGGTTTTAAAGTGGCAATGAAATCTACAACGCTAATTTTTAAGTTTACTTTGATTTTGGTTTGTTTCACTATGGTTTTAATATTTGGATCTTTTGCAGCAGCTTATGGTTTTGGTTCTTTGTTCGGAAGTAATGCTTTAGGATTTTTAACGGTAGGAGGAATCTATCTTTTCTTTACAATTTTGCTTTTCTTTATAAAAGATAAAATGGTTGAAGGTCCGATTTTAGAGAAATTCTCAGAAATATTTTTTAATGATTAAGACTTATGGAAAAGAAAAAATACTCATCATACGCTGAAATTGACAGAGATTTAGAAATCTTAAAATTGGAAAAAGAAATCAATTATCAGAAATTGGTTTTGAGTTTTCAGAAAACGAAAGAAAGCATTACACCGCAAAATATCGTAAACGGATTTGTTTCTTCTTACACAGATTATTTTAGAAATTCATTTCCACAAATTTTACAATCTATTATACCATTTGTTATCAATTGGTTTATGAATAAAAAAAGAGGCAATTAAGCCTCTTTTTTATTTTGTAATTATTGTTGGACATCTGGTTGAACGTCATCTTCATATCCAGATTGAGGTTGAATAGGTTTTGGTTTCTCTACTTTTTTATTGTGTTTTTTCATCATTTCACCAACTTGGTTTGATGCTGAAAAAGAAGCAACCATATTATTCAACATATCGCTTCCAGCTTGTGGAGAATTCGGCAATAATATTAAATTAGAATTTGCATCGGCGCCAATAGCTTGAAGTGTATCATAATGTTGCGTAACCACAATTAGGGCAGAAGCTTCTTGAGAATTAATTCCAACATTGTTCAATACTTCAACACTTTCTACAAGACCTCTTGCAATTTCACGACGTTGATCTGCAATACCTTGACCTTGTAAACGTTTACTTTCTGCTTCAGCTTTTGCTTTTGCAACGATTCTAATTCTTGAACTTTCTGCTTCAAATTCAGCAGCCGTTTTTTCTCTGTCAGCTGCGTTGATTCTATTCATTGCATTTTTCACCTGGATATCTGGATCAATATCTGTAACCAAAGTATTGATAATATCATATCCGTAAGTAGACATTGCTTCGTTCAATTCACGTTTTACTGCAACTGCAATATCATCTTTTCTTTCAAAAACATCATCTAATTTTAGTTTAGGAACTTCGGCACGAACTACGTCAAAAACATAAGAAGTAATTTGATCGTGTGGATATTCTAGTTTATAAAAAGCTTCATATACTTTTTCTTGAATAACTTTAAACTGAACAGAAACTTTCATTTTGATAAAAACATTGTCTCTAGTTTTGGTTTCGATGATAACATCTAACTGCTGAATTTTAAGATTTACACGTCCGGCCAATCTATCAACCAACGGAATTTTAAGTTGTAATCCTGAATTTCTAACACTTTGGAATTTTCCAAATCGTTCGATAATTACAGATGATTGTTGTTTTACAGTAAAGAAAGACGACATGAAAATGAAGAATGCCAATACTAAAAAGATAATAAATGCTGTACTCATGGTTATATAGTTTATATTTATGATTCTGGTAAATTACGAAAATTCTTCTAAATTAAAATTATTAGACATTAAAAAAACGCTAAGAACATTTGTTATATGTTTCATAGCGTTTCTATTTTTTTAACCATTAAGATATTAAGTTAATTAAGTCAAGCTTTGTCAAGAGAATTAAGCTAAGCTTTATGAACTTATATAAAGTATTATTTTACCATCAAGAAAAACTTAATTATCTTAAAATCTTAATGGTAAAATTTTTTATAAACTTGAAATTGCTTTCTGAATTCTAGCGATAGTTTCTTCTTTTCCAATGATTTCAACAATGTCAAATAGGTGAGGACCTTTTAGAGCTCCAACCAAACTTAAACGGAAAGGTTGCATTACTTTACCCATTCCGATTTCGTTTTTTGTTAACCAATCTTTTACGATTGCTTCGATATTTGCAGAATCAAAACCATCGATATATTCTAGAGTTGAAATCAATTCTTGCATTAAAGCCGGAGTTTCTTCTTTCCAATTTTTACTTGCTTTTTCATCGTAAGATGTTGGAGCTTGAAAAAAGAAATCTGTTAAATCCCAAAATTCAGAAACGAAGTTTGCTCTTTCTTTAATCAAAGAAACAATTCTGGTTAGATCATATTTAGAAACATCAATACCTTTTTCTTCTAAAATAGGAGAGAAGCTTTTCGCTAAATCGGCATCATTTTGTTTTACTAAATATTGGTGATTGAACCATTTGTTTTTCTCTGGATCAAATTTTGCTCCAGCTTTATGAACTCTATTCAAGTCAAAAGCTTCTGCTAATTCTTCTAAAGAAAATATCTCTTTTTCAGTTCCGTCATTCCATCCCAATAAAGCTAAAAAATTTACAACTGCTTCTGGGAAAAATCCATTCTCTCTATATCCTGATGAAACTCCTTCTGCAGTTTTCCATTCTAAAGGAAATACTGGGAATCCCATTTTGTCTCCATCTCTTTTTGATAATTTACCATTTCCAACTGGTTTTAAAATTAAAGGTAAATGAGCAAATTCCGGAGCTTCCCAACCAAAAGCTTTATATAATAAAACGTGAAGTGGCATAGATGGCAACCATTCTTCACCACGAATTACATGTGAAGTTTCCATCAAATGATCATCTACAATATTGGCTAAATGGTAAGTTGGCATTCCGTCACTTTTGAATAAAACTTTATCATCCAAAAGATTAGTTTCAAACTTAACATCACCACGAATAATATCTTTCAAGTGTAAAGTTTCATCAACCGGAGTTTTAAAACGAATTACATAATGTTCTCCATTTGCAATTCTTTTAGCAACTTCATCAGCAGAAATTACTAAAGAAGTATCTAACTTTTCGCGATTGTGGTGATTGTAAATAAATGTTTTTCCTTCAGCTTCGTGTTGTTTTCTATGTGCATCCAAAGCTTCTGGAGTATCAAAAGCATAATATGCCCAACCAGAATTTATTAATTGATCTGCATATTGCTGGTATAAATCCTTACGTTCGCTTTGTCTGTATGGACCAAATTTTTCATTTTTTCCAACCGTTTCTTCAGGAGCAATTCCTAACCATTCTAGAGCTTCCATAATGTAAGCTTCTGCACCTGGAACAAAACGAGTCTGATCTGTATCTTCAATTCTCAGATAAAAAACACCATTATGTTTCTTTGCAAATAAATAATTAAATAGGGCAGTACGAACTCCGCCAATATGTAATGGTCCAGTCGGACTTGGTGCAAAACGCACACGAACTTGCTTTGACATTTGTTTAAAATTTTGTTGCAAAGATACGATATTAGTCAAAAGCCAAAAGTCGAAAGTTTGAAAGGTTTTTAGCTGTGTGCTAAACTTTTGACTTTCGACTTTTGACTTTCAGACTTATTGTTATAATTACTACTTTTATGGGTTATAATTAAAACAGATTTATTTTGAAAACAACATCTGCGATATATCAAAAGTTAGAGGCTTTTATTAAAAAATATTATACCAATGAATTGATAAAAGGGATACTTCTTTTTACAGGTTTTGGGTTGTTGTATTTTTTGTTTACGCTTTTTGTAGAGTACTTTCTTTGGTTGAAACCATTAGGAAGAACTTTTCTATTTTGGTTATTTGTTGGAGTTGAAGTTTTCCTTTTAATTCGTTTAATTCTGTTTCCGTTATTTAAGTTATTCAAGCTTCAAAAGGGAATTGATTATACTCAAGCTTCTAAAATTATTGGAAATCATTTCACAGAAGTGAGTGATAAGCTGACGAACTTTTTGCAATTGTCTTCAGAGAATAATGCTGAAAGTTCAGAATTGGTTTTAGCTTCAATTGAGCAAAAAGCAAATTCACTGCAACCAATTCCATTTGGAAATGCCATCAATTTTAAAGCTAACAAAAAGTATTTGCCGTTAGCTTTAGTTCCAATTTTGCTTTTTGCTGTGTTTTATATTTCTGGAAATAGCAATATTATTTCTCAAAGTTTGAATAGAGTAGTGCATTTCAATTCTGCTTTTTTGCCGCCAGCTCCTTTCAAATTTGTTGTTTTGAATTCTAATTTGCAAGCAGAACAAAATAAAGATTTCGTTATCAAAATGGAATCTGTTGGAAATGTTGTTCCAGAAAATGTAATGATTCATATTGGTGATGAAAGTTATTTTATGGAATCTTCTCAACCTGGAAAGTTTGAATTTAAAGTGGAGAAACCAGCAGATAATATTCAATTTTCATTTGAAGGAAATTCAGTTGTTTCAGAAGAATACGAATTGAAAGTTATTACAGTTCCATCTATTGCAAACTTCGAAATGGTATTAAATTTTCCTTCTTATCTAAAGAAAAAATCAGAGACAATTCAAGGAACTGGAAATGCAATTGTACCAGAAGGGACGACTGTAACTTGGAAAATGAATACCAAATCTACACAAGAAGTGGTATGGAAAAGAGATAATGAAGTATTTAAGTTCAATAAAGCAGAAAATGAGTTTAAATTGGCTAAAAATATAAGTCAAAATACCGAATATCAAATACTTACATCTAATAATAAGGTCAAAAACTACGAAAAACTGGATTATCAGTTGTCTGTAATCAAAGATCAGTTTCCAAGCATCAATGTTGGTCCTGCACCTGATAGTTTGAAGTTAGATAAGAACTATATTCTAGGAAGATTGGGTGATGATTACGGACTTTCGAAATTGCAAATTGTGTATTACGAACGTAACAAACCACAATCTGCTAAACGCGGAAACATTCCTGTGAAGTCTGGAGTATTCGATCAGTTTGTTTTTAATTTTCCAAGTAACCTTCCAGTAGAAGAAGGAGTTTCATACGAGTACTATTTTGAAGTTTTTGATAACGATGCACCACACGGATTTAAGTCTACAAAGTCTTCTACATTTTCTGATCGTGTAGCAACTACAGATGAAATTCAAGATCAGGAATTGCAACAGCAAAATCAAAATATTAATAGTTTATCTAAATCTTTGAAGAACCAAACCAAGCAGATTTCAGAAATGGATAAGCTTCAAAATAAAGGAAAAGAAAAAGATAATTTAGAGTTTAAAGATCAACAAAAGATCAACGATTTTATCAAACGTCAGAAACAACAAGACGAAATGATGAAACAGTTTTCTGAGAAAATGAATCAGAATCTGGACAAATTTAAGGATGATAAGAAAGATAAAACGGCCGATGATTTACAAAAGCGTTTAGATAATGCACAGAAAGATCTAGAAAAGAATCAGAAATTATTAGACGAATTGAAGAACTTAAACGATAAATTAAACAGCGAAGAACTGTTTGATAAGATGGAAAAGTTCAAACAAATTAGTAAAAATCAATCACGTAATTTAGAGCAATTGGTTGAATTAACCAAGCGTTTTTATGTTTCAAAGAAAGCAGAGCAAGTTGCTGAGAAACTAAACAAACTGTCAGAACAACAGGAACAGTTATCGAATAAAGAGAAAGAAAATACTAAAGAGAAGCAAGATGAAATCAATAAATCTTTTGATAAGATTCAGGAAGATTTAAAAGATTTGAAAGAAGAAAATAAGACTTTAAAGAAACCTTTAGATATTCCGTCTGATGCTTCAAAAGAGAAAGATGTAGATAATGATCTTAATAAAGCTTCTGAAGAATTGAGTAAAAAGAATACTTCTGGAGCTAAGCCAAAACAGAAAAGTGCGGCTAAGAAAATGAAGTTTATGGCTCAGGAAATGCAGAGTGAAATGGAAGGCGGAGAACAAGAACAATTGGAAGAAGATGTAGCAATGCTTCGTCAGATTCTAGACAATCTTTTAGCTTATTCTTTATCACAAGAAGATGTGATGAAACAGTTCAAAGCAATGAAATTGGGTTCATCTACATTTACAAAGAACATTAAGATTCAGCAGAATTTGAAACAGCAGTTTAGACATGTTGATGATAGTTTATTTGCACTTTCATTACGTAACCCAAAGGTAGCTGAAGACGTAACTAAGGAAATTGGAAATGTGCAATACAACATGGACAAGGCTATAGAAACCTTAACCGATGTTCAGATCCCAAGAGGAGTTTCACACCAACAATATGCAGTTTCATCTGCCAATAAGTTGGCCGATTTCTTAAGTGATTTATTAAATAATATGCAGATGTCGATGTCTAAACCAGGTGCTGGCAAACCGAAACCGGGAGACGGACAAGGAATGCAATTGCCAGATATTATTCAGAAACAAAAAGGGCTTGCTGATAAAATGAAAGACGGAATGCAATCGGGACAGAAGCCAGGTGATAAACCTGGACAAGGGCAAAACGGTCAAGGAAAAGATGGAGAAAGTAAAGATAGTCAAGGGAACAAAAGCGGTGATAAAGGTTCTTCTGGTAAAGATGGTAAGAATGGAAAAGGAGAACAAAAAGGTAATGAAGGAGAAGATGGAGAAGGTGATGCTGAAGCTATAATGGAGATATACAAAGAGCAAGTTAAACTTCGTGAGGCTCTTCAAAAAGAATTAGCAAAGAAAGGTTTAGACTCTCAAGGTAGATCTGTAATAGATCAGATGAAACAATCTGAAAAGCAGATTTTGAATAGAGGTTTTAAAAATGAGAACTTACAACGCATCTTAAATATCCAACAAGAATTATGGAAATTAAATAATGCAGTTCAGCAGCAAGGACAAGATACACAAAGACAATCTGAAACTAATAAAGCTGATTTTATAAATCGTTCTAATGCTTTACCAAGTTCACTATTGGAATATTTAAACAGTGTAGAGATATTAAACAGACAATCACTACCTTTGCGCTCGAATTTTAATCAAAAAGTTCAAGAATACTTTAATACAAAATGATAAATTTTAATTACGAAACAGATTTTACTTTAGGAGACGAGCAGGCTTTTAGTGACTGGCTTAGTGCTGTAATTATTTCTGAAAACAAGAATGAAGGAGAGATCAACTATATATTCTGTGATGATGAGTATCTTCATAAAATCAATATTGAATATTTAGATCATGATACGTTGACTGATATTATCAGTTTCGATTATACAGTTGGTAACGAGTTAAATGGAGATATTTTTGTTTCTGTAGAACGTGTTGCAGATAATGCAAAAGATTTCAACGTTTCATTTGCTGAAGAACTTAAAAGAGTGCTATCTCATGGTATACTACATTATTGTGGATACAAAGATAAGTCAGACGAAGAAGCTCAATTAATGAGACAGAAGGAAGAAGAGAAAATGAAGATGTTTCACGTGGAACAGTAATTAAACATCTTTTTAATATATATGTTCCACGTGAAACGTTGTGGTTTTTTAAAATTTTTATAACGTTCCACGTGAAACATATTCGAAGAAATTAAAAGAATTTTACAGCGTTCCACGTGGAACGTTTTTTTAGGTTTGAATTTAAAAGAAATAGAATGGGGTGTTTCACGTGGAACATGATTTTAAAATATTCTTTGGAGTTTAGAATGGAAGTTTAGAAATGTTTCACGTGAAACATTTATTAAAAAGATTCTGTTTTGGAATTCTGATTTGAAAGTTCTCTTTGGGAATTTTTATTTCAAAGTTCTGTTTAAAGTTCTGTTTGAAGAAAATAAAAAGATGTTCCACGTGAAACGTTTTTATTTGTTTTCTGAATTTGAAGATATCAGTTTCCAGTTTTTAGTTTGAACTTGAAACTTAAAACCTGAAACAAAATTAAAAAGTTCCACGTGGAACAAAAAAATATAAAAGTAATTCTAGAAACCGCGTTAGCGGTTTTTAGAGAATAATAAAACAAAATGTTTTTAGAAGAATACGATGTTATTGTGGTTGGTGCAGGCCATGCTGGTTCTGAAGCCGCGGCGGCGGCCGCAAATTTAGGATCAAAAACTTTATTGGTTACAATGAGTTTGCAAAACATAGCACAGATGTCTTGTAATCCTGCGATGGGTGGAATTGCAAAAGGACAAATCGTTCGAGAAATTGATGCTCTTGGTGGATATTCAGGAATTGTTTCTGATAAAACTGCAATCCAGTTCAAGATGTTGAATAAATCAAAAGGACCTGCAATGTGGTCGCCGAGAGTTCAAAGTGATAGAATGCGTTTTGCAGAAGAATGGAGAATGATGTTGGAGGCTACTCCAAATCTTGATTTTTATCAAGAGATGGTAAAAGGGTTGATTATTGAAGACGGAAAGATAAAAGGAATTAGAACTTCACTTGGTGTGGAGATTCGTTCCAAATCTGTCGTTTTGACGAATGGTACTTTTTTGAATGGTTTAATTCATATCGGAGAAAAACAATTCGGAGGAGGTAGAGCAGGAGAAAGTGCTGCAACCGGAATCACCGAAGATTTGATCAAAGTAGGTTTTGAAGCTGGAAGAATGAAAACAGGAACACCACCTCGAGTAGATGGACGTTCTTTGGATTATTCTAAAATGAATGAAGAAAAAGGAGATGCAAAGCCAGATAAGTTTTCTTATTCAGATGTAACTTCTCCATTGGTTCATCAGCGTTCTTGTCATATGACTTATACTTCATTGGATGTTCATGATATTTTGAGAGAAGGTTTTGATCGTTCTCCAATGTTCAACGGTAGAATCAAAAGTTTAGGACCGAGATACTGTCCATCAATTGAAGATAAAATTAATCGTTTTGCAGATAAAGAACGTCACCAATTATTTGTTGAGCCAGAAGGATGGAATACTTGCGAAGTTTATGTAAACGGTTTTTCAACTTCACTTCCAGAAGATATTCAATTTAAAGCGCTTCGTTCTGTAGCAGGTTTTGAAAATGTAAAATTCTTTAGACCAGGTTACGCAATCGAATATGATTTCTTTCCACCAACACAATTGAAACATACTTTGGAAACGAAATTAGTTGAAGGATTATATTTTGCTGGGCAGATTAACGGAACAACTGGATATGAAGAAGCAGCTTCTCAAGGTTTGATGGCTGGAATAAATGCACACTTGAAAGTACATGAAAAAGATCCATTGATTTTAAAACGTGATGAAGCTTACATTGGAGTTCTAATTGATGACTTGATTACGAAAGGAACGGAAGAACCATATCGTATGTTTACATCCAGAGCAGAATATAGAACTTTGTTGCGTCAAGATAATGCCGATTTCAGATTGACTCCAATGTCATATGAAATTGGTTTAGCTTCTGAAGATCGTTTACGAAGAATGGAAAAGAAATTAAATGAGTCTGAAAAGATGGTTCAATTCTTCAAAGAAACAAGTGTAAGCATTGCAGAGACAAATCCGATTTTGGAAGCAAAAGAATCTGCACCGATTTCGCAAGGAGATAAAATGTTTAAGATTTTCTCTCGTCCGCAAATTGAATTAGAAGATATGTTGAAATTTGAAAAGGTTGAAGCATATATCAAAGAAAATGATCTGGATGAAGAAATTGTAGAACAAGCCGTAATTCAGGTTAAATATTCTGGTTATATCGAAAAAGAAAGAAATAATGCAGATAAGTTAAATCGTTTAGAAGAAGTAAAAATTCCAGACAATTTTGATTATAACAAAATCAAATCAATGTCTATTGAAGCCAAACAGAAATTAAGCAAGATTCGTCCTGTAACAATTTCACAAGCTTCAAGAATTAGCGGAGTATCACCAAGTGATATTTCTGTGCTTTTGATTTATATGGGAAGATAAAAAATTTTGCAGTGCCAGTTTACACTTTCAGTATATACTGAAAGTGTAAACTTGGAGTGATACTAAATGTTCCACGTGAAACTAATTTTGATTGATATATTTTTATATGATAGATAAAAATTTAAAATCTAAAATATTTAATCTAAAATTAGAATTGTTCCACGTGAAACGCTAAAATGAAACTTCAAGTTTTATTTGAAAATAAATTAGAATAAAAAAACAAAATCCTAAAACTGAAGTTATTTTAGTTTTAGGATTTGCTATAAATTAAACCAATATCTAGAATTAAAAAAAATGGACGTTTTAAACAAAAAACACTTTCTTACTGTAAAAGACCATTCTGTTTCAAAAGAAATTTTTGATTTGTATTACGATGAAGAGTTAGACATGCTAATTACTTCGCCACAACCAGAACTTCAAAATCTCGGAAAATATTACGAAAGTGAAGATTATATTTCGCATACAGACAACAAACGTTCATTATTTGAAAAAGCATATCATTTCGTAAAAAATATTGCACTTCAAAATAAATTGAATTTAATTAATTCAGAACAATCCCAAAAAGGTAAACTTTTAGATATTGGAGCTGGAACTGGAGATTTTTTATTAACTGCAAAAAATAATGGTTGGGAAACAATTGGAGTAGAACCAAGCGACAGAGCAAAAAATATCGCAAAACAAAAAGGAATTTCTTTTGTAGAAGAAATTAGCAGTTTAGAAAATCATTCTTTTGATGCAATTACAATGTGGCATGTTTTAGAACACGTTCCGAATTTAGAAGAACAGATTCAGGAATTAAAGCGTTTATTAAAACCAACTGGAACATTAATTATTGCGGTTCCAAACTATAAATCGTTTGATGCAAATCATTATCAAACTTTTTGGGCAGCATATGATGTGCCAATTCACTTTTGGCATTTTTCTAAAAAGTCAATTCAATTGCTTTTTGAAAAAGTTGATATGAAATTAGAAAAAGTGCTTCCAATGAAATTTGATTCGTTTTATGTGAGTCTTTTGTCTGAAAAGTATAAAACGGGAAAAATGAATTATATCAAAGCTTTTTTCATTGGTTTGAAATCAAATTGGAAAGCTAAAAGATCAAAAGAATATTCTTCGCATATTTATGTTCTAAAAAACAAATAATCAAAAAAATATAATTAAAAGTCATTTTATCAAAATCTGATGAAATGGCTTTTTTTTATCTAAAAGAATACCTGAAAAAGCCAATTTTAAAGCAATAGTGACCGATTATTGTTATTATTTTTTCTATAAATAAAAACAATATCATAAATTTTACGCATTTTTTAAAGTTTATGTTAATCCTATTGAATTTTTTATATTTTTGTCTTTCATACTTAAAAAAATAGAATTTAAAAAAATGAAAAAAGCATTAGTTATTATCGCACTTTCAGTTTTCGCAGTTTCTTGTAACAAAACAGCAGAGGTAAAGGAAGTAAAAACAGCTTACGTGGATACTTCGGTTTTGATGAAAGAATACACTGAGGCAAAAGATTTAGAGGCAAAGTACAAAGCTCAAGCGGAAGAAAAAGGAAGACAATTACAAGCTGAAATTTCACGTTTTAAACAAGACGCTGCTAATTTTCAAAGCCAGGCGCAAGCAAACGGTCAGGCTTGGGCACAGCAAAGAGGTGCTGAATTGCAAAAAAGAGAGCAGCAATTAGGTTATGCACAACAAGCTTTGGCACAACAATTACAACAAGAAAGTGGAGTAGAAATGGATTCTCTTGTAAGTGGTGTGAAAAAATTCATCAAAGATTACGGAAAGAAAAACGGTTACGCTTATATCTACGGAACTGGAGATGCAGCATCTATTTTGTATGCTGAAGATAAATTCGACATCACAAAAGAAATCATTAAAGAATTAAATGATAAATACAAAGCGTCACCAAAAGCAGATGCAAAACCAGCAGCTGAAACTAAAGAAGGTGAAGCAAAAAAATAAAAACTACCCAAACTAACTAAATTACTGAAAACCTAAATCCACAAAGATTTAGGTTTTTTCTTTTTATAAAAATGCGGTAATTTTATTCTTTAATACAACCCCAATGCAAAACGTTTCAGAAGCGGCAGCTTATACTTTACAATTCATAAATCAAACTCAAAAATCTATTTTTCTTACTGGAAAAGCTGGTACAGGAAAAACTACGCTTTTACGCGAAATTATTGCTACGACACATAAAAACACAGTAGTTGTGGCGCCAACAGGAATCGCGGCATTAAATGCTGGAGGTGTAACCATTCACTCGATGTTTCAATTGCCATTTTCTGCTTTTATTCCGTCGTACGATGCGAGTGCGCAGTTTACTGAAACTGTAAAATTTGAGAATAAAGAGTCTTTGCGCCGTCATTTTAAAATGAACAATGTCAAGCGAAATGTGATCCGAAATATGGAATTGCTTGTAATCGACGAAGTGAGTATGATGCGTGCCGATTTACTTGACGCGGTTGATTTTATGATGCAAACCGTTCGAAGAAATACGCAGCCTTTTGGAGGTGTTCAAGTTTTGTTTATTGGAGATTTATTGCAATTGCCGCCGGTTATTCGCGATGAAGAGTGGCGAACGTTGAAAAATTATTATCGCGGAAAATTCTTTTTCCATTCTCATGTGCTTCATACCTATCCGCCGATTTATATCGAATTGTCAAAAATCTATCGACAGACGGATGATGCTTTTATTTCGGTTTTAAATAATTTGCGAAATAATCAGATTACTCCTGAAGATATTTCCATTCTAAATCAATATGTTAAGCCCGATTTTGATTTCAAAGAAAACAAAGGTTATATAACGCTTACAACGCATAATGCAAAAGCAGACTCTATTAACTTACAGTCAATCAATGATTTAGATGGAAAAGAATTTGTTTATACGCCTTTTGTCGTTGGAGATTTTCCAGAAAAAATATTTCCTGTTGAAGAGGAACTGAAATTGAAAGTCGGCGCGCAGATTATGTTCGTCAAAAATGATTTATCTTTTGAAAAGAGATATTTCAACGGAAAAATGGGAGTTGTAAAATCACTTTCTGACGAAGAAATTTTTGTTCACTTTCCTGAAGAAAATATGACGCTTGAAGTCGAAAAATACGAATGGAAAAATATCCGTTACAAAGTCAACGAACAAACTAAAGAAATCGAAGAAGAGGTTTTAGGAACATTTGCGCATTACCCGATCAAGTTAGCGTGGGCAATCACGGTCCACAAAAGTCAAGGTTTAACCTTTGACAAAGCAGCGCTCGATGTATCGCAAGTTTTTCTGCCCGGACAAGCCTATGTTGCACTTTCGCGTTTGCGTTCGTTAAATGGCCTTATTTTGCTTTCTCCGATGCAAATGAATGGTATTTCGAACGATCAAGATGTGATGGATTATGCTTTGAACAGAGCTTCAGAAGAAGATCTCAAAAATTCATTGCATTTTGAAACCAAAAATTTTATTCATAACTATTTGACAAACAGTTTTAATTGGACAGAATTAGCTCAAGAATGGAGAAATCACAGATTTAGTTATAATGAAAATGCGACAGGTTCAGAAAAATCGAAACATTCTGTTTGGGCGCACAAACGCTTAGATACGATCGAACAGCTTTTAGATCCTTCGCAGAAATTCATTATTCAGCTCAATAAAATTTTCAGTAAAGAAACCGTCGATTTGTTTTTTGTAAAAGAAAGAGTAGAAGCGGCCTTTGATTATTTTTTCAAGCCAATGGATAAATTGGTCGATGATTTAATTTATAAAATGGCTGAAATTCAAAAATTTAAAAAAGTTAAAGAGTTTTACGAAGAACTTAATTTTTTAGAAGATTTACAGACAAAAGCCGTTTTGAAATTACTAAAAGCCAAATTGCTTTTAGAAATTGTGGTTTCTGGCGAAGAAATTTCTAAAGATAAATTATCAACGCCATTTATTAAAAATTTTAAAATTGAGAAAGCAGATCGAATTCGAACAGAACTTAAAATGGTAAATACAGACATTTTTAAGACCGAAGAACCCGTTGTTCGATACAAATCAGCTAAGACGGATAAAAACGAGTTTAAAACGGCTAAAAAAACGACAGTCGAAGAAACATACGATTTGTGGATTGAGAAAAATTCTGTGGAAGATATCGCAAGAATGCGTAAATTGAATGTTCAAACTATCGAAGGACATTTGATAAGACTAATTCAAGCGAAGAAAATCGAAATTACAGATGTCTTGCCGTATGATAAAATTTTGGCTTTGCGAGAAGCATTTCAGTTTTATCAGGAAGAATCGTTAAGTGGTTTGAAAGAAAAACATGGCGACGAATTTACTTGGGATGAATTGAAAATGTTCAAAGCGAGCATCAATTAAGATTTTCAACGTCCTACGTGAAACATTGTTTTCGTTTTTCAAAAATCTAATTTCTAACGCATTAAATCTTTTTTTGATATGAAAACATTGAAATTTTTTCTAACCTTTTTGATTTTTTACACGTCTTTTACAAATGCTCAAGATCTGAAACCAGAATACCAAAAAATTATTTCGAAGTTTATTTTGGAAGTAAAAAGCGGCAACAAAACAGCGGTTTCAAATCGTGTGCAATTTCCTTTAAAAAGAGATTCTCCAATTCCTTCAGTAAAGAACAAAGCCGATTTTATGAAAAGATACAATCAAATTTTCGATGCTGTTTTAATTGAGAAAATAACAAAATCGAATCCAGAAAAAGATTGGTCAGAAATGGGTTGGCGCGGAATTATGCTAAACCAAGGCGATTTGTGGATTGATACAAATGGAAAAATTATTAGCATAAATTACCAGTCTGAAGCAGAATTGAAAATTAAAAATGAATTGATTGCTGCTCAGAAGAAAAATGTAAACGCTTCAATTTCAAAATTTAAAGAGCCAGTTGCGATTTTAGAAACTTCAAAATTTAGAATCAGAATTGATGATTTAGGAAATAATAAATTTCGTTATGCTTCGTGGTCAATCAAAAATAAAATGACTGACAAACCTGATTTAATAATTGAAAATGGCGTTTTCGTCGCTGATGGAACTGGAGGAAATCATCATTATGAGTTTAAGAAAGGTGATTTTAGATATGAATGTCATTTCACCGTTTTGGGCGAAAAAAATTCGCCGCCTGCGGCGTTAATCATTTATCAATCGGGAAAACAAATTTTATCTCAAAATGCCAAAATTGTTTCACGATAAACATTAAAAAATCCTAATTCAAAACGAATTAGGATTTTTTGTTAGATTTATTATTTATAATAAAAATATCTGCTAAAGCCCCAGCGAGGTGAAATATTTATAGAATTTCAAAATGACAAATGAAAAAGCTCCAGCGGAGCGATATGTATTTATGCCGCTCCGCTGGAGCTTTTTATCGTAATACATTTTTCTTTTCTATAAATATTTCGCTTCTCCGAAGCTTTCAAAAAATGTCTTTAGAAATGGCTACGTCATTAAATACTTGACATTGCTTTTTCAAGTTCTTTTTCTTGAGTTATTTGAGTCAGTTTTAGCTTTTGAATATTGACTTCATTTTCTTTGGTTTTAATTCTTTGCTTTTGAATTTCTTCATCAGAAATAGAAGTTGTAGTTATCTTGTTTTCAATTTTTTGATTCGCGATTTCTAGTTTTTCGATTTTGTCTTTTGTAGATTTTAAATTGCTTTCAGATTTCGAAAGGCTTTTCTTTTTACTTTCCAGTTCTTTCCGTTCTTTTTTAAGCTGATCGATTCTATCATCCAGTTTTTTATGATTTTCTTTTAACGCTTTTTGAGTTTGGGCTTCATTTTTTTTTAACTCTAATTCCTGCGCAGTTGGCTGAATTTGTTGTGCAAAAAAAGATTGAGAACTAAGTAATAACAAGAATACTAATGTTGTGAAAATTTTATTCATGATTGTTTTAAATTTTGAAGCGAATTTATTTGAAGAAATTTTCAAAGAATACCCGACTAATTTTTTTAAAACAACAGAATAAGACAAAAAAAATCCCATTCAAAAGAACGGGATTTCAGAGATTTATAAATTTTCGACCAGAATCCAAGCTTGTGGATTTTCGCCTTTTTGTATTTCTTTTTGAGCTTGTTCTGCTTCTTTCATTGTAGCATAACTTCCGTACAAAACAGGAAATAAACCATGTTTGTTTTCTTTTAGCATTCTAGCTTTAAAACCATCTTTAATTAATTGATTGTAAGCTTTTTTTGCATTTTGTTCGCTTCTAAAAGCACCAGCCATAATATGATAAGGCATTGTTGGTTCAGCAGTTTCAACACTTGCAGAATCTACAGTAAGTGTAACTGCCGGAAGCGGATTTTTTATTAAAAATGTTGCCTCCTGAATTTTATTCTGAACTTTTTTCTGAACTGCTTGTTCTACTAAAAGTGTCTGATTTTCAATTTGATTTTGATATAATGGATAACCGATACTTCCAGAAATTCCAAGTCCTAAAACTAGAATCGCAGCATATTTCAAAAACGGATTTGAAGATTTTGTTCTTTCTTCATTGTCATTCAGTAAAACAACTTCTTTTTCTTTGGCAGCGATTTTTTCGATTTTTTTCTCGAAAAGCTCTTTTTTCACCATTGGCGAAACAAACGGACTTAATCCAAAAGAAGTTGATAAATAATTAGTTTGATCGTTTGGTGTGAAAATAATATTGTTTTCAGAATTTAAACGTAATTCGCCAATGTTTTTCAAAGAGATTACGCCGTCTTCTTCCAAAGATTTTTTCCAATTTGTAATTTCAAATGCAATGGCACTTACTGCAAATCCGTAAGATGTTTTTTCTGACTGGGCAATATGATTTGCCAACAAACCGTCGTTATTTTTGATACGACTATTGAAAGAAATGGTTTTTTTTGGAGGAAAAAACGAATTAGTGCTTTCATTCAGCTGAGCCGAATGAGTTTCGGTTAAAAATGCACCAAATCCTGGAACCGTTACACACTGATAACGATACAATAACTGCGAGATATATACTTCGATTTTCATATTGACAAAGTTATGCAACGCTTATAGTTATCAAAATTTTATTCACAATTTTTATTAACAATTGAGATATATTTTTAGACAATTAATAATCAGTATCTTAAATATTGAATTTCTCTGTCTTGCCTAGGTTTCTTATTTTTAAATTAAAAATTTATTAAGAAATTACTTTGATTTTATTCATATTTGCACTTTAGAAAAACAAAATATTATTTTCTATTTTACATAATGTTTTAAAAATATGAACGATCAAGATTTATTTAATTTATTAGCGTTGCTAAAAGTTGATGGAGTGGGAGATATAATGGGTAAAAAATTACTTCAATCTTTTGGAAATGCATCGGATATTTTTAAAGCAAAAAATACACAATTAGCAGCAGTTGACGGAATTGGATCGGTGTTGCTAAAAAATTTAAGGGATAAAACCATTTTTCAAAAAGCTGAAAACGAGTTGGAATTCATTAGAAAAAACAAAATCAATGTTTCTTATTTTCAGGATCAAAAATATCCAGAAAAATTAAAGCATTGTTTTGATGCACCGATTCTTATTTTCACCGCAGGAAATATTGATTTTGAGAAAAAGAAAATGATCAGTATTGTCGGAACACGCCAGATAACTTCTTATGGAACAGATTTTTGCCGAAAACTCATTGAAGATTTGGCGCCTTTAGATCCGATAATTGTCAGCGGATTTGCGTATGGAGTTGATATCGTTGCACATCAAGCAGCAATGGATTATAATCTGCAAACGATTGGTGTTTTGGCGCATGGGTTGAATCGTATTTATCCGAGTTCGCATAAAAAGTACATGGCAAGAATGGAAGAAAATGGTGGTTTTATCACAGAATTTTGGAGTGATTCTAACCCAGATAAAGAAAAGTTTGTTCGCCGAAATCGGATTGTAGCAGGAATGACGGAGGCAACCATAGTAATTGAATCTGCTGATAAAGGCGGTTCTTTAATTACAGCAAATATGGCAAACGACTACAATCGCGATGTGTTTGCAGTTCCCGGAAGAGTAACAGATAAGTATAGTCAGGGTTGCAATAATCTGATTAAAACTCAGAAAGCGAATGTGTTAACTAATGCTGCCGATTTAATTTATATGCTCAATTGGGATATCAAAGAAAATCCTAAAAACATTCAGAAACAACTTTTTGTTGAGCTTGAACCTGACGAGCAAAAGATCTACGATTTTCTTCAAAAAAATGGTAAAGATTTATTAGATATTATTGCTGTTGAGTGTGATTTTCCAATTTATAAAATGTCAGCCATTTTGTTGAATATGGAATTAAAAGGCTTAATAAGACCTTTACCTGGAAAACTTTTTGAGTCAATTTAACGCAGAAAATCTTATTTTTTGTTTTTGATATGCTTGTATATTTTATAAAGAATAAAAATCAAGAGTACGCCAAAAAGTATATTTATAATTTGAAATAAGTATGGCGGAATGTCGTAATCTTCTATGTATTTGTTCATCTTTTTCTTTTTAAAAGATTAATATATATGAAGTTACGAAAATTAATTAAAAAAAACGTTGACCAATTTTAAGTTGATCAACGTTATATTTTCTAAGAATAGATTTTATTTCTACTTCTGAAATCCTAAAACCTCTCTTACTTTTGCTAAAACACCATCTGCAATTACAGAAGCCTTTTCAGCACCTTTTTTTAGCAAAGAATCAACTTCTTCAAGATTATTGATGTAGTAATTATATTTTTCTCTTTCGGTTTTAAATTTCTCTGTAATCAATTCAAACAAAGCTTGTTTTGCGTGGCCGTAACCATAATTTCCGCCTAAATAATTTGCTCTCATTTGCGCAATTTGCTCTTCATTTGCTAACAAAGAATAAATAGCAAAAGCATTACAAGTATCTGGGTTTTTTGGATCTTCAAGTGGCGTCGAATCTGTTTCAATACTCATTACTTGCTTGCGTAAGGTTTTGTCGTCCAAGAAAATATTGATGATATTGTTGGCAGATTTACTCATTTTACCACCATTTGTTCCTGGAATCAACATAATGTTTTCCTGAATTTTAGCTTCTGGAAGAACGAATGTTTCACCCATTTGGTGATTAAAACGTGCAGCAACATCACGAGTAATTTCTAAATGCTGCAACTGGTCTTTTCCAACAGGAACAAATTCAGCATCATATAATAAAATATCAGCAGCCATTAACATCGGATAGGTAAAAAGTCCAGCATTTACGTCGTCTAAACGATCTGCTTTATCCTTGAACGAATGCGCTAAAGTCAATCTTTGGAATGGAAAAAAACAACTTAAATACCAAGTCAGTTCAGTAGTCTGCACCACATCAGATTGTCTGTAAAAAGTAACTTTTTCAGGATTTAAACCGCACGCAAGCCAAGCTGCAGCAGTACTATAGGTGTTTTCTCTTAAAGTTTTTCCATCTTTAATTTGAGTGATTGAATGCAAATCAGCAATAAACAAATAGGATTCGTTTGCCGGATTGTTTGATAATTCGATTGCTGGAATAATTGCTCCTAATAAATTTCCTAAATGCGGTGTTCCTGTACTTTGAACACCCGTAAGTATTTTTGCCATTCTAGATTTTTTCTGAATTGCAAATGTCGTGATGTTTTTTTTAACCGCAAAGTGAGTAAAGGTTTATCACAATGTTTTGAGGTTATTTTTAACGCAAAGAGCGCAAAGGGTTTTCGCAAAGGAAAGAAGTTATATTTTTTTGAAGAATGGCTTTGCTATAAGTTCATTAAGCTTTGTCTTTTATGGTAAAGTTTTGTAGAATCTTTTAAAAAAATTGTAAGAAAAATATATGTAATTTTGATGTTTTTTTGATTATGACAGAAAATGAAATCTCAAATATTGTTATTGGACTAGCTATTGAAATTCATAAAAAACTTGGACCTGGTTTATTAGAAAACGTATATAAAGAATGTCTGTTTTATAAAATTAAACAGCGAGGACTTCTTGTTGAAAAAGAGAAAGCTTTACCATTAGTTTTTGAAGAAGTTAAGCTTGATTGCGCATATCGTGTTGATTTACTTGTAGAAAATAAATTTCTAATCGAAATAAAAAGTGTAGAATCATTAACTTCCAACCATTTGGCACAAACACTAACATACTTAAGACTTGGAAATTACAAACTAGGTTTACTCATAAATTTTAGCGAAATCCTTTTAAAAAATGGTATAAGGAGAGTTGCAAATAACTTATAAGCAAAGCTTTGCAAACTTATAGCAAAACGATTCTCAAAAGAAACTTCTTTGCTTTGCGAAAACCCTTTGCGCTCTTTGCGTTAAAAAAGGAATAGACTAAAAAAAATCTTTATCAATATTCACTTCGGTTTTACTACATTTGAAACTATGAAAATATTAAAAATTGCTTTTTGGATTCTTTGGCGCGTTTGGTTTTACGTCGTAATGGCGGTTCCGATTATTATAATGCTGCCGTTTTTACTGATTTCTATTATTTCAGAGAAAGGTTATCCTTATTTTTTCAAAATGGCTCGCGTTTGGGCTAAATTTATTCTTTTCGGAATGGGTTTCTATTATATCGTAAAACGCGAACAGAAGCTCATTAAAGGCAAAAGTTATATGATTGTGGCAAATCATACATCGATGACCGATATTATGCTTATGCTGGCTTTAATTAAAAATCCGTTTGTTTTTGTTGGAAAGAAAGAATTAGTGAAGATTCCGCTTTTTGGATTTTTCTACAAAAGAACCTGTATTTTGGTTGATAGAAATTCATCTAGAAGTAAAAATGAAGTTTTTAAAAGAGCTCAAAGCCGCTTAAATCAAGGTTTAAGTATTTGTATTTTTCCAGAAGGCGGCGTTCCAGATGATGAAAGTGTTTTGCTTGACGAATTTAAAGATGGCGCTTTTAGATTAGCAATAGATCACCAGATTCCGATTGTGCCGATTGTTTTTCCAGATAATAAAGAACGTTTTTCGTATACTTTTTTAAGCGGAAGTCCAGGGAAAATGCGCGCTAGAATTTTGCCATTTATTGAAACAGAAGGTTTAACTATTGACCATAGAAAAGAACTGAAAGACAGAGTTAGAAATATTATATACGATGCTTTAATTGCTTTTAATAAAAAGTAATTTGAAAATAAAAAACAGAAAAGCCGGTAGATCTACTTAAATCTACCGGCTTTTATTTTGAATTAAAAACCCCCATTTTTATTCAAAATTTATCTATGAATTATTTTTTCCGAAATAAAACGTAATACTTTTTTAAATTTCAATCTGGTTTTTCTTCGGTTTTTATTGTACAACAATTCTATTTTTTCTTTCATGGTTAAAAATATTAATGGTTGATAATAAAGAGTTTAGTTATAACTCAAGTTAACGTCACATTATTATAGATGAAGAAAAATAAAAAAGGTTGCGTGTAAAATGAAAAAAATAAAGTGCTGAGTAAAAATCCGTTAGCACCAAACAACTAACGGATTTTAATTCAAATAACCAACCAATGTAAATTCTAAAAAAAACCTGCAAATTGATATATGGCAGTATCGAATAAGCAGACCACTTTTTTTAAAAGATGGTGAATTAATGAAATGGTTGCGTCTAAAATTCTTTTTTTTTTGAAAAATAAAAAACCCCGACAATTGTCAGGGTTTTATAATAAGTCTTTTGTTGACTTTATGATATTAAGCGTTTGCTAATTCTTTGATATGTTCTTTAATTTTAACTTCTAGTTCGTCAGCAAGTTCTGGATTGTCTTTAATTAAAGTTTTAACAGCGTCACGTCCTTGACCTAATTTTGTATCGCCGTAGCTGAACCAAGATCCTGCTTTTTTAACGATGTCAAATTCTACGGCTAAATCTAGAATTTCACCAGTTTTAGAAACTCCTTCTCCGTACATAATATCGAATTCGGCAGTTTTAAAAGGCGGTGCCACTTTATTTTTAACGATTTTAACTTTAGTTCTGTTACCAATTACGTTTTCACCGTCTTTAATTTGAGCCGAACGACGAATATCTAAACGTACAGAAGCGTAAAATTTAAGTGCGTTACCTCCAGTTGTAGTTTCTGGATTTCCGAACATTACACCAATTTTTTCACGAAGCTGGTTGATAAAGAATACAGTACAATTTGTTTTACTGATAGTTCCAGTAAGTTTTCTTAAAGCTTGAGACATTAATCGCGCATGAAGTCCCATTTTAGAATCTCCCATTTCGCCTTCAATTTCACTTTTCGGTGTTAAAGCTGCTACCGAGTCAATTACCACGATATCAATTGCACCAGAACGAATTAGGTTTTCAGCAATTTCTAAAGCCTGTTCTCCGTTGTCTGGTTGAGAAATGATTAAATTCTCAATATCTACATTTAATTTTTCTGCATAATTTCTATCGAAAGCGTGTTCCGCATCGATAAAGGCAGCAATACCGCCCGCTTTTTGAGCTTCGGCAATTGCATGAAGCGTCAAAGTAGTTTTTCCAGAAGATTCTGGACCATATATTTCTATAATTCTTCCTTTTGGATATCCGTTTACACCAAGTGCTAAATCAACGCCAAGTGAGCCAGAAGAAATCGTTTCTACTTCTACAATGGCTCTGTCGCCCATTTTCATTACGGTTCCTTTTCCGTAGGTTTTGTCAAGTTTATCAAGCGTTAATTGTAACGCTTTTAATTTGGCTTCTTTTTCTGAACTCATCTTTTTATATTAATTATCTTAATTGTTATTTTTTTAGCCGTATAAACAAAAGTAAGAAAAAACTTCTTTATTTATTTGTTGCAACTTTAGAGATTGTAAAATTAGTTCTTTTTTTCCGAGTTTGATTGCGGCAAATTGTTCCAAATTGTCACAACTTTTCTATAAAAATAAAGCTTTTAATTCGGTAGCATCAGACGGTTTTATTTTTCCTGCAAGCAGTAAACTCAACTGTTTACGACGAAGCGCAGCATCAAAACGCTGAATTTCAAGTTCTGTTTCTGGAACAATTGCTGGAACTTCAACTGGTCTTCCGGTGTCATCAACGGCAACGAAAGTATAAATTGCTTCGTTTGCTTTTGTTCTGTTTCCAGATTCGCGATCTTCTACCCAAACATCAATAAAAACTTCCATAGAACTTTTGAATGATCTTGAGACTTTTGCTTCTACAGTTACAACGCTTCCAAGCGAAATGGCTCTGTTAAAAGCAACGTGATTTACAGAAGCGGTCACTACAATTCGGCGCGAATGTCTGCGAGCCGCAATACTTGCAGCACGATCCATTCTGGCTAATAATTCGCCACCAAAAAGATTGTTTAAAGGATTTGTTTCGCTCGGTAAAACTAAATCAGTTAAAATAGTTAAAGATTCTGAAGGATGTTTTGGATTCATTTTTTTAAATAAAATTTGTTTTAACGCCCAAAAAAAGGCTTTTTTTGCCACAGATTTCGCAGATTAAAATGATTAAAAAAATCTGTGGAAATCTGTGAAATCTGTGGCATATTTTAGTTCAACCAATAAACCGCCATTACAGCAGGTATAAAATAAATAACAATGGTTCTCGCACCATCGTAATCTTTAGCAAGTCTTTGTCCGAAAAGCATCATTAACAAACAGATACAAGAAAATATTGCTCCGTAAAAACCAAATTCTCTTCCGTTATTTGTTAAAAGCTGAATACCTCCGACAACACATAAAATTCCTGAAATTAATTCTAAAATCAACAAATGCAAAAGAGCAAGCGGAACTTGATTTTTTAAAGGAGTTTTAGCAAAATGTTCTTTTAGCCAAGCTACATTATCTTTCCAATAAAAAATTTTTTCGTAACCCGATTGTAAGAAAGTCAAAGCTAAAAAAGCCAAAAGCAAAATGGAGGCAACATTGTTCATTTGAATTTTATTTTTTATGAATTAAACGAGTTAATTTGATGGATAAATCGGTTAAAATTATTTTTGCATTTCCGTTTCTTTCAATGTGATACATCGCATCTGAAAGTTCTTTGAAAATTTCATGAATGTTATTTCCGTTTACAAAAGGAGCAAAATTTTCCAGTTTAAACTTATCGACTTTTGGTTCGATGTAAACCAAACTTGGCGCTTGATAATTTAACATCAAAGCTTGTCGGAACATTTCGATGCAATATTGAATAAATTTTTTCTGGCTTTCGCGTCCCAGCGCAGCAATTTGTTCGCTCCATGAAATTAAATCCTGAATGGCAGCAGCATTTCCTTTTGCTCTAAAAGCGGCGCGAACCCAATTAACAAACCATTGTTCAAACGGAAATTCATCATCGTCTTCTTTTAGCAAATGCAAAGCTTTATTAAAATTTCCTTGTGCTTGATGTGCAATCTTTTTGGCTAAATTCAGATCTATATTTTCTTGTGCAACCAAAGCTTCGGCGATAACTTTCTCAGGAAGAGCATTAAAGTGAATTACCTGACAACGAGAACGTATGGTCTGAATAATATCTTCTTCGTTTTCAGAAATCAGAATAAACATGGTTTTATCTGATGGTTCTTCTAAAAGTTTCAGGAGTTTGTTTGATGCCGCAATATTCATTTTATCGGCCATCCAGATAATCATGATTTTATAACCGCCTTCGTAAGATTTTAGCGCAAGCGATTTTAAAACTTCTTGAGCATCTTCTACTCGAATTTCTCCCTGTTTGTTTTGTACGCCAAGAATTTTATACCAATCGAATAAACCACCGTAAGGCATTTCTTGAATAAAGCTTCGCCAGTCTTGAATAAAATCTAAACTTTTGGGTTTTGTTTTGACATCTTCGGTCGTAACAGTCGGGTAAATAAAATGCAGATCTGGATGAGAAATGTTGTCGAACTTCAGATTGCAGGAATCGTTTCCGTTCGAATTTTCGTTGCCAGTATTGCTACACAAAATGTACTGAGCATAAGCAATTGCGGTAATTAATGTTCCGCTTCCTTCTGGACCAACAAATAATTGTGCATGTGGAATTCTACCAGATGCAGCACTTTTTGTCAAGTGGCTTTTGATGTAATCTTGACCTAAAATTTGAGAAAATTGCATGGAGCAAAGATAGCAGAAAATGATGTAGTCAAAAATTTTAGGGATAAAGTTTCTCGCTTAGCTATAATTTTCAAATTACAAACTTAAAACAGCCATTTTTTTGTTTTGATCTAGATATAATTTTGTTAATAAACATCTCAACCTGAGCATTTATCAAGATGTTTTTGTTAATATTTTTTTTCAAAAAACGCTAAACGTAAGGTTTTTTTGATTATTTAAAGTTTGAGAATTTTATTTTTTATAGCGAATACCTTACTTTTTAAGCCTTAGCAGTTTTAACAAAAAGAGCGTTAAAACGCACATTTTCTCGACATAACGCTGGTTTTTAAGCTTTTTTTAAGAAAATATTTTGAAAAAAAAATCCATTAGAGTTGTTAATTAAGTTAATTTCTATATTTTTGTTTTTATCAACAACCAATTATAAAATAAGAATCTATGAAAGGGAAAATTACTCTATTAAGTGCTTTTTTTATCTTAACTACTGCTGCTGTTTCAGCACAGGCAAAGAATGCTCCTAGAAGTATTATCAGTACAACGGCTCTTATCCGTAAATACCATGATCAAAAAGAATTGAGTGGTATGCAAAAAGGTGAACTTTTGGAATTATACATTGAGCGTATTAAAGTTTTAGTAAAAACTCTCCCTTACATTGCTTTGGTTACTAAGCCAGGAGTTACAATGGCGGACTTAGGTATTCCAGACGATGGCGATCACAAAAAAATCTTAGATGCTCAGGCAGTTGGTACTTCAACTTTCTTAGATACTACTGTTGAGTTTCAAAGAAAAATGATGCCTTATTCTGATAAAGGAAATCTTATCGCTGCTATTTTATTTTACGAAAGTACATTGAAATCATTACACGAGTTCAACGATTTGAACGAAATGTAATAAATGCTTAATTTTTTTTAAAACCTTTTTCGAAGCGTTTACGTAGATTCAGAAAATCTAATGTGGAATGCTTTCGAAAAACAAAATAAAAAAAGACTCATTCTCGAAGGTTCTGAAATTTTTGGAAAATTCGAGAGGAGTTTTTTCGTTTACGCATACCCAAATTTATTATTAACCGTAATACCCCCTTATCATGAAAAAAATTACTCAATTAATCTGCGTTCTTTTGACAGTAGCGAGTATGAATGCTCAACAAGAGAAAGGAATTATGGGCTACACTAATTGGTTAAACAACTGGACCGAATTTAAGCCTAACAAAGTAGACTATGGAGAAGCAAACCAAATTTTAGCAGGAAATATTTCTGTTAATACTAAATTGCTGAAAAGAAACATCTACGTTTTGCAAGGAAACGTATACGTTACAAACAATGCTGTTTTGACTATTGAGCCAGGTACAGTAATTATTGGTGACTTTGAAACTAAAGGAACATTAGTAATTACAAAAGGTGCACAACTAGTTGCAGACGGTTTAGAAACAGATCCAATTGTATTTACTTCAAACAGAAGCATGAAAAAAGCTGGTGATTGGGGTGGAATTGTAGTTCTTGGAGATGCTCCAATTAACAAATTTGGAAATGTAGGTTCTTACAACCTTGACCTTGACCCAACTCTTACTACCTACGGTGGAGATAACGTGGCTTCAAATTCTGGAATTTTAAGATTCGTTAGAATTGAGTTCGCTGGTAAAAAAGTTAAAGGTGTAGACACTTTCAACGGTTTAACTCTTGCTGGTGTTGGAAACAAAACAGTTCTAGAAAATATCATGGTTAGTTACGCTGGAGGAGACTCATTCGGAGTTTTAGGTGGTGACTTAAATGCTACAAAATTCGTTTCTTATAAATCAGTTAATGATGACTTTAAATTTTCTCAAGGAGTACAATGTCGTTTCTTTAACTCTTTAGCAGTAAGATCTTCTTACTTCTCTAGTACTAAAGATGGATCTCGTTGTATGGAAGTTAGATCTTTTGAAAAGAAAAGTGAAACAGATTTTACTAAAAAACAAACTTTAGTTGTTGCTAGTAATATTACGATGGTAAATGACAGTGAAAATATTAAAGCTGATATTCAAGCAGGTTTAGTAAAAGAAGCTGTTTACGTTGCAGAAAATGCTTCTTTAGAAATGAAAAGAAGTGTAATCTCTGGATTTAACCCTGCAGTATTATTAGACAGCAAAACAGAAATCAATGACGCCAACCTTAAAAAAATCAAATTTGAGGAAATGTATTTCAATTTATGTAATGGAAACATCTTTACTGAATACAATTCTAATAATGAAGATTTAGAAAGCTGGTACGGAAATAGTATTTTCTTTAACGTTTACTCTCAAAGTGACAACAAAGAAACTTTCATTGATATCTTCAATCCTAAAAAACCAGATTTCAGATTACAATTAGGAAAAATCACGGCTTCAAGCGGTAAATAGATAATAGTTTCGATTTTTATTCCCTCGCGTAAATTTTATTAATAAAGTCCCCAGACACAATTTATGTATCGTTAAAGGACCCCAAATAAAGATCAAGACATAATGGTATCTACGAAAAAATATTTTTTATATATAATATTTTTGGTTTCGCCTATATCGTTAACTCTATATGCACAGAATACAGCAGGAAAACCTACACAGGCTGCTGATTCTGAGTGCGTGTTAACTTTATGTAATGCTAACCAGAAAAGTACTAAGGCTGTATTAAAAAACAGCAATTCAGACAAATTTAATCAGTTTATAGTAGGGATGTCCACCCCCAAGGACAGCCTTACTATAGTAGCTGAAACCAATACGGTATCTAACGATTGTAATGAGGATTCATCATTTGCAGCAACTTCAATTTTAGCAAAAGATATTATTGAAAACTACAAATATGATTTTTCAGAAACATTCATTGATATTTTGTTTTTTGAGCGTATCGACCTAGCAAGAACACGCACTATATGATTCAAAAAACTACTTTATCTTTCTTTAAAGTTTTCTTTTTACTTAGCATTATGTTTTTTGCTAAAGGAAACCTGCATGCTCAAACTATCGTGCCAGCGCAATTAGATGGCTTAGATAAGTTGTGTGCGGGTAGCTCTTTTAATGAATTTTTTGCAACCTTTAGTTACGTTAATTTTCCTGAAGGAACAACGTTTACTATTGAACTTTTAGATAGTTCAAATAATCCAATTGCTACAACTTTACTTCAAACCATAGATGTTTCTGCAACGCAAAAGACTATTAAATTTGCCGTTCCGACTAATTTGGTAGGTTCTGAAACTTACGGGTTAAGAGTTAAAAGTTCTGGTACAACTACAAGTACAAGATTTAGAAATTCAGCTGGAAATACTTCTTTTCCAGCTTATTTTAAAGTTTACGAATCTACTTTTTCAATCAATAACAAAGATACAAACGCAACAATTTGTGCAGGAGGAAGTCTTACTTTATCGGTAGATAGTGGCACAAATTCACCAGTAAATTACCCAAATCTTAAATATATCTGGTATAAAGACAATGTTGTTATTGCAGGACAAAGTGGTAAAACGTTAACGGTAAATGCAGCCGGAGATTATTATGCAACTATAGATTACGGATCTTGTACAGATGCCAATTTTAGTTCTAACCATATTGCAGTTGGAAATTCTTCTTCAAGTAGTGCAGTAACAATTAGTTCAAGCTTAGGAAATCCTTTTTGTGCTAGCGGTACAGGAACTATTTTAACAGCAACTTCTGGAAACAAATACCAGTGGAAAAAAGACGGTGCAATTATTACTGGCGCAACAAACAGAACATATTCTACCAACGAATCTGGCTCTTACTCTGTAGAAGTTGATTTTGGAGGATGTAGTGCTACAGGAACAATCAATCTTCAAAGCAATGGCTTTGATGCAAGTATTGATGTTCAAGATGGATATAAGTTAAGTGAAGGTGAAACCTTAAGCGTAAATGTTACAACAGATGCTACAAGTCCAACTTTTGAGTGGTATTTAAATAATAATTTAATTTCTGGAGAAACAGGAAGTTCTTATACTGTTTCTGTAAAAGGTAATTATAAAGTAAAAATTTCTCAAGCATCAGGTTGTATTGCTAACAAAGAGTTTTCATTTAGAATTAATGGCGATTCTGGTCCAGCAAGTGTTATTCCAAACATTATAAAATTAAGCGGAATGAATCCGTATTGGAATATTCCAGACGAATATAAAAATGCAGCCACTAAGGTAATTATCATTAGTTCAAACGGAGATAAAGTACTTGATGTGGTAAATTATCAAGGAGATTGGCCCCAAAACAATATAGATTTTAAAAATGTAAATCCCGTTTATTACTATGTCATTCAATCAGACACTGGTGAAAAAAAAGGATCAATAACTGTTATAAAATAATATGAAGAAAATCCTACTATTCATCACTTTATTTTACGGCTTTTCAAATGTACTCTATTCTCAAAATGCTAATGAGGATGGAGTTGTTTCGTTTTCATTACCCATTAGAAATTCTTTAAAATTTAATAGATATTTAATCAACCCAACATTCAGTTTTGTTCGTGAAGCAAATCCGTATATAAGTTTTTATAACAAAAGACAATGGGTTCAATTTGATAATGCTCCGCAAACTTATTTGGCCAATTATTCTGGACGTATTAGAGAAAACGATGCTTTTGCAATTGGCTTATTTCAGCAAAATTATGGGTTAATGACCGTTTTTGGCGGAATTGCCAATTTTGCTCATAATATTTCCCTTGATCAAGATAGTAACTTAACTTTTGGTTTAAATGTAGGTGCTTATCAAAGTGGTTTAAACAAAGGAAAAATTATATCTGATGATTCTGATATCTTGATTGGAGAATATCCTTCGAGCACTTTGCTAACAGTTAATCCAGGAATTAATTACGGAACTGAATTTTTAGATTTCGGATTATCGGTTAATAATTTAATACTGTACAATTTTGGCGGTGGAATGGTAAAAGAAGATCCAGAAAGAGCCATCCAGTTGCACGCGATGTACACAGGATATATTGACAGTTACGGATTCTTTGACAGAAGTAAATTTTCTGGAATTGTTAGAACAGAAATTAAAAAAGACAAAACCGTTATTTCTGGTCTTGCTATGCTGACTTTACAACAAGGAATTTGGGCACAAGCTGGATATAACACTTTATATGGTGTTTCAGGAGGACTTGGGGTTAATATTTCTCCAAGTATTTCTATTGAATATAATTACGAAAGAGGAATGGGCAATTTCTCTAATCTAGGCGGTTCTCATGAATTTGCCATTGCCTACAGATTCAAAAACAGAAATTACTATTACGCAGATGAAGATGAAGGATCATTGATAGATCCTGCAAAACCAAAACCAGTAATGGCTAAACCATCTACAACTGCAAAAGTAGCAAGAGAAGATGTTGCTGAAAAAACAAGATTGGCCGCTGAAGCGAAAGCAAAAGCCGATGCCGAAGCTAGACAAGCTAGACTTGCTGCATCAGAAAAAGTTAAGGCTGATGCCGAAGCTGCAGCAAAAGCAAAATTAGAAGCAGATAATAAAGCAAAAGCAGATGCTGAAGCTGTTAAAATAAAATTAGCTGCCGAAGCTAAAGCCAAAGCAGATGCCGCGGCTGCAGCTAGAGCACAAACTGCAACAGCAAATAGAGCCGTTGCTACAACTCAGAAAACACAAGCGCAATTAGCAGCAGACAAAGCTAGAGCTGATGCAGAAGAGCGTAGAATTAAATTGGTTGCAGACAATAAAGCAAGAGTAGATGCTGCCGCTGCTGCAAGAGCAAAAGCAGCAGCCAACAAACCAGCTGCAGCTGCACCAAAAACACAAGCACAATTGGCTGCTGATAAAGCGAAAGCTGATGCAGAAGCTATGAAATTGAAATTAGCAGCAGATGCAAAAGCTAAAGCCGATGCAGAAACAGCAGCAAAAGCAAAAGCTGAAGCGGCGAAACCAGCTCCTGCACCGCAAAAAACAGCAGCGCAATTAGCTGCAGATAAAGCGAAAGCAGATGCAGAAGCTGCAAGACAAGCAAGATTAGCAGCCGCTGAAAAAGCAAAAGCGGATGCGGAAGCTGCAAGAATTAAACTTATTGCAGATAATAAAGCAAAAGCAGACGCTGCTGAAGCTAAACGTAAAGCAGATGCAAAAGCAAAAGCAGCAGAGGCAGATATGCAGTCTATTTTAGCTGCTGATGCAAAAGCGAAAGCAGATTCAGATGCATTGCAAGCAAGATTAGCAGCAGAAGCGAAAGCAAAAGCTGCAGCAGAAGCTAAAACTAAAGCATCTATTGATGCAGCAAACAAAGCAAAACTTGCCGCTGACGCGAAAGCAAAAGCCGCTGAAGAAGCAGCACAAAAAGAAAGATTAGCAGCAGAAGCAAAAGCAAAAGCCGACGAAGAAGCAAGACAAGCTCTTATTGCTGCTGAAGCGAAAGCAAAAGCAGATGCAGAAGCGTTAAAAATAAAACAAGCTGAAGAAGCTCGCCAAGCTAAATTAGCTGCTGATGCAAAAGCGAAGGCAGATGCAGAAGCTCTTCAGGCAAAATTAGTTGCAGATGCAAAAGCGAAAGCAGATGCAGAAGCCGCTGCCAAAGCTAAATTAGCAGCAGACGCAAAAGCAAAAGCGGATGCGGAAGCAGAAAAAGCAAGATTAGCTGCTGAAACAAAAGCAAAAGCCGATGCCGAAGCAGAGAAAGCAAGATTAGCAGCAGACGCAAAAGCGAAGGCAGATATGGAAGCTTTACAAGCTAAACTAATAGCGGACGCAAGAGTTAAAGCGGATGCCGAAGCTACTGCAAAAGCAAAAGCTGAAGCAGAGGCTAAAAAATTACAAGAAGCAGAAGATGCTCGCCAAGCTAAATTAGCAGCGGACGCAAAAGCCAAAGCTGATGCTGAAGCAGAAAAAGCAAGATTGGCCGCTGAAGCAAAAGCAAAAGCGGATGCAGAAGCATTAAAAGTAAAACAAGCCGCTGAAGAGAAAGCAAGATTGGCAGAAGAGGCTCGTCAAGCGAAATTAGCGGCAGATGCTAAAGCAAAAGCTGATGCGGAAGCATTGAAAGCAAAACAAGATGAAGAAGCTCGTCAAGCTAAATTGGCAGCTGATGCTAAAGCGAAGGCAGATGCAGAAGCATTAGAAGCGAAATTAGCTGCAGATGCAAAAGCAAAAGCAGACATGGCAGCTTTACAAGCAAAATTATTAGCAGATGCAAAAGTTAAAGCGGATGCTGAAGCTACAGCAAAAGCCAAAGCAGATGCTGAAACTAAGAGATTACAAGATGAGGAAAATGCACGTCAAGCAAAATTAGCTGCCGACGCAAAAGCGAAAGCAGATGCTGAAGCATTAAAAGCAAAACAAGCAGCAGATGAAAAAGCAAGATTAGCAGAAGAGGCACGTCAGGCTAAATTGGCAGCTGATGCTAAAGCAAAAGCAGACGCCGAAGCAGAGAAAGCTAGATTGGCAGCAGAAGCAAAAGCCAAAGCCGATGCAGACGCATTGAAAGTAAAACAAGCTGCTGAAGAAAAAGTAAGATTAGCTGAAGAAGCTCGTTTAGCGAAATTGGCTGCAGATGCGAAAGTAAAAGCTGACGCTGAAGCTGAGAAAACAAGATTAGCAGCAGAAGCAAAAGCCAAAGCGGATGCAGATGCGTTGAAATTACAACAAGCTGCTGAAGAGAAAGCAAGATTGGAAGAGCAAGCTCGCCAAGAAAGATTAGCGGCTGAGGCTAAAGCGAAAGCAGATGCTGAGGCAGAAAAAGCTAGATTGGCAGCAGAAGCAGCTAACAAAGACGCAACAGCAAAAGCAATTGAAGAATTGACGGCATCGATTGCTAATACAAGTAAAATGCAGAATGAGTTATTAGCACAGTTTACAGCCACAGTTGCTAATAAACAAAAAGACTTAAATGACTTAAAAGAGGAGAATGATTTAAGTGAAAAAGGAATTTATAGAGAGCCAAAACCATTCAAAAGTGTAGCGGCAGAAAATAGTCAAATTGAAGCATTGAAATTGCAGATTGCCGACGCAAATACTAGCATGAAAAATGAGATTGCGAAAATGACTAATCTATACAATGACAGACTTAAAAAGTTCCCTAAAAATGATCCTTTAAACAAGGCTTATTTAGAAAAGATAAACGAGTTGAAAGCGGCTCAGTTGAGAATGGAACAGCAAGGTGCTGCCTTAATAGCAGATTTGGAGCGTATCAAAACTGAAACAGAAATTGAGCGTAAACGTAGAATTAAACGTGCAGCTTACGAAAATGATCAAGGAAGATATGCGCAGGACGTTGCGGCTCTTAAACGTATAAAAGAAACAACGAAAATAAGTAATACGCCATTGACAGCAAATGATTTTGATTTTGGTGAAGAGCAGTCAAATATGCAGATTATTAAGAATATTAAAAATTCTGATAGTGGTTATTATTTAATTCTTGCAGTTCATAACAGTGTTCAAAAACGTGATGAGTTCTTAACAAAAGCGGTAGCTGCCGGACGTACAGATATTAATTTCTTCTACAATGTAACAACAAGTAAATATTACATCTACTACGAGAAGTTTGATGGTTTACAAGAAGCTACAAAAGCATTGGAAGCAAAAGGCAATAAGCCTTATAACGGAAGAATGGCCATTGTAAAAGTGGAGAATTAATAAAGAAAAATAAATAGTCTCTCTTCGCGATATGGATAGAGACGTCTAAATAAATGTTATCAAAATTAAATGGTTTTATAGATTAATGCCCCTTAGCTATAAGACAGAAGTAACAAAAAAATGATTATGAAAAAACCTACTACTTTAAGAACGCTGTTTTTTGCTTTAGTTCTGCTATTCAATTTTGTCTCCCAAGCACAAAATGGAATTGCATTTAATTCAAAGCCTAATTTGAGTTCAAATGAGAATTTATTCTTAAAAGCAAATAGTCAGTTTGAGAATCAATTTGGTATAGATCCTAACACAGAAAAACCAGCTGCAAGTTCGGCTGCGATGGTCAATCCGGCAATTAAGTATGCTCAAAGTCCGTATCTGGGAACAGTTTCTATTTGTCCTAATGATGGTAAAGAGCTTCCAAAATTATTTCTTTGCGGTAGTAATGAAACAAGAAATATTGAAACTGGATTAGTAAATCCGCAATCAATTGTATGGGAAAAATTTATTGCAGGAGGTTCTTGTTTAAATGTTTCCAATACAAATTGTGCGAACGAAACAGCAGCAGCTTCTTGTTGGACAACGGTTGGAACTACAGTGAATTATCTGGCTCACGAAGCGGGACAATTTAGAGTTAGAATAGTAGATAATACGGGAACTCCTTACACGTATTATTTCAATGTATATCAAAATACATTAGATCCAGGTGCTATTGCTAAAAATCATATTATTAGATATGGAAACAACTGTACTTTAAATGGTAAAATTACAGTTAATGGTTTTGGTAGTGATTATGAATATGGAATAACGACGACTTCTTCGCCTCCAACTTCATGGCAGTCTAGTAATGTTTTTAATATTACAGCGGCAGGAAATTATAACGTTTTTATCAGATTAAGTGGTGTTGCGGGTTCTTGTGATTTTAAAGTTCCAAACATTGTTATTAGCACGACTAATTTTGCGGTTACAACACAAATTACTTCTGCAAAATGTAGTAGCGAAAAAGGAAGTATCACCGTAAGTGCAAGTGAAACTAACTTACAATACGTTTTTAAACTTAGTGGCCCTACGAATATAACGGTTCCTGCTACAAAGAATCCTATTTATACTTTTTCAGGATTGAATCCTGGAACCTATACAGTTGAAACTACTCTTGTAGAGGGGCCAACTTGTATGAAAGATACAAAGACTAATCTTGTTATAGAAAATGCTCCAAACGCTTTAGTTAACAACTCTACGGAAACAATTACATTAACAAATTGTGCTTCAGGTAGAATTACTGGATCAGCAAGTGGAGGAAAAACTCCTTATAGATATTCTGTTAATATTGATAATACAGGATTTGTAAATGTTGCGAATGTTGACAACTATATTACAGTATCAAAAGCCGGAAGTTATGTTGTCCGTGTTGAAGATGGGAATGGATGTACAGCTGATGTTACAATTCCTATTGCTGCTGTAGATAAACCGGTTTACAATGTTACTAAAGTAGATGGTTCTTGTACAGGTTCATCAGGAAGTATTACTGTTAATGTTACTGATGCTAAGGGATATACAGATATTAGATATAGTATTAATAATGGTAGTACATTTGTTACAACTAACAGTTTTCCTGGCTTAACTTCAGGAATTTACTATGTGGTAGTACAATACAAAAAGTCTGGTGTAAGTGGTAGTAATAATAGCTATTGTACAGATCCTGCTATTATGACTACAGTTGGAGCAGCTACACAACTAACCGCTTCGGGTGGTATTGCGGCTTTATCAGGTTGTGGTCCTACTGGGTCTACCAACCAAGGTTTGGCACGTATTGCAAACGCACAAGGTGGTGTTCCTTTCCCTGGGCCATTTCCGTATAAATATAGTTTCATGGGTTCGCCTTGGCAGGATTCAAATGAAATGTATATAAATCCAGGAGGACCATATACTTTCAGAGTTATGGATGCAGTAGGTTGTATCTATGAAATGAAAGATATTACACTAGACCAAAAACCGGCGCCACCTACTATTAAAATTTTAGACCCTGTATTTAATTGCGACGGTTCTGCAACTACAACTGTAGAAGTTAATGGAGGAGTTCCTGATCCGAAGTATAGCTATAAATATTACATGGATGGTTTCTTAAATAATAACACACCATCAAATGTTTTCTTAAATGTTGGTTCAGGTAAACATACGATTACAGTTGAGTATACTGTAACAGCCGTTTCAACTTATAGTAACTTATTAATTGAGACCTTTGGAAGTGGAGGAACAACTACTACACCTGGTATTGCAGGTACGTACTGTTTTAACGACCAAAGGGTTAATCCGCCATATACCTGTTCTTTAAATGGAAATCCGACACGTTCAGTTGAGGATAATCAATATTCTGTTACTAGCTTCTTTTGGAGAGATGACGATTTGAATTCAAACAATTCAGGTGCTTGGTTTCACTTTAAAGATCATACCACAAACCCTAACAATCAAAATGGAGTTGGTGATGCTAATGGAAGATATTTGTTAGTAAACATTGGAAAAGCAGCTGGAGATTATGGTGTATTGTATAGTATGCCAATTGTAGATGTTATTCCAAATCAACCTGTTTTGGTTGACTTATACGTTGCCAATTTATTGAGAAGATCAAGATCGGGAGCTGCTCCAATTCTAATATTTGAATTGGTAGATGAAAATGGAATAGTAGTTGCGACGGATAAAACAGGAAAAATAGCTGAAGATGCTTATGATGCTGATAGAAATAAATGGATTCAAAAATCGCTATCATTAAACCCTGGAAATAATACTAAATTAATCTTTAAGATTAGATCAGGAAGTACCGAATACGGTGGAAATGATTTGGTGATGGATGATATCTGGGTTCGTCAGATTCCAAGAACTTGTGGAACAGTACAGGATTTCGATATCAATGTGGATGGTGCAAAAGCATTTTCTGCATCGATTACAGGAGTTAAAGATGTTTTATGTACAGGAGATAAAAACGGTGAACTTACAATCAACGCACAAAATTTTGATCCTAAAAAAGGATTCCAATATTCTGTTGATGGAGCAGCTTGGAAAACGTATGTTCCAGTTCCTGCTTCTTCAAAAGGAAGTGTAACATTAACAGGTTTGGCGGTTAAAAACTACCAGATTCGTGTTCGTTATGAAAATTTAGCAAGTAGCTGTACATTGCCATTTTCACAAGATATCAGTGAACCAGCACGTTTAACAGTTAAGGCTTCTGTAACTAAACCAGCAACATGTCTTAATGGAGCAACAATTACTGCAATAGCAGAATTAGGAACGCCTCCAGATTATAAATATGAATTAAGAGCAGCAAATGGTACAACGGTATTAGTTCCTTTTAAATCATCAGGAGAATTCACAAATGTTGGAGTAGGAAGTTATACTATTGCAGCAAGAGACAGTAATCAATGTGAGACAACAGTTCTGGCAAGAGTAACTGTAGATCCAGCAGTCGATCCTAGAATAGATTTTGGTACTATCAGTGCATGTTTTGATCCAGCTTTAGGAACGAATATACCAGTAACTGTAAGTGGAGGAGTTGGACCGTATACGTATGTCGTAACTTACAATGGTGGAACGCCAAGTTTAGCTAGCGAACCTTTTGATGCTCCTGGTTTTACTTATAAAGCACTTAACCCAGGTACTTATGATTTTATAATTACAGATAGTTACGGTTGTAAAACTCAACATAAAAGTACTGTAATAAAAGCACAATTGTTAACAGGTACGACTGTAACAACTGGACTTGATTGTGATCCTGCGCCAAATAATAGAGCGGTAATTACAGGATCAATTGAAGGAGGAACTGCACCTTATGTTGTATCTATAACTTCTGGAGCTACTACTGGAACATTAGTACAGCCAGTTGGTAACGGAACATCATTTACTTATACTATTGGAACGTCAGGTCTTTATAGATTCCAAATTAGAGATGCTAATAATTGTACCACTACAAGTGAGGCAACTATTGCTCCTTTAACTGCTATTACTTTAAATTCAAATAACACAAATCCAAAATGTAATGGTGGATCAACAGGAAGTGTAGAATTATTGCCATCTGGAGGTGCGGGAGAATTTACTTATAGTAGAGATAATATTACATTCAATGGTAATTCAGTTATTACTGGATTGGCACAAGGAAACTACACTTTCTATGTAAAAGATAAAAATAAATGTGTACAAAGTATCAATGTAACGTTGACAGATCCGCCAGCAGTTACTGCGAATGCTAGTTTCCCTGCGAATACTAATTGTAGTTCATCAGTTATTATTACTGTTGTAGGTGGCGGTGGAACAGGAACTTTAGGCTACAGTTTTAATGGAAGTCCTACTTATACTGCAGTAAATACTTTATCGGTTAGCCTTACTTCTTCAACTCAGACTATTACTTATTCTGTAAAAGATGCAAATAACTGTACAGTTACAAAAACAATAACAGTACCAGCATATAACCCACCAGCAGGAATTACATTTAGTACTCCAGCAGCTATTACTTGTGAAGTTGGTAAAACAACTACTAGTGTAACGTTAACTCCAACAGTTGGAGGAGTTGCGCCATTTACTTATTTAATGACTTCTGGAACTGGATCGGGAGCTTCTAATACTACTGGAGTTTTCTCTGGATTAACTGCAGGAGCTTACACTTTTGAACTTACAGATGCTAATGGTTGTAAAACAACAGGCAGTATTACTATTGCAGGCGCACCAACTATTACTGTATCTGGTAAAAAGACAGATATTAAATGTGTTGGACAAACAAATGGTACAGCAACTTTTACTGTAACAGGAGCAAGTTCAGTTGGTAATTTTAGTTATGTACTAACTCCGGCTTCTGGAACAGTTACAAAAGTAAACGATGAAGTAAGAGTTACTGGCTTAGGCGTAGGTACATATAAATTACAGGTTAGAGATATATCAACAAACTGTCTTTCTAATGAGGCATCGGTTACGATCAATCCAGCAACGGCAATTACAATTACAGCTGCAACGGCTTCTAATGTAAATTGTGGAAATTCTATTTCAAATGTTGTGGTTACTGCTACTGGCGGTGTACCAAACTATAAATATGCTTACGTATTGAGAGGCGCAGGAATGCCAGCGGCTTCTGCTTTCTCTACAACAAATACAACAATTAATACAGGAGCAACACAATCAAATTTATTGTGGGATGTTTATGTAATGGATCAGAATGATTGTACAGCAGGACCATTCAATTTAGATATTCAGAGAGAATCTTCTCCAACTGTAAAATCTCCGGCTCCAGCTACATTCTGTTTCAAAGCGCCTTCATCAACTTCTATAGATTTAAGAACATTCTTCAATCTAGGAACTGGTGTTCATACATATACTGTAAATACAGTAGCTGTTACTGATCCGACGGCTTATAAGATTACTGCAAGCGGTACTTATACTATTGGTGTCAGAGATGCTAATGGATGTCCTGCAACTGCAACGTACATTGTTAATCCAGAATTAACGATTTTAGCAACGAGAGTAAAAGATTTGACTTGTGATAATAATGCAGAAATTACTTTTACTGCTAATGGTGGTTCAAGTACTTATTCTACATACGAAGTACAATTTAATGGTGCAGGAGCGTGGAATCCGGTAACATCACCATTTACTACGGCAAATTCTGGTACATACCAATTTAGAGTTACAGATAATGCAGGTTGTCAAGGATTATCTAACGTAATTACAATTACGCCAAAAACAACACCTTCGTTTTCTCATAATGAAAAACAGCCAACTTGTATTGGTGCGGCTGATGGTGAAATTAATATTACCAATCCAACAGGATTACAACCGTTTACATATTTAATTACAAGAGGGGCAACAACAGTTTCGACTACAGCAACTGCAAGTAATTTGACAGCTGGAGTTTATACTGTTCTTTTAACGGATGCTAAAGGATGTACTTTCTCAGATTCAATTACTTTGAGTGACCCAGTAGCATTGACGGCTACTGTACAATCAACACCTTTAGCATGTAATACGGATAACACAACCAAACAAGCAACGATTACCGTGACTTCTCCATCTGGAGGATCTGGAGGTTATGAATATAGTTTCAACGGAGGAGCTTTTGATACTAAAAACACTTACACTACTAGCGCATCAGGTTCAGTAACTGTAGTAATGAGAGATAGCAATAAATGTACTCAGTCTTTAACGACACAAACTTTTGCTGCTCTAGACGCTCCAGTAATTACGGGTGTAAATGGATCTCTTATTACATGTAAAACAGGAGAATCTACTAGTAATGTAGATATCACAGTAACTAATGGAGTTGGATCTTTAGCTTATGTAATTGTTTCTGGCCCAACAACAACAAACACAACTGGAGCTACAGACGGAAAATTCACAGGATTACCTGCTGGAAATTATGTTTTCAAAGTTACAGATGCAAATGGTTGTAGCGATGTAGAAAATTATGAAGTTAAACCATTAGTTAGTATTGCAGCTACATTGGCATCTCAAAATAATGTTGCTTGTAATGCTGGAGCTACAGGTTCAGCATCTATCACAGTTTCTGCATATTCAACTACTTATACTGCGACATTAACAGCAGGAACAGGAACAGTTACACCAACAGGAAATACTGTTAATGTAACTGGTTTAGTTGCGGGATCATATACTTTAAGAGTAACAGATGATGTTACAGACTGTTTCAAAGATGTAAACTTTACTATTACTCAGCCAGCGGTTGTAACATTGACATTGGGATCAAATAAAAATGCGAATTGTGATCAACCTTTATCGAAAGTTTCAGTTACAGCTGGAGGAGGAAAATTACCATATAGCTATGCTTTCATAAGCACAACTGGAACGCCAGCAGCAAGTGATTATGTTTTAAATAAAAATACAGCAGATTTAGATCCAGCAACTACAACTTGGTATGCTTGGGTTATAGATGCTAATGGTTGTGAACAATCATTGCCAATTACGATTGCTAAAGATCCAGATGCAGTTGTAAATCTGCCTGCACAACAATGTTTTACAGGTTCGCCTTTTGATATAGTTCTTTCAGGATCAGGAACAGGAACTTTAACCTTTACTGTAAATGGCGCGGTAGCTGCTAGCCCTTATACAATTAGAGCTGCTGGAACATATGTATTAGGTGTTAAAGATGCTAACGGCTGTACTCATTTTGAAGATTATGTTGTAGAGAAACAAATATTTGCTAGTGCGCTTCCAGATAAAGATCTTACTTGTTCTACACCTATGGGTTCTGTAATTACAGTAACTATCATAAATGGAACAGCGCCATTTAGGTACCAAGCCTATGATGGAACTACAGCAGTTGGTTCATTAGTGACTGGTATAGCAACGAATACTTTTACGGAAACTTTTACAACTCCAGGAAATTATAATTTTGTAGTTACAGATGCTAATGGATGTTCTGTGAGAACAAATGGAGTATTGTTAACAGCAACAGGTACTGTTGTTGCAAATCCATCAATTATTGATGCAAACTGTAATAACAGCAGCGATGGTTCTGTAACATTTAACCCAAGTGGTGGTAAAGCGCCTTACAGAATTAGTTTTGACGGAAATCCATTTGATTATAATACTTCTTTTGGAGGTTTAGCAGCTGGAACTTATAGTTATACAATTGAAGACGCTAGAGGTTGCCAAGATGTTAATACAATAACAATCAATGAACCTAGTGCAATTGTAGGGACATATCTTCCGCATGATATTAAATGTGATGCGAATGTTCCCGGAGCTATTGAAGTTACTGCCGTAGCTAATGGTGTAGGTCCGTTTGTTTATACTTTATATGATAAAACAAATACAGCAATTCATACAAGTACAGCGACTAATAATAGAACATATGTGTTTCCAAATAGTTTAGTATTTGGAGATTATACCGTATCGATTGTAGATGTTAATGGATGTCAAACGGTAAGTCCAAAATTAAGAATATCAACAGAACCACGTCTTAAGTTTTTACCAGTTGTTATAACAGGTACTTGCTCTGCTGGTGCGACTGTAGATTTATTCTTGGATCCAACTTTCCCAAGTGCTCCAGATTATATCTATTCAATAGTTGGAGATCCGAGTTCTGTTTCTCTTCCAACTTCAAATACAACATATCAGTTTACAGGATTAAATTTTGGTCAAACCTACTTTTTCCAAGTTCAAGATAACAATGCCTGTGTATCTGTTTTAGAGGTAGTAATTCCTAAATTGTCAAGTATTGATATTACAGCTATTTCTACAACGAATGTTACTTGTAACAGTACGCCGGCACTTTCAAATGGTACTGTAAATGCTACTGCTTCTAATTATAGTTCTGGGGCGACACATTTACGTTTTGAAGTTGTAGATCAATTTTCAAATGCATCATTTTTACCACCAATTGCATTTAATGTGCCTACTAACTATCCTAACCCAGTAAGCTATGGTTTTGCAGGTTTACCAGTAGGTTCTTATACTTTAGTAGTTAAAGAAATTGGAGGTACGGAATGTTCTACTTCAACTACATTTGAAATAAAACAACCAGTACAGCCAGTAAGCGTAAGTGTTGTAAGTCAAACAAAAGACAATTGTAACACTGATGCTCGTGTAACAGTTAAAGGAACTGGAGGAACAGGAACTTATCAATATACATTCGTTGCCGATGGAGATCCAGAACCAACTACTGGTTATTCTTCAACAAACCCACTAGTTCTTAATTACGAATCTGGTGCAGATTGGGATATTTGGGTAAAAGATGCTAATGGATGTACTGCAAAAGTTGACGTGACTATTGAAAAAGATTTGGCTCCAACTTTACTAGCTGGTCCAGCTGTACCTTGCTTTACAGGTGCTTCATTTACAGTAGACTTAAGCCAATATTTTGATGTAACTGTTGGTACTCCAATTTATACATTAGACGGAGTAGATTTAACTTCTTCAATAGCTACTATTACAGCGGCTAAAGCTTATACTATTGGTGTAAGAGATGCTAACGGATGTACAGCTACTGCTCCTTATGTGGTAAGAGAGGTGTTAAGTCTTTCTGTAACAGATAAAAAAGAATTGGATTGTAAATCACCTGCTCCAAATGGAGGTGTAACAGTTCAAGCTGAAGGCGGAATTACAACTCCTCCTAGTTATACATATACAATTACAGCAGGACCAACAGTAAATGCTACTGGTGCAACAACTGGTGTGTTTACAGATTTAGCTGCGGGTACTTATACTTTCGAAGTTAGCGACGGAACTTGTACCGCAACAACAACCGCAACAATAGATAATCTAATTACGATTGTTCCAAGTAGAAATGTTGGTACACCTTTATGTGTTGGCGATGCTGCAAACGTAGAGATTACAGCAACTGGCGGAAAAGGGCCTTACACTTACGGAAAAGGTGCAGTTCCTACATTGGCTACACAAACGAATAATATTTTCACGCAGACTGCTGCAGAAGGAACAGTAACCTATTACGTTAAAGACAGCAACGACTGTGTTGAAACAATTGATGTTATAGTTACAGATCCGACACCTTTAGTGGTTACAAGTATTGATAGAATACAAATGCTTTGCGGTGGCGGAAATCTTCCTACAACGGCTAGAATTACCGTAAATGCTACTGGTGGTGCAGGAGGATTTGAGTATAGTTTTAATAATGGAGGTACATTTAGAGCTGATAACTTTTTAGAAACAACAACTGCGGGTACTTACTATGTAGTTGTTAAAGATGCTAACGGTTGTACAACTGTAGCGCAGGCAGCAGTTATCGATGCATTAGATCCACCAGTTATTACTGGATTTACTAAGTCTCAAATGACTTGTCCAGGATTAGTAAGTGATGTTACAATTGCAACATCAAATGGTATCGGTACATTAACATTTGACATTGTATCTGGTCCAGATACAACTAACACTACAGGAGATGCAACAGGTATTTATTTAGGATTACCTGCTGGAGATTATGTATTTAGAGTTACAGATGCTAATAACTGTACAGATGAAGATTTATTTACTGTACCAGCATTACCAACTTTACAAATGCAAGAGCAAGTTGCTTCAAATGTAGATTGTATTGGAAACGCAACAGGTAGTGCAACATTTACAGCAAGCGATTTCACAGCTTCTGGAGCGTTTACTTATACTGTAGTGACAACTCCGTCAGGATTAACTTTCAATGATAGTAAAACAGGAGATGTTGTTACTTTAACTAATATGGTAAGTGGACATTACGAAGTAACATTTAGAGATAATACTACACTTTGTACTGTAACTAAATCAGTAGATATTTCTGAGCCAGCAGTAGCTTTATCTATTACTGCTGTTGCAAGTGATGTACATTGTAATGAACCTATTTCTCAACTTACTATGAGTCCAGTAGGAGGAACGCCTACATACAGATATTCTATCGTACAAAGTGGTAATGGAGTGGGAGCTTATTCTACAAAAACTTCTATTGATACTACTACATTGACAAATGGTATAGCAACTCCAAACGGTTTAGGAATGACTTGGCTAGTAGATGTTCACATCATCGATTCAAACAATTGTACTGCGATGACAACAGTAACAATTACTAAACAGGATTTACCTACAGTTACAACACCAACTTTGGCAAGCAATCAATGTACAGCTGTTGGAAACTATACTTTCACAGCTACAGGTACTGGTGTTGCGCCATTGAGTTTCAGTATTAATGGTACGGATTATTTTGAAAGCACAGGAACAACATACGAATTTACAGTACCAGCTCCTACAACGGCTTCACAAGATTATACAGTTTATGTTAAAGATAAAAATGGTTGTGTTGCAACAACTGGTACATCAGTAACAACTGTTTATCAACCGTTAACTTTCACTGTAACTCAAGATAAAGATATTACATGTGTTCCGTTGCCTACATCGACAGGGGCTGAATTTACATTGACTGCTGCAGGTGGAAACCCAGCTTACACTTATGAAGTAAATATCAATAACGGTGGATTTAATACCATTACTGCTATTGCTCCATATACAACTAACGTAACAGGAAGTTACGTATTCAGAGTTACGGATAGTAATAATTGCCAAGTTACAATCGATGAAATCATTATAAATGCTCCTGTAAATCCTGCATTTACTACAGTTAAAACTGACGTAAAATGTAATGGAGGTAGTACAGGAACAATCACAGTAACGCCTTCAGGTGGTGTGGGACCTTATACTTTCGCTTTAAGCGGAGCTACACCTGCAAATCACACTGGAGACGCTTCAGGATTATATACAGATTTAGCTGCTGGTTCTTATACAATTGTGGTTACAGATAGCTACGGCTGTACATCTGGAGTTACACCAGCAATTGTAATTGATGAGCCATCACTATTAACTGCTAGTGCAGATTTCCCTATAAACATTACATGTAGCAATACTACAGTAATTACAGTTGTAGGAGGTGGAGGTACACCAATTACAGGAAATGCTTTAGGTTACTTATTTAGTTTCGATAACGGTGTATCTTATGATACAGCAAATACAATCTCAATTGATGATAATGGATCTGTACAAACAATCTGGTATTCTGTTAAAGATGCAAATGGTTGTACAACGGCGCCTCAATCAATTGATGTTAATCCATTAAACAAACCAAATAAATTAGATTTTGATGCTACATTAATAACTTGTAATCCAGGTGAAGATGTTAGTACCGTTGAAGTAACAGCAACGAATGGTGTTGGTGCTTTAGAATTTAGCATTATTGCTACTAATACAGCAACTTCTCCAACATTATTTGGACCAATAACAACTGCAAGTTCTGCAGTTCCAGCAAGTTTCCCAGGATTACTTCCAGGTGATTATACTTTCCAAGTGAAAGATGCCAACGGTTGTACATTCCAAGATGTTTACACAGTAAAAGAACTTGTAAGTATTTCTGTAGGAGGAAATCTTGATAATGGAGTAGCTTGTAAAGGTGAGTCTAACGGAAAAGTAACATTTAAAGTTTCTGGATTCAATACAGGATTTAGTCATACAATTACTGGAGTTAATGCACCAGGACTTGTAACGCCAGTAGGAACAGATACTTTTGTATTGACTAACTTAGCGACAGGTGATTATACTATTAATGTAACAGACAATGTTACAAATTGTACTGCTACAGTTACAGTAAATGTTCCTGAGCCAGAAACTCTAACAGTAGATTATACACCAATTAAAAATGCAAACTGTACAGATGGATTTAAAATCAAAGCAACTGCTCATGATGGAACTCCTGGATATATGTATGCTTTCGTTAAAGCAGGTGACCCAATAGTTTATGATGTTTATGATACAGCAGTTCTAGATCCAGCATTTACATGGGTAATTTGGGCTAAAGATTTAAATGGTTGTGAGGCTTCTACTCCAATCAACATTATTGTAGATGCATCACCAGTTATCTCTAGTGTTGTGGCAACGCAATGTCCAAGTTCAACAGGAACTTATGATATTACGATTACTGCAACAGGATTTAATGCAAATCTAGAATATAGTTTAGACGGAAACTCTTGGCAACCAAGCAATGTATTTACAGTTCAATTAACTGGAGATTACACAGTTTATGTGAGAGATGAGAATAAATGTGAAGATTCTGGTTCAGTTAGAATTTTAGAACCATTAAAATTATTTTACGATGTTACTGGTGTACCAACTTGTTTAACAGCAAATGGTCAAGTTACACTTAGTGCAACGGGTGGTACAAATAGCTATGAATACAGTATTGATGGAACAACATATGTAGCATCAAATGTATTTGATAATTTGGCTCCTGGTAGCTATACATTCTATGTTAGAGATCTAGGAACACCTTGTATCGTTACAGTTGCAGCTACTATCACAATACCAAATACAGCAATCGATTTTACTTTAACTGCTACGAAAGTAATTTGTAACGGGGAAAGCAACGGAACTATTACTGTTAACATGGCTACGCCAACAACAACGGTTAATAATAATCCGATTTACACATACTCAATTAATCCAGCTCCACTTGGAATGGTATTAGAAGATAATGTGTTTAGAAATCTTCCTGTAGGAAGATATACTGTAACGGTAACTTCTGGTAAAGGATGTCCGGTTGATCAAACTATTGATGTTGAGCAACCAGATCCAATTGTGGTTCCTCTTCCAGTAGTTTCAAACTACGGATGTACAACTGGAAATGCTACAAATTATGCAACAATTACAGTTCCATTACCAACAGGTGGTTCAGAAGATTATAAAAGATATCAGTTTGTTAAAAATGGTACAGAAATAGTTCAAGACCTAGCGTCTAATGTTTACACACAAACAGACTTTACAGGAGGAAGATTTGTTGTAAATGTTTACGACTCAAATAACTGTCTTGGAACATCTGCAGAAGTTGAAATCCTTCCGTTTGTGGCAATGGATAAAATTGATTTAGCAATTACTGAAGTTACTTGTATAAATGATGAATCAATCGTTGTTACAGTAAAAGATGAAAATGATAACGTATTTACAACGCCATTAGAATTCTCTGTGGTTGGTGCAAGCGGAACTGTTTTCAGTGAGCAAAACACAACTGGATTATTTACATTACCAATTGGTCGTTATTTAATCTCGGTTACAAACCCTGCGACAGGATGTGTTATTAGTTTAGATCATTTCGTAAACGATCCGAATACATTCGAATTAAAAGCTGAAAATGTTCAAAACGTTACATGTTTTGGCGGAACAGGAAGTGTAGATTTAGTTTTAGTTGATAATCTGCCAGTACCTACAAATGATGCAGGTGAGTTTAATTATACAATTACAGATTCATTAGGAAACTCTGTTCAAATGGGTACAAGTGATGCAACTGGAAAAGCAACAATTTCTGGTTTAATAGCTGGTACATATAATGTTTCTGGATCATTAACTGGAAAACCATATTGTCCAATAGCAACAAGTTTTACTATTCAACAGCCAGTTGCGCCATTGACAATTTCTGAACAGCACGGACCAATTTCTTGTGATCCAGGTAATGACGGAAGAATCGTAATCTTTGCTGATGGAGGATGGCCAGGTGCTTACCAATTCGAATTAGTTGGAGTTAGCGCAGGTTATACACAACAATATGAGTTTGAAGGTCTAAGCGCTGGAACATACACATTGAATGTGAAAGATTTAGGAGGATGTATTGCTACTACAACAGTAAGATTAGATAATCCGCTTCCTATTACAGCTACAGCTACGGCGACAGCTTCAACGTTGGCTTGTTTTGGAGATGATAATGGTGTAATTACAGTTTCTGCACCAACAGGTGGTCAAGGAAGCAACTACGCATACATCTTAAACATGTTATCTGTTGATCCAGTAATTTCAACAGCATCTCAAGATTCTCCTGTTTTCACAGGATTAAGATCTGGTAGATATTCTGTTACAATTGTAGATCAATTAAACTGTTCTGGAACTACAGCAGAAGTTGAAATTAGCGATCCAGCTGAAATTGTTGCGACATTAGAACAAGCAACTGGAATTACTTGTCAAACAGATGCGACATTAACATTGTCTGCAGTTGGAGGAACAGGAACATACGAATATAGTGCTGATGCAAGCTTCACAACTGTTTTAGGCACATTGCCTGCAACATTCCCTGTTGGAGTTGGAAATCACGAATATTATGTTAGAGATTCTAACGGATGTATTTCATCTGTTTCTAATAATGTAACTATTGATCCATTAGCGCCTTTAGATTTAGACATTGACCTAAGTAATGCGGTTGTTTATTGTAAAGGAAGTTCAACAGCAATTATTGATGCTGTTGCAACTGGAGGTTTAACAAATTACGCTTATTCATTATACAATGATGCAGGTGTTTTAATTAGACCAGTTCAATCTACAGGATATTTTGATTTGCTTCCACAAGGAAGATATGTAGTTCGTGTTGATAGTGGAGATTGCCAGTATGATTCTGCGGTTGTTCCAATTGATGAGCCAGCTGAAGCATTATCAGTTACTCCAACAGTTACAGATGCAACTTGTTTCGGAGCTAACGATGGTAAAATCTCAATCGCGGCTACTGGAGGAACTGGTGTAATTAAATATGCAATTTCGCCAAACTTAGCGTTATTCGATGACAGATTTGTTTTCGATCGTTTAACACCAGGTGTATACGAAGTATTAGTTCAAGATGAAAATTCTTGTGTAGAGCATTTAACGCTTACAGTTAATGAACCAGCTGTTTTAGAAGGTAAAGTTGTTGGTCCAATTATTCAAGAGATTTGTGATGGAGATAATGATGGATCATTCACTATCCAAGTTTCTGGAGGTAGAGCGCCATATACTGTGAGCATTGATAACGAAAACGGTACATATTTACCAGTTGATGCTAGTAACCAATATACTTTCACTAACCTAAAAGGAGGTGAACATACTGTTTACATTAAAGATGCTACATGTCTTATTAGTGTTGGAGTTATGATGGATAAAGCAGTTATTCTTAATCCAACTGCTGAGGTAACGTATGATTGTGTTAATAATGCTCAAGCAAATAGAGTGGTAGTAACTATAGACGCTTCTAATACAAACCCAGCAGATGTAGATTATGCTCTTGACAATGGAACATTCCAACCAAGTAACATCTTTACAAATGTAGCTCCTGGACCTCACACGATAGTAGCTAGACATGGTAACGGTTGTATAAAAGAAACAGTACCATTTACTATTAATGCTGTTGCAGAATTAGACTTAGTAGATGTAACCAACTCAAGTAAAGACATCAACGTACTTGAAGTGAAAGCTTCTGGCGGTGTTGCTCCTTATGAGTACAGTTTCAATGGAGAGCCATTCTCATCTTCTAATACTTATAGAATCTATAAAACTGGTGACTATCCAGTAACTGTTAGAGATAAAAATGGTTGTGAGAAAACAATAATTGTTCATGGTATTTTCTATGATTTCTGTATGCCAAACTATTTCACACCAAACGGAACTGGTTCAAATACATCAATTGGTCCTGATTGTGGTGCATTAGCATACAAAGAGTTAACATTCGATATTTTCGACAGATACGGTAGAGTAGTAGCGAAATACCGCGTAGGTCAGAAATGGGATGGTAAATACAATGGAAATGAATTGCCAACAGGTGATTACTGGTACGTTCTTAAGTTAAATGACCCGAAAGATCCAAGAGAGTTTGTTGGACACTTCACTTTATACAGATAACAAAATTATAGCCCCAAATGATGTTATCTAAAAAAATTATTACAATGAAAAAGTTTATTCTATCCTTAGTACTCATGGCTGTAACAACAAGTTACAGCCAAGAGTTAAACCTACCAGTGTTTACTCAGTATTTGGCTGATAACCCTTTTATTCTTTCACCCGCTTATGCCGGAATTGGAGATAATCTTCGTATTAGAGCCAACGGTCTTACACAATGGGTTGGAATTAAAGATGCGCCAGATAACCAATCATTGTATGCCGATTTTCGTGTTTTAGACCGTTCGGGTGTTGGTTTGTCATTGTATAATGATAGCAACGGAAATACAAGACAAACAGGAGCAAAGGTTTCTTTTGCGCATCACCTTATATTAGATTATTATTCTGAGCAATATTTATCTTTTGGTATTTCGTATAACTTCAATAGCTTTCGTTTAGAAACAGGAAATTTCATAGGAGATGTAAATGCTCCTGGAGGTCCGATAGATCCAACGGTAACAGATAATCGACAAACATCAAACAACAACTTTGATATTAGTGCTTTGTATCGTTTTAAAGGCTTTTATTTAAGTTTTAATGCCAATAACGTTTTAAAGAAAAACTTGACTAGAGAGAGAACAAACGAACCAGATTTACTTTCTAACTTTCAGGTTTACTCTGGATTTACTTTCAAAGACGGAGAAAATAGACGTATCGAATACGAACCATCTGTTTTCTTGCAGTATTTTGCAAGTGACGGACGTTCTACAACCGATTTTAACTTCAAATACAGACGTTACAATCGTTACGAAGATTATTATTGGATTGGAGTTTCATACCGTTTCTTAAACGACCAATTTCCAAAACCTTTAGCAGCAGGTCCAATGGCAGGTTTTATGAAATCTAAGTTCTATTTTGCCTATTCGTACCAAATGATGTTTAACGGACTTGGAAGTTATAATTCAGGAACACATTCGATCACAATCGGATTCGATTTCTTACAATCAATCAGTAACTGTCCTTGTACGCAGAGTCCAGTTCACGATTAATTTAATGCTCGAAAGAGCACAATTTTTAAAGCGAGCCGCAACATTAGGTGTTTTCACCGCAATAATTTGAAATAAAGTTCTAATAATATTAAATTTGAGTTTTATCGTTTTGTTTTTCAAAAGGATATAAATCAAATTTGATTCATGAAAACAAAATTTTCACTTTATGCGAAACACATAGTTTTGTGCCTCGCTTTTTTATTTTTGCCGTATGCGTTTACGTCAACAAATACCGTTTTTTCATTACCGCATTTGTATACAAACGCACACGATCGAATTTACCTTTTCATTTATTGCACACTTCTTGGGTTCTTTTATTTCAATTATTATTATTTAATTCCAAAACTTTACTTCTCAGATAAAAAGCTTTTGTATTATGTCATAATCATCGTTTTTCTTTTATTCTTTCTTTGGATTTCAACTGTTTTAGTTCATCCAAGCCGAAATTTTTTAGATTTTGAATACCATTCCGGAAAGTTTCCCGTACATCCAAAACCATTCGATCCAAGATTTCCACCTCCGCCACACGGCAGCAATCCAATGTCTTTTGAATTTAACGGCGGTCCTCCAACGCAATACGGACATACAACTCTTGTTTACTTAATAGGCGTAGTGTCAAGTTTGCTTTTTGCTATTACAGGAAGACTTCAAAGCGTAGAAAAAGAAAAAGTAAAATCAGAACTGGCTTTTCTAAAAGCACAAATCAATCCGCATTTTTTATTTAATACGCTAAATAGTATTTATGCATTAGCGCTAAAAAAAGATGACAGAACTCCAGACGCGGTTGTTCAGTTATCAGAATTAATGCGTTACATCATGACTAATTCAAACGATGAGGTAATTGAACTAAGCAAAGAAATTAATTATATTAATAATTATATTTCATTGCAGAAAACGCGTTTAGGAAACACAGTAAACATTAATTATTCCGTAATCGGAATTACTTCTGGTAAAGTCATAACGCCCCTAATTTTGATTTCTTTTATCGAAAACGCTTTTAAACACGGAGTCAATCCCGATCAGACTTCAGAAATTTATATTAAGATTGATATTGAAGAAGAAATACTAACTTTATACGTTTCTAATAGAAAAACATTTTCTGTTCAGTCAGATTCTGGAATTGGGCTTCAGAATACCATTGAAAGATTAAAACTAGTTTACCCTAATAAACATGCTTTAATGATTGAAGATTCTGCAGAAAAATATATTGTCAATTTGAGCGTTAAAATACGATGATAAAAGCAATTGCCTTAGATGACGAGCCTTTGGCTTTAGAAATCCTCCAAAGTTTATGCGATACAATCGAGTACATAGATCTGGAGAAAACTTTCACAAAGTCTGACGAAGCATTCAAATATTTGAAGAAATATCCAGTAGATTTATTGTTTCTGGATATTAATATGCCGTCAATTTCAGGATTAGATTTTTATAAAAAACTGCCACACAAAACGATGGTAATTTTTACTACAGCTTATTCTGAATTTGCTGTCGAAGGTTTCACTTTAAGCGCAACAGATTATCTTCTGAAACCAATTTCACTTTCAAGATTCCAACAAGCGACTGAAAAAGCCTATTCGCAATGGAAACTGCAAAAACAAAACATAGAACAGCAATATCTGTTTATCCGTGCCGATTATAGCCTTATTAAAATCCTATTTTCTGATATTTTATTTATCGAAGGATTAGATGATTATCTCAAAATTCATATTCAAAATCAAAAAACGGTTGTGGCAAGAATGACATTAAAAGCAATTCTTCAAAAACTGCCAGAAACAGAATTTGTACGCGTGCATCGTTCGTTTATAATTCCTGTTTCAAAAGTTTCGAAAATTAGAAATAAAATCATTTTTATAGACCAGACAGAAATTCCAATAAGCGCCAGTTACGAAGAAGCTTTCTTTGCTCTTTTGGATGGAAAGTGATATAATATCGATTATTCAATTAAGCTCCAGCGGAGCGAAATATTTATAGAAATTCAATTATGTGAATGTAAAAGAGCTCCAGCGGAGCGACATCTTTTTTTACAATGCCTTTGTAGATGTCGCTCCGCTGGAGCTTTATCATCGATGATAATACGATTTCTATAAATATTTCGCTTCTCCGAAGCGGATTTCTTTCTCTATACATAAATAAAAAAACGTATTTTTTCAACTGAATTTTATTACAAAAAAAAATATTTTATCAGTTTACCGCTTAAATAATCTCGTTTACCTCAAACTTTTTAAAACGCCTCAATTTCCAATAATTTTACTTCAAAATAACTGTTAATCATTTAATTGAATAACATTTAAAAAAGCAAAAAAATGGAAAGAAAAGAGTTTTTAAGAGGTTTGGGTTTAGTAGGTATTGGTACTTTGGCGATTCCAATCATAAACTCATGCAGTAAAGATGATGATTCATCAAATTCTTCAACTGATTCTGGTTCAAGTTCTGGTTCAGGATCATCTTCAGGAAGCTGTTCTGTTACGCCATCAGAAACAGCAGGACCGTTTCCGACTATTACGCCGTCATCTTTGGTAAAATCAAATATTGTGATGGATAGAACAGGTGTCGCTTTTACTATTAAAATTACAATTAAAAACACCAAAGCAAGTTGTGCCGCTCTAAAAGATGCTATTGTTGATATTTGGCATTGCGATAAAGACGGTTATTATTCAGAATACGGCGGAACTGGTATGCAATCTGTAAATTACACTTCATATCATTTTTTAAGAGGAAGACAAACTACAGACGAAAACGGATTGGTTACTTTCACGTCTATTTTTCCTGGATGGTATTCTGGACGCGCAACTCATGTTCATGTTCATATTTACAACGCAAGCGGAACTTCTTTATTGGTAACACAAATTGCTTTTCCGGAAGGAACAGGCAGTGCAGTTGCAACAGTAAATGCATCTACAGCAAACGGTTATACAAAAGGAATGTCTGGTTATACTTATAATGCTTCAGATAACGTGTTTTCAGATTCTGTAGCAAACGAATTGGGAGCTGTTACAGGAAGTTTAAGCGAAGGTTACATCTTAACTCATACCATCAACGTAGCAAGTTAGTTTTCTTAAAATAGTTTACCATGATAGCGCAGATTCCAGCACAAATTTATAAGTCAGATTCTAGAGGTTTTTTTAATTCAGAAAAGCACAATTGTTTTGCGACTTTTAATTTTGAACAATATCAAGATTTATCCAGAAATGCATTTGGGTCATTAAAGATTTTAAATGAAGTAATTCTTGCTCCGCAGCAGCGAATTATTAGAGAAATAAAATCAAGTACAAATGTTGTTATTCTGCCTTTGTTTGGCGGAATAGAATACAAAGATAATTTAGGAAATAAGGAGTTTTTACGCGTAGATCAAATTCGAGTTTTGGCGGCTGATGATGAACTTTCGGTAGAAATTTTTAATCCGTATGAGAATGAAAATGTGAGTTATTTGGAAATTGAATTTGATATGGGAAAACAATATTTCAAAAACTATTTTCAGCAATATAAATTCGATTTTAGCTTGCATAACAAACTTCATTCTTTATTTGAAGTCGAAAGAGCACTCGGATTTATTGGATTTTATGACGGAAGAAAACAAGGATCTTTTACTTTACGTAATTCCAAAAACGGAATTTTCGTATTTGTCGTCAACGGAGCTTTTGAAGTAGAAGACCGACTTTTAGAAGCCAAAGACGGATTAGCTTTAAAAGAAACAAAAAAAATTGAATGGGAAGCGCTTTCAGAAAATGCTATTCTAATGGTGATTGAAGTTCCAATAAAAACATTTAATTCATGAAGATTACTAAAATAAAGCTGGCGTATCGTATTGTAATCGATAATTCATCTTCATTTCTGTGGGATAAATATGTTTTTGAAGATACTTTCAAAGAATATCAAATGCAGAGCCAGCAGTTTAATTCGACGACAAATCCGAAGAATACTTTTAGAGAATTGCTGAGCGAAAATGAAAAAGCAAATCAGTTGCATTTCTTAACCGGAATTGCCGCAAATGGTTACGTAGAACAATTAAAAGGAAACTTTCACCGCGTTGCAGACGTTTTAGGAAACAACTATTTTCCTTTTATTAACTATCAATTAGATATTATAAATACAGATATTACAGATTCCTCAAAACATAAAATCGGAATCACTTTTTATTCGCCTTTATTAAATTATTTCGGAATTATCGAAGGAAATTATCTCGTATCTAAAAGCATTGAAAACAAAAATGAATATGAAACGATTATGTTTTCTGTTCAGAATAATTTATCGATCTGTTACATTCAGACAGAAGATTAATTGAACCTCCAAAAACAAAAAATTGTCTATTTTCATTTTTTGCCTTTCCTGTTTTTCTGTTGACAGGAAAGGTTTTTTATGAAAGAAAGTATGGAATTCCTATCTAAAAATTGCGTTTAATCTTAAATAAATCAATTTTTTTGTAAATTTATAACGTTTTCGTTCTTTTTATTGCTTCTTTTTTAGTTTATCCGAATTTATTAGAAGTCTAAAAGTCTTATATTTGTTTTTCTTTCTAAAAAAAAACTAAAAATTATCAAGATGAAAACTTTAAACGATTTCGATTTTAAAAATAAAAAAGCAATTATCCGTGTAGACTTTAACGTGCCTTTGGATGAGAACTTTAATGTAACTGATACAACACGTATTGAAGCAGCAAAACCTACAATTGATGCTATTTTAGCACAAGGCGGAAGTGTGATTTTAATGTCGCATTTAGGAAGACCAAAAGGAGCAGAAGAGAAATATTCTTTAAAACATATCTTAAGTACAGCTTCTGAAATTTTAGGAGTTCCAGTAAAATTTGCTGAAAACTGCGTTGGTGAAGCAGCTCAAGCAGCAGCAAAAGATTTAAAACCAGGTGAAGTTTTATTATTAGAAAATTTACGTTTTCATGCTGAAGAAGAAGCTGGAGATGTAGCTTTCGCTAAAGAATTGGCTTCTCTAGGAGATATTTACGTAAATGATGCATTTGGTACAGCTCACAGAGCACACGCATCTACTACAATTATTGCACAATTCTTCCCGAACGATAAAACTTTCGGAACATTATTGGCTAAAGAAATCGAGAGTTTAAATAAAGTTCTTAAAAACAGCGAAAAACCTGTAACTGCCGTTCTTGGTGGTTCTAAAGTTTCTTCTAAAATCACGGTTATCGAAAATATCTTAGATAAAGTAGATCACATGATTATTGGTGGAGGAATGACTTTTACTTTCATTAAAGCACAAGGTGGAAAAATCGGTGAGTCTATTTGCGAGGATGATAAATTAGATTTGGCTCTTGAAATTTTAAGATTAGCAAAAGAGAAAAACGTACAAGTTCACATTCCAGTTGATGTGGTTGCTGCTGACGATTTTTCAAATACAGCAAATACTCAGATTGTAGACGTAACTGCAATTCCTGATGGATGGCAAGGTTTAGATGCAGGTCCAAAATCTTTAGAGAACTTCAAAAAAGTAATTTTAGAGTCAAAAACAATTCTTTGGAACGGTCCATTAGGAGTTTTTGAAATGGAAACTTTCTCTAAAGGAACTATCGCATTAGGAGATTATATCGCTGAAGCTACAGCAAATGGAGCATTTTCATTAGTTGGTGGTGGAGATTCTGTTGCGGCTGTAAAACAATTCGGATTTGAAGATAAAATGAGCTATGTTTCTACTGGTGGTGGGGCAATGCTTGAAATGTTAGAAGGAAGAATTTTACCTGGAATCGCTGCGATTTTAGACTAAAATATCACAATTAACATTTTTTTAATTAGTTTTCTTCGATAAAGAACTTATTTTTGCAAAAGTACACTTCTCGTAATTATTTGAATTACAGAATTTTAAAAAAATGTTATATGATTGTAAGGAAAATATCATTAGTGGTTTCTGCTTTCTTTACGATGGCTGCCTTTTCACAAGAAACAGCATCGAATTTTGAAAGTAAGCCCGAAGTTAAGGTAACATATTTAGACTCTATAAAAAGCACATTCAAAAAAAATGAACTAGCTTCAAAAGTTGATAGTTTATGGATGAACGAATTAGTAAGTCTAGATATTTATGAAGACCTGACCAAAGACATTCAAACCATCAACAAAGATGTTACGGTTGATGAAGAACTGCCAACAGAATTGCTAAAACAACGTTTGGCAGCGATGAATGAGAAATCACCTTTTGAGATTGAATACAATCAAGGTTTAGAAAATATAATAAAGTCATTTCTTAAGAACCGTAAAAAATCGTTTTCTCGATTAATGGCTTTATCAGAATATTATTTCCCAATCTTTGAGGAAGCTTTTGCCAAACAAAATGTTCCTTTGGAAATAAAATATTTAGCTGTTGTAGAATCTGCTTTAAATCCTAAAGCAGTTTCTAGAATGGGCGCTACGGGACTTTGGCAATTTATGTACGGAACCGGAAAACAATACGCTTTAAAAATCGATTCTTATATTGATGAAAGAAGTGATCCTCTTAAAGCTACAGCCGCATGTTCAGAATACATGACCAAAATGTACAATATTTTTGGCGACTGGGAACTGGTTTTAGCCTCTTACAATTCAGGGCCAGGAAATGTTACTAAAGCAATTCGTCGTTCAGGCGGAAAAACAAAATACTGGGACATTCGTAATTATCTTCCAAGAGAAACTCAAGGTTACGTTCCGGCTTTCTTAGCAACAATGTATCTTTTCGAATATCACAAAGAACACGGAATTAACCCAGAAAGAGCTGTGGTTAAAAATTTCGAAACGGATACTGTAGCAATCAAAAATCAAATGTCTTTCAAACAGATAGCCGATTTATTAGACATGCCGCAATCTCAAATTCAGCTTTTAAATCCTTCTTATAAAATGGGAGTTGTGCCGTTTTACCAAGGAGAACAGCATTTCATTCGTCTTCCAAAAGATAAAATTGCAACGTTTGTATCTAACGAACCTCAGATTTATGCTTACGTAAAGTATGATTCTGAAATGAAATCTACTTCATCTAGATTGGCTGTAAAATATGCTCCAAAAGCAAAACCTGCAACGGTTAAACCTGCAGCAATTGAAAAGAATAACAGCGATTTTGAATTTTATAGAGTTAGAAAAGGAGATAATTTAGGAGCAATTGCATCTAAATATGACGTAAGCATTTCTGATATCAAAAAATGGAATAATTTAAAAACTAATTCAGTTGCAATTGGAAGAAGTTTAAAAATTAAATCGGAAGACGAAACACCTGTTAAATCTGCTCCAATTAATGATAAAAGAGAAGAAGCCATTGCATCTGCTGATGAAAAATCTAAGTCAGGAGCTGTTGATATGGACTATGTTGTAGTAGCGGGAGATAATTTAGGTAGCATTGCAAAGAAATTCGGTACGACTATTGCGGAGTTAAAAGAACTTAATAATTTAACTTCGAACAATATTGGTTTAGGAAAAACACTTATTATTTCGAAAGCAGCAATAATTATTGAAGAACCTGCATCAGTTTCTACAGCAATTGCATCAAACTCGGTTGATTCATTCAAGAAAAAAGCAGTTTCTAAAAGCGTTAGTGAAGATTATTACGTTAAAAAAGGAGACTCTTTATACAGTATTTCTAAAAAATATCCTGGAGTAACAATTTCGGATATTAAAAAATGGAATGGTATTAAAGATGAAGATATTAAACCGGGAATGAAACTTAAAATAAACGGATAAATACAAAATCTTATTTAAATTTGGGTTTTATTTCATAAATTAAGAAAATGAATAAAACCCATTTTTTATTGCTATTAATTCCATTTTTTCTGATTTCGTGCTTTAAAGGCGAAAAACAAAATGAAACTGTTTCAGGAAAAACAAACACCATTTCGGTCATAATTGACGACCAACTTTGGTATGGAGAAGTTGGTGATAGTATTCGAAATAAATTTGCTTCGCCAGTTCTTGGACTTACGCAAGAAGAACCGCTTTTTACCATTAATCAATATCCTGCAAGATTATTAGAAGGCTTTGTTACCGACAGCCGAAGCATTATTGTGGTTAAAAAAGCACCAGTCGATAAATTCGAAATCATTCGAAACAAAGCATTACCACACAATACTTTTCGCATTTACGGAAAATCTGTCGATGATTTGATTTGCAGTATCGAATTAAATTCTGCTGAAATTATAAAAGAAATTCACGACGCAGAAATCAAAAAAATTCAAGAAGATAACAGCACTTCGTTATTGAATAAAGCCATCATTAAGAATAAATTTCACATTAATATTCAAATTCCGACGGGTTATGAATATATGCTGCATAAGAAAAAATTTATTTGGCTAAAAAAAGAAATCATTAGTGGAAACACTAGTTTATTGCTCTATCAGATTCCGCTTAACAATTTTAAAAAGAAAAAAGATGTCATAAACGCTATTGTAAAAATGCGTGATTCTGTTGGAAAATACATTCAAGGACGTGAACAAAACACGCAAATGATTACTAGCGAAGCGTATGCACCGTATTTTTCAAAAGTAAAACTAGACAACAAAGAGGCTTACGAAACAAAAGGAACTTGGGAATTGAAAAACGATTTTATGACGGGACCTTTTATTAATTATGCCATTTTAGACGAAACCTTCAACCGTGTTTTAGTTATAGAAGGATTCTGTTATTCTCCTTCACATCAAGAACGTGACTTAATGTTGGAACTTGAAGCAATCATCAAAACAGTCAAAATCGATAAAAGATAGGGAGAAATTTGTTTCAGGTTTCAAGTTTTAGGTTTCAAGTTTGTGTAGAAGTTTTTCAAGTTATTAAACTATAGTGTTCTTTGCGTACTTTGCGGTTAAACTTGAAACCTGAAACAAAAAATATTTCGTAACTTTATTCGTAACAAACATTAAAACAAATAGTTATGAAAAAAGTAACCACCGCATTAGCAATTATAACAATGTGTTTTATTTCCTGTAAAAAAGAAGTAAAAACAGAAGGTGCAACTGCAGCCGATTCTGTTGCTGTTAAAACCGAAGAACCACTTATTGAAGAACCCGTAGATTCTGCAGCACAAATGAAAGCTTGGCAAGAATACGCAACACCTGGAAATCCACATAAAATGATGGCAGACGAAGTCGGAACTTGGAACTGCGATATGACTTTCTGGTACGAACCAAATGGAAAACCAGAAAAAGCAAATTCAGTAGCCGTTATTAGAATGATTTTGGGAGGCCGTTATCAAGAATCTGATTATAAAGGAACCATGATGGGACAGCCATTTGAAGGTAAAAGCACTTTAGCCTATAATAACGCAAGCGAAGAATACACCACAACTTTTATTGATAATATGGGAACCGGAATGATGGTTGCCATGGGAAAATACGATGATAGTAAAAAAAGCATGGAATTAAAAGGCGAAATGGTAAATCCTGTAAACGGTAAAAAAACACCTTATCGGGAAGTCTATACAATTGTGGATCCAAAAACAAGAAAAATGGAAATGTACGATGTCAAAAACGGATCAGAATACAAAAGCATGGAAATTGTAATGACAAAAAAATAGTTTTCTATTTTAGGTACAAAGAAACAAAGTTGCAAAGACACAAAGTTATTTCTACGAGATATAATTTGTGTCTTTTCGAATTATATAAAAACTTTATTACAGCTAAAAAATAATTTAACTTAGCGCCTTCGTGCCTTTGTGGCAAAAAAAGAAAGAATGGAATTAGAATGGAAAATAAAGCCTTTTGAGGCATTAAATGTAAACGAGCTATATGATTTGCTCAAACTTAGAAGTGAAATCTTTGTAGTGGAGCAAAACTGCGTTTATTTGGATATTGACGGGAAAGACAAGAAAGCTTTACACTTAATTGGCGAATTTGAAGGTAAAATTGTTGCCTATTCTCGTTTATTCGATGCCGGAATTTCATTTGACAATGCCTCAATCGGAAGAGTAGTTGTTGATGAAAGCTACAGAGACAGAAAATGGGGACATGAATTAATGCAAGTCGCAATTGCTGAAATTAAATCTAATTTCGGAAAAGATAAAATTACTATTGGAGCTCAATTGTATCTAAAGAAATTCTACGAAAGTCACGGTTTTGTGCAAACGAGCGAAATGTATTTAGAAGATGATATTGAACATATTGAGATGATTAGATAATAATTCGTTTTTACAAGATTATTTTTATATTTTTAAATTCTTTTGTTTTAATTCATCTTTTGTGTATTTGACTAATTTTAGTTTCAGTTTTAGAAATTTATAGTCATGTCTACTTAGGTTTAAAGATTTTAAAAGTTGAAAAAAATTGTGCTATCCTTATTTTTTTTCTCATTAACATCGCTAAATGCGCAGTCAGTTTCTGCTAACAGTTTTTCTATTACAAATCATTTTCCCAATGATCAATATGAAAAGATGAAAACTATTCAGCATCATCTTTCAAATGTCAATATTTTTGATTTAACGTATAATTCTTTTGACAATAGAAAAATTAAAGGGTTTTTAATACTGCCTGTTGAGAAGAACAAAAAGTTTCCAGTAATAATTTATAATCGCGGTGGAAATGGAAGTTTCGCAATGGTGAGTGAACCCTACATAATTAGGTTTTTATCCAAAATCGCATCAAAAGGATTTATTGTAATTGGGTCACAGTTAAGAGGATCTGAAGGAAGTGAAGGAATAGACGAGTTTGGAGGAAAAGAAATTGATGATGTACTTTCTTTATTTAGTATTATTGATAAAATCGAAATTGCCGATACAACTAAAATTGCTCAAATTGGTTGGAGCAGAGGTGGTATAACCAATTTTCAGCTTTTAAAAAGAACCAAGAAAATTGAAGGCACCATTAATATAGCTGGACCTAGCGATATTCTGAAAACTAATAGAAAAGAAATGTTTACAGTATATAGAAATCGAATTAAAAATTACAATTTGGATTCTATTTATTATTCTAAAAAAGTATCTCCAATATTCCAGATTGATTCCATTTTAAACAAAAAGGAAAACTTTTTATTTATACACGGTGATAAAGACGAAAGAGTTGAAGTTTTTAATAGTGTAGAACTTTATGATAAAACAAGAGAAAAAGGATATACAGCAGATTTTATTCTATTTGAAAATGGAGATCACAGCTTATTTGATCAATTTGATAAACTAATTGAGTATATTACTAATTGGTTAAGCAATTTATTTCATCTTAAATATTAGTAATTAAAAACTCCACTCTCCGATCATATTTATCACCTTTTTTTAGCGGATATTTATTGCCGCATCCGAGATAAGTCATACGGCTTTTGGAAATTTTTTTGGAGATTAAATAATGAAAAACAGTTTTGGCTCGATTCCAAGAAAGCCTTCTTTCTTTCGTATCTCGGTCAATGCCGTCGCTGTAAATTTCAGGTGTACAGCAGACGTGACCACGTATCTCAAACTTAATGTTTTGATGTTTTAAAAGTGTTATTGCAACTTTGTCCAATTCTTTTTTGGCTGTAGAAGTCAGCTTGGCGCTTCCAATATTAAAAAGAATAGATTCCAGATAAACCCGATCTCCAACGTTTAATTGATCTTTAAACGAAGTAACAACACCTTCGCCAAGATTGTTTTTCTTAACAACGACTAAATCAACCCGCCGATTTTTTAATCTAGTTTCAGAAAGGTTTTCAATTGTATCTGGTTTTACAATAATTCTACCTCTTCCTTCAAGAATTACAATTTTGCTTTTTTTGAATCCATAACCAACTAAAAGATTTTGGATTTTATTTGCACGTTTGTTAGATAATTTAAAATTGTATTTATCCGTTCCTCGGTCATCGCAATAGCCATAAATCTGTATAGACTCAACCTGAGAGGTGTCTATATTTTTTATAAAGTCCGAAACAACATTTATTTGTTTGCTTGTTAAATCATACCTGTCAAATTCAAAATAGATGGTTTCAACAGGTTTTTGTTGTGCCGATACTGTATAAAATGAGAAAAGAAGTATGGCTAGATTTAACTTCATTTACTACATTTTTAAAATCGTTTTATATTCTGTCTGGTTATTTAATACGCTAACTGCTCTTTTAATTTCAGAATTGTTTTTGATGTAAAACTGATACAAACCTTCTTGATATTGATATCTTTTAATCAATTCTTCCTGAATCATGTTTTTGATTTCCTTTTGGTTTTTGTCTAATAAAGTACTTTCGCTTTTTTCTAAAGCCGCCAATAATTGCTGATATTCTGGAGCAATAGTTTCGTCAATTTTTTCATTTTTAGCTGCAGCTAAAGTATTTCTCAAAGCCACTTCGGTTTCTGTATCAAAAGAAATTTTATTGGCTTTCAAGAATTGTTTGAAGGCCGTGTAATCTGCATCTGAAATAGTCGGAATCTTATCGCCCAAATTTGGATTTTTATAATAATAACTTGTTGCATAATCAAAAACACCATCATTTTTAATTAGCGCCGTAGCAATCGGACTCGTTTTAGTTTCTTCTAATTCAATATCTGGTAAAACTCCTCCGCCGTCATAAACCGTTCTTCCTTTTCTGGTTTTAAATGCATTGAAATTTTTAGCATCGGTTTTCTGAGCAATTCCATTTTTGTCTTTATGTGCATAATCCAAAGCTTGAATACATCTTCCAGAAGGTGTATAATATCTTGAAATGGTTACTTTCAATTGTGTTCCGTAAGTTAAATCAACAGAACGTTGAACCAAGCCTTTACCGAAACTTCTGCTTCCTAAAACAACTGCACGATCCAAATCTTGTAAAGCGCCCGAAACAATTTCAGAAGCCGAAGCACTTCTTCCATTCACTAAAATAGCAAGCGGAATTTGAGTGTCAATTGGTTCTTTTTGTGTTTTATAAGTATTATTATGTTTTTCGATTCTCGATTTAGTCGTTACAATTACTTCATTCTTCGGAACAAATAAATTACAGATATCAATTGCTTCGTTTAATAAACCTCCAGGATTTCCTCTCAAATCTAAAACAATCTGCGTTGCACCATCAGCTTTTAGTTTTTCCAGCGCTTCTTTTACTTCGTTTGATGCTTTTCTGCTAAAATGTGCCAAAACAATATAACCCGTTTTATCATCAATTTTTCCGTAGAAAGGAACCGATTTAATATCTACTTCATCCAAAACCAAAACAGTCGTAAATGGTTTACCTTGACGAAGATATTTGATGTTGATTTTAGTGTTTTTTGTCCCTTTCAATAATTGAGAAGCATCGTCTTTAAAATCTGCAATCAAAACGTCTCCAATTTGGATGATTTCATCACCCGCTTTTAATCCGGCTTTATCGGCTGGATAATTTTTATAAGGTTCACGTACAATTAAACGGTCTTTTTTTCTAGAAATTAAAGCGCCGATTCCTGTATATTCGCCAGTATTATTTATTTTGAAGTTGACAACATCTTGTTCATTAAAATAAACCGTATACGGATCTAAACTTCCCAACATGCTTTTGATCGCTTTATCCATCAAATCGCCAGGATTCGTTTCGTCTACATAATTGGTGTTTACGGCTTTAAATAACGTTGTGAAAATTTCGATCTGTTTGGCAATTTCAAAAAAATCTTCTTTAAAACTGGTTCCAACAAACAACATTCCCGCCGCAGCGACTGGTATAATAAATTTCTTTTTGAAATACGGATACATGATTATTCTTTTTTTCTTCTTTTTAATCTTTTTCTAATAAAATAGGCAAATACAACAAACAAAATTACAAACGGCCAAGCACTTAATAGCGAAATTAATAAATCGGATAAAGTATAGAATCCAGATTCAATTGCACTCCAAAGTTTGGAACCGTAAGATATTTTAACGCCCTCTTTTTCAGGTATTGTTTTATAAAATTCGATTGTAATTGTGCTTTCAGAAACACGGCTTTCTAAATATTTCAGCTGACCTTCTTTGGCATCGATTTCTTCGCGAATAGCAGAAATTTGTTCTTCAATTTCTAAAATCTCGCTGACTTTGTTTGCTTTCTTTAAAATTTCGAGATAACGTTCTTCTAGTTTTTTCTTGGTTTTTAATCTTGAAGTAAGATCTATATATTGTTCTGTAACATCTTGAGCAGAAATAGTTTTTACTTCAAAATACGAAACACCTTTAGAAACATCATTTATAAAGCGGTCAAAATTCTGGCTTGGTACTTTTATAGTAAGATTTCTAAAAACAGTTGCAAAATCTTTTCCTTCAGAATCGTTTATAATTCTTGCTTTACTATTGGCAACTGCCTTTTTAATTTGACTGAAAGAATTTTCTAAATTATCAGTTTCAAATTTTAAAGTCGCTTCTTTAATGATTTTTTGCTCAATTTTTTCTTTATCTTTTGGAGCTGGCGGTGGCGGAGAAGCTGGATCCGGACTTCTGTCGTAAGAGCCGCTTTCTGCTTTTGCAGGCATTTTTACAGCAGAGATAACGATGTTTTCGTTAGCTGAAGCATCAGCTTTATTACAGCCAGAAAGAATTAAAACTAAAGATAATAAAAAGAAAATGTGTCGCATAAAGTTTCAATTTAGATCTAAAACTACGATTTTTTTGTCTAATTTGATTATTAATCTTACGTTTTGAAATTTACGATTCGATTTTCTGTTCAGAATCTGGAGTTTTGTTGATTTGAAGCGAAAATTTCTCAAACAACTGAATCATTTTGGTGTTGATTTCCTGATAAGTCAAACGTTCTTTAGTCTGATAAAAAAGCATTATCGAATAATTTTGATCGAGATTATCCAGAAGTAAATGTTTGTTTAAACGATAGGTTTCTCTCAAAACTCTTTTGAAGTAATTTCTATCAACAGCTTTCTTGAAATATTTCTTCGAAACCGAAACGCCAATTTTGGTTCTTTCTTCTGAATTTTCTTCCGCTTGACGGTAAACCAAACGAAGCGGATATTTAGAAACCGATTTACCATCAGAAAATAATAATCCGATTGTGGTTTTGCTTTTTAAACGCTCGTTTTTAGGGTAATTGAAGTTCATTTAATTCAGAAAAAATTTGCAAATTTTGGTACAAAGGTACAATTAAACCAGAAAAACGGTTATTGTTTTTAATTTTAATAAGTCTAAAAATATATTTATTACTTTTGCGCATTAATTTTTGAAGCATGGAAAAAATTATATCTTATCCAATATCGGTAATTTACTATTTATTATTTGGTTTATGTTTGGCTGTTTTTCATCCAATTCAATGGATTTGTTTAAATGTTTTTGGTTACCAAGCTCACAAAAAAAGCGTAGATTATTTAAACTTCTTCCTTTTAAGATGTACAAATCTTGTTGGAACGAGATATACAATTGAAAATAGAGAGACAATTCCGACGGGAGTTCCAATCATTTTCGTGGCAAATCACCAAAGTATGTACGATATCGTGGCAATGATTTGGTACTTTAGACGTTTTCATTGTAAATTTGTAAGTAAGAAGGAATTAGGCAGCGGAATTCCGAGTGTTTCTTTTAATTTGAAATACGGAGGATCTGTCTTAATTGACCGAAAAGACCCTAAACAAGCGATACCAGTTATCAAAGGCTTGTCTGAATATATCGAAAAAAACACAAGATCTGCCGTTATCTTTCCAGAAGGAACAAGAAGCAAGACAGGAAAACCAAAAGAATTCGCTCAAAGCGGTTTAAAAATTTTATGCAAATATGCGCCTTCTGCATATGTTGTACCGGTGAGTATTAATAATTCTTGGAAAATGGTAAAATTTGGTTTTTTTCCTGTTGGTTTAGGAAATCACCTGAAATTTACGGCGCACAAAGCTTTAGCTGTCAAAGATTACAAATTTGAAGAGCTAATGGAGATTACTGAAAAAGCAGTTAAAGAAGGAATAAATGAGTATAAACAGGTTTAAGTTTTAGTCCGAGCTAAAACGTAAAACCCAAATTTAATATAAGTAATGTCTATAAAAAACATTAGATTAGAAGTAATGCAGTTTTTGGAAAAAAACGTGGATAGCTTCGTTGAACAGTATTTAATTCCTGTGGAAAAAATTTGGCAGCCGTCTGATTTTTTACCAAATTCTGAAGGAGAAAATTTCTTTGAAGAGGTAAAAGAATTACGCGAAATTGCTAAAGAACTTCCATACGATTTCTGGGTTACGCTTGTTGGTGATACTATCACTGAAGAAGCTTTGCCTACATATGAGTCTTGGTTAATGGATGTTGAAGGTGTAAACCAGGTAGAAGATGGTGGTAACGGTTGGTCTAAATGGATCCGTCAATGGACCGGAGAAGAAAACCGTCACGGAGATCTTTTAAATAAATACTTGTATTTGTCTGGTCGTGTCAATATGCGTGAAATCGAAATGACAACGCAGCATTTGATCAACGACGGTTTTGATATTGGAACTGGTTCTGATCCGTACAAAAACTTTGTATATACTAGTTTCCAAGAATTAGCAACTTACGTTTCTCATAATAGAGTTTCACAAATCGCAAAGAAATTTGGCGATAACAAGTTGTCTAAAATGTGTAAAATGATTGCGGGTGACGAAATGCGTCATCACCACGCATATAGCGAATTTGTAACTAGAATTTTCCAAGTTGATCCTAGCGAAATGATGTTGGCGTTTCAATACATGATGAAACAAAAAATCGTTATGCCAGCGCATTTCTTAAGAGAATCTGGACAAAAAATCAGCACAGCTTTTGAGCAATTTTCAGATTCTGCGCAACGTATTGGTGTTTATACAGCAAATGATTACGTTGAAATTATGCAGAAATTAATGAACAAATGGGAAATTGATAAAATTTCTAATTTGACTGACGAAGCAGAAAAAGCTCGTGATTATTTAATGAAATTACCAGCTCGTATGGCGAGAATTTCAGAAAGAATTGTAATTCCACAAGAATCTCACATTTTTAAATGGGTTGAACCAGCGAGACTGTAAAAATTTTAGATTTTAGATTTTAGATTTTCTGTATAGTGATTTATAAAGCTTGTCCTCCTGAGCGAAGTCGAAGGATCTCATGCTAAATTCGTACTGTGTGTCCTTCGACTTCGCTCAGGAATACATAAAATGAGATTTGAAATTTAAAAATATACTTGTTGATTGTTGAGGTTTATAATTAAACTTTGACAATCAACATTTTTTTATAAAAAATAATTAAAAAGCATTTTTATGAGCACTTCAGAATTAATTAATAAAACAATCTCTTTTGTAAAAGAAAAATTAAACAATGCCGAAGGTGGACACGATTGGTTTCATATCGAACGCGTTTATAAAAACTCACTTTTAATTGCAAAAGATACAGATTGCGATATTACAGTTGTTCAATTAGGTGCTTTATTGCATGATATTGCCGACAGTAAATTTCATAATGGAGATGAAACTATTGGTCCAAAAACTGCACGAGCGTTTTTAGAGTCTCAAAATGTTTCTGAGGATATAATTGCTCATGTTGTCAATATCATTGAAAATATCTCTTACAAAGGCGGAAATTTCGAAAAGAAATTCTCTTCTGTCGAATTGGATATTGTACAAGATGCTGATCGTTTAGATGCAATTGGTGCAATTGGAGTAGCAAGAGCGTTTAATTATGGGGGATTTAAAAATCGAGCTTTATACAATCCTGAAATTGCGCCTGTAACGAATATGACAAAAGAGGAGTATAAAAAGAATAACGCTCCAACTATAAATCACTTTTATGAAAAACTGTTACTTCTAAAAGACAAAATGAATACAGTAAAAGGAAAAGAAATCGCAGCAGAAAGACATCGCTTTATGGAAACATTTCTTGCTCAGTTTTATGCAGAGTGGGAAGGGGTGAAGTAAGTTTTCAGTCTCAGTTTTCAGCAACAACTGTAAACTGAGACTGAAAACTAAAAAATTAACTGCATCCACAATCCGTTCCATTGCCACAATCTTTTTTCTTTTTTGATTTGAAAAAGAACTTTTTAATCAGAAAAGCAACTGCTAATCCTAATATCGTAAAGGCTATAATTTCTTGAAACATAACTTTTTATTTTAAAAGTTGATACGCAATTAATGCAGCAAAATAAGCCAATCCGCTCATGAAAACTAACTGCATTGCTGGCCATTTCCAAGAATTGGTTTCTTTTTTTGTAATTGCCAATGTACTAGCACACTGCATGGCAAAAGCATAAAATAATAATAACGAAATTCCTGTTGGAAAATCAAACACTTTTTTTCCAGTTTCTGGATGAATTTCTGCCTGCATTTTACTTTTTATGGTTGATTCGTTATCAGAGTCTCCAACGCTGTAAATAGTAGCTAAAGTTCCAACAAAAACTTCACGCGCAGCAAACGAACTAATTAATGCAATTCCGATTTTCCAATCGTAACCTAAAGGCTGAATTACGGGCTCGATGGCGTGTCCCATTAATCCGATATATGAATTTTCTAATTTTTGAGAATTAACTTCATTTTCAAACTGAGTTTCGTCTAAAGTAGTATTTGCAAATCGTTCTTTTACAATGTTTTCAGCATCATTAAATTCTTTTCCTGGACCGTAAGAAGCTAAAAACCATAATATAATAGAAATTGCAAGAATGATTTTTCCTGCTCCAGCAATAAATGCTTTCGTTTTTTCCACTACATTGATTCCGACGTTTTTGAAAAGAGGCATTTTATAACTTGGCATTTCGACTACGAAATACGTTTTAGATTCTAGTTTTAAAACTTTATTCAGAATATAAGCAGATAAAATAGCTGCAAAAAATCCTAAAACATATAATGCCATTAAGGTCAAACCTTGAACATTCAGAAATCCAAAAATGCGTTTGCTAGGAACAACAAGCGAAATAATAATCGCATAAACTGGCAATCTTGCCGAACAAGTTGTGAATGGCGTTACTAAGATCGTAATAAGGCGTTCTTTCCAGTTTTCGATATTTCTTGTTGCCATAATCGCCGGAATCGCACATGCTGTTCCCGAAATCAAAGGCACGACGCTTTTTCCAGAAAGCCCAAATCGGCGCATGATTTTGTCCATTAAAAATACGACGCGGCTCATATATCCACTTTCTTCCAAAATCGAAATAAACAAGAATAAGACGGCAATTTGTGGAATAAAAATAACAACTCCGCCAATTCCCGGAATAATTCCTTGCGAAAGTAAATCAGTTAAAATTCCGCTTGGCAATTCTTCTGCAACCCAACTGCTTAAAGAAGCAAAAGTGCTGTCAATAAAATCCATCGGAATGGTTGACCAGCTGAAAATCGATTGGAAAATCAAAAATAAAATGGCAAAGAAAATAACGTAACCGAAAACTTTATGCGTTAAAATGCGATCAAGTTTTGCACGAATATCTTTTGCCATCGAAGCATCAACTTTTAGACCTTCTTTTAGAACATCATTTATAAACTGATATCTTTTTATAGTTTCTTTTTGCTGAAGACGTTTTAGTTCTGAATGTGATTTGGTGAAAGTGTTACGAACTTCATTTCGATCCAAATTTGAAAAATTGACATCTTGCGTAATTACAAGCCACAATTTGTACATTAATTGATTTGGAAATGCATGCTGAAGTTTTTCAAAATATTCAGGATCAATTACAGAAGCGTTTAAACATGGCTCGTGCGGTATGGTTTTATAAGAAACAATAAGTTCTTTTAGCTCATCAATTCCTAAACCTTTTCTTGAACTTACTAAAGCAATTTTAGTTTTTAGTTTCTCTTCTAAATACGGAATGTCAAGAGTAATTCCTTTTCTTTCCATACGATCTGACATATTGATAACCAAAATCGTCGGAATTTCAAGGTCTTTTATTTGAGTGTAAATCAGTAAGTTTCTTTTCAGATTTTCAACATCTGTTACCACAACGGCAACGTCTGGATAAAGTTTGTCGTTTTTATTCAATAAAAGTTCGATAACCACACTTTCGTCCATTGAACTAGCGTTCAAACTATATGTTCCTGGTAAATCTAAAATATTGGCTTTTACATTATTGGGTAATTTACAGAAACCCATTTTTTTCTCAACCGTGATTCCAGGATAATTTCCAACTTGTTGATTTAAACCTGTAAGCTGATTAAAAACAGAAGTTTTTCCGGTATTTGGATTTCCGATAAGGGCAACATTGATATTCTGAACGCTCATTATAAATTGTTTTGGATAAGTTCAACTTCAATTTCACGAGCCGTTTCAATACGAATTGCAACATGTGAGCCGTTTATGTCTAAATATAAAGGATCGCCAAAAGGTGCAACTTGCAGTAATTCAACTAAGCTGCCAGGCAGACAACCCATTTCTAATAATTTAAGTGGAATAAGATCGATATCAAAATCTTTGATAATGGCTTTTTCGCCTTTTTTCAGGGTGTGTATTGTATTTTGCAAGCTTATTTAGATTGAATTTAGATTGCAAAAGTAGGCAATTATTCTTTATTTCAAGGCATTTAACACTTCGACAAATGCTAAAACTTTCTAAAAATAAAGGATTTTACTCTTGAGAAAGGAAATCGATGTCTTCTAAAAGTCGTTTTATATCTTCCTTATTTGTTCCGTCATAAAATCCTCGAACGCGACGTTTTTGATCAACCAAAACAAAATTCTCGGTATGAACCATATCGTAAAGCTGATCTGGTCTTCCCATTTTTACAGCCAAATATGATTTTCTGGCCATCGTGTAGATTTCTTTTTTATCTCCAGTAACCAAATTCCATTTGCTGTCTACAACGCCATATTTAATGGCATACGCTTTTAAAACAGAAACGCTGTCTACTTCTGGAAAAACGGTGTGAGAAAGTAACATTACTTGCGGATTATTTAAAACCGCTTTTTGAACTTCAACCAAATTAGTTGACATTTTCGGGCAGATTGATCCGCAAGTGGTAAAGAAGAAATCGGCAACATAAATTTTTCCTTCGTAATTTTTTTGTGTAATCGTATCGCCATTTTGATTTACAAAAGAAAAATCGGCAATCGTGTGGTATTTGCTTTTATATTGAATGGTGCTATCCACTAATTCAGGATTTACATCAGACGGATTGTAAATTGGAAGTGTTTTTTTAGGTTTTAATGCAGAGTAAAACAAGGATATCGTAACAACCGAAAATACTATTAAAACAATAAAGAATTTACGGTATTTATATAAAAGCGATTTCATAAAAATAATTTGGCGCAAAAATACAAAAAGCAGATTTTAAAAACTTTACTGTATTATTTTTTTAACAGCCTTTTGTAACATTTACAACATTTAGCTGTCTAATAAAATAGTTTTAAAACTCTAATTGTGAAATTTGAATGTCTTTACGGCTTTTCAGTTAGAATTTTAACATAATATTCAAGATAATAACAATATGTTTGTATTTTCCCTTAAACACTAAATTTTTATGAAAAAACAATTTGCTAAACCTGTGTTTGGTGTTTTATCTGCAATGTTTTCGTTGACAGCAGTTCAAGCACAAAACGCTCCAAAAGAACCAGGTATCAATGTATCTTATATGGATACGAAAGTAAAACCAAGTCAGGACTTTTTTAGATATGTAAACGGAACTTGGTTGGATAAAACTGAAATTCCTAGCGACAGAACAACTTGGGGAAGTTTTAATGAACTGATCAAAAGAACGGACAAAGATGTAATGGCAGTTTTAAAAGAAGCTTCTAAAAACCCAAAATACAAGTCTAATACAGATCAGGGAAAAGCGGTTAATTTATTCAATACTTATTTAGATTCTGTTGGAAGAAATAAAAGAGGAATTGAGCCTTTAAAACCGTATTTGAAAAAAATCGACGCTATTAAAAATATTGCTGATGTTCAGAAATATTTAGTAGAAACGGAAAAAGAAGGCGGTTCTGGATTTTTCGGAATTTACATTGGCGCTGACGATAAAAACAGTTCTATAAACTCTGTAAACCTAGCTCCAAGCAGCCTTGGACTTTCAGACAAAGATTATTACATCTCTGATGATAAAGATTCTAAAGAAAAGCGAGCTAAATACGAATTGCACGTAGCAAGAATGATGCAGTTTATTGGAGAATCTCCAGAAAAAGCAAAACAAAGTGCTGCTGAAATTTTAGCTTTAGAGACAGAATTGTCTAAACCAAGATTAAACAGAGTTGAAAGAAGAGACAGCCGTTTGCAATACAATCCGATGACAATTGCTGAAATTCAGAAATTGACTCCAGCCATCAAATGGAATGAATATTTTGCAGGTTTAGGAATTACGAAATTAGAATCGGTAATTGTTTCTGAGCCTAAATACATGACAGCTCTAGAAACTGTTTTTAAAGAAAATAAAGTGGCACAATGGAAAGAATACCTAAAATGGGATCTTCTAAACGGTGCTGCTAGCCAATTGACTACAGAAATTGACCAAGCTAATTTTGATTTTTACAGCAAAACATTAAGAGGTGCAATTAAGCAGCTTCCTGCTGAAGAAAGAGCATTAAACCTAGTTAACGGAACTGTTGGTGAGGCACTTGGAAAACTTTATGTTGAGAAAGTTTTTCCAGCTGAAGCTAAAGCAAAAGCGGTTGACATGATTCATAATGTAATTATGGCGTACCAAAACCGTATTAACAATTTAACTTGGATGTCTAAAGATACTAAAGCAAAAGCGATTGAGAAGCTAAATAAAATTACGATCAAAGTTGGATATCCTGATAAATGGAAAGATTATTCTGCTCTTGAAATTAAAAGTGTTGCAGAGGGAGGAAGCTATTTTGATAACATGAAAAACTTAGCAAAATGGAACTTTAAGAAAAGCGTGGATAAATTGCCTAAACCAGTTGATAAAACAGAATGGCATATGTCTCCTCAAACTGTAAATGCTTATTACAATCCATCTTATAATGAAATTGTATTTCCAGCGGCAATTTTACAACCGCCTTTTTACAATTACCAAGCTGACGAAGCAGTTAATTATGGTGGAATCGGAGCTGTAATCGGACACGAAATCTCTCACGGATTTGACGATTCTGGTGCTCGTTACAATGCTGACGGAAACTTAGTTGATTGGTGGACAGAAGAAGACTTAAAACAATTTACAGCTTTAGGAACTGCTTTAGCAAACCAATATAGCGCACTTGAGCCATTGCCAGGAATTCACGTTGATGGAAACTTTACTTTAGGTGAAAATATTGGAGATTTAGGTGGAATTAATGCAGCTTACGATGGTCTTCAATTATACTTAAAAGAAAAAGGAAATCCAGGTTTAATCGACGGATTTACGCCAGAACAACGTTTCTTTATTTCTTGGGCTACCGTTTGGAGAACCAAAACTAGAGATGAAGCAATCAAAAATCAAGTGAAAACAGATCCACACTCTCCTGGAATGTACAGAGCTTATGTGCCAATTCAAAATGTTGATGCTTTCTACAATGCTTTCGATATTAAGAAAGGTGATAAAATGTATGTTGAGCCAGACAAACGAGTTAAAATCTGGTAATTCAAATCAAATAGTAAAAACGGCGCTTATCTAGCGTCGTTTTTTATTCATTTTAAACAAAAAAATACGTTAGATATATTTTTAGATTAATTATTCGGAAATTTTAACATAGAGTTAGAAATAATAACAATATGTTTGTAAATATACTAAAACACTAAAAAAAAATGATTAAAAAGCTTTCTAAACCTATGTTTTGTGTGGTTTCTGCAATGTTATCGTTAACGGCAGTACAAGCACAAAATACAAAGCCAAAGGAACCAGGAATTAATGTTTCTAACATGGATCCTAAAGTTAGTGCAAGTCAGGATTTTTTCCGTTATGTAAACGGTGCCTGGTTAGATAAAACAGAAATTCCAAGTGACCGTAACTCTTGGGGAAGTTTTAATGAACTTCGTCAAAAGACAGATAACGATGCACTTGCTATTTTAAAAGCAGCTTCTAAAGATCCGAAGTATAAATCTAATACAGATCAAGGTAAAGCAATTGCTTTATTCAATACTATTTTAGATACTGTTGGAAGAAATAAAAGAGGAGTTACGCCACTTCAGCCTTATTTAAAGAAAATCGATGCTATTAAAAACGTTGCAGATCTTCAGAATTATATCACTGAAATGCAGCTTACAGGTGGCTCAGGTTTTTTTGGAGTTTACGTTGGAGCTGATGCTAAAAATAGTAATAAAAATTCGGTAACATTAAGTCCAGGAGGGTTAGGATTATCTGATAAAGATTACTACAATTCAGACGATAAAGATTCTAAAGAAAAACGTGAGAAATATGAAGTACACGTTGCTAGAATGTTACAATACATTGGAGAATCTCCAGCAAAAGCAAAAGAAAGTGCAAAACAAATTTTAGCTTTAGAAGTTGAAATGTCTTCACCAAGATTAGATCGTGTAGAAAGAAGAGACAGAAGAAAACAATACAATCCAACTGCTGTTGCAGATTTGAAAAAAAATACGCCTTCTATTCAATGGGAGAAATATTTCGCAGGAATCGGAATGGCAAAATTAGATACTGTAAACGTTGCTCAGCCTCGTTACATGATCGCTTTAGAAAAGACTTTTACAGAAAAGAAAGTAGAAGCTTGGAAAGAGTATTTGAAATGGTCGCTGTTAAATAGAGCGGCTTCAACATTGTCTACAGATATTGAAAACGCAAACTTCGATTTTTACGGAAAAACATTAACAGGAGCTTTAAAACAGCGTCCGCGTGAAGAAGTTGCACTTCAAGTAATCAACGGAGCAACGGGAGAAGCTTTAGGAAAATTATATGTAGAAAAATTATTTCCAGCTGAAGCAAAAGCAAAAGCAAAAGACATGATTGCTAATGTAATGTTAGCTTACGAAAACAGAATCAATGCTTTGCCTTGGATGTCTAAAGAGACTAAAGTAAAAGCTATTGAGAAACTAAACAAATTGACAGTTAAGATTGGTTATCCTGATAAATGGAAAGATTATTCTAAACTAGAACTTAAAAATGTAAATGAAGGCGGAACTTATTTTGATAACATGAAAAATTTATCAAAATGGGCTTATGCTGAAAACTTGGCAAAATTAGGGAAACCGGTTGATAAAACAGAGTGGGGAATGTCTCCGCAAACGGTTAACGCTTATTTCAATCCTTCTTATAATGAAATTGTATTCCCAGCAGCGATTTTGCAACCACCGTTCTACAATTATCAAGCTGATGAAGCTGTAAATTATGGTGGAATTGGAGCTGTAATCGGACACGAAATCTCTCATGGTTTTGATGATTCTGGAGCGCGTTACAATGCTGACGGGAATTTAGTTGATTGGTGGACACCAGAAGACTTAAAACAATTTACAGCTCTTGGAGGTCAGCTAGCAGCGCAATACAGCGCTTTAGAGCCGCTTCCTGGTATTTTTGTAGATGGTAAATTTACATTGGGTGAAAATATCGGAGATTTGGGCGGTACAAATGCTGCTTACGATGGTTTACAATTGTATTTGAAAAAACACGGTAATCCAGGTTTAATCGACGGATTTACTCCAGAACAGCGTTTCTTTATTTCTTGGGCAACAGTTTGGAGAACAAAATCTCGTGACGAAGCAATTAAAAGTCAAGTTAAAACAGATCCGCACTCTCCAGGAATGTACAGAGCGGTTGTGCCAATTAAAAACTTAGATTCTTTCTACGAGGCTTTCGGAATCAAAAAAGGAGATCCGATGTATTTAGAACCTGAAAAAAGGGTTAAAATCTGGTAATTTAGTCTAGAATAAATAAAAAACGGCGCTTGATAAAAGCGCCGTTTTTTTATAATAAAAGTCAATTATTTTAGATGAGTGTAAATGTAAGTTTCGATAGCTTTCAGTTCTTCATCAGACATTGCCTGAGTGATTGCAAAATTGGTTTTCATAACCTCAAACTGACTCGGATCGACAATTGGTTCTGCATTTCCTTTTAAGAAATTAACCATATTACCATTTTTGTCTTTGTAGATTTTGGCAATTTCTTTAATGCTCGGCCCAATTACTTTTTGATCTGGCTGATGGCATGCAAAGCAATTTCCAGTTCCTTCAAAAATTTGTTTTCCTAATTCTTCTGGTGTTTTGGCTTTTGCCGATTCTCCTTCAGAATAGGTTTCATTTGTCTGATCTGTTTTTTCGGAACCCTCTTTTTTACAAGAGGCAAAAGCTAAAACAGCAGCTAAAAATACTGCTTTATTCATATTTTAATTATTATTTCATTGCTTCAAATTTGTAGCCATTGTAAAGTAATTTTGCTACAATTTGTTTTTCAAGTAAATCTTTATCTCCTTTAGAAAAAGAAAGATTAATTTTTTCTGTATCAGTAAGAGTTCCTCTTAAAGGGAAATATTTATTGTCGGCAGTAATTATTTCGTCTTTAATATTTTTACCTGTTTTCGGATTAGCATAACCTGTTTTAGTTGCATACCAACCACCAATTTCTCTGGTTCTTACTTGCTCTCTGTTGTTATTATCTATTGTTGTAAACACAGAATTTACCATGTAAACTAAACTTGGTGGCCAGTTAGCCATAAATGTGATGTTTTGTTTTACCACATTTCCAATTTTTACATAATCCTCAGCCATTCCGTTTTCTTTTAGAACTTCCTGTTTTTGGTAAATAACTCCGTCTGTTACTTTTATTTTTAAAGCAGCCATTGCATCAGCTTCAATTTTTAACTGATCAACCGTTTTCTGATTGGCGTCAGCAATTACTTTTTGAATGTCGGTTGGTGTTCCGTTTATGAATTCTAAAACACCTTTTTCATCAATACCTGCCGAGCTGATAAATTTGTATTTGTCGTTACAAACACTTGCAACAATCGTTTTCTGAAAACTTAAACCTTGATCTTTACCATAATCAACTACTTCATTTGTTTTACCATTACTTAAATCAGTAAGTACAGACCAGTTAAAAGTAGATCCGTCAAGCATTAAAACATTTTTTCTTTCTATAGAAAAGATCGGTCTGTTGTCTAAAGACAAGATTTTGTAATTTACTTTTACCTTGTCCAGAATGGCAACCTCGGTTCCATCAATGCTGATTTTGTCTTTTTTAAATTTAATTTCTTGTGCTACAGAGCTTAAGCCAGCAGCCATCATAACAGTAAGTAATAGATTTTTCATATATTATAGTTTAGATTTGTTGCGCTAAAATATATGTTTTTTTTGTAATTAATTACTTATTTAAAAATATTGCCGCTTCTTTTGCAAAATAAGTTGTGATGATACTTGCACCAGCACGTTTAATGCAATATAACTGCTCAATCATAATTTTATCGTGATCTAACCATCCTCGTTCTGCGGCTGCTTTTACCATCGCATATTCGCCAGAAACTTGGTAAACAGAAACAGGAACATGCACTTTATCTTTTATTTCACGAACAATATCCAAATACGCAATTCCTGGTTTTACCATTACGATATCTGCACCTTCTTCAACATCTAATAAAGCTTCGCGAATTCCTTCAATTCGGTTTGCATAATCCATTTGATACGTTTTTTTATCTTTCGGAATATCTTGAGAATCAACAGGAGCAGAATCCAAAGCATCGCGGAAAGGACCGTAAAATGCAGAAGCATATTTTGCGCTGTAACTCATAATTCCAACATTATGATGTCCGTTTTCTTCTAATGCTTGTCTGATTTTCAGAACTCTTCCGTCCATCATGTCACTTGGCGCTACGAAATCGGCACCAGCTTCGGCATGGCTTAAACTCATACGAGTTAAAGCATCAACAGTTGGATCATTTAATAATTGCCCTTTTTCGATAATTCCGTCGTGACCGTAAATAGAATACGGATCTAAAGCAACGTCTGGCATTACAATCATTTCTGGAACAGCATCTTTAATCGCACGAATCGTTTGCTGCATTAAACCGTCTTTGTTCCAAGCTTCAGTTCCTTTATTGTCTTTTAAATTTTCCGATACTTTTACATAAATATTCACCGCTCTAATTCCTAAATCCCAAGCTTCTTTTACTTCTTTGATCGTGTTATCTAAAGAATGACGATAAATTCCAGGCATCGAAGGAATAGCCGATTTTACATCTTTTCCTTCTGCAACAAACATAGGAAGCATAAAATCTTGTGGACTCAAACTGGTTTCGCGAACTAATGAACGAATAGATTCATTGGTTCTCAAACGGCGGTTTCTTTGTAGTGGAAACATATAATTTTAGATTTTAGATTTTAGATTTTAGATTGATTAATCGTTGTCTCTAAAATGAAGTTTTGTTTTTTCTTTTTGAAGATTCTTTTACTTTTTTATAAGTGGTGCAAAGTTAAAGAAAAAGGAACAGAATAAGGCGTTTAGGGTATTGTAGAATGAGTTAATATTATCTAAAAATTTGGTTGGATGTTGAAATTTGAAGTAGATTTGTAAAATTAAGAAAAATCTTATTTTGTAATAATTTTATTTATGATTAGAATTGAAGAATTGAGCAGGATTTTATTTAATTCAAATTTTATAGAATTTAAAGAAACTTTAACGGATTATAATATTCTAGAAGTAGATAATTTCGGAAATAATATCCTTCACTGTTATATAAAAGAATCAGAGAATTTGAAAATGAGCTATAAAGATGTTATCGATATTATATTGTCAAAAGGTCTTAATATCAATCAAAAACAAAGCAAAGGTAATTTTAAAAGAAGTCCATTGCATCTTGCTGTTTTTATGAAGTTAGAAAATATTGTAAATTATCTAATTGAATTAGGAGCAGATGTAAATTCTACCGATGCAAATGGAAATTCAATTATATGGACCGCCGTTATGTTTTATCGAGATCAAAATGGATTTTTTATAGAAAAGTTGATTAAAAGTGGGGCGAATATTAATTTAGAAAATAATAACGGAATAAGCGCTTTTTGTTTAGCTAATTCGATTAGTAATTCCGACGTAAAAAAGTTTTTCAAATAATAGCCGATAGCGCGGATTTGTAATCCGTGCCCACAAAGATTGATTTTTTGCTTTGAGAATTAGTATTGTGTCTCACTGTTGCGGGCACGGATTACAAATCCGCGCTATCGAAATATCTTTTAAGTAATCGAAGCCTCATAAATTTCTTGAATGGATTTCCCAATTTGATTATTAAAATCAGCATCCGATTGGTCTGCCGTTAATCCTTCAGATAATGCTCTTGAAAAACTAGCAATTAATCCGTGGTTTTCTGCCAGTTTTTCATTGGCTTCTTCTCTAGAATATCCACCAGAAAGTGCTACTACGCGAACGACATGAGAGTCGGACATCAAATCACTATAAAAATTAGGTTTTGTTGGAATAGAAAGTTTCAGCATCACTTTCACATCTTTATCCAATAAATCAAGCTGTTTTTTGATTTCTTGTTTTAAAATTTCTTCTGATTTTTCTTTATCAGCACTATAAATATCAATTTCAGGTTCAATAATCGGAATTAGTCCTTTTTGGAAAATCTGCAAACCCACTCTAAATTGCTGTTCTACAATATCGCGAATTCCGTCTGGATTTGCTTCTTTAATAAACGAACGCATTTTAGTTCCAAAAATATTTCGTTCTACAGCTCTTGTCAGCAATTCATCCAAATTCGGAATTGGTTTCATCAATTGAACACCGCTAGCAAGATCTGCCAATCCTTTATCAACTTTTAGAAACGGAACTATATTTTTCTTTTCCCATAAATAATCTGCAGTCCAAAGATTATCTATTTTGCGATCAATAGTGTTTTCAAACAAAATAGCACCTAAAATATGTTTGCTGTCAAAAGAAGGACTTTTAATAATTCGAGTTCTCATTTCATGCACAATCGTGTACATTTCTTCTTCGTTCGAATATTGATTTTCTTGTACGCCATATTGTAGTAATGCTTTTGGTGTACTTCCGCCGCTTTGGTCTAGTGCCGCAATAAAACCTTTTCCAGAATGCATGAGATTTAACTGCTCTTTGTTCACATTTGCCATAATAATGAATTTTAGTTTTGTAAATCCATGTAATTTAAGCAATTTTTACAACTTATTGATTATGAGATTGTAGTTTTATTAAAGTCCGATTTTCTCATTTACTTTATCATAAACTTCTTTTACCTTTTTAGGAGGATCAAATCGATAACCCGCAGAAAGTTTTAAGGTTGCAATATGATCGTTTAATCTCGGATCAACTTTATCATCTTGAGCAAAACTTATTGTATTTAGAGTTGCAAAAGCAAAAAAACGGTCTTTATTATATGCTAATTTTAAATTGAAATCAGCTTGATAGAGTGCCGAAGTTTCTTTGTCAATAACATTTAAGCCAGCGCCTAAAGCAAGTCCTGCACCAATTAAAACGCGGTCACTAATTACAAAATTATAGAAATAAGAAGGAGCGAGCGTAAATACATAAATATCTCCAGGCGATGAATCTTTTGTATTTACATCCAAATTTGTGTAATAAAATGAGAAGGTCGGAATAAAACTTCCAGAACTTTTAGTCTGCCATTCGTTTTGACTTACGAGTGTTTTAAAAGAAAATTTATCATTGAAAACATAAGCTGTTGATCCGCCGATTTTCATAGTTCTCATATCTGGCAACTGTGCCATAAAGTTATCTTCGCTAATATAAAACCCTTTTTGATTGATGAAAGTGAACGACTGCATCCATTTTTTGAAATAAAAACGTGTATTGAAATTAAAATGTTTAGAATGCGAATCGCCTTTATTCTGACTCAGAAATTTGGGAGCAAAACCAATACCAATATCAATGATTTTATAATTTAAGTTGAAACCAATCTGTTCTCTTCGATTCGGAATTAGATTGAAATACATTTTGGTTTCTGGATTATCCGAAGCAATCTGAAAACTATTAGAAGTGTCTAAATAATAAACGCTTGCCGTAATTTTATCATTATAAGATTTAAAATACGGATTTCGTATGGAATCGTTTTGGGCGAAACATCCAAAAATGCTGGCGAAGAATGTAGTGTAAATTAGTTTTAAACACATAGAAACATAGTTTTTGGATTGTTTTAAAAAAGACATTTTATTCCAAATAAATCACATAGTGTTATATGAAAAAATGTAATTTTTTAAAATCTCCTCTAAGATAGGTCTTTAAATCTATTTTTCTATGTGTTAAATAAATTTTTAGGCAATAATATTAAACCCAATCAACTGGATTCTGCAACACATTGATCAATTTTTCTTCTTCGCTTCCTGCTTCTGGATGATGATCATAAACCCATTGCACATGCGGAGGCAAGCTCATTAAAATACTTTCAATTCTTCCGTTGGTTTTTAAACCAAATAAAGTTCCTTTATCATGAACAAGATTAAACTCAACATAACGACCACGACGGATTTCCTGCCACGTTCTGTTTTCTGGAGTGTATTCTAGATTTTTTCTTCTTTCAACAATAGGAACATAAGCTTCAAGGAAACTATTTCCGACTTCGGTTACAAAATCGTACCAGTTTTCCATTGACATTTGCTCATTTGCTTTGCAATAATCAAAGAATAAACCGCCAAGTCCGCGGGCTTCATTACGATGTGCGTTCCAAAAATACGAATCACATTGTTTTTTATATTTCGGATAAAACTCTGGATTGTGTTTATCGCAAGCAGTTTTACATGTTTGATGAAAGTGTTTTGCATCTTCTTCAAACAAGTAATAAGGCGTTAAATCCTGTCCGCCGCCAAACCATTGATTGATTACTTTTCCAGATTCATCATACATTTCAAAATAACGCCAGTTGGCGTGCACAGTAGGAACCATTGGGTTTTTCGGGTGAATTACTAAACTTAATCCGCAGGCAAAGAAATCGGCTTCGCCAACGCCAAACATTTTTTGCATCGTTTCAGGAAGTTTTCCGTGAACGGCTGAAATGTTGACACCGCCTTTTTCGAAAACAGCTCCATTTTCAATAACGCGAGTTCTACCGCCGCCACCTTCTGGACGTTTCCATAAATCTTCACGAAATTTTGCAGTTCCGTCAACAGCTTCTAATCCAGCGCAGATTTGGTCTTGTAAGTTTTGTATGTAGGCGTAAAATTGATCTTTCATTGTAATTATTTTTTGGCTTTCGCCGAAGCAATTTTTCCATTTATTCCAAAAGAAAAAACCTTGCTTTCCTGCTGTATATATTGATAAATAGCCAAAGCTTTATCTTCAAAATTATAATTTTCTTCTTTTGAAAATTCTATTAAAATATCTCCAAATTGCTCTAATTGTTCCCAGTCAAAATGAAGACGGTTTAATAATGTGATTAAATCTTCATTTGAATAATTGACTAAAGTTTCAACATTTAATCCAAACTCTTTTAATTGATTTTCGATATCTGATTTTTGTAAATGACTCAAAGGATAAGGAACAAAAATAAGGGTTCTTAACGTTTTGAGAACGTTATCAATTCTAATTTTTTCTTCGTCTCTTAAGCCTTTGTTTAGCATTTTTTTTGAGTTTTCAGTTCAGTTTACAGTCGCAGAGCAAAACTGAATACTGCGACTTAAAACTGAATACTATTATTGCCCGTATTCCTTCACCGCGTCAATAAACGCTTTTGCGTGATCTACAGGGATATTTGGTAAAATTCCGTGACCTAAATTTACGATATATTTATCTTTTCCGAATTCGTCGATCATTTCGTGAACCATTTTCTTGATAGTCGGAATTGGAGAAAGTAATCTTGAGGGATCAAAATTTCCTTGTAAAGTAATATTTCCACCAGACAAATAACGAGCATTTCTTGCCGAACAAGTCCAATCTACTCCTAATGCAGAAGCACGACTTTTACCCATTTCGCCAAGAGCAAACCAACAACCTTTTCCGAAAACGATTACCGGAGTAATATCAGCTAAAGCGTCAACAATCTGGTTGATGTATTTCCATGAAAATTCCTGATAATCAACTGGAGAAAGCATTCCTCCCCAAGAATCAAAAATCTGAACGGCATTTACTCCCGATTTTACTTTTTCTTTTAAGTATAAAATAGTCGTATCTGTGATTTTTTGCAATAAAGTATGTGCAGCAGCTGGATTTGAAAAACAGAATCCTTTTGCAGTATCAAAACTTTTAGAACCTTTTCCTTCAACAGCATAACAGAAAATTGTCCAAGGCGAACCAGCGAAACCAATTAATGGCACTTCGTCGTTCAACATTTCTTTAGTCAATTTTACAGCATCAAAAACGTAACCTAAAGTTTCATTTACATCTGGAACATAAACTTTATGAACATCTGCCAAAGAACGAATCGGATTTGGAATAATCGGACCTAAATTATCTTTTAATTCAACGTGAATTCCCATTGCGCGAGGCACTACCAAAATATCTGAGAACAAAATTGCGGCATCGGGAGCAATTCGGCGAATTGGCTGAACCGTGATTTCAGCAGCTAATTCTGGAGTTTCGCAACGCGTAAAGAAATCATATTTATCACGAAGTTCTCTAAATTCTGGTAAATATCTTCCTGCCTGACGCATCATCCATACCGGCGGACGCTGTACTGTTTCTCCTTTTAATGCTTTTAAAAATAGGTCGTTTTTTAACATTTTTTTCTTTGCTTTAGGCTTTAAGCTTTAGGCTTTAAGCTTGTTTAACTATGATTTTTTTTGCTTACGGCTTACTGCCTAAAGCTTATTGCTTACTTATATTCGTGAATTACATCTTCTATCACATCTTCAATTGTTGGTTGATCAGCAACGATGATATTTTTAGTGATTTTTGACAAAGCTTCTGCAGTTGTATCGCCAATGCAGAAACAGATTTCTTTTTTGATTGTATTGTGTTTCAGATAACTTTTAACTCCAGACGGACTAAAAAATAAAATCGCTTCAGGATTTGCTTTTATTTTCTGAGGTTGAAGCGTAGTTTCGTACACCTGAATTTCATTGAATTTAATTCCGTTTTCCTTTAAGGCTTCTGGCAAAGTGTCTCTTCTAAGATTTCCACTAAAAAAAGTATAGCTTTCATTTCCGTAAATCAAAGTGATAATTTCGGCTAAATCTGCAGCGTAACCTGTGTAAGCTACAACATTAAAACCATTATCGCTTAAAAGCGTTTTGGTTTTTAGCCCAACACAGTACACGTTTTTACTTTTAAGTTTTTCTGATTTTGGGTCAGATAAAACACTATGAACGGCATTTTGACTTGTAAAAATTAAACTTTCGTTGAGGTCTTTTAATTCGAAAGGTTTGTTTTCAGTTTTAATGAAATCGGCTTCGATTAATTCAACGCCATATTTCATTAGCTCTTGTTTATGAAGAGGAGACAATATTTTTGTAGATACTATTTGAACTGGATTTGCCATTATTTCTTCAGAGATTCTTTAATCTGCTTCATTAATTCTGTTCCGCCATTATTTAAGATTTCTTGAGCACAGTTGAAACCTAGTTTCTTCCATTCTGAAATATCAACTGTTTTATTGATTTCCAGTTTTTGTTTTCCGTCAATAGAAAGTAAAACACCTTGAAAATGCAAAGTGTCTTCATCTTCATTATAAGTTACCAACGATCCAATTGGAGCCGTACATCCGCCTTCAAGCGTTCTCAAAAATTGACGTTCGATGTAGGTGCAGATTTCAGTTTCGATATCATTTAATTGCGAAAGTGCATCAAGAGTATAATTGTCATTTTCCATTGCCACTACAAGCATTGCGCCTTGCGCCGGTGCCGGAATCATCCAATCTAAATTGATGTAATTTTCTGGTTTCAAGTTGATTCTTTCCAAACCAGCAGCAGCAAAAACAGCTCCGTCCCAATCATTGTCTTTAAGTTTTTGCATACGCGTATTTACGTTTCCACGTAAGTCAACAACGGTATGATTTGGGTATTTATTAAACCATTGCGCCTGACGACGTAAGCTTCCGGTTGCAATGGTGCTTGGATTTGTAAAATCAGGGTTTCCTTTATGAACCAAAATGTCTAAAACATTGGCTCTTTCTAAAACTGCAGCTTGAACAATTCCTTTTGGCAAAGCCGTTGGAACATCTTTCATAGAATGCACAGCGATATCACAATCACCATTAATCATCGCGATGTCAAGCGTTTTCGTAAAAATTCCGGTAATTCCTAATTCGTAAAGCGGCTTATCCAGAATAATATCACCTTGAGATTTTACCGCAACAATCGAGGTTTTATAACCTAAATCGTTTAGTTTTTTCTCTACAGTGTGTGCTTGCCAAAGTGCTAATTCGCTGTCACGCGTTCCAATTCTGATTGTTTTTTCTGCCATGATTTTGTATTAAAATTTTACCATTAAGATATTAAGTTAATTAAGGCTTAGAAACTTAACTTTCTTAATATCTTAATGGTAAAACTAAAATTAAGATGCTTTTATCTTGAAGACTTTCTCGATCCATTCGATGCTTTCATCAACCATGGTATCGTCGTCTTTTAAATGATTTGCAAAATGTGTAGTAATTTTTTGGATGATTCTGTTACTGATAATTTCAGCTTGCTCTTCGTTGAAATCAGCGATTTTTTTGCTTTGAAAATCCAATTCAGAAGCTTTAATAGCGTTTAATTTGTCTTTTAAGGCGTTGATTGTAGGTGCAAATTTTCTGCCTTTCATCCAAATGACAAATTCTTCTTTGATTTCTTCGATAATTGCTTCAGCAGCTGGAATGTGTAATTTTCTGTTTTCCAAAGTTTCATCTGTCAATTGAGACAAATAATCCATGTGGATTAAAGTTACACCTTCTAATTCCTCTACGTTTTCATTTACGTTTTTCGGAATCGATAAATCCAGAATCAACAAAGGTTTTTTAAGATTTAAAATGGCTTTGTCAACCGTTGGGTTTTGTGCGCCAGTTGCCACAACAACAACATCGGCTTTTTGAAGTTCTAAATGTAATTCAGAATAATCTTTAACAATCAGATTTAGCTTTCCAGCCAATTTCTCAGCTTTGTCTTTTGTTCTGTTGATTAAAGTAATGTGTTCGTTTTTAGTGTGTTTTACTAAATTCTCACAAGTATTTCTTCCGATTTTACCAGTTCCAAAAAGTAAAATGTTCTTGTTGCTGATATCTTCGACATTCTTCAAAATATATTGTACAGAAGCAAAAGAAACCGAAGTCGCTCCAGAACTAATTTCTGTTTCTGTTTTAATTCTTTTACTTGCCTGAATCACTGCATTTACCAATCTTTCCATAAAAGCGTTGGCTAAATTCATTGATTTTGAATGAATAAAAGAAGTTTTAATTTGAGATATAATTTCGAAATCACCTAAAATCTGACTGTCTAAACCAGTTCCTACACGAAATAAGTGATTGATTGCTTCTTGATTTTTGTAAACGAAACCCACTTTTTGAAAGGCATCAACAGAACCATTACTGTTGTCGCAGATAAGTTTTATTAATTGAAATGGATGTTCGGCAAAACCGTAGATTTCGGTTCTGTTGCAAGTTGAAGTAACTATTAAACTTTCTATTCCCTCGTTTTTAGCTTGTTCAAGCAAACGCGTTTTAGCAACTGCGTCCAAACTAAATTGACCTCTGACCTCAGCATCAGCTTTTTTATAACTCAGACCAACTGAGTAAAAATAAAGGTGTTTCGGTACGTTATTGTTTTCCATAAATTCACTTTCATAAAAGTGCAACAAAATTATTACTATAGTGTTTATAAAAGTAACGCTAAAAGTACTTTTTATGTCGCTGTATGTTTTTTTGAACCTAAATAGGTGTTTTTGAGTAAAAAAGGCTACTTTTGTAGCAAAATCAACTCCTTTGAAGTGATTAGTTTAGAGTGATTCTAAATAACATTTTGAGTTTGTTTTGATTTTTGTTTCAAAAAAATATCGCTATGAGTTCTCAAGAAGTTATAAAAATTGAAGACGACTTTACGCTGATTCGTTTTCAAAATGATGGTTCAGAACCTTTTTACGCACAATACGAAATAATAGGTACTGGCCTGATACAGTTTCACTTCGGGATAAAAGGAAACGCAAAATTCTTGTTCAATCAAGGCAATTATGCTTTAGAATTGAAAGAAGAAAAATCGCTTCTTTTATATAATCCGCAGAAAGAATTACCACTAAATTTAGAATTGGCTCCAAACTCGTGGGCGATTTCAGTAATTGTATCAATTAAAAAATTTCACGCGTTATTTTCTGCCGAAGCCGATTATATTACTTTTTTAAGTCCTGATAATAAGGATAAGAAGTATTATAACGAAGGAAATATCAGTCCGTCAATGGCAATTGTGCTGAGTCAGTTGTTTCATTACAATCTTCATCCATCCATAAAAAATCTATATTATAAAGGAAAAGGATACGAATTGCTGAGTTTGTATTTTAATAGAACTGAAGATCCAAATGCAGAACAATGTCCGTTTTTGATTGATGAAGACAATGTTCTAAAAATCAGAAAGGCAAAAGAAATTGTAATCGCTAATATGGCCGAACCACCAGGATTGCAAGAACTAGCAGACGAAATCGGTTTGAATTTGAAAAAGCTGAAAATGGGTTTCAAACAAATTTATGGTGATACGGTTTATGGTTTCCTTTTCGATTATAAAATGGATTTCGCTAGAAAACTTTTAGACAGCGGTTCTTATAATGTAAATGAAGTTGGATTGAAAATCGGTTACAGTACAGGAAGTCATTTCATAGCCGCGTTCAAAAAGAAATTCGGAACAACACCAAAAAAGTATTTAATGTCGATTAATGCGAATGTTTAAAAATTTAAACACGGATTTCACAAATTAGCACCAAATAAAAATCTGCTCAACCTCCCGAATCTGTGATAGAAATCAATTTTGAATATTCGACAATAATTAAAAAGTAATAATTATCATATTTCGAATAAAGTACAGCGTTTACTTTTGCGGAAATTTTAAAACAAACAAAAAGCTTAAAGCCTAATGCTTAAAGCCTAATGCAAAAAAACAATAATGAAAGGCGTATTATTAGTAAATCTTGGATCTCCAGAAAGTCCAACTCCAAAAGATGTTAAACCTTATTTAGATGAATTTTTAATGGATAAATACGTGATTGACGTTCCGTATTTATTAAGAGCATTATTGGTTCGCGGAATTATTTTAAGAAAAAGACCAGAAGAATCAGCACACGCTTATGCAAAAATTTGGTGGGAAGAAGGTTCACCGTTAGTTGTTCTTTCAGAAAGAATGCAGAAAAAAGTACAGCCACTTGTAAACGTTCCAGTTTCTTTGGCAATGCGTTACGGAACGATGACAATCGAAAAAGGACTTCAGGAATTAAGCGATAAAGGAATTACAGATGTAATGCTTTTTCCTTTATATCCGCAATATGCAATGGCTTCAACTTTGACTATTTTAGTAAAAGCAGAAGAAATTCGCAAGAAGAAATTCCCACACATGAAGTTTACAGATGTTCCGGCATTCTACAATAAACCCGATTACATCAAGAATTTGGCTGATTCTATTCAGAAACATTTAGTTGGTTTTGATTACGATCATTTATTGTTTTCATACCACGGAATTCCAGAGCGTCATATCCGTAAAACCGATGTGACTAAATCGCATTGTAAAATTGACGGTTCTTGCTGTAACACGCCATCGCCGGCGCACGAATTTTGCTACCGTCACCAATGTTATGAGACGACAAAACAAGTCGTTAAATTATTAGGACTTCCAGAAGATAAATATAGTTTGACATTTCAATCGCGTTTAGCGGGAGACAAATGGTTAGAACCTTATACAGATGTTGAAATTGATAACATGCCAGCAAAAGGAATTAAGAAATTGGCAGTTGTTACACCAGCTTTCGTTTCGGATTGTTTAGAAACTTTGGAAGAAATCGCAATGCGTGCCAAAGAAGATTTCGAGGCAAATGGAGGAGAAGAGTTCTTGGCAATTCCATGTTTGAATGATGATGATGAATGGTGCGAAACTGTTGCGAATTGGATTAATGATTGGGCGAAATAAAATTTAGTTTCAGGTTTAAAGTTTCAAGTTTTTCTCAAAGTTGATTAACCTGAAACCTGAAACCTGAAACCTGAAATCTGAAACAAATTATAAATGGAATATTATAACTATCTAAAATCACTGCATCTAATATTCGTAATTACCTGGTTTGCGGGTTTGTTTTATATTGTGCGTTTGTTTGTTTATCAAATCGAAGCCAATGAAAAACCTTCGCCAGAAAAAGAAATTTTACAGGCGCAATATAAAATTATGGCCTACCGTTTGTGGTACATTATTACATGGCCTTCGGCGGTTTTGGCAAGTATTTTTGCTTTTTGGATGCTGTTTTTTACCGATGCAGGAAGTGTTTGGATCAAAATGCCGTGGATGCACGTAAAATTATGTTTCGTTTTCCTTTTGTATTTATATCACGGAAAATGTCATCAAATATTCAAACAATTACAAAACGATGAGGTAAAATATTCCAATAATTTTATGCGTTTATGGAACGAAGGCGCAACGATTATTTTGTTTGCCGTTGTTTTTTTAGTAGTTTTAAAAAGTGCCATCAACTGGATTTACGGCGTAATCGGAATCATATTATTCTCCGTTTTAATTATGCTGGGATTTCGATTTTACAAAAGAATTAGAGAAAGAAAATAGTTTTTTTAGTTTCAGGTTTCAAGTTTCAAGTTGCCATACGCAACGTAACCTGAAACTTGAAACCTGAAACAAACAAAAACAAAAAAACATGCTAAACATCAAAATGACAATGCTATCGCTTCGAACCAGGATTTTCCTGTCGATGATTGTATTGATTGTTGTGGCATCTTTTTTATTGGCTTCGATTTCGATTATTCAGTTTAAAACAGAGGCCAAAGAATACCATCAAGAACGGTTAGAAAGAAAAGAAAATGCCGTAAAAGAGCACATCAATTATGTGCTTTCAACTACAACATATCCTCTTAAAACAGGAAATTTAGATTTAATTTTTAAAGATAAAATTCACGAATTAGCGCAGATTCACAAAATTGAAATCAATATTTATAGCCTAGACGGAAAACTGCTTAAATCATCCAAAGAGTCTTTTGCTGTAGATAAAATTGCGCCACCGATTCCAGAATACATTCTAAAACTGGTTCGTTCTTCTATTGAAAAACGTTTTGTAGACATTAAAACGATTGACGGAGTTAAAAACCGATCTTCATATAGTTTAATAAAAGACGAAAAATTCAAACCGCTCGGAATCTTGAATCTCCCGTATTTAGAAGACGATGGTTATTACGATAATGAGTTGAATACTTTCTTGATTCGTTTGAGTCAGGTGTATTCTTTTATGCTGATTGTGGCTTTTGCTTTGGCATATTTCCTTTCGACTTATATCACAAAATCATTAAAAACCATTTCAGATCGTTTGGAAGAAACCAATTTGGATCAGAAAAACGAGAAAATTGTTTTAGAAGCTAATAGCAAAGAAGTTAACTTCCTGATAAAAGCTTATAACGGAATGGTAGACAAACTGGAAACCAGTGCCGTAAAACTAGCCCAAAGCGAAAGAGAAGAAGCTTGGCGCGAAATGGCGAAACAGGTCGCGCATGAAATTAAAAATCCACTTACGCCGATGCGTTTGACGGTTCAGAGTTTTCAACGAAAGTTTGATCCGAACGACCCTGATGTAAAGCAGAAGATGAATGACTATTCTGAAACTTTAATTCAGCAGATTGATACGATGACTTCTGTCGCTTCGGCTTTTTCGAATTTTGCTTCGATGCCAGCGCAGCAAAATGAAACGCTAAATGTTGTTGAGGTTGTAGAATTGGCTTTGGATATTTTCAACGAAGATTATATTGTTTTCGAAAAAGAAGAAGAAGAAATCATTTCCAAAATGGATCGTACGCAATTAATTCGTGTCATTACCAATTTGGTAAAAAATGCAACTCAGGCAATTCCAGAAAGTCAGTTTCAAAAATCGATTGTTGTTACAGTAAAAAGACGAAATGATAATGTTGAAATTGCGGTAAAAGACAACGGAATAGGAATCCAAAAACAAGATATCGGACGAATTTTCGAACCTAAATTTACAACCAAAACCAGCGGTATGGGACTTGGATTAGGAATTATTAAAAACATTATCGAAAATTACAAAGGAACAATTACCTTTGAGTCAACTTACGGAAAAGGAACAACTTTTAGAGTTTCTTTACCTATTACCAACTCCTAAAAAAAGTGTCATGAACTACGAGAATCTTTTAATTGCAATTGAAGAAAATATCGCGACCATTACAATAAACAGACCGACAAAATTGAATGCTTTGAACAAAGCAACAATTAGCGATTTGAGTAAAGCGATCAAATTATTGGGTAAAAATGATGATGTCCGCGTTATTATTTTGACTGGAAGCGGCGAAAAAGCATTTGTTGCCGGAGCCGATATTTCTGAATTTGCCAATTATACTATTGTTGAAGGCGCTCAATTGGCTGCAGAAGGTCAAGAATCGCTTTTTGATTTTATCGAAGGACTTAAAAAACCTGTTATTGCCGCAATTAACGGCTTTGCTCTTGGAGGCGGATTAGAGTTGGCAATGGCTTGTCATTTTAGAATTGCTTCTGATAATGCTAAAATGGGACTTCCAGAAGTGACTTTAGGATTGATTCCAGGTTATGGGGGAACACAGCGTTTGCCACAATTAATCGGTAAAGGACGTGCAATGGAATTAATTATGACCGCAGCAATGATTACTGCTGAACAAGCAAAAGATTACGGTTTGGTAAACCATGTTGTGCCTCAAGAAGAATTGCTTTCATTTACCAATGTAATTGCACAGAAAATCATCAAAAATGCACCTTTCGCTATCGGAAAAGCGATAAAAGCAATCAATGCTAATTTTACAGATGGTAAAAACGGTTTTGATGTCGAAATAAAATCATTCGGAAAATGCTTCGGAACCCAAGATTTTAAAGAAGGAACAACCGCTTTCTTAGAAAAACGTAAAGCAGAATTTACAGGAAAATAAATTTTTTGCTTAACCGCAAAGGTCGCTAGGGACTACGCAAGGTTCGCAAGTTTTTCTAAAATCTTTGTGCCCTTTGCGTAAATCTTTGCGACCTTTGCGGTAAAATTATAGACAAAGATTGTAAAAACTTAGAACCTTAAAAAAAATGTACGAACCAATATTTGCCCTTTTTTGTGAACGAGTTAAAGAAAGCATCCAAAGCGGAACTTTCGCTAAGCTAACTTTAGCCAAAACTATGGGCGATACAGAACTTAAAAATGTTTATTTCAGACTAGTTCTCAATGAAGACAATACTTTCTCCATTTCATTAACTTTTAGATATAAAACCGAAGAAGTTGAAAGTATTCACACTTTAGACGAAGCTTTATTGATTTTGGGTTCTCATATTAAAAAACCTTTTTTAACAGCACTTTTGTTTACAACAAATGACGATGTTACTTTCAAAGTCAATAAAAAGAACGCAGGAAGTATTATTGAACAGCCGCCGACTTTTAAAAATGCTTCGCCTGTAATGTTAGAAATGATTGAAAAAGGGATTGTTTAGTAAACTAAAAATTTTATGGAAATAAAAACGTTCTGGAGAATTATTGTTAAAGGAATTGGTTTGTGGCTTTTAGTAAATAGTATTTATGTGATTCCGCAATTTGCTTCTACATTTTCTTTCATTGAATATGGAGGCTTGAATTGGGAAAATTTAATTAGCGTTTGGTTTATAGTATTGGGAACCCTTGCAGTATATCTTTTTGTAACGGGATTTTTTCTTTTTAAAACAGAATGGATTGTTTCGATATTGAAACTGGACCAGAAATTTACTGAAAATAGAATTGATGTAAATATTCCTTATAAAAGTGTTCTTTCTATTGCCGTAATTGTTATTGGAGCTCTTGTTTTCGTGGAATCGATTCCTAAACTTTGCTCTACAATTTATGAATTTGTAAAGCAGAAAGAACTAATTAAGGATTATGCTGGAACTTCGTGGCTCATTTTTTACTTTTTAAAAGCAATTTCAGGCTATTTAATTATGACAAATAGTAAAACGATCATTAAGTTTATTGACAAACAAAAAAACGACGATAAAGAATAATATAAAAATCTCAAAATGAAACAAATAATTACTTTTATTGCAGTTGTATTAATTTCTATGACAACATCGGCTCAAACCAAAATGAAAGAATATAAAGCAGGACATACTTTTGATATAAGTATTCCCGATTATATGAATAAAACGGTTGGTTTAAACGAAGATTCTGCGATAGAATATCAAAGCGAAGTAAAAGAGCTTTATGGTTTTGTTATTTATGATTTAAAGGAAGATTTGAAATTGGTCGAATTAAATTTCAATTCGGCAAAAGAGTTTTACGACGGTTTTATGAAAGATTTCTTAAAAGAAACAGAGAAAAAGACTATTTCCAATCCAATTTCGAAAACAGTTAATGGCATTAATTTTATAGAAGCAGATGTTGATGCTTTTGATAAAGAGGCCAATACGGAAATCTATTATTTAATTGGCGTTGTTGAAACTAAAAAAGCATTTTATAAGATTCTTTCTTGGTCTGGAAAGGAGAATAAAGATAAATTTAAAGGAGATTTTCAGAAAATACTTTACAGCATAAAAGACTAAACAAAAAATCCCAAAACTCGAGTTTTGGGATTTTTTTTTATACCAGTTTTACAAATAGGTTAGAAGCAATTTTATTCGAAATGGATAATTCCCTTTCATTCACCTTAATTTTTACCGATAAATCGAAAGATTCTTTAGAGATAAATTCGATTTTAGAACCCAAAGCAATTCCTTGTTTATCTAGATATTTCAAAAATTCTGAAGAAGTATCTTTTACACCGACACAAACTCCAGTTTGGTTTTCTTCTAATTCAGATAAAAGCTGTTTCTCAATTTTAATGATTCGTCCATTTGCATCTGGAATCGGATCGCCGTGCGGATCTTCAGTTGGATTTCCCAGAAAATCATCTAAACGATTAATCAATTGTTCCGATTTAATGTGTTCCAATTGTTCTGCAATATCATGAACTTCATCCCAGCTGAAATTTAGTTTTTCTACCAAAAAAACTTCCCATAAACGGTGTTTTCTAACAATCATTTTGGCAGCCAGTTTTCCATTTTCGGTTAACGAAACACCTTGGTATTTTTTATAATTAACCAAATCTTTATCTGCCAACTTTTTAAGCATGTCGGTAACAGAGGAAGCTTTAGTTTCCATAATTTCTGCAATAGCATTTGTACTGACTTCAGTTTCTAAAGCAGCCGTTAAGTGATATATCGATTTTAGGTAGTTTTCTTCTGAAAAAGTCATTTCTTTTAAGGTTCAAAGTTACAAAGTTACAAAGGTTCATAGGGAAAACCTTTGTCCCTTTGTTCCTCTGAGCCTTTGCACCTTATTATTTAACAATCAACAAAGGTATTGAAATTTTATGTCTCAATTTATCTACGGTTGTGCCAAAAAGAATATCTTTTAAGCCAGTGTGACCGTGGGTTCCCATGACTAAAATGTCAAAATCACCATCATTTATTATTTCTGGGATTATTTTGTTGGGTTTTCCAAAACCAAGTTCAGTTTCGATATTGAAACCTCGTTCAGAAAGCATTTTTTTATATTCTAATAATAATTTTTCGTCAATTGTGGTTTCATGATCGTGAACATGAATGCCGTACATTAAAGCGCCGACAGTTTCTACAACATGTATAAGCGTATATTTCGCGTCCATTCCGCCTAATTCGAAAGCATGATTAAGCGCTGCTTCGTCTGCATTCGAAAAATCTACAGAAACCGCAATGTTTTTTACTTCTTGTGTTTTCTTTTGAGAAAAATGAAGTTTTAAATTATGCGGAGAATGATTGATAGTTTTTGATTTTGCTTTGGCAATAAAAGGTTTGAAAACAATATATAATAATAACGCTAAGAAACCGAATGCTAACGGAACTACAGTTAGCCAAAGAATGGTTGGATGCACTGAGTTTTCTAACCAAGATGTGATTTCATCATAAACCAATTTTGCATTTAGCGACACAATAATAGTAGCGATAATCCAAGAAACGACTTGTGTGGTTCTTGAAATATGAAAACCATTCATTTTTGATTTGTCGCTCACAAAGTGAATTAGAGGAATAATAGCAAAACCTAATTGTAAACTCAAAATAACCTGACTCAGAATTAAGAGTTTTCCAGTTACGCTTTCACCATAAATTAAAATCACGATTACGGCTGGAATTATGGCAATTAAACGCGTTATAATTCTTCGTACCCAAGGCTGAATTCTAAAATGAAGATAACCTTCCATTACAATTTGTCCCGCTAAAGTTCCTGTTACAGTTGAACTTTGTCCAGCAGCAATTAAAGCAACGGCAAATAAAATTGGCGCCCATTTGGTTCCTAAAAGCGGTTCGAGAAATTGATGTGCATCTTGAATTTCTGCAACTTCAAACATTCCGTTTTTATGGAAAGTCGCAGCGGCAAGAATCAGAATTGCCGCATTTACGAAGAAAGCTAAATTTAAAGCAATTGTCGAATCGATCAAATTGTATTTTAAAGCTTGTTTGATTCCGGCAGGAGTTCTGTCAAATTTTCTGGTTTGTACTAAAGATGAATGAAGATATAAATTGTGAGGCATTACCGTTGCTCCGATAATTCCGATTGCGATATATAACGCAGCCGAGTTTGGAATTGAAGGAATAAGCCCTTGTAGCACTTTACCCATTTCTGGTTCTGCAAAAATCATTTCGAAAATAAAAGAAAAGCCAATAATAGCCACCAAAGCAATAATAAAGGCTTCCATCTTGCGAATTCCTTTATTGATCAGGAAAAGCAGTAAAAAGGTATCTAAAACGGTAATTAGAACCGCTTCTAGCAACGGAATTCCAAAAAGAAGATTAATTCCGATTGCCATTCCGAGAACTTCTGCCAGATCGCAGGCTGCAATGGCAACTTCGGCTAAAAAATATAAAATGTAGTTGATGTATTTGGAGTATGTTTCTCTCGAAGCTTGTGCAAGATCGCGTTGGGTTACGATTCCCAAACGCGCACTTAAACTTTGCAAAAGTAAAGCCATTAAGTTACTCATCAATAAAACCCAGACCAAAGTATATCCGAATTGGCTTCCGCCGGCAATATCTGTTGCCCAGTTTCCTGGATCCATATAGCCAACGCTTACTAAATATGCTGGGCCTAAGAAGGCTAAAATTTTTCTAAAACCTTTTTTTTTGTTTTCGGTAGAAACCGATTCGTGGACTTCTTCTAAAGATTTAGTCATTGTAAAAGTATTGTTTTCACAAATATATAGAAAAATTATATTCGCGGAACAATATTTTTAGACTAGTCTAAAAGTTAAATGTTAGAATTTAAACAATTTGGGCATAAACCAGATAAAGTAAAATTGATTTCATTTACTTTATAATTATGAGGCATAATGTAACTTGGTTTTACATTTTCAAGACAAGTAATTTCGTGGCAATTCTCATGACTAAAATGAGCATGGTTATGTATATGCACACGCTGATGTGAATGATGACATTTGGCATATTTTACTGTTCCGTCAAGATTAGATATTTTATGTATAATATCTTCATTTATCAAACGATCCAAAATTCTGTAAATAGTAACGCGATCGCACAAATCATTTAATTGTTTCTGAATTTCTGTGTGCGATAAGGCGGTCTTAGATTTTTCTAAAACTTCTAAAACAGCTGTTTTTGCTGCAGTATTACGTGTAGTTTTCATTATTTACAGCGTTAAAAAATTAATGCAACAATGTTGCGATTGATAAAATTGTTTATATTTGCAACTTAATTGCAATAAGCAAATGTACACGAAATGAAGAAAATAACCACGCCCTTTTACGATATTTTAGGAATTTCAAGTGCCACCGTCTGTCTGGTTCACTGTTTGATTTTTCCGTTATTAACGATCCTTCCATTAGGATTAAGCCACAATCCAATAATAGATTTGCTGTTTGCTTCAGTAGGTTTATTTGCTATTCTCAAAATTATAAAAAAATCATCTCTTTTGGTGTCTTCCATTTTGATTGTTTCAATGGCTTTAATTTGGATGAGCGTTTTGAGCGATATTTTATTCGAAATTCATTTGGATTTAATTTATTTCGGAGGAATCGGAATGATTATCGGGCATTTAATTAATTACAAATTACATAGAAAACTAAATCATTAAGATATGAAACAGAAGAATTTTGATGTGATTATTGTTGGAGGAAGTTACAGCGGTCTTTCTGCCGCAATGAGTTTAGGAAGATCGCTGCGTCAGGTTTTGGTTATTGACAGCGGTTTACCTTGTAATAAACAAACGCCACATTCTCATAATTTTATCACACAAGACGGGGAGAAGCCAGCAGTTATTTCGGCGAAAGCCAAACTTCAAGTTGAAATTTATAAAACAGTTCAATTTTATAATGGACTTGCTGTAAAAGCAGTTAAGAATGGAAATAGTTTTGAAGTTTCTACAGAATCTGGCGATGTTTTCACTTCAAGAAAAATTTTATTCGCGACAGGCGTTAAAGATTTACTTCCAGAAATTAAAGGTTTTTCAGATTGTTGGGGGATTTCGGTTTTGCATTGTCCATATTGTCATGGTTATGAAGTTAAAAGCGAAAAAACAGCAATTATAGCGAATGGAGAAATGGGATTTGAATATGCAAAACTAATTTCGAATTGGACAAAAGATTTGAGATTGTGCACCAACGGAAAATCAGAATTGACTTTGGAACAAACCCAAATTTTAAAAAATCATGGAGTTTTAATTTTTGAAGAAGAAATTGATTCTTTTGAACACAAAGAAGGTTATATTCAAAATATTATCTTCAAAAACCAAGAAAAAATTGAAGTAAAAGCCATTTATTCTAGACCGCCATTTGAACAGCATTGTCCAATTCCTGAAAATTTGGGTTGCGAAATCAATGAACAAGGTTTATTGAAAGTAGATGCGATGCAAAAAACAAATGTTACGGGAATTTTTGCAAGCGGAGATTGTACAACGCCAATGCGTTCTGTAGCAATTGCGGTTTCTAGCGGTTCTTTCGCTGGAGCGGTAATAAACAAAGAACTTATTGACGAGGATTTTTGATACTCATACGAAAATTGCTCGCAAAGTCGCTAAGACGCAAAGTTTTTTACCTTATTAAAAAATAATTTTTGCGTCTTAACGATTTTACGAGATTAAAATCAAAAATCTAACATCTTGAATTAAATCAGTTTAAAATTTTTAAACCAAGAATAATTATTTGTCAAATATAATTTTTAGTTTTGTCTAAATTTAATTTTATAATAATGAAATATTTATTTTTGACAATATTAATACTTTCAACTAAAAACTTCTATTCACAAAATATCTCTGGAAAAGTGGAAGCAGATGTTCCATCATTTCAGGAAATAAACATTCGTTTATTAAACACAAACTTTAAAACACAAACAGATTCGGTTGGTTATTATAAATTAGAAAATGTCCCAAGCGGTTCTTATAAAATCTCGATAAATTCGAACGGATTCAAAACCATAACTCAAAAAATTACGGTTTTAGAAAATGAAAATTTGATTCTTGATTTTGAATTAAAAGAAGATCAAAACGAATTGAACGAAGTCGTAGTTTCTGGAACTTTAAAACCTGTAAAACGATTAGAAAGCGCTGTTCCGGTTGAGGTTTATTCGCCTACTTTCTTCAAAAAAAATCCAACGCCAAGCATTTATGATGCGCTCCAAAATATAAATGGCGTTCGTCCGCAGTTGAATTGTGGGGTTTGCAACACGGGCGATATTCATATAAATGGATTAGAAGGTCCGTATACTTTAGTTATGATCGACGGAATGCCAATTGTAAGCAGTCTTTCTACGGTTTATGGTTTGTCTGGAATTCCGAATTCTTTGGTCGAACGAATCGAAATTGTAAAAGGTCCGGCTTCGTCTCTTTACGGAAGTGAAGCAGTTGGCGGTTTGATTAATATTATTACTAAAAACCCAACAAACGCGCCGACTTTTTCTGCGGATTATTTTACGACTTCTTATTTTGAAAGCAATCTCGATTTGGGAACGAAGTTTAATGTTGGTAAAAAAGCAACGTCCATTATCGGAATTAATTATTTCAATTATGATCAAGTTATCGATAAAGACAACGACAATTTTACCGATGTAACGCTTTCTGAACGAATTTCGATTTTTAATAAATGGAGTTTTAAAAGAAACCAGAATAGATTGTTTACTATCGCAGCACGCGGAATGTATGAAGATCGATGGGGCGGAGACATTCGTTGGGAAAAAAAATACAGAGGAGGAGACGAAATTTATGGCGAAAGCATTTATACGAAAAGAGCCGAATTAATCGGAAGTTATCAATTGCCTTTTGAAGAAAAATTGATGCTTTCTTTCTCTGGAAATGTTCATTATCAAGACAGTCGTTATGGCACAACTTCTTATATCGCCAATCAGAAAATTGGATTTTTGCAATTGACTTGGGATAAAAAAATCGGAAGAAATGATTTATTAGCAGGAATTGCAAGTCGTTACACTTATTACGACGACAACACGCCCGCAACCAAAGAAGCTGAAAATACTTGGCTTCCAGGAATTTTTGTTCAGGACGAAATTACATTTTCTCCTAAAAGTCAGGTTTTGTTGGGAATGCGATATGATTATAATTCTATTCACGGCTCTATTTTTACTCCGAGATTTGCCTATCGCTTTAAAGCAAATGAAAACACAATTTTTAGATTAAATGCCGGAACTGGATTTCGTGTCGTAAATTTATTTACTGAAGATCACGCCGCTTTAACGGGTTCTAGAGATGTTGTAATTGCCAATAATTTGAATCCCGAACAATCTGTAAATGTCAATTTGAATTATATTCAGAAAATCAATTTTGGAAATGGGACTTTTATGGGAATCGAAACCACGGCTTTTTATACAAGATTCAGTAATAAAATTATATCAGATTACGAAACCGATCCGAATAAAATCATTTACGATAATATCGATGGTTATGCAATCAGTCAAGGAATTAGCACCAATGTTGATCTTAATTTTCCGTCTGGATTGAAATTTATTCTTGGAGCAACAGTTTTAGATAACAAAAATGTAGAAAACGGAATTTCGCAACGACCATTTCTAACAGAGAATTTCACGGGAACTTGGAGTATTTCATACAAAATTCAACCGTGGAATTTATCTTTGGATTATACGGGAAATGTTTACAGTCCGATGAATTTACCTTTGTTGAGCGAAACCGATCCGAGAAGTCCAAAATCGCCTTGGTATAGTATTCAAAACATTCAATTTACGTATTCTGGATGGAGAGATTTCGAAATTTATGGCGGAATTAAAAACCTTTTGAACTTTACACCAAAACAAAATAATCCGTTTTTGATTTCGAGAACCAACGATCCTTTTGATAAAAATGTACAATACGATTCTAACGGAAAAGTATTGGTGACGCCAGATAATCCGTACGGTTTGACATTTGATACAACTTATGTTTATGGGCAAAATCAAACGATTCGAGGTTTTTTGGGATTGCGATATACTTTGAGATAAATTTATGAGCCACAGATCAAAAGGATTAGAAAGGATTTTTTTACTTCGCTCAGCCTGACAAACAAAAAATCCTTTTAATCTGTGAAATCTGTGGCAAAAAACAACAAACAATGAAAAAGCTATTTTTAATAATTTTCTTCTTCGGAATTTCAGCAACAGCTTTCTGTCAGCTGAAGACTAATTCTTTTGAAGAAATAGATAGTCTTCAGCAAATTCAAAATCGAAAAATCATTGTTTTTATTCATACCGACTGGTGTCAGTTTTGCCAAAGAATGAAATCGACAACTTTTAAAAATCAGGAAATTATTGAAAAACTAAATTCAGATTTTTATTTCGTTGATTTTAATGCAGAAGAAAAACGAGATATTACATTCAATAATCATTCTTTCAAATATTTGCCTTCTGGAAATAATGTTGGTGTTCATGAACTTGCTTTGCAATTAGGAACACAAAACAATCAAATTACTTATCCCGTTTTGTGTGTTTTGAATGAGAAAAATGAAATTATATTTCAATATTCGAATTATTTATCTCCAAAAGACTTCAAACTTCTTTTAGAAAAACTCAAAAATTAGAACTAATTATTTTACTGCTAAATTCAGCCAAATCAAAGTTTTTTTTTAAAGATAATTAGTTATTAATCAGCTCTTTCAGAATTAATTTGTAAATTAGTTAAAAACTGTTTAAAGCTTGAAGTTGTTGAAAATCAAATAGATGTGATTTTTTGAATTTAGATTTTATATTTTTTAATGTTTTTCAGATAATAAAGAAAAAACAAATTGAGTTTTAGTTTAAAAGAAAAGTATTTTTTTTAAACAAACGCAACCAAATCCATTTTTGGTTATCTATAATTTATAGTCAGACTCATAAAAAACAGGTCAGAAACAGAAAATGTATGGGGATATTTAAGAATCTAGAACTCTATTGCAATAGAAAAAAAATAATTAAAAGCCAGTCCGATCAATCAATACCAAACTATAATACTTATAATCCGTCAAAAAAAACTATTGTTTTTTTTAATATTAATATGCCGTCTCCCGACCAAGATTCTGGTTCTAATAGACTGAAAGAGATTATTTGGTTTTTTAAAAGTAAAAACTACAACTGTATTATTTGCTCAAAAGATACTTTTCGTGACAATGGTTACGTAAGTTATTTTAGCAAAATGGGAGTAATTGTGTTCGTTGAAACGAATCAATACAAAACTTATTTTGATTTTGTAAAATCAATTCCCAAAGTAGATTTTGTCTGGTATTATGGCGCACGAACATTGCTTTATAATTTGAAAAAAATAAAAGAGATTGTGCCAAATGCAAAATCAATTTTTGATATGGTCGATATTCATTTTCTGCGTTACAAAAGAGCGATGGAAATTGATCCGAAACGAATTTCTATCAAGAAAAATTACAATAAGTTTTTTTTCGTAGAAACCAGATTAGCTCAAACTGCAGATTTTGTTATAACCATTTCTGATATTGAAAAGGAAATAATGTCGAAATATATCGATCGAGATAAATTGATTACGATTTCGAATATTCATTATCAAAAAATTAAAAAAGAAGAAACGTTGCCTTTTGAAGATCGCGAAGATATTCTTTTTATTGGCTCCGGACACGAACCCAACATTGATGCAGTGACTTATTTGTATCACGAAATAATGCCTATTGTTTGGCAGCAAAATGCTAATATCAAGGTAAATATAATTGGAAATGTAAAGGATAAGATCAAAAAGATTACAGATTCTAGATTTATATTTCGAGGATATGTTTCAAATATTGATTCTCTTTTTACCAAAAACAAAATAATGGTCGCGCCTTTGCGATTCGGCGCTGGCGTAAAAGGAAAAATAGGACAAGCTTTTGAGTATTTTCTTCCAGTTATAACTTCTTCTGTTGGAGCAGAAGGAATGCAGCTTGTTCATCAAAAAAATGCTTTGGTTTATGATACGAAAGAAGAATTTGCATCGGCAATAATTGATTTGTACAATAACAAAACAGTGTGGACAGAATTACAGCAAAATTCTGAGAAAAGTTTGGAGCCATTTTCTATCCAGGTTTTAGAACCTATTTTTTTAAGAATCGATGCTTTATAATCCAAATACTTTGTCCAACAATTTATAATTTGCTTCAAGACTATGAAAATTATTAAAGAATGAAGTGGCTTCTGAGCTAATTTGAGCATAGAAATCTTCGTCGTTTAGTAATTTATGAATATACTCCGCAAATTCGTTCGGATCATTAGTAACCAAACAGCCGTTGTTTGTTTTATTTGATAAACCGTCGATACCTCTTTCGTTGCAAACTACGGGAATTCCGAAAGACAAGGCTTCGATTACTTTGATTTTTACTCCTGTACCGCTCAACATTGGGCAAAGTGCAATTTTACTTTGTTGGTATGCAGTATCTAGATTCTCAATAAAGCTGATTTTTTCTACATTTTCGAATTCTCCAACATATTGGCTGATTTTTCCGATCACGGCAATTTTTATCGATTTTGATAACAAAGGATAAACATTTTCAAAAAACCAATTGACAGCGGCAATATTGTGTTCATTGTCGCTTGCAACGTAGATTAAATCATATTTTGATTCGGTTTTAGAATTGTTTTTTGAAGGCAAAGCATGAGTTGCCAACGCAATTTCTTTGTCTACAAATTGCGAAAAAACATATTTCTCTTCTGGAGAAATCACCAAAATTTTATCAAAAGCGCTTAAGATTTCTATTTCTTTTTGAAAAAATCTGCCTAATTGAAACTTCTTCTTTTTTTGAAATTGAGAAGTTAAAAAATCATGCGTGTCAATAATTAATCTAGAGTTTTTAAGATTTGGACTTTTCTTTATTAATCTTGACCAATAGACATAAGAAATCAAGACAACATCGTATTCATTTTCTTTTAAGACATTATTAAAAGCTTCGAAATGACCTATTCGAGTTCTGTCAAATAAACCTATTTTTCTGGTAATTCTGTTCGGGAGAGATTGGTAAAAGAAATATTTTAGTTTGTTTTTCTTTCGAATAAAAATAGGAAGCAAATAACCATTCGAGATTAATTTTTCTTCTTTCAATTTATCGATTTCCTTTTCTGTAAATATGTTTGTGGCAACGCCAACAAAATCAGTTTCTATATTTCGGGTTTTAAAATATTCTAGCAATGCCAAAGCTCTAGCATTATTTCCTTGTGTTTTATGCAACGGATTTTCAGGATAGAAATATAAAATTTTCATATATAAAAGTTGTGAATAATATAAGTTTAAAATTAAGCTGTTTTGAAAAACTGTTTGTCCAATTGTTCAAAATAAGATTCGATACTAAATTTTTCCATAGCAGCTTCATGAATTTCTTTAGGACTAAATTTCTTCGAATCTTCAATACAATTATCCAAGAAAGAAAAAATATCTTCGTTTATCACTTTCGGAAGCAAATACGCGCCTGGCTGTTTTTCCTCGGCTAATTTAGGTAAAACACCAACAGAATTTCCTGCAATTGGTCTTCCGCAAGCAAGCGCTTCTATGGTTACCATTCCAAAACTTTCTGAATAAGAAGGATAAAAAATAATATCTGCTTTAGAGTATGCCAATTTATTAATATTGTCAATTGTAAGTCCAACTAAAACTTCAGTATTATTGAGGTTTTTAAAAAGTTCTGTGTTAGAAGAATTATTAGAAGCGATAAGCAATTTCCAATCGTTTTGTTTTTCTACGAGTTTTGCTAATTCTTGCAATTCGGCAATGCCTTTTCCGTATTCTAATCTTCCAATGTATGCTATTGTTTTAAAATTAGAAGATTGTTTCTCAGTCGGATAGAAATTACTTTTATCAATACAATTCGGAACAATGCTGATTTTATCTTTATTAATGCCATAATATTTTATTAAATCCTCTTTGACATTTGATTCTACAGCGATGATTTTTTTAGCATTTTTGCACGCTGTCATTTGTAATTTGGCAACTCGGCTCAATTTAGAATCTTTTCGTCCATAATCTAGTTCCATTTTATGAAAACAGCCGTGAGATATGACATAATCTGTCGGAAAAAAAGCAGTTGGTTCTCCGTTGCTGATTATAATCGTACTTTGGCGATAATTTAGCCATAAATAAGCAGTTATAAATCTTGCAATATATTTTGCTCTTCGTTTTTCAAAATGCCTGCGATTGAATAATTTCCAATACAATTTCCCGACAAAAGTGTTTTTTAGAAAATCTTCATCAATAATCTCGGTTTGTATTTCTCGGCTTTTAAGATATTCATCCAAATAATGCACCATGCGTTCTGCGCCGCCAGCATTAGATTTTCCGTTGAGAAATACCAAATAAACTTTGTTTGTCTTTTTCATTTAAAGAAATTCTTTAGAATAAAAACCACTTCTTTTTCTCTTTCTGCCAATTACTTTGATAAATAATTCCGAGATAAATTTTTCGTAATTGATTAATATTGAGCTGTTTTTTCTCGATTTTGTATTGTTCTTTATAATGATAAACTTTAAAAAGACTTCCAATCGGGATTATATCAATCAATCTCGTTTTTAATAGATATTCGCCATAAATAACACAATCGCTTGGAGAATAGCTCTTTTGGTCTATTTGATTAAAAAACGCATCAAAATCTAGATTAATATCTTTTAAGAAAACCTCATTAAAATGTCGCCAAACATTGCAATTCCAAATGTATGGAGAAGGCCCGTAATCCCATTCTTTGCCTTTATTTCCAAAAAACGATCGAGTATCTCTAAGCGCTCTTTTAAAAAAGATATTTTCAGAATCCATTTTAAGTCTTTCGGTCATTTCCAATAAATCCTTTGATTCTTGCATTATCGTGTAAGGAGTATTTTCATCAAACATAAAATCAGAGAAATGAAAATCTTTTATAAAAACAGAATCTGAATCTATGGCAACATAATTTTCGTAGATATTAAGTTTATAAACATTACATTTTACAATTTGCTGATAACGCCAACCTTCGGTAATAGTTGTTGAGGTAATTTCAGAATCTTTATACACTTTATACTTTTCAAAACAATCTGATTTTAAAAGATCAAAATGTTCATCGTTTACAGAAATAATCACTGGAATTTTATCTTTATTAAACTTATCTATCGAATCTAAAAGATTGTAAACCCTTTCAAAGTCAGGTTTATAAGTTTTAATGAAAAGAATTAATTTGTGCATGGGAGAAATTTGTGTTATGAAAAGTTAAAGGTAAAAATTAAATGATATTTGAAACTAACGACGAAATGAAATAATAAATTGTTTTACAAATTTAAATCTCAGAAGTAATAAAAAATAAAAATCCTTATTTTTGAAAATGAACTCTTCGCAAATAAAACACTTTGACTACATTTTTACTGGAAGCGGACTGGCATCTTTAATGACAGTTTACAAAATGATTCTGTCTGGAAAATTCTCAGATAAGTCTATTTTGTTGCTAGATCAAAATGCTAAAAAAACAAATGACAGAACTTGGTGTTTTTGGGAAAAAGAAGAATCGATTTGGAATTCTATAATTTCTAAAAATTGGGATTCTGCTTTATTTGCCAATGAAAGTTTTAAACGCAATATGGCGTTGAAACCTTATAAATACAATCAAATTCGGGGAATTGACTTTTATAATTTTGTTTTTGAAGCAATTGCAAAACATCCAAACATTACTTTTTTGAACGAAAAAGTAACCGATATTAATGAACTTGAAACTCACGTTTTTGTCGGAACAGAAGAAAATAGATACACAGCAAATTATCTTTTCAATAGTATTTATACGAAGGCTTTCGCCGAAAGGCAAACCAAATATCCCGTTTTGCAACAGCATTTTATAGGTTGGTTTGTGAAAACAGAAACAGAAGTTTTTGATTCTGAAACGACTACTTTCATGGATTTTTCGGTTGAACAAAAAGGAAATACAAGATTTATGTATGTTTTGCCAATTTCTAAAACCGAAGCTTTGATAGAATATACTTTGTTTTCAGAAAAGTTACTTTCCAATGATGAGTATGAAAATGAAATTCAAATTTATTTGCAAAAACTTGGATCACAGCAATATGAAATTATAGAAAAAGAACAAGGAAGTATTCCAATGACGTGTTATCCTTTTTGGAAAAAAAACACAAAACGGGTTTTAAATATTGGAACTGCGGGCGGATGGACAAAAGCCAGCACGGGTTATACTTTTAAAAATTCGGATAAGAAATCATCTCAATTGGTTGAATTTCTTCAAAGTGTGGCTTCGGATTCTTTAAGCATGAAAACATTTCATAAAAAAAGCCGATTTTGGTTTTACGATTTGTTGCTTCTGAATATTCTTTATCGTCATAACGAATTGGGAAACAGTATTTTTTCTTCTTTGTTTAAAAAAGGAAATCCGCAATTGATTTTTAAGTTTTTGGATCAAGAAACCAACATGATTGAAGATTTAAAAGTGATTTTGAAATGTCCAAAAATTCCTTTTATAAAAGCTTTGTTTCGTGTAATATCCAATTAGAATACTTCTGGATAATTTTATCTGATGACTAAAATACCTTATTTTTTTATTTTAAAAACTTTTTGAGGCGCCTAAAAAATACCTGACCATTTAGATGTGTTGAGTCAAAATATTATCGATTTTGTACGATGATAAATGAATTTAAAAGGTTATGGGAATCACAAAACGTTTGGAATTTGATTTGGAAACCAAAGCAATTGGTAAGATTTGTAAAGCACTTGGTCATCCAACAAGAATTCAAATAATGACTTTGCTTTGGAAGAGAGATAATAGAACTTGTGGTGAAATAGTTGAATTAATTCCGCTTGCTCAATCTACTTTATCTAAACATTTACTAGAATTGAAAAAAGCAGATTTAGTAAGTATAAAAAACGAAGGCAAAAGAGTAATTTATTCGGTTAATTTTGATAATCTTCAATTACTTAAAAAATATGTAAGCAGTTACATTTCAACAATTGAAATACCTGAGAAAAACAAAATGACTGTGCTAACAACTAGACATAAACCAAACGGAAATAGTCATTTAAAACAATACAATTACCAATTTCCAGATAAGAAAAAGAAACAATTAACGATTTGATTTTCTAAGATCTAAATTTTGATATCGAACTATAACAAAACTTTATACTTCAAATTAACTAGTTGCGAGTAAACTTTGTAACTTTGCAGTTCAAAAGTAAAATTTAAAAGACAAGAATATGTATCCACTAGACATGGTAAAACCAATGGAAGCTGAATTAACAGCTGCAGGTTTTCAAGATTTACATAGTGCTGAAGCTGTTGAGAATGCTATCAAAGCTGAAGGTACCACTTTAGTTGTTGTGAACTCTGTTTGCGGTTGTGCTGCTAGAAATGCACGTCCGGGAGCAAAAATGAGTTTAGAAGGAGCTAAAAAACCAGATCACCTTATTACAGTTTTCGCTGGTGTTGACAAAGAAGCTGTTGATGCTGCAAGACAACATATGTTTCCTTTTCCTCCTTCATCGCCATCTATGGCTTTGTTCAAAAACGGAGAATTGGTTCACATGTTAGAGCGTCACCACATCGAAGGCCGTCCAGCTGAATTAATCGCTGAGAATTTGCAAGATGCGTTTAACGAGTTTTGCTAGTTCGTTAGGTTCAAAGTAACAAAGGTACAGAGGTACAAAGATTAAAAAAGGGTTGTTTCATAATTGAAACAACCCTTTTTTCGTAATTATTATTTGTTCGGTAGGAACGTTTGATTTCTTGGATATCGTTTTATAATCGGATAACATCAAACGTTCCTACGGAACGTAAATGTGGGTGATTGCAATTTTTCTACCGACCAAACATTCCTACGGAATGATAACGTAATGTGATGAAAAAGTGCAAAAGAGATGCTTTTATTAAGAATTGAGAGAAACCTTTGTCCCTTTGCCTCTCTGTCCCTTTGAACCTCAAGATTAAAAACTCCATCCTCCGCCCAGAGCTTTATACAACTGAACCATAGAACTCAATTGTTTTTGAGTTAATTGCGAAAGACTTAATTGTGCTTCAAACAAAGATCTTTGTGCATCTAAAACTTCTAAATAAGAAACATAACCGTTGTAATATCTTGCATTTGAAAGATCGTAATTTTTCTGTGCTGCTACAACTTGTCTATTTCGGGCTGTCCATTCTTCTTTGAACATTGCGGTGTTTTGAAGTGAGTTTTCAACTTCGGCAATGGCAGTTAGATATGTTTTCTGAAAGTTAAACTTCATTTCTTCGGCTAATTTTCTGTTGTAATCGACACGGCGTTTGTTTTTTCCGAAATTGAAAATCGGTCCGGTAATTCCGCCGCCAACATTTTGAATATAAGAGCCATCATTAAATAAATCACTAATCATAATGTTGGTAAAACCAACAATTGCCGAAATGTTAAAAGACGGATATCGCATGGCTTGCGCAACACCAATTCTCTCAAAAGCTGCTTTATACAAATATTCCTGACGTTTAACATCGGGTCTGTTTTCTAATAAAGCCGATGGAACCGAAGTTGGAAATTCAGCTAAAATCAACAATTCGCTATTAGTTTTTCCTCTAGGAATGGCTTGCGGAACTTGTCCAATCAAAACTGAAATTGCATTTTCTAGAGCCGTAATCTGTCTTTTGATTAGCGGAATATTCGCTTCGGCAATGGCAACTTGCTGTTCGATTTGTACTTTGTCCAATTCCGCAACATAACCGCTTATAAACCGCTCGTTGATGATGTCGTAAGCTTTTTGTCTAGTTTCTAACGTATGAATTGTGATTTCCAATTGATTGTCAAAATCACGCAATTCAAAATAGGAAATAGCAATATTGCTTACGATATTGGATAAAATTACTTTTCTTGCCTCATCTGTGGCTAAAAGTTCATTCTGCAATGCTTTTTTTTGATGACGGTATTTTCCCCAGAAATCCAATTCCCAAGACATATTTGCCAATGCCGTTGAAGGCCATTGGAAGGTTTGGGCGCTATTAACCTGACCAGAATATTGAAAAGACGGAAATAAATCAGCTTTTGCCATTCCGAGATTGGCTTGCACTTGTTCTAAACGAGCAATGGCAATTTTAAGATCATAATTATTTTGGATTCCTTTTTCGATCAAGCCAATTAAGACATCATCGTTAAATATCGATGACCATTTTATAGTTGTAACCGATTTTGTAGTGTCACCAGTTTGTTTGCTATATCGAAAAGAATCTGCCTGAGGCTGTTCTGGTTTAACATATTTTGGTCCGACCATGCATCCGAAAGGAAAAACAGCTATTAAAAAGAGCGCTAAAAGTATCTTTAGGGTTTTCATTGTTCTTCTGTTTTAGGTTGATCAGTTTCTTCAGATTTTTTCTTTCCGAATGTTTCAATAAAAACAAACAATACCGGAATTAAACAAACTCCCAAAATGGTCGCCACGAGCATTCCGCTAAAAACGGTCATTCCCATAACTTTTCTGGCTTGTGCTCCAGCTCCAGTTGCAGTTAACAACGGAACAACTCCTAAAATGAAAGCAAAAGCCGTCATTAGAATAGGACGGAAGCGCAGTTTCGCGGCGTACAAAGCAGCATCTTTTGCTGGCATTCCTTTTTCATATTCTTCTTTGGCAAATTCTACAATCAGAATTGCATTTTTTGCCGCCAATCCGATCAGCATCACTAAACCAATTTGAGCAAAAACGTTATTGACATAATCTGGACTTAATAAGCGGCAGATATATAAACCAAGAAAAGCGCCAAAAACGGCAAAAGGCGTTCCGAGTAAAACACTGAAAGGCAGTTTCCAGCTTTCGTATTGTGCGGCGAGAATTAAAAACACGAAAAGCAATGCCATTAAGAAAACAGTATTTCCTTTTCCTTCAGCCTGCTTTTCCTGATAACTCATATTTGCCCATTCGTAGCCCATTCCTGCAGGAAGAACCTTTGCTGCGGTTTCCTGTAAAGCAGCCATGGCTTGTGCCGAAGTAAATCCGGGAGCGGGAGTTCCGCCAATTTCGGCTGCGCGATACAAATTGAAACGAGTTGTAAACTCTGGACCGCTTACTTTTCGAATTGTGGCAATACTCGTAATCGGAATCATTTTGTTGTCTTTGCTCCGAACAAATATTTTATTAATGTCTTCGGGATTTACGGTATAACTCGGATCGGCCTGAAGCAATACAATATATTGTCGACCAAATTTATTGAACTCGTTAATATATTGTCCTCCTAAACTGGCTCCAATGGCGAGATTTACATCAGATAATGAAAGGTTAAGTTCGGTGACTTTTTCCCGATCGATGTCCAGACTAATCTGCGGTACATTCGGATTGAATGTTGTTCTAATCGTTCCAATTTCTGGTCTTTTTTTGGCTTCGGCCATAAATTGCTGAGCATTTTCAAAAAGATATTGAGGTGTATTTCCTTCCCGATCCTGAAGCATCATTGAGAATCCTGCCGCATTTCCGATTCCAGTAATCGGCGGAGGCCCGAATGCAAAAACAGTTGCTTCGGGAATTCCGAAAACTACTTTTCCGTTGACTTCTTTTAGAATTTGGAAAACGTCTTGTTCGCGTTCTTTCCATTCTTTTAAAGCAACAAAGAAAAATCCATTGTTGGTTGCCACTGAGTTTTTGATTAAACTAAATCCAGCAACCGAAGTGTAATATTCAACACCTTGATTCTGCGATAAAATATGTTCTACTTTTTGAATTACTTTCCCTGTTCTTTCTAAAGAAGAAGCACCCGGAAGCTCAATATTCACAAACATATATCCCTGATCTTCTTCAGGAACGAAACCGCCTGGAATTTTTCCTCCCAAGAGAATAATTGCTCCAACGACAATTCCGATAAAGATTAAGCTTCGTGCTGTTTTTTTAATTAGAAAACCTGAAAAGCCTGTATATTTATTAGTGAATTTTCCAAACTTATCATTAAACCATGCGAAGAATTTCCCGAGCCAGCCTTTTGCTTCCTGATTCGGTTTTAATAAAAGAGAACACAACGCCGGACTTAAAGTTAAAGCGCTTAAAGCGGAGAAAATCACCGATATAGCAATTGTAATAGCAAATTGCTGATACAATCTTCCCGTAATTCCGGGCGTTAAAGCTACTGGAATGAATACGGCGGTCAATACAATCGCAATGGCAATTACAGGACCAGAAACTTCTTTCATCGCCTGATTGGTGGCTTCCCGAGGAGACATTCCATGTTCAATATGATGCATTACGGCTTCAACAACCACAATGGCATCGTCGACGACAATACCAATCGCAAGAACCAATCCTAAAAGAGAAAGTACATTGATGGAAAATCCGAGTAACGGAAAAAGCATAAAAACTCCAATCAATGAAACAGGAACGGTTAAAAGCGGAATTAAAGTCGCACGCCAGTTTTGGAGAAAGATAAAAACTACAATAATTACCAGAATAATTGCTTCGACCAAAGTGTGCATGATTTCGTTAATTCCTTCAGAAATGGCGAGAGTTGTATCTAATGAAACACGATATTTTAAATCCTGTGGAAATCTTTTGCTTAGTCTTTCGATCGTGTTTTTTACATTTTCGGCAACTTCGAGAGCATTTGAACCCGGCATTTGTTTGATTCCAATAGTTCCAGCGGGATTTCCGTTTAATTTGGCAATTGAAGCATAGCTTTCTGTTCCTAAAGTTACTGTTCCAATATCTTTTAAACGAACCTGCTGATTGTTGATGTTTGATTTTAGAATAATATTTTCAAAATCTTCAGGATTGACCAAGCGGTCTTTCAACATGACGTTATATGTAAACTCGTTATTTTCGGTTGCCGGCGGAGCACCAAATTTTCCTCCGGGTGCAATGGCATTTTGATCCTGGATGGATCGTATAATATCAGGCACCGTCAAATTGTATTTGGCCATAATATCGGGCTTGACCCAGATTCGCATGGCATAATTACTTCCTCCATAAAGTGTAACTTCTCCAACTCCTTTTATACGTGCCAAAGCATCTACAATGTTGATATTGGCATAATTGGTCAGAAAGTTTCCATCGAAAGTTTTGTTGGGAGAATACAGGGACAAAATCAGCATGGGCATTGAGAGTGACTTTTTTGTGGTAACTCCTGTTGTCTTAACATCATTTGGGAGTTTGTTGGTCGCTTCGTTAACGCGGTTCTGGGTCAGCATGGTAGCGTTATCCAAATCGGTTCCCATATCAAACGTGATATTTAACGTCATACTTCCATCGCCCGTATTCGTGGATTGCATGTAAAGCATGTTTTCAACTCCGTTTACTTTTTGCTCGATTGGCGTTGCAACGGCCTGTTCGACATTTAAAGCATTTGCGCCACGATAACTTGTTGAAACTTGTACCAAAGGCGGTGCAATTTCAGGATATTGGGCGATAGGAGTTGAAAGGACAGAAAGAGCTCCAATTAAAACAATGAAAATGGAGAGAACAATAGCAACGATTGGTCTGCGTACAAAGAAATTATCCATAATCTAGTTGTTTAGAGATGATGCAATCTGCTTTTTATCTTTGTCGGCAACATAAGGAACCGGAACAACAGTTGATCCAGGCTGTATAAATTGATTGCCAATTATGGCGACTTTTTCGTCGGGTTTTAAACCTTTGGTAATAATCCAGTCGACACCAATTTTTTGGCCAACTTCGACCATTCTGGTTTGGATAGTGTTTTTAGAATCTATTATAGAAACCTGAAAAAGTCCCTGAATCTCGGTCACGGCTTTTTGAGGGACAACAATGGCGTCTTTTTGGGTTCGCAGTAAAACACGGACTTTTGCAAATTGACCAGAACGTAAAGTGCCGTCTGGATTAGGAAATTGCGCTTCGATAGTTACAGTTCCAGTTGTGGGATCAATTTTAGTATCAGAAAAATTAAGACTTCCTTTTTCAGAATGGGTGCTTCCGTCTGAAAGAATTAAAGCAAGATCAGTAATACGTTCTCCGGCTTTGAGCTGCTTTTGATATCGTAAATAATCAGATTCGCTAACTGTAAATTGAACTCTGACTTTTTCTAGTTTGGAAACGGTATTGAGTTTAGCATCATTTCCAATTCTGGTAATATAATCACCCAATCTAGCATTCGAAAGTCCGATTACACCATCAATTGGAGATCGAATATCGCAGTAGCTTCTTTCAATCTGCTGATTTCTTAAACTGGCCTGAACGCTGTTTAAGTTAGATCGTGCCGCTTTATCTTTCGCGACAGCGGCATCCAATTCACGTTTACTAACAGCATTCATATCAGCAAGCGGGCGGATTCTTTTTAGTTCTTCTTCGGCATTTACCAAATTACTTTGAGCGCCTGCAACTTGACCGCGAACCTGCTCTACTTTGGTGTCATATTCTAACGGATCGATGGTGTACAATAGCTGGCCTTTTTTGACTCTTTGACCTTCTTTAAAATGAATTCCGGTCAGGATGCCGTCAACTCTGGCGATTAATTCAATGTCTAAATCTCCAAAAGTCTGTCCCGCAAAATCTTTATAAATGGGGACATCTTCACTTTTAACCGTTACAAACGGAGCCTGCATTGGCGGCGGCGCTTTGGGTTGTTCTTTTTTACAGGAAGAAAATAAGGTTAAAAGAAAGAAGAGGGGAAGGATTGGTTTTGGTAGTTTTAAAGCATTCATAATCACAAATGTTAAAATTGTACCAGATAAATTTAATCAAATTTTATAACGTATTGATAAACAGGAGGCGTTTTTTATTAATGCAACTCATTTTATATAAAAACCATCTACGACTATAGATTTAAATAATCTTCCATTTTCTTGATATGGTTCGAAAATCAAGCATTTTTATTGTTTTTAAAATTTAAAAGCTACACTTGCCAAAATAAACCTTTGTATAAGGTTGTGGGAAGAGATGTTTTTCGAATAATCGTTAATATTCACCATTTCAAATTTTTTGTTATTCGTTAAATTCCTGCCAATAATAGAATAATCTATTTTTTTGTTTTTTGACGTAAAAGTTATTTCAGAATCTAAAAACCAATAATTTTTACTAAAGGACAGATCTGGAATGATATAATCTAAAGCAACCACAGTTTTAAATCTTTCTGAAGTTTTTAAAACTGTTTTAAAGGAATTCTTTATACTGCTGAATTTGTTATTACTAACTTCATCAACCGTAAATTTATTAATGCGATAAGAAAATACATTTTCAATAGACAAATTTTCTATAATTGCAGAATTGGTTGTAAGATTTAAGTCTAAGTTTTTAGCTTTAATATCTCTTAAATCAGAATTATTTACAATATTTTTATATAATGAAATATTATAATTCGAACGTAATTTAAAATCTGTTCTTAATAAATAAACATACTTACGACCTGTAAAATTAAATCCGTAATCCTGACTTCCAGAATTTAATAAAAACCCTGTTGATACGGTATAATTCTGATTTATTAAGGATTTATAAAAATAATTATTTTCTCTTCGGTTGTAATTAAATCCTAAAGACATATTGGTCATGTAAAAAGAATCGCCATAATTCAAATTAATAGTATAGTTATGGGTTTTTAAAAACTGAATGTTTGCCTCATTACTACTAAAGCTTCCAAAAGCTGTTTGTACAACACCCTCAAAAAGGTTTGTTTCTTGCGGTGCAATTTGATTAAAACTGTAACTAGAAAATATGTTAGTATGTTTTGTCAATCTGTAAAGCAATTTTATTCGCGGTGTAAAAGTCAATTCTTTATTGGTATTGTTATTTTCTTTAACTGAATCTTTTAATTTTAAATCAAAATACTGAGAACCTAAATCTATCTTAACTGTAAATTTGTCTTTATTGTATGTAACACCACCTTCGAGGTATGGAAAACTATAATTGTAAGATAAATTGTTTTGAAAATCAGGGTTTGAATATAACACATCATTTTCGTTTACAGTTTGTAATAAAGATCTAAAACCATTTTTCTCAGCGTAATACCCTATCCGACCCGCAAACTTAAAATTCTCCGATTTATGCAAAAACGTAGTATTTGTATTAAAAACTTCTTTGTTAAAGCGTGAGTTTTGAATATTTTGCTTAACAACATTCGATTGGTTTTCTTGAATATTATTACCTGGTGTTAAAATATAATTTTGCGGAGCGTTACTGTTGGTATAATACACTATACCTGTAAGCCCATCATTTTCACTTAATCGCTTAGTTACATTAAAATCCTGTTTCGTAAACCAATTTTCGGAACTAAGTCTATTTGATTGAAGTAAATCATTGTTTGATGACACACTTTTATAATCAATGGTTTGATAATTAAACTTTCCTAAATACTCCCAGCTTAGTTTACTGTTAACTTTATTTATTAACTGAAGATTTGCGCTATAAACTTTAGGAGATTTTGCAATGTTTTCTGACTGGTTAGACGTAAAACTATCTTCATTTGTATTATAAAAAGTAATTTGCTTATTTATCCTTGTTAACTCATCACTATAAAAACCTAAATTAACTCTAGCAGTAATCTTTGAAGAAAACTTATACAAGGAATTAAAACTTGTATAAAAATTATTATTAATGCGATGAAATTTGTCATCTAAAAAAGAGCTGAATGAACCTGGATTTATAATTTCTTTTGCAATAAACTTTTGTTCATTCAAAGATTCTACAGACAAAGCGTTTGAAATAAAATTATAGGGTGTATTATTTGTACCAATGTTATTATAACTAGAAATCCCAAAACTTTTAGTCTTAGAATTGATTAAAAGTCCTGATAATGATAAATCAAATTTATTTGTAAATCCAAATCCAATTTTTGAATTGCCTGAGAAATCAGTTTTACCTTTTTTTAATTTAAGATTTATAGCAACATCGTCACTTGACACCAACCCTTTTAGCACTGCATTTGAATTGTAATTATCAATCGCCTCTACTTTATCTAATAAATCCGCAGTAATGTTTTTGGAACCTATAGAATATTGGCTATCAAACAAATCATCACCATCTAACAGCATTTTTTTTATGGCCTTTCCATTGTACTTTATTTGACCGTTATCTTCTACCGTAATTCCAGGTAATTTTTTCAAAAGATCTTCTATAACTTTTTCTGATCCATCTTTAAACTTTTGGGCATCATATATAACAGTGTCTTTTTTAACTCTTATAGGTTTATTTTCAGATATAACAACTTCTTTAAGTGTTGTAATCCTCTCCTGAAGTAAAAAATTTTGAGTATTAATTTCGCCCTTTTTTTGAATGTCATAGAGTTTTCTCAAAATAGGTTCATGAGAAATTGTACTTATTTCAATCAAAATGCTATCAAGAGGTTCTTTTAAAACAATAGTATAAATTCCTTTATTGTTGGTTTTGGTAAATTGAAAAATAAGATTGGGTTGCTGTATTTTTTTAATTATCACATTTATTGATGGAATAGCAACACCACTTGAGTCCGTTATTTTACCTGTAATGGTCTGTGATTGTGAAAAATTAGAAATGAATAAAAAAAACAGAAAAAATCGATAATTCATACTCTTAATCAGTAACATAAAGTTCTAAGTAACCTTTTGGCATCCCTCCTGAACCACTATAACTAGCAATTTGAGCCTTAATTTGTTTGTATTTTTTTACATATAAGGCGACGAATTCGTCGTAAGGAATTATTTCTTTATTAACGAATGGATTTGTAATTTCAGTAGCAGCATTCATAATTTCCACTTTTGAAGCTACCCAATCGTACTGTCCTAAATCATTATCTGTTTTTACTTCTAAAATCATTCCTGGCAATCCTGACAATTTCCAAGGCCCATCCGAAAAAGGAATATCTTTAGCGAAATAAACCGTATAATTACGCCCTCTGAAGAAGAGTGTTGCATTTTGGCATTGGTACCCTACTATTGTTTTGGTTTCTGAGCCTAATTGCCAATCAAAAGAACCTATAGAATCTTTTATATTAAAATCTTTAAGAGATATATGATCACTGTAAAGGATACAACTATTATGTTTATAAAATTTAGGGTTATCTTTTGTTTTAATAATATAACTATTTTCATTGGTTGCAGTAGATTGCATTCCAACAAAATCCTGCTCCTCAATAGAAGTTTCACCGTTACCTGTTAAATAAGTCTTAAGGTAGGTATTCATAGAAACTAATCCATTAATTTTCGCTCCAATATGATAATCATAGGTAATTTTATACTGTGTTTTTTGCGCAAAAGAAGTGCTAGAAAATAGAATAAGAAAAATTAAAAAATGTTTCATAATTAAAAATGATAGTTAGTTAAAAGCTAACACATCGCCAAATATATGGTTAATATTTTAAAAATATAAATAAAAAACTACAAAACTAATTCGACCTAAAGTTTAATTTACTAAAATTACTATACTAAATTATTTCCTTGTAAAAACAGCCTTTCTTTTTTCAAAATGCTTTAGTTCTTCGTTGAAATCCTTTGTTTCAAAGCATTTTCCCAAGTTTTTGATTTCGATCTCACAACCGCTTTTCCTTCACGGAAAACGCTATCTTTAATAGAAATTAATTCGTTCGCTCACATCGCCAAGCCGTAAAACTTTAATTATCAAACAGAGAATCCTTCATCAAAACAAATGAACAAAGACTCAAAAAAAATAATATCCCAATTCAGATTTTGACATAAATCATAATATTCCGCCAACAAGCATTCAAAAACAGTAAAAGTTCCTTACTTTTGCACCCGATTTCAAATAGTTTTTTATTTAAAATCAACATATTTCTCAACTTAAAATCGTTTATAGCATGCAACTGTATAACACTTTAAGCGCAGAAGAAAGAGCCATCATGATCGATGATGCGGGTAAACAACGACTTACGTTGTCTTTCTATGCGTATGCCAAAATTCAAGATCCACAACAATTTCGTAACGATTTATTCATTGCCTGGAATGCATTAGATGCATTGGGAAGAATTTATGTTGCCCATGAAGGAATTAATGCTCAGATGAGTGTTCCTGCTGAAAATTTTGAAGCTTTTAGAGAAACTCTGGAAGTTTACGATTTCATGAAAGACATACGATTGAATGTTGCTGTGGAACAAGATGATCATTCCTTTTTAAAATTGACCATCAAAGTGCGTCATAAAATCGTTGCAGACGGTTTAAACGATGAAACTTTTGATGTAACTAATATTGGCGTTCACTTAAAAGCCAAAGAATTCAACGAAATCCTTGATGATCCAAACACAATTGTAGTAGATTTTAGAAATCACTACGAAAGTGAAGTTGGACATTTTAAAGGCGCTATTACTCCAGATGTTGAAACTTTTAGGGAAAGTTTACCAATTATCAACGAACAGCTTAAAGATCACAAAGACGATAAAAATCTGGTAATGTATTGTACTGGAGGAATCCGTTGCGAAAAAGCGAGTGCTTACTTTAAACACCAAGGCTTCAAAAACGTTTATCAGTTAGAAGGCGGAATTATTAATTACGCTAAACAATTGAAAGAAGAAGGTTTAGAAAGCAAATTCATTGGTAAAAACTTCGTGTTTGATAATCGTCTGGGCGAAAGAATTACTGACGATATTATTTCGCAGTGTCACCAATGCGGAAAACCTTGCGATAATCATACTAATTGTGAAAATGACGGTTGTCATTTATTGTTTATTCAGTGTGATGATTGTAAAGCAGCTATGGAAAACTGCTGTTCTACAGAATGTTTAGAGATTATCCATATGCCATTAGTTGACCAAGTTCGTTTAAGAACTGGAAAACAAGTTGGAAATAAAGTATTCAGAAAAGGAAAATCTGAAAATCTAAAATTCAAACACTCAGGTGAATTGCCAGAAACGGCTTTGGCTACAGCACAAAAAACAGCTGATATTCGTCAGAAAATAAAAGTAAAAAAAGTACTTCTTGGAAAAGCGGAACATTATTATGTAAAAGCTCAGGTTGGACAATTTACTATTGAAAACCAAGAGTTGAACAGCGGTGATAAAATCTTAATTTCAGGACCAACTACAGGTGATCAGGAAATGGTTTTGAATAGAATTATTGTTAATGGAGCAGAAACTCAAACTGCTAAAATTGGTGATAAGGTTACTTTTGAGGTTCCATTTCGTATTCGTTTGTCAGATAAATTGTATAAAATTGTAAATTAGCGGTTTTTTTAAACCCTAATTTACAATGTCGCATTCTTTTACCAAATTATGGATTCATGCCATTTGGGCAACTAAAAATCGTACGGAATTAATTGATTTTTCAATTGAGAAAAATGTGCATGATTATATTCACGATGAATTAATTGACTTGGATTGCCCTGATAGAATCATTAACGGAATGGCCGATCATGTACATGTTTTATTTTTATTAAATCCGAAAAAATCTCTATCAGATGTTATTCGTCAAGCGAAAGGAGGATCTTCTCATTGTATAAATGGAATAAATCTAATTACTGAAAAATTCGCTTGGCAAACTGGTTATGCCGCTTTTGCAGTAAGCGAATCTCAATTAGATGTTGTTTATAATTATATAAAAAATCAAAAACAACATCATCTCAAAAAGAATGGACAGCAAGAGTTTGATGAATTTGTAAAATTACACGGGTTTGGAAATAAAACCCAAAATGGTTAAATCCAAAAAATACCACAATACAATATAAACATAGCCCACGGTTTCAACCGTGGGTACACAATGAGAATCCTCAACGTTGCGTAACAATACGTTTCCCACGGTTGAAACCGTGGGCTATATTTGATAAAGATTGTGTAACGATTTGCGAATAATTTTAAAATATAGACTATGATATATATCATAGAAATCTAATCTATACTCACATTATTTTTGTCATTTGAATAATAGAATCAAAAATGACAATTACCAACAAAATTGAACTCATGTCTCCAGCGGGAGATTTTGAGTCGCTTCAGGCTGCTTTAGATAATGGCTGTGATTCCGTATATTTTGGAGTTGAGCAACTTAATATGCGTGCACGTTCAACAGTAAATTTCACGATTGATGATTTAAAAGAAATTGCCAATCGCTGTGAAGCCAAAAACGTTCGAAGCTATTTGACTTTAAACACCATTATTTACGATCACGATCTATCTGTCGTAAAAACATTATTGACAAAAGCCAAAGGAGCAAACATTACAGCGGTAATTGCATCAGATCAAGCCGTAATTGCGATGGCAAGATCAATCGAAATGGAAGTTCATATTTCAACTCAGCTAAATGTAACAAATATAGAAACCATTAAATTCTACAGTTTATTTGCTGATACAATGGTTTTGAGCAGAGAATTGAGTTTACGTCAAGTAAAAAATATCACCGACCGAATTGAGAAAGAACAGATCAAAGGCCCGAACGGAAATTTGGTTGAAATTGAAATCTTTGGTCATGGTGCTTTATGTATGGCGGTTTCAGGGAAATGCTATTTGAGTTTGCATTCGCACAATTCATCTGCAAATCGTGGCGCGTGCAAACAAAACTGCCGAAAAAAATATACCGTTATCGATCAGGAAACTGGTTTCGAAATCGAATTGGATAACGAATACATGATGTCGCCAAAAGATTTGTGTACTTTGGATTTCTTAGATCAGGTTATTGATTCTGGAATAAAAGTTTTAAAAATTGAAGGACGTGGCCGTGCGCCTGAATATGTAGCAACGGTAACCAAGACGTATCGTGAAGCGATTGATGCTTATTATGACGGAACTTTCTCCAAAGAAAAAACTGCAGTTTGGATGAAAGCTTTAGAAACGGTTTACAATCGCGGATTCTGGTCTGGATATTATCTAGGTCAGGAATTAGGAGAATGGAGCGATATTCCAGGTTCAGCGGCAACGCAGAAAAAGGTTTATGTTGGAAAAGGAATACATTATTTCCCAAAAGCAAAAGTTGGACAATTTAAAATTGAAGCTTACGATATTAAAATTGGAGATAAAATTTTAATTACAGGACCAAGTACAGGAGCTCAGGAAATGATTATTGATGAAATGTTTGTAAATGATATTTCAGGAGTAAAAGCTACGAAGGGAGACGACTGTAGTTTGAAATTACCATTCAGAATCAGAATGTCTGACAAATTGTATAAAATTGTTGAGGCGTAATGGTTGTCGTTACTTTACAAAGAGATAAATGCATTGGTTGTAACTATTGCGTTGAAATGGATCCAGTGCATTTTCAGATGTCAAAAAAAGATGGAAAATCGGTTTTGATTCATTCTCAAAATGCAAAAGGATTCTTTACATTAAAATCTCCAAATCATGCGATTGTCGAAAGTTGTGAATTGGCTGCAAAAGCTTGTCCAGTGAAGATTATTACCGTTAAGGAAACTTAAAGAATAAAAGATAAAATCCTATTTGTATCTACACAAATAGGATTTTATCTTTTAAATAAACTCTTAAATACCAAATTTGGCATCTATGTTATGTTTTTCAGCATAAGATTTTCCCGCAGCCATCAATTTGTTAAACTTCGCATCAACTTCGTTTTGAGTTGAAGCGTCAAAATCAATTATTGCTTTTTGTATTTGTTCTTGAGAAGCATTTTCATCTTTCATTTTAGCAATTGGCAAATAACCTTCTTTTTGTTTAGCAATAACATAAGAAAATAAATCTTTTGATGCCTGAAGAATTTCTTTATTATCATCATCTTCGGGTATTTCTGAAATAGATTTTAATCTAATTTCTAAATTTGATATGTCATATTTAAAAGAATCCTGATAAGAAGACGAAATCATCTTTTTTTGGCTTTCATCATAAACCTGAGCTTCACCTTGTAGTTTGTCACTGATTTCTTTTCCGCCAAATCGAGATAATAAATTTGAGTTTAAAACGGCTACATCAAAAGTTTTTTCGGGTGAAAAATCATTACAAGAAGTAAAAACTAAGCTTCCGGCAATTAATACTAAAAAGAGAGTTGTGGCATTTAAGATTTTTTTCATTTTGTACATATTTATTATTTATCCTTTTAAAATTTTAGTTTTTTCAGTTTCAAATTCTTCCGAAGTTAAAATTCCAGCATCTAGAAGTTCTTTCAAATCTAATAATGCTTTTTTCTTTTCTTCCATCGAATTTCCAGAATCAGATTTTGATTCTTCTTTTTTAGTCTGAGTTGGCGTTACAACTGTTCCTGAAGGTGCATATTTCAGAATCAATTCAGTAATTTCATTAAACCCTTTTACATTTGAGTAATCAATTGCTTTTTGTTCTTTTACGTTTACAATTGAAGCGTCGGCTTTATTATCTAATAAATATTTCACAACATCTTTCTTTCCATTTGCGGCACTGTAATGCAAAGGCGTATTTCCAGATTCGTCTTGAATATTGATATTTGCTCCAGCTTCAATTAAAAGTTTTACCATGCTGAGATTTCCTTTTTTGGTTGCTACATGTAAAAGGCTTTCTCCGCCATAATTGTAACTGTTGTTTAATGTAAAACTTGAATCATTAGAAATATTAGAAGCGCTTACAACCCAATCCAGATAATCGTTCATGGACGAAGTGTCGCCAGCAACTGGTTTGCTATAATTTACATCGACACCATTTTCTAAAAACAAAGACACAATTTCCTTTTGATTATTCGCGCAAGCGTACCAAATTGGAGAATAACCGTTGTTGTTTGATGTAAATACATCTGCGCCTCTTTCGACCAAAAGTTTAGCCAGCATTCGGTTGGTTTCATAACAAGCAATCAAAAGAGCATTTTCGCCAGAATGATTAGCGTGATTTACATCCGCGCCGTTATCCAAAAGTAAAGTCACCATTGGAAGAGATTTGGTGTAACAAGCATAAATTAATGGAGCATTTCCTTGTTTATCGGTCGTATTAATCTCGGCACCTTTGTCTAAAAGCAATTGAATAATTTCACGATTTAATTTAGCTGAAGCTAATAAAAGTGGTGTTTCTCCATTGTTATTCAATAAATTAACGTCAATTCCTGCTTCAAGCAACTTTGTTGCAATTTCAACTTGAGAGGTTTGAACAGCTAAATGTAAAAGGCTATTTCCGAGTTTATCATTTTTGGTAATTTCGGCACCGTTTTCTAAAAGATACAAAGCTGTTTGTTTTTGTTTTTGAAGACAAGCGAAGAACAAAGGCGTTTCTCCTTGATGATCTTCGTAATTAATATCTGCGCCTTCTTCAGATAAAATTTTAACTAAATCTAAATATCCTCTGTGCGAGGCATAATGCAAAGCTGTTCTTCCTTTTTCGTCTGTATATTTTACATCGACTTCTTTATTTTGAAGCAGTAATTCAGCTATTTTTCGGTTGCCGTTTTCACAGGCAATTATAAATGACATTGACATAGAATCTTGATTTTTATATATTATTGTAAACACATAGAAACATAGTTTTATGAATATTAAAAAAGGCGTTTCACTTATTTAAATGCACATAGTTTAGCTATGTCTAGAAACTTGTTTCTTTGTTCTCTTTCGATACAATCCTATAAGATTAGAAACTATGTTTCTATGTGTTTAGATTTTTTGTTTAACGATGAAAATTTAGGCTTTCATCAAAAGCTCAACAGTTTTAACTTTCAAATTGTCTGTAGAAGCAAGTGTAAGAGCTGTTTCGTCTTTATCGTTACTAATCTCTTTATCTGCGCCATTCTCTAGAAGAAGTTTTACTTTTCTGTAAATTTCTTTTGCAGCTTCGGCATCATAATTCACATTATAAGCGCAGACTTTGTGTAAAATGGTATTTCCCTGATTGTCTTGTTCATTAACATCAATTGCTCCGTTATCTAGAGCCGATTTTAAAATTCCTGATTTTTTCTCAGCAATATAATCGATACCCGATTTTGGATTTCCATAATATAAAGCAGCATGATTTAAGTCGGCACCGTCGGATAATAATCTTTGTAAAGAATTTAGATCAGATTCAGAATCAGACATCATTCGGATAAATTCGGTCAGTAAAGTTCTTCCGTCTTTGTTGATGCTGTTGAAATCTGCTGAAGAGGATTCGGCTAAAAGTTCGTACATCGGAATAGAAAATTGCTCACCAACTGCATAATAAAAAGAACTATTTTCTTGATTGTCTTTTTCATTAGGATCTGCTCCGTTTTCTAATAACATCGGAATATATTCTTTTTTGTTTCTTTTTACAGCGTACATCAAAGGCGTAGTTCTAACTACATTTTTCTCATTAATGTCAACTCCGTTTTCGAGAAGTGTTTTGATGTATTCTTTGCCTTTTTCAGCATTTAAAGAATAATTATTTACGATTTTATGAATTAGATTTTCTTGAGCGTTGTTTTTGTATTGTGCATTACAACCAAAATCTTCTATTAAAATTTTAATAATTTCCGGAATTGCTTCTTTTTCTATAAAATAGCCCAATAAAGTCTGATCACTAATTTCATCATTTATATTGTCGACTTTAGACATTATTTCTTTGAAAAAAGAAATAGATGATTCGTCATTTTTTATATTTCGAGAAAGAGAATTGAAAATAGATTTGTCAAAACTGTCCAATTCGTAGATATCGGTTTCAATAAAACCGGCTTTTATTAATCTTTCGATGAAATCAATTTCTTTAGATTCAATTATTTTGGCAGTTATTTGGGAGAAATTATTTTTAAGATATTGATCATTAAAGCTTTCTCCGTTATTTAGGCATTCTCTGGCCTCGTCAAATTTTCCCTGAAAAAGGAAACTTTCAATCTGGTTTTGTGTTTGCATTAGAAATATATTTAAAATGATAAGTTTTAATTGCAGTTTGGTTTGTAATTATTGACTTCGCAAACCATGTTGTAAGATAAAACATAAAAATGAGAAATATATTTTAAGTTTAAAATTAAAAAGGCGTTTTTATGTTAAGAAATAGACATGATGGGATGTTTTTGGTTTCTTTTATGACTGATTTTTTGAAAAAAATAAATGAAAAGTATATTTAAAAGAAAACCCTATTTTGCAATTGAAGCAGAATAGGGTTTGTTTTTATTTCATTATTGAAAAATAATATCAAGATCATTGTCAATAGCATCTTCGCACAATTCAATCAATCGATCTATTAAATTTTCTCCATCGACATCAATGAAACAATCGTATAAATTTAAAGGTTTAATTTGGTATAAATCTATCAATTCTTTTTTTTGATCTATAACTTTATGATTTGAATTTTGTTTTTGAAATACTTCTTTTATTTTTTTAAGTTCAGAGATCATTTCTTTACATTCTTTAGGTTCAAATTTTCCATCACAATCAGAATGATTCATAATTGTTGGACAAGTACTTCCCCAATTTCCATTATTTTCAATTAATTCGAAAATGCAGTCGCGAAAAATTCCAAAATACTCATAAGATCCAACTTCTAAGCCATTTATTTCTTCTTCTTTTTTAAAAATTGCTAAATATAAACCCATTTTAATTTAAAATTTTTTCTATTTTGAGATGAGATTTGTATTCTTTCACTAATTGTTTTAAATCATTATTCAAAAGACATTTCTTTTTTACTCTAATGATTAATTGACCTTTTTTCGAGATTGCATTAAATAATAATAATTTAATTTGATAGGTTGCTTTTAATTCACTGCAACATTTTATTAAATACCACTTATTGTTAGAAAAGGCATCAGCCTTAGCAGTTCTGGCAACTTGATGTTTAGTGTTTTTATATTCGTTGTTCATGTTTCAATTGTTTGAAAATAAAAAAAAGATTATTTTCTTATTTAGAATTTATCTGCAAAATTAGTTTTGAAAATTATTGGAAACAACCTCAATAAGTCATAAAACAAACACAATAAGTCTTTTATTTAGAGAAGAATAAATTATTTTGAGTAGAGAATTTTAAAACTATTATTTTTAAAAATCGATTCAATTTTTATTTAACAACCCTTTACAATTAATCTATAAATAGCCAAATAAAAAAAATACTATCTTTACCGATCAAACGTTTATGAACTTAAGCTGCATTTTGGCAGCACTACATATATAATTATGGCATGTACAAGTTGTTCAACCTCAGATGGTGGCGCACCAAAAGGTTGTAAAAATAATGGGACTTGCGGCACCGATAGCTGCAATAAATTGACGGTTTTTGACTGGCTTTCGAACATGAGCCCGTCTACTGGAGAGGCGATTTTTGATTGTGTTGAGGTTCGTTTTAAAAACGGACGTAAGGAATTTTTTAGAAATTCAGAGAAATTAACTTTAAGTATTGGCGATATTGTAGCAACTGTTGCTTCGCCAGGTCATGATATTGGTATTGTTACTCTTACAGGAGAATTGGTAAAAATTCAAATGAAGAAAAAAGGAGTGAATTACGAAAGTAATGATGTACCGAAAATCTACAGAAAAGCATCTCAAAAAGATATAGATATTTGGTCTGTTGCCCGTGATCGCGAAGAACCAATGAAAGTTCGTTCACGTGAATTGGCAATTCAGCATAAATTGGAAATGAAAATTTCTGATATCGAATTTCAAGGCGACGGCTCTAAAGCAACATTTTATTATACAGCAAATGATCGTGTCGATTTTAGAATGCTGATTAAAGATTTTGCTAAAGAATTCAGCACAAGAGTTGAGATGAAACAAGTTGGTTTCCGCCAGGAAGCAGCTCGTTTGGGTGGAGTTGGTTCTTGCGGACGTGAACTTTGCTGTTCTACTTGGCTTACCGATTTCAGAAGTGTGAATACTTCTGCAGCACGCTACCAGCAATTATCATTGAATCCGCAGAAATTGGCGGGACAATGCGGAAAATTAAAATGTTGTTTAAACTACGAGTTAGACACGTACATGGACGCATTAAAAGATTTTCCAGATTACGATACCAAACTAATCACGGAGAAAGGTGATGCAGTTTGCCAGAAACAAGATATTTTTAAAGGATTGATGTGGTTTGCCTATACAAACAACTTTGCAAACTGGCATGTTTTAAAAATCGATCAGGTAAAAGAAATTATTGCTGAAAATAAGCAGAAAAATAAAGTTTCTTCTTTGGAAGATTTTGCTGTTGAGGTAGTTGCAGAACCAGAAAAAGATTTCAATAACGCAATGGGACAAGAGAGTTTAACTCGTTTTGACCAGCCGAAAAGAAAGAAAAAACCAAATCGCAAACGCAAAAATGCTGAACCTGCAGGTGTTGCAACTCCGCAAAAACCACAACAGGAAAAAAATAATAATAATCCGAAACCAGCAGGAAATAATAAGCCTTCTGGAGCAGGAAATCCAAATCAGCAGAACAAACAAAATAATCCAAACAAGCAAAATCATAAGAGTAAGCAGAATCCGAATAAACAACAAAATTCGAACAAGCAAAATTCTAATGAAAACAAATCTGCAGAACCTAGAAAACCAATAATTATTACTAAAAATGAGAATAAAAAATAGCGGAATTCTTCTTTTGGTAGCAATACTCCTTTTTTCTTGCGATAAAAAAAGAGTATTCGATGAGTATAAATCTGTTGGAAGTGCCTGGCACAAAGACAGTATTGTAAGCTTTGATCTGCCAGTTTTAGATTCTACAAAAAAGTATAATTTGTTTGTAAATATCAGAGACAACAACAATTATCCGTTTAATAATCTTTTTTTAATTGTTGCTATTGAAGCGCCAAGCGGATTTACAAAAGTAGATACCTTGCAATATCAAATGGCGGCTCCAGACGGAACTTTGTTAGGGAATGGATTTACAGACATTAAAGAAAGTAAATTGTATTACAAAGAAGATGTGAAGTTTAAAGGAAAGTATAAAGTTCACATTAAGCAAGCCGTTAGGCAATCAGGAAAAATCCCTGGAGTTGAAGCTTTAGAAGGAATTACAGACGTTGGTTTTAGAATAGAACAAAAAGATTAGATAAATAGTTATGGCTGCTACTAAAAAAAACAATCAATCAAACAAGGATATTAATTATTATAAAAAGAAATTCTGGCGTGTTTTTGCTTACACAATGCTAGGTATTTTAGCCTTCTTTTTATTTGCTTCATGGGGATTATTTGGTTCAATGCCTTCATTTGAAGACTTAGAAAATCCAGATTCTAACCTTGCCACAGAAATTATTTCTTCTGATGGAGTTGTAATTGGTAAATATTTCAAAACCAATCGTTCTCAATTAAAATACTCAGATCTTCCTAAAAATTTAGTCGAAGCATTAGTTGCAACTGAAGATGCACGTTTCTACGAACATTCAGGAATTGACGGACGTGGAACTTTAAGAGCTGTTTTCAGTTTAGGAACAAATGGTGGTGCTAGTACGTTAACGCAACAGCTTGCGAAACAGTTGTTTCATGGTGAAGGTTCTAAATTCTTGCCTTTTAGAATTGTACAAAAAATAAAAGAATGGATTATTGCCATTCGTCTAGAAAGACAATACACAAAAAATGAAATCTTAGCGATGTACTGCAACGTTTACGATTTCGGAAATTATTCTGTTGGAGTAAGTTCGGCTGCTCAAACCTATTTTTCTAAAGAACCTAAAGATTTAACGGTAGACGAATCGGCTATTTTGGTCGGAATGTTCAAAAACTCAGGTTTATACAATCCAGTAAGAAATCCGCAAGGAGTAAAAAACCGCCGTAATGTGGTTTTGTCTCAAATGGCAAAAGCAAAAATGATTTCAGAAGCTGAAAAAGAAAGACTTCAGCAACTGCCTATTACTTTAAAATTTAAATTAGAAAGTCACCGTGAAGGTATTGCAACTTATTTTAGAGAATATCTTCGTGATTATATGAAAAAATGGGTTACAGAAAACAAAAAACCAGACGGTTCTGAATATGATATTTACAAAGATGGACTTAAAATCTACACTACGATAGATTCTAGAATGCAGTCTTATGCAGAAGAAGCGGTTTCTGAACACATGAAAAACTTACAACAACAGTTTTTTATTGAACAGAAAACCAATAAGAATGCACCTTTCGTAAATATTACACAAGCAGAAACAGATCGAATCATGATGCAGGCAATGAAAAATTCTGTTCGTTGGGCGCAAATGAAAGAAATGGATAAAAGCGAAGATGATATTATTGCGTCATTTAAAGTGAAAACAAAAATGCGCGTCTTTACTTGGAAAGGAGAACGCGATACAACAATGACACCTCTTGATTCTATTCGTTATTACAAGCACTTTTTGCAATCTGGTTTAATGTCTATGGAGCCACAGACTGGAGCAATTAAAGCTTGGGTTGGTGGAATTAATTATAAATATTTCCAATACGATCACGTTGGGCAAGGAGCAAGGCAAGTAGGTTCGACTTTTAAACCTTTCGTTTATGCAACTGCAATTGAAGAATTAAATATGTCGCCTTGCGATTCTATTTTAGATGGTCCATTTATGATTCACAAAGGACGTCATCACGTAACAGAAGATTGGGAACCAAGAAATTCTGATTACAGATACAGAGGAATGGTAACTTTAAAACAAGCTTTAGCAGCTTCTATCAATACTGTTTCTGCTAAATTAATTGACAGAACAAGTCCAGAAGCTGTTGTAGAATTAACTAAAAAATTAGGTGTAAAAACAGAAATTCCAGTTCAGCCTTCAATTGCTTTAGGAGCTGTTGATATTACAGTTGAAGACATGGTTGCAGCATATAGTACATTTGCAAACCAAGGAGTTTATGTAAAACCACAGTTTTTGAGCAGAATTGAAAACAAAAGCGGTGAGGTAATTTATGAACCAATTCCAGAATCTCACGACGTTTTAAATAAAGATATTGCTTTTGCCGTAATCAAATTGCTACAAGGAGTTACCGAAAGCGGTTCTGGTGTTCGTTTACGTACGCAAGGAGGAGGAAGCGGAGATAATCGTTGGACAGGATATCCGTACATGTTTACAAATCCAATTGCAGGTAAAACGGGTACAACGCAAAATCAATCTGATGGTTGGTTTATGGGAATGGTTCCAAACTTAGTAACTGGTGTTTGGGTTGGATGTGAAGATCGTTCAGCTCGTTTCAAAAGTTTGACTTACGGTCAAGGAGCAACTGCTGCTTTACCGGTTTGGGGTTATTTCATGAAAAAATGTTATGCTGATAAAAATCTTCAAATTTCTAAAGGTGAATTTGAACGCCCTGCAAATCTTTCAATTAAAGTTGATTGTTATGCCAGACCAACAATAGTAAAAGATACTACTCAAACAGAACAAAATACAGACGAATTCGAGTTGTAGTTTTGTTTCTTTAAAATAAAAAATATCCTTTTGTGACTTCAGAAATAATGAAGAAAACAAAAGGATATTTTTTTGGCAGCAGTGATTTTATTTTTTACGAAATCGTTATAATTTAATCTAAAAATCTTATTTTTATCAAAATTATACAGTAATAAAGACAGTTTGTTATGATAACAAAAAAAGTGAATAATGTTCAGGAAGCCATTCAAGGAATTGAAAGCGGAATGACAATTATGTTTGGCGGTTTTGGATTATGCGGAATTCCGGAAAATACAATTGCAGCTTTAGTAAATACATCAATCTCCGATTTAACATGTATTTCAAATAATGCAGGAGTTGATGATTTTGGTTTGGGATTATTATTGCAGAAAAAACAAATAAAAAAAATGATTTCTTCTTATGTAGGAGAAAATGCAGAGTTTGAACGTCAAATGCTTTCGGGTGAATTAGAAGTTGAACTTACTCCGCAAGGAACTTTAGCAGAACGTTGTCGTGCTGCTCAGGCTGGAATTCCTGCTTTCTTTACACCAGCTGGTTACGGAACTGAAGTTGCTGAAGGAAAAGAGGCAAGAGAATTTAACGGAAAAATGCACATCATGGAAGAAGCTTTCAAAGCTGATTTCGCAATCGTAAAAGCTTGGAAAGGCGACGAAGCAGGAAATCTAATTTTTAAAGGAACAGCCAGAAACTTCAATGCTTGTATGGCAGGAGCGGGAAAAATTACGATTGCAGAAGTTGAAGAACTAGTTCCAGTTGGTTCTTTAGATCCAAATCAAATTCATATTCCGGGAATTATGGTGCAGCGTATCTTTCAAGGAGAAAAATTTGAAAAAAGAATCGAGCAACGAACAGTGAGAACTAGAAATTAGATAATGAGAAAATATGGCAATTAGATAATTAAACACATTTCGGAAAATTATCTAATTATAAAATTCTCTAATTGACACATTATTATGGCACTTAGTAAAGAAGATATAGCAAAACGAATTGCAAAAGAAGTAAAAGACCGATATTTCGTTAATCTTGGAATTGGTATTCCGACTTTGGTTGCAAATTACGTTCGAGAAGATATAGCAGTAGAATTTCAAAGTGAAAACGGCGTTCTCGGAATGGGACCATTTCCTTTTGAAGGAGAAGAAGATGCCGATATTATAAACGCAGGAAAACAAACCATTACAACACTTCCGGGAGCGAGTTTTTTTGATTCGGCTTTTAGCTTCGGAATGATTCGTAGCCAAAAAGTAGATTTAACGATTCTCGGAGCAATGGAAGTTTCAGAAAACGGAGATATCGCAAACTGGAAAATTCCAGGCAAAATGGTAAAAGGAATGGGAGGCGCAATGGATTTGGTGGCTTCCGCGGAAAATATCATCGTGGCAATGATGCACGTAAATAAAGCTGGGGAGTCAAAAATCTTAAAAAGATGCACTTTGCCATTAACAGGCGTAGGATGCGTTAAAAAGGTTGTAACAGAGCTTGCGGTTCTCGAAGTAACAGAAAAAGGTTTTAAGCTCTTAGAACGAGCTCCAGGTATCTCAGTTGAGCATATCATCGCATCAACTGAAGCTGATTTGATCATTGAAGGAGAAATTCCTGAAATGGTAATTTAATAGTATTGCCACAAAGGCACAAAGACGCAAAGAAAATTTTAAATTGAAAAAACAAAAAACCGCCCAATAATAAGGCGGTTTTGTTTTGAAAAAAACTTTGTGACTTATTAGTGCCTTTGCGGCAAAAAATACTATAAGTTAAAAGAAGCTCCTAAACTAAAAGTAGCTTGATTATTTAAATGATCAAAAACTCCATTATCATTGCTGTATTTTGCAATTGGGAATCCGATTTCTGTGAAAACACCAAATCCGTCTGTAAAAAAGTAACGACCGCCAACATGTCCACCAAAATTACGAAGTCCTAAGCTTAGACCTGGATAAATATCTAATTGTTCTACTCCAATAACACTACTCAAATTAGCATTAATTCTTGCTTTTGCATCAAAACGATCACCAAAATCTGGAGTTCTTGTTTGAATTTGGTTGTTAACAAAAATATTACGATCATCTGCACCAAGTAAATAATTAGCAACAAAACCAAATGAGAAATTTTCTCCCAAACCAAAATCTACAGAACCCTGAATTCCAGAACCACCATCTTGAAGATTAGCACCAACGTTTACTCTCGTGTCACCTTTACCAGTAAAGGCTTTTTGAGCATTGATAAATCCGAATGATACTAAAAACAAGAGTGTAATAACTTTTTTCATAAACTTTAAATATTAATTATTTTGCAGGGCAAATGTAAATTTTCTATAAATTAATTCCTACCCTTTTCGTTAAAATACAATTCGTTCAACGGTTCGCTCTGCCAGTATTCTTTAGTGTCGACGTTCAAAATCGTGAGCGGACCTCTAAATGCAGCGCCTGTGTCAACATTCCAAACGCAAGCTTTATTTATCGGCACAGTTTTTCCAATTCTGGTAACAGGCGTATGACCGATGTAAACTTCTTTATAAACGGTAAATCTTTTAGGATAGTGTAAATCGTCTTCCTTTAAATTTGGGTCTAAAGCAAGTGCCGATTCCCAAAGCGTTCTATCCCAATAAAATAGTTTGGAAAAATATTCCCATTTTACACCATTTAAATTGGTAAATCCGGCATGAACAAACAAACGATTTTGATCGTCAAGATAATAATCCTGAAGATTTTCTAAAAATTCGATATGGGTTTTCTTTTTTTCTGCGGAGATTTTTGCGTAACCTTCAACAGTAGCTTTTCCGCCGTGTTTATACCACATTTCTTCGTCAAAATCGTCATTTCTTTCTTCTAACCAGTCTAATGCCAGTTGATCGTGATTTCCTCTTATGCAGATGCAGTTTTGTTTGCTTTTTAAATCGATCAAAAAGTCAATTACTTCAACAGACTGGCTCCAGCCGTCTACGTAATCGCCCAAAAAGATTAGAGTATCTTCGGTAGTAACTTTGGCTCTTTCTAACACTTGTTCCAGTGCAAGTAATCCGCCATGAATGTCACCTATAACAAATGTTCGCATTATTTAATTTTTCGAGTAGAAGAACAAAAATAAAAAGAATTATCGGTTTGCGCTCACCTAATTTATATTCTTTAAAAATTGATACTATTTATAACTATTTGAAGTGCTTTTTTATTGCTTTCCGCTGTAAATTTGCAAAATGTCAGAAACACCAACATATCGCAAAATTATTCACATCGATATGGATGCTTTTTACGCATCGGTAGAGCAAATGGATAATCCTGAATTGAGGGGAAAACCTGTGGCTGTTGGTGGTTCAGAAAATAGAGGAGTCGTTTCGGCTGCGAGTTACGAGGCGCGAAAGTTTGGAGTTCGTAGCGCCATAAGCGGAGTTTTGGCTAAAAAATATTGTCCAGAAATTATTTTTGTCAGACCTCGATTTGATCGTTATAAAGAGATTTCATCCAAAATTCATAAAATCTTTAATGAATATACCGATTTAGTTGAGCCTCTTTCGCTTGACGAAGCTTATTTGGACGTTACTAAAAATAAGAAAGGGAATCCGAGCGCAAGTTTGTTGGCTCAGGAAATTAGATTAAGAATTTTTAATGAAGTGGGTTTGACGGCTTCTGCTGGAATTTCGATCAATAAATTTGTCGCTAAAATTGCTAGCGATTATAATAAACCAAACGGACAAAAGACGGTAAATCCAGATGAAGTTGAAGCTTTTCTAGAAGAATTGCCAATTCGTAAATTTTATGGTGTTGGAAAAGTAACGACAGAAAAAATGTATCAGCTCGGAATTTTTACTGGAACCGATTTGAAGAGTAAATCGCTTGAATTCCTTGAAAAACATTTCGGAAAATCAGGCGCTTTTTATTATCACGTAGTTCGCGGTATTCATAATAGCGAAGTGAAATCGTCTAGAATTACTAAATCTGTCGCGGCTGAGCATACTTTTGATGTCAATTTATCATCTGAAATATTCATGATAGAACAATTAGAAAGAATTGCGGCTTCGCTAGAAAAACGTTTAGAGCGCCATAAACTTTCTGGTAAAACAATTACGTTAAAAATAAAATACAGTGATTTTTCACAACAGACTAGAAGTAAAACACTTCCGTATTTTATCTCAGATAAAAGTCTGATTATGGAGAATATTCAGGAATTGTTATATCAAGAAAAAATGAAAGATTCGGTTAGATTACTTGGTATTTCTCTAAGTAATTTGAATAATGAAATTAAAAAAGCGGTGGTAGTTCAATTAAAATTTACGTTTTGATAACACAGTTGAGATTTAAAATGATGAGTTCTATGTGTAATAACAAGATTTTTCCTCTATCTTTGGGTAAAGATTTGTTGATTATCTAAAAAGTTGACTATGAAAAATACTAACTCTGACGATTTTTTACAACGAAATTCGGTTCCAATTTTAGCATGGGATTTTCATTACGAATATATTAATGAATTAAAAGCGCTAACCGTTGATTTGGAAAAACTCAATGAAATTTCGAATCGATTTACTTGGGACGAAAAAAAACTTAATATTAAAGAAAGAATTAAGGAAGAAGTTATTGTAATTACTGATTTGGAACTGAAAATAGTTTTCGCGTCAAGCGGAATAAAAAAAATGACAGGTTTCAAAGAAGATGAAATTTTAGGTAAAACACCAAAAATGTTTCAAGGACCTGCAACTTCTAAAACAGACTTAAAAGAAATTAGAGAAGCTTTAAAAAAACGAGTTCCTTTTGTAAAAACACTCGAAAATTATAGAAAAAATGGAAAGACTTACAAATGTAAAATAGATGCTTCTCCAGTTTATAACCTAAAAGGCGAATTATCGCATTTTATGGCTTTTGAGAAAGAAGACTTAAGTGCTTGATGACTTAACCGCAAAGAGCGCAAAGGTTTACGCAAAGCACACTATATATCAAAACAAAAACCGCCCAATAGGCGGTTTTTGTTTTATATAATTCTTTGTGAACTTTGCGTAAACCTTTGCGCTCTTTGCGGTTAAAAAAACTACAAATTAGCAAAGAAGTCATTTCCTTTATCATCCGTAATTATGAATGCAGGGAAATCTTTTACTGTGATTTTACGAACAGCTTCCATTCCTAATTCTTCAAAATCAACAACTTCAACTTTAAGAATGTTATCTTGAGCCAAAATAGCTGCAGGACCTCCGATAGAACCCAAATAGAATCCGCCGTATTTGTTGCAGGCGTCTGTAACTTGTTTAGTACGGTTTCCTTTTGCTAGCATAATCATGCTTCCGCCATTCTTTTGGAATTCATCAACATAAACATCCATACGTCCCGCAGTTGTTGGTCCAAAACTTCCTGAAGCCATTCCGTCTGGAGTTTTTGCAGGACCAGCGTAATATACTGGGTGATTTTTGAAATATTCTGGCATTGGTTTTCCAGCGTCTAACAATTCTTTGATTTTTGCGTGAGCAATATCTCGAGCAACAATTACAGTTCCGTTTAGTTTTAAACGAGTTTTAACTGGATATTGAGATAATTTAGCCAAAATATCTGCCATTGGCTGATCTAAATCAATTTCTACAGGCGCTTCTAAATGCGGAGCTGTTTCTGGTAAAAATTGTTTCGGATTTACTTCTAATTGCTCAACGAAAATTCCATCTTTCGTAATTTTTCCTTTGATATTTCTATCAGCAGAGCAAGAAACTCCCAATCCAACTGGACAAGAAGCAGCGTGACGCGGCAAACGGATCACACGAACATCGTGCGTAAAATATTTTCCGCCAAATTGCGCTCCAATTGCACTTTCCTGACAGATTTTCTGAACTCTTTCTTCCCATTCGTGATCGCGAAAAGCCTGACCAGCCATATTTCCTGTAGTTGGAAGATTGTCATAATATCCTGCAGAAGCTTTTTTAACAGCACTTAAGTTTGCTTCAGCTGAAGTTCCACCAATTACTAATGCTAAGTGATACGGAGGACAAGCAGAAGTTCCTAAATCTTTGATTTTTGTGCGAATGAATTCGTCTAATGATTTTTCATTCAATAAAGATTTTGTCTGTTGATATAAGTAAGTTTTGTTTGCAGATCCTCCGCCTTTTGCCATAAACAAAAAGTCGTAAGAAGTTCCTTTTTTAGCATAAATATCAATTTGCGCTGGAAGATTTGATCCTGAATTTTTTTCTTCAAACATCGAAATCGGAACAATCTGCGAATAACGTAAGTTTCTTTTTTGGTATGTATTGAAAATTCCTCGGCTTAACCATTCTGCATCATCAACACCTGTAAAAATGCTTTCTCCTTTTTTAGCCATTACGATTGCTGTTCCAGTATCCTGACAGCTTGGCAACTGACCTTCGGCAGCGACAGAAGCATTTTGAAGTAAATTGTAAGCCACAAAACGATCATTGTCTGTCGCTTCTGGATCGTCTAAAATTTTTCTTAGTTTTTGCAAATGTGTCGTTCTCAACATAAACGAAACATCTGTTAAAGCTTCCTCAGCCAATAATTCTAAACCTTTTGGATCAACGGTTAAAACTTCGCGTTCTCCAAATTGCTCAACTTTCACAAAATCAGAAGTGATTTTGCGGTACTGCGTATCGTCCTTTAAGATCGGATATGGATCTTGGTATATAAAATCAATCATTGCTTTGTTTTTTTTACAAATTTAGAAATTATTTACCTAAGAAAGAATTTGAATAAGGGCGTGTGTTTATAATTTGAAACAAATTAAACTGGACTGAAGTCCAGCCCTACAATATAGCCCGAGCCGTTGGCTCTTTTTCAGATCCGCAGGAACGATTTATTTTGTAGAGCTGGACTTCAGTCCAGTTTAGATTGTTAAGATATAATTATGGGAATTATATTAAATTTTCAAAAAGGCACCTTTCGTCAAATTTCGTATCGTATTTATTTAAAAAAGAAGAATATTCATCTTTAAAACTTTGCTTTTTATGATGCTCTTCTTGATTTTCGATATATTTATAAACAGCATCAATATGAGATTTACTGTATGAAAAGACTCCGTAACCTTCCTGCCACTCAAATTTGTACTTTGTTAATTTATTGTCATTGATATATTTTGAAGATTTACCCTTTACAACTTTCATCAAATCTGAAACAGAAACAGTTGGTTTAAGGGCTAGAAGACAATGAATATGATCTTCAGTTCCATTTACGATTATGGTTTTACAGCCTGTTTCATTTATTAAATTTCCTATTACACTTAATATTTTAGATTTGGCATCATTTGTAATTAAGGCTTCTCTGTATTTAACTGCAAAAACGACTTGTATATAAACTTGGTGAAAGATGTTTGACATATTTATAACGATTAAAATCTGTTGTAAATATATAAAAATTCTTACAAAAAATATTTTATCACATTATATTGAACTGGACTGAAGTCCAGCCCTACAAAATGAATCGTTCCTGCGGAACTTTATATTTGGTATTTTGATAATATTATGCAAATGAATAAAGTCCAGCTCTACAAATGCTGGAAAAATGAGCCAACGGCTCAACCCATATTGTAGGGCTGGACTTCAGTCCAGTTTGTGTTTATGTGTAAGGACAATATTTTAAAAAAACCAAGTCGCTACAAAAATCGCCGTAATTACGCAGATCAAATCAACCAAAAGCATTGTACCCAAAGCGTAACGCGTGTTTTTAATGTTTACAGAACCAAAATAAACTGCAATTACATAAAATGTACTTTCGGCACTACATTGGAAAATACTGCTTAATCTTGCTGTTAAAGAATCGGCTCCAAAGGTGTTCATAGAATCAATTAAAAAACCTCTTGATCCAGCAGAACTAAACGGACGCAACATCGCCACTGGAAGCGCATTTGTAATTTCTTTGCTTACACCTAAATTCGAAAAGATAAATCCTATTCCGTCGCTGATAATCTCAAATAAACCGCTGTTTCTGAATAGAGAAATTGCAACTAACATTCCTAAAACATAAGGAAAAATCGTTACGCCAGTTTTAACACCATTGTTTGCTCCAACAACAAAAGTGTCAAAAACAGTTGTGTTGGCATCTTTAAACTTTTGTTCGTGTCTGAAAGAAAATATCAGAGTGAAAACGATAATTGTCAATAATATTAATCCCGAAAGATTAGAAGTAAAATAGTTTTTACCAATTAAATCTAAGTGATTAACATACATCAATAAACCAACAATTGCAGCAATTAAGCCCATAAGACCAATCAAAAGTGAAGCACTTTTGAAATTGATTTTTTGTTTAATTCCGACAATTAAAAAAGCGGCGATTGTACCAATAAACGAAGTGATAATACACGGAAGCATAACATCGGCTGGATTGCTTGCGTTTGCAGCAGCGCGGTATCCAATGATTGAAGTTGCAATTAAAGTTAATCCAGAAGCGTGAAGACACATAAACATAATTTGTGCATCGCTGGCTTTGTCTTTATCGGGATTTATTTCCTGTAAACTTTCCATTGCTTTTAAGCCAAATGGCGTTGCAGCCGAATCTAATCCCAAGAAATTGGCAGCAAAATTCAATGTCATATAAGATATTGAAGGGTGATTTTTAGGAATGCTTGGAAACACTTTCACAAAAACCGGACTTAAAGCTTTAGCTAAATTTCCAGATGCTCCAGAAACAATTAAAAGTTCCATCAATCCGCAGAAAAAGGCTAAATAGGCAATTAAAGGCAGAATTAAATCAACTAAAGTACTTTTGCAAGTTGGAAGAAGACCGTCAGATTTTTGAAGTCCGCTGAAGATTTTTACAGTTTTATTTTTGTAAACATAAGTCGTGTCGGCATTTAGCGTATCACGATTGATAATCATGGTTTGGTCTGGCGCTTTCTTGATGCTGTCTTTAATAAAAGCAGGAAGTTCTTCAATATATTTTTCTGAAACTAAAACAGGATCGTCTTTTTTTCCATTCAAAACAGAATCAATCGTATAAGTATTGGCAGTAAATAAGCTGAATACAATAAAAATAATCGAAGAAATAAAAATCGTTAGCCAAAATCTGCTCAATACCATAATTCTAATTTTTTGTAAATGTAATTATTTAGCAATAATACGCATAAAGATTTAAGTAGCGAAACAGGAATTTATCGTTATAAATCATATAAACCATTGTGTATTTATTTTTTAAGTTATTTCAAAATGTTTATATGTCGCTCCACTGGAGCTTTTGATACTGGAAAATTATATTTTCTATAACTATATCACTCTTCCAGAGCTTTTAAATCTATAAATTTCATTAGGCATCAGAAAAATATAATTAAATGCAGAAGCTCTGGAAGAGCGATATAGTTATAGATCTGAAACAAAACAAAGTTTAAAGCTCCAGCGGAGCGAAATAAAATTTACTCAATAACAATTTTAGTTTCCAAATAGTTTTCAAAAGTTTTAATTCCTTCAAACAAAACTTCTTTTTTGTGTTTTTCGGTTTCATTGAAAAACTCCGTTTCTATTTTAACATGATCTTTTTTGAAAGTTCTTTTCCAGATTCCGATTACTTTTCCATTTTCTAAAATTATGGGTTTGAAAATACCATTATTAGTAAAAACTTTTGATTGATTTGCTGCTAAAAATGATGCTTCGCGAGTTTTGTATGAAATTAAAATTTCGTCAAAAGCGGGTAGAAAATTTACGCTTTCGCGGAAATCCTCTTCATTAAGAAGATCTTTTTTAAACCAATATTGCTGATTATCAATAGTGATATTGCTTAATTGCAACTCAATTGCGTTAATTGTTTTCTTGCAGATTGTAATAGGAAATCCTGACCACCATGAAAAATCTTGTAAAGTTGCTGGACCATGACTTTCAAAATATCGTAGAGCAAGTTTTGCCAATGCTTCTTCTTTGGTTAAACTGGTATTTGGTTTTTTTACTCTTTCTTCGAGTAAGGCATAAGTAATCTGTTTGCCTTTCATTCTTCCATTGCAGACCAAACCATCTAGTTCGGCATTCATCATTACAATAACTGGAGATAAATCGCCTACACTTTTTTGAATGTTGAGCTCTTTCATGATTTCCTCTCGAGTTAAATGATTGTTTCCCGCTAGAAGTTTTTCAATTTTAGAATTAACTTGATCAAATTTCTTTTCATCAAAGCCATGTTGTGTAGCCATTGTTGCAAAGAGACGTTTTACTTGCGGTGCCGAAAGTTCCAACATCCAATAAATATCATAAGGAGAAACAAAATGCCAAGTTGGACGTAGAATATGAGTTCTGATAATTTTACCAGAATTAATAGCTTCTTCAATTTCTTTTTCTGTAGCATCGCAACGTGAGCCAATTGCCCATTTTGCCATTGCGTAATCTTGCGCCTGCATCGCGCCAAAATGCTTTACAACTTCTTGCGGAGAACATGAACTTGCCTTGAACAATTTTTGAGCAACCATTCGATAATGTGAAATTTCAGAATGAATCATTTTCAAAATTATTTTAAACCATAAATAGAAAAACCTTAGTATCTCAAAAACTTAGAACCTTAGCATCTTTAAAAAACTAAACATGAATAATCTCATCGTCGATCAATAAATCTTCTCTTCTTAAACGAAGAAAAATTTGTGCAACAGCAATAGTATCTTTTTCGCAATACGTTATAATTCGGTCAATATCTTTTTCAACATAAAAAACGTGCGCGACTTGACTTCCGTCAATATCGCCTTTTGGCGATGGAACACCGAGAATTTTAGTCAATAATTTTAAAGATGTAAAATGCTTGTAATCGCCAAATTTCCATAATTCTAAAGTATCTAAATGCGGAATTTCCCAAGGTTTTTTGCCAAATAAATTCAATTTGTCTGGAATTGGCATTTGATTGATAATCATTCGGCGAGCAATAAACGGAATGTCAAATTCTTTTGAATTATGTCCGCATAACAAATGCTGTGGCTGATTAAAATGATTATTTACAAGATTAGAAAAGTCTTTTAGGATTTTGTTTTCTTCGCCAAAAAAAGAAGTTACTCTAAAATTTCGAATATCTCCTTTTATTGTAAAAAAGCCAACCGAAATACAAATTATTTTCCCAAACTCAGCCCAAATTCCTGCGCGTTCGTAAAACTCTTCTGGAGTAAAATCGTCTTTTCGCTGATATTGTGTTTTCAAATCCCAAAGAGATTGCATTTCAGCGTCAAGCGAATTGAAATTCTCTTCTTCTGGAACAGTTTCTATATCAAGAAATAAAATGTTATTGAGGTTTATTTTTTCAATCATAGTTTTTATATAACACAGATTACACGAATTATCACAAATTCGATTTTAACTAGAGAATCTATTGAATTTTTATATTTTGTAAATATAAGACTATAATTTTATTTGTGTAAATATGTGAAATTCGAGTTGAATTTAAAATAGACTTTGCTGTGCAGATGGAGATTCATGTCCTAAAAGCCATTTTTTACGAGATAAACCGCCTGCATATCCAGTTAAAGATCCGTTTGTTCCAATAACTCGGTGACACGGAACTACAATCCAAAGTGGATTTTTACCATTTGCAGAAGCAACGGCTCGAATTGCCTTTACATCGCCCAATTTCTTGGTTTGATCCATATAACTAACCGTTTTTCCGTATGGAATTTCTAATAAAGCTTTCCAAACTTTTTGCTGAAATTCGGTTCCTTTTGGATTTAGTTTCAGATCAAAATCGGTTCTTTTGCCTTCAAAATATTCATTTAACTGCAAAACGGCATCTTTTAAAATTTCTGGGATTTCTTTAGAAACTTCATTTGTGCCAACATCAGAAACGGAAATTACAGAAATACCGTTTTCATCTCCAATTATTTTGGTGATTCCTAAAGGTGAATTGATGTAAACTGTTTCCATAATTTATCGAAGAATTTTAACGCAAAGGCGCAAAGACATACGCAAAGTTCGCAAAGTTTTTTGTTTCTAAGTTAATAATCTTTGCAATATTGTCAGGCTGAGCGAAGTCGAAGCCTTATTAAGATGAAAAGGGCTTCGACTTCGCTCAGCCTGACATTCGTATTTTAATAATGTTCTAACTTGAATTTATAACTTAAAACAGTTTCAATCTTTTCGCTCGAAATAATCTTTTTAATATTTGATTTTTCAGAACTGAATTTCGGTAAAGTTAAATTCATTTCAACGGCTTTTTGTGTGTAATATGCTGAACGAATTGGATGAAACGGTGCAACTGCATTAAAAACTTCATTCCATTTGTTTTGATTTATAATTTCTTCAATAATAGAAATACAATCTCTTAAATGAATTAAATTTATCGGTGCATCAGGATTTTCCAGGTTTTCTTTTCCTGCCAAAAACTTTACAGGATGACGATCTTCGCCTATCAATCCGCCGAATCTAAGAATTGTGGTTTCGAAATTTTGATTTTCTTGAAGAAGATTTTCAACTAAAACCAATTGTTTGCCACTTTCAGTTTCTGGATTTGGAATGGTTTCTTCGGTAATAAAATCATTATCATCGCCATAAACAGAAGTTGAACTTACAAAAAGCACTTTCTTAACGGTTGATTTTTCTATAAAAGGAATTAAATTTTTGATTTTTTCGACAAAAATTTTCTTTTCTGAATTTGGGTTTTCAGCACGTAATTTTGGCGGAATGTCAATAATTAAAACTTCGCTTTCTGCTAAAAAATCAGCAATGTTTTCAGAAACTCCTTCGCTTTCAATATTAACTAAAAACGGATTTATTCCAACATTTTCTAAAATTGAAAGTTTGTTTTCTGAAGTTGTTGAGCCTTTTACTGAATTTCCTTTTCCGATTAGTTTTTTAGCCAACGGAAATCCCAACCAGCCACAGCCTAATATACTTATTTGTTTCATTTTTTTTTGAGGTTCAAAGTTACAAAGTTATAGAGTTGCAAAGATTTTCTTCAGTATAAAAAAGAGGAATATTGATTAAAAACGAAAAGACAGACTTTGATTGTAAGTCTGTCCTTTTGTATTTGAAATATTTAGAGTTGTTTTAATTTATTTGAACATTGTTTTTCTCCGCAATTTTCTTGAAAAGATCTTCTTTGTTCTCCGATTTCATTTTGTGATAAATAGCTCCAATAAATTGTTCAGAATCTTTTGCATAATCTGATTTTGAATTAGTGTAAATTCTGTGAGCCATAAACATATTATCTAATGCTTTTTCGTCGTCTTTAAGAATAAAATAGTTTTTTCCGGCTCCAAAATAACCTTCGGCGTTATCAGGATGATATTCAATTAATTTTTGATAATAGCTAATCGCCGTTTTATAGTCAGATTTAAAAGTATAGGCAACTCCAATGTTCATTAAAGCAAAATGACCTTCAGGATAAATTTCCAGCGATTTTTTATAATATTTTATTGCATTATCATAATCGTCTAATTGTCTGTAAGAAACTCCCATATCATCAAGTGCAAGAACAAAATTCGGATCTTCTTTTATAGCCAATTGAAAACTTTCAATTGCCGATTTAAAGTTCTTTTGATCCATAAAATCCTGTCCGATTTTATAAAAGTTCTGAGCGCTTTTATTTTTTGATTTTCCGTAGTAAATGTCTTCTTTATTCTCAATTAAAGCGGGAACTAAGTCTGGACATTTTTTAGAAACTAGTTCTTTTGCTCTAAGAATCATAGTTTGAATTCCTTCTACAGTATTAATCGATTCTCGAACTTTTGGGTCTTTATCGGTCAGAACCAATTCTCCAATTGGTTTTGTCAAACAATCTCTAAAAACATCATTGGTAATGTTTGAGCTTTTTTGCAAACATTCGCACGTTTTTGCAGCAATTTTTTCTTCAATAGTTTGAGCTTGAAGTATTGAAAAACTAGCAAAAGTTAAAAAAAGAATGAATTTTTTCCCCATTGTATTTTAAGAGATTAAGATTAAAATGCTGGACTTCTATTCTGGTTTTATAACAGGTTTTATAGTGTCTTTTAATACCGTCAAACTGTCTTTTACAACTACAGGTTCAATCGGTTTTACTGGTGGCGTATATCTTTTTATTTTCTGATGTATTAAAATGGCATCATTTAAGACAAAAGGTGTTGGCATCATCCAGTTTTCTCTTGGTTTTACGTTTAATAACGGATTGCTCATCAAATCAAATGAACTTTCTATCAAATCCATATCAAAAAGAGATGATTTTTGAATGTAGAAATCCATTACAAGCGGTTCGTTGCCCACAACATAATAACACAAAATTTTACTGTCTTCTCTTTGTAAACGATTTCCTTTTTCTCCAGAAGTGGCAACTCCATTTGCTTTGAAGTTATAAAACGTCATTTTTGGATTTGCGTAAATATCGTATCGATTAACTTTTCTGTTTGGAGTAATTTTTATTTTTAAATACCTATTATTTCCAATAACACTGTCTCTTAAAAACTGAATTGTCGGTTTTGGAACATCAACAACAGGTGCAATCGCGCTATAGGTAAAAGTTGTATTGTACTTACTTGCAAGCGGAAGCGTATTTAAACCAACTGCTTTTTGATTTTTTTCTCCTAAATACGATTTAGTCCATTCGTCTAAATTGGTGTCGTAAGTTGCCCAAGAGGCAGAATTATTATCACCATTTAAAATGTATAATAAACTATTAGATTTTGCTTTTCCGTATTCATAACCAGAATGATAACCTGCGTAAATAAAAAACGAAATAGAAGCTAGAAAGAAAACTACAATCCAAGCGCCTTTTCTGGCGAATGCTCCAAAGATTGGCAACAATAATCCGAAAAGCAAAACGGTTAGAACGGCACTTCCAAACAAGATTTTAAGACCTAAACCAATTGGAAACATGACAATAAAAGGAGCAATAATTGCCAAAGCAGGAATGCTGAAAATTAAATTCATTCCTAAACTGTAATGTTGTGTGAAGACAAAAATTCCGAATAATAATATTCCGAAATAAACAGGAATAATTAAGAAACCTGCGCCAGTTAAGCTATTTGCTAAATATGCATTAATAATAATCCAAAGTAACAAAGGCGCTACGAAATGGTTCATTGTGATTTTTGCTTCAGAAAAATGGTGATAGAAAGCAAAACAAATCGCAATACTCAAAGTTACGAAAGCACCAATGTAGGCGTGACCGTTATAAGTAAATCCGTTTAAAAGATCAGAATATTGCGGATAAATTTCTAAAATCAGTTTCCATCCTAAAAAGGTAACTAAACCGGCAATAATAATAGAACCTAAAAGCGGAACAAAACCTTTAAAAACTTCTCTGAATGAGATAATTCTTTTTACTTTTCCAACAAAAAGAAATAAAACCAAAAGCCCAAAAGCAATTAAAGTCATTGGCATTACCCAAGAAAAAGGATAACTGATGAATGAAAAAGGAGCACTGAAATAAACATTATCTTCTGTAGATTCTGTTTTGGTTAAATCAATGTTTGTCAGGTATTTTAACAACGGCATCAAATAAGTTCCTTGATGCGCCAAAGTGGTTTTATTTAAATGTTGTACGTCATCTTGCTGTGTATGATAATTGAAATGACCGTCGATAAAGGCAAAATTAAATCCTTGAATATTTCCTTGTTCTCTAAAAACAGTCAAATCGGTATCGTTTGGAAGCATTTTGTAAATGCTGTACATCAAAGAATTTGAAACCGGATAAGAAGTTTTAGCGTCAGAAAATGCTTTAACTAAAGCTTCATTTCCTTTGTTGGTTTCCATCAGCATATAACTTGGACCAGAAGTTCCGCGCGCTTCAAAGTTTAAAACCAAACCAACGTCTTTCGCCCAAGGATGCTGATTTACAAACAAAGCCGCACCATTTAAACCCAATTCTTCAGCATCAGAAAATAAGATAATGATATCATTTTTTTGTGGATGTTTTGAGTATAAAAAAGCACGAACTCCTTCTAAAATAGTAGCAACGCCAGAAGCATCGTCACTTGCACCTTTTGAAAATGAATGTGGAGCGCTGTCATAATGAGAAAGAAGTAAAAGCGCTTTTGTATTATTTGTTCCTTTAATTCGCGCCAAAATGTTTTTTGACTTTACTAAAAGACCTCTATCGTTTAGAGTAAAACCTTCCTGAACACTCGTTTCTAGACCAATTCTGTTCAATTCTAGTTTTAGATAATTAGCAACCAGTTCGTGATTTGTTGATCCGACGTAATGAGGTTTCTGCGCCATAATCTCAACCTGATTTAAGGCTCTTTCGGTCGAGAATTCGGCAAGAGCTTCATCGTCTTTTGAAATTCCTTGTGGCATCATCGTGGCGTATATAATGCCAAGTAAAGCTAAAACACAGGCTATGGCTAGAATTGAGGTTTGGTTTTTTCTCATGGTGAATAAATACTATCTATATTTCTTTTTTAACAAGCATAAAATAATCATTGTCCAAGGAACGATAACCTTGATCGTACAAGAAATAATAAGTATTTCCTGTCTTGGTTTGTAATACATTTGTAAAGAATTCAAAATCAAAGCCTTTGTTGAGCATTTTGTCTCGAGTAGCCTTTGATTTTCCATCTACATTTAGCTCTGCCAAAATACGGTAATTTTTGCGTAACTTGTTGTTTATATTTCGCATGAAATTCGTACTATCTTTATTCATTTTGTTATTAAAGGCATTACGACAGCTGTCTGAACAGAATTTTTTGTCTTCACGGCCTACAATTTTTGCGGAACATTCGGGACATGTTTTCATGAAATTATTTTTAATTTATTGAAAATCAGATTTTTTAATAATTGTTTGATTAATCTCGTAGATCAAAAGTTCAACTTTGCTGATATCACAGTCGGTTAGCAAAATATTTTTGAAACCGTTTTCCATATTTATTCTCAATTCGTTAGATTTTGCTGGAAAATTCAGACCAAATGTCACTTCGATAATTTTATTAATGAAAGATAAATTTCTTATAAGCTCTAAACTTTGAATATTTTCGATGTCAATTACTCTGTTATCTTTCCTATAATCAGCATTATTTATTATTAAATGACCATCTTCAAAATAAATTTCGAATAAAGGATTTTTTCTGATGATGGCCATTTTGCTACTATGAATTTTTTATGAATTCAATTTTTTAATTTCATACAAATCAGACCTACGATCCTTTAACGTTTTAACACTACCATGTTCGTGAAGTTCTTTCAATAAGTTCAAATCGACATCAACAATCAAGGTCATTTCTGTATTTGGAGTTGCTTCTGCTTTGATTCCGTTACTCGGAAAAGCAAAATCAGATGGAGTAAACACAGAAGATTGTGCATATTGAATATCCATATTATTTACTTTTGGAAGATTTCCAACGCAACCTGCTATGGCTACATAACACTCATTTTCGATGGCGCGCGCCTGCGAACAATGTTTTACACGCGTATAACCATTTTGTGTGTCGGTTAAAAACGGAACAAATAAAATGTTCATTCCTTCATCGGCTAAAAGTCTTGAAAGTTCTGGAAATTCGACATCATAACAAATTAAAATACCAATTTTACCGCAATCCGTATCAAAGGTTTTAAACTGCGATCCGCCTTTCATTCCCCAATGAATTACTTCGTTTGGCGTAATATGAATTTTGGTATACATTTCTGAAGTTCCATCTCTTTTACATAAAAAACCAACATTGTACAGATTTCCACCTTCCAAATAAGGCATACTTCCCGTGATAATATTGATGTTGTAAGAAATGGCAAATTCCTGAAAACGCTTTCTAATTGGATCTGAGTGTCGAGCCAATTCGCGAATAGCTTCTGCTTCAGATAAATGATTGTAATCTGCCATTAATGGAGCAATGAACAATTCTGGAAATAAAGCAAAGTCGGATCCATAACCAGAAACGGCATCGATAAAGAATTCGGCTTGTTCGAAAAGTGCTTCAACATTATTCAGCGGACGCATTTGCCACTGAATTAATCCTAAACGAATGATGTTTTTTTTAAGATTAATCAGTTTCGGACTATCCTCGTAATAAATATTATTCCATTCTAGTAAAACCGCAAATTCTTTTGATTCTTCATCACCTTCCAAATAATTTTTTATGACTCTCAAAACGTGAAAATCATTACTCAACTGAAAAGAAAGAACCGGATCGTATAATTCTTTGGTTCGTACTTTTTCAATATAGTTTTTGGGAGTCATTTTTTTGGCGTGCTCTCTATAACTCGGAATTCGACCTGCAAAAACAATAGCTTTTAAATTCAATTGTTCGCAAAGCTCTTTTCTAGCATCGTATAAACGACGTCCTAGACGCAAACCGCGATAATTTGGATGAATAAAAACATCTATTCCGTATAAGATTTCGGCATTTGGATTATGCGTAGAGAAAGTATAATCGCCACTAATTTGTTGGTAGTTATGTCTTTTTTCAACTAATTTTTCATCAACGATAAGAGATAATGCAGAACCGACAACTTTTCCATCAACTAAAATAACCAATTGTCCTTCTGGAAAAATAGAAAGAAGTCTTTCAATATCATCAGATCCCCAATACGAATCGGCCATTTCAGGATACGATTCAATCATTGATTTTTTTAATTGTTTATAGTCTTCAATTTCTAAATTTCTTAATTCGACTTTATTAATTTTTGCCTGCATATAGTAAGATTTATCTCAAATATACAAAAAACAAATTCCAATTACAAACGCTTACAAATAGTTACAGTCGGTAGTAAATAGTTAGCAACCGACTATCATTGCTGGTCTTTTTCATCTTTGCCCTGTTGAATTTGATGAACATTTTCAATTTATAATAACCTAAAAATAATATACGCCATGAAAAACAGAGTGCAATTGATCGGAAATGTTGGTAATAACCCAGAAATTAAGACTTTAGAAAGCGGGAAAAAATTGGCTCATTTAACGATTGCCACAAATGAACATTACAAAAATGACAAAGGAGAAAGGGTAGAAAAAACAGAATGGCATCGCATAACTGCATGGGGGAAAACCGCCGAAATAATTGAAAAGTTTGTGGTAAAAGGAAAAGAAGTTGCCATTGATGGAAAGTTAACTCACAGAAGTTATGATGACAAAAATGGAGAAAAACGTTATGTAACTGAAGTTGTGGTAAATGAAATTTTACTTCTAAGTAAATAATATTAAATATTCCGTTAAGAATATCTCGTAAGTAGCCCGACAGTCCCGAAGCCTCGGGATAAAAACTGTCGGGTTTTTATATTTTAAGAAAATGAGTTTTATAAAATAGAAACTCCATTACTGTCAGTTGTCAAGACCTCGCTCATATAATCAAAAAAAGGTCGCATGTTTACAAATGCATCCAAAGCGAGATCAAGAAACTGTGGACTTAAAACTTCTTCGTCTGTAAAGCGTTTTATAACCAAGAATTGTTTGTAACGAAGTAAATCAATCGCTGGATGATTTGCGTCGAAATCTTTCGGTTTTGTTTTTAGTTGTTCGCCTTGTAGGGTTCCGAAATTTTTGACGAAAGATTTTGAGTTTAAGATTTTCTGGAAAGTTTCAGGATCTTGAGCAAATTCTGTTCTTATACGTTTTAAATCGGCTGCATTTGGCCCCCAAAAACCTCCGGCGAAAAAAGTGTTTCCTTTTTCCAAATGAAAATAATAACCGCCGCGTCTTGCTGCAGTTGCGCGAGTATAACTTCCGCCCCAAAAATGTTTAAAAGGAGTTTTGTCTTTAGAAAAACGAATATCACGATAAATTCTGTAAACGCTTTTTTTGCCTGAAGTATTTTCTAAAACATCTGTTTTGGAAAGTTCTTTCAGTAAAGCTCCGGCAAAATTCTCAATATGATTTAATTCTATTAAATATTGCGGTTTGTTGGCTTCGAACCATGGTTTATTGTTGTTTTCTTTTAGTTGAATCAAAAAATCAAGACTTGATTTTGGTATTATATTTTCGTTTTTCATAATAAAATTTAAAATCAGAAGTAGACTGCAATTTAAAACTAAAAAACCCACCAGAGAAATCTGATGGGTTTTTCTATATTTTGTTAAGCAGTTTTTTTGAATAAATCAAACATAGGACAACGTGAGCAACGCTTCTTTTCGCTTTTTTTGTATTTCTCACAGCAAGAAGATTTACAGTTTTCAATCTTCTTGATCTTATCAAGGATTTCAGAATTTTTCTTTTTCTTTTTATCCTTTTTCTTCTCCTTGTCTTTTTCTTTCTTGCCCAATTTTCCTCTGTATTATAAAAACAGAGACAAATATAAAGGAAAAAAGTAATTTTTAAATATTCTAAATAAACTTTAACTTTTTTTATTTTGGATTAATAGCGATAGAACTAGTCACCGTTAATTGCTGAATATCACGGTCAAACAAGTAAAGTCCGCCTTTATCTTCACCAATCAAGTTGATTTTATCCAAAATAGATTTAGCCGTAGCTTCTTCTTCGATTTGCTCAGAAACATACCATTGTAAGAAATTATGTGTTGCATAATCTTTTTCTTCAAAAGTAATGTGTACCAATTCGTTAATAGATTTAGAAACAAAAAGTTCATGATTGTAAAGCTCTTCAAACATTTCTTTAAAAGTAGAATAACTTATTCTAGGCGCTTTTAAATCTGTAATTTGAGCGTGACCTCCACGTTCGTTTACAAATTTTACCAATTTAAGCATGTGTGCACGCTCTTCATCTGACTGCGTATACATAAATTGAGCGATTCCCTCTAATCCGTGTACTTCTGCCCAACAAGCCATAGAAAGGTAAGTTTGCGAAGATTCTGCTTCTATTCTAATTTGCTTATTTAAAGCCGATTCAATATTTTTTGATAGCATAATATGTGTCTTTTTTGTAAAATTAAGAAAAATAATCCATTCCGTTTTTTCGAAAGCCCGAAAACATTAGGCATTTTGAATCGATTAATAAGATCTTATATTACCAAAAGAGAAAGGTTTGGAAAATTGTGCTTTGTTCATAATCGGATTTCCGTTGTCTTGCATAAAACCATCAGTAAATTTTCGCATAACAAACTGTTTGGAAACGTTGTCATAATAGCTCAAAATAGTATAATCTTTTAATTTTAATGCATCATATAAGGAAATTTCTTTATTGCTGCCTAAATAATAAAATAGATTCTCCATTGCCATTGGTAAATATGGAGCTGTTACAGGATTCCAATTTTCGTTTAAAAGACCATCAAAATAAACTATTTTACTTATAGCATAAGGAGATGATTCAATGAAACCTTCATAATTAATAGGCGCGTAGTAACTGTAATCAATGTATTCTCCAAAACCGCTAAATGTGATAAAACTGTTTTTCTCTTTTTTTATAACCGAAATACCAGCAGAAAGTCCATCTAAATGTTTTAGAAATTTTGCAGTAGTTTTTAATTGTTGCGGTCTATTATTGTCAATTTGCATAAAAAATGGAGATCTTTTAAAAACAATAGTGTCATTTTTTGAAAAAGAATAATTCTTTATGGTCTTTTCAGTCTCAAAATCTTTTATCTCAAATAAAAATTCGTCTTTGTTTGAGGTTATTTGAAAGAGTTTTTTCTCGTTATAAAATGAATTTGAGTTTTTGGCTGCGTTTTTTGAAATAGGCTGCTTAAATTCTTTTTCATTAATTTCTCCAGTAATCGTATTAAGATCAAACACTTGAGTTTTTGTCGTGTTATAGTCAAATGTCAAAAGAATATGATCTTCAAGCACATATAATTTATTTATTTTAGAAGCTAAATCTATCGGATTAAGAACGTCTGACTCCATTTTTCTCAGTGGAAAACGTTTAATAAGCGCATTAAAAGAGAATGCTATATTTTTTTCATTTTTAAAAATGAAATTAGAAAAATCGAACATCATTATTACGCATTTCCCATCTTTAAATTTATAAAGAAGTAAGTGGTCAGTTTCTTTTTCTTTTGCTAAAAGATAAAAAGTACTGTGCTGATGAAAATAAGTGATAATGTAATTGTGATTTTCTGGAAAAGTAAAACTTAAAGACTCTGAAGTATTTTTTTCCAGGTCATAAGTTTTAAGCAACAGATTCCTATAATTTGGAGAAATCCAATATAAGGTTGGTTTTTTTTCATCATTAATTGTTGCGCCCATTAGATTCCTGCTCATTTCCTGTCTTATAGAATCTGTAAAGCGATTTTTTAGAAATAAAAACTTGTCATATTTTAAAATATTGATGTTTTTATTGTCCCAGGCAAAAGCGTAAATATCGTGGTTTGCCTCATCTTCAATATTTAGAATTTGGGTTTTATCTAAATTATTTAGATTTAAAGGCAAATAATTTAGCACTGTTTGACTAAACAGAACTGTTTTTGAAAACAAAACGAAGAGAAGTAGTAGTTTTTTCATAAATTGAAAATCATCAAATTTTATTCCAAAATTTTGTAAGCTATTACGGAATTAAATTTAAGCAATAAAAAAAGTCCTTAAGAAAATATCTTAAGGACTTTTGGTTTATAATTCTAAAAAGAAATTACTTTACAATAAAAGTAACTCTTCTAGCTAATCTTCTAGCTTCGTCAGAATCTTTCTTAATTGATGTATCTGCACCATTTGCAATAACATTTAAACGAGAAGAAGCGATTCCTGCTTGCTCAAAAATAGTTTTTACATTATTTGCTCTAGTGTTAGAAAGTCTTTCATTATAATCTGCTTTTCCAACTTGATCAGCGTAACCTACTAAATCAAGAGAAGCAGAAGGATTTTTTCTTAAATAATTTAAAACAACATCGATTGACGCAGTTGAGTTTTCGATAGGAGTTGTTTTATTGAAATCAAAATAAACACTGTAATATTTGTCATTGATCATTCTTTTAATCAAATCATTATCTACAGGTTGTGCAGGAACTTGTTTTTCTACAACGATTTCTTTTTGTGCAGGTTTGTTTTTAATTTGTTGTTCAAGATCTGCTACTTTGTTTTCTAAAGATGTAAGATCAACATTATTGCTAGACATTACTGCCCAATCTGCATGTTTTGTGTTTTTTCCTAAATACACATTTAACCCTAATGTACCATTAAAAAGCAATCCAGAAAAACCTCTGTTTCCTTCAATATTTGCTCCATCAAAAGTACGATCTTGCGATGCGTTTAAAATAGTTGAGAAATCACCAGTCAAGGCTACTCTATTTGATAAACGAATTTGTCCAGTTACACCCGCAATAAAGTTACCTACTTCGTCAGCTCCTTTAAAATTATCACTTCTTAATTGAGCATACCCAAAACCTGCATGACCTAATAAACCAAATGTATTAGTCCAAGTTTCAAAGTTCATAATACGTCCTAAGTTTGCAACAGCTTGTAAATCTACTCTATAGTATTTTGAATCAAAATCTAAAGAATTGTTTTTTGCTGTAAAACTGTTGTATCCAAAATCAGCTTTCAAACCAAATTTGTTGTTAAACATATAACGAACTCCTAAATCACCAACCCAAGGGCTTGGAGTGTCTGTAGAATAACCTGCAGTTAATGGGCGTTGAGGTTTAGTCAAACCACCAGCAAATTCTATAGACCATTTATTAAATCCGCTGTTGTTTTCTGTTTGCGCATGTGCTCCTGTTAACGCCAGAGCAAAGGCAAGAGTCATTATAACTTTTTTCATTGTTATTTGAGATTTTAAATTTGAGCCAAAACAACAATTTATTGTAAGTAAATACTTCCTCTATAAGTCAAAAAGGTATTAAAATAAGGTAACAAGAGTGTTAAATAAACTCTGTGTTTTTATAAGTGATTGATATTGAGTTTTTTTAGTTGAATCCGTCTGTGAATTTACGCAAAACGTATTGTTTAGAATTAGGATCATAATATCCTAAAATGCTATAATTGCTTAACTTTAGAGTATTCGAAGGAAAAATTCCTTTATTGCTATCTATAAAAGCATAAATTTTATCGCCAGCAAGAGGTTCTTGATTTTGATTGGTTGTTTCGAGTTTTTTGCTCCAAACACTTTCGAAAAATACAGAATAATAAGTGTCTATATTATAATAACTTGGAGGCATGAAATCGCTATAAAAATCGGGCATCATATCTACAGCGGTAATCGATTTTGATTGCATTCCAGTTCCGCCCAAAGTCAAAAATAGATTTTGTTTGTTTTTGAAAACAGAAATGCCAACATCTGTTGTTGCTAATTCTTGTAGAAATTTGCTTGTGTTTTTTAATTCTCTTGGTTTTCGGTCATTGATTTGTAGCAATAAAGGAGAATTTTTAAATTGAATAGTATCTTTTTTTGAAACAATAAATGTTTTCAAAGACGATTCTGATTCGTAATCTTTAATATCTAATAAAAGTTGTTCAGCATTAACATTTACTTGATATAATTTATTTTCGTGATAATAAGAGTTTGATTTTTTTGAGTTTTTTTGACCTACTGGCTGTAAAAAAGTTTTTTCTTTTATTTCTAAGTTATTCAAATTAATATCGAATAATTGTGTTTTTCTAAGACTTTGGTCTAAGGTCAAAATTAAACGATTGGGAAGCGTATATAATTTGCTTTTCGAAGTTACTTTATAAAGAGGATTATATTCTCCGGAATCCATTTTTTCAATAGGATTTTCTCTTAGAATCTGATTGAATGTTTTTTGCTGTGTTTTTCTGTCGCGAAATACAAAAGGAGAAAAATCGAGATATTTTTCTTCAGCTATTCCGTTCTTAAAAATAAAAGCGGTTAAACCTTCTTTCGTTTTATCCTTCATCAGCAAATAAAAATTATTATCTTTCTGATAATAATTCAAAAGCGATTTGTCTTCTAACGGAATTCGAAATTTTAAAGCACGGCTTGTATTGTTTTCTAAATAATATTTAATCAAAATAATACTTTTGTCGGCCGCAGAAAACCAATACAATATAGGATTTCCATCTTCGCTAAAACTATAGCCAATTAAAGATCTATCTTCAACAAATTTTCGTGACGTTACTATTTTTTGTTTTAAAAATAAAGCGCTATTGTATTTTAGTATAGAAAGACTGTCTGTAGCTAAAAAAACAAATACATCGTGTGTGATGGTGTTTTCTGCATTTACAAAATCAAGTCGTTGTTTCTTATTTTTTAAATCTAAAGGATATGAAGTTAGAACCGTTTGGCTTAACAAAACGGTGCTACAAAATAAAGACAAAAAAAGTAAGATTTGTTTCATGTTTTTATAGCTACAAAAATTATTCCTTTTTAAATCACTGATTCATAAGGTCTTGAAAATAATCTACAAATTGACCAACATGCATTCCGTCCATTAAACCGTGATGTACATAAACCGCCATAGACATGGTTTTTTTTCCTGTTTCGGAAGTTATCATTTTTCCAAATGAAATTTTCGGACAGCTGTCTGGATATGTAAAACTGCGAGCATGAGTAATGGAACTAAAATTTAACCACGGAATTGCAGAAAAATGAATCAGATTATCGTCATCAAAAGATCTTGTAAAAAGTCCCGTTGTGTTTTGAATTCGTTCTATTTCTGTTAATGCAATTTGTTCGAATGTTTTAAAATCTGGATTATATTCGATTAATGAAAATCCGAAAGTTCCATCTTCACGCCCAATTGTAGCCGAAGCATCAACACGATCGTTAATATAAATTTGGTTTTCAGAAATTCTATATTTAAAGTTTTCGATTGCGTTTACAGCAACTAAAGTTTTATGCAAATAGAAAATAAAAAAAGAAGCGTTCATACTTTTTGCGGTTTGATACGCTCGAGTGCAATCAATTTCTACAGTTACGCCAAAAAAAGGCTCTTCCATTTGTCTGAAATGGGCGAAATGCTCTTTTCTATTCCAATTTTCTAAATCTAAAAGTGTTTTCATTATAATAAATTCGGAACAACTTCTGCAATAGTTTCAAATGAACTAAAATGCTCGTGTTCTATCGTATGATTAATTTTTTCGTGTTCCCAAGTCGTGTGAAACGGAATATGAACGGCATAACCGCCAATTCCTAGAACCGGAAGAACATCTGATTTTAATGAGTTTCCGATCATCAAAAACTCGTGTGCTTGAATATCTAAACGACCGATAAGTTTTTCATAATCAATTTCTTGTTTGTCTGACATCACTTCGATATGATGAAAATAATGTCCTAAACCAGAACGATGCAATTTGCTTTGCTGATCTTTTAAATCGCCTTTTGTTGCCACAACCAATTTGTATTTTCCGTGCAAAGACTGAAGAGTTTCTTCAACTCCGTCTAATAATTCGATTGGTTTTTCGAGTAATTCTTTTCCGTATTGAATAATTTTTTCGATAACTTCAACTGGAATTGTTTTGTTGGAAATGTTCATTGCCGCTTCAATCATAGAAAGAATGTAACCTTTGATTCCGTATCCGTACAAAGACAGATTGGCAATTTCAATTTTGAATAATTCTTGCGAAATTCCTTGATGCGAAAGATAATCTTCCATCAAAGCACAAAATTTATGTTCTGTTTCCTGAAAATAAGGTTCGTTTACAAATAAAGTATCATCGGCATCAAATGCGATTACTTTTAGGTTTGGTATTTTAGTTTTATGTAACATAATGTTTTTGTTTCAGGTTTAAAGTTTTCTTTGTTTCAGGTTTTTTTGCCTATAATTTCACGAATTAGCACTATTTTTTTGCTACAGATTGAAAGGATTAAAATGATTTTTATCTGCTCAATCTGCCAAATCTGCGAGAGAAATTTTAATTTTAGTTATTAGAAAAAAGTCTTTTCAAAGAAATTGTTTTATCGTAAAAAGTAATTCGGATTCCGAAAAGCAGAATTATTCCGCCGAAAACCATTTGTAAAGTTATTTTTTCTTCCAAAAACAACCAAGCTAAAATAGAGGTAATTACCGCTTGACTCAATAAACTCAAAGAAACTCTAGTCGCTCGCATGTGTTGCGTGGCATAACTAATCGAAAGCCAGGCGCACAATTGGCAAATTACAGCTTGCAAAACCAATACAAACCATCCCATATCTGAAAATCCTGTAAAAGGTTGGTCTAAAGAATAACACAGAATTCCTAAATAAATACTCGAAGCAGTTAAACTTATCGTCATAAACGAAAGAACATCAACTTCTGAAAGCACATTTTTACTGACTAAAAGATATATTGAATATAAGATTCCAGATAAAACCGCAAATAGAAATGCTTGATTGAAATTCAAATCAATAAAAAATTCAAAACCAACCAAAGTGACCATTCCGAATAATGAAACGATTGTGCCAATCCAGAAATTAGTTGCAGGTTTTGATTTTAAGAATAAAAAAGAACCAATTCCAACCCAAACTGGAGATAAATTTGTTAATAAAGAAGCTTGTGTTGCGCTAGAATCTTGAATAGCAATATTCCAAACAGCAACATCAGAAGAAAATAAAACGCCACAAAGCGTCGCCAAAAGCGTAAATTTTAAACTCGGAAGCTTAAAGTTGCCACTAAATAGAACATAAGGTAATAAAAGAATTACGGCAAAAAACATGCGGTAAAAAGCCGAAATTAATCCTGGAGTTAAACGTAATTTTACCAATATCGGGAAAATCGAGATGCAAAGGATACCGCAGATTAAAGCTAATCTTGGTTTTGTGAGTTTCATTTAATGAATTTTAATCTTGTATAATTTTTCAAAGATACTTTAGAAAGTGAATACTTTGAAAGTAAAAAGCGCGAATCAGTTAAAAAATAGTAGTCGATTCGCGCTTTTTAAATTATTTTTTATCGAATTAATCTATAAATTTTCTAATCGTATATTCTTTTGTTTTATTGTCGTAATACCCTAAATAATAAGCAGCTTTCAAATTAAACAAAGTTTGAGAAGAGACATCTTTATTGTCATCAAAAAAGGTACGGATTTTATCGAATGCTAGCGGCTGCAAATCACCTTTAACATGATTTCCTTCGTTGTCAAAAAGTCCTTCAATTTTAACTACTTTCCTGTTAGCATAAGAATTGAAATTATCCATTGTCGGACTAAAGAAAGCGGCACCAACAAGAGCACCAATAAGTCCGAATTGATTAGCCGTTACTTGTCCCGCAGATTGCCCCATCGAAGAAATACCGCCAAAAGTAATTAATGTATTTTGTCCGATATGATAACAAGAAAGTCCAGCATTTAGATTAACAATTTTTCTTAAGAATTGAGAACTGGTTTCTAAAGTTCTTTTTCCTCCAAAATCTCCACCTTCTTGATAAATCTCTGAATTTTTAAAATCAATCGGAGCATCAGCTGTTGCGCTATATTCTTTTAATGTGTTGTTTTCTAAATCTTTTATAGAAAAGAAAAATTGATCTGGAGAAGATTTTAAGATGTAAAGTTTATCGTCAAAATAAAATGAATTTGAAGTGACAGGAACTTTATATCCTGAAGAAGAAACATTTGAAATACCTGCTGATCGAATAATTTTTTCGACAGCAGTATATTTTTCTAAATCAACTACAATTGCTTGCGTATAGTCTGGATTTGTATCAATAGTTAATACAAGTGTTTTGTTGTTAAAATAGCATTTTCTTTTTGTGGCAGCATCGGTTAATGATGTAGGATTGTCTACATTGATGTTTTTTAATGAAAAAGGAGCTTCAAATGGAAGCAGATTTTCGCCTAATATTCCATATAAATCTGATTTTGTATAATCTGATTTGAAAAAATGAAACCCTTCTAAATTGATAACTCTTGCCGAATAAACACCATTTTTATCAAAAACATGTAATTTTAAAGAATTGCTTTTTTTGATGACAGTTAGAATGTAAAATTTATCGCTGTCGCTAAACTTTTGCAGAATTTTTTCTTCTTTTAAAACAAGATTATATTGTTGTGTTGTTACTTTTTGATTTGAAACATCAAACAATTGAGCAAAAATTTCTTCGTAATCATTTGATGCCCAGAATAAACGAGGATTGCTGCCATTAATATTATAACCAATCATCATGTCGTATTTTTTGGTATCTGGTCTTTCAGAAGAAATGCTATCCACAATTTTCATGCTTTCGTCTAGATGAACGGCTTTTACCTTTATTTTATCGCTGATAAATAAAGTAACATCTTTCTTTTCATTATTTACAACTTGAAAAATGTCACGATTCTTTTTTAATTGAACAGGCACAGAGCTTACAATTTCTTGCGAAAATGATATTAATGTGCTTAATAATAGGTAAACTAAGAGTATTTTATTTTTCATACAGTTAATTTGTTTTTGGTTAGATAATTACGGAGCTAATATCTTAAATTTTTAAATATGAAAATTCACACAATAAAACTTTTTAAAAAGAAAAGCGTGAATCAGTTATATTTAACCAATTCACGCCATTTATATAATGTTTAAACTTAGTTTACGGTTGATCCGTTTGGCGCATCAGCATCTGGATTTACAAAAACTAGTTTTCCTTCTGCATTTGTTGTCATCAAAATCATTCCTTGACTTTCAACACCGCGAAGAGCTCTTGGCGCTAAATTCGCTAAAACAGAAACACGTTTTCCGATAATTTCTTCTGGAGAAAAACTCTCAGCAATTCCTGAAACAATCGTACGAATATCGATTCCCGTATCAACTTTTAATACTAAAAGCTTGTTTGCTTTTGGCATTTTTTCAGCTTCTAAAATAGTTCCGATACGAATATCCATTTTGGCAAAATCTTCAAACTGAATTAAATCTTTTTGAGGTTCAGTTTGTTTATTTTCGGCGAGATTTGCTGTTTTTGTTGCTTCCAATTTGTCTATTTGTTTTTGTATTTCTTCGTCTTCAATTTTAGCGAAAAGCAATTCTGCTTCGCCAATTTTATGTCCAGCAGGAAGTAAATCTGAAGTTTCAGAAATGTCATTCCAGCCTAAAGTTTTATCAAGGAAAATGTCTTTTGCATCGCGATCTTTCTCTTTCAAGAATTTGCTGAAACCTGCAAAATGCTCTTTTAAATCAGCTAAATTCAATATTTTAGAAAGTTTTGCAGCTGTAAAAGGTAAAAACGGTTCAGCCAAAACGCTCAACGCAGCAGCAATTTGTAACGCCACATACATTTGAGTTTTTACACGCTCTGGATTGTCTTTCATTACTTTCCAAGGCTCTTCGTCTGCTAAATATTTATTTCCTAAACGAGCCACATTCATCAATTCGCCTAAAGCTTCACGGAATCTGTAACGCTCAACCGAACTTGAAATTACGGCTGGATATGCTTTTAATTCTGCTAAAGTTTGTTCATCAACTTCTGTAAATTCGTTTGGAGTTGGAATAACTCCTTCGTAATATTTGTTGGTTAAAACCACAACACGATTTACGAAGTTTCCGAAAACGGCAACCAATTCGTTGTTATTTCTAGCTTGGAAATCTTTCCAAGTAAAATCGTTATCTTTTGTTTCAGGAGCATTTGATGTTAAAGCATAACGCAAAACATCTTGCTTATCTGGAAATTCTTCTAAATATTCGTGCAACCAAACTGCCCAGTTTTTAGAAGTCGAAAGTTTGTTTCCTTCCAAATTCAAAAACTCATTTGCTGGAACGTTGTCTGGTAAAATATAACTTCCTTCAGCTTTTAGCATCGCTGGGAAAATGATACAGTGGAAAACAATATTGTCTTTTCCGATAAAGTGAACCAGTTTTGTGTCTTGATCTTTCCAATATGGTTCCCAATCTTTTCCTTCGCGTGCAGCCCATTCTTTCGTAGAAGAAATGTAGCCAATTGGTGCGTCAAACCAAACGTATAATTTCTTGCCTTCGGCACCTTCAACAGGAACATCAATTCCCCAATCTAAGTCACGCGTTACGGCACGAGGTTCTAATCCAGCATCGATCCAAGATTTTACTTGTCCGTAAACGTTCGTTTTCCAATCGTTTTTATGACCTTCTAAAATCCATTCGCGTAAAAATGCATCGTAACGATCAAGAGGTAAAAACCAGTGTTTAGTTGATTTTAAAATTGGAGTTTCTCCAGTAATTGTCGATTTCGGGTTAATCAAATCGGTTGCATTCAAAGTAGAACCGCAATTTTCGCACTGATCACCGTAAGCACCATCATTTCCACATTTTGGGCAAGTTCCAACCACAAAACGGTCTGCTAAAAACTGATTTGCTTTTGCATCGTACAATTGTTCTGTAACTTCTTCAATAAAATCGCCTTTATCATACAAAGTCCTAAAGAATTCCGAAGCCGTATCATGATGAATTTTCGCAGAAGTTCTAGAATAATTGTTGAATGAAATTCCGAAATCTGAGAACGATTTACGGATAATTCCATCATATTTGTCAATAACTTCTTGCGGTGTAATTCCTTCTTTTTTGGCTTTCATCGAAATTGCAACGCCGTGTTCATCGCTTCCGCAGATAAATGCTACATCTTTTCCTTGCAATCTTAAATATCTAGAATATATATCTGCAGGCACGTAAACCCCAGCCAAGTGACCAATATGAATAGGTCCGTTGGTGTAAGGCAATGCCGCCGTGATCGTATATCTCTTTGGATCTTGTATCATAATTCAATTTTATTGAGTGCAAAAATAAGCAATAGAATTGAGATTTTAATATTACGCGGAGATTCGCAAAGAAAAAGACACAGAGATTCGCTAAGATTTTTTTGAATTTAGTTCTCGCAAAGGCGCAAGGTCACAAAGTTTTTTCCGCAATCTTGTCATTTCGACGAAGGAGAAATCTTCATAAGTAGCTCCGTACAGAATTTTGCCAATCTTTGTAGAGTTTCTCGCGAAGATTTCTCCTTCGTCGAAATGACAAACTTTATAGGTAATAATTAGAGTAATAAAAAATCTTTGCGGGCTTCGACTTCGCTCAGCCTGACAACATAATGAATCTTTGTGAATCTTTGCGAAAAACCTCCGCGTATCTTTGCGGTAAAACTTCATAAAATAGAACCAGTTTAAACTACGTTTCGCGCTTATAAATGAGAATATATTTCGCAATCTTTGCATCCGAAAAAAACAAAATTTATGAGCAAGACTAAATTAATCATCAATAAAAACGGATCAATCAAAATCGAAGGAGATTTTGAAATCATGGACCCAGAAGGAGCGCTTTACGGTTTACAAGGTAGATCTGCATTAGGACTTTGCCGTTGCGGATTATCTAACAACAAACCTTTCTGCGACGGAGGACACAGAAACAACTTCGAACACGATTCCGTTGCTTTCGATTTACCGCCAATGAAAACGAACTAAGATTTTTCTAGTTTTAAATATTGAAAACCGCATTCTGTTTGGATGCGGTTTTTTTGTGCAGTTTTTTTGTAAAAGTAAGTTATTACTTAGAAAACAATCTTACATTTACACAACTTTTAATTTTCCAAAAATGAAAAAATTAATAATACCACTGTTATTTTTGTTTTTCAGTGTAAATTACGCACAGACACAAAAATTAATCTCCAGCGATTGGACATCTTTCAATCAGACAATTGATATTCAGACCAAAGTCAAGAAAAAATTTAAAGTAATAGCTTCGGTTAAAGTCGAAACTGCAGAGCCGACAGCTTGGGCAGGAGTATGGGCGCGTGTCGATACTAAAAACGATGAAGAAGGCTTTTTTGACAACATGCAAGATCGGCCGATAAAATCTAAAGAATGGAATTCTTATACCGTAGAAGGAACATTAGATGCAAATAGTAAATCGTTAAGTTTTGGAGGTTTGTGTCTTAATAATGGAAAATTCTATTTTGATAAATTTGAATTATTAATTGAAAATGATAAAGGAGTTTTTGAGCCTTTTACAGTTTTAAATTCAAGTTTTGAAATTCCTGTAAAAAACGGAGATATTCCAAAATGGAGTTTGGGAACTTCAAAAGATGCAATAGTTAAAGTTAAGGAATATAAAATTACTTCTGATAAATCGAGTGTTGATGGAAAAAGCAGTATACTACTCGAAGGAACGGGTATAAAGCCTCGTCCAGAAGCTAAAATTGGAAACGTTGAAGGCGCTTCTCCAAAAATTGCCGACATGATTTCGATGCTTGAAGATTTGAAAGCTCGCGTTGAAAGAACAGTCAAAAACATGAGCCAGTATGAAATCGATTATCTTCATGATGAAGAAGCAAATAGAATTGGGGCTTTGGTAATGCATTTGGCTGCTGCCGAAAAATACTATCAGGTTTTTACTTTTGAAAATAGAGATTTTAATGAAGAAGAAAAGAAGATTTGGAACAACGCATTAAATCTTGATCAAGGCGGGCGTGATGAATTTAAAGGTCATCCGATTCAATATTATTTGGATATTTATAATGAAGTTAGAGCCAAAACAATTGAAGAACTAAAGAAAAGAGATGACGCTTGGTTTGCACAAGTTCAATTAAAATATGATATGACAAACCAATATTGTTGGTTTCACGTTATGGAACATCAGTCGAGTCATTTAGGGCAGATTTTGTTTTTGAAAAAACGAATTCCACCAGAGCAAAAAGAGCAGAAAAAGGTTCTTCCTCAGGAAATTAAAAAATAAGATAAATGAAAACCGCATCATAAAAAATGCGGTTTTTTATTTTTTAATTTGCGTTTTCTTAAATGGTTCTTTTTGAATTAATTCATTAATTTTAAACACGTTAAAATAATGTTTTCGGTTTATGATATTTAAAAGACTTTCAATAGGATTCTTTTTTTTGGTTTTAATGAATGAAGGAATCGCTCAAAACAAGATAAATCTATTTTCAGAAATCAATTATAATTCGATTCCTGCGATAAATTTAAGCGAATATAAATCAGTTCAAGATCGTGATTCTCGTTTGCAAAATCCGAATATTGCTTTGGGAGTTGGAATTTCGGGCGGCGGATCGAGAGCGCAGTTTTTCAGTCTAGGCGTACTTTTAGGATTAGAAGAAATTCAAGAAGAAAAATCAAACCATAATTTTCTCAATGAAATCGATTATTTCTCTACTGTTTCCGGGGGCTGTTATTCGGCTGGATATTATCTGACGATTCTAAAAAACAAACTACAATACGACAATTGCACTTTCAACGAATTTTACTTTTCTAAAGCAGATGCCTTTAAATCGGACGTTAATAAATCGGCTACACTTTTTTCTCTTTTAAATAATAGCCGAAACGAAAAAGGAGAAAAAGTCTCCATGGCACAAAGATTAGATTTGGAAGTCTTGCAATACGATAGCGCCAATCCAGACAATCAGAATAAGTTTAAAACCCAAATGCTTTTGTCTGATTTTTTTATTCCGAAAGAAAGTAAGCAAAATCCGCAATTGCCTATTATGGTTGCCAACGGAACTGCTTATAATAACGGAGAACGTTTTCCGTTTATGCCTCATATTATTCGCGCTTTAAAAATCAATTCTTCTTTAGCGCCAAATAAAGCGTCACTTCCGCTTGACAAAAATCAAATTAATAATGGTTACGATTTTCCGCTTACGTATGCTATTACGGCGAGTTCTGCTTTTCCGGGCGTTCTGCCTAAAACCAAATTCGGAATCAAAAATCAGGATAAAATTTTGTGCGTGATCGATGGCGGAGCATCCGATAATATGGGTTATGAAACTTTGATTGAATTGCTCCACAACGACAATAAAGTGAAAGATAAAAACAAAAAATCGCTTTTTATTGATTGTTTGGGACAAGGGAAAAAATCGCCTTTTATAAACGATGGCAAAATTAGACTACTTTCGTTATTAGAAACTGCGTCTTTATATACGGTTCAAACTCGATATATGACTTTTGAAAGAGATGTAGAAAATGCTTTGGAACGCTATAAAATTCCAACTTCAAATTATCAAATTATTGGTTTTACAACTTTAAGAAATCATTTGTCAACTTTGAAGAAAGATGAAAAATATGAAGATTTAGTTTCGCAGTTAAAAAATACCGACGACGAAGCGGCAAGTTGGCTTCAGCTTCACAATGATTTTAAAGCAAAACTGATTGAAAAATTTGGCTCTGATAGTTTTAAAAAAGATAAAAATGGAGAAGTTTTACTTTCTAGTTTAGATAAAGAAACTTTTAAAGATTTCGGCGCAAGCGAACTTTTAATGCTTTATGAATATGCTTCGCACGTTGAAACCAAACTAAAAATAACGCCCGAAGAAAAAGAAATGTTACTTCTTTCCGGGCGTTTTGCGGCGTATTTGAAAACTAATGAATTGAAAGAATTATTGGTGGAGAATAAAGGGTTTTAGGTTTTTATTGCTCAAAAACAACCCTTTTGTCTGTCTTTGCTATTTTTACAATTTCATAAGGTCTAGATAATCTAGACGTTAAATCTCCAGTTTTTAATTTTTCAACTTTTACAATTATGGTCTTGTGGTTTTGACTGATTTTTAAAATATCAATAGAATGCCCGCCATTGTATTGAGTTTTGTCTATAATCGCAATAATTTGATACTTATTGAAGTCAATGTTTGTCTCACTGAAATTTTTTACTAAATCATTTGAAGTACTCATTTCTGTCATTAGGTTGTTCCATGCTTTGGTATTTTTAATGACTAAAAATGTTGAAGCAGTACTTTCGTCATAAGGAAAAGAATCACCTTTTGCTATTCCAGAATATTGTACCTCTGAAATTGGTAAATCTTCGCTCTCACAGCTTGTAAAAACAAATAGAAGAATAAAAAATAAGAAAATCTGTTTCATGATTTTTTGATTTTAGTTAGAAAACACTTTCTATTTAACAGATGCTATTTTTTTAAATGGTTGCGTAAGAGCTGTTTATTTTTTTGTTTTAATTCAAATTGTAAAAAGTATATATTTCAATTTTTTCCCTCAACTTTGCAAAACAATCTTTTTAAATAAAATTCAAAATGGAATTCGGTAAAATCATTATTTCAGAAACAGCAGCAAAAAGCGAAAATCCTCAAGACGTTGTAAATTCGAATATTTCCGTAATCAATTTAATGCGCGAAGAAAAAATAGACGACGATTTAATTCACGAAGATGCTTTAATGAGTTATTATTTAGATTTTTATGCTTCAAAATACGCCGAAGGAAATTTTTCGCAATTTGTACACGATTCTGGCTGGAATAAAGAATTGAACGAATTGATAGAAGAAGGTTTAGCTTTAATTGGTGCCGAAAAACATTTGGAATTATTTAAAGAACAATCTCGAAAACTGCGTTTGCAGAGCAACATCAAATTAGCGAAATTTCTAAAAGAAAAAGCAGACACGCCAAATGCGTTTCGCGATGTTTTGAATAACAATGCGTATTTCGAATTGGAGGAAAATATAGTCGAACTTAATGCCGCATTTTTAAAATCGCATCCCGATACTGAAGTGCTTTCGGTAGAAGAAATGTTTGCCGCTTTAGAAGAATTTGTTGGTCACGAAATCAAAAGAGATTAAATTATTTTGGCAGCAAAAAAGGTGTTTTAAGCCTAAATAAGTTATGTTTTTAAGAAAGTAGTTTTGAAATTTTAATTTTTCTGGCAGATTTTGTAAGAAAAGTATATATTTGGAGAACCCAAAAAAATGCTACTATTAAATTGATGCCTATGAAAAAAACTATACTAATTAGTGGAGTTTTGCTGTTTTTATTCGCTTGCAGTAAAAATGAAAAAACTAAAAATGAAGCAGAGATTCAGAATCAGGAATTACTTTCGCTGATAAAAACAGACTCTAATATAAATAGAAAAGAGTTTAAAAAACTCATTTTTAAAAATCTGGATAATATAGAAAATTCAGATGAATTGGATCTACCGCTGCTTTCAAAAGTGGCATCTAATCTTAAAATCAAATATTCGAAAATTAAAATTGACGAGACAAGTTCTATCAATTTCGATCAAAAAACGGCATTTTTTGTTGTCACAATTGTAGAACAAAACAAAAAAAAGCCAAAATCGGATGATTTTGATGATTTAGGAAATTATTTTCAGCGTAAATATTTGTTCGTAGATCGCGAAAGCGGAAATATAATCGCCGAAGAATTTGACGCTAATTTAGGATATTATCATAACGAAGGAGTTCGATTTTCTAAATCGCATATTTTGAAAAATCTGGTATATCTCAACGAAACAACTCCAGCAATTGCTTTTTATACAGAAGCCATCGCAAGTAGCAGAATAGTTTTGTATTCGGAACAAAAATTTACTTTACTGACTCTTGAAAATAATGAAATCAAGAAATTTTTATACGAATATCCAATTCGCCTTACCAATGGAGATTCTAACGGAAATGGCACTTACCAGATCGAAACTTTAGAAACGGGTATGAGTTTGGGAGATAATAAAACAAATGGCTATTTTGATTTAATTGTGACCAAAAATTTCTCTTATGAAGAAGCTATCGAAGATAGTTTAGAAAGCGATATGGAAAAAAATAAGGAATTGAAAATCAAAAAAGAATCTGAGAAACTGAAGTTTAATGGTAGAGAATATGCTTTTCATCGCGATGACAGACATCGTTTTCTTGAATAAGCTGGATAAAATCGAAACAATCTCAAAAGCACTTTTTTAGTGCTTTTGGTGTTTATAAGAGTTTTAAGTTTTCCTTTTAAACTTTGTCCTTATGTTAACAAACATTTCATTAAATTTGCTTCCGTTATAAAAAATACAATAGTTATAAAAAACAAGCTATGTTACAAATTGCATTTATTAGAGAAAATCAAGAGAAAGTAATCAAAGCTTTAGCAAAACGAAATATCGAGGCTAAAAGCGTTGTGGAAGAGGTGGTTCAATTAGACGAAAATCGTCGTGCTGCACAAGTAGAATTAGACAATACTTTATCAGAATCTAATAAATTGTCCAAAGATATTGGTGAATTGATGAAATCTGGAGAGAAAGCTAAAGCAGCAATCTTAAAAGAAAAAACAGTTTCACTAAAAGAGAAAAGTAAAGAACTTAGCGAAAAAGCAGAAGCTTTGGCTGTTGAGTTAACCAATAAACTATACACTTTACCAAACCTTCCGGCAGATATTGTTCCTGAAGGAAAAACGCCAGACGATAACTTGAATGTTTTCCAAGAAGGAGATATTCCTACTTTACACGAAGGCGCGCAGCCGCATTGGGAATTGGTAAAGAAATACGATATTATCGATTTTGAATTGGGTGTAAAAATCACTGGAGCAGGATTTCCTGTTTATAAAGGAAAAGGGGCTCGTTTACAGCGCGCTTTAATAAATTACTTTTTAGACAAAAATACCGCTGCAGGATATAATGAAGTTCAGGTTCCTCATTTGGTAAACGAAGCTTCAGGTTTTGGAACAGGACAATTACCAGACAAAGAAGGACAAATGTATCATTCTACAATTGATGATTTATATTTGATTCCAACGGCTGAGGTTCCAGTTACAAATTTATTCCGCGATGTAATTTTAAACGAAAGCGAATTACCAGTTTTGCATACAGCGTATACGCCATGTTTCCGTCGCGAAGCAGGTTCTTACGGAGCACACGTTCGCGGATTAAACCGTTTGCACCAATTTGATAAAGTAGAAATCGTTCGTGTTGAACATCCTGATAATTCTTATGCAGCGCTTGACGGAATGGTTGAGCATGTAAAAGAGATTTTAAAAGAATTAAAACTTCCTTACAGAGTTTTACGTCTTTGCGGAGGTGATATGGGATTCACATCTGCTTTAACGTATGATTTTGAAGTGTTTTCAACCGCGCAAGATCGTTGGTTAGAAATTAGTTCTGTTTCTAACTTTGAAACTTTCCAGGCAAACCGCTTGAAATTACGTTTTAAAGATAAAGACGGAAAAAATCAGCTGGCGCATACACTTAACGGAAGTTCATTAGCACTTCCTCGTGTTTTAGCCGGAATTATTGAAAATTACCAAACTCCAGAAGGAATCGTGATACCAGAAGTTTTACGTCCTTACTGTGGATTTGATATTATAAACTAGTTTTTTAGTTTTCAGTCGCAGTTTTCGGTCTCAGTTAAATACTAGACTGAAAACTGCGACTGCGACTGAAAACTAAAAACTCACACCAATGAAAAACGGAATATTAAATTGGAACGTAGATCCTGTTATTTTCTGGATCACAGATACTTTTCCGTTAAAATATTACGGAGCTCTTTTTGCCTGTGGACTTCTTTTAGGCTTTTATATTGTTAGAAATATTTATAAAAAAGAAAATCTTTCGTTAGACAATCTCGACAGTCTACTTATTTATGTTATTGTCGGAACCGTTTTAGGCGCCAGACTTGGACATTGTTTCTTTTACGAACCCGATTATTTCTTTAAACATCCGATAGAAATTCTTTTACCGATTCAGAAAATCAAAGGCGCTTACGAATTTGTTGGTTATCAAGGTTTGGCAAGTCACGGAGGTTCAATAGGAGTAATCACGGCGATGATTTTATATTGCCGAAGATATAAAGTACAATTCTTAGGACTTTTGGATAAAATGTCGGTTGCAGTTCCTGTAACGGGTGCTTTTATCAGAATGGGAAATTTTATGAATTCTGAAATCTACGGAAAACCAACCAATGGAAATTGGGGTGTAGTTTTTCAAAGAGATGATTTAATTCCTAGACATCCGACGCAATTATATGAAGCGTTTGCTTATTTATTGATTTTCGGAATTCTGTTTTATATGTACAAATCAGAAAAAATTAGAAAGGCACAAGGTTTAATCTTTGGAACTTTCTTAACTTTATTATTCGCAGCTCGTTTTATAATCGAATTTTTTAAAGAAAATCAAGAAGCTTTCGAGAATGATATGCTGATTAATATGGGACAGATTTTAAGTATTCCGTTTATATTAATTGGTTTAGGATTGATTTTTTGGAAAAGTAAAAACGTTACAGTTGACAGTGACAGTTTACAGTAACTGAAAAAAAGTCACAGTTGACAGTGACAGTTTACAGTTCTAATAAGACTGAAAAACTGAGACTGAGACTGAAAACTAAAAATATGAGAAACATATTAATATATATCGTTTTATTATATTCTGGTTTTGCATTTGCGCAAAACGAGCAGTTGGCGCAATATTATTATGATAAAGGAGATTTTGAAAAAGCGAAAATCAGTTATGAAGAGCTTTTAAAAAATGCACCTTCCAACACACAATATTTTTTAAGAACAGTCGATTGTTATCAGCAATTACAGCAGTTTGCAAATGCTGAAAAAGCAATTCAAGAACGTCTGAATCGCTACAAACAAGGCGTTTTTTTGGTCGAATTAGGATATAATTTTCAATTGCAGAAAAACGATTCGAAAGCCAAAAGCTATTACGATCAGGCAATCGAAAAGATAAAAATAAGTCCAAACGATGTTTACGGAATTGCCAATTCTTTCGAGAAAAAAGTATTGTTAGAATATGCTTTAAAAGCCTATCAGACTGCAATGCAGATTCAGCCGACTTTTAATTTCAATTTTCAAATCGGTATGCTTTACGGTCAACTAGGAAAAACCGATTTGATGATCGATTTATTGCTGACAGAATCTTTCGCAAATCCGCAAAATTCTAATTTGATTCAGACACAATTGTCTCGATTCATGAATGGCGAAACCGATAACACGGCTTTTAAAGATGCGATGCGAAAATCATTAATTCTTAAAACGCAAAAAGATCAAGACGTTTTCTGGAATCATTATTTGAGCTGGTTTTATGTACAGCAGAAAGAATTCGGAAAAGCCTTCATTCAAGAAAAAGCCATTTACAAACGTGAACCAGAATCGTTGTTAAGCATTGTCAATCTGAGTCAGTTTGCAATGAACGAAGAGGATGATGAAACGGCTACAGAAATTCTGAATTTCATTCTTCAAAACACAAAAGATTTAGATTTATTGATTCAATCGAATGCGAATTTGATGCAGATTAAAATCAAAAAAGCAGATGAAAAAGAATATCCTGCGATTGATCAAGAATTAAAGCAATTGCTTACTACTTATGAAATAAGTCCTTTTACCTTATCTTTGCAACTTATTCAAGCCCATTTTTTGGCTTTTAATTTGAAAAAGACAGAAGAAGGAAAAGCAGTTGTCAAAAAAGCTTTAGAATTAAATTTAAACGAATATCAAAAAGCCGACGCTAAAATGGAATTGGCTGATATTTTGCTTTTAGAAGAAAAATACAATCAAGCGTTGATTTATTATTCGCAAATTCAATTGGATTTAAAGAATGATGTAATGGCGCACGAAGCGAGTTTGAAAGCAGCAAAAACAAGTTATTACAAAGGCGATTTTGAATGGGCGAATAAACAATTCAAAGAATTAAAAGCCGCCAACACGCAATTAATCGCCAACGATGCACTGGAATATTTTCTTTTAATTAATGATAATACAGCTGCAGATTCGACTCAAGTGGCGCTGAAACAATTTGCAAAAGGCGATTTTTTGATTTATCAAAATAAAAAACAAGAAGCTATTGCTCAGTTTCAGAATATTTTAAAAACCTTTAAAGGTCAAGAAATAGAAGCGGTAACGTTATTGCGTTTAGGAAAAGTTTACGAAAGTCAGAAAGATTTTGCTTCGGCTTTAAGCCAATATCAGCAGATTATTGATAATCACGGCGACGGAATTTATGTAGACGAAGCGCTGTTTTTCTCAGCAGAAATCTATAACGACGAACTAAAAGATGTAGAAAAGGCAAAGTCTTTATATGAAAAGGTAATTTTTAATCATCAAGACAGCATTTACTTTGTAGATGCCAGAAAAAAATACCGCGAGTTAAGAGGGGATAAGAATCTATAATTCAGACTTCAGACTTTAGATTTTAGATTTCAACAAGAATCTAAAATCTAAAGTCTGAAATCTAAAATCAAAAGAAATGATCATTTACAACGTTACCACAAACATACACGAAAGCGTTCACGACCAATGGTTAAAATGGATGCAGGAAAAACACATACCAGAAATTTTAGCAACTCAGAAGTTTTCTTCTGCAAGAATCGTAAAAGTTTTGGTTGAAGAAGAAATGGGAGGAATCACTTATTCAACACAATATGTGACAGATAGCAAAGAAACTTTGGATAAATTTTATATCGAAGATGAACCAGAATTTCACAGAGAAGCTTTAGGTTTATTTGCAGATAAAATGCTTTCTTTTAGAACAGAGTTAGAAGTTATTTCTGAGCATTGATTTTTTAGTTTTCAGTCGCAGTCACAGTTTTCAGTTTCATAACTGAGAGAAAAAAAATAAAACTTTGTGTCTTTGTGACTTTGTGGCAAAAAAAGTTAAAGAAGCTTAGTGCCTTTAATGCAAAAAGAATACTTTTGCAGCCTCGTGGCAAACAAGAAATGAAATGGAAAAAGTAAAAGCCAAAAAACATTTAGGACAGCACTTTCTTAAAGACGAAAGCATTGCAAAAGCAATTGCTGATACTTTAAGTCTAAAAGGGTACGATGAGGTTTTAGAAATAGGGCCAGGAATGGGTGTGCTTACTAAATATTTACTTGATAAACCCATTATTACTCGAGTAATCGAGATTGATACAGAGTCTGTTGCGTATTTGGATGCCAATTATCCAAAATTAAAAGACAAAATTATTTCAGAAGACTTCCTGAAATACAATATAAATCAAGTTTACGAAAATAAGCAGTTCGCTATTATTGGTAACTTTCCTTATAATATCTCTTCTCAAATTGTTTTTAGAACATTAGAATTTAGAGATCAGATTCCGGAATTTTCTGGAATGTTTCAAAAGGAAGTTGCAGAACGAATCTGCGAGAAAAAAGGATCAAAAACATACGGAATTTTGTCTGTCCTAGCACAGGCTTTCTATGATACTGAGTATTTGTTTACTGTAGACGAAAATGTTTTTATTCCTCCGCCCAAGGTGAAATCGGGTGTGATGAAAATGACCCGAAAGGAAGATTATAGTCTTCCTTGTGGTGAAAAGTTATTTTTTACGGTTGTAAAAACGGCTTTTCAGCAAAGACGAAAAACATTACGTAACAGTTTGAAAACATTAAATTTATCAGACAATTTGCGAGAAGACACTATCTTTGATAAACGTCCCGAGCAGTTAAGTGTCGATGAATTTATTGAACTAACTCAAAAAATAGAAGCCGATGGAGTTCAAAGTTAGTAAAGAATTTATACATCAGTTAGAAGATCTAATCAATAAGAAAAACGACAACGAACTTGAAGTTTTACTTAATGATCTGCACCATGCCGATATTGCCGAAATCTTAGACGAATTAGATTTTGACGAGGCAACTTATATCTTTAAGGTTTTAGATAGTGATAAAACAGCCGAAATTCTTCTGGAATTAGAAGAAGATCTGCGTGAAAATATCTTAAGCCGACTTTCGCCAAAAGAAATTGCAGAAGAGCTTGATGAGCTTGAAACTAACGATGCTGCCGACATTATCGCTGAACTTTCGCAAGAAATAAAAGCGGAAGTAATCTCAGAAATATTAGACGTTGAACACGCCAAAGACATTGTTGATCTTTTGCGTTACGACGAAAATACGGCTGGTGGTTTGATGGGAAAAGAACTTGTAAAAGTGAATGAAAACTGGAATGTTTTGACCTGCGTTAAAGAAATGAGAATTCAGGCAGAAAACGTTTCTAGAGTACATTCTATTTACGTGGTTGATGATGAAAATCGCTTAAAAGGAAGACTTTCTCTTAAAGATTTACTGACTTCTTCAACCAAAACTCAAATTGGGGAAGTTTATATCCGAAAATTAAATTTTGTAAATGTTGATACGGAAGATGTTGAAGTTGCTCGTATCATGCAAAAGTATGACTTAGAGGCAATTCCAGTTGTTGACGAATTAGGTCGTTTGGTTGGAAGAATTACAATTGACGACATCGTAGACGTAATTAAAGAAGAAGCAGACAAAGATTACCAGTTAGCGGCAGGTATTACGCAAGACGTAGAATCAAATGACAGCGTTTACGAACTAACAAAAGCACGCTTGCCTTGGCTTTTAATCGGAATGGTAATCGAAATTGTTGCATCTTTTGTTTTAAAAGGTAACGAAGCGACGTTTCAAAAATATTCTACTTTAATCATTTTTGTGCCTTTACTTTCTGCTACAGCAGGAAATATCGGTGTTCAGGCTTCGGCAATTGTTGTGCAAGGTTTAGCAAACGGAACGCTAAAAGACTTTAGTCGTGGATATTTTACAAAAGAGATTACCGTTTCTATGATTTCGGGAAGTATCATTTCATTGCTTTTATTGTGCTATCATTCAATAATGTACCAACAGTATTTAGTCGGATTTGCTATTTCAATTTCGATGATTGTTGTGATTCTTTTTGCTGCAACTTTAGGAACGTTGGTGCCGCTTTTCCTTAACAAAAATAAAATTGATCCTGCAATCGCAACGGGTCCGTTTATTACAACAACCAATGACGTATTCGGAATCATGTTATACTTCGGAGTAGCAAATTTGATTCTCGGATTCTAGATTTTTGCCACAAATTAGCCTTTTGGAGTGATTAAAAATCTCTAAAATCTGCGTAATTTGCAGGCGAAAAATGCTGTTTACCAACCAGAAATAAATTAAAGCCAAACCAAAATGAAAGTACACATTATTGGAGGAGGAAACCTTGGGGTTTCTATTGCCTTGGGAATTGCTAAATTCTCGAAAAACAACCAAGTTACTGTCACAAGAAGAAATACAGGAAGTATTCAATATTTAACGGAATATGGAATCACTGTTTCTAACGATAATAAACACAATATTCAAGAAGCTGATGTTGTAATTTTAACCATAAAACCATATCAGGTTGATACGGTTTTGGCTGAGATCCTGCCAGTTATTCAAAACAAAACAATTGCTTCAGCTGTAAGCGGATTGTCTTTGGAGGTGCTTCAAACCAAAACAAATTTTGAATATCCAGTTGTTCGCATTATGCCAAATATTGCGGCGCAGTTTGGAGAATCGGCGACTTGTATTTCTTTCCCTGAAAAATACAAAGAAAACGCATCACCAATTGTTGACTTATTCCAAGATTTAGGAACAGCTCCTGTAATCGACGAAAAATTAATGGATGCAGCAACTGTTTTAGGAGCGTGCGGAACAGCGTATGCGTTGCGTTATATTCGCGCGTCTATGCAAGCAGGAATCGAAATTGGTTTCGATTCTAATACTGCACTTGCAATTGCGGCTCAAACTGTAAAAGGAGCTGCTAAAATGCTTTTAGAAGAGCGTGTGCATCCAGAACAATTAATTGATCGTGTAACAACGCCACAAGGCTGTACAATTGTCGGTTTAAATGAAATGGAGCACAATGGTTTTAGTTCTTCTTTAATTAAAGGAATTAAGACTTCTTTGAAGCAAATCAAAGGTTAAGAATAGTTTTTAATATTATATATAAATTCCAAATTTCAATTTTTGTTGAGGTTTGGAATTTTTTATTTTAATTGAATTTGCACATTAAGTTTGTCATTCCGAGGAACGAGGAATCTTCGCGAGTAGCTCCGTAAAGTCAATCGCCGATCTTTGTCGAGTTTCTAACGAAGATTCCTCGTCCCTCGGAATGACAAATAATATGTGAAATTACTTTCTAATCAGCTGAATATACTTCAATCCACATTCCGAAATCTTTGTATATGAATTCATTGAATTGCCATAATTCTGAATCGTCAAAGTATCTTTTACGTATAATGCATCAATTCCAATTGGGATTTCTAATTCTTTTTCAGGAATAGAATCATTTTCATTACTAATATCTCCTTCATATTCATCCCATTGAATTCCTTCTAAAGTAATATACTTTTCACCCGAACTATTTTTAGAATATGTCGCTTTTCCTTTTAAAGTGCGGAGATTGGTTTTAAAAGTATATTGATAATCATCTTTAATTTTTGAAATAATTACAGACAGATCGCAGCCTTCAGTTTTATAAGTTCCTTCAATTTCATCTTTTGAATTTTTTTCCAAAGTAATAATTTCATTTTTTGAATTTTCAGCGACGGAAATTGTTTCTGCTTTTTGATTACACGCGGTTAAAATCAGATAAAAGAAAGATAGAAATATTAGTGTTTTTTTCATATTTCAAGTAAATCGTTGTGCTTTTTGTTCAAAACATATTTAAGAAAAATAAACCCAAAAAGTCCGGCCAAGAAAGAAGCAATAAGAATAGCAATTTTCGAAAAAACAATGATTTCTGGATTTTTGAAAGCTAAAACGGTTATGAAAATCGACATTGTAAAACCGATTCCACCCAACATTCCTGCGCCTAAAATATGAGCCCATTTTAAGTTTTTGGGTAAAATGCATAAGCCAGAAGTTACACCGACAGAAGAGAAAAGGAGTATTCCAAGCGGTTTTCCAACGACAAGTCCGAGGATAATTCCGTAAGTATTAGAATGATTTAAACCTTCGTGCCAATTAGATTCGATTGTAAGTGCTGTATTTGCAATTGCAAACAACGGTAAAATGAAAAAAGCAACGGGCTGATGTAAAAAGTGCTGTAATCTATATGATGAAGTTTTTTCGCCGCCGTCTCCAAACGGAATAACAAAAGCCAGAATTACACCAGTTATTGTGGCGTGAACGCCAGAATTAAGCATAAAATACCACATAATAACGCCGCCAATCAGATACGGAATGAGATTGTGAATTTTCATTCGATTTAAAACAAATAGAATAATCCAGATTCCAAGCGCAATTCCGAGATTAAGAAACGAAATAGAAGTTGTATAAAAAACGGCAATTACAATAATAGCGCCTAAATCGTCAATAACTGCCAAAGCGGTTAAAAATACTTTTAGAGAAGCAGGAACTCGATTTCCTAAAAGTGATAAAATACCGATTGCAAAAGCAATATCTGTCGCCATCGGAATTCCCGCTCCGTTTTGAGTTGTAGTTCCATAATTTAAAACCAAAAAGATTGCCGCAGGAACCAGCATTCCGCCAAAAGCCGCCATTATAGGCAATGATGCATTTTTGAAATTAGATAATTCTCCGTGATAAATTTCGCGTTCCAATTCTAATCCGATTAGAAGGAAAAAAATCGTCATTAATCCGTCGTTAATCCAATCTGTTATTGTGTGCCCTGCAATTTCTTTTTCCCAAAATGCCACATATGGAACCTGAAAAGAAGAATTGGCAAGGAAAAGCGATAGAAGTGTTACGGCAAGCAAGATAATTCCTCCCGATTTTTCGTTTTCAAAAAAGGCTTTAAAGGTCTTGGTTAATTTCATTTGAAAAAATTCTGAAGATTTAGAGAATGGATTTATTTAATCCGAATACTTTCAAAGTTAAAAAAAAATCCGACCAATAAAAACTTTGCCTCTTTGCGACTTTGCGAGATTAAATTAAACGTATTTTTGTGTTTGTAAAAAATTGAAAAATAATGAGCATAAAAATTCTTCATATCGACAGCAATAATCCTATTTTATGGAATCAATTGGAAGAAGCTGGTTTCGAAAATCACGCCGATTTTAAATCTTCTAAAGAAGAAATTGAGGGAAAAATTCAAGATTATAACGGAATCGTAATTCGCAGCCGTTTCAAGATCGATAAGACTTTTTTAGATAAAGCAACAAAGTTGCAATTTATTGCGAGAGTTGGCGCAGGTTTGGAAAGTATTGATTGTGAGTGTGCTTCTTCGAAAGGAATTCATCTAATTGCTGCTCCAGAAGGTAATCGCAACGCTGTTGCAGAACATTCGCTTGGCGTAATTTTGTCTTTGTTTAATAATCTAAACCAAGCTGATGCTGAAGTAAAATCAGGTCAATGGAATCGAGAAAGCAATCGCGGCCATGAATTAGATTTAAAAACAGTCGGAATTATCGGTTATGGAAATATGGGAAAAGCTTTTGCTAAAAAACTGAGAGGTTTTGATACAGAAGTTCTTTGCTATGATATTTTGGATAATGTTGGAGACGAAAACGCCAAACAAGTTTCGTTAGAAGAATTACGCGAAAAAACAGATGTTTTAAGTCTTCACCTTCCTTGGACACCAGAAACGGATAAAATGGTTAACAAAAGCTTTATAAATGCGTTTAAAAAACCGTTTTGGATCATCAATACTTCGCGAGGTAAAAACATAGTTACAGCAGATTTGGTTGAAGCTATGAAAGAGAAAAAAGTGCTTGGTGCAGGTTTGGATGTTTTGGAGTATGAGAAACTTTCTTTTGAAACCCTTTTTCAAGACAAAAATACGCCAGAAGCATTTCAATATTTACTAGAATCTAAAAATGTTTTGCTAACGCCACACATTGCTGGGTGGACTTTTGAAAGCCATGAAAGATTGGCGCAAGTCATTGTCGATAAAATAAAAGCAATTTACAAGATCGAATAATCTGCAATTATTTTTTGATTATTTTCTTACGAATCTATAGCGTTAAATTAGCTTTATTTGTTAATTTTTAATAATATTGTTTAGGCAATTAAAATATTATAAGTGTTTTAAGTTCTGATTTGTAAAACTATATTATTAACGATAAAGGGAATAAAAATGGAGAATACAAGAAGAGAAGACTGGAATAATCCTCGATATGACCAGCAAGAAAATAAAAAAGTAATAGCAGGAATTTTAGCGATTGTCTTAGGTTCTTTGGGAATTCATAAATTCTATCTGGGATATACCAAAGAAGGTTTAATTCAGCTAGTTTTAGGATTTTGCGGAATTGGCGGCGTAATAGGAATTATTGAAGGCATTCTGTATCTCTTAAAAACTGACGAAGAGTTTTATCAGACTTATCAAGTTGGTTATAAAGGCTGGTTCTAAATCAAACAGTGTAATATAAAAAAATCCCATTCAGAAATGAGTGGGTTTTTTTATGCTTAAAAATGTCTTTTTCTGATATAATAAAAACTTTTAGTAGCTACAGACGGTTTTCAAAGTAAGTAATCTTGCATTCTGTTAAAAAGAAGAGATGGAGTAACTGAAAAGCCGTAAGAGTAGGGAATTTAAAAGATTTTATTATGTTAGAAATGTACAAAAAAGTAGTTTTAAATAACTATGCAAATTTTAAAGGTAGAGCAAGAAGAAAAGAATATTGGATGTTTTTCTTGGTGAATGTTATTATTAGTGTTGTTCTAAATAATGTTTTGGGATTAATTTCGCCAAGTTTAGCAATTATTGGAAGCATCTATAGCTTGGCGGTTTTAGTTCCTTCAATTGCTGTTGGAGTTAGAAGGCTTCATGATATTGGTAAAGAATGGTGGTTCTTACTTATTCCAATTTATAATATTGTATTGTTAGCTACTGAAGGAGAAAAAGGTTCTAACCAATACGGAGCAGATCCAAAAAATGAATTTGAAGAAATGAGTGAGATTGGAAAAGATCTAAACTAGTTTTAAATAAAAAAATTAATTAAAAACTCCTGCTTTAATAGAATGTAGGAGTTTTTTTGTTTTATAATTATCTCACCTTTAGCGCAAACATCGAAAAGTTTAAGATTAACGAAAAGTTAAATATAAATTGTCTTCACGAGCGGGACGCTCGCTCTAGCATAGATGTCTAATATCTTTCAAACAAAAATCCCATTTACTTATATTTTTAAGCAAATGGGATTTTCTGTTTTTATATCAAAGTAAAAACTTAATCTTCTTTCTCAGATAATTTACGTTCCAATTCAATCTGAAATTCTTCAATAACAGGTTTCATTGTACTTTCTGGAATATCTGCAATTCTAATGTACATTAAACCATCAATCGCATTGTTGAATAATGGATCAACGTTGAAAGCTACAACTCTTGCGTTTTGTTTGATGTATTTTTTAATTAAAACTGGTAAACGTAAATTTCCTGGTTCTAATTCGTCAATGATTTTATCAAACTTATTCAAGTCAGATTCTGCTTCGTCGAAAATGAAGTCTTTATCTGCGTCTTTCAGTTTTACTTTGTACGCTTTTTTCGGGTGAATATATTGCGCAATATACGGATCGTAATAATTCGATTTCATAAACTCAATCATCAAAGATTTAGAGAAATCTGAAAACTGATTACTGATACTTACACCTCCAACCAAATATTTGTGTTCAGGATGACGCAAAGTAGTATGAATAATACCTTTCCATAATAAGAACAAAGGCATTGGTTTTTGCTGATATTCTTTCACGATAAAAGCACGACCCATTTCGATAGATTTATGCATCATATCATGAAGTTCGGGCTCAAATCTAAAAAGATCAGTTAGATAAAAACCTTCAATTCCGTATTTTGGATAGATTTCAGAACCTAATCCCATACGGTAAGCTCCAGCGATTTTTTTGGTTTCATCATCCCATAAAAACATATGGTGATAGTATTGATCGTATTCGTCTAAGTCGATAGATTCATTTGTTCCTTCGCCAACTTCACGGAAAGTAATTTCGCGAAGACGACCAATTTCATGTAAAATGTTCGGAATCTGCTTCGCGCTTGCAAAGAAAACCTCGTAGTTTTTACTTTGTAAAAATCTAGAATCACTGTCTCTCAAAGCCTGAACTTCATCAATCAATTTTGACTCGCTTGCAGGCGTAACTATTTTTTTAGGCGCTTTTGTTATCTTAAGGCTTGCTGTATCAATAAGTTTGGTGTCTTTCTCAAACGGATTGGCAAGCATATAAGTTTTCTTTCTCAAGAATTCAGAGTATTCTTCAAAAGATTCGATCTCATTTTGCTCAGATACAGAAATTGGTTTTCCGATACGAACTTTAATCACACGATCTTTCTGCGTTAAAAGTTCAGAAGGAAGTTTTGCGGTTCTTAAAGTGTCATCAATTTTAGAAAGCCAATAGAATAATTTACTGTTTTTGGCATGAAAATAAATCGGAACAACCGGAACTTTGGCTTTTCTAATCAATTTAATTGCGCCTTCTTCCCAAGGTTTGTCTACTACTAATTTTCCGTCTTTATAAGTAGAAACTTCTCCCGCAGGAAAAATTCCCAAAGGTTTTCCGTCGCTTAAATGGCGTAAAGTTTCTTTAATTCCGATTACGCTAGATTTTGCATCTTTATGATTTTCAAAAGGATTAACCGGCATAATGTATTTTTTCATTGGAACAATTCTGTGTAACAAGAAGTTCGCAATGATTTTGAAATTTGGCTCTCTTTCGAGCATCAATTTCAATAATAAAATTCCATCAATTCCACCAAGCGGATGATTAGAAATAGTAATATAGGCGCCATCTTTCGGCAAACGTTTCAAGTCCTCTTCAGGGATTTCGAATTTGATTTCCATCTCGTCCAAAATTCCGTTCAAAAACGCAAGGTCTTCCAAATGTTTATTACGATCGTAAATTTTATTAAGGGTTGAGATCTTAAGAACCTTCATAAGAATCCAGCCAGAAAACGTACCGAAAACTCCGTACTTTTCAACATTTATTGCCTTTGCAACTTCTTTCGCGGTAACTAAACCCATGTAGTACTTTTAATTTATTAGAACAGCGAACAAAGATAACAAAAAAGTCTACTTTTCATTGTTTCCAAGATAAACTTTGCACTTTTTTATTACATTTGAAATCCTAAAAAAATCACTGATGAAAATTATTTCTTATAATGTAAACGGAATTAGAGCCGCAATAAACAAAGGTTTTATCGAATGGCTGAAACAAGCAAGTCCTGATGTAATATGTCTTCAGGAAATAAAAGCAACTCAAGATCAAATTCCAGTTGATGATATAACAGTAGCGGGTTATCCGTTTCAGTATTACTATCCTGCGACTAAAAAAGGATACAGTGGAGTAGCGATTCTTTCGAAAACAAAACCCAATAATATCGTTTTTGGAACAGGAATTCATCATATGGATTTTGAAGGAAGAAATCTTCGCGCCGATTTTGATGATGTTTCTGTTATGAGTTTATATCTTCCGTCTGGAACAAATATTGAAAGATTAGATCATAAATTTATGTTTATGGATGACTTCCAGAAATATATAGACGAATTAAAAGTCACGATTCCGAATCTTATTATTTGCGGTGATTATAATATTTGTCACGAAGCGATTGATATTCATGATCCTGTGCGCAATAAAACCGTTTCTGGATTTCTTCCTGCAGAACGCGCTTGGTTGGATGCTTTTATGAAATCAGGATTTATTGATAGTTTCCGTCATTTTAATAAAGAACCGCATAATTATTCGTGGTGGAGTTACCGCGCAGGAGCAAGAGGAAATAACAAAGGTTGGCGTATCGATTATAATTTAGTGAGCGACTCATTAGAAAACAGATTAAAAAGAGCTGTTATACTACCAGATGCTATGCATTCGGATCATTGTCCGGTTTTAGTCGAAATTGACTAATTTTTGGTATTGTTCTTGCTGAAAGAATTTAAGTTTTAAAATTTATATGGAATTTTAATATTTAAAAATTATTAAACGCCCAGAAATAAACCAATTAAAGAAGATGATTAAAAAAGCCTCCATCGGATTGCTAGTATTAGCTTTTTCCGCAACGTCATGTGTTTCTAAGAAAATTTATAATGACTTAGAAACAAAATACTCTGATTTGAAAAAAGAAAATCGTTCTATTACAGATGAAAACGATAATTTGAAGAAAGCAAAAAATCAGTTAGAACTTGATCGCGATAAATTAACAAAAGATCTTGCAAGTACAAAAGATGATTTAGCAAAGCAAAAAGCTGATCTTGCTGCCGAGCAGAAAAAATTTAAAGTATTGCAAGATTCATATAATGCATTGGAGAAAAACAGCAACGATGCATTAGAAAAAAATATGGCTAAAAACCGTGAATTATTGGCACAGTTAGAAGCAAAAGGTAAAGCTCTTGCAGACGAACAAGCTCGTTTAGATAAAACAGCAAATCGTTTGAAAGAATTGGAAGATATGATTGCCGCTAAAGAAGAAGCAATGCGTAAACTGAAAGAAACTTTATCTAAAGCTTTAACTGGTTTTGAAGGTAAAGGTTTAACGGTTGAGCACAAAAACGGAAAAGTATATGTTTCTATGGAAAACAAATTGCTTTTCAACTCAGGAAGCTGGGCTGTTGGAACTGAAGGAAAAAGAGCAGTCGTAGAACTTGGGAAAGTTTTAGGAGATAATCCTGATCTTTCGGTTCTTATTGAAGGTCACACAGATGACGATCCGTATGCTGGTTCTGGGCCAATTGCAAACAATTGGGATTTGTCAACTAAAAGAGCAACGGCAATCGTAGCTATTTTAAGTGAAAACCCAAAAATCAACAAACAAAAACTTACAGCAGCTGGAAGAAGCGAGTTTTCTCCTTTAGCAAGCAATGCAACGCCAGAAGGAAAAGCTAAAAATCGTAGAATCGAAATCATCTTGACACCAAGGTTAGATGAGATTGCGGAGATGTTGAATAGCATAAACTAAGGGACAAAGGTTCTGAGGTGCAAAGGCTCAAAGGTTTTTACTTTGAGCCTTTTTTAATTTTTGGAATTTGGGATTTTTATATTGGAATTTAAAATTTTGTAACTTTGATTTTTATAAATAAAGAATTATGGGACTTCCGGAATTAAAAGATAAAATAAGAAATCAGCTTGATTTGGCAGATGAAAGAGTATTGCGAATTGTGGCATCGGTTTTTGATAATTATTTGAATGAAGTTGTTTCGTATGATGCAAAGGGAAATCCATTGACATTAATAGAATATCATAATAAAGTTGAAGAAGGACTAGATGATATTAAATACAATCGAATAACTTCAAAAGAAGATTTACAAAAAGAAATGGAAGGTTGGGACAATGAGTAAATTGGAAGTTTTTTGGAGTGAGAGCGCTAAACTGGATTTGAAAGATATTTATTTGTATTTAAAACAACTTTATTCTAAAGAAACCCTTAAAGATTAGAAAAGAATTATTCGATTGTACAGATGTAATTGTTTTTCCTGAGCAATTTCAACTGGATGAATATAGACTCGATTGTCGAAGAATTATTGTTGGAAATTATAAAGTTTTATATCAAATTAGAGAAAGTTCTATTTTGATTGTTAGAATTTTTAATACATTTCAAAATCCATTAAAAAGTTTGAAATAAATTTAGGAACAAAGGTCCTAAGATGCAAAGGCTCAAAGTTTTTACTTTGAGCCTTTTTTGTTCTTGCAAGATTTTCAAAACCTTGTACTTTTTTTAACCTTTCTCACTTTCCGATTTGAAAAATCACTTTGTACCTTTGAGCCTTTGCAACTTTGAACCTTTAAAGAAAAAATGAAATACACAACATTACCCAATACCGATATAAAAGTTAGTAAAATATGCCTTGGTACAATGACTTTCGGGCAGCAAAATTCAGAAGCAGAAGGACACGAACAAATGGATTATGCTCTTGAAAGAGGCGTAAATTTCTTTGATACTGCAGAAATGTACTCAGTTCCAGCAAGTGAAGCAACTTACGGAAGCACAGAAAAAATTATCGGAACTTGGTTTAAGAAATCTGGAAATAGAGATAAAGTTATTTTGGCTTCTAAAATTGCTGGACCGAATCCGAATTTTGGATACATGCGCGAGAAACTAGATTTTTCTCCTGCAAGTATCAAATATGCAGTTGAAAACAGTTTAAAAAGACTTCAAACCGATTATATCGACTTGTATCAAATGCATTGGCCAGAAAGAAAAACCAATAATTTTGGACAGCGTGCTTTTCACGGACATGATGACGTTTGGGAAGATAATTTCAGAGAAATATTAGAAACTTTCGACGGATTAATTAAAGAAGGGAAAATCAAACACATTGGGGTTTCTAATGAAAATGCATGGGGAATGATGCGTCTTTTGGAAGAAAGCAAATATCAAAATCTTCCAAGAATCAAAACTGTTCAGAATCCGTATTCTTTATTGAACCGTTTGTTTGAAGTAAATTCTGCTGAAGTTTCAAAATATGAAAATGTTGGTTTGCTAGGATATTCGCCTTTAGCATTCGGAGTTTTAACTGGAAAATTCTTGACGGGAGAGCCTCATCCAAAAGCGAGAGTTAATCTTTTTCCGCAATACAAACGTTACAATAGCGATCAATGTACAGAAGCGACAAAATTGTATCTAGAAATCGCTAAAAAACATGGTTTAACGTTAACTGAACTGGCAATGGGATTTGTATTGCAGCAACCATTTTTGACAAGTGCAATTATTGGCGCAACGACTTTAGAACAATTAAAAGAAAACATAGATACAATTGATGTTGTTCTTTCTAAACAAATCTTAGCAGAAATTGATGCGGTTCAGGCTATAATTCCTGATCCTGCTCCTTAAATTATATTTAACCGCGAAGAGCGCAAAGATTTACGCAAAGTTCGCAATGTTTTGATCAACAAAATAATAGAGAAGCACGCTAAGATTTTCCTTTTAAAAGGTAAAAAAATCTTAGCGTGCTTTGCGTAAATCTTAGCGAACCTTGCGGTTAAACTTCTCTTAATTACAAATCAAACTCATCATCAACAGCCAAAGAATCTGCTTTGATAGCCGTTGAATCCGGAACTTTGATTTTTATTAGAGATCGCGCATTTCCAGAAATGTAAACGGGTAATATGCCAGTTGTATCTTCAGGAATTAAAAGTCCTCTTCTAAACATTAAATTCTTCAAGAATTTTTGATTTTTAAGAGCGTAATCTTTCAAATTTCCTTGATCATTAAACTGATACATGAATTTTCTAGGCTTCGGAATAATCGTTGCCAAATACAAACATTCATCAACATTTAAATCGGCTGGATTTTTCTGGAAGTAAAAATGACTCGCTTCTCCAATTCCGTAAACGTTTGGTCCCCATTCTATAATGTTGAAATAAACTTCCAGCATTCTTTCTTTGCTTACAATTCGGTTGTTTTCTAAGATGTAAACCAATAGAATTTCTTCCAGCTTTCGCGAAAGCGTTTTTTCACGAGTTAAAAAGACATTCTTAATCAACTGCATGCTAATTGTACTTGCGCCGCGAGAGAATTTTTTGGTTCGAATGTTTTTCAGAATCGATTGTTTGAAAGCTTCATTTATAAATCCGCGATGTGAGAAGAATGATGGATCTTCTGTCGTTAAAACACATTTTCTTAAATATGGAGAAATCTGATCTAAAGGCGTATAATTCGGATTTGCATTTCCAACCAAAACAGGTCTTTGCAAAACGTTTTGAATAATTGCGCGATAAACAAATTCGCCGTTTAGTTTATTTAAATCGGCTTCACCATATTTGGTGATTTTTAAGTCTTCTTTGTTTAATTTGCTATCAAAAACAAGCGTATTGGGTTTGTTTTTGTTGAATTTGAAATCCAGTTTGTAATCGAAATTTCCAGTCGCCTGCATGCCTTGAAAATGCGTAAATAGTCCGTCGGGTAGCGAAACAATGAAATCTTGGGCTTTCATTTTCGGAATATCAACTTTCAAAGTATAAACCGTATCTTTTTCAGTATCGTAAGAAATATAAGGACGAACTTTAATTTTGTTCAGTTGCATTGTAGAAGTGCTGTCAATCGAAATAAAATTATCTCCAAGTAAAAAGCGATAATCAAAACGGGCATTTTTTATAACAACATCTTTACTTGCAATTTTTGGATGATTGATTTTAAGATTAGCAATCGAAGTAAAACCGTCAATATGCAATTCACTGCCGCTTTTATCAATGTTTTGAACATTTAAACGAATAGAATCAAAGCTTGCTTTTAAGTTGTAACGCTGATCCAGATAAGGAACGCGAATAGCACCAGTATCTAAATTAAAAAATCGAATATCTGCTTTTTGATTTCTCGGATCTGCAAAACCTTTGATATTCCAACGCTGATCAAAATCTTTTGCCTGAACATGAAGATTGGTTTCTAGCTGTTTATTGTTTAAAACCAATTTGTTTACGTCGATAGAAGTTAGTTTCCCGTTGTCATCGATTTTGAATTTGAAGTTTTTCAAATCCATATCGGTTGGAACTAAATTCAATACTTTCGAAATGATTCGGTAAGCAAACGAAGCGTATTTACGTTTTTCGTTAGAACTGGATTCTTCTCTGTCTTTCTTTAAGAAAGCATCAAAATTTCGCTTTTTTCCTTTTTTAACTAACTGAATGTAGCCATTGTCAACTTTTAGAGTTCCAATTTGAACATCTCCAATCAATAAATTGCTTAAACTAATGCTGGTTTCAACGTTTTTTATCTTGACAAGTGTATCAGCATTTATTGGCGCCAAAACGACATCGGTTAAATGTATGGTAGATAAACCGTCAAAAGAAGCCGATTCTACAGAGAAATTACTGTTGTATTCAACAGCCATTTTGTGAGTTACTTTTGCAATTGCCTGTTTTAAAAGCGAATCACGAAAATAATAAAGTGCAACTAAAATTAAAACCAGTACTATTCCTAGTATTTTTAGTGCTTTGTATATTTTTTGTTTAGGAAAATTCATAAAGTTAATTTCTTAAAAAGAGAAACTGTCTGTAAAGTTTTTTTCTACGAATACATTTTAACACATAGAAACATAGATTTTTTGTATCGAAAAAGGATGCAAAAAGAAACTAGTTTCTAACACATAATGAACTATGTTTATTAATGCTAGTGAAACGCCTTTAAACACAAAGTTAAACTATGTTTCTATGTGTTGAAAATAATTAAACTGACGTGGTTAAAATTAATTATAATTCGTGGCTAAATAACATCAACCAAAAAGAATGCTGGCAACATCTTCAATTTTTGCTACAAGTTCAATTTTAATTCCAGTGTTTTTTAAAGCAATTTTGTTGTATTTAGAAACAAATATAGTATCAAATCCTAATTTTTCGGCTTCTTGAATACGTTGGTCTACACGATTAACAGGACGAATTTCGCCAGAAAGTCCGACTTCACCAGCAAAACAAAATCCTTTTCCAACCGGAATATCTTCATTTGATGATAAAATTGCAGCAACAACCGCTAAATCAATTGCTGGATCATCAACAGAAATTCCGCCAGTAACATTCAAGAAAACGTCTTTTGCGCCTAAGCGGAAACCAGCCCTTTTTTCTAAAACAGCTAAAATCATGTTTAATCTTTTTGCATTGTAACCTGTTGTGCTTCTTTGAGGCGTTCCGTAAACCGCTGTGCTTACCAAAGATTGAATTTCAATCATCAATGGGCGCATGCCTTCGAGAGTTGTTGCAATTGCAGTTCCTGAAAGTTCTTCGTCTTTATGTGAAATTAGAATTTCTGAAGGATTATTTACTTCACGTAAACCACTTCCGAGCATTTCGTAAATTCCCAATTCAGCAGTAGATCCGAAACGGTTTTTTAAGGAACGTAAAATTCTGTACACGTGATTTCTATCGCCTTCAAACTGAAGAACCGTATCAACCATGTGTTCCAAGATTTTTGGTCCCGCGATATTTCCATCTTTCGTAATATGCCCGATTAAAATAACAGGAATATTACTTTCTTTAGCAAATTTGATTAATTCGGCAGTGGTTTCTCGAATTTGAGAAATACTTCCTGCGGTCGATTCAATATAATCGGTATGCAAAGTCTGAATCGAGTCGATTATTACAACTTCAGGCTGAATGGTTTCAATTTGTTTGAAGATATTCTGCGTTTTGGTTTCGGTTAGAATATAACAGTTTTCGCTGTTTGGCGTAATTCTTTCCGCGCGCATTTTAATTTGTTTCTGACTTTCTTCTCCAGAAACATATAAAGTTTTATAAGGTAGTTTTAAAGAAACTTGCAGCAAAAGCGTACTTTTTCCGATGCCTGGTTCACCGCCCAAAAGCGTTAAAGATCCAGGAACAAGCCCGCCGCCTAAAACACGATTCAATTCGCTGTCGGTTGTGTCCATTCGGACTTCCTGTGCAGAATCAATTTCGTTAATTTTTAAAGGTCTTGGCGCTTTTCCAGTTGGAGCAGATTCAGTTTTCCAGGCTACTTTGTCCTGTTTTTGAATGATTTCTTCGGCAATCGTATTCCATTCTTTGCAGGCATTGCATTGCCCTTGCCATTTGGCATATTGGGTTCCGCAATTCTGACAAAAAAAGGAAGTTTTAACTTTTGACATTATTTACTTTTTTTTCGCAAGCGTATTCATTTCATCAATTTTCTCATACATCATATCTTTATTCAAATCGCCAATCGGTTCCATTTGCGAAGCGTTTTGATATTTTTTTGAAGCATGTTTCGGATCGCCTTGCTTTTCGTACATTAAACCTAATTCATATTCTCCCAACATGGCTTTAGGATAATTTACATTTCCGATTTCGGCCATTTTGCTTAATTCGCTATAAGCGTTATTTCTTAAAATAATATTTTCAATTACTTTAAAATCACTTATTCTAACAGGAATTTGAACTCCTAAAACTTGTGACATTGCATTGTATTTATTCTCCAAATATTCTGCATATCCAGATTGAAGAACGGCAATTTTATCATTATATTCTGCAGAATTTATTGGTCTGTAAACTTCAAAAATCTGATAAAGCGCGCTCGGAATAGAATGCAGGACTTCTGTATAATGTGTCGTTCCTTTAAAAACTTCGTATTTATAATTTACTAACGGATTATTCGCGATTTTAATATTGCTGTTTAATTTATCTATCGGTTCTTTTATTTTTTTGATATCTCCGTCGGCAGCTGATAAGTAAAAGAAAATCGGCTCTTTTATTTTGGCAAACTTTTCAGGAATACGAACTTCCATTTTGTTTGCTAATTCTGGACTTAAACAGATATAGGCATTAAAAATTGAAGTTTCTTTATACAAATAAAAATTAGCAAAACCTGCTGTTAAATCATGTCCTGCAATAATTCTAAACGGAGAAGTTCTGTATTTTTTTTCGATGTACGGAATTAATTCTGCTCCGATAAATTCGAAAAATTTTGCTCCTTTTTCAAAAGGAAGTCCAGTGTTTTGATCGATTGTTGTGTCGTCAAAACGTTCTCCATCTTTGTTTTGATGAATTCCGATAATAATCATTTCCGGAATATCATCCCAATAATTACCATAACTTACAGCTCCAGAAAACGGATCAAATAAATAATCTCCATCTAATAAATAAAGAACAGGATATTTTTTGTCTTTATTGGCTTCATAAGAAGCGGGAAGTCCGATGGTAATTCTGCGTTCTTCTCCCAGTTTTTCTGATTTAATGTTGTCGAACGTTTTTTGTGAGAACGACGAAAATGAAATTAAAAGAATTAGTAGGTAAACTTTTTTCATGATTTGTGGCATTTCAGTGAATTAAAAAGTATTGAAAATAGTGTAGCAATATACTATTTTATTTGCTTCTTTATGAAGTTGGTTTTTAAAATTGAAGCAAAGTTTTGCGGCCTAAAATCTTTTCAAATTAGGCAAAAGAAGATTTTTTCTGTTCAAAATTGACTTTTGACAAAATAAGGGAATTCGATAAGAAAAGGAAAATCTTAGGTTAAAGAATTGTCATTTTCATTCGGGAAAATAATCCATGGTTTGAAAGTTTTAGCTTCTTCAAAATCCAAAGTAGCGTAAGAAATGATAATGATAATATCATCTTTCTGTACTTTTCTCGCTGCAGGACCATTCAAAGTAATTTCTCCCGAATTTTTTTCACCTTTAATAGCGTAAGTTTCAAAACGCTCGCCATTATTAATGTTAACAATAGATACTTTTTCGCCTTCAATAATATTTGAAGCTTCTAGTAGAGTTTCATCAATAGTAATGCTGCCAATATAATTTAAATCGGCACCCGTTACCTTAACGCGATGAATTTTTGATTTTATAACTTGAATTTGCATGCTGCAAAGTTAGATTAATTTAATGAAATGGTGTCTATCAGTCTTATAGAATTAACAAATACTGCTATAAATGCACGATAGTTTTTGTCGTTCTCTTTCTGATTGATAGGTAAAAGTGTCGATTCGTCAGCAATAACAAAATATTCGAGTTTGAATTCTTTGTTGTCTTTGAAAGAATTTTCTACAAATTCGATTGTTTCTTGCGGAGAACTTTTTTGAAAAATCTCTTTAGCTTCTGTTAAGGTTTTATATATAATAGATGCTTCTTTTCTTTCTTCTGGAGTTAATCGTTCGTTTCGCGAACTCATTGCCAGCTGATTTTCTTCTCTAAAAATCGGACAGCCAACAATATTTACTGGTAAACCGGTTTTTTCGACCAGTTTTTTAACAATTTGAAGCTGCTGAAAATCTTTTTCTCCAAAATAGGCATTTGTAGGCGTTACAATTTCAAATAACCTTTTTACAATTGTTCCAACTCCGTTAAAATGTCCTGGCCTAAATTTTCCTTCCATTTGATTTTCTAATCCGTCAAAATCAAAATCCTGAGAAATTGTATTTCCTTCATAAATATCTTCAACAGAAGGTGCATATAAAATGATTTTATCACTTAATGTACGCATTTTCTTAACATCTTCCTCAAGAGTTCTTGGGTATTTTGCTAAATCTTCGGGATTATTAAATTGGGTTGGATTGACAAAAATACTTACAACCGTATCGTCGTTTTCTTTGATCGAACGTTGCATTAAAGCCAAATGTCCTTGGTGTAAAGCGCCCATTGTAGGTACAAATCCGATAGTTGAATTTGCGGTTTTGATAGTTTTAAGATAGGCTATCAACGCTGCTTTACTGTAGAAAATATGCATTGAGGTATTATTAAAATTTAGTGCAAACATAATATATTAGTTATAAACTGCATAAAATTTTGTAATTTTGCGACGTTTTTATTACCAAAATTAAGTAAAATACTATTATGAAAGATAAGAGGATATTGTATGTATCATCTGAAGTCGTGCCTTATTTGGCTGAAAATGAGGTTTCTTTAATGTCTTACGACGTTCCGAAAATGATTAATGATCAAGGCGGTCAGATAAGAATTTTCATGCCAAGATATGGGAATATCAATGAAAGAAGACATCAATTGCATGAAGTGATTAGACTTTCTGGAATGAATTTGGTAGTGAACGACTTAGATATGCCATTGATTATTAAAGTTGCATCGATTCCGAAAGAAAGAATTCAGGTTTACTTTATTGATAATGATGAATACTTTAAACGCAAAGCAACTTTTGCAGATGAAGAAGGTGTTTTGTATCCTGATAATGATGAAAGAGCAATTTTCTTTGCTAAAGGTGTCGTAGAAACAGTAAAAAAATTAAACTGGGTTCCAGATATTATTCATGTTCATGGATGGTTGGCAGCTATGCTTCCAATTTATATGAAACATTATTATAAACATGAAGCATTGTTTTCTGAAACTAAAATTATCACTTCTGTTTACGGACAGTCTTTTGATGAAAATTTAGATTTAGAAATGATTAATAAAGTTAAATTTGACGGTGTTCCTCATGAAGCTGTTTCAGATTTAGAAGTTCCAAATTACGAGAATGTTTTAAAAGCTAGCATTTTACATTCTGATGGAGTAATCATTGCATCTGAAAATGTTTCTCCAAGTTTAACAAAATTTATAGAATCTTCAGGAAAACCTTTTTTACCTTTCGCCACGAAAGATGCATTTGCTGACGCTTATACAAATTTCTATAGAACATTTGGACTTTAAAATTTTAACTTATTATAAAACAATGATTAATACTTCTTTTATTAAGAGATTTCTTTTAGCTTTAACTGTAGTTTTTTTATATTCTTGCGATAAAGATTTTAATGCAATTGGTGATGGTTTAATTGGAGAAGATCATTTTGGACTTGAGCCAGAAACATACGAGGTTTTGGCTTTTAATCAGGAAGTAACGCCGGTTCAGTCAAATTTTTTGCCTACAAATGCTTTGGGTATTTATGATAACCCAATTTTTGGAACTACAACAGCAAATTTTGTTACACAGGTAGTAATGTCATCTTATGCGCCAACAATTGGTGAATCGCCAGTTATTGAAAACGCAGTTCTTACAATTCCTTATTTTGTTAGAAGTAAAACAACCGATGCAGAGGGAGCTAGTACTTATGTATTAGATTCTATTTACGGTGGTACAGATGGAAAAGGTAAAGACGGAAAACTTGATTTAAAGCTTTACGAATCTGGTATTCAGATGAGAAATAGTTATTTTAATGGAGGTTCTCAATTAACACAATTTTATTACACCGATCAAAATTCTGAATTCGAGACTAAAAAGCTGGGTAATTTTTTAAATGATAGTATTGCGAGTCCAGTAGAAAATACAGAATTCTTTTTTGATGCTAAAGAAATTGTAACAAAGACTGTTGATGCTACTGATCCAAAAAAAGAGACTGTAAAAAGAACTGCACCTCAGATGGTTTTGCATCTTAATAAAGATTTTTTTCAACAGAAAATTTTAAATGCACCTGCTTCAAAATTAGCTTCTGATGATGTTTTTCAAGAATATTTTAGAGGATTGTACTTTAATGTGGCAAAATCAGGAGGAAATGCTAGTAGTATGGCACTTTTAAATTTTGCCGAGGGGAAAATCACAATTAATTATAGAGCAAAAACAGCTTCTACAACAGACGATCCTAATTTAACGGAAAAAAAACAGATTATTTTAAATCTTACTACGGGTAGTACTTCCAGTCCTGCTAGTACGGCTAATTTTCTGCAAAATGTTTGGAAGTCAGATTATCAAACAGCTTTGACTACAGTAAATAAAACAGAAGGAGACGAAAGACTTTATCTAAAAGGAGGTCAAGGTTCGATGGCGGTAATTCGCCTTACTGGATTTGAAGCACAATTGGAAACAATTAGAAAAACCAATTGGAAAGTGAATGAAGCAAATCTTGTCTTTTATATTGATGCTGAAAAAATGGCTGGTGCAGATGAGCCATTAAGATTGTATTTGTACGATTTAGACAATAATACAATTTTAGCAGATTATTCAACAGAAGTTGGTGCTGCTTATGGAGGTGTGATTAGTAAAGGGACAGATAAAAGAGGAACAACTTATAAGTTTAGAATTACAAGTCATATTCGTAATCTTATTAAAGATGCTACGGCTACAAATGTTAATTTAGGACTTGTTGTTTCACAGTCTAATGGAGCCGCTGCAGTTACGTCAAATGTGCTGAAAGATAAGGTTCAGATTCAAGATAATCCGGTAAAATATTTTTCTCAATTACCGAGAGGATCTATTATGAGTACTTTGGGTACAATTTTATACGGCGGAAAATCTTCTGCAGGCGATAAAAAATTGAAACTTGAAGTCTACTACACGAAACCAAATTAATAAATATATATGTGTGGAATTGTTGGATACATTGGTCATAGAGACGCTTATCCTATCGTAATCAAGGGGCTAAAGCGTCTTGAGTACAGAGGATATGATAGTGCCGGCGTTATGTTATATGACGAAGAGTCTGGCGTAAAAGTTTGTAAAACAAAAGGTAAAGTTTCAGATCTTGAAGCTAAAGCTAATGAAGGTTTTACTGTAAATGGAAAAATTGGAATTGGGCATACTCGTTGGGCAACGCATGGTGTTCCTAATGATGTCAATTCACATCCTCATGTTTCAAATTCTGGAGATTTAGTAATTATTCATAACGGAATTATAGAAAATTACGCTCCGCTAAAAGAGGAACTTGTAAAAAGAGGTTATACTTTTAAATCAGATACAGATACAGAAGTTTTAGTTAATTTAATAGAAGAGGTTCAAAAGAACGAAAATATTAAATTAGGAAAAGCTGTTCAAATTGCATTAAATCAAGTTGTTGGTGCATATGCAATTGCTGTTTTTGATAAAAAAAATCCAAATGAACTTGTTGCGGCAAGATTAGGTAGTCCATTAGCAATTGGAGTTGGTGAAGGAGAATACTTCGTTGCTTCTGATGCATCACCATTTATTGAATATACTTCTAATGCAGTGTATTTAGAAGATGGCGAAATGGCGAATATCAGACTGCATAAAGCAATCAAAATTAGAAAAATTAAAGACGACTCTTTAGTAGATCCTTATATTCAAGAACTTCAAATGAATTTGGAGCAGATTGAAAAAGGTGGTTACGACCATTTCATGCTAAAAGAAATCTACGAACAGCCAAGTGTTATCAAAGATACATACAGAGGAAGACTTCATGCAAATGAAGGAATTGTTCAAATGGCTGGTGTTGAAGATAATTTAGAGAAATTCTTAAACGCAAAACGTATTCTAATTGTAGCTTGCGGTACTTCTTGGCACGCAGGTTTAGTTGCAGAATATATTTTTGAAGAGTTTACACGTATTCCAGTTGAAGTAGAATATGCTTCTGAATTTAGATACAGAAACCCAATCATCAATAAAGATGACGTTGTAATTGCTATTTCTCAATCTGGAGAAACTGCAGATACTATGGCGGCTATTAAATTGGCTAAAGAAAACGGAGCATTTGTATTTGGTGTTTGTAATGTGGTTGGTTCTTCTATTTCAAGAGAAAGCCACGCAGGTGCGTATACACACGCTGGGCCAGAAATTGGAGTAGCTTCTACTAAAGCATTTACTACACAAATCACAGTTTTAACGATGATTGCGTTAAAATTAGGGAAAGCAAAAGGAACATTATCAAATACTGACTTCCATACTTATCTTCAAGAATTGGAAATCATCCCAGAAAAAGTAGCAGAAGCATTAGAAACTAATGATAAAGCAAAAGAAATTGCTGCGGCTTTTAAAGATTCAGCAAACTGTCTTTATTTAGGTAGAGGATATAATTTCCCAGTTGCTTTAGAAGGAGCGTTGAAATTAAAAGAAATCTCATACATTCACGCAGAAGGTTATCCTGCGGCTGAAATGAAACACGGTCCAATTGCTTTAATTGATGAGCATATGCCTGTTATTGTTATTGCTCCTAAACAAGGGCATTACGATAAAATTGTAAGTAATATTCAGGAAATTAAATCAAGAAGCGGTAAAATTATTGCTGTAGTTACAAAAGGAGATATTCAAGTTCGCGAGTTGGCAGATTATGTAATCGAAATTCCTGAAACTTCTGATGCATTATCTCCATTGGTTACAACAATTCCGTTGCAATTGCTTTCTTACTACATTGCAGTTATGAGAGGTTGTAATGTTGACCAGCCTCGTAATTTAGCGAAGTCGGTTACGGTAGAATAGATTTTATTTAAAATACAAATATGTTAAAAAAGCGAGATTTAGGTCTCGCTTTTTTTTATTGTCAAAAATTTTTTTCGGGATATGTATTTTTGTGAAATTTTCAATTTTTTAGTGAAAATTTATATGTATGCATAGTATATTGGTTTTTCTTCTTGTTTTCTTTGATTTTAGTTTAATAAATTGAATTAAGAAATAGTTAAAATATTGTAAAAAATGATGATAAATATGAATTTTATTTAACGTTTTTTTATGCATATTAAAATATTTATGTATTTTGGCTATATACTAACGAAAAAACTAAACCCAAATGAGAGTCTACTTGCTAATTATGTTGTTGTTCTTCAGCGGAGTATCTTTTGCGCAGAATACAATAACTGGTTCGGTTACAGATGGTAACAAACAATCTATTCCAGGTGCTAATGTTGTTGTTGTTGGCGAAAATACCGGTGCGTCTACAGATTTCGACGGATCTTTTAAGCTGACTACCAATACAAAATTGCCTTTTTCTGTAAAGGTTTCCGCTATTGGTTTTGAATCGAAAACAATTAATGTTACTGCCGCAAATCAAAAGTTGAATGTAATTTTAAAAGATGAAGAAACTAAATTAGATGAAATTGTAGTTTCTGCCTCAAGAACACCAGAAAGAGTTATCGAATCGCCAGTAACTATTGAGCGTATGGGACTTCAGGAAATTAAAAATACTACAGCGGCTACTTTTTATGATGGTTTAGAAAATTTGAAAGAGGTAAATTTTAATACAAGTAGTATCTCTTTCAAATCAGTAAATACTAGAGGTTTTGCTACTGTAGCCAATACGCGATTTATGCAATTGGTAGATGGTATGGATAATTCATCTCCGGCATTGAACTTCGTTTTAGGAAATCTTATTGGTGTTTCAGATATTGATGTTGCTAGCGTAGAGTTGCTTCCAGGAGCTTCTTCTGCTCTTTATGGGGCAAATGCTTTCAACGGAATCATGTTTATGACTAGTAAAAGTCCATTTACAAATGAAGGAATTAGTGTTTACTACAAATACGGACAAACGAGCCAAAATGCTGCGGGTACAAATGATTATAATGATTTTGGGATTAGAGCTGCAAAAGCTTTTACTAAACATTTTGCAATGAAAGCGAATTTCACTTACATGGAAGCTAGCGAATGGATTGCAAATGACAGAAGAAGTATGACGGCTGGAGGAGATAGTCATGCAGTGAATCAAAATTATGACGGATTAAATATTTACGGTGACGAGGTTACTACTTTTATTCCGAATGTAGGGCAGGTTAGTAGAACAGGTTATCGTGAACAAGATTTGACAGATAATAAGGTTCAGAGTATGAAAGCGGATTTCAGCGCGCATATTAAACCTTGGGCAAACGATACAGAATTTATTTTGCAATATAAAATTGGAACAGGAAGTACTATTTATCAAGGAGCAAATAGATACGCTTTGAAAGATTTCTTAATGCAGCAAGGTAAATTTGAGGTAAAAGGGAAAAACTTTTTCGGAAGAGTTTATTTTACAAGTGAAGATGCAGGAAACTCTTATGACATGAGATTTGCTGCATGGAACGTAAACAGAGCGGCGAAATCAGATGTAGAATGGTTTACAAATTACGCAACAGCTTATCAATATGCAGGTGCGGTTATGGGAACAAATGCTAACGAATCTGCAGCGATTGCTAGAAACTTTGCAGATTACAATGTGTTGCCTGCTCAAATATCATTTATTCCCCAGCCAACAGGTTCTCCAAGATTTGAGCCAGGAAGTCCACAGTTTAATCAAGCATTAAAAAGTGTTACTGCAAATCCTGATTTGACTCAAGGTGCTAAATTTATTGATCATTCTAAATTATATCATTCAGATGTGAACTATAATTTTAGAGATATTATAAAATGGGCAGAAGTTCAAGTTGGAGGTTCTTGGAGAAAATACGTAATGGATTCTGAAGGAACAATTTTTACAGATTATGATGGTCCAATTGAATACAAAGAATATGGTGCTTATGCGCAGCTTCAGAAAAAGTTCTTAGACGACAGATTGAAGTTTACAGGGTCTTTGCGTTATGATAAGAGTCAGAATTTTGATGGAAACGTTTCTCCAAGAGTTTCATTTGTTTACTCAGCAGGAGCTTCTAAAAATCATAATTTCAGATTGTCTTATCAAACAGGTTTCCGTAATCCAACTACTCAGGATCAATATATTGGTTTAGATTTAGGGCCTTTTGCGTTAATCGGATCGGCGCCTGAGAATTTAGATCGTTTTCAAGAAACAGTAAATGTTAGTGCGGCTGGACAAGCTCTAGGGCAACCGGCAACAATTAATATGTCAGGGCAAGATGCTTATCGTAATGCTTATACTGTAGCTTCAGTTCAGGCTTTTGCAGCTTCATCAAATCCAGCTGATCTTCAGGTAGCTAATATCGGATTGGTAAAACCAGAGCAGGTTCAAGCTTTTGAAGCGGGATATCGTACAGTAGTTCAAAATGATTTGTCTGTAGATTTAAATGCTTATTATAATATTTATAATGACTTCATGAATACAGCGAGAGTTATCTCTCCTTATTATGGAACCGTTGGTACGCCAGAATCTTATCAAGCTCTTGCTTTTGGAGATAGAAGAGTGTATCAAGTTTATACGAATACAACTGCCCGAATTTCTTCTTTTGGTTTTGGAGCTGGTTTGTCTAAAAAAGTATATAAAGATTTTGAAGTAGGTGTTAATTATAACTATTCACAATTTGATTTCAATCAAGCAGATGATCCTGATTTTGTGGCTGGTTTCAATACTCCAAAACATAGAATTAAAGCATCTTTAGGAAATGCTAAAGTGATTAAAAACTTAGGTTTTAATGTAAACGTAAGATGGAATTCAGAATATTTATGGGAGTCTTCATTTGGAGACGGAATGATTCCGGAAAATACTGTTCTTGATGCTCAGATAAATTATGCACTTCCAAAATGGAAATCTGTTATTAAAGTTGGGGCTACAAACCTTTTCGGATCAGATTATCTTCAGGTTATTGGAGCAGGTATGATTGGTCAAATGTGGTTTGCTTCTTGGACAATTAATCCGTAATGATAATTGATTGATAGGTGAAAGTGATAATAATTTAAAAGTAATTAAGATGAAAAAAAATATAAAATGGTTGTTTTTGGCTTCTTTAGCTATTATGGCCTCATGTAATAGTGATGATAATGATACTCCAGCAGAAGTTCCAGTAGTTCCTGGTACGGCAGATTTTACAAAATACATTGCTCTTGGAGATTCCTTTGCGGCAGGTTATAGTGATAATGCTTTATTTAAAAAAGGACAAGAGAACTCGTATCCAAATATATTGTCTCAGCAATTTGCTGCTGCTGGCGGCGGAGCTTTTACACAACCGCTTATGAATGATAATATTGGCGGATTGCTTTTAGGTGGAAATGTAATTGCCGGCACGCGTCTATATTTTGTTGGGCAAACTCAGACACCAACGAATGTTACGGGAAAACCTAGTACCGAAGTTACGGCACATCTTTCAGGAACATTTAATAATTTAGGAGTTCCTGGAGCAAAAAGTTATCATTTGTTGGCTGCTAATTACGGAAATGTAGCAGGTGTGACAACTGGAGCAGCTAATCCTTACTTTGCAAGATTTGCAAGTACGCCTTCTGCAACTGTTATTGCTGATGCGGTTGTTCAGAATCCAACTTTTTTCTCTTTATTTATAGGAGGAAATGATGTTTTGGCGTACGCAACTTCTGGAGGAACAGGAAAAGATCAAACAGGAAATGCAAACCCAGCAACTTATGGGGGAAATGATATTACAGATCCGACCGTTTTTGCAAGTGTTTACGCTAATTTGATTACAGCTTTAACGGCTAAAGGAGCAAAAGGTGTTGTGGCAAATTTGCCGTACATTACAGCTTTGCCTCATTTTACGACTGTTCCATATAATCCGCTTAGTGCTAAAGTAATCGGAAAAAATAATGAAGCGGTTGGTGTCGCTACAATAAAAGCGCTTAATGCACAATTATATGGTCCGTTAAAACAGGCATTAACAGCATTTAATGCAGGAGATAGAATTAATTTGCTTTCTGAAACTGGTGCAAGTCCGTTGTTAATAAAAGATGAAAGCTTAACTAATTTATCTGCTCAATTAACTGCTGCATTTACACCTACTTTAGGTGCGCAAACCGCAGCTTTCTACGGTGCTGTTTTCGGACAGGCAAGACAAAGTAAAGCAACTGATTTGGTGGTGCTAACAGCTAGAGCAGATATCGGTGCAGCTCCAACAGCAGCAAATTCTGGAATTGGAATTGCGCCGCCAGCACCATTAAATGCTTTTGGAATTTCTTATCCTTTACAAGATAAACACGTGTTGATTCCTACTGAAATTGCAGAAATTAAAAAAGCGACAGATGCTTATAATGCAACAATTCAGGCTGTAGCTACAGAAAAAGGATTGGCTTTTGTTGATACTAAAGCAACTTTGACACAATTAGCAAGTGGAGGAATCCGATTTGGTAATTTCACAATGAGTTCTTCTTTTGCAACTGGAGGAGCATTTTCTTTAGATGGAGTTCATCCAAGTGCAAGAGGATATGGCTTAATTGCTAATATTTTTATTGATGCCATAAATGCGAAGTATAGCTCAACCTTACGACATGTTGATTTGGCTCTTTATCCAATTCAATATCCGCAGACACTTCCATAATGTTTTGAAAATAGTATAAAGAAAGCCGCTCATTTTTAGAATGGAGCGGCTTTTTCTTTTAACTAAAAAATGAATGTTTTGGTTGTTTTTTTGCCAAGTTTTATGAATCAAACAAAATCGTGCTATTTTTTATGAAAAAAAAATTGATTTTATATTTTAAAAAATTATCTTTGCGCTCTGAAAAAAGAGGTATTTTCGATAAACCTAAATAGCTATTTAATAAATACATAAGTAATGTCAAAAGTAATAGGAAAAGTTGCTCAAATCATTGGACCAGTAGTAGACGTAGTTTTCAACGGTAAAGATGTTGAACTTCCAAAAATTTATGATTCACTAGAAATCACTAAAAAAGACGGAACTATTTTAGTTCTAGAAGTACAATCTCACATTGGAGAAAACACTGTTCGTACAATCTCTATGGACTCTACAGACGGTTTGTCAAGAGGATATGAAGTAGTTGGAACAGGAAATCCAATCCAAATGCCAATCGGTCCAGATGTATATGGACGTTTATTTAATGTTGTTGGAGATGCCATTGATGGTTTAGGTGATTTGCCAAAAACTGGAGAAAACGGTTTGCCAATTCACAGACAAGCTCCAAAATTCGAAGATTTATCAACTTCATCTGAAGTTTTATTTACAGGTATTAAAGTAATCGATTTGATTGAGCCTTACGCAAAAGGAGGTAAAATTGGATTGTTTGGTGGTGCTGGTGTTGGTAAAACAGTATTAATTCAGGAGTTGATCAACAATATCGCAAAAGGTCACGGTGGACTTTCAGTATTCGCTGGAGTAGGTGAAAGAACACGTGAAGGAAATGACTTGCTTCGTGAGATGTTAGAGTCAGGAATTATTAAATACGGTGATGATTTCATGCACTCTATGGAAAATGGAGGGTGGGATTTATCTAAAGTAGATATGCCAGGAATGAGAGAGTCTAAAGCTACTTTCGTTTTCGGACAAATGAATGAGCCACCTGGAGCTCGTGCTCGTGTAGCGCTTTCAGGATTATCTATCGCTGAGTATTTCCGTGATGGAGCTGGATCAGACCAAGGAAAAGACGTATTATTCTTCGTTGATAATATCTTCCGTTTTACACAAGCAGGTTCTGAGGTATCAGCACTTTTAGGACGTATGCCATCTGCGGTAGGTTACCAACCAACATTAGCAACTGAGATGGGTGCAATGCAAGAGCGTATTACATCTACAAACAAAGGATCTATTACATCTGTACAAGCGGTTTATGTTCCTGCGGATGACTTAACTGACCCGGCGCCGGCTACAACTTTCGCGCACTTAGATGCAACAACTGTATTGTCTCGTAAAATTGCTGAGTTAGGTATCTATCCTGCGGTTGACCCGTTAGATTCTACTTCAAGAATTTTAACTCCACATATCTTAGGAGATGAGCACTATAACTGTGCACAAAGAGTAAAAGAAATTCTTCAAAAATACAAACAACTTCAAGATATCATCGCGATTCTTGGTATGGAAGAGTTATCTGAAGAAGATAAACTTTCTGTATCTAGAGCACGTCGTGTACAACGTTTCTTGTCTCAGCCATTCCACGTAGCGGAGCAATTTACAGGTATCCCAGGAGTATTGGTTGATATTAAAGATACTATCAAAGGATTTAACATGATTATCGATGGTGAGTTAGATCACCTTCCAGAAGCAGCTTTCAACTTGAAAGGTTCTATTCAAGATGCAATCGAAGCTGGAGAAAAAATGTTAGCTGAAGCATAATTCAATTGATAATTATCAATTGACAATTATCAATTATCAATTACAAAATTATGATTTTAGAAATAGTATCACCAGAAGCTAAATTATTTTCAGGAGAAGTAACTTCAGTTACTTTGCCAGGAGTTGATGGAAGCTTTCAGATTTTAAATCATCACGCGCCGATTGTTTCTATTTTAGAAAAAGGAACAATCAAAATTGCAGCTTCTAGCTTCAATTTTTCTAAAGAGGCAGCAGATAAATTCACGAAAGTAAATGACCAAACTTATACTTTAGAGATTAAGTCAGGAACAATCGAGATGAAAGACAATAAGATAATTGTATTAGTTGACTAAGACAATTTCAGAATAAGTAAAAAGCCAGACATATTTGTCTGGCTTTTTTTATTTTTTTACTTTTGAAGTATTAAAATCTCTTTATAAAATATTGATACAATGATAAAAGCTCAGTAAGCTTTTGTCTTTTTCGCTTTGTTAGTTTGATAAAGCGCTACTTATTTATGTCAAATTTTATGAAGAATACTTATGAAAAATATATCAAAAATTGCCGTACTTGGAGGAGGCGGTAAAACAGGAAATTATCTTGTAAAGCACTTATTAAAAGAAGGATTTCATTTAAAACTACTGCTTCGAAATCCTGAAACATTCAATATTCAAAGTGATAATATTGAGATTGTCGAAGGTGACGCACTTAATTTTCAATCTATAAAAACATTACTAAAAGATTGTCAGGCTGTTTTAAGTACAATTGGCCAAAGAAAAGAGGAGCCTTTAGTTGCAAGTCAGGTGACGAGTCATGTTTTGAAGGCAATGAATGAATATGGAATTGACTGCTATGTTTTATTGGCTGGACTTAATATTGATACGCCATTCGATAAGAAAAGCCCAAAAACAATTATGGCTACAGATTGGATGAAAAATAATTTTCCGTTAATTCAGGAAGATCGCCAAAAGGCATATAAACTTTTGGAAAATAGCGATGTAAATTGGACACAGGTTCGTGTTCCTTTGATTGATTTTACAGACAAGAGTTCTGAAATAATAGTAAATATAGAAGATTGTTTAGGTGATAAAATTACGGCTCTTGATATTTCAAAGTTTATGGCTAGAGAAATGATGGAATCTAAATTCAGCAGGAAATCGCCTTTTATTAGTAATCTATAAAACTAAATTTAAAACAGCGGATTGATTAATCCGCTGTTTTTTTTAAGAGTTTAATTGCTTATTCTTCTTCCTTTACAAACTCCATTATATCACCCGGCTGGCATTCGAGTATTTCGCAAATGAGTTCTAAAGTCGAAAACCGAATAGCTTTTGCCTTTCCAGTTTTCAGTATCGAAAGATTTGCGGTTGTAATGCCAATTCGTTCTGCTAATTCATTTGAACGCATCTTTCTTTTGGCGAGCATTACATCTAGATTTACAATGATTGGCATAGTTATATTGTTAAGTCGTTTTCGTTCTGAAGATTGTATCCGTGATTTAGTAGTTTGCTTAAAACTACTAGACATAATCCAAGAAAAATAATCTGCAAATTGTATTCAAGAACAGGTTTTAAATTCATAAAATGAAATTTTCCGTTGCTTATTAAATCTGTATAATGAAAATAATCAATGTTGGAAAAATATTGCGTTATAATATAGCTTATAATCAGATTTGCAACTTGAAACATAATAAAGGAATATCCAATTTTTTTGATTCTTTCATTTAGCAAAATGTCAAATGCAAAATTAGTTCTTAATTGTTCAAATAATCTCATGCATTGATAGCTTACAAATAGTACCAGAATTAAAGTTAAATAGCTTTTTATTATTAAAACTGCTTTTAGAAAATAATCTTTAGGGTTGATTATTACATCTGCAGTCGAGTTTGTGTTCTGAATTTTAATGTTTTTAAATTCTTTTTTAACATCAATGTATTTTTGATCTCGCACTTCAAAAGTATTTATCTGATACTTCTTTTTAAGTGTTGAGTCATTTTTTATTTTATTGAAATAATTATTATGTTCTTTACTGTAGAAGTTAGAAACGGAGCCATTGATTTTCAATTGTTCATTTTTGTATGTAATTAAAGTATCTGGGATATCGAGCTGAAGTTGAGTAGTTATGCTATATCCTTTTGAATGATGCATAGTGGAATTCCAAGAGCCCAAAGTACCGTTTGGAATACATTCGAAGATAATAGCAAACAATAATATAAGTTGCGAAAATCTAAAACTAAGTCGAGAAATAACATAAAGTACAGTAATCAATCTATTGTTGGTTTTCATAATATTTGTTTTTAGTTGCCGTAAATATATAAAAATTATTGATAAACGATAATAAAAATGTTCTAAACGATAAAAAATTATCGAAAAGCTTTCGTTTTTTTTGTGAAATTAAATGAAGTCAGCTTTATGAAGGAAAATTTGAAGTAACAAACTTTTGTTGTTTAACTTTGTTTTTATGGAATTACCAGAACATTTAAATAGAAAGATTGAAGATTCGAAAGAAAAAGAGTTGTTTAGAAAATTGCCCGTTTTTAATAATCTGGTAGATTTTGCTTCAAACGATTATATCGGATTTTCTAAATCAGAATATATTTTTAAGCATGTTCATGCTTATTTATTAGAAAATGAAATCATTCAAAACGGATCAACAGGATCGAGATTAGTTTCTGGTAATCATTCGCTTCATCAAATTACAGAGAATTATATAGCTGAATTTCATGATGCAGAAGCGGCTTTAATTTTTAATTCGGGTTACGATGCCAATATTGGTTTTTTTAGCGCTGTGCCGCAAGAAAATGATGTTGTTTTGTATGATGAATTATGTCATGCTTCTATAAAAGATGGAATCGCTCTTTCGGTTGCAAAATCAGAATCTTTTACCATAATGATTTTGAAGATTTAGAGCGTTTTATTCTTAAATTTCGCCATAAAACAATTTATATTGTAACTGAAACTGTCTTTTCGATGGACGGCGATAGTCCGAATTTGGAAGAATTGATTGCACTTTCAGAAAAATACAATTGCTATTTAATTGTTGATGAAGCACACAGCTTTGGTGTTTTTGGTGATAAAGGCGAAGGACTTACGCAATATCTTGAATTGCATAATAGAATTTTTGCTAGAATTGTAACTTTTGAAAAAGCTTTAGGCTGTCAGGGAGCCGCAATTTTAGGAAGCAATGAACTTAGGGAATATTTAATCAATTTTGCAAATAGTTTTTTGTATACAACCGCTTTGTCTCCTCATGCGGTTGCAACTATTTTAATTGCATATCATCAATTAGAAATAGAAAATACTGCTAGAGAAAAACTTCGTCAAAATATTGTTTTTTTTAATCAGCAGAAGAATTTGTTGGGTTTGAAACCAATGTTTGTGCATAGTAAATCGGCAATACATTCGGCTATTGTTCCTGGAAATGAAAATGTAAAACAGTTAGCTCAATTACTTCAAGATAAAGGATTTGATGTGCAGGCTATTCTTTCGCCAAGAGTACCAGAAGGTCAGGAACGTTTGCGTTTTTGTATTCACAGTTATAATTCGCAAGAAGAAATAAATCTTGTTTTAGAATTGGTTCGAGATTTCGTTTTTTAGGATTCTTCTTGATTACTTTTTTCGACTTTTGCTTCTAGCTTTTCATGGATTCTAAATTTTTTTTCTCTTGGAAATGCCTGTATTTACTTATATTTTAAAAAAAGTTGAAATTTTTTTGTAACGTTTTGAATCTTTAGTCACTTACGAGTCGTAATCAAATAAACCAAAACAATTATGAAAACACAGTCAATATCAAAAAGTGAAAAAATTTTCAATTTTATATTTATCTTTTTAAGCTCAGCAGGTTTAGGATATGCATTTGTAAATCAGTTTATGCTAGGAAAACCTAATAAAGAATTCCTTTTAATTATGAGTTGCTTGTTTTTGGCTTCAGTTGCTTCATGGCAACGAAAAAAATATAGCAAATAAAATAAGTAAGGAGTTTCAATCGTCAAAATTTTCAATCAAAATCAATCAAATAATCAATTTAAAACAATCAACAAAATGAAAAATTTAATCAAATCAGTTATCGCAGTAATCGCAATTATATTTAGTTCTTCTGTTCAAGCGCAGACAAAATCTTCAAAACTTGAAAACACGCTTTTGTGGGAAGTTTCAGGAAACGGATTAACAAAACCTTCTTATCTATACGGAACAGTTCATATGATTTGTTCACCAGATTATTTTCTTTCAGAAAAAACAAAAAAAGCATTTGATGCTTCTAACAAACTAGTTTTAGAAATCAATTTTGCCGATCCGGCTGAAATGGCAGACATGCAAAAAATGGCAATGGGAAAAGAACCTTTGAGTAAATTATTGAGTCCCGAACATTTGTCAAAATTAGATGAAATCTTAAAAACGACAACAGGAATGACTGTTCAGCAAGTAGACAGTTTTAGTTTAATGACCGTAATGAGTTTAATTTCTATGAAAACTTTTGGATGCACAGATATGAAACTTTATGAAATGGAATTTATAGAAATGGCTAAAAAGAGAAATATTCAGATTGGCGGTTTAGAAACTGTGAAATCGCAGCTTGATATTCTTGGAAATGCTTATACTAATGATGAAATGATTAAAATGTTAAGCGAATCAAATCAAAATGAAACGTCTAAATTAGTAACGGCGTATAAAAGTGAAAATATTGATGATCTGTATAATAACGTAACCGATAAAAAGTTTACAAGCGAAAAAACAAAAAAGATGATTCTGGATCAAAGAAATTTGAATTGGGTAAAAGATATGCCACAAATGATGAAAACAGAAAGTGTGTTTTTTGCAGTAGGCGCAGGACATTTAGGTGGTGAGTTTGGAGTGATTAATTTATTAAGAAAGGCAGGATATATTGTAAAACCAGTAATGAACTAAAACTATTTTGAAAGAAAAAGAAAAAGAGTTTTTAAATCGGATAGAAAGTCATAAAGGAATTCTGTACAAGGTCTCAAAGATGTACATGGATAATTATGACGATCAGCAAGATTTGTTTCAGGAAATTGTTTGTCAGCTTTGGAAATCGTATGAAACATTTCGAAACGAAAGTCAGTTTTCGACCTGGATGTATCGGGTAGCGGTAAATACGGCAATTGTTTTTCTTAGAAAAGAAAAACGCAAGGTTGACAAATATGAAATTGCTTCGGAAAATATTAAAGAGGAAGAAGGAGATTCGCACATCAAGGAAAGCCAGCTAGACCATTTTTACAAAGCAGTGCAAAAACTTGAAAAAATTGATAAAGCGATTATTTTTTATCAGTTAGAGGGCTTTTCTCATAAAGAAATTGGAGAGAATCTCGGAATCTCAGAAGGAAATGCTAGAGTGAAATTAAACCGAGCAAAAGAAAAATTAAAAGAAATTATTAAAAATCAGGGATATGGATTTTAACGATATACAAAATGCATGGAATAACGAAAAGAATGAAAATGTCGTTCTTCCAGATAACTTAGAAAAGATTAATTCGGCCAATACGCCTCTAGATAAAATTAGAAAAAATCTAAAGAATGAGCTTATAATGCAGTCGGTAGCTGTTTTTTTAATGGCTTTCACACCTTATGCATATGCTTTTCCAGAAAAATGGATTGCTCCTTTTTACTTAATGTTCAGCATATTTGTAGCAGTTTGTGTATACTATTTAGTAAAACTGTATATTTTTTATAAGAGATTGAACAACATTACATTAAAAACAAAAGACAGTTTGTACGAAACTTATTTTGACGTAAAGCTTAATATGGAATTGTATAAAACATTCGGATTTGCCTTAACGCCTTTTATAGTTTTGTTTTTACTTGGGTTTTTATACCATGAGTTTTCAAAAGCGCCTAATTTTCAACTTACAGAATTTACTAACGGACAATTAATAAGCGTTTTCGCTGTAGTTACTTTTAGCATCTTATTTATGGGATTGGCCTTAGAATGGTGGGTGCAGTATTTTTACGGAAAATATGCCAAGGAAATAAGAAAAGTAATTGACGAATTGAAAGAAGAATAAAAATAAGAAACCCATCGATTAAGATGGGTTTCTTGTTTTAAATATTAATTAAAGATAATTTTTTTAGAAACTTCTGAGCCGTTTTCCAAAACAACTTTAACTAATAAAACTTGATTACCAGAAGGTAAATTTGAAATCTGTAGTTCGTTAGAATCAACTTTGTTATTGTTGTAAACTAACTGACCACCAATATTGTAAATCTGTACATCTTTGATGTTTTCTTTAGTCGCAGTAACTTTTACGATTTTTGATCTTACAGAAACTAAAACGGTATTTTCTGCATTTTCAAAATCTCCTGTTCCTAAAGTTTTAGAAGTGTAACGAAGATTGAAACGATTTGTGAATGTTCCAACTTCTGTTGTAAATTTATAATTTTCAGAACGTAAGCTTACTATTTTGCCAGTTACTAAATCTTCTAGGTAAACTTCTTGAGTATCAAAAAAACCGTCTGCGTGATCGATTGCAATAGTGTATTCTCCAGCTGTTGCCGATTTGTAACCCATTGGAACAATATCTTGATTGTCAAAAGGAAGCGCGCGTCCTTGAATAGTCATATTGTTAGATTCATTGATACTGTAAAAATCAGCGCTGCTGTTAGAACCTAAAGTAGTGGCATCATAATTAATGTCAAAACTATTTGTAGCTCCTTCTATATATCCAACTAAAATCTGTTTGAAAGCTCCCAAATCATTAGATAAATTAAGCCATAAACGATTTCTTTCTATTTCACCTGATTCGGTAGTTTTATAGAATTGCTTGTTTTTATTACCAATACGCATTGTATTGTTGAAGGTTAATGTTCCTGTTTTTGGTTTAGCCAAGAATCCTTGTCCAGCTGCGATGTATCCTTCAAAAGGCTGTCCGTTAAGTGTTGCTCCAGAACTTGTTCCTGTAAATCCAGTCAGGTTAAATGCAGCAAAGTCTGCATTGTTATAATAATATTTTCCATCAGCTGGGTTTAATACAGGAGATGAGTTATGCGTCCAAAAATAAAGCGTACCTAAATTGGTATTAGCATTTATCAATGCCGTTGCACTTATAGCAGAAGGATAAGGATTACCTACTAAGTTAAATTTATTTGCTACAACAACAGGAGCAATGTTACCGTTATTCGGAATTCCTTTAAATATTCCAGTAAATGGAGTTGCTGTGTTCGCATCAAAAGGCTGTGGAGCTCTTATGTTGTATCCTTTTCCAACTTCCATCGGCATTGTTCCATTCAGGCTCACAGTCCAAGTCGAATTAGGATCATACCAATAATATTTATCAAGTAGGGTATTCGGAGACAAACTAGCCATTGTAAAACTTGGATTTGTAACAGGCATTGACCAATATGTAGCATCATAACGTCTTACGTTCGTTGTTCTTTGAACTTCAAATGAAGTCGTTGCATTTCCAGTATACATCGTTTTGCTCGTAGAAGTTTGAAGAAGAGATCCTCCGCTTAGAATCGCTAATTTTCCTGTTCCAAGTACGTTTATATCTTCATCAACAGTTAAAGTTCTATCGCTCGGAACATTAAAAGTAGATCCTGAATTTACTGTACATGAACAAACCTGAATATCTGAACCTAACGTTACAGTTGGTGAACTAATTACTATTGAAGTATTTGAATTAACTGTTTCAGATCCTGTATAAGGAGTTAGCACTCTTACAAAGTTAACGGCCACGTTGGCATTTCCTCCGTCTTCTCTTAAACGAACTTCAATTTTAGAAGTGCTGTTTAAAACATATGTCGCTCCACCGTTAATGTATGCAGCAGTATTCGTATATCCATTTTGAGTGAATAATGGAGTTGCGCTTTCATTCATGTAAATTTGAGTTGCATCATCTGAGTTTGCAAGCTCAATTCTGTAAGTTCCGCAAGGAAAACCTTGACGTCTGTAAGAAACCGTAAAATTATCATTTGGTAACGGAGCTCCTTGCCAATTTGTTGCAGAAGAAGGAGATTTGTCCGTTGTCCAGTAATTTCTTGAGTCCACATTAACATTAGAATCTACATAATATCCAGCATATACTGTATTGCTTAGATTTAAATCGTTTTTGGTTAAACCATAAACATTCCAAGAATTAATTCCGTAAGGAAGCGCTTGATCTCCTTTTATTGCGCCAAATGAAATTGCCGCACGAGAAGAACCATCTAATTCAAAATATTCTAAAATAAATTGATGTGAACCAGCTGATAACGTTTGTAGGAAAGCATCAACTGTGTAGCTGTGCTGATTCCAACGCTCAAAAACTTTAATGCCATCAATATAAAGTCTAATTCCGTCGTCACTTCCAAGCATAAAATTATATTGTCCAGCTTCGGTAAGATTAGCTGTCATTTTATAACGAACGAAGAATCGGTCTGTAGGTGCAGTATCACAAAAATTTCTTGTAGCACCATTTACTGCACCATCAGCAACATTTCTATCAAAATTTCTAGTAGTTTCTGTAACAGTTCCTAAATATGTTGTTCCAGTTGGTAAAGTGTTGTATGTTGGATTTGGTGCAGTGTTTCCTGTAAAACTGTAAACATAACCTATCCAAGATTCAGAACCGAAAGAAGTTTGATCTCCTGCTGGTACGCATTTTACAACTTCATCAGCTCCCATATAAGGTTTTACTCTTGTGTCTCCATCAATATCTGTTGTAATGCCTGCGATTGCTACTCCAGTTAAGTTGTTGTTGACTGTGACATCTTGTATATGATAATCTGTTCCTGGCGTAACAAATGTAGGAAGAAAAGTTTGAGAAGCTGAATCTCCTACAGCTGAATTCCAATTAGCAGGAACTGTTCCTGCCGTTGTTGCCGCATATAGAGTACCTGATATTCTGTTTAAGAATTTATTAGTACTGCTATTAACGTAATAATCATTATTGCTAATTTGACTTACTGTTCCTCCGTTTAAGAATATAGCATATTGTTCATTAGATTGTAAATTAACAAAAATGTTGTTTTTTATATTAATTCCAGAACCGCCTTCAGTATATAAACAAGAAGCACTTGTTGTTCCTGTTGGTGCTCCGCTCGCAATAAGAGTGTTGTAATATACATTTGTTGCACTTCCTGAATAAATGAAAATGCTATGTGCTCTATTATAATAGTTATAATTATTTGAATCTGCAGTAGTATTATAAACATTACTAATAATATTATTATTAATGTTTGTAGTTCCACTGGTTTTTACAAGAATACCTGCCGAATATTTAGCATTGTTATGTTGTGTATTAACAATATCATTAATATAATTACCTGAGATACTTCCAGTACTATTTCCTAACAAAACAATAGCAGCACAATCGTTTCCATCATTAACAGTATTTCTAATTCCAGAAAGTGTGTTTCCAGAAATTTCATAATTTGCAGCATTAGATATATAGATTGCTCTAATTGGTTTTTCAGCTACAGTTGTAGTTCCAATTTTGTTTCCTTGAATTTTCCAACCTGTTGGAGAAGCACTAGCATTTCCGTTAATGTTAACACCGTCTTTAATATTAAATGTCTCATTATTAATAATTGAAATGTTGGAATTGGCACCATTATTAGCGTTTCCGCCAAGGCTATTATTTGTTCCAAGACCATTGCCTCCAGAGTAAACTCCAGTTAAAAGCGTACTGCCATCATTACGATTTGCAAATCTTAGGTTGGTGTTTTTAACAGTGATATTTGTTGAACCGGTTGAGCCATTACTCGCAATCCAAATGACTGATCTTGCTGTATAGCCTAAATTATCAGTATTTATCAAAGTTAAATTTTTTGTGTTTGCGGTCGAATTACTTCCGTCTATAATTACGTTGTTGGCGCCATTAAATCTAATAACTGCTGGAATACCAGTTGATGGACTAGCCATTGTAGTGGTAATAGTAATGTTTTTACCAGTGTTCGGTTTAATTGTAAACGTGTTAGTTGCACTTGTATTTGGTATGACATTGATTGTAAGTAAAGAAGTTAAATTCTGATCTTCATCAAGCAAAAATCTTACAGGGCCACTAACTCCACGTGCATATATTTGATCTATTGCAAGTGCAAGAGTCCTGAAATTCGCATCAGTATTTGCAGAGCTAATGACAATATCGCCACTCAATTGTTGAGCAAATCCTAAAAAAGGTAACAATAAAAATAAAAGTAAAGTTTTTTTCATGCTTAAATGTTTTCTATCAGTTTGTTATGCTGGCATAGGACTTTTCAGTCGGAGCAAAGATATATACATCTACGAGCTAGAAATAGGGAGGGTTTTCAATACCTCTATATATTCGATGAATCGTTAAAATACTCGACGAAATGCATGAAAAAAAATGAGATTTTGCGGATATTCTTATAAAATGTTAAAAAATATTATAAGAATAATCGTAAAAAAAAGCCCGTTTTTAAGTGCGATTTTGATTTTTTAGACTAAAAAACGCGAGTTTAGCAATAAAATCATCAAAATTGGAATAAATTACAACTAAATGTTGTGAGGTGTTTTTGTGTGGATTATAGCACAATCTGAAGTTAGAAATGGTGATTGTGAAAAGGTTGCATTTTTGATTTTTTAAAGTAATTAGTCTAATTCTAATTCTTTTACTTTTTCATAAACTAAATTACTTTCATAACCTCTTCGAAGCATATAATCGCAAAATTTTTTGCGTTTTTTCAAAGCATTGGTTTCTGACAAATTATTCCAACATCTTTCTGAAAGATTTTCGAAAGTTTCAAAATATTCTTCTGGAGAAATTTCTTTTAAAGCCAAATTGATATTAGCAGAAGAAATTTGTCTTGCTTTAAGTTCATTTGTAATTCTAATTTTTCCCCAATGCTTAATGCGATGTTTTCCTCGAGCAAAACTGCAAGCAAAACGAGTTTCGTTTAGAAAGTTGTCTTCAATAAGCTTTACAATAATGGTGTCAATCTCATCTGAGGTCATTTTTAAGCTGTATAATTTAGAGACAACTTCTTCATGACATCGTTCCTGATAAGCACAAAAGTGTTCTAATTTTTGTAAAGCTTCTTTTATAGTGAAAGTGCATTTCGTCGGGTTTTTCATGCTTTTTAACGATTAAATTCAAAAACGGGCATTTACTTACAAAAAACTTCTAAAATTTGTTAATATTAACAGAAAAGAAACATTGTAAAATGTTGTGTATGTGCCGAATTTCAATATTTTTGTACGATAATTTAACGGATTTATAATCTTGCTGTAAAACAGGATTTTAACATTTAAATTGGACTGAAAATTTACAAAACAGCATCTTTTGTTTTTAAATAGAAATGCCCTTTTTGCTTTTTAGCAACCAAAAACAAATTTAAAATAAATACCACATTGATATGATGAGAAAATTACTTTACTCGTTTTTATTCTTCATTTTTTTGCATACTGCAAGTTTTGGGCAGTCTATTTGGAGTAATGCTATAACAACTAATAACCCCAATCTTTCAAACCCTTACACAACAAATGATGTTAAGCATGCTAATATCACTGTGTCTGGTATTGGTAGAGGTGATGGAATTAATGGTGTAAATGCGAATGGTGTTTACACGGCAAACAATTGGACTCAGTCAAACCTTGCAAATAGTATGAATGCAAACGATTATTTTGAATTTACTTTAACTCCAAATAGCAGTTCTGTAATAAATTTAACTAGTTTTCAATATGTAGGAGTTGCTGGAGGAGGAAGTAATCCAGTAGATAATTTTGCCGTAAGATCTAGTATTGATAACTATGGAAGTACTCTAGGAACTGGTGCTTCAGGAACAATAACATTGGGGACTGCGTTTCAGAATATCGGCGGTCCTGTTACTTTTAGAATATATGCTTGGGGTGCTAGTAATAATGGAAGAACCTATGGAATTGATAGCTTTCAATTTAATGGTACAGTAACTTGCGCAACAAATTTAATCAAAAATGGTAATTTTAATAATGGATCAACTGATTGGTCTGCGGCAACAGCGGGAGGAACGGCATACACTGAGGTTTTAACTGAGGGGCTTTATTTTAGTAATGGTAGCCCTAATAATACCGCAGAATTAGATTCAGAAGCATCGTTAAGACAACCAGTAACAGTTATTCCTGGTGTTTCTTATAACTTAAGCTTTATTTATGCCAGAAGACCAGGTTCTCAGGCTACTGTTGGAGTTACCGCTAGAATATTGGGTGGAGCAGCTACCCCATCAGTAAGTTATACGACTAGTAATACTACTAATACTGCTTTTACGGGTGCGCTTACATTTACTCCAACTACATCTGTTATATATGTCGAACTTTATAACACTTTGTCAACAACAACCCTTGGATCTATTGTTGATAATATTGTTTTGATTCCAAGTTCTCAAGTGGCACCAATTGCAACAACAGTACCTAAAGGAAGTTTTACGACCTTAGGCTCTGTATGTGCGGGTACTCCAGTTCAATTAGACGTAGATAATGTTCCTGCAACTGGTGTAACCTATTCTTGGTCGAGTACATCTCCAGGAGCAACATTTTCATCAACAACTATTAAAAATCCAACGGTAACTTTTGCCTCTACATTAACAGGAATCCAAGAAGTAACAGTAGTGGCAACTTCTGCGAATGGTTGTGCAGGAACTCCTTCTAGTACATATGTTAATTTAATTGCCGCTCCAACAGTTTATACTGTAACGGGAGGAGGAGCATATTGTTCAGGTGGTACGGGAGTTGCGGTTGGTTTGAATAATTCGACTTCGGGAGTGAGTTATCAATTAAAATTTAATGGTGCTGATAGTGGCTCTCCAGTTGCAGGAACTGGAGCTGCAATTTCTTTTGGAAATAGAACAGCGGCAGGTACCTATACAGTAGTAGCTACAAATACAAATAATTGTGCTTTAAACATGAGCGGAAATGCTGTAATTACAATAGATCCAACTTCTGTTGGAGGGAGTATTGCAGGAAGTGCTACATATTGTTCAGCGACAAATAGTACGACTTTAACTTTAAGTGGACATACTGGATCTGTTACAAGATGGCAATCTTCTCCATCGAGTACATTTGCCTCATCTGTTACCAATATTTCAAATACTACTACATCTTTATTAGTGACCAATTTGGCTACTACAACTTATTATAGAGCAATTGTTACAAGCGGAACATGTACTTCTGCAAATAGTGCAACTGCTACAATAACAGTAAATCCTGTTCATACTATTACTGCAGGAGCAGATCGAATTGTTTGTCAAAACAGTGCAATGACTGCGATTACAATGACATTGGGAGGTGGTGCAACGGGAGCAACTGTCACTAATCTTCCTCCTGGGGTAACTTTTTCGGTTACTGGCAATGTTTTAACAATTAGCGGTACACCAACAGTAATTGATGTCTATACTTATTCTGTAACAACAACAGGTAATTCTTGTACTGTAGCAACTACAGGAGGTACTATTAGAGTAGGTATTGGAAATAATGTCTTAACTTATAATAATGGTACATCAGGATCAGTTTGCGCAGGGGCAAATGAAAATAATCTAGTTTCTTTTACTGCTCCAGCTGGAACTTATTTTAACACAGTTACTTTTGCTAGTTATGGTTTGCCAAGTGGTGGTTGTGGTACATATGCTATTGGTTCGACTTGTCATTCTGCTACAAGTCAATCTGTAACAGAAACAAACATTTTAGGAAGATCAAATACAGTAACTTTTACGGCGAATAATGCTACTTTTGGAGATCCTTGTCCTGGAACCGGTAAATATTATAGAGGTTCAGCGTCTTATTCTCAGCCAGTTTGTGAAGGTTCAGATGCGGGAACTATTACGGGAAGTGCTCCAACAGGACCTGGAGGATACACTTATCAATGGGAAAGGAGTACAACAGGAGCTTCAGGAAGTTTTACAGCTATAACGAGTAGTAATGTTCAAAGTTATTCACCAGGAATTCTAACTCAGAGCACCTATTTCCGAAGAATTGTGACTTCAAACGGATGTACAAGTACTTCGCCAGTTGTATTTATTAGAGTTAATCCAAGGCCAACTTCAAATGTTACTGGCTCTACAACAATCTGTAATGGTCAAAGTGCAACAGTTTCTGTAACTTTAACAGGAACAGGACCATGGAGTTTAACGCGATCTAATGGCTCAACATCTACAAATATTACAAATATTACTGCAAGTCCATATACATTTAGTGTTAGTCCAACAAGTAATACAAATTACACGGTTACAGCCTTAAGCGATGCAAACTGTAGTGCTAATGCTGCAGATATGACAGGAACGGCAACGATTACTGTAAATCAAATTGAAGCAACTCCAAGTATAGTATCTTTTACTGATATTGATTGCGTAAATGCAACAGGAACAATCAGATTAGGAAATCTTCCATCAGGTGCGTGGACAATTAATCAGACAGGACAAGCTACGGCAACTCTAACAGGTTCTGGAACGCCTTATGATGTAACAGGTCTGGCAGCTGGAAATTATACATTTACTGTTCAAACTGCAACAACATGTGTTTCTGTTGCTACTGCACCACAAGCAATTAACGATAATTCAACAAGTACTTGGGATGGTGTAAGTTGGGTTGGAGGTGCTCCAACTAGTACAAAAAGAATCGTTATTGCTGCAAATGGAGGTACACCTTTCCCAGCTGGTACGCCAGTTGTTAACGGTTGTTCGTTAACAGTAAATCCAGGTGTAAATGTTATTGTTGCAAGTGGTGTAACATTGGTAATCACTAATGCAGTAACTACAAATGGGCAATTAACATTTAGAAGCGGTTCAAGTTTGATGCAAACAACAAATGTTGCAAATTCTGGAGATATTAATTATGAAAGAACAACTTCTGTAAGACGTTATGATGCGACATATTGGTCAATGCCTGTTACAAATTCAGCTTTTACAATGGCCACTTTATCTCCTCTTACCCTGCTTGATAAATATTATTGGTATGATCCTAATTCAACTTGGACCATCAGCCTTAACGGAACAATGCCGATGGAAGTTGGAAAAGGCTACAACATAAGAGCTCCACAGCCTTTTGATGCGGACACACCTGCTCCATTTACTGGAGTATTTGTAGGTGTTCCGAACAATGGTAACATTGCTCCTACTGTAGTACAAGATAGATACAATTTAGTAGGTAATCCTTATCCTTCCGCAATTAGTGCAGCTGCTTTGATAAATGGAAATACAAACTTAGGAACACTTTATTTTTGGACGCATAATTCATCACCAGTATTAAACCCTGCAGATGGGAAATACTATTATAACAATGCCGATTTCGCAGCATTTAATCTTACAGGAGGTACAGACACAAGTTCGGGAGCAAATCTTAACGGACAACCTTTTCAAGGATATATTGCAGCTGGGCAAGGATTCTTAGCTAAACCAAAAACAGGAACACTTAATTTTACCAATTCAATGCGTAGAACCGCTAATAATTCGCAGTTCTACAAAATTGACGGATCAGAAGATTCAGGCGAAATTGAAAGAAATCGTTTGTGGCTTAATTTCTCAAATGATTTAGGAGCATTCAAACAGATTTTAGTTGGATATATAGAAGGAGCTACTAATAGTTTTGACATTAATTTTGATGCCACTACTTTAGGTTCTAACATTAGCGCTGATTTTTACAGCATCAATGAATCTAACAATATGACTATTCAAGGTCGCGCATTGCCTTTCGATAATCGAGATATTGTTCCAATGGGTTACAAAGTGGCAACTGCTGGAGAATACACTATCGCAATTGACCACGCAGACGGATTTTTTGATACTCAGGAAGTTTATTTAGAAGATTTACTGACAGCGAAAATAGTAAACCTTCGTACGGAAAATTATAAATTTACTACAGCAATCGGGACATTTACAAATCGTTTCAATCTTCGTTACACTTCTAAAACTTTAGGAACAGGAGAGTTTGAAGATTTAGAAAATAGTGTGGTTGTTTCTTTGAAAAATAAAGTTGTAAAAATCTCTTCTTCAAAAGAAGCGATAAAAACTGTCAATATTTATAATATCGGAGCGCAGTTGTTATACAATAAAGACAATGTTAATTCATCAGAATTATTGATTTCAAATCTAAATTCAGCTGATCAAGTTTTATTGGTAAAAATAACTTTGGAAAACGGACATACAGTAACAAAAAAAGTTGTCTATTCTAACTTATAATTGAAAAGAAATATATTTTGTAAGCCCATCTTGAAAAAGATGGGCTTTTTTATTTCAAAAATCCCTAAATCTAGGTATTGTGCTACTGGTTTTGCCTTTATAATTTAGGTTAATTCTTTCATGATTTAACTTTAATTATATGGTTTTGATTAAAAAAGCACTGTATTTGCTAATCTTGTTCTTTCTTCCAGTGGAAACATTGCTTCTCGCTCAGCAAGGTAAGGTTGACAATTCGTTTAACACTATTGATAACGGAGAGTTTGGCGACGGATTTAATGCCACAGTTCAAACACTTCAAATTCAAAGAGATGGAAATTTAATTGTCGGGGGAGAATATGTAACACTAAACGGAATTCCTGTTTCCTATCTTACTCGTTTAAATCCAGACGGATCTATAGATGAAAGTTTCAATACCGGAACTGGATTTAATGGAAAGGTTTATTCGTCCTATTTACAAGCAGATGGAAAAATTATTGTTGGAGGAAGTTTTACAACTTACAACGGAATTAGTGCAGGAAGAATTATTCGCCTCAATCCAGACGGCTCTTACGATAGTAGTTTTAATACTTCTATAGGAGCAACTACAGGAATTATCCACGATATTGCGCTGCAATCAGACGGAAAAATTATTATTGTTGGCAGTTTTACCAAATACAATTCGACTACTGTAAATCGTGTGGCGCGCTTACTTCCAAATGGTGCTTTAGATTCTTCTTTTTTAACCAATACAGGCTCTTCGGTCAATATTACACAGGTAAAAGTTTTGCCAAACGAAAAAATAATACTAACTGGAAATTTTACCCTTTTTAATGGAACGCCAGCAAATAGAATTATTCGATTAAATAATAATGGAAGTTACGATGCAAGTTTTAATACAGGAACTGGCTTTGATGATGATGTAAATGCTATTGCGTTACAAACAGATGGAAAAATTATTTTAGGAGGCAATTTCACGACCTATAATTCAAATACGGCCAACAGAATAATTCGTTTGAATGAAGACGGAACACAAGATGAAAGTTTTTTGACAGGATCTGGTTTTACTAAAGAAGGAGTACAAGCAATTAAAATTAATCAATCTGGCGATATAATGGTTGGAGGATCATTTACAGGTTTTTATAATACTTCTCCAGTAAATCGATTAATTTATCTTAATTCAGACGGTACATTAAAAGCAGATTTTGATATCGGTTCCGGGCCTTCTTCTTCAGTTTTGGCTATAGAATTTGATGAAGAAACTGCTTGGTATGTTGCTGGTTCTTTTGCAGTTTTTAATGCGCACAATCAAGGAAGATTAGCAAAAATTAATAATGACGGAGAACTTGATGCTGCTTATTTGTCTTCAGGTATTGGTTTTGACAATTCTGTTTTGACTATTTTACCTCTTCCAAACAAGAAAACCATTGTTGGAGGTAATTTTAAAAAGTTTAATGGAGCTTTAGTTTCTAAAATTAACTGTCTTTTAGAAAATGGGGCTAATGATATTTCTTTTAATACTGGAAAATCAGGAGCAAATAATTTGGTTAAAACAACCGTATTGCAAGAAGATCAGAAGATAATTATTGGCGGAAGCTTTACTAAATACAACGATATTACAAACAATAGAATTGCAAGGATTTTTCAAGACGGAGAAATAGATTATTCTTTTTCAACTGGAGAAGGTTTTAATGGTCAGGTTTACACATTAGCCATTCAATCTGATCAAAAAATAATAGTTGCTGGAGCATTTTCAAAATACAATGGATCTGCAATTAATGCAAATAGAATTGTAAGATTATTGCCAGATGGTTTAAAAGATCCTAGTTTTAATATCGGCTCTGGTGCGGATGGTATTGTTGAATCTGTCGTATTGCAATCTGATGGAAAGATTCTTGTTGGTGGTCATTTTAAAACATTTAATGGATTGCCTTTTGCGGGATTAGTTCGTTTAAATTCTGATGGAACAATTGATTTAGGTTTTAATATAAGAGAGGGTTTTGATAAATATGTTTACTCAATTGCCTTACAAAGCGATCAAAAAATAATTGTTGGAGGATCATTTTTAACTTTTGATGGAATTTCGCAAAAAAGAATTGTCCGTTTAAATACTGATGGAAGTTTAGATGCTACATTTAATTCTGGAACTGGTTTTAGTAAAGGAGATGTTCGTACAATTTTAATTCAGCCAGATGATAGAATTTTAGTTGGAGGAGCATTTTCAGGGACTTACAAAAATGTTTCCGCATTGAGATTAATTAGATTATTGCCGTCTGGAGCTTTTGATGATTCCTTTTCTGCACCTTTAAATAATACGCTCAACGCAATGAATTTTACAGAAGACTATAGATTATTGATAGGCGGTATTTTTAACTCTGTATCTGGAATTTCAAAACATAGAATTGCGCGCTTGAAACTTTGCGTGAACACTACAATTTGGAATGGAAATTCGTGGTCAGCTGGTTTTCCTTCAGCAGGGAAAGATGTTTATTTTAACGAAAGTTTTCCAAATCTTACTTCTGCCAATGTCTGCGGATGTTATATTGCTAAAGATAAAATTGTAACGCTTCTCGAAAAAAATACGCTAAATGTTGAGTTTTCCTATACTGGTTTTGGAACGTTGGTTTTGGAAGATTCGGCTAGTTTGTACCAATCTGATGATGACATGATTAATACTGGAATTATTCATTTGAAGAGAAAAACAAATCCGGTTATAAGATATGATGTTACCTATTGGTCTTCGCCAGTTAAAGATCAGAAAATGTTTGATTTTTCGCCAGAAACACTTTTAGATAAATATTATTGGTACGATCCGATTACGAGTTGGAATGTAAGTTTACATGGTGAAATGACAATGAATCCAGGACAAGGTTACAGTATTAGGGCGCCGCAGAGTTATTCGGTTTCAGAAAGATCAATATTTGAAGGAGTTTTTAAAGGAGTTCCAAATAATGGTAAAATTTACGTTGATCTCCAATTTCCAAATAAATCGTATCTTATTGGTAATCCGTATCCAAGTGCTATCGATGCTGATACTTTCATAAAAATTAATTTGCCAAAAATTAAAAGCGTCTTATGTTTCTGGACACACAATACACCTCCTTTAAATAATTATTATTCTAACGATGATTTTGCAGTTTATAACCTATTAGGAGGTGTTGGTACGAGTTCTGCATTAAGTTCGGGAGTAAGTGATTCAGCGCCAGACGGAACAATTGCTTCAGGTCAAGCCTTCATTTTAAGAACAAACTTAGCAGGTAATCTTGAATTTAATAACAGTATGCGGATTTTGGGCAGTAACAGTTCTTTTTTTAAGCCTTCTAAAAGTGAAGCAACAAAAAGTAAAAGTGAAAAACATCGTTTTTGGCTGAACCTTAAAAGTCAAGAAGGAGTATTTAAACAAATTTTGCTTGGTTATGCTCACGGAGCATCAAATAATCTAGATGCTATTTACGATGCAGAAACGCTTAATTCCAATCCAAAGATGGATTTTTATAGTCTTGTTGAAGAGAATACAAAGCTTGTAATTCAAGGTCGAGAGTTACCGTTTACCGAAAATGATTCGATTGTTTTAGGATATAAATTGGCAAACAAAAGTTCTTTAATTCTAGAAATAGATCATCAAGACAGTTTTTTTAATGGAAAAAGTATTTTCTTAAAAGATCGACTTTTAAATAAACTTCATAATTTAAGTGAAGATTCCTATCAATTTGAATCTGAAAGCGGAATAGTTAATGATCGTTTTACGATTGTTTTTACTGATCAAATACTTAAAAATGAAGACTGGTTCAGTAACTCGGAAAAAGTTTTTGTTTCTGTGAGAAAGCATATTATTTCGATAGAATCTACAAATGAAAATCTTAAAGAAGTTAGGATTTATGATGTTTTAGGAAATCAATTGTACAAAAATGATACAATTGAAAACAAAAGAATATCTATTGAAAATTTAGGCATTTCAAATCAGGTATTATTTGCGAAAATAATTTTAGAAAATGGAAATGTTAGTTCTAAAAAGGTACTCTTTTAAGATAATTTTTTTAAAATAAAGCAAAACCTCTTTTGTGGTCTTACAAAGGAGGTTTTTGTTTTTAAGTATCAGTAAAACAGTGACTTGTATTTGTGTTTCTTTTGTTTTAACAGTTTTTTCTTATTTTTTATAAAATATCTGTTTTGGGTGTTAAATTTTAAAGTTTAATACTACAAACAAAATATGTATGTAAATAAAATCGTACCTTGTTGTAATATTTAATCGACAAAAAGCATGTTATTGTCGATTAAAGTATTCTTTGCGTTTTTCAAAATTGATTGTAAAATTTAAGAGTTACACAAATTACTTCATTTTCTATTTGCAGTTAGTCTTGTTAGCGTTAGAGTTTATTTGCCAACTACTAAAAATACCACAAGATGAAAAGAACTTTACTTATACCAAATACTTTTTCAAGTATTTCAATTTCACAAACTCATGCTGGAGTACAGTTAAAATTGGGACCAAGTTTGAAATTGAATTTTTTTCTGATTTTAATTCTATCATTATTCTATACTTCAACAAAAGCGCAAACGATAACTCATACCTTTCCGACTGGAGGAAATTTAAATCTTCCTGCGGGAATGGATCAAGTAACTTTAGAAGGCTGGGGAGCTGGAGGAGCCGGAGGAGCCGCAATTACTGGTTTTTTGATAGGTAGAAGTGGCGGCGGCGGCGGCGGTGGAGCCTATGCAAAAGGAACTATCAACACATCTGCAGTGCAAAGTTTAACTCTTGTAGTCGGTGGAGTTACAGCTGGAGGATCTGGAAATGGAGCTAATGGAGGAGCATCTTATGCAACTGGTTTCACAGGTTTTTTTAATGCAGGTGGTGGCACAGGAGGTAATGCCAATCTTAGTGATACTGCTGTTCCTAGCGGTGGAAATGGAGGAATAGCTACTGGAAATATCACAGCAACTAACGGACAAAACGGAACAGCTGGAGGAAGTTCAGCTGCGGGATTACTTCTTGTTTCGGGAGGAGGAGGTAATGCAGCTAATCTTGGAACAGGTGCAGGAGGTACAGGAGGACTATCACTTAGTTCGTTAGCTATAGCAATCTCTGTTGGAAATAATGGGAACCCTTACGGCGGCGGCGGCGGCGGTGCAATAAGCTCAGGAGCTGTACAAAATGGTGGAAGCGGAGCACAAGGTTATCTTACGGCAACTTACACTTGCAAAACGTATAGTCTAAGTACGACAAATGCGTCCAATGCTTGTACTACTGGCGGAACTTCAACAGTTAATATAACTGGTACTCCTACAAGTTTGCCAAGAGGAAATTATACTGTTACTTACAATAGAAGCAGTCCTTCAGCTACAGGTTTAACAGCTAATTTTACGGTAACAACTGCTGGTACTGGTAGTTTCACGGCCGCTGGATTTTCTATTGTTGGAAACAGTACAATAACAATTACTAGTCTAAGATCGGTAGATTGTACGTCAACAATTTCAGTTAATAATTCCGTTACAATTTCAGTTACTGCTCTGCCAACTATAACACTTGGATCTATTGCTTCAGTATGTAGTACTGCAATTGTTCAAAATGTAAATTTACCTTATAGCGCAACAACGAATGTGCCAACCAATTATAGCATTACATGGAGTGCATCACCGGCCAATAGTTTTGTGGCTGTTACCAATGCAACTTTGCCTGCAAGTCAAATAAGTATTGCAGTGCCAGCAGGAACGGCGGCAGGAAACTATACTGGAACTCTTACGGTAAGCAACGCAGGTTGTGTATCTACAAATTACACTATTACAGTACCAGTTATTGCTTCGCCTGTAGCGCCAACAGCTTCTGCAGCTCAACAACCAACTTGTGATGTTAACACAGGAACTATAACGGTAACATCGCCTGCATCTGGAACTGGTTTTTCATATAGTCTTGACGGAATTACTTTTACCAATACCACTGGAGTATTTGCTGGCTTAAACCCAGGAACCTATAATGTAAGAGTTAGAAATAATACCACACTTTGTCAATCGCCAACTACTCCAGTTATTATAAATCCTGTAGTTGCTAAAACTTGGAATGGTAGTTTAAGCGCAAATTGGGGTACGTCTGGAAACTGGACTCCGGCGGGAGTTCCGTTAGCATCAGATTGTGTTGTTATTCCACAAATGACAACAAGTCCAATTATTTCTGGAACAGACGGAGTGTTTTTCGCGAATAGAATAACGATACAGAATAATGGTTCTTTAATTGTACAAAGCAGTAATACTTTAACGGTTACCAATGATGTAAATGTATTGGGAACTGGCTCTCTTGTTTTTGAAAATAATTCTAGTTTAGTGCAGATTTCAGAAGCTGTTAATACGGGAAATATTACCTATAAAAGAAATTCAAAACCAATAAGACGTTATGATGCAACTTATTGGTCTTCTCCAGTTACTCGTGTGCCTGCTTTTACGTTACAAGAATTTTCTCCAAATACTTTGCTGGACAAGTATTATAAATATGTTCCAAATACTGGTTGGGTTGTGATTTTAAATGGAACCGAAGAAATGGTTAAAGGAAACGGTTATAATATTCGAGCTCCTCAACCTTACGATGCTAACACAGCTGCAATTTATGGAGGAGTATTTACTGGAGTTCCTAATAACGGAACCATTTTAGGTCCAAATGCAGTTGCTCAAAAATCAAATTTGCTTGGAAATCCTTATCCTTCGGCAATTTATGCAGATAGGTTTATTGTCGACAATGCAGCCAATTATTATGGAACACTTTACTTCTGGACTCATAACTCTCTTCCAGTACTTAACCCAGCTGATGGGAAATATTATTATAATAATAACGATTTTGCTTTTTATAACCTTTCTGGAAACACAACTGTTGGATCGATGACGGGAACTGGAGCTACAACTCCCGGAAATACAGAAGCTCCATTAGGATACATTGCGGCAGGACAAGGGTTTATTGCAACATCAAAAACTGGACAAAGAGCTGTTTTTACAAATTCAATGAGAGTGTCAAGTCATAATGGCCAGTTTTTTAAATCGAACCAAAGCGAATTTGAAAGACATCGTGTTTGGCTGAATTTTTCTAATACTCAAGGCGCCTTTAAACAAATATTAATTGGTTACATCGAAGGTGCAACAGATTTATGGGATGACAATTACGATGCAGCAACTTTAGATGCAAATCCTTTACTTGATTTTTATAGCATAAATGGACTGATTAAATTGACTATTCAAGGTCGTGCAATACCATTTGAAGAAGCAGATAAGGTTCCGTTAGGATATAGATCTTCAATTGCAGGAGATTTTACAATTGGAATAGAACGTACAGATGGCAACTTGAGCAAGCAGAACATATATTTAGAAGATAAAACGACAAACACAATTCATGATCTTAAAGCAGGAGCTTATTCATTTACTACTGCTATAGGTGTCTTTAATGAACGTTTCGTATTGCGCTACACCAATAAAAATTTGGCAACGAATGATTTTGCTGGTCTTGATAAAAATGTATTGGTTTCAGTAAAAGATAAAAATATCAAACTGCAAGCAATATCGGATGCAGAAAATCTTAAAGAAATGACCATTTATGATATTGGAGGAAAATTGCTATATCAAAAAGAGAATATTGATAATAAAGAATTACTAATTACAAATTTACCTCCAACGCATCAAGTTTTACTAGTGAAAGTAACTCTAAGCAATGGATATACGGTTACTAAAAAAATAATATTCTAGATTCGATTTTAGATAAATAAAAAAGCGGTTGAGTTTTTGTTCAACCGCTTTTTTATTTAGAATGTACGCTGTAGATTTTCATTCGTTTTGGTTATCGCCTTTTCATTTTTGTAATCAATCCATTTTTGACCTTGTATTTTTCGCATCATAATATCAAAATGGCGCATTATAAAAACATTATAGGCTGCCTTGGATAAATTGACAATGTTTTTTGGAAAAGAGCGCAAACTCATCGAAAAACCTGGTGTTAAATATTTCATATAATGCCAATAGCCCTCTGGCATGTAGAGCATTTCGCCATGTTTCAAGTTTGTAATGTAACCTTCTGCATTTTTGAGCGCTGGAAATTTTTCGTAATCTGGATTATCAAAATCAATATCTTCTCTCGAAATTAAAGCATGAGGTACTTTGTACATATATTTTGACTGATCTGGCGCAAAAAGCATACATTGTTTTTCTCCATGAAAATGAAAATGTAGAATATTAGAATAATCAATGTCGTAATGCATAAAAACTCTTGAGTTTTCGCCTCCAAAAAACAACATTGGCATCTGTTTTACTAATTTTAAACCTATATCAGGCCATAAAAAGTCGTCTTTTAATGAAGGAACTTCTTTCATCAAATTATAAAGAAAAATACGATAGTTGGTAGGTTTTTCTTCTAATAAATCAATGTAGTCGCTCATTTTCATTTTGGTATGAGCTTCGTTAAAGCCATCTTCATGATTGACAGGTCTGTCATCGTATAAAGGTACAATAGCATTACCTGCTATTTCTTTCATATAAGATAATTTCCACTTATTGTAAGCTGGCCAATCTTCGGTCAGTTCTTCTACAACAACAGGAATTTGTTTTTTTACATATTGGGAAATGAAATCTGCTTTAGAGATTTTTTTTACCCTTTCTATCTGTTTTAATTTCATTTTGCTGAATAAAAAAATTGCTTATAGCTCTGAGCTATAAGCAATTTAAAAATATTTATCGAGATTAATGATCTCTTTTAGCTAAATTTTTGATGTAATCGAATTTAAAATGATTTAATCTGCGAAACTCATAAAAAAATCAGTCTGCTGCATATTTGTTATTCCAGTACAGCATCATCATTAAAGTTACAATTACAGAAGAAGCAAGTCCTTCAAATAATAAACAAATACAATAAGTTGGCACTGATGGATTTCCTCCGAACATAAACGTTTCAGAAAGGGTTTTTACATAAGCGTCTCCGCCTCGAGCATAACTATAAACCAACAAACCAAATACGCTCATCGATACGCCGACTACAGAAGTCGTCATGGCAGAAACGGCATTAGTAACAAAATTGGTTTCTCCTTCATGTAGATTCATCTGCATTGTTCTGTTAACTCCGTAGAAAATAAAGAAAACATTAAGAGTTCTTAGGTAAAACAAATCTGCTAGACCTAATACATTCATCAATAAAAAATAAATGCCAATTCCGAGAAAAATCAAAAAACCATTGGTAATTTCTTTAGGTACTTTCATAGTGGTTATTTTTTAGAAGTTAATAGTAAATATTTGAAAAACAGTGTTCTATCAAATTTACTAAAAAAATAACTACGATGATTTAAAAACCAACAAAAACTGTATTGCGATTTTCTAAAGCAGATTTATATAATTCACAGCAACGTTTTTATCGTTATTGAGTTGCTCTTTTAGTGCGTCAACAGAACTGAATTTCTGTTCTTCGCGAATATAATGCAATAGAGAAACTTCGATATTTTGATCGTAAATGTTTTTGTCAAAATCAAAAAGATGGACTTCGATTGTTTGTTTGTCGCCATTTACGGTCGGATTAAAACCAATATTCATCATTCCAAAAACAGTTTCTTCGTTTACAATTGCTCTTACAACATAAACGCCAATTTTTGGAATCAGTTTATAATCTTCTTCAATATGAATATTTGCGGTAGGAAAACCAATTGTTCTCCCAAGTTGTTTTCCTTTAACAATTGTACCATTTAAGAAATAGTCGTATCCTAAATATTCATTTGCCAAAGCCATATTGCCTTCTATTAATGCTTTTCTGATTTTGGTCGAACTTACCGAAACATCTTGAATTTCTTGTGCTGATATTTGTTCAACTTCAAAACCATATTCAATTCCAAAAGCGATTAAATCATCAATATTGGCAGTTCTATTGCGTCCGAAACGGTGATCGTGTCCGATAATTATTTTCTGAATCTGAAATTTATCAACTAAAATAGTATGAACAAATTCTTCTGCGGTAAGTCTTGAGAAACTTTCGTTAAACGGATGAACAACTAAATTTTCAATTCCGGTTGCTTCGAGAAGTTTTGTTTTTTCGCTGATAGTATTTAATAATTTAATTTCTGATTTTTCCTGAAGAACCATTCGCGGATGCGGAAAAAAGGTAAGAACCAGGCTTTCATATTTTCCATTCTCAGTATTTTGGGTAATTCTTTCCAGAATTTTTTTGTGACCAATATGCACGCCGTCAAAAGTGCCAAGAGTTAAAATAGTTTTCTTGGTTGACTGAAAATCGTTTATAGAATGAAAGAGCTTCAAAACAAATTATTTAAGATGCTGCAAATTTATACTATTCTGTCTTAAATTTAATACTGGCTAAATCGAATTTTAACTATTTCTGTCAATTTCTTTTTGTGAAAATTAGCCAACTCGTCGATTAAAATGCGTTAATTGTCTTATATCTTGTATAATTTCAAATTAATTGGATTAATTTTGATATTATATCCCGATCGAATATGAAAAAAGAATTACTCTATATATTTTTTATTTTTTGCTGTGCGAGTGTTAATGCCCAAAATGATGTTTTGTGGCAAAAAGTAAATTCGTCTTCATCGCTTACGCGAAAGGCAAGTGCTTCAGATTCAAATGAGTTATATTTTAGATTGAATGCTGAACTTCTAAATTCGAAACTAGTTTCTGCAACGAATAAAACTGCAAAAAGCAGTTCCACAGAGATAACAATTCCAAATGCGGAAGGAAATTTAGAACGTTTTTCGGTTTGGGAATCTTCTAATTTTGATCCAGAATTACAAGCAAAATATCCAGAAATCAGAGCCTATCAAGGAATTGGAATAGACGATAAAAGTGCTAAAATCTATTTTAGTGTTGCTCCAATCGGAATGCAGACAATGGTTTTTCGTTTAGAAAAACAAACCGAATATATAGAGCAAAATCCTGATGATAATTCGGAATATGTGTTGTTTAAATCGGCAGATAAAGCAGATTCTAAAATGCGTCTGGATTGTAAAACAACCAATTTAATTGCCGAAAATAAATCTTCGATTACAGGAAAAACAGCTTCAAGTGCTAAACAATATAAAACATTCCGACTAGCATTATCTTGTACAGGCGAATATGCGACCTTTTTTGGAGGCACTAAAGCGGCAGCATTGGCAGGAATGAATGCTACTATGACTAGAGTAAACGGAGTTTTTGATAAAGACCTTTCTGTAAAATTAATTTTAATTGCTAATAATGATGCTGTAATTTATACAGATGCATCTACAGATCCGTATTCTAATGCAGCTCAAGGAACCGCAGATCCAGGAGGAACTTGGGGGCAAGAAGTTCAAACCACATTGTCAACCGTAATTGGAAATGCTAATTACGATATCGGACATTTGTTTGGAGCGTCTGGCGGAGGTGGAAATGCTGGTTGCATTGGTTGCGTTTGCGTAGATCCAACGACTAACACTCCGCTTGGAAAAGGAAGTGCTTATACTTCTCCATCAGATAGAAGACCACTCGGAGATACTTTCGATATTGATTTTGTGGCTCACGAAATGGGGCATCAGCTTGGAGGAACTCATACATTTTCTTATAGAGCTGAAGGAACAGGCACACATTATGAGCCCGGAAGCGGTTCAACTATTATGGCCTACGCTGGTGTAACAAATAATTATGATATTCAAAACAATTCTGATGATTATTTCTCGTACGGAAGTATTATTCAGATACAGAATAATTTGGAGGGAAAAACTTGTGCCGTTACTACACCAATAACCAATAATCCTCCAGTAATTAATGCAGGATTAGATTATACGATTCCAATTAGTACACCATTTGTTCTAACAGGAACAGGCTCAGATCCTGAAGGCAATTCTATAACCTATACTTGGGAACAATTTGACAGTGCCATAACTACAACTGGGCCAAACAGTATTGCCTTTGCGACAAAACCAGATGGGCCAATGTTTAGGTCATTTCCTCCAACGGCATCTCCAGTCCGTTATATGCCAGCTTTTAGTTCTGTACTCAACAATCAGTTAACTACGACTTGGGAGTCTGTTTCTTCAATTCCCAAAACGATGAATTTTACTTTGACTGGAAGAGATATCACAACAGAAGGTACAGCTCAAACTAGCACAGATGCCATGGTAGTTACAGTGACTTCTGCCGCAGGACCGTTTGCTATAACCTCACAGAATACAGAAAATATTTCTTGGGAAAGAGGTTCGACACAAACCATTACTTGGAGTGTTAACAATACCAATACTCTTGCAGGATCATCAAATGTAAATATCAAATTATCTGTAGATGGTGGTTTGAGATTTCCTACCATCTTAGCTTCAAATACTTTAAATGATGGATCGGAAACTGTTTTAATTCCATCTGGAATTACACCATCTACCAATTGTAGGATCTTAATTGAGCCAGTCAACAATATTTATTATGCTTTAAACAAAACTCCTTTTGCAATTGGTTATGCTGTTTCTACTAGTTGCAATACGTATAATTTTGAAGGTGGTTATTCAACAGGCAATAGTTCTACTTTTATAAGTAAAACCGTAACAGTGCCATCTTCTGTAGGAACTATTTATGATGTAAATGTTTTAGTAAATGTAACCCATGCAAGATTTTCTGATCTTGAAATGCAAATTGTAAGTCCAAGCGGAACAATAGTAAGTTTGTTTAATAGAAGCTGTGGCAATACCAATTCGACATTGTCGTTTCAGTTTGATGATAGCGGAATTGCTTTAAATTGTAGCGAAACCGCTATTCAAATTGTAATTCCTGCTAGTGAGCTAAGTGTTTTTAATGGCGAAGACCCTCAAGGTGTTTGGACTTTTAGAGTACGAGATGCGATTGTGGGAATGCTAGGCACAATAAATTCTGCTTCGGTAAATATTTGCAGTAAGACTTATACTTTAGATACTGGAGATTTTAAAAATATAGATTTTGCTTTGTATCCAAATCCGAATAAAGGAAATTTTACGATTCAATTTCAACGTGACTCAGTTAAAGATATTAAAGTTTATGTTCATGATATCTTAGGAAAGTATGTATACGACAAAACATTTCAAGGTTCAGGATACTTTATTCAAGATATTCAATTGCCTGGAGTTCCATCTGGAGTTTATTTTGTAACCATAACCGATGGTGAGAAAAGAACAGTAAGGAAGATAATAGTAAATTAAATTTCTAGTGCGCCATTGCAATACAAATTGTGCTTATTTTGGCGCCTGGAATTTTTAGCAAAGCGCGCGAACAAGCTTCGATTGTTGCACCTGTTGTAAGAACATCGTCAACAATTAAAAAGTGTTTGTTGTGAGCGGTTTCTGTAAATTCAACATCAAAAATGCTTTCAATATTTTCAGATCTTCCTAAAAGATCTTTTTTAGATTGTGTTTTAGAATATACTTTTCGAAATAAAAGGTTTTCATTAAATGGAATGTCAAAACCTTCCGCAATTGCTTTTCCAAAAGTCGTTATTTGATTATAACCTCGTTCCTTAAATTTTCTTTTGTGAAGCGGAACAGGAATAACAATATCGAACGGAATTTCAAGAGAAACTTCTTTTAAATCTTCGGCATACCAATTTCCCAAAGCCGTTCCAATTTCTTCACGACCTTTATATTTTAGGTTGTGAATTAATTCCTGAACCATTCCTTTTTTATTAAAGTACAAAAATGCCGATGCAAATTGAATATCAACCTTGCCATAAAACTTTTTTACAGCTTCATTTTTTGAATCTAAATGATATTGAGTAAGAGGCATTTCATGTCGGCAAACGGTGCAAAAGACATTTTCGTTTTGAAGTAAAATTCCACGACATCCGTCACAGACTTTCGGAAAAAATAGATTTATTAGATAATTAAACACAAAAAGAAAGATTTTATTTACAAAAATAGAAAAATCAACACTTCAATCTTTATTATTTTTCTTTTTTTTAAAGGTACTTTTTATATTTTTGCATCACTATGGCAAAACAAGAAGATATATTTAAGAATGTGGTTTCGCACGCAAAAGAGTACGGATTTATTTTTCCGTCAAGCGAAGTTTACGACGGATTAAGTGCAGTCTACGATTATGCACAAAATGGAGTCGAGTTAAAAAAGAATATCCGTGAATATTGGTGGAAATCAATGGTTCAGATGAATGAAAATATTGTCGGCCTTGATGCTGCAATATTGATGCATCCAACAACTTGGAAAGCTTCAGGCCACGTTGATGCGTTCAATGATCCATTAATTGATAATAAAGATTCTAAAAAAAGATATAGAGCTGACGTTTTAGTTGAGGAATTCGCTGAAAAGATTAATCAAAAAGCTCAAAAAGAAATCGAAAAAGCAAAAGCTCGTTTTGGTGATGCTTTTAATGAAGAAGAATTTATTACAACAAATGCACGCGTTGTAGAATATCTTTCAAAGAGAAAAGAAATTCTGGAAAGACTTGCAAAAGGTATGACTGATGATCTTCAAGACGTGAAAGCGTTAATTGAAGAATTAGGAATTGCCGATCCAGAAACAGGTTCTAAAAACTGGACAGATGTAAAACAGTTCAACTTAATGTTTGGAACTAAACTTGGAGCTTCTGCAGAATCTGCAATGGATTTATATTTGCGTCCGGAAACGGCACAAGGTATTTTTGTTAACTTCTTAAATGTTCAGAAATCTGGTCGTATGAAAGTTCCTTTTGGAATTGCTCAAACGGGAAAAGCGTTCAGAAATGAGATTGTTGCAAGACAGTTTATTTTCCGTATGCGTGAATTCGAACAAATGGAAATGCAATTTTTTGTTCGTCCAGGCGAAGAAATGAAATGGTATCACCATTGGAAAGAAACACGTCTAAAATGGCATTTATCTTTAGGATTAGGAAAAGAAAATTACCGTTTTCATGATCACGAAAAATTAGCACATTACGCAAACGCGGCGGCAGATATCGAATTTAATTTCCCATTCGGATTTAAAGAATTGGAAGGAATTCACTCTCGTACAGATTTCGATTTAAAAGCACACGAAGAATATTCTGGAAGAAAATTACAATATTTTGATCCTGAATTAAATGAAAACTATGTTCCTTATGTAGTAGAAACTTCTGTAGGTTTAGATCGTATGTTCTTAGCGGTTTTTGCTACTTCTTTACAAGAAGAAACATTAGAAGACGGTTCTACAAGAACAGTTTTAAAATTACCAGCAGTTTTAGCACCAACTAAAGCAGCGGTTTTACCGTTAGTTAAAAAAGACGGTTTACCAGAAATTTCAAGAAAAATCATTGAAGATTTGAAATGGGATTTCAATGTTGCTTATGATGAAAAAGATGCTGTAGGACGTCGTTACAGAAGACAAGATGCTTTAGGAACGCCTTTCTGTATTACAGTAGATCATCAAACATTGGAAGACGAAACAGTAACAATTCGTCATAGAGATACCATGAAACAAGATCGTGTAAAAATTGCAGAATTAAGAGGAATTATCGAAAATGAAGTTTCGATGAAAAACTGGTTAATGAAAATGTAATCTTTACCAATTATAGTATTGATCCCAAATTCCGTTAAGGAGTTTGGGATTTTTGATTTTAAAAAACACGCATTTTATCGATGTTTTTTGCATTTCATCATTTTGTATTAACATTTGGGTGTAATGTGTTAACAATGAACGGCTTAAAATGTTTAAATCCGTATTTTTAAATTCGGGTAAAATGTCAAAACCAATTTTTTCGCCAGTACATTAAATTAAGAAGTTTAATTTTTGATTGTGATCGGAGTATGGAGGAAATCAACGAAACCAAAAATTGAAGAAATATTCGTATATTATTGTTGATGATGATGCTGAAAGTATTTTGAAAACCAAAACAACCGCGGCGGGATTTTCAGAATTATCTTTTATTGCGTCGGCATCAAATTTTCAAGATGGTTTGAATTTGGTTTTAGAATATAAACCTGAATTGGTTTTTCTCGAAATCGATCCAAAAAATACTTCAAGTCAGTTGTCTTTGACTTTTATAAGCGAATTACACCGTTTTTTTCAAGAAATCCCGAAAATTATTGTCACCACAAAACTTAAAGACAAAGCCTTTGATGCCATTCAGTATGGTGTCTACGATTATCTATTAAAACCCGTTTTGCCGATAGATCTTCGAAAGACAATTTTAAAGCTGAATAAAGCCAATTTAGAGTTAAAAAATACTTCGTTGCAACAAGAACCAGTTTCTATCGTTATTGATAATGATAGAGCAGAAATTCCTCAAAATTTAGAAAGACCACTTACAATCTGTATAAAATCTTATGGAGATTATCGGTATTTAAATGCTGAAGATATCTGTTATTTTCAAGCAGATAACAATTCTACCGATATTTATTTGAATACTGGTGAAATGATTACGGCATTTAAAACGTTAAAGCATTTCGAAAGCGTTTTGACTTATCCATTTATCCGCATTCATAATAGTTATGTAATCAATCGAAATTATATTTCTAGAATTCATAGCGGAAATTCTATCTGTTATCTTAAAAACTCTTCAAAGAAAATTCCGTTTTCTAAGACTTACAAAGCAAATGTAGATCAGATAATTGCTGATTTTGCAGCGGGTAATTATCTAGAAATCTAAAAAGTAGACGTTTACTCGGATTTGCTACCCATTGACTATCAATTGGGTATGATTTACCACAAACTCAATTTTTCGTATAAATTTTTTTCGGCCTTCGTGTTAGTTTTACACCATGATTCGCGGTAAACGGCGGTCAATTCCAAAAACGTAAACAAACATCTTAAAACCCTCAGGTCATGAAAAAAACAGCTTTGACATTCGGATTATTTTCTTTAGTAGTATTAGCAACTTCTTTTAGCGCTCCAATTGACGGTGGTGCAGCTGGTGGAGTAATTAAAAAGAAAGACGTTTATGCAATTTTACCAATTGATGGTGGTGCTGCAGGCGGAGTAATCAAAAAGAGAGATGTTGCGATGTTACCAATTGACGGTGGTGCAGCTGGTGGAGTAATTAAAAAGAGAGATGTTGCTATGAATAACAGAAGCTTAAACTTTGCTAGCGTTAATCAATCTATCGGAAATGATAAAAAAGTAGACTAATCTACAATCAAAATAAATATTTTAAGCTGTCAGAAATGACAGCTTTTTTTTTGTGTCTCAAGTTTTTTACTATTTTTGGTAAAATTCCAAAAGCATAATTGAAAGACGCAAGCAAAATAGTATTCCTTATACTCTTGGTTTTTTTGGGTTGTACCAAGAAAACAGGACTAGATGATAATACAATTTCTTCAGTAGACAGTCTTCCGGTATATCTTTCTCTTGCCAATGAAGATACGATTCCTTTCAAATTCAAACAAAATTATAATCTTAAGGCGTTAAATATTATTATAAGCCAGAAAGACGACTCCATTAATAAAGTAAATCTTTTTAAGGTTGCCAATCGCTATTATAATATGAGCGACTGGAAAGCTTACTTTAATATCACAAAGTTAATTTTAGAACGATCACAGAAATCTAGAGATTCTGTTCATATGGCGAAAGCTTATACTTATTTGGGCGATTATTATGTTTCTCAATCTGTTTCGGATAGTGCTTTTATGAATTATTTTAATGCAGAAAAGACCTATTTAAAAATAGACGACCAGTTAAATTTGGCAAAAACATTTTTGAGTAAAGCCAATTTGCAATACAATGAAGGAGATTTTTTCGAAAGTGAAATAGCCGTTTTTAAGACTTTGAGTATTCTAAAAAAGGAGAAAAATGTAAATGAACTTTTATATGAAAGCTATAATTTACTTGGAGTTTTATATAATGAAAGAGAAGAATATAAAAAGGCTTTAGAGTTTCAGAACAATGCTTTGAAAATTCTGGATGATAAAAGTATAGCACCAGAGTTTCAGTATAAAGCAGCTTCTTTAAACAATATTGGTTTCATATATATGAATATGAAAAATTTCGAAGAAGCAAAAAAATATTTTGAAGAAGGACTTAAACAAAAAAATCTTTTTAAAGACAGAGCAAGTTTATATGCAATTTTACTAGATAATTTAGGATATTCTAAATTTAAACTAAATGATTCGATCCAATTACCAGATTTGTTTTATCAATCTTTGCAAATTAGAGATAGTCTTGATTTGGTTTCTGGAGTTGTATCTAGTAAAATCCATTTGTCTGAATATTATGCTTTTAACAGAGATACCGCAAAAGCATTAGAATTATCCAAACAAGCGCTGACTCTTTCGCGTACAACCAATAAGTCTGTAAATACTTTAGAAGCTTTAAAGCAAACGGCAAGCGTTGATCCAAGAAACGCTTCAATTTATTCTAGAGAATACATCAAGCTTAACGATAAAATGTTGAAAGACGAACGAAAAATGGGAGAAAAGTTTTCCAGAATTGCGTACGAAACCAACGAAATAAAAGATCAAAACTCTAATCTTCAAGAAAAAAACAAAACTTTGGTTTATGTTTTTAGTATTTGTACATTGCTCGGATTGTTTTTTTATGTTTATAAAACGCAGCAGGCTAAAAACCGCGAACTTTTATTTAAGCAACAACAGCAGATTGCAAACGAAGATATTTACAATTTGATGATTTCTCAGCAAAATGAAATTGAACTAACTAGAATCAGAGAAAAGAAAAATGTTGCTCAAGAATTGCATGATGGAGTTTTGGGGCGCATGTTTGGAATTAGAATTAGTTTGGATAGTTTGGATAAACTTGATGAAGAAGAAGCGGCTTCTAAAAGAAAAAAATATCTTGCAGAGCTAAAAAATATTGAACAAGATATTCGTGAAATTTCTCATGATTTAAATAGAGAAAAATCAGAATTAATTAATAATTTTATTGCTATTTTAAACAAACTATTTGAAAATCAAATAAATACATATAACTCTAAATTGATTACCAATTTTGATTCCGACATAAAATGGGAGCAAATAAGTAATATGGTCAAAATCAATTTATATCGAATTATTCAAGAAGGTCTTCAGAATTGTAATAAATATGCTAACGCAGATATTATTAAAGTGGAGCTTAAAAATGTAAATAATGTTTTGGTTTTAATAATTGAAGATGACGGAATAGGATTTAATACCAAAAAGACCAAAAACGGAATTGGTTTGCATAATATAGAATATAGAGCTAAAGAATGTAAAGGAACAGTTAGTATTAAATCTGTTAAAGGAGAAGGAACAAAGCTCACTGTAAAAATCCCTATAATTCCTAATACTTACCAGCATAATAATGACATTTGATTTAACAGCCTCAGACTCGCAACTAGTTAAAAAAAACATTTTAATAGTAGATGATCATCCATTTATTATTGAAGGATACAAGAATGCTATTACGCGGTACAATCCTCAACAATATGAATTTTCGATTTTTCAGGCACACGATTGCAAATCGGGTTACGAAATTATTCAAAATCAAAATTCTCCTCAATTTGATATAGCTTTTTTAGATATCAGTATGCCTCCATATGAGGAAAGAGAGATTTTTTCGGGAGAAGATTTGGCGAAGCTTTTACTTAACAGAATGCCTTCGTGCAAAATTATTCTGCTTACTATGTATACCGAATTGCTGAAAATCAAAACAATTATCAGATCTATTCAGCCAAACGGATTAATTATAAAAAATGATCTCACTTTTGATGAGCTTCTTTTAGCATTTGATAAAGTGATGAAAAATGAAAAATATTACAGTCAGTCGGTCGTTAAAATGCTGAACCAATCTACTCATAATGCAATTGAAATTGATCAGTACGATAAGCAGATATTAATTCATTTAGCGAAAGGAATTTCAAATCAAGATATGTTGCAGTATATTCCAATTTCTTTAAATGCAATTGAAAAAAGGAAAAAACATTTAAAAGAATTGCTGAAGATCAAAAACAATTCTGATGACGATTTGCTTAAAGAAGCAAAAAGCAAAGGGCTTTTTTGAAATTTTAGATTTTAGATCGAAAAAGCTAAAAAAAATACCTAACAGGTTTTTAAAACCTGTTAGGATACTGTAAACTGAAACTGCGACTGAGAACTAAAATTATTCGCTAAGTGCGTCCCAACCACGAGCTTTTAAGGCAATTTTTGTGTTAGCACGAGTTACTAGATGAATTCCTTCGTTTTCTTCCGCCATATGTCCGATAACAGAGAAATTCGGATTTCCTTTTATTTTGTCAAAATCATTAATGTCGATTGTAAATAAAAGTTCGTAATCTTCACCGCCGTTTATGGCAACTGTTGTACTATCGATATTAAATTCTTCGCAAGTCGAAATAAATTGAGGATCTAAAGGAAGTTTGTCTTCGTATAAATTACATCCTACTTTAGATTGTTTGCAGATATGAATAATCTCAGAAGATAATCCGTCTGAAATGTCAATCATAGCCGTTGGTTTTATGTCTAATGCATGAAGTAAAGTGCGAACATCTTTTCGTGCTTCTGGCTTCAGTTGACGTTCTACCAAATAGGTATACGGATCTAAATCTGGCTGATTGTTTGGATTAACTTGAAAAACTTGCTTTTCTCTTTCTAAAACCTGCAATCCCATGTAAGCTGCACCAATATCGCCTGTAACGACTAATAAATCTGTTTGTTTTGCTCCATTACGGTAAACCAATTCATTTTCATCAGCTTCTCCAATTGCGGTAATACTTATAATTAAACCTTTTTGAGATGAGGTTGTGTCGCCGCCAATAACGTCTACTTTATATTCTTTTGCAGCGTGTGTGATTCCTGCAAATAATTCTTCTAAAGCCTCAAGCGGAAAACGATTAGAAACCGCTACAGAAACCGTAATTTGAGTAGGTTTTGCATTCATAGCACAAATGTCAGAAACGTTTACCACAACGGCTTTGTATCCTAAATGTTTCAAAGGCATATAAGCCAAATCAAAGTGAACTCCTTCAATCAATAAATCAGTAGAAACGACTACTTTTTTTGCTGCAAAATCAAGAACTGCTGCGTCATCTCCAATGCTTTTTAAAGTCGATTCTTGCGTAACGTCAAAATTTTTGGTTAAATGCTCAATTAAACCAAATTCGCCCAATTGCGCTATACTAGTTCTCTGCTGATTTTTATCTTCTATCATTTCTGTTAAGTTCCAAAGTTATTAAGGTGCAAAGGTACAAAGGTTTTTTTTAAAGATGCTAAGATTCTGAGGTACTAAGGTTCTAAGTTTTTTTTCTTTTCGATTCTTATCGCTTCATGCTGAAATGAGCTTTGAATTCCTGAATTACGCCATTTTGGGTATAAGTAACCAGAAACCAGTAATCTGTTGAAGGAAGTGGATTGCCATTGAAATTACCATCCCAACCGGCACCAGAAGGTTTTATCATTTTTATGAATTTTCCGTAACGGTCAAAAATAGTAATGACGGCATCAGGCTGATCAGCGAGATCTGGAATATTCCAAGTGTCGTGGTAACCATCGTTGTTTGGAGTAAAAAATTTAGGGTATTTGAGCACTTTGGCAAATAGAATAAGATTGTCGCAATTGGCTTTTGTATCTTTTATTGTAATAGCGTGTTCTCCAGAATCAACATTCTGAAATATATTGTTGGTTTGAAAATCTCCATCATCAATTTGGTATTCATAATTTCCAAAACCATTAATGAGATTTACGGTAATATCTACAATGTCTTCAAATTCACCAGAAACGGTTACAGTTGCAATTGCGGGACTAGATTTTCCGACAGTGACAGTGGCTAGATTATAACCGCAGTCGTTACCAACATCTGGTACATTTTTGACGGGTACAACAGTGTAAATTCCGTCTTTCGTAGCAGTATAAGTTGATCCTGTACCCATTTTTGTATTGTTTAAATACCATTCTATAGTATAATCTGGAGAATTAATTCCTGAATTTAATTCAACCGAATGTTGCAAAATTCCCGTTTGATAATCTACACAGATGGCTCCGTCTTGAACTGTGAAATTTTTTAACGGATAAATGGTAATGTAAAAATCATCTTGAGTAAAACAAGCTGAATTTGTAGCCGCCGTCGCATAAACATACATTTGTTGACTGCTATTTATTGTTTGTCCTGCTGTATATTGAATTCCTGTTGCGTTTGAGCCGCTATAATAATTTCCAATCGCCAAAGGAGGCAAAGTATAACTTCCGCAAATAGCAACATCAGGAGTACTGGTTAGCACAGGAGTTTGAGAAATGGTGACTAAAAAACTTTTTTCGCTAGTACAAGTTAGACGTGTGCCTGAAACGGCATAAACATAGACGGTTTGTGAGGCTTTTAAAATCGTCCCTGCTGGAATAATAGCACCTTTTCCGTTTGGCTGTCCATAATAATTACCCAATTTTAATGGAGGCAAAGTATAACTGTCGCAAACATTTATGTTGTTAAACTCGCCAACATCAATTCCGTTGTAATTTACTTTGAAAAACGTTTCATTGCTGCAAGACTTAAAATCTGCCCATTCGTTATAAATATAAATCGTCTGTGTTGTATTGATGGCGGTTCCCTCAGCAATTTGAGTTCCTAAACCATTTGGTCCTCCTGTAGCAGTATAATATTTTCCGTTTTTTAGTTTTGGAAGTTGAAAAGCCGTGCAGGTTACCACATCGGTAAAACTGTCAACAGGCGGAAGAGGCTTTATCTCTACAATAAAACTATGTTCGTTTGTACATTCAGGTCCAACAGAATAAACATAAATAGTTTGTGTTGAGGTAATAATGTCGCCTGCTTTTAATGGTGTTCCTCCACCGTTGGTTTTTGTAAAATAATTACCATTTGTCAATGGGGGTAAAACATAGCGTGGACATTCTAGTCTATTAACAGGTTTATCTACCAAAGGCAACGGTTTTATAGTAATGACATATTTTAGATTTTCGGTACAATTTGGAGAAGTTGTCGTTGCTGCGAAATAATACACAGTTTGCGAGCTAGTAATAACAGTTCCGGCTGGAATATTTTTACCCTGTCCACCCGGATTTTCATAATAACCTCCAATGGAAACGGGCGGTAAAGTAAAACTTCCGCATTGCGAAATCGGAACGAAAATAGGAGAATTAACAATGTCGATTTTGAAAGAATGTTCATTGGTACATCTTCCATCATTTGCAAAAATATATAAAGTTTGGCTCGAAGTTATTTTATCTCCCGCATTAAGAGTATTTCCTAAACCTCCAGATAAAGTAAAATATTTTCCATTTACTAAAGAAGGTAATGTGTAAGAATCACAAGTCACAACATTTTCGGGCTTGTCTATTTCTGGTAAAGGATAAACGGTAAATGACACGGGAATATCACGACAAACAGATCCGTCGATAACGGCGTAATAATAAATAGTTTGACTGGTTGTAAATGCTGTTCCTTCTGGAATTGAATCTCCTCGTCCTCCAGGCTGGGTGAAAAAACCACCTGCAGCAACACGCGGAACAATATATTGACCACAAGCTTCTTTTTTAAAATCAATCTCGTAAATCAGAGTTATATTAAAGCTGCTCTCATTTGTACAATTGTTTTCGGTTGAGGCTTTGTAAATGTATATAGTACCACTTTTGGTGATGACGTCTCCAGGATTTAGTTTGGCTCCTGTTCCATTTACTGACGTATTGTATTCGCCATTTGTAAGTGGTGGCAGAGTATAACTATTGCAAGCGATAACACTTGGAATCTTATCTACTGTTGGTAGCGAATTAATATTAATATTGAAATTGACTGTTGTATAACAAACCGAGTTCGGATTATTTTCAACGCGAACCCAAATCGTTTTCGGCGATTGTTCTAAATATGTAATGAATTTTTTTGGATCTGCAATGTTGTTTCTTCCATTGTTAGCGTCCGTTTCGCTATTGTAATAACTGATTTTATATTCTGAAGAATTCAATCCATTTAAAATAATGGCTTCATTAACAGTTAAATCGACAAGTACGTTTTTAGAAACAGTATCACAAGTATTTAAATCTGGTGGCTTTGCAGCATTGATTGGCTGAGTTGTCAATAAATTAAACGAAACTAAATTATTGCAAAAAAAGCTTTTATCGTCAACAGGAACCGCTTTTATATAAATGGTTTGATTACCAGAACTTACATAAGATTTTAATTGATCCTCGGGTATCATAGGGCCATTTGCATTGGCTGAGGTTAAGGAATCAAAATAATAAATGGCAAATTTGGTGGGATCAATTCCTAATTCAGCTAAACTATTTTGAGTCAAATCATATTGATAATTTCCTGCCGCGTTATAGCAAGCAGTTAAGTTTTTTGGATTTTTGATAATCAGATCTTGAATTACAACTTCGTCTTTAACCACACAGCCAGAAAGTGTTGCCGTTACGCCGTAAGTTCCAGCCTTTTCGACAGTCAAAGAATTACTGGTTTCATTTGGAATTGTAGTTCCGTTTAGCGTCCAAACATAAGTGTAATTCCCTACGAGATCAGATTTAAGTGTGATTTTTTCGCCTTGACAAATGGTTCTATCGGGACCTAAATCCATAGTGGTCATAAAACTGCCACCTTTTATAAAAACTGCCGAATCATAATTACTATCGTTATAATCTCCAATTGCCAATTTTATGCGATAAGTTCGATTTGGAATTACTGTTGATGAAGCTGTTAAAACTTTGGTTTCGCCTCTCATATTGATTGCTGACTGAGAAGGATTCGTAACATTATAATGGTCAAATAAATTAGCATTTGCAGACAAACAGGACGAATTATATTGCTGATCTCTAATATTCTTAACAGAAACTGGAGTTGATGTTCCTGGCACTACGGCGAGATTTGTTGAAATTCCCGTTGTTAAATCTGTTAATATAAAAGCAAAAACATCGCTAAACCCGCATTGAAATTCGCCATATTCATTCGAAGCAAAAAGAAAATCAAAACTGAAATTACTAGACAACGGCGTAAAATCAAATTGCAGATAACTAACATCTGTAACAGGTACAATTTGTCCATTGCTATCACTAATAACCTGCAGATCGCTGTCTGTAGCATTGTTTAGTCTGCTGCTTTCGTTGTTGCCAGTATAAGAGCCTTCGGTATATTTAGCGATTCCATTTCTTATAACAATTCCGCTTGAAATAGGAAAGTTTAGATTTGTATTTGTGAATTTACCAATTCCTTGATGTGAAGAAAATTTGAAATTAGTTTCGTTCGAACAGCCGTTTTGCATTAATTCTTGTCGGATCAGTTCTGGTATACCCAAAGTTGTAGTGTCGACTATAATTCCTTGTGATGAAGATATGGCCGAATAAAATAATAAAAGTAGAAGTAGAGCAAATCTCATATTTCATATTTTTATTAGTTGGGTTATTTAAAATTACGAAATTATTTCTTATTAAAATTATGATTGTCAGTATTTTATGATTTATTTGAAGTTGTTTGAGTAAAAAGAAATAAAACGTTTCATAGTGTTAAATTCTAAAAAGATTTATCCAGTAATTAAATTATAAATTGAGGTTGAAGAAAGAAAAATATAATTTCTTAAAAATTATTTTTTCCTGCTGACAAACTGTTGTCACCAGCCCATTTTACTTTTGATGTATAGAAATTTAAAACCTTAAAAATCATGAAAACATTAGAAGCACAAGTAATCAGTTCAGAAGATTTATTGAAACATTGGCAAGGTCACCGCGCTTTAACGCGTCGTGTAATTGAAATTTTTCCTGAGAAAGATTTCTTCGAATTTTCTATTGGAGGAATGCGACCTTTTGCAAAACTAGTTGACGAACTTTTAGCGATTGGAGCTCCAGCAATGAAAGGAATTGTAAATAGAGACGCTCAGCCTTATCAAGAAGGAACAGAAAAATTAATCTTCAAAGCGCAATATTTAGAAAAATGGGATCAAGCTACAGAAGAAATTAATAAATATTGGGAACAATTATCGATTGAAGATTTCAACGAAACTTTTAATTTATTTGGACAATATGAATTTCCGATCATTCATAATATTCTTTATTTTATTGATAATGAAGTGCATCACCGCGGACAAGGTTATGTATATTTAAGAGCATTAAATATTGAACCTCCATTTTTCTGGGAAAGATAATTTTTCTAAAAATGAAACAAAAAAACTCCCAAAGATCGAATCGAAATTCTCTTTGGGAGTTTTTTTTATGAAAGTCTTTTTTTATTGATTTCGATTAAATCTAAAACTTTTGTCTTCAAAATTTCTGGTTCTAAAATAGTAGCATAATCTCCAAACATAAGAAACCATCTCGGAAAACCGCTTTCGATATCGCGACACATAAAAGTCATTTCTAACTGATCTCCAATTTCTTTTTCGGAAACAAAACCATGATATTTTCTTTCGAAAGCCAAATATCGAGCAATTTTCTTTTCTACTAAAAGACGCACTTTTGTTGTCGGACAGGTTTCTGTTTTATTCAGATAGGTTTCTAAAGCATCGTGTTCTATTGTAAAATCTAAATCGGTTTTTTTTAGGTTTTGAATTCTATCGGTTCTAAACTGTCTGTAGTCTTTTCGCAAATGACAAAAACCAAGAAAATACCAATTGTTATTATCATGAAAAACGCCTACAGGTTCTAAATTTCGTTCTGTTAATTCGTCTTTTCCGAAGGTTTTATAAGAAAGTGAAATTTGTTTTTTTTCGGCAATACTTTCAAATAAAACCGTCAATGTATTTGGAGAATTATCATGAAACATTGGTTCGGCAGTTTGCATAATCACTCTCGATTCTATGTTCGAAAGCCAATCTTTATCGCTGTTTCTCAAAACCGATTTCAATTTGAACATCGCGCTTGCATAATGATTTCCTAAAACAGGATCGGTAAATTTCTGAATCAACTTTTCTGCTGCAATAAAACTGCTGACTTCTTCGCGCGTAAACATAACAGGCGGAAGTCTATAGCCTTCCATTAAAGCATAACCAACTCCAGCTTCACTGTAAATAGGAACTCCAGAAGCTTCTAAAGTTCTAATATCTCTGTAAATAGTTCGTAAACTGCAATCAAAACGATCGGCCAATTCCTGCGCTTTTACAATCTTTTTAGATTGCAATTGAATAAGGATTGCAACAATTCGGTCAAATCGTTTTGGAGTTTCGTCGAGCATTTTTTTTAAGATTCTAAGGTTCTGAGTTGCTAAGATGCTAAGTTTTTTAGCTAAAAGATTCAAAGATACAAATGAAAGAAGTAAAGAGAATAAAAAAAGCTGTTCCAAACTGGAACAGCTTTTTTAATAAATCGTCGACACGAATCAAAATCTGTATAAAAGTCCAAATTGTGGCTGATCGAAGATATTTTCAAATAAATTGATGTTTAACTGAAAAGTATCTGATGATGGACCGTTTTCTGGAGCAACACTGTTGTAAGAAAGCATATTGGCTAGAACAAAAGTGACAGCAACATTTTTGGTAATAAAATAGTTTAATCCGACATTTACGTCTGCCGTTATGCTATTTGTAGTGTCGCTAATAAGGTCGCTTTCGTATTTATTTCTTCCAAATCCTAAACCTACTTCGGCATAAGTTTTAAAACGTTTTTTATCTAATTCTAAGAAATAGTAACGTGCAAAAGCCCCAGCTCCAAATACATTTGTTTTCTCATATGGAGTTTCTTGTTTGATACTTGCATAATTTAATTTTGCTCCAACAGCAAATTTGTCGTTTAGGAAATAGCCAAATTTTGGACTAAAACCGTAATAATCCTCTTCGCCGCCAGTGCTAATTTTTATAGAACCTTCAAGAAACATATCGCCTTGTGAAAAAGTTACGCCTTTAGCAGAATTCATTTCTGCATCAGCTTGATCTTGCTGAGCGTTTGCAAAACAAAAAGCAAAAAGGGCTAAAATAACTGAAAATTTGGTTTTCATAATCTTACATATTTAATTGTTTGTAAGATTAAAATTAGTTCTCATTATTTTTAGAAGTCAAAAATTTGATTTATCGCGTTAAAATTGAATCAATCAAGTTAATATTTTGGTAAATTTGTAAGTTTTATCTTTTTAATTTTTGCTGTAAACGAACAAAAACCCAATAACTTTTTACGTTATTGGGTTAAATCTATATTCTTCGTTCTTTACTCTTTTATGTAAAGAATTTTTCTGTTTTTCCTGCAATTTATGCTTATGCGAAATGTTCTGCCAATTTATAGAGTTTTACTTTTTTATAAACTTTTTGACAATTGTCTTTTCTTCATTTTTCAACTCTATGATATACATTCCTGAACTGAGGTGACTTACTTCGATACCATTTTCATTTAAATGACCGTAAAGTACAGCTTGTCCATTCAAATTGCTTATTTTATATAAAGCCGTATTATTATTTGGTTGCTTTATAAATAATTTTTGAATGACTGGATTTGGAAACAAAATATATTGATCTATTTTTGAATCATGTTCATCTATTGAAAGAGTAGATGTGGTGAATGAAATTGGATCGCTCGAATCTGAGATATTTTTGGCATAATCTTTTGATTTTAAAGTAAATGAATATGCAGTTTCTGCATTTAGCCCATTAACGGTATAAGTGGTTAGATTTGTAGAGCCAATAAGCGTGTTTCCTTGGTAAATATCATAACCAGTAACTGCTATATTATCTGTTGATTCATTCCACGACAAAATTGCTGATGTTTTAGTAATGTTTGATACGGTTAAATTCGTTGGTATGCTTGGAGCTTCAAATTCTATTATAGGTTTAGTGATTTCTATTCTATAATCTACAATTTGTCCATTGCTTATATACTCACATGCTGCAGGAATTCCATTTGGTTTTACAACAACTCTCATTCTCGTACTGCCTTTCTTCGCCGTTAAAGGAATCGTAAATTTTTTTATTGATGGAATGAAAGCTTCTTTTACAGCTGTACTCCATATTAATTCGCCTTCGTCATCAAAATCATAATCTCCATTTAAATCAATATAAACAGCTAAGCTACTTGGTATTGTCGGGGAATTATTTTTTGAAATGCTAACAGCAATAGTATTTTCTTGTCCAGGGATTAATGTTGTTGAAAGACTAGAATGATTGGCGTAAGCTCCTGAAATTGGTATTGTCTGTTTAATTGTACCGAGCTCAAGCTTGGTGATGTAATCATTTTCTTTGCTAATTCCGGAAGGTATACAATATCTTGGTATAGCAATTGTTGTAAACGAAACGGAACCGCTTTCTAACGAAAGGTTCCCACTTGAGTCTTCTGCTTTAACTGTAAATTTGTAGGCAGTTCCATCTTTAAGATTTTTAATTTCATACTTTAAAGTATTATAATATACATAGCCAACTTCTTTAGAATCTTGGAAAATGTGATATTTTTCAACTTTGGCAATGTCTTCTGAGGCAGTCCAAGATAGAGTGGCAGTAGTGGTTGCTATATTTGTTGCTTTTAAGTCTGTTGGTACAGTCGGAGCTATTTCATCTTTTAGTGTTACTACCGAAACTACATTGCTAAAATCGGAAGCATTTTTTCCTGTATCTACCGCCTGCACTTTAAAATTATATTTCCTGCCGCCATTAAGATCATAAATCAAATATGTATTTGTTGTTACTGTTGTAATTAGAGCATCATCACGATACACTCTATATGCAACATCATTAGAGGCATTTGTAGATGGATTCCAAGAGAGCACAGTAGAATGGTAGGTAGTTTCTGAAGCATTAAGATCTGTTGGAGTGGTAGGGTTTACGGTTGCTTTTAGTGTGGTTACCAAAATCGGATTACTCGATACAGAAAGGTTTCCGTTTTCATTTTTTGCTTTTACCGTTAACAAATATGTGGTAGCTTGCTTTAATTTTTCTACAGAAAAAGAAGTTGAATTCGATGTTCCTATTAAAGTTGGTCCTTCATAGATTTCGTACGTTAGGTCACCAGTGTTTTCTGGACTAGCTGTCCATGTTAATTTGGTTGTTGTCCAACTAGTGTTTGATGCTGTTAGAGCAGTTGGTGGTGCTGGAGCATTTGGATTTTTGACAGCATCTTTAATGTTTACAATAAAATCTCTGGATCCTCCATAAGTATATCCAATTTCACCATTATTACAAGGACCTGAATTTCCGCCTAAATCCATAACAACTCTCAAGGTCGTATTTCCTGTAGGAACTACTTCTGGAATCTTAAAAGTTCCTACTACAGGTTCTTTATAATCACCAAAATATTTACCCCAGACATATTCGTCCGAATAATTAAATATTTTATCACCATTGTAGTCAATCCATACATAATAGCCGGCTGAAAATCCTATTGTAGTTTGCCATGCAGGAGTGATATTTATGGCATATGTTTCTCCTTTTATCAAGACAGAAGAATAATCGGGATTAGAATTGAAATCATTCATGGCGCCAAATTTTACTGTCCCTAATCCGCCCAAGTTTGTTCCAGAAGTCACAGATTTACAATATTGAGGAGGTGTTGGCGCGGTCACAAAAGAGACCGTATTACTTTTACCTGAAATATTTCCATAACCATCTACTGCCTTAATGTTTAGATTATAAGTGTTTCCAGGAAAGACATTGATTATCATGCTTGTTTTTGTAGTGCTTAAAGGACTGTAGTCACCATCACTGTAATATAAGTTATAAGAAACTACTTCTCTATTGTCGTTTGATGGATTCCAAGATAATTCGGCTAAGTTTTCAGTGATATTTGAAATCATAAAATTTGTTGGCGCTGATGGAGGCAAAGTATCCACAGTTTCGCATAATATTGGGTAGCTAGCGGCAATATTGCCTGAATCATCTCTTGCTTTAATCGTAAATAAATAAGAGTTGTTCGGAATTAAATTATTTATAATTGCACTGCTGCTGGTTGTAGATTGGATCAATAAATTTCCTCCTTGATAGATATCATAAGTCACAGTTCCTTCAAGATCTTTTGATTGATCCCATGTTAAACTAATAGATGTTTCTGTAGCTTTAGTTACTTTAATATTTGAAGGTGTTGTTGGAGGCGTAATGTCTAAGGCTTTTGCTGAAACAAAATTAGAGGACGAAGATTTATTGTTTGCGGCATCAATTGCAATAACATAAAATTGATATGTCATTGCTTGTTGCAATCCTGTTACTTTAAAAGAATTAATATTTGCCTCAGTTTTGCCCCATGATCTGTAGAGATCTTTAATTTCATATGCCACAACTCCCACATTATCAGTTGAAGACGTCCAGTTAAAGAGCACCGAAGTCCCAGTTAGCTCAGAAGCTGTCAGATTACTTGGTGCAGTTGGTCTTGTACTGTCTAAAGTAGTAATAGAAACTCGATTGCTTGAACCAGAAATATTACCAGCAGCATCTCTTGCTTTGATTGTAAAAGTATAATTTGTTATATTTTCTAAATTAGTAACTCTGTACCACTTTGCAGGTGCATCTATTGTGGCTATTAAGTTTGTACCACTATAAATTTCGTAAGCTGTTACACCTATATTATCTGTTGATTCTGTCCAAGATAAGTCTGTTGTGGTTCCAAATGTTTGCGAGGCAATTAGATTTTTTGGTGCACTAGGTGCTTCTGTATCTTCTGATTGAAAATTTTCTGATAAATAAACTTCGAATTTAAAATTTGCAGAAGCTACAATAGGAAGTAATAATAAAATTTGTAAAATAACTTGAAATTTAATTTTGCGTAGAGTTATTATCATATTAGAACGGTTTAGTAGTTTTGATTGATTTGGATTAATGTTTTGGTTTTTAAGTCAATTGAATTTCAAAATCACTTTTATTCCAAATTAGTAAAAATTAGTGTTTTTGTGAGTAAATCTATAGCTTTTTACTTATAAAAAAAAGTATTAAAATATTTTGTTATTTGTAGTCTTAAATAAAATATAGAAACAAAAAACCCAACAACTTTTACATCATTGGGTTCTATCTTAATACTTAGTACTAAATTCTTAATACTAACTTTAGTCATTCAATTTCAAAACAGCCATAAATGCCTCTTGAGGAATCTCAACGTTTCCTACCTGACGCATACGTTTTTTACCTTTTTTCTGTTTTTCAAGAAGTTTACGCTTACGCGAAATATCTCCACCGTAACATTTTGCGGTAACGTCTTTACGAAGTGCTTTAATCGTTTCACGAGCGATAATTTTTGCTCCAATTGCAGCTTGAATCGGAATGTCAAATTGTTGTCTCGGAATCAATTCGCGTAATTTTTCGGTCATTTTTTTACCGATATTATATGCGTTGTCTTCGTGAATTAATGCAGAAAGAGCATCGACTGTTTGTGCATTCAAAAGAACGTCAAGTTTTACCAGTTTCGAAGTTCTCATTCCGATTGGAGAATAATCAAAAGAAGCATAACCTTTAGAAACTGTTTTTAAACGGTCATAAAAATCGAATACAATTTCCGCCAAAGGCATGTCAAAATTCAATTCCACACGTTCAGTTGTTAAGTATGTTTGGTTGGTAATTAAACCACGTTTTTCAATACATAAACTCATTACGTTTCCAACGAAATCAGCTTTTGTAATGATTGTTGCTTTAATAAAAGGCTCTTCAACTCTGTCTAGTTTTGAAGGCTCTGGTAAATCTGAAGGATTGTTTACAACTAATGGTGTTTCTGGATGTTTCTTAGTGTAAGCCAAATACGAAACGTTAGGAACTGTAGTAATTACAGTCATATCGAACTCACGCTCTAAACGTTCCTGGATAATTTCCATGTGAAGCATTCCTAAAAATCCACAACGGAAACCAAATCCTAACGCCGCAGAGCTTTCAGGAGCGAAAACTAATGAAGCATCATTCAATTGTAATTTTTCCATTGAAGAACGTAAATCTTCGTAATCTTCAGTATCAACTGGATAAATACCAGCAAATACCATTGGTTTTACGTCCTCAAAACCTGTAATCATATTGGTTGTCGGAACTTTTGCATCTGTAATCGTATCTCCAACTTTTACTTCGCGTGCTTCTTTAATTCCAGAAATTAAATAACCAACATCTCCAGCCGAAACTACATTTTTAGGAACCTGATTTAATTTTAAAGTTCCAATTTCGTCAGCAAAATATTCGTTGTCAGTCGCCATGAATTTAATTTTCTGGCCTTTTTTGATTTCACCATTTACAACTCTAAAGATTACTTCGATTCCACGGAATGGATTATAAACCGAGTCAAAAATCAAAGCTTGTAACGGTTCTTCTGGATTTCCTTTTGGAGCAGGAATTTTTTCGATAATGGCCGCTAAGATGTTTTCAACACCAAAACCTGTTTTACCAGAAGCATGAATAATATCTTCTAATTTACAACCTAATAAATCGATAATATCATCACTAACTTCTTCCGGGTTTGCACTTGGTAAATCGACTTTATTTAAAACTGGAATAATTTCCAAGTCATTCTCAAGTGCTAAATATAAATTTGAAATCGTTTGTGCCTGAATACTTTGCGCAGCATCAACAATCAATAAAGCTCCTTCGCAGGCAGCGATAGATCTAGAAACTTCATACGAAAAATCTACGTGTCCAGGAGTGTCAATTAGGTTTAAGATATATTCCTCGCCTTTGTATTTGTATTCCATCTGAATGGCATGACTCTTAATGGTAATACCACGCTCGCGCTCCAAGTCCATGTTGTCAAGCAATTGTGCTTTTTCTTCACGAGCTGTAACGGTTTGTGTTGCGCCTAATAATCTGTCCGCCAATGTACTTTTACCGTGGTCAATGTGTGCAATAATGCAAAAGTTACGTATCTTCTTCATTTTAATATATCAGTTCTCTAAACGAGTTTAAGTCTTTTTTGGGAATAATTCACACTAAAACAATTGCTTTAAAGCGTGTTATTAAGGCGCAAAGATAGCGCAAAGTTTTGGATTCTGGAATGCTGATCTCAGATAGTTGAAAGATGTGAATTAAAATTGGTGTTAATATTCAAAATTAAACCCTTTTTCAGTTAATTTTTTGTACATCTCATCATCAAATTTATAAAGTTTGGCTGCTCTGTGTGAAACGTCTTGTTGTTTTTCATCCAATGCTGTCAAAAGTTTCATATGCAGAATTTTTCGTCTAAAGTTGGATTTGTCCAATTCTATTCCTAAAATTTCTTCATACAAATGCATTAATTGCAATAAAGTAAATTTTTCTGGAAGAAGGTTAAAGCCAATTGGAGCTTGACGAACTCTGTTTCTTAATTGCAATAAACTGAAATCTAAAATCTCATTATGGTCAAAAATTAATTCTGGAATTTCGTTGATCTTATACCATTTTGCTTCTATAACTTTTAAACTCGCTTTGATATTATAATCTTCTCGGTTGACTAATGTGTAATAACCAATTGTAACGACACGTCTTTCTAACACACGTTTTGGATTGGTAAAAGCTTTTAATTGCTCCAGATAAATATCTTCAAGACCTGTAAGTTCTTGCAAAATACGTTGTGCGGCATCATCGGCACTTTCATCAAGCTGAAGCCATCCACCAAGAAGTCCCCATTTGCCTTTACTTTCGCCTTGAGCGTGCTGAACCAAGAGAACTTCGAGACTCTCTTTGTTAAAACCGAAGAAAACACAGTCAATTGTGATTCCGTCTACGGCTGGTTTTTGTTGCTGAGTAGTTATTTCTGTCAATGTATTATGTTGTTTCGAAGTGCAAAAAGTGTTTTTTCTAATTCATTTTAGACGAAAATCAAAATTCAAAATTGAATCCTTTTTCAGTTAATTTAGTATAAATTTCTGGATCAAATTTGTACAATTGAGCGGCTCTGTGCGATACATCTTGCTGTTTTTCGTCTAAAGCAACCAATAATTTCATATGAAGAATTTTTCTTCTAAAGTTTGGTTTGTCCATTTCGATTCCTAAAATTTCTCCATACAAATGCATCAATTGCAATAAAGTAAATTTTTCTGGCAATAAATTAAAACCAATTGGAGTCTGGCGAACTTTATTTCTAAGATGTTTTATGCTGTAATCTAAAATTTCATTGTGATCGTAAATCAAATCTGGAATTTCGTTGATTTTGTACCACTTTGCATCAGAAGCTGTAAAACCAGCTTTAATGTTGTAATCTTCTCTTTTTACCAAAGCATAATATCCAATGGTAATAACACGTCGAAGCGGAAAACGATCTGGATCTCCAAATGCTTTCAGCTGTTCCAGATAAATATCTTCAAGACCTGTAAGTTCGTGCAATAAACGATGGGCAGCGGCATCTGTACTTTCTTTTTTGTAAATCCATCCTCCAGGCAAACCCCATTTTCCTTTACTGATTCCCTCGCCATGTTGTACTAAAAGCACTTCTAAACTTCCTTTATCAAAACCAAAAATAACGCAGTCAATCGTGATTGCATTCATGGCACTGTGTTCGTTTTTTGATGCAGGTTTGTCATCTACATTTTCAATCATACTCGAGATAAATTTTGACAAATTAAATAAATAAAATGATTAAGAAGCTTCTTAAAAGCTTTATATTTTTTTTAACGAAACAAGAAATTGATAATCAACGGGTTAAAGTCTGATAAAAAAATGCTTTTAATTAGAATGATTCTTAAGTGGTTGATTGTCAATTTTATAAAACACTAAATTTTCTTTATTTTTTATTTCAAATCTAATTCAAATTTTATGGCATTCATAAAAATGAAATAGTATTTATTAGAATAGAAAAAAATTAACCCTAATATTTTGTTAATATAGAAAATTTGTTTTACACTTGTAGTCAAATTTACCATAAGATAAATTCAAATTGACCATAAGTAAAAAAGGCAAAGCTACAACTTAACTTAAACTTACCACAATTGTTTTTTTAGAAATTGATTTTAGGATTGATTTTGATGTTCGAAAGAACTGCTTATAGTCTGCAAGTACTAAATGTTGGAAATGAGATTCAGGCCCTCATTTTTGGCATGACCTGCTTGGGAAGTTTTCCAGATTTCTCTTAGGGTAAAAATTACTAACTATAACTTAAACTTAATCATTTCTTATTATGAAAAGCAAAAATTGTATTCAAACAAGGCTTCCATATTTTATGGCGGTACTGCTTAGCGTATTTATGATGCAGTTTGGATTGGCACAAGAATCTAAAACTGTAAGTGGAACAATCACTTCGTCTGAAGACGGATTGGGAGTTCCGGGAGCAACTGTACTTGTACAGGGAACAAAATCGAGTACTGTTACCGATTTTGATGGAAAATATAAAGTGGAAGCCAAAACAGGCGATGTTTTAGTAATCACTTTCGTGGGATTTAAAACACAAAATATTAAAGTTGGGACCGAAAAAGTTGTCAATGTGGTTTTACAGCCAGAAACATCAGAACTTAAAGAAATTGTTGTAATTGGTTACGGTACTCAAAAGAAGAAAGTAAATACCGCTGCAACTTCTTTGGTATCAGGAAAAGACATTCAGCAAGTTGCGAGTCTTGATGTTACAAATGCTCTACAAGGTCAAGCTTCTGGGGTTTCTGTAACTTCTTCTTCTGGTCAGCCGGGTGCGAATATGGTGGTAAATATTCGTGGTGCGGGAACAGCAGGAAACAGTGATCCGCTTTATGTTGTAGATGGAGTTGTGGTAGATAACGGAATCGGATATTTGGATCCTTCTGTAATTGAAAGGGTTGACGTTTTAAAAGACGCTTCTGCAGCTTCTATCTACGGAGCGAGAGCGGCAAACGGAGTTATTTTAGTGACAACTAAAAAAGGAAAAGACGGTAAAATGAATGTGTCTTTCAGTTCGTATACAGGTTTTCAACAGATTGCTAAAAAACTAGATTTGATGAATACGCAAGAGTATACAACTATTATCAATGAAGCTCGTGTAAATTCTGGATATTCTCCATTATACACTAAAGCTCAAATTGCTGCATTTCCTAATACTGATTGGCAAGATTATCTGTTTAATGAAGGTGCAATTAAACAAAACCACTCTTTATTGATTACTGGTGGTGACCAAAAATCTACAATTGCAACTGGTTTGTCTTACTACGGACAAGAAGGTATGATTGGCGGGGCTAATAGTCAGTCGCAATACGATCGTGTAACTTTTACGGTAAACTCTACTTCTGAAGTTATTAAAGATTATTTGAAAATTGGAGAAAACTTTACGTTTTCAAATGTAAAATCAAGCGGTATTGCAGATGATGGTATTTATAATAATGCTATTAGAGCGTTCTTAAATGCTGCTCCAATTGATCAGGTTTATGATGAAAATGGAGGTTTTGCGCGTTCTGTTATTTCGAATGACGTAACAAATCCTGTAGGATCTTTATATTACAATAACTTCAATCAGACAAAAACAAACCGTTATGTAGGTAACATTTTTGCAGAATTAAAAATTATAAAAGATTTGACTTTCAGAACTAGTTTTGGTGTTGATATGACAGACAGTAATTACCGTTCTTTTAGACCAGTTTATTCTCTTTCTTCAAATGATAATAATACGGTTTCGAGCGTTACGCAAAGTGGTACAAAATCTTTAGGATGGATTTTTGAAAATACACTTCAATATAAATTCAATTTAGCTTCTTCTCATAATTTTGATGTTTTAGTGGGGACTTCTGCTAAAAAGAATACTTCTGATTATATGGAAGGACAAGGAAGAAACTTGATTTTTGATGATTTTGCACACGCTTATTTAGATAATGCAAAAGATCCAACATCAAATGTTGTAAAAGGAAATCGTAGAGATTATGCCATTCAGTCTTACTTCGGACGTTTGTTGTATGATTATAATAACAAATATTTATTCTCTGCAACAATTCGTCGAGACGGATCTTCAGAATTTGGTCCAGACAACAAATATGCTATTTTCCCTTCGTTCTCTGCGGGTTGGAATTTAGATAAAGAAGCTTTCTTTAAAGAAAATAAAGTTTTAAATACTTTTAAAATAAGAGCAAGCTGGGGACAAAATGGTAACGACCAATTTGGCAGAAGATTTGCGTATTTGTCAACTGTAAATTCAACAGACAAAACCTATCATTTTGGAACTGGAGATGAAACTCTTTTAGTAGGTTCAAGCCCAGATCAGTTAGCAAACCGCAATTTAAAATGGGAAACTTCTGAACAGTTAGATTTAGGTTTTGATGCTACTTTGTTTACCAACTTTACTCTAACTTTTGATTATTACGATAAGAAAACCAAAGATTGGTTAGTTTTAGCTTCAATCCCAACTTATGCGGGAGCAACTGCGCCTTATATTAATGGTGGTGACGTAAGCAATAAAGGTTTTGAAATTGGTTTAGCGTACAGAACTCATTTTGGAAAAGATTGGAATTTTGGAATTAATGCCAACCTTTCTAAAAACAAAAATGAAGTATTGCGTATTGCAAACAACGAAGGAATTATTCACGGAGAATCTAACATTTTATTCCAAGGTTTAGACGAGATGAACCGTGTTGAGGTTGGAAAACCAATGGGTTATTTCTATGGATTAAAAACAGCTGGAATTTTCCAAAATGCAGCTGAAGTAGCAGCGGGAGTTCAGCCAAATGCGCAACCTGGAGACGTTCGTTTCGTAGACTTGAATGGCGACGGACAAATCGATGCAAACGATAAAACTCAAATCGGAGACCCGAATCCAGATTTTAACTACGGTATCAATTTGGATATTTCATACAAAGCTTTTGATTTGACAATTAATACTTACGGTACTGCTGGCGGACAAAACGTTTTCGGAATTCATGATTACACTCGTGCTTATACAAACAATACAACAGATGTATTAAACAGATGGACAAGTGAAGGAACTTCAAATACAGTTCCAAGAGTAACTTACGGAACAGACGATAATGGTAACTACACAAAATTCGCTGATTTATATATTCAAGATTCAGATTTCTTTAGAATTAAAAATGCTACAATCGGATGTGATTTAACAAAGTTAACAGACAAATTGAAGTTCTTCTCTAAATTCAGAGTGTATGTAGCTGGAAATAACATTTATACATTCACAAAATACAAAGGAATGGATCCGGAAATTGGTTTCGGAAACGTAAATCAGTCTTGGGCTAAAGGAATTGATGTTGGATATTACCCACAGCCAAGAACCTACATGATGGGTTTAAATGTTAACTTTTAAATTTTGAAAACGATGAAAACATATATAAAATTATTTGCCCTTTCAAGCTTACTTGTTTTAGGTTCTTGTTCGGAAGATTTTTTAGAAAACGAACCTTATACAGATAAAGTAACAGAGAATTTTTATAAAACTCCTTCTGATGCTTTTGAAGGTTTGGTAGCCGTTTACGACGTATTGCAAAGAGAAGCATACGGAACACAATTGATTGTGAGTGAACAAGCTTCTGATAACTGTTTTGGCGGATTTGGTATTGCAGATCCAACGGTAGATTTACAATGGGACCGTTTTCAGTATACTACAGATAAAGACATGAATGCCCTAACTTGGACAAACTCTTATCTTGGAATTTACAGAGCTAACATTTTACTAGAAAACTTGAATAAAGTAAACTGGGGTTCAGATACAGCTTTAAAAACGAGATACGAAGCAGAAGCACGTTTCTTAAGAGCACACTTTCATTTTCAGGCAGCAAAAATGTTTGGAGACATAATTCCGTTAGATCACACGGTAACAACAAGCGAATTTGAATTGCCAAGACAAGCGCCAGAAGTTACGTATGCTTTAATAGCAAACGACTTAAAATTTGCTGCAGACAATTTAGGACCAGAAAACTATTCGCAAGCAGGAAATGCCAACTACGGACGTATTACAAAATGGGCTGCTGAAGCTTATTTGGCTAGAACATTTTTGTTCTATACTGGAACTTACGGTAAAACAGATTTAGCTGGAGTAGTTACAAAAGCTCAGGCAGTAAATTACATCAACGATGCTGTTAACAACAGCGGACACGGATTGGTGGCTGATTTTGCTAATCTTTGGCTGGCAGCTTCTTTTGCCAATTTTGCAGGAGAAGATAATACAGAAATGGTTTGGGCGGTTCGTTTCAACGGTTCAGGAAAAGGAAACTGGGATCTTCACGAAGGAAACCGTTTTCAGGTTAACATTGCGCCGCGTGGAGGTTCAATAGGTAAATATGCAACAGGATGGGGAGGAGCAACAGTTAACCCAAAATTGGTTGCGGCTTATGATAATGCTGATTCTAGAAAAGCAGCTTCGTTTATTGATTATGTTGGCGAAGGTTTAAATTTTGATGCTCAAGCGAGAGAACAGCGTCAGTACACGGGTTATTCTTGGAAAAAATATTGTCCGATTACAAATGAAGCTGGAACAGCAGTTGTAGAAGCTAACGGAGGAAACTTCCAAATTGATAACTATCAGGATTATGCTATTATTCGCTTTTCAGATGTATTATTAATGGCTGCCGAACTAAACTTAACAACAAGCGCAGCGCTGGCACAAACAGATTATGACAGAGTTCGTGATCGTGCTTTCAAAAATACCTTACACAGACTTCCTATAACTCAAGCTCGTATTATGGAAGAACGTCGTTTAGAATTTGCGTTGGAAGGATTACGTTATTTCGATTTAATCAGACAAGGAATGCCTGCCATGAAAGCAGCTATAGATAACACGGGAGATTCTCAGTTTGCTGTAACCTTTAGAACAGAAACTCAAGGTTGGTTTGCATTACCACAGTCGCAGATAGTACTTTCAAATGGTACTATTCAACAAAATCCAGGTTGGAATTAACATTTAAACAAATTGATTATGAAACGTATATTATATATAGTATTAGCGGCTGTAACAATCAGTTCGTTTTTATTCTCTTGCGAGCCAGTTGAAGATCGTGAAAGTTTACCGGCAGTAACACTTACGCCAGAAAAACTTGAGTTCTCGATAACTCAAAATGCAGCAAAAAAGAATGAAGTAATTTTAAAAAATGAAGATCCTACCGTAATTCCATATTGGAGATACGTTGATGCAAACGGAAACGAACTTGGACATTCTAATAAAAGTGATGATAAAATAACTTTTCCTTTTGCTGGAAAATATACGGTCTTTTATACAGCCTTCGTTAGAGGAGGTTCGGTAGAAGCTGCTCCAGTAACAGTAGATGTTCCTGAAAATGATAATACTTTTTTCAGTGATCCGAGATGGAATAAACTGACCAACGGACAAGCTGGAAAAACTTGGGTTTTATACATGACCGCTCCATTAGAGTTTATTGGAAACACGCCAAGCTATGTCAACAGAGCTGTAAGCGGTCCAGGATGGTGGCCAAATCTTTCAGACATTTCTTGGGCAGGTTTAGAGAACAAAGATTGGGGAGAAATTACATTTAATCTTAATGGAGGTTATAATGTTTCGGTAACCCAAACCAACCCAACTTTAGGAAGTACGCAAAAAACAACCAAAGTAGGAACATTCAATTTCAACCTTACAACAGGCGAAACAAATGATAGAATTTCTTTTAATGGAGGAACAGAAATGCTGCATCCAAACGAGCCAAGTTATTTTAGTCCTTCTTTCAGTTTTACCAACGTAAAAATTGTTGAACTAACAGATACAAGTTTATGTTTTATCGCTATTAGAGCAGATGGCGATTATTTAATTTATCATTTAGTTCCAAAATCATAAGTTAGTTAGTTTTGAAGTCTCAGTCATAAAAGCATTTGTAATGTTCTTTAAGACTGAGACTTAAATTATTTTATTGAGAAATAAATGATATCGATTTTTATTTCTATCTTCAAATTCCAAAAACAAAAAAGTACCTATGCAAATTAAAAAAAACATAAAAAGTATACGTTTATGGGCAATCGCAGCGGGAGTTATTTTATTGAATTCCTGCACTAAAAAGGAAGATGCATTTATAAACCGAAAAGTTTCTTTTAATACAGATTGGAGTTTTCATCTTAATGATAGTATTGTTGATAAAGATACAATTGGAACTTCAACAAAATGGAGAACTTTAGATGTTCCGCACGATTGGAGTATCGAAGGAAAATTTGATGAAAAAAGTCCAGCAGGTTATGGCGGAGGATCGCTTAACGGAGGTCTGGGCTGGTACAAAAAAACATTTAAAGTTGAGTATGAAGACAGTACAAAAATAACTTCAATCACTTTTGACGGCGTTTACAGAAACAGTGAAGTTTGGATAAACGGACATCATTTAGGAAAACGCCCAAACGGATATATTGGTTTTCAATATGAAATTACGCCGTACTTAAATTACGGAGAAAAAAACAACGAAATAATTGTTAAGGTTGACAATTCAAAACAACCAAATTCACGCTGGTATTCGGGTTCAGGAATTTTTAGAAATGTCTGGATTGAAACTACAGACAAACTTCATGTAGCACAATGGGGAACTTATATTACAACTCCAAAAGTTTCTGCTGAAAAAGCTTCTGTTCAATTTGAAACTACAATTCAAAATCAGAATAAAGATTCAAAAACAGCAATTGTCACAACAACTATTTTTAAAGAAGACACTAAAGTAACATCGGTTACTCAAAATATTACAATTGGTGCCAATGCCAATCAAACTATAAAGCAAACTGCCGAAGTCGAAAATCCAGTTTTATGGTCGGTCGAAAAACCGGAATTGTATACAGCAGTTACGGAAATTTCGCTCGACGATAAAATAATTGATCAATACAAAACCACTTTCGGAATCAGAGATTTCAAATTTGATTTGAACAAAGGTTTTATTTTGAATGGAAAACAAGTCAAAATAAAAGGAGTTTGTATGCATCACGATTTGGGCGCATTAGGTTCTGCAATTAATACTCGTGCCATCGAGCGTCAATTGGAAATTCTAAAAGAAATGGGCGTAAACGGAATCAGAACTTCTCATAATCCGCCCGCTCCGGAACTTTTAAATCTTTGCGATAAAATGGGTTTCATTGTCATGGATGAAGCTTTCGACATGTGGAAACAAAACAAAACCAAATACGATTACGCAAATGATTGGGACAAATGGCACAAAAAAGATCTAATCGATCAATTGCTTCGCGACCGAAATCATCCAAGTATTTTTGTTTGGAGCATCGGAAATGAAATTCCAGAACAATGGAATGAAAAAGGTGTCGAAATTGCCAAAGAATTAGCGGCGATTACGCGTCAATACGATAAAACTCGTCCGTTGACTGCAGCCATGAATCCGCCAGTAAACATGAATATTGATGAAGTGACTTTACAATTTGAGAAAAAAAATGTTCAGTTTAATGCTATTGCAAAATCTGGTATTTTAGATTTGATTGGTTACAATTATGCGCATCAAACGTACGAACATCATCAAAAAAACTTTCCAAACACACCTTTCATTGCAACGGAAACTACTTCAGGTCTAGAAACAAGAGGTTATTATGATGCGGTTTCAGATACTATAAAAAAATGGCCAGTAAGATGGGATCTTAAATTTACGCAAGGAAATCCTGGAAATACGGTTTCAGCCTATGATCAAGTTCAGGCGCCTTGGGGTTCTACGCACGAAGCAACTTGGAAAGTCATTAAAAAACACGATTTCCTTTCCGGAATGTACATTTGGACAGGTTTCGATTATATCGGAGAACCAACGCCATACGAATGGCCATCGGTAAGTTCGTATTTCGGAATTGTAGATTTAGCCGGTTTCCCGAAAGATGTGTACTACATGTACCAAAGCGAATGGACAGATAAAACCGTTCTGCACATTTTTCCGCATTGGAACTGGAAAGCAGGACAAACCGTTGACGTTTGGGCATATTATAATAAAGCCGATGAGGTTGAACTTTTTGTAAACGGAAAATCAGTTGGAAAACGAAGCAAAAAAGGAGATGATTTACACGTAATGTGGAGAATTCCTTTTGAAGCGGGAACTCTAAAAGCCATTTCTCGTAAAGATGGAAAAGTGGTTTTAGAAAAAGAAATTAAAACAGCCGGAGATCCTTCTCAATTAAAACTAACTGCCGACAGAAGCACCATCAAAGCTGATAAAAATGATTTGTCATTTATTACAGTTGATATTTTAGATGCAAAAGGAACTTTGGCTCCAAATGCTAATAACGAAATCAATTTCTCTTTAAAAGGAAACGGAAAAATTGTAGGCGTTTGCAGCGGAGATCCAGTTAGCCACGAATCGTACAAAGGAAATAAACATACTGCAATGGCAGGAAAATGTTTAGTAATTGTTCAATCTGGAGACAAATCTGGAAGATTGGAATTAACAGCAACAGCAAACGGATTGAAACAATCCACAATTGTAATCACAACGGAATGATAATCATAATACGTTAAATTTTAAACACATAGAAGCATAGATTTTTTGTTTGTAAAAAAGAAAATTAAAAGAAACTAGTTTCTAACACATAGCTATGTGAATTTAAACAAGTGAAACGCCTTTTTAAAGACTCCGATGAGCTATGATTCTATGTGTTTAAAAGATTTTAAGATATATAAAGAATAAAACTAACTCATGAAAAACTCAAAACTAACCGCATTGTTTTCTGCTTTAATGTTTGGATTTTTAGCAGTTCCAAATGCTAACGCTCAAATCCAAAATGCAGACGTATTAAATGCGCCAATCGATATCAGTAAAGATTTTCAGAACTATCTGAATACTTTTTATTTCGCAGACGAATTGGCTTCTTTTGATCCTGCAACAGGAAAAGGAACCATTAAATATCTGCGATACAATTATAAAACACGTCAGGCTTTCAACAACATGATGATGAAACCAGATGTGGAAAAAGCAAACGAATTTCCAACAACAGAATATGCAGAATCTCCTGTTTTGCCATTCGAAATTCAATTTGTTTCAGATCGAACAGTTAGAATCAAAACCACTTCTGGTCCACAATTTCACCCAGAAAAAGAATCTCTAATGTTGGTTGATGGCGTTGCGCCAAATCATCCAGAATTATGGAAATATGCTAAAATCGAAGGCGGTCACAGTTACACTAGCAAACATGGAAAAGTCGAGATTTTGACAAAACCGTGGCACGTAAAAATCTACGATGAAAAAGGAAAACTGCTAACAAGTACACTTCACGATACTGATTTCAAAAATACATACACGCCGACACTTCCGTTTTCTTATGTTCGCCGAAACAGCGATTATTCAAGAAGTATGGGTGCTGCGTTTAGCTTAGAACCAGACGAAAAAATATTTGGTTGTGGAGAATCATTCACACAATTCAACAAACGTGGTTCAAAAGTAGTTTTATGGACGGACGATGCAAACGGAATCCAAAATGAAACGATGTACAAACCGATTCCGTTTTATATGAGTAGCCGTGGTTACGGAGTTTTCATGCACCATTCAACACCAATTACAGTTGACTTCGGAAAATATTTTTCAAGTGCTAACGAAATGTATATTGGCGACGACGAAGCCGATTTGTTTTTCTTCATCGGAGAACCAAAAGATATCTTAGACCAATACACGAATTTGACTGGAAAAGCAGCAATGCCACCACTTTGGTCTTTCGGTTTTTGGATGAGCAGAATTACTTATTTCTCTGAAAAAGAAGGAAGAGAAGTAGCAAGGGATTTGCGTAAATACAAAATCCCAACCGATGTTATTCATTTTGACACAGGCTGGTTTGATGTAGATTGGAGAAACAACTACGAGTTTGCAAAATCTCGTTTCCCAGATGCTACAAAAATGATGTCTGATTTAAAGAAAGACGGTTTCCAAGTTTGTCTTTGGCAATTACCATACTTCACGCCAAAGAATACTTTGTTCCCAGAAATTATGGATAAAAACTTGGCGGTAAGAGACAGAAAAGGAAATCTCCCATATGAAGATGCTGTTTTAGATTTTTCAAACCCAGAAACCATTTCTTGGTACCAAGGAAAATTGAAAAAGTTATTTGATGAAGGCGTTGCAGTTTTCAAAGTAGATTTTGGAGAAGCAGCTCCGCCAGATGGAATCTACCATTCAGGAAGAACTGGTTTTTATGAGCACAATTTATATCCGTTACGTTACAACAAAGCAGTCGCCGAAATCACTCAAAAAGAAAAAGGATATACTTTAATCTGGGCAAGAAGTACTTGGGCAGGAAGTCAGCGTTATCCTTTACATTGGGGAGGAGATTCTGAAACTACAAACGGAGCAATGTCTGCAGAATTACGCGGCGGACTTTCATTAGGTTTAAGCGGATTCAGTTTCTGGAGTCATGACGTTGGAGGTTTTGCAACAAAATCGCCTGAGAACATTTACAGAAGATGGACACCATTCGGAATGTTGACTTCACACGTAAGAAGCCATGGAGAACCGCCTCGCGAACCTTGGTTGTACAGCAAAGATTTCTTGGAAGGATTTAGAAAAGCAGATAATATGCGTTACGAATTAATGCCATATATCTACGCTCAAGCAAAAGAAAGTTCTCAAAAAGGCTTGCCAATGATGCGTGCTTTATTTGTAGAATATCCAAACGATCCGGGAGCTTGGTTAGTGGATAATCAATATTTATTTGGTTCAAGCATGTTGGTTGCACCACTTTTTGAAGAAGTTGAAGAAAGAGATGTTTATCTTCCAGAAGGAACTTGGATCGATTACCAAACTAAAAAAGTGTATCAATCGGGTTGGCATAAAATTAAAGCCGGAGAAGTGCCAATCATCGTTTTAATCAAAGACGGAACAGCAATTCCACACATTGGTTTAGCACAGTCTACAAAAGATATGGATTGGAGCAAATTGACATTGAAAGTTTACGCAAGCGACAAAACCACTTCGGCAACAGCCAAAGTATTTTTACCAGAAGGCGATGCAGTACAAGAAATAAAAGTGAACAAAACTGGAAACAATTTTGAAGTAGCTTCAAATCCATTAAACGGAAAAACCACTTTTAAAATTGAGTGGGCAAAATAAAAGTAAGTCTGCCACGAATTACACGAATTAACACGAATTGAATTTGTGATAATTTGCGGAATTTGTGGTAAAAAAATAAAATATTTAAACACTTAGAAACATATGTTTTTGTTTGTGAAAAAGAAAATAAAAAGAAACTAGTTTCTAACACATAGCTATATGAATTTGAACAGGTGAAATGCCTTTTTTAAGTTTCCAATGAACTATGATTCTATGTGTTTAAAAAATATAGCCAGCATTTAGGCAAAAAAGAATAATTCCAAAAAACATGAAAAACTATCTAATTCTCCCAGCCGTATTGTTTTCGATAGCAATAGGCTACAGTCAAAAAACGAAAAACGCTTACGAATTGGCATCGCCAAACGGAAAAAACAAAATCAAATTTGAGCTGGTAAAAAACGCTCCAAAATACGCCGTTTCTCATGGAAAAACAGAAGTGATTTCTCCGTCTGATATGGGATTTGTATTGAAAGGAAACGAAGATTTAAGTTCAAACTTTGAAATAAAAGGAGCAAAAACTTCTACGTTTGATGAAACTTGGGAACAAGTTTGGGGAGAAAAGAAAAACATCAGAAATCACTACAATCAATTGGTCGTTGATTTACAGCAAAAAATTGGAAATAAAAGAAAACTGCAAATTCAGTTTCGTGCTTTCGATGACGGAGTTGCTTTTAGATATGTTTATCCAAAACAAAATGTAAAAGACAGTATTTTCATTACAGATGAAAAAACAACTTTCAACTTAAAAGAAGACGGAAAAGCTTGGTGGATTCCAGCAAACAGAGAAAATCGTGACGAATATCTTTTCAAAGATGCGCCAGTAAGTACTTTGGATACCGTTTTAACTCCACTAACAATCGAAAGTAAAAGCGGATTAGCGTTAAGTTTCCACGAAGCAAACTTGATTGATTTTGCGAGTATGACTTTGGTAAATACTAAGGGAACAGAATTAAAATCGGATTTAGTGCCTTGGCCTGACGGTGTAAAAGTTCGTGTAAAAGATACTTTTACTTCTTCTTGGAGAACTCTTCAAATTGGTGAAAATCCTGGAGAATTGATTACTTCTTATTTGGTTTTAAACTTAAACGAACCAAACAAATTAAAGAATACGGCAAGTTATTTCAAGCCTTACAAATACTTAGGAATTTGGTGGGGAATGCACATCGGGAAATATACTTTCTGGGAAAGCGACAAACAAGGCGCAACAACCAAACACGCTGAAGAATATATTGATTTTACAGCAAAAGAAGGTTTCCACCATTTATTAATCGAAGGATGGAACAAAGGTTGGACACCGGGTTGGTATGAAAACCGTATGCACATGTTCAGTTTCACAAAAAGTGCTGACAATTTCGATTTAGAAAAAGTGGTTGAATATGGAAAGAAAAAGAACATCGAATTAATCGGTTACCACGAAACAGGTTCAAACTTAATTAACTACCTAAAAGAAGTTGACGAAGGCTTTGCTTTATACAAAAAATTGGGAATTCATACCGTAAAAATCGGTCATGTAGGTTCGAAATTGAATATGAAACAAATGCATTTCGGGCAATTTGGAGTAAATTATTTCAGATATATTTTAGAAAAAGCAGCGCAATATGATTTAGCAGTTTTATACCACGAATCAATAAAAGATACGGGAGAAAGAAGAACTTTCCCAAACATGGTTTCGAGAGAAGCAGCGCGTGGACAAGAATATAATGCTTGGAGCGAAGGAAATCCGCCAAACCATTTAAGCATTATTCCGTTTACAAGATTGCTTTCTGGTCCAATGGATTTTACGCCTGGAATTTTTGATGTTGAAGTAAAACAAGGTTATCCAGGAAAAAGAATTCAAGGAACAGTTGGACAGCAATTGGCATTGTATGTAACGATTTATTCTCCAATTCAAATGTTAGCTGATCTTCCAGAAAATTACGAAGGAAAACCAGCGTTGCAATTCTTAAAAGATGTTCCAACAGATTGGGAAGATACTAAAATCTTAGAAGGAAAAATTGGCGAATACATCACAACAGCAAGAAAAGACAGAAATAGCGCTGATTGGTATTTAGGAACTTTAACAAATGAAAAACCAAGAAATGTTGAGGTTTCATTATCATTCTTAGATCCAAATGCAACTTACGAAGCACAGATTTATGTTGATGCCGAAGGAACAGATCAAACACACAATCCAGAAGCCGTAGCAATTTCGAAGAAAACTGTAAAAGCTTCAGATAAATTACAATTGAAATTAGGCGGCGCAGGCGGTGGAGCTGTAAGATTCAAGAAATTATAATCAGTTCAGTTTTTTGACAAATGCATTTGTAGAGATGCACTGCAGTGCGTCTAACATATAGTTAAAAAATAAAATATTTAGCCACAGATTGCAAGGATTAAAAGGATTATTGCTCTCGCAGATTTAGCAGATCATGCAGATTTTTTTAAATCAGCTCACTCGAGCGATAGCGAACAGGCGAAGCAATCTGCCAAATCTGCGAGAGAAAAAAGAAAAAAATCCTTTAGAATCCTTTTAATCTGTGGCAAAAAAATAAACAAAACCATTTTCAGATGAAAAAACTTTTAATAGCGGCAGTTTTAATTAGTTCAGTCCATTTGATGGCACAAAATCGAACGATAAAAGTCGATTTCAAAAAAGAAGCAGGAAAATTAAACACCATGTTCAAAGAATGCATTGGTGCGGGAAGAGCAAACGAAGGTTTGAGAGCTGACTGGCAGCAACAATTGGCGTTGGTAAAAAAAGAATGTGATTTTAAATACATTCGATTTCATGGTTTATTGACAGATGATATGGCGGTTTATCGTGAAGACGAAAAAGGAAATCCAGAATATAATTATCAATATGTAGACGTCTTGTTTGATTATATTGTGAGTCTGAAAATGAAACCGTTTGTGGAATTAGGTTTTATGCCGAATGCATTGGCAAGCGGAAAAGAAACGATTTTCTGGTGGAAAGGAAACGTTACGCCTCCAAAAGATTATAAAAAATGGGAAGATTTAGTTCGAAATCTAACAGCTCATTTTAAAGAAAGATACGGAGATGAAGAAGTAAAAACGTGGTATTTTGAAGTTTGGAACGAACCGAATCTTTCACCTGGATTTTGGAGCAGTACACAAGAAGAATATTATAAATTATACGATTATGCAGTTCGTGGTGTAAAAGCAGTAAATCCTGCTTATAAAGTTGGAGGACCTGCAACTGCCGGCGCAGCTTGGGTTCCTGAAACAATTGCTTTTTGTGAAAAGAATAATGTTCCGATTGATTTTATTTCAACACATACTTACGGAGTGAAACACGGATATCTGGACGAATTTGGAACTTCGGGAACTATCTTAAGTCAGGATGAATTCGGCGTAAGTGGCGATATTTTAAATTCTCGCAAACAGATTTCAGAATCTGCTAAACCAAATCTTGAATTGCATTACACAGAATGGAGTACATCTTATACACCAGCAGATCCAATTCACGACAGTTATCATTCAGCAGCTTATATTCTGCAAAAAATAAAACAAGTTGGCAATGCTGCAAACTCCATGTCATACTGGGTTTTTACTGATATTTTTGAAGAAGCTGGGCCAAGATTTACGCCATTTCACGGCGGTTTCGGATTATTGAATACACAAGGAATTAAAAAGCCAGCTTATTTCTCTTATTATTTAATGAATAAATTAGGAGAAACAGAACTTCAAAACAGTGATAAAGCTTCTTGGACTTCTAAAAATGCAAAAGGAGATGTTCAGGTTTTATTGTGGGATTTTACCAATACACATCCAGGCGATAAAGAATTGAATCAAACCTATTACATAAAAGACCTTCCATCAAAAGAAAAAGGAAAAGTGAAAGTGGAGATTGACGGAATGCAGAAAGGAAAATATCTTTTAGAAATTTACAAAGTGGGTTACAAAGTAAACGACGCTTTCGCGGATTATTTAGCAATGAATAAGCCAAGTCAATTAACACGTCAGCAAGTCAATTCCATAAAAGAGAAAAATAACGGCGCGCCAATTGCAACAGAAAAAATTACAATTGACGCAAAAGGAACTTTCAGCAAAGAATTTAAAATCAATGAAAATGATGTTGTCATGCTGAATTTAATCAAACAATAATTGAGATAAAACCACAAACATATAATATTAACGGTATTTAAAGACAATGCGTGAGGATCAAAATCTTTAAATCAAAACACCTAACTATCTATGAAAAACAAAATGATGTTCCTTTCAGCAGCTTTGGTTTTTGCATTATTTACTTCGTGTAAAAATGATGCGCAGACTTTGGCTTCAAATTCGGCACAAACCGAAGAATACGTTGGAAAAGAAATAAGCACAAATCATGATGCAGAAATCGACAAACTGATTTCGCAAATGACATTAGAAGAAAAAATCGGAATGCTTCACGGAAACAGCATGTTTGCCAATGCAGGCGTAAAACGTTTAGGAATTCCAGAATTAAAAATGGCCGATGGTCCGTTGGGAGTTCGTGAGGAAATTTCAAGAGACAATTGGGCTCCGGCTGGTTGGACAAATGATTTTGCGACTTATTATCCTGCGGGTGGTGCTTTGGCGGCAACTTGGAACGCAGAAATGGCACACACTTTCGGAACCAGTTTAGGAGAAGAATTACGTGCAAGAGACAAAGATATGTTGCTTTCGCCAGCCATCAATATGGTAAGAACACCGCTTGGAGGAAGAACGTATGAATATATGTCAGAAGATCCGTTTTTGAATAAAAAAATCGCAGTGCCGTTGATCGTTGGTTTACAAGAAAAAGATGTAATGGCTTGTGTTAAACATTACGCAGCAAACAATCAGGAAACAAATCGTGATTTTGTTGATGTACAAATTGACGAGCGTACACTTCGCGAAATTTATCTTCCTGCTTTTGAAGCTTCGGTAAAAGAAGCAAAAGCATACAGCATAATGGGCGCTTACAATAAATTCAGAGGAGAATATTTATGTGAAAATGATTATATGCTGAACAAAATCCTTCGTGACGAATGGGGATTTAAAGGTGTAGTCGTTTCAGATTGGGCTGCGGTGCATTCTACAGCAAAATCTTTGAAAAGCGGTTTAGATATTGAAATGGGAACACCAAAACCTTTCAATGAATTTTTCTTGGCAGATAAATTAATTGCTGCAGTTAAATCGGGAGAAGTTTCAGAAAAAGAAATTGATCTTCATGTAAAACGTATTTTAAGAACATTATTTCAGGTAAAAGCAATGGGTGGCGGAACACGTGCAAAAGGAAGCATCGCAACCGAAGCACATTATCAAGACGCTTACAAAATTGCTGCAGAAGCAATCGTATTGTTGAAAAATGAAAACAATGCATTACCACTAAAACTAGACGGAGTTAAATCAATCGCCGTTATCGGAAACAACGCAACAAAGAAAAACGCTCTTGGCGGATTTGGAGCGGGTGTAAAAACAAAAAGAGAAGTTACGCCTCTTGAAGGTCTTAAAAACAGACTGCCTTCATCAATCAAAATTAATTATGCTGAAGGATATTTAGAGCGTTACGATGAGAAAAACAAAGGAAATTTAGGAAATATTACGGCTAATGGGCCAGTTACAATTGATGCCTTAGATCCAGCAAAAGTTCAGGAAGCTGTTGATGCGGCTAAAAATTCAGATGTTGCGATCATTTTTGCAGGTTCAAACCGTGATTACGAAACAGAAGCTTCGGATCGTAGAGATTTACATTTGCCTTTCGGACAAGAAGAATTAATCAAAAAAGTATTGGCAGTTAATCCAAAAACTATTGTAGTAATGGTTGCCGGAGCGCCTTTCGATATTAATGAAGTAAGCAAAAAATCTTCTGCTTTAGTTTGGAGTTGGTTTAATGGTTCTGAAGGAGGAAATGCTTTGGCAGATGTGATTTTAGGAAAAGTAAATCCGTCAGGAAAATTGCCTTGGACAATGCCAGTTGCTTTAAAAGATTCTCCTGCGCATGCTACAAACAGTTTCCCTGGAGACAAAGCGGTAAATTATGCAGAAGGACTTTTAATTGGATACCGTTGGTTTGATACTAAAAATGTGGCGCCGTTATATCCTTTCGGTTACGGATTATCATACACGACTTTCGCGCTTGATAATGCAAAAGCAAATAAAGATTCATACGCTCAAAACGATGTAATTGAAGTTACTGTTGACGTTAAAAACACAGGAAAAGTAGACGGAAAAGAAGTAGTTCAATTATACACTTCAAAATCTGATTCTAAAATTACACGTGCAGCACAAGAACTAAAAGGTTTCAAAAAAGCAGATGTAAAAGCTGGAAGTTCAGCAAAAGTAACTATCAAAGTTCCAGTAAAAGAATTGGCTTATTATGATGTTGCTTCTAAAAAATGGACAGTTGAGCCTGGAAAATACACGATTAAATTAGGAACTTCTTCAAGAGATATTAAAAAAGAAATTCAAGTAACAGTTAAATAAAACTGTTATTGCTTAAAATAACCAAACTCTCAACGCCAGCCCATAAAAAGCTGGCGTTGATTTTAAAAACTTACACTTAACTTAAACCAAACCAAATGAAAAAACCAATCAAAGATTATATCTTGAGTTTTATATTATGCTTTGCTTTTTTAGGCGTTTTAGCTTGCAGTTCAGATAAATCAGATACAGAAGAAACTCCGATAAGTATAAAAATGCTTTCTGTGAGCACAAGCAAAATTGATTTTGAAAGCAAAGAAAATACAATTGAAATAACAATTAATTCTACTGGCGTTAACTGGAACATAAGTAATCCGGTAAGTTGGATAAAATTAAGCCAGACTACCGGAACTTCAGGAGGTACAGTAGTAAAAATTACCGCTTCAGAAAATGCTACAACTTCTGCACGAAATTCAATATTGACTTTAACTTCAAGCGAAGCTAAATCTGTAGAAATTTCAGTTTCGCAGGCAGCAGGAAGTTTGTATCCAAGTTACAATACCAATCCGATTGCGGCTGATGCTTCCGGAATGGGAAGTTCAGCGGTTGAATTAGCAGCAAAAATTAAATTAGGCTGGAATATCGGAAATACTTTGGAAGCAACCGGAGGCGAAACCGCTTGGGGAAATCCAAAAGTGACTAAAACTTTAATTGATGCTGTAAAAGCAAACGGTTTTAATGCTATTAGAATTCCGTGTTCTTGGAATCAGAATCTGGAAAATGCTGCAACAGCAAAAATCAAAATAGATTGGTTAAACCGAGTGAAAGAAGTCGTGCAATATTGCGTTGATAACGATATGTATGTCGTAGTAAACATTCACTGGGACGGCGGTTGGCTGGAAAACAATATTACCGAAGCCAAAAAAGTTGAAAACAATGCCAAACAAAAAGCGTTTTGGGAACAAATCGCAACGCATTTAAGAGGTTTCGACGAACATTTACTTTTCGCCAGCGCCAACGAACCAGCGGTTGAAGATGCCACTCAAATGGCAGTTTTAACTTCTTATCATCAAACTTTTATAGATGCAGTTCGTTCTACAGGCGGAAAAAATGCAACGCGTGTTTTAGTCGTTCAAGGTCCAACAACAGATATTGAAAAAACAAACAAATTAATGACTACATTGCCAGTAGATAAAGTAACGGGCAGAATGATGGTCGAAGTTCATTATTATTCTCCTTGGAATTTTGCTGGTTTAACCAAAGACGAAACTTGGGGCAAAATGTTCTATTATTGGGGCGCAGGATTTCATTCTACAACAGATACAGAACGAAATGCAACTTGGGGAGAAGAAGCTGATTTAGAAAAAAGCTTTAAATTGATGAAAACCCAATTTGTAGACAAAGGAATTCCGGTTTTATTAGGCGAATTTGGAGCCATCCGCAGAACAACTTTAACAGGAGATGCGCTTACTTTACATTTAAATTCAAGAGCCTATTATTTAAAAACGGTAGTCAAAACAGCAAAAGCAAACGGATTATTACCTTTTTATTGGGACGAAGGAAGTTTAGGAAACAACGGTTTCGGAATCATGAATAGAACAAATAATACCGTATTCGATACACAAGCTTTAAACGCGTTAATAGACGGATTAAAGTAAAAAAATGAAGTTAAACCAATATAAGTGATATAAGTAAATTTAAGCACATCGTGAAATAAAAACTTAAAATAACTTATATCACTTATATGGTTTCAAAATATTTAAATTAGAAAAAATGAAAAAAAGTGTAATATTTATTTTTCTGTTTATTAGTGTTTTAGCTAATGCTAATGTGAGAATGCCTTTAATATTCTCTGACGGAATGGTCTTGCAAAGAGACAAACAAATTCCGATTTGGGGTTTTGCTGACGCGAATGAAAATGTGGAAATTCATTTTAATAAACAAATCAAGAAAACAACAGCCGATAAAAACGGAAAATGGACACTAAATTTAAATGCTGAAAAAGCTGGAGGACCTTTCGAATTAATCATTATCGGAAAAAATAAAATTACAATCAAAAATGTTTTGGTTGGAGAAGTTTGGATTTGCAGCGGACAATCAAATATGGAATTTCAGGTTGTCAAAACCATGAATTCCGAAAAAGAAATTGCTCATTCTAATTATCCAATGATTCGTCATTTTGGTGTTGCTCAAGATTTAAGCGGAACTCCAAAAGACGATTTGAAACAAGGAAAATGGGAAGTAGCTAACAAAGAAACCGTTGGCAATTTTACAGCAGTCGGTTATTATTTCGCTAGAAAATTATATTCGGAATTAAAAATCCCAATCGGAATCATTAACACTTCTTGGGGCGGAACCAATGTAGAAACTTGGACAAGCCGTGAAGCATTCGAAAAAAGCGACGAATTTAAATCGATGATTGCAAATGTTCCAAATGTAGATATCAATGCAATTTTAGAAGTTTATAAAAAATCAGTTTTTGATAATCTTAAAAAAATACAAGGTTTTGATGTTTCGATGGAAAACGAAGATCAATTTAAAAAACCAGATTTTCAGGATAAAAACTGGCCGGAAATAAAAGTGCCTTCACTTTGGGAAAATCAGCAAATCGGCAATATCGACGGAATAGTTTGGATGCGAAAAACAATTGTTTTGACTGCAGAACAAGCTAAAAAAGAAGCTACTTTACATTTAGCAAAAGTCGACGACGAAGACAAAACGTATGTAAACGGAGTAGAAGTTGGAACCAATAACCTTTGGGACAAACTAAGAGTTTATAAAATTCCGGCAAATGTCTTAAAAGAAGGGACAAACGTAATCGCCGTAAGAATTACAGATTACAGCGGCGGCGGCGGAATCTACGGCGATCCAACCGATTTAAAAATCGATTTTAAAGATTCAAATTTTCCGCTTGACGGACTTTGGAAATTCAATGTTGTTCAGGTAAAAATTGCCGTTTCACCAAACAGTTATCCATCATTATTGTACAATGCAATGGTAAATTCGTTGGTTCCGTATGCGATTGAAGGCGTTTTGTGGTATCAAGGTGAAGCCAATGTTTGGAGAGCAGCAGAATACAAAAAGTCATTTCCTTTAATGATCAACGATTGGAGAACCAAATTCAAACAAGGTGACTTTCCTTTCTATTTCGTTCAATTATCAACATTTGATGAATTTGGTGGAAACAGCCAAAAAGGAAGCCGTTGGGCAGAACTTCGCGAAGCACAATCTGAAACCTTAAAACTACCAAACACAGGAATGGCCGTTACAACCGATATCGGAAACGCAAAAGACATTCACCCAACCAACAAACAAGATATTGGTTTGCGTTTGGCAGCAACAGCGCTGAACAATATTTACGGTAAAAAACAAATTCACAGCGGACCAACGTATAAATCTCAAGAAATAAAAGGAAATCAAATTATCCTAACTTTCGATAACATTGGCAGTGGGTTATCAACGCCAAATAACGATGAATTAAAAGGTTTCGAAATCGCTGGTTCAGATAAAGTTTTTCATTCCGCGAAAGCGATAATAAAAGACAACAAAATAATTGTGTCGAGCGATAAAGTTCAAAATCCTGTTGCAGTTCATTACGGTTGGGCAGATGATGATACGACGATCAATCTTTTCAATAAAGAAAAATTTCCTGCATCGCCATTTAGAACTGATAATTGGGAAATGATTACGGCAAATGAGAAATATAAAGTGAGTAAATAGTTTTAGTTCTTAGTGAATAGTAATTAGTCCTTAGTAATTAGTGAGAAGTAAAATGTCATTTGAAAGGTTTTTGAAATTTGTTTGAATGAAAATAAATTAAAAATGTTCCGTTAGGAACAATTGGTCGGTAGCAACGGATGAAATCCGTTGATATAAGTTACGACCGCAAGAATGTTCCGTAGAAACATCTGACTCATTGTACATTTCTATCCTAACAGGTTTCCAAAACCTGTTAGGTATCAGATAGATTTTATTAGTTTTTAGATATTCAATAAAATACCTAACAGGTTTTGGAAACCTGTTAGGATAAGATAAACTTAGATATGATAAAAAAAACATTTCTCATTTTACTTCTCACATCTTATTATACAAACATTTCGGCTCAATCCAAACATGTTTTATGGTACAAACAACCAGCAGAATTTTTTGAAGAAAGTTTGGTTTTAGGAAACGGAAAAATGGGAGCAACGGTTTTTGGAGGCGCCAATTCAGATAAAATTTATTTGAATGATATTACACTTTGGTCAGGTGAACCCGTAAATGCCAATATGAGTCCCGAAGCTTACAAAAATATTCAGGCAATTCGTGAAGCTTTACAAAACGAAAACTACAAATTGGCAGAAGAACTCAATAAAAAAGTTCAGGGAAAAAATTCCGAATCGTATGCGCCTTTAGGAACATTAGAAATCAATAATTCCGAAAAAGGAAAAGCAGTAAATTTTCATCGCGAATTAGATCTTTCAAATGCTGTTTCAAAAGTAAGTTACGAAATGGCTGGAATAAAATATACACGTGAATATTTTGTATCAGCTCCAGACAAAGTCATGATTATAAAATTGACAGCCGATCAAAAAGGTGCTTTAAATTTTGATATTAATCTAAAAAGCCTTTTACAATCAAATGTTGAAGTGCGAAACAATATTTTGGTTTTAAAAGGTGCCGCACCAATTCATGAAAATGCTGGATATAATGTTCTGCCAAAATCCTTGAATTTAAAAGATAGAGGAACAAGATTTACAGGTTTAGTCCAAATCAAAAAAACGGACGGAAAAATTACAAGTTCTAGACAAACCTTAACCTTAAAGGATGCGACCGAAGCGATTATTTTTGTTTCTGTAGCGACAAGTTTTAATGGTTTTGACAAAAATCCAGCATCAGAAGGTTTAGATGATGTTTCAATTGCATTGGGGAATCTGAATAACGCCTACGCAAAACCATTCGATAAACTAAAAGAATCTCATATTGCTGATTACCAAAAATTCTTTAATCGTGTCACTTTAGATTTAGGAAAAACAACCGCTCCAGATTTACCAACCGACGAACGTTTGTTACGCTACGCTGATGGAAAAGAAGATAAAAACCTAGAAATTTTATATTTCAATTTCGGACGTTATTTATTAATCAGTTCGTCAAGAACTTTGGGTGTTCCTGCCAATTTACAAGGACTTTGGAATCCGCATTTAAGTCCGCCTTGGAGCAGTAATTATACGATGAATATCAATTTGGAAGAAAATTACTGGCTGGCAGAAAACACCAATCTTTCCGAAATGCATTCGTCACTTTTGAGTTTTATTAAAAATCTTTCGGTGACAGGAAAAATTACGGCAAAGACTTTTTATGGAGTAGATAAAGGCTGGGCGGCAGCGCATAATTCGGATATCTGGGCAATGACCAATCCGGTTGGACAGTTTGGAAAAGAAGATCCAATGTGGGCGTGCTGGCCAATGGCGCAAGCTTGGTTGAGCACTCATATTTGGGAACATTACACTTTTACGCAAGATTTGACTTATTTAAAAAAAGAAGGTTATCCATTGATGAAAGGCGCAGCCGAATTTTGTTTAGGCTGGTTGGTTACCGATAAAAACGGAAATCTAATTACATCGCCATCGACTTCGCCAGAAAATCAATATAAACTGGCAGATGGTTTTGTTGGTGCAACATTTTATGGTGGAACGGCTGATTTAGCTATGATTCGAGAATGTTTTGATAAAACCATAAAAGCATCAAAAGTATTAAATACGGATACTGATTTCAGAAAAAAACTGGAAACAGCTCTTTCAAAATTGCATCCGTATCAAATTGGTAAAAAAGGAAATCTGCAGGAATGGTATTTCGATTGGGAAGATAATGATCCAAAACATCGTCATCAATCACAGTTATTCGGACTTTTCCCTGGGGATCATATTACGCCTTTAAAAACGCCTGATTTAGCTGAAGCTTCAAAGAAAACATTAGAAATAAAAGGCGACGAAACCACAGGCTGGTCAAAAGGATGGAGAATCAATCTTTGGGCAAGACTTTGGGACGGAAATCGTGCTTATAAAATGTTCCGAGAATTACTTCGCTATGTAGATCCCGACGGAAAGAAAACGGATAAACCAAGAAGAGGAGGAGGAACATATCCAAATTTATTCGACGCACATCCGCCATTTCAAATTGACGGTAATTTTGGTGGCGCAGCTGCAGTTGCCGAAATGTTAGTGCAATCCGACGAAAACGAAATCCGATTACTTCCTGCTTTACCAGACGCTTGGTCAGAAGGTTCTGTAAAAGGAATTTGCGCACGAGGCGGATTTGAAATCGAAATGACTTGGAGCAATAAAAAACCGCAAAAAGTAATTATTTATTCTAAAAATGGAGGTAAAACAACTTTGATTTTTGGAGACAAAAAACAAGAGGTTGTTTTGAAAAAAGGAGAAAAGAAGGAAATCGATTTTTAAAAACACAAAACCCGACAGGTTTTAAAACCTGCCGGGTTTTGTGTTTTTAGGTAGCTTATAGCAAATAATGACATTTACATTATAAAGCTCCGCTGGAGCTCTTGTCTTTATGCAATTGGATTTCTATAAATATTTTGCCTCTCAGAGACTTTTTTATATTGAGCATAATTTTCTATAAATATGGAACTTAATCCATTTTATAATTATATCCCAATTGCACATAAAACGGAATCAATGGCGTTGTTTTAAAATCTTGTGTCATCACTTTTCCTGCCCGCAACGTAACATCATTTCGACCAAAAGAATAACCGCCCTGAATTCCGAAATTGAAATTTCCTCCCGTTGCAGGCTCATACCAACCATTTTTTACATCGGGATAAACTTCTCTGTAAATAGCAGAATGTTTAAAATGGGTAACGATTGCTTTATCAAAACTAAATTCTCCAGAAGCAAACCATTTTGGTTTATAATATCCAATAACAATTCCAGCATCGGTGCCAAAATTCTGAAGTGTTACTAAAGGATTTTCGTATCGTCTGTAAATTCCGTGAATTGAAGCATTAAAACGAAAATTTTCAATTTGATAAACATTCATTTGTCCGCCTATTTTGGTTTTAAAATCATCAAAAATAACTTCGCCAGATGCGAAAGAAATGGAACTTTCTAAAACAATTGGCATTTTGGTTTTTAAATGATAACCATAACTCAATCCGTAAACAAAACTATAATCCCAGCCTGCATTTACGTTTAAAATATGTTTTTGATTTTCTTGAAGACTTTCCCAATTAATCGTTTGTGCTTGTGAAATGTGAGAAGTAAGAAGCGAAAAGAGAAATACGATTAGTGCTATTATTGCTTTCATGGCCGAACTATTTTAGATTGTTTAAATAATTCAACACCAAAGGCTCGACATTTTCCCATTTAAAATAAATCATTTCGTGTCCTGTTCCTTTTACTTCTGCAATTTCCGAAACTGGAAAATAAGCCGCTTCTTTTTGGGCAAAAGGCAATCCGTAAGATTTATTCAATTCGCCATACAAAAACAAAACTTTTGTCTGATATTGATCTAAGTTGGTTGTAAAGTCAAATCCTTCATTTTCAGATATATCAATAAAACTCTCTAAAACGGTTGTGCCAATTCTCCAAAACGGCGACGGACCCGGAATTCCTTCGTCATTTCCTTTCGCATAGGTAAAACTCGAAGAAATTCCGTATTTATAATCTAAAATTGCATGTTGATTTTCTTTTCCCGTTAAAAATTGATCGACATACAAAAGATTACTTGTGACTTCTGAGAAAATATTGATTTTACGGCTCATTTCACCATATTCGTCAAGTAGTTTTTTGTTAAGTCCGCCCGGTTCGGCAAGAATTACTCCATTTATAGAATTTGGATATTGATTGACATAAGCACTAGCGAGCATTGCGCCCCATGAATGACCGAATAGAAAAACTTTTTGATTCGGAGAAGTTCTGTAGTATTTGATAATTTCAGTTAAATCGTCTAAAACTAATGGAATGGAATACGTTTTTTTATCGTGTCTTTTGGATAATCCCGAACCGCGTTGATCGTAAAAAACAACATAAAAGCCTTCGTTTGCTAATTGTTTTACATTTAATCCGTTTCGGTAATCAGAACCAGGACCGCCGTGTAAAAAGATTAACATTGGATCGTTTAGATTTCCAAAAGTTTCCGAATGAAATTGTGTTCCGTTTACAAAAATGGATGGAATCGACGGATCTTCATCGACCGTTTTCGGAACTAAATATCCAGATTCATTAATGTCATTTTCATTTTCACATCCCATAAAAAAGAAAATGGAAACAGCTATTATGGCTGAGTAAAGTGTTTTGGTTTTCATTGCAAGAATTGATTAAAATTTCTGCAAAGATGTATTTCAATGTTATGCTGGTCGCACCAACTTGTAAGGTGGTTCTTTTTTTAAGAGGCTAAGTTATTAAGGAACTAAGTTGCTAAGGTTTTTTGTGTGGGAATTTGCGAGATTAAAAAATCTATGACTTTATTTTAAAAATTCAGAAGGAGAAAGTCCAGTTGCTTTTTTGAAGTTTCTATTGAAAGCCGTTTTTGAATTAAAACCACATTCAAAAGCAATGGAAAGTAAAGTGAATTTTTGATTTTCGGGGAGCAGAATTAACTTTTTGAATTCTTCTACACGTTGTAAATTGATGTAATCGTAAAAGTTTTTTCCTTCGGCTGAATTGATAACCTGAGAAAGTACATTTGGATGAACATTTAGTTTTTGAGACAATTCTGTCAAAGTCAAATCAGGATTTTTATAGAGTTTTTCATCATCCATTATTTGAATTAATTTTTGATGAATGGATTGAAGTTCTTTTGAACTTAAACTGGACTTTTCATATTTAATTTTTTCTGAATTGGTTTCGATTTTAATATTTTCATTAGAAGGAACATTTAAAACAATATTTTCAGAAATAGTTTGATTGGTGAAAATTCCAACCTGTTTGATACCGAAATAACCAATAAACATCAGATAAAAAACAACGAATGAAAAAATATATTCGTCTTCGTAAAAAATCACAACAAGCCAGATTATACTTGATCCGAGAATTAAATATTGAAGCCAGCGTAAATTGATTTTTTCTGTAGAAGAAAAAGCTTCTGAAATGTTTTTTTGATGTTTTGAAAGTTTTCGAAGTGAAAGCAATGCGTATGTAATTCCAGAAATTAAAATAGCGCTGTACAGAATCAGAATCAGATTTTCATATCCTTTTCCGTCATTCTCAAAAACTTTTAATTTTTCTTGAAATGATAAAGTGAAAAACGGCATTAAAACCAATACAGCAATTACAAATGGTAGAAAATGCAACCAATTGTATTTTTTATTTTTGTTTTGATTAGTCAAAGCCGAAGTGTACAAATACAAAAACGGACCTTGTAATAAAGGCATTGGAAGTTCTAAACCTAAAAGAAATGGAAATGAAACAAAGTCTTTTTTATAATGCAGATAATATAAAAACAAATGAAATCCAGTACAAAACAACCAAAAAGTCAGAATTTTATCGGCTTGACTTTTGTTCTTTTTGCTGGCGAGAATAACAACCAGAAAAAAGGTAATTATGATGCCCGTTAAATACAACATATCGGTTTTGATTTTGGTTAAATCTGTTGTTGAAATACGGAGCAAGATAAAATATTTCTTGCAAATATTTGAAAATGAAATGTTTTCTAAAGATTATTAAAATAAGCTTCGGAGAAGCGAAATATTTATAGAATAATATAGATAGTTACAATATAAAGCTCCAGCGGAGCGAAATATATGTCGCTCCGCTGGAGCTTTTTTACATTAGCACGATTTAATTTCTATAAATATTTCGCTTCTCCGAAGCTTTTTAATAACAAACACCGACAGGTTTCAAAAACCTGTCGGGCTTAATTATAGGACATATAAAAATTATTTTTCTGTCTGTCCTTTGTCTTCCTCAGATTTTTGAGAATGTTCCTTTTTAAACGTCTCATACCATTTTTCAATTGATGGATATACAAAAGCAGCAACTTTTTTCACTGGATTATAGAAAATATAATTATCCAAAGTTTCCTTTTTGGCGAAAGTATTATTGAAAATGATTTTCTCAAACAAAGCAATAAAAATACTCAGAATCAGAATTGTTTTTAAAACTCTGAAAAAACCGCCTCCAAGTTTATTCATCCAGCCAAGCATTGCAAAATCTGCAATTCCAGTTAAGATTTTGGCTAAGAAATAAACACCAATTACAACTAAGATAAAAGTTAAGATAAAAGCCGTGATTTGAATATTAGTCGGATTCCAAGAAACGTGTTTGGAAATCATTCCCGTCATTAAAGACGAAAATTTAATTGCCAAATAAATTCCTAACAACAAGGAAATAAAAGAAGCAACTTCTACAAAAAGTCCATTTTTAATGCCTTTATACAAACTGTATCCTAAAAGTGCGGCTACAATAATATCAAAAAAACTCATGTTTTGGTTTGGTGTTTAATGAGGCGCAAAGATATATCTTTTTTTAGGTTCAAAGATTCTTAGTTGCAAAGGTTCAGAGGTTTTTTATAGTGGTCTTTTTGTATACGTTTATTTTTTTAGGTGCAATGTATTGAACTATGTATCTTTGCAAATCAAAATTTAGAGTATAGATTGCGATTCTGCCCCCTTCAGAATAGATTTTTAAATCAGCAATCTAAAATCTACAATCATAAATCATAAATTAAATGTCTAGAGATACACAATTAAAAGAGCGATGGGAAAAGCTCGTTGATATACTTTCCAATCAATTTTCGCAAGGCGAAGATTTAGATTTGGATGCCATAATTTACCTAATCGGAGTGCAGGAACTTGGAAAAGTACACCGCGAATTCAAAAAAGACGAAAAATTAAATCTCATGCATATTGCAATATGTAGATTATTAGAGCCTTACGGGTTTTATGAATTCGACTTTTTTGATGCCGAAGGATGGCCACATTATAAAGTAAAAGAACAATTACCAGCTTTAAAAGCGGGTGAACAATCGGTTTTAATGAAAGAAGCGATTGTAAATTATTTTTTAGAAAGAAAACTGATAGAGTAAGAAATAAAAATAAGATGTGTAGATATGGAATGACAATATATAAACCGCATTATGCATGTTTTAATTGTCGTAAAACATTTAAAAGAAGACTTATAAAAGATATAAAAAGAGGTGAGAAACCAAATCTTGAAGTTAAATGCCCTGAGTGTAATGGATTAATGGCAAATATGGGGCTCGATTTTGAATCACCTAAAAAAGATGATCTAAAAAAATGGGAGCATATTAAAAGTTTATATTCTGTCGGAATTACATTTCATTCCTGTGGTTGCAGTGGACCAGGTTATATTCCGAATTCAAAAGAAAAATTAATCGAATATTTTGAAGACATAAAAAAGATATATCTTAAAAATATGGATTTTTGGCGTACAAGAATTGAACCTTCAACAAAACAAGAAAAAGAAAGGGATTCAAATAAAAATTGGCATGAATTAAGCAGTGTTTCTTCTAATTATAAAAAGGAAATTGTAACCAATCAAGAAGGTTTAGATTATTGGCATGTCAAGATTAAACAAGTTGAAGAAAAGTTAAATCTGATAAAATAATTTAGGGAAAACTTAAAACTGCGACTGCGACTGTACACTTTCAACTAAAAACACTAAATTTGTATTCTCAAGAACTGAATGAAAATGATAGATAAGATTAAAGATTATATTGGGGAAGCCCAATCTTTTTCAACTGAAAACAAAGAAGAACTAGAAGCATTCCGTATAAAATTCTTAGGAAAAAAAGGCGTTTTAAATGATTTTTTCGCAGAATTTAAAAACGTTCCAAACGATCAGAAAAAAGAATTTGGACAAGTTATAAATGCATTGAAAAATGCAGCTGAAGAAAAAGTTAAGTCAATTGTTGAAACTTTAGAAAGCAAAGAAGAATCAAAAGGTATTTTCGGAGATTTAACTCGTGCGGCAGAACCAGTAATTATTGGTTCTCGTCATCCTATTTCTATCGTAAAAAATCAAATTATTGATATTTTTGCTAACATCGGATTCAACGTTTCTGAAGGGCCAGAAATCGAAGACGATTGGCATAATTTTACCGCATTGAATTTGCCAGAATATCATCCGGCAAGAGATATGCAGGATACATTTTTCATTCAAACCAATCCTGACGTGTTGTTGCGTACGCATACATCATCTGTGCAGGTGCGTTATATGGAAAATCATAAACCGCCAATTCGTACAATTTCTCCAGGACGTGTTTTCCGTAACGAAGCAATTTCATCTCGTTCGCATTGTATTTTCCATCAAGTGGAAGGATTATACATTGACAAAGATGTTTCTTTCGCCGATTTGAAGCAAACGTTACTTTATTTCACTAAAGAAATGTTCGGAAAATCTAAGATTCGTCTTCGTCCGTCTTATTTCCCATTTACAGAACCAAGTGCTGAAATTGATATCTATTGGGGATTAAAAACAGAAACTGATTACCGTATCACAAAAGGAACTGGTTGGTTAGAAATTGGAGGTTGCGGAATGGTAGATCCAAATGTTTTAAAAAACTGTGATATCAACCCAGATGAATACAACGGATTTGCTTTCGGAATGGGAGTAGAGCGTATCGCAATGCTTTTATACCAAATTGGTGATATTCGTATGTTCTACGAAAATGATGTTCGTTTCTTAGAGCAATTCAAAGCAAATATTTAATTTAAGTCATAAAGTTGTAAAGTCGAAAGTCAAAAGTCTCAAAGTGATGGCTTTTGACTTTCGACTTTCGACTTTAAAACTTTTGACTCATATGAAAAAAGATATAATAATTCCAGAAGTCGAAAACGTATTTCTTGCAGCCGTGCAGGAATGGAGCGACGATTTTATGGAAAAAGTGTGGTACGCTTATTTGGTTAATGACAGCGATTTTAACTTAGACAGCGTAATGGTGGTTTCAAAAGCATTTGGAACTATTGATGGTGAAATGAAAAAAACTTCGATTTTGCGTCATGTATTTGTTGAAGTTCCTTCGGTTTCTGTTGTGAAAATTGAATTAGTTGAGAAAAGTCTTTTGGCTCTAAATAACGAATTTATGGTAACTTTCTTCATTGGGAATACTTTATACGATAAGAAATTTATCTTCAAAGCTAATTCGCTTGACGAAAACAAAACGGAAGAAGTGCCGATTTTGTTTGTTGAAGGGATTATGGTGAAATAGTTTTCAGTCGCAGTCACTGTTTTCAGTGCATAAACAATATAAAAAAGGTCGGAATATACTTTTCCGACCTTTTTTATGAAATGATATTTTTGAGATTTTTACGATTGCAAAGACTGAAAACTGTGACTGCGACTGTAAACTAACTACTGCGGTAAAACAGGCGGACGCATTTTATAAGCTCCAGTTGATAAACTTCCAATAAAATCTTCTAAAGCATCCATTTCAGATTTGTTTAGGTTTAATTTTTTTATCAGTTTCGAAGTAGTTGGGAATAAAGTATCGTTTAACTGGTGTTCTTTTCTTTTGGGTTGAGGCATTCCCGCATTGTACATATTCAAAACGCCACGAATGTTTGGAAATAAACCGTTGTGCATATAAGGTGCATTTTGCGTCACGCCGCGTAAAGATTGGGTTTTAAATTCGCCTACATTTTCTGCTTTCTTGGTAACATTGTATCTTCCTAAATCTTCGTATTCTCTTCCATAATATGTTAAACCAATATTGTGAAATTTATTGTCGGAGAAATTCGCTGTATTATGGCAATTAATGCAACGTGCTTTGGTACGGAACAAATGTAAACCTTCAACTTGTCTGTTGGTCAATTGTGTAGAATCTCCAGCGACAAATTTGTCAAATTTACTTTTTGGACTTATTAGCGTTCTTTCGAAAGTGGCAATTGCTTTTAAAATTTCTTCTTGTGTTAGTTTTTCTTTTCCGAAAGCTTTTTTGAAATATGGTTTATAACCTTTTATTTTATTCAAACGCTTTGTTGCCAAATCGATATGAAAATTCATTTCTTTAGTATCTTGAATAGGAAAACTAGCTTGATCTTCTAATGTTGCAGCTCTTCCGTCCCAAAAGAAAACTTTAGCATAAGCGATGTTCATTAAACTTGGCGCATTTCTAATTCCTTGCAATCTTCCTTCTCCATAAGAAACTCTTCTGGCATCGCCCCAATTTAATTCGGGATCGTGGCAATTGGCGCACGAAATCTGTCCAGATTTAGACAATCTCGGGTCAAAGAAAAGCACTTTACCTAATTCTGCTTTTTCTTCCGAATACGGATTGTTTTCTGGAAATTCGGGTTTACCTAAAACTCCGATATCTTCAAATCCTTGGGTGTAAACCATAGAGTCAACTTCAGGCTTTGGCCATTTTTGATAATCGCCACTGCTGTATAATCTTTTTAATTCTGAAATAGATAGGTTTGGTTCAATTTTGGCATAAGAAAGCATGATAAGTGAAAATATCATTACTCCGATGCCAATTAATTTCGTTTTCATTCTTTAATAATTTAATTGTACACCCATTTGAACCCAATAGGTGGTATTGGTATTAATACTGACTGGATAATCAGTTTGTTTTTTTAATGCGATTTTCTCTTTTAAATCGGTAAAGAAAACCACCGTTTTGTTGTTTTTTAAAGGATAGCTGTATTCTAAGCGTAATGCAGGTGCAAAGTAATTGGTTGTGCTTACGGCGTAATCATGAATAATTACTTCATCAAAAAATCTGACATTTGTTCCACCAGAAGTATCATAATATTCCAGTTTTGATGGAAGCGGGAAATACATATTGAAACTTGTGGTTACATTTAATTTGCTTTTAGCGAAAGCGAAATCTTTGCTACCAAATATTCCAATATTTAGAGCGTTAATTTCTATATCAGCAGTTGCCATTACGTCATTGTATTCGTTTTGCCTATACAAAATGTCGAAACCAAATAAATAGTCAATGTATGATTTCGTTCTTTTTGAAATTGAGGTTAACCAGCTAATAGTATTTAAACTGTTTTTATAATTATAACCGTTATTGTTTACGTCAAAATTACGGGAATTACTAAAATCAAATTTTGCAGTTGATTTTATTTCTTTTTTATCCCATTTATGGAAAGAAAACAATTCGACATGGTTGGTGGTAGTTTCATATTTTAATCTTTCTTGATCTTCTGTGCCAAATACATTGTTGTAGAAATTATTGTTTGATTTTTGATTGTAATATGAAATGGTAAATGTATTATTTTTATTATTGAAAGTGTAACCTAAACCTGCTTTAGTGATTATGTCTTTATACAGGAAACGTCTTCCTCCAGAATAATTAGATTTAAAATAATTAATAATTCTTCCGTAACCAGTGTTAAACCTTAAATACGTTTCAGGTTTCGTCTCAACATTTAAATGATCATCTTTGTAGGTATATGTAAAATCTTTGTCTAGTCGAGAGTAATTTGCCAAAACAAAAACTTTATGATTTTCTATTAAAGAGTAGCCAAATTGTACTTCGCCCCCTATTTTTCTTGTAATAATTTGTGGCCTTGGATCTAGATTTCTTGTAAATTTTCCAGTACTGTAATTTACTTTCGCTGCAAATGATATTTTGTTTGTAATTTCTTTAGAAAAACCTCCATTAAAATCATATTTTTGATTGGTCCAATTTGCTTCTCTTGGAACAAGAAAATAATGAGGTGCTACAACTTCTTGGTCTTCTGTGCGCTCATCTGAAAGTATCCAGCCTAGATTTTTCTCGTCAAATTTTGAAATAGATAGGTCACCAAATAACTTCCATTTAGATTTTGTGGTGTAATAACCTTGAGCTAAAAAATTATAAGTGTTTATTTCGTTGGCGACTTGCGTCCTAGCAAATTCATTCTTCTGATACTGATACGATATTTCCGTAAAAGTAAAATCTTTAATGTATTGATTCGTATAACTCACAGGAAACTTGAAGATTTCATTTTTAACTTGTGAATCGATAATATGATTGGTTACCGCTATGCTATCTTGTGCTTGTGCGGAAAAAACGTGAAAAATAAAAAAAATAAGTAAAGCCCAGTATTTCTGGGCATTACTTTGAATAATATTCATGTTGTTAATTTTCATTAATGAAAATTTTTAGTTAAATCCTCTTGGGTTAGCCGTTATTTCTACAAAATCGTTACTTGAATTATTGGTGTCTTGTAAAACAATTCTTCCAGCAATTGTAGTTTTAGTTTTTCTGATTACAGATTTAGAAGAAAATGCTCCTGAAGGTAAATAAGTTGTACCACCATCAATTTGGGTAGCTAGTTTTTTAGGAATATAATTTGATCCTAAATCTTTTGTAGTATCAACACCATCGATAATTACAGTATTAGGTACTTGAAGATATAGGGTAGCATCTCCTTTTGGATTTTTATAGCTTTTTAAGCTTGCGAGTTCAGTTGCTGACATTTTTAAAATAGCATATCCATATCTTCCATTTGTGTCCAAAATCATGTCTTTGTTTTTGTTGCCCCAATAAGCAATATCTAAATCTGGAACAGCTGGATTCTGGATATCATATAGGTAAGTGTCTCCTAAATAGGTTCCTAAAAATGATTCAAAATCTGCAGTGCTTAAGTCAAGGGTAAGTTCAGGACTTAATATGCTAACCGATTTTCCATTATTATCTGTGTAATTTGATTTATGGTTAATAGCATTTTGAGCAATTACAATACTTTTACCTGGTTGTACAGGATATTGTGTTCCATTTCCAGGGATTTTAAATATGTTAGAAGCATAAACATAATCTGTATTTGCCGAACTACCAATTGTCATTCCTTCTGATTTACTCCAGTCATATTGCCCGTTTGCTAAAGTATAGGCATAAACAGTTGTTGCAAATGATCCATACAATTGTGCGAAGTATAATCCATCGGCATATTGCACAGTATTTGAGTTATTGTATATTTCTATAAATTGATCTCTTATCGAAGCTCCTTTTTGAGTATCGGAACCTCCATAGTGAATTTGTTTAATTACAAAATCACCTACTTTTGAAGTTTTCATTACAATATTTATTGGAGCTGTAGTGCTGGTTACCGTTAAACTGCTTTCAGAGCCATTAAAATTAATTTCTGCTTCTGTTGGAGTATAACCAAAAGTTTCAGTGAATTCTGCTGATTGCATTACTTTGGTTGCCGAAACTGAGTATACTCCAGGTATGATTTGATTAAATTGAGCAACACCATTTACATCTGATTTTACGGTGTATTTATTTCCAGTTTCATTGTTTACTATGGTGACATCAGAATTTTGGGTAATAACATTGTTGAATGTTTCATCATATTTTACATTGATGGAGAAATTAACGGGCTTTAAAGCCTCATTTTCATCATTGTTGCTGCAAGATTGTATAAGTATTGCAAATAATAATGTTATAGTAATAAGGAAAGATTTTTTCATAGTATAATATTTAGAGATTTAAAATTCGTAGTCAAGTCTTGTCCCAAATGAAAATGTAGCAACATTTGATAGTATTTTGTCGCCAGAATCATCATAATAGTATGGTTTTACATTTAAGAAATTTGTTGCATAAAGAGAAACACTAAAACCATTTAAAAAATCTTTGGAAACTCGTAAATGGAAATTGTGAACAGCTTTCGGCAGTTTATTTTCGCTTTCATTATATTTTTGAATAAGATGTCCGTATTTTTGAACATTTGTCCTGTCTTCAACTGGAATATCATGATATACCAATTCCTTGTCTAAATAGCCATTTGGAAAATTTGATGTAGGAGATTTTGTGTTTTTTAATAAGACATGATCTGTTCTCATCGAAATTAATAATCCAACTGAGGGAATATGATAGTTGAAATTTGAGCTAATAGTAAAATTGTCGTATAAACTTGTTCTAGGATCAAAAACTCCGTATGTTTCGGGTGATAAAAGACTAGCCGAGGCCACATATGTTTTTACATTAGAAAAATCTTTAGTATGAACGTAAGACGCATTTAAACTGATGTCAAGGTTCAGAGGCTTAATCTTTTTAAAATTTATAATGGCTTCTATCCCTTTATCTTCAGAAGAATTATTGTTAGTTAAGGTATTCGTGAAATAATAAAAATTTTCAGTTCCAACAATTTGGTAAGTCGGAATTTCCGTTCCAACAATTACAACTTCAGCTTTTGGAATCACTCTATATTCAGGATGTTTTTCGCTCGAAAAACCATTGTAAAGTTTATTATAATATCCTGTGAAGTTTAATATTCCAAATGGCAGGTTAAAATCAAAACCTAATTCGGTTCGATAAGATTTACTTGGCTTAAGATTTAAATTATCTCCAGGAGTAATAAGAGTTTGAATCCACGCTTTTTGATAAATTCCTGGATAAGTATAAATTCCACTTCCAACAATTTTATCCAAAAAACGGTCTCCAGTATAAAGCTGATTTAATGATGGAGCTTTAGATGATATCCCAAATCCACTTCGAACTTTAATTATTTTATTAAATGTAAAAGATGAATTAATACGAGGTTGTAAAGACATATTACCTAGCTGATTGTCAAATCGAACTCCTAAATCGACATTTAAAATCTGTTCATTTTGAAATTTTTTAAAAATTCTGTCTTCAGCATAAGCAGACATTTGATTCTCAGTTTTAGAGTTAGTAAATTGATAATCTCTATAACCTAAAGTATTGTCATTGTTTTGTGTTAGTGCATAAAAATTTAGTAAACCTGTAACTGCATTTTTTCTTCCTTCACCTTTGTTAGCACTTGTTCGATTTGAAATTCCTAAAACAAGACTATGAATCCATTTGCTTTCATTAGTTAATACTTTGGTTGTCTCTAAAGTTAAAAAAGTCGAAATTGGAATACCTTCGACAGTATTGATGCTAGTATATTGAGAAGGAAGTATAATAGCATCATGAATACCTTCTTCGTAACTATCAGTAGCAGCGGCATTGGCAACATTAATATATCTGTCTCTTCTTGAAAATTGTTTATCATAGCTAAAACTTCCGTTAATATTAATACCGTCAATCCATAAGTTTTTGGGTTTCCACATGAAGTTATTTGAAATTGAAAAACCCTTTTTCTGATTTCTTGCTACTGCAGCATTAATATCATCAGGATCAGTTTTAGCTTCATCTAAGTTTAGACGGAATGAAGTATTAACGGTGTTTTTTATGGTTGAAGACTGATTCTTATATAACCACGACATATTTCCATTAACTCTCTCATAGTTTAATAAATTATCTCTTGGATCTGCTTTATTGTCAAGGTAATTAAGCGCTATATTCATCGAATTGTTTGCGTTTAATTTGAAGCCTTTAGTTAGATTTAATTCTGATGTAGCATCTCTTAGAGAAGCAGAAACCCTGTAAGGACTTCTACCAACTTTCGTTGTTATTAAGACAAGTCCAGAAGTTAAATCACCGTACTTTGCAGATGGAATTCCCTGAATAACTTTAATTTCTTCAATGTTATTAGTTGAGATTTCTCTTAAATCGACTCCTGCGTTTGCATTTGTAAAAGTTTTATCTCTTGTTCCAAATGTGTTGAACGTAAGTCCATTTGGATTAAAAGCTTGCATATTCTCGTTATTTGATATCGGAATATCATTCATGACAAAAGAAGTTCCAAATGCTTTAACGGTTGAAGTAGGACTAGATGGTACTGCAGTTCTAAAAACAATGTTTTTAAACTCGTTTAGGTCAAAAGTTGTAATGGTTTGTCCTGGAAGTTGCTGTAAAACATCATCCAAAGAAAATGCTTGTACGTTATTGATTGCATTTTTTTCCAAGATTAATTCTGAATACTGCCTTTTCTTTTCGGCTGTAACCACAACTTCCTTAAGGAAAAGCGTATTATCTTCCAAATAAACCGTAATCGAATTTTGATTGTTCTTCAAAATCTGATTAACATCTTTTTTTCCAAGAATGGAAAAGTTCAATTCAATATCTTGAAAATAGGGAATAGTGATACTGAAATTTCCATCTTTATCAGAAATAGTCCAGTTTTCAGTTTTGGTATCGCGAACAAAAACACCTGCCAAAGATGTAGAAGTTTCTTTAGATAAAACTTTACCCGAAATCGTCTTTTGAGAAAAAAGAATCTGGGTAAACAAAAGAAGAATTGTAATAAAACGCATCTGTATTTAATTAGAACAAATAAAAATAGTGATGCAAAAATATCAATAATTCTTTGCGAAGCAATGAAAAATAAGGAATTTGTAAAATGGAGTACAATTCAATTTGTGAGAAAATAAGAAAATATAGAGGCATAGTTTAAAAGCTACAGTGCTGATAAACAGTTAAATTTTTCTTAATTTTTTTTGTAAGAATATAAATAGGTATTTTTTAAGCTAAGATGTAGGTTTGATGTATTCTAAAACAGAATAATTCCTGTTAAAAGGAATCTTAGTTTCTTGTTTTGTTTATTCTTTTTCTAATTTTTTAAAACAAAAAAAAGAGCCAGAAATACTTTTCCAGCTCTTTTTCTATTATTAAGATTAATCTATTTCTTGCTTCTTGTCTCTTTCTAAAAAGAACTTAATCCAAAGATTCAGTCAGTTTTCTAAAAACAGATTTAGCATCTTTTCCTTCGTATAAAACGGCATAAACAGCATCGATAATTGGTGTTTTTGCTCCGTAACCTTGATTTAATTTATAAGCACTTTTTGTTGCGTAATAACCTTCAGCAACCATACTCATTTCCATCATGGCGCTTTTTACGGTATAACCTTTACCAATCATATTTCCGAACATTCTATTTCTAGAGAAAACAGAATATCCTGTAACCAATAAATCGCCCAAATAAGCAGAATCATTAATGTTACGTTTCATTTTATGCACTTTTCTAATGAATTTCTTCATTTCGCGAATTGCATTACTCATTAAAACCGACTGAAAATTGTCGCCATAACCTAAACCATGAGCAATTCCGGCAGCGATAGAGTAAATATTTTTTAGCATTGCTGCGTATTCCGTTCCAATAATATCGTCTGAGATTTTCGCTTTAATGTAATTTCCAGAAAGTGTTTTAGCAACCATTTTTGCTTTATCTGGATCACCGCAAGCAATGGTTAAGTACGAAAGTCTTTCTAATGCAACTTCTTCTGCGTGACATGGACCTGTAATTACTCCGATATTGTAATATGGAATATCATATTGAATATGAAAATGTTCCCCAACAATTAAACTCGTTTCAGGAACAATTCCTTTAATGGCAGAAAAAATAATTTTATCGGCTAAAGAAACCGTCATATTTTTCAATTCAGCATCAAGGAACGCAGAAGGAATTGCAAAAATAATGTAATCTGCATATTCTATCGCTTCGTTTATATTGTTAGTTAATTTGAGTTTATTAGTGTCAAATTCAACCGAACTTAAATAGTTTGGATTGTGCTTGTATTTTTGAATATGTTCGATTGCCGAATCATTTCGCATGTACCAAGCAATTTCTGAAAGATTAACGCATAACATTTTCGCAATTGCCGTTGCCCAACTTCCACCACCAATCACTGCAAATTTTAATTTTTCGCTCATTATTTTAATAATTTAAAACAAAAGTACTTAATAATGTGCTAATAAAGCAAAACCTGATTTAAGAAATTTTAAAAAAGCCTTTAATTACAATGACTTTCAAGAGTTTTTGCGATTAAATATTTTTTTTCAAACACTATACAATAAAAACACACGACTTACGTTGTAATACTTTATAAATTAGAATTTTAATGAATTTACAAGGAATTGAGTTAGTTAGTTTTGTTTTAGTATTTTAAAAAGGCGTTCCTAAATTTATTAAGAACGCCTTTTTTGATTTTTATATGAAATAGTTTTCAGTCTCAGTCACAGTATTCAGTGACATACTAACTGTAAACTGATACTGAGTACTGCGACTAATAACTAAGTTCAACAATAGATTTCACTTTATCTAAAGTTACTAATTGCTTTTCGCCTAAACCTTTCCAACCTCTTTCATCAAAGCGATTTACGATAAATTCTGCTGTTTTTGAATAGTCGTTTGTATATTGAGAAAGTTTCGTATCCATTCCCATTGTATGGAAAAACTCAACCGTTTTATTGATTGCTTCTTTTGCCACTTCGTCATCAGAACCTGTTAAATTAAAAATTCGTCTTCCGTATTGAGCCAATTTTCCTTTTTTACTTTCAAACATTACAGTGTACAAACTCGGACCGATAATCGCCAAAGTTCTAGCATGGTCAATTTCGTAAAGTGCTGTTAGTTCGTGACCAATCATATGCGTTGCCCAATCGCTCGGAACACCTTTCTGAATTAATCCGTTTAACGCCATTGTACAGCTCCACATAAAGTTGGAAGCCAAAGTATAATCTGTCGGATTTTCTACAACGCCTGGACCAACTTCAATTAAAGTCTGTAAAATTCCTTCTGCAATTCTGTCTTGTAGAAAAGCATCAGTCGGATACGTTAAATATTGTTCCATAACGTGTGTAAAAGCATCTACAACACCATTTTCAAGTTGTCTTTTTGGTAAAGAAGCAATTACAGTCGGATCGCAAATAGAGAATTGCGGAAACAAAGCACTTCCACCAGAAGATAATTTTTCTTGAGTTGCTTCAATTGTCACGACATAACCAGAATTCATTTCGCTTCCTGTTGCTGGAAGCGTCAAAACAGTTCCAAACGGTAAAGCATTTTCTTTAATTAATATTCTTTTTTGTAGAATGTCAATCGGATTTCCTTCAAAATTAACGGCTCCTGAAATAAATTTCACGCCATCAATTACAGATCCTCCGCCAACAGCAAGAATAAAATCGATTTTTTCAGCCTTAATTACATCAACAGCTTTCATCAAAGTTTCAAATCTTGGATTTGGTTCTATTCCGCCAAATTCTACAATTTCAAAACCTTTTAAATTGTTGATTACTTGATCGTAAATTCCGTTTTTAAAAATACTTCCGCCGCCATAAGCCAATAATATTTTAGCATTTTTTGGAACTAAAGTCGAAAGTTTTTCAATTTGTCCTTTTCCGAAGATTAAATTCGTCGGATTATATAATTCAAAGTTGAGCATTTTTTTTTTAAGGTTTTAAGATGCTATCCCGAGGCTTCGGGACTGAGGTTCTAAGTTTTTTGTTTGAACTTATTCAGCAAACTTAGCATCGTTGTTATTTAATTTTTTTATTAATTTATGATTTTGAAAGAATCAAAGATTATGGTTTTGCACAATCTCGATTATTGTTGTGCAATTTAAATATTGTTTCAATCTAATATATTCCAGTATATTTCCTTTAGGATTTTAGGAAATCCAAAGTTCTATACTATTAGAAAGGTCATGATAATTTATTTCATGAAGTTTTTCGTATAAATCTATCATTTTGAATATTGCAGATTCTTCATTTATTAAAAATTCTAATTCACAATTTTCTAATGTTTCATTTAATTGATTGTAATATGTAATTTCCTTTTCTTTCAAAATATATTATAATTATTTTTTACGGTTTAATTCCTTCAACAATTTCCCTGCCACCAATTTCGATGAAGCTGGATTTTGTCCTGTAATTAAAAGTCCGTCTTCAACTGCGTATGGTTGCCAGTTTGGACCTTTAGAAAAAATTCCTCCGTTTGATGCTAAAGCGTCTTCCAATAAAAACGGAACCACTTTTGTCAAACCTACTGCTTCTTCTTCCTCATTAGTAAAACCGGTAATTTTTTTACCTTTCACTAAATATTGTCCATCAACTTTTACGTTTTTTAGAACGGCAGGAGCGTGACAAACAAAAGCAACTGGTTTTTTGTGCGTGTAGAAAGATTCAATTAAAGCAATTGAACTTCTGTCTTCAACCAAATCCCAAAGCGGACCGTGACCTCCTGGATAAAATACTGCGTCGTAATCTTTTTGGTCAACTGTAGAAAGTTTTAAAGTGTTTTTTAATTTTTCTTGTAAAACTTTATCAGCATCAAAACGTTTCGTGTCTTCTGTTGCCGAAGCCGGATCGGCACTTTTTGGATCAATTGGCGGTTGTCCTCCAAGCGGAGAAGCAATTGTAATTTCAACGCCTTGATCTAGTAATTCATAATATGGCGCAGCAAATTCTTCTGACCAAAATCCTGTTTTTTCTCCTGTATTGCCCAGTTTATCATTGCTGGTAACAACAAATAAGACTTTTTTCATACTTTTTTTATTAGACTTTTGAGCCTCAGCAGAAATGCTTACGGCTGTAAATGCAGTTATTGCGAGTAATGCTATTTTCTTCATAAGATTAAATTTTCAACAAATTTACGGCTTATGTGATATCAGTAAAAATAAAATAAACTATGTTTGTTATAAATATATTTATATCATGGTAAATCTAGAATGGTACAGAACTTTTAAGGCAGTTTACAAAAACGGTAATTTTTCAGTGGCTGCGAAGGAATTATTTATGAGTCAGCCAGCGGTTAGTCAGCAGATTTCAATGCTTGAGGCGCACGTCGGAAATAAATTATTTAACCGGAAATCGAAAGGAGTTGAGCCAACCGAATATGCTAAGTTACTAAATAATTTGATAATAGATGCGTTAGAAAGGCTTGAAAATGTGGAAACTAGCTTTAGAACCAAAGCCGAAGATGCCAATCGATTAATTTCAGTCGGGATTTCAAAACATCTTTTTGACTGCGTTGGCGATCTTCTTATTTCTAAGTTTGATTTAATCGATTTCACTTTCGCAGAAAATGAAGAACTTTTTGCATTGGTCGATGCCAAAAAACTCGATTTTGCCATTACAACAAAAAGGTTCGATACTTTTGATACTACTTACGAAATTGTCGGTAAAATCAAATTGATATTGGTCGCACCAACAAGTTTGGATATAACAGAATTTCGCCAGAGGTTAAAAGCAGATAATTATACAGAAATTGAGCAATGGCTCAACGGACAAAAATGGTACAGTCATGATGCGCGAATTCCGCACATAAAAGTCTTTTGGCTGCATGCTTTCAACAAAAAAAGACCCTCTATGGTTCCCAATTACATTATTCCATCAGAATCTGAAATGTTGAGACTTTTGGCTAAAAATGATGGCGTTGCGGCAACATGGAATTGCAACGCTAGAAAATTAATTAAAGAAAATAAACTGCAATTGGTTTGGAATAGTTTTCACGTTCCAGAAGAATTTGTGTATTTATTGACGGCAAAGAATACCAATTCAAATTCGTTTTTCGAAACTATTGCTAAAGAGTTAAAACTGTTTTTTGGGAATAGGTTGTAATAATGTGTTGTAATTCAGTGTTTTGTTTTATTTTGTATTGAAAAAAGAATAACTTTGGTAAGTAAATTCCTAAACAAACAAATTATGAAAAAGATCGCGACAGTTTTGATGATTACCATCGTGTTTTTTATGAGCAATTCTTGCAGTAAAAGCGATGATGAAGCAATAGTAGATTGTTTTGGTGATTCAATATTAACCGAACTAAAGCATACTGCTGACGGAACAAATTCAAAAATAATTAATTACTCCATTCAATATAGTGGAGAGAATACCGTAACGTCTGTAAAATGGACTTTTGGCGACGGAAAAACCGAAACCATAAATACTTCGACAGGAGCCGTATCGCATACTTACAGTGCTGCAGGAACTTTTGAAGTTAAAGCAGATGTAACACTAAAAAAAGGTGGCGGAAGCTGTACAGTTAGCCCAAAGAAAAGTGTAACAGTGAACTAAAATACCACAAGTAAAAAATAGTAATGAGGATCAACTTTGTAATTTATTGCGTATGCATAGATTACAAAGTTGATCCTCATTCGTTATATTTGTTCGATATGATTTTTAAATATGGAAAAATTGCAAAATATTAGAATTGCCGTCGATGCAATTGTTTTTGGATATAAAAGCAGCGGTTTGTATGCGTTATTGATTGAACAGCAATTTGGTTCTTCTGATAAATATTGGGCTTTGCCTGGCGGTTTGGTAAAAGATGAAGAATCTTTGAGCGATGCCGTTATTCGTGAACTGCATGAAGAAACTAGTGTGCAATTAACCTTTATGGAACAATTATTCACTTTTGGCGATGATATTTACCGAGACTCTAGAAATCGTGTTATTTCTGTTGCTTATTACGCTTTAATCGATGCTTCTACATTAGAAATTAAAGCGAATACAGATGCCGAAAAAGTGCAATGGTTTAAAATTGACGAAATTCCGTCTTTGGCTTTCGATCATAATTTGATTTTAAAAAAAGGAATAGAAAGACTAAAAGCTAAACTAACTTACGAACCAATTGGTTTTGATTTACTTCCAGAAGAATTCTTGTTTTCGGATCTTGAAAACCTTTATTGTACTATTTTAGAAAAAGAAATCGACCGAAGAAACTTTCGAAAAAAAATACTAAGCTTTGATATTTTAGAGCAAACTGAAAATATTTCACCTGTAAAAAGCGGACGTCCAGCTAAACTTTTTAGATTTAATAAATTAAAGTACAAAGAGTTAATAGAAAAAGGTTTTCACTTCGAAATAAAGTTTGCGTAAATATTACACAAAATAAATTGTTTATTTAAAATTAAATTCTACATTTGCGTATAATTAACGCAAACTAAAAAATTATGATACTAAATCTTGACCCAAAATTCGCTCCTTTTCAAAATCAGGAAGAAATCAAATTTCAAAGTTTTACTTTCTCTGGAGGAGAGCCACATATTAAAATCAATCCAGATTTTGATCCGAATAGAAAAATTACAATTACACATAGACTAAACTCTTTCAATGATTTAGGTTTATTGTGTGTCACAGTTGATGCTTTACGTAGAATGGACGTTAAAATTATCGATCTTTTTATTCCTTATTTTCCAGCGGCAAGACAAGATCGCGTGATGATTCCAGGCGAACCACTTTCTGTAAAAGTATATGCTGATATTATAAATGCTTTACAATTGAGCAAAGTTTATGTTTTTGATGCGCACTCAGAAGTTACTCCAGCTTTGTTGAATAATAGTACAGTTATTCCAAATTATACTTTTATCAAAGAAGTTTTAAATAGAATTGGAGAAAATGTAAAATTGATTTCTCCAGACGGAGGCGCTTTGAAAAAAATCTACAAAGTATCTGAGTTTTTAGGCGGAGTAGAAGTTGTAGAATGCAGTAAAAGCCGCGATGTGAAAACTGGAAAATTGTCTGGGTTTAAAGTTTACGAAGATGATTTAAACGGAATGGATTGTTTAATTGTAGATGATATTTGCGACGGTGGTGGAACTTTTGTCGGACTGGCCGAAGAATTGAAAAAGAAAAATGCCGGAAAATTATACTTAGCCGTAAGCCACGGAATTTTCAATAAAGGTTTCGAAGTTTTAAATTGCTTTGATGGCATTTTTACAACAAATTCATTTAAAGATTTTGACGATCAAAGTGTTATCCAAATTAAATTAGAAAAATTAATATAAAAAATATATGAACCCACTACTATTAACCGACGGTTACAAAGTTGACCACAGAAGACAATATCCAGACGGAACAACAATTGTGTATTCTAACTGGACACCAAGAAAATCTAGAATCGAGGAGCTAGACGAAGTTGTATTTTTTGGACTGCAATACTTCATTAAAAAATATATCATTCATGATTTTGAAGAATATTTCTTTAAAAAGCCAAAAGAAGAAGTCGTAAATAAATATGCGAAAAGAATCAATAACTATTTGGGAGAAAATTTAGTTGGAACAAAACATATCGTAGATTTGCACGATTTAGGTTATATTCCGATGGTTTTTAAAGCCTTGCCAGAAGGAGCAAGTGTTCCTTTGCGTGTGCCGATGTTTACGATGTACAATACAATTCCAGAATTTTTCTGGTTGACAAATTATTTTGAAACGTTACTTTCTGCTGTGGTTTGGCTTCCTTGTAATTCTGCGACTTTGGCAAAACAATACAGAAAAGTGTTAGACAAATATGCGGCGGAAACTTCTTCTGTTCCAGAATTTGTAGATTGGCAAGCACACGATTTCTCAATGCGAGGAATGGGTGGAATCGAAGCGGCTTTGACTTCTGCAGCGGGACATTTATTGAGTTTTACAGGTTCTGATACTATTCCGGCGATCGATTTCTTAGAAGAATATTACAATGCTAATTCAGATTTAGAGCTTGTAGCGGGTTCTGTAGCTGCAACAGAACATTCTGTAATGTGCATGGGAACAACAGAAGGTGAATATGAAACTTTCAAGAGATTGATTACGCAAGTTTATCCAAAAGGAATTGTTTCTATCGTTTCTGATACTTGGGATTTATGGAAAGTTTTAACAGATTATCTTCCAAGATTAAAAGAAGAAATTGTTTCTAGAGAAGGAAAAGTCGTAATTCGTCCTGATAGCGGTGATCCAGTTGATATTATCTGCGGAAATCCGAACGGAAAAACAGAACAAGAAAAGAAAGGTGTTATTGAATTACTTTGGGATGTTTTTGGAGGTTCTACAAATACAAAAGGGTTTAAAGAATTAGTGCCTCAAATTGGTGCGATTTATGGAGATAGTATCACCGTAGCACGTGCAACTCAAATCTGCGAACGATTAAAAGCTAAAGGATTTGCTTCTACGAATGTCGTATTAGGAATTGGATCTTTTACTTATCAATACAATACCAGAGATACTTTCGGATTTGCGATGAAAGCAACTTACGGAGAAGTAAACGGAGAGGGAAGAGCGATATTCAAAGACCCGATTACAGATGACGGAACCAAAAAATCTGCTAAAGGATTGATGAAAATTGATTTAATCGATGGAAAGTATCATTTAACTGATAATGTTTCTTGGGAAGAAGAAAAACAAGGTGAATTGAAAGAGGTTTTTAGAGATGGAAAACTTTTAGTAGATCAATCACTTAGTGAGATTAGAACTCGAGTGAAAAGTGAAGTAAGTATCGAAGCATAATTATAAAAGAAAAGCCTGAATTTAAAATTCAGGTTTTTTATTTTAAGAACAATACTTTATTCTAAACTCTGCTGCATCTTTAGAATTAAGACCGATTAAATTAATTCCTTCTTTGCATTCCATTCGTTTTTCGCGGATTAATTTTCCAATAAATAATTCGAAAAGTAAAAATGAACGATGTTCATCATTTATAAAATCTAGATATTCTCTTTTATAAGGAAGTTTTTCAGTTGTTAAAATATGAATTAAAACCTCTTGTAATTCGTCAAGATGCCTTTCTGAGTTTAACTGAAAATACTTTTCAACTTTAATCCCATCATAAGTAAATGAAATAAGGTTTTTAGTGCCATTTCCATACATGGGACCAGATCTATAGTTTTGTGTTTTTTCTCCTGAGAAAGAATTTCCATAAATCACAAGATCTTGTAGATTTGAATAGTTGTATTCTATTTCATTTACTACGAGAAAATCTTCGTCAAATGCAATTTTCCCTTTTAAATATCCATTGAAATTTTCAAATTCTGCAAGCCTAATAAAAGTTCCGGCTAAATGAAAGAGCAAAAGAACTGCTATAGGGTAGTAAAAGTACTGAGATAGTTTATAACCTAAAAATCGTTCAATCAGAAGTAATATTAAACCATACAAAATAACTGTTCCAATAGACAAATATGATAATTTTTCTGAAAGGGTTAAATTAAAGAATTTAGGTTTTTCAGGAATAAAAATTGAAGCAGAAAAAAGCATTTACTTCTTATAAAAATTATTGTGATCAATATATTCCCAAACTTTCGGAGGCAATAAAGGTTGAATATTTTTACCTTCTTTAATGCTCTTTCGAATAAAAGTCGAAGAAATTTCCACAATTGGTGCATCAATTACATGAATTTTTGGATGCGATTTTAGCTCAACATTTTCAGGTTCATCAGAAATTCTCGGATAAACATAAATGTCATGATTGTCTAAAATTACTTCATAGTTTTTCCATTTATGAAGCGTTTTCAGATTGTCTTCGCCCATAATTAAAGAAAATTCATGATTTGGATATTTCTCTTGTAAATGCGCTAAAGTAATTACGGTATAATTCGGCTGAGGTAATTTAAACTCAATATCTGAGGGTTTTATTTTCGGATAATCTTCCGTCGCCAGAAAAACCATTTGCAAACGATGATGATCATCTAATAAAGTCGCTTTCTTTTTTAATGGATTATGTGGCGTAACGACCATCCAAATCTGATCTAAATCGGCAAATTCTGCCATATGATTGGCAATGATTAAATGACCAACATGAATAGGATTATATGTTCCGAAATAAAGACCTACTTTCATTTTTTTATAGTTTCGCAGAGAGTCGCTAAGATAGCACAAAGATTCGCAAAGTTTAAAAAGCTTCTGCGAATCTTTGTGTATTTTTCTTTGTGATTCTCTGCGGAATAGAATTTATTTATTTACGAAATCCTTAACCAATTGATGCGCTTCTTCAAGAGCAACTTCTAAATCATAATTTTTGATAATTACGTCAAATTGAGGAGCTGTTGCCAATTCTACAGATGCTTTTGCAATACGCATATTGATTTTGTCTTCGCTTTCTGTAGAGCGTTCTTTTAATCTACGCTTAAGTTCGTCAACACTTGGTGGTTTTACAAAAACGGCTAAAGTTTGTTCCGGAAATTTATGTTTAATACGTAATCCTCCGGCAACGTCAATGTCAAAAATTACATTTTTTCCTAAAGCCCAAATACGTTCGATTTCAGATTTTAAAGTGCCGTAAAAGTTATCACGATATACTTCTTCCCATTCTAAGAAATCTTCTGCTTTAATGTGTTTTTTGAACTCTTCTAACGAAATAAAATAATAATCTTTTCCGTGAACTTCTTCTCCGCGCGGGTCACGTGAGGCAGCCGAGATTGAAAATTCAAGATTTAAATCTTCTTGCCCTAATAAATGTTTTACGATAGTTGTTTTTCCCGATCCTGATGGTGCCGAAAAAACAATTAATTTTCCTTTGTTCATTGTGTGTTTATGTGTGATCTGCCTTTAAAAGCTAAATTCTTTCTCTAGAACAGATAGTAATTCATTATATGAAATTAATTCATCTACTGTTGGATAATACTTTAAATAAGTTTTAGGATTGTCAAAATAGAAACTGTTTTTGGTTTTTCTATTTCTGATGTAAACATCATATCCTTCTCCGTCTACAACAAGTCTTTTTTTCGTTACAATTGTTGGCTCACCTTTTTCGAATTCTATTTTTGGTGTGCCAAATTTATAGCTGATATCTTTAATATTGGGCAAAAATTCAACATTCGTCATCAGAATTTTTAGCCAAATTAATTCTGGATCTACTGGCTTTAATTTTCCAATTTTTTCTTTTGGAAAAACTATGCCATTGATTTTAGTTATTTGTTTTAATCTAGAATCGTAGTAAGATATTTCCCCTAACCAATTATTCTTTTCTTTATACATTCTAAAAATAACAGTATTATTGCCTATTGAATTTTTATAAATGCGAATTTCTTGTTGATATTCTAAAGAATCAGATATTCCTAACGCTTTATTTATTTCAGAGACTTCTTGACCGAAAGATTTAAATATTATTAGAAAGAAGAAAATGAAATATAGTCTCATAACAACTAAAGAACGTTTAATACCTGTTCCTTAATTTTTTCCAATTCATCTTTCATCATTACAACCAATTTCTGCATTTGAGCATGATTTGATTTTGAGCCCATTGTATTGATTTCACGCCCCATTTCTTGAGTAATAAAACCAAGTTTTCTACCATTAGCTTCAGAACCGTTTAAAGTTTCTAAAAAATAGTCCAGATGGTTTCCTAAACGTACTTTTTCTTCCGTAATGTCTAATTTCTCTAAATAATAGATTAATTCCTGCTCAAAACGGTTTTCATCTACATTAACTTGTAATTCTGAAATAGCATTTTGCAAACGATCTTTAATTGCTTGAATGCGTTCTGGATCAAGAGCTAAAGTATCGTTCATAAATTGGCGAATATTTCCAATTCTTAGATTGAATTCTTTTTCTAAAGATTCACCTTCGTCTTTTCTAAAATTTAAAATGTTTTGAAGCGCTTCGTCAATAATAACCTGAATTTGTTCCCAATCATCTTCGTCAATTTCTTCACGTTCTGTTTTTAATGTGTCAGGCATACGAACTGCCATTTTCATTAATTCCGTTTCATCTGCATCAGGATTGACTTCTTTTAACTGTGCGATATAGTATTTTACAACAGGTACATTTACTTTAGTTGTGGTTTGTTCTGCGGTGTTTTCGATGTAAATCGCAAAATCAATTTTTCCTCTCTCCAGTTTGGTCGAAATCTGAGTACGTAATCCTAATTCCATTTCGCGGTAAAGCGATGGCATTCTTACATTTAGATCTAAACCTTTGCTGTTTAAGGATTTTACTTCAACAGTAATTTTTTTTGTAGGCAATTGCAAAGAAGCTTTGCCAAACCCTGTCATAGATTGTATCATATAATTGAGTATAAAGGCGCAAAGATAATTAAAAGTTTGCTGCTTTGTGTTGTAAATTGTAAATCAGTTTCGTACAAATTACAGAATAGGATTCTTACGATAATGCTTTTATAACTTCTGCGACATTTTTTTGGCTGTTGCCGATGTAAATCTTACCGTCAATAATAAAAACCGGACGGCTTAAAAAAGTGTAATGTTCTAAAATGTATTTTTTAAAATCAGTTTCGGTCAAAGATTTGTTTTTTAAATCCATTGATTTGTACAACTGTGCTTTTTTGCTGAATAAAGCTTCGTAACTTCCTGAAAGTTGGTACATTTCTTCAAGCTGATCTTCAGTAATTGGATCTTGTCTAATGTCTTGAAAAACCAAATTGTTTTCTGGTAAGCTTTTAATGATTTTTCTGCACGTATCGCAAGAAGCTAAATAATATATTTTGTCCATGATTTTTGAATTGTATTAGACTACAAAGAAAAATCATTTGAAACTTAAAAATGATTAATTTTAGAAAAAAAAATAATAATATGAGTTCGGTTTTTGAAACGCAAAAAACAATCAGAGAAATTCTCTTAAAAATCTTAGAAGGACATTCTTTAGAACAATTAAATAAAATTCCGCAAGGTTTTAATAATAATCTTATCTGGAATGTAGCGCACTGCGTTGCTGCACAGCAAACATTGGTGTACAAATTATCGGGACTTCCAACAATGGTTTCGGAAGAATTTATTTCGAAATATCGAAAAGGAACAAAACCTGAAGGAGATGTTTCGGAAGAAGAAGTGAATGAAATTAAAACTTTGCTTTTGAGTACATTCGAAAAAACAAAAAATGATTTCGAAAGTGGTCTTTTTGTCGAATATAATGAATACACAACAAGCATGGGATTTACATTAAGTAATGTTCAAGATGCATTAGATTTTAATAATTATCACGAAGGAATTCATACTGGAATCGCGATGACTTTGAGAAAATTGGTTTAAATAAAAATCCCGCTCAAGAGCGGGATTTTTTTATTCTACTATTGTTTCGATTGTAACTTTCATTGCTCCGGCACCTTTGTTTTTGGTAATGTCCATAAAAGCTCTTTTGGATAAATCAATCTCACGGGTTTTTACAAATGGACCGCGGTCGGTAATTTTTACAATAACAAACTTTCCGTTTGCTTCATTGGTTACTTTTACTCTAGTTCCAAAAGGAAGTTTTTTGTGAGCTGCAGTATAACTGTTGTTGTTGAATCTGCTTCCGTTAGCGGTTCTTTTTCCATTAAAACGATCTGCATAGTAGGAGGCATGTGCGTTTTTTTTGTATGGTCGAAGTTTCAAGCCTTTGTCTGTGAAAACTGAGTCAACTGGCAATGCAATAATATTTGGTCTTGCATTTTTTACAGTGTCTTGAGTAATTTTTGGGTCTGTTGCAGGTTTTGTTTGACTTATAACATAGGTAAAACCACTAATTAAAGTGAAAGCGATTGTGGCGAATAAAATGATTTTTTTATTTCTCATGGGTTATTTTTTTTCAGACTTGGGGGAGTTTGTACAAATAATATGCCGAGATAAAAAAAGCCCTGTTGAAAGGGCTTTTAATTGGTTTTTTCTAGAACCAAAGGTTCCATGGAATTCTGCTTAAAATAAGCAATAATCCTAATCCGTAAAATATAGCAAAGGTTTTAAATTTAGCTTCGCTGTTGATTAATTTTTTATGTTTAGACCATCCAATTGTAATTAGAACGATTGCAATAAGGTTAATAAGAGGGTGTTCTAATGATGTTAATCTAAGTTCTGCATTTGACATTTGACCAAAAGCAGCTTTTCCAAGTGGAGAAACGAAATATAGTATTAAACCAATTAATAACTGAGTGTGAGTTCCAATTAAAGCAAATAAAGCAATTTTTCGATCTTTAGCCGTAAACTCTTTTTTTGATGTTACTCCGATGATTGCATTGACAACTGCAACGAGTAAAAGCAGTAATGCTAAATAGGCCCATCCGGAGTGAAATTTTTGTAGAAAATTATACATAAACCTTGTTTTTTGTTTGAAACAAATATAACAAAAATGACTAAAAAAAAACGGCATTAGACTCAAAAGTCAATGCCGTTTTTACTATTTATTTAGATTCTAAATTCTTAGAAATCGTAACGTAGTGTAAAGTTCCAAGTTCTTCCAAAACCGAAGTATACCTGGTTATTGTTTGCTACACCATTCCAAACTAATCCATTTGAAGCATAAGTTCCGTTTGCACCAGCTGGTTGTCCAGTAGCAACAGGTAAGTTATCATCTGCAAAGAAGTTAGTTCTTGATTCAGCAATATAAACTTTGTCAAATACGTTGTTTACGTTTAATCTGAAGTTTACAGATTTGTCTTTGTTTTTACCAGTTAACATTTTGTATGAGAAACCAGCATCAAATAATCCGTAAGCAGGTAATTCTAATGATCCTTTGTTTACAGGATTTGTAAAGCTGTTAGGGCTAATTCCAGCGTAAACATGGTCGTTGTAGTTGTAGTTAGCATCTAAAAACACTCTTGTTAAAACTTCGTAAGAAGCACCCAAAGAAGCTGTTACTTGTGCAGCATCACCAACTTTTACACCATCCATGTAGATAGTAGCAGCAGTATATCCAGGTACTGGAGTGTTGTCTACTTGCCAGTATGCATTTAATGTAGCATTTCCTTTGTATTCCCAGATTCCGTAAGAAAACATACCATTAAGTCTTAATTTGTCTGTAATGTTTGAGCTTCCTTCGAACTCAATACCAGAGTGAACTTCGTTAAGTCCTGTGTACTCAGTATAAGTTGTACCAGCTGGAATAGTTGGAGAAGTTGGTAAAGCATTTCCTTTTAAGTATCTGTCATTCCAGTTTGTGTTGTAAACGTTAACAGAACCATTAAAGAATCTTGAACGGAAAGAGTAACCAGCTTCAAAACCTATGATTTTCTCATTAGTAAGGTTAGGATTTATTGTAGATCTGTTGTTTGGATATACAGAGTTGAAGAATGGTTGTCTTGAGTAGTATCCTGCATTAACGAAAACATTGCTTTTTTCGTTAAGGTTGTAGTTAACACCACCTTTAACGTTTCCACCTAAAACATTTTTGTAATCTGTTGATGACAAAGGATCAGTTGGTAAGTAAACGAAATCATCTTCTCTTTTAAATCCTTGTTGAGAAATAGCTCCTTGAATGAAAGCAGTTAAGTTGTCTTTAGAGTACTCTAATTGAGTAAACACACCATACCATCTAACTTTTCCAGTACTGTTGAAAGAGATTTTGTCGTAGTTTTTCTTGTCAAAAACATTCCATTGAACATCTGTAGGGTATGTTGAAGTAATATGTCTTGCAGGATCACTTTTCTTAGAAGTATCGTAAAACTCATCAGCTCCAAATAAATCGTTTACTACTGTAAAGTGGTATCCTGTGTAAGTTCTTCCATCAAAACCAAAGTCTAAAGTAAAGTTTTCTCCAAGTTTTTTGTTTAAGTTGATTACAGCTCCGTACCAGTCATGAGAGTTGATAGAAGATGTTTGAGAGATTCCTGAAGTACCAGTGCTTGCACCAGTAGCAGCATTAGAACCAGAAGAGAATGTATTTTGGTAAACACCTCCTACTTTAGCTCTTGTTTGTAATCCTGTAAAACCGTTGATGTAAACAGGTTGTCCTGAATTGTATGCTTCGATTTTATCGTAATCGATTAATCCGTTTGGAGTTCTGAAAGCTACTAAATCATTGTAAGCTTTTCCTCTAATTCCACCAGCAGCACTAGCTCCAGCTCCACGTCCTAAAGACGCATAAAGTACTGTAGAAAGTTTTGTAGTTTCGTTTATTTTGTAATCCCAGTTGAAAGATGCAATTGGTTTGTGGTAGTAGTTTTTTCTGATGTTGTACTCTTCACCATTTCTGTAACCTGCATCAGCGTTATATTTGATATTTGGTTTGTCAAGAGAACCGTATTGTTGGTAAGTAGCAATTGTAGATACAGTAGATCTTTGGTTGTGCCATTGTGGTGCACCAGTTACTGTTAATTGGAAATCATGCGTACCGCTTTTGTTTCCATATCCTAAAGCTAAATAGTAGTTTGAACCTTCAAATGCTGTTCCAGGAATGTAACCATCTCCCATTGTTTGAGACAATAAGATAGAAGCAGAAAGTCCGTTGCTTAATTTTCCTGTACTGTAAGAACCTTGAATTTTAAAGTTTCTTCCATTACCGAACATAGAAGCGAAAGATCCGCCTTCTTTTCTGTCAGAAGTTTTAGTAAGGATATTGATTGTTCCCCCAACAGAAGGAGAAACTAATTTAGAAGATCCTAAACCTCTTTGAACTTGAATAACAGAAGCTACATCTGATAAACCAGCCCAGTTACTCCAGTAAACAGAACCATTTTCCATGTCGTTAACTGGCATACCATTGATCATTACAGCGATATTATTTTGGTTAAAACCACGTAATGTAATTCTAGAATCTCCAAAACCACCACCTGATTTAGTTGCATAAACAGAAGGAGTGTTTCTTAAGATCTCTGGAAACTCTTGAGTTCCTAATTTTTGCTGAATTTCAGCTGCTTTAATTGTAGAAACAGCAACCGGAGTTTTTCTGTCTTTAGCAACGTCAATTACGCTACTTTTTACTACAATTTCAGTTAATTCGTTCGAGTTAGATGCTAAAACAATCTCACCTAAGTTTGTTGTTGAGCCATTAGATACTGTAAATTTTACAGTTTTGCTGTCATAACCTAAGAAAGAGACAACAATCTCTCCCGAACCTGTTGTTGAATTGAGGGTAAATTTACCATCAAAATCTGTTGAAGTAGCTGTAGATGATCCTTTGATCGCTACGTTTGCTCCTGGTAAAGAACCACCTGTTCCATCGGTAATAGTACCAGTAACTTTTCCTTGAGAAAATACGGTTGAAACTATCATAAAAAATAGTCCGGTAAGTAACCAATTTTTCATTTTCTTCATTTTGTTATTGAGTTAATTGTTTTTGGCAAAATTATAACAAATAACTTAGATAATGTTATCGAAATGTTAAGAAAAACCAGTTTTGTCTTTTATGTTGCGCATTAAAATGAATTTTCCTTTTTTTATTAAAAAAAACGCTGTTTGTTTAAATTAATGTAAGCGTTTTTTGTTAAATCTGTAATTTTTTGAACAGAGTTGTAAGTGAAATTGTGCAAATCAACTTAATTTGCATTCATTTTGTCGGCTTTTTATGTAAAAAAACGTCTTAATTTTTGTTAAATTAAGACGTTTCAATCTGTTAGAGAAATATTAAATTTCTGCTTTTATTTATTTTTTAAGAAATGATTCAATAAAAAAGAAGTCGAACTGTCGTGTGTTTTAACAGTTTTAGAATTGATTTCATCTAAGATAGAATTAGCCAATTGTTTTCCTAATTCAACTCCCCATTGATCAAAACTTAAGATGTTCCAAATAATTCCTTGAGTGAAAATTTTGTGTTCGTATAAAGCAATTAAAGAACCTAAGCTTTTTGGAGTCAGTTTTTGAATCAAGATTGTATTCGTTGGTTTGTTTCCTGTGAAAACTTTAAAAGGCAATAAATAAGATGCTTTTTCTGTAGAAAGTCCTTGTTTGTCAAATTCTGCCTGAACTTGCGCTGGAGTTTTTCCGTTCATTAAAGCTTCCGTTTGAGCAAAAAAGTTTGACATCAATTTATCATGATGATCTTCGTTTCCGTAAAGTGGTTTTACAAATCCGATAAAATCTGTTGGAATTCTTTTTGTTCCTTGGTGAATTAATTGGAAGAAAGCATGTTGTGAGTTTGTTCCTGGTTCTCCCCAAATAATAGTTCCTGTTTGGTAATTAACAGGTTTTCCGTCACGGCCAACACTTTTTCCATTACTTTCCATAGTTGCTTGCTGCAAATACGGAGCTAATTTTGACAAATATTGTGTGTATGGAATCAAAGCTTCACTTTCTGCACCATAAAAATTATTGTACCAAACGCTTAATAAAGCTAAAATTACTGGAATATTTTTATCTAAGTCAGTTGATTTGAAATGCTCGTCCATTTCGTTTGCTCCAACTAATAATTGGTTGTAGTTTTCAAAACCAATTGCCAAAGCGATACTTAAACCAACAGCGCTCCAAAGAGAAAATCTTCCTCCAACCCAATCCCACATCGGAAAAACGTTGTCTGGATTAATTCCGAATTCTGTTACATTTTTAATATTTGTAGAAACAGCCGCGAAGTGTTTTGCAATATCTTCCTGAGAAGCCGATTTTAAAAACCACTCTTTAATAGTTTCAGAATTTGAAAGTGTTTCTTGAGTTGTAAAAGTTTTAGAAACAATTACAAATAAAGTAGTTTCAGGATTTAATTTTTTAATGATTTCATTAACGTGATCACCGTCAACATTTGAAACGAAATGAAGGTTTAAATGATTTTTGTAAAACTGTAAAGCTTCAACCGCCATAACTGGACCAAGGTCAGAACCACCAATTCCAATATTTACAACATCAGTAAATGCTTTTCCTGTATAACCTTTTCTTTGCCCAGAAATAACTTCTTCAGTAAAACTTTTGATTTTATTTTTTACTTCGTAAACTTCTGGAATTACATTTTCTCCATCAACTTTAATTACAGCAGATTCTGGAGCTCGTAAAGCAGTATGAAGTACAGCACGATTTTCTGTTTTATTAATTAATTCACCTCCAAAATAATCAGCAATTGCATTTTTTAATCCGATTGAATCTGCCAATTCTAATAAAAGCGAAATAGTTTCTTGACTAATATTATTTTTAGAATAATCTACAAGGAAATCGTTCCATTGCAAATTGAATTTCTCAGCGCGGGCACTATCTTGTTGAAACAATTCTTGTATTGTGGTTTCGTGAATTGCGTTATAGTGGTTTTGGAGATTTTTCCACGCTTCAGTCCCAGTTGGGTTTGTTGTGTTTAAAGCCATTTTTATCTATAATTGAGTTTGTTCTTTGAAACACAAAAATACTGAAATAACTTTTAAAAGGAGAACGGTTCACGATTATATAACAATTAGTTACGAAAACGTTTTATGGATTCTATTTTATGAAACTAAAAACGATACCGGCAATAAAAAGCGCTAGAATTATAAATATTAGGTATAATAAACATAAGCTGGCAATTAGAAAAGCAATGATATAGCCAAATTTACTAAGCGGTGAAGATTCTGAATATATTTCTTGATAGAAATCGGTCTGTTTTACTCTTTTTATTGAATAGAAAAAAAGAATAATGCAAATTACTCCTGAACAGAACATGCCAATTAGAGGCTGTAGTATGGGGCCGCAAGATAATAAGATCATATTTTTTTGCTATTTTTGAAATTGGTAATTAGAGTGAATTAGGGAATTTATTCCAGCCTCATTAAATCAAAATACATAAATCTATGTTTTTCTTCTTTATCTGAATCTAATAAAAAGATAAAATCATTTTTTTGATAAGTAGAAAGTTGTACAGGTTTGTTGTACGCATCTAGTATAAGTAATCGACATGCAGGTTTGTGTTCAATAAATGTCCATCCTTTTATAAAATCAAGAAGTTGATGAGATAAGCCTTTGCCTTTATAATTTTTATCAATTCCTAATCTTGCAATTTTTACAGCAGAATATTGTCGAATTCTTTTTTCGTTTGGCAATTTTATTTTTCGATGTAGTTTGTTCCAAATAGAATTTTCGTAACCTAGATCATTTAAGCAATCATTTGAAATAGAGAAGAAAGCTGCAACACTACTATTTTGCTTAAATAAGTAAGTATTTGTGATTTTTTCGTTTTGAAAATTTTTAGAATCTTCAAGTAAAAATTCATTTATTTCGTCGTCTTCACAATCAAAATTTTCTAAAACGTCATCATTATTTAAAGCTGAAAAAACAAAATCAGATAAATCCATTCATCATGCCTTTTTCGACATTACTTTGCTTACTAAAGAAAATATTCTAGCTTTTTTTTCTTCAGAAATCTTATTTGTTTTACTTGTGGAAATGGCAGCATTGAATCTTTTAGATTCCTTACCTTTTACTACTGGAGTAATTTTAATTGTTGTTGCCATTTTTTAGATTTTAATAAAGTAATAATTATGTTACAAATGTAAGTATTTTTTGATTGAATTTCAAATTTTAACTTTTTTGTAAAAAGATGAAATTTTCTTTACCAAATTTTCCACCAAGGTTTTTTGTTGATTTCAATAACTTTCTTAGTTGTGTCAACATCAATTCTTTTTGGAGATTCGGTTTTAATTTTAGAATCATCAAAAAATAAATTCCCGTTATCGTCCATTCCAAGTGGAGATTTTGTTCTTTCTTTCCAGTTTTCAGTTTGCAATTCTGGAATTAAAGGTAAATCGATTTTTTCGCGAAAGCGTTTTTGTGCTTTTTCTATAATTTCTTCCTCTAAATTTGAAGTTGAATTTTTAAAAAGCGAAATCGAAATGTCTGGAATATTTAAAAGAAAAACCTGTGTCTTATTTTCGATTTTTTGAATATCCAAAACTTTAAAATAAGCAATTGAATCTAAAAGAAAATGACCGATTTTTGCCGAATCAGGATTAAATTTTGATAAATCTTTGGCGTGAGCACTTGCAATTAAATACCTGAAGTTTCCAGAAAGTCCTCCGCCAATTGAACTCATATCTGTAAAACCTTTTTCCTGAATTATTTGACCAACTTTATAATTTAAAATTAAATTTTCTGAAAGATTGGTGTCCCTATAAAATAATTTTAAACCAGAAAAAGTTTCATTATACATGGTTTTAAGACGCGAATTTTTCATGATCTTTTATTAAATAAAGTTGATTTTTAATATCTCCACTTTCGAACAATGATTTTTCCAAATAAATTTTCCGCAATTTCTTCAGTCCATTTTTCAACCTTTTCTTGTCCAACTTCACCGAAAAGATCAGCTTGAGCGAAAATTAAGCAACCTTTAATATAATCGTCGACATTATCAAACATTTTTGTTATGAAAGGTTTAGTGTCATGATCGAAATAATATATTTCTTTGGTTTCGGTATGAAAACAGAACATATTTCCATTTCCTAAATAGTCGCTAAATGTAATTAGGTGTGGTAACAAAGTTTTATCTTCGTTTGAGAAATCAGGACCATAAGGACTATCTTCTTCCCAAAGATCTTTCATCCATATTATGTCTTCAAAACGTTGTAATTCTTCTCCAATATCAGCAATTCCAAAAGTTTTGTAAAAAGTTTTCAATCCATTTGGAAGGGTGGTTCCTAAACGCTTTTCCAAATTTTTAATTTCTTCTACTGAAATTGGCGTTTGTAGTTCATTACTCCAATTTTCTGCTAAAGCTTCAATTATCAATTTTGATTTTTCATCCCAACCATTATCGCCTATTTTATCAAAAGGAATAATAATGTCGCTTTTTAGATTTATATCTATCATGGATTTTTTTTTTGCAAAAAAAGGATTAATTCTTACAAATTCCCAATACTATCCAATTCTCTTTTCAAAGGTTCAATCTGTTTCATAAAACGAGTTCTATCATTTCCTGTCAAAGATTCTCCAGTCGGAAGGTTCAAACGAAGTGCATCCACTTGTACGCCATTTTTCCAGAAGCGGTAACAAACGTGAGGTCCGGAAGCTAAACCTGTACTTCCAACCAAACCAATTGTCTGTCCTTGCGTTACGCGCTGTCCGCGGCGAACCAAGATTTTAGACATGTGTAAATATTGAGTAGAGTAGGTTCCGTTGTGTTTTACTTTTACAAAGTTCCCGTTTCCGGCGGTATATCCTGTTGTTTCTACAACTCCAGAAGCAGTTGTTGAAATTGGTGTTCCAGTTGGCGCTGCGTAATCTGTTCCTTTGTGTGCTTTCCAAGTATGTTGAACTGGGTGAAATCTATTCATGGTGAATCTAGAAGTAATTCGGCTGAATTTGATTGGTGTTTTTAGAAAGAAATTTTTAAGTGTTTTTCCTTCATCATCATAATATTCTATTTTTCCTGAAGTCGTATCTCTTTCAAAAGGAAAAGCATAAACGATTTTACCTTTATATTCAAAAAATGCCGCTTCAAGATCTTCAACGCCATCGTAAGTTTTTCCGTTGATGAAACGTTCTGTGAAAATTAATCCGTAACGATCGCCTTTTTTAAGTTTGAAGAAGTCAATAGACCAAGAGAATACTTTTGTAATTCTACTTGCCAATGCTGTTTCGACATCTTCACCTCCTAAAGTTTCAGATAATGAAGTTTTTAAAACGCCACCAATAATTTTTCTTTTTAAAGTAACGGGTTTTACTTTCTTATAAGCTTTTGCAATGCTATCTCTTAAATCAATAACATAATAACTTAAAGCGTCTGGCTGATAAATGAAAACCTGTAAATTGTTAGTTTTGTTTTTTGAACGAAGTAAAGTAAAAGGTTTGCCGTAACGAATACTTCTTACATTAAAAGAATCTTTAACTTGTTCTACAATTTCAAAAACTTTTTTGTCTCCAATATTCTGACTTTGTACGATTGAGCCAAAAGAATCTCCTTTTGAAATTGTATCATTAACAACATTGAAATCTGCGTAATTAAAACCGAATTCTATTTTTTTGGTTGCTGGTTTAGTAATTTTGGTTTCTACTTTTTCTTCTGCTTTTTTACATGAAAAAATAGAAAACAAGACAATTAAAATTACGACTGCTTTTTTCAAACTTTTTGTTTTTTTGTGGTGAAATTATGCTACGGTTTCATTTCCCCAATTCGACAATTCTTCTTCGGTCCACAATTTAGGAAAAAAGATGCGTCTTTGGTATTTTGGATGCATATATTTTTGCCAGTCGCTTCCGCCAGTTGCTTCGCCGTTACCTTTTCCACTTTCTAAAATATACTTTCTTGCAGTATTAAGATGCTGCATAACCCAAGTGATGTTCACCGTTTTATCGTAATGACGCATTGCCGCAATTAATTCTGGATTTTGCTGATCTTTTTCTGGAAGTTGAGAAAATTTCTGCCAGATGTTTTTTGTCTTAAAAGTAGACATTTGTCTCAGAAATTGAACCTTGTATTTGTTTTCGAATTCTTGAAGTAAATATGATTTTTCGCCCGTGTGGTAATCTTTTCCTGCAGCTTGCCAATACAAATGTTCGAAGCTGGTTTCTAAATCGGTATTTTCATCAAAATTTGCTTTGTATCTTCTGTCTGTTAAATTGATTACATCTGTCGAAGCAAATTCAATCATTCTGTATTGTGCACTTTGAAAACCACTTGCAGGAGTAAGTGTATTTCTAAATTTCATGTATTGATCTACTTCCATGCCGTTTTCCATAATACTGAAAGAGTTGGTAAGCATATCAAAATATCGTGTAATTCTAGATAATCTTTCGCTGAAAAAATCTACTTGAATGTTTTCTGTTTCTGCGATTTGATCAATTTCCCACAAAATCATTTTGAAGATTAATTCGTTTACCTGATGATACATGATAAAAACCATTTCGTCAGGAAGTGTGGTACGTTGAATTTGTAAATTTAAAAGAGCATCAGTCTGAATATAATCCCAATAAGTGATTGGTTTAGCCCAAAGCAATCCTTCTAATTGAACATCAGTTTTTTGATTTATGGCTTGAAATTTTAAGTCAATTTCTTTTAAGATTGCTTCAGAATTATCTGTAGGGTTCATTATTTTTTTGCTTTTAGTGGACTTTTTAATCCTTTATATTCATCGAGATCGGCTTTAAGAGATCCTACCGCCAAATCTGCTTTTATTCTTATCGGAACTTTGTTTACATCGTCTGTTATCCAGAGTGTTAAGCTTTCCTTTTCTTTAAACACTCTTCCTGTTTGCACCAGCGGTTTGAAAACCATTGTAGAAACGGTTCCAAATTTAGTTGTAATATCTTGACGACCTACATATTTTAACTTAAATTTTGTGATTTCATCATCAAAAAACATATCAATTGTGATGGCTTCACCAGATTTTAATTTGTCAATATTTGGATGATTTCTCAAATAGTAAAAAGCCGAAACAATATCTTGAACTTCTTCCGTAACAATAATCGTTTTTTCAGATTTTCGTTTGTAGTCTTTTACTAAAACTCTATTTTCTCCTTGATTGAAAATTCCTTCTTGATTTTTAGTATAACCACCTTCGTCAATTTTTCGAACATAACGATATGGTTTTCCAGTTTCTTTGTCAAAATAACTTTCGTATAAGTCTTCTACTTTGAAGAAAAACTTAGACATTCCGGTAGTGTAACCTTTTCCAACAGAATGATATACCTTTTTATTATTAATGGTAGCATCTTTTACTTCGAGAGTAGCGTATCCGGCGTTTACAATTCCGTAATGAATTCTAAATTTGAAATATTCTCCAGTATCGAAAGCGTCCTCTTTTTGAGTGTCGAACGCTAGTGTCGTTAGTGCTAATATGATGAGGAAATACTTTTTCATAGTACAATTTTTACATTTCATTATAAAGATAAATAAATGCAAATTCTATTCCAAATGTACCAAAACAAAAAAACTCAGTCAAAAGATGACTGAGTTTTTATGCTATTAACTAACCAAAAAACTATAAATTATGAAATTTATATCAATTCGGAAGGAAACCACCCCTCCCTTATTTGCGAGTGCAAAGATAGATAGAAAGTTCAAAAAACAAATAGCTAAAGTCAAGTTTAACATATCATTTGCAAAAAAAGCATCGTTTTTTAGAGAATTATGCTGTTTTGTGTATGAAAATTAACGTTTTATAGCGTTCCTCTCAATTCTTGCTCTCTTTCAATTGACTCAAAAAGGGCTTTAAAGTTACCTGCGCCAAACCCTTTAGCACCCATTCTTTGAATAATTTCGAAGAAAAGTGTCGGTCTATCTTGAACTGGCTTGGTAAATATTTGTAAAAGATAGCCATCTTCATCAGCATCAACCATGATGGCTAATTTTTCAATTTCATTAATATCTTCTTTCATCATATCCATATGAACACCCAATCTTTCTGGAATTGCTTCATAATAAGTATGAGGAGGAGCAGATAAAAATTCAACACCGCGTGCTCTTAATTGCGATACGGTTTTGATAATATCATCTGTAGCAATGGCAATGTGTTGAATTCCAGGTCCGCCATAAAAATCTAAATATTCTTCAATTTGTGATTTTTTCTTTCCTTCTGCTGGTTCGTTGATTGGGAATTTAATTCTTCCGTTTCCGTTTGACATTACTTTACTCATCAAAGCAGAGTATTCTGTAGTAATTTGTTTGTCATCAAATGATAGGAAATTCACGAATCCCATTACGTCTTCGTAGAATTTTACCCAAGTATTCATTTCGTTCCAACCCACATTTCCAACCATGTGATCAATATATTTTAATCCCGTTGGTTCTGGATTATAGTCTGATTTCCATTCTTTGTAACCTGGAAGAAAAACCCCGTTGTAATTTTTTCTTTCTACAAAAATGTGAACCGTTTCTCCGTAAGTGTAAATTCCAGAACGAATAACTTGACCAAATTCATCTTCTTCAACGGTTGGTTCCATAAAAGAACGTGCTCCGCGTTTCATAGTTTCTTCGTAAGATTTTGTAGCATCTTCAACCCAAAGTGCTGCCACTTTTACTCCGTCGCCATGTTTTTTCAAATGTTCATTTATAGGAGAATCAGCTGTTAAAGGCGTTGTCAAAACAATTCTGATTTTATCTTGCTTCAAAACATAAGATGCTTTGTCTTTTACTCCCGTTTCTAATCCGGCGTAAGCCAAAGACTGATATCCGAAAGCCGTTTTGTAATAATGTGCAGATTGTTTAGCATTCCCCACATAAAACTCTACATAATCTGTTCCTAATAACGGAAGGAAGTCTTGTGCTCCTTCAAATATTTTCTCTAATCCGTATTCTACTGATTTTACTTCTTTACTCATGATGTTTATTTGTTAATCGGTTATTTAGAAAAACCGAAATGTTGTGTTTAATTTTTTTAACGCAAAGGGCGCAAAGATTTTTTTAAGTTAGATTTTATAAAATCGCGAAGAACGCAAAGCTTTTTGACTTTTTTTTAACGCAAAGGGCACAGAGTTTTTTTGAGTTAGATTTTGTAAAATCGCTAAGAACGCAAAGCTTTGCGAAATCATTGAAGTACAACGTCATTAAAATCTTTGCAAACTTTGCGAAAAATCCTTTGCGAACTTTGCGTTTAAATAAGTTTAGTTATTCCGTCCAAGATTTGTAATATTTTCCATCATCCAATCCCATTGCTTCTTCAGTAACCATTAAAGGTCTAAAAGTGTCAACCATAACGGCTAATTCCTGAGTTTCTTTATGACCAATACTGCGTTCCATTGCGCCAGGCGCTGGTCCGTGCGGAATTCCTTTTGGGTGTAAAGTGATGTGACCTTGCTCGATATTATTACGACTCATAAAATCGCCATCAACATAATATAGCACTTCGTCAGAATCTATATTGCTGTGATTGTAAGGCGCCGGAATTGCTTTCGGATGATAATCGTAAAGTCTTGGGCAGAAAGAACAAACGACAAAAGTTGCCGTTTCAAAAGTTTGGTGTACCGGTGGCGGTTGGTGAACACGTCCCGTTATAGGTTCAAAATTGTGAATTGAAAATCCATATGGAAAATTATATCCGTCCCAGCCCACAACGTCAAAAGGATGTGTTGCATAAACCACTTCGTGAATCATGCCTTCTTTTTTGATTTTGATTAAAAAATCACCTTTTTCGTCGTGTGTTTCCAATTCACTTGGTAAAATAAAATCACGCTCGCAAAATGGAGAATGTTCTAAATGCTGCCCAGATTGGTTTTTATATCGTTTTGGCGTATAAAAAGGAGAATACGATTCTACATAAAATAGTCGATTATCTTCCGTTTCAAATTCGATTTGATAAATAATACCGCGTGGAATAATCAAATAATCGCCATATTCAAACGGAATATTTCCTAACATGGTTCTTAATTTTCCTTTTCCTCTATGGATGAAAAGCATTTCATCGGCGTCGGCATTTTTGTAGAAATAATTTCGAAGCGATTCTTTCGGCGCAGCCAAACCAATAATACAGTCTTTATTGACTAACATTGCTTTTCGGCTGTCTAGAAAATCATTTTCAGGTTTTAATTCGAAACCTTTAAAAAGTAAGGATTTTATATTTTTTCCGATTGCAATTTTGGGTTCAACCGAATAAGAATTTAAAATTTCCTTAACCTGCGTTGGTCTGTGTACGTGATAAGATAATGACGAATGTCCGTGAAAACCTTCGGTTCCAAACAATTGTTCGTAGTAAAAACCTCCGTTTGGTTTTTCAAATTGGGTGTGTCGCTTTTGCGGAAAATCTCCGAGTTTGTGATATAATGGCATGGCCTTTTCAATTAGATAATTTGTAAATTAGATAATTAGAAAATGTGAATTGCAGAGTTAATAATTGATTCAATTTTGCAATTGACCAATTATTTCAATTCGATAGAGCCGTTATTCAGGATTTCTCTTGATTAGGAATTGAAGATACTCTAATAAACCTGTCCAATTTGTTTTCATTATAACAAATGTCGTAATTTTTTCGAAGTAAAAATAAAAATTATATTAATTATAACTAAAATAATTTAATGTTTTTTGATATAATTTTCACGAAGCAAAAAAATAACACGATTTTATTGAAGTATTCATTAATATAATATTAAAACAAGAAGCCAATGCTAAACCAAGTAAAGCTTCTAGACATTTCTGGAGACCAAGATTGCTTTATTTCAATTGGACCAATAATGGTTTCTAATCCGTAACCTACTGCATAACCGGTATATTTTGGCATTGAAATCCAGTCAACATCAGAAAAAATATTGTTTCCTAAATTGGCAAAATTGGCAGAAAGATTAATATGGTTTTTTCTTAAAATTTCGTAATCCAAGGTAATTCCAGTTTTGATGTAACTATTTCCTGCAATGCTTAAGAAATCATAGCCATAAAAATAATTGAAGTTATTTATTTTGCTGTAACCATAACCGCCTAAAATAAAATCAAAGAAAGGAACACTTGAGTTTCCGAAAGTAAATCCTGCATCGGCATCAATCTTAAAAGTTGCTCTATTAAATAAAGTATTTACAAAAGAAACTTCGGCTTTTGCAATCGAAAAAGGTTTAAAAGTTTTAGTGTAATCTGAAGATGCCAGATAGGTTTGTAAATCTGTAGAAAAATACAATCCAGAACTTGGGTAGTATTTGTCATCAAACGAATCGTATTTTAAATAGGCAAAAGCGCTAAAATAATTGCTTTTGTCAATTATATTATCTTCATTGGCAAGAGTTGGAGAATTTATTTTTAAATATTTATATTCTAAACCACCACCCATTAAAAATTTCTGAACAAAAATAGTCTGGAAATAAGCTTGATTATTCACATCCATAAAATCAACATTAATTAAGTTGACGTTCGGATTTTGCGTTACCAAATTACTCAAACTTGTAGTTACATTTCTATTAAACTGATTCAATCTCGAACGGAAACCAAAGCTGATATTAAAACCATTTTCGACATAATAATTGAAATCATATCTAAAATTGTCGCCTAAAATTATATCAAGCGAAGTCACATCGTTTTTTAAAAATGTTTTTTTATGAGTCAAATTTAATAAAATACCGCTTTTATAAAGTCCGTCGTAATGAAGTCCGAGCTTTAAGAAAGTCTGTGTTGGGTTTTCTTTTAAAACCAAATCCAAATCATCTTTGTCGCCATCTGGCTGCAAACAATACGAAATAGTACTAAAGTTTTGTGTCGCATTTAAATTGTTAATTCCAGTTTTAAGACCATTATATGTAATAGTGCTTCCGGGTTTAAAACGAAGTTTACCGCGAATATATTCTTTGGTGTAGTTGTCTAATTTATCGGTATTTATTTTCTGAATCTGAATAGTGTCTGACGCAACTTTTAGTTTTGGTTTTTTATAAAAAGTAGTTTCGTCGGCTAATGCTTTAATTTTTTCATAAACAGCAAAAGCGGCTTCTTCACCTTTTCGAATAATTTCTTCGCCTCGATCAAATGAAATTACACCAAAGTCACGAATATCTGGTTTAATGTAGACATCGGTGTTTTTTATTTTGTTTTTCATTTTATCAATCGACTGAAGATTGGTAATCTGAACCAAAATTCGAGTAGCGTTTTTTAGGTTTTTTCTTTTCATCAAATCATCCTGAACATCAACACCAATAATAATATCGGCACCGAGTTTTCGTACTTCTTCAATAGGATAATTGTTTACAACACCGCCATCAACCAATAAATTTCCATCAATTTCTACTGGAGTAAATAGGGAAGGAAAAGCAGCACTCGCCATCATTGCCTGAACGAGATTTCCTTTATTCAATAAAACTTCTTCGCCAGTTTCAATATTGGTTCCTATACATAAAAACGGAGTAGGGAGTTTATTAAAATCACGAATATGACGAACATTTCGAGTCAAACTGCTCAATAAATTATAATTGTACATCCCTTTTGAAAGCGCTTCTGGAATACCAACTCTGAAATTACTAAACGGCAAAACGATCGCGTACAATTCGTCGTTCTTTTTACCGTAAAAATTCTTAGAAGATCTCGGAATATAATCGTTTATTAATTCGTCGAAATTGGTTTTTTTGAAAATCGAATCAATTTGAGAAGCATTATAACCAGAAGCATAAAGTCCGCCAATTACAGATCCCATACTGGTTCCGCCGATATAATCAATTTTGATTCCCGCTTCTTCCAAAACTTTCAAAACGCCAATATGTGCAAAACCTTTCGCGCCGCCGCCACTCAAAACCAAACCAATTTTTGGTCTTTTAATGCTGTCTTTTTTTATTTCTTGCGAAAATGATTTTTGTGAAAAAAACACCAACAATGCAAACATCATAGAAACTGCTTTCCAAATTGTATTTGAAAGGAGTTCTTTTGATTTGATATTTAAAATGGACAACTGATTTAGGCGCATAAAAATTTGCAAGTTAGTTTTGTAAAAGTCGGCAATTTTTTTTGGTTTACTCTTAATATGATGTTGTTTTTAAAAGTATTAACTTTTTGTTTTGATCATACTTCCAAACATCGTTATGGGTTCGTGCTCCGCCTCTGCAACTTGATGTAAGTGTCTTTTTAATTTTATCAACTTTCACATCGCAAAACATATCACATTTTGGATTAAAATTCGATGGAAATTCTAAACGTTCAAAATTTTTAGTTTTCGGATTAAAGATAAAAATCTGATAAATCGTGTAAACTCCCATTCCGTCATCGGTACGGAAACTGGCAAAATCGGTGTAACCGTCAAAATTATAATCGTTTATTTCCAAACGAGATGGTTTTCCAGTTATCGAAACTTCGATGTTATTTATAATTTGAGTTTTTCCAGTTTGAGTATTTTTTATTTCGACCGCTTGTTCGTATTCTTCATCGCTAGTTCCAATTTTATTTTTAAAACTTATCTCGATCTTACTTTTGTCTTTTTGTACAAAAGAAATATCGTTTTGACTATATGAAATAGCAAAAAACAAACAGAAAATAATATGTAAAAAGACTGTTCTCAAAATGGATTAGATTTCTTTAGAATGATAAAATGCAACAATTTTCTTGGCTCTCGAAACACCTACAACGTCTGAAATTTCTTTTTCTGTAGCCAATTTTAATCTTTTAACACTTTTAAAATGTTGGATTAGCGCCAACATTGTTTTTTCGCCAATTCCCGGAATACTTTCTACAGAAGAATTAAGCGCCGATTTGCTTCTTTTATCTCTATGAAATGTGATTCCGAATCTGTGCGCTTCGTTTCGCAATTGCTGAATTACTTTTAAAGTTTCAGATTTTTTATCTAAATATAACGGAATTGAATCGCCAGGATAAAAAAGTTCTTCTAGGCGTTTTGCAATTCCAATTATTGCCACTTTTCCGCGTAAGCCTAATTCGTCAATACTTTTTAATGCTGCCGAAAGTTGTCCTTTTCCACCGTCAATGATAATTAATTGTGGTAAAGGTTCGTTTTCGTCCAACAATCTTCTGTAACGTCGGTACACAATTTCGGTCATCGAAGCAAAGTCATCTGGACCAATAACCGTTTTGACATTAAAATGACGATAATCTTTTTTACTCGGTTTTCCGTCTTTAAAAACAACGCAAGCCGCAACCGGATTTGTTCCCTGAATATTCGAGTTATCAAAACATTCTATATGTCGTGGCTCAGAAGGAAGGCGTAAATCTTTTTGCATTTGCGCCATAATTCGATTTACGTGACGATCTGGATCTACAATTTGTAATTGTTTCAATTGTTCGATGCGATAAAACTTAGCATTTCGAATCGATAAATCTAAAATCTGTTTTTTATCGCCAAGCTGAGGAACGGTTACTTTAATGTTTTCGCCCAAATCCAATTCAAACGGAACAATGATTTCTTTTGATAATAATTGAAAACGTTCACGCAATTCTACAATTGCCAATTCTAATAATTCTTCGTCAGATTCGTCCAATTTTTTCTTTATTTCTAAAGTATGCGAACGAATAATCGAACCGTGAGAAATCTGCAAAAAGTTGACATAAGCGGCACTTTCATCAGAAACAATCGAGAAAACATCAATATTGGTAATCTTCGGATTTATAATGGTCGATCTGGATTGATAATTCTCTAAAACCTCAATCTTTTCTTTGATTTTCTGCGCTTCTTCAAACTGTAAATTTTGAGCGTAAGTATTCATTAACTTCTTGAAATCTTTTAAACTTTCTTTAAAGTTTCCTTTCAAGATTTCGCGAATGGCATTGACTTGTCTTTGATATTCTTCTAAAGGTTCTAAACCTTCGCACGGACCTTTGCAATTGCCAATATGATATTCTAGGCAAACTTTAAATTTCCCTGAATTTATATTTGATTCGCTCAAATCATAATTGCAAGTTCGAAGTGGATACAATTCTTTAATCAAATCCAAAATAGTGTGCACCATTTTGAAATTGGTGTACGGACCAAAATATTCTGAGCCGTCTTTAACCATTCTTCTCGTTAAAAAAATTCTAGAAAAAGGTTCTTTTTTAATGCAAATCCACGGATAACTTTTATCATCTCGCAATAATACATTATATCGCGGTTGAAGCGTTTTAATTAAATTATTTTCTAATAAAAGCGCATCGGTTTCAGTTGGAACAACGATGTGTTTAATCGTCACGATTTTTTTGACCAAAACGTTTGTTTTAGCGGTATCGTGAATTTTATTAAAATAAGATGAAACCCTTTTTTTTAAATTTTTTGCTTTTCCGACATACAAGATTTTTCCGTCTTTATCGTAATATTGATAAACACCTGGATTGTCTGGCAAGGTTAAAATTTGAAGATCTAAAGCCGGTTTTTGCATTCTTTTTTGTTTCTGAAGATGTTTGTAAAGCTTTTCAAAAATCATTCCGATTTCCAAATAAAGCTTAACATTGAATTAGTTTCAAATTTACGAAATCAAAAGAATAATTTCTATATTTAGATTTTATAATTCTACATGAAAAATAGTACTCCATTGGTTATTTTTGGCGAATCGATTTTGCCGGGAGAACACAGAACCATAAATGTCGAAATTGCTCGACTGCATACTACAACCAAGTTGAATATTCCTGTAATCGTGCGCCGTTCCAAGCATGACGGTCCGACAATTTTATTTTCTGCCGGAATTCATGGCGACGAAATTAACGGCGTAGAAATTGTTCGTCAGATTATCAGCAAAAAAATTAATAGACCTTCGCGCGGAACCATAATTTGCATTCCTGTCATTAATATGTATGGTTTTGTCAATAAATCAAGAGAATTTCCTGATGGAAGAGATTTAAATCGCGTTTTTCCAGGAAGTAAAAAAGGTTCGCTTGCAAGCCGATTTGCCTATCATATTGTAGAAGAAATTTTACCGATTTTAGATTATGCAGTCGATTTTCATGCAGGAGGAGCGAGTAGATTCAATGCGCCACAAATCAGAATCACAGAAAATAATCCTGAGTTAAAAGTTTTGGCAGATATTTTTAATGCACCTTTTACACTTTATTCTAAAAATATAAATGGTTCTTTCAGAAAAACTTCTGAAAATGCCAATGTAAAAATGCTTCTTTTTGAGGGTGGAAAATCTTTAGATATCAATAACGAAATTGCCAATCAAGGTGTTTTAGGAACTAAACGTCTGCTTCATTATTTAGATATGCTCGACCCAAAACAGATTGCTGAGCCAGCTTTAACGCCTTCTATTTATATAAAACAATCGGTTTGGCTTCGTGCCAAATGTTCGGGTTTGCTGCATGATTTTAATTTGGTTGGAAAATATGTAACCAAAGGCACTATCTTAGCGATTATTACAGATCCGTTTGGGAAATTTGAACAGAAAGTCAAAGCGCCTCATGATGGTTATGTAATTAATGCCAACCATTCGCCAATTGTTTACGAAGGCGACGCTATTTATCATTTATCTAAAACGCCCGACAATGCCGACGAGTAAAAAAGAACTCCGAATAGAATATAAAAATCTCCGTAAATTACTTTCTTTTGATGAAATAGAAGAAAAAAGTCTGGCGATTGCCAATCAATTAATCCAAATTCCAATTTGGGATAAAATCTATTACCATGTTTTTCTTCCGATTGAAGAACAAAAAGAAGTTAATACCGAATTTGTTTTGCATTTACTTTCTGGAAAAGACAAAGAAATCCTAATTTCTAAAAGTGATTTTGATACCAGAAAAATGACTCATTTTCTTTTAACAGATAATACCAAAATAAAGAAAAACGAATACAATATTCCCGAACCTGTTGACGGAATTGAAGTTCCTTCTTCTAAGGTTGAAGTAGTTTTTGTACCGCTTTTGGCTTTTGATGTTTTCGGAAACCGAATTGGTTACGGAAAAGGTTTTTACGATAAATTCCTTACCGAATGCAAACCTGAAACCGTCAAAATTGGACTTTCGTTTTTTGAACCCGTAAACCAAATCGATGATGTTTTTGAATCGGATATCAAATTAGATTTCTGCGTTACGCCTGAGAAAATATATCAGTTTTAAATTCACGTCCCAATATTCTGTAGAGACGCACCGCAGTGCGTCTAACACAAAGTTTGTCGATATATTGATTTAAAATAATGTCACAGATTAAAGGATTTCAAAAGATTAATCCATTTAATCCTTTTAATCTGTGGCAAAAAAATCTTCACATTTTAAAAAATATTCCGCAGCAAATCCCTTAAAAATCAAGGACTCTTATTTTATTTTCTCGTAAGAAAAGTAATTTTAATTTTTTTGGCACGATTTTGCTTACTCGAAAATTGCAAATAATCGTCTCTAGTACATCCGGAATGCTAGTCCTTATTTGAAGCCAATAACCCATTTATTAATTTTTAAAAATTTACTTTATGAGAAATCTTAATTTCTTTATGATGGCATTCCTTGTACTTACTATTTTCAGCTGTAAGAAAGCGTATGCACCAGATGCAGCGGCAGATTCGACCGAAATCGCAGTAACAACAACCGACTTGGTTGAAGAAGAAAATTACATTCCTGATACTAATACAGAAAGCTACGCAGGATTAGAAGAAAATCCATTTGAATCTCCGCTTAAAGCGCCACTTTCTACTTTTTCTATAGATGTTGATAATGCATCTTATACCAATATTCGCCGATTTATAAACGAAGGACAAAAAGTTCCTAAAGATGCCGTTCGTGTCGAAGAAATGATCAATTTTTTCAAATACAAATATCCACAGCCAGACGGCGAGCATCCGTTTTCTATTAATACAGAATACAGCGATTGCCCGTGGAATAAAAGCAGCAGATTGCTAAAAATTGGTTTGCAGGGAAAGGACGTTCCAATGGAAAATTTGCCGGCTACTAATTTGGTTTTTTTGGTTGATGTTTCGGGTTCGATGGATGAACCAAATAAATTACCATTATTAAAAGAATCGATGAAAATTTTGGTAAAAGAACTTCGCAGTACAGACCGAGTTTCAATTGTAGTTTATGCAGGTTCGGCAGGAGTAGTTTTAGAACCGACTTCTGGAGATGATAAAGCCGAAATCATGGATGCTTTTGACGATTTGCACGCAGGCGGAAGCACGGCGGGCGGAGAAGGAATCGAACTGGCTTATAAACTAGCACAAGAAAACTTTATCAAAGGAGGAAATAATAGAGTAGTGATAGCTACCGATGGTGATTTTAATGTTGGCGCTTCAAGCGATGATGATATGCTGAAATTGATCGAACAAAAAAGAGAATCTGGCGTTTTCTTAACCGTTTTAGGATTCGGGATGGGCAATTATAAAGATTCGAAAATGGAAATTCTAGCTGATAAAGGAAATGGAAATTACGCTTATATCGATAACATTCAAGAAGCAAATCGTTTTCTTGGAAAAGAATTTAAAGGTTCGATGTTTGCTATCGCGAAAGATGTAAAAATCCAAATTGAGTTTAATCCGAATCATGTTCAGGCGTATCGATTGGTTGGGTATGAAAACCGAAAACTTAATGCCGAAGATTTCAAAAATGATAAAATTGATGCTGGAGAATTAGGAAGCGGACATTCGGTAACGGCTTTGTATGAAGTTATTCCGACTGGTGTAGAAAGTGATTATGTTCCGTCTGATTTAAAATATACAAAAACACAGAAAGTGTCTGGAAATCATAGCGATGAATTGGCAACTGTAAAATTTAGATATAAAAAACCTGATGGCAATAAAAGTAATGAAATAATAAATGTTATTGCAGATAAGAAAACAGATCTAAAAAACAGCTCTCCAGATTTCAAATTTACAACTGCTGTTTCGTGGTTCGGACTTAAATTGCGTGATTCAAAATATATTGCAAATAGCTCAAGTTCTGAAATTAAAAGTCTGGCAAAATTAGGATTATCTAATGATGAAGAAGGTTATCGATCTGAATTTATAAGATTGGTAGACGCGGTGAATTAATCTTAAGTTTCAAAAAAATAGAAATCCCAAATTCCAATTATTGTTTTGGAATTTGGGATTTCTTTATTTAAATGTTTTGAACTTTTACTTAACTTCTTTAATTGTCGAAGAATCAATCCAGCCTTGCGTTCCGTCTGTTAATTCAACTTTTTTCCAGCCGGCAACACTTTCTAAAACATAAACTTTTGCTCCTTCGTGCAATAAAATAATACCATTGGCAGACTTTTGAGGTTTTGCACGAATTTGACTCATCTCAGAAAAAACAATGGCAACACGATCGTTATCAAAATGACGTTTTTCAGATACAGCAGCAGATATGCTTAAAGCAAATGCAACTAGAAAAATAAACATTCCGACAAAGTAGATTCTTTTCGCAAGTGTAGCTTTTGAAAAATAATAGCCAATAAAACTCAGTAAAAAGATAAAACCAATCGCTACAGCAATTTTTGCCCATTCATTATAATCAAAAATAGAAGTAAAGTTCTGAATCAGTTTTGCAAAACCAACTTTAGGAACTTCTTTAATTTCATCGATCGTCAGTTTTTTGGCAAATTTTAAATTGTTTAAAGTCTCAGGATCGTTTGGTTTTAGTACCAAAGCTTTTTCATAATTATAAATCGAAGGCGCAACTTGATTTAATTTATAATAGCAATTACCAAGATTAAAATACAATTCAGCAGAATGTAATTTATCTTCTTTAACTATGTTTTCGTAAACCTGAATCGCTTCTTTATATTGCCCTTTTTGGTAAAGTGCATTTGCCGATTCAAAGCGACCTTGCGCAAAGAAAACCTGCGAGATTAATAAAAAGAGATAGAGTATATTTTTCATTTTTATGATGTATAAATTTTCACTTTGCGAACTTAAAATTCAGCGAAAGCTAGATCATTATTTCTTAGCGAACTTTGCGTTAAAAAAATTAGACAATCTGTTTTTCTAATGCAGAAATAATCAAAACGGCTTTGTCATAATCTTGCTGAATCGAAGCGCTCGACGCTGGTGCATAGCGTGCAAATTCACAGTTTTCTGTCAAATTAATAAAGTTCTGAACCGTTTCTGCATTTGCATTTCTAGACAATAATAATTCTCTGATATTGTCTTTACTCATTTCTGAGGTTTCAATATGCAGTTTAGCTTTCAAGAAATTATGCATCGCTTTTTCTAATGCGATATAGAAAGGCTCTTTGTTGTTAAGATGTTTCTTCGCTTGCGATAAATATTTCTTCGCCAGTTTATTGTTCATTCTAATTCTATTTCCAGTAACATCACTGTCAATAGCTTCTTTTCTTTTCTTAGCTAAAATAATAAGCGGAATAATGATGAACGGAGCAAACAATAATCCTAAATATAAATTAGAACCATAAAACTCTTTTTTAGCAATCGGAGTTAGAGCTGTTTTAGATTTAATGTTTTTGAAATGATCTGTTTGAGCAACTGCATTTTTAGATGCCGGTCCTGTATTGGCTTCTGCAGGCGTTGGTCCATCTAAAACGTCAATCATAATTTCTTTTGATGTAATGGTTTTGTATGAACCAGTACTCAAATCAAAATATGAAAACTGCATTGGTTTAATCGCATATTTTCCTCTGTATTGCGGAACAATTGTGTATTTATCTGTAATTCTTCCAGACATTCCAGCCAAAGAAGTGGTTACACTTTCATCATGGACAGGATCATACATTTCTAATGCATTTGGAACAACTGGTTTTGGAAGTGTAAATAACTTCATGTTTCCAGTTCCCTGAGCGCTAACAATTAAATCAAGTCCTTCACCATTTTTAAGTGTTGTTTTTGATGGAGTAACTGTGAAATTTAATCTTCCAACAGCGCCTGTAAATCCTTCTGGTTTAGTGCTTTCTGGAAGCGGTTTTACATTGATTGTTTTTGCTCCGGCAGATACTACTTTGTTACCTTGTGTGGTAATCATTTGGCCAAACATATCACGACGATTAGAAGCCATTTCTATTTCAATATCTAACGAAAGAGGATCAATTGTCAGTCTTCCAGACTTTTGTGGATATAAAACGGTTTTTTTCAAGATTACAGAATAACATCTCTGACCTTGATAACTTCCTTCTTCAATCTGTAATTGTTTAATTTCGATATTCTGATTCCAGAAATCATTGTATTTAGGTTTTGCAAGCTCTTTAAAACGGTTTACTCCAATATTATTGAAGTATAGTTTATAAACTACTGTAATCGGTTCATTTAGATACGGATTTGTTTTAGAGATTTCTGCAACCAAAGTCAATAATTCATTAGGAGATCCTGGAGGTCTGTCGTTTGGATCTCTTTCTTGCGCAACGGCATTGGTAACCGTAACTTTTATCGGATTTGTTTTGTAAACTTGACCGTTATATTCTATAGCAGCTTGTTTAATCATTACAACTCCTTTTCTTTCAGGTTGTAAGATATAAGAATATATTTTTTGAAAAGAGCTTCGTCCGTTTACCCAAGACTGACTTATTTGCTGGCTTGGTCCAGCGACCATTCTAAAACCGTCAAAAGAAGGCTGTTCGAAATTATCTCCGTCAACATTCATGATGAAATCTATACGAAGTCTTTCGTTTACTCCAAGTGTGTTTTTGCTGACTCTGGCTTCAAATTGTACTTGAGCCATAAGTCCTTGAAATGTGATTAGAAATAGAATTAAATATCTTTTCATTTAATGTTTAGTCGTTGTTTATTTAACTGTTTAATCGTTTAACCGCTTGAAAATGTTTCTTATAAACAAATACTAACGATTAAACGATTCAACTTATTTTACCAGTCTTTTTCAGATTTCTTAGGACTTCCTTTTACTTTTTGCGCGTTAACTTTATCTTGAATTTTCTTCTCTTCATTGTTAACAGCATCTAACAAGTTCTGAACGCGTTCTTTTGATATTCCTCCAGGCTGTGGTTTTGGCTCTCCTTTATTGTCAGATTTGTCATCTTTCTTCGGATCGTTTTTACCATCTTTTTTATCCTTGTCTTTATCGCCTTTGTCGTCTTTTTTGTCCTTGTCTTTATCTTTGTCTTTATTGTTGTCCTTGTTCTTATCTTTATTTTTATCCTTGTCTTTGTCCTTATCTTTATTCTTGTCTTTGTTTTTATCGTTTTTCGGAGGATTTTCTTTTAATTTTTGTTTTGCGTAAGCGTAATTATAGCGCGTTTCCTCATCCGTTGGGTCGTTGCGTAAAGCTTGTTTGTATGCTTCAACTGCCTGCGTATAATCTTTCTCTTTCATGAAAACGTTTCCAAGATTATGAAAAGCTTTGTGTTTTTCAGGTCTTGTTTTGGCATTTTTTATTGCTTTCGCGTAAGCAAATTTGGCTTCCGAAATCTGATTTTGTCTATAAATAGTGTTTCCTAAATTATATGGCGCTGCTGCTCTTTTAGGAAATTTAGATTCCGAAATTCTATAGTTTGCCTCAGCATCTACAAATTTATTCTGTTTATATTCTTCATTCGCAGCAGGCAATGATTTGTCTTTCTCTTGTGCAGAAACTGCAAAAGAAAACGTTAGTAAGATATAAAGAAGTAAATTTTTCATTCTAATTTTGTTTTCTGTTCTGAATTTCATCTGTGCATTTATTTCTTTTCGTTAAATAAATCCAACTCTTTGATCCAGTTTGTTTTTCTTTCTAATAAGAAAATATCAATAAACAGCAGTAAAAAAGCAAATCCAATAAACCATTGAAATTGCGATTGAAACTCTGCCATTTGCGTAGCTTCAAATTCTGTTTTCTGAATATTGTTTAATGCATTTTTTACATATTCTAAAACTTCTTTGGTACTTCCGCCATAAACATAACCGCCTTTTGTGGCTTTTGCAATCGTTTTTAAACCTTCTTGATTTAATTTCGTGATTACCGTTTCTCCGTTTTGATCTTTTTGATATCCTCTGACAACGCCATTTTCTTTTAACGGAATTGTTCCTCCTTTTTCTGTTCCAACACCAATTGTAATGATCTTCATTCCTAATTTGTTGGCTTCTTCTGCCGCAGCAGCCGCACCTTCAGAATGATCTTCTCCGTCGGAAATCAGGATTAATAATTTGCTGGTTTTACTTTTTTCATCAAAATAAGTCGAAGACAATTTAATCGCTTCGTCCAAAGATGTTCCTTGAGAAGAAACCATTCCTGGACTCATACTTTGCAAAAACATTTTAGCAACGCTATAATCAGATGTGATTGGTAAAACAGGAAAAGCGCTTCCTGCATAAGCTACAATACCAATTCGGTCACTTCCTAAGTTGTTGATGATTTGCGAAACCAATTGTTTACTTTTTTCCAAACGACTTGGTACAATATCTTCAGCAAGCATACTTTTAGAAACATCGACAGCAAAAACAATATCGATACCTTCTCGTTTTACGGTTTCCATTTTGGTTCCAATTTTTGGATTTACCAAACCGATAATTAAGCAGGTAAGAGCCAGAAGAATTACAACAATTTTTAAAACAGGTTTAAAAACTGATTTCTCAGGACTCAATCTTTTTACCATTTCTAAATCACCAAATTCGCGCTGGGTTCTTCTTTTCCAATACATATTGAAAAGAAAAATACACACCACAATCGGGATTAGTATTAGGAGATATAAATATTTTTTTTCGTCTAATTCCATTTTTTAATTCTAGTTCTCAGTCGCAGTTCTCAGTCGCAGTATTCAGTTGTAAACTGTAAGCTGTGACTGCGACTAAAATATTAAATAAAGCTTCTATAAACTGTATTTCTTAATCCAACTTCAAGCAATAATAAAAAGGCTGCAAACAAAACAAAAATTCTGTACTTTTCATCATAATCATAGAATTTTAATTCTTGGATTTCTGTTGTTTCTAATTTATTGATTGAGTTATAAATCTGTGCTAATTTATCGTTGCTTGTTGCTCTAAAATACGTTCCATCTGTTTTTTGAGCGATGCTTCTCATTAGCTTTTCGTCAATTTCAACTTTCTGCATTTTGAACATTAAACTTCCGTTTGGAGCGTATTGATAAGGAGATTCTGCCATTCCGTTTGTTCCAATACCGATTGTATATACTTTAATTCCGTATTGTTTTGCAATGTCAGAAGCCGTTTCTGGTTCGATAAAACCAGCATTATTAACTCCATCGGTCATTAAAATAATTACTCGGCTTTTCGCTTTACTATCTTTAAGACGGTTTACAGCAGTTGCCAATCCCATTCCGATTCCAGTTCCGTCTTGTAAAGTTGTATCGTATTTAATGCCTTTTATTGCTTCAAGAATAATAGCTTTATCGCTCGTTACTGGAGTTTTTGTATATGCTTCAGATGCATATAAAACCAATCCGATTCTGTCATTAGGTCTTTCTTCAACGAAATCTGCGGCAACTCTTTTCAAAGCTTCCATACGATTTGGTTTTAAATCTTTTGCCAACATAGAACCAGAAACGTCAATTGCCATTACGATATCAATTCCTTTTGTTGTTTTAGTCTGGTTGCTAATGTCTACTGTTCTTGGTCGAGCCAAAGCAATAATCAAAGAACATAAAGCAAGTATTCTAAAAACGTATAAAGCAGGTTTGAACTTTGTCCAAAACGATTCGCTGTTTTTGAAACCTGCCGTAGAACTCATTTTTAAAGTAGCCGACTGCTGATTGCGTTTCCAGAAAAACCAAATTATGGCAATCGGAATCAATAGAAACAACCAAAGAAATTCTGGATTTAAAAAACTCATCTTACTCATTAGTTGCTTGCTCTTTGAAGTTCAACAGAATTTAATACTCGGGTTGTAATGTCATTTGCATACGTATCGCCTTCTTCATGTAAAATCAAAATTTGCTGTAAACCTTGATCTTGTTTGAAAAGCAACAATTCATAATATGCTTTTGTACTCGTTTTAGTTGCAGGATTTAGAATAGTCATTGTTCCGTAACCTTTAACTCCCTGAATACCTTCGTTTGTTTGAAAATCTTCTTGTTTTACAATAATATTTTGTGCGCCTTGAGCTTCCATTACTTTTAATGATCCTTCAAGAGCTTTTGACAAATCGATATCGGTTGGCTGTTTAAATTTTGCTGTAGAAACAGTGATATAGAAATTATCAATCATACTTCCGTATGTGAAAAGCTGCATTTCTTTAATTAAAGCCATCGTTTCTTTCGGAAGAACTTTTTCTGTGTCCATTCTTTTTAAAACTTTTGGAGTTTCAATTAAAACAGCTGGACTTCCGTAAGCGCTTTTTACCCATTCTCCTTCTAATAATTCTTTAGAAGGATGACCGATTACATTATCTTTCACGTAAGTGAAACCTTTTGTGACCACAAAATAAGTTGTAGTTACAAACAACAATAAGATTACCGCTGCAATAGAATAACCAATTCTGGCATTGCGTTTTTTGCGAAGCTGTTCTTTGATTTGCTTTTGTCTTTGAGCCTCATTCAATAACTGATCTTCGATATCTTCTGGCGCTTCTGTCGGAATCGCATTATCAAGCGTTAGAATAACTTTCTGAATTTTGTTTCGATCTTCTGTAATTTCAAAATCAAGTGGTTTAGATTTCGCAAATTTTACCAAATCGGCTTGACGTAAAACGCGTTCTAGATTCTCAACCGTTTCAGGTGTCAGCGTCATTTTCTTTTTAGTCGAAGCTTCTCTAATTGCAGAAATCAATTCAGAAGTTGTACTTTCCATTGCTGGAATATGAATCGCTTCTTCAATATAATTTCTTGCAATATCCGTTAATTCACTATAATATTCTTTGATTTCACCTTTCTGAACAAGTTCTTTTTGCTCTAAGTTGTTTAATAAACTTGTAGCTTTTTCGATAGGAGTTTTATAAACTTCTTCTTCGATTTTTTTCAGTTGGCGTTTTTTAACATACCAATAAACGAATGCTCCAATTCCGATAATCGCTAAAACAATCAAAACGTAAATCCACCAATTTCCCATCCCTTCATCTACTGAAGAAATGTCTTTGATGTCGTACATTTTTTGCTGTAAAGTATCGACTTTTACATTAGCCACTTCAACTTTGATAGAATCAGAAAAGAAAGGTTTTTTATCAATTAAAATTTTGATGCTTGGTATTGTATAACGACCAGAATCAAACTGCGTTAAACCATATTTTTTTATAAGTTCGTAAGTGCCGTCTTTCTTAACGGTATCAATTGGATACGATTGAATAACTTCTAGCGGACCAATATTTTTAAGTTTCGGAAATTCAACTTTTGATGTTGAAGTTACAACCGTTTTAAGCGACAGCTTGAACTCGGCACCAATCTTATTTTTGGTGGTATCAATACTTGTTTCTACTTGTTTCTGCTGTGCAAAAATCATAGTAGAAAAAAGTAATAAAAATATATAAAGTTTAAATTTCATTTGATTAACGATTGAAGATTTTAGATTAACGATTTTTGATGGGTTAATCAAAACTGCCTAATTTTTATCGTGATTTGAAATAGCCTAATAGTTTAGTAACGTAATTTTCGTCGACTCTAGTGTTAACAATTCCTGCTCCTGATTTACGGAAAGTATCTTTAAAATAATTTAATTTTTCCTGATAGTGTTTTTCGTAATTCAGACGAACTGTTTTTGAACTTGTGTCAACCAATTGTATTTTTCCTGTTTCAGAATCCAGCATAGAAACCATTCCTAGATTTGGAATTTTTTCTTCACGCATATCATAAACTCGCACACCAGTAATGTCATGTTTTTTAGAAGCAATTTTTAAAGTATGCTCATAAGAATCAGACATAAAATCGGAAATCATAAAAATGATTGCTTTCTTTTTTTGAGTTCCTGACAAGAATTTCAAAGCTTGAGCAATATCAGTTTTATGACTTTTTGGTTCAAATTCGATTAATTCACGAATGATGCGAAGCACGTGCGAACGTCCTTTTTTAGGCGGAATATATAATTCTACAGTATCAGAAAATAGGATTAAACCAATTTTGTCATTGTTTTGTGTAGCCGAAAAAGCCATCGTTGCCGCAATTTCGGTTACGATGTCTTTTTTAAATTGATTTTTAGAACCAAAAGATTCCGAACCCGAAATATCAACCATCAAAACCATGGTCAATTCGCGTTCTTCTTCAAATACTTTAACGTGAGCTTCGTTGTAGCGTGCGGTCACATTCCAATCGATGTTACGAATATCATCTCCGTATTGGTATTGACGCACCTCGCTAAACGTCATTCCTCGTCCTTTAAATGAAGAGTGGTATTCTCCCGAAAAGATATGATTACTCAGTCTTTTCGTCTTGATTTCTATTTTCCGTACTTTTTTTAAAAGCTCTTTTGTATCCATTTTTTTAGTTTTCAGTCGCAGTTTTCAGTCGCAGTTTATTGTAATGTGTTTACTGTGACTGAAAACTGAAAACTATTTTTAAGGTACTTCAATCTCGTTAACGATTTTGTTGATAATGTCTACAGAAGTAATGTTTTCTGCTTCTGCTTCGTAAGTGATTCCAACTCTGTGACGTAGAACATCGTGAACAACCGCACGAACGTCTTCTGGGATTACATAACCACGACGTTTGATGAAAGCATAACATTTTGCAGCATTAGCCAAGTTGATACTTCCACGAGGAGAAGCTCCAAAACTGATAAGCGGTTTTAAATCGGCTAATTTGTATTTTTCTGGGTAACGCGTAGCGAAAATAATATCTAAGATGTATTTTTCAATTTTTTCGTCCATATAAACTTCACGAACTGCTTCTTGCGCACGTAAAATCTGCTCAACAGACACAACTGGATTTACTTTTTCGTAAGATCCTTTTAAGTTTTGGCGAATTACAAAACGCTCTTCATCAATTTTTGGGTAGTCAATTACGGTTTTCAACATAAAACGGTCAACTTGCGCTTCAGGAAGTTGGTATGTTCCTTCTTGCTCAACCGGGTTTTGTGTTGCCAATACCAAAAACGGACGATCTAATTTGAAAGTAGTATCACCAATTGTAACTTGTTTTTCCTGCATCGCCTCTAATAACGCTGATTGAACTTTTGCGGGAGCACGGTTAATCTCATCGGCAAGTACGAAATTGGCGAAAATTGGTCCTTTTTTAATAGAGAACTCGTTTGCTTTAATATTGTAAATCATGGTTCCGATAACATCGGCAGGTAATAAATCGGGCGTAAACTGAATACGGCTGAACGAACCTTGAACCGCTTGTGACAATGTATTTATAGCTAAAGTTTTTGCCAAACCTGGAACTCCTTCCAATAAAATATGCCCTTGTCCAAGCAATCCGATTAATAGACGCTCGACCATATGTTTCTGACCCACAATAACTTTGTTCATTTCCATTGTAAGAAGGTCTATAAAGGCACTTTCTTTTTCAATTTTTTCATTTATCGCTCTAATGTCTAAAGTCGTTGTATTTTCTTCCATATAAATATTTTTAAAACCTTGATTTTTACGCCTAATTTTTGAGAGTGCAAATTGAATATTTTTTAAGAAGTAAGATGTTAAAGAATGGTTAAAACTTCGACCAATGACCTAATTTTAAGGACTAATTGTGAATCTATTTTTATATTTTTAAGAACTTTGATGATTATGTTTTTTTAAGGCATAATTATTACCAAAAATAACGCATAACAATTATGAGCAAAACAGTCTTATCGCCTATAATTTCGGGCACTATGAATTGGGGAGTTTGGGATAAAAACCTTACAACCAAAGAAATGGAAAATATGATACAAGTGAGTATCGAAAACAAAATTACGACTTTTGATCACGCGGATATTTACGGTTCGTATACGACCGAAGCCGATTTTGGAAAAGCCTTTCACGCCAGTAAAATTGATCGTGAAAAATTACAATTAATTACCAAGTGCGGAATTCAGATGATTGCTGATAAACGCCCAGAAAACAAAATCAAACATTACGATTATTCTAAAGATTATATCATTAAGTCGGTTGAAGGATCTTTGAAAAATTTAAAAACTGACTATGTTGATGTTTTTCTGCTTCATAGACCAAGTCCGTTAATGCAGGCTGATGAAATTGCTGAAGCAGTTGAAAAATTAAAAGCTGAAGGGAAAATCATTGATTTCGGACTTTCAAACTTTACAAGTTCTCAAACTGAATTAATTCGTCAGAAAACAGAAGTTAGCTATAATCAAGTACAATTTTCGGCAACTCATTATGAAGCAATGACTGATGGAAGTTTAGATTATATGCAAACTAACGGAATTCGCCCTTTATCGTGGAATCCGCTTGGAACTGTTTTTAGAGAAGATACTAAACAAACTCGTCGCTTGAAAAAACTGTTTTCTATTTTATTAGAGAAATACCATTTAGGTGCAGACACACTTTTATTGTCATGGATTTTAAAACATCCAGCAAAAATAATTCCGATTGCAGGAACTGTAAATATTGCTAGAATTCAATCTTTGTCAAAAGCAATTGAATTGGAAATGGATACAGAAGATTGGTTCGCGATCTGGACAGAAAGTATGGGCGACGATGTGCCTTAATTTTTAGTTTTCAGTCGCAGTGACAGTATTCAGTTTATAATGCTAAAATATTAGCCACAGATTAAAGTGATTTTCACAGATTAAAAAAATCATTTTAATCCTTTTAATCTGTGACAAAAAAGAAAATACAAAATGAAAAAAACAGTTTTAATTACTGGAGCCACAAGCGGAATTGGAAAAGCAACTGCGCAGATTTTGGCAAAAAACAATTATAAAGTGATTCTTTGCGGAAGACGTAAAGATCGTTTAGAAGAACTTCAAAAAGAACTTTCTGCTTTTACAGAAGTTCATTCTTTAACATTTGATGTTCGTGATAAAAAAGATGTTTTTGAAAAAATTGGCGCTTTGCCAACTGATTTTTCTACAATTGATGTTTTAATTAATAATGCGGGAAATGCCCATGGTTTAGATCCAATTCAAAATGGAGATTTAGACGATTGGGATGCTATGATGGATATTAATGTAAAAGGACTTTTGTATGTTTCAAAAGCGATAATTCCGCAGATGGTTGAAAGACAATCGGGACATATCATCAATATTGGTTCGACAGCAGCAAAAGAAGTTTATCCGAATGGAAATGTATACTGCGGTTCTAAACATGCCGTTGATGCAATTACAGCAGGAATGCGAATTGACTTAAATCCGTTTGGAATTAGAGTTGGAGGAATTCATCCTGGATTGGTGGCTACAGAATTTAGCGAAGTTCGTTTTAAAGGCGATGTAGAAAGAGCGGCAAATGTTTACAAAGGATTTGATCCTTTAAAAGCAGAAGACATTGCAGATATTATTCACTTCGTGATTTCAAGACCTTATCATGTAAATATCGCCGATTTGGTTGTTATGAGTACGGCGCAAGCTTCTTCGACAATTGTCAAGAAAAATATTTAAATAAAATTGATTGTAGAGACGCACAGTGGTGCGTCTTTTTTATAATTTTAAGTTTTAATAAATTAATTTAGTGCGAATTAGTACAATTCGCGACAAAATAAAATCGACATGATTAATAAGCGCCTTTTAATAAAAAATCTTCTCGCTCATAATGACGAAAGCAGTTTTTATGATAAAAAAAGGCAGTTGAATCTACATTCGAGAGAAGGAAAAGGAAAATTCCTAAAACACATTTGTGCTTTATCAAACTCAAATCCAAACAATAATTCTTATATCGTTGTTGGAGTAGAAGATCAAGATAATGAAATTGTGGGCGATGATTTCTTCGATGACAGCCGAATTCAGAATCTCGTTAATGCTTTTCTAGAAAATCCGCCAAAAATTCAATACGAAAACGTCCCTTTTCCAAATCTTCCAAAAGATAAAGTAATCGGATTAGTTACAATCAAACCTAAAAGTAAAATCTCTTATTTTAAAAAAGGAATTCACACCATTCTTGCCAATAGTATTTTTATAAGACGCGGAAGCAATTCGATTCCACTTGAAGAGCACGAAGAAATTGAAAAAAACAATCAAAACACAGAAACGGTTATTGGAATAGAAAATAGTTCTCGAAACAGTATTCAATATACTTTAGACGGCGTTATTGATTTCATGAATTTCAGGCATAAAGATATGTCGCCAAAATATCGTGTTTTTAAAGAATTGTTTGTGATTTGCTGGGCGGGAGTTCCAAAAACAATGCGCGATAAAACTTTTCTTTCACGTGTTGATATCGAATTAATCAACGAACAAATTAAGCTTTTTTATTCTGCACAAGATGTTGTAACTATTGAATATAACGATGATACTTTTACCATTACAGAATATGTTCCTTTAGGTTTGAATGATAAAACGAGTTATTATCCGCTAGAAGAACAAACGATTCATTTCTTTGATAATGGTTATTATAAAATAGACCGCCAAATGCTTTTTCAACCTCCAGAATTCAACCGAAAAATGCTGTATCATATTTATAATTCGAATATGGCTTTGCTTGGAAAACTTCAAAAAGAGATTGCATTATCAGAACGTGAAATGAAAGATTTAGAAAATCTTCCTTCTACTTTTATGATTTGTTATTTGAATGGTTTTGAAGATGCACGACAAAAACTTATCGATGCAAAACTGCTTTTGAAACCTTATAAACATGTTTATTCTTCTTTTAAAGAAGCTTTACGAGTTTTGCGAAAAATGAAGTATGATGTTCAGTAGAAAAAGGTTCTGAGATTCTAAGGTGTTTCTGTAGAGGCGCACTGCAGTGCGTCTACATCCAGCATATCGACAAAGATTCAGTTTAATTTTATTGAAAATTCAAATATTTCTTTACTTCTTCATAAGGAAATATAATTTCTTTTGGTCCATCTGCATAAGAAGCGGCTTCATATGAATTGTAATATAAAAGCAAACCTTCGGCAGTATAAAAGATGTTTTGAGGCAACTGGAATTTATCATTTTCAAACATTAAACCCGTTGCATTGATATTGGCTTTTTCCGGAATTTTATATTTGTTTCGAAATGTTTTTTCGGCGAAGGCCTTAAACTCTTTTTCGTTTTTAAATAATTGGTTGTTATTTATAGCTTTTCCAGTTTTTGCATTAAATAATAAGGAGCGATAACCTTGGTAACCGTGAGCGCCACCAGTAAAAGTATAATGGTCAATTTTTAGATTTAAAATATCTTCAGATTGAAACTCAACATCGCCGATTATTTTTGCTTCCCAGCCAAAAGTGTCTTCCGGAAATTTTTGACGCATTTCTTCGTAAGAAGCAATAAAAGATTTTGCCAATGATTTATAATCATCAACTTTTACTGAATCTTCTTCAAAAAAGACAATTTCTTTTATAACGGCAAAAACTCTCTTATTAATGCTGTCTGATATTACTCGGCCATTTTTGGCAATTGGAACTTCTATTGTGATTTTCGGGCAATCGTTTTTGCACGGAATGGTAGATTTTTCTTCAAACGTTTCATTCTCAAATGAAAGCTCTTTTTTGCAACTTGTAAAAATCAAACACAATAAGATTATAAATATGTAATTTTTCATATCAAAAAGTGTTAATTATCTACAAAGATAAGCACTTGTGCCTCGATAAAATAAATTAAGCGGTAAATTTGTACTACAATTATGGAATTAAAATTTATAACTATATGAAATTCAATACAAAAGTTATTCATGGTGGACAGCATCATGATCCAAGTACGGGGGCAGTTATGCCGCCTGTGTATCAAACTTCAACTTTTATTCAGACAAGTCCAGGAAAACCGTTGGCAGATTACGAATATAGTAGAGCTTCGAATCCAACTCGTACAGCTTTAGAAGAAGCTTTGGCTAGTATTGAAAACGGAACTCGCGGATTGGCATTTTCATCTGGTCTTGCAGCAACAGATTGCGTTTTAAGATCTTTTAAAGCTGGTGATGAAATTATTGCAATGGATGATTTATATGGAGGAACTTACAGAATGTTTGCTCGCGTTTATAAAGATTCAGGAATTATATTTCATTTTGTTGATATGACGAATATCGAAAAATTGAAAAGTTTAATCAACGAAAACACGAAATTAATTTGGGTAGAAACGCCAACTAATCCGTTAATGAAATTGGCCGATATTCAAGAAATTGCAAAAATCACGAAAGAGAAAAATATTCTTTTGGCTGTAGATAATACTTTTGCAACACCTTATTTGCAAAAACCGCTAGATTTAGGAGCAGATATTGTTATGCACTCAGCAACAAAATATTTAGGAGGACACTCTGATGTTATTGCTGGAGCATTAATTGTAAAAGACAAAGAACTTGGAGAGCAATTGCATTTTCAGCAATTTGCTACTGGAGCTACACTTGGACCAATGGACAGCTTTTTGGTTTTAAGAGGAATTAAAACTTTGGCATTAAGAGTGCAAAGACATTGTGAAAATGGAGAAAAAGTGGTTGAATATTTAAGCAAGCATCCTAAAATTAAAACGGTTTATTATCCAGGTTTAGAAAGTCATCCTTTTCATGAAATTGCTAAAAAGCAAATGAAAGCTTTTGGCGGAATGGTTTCTTTTGATTTTAAATCGGGTAAAAAAGAAGATTCAATTGCATTTTTAGAAAAATTAAAAGTGTTTACTCTGGCTGAATCTCTTGGTGGAGTAGAATCTTTAGCCAATCATCCAGCTTTAATGACACACGCGTCTATTCCTGCAGATAAAAGAGCAGAAGTTGGAATTACAGATGATTTAGTTCGATTAAGCGTTGGTATTGAAGATGCAGAAGATTTAATTGCCGATTTAGAACAAGCTTTGTCTTAAGATAAATTCCAATAAAAAAATCCCAAATTCCAATTTTACTTATTTTGGAATTTGGGATTTTTATATTGTAAATTTTAATTTTAGAACTCTAAGTAATAGATATAACCAAAGTTAAACCAAACCTGCCAGTCATTATATTTATTTTCTGTATAAAGATTTTTGTTTGGATTTAAACCGTCAATCCAATCCGAATTATACATTTGAAAACGAGTTTCAAACATTAAATCACTCATTTTTGTTAGTTTATATTGAACACCAATAGCAGCAGTTGCAGACAAAACTACGCCAGTTTCTGTAGAAAAGCCATGTGCTCGTCCATCAGAAGGAGTTAAATATTTTCCTGGAGTAACATTTGGAAGCGTAATATCTCCTAAATGTGATCCAACTTTTGCGGAATAATAACTTACCTGAAAACCTACACTTCCGTACGGACTAAAGCTTCCAATTGTATTTTCAAAATCGTGAATTTTAATAGGATGAAATAATAACTGTGAACCTATACCAACTAAGGTAGAACTTCCGTGCATGTTTCTTAACTGTTGAGCAAATACCCCATCAGGTTTTCTTTCAACCCATTCTCCAAAATGTTTTAAGGTTGTTCTGCTAAAAGTTAAGTCAGATCTCACTTTAAAGTGTTCTGAAAAAAAAGTTTCTCTATTACTAGCAGAAGAAAAGTTGATGAAATGCATTACTCCGATACCAAAACCTGTATTTCCTGCATTTGTATCAAAGTTGTTTCTTTGGCCAAAATCTGACTGTAAAGTAACAGGTCCTGCGTAGATTCCGATCTCTTGAGCAAGATTTGACTGGGAAATTGCCGCAGTTGATATACCAAAGATGGCAAATAGTGTGATAAAGAGGTGCTTAGACATTTTGTTGGGCTTACAAATCTTGGCAAATATATAAAAAACATATTCGATTCAAAATATTAAATCGTTCTATTAAAAAATAAGTAACAAAATACTTAATTTGCTAACATTTACGGAGTTATTTGCGTGTAAACCCCTACATGTAAAATGTAATTTTTTGGATTGTTTGAAAAATGTATAAATCGACTCAAAAAAGTGAAAAATATAACAACGAATAAGAATTTGATATATCTTTGCTTGTTGAAACGAAAACGTTTTCTTAAACGTGATTTCTTAATTTAAAAAACAGAAAATAAATCAACTTATCTGAATAATTTATTTCAAATATGGAACAAAAAATAAATGAATTTATGGCTCTTATTGAGTCAAAAAATCCAAACGAGCCAGAATTTCTTCAAGCTGTTAGAGAATTTGCAGAAACAGTAATTCCGTTTATATCTGAGCGTAAAAAGTATGATGGAAAGAATATTCTTTTAAGAATTGCTGAGCCAGAACGATCTATAATTTTTAGAGTTCCGTGGGTAGATGATAAAGGAGAAATTATTGTAAACAGAGGTTTTAGAATCCAGATGAATTCTGCAATCGGACCTTATAAAGGAGGAATTAGATTTCACCATTCTGTAAACTTATCTGTTTTGAAATTCTTGGCATTCGAACAAGTTTTCAAAAACAGTTTGACAACACTTCCAATGGGCGGTGGAAAAGGAGGTTCTGATTTTGATCCAGAAGGAAAATCTGACGGAGAAATTATGCGTTTCTGCCAATCATTTATGACAGAATTATGCCGTCATATTGGTCCAGATCTTGACGTTCCTGCTGGAGATATAGGTGTCGGAGCAAGAGAAATTGGTTATTTATTTGGTCAGTACAAAAGAATCAGAAATGAATTTACTGGAGTTTTAACTGGAAAAGGTTTGGCTTACGGTGGTTCATTAATCAGACCAGAAGCTACTGGATACGGAGTTGTATATTTTACAGATCAAATGCTTCGTACTATCGGTCATGAAATTAAAGGAAAAAGAGTTGCTATTTCTGGATTTGGAAATGTGGCTTGGGGAGTAGCTTTAAAAGTAAACGAATTAGGCGGAAAAGTAGTTACCATTTCTGGTCCTGATGGTTATATTTATGACGAAGAAGGAATTTCTGGAGAGAAAATCGATCACATGTTAGAAATGAGAGCAACAGGTGATAATAGAGCAGAAAGATATTTAGAGAAATATCCAAATGCAGTTTTCCACAAAGGAAAAAGTCCATGGGAAGTAAAAGTAGATATTGCAATTCCATGTGCTACTCAAAACGAATTAAATGGAGAAGATGCTCAAAAACTTATTGATAATGGAGTTTTATGTGTAACTGAAGCAGCAAATATGCCTTCTACTTTAGACGCAATTAAACTTTTCTTAGATAATAAAGTATTGTTCGCTCCAGGAAAAGCTGCAAACGCTGGTGGTGTTGCCGCTTCTGGGTTAGAAATGACACAAAACTCTATTCGTTTAAACTGGACTAGCGAAGAAGTAGATTTGAGATTGAAAGAAATCATGATCGGAATTCACAATCAATGTAAAAAATATGGTGCCGAAGAAGACGGATATGTAAACTACGTAAAAGGAGCAAACATTGCCGGATTTGTTAAGGTAGCAGATGCTATGCTTGCGCAAGGTGTGGTATAAAGTTTATTTCATTTAATAAAAAATAGCCTCTATTTATCTTTAGAAGATAATTTGGAGGCTTTTTTATTGGTATCAAAAAGTAAATAATCCCGTTTGTAGTATATTTGTCTATTCGAATACTTTAAAGGATGAAAAATACATTTTTCTACGTTTTATTTTTAATACTATTTCAATTTAGTCAAGCGCAGAATAAATTGTCATGGCAAGGATATTTTTCGTTTAACGAAATTAAAGATATTTCAGAATCAACGACTAGTGTTTTTGCCGCTTCAGAAAATGCTTTGTTTTCTAAAAATGTAGCGACAAACGTTCTTAAAACAACAACAACTGTTGACGGTTTATCAGGTCAGACTATTTCGGCTGTTTATTATAGTGAAGCTTTTAAGAAAACAATAATTGGTTACGAAAACGGATTGATGATTTTGGTAAATGAAACGGATGGTAGTATTTTGAAAGTTGTTGATATTATTAATAAACAGCTTCCATCAAATCTCAAAAAAATCAATCATTTTATGGAATATAACGGGTTGGTTTATGTTTCGTGCGATTTTGGAATTGTGCAGTTTAATTTGAATACTTCAAAATTTGGTGATACATATTTTATTGGAGACAACGGTGCTGAAATTAGTGTAAAACAAACAACGCTTTTTAACGGATTTATTTTTGCTGCAACTTCAAGCGGAATAAGAAGAGCAGATATTACAAATGGCAACTTAATAGATTACAACCAATGGATAGTTGTAAATTCGGGAAATTGGTCTGGCGTAGAAACTTTAGATACAGAGCTTATAGCAATAAATGACACTGGTTATATTCATAGATTTAATGCTAATACATTTATAGGTTTTTCGCAATTACCGCAAACAGCTGTAGATATGAGAGCTAAGAATCATAATTTGTTTGTTACAACTGCAAATACGGTTTATGTTTATAATAATAAGATGGTTTTAAATAGACAAATTGCAAATACTCAGGTTTTAGATAATACGCTAAATTTTAGTTGTGCGACGGTTGTTGGTGATCAGTTTTTTATTGGAACAAAAGAAAAAGGATTATTTGTTTCTTCACTTAGCAATGCATCAACTTTTGAAAATATTACGCCAGCGGGACCATCTCGAAATAATATTTTTTCTCTAGATGCAACACAAAATGATTTATGGGCTGTTTATGGAGATTACGATACATCATACAATCCGTATGATTTAGATAGTTATGGAATTAGTAAATTTAGTACTTCTGGCTGGTTGAATATTCCTTATTCTGAAGTTTTTGATGCAAAATCAATTACGCGAATTACGGTTAACCCAAGTAATGAAAAACAAGTTTATGCCAGTTCTTTCTTTTCAGGATTATTGAAGATTGAAAACGATGTTCCAACTTTATTATATAATGAAAAAAATAGCGGATTAGAATCTATTACAACAGAAGGCCCAAATTATATAGACGTTCGTATTAATGCTACTGCTTTTGATAAAACAGGAAATCTATGGGTTACCAATAGCCGCGTTAAAAATGGCTTGAAAGTTTTAAAAACAAATGGACAATGGGGAAGTTATGCTATGACTTCGATTCTTGATAATGCGGAAGCAGGAAGTTTTTCGAGTATAGTTGTAGACCGTAATAATGTAAAATGGATGGGAACTTACAGAGATGGCGTTGTTGGTTTTAATGAAACGACTAATACTTTCAAAAAAATGACTTTTGGCACCGATGCAGGAAATCTTCCAGTTGCAGATGTTAGAAGTATTGCTTTAGATACCAAAAACCAACTTTGGATCGGAACTATAAAAGGTTTAAGGGTTTTGTCTAATATTGGAAATTTTCAATCAGAAAGCCAATTAAAGGCAAATCCGATTATTATAATGGAGGATAATTTGGCTCAAGAATTAATGTACGAGCAATTTATTACTTCTATTGTTGTTGACGGCGCTAATAATAAATGGATCGGAACGGCAGATTCTGGTGTATTTATGGTTTCTCCAAACGGTCAGGAAACCAAATATCATTTTACCATAAATAATTCGCCGCTGCCAAGTAATGTGATAAACGATATTAAAATAAATAGCAAAACTGGCGAAGTTTTTATAGCAACCAATAAAGGAATGATTTCGTTTAATGGAGTCGCAACAGCAGCAAACGATGATTTGAGTAATGCTTATGTTTATCCAAATCCTGTTCGTCCTAATTATTCTGGAACCGTAAAAGTTGCTGGATTGATTGATAAAGCGAATGTAAAAATAACAGATATCGAAGGAAATTTGGTTTACGAAATAACTTCTTCTGGTGGAACCGTAGAATGGGATACAACCGCTTTTGGAAAATATAAAGTCGCTTCTGGAGTTTACATGGTATTTATTTCTGCACAAGATGGAGGCGAAACCAAAGTCAAAAAAGTAATGATTATTCGATAGTCTGAAAGTCAAAAGTCGAAAGTCAAAAAAAATCTAAGATCTAAAATCTTCAATCTAAAATTATTCCGTGCTCGTTAAAACCAAAGCCATAGTAATTTCGTCTTTAAAATTTCAAGAAAAAAGCTTGATTGTGAAATGTTTTACGCTTTCTAGTGGACTGAAATCTTACTTTGTACGTGATGCTTTTTCGAGCAGAAAAGCGAGTCAGAAAATTGCCTATTTTCAACCATTTTCAATTTTAGAAATAGAAGCCGTTCATAAAAACAAAGGCACTTTAGAAAATTTTAAAGAGATAAAAAGTGCGGTTCCTTTTCAAAGTATTCATACAGATATTGTGAAAAGTACAATGGTTATGTTTCTATCTGAAATGCTTCATCATTCAATTCAAGAAGAAGAAAAAAATGAACAGCTTTTCTTGTTTTTAGAAACGGCGCTCACTTGGCTGGATCATCATGACGAAATTTCAAATTTTCATTTAATTTTACTTTTAGAAATAACTAAATATTTGGGTTTCTATCCAGATCTTACAGATATTGATCTTCCTTTTTTTGAAATTAACGAAGGAGTTTTTACGGCTTTCCACAATTCGAATGCACTTTCTGAACACGAAACCAACTTGTTAAAAAAACTTATCGATTTAAAGTTCGATAATAGTCAAAAAATCTTCCATGTAATCGAAAGGCAAATATTGCTAAAAATCCTCATTGATTTTTATTCTTCTCATTTAGAGGGTTTTAAACGTCCAAAATCTTTGGATATTTTGAAAGAAATTTTTTCATAATCGCTTTTCTATTTTTATATATTTGCTCAGTATTTTTTTACTAAAAAGTCCCCCGTATTTTTGGTTAGGAATGCAAATTCTCATTAATATCTAATACCAATTATTAAAAAAAAATCTACCATGAAGAAAATTACGTTTTCGATTATTTTGCTTCTGTCGGTAACGGTTTCATCAATTGCCCAAAGAAAATATGATGAAATAGTTACAACAGAAAACGCTGTTCAGGACTTGGTTCAGAATGAAATTACAGGAGTTATTGTCTTTAAAGAAGGCGGAACAGTAAAGGGGCTAGATCCCGAAACAAAAAAAGTTATTTGGACTTTAACAAAAGATGATTTTGGAACTCTTACTTCAAAAGATGTCTTAAGTGATCCTGATTTTGGAAATCTTTTTAAAGAAAAAAGAGATTTGTCTACAGTTCCAGGAAGCCCGTATGTTGAGGCATACATCAATTCAAAATATTTGATTATCAATACCGATTCAGGTAAAATTGTTTACAACTCTTCAAAAGAATCTTTTTGGGTTTTTCAATCAGATTTTATTCCTGAAACAAACGAATATCTTCTTACTCTTAAAAAAGACGGAGAAATGGCAGTTGCATTGCTAGATTTGACAACTGGTGAGCTTAAATGGAATACAACAGTTGATAAAGCAAAATCGTTAATAAGTTTTTCAACTAAAGCTTCAAGTTTAACAAACAAAGCAAAGATTCATGGTAACACAGTTTATTATTTGCTTTATGGAAAACTTTACTCTTTTAATAAAGAAAACGGAAAATTAAACTGGAAAGCAGACGAAGATTACACAAGATTTTACGAAACACAAAATGATAAGAATATTGTGGTAGTTAATTCTGCTGGACTTCTTTCAACTAAAGAATATATTAATGTTTTGAGTACAGAAGATGGAAAAAGTATCTGGAAAGAATCTATTAAAACTAAATATGTTGTTTATTTAGAAGATTGGGGAACAAAATTATTAATTGCTCATGATAGCGGTTTCAACTTTTTTGACTTAAAAACAGGAGAAAAAATCTGGAAAAAAGATGCTCGTGGAGGCGGTTTGAAAAGAGTAATTCCAATTGATCAAGATTTCTTATATGTTGCAGAAAACGAAATGATGTTGATCAACAAAGATGGAGAAAAGCTTTGGAAAAAATTTATCGAAATTTCTGATGATAAAGAAGATCCAATCTACTACTTAGGAAAAGTTGGTGAAAAGGTAATGTACCTTACAGGAACTTACGGAAATATGGTAGATTATAAAACTGGAGTTAAACTTTGGAAACGTAATATTAAGTTTGAAAAAAGCCGTCCAGTTTTACCAACTTATGACGAAGCTACAAATTCTTACTTAGTGTATAATGATGAGAAATTATACAAATTCGATCCAAGCATCAACGATAAACCAGAGCCTTTTGCTAAAGTAAATATCAAAAGAGAAAAAGAATTAAACAGTATCGAGCAATTTCCTTGGGGAGTTGTGCTTTCAGGCCCACTTGAAGTAATGGGAGTTAATATGGATGGAACTGTAAAATACCATTTAACTTACAACCAACCAGGTGAAACAGGAAGACGTTTAATTAAAAGTGCTGCAATTGTAGGAAGTATTGGTTTAGGTGTTGGTTCTGTAGCAAGTTCAGTTAAAGGTGCTGATTTAACTATGACATATCGTGATTCTGAAGGTAACATTAGAACTGCAGTTGCAAAAGGAGATCAAACAAATAAGGATCAGGCGCAAGCTTATGCAGCAGGATCTGCAGCTTTAGGAATTGTGGCGGCTAAATTTAATTCTCGTTTTAATGCGATGAAACAAAACAGAGATTTCTCATATATTTTTGCAAAAGCAGATACAGGAGAAAAAGTTCTAGTTAAAGTTAGTAAAGCTGAAGGAAAAGAGATTGATAAAATCATCTTCACTAACAATAAACCTCTTTATGAGATTGACCCAGCTACTCAGAATATTTTTTATGTTTCTGATAAGTCAATTCAGATCTTCAATAAGAAATAAGAATATAACAAAATCCAAAGCCATCAGGATCTGATTCTGATGGCTTTTTTTTGCCTATGAAAAAAATACTACTCTTAATAGCTTTGCTTGTAATTGGTTCAATCCAAGCACAAGAAAAAATAAGCTCGAAAAAAAAGAAGTTTTATATACCGGTAATCAAATATTCAGAATTTCCTGCTCTTGATAATGTCTTGACACAAACAGCTTTTTATCAAATGGATAAATCGTTGCAAGAAGAAGAATCTAATCTCAAGAAGCGTTTTTTTAATATTGACGGGTATATAACCGATCCTGCTAATGGTAAGCTAAAACTTTATTTGACATTTGCACTGCCAAGATACACTGAAACACAGATTGATAGTGTTTATGATAAAAAAGAAAACAAGTGGAGTTATGGTGCCCATTCTAATTACATTACAAATGTAAAACTAGATGTTAAAGTTGCGGATAAAATTATATTATCAAAAGATTTTGGAGGTTCAGAATCATATTCAATGACTGTTGGAAATAGTCTTGGTGCTGTGAAAGTTGCTGCTTCAGAACATGACAAAAAAATTAGAACAGCCGTTAAGGACTCAGATTATAGCGATGTTGGACTTGGATTTGATAATGCTATTTACAAAACTGCGTTAAGGATTCAGGAGTTTTTAAATTATAAATTGGGATATACAACCAGTGAAGCAAAGATTAGATTCGAATTTGTAACCTCAAAAGGACATTCTGAATACAATCAAATGTTGGCATTTGAGAACGAAATTACAGCTCAGATGCAGAAGATAACACTTGAAAAAGGGTTAGACGAAAAATTGCTTACACCACATTTGCATTATCTTGAAAGTTTATTGCTAAAATATCCAGCTTCGCCTACAAATGTTAACATTCGATTTATTGTTACAAATAATTTGGCTGAAACTTATCTTTTACTAGAAAATAAGGAAAAAGCATTATTGTACGCAAATTTACTTGTAGAAAACGACAAACAGGATTCGCGTGGAACTGCAATTATTGATCGAATAAATAAAACCAATTTTGCAGATAAAAGATTAAGAGCTCATACGCCACGTTTTGCCGAGCTTAAGAAATTAGGGCTTAAAATTGCAGAAGAAAAAGAAGAAAAAAGATTAGCATTCTTCGAAAAAATCCAACAGCAAGAAGCAGAATGGGAAACCGAAAAATCCAATCGTGAAGCATATTTAGAAAAAATTAAAACGCAAAGATTTAATTTACTTGATTCTATTCCATATCAGCTAAATGCAAATTTATTGGCTAAAGTAGTTGAAAATTTAGGAGGAAGCCAAGCTTTGAAAAAAGTAGAAAAAGCGCATTTGTTTTCTAAAATTTCGATAGAAGGAACAAATATTCCTCAAACGGAAGAAAAATGGGCGACAACATCGCATTATCTTCTTAAGAAAAAAATTCCAGAAGCTTATTATGAAATCGTAAACGGAGCAGAAGCTTGGAGTCATGACGATCGTGAAACGGGCATAAATGCAAAATGGGCAAAACTAACGGCTTACGATTACAGTAATTTATCTAAAAACGTTGATTTGGTAAACTTTCTAACTGATTTAAGACTCGATTTGTGGAATAATTTTGAGGTTTTGGGTGATGAAATGTATGAAGGAAAATTGTGCTATCATTTAAATTATTTTGAAAAAACATTAAGTTCCGGAAACAGAACAATTCCGAAAACAGATTATCACGTTTTTATTGATAAGGAAAACTTCAATATTGTTTCTACCGAAAAAACAGAATTTGACAACGGGAATAAAAGTTTTTTCGAAAGAAAATTATTTGGCGATTATCGCCCCGTTTCGAGTTTGAATTCTGGAAAAATTCCGCATAAGATTAATTACGAAATCGAAGATTTTAACGGAGAAACCTTTTATCAGGAAACTCGTGAAAAAGTAGAAATAAATCCCGTTTTCGGAAATCGAATTTTTATGAAAGAAGTTTATTTCGGAGGATTTAAATAAGATTTTAAGCTTATCAAAAGCTGTTTTTAGAATTGGTTATTTTTTGATTTATTCGCTCAAAAAAATGAGAATAATGTCAGAAAGTAACCAATTCTTCTGTTTTTGTATCTATTATCTCAACAAAAGTTTGTGAAATTTAAAGAAATTGGTGGTCAATAGTTCAAAATTTCTTACTTTCGCACCTCGTTTAAGAAAAGGATAAAATGAGTACAAAATTTACTGAATACAAAGGACTTGACTTGCCTACAGTAGCGTCAGAAGTTCTTGATTTTTGGAAGAAAGAAAATATATTTGAAAAGAGTGTTACAACTCGCGAAGGTGCAGAGCCTTTCGTATTTTTTGAAGGTCCGCCTTCAGCAAACGGATTACCAGGAATTCACCACGTAATGGCGCGTGCGATTAAAGATATTTTTTGCAGATATAAAACTCAAAAAGGTTTTCAAGTTAAAAGAAAAGCTGGATGGGATACTCACGGTTTGCCTGTTGAATTAGGTACCGAAAAAGAATTAGGAATTACAAAAGAGGATATTGGCAAGACAATTTCTATCGAAGAATATAACGAAGCGTGTAAAAGAACCGTTATGCGTTATACGGACGTATGGAATGACTTGACCGAAAAAATGGGTTATTGGGTTGATATGGAAGATCCATATGTAACTTATAAACCAAAATACATGGAGTCTGTTTGGTGGCTTTTGAAACAAATATACGATAAAGGTTTGTTGTACAAAGGATACACGATTCAGCCATATTCTCCAAAGGCAGGAACAGGATTATCTTCTCATGAAGTAAATCAGCCTGGAGCTTATAGAGATGTTACAGATACTACAATTGTAGCGCAATTCAAAACTTTGCCAGAAACGCTTCCGAGCTTTTTACAAGGTTTTGGAGATATTCACATTTTAGCTTGGACGACAACGCCTTGGACACTTCCGTCAAATACAGCTTTGACAGTTGGTCCAAAAATCGATTATGTTTTAGTTAAGACTTTCAATCAATATACTTTTGAGCCAATCAATGTTGTTTTGGCTAAAAACTTAGTTGGAAAACAATTCGGAAAAGGATTTTTCTTAAGTGAAGACGACGCTGATTTTGATAACGTTAAAAACGGCGACAAGAAACTGCCATACAAAATCTTAACTGAAGCAAAAGGAGCAGATTTAGTAGAAATCCGTTACGAGCAATTATTGCCTTATGTATTGCCATATCAAAATGCTGAAAATGCATTTAGAGTGATTTCTGGAGATTTCGTTACTACAGAAGACGGAACAGGAATTGTACATACAGCGCCAACTTTTGGTGCGGATGATGCTAAAGTTGCAAAAGAAGCGAAACCGGAAGTTCCGCCAATGTTGGTTTTAGATGAAGAAGGAAATGCGGTTCCGTTAGTAGATTTACAAGGAAAATTCACTTCTCATTTAGGAGATTTAGCTGGTAAATACGTTAAAAACGAATATTATGATGCAGGACAAGCTCCAGAGAAATCTGTAGATGTTGAAATCGCTATTCGCTTAAAAGAAGAAAATAAAGCCTTTAAAGTTGAAAAATACGTGCACAGTTATCCACACAGTTGGAGAACAGACGAGCCGTTATTATATTATCCTCTAGATTCATGGTTCATCAAAGTAACCGATGTAAAAGATAGAATGTTCGACCTGAACGAAACTATCAATTGGAAACCTAAATCTACTGGTGAAGGACGTTTTGGAAATTGGCTGAAAAATGCCAACGACTGGAACTTATCTCGTTCTAGATATTGGGGAATTCCGTTGCCAATTTGGAGAACTGAAGATAAAAAAGAAGAAGTTCTTATTGGTTCTGTTGAAGAATTATACAATGCGATCGAGAAATCTATCGAAGCAGGTTTTCAAAAAGAAAATCCGTTTAAAGGTTTTGAAATCGGAAACATGTCTGAATCAAATTATGATTTAATTGATTTGCACAAAAATGTTGTGGATCAAATTACCTTGGTTTCGGCTTCTGGCCAACCAATGAAACGCGAAAGCGATTTGATCGACGTTTGGTTCGATTCTGGAGCAATGCCTTATGCACAATGGCATTATCCTTTTGAAAATCAAGATAAAATTGATGAGAATAAAGATTTTCCTGCAAATTTCATCGCAGAAGGAGTCGATCAAACACGTGGATGGTTCTATACATTACACGCAATCGGAACTTTGGTTTTTGATAAAGTAGCGTATAAAAACGTAGTTTCTAACGGTTTGGTTTTAGATAAAAATGGAATTAAAATGTCTAAGAGTAAAGGAAATACTATAGACCCGTTTAAAACCATTGAAGAATTCGGTCCTGATGCCACGCGTTGGTATATGATTATGAATGCAAATCCTTGGGATAACTTGAAGTTTGACCTTGAAGGAATTGCTGAGGTTCGCCGTAAATTCTTCGGAACTTTATACAACACATATTCTTTCTTTTCGTTATATGCAAATATCGACGGATTTAAATATGCTGAAGCTGAAATTCCATTAAACGAAAGACCAGAAATCGATCAATGGATTATTTCTGAGTTGAATACTTTAGTGAAGTTTGTTGACGAATGTTATGAAGATTACGAACCAACAAAAGCGACAAGAGCTATTTCTGAATTCGTTCAGGAAAACCTAAGTAACTGGTACGTTCGTTTATGCCGTCGTCGTTTCTGGAAAGGAGAATATGCTCACGATAAAATCGCAGCTTACCAAACGCTTTATACTTGCTTGTTAACAATCAGTAAATTCAGCGCTCCAGTAGCTCCATTTTTTATGGATAAATTGTACAGAGATTTGACAGTTTCTACGGGAACCGAGGATTTTGCTAGTGTTCACTTGGCTGAATTCCCAAAATTTGTCGAAAACTTTGTTAATAAAACGTTGGAGAGCAAAATGCAGAAAGCGCAAACCATCTCTTCTCTAGTTTTATCACTACGTAAAAAGGAGATGATTAAAGTTCGTCAGCCGCTGCAAAAGGTAATGATTCCAGTACTTGACGAGAATCAGAGAGCTGAAATTGAAGCGATTTCTGACCTTGTAAAAGCCGAAGTAAACGTTAAAGAAATTGAACTTTTAGACGATGCTTCTGGTATTTTAGTGAAACAGATTAAGCCTAATTTTAAAGCTCTTGGACCACGTTTTGGAAAGGATATGGGGTTGATTTCTAGAGAGATACAAGGTTTTTCTCCAGATCAGATTAATCAGTTAGACAAGCAAGGAACGCTAGATATTGTTATTTCTGGAAATAATGTAACTTTATCCTTAGAAGACGTCGAAATAACATCGCAAGATATCGAAGGTTGGCTAGTTGCAAATTCAAACGGAATTACAGTTGCGCTTGACATCACAATATCTGAAGAATTAAAAAATGAAGGTATCGCGAGAGAATTAGTAAACAGAATTCAGAATATCCGTAAAGATTCAGGATTTGAAGTTACTGATAAGATTAAGGTACAAATAAAAAGAGACGGTATTTTAGAAGATGCTGTTTCGAAAAATGAGGACTATATTAAGTCTGAAACATTAACAGATGAACTGGTTTTTGTAGACGTTTTAGAAAACGGCACAGAAATTGAGTTTGATGATATTAAAACCATTATATTAATTTCAAAATAGTTAGAAAATGATAGATGAAATTACAAGGTACTCTGATGCTGACTTAGCAGAGTTCAAAGAGATAATTCAAGCAAAAATACAAAAAGCACAGGCAGATCTTGATTTGATTAAGAGTGCTTATATGAATGATTTAAATAACGGAACAGACGATACATCTCCAACATTCAAAGCTTTTGAAGAAGGAAGTGAAACAATGTCTAAAGAAGCAAACTCTCAATTGGCTATCAGACAAGAGAAGTTTATTCGTGACTTAAAAAACGCTTTATTCCGTGTTGAAAACAAAACATATGGTATTTGCAAAGTAACAGGTAAATTAATTAGCAAAGAAAGGCTTAAAATCGTTCCTCATGCAACAATGAGTATCGAAGCTAAAAACTTGCAGAGATAAATTCACAAAAAATATCTAAATAAAAAATGCGCTCTTTTAGGGCGCATTTTTTTGTTTAATGTTTAACGGCTTGAATTCGTATTGTTATATTTTTACTTTGAGAGAAATTATTTATAATTATTAAAAATAATTTTCATGTATAGCTAGTTTATTTTGTAAGAAACAAAAGCAACTGATTAACTGTACTTTTGAATGATAATTGCATAAAAAAAGCCGCTTTAAAAAAGCGGCTTTTATTTTGTAAAATTTGCGAATGATTACGCTAGATTTTTTTCAACGTCAGCTTTGTGCTTTCTTAAAATAGCTCTAGTCATACCTAAATTAGCTTTTGTTGCATCAGCAGCTAGGTAAATCATAAATTTTTTGTTTGGAGAAATATCGATAATGTGAATTTGATTAGAAAGTGTGATCAAAATATCTTCAATATCTTGATTCAAGCCTAAAGCCTTTACGGCATTTAGTTTGGCTTTTACAACTTCTAAATTGTAAGCAGCAGCAAGTTCTGGATCAAAAGAAGGATCGATAGTTAGGTTTCCAAAGCTTAATCCAGATTCAATTTCTGTTACAGCGACAGCGATAAAGCCGTTTACGTTTGTTTTCATTTCAGTTAAAAACACGTTTAAAAAATCATTGCTCATAGTTCATTTGGGTTTGATTGTTAATAGAATTTATTTTCTTATTTCAGTAGGGAATTTTTGCTTAATTCAGCAGATACTTCTTCTGTCGAACGCATCAATAGTGCTAAATTGCTTCCTTCTTTAGAAAAAGCAACAATAAAATTGGAACCGCTAATTTTGTTTCCAACTATAACGCCTTCGGCACTTTTAAGGTATAATTGTTTAAGAGAGCCTTTTTCTAAGTCAATTAAGAATTTTTCGCTCATAGATAAAATAGCTGCGCTCATGGCTGCAATGCTGTCTCCGTAGTCTAAATTTAAAGAAGTGATTAGCTTTCCTTTACCATTTAAAATTAAAGCAGCAGTTGATTTTGTGCTGACTAGAAAGTCATTAAGTGTAGTAGTAATTTCATTCATGATTTTGTAGGATTTTGGGAGAATTGTTAAATTCAGTTTGTTTTGGATTTGTTTTTGAAAATTAAATATTGAATCAACCTAAACAAGTGTTAATTTTCGTAAACAAATATAAATTAAATTATGTATCATTGTAATACCAAATCATTAATAATTTAAATTATTTACTGTAAAAAACTTACATTATGGCTAAAGTACTGAAATTCAAAGAAGTAAACTCTGACGTAGAGCGTAGAATGAAAGATTTTGAAAAACTGCGCGTTAAGTTTAAAGCCGACGTTAAAAAGGGAGAAGCGAAAAAATTGGCTGCCGGAAAAGAAAGCAAAGGAATATTCAAATCAATTTCTGATTTTTTCTCCGACAGTCCAGCGAAAACTCCTGCAAAAGCTCCTGTGAAAAAATAAACTTTATAAGGTTTAGATTAGCGCTTAAACTTAGTTTAGTTTCATTAGAAAACAATTAACGCTCCTTTAGGAGCGTTTTTTTTGTTTAAATTGTTATTTTTGCCCATCAAAAAATTATAAAATGTCATTACGAAAAGCGTATTTCCTTATATTCTTAGTTTTAATTGTCGACCAGCTTTCTAAAATTTATGTCAAAACAAACTTTGTTCTTGGAGAAGAGTATCCTGTTTTTGATTGGTTTAATATTCATTTTATAGAAAATGAAGGAATGGCTTGGGGAACAAAAATTCCTGGAGAATATGGTAAATTAATTTTGACTGTTTTTAGAATTTTTGCTGTATTCGGAATCGGATGGTGGCTTGCAGATTCTGTTAAAAAACGCCATTCAAATTATTTAATAGTAGCGATTGCTTTAATTTTTGCAGGTGCTGCAGGAAATATCATCGATTCTGTTTTCTATGGGGTTATTTTTGATGACAGCACTAATAATTTAGCAACGCTTTTTTCTCCTGAACCTTACGGAACTTGGTTTCATGGTTTGGTTGTAGATATGTTCTATTTTCCTATATGGGAAGGAGATCTTCCGACTTGGTTGCCAATTTTTGGAGGAAAACATTTTGCTTTTTTTAATGCTATTTTCAATGTAGCCGATGTGGCAATCTCTACAGGTGTTGGTATACTTTTGGTTTTCAATAAGAGAGCTTTTCCAAAACACGAATAAATTTAAAAGTTCCAAAATTTTCAAAATTCCAAATTCCAATATTTGAGGCATTCGCAACAAAAAGATATCGGAATTTGGAATTTTTCATTTTTAGGGTTTAATATTTTATGTTATTTTTACAATATAAAAAATCAAAACCATGCAAAGTCCGTCTTTTTCTATTTATGATGCTTCTGCGGGATCAGGAAAGACGTATACATTAGTAAAAGAATATTTGAAAATTATTCTTTCTTCTCCAAAAAACGATGCATACCGAAATATCTTAGCGATAACTTTTACCAACAAAGCGGTTCATGAAATGAAAAGCCGTATTGTTGGAAATCTGTCTGAATTTGCAAAAGACGATCCTTCGTCAAAAGCATTAGATTTAATGGAAGATCTTTCTCGTGATACGGGACTTTCGGTTATCAAAATCAAAACAAAATCGCAACAGATTATAAAGCACTTAATTCATAATTATGCGGCTTTTGATATTTCTACCATTGATAAATTTACGCATAAAGTTATTCGTGCTTTTGCGCACGATTTGAATCTTCCAATGACTTTTGAAGTCACTTTAGATACCGAAAATTTATTAGTCGAAGCTGTCGATGCCATAATCGCTCAAGCTGGAGAAGATGAAACATTGACTAAACTTCTCATCGATTTTACAATGGAAAAAACCGATGATGATAAAAGTTGGGATGTTTCTCGAGAAATTTTAGATACGGGAAGATTAATTCTGAATGAAAACAATAGAAATGAAATCCTTCATTTTCAAGATAAAACAATCGGAGAGTTTGTTGAGATTAAGGCGAAAATGCAAGCGCTTTGTAAAGAATTAGAAAAGACAAATGAAGAGCTTGCCGTTAAAGCAATTGAATTAATTGATAAAAACGGAATTGATTCTAAATCATTTTCTAGAGGAACTTTTCCGAATCATTTAGAAAGTATTCGCAGCGGAAAATTCAATCCAAAAAATAAAACTTTTCATGAGTTTGATGATATTGCAATAAATAAAACCGCAAAAGATCGCGCTTTAATTGAAAATATTATTCCAGAATTACTTCAAATTTTAAAAGAGGTTTATCAGAATTTTGAAAAAAGAGATTTTTATAAAGCCTTTCTGAAAAATATAACGCCGCTTTCTTTGTTGAATACGGTAAGCAATGAATTGGCTAAAATTCAATCTGAACAGAATGTCTTGTCAATTTCAGAATTTAATGCCATAATTCACCGCGAAATTCAGAATCAGCCGGCACCATTTATTTATGAGCGTTTGGGCGAGCGTTATCGTAATTTTTTTATTGACGAATTTCAGGATACTTCAGAAATGCAATGGCAGAATTTGATTCCGCTAATCGATAATTCGCTTTCTGGTTTAGATGATTATGGTAATAAAGGAACGCTAATGATTGTTGGCGATCCGAAGCAATCTATTTATCGCTGGCGCGGAGGAAAAGCAGAGCAATTTATTGAATTAAGTAAAGAGGTAAATCCGTTTAATAATCCAGATAAACAACTAAAGCATTTAAATACCAATTATCGAAGTTATAGCGAGGTGATTGAATTTAATAATGCTTTCTTTAAGCTTATTTCTTCGGAATTTTCAAATGAAGATTATAAAGATTTGTATGAAAATCATAGTTTTCAAAATACCAATTCGAAAAAAGGAGGTTATGTAAATATTTCTTTCCTTCCTGTAGTTGATAAAAATGAATTTGCGGATGAAGATGAAGTTGTTGAGAAATCTGATTTATATGTTTTGGCTACTTTGAATACAATTCAAGAAGTGTTAAAGCAAGGTTTTGAATATAAAGACATTGTAATTCTAACCCGAAAAAGAGATCAGGGAATTGCGATTGCTAATTATTTGACAGAACAAGGAATTCCGCTTTTGTCATCAGAAACTTTAATGATTCAGAATGCGGCAGAAGTCCGTTTTATTGTTCACTTGCTTCGATATTTAAATAATAGTGCCAATTTAGAATCGAAAGCTAATTTTTTACATTATTTGGCTTCAAATAAAGATTTGTCAATGCCGGTTCATGATTTTATAGCTTTAGGAATGAGTTATAAAGTGGAAAAAGAATTTGAAAATTGGCTTTTAACTTTTGATGTTGCTTTTTCTTTTGAAAATGTCCGTAAAAAATCGCTTTACGAAGCTGTTGAAATTATCATTTCTAAATTTATTCTTCCTTCTGAAGGAAATGCATATGTTCAATTCTTTTTAGATATTGTTTTAGAAAGAGATATTCGAAATCAGGCAGGAGTTTCAGATTTCTTGGTTTTTTGGGATAAAAATGCAGAGAAATTTAGCATTCCGTCTCCCGAAGGAAATAATGCTGTTCGAATCATGACGATTCACAAATCAAAAGGATTAGAATTTCCTGTTGTAATTATGCCTTTTGCAGATGAAGATTATAATCGAAAGCCAAAAGACAAATTGTGGCTCGATACTGAAGAAATTGATTTAGGAGTTCCAAAAGCATTAGTTGATAATAGCAGTGCGGTTGAGAGTTTTGGAGAAAGTGCATCGGCTGTTTTCAATTTGAAAAAACAAGAAGAGCTTTTAGATAATATCAATGTTTTGTACGTGGCGCTGACGCGTGCAGAAGAGCAATTATATGTTATTTCTCAGTCTTTAAAAGCAAAAAATGACGGAGAGTATCCAAATAATATGGCTTCTTTTTTTATTAAATTTTTAATTAATGAAGGCGTTTATGATGAAGAAAAATTAAATTATGAATTTGGAAGTAAAATCAGGCTTTCAAAAGCCTCAAAGACTGTTGATCTTGTAAAATCAATTCCCGTTGTAAAGGAAGTTTTGAATCCTAAAAACATAAAAATAGCGCAGCGAGAAGCCTTAATGTGGGGAACGCATCAGCAAGAAGCGATTTCGTACGGAAATATCGTTCATGAAATCCTGGCTTTTGTAAAAGATAAATCAGATATTGATTTGGCAGTCACAAAGTCGCTAGAAAATGGTTTGATAACTTATGATCAAGTTGATCAAGTGTCGCAGACTTTAAGAGAAATTGTAAATCATCCAGAGCTGACAATTTGTTTTAATGGAGATGATACTGTTTTGAATGAGCAGACAATCGTTCAGAAAGAAGGTAGAATTCTAAAGCCAGATCGAGTTGTGTTTTTGGAGAATAAAGAAGCTTTTTTACTGGATTATAAAACGGGAGCTGTAAATGCTAAATATCAGCAGCAAATTCAAGAATATCAAGATGCTATTGAAGATTTAGGATACAAAGTGTTAAAAAAGGCTTTGGTATATATAGGAGCGGAAATTGAAGTGGTAAATTTGTGATAAAATTAATCAGATGTTAAAGAAATAACGAAGCTTAAGTATTGTTAACTTGTTAATTTTTAACGTTTTAAATAAATAAAAAATGTACGGTAAAATAAAAGAACATCTGCAAAGTGAGCTGCAGACAATCGAAGAAAATGGAATTTTTAAAAAGGAGAGAATTATTACTTCTCCTCAAGGAGCAGAAATCACTATTTCGACTGGAGAAACGGTTTTAAACTTTTGTGCTAATAATTATTTAGGGCTTTCGTCTCATCCAGAAGTAGTTCAAGCGGCAAAAGATGCAATGGATACGCATGGCTTCGGTATGTCATCTGTTCGTTTTATTTGCGGAACACAAGATATTCACAAAACATTAGAAAAAAAGATTGCTGATTTTTATGGTACTGAAGATACTATATTATACGCAGCAGCCTTTGATGCGAATGGAGGAGTATTTGAGCCTTTGTTAGGTGAAAATGATGCAATTATTTCTGATAGCTTAAATCATGCTTCTATTATTGACGGAGTTCGTCTTTGTAAAGCGGCTAGATATCGTTACGAGAATAACAATATGGAAGATTTGGAACAGCAATTAATTAAGGCAAATGAAGCTGGAGCTCGCTTTAAATTGATTGTTACTGATGGTGTTTTTTCTATGGATGGTTTAGTAGCGCCATTAGATAAAATTTGTGATCTTGCTGACAAATACGATGCACTCGTTATGGTTGATGAATGTCATGCGGCAGGTTTCATAGGAGCGACTGGAAAAGGAACTCTTGAAGCAAAAGGAGTAATGGGTAGAGTTGATATTATTACCGGTACTCTTGGAAAGGCTTTAGGGGGAGCAATGGGCGGATATACGACTGCAAAAAAAGAGATTATAGAGCTATTACGCCAAAGATCTAGGCCTTATTTGTTTTCGAACTCTTTAGCGCCTGCTATCGTAGGTGCGTCAATCAAAGTATTTGAATTGCTTGAAAAAGATACAACGCTTCGTGATAAATTGGAATGGAATACCAATTACTTTAAAGAAGGTATGAAAAAAGCAGGATTCGATATCATCGACGGAGATTCTGCAATCGTTCCTGTTATGTTATACGATGCGAAATTGTCACAAACAATGGCAAATGAACTGTTAAAACAAGGAATTTATGTTATTGGATTTTTCTTTCCAGTAGTGCCAAAAGATAAAGCCAGAATAAGGGTACAGCTATCTGCGGCGCATGAAAAAGAACATTTAGACAAAGCTATAAATGCCTTTACAGTTGTCGGTAAAATGTTAAAAGTTATATAATTACCACTTTGGTCAAATTTTTGTAGGTTTTTTTTAACATTTCATTTTGTATTTAAAAAATTTGGTGTTACTTTTGCTTGTAATTAACTAAATTGTAATTAAAAAAATTAAGTATGAAACATCTTAACAAACTTTTAGTTGCTGTATTGATGGCGATGGGTTTAAATGCTCACGCGCAAGACAGTAACAATCCATGGGCAATCTCTTTCGGGGTTAATGCTGTGGATACTAGAACAAGTTCAGGTTCAGGAAGTGGTTTCTTTGATCAACACTTCTCTCAGCCATTCGCTGTAAAGGACAACTGGAATATTCTTCCTTCTCTATCTTACATTGGTGTAAATAGATATGTAGGTAGCGGTTTCTCTGTTGGTTTACAAGGTTCTGTGAACAAAATTGATAAATTTGTTGTTTTTGGTCAAGGTGGTGATATTGATGGTAGAGGTAATGCTGTAGTGAATCCAGGAGATTTAATGTACTACGGAATTGATGCTACTATTAAATACAGCTTCCAAGAATTAATCAAATCTAAAGTAATTGATCCTTCGTTATCTGTTGGTGGAGGTTATACTTTCTTCGGAGATAGCAGCTACGGAACTGTTAATCCAGGTGCTGGTTTAACTTTTTGGTTCACTGATGCTATTGGTCTTGAGTTAGCTACAAGATACAAATGGTCAGTTAGTGGAGATAGACAAGATGCTTCTGGTGCTCCAGATGCTCCATCTCACTTCCAACACACTGCAGGTTTAGTTTTCAAATTCGGAGGTAAAGATACTGACGGAGATGGGATCTATGACAAAGATGATGCTTGTCCAGATGTTGCTGGTTTAAAACAATTCAACGGATGTCCTGATACTGACGGTGACGGAATCGTTGATGCTTCTGACGCTTGTCCAGATGTATTTGGTTTAGCTGCATTAAACGGATGTCCTGATACTGATGGTGACGGAATTGCTGATAAAGATGATGCTTGTCCAGATGTTGCTGGTTTAGCTGCTTTAAAAGGTTGTCCTGATACTGACGGTGACGGAATCGCTGATAAAGACGATAAATGTCCTACAGTTGCTGGTCCTAAAGAAAACGGTGGTTGCCCATTCTTAGATGCTGATAAAGATGGTGTTGCTGATAAAGATGATGACTGTCCTACAGTTCCAGGTCCTGCAAGCAACAGAGGATGTCCAGAAGTTACTTCTGCTGCATTAGAAGATCTTAAAGTTCAAGCTAGAGCAATCTACTTCAACTCAGGAAAAGCTACTTTCAAAACTGGTGACAAAGAAACTCCAGCAAGATTAGATGCTATTAAAGAAATCCTTAAAAACTATCCAAACGCGAAATTCTCTATCGAAGGACACACAGATAGTACAGGTTCTGCTAAAATCAACCAAAAACTTTCTGAAGATAGAGCGAAAGCTGTATTAGATGCTTTAGTTCAAAGAGGTGTTAGCCCAGAGAACTTAGAAGCTAAAGGATTTGGAGCTAGCCAACCAGTTGCAAGTAACAAAACTGCTGCAGGTAAAGCACAAAACAGAAGAACTGAAATTAGACACATTGGTTCTAAATACCAAGGAAAACTATAATTTAGTTTCTAAATAAATATGAAAAGCCATTCTTAATTGAATGGCTTTTTTTATTTTTATACTATGATAAATGATTCTTTTCTTCAAAAACTAGCTGGTGTTGTAATTCGGGATTATGCAGATAAACTTTCTGAAATAACCATAATTCTTCCGAATAAAAGAGCGAAAGTTTTTTTGATTGAAGCGCTTAAAAAAGAGATTAATAAAACTATTATTGCTCCCGAAATTACAAGTATTGAAGATTTCGTGCAAGATGTTGCATCAATTCGATCTATTGATTCGATTGAATTGCTGTTTGAATTTTATGAAGTTTATTTATCAATTACAGAAAAAAAGAACCAGCAATCTTTTGAGTTATTTGCAAATTGGGCAAAAACACTCTTGCAAGATTTTAACGAAATTGATCGCTATCTTTTAGATCCATCTCATGTTTTGTCTTATCTTAAAGATATTGAAGATATAAAAAGATGGGGTTTGGAGGTTGATCAAAAAACAAAACTTTTAGAAAACTATATTGATTTTTGGAAATTACTCCCTCTTTATTACGATTCGCTTTACAATCATTTGTTGTTTAAATCTATTGGTTATCAAGGTTTGATTTATCGTGAGGCGGTTAATAATTTAAACCATTTTTCGAATACAATTGGGAATCGTATTTTTGTTTTTGCAGGATTCAATGCCTTAAATGCCGCAGAAGAAAAAATAGTACAACATTTATTGGCTCTCGATCAAGCGAAAATTTATTGGGATGCAGATTGTGCGTTTCTAAATGATCCTTATCATGATGCAGGACTTTTTTTGAGGCGTTTTAAAGAAAGTTGGAAATATTATAAAACAAATGTTTTTGATTGGATTGTAGATGATTTCTCGCAGTCAAAAAATATTCAGATTATTGGAACTCCAAAAACAATTGGACAGGCAAAACTGACGGGAAGTATTATTGAGAATTTAATTGAACAAAATCCTTCGGCTTCTTTGGATAAGGTGGCGGTTGTTCTTGGTGAAGAAAATTTATTAGTTCCTGTTTTATATTCGTTGCCTTCTTCTGTTGGAGCTTTAAATATTACAATGGGGTATTCTGGAAAGAATAATCCATCGCAAATTTTTGTTGCTAAATTGTTTAAAATGCATACTAATGCACTTTCTCGAAAGGGCACGAGTTATGTTTTTTATTACAAAGATGTGCTTGATATTTTGACGCATCCATTAGTTGAGCCGTATGCTCATGCTGAAAAATTAGTGAAAATTATTAAAGAGAATAATTACACTTTTATTACCCACCAGAAAATTTTAGAACTTCATCCGGATTCTTCTTCATTTTTTAATTTATTATTTGAAAAATGGGAGAGTGGCTCTGTTGCTGTTTTGAAGAATATTTCTTCTCTGCTAATTTTAATTAAGCAACATTTTAATAATGATAACGAAGAAGAAAAAATAGCAAAAGCATTTGTTTATGGTGTTTTTAAAGTGATTAATAAGCTTATAAATTATTATTCGAAACATAATCATATTGATAATATTGATACGCTTCATGCTATTTATAAGCAGATTATTGATTTAGCAGAAGTTTCTTTTGAGGGTGAGCCGTTGAGGGGTTTGCAGATTATGGGGGTTTTAGAAAGTCGTGTTCTCGATTTTGAAACGGTTATTATAACTTCTATGAATGAAGGAAAGTTTCCTGCTGGTAAATCGCAGAATTCTTTTATTCCGTATGATGTGAAGAAAGAATTGGGGCTTCCGACTTTTAAAGAAAAAGATGCAATTTATACCTATCATTTTTATCATTTGCTGCAAAGAGCGAAGAATATTTATTTGATTTATAATACCGAAAATGATGGGTTAGATGCTGGCGAAAGAAGCCGTTTTATCACACAATTGGAAGTAGAGAAAAAATCGAGTCATAATATTAGTTTTGATATTTACAATCCAATGCTGCCAAGTACGGCTAATGAACCTATTTCTGTAGAGAAATCTGAAGCGGTAATGGCGCGTTTAAAAGAAATTGCGGAGACTGGTTTTTCTCCTTCTGCATTAACTTCTTACATTAGAAATCCGATTGAGTTTTATTTTCAAAAAATATTGAGAATTCGCGAGGTGGAAGAAGTGGAAGAAAATATCGCTTTAAATACTTTAGGAACTATTATTCACGAAACCTTAAAAGCTTTATATGAGCCTTTTGTTGGAAAGTTTGTTTCGGAAAATGATATTCTGAATTGTTTTAAACTCTTAGATGATGAAGTATTGAAGCAATTTAAATTGGTTTACAAAGAAGGTGAAATCAAGAAGGGAAGAAATCTTTTGGCATTTGAAGTTGCAAAACGAAATATCTCGAACTTTTTAAGAATGGAACTCGAGTCGATAAGAAATGATGAAGCGATTAAAATTATTGCTTTAGAGCAAACATTTCAGAGAGAATTTGTTCACCCGAAACTGCCTTTTCCAATTTTAATTAAAGGAAATGTCGACCGTATAGAGCAGCGCGACGGAAAAATACGAATTATCGATTATAAGACAGGAAAAGTAGAAAAATCGAATGTTGTATTGAAAACATGGAATGGTTTGACACAAGAGCTTAAAAATGATAAAATTATTCAGGTTTTAGCGTATGCTTTTATGTTTGAAAAAGAAGCGGGCAATTATCCAATCGAAGTTGGAATCATTTCTTTTAAAAACTTAAAATCAGGATTTTTGCCTTTTGGTTATAAAGAGGAAAAGGAATTAAATGCTATAGTAACATCCGAAATTATGAATTCTTACTTAGATGAAATCGCTAATTTGTTGAGCGAAATCTTTGATATTGCTATTCCTTTTGAAGAAATAATTTAATCTTCGGATTGTCTATCTCAGTAATTATCAGTTAATTTGAAATAAACGAATCATTTTTTGAGTCATTTTTGTTTGTTTGTTGTTAAACAAAAAACAGTCGAAAATAAAAATAGCCGAACTTATTGAAGAAGATTTTCTTAATAAGTTCGGCTATTTTTTTTAGAATGCTTTTAGCTAAATATTTTTTTGAAGAAACCTTTTTTAGTACTTCCTTCAGAACTCGTATTGTTTATTGGGCCGTTTTCAATACGAAATCTTCTAAACTTTAGCAGTTTTACATTTAAGTCAAAGCGTAATTCGTCAACAGTTTTCATTTGTACAATTTTTTGCAAAGCTATGTAAAAACTTTATGTAAATGCAACATTCTGTAAATGTTAATTTTAGAAATGAGCTTTATGAAAAGAAAAGTTATGTTTTTAGTATAATATGCTTTTTATGTTAATTTTTATTGCAGAATTTTTGCAAAAAAATCGGTTTAATTGTGTGATAAATAAAAGTGACACAGGAGGTTATATCTGCTATTTTTTTAACAAGTGTTTAGCTTATAAATCTTGAGATTAAAAATATCTTTGGCGCTTCCAAAAACATGACAAAATAATAGAATATGATTGATTTACAAACACTAGTAGAAGAAACTGGGGCAGAATCTGGCTTAAGTTTTAATATTGATGGAATCTTAAATGAGTCTGTTAATTTAGAATACGACGGAAATGTTGCAGCAATGATCGGAATGATCTTGAAAATGTGCTTAGAAATGTCTGAAGACGTAAACAATGGCGATCTTAAACAAGTTATGATTAAGAATAACGACGGGATTGTGGTAGCAACAAAAAATCAAGATGATAACTGCATTGCGTTGCTTTCTAAAGATCTAAGTAAAATGGGACTATTACTTCGTAGAATGGATTCTGTTTTCAATAATTAAATTTAACCAACATTAAAATACACATGTCAGACTTTTTACAAAATTTTCAAAACGATTTAAGAGATAATGTAAACGGATTTATTGCTGTTTCGGTAACTGAAGTTGAAACAGGAATGTCTTATTGCTCCTTAACTGTTAAACCTGATTTTGATCCAGAATTGGCTTCGGCTTACAATTTAGAAGTTGTAAAAGCTAAATTGAACGCGATTAGAGCTTTAGGATTAGATCAAAAAATTAATGATATTTTGATCACATTGACAGATCAGATTCATATTATTGATTTATCTGAAGATGGAAGATATTTTATTTATTTAGCTGTAGATTCTACAAAAGCAAATCTTGGTTTGACAAGAGCAACTTTATCTAAATACAAAAAAGATATTACATCTAAATTATAATAACATTTGCCCCCAAAAATGAGAAAAAGGCTATTTCAACCTAGGTTAGAAATGGCCTTTTTTGATTTTGAAATTAGTTTATTCGAAGAAATCCAGTAAAATGGTTTTGAGTTCTTCTTTATTTTCGATGTGACTCATGTGTCCATCTTCAAACGAAACAAGTTCGGCAGTTGTGTCTTCAATTTGTGCAAGACTTTCTTCATAATTTAAAACAGGATCTTTTTTGCCTAAAATCAATAAGACCGGGAATCTGTTTTCGTGCAAAAGCCATTCTCTGTCTTTACGTATTTTCATTCCTTCCAAAGAAGCAACAATTCCTTGTAAAGGTGTTTTTAAAGCTTCCGTTTTTACTTTTTCTATTTCTTCTGCTAATCTAGTTCTGTTATTTTCGCTAAATAAATTTGCAATGGCTAAACTCACAAAACTGATATAATTCTGTTTTACGGCTTTAATGGCGCGAGTTCTGTTTGTCTTTTTTTCTTCGCCATCTTCTTTTGAAGTTGAATTCTGTAAAACTAATTTTTGGATTTTTTTCGGATATAATTCGGCGAAAGCCAAACCAACATAGCCGCCCATTGAATGTCCTAAAATTATTGCTTTTTCGATTTTTAGAAATTCTAAAACTTCATTAACGGCATTGGCATTTTCTTCCATTTCATGAACGTAACCTAAAGAATCGGATTCGCCATGACCTAATAAATCAATGGTAATAACGCGATGTGTTTTCGAAAAAAGTTCTACATACTCCGTCCACATTTTTTTGCTTTCTAAAAAGCCGTGAAGTAAAACTATTGCATTTCCTTTTCCGTTATCAGAATAGGATATTTTTGTGTTTTTATATAATATATGACTCAAAATGGAAATTTTAAATAGCAAAAATACGCTATTTTATTAGCCATACGAAATACAGAATAAATTTTAACTGAGAGATATTTTGGGATTCTCTCAAAGAGGCGTAAGCTCTTTTCATTTGTGTTTTTACAGTATTTATTGAGATATTGTTGTCTTCTGCAATTTCTTGATAACTGAGACCTTCAACAACATGAAGAATAAAAATTTCTCTTCTAGCTTGGGGAATTTTTTCTATTAAGGTTTGAATTTTTGGTTTCTTATTTTCTTCGGTACTCTCAAAAGTAATTTGTTCTTCTGATTTAGGAATTGCTATTTTGTTTTGCTGCAGACTAATTGTTTTGTTTTTTTCTAAATATTGCAGACTTAAGTTTTTTATTGCTTTTGTGCCATAAGCTTTAAATGTGCTGGTTACGTTTAACGCTTCTTCTTTTTCCCATAAATAAGTAAAAAAATCTTGCACAATGTCTTTTGCTACATCTTTGTCTTTAACGATATTAAAAGACACTAGAGAGAAAAAGACAAAATGCTCTTTGTATAAAGCTTCAAATATTTTAAAATCTTTATGATTTAACATTTAAAATAGCATTTATTATTTTGTAATGGATTACACAGTGCCAAATGTAAAATAAAAAGTTAGTTTTTTTTCACTATGTGTAAAAAAAATCAAAATTTTTTGATTTGTTGTCACCCTAAAAAACTTTTTTTATAACATATAGGAAACCACTATATAAAAAACAATGACTCCAAATTTTAAATTGATTAACGTTCTCAGGAAAATAACCTCTGATGGACACTTAGATGCTTCGAAAATGGCATCACTTTCTCCTGAAGAGAAGGAATTAATAGAAAACCTTCAAAGTAATGATATGCTCGAAGAAGCATTGTCGTATGCAGAATCTATAGATGTAGACGAAAGTTGGGAGGAATTAAAAGAAGAATTAAATATTAATAAAAAGACAGTTGTTATTAATTGGAAAAAAATGCTTCAATATGCGGCAATCGTGTTTTGTTTGTTGGGCTTGGTTTATGTTTTTCAATATAAGAATGTAAAAGAAGGTAAAATTGAAATTCCATCAAATGCAATTCAGTTGGTTTTAGAAAATGGAGATATTCAGGTTTTAAATCCAAATGGAAAACAGCAGATTATCAAAAAAAATGGAGAAGTGATTGCTTCTCAAAAAGAGAATGAAATTAATTATCGTTCGGCGAATGCCATGAATAAATTGGTTTATAATGAAATTAAAATTCCTTACGGTAAAACTTTTAAAGTGATGTTGTCTGATGGAACTTCAGTAAACCTAAATGCGGGTTCGTCTTTAAAATATCCAGTTCAATTTATTAAAGGACATAATAGAGAAGTTGTTTTGGAAGGAGAAGCTTTTTTTGATGTAGCAAAAGACAAAACACATCCTTTTGTTGTAAAAACCAGAGGTGTAAATGTTCGAGTTTTAGGAACAAAATTTAATGTTAGTTCTTATAAAGAAGATTCAGATATCAATACGGTTTTGGTTGAAGGCTCGGTTAGTTTGTCTGGTCTTGGAAATGCCGATAAAAAAGCAATGCTGACTCCAGGCGAAAAAGGATCTTGGAATAGTAAAAATACTGAAATAACGATTGATAAAGTTGACACTCGTTTTTACACAGAATGGATTAATGGGGAAATTGTTTTTAGAAAAACAGCTTTTAGAGATATCATAATAAAACTGGAACGTACTTACGATGTCACTATAGAAAATAACAGAACCGACATTTTAGATAAAAAATTTAATGCCAGTTTCAACAAGAATATCGAAAGTATAGAAAAGGTATTAGAAACAATGAGTAAAATTCAAGGCTTTACTTACACAAAACAAGGAAAGCTTATAAAAATAAACTAACTATTTATTAACCAAACCAACAAAACCAAATTTATGAAGTGAGAGTCTTATTTTTTTGAAAAACACAAGAAGAAAAAAATCGGAAAATACTACCAATATTTCCCGATTCAGTAATGTGTTTTTAAACGACGTATCGAATTAAATCATTTAAAATCAATCCAAAATTATGAAAAAAATAATTAAGAGGAATTGGCTTAGTCCTTATTTGCCTAAAATTAGTCTAAGAATGAAACTAACCACATTATTACTGATGCTTTCTTTGATCAAAATTCAAGCAAGTGTCTATTCGCAAAATACAAAGTTGACATTAAACATAAAGAATGCGCCAGTAGAGAAATTGTTTAACAAAGTTGAGTCTGTTTCAGAATACAGATTTCTTTTCGAAAGCAGTATAATCGACCTAAACAGAAAGGTGACAATTAATGTAAAGAAAAAAGGAATAAACGAAATACTGGAAGAAGTATTTAAAGGAACTGATATTTCTTATACTGTAAATGATCGTCAGATTATTTTGGTAAAGAAAAAACAGCAAGTAAATATTCAGGAAAAAAACACAGTTCAGAAAATAATTGTTGAGCAAGGTATTGAAATTACAGGAGTGGTAACAGACTCCAGAAATATGCCGATACCGGGAGCAAATGTTATAGAAAAAGGAACTAAAAATGGAGTACAAACCGATTTGGACGGAAAGTTTACAATTCGTGTAAACGGAACAAATAGTGTCTTAGTTTTTTCTTTTATTGGATTTGAGAATTCTGAAGTAAAAGTAGGTCAAAGCAAATCTTTGAGCGTAATCTTGCAAGAACAAAATTCAGCTTTAAATGAAGTCGTAATTGTGGGTTATGGCGCAGTAAAGAAAAAAGATTTAACAGGAGCTGTTGCAACAGTAAAATCAACTGATATTGTTTTGAGTCCTGTTTTAAGTCCGATGGAAGCGCTTCAAGGACGAGTTTCTGGTTTAGATATTCAACGCGGATCTGGACAAGCAGGAACTTCTCCAAAAGTTTTATTAAGAGGAAATAGATCTTTAACAGCAAGTCAAGATCCATTATATATTATTGATGGAATTCCTTCGAGTATTGATAATTTGAATCCGAATGATATTGAAAGTATTGATGTTTTGAAAGATGCATCGTCTACTGCAATTTATGGTTCTTCGGGAGCCAACGGAGTTATTATTGTGACCACTAAAAAAGCAAAAGCAGGAAAAACACAAATTGATTTTAACACCTATTTCGGATTAAATGGTTTCTCTTCTTTTCCTGCTCCACTTACAGGAGAAAAATGGTTGAATTATAAACGCGACCGATTTTTTCTAGACAATGGATATGAAGCTACAAACTTAACCGATTTAGGGTTAAATGCTTCGGCTGTTGCTGCGATAGAAAAAGGACAATATATAAATTGGATTGATGAAACTTTGCAAGTAGGAACGCAGCAAAACCATAATCTTTTTATGAGAGGTGGATCTGAAAAAGTGCAAGGTTATTTTTCTTTAGGATATGTAGGTGAAGAAGGAATTTATCAAAATGATAAAGTAAACAGCTTCAATTCGAGAGGTGGAGTTGATATTAAATTTAGCGATAAATTTAAAACGGGTTTCCAATTGATTTTAAACTATCGTAAAAATAGCACAACAAATAGTAGAATTAATAAAGCGTACAGTGTTTATCCTCTAGGAGTTCCGTTTGATGAAAATGGTGTTGTAAATCTTTATCCAATAGAAGGAGATCCAAACAACATTAGTATTTTGGCAAACAATTATCCAGGCGCTTTTGCTAATGAATCTTTAAGTTATAATGTACAATTCAATCCTTATATGGAATTTGAGTTTGCCAAAAATCTGAAATTAAGATCTAATTTAGGAACTCGATTTTCAGGAAGTAGAGCAGGAACTTTTCAAAACAAAAATTCATACAATCTGCTGACAGAAGGAAGAACGGCAAGCGAAGCTACTTACAATAACGAGTTGGCTTATAGTTACATTTGGGAAAATATTTTGAACTATAATTTTAAGCTGGGCAAAGATCATGATTTTGGTTTGACAGGAATTACTTCATGGGCAGACAGCAGATCTGAAGGAGCTTATTTGGGTGGTAACGGCATAGATTATGATGACTTTCAGTTTTATAACATGGGAGCGGTAAAAAATCTAACAACTAGAATGAATGCTTACAGCCAGTTTAACAGAATGTCATTTGCAGGGCGTTTTAATTATAGTTTTAAAGGAAAGTATTTATTTCAATTAACCAATCGTTGGGATGGAGTTTCTCCTCTAGCAGAAGGAAATAAATGGTCATCTTTCCCATCGGCATCTTTAGCTTGGCGCATAAGCGATGAAAGTTTTATGCAAGGAACAAGCTCATGGTTGAATAATTTAAAACTTAGATTAGGTTATGGTGTTTCTGGATCGGCAAATATCGATCCGTATTCTAGTTTGACTCGTACATCAACCAAAGCAAGCAGTCTTTCTCTTGGCGGCGGAACAGCTTTGCCAATGTATGTGCCAACGGAGCATATTTCAAATCCAGATTTAACTTGGGAGCGTTCTACAAATACGAATTTAGGTTTAGATGTTTCTGTTTTGAAAAACAGAATCGATCTTGTAGCCGAATATTATTGGACAAATACTGATGGAATTTTATGGGATCGTCGTCTGCCTACTAGTTCAGGAGGTTATGATGCTAAAACCCCTTATAAAAAGACTTCTAATATTGCCACTTCTCAAAATAGAGGTTTTGAACTTTCTATAAATACTAAAAATATTGATACTGAAAATTTCAAATGGAATACTTCTTTTACCTACACTCACGCTACAGAAAAGTTGACGAATATTGATTTAGGAAATTTAACGGTGAATGAATTAATTTCAGAAGGACTTTTCATCGGGCAAACTCCAGCTTCTGGCGGTGTTTTTTATGATTATAAAAAAATAGGAATCTGGCAATTAGGTCAAGAAACCGAAGCAGCTTTGTATGGAGCAAAACCTGGAGATATAAAACTGCAAACAGTTCCGCAATTTGATGCCAACGGTGTATCTGATAATGGAGTGCATGTTTATTCTACAAAAGACAGAATGATCGTAGGAAACAATGTTCCTGATTTTTTCTTTGGTTTCCAAAACACATTCAAATACAAAAATTTTGACTGTACAGTTTTTGTAAACGGAAGATACGGCGGTATGATGCGTGCACAGGTTCTTGGTTATTGGAACAAAGAAGCGCAGCCAGAAACTTATAGTTATTGGACACAAGACAATCCAACAAACGATTTTCCTAGACCTGGAGGTAGTTTTAATACACAATTTCAATCGGGATTGGAGCTTGTAGATGCATCTTACATCAAAATCAAGAATATTACTTTGGGATATACTATGCCAGAAGATTTTCTTAAAAAAACAGGTTTAAATACTATGAGACTTTACGTTACATCTTATAATCCTTTTGTTTTTAGCCGAAGCCATTTATTGAAAAATGTAGATCCAGAAAGTGGAGGATCGGATTCATTCCCGTTATTTAAACAAGTTGTTTTCGGTATTAATTTATCATTATAATATCATGAAAAAGTATATAAATTTAAAATCAGCAATTGTCTTAATGTCTTTTATGGTTGGATTACAATCATGCAGCTTAGACGAAAAAAACCTGACCACTGTTTCTTTAGATAAGTCTTATAGTGAAAGGCCAGGATTTGAAGGATTAATTAATAGTTGTTACGAGAATCTTTATTTCCTTCACGGAAAAGTAGATTATATAGCGCCAACAGAAGCAGGAACAGATTCTTGGGAAAATGTAAGCACTAGCGGAATTGGTTATGCACAATACGCCAGTCAGTTAAATCCAGATGATGGAAATATTAAAGTGATTTGGGGAACGGCATATACTACAATAAATCTATGCAATACGGCAATTTATTATTCAAAAGATGTTAAAGGTTATGCTTCTCCAGAAGAATTGAATGCCAAATTGGCCGAAGCTTATTTTTTAAGAGCTTTTAGTAATTTCATTTTAGTGGAGCAATTTGGAGGAGTTGTTTTAAGAACAAAATCGTCTATTATTGAAGGAGCAGACAACGCGCCAGTTCGCAGTTCTGAAAAAGAATTTTACGATTTAATTATCGAAGATTTAAAATTTGCCTGTCTGCATCTTCCAGTTCAGCAGACTTTACAAGGACGAGTTGCCAAAAAAGCGGCTTATGGATTATTGGCTAAAGTTTATTTGCAAAGAACAAGATTAGGAGAGGTTTCAGAATACGCTAAATTGGCATTAGAAACTGCTGAAGAACTAATTAATAATGCTGGAAAATACAATACAGCTTTGTATCTAAGCGATAACACAAGTTCAGGATTCAAGAAACTTTGGGATGGAAACAACAACAAGAAAAACACAGAGTTTTTGTTTACACAAGGAATTGATCCTGGAGGACTTAATCCGGAAGGTTTCAACCGAGGAAGAACAAGACAATATTATTTGCCAGATCTAGCAACTAGAGGAGCAGAATGGGGAGCTGGAGCAACTAGTATTCTTTATGGAAGAGCCAACAGCAGAATGCTAAAGCCAAGTAAATATTTGTTGACCGAAATCTTTTCGCCAGTGCCATCGCCAGCAGATACTCGTTTTGCAGAAACTTTTACGTTTAAGTTTTATGCAGCAGCAAATAAAACAATTACGCAACAAATGGCTACTGCTTATAAAAAAGATGCTTCTGTTGTAGGGTATACAATTAAAACTACTTTAGCTCAGGCACTTCCAACGATTAATTTTTATTCGCAAAGAATCGAAGAGCAAATTAATATGAATAATGATGAAGGTTTGGCTGTATTTACTCCAAACTGGAATATTGATCCAGTTGTGAAAAGTAAAATGCCGGTACTTGTGGCAGATCCAAGCGATATTTTCGAACCTGGAACAAATAAATATAAAGATCCAGCGATGTATCCAAACGATCCCAATCTTATTAATATGTTTCCTGCTATGCGAAAATTTTCTGCCGCATTATATTGTCAGAGCAATCAATATTGGTTAGGTGATATTCCTATTATTCGTTTGGGTGAAGTCTATTTGATTGCTGCAGAAGCTGCTATTTTAAACGATAATAATCAAACGAAAGCTTTAGGTTATGTAAATACTTTAAGAAAAAGGGCGGCGATAACGTCTAGAGAAAGTGAAATGCTAGTATCAAGCGGGCAGATGAATATTGATTTTATTTTAAAAGAAAGAGCAAGAGAATTGTCTGGAGAACACACAAGATGGATTGACTTAAAGCGTACAGGAAAATTAACTAAGACATACTTAGATCAGACAACTCCAATCGCGGGAGCAAACTTTGTTGATGGTAAACATATAGTTAGACCAATTCCGAGATCATTTTTGGATGCAATTTCAAACTCCAAAGAATTTGGTAATAACGGATATTAGAACACTTTTGGTTAGGTGTTTTAGGGCAGGTCGAAAGATCTGCCCTTCTTTTTTATAAAAAAATGGCTCACGTTTCTGAAAGCCATTCTATAAATTAAAATCGATTATCACCATCCAAAAGATTTCCTAATCCGCCAAGAAGGCTTCCTTCTTCACGGCTGTTTCCGCCCGATCTTGGTGCCGAAGCAATAATTCGATCTGCTAATCGTGAAAAAGGTAATGATTGTATGTAAACTGTTCCTGGACCTTTTAAAGTAGCATAAAATAATCCTTCGCCGCCAAAAATTGAATTCTTGATTCCGCCAATAAATTCAATATCATAATCTACATCTTTGGTAAAACCAATGATACAGCCAGTATCTACTTTTAGGACTTCGCCGTGACCCAATACTTTTTTAGCCATTGTTCCGCCAGAATGTACAAATGCCATTCCGTCTCCTTCAATTTTCTGCATTATAAAACCTTCACCGCCAAATAAGCCTCGTCCTAGTTTCTGAGAAAATTCTATTCCAACAGAAACACCTTTGGCAGCGCATAAGAAAGAACTTTTTTGACAGATAAATTTACCTTGAAATTCTGTTAAGTCTATCGGAAGAATTTTTCCAGGATAAGGCGATGCAAACGAAACTTTGCTTTTACTGTTGCCTTGGTTTAAGAATGCTGTCATAAACAAGCTTTCTCCAGTAAGAACTCTTTTTCCTGCACTTAAAAGTTTTCCAAATAAACCGGAACCTTGTTGTTGAGAACCGTCTCCAAATATAGTTTCCATTTGGATATTGTTTTCCATCATCATAAAACTCCCTGCTTCGGCAATTACAATTTCCTGTGGATCCAATTCTATTTCCACATATTGCATTTCTTCTCCAAAAATCTGATAATCTATTTCGTGTGCTTGCATAATTTCTTAGTTATTTGTTTTCGAAATTAGACTAATGATGCCTTAGAATGTTACAGTTTTTATTGTACTTAACATGTTTTTAATAACATAAACAAATTTTGTTATTTTAAATTAGTCTTAATTATGTGTTTAATTACTTTAAATTATATATTTTTGCACCGTTATATATTTTATCAGAATGGCATTAATTAGTGATTTGACCACCAAAGTATTATTTGAAACCGAAAAAGGATACAGTTATCAATGTGATTTGACCAATAGTATAATCATCAATTTTGTTGATACAGTGTCAAGTTATAAGATTCAGGATTTTTTGATTTTTCAAAGAAAGGTTAATAGCGTTGACATTCTCAATATGCTTTATGACTTATCTGATCAATCTGATGCGCAATTGATTGAAACTACTAAAAGAAATTTTTCCAGAAATCTTACCATTTGCGAAATAGTGCAACTTAGAGATTTATTAAACGGAACAAAATTTACACTCAACTTACATTCTATGCTTTGCAATATTGCAAACGTAGAGCTTATTTAGATTCTTACTTAGATTAAATCCAAATTTTCAGGCAGTTAGAGCAGTCTCCTTTAATTTTAGTAATTTTACACGTATAAAAATTAAAGGTTATGAAAGATTTACTTAGAACACGTACTTCATTAGTTGAAGGTGTAGAAAATATATTGAACTTACAGGCAAAATTAGAAAGTGACGCTTCTAACAAATATTTAGCTATGGCTGCATGGTTAGATAGAAACGGTTATGCAAATACAGCATCTTATTTGTACAAGCAAGCCGAAGAAGAAAGAGAGCATTTCCTAAAAGTTTTCAAATATATTACAGATATGGGAGGGATTGCAGTTACGCCATCTGTTCCAGAAGTGCAGCAAGAATTTGCTTCTTTAAGAGAAGTATTTGAAATTGCTTTGCAAAACGAAATTGCAGTTACTCAAGCTATTAATAAAGTAATCGCTAAATGTAGAGCTGAAAACGATTATGCTACAGAAGATTTTATGATGTGGTACGTTGCTGAGCAAAGAGAAGAAGAGAAAAATGCAAGAAGAGCTTTAGAGCTTTTTGAATTGATCAACGAAAACGCACCTGACGGAAAATTCCAGTTGGATGTGCAAATAGCAAAAATCGGATAATTAACCGATTTATAAATTTTAAAAAAGCCCTTAATAATTTATTAAGGGCTTTTTTATTGTTTACATATTGGTAAATGGTTTTAAAAGGATAAGTTTTTTGGAACCTTTTTTGGTTTATAAATCAGCTTCGGAGAAGCGAAATATTTATAGAAATTTTATATGTTATTTTTATCAAAGCTCCGGCGGAGCGACATATGTTTTTTTTTACAATATTATATGTCGCTCCTCTGGAGCTTTTTTTATTTACGGAATTAAATTCTATAAATATTTTGCCCCGCAGGGGCTTAATAAACAGAGCTATAAAAGCCAAAGAGGCTGTCCAAAAATATTGGACAGCCTCTTTTTATTTATTCATTCATCAAAGTTTCAATCTCATCAACTTCAACAGGAATATTTCTCATTAAGTTGAAAGGTTCTCCTTTTTCCTGAACCACAACATTATCTTCTAAACGAATTCCGAATTTTTCTGCCGGAATATAAATTCCTGGCTCAACCGTGAAAACCATATTTGGTTTCATTGGTTCGTGGAGTAATCCGTAATCGTGCGTATCAAGTCCCATGTGGTGAGAAGTTCCGTGCATGAAATATTTTTTGTAAGCTGGCCATTCTGGATTTTCGTTCTGAACATCGGCTTTGTCTAATAAACCTAAACCAAGCAATTCTGAAGTCATGATTTTACCCACTTCAACGTGATATTGTTTCCAAAGTGTTCCTGGAGTCAACATTTTTGTAGCTTCATTTTTAACTCTTAAAACAGCATTATAAACCGCTTTTTGACGATCTGAAAAACGACCAGAAACTGGAATTGTTCTTGTCATGTCACTAGAATAATTAGCGTATTCAGCCGCAACGTCTAACAAAATCAAATCTCCAGCTTTACATTGCTGATTGTTTTCGATATAATGTAAAACATTTGCATTGTTTCCAGAAGCGATAATTGGTGTGTAAGCAAAGCCTTTAGAACGGTTACGGATGAATTCGTGAGCCAATTCAGCTTCGATTTCGTATTCTGTAACATTTGGTTTTACGAATCCCAATAATCTGCGGAAACCTTTTTCTGTAATATCACAAGCGTGTTGAATCATATCGATTTCTTCGCTTTCTTTTACAGAACGAAGTCTTTGTAAAATTGGGTTGCTTTTTGCTACGTTGTGTGCTGGATAACGCTCTTTCCACCATTTTACAAAACGTGCTTCGCGAGTTTCAGTTTCAACAGTTGCACGGTAATGTTCATTTGTATTGATGTACATTGTATCGGCATACGTCATCATTTCGTTCAAAACTTTATGAAAATCTTGTAACCAATAAACCGTTCTAATTCCAGAAACCTGAAAAGCACGTTCTTTAGTAAGTTTTTCACCTTCCCAAACTGCAATATGATCGTTGGTTTCTCTTAAAAAAAGAATTTCTCTTTGACTTTCGTAAGGCGCATCTGGAAACAAAAGCAAAACGCTTTCTTCCTGATCTACACCGCTCAGATAAAAAATATCTCTATGTTGTGCAAATGGCAAAGTACTGTCGGCACTAATTGGATAAATGTCGTTTGAATTGAATATTGCAACAGAGTTAGGTTTCATTTCAGCCATGAACTTTCTGCGGTTTTTTACAAAAAGAGCGCTGTTTATTTGATGATATTTCATAATTATTTCGTTTTTGAACTTCGAATTTCAAAATTAGTGAATTTGAAGTAATGACGTATAATTGATTTTATTAAAGTTTTCTTATTTGTTTTGGTTCTAGTTTTTTGGTGTTGATTTAACCGCAAAGAGCGCTATGGTTTACGTAAGGTTCGCAAAGCTTCTATATAATCTTGTCATTTCGATCCCGAGGCTTCGGGAGAGAAATCTTCGGAAGTAACTCGACAAAGATTGGAAAAATCTTAGCAACTTAGCACCTTAGAATCTCAGAATCTTAATTTGGGCGTGTTCGCCGTGGCGAATCGGGCTTTCGGCTATATCTTTTATTCCGCTCCGCTGCATAAAAGGATGCCGCCTCTATCCCTCACGCAGACGGTTTCAAAAGAAAGGAAAGGTTCAAAGATGTTTTGATTATTCAGAATAGTATCGTTTTAATTCTTATTTTCGGTTTAGAAAAACTAATGAAATTAAGAGAATGTCAAAATATAAATGGACAATTAATTTGAGTGTAGCTACACCAATGATTTTAATTGCATCAATAATTATTTCTGGAGGTGGTCACGGATTTACAGAACAACTTATTGTTTTATTTCCTTGGGCATCTGTTTTTCTATCAGTTGAAGTCGAATTTCTTTTTTACTTTTTCGCTTTAATACAATTTCCTGTTTATGGACTTTTGTATGATAAAGCATTTGATAAGATAAAAACTTTATCAGTAATTACGATTATTCACATACTAATTGCAGTATTGGTTTTATTCTTAAAGTACAAATAAAATTTAACCTAATTATAGAGGTAGGTTTTTAATCCTTTTTCGCAACAATATGTTTTATGAACTCAAAATTCAAAATAAGAAAGATTGAAAACCAAGACCTAAACTTCGTCTACAAATCAATATGCGAACTCGAAAACGAAGTTTTAGATTTTGAAGTTTTCAAAACAATCTTCAATGAAAATATTTCAAACCCAAAAAATCTTTATCTCATCGCCGAAAACGAAAATGAAGGTTTAGGATTTATTAGTTTTCATACACAAAACCTTCTCCATCATTGCGGATTAGTTGGAGAAATCCAAGAGTTTTTTATTCAACAAAAATATCGTGGTCAAGGCGTTGGAAGATTATTAATAAATGAAATTTTGAATTTTGCAGAAGAGAATAATTTAAAAAGTATCGAAGTAACGACAAATAAAAAAAGAGTAGAAAATGTAGCGATTTATGAAAATCTTGGTTTTACTTTGAGTCATAATAAGTTTACGATTTATAAGTAATGAAACAACTAAACATTTCCATAAAACATAATCTTCTAGTCGGTTTACTGATTGGTTTATGGCTTTTTGTTTTTGCTTTCATTGTAAAACCCTTTGATGACGGAACTATAAATTTCAGAGCTTGGTTTTTAATCAGTTTTGGATTTAGTGTAATGGCATTTTTCTGTTATGGTCTTTTAGCTTTTATTCAAAAAAACTTTTACAAAAGAATAGGAAAATGGAATGTAACTTTAGAAATAATTGCCATTTTTCTTTTTTATATACTTTATTTAATTGGAGTTTTTGTCTTTTACAAAAGTCCAATTTTAAATGGCGGATATAGTTTTTTAGAATTCTTTTCGGCGATATTTATAAAAGTTGCTTTGATTTTAACTCCGGTAATTATTCTGGCAAGAAGATATTTGATCAAATTAATTCCCGTAAAAGATGATGTTTTATTATTTAAAGGAGAAAACAGATTAGATGTCTTAAAAATCAACAAAGCCGATTTAGTCTGTATTTCGAATGCACAAAATTATGTGGAGATTTTTTATATCGAAAACGGAAAACTTCATTCTAAACTAATTCGTTCTTCGCTTAAAAAAGTTCAGGATGATTTTGATTTTTTAATGCAGATTCATCGTTCCCATTTAATAAACCCAATGCATTTTAAATCTTGGAGAAACTCCAATACAATCATTTTGACTCAAATTGAACTTCCCGTGTCTAGAAATTACAAAGAAGATTTATTGGCTTTGTAAATTTTATACCTAAAACAATACATTTCGTACCTAAGTCAATAAAATAAGGCTTTAAGGTAAATTTTCATTTTAGTTTTGTTTCATCAATCTTTAAAACAAATTATGAAAACAAAACATTTTTGCCTTATCGGATTACTATTTTTTCTGATCAGTTATTTATTCTTTTCAAACCTTTTACCAAGTCTTAGCGAATCGATAGATTTTGCGCATTGGTTTAATTTAATCGGAGCTTGTTTATTAGTGTCTTTTAATGATGCATTTCCAAAAACCAGGATTAATAAAGTGGCTTCGGTTTTGACAACTTTTGGTGTTGTTGCGCATATCGGACTTTGCACAATCGATTTTATAATGTCGAGTTACGGAAATAACGAAATTGCAAAAGAAGCATTAAGCCATCAAATTACAATTTCACCATTAATTTTTTATCCATTTGTGGCTGTCAGTCCGTCTCTACTTTTTGTTGGTTTAGCAATTCATGCTTTTTCTTTTATAAAGAAAGAAATGGTAAAATCTTTAATGGTGATTATTGGTTCGATCGCTGTGGGATTTTCTTTTTTTATTTTGAAGAACGGAATTTGGATGTTTTTAAGCTGTTTCATTTTTGTTTTAGGGTTGGGATTGTTGCTTTTTAAAAAGGAAGAGGGAACGCAATTGAGTAAGGCGAATTTTTAAAAATCGTGATTTTCTCCAATCTTGTCATTTCGAGGAACGAGAAATCTCCGCAAGAAGCTCCGTACAGAACGTTGCCAATCTTTGTAGAGTTACTCGCGGAGATTTCTCGTTCCTCGAAATGACAAACTATGTGGAAATCGAAGCGATTTTTTTGTTTTTATTTGAAAGTTGTATTTTCGTTCCATAATCTAAACTTAAAAGATTGAAAAAACATATAAAATACTTAATTGCACTCTTTCTGACTTTTGTCTTGATTGTGGCTGACGGTACTTTATATTCTCAATCTAAATCAGCAGAATATTATCAATCTTCATTTGTAATTTTAAGAAGGGAATTAAATCTTGAAAATTCTCGTTTATATAAATTCGGACAAGCTGTTTCCTGGAATGAAATAAGATTTTCGATTGTTTTGAATTTTCTTAAAACCGAAAATGTCTTTACTTTTCAAATTAAAAAATTGCTGAAACTTCAAAATTTACTTTATCAAAAACTTACTTCGTTTATAAATCAATCTATTTTTATAAATGAAATAATCACTTCAAAACACTTCAATAAAAGTTTATACAGCGCTTAAGAAAATTTATTTCTAAGCATAGATGAAATAATAATGTCTAATCATTTATCATTTTCAAAATGTATAAACAAAATAATAATTCTCGTTTGGAGCAATCTAAACGACCACTTTTTCATTGGATAAAAAGAAAATTTATCATTATAATTACAGCCTTTATGTTAGGAATGGCAAACGGAATGCATACGGAAGATACAAGAATTAAAGGCAATCAAAATTATACAGAACAGCATAAAAAGGATTGATTTTTAATTTTTTGTTTCAAATGAAAATACTGTCTGTTTTTAATCAAAAAATAAAAAACAGACAGTAAATGTTAAAACTTTTTTTAATAGTTTTGAGCAAATTCTTACATGCGTTATTACATCTTAATATGAATAAAAACTCCAGGTTTTTTAAAAACGTTTTACTGCTTCAATTTGTTCCTATTCTTTTATTAGGTATTTTAATCGTGTCAAATTTCAGAGAACAAAAAACACTTAGAATCAGACAGCTTCATCCGTTTGAATTTAATTATGGATATGCAGTTCCGCTGCTAATTTTTGGAATCGGTTTGGTTCTCGCAGTTTTTGGTTTGTTTTCAAAACAAGAAAATATTACGCAAGAAGATGAAACACAGATTTTAAAAATAAAACGCCAACAGAATTTTTGGAAATTTGCATTTTACTGTAATGTATTCTTCATTGTTGCAATTGCTGTTTTTTCTGCAGTAATTTCTCGTGAAGAGCCTATCGTTATAGATCAGCCAATACTCTTTTACGGCTCAATAGTTTTAAGAGCTCTGCTTGTTGTTGTGATCAGTCTGGTAACGGCTTCGTTTTTTTTAGCAGCTGGAATCAATTGGAAAATCACTAAACCACTTGCTGTAATTTGTCTAATTTTTAGCTTTTTTATTATTGGCGCTTCAGTTTTTGGCGATGTTCTTTTTATGGGAAAATTTCATGAAGCATCTGAAAGTTATAAATTGACTAAGAACGAAAAAATAATTTCAACAAATCTAGAGGAAAGCCCAGAAAATTATGTTGAAAATGAAGAAAACGATGAAGAAAGTGATGATGCAACTTTGTTGTATAACTCTTGGATTTCTTTAATTAAAGAATGGGGAGGAACCGAAGGCGAGCAAGATCTTTTTACTGTTAGAAAATCGATAGAATACAGCCAGAAAGGTTATGATAGAGAAAATGACCATTACCTTTTGCAATTCATTGATGGTTTAAGAAATAATCCAGATCAGCTTTATTCAGAATTTGAAATGTATAGACCAGTGCTCTATAGCGCAGTATCTAAAGAAACCTATCTCGCAGCTAAGTTTGATAAAATCGTGAATGGATTATTATTGGCTTATGATGATATAGGAAATCAAGACGACAAATTAATTGAAATTTATCGGGTAATGGGAGCTGATCATGAGTATAGATCATCTCAGGACTAATACTTTTATGAATTTCAAAATTATTTTTCTCCAGTGACAATTCAAAAAATTAGAGACTTGGAAACTTCAGCCAGCTATACTTATTATATAGAATCAGATTTGATGTGGTTCTATGGTTTTTGGGCCAGAAGGCATAATGAAGGAAATATAAAAAAAGTTCGTATGATTTTAAAGGAGATAAAACAGCATTACGATCAAAATTCTGAAGAATGATAAAATCTTATAAGACAATTTTAATAGTTCAGTTTTTCGTGCTAATCGTTGTTGTGTTTTTATTTTATAATTTACAATACGGTATTGACTTTGTTGTAATTTCAAAAATTCCTTTACTTTTAATTGGTTTTTCTCTTTTTCTTATATTAGGAATTTCAATACTAATTCAGCGATTGATAATAGTTATTATTAATTCTGATTCTAGCGAAAATTTAAAAAATGGCGAAGATAAATTTTGGAGCAATTGTTTTTTTGCAAATGTAATTTTCAGTGCCATTGTATTTATTTTTTCTCTTGTTTGTGTAATTCTGAATTTAAAAATCGGTATAAAGGGTTTTGACGGTTTCGGAATACGTTTTTCTGTTTTTTTAGGAATTGCATTTACTGCAAGTTTTATTGTTGGTCTTCTTTTGAAGATAAAAAAATCTGTTAATGAAGTGAGTCCATTGCTTGGAGGTTTAATGATTTTTCTTTCACTGCTTATTTTTGGAGTCTCTTTATTTATCGGATTAAACAATCTGTTAAAGTTGCAGTATTCTGCCGAAGTAGTAGACTCTTTAAATACAATTCCTGAAGTAGAAGAAGCAACTGTAATGAGGACTGATACTGCCTATGCTGTTGTAGATAGTTTTGCAATAGATAGTTTGACTATTCGTCAAGAACTTGATAAAGTTAGAGATTATGAAGATGATTATTATGGCATTAAAGATTTTAGTTATCCTGAAATAGAAAAAGAAATTGATTCTAAAGGAATATTTAATGATGATAATTGGCATGAAACACAAGGTTTTCTTAGGGTTTTCTTATCAGATTTTTTGAAGCTGAAAAAAGCCCAGTCTTTTATGGAAATTAGAAGATCAATTCAAATGGGACTTCATTCAAATAATTTTTATGGAATTCTTGATAAAATTAAAATGGTTCGATATAATTCAAGAAATCTTGAAGATACATTTCAGAATTACCGTCCTTTAATTTATGCTTTTATATCCAATAAAGTTTATTACGACTCCAATTTGAATTTATTAGTAGATGCTCTTATTAAAAGTTATGACGATATTGATGCGTTAGATCCAAATATGAAGGTTCTGGAAAATATTTACGATAGTATGATTCCTTCTGGAAAACATCCTATGCTTTACTATAGAAAGATTCAGCCTTATGTTTCACCAGCAGTTTTACAGCTAATTAAGAAAAATGCTGATAGAAATGGAGAGAACTTATATAGTACTCAATTAACAACAGTATGGATTTATGGTTTTTGGGCAAGAAGAGAGAAGGAGAGGAATATAAGAGCTGTGCACAAAATCTTGCTTGAAATAAAAGAGCATTACGACGTAAAAGAAAATGATTAAATAAAAAAAACCGAAGCTATTTAAACTTCGGTTTATATTTGGAATTTGGGTTTTCAAAAATTGGGTTTAATTTTTTATTCCACCCATTTATAATATCTAGCCCCAATCAAAACTGGAATTTCTTTTTCAATTCTATCTAATACCCATTCGTTTTTCGGAGTTCTGACGCTTTGTTTTTGTTCTTTTTTGTGAAGACTTTCGTAAGTGTTGAAATCAATTTCTACGCTTTCGGCTAAGTTTTCGAAAAGTTTTACATTTTCTAATGCCGATTTCCATTCTGGCTGAATCATTCCTTCAAAAACTTTCGATTTCGATCCGCTTCCGTAAGCTAAGAAACCAAATTTAGTTCCAGCAACTTCTTTATTTGTGTCATAAAAATGAGCAAGAGTCGATAATAATCCCATGAAAATGGAACCTGTATAAAGGTTTCCAATTAATGAAGAAGCCAATTCTGCAGGCTGTAATTTCTCGGTTACAAAACTTCTGTAATCTTCAGATTTTGCCACTTCTTTAATTTTTGTTTGATAATCTGCAGGTGCAATATCATCCGCAATAATTTTTTCGGCACTATCTAAAGCATAGATTTCAGATAACATTCTTCTTCCCTGAAAAGAATATGGCAAGTGCATCACGATGCTATGCCAAGTGTTATATAAAGTTTCGGTTGTATTTTTTAATTTTTTGAATGAAAAATACGCATTTCGCGTACGATCCATATAACATTGGTTTGAATATTGTCCGTCAAAAACCGGCTGATCTTTATGGATTTCAATTTCGGCTTCTAAATTGTCAAACCAAGAATCGTTGTTAGAATTTTGAGTAATTTCTTCTTTAGAAATCGTTCTGTATGGTTTGAAAAAGTCAAAAACACCTTTTGTGCTTGTTGCCCAATTATCATCAAAAGCAATAATTTTTGGGTTTGCAGTAATTAACATGGCAACAGCTCCAGCACCTTGTGTGTATTCTCCGCCTGAGTTTAAATCATATTTTGCAAAATCAGAAGTAACTACAATTGCTTTTTTGTTTGGATTTAGTTTAACGAAATCAAGACAATTTTGCATCGCGTCAACGCCGCCAATACAAGCAAAAGTAAAATCTACAACATCGCATTCTGCTAAAGAATCTTCGCCAAATTTTTGCTCCATTAAACTAATTAAATAAGAAGCAATTGGTTTAGAACTGTCAATTCCACTTTCAGTACCAACATAGATTCTGCTGATTTCTTTTAAGTCAATTTTATTGTCAGTAATAAGTTTGGTTAAAGCATTTGCTCCAAAAACAACAGCGTCTTGATGAACGTCTGGAAAAGTCATTTTTAGTAAGCCAAGACCTTTTTCTAATTTTTCTGGTTCAATATTTCTGGCAACCGCCAAAGTTTTTATGGGTAAATGTATGTTTGCTACGTCAAAAGAAATAGCATCAATTCCTGTTTTCATTCTTATTTTTTTGAGCGGCTAAAGGTAAAACTATGTTGTGGAATGACAATTTTTTACTCAGACAAAATTTATGTGCGATGAAACTTTTAAAGAAAACAAATCAAAACTTTGAATAAAATAACAATATGATAAAAATTTCCTAATCTACTTAGAGTGCCATTTTGATTTTAAGGCTTAAGAAGCAGGTTCTTAAAAATTTTATACTAAATTATTTTTAATGAATTTAATTTTTGTACGTAAAAATACTTAGTAATGCGCTATTTTAAAATCATTATAAATAACAGCGAAATGGTTGTAGTTCTTTTGTAATTGAGTTATTTTTGTCTAATTTTTTAAAACAAACTACTTAACACTTATGGCACAATCTGCACAGTTGAATGCTTCCATCTTAAAGAAAGTGGCTATGGCTCTTTCGGGAATATTCTTAATCACGTTTTTAGCGCTGCATGTTTCCTTAAATTTTATTTCTATTCTTAGTGAAGACGTTTTCAATGAAGCTTCTCACTTTATGGGATACAATCCGCTGATTCAGTATGTAATGCAGCCAGTTTTGGCATTTGGAGTAATTTTCCATTTCGTAATGGGATTTGTACTTACAGCACAAAACAGCGCGGCAAGACCAATTGCTTACGCTAAATACAACGGAGCTGCAAACGCTTCTTGGAGTTCTAGAAATATGATTATTTCTGGATTGGTTATTTTAGCTTTCTTAGGATTGCACTTTTATGATTTCTGGTTTCCTGAAGTTAGCTACAAATATATAGCTGGTACAGCGCCAGATGCTACAAGATATTATGGTGAGTTAGTTCACAAATTTCACGACCCAATCCGTACAGCTTTATACTGTGTGTCTTTCATTCTTTTAGGGTTTCACTTATGGCACGGGTTCGCATCTTCTCTTCAATCTGTAGGGATGCACAACAAATACTCTAGATTTTTAGCAAAAGTAGGTTACGGATTTGCAGTTGTAGTTCCAGCTCTTTTCGTAATAATCGCTTTATTTCATCATTTCAATAATTAATATAAATTATAATGGCATTAGATTCAAAAATTCCAAATGGTCCTATAGCGGACAAATGGACAAATTATAAAGATCATATTAATTTAGTAAACCCTGCTAACAAACGTAATTTAGATATTATAGTTGTTGGTACAGGTTTGGCTGGAGGTTCAGCAGCAGCTACTTTGGCTGAATTAGGATATAACGTAAAAGCATTCTGCTTTCAAGATTCTCCACGTCGTGCGCACTCTATTGCAGCACAAGGGGGTATCAACGCAGCAAAAAATTATAAAGGTGATGGTGACTCAGTTTACAGATTGTTCTACGATACTGTAAAAGGAGGTGACTATCGTGCACGTGAGGCAAACGTTCACCGTTTGGCTGAGGTTTCTGCAAATATTATTGACCAATGTGTGGCTCAAGGGGTGCCATTGGCTCGTGAATATGGAGGACTTTTGGATAACCGTTCTTTTGGAGGAACTTTGGTTTCTCGTACATTTTACGCACAAGGACAAACTGGACAGCAATTATTGTTAGGAGCTTATTCTGCAATGAACCGTCAGATTGGTCGTGGAAAAATCAAAATGTACAACCGTCACGAAATGCTTGACATTGTAATCGTGAACGGAAAAGCGAGAGGTATTATCGCTCGTGACTTAATCACAGGAAAAATAGAAAGACATTCTGCTCACGCAGTAGTAATTGGTTCTGGAGGATACGGAAACGTATTTTTCCTTTCAACAAATGCTATGGGAAGTAACGCAACAGCAGCTTGGAAAATTCATAAAAAAGGAGCGTTTTTCGCAAATCCTTGTTATACGCAAATTCACCCAACATGTATTCCGGTTTCAGGAGATCACCAGTCTAAATTGACTTTGATGTCTGAATCTTTACGTAATGATGGTCGTATTTGGGTTCCTGCAAAATTAGAAGATGCTCAAGCAATTCGTGAAGGAAGAAAAAAAGCAATTGATTTATCTGAAGAAGAAAGAGATTATTTCTTAGAAAGAAGATATCCTGCTTTTGGTAACTTAGTTCCTCGTGACGTTGCGTCTCGTGCGGCAAAAGAAAGATGTGATGCTGGTTTTGGTGTTAACAAAACTGGAGAAGCAGTTTATCTTGATTTTGCAGCGGCTATCGAACGTTACGGAAAAGAAGCTGCTCACGTAAAAGGATTGAATGAAAATGATAAAGCTTTAGTTACTAAATTAGGAACTGATATCGTGAAAAGTAAATACGGAAACTTATTCCAAATGTACTTGAAGATTGTTGACGAAGATCCTTATGTAACGCCAATGATGATTTACCCAGCGGTTCACTACACAATGGGAGGAACTTGGGTTGATTATAACTTAATGACTACAATTCCTGGATGTTTCTCAATTGGAGAATCTAACTTCTCTGATCACGGAGCAAACAGACTTGGAGCTTCTGCTTTGATGCAAGGTTTAGCTGACGGATATTTCGTATTGCCATATACTATCGGAGATTATTTAGCTCCAGATATTAAAATGGGAACAATTTCTACAGACTTGCCAGAATTCGTTGAAGCTGAAAAAGCGGTTGTAGATCAAATCAATAAATTTATCAATAACAACGGTAAACATTCTGTAGATTATTTCCACAAAAAACTTGGAAAAATCATGTGGAATAAAGTTGGAATGGCTCGTAACGCTAAAGGTTTAACTGAGGCTATCGAAGAAATTGCTGCTTTACGTGAAGAGTTTTATAAAGATGTGAAAGTTCCTGGAAGCGCTTACGAATTTAATCAGGAATTAGAAAAAGCGACTCGTGTTGCCGATTTCTTAGAATTAGGAGAATTGTTCGCTAAAGATGCTTTACACCGTAATGAATCTTGTGGAGGTCACTTCCGTGAGGAATACCAAACAGAAGAAGGAGAAGCACTTCGTGATGATGATAACTTTGCATACGTTGCAGCTTGGGAATACAAAGGAAAACCAAGTGATGCAGTATTACACAAAGAACCTCTTAATTACGAAAACATTAAATTAGTTCAAAGAAGCTATAAATAGTATTTAGAAAAGTCTTGATACTTTTTTCTTAATACTTAATACTTATACAAAATGAAACTTACATTAAAAATATGGCGTCAAAAAAACGCTCAAGATAAAGGAGGGATTGTAGAATATCCTATCGATGGAATCGAACCAGATATGTCTTTCCTTGAAATGTTAGATGTTCTTAACGAAGGACTAATCAACAAAGGAGAAGAGCCAGTAGCATTCGATCACGATTGTCGTGAAGGAATCTGCGGAATGTGTTCTTTATTCATCAACGGTGAAGCGCACGGACCAGACAGAGGTGTTACAACTTGTCAGTTACACATGCGTATGTTTAAAGATGGTGATACAATTTTTATCGAGCCATTTAGAGCAAAAGCTTTCCCAGTAATTAAAGATTTAGTTGTTGATAGAAGTTCTTTTGACAGAATTCAACATGCAGGAGGATTTATCTCTGTAAATACTTCAGGAAATACAATCGATGCGAATACTATTCCAATCAACAAAGACGATGCAGATAAATCATTCGATGCAGCTGCTTGTATTGGTTGTGGAGCTTGTGTTGCAACTTGTAAAAACTCTTCAGCAATGTTATTTGTTTCTGCAAAAGTTTCTCAATATGCATTATTGCCACAAGGTAAAGTTGAGGCTGTTGATCGTGTATTAAACATGGTTCACCAAATGGATTTAGAAGGTTTCGGAAACTGTACAAATACAGGAGCTTGTGAAATCGAATGTCCAAAAGGAATTTCACTTGAAAATATCGCACGTATGAACCGCGAATATTTAGCGGCAAGTTTAAAAGGTTAATTTATCTTTTATATAAAATTAAAAAAGAGTTGTCTCAAAAAGACAGCTCTTTTTTTTATAAGCTTCGGAGAAGCTCAATATTTATAGCAAAGAATAAACGTTTACAACTTAAAGCTCCAGCGGAGCGACATATATTGAAATTGTAAAAAACATGTCGCACCCCTGGAGCTTTTTTATATTCTCTATTAAAATTCTATAAATATTTTACATCTTTCTAGGGTCTTGTGAATGGGATAATGTTCTATTCAATTAAAAGAACTATCCTTTTACAATTCCTTTTTTGTTTTCTATTCGTAATACAGTTGCGACGCGCTAATTTCTTGTTTTTCTTTTCCTTCTTTCTGAATAAAACAATTTAAAACTGTACCGCCAGTTGAGTCAAAATAACTGATGTTGAGTTTGTGAAATCCTTTTTCCAATTTAACAGCGCCATAAGCTTCGTTCATCCAATGAATACCATCATTATCTACAATTAATTCATCGTCGATAAAAAGCTTTGATCCATCATCTGAAAGGGTTGAAAAAATATAATTTTCTGTTTCTGGAATAAAGATGTATCCGTTAAATTTTAAGCCGATGTATGGCTCTAATTTCGTTTTCCATTTTTCAGCGCTGATTTTACCTTCTAAAATTCCTGAATTCACAGGTTTTGCAAGTTCTAAATCCTGAACCTGCTTAAATGTTCCTATAAAATATTCGTATTTCAAACCATTTTTTTTCGGCTGAATTGCCAAAGCAGATTTTAAATCTGGATTTCGAACAATGATTTTATTGATGGAACTTTTTTTGCCGCTTTCGCTGATTTGAATTGTTTTGATAATTCGATATTCTCCTTTTGGAATATTTATTGTTACAGGGTTTTGGAACAAATTTGCTGTTTCATCAGGATTGTATCCATCAATCGTATAAAAGATTTTTCCATTTTTAATGGTTGGTTTTAAATCTAAAATATATTTTGATGTGATTAAAGCTGTTTCATCAGAACCAAAAGGTGTCGGAACTTTATACAATCGATCTTGTAATTCTAATTTTTCTAAATGATACGGAAGTTGATTTTGAATAAAATGATTGTAATTTTTATTCGGAGTTTCTGTCCAGGCAATTTCTGCTAAAGCGAAAATTCTCGGATAAAGCATATAATTTAATTTTGCTGGACTTGTCAAATATTCCGACCAAAGATTGGCTTGGACTCCAATAATATATTTTTGTTCTTCGACAGATAAGCTGTCAACCAGAGTTGGATTGTAATTGTAAACTTTCTCTAAAGTACTTAATCTTCCAACTGTAAGCGGTTCATTTGGCGAATAACCTTGATTATAATCAAAATAAACTGTTTGTTCTGGAGTCATTACAACAGGATGTTTCAGTTTTGCAGCGTGAATTCCGCCCGATTCTCCACGCCAAGACATAACGGCTGCATTTGGTGCGAGTCCGCCTTCTAGAATTTCATCCCAACCAAAAACCTGTCTTCCATTTGCGTTCAGGAATTTTTCGATTCTTTTAATGAAATAACTTTGAAGTTCATGCTCATCTTTCAAGCCTAAATCTTTGATTCTTTTTTGACAATTCGGACAAACTTTCCATCTCGTTTTCGGACATTCGTCTCCGCCAACATGAATATTTTTACTCGGAAATAATGCCATAACTTCTGTCAAAACATCTTCTAAAAAAGTAAAAGTTTCGTCTTTTCCTGCACAAAAAACATCTTCAAAAACGCCCCACGATTCTACAACTTTATAATTTCGATCTGGAAAACAAGCCAAATTTGGATAAGCTGTAACTGCCGCAGAAGCATGACCTGGCATTTCTATTTCTGGAATAACATTCACATAATTAGCCTCGGCAAATTTTACCACTTCTTTGATTTCCTCCTGAGTATAAAATCCTCCATATGGATTTCCGTCGAAAAAAAATGGAGATCTTTCGAATTTATTCCCCACTAAAGTCTGCGCTCTTTTGGAGCCCACTTCAGTCAGTTTTGGATATTTTTTAATCTCAATTCGCCAACCTTGATCGTCGGTTAAATGCCAATGAAAATTATTTAATTTATAACTAGCCATTTGTGCAATAAAATCTTTTATAACAGCAACAGAGAAAAAATGACGGCAAACGTCTAAATGCAAGCCTCGGTAAGAATATCGCGGTTGGTCTTCTATAATTACGCACGGTAATTTTATTTCGCTCGAAATTTTGTTTGGAAGAAGCTGTAATAAAGTTTGAACAGCATAAAAAAGTCCTTCTTCTTTCCCCGAAACTGAAATTTTGTTCGAAGTAATTTCGATTTTATAGCCTTCTTTGGATTTGAAATTTACATCTGAATTAAACTCAATTTTAATATTTGATTTCTTAGAATTGTTTGAAGAATTGAAAGCTGATTCTAAAATTTTTGCCGATTTTAATTCCTTTTCACTATGATTTTTATTCGCAAAACTGACTTGAACTTTTCCATTTATGCGAATATTATCTCCTGTTAATTTATACAAATTTGGAGTTGGAATTATAGAATTGTTTTGTTGGGAATTTTGAGCATTTCCATTTAAAAAAGAAAGAAAGAAAAATAGAAAAAGGAATTTTTTCATAATTGAAAAACGTTAGATTTTATTAAAACGGAGTTTTAAAGATATGTAAAAGCTTTTAAAACTGGATTTTGAAAATATTTATTGTCAATACGACTTTTAGTTTCGTTGAATTATTTGCTGAAATGTTTATTTTTGTAATTAGAAAAAAACAATCGGCATGAGCACTGAAAATGAAGTTTTAAATTACAGTAAAGAAGAACGTAAAAATCATATTCTAAAAGAGATCAATTTGCACACGCGTGTAAGTTTTGAAACTCTTTCGGCTAAACTTGGCGTTTCCGAAGATACTGTTCGCCGTGATATTAATGAGCTTGACGCAGACGCACTTTTGATTAAAGTAAAAGGCGGCGCTATGACCAAAGGATATCACTATTCTTCTTCTAATCAGACTTATGCTGTCGAAGCCAAACAAGTTATTGCTCAAAAAGCGGTCGGACTTCTTCATGACGGAATGGTTTTAATTGTTGACGGAGGAACTACGATTCGCGAGTTCATCCGATTAATTCCAAACGATCTTAATTTGACCGTTTTTACGATTACGGCTTTAACTGCGGTTCAGCTTTTGGATAAACCAAATATCAAAACCATCATGATTGGCGGAAGCATTTCTTCTTACAGTCAGATGTGTGTTAGCGGAGAAGCTTTTCATCAATTGGCGAATATTAAAGCCGATCTTTTAGTTCTTGGAACAAATGCCCTTGACATCGATGGCGGTTATTCTGATTCTGACTGGGAAACCGTTCAGGTTAAAAAAGCAATGATTCAGGCTTCTAAAAAAACAGCGGTTTTAACTATTACTGAAAAATTAAATACAGTTCTTAAAATGAAAATCGCCAGTTTGTCTGAGATAAATTATGTGATTACCGAAGAAGAACCAAATGATAAAAAACTAAAATCATACAAAGAAAACTTTCCGAGTTTGACTGTGATTTAATCCCAATGTTTTACTAGAAAATCAATCCAATTTTGATGAAAAATCTTTTTTAAATCTTCATCAGCATAACCATGATTTTTAAATATTAAAACTAACTTTTGTAAATCGGCAATGGTGTCTAAATCGTACGGACATTGTTCTGTTCCAAAAGCGCCATCTAAATCTGAACCAATTCCGATATGATTTGCATTTCCTGCCAGCTGACAAATATGATCCATGTGTTTGAATGCGGTTTCTAAACTACAATTCATTTCTTTTGGCTGAGAAATACCTCTCTGCCAATTCGGAACCATCATCCAAGCATCTAAAGCACCGCCAATAACAGCTTCTCTCGAAATTAAAGCTTTAATCATTTCATCACTGTATTGCCGATTATGATCAACTAACGCTCTGCAATTGTTATGACTTGCCCAAACAGCACCGTTAAAATGATCTAAAGCCTGCCAAAAAGCATCATCACATAAATGTGTTGCATCGAGAATAATATTCAAACGTTCCATTTCTTTCAATAAATCAATTCCGTTTTGATTCATTTTTCCAGTTGCATCGGTTCCGTTGGCATATCTTCCCGGTCCATAATGCGCGGGGCCGACAGCACGTAATCCGTAATTGTAGGCTTTTTCCAAATAAGAAATATCAACGATTGAATCTGCGCCTTCTAAACTCAAAATATAGCCAATTGGTTTTTTGTCGTTTGGAGTTCCATCATTCCATAAATCAAAATGTTTTAGGAGCGATTTTTTATCCGTAATCTGAGTCATTTCGCCAGCTTCTTCCATGCTTTTGTACCATGAAATTTGTCCTTGCGTTTGTGCCCAAGCCTGTTCTGGAGAATTCCAACCTGGAATTAAACTGTCGGGTTTTACAAATCTTGCAATTTGAGTCGCAACAACAATTCCGATATTGCCACGTCTGAGATCAGGAAAAGAAACCGTTGCGCGTTCGCGATCGGGCTTGTCCGTCATTCCTTTTTCTAAATGGCGTAAAGTCGGAACATCATTTCTTATGTCTCGATTCCATTCCATTGCATTCATGCTGAGATCCAAATGAGCGTCTAGTATAAACATAATTCAGATTAAAATTTAAATAGTATTTTTTCGTCCTCGCGCGCCAACTGGCCATTGCGTATAAATTTGATGCTTTTTGTTTACGATTTGAAGATTATCATATAATGCAACAGTCGGGCAAACATGATACGGTTCTGCGTAAATAATGTCGCCGATTTCATATTCGTTTTCACCTCGGTTTTCTACAATCAAATGTTCTTCAGAATGTGCGGTTGGAATCAAATTCTCATCATTCAAAACAACCAATCTTTTATCAATCGGATTTTCAGATGAAACCGCTTTATAACCAATATCGACACAAAAAGTGTTTTTTGTTGGTTTAGAAATAATGGTTCCAACGATTACTAATGCAGGTTTAAAATCCTGTTCAGGAAGATTCGTTCGATAATTAGAATCCCAAAAAACAAAAGTTCCTGGATTGCATTCTACATTTTCTTGTTTGGCATAAAATGGAAAAGTATTAGAACCGCCAGCAACGATTTTTAAATCATAGTTAATTCTTTCAACTTGATTGATAATTTTATCGAATGCTTTTGAAACTTCTAAATTTCTTTCTTCTAAACTTCCTTTTATATGTCCGTCATAAATATGGATTCCCTTCAAATGAAGATTTTTAAATTTTAAAATTTCTTCAATTAATGCTGTCCAATCTTCAGAAATCGAAAATCCTGTTCGGTTCATTCCTGTATTTAAATCCAAATAAACAGAAAGTTTAAGGTTATTTCTTTTAGCAATTTCATTTAAATCTGAAGCCGTTTTCAGATTGTCTACAATAGCTGAAAAATGAATTTCTGGAAATTTTTTAAGTAATGCAATCCATCTTTCTGCTTTTAAACCAACAGGTTGATACGCTAAAAGAATATCTTCAATTTGCTGATTGGCGGCCAGTTCAGCTTCAGCAATTGTAGCGCATTTTATTTTCTTGATATTATAAATTTTAAAAAGCTCTAAAATCTCGGCATTTTTATGTGTTTTAATATGGGGACGTAATCTCTGAGTGTCGCCTTTCACATAAGAAATCAACTTCTCAATATTTTGCCGAACACGATCTTCGTAAACTGCTAAAAACGGAGTATCGATAAGTGTTTCAGAATTTATTTCCCACCAGTTCTTTTGCATGATTCTTAGTTTTTAGCAATTAATTGTAATCAGATTGAACATAATTTTTAAACACATAGAAACATAGTTTTTTATTTTTCTTGATTTAGAAAGATTGAAATAAATGACAAATCATTTACACATAGTTTATGTTTGTTAAAATAAGTGAAACGCCTTTAACTAGCATCAAAAATCTATGTTTCTATGTGTTTAAAAAAGAATTAGTATAATTCAAAAAACGCTTCAACTTCAACAGGAATATTATCAGGAAGCGATCCAAATCCGACTGCGCTTCTTACGCCGATTCCGTTTTCTTGTCCCCAAACTTCTGCAAATAATTCGCTGCAACCGTTAATTACATAAGGATGTTTTAGGAAATCTGAAGTGCAATTTACCATTCCGAGAACTTTGATCACTCTTTTTACTTTGCTTAAGCTTCCAAAATTGGTTACAATTGTAGAAAGCATTGTTAAACCAACTTGTCTTGCGGCTAATTTTCCAGCTTCGATATCCATATCTTCTCCAATGCGTCCGATGATTAAAGATTTATCGTCTTGAACTGGCCCGTGACCAGATAGATATAGATATTTCCCGTCTACTAAATACGGTTTATAAATTCCTAACGGCTGTGGAGCAGGAGGAAGCGATAAACCAAGACTTTCGAATTTTTCTTGTGGATTTAAACTCATGATTTTAATGTATTAAAGCGTTTAAAATAAATATAAATACAATTCCCAGAACAGAAACCAATGATTCCATAACTGTCCAGGATTTAAAAGTGTCTTTTAGACTAATATTAAAATACTCTTTGAACATCCAGAAACTTGGATCATTAACGTGCGAACACATTAAACTTCCAGCTCCAACAGAAAGTACAAAGAGATTGGGATCAAGATCGTTTGATTGTAGTAAAGGTAATAAAACGCTGGCTGTCATTAATCCTGCCGCGGTTGCAGAACCCACGCAAATACGAATTATCGCCGCCATAATCCAGGCCAATAAAAACGGATGAATATTAACTTGATTTAAAGTCGCAACAATAGTTTCGTTTACACCGCTTACAATCATGACTTCTTTTAGGCAACCCGCACCGCCAACAATTAAAACAATTAAAGCAACATCTTTTATAGCTTGTGTATAATCGTCCATAACAGAAGACATGCTTCTGTTCATTTTAATTCCTAAAGTATAAGTGCAAAGCAGAAGCGATAATAACATAATGATACTTGGATCGCCGATAATTTTGCAAATAGCAATCAGTTTTTCATTGTCTGAAATTAATGGAAGTAGAGAAGTAATCGTCAATCCGAAAACGGGAAATAAGGCGGAGAATAAACTCAATCCAAAACTTGGCAGTTTGCCTTCGTTTGTAATTTCTTCGACATTTAAAATTTCATGTTCCGATTCTGTTTTGATGTTTTTAAAACGAGTCGAAAACCAAAGTCCGGCAATTAAAATGGTCGGAATGGCGATTATAATTCCGTAAATTAAAACCAAACCAATATCCGCTTTTAAGATACTGCTTAACGCCATTGGCGAAGGATGCGGCGGAAGAAATCCGTGTGCAACAGAAAGCGAAGCCAGCATAGGAATTCCCAAATAAACTTTTGATAATTTAAATTGATGCGCAACAGAAAAAATCAGCGGAACTAAAAGTACAAATCCAACGCTATAAAAAAGAGGAATTCCGATTATAAATCCAGTAATCATTAAACCCAAACGAACATATTTTCTGCCAGTCCAATTCATAACTGTTTTGGCAATCACTTTTGCGGCTCCAGAAGAAACTGCCAATTTACCAATACAAGTTCCGAAAACAATAATTAAAGTTATTGAGCCGAGCATTTCGCCAAGACCTTTTTGCAAAACTGGAGAAATCGTTTCTACTGGCAATCCTAAAAAAAGCGCAGCCAAAAGTGACGTAATGATAAACGCTATAAACGGATTAATTTTAAACCAAGCAATCTGTAAAATCAAGAAAATAATGCAAGCTGTGAGTATCAAAATGCTCATGATTTGTAGTTGGTTTTTAGTTAGTTATAATTGTGGTAAGATTTTCAAATATATAAAATAATTTCACACATCGCATTTTTTTTTGCAAAAACTGCATTTTTTTTGCAATCATAATGTTAAAAATGTGTGGTGATAAATCAAGATTACGCCGATGTTTTCTACCTTTATATAAAAATATACTGAAATGAAAATTGCTTTAATTCAAACAGACCTTTTTTGGGAAGATGCTTCAAAAAACAGAGAAAATTTCGATTCAAAAATTAATGAAATCGATTCTGAAATAAATTTAATTGTACTTCCAGAAATGTTTTCGACGGGATTTACAATGAATGCTTCGGATATTGCGGAAACCATGCAAGGAGAAACTGTTGAATGGATGAAATTGAAAGCAAAACAAAAAAATGCGGCAATAACCGGAAGTGTCGTTATTACCGAAAATGGAAATTTTTATAACCGAATGTTTTTTGTTTTTCCTTCTGGGGATTTTCAATATTACGACAAAAGACATTTGTTTTCTCTTGCGGGAGAAAATGAGTTTTACACTCCAGGAACTGATAAAGTAATTGTTGATTATTTAGATTGGAAAATCTGTCTGCAGATTTGTTATGATTTGAGATTTCCTGTTTTTGCTCGAAATGTCGAAAATTACGATCTGCTTTTATATGTTGCCAACTGGCCCAAAGTTCGAACCGGGGCTTGGGATACTTTACTAAATGCACGTGCAATAGAAAATCTAAGTTATGTTGCGGGCGTAAACAGAATTGGTTTTGATGACAATAATTTTGAACACAATGGACATACGCAACTTATTGATTTTTGGGGAAATTATATAATAAAGCCACAAGAAACAGAAGGTGTTTTTGTGGCTGAATTGGATAAAAATATGATGTTGGAAACTCGTAGAAAACTTAATTTTCTAGGAGATCGTGATCAGTTTGAACTTAAGTTTTAAAATGCCTTTAGTTTCTTTTCGGCTTCAATCAATCTCTTCATTTCTATTTCAATTAGAATGGAGAATGGATGTGCAAAATGTAATGATAACGCAATATTTTACGTATGTTTTTTCTTAATTTTTTTGTTTTTAGCACTGTCTTAAATATAAAATCATTATTTTTATGAAAGTTATTTCTGTAATTTTTTCTAAAATATACCAAGTGCACGTGGTCTATTAGAAAAATATTACGGAGAAATGTTTTAGTCATTATTAACTTTTAATCAAAAGCATGAAAAAACTTAAAGAAATGATTTTGTCGAACACTATTAGTTCGCTTACCGCAAATGAAATGAAAAATACATTTGGAGGCACTGTTCCCCTAGAACATCCTGACGGTGATGTTTATGGTACCCAATTTTGCAAATGGACATGTGTAAGTGGAGCTTCAGCAGGAAGAACAGGTAACTCAATGGCTGCTTACACAGTTGGTGTTGCAACTTCTATATGCGGTGAAGGAAATTTTAGCATAGTTTGTTAAGATAATAACTTCTTAAAAAGAAAAACCTCGAGATGTAGAGATATCTCGAGGTTTTTTTATAAATGTTAGATGTGATTTTTTAGTCTTTAGAAAGCCTTCCGTTTCTTTTCGGCTTCTTTTTTCTTTTTGTCGTCTGTCTTTTTCTCGACTTCTGGACTAAATGGTATGCTAAGGTCAATAGTTTCTTCTACATCCCAATTCGATCGGACATCGACGCCTTTTTGATGATAAAACACTTCCTCAGAATAGGTTTTCTTTAAGAAATTTCCGGTGTCGTAAACTTTATTTTTATTGTCATCATAAATGACACGAATCGTAAATTCTGTAGGAACAACTAAATTGAATGTAATTTTGGTTTCGCCTTCAGAATATGCGCTCGCAAGAACTTCGTCTCCTTTTTTGTTTGTTATATCTACAATAATCGGAAAACGTTTTACATTTTTGAGATTCAATACCAAATTACCATAATCTTCTAATTCTTTAGTAGTTAATTTAAAAGATAAAGTGTCATTTGCCTTTTCGTAAAAGTCAGTTAAAGCGCCTGGCAAGAATGTGAAATTATACTTTTCTACAGGTTCTTTTTTGAAATCGACATAGAGCTTTTGTTCAAACTCGTCATATTCGGTAGTGAAATCTACTGCTGTAGAATCTTTATTGACCAATGAAATTTTAGATTTATCAAATTTTACCAAAGGAGTTTCGGTTTCCAGCGTAAAACGTTCTCTAAAATTAATGACACCATTTTGTACCGCCTTAATATTTAAGGTGTCTTTTTTCATGTTTTTAATCTTCAAAGAAAACTTTTTGTCAAAGTTGTCTTTTGATACTTGCAACGATAATGAATCTGTTTTTAGAGGCTTAAACCAAAGTTGAAGCGAGTCTTTTTTAGGGAATTGCGTTACGATGGTTTCCAGAACTTCATTTCCGTTTTTAAGAACGATTTTTGGTTTGGCATTCTTAAGATCTTGTTTTCCTTCGTACGGAAGTAATAATCTGTTTCCAGAAGCCTGAATTGGTTTGAAAGCTTTGAAAGGCAATACTTCTTTAAATAATTCTAGTTCGTAAACCGTATCAGTCGGAATTGTGATATATTGTTTTAAAAATCCAATTTTATCGTCTTTCGGATTAAATTTATTGTTCCCGCCTTTATCCTTCAAAGCAACCAAAAGATATTTTCCTTCTTTTAAATTCTCAAACTGAAAAGTTCTCAAACTATCTAAAGTGTTGGTAATATAACGCGGAAAATCTTTGTAAATGGTAGAATCTTTAAACTTGTCATTTACTTCATACAACATTACAGAAACAAAATTATCTACATATTTATCTTTTGCATCTTTAATTCGTCCGCTTAATTTTAAAGAGTCAATATACGGACCAGTTGAAAAAACATATTTAAACTGATTTATAGCATTTCCTTCATTATTATCTGTAATAGCCTGTCCAAAATTAAAACTGTAAGTAGTATTTGGCTGTAGAGTGTCTTTAATGTCGATTTTAATAAATTTACTAACCGATGTTGGCGAGAAAAGTGGCTCGTGCTTCATCGGCGGAGAAATAATCAGCTGTTTGTTCAGGTTTTTAAGCTTGATATATTCATCAAAATTTAAAGTAATCGTATTTCCTTTAAAGTTTGTGCTGTAATTTTCAGGAAAACTAGATATCAAAACTGGCGCTAAAGTATCTTTTAAACCGCCAGTAATACTGCCTCTTTTTGCACAGCTTATCATTGATATTACTATAATAAATGAAATATATTTTAAGGTGTTTTTCAACATAAGGGTTTTTCAATTTGATTGCACAAAATAACGATTATATTTGCTTTAATTGAAATTTTTTGGCTATTTATTAGGGTTTTGGTTTTTTAGATTTCGTTGCTATTTTTTGCTATTTCGAATATTTTAAACAGCTATAATTTCTTACTTTTGGTTTCAAATGTAATTTTCTGAGTTTTGTTAAAACGTTTTTTTTCCATTTTATGTCTCTTTTTGCTGTTTGCTTGCAGTAAAAATGATATGCCTACAATCTCTTTTTATTATTGGAAAACGATTTTTAAATTTTCAGAAAAAGAAAAAGAAGTTTTAGAAGAAAATAAAGTTAATAAGCTTTATTTAAGATATTTTGACATCGGATTACATCCAAAATCTAAACTTCCATTTCCGATTAGTCCGATTCGATTTGAGGAAAATCCAAAACAATATCAAATTGTTCCCGTTGTTTTTATTCAGAACAAAGTTATGCTGCAGCAGAAACTTGATGTAAAAGATTTAGCTCAAAAAGCTTTTGATTTTATCGAACAAATCAATTCTAAAAACAAAATTACTTGCCAAGAAATTCAAATTGATTGCGATTGGAGTTTAGAAAGCAAAAACAATTACCTTAAATTTATTGAAGTTTTTAAACAGCTTTCGAAGAAAAAACTTTCGGCAACAATTCGACTTCACCAAGTGAAATATTTCAAAAAAACTAAAATTCCGAATGTAGATTCTGGTGTTTTGATGTATTATAATATGGGATCGATTGCGCCCGATTCGTTAAATTCGATTTACGATCAAAAAGTGGCGGCAAGATATCTTAAAAGTTTAAAGAAATATCCGCTTCATCTTGATTTTGCATTTCCAATTTATTCTTGGGCAGTTCATATTCGAAACAATAAAGTGGTCGGACTTCGTTCTAAAATAAATAGTTCGGCTTTAGAAAAAGATTCAAATTTTGAAAAAATAAGTCCGATTTTCTTTAGAGTAAAGCAATCGAATTATAAAAATGGAGTTTTTTATGAAGAGAATGATTTGCTGAAAATAGAAGAAATTAAAACAGAAGATTTAAAAGAAATGGCAAAAGATTTGGAAGAGAATCTTATTGAAAAGCCAAACGAAATTATATTTTACGATTTAGACGAATTCAATTTAAATAATTATGAAAAAAATACTTTTAAGCAAGTTATTTCTTGTTTCTAGTGCCGTTTTGCTTTCTGCATACGGAATTATATACGCCTGCGCTGGAGGAGACGATTGGGATTTCTTTGGTTACAATTCTAATTTTACACCAGAAACTTTTGCCGACAAATCGTATTCGCCTTTGTTTTTATCGGGCGGTATTTTCTACGGAATTGGATTCGATACTCAGCATAATTCTCGCTTCAATAAAAATATAAAATCGGATTGGGCAGATTATTTAAAAGGAAAAGTTGATACTACAACGGTAAATTATTTTTTAATTGGAGATGAAAAGCCAAGATATTATTCTGATGAAAAAGATAAAATCAAAAATAAAGAAGAAGTAACAGATCTTCATGTTTTTTATAAAACGAAAAAAGAAAATAAAGGTTCTCAGAAATGGGGCAAAAAGCTCAATTTGAAAGATGAGAAAGTAAAAAACTTTATCGAGTTTTTATATTTAGCTCAAAAGATAGAAACGGTTTCTATTGGCGAAGATTATTGGAGTTACGATCCGGTTGTGGCAAAAACTTTCAATGACGCCAAAATGATCCAGTCGATTGAAAACGTTTATAACACTTTATCTGATCCGTTTTTGAAAAACAGATATTGGTTTTTGACGATGAAAGCGCGTTTTTATAGTAATGACAAACAGAAAGCCATTGACTTTTTTAATAAAACCGAAAGTTCTGTAGCCAAAAACACTTTGTATTATCGTGCTTTGGCGTATGTGGCGGGAATCAATCATAAACAAAAAAAATATGCGGTTTCGAATTATTTGTATGCTCAAGTTTTTGATAAATGTCCAGAATTAAGAGTCGTAACGGCGTATAGTTTTCGTCCAAAAAACGAGTCAGATTGGAGTAAAGCTTTAGCAATGGCAAAAAATAATAAAGAGAAAGCTGCACTTTGGGCAATTCATGGATATTACAAAGATGAAAAACAAGCCATTGAAAAAATCTATGAATTAGATCCGAAAAGCGAACATTTGAATTATCTGGCAACCCGATTGGTAAATTCTTTAGAGCAAAAAATCAATAATTCTTTTCAGCAGAGTGGGGGAGAAAATCAAAAGCCAAAACCACAAACCGTCGCAGAAAATAAAACCGAAAATAAAGCTAAAATTGATAACGGCGAATTTGATTTAATGGTTAAAATTTCCGCCGCTGGAAATACAGAAAAACCGTATTTGTGGGATATGGCAATTGGATATCTTCAAACGCTAAAAGGCGATTATGCCAATGCAGATAAGAATTTTAGCAAAGCAGAAAAAACGCTTCCGAAAACAGAATTGGCCGGAATGCAACTTCGATTATTGCGTTTTGTAAACAATCTGAGTAAGATTGATAAATTGACAGATAAAAATGAGAAAACAATTCTTGCAGATTTGAATTGGCTTTATTATGAACTTCCAAAAACATATAAAGGACAAGAATTTCGATATCAAAATGCTTCTTCATGGAGCAGAAGTTATTTGTCTAACCTTTATAAAGAAAAAGGAAATCTAGTTTTGGCTGAGATTTTCGGCGAATCGCGTTACAGTTATTGGAACGACGGAAATTCATTTTATGACAATGAAAAAGATTTGTTGGCAATTAAGAGTTTTTTGGAAAAAACGAATAAATCTGAAATTGAGAAAATTGGTGCCGGAATTTATAGTTTGAAATTGAAAGATATCAATAATTTTCAAGCAGTTCAGGCAACTTTCAAAAACAAAATTCCAGAAGCAATTGAGTTTTTGAAACAAGCAGATTCGGTTCAATATTATAAGTTTCTTGGAAATCCGTTTAACGGAAGTATAAAAGATTGTCACGATTGCGATCACGCGGCCTATCAAAAAAGAAAATATACTTACATGGATTTCTTGACTACGATAAAAGAAATGCAGGATAAATTGGTTAAGAACGAAGATGTTTACACAAACAGTCTTTTGTTAGGAAATGCATTTTACAATATTTCTCATTTTGGAAACGGAAGAACTTTTTATGAAATTAGTATTGTAGGTTACGGTTCAAGTCCGTATTCTTTTAGAGATTCAATGAAAGAAATGATTACGAACAATTCGGTTTCTAAAATGTATTATCAAAAAGCGTTTGAAGCGGCTTCCAACAAAGAACAAAAAGCAAAATGTCTGTATCTGATTTCGAAATGCGAGCGAAATGATTATTATAATAAAAAGTACAGCGCGATAAATAGTTATTGGGAAATTCAAGACGATAAAATTAATTTTATTGCTTGGAATTCGTTTAAAACTCTAAGAAAAGACTATTCGGATACGAAATATTATCAAGATGTAATTGCGGAATGCGGTTATTTTAATACGTATGTAAATCAATAAATTTTAAAGAATGGTAAACAAAATAGAACATATCGGAATTGCAGTAAAAAATATGGACGATGCCAATATTTTGTTCGAAAAAATGCTGGGTGTTACGTCATATAAAATGGAAGCGGTAGAAAGCGAGGGCGTTCTGACTTCTTTCTTTCAAACAGGAAATAATAAAATTGAACTTTTGATGGCGACAAATCCAGAAAGTCCGATTGCGAAATTTTTGGAGAAAAAAGGAGAAGGAATTCATCATATCGCTTTTGATGTTGATGATATCGAAGCCGAAATTGTGCGCTTAAAAAGTGAAGGTTTTGTACTGATAAATGAAGTTCCGAAGAAAGGTGCCGACAATAAATTGGTTGTTTTTCTGCATCCGAAGAATACAAATGGCGTTTTGGTGGAGCTTTGTCAGGAAATTAAATAAAAAAATGTCATTTTAGTTTTTGAATAAGACATTGAAAATCAATTTCGTTTTTGGAATTCAAGGAAAGTTTTAAAATTAAATACAAATGATGTCTTAAAATATTTGGAGTGAATGAAAAATAGTAGTAATATTGCATCCTCTAAACCGGTCCTATAGCTCAGCTGGTTAGAGCACCTGACTCATAATCAGGTGGTCCCTGGTTCGAGCCCAGGTGGGACCACGGTTAAAACTAAGCCTTTACAGAAATGTAGAGGCTTTTTTGTTTCTATCAGTACAACATTAGTATAACAAATTGCTGACTCCGCAAAGATAGTAAACTTATCATTCTGTTTCAATTAGTTTTATTTTTTAGTATTTTTACTATGTAATAAAAAGCACAACTATTATGGCGGGTAGAATTGAAACATTTTTTTTCTTTCTTCATAGACAATTTGAAAAGCTAAATTCTGTATTTAGATCTAAAAAACTTTCTTTTATTGCAGCTCCTTTATTACCTTTTTCAGTTGCAGTATTATGTATGGTCCAGATAAGTAATGATACTTTTGTTATATTTAATTATATAATTCTTTGCTTAGCTGCTATTTTTACGTTTTTACTTACTGTATCATCTATATATTTCTTAAGGGGTGATAATATTTTTAATCGTTATAATAGAGAAAAATCAAATAGTAATTTATCTCAGTTTAAAAATTCATCAAGGTCTTCTGAAAATATATCTGATAAAAAACTTAATAATTTAATCGATTTAAATAAGGAATTTATAAATCGTTATTATATTGAATTCAGAAAAATTGAACTATTTAGTGACGACACATCATTAATTGATTTTCAAATTTTGTTAACCAATTGTTTAAAAAAATCTAAAGACAATTGTTTTTTTAAATTGGAGATTAACGCTAATGAAACACACGGTTTTATCAATGAATTTATGATTCCTTTTTTAAAAAAAATAGATTCAAATAATGTAATACCTAAAAAAATAATAGCTTCACAACTTCTTTACAAAAAAGGTGAAAAATATTCTCCTGTAAATGAAAAATCATTATCCAATAAAGAAAGACTATTTGTTACCCCGTATCAAAGAAAAATATATGAAAGTCTTTAAAAATGTAGATTTTACCGAATTATTATGTGACCAAGTCGCAACTCCACGTTTCATCTAGTTTCATTCCAGTAGTTTAGCCTCATAATTCTAAAACATAAATTATGAACCCACAAAAAATTATTGAACAGTTAAATGAAATTAAAATGATGATTACAAAAGGTAATCAGTTCCAAAAAGAGATTTTTACTATTAAAGATTTGATGAACTATACAGGCTTTTCGGATAGTACGATTCACAAATTATCTGCTAAAAAATTAATCCCTCATAATAAGCCAACCAACGGAGCTTTATTCTTCGATCGAGTTGAGATAGTTGAATGGATTAGAAAGCACAAAGTTTATTCAGATGAGGAAGTTTTGTCTAAATTTTCCAAGCACTTAAAAAAATAAGCGTTCAAAAATCCATTTTTGAACGCTTATAGTTTTTTTTATGTAAGCGAAAAGAGTATATGCAAATATTGGTATTATACTCATTCATCAATTATTTATCGAAGAAATAAGCGTATATGATGTGTAATAACGCAAGGATTCTGTGTATGACAAAAAGTCAAATTATAGTGGACAATATAGAGAAATTAAGAAACATTCTAATGATTAATATTTTGAAAAGATTAAATATTGATGCCATTGAAAAGAAAAAAGAACAATTTTGGTTTAAAGCTAATTGGAGGAAAGAGCAAACACCTTCTGTAAAATGTGAGCATAATCTTTTTTATGACTTTGGAGAAGGTTTTGGGGGTAATACTGTAGACTTTATTATGAAATATTTTTCCATTAGTTTTTTGCAAGCAGTTAGGTGGCTACAAAGTGAGGATGTTATTTTTTCTTTTGACCCGCCTAAACAAAATGTTTTTCACGAGACAAAAAAAGAAAAGCAATATCATGTGGAAAGAATTCAACTTTTGCAAAATAAAATTTTAATTGAATATTTAGATACAAGAAAAATGAACATTGAAATATGCAAAAGATATTTAATCGAAGTGTATTATAAAATTAAGGATAGGAAATATTTTGGGGTGGGATTTAGGAATGACCAAAATCAATTTGAAATTCGAAATAAATATGCAAAAATGTGTTTAGGAATAAAATGGTTTACATGGATTAACTATAGCAATAAATCTATAGTAGTTTTAGAATCATGGTCGGATTTCATTTCATTATTGACGCTGTATCCAAATTACGAAAAGTCAAAAGATTTTTTGATTTTAAATTCTCTATCAATGCTTTCGAAAGTAGACCATGTATTAAATATTTATTCTGAAATTTTGTTTGCTTTGGACAATGATTTTGCGGGTTCGAATGCAACAGAAAATTGTTTACGAAAGTGGAATTCAACGGGAGCAAGATGTAAAGATATTAGGTATCTGTTTCATGGTTCAAAAGATATAAATGATTTCTTGATTCTAAAAACTAAAGCAAGTGATTAGACTTGTATGTGAATATCATCGTTTGAAGAGTTTGTAACTAGTAATGTAATTAGCAAGTAGGACAGGGGCGGAAAAGCCCCTATCCTACTTGCTCTGCGAGGCTAGAGCCTTAAAAATAAGGCTTCTTTAAGAATAAAATTTATAGGATTTTATAATTTAAATATAATTAAATGCTTAACTAATTGATTAACAGTGTTGAAAATTGTAATTATGAATAAAAAAAGTATTATTATAGATGAAAAAGCTCATGCAGAACTTGGGAAATTATCGGAAAGTTTAAGAATGAATTTGGGCGCTCTTATTCAAGAAATGATTTATTATTTCAAAAAAACAGGTATCGATCCCAAAGATGCTGTAAACAAAAATCCCGCTTTAATGGTTGCCGCTTTAGATAAAAGGATAGTCTCTTTTTTAAAAGTTCAAGAAAGAGATATTTTGAAACCATTAAGACAAGATGTTTTTAATTATCAAAATGCTCAAATGGAAGAAATTTCTAAATTAATTATTTCGATAAATAAAATCTTAGATCAACATTTAGAACGAACAAATGAAATTAAAAAAGCTCATTTTGAGAATCTGAACAAAATAAATCGCAATGATGAAGAAAGGACTAAAATGGTAACGTCTGAATTACAAAAAAATAGACAAGCAATTTTACTTATTTGTCAACTATTAGACGAAAAAAACAAATCGGGCACTTTGGTAAAAATTAAATCTCTTTTTTCATAATGCCAATATCTAAACCACATAGTACACGTGGAGCTGACAATAAAGGAAGTTGTGCCAACTTGGCTATTTACTTAGAAAAGGAAAATGAAGAATTAGATAGAATCATCAAAAAATCTTCCTCAATGAATGAAATATCTCAGCTCGAAAATAGGAAACAAGGTTTCTTTACAGCTTCAGAGATTAATATCAGGACGATAGATGTTATTAGTTGTATCGATAATAATAAAAGAAAATTAGGAGCAAATGATGCTAAATATTTTGCTCCAACAATTAGCTTCAGCGAAAATGAGTTGAGTCATATTGCCTTTCTGGCTACTGGTAAAAGAGAAGTAATAAGTGTTTTGGAATTAAATTCATCCGAATTAGAGCAATTTAATAATCTGATTAGAGAATATGGACGCAAAGCGATGGACAACTATGCTTTGAATTTTAATCGTCAAGATAAAGGGATAAAAACGGGAGCTGATTTAGTTTATTTTGGGAAAATTGAACATTTTAGGAAATTTAAGGGTACAGATAAAGAGGTTATTGACGGAAAGGAAATTTCTGGACAGTATAAAAAAGGGTTGCAATCTCATATTCATGTTATTGTTTCTAGAAAAGACAAAACTCAACTATTAAAGCTAAGCCCTACTTGTAATGAAAAACAATCCAATAGAAAAATTGGCAATAACGAATATCAAGTGGGGTTTGATAGAGTGAAATGGATCAATTCAAACGAAAAAACTTTTGATGAACATTTTAATTATAAACGAAAGGAGCTAGAAAAATTTCAGAATCAAAATATTTTAAAAAATGGAAATCCTCAAGACAAACATGAAATCAACAAAAAAATACAAATTGAATCGATTAATAGGAATTATATAAAAAAACAAATTAAGAATGCTCATTTCAATATTTTGATGACTAAACCAAACAATTTAAAAGAGTATCAACAACGCATGATAAAATTTGCCATTCAAGTTTTACCAATAATAAACAAAGATAATTTTATCCAAGAGAATCACTTTTTTCACGAACAATCAGGAATAGATTTCAAAGAGAGTGAAATTGATCAAAACTTAAAATTCCATGAATTATTTAAGGTCGATAATAAAACAACGAAGCAATTGCAACAAACCGAACCGTCATTAGAGGATTGGAAAATTAACACCGAAAAATTAACATCCATTTTATCATCTCTTCTCTTTGAAACTGTTCCAGGTGTTGATGATGAATTTCCAAAAAGAAAAAGAAAGAGAGCAATAAGAAGATGATTTGTGTAAAAATGCAACAACCTTTTGATGTATTTTTTAATATCTTAGCAATTAAAATATCAGGTTTAATCAAAACCTCATTCCACAAAATTGTAACATAATTTACTTATGAACATTGCCCAAATAGAACAAAATCTTCAAGACTTGATTCTGGATTTCAATAAAGAAACTTTTATTTTTGAGTTATTATTGGCCTATGGTTCACCAAAAGCTTCCATAACACGATTACAAAAAGGAAATCTTAACTTATCAAAAATAGAAGGGGAAATATCGTGGAAGAAAAAACTGTTTTTCAAACCAGTCTTTAATCAAGATTTGCATCAAGCCATTTCCGAGATAAAAAACACACTCAAACAAGAGCAGCGTTTTGTAATCGTTACCGATTTCAAGACTTTGCTCGCCATTGATGTGAAAACAAACGATAGTTTAGATATCGATTTTACTGCATTGCCAAAACATTTTGATTTCTTTTTGCCTTGGGCAGGTATGGAAAAAGCACAACACCAAAATGAGAATCCGGCTGATGTAAAAGCGGCTGAAAAAATGGCAAAGCTTTTTGACGAAATCAAAAAAGATAATCCAGATAATTCTCCCGAATTTATTCACGGACTGAATGTATTTCTTTCCCGCTTGTTATTTTGCTATTTTGCAGAAGATACAGGGATCTTCGAAAAGAACTTGTTTACCCATTCCATTCAAAACCACACGCAAACAGATGGTAGCGATTTAAGCGACTATCTTGATAAAATGTTTGCAGTGATGAACATTCCCAGTACAGATAATTCGAGAATTGTCCTTCCTGAATATCTTCAAAAATTTCCTTATGTAAATGGCGGTTTGTTCGAAAACCAATATACAGCACCAGTTTTTACACGCCGTAGTCGACAAGCAATTTTGGATAGTGGCGACCAAAATTGGGAATCTATAAATCCAGATATTTTTGGTTCTATGTTTCAGGCGGTTATTTCGGTAGATCAACGTGGTAGTTTAGGACAGCACTACACGAGTGTACCTAATATTATGAAAGTAATAGAGCCTTTGTTTTTGAATGATTTATATGCAGAATTTGAAAATGCCAATGGCAACAAAAACAAGCTCGAAGCATTATTGAAAAGGATTTGGAGCATCAAACTATTTGACCCGGCTTGCGGTAGTGGAAACTTCCTGATTATCGCCTACAAAGAATTGAGAAAACTGGAAATGTTTATCTTCAAGGAAATTGATAAAGTAAATAAAACGTACTCGAACCAATACTCAGGCATAAGCTTGAATAATTTTTATGGTATTGAGATTGACGATTTTGCTCACGAAATCGCCATACTTTCACTTTGGCTGGCAGAACACCAAATGAATCAAGAGTTTTTTAAAGCTTTTGGTAGAACAAAACCGGCACTACCCTTGCAAAAAACCAGCTCTATTGTTCATGGAAACGCTACTAGAGTAGATTGGGAAGTTGTTTGCCCAAAACTACCAAATGATGAAACTTACATTTTGGGGAATCCACCTTTTTTGGGTGCTAGAAACCAAAATGATGAGCAAAAAAGCGATGTTTCAATTTCTTTAAAAGATATTTCAGGGAAAAATAGTTTGGATTATATAGCATGTTGGTTTTATCTCGGAAGTAAATACATACAAGGGAATAACTCAAAATTTGCATTTGTTTCTACCAATTCTATTTGCCAAGGACAACAAGTTGATTTATTATGGCCTTATATTTTTAATAAAAATTTAGAAATTCATTTTGCATATCAAGCTTTTAAATGGTCTAATAATGCCAAAAAAGCTGCGGTTGTTGCAGTAATTATTGTTGGATTAAGAAATGTTAACAACGAAAGTAAATATATTTTTACAGGTGGTACAAAAGCAATAGTAAATAATATTTCACCTTATTTAACAAATAAACAAAATGTTTCTGTACAGAAAAGAGCAGAACCTTTAGGAGTAGTTCCAAGAGTAGTCTATGGTAATCAGGCAATTGATGGGGGGTTTTTAACCTTAAGCGATGACGAAAAAAATAAAATATTCGAATCTTATCCTAATTCCGAAAAATTTATTAGACGATTATATGGCGGTTCTAGTTTAATGAAAGGAGAGGTTCAATGGTGTATATGGGTAAATGAAGACGAGTTTAATGAGGCCGTTAAGATACCTGAATTTAAAAGAAGGTTTGATTTAGTATATTCATTCCGTACTAATGGAGGTCAAGTTGCAAAATCACTTGCCAATATTCCTTATAGATTTAGATATGTACATGAACCAAAGGAGCACACTATTATGATGCCTCAAACATCTAGTAGTAAAAGGAATTATTTGCCAGTAGATATTAAGTTTGGAAATGTACAAACATTACACTCAGTCCAAGTAATTTATGATTCAGAAATAACTATCTTAAGTTTTTTGACATCTAGAATACATTTCCTCTGGGCTAAATCTGTTGGAGGGGGTATAAAAACTGATATTACTTATTCAAATTCTTTATGTTACAATACTTTCCCATTCCCATCACTTTCAGAATACCAAAAAGGAGAATTAACACAATCTGCTTTTAGAATTTTAGAAGAACGGGAAAACTACTCCGAGAAAACCTTGGCACAACTCTACGACCCTGAAAAAATGCCCAAAGGTCTGCGAGAAGCACATCATTTAAATGATTTGGCGGTAGAACGTTGTTATCGTTCCAAGCCTTTTGAAAGCGATGAAGAAAGATTGGAATACCTTTTCAAATTGTATGAAAAAATGATTGCAGAGGAAAAAGAAAAAGATATGTTGTTTTTGAAAAGAAAGAAAGTAAAACAAGTGAAAAATTAATGGAAAGAGAATATTACTCTGTTCGTACAGGGGATGGTAAAATTGATTTCGGAATGTTAAAAGATCTCTTTTTGAGCAATTATAATATTCTTAATAAAGAGGGGTATTTTCAAGAATATATTGGTTTTTGGTGTAATAACGATCATATACAAGGAAAAGTAAGTAATCATTTTAGTGATTATATTTTCCTGAAAATGCGAAAAAAAAATTTATTTCCAATACCAACTTCGCTTAATAATTATAGTGAAGAAGATTTTTTTGATGTTTTAGAATTTTTATACGACCATTGTTCGAAAGGGCACATTGGTATTTATTGTGATGAAACTAGATTTGGATGTGGCAGATATCATTATGAATCTTATAGTAAACTCGACGGAAAGCAACATTTCAGAAATACGATGAATATTATTTTGCGTGACTATAAAGATGGATTTGAAATTTCAGAAAACGGAGAGATCTTAATTTTGTCCGATAATGGTCTAACTAATTTATTTGAAGCTGATATTCCAACAGATGATGCCGGTAATATTTCTAATAAAATGAATTCTGCAATACTAAAGTTTAGGAAAGCAAAATCTACATTAGATGATAGAAAAGAAGCTATTAGAGAGTTGGCTGATGTACTAGAATTTTTAAGACCTGAAATAAAAAAACATTTGGATAAGAAAGATGAAAATGACATTTTTAATATTGCTAATAATTTTGGCATAAGACATCACAATGCTGACCAAAAAACTAATTACAATAAAGAGATTTGGTACAGCTGGATTTTTTATTATTATTTAGCAACATTACATACTGTATTAAGAATAAGTAAAATAAAATCTTAAAAGGTAAAAAAAAATAAAAATACAAAATGACAAATCCCGAATTAATAGAATTAATCGATGAGTTGAGAGCTTTGCCCAAAGAAAATGAATGGGTAGAGTTTAAAAAAGGCACTGCAACTACTAACGACAAAATTGGACAGTATATTTCTGCCATTTCAAATGCTGCTTGTATTAACAATCAATCTTTTGGTTATTTTATTTTTGGTATCGACGATAATACACATCAGGTTACAGGAACAACTTTTAAACTTAAAAATAAGAAAGAAGGCAACCAAGAACTAGAATTGTATTTGCGTCAATATTTACATCCTTCAGTTCGTTTCAATCATTTTGTTTGTCAGTATGATAGTGCTCATGTCGAAATATTTAGAATTCCTGCTGCTAAAGGAGAGCCTACACACTTTAAAAAAATACCATATATTAGATTTGATAGTAGCTTAACTGATTTAAGAAATTATCCAGAGCATGTAAAAGCAATTTACAATTCAGAGGAAGATTGGTCCGCAAATTGTATTGATAGTGCAACTATTGAGGATTTAGATCCTGATGCTATTGTAAAAGCTAAAGACAAGTTTAAAGAAAAAAATGCTGGTACAGCCATTTATGATAAAATAGACGATTGGGATGCAAAAACATTTCTTGACAAAGCCAAAATAACAATTGGAGGAAAAATAACCAATACAGCAATAATACTTTTAGGAAAACCCGAAGCATCACATTGTATTTCGCCATCAGTGGCACAAATCACTTGGAAATTGGATACCGAAGAGAAAGCTTATGAGCATTTTGATATTCCTCTATTTGTTAGCATTAACGATATTTTAAAAAGAATACGAAATGTAAAGTATAAGTTTTTTCCAGACAATCAATTGCTTTCAACCGAAGTGAATAAATACGATACAAAAGTAATTTTAGAAGCTTTAAATAATTGTATTGCACATCAAGATTATAGCCATAATTCACGAATAGTATTGACCGAACAAGTTAATAAACTGATTTTTTCTAACGAAGGAGGTTTCTTTGAAGGAACAGCCGAAGATTATACAACTGGAGAAAAAACACCCAAAAAATATCGAAATCGTTGGTTAGTCAATGCAATGGTTAATCTGAATATGATCGATACAATGGGTTATGGTATTTACAGGATGTATGTAGAGCAACGCAAAAGATTTTTTCCATTACCAGATTATACAAAATCAACCAGAAACAATGTAGTTTTGGAGATTTACGGACATACAATAGATGAAAATTACTCTAAACTGCTAATTGAGAAAAAAGACGATTTAAGTTTAACAGAAGTAATTCTTTTAGACAAAGTCCAGAAACATTTACCAATCAATGATGATGCTGCAAAACTATTAAAGAAAAAAGAACTTATTGAAGGTAGAAAACCGAACTATTATATATCAGCAACACTTGCAGAACTTACAGGGCAAAAGGCTAATTACACTAAAAACAAAGGATTAGACAAAGAGGTCTATAAAGGTTTTGTTATTCAGCATATAAAGAACCACGGTTTTGCTACGCGTGAAGAAATTGATTCTATACTATTTGCTAACCTGCCAGATTATAAAAATGAAAAGCAGAGAAAAATCTATATCAATAATTTAATTCAAGAAATGGCAGGAAATACTATTGAGAATATTGGTAGTAGAATAAAGTCCAAGTGGGTGTTAAAAATATTAAATAAAAAATAAAAATATTAAATAAAAATATTAAATAAAGCAGTAGTAAAACTTCTTAAGTAGCTGTTAAATAAGGGTTTGTTTGTTTTTTGTTAAGTAGTTAAAGTGTTTAAAATTATTAAATAAACTACCGTTTTATTAAAAAATCAAGCTCATAATAGAGGTAATTAACCATCAATAACGAAATATATGCCAGATATAGTAAATGTAAATTATCATAAAACGGGAAACAGTACAAAAACAAATCCGATGGGTATGAGAGAAATGCAGACTCGTGCCTTTGAATCTCGTGATGCACAGTATTTATTATTAAAAGCACCTCCGGCATCAGGGAAATCACGTGCCTTAATGTTCTTGGCATTAGATAAACTAGTAAATCAAGGAATTAAAAAAGTAATTGTTGCAGTTCCGGAGCGTTCTATTGGTAGTTCATTCTCTTCAATGGATTTAAAAAGAGATGGTTTTTTTGCCAATTGGGAACTAAACGATGAGTACAATCTTTGTACACCAGGGGACGAAGGAAGCAGCAGTAAAGTAAAAGCATTCCATAAATTTATGGATAGCGACGAGAAAATATTAATCTGTACACACGCCACTTTACGCTTTGCTTGTGAAGAATTTGACGAAACAAAATTCAATGATACACTTCTTGCAATCGATGAATTCCACCACGTTTCTGCCGATGCGAATAATAGATTGGGTGAATTATTAAAATCTATAATGAGCAAATCTACGGCTCATATTGTGGCAATGACAGGCTCTTATTTTAGAGGGGATAGCGTACCTATTTTAACACCAGAGAACGAAGCAAAGTTTACTAAAGTAACTTACAATTATTACGAACAATTAAATGGTTACAACTTTCTAAAATCTTTGGGAATTGGATACCACTTTTACACAGGAAAATACACTTCAGCTATACTTGAAATTCTGGATACCAATAAAAAAACAATACTCCATATTCCAAATGTAAATTCAGGAGAATCTACCAAAGACAAACACAACGAGGTCAATTTCATTTTAGATGCCATTGGAGACGTAATTAAGCAAGACTCCGATACTGGTGTGATTCATATCAAACGCCATGGAGACGGTAAGTTATTGAAAGTAGCCGATTTAGTGGAGGATAGTTTAAGAGAAAGAGATAAGATAGTCAACTACTTACGAAACATCAAATCAGTTGATGATATGGATTTGATTATTGCATTGGGAATGGCAAAGGAAGGTTTCGACTGGCCTTTTTGTGAACACGCTTTAACGGTGGGTTACAGAGGTTCATTAACTGAGATAATCCAGATTATTGGTCGTTGCACGAGGGATAGCAACAATAAAACCCACGCTCAATTTACCAACCTTATTGCCAGCCCTGAAGCCATCCAAGATGATGTAAAAATTGCTACTAATAATATGTTGAAAGCCATTACTGCTTCATTGTTGATGGAACAGGTATTGGCTCCAAATTTTAAGTTCAAGACCAAAATTGATAATGAGGACGAAGATGTAAAATCTGGTGAAATCAGAATAAGAGGTTTTAAAGAGCCAAGCTCTAAAAGGGTCAAAGACATAGTTGAATCAGATTTAAATGACCTGAAAGCTACAATATTGCAGGATGACACTATGCTGAAAGCAATGCCGGGAAATATTGATCCCGAAGTAATCAACAAAGTTTTGATACCCAAAATCATTAGGGTCAAATATCCTGAATTGTCTGATGATGAAATTGAAGAAATTCGTCAACATGTTGTGGTGGATTCAGTTGTAAAAAACGGAGAAATTAAAGAAGTAGGTGACCAACGGTTTATCAGGATGGCCGATAAATTCATAAACATAGAAGACATACATATCGATTTAATTGATACCATTAATCCTTTTCAAAAAGCTTTCGAAATCCTTTCGAAATCGGTGACAGCAAAAGTGCTGAAAGTAATTCAGGACACCATTGAAGCCACAAGAGTTAAAATGGATTTTGAAGAAGCTAAAATTCTGTGGCCCAAAATTGTCGAGTTCAAAAAAATGTATGATAGAGAACCAAGCCTAAATGCAAACAATCCATTGGAAAGAAGAATGGCCGAATGTATTATTTATTTGAAGGAGGAAAAAAGAAAACGAATGTCAAATGGATAAGAATAAAGTTCTGGATGATATTTTTAATAACGATGAGTTTGACATTTTAAATGTCAAACCAAAGATTTCTAATGCTCGTAATGCAGATGAAAGATTGGTGGCTTCTTTTGGAGAAATTAATGCTTTTTTCAAAAAGCACAATCGGGAACCTCAACCCAATCCGGCTAACATATCCGAATACCAACTTTATACCCGATTAAAAGGAATAAGAGCCGATATTAATAAATTAGAATCTTTACTAAGGGAAGATGATCACGGTTTATTGAAATTGGAAGTGAAAACAATTGAATCCTTTGATGATATCTTTGCCGATGATACTTTCGATTTATTGGATGATAATACCGATTTGTTTGATTTCAAACACACTCCAAAAGATGACGATAGAGCAGCAGCAGATTTCGTAGCAAGAAGAAAATCAATAAAGAAATTTGACGAGTACGAACGCTTGTTTAAGGGGATTCATAATGATTTGTCCAATGGGAAAAGAAAATTAGTCGACTTTAAACAAGGTAATTTGCGTGAAGGAACTTATTATGTTCATAATGGAGTTTTGTTTCTATTGGAAAAAATTCAAATAACCAAAAAAGAGCACTACAAAGAAGACGGTACCCGAGTTCGCGAAGACGGACGAACCAGATGCGTTTTTGAAAACGGAACCGAATCGAATATGTTGAAAAGATCGGTAGAGAAAATTTTGTATGCCAATGGAAAAGTCGTTTCTGAAAACGTTGATGAAGTAAATGAGGCTTTTATCGAAAAATTTAATGACATTACCGATGAAGACAAAGAAGCAGGTTTCATCTATGTATTGATATCGAAAAGTAAAGACGAAAAAATCATTACGATAGACAATTTATATAAAATAGGTTATTCAAAAGATGAGGTTCAGGAAAGAATTAAAAATGCCGAAAAAGAACCAACTTACCTAATGGCTCCGGTACAAATAGTCAGTGCTTGGAAATGCTACAATATGAATCCCCAAAAACTGGAACAGTTGCTGCATAATTTCTTCGGAAAAGCCTGTATGAATATTGACATCTTTGATGAAAATAAAAAACGCTATACTCCTAGAGAGTGGTTTATTGCTCCGCTTGATATTATTGAACATGCTATTGACTTAATTATTAGTGGAGAGGTAATTAAATATAAATATGATGCAGAGAATAGAGTGATTGTCTTAAAGTAAAATTTATTATAAGATTTAGATCTTAACAATTATAAAACCATCAAAATGTTTAATTTGTTACTAAATTAAAAACTATGATAAAATTAAGGCTTCCAGCACTAAAAAAATATTGGAAAAGAGTTGGTAGCAAAAAAAAATATAAAACAACTACTTACACCAAGTTTAGAAGCTGATTTTAATAGAAAACGAGTAAGTATTGTTAAAAATGAGCAGTTTTTATTTCCATATTTAATTTGAGTTGGAAGGAATAAGATTGTAGAGAATAAATAGTCATAAAAAAATGAGAACAGCATTATTTCCTAAATTTAATGAGTTATATCAAATTTATAAAATTTCTAATGATTATACTGACCGTAAAAGGCAATTTGCTGTTGTAGCACTAAATAAACAAATTATTGAAGAAACGCTAAAGAATAATCAATTAGAAAATGAGCATCTGACAGGATTAATTCAGATGTTTAAATACGGTTGTAGTGATAAAACCTTTGATAAATATTTAAAACTAAATGTTTCAGATACAACACGACTTGAAGAATTATCAGTTTTAGCTTCTGAGATAGACCTGTGGGGTTATACAGGTGCAGGATTAAATTCGATAACCAGTCTAGATTCACAACAACTTATAAGTATCAGCAATTTTCTCAAAAAAGCCTTCACTATTAATGCAATTGCAGAGGCTGTAAAGTTTTGTGCTGATTTTGATAATCTAGGAATACCATTAGTAAAATCAGGAATTTATTCACCCTGGTTGTATTATATTAATCCTCAAATATTTCCAATCCTCAATAACTCGCATTTAAAATTTAGGGAATGGATAGATATTTCTGCTAATTATCCTAGCTGTATAAAAGATTTTGATGAATTAAGAGCATTGGCAGATGAAACGGATTTGGGTTTAATAGATATGTTTGCCCATAATTTTGATAAATATATCAATGTTTCAAATGAATTAACTACCCTAGATATCAAAGGTAACAAATTCTATAAAATATCTCATGGGATTTTTAAAAAAGAAAAACGTTTATATAATTCTGGATTTGCGCGTGTTCTAGAACAAAACAATTGGATTTGTTTATTCAGTAAAACAGGGAAAAGTCAAGGTGCTAACTTTGAAAATAAACTTAAAATAGGAGATTATGTGTATATCTGCTACGGAGGAGATGAGGTCTACACAATTGGCAAAATAATTTCCAATTCGCAACCTTTAGATACAGATAGTGATGATTTAATTGAAGGAAAAGGAGAATGGATATATCGTGAAATTGAACCTTTTTTCTACCCTATAAATAATTCTGTTCGTGAATTTAAAAAAGACAAGCGATTTTTTATGCCAAGCGGTAATTCAACTTTTTATGAAGTTCCCAAATGGGAACTTGATTTCATGAATAAAAATATATTTCAATCAAAATACAATGTGAATATAATAGATGGAGGAAATGGAACCATTCGACAAGTACCGCTAAATATTGAAAACCAAAATAATAATCCATTTGAGATGACACTAAACACAATACTTTTCGGACCTCCGGGTACAGGTAAAACATACAGTACAATTGATTTAGCACTTGAAATATTAAATGTTAACGATGGGAATCTTGAAAGAGAACGAAGAAAAAGTCTTTTTGCAAACTTTCAATGTGAAAATAGAGTTTACTTCACCACATTTCATCAAAACATGGCTTATGAGGATTTTATTGAAGGAATAAAACCAATAGAACCTGAAGATGACGACGAATTTCTAAAATATGAAATTCAAGATGGGGTATTTATGAAAGCATGTATTGAAGCAACATACAATTTCATCAAAAGGAATTTTCCGGAAAACGAACAGGAAATTCAAATCAGAACTTTCAATCAATTGTATGATCAATTATTTGAAGATGTGGAACAAGCGGGTGAAATAGCATTAAGTACATTAAATGGTGGAAATGTATTAGTAGCAGTAACAGACCAAGGCAATTTTAGTGTTAAGCACTTAAATGGCACAAGAACTTATACAGTTTCAAGAAATAGATTAGCACCTTTGTTTGAGAGATTTCCTGACCTAACCGTTATTAATAACATCCATGAGGAGTTCAGAAATATAATTGGAGGTTGTAACTCTACTGCTTTTTGGAGTGTATTGAATGCAATCCATAATTTGCAACCAAACCAACAGCCGATTAACGAAGATGTAACTGAATTAAAATATGAAGACAAAAAAAGTATCGTAAAATCCTATTGGAAAAATGCAGAATATAAATTAATAGAAGATGATAATAGTGAACCATATGTTTTTATTATAGATGAAATTAATCGTGGCAATGTGGCGCAAATATTCGGAGAATTAATTACGTTAATTGAAGAGGATAAAAGATTAGGAAAATCTGAAGAAATTAGATTAGAATTACCATATTCAAAAACTGCATTTTGTGTTCCACCTAATTTATACATCGTTGGGACTATGAATACGGCTGATAAAAGTGTAGAAGCATTAGATACTGCATTAAGAAGAAGGTTTTCGTTTGTTCCAAAACTACCTGAAGAAGATAAACTTAGTATAACTACAGATGGTATTAATTTAGTCTCAATGTTGGCCAAAATAAATGAAAGATTAAAGGTGTTGAAAGATAATGATCATACAATTGGTCATGCTTGGTTATGGAACATTCATAATGTGGCTGATTTAAGAAAAGCCTTTGCAGATAAAATCATTCCATTGTTACAGGAATATTTTTATAATGATTATGAAAAATTAGGATTAGTATTAGGGGATAATTTCTTTGAAGTAAAAGAACAAATATCAAGCAATATTTTTGCAACATTCAGTGGCGGAAATGGAGTAGCAGGACAGTATGATCAGTCTTGGCAATATAAATTAAAAGATTGTAACACCATAAGTATTAGTGATTTTCAATCATTGTATTAGTATAATTTAAAAACATCAAATGCGTATTAATAAGCCAATACAAGTTTATGAGTACAAAACACTCACTATTAATTCTAATGGTTTTAAAGAAAATCATTGGAAAGCTTTAGGTTGGTATAATGAGAAACACGGTGGAAATTTTTTTACACTAACTCCCAATGGTGTGAGATTTAATAAATATGTTGGAGTAATACAAGTCGGTGATTTGACTATTGAAGTGCTTCCGAAAATTGGCCAAGCAGCAGAAGAAAAAGACAAAGCAAAATGGCAAAAAGTCTTAATAGACATGCTAAGAGAATGTCGATGGATGAATGTTTACTCTCATGAAAAAGCAAATTTAAATTTTAAACCAAATAGCATTCTTGAAGTATACTTAGAACTTTTTATAAATGAATGTGAAAAAATCCTTCATATGGGTTTACTTAAAAAATACCGTTTTGAAGAAGGAAATTGTAAAGCTTTAAAAGGAAAATTACTTTTTAATATTCAAATTCAAAAAAACTTGGTTCATCAGGAAAATTTTTACACTAAACATCAGGAGTACGATAGAGAAAATGAATTTAACCAAATACTTTTTAAAGCATTAAAATTAATCCCTAAAATAAGTTCAAGTCCATTTTTAAAAGATAAAGTCAGTAATCTTATTTTATCTTTCCCAGATTTAAAAGACATTCAAGTTAGCGAAGAATTGTTTTCTAGGCTAAATTATAATAGAAAGAACAATCATTATCGGGAAGCAATTGAAATTGCGGCTATGTTATTGCTAAACTTTCGTCCAGATATTAGTAATGGCAAAAATCATGTGCTTGCAATCCTTTTTGATATGAATTGTTTGTGGGAAGAATATGTTTACCGTCAATTATTTAAAGGAAAACATAGAGATTGGAATTTAAAAGTTCAGAATTCTAAAACCTTTTGGAGATTATCAAATTCGGTAAGAAGCAAATCAATTCGCCCCGATATTGTCATTGAACACAAAATAACAAAATGTACTACCATTATAGATACAAAATGGAAATTGGTAGAAAACAATATTCCATCGGATGATGATCTAAAACAAATGTTCGTTTATAATGAATATTGGAATGCTAAAAACGCAATTCTTTTATATCCTAAATTAGAATATCAAGAAGAACCTGAATATATAAAAGGGAATTTTACAAATAAAGCTGGAAATACTAAAGCACATGAATGTGGGTTAATGAAAGTGTCAGTTCTCAATGATACTAATTCAATTTTAGATACGAAAATGGGCATTCGTTTAAATAAATACTTAGAACATAATATAATAATTTGATTTTCTATGCATTCATCAAAGTAAAATTCGCCGTTCGGGGTATGTCAGAATGTGGAGTGTGAGGAATTTATTTTCGTACTCCGCTCCACGAAGTCTCCTGACTTCGTCACACAAGTTGATTACGCAATACTAATCTAAAAATTGCAAATTGTTGTTTTTGGTTTTTATATATTTGTGGAAGAACTATTTGCAAAAAAAATAAAGACAAGAAAGGTATTCATCGAATCGGGAGACTTCGAAGAGGGCTAAAAAGGAGTTGTTAATGAATAAAATTTGAAAATTGAATAATTATAAAGAGTTTGAAAATTTTATTAAAGATAGAAATACTTTAGAGCTACTTCAATTTATCTCTTTGTCTAAAGTTATGCCTGTAAATCACGGAAAAAACTTAAGACTTGAAATCATTCAAAGCATTATAATTAATAACTTAAATGCTGTAACAAAATCAATTAATGTTGATGGTGTTATAAATATACTTACAGAATTATTTCCTTCGGATTACAGAGAAGACCCAGCCGAAACTTCATTCACAGAGAATTTTCAATTTTTTAATGGTAACAATATTGTATTTCCAGGAACTGCAAATAATAGCACAGAAACTGTCGATTCTCTTGTTAAAGCAATTCTCCAAAGTGATAATGATTTACCAAATGAGTTAAAACTATTAATTCATGATGGTTTACTTTTTATGCTTTACATACATAATGAAATAGCAAAAGACCTAAATTTTGAGCGGTATATGTCATTTGGAAATGATGGGGAAATCGAATTATGCTTTTTAGATGAAGATGAATTTAAAAAACGCAAAGAGTTATTTAAATTTTCGTTTGACAAAGTAGAGGTAATTTACAGGAAACTAGGTATTCAAAATGATATAATAAAGTATTTTGTTTTTGATAGAGAAACTTTAATTGATTATGACGATGTCGATAATAATCCTATTCTACTTAAACCCTTTATAGAATTCAATGGTAGTTATTATTTAACAGAGCCAACTACCCAAATGTATTGCCTCAATGAATTTATGTTAAATATACTCGAACAAAATAATCAAACAGAGTTAGCTCAACAATTATTTGATGATGTTATTATATTTAAGGCTAAGTCTCTTTTGAAAAAAATGCATTGGTTGCCAACTGATATAACTGAAAAATTTAAAGACAAAAATCCTTTAACAAAAAATGAAACCTTATGGCAGTTTGATGAAAACAAATTAGCTTATGTATATATAATCCCACATTCAAAAAGTGAAGAAACAAAATATTACGATAAATTAATTGATGATAGAATAAGCATATTACTAGAATTGGTAGACCCGCACTTTGAATTCTTTTCATTTTTTATTTTCTCAAGTATTTCAATCAAAGAATTTTCTTTTTTAACATTCGACGAAATAAAAAATTCCAAACAGCAGTTCGCTGTAAATATTATCGATCTAGAAAGACTTATATCATTTTGGGATATTGATGAGCTATCACTATGGAAATATTCAAAAAGTATGGATAGAGCAATTGAGAAAAAAGTTCAGATTATGCCTTTTTTCTCAATTCTAACATATTATAAATGGTACGTAAGAAACCATTATTCTTTTTTTGAAAGTGATAGTTTTTATAACGGTATCAGTTTTGGATTCGATATTCAAGGGAATATTGTAATGGAAACAAACTCTAATATTGATAAGCATTTAGTTAGATATATTGACAATAAAAAAGGACTTGGTTATATTCCGGTATATAAATCAGAAAAGCATCTTCCGATTTATCTTTCAGAGGCAATCAACTTTGGGAAATACAGTAGGGTAATTGAAGTTTTTGATTTTCCCCTTTGGTTCTCATTATCCAAAAGGAAAAACAATTTTGGTGTTCATTTCATTGATGCGATAGCATTTTGGTTTTTTGAACTTAGTAATGATATTAAAAAGGGAGTAAATCCTTTGGGCAAATTACCAGTAGAATTTATTATAGAAATAGATGAAAGATACAATTCATTTTCAAGTGTAGATTTCAACGAAATAGAAGAAAAAGACCATGATGTAACTTATGAAATATCGCCATTATCAAGAAAGATTTTTTTTCACATAGATATTAATTTCTTTATTAGACTTCACAGAAATGACAATTCGGGAGAACAATACTTAATGTCAATTATTCTTGAAGCATTTTCACAACTATTAGCACAATTAAATTTAGATCCTATTCATTCCGAAGTTATACAGACCAGTATACACAATAACATTCCTTTTGGTTCTGCGAAAATGATTTTGACAGCTGACAGTTCATATAATCTTAAAATGGATAATAGGTATGTACCGCGTCCTAGATATATTTCAAAGGCTGATACTTCAATAGTTTTGGAAGAATTGGTTAGTTGGATGGATCTAGAAAAGGAACTCCCCGAAAAAATCACAGATAAAAAAGAAAAACACGATCTGTTTGTCAAATGTGTTGTAACACTTATTTCTAAATTAAGAGAAGTACTCAATCAATATGATTATATTGAGCTAATTAAGTTTTTAATGTATCATCATGAAGCAGTGATTCAGGTTAGCGAGTTTAGAAAAATTCATATTCCTGCAAAAATTGCATGTTTTTCAAAATACGATAATATCATAAATGACTATAAAGATACTGAAAGCAAAATAGTTAATTCTTCATTAGCTTATAGGTCATTAATTGAGTTCATCGTTGCTGAACCTTTTAATGGTATGAAAAAGCCAAATAAAGATGATGTTGATTTTCTTTTAGCCATTATGGATGAGATATTGTATTTTGGGGCATTACAAGATTTGGTTAAATATGATATTAATAATCCCGAAGTTGGTCTTTTGCCATCTGGTAGAATCGGCGTAAGCAAAGAATTTTTTACTGATACTTTATCAGAATATCACAAATCAAATATAGATGATGAAATTGTAGATTATAAGAGTAATTTTAAAAAACAATTTAAAAGTAAGAAAGAAATAACTGATGTTAAAGAAAAAGAGAGAACTGAATATAGTATAAAATTAGATAAAATATTTAACGAAACTTGGGGTATTACATTACCACAATTAGATGACATTTCAAATTTTTTGGCTGAACATTGTATTATTAATGAAAAATCATATTGTATTTTAAACGAAGAAAGTATCTTTCAATTAATAAAAGAAAACTCTGACTATAGTGATGAAATAATAAAAAGTTACCTAGATGTATTATCATTAGAAAGCAGAGGAAAAATGGATGTTCCACCAGCAGGTTTAGAATATCCCGAAATCTATCCTTGGAGATACAATAGGATGATTTCGTATTTGAGAATGCCTATAATTAAATTAAAAAATGATCAGTCTGAATATACTTATATCTGGAGTCCAAGATTTTTAATTAAAGCAACTGATAACCTAATCGATTTGTTTTATGATGGTTCATTAAAACTTCCAAATGAGCAAACAAAATTACAAAATCTATTAGCAGAGAGAAATAATCACAAAGGAAAAGAGTTTAGGAATGAAGTTTTTGAATGGCTTAATATAAATCCAGATTTAGAAGTAATTAAATTTGAGGTTAAAATCAAAAAGAAAGGTTTTCTTATTGCTGATAAGGATTATGGAGATATTGATATTTTAGCTTTCGACCATAAAAATAAAATCATTTTTTGTATTGAATGTAAAAACACAAAACAAGCGAAGGTAATATATGATTTCCAAAGAGATATAAATAACTATTTAAATAAACAGTTGCCTAAACATATTAGTAGAGGAAAATGGCTTGAGAAAAATAAAGAACAACTAAATATTAAGTTTAATAATTTATTTGATAATTATGATGTAAAAACATTGGTTATATCTTCTTACCAGTTACCCGTTAAATTCACAACCGATACTGAAATACCATTATATTCTTTCAATGAGATAAAAACAAAAAAAATATTTTAAAAATAAATGAAATAGTCATTATCTTTCTCAGTTGCATAAAATCTTCATTTATTCCAAGATTCCAATGAGTTCAAAAGAATATAGAATTCCTGCAGAACATTTCCGTTATAAATTTCACCCGCAATCAAGTGGTCTCTCTCCGGTCGTTCGCTTTGTTCCGCTCGGCTGTTCCAGTCGGTCGCCGGCAAAAAAAGCCACCGCCCTCCGTTTCACAGGCACTTCACAGCACAAAAAAACAGCAGCTTGAAAATAAGCAGCTATTTTTATTGCGCTGCTTGTTCCTCATCTTCACACGCTCTCTTCCTGCGTTCGGTGGGGCTATTGCATCCACAATACCGCTTCATTCCGTTTCACTCCGCAAGCTACGTTCCACTGCATTCCAGCCGTATTATGTCTGTCGCCCCTAGTTTTTTCGGCGGTTGCTCTTTCTCAAATCCATCGGAAAACAAGAACACAAGTCTTCGAAAAAAAAAATAAAAAAGAAAGTAAAGGTAAGTTCCGGTTTCAAAAAGTAAAGTTCAAGCCCTCTGGGTTTTTGAAAAAATCTCCACCCTTACATTTTCATAACAACAGTCGATTACACAAACATTTCCAATTCTTAAAAACTATTGGGGTAGTATTTTTTCAAAAAAACTTGACTTTTTTTGAAACCTCCACTAATACGACGACTTTCTTTTTTCTCTTTTTTTGTTTTGAAAATAATTTTAGATTAAGTTCTCAAAGGCGATATCTAAATCTTTATTATTGAAATCTTCTAAATAAGTTTCAGTTGTTTTAATAGATTGATGTCCTAAAGCTTGCTTAATCATGACGGTATTGATACCTTTTTTTAAAGAGATTGTTGCAAAGGTGTGTCTGGCAGTGTAAAAAGTCACTTTGTTTTTAATACCACATTGGAGTGCGATAATGTTGAGAAGTTTTCCATAATAATTTAAAACACTTTTTTTTCTATCTCTCAATTCTTCTTTTGTATACAACTTTTCATCTTTGTCTAAAATCGGAAAAATATAATCGGTATCAAACGGTCGATAAATTTTAAAGTAGTTTAGAATAGTTCTCGTATAATGATTATTTGGAATTTTTACATTTAATTTTACTTGCGTTTTATTTCTAATATACGAAAAACTGCTTAAATCAACATCTTCCCATTTTAACTCAGCGACATCTGTGAAATTCATACCTCGGCAGTAAAAACTAAATAGATAAGTATACAATGCTTTCGCACCCTCTTTGTTTTCAGATATGTCATAGTCCAGTAATAGTTGTAAATCTTGTTTACTTAAAGCCTTCTTTACTTTACTGGATTTCAATTTTGAAATTATATAATCTTTAAAAGGATAAAATTCACTAGAAACAATTTTAGATTTTATTGCTGAGTTGTATATTGCTCTAATGTTACGCATATATACGCCAATACCACCATCGTTACAATCATGAGCTCGTAAATGAGATTCAAAAGCCATTAAAAAATCGTAATTAATTTTTGTAAAATCGTAAGTTATGATTGTTGGTCTAAATCTCATAAGAGCAGAAATGGTATCACGATAGGAACAGCTTGAGCTTATTTTTCCAGATTCTTTTAATTGAAGTTTTCTCTCCTCAAAATAAGTGATAAAGCTTATCTTTTTAACTTCTTCAGGTCTAAATAAAGAGTCAAATGATTCAAGGGAATAGTTATGACCTTCCTCGATCATTATGTTTAATATTTTGGAAGCATCTTGTTTTATTGAATTTAATATTCGATTACATTGTAAATAATTTGGGAATTTAGTTGTAAATTCATTTGCTTTGTTGTTCCAAAATTTTGGTAATACATTGTAAGGGGTTTTGTAGAATTTCGATTTTCTGTTTATCGTTATTCTTAAATTAATTGGAAAAGTGCCATCATTAAGCATTGTTTTTTTTAGGATGATTTTTACACTAGCTTTCATTTTTAATATTTTTAAAAGTTCAACATACGTACAACAAATGCATACATATTGTGAAGTAGGATGAAACAAAAGTATTTTTTAAAAATGATGAATAACTATAAAACAGTAGCTTTGAAGCTAAATGCAATTAAATACAAACATTAATAGTCTATCTCATAATCAGGTGGTCCCTGGTTCGAGCCCAGGTGGGACCACTTCTTTAGAAACACAAAGCCTTTACAGAAATGTAGAGGCTTTTTTGTTTTTTAGCTGTGAAAGATGAAATTTCGAAGCAATAATATTTAAACTTTTCATTCTATAAAATCCCTTAACTTTATCCATCCGAAACAAATTTAATCTTCAGATGGATAGATTGACTCCCGAACAGAGGAGCAAAACTATGCAGGCGATAAAAAGTACTGCTACAAAAGGCGAAGTAAGGCTTGCTAAAGCGTTATGGAAATTAGGTTACAGATATCGAAAAAATAATAAAAAGATATTTGGAAGACCTGACCTAACTTTTGCCAAATATAAAATCGCGATTTTTGTCGACAGCGAATTCTTTCATGGAAAAGATTGGGAAACAGAACAATCAAGAATCAAATCGAATCGAGAATATTGGATTCCGAAAATTCAGAGAAATATAGAAAGAGATCAAGAAGTTAATGCGTTTCTTATTTCAAAAAAATGGACGATTTTGAGATTCTGGAGTAAAGAGATTGAGAAAAATCTTGAAGTTTGCGTCGCCAAAATTGAAGGAGCAATTATGCTTCGGAGTATTTAAGCTTTTTGCGCTTTTGCTTTTTTGTTTTCTATTTTCTCAATGCATTTGTAAATCTCAGAAGCCAATCTTTGAATAACAGGCATACTGACCGAATTTCCAGCTTGTTTATAAAGGTTAGAATTAGAAATTTTTGGCAATTTATAACTATCTGGAAATCCTTGAAAACGAAAACATTCTCTAGGAGTTAATTTTCTAAAACCAAAATCGGTTGTAATAATTGGAACATTATGGCCGCCAGTTCCCATATTTGCTGTTAAAGTTGGGCAGACTTTTCTTTTGTTTTCCCGAACATATTGTCTTCTAAATTGATAAATTCTGTCTTCGCGTACAACAGCTTCTTTTAGCATTTTGTACATGTATTTGTCTTCGGTGTAATAAAATTTCTTTTCTACTTGCTCTTTTGTAATCAGATCGGTAACCTTTTTGGTTAATTGTTCTTTTTCGGGAAAATGAAATTTAAAACCTCTTTTTACAAAGTCTTTATCAAAAGCAACCATGAAAATTCGCTCACGATTGTGCGGAATGTTTCCGAAATCTTTGGTATTCAAAATGGCGCTATCAAAAGTGTAGTTGCGTTTTTTTATTTCGCTTTCTATAACTTTCATCGTATTTCCCTTGTCATGACTTTTTAAATTTTTGACATTTTCCAGAAATACAACTTTAGGTCTCATTTCGTCAACAAAATCCAATATTTTAAAAAAATGATTTCCTCGAACATCCTCAAAACCTTTTCTATGACCTGCAAGCGAAAAAGGCTGACACGGAAATCCTGCCGTAAGAATGTCCACTTTTTTGAGGTTTTTAACTTCAAGATCCATTACATCGCCTTCAAAGAGAGTGTGGTCAAAGTTGTTTTTATAAGTAATACAGGCTTTTTTATCAAATTCATTTGCCCACTCTAATTTAAAACCTGCATTTTCAAAACCCAAACAAATACCGCCAACACCTGCGTATAAACTTCCTACGGTATATTTGTTTGCCATTTTTGTTAGTTGAGTGGTTTTGAGTCTGAAAATTTCCTGATAGTAAAAATAGAAAGACTGTTTTCTAATTACAATCTTTTGTAAAGAAAATTGTTTTAGAGAGGGAATAAATGGTAATTAAAAAGTCAAAAAACCGATTGATGTAATTTTACGTAAATGGGATAAAATAGAAATTTTTAACAAAATTGTATTTTTCAATTTTGTTAAAATCAGGAAATTCTTATAAGGTTAAAAGTTGCGTGAATAATATGAAAATGAGGATTTTATGCGCTACAACGTTTTCTAAAAAGGTATTCGGCTTAGAGAGCAAAAAACTGTTAAAATTTCTTTTATGTTTTTTGCTTTAAAAGTTGCTTTTATTCAAAAAACTTATACTTTTGTCCCAGATTTTGTAGGGAAAAATATATTTGTGAGAAATTTCTATAGAAGAAAAATTTGTTTATTAATTATAGCTTGTTGATTTTAAACAGCTTGAATTTATGAGAAAACTAAAAGCCCCCTTTTTAGCAGTTACAATAATATTATTCAATGTTTCATTAGCATTTGCTGCTCCTAATCCGCCGCAACCGACGGCGAAAAATGCAAGTACAGCTGATTGTGAATTTTGTCAAGGTGGTGATGATGGAGTTCCGCCTTTTCCAATCGATCAAAATATTGTTTTTCTAGCAATTGGTGGTTTGGCTCTAGGAGCGACCGTTATATATAAAAATAAAATAAAAAAAGCTTCAGTTTAACTGAAGCTTTTTTTATTAGAAAATCTGATTGAGATTATTTGTTTATTGAGTAAAGTCTGGAAATATATTTTCCAACTACATCAAATTCCAAATTGATTTTTGTTCCGACTTTAAAATCTTTAAAATTTGTGTGCTCAAAAGTATATGGAATAATCGAAACGCTAAATTCGTTTGTTTTAGAATTTACAACCGTCAAACTTACTCCGTTTACAGTAATCGAACCTTTTTCGATAGTAATGTTATTTAGATTTTTGTCGTATTCAAAAGTGTAATTCCAGCTTCCGTTAGCTTCTTCGATTTTGATGCAAGTTCCAGTTTGGTCAACGTGTCCTTGCACAATATGTCCGTCTAGACGATCTCCAAGCTTCATTCCTCTTTCTAAATTAATAATATCGCCAACCTGCCAATCTCCAATATTTGTCTTCAAAATAGTTTCGTCTATTGCGGTTACGGTATAAAGAGAATCTTTGATTGCAACAACCGTAAGGCAGATTCCGTTATGAGAAACGCTCTGGTCTATTTTTAATTCCTGTGTTGTGGAAGAGTCAACTGTTATATGTAGATTGTTTTGGTCTTTCTGGATTTCGTGAACCCTGCCGAGTGTTTCTATAATTCCTGTGAACATTGTGGTTTTATTTTACTAAATTTGCACATCAAAATTAGTAATAAATAAACTGAGCTCATGAATAAAAAAGCAGAAAATATAATTGTTGGAATTTCAGTAGGAGATTTAAACGGTATTGGAAGCGAAGTTATACTAAAAACATTCGAAGATTCTCGTATGTTGGAATTGTGTACGCCGGTTATTTTTGCAAATGCGAAGATTCTTTCATTCGTTAAAAAAAGTTTTACATCGACAGTTCAGTTTCATGGAGTTGATAAGTTAGATCAGGTCATTCCGGGAAAAGTAAATGTTTTTAATCTTTGGAGAGAAGGTGTTGATATTAATTTAGGAACAAATGATTCAAAAATTGGAGAATATGCGATTAAATCATTTGTTGCGGCAACTAAAGCTCTCAAAGACGGAGAAATTGATGTTTTGGTAACAGCACCTATCAATAAATATAATATCCAATCGGATGATTTTAAATTTCCAGGACATACCGATTATTTAGATCAGGAATTAGAAGGCAATGCGCTTATGATGATGGTTCAAGATAATTTGCGAGTAGGATTAATTACAGATCATGTACCATTAAACCAAGTTGCTTCACATTTAACAGAAGAATTAATTACTACAAAAATTGAAACTATAAGAAAATCGTTGGTTCAGGATTTTAGTATTGTAAAACCGAAAATTGCAGTTTTAGGATTAAATCCGCATGCTGGCGATGGTGGTGTTATCGGAAAAGAAGATGATTTGGTTTTAAAACCAACATTAAAGAAAATATTCGATTCAGGAACAATGGTTTTTGGTCCGTTTCCAGCGGATGGTTTTTTCGGAAGCGGTCATTATGAAAAATACGATGCAATTGTAGCTATGTATCACGATCAAGGATTAATTCCGTTCAAAACATTATCTTTTGGAAAAGGAGTCAATTATACGGCAGGTTTAAATAAAGTTAGAACTTCGCCAGATCACGGCACAGCTTATGATATTGCAGGAAAAGATATGGCAGATTACAATTCTTTTACAGAAGCAGTATATCTTGCGATCGATATTTTTCGCTCGCGTAATCAGTATGAGGAGATTAGCCAAAAACCTCTTAAAATAAAAGAAAAACAGTTATAAACAAAAAAAGGTGAATAAGATTATTAGATTTATAATAATTTTATATCTTTGCACCCCAATTCAGATATCTAGTTTTAGAAACGAATTGATCAAATTGATGTTGAAATGAGCAAAACAAAAGAATTTTTAATTCCTTTCGTAGGATTAAAACTAGGAAAACACCATTTTGAGTATCAGATAAATAATGAGTTTTTTAAGGATTTTGAATACGATGAGTTTCAGAGTTCGGATATAAAAGTCAAATTGCTTTTTGAAAAGAAAAGCACAATGTTAGAATTAGAATTCAAACACAAAGGAACCGTAAATGTGCCTTGTGATCTAACAGGCGAAGATTTTGATTTACCTATAAAAGGGAAAATGAAGCTTATTGTTCGCTTTGGAGATGAATTCAATAATGATAATGAAGAATTGTTGATTTTATCACATGGTGAGTTTGAAATAGATGTTGCGCAGTATATTTATGAAATGATCGCGCTTTCTGTACCTCAAAAAAGAATTCATCCAGGAGTTAAAGACGGAAGTCTGCAGACAGAAGCTTTAACAAAACTGAATGAGTTGAGTGTAAAAGAACAAAAGGAAGAGAGTAACAAAGAAGAAGATATTGACCCGCGTTGGGAAAAATTAAAGAAACTATTAACGGATAAATAATATAGTAAAATGGCACATCCTAAGAGAAAGACCTCGAAAACAAGAAGAGATAAGAGAAGAACACATTACAAAGCTACTGTAGCTCAAATCGCTACATGTCCAATTACTGGAGAAGCACATTTATACCACAGAGCTTACTGGCATGAAGGTAAAATGTACTACAGAGGGCAAGTTGTTATCGATAAATCTGAAGCGGTTGCTTAATACGTTTTTGTAAATTATACTAGAACTCTCACATAGTGAGAGTTTTTTTTGTTGGTTATAATTTTCGTTTTTTAGGAAAATATAGACAAAATCGTTTCGTTTTTTTTTGTAATTTTCAAGCCTTTTAAAAATTTTTCAAATTAATGATAATTTGGAAGGAAAATAGTAGAATATAATGAATACAATCACAGCCGCAATTACCGCTGTTGGAGGATACGTTCCTGACTTTGTTCTTACAAACAAAGTTTTAGAAACAATGGTTGAAACCAATGATGAGTGGATTACCACTCGAACAGGAATTAAAGAAAGAAGAATTCTTAAAGATGCTGATAAAGGGACATCATACCTTGCAATAAAAGCAGCACAGGACTTAATTGCAAAAGCAAATATCGATCCGTTAGAGATTGATATGATTATCATGGCAACAGCAACACCAGACATGATGGTGGCTTCTACAGGAGTATATGTTGCAACAGAAATTGGAGCTACAAATGCATTTGCATACGATTTGCAAGCAGCGTGTTCAAGTTTCTTGTACGGAATGTCTACTGCTGCGGCTTATGTGCAGTCTGGACGTTACAAAAAAGTACTTTTAATTGGTGCCGATAAAATGTCATCAATTGTAGATTATACAGACAGAGCAACTTGTATTATTTTTGGCGATGGAGCTGGTGCAGTTCTTTTCGAACCAAATTATGAAGGTTTAGGTTTGCAGGATGAATATCTAAGAAGTGATGGTGTAGGACGCGATTTTCTTAAAATCCCTGCAGGAGGTTCTTTGATTCCGCCTAGCGAAGAAACAGTAAAAAACAGACAGCACAATATTATGCAAGACGGTAAAACTGTTTTCAAATATGCTGTAACGAACATGGCAGATGCCAGCGAATTGATTTTACAAAGAAATAATTTGACAAATCAGGATGTTGACTGGTTAGTACCACACCAGGCAAACAAGCGTATTATTGATGCTACTGCTGGAAGATTAGAATTGGATGATTCTAAAGTTTTGGTAAACATTGAAAGATACGGAAATACTACTTCTGGAACTCTTCCATTAGTATTAGCTGATTTTGAAGATAAATTGAAAAAAGGAGATAATGTTATCTTTGCTGCCTTTGGTGGTGGATTCACTTGGGGATCTATCTATTTAAAATGGGCTTACGATAAGAAATAAATTAAAACTAAAAACGAATCATTATGGATTTAAAAGAAATTCAAAACCTAATCAAATTTGTTGCAAATTCGGGCGTTGCAGAAGTGAAGTTAGAAATGGATGATGTGAAAATCACGATCAGAACAACTTTAGAAACAAATGTAACTGAAGCAACTTATGTACAGCAATTACCTGCTCAAGCAGCTTTACCGCAAGCTCAAGTTCCACAAGTTACAGCTCCAACAGTTGTAAATGTAACTCCAGAAGCTCCGGCTGCTAAAGACGATTCTAAATACATTACTATAAAATCTCCAATCATTGGAACATTCTATAGAAAACCATCTCCAGACAAACCAGTATTTACTGAAGTAGGAAGTACTGTATCTAAAGGCGATGTTCTTTGTGTAATTGAAGCAATGAAATTATTCAACGAAATCGAATCTGAAGTTTCTGGTAAAATTGTAAAAATTCTAGTTGACGATATGTCTCCAGTAGAATTTGACCAACCTTTATTCTTAGTAGATCCATCATAAATTTAGATTTTAGATTTTAGATTTTAGATTGATTTATAAGCGATTTTTATTGATCATCTAAAATTATCTAATTATCAAATTGTCTAATTATCTAATTAAAGTAAGATGTTTAAAAAAATATTAATTGCGAATAGAGGAGAAATTGCACTACGTGTAATTCGTACATGTAAGGAAATGGGAATCAAAACTGTTGCAGTTTACTCTACAGCCGACGCAGAAAGTTTACACGTTAAATTTGCTGACGAAGCGGTTTGTATTGGTCCTCCTCCGAGTAACTTATCGTATTTGAAAATGTCAAATATTATTGCAGCTGCAGAAATTACAAATGCAGATGCAATTCATCCAGGTTATGGATTTCTTTCTGAGAATGCTAAATTCTCAAAAATTTGTCAAGAGCACGGAATCAAATTTATTGGTGCGGCTCCTGAAATGATCGACCGAATGGGAGATAAAGCTTCTGCAAAAGCTACAATGAAAGCGGCAGGAGTACCTTGTGTACCAGGTTCAGACGGATTATTAGAATCTTACGAACATGCACAAAAAACAGCTAAAGAAATTGGTTATCCAGTTATGATGAAAGCTACAGCTGGTGGTGGTGGAAAAGGAATGCGTGCTATCTGGAAGGAAGAAGAGCTTTTAAAAGCTTGGGAAAGCGCACGTCAAGAAGCTGCTGCAGCATTTGGAAATGACGGAATGTACATGGAGAAACTTATTGAAGAGCCACGTCATATCGAAATTCAGGTTGTTGGTGATGCTTATGGTAAAGCTTGTCACCTTTCTGAAAGAGATTGTTCTGTACAACGTCGTCACCAAAAATTAACGGAAGAAACTCCTTCTCCGTTTATGACAGATGAACTTCGTGCTAGAATGGGTGAGGCTGCTGTAAAAGCTGCTGAGTTCATTAAATATGAAGGAGCTGGAACTGTAGAGTTTTTGGTTGACAAACACAGAAACTTCTATTTCATGGAAATGAATACTCGTATTCAAGTAGAGCACCCAATCACAGAACAAGTTATTGATTATGATTTAATTCGTGAGCAAATTATGGTTGCTGCTGGAATTCCGATTTCTGGTAAAAACTATCTTCCTGAATTACATGCTATCGAATGTCGTATTAATGCTGAAGATCCTTATAATGATTTCAGACCTTCACCAGGAAAAATTACTACGCTTCATATGCCAGGAGGACACGGAGTTCGTTTAGATACTCACGTGTATTCAGGATATAGCATTCCGCCAAACTACGATTCTATGATTGCTAAGTTAATTACAACTGCACAATCTCGTGAAGAAGCTATCAGCAAAATGCGAAGAGCTCTTGATGAATTCGTAATTGAAGGTGTGAAAACTACAATTCCTTTCCACAGACAATTAATGGATGATCCAAAATATATTGCAGGAGATTATACAACTGCATTTATGGATACATTTAAAATGAATAATCCAGAATAATTATAAAGGCTGTCAATTTTTTGACAGCCTTTTTTCTTTATATAAGTTTTGAATACGTTCTTTAGATTCAACTTGATACTTGAAATTTTTCTAAGGTAACACTTTAAGTGTTTACTTATTACACACTTTTTTCTTCATTTACACACTTTTTAATATTGGCTGTTTTTTGGCATATTTAAAGAAACCCTTTAAAAATAAGGCTTTAACGGGTTTGGCACAGTTCTTTTCTTTTACGGCATAATAATTTCATTACCTAAAGCGTAAACAACTATTAATTTAAATATATACGTTATGAAAAATTTATTTTTATCAGCCGCAATTGTCTTAGGAAGTTTAACTTCATTCGCTTCAACTACACAAGTAAATAATACAATCGTAAAAACGATTTCTGTTGAAGACGAATACACTGAAATCAAATTAGAAGAATTACCAGCAGCAATTACTGAATCTTTGAAAAAAGCATATCCAGAAGCTGTAATTACTAAAGCATATAAAAACGAAAAATCTGAGTATAAACTTGATGTTACAGTAGGTGACAAAGTTGGAAATCTTTTCGCTAATGCAGACGGAACTTGGATTAAAAAATAATCTAATCTTATAGATTTTGAAAATCCAGATCAAGAATACTAAGATCAAATTAACAATATTAAAACAGAATTATCATGAAAAATTTATTTTTATCAGCCGCAATCGTTTTGGGAGGTTTAACATCATTTGCTTCAACTTCGCCAATTTCAAATACTATCGTAAAAACAATCTCTATCCAAGATGATTATACAGAGATTAAATTAGAAGAACTTCCAGCAGCCGTAACAGACGCGCTTAAAAAAGCGTATCCAGATGCAGTTTTAACAAAAGCATTTAAAAATACAAAGTCTGAATACAAGCTTGAAGTAACTGTTGGAGATAAAACAGGAAATCTATTTGCTAACGCAGATGGAACTTGGATTAAAAAATAATTAAATACTAACCCTTAAAACTATTACTATGAAAAAGTTGATTCTATCGGCAGCAATTGTTTTAGGCAGTTTGTCGATGCACGCAGAAACCACTGCTGTAGCCAACACAATGGTGCAGACAGTAAATGATCAGGATGGATATAAAGAAGTAGACGGAGTTCCAGCAGCTGTTAAAAAAGGCTTAGACGACGCTTATCCTGGTGTAGTGCTTGAAAAAGCATGGGTGAATGACAAAAAGGAGTATAAAATTGAGATAACCGTTCGAGGTGAAAAATCGATCGTTTATACCGATGCTTCTGGTAACATTCTTAAAAAATAATTTTAAACCACAATATTATGAAAAAGTTAGTTTTATCAGCGGCGATTGTGTTAGGAAGTTTATCGGTTAATGCCGCAGTTCTTCCAGCGATTTCGATCACTCAATCAGTACTTATTCAAGATGGATTTACCGAAGTAACTGCAGATGCTGTTCCGGCAGCAGTGAAGTCTACAATTGAAAAATCTTTCCCGAATACTAAGCTTGAAAAGGCTTATAAAAACGAGAAAAACGAGTATAAACTTGAGATTTCAAGTGGAGAAAAGAAGTATACTATTTTTACAGATGCTTCTGGTAACATCATCAAAAAATAATTAAAAATCAGCATCATGAAAAAGTTAATCTTATCAGCAGTAGTTCTTTTCGGAACAATGTCAATTCAAGCAAATGTATTGCCTGTTTCTAAAGACACAAAAGCAACTGTAATTGTTCAAACAGAATATACAGAAGTTACTGCAGATGCTGTGCCTGCAGCTGTTAAAACGGCTTTGCAGACGGCTTATCCAGGTGCAAAACTGGAAAAGGCATTTGTAAACGAAAAAAAAGAATACAAACTAGAAATATCAGTTGGAGACCAAAAGGCTACTGTATACTCAGATGTCAATGGTAACTGGTTGAAAATATAATTAGGTGAATTTAGATTTATGTTTTTGGTGAAAAAGAGATTGCGACGTGCAATCTCTTTTTTTTTGCATAATTTTGTGAAAATCCAATTTTAATAGTCTTATTTTAGCAAAAAACTCCCTAAAAGCAAATGCCGAAGATATTATTGATAGAAGACGACATCGCGTTTTGTAAACTATTAGAAAAATTTCTAATCAAGAAATCGTACGATGTAACCATTGCTTTCTCAGCCGCAGAAGCACGCGAAGCAATCAAAAAAGAATCGTTTGATTTGATTTTGACAGATCTTCGTTTGCCTGATTTTGACGGTATTGGATTAATGTCTGAATTTAAGAATTCTCACCCGCATATTCCAATTATTTTAATGACAGGTTACTCTGATGTAAATACTGCCGTTAAAGCAATTAAAAATGGTGCAGCAGATTATATTTCTAAACCTTTCAATCCTGATGAGGTTTTACTTGTAATTAATAATGCGCTGCAAGCTCCAAAAGAAGAAGAGGAACAAGCTCCTGCTAAAGAAAAAAAAGCGTCGAAAAAACAAACTTCTACAGAAAATGAATTTGTAAAAGGAATTTCTGTTGCTTCAAAAAAACTTTTAGATCATATTCAATTGGTTAGTCCGACTGATATGTCAGTTTTAATTATTGGTGAAAGCGGAACTGGAAAAGAAATAATTGCCAAAAGCATTCATCAGCAAAGCCAAAGAAAAAACAATAATTTTATTGCGGTTGATTGCGGAGCGATTCCGAAAGAATTAGCGGCAAGCGAGTTTTTCGGACATTTGAAAGGATCTTTTACTGGAGCAATCAGTGATAAAATGGGTTATTTTGAAGCTGCGAATGGCGGAACTATATTTTTGGATGAAATCGGCAACCTTTCGTACGAAAATCAAATTCAGTTGTTGAGAGCGCTTCAAGAAAGAAAAATTAAACCTGTTGGGAGTAATAAAGAAATAAACGTCGATATACGCATTATTACAGCTACAAACGAAGATTTGCGTGAAGCAGTAAAAAACGGCGATTTTAGAGAAGATTTATACCATAGAATCAACGAATTCTCTATTGAATCTCCATCTTTAAAAGATCGTGATGAAGATTTAATGCTTTTTGCAGATTATTTTCTTGAAAAAGCCAATCAGCAATTAAACAAAGATGTTATCGGATTTTCTCCAGAAGTGGTTTCTATTTTTCAAAATTACAATTGGCCAGGAAATTTACGCGAATTGCAAAATTGTGTAAAACGTGCCACACTTTTAACTCGCGGTGATTTTATAGAAAGTGAAGTGCTTCCTGCAGAATTTTTTCAAATTCAAAAAAACGATTCAAGTGCAGACGAAAGTTTTGCTTTGTCTGATAACGAAAAAGAAGCGATTATTCATGCCTTATCAAAAGCAAAAAATAATAAATCTGAAGCGGCTAAACTTTTAAAAATTACAAGAAAAACACTTTACAACAAATTGAAGCATTACAATATTGAATTAGAATAAAGGTGCGTCTAAAAAGAAAAAGTTTCTTTCTGTAAGCTTCGGAGAAGCAAAATATTTATAGAAAAAGAGGTTTTGTATGCAATAGAAAGCTCCAGAGGAGCGACATGTTTTTTTTGCAATTTATGTATACCGATCCTCTGGAACTTTTTTTTATCTATTAAAGATTGCAACTTTTATGAAGCCTTTTTTCTATTTAAATTTCCTGTTTTAAATTTTCGAATAACGTTTCTATTTTACTTTTCAAATCAGCAAATGTACTTTTTATATCAATTTTGTTGAGATCTTCTTTTTCCAAATCTTTAAGGAGTTCTCCAATTTCATTGGCTTGAATTTGTCTGAACATTGGCGCAATTCTATGTGCGATTGATTTTATTTCTTCATGATTTTCTTCGTTAACTGCGGTTTTTAAAGAAGCTAAATTCTCGATACTTGTTTCTATAAAAGAATTTAAAACTTCTTTCAAAGCAGATTCGTCTTTCCCCAGAAAATCATTTAAGGTTTCTAGAGAATACATTTGCGAAGAATTATGGTTTTGAACCTCAGTAGTTTCAGTTTCAGGAATTTCTTCGTGATCTAAAATATGCTGAATCGTTTCCAATAAAATCTTTGGCGAATAAGGTTTTTTTACAACCGTAGTAAAACCAGCATCTTTGTAAACAGAAAGGTCCAAATCTGTTCTTCCGGTTAAAGCAATTACAGGCTGATTTTTAAAAATAGGAAGCTCACGAAGTTTTTCCAATAACTCAAATCCGTCAATTCCTGGCATTTGAATATCCGTAATAACAAAATCAAAAGGTGTATTCTGAATGGCTTCTAAAGCCTTTTCAGGATTGCTGAAAGAAAGAACTTGATGTTGTTCTTGTCTTAAAACGCCGCAAGTCAGATTTAAAAGATTAATATCATCATCAACCACAATAAAAGTTTGTTTTTTAGTATTCTTTGCAGTTTTAGGTTTTGATGGAGCAGCGGGATTATTCTGGCTATTATCAAATATTAGAGGCAATTGGATTTTAAAAGTGCTTCCTTTTCCAAAAACACTTTCAAGGTTTAATTTACCTCCCAAAATAGAAATTATTTTCTGGCAAATTGATAATCCTAAACCAGTTCCGCCATATTTTTTTTCAATGTTTTCATTCGCTTGAGCAAATTCTTCAAAGACTAATTTCTGGTTTTCTTTCTCGATTCCGATTCCTGTATCTTGAATTGTAATGGTAAAAGACTGCTCATCATTCGCGAAAGCGGCAATTCTAATATATCCTTCTTCTGTAAATTTATAGGCATTTCCGATAATATTAGTCAGAATCTGTTTCAATCTAAATGGATCGCCAACAATACGTTTTTGAAATTTCTCATCAATATTGATAATTAAATCGATGTTTTTATGCTTGTAAACGGTTTGAATATTTCTAGCAATATCTTCAATAATTTCCGGAAGTAAAAACGGAACTTTTTCTATTGTAATTTTTCCTGCTTCTATTTTTGAAAAATCCAGCAAATCTTGAACTAACTGAGAAATATACTCAGAAGAATTTTTAATGTTTTTAACGAAATAAGATTGTTTGGTGTTAATGTCTGAATTTCCAAGAAGTTCAGAATAACCGACAATGGTGCTTAAAGGCGTTTTTAAGTCGTGACTAACTGTCGAAATTAATTGTTCGCGGCTTTTGAGCAGGTTTTTGGTTTTGAAATTAGCGATCTCCAATTGCTTTTTATAAACTTGAGATTTCGAATAATCGCTTACAATTAAAATAGAGAAAAATAAAGTCAATAATAAACCAATTACTGCCGAAGCCGTTACAATTTCATTGACTCTTTTTAATGATTTTTCTTTTAATGTATTGCTCTTTATGGAGTTGATGATGATTTCTCGTTCAATAATTCGAAGTATTTTTCTAAGCTGATCTGAAATGGCAATTTCGTTCTGAAGCAATTTATTTTCTTCAAAATTTAAAGATTCTTTTTTCTTCTCCGCTTTTAATTTTACAGAACTTAAAAGCTTTTTAGAATTCGCTAAAATCGAATCTGAAGCTTTTTTGCTTAAAGTATTTGTGCTGTCGTCTGGAATATTAGAATTCATATAATCAACATAACGCTGTAAAACGTTTCGCTGATAACTCCCTAATTGATTTGGGTTTTTGGTGAAATCCTGAAGTTCCAATTTTCTCAAATTGAACTCCATTTTGGTAATTTCATCAATGGCATTATTTACAGAAGTTTCGTCATCTGCTTTGTTTTTAATTTCTCTTAATTGCTTGATGTTTTCGGTTTTTTCAGCCAAAAAATAAGTTACACTATCTAAAAGTGTTTTTTGATATTCTGTTGTAACAATTTGTTTTAAAGTATCGATTCGTTTGCGAAGCGAATCTGTTTCGATCAAATAGTTTTTGAAATCTTTTTGAGAGTTATTTTGAATGGTTTGTCTTGCTAGACTTTCCGTTTTATAAACATTTGAGTAAAGTCTGCTTACTCGTAGTATTTTGGTTTTTTCTAAAGCAATTTTGTCTTCTAGTTTATTGTAAACAACATTTTCAGAATACAGAAACCATCCAACGGTGACAACCAAAGCTAATAATGCAACATAGCTGAATAAAACTTTTATTGCGGTGTAACTTTTTTTAGTCTCCATATTTTATTGAAGGATTTGGGAAATTTGGTCCCGAAGCTTCGGGATTAAAACATTGCAATTTATCTAAAAAAATCTGTTTTCGGAAACCTAAACCTTTCGAATCTGTTATATAATTGTCATGTTTGAAAACAAAAACAGCTGTAGATTATGTAAAATCTACGGCTGTTTTTTTATAATTTTTTAATGATTATAAAGTTTCGCTTAGCCATTTAAAAAATTCGCCTTGCCAAACTTGAGCATTTTGCGGTTTTAAAACCCAATGATTTTCATCTGGAAAATACACAAATCTACTTTTGATTCCTCTTAATTGAGCTGCTTGAAAAGCTTCTTGTCCTTGTCCGATTGGAACACGGTAATCTTTTCCGCCTTGGAAAATCAAAATTGGTCTGTTCCAATTCTGAACCAAAGTTGCAGGGTTAAAAGTCGTGTAAGCTTTTTGTGCTACAGCATTATCTTTTTCCCAATAAGCGCCACCAAAATCCCAGTTGTTAAAGAAAACTTCTTCTGTTGTTCCTAACATAGAAACGGTATTGAAAACACCATCGTGAGCAATAAAAGTTTTGAAACGGTTTTTGTGAATTCCAGCTAAATAAAATACCGAATATCCTCCATAACTTGCACCAACGCAACCTAAACGAGATTTATCAACGTAGCTTTCTTTTGCAACATCATCAATTGCAGAAAGGTAATCATCCATAACTTGTCCGCCCCAATCTTTACTAATTTGTTCATTCCATTCAACACCGTGACCTGGCATTCCGCGGCGGTTTGGTGCAACAACTACATAACCTTTTGCAGCCATTAAAGAGAAATTCCAACGGTAAGAATACGATTGTGTCAATGCACTTTGCGGCCCGCCTTGGCAATATAATAATGTTGGATATTTTTTTGAAGCATCAAAATTTGGAGGTAAAATTACCCAAACCAACATTTTTTTACCGTCGGTTGTTGTAACATAACGTCTTTCTGTTTTGCTTAACGCTAAAGATTTGTAAGTTTCTGTATTTACGTTAGAAAGCTGTTTCCAAGTGTTTTTCTTCAAATTAAAACTATAAATTTCAGCAGCGTGATTCATATCGTTTCTTGTTACGATAAGATCATCTCCAGAAAATCCAACTAAATCATTAACATCAAAATCTCCTTTTGTTATTTGGTTAACGTTGATCGCGATTTTAGTTAAACCTGGAAAATTAACAGAGAAGATTTGTTTTGTTCCGTCAATTGGCGCTACAAAAAATACTGTTTTTCCGTCTTTGCTCCAGATAAAATTATCTACAGTTCCGTCCCAGTTTGCAGTCAGATTTGTTTTGATACCTTTAAATTCAACAATAATATCGTTTTTATCAGACTCATAACCATCGCGTTTCATTTGCAACCAAGTTAAATTTCCTGTCGAAGAAAATTGCGGAGCCGTATCGTAACCTAAATTACCGTCGGTTTTATTAACTGTTTTTTGAGTTTCTAAATTGTACTCGTAAATATCAGTATTTGTAGAAATTGCGTAAGCCGTTCCTGCTTTTTTCTTGCAAACATAAAAAATACTTTTGCTGTCTGGCGACCAGATATAATCTTCGTCGCCGCCAAATGGTTTTTGCGGAGAATCGAAAGTTTCACCTTTCAAGATGTCAATTCCTTTTGCGCCATCTTTGTTTTCTTTATAAAAAACATGGTTAAATTTTCCTTCGTTCCAAGTATCCCAATGACGATAATCTAATCCGTCGTAGATTTGAGCGTCAGATTTTGTTAAGTTTGGATAAAAATCTTTACCTAAAACTTTATCGATTTTTACTTCTTCATTATAAACAACATATTTTCCGTCAGGAGAAATATTTTTGTCTGCCAAAATATCTTTTGTGTCTTTAATTTCAACTGCATTTCCTCCAGTTACAGGAATCGTATACAATTTTGAAGACGATTTATTTTCTTCTACAGAAGGCGTAGAAACTTTAAAAACCACATTTTTTGCATCTTTAGAAATGCCAAGAGGTGTTACTCTTCCTAATTTCCATAACAATTCTGGCGACATTACATTCTGTCCGATAGCGCTTAAACTCATCATTATTAAGGTTGTTAATAATACTTTTTTCATAATCAATTATTCTATTTTTTGTGGCGCTAAAAGTACGAATATAATTTTGCAACAAAATGTTAAAAAGGTTTTAAACCATATAAGTTATATAAGTTCATTTAAACAGTAATAAATGGTTTTCTCTTTACCATTAGGAGATTAAGAAAATTAAGTACTACTTCTTATATAAATTAATTTCTTAATGATTGGTTTTAAAAATGAAATCTTTAAAAACTCAATTTAAATGAACTTATATAACTTATATGGTTCAAAAAAATCATTATTTTTATAAAAAACTCTAAAAATGGAATTGAGCTATTGGGAACTAAAAAACTGGTTTACAGCTATTGACTGCACCATTGTGGGAAGTGGAATTGTTGGTCTACATACTGCATTACGCTTACGCGAAAGATTTCCTGTTGCCAAAATTCTCGTTCTCGAAAGAGGAATGTTGCCGCAAGGCGCAAGCACAAAAAATGCTGGTTTTGCCTGTTTCGGAAGTCTTTCTGAAATTTTAGATGATTTAAAAACACATTCTGAAGAAGACGTTGTGGCTCTAATTGAAAAACGCTGGAAAGGTCTTCAATTGCTTCGAAAAAAACTCGGAGATTCTGCAATCGATTTTAAACCTCATGGCGGATATGAATTGTTTTTGAAAGAAGACGAATCTGGATTTAATGAATGTATTTCGAAAATTCCGTTTATTAATGAAGTTCTAAAACCAATTTTTAAAGCCGATGTTTTTTCTAAAGAAATAGACCGTTTTGGATTTGAAAACATTCAGGAATATTTAGTTTTTAATCCGTTTGAAGCGCAGATCGATACGGGAAATATGATGCAGGAATTATTGAAACAAGCTATTTCTTCAGATATTTTAATTCTAAATCAACAAACCGTTACTTCTTACGCCGATGCAGGAAATCACGTTGAAGTGGTTTTGAATGATTTTAGTTTTAAAACGCAAAAACTGCTTTTTGCTACAAACGGTTTTTCGGAATCTCTAACAAATGGAGCCGTAAAACCTGCAAGAGCACAAGTTTTAATTACAGAACCAATTCACAATTTAGACATAAAAGGAACGTTTCATTTAGATAAAGGGTATTATTATTTTAGAAATATCAACGATCGAATTTTATTGGGCGGCGGCAGAAATCTAGATTTTGAAGGCGAAACCACAACCGAATTTGGACAGACGAAAATTATTCAAAATAAATTGGAAGATTTACTGAAAAATGTAATTTTACCAAATCAGGATTTTCAGATTGCCCATCGTTGGAGCGGCATTATGGGAATCGGAAACAGCAAAAATCCTGTTGTAACTCAACTATCTGAAAACGTGTTTTGTGGAGTGCGTTTAGGCGGAATGGGAGTTGCAATAGGCAGTTTAATAGGAACCGAATTAGCAGATTTAATATAATGGCAGCACCCAAAAAACCAGCACCAAAAAAAACAACCGCAGCGAAACCAAAACCAAAATCGTCTCCTAAAAAAGGAAATCGATCTTTGGGAGAAAAAATAAAATGGTTCTTTATCAAAGCTGCTTTATGGTTTTTTGGATTATCTATTGGTTCAGTTATTTTCTTCAAATATGTGCCAGTTCCTTTTACTCCGTTAATGCTTATTCGTGCCATCGAAAATAAACTTGGCGGAAAAGAAGTGTATTTTGACCATGATTGGGAACCACTCGAAAAAATTTCAATGAATTTGCAAAAAGCCGTAATTGCCAGCGAAGACGCCACTTTTTTAACGCATAATGGTTTTGATTTTAAGGCACTTCAAAAAGCATATAAAAGCAACGAACGCGGACGCAGAATTCGTGGCGGAAGTACAATTTCGCAACAAACTGCTAAAAATGTCTTTTTATGGCAAGGAAAAAGTTATTTGCGTAAAGGTCTTGAAGCTTATTTTACAGTTTTAATAGAAATTATCTGGGGCAAAGAACGTATTATGGAAGTTTATCTAAATAGTATCGAAATGGGAGATGGTGTTTACGGTGCTTATGCAGCTACAGAACATTGGTATCGTCGAGATGCGTCGAGTTTGACAGCAATGCAGGCGGCTGGAATTGCGGCAATTCTGCCAAATCCTAGAAAATTTAAAGCTACAGGTTCTTCAAGTTATATTAATAGAAGAAAAGAAAGAATTGTTCGCGAAATGCGTTACGTTGGAAAAATAAATTATAATGGTACAGAAAAAGAGAAGTAAAAAAAAGCTTTTTGCTTTTCTAATATTGACAGCAACGCTCACTTTTGGACAAGGAAAAAAAACAGAAATAGGTTTTATTTCAGACAATGATTTGTATACATCTTCTAAAAATGACATGTATTATACCAATGGTTTGGAGCTTTTTTACCGATTTTTGAGTAAAAATGACAACCAGAAAATCAATAAAGAAATTACCGAATTTAGAATTGGGCAATATCTTTACAATCCGAGATTTATAAATGCCGAAGCTGTTGATATAAACGATCGTCCTTTTGCAGGTTATCTTTTTGCCGAAGTTGGAAAAAGCTTTTTTTACCAAAGTGAATCAGTTTTGAAGACCGATTTTCAAATTGGTTTTCTTGGCCCGAATGCTTTTGGAGAAGAATTGCAAGAAGGATTTCACAAAATTATTGGCTATAAAAAAGTATTTGGCTGGGAAAATCAAATTCATAATGCTTTAGGATTACAAGCGCATGTCATGTATTCTAAAAAACTATTTCCATCAAAGCACAATGATTTTGTAGATCTTCATTGGCAATCTGAAGCTAATTTGGGAACTATTTTTACTGGAGTTTCTACAGGATTTATGGCTAGATTTGGTTTTAAAAATTTACTTCCAATTTATGATTCTAATATGCATGATGCTTCGGTAAATGCTGAAGAACGCCTAAATATTAGAGAATTTTATTTTTATGCAGCACCAAGTGTCAATTATCAGTTTTATGACGCAACGATTGAAGGCAGTATGTTTAATGATACAAGTCCGATTACTTTTGATTTGGAACCGCTTCGTTTTAATGCAGAAGCTGGTTTAAAATATCGCTATAACAATTTCAATATTTCATATTCTTTTATTTATCGCGGACGAGAATTAAAAGATCCTGGAATTGATACTAATAAAGGCTACTTTTTTGGTTCGATTAGGATGGGGTTTTTGTTGAAGTAATTTCTTTAAGAGGTTGTGTTTTTCATTCCGCTAAAAAAGAAACTCACAAAACTGTAAAACATTATTTTAACTTATTGAGTAACAAAATAATTCAAAAAAAGCCGTAACGAATTTGTTACGGCTTTTTTTGGCATTTTGCCTATATGAACTTTTATCTTAATAATTTCGGGGTACTAATTCAGAAATATTTAAAAATGATACTTAATTCAATTACAGACATTTGTCAATTTGTAAAATTTGAATATGCTTCGATATTAATTCAGTTCCTACTCAAATATTTTGCAAAACTACAAACTCTTTGTTGATTAATTCTCAATTTAAGGTTAAGTTTTTGTTTATAATTTAAAATTACGTTTAAAATTAGCTGCTAAATTATGTAATAATCAATGAAGATGCAGAAATAGCTTTTGTTTAATAATAAAAAATAGCATTTTATGATTGTATCGAGCTTATAGATAAAATAACTAGCTTCTTTTAATTGCTTGTGAACATCTTAACTTTTTGATAATATGACGAATAACATTATTTTTTAAATTAGTAAAAAATAATATTATGGATATTAATTGGAATATAATTGGAGTTGTAGCAATATTGGTAATTATTCTTGTTGTACTAACAATCAGAAAAAACCTGAAAGAGAAAAAGAAATTGGAAAATTTGCTGAATAACGATTTCAAAAAAACAGAAAAAGACGATGTGAATGCTGAAGATTCGGCGAATGAGAAATAATTAATTCTACGGTCTTTGTCGAGCAACTAATGAGATTCTCGTTCCTCGAAATGACAAGATTGTGAAATTATAGAAAAACAAAACCCTTGTAAAGTTAAATACAAGGGTTTTTGTTTTTGTGGAGAATATCGGGCTCGAACCGATCACCTCTACGCTGCCAGCGTAACGCTCTAGCCAGATGAGCTAATCCCCCAAAAGTGTAAACAAATAAAGTCAAATAATCTTCAAAAAACAAATTTCAAAGAGTTTCAAGAATATAATTTTTCAAAAGCGTAACTTTACCTTTAAATCTATTTTTATGAGTTCTGAAAATCTAAATGGAAGTTTAGAAACTTCTTTTCAAAATACAATTGCAACGGTAGAGTTTGGACATCCTGCAAGTAATTCCTTTCCGAGAGAATTATTAAATAAATTAACCAATGAAATTAATTCGTTAAGCAGAAATGAAGAGGTTTCTGTTATTATTCTAAAGAGTCAAGGCGAGAAAGCATTTTGTTCTGGGGCTTCTTTTGATGAACTTTTGAAAGTTGAAAACGAAGAACAAGGTTTAGAATTCTTTTCGGGTTTTGCCCATTTATTAAATGCAATGAGAAATTGTGATAAATTAATTATCGGTCGTGTGCAAGGAAAAGCTGTTGGCGGCGGTGTCGGAATTATTTCGGCTTGCGATTATGTTTTTGCTACTCCGCAAAGCGATATTAAATTATCTGAATTAGTGATCGGAATCGGACCTTTTGTAATCGAACCAGCAGTTTCTCGTAAAATTGGAAAAACGGCAATGACAGAAATGACTTTGTCGGGAGATAAATGGAAATCGGCAGAATGGGCTTTTCAAAAAGGACTTTATTCTGTTTTAACGGAAGCTGAAAATTTGGATGAAAAAGTAGAAAGCTTTGCTAAGAAATTAAGTTCGTACAATCCAGACGCTTTATATGAAATGAAAAAGGTTATTTGGGAAGGAACAGAACAATGGGAATCGCTTCTTTTTGAACGTGCGGCAATTACTGGAAAATTGGTTTTATCTGATTTTACTAGAAATGCATTGCTTCAGTTTAAGAAATAGAAAATTTTCAGTCTCAGTCTCGGTTTACAGTAACTTTGTCAAAGTTTCAAACTTTGACAAAGTTGAACATTAGAGTGAAAAGTAAATATAATTCAAAATGAAATTCATATCATTACTACAAAAAGTTGACATTGCAGAGAAAATAAAAGACGCTCCAGACAGCGGTTATCAAATTGGCGTTGTCATCGGATCTTTTATTCCGTTTCTGATTTTAGGCGGAATTGCTTTGTGGATGTATAACCGCGCTAAAAAAAGAGATAAAAACGGTTATTAATTTGTAAATTTGCAAGCTTAAAATTAAACATCGATGAGTAATATCAGAATTACAAAACAATTTAGCTTCGAAACTGGACATGCATTGTACGGTTACGACGGAAAATGCAAGAACGTTCACGGACACAGTTATAAATTATCGGTAACGGTTATTGGTTCGCCAATTACAGACCGATCGAATGTGAAATTCGGAATGGTGATTGATTTTTCGGATCTAAAGAAAATTGTAAAAGAAGAAATCGTCGATCAATTTGATCATGCCACTGTTTTCAATCAAACTACTCCGCATGTTGAATTAGCTGCCGAACTGAAAAACCGTGGTCATCATGTTATTTTAGTTGATTACCAGCCAACAAGTGAAAATATGGTGGTTGATTTTGCTGAAAGAATCGTTGCGAGACTTCCAGAAGGAATTTCTCTTTTCTCATTAAAACTTCAAGAAACAGAATCGTCTTTTGCAGAATGGTACGCTTCAGATAATTTGTAAAAAAGTCGAAAGTCAAAAGTCAAAAGTCGAAAGATTTTATCTTAGTTGTCTAACAATCTAAAAATCTAAATGAAAAAAATATATTTTGCTTCAGATCAGCATTTTGGTGCGCCAACTCCAGAATTGAGTTTGCCGCGCGAGAAAAAATTCGTTGCTTGGCTAGATGAGGTTAAAGAAGATGCTGAAGCGATTTTTCTATTAGGAGATTTATTTGATTTTTGGTTCGAATACAAAACGGTTGTTCCAAAAGGTTTTGTTCGAATTTTAGGCAAACTGGCTGAAATTCGCGACAGCGGAATTCCGATTTATTTCTTCGTAGGCAATCATGATTTGTGGATGAATGATTATTTTGAAACCGAATTGAATATTCCGGTTTATCATGATAACAAAGAATTTACTTTTAACGGAAAAACTTTTTTAATCGGTCACGGCGACGGAAAAGGCCCTGGCGACAAAGGGTATAAAAGAATGAAAAAGGTGTTTACAAATCCGTTTTCAAAATGGCTTTTTCGTTGGCTTCATCCAGATGTTGGCGTAAGTTTAGCGCAATATTTATCAGTCAAAAATAAATTGATTTCTGGCGATGAAGACATTAAGTTTTTAGGAGAAGAAAAAGAATGGCTTATTTTGTACGCCAAGCGAAAACTAGAAACTAAACATTATAATTATTTTGTTTTCGGGCATCGCCATTTGCCAATGATTCGTTCTGTTGGCGAAAACTCAGAATATGTTAATCTTGGAGATTGGATTGGCTATTTTACATATGGCGTTTTTGACGGCGAAAAATTCGAATTAAAAGAATTCAAAAAATAATTACTTTTTCGCATTCGGATAAATTCCGATTCGGTGCGTTCTCAAAATATAATTCGATAATTGTTTGCTGTTTGAAAGCTGAAAACTAATCGCGTTTGAAGCTTTTTTCGGCATATGACATTCTACACAATTATCGGCTAATAATTTCTCAGGCATCGTTTTAAGCGTGGTTTCATTATGTTTTAAACCTTGATGACAACTCATGCAAATTTTAGAATACGATGCCATATTTTTAGACGCATTTTCATGCGGATTATGACACGTAATGCAATCCATTTTATCACTTTTCATAAAGCATTTGCTTTGCGCCATTAAACGAAATTGATTTCCGTGAACATCAAATTTTGCACTATCGGTAATATTTCTGTTTTCACGAAAGAATTCAGATAAATTATCTCCAGGCTTAAATTCAAAACGCGATCTTAATTTCATTCCGTCATTTCCAGAATGACACAACGCGCAAGCGTCTAATTTTTGCTGACGATTTAGTGTTTTATAACTTGTAATGCTATTAGCAACTTTTACATTTGGGTTTTTCAAGTGAAATTCTACGTGTTTTTTAGCTGGCCCGTGGCACCGTTCGCAGTCAATTCCGTAAACTATTGTTTTTTTATTAATGATATCTTCCACATCCATAGACATAAAGTTCTTTTGTCCAGAACTTTGCTCAACCATTCTGGAACTTACATTAGAACTGTGACAAGCATAACAATCCTTAACAACCATTCGGTCAAAATAAGGTTTATCAGCAGGAAATCCAGGACTTGTCGCCCAATTATTTATAGAATGATAAAAGGAAATCGGTAATTCGTAAGTGTTATTTTCTCTCCAATAAACGGAAGTTTGTGCGTGTTTTGTGCCAAATACAATTTCAAATTTATATCTCGCAGTTTCTTTTCCGTTTTTGTACAAAACCTGATATAAGCTGTCGCCATGTTTTTCCATGACCAATTTGGTATTCTTGTCGTAAATAAAAGTATGATTTTTATAATCGAAATCTCCCGATACATTTTCTAATAATGCTGGAGCGGTAGCTTTAAAGTGAGAACTTTTAAAAACCATTTCAGATTGTACTTTGTGGCATTGTACACAGCTTTCTGAACCCGCAAAATCAGTTCCGCGCGGATCAATGTATTCTTCTGATTTGTTGTTGCAGCTGACAAAGAAAATTGTCAAAAGAATGTTGGTTAGTAGAAATACAGCTTTTTTCATTGCTGTAAATATACTTTTTTTTGATTTGAATCAAAATATATTTCAATAATGAAAAAATGTTGTTAAAATATTTAGAATGTTTCTTAATTCATTCCAACTCCATAAATATATTCGTCAAGTTCAATTTTGAACAAAGAACCTTCAACCAAATCTTTAATCGATTTTAATTCGGTCATATTTACAGCTAAATCTATCGAATTGCAAGGTGTTTTCAATAGAAATTTATGGCAAGAATATTTCATTTCGCAAGCTTCGCAACAAGCGTTTTCAATCATACTATCTTCAATTAAATCGCAGAAAAGATTTAATTCTTGAACGGTAAAATAAAAGCCAGTTTCTTTAAATACCAATTGTATTTTGTCTGAAATTGTCGTGTTATGATCTTTCCAGTAAAAAGCTATCCCAAAATTATTATGATATATCTGTTCAATTTCTCTCATCCTAAAACCTTTTAATTCAACAAATATAAATATTATTTATATTAATTCTAAATAAAAAAATCATAAAAAGAATAAAATTTTGTTAAGCTAACAAATTCGGAATCTAAACGATTTATTGACACAAAGTGTTGAGGTAAAAAGTTAGGCTTTGTCCCGTTTTGCTCCAGTTTGCCATATTTTTTTCTCTGTAAAAACTATTTTCTGTGGCTGACATCGCTGTAGAGATAGAAAAGTATTTGCTTTTTTCGTTACTTTTTACACTTTCAATCCATTGAATTGTTACGGCAATATCGCCCATTTCTTTATCTAGATAAATATCGTACGGTTTTAAATCGAATGTAAATAATCCAAGTTTGTTATCTTTTACTTCAAAAATAATGTCTTTTTCAATTAAGATTTTGGAAGGAAGGCCGTTTTCAATTTTATAAAAATTCAATCTAAATTTGACCGATTTAAATTCATTAGAAGTAATATTAAAATTGAAGTCGGTTACTTTGCAGTCTTTTTTAATTGTGAATTCCATTCCTCTTTCACGGCTTAAATAATCATCAACGGTTTTGTCTAAAGCAGTAAAAAAATTGAAATGCATAAGTCCAAGTCCTTTTGAACTTCTTCCGAATTGTTTCTCTTTTGGTTTTTTGAATGTTACAATAACTTCTTTTAAAGTATTTTCGGAAGGCGTCATTTCAATCAAATTTTGCTCCGATTTTAATTGATTTACAATTAGTTTTTTGGTTTCAAAACCGATATGAGAAAATACAATTGTATCGTTTGGATTTACTTTTTCGTTCAATTTTAATTTGAAAATTCCTTTTTCGTCTGAAACTGTTCCCGCATTTTTATTGACGATTCCGATATTCACATATTCTAAAGAAGAATTAGTTTTTGAATCTTTTATTGCGCCAGAAATTATATTTTCCTGCGCATAAAATCCGAAAGACAAAAAGAAGAAAAATAGAGTAGAAGTATATTTCATTCAATTATTTTTTAAATAAAGAAATGAAATAAGATTAAATCAGAAATCTATTTTAGCCAATTTTTAACATTTGAAAGGAATGCATTTTGTTGATTTACAAATTCATAAATAGAAACTAAGGAAATCTATTAAAATTTTTATTTCAATAAAACATAGATAGTTGAGTCCTTAGCTATATAATTATCTTCATTTGGATTAAATTCTTTCAAGAGAAGATGTATTTGCAAAGAATTATCCTGAATTTTAATGTCATTTTTTTTTAAATACAAATCTTCTTCAAACTGAAAAGTAGCTACTTTTTTTTGAAACAGGAAATATTTTTTCTCTATAACTTCATATTTACAGCATCCGCTTAAGAACCCTGTAAACGGTTTATTTATTTGAATTTGATCATTTTCAAATCTACAGTCTGTTGGACTAAAAAATAGAAATAAAAGAGAAGACAGAATAGCTCCAAAAATTCCGTCCATTAGCCAGCCCAAAAAAGCAAATATTGGATAGAAGAAATAAAATCCGAAATAGATTGCTTTCTTTTTAAAAGGTTTTATATAAAAAAAGAAAAGTACAGCGGCTGAAACGTAAAATAAAACTCTAAAAATTAAGAGGAGATTAGAGATCAAACTAACTCCAAAAGCGCCAATAATTACGACATTACATACAAGCATAATTAATGTCGCTAAATGAACTCTTAAGAGTGTTTTTTTCAATTTCGGCATTTACTCCAATTTATGATGATCGTCCATATCTTTTTGAAGATCTAAATTTCTAAAAGTTGGAGATATAAAACTAAAACCTAATACAGTTAGAAGAGTAATGCTTCCGCCAAAAATTACAGAAGTTACAGTTCCCATTAATTTTGCAGTTGCGCCGCTTTCAAAAGCTCCTAGTTCATTAGAAGATCCAACAAAAATCGAATTTACTGCGCCAACACGCCCACGCATATGATCTGGAGTTTTAAGCTGTAAGATTGTTTGGCGAATTACAACAGAGATTCCGTCTGCCAATCCGCTCAAAAATAAAGCAAAAACCGAAAGCCAAAATGAGGTCGAGAATCCGAATAAAATAATCGATAAACCAAAAACGAAAATCGCTGCTAAAAGTTTCTTTCCTGCGTTTTTATATAAAGGAATATAGGCCGAAACAATCATGGTAATAAAAGCTCCAACGGCAGGCGCGGCTCTTAAAATACCGAATCCTTCAGAACCCACTTTTAAAATATCTTGTGCAAAAACAGGTAATAATGCTACAGCGCCTCCAAATAATACAGCAATCATGTCTAGTGACAAAGCTCCTAAAACAATTTGGTTTCTAAATACAAATGTTAAACCTTCTGTAAGACTGTCTTTTATCGATTCTCCAATTTTCGGATTAATAATTGGTTTTGAACTGATTTGCGATAAAGCAATTAAGGAAAGAATAGAAAAGCCGAAAACCAAACACATTGACCAGTGAACACCAATCCAATTAATTGAAAATCCGGCAAGTGCTGGTCCCATAACGGCTCCAATTTGCCAAACTGTACTGCTCCAAGTAGCAGCATTTGGATATGCTTTTTTAGGAATAATAAGTGATAAAAGAGAGAAAATAGTTGGACCAAGAAAAGCACGAACCAAACCTCCAAAAAATACTAAAGCGTAAATCGAATACAAAATTACATGAGAAGACCAACCGCCAACCACTTTTGGCCAAGTCAATAAAAACAACCCAAAACTGATTACTGAAAAACCGAAAATACATTTCACCAATAAACTTTTCTTTTCTTTTTGGTCGACAATATGACCTGCAAACAGTGCCATAGAAACGGCTGGAATAACTTCCATTAAACCAATAATTCCTAAAGAAAGCGGATTTTTAGTTAAGCTGTAAACTTCCCATTCAATTACAATAAATTGCATTGACCAAGCAAAAACAATGGCAAAACGCAATAATAAAAATACATTGAATTCTCTGTAACGCAATGCCTGATATGGATCTGGCTTATTCGATTTAATTTCTTCCATTTGGTCTAATATCTTTCAGCATAAGCTGTGTTGAAACAGTTCCGTTCCATTCATTTTCGGCAATGCAATACGCGAGTTGAAACAGATTTTGATTTTGTACAATATTTAATTTTTTTCCGAGTCCAAAGCCAATTGCGGCGATTCCGTCAGTCCCGACGCTTCGGGAGATTTGTTTGGCAAAAAGCCTTAAATGTTCTTCTTCTGCGCCTAAAGTTTTCGCATAACCGGTGTCTTTTACATCCGCAGTCATAAAAACTGGCGTCATATTTTGTGGACCAAAAGGTTCAAATTGTTTTAAAATTCGAATGAGTTTTGGTGTGATATCTGAGAAATTAATTTCGGCGTCAATTTCGATTTCTGGTGTAAGCATTTCGGGAAGAATAGTTGCAGAAACTTGTTTTTCGAAAGCGTCTTTAAATACAGAATAATTTTCTGCTTTTAAAGTCATTCCCGCCGCATACATATGTCCTCCAAATTGCTCCAAATGTTCAGAACAGGCATCCAAAGCATTGTAAACATCAAAACCTTTTACAGATCGGGCAGAAGCGGCATATTTATCTCCGCTTTTAGTAAAAACCAAAGTCGGGCGATAATAGGTTTCAATTAATCTCGAAGCTACAATTCCGATTACGCCTTTGTGCCAATCTTCCTGAAAAACTACGGTAGAAAAACGTTCTTCTTCGTTATTTTGCAAAATCTGCTGAAAAGCTTCTTTTGTTATTTTTTTGTCTAAATCTTTTCGATCAGCGTTGTATTGTTCAATTTCTGAAGCGAATTGTTGTGCTTGTTCAAAATCAAATTCCGTTAATAATTCGACAGCATGATTTCCGTGTTTTATTCTTCCCGCGGCATTAATTCGAGGAGAAATAATAAAAACAACGTCGGTAATATCGAGAACTTTCTTTTTTACTTGATGAACCAAAGCTTTAATTCCTGGTCGAGGTTCAGTGTTAATAACCTTTAAACCAAAATAAGCCAAAACACGATTTTCTCCCGTTATCGGGACAATATCTGCTGCAATTGCCGTAGCAACCAAATCCAAATACGGAACCAAATCTTCGATAGTTTCCTCTCGATTTTGACCTAAAGCTTGAATCAGCTTAAAACCAACTCCGCAACCGCACAATTCATCGTAAGGATAATTACAATCTTCTCTTTTAGGATCTAAAACCGCAACCGCATCTGGAAGAAATTCTCCAGGTCTATGGTGATCACAGATTATAAAATCGATGTTTTTCGCTTTCGCGTAAGCAATATGATCGATTGATTTAATTCCGCAATCGAGAGCGATAATTAAAGAAATTCCGTTATCGTCTGCGTAGTCAATTCCTTTATAAGAGATTCCGTAACCTTCGTCGTAACGATCTGGAATGTAAGTTGCAATATTTGGATAATGTGATTTTAAATACGAAGAAACCAAAGAAACGGCCGTTGTTCCATCGACATCATAATCACCAAAAACCAAAATATTTTCTTGATTTTCAATGGCTTGTTCGATTCGAGAAACGGCTTTGTCCATATCTTTCATTAAATATGGATCATGAAGATGTTCTAAAGACGGACGAAAAAAGTTTTTTGCATCTTCAAAAGTTTCAATGCCACGCTGAATCAAAAGTGTTGCTACAAAATCTTCTACATTTAAAGCTTGTGCCAAATGTTTAATTTTATCTTCAGAAGGTTTTGGTTTTAAGGTCCAACGCATGGGTTGATTTTAGATTTTAGATTATTGATTTTAGATTGTGGATTTCTGAAATCGTTTAATCTGATTGGTAATTTTTTTTGCCACAGATTAAAATATTTAAACGGATTTTTAATCTGTAGTAGAGATATTCAGTTTTTAACTTTGTCAAAGTTTCAAACTTTGACAAAGTTTTTTAGAATGCAGATTTCAGAAATCTAAAATCTACATTCTAAAATCTAAAATATTATTTTGCTTCTAAAGCATTTCCTTCAAATTGAATTCCGTCCCAACCTAAGTTGATGAAATTTCTAATATTTTGATGATTTGTTCCGTTTGGATCTCCCAAAACTTCTTCAAAATAAAAAGCTCCAAAACAAGCTAAAGTATCCTCTTTACTTAAATTCTGAAGTTTCGCGAAAGAAAATAATTTGCAAGAACCTGAATTTTCGCCTGCTGCGTTATGTTGTGTTCCGTTTTGAAAAGCTGTTGGAGTAAAGTTGTAGTTTTCTTCAATTACGGCAATAGTTTCAGGAAATGTGATTTGTGTTGGAGTTTGTTTTACTTTTTCTAAAAAGGCTTGTATGTTCATGATTGTGATTTGATTTTTTTGCCACAGATTGAAAGGATTAAAAAGGATTTTTTAAAATAATCTGTGAGAATCTTTTTAATCTGTGGCTGAAATAATTATTTATTCTTCTTCGTCCTTAGAATATTTACTTTTCTTAGCTTCTTTTTCTATTGTTTTTCCAGCAACGACAACGACAATTTCGCCGCGTGGAGCTGTTTTTTCAAAATGTGCTAGAACTTCTTTTGCAGTTCCGCGTACATTTTCTTCGTGTAATTTTGATAATTCTCTCGAAACGCAAACTTGTCGGTCTTCTCCAAAATATTGAATAAACTCACCTAAAGTTTTAACGAGTTTATGTGGAGAAACATATAAAATCATCGTTCGGGTTTCTTCGGCTAAAGCCAAAAAACGAGTTTGACGTCCCTTTTTATCAGGTAGAAAACCTTCAAAAATAAATTTGTCATTTGGGAGTCCGCTATTGACAAGAGCTGGAACAAAAGCTGTTGCGCCAGGAAGACATTCCACTTCAATTTTATTTTCGACACAAGCGCGAGTTAGTAAAAAACCTGGATCAGAAATTGCTGGAGTTCCAGCGTCAGAAATTAAAGCGATAGTTTCACCGGCCTTCAAACGAGCAATTAAATTTTCGGTAGTTTTATGCTCGTTGTGCATATGATGGCTGTGCATGTGCGTGCCGATTTCAAAATGCTTCAAGAGTTTTCCGCTTGTGCGTGTATCTTCAGCCAAAATCAAATCGACTTCTTTCAAAACCCGAATGGCTCTAAAAGTCATGTCTTCAAGATTGCCAATTGGCGTTGGAACGATATATAATTTTGACATATTCTATTTTAATATTTAACACGGATTTCACGAATTGGCACAAATTTGTAATACTAAAAATTCACTAAACAAATGAATTAGTGCTAATTTGTGTAATTCGTGTTTTTATCATTTATGAAAATTTCTTCTCAATAATTCCAAGAAAACGTTCTGCGTAATCGTCTTTTCCTTCCCAATTATTATAATCTGGTTTTACCATATTTTCGATAAATTCTTGCGCTTCTGCATAAGAATCAAAAGTCAATAATTGGTTTAAAACGCGACTGTAATCTTCAGTGCTATTTCCGAAAAGATTTTTAGTGAAAGCAATTCTGTCATTCAAATCAATATGAAAACCTCTCGCCAATTTTTCGTTTAAACTTACTGCTTTTGGTTGTGCTGGAGTTTCAAGAATAGCAGTTTCTACTTTTTTCTCTTCTTTTTTCTCCTCCTTTTTTTCTTCTTTAAAATCATTTATTGAAGGAGTTTTAGCAGGAACAGCTTCAAAACTATCAACTTTTACAAATTGCGCATCAGCATAATTTACTCCAAAATCTTCGAATAAAATGGTTGGAATTGGAGAAGTTTTAGCTTTTGGTTCTTCTTTAACTTCGTCTTTAATTTCTTCAGTTTCTAATTCGAAAGCAGGTTTAAAATCTGGAATTGGTTTCAATTCGTTTACAGTTGTAAAAGAAAGTTCATCAATCGCAGTTTTAGATTCTTCGATTTGTTCTATTTCTTTTTCTGCTATTGGTTCCTCTGTTTTCTCTTCAATAGATTCAATTATCTCAGCAGCAATCGGCTCAGTTTCTTCTTCAATAACTTCAGCAGCAATTGGTTCTTCTATTTCTTGTTCAATTGTTTCAGGAGTTTCAGCAACGATTTCTTCTGCAACTTCTGGTTCGTAAGATTCTTCAAGTTCAATTATTGCTGATGGTTCAGGAGTTTCTATTTGAGCTGGAATTGTTTCTTCTTTATCGAAAATTGTTTCTAACTCTGAAGTAATATCATTTTGTCCAATTGTTGGTTTTGCAGCGTCAAAATTCTCTTCTACAAATTTTAATACCGCTAATTTCTCGTATAATTTCTGAGTTTCAAGGTATAATTGATTGATATCGGATTTGTTCTTAAGCTTCAAAATTCGATGAGCAATGCTGATTAAATCTGCTTCCAATTTTTTTTTCATAACTGTTGAAATTATAGTGAATAAGGTATTTTAGTGTATTTAACGTCTGAATGTCTCTATTCTCAAGGAAAAATCAAAAGATAATTTTTTATTTCTGTTAATAAGCTTTCGCTAATATTCGATTTGATAAAAATTTTCTACTTTTGAAAAAATGTAAAACAACACATTTTTACGTCGATTTATTACCAGTACAAAGTAATAAAAACTATTCATTTTTAAAGGCAGAAAAATACAAAATGTTTCTCGAAAATACAGTAAATCACAAAGAACAATTTGGTTGGATTGAAGTTATTTGTGGATCAATGTTTTCGGGTAAAACCGAAGAGCTGATTCGTAGATTAAAACGCGCTCAATTTGCCAAACAAAGAGTCGAAATCTTTAAACCTGCTATTGATACACGCTATCATGACGAAATGGTTGTATCTCACGACGCCAATGAAATTCGCTCTACACCAGTTCCTGCTGCGGCTAATATTTTAATTTTAGCGCAAGGCTGTGATGTGATTGGTATTGATGAAGCACAATTTTTTGATGACGAAATTATTACCGTTTGTAATGATTTGGCAAATCAAGGAATACGCGTAATTGTTGCCGGATTGGATATGGATTTTAAAGGAAATCCGTTTGGTCCAATGCCAGGACTTATGGCAACTGCCGAATATGTGACGAAAGTTCATGCCGTTTGTACCAGAACTGGGAATTTAGCCAATTATAGTTTTAGAAAAACCGCAAATGATAAATTAGTGATGCTTGGTGAAACTGAAGAATACGAGCCACTTAGCCGTGCAGCGTATTTTAATGCCATGAAAAAAAATCAGGAAAAATAAAATTTAATTATTAGCCGTAATTAATCTGAGATATGAGAAAACAAAACATTTTATTATTAATATTGATTGGAATTGCGGTTGCATTAGTAGCATATTTTCAACTTTTTCTTTCTGAAAATGCCAATGAAGTAAATACAGAAGTAGTCGAATTGGTTGCAAAATACAATAAAAATTGCCCGTTAAACATTCAGGAAGGAATTCGTTTAGACAGCGTAAGTCTTCCTGAAGAAAGATTTGTTCAGTATAATTTGACTTTATTGAATGTTGTTAAAGAAACGGCGGAGATAAATGTTATTAAAGAAGAAATTGAAAAAAGTTTGATTAGTACAGCAAAAGCAAATCCAGGACTTCAGGTTTTTAGAGATAATGATTATACTTTGATTTACCATTATAGCGATAAAAAGAAGGAATTTTTATTTGATGTGAAGATATTGCCAGATCAATATAAATAATCAAGATTAATTTATAAAGCAAACCCGATAGATATTTAAGATCTATCGGGTTTGCTTTTTTGAAAACGATTGTCAGGCTGAGCGAAGTCGAAGCCCTATACGCAATGCTTCGACTTCGCTCAGCCTGACAATAAATTGAGAACATAAAAAACCCGACAAGATTTTAAAATCTGTCGGGTTGTTATTTAAATGAACTTATATTTCTTATATGGTTGTAAAAAAAACTAGATTTTCTTTCTCATTCTCGCAACAGGAATATCTAGTTGTTCACGATATTTTGCGATAGTTCTTCTCGCAATTGGATAACCTTTTTCTTTTAAGATTTCTGCCAATTGATCGTCTGGAAGTGGTTTTCTCTTGTCTTCTTCTTCAATTGTATTTTGAAGAATTTTTTTGATTTCTAAAGTCGAAACATCTTCACCTTGATCATTTTTCATGGCTTCAGAGAAAAACTCTTTAATTAGTTTGGTTCCGTATGGCGTTTCAACATATTTGCTGTTTGCAACACGCGAAATTGTCGAAATATCCAAACCAACCATATCTGCAATGTCTTTTAAGATCATTGGTTTTAGTTTGGTTTCGTCGCCATCCAAGAAATATTCTTCCTGATAATGCATTATCGCGTTCATCGTTACAAAAAGCGTTTCTTGACGTTGTCTGATTGCATCGATAAACCATTTAGCAGAATCCAGTTTTTGTTTGATAAACTGAACTGCATCTTTTTGAGCAGTCGATTTATCACGAGATTCTTTATACGTTTGCATCATTTCCTGATAATCTTTAGAAACGTGCAGGGAAGGAGCGTTACGTCCGTTTAATGTTAATTCAAGTTCGCCATCAACAATTCTGATTGCAAAATCTGGAACAACATTTTCTGTAACTTTATTATTTCCTGTAAAAGATCCGCCCGGTTTTGGGTTTAATCTTTCTATTTCGTGAATTGCTTTTTTAAGCTGTTCGTTCGAAACGCTGTATTTCTGTAAAAGTTTATCGTAATGTTTCTTTGTAAAAGCATCAAACTGATTTTCGATAATATCAATCGCTAAATCAACGTATTCGGTTGGGGTTTTGTGCTTTAATTGCAATAACAAACATTCCTGTAAATCACGCGCTCCAACTCCCGAAGGTTCTAATTCGTGAATTACCGTCATCATTTTTTCGACCATTGCTTCATCAGTATAAATTCCCTGAGTAAAAGCCATGTCGTCAACAATATCTGGAATGCTTCTGCGGATATAACCCATATCATCAATACTTCCAACAAGGAATTCAGCGATTTCGCGTTCTTCATCATTCAAAATAAAAGTATTCAGCTGATTGATTAAATCCTGATGGAAACTTATCGGAGCCGCAAAAGGTGTTTCGCGTTCCTCGTCATCACTGTAATTGTTTACCTGAGTTTTATAATCAGGCGTATCGTCGTCGCTTAGATATTCGTCAATGTTAATGTCGTCTGCTTCGATTCTGTCTGATTCTGCATCATCATAATCGTCGTAGTCTTCATTTGCATATTCATCAGCTTCGTAATCGTCTTCTTTACCAGCTTCCAAAGCTGGATTTTCGTTCATTTCTTCTAATAAACGCTGTTCAAAAGCTTGCGTAGGCAATTGAATTAACTTCATCAGCTGAATTTGCTGTGGAGATAATTTTTGGGATAATTTTAAATTTAAAAATTGCTTTAGCATTTGTTTTTGTTAAAAGTTTCAAGTTTCAAGTTTCAAGTTCCTCACTAAATGAGCACAACTTGAAATCTGAAACTTGAACCAAATTTTATATATTTTAATTTTAGGTTCCAATAAACTTGAAACCTGAAACTTGAAACTTTTTTAAACTTCTTAGAATTCCGCGCTACCTGGAGTTCTTGGGAAAGGAATTACGTCTCTAATGTTTGTCATTCCTGTTACAAACAATACTAAACGTTCGAATCCTAAACCGAAACCAGCGTGTGTAGCAGAACCAAATCTTCTGGTGTCTAAATACCAGTATAATTCTTCTTGATCAATTTCTAATGCTTTCATTTTTTCAACCAAAACATCGTAACGCTCTTCTCTTTCAGAACCACCAACGATTTCTCCAATTCCAGGGAAAAGAATATCCATTGCGCGAACCGTTTCTCTTCCAGGTTCTGTATTGTCATTCAAACGCATGTAAAATGCTTTAATGTTTGCTGGGTAATCAAACAAAATTACCGGACATTTAAAATGCTTTTCTACTAAATAACGCTCGTGTTCTGATTGTAAATCAGCTCCCCACTCGTTGATGATATATTGGAATTTCTTCTTTTTATTTGGAGTTGAATCTCTTAAAATGTCAATTGCTTCCGTATAAGAAACACGTTTGAAGTTGTTCTCCAAAACGAAGTTCAATTTCTCTAACAAAGCCATTTCGCTTCTTTCTGCCTGTGGTTTTGATTTTTCTTCTTCTAAAAGTCTTCCTTCTAAGAATTTCAAATCGTCTTTACAGTTGTCTAAAGCATATTTAATTACGTACTGAATAAAATCTTCAGCCAAGTCCATGTTGTCGTCAAGGTTGTTGAAAGCAACTTCTGGCTCGATCATCCAAAACTCAGCAAGGTGACGAGAAGTGTTTGAATTCTCCGCTCTAAAAGTTGGTCCAAAAGTATAAATCTGACCTAAAGCCATTGCGAAAGTTTCTCCTTCTAATTGTCCAGAAACCGTTAAGTTGGTATGTTTTCCAAAGAAATCTTTTTTGAAGTCAATATTTCCTTCTTCATTTTTAGGAAGATTATCCAATGGCAAAGAAGTAACTTGAAACATTTCTCCAGCACCTTCAGCATCAGCTCCGGTGATAATTGGCGTGTTTACGTAAACGAAACCTTTATCCTGAAAATATTTGTGAACCGCATAAGACAATACCGAACGCACACGCATAATCGCACCAAAAGCATTTGTACGTACACGCAAGTGAGCGTTTTCACGTAAAAATTCTAAAGAGTGTTTTTTAGGTTGCATTGGGAATTTCTCAGCATCAGAATCTCCAAGAATTTCCAGTTTTGTAACTTGAATTTCGTATTTCTGACCCGCACCTTTACTTTCAACCAAAGTTCCAATTACAGAAACCGCTGCTCCAGTCGTGATTCTTTTTAAAGTTTCTTCTGGTGTATTTTCAAAATCAACAACACATTGAATATTATTAATTGTAGAACCGTCATTAAGCGCGATGAACTGATTATTTCTAAAAGTTCTCACCCAACCTTTTGCATTCACTTCCTGTAACGTCGTCGTACTGTTTAATAAGTCTCTAACTTTTGTGTGTTTCATTTTTATATATAATTGATATTAAATAATATTCGTTTTGAACAACTGCAAATATAATCGATAATAATTAATTTGGGAAGTTGAATTTTTTATAGAGTTTCTAATATTTCCATTTTTTGTCATTTCGACGAAGGAGAAATCTCCGTAAGAAACTCGACAAAGCTGAAAATCACTGTGCGGAGCTGCTTGCGGAGATTTCTCCTTCGTCGAAGTGACAGACTTTGTGTTGAGCTTTGCCAAAGTTCAAAACTTTGGCAAAGTTTTTTTATTTTAACTTGTGAATTTGCAGCAAAAAATTACTTCTCCAAATTCTCTAATTCTTCTTTCTTAGTTTTTTTCTTTTCGAAAGTTAAAACCAATGAAGGCAATACAACCAAGTTTGCAAACATCGCAAAAACCAAAGTACAAGAAATTAATCCTCCTAAAGCAATAGTTCCGCTGAAGCTTGATAAGGTAAAAGTCGCAAAACCTAAAATCAAAACCACAGAAGTATAGAATGTACTTACTCCAGTTTCTCTTAAGGCGCTGAAAACAGATTTCTTTACTTTTCCTTTGTTTTGCATCAGATCATGTTTGTATTTCGCCATAAACTGAATTGCATTATCTACTGAGATTCCGAATGCGATACTGAATACCAGAATCGTTGATGGTTTTAACGGAATTCCGAAATAACCCATTAATCCCGAAGTGATGCAAAGCGGTAAAATATTCGTAATCAAAGAAGCAGCTACCATTTTGAACGAACGGAATAAATACAGCATTAAAATTGCAATCGTCAAAATCGCAAACAATAAGGATTCGATTAAGTTGTGCGCCAAATAAGTTGTTCCTTTTTGGAAAACCAACGCTTTTCCTGTAATTGTAACTTCATAACGTTCTTTAGGGAAAATCTCGTCAATTTTCTTGCGCAGTTTTCCTTCTACTTTTGCCATTTCATCTGTCCCGATATCTTTCATGAAAGTGGTAATTCTGGCATATTGTCCAGTCGAATCCACATAGGCTTTCATTAAGTTTTCTTTACTGTTTTTGGTTGCATTTTTAGCATAACCTAAAATGAAAGTTTGTTCTTGAGAAGTTGGCAATTGGTAATATTCAGGATTTCCGTTGTAGAAAGCCTGTTTTGCATATTTAACCAAGTTTACAACCGAAACTGGTTTTGCCAATTCTGGAACTTCGGAAATAGTATTTTGCAATTCATCCATTTTACGAATTGTCGATGGTTTCATAACACCTTTTTTCTTTTTGGTGTCAATCATAATTTCAAGCGGCATTACGCCGTTGAATTCTTTTTCGTAAAATAAAATATCTTTAAAGAAAGAAGCGCTTTTCGGCATTTCGCCAATTAAACTTCCCGACACTTTCATTTGTCTAACTCCATTTAAACTTACTGCAAAAAGTATCGCATAAATAATATAAACGATTGTTTTTTTGCCTTTTACTACTGTTGCAACCGTGTTTAAAAGTGTCGAAATGTATGTTTTGTCTAAGTGGTATAAGTGTTTTGCTTTTGGCAACGGCATAAAACTGTAAATAATTGGCACGATAAAAAGTGTCAAAGTATAAACAGAAAGTACGTTGATTGAAGTTACCAATCCGAACTCAAAAAGCAATTCGTTTCCTGTAATCATCAAGGTTGCAAAACCAATCGCAGCCGTTAAATTGGTCATCAAAGTTGAAGATCCAATTTTTGAAATAACACGCTGTAAAGCTTTTGCCTGATTGTTATGAATCTTAATTTCCTGCTGATATTTATTAATCAGGAAAATACAGTTTGTAATTCCGATTACGATAATCAGTGGCGGAATAATTGCTGTTAAAATCGTGATTTTGTAACCAAATAATCCAAGTGTTCCAAACGACCAGGTTACACCGACAATTAAAATACAAATCGAAATAAAAGTAGCTCTAAACGAACGGAAAAAGAAAAAGAAAATCAAAGAAACCGTCAATAAAGACGCTCCAATGAAAAGCCCAATTTCGCCTTTCATATTGTCCGCGTTGATTGTACGGATGTATGGCATTCCAGAAACTTTAAGATCGATTCCAGTAGTTTTTTCGAATTTATCGATTTTCGGAACTAAATCTTTTAAGATAAAAACCTTTCTTTCAGCAGTATTTACCAGCGCTTTGTTCATGTAAATGGCAGAACGAACGCTACCGCTTTCTTTGTTAAACAAAAGTCCTTCGTAAAAAGGAAGATTGTGAAACAAATCGTATTGAACCGTTTTTAAATAAGCCGGATCAAGAGCTTTGCTTTCTTGAATAAAAGGGGCAAGAACAAATTTTTGGTTTACAGTATCTTTTTCCAATTTCTTTAAATCGTTCAAAGAAATTACCAAATCTACTTCCTTTGCTTTTTTCAGACCATTCATCAATTCGGTCCAAGCAGCGTAATTTTTAGGTGTAAAAAACTTAGGATCTTTAAAACCAATAACAATTAGATTTCCTTCTTCACCAAATTTATCTAGGAATTTTTGATATTCTTTATTGGCAATATGATCTTTTGGAAGCAGATTGGCTTCGGTATAAGTCATAGACAAGTTTTTCCATTGATAACCAAAGAAAACAGTTAACAAGGAAAGAATAACTAAAATAGTTATTCTGTTTTTAAGTATAATTCGGGCCAATTTCTCCCAAAATCCGACTTGGACAGCGTTTTTCATATATTCTTTAAAAATGGATGCAAATGTAGTGAAAAGTGCTCGAAATCATAAATAATCGATTGTATTTTACTTAATGTTAACACATCTCTGAACGAGGTTCTGTTGTGAGAATTTTGTTAGTTTTTGTTATAGAATGAGTAGCTTTTCTCATATTTGTACTGAAATCTTTTGAAAACTACAATTGATATCATACAAATAATTCAAAACAGTTTTATGCAGCAAAACAATACAACAACTTTTATTTTCCTAGCAATTCTGCTATTGCTCATCATTATCATTTGTTTTATGATTTATCAATTAATGCAAATCAAAAAAGCGAAAGATGATGCAGAGAAAAGTTTTTATGCTTTAGAATCTAAAGTAAACGATCTGCAGCTGGAAAATTTAGAATCGAAACTGAATCCGCATTTGTTTAAAAATATTTTAAATTCGATTCAATCGCATGCTTATCAAACTTATTTTGCGCTAGATAAACTGGCAAATGTTCTGGATTATATTTTATACGAAAGCAAAAAGAAATTCGTAACGGCAAAAGAAGAAATCAATTTTGCACTGAATTTAATCGAAATCAATAAAATAAAAATAAGTCCGCTTTTTGAATTAAAAATCAAAACCAATATTAACGAAGACGATAAATTATACGATCAGCCTTTGTTGGCGCCTTTGATTTCTATTGATTTAATCGAAAATGCTTTTAAACATGCCGATCTTCAAAGTGCCGACGCTTTTATTTCGGTTGTTTTTGAGTTTAAAGACAATGCTTTTTTTATGACGGTTTCTAATAAAATCTCCGATAAAAAAGTATTAAAAAAGGAGCGAAGCGGTTTCGGACACGCGACTTTAGAACATCGACTGCGAATTATCTACAAGAATAATTTTAAACTCGATAAGTTTGTAGAAAACGACATTTATATTGCACATTTAAAAATAGATTTACTTGAATACAAAACTGAAATGCTTGCTTCTGGACGATGAGCTTCCGGGATTGACTTACCTAAAAATGCTTTGCGAGCAAATTCCGGAACTGGAAATTGTAAAGACATTTAACAATCCGCAGAAACTTTTGTCTGATATTCCCGAACTGGATTTTGATCTCTTAATTTCTGATATCGAAATGCCAGGAATGGATGGTTTGCATTTGGCTGAAATGCTGGACAATAAACTGGTGATTTTCTGCACGGCTTATAAAGATTATGCCGCCGATGCTTTTAATATTGATGCGGTTGATTATATCACAAAACCTGTAAAACTGGAGCGTCTTCAAAAAGCGATTACGAAAGCTTTTGAACGTTTTGATAAATCGGATAATTCTAAAAAGTTTATTCAATTGAATACAGATAAAGGGAAGACGCTTTTGTATTTCAATAAAATCCAATACATCACAACAGCAGCAAGTGATAGCCGAGATAAAACAGTTTTATTGGCAGACGGAAGTTTTCTGAATTTGAAAAATGTAAAATTCGACACACTTTTAAAAGAATTGCCCGATGCCGATTTCTGTAGAATCAACAAGAAAGAAATAGTCGCGGTAAAGGCAATAAAATTCTTTAACCATAACGAAATTGTGCTTCATCATTTAGAAGAAAACAATAAAAATACGGCTCTAATTCTGAGCGAAACTTATCGTTCTGATTTTTTGAAAAAGGTGAAATTATAACTTATTACAAAGTTTTTCCGACTTGTTACATACATTGAAAATTAGCTGGAAATTTGCTTCTTCACTTAAAACTCAGTTCTGATATTTGCGGCAATAAATCAAAAGAACGAGTTATGAATAACATTAAAAACTCTGTATTTTACATTACAATTATTGGCGGTTTTACAGCGCTGATTTATTGGGTAATTTCAAAAGGTGTCGCATTAGAAGCGGGACGAAACATCGTTAAAAAACAAATCGAAAGCAACCATTGGAATGATTTTCTGGATTCTATGGTTCATAATTTACAGCATCCTTTAGCCATTTTATTGGCGCAGATTGTAACCATTATTTTAGTTGCCCGTTTATTTGGATGGTTTTTCAGAAAAATCGGTCAGCCGTCTGTAATCGGAGAAATGATTGCAGGGATTGTTCTAGGCCCATCTTTGGTCGGAATGTATTTTCCTGAATTTTCTTCCGCTTTATTTCCAAAAGAATCTTTAGGGAACTTACAGTTTTTAAGCCAGATTGGTTTAATTCTTTTCATGTTCGTTATCGGAATGGAATTGGATCTTAAAGTGCTAAAAAACAAAGCGCATGATGCTGTTGTTATTAGTCACGCGAGTATTGTTATTCCTTTTGCATTAGGATTAAGTTTAGCTTATTTTATATACCACACTTTTGCCCCAATTGGTGTTGAATTTTCTTCTTTCGGATTATTTATGGGAATTGCCATGAGTATTACTGCTTTTCCGGTTTTGGCTAGAATTGTTCAGGAAAGAGGAATGCAGAAAACAAAACTCGGAACTATCGCCATTACTTGCGCCGCTGCCGATGATATTACGGCTTGGTGTATTTTGGCAGTTGTAATTGCCATTGTAAAAGCGGGTTCGTTTACAAGTTCGTTATATGTTATTGGTTTAGCGATTCTGTATGTAATTGTAATGCTGAAAATCGTTCGTCCGTTCTTGAAACGTGTTGGAGATTTAAATGCAACTCGCGAAAGTTTGAATAAACCAGTTGTTGCAATTTTCTTTATTACACTTTTAATTTCGGCGTATGCTTCAGAATTAATCGGAATTCACGCTTTATTCGGAGCTTTCTTAGCGGGAGCAATTATGCCAGAAAACAGTAAGTTCAGAAATATATTTATCGAAAAAGTAGAAGATGTTGCGATTATTGTTTTACTGCCTTTGTTTTTCGTATTTACAGGTTTGCGTACACAAATAGGCTTGCTAAATGATCCTGAATTATGGAAAATAACAGGATTAATTATTGCTGTTGCAGTTGCAGGTAAATTCTTTGGAAGTGCGCTAGCCGCAAAATTTGTCGGGCAAAACTGGAAAGACAGTTTGTCTATCGGAGCTCTTATGAATACTCGCGGATTAATGGAACTTGTTGTTTTGAATATCGGTTATGATCTTGGAGTTTTGTCTACAGAGATTTTTACCATGATGGTTATTATGGCTTTGGTTACCACTTTTATGACAGGTCCAGCTTTAGATTTCATCGGATTTATTTTTAAAGATAAAGAAACAGCCGTACCACAGGAAATTGGAAATAAAAGCAAATACAAAATTCTGCTTTCGTTTGCGACTCCAGAAAGAGGGAAAAAATTGCTTCAAATTGCGAACAGTTTGGTTAAGAAACAGCCGGATAATTCGATTGTAACCGCAATGCATTTATCATTAAGTACAGAAATTCACTCTTTTGATGTAAAAGATCACGAACGAAAAATGCTGGTTCCAGTTATAGAAGAATCTAATCGTTTGAATCAGAATGTTGTGAGTCTGTTTAAAGTTTCTAATGATATTGATACTGATATTATTGATTCGGCAAATAATGGAGAATATGACTTGTTATTGATCGGTTTAGGACAATCTATTTTTGACGGAACTCTTCTTGGAAAAATTCTTGGTTTTACCACCCGAATTGTAAATCCAGATCGTCTAATTGATAAGTTTACAGGAAAAGAAGGTTTGTTCGAAAATAATCCTTTTGATGAAAGAACTCGTCATATTATTGCAAAAACCAAAATGCCAGTTGGTATTTTTATCGATAAAGATTTAGAAGAAATCAATCAGGTTTTTATTCCTGTTTTTAGTAAAGAAGATGCGTTTTTGATAGATTATGCTAAAAAATTAATCAATAATAATGGTTCGCAAATTACGGTTTTAGATGCTAGCGGTGAAGTTAAAAACACACGCGATATTCAGGAAACTATCCGATCTATAGAACAGATTGCTCCAAATCATATTATGATTATGAATGACAGAACAATTAAAAAAGAGTTTTTAGACGGCCAGGATTTAATGATTATAAGTTTAGACAGCTGGAAAAAACTAATCGAATCTCAAAGTACATGGTTGAATAATACACCTTCGGTTTTGATTTTGAAACCGTAATATTTTAGAAATTTCAATATAAAAAATCCCAAATTCTTGTTTGAATTTGGGATTTTATTTTTTTCTATAATTATAATTTGGAGATTTTCTTTATAGAATTACTAAACGATCCTTCTCCCGAAGCCTCGGGATTGCTCAGGAAGACAAAATAAGTAATAGCTTTGCGCTCTCATCAAAATTTATTTCCTAAAATTATCTTTAGCGACCTTTGCGAAAAAACTTTGCGGCCTTTGCGTTAAAATCTCAATAAAAATTAAAGTCCCAAATCAAGAACATAAGAAATCTTAACCGCAATATTATCTTCAAATTTCAACAGCTGATTTGGGCCGTAACGATAGAATCCGCCCAAACCAAAACCTTTGAAAATTTTGTTCAATTCAATTCCTGATTCAAAGAAACCTTTGTCCAATGTTTTATAATCTGGTCCAACGTGCTGTTCTGGATTTTCCATATGTCCCCAAGCCATTCTTGTTACCAAAACCAAAGATGGACGGACTTTTTTCATGATTTTAATTCGATCAAAACCATGTTTAATTTGGAAAAAAACGTATTGACTAGAGAAAAATTCATTAAAAAACATGGTTTCAAAACTATTTCTACCAGCAAAAGTAATACGCTGAATAACAGTTTCTTTGGTTAAATTGTTAGGCATCGTATTGTACAAATGCGTAATCGGAACATCGCCAGTTGCATAACCTGCTTGTAAAAGCAAACTTGTTTTTTGACCGTTTAGATATTTTTTCTCGTATTCTGTTTTAAAATCGATTTTGCTGAATTTAAAATCATTATCTAAAACGTCTGGCAAAGACTGCGTAAATTGAAACGTAAACCTTGGAAATCTCTTATCAGATTCTGTTCTTCCAGTTGGCGTTTGCATGAAATCGCTAAATGGCGCCCAAACAATAGATGCCATTGCTGTTGTCATCACATAATGAGAATACAGCTGTCCGTTATAATTAAAAAGATAATCAAATTTAGGTTCGACATATGTTCTGGCTAATTCGAAAACAGCTTCTGTTTTCGGAATAATTTTGGTTTGCACATTTGCTTTCCAAGCCGTATAATGGTAAAAAGTACTAATGTTAATAGGTCGTGGATCATAAATTTTGAAAACACGTTTGTCAACTGCAAAAACAGTACTTGCAATTTCTCGAACATCATCTGTATAATATCCGTTAAGCCAAGTATTGGTGTATTTGTCTAATAAAACTCCAGAACCTACGCTGTATTTAAAAACACCGTCTTTTGTTCCATACGCGCCATAGCCTTCAATTCTGAAATTTTTAGAAAAACGATCATTGGTAATTCCTCCCAATCCAAGTCTGAATCCTTCATAATTATTATAACTGATGATTTTCTTCAAATCCAAATCTACAGGTCCAATCGGATAAAAGCCATTAATGATTTTTCTTCCAATTCCTAAACGTTTTTCAACTCGATTGCTTACAGAAAGACTGTCTAGCAATAAATACGTTTTCTGGCTTTTTAAATCAAGATTTTCTTTACGATACCCTTCCCAGAAGTTTTCTGGTTTTTTTGCCGCATCGTCTTTAATTTCGATATAAAGCGATGGATTTTTTATCGGATTGTTGGTGTTGACACGAATATCAAAGCTATTACTTTCAGAAATTAGATAAGTAAAATCAGAAGCGACTTTTTTTCTAGGTTCGAAATTCTCTTCAACGTCTCCGTCAAATTGAATCGTTCCTCCCAAAATTCTAATATCATCGTCATTTTTTCCTTTTACAATTTTGAATGTTGTATTGCTTTGAAACCAAATTTTCTCTTTCGGAATATATTCAAATTCATGAATTCCACTGATATCCAAAACGCCTTTAACGCGCATTACGGCTTTTGCAACGGCAAAATTTTCTTTATCAATATATAAAACACCTTCTAAACCAGATGATTTTCGTTTCGATTTGTTTTTGAAATAAATCATGTAAGTATCACGTCCGCGAATGCTTACGGTGTCTAACAATTTGTAATTATAGCTTGAAGGAGCAGAACTCGAAATCGGATTTTCATATTTCGTTTCAAACAATTCATATTTCGGATCGTAAATAGAAATAGATTGTAAGTTGAATGCCAGAACTTCATAAATCGGCTGTTTGAAACCCGCTATTTTAGTTCCAAGAACAGTTTCTTTTAATTTATTGTTTGCGAATTGATATTGCGAAACTTTTTCTGTTTGAAACAAATGTTGTTTGCTTACAATCTCTTTGAATTTATAATCGGAAGAATCAATATTGATGATTTTTTTATCCAGATTTTTATATGATGCACTAGAATCTATTCGGCCGTCGATAGAATCCGGATTGGCGGTTACTATAAGTTTGTTATACGTTTTATATTCAAAATTAGTGAGTTTCTTCTGCGGATCATTGAGCGATTTGTTTGCAATAACTTTTCGAATTATCGTTAATGCTGGATTTTCATTAGAAACAACAACTTCTTTTAAATCATCTGTTTGCTGCACAAGAGAAACTGCATAAAAAGTTTTGCTGTTTAATAAAGCAATAGTTTTAGTTTGAAAACCAATATAAGATACGGTGAGGGTATTTGCCGATGAGCTGATTTTAAAAATAAACTTTCCATCAACATCTGTAATAGTGTTGTTGTTTTCAGAAGTCGTAATTGTGGCAAACGGAAGAGGTTTATTATTCGAATCGGTTATGATTCCGTTTATTTGAATTTGCGCTTGAAGTGTAAGCGTAAAAAACAAAGTCAAAAAACAAAATAGCTTCATACAGAATGATATAGTTTCAAAAACGAAAAGATTTTAATTTTCGTATGCAAAAGTAGGAATAAAAAAATCCGTCTGGCAAATAAACCAAACGGATTTTTATTTTATCACAAATCTTACTTAAACTTTCATGATTTCGGCTTCTTTTGCAACCAATAATTCATCAATTTTTTTGATGTAAGCGTTTGTTAAGTTTTGAACTTCTTCTTCTGCAGATTTACAAACATCTTCTGAAGTTCCTTCTTTTTCTAATTTTTTAATGTCTGTATTCGCATCTTTACGAGAATTACGAATACCGATTTTAGCATCTTCAGCTTCAGATTTTGCTTGTTTCGCTAAATCACGACGACGCTCTTCTGTTAATGGCGGTACACTGATAATTACCATATCACCATTATTCATTGGGTTAAAACCAATGTTTGCGATTAAGATTGCTTTTTCAATTGCTTGCAGCATATTTTTTTCAAATGGCTGTAATGTAATTGTTCTAGCATCTGGAACACTAATTTTAGATACCTGAGAAAGCGGTGTTTGAGATCCGTAATAATCTACAAATACACCTCCAAGCATAGCTGGAGAAGCTTTTCCTGCACGAATATTAAGAAATTCTTTCTCTAAGTGTGCAATAGTACCGTTCATTGATTCTTCAGTACTTTCTAAAATAAAGTCTATTTCTTCAGTCATTTTTTTTTGTTTTCAGTTTTCTTTTTCAGTTTTCAGATCAAGTCGTTAAATGCGACTGTAACTGTTACTGACGACTATATATGTACTACAGTTCCGATATTTTCACCGTCACAAATTTTCAAAAGGTTTCCGATTTTATTCATATCAAAAACAACGATTGGCAATTTGTTTTCCTGGCTTAAAGTAAATGCAGTTGTATCCATCACATTTAATCCTTTTTTCAGAACGTCATCAAAAGTAATAAGGTCGAATTTTACTGCCGAAGCGTTTTTCTCTGGATCAGAATCGTAAACGCCATCAACGCGAGTTCCTTTAAGGATAACATCAGCATTAATTTCAATTCCTCTTAAAACTGCTGCCGTGTCAGTTGTAAAATAAGGATTTCCAGTTCCAGCGCCAAAAATTACAATTCTACCTTTTTCAAGGTGACGATCTGCTCTTCTTTTAATGTATGGTTCTGCAATAGATTCCATTTTTAAAGCAGTTTGAAGACGTGTTTTCATTCCTTTGTCTTCAAGAGCGCCTTGTAAAGCCATTCCGTTAATAACGGTTGCAAGCATTCCCATGTAATCTCCTTGAACTCTGTCCATACCAGCACTTGCACCAGCAACGCCTCTAAATATATTTCCTCCTCCAATAACGATGGCAATTTCTACTCCTTTATCGTGAATCTGCTTGATTTCATCTGCATATTCGGCTAATCTTTTCGGGTCTATACCGTATTGTAAATCACCCATCAGCGCTTCGCCGCTAAGTTTTAGAAGAATTCTTTTATATTTCATGTGTGTGTCGCGTTAATTTGTGCAAATATAGACATATTCTGATTTTTAGAAATAATGTTTGTAAAAAATTAATTGTCGTTGCAAATTTAAATCAATATACGTTTTAAATGTTATTTTATTTCTAATGTGACAAATGTCATTTTCTCCATCTTCCTAAATTTCGTATTTTTATATATCCTAAAAATAAAAAATATGAAAAGCATCGTAGCCAAAGGTTTGTTCAATAGTCACTCTTATATTGAATATAGAAAGATTGTAACCGATTTATTATCTGAAGGAAAATCAACCGGAAATGAACAATCAGAAAGTTTGACGAATTATTCTAAATTGAATGAAGCGAGAATGAACCGTTTGGAAAAAACAATCACAATTTCTGATGATGTTGCTAATAAACTTCAAAACTTAGACAATCATTACATTTGGCTCGTTCTTTCTGAAGGTTGGTGTGGAGATGCGGCTCAAATTCTTCCAATTTTGAATAAAATGGCTTTGGCTTCAAATAAAAAAATAGATTTAAGAATTGCATTTCGAGATGAAAATGAAGATTTAATGAGTCATTATTTAACGAATGGTGGAAGAGCGATTCCGAAAGTAATTGTTATTTGTAAAGAAGCAGGAATTGTTCGTACAGATTGGGGACCAAGACCAAAAGGGGCTTCAGAATTAATGGCAAAACACAAAAGAGAGGTTGGGCCGATTGACGAAAAAATAAAAACCGATTTGCAATTATGGTATTTGGCAGACAAAGGAATTTCTGTTCAGGAAGAATTGCTGGAAATTATGGAAAACATCAAGTACAATCGACTTTGATTTTTCTTAATATGTTGATAAACAAATAATTTGGTTGATAAAATTATCTTAAAGTCTTTTTGTTTTAAGATGAATTTTGTATCTTAGTATTGCTAACCCACGTCTATTATAACTTTCTGATTTACTCTTTTTATTGGTGTTTATTTAATGTTTAACAATTAAAAAATCACTATTATGAAAAAGTTATTCGAAAGGTTCTATGATTTCTTCTCTCAATTTTTATTTGGAGGAAAAAATGTGCCTCACTATTAACTCAAGGAAATAAGTATGAAATAATTTTACTTATAGACTTTAGGAAACACGGCACATTACTCCATAAAAAAGTAATGTGCTTTTTTATTATTTAAAACTTTCTTCAAACAAAGTAATATCAATTGCATTTTTAACATCGTATTCGCCAATTTTAGTTCGACGTAAAACGGTTAAATGCGAACCAGAATTCATCGCTTTTCCAAAATCAAAGGCAAGAGAACGAATGTAAGTTCCTTTAGAACAAACAACTCTAAAATCGATTTCTGGTAATTCAATTCTTGTGATTTCAAATTCGTGAATAGTCGTTTTTCTGCTCGCAATTTCTACTGTTTCTCCCGCACGCGCATGTTCGTATAAACGAACGCCGTCTTTTTTAATGGCAGAAAAAATAGGCGGTTTTTGATCGATTTCACCTAAAAATTGCTTCACTGTTTTATGGATTAAAGCTTCATCAATATGATCGGTTGGAAAAGTCTGATCGATTTCAGTTTCCAAATCATAAGATGGAGTAGTGGCTCCAATGTAAAATGTTCCCGTATATTCTTTTGCCTGACCTTGAAGCTCAGATATTTTTTTAGTGAATTTTCCGGTGCAGATTAATAAAAGTCCGGTCGCCAAAGGGTCTAGAGTTCCTGCATGACCAATTTTGAACTTTTTAGGAAGTCCAACTTTATTAATTAAAAGGTATTTTAATTTATTGACAGCTTGAAACGAACTCCATTTTAATGGTTTGTCAATCAATAAAACTTGTCCGTCTAAATATTCTTCAGGTGTCATTATATAATGGTAAGCGGATGAATGAAAAAGTGAATCAATAATAAAATGATTCCAGCAAGAATTCGGTAATAACCAAAAACTTTGAAACCATTTTTAGTTAAAAATCCGATGAAAGTTTTAATGGCTAAAAGCGCTACAATAAAAGCAACGACATTTCCAATAACAAGTATGTTTATTTGATCATGAGATAATTCGAAACCAGCTTTATAATAATCGTAGCATTTTTTTGCAGTTGCTCCTAACATAGTTGGGACGGCTAAGAAAAATGAAAATTCAGCTGCTGAAGTTCTAGTCAATTTTTGTGACATTCCTCCAACTATACTTGCACCGCTTCGAGAAACTCCAGGAATCATCGCAAGACATTGAAATAATCCAATTTTTAAAGCTTTTGCATATGTAATTTCAGTTGAAACTTCTGGATCGTTTGGTTTATTAAACCATTCGTCAACTTTCAATAAAATAATTCCTCCAATTAAAAGTGAAACAGCAACTGTAACTGGATTTTCTAATAATCCGTCAATAATATCGCTTAATAATAATCCTAAAACTACGGCAGGAATAAAAGCAACTAAAAGTTTAAAGTAAAAATCAAAAGTTTGAAAGAAACGTTTGAAGTATAAAATTACAACTGAAAGTATTGCGCCAAGCTGAATTACAATGGTGAAAAGTTTTGTGAAATCGTCGTGTGCGATTCCAAAAAAAGAAGAGGCAATAATCATGTGTCCAGTTGAAGAAACAGGTAAAAATTCTGTAATTCCTTCAATAATGGCAAGAACAATAGCTTGTAATGTGTTCATTTAGAATTTTAGATTTTAGATTTTAGATTTCAGATTGCCCTTCGACTTCGCTCAGGGTGACAAAAAATCTACAAACCAATTTATTTTGATTTTTTAAATATAGAATAAATCGTGATTCCGAAACCGATTAAAACAGTTGTCGGCGCTAAACGAATACGTCTAAAATTGAAAATTTCTTCGTTAAAAACATTCGGATCTTTACTTCCTCCGCCAGACATTAAAATAAATCCTAAAGCAATTACGGCAATACCAATTAAAAGGATTTTGTAATTGATGCCGTCAAAAAGGAATTCCTGTTTTGGCTGTTGTTCTACGTTATTGTTGTTGTTTTTCATTTTGTCATTGCGAGGAACGAAGCAATCTGATCCTCTGTTTATATGAGTTTATATTTCAATCTAAAATCTATCCCGAGGCTTCGGGACTGCAATCAAAAATTAATAAAGATCGTCAGTTCTTAAATTCAAGAAACGTTGTGTTGCAAAATGCGTGCTTACCCAAGTAATTAAAACTCCCAATCCGAAAACGGCCAATAAAACCAATCCGATTAAGGCTTTGTCTTCTAAAATTCCTAAACCTGGGAAATTACTTTCTACATAAAGTAAAAGTGCGATCAAAGCAATAATTGCCAATCCTGCGCCTAGCATTCCTAATTTTACGCTTCTTGTTACAAATGGTTTTCGAATAAATGCTTTTGTAGCTCCAACCATTTGCATCGTTTTGATAATAAAACGATTAGAATGTATCGATAAACGCAATGAACTATTGATTAATAAAACAGCAATTACGGTCAAGAAACCACTGATAATCAAAATCCACATACTTACTTTTCTGATGTTGTCGTTTACTAGATTTACCAATTGTTTGTCATAAACAATATCTGAAACCATTGCATTTTTACGGAAACGGTTTTCGATTTTCACGATACTATCTCTTTCAACATAATCTGCTTTTAAGTGAATATCATATGAATTCAAAAGTGGATTTTCTCCTAAAAAGGTTAAAAAATCTTCTCCGATAATGTCTGTGTGTTCTTTAGCCGCTTTTTCTTTAGACACATACACATAAGAAAGTGCAAATGGCGCTCTTTTTAATTCGGTATTAAAGGCTTTGACAACGCTATCATTTGCTTCATTTTTGAAGAAAACAGTCATGGCGATTTTTTCTTTAAAATCGTCTGCCAGTTTTTTAGAATTAATAATGAATAATCCCAGTACTCCTAAAAGGAATAAAACCAAGAAAACACTTAATACTACCGAAAAATAAGAGGAAATTAACCTGCGCTTTTGAAATTTATCAAAGTTAGAACTCATAGTTTGCTAAAATTATGTGGTAAAAATAATAAAGAATTTCTTTATTTAAAGTTATTAACGAACTTTTATACTATAAATGTACAATTAGATAGGAAATAAAAAGTTGATTTAACTGCAAAGTACGTAAAGATTTTTTAATGCTTAATGTTATTAACGCAAAGTTCGTAAAGCTTAGTGTGATAAAGCTTTGGGCCCTTTGCGGTTAATCGTCAGGTTTTTTAACGCAAAGTTCGCAAAGTTTCTTTTTGAAGAGTGTAAGTAAGATCTAAATATTAAGTTCGCAAAGCTTAGTGTGATAAAACCTTGCGTACTTTGCGGTTAAATTTTTTGAGGTAAATCTTTTAAAACTTAAGATTTTGAGTTTCTTTCTGAGCAAATTCTTTAATTCGATTTTCAACTTCATAAAAAACAGCAATTGCTTTTTCTCCAGCTTCGGTCAATCGAGCGCCACCGCCGCCTTTTCCGCCGAGAAGTTTTTCGACTAAAGGAGATTCAGCACGCTGATTCATTTCTTCAACCAATTGCCAAGCTTGTCGATACGCCATTTTCATTTCCTTTGCAGCGTTGGTTATAGATCCCGTTTTGCGGATATTTTCGAGAAGCCAGATTTTTCCAATTCCTAGAAAAGCACCTTCAGTTTCTTCAATCCAAACGCGAACTTCAACCTTATATTTCTTATTTTCAATCATCGAAATAAGTATTTTTTAATTACAATAATACGTATTTTTACTTAATCGATAATACGTAAAAAGTAAATTTATTTGTTTGTCAACGAAATAGCTTTGGAACAAGCAACAATAAATGTAAATTTGCGCGATAATTCATTAAAGTGAGAAAACCTTTGGACCTTTGTCACTTTGCAACTTTGAAACTTTAAGATGAAATACAATCCAAACGAAATTGACGCCAAATGGCAAAAATATTGGGCAGAAAATCAAACTTTTGCAGCAAAAAATAACTCTGAAAAGCCGAAACATTATGTTCTCGACATGTTTCCTTATCCATCTGGAGCAGGATTACACGTTGGGCATCCGCTGGGTTATATAGCTTCAGATGTGTATTCTCGTTTCAAAAGACATCAAGGTTTCAATGTTTTGCATCCAATGGGTTACGATAGTTTCGGATTGCCGGCAGAACAATATGCGATTCAGACAGGTCAGCGTCCAGAAGACACGACGCGTGTAAATATTGACGGTGGCGTTGACAAAGAAGGAAAACAAATTGCGGGTTACAGAAAACAATTAGATAAAATCGGTTTTTCATTTGATTGGGCGCGCGAAGTTCGTACGTCAAATCCTGATTATTACAAACATACACAATGGATTTTTATTCAATTGTTTAATTCTTGGTATTGCAAAAAACAAGGAAAAGCATTTGATATTAAAGATCTTGTAGTTGTTTTTGAAGAAAGCGGAAATGCTTTGGTTGAAGCAGTTTGTGATGATAACGTTGCGATTTTTACTGCTGACGAATGGAAATCATATTCTGAAGATCAAAAAGAAAAAATCCTTTTGCAATACAGAATGACGTATTTGGCAGAAACCGAAGTAAACTGGTGTCCAGGCTTAGGAACTGTTTTGGCAAATGACGAAATTGTAAACGGAGTTTCGGAACGTGGAGGCTTTCCTGTTATAAGAAAAAAAATGACACAATGGAGTATGCGAATTTCTGCTTATGCCGAACGCTTGCTTCAAGGTTTAAATGATATAGATTGGAGTGAGTCAATCAAAGAATCTCAAAGAAACTGGATCGGGAAATCGGTTGGTGCTTTGGTGACTTTTAATGTGAAAAAGCATGATGAAGTAATCGAGGTTTTCACCACTCGTCCTGATACTATTTTTGGAGTTACTTTTATGACTTTGGCACCAGAACATGATTTGGTGGCTAAAATTACAACACCAGAACAAAAAGAAGCGGTTGAAGCGTATATCGAAAAAACGTCAAAACGTTCTGAGCGTGAACGTATGGCCGATGTAAAAACGATTTCAGGAGTTTTCACAGGAGCTTATGCAGAACATCCATTTACAAAAGAGTCAATTCCGGTTTGGATTGGCGATTATGTTTTGGCAGGTTACGGAACTGGTGCAGTAATGGCGGTTCCTTGCGGAGACGAAAGAGATTACGCTTTTGCTAATTTCTTTAAAGGAACTGAAGGAATGCAGGAAATAAAAAACATTTTCGCGAATGTTGATATTTCTGAAGCAGCTTACGGATCAAAAGATAACGTTGAAATCACAGCTTCTGATTTCTTAAACGGATTAAATTACAAAGATGCGACAGCAAAAGCAATTTATAAATTAGAAGAAATTGGACAAGGAAAAGGGAAAACAAATTACCGTTTGCGTGATGCGGTTTTCTCTCGTCAGCGTTATTGGGGAGAACCGTTCCCTGTTTATTATGTAAACGGATTACCAAAAATGATCGATACACAACATTTACCGATTATTTTGCCAGAAGTAGAAAAATATTTGCCAACCGAAGATGGTTTGCCACCTTTAGGAAACGCAGCAGTTTGGGCTTGGGACAGTGTTCAGTGTTCAGTAGTTAGTACTCAGTTGATTGACAATGTGACTATTTTTCCATTGGAATTAAATACAATGCCAGGTTGGGCGGGAAGTTCATGGTATTGGATGCGTTATATGGATGCGCACAATGAAAATGAATTTGCAAGTAAAGAAGCTTTAGCTTATTGGGAAAATGTAGATTTATACATTGGAGGAAGCGAGCACGCAACTGGACATTTATTGTATTCTCGTTTCTGGAATAAATTCTTAAAAGACAAAGGTTTTGCTCCAACTGAAGAACCATTCAAAAAACTGATCAATCAGGGAATGATTTTAGGAACGACAGCTTATGTTTACAGATTGGAAGGAACAAATACTTTTGTATCTAAAAATAAAATTGAAGGACAAAATGTACAGCCAATTCGTGTTGATGTTAATTTCGTTAATTCTTCAGATGAATTGAATATCGAAAAGTTCAAAGCTTGGAGAGAAGATTTTAATACAGCTGAATTTATTTTTGACGAAAACGGAAAATACATTGTTGGCCGAGAAGTCGAAAAAATGTCGAAATCATACTATAATGTTGTAACTCCAGATGATATTTGTAACGAATACGGTGCAGATACATTACGTTTATACGAAATGTTCTTAGGTCCGTTAGAACAGGCAAAACCTTGGAATACTGCTGGAATTTCTGGAGTTTTCGGTTTCTTAAAAAAATTATGGAGATTGTATTTTGATGATAATGGTTTAATCGTAAACAACGACGAACCAACAAAAGACAACTTAAAATCATTGCATAAAACCATCAAAAAAGTAGCAGAAGATATCGAGAATTTCTCTTTCAATACTTCGGTTTCTCAGTTTATGATTTGTGTAAATGAATTGTCTTCTCAAAACTGTCATTCAAGAGCGATTTTAGAGCCGTTAGCAATTTTGGTTTCGCCTTATGCGCCTCATATTGCAGAAGAATTATGGTCGCAGTTAGGGCATACAACTTCAATTTCAGAAGTTGCGTTTCCAATTTTCGAAGAGAAACATTTAGTTGAGACAAATAAAGAATATCCAGTTTCTTTCAACGGAAAAATGCGTTTCACAATCGAATTGCCTTTGGATTTAACTAAAGAACAAATCGAAGAAATTGTAATGAAAGACGAAAGAACTCAAAAACAATTAGACGGAAGAACTCCAAACAAAGTGATTATTGTTCCTGGGAAAATCATCAATTTGGTAGGATAACCAAATTAATTTTCAATATAAAAATTCCAAATTCCAATTTTACGATTGGGGTTTGGGATTTTTTTTGCGTCTAGTTTTGTCAGTCTGAGCGAAGTCGAAGACCCGCAATCAAAATCGCCAATCTTTGTAGAGTTACGCACGTGGTCTTCGACTTCGCTCAGACAGACAATGTGTGTGATTTGTTATTTCGAGAAAAAAAACTTTGCGACTTCGCGTCTTTGCGAGCAAATAACCTTGCGCTCTTTGTAATTAAAGAACAAATATTTTGGTAAGTTTCAAAAAAGAATTCGAAGAGATATAAAAAAAAAGAAGCTTCGTAACGATTACGAAGCTTTCCTTTACCAAAAACAAAAAAATTAAATCCTAATCTTTAATATTATAGAGGGAATATATAAGTGCCTGGAATTGCAATGATTGTTCCGTCAGCTTTTGCTTTCGCAGTTGTTTCTTTTTCTACTTTTCCTCCAACGTAAATTTTTATAGTTAAAGTTTGATCAACAACACCTCCATGACCTGAAGCTTGGATTCCAGCACCAGTAGTACCTGCAGAAGCAGTAAATTCTTTAGTCCAAGGTAATTTGGTAATATCTACACTTTGTCCTGCATCTCCAGACTCCATATAAACTGCATCGATCTGTCCAGAAAAGTTTCCTGTTATTTCATATTTAACGTCTCTTGAATTGTTTCCGCCTTTATCGTCGTCGCTGCTGCAAGAAGCAAATGTAAATACAAGAGTTAATGCTAACATTATTTGTTTCAATTGTGTTTTCATGTGTAAATTCTTTAATTATTTATATTCAAAATCTGATTTAAACAAAGTTAGAAGCTAATAATTCGGGTAACAATACCTGATAAAATGTATTTTTTATTACCTGATTTCAGGTAAAAGTGTTTGGTTTTGTTTCGAAAGTCGTTAAGCTTTAATAACTTTGAGTAATTGCCCTACAATTATGAATAAAATCCACGCCCTACTTTTCTTTTTGTTTTTCTCCGTTATTTCCAATTCTCAGGTAATTCTTTCATTAGATGATGATACTGCGTACATCGACAGTATTGTTAAAATCACAAAAAACACAAAATCGGACAGTGTAAAAAGTTTGAATAGTTTTAGATTGTCTAAACTGTTTTTAATGGCGCAGAACGCAAAAAGTTCTAAAGAATATCTCGAACAAGCCAATCGGTTAAAAGTGAAGTTTCCTTTTTTAAAAGACGCTTCTATTTTTTATAATGCTTCGGGTTTTCTTGCAAAAGGAGATATGGAAGGTTTTGAAAAGGCTTTGCTCGACGCTAATTCAAAACTCAAAAGATATCGTAATAAAGAAGCGTATAAACTTCGTGCTGTTATTCTTCAGAACTACGGAATTATGCAGCAAAGAAAGAATAATGAAAACGCTTATATGAAATTGCTGGTCAATGAAGCGATTCCGATTGCTAAAAAAAGTGGCGATTATGAGTTAATCAGTGCTTTGAATAAAGCAGTTGCGATTATTTTTATGAATAATAGTGAACGTGAAAAAGCTTCGGAATATTTAGGTCAAGCGCAGAAATATATTGAAAATACATCTAAAAAATCGCCAACTTTGGCAGAATCTAAGATGGAAACGTATATTATAAACGCAGAAAATTTAGTTGAACTCAAACATTTTTACGACGCTAAAGAAATCTTAGACAAAGCGTATTCGACTTTAGAAAAATATCCAGAATCAAACTTAAACGATTCTTATTTTTATTCGGAAGGAATTTATTTCGCAAAACAAAACAAGCATAAAGAAGCATTAGTGAGTTTTGAAAAAGGAATTAAATCAGCAGAAAATCATCAAAATGCTATTGCTTTAAATCGTCTGAAATTTGCTGAATATGAAGTTCTTTTTAAACTCAAAAATTACGATAAAGCAAAAAGTAATTTGGAATATTTAATTGAAAAAACGCCTTTTATTGTAGATAAAAAGAATTACTACAAAGAATTGTCTAAAGTTTATAATGCGACAAAAGAATTTCCAAAAGCTTATTTTTATTCGAATAAATACAATGTTATAAACGATAGTCTCAACGATGCAAAATTGAGAAGCGAAATTGTAGAACTCGAAGCGAAATACAAAAAAGCTGAAAGCGAAAGAAAAATCAATTTGCTTCAATCTGAAAATGAAAAAGCAGTTTTGCAAGGCAACAATAATCGTTTGAATTCGATGCTTTTTGCGGTGCTTTCTTTTCTGTTGTTTTTAACGGTTTTGTTTTTATGGATTTACAGCAATTATCAAAAGAAGCTGAGTTTTCAAAAAGAGCTAAATCATAAACAAGAATTATCTGCGCTCGAAAATCAGCAGAAATTATCGATTTCTAATGCTTTGATTGAGGGAGAAGAAATTGAGAGAAAAAGAATTGCTAGAGAATTGCACGATGGTCTCGGCAGTATGCTTTCGGGTTTAAAAATGCATTTGAATCTTGCCGATCGAGAAAATAAAGAAATCAATCCAAATATTAACGGAATGCTTAATGATTCGATTAAAGAACTTCGCAATATTTCTCAAAATTTAATGCCCGAAAGTTTAATGAAATTAGGTTTGGAACATGCCTTGAAAGATCTGTGTGCTTCGCATTCTACTTCAGAAACAACAATTGATTTTCAGTATTTAATTAAAAAATCAACTTTTCCGCAACATTTTAAAATTATGATTTATAGAATTATTCAAGAACTTCTGAATAATGCTCTTAAATATGCTAAAGCCTCTCAAATTTTAATTTCCTGCTCGCAAAACAAAGATGTTTTTTATATCACGGTTGAAGATAACGGAATCGGATTTAATGTTAAACACGCGGAAAAAAGAGATGGAATGGGATTGAGAAATATTAAAAATCGCGTGGCATTTTTGAATGGAAAACTAGAAATCGATTCTATTCCAAACAAAGGAACTTCAACTTATATAGAATTGAAAATATAACCTCAAATTATTATTATGAGATACAGAACAGTAATTGTAGACGATCATCCGATAGTTATTTCAGGTATAGCTGGCTTATTGGCGGATTTAGAAAATATAGAAATTGTACAAAAATTCGGTTCCGGAATATCACTTTTGGAATATATAGAAGATCATAAAATTGATTTGATTTTAATGGATATTTTTCTTCCCATAATAAATGGAGTCGATTTGTGTAAAACAATCAAGCAAAAGTATCCGAAAATAGTCATTATCGGAATGAGCAGCCAATCTGAGAGAAGTTTGGTAATGCAGTTTATTCAAAACGGAGGAAATGGCTATATTTTGAAAAACGCTTCTTTTGATGAATTCAAAAACTGCATTTATAAAGCGATTGATGGAGAAATTGTTTTTAGCGAAGAAGTAAAAACGATTATCAGTCAGCCATTGTCTGAAGATTTAGAACGTATTCCAGGTCTGAGCAGAAGAGAACGCGATATAGCTTTATTACTTTCTCAAGGAAAATCGACTCAGGAAATTGCCGACGATTTGTTTTTGAGTTTTCTAACAGTCCAAACGCATCGCCGAAATATTCTTCAAAAATATAAAATGAAAAATGTGGCAGAATTAATTGCATTTCTTTTGAAAAACAATATGTTGAATTGAGTCAAAAATGGTAATTAAATGTCAAAATGACATTTTGTTAAAATGGTTCGTAATTTGATGTTTGTTTTGTAAATTTAAAATCAATCTAAAAATCAAAAAACTATGGGATCTGGATATCTAATTATTGCTGGAGCAATTATGCTGTTCAGCTGGCTGGTAAGTTCTCAGCTAAAGAGTAAATTTGAATTATACTCGAAATTACAATTAAGAAACGGAATGAGCGGCGCCGAAATTGCCGAAAAAATGCTTGCCGACAACGGAATTACTGATGTTCGTGTTATCTCGACACCAGGTCAGTTAACAGATCATTATAATCCTTCAGATAAAACAGTAAATTTAAGTGAAGCTGTTTATAGTCACAGAAATGCTGCGGCTGCGGCAGTTGCGGCACACGAATGCGGTCATGCGGTGCAACACGCAATTGGTTACGAATGGCTAACTATGCGTTCTAAATTAGTGCCGATTGTAAGTGTGGCTTCAAACTACGTACAATGGATTTTAATTGCAGGAATCTTGATGATTAAAGTTTTTCCACAATTATTATTGGTCGGAATTATCATTTTTGCGGCTACAACTTTGTTTTCGATTATTACACTTCCTGTAGAATATGATGCGAGTAACCGTGCTTTGGCTTGGCTTGAGAATAAACATATGCTAACACAAGAAGAACAAGCAGGAGCAAAAGACGCTTTAAAATGGGCAGCAAGAACTTATGTAGTTGCTGCAATTGGTTCAATTGCAACGTTGTTATACTATATCTCGATTTATTCTGGAAGTAGAAGAAACTAATTTGATAATTGAGATAATTAGTCAATTAGATAATTTATAGCAAACCCGACAGATTTTTAAAATCTGTCGGGTTTTTGTTTTTTGCATATTTATACAAATTAAACTGGACTTCAGTCCAGTTTATAATAATAAGTTAATTATCAAATTGACACATTCTCTAATTTATAATTGAATCTGTCTATCAATCTGCTGATCTAGAGAAATAAAAGTTTCTGTTCTCGAAACGCCTTCAATAGCTTGGATTTTAGTATTTAAAAGTTGCATCAAATGTTCGTTGTCGCGACAGATTATTTTAATTAAAACCGACCAGTTTCCCGTTGTATAATGACATTCTAAAACCTCGGGAATTTTTCTTAATTCTTTTACCGCCTCAGAGTTTCGCGAAGCTTTGTCTAGATAAACACCAACAAACGCCATAGTGTTATAACCCAAAACTTTTGGATTTACAGTAAACTTAGATCCAGAAATAACGCCAGATTGTTCCAGCTTTTTTAATCTCTGGTGAATTGCGGCTCCAGAAATTCCGATTTTATTGGCGATTTGCAGAATTGGTTTTCGGGCATCGTCCATTAAATAACGAAGAATTTCCTTGTCGATGCCGTCAATTTCAATTAAAAGGGAGTTGATTTTCATAACTTACAATTTGAAACTATTTTTTGTGATTTGGGTTTAGAATAGAAATCAAATGTAGTTAAAATGCTGTAAAAAAGAAAATTCCAAATTTCAGGTGATTAATCTGAAATTTGGAATTTAAATATTTTACTGGTCAGGTTTATTTTCCTTTGTTTGCTTCTGCAACGTATTTTTCAAGAGCCATTGTCATAGAAGGCGTTTCAGGAGTTGGAGCAAGAATATCAATTCTTAAACCATGATCAAGAGCCTCTTTTTGAGTTGTACTTCCGAAAACAGCAATTCTAGTATCGTTTTGTTTAAAATCTGGGAAGTTTTTAAACAAAGACTTTATTCCAGTTGGACTGAAGAAAGCTAAAACGTCATAATAAACGTCTGCTAAATCAGATAAATCACTCATTACAGTTCTGTAAAAAATAGCTTGCGCCCAGTCTACTTTTAGACTGTTTAATGTTACAGGAGCATCTGCATTTAATTGGTCAGATGCAGGAAGCAAAAACTTCTCGTCTTTGTACTTTTTAATTAGCGGAGATAAATCTGCAAAATCTTTTGCTCCAACGTAAATTTTACGTTTTCTGTACACAACATACTTTTGAAGGTAAAACGCAACAGCCTCAGATTGACAGAAATACTTCAATCCTTCAGGAACTTTGTAACGCATTTCATCAGCAACTCTAAAAAAATGATCTACAGCATTTCTACTTGTTAAAATGATCGCAGTGTAATGATTAAGATCGATTTTTTGTAATCGAATCTCTTTTGCGCTAACCCCTTCCACATGAATAAATGGTCTGAAATCAATTTTTATTTTGTGTTTTTGTTGGAGCTCAAAGTAAGGAGAATTCTCCACTTTAGGTTCAGGCTGTGACACCAAAATTGTTTTCACTTTCATATTATAAACATTTTCTAAGCACTCCCTTTTGTTATCCAATAATAAAGAAAATAATAAGGGGCTATTTCAAGAGCGCAAAGATATAAAATAAAATAAAATAACTTACCGATAATTGCGTTTTGATATGTTTTAATTGAAATAAAGTAAGAGTATACACTAATACACAGCGAAATACCTATGATTGCTAGCGGTACAATCTTCGGAATATTGCTGTAATAGAACAAAACAGCGTTAATTGGAAGGATTAAAACGCCAATATAAGTTCTATAAGTTACTTTTTGTAAGTTAAATAACTCTACAAACTCATCAATATTGAAGGAAGTCGCTACAATTTTCTCGATTAAATATTTTCCTAGAATGAAATAAAGAAGGAAAGTTGCAATCTGAATAAATAAAATCCAATCTGTTTTGGATGCCTGTCCAAAAATATTCATTGTAAGCAAAATAAAAAATGCATACGAAATAATCTGCACAAAAAACAGCCCAACAGTAAAGCTGCTTTTTAAATGGTTATTATCTCGATAAATTTTAGCGTATTTGTCAGAAAAAATAAGCTTACTAAATTCACTGAATCTAGTTTCGTAAGCAGATTTTGTCATGGCAACAACAGCAAAAGTCAACACAAACAAAAGTGTTGCCCAGTCTTTGTTTTCCAGAATTCGAGGATGAAGTTGTTCAATCATAGCGTTACAAAATTAGTAATTTTTTGATGCAATACTTTTATTATATATTTATTATGAATCAAATGCTATAAAAAGTTTACTTTTGCGGTGAAATTACCTTGAAAAAATGAATGATAGTATTGTCATAATTCCCACTTATAACGAAATTGAAAATATAGAAAGTATTGTAAGAGCCGTACTTTCGCAGCATAAATCTTTTCATCTGCTTATTATCGATGATAATTCTCCTGATCATACTGCAAATAAAGTAATTGCTTTGCAGGAAGAATTTCCGGGAAAACTTTTTTTAGAACAACGCGCTAAAAAATCAGGATTAGGAACAGCTTACGTTCACGGCTTTAAATGGGCTTTGGAGCGCGATTATCAATTCATTTTTGAGATGGATGCCGACTTTTCTCATAATCCAAATGATTTAGAAAAATTGTATGATGCCTGTCATTTTGGCGGAGCAGATCTTGCAATTGGGTCTCGTTATGTTACAGGAGTAAATGTTGTCAACTGGCCTTTAAGCCGCGTTTTGATGTCTTATTTTGCATCGGTTTACGTTAAATTTATTACCGGAATGAAAATTCACGATGCAACGGCAGGTTTTGTATGTTACAAAAGAGAAGTTCTAGAGAAAATCAATTTGAATAAAATAAAATTTGTTGGCTACGCGTTTCAAATTGAAATGAAATACAGAACATATTGCGGTAAATTTCAAATTACAGAAGTCCCAATTATTTTTACAGATAGAACAAAAGGAGTTTCTAAAATGAGTAATGCCATTATTAAAGAAGCTATACTTGGCGTAATTTCACTTAGATTAAGAAAATTAGTCAATTCATTATAAACCAACCACGATGAACAGGATTTTAATAAAAAATGCCAAAATTGTAAACGAAGGGGCAATTTTTGAAGGTGATGTATTAATTGAAAATGATTTGATTGTTGAAATTGCAGACAGCATTTCATTAAAAACATCAGATTGTATTGTAGTTGATGCAGAAGGAAGTTATTTAATGCCGGGCGCTATTGATGATCAAGTGCATTTTAGAGAACCAGGATTAACGCATAAAGGTGATATTGAATCTGAATCGCGTGCAGCGGTTGCAGGCGGAATCACTTCTTTTATCGAACAGCCAAATACGGTGCCGAATGCGGTTACTCAAGAAATTTTAGAAGATAAATATCAAATTGCAGCTCAGAAATCATTTGCGAATTATTCGTTTATGATGGGCGCAACAAACGATAACTTGGAAGAAGTTTTAAAAACAAATCCAAAAAATGTTGCTGGAATTAAGATTTTCTTGGGTTCTTCAACAGGAAATATGCTGGTTGATAATGAAGCGGTTTTAGAAAAGATTTTTTCTAGCACGCCAATGTTAATTGCAGTTCATTGCGAAGATGAAACAACGATTAAAAATAATCTTGCAGCTTTTAAAGAACAATACGGAGATGATGTTCCGGTAACGGCACATAATTTAATTAGAAGTGCAGAGGCGTGTTACATTTCTTCTTCAAAAGCAGTCGCTTTAGCTAAAAAAACTGGAGCGAGATTGCATATTTTTCATCTTTCAACAGCGAAAGAAATGGAATTGTTTACGAATAAAATTCCGTTAGAAGAGAAAAAAATTACAGCTGAGGTTTGTGTACATCATCTTTGGTTTACAGATGAAGATTATAAAACAAAAGGAAATTTCATTAAATGGAATCCAGCTGTAAAAACTGCCGATGATCGTGCAGAACTTTGGAAAGCTTTAAATGACGGAAGAATTGATGTAATTGCAACCGATCATGCTCCTCATACAAAAGAAGAAAAACAACAATCATATCTTAACGCGCCTTCTGGAGGTCCGTTGGTGCAGCATGCAGTTGTGGCAATGTTCGAAGCGCATCATCAAGGAAAAATTAGCGTGGAGAAAATCGTGGAGAAAATGTGCCACAATCCGGCTAAACTTTTCAAAATTGAAAAAAGAGGATTTATTAGAGAAGGTTACCACGCCGATTTAGTTATTGTTAATCCGAGTTTGCCTTGGAGCGTAAAACCAGATAATATTTTATACAAATGCGGATGGTCTCCTTTTGAAGGTTATACTTTTAAATCTAGAATAACGCATACTTTTGTGAACGGAGAATTGGTTTATAACAATTTCAAAGTAAAAGACACCAGAGCTGGAAAAAGATTATTGTTTGACAGATAAAAAGCAATTATGAAGAATTTTATAGTAATACTATTGGTTTTATTTCTTTCTATAAGTTGTAAAAAAGAGCTTGTAAAACAGCCTGCAAAACTTATTGAGAAAGAAAAAATGGTAGATATTATGTATGATTTAGCGATTTTGGAAGCAATAAGATATCAGAAACCAATGTCTTTAGATTCGTTAGAAAGCGATCCGAAGAAATTTATTTTAAGAAAATATAAAGTAGATAGTCTTCAATTTGCTCAAAATAATATTTTTTATGCTTCAGATTATGAGAGTTATAAAGAAATGTTTGATGAGGTAAACAAAAGAATTGCTGTAAACCAAAGAGCAGCAGATTCTCTCACTAAAATTGATGAGAAAAAAGCGGCTAAGGCTAAGAAAAACAAAATAAAAGAAGTTTCTAAAGATTCGGTTAGAAAAATAGCGCCAAAAGTCAATATTGATTCTTTAGAAATGGCGCACAGAAAGCAAAGAAGATAATTTAAGCTTTTGAACTTTCTTTAATGTAATAATAAATATCAGTAAAAACCGTTCCTAGAGCGGTTTTTATTTTTTCGTTACTATATAAATTGGTAGAATAAGAAGCTTTGGCTGTTGCTTTTGTGATGCTTCTTTTTCTAAAAAATAAGCTTGAGAATAAGAAATCCGAAACCCACAATAAATTCATGAAAAATGGTTTGGCATGAATGTGCGGCCTTTTGACTTTTAAAGTATCTGCTACGGTATTCAAAATATCTCTAAAAACAATATTGTCTGAAATAAGCGTAAAACGTTCGTTTTTAATATCGCTTTTCATTAATTGGAAAGTAGTTTTTACAACATCATCAATAGAAATGAAACCTGTGTTCCCAAGAGTGTAAAAAGAAAGTCCGTTGGCTACTTTTTTGTAAATTTCATTACTTCCTTGTTCGAAAACATTCATCATTGCTATCGGACCCAAAATAACTCCAGGATTTACAATAATAACATTTAATCCTTCTTGTTGTCCGCGCCAAACTTCCATTTCTGCACCATATTTAGAAATAGCATAATCGCTGTGAGGTTTTTCAGGATTCCAATCTGTTTCTTCTGTAATATGCGTTTCGTGAGGAGCAATGTCTCCAAGCGCAGCGATAGAACTTATAAAGCAAAATTTCTGAATGTTTTTTGCAATCGAAAAATTGACGATGTTTGCTGTGCCTTCGATGTTGGTTTTTCGGAGTTTTTCTTCGTCTTTTGGATCAAACGAAATTAAAGCAGCGCAATGATAAACTTCCGAAATATCGATAAAAGCATTTTCTAATGAAGGAACATCTAAAATATCGGCTTCAAGCCAATTAATTTTCTCGAATAAATCTGTTTTTTTATAAAAGTCAAAAACCGATTTTGTTTTCTGAATGTTTTTTTGGGTTCTATAAATTGCCCGAACATTTTCTCCATTTTCAATTAAATGAAGCAATAAATGCGCGCCGACTAAACCAGTTCCTCCAGTTACTAATATCATGTTGTAAAGATAAGTTTTTGCTTTTAAGGTGCAAAGGTTTTTTGGGGAAGGTTCAAAGGTTCAAAGTTACAGAGATGCAAAGGTTTTTGCATTGTTATTCAAATTGTCATTGAAATTGTTTTTTGTCATTGCCATTACCATTGATTATATTTGTGCAAATTATTTTATAAAAAAATGAAGAATCTAGTTGAAGAATTAAAATGGCGCGGGTTATATCATGATAGTATGCCTGGAACGGAAGAACAATTACTAAAAGAAGCTACCACTGCGTATATTGGTTTTGATCCAACTGCTGATTCACTGCATATCGGAAGTATGGTTCAGATTATTTTATTGGTTCACTTAAAGAATTTCGGACACAGACCGATTGCTTTAGTTGGTGGAGCAACAGGAATGATCGGAGATCCTTCTGGTAAATCTGATGAAAGAAACTTGCTTGACGAAGAAGCTTTGGCTAAAAACGTGGCGGGAATTAAAAGTGTTCTGTCTCGTTTCTTAGATTTCAATTCAAACGAAGCAAATGCGCCAGTTATGGTAAATAACTACGATTGGATGAAAGAATTCTCTTTTATCGATTTTGCACGTGAAGTTGGAAAAAGAATCACTGTAAATTATATGATGGCTAAAGATTCTGTAAAAAAGAGATTTAGCGGAGAAGGTGAGGGAATGTCTTTTACAGAATTTACATATCAGTTAATTCAAGGTTACGATTTTTATCATTTATATAAAAACAACAATTGTATTCTGCAAATGGGAGGTTCTGACCAATGGGGTAATATTACCACGGGAACAGAATTAGTTCGTAGAATGGGAGGAGAAAATGCAAAAGCGTATGCTTTAACAACACCTTTAATTACAAAAGCAGACGGTTCTAAATTCGGGAAATCTGAAGGTGGAAATGTTTGGTTAGATGCTGATAAAACTTCAGTTTATAAATTTTACCAATTTTGGGTAAATACAACAGATGTTGATGCTGAGAAATACATCAAAATCTTTACTTTCTTAGATAAAGATACAATTGATGCATTGATCGAAGAACACAAAACAGCTCCGCATTTAAGAGTTTTACAAAAGAAATTGGCAGAAGAAATTACTGTTTTTGTTCACAATCGTGAAGAATTAGAAAAAGCAATTCAGGCTTCGAATATTTTGTTTGGAAATTCAACGGCAGAAGATTTGAAGAAATTGGATGAAGCTACTTTCTTGGAAGTTTTTGACGGAGTTCCGCAAGCTGAAATCGCAAAAGCAGATTTAGAAAACGGTTTGGAAATTATTGCTGTTTTAAACGAAAAAACAGGTTTCTTTAAATCAAACGGAGAAGCGAGAAGAGCTTTAACGGCAAATTCTATTTCTGTAAATAGAGAAAAAATAAAAGAAGATTTTGTTTTGACTGCAAATGATTTAATTAATAATCAGTTTGTGTTATTGCAAAGTGGAAAGAAGAATTACTTTGTGATAAGAGTGGTTTAATTGTTTAATCGGTTAATTGTTTAATCGATTGGTAACGATATTTAAATATGATATGAAACCCAATGTTCGAAAGAATGTTGGGTTTTTATTTGAAAAAATCATCAGTGGAATATTTCTTCAATGATGATATTTTTTCAAATCAAATAAAATTTTTAGTATGTTTATCATCTAAAACAAAACCAAAATTTATGCTCGGATTTATATTTATTTATTGGATTTGGAAAGCTTTTAGCAATTTGGCAATTGAATATGATAAGAAAAAATGGAATTATTTCTTTATCGGATTAGGATCTTATTACGGAATTACTTTTCTATCCGCAATTGTATATGTAATTGCTATAGCAATTATAAAAGGATTTGATTCACTGGATGATGAAAGTAATTATGACTCTAGCTTAGATTTCTTTTTTGCGCTTTTAGGAGGTTTAGGTTGTTATGGTGTTTATAAATATTTAGAAAGCAAAGGTGAAAAAGAAAAAGAATTATCTAAAAAAGAAGGAATAGAAAGTATCGGTTTAATAGAAGAAAATTAGTTTACTGTTTAATTGTTTAGCCGATTCAAAAATTAAACCTTTTTACAAAACCATCAAGTTACAACCACGAATATCAGAATTATCAAAACGTCCCAATACCTCGAAAGAGTTGTTGGGATATTTTTTGCCTAAATCCTGAGTTGCGATAAAAGAACATGAATTAATATTGGCTAAATCAATAACGTTGATTCCGCCAGTTTTTCCATCTTTCAAGTAAGTGAGAGCATCTTCTGGATCACGAACTAAAATGTTCATCCAAGGCGGACACTCGAAAATACCTTCGCCCAAAGAATACGCTTGCGCTAAAAGTTCGGTCATCCCATATTCTGAATGAATGGAAGAAACACCAAAACCTTTGCAAAGCTGTTCATGTAATTCTTCTCGAATCATTTCTTTTCGTTTTCCTTTCATTCCTCCAGTTTCCATAATAATGGTGTTTTGAAGGTCGAATTGATGTTTTTCGATTAAATCTAATAATGCATAAGTAACACCAATTAAAATTACGTTTTGACCAGCTTCGTCTAATTCAAGAAGCTTTTTAATTAAGTCGTCATGATTGTGTAAATAAAACCCGCTTTCAGGCTGATTGGAGAGTTTTATCAAATCTTCGACCATATAAATTAACGAAGAACCTTCGCGTTCTAAATAAGACGGTAAAAGAGCTAAAACAACGTAATCTTCAATATTGCCATAAAATTGAGAAAATCCTTTTCGGTAGCTTTCTTCATATAAAGAAACATCGGTTACCAAATGTCGACTTGTAATCATGCCGGTAGTTCCGCTGCTGGTAAAAGTTACTTCCGCAGGATCTGAATTAGAAACGACATCATGGCTTTTGAAAAACTGAATAGGTAGAAAAGGAATTTGCTGTAAAGATTTTACCTGTTGCGGATTCACTTTTAAAAAATCACAAAAGTCACGATATACTTTGTTATTCTCGTGTTGAAATCGAAACACTTTTAGTGCTATTTTTTCAAATTGCTTCTGACTAGAAATGGTAAAGATATCGCTGGCTGTGATCAAAACTTTTTTTTGCAAAGATATTGTTTTTAGTTTTTACTCACAGTATCCAGTCGCAGTTTTCAGTGTGCAATATGTAAACTCAAAACTGCGACTGAAAACTAAAAAAGCTCCAAAGGAGCTTTTTTATCTTATAATGAGTTTTCGGGTTGCCGATGCATTCAATTCGCTAATTTTAATGATGTAAACTCCCGGAGGAAGTTCAGAAACACTTAACTCTCTAGAAGCTAAATGAGCTTGGAGCACTTTTTTTCCTAGAATATCAAACACAATAATTTCTTTCTCTAAATCGTTTTTAGTTGAGATATAGACTTTTCCGTTAGTAACTGGATTAGGATACAAGCTAAGTCCCTCAATAGAAGTTGTTTCTTGAGGTTTTGGTAATTGCTTGCTGTCCTGCGCTGAAGCGCTAACAGTAAAGAAAAAAGCCAATAAGAAAGTAATATAAAAGTAGTTTTTTGCCATCGCAATATTTTAGTTATTGTAAATATACAAAAAAAATTACAAAAATTACGCCAAAACAAAATAGCGTTAAGATTTAGGATGTTTTTAACATTTTGTATTTGAACTTATTGCAAAGGAGTATATTTATTAAGCAAAAAAAACACCCTAATGAAATTAGGGTGTTTTAAAAATATTTTATCTTTTAGATTATAGACCTTTTGTCCATCCAGCAGTCCAAGTTGGAACTCCTGATCCGTTTCCTGCTCCAGTTGCAGTTGCAGATTCTGTGTAAACTTTAACGAAATCATTGTTAACTACAGATGCAGTAGTTGTTGATTTAGATTTAAGAGTTACATCTTCGAATTTTACGTTTGTAGCTAACAAGTCAGTTCCAGCGTATCCGATGCTTTCGTCGTGTTGAACGTCGAAACCAGTTTTCCAACCTTTTAATACAACGTTATTGAATTTACCTTTAGTACCAACTCTTAATTTGAAAGCTTGAGATTCTGCACTTGTATCAGTAACTCCAGCTCCGATTAGAGTAAGGTTGTTGATTGTTGGGAAAGAGATTGGAGTAGCTAAATGGTTATTAGCATTGTTATCAGCCTCGATACCTCTGTTACCAGCGTTAGTTCTGATTCCGTAGAAGTTATCACCAGTTCCATTCCATCCTTCAGTCCAGTCAAACAAATCATCACCTACAGCAGTAGCGTCTTTGTTAGAAACTACTAAGTGAGATGCATTTACAGTTCCACCAAACCACTCGAATCCATCATCAGAGCTTTCGAAAACTTGTACATAATCAATAACAGTTCCTTTTCCAACTCCGAATAAAGAAAGACCATTAAATTCTTTGTCACTGCTATAAGAGAAACCTGGGTACTCAATTCTTAAATATTTGATTGATCCAGAGTTGTCATTAGCATCTGTTCCACCATAAGTCAATTCAGAAACTTCAGCACTAGCACTAACTCCTTTGTTGATTGGAGCTTTTCCGCAAAGTACTAATCCACCCCAAGCAGCTGGTTTTTTAGTTTCTGCAGTCATAATTACTGGGTTAGAAGCAGTTCCTTGAACGTCGATTTGACCACCTTGTGCTACAGCAATATATCTTACAGCTTGTAATTGGTCTGCTGCTACTGTAGTAGCTTCAATGATAACTCCAGGTTTGATTGTAAGTTTAGCAGTATTTTTAACTACTAATTTTCCTGTTAGTTTATAAGTTCCTGACTCTAATACTACCTCACCGCTGTTGATTTCCCCTTGCAGATTATCTCTAACAACTACGAAATCAGATTTTGGTCCGCTGTTGTTGTTGTCGTCACTAGAACAAGATGTTGTAAGTGTTACAAGTGATAAAGCTGCTAAGCCTAAAATTGTTGAAATTGTCTTTTTCATTACTTTTTTTAATTAGTTTGTGTTTATGCAAAGATTAGAACTTAACTCTTAATCAACGTTAAGCCGTTGTCATCTATTTGTTATGTGTTTTTTACTGTAATGTTAACTAAATGATAACTCAGTATTTGTTTTATGTTATTAGAATTGGTAGTTCATTCCTAATCCAAATGTTAGTCCTTTTTTGTAGTTGAATACTAGAACATCTCCACCTGCATTTTCTTGAACTCTTTTGAATTCTGGATTCAATAGGTTTCTTGCTCCAAAGTCAATTCCGAAGCTTTTAGTCAATTTTGTTTTTAAAATAAGATCTAAAGTTCCCATAGCTTTATCAACTAAGTTTCCTTTTCCTTCGTTTCCAATTGCGTAAAGCTTATCAGAATAATGGTTGTATGCAAGTGTTGCAGTAATTCCAGAATCGGTTGTAAAGTTTTTAGCATAAGATAAATCAGCATTTAAAATCAAATCTGAAGCTCCTGTAAATCCTGAACTGCTATCTGTAGTATTGATGTTCAATCTTCCGTCTGTTTCGTTTCTAACTTTTTCAGCATCAATATCTTGATGTGTTTTCATTAAAGAAGCATTAAATCCAAAAGAAAGTTTATTAGTATATTCTCCTTCAATTTCAAAGATGTTTTTTCTTGCCTCTAATTCAACTCCATAAGCATAACCTGTATCTCCGATATTAACAAAAGAAATATCATTTGTAGAAGAAGCGATAATGATTTGGTTGATTGGATCCATGATATATTTTCCAAAAGCTGTAACAGAGAATAACTCATCGCTTTTTGGGAACATTTCCCATTTTAAATCCAAATTGTAGTTTTGTGAAGGATATAAACTTGGGTTACCAATTACAGATTCCATTACATCTTCATAAATAAACAAAGCACGTTCTTTAAACTGTGGCAATGTATAAGTTTTGCTAAGTGCAAAACGAAGATTTTGTTTTTCGTTTAATTCATACTTTAAGATAGCACTTGGCAAAAATTCATTTCTTTCAAAAGTATTTGTTCCTCCGCCAGCATCAAGCTGTGTTCTCCAGTTAACTGTTTGAGAGATTCTTTCGTATCTCAAACCAATAACAGTGCTCAATTTATCTGTGAATTTGTATTCGAAATTACCAAAACCTGCGTGTATGTCTTGTTTTCCATCATAAGTTTGAGGGGCCATTCCAGCAAAAGCAGCTGTTGAGAATAAACCACTTTGATAATTTGCTTGGTTAAAAAAGGCATCTAAATTATTTGGATCAACGCTTGTGTTCTGACCAGTTTGGCTAATATTGAAGTTGAATTGAATAGCTTCAAAATCACGTTTTTTAAATCTACCGTTATAACCTACAGTAATTTTTCCTTTTGGCTCACCGTCTTTATCTCCTAATTTGTAAGATAATGCAAGATTAGCTGCTGCTTCATTTTCTGTAAGATTTTGAAAATATCTCTGATTATCAGTAGTAGTTCTCTGAGCTAGTGTGTAAACATCAGTTGTTGGATTGTAGAACATTTTGTTTTGAGTTCTGTCTGGCATATCACCTTTTACAGTATTGTATGAAACTCCCCAATCCAAATTGATTTTGTCTGTTATTTTATTATTTCCTAAAAGCTGATTGATTATAACAGTGTTCTGTGTAAACGTACCTCTTTGAACCAGAAGACTTGCATCAGAGTTGTCAAAATCACGATCACTTCCAGAATAAGTATCTCTAGTTTGCTCAGAAGAGTTAACATACAAAAAGTTATATCCAATTTTGTGGTTTTTGTTCAAACGGTAATTTGCGTTGAACATTCCAGTAGTATTTGTATTGTAAGTAAATTTTTCTTGTTGGAAAGATTTTAATGAAGCACCTTGAGCATTTACACTTTGAGTAAGTCCTTCTCTATATTCGTAACCGTTTCCAAATCCTGCAGTAGCAAAAAGGCTTAATTTTCCTTCTTCACCAATGTTGAAAGTTTTACCAGCTTTTAAGCTAAAGTTTCCGCCAAAAGGAGATTCTTTTTTAGGATTTAAGCTGTTTTCAAAACTAAAACTGGTTAAAGGATTGTTTGGAACTCCATAAGAAACAAAACCAGATTTGTTTGGTCCTTGCTGTAATAAAAAGTCGCTAGAGTTTGATACTGCATTAGTGTTTACTTTTGAACCTAATGAGATTTCAAACATTCCTTTTCCACGGTAATCTTTAGAAACGATATCTACATTTCCTCCAGCAAAATCTCCGTACATTTTAGCGCCGTAAGATTTGTCGATTGAAATATATTCAACAATATCAGTTGAAAAAAGATCAAGTGCAATATTTTTTCTCTGGGGATCATTTGATGGAATTGGCAATCCGTTCATCGAAGTAGAGTTGTAACGGTCACCCAAACCTCTTACATAAACGCTATTGCTTCCTTCTTGTTTAGAAACACCAGATGTTTTTGCTACAGCGGCAGCAACATCTGAAACTCCTTTTCTAGAAAGTTCTTGTGCGCCAATAGTTTGCTTAATATCTACCGCGTTTTTTTGTTCTAAAAGTAAAGCAGTTTCTTTTTGTTTGCTAACAGCAGTTGCTTGTACAACAACATCTTTAAGCGTATAACTTCCAGAAGAAAGAGCTTGATTGATCACTACAGTTTCGTTTGCTTTTACGGCAACTGGAGCTTCTACAGATTCGTATCCAAGGAAACTAAAAACTAAAGTATAATTTCCAGGATTTACGTTCAAGGAATATTTTCCATCAACGTCGGAATTTACATTAATATTCGTACCTTTAATAAGTACATTAGCAAAAGGTAACGGATCGTTGTTCATGTCTTTGTCAGTTAGAACTCCAGAAATTGTACCTTTGTTTTGCGCGATCGAAATCGTACAGATAAATAATGCAATAAATAGAAATCTTAAATTGAATTTCATTTGTTCAGTGTTGTGTTAATTTATTTTTGTGCAAAGAAAGAACCGCGCTGTAAAGTCCATGTTACGGACTTGTTATGTTTTTGTGTTGTTAAGATTATCAAATTGTTATGAGATTAAATTACGGTTAACACCATTTTTTAACGGTTCTTTTGTTAGTATATTTACCCTGTGAAATAAGAAATGTCGAACGCTAAACAATAAAAGTTCGATATAAAAATCTCAATTTTTGCTATTTATGAAAAAAACACAAACTAAGATTTTATTAGTTGACGACGAACCAGATATCTTAGAAATCGTTGGCTATAACCTTGCTCAGGAAGGCTACCAGATTGTTACGGCATCTAATGGAAAAGATGCAATAGCAAAAGCGCAGAAAGAGTTGCCAGAATTGATCATTATGGACGTGATGATGGCAGAAATGGACGGAATGGAGGCTTGCGAGCATATTAGAAAAATTCCTGAATTAAATAATGTTATCATAACTTTCCTTACAGCAAGAAGTGAAGATTATTCGCAAGTTGCTGGTTTTGATGCCGGTGCTGACGACTACATTACTAAGCCAATTAAACCAAAATTATTAGTGTCTAAAGTAAAGGCGCTGTTAAGAAGGTTAAAAGAACAAGAAGTTGTTACTGATACTTTAAATGTTGGCGGAATCGAGATCAATCGCGAAGAATACAAAATCATAAAAGGTAATGTAGAAATTGCTTTGCCAAGAAAAGAATTCGAATTGTTTTATCTATTGGCTTCAAAACCAGGAAAAGTTTTCAAAAGAGATGAAATCTTGGATAAAGTTTGGGGTAATGAAGTTGTGGTTGGAGGAAGAACAATTGACGTTCACATCAGAAAACTACGTGAAAAAATCGGAGAAGATCTTTTTAAAACTATAAAAGGAGTTGGCTATAAATTTGAAGTTTAGATTTTAAGACACTGAGGTTCTGAGATACTAAGCTACTAAGTGATTTTAGAATTTTGGTAAAGATTTAAATCCTTTCAAATTTTTTTAAAAATATTCAATACATTTAAACCATATAAGAATTGAAGCCCTACAATCTTCATTTTCTTATATGGTTTTTGAGTTATTTCTTTTTTGTTTTTTAATTTATTCAAAAGAAAATAGCTTGAAAGCAAAACTTAATTTTCTTAATTTCTTAATGGTTCAATTTTTCAATGAAGATTAATTTTAAAAAAACATACAAATTTGCCATAAAATCGGCATTATATATAAGTCTATTTGCAACGGCATTTGTACTGATGCTGATGTCTTTATTTTATAAAAATCAATTAAAACATCAATTAGCATTCGGAATAATCTTTATTATTGTTATCTATATATTTTCATTTTTAGTTTTACAATATCGCGTAGAGCGTTTTATTTACAGACGAGTAAAGAAAATTTACGATGAGGTTTCGTTATTAGAATCAACAACTTTAATCAATCAACCGATTAATACCGATATGGAAACGCTTTCGCGTGAAGTGAAAAAGTTTGCAACGGATAAAAAACTCGAAATCGAAATGTTGGAAATTCGTGAACAATATAGAAGAGAGTTTTTAGGAAACGTTTCGCACGAATTAAAAACACCATTATTTACAGTGCAAGGATATGTTTCAACTTTGCTAGATGGTGCGATGGATGATAAAAATATCAGAAAAAAATATCTAAAACGCGCCGAAAAAGGAGTAGAGCGTCTTATATATATTGTTGAAGATTTGGATATGATTACCAAATTAGAATCTGGCGATTTAGATTTGAATATGACCGATTTTGATGTTGTTGAATTGATTCAGAATGTTTTTGAATTGCTGGAAATGAAGGCAGACAAAAAGAAAATCAAATTGGCTTTTGAAAGTAAAAATGTTCAATCGGTTATGATTAGAGGTGATCAGGACAGAATTCAGCAAGTTCTAGAAAACCTTATTGTAAACTCTATTAAATACGGAAAAGAAGGCGGTTTAACCGAAGTTGGTGTTGTAAACTTAACTAAGAAAAAAGTCTTAATCCGTATTAGTGATAATGGAGAAGGAGTTGAAAAACAAAATATTCCAAGACTTTTTGAACGTTTTTATCGAGTTGATAAAAGCGGAACCCGTTCTGAAGGAGGTTCTGGTTTAGGATTGGCAATTGTAAAACACATTATTGAAGCTCATAAAGAGAAAGTTTATGTAGAAAGTGAATTCGGAATTGGCTCTGAATTCTCTTTTACACTCGAAAAAGCAAATAAAATAGTAAAAACGGACGTTAAAAAATTGTAACCCTGCTTTTGCTGAAAGCCCTAAAACAAAGGTGTTTAACGATAAATAAACATTCCGTTTTAGGACGTAACATTAAATTTTTATTATAGTAACATCTGGTTAATGATTTCTTAACATAGGTGCTCCATCTTTGCATCCTGAAATTAAGGGAATTACAGAACTAATGATAAAAAGAAAACTATTAGCAGTTTTATTGCTGTTAACCTTTGCAGCCAATGCACAGGAACCAAATAAACAAGAATTAAATAAGCAGGATGTAAAAAACGAAGTAATGCGTATTTTAGATTCTATCAACAAGGCAAAACTGCCAGAGACTAAATCTGGTGGTGGGGTTGAAGAACACTGGTACGACAGAATCTCTTTAAGAGGTTATGCTCAAATTAGATACAATGGTTTATTATCTACAAATGACAAAGTTTCTTGCGATCAATGTGATAAATCTTGGGGAACAACTTCGACAGCTCCAGACGCAAAAGCAAACAACGGACTTTTTATTCGTCGTGCACGTTTAGTGTTTTCTGGACAAGTTCATCCAAATTTGTTTTTCTATTTCCAACCCGATTTTGGTAGCTCTCCAAGCACAGGAGTTCAGAACTTTGTGCAAATTCGTGACTTGTATTTTGATATATCTTTTGATAAACTAAGGGAATATCGTGTTCGTGTTGGGCAGAGTAAAATTCCATACGGATTTGAAAATATGCAGTCTAGTTCACAACGTTTAAGTTTAGATCGCGCGGATGGGATAAACAGTTCTATAGCAAATGAGCGTGATTTAGGAATCTTCTTTTATTGGGCTCCAGCCGAAATACGAAAACGTTTTGAGATGCTGGTTAGAGACGGATTCAAAGGTTCTGGCGATTTTGGTGTATTTGCTTTTGGTGTTTACAACGGACAGATTGCCAATAAAATGGATGGAAATAGAGATCTAAATGTAGTAACCAGAGTAACATATCCATTTGTAATTGGAAGCCAGATTATAGAACCGGGAATTCAGGCATATACAGGGAAGTGGGCTTTTACTGGGGAAATTTCTTCAGGAGTTATAGTTAATGATCCACAATATGTTAAAGATCAAAGAATAGGAGCAACGTTTGTTTTGTATCCAAGACCTTTCGGAATTCAGACAGAATATAATATCGGGAAGGGACCGAGATATAATACCGCTACAAATACAGTCGATGAAACGGATTTAAATGGTGGTTATGTTTTATTAAACTACAAATGGGATATCAAAAAACAGCGCATTTATCCTTTCGTTAAATTTCAATATTATGACGGAGGTAAAAAATACGAGAAAGATGCTAGAAGTTACGTTGTAAGAGATTATGAAATTGGTGTAGAATGGCAGCCAATTAAGGCTTTTGAGTTAACAGCACAATATGTAATTGCAGACAGAACATTTGAAGACAGCGCTCTCCCAATAAACAGACAGCAAGGAAATGTATTGAGATTGCAAGCGCAATTTAATTTCTAAGAAAAAAATAAAAATCTGCGTCAATCCGCGTTTTTGCAAAGCAAATCCGTTTAATCTGCGTCAAAAATTAGACATAGATTAAACGGATTTTTTTATTGATGTGACTTATCTTCAAAAACAGAAAATAACGAATCCCAGTCAATATCATTTTTAAATTGAGATAATCCTTTAAAAGATTTTACTTTAGATAAATCTTCAATCGTAAAATCGTCTTGCATTGCATACGGAACTAAATTTTCTTCTTGAAGTTTTATAGCTAAATATTCTTGTTCGTATTGTCCAGGCGTCGGAATAAAAAATGCTTTTTTACCCAATTTTGCCAAATCCATTACGGTTGTATAACCAGAACGGCACAAAACAAATTCACTTTCATTAAAAGTTTGTTCGAGCTGTTTTGAATTCATGAAATTGTAATAAGTCACATTTCCTGATTCCCATTTTTCTTGTGTTTTTTCTACAATTCCTTTTACAAAAACTACTTTTCCAGGAAATTTTGTAGCTTGTTTTTGCAGTTTTTCATCTAAAAAAGTACGTTGAGGTTCAGGGCCAGAAAGTATAATCATAAGATCATATACTTTTGGCGTTTCCTTTTTCTTCATACGACTTAGAGGACCAATATATTTTAAGTTTAATGAATTGGTTTTTAGATGCCCTAAATCTCCCGTAAGATTTACTTCTCCGTTGGTATCAGGAACCCAGCATTCATTATATTTTTTTATAAAGTACTGATGACATTTACTTGTAAACCAAGTCGTGTTTCCAGTCATCACATTTAATTGATGCGTCATAAAAACGGAAGGCACTTTTTTACTGAAAACACCTAATCTATTATCAGAAATTATTCCGTCAATGCCATGTTTTTTAATCCACGCATTAACCATTTTTTTTTCGTCTAAAATAGCTGTAATCATTTTTGGAAGGTTTTTAATCAGCTTCCATTTAAAATTTTTACCATTCTTTGCATATTCAATATGATAAGAAGGCAATTCTAAAGTTTGTATATAAGGAAATTCTTTTCGTAATAAAGCCAAAGCAACTCCATCAGACGCAATAATCGGAATATAATTATTCTCTTGAAGGGCTTTTATAATAGGAATACATCTAGTTGCATGCCCTAAACCCCAATTTAATGGAGCTATCAAAATAGTTTTATTCGCAGAATAATCAATGCTCATTTTTAAAATGTTTTAAAAACGAAGATAAAGAAATATGTTTGGGATGCTATTTAGAGGGTATTACTAAATTATTAACTGAATATTTTTTTTAAGGTTCTAAGGTGCTGAGGAACCAAGGTTCTAAGATTTATTGATTTAAATAAAAAAGATTTCGCAAGCATATTAAGAAGCTCCAGAGGGGCGACATATCTATAGAAATCCAATTGCGTAAAGACAAAGAGCTCCAGAGGTGCGACATATTTTTTTTTAATTGAATATATGTCGCTCCGCTGGAGCTTTTTAATCTCTGGGAATTGCAATTTCTATAAATATTTCGCTTCTCCGAAGCTTACAAAAAGAAGAAGCTGTCCAAAAGGACAGCTTCTTCAAAGTCTTGTATTAAAACCTTAGTACCTCAGAACCTTAATCCTGAATATAAGTTTTATTACCATTTTTGTTAATGTAGTATTTACCGCCTCTTGGTCCTGTATATACTTTTTTACCATTGTATTCGCCAGTAACTTTATCTGGTACAGATGGCGCTTTTTCATTTGTTTCTTTTAAAGTTTTTGATGCTGATTTTTTTGCACTTGCAGCATCTTTCTTAGCAGCGTCAGCTTTTGCAGTCGATTTTTTAGCATCAGCTTTAGCTTTATCAGCTGCACTTTTTGCTTTATCAGATTCTACAGTAGCTTTTTTAGCGTCAGCTTTTGCTTTTGTTGCTTCTTTGTCGGCGGTCTTTTTTGCAGCGTCAGCAGATTCTTTTTTTGCTTTTGTTGAAGCAGCTTTTGCGTCATCTGCTGCTTTTTTAGATTTTGTCGCTTCCTTTTTTGCATCAGCCGAAGCTTTGTCTGCAGTTGATTTGGCTTTTTTAGCTGAGGCTTCTGTTTTGCTTTTAGCAGCCTTTGCAGTTGTTTCTTGGGCGTAGAAATTAGATGAGAAAACAACTATAAAACAGAACAATAATAATTTTTTCATAAGGTTATACGTTTAAATTTCAATTAAAATTACATAATTTATTGTCTTCTTTTTCGCAAGACATTAAAAATATGCACGAAGCTGAATATTTCCGGTATGAATCGTATTTCCTGTTTCGCTTTTACGCCCTAGATAATTTAAATTTATATCTAAAAATGACGTAATGTTCTTTTGCAGAAGCAGTTTCCAAACCAAATTTGATCCCGCTTGAAGTCCTTCTAACATTTGAAAACCGACAGATGAAAACTCATTTCCATTAAATTTATTTTCATAAAAAGAAAATTCTCCATTTATAGTTACTTTTCTTTCGCCAGCATAAGAAAAAGAAGTCCCGATTCTGTTTTGGTCTAAAGTTTCCAGATTTTCAATTTGATTTTTCTTGTTTTGAAGTTCATAAAAGAAATCTAATTTGGTGTTTTTAGAAAATAAATAACTCACTTTTGGAGCAATTTGCCAACCGTTGATATCGTAGTTTTTCTCAGCAAAATCTTTCGAAACCAAATCTGTTTTGATGCTCTTTGTAAAGAAATTAAACAGCCAGCTTTTCTGATACAAATGCGTATACTGAATTTGATGAGAATAATTGCCAACATTTTGAGAGCCAATAGAAAGCAGACTTTTTCCTTTATTAATAAGATAAGAGTAAGTGACAGAATGTTTTTGTCGGCCTCGATTGTAGAATAAACTGTTTCTAAAACTAGAGTTGAGTCCTAAAATATTTTCTTCCGAAGAACCAAACGGATTAAGATCGAGTTCGCCTTCATTTCTAACTTTTCGATCCAGAATAAAAGAAGTTTGATTATAAAAATAAGAAAGCACTTTTTTATACCCTTTTTCATTTTGCCATTGCAGCGGATTCAAAGTTAACGACTGAGAAAATTTATTCTGATTGGTTTTAATGTAAACCTGATTCGGCAAAAATATTCTAACATATTTAGCCTGATCTTGATAAACGGCAATTTCAAATTCTTCCAATTCCTGAATTCCGTTTCCGTTATAATCATTCCAAGTATAAACTCCTTGCCCAGTTGGAACTTCAACATACGTAAATTCTTGTTGCGCAATAGTTCCCGAACTGGTTTCGTAAGCCGTTCCGATTTGCACTAACTGATTAAAAAAACGATCGTTATATAAAATTCTCGAATTTAAAGAAGGTTCATTCTTTCGAGTTTGATCAGTAAAATCTAAATTTCTATAACTCGCATAAACCGCTAAATCGGTGGTTTTGTTTTGAATTAATTTTGACTTTAAATAATAGGTTTGAGAATTGTTTACATGTTGTAATAATCCGTTTTGCAAACTATCATTTCGTCTTTGCAAATAACCAATTTCGACGAAAACTTTGGTGCTGTCTCCGCGTCCGACAAAAGCTCCATATTCTGAAAAGCGCTGACTTAAAGTCGAAAACTGATTCGTAATCTTATCTTTTTCCTGATTGTCTTCCAATTGCAAACTGCCGCCAATCCAGTTTTTGCCAAAATGATATTTGGTTCTGGTTTGATTTCTAATAAATTTTGAAGTCGAAGCTGTAGCGTTAGAATTTAAAAAACTTCCGTTGTTTTCGATTGTCCAATTTTTGAGTTTGAATAAAGCCGTAGTTGTGTGTCGGGAACCAGAATAACTTTCGCTAAAATCTAATTTCTCAAACTGATAAGTCAGCAAACCGATATCAGAAGATTTTTTTTGAGAAAATAAATCAAAATTAAATCCGGTTACCAAAAGGCTCTGATTGCCCAAAAGTGTTCCCGTTAAATTCCAATCGCGATTAAATTCGATATTATATAAACGTTCAACAGATTTAAAATCCTGCTGCACATATTGATAATTAGCAAAAGCATCTAAACTCCAACTTTTAGAAAAAAGTCGTTTTTTAAGATTGGTTTTAAAAGCAATCCCTTCATTATCTGCATCATCAATTCCTGAAAATAAATTTTGATCGTTATTGCTAACCGCCAACTCAAAATCGACCAAAGTTTTTTCATTCGGATTATATTTCCCTAAAAAAGTCGCAACCTGAAGTTTTATAGGTGCAACAAGCTGAACAATTGGTTCGTAATTTCCTTGTAAAATGCCATTAATAGGTTCAACATATTGGTAAATTCTTTCTACAGAATTATTGTTTTGAATGATATAATTTCCAGCATTTGCACCAACCAAACTAAATCTTACATTGTATAAAACATCAGCAGAATTGTTGGAGTATTCATATATTTCAACCGAATTTACGATGCTTTTTTTGTATAAAATTTTGTTGTCAGCATATTTGTCTTCGTAAGCAGATGGCGCTTTCATTAAATTAACGTCATCTCCCGCTTCACTTAAAATCTGAACTTGTTCTGGTGAAAGATTTTGCTGTAAAGGCTGATTTTTCATATCGTTTTCAGAATAAATATAACCTCCAAAACTCCAATTTTTGTTTTCGTGCGTTGTGCCCGCGTAAGTGACTAATCGATTGTAATTTCGTTCAGAATACTGATATTCTATATTAATTCGCATTTCGGAATTAATTGGAAAAAGTGATGTAAAAATTATTTCTCCCGCATTATAATCAATAACATAATCGTTGTTTTCGCCACGTTTCAGCAAAACACCATTTACATAAACGCGTTCCGAACCCGAAATAACCAAAACATACAATTCGCCATTTTGACCTTTCAATTTATACGGACCTTGATTTCCTTCTTGCCCAGTAAAAGTACTTTTTGCATATTGACCTTTTACAAAAGCAACTGAAGCAAAAACATTGGTTTTACTTTTTTCGGTGTCGAAATCAAAGCTTGCAGAAATTCCCTGAACTTTTTTATTAAAGCTCAAAAATTGTGTTTTCCTATTTTCTAAAAAGACGTCGCCTGCGCGAATGTTCCAATCATCGCTAAAAAGTTCCATAAAAATATTATCAAACTGATCTAGTTTTTGCGAATATCCGCCATCTTGCAACGGAATATTACTGTCTTGAAGCGAAGCTCTTAAACTGACTTTTTCTGAAATTTTACCCGTAATCTGTAAATCTAAATTGGAGTTTAAAACCGTGCTCTGATTATTTCCTATTGTAATGCCTCGCGTAATGCTTCCAGAAGTATTTAATCCGTCAAAAGGAGCAACTTTCTTCGCATTTGCGTTGTTGTCAATTCGATACAATTTTTCAGTTCCAACATCATTTGTTACAATTTGATCCGATTTGTAAAGACTATATTCTTTGGTTAAGAAATCAGGATATTGAAGATAATTGACAATTAAAGTATCTGATGTCGATTGGAATTTTTCATTTAAAAGAAGAAAACCTTTTTGAAAATCAATTTTGTAGAAAGTCGAATCTATAGGTTCGTTTTGAGTATTTAAAAGTTGAAAAAATCCAGAGTTAATACTCACTTTTTCAAGCCGAATAGTATCTTTTGAAACGATTACTTTTTTCGTTTTGTACAGCGATCCTGTATCCTGAGCCTGAAGCGCAGAAAGCCAGAAGAAAACCGTCAAAAACAGTAATTTTTTCAACATAAATACTTTAACTCTAAAAAGTCAAAAGTAGTATTTATAATTGGGAAAATGAGAAACTGAATTTTGAGTTTTAAACTTGTAAATTCTCTTGTTTTTTGAGTTTCTTTTCAGTTTGATACAAAACAAATGCAACAGATATTATTAAGCCAATAAATACTGAAAAGTCAGCAAATGAAGTACTGCCAAAAATTGCATACAGTATAATTTGAACTAGTAATAAAAGAGATAGAATTTTTAAGAAAAGGTTAGTGCTGTATTTTTGTGCAAAATCCCAATTCAATTTGTTTTTCATTGAATTTGAAGTTCTATAACCATACAAAGAATTTATGTTTTTTGGAGGAAACACTTTAGTTATTAGCATTATAAATAACACAATTATAACAATCGGATTTTTAGATAAAAGAGTTAGTATTTCCATAATCTATCTTTAAGTCATTTTTAGAAAATTCATTTTCAAATATACAAAAGAAGAAGGAAATTGAATAATAAACTTACAAAAAAAGACTTCACTAAAATTAGCAAAGCCTTTTTATATAATTTGAATTGAAATAATTACCTTTTCTAAAACAATATTAACTTAATTCTTTAGTCACAATTTGCATCGTTTCACGGCTAACTTGTTTCAATAAAACTTCTTTGTTAGCTTCAACCGTTTGAGCAGCTTCTTCTGTAAAGTGACGAATCGTATATAAAGTCACATTTTCGCTGTATTCTACTTTGAATTTTTTAGAAAGAATCGCATTCAATTCTGGGAAATTTCCAAATTTATCTTCCACGCAAACAGAAAAACTAATTGCAGAATTCTGAATCAAGTTTACTTTGATTTTAAATTCGTGGAATAATCCAAAAATCTCACTAATGTTTTCTTCCATAATAAAAGAGAAATCAATTGATGAAAGCGAGATTAAAAGCTGTTCTCTTTTTACAATAAAACATGGATATTGTGGTTCAAGATCAACGCCTTTAGAAACGCAAGTTCCTTTTAATAAAGGATTCACAAACGATTTTACATACAAAGGAATTTCTTTTTTCTGTAAAGGCTGTAATGTTTTTGGGTGAATAACCGTTGCTCCGTAAAAAGCTAATTCGATCGCTTCACGATACGAAATCTGATTCAGCAAACTTGCATTTTCAAAATAACGCGGATCCGCATTCATAACTCCAGGAACGTCTTTCCAGATGGTTACACTTTCTGCGTTTAAACAATAAGCAAAAATTCCAGCAGTATAATCAGAACCTTCACGACCTAAAGTTGTTGTGAAATTATTTTCGTCGGCACCTAAAAATCCTTGTGTAATGTTTAGCTGTTTTCTTGGAACGTTTTTGCTGATAAGCTGTTGAGTCGTTTCCCAATCTACTTCTGCATCTCTGTAATTTGCATTGGTTTTAATGAAATTACGAACATCAAGCCATTGCGTTTGGATTCCCATGAAATTCATGAAATGGCTTAATATATTAGTAGAAATTAATTCTCCAAAACTTACAACTTGATCGTAAACAAAGTTATAATTAGGTGATTTATTATGAGCCAAGAAATATTCTAATTCAGCAAACTGTGCATTCACAGCTGCAAAAACTTCGTGTTTTTCGTCTTCAAATAAATCTAATAAGATTTGATTGTGATATTTTTTTATTTCCTGAACAGAAGAATTCAATTCTGTCGATTTTTCAAAATAATTCTTGATAACAACTTCAAGAGCATTTGTTGTTTTTCCCATGGCCGAAACCACAAGAATTACGTCTTCGTAACCTACTTTTTGTAAAACGTCGTATACGTTTTTAATTCCATCTGCATCTTTTACCGATGCTCCTCCAAATTTAAATACTCTCATTATTAATTTATAGATTTTAGATTCTAGATTTCAGATTTGAGGCGAAATCCTATATTTTTTGTTTTATAATTTTCTGTCGCAGATTTTTCGCCACGAATTTCACGAATTAGCACGAATGAATTAGTGAAAATTCGTAAAATTAGTGGCAAAATATAAAGTTTTATAATTTTTCTAAGAACGCATTAACTCCAGCTTCATCCATTTGTACAACTTGCCAATCTTCAAGAATTTTTGCGCCAGAATTTTTGTAAAAATTAACCGCAGGAGTGTTCCATGCCAAAACATTCCATTCTACTCTTCTTACGCCATCTTTTTTTCCTTGTTTCATAATTTCAGCATAAAGAGCAGAACCTAAACCAGTACCGCGCATTTTCTCTTTTACAATTAAATCTTCAAGGTGAATTGTTTTTCCTTTCCACGTAGAATAGCGGTAATAGTACAAAGCAATTCCAACAATTTCTTTTTGTTTCTGGTCGTTTTCAATCTCTGCTACAAAAACGTGAAATAATGGTTTTTCTCCAAAACCGTCACGTATTAAATCTTCCTCTGTAATGACAACTGCTTCAGGTTCTTTTTCGAATATCGCCAGCTCCTGAATAAGTCCCAACACCGATTTCATGTCTTCAGGATTCCCTTTTCTAATATTCATAATCAATTCATTTTATTTTTTATAAGTCATATCTGATAATGTTCTCGTTTTATTGAAAACGTTTTCAGAAATGCTTACAGCACAATTTTTTGTATTCGTATTTTTAAGTATTTATTATCTCAAAAAGCATTTTTTTAGTTGTTGCTTTTCGCTGATTATTAGCAAATATACAATAGTAGCAAACTAACAAAATAATTTTTGAATCATTCTCACAAAATAAGCGATATTTGTGACTTAAAACTAAAACTATAACGATTTAGAAATGGAAGAACGCAATAAAACACTGGGAGAGTTTATTATTGAGAACCAAAAAGCATTTCAGTATTCTTCGGGAGAGCTTTCCCGAATTATCAACTCTATTCGATTGGCAGCCAAGGTTGTGAATCATAAAGTAAACCAAGCTGGGCTTGTGGATATTATTGGCGCCGCGGGCGAACAAAATATTCAGGGAGAAGATCAGCAAAAATTAGATGTCTATGCAAACGAAGTATTTATCCAGACGTTAATAAACCGTGAGATTGTCTGTGGTATTGCTTCTGAAGAAAACGACGATTTTATTACAGTTCAGGGGAGCGACAACTGTCATAATAATAAGTACGTGATCTTAATGGATCCGCTTGACGGATCTTCAAACATTGATGTAAATGTTTCGGTTGGAACTATTTTTTCTGTTTTTAGAAGAATTACTCCAATTGGAACTCCGGTAACAAGTGAGGATTTTTTACAACCGGGAATCAATCAAGTTGCAGCAGGTTATGTAATTTATGGAACTTCAACCATGCTGGTTTACACGACAGGTTTTGGAGTAAACGGATTTACATTAAATCCAGCAATTGGTACTTTTTACCTTTCGCATCCAAACATGAAATTTCCAAAAGATGGAAATATTTATTCTGTGAATGAAGGGAATTATGTTCATTTTCCGCAAGGTGTAAAAAATTACATTAAATACTGCCAAGAAGAAAAAGAAAACAGACCTTATACTTCAAGATATATTGGAAGTTTAGTTGCCGATTTTCATAGAAATATGATTAAAGGTGGCGTTTATATTTATCCAACAAGTTCGAAAGCACCAAAAGGAAAATTACGTTTGTTATATGAATGTAATCCGATGGCGTTTCTAGCCGAACAAGCAGGAGGAAAAGCAACAGACGGTTTTGGAAGAATTATGGAAATCCAACCGACAGAATTGCATCAAAGAGTTCCATTTTTCTGCGGAAGTTATAATATGGTAGAAAAAGCAGAGGAGTTTATGGCTGATGCGCAATAGCTAATATAATTTACAAAAACGAAAAATAAATACTTTATGAAAAAAACATTGTTATATGGTTTCTTGATGCTTTTTATATCCTGTAACGATTTGCCAAAGGAAGATGCAATTCGGAATATAATTAAATCTAAAATAGCAGAAGAATCTTTTGATAATGCAGAATTAGTAGATTTCAATATAGTTAGGACTTTAGAAAATACATCTTTTGGACATACTTTAGATGTTGAGTTTACTGGTAAGGTAAAATATTTAAATTCAGGTTATGTCAGAAATGCATCCTTATTGGGAACAAATACAAATGAAATGAATTTTTTAATTATTGTTGAAAAAGTCAGTGAATCCAATAATATGCTTTATGATTATTTAAAAGTAAAAAAAGGCATGATTAAAGAGATTACTGGTTCAGTACAATTTGTTAAAGGTGCAGATTTATTTGATAAAAGCACTTACTCTAAACCTGACGTTTGGGATCTAAATGTGGGCAAAAATTATGGTATGAGTTTAAAAGAAATTAAAAACATAAACGGTTATAAGCGTTAAAGCGCTCTAAGATTTTTTGTTTCAAGTTTCAAATTTACTTTTTACTATAAAATAGCAAACCCGACAGATTTTTTAACCTGTCGGGTTTGTATTTAATAGAAGTTTAAAAATCCAATATAATCTGAAAACTGTGACTGAAAACTTCTTATTTATTCATATTCTCCATTTCGAAAAGGAAAGTATCCAAATCTACTTTTTTGTCTACTAAAGAAAGTGCTTTAGAAACAATAAAATCTACGTTTCCTGGAGTAAATCCTAAAGCTAATCCCATACGTCTTAACATTACTTCTTGTAAGTCTCCTAAATGGTGATCAACGTGAACCATTCTTGCTAAGTCATACAAACGCTCTAAACGCTGTGTGTATAAATATGGAGGGTTTATTGGATGTTTCCAAGGATCTGAAAGTATCTCTTTATATTCTTCTTCTGAAATTTGTAATGTTGAAGCAATTTTATCCAAAAACTCTTGTTCTTGTTGGTTGATTTTTCCGTCAGCAAAAGCTACACGCACAATTGCAGAGAAATGACCTCTGTTTCTTTGTTTGAATTCGTTATCAAATAATTCTGAAAATGGCATAATTAATTAGTTTTTAAAGAACAAATATAGTCCTATTTTTAAATTATTAATTTTAAATTTCTCATAAAATTTAACTTTTTTTAATGCAGGATTTGACCGCTTTAAATCTTTAAGTTTGAAAATTAATTGTAAGTTTACAGCCCCTAATTATTTAATTACATTATACCTATGTCACAATTTTGGATTTATTTTCAAATAGGATTAAAACACGTTTTAGATATCAATGCTTACGATCACGTTCTTTTTTTAATCGCCCTAACTGTTCCTTATTTATTTAAAGACTGGAAAAGAATTTTTCTACTCGTTTCTTTATTTACAATCGGACACACTTTGGCTTTAATTCTTTCTGTTTACGGTATCATAACCATAAAAGTAAATCTTGTAGAATTTCTTATTCCAATTACAATTTTGGTAACAGCGCTCTATCATTTATTTACAGCAGGAAAGACTTCTAAAAACGATGGTGTTAATCTGGTGTTTTTTATAACTTTATTCTTTGGAATTATTCATGGTTTAGGATTTTCTAATTATTTCAAAACAATTTTAGGAGGTTCTGCAACATCAAAATTGTTACCTTTGGGAGAGTTTGCGTTAGGAATTGAAGCAGCGCAACTTGTAGTAGTTTTTGTTGTCTTAGTAATTTCATATATAGTGCAGACAGTTTTTCGTTTTTCAAAACGTGACTGGGCGCTTGTAATGTCGGCTTTTATAATTGGAGTTGTAATTCCGATGATTATAGAAAGTCCAATTTGGAACAGATAAATTAATGGAAGAAAAAAAATTGAACAAATACGATAAAGCTTATTTGCGAATTGCAAAAGAGTGGGGGCAGCTTTCGTATTGTAAACGTAAAAAAGTTGGAGCCATTATAGTAAAAGACAGAATGATTATTTCTGACGGTTACAACGGAACTCCTTCTGGATTCGAAAATTGCTGTGAAGATGAAGAAGGTTTAACACGTTGGGATGTTTTACATGCCGAAGCAAACGCAATCTTAAAAGTGGCAAGATCAACACAATCGTGCGAAGGAGCGACATTGTATATTACACTTTCTCCATGTAAAGAATGCAGTAAGTTAATTCATCAATCTGGAATAAAAAGAGTGGTGTATAAAGACGGATATCGTGATGATTCTGGAATTCAATTTTTAATAAAAGCAGGTGTTGAAGTAGAACATGTTCCTGTTTTAGAAGAAGATGAAGTTTAATTCGAAATATTTACCAATAGTAATAGGGGCGACTTTCGCTCTCGGAACAATTGCAGGAAGCTTTATGAATGCTCCCGCAAGTGATCAGTTTTTGGCTAAAAATTACTCTAAAACTAAACTTAATAAGTTAATTGACTTTATCAATACAGAATATGTAGATAGCGTCAATACCGATTCGATTGTAAATCTTACTGTCGATAATATTCTATCTAAATTAGATCCGCATTCGGTTTATATTCCGCCAAGCGAACAAGCGGAAGTTGCAGAAAGTATGAAAGGTGATTTTGTCGGAATCGGAATCAATTTCTACATGTATAAAGATTCTGTTGCGATTATAAAACCAGTTGAAAATGGACCTTCAGCGAAAGCGGGATTAAAGTCTGGCGATCGAATTCTGTATGCTGGAAAAACAAAATTGTACGGAAGAAGATTGCCTTCGGATAGCTTGTTTTCGAAATTAAAAGGATTGCAAGGTTCAGAAATCGAATTGACGGTTTTTAGAAAATCAGAAAAAAAGAAACTTAAGTTTAAAGTAAAACGAGATATTATTCCAATTAAAAGCGTTGATGCGTCTATAATGATTGGAAATAAAATAGGTTACATCAAAATTAATCGTTTTGCAGAAACTACTTTTAACGAATTTAAAACGGGTTTAACGAGATTAAAAGAAAAAGGAATCCAATCGCTTGTAATTGACCTCCGTGACAATGGCGGCGGCTATATGGAAGAAGCAATTGCAATTGCCGATGAATTTTTAAAAGATAAACAGTTAATCGTTTTCACGAAAAGTAAAAACGGTTCAACTGAAAAAACATACGCCACAAAAGCAGGAAGTTTTGAAACGGGAAAAGTTTATGTTTTAATTAATGAAAACAGCGCTTCTGCGAGCGAAATTTTAGCTGGCGCAATTCAAGATAACGATCGCGGAACTATTGTTGGACGACGCTCATTTGGAAAAGGTTTAGTTCAAAGAGAAATGGATTTTAACGACGGATCGGCGGTAAGATTAACCGTTGCACGTTATTATACTCCGACAGGAAGATCAATTCAGAAACCTTATAAAAAAGGAAATGAAGAATATTTTAAAGAATCAGAAGCGAGATTGAGAACTGGCGAATTGTATGCAAAAGACAGTATAAAAGTTGCGGATTCGTTAAAATTTAAAACGCCAAAAGGTAAAATTGTTTATGGCGGCGGCGGAATTGTTCCTGATGTTTTTGTTCCGATGGAAGCTGAACATGGAAATGAAAATGTTGCTTACTTATTGCAGACAGGAATTGTGGGTCATTTTGTTTTTGAAGAATTAGATAAAAATCGAAATGCATTTGCTGGACTAAGTTTTAGTGAGTTTTTGGCTAAAATGAAAACCTCAGATGTTTACTTTAAAAAGTTCAAAAACTATATTTTAATGACAGGTTTGGATTTAAAATTAGAAAAAACAAAATCACTTGTTGATCGCTATATTACAGCAGAATTTGCTCGTCAGTTGTACGGAGAAATATATTATTATGATGTGATTTTGAAAGACGATGCCATGATTAAAACCATTCTGAACCCGAAGAAATAACTTCAAATTTTTATATCATGAAAATAGAAACCGTTATTGATGCAGAAATTGAACTTCTAACTGCCATTAAAAAATCGGATGTTTTGGCTTTGGAAACAATCCTTCATGATGATTTGCTCTTTAATATGCCGGACGGACAAACGATAACCAAAGAGTTTGATTTACAATCGTATCGTTCGGGAAAAATTAAAATAGATTTTTTAGAAGCATCAGATCAAATCGTCAATATAATTGATAGCGCAGCTGTAGTTGCTGTTACAGTTTCATTAAAAGGATCTTACGATAGTAATCCGATCAATGGTGTTTTCAAATATATAAGAGTTTGGAAAAAGGTCGGTAAAAATTTAAAAGTGATTGCGGGAAGTTGCGTTCAGCTGGCATAAATTTTGAAAAGAATAAATAATATAAACTTAAAATAAACCTTGCGAACCTAGCGTAAATCTTAGCGAACTTCGCGGTTAAACCAAAATATATGAAAAATCTAAAAAGAATAAGTTTACTAGCGCTTCTAATGGCTTTTGTGATCTCTTGTACAACTATGAAAAACGATGCAAATACTCCGATTTCAGGAAAAGTTGAATCAATAGAAGGAGGAAAAGACGGTTACACAGCAAAAATTACAACAGACACAAAAGAAGTGTATTTTGCAACAATCAGCATTGTAAATGTTGGCGGACCTCAAAATTACAAACAATTAAAAATAGGTGATGTGGTTTCTGTAAAAGGAGAAAAATGGAAAACCGAAGATGAAAATCATATTAAAGTAACAGAAATTGTTTCGGTAAAATAAATTAAAAAAATAATTAAAAACCATTAAGAGATTAAGTTTATTAAGCTTTACGGCTTGTTGTCTTAATCTTTTAATGGTTTTTTATTGTGTTTTAATTTGATCTTAATGGAGCTTCATAATTAAGTTTACGTCATGCTAAAACTTAATTTTCTAATTCCTTAATGGTAGAAAAAATTATCTAATACTATCGTGTGCGTGAGTTTGTACACCGTTATTCCATAAAGTAAGAATATCTGTAGCGACAGCAGCGCCGCTTCCTGCAGCAATTGCCAATTGGCTTCTCCAGCCTGCTAAAGTTCCAATTGCATAAATGCCTTCTGCAACTTTGTGATCTTCGTTTTTAAGCTGAATACGCTGTTTTTCTGGAAGTGCTTTTTTGTGAGGTTCAACAAATTGCATTAAACCTTCAATGTCAAAAGTATTGGCAGAACCAATTCCGATTACAATATTTTTTGTTTGGTATGAATTCTTGTTTGTAACTACAGTAAATTCAGGATAACTTCCTTCAACTTTCAATACTTTCTCGTTTGCAATCTGAGTAATATGCGGGTAACTTGTTGCTAAATCCTGTGTGCTTTCTGTAAGCAATTCAGAACCTAATTTTCCTGGTGTAATTCCGTAAGCGTTATAAAATATTGCCTCTTGTAAAGAAGAATTTTTCTGGTGTGTAAAAATTCCGATTTTTTTGTCAGTAACAAATGCCTTGTTTTTTGCGGATCCTAAAACTAGGGCACAGGACATACCTGAAACTCCTCCGCCTATAATTAAAACATCAAACATATTATCTGTTGTCATTCATTTTTTCCTCGATTCTTTTTGAAATTCTAAAAATCAAAAGAATCAGAACAGCGCAAAATGAAGCGGCGATTCCAATAAAAGCTACAATACTATCTCCTTGAAAAGGATTTTTAAAGTCTAATAGCGTAATATTAAAAACGATTAAAGCTAATGCTAAAAGCACTAAGATTGAAGTAAAAATTTTCATAAGATTGTTTCTGTTTGGTCTAAAATAATAAAGTAGAACTCCTGAAAATAACTAAGAGTTATATTTTAGAATATTTTATGGGGTAAATTTATAAAAATATATTTTAGACGAACAAACCTTTAACATTAGCGGCGAATAATTTAACAGCAATTGCTAAAAGTATAACACCAAATGTCTTACGGACTACGCCAAGTCCGTTTTCTCCTAACAAATTTTCGATTTTTTTAGAAGATTTCAAAACAATATAAACCAAGATGATATTAAGTAAAATTGCAATGATAATGTTAATAGTATGAAATTGCGATCGAAGTGATAATAAAGTCGTCATAGTTCCTGCTCCAGCAATTAAAGGAAAAGCTAAAGGCACGATAGAAGCAGATCCTGGTTCTTCATCGCGATAAATTCTAATTCCTAAAATCATTTCTAAAGCAAGAAAGAATAAAACGAAAGAACCCGCAACGGCGAAGGAATGCACGTCGATACCAATTAAGTTCAATAAACCTTCTCCAACAAAAAGAAAAACAATCATAATGGCGCCAGCAACTATAGAGGCTTTTTCAGATTCGATGTGTCCAACCTTCGCTCTTAAATTCACAATAATTGGAATTGAACCGACAATATCAATTACTGCAAAAAGCACCATACTAACGGTAATGATTTCTTTAAAATCGATTTCTAACATATCGCTTTGATTTTTAAGGTTTAAAAAACTGCTGCAAAAGTAGTTAATAAAGTTAGGTGATTTTTTGTTAGAATGTATTTTTGTTATAAAAACACGTTTTACTGGTTGTAAAAGTGATATTTGTAACAATTGTCATTTTATTTTGCATATAGTAAAATATATGAAAGGTTTAACCGCAAAGCACGCAAAGTTGATTCGCAAGGTTCGCAAAGTTTCAATTGCTTGTAGGGAGTTTTGAAAAATAATCTTTGCGAACCTTGCGTTAAGCCTTGCGAACTTTGCGGTTAAATTTTAAAAAAAATATCTGTTTTCTTTGACTATCTTTGCACTTTATAAATAACAGTATTTTATATCATGTTTCAGTTAGGGAAAACTATTATTTCAGAAGATATTCTGGAAAAAGAATTTGTGTGCAACTTGTCTGCTTGTAAAGGAGCTTGTTGTGTTGATGGAGATGCGGGCGCGCCTTTGAATGAGGCTGAAACGAAAATCTTAGAAGAAATTTATCCGAAAGTGAAACCTTTTTTAAGAAAAGAAGGAATTGCAGCGATTGAAGCGCAAGGAACTTGGGTAAAAGGAACGGATGGAGATCTTGAAACTACATTAATAGATAATAAAGATTGCGCTTATGTAATCTTTGATGGAAAAACAGCACTTTGCGGAATCGAGCAAGCTTATAATCAAGGAATAGTAGATTGGAAAAAACCAGTTTCTTGTCATTTATATCCAATTCGCGTAAAAGACTTTACAGAATTTGCTGCAGTAAATTATGATAAATGGGATATTTGCGACGACGCTTGTTCTTTAGGAAAAGAATTGGAAGTTCCAGTTTACAAATTTGTAAAAGAAGCGCTAATTCGTCGTTTTGGAGAAGATTGGTATTTGGAACTTGAAAAAGTAGCCGAAGAACATAAAAATTCTTAAAATCTACCATTTAAATAATAGTCATTTTGACTACATATTTTGACTCAAAAAAATAAAGTTTTAACTCAAAAAAACTTTTTTAAAACTCTTTAAAATTTCTTGCTTTTTATATTAAAAAGTCTATATTTTACGGGGCTTCAAGGTGTATTTGTCTGTTTTAATCGATTCATTTACAGTAAATTAATTATTGTATGAAAAATGTTTCAAAAATTTAACGTTGTTAAAAACTACATCAAATTGTGAATAAGTTTGACTTTCATTTTTGACGTTAATTGACAATCTTTGTAGTCTACTGAATAAGTAAAAATTCAATAAAAAAATTAACAGAATCTGTCATGTCACAAATCGAACCAATATTACAAGAAAATAAAAATCGCTTCGTTATTTTTCCGATTAAACATCATGATATTTGGGAATGGTACAAGAAGATGGAAGCAAGTTTTTGGACTGCCGAAGAAATCGACCTACACCAAGATTTGACAGATTGGAATAATAAGTTGAATGACGACGAAAGATACTTCATTAAACATATTTTAGCATTTTTCGCCGCTTCTGACGGAATCGTAAATGAAAACTTAGCTGAGAACTTTGTAAACGAAGTGCAATATGCTGAAGCGAAATTTTTCTATGGATTTCAAATCATGATGGAGAATATTCATAGTGAAACTTATTCATTATTAATTGATACTTACGTGAAAGATGAAGCTGAAAAAACAGAATTGTTTAATGCTTTAGAAGTTTTTCCTGCAATTGCTAAAAAAGCAGAATGGGCTTTAAAATGGATCGAGTCAGATTCGTTTGCTGAAAGACTTATTGCTTTTGCTGCTGTTGAAGGAATCTTTTTCTCAGGTGCTTTCTGTTCAATTTATTGGTTGAAAAAACGTGGTTTAATGCCAGGTTTGACATTCTCTAATGAGTTGATTTCTCGTGACGAAGGCGTACATTGTGATTTTGCAGTTCACTTGCACAATCACCATTTAGTAAACAAAGTGCCAAAAGAGAGAATTAAAGAAATCATTGTTGATGCTTTAGATATCGAAAGACAATTTGTTACAGAATCTCTTCCGGTAAGTTTAATTGGTATGAACGCGACTTTAATGACACAATATTTAGAGTTCGTTGCCGATAGATTATTGGTAGAATTAGGATGTGAGCGTGTATATGGATCAGCGAATCCGTTTGATTTCATGGACATGATCTCTCTTCAAGGAAAAACTAATTTCTTTGAAAAACGTGTTGCAGAGTATCAAAAATCAGGTGTTATGAACACAGATAGCGATGCTCAAAAAATTTCATTTGATGCAGATTTTTAGGTAACAAAATACTTTTAGCGCCTGATCTTCCAGCAACGCTAAAAAAAGATTACAGATTTTTTTAAGGTTGAATCTCTTTCCCCAAGTCGCAGGTTCAATGACAATTTATGACGCATTTAAATTCGATTTTCGAATTTGAAACAAGTAACTATTGAGAATTCGGTAATTCTCTAAAATTAATTTAAAAACACGCAATGTTTAAGTGCCAGAGTTCGTTCTCTAAGTACTTTCATTTTTTCAATAACTATAAAAGGTAAGCTTATGTATGTAGTAAAAAGAGATGGCCACAGAGAGCCCGTAATGTTTGATAAGATTACAGAAAGAATCAAAAAGTTGTGTTACGGCTTGAATGAACTTGTAGATCCTGTAAAAGTAGCCATGAGAGTTATTGAGGGATTGTATGATGGGGTTTCTACTTCTGAATTGGATAATCTTGCAGCAGAAACGGCAGCTTCTATGACTATTGCGCATCCAGATTATGCACAATTGGCAGCTCGTGTAGCAATTTCTAATCTACATTCAAATACTAAAAAATCTTTCTCAGAAACGATGAAAGATATGTACAACTACGTAAATCCAAGAAATGGACAAGATGCGCCATTAATTGCTGATGATGTATTTAAAGTAATTCAAGAAAATGCTGCTTTTTTAGATTCTCATATCATTTATACAAGAGATTTTAATTACGATTACTTTGGTTTTAAAACTTTAGAGCGTTCTTATCTTCTTAAAATAAACGGAAAAATTGTAGAAAGACCGCAACATATGTTGATGCGTGTTTCTGTTGGTATTCACTTAGACGATTTAAAATCGGTTATTGAAACTTACGATTTAATGTCTAAAAAGTTCTTTACGCACGCAACGCCAACGTTGTTCAATGCAGGAACGCCAAAACCGCAAATGTCTTCTTGTTTCCTTTTGGCAATGCAAGATGATAGTATTGATGGTATTTACGATACATTAAAACAAACAGCAAAAATCTCGCAGTCAGCGGGAGGAATTGGACTTTCTATTCATAATGTTCGTGCGACTGGATCTTACATCCGTGGTACAAACGGAACTTCAAACGGAATTGTTCCAATGTTGAGAGTTTTTAACGATACTGCTCGTTACGTAGATCAAGGTGGTGGAAAACGTAAAGGAAGTTTTGCGATTTACATCGAAACATGGCATGCTGATATTTTTGATTTCTTGGATTTAAAGAAAAATACAGGAAAAGAAGAAATGCGTGCAAGAGATTTATTCTTCGCTATGTGGACTTCAGATTTATTCATGAAACGTGTTCAAGAAGATTCAACTTGGACTTTGATGTGTCCAAACGAATGTCCAGGATTATATGATGTTTACGGAGATGAATTCGAAGCATTATATACGGATTATGAATTTAGAGGAAAAGGAAGAAAAACAATCCGCGCTCGTGAATTATGGGAGAAAATCCTAGAATCACAAATTGAGACTGGAACGCCATATATGTTGTACAAAGATGCAGCAAACCGTAAATCGAATCACAAGAATTTAGGAACAATCCGTTCTTCCAACTTGTGCACAGAGATTATGGAGTTTACATCTAAAGATGAAATTGCAGTTTGTAACTTGGCTTCTATTTCGTTACCAATGTTTATTGATAACGGAAAATTTGATCATGAAGCGCTTTACAACGTTACAAAACGTGTAACTCGTAACTTGAATAAAGTAATCGACAGAAACTACTATCCTGTAAAAGAAGCTGAAAATTCAAACATGCGTCACCGTCCAGTTGGATTAGGTGTTCAAGGTTTAGCAGATGCTTTTATCATGTTGCGTATGCCGTTTACAAGCGATGAAGCTAAAAAATTAAACCAAGAAATTTTCGAAACTTTATATTTCGCTGCTGTAACTGCTTCTATGGAAATGGCAAAAGAAGAAGGACCATATTCAACTTTCGAAGGTTCGCCAATGTCACAAGGAGAATTCCAACACAATATGTGGGGAATGAAAGATGAAGAATTATCTGGTCGTTGGGACTGGGCTTCATTAAGAAAAGAAGTTATGGAGCATGGAGTTCGTAACTCATTGTTAGTTGCTCCAATGCCAACTGCATCGACTTCTCAAATCTTAGGAAACAACGAAGCTTTCGAACCATATACTTCAAACATTTATACACGTCGTGTATTGTCTGGAGAGTTCATCGTAGTAAACAAACATTTATTAGAAGATCTAGTAAAATTAGGTTTATGGAACGAAGATTTGAAACAAGAAATTATGCGTCATAACGGATCTGTTCAAAATATCGATAAGATTCCACAAGACTTAAAAGATCTTTATAAAACAGTTTGGGAAATGTCGATGAAAGATATTATCGATATGTCTCGTCAAAGAGGATATTTCATTGATCAGTCTCAGTCATTGAACTTGTTCATGCAAGATGCAAACTATTCTAAATTGACGTCAATGCACTTCTATGCTTGGCAGTCTGGTTTAAAAACAGGAATGTATTACCTAAGAACAAAAGCGGCTGTAGATGCGATTAAATTCACATTAAACAACGATAAAAAAGAAGAAACAGCTCCATCATTAGTTCAGGAAACTGAAGCAATCAGTGTTGAGGATTATAAAGCAATGCTTTTAAAAGCACAAGCAGCAGATCCTGAAGATTGTGAAATGTGTGGGTCTTAATTCTTTTTTTAGAAGAAAGAAAATAGAATAAGGAGGAAAGATTTTATTCCTTGAAAATAAGAAAGCAGTTATTGTAATGATAGCTGCTTTTTTGTTAATGCTAAATAAACAGTTTATGAATAAAGTTTTAAGCTTAGTTTTTTTATGTTGTGTTTTTGCGTGTCAAAAAAAATCTGAGAAGATACCAGTACAGAAAGAACAGAATTTAGAGGAAATTGACCAAGAAGATGTAAGAACTATTAGCTCTATAACAACAGATTACGACACATTGATTAATCGAGTTAAAAAGCGAGGAGATGTAGACGCGTATGATGAACTTTTTTATAGTTTTCAAGATTGCTGTTTTAACGCAAGAACAGATAGTGTTATGGTATACGCCAGGATTATGGCAGAAAAGTTTAATTATGATAGAGCGTATTATCATTATTATGATGCTGTTTTGGAAAAAAATGGAATAGATTATACCGGTTTTCCGCAAATTGACATCAGTAAAATGGAAAAACAGGAAAAACAGAAATTAGAAAATTGGTTTAAATTCATGATAGAAAGAAAACAGATTAGCCAGCAAACATTGGATTCTATTAAAAGATAGCCTAATTTAAACAATATGAAACTTAATTTAAATATAGTTGAGAATAAAACAGAATATTATCAACTAGCAACTCAGTATTTTAAAAATATAAATTCCGACCAATATGAGAATATTAATTTCGATAGGATCATTCCAAAATCTATTTCGATTTTAATAGATCATGATTTTATCCCAACTCCCTGCATCGAAATTAAATTAGAGCTTCTCGAAAATCAGAAAAAGACAGCGAATTATTTTCTGTATCTAAACGAAAATAAAGAATTTATAGACGAATTTTTATATTAAAAAGGTTAATGTTTTGATAATGATTGTCAAATATCGTGTAGGCAATATCCTTAAAAATTTCTCGTTCTAATTATTACCAAACACTTTTTAAATCTCAGCATCTTAGAATCTTAGCAACTCAGCCTCTTTAAAAAGATTAAACCTTTTAAAAAGAATCGAGTCTTACAGTAATAATTTCTGAACGATGAAAAAAAGCAGTCTTTGGTCCCTACGATTAGGTTTTTCAGGAAAACAAGCTTCAAAAATTGAAAAACTCGGCTTAGAAAAATTTCTAAAGCAATCTTATAATTCAAAATTTGATACATCATTGCCTTCTTTTTTAGATGATGATCCCAAAACATTGCTTGAGCTTAAAGAACTTCGAGAATCTATAAAAATGGCAGATTCTGAAGCCAAAAAGAAAATTCTCAAAAAAGAAGTTTATTCTGCTGTTGAGTTCAGAAAATGGTGGATTTCTAAAATGAGAAACGATGAATTCCCGTTGCGGGAAAACATGGTTTGTTTCTGGCACAATCATTTTGTTTCTACTTCTCAAAAAGTAAAAATCAATTACTGGATTTATCAGCACAATATGATTTTGCGTGAAAATGCTTTTGGCAATTTTAAAGAATTGACCAAACAGATTCTGAAATCTAACGCAATGGTTCGTTATCTCGACAATGGCGATAATAAAAAAGGAAAAGTAAATGAAAATTTAAGCCGAGAATTACTTGAACTATTCACAATCGGAATTGGAAATTATACCGAAGACGATATTAAAAATGGCGCAAAAGCTTTGGCTGGTTTAAATGTTGGCGATGAAGGAGCAGTTTATAGAAAAAACATTGAAGATAACAGCGATAAAATTTACTTCAGAAAAACTGGAAACTGGAAATCAGACGATTTGGTCGATATTATTTTCGAACAGAAAAACATTCCGTATCTCATTACCCGAAAAATTCTGAAATGGTTTGTGTATGATAATCCGCCTGAAGATTTAGTGGTTTATTATGGCGATTATTTCCGAAAAGAAAAGTTTGAAATTCAGCCATTGCTGACTAAAATTTTTACCGAAGAATTTAAAAAAGAGAATTCAGGAAATAAAATAAAAGATCCGCTGGTTTATATTTTACAGCTTTGCGATGAATTGGAGATAAAAGATTTAGACGATGCCGTTATTGCTGTATTTTTAAGACAGCAGGGAATGGATTTGTATAATCAGGTAAATGTAAAAGGTTGGGATGGCGGAAATTCATGGCTGACGTCGCAAATTTATCTGCAAAGAAACAATACAGCCGATTTGCTATGCAGTGGGAAAAGTCTGAATCGAAGAGTTTTGAAAACGATGACGAATGGAGTTGAAAAAGAAAAATCGGAATATGAGAAAATCGATGTCAAAGTAGCTTTTGATTCTGATGGAAATAACAAAACCATCATTTCGGAATTATCGGAACGACTTTTATTTAATGTAAGCGATTCGGCTCAAAAAGACATGGAAAATCTTTTGAAATACGATTTTGATCCCAAAGACCCGCATGCTGATTTTGCTGTGGTCAGACTTTTTAATTACATCACAAAATTGCCCGAATATCAATTAATCTAAAAAGCAGTAATCATGAACAGAAGAAATTTTCTAACATTGACAGGAACTTTCACAGGCGGATTGCTTGTGCTTCCTGATTTTTTACACGCTTTCGGTTCTCAGAGCAATTTGGTTGTGGGAGAGCAATGTATTGTTTTTGTGCAATTGAATGGCGGAAACGACGGATTGAATACTTTTATTCCATACGACGATCCATTATATTATGATTTACGAACGAAAATCGCTTTAAATAAAGATGTTGTTGTTGGGAAGAATAAAGGAATGGCATTTCATCCTTCGTTAAAAGATTTTGCTCAAATGCAGCAAAACGGAGATTTAACAATAATTCAAAATGTCGGTTATCCAGAGCCTATTCGTTCCCATTTTAGAAGTCAGGAAATTTGGCAGACGGCAACCGATTCTAATAAATATATAAACGAAGGCTGGCTCGGAAGATTTCTGGATTTGCAATGCAACGGACATCAAGCGACTGCAGGAATAAATTTAGATTCAATTGATAATTTGGCTTTAAAAGGTGTGGAGCCTAATTTCATAACTGTAAAAGATCCGAATCGATTTAAAGTAAAAGCAAAAGAAGAAAATGTTACTTTATCTAAAAATCCGCATTTAGATTTTGTTCGAAAAATTGCCAATTCCGTTACCGAAGGTTCAGATGAAATCCAGAAAGCTTTGGCAAAATCTAAAACAGAAATCAGTTATCCAAAAACAGAATTATCGAAAAATTTAGAATGGATTGCGAGACTGATAAAAGGAAATTTAAACTCAAAAGTATATTACACATCTTTAAACGGATTTGATACGCATGACAATCAGCTTTCGATTCATGAAAGAAAATTAACCGATTTAAATGATGCGTTATATAGTTTTTATTCTGATTTAAAAGAATCTCAATTATTACAGAATGTCACAGTCGTAGTTTTCTCAGAATTTGGAAGAAGAGTAAAAGATAACGGCAACGGAACCGATCACGGAACCGCAGCACCAATGTTTATAATTGGAGGAAATAACAAAGGAACAATTTTAGGAAATAATCCAAATCTAGCTGACTTAGATAATGGCGATTTAAAATACCAAATCGATTTTAGAAGTGTTTATACGTCTTTATTAAAAGAAAAAATGAATTTTGATTATGCTAAAATCGGGATTATGAATAAACCAGTTTCGGGGTTGTTTTCATAAGCTTTGAGTGGTATCCGCAATCTTGTCATTCCGAGGAACGAGGAATCTCCGCGGAGTGATTCCGTACAGTATATTTCCAATCTTTGTCGAGCTACTTGTGAAGATTCCTCGTTCCTCGGAATGACAAGAAAGGAAGAAAAGCATGACTTTAATTCGAGAAATTAGAATCAAATGACCACAACGTTTTACACTAATTCGTGAATTCGTGGCAAAAAAACTTAAAACCTTAGCATCTCAGAACCTTAAAACCTCATTCTAATATTCTCATTTTAAGCCGATATTTTTATATTATCATACAAAACCTGCTAAATTTGTTAAGAAATCCTTTTTTGTTTCATAAAATGCAATCTTTTTTTTGGTGCACTAAAAATAATTTATACATTCGCAAAGAATTTACAAAATAACACAAACAAAATGGCAACTAACCGTTTTTATTTTAGCAACAATTTTTATTTCTTCTTTAGTAGAAGTCAGGATTGTGCTATGGTTATTTGAGATAAAATTTAAGACAAATAAAACTAATATACAATCCTGATGCAAATCAGGATTTTTTTTTGACTATATGACAACGAAAATTGCAATACAAGGTATTAAAGGATCATTTCATCATCAGGTTGTGAAAGAGTATTTCTCTGAAAATGTGGATATTGATGAGTGTTTGTCTTTCGAAGAATTGATCGACAGCCTTATTGCCGGAAAATCTGATCAGGCTGTTATGGCGATCGAAAATTCAATTGCAGGGCCAATTATTCCAAATTATGCTTTGATTGACAAGAATAATTTACACATAATTGGAGAGCATTATTTAAACATTCAGCAAAATTTAATGGCTTTAAAAGGTCAGAAAATTGAAGATATAAAAGAAGTTCATTCGCACCCAATGGCACTTTTACAATGCATGGATTTCCTGAAACAATATCCAAATATCAAATTGATTGAGGATAAAGATACAGCTGAAACTGCAAGAAGAATTCAGGAAAAACAATTAACCGGAATTGCTGCAATTGCAAGTGTAACGGCTTCTGAAATGTACGAGTTAGATATTATTGCATCATCGATTCAAACAATTAAAAATAATATGACGCGTTTCGTAATCATTAAAAAGCAAAATTCATTTTTGCCAGAAAGCGAAATCAACAGAGCGTCAATCAAATTTGAATTAGATCATAAAAGAGGAAGCTTAGCAGCGGTGTTAAATGTAATGAGCGACTGCAAACTGAATTTGACAAAAATCCAGTCGCTTCCAAAAATTGAAACGCCTTGGAAATATTCATTCTTTGTAGATGTAACATTTGAGAAATACGAAGATTTTGCAAAAGCCAAAGCCTTATTAAATATCATGGCAGAATATTTTAAAGTATTGGGAGAATATAAAAATACAAAACCTTTAAGTGATTCTTAAAGTAGGAAAGTCGAAAGTCTTAAAGTCCAAAATAGAAAGTTTAAAAAGAGCCTAAAGCTTACTGCCTAAGGCCTAAAGCAATAAAAAAATGATTACAACAGCAAAACGATTAGACACAGTTGAAGAATACTACTTCTCATCAAAATTGAGAGAAGTTCGTCAGTTGATGTCTGAAGGAAAATCGATCATCAATATGGGAATTGGAAGCCCTGATTTGAGTCCGTCAAAAGCAGTAATTGAAGCAGTCGCTGCAGCAATTCAAGACGAAAACGGGCATGGTTATCAAAGCTATCAGGGATTACCAGAAATGAGGCAGGCGATGGCAGATTTTTATCGTAATCAGTTTGGTGTTGAAGTGAATCCAAATAATGAGATTTTACCTCTTATGGGTTCGAAAGAAGGAATTATGCATATTTCGCTGGCTTTTTTAAATGAAGGCGATCACGTTTTAATTCCAAATCCAGGTTATCCAACTTATACTTCGGTAACCAATTTGGTTCAGGCAGTTCCAGTTTATTATGATTTGAAAGAAGAAAACGGATGGGAACCAGATTTCGAAGCTTTAGAAAAACTAGACCTTTCGAAAGTAAAAATTATGTGGCTGGGATATCCGCACATGCCGACAGGAGCGAGAGGAAGTTTAGCGTTATTTGAAAAATTGGTGGCTTTTGCTAAAAAACACAATATATTATTGATCAACGACAATCCGTACAGTTTTGTTTTGAATGATAATCCAATGAGTTTGTTGCAGGTTGAAGGAGCAAAAGAAGTGGCTTTAGAATTAAATTCATTAAGTAAAACTTTCAACATGGCCGGCTGGAGAGTTGGGATGGTTTTAGGAAACCCTGAAATTATCGATGCAGTTCTAAAAGTAAAAAGCAACATGGACAGCGGGATGTTCTACGGAATTCAGAAAGGTGCAATTGCAGCTTTAAAATGTGATAAATCTTGGTTCGAAGATCAAAACAAAATTTACAGACGCCGTAGAGAATTAACGGAGAAATTAGCCGAAAAGTTAAACTGTAAAGTATATAAAGAAGGAGTTGGACTTTTCGTTTGGGCAAAATTGCCAGAAGGAATTGAATCAGCAGAAAAGTTCATTGACGAAATATTATATGAGAAACATATTTTCATTACACCGGGAACCATTTTTGGAAGCAACGGCGAAGGGTATATAAGATTCTCATTGTGTGTGAAAGAAGAGAAAGTGCAAGAAGCGATAGATCGATTTTAGAAGTCATTGCGAGGAAGGAAGCAATCTCAGTTGCAGAGGAAATTGTTAGTGCGGTTGCTTCGTTCCTCGCAATGACAAAAAAGTAAAAAGAATTATGAAAGTATACGTAATAGGAATAGGATTAATAGGTGGTTCGATGGTGTTAGACATCAAAGGGCGTTATCCTGATGCGACTATTTTAGGAATCGACAGTAACGAACAACATTTGCAACAGGCAATTGATCTTGGAGTTATTGACGAAGCAGGAAACTTTGAAGATTTACAAAAAGCAGATTTTGTAATCGTTTCGGTTCCAGTAGATGTAGCGCTGACAGTTTTACCTAAAGTTTTGGATTCGGTAGGAGATAAAACAATTGTTTTTGAAGTGGGATCTACTAAAAAACCAATTTGCGAAGCAGTAGCCAATCACCCAAAAAGAAGAAATTTTATTGCAACGCACCCAATTGCCGGAACAGAGTTTTCGGGGCCATCAGCAGCAATAAGAGGTTTGTTTCAAGGGAAAACAAATATTATATGTGAGGTCGAAAAGACGGCTTTTAAATTACAGGAAAAAGCATTGAATCTTTTTACTTCAATCGGAATGAGGATTCGATATATGGATCCGACTTCGCACGACAAACACATTGCTTACGTTTCGCATTTATCGCACATTAGTTCATTTATGCTCGGAAAAACAGTAATGAATAAAGAAAAAGACGAACAGGATATTTTTGATATGGCGGGAAGTGGATTTGAAAGTACGGTTCGTTTGGCAAAAAGTTCGCCAGCGATGTGGACGCCAATTTTTAAGCAAAATAAAGAACACGTTCTAGAAACTTTAGAAGCTTATATTTCAAATCTCAGTCGATTTAGGGATTTGTTGAAAGAAGAAGATTATAATGCCATTTTTGAAGAAATGGAAAGCACAAATAAAATAAAAGAAATACTAAACGGATTAACAACAACTAAAAAGTAAAATTAGAATTAAGATGGAAAATAAGAAAGAAATGAGAAAGTGGTTAGAAGATTTCAATTTAAATCACCCACTTGTGATAGCTGGACCATGTAGTGCAGAAACTGAAGATCAGGTTTTGAAAATCGCTCACGAATTAAAAGATTCAAAAGTAAGCGTTTTTAGAGCTGGAATCTGGAAACCAAGAACTCGTCCAGGAGGATTTGAGGGTATTGGAGAAATCGGATTAAAATGGTTACAAAAAGCAAAAGCTGAAACTGGTTTATTAATGGGAACTGAAGTTGCAACAGCAGCTCACTGTAAACTAGCTTTAGAATACGATATCGACGTTTTATGGGTTGGTGCACGTACAACTGCAAACCCTTTCGCAGTTCAAGAGATTGCAGATACTTTAAAAGGAACTGATAAAATTGTTTTGGTTAAAAATCCAGTAAACCCAGATTTAGCTTTATGGCTTGGTGGTGTTGAGCGTTTACATATGGCTGGAATTGAGAAATTAGGAGTTATTCACAGAGGTTTCTCTACTTACGAAAAAACAAAATACAGAAACATTCCAGAATGGCAGATTGCTATCGAATTGCAAAATAAATTCCCTGATTTACCATTAATCATCGATCCATCTCACATTACTGGAGATCGTAAAATGATTTTTGAAGTAACTCAAGAAGCTTTAGATTTGAACTACGATGGTATGATTATCGAAACTCATATCGATCCAGACAACGCTTGGTCAGATGCTGCTCAGCAAGTGACTCCAGATAATTTGAAACAAATCATCAAAGATTTGACTATCAGAAAAACGGATGATACTACAGATGAGTACAGCCAAAAAATGACTAAATTAAGAGCTAACATCGACGTTTTGGATGCTAACTTATTAGAGTTGTTAGGAAAACGTATGAAAGTAGCTGACGAAATTGGTCAAGTGAAAAAAGATGCAAACGTTGCTATTCTTCAAAACAACCGTTGGAACGAAATCTTAGGAAAAATGATTTTAGAAGGTGAGAAAAAAGGTCTTACTGAAGAATTCGTTTTAAGAATGTTCAAAGCAATTCACCAAGAAAGTATTGGACACCAAGAGAAAATTTTCAACGCGTAATTTTTTATTGAACCATATAAGTGATATAAGTTCATTTTAGTTTTGAAAAGCTTTATTTTAAAGTTTTCTTATTTCACGATTTTAAAAATAGATTGTTTTTTAAAATCCCTATTTCTTCGAAAGAAGATTTGGGGATTTTTTTTGTTACAAATATCCACCAAGTTATATTCACTTATATTACTTATATGGTTTAAATTATTCATTTATCTTTGCAGAAATCTAAAGTAAAAGAATGACAGGAACCGTTTATAAATCTACAGGAAGCTGGTATACCGTAAAATCTGAAAAAGGAGATTTTATAGAATGCCGTATGAAAGGGAAATTTAGAATTAAAGGTATAAAAAGTACCAACCCAATTGCTGTAGGCGATATTGTCGATTATGAGTTGGATGAAACTTCAGACGCTGTTACCGGAACGATTCATAATATTCACGAAAGAAAAAATTATATCGTTCGTAAATCGGTAAACTTGTCTAAGCAGATTCATATTATTGCTTCCAATATTGATCAGGTTTTTTTATTGGTAACCATTGATAATCCGCCAACAACTACAAGTTTTATAGATCGTTTTCTAGTTACTGCTGAAGCATACGGAATTGAAGCTATTCTTATTTTTAATAAAATTGATACACTAAACGATCAGACTTTAGATGATCAGCTTTATTTGCAGCATATTTATTCTGAAATTGGTTATAAATGCCTGCGAATTTCATCAACAGAAAATAAAGGAGTTGATAAGCTTAAAGAAATGATGATTGGAAAGGTCAGTATGTTTTCCGGGCATTCGGGAGTTGGTAAATCTACTTTAGTAAATGCAATGGAACCAAGTCTTCATTTGAAAACTACTGTAATTTCAGAACAAAGCAAACAAGGACAGCATACCACTACGTTTGCCGAGATGTATGATTTGTCTTTTGATGCCCGAATTATTGACACGCCTGGAATAAAAGGTTTCGGAATTGTTGATATGGAACCTTCAGAAATCAGCGGATATTTTCCGGAATTCTTTAAATTAAAAGATCAATGCAAGTTTAACAATTGCCTGCATAAAGAAGAACCGCATTGTGCCATAAAAGCAGCTTTAGAAAAAGACGAAATCGCTTGGTCGCGTTACAACAGTTATCTTAAAATCCTAGAAGGAGACGAAGAGCATTACAGAACCGATACTTATGGTGAAGATCGTGCTGCGAGTGATGAAACACGCAAATAATTATTAATTGTGAATGGTTAATTGTAAATTTTAATTATGATTGACTGAAATAGCTTAGTAATTATAACTTCTAAATAAAAAATCAATAATTTATAACTAACAATTAATCATTAATGAAGATTGTACTTCAAAGAGTTTCCGAAGCATCTGTAAAAGTTGATTCTAAAATTGTTGCTGATATTCAAAAAGGATTATTAGTTCTAGTCGGGATAGAAGATGCCGATACTCAGGAAGATATTGATTGGCTTGCTGGAAAAATCATAAAAATGAGAATTTTTGGCGACGGAAATGACGTTATGAACTGCTCAGTTCAAGATATTGACGGCGAAATCATTGTCGTTAGCCAATTTACACTTCATGCTTCTACAAAAAAAGGAAATCGTCCTTCTTATATAAAAGCTTCAAAACCAGATTTTGCAATTCCGATGTATGAAAAGTTTGTACAAGCTTTAGAAAAGGAATTTCAAAAGAAAATTCAAACCGGAATTTTTGGTGCAGATATGAAAGTTAGCCTAATAAACGATGGACCTGTTACCATTTTAATTGACAGCCAAAATAGAGAGTAAAAATTTACTAAACATTTGTTAAGATTTTCTAAAAATAATATATATTTGGAGAAAAAACTTACTAATGAAAAAACTTTTTTGCGCATTATTTTTTATTCTTTTTACAGTTAATTCTTTTTCTCAAAAGATTGATTATTCGGTATTTGCAATTTCCGATAGTTTAAAAGATAATGCCAATGCAGTTACTCGTTTGGATCAGACAGATATTACAATTACTTCTCAAAGAAGTATGAATATAAAAACTCAAAGAGTTGTATCTGTTTTAAATGCCAAAGGGCAAAATGATATTGACGCATTTCAATATTACGACAAGTCAACTTCAATCAAAACCATAGAAGCTATTGTTTATGATGCTTTTGGTAAAGAAATCAAAAAAATTAAAAGAAAAGATTTTAGAGACCAAAGTGCTGTAAGCGGGAGCACACTTTTTTCGGATAATCGTGTTATTTATCTAGATTATACTCCTATTTCATATCCATTTACGGTTGTTTATAATTGCGAAATCGAGACTTCAAACACCGCTTTTATTCCTCAAGAATATTTTTTGCGTGGTCATTATTTAAGTGTGGAAAAATGTGTCTTGAATGTTACTTTTCCTAAAGAACTTGGATTCAAAAAGAAAGAATTTCGTTTCTCAGATTTCAATATCAAAAAAACAGCTGAAACCGATACGCAATTAAGTTATTTAGCCACAAATATTCCAGCTCAGAAACCAGAAGATTTGAGTCCAAATTATGCAGATCTCTTTCCTAAAGTAATGATGGGATTGGAGAATTTTCATTTGGAAGGAGTAGATGGTAAAGCAACTACCTGGGAAGCCTTTGGAAAATGGTACGGCGATAAAATTTTGACAGGAACAACAAATCTGCCAGAAGAAACCAAAGCAAAAATAAAAGCGCTTGTTGGAGATGAAAAAGATCCAATTAAAAAAGCAAAAATTATTTACGATTATGTGCAGAAAAAATCCAGATACGTAAATATTGCTGTTGGCATTGGCGGCTGGAAACCTATGCTTGCCAACGATGTAGATCGTTTGGGTTATGGAGATTGCAAAGCATTGTCAAATTATACAAAAGCACTTTTGCAGGTTGTTGATGTTCCTTCTTATAATACTATTTTATATGGAGATTCATATAAGAAAGATATTCAGTCCGATTTTGTTTCGATGCAAGGAGATCATATGATTCTTGCTGTTCCAAATGGTGATAATTACGTTTGGCTAGAATGTACCAGTCAAGATAATCCGTTTGGCTATCAAGGAACTTTTACAGACGACCGAGATGTTTTAGTCGTGAAACCAGAAGGCGGAGAAATTGTTAGAACTAAAATCTATGATGATAAAGGAAATAAACAGTTGGCAAAAGGCAATTATTCGATTGATAAAGAGGGAAACTTTTCTGGAACTTTAGCCATAGTTTCTGAGGGAAGTCAATATGCTCAAAAATCAAGAGTTGAAACTTTTCAACCTAACGAAAAAGAAGAGCATTATAAAGAATATTGGGATAATATCAACAATTTGAAATTGGGTAAAATAACTTTTACAAATGACAAAGAAAATATCCGTTTTACAGAAGATGTTCGTTTAACTGCTTCTAATTATGGAGCAATCTCGGGCAATAAAATGATTTTTGTCGTTGATGCATTCAATCAATCAAGTGCCAATATTAAGCGAATAAGAAACCGAAAAAATCCATTTCAAATTCAGCGTGGTTATTTAGATAATGATGAAATCGAAATCAATCTTCCAGAAGGTTTTAGCATCGAATTTCTTCCTTCAAATTATGAACTAAAAGGAAAGTTTGGCGAGTATAAAACCGAAATTATTAAAAAAGAAAATAACAAACTGACTTACAAAAGGTCTATGTTTTTAAATAAAGGCAAATACTCCAATAAAGATTACGATGAATATCGCTTATTTATGGAACAAATTTCTAGAAATGATAATGCCAAAATAATATTAACTAAGAATTAAACCGAATCCTAACCCAAAACAAACCAAAAATTACCAATGAAAATTATTAAATTACTTAGCTTGTCTTGGATTCTGTTGGTCGCGCCCAAAGCGATTTCACAGGAATTCAAATTAGGAAAAGTTTCTATTGCAGAATTAGAACAGAAAGTCCATCCTAAAGACTCTTCGGCTTCAGCTGCAATCTTGTACAAAAAAGGAGCTTCCAGAATGGAATTTGACCAGAATGAAGGTTTCTGTATTGTTACCGATGTAGAAGCTCGTATTAAGATTTATAAAAAAGAAGGTTACGAGTGGGCAAATCAAAGTGTTTGGTATTACAATCATACTAATTTAAAAGAAAAAGTGTTTTTTTCTGATGCCGTTACGTATAATCTTGTAAATGGAAAAATAGAAAAAACAAAGCTGAAAAGCGATGGATCTTTTGATGAAGTTCTTTCTAAATTTAGAGGTCTGAAGAAAATTACAATGCCAAATGTAAAAGAAGGTTCTGTTATAGAATATCATTATACTATTAGATGTCCTAGCGATAATATTATTCGCGATTGGGATTTTCAAACTTCTATCCCAGTTAATTATTCTGAATTTAAGATCGCTTATCCAGAATATTACGTTTTCAAAGCAAGGCAAAAAGGGTATATCTTTCCTAAAATGACAACTACTAAAAATTCTAAAAGTTTAACAATTAACAGTAAAGAAAGAGCAACTGGGCTTGTTTCGAGAACAGAATTTTATAATGATAAAATAGATTATGTAGAAACTCAGGTTACTTATGTTGCGCAAGATTTCCCTGCTTTAAAAGACGAAGATTTTGTAAACAATATCGATAATTATACTTCAAGTATTGAACATGAATTATCATTAGTTCAGTTTCCTAATCGACCAGTTAAGGAACTTTCTACCGATTGGAATTCTGTGGTAAAAACAATTTACGAATATGATGACTTTGGTCCAGAATTGAATAAAACAGGTTATTTTGAAGAAGATTTGAAAAAGTTTCTAGGTGGAATTACCAACCAGAACGAAAAAATCTGGGCGATTCTAAATTTTGTAAAAGGAAATGTAAAATGGAATGGCTACACGGGCTTCAGCTGCGATAATGGCGTAAGAAAAGCATATAAAGATAAAACAGGAAATATAGCCGATATTAATTTAATGCTTACTGCCATGCTTCGTTCTGCAGGTTTAACAGCGAATCCAGTTTTGGTAAGTACACGTTCTAACGGAATTGCCTTGTTTCCGAACAGAAATGCCTTTAATTATGTTGTTTCTGCTGTTGAAACTCCAGAAGGTTATATTTTATTAGATGCAAGTTATAAATATTCTGTGCCAAATGTTCTTCCATTCAGAACTTTAAATTGGTTTGGAAGATTGATTAGAAAAAATGGTTCTTCTGAAGAAATAGATTTAATGCCGCATAAAACATCAAATGATATTGTTTTTATGAATTATGATATTGATGCTGATGGAAAAGTAAGCGGAAAAGCCAGAAGACAATGCACAGATTATAGAGCTATGTTGAGCAGAGAAAATTTCGAAAAATCGAAAGAAGATGAATACTTGGAAAAACTTGAAAATAGCAACAGAAAAATTGAAGTAAGCGAATATTCTAGAACCAACGAAAAAGAGTTATTATCTCCAACAATTGAATCTTATTCATTTAAAGGAGGAGATTTGTCTGAAATGATCGGCGGAAAAATATACGTAAATCCGATGTTGTTTTTTGCTCAAGAAAAAAATCCGTTTAAGCAAGAAGTACGCGAATATCCAGTAGATTTTGGTTATCCGTTTCAAGATAAATTTAATATTACAATTAAAATTCCAGACGGATTTGCAGTAGAAACATTGCCACAGCCTGTTGCTTATAGCATGGAAAATAATCTAGGAAGTTTCAAATTTAATATTTTAGCTAATGAGAATGTTTTGCAGTTAATGGTTGTAAATCAGATTAATGAGGCAATTATTAGTACAGAACAATACGAAATGTTAAAAGAATATTACAAAGGTGTAATAGCTAAACAAACAGAAAAAATAGTTTTAAAACGCATATAATGATGCTAAGATCCCTGCTTCTTTGTATTGCGTTATGCTGTAGTGCAATAAATATCCAAGCTCAGAAATATGAGCTTGGAAAAGTTACTGTTGCTGAATTAGAAGAAAAATTACATCCTGTAGATTCTTCGGCGCCTGCCGCAATTTTATTTAAAAAAGGAAAAACTGTTTTTACCTATAATGAAAAAGTTGGCTTTTCTGCTGTTCATACTTATGAATTTAAAATTAAAATTTATAAAAAAGAAGGACTGAAATGGGCAGATCAAAAAGTACGTTACTACGTTGGCTATCAGAATCTGAAAGAAGATATGTTAGAGTTTTCTAATGCTGTGACATACAATTTGGAAAATGGTAAAGTGGAGAAAACCAAACTAGAAAGCCAAGGATTATTCAAGAAAAAAATTAATGAATATTGGAATGAAAAAACGATAACGCTTCCAAATGTCAAAGTTGGATCTATTATAGAATACAAATATGTTTTAAAATCTGAAAATATTGTAGAGTTTCCTGATTTTGATTTTCAATTTGATATTCCTGTAGATTATTTTGAATACAAACCAGAATTTCCTGAGTTTTATATTTACAAAACCATTCTGACGGGAAAAAATAAAATAGAAAACGATGCGAAACTTGGAAGTGGAAATCAAAGTTTTGACAATGAATATGGACAAACGCGAACATTAAGCTACCAACAGATAAACGCTTTTTATTCTGGAAAAAATATTCCTGCTTTAATTGAAGAGCCTTATATTGATAATTTGGAGAATTATAGAGGTTCTATTAAACACGAGTTAGAACGTATCCGAATGCCAGAACAACCCGTTAAAGATTTTACAATTACTTGGGAAGGCGTTGCAACAACAATTTTTAAAGATGAAAATTTCGGGAAAGAACTTAGCAAAAGAGATTTTCTTCTGGAAGATATAAAAAAGCTGCTTGGAAATGTAGAGTCATTGGAAGAAAGAACAAATATCATTTTTAAGTTCGTTCAAGACAAAATGAATTGGAACGAAATAAATAGTTGTTTCGCAAAAAAAGGAGTTGAAAAAGCATACAAAGAACAAACAGGAAATGTTGCCGAAATTAATTTCATATTAATAAACATGCTCAAATTGGCTGGGGTCGATGCCAATCCGGTTTTAGTAAGTACAATTGAGAATGGAATTCCAGTTTATCCTACCAGAACAGGTTTTAATTATTTAATTGCGTGTGCAGAAATCGACGGGAAACAAATTTTGCTCGATGCTTCCAGAAAATATACATCACCAAATATTCTTCCTCTAAATGTTTTAAATTGGAAAGGAAGATTAATTAAAAGCGATGGTACATCAAAAGAAATTGATTTAGTTCCTGCTAAATCCTCGAAAGAAGTTTCTAATATAGTAGCTGTACTAAATGCAAATGGAAAAATAGATGGAAAAGCCAGAATTCTGCGTACCGATTATGATGCTTACAGATTTAGAGTTCAGAATGCGACTAAAAATCAGGAAAATTACATCGAAAAACTAGAGCAACAATTAGGCGATTTGAAGATTTCGGATTATTCTGTAAGCAATAAAAACACGAATCTTTCTGATCCAATTTTAGAAACTTTTGCTTTTGAAACTAATAATTTTGTTGAAAGCATTGGAGGAAAACTATTTATAAATCCGATGTTGTTTTATGCAAAAGCGAAAAATCCTTTTGTTCAAGAAAAAAGGCAAATGAGAATTTATTTTGGTTATCCAAACCTAGAGAAAATTCTAATCAATTTAGAAATTCCCGAAGGTTATGATGTTGAATCGCTTCCAAAACCAGCAAAATATGTGTTTCTGGATAATTCTATTATTGTAATGATGAATATTTTAAAAGATGGAAACAAAATTCAGTTTAGTTTTTCTAAAGACATAAACAGTAGTATTTTTGCGGCAGATGACTATGATTCATTAAAAATGCTTTTTCAAAAAATGATTGTTAGTCTAGATCAAAAAATTATTCTCAAAAAAATATAACCAATGAATTTTCGTTCTCTTGCTGTTTTCTTTTTTTTAGTTTTTTCTTTTAACGGAATAAATGCTCAAAAGTTTCAATTAGGAAAAGTAACAATTCAGGAATTGACGGAAAAAGAAAATCCTAAAGACACTTCTGCGCCAGCCGCGATTTTATTTAAAAAAGGACGAACTTTTTTTACTTACAATGAACAAAGCGGTTTTCTTGCCAATCATGTTTATGAGTTTCGAGTAAAAATTTATAAAAAGGAAGGTTTAAGCTGGGCAACTCAAAAAGTTTCTTATTATGTTGGTTACGAAAATTTAAGAGACGATAAAGTAACTTTTTCTGATGCTGCGACCTATAATCTTGAAAATGGAGCAGTTGTAAAAACGAAATTAAACAGTGAAGGCAGCTTTAAAGAAAAAGTAAATAAGAATTGGAATGTTGCTTCAATCGCTTTGCCAAATGTAAAAGTCGGTTCTGTGATTGAATTTAAATATACTTTGAAGTCAGAAGATTTGGTTCGTCTTCCTGATTTTGATTTTCAATACGAGATTCCAGTAAATTATTTCGAATATAAATCTGAGATTCCAGAGTTTTTTATTTATAAAACACTTCTTGTTGGAACTTATAAACCAGAAATGACCGCCGATGTTCAGCCTATTAAACAAGTTTACGGAAGCGATTATAAACAAATTAATAGTTTATATTCTGGAGTTGATGTTCCTGCACTTCAAGATGAAAACTACGTCAATAACATAAACAATTTCAAAGGTTCAATTCAAAATGAATTAGAGCTAAAAAGATTTCCAGATAAACCAGTCGTAAACTTTACCAAAACTTGGGAAGGTGTAGCCGAGTCAACTTATAAAAATGCTGATTTTGCAAAAGAATTAGGAAATAGAAGTTTTTATGAAGAAGATTTGAAGAGAATTCTGCTAAACATAAATTCGCCGAGACAACGCTTGGATACCATTTTTAAGTTCGTTCAGAACAGAATGAACTGGAATAAAAAGAAAGGCTATTATGTTGATAAAGGTGTAAAAAAAGCATTTGAAGAAAAAACAGGAAATACAGCAGAAATCAATCTTTTGCTGATTTCTATGCTAAAAGCAGCAAAGATACAAGTTGATCCTGTTTTGGTAAGTACGGTAGAAAATGGAGTTCCAGTTTTTCCTAACAGAACGGTTTTCAATTATCTAATAGCAGCAGCAACGATAGATGGAGAGCAAATTTTACTAGATGCAACGAGTAAATTTACAGTTCCAAATATTCTTCCGCTAAATGTTCTAAATTGGAAAGGAAGATTGATAAAAGAAAATGGGAACAGTGAAGAAGTAGAATTAATTCCGACCAAATTCTCCGTAATTAATAATACTGTCAGTGCATTTATAGATCCGCAGCAAGCAAAGTTAGAAGGAAGTTTGTCTTTGCAGAAAACAGATTATAATGCTTTGATTTTTAGAGAAAAATATGGTACTAAAACAAACGAGAGCAACATAGAAAAATTTGAACAGCAGTTTATTGGCGTCGAAATAGAAGATTATAGGGCTGATATTCAAGACTTGTCAAAGCCGGTTATGGAAAAAGCTTCTTTCAGTATCGATAAAGCGTATGATGTAATTGGAGGGAAATTATTTGTGAATCCGTTATTATTTTTTGCCTATAAAAGCAATCCATTTAAATTAGAAAAAAGACAAATGCCAATTTATTTTGGTTTTCCAGAGCAACGAAGATTTAATATGTTTTTGCAAATACCAGAAGGCTATAAAGTAGAATCATTGCCTTCTCCGATAAGAATTGTAATGGAAGACAAAGCGGCCTCTTATACAATGAATATAATGTCTGATGAAAATCAAATACAAATTAAAGTGACACAAGAAATAAGTAAAGCTATCTTTGCAGCTGAAGATTATAGTATGATAAAAGATTTTTTTCAGAAAATAATCGAAATTCAAAATGACAAAATAATTCTTAAAAAGACCTAGAAGATGGATTTGAAAAATGCACAGTTAGATGTAGATACTTGGATAAAAGAACACGGCGTTCGTTATTTTAACGAATTGACAAATATGGCTCAATTAACAGAAGAAGTTGGAGAAGTAGCCAGAATAATTGCACGCCGTTACGGAGAACAATCTGAAAAAGAAAGTGATAAAAATAAAGATTTAGGCGAAGAATTAGCAGATGTTGTTTTTGTAGTTTTATGTTTAGCCAATCAAACAGGAATCGATTTGCAGGCGGCTTTTGACAAAAAAATGGACTTAAAATCGGTTAGAGATAAAGATCGTCACAAAAACAATGATAAATTGAAATAATTGTGAAATATCGCTCATAAGTTTTGAATTATGGGTTTTCAATTTTGAATTATGAATGGGGAGTGGTAAATTGCGGGGCTGAATTATGTTTCTAATCATTCATAATTCATAATTCACAACTTACAATTAAAAAAATGAATTTAAAATTAAGCACGAATTCAATTTTCACTATTGATGATTCGCAACTAAATATCACGGGTTCAAAAAGCGAAACGAACCGTTTATTGTTACTAAAAGCATTATTTCCAAATATTACTTTAGCTAATACTTCAAACTCAGATGACAGCGAAGTAATGCAAAAAGCTTTGGCAGGAAATGACGAAATTGTAGACATACACCACGCTGGAACTGCAATGCGTTTTCTTACTGCATATTTTTCTGTTAACGAAGGAAGAGAAGTAGTTTTAACGGGTTCAAGCAGAATGCAAGAACGTCCAATCAAAATTTTGGTTGAAGCTTTGGCACAATTAGGCGTTGAAATTTCATATGAAAAAGAAGCTGGTTATCCGCCAATCCGAATTAAAGGAAAAAAAGTTACGGCTTCAAAAGTTACTTTGGCAGCAAATGTAAGCAGCCAATATATTTCGGCACTTTTATTAGTGGCTTCAAAATTAGATAATGGTTTAGAATTGACTTTAGAAGGAGAAATTACTTCGATTCCATATATCAAAATGACTTTGGCTTTATTAGCTGATTTAGATATTAAAACTAGTTTTGAAGGAAATGTAATTAAAGTTTATCCTAAAGAAGCAGTTGAAACAAAAGAAATGGTTGTAGAATCTGACTGGAGTTCAGCTTCTTATTTCTTTAGTTTAGTGGCATTGTCCGATGCTGCAAAAATTACTTTAAGCAGTTATAAAGAAAACAGCCTTCAAGGAGATTCAGAATTAGTTTCTCTTTACGCGAAAATGGGTGTAAAAACGACTTTCCAAAACAACAAAATGACTTTGGAAAAAATAGCTGGATTTAATTATCAAGATGTAAATTTTGAGTTGAATAATACTCCAGACATTGCGCAAACTATTGTTGTGACTTGTTTAGGTTTAGGAATTGGATGTCATTTAACTGGTCTTCATACTTTAAAAATTAAAGAAACAGACCGACTTGAAGCTTTAAAAACCGAATTGACAAAATTAGGCGCGAATATTTCAGTAACAAATGACAGTTTAACTTTAGTAAAGTCTGACGATATTAAACACGATATTCATATTGCAACTTACAACGATCACAGAATGGCAATGGCTTTTGCGCCTTTAGCAATTAAAGTTCCGATTATTATTGATGATGCAGAAGTAGTTTCTAAATCATACCCAGATTTCTGGAATGATTTAAGAGCGTTGAATTTCCAAATCTCAGAATTGTAAAAATTTTTGAACCATATAAGTTATATAAGTTCATTTAAATAAAGCTCGATAAATATAGCCTCTGGTTTTAACCAGAGGTTTTTTTATTTGTGAATTTGATTGTACTCATAAAGTTTGTCATTTCGACGAAGGAGAAATCTCCACAAGAAGCTCTACAAAGATTAGCTTATTGGAATGGAGTTACTTACTAAGATTTCTCCTTCGTCGAAATGACAATAATATGTTGAAAATCTTTTTTATAGAAAAAAAACACTTTTAACGCATCTCGAAACCTCACAAAATCAAGGACTTTTAAAAATAAACGTCAAAACACTTGACAACGCCTATCTCACAATCGTATATTTGCATCCGATTTAAAATTTTAGGTAAACAAATCTAAAATCTACACTCTAAAATCAACAATTCAAATATGAAATTATCACACTTCAATTTCAATTTACCGAAAGAACTTTTGGCTGAATTTCCAGCAGAAAATAGAGATGAATCTCGTTTAATGGTAATTGACCGTCAAAAAAACACTATCGAACATAAAATGTTTAAAGACGTTATCAACTATTTTGATGACGGAGACGTTTTAATTTTAAATAATACAAAAGTTTTCCCTGCACGTTTGTACGGAAACAAAGAAAAAACAGGAGCTAGAATTGAAGTTTTCTTATTAAGAGAATTGAATTCAGAACAACGCCTTTGGGATGTTTTAGTTGATCCAGCTAGAAAAATCCGTATCGGAAACAAACTTTATTTTGGTGATGATGATTCGTTAGTTGCTGAGGTAATTGACAATACAACTTCTCGTGGAAGAACTTTACGTTTCTTATACGATGGTTCTTATGAAGAATTCAGAAACAAATTGACTGAGCTTGGAGAAACTCCAATTCCGAAATACATCAACAGAGATGTAACTCCAGAAGATGCTGAAAGATACCAAACTATCTATGCAAAAGAAGAAGGAGCTGTAGCGGCGCCAACTGCTGGTTTACACTTCTCGAAACACCTTTTGAAAAAATTAGAAATCAAAGGAGTGAACTTTGCTGAGGTAACTTTACACGTGGGTTTAGGAACTTTTAATCCAGTTGAGGTTGAAGATTTATCTAAACACAAAATGGATTCTGAGGAATTGATCATCACTCAACAAGCTTGTGATATTGTAAACGAAGGAAAAGCAAAGAAAAAACGTATTTGTGCTGTAGGAACAACTTCTATGCGTGCAATTGAAAGTTCTGTTTCTTCTGCAAATACTTTGAATCCATACGAAGGATGGACAAATAAATTTATTTTCCCTCCTCACGATTTCAGTATTGCAAACTGTATGATTACTAATTTCCACACTCCAAAATCAACATTATTAATGATGATTTCTGCTTTCTGTGGTCATGATTTAATGAAAAAAGCATACGAAGAAGCAATCAAAGAAGGATATAAATTCTATTCTTACGGAGACGCGATGTTAATTCTTTAATTAAAATTAATTTTCAAGATAAGAACCCGACAGTTTTTAGAAGCTGTCGGGTTTTCTGTTTTAAAAGGTTTCAAGTTTCAGGTTTGACGTTCGTTGAGAAATTTAACGCAAAGTTCGCAAAGCTTTGCGTTCTTTTGCGTCTGATAAACACAAGCTGAGAAAAATCCTTGCGAACTTTGCGTTAAATCACGCACAGTATATCAACTTGAAACTTTAAACCTTAAACAAAACAAACAATTTTTGTTATTTTAGCAGACAAAACAAAAACACAATGACTTTTCAAAATACACGCGAATTTGCACGAGAGCTAGATTCGAAAGACACATTAAACCATTATCAGCAAGAATTTATTTTTCCAAAAGTTGACGGTAAAAAAGTAATTTACTTTACAGGAAATTCATTAGGATTACAGCCAAAGCGTACCAAAGCTTATATTGATGAAGTAATGAATGATTGGGCAGAACTTGCCGTTGAAGGTCATTTTTATGCCGAAAAACCTTGGTGGGATTATCAAGAAAGATTTGCAGAACCTTTGAGTAAAATTGTAGGTGCCCTTCCGTCAGAAGTTACGGTTATGAATACTTTGACTGTAAATCTTCATTTGTTGATGGTTTCTTTTTATCAGCCAAAAGAAAAACGTTATAAAATTATCTGCGAAGAAAAAGCGTTTCCATCAGATCAATATATGTTTCAAAGTCAGGTTAATTTTCACGGTTATAAACCAGAAGATGCAATCGTAGAAATCAAACGTCGTGAAGGCGAACATAATATTCGTTTGGAAGATGTTTTAGCTAAAATTGAAGAAGTTGGAGATGAATTGGCTTTGGTTTTAATTGGTGGAGTAAATTATTATACCGGACAAGTTTTTGACATAAAAACCATTACTGCAGCTGGACAAAAAGCCGGAGCAAAAGTAGGCTGGGATTTAGCACACGCCGCAGGAAATATCAAACTTGAACTTCACGATTGGAATGTAGATTTTGCTGCTTGGTGCAGTTATAAATATATGAATTCAGGGCCAGGAAATGCTTCTGGTTGTTTTGTCCACGAAAAACATCACAATTCAGATTTGCCAAGATTTGCTGGTTGGTGGGGACACAACAAAGAACGCCGTTTTAAAATGGAACCAAACTTTGATCCTGTTCACGGAGCAGATGGTTGGCAGATTAGTAATCTTCCGGTTTTGTCTTTAGCGCCATATTTGGCTTCTGTTGAAATGTTTGCTGAGGTTGGAATGGATGCTTTGATTGCAAAAAGAGATCACATAACTTCGTATTTAGAATTTATTCTACACGAAATTGATAAAGAAGTTGCAGGTAATTTCGAAATTATTACACCATCAAATCCAGAAGAAAGAGCTTCGCAATTATCTGTTTTTCTTCATGGAGAAGGAAGAAGTTTGTTTGATTATTTAATGAAAAATGGAGTAATTACAGACTGGCGTGAACCAAATGTAATTCGTCTGGCTCCAGTTCCTTTGTATTGTTCTTATGAAGATATGTACGATTTCGGACAAATTCTGAAAAAAGGAATTTTAGGGAAATAAAAAAAATAATCTCGCAAAGACGCGAAGTCACAAAGATTTATTTAATTACTATTTTTAATCACACTATTTGTCATTTCGAGGAACGAGAAATCTCCGCAAGTAACTCCGCAACGAAAATCCAATCTTTGTAGAGCTTCTCGTGGAGATTTCTCGTTCCTCGAAATGACATAAAATGAGAAAAAATTTTGCGGCTCTGCGTCTTTGCGAGATTAAAACATCAAGCCAAAAATTAAAAACTCTGCAAGAAAACCACATAATCTTCTAATCTTATAACCTTTCTAAAAAATTCTGTAACAACCCTTATAACAGATATTCCGTATTTTGTAGTGTATAATTTAAAAACTACAATCATGAAAGGCTTATATATTTTATTAGCAGCAATAATTTTTACTTCTTGCCAACATCAGAGCAAAGAAGATATAAATAAAGCCAAACAAGCCAGTATTGATTCAATGAAAGTTGAGATTAACAAACAACGCGTTATCGATTCAATGAAGACTGAAATGGCTAAGATAAAGGAAGAACAAAAAGTTGAATCTGAAAAAGTAGTTGTTGTACATCAACCAGCAAACGGAAATGCATCAACAACTACAACTACTACAAAAAAGAAAGGTTGGAGTGCAACTGCTAAAGGTGCTGTAATTGGTGCAGGGGTTGGAGCTGCGACTGGAGCAATTGTTAGTAAGAAGAAAGGTGAAGGCGCTATTATTGGTGGTTTAGCAGGAGCTGCTTTAGGAACAGGAACTGGAGCTGTTATTGACAGTAAAAACAAGAAGAAAGAATAGTTATTTTATAAATAAAAACAAACCCCAAATTAGATTCTAATTTGGGGTTTTCATTTTAAACCAACTCTGAAACGGGAATTTTAATACCAACTAATTCTGATTTACAAGAATCGAGTTGATTTAAGTCACCTTTAAAAGGCATTGTCGATTCAAATAAATTTTTATAATACTCAATTCCATCTAACAGATTAGATTTAAAAGTATTCCATTTCTTAAGTTGAGCATTTGTTAGCTCTCCAGAAATAGATTGAATTTCATTTCGAAAATAATCGATATACATTTTTAATTCCTTCACAAATAAATTCGGGCGATCTGTTCTTAAAACTGATTTTCCCTGATAAATGTGCTGAACCATTTGTTTCAAAGAAACTTCTTGATCAAAATAAGCCAAATTCGGACCTGGACAAATTACGACGCCTTGCGCTTGACCTTTTATTTTAATATCATTTTCGAGATAAGATGCATTCGCCAAACCAACACACAAACAGGATTTTTCGGTAATCTTGATTTTGCTTTTTTCAAATTCATCAGCAGATAAAATATCTTTTCTGCTTTCTAATTCTTCAAGTTTAATATCTTGATATTTTTTAGAAGCTGTACAAATTCCATGTGGATCGTATTCTTTGCTTAAAGCCAAGAATTTTTTCGGACAAGAACTTCCCGCTTTATTTTCGTGAATACGTTTTTGTTTTAAAAACTCGTTTGTAGTTCCTTTCAAAGTATTAAACGGAACTCCCAAAGGCGAAATATTACTTAAATAAAAATCATCTTCTTTAGCATTCATCAATAAATTTCGTGTTTCCTGATCGACAGAAGTGGCTTCTGGAACTAATAAAAATGGTGAACCCCAACCTACAGAATCGACTTTATATTCGTCTAATAAAAATTCATGTTCTTCTGCGGTTCCAACACCGCCTTGAACAGTGATTTTTAATTCTAAAGGTTTTTCTGGAAAATGATGATTTTTTAGCTGTAACGCTTTAATCATTATTTCGTGAGCCGATTGTACCAATTGTTCTTTTTTTTGCTTGAATTCTTCTAAAATGGTGCCCAATAAGAGTCCGTCGGTAGCAAAGGCATGTCCTCCGCAGTTTAATCCAGATTCAATTCGATATTCTGAAACCCAAAGCCCTTTTTTAGCTAGAAAATTTCCCTGAATCATAGCCGATCTAAAATCGCTGACTTTTAGAATAATTTTCTTTTTAAGTTCGTTATTTTCATTCGGAAAAAAATCTTTGAAGTTTTCAAAGTAACCAAACAATCTCGGATTCATTCCTGCAGAAAGTACAACAGAAGATTCTAGATTGCTGTTGGCGAAACCTCGTAAAGCGGCATGTGCGTCATTAAATTCAATTGGAAGCTGTTCGTTTTTTACAAAATTATCTTTATCTAATTTCGTCATAATATTCACGTCAATTTCTCCAGGAAAAAGATGTGATTCGATATAATTCTGAATGTTTTCTTTAAAAGAAATTCCATCGTCTAATAAATTCTGAAATCCTTTTTTGATGTCAGAAGTATTGGGCAACATTGATATGAAATTTTCTAGAGCCGTTTTGCTTTCTGCGAGTTCTATTTTGAAACTTTCGAATTTTTCTTTTACGATTTTATCAACTAGATTTAAATAAGAAGTAATTCTTTCTGCACGATAATCGTGAAATTTCTGAGTAATTTCTTCGTAAGGAATATTAAACTTATTGCTATAAAAGTTACGCATTTTCTCAATTAAATCATCATCAGCAAGAGCAACAACAGACGAAATCCCATATTGTGCCACTCGTATCGGGCTGTCTATCGTATAGGCAAGTCCCATTACCGGAATATGAAAAGTGTGTAAGGGTGTTTTGGTCATTTGTTTTTAGATTAAAATAGAGACAAATGAAAAACAATAATTTTTTTTAAAAGCTGATAATTGTCAGGTTTGTGGGTAAAGTTTTATCGTCACTAATTATCCTCAATTTTGTCATTCCGAGGAACGAGGAATCCTCGTAAGAAACTCTATAAAGTTTATCCACATGAATATCCGCCAAGGTCTTTCCTCAATATTGTCATTCCGAGGAACGAGGAATCTTCACAAGAAACTCCGTATGCAAAATTATAAGTGCTTATGTTAAACCATTAATAAATAAGAAAAATCTCTCTATTTTTGTTTCTGAAATTGATATAAAATAATTATTTAGACTAGATGGAATTACAAGGTTATCACACATATTATATTTACATTATAACAAATAAATTTAAAACAGTATTCTATACTGGAGTAACTAATAACCTTAGAGTTCGTTTAAGCCAGCATAAAGAAAATATTACAGGAGACAACAAAACTTTTGCGTCGAAATATATTGCTAAATTTCTTTTGTATTATGAAAAATTCACTTGGATTCAAGAAGCAATTAGTCGTGAAAAAGAAATTAAAGGTTGGACCAGAGATAAGAAAATAGAATTGATTAAAAAGATTAATCCAGACTTAGATTTTTTGAATTATATTTTTAGTTGACTTACTTTGTCGAGATACTTTGTAGAGTTTCTAACGAAGATTCCTCGTTCCTCGGAATGACAAGATTGAGAGAATATTTTATTTTAAATTCTTCTATATCAAAATCTTCTTCAAAGATTCCGCAATACTTCGCCATAAAAAGTTGTAGAACGATTTTTCTTGAATTCTTTCTATTTCAACTTCGGCGGTTTTTGCTTTGTCTTTAGAATCGTCTTTTACAAATAAATTTACAACCGCGCTTTTCAGTTTGGCTTCTTTTTCAGGATTTTTCTTTTTATATAATTTCACTTTCAAATCATCGTAATCCAGAGAAGCATTTCCTTTTGAAATATTATCATTTCCGTAGAAATTAAAACGGTATTTATTGAAAGTTCCTGTAAACGAAGCATTCATATAAGGTTTGCTGAATTGCCCCATCGCTCGAACATCAAAGTTTGAAATCACGCCTTGAATATGAAAACCGTCATTTTTGTCTAAAACATTAAAACTCCAATCGACATCAAGCGGAGAATTTTTCATGAAAATGGTTTTTATTTTGATTTTTACATCAGCAGCTTTTTTCAAACCAAAACCACTTCGCAGATTTGTTGCCTGCAAATTAAATTTATCAAAATTTAAAATTCCTGGACCTTTAGAAAAATCAATTTCTTCTTCGTAAACCAATTTAGATTTTAAAACCTGAAGCGTATCAATTTGAAGTGGAAATTTTATATTTCGCAACAAATGATTGTAAAGATATTTTTTGCTTAAATCGTCTTTTGGCATTTTTCCGCGATAAATATTCGCATCAAAATGATTGATTACTAATGAATTTGCTTTGAAGAAAAAACGATCATTTTTAAATCCCCAATCCATTTTTGAAACTTGTGCCGAATCGAATTTTAAGGTATAAATGTCTTTTTCTTTTTCTAAACGTTTTGTAAATTCTCGTCGGTTAAACTGTGGAATATTAGAAAAATTATTGATTTTTAGAAAGTTCTTTTCGGTGCTTATTTTTCCGATATTAATGTGATAAAAAATACTCGGTCTGTAAAATAAGCTATCAATTACCAAAGCATAACTTTTATACTGAATCGGAATTTTTTCTTTTAGAGTGGCATCAGTTATTAAAATTCCTTCTAATTTTAAAAGTATTTTTTTAACGCTGAAAATCGGTTTTTGAGTATCTAGTGAAATAACATCAACAGTTCCGTCATTGATGTAAATGTTTGAAACGGCAACAATTTTACGAAAAGGATCGACAATTTCTTTTTGAATACTTTTGCTATTATTGATTAATTTTTCTCCTTTTTTGTATAAAATGATTCTTGGTTTATTGATGATAATACTTTCTGCCTGAATAATATCGCGAAAAGCCAAATCCCAGATATTGAAATGTTTTATGGTAATGGATTCAATTTTAGAAAAAAGTCCATTTTTGCTGTCTTTTGGTTCGTTTTTCGGATTTACCAATAAAGTCTGAGCGTAGATATTTCGAGAAAAAAGCGAAACCTCAATCTTTTCATAATTAATATTATAAGCTGTTTTGTTTTTCTCGTGAATGATAATCGGAAGTTGTTTTTTGATCCAATAATTCAGTCCGACATTCGCCAGAAGTAGAATTACAAGTAAAGAAATTACTCCAATCGCTATTTTTTTATAGATTGACATTTATAGTATTAATTTTAAATACATAAATTTAGACTTTTAAAGAGCGTTTTCTTTTATAAGATTTTAGAGAAAAGTTATATCATTTTGAATTTTTACCCTTTTTACGTTTTTAGAATATGAGAATACTTAAAAAAATCCTGCTGACTTTATTGGTTATTATTGTATTGATTTCAATTGGTTTGTTTGCTTATATTTTTCATTTGAAACCAAAATATGAAGGTGAAGTGCAACTCAAAAATCTAGAAAAAGAAACCACCGTTTATTTTGATGATTTTGGAATTCCTCACATTTATGCAGATTCTGAAAAAGACGCTATGACGGCTTTAGGTTATGTACATGCGCAAGAAAGATTATGGCAAATGGAGTTATTGCGTCGAATTGCGCCGGGACGATTATCAGAAATCTTCGGGGGTGTCGCTCTTAAAAATGATAAGTTTTTTGCTGGAATTGGTATCGAAGAAGCTTCGGCGAAAGCCATTGCCAAATTAGATAAAAACAGTGAAAGTTATAAACTGACGCAAGCATATTTAGATGGAATTAACCAATATTTGGAAGAAGGAGTTACGCCAATTGAGTTTACTTTGGTTGGAGTAAAAAAGCAAAAATTTACCATAAAAGACGTTTACAATATTTTCGGATATATGTCTTTTAGTTTTGCAATGGCTCAAAAAACAGATCCGTTATTGACAGATATTAAAAACAAATTTGGCGCTGCGTACTTGAAAGATTTAGGTATTGAAGGCGAATTTAATAACACGAAAATCAAAGTCTCAAAAGAGAAAACAGAAGAATATACCGAGATTTCAAAAACAATAACGGCAATGTTAGATCAATCTCCAATTCCTCCTTTTGTTGGAAGTAATAGTTGGGTTGTTGGACCTCATAAATCGAAAACAGGGAAAGTTATTTTTGCGAATGATCCGCATATTGGGTTTTCTCAGCCTGCAACTTGGTACGAAGCGCATATCGTAACGCCAAAACAGGAATTATATGGATGTTATTTGGCTGGAACTCCATTTCCGCTTTTGGCACATAATAGAGATTATGCTTATGGTTTAACGATGTTTGAAAATGATGATATTGATTTTTACCAAGAAAAAAATAAAACGGGTGATGTAACTCAATATCAAACTCCAACAGGTTTTAGTAAATACGAAATCAGAAAGAAAACCATTAAAGTAAAAGATTCTTCAGATGTTGTGATGACTTTTAAAATAACGCGTCACGGGCCTATTATGAATGATTTGATGGAACGTCTAGAAAAGAAAAATCCGATTGCAATGTCATGGACTTATACTCGAGAACCGATTCAGATTTTAGATGCAGCTTACGGACTTTCGCATGCTAAAAATATTACGGATTTTAAAAAATCGGTTAGTTTAATTGCGGCTCCAGGTTTAAACGTAATGTACGGAGATGCCAAAGGAAATGTTGGTTGGTGGGCAAGCGGAAAATTATATCGACACAATGAAGGCGTTAATACACATTTAATTTTAGACGGTGCAAGCGGTAAAGATGATATTACGAGGTTTTTAGATTTTGAACAAAATCCGTCGGCAGAAAATCCGAAATGGGGTTATGTTTATTCTGCAAATAATCAGCCAGAAGCAATTGATAATGGTTATTTATATCCAGGATATTATTTGCCAGAAGATCGCGCGAAAAGAATTTCAGGAATTTTAGATGCAAAATCAGATTGGGATAAAGAAGCAATCAGCAAAATGATTTATGATAATACTTCTGATGTTGCAGTTGGCGTAGTAAAAGATTTAATTTCTAGTTTAGATTCAAAACCGCTTTCAAACAAAGAAAAAGAAGTAATTACAGTTTTAAAATCTTGGAAAGGAACAACAAATCTAGAGGACGTTGCGCCAACAATTTACAACAAATGGATTTATCTGTATCTGAAAAATACGTTTGAAGACGAAATGGGCAAGGAAAATTTCGACTTGTTTACAGGAATTTCACTTGGAAAACAAGTTATTGCCAATCAAATTAAAAATGAAAATTCGGTTTGGTGGGATAATATAAAAACCAAAAATATAAAAGAAACGAGAACAGAAATTGTTTCGAAATCTTTTCATGACGCCGTTGTTTCATTACAAAATCAATTGGGAGAAAATATTTCAGAATGGAATTGGGGAAAAGTGCATACCGTAGAACACGAACATCCGTTAGGAAAAGTGGCAGCACTTCGTGGATTATTTAATGTCGGGCCTTTCAATTCGCCAGGATCAAATGAAGTAATCAATAATTTATTTTTCGGATTTAACGACGAAGGAAAATATTACACAAAAGGTGGACCTTCAACAAGAAGAATTGTAGATTTTGCAGATGTAGAAAACAGTTGGAGTATTTTACCAACAGGACAATCTGGAAATCCTTTCAGCAAACATTACGACGATCAAGCAGAAATGTACAACGCCGGAAAGTTCAGAAAAATGAAATTGAATAAAGATGAAATTATAAAAACTTCAACTAAACTGGTTTTCAAACTGAGAAATTAGTTTCAGGTTTTATGTTTAAATTTTCAAGTTCATCCTAAACTTAATAGCAAAGGTTCAAAGGTTTCAATAAAAACCTCTGAACCTTTTGTCTCTTTGAGTCTTTGTCCCTTTCAAAAAAAAACTACTTCGAAATCTCAGCTAAAACTTTTTTGCCGTTTTCATTAGTTGGATCCAATTCTACTGATTTTTTATAATTTGCGATAGCCAATTTTTTATCGCCGTCAGCTAAATAAGCTTCGCCTAAACTATCGTATGCATTTCCAGATTTTGGAAAAGCTTCTGTATTTATTTTGAAAACTTCTATAGCTTCTTTCTTTTTTCCATCTTGTAATAACTGATATCCAACACGATTCATATCGTTTTCTTTGATGGCATAAGAAGGATCATTTTTCAGTTTTTTATACGTTTCAGTTCCCGTTGAAGCGCCTTTTTCATTATAAATATCTAATAAATCTAAAGCCAATGATTTCTTCGGCTGGTTAAAAGGCTGATTGTATAAAATTGCGCGAATTGCGTCGTTCATTTCGCCTAAAACAGTTCCGCCAGTATTATTCAATAAAACAATTAGATTTTTATCTGAAGGATATCTTGAAATGATGGTGTTGAAGCCATTAATTCCGCCTCCGTGCCCGATAGTTTTTAGTTTGCCTTTGTCGCCATTTTCAACTTCATCAACAAACCAACCGTAACCGTAAGACGCTTTTCCCACGCTTATATAAGGTTTAAAAAGAGATTCCATAGATTTTGCCGAAAGAAGTTTATTCGTATACAATGCCTGATCCCATAAGTACAAATCTTCTACAGTAGAATACAAAGATCCTGCAGCATACGGAATACTCATGTCAAGATACGCCGCATTTACAATTTGTTTTCCGTGTTTTTCGTAACCAGCGGCTCTGTTTTTTAAAATTACATCGCTGTGATCGTAACCAGAATTAACCATTTTTAAAGGCGTAAAAATAATTTCTTGCAAATATTGTTCGTATGTTTTGGCAGAAACTTTTTCTATAATATAACCAAGTAAAAAATAACCAGAATTGCTGTAATTGAATTTTTCGCCAGGCGTAAATTCAAGCGGAAGATTTGAAAACGTTTTTACAAATTCTTCGGGTGTATAAGGATTTCTAGATTTGTCTTTAAAGAAATTTGGCGCATTAGTATAATTTGGAATTCCAGAAGTATGCGTTAATAAATGATGCGTGGTAATTTTATCGCCATTTTCTTTTGGATAATCTGGCAAATAAGTCGTGATCGGGACATCTAGTTTTAACTTTCCTTCTTCGGCAAGTTTAACTATCAAAAGCGCTGTAAACTGTTTGCTGATTGAACCCAATCTAAATTTAGTGTCAGGCTGATTCGGAATATTCCATTCCATATTTGCTGAACCAAAGCCTTTTTTGAAAATGACTTTCCCGTTTTCAGCAACTAAAGCCGAACCGTTAAATTGTCCGTATTCGTTGTATTTGTTTAAAAGCTGCTCGATTTGTTTTGCTTTATCTTGAGCAAAAGCGCTTAATGTGCTGAATTGAAAAGCAGCAAAAAGCAGAATAAGTTGGATTGATTTTTTCATGATGATGGTTTTGGATTAATGAAATAATTCGTTTTTGATTGATGATTGAAACATTGTAACAAAAAGATATTCAGTAATTTAAATCGAAAATACGATTTTTTCAAATGATATAAATTGATGTCCACAAATTGTTAGACGACCGATTTACGATTTGGTTTCAATATCAATTAACTTTTTTCCATTTTCTCCTAAAAAGTGTTCTATAAGCTTTGCGTAAACTTTATAACCATCGTCTACATTTGTAAAAATAATTAAGCCTTGCTTAGTTTTTGGAAGTAAAAAAAATAGCGTTTGCACACCTTTATCTGCTCCGCCGTGAGATAAAGCATAATTATCATTTCCTAAATCGTAGATTTCAAAACCTAAGCCAAAATATTTGTTTTTCTTGGTTTCAACTTGATGAGAAATCATGTCATTATAAACGTTCTGACTTAAACCTTCGCTGTTCATTACACTGCAAAGAAACTTTCCGTAATCTCCAACAGTAGTTAGCAAATCATCGGCGGCGCTTGCGGTTTTATTTTTTGTAGGTTCGTACGCATTTCCGTCTTTGTCATAATTAACTGCATATCGCGAAAGATCAATTTTGTCATTCCAAACCAATTGAGAATCATTCATTTTCAAAGGTTCGAAAATTAATTCAGATGCCAATTGATCTAAAGTTTTATGGAATTTCTTTTCTAAAGCTTTTCTCAAATATTCAAAACCTTCACCAGAATATTGATATTGCGTTCCAGGTTTAAACTTGAAATCCAGTTTTTTAGAATCATTAAAAGACCTCCAATTCGGAAAACCAGTTTGGTGACTTAAAACAATTCTCGTAGTCAATAATTTAAGATTTGGGTCTTTTGCAATATCTAGATCTGTCCAATATTTATAAAGAGGTTCGTCTAAATTCCATTTTCCTTGAGAAACCAATTTTAAAGTGACAATTGCCGTAACAGGTTTGGTCAAAGATGCAACATTCCAAATCGTGTTAAAAGGTGCAGAAACTTCTCTTTTTAAATGACCAAAAGTTTTAATTTGTTTTAGTTTTCCTTCCGAAATTATGCCAAGACCTAAAGCAGGAACATTATTTTCTTTTAACCATTTTTCGGTTTCCAGATCATTGTCAAAAAGAGCGATTTTTTCTTCTATTGAGTTGGTTGGTTCATGATCGTAACTCAAAATTCGTTTTAATTTCCAAACATTATTTTCTAAAACCCAAAGGTGTGAAAATCTTGCTTTTCCAACTAGTTTTTCATTTTCCTTTAAAAATGGTTCGCCTTTGTTTGTTTTATTTTCATAGAAATAATGAATTCCAGTTTGTAAAGCAGCGTACAGAACCCCGTTTTTATATAACGGATAAATTTTAGTGCTTTCGTCAATAAGTTCTCTTCTGGATTGATACGTTGATGGAGAAGCACATAAACCGCTTTTCATTGTTTTTACAAAGTCTGCTTTGTTAGAAAGTCCGTTTTTATCGTGGTAAAATTCTAACTGATCGCTGCAAAGGCTTTCGGATACAGAAATGTCGCAAGTATTAAAGCCGACATTAAAAAGAAGACTGTCTCGCGACATAATAATTTTGTACAATTCTGAGCTTTTTTCTTCTTGAGAAATTGCATTTTGAATCTGAAAGAATAGTATTCCAACTAAAAATATTTTTAATTGAAAAATGTAATGGATGATTTTCATTTTGATGATTGATTAATAATTTTGCAAAAATAATCTAATCAAAACTCATAAAATTGTACAAAAGCGAAATCTTATCTTTTTTTCGAAAGAAAATATAAATCTGGATCGAATGTTTTTGGAGTTGTTTTAGTCACATCTTTAAACTTTTTTATAAAATGAGACTGATCAAAATACTTATTATAAAGTGCGATATCCGTTAACTTTAGTTTTTCTAAATCAGCATTAACCATTTGATCTACGGATTTTCTGAATTTTAAAATCTGAATGTACTTTTTAATCGTTAATCCAGTTGCGGTTTTAAATTTAATCTGCAATAATCGCTGCGAAAAATTAAGCTCTGAACTAATTTCTGAAACCGAAATTTCTTCTTCTCGAATTTTAATGATTTCGCAAATCTTTTCAATTATATTTTTTTCAGAATGTAAAGACGCTAATGCCTCAAAATGAACATTTATAGTATTTAATAAAATTTCAGTTTGACTATCGATTTCGACCTGAAAAGGAAGTTCTTCAGGATTAATTTTGATAATAGAATCTGTAAAATTACCCAAATCATATTTTGGAAAAAATGAAAGCGTCCAAGCATGAAACTGAATTATGGTAACTTTAGTTTTAGGTTGAATATTTACCAAAACTTTATTAGTCATTTGCGAACAAAAGTAAATTCCTTCGTTCATCACATATTTGTTTTTGCTGGTATGAACTTCGATTGCATTTCCAGAAACAATAGCAAGATTAAAACAGCCGTTTGGCAAAACAAGTTTGTTTTCAATCAGGCTTTCGCCGAAGCTGTTATCCAGACACCAAATTTTATTGACAAACCTTTCTGTCTTTTGAGTTACGTAATGTTCTGAATAAAGGTTCATTTCTTGATTTTTTCTAGATGTTGTTTAAAATTTTAAAAATTGTAGACTAAAATAAGCAATTGAAAGTTTCTTGTGAGTTATTAAAAGCAAATATTTCCTTTATTTTAAAGCTTATGTATTTTTATTACTTATTTTTACGTCCCAATATATTAGATTTTCCTCGATGCAAACTTCATTAAAAATTGCAGTTGTTGGTTCTGGACTTGTAGGATCGCTGCTGGCAATTTATCTTAAAAAAGCCGGTCACACCGTTCACGTTTATGATCGCAGCCCAGATATCAGAAAAATAAATTTCTCTGGACGTTCCATTAATTTGGCAATGTCTAATCGCGGCTGGAAAGCGCTCGATGCAGTTGGCGTTGGCGATTCGGTTCGTGAAATTGCAATTCCGATGGACAAAAGAGCCATTCATTTGGTAGACAAATTGAATTTTCAGAATTACGGTCAAGAAGGCGAATCTATTTACTCTATTTCGAGAGGAAAATTGAATCGAAAAATGATTGATCTTGCTGAAGAAGCTGGAGCTGAGTTTCATTTTGAACAAAAAGTTTGGGATGTAACTTTAAGCGATGCAACTTTACATATTGGCGAAAGCGAAAGAGGCGAGTGGGAAGAACGAAAATTTGATATGGTTTTTGGTGCCGATGGCGCTTTTTCTAGAATCCGCCACAGAATGCAGCGTCAGAGTATGTTTAATTATTCTCAGGAATTTTTAAATATGGGATATAAAGAATTGAATATTCCCGCAAACGCAGACGGAACACATAAATTAGATAAAAACTCCTTTCATATTTGGCCAAGAGGCGAGTATATGTTAATTGCGCTTCCTAATCTTGACGGAAGTTTTACGTGTACTTTGTTTATGCCTTTTGAAGGATCAAATTCTTTCGAATCTTTAACAGATCGAAAAATGGTTGAAGATTTCTTCGAGAAAAATTTTCCAGATTCGATAGAAGTAATTCCGGAATTGGCAAACGATTTCTTCAAAAATCCAACAAGTACTTTGGTAACAATGAAGTGTTTTCCTTGGACTTTTGAAAATAAAATTGCTCTTATTGGAGATGCTTGTCACGCCATAGTTCCGTTTTACGGGCAAGGAATGAATGCCGGTTTTGAAGATATTACGGTTTTAAATGAAAAGATTGAAAAATACGGAGACGACTGGAAAAAGATTTTCGCCGAATATCAGATTTCAAGAAAACCAAATGCCGATGCAATTGCAGAACTTTCGTATCGAAATTTCCTCGAAATGAGTACCAAAACTGCCGACGAAAAATTCTTATTGCAAAAGAAAATAGAGAAAATTTTCTCAGATAAACATCCAGATAAATGGATTCCGCTTTACAGCCGCGTTACTTTTAGCGATCGTCCGTATGCCGAAGCTTTGGCAATTGGAGATTTTCAAAACGGAATTATGGAGGAAGTTTTAAAACTTGAAAACATCGAAAATATCTGGAACACTCCAGAAGTAGAAAATAAAATTCTGGAATTATTGCAAAAATAAATCAATGTCAATTACAATATCAATGTCAATTTAAAATTGATATTGTAATTGATTTTTGATATTGGTTATTTCTTAAAGATTTTAGTCAAAACACCAAAAACACCTCTAATAAAGGTAGCACTTGTAACCACTTTCAAAACCGATTTTCCAACAACGCTTGCCGTGCTCGGTTCTGCTTTTGAAGATTTTGTTGGCGCTTGTTCTTCTTGTTCTGTTGCGGCTTGTGTTGCTTCTTCGATTTTCTTGGTTAGAATTTCATAAGCGCTTTCGCGATCTATTTCTTCAGCGTATTTCTTAACTAATTTAGATTTGGCATTTATTTCGTCAATTTCTTCATTTGTTAAAACATCCATTCTGCTCATTGGCGCTCGCATCATGGTCGCAACTAAAGGTGTTGGAATACCTTTTTCGTTAAGAGCTGTAACCAATGCCTCACCAATTCCTAAACTAGTAAGCAATTCATCTGTTTTATAATATTCAGAAGTAGGATAATTATCGGCAGTCTTTTTAATCGCCTGGCGATCATTTGCTGTAAAAGCTCTAAGCGCATGCTGAATTTTTAAACCTAACTGCGCCAAAACACCACTCGGAACATCCATCGGATTTTGTGTTACAAAATAAACACCAACACCTTTAGAACGAATTAGTTTTACAATCGTTTCAATTTGTTCTAATAAAGCTTTGCTCGCTTCGTTGAAAATTAAATGCGCTTCATCAATAAAAATCACCAATTCTGGCTGATCTGCATCTCCTTTCTCGGGCATTTTTTGATAAATTTCTGCAAGAAGACTTAACATAAAAGTAGAGAACAATTTCGGTTTGTCCTGAATATCCGTCAAGCGGATGATATTTACGTAGCCTTTTCCGTTTTCATCAATTCGCATTAAATCATCGGTTTCAAAAGATAATTCGCCAAAAAATAAATCACCGCCTTGTTGTTCCAATTCGATAATTTTTCTCAGAATTGTTCCAGTTGTTGCCGTTGAGATTTTTCCATAATTCGCAGCAATTTCATCTTTTCCTTCTTCAGTAATATAATTGATAACTTTTTTAATGTCTTTTAAATCCAATAAAGGCATCTGATTATCATCGCAATATTTAAAGATTACAGCAACAACACCAGCTTGTGTATCATTAAGGTCTAGTATTCTGGAAAATAAAACGGGTCCAAACTCAGAAACCGTTGCTCTTAAGCGAACTCCGTTTTGTTTTGACAAAGACATTAATTCTACAGGAAAGGAAGCTACATTATAAGGTATGTTCATTTTAGCATGACGTTCTGTAATAAAGCTTTGTTCTTTTCCTTCTTTGGCTATACCACTAAAATCACCTTTAATGTCCATCATCAAAACAGGAATTCCAGCATTAGAAAGCTGTTCTGAAAAAACCTGAATTGTTTTAGTTTTTCCGGTTCCCGTTGCACCAGCAATTAATCCGTGACGATTTAAAGTTTTAAGCGGAATCTTAACATGTGCTTCTGCAAGTGGCTCACCGTCAAGTATTGCCCCTCCTAAGATGATGCTATCACCCTTTGAAGAATACCCCGTATTTATAGCTTCAATAAAATTGTCTTTTTTATTCATGTTTTTATTTGTAATTTAGGTGATTATATAAGTATAGCTTGTTTTCGAGCACATTTATTATGATTTTTTTTAGTAAGAAAAAGACTTTTTTGATTGAAATATTAATAAAAAAAAAATTCGCAGCTTTTTAAGAAGATATCAAAGGAATCTTTGAATATTTACTAAAACGTTGTAATTTTTCCAATTATCGTCGTATTTTTTGTTTTATCTAAAAAATGACGCGACCAATTTAATGAGATATTTTTTAAATTGAAGTTAAATTTCGGTCAATTAAATTAAAAAAAGTTTTTTTATTTAAACTAAACGTATAAATTTGCTCCTCTACAAGTTAAATATAACTAAAAAATAAAAATTATTTAAAACTATTAAAATTAAAAAAAATGGCAAACGTTAAAGTTAAAAAAGAGAGCACTTCAAATGGGGGAGGAATGATTACAGGAATCATTATTGTAGCGTGTATCTTAGTTGGGTTTTTAATTTGGAAATTCGTTATGGGTTCTCCTGCTAACTTTGAGGGAGGGAATCCAGAAACTGGTCACCCAATCAATACTTTAGGAATGGTATACAAAGGAGGTTTTATTGTACCAGCATTATTAGGTATGTTCTTAATGGTTGTTGTTTTTTCTATTGAAAGATTTATTGTTATCTCTAAAGCTGCTGGAAAAGCTAATTTAGATACATTCATGAAAAATGTTCAAGGTAGTATTAAGGAAGGAAACATCGAAGCTGCTATCGCTTCATGTGACAAACAACAAGGTTCTGTTGCAAACGCAATTAAATCTGCTTTGATTAAATATCAAGACGTTAAAAAAGAAGGATTCAACAGTGAAGAAGCTTCTGAAGTAATCCACAAAGAAATTGAAGAGGCAACTTCATTAGAAATGCCAATGTTAGAGAAAAACATGACTATTGTTTCTACTTTAGTATCTTTAGGTACATTAGGAGGATTATTAGGAACTGTATCTGGTATGATTAAAGCGTTTGGTGCGTTAGCTTCTGCTGGAACTCCAGATCAAGCTGCTCTTGCAACAGGTATCTCTGAGGCACTTATCAACACTGCAACAGGTATCTCTACTTCTGTATTAGCGATCATCTCTTACAACTTCTTTACTGCTAAAATTGACGATTTAACTTACTCTATCGATGAGGCTGGTACTACAATCGTTAATACTTACAGAAAATTCAGAGGAAGTTTAAGACAATAATTAATTTTTGATATTTCAATTTCAATATCAAAAAAATAAAATAAAAAGATAATGGCTAAAATAAAAATGAAAAAAAAGTCGACATCGACAGATATGACTGCGATGTGTGATGTTGCATTCCTTTTGCTAACGTTCTTTATTTTGACCGCTACTGCTAAAGTGCCAGAAGCACTTCCTGTAGACATGCCTTCTTCTGTTGCTCAAACTAAATTGCCAGATTCAGATTTGGCTATTATTACAGTAGGAAAAGGAAAAGTGTTTTTTGACATCAAAGGTAGAGAGATTCGTAAAAGAACTCTTGAAGGAATGGGAGCAAAATACGGTATCAACTTCACAGAAGAAGATAAAACCAAATTTTCTCTTATGGACGATTTTGGTGTGCCAATCGCAGGTTTAAAGCAAATCATTGATATGAAAGCGGCGGACAGAACCAAAGCAGAACAACCTGGAATTCCTTTGGATTCATTAGATAATCAATTAAAAGAATGGCTTCTTATTTCTAGAAGAGCTACAATTGATTTAGATGATAAAGAATTACAGATTGCGATAAAAGGAGATGCTAAAGAAGAATATCCAAAAATTAAAAAAATTATGGATATCTTACAAGATCAGAAAATCAACTCTTTTAACTTGGTAACAGGCAAGAGAGGGAGAGACTTTTAATTAAAAAATATACACTAAAATGGCTGAATTAAATACTGGCGACGGCGGTGGTGGTAAAGGCGGTAAAGTAAGAAGCAAAAAACAAAGCTCTAAAGTCGATTTAACGGCGATGGTAGATTTGGCATTCTTATTGATTACATTCTTTATGTTAACTACTTCGTTGTCAAAACCTCAATCCATGGATTTGTCTCTGCCAGATAAAGATCCGAATGAGAAAGATAATAAGGACACTAAAGTAGACGAAAATCGTACCATGACAGTAATGTTAGGAGGCGATAACAAAATGGTTTACTATATGGGGTTATTAGCTACTCCTAAAGTAGGTCCTAAAGACATTACTTATGGTAAAGATGGTATCCGTAGAGAATTGTTAAAACAAAAGAAAAATGTTTTAGCATACTCTGCTTCTTTAGGAAAACCTAAAAATGGTATCATTGTAATCATTAAACCAACTAAGAAATCAAATTACAAAAATTTGGTTGATATTTTGGATGAAATGGCAATTACAGGAGTAGATACTTATGCTATCGTTCCTGAGTTTACACCTGAAGAGACAAAAGTGATTGATAAAAAATAAGAGCAATCTTAAATTTTATCAACTAAAAAATCAAGAGATATGAAATTAGATATTATAAAAAATCAATGGCTTGATATCGTATTCGAAGGACGTAATAAGATATATGGAGCATACGAGCTAAGAAAATCGAACGGTAAAACAACTGTGAAAGCACTTATTATCGGTTCTATTATTTTTAGTTTTGCAGTTGCTGCACCTCTTATTGCTAGTCTTTTACCAGATTCGCAAGAAGTGGAAGAAAACAACGATATTAAGATTGCAACGGTAAAATTACCTCCAAAGAAAAAAGAGGAAATTAAACCAAATCAACCGCCACCACCACCGCCACCACCAAAAGTGGATCAGGTTAAATTCGTAAAACCAGTGGTTGCAAAAGCGGAAGAAGTTACTGAAGATCCACCGAAAATTGTGGATTTGAAAGACAAAAAAGTTGGTGCTGAAACTATCAAAGGAGATCCAGATGCAGTTCTAACTGTTGATGAGCCAGTTGGTAAAGGACCAGTTCAAGAAGTAATTCAAGAAGATAACACTGTGTATAACACAGCTGGTATCGAGGTAAAACCAGATTTCCCAGGAGGAATTGATAAATTCTACAAATTCGTAGGAAACAATTATAAAACTCCAGAGGAAGAAGGATTAAAAGGTAAAGTTTACGTTACGTTTGTAGTTGAAAAAGACGGGTCGTTAACAGATATCAAAGTTTTAAGAGATATCGGTTACGGAACAGGAGCAGAAGCAATTCGTGTTCTTAAAAAATGTCCAAAATGGACTCCCGGCGAGCAAAATGGTAAAAAAGTTAGGGTATTATACTCTCTTCCTATTACTATTCAATCTGCAGAATAATGTTAAAAGATATGCTTAATAATATTCAGAAGAAATCGCTCAAAGAGCGATTTCTTCTTGTTTTAGGAATACTGTTTTTTTTAATTTATCTTGTACTCGGTTTAATGATTATGTTCTGGGAAAAACTCCCGCTTAATATGGAACCAAAATACAGATATGCTTTCGGAGGATTACTAATTGTATATTCTGCAATTAGATTTTTAAGGTTAATTAATTCAAAAGATTAAAAAGATATGTTGAAATATAGTAAGGCTTTGGGATTAATAATTTTTGTCTTTTTGTTTGTTACTTGCAACCAAAAAAACAAGAATGAGGCTGAAAAAGAAACCATTTTAAAAGGATCACTTGATATTGCGGTTGACGAGACTGTAAAACAGATTGTAGACGATCAGGTTGCTGTTTTTGAAGGAACTTACTATGATGCAAAAATTACGGTGAAACCAAAATCGGAAGCTGAAGTAATCAATGATTTGTTGAATCAAAAAACAAAAGTTGCAATAACGACTAGAGATTTAACGGCAGAAGAAAAAGCTAGATTTGAAAAAAGTAAAATCAATCCGCGTGTAACGCCTTTTGCTCACGATGCAATTGCATTTATTTCTAGCAAAAACAATAATGATACACTTATTGCGTTGAAAAGTGTAATCGATTTTCTTCAAGGTAAACCTGATCCAAAAATTAAAGGGTTGGTTTTTGATAATCCTAATTCAAGTACGGTTCGTTATATAAAAGAATTAGCGAAAGTAAAAGAGGTTCCGAAATCTGGAGTTTTCTCTTTTAAAACAAATAATGAAGTAATAAAATTTGTTTCTGAAAACGAAGGAATGATTGGTGTTATAGGTATTAACTGGTTTTATCAGCCTACTCCTGACATGACGGAAACTATAAATAAAATAAACGTTCTTTACGTAAAAGGCTTAAATAGCAATGAATACTCTAGTCCTACTCAAAATGACTTAGAAACTGGGAAATACCCTTTGGCACGTGATTTGTTTATAATTAACTGTCAAGGTTATTCTGGACTAGGAATGGGATTTGCTTCATTCATAGCTGGAGATATTGGACAAAGAATCGTTTTGAAATCAGGTTTGCTTCCGTACAAAACTCCAGGAAGAAAACTTAAAATTAGAAATGAAATTATAAAAGATAAAGAATAAATTAATTACGATAGAAAGATGAATAAATTTAAAATTTTTAGTCTTGCATTAGTAGCTTCGGCGACTGCGGCAACAGCGCAAGACATCAGTGAAGCAAAAAAGGCTATTGATGCAGAACAGTTTGATAAAGCAAAAACAATACTTAAATCAATCATTAAATCTAAACCTTCTGACGGTGAAGCGAATTTTGTTTTAGGAAATGTTTATTTAAATCAATCTGTTGTAGACTCTGCGAAAATCTATTATAATAATGGATTACAAGCTTCAGATAAGAAAAACTTAAGCTATATTGGTTTAGGACAGTTAGATTTAGATGCTAAAAATACAGCAGCTGCTCAAGCAAATTTTGCTTTAGCAACAAAAGATATGAGAAAAAAAGATGTAAATGAATTTATTTACATTGCTAGAGCTTATATGAATTCGGAAAATCCAGATTATAAAAGTGCTGTTGATGTTTTAAAACGTGCTTTATTGGTTGATCCTCAAAATGCTCAAGCTCTTTTAGCTATTGGAGATGCATATTACGGATCTAACAATCAAAATGATGCTTACAAATCTTACCGTGATGCTTTTACAGCTGATAACACTTTGTTAAGAGCGAAAATGCAATTAGGTGTTTTGTTAAAAGGAGCTAAATCTTACGACGAAGCTATTAAATCATTTAATGAAGTAATTGCTTTGAATGCTAATTATGGACCGGTTTACAGAGAACTTGCTGAAACTTATTACAAATGGGCAAGAAATAAACCTTCTACTGCTAAAGTTAATTTGCAAAATGCAATTACAAACTATGAGAAATATTTGAGTTTAACAGATTACTCTTTAGATTCAAAAATGCGTCACGCAGATTTCTTAATCTTGGTTAAAGATTACAAACAATTGGAAACTGTAGCAAACAAAATGATTGCTGAGGATAAAGTAAATCCAAGAATCTATAGATACTTAGGTTATGCGGCTTACGAAAACGGAAATGTTGATGTAGCTATTAAATCGATTGAAGATTTCATGAAAGCTCCTGGAAATAAAGTAATTGGTAGAGATTACTATTATTTAGGTTTAGCTAAAATTAAAAAAGGAACTGCTGCTGATGGAACAATTGATCAAGCTGCTTTTGATGCTGGTTTAGCTGATATCAAAAAAGCAATCGAATTAGAGCCATTGGTAGTTGAAGAATTTGCTGATTTTGGAAAAGAATTATTTAGTAAAAAACAATACACGCAAGCGGCATCAATCTTTGAGCTTGGTGCAAACAATAAAGAGTCTAAAAATTATTTAGATGATGCTGTATATTACGGAATTTCTGTTTACTACGGTAATGCTGGTAAACCTGCTGAAAGCCGTGATAAAGCTGCTTTAGAAAATGCAAACGCTACTTTTGATAAAGTTCTTGAAGCATCTCCATCATATGATGAAGCTTACTTGTACAAAGGAAGAATCAACAGTGCATTGGATAAAGATGACATGATCATTAAAAACTACGAAGAGTATGTTACTAAAATAACTGCTAAAGGTCCAGAAGAGTTAGCGAAACCTGCAACAACTAAAAAAGTTATTGAGGCTTATAATGCAATTGGTGCTGCTTATGCAAATACAGACAAAGCTAAAGCTGTTGAATATTTCAATAAAACTTTAGTATTAGATCCAGCAAACTCTTATGCTACACAGTCTATAAAATCTTTAAAATAATCTAGATTTTTATAATAAATCAAAAACCGATAGTTCAAAAAACTATCGGTTTTTTTGTTATGTATATTATTGACTATCTTTGCACTCTTAAAATATTAAAATGTTACCAAAAGAAATACAATTAGAAGTAAATAAAGGGGCTATGCTTCCTTTGATGGAAGAGTTTTACACCATTCAAGGGGAAGGCGCGCATACAGGGCGAGCTGCTTACTTTATTAGGATTGGAGGATGTGATGTTGGATGTCATTGGTGCGATGTGAAAGAAAGCTGGAATGCAGAAATTCATCCGCCAACAAGCATTGATTTAATTGTAGATAACGCGGCAAAATATGCTGATACTGTTGTTGTAACAGGTGGAGAGCCTCTATCTTGGGATATGACGCTTCTAACAAAAAGTTTAAAAGAAAAAAACTTAAAGGTTCATATAGAAACTTCGGGAGCTTTTCCGCTATCAGGCGTTTGGGATTGGATTTGTCTTTCTCCTAAAAAAAATAAACTGCCTACTCAGACCGTTTATGATAATGCACACGAATTAAAAGTGATTATTTATAATAAGCATGATTTTATTTTTGCAGAGGAACAAGCAGAATTAGTAAATGACAATGCTATTTTATTTTTGCAACCTGAATGGAGCAAAAAAGAAGAAATGACACCGCTTATTGTTGATTATGTTATGAATAATCCGAAATGGAGAGTTTCGTTACAAACACATAAGTATTTAAATATTCCATAAAAAAATCCCTTCAGACGAAGGGATTTTTTGTTTAGCTGAAGTATACAACTGTGTAAAGAATAAACAATTTGTCCTTATCACCAATTTTTATACTTTTTTAAAGTTGTAATGTGTGCAAGATGGTGGTTTCCATGCCATGCATATGTGCCAATAATTTTCTTTATTTTATTTTCTGAATTATCAGATGGATGCACAAATGTCTTTTCTAAATCAGATTCAGATAAATTTTTCATGATATAATCTAATCTAAAGTGTAATCCATTCAATAAATCAAGTGTTGGTTTAATTGGCATTGTCAAATTATCGTGAATTTCAGACCAAAGAACTTCATCATAAGCTTTAATCACAGGATTATTTTCGGTTAACGCCCATTTAATTCTGATGTAACAGTTCATATGACTTTCAGCGCAATGATGAATAACTTGCCTAACAGTCCATCCGTCTGGACGATAAGGTGTGTCTAATTGTTCGTCTGTTAAATGAATCACTTCTTTTTCTAATCGATTTGGAAATGTTTCAATTTCTTGAATTTTGGTAGAAAGATATTCAGTCGAATAATCATCGGGAGCAATAAATTTTCCGATCGGATATTTTAATTTTTCTAAATCTAATTCTTTCATAAGTCTGAATTCGGTTTTGTTTTTTAAATTGAAAGTTTTGCTAAATAGTCATAATGCTCTCCTTCTAAAACAAGTTCGCATTTTAGTCCATTTGCAATTGCGGCATTTTGTAGTGTATTGTAATCTAAATATAGCCAATCAAAAGGTTCTTCTTTCTGTCCTTTGTAAGATACATTAAAAACGAGTTCTCCGTAATAATCGTTTTCAGACGGAATCCATTTTCCACCATCTTCATCTTCATCAAACATATAAATGATGTCTGAACTATCAATTAAAATTTGTCCTCCAGGATTTAGTAAAGATTTTAACTTCAAAAGATATTGATTACAGTTTTTTAATTTTCCGAAAATTCCCGTTCCATTCATTAAAACTAAAATAGTATCAAATTTTTCGCCTTCAAAATCTAAAATATTTTTCACTTGAGCATTTTTTATTCCTCTCAAAAGTGCGGTTTCAATTGCCTTTTCTGAAATATCAATAGCAGTTACATCCAAATTTCGTTCATTTTGTAGCGATAAAGCATGACTTCCAGCTCCGCATCCTACATCTAATATTTTTCCGTAAGCCAATTGAAGTGCTTTTTGCTCGATTTTTGGCATTTCGTTATAAGCTCGAAAAAGATATTCGACACTCATTTCATCTTCTTCAGAAATTGAAGTTTCAGTAATAATATCTTCGGGCGAATTATTGGTGTAAAAATCAAATATCGCTTTTCCAAAAAGATCTTTCATTGTTTTATTTTAAAGTTTAAGGTTTCGAGTTCAAAGTTGCTTAATTTTGCAGATCAACTTTAAATTTTAAACTTGAAACAGATTTTAAATAACTTAAGTAAGTTAGCCAAAGATAAGCATAACGAAAATAAAAAGTATTTCGATAAGCTTAAAAAGAAACAGCCAAAGAATTTAGATTACGTTATGCAGGATTTGCATAATGCAGAATTTAAAAGAACTGACTGTTTGAAGTGCGCTAATTGCTGTAAAACAACGGGACCATTATTTACTCTTGCAGATATTGAGCGGATTTCAAAGCATTTTAGAAAAAAGCCACAGCAATTTATAGAGCAATATCTTCGCATTGATGAAGATAAAGATTATGTTTTGAAAAGTGTTCCTTGTACTTTTTTAGACCATGAGAATTACTGTATGATTTATGATGTTCGTCCAAAAGCATGTCGAGAATTTCCTCACACCGATAGAAACAAATTTTATCAGATTTCAAATCTAACATTAAAAAATGTTGAAATTTGCCCAGCAGCATACAATATAGTCGAAGAAATGAAAAAGAAACTTCCTCTTTAAAGAAAAGAATATTAATTAATTTAAAGAATTTCTCGTTTTATTCTTTTAAGGTGTACTTTTGAGAAAGGAATAATTAAAAAACCTAAAATTTGAATTTAGAATATTTTATAGCCAAAAGACTTATTACTGCAAAAGATTACAAAAGCAGTATCTCGGCGCCTATTATTAAAATTGCTATTTCGGCAATTGCAATTGGAATAATTATGATGATGGTTTCTGTTGCGACAGGAATTGGTCTTCAGAAAAAAATTCGTGACAAAGTATCTGCGTTCAACGGACAGATTATTATTTCTAATTATGATAATAATAATTCAGATGTTACTTTGGTTCCAATTTCCAAAAAACAAGATTTCTATCCTAATTTTAAAAGTGTTCCAGAAGTTAGTCATATACAAGCAATCGCAAGTAAAGCCGGAATTATAAGAACAGAAAATGCATTTGAAGGAATTGTTTTTAAAGGAGTAGGGGCAGATTATGATTGGAATAATATTAAAGAATATATTGTAGAAGGCAAATTGCCAGATTTTAGTAAACAAATAAATGAAGATGTTATTATTTCAAGATTTCTGGCAAACAGACTTAATTTGAAACTTGGCGACCAATTCAATACTTTTTTTATAAAAGAAGAACAAGGAAAGTTGCCTAATAGTCGTCGATTTAAAATTGTTGGAATATTCAATTCAGGATTTCAAGATTTTGATGCTACTTATATAATAGGTGACATTCGACATATTCAAAGAATTAATAAGTGGAATGAAGATCAAATTGGAGCATTTGAAGTTTTTGTAAATGACTTTAATGAAATTAAAACCATTGGAAATCTGGTTTACGAAAAAACATCTTCTACTCTTGACACTGAAACTATTGTAGAAAAATATAGTTATATATTTGATTGGCTTCAATTATTCGATTTTAATATAGTAGTGATTTTGGCGGTAATGATTTTAGTTGCTACAATTAATATGGTTGTCGCATTATTGGTTCTTATTTTAGAAAGAACACAAATGATTGGGATTTTAAAATCGATGGGAGCTAATAACTGGTCGGTTCGAAAAATATTTTTGTATAATGCCTTTTATCTTATTCTTCGGGGATTATTCTGGGGAAATTTAATAGGAATTTCAATTTTACTGATTCAACAGCAATTTGGTATAATCCAACTGAATCCAGAAAACTATTATGTAAATCAAGCGCCTGTTTATTTAAATTGGATTTATATTCTCTTGTTAAATCTGCTTACAGTTACCGTTTGTTTCTTGGTACTATTGATTCCATCTTATATAATAACAAAAATATCTCCAGTAAAAGCTATTCGTTTTGATTAATAAAGGAGTTTAATGTTACCATTTCAACCCGACAGATTTGAAAAATCTGTCGGGTTTCTTTTTACGCATATATATAAGGAAGAAATTAAACCCCAATTTTCTGTAGAGGCGCACGGCATTGCGTTTTATGTGCAAGCATATGTAAAGGGAAACACTTTAATTATTTTCAGGAGCTGTTTCCCGCTATGCGCTGCAATCTTTTTGGGGCGAACCCCGTCCCCAAAAAGGATTTCCTCCCGAAGCTTCGGGACTATCGGGGCTATAAATCCCGTCTTGGGAAGGGCTTTTTTGCTAAAAATGGATTTTTCCGTAATTAGAGAAAGGGCGGAAAACGTCCGCCAAACCTGAAAACCCGCAAAAACGGGAATGCGGAAGCGGCAGCAGACAGGAAAAACGCAGCCAAACGGAGAAAATCCTTACGGGAATCCAAAAACTTCAAAACGTAAAGAAGCCGTTATCAGTAAGTTAAAAAATAATTTGAGAAAAGGCGAAAAAAAGGCGTCCAAAAGTATTGTATAACTGGAAAAAGGTTCTACTTTTGCACCCGCAATCAGCAAGACGCTCATCGAAATACTGCCAGGAAATAAGAATCGAAAGAAAAGAGATTTTCGAAAAAAAGATTCGGAAAAGCTTGCAGGAAAAGAAAAAGGGTTTTACATTTGCACCCCGCAAAACAGGGAAGGTTCATTGATAGATTGGAAGGGAAAATGGGAAAATGGAAACGAAAAAAAAGTTTCAAATTTTTTGAATTTTTTCTTGCAGGAAATAAAAAGAAGTTTTAGTTTTGCACCCGCTTTGAGAGATAAGCGAAAAACAAAAGAAGACACGTTCGTAGACATATTGAATTGACAGCCGTTTTGAAAGAGATTTCAAAACAGAAAAAATAAGAGTAATGGAATCGAGAGATTCGAAAAGAACCGACTGGAAAAGCATCGCATAATAATATAAAAATATACGATGAAGAGTTTGATCCTGGCTCAGGATGAACGCTAGCGGCAGGCTTAACACATGCAAGTCGAGGGGTAGGATTCTTCGGAATCTGAGACCGGCGCACGGGTGCGTAACGCGTATGCAATCTGCCTTTCACAGAGGGATAGCCCAGAGAAATTTGGATTAATACCTCATAGCATTATAGGATGGCATCATCTTATAATTAAAGTCACAACGGTGAAAGATGAGCATGCGTCCCATTAGCTAGTTGGTAAGGTAACGGCTTACCAAGGCGACGATGGGTAGGGGTCCTGAGAGGGAGATCCCCCACACTGGTACTGAGACACGGACCAGACTCCTACGGGAGGCAGCAGTGAGGAATATTGGTCAATGGGCGCAAGCCTGAACCAGCCATGCCGCGTGCAGGATGACGGTCCTATGGATTGTAAACTGCTTTTGTACGGGAAGAAACACTCCTTCGTGAAGGAGCTTGACGGTACCGTAAGAATAAGGATCGGCTAACTCCGTGCCAGCAGCCGCGGTAATACGGAGGATCCAAGCGTTATCCGGAATCATTGGGTTTAAAGGGTCCGTAGGCGGTCTTGTAAGTCAGTGGTGAAAGCCCATCGCTCAACGGTGGAACGGCCATTGATACTGCAGGACTTGAATTATTGGGAAGTAACTAGAATATGTAGTGTAGCGGTGAAATGCTTAGAGATTACATGGAATACCAATTGCGAAGGCAGGTTACTACCAATCGATTGACGCTGATGGACGAAAGCGTGGGTAGCGAACAGGATTAGATACCCTGGTAGTCCACGCCGTAAACGATGGATACTAGCTGTTGGGGGCAACTTCAGTGGCTAAGCGAAAGTGATAAGTATCCCACCTGGGGAGTACGAACGCAAGTTTGAAACTCAAAGGAATTGACGGGGGCCCGCACAAGCGGTGGAGCATGTGGTTTAATTCGATGATACGCGAGGAACCTTACCAAGGCTTAAATGCAGACTGACCGATTTGGAAACAGATCTTTCGCAAGACAGTTTACAAGGTGCTGCATGGTTGTCGTCAGCTCGTGCCGTGAGGTGTCAGGTTAAGTCCTATAACGAGCGCAACCCCTGTTGTTAGTTGCCAGCGAGTCATGTCGGGAACTCTAACAAGACTGCCAGTGCAAACTGTGAGGAAGGTGGGGATGACGTCAAATCATCACGGCCCTTACGCCTTGGGCTACACACGTGCTACAATGGCCGGTACAGAGAGCAGCCACTGGGCGACCAGGAGCGAATCTATAAAGCCGGTCACAGTTCGGATCGGAGTCTGCAACTCGACTCCGTGAAGCTGGAATCGCTAGTAATCGGATATCAGCCATGATCCGGTGAATACGTTCCCGGGCCTTGTACACACCGCCCGTCAAGCCATGGAAGCTGGGGGTGCCTGAAGTCGGTGACCGCAAGGAGCTGCCTAGGGTAAAACTGGTAACTAGGGCTAAGTCGTAACAAGGTAGCCGTACCGGAAGGTGCGGCTGGAACACCTCCTTTCTAGAGCCCAATCCGTTAGCCGCAAGGCACGATTGGGAAATAAGATGCCGGACGGTAGGTTTGGAATCGTGATTGCATTACTCTTGCTGTTAATTTAAAAAAATGATGAAAATTAAGTAAAACAGAGTCTCGTAGCTCAGCTGGTTAGAGTACTACACTGATAATGTAGGGGTCGGCAGTTCGAGTCTGCCCGGGACTACTATTTGGCTTGATTTGAAGGAAATTCTGGAAGCTGGGATTCACCAAAGGAAATTAGAGAAGAATTAGAAATCTAAAATCTGAATTCTAAAATCTAAGATTCAAAATGGGGGATTAGCTCAGCTGGCTAGAGCGCCTGCCTTGCACGCAGGAGGTCAACGGTTCGACTCCGTTATTCTCCACAGTTCCGAAAGGAAAAAAGTTCATTGACATATTGAGATAAGAAAATAATAAGAAAGTAGAAAGCGTTTTTCTGATTCTAACAGATAGGAAAAACAAAAAAAACGGTCATAATTGATTTTATGATTGGTGCAATAAGCAAAATAAGGGCGCATGGGGAATGCCTAGGCTCTCAGAGGCGAAGAAGGACGTGATAAGCTGCGAAAAGCTGCGGGGACTGGCACACACAGATCGATCCGCAGATATCCGAATGGGGCAACCCGCTATGCTGAAGGCATAGCACACCGATAGGTGGGCAAACCCGCTGAACTGAAACATCTAAGTAGGCGGAGGAGAAGAAAACAAAAGTGATTCCGTAAGTAGTGGCGAGCGAACGCGGATTAGCCCAAACCAGTTATGTTACGGCATAGCTGGGGTTGTAGGACCACGGCATTTTATGTGCAAGGAACCGGAAGCTTCTGGAAAGGAGCGCCATAGAGGGTGACAGCCCCGTATGGGTAACGAGCATAATAGATAGTGGTATCCTGAGTAGGGCGGGGCACGTGAAACCCTGTCTGAATTTGGCGGGACCATCCGCTAAGGCTAAATACTCCTGAGAGACCGATAGTGAACCAGTACCGTGAGGGAAAGGTGAAAAGAACCGTGAATAACGGAGTGAAATAGATCCTGAAACCATGCGCTTACAAGCGGTCGGAGCCCTTTCGTGGGGTGACGGCGTGCCTTTTGCATAATGAGCCTACGAGTTAACGTTGCCGGCAAGGATAAGTGGTTAAGCCATGGATCCGCAGCGAAAGCGAGTCTGAATAGGGCGCTTTAGTCGGCAGTGTTAGACGCGAAACCGTGTGATCTACCCATGGGCAGGTTGAAGCTGTGGTAACACACAGTGGAGGACCGAACCGGTTGACGTTGAAAAGTCTTCGGATGACCTGTGGGTAGGGGTGAAAGGCCAATCAAACTCGGAAATAGCTCGTACTCCCCGAAATGCATTTAGGTGCAGCGCTGATGACAGTTATATAGAGGTAGAGCTACTGATTGGATGCGGGGGCTTCACCGCCTACCAATTCCTGACAAACTCCGAATGCTATATAATGTTTCACAGCAGTGAGGGCTTGGGTGCTAAGGTCCAAGTCCGAGAGGGAAAGAACCCAGACCATCAGCTAAGGTCCCCAAATATATGTTAAGTTGAAAGAACGAGGTTTGTCTGCCCAGACAGCTAGGATGTTGGCTTGGAAGCAGCCATTCATTTAAAGAGTGCGTAACAGCTCACTAGTCGAGCGGACGAGCATGGATAATAATCGGGCATAAACATATTACCGAAGCTATGGATTTTGCAGCAATGCAAAGTGGTAGGGGAGCATTCTGACAGGGCAGAAGGTGTATCGTAAGGTATGCTGGACCGGTCAGAAAAGAAAATGTAGGCATAAGTAACGATAATGCGGGCGAGAAACCCGCACACCGAAAAACTAAGGTTTCCACAGCTATGCTAATCAGCTGTGGGTTAGTCTGGTCCTAAGGCGAACCCGAAAGGGACAGTCGATGGCCAACGGGTTAATATTCCCGTACTTCTTATTGCTGTGATGGGGTGACGGAGTGATGAAAGCGCCGCGAACTGACGGAATAGTTCGTTAAAGCACCTAGCTATAGGCTCTCTAGGCAAATCCGGAGAGTTTGGTGAAATGCGATAGTACTCGGAGTCTTCGGACAAAGAGATAGTGCGCCTAAGGGCTTCCAAGAAAAACCTCTAAACTTCAGGCAATAAGAACCAGTACCGTAAACCGACACAGGTAGTTGAGGAGAGAATCCTAAGGTGCTCGAGAGATTCATGGCTAAGGAATTAGGCAAAATAGACCTGTAACTTCGGGAGAAAGGTCGCCCCGAGCAATCGGGGCCGCAGTGAAGAGGTCCAGGCGACTGTTTATCAAAAACACAGGGCTCTGCAAAATCGTAAGATGAAGTATAGGGCCTGACACCTGCCCGGTGCTGGAAGGTTAAGAGGAGATGTTATCTTCGGAGAAGCATTGAATTGAAGCCCCAGTAAACGGCGGCCGTAACTATAACGGTCCTAAGGTAGCGAAATTCCTTGTCGGGTAAGTTCCGACCTGCACGAATGGTGTAACGATCTGGACACTGTCTCAGCCATGAGCTCGGTGAAATTGTAGTAACGGTGAAGATGCCGTTTACCCGCAGTGGGACGAAAAGACCCTGTGCACCTTTACTATAGCTTAGTATTGACCTTGGATAAATGATGTGTAGGATAGGTTGGAGACTTTGAAGCGGCGTCGCCAGGCGTTGTGGAGTCATTGTTGAAATACAACCCTTTGTTTATCTGAGGCCTAACCCCGCGATGTGGGGGACAGTGCTTGGTGGGTAGTTTGACTGGGGTGGTCGCCTCCAAAAGAGTAACGGAGGCTTCTAAAGGTTCCCTCAGTACGCTTGGTAACCGTGCGTAGAGTGCAATGGCATAAGGGAGCTTGACTGAGAGACATACAGGTCGATCAGGTACGAAAGTAGAGCATAGTGATCCGGTGGTTCCGCATGGAAGGGCCATCGCTCAAAGGATAAAAGGTACGCCGGGGATAACAGGCTGATCTCCCCCAAGAGCTCATATCGACGGGGGGTTTGGCACCTCGATGTCGGCTCGTCACATCCTGGGGCTGGAGAAGGTCCCAAGGGTTGGGCTGTTCGCCCATTAAAGTGGCACGCGAGCTGGGTTCAGAACGTCGTGAGACAGTTCGGTCTCTATCTACTGCGGGCGTTAGAAATTTGAGTGGATCTGATTCTAGTACGAGAGGACCGAATTGGACTAACCTCTAGTGTATCTGTTGTCCCGCCAGGGGCACCGCAGAGTAGCTACGTTGGGAAGGGATAAGCGCTGAAAGCATATAAGCGCGAAACCCACCACAAGATGAGATTTCTTTTAAGGATCGTGGAAGATGACCACGTTGATAGGCTACAGATGTAAAGGCAGTAATGTCACAGTCGAGTAGTACTAATAATCCGTAAGCTTATGCACGCCTTTTTCCCGATCCGCCCAGCGGATCGGGAAGGAACTTTCTAAAATATTCTTCTTTTCTTTATCTCAGTATGTTAAAATATTTGCTCGACGCGAGTAAGTCGTAAAGAGGAAAGTCAAAAGTTAAAAAGCCGCAATAATGGCTTTAGGCTTTATGACCTTAAACTTTAGACTAAAAACCTTAAGGTGGTTATTGCGGCGGGGCTCACCTCTTCCCATCCCGAACAGAGAAGTTAAGCCCGCCTGCGCAGATGGTACTGCAGTCATGTGGGAGAGTATGTCGTCGCCTTTCTTTTGAAAACCCTATCCTAATCGGATGGGGTTTTCTGTTTTTATAGATTTTCGGAAATATTTTGAATGCTTATTGTTTTTTTTTTTTTTTAATATTGCTTCGAATAATGAAGTCTTTTGGTTTATTTGAGTTGGTTTCCACTATTCTTTAGGTAAACTTGTCTTAGGATGTCTTTAAAATGTTTTAGGTTTCTTTAATCTTGAAAAAGACTTATCGGATAATTTTTAAAATTTATTAAATTTAAAGGATAATTTTAATTTGAAAATTTATGGCACAATATGCTACAAATCCTAAAGTTGATTTTTATTTCGAGAAAGCTGAAAAATGGAAAGCCGAAATCGAACAAATGAGAGAAATTGTTTTAGACTGTCATTTGTCAGAAGAATTAAAATGGGGATGCCCTTGTTATACTTTCGAAAAAGCAAACATTGTTTTGATTCATTCATTTAAGGAATATTGCGCTTTTTTGTTTTTCAAAGGAGCTTTAATGAAAGATCCAGATATTATATTAATTCAGCAATCAGAGAATGTACAAGCGGCTCGTCAAGTTAGATTTGCGAATGTTAAAGATATTTTAGATAAGAAAGAAATTCTAAAAAAGTATATTTTTGAAGCGGCTGAAATTGAAAAATCAGGGCAAAAGGTAGAACTGAAAAAAGTTTCTGAATTTGAAATTGCCGAAGAGCTTCAGAATAAATTTGATGCCAATTCTGATTTTAAAAAAGCTTTTTATGCTTTAACTCCAGGGAGACAACGTGCATATTTGCTTCATTTTTCGCAGCCTAAACAATCTAAAACAAGAGAGTCGAGAGTGGAAAAAAATATTCAACGAATTCTTGATGGGAAAGGATTGAATGACTAAAAATATATTAAAAACAGAAAACTCCTTTGTGTGAAAGGAGTTTTTTTTGTTTTATACTTTTAAGAGATTTGAGGTTATGTAGTGTTTTTCTTTCGGATAGAAATAATAGATTGCAGTAAAACGGAGGTCATTACCAAGCTTATTCCGATATAAAAAGAGAAATTGACCGATTGTCCTTCATTAAAAAATAAGAAAGCTAATATAATAGAATAAATTGGTTCTAGGTTGAAGGTTAGATTTATGGTAAATGCTGGAATTTTTTTAAGTGATTCTGCAAACATAACATAAAGCGCAACGGTACAACATGATGCTAAGATTAATAAATAGAAAGTATCTGTTAAGCTTGGAACGAAAGTTTGGTTTGGAAAATTGTAAAAATAAATAGGCAGTATAACTCCTAGAACTAAAGTTCCGCCAAGCATCTGATAAAAGTTAATTAATTTGCTATCGTAATGTTGCACTAGCCTTTCGTTGTAAATAGTGTATAAAGCAGCAAATGCTGACGAAATTACTCCAAGTAATATTCCGAGTTGATATGAGGAATCAAAATGGAAAATCAAGCTTATTCCTAGTAATGTAAGCATGCTTAATAAAACTTGAACCAGATTAAATCTTTTTTTATTGAGAATCGGTTCAAAAAAAGCTGTAAAAAAACTAGTCAGACAATAACACACAACACCAATTGATATGTTGGAATATTTAATGCTGGCGTAGAAAAAAATCCAGTGAATGGTAATCAATACTCCAGCTTTAGAAATTTTTGCTACTTCAGAAAATGATTTGAGCAATTTTAAATTATATATTTTTAAAATAAAGTTTTAGATAAAATACATCAAAGATAGAAAACAGGTAAAACAGTTGCAAATAAAGGATTTGCAACTGTTTTTCACTTTTTGGTAGTGCAGTTAAAAGCAAGAAAACGCAAGGAATTACAAAAGTTCGGTTACCAAATCGTTACTTTTAAAAAACCTTTGAATATTTGTATTTGATTGTTTTTCAGTTTATTGCATTGTATTTCATATTGTTTCCCAGCTCGATAAATTTTAATTTAACATTAAGAAATTTGAGTTATGGAAACGACAAAAAGATCAACATTTAAGGTATTATTCTACCTTAAAAAGAATGCACCAAAGAAAAACGGAATGGTGCCTGTTATGTGCAGGATAACCGTTAATGGCAAGCAATCCACATTCAGTGCCAAGCTGGATATTTCTGCTTCTACTTGGGATTTGAAATATGGCAGGGTTTCGGGCAAAAGCAAGGAAGCACAGAACCTCAACACCAAACTTGACAGCATCCGTATGGGTATTGAAAAGTGCCACTCAAAAATTATGGAGAGTGATGGAAGTGTAAATAGCGATAAGCTGAGAGATGTTTTTCTTGGTATGGAAAAGGGAGAGCTGACATTTTTCAAATTCTTCGATAGATTTGTACTGGACTTTGAGAAAAAGGTCGATAGCGGACTTCGGGCATACGGAACGCTTGGAAAATACAAAAGCCTTTTAATCCATCTCAGAAGTTTTGCCCGGTCAAAATATAAAAGTTCCGATATTTCTTTTAATACTATTGATTGTGAATTTATTCAGGAATTTGATTACTATCTTCGTAATGACCAAAGTCTAGAACACAACACAATATGGGTCTATATGATCGGGCTTACTACCGTTTGCCGATTGGCTATAAGCAGAAAACATCTTTCCTGCAACCCATTCAGCGAGTACAAAAACACCAAGAAGGACAGGGATCGAGGCTATCTGCTACGAACTGAATTGGAACAACTCGTTATTTTTGAATGTATTAAAAAGAAAGATGAATTGGTGAAAGACCTTTTTGTTTTCAGCTGTTTTACTGGACTTTCTTATTCTGATATGAAAGGATTGAAAAAAAGCAATATTCAAGAGTTTTTTGATGGTAGGGAATGGATTATCATTCGCAGGAGAAAGACAGCCACTTCATCCAATGTGATGTTGTTGGATATTCCAAAAATGATTATCAGCAAATATGAAGGTCTTTCCCAAAATGGGCTGGTATTTCCAGTACCTTCCAATAGTGTCTGCAATGAAAGCCTTAATCGGATATCCCAGTTGATTCAGTGTCTTGAGAACAAAAAGGTAACGTTCCATTTGGCACGGCATACGTTTGCCACTCTTTTTCTAAGCGAAGGCGTTCCGCTTGAAAGTCTTAGCAAAATGATGGGGCACAAGAATATTGCAACTACTCAAATCTATGCAAAGATATTAAACGAAAAAGTGGGAAAAGATATGGAGAAGATAGCAGAAAATTTCAAAGGAATGGAGAGTTCTTTTATTTCTCAATTCTAATAGGGATTGAAGTAAATGAAATTCTAAGACATCTAAATTATCCTTATCAGATATTAAAAGGCTCAACTAAACAGTTGAGCCTTTTACGAATTAAGAATTATTCCTATTACTATTTATTGATTAATTTTTCAAGCCTTGCCATCATTTCATCTTTCTCTTTCAACATACGCTCGTACAAAGCAATTTTTTCTTCGTGCATCTTTAGCACTTGCTCTATAGGATTAAAAGTAGGATTATCATTTCTCTGATATCCAATACCATTATTACCAAAAGTATTAGCAATTACATTTACCGCCTGTTCTTCTTCAAAATTTTGAAAAGCTTCCACTGGTATTTTCAGTGCATTTGAAATCTGCCTAAGCATATCATCCTCGATTACATCTTTTTGCTCCAGCATAGAAATTTTCTTCTGATTCCAGTCGTCTCCAAGATCAAAAGCCAGTGCTTCCTGCTTGATGCCAAGCATTTCCCTGAAGCGTTTTACATTTCTTCCCTGATGTATTTTCTGTTCCATAACGAGTACCAATTTTTTGAAGGCTCAAAGATAAAGCCATTTGGATTAAAAAATCTGAATTTCAAAGGTAAAAAAATATACTGTAAAATATCCATTTTGACAGATATTATATCCGAATTCCGTATAGATTATCCTTTCCAAATGATAGAACTTGGCTAATCAATATTTAAAATTTCAATTATGAAAAAGAAAAAAATGTCTTTTGAAACGAATTTTTGGTACGCCTATGAGGTAGAAAACCCTTTTGAGGTAATTGATGCTTTTTTTGATTATGCGGATCTTGACCACTACAAGAATGGATTAGCAGAAGCGGTTCTTTATATCAATAAGCAGGAAGTTTACAAGAAAGAGTATCCAGGACGGGTATTTCTTTTCTACACTATCATCAGATCATTTCTTAAAGCTTGTTTTCACCTGAAAGACAAAGGGAAAAAATGGAAACTCAAGCAGGAACCTGACTGTAAATCGATTCTTCATCAAGGTTCATTGACAAGAGAAGAGTATGCCAATCCGTTTACCGTATTCAAAATTGCATTTGCAGAGAATTCATTAGATGAATTTGAATTTTTTCTTTGTGAAATCATACATATAGCATTATCCCCCAATGTCGTGGAATTTGATTATGATCTGGTCACGCCCTATATCCATTTGGTCAAAATGCTTGATGCAAGCCAGATGATGCGCGAAAGTGGTCTTGAAAAGATCAAAAAGATTATCACCCCTTTAGAATAATATATCCAATAATGGAATAGAATATCCTTTTGCACATTTCCAACTTTACTAAAGCTAAATTTTTATGATATGGAAAATAATGAAAACTTTAAGAAAGGAAAAAGGCTTATAAAATCGTCAGAGCAGGCAAAGACAGCATTGAATATATTACTGCAGGATTCAGAAAAGCTTAATCTCGAAAAAGGAATTTCGGAGCTTCTGGAAAAATTGAAAAATCCCAAGCTCGATTTATTGCTGGACAGGTATCCCGAACTTTTGCAGGAATACGGACTGGAAGAGCTTCTTTCAGGCGAACTTGAAATTCCTGATGCTGAAACAAGCGATGTGAAGACGGCAGGACTTTTCTCCTGTCTTCAGTTACTGATGCATTTTTGTTATGAACTTAAGGAAAATCCAAATCCCAGCGATGATTGTTATGACAGTCTCAGATATATTTTGGGTTCAATCAGTTCCGAAAAGTTTGTACACGACCTGCTGATTATTACCGTTTCAGTTGTCGGAGTAGAATATTACGAAAAATTCCAGCAGAGAATTCAAAATTTGGATTTAAGCTTAGAAAGCGCAAAGGGTCTGGAAAATGATCCTGAGTTGCAGGAACATATTGACCTTATGGCTTGGTTTGCATTAGTCAGGCTATTTTTAGAATCGGTCTATATCTATTTCAATATTCCAGATCAAAACCTTAATAATCGTACATTATGAAAGCTTCAAAAAAACTCACATTTCCAAAACTCGATAACGAGTTTATAGAAAATATCCTGAGACAATTGGTCAATCAGTACAGTGTTATTCAGATATTTTTCAGCAAAAATCATTCATCCGTATTTTCGCATCTGATTATCCATATTGAAAAAAATAGCGATGCGCAAGAGCTACAGCAAAGCAGATGGGTAAAGAAAGTTAGAAATCGCTATCAGATAGATGTCTATTTCATCTACTCCGTAAAGTTTCATCATAAATTTTCTTTGGGTCACCCTTTTGTTGAATTCTACTGTCAGCCTTCGGCAGTGATCTACCAGAATGAAGAATTAAGAGATTCGCCCATCATTACAAGGGAATGGAAAAAATACAAGAAAAAGTTCAATGCCTTTCAAGAAAGGTTTTATCACGATCACGATCTTCATAAGTCACAAGTCCAAAATCTCATTTCGGAAGGTTGTTCAAACAGTGTTTTTACATCCTATGCAAGATTGATAAAATATGATCTCGAATATTTAGAAGAACTTTATGCAGGAACTACTTTTAATGCACTGAATTTGGATGAAAGAATAAACGATATGATCGAGTATATTCCTGAGATTCAGAAATACTTTGTGAAAAGTGGTAATAGCAGATATTATCTCACTGATCTTTTTGCGAAGGCGAAAGAAGCTACCGCCGATGATGATGCAATATATCAAAACGAGATGTACGAAGCTGTTGGAATTGCCGAAGAGAATCTGTACCAACTTATTGAAAAACGGTTGGATGAATTAAAGAGAATGATAAAAAAACAATCATTCCTAGTGGAAAAAGTTCCGAATCAGATTGACGGAAAACCGAAAGACTCAGTTCTTGAAACTGCTATTGAAACCATACTGAATTTTGTTGAAGCCGAACAAGTTTATCTGTACCAACAAATTACATTTGGAGAAAAAACAACGTATTACCTTATGCTGATATCTGAAGGGGCAGGCAACGAAAAATTAAGCTTGATAAGCCAATCACTCAAAAGCAGTATGAATGGGAAATTTGATTTTGTTTTGATAAGCCACAGCCGTAGCTGGATTCAAAAAAATCTCTTTCATACTCAGAGTTTCTTTACTAGCATTATTAAAAAGAAATGCCTCATATATTCATCCAGCCCTTACCATCCAGAATTTCATTGGGAAGTTCCTCATAATCCTTGTCACGCTGATTTGTACTTTCATTATAAATCGAGTAAGAACAGTGCTTTCCAGTTCTTTGAGATTGCCAATAATCCTAAAGGAAACTACCAAGGCTTAGAATATCTATTTTCATTGTTTTTTCTATCCTTTTGCAGGACATACATTTTTGTAAAAACATATTACCTGCCTAATTATCTATCCAGTCAATCATTATGGCAATTATGCCTTTATGCAGATTCTGATATTCAAAAGTATGAGTATTTAACAGAACAGTTCTGGACGGATTTCTTTCCTTATTTAGATAAAAATATGGCTATTCATCATAGGCTGTCTAAACTGGATAAAGAAAAGGTCGTCCAAATGAACGTTATTGTTGAAAAACTGATGGATGAATTGCATAATTTGGTTATTGAGAGTAAATTGTTATCGAACTTTCATAAGGATGATTCAGATGAATAGTTATTTGTAAGGAAGCATTATTTTCAAAAGATGAAGTATTAAAGAATGATCAGCGCTGAGAAAGCCAGCATGTATATGTAAGAGATATTATATAAATTTAAGAGAAACTAAACTCTTTTTTTTAATCAATTCTGAACAATTAGTATATCCTAACTAAGAAAAGTCAATGCAAAGCGCATTGGCTTTTTTTGTACTTTAGCTTTTATATAATTACACGCAAGACAGTTGTGCAAAGCCAAAATTATTTAGGGGGCCTTTAGTAGACTTCATAAACAGAGCAGGTGAAATACATTCCACCAATGAATGATTAAATATCCAAAATTATTTTATTAATGACTATTGAAAATGTAATAGAAATATGTGTGGCAATAGATATTGCAATTTTAGGTATTGCTTATCCTATTATTGTTGACAAAATATCAAATATTGGAGACAAGTATCAGTCACAATATATACCTGTATTATTTAACAATGAATTCCCTCAGAAATCATTAAAATTTGTCTATAAAGAAAAGGAGTATAAAGTTACAATTTTTAAGCTTCTTCTTGTTTTTACACTTGTATCATTTTTATTCATAATTTTTAAAACAGAACCATTTTGGGGATGGGATAACTGGATGATTAATAATTCATCCAACCTTATAGTTATTACTTTCTCATTTGTGTTGACAATACTTTTCTTTCTATGGTTAGATAAGGTAATCTTATTTAATGGTAAGTCAAGTTCACTACTAATACATATTGTGAAAAAATATGATGCTTTATCAGAAGAGGATGAAATTCGGCAATATTATCTGAAAGCTATTAATGAGCTAACATATTATGCAGTTGAAAAGCAAGATGAACATTTGCAAGAAACATTACTAGAGTTTTACTACAAAACTTTTGCAAACATAAGGAGAGCTCACGCCAAAAATCAACCATTAGAATACCCTGTGGATTTATACTTTATGGTAAATAAACTAAATGAGGAATCTACAGTTGTTCAAAATAGAAAATTAAGGGCTATTGAACATAGAGCAGTAAGTGGCATTTGGTTATTGGGAGAAGATTTTGAAGAGATTACTATATCAGAAGAGACTTATAACTGGCTATGGAGAAATATATACACAATTTGTGATTATCCTAGATTAGTTAAAATGTTTTGGGCTAATTCAAGCCAGTATTATGACTTTAGACTTCAACCAATACATCAAAATTATGATTTTGAAGCAAGAGAAATAATTAATAAACAGGAAGTAGCAAGAAGAGAGAAAGAGCGTAAGAGATTTATTGAGTTCCATTATGCATTAGGTGGATTAGTTTATTATAGAAAAAAGTATGATTTATTAAAGTACTTTTTTGAATACTCTCAATCACTACCTCCTAAATATGTATTGTTACCTGAGTCAATGACTGAGATATTTTATTGGTTTGAGCACTTTAGGAATGAGTTTAAAAATATTGGTACACCTATAGATTTAAAATACTATTTTCCCGAGCTAGATAATTTAGGTAACCGGAGACAAGTAAATTATTGGATATGTAGTTACCTGACGATTTTGTTTATAAGACAGTATTCTTTAAATCAATATTATACTTATCAGAATTTCACTGACCTTCCTAATCTTCCTGATGATATACGAGAATTGGGCAATTGGCTAGATAGTACTTCTTTTTTCGAAAAATGCTTAAATAATGTTATTGAAAATAAAGATTTAACAAAAGCTTTAGGCTATGAAGAATTAGTCTTACAGAAAAAAGAAACGTTTAAACAATTTATTGAAGAGTTAAAAGAACAAATAACAAATAAAATAGGTGAACAAAAACGTAATGCAGAGCTATCTAAGGAAATGATTACGCATTTTTATGAAAGTTCAACTCCAATACTTACTGAAGCTTTTGAGGTATATAATCCTATTTTTATTCCTTTGGATGATGAGCATAATGAAGGAAGCTTGAAGTTGTCAATAAGAGGAGCAATTATCTTGATGTCCAAATCAGGTTTTACAGAAAATGATATACCTCATTTAAATTATGATACTTTTTTTGCTAGTTCAATAGCACGAGAAAGTATAAAACGGTATATACCAAACTCATTTTTTGTCGCAAAAACGAAGAGATATTTATTAAAACGGGAAGATTTAATAACATCTTTATCTAAGTTAATTGGTGAAAACTCTGAAATAATTATTGTTGGAATAAATATTCAATACCGTGTTCGCGAAATTCTTGAAAATAGTAGTTTTAAAGATAGAATTATACATATACCATCTACGGAATACAATTCTCAAGATTTATTATTTGTATTACGAAAAGATGATTTACCAGCAGTCGAACACAGGGATTTATTGGATAATGAAAAAGAAGAATTAAAACTTGTGTCAATAAATGATGAATTAAAAATCTATGCATCAGTTATTGATATCAATAAAGAAGAGAATAAAGAAATAAAAGACAAATGGAATTTAGATAATGAACCTGATAATCTAGATTTAAAAGTTCAGTTGGCTCTTTCATTTTTAAGTATAATTCATTGGAAGGACACCAGAGAAGTAATTCAAATTAATATTACTTCTGAATTTAGGGAGCAAGGTATCCCAAATCATATAAACGACATTGAACCTCTAAACAATGATAATAAAGAACGAACATCTTAGAACTTTTTGATAATAGATAAAACCCTATGAATACCATAACCCAAATAGAAATTGCTTTAAGAGCAATTAATCAGGCAAGTTTTCAGACCTTAGTAAACCATTTATTATACTTACAAGGCAATAAATTTATTGGTGCTCCTGGTGCCGTTGTTGGAAAAGAGAAAACAAGTAAAGGGACGCCAGATTCTTTTTTTGTAAATGAAGAGAAATACATTTTTGTGGAGTGCACAACTCAGGAAAAATTAGGGAAATCAAAATCCTTTTTTGAAAAACTTATAAAAGATATAGACCATTGTTTTAAGGAAGATGTAACAACAATAGCAAAGAATAAAATAGAAAAAGTCATACTAGCTTGTAATGAAAAAATAACTGCAGAAGAACATAATCTATTAAATAATAAAGTAAAATCATATAATCCTGATACGATGTTCGAGGTTTTAAATATTCAGAATTTGCCAATGTTAATATTTGACATCCCCAAATTAGCTGAAGAATATCTAAATATCAAAATGATAAAAGGAGATATATACACTCTCGATCAATTTCTTTTAAAAACAGAAAAAGGATTACAGCCATCGCTTACCAACGAATTCATTGGCAGGGAGGAAGAACTTAAAAATAGTATTGAAGCTTTAAAGAAATATGATGTTTTGTTATTATCAGGTGGTGCAGGTGTGGGAAAATCTAAATTGGCGGTTAAGATTTTGGAGGAACTTTCAAAAGATAATTATGTTCCAATCGTTATTCAAAGTTCAGGTGTTTCATTATGGGATGACTATCAGCATCTTTTTTCTCGAGGAAAACAACATATAATCTTATTTGATGACGCTAATAAATCAATAAATAACCTAAATTACTTACTGAGCAAATTGGAAGGTTCCAAATCTTATTCTGCAAAAGTAATAGTTACATCACGAGATTATGTGAAAAAACAAGTATCTGTAAGTCTTGACAATTACCCATATAAAGAATTTAATATACCTGAATTTAAGGATGAGGAAATAGGAAAAATTATTGTGACGGCTTTACCCAATCTTCAATATCATAGCGATATAAAACGAAAAATAGTAGATTTAGCCAAGGGAAATGCCAGAGTTGCGCTAATGGCAACTTATTCTGTTACCCCCGATTCAGAAACAAATTATTTGAGTAGTCCTGTATTACTATATGAAAAGTACTTTAAAAAAATATCTGAAGACATAGGTGTTTTTAATAATCCTATTATTCTCAAATCTCTCGCTATTGTTTCATTTTTTGGTGTTTTAGATAGAAATAATGAAGAATTAAAGAATATACTTTCAATAAAATTTGGTATTAATTGGAATGAATTATGGACTGCAATTATCGAGCTTCACAATAATGAAATATTAGATGTCTATTCTAATGAGATAGTAAAAGTGTCAGATCAGGTTTTAGCAACTTACGCATTTTACAAGTGTTTTATTGACGACCAGTCTACCACTATAAATTATGCAGAATGGATTGGCGCTTTTATTGAAAAGTTTTCGAATAGAATCCGTGCTACGCTTATAGATGTCAATAATACATTTGTTTATCATCACGTGAAAGACTTAGTATTGCCTCATTTAAATGAAGTTATAAAGCAAGTCAATTCAGATGAAGAATTATATGCTTTTTACAATCTTTTTTGGTTTTACAAAGGTCGGGATTGCCTGTTGTATTTAAAAAAATGGATAGAAGACCTTCCAAAGGAAGAACAACCTGAAAAGCTTACCTTTAGTTATGAGCATAATGATCATACAAGAGCCACAAAGCATTTTGAACTTTTAAAAGATTTTTGGAATCATCCAAATGAGCTACTCAAACCATCGCTTGAACTTGCATTAGCAATGTTAAACAAACAGCCAAGTCGATTGCCCGAAATATTAAAGTTTATCCACGAAGACTTTAATTATAAACTAGAGGACAGAGAACACGGATACTTAAGGCAAAATATGTTATTCGATATTTTGATAGATGAAAAGTTAAGTGACATTGAAAAATCATTTGCAAATGGTATTTTTCTGAATTTATCAGAAGCTCTGTTAGGTTGGCATTATACACAATTTGCCTCAGCTAAAGGACACGCATTTACCATATATAATTTTGATTTATATAAATCAGATGAATTAATGAAATTGAGAGAGCGAATTCTTAATCAAATATACCGCTTGTTTGATTCTGAAAACCAGCAAATACAAAAAATACTACATCAAATTATTCGTCCTGGTGGAAATATTGACAAGAGTATTTATGTAGATGAATTACCTATTTATCAAAAACTCATTTCTGAAAAGCTGGATAACAAACAATATGCGCATTGCAAATTTGTAAGTGTACTTGCTAAACAGTTAACCAAAGCTGGTACTGTTTATCCTGAAGATTGGAATAAGTTTATTGAATCGGATATCAGGAAACTATCCAAATTCTTAAAATATGATTGGGAATATAAAAGAGATAAATCTCTTCGAGAGTCTGAAGAAGAAAAAAGAAAAGAGTTTGATGACTTTGTGAGAGCAAATGGTTGGGAATATTTAGAAAAGTTCCTTATAAATATTGATGCTTTATCCAAACAGCAAAAAGACAATAATGTCTGGCACATAGAATCCGCTGTTACTGATATTTATATTTCTATAGCAAGAAAAGGTAAATCTGAATTTGAAAAAGCATTGAGATTATTCTTCAGTGGTAAAGTTGTTTTCCCATTAAGATCAACCGTTGTAAATGTTGCCTTACTAGAAAATACTATGACAGGACAAGAACTCATAAATATAATGAGCGATTATGAATTTAAAGGAAAACCGTACTGGGAATCTGTATTGTTAACTATGTTGCCAAAGGAACAGATAAATGAAAATTTCTTAGAATTACTACTAAATAATTTCAAAAATTCTGATGATTACGTTTATATTCATCGGATGCTTGACTATCTGAAATACGAAACTATATTTGATAGCTATAAAGAGAAAATTCCGGAATTAGAAAATCATAATATTATCACTTGCATAACAAGTATTATGCTGAATAAAGTACGAAAAACAAGACGTGATTTTGGTTTTCATTTTTGTGCAGAATGTGCACCTTACTTTAATAATCATCCCCAACTTTTAAAAAATGCTTATTGGGCACAGTATGAGATTGATTCTCATTTTGATTACGATGGTAAAGAGTTGAAGGCAATATTGGATATTGATAGGGCTTTTATTAATGATAGTCTAAAAAATGATGTGATTGGGTTAGATTATTCCTCTAAAATTAGATTAGAAAACATTAATACTGATTATATTTGGGAGTATCCTGAATATGAAGAATTGATAGAAGACTTATTGATTACGATTTTAAATAAAGATATATATATATTATTTATCGAAGATGATATTAATTCCTTATTCAGATTTAGGAATGCGAATGAAAAGAGAACAGAAAAAGTTAAGGCATTAATTTTTAATTTAACTCAAAAACATTCTAACAATGAAAAATTACTATTGATGTTGGTAGAAGTTATCTACTGCAACTATAGAGATTGGTTTGTGGAATTTTTCAAAGAGTTCCTCTTACTGATTAAAGGTGTAGAAATTACAAAACAAATTAGTTTTGGTAGATCCTCAAGTACAACTGGCAGTTGGGTTCCCGTGTATCAGAAGAAAATTGAATTTTATCAGGATATTTTAACAATGATAAATACATTACCAAATATATTAGACTATTCTGAGCATATAGACTATTTCGAGCAAAAAATCATTTGGAAGAGAAAAGACATTGAAAGAGAACAGAAACGAGATTTTATGGAAGAGTTTTATTAATTCTAGTATGATTATCTTCCAACACTTTTATAATGTCGCTTTCACGGAAGAGGATTTTCCGTTCAAGTTTGATAAACGGTATTAGTCCGTCATCCCTGTACTGTTGCAAAGTACGTTTGCTGATGTGTAGCATCTCGCAAACCTGCTCGCCTGACAGGTAGATTTCTCCTTTTAACAGTGGGTGGAAATATTCCCTGATATATAACAGTTCGTTTTTGATGCCTACCACAGCTTCAAGCAGTGCAAGCATATCCTCGTTTGAATCTCCAATCTGTTTCATTTCTTTTGCTTTTTTAATGATTGCTCGGTCTGCATCAGCGATTCCACATCATTCAGTTTGAAATAATTCTTACGATTGATTTCCGTTGCCGCGAGAATACCTTTTGTTCTGTACGTCTGCAACGTTCGCTTGCTGATATTAAGTAATTGACAGGCTTCCTGCCCGTCAAGCCATTTCGTTGCCTGTTGAAGTGCTTTATAGGGTGCAGTAATTTCCGCAATCAAATTGGAAACTTCCTTTACTTCCCTATACAGTGCTTTTAAAATCTGAATATCTAAAACCGCTACGTCCATATTTTTACAATTTAGAGTTCAAAAATATATGTTACTCATATCAGTTGTTATAACCTTGCATCCAGAGGTAGTATTTGGCGTACACATACCAAATACAGTACTATTTACAAATTTTATAAGTAGATTTTAATCCTCAAAACACATTAATTTGCTGACGCTTCTTCCTCAGCCTATTAAAGAGTTTTGGAAGATATAGGAAAGCATAACAAAAAATACCCCCATCCACATAACCAATAGTATTTTCCGCTATCCTTTCTGTGGCTTTCAAAGCCAGATCATTTATAAATGGAATTTATTCCGCTTTTGAAAAGCGGAACGGTTAGGAAAGATAGGTTTCCAAATAAACAGAGAAAAAGACAGCTAAGTTGGGAAGGGCATCCCACACACCTGCCAGCCAAAAGCTTACGGCATAATGAAAAAGAAAAAAAACTCCGCCAAATATTTTTTTCTTTTTCACCCTTCGGGACTTATTCCGTTTCCTTTTGGCTCTGGATTGCCCTTCCCGTTTATCTGCTTTCTTTTTTTCTTGTTTTTTCTTTTGGAAACATTTTTTGAGAATTTTACGGCTATATGCAATCTTTAGAGGGATAGGGTATTTTGTTTGTCCTAATACCGGTTAGCCGTGACTTCTTTTTCTTGGGAGAATTTGCGGAGCAAGAAAAAGAAGCAAAAAGAACACCGCTTTTAGTATTGGATTTTTATATCCAATGATAGGGCTTGCCCTTACGGTTCAGGTAACAGTACATTTCTTCCTTTTTAAGTTCGGGAAAGAATTTCAGCGCTTTGTCAATAGCATAATTGGGCAGGAAATAGATTTCGTCACGGATAGCCGTGACTACTTTACTATACCCATAAAAACGGATAATTTCATCGATATCTTCCTGACCGCCACGTTCGATAATTCGGGCAATAATGGTCTTATGGGCTTTCATAAAGTCCATTGCATCAATGTCGAAATCCCAAAAAAAGACAGGTTCAAGATTTGGAATATTTTTATTTTGCCCTCTCCATTCCATACAATAAAGATACGATTTTTAACCTTTTTTATTGATTATTTATCGTTTAAGCCATAGTCAAAACAACGGCTTGTGCTTTTCATTATAAATTTCCTTAATTAATTCCCCGAACTCTTGAAAATGGTATTCGATAATATTATCCAAATATGCATAAATGGTGAGTTTGTCAATGCCCATAATATTGGTAAGTCTGTTGAACGTTTCGTGGTGTTCCTGCCGTACATAGACCGATTTGCCCCTGCTTGCCGTTGTCGTAGGGATTTTAAAGAACTGTCCACAGTAATCTTCTTGGGTCAACTTCTTTTGCTGTGAATTACTTTTTTTATTATTGTTAACGGACGGTCTTTTGCGTTCCGTTACAGTTTCCGCAGGTTCTTCACCTGCCATTACACGCATAATCGCTTCCTCATCCACTTTGGGTTTGGCAAAGTCTTCCCGATGCTTTACCGCCTGTTGTCCTGTCGAAGATTGCTTCATTTTATCAGTCATGAAATTTTCAATAAAACCCTCTGTTTCGGGTTGCTGATTTTTGTTTTCTTCTTGTATCATATCTGTTGTTAATAATGTTATCACAAATTAGCTGGCTGGTTAGCTGAACAGCCAGTTATATATACTACTGTAACTATGTAACTAACTACCTATCTATTTACTTATACAACTGCATACCCATAATTAGCTGTTTCATTAATCTGCAATTCGCTTGCAATCAATTATGATGATTTGCTGTCGGACTTTATGCTAATTAGTTAACTAACTAAGGATATAACCAATCAGCCAGCTAGCCGTATACAAAGGAAATAAAAGCAGTCCCAATATGCATTGTAGTGGCATTCAGAGGAACTATTTGGCGTTCATTGGTGTGACTATAAATGACTGATATTTAAAGAGTCTTGCCGAAATTTGTAATAGAAGCGATGGTATTTCCCTGCTAACTCCAATCCGTTTGCAAAACGGATTTTCTGAACTCCTGTTCAGAGCAAGTTATCTTTTGAGGTACTCGAAATGAATTTCGGCACCTCAAAAGCACTTGCCCTTGCAGGGGGCTGGAAACGGCTCCGAAGTCGCACGTTTATTAAAAATTAAAAATGGATATTATGGAAGAGAAAGACAGAAAAAAGATTAGTAAAACAGGAAGAAAACCGAAGAACGACCCTGCGGTCAATCGGTATTCCATTAACCTGAATGCAGAAGACAATGCCAAGTTCCTTGCCCTCTTTGACCAATCAGGAATGAAAGTAATAGCTCATTTTATTACGGCTTGCATCTTCCAGAAGACGGTAAAGACCGTCAAAATTAATATGGATGCAGTAGAATACCACGCAGGATTGACCAAATTTTTCGGACAGTTCACCACTAATTATAATCAGATTGTAAAGCTGTTGAACTCTAATTTTTCGGATAAAAAGGCATCTGCATACCTCTACAAATTGGAAAAACAGACCGCCGAAATGAAAGAATTATTGCTTAAGGTTTTAATTCTTACCGAAGAATTTGAGCAAAAACATCTAAACAAAGAGTAAAGAAATGATTGCAAAAATCGGGAAGGGAAGCAATATGTATGGAGCTATTTTGTACAATCAGCAGAAAGTGGAAAAGGAAAACGGAGCGGTTCTGTTGCTAAATAAGATACCTGATACTATAGACGGCAGGTATTCCACCCAATATTTCAATAAATGTTTTGAGCCGTATCTGTCTGCCAATATCAAAACGGAAAAGACGGTTCGGCATATATCGCTGAACCCAGATCCTGCGGATAAGGTCAGCGATGAGCAGTTTGCGGATATGGCACAGAAATATATGGAACGTATGGGGTACGGCAATCAGCCCTATATTGTTTTCAAGCATACCGATATAGACCGCACGCATATACATATCGTTTCGACCTGCGTGGGAATTGACGGAAAGAAAATCCCCGATGATTACGACCACCCACGCTCAATGGCTATCTGTCGGGATTTGGAAACCAAATATAATTTGAACAAAGCCACCGAGCAGGAGCAGAAACAAACCAATAAAGTTTTTAAGCCTGTAAGTCATAAAAATGGCGACATCAAAAGTCAGATTGCTTCGGTAGTACGGCATTTACCAAAGTATTATAACTTTTCTACTATGGGTAGTTACAATGCTTTACTATCACTTTTCAACATCACAGCGGAAGAAGTCAAAGGCGAGCGGAACGGTCAGACCGTAAACGGATTGGTCTACGTGGCATTGGACGAGAACGGAAACAAGGCAAGCAATCCGTTCAAAGCATCGATTTTCGGGAAAGATGCAGGCATGGCACACCTGCAAAAACACTTTGAGCAGTCCAAAGAGAAAATGAAAACCACGCCTGTAAGGTCTGTATTAAAGAACACCATAGAATTGGCTATACACACCACAAACAGCGAAACGGAATTTAAAAAGCAATTGACTGAACAAGGCATCAATACGGTTGTAAGACGTAATAATGAAGGACGAATTTACGGAATGACCTTTATTGACCACGAAAGCCGTAGTGTTTGGAACGGTTCAGCTTTGGATAGAAACCTATCAGCAAATGTCTTTAACGAATGGTGGAACAATGGAAATAAGCGCGAATTAAAAATGCAGAATAGTCCTTCTAATACGAACACGATAGACAATCTGCCGACAAAAGACCTATTTGAAATTATTTCAAATGAGCATTCGGATAGTTCTGATTTAGGATTATTCAGTTTGCTACCAGATGCACAGGGAGAGGATTACGAAGAAGACCAGTTTGCCAAACAAATAAAAAAAAAGAAATATCCTCGACAAAGAAGATAATCGGGCACTTTCCCTATTTTTTCTTCATTTTACGTCATTGTAAAAGCCAAAGCTAGGTCCAGTCCTTTTGCAACTCACTTGAGCAGAATATCTACATTATATACACAGTTTTTTGAGATACCGTTAAATAATTTAATTAATTTAGCGGCAGACAAATTAATTTATGCAATAAGCGAAGCAATTCAATGAGACCTTCTAAAATGGACAAAACCGAATTACAATGAACAGAATTAAGGAAGTGTTGGAACAAAAAGGAATTAAGCAAACTTGGTTGGCTGAAAGACTCGGAAAAAGCTACAATATGGTAAACGCTTATGCTAAAAACAGACAACAACCACGATTGGAAACTTTACTGGAAATAGCGGATATTTTGGATATAGACGTGAAAGAATTGCTAGTTTCGAATAAACCTGAACAAAATAAATAATGAAATCAACCGAAATAAAGCATAACGTTCAGAACCTGATTGACAACTTCTCAAAAGATGAATTTGTCTTTGATTTATTGATTGCATACGGCATCTCTAAAACGTCTGTAACCCGACTAAAAAAAGGAGATTACAATCTATCCAAAGTTGATGGAGAAATATTATACAAAAAGAAAATATTCTTTAAAGTTGAAGCCACTGACAAACTGTTAAGCAGTATTGAATCCATTACAAAAGAAGAGCGGATTTTAAAACAACAGCCACGATTTGCAATTCTTACCGACAATAAACAAATAGTTGCCAAAGACCTGAAATTAGGTAAGAACTTAGATATTAAACTAAAAGAGTTACCCAATTATCACGATTTCTTTTTGCCCCTTGCTGGCAGCGAAGTTTACAATTCTGGCAACAACAATGAAGCCGATAGAAATGCTTCCTATAAAATGGCTTCTTTGTATGATTTGTTGATTGATGAAAACCCAACTATTTACAACTCAAAAGAAAGCATACACAGCCTTAATATTTTCTTATCTCGTTTATTATTTTGTTTTTTTGCAGAAGACACAGAGATTTTTAAAGATGAAAGCATTTTTACAAATACACTTGTTCAACACACTACTCAAGATGGCTTAGACACAAATTTATTTTTAGATGATTTGTTTGACCGTTTAAATACCGAAAATGTAGAACATCTTCCAGAATACCTTAGAAAGTTTGAATATGTAAACGGTGGTTTATTTGGTCAAAAAATAAATGCACCACTATTTAATTTCAAAGCGAGAAAGACATTAATTGAACTCGGCGAACTAAATTGGAAAGATATTAACCCAGATATTTTTGGGTCAATGATACAGGCGGTGGTAATTCCTGAATACCGAAGCGATTTAGGAATGCACTACACCTCTGTAGAAAATATCAAAAAACTGATAAAACCTCTCTTTCTTGATGAACTCTATGAAGTTTATGAAAATGCAACAACAGTAAACCATTTAAGAGCACTTATCAAAAGAATTTCAAAAATCAAATTCTTTGACCCAGCTTGTGGTAGTGGAAATTTCTTGATTATTACCTACAAAGAAATACGATTACTGGAAATACTTATTTTAGAAAAAATTACGGATTTTGAAGGACAAAGCCCCACTATAAAATGGACTGAAATCCAACTTTCACAGTTTTACGGTATAGAAATTGACGATTTTGCCCACGAAATGGCAATTCTCTCCCTTTGGTTGGCAGAGCACCAAATGAACAAAGTGTTTGAAGAACGATTGTTTGATTACGGAAAATCGAAACCAATATTACCACTTAAGGAGGCAGGACAAATAAAACAAGGCAATGCAACTAGAAAAGATTGGAATGAGGTGTGCCCAATTAGCAAAAAAGACGAAATTTATATTATTGGAAATCCGCCTTATTTGGGTAGTCGAAATCAAACCAGAGATCAAAAAGATGATTTAAAAATTGTATTCAGCAAAGATTACAAAACTCTAGATTATATCGCTGCTTGGTTTTATAAAGGAGCTAAATATATAGAGGGATATAATGCTAAATGTGCTTTTGTGTCTACAAATTCAATTTGTCAAGGATTATCAGTTTTAATGAATTGGCCAAGAATACTTAATGACCAAATTGAAATTGACTTTGCTCATCAATCATTTAAATGGATAAATAACGCCAAAGGCAATGCAGGAGTTACAGTTATTATTTTAGGATTACGAAATAAGAGTATAAAGCCAAAGTATCTGTTTAATGACAATTTACGAAAAGAAGCTAAAAATATAAATGCTTATCTTTTGGATGCAAATAATTATTATATAAAGGAACTCGCTAAACCCAGTTCTCTTCTCAAGCCAATGATGAAAGGTAATGCAGCAATCGATGATGGAAATTTTCTGTTTAACACAGAAGAAGAGGCAGTAAATTTTAAGACAAAATATCCGGAACAATCATATTTGGTGCGTGAGTTTATTGGCTCAAATGAACTAATTAACGGGAATAAAAGGTTTTGTTTGTGGCTAAAGGAAGCCAAAGAAAATGATATAACTTCTAATCCCGAAATAAAACAACGTGTAGAAAAGGTAATGTTATTTAGAGAAAAAAGTCCTAAAGCTCAAACGAGGAAATATGCCGAAAAGCCAACACTTTTTATGGAGGATAGACAGCCTGAGAGTGAATATTTAATGATACCAGTTGTTTCTTCGGAAAACAGAACTTATATACCCATTGGATTTTTAAACAAAGAAGTAATTGCGAATTATTCTTCATTTATTCTTCCAAATGCAACTCCTTTAGAATTTGCCGTTTTAACCTCTCGTATGCATATGGTTTGGGTGAGAAATGTGGGTGGTAAGTTAGAAGAACGTCTAAGGTATTCAGCAAAGCTCTGTTACAATACCTTCCCTTTTCCAGACATCACTATCAAACAAAAGGAAAATTTAAATCTTTATGTTTTTGCCATTTTAGATGAGCGAGCCAAGCATCCCAGCAAAACAATGGCGCAATTGTATAATCCAACCACAATGCCCAAAGGTTTACTTCAAGCACATCAAGAACTCGATACTGCTATAGAGCAATGTTACCGCCTGCAACCTTTTAAAAGCGATACCGAGCGTTTGGAGTATTTGTTTAAGCAGTATGAAGAAACGTTGCAAAAGGATACACTTTTTGCAAAACAAAAGCCGTCAAGAAAAAAGACAGTGAAATGATTTAGAAATAAAAAAACAAGTGAAAATGAGTTTTAAAAAGCCGAAAAAGACTTTCCCAAACAAATATAGACGACTATCAAAAAAATAAAGAAATAACCAATGCCAAATTTAGTACACGTAACATACGACCAGACAGGAAAAAGTAAAAGTACCAATGCGTTTGGAATGCGAGAGATGCAGGAGAAAGCGTATGAAGGTAGAACTGCACAATATTTATTGCTAAAAGCGCCTCCCGCTTCAGGCAAATCTAGAGCTTTAATGTTTATTGCTTTAGATAAATTACAACATCAAGGCATAAAAAAAGTAATTGTTGCAGTTCCTGAAAAGTCTATTGGAGCATCTTTTGGCACAACAGAACTAAAAAAATATGGCTTTTTTGCCGATTGGAATCCAAATCCAAAATACAATCTCTGTACACCGGGAGAAGAAAAAAGTAAGGTAACAGCTTTCTTAAACTTTTTAGATTCTGAAGAACAAATATTGATTTGCACACACGCTACGTTGCGTTTTGCCTTCGATGGTTTAGACGTAAAAAAATTAGATGACACTTTGGTCACTATTGATGAATTTCATCACGTGTCAGCAGAAGGTGACAATATTTTAGGACAGGTTTTAAAAAGCATTATGGCTAATTCGACTGCTCATATTGTAGCTATGACAGGTTCCTATTTTAGAGGAGATAATGTTCCTGTTTTAATGCCAGAAGAGGAAGCAAAATTTACTAAAGTAACTTATACCTACTACCAACAATTAAATGGTTATGAATTTTTAAAATCATTGGGTATTGGATATCATTTTTACACAGGAAAGTATTTTAAGAAGAATATTGAGACAGGAATTTCTGCTTTGGCAGAAATATTAGATGAGAATCAAAAAACAATTATTCATATTCCAAGTGTAAACTCTGCTGAATCTTCAAAGCTTAAACACGATGAAGTTGACCATATTATTGATGTTTTAGGAACAATAGAATATCAAGATGAAACCACAGGAGTTATACACATAAAAAGTCACAAAACAGGTAAGATTTTAAAAGTTGCTGACTTAGTTCAAGATAATCCAAAATCAAGGGATAAAATAAGTGGATATTTACGTGAAGTAAAATCGGCAGATGATATTGATATTATTATTGCTTTAGGAATGGCAAAAGAAGGCTTTGATTGGCCTTATTGTCAACACGCTTTAACAATAGGCTACAGAGGCTCGTTGACAGAGATTATTCAGATTATTGGCAGGGCTACGAGAGACAGCAACAATAAATCACACGCTCAATTTACCAACCTAATTGCTCAACCTGATGCAGAAAATGAGGATGTGAAATTATCTGTAAACAATATGTTGAAAGCTATTACAGCATCTTTATTAATGGAACAAGTATTAGCACCAAACTTCAAATTTAAACTAAAAAAGGATGAAGATGATGAAGACGACGATACGGATGATGAAACCACTATTAAAATAAGAGGATTTAAACTTCCAACTTCTCAACGAGCCAAAGACATCATTGATACGGACATAAATGATTTGAAGGCAAAGTTATTGCAAGATCCTCAAATGCTTAAAGCAATGCCAGGTAATGTTGAGCCAGAAGTTATTAATACTGTTCTAATTCCAAAAATCATACGAGAAATCTATCCTGATTTAAGTGATGAAGATGTTGAAGCAGTTAGGCAATATGTAGTGGTTGATTCAGTAATAAAAAACAGCACTATTGAGGAACAAGGCGATAAGAAATTTATTAGAATGGCAGGTAGTTTTGTAAATATCGATGATATTCATATAGACTTGATAGATCAAATAAATCCTTTTCAAAAAGCATTTGAGATATTATCAAAATCGGTAACAACGCAAGTTTTAAGACTAATTGACGAGCATATTCAATCTACCAAGTTTGAAATGACCGAGGATGAAGCGATTTTGTTATGGCCAAAAATCAAAGAATGGGTAAAAAACAACAATGGAGAACAGCCCAACATTCAAGCATTTGACCATAAAGAAAAAAGAATGGCAGAAGCATTAGTATTTTTAAGAGAGTTGAAACGAAAAAAAGCACTTGCAAATGGCTAAGAAAAAACTAACAATAGAAGATATTTTTGATGATGACGACTTTGGATTATTAGATTCAAAACTCAAAACTTCGACTGTAAAAACAGATGAAGAAAGACTGATTGATTCCTTTGAAGAAATAAACATTTTTTTTGATAAGAACCAAAGAGAACCAAATAAATCAAGTATGTCGGAATATGGCTTGTTGGCAAAATTGAAAAACTTTAGAGAAAACGAAGCGCAAAAGAAAATCTTAAAACCTTTTGACAGGAATAACCTCTTAGGTTATGTTGAAATGGAAGGGCAAACAATAGAAGATATTTTTAATGAAGAGGATGAGTTGGGCTTGTTAGATTCGGATAAAGATTTAGATATTTTTAAATTCAAACATACTCCAAAACCAGAAGATAGAGCGGATGCTGATTTTGTTGCGCAAAGGAAGCCTATTAAAGAAAAAGAGTTTGAGAAATATGAAGCAATGTTTCAAAAAGTTCATAAAGAAATTAAAGAGGGAAGAAGAAAAATTTTGCCTTTTACAAATATTGAAAAAAACCTACACGTAGGAGACTTTTATTTAATGGATGGCATCCTTCTGTACTTGGAGTCTGCGAATTTGGAGACAGCAGAAAAAGAATTAGTTTCAGGAAACAGAGTGCGAACTGAAGGACGCACAAGAACAATTTTTGAAAATGGGACATTCAGTAATATGCTTTATCGTTCGTTAGGTAAACAAATCCAAAAAAATGGAAAACTTATTACTAATACTTATGAAAAAATTGAACAAGACTTGTTTGTCAATACAGGACTTGTAAAGGAAGAAGATATTCATTCAGGTTGGATTTATGTATTGAAATCAAAATCAACCAACTCACAAATAGCAAATATTAAAGACTTGTATAAAGTTGGATTTGCAAGTAGTTCAGTAGATGAAAGAATAAAAAATGCTCGATACGAAGCGACATATTTATTTGCAGACGTTCAAAAAGTTGCGACATATAAAGTGTATAACAGAAATGCCGATAAATTAGAAAGTCTTCTACATAGATTTTTCGCCAATGCTTGTTTAGACATTGACTTATTTAATGAAAAAGGTCAAAGGCTGAATCCTAGAGAATGGTTTGTAGTTCCATTTGTCATAATAGAAGAAACAATTCAATTGATTTTAAATGAAAATATTGTGAATTACGAATACGACCCTGTTGCGAAAAGAATTAAATTGAAATAGAGCAAAAAAAAAAATCAAATAACAGTACTTCTATCAGATATACAGCGTCAGTTCGTTTACGAACTGACGTTGATAAAAACAATTAGGTTTTTAGATGTTGCGAAATACACATAAAAATATTTATATTTGCTATGAGCAAACGGAAACACGTTGAAAAGCAAAGCAATAAGCACCGTTACCAAATCGTTACCTGACTTTTTTGATTATCCTTATAAAAGCTTAGTATTCAAGAGATACGGCTTTTTCCTGAAAACTTTAAAATAAAAAAAAGAATAATTGAAGAAAACAGGACTCTGTACCAAACAAGAGTAATTTCGTTAAGAGAAATGAGTTTTCCGAAAACGCCAGTAAAACCAGCAAGTAAAACTGCAATATGCAGTATCAAATAAGATTTTTTCATAAGAAGTTGTCTATCCTTTTTGAGGATATAATTTTGAATATTAATAATGTTGATTGAGGTAAAGACACGAGAAATTGGACTGAAGATTCAGTCAAGTGTCAATACTAAATGAAATAGTATTAATTTTCTGGTGGTGAAAGACAACCTGCTACGTGCATATTTAAATTTGGATTTTAGCAAACTTATAAAAATGATGTTGAATGAAAAAGTGAAAAAAGTTATTTAAATGTGAAACTTTAAACAATTTAACAGTTGAATTGAATAGATCTGATTTTGATTTGAATATTTATTTGTAGAACTTGCAACGTTACCAAATCACCTTATTTTTATAATATAAACTAATGGATACAAGCCAGCCAACTACAGCAGTTCTTGAAACAAAACAACATTTTGAAATTTTAGATGGATTAAGAGGAATTGCAGCTTTTGCTGTTGTCGTATTTCATTTTATGGAATGGATTTTTACCGATCCAAGTCAAAATTTTATTGGACACGGATTTCTGGCTGTCGATTTTTTCTTTTGTCTTTCGGGGTTTGTAATTGGATATGCTTACGATGACCGTATCGAAAAAATGGGACTTCGTAACTTCTTCATCTCAAGAGTTATAAGATTACATCCTTTGGTCATAGCGGGATCTATATTAGGATTACTAGCTTTTTTATTTGATCCATTCGGGGGACATTTAGAATTATATAGTACAGGAAAAATCATTTTGACATTTATCTGTTCGCTATTTCTTATTCCGTTCCCAGTAATCGCTGATCGTGGATTTAATCTGTTTAGTTTTAATGCACCGGCTTGGTCACTTTTTTGGGAATATATTGCCAATGTCGTTTATGCATTTTTTCTTTATAGAATCGGAAAAAGTTTTTTATTGCTATTAACAATGTTATCTGCGGTAGCTATTTGTTATGTTGGATATAATTCAGGTAATTTATTAGGAGGCTGGAGCGGGCCAACTTTTTGGGATGGATGTGCTAGAATATCATATTCTTTTTTGGCAGGATTGCTTATTTATAGATCTAGTTGGATCATAAAAAATAGGTTTGGTTTTGCAGAACTTATCATTTTATTGTTGTTAGCCTTTTTTATGCCGTTTTCGAAATGGAATTGGATAGCAGAACCTTTGATAGTGTTGTTTTATTTTCCGTTATTAATTTCGCTAGGAGCTGGAGCTGTGCTAAAACCTGAATTGAAAAAGGCTTGTGTATTGTCTGGAAAAATATCTTATCCTTTATACATGACGCATTACGCTGTTTTATGGATGTTTGGAAATTATTATACCAATTATAAACCAGATACAATGCAATTGACTTTCATTGTCGTAGCTTCTGTGTTTTTGCTTGTTGGCTTTGCATATTTGGTAATGGTTCTTTATGATGTGCCATTTAGAAATTATCTGAATATTAAAAGATTGAAAAAAAAGTAAAACTAAATCTTAAATCATGAATACTTCTAGGTTAAATATGGAATTATTCCTTTAAATCAAGAAACAAAAAGCTTCAAAGAAATTTGAAGCTTTTTTAATGGATAATTTTTTGTAATTTTTTCTGAAGTCTTTTTTTTTTGTTGAAATTGCTAAATCTCTTCTTCTTTTGTGTTTAAAGCAAAACAATTAGTATGTTTGTAACAACAAAGTATATACTATACTCTATACTTTATTGGTTGTTTAAAAAAAAAGTTATGCTGGTAAACGAATTATCAAAAAAGACAGGATTGTCAATTCATACAATTAGATATTACGAAAATTTAGGAATGATTAAGGGATTGACTGATGAAAAAGTAAAATCTAATAATTATAAACACTATGATAGTAATACTATTGAGCGTTTAGAAATCATTATAGAAGCAAGAGAAGTTGGATTTACTTTAGCAGAAATAAAAAAAATATTGACAACTTGGTTCGAAAGTACTGATTCGAAACCAGAGACACTTGAGCTTTTTCAGGCAAAAATAAAAGAGATTGATGATAAAATGAAATATTTTAAACAGATTAAGCAACTTCTCGAAAAAGTATGCGAGAAATTACAAAGTAATGATTGATAATGATAGGTTGTGTTAAATTAATTTCAGGAAGAATATGGCGTTAAACAAATTTCCTTATAATTTAAGCGATTTGTCTAGTCTTAAAATACTTAGATGATTTTCTTTCGTAATTTCTCAAATGCAATTATATCAGCTTTTAGAACAAACGGATTCTCTGAATCGATATTTATCCATTCTAATTTTTCCAATCCAGGAATTTGAACGTGTAAATCTTCCAGATTAAGAATTTTGACTGTGTAATAAATATTAAGAATCTGTTTATTGTCTTTTATGCGAGATTCAATGAAATCTTCTTGTGTATAATGATGCTCTAATATTTCGATTTTCAAGTTTAATTCCTCTTCAAATTCTCGATGAAGACATTCAATAGTGCCTTCTCCAAATTCAAGTCCGCCTCCTGGTAATTTGCATATTTGTGTTCCTGCATATTTTTCATGTAGTGCAAGAATTTTATTTTCATTTATACAAAAGGCATAAACTCTAACATTAAATCCGATTAATTCGCTCATGATTTTGAATTTTTGATTTAGAAAGCAATTTTTAAAAAAGGCATAAAAAAAACTCCTTAATTTCTTAAGGAGTTTTCTGTGGGCGATGAGGGGTTCGAACCCCCGACCCCCTCGGTGTAAACGAGGTGCTCTGAACCAGCTGAGCTAATCGCCCTATTTTACTAGGTTGCTATCGTTTGTGATTGCGAGTGCAAATATACGCTAGTTTTTGAGTTCTGCAAAGAATTTTGAATAAAAAATAAAACTTTTTTAAAAATAAATTATATCTACTTGTTTATGAATTTGTTATTAAAATGATTTTTTTGAAGTTTTTTCTAAATCAAAAGTATATTTCAGTTCAAAGGCAATTCGGCAACAACAAAAGTGCTTCCGCCAACATAAATAAAATCATTTTCTGAGGCGTTTTTCTTTGCTTCCGCGAAAGCGATTTCTACAGAGTCATATTTTTCTCCTATTAAATTGAATTTTTCTGCTTCATTTTTTAAAGTTTCGGCAGGTAAAGCTCGCGACGAATTGGGATGACAGAAATAATATTGTGCTTCTTTTGGGAAAAGTGGCAATATAGAATCTAAATCTTTGTCATTTACAACACCAAAAACAATATGCAGTTTCTCGTATTTCTCATTTTTCAGCTGATTCATTACAACCGTTAATCCGTGTTTGTTGTGTGCCGTGTCGCAGATTATTTTCGGGTTTTCTCCCAATTGCTGCCATCTGCCTTGCAAACCAGTGTTTTTTACAACATGCAGCAAACCTTCTTTTAATTGTTCGGTCGAAATTTTAAAATCGGTTTCATTATTCAAAATTGAAATCGTCTGCTGAACCGTTTTTTTATTGTGAAACTGATAATCTCCAATTAAATCCGATAAATAAATTTGATCAATTAAATCTGAAGCCCAATAAATCGGTGCGTTTTCTTTGGCTTTAGCCAAAAAGACTGGTTTTGTTTCATCGGTATATTCACCAATAACAACAGGAACATTTGGTTTTATAATTCCCGCTTTTTCACCCGCAATTGCTTCTAAAGTATTTCCTAAAAACTGCGTATGATCTAAACCAATATTGGTAATTACCGAAACCAAAGGCATTATAATATTTGTTGCGTCGAGTCTTCCGCCAAGACCAACTTCAATAATCGCAATATCAGTTTTTTCAGTTGCGAAATAATCAAAAGCCAAACCAACAGTCATTTCGAAGAAACTCATATCATTATCTTCAAAAAAAGATTTATGTTTTGCAACGAATTCAATAACAAACTCTTCTGAGATTTCTTGACCGTTTATTTTGATTCTTTCTCTAAAATCTTTTAAATGCGGAGAAGTATACAAACCGACTTTGTAGCCTGCTTCTTGAAGAACCGAAGATAACATATGCGAAGTAGAACCTTTTCCGTTTGTGCCAGCCACATGAATGCATCTCAATTTATTTTGAGGATTGCCTAGATGCTTTGTTAATATTTTGATATTCGTTAAATCTTCTTTATAAGCTGAAGCTCCCTGCAATTGGTACATTGGAAGTTGATTAAACATCCATTCCGTAGTCTCTTGATAGTTCATTTATTTGGATAAAATAGTTGTTGATTGAAATAAATTTCGATTTTTGTAGTTTAATATTACAGCGAAAATTATCTTTATTGCAAATTTCAAATATTTTTTAGAATTAATTATTAAAAACCAGAATTAATATATGTTTAGTTTTATTCAATTACAAACAGATACAATCGCAAATGCTTCAAATGTAGTGATCGAAAAGATTGCACCAGAAAACGAAATTTCAATGTTTGGGTTTATAATGAAAGGGGGAGTTTTCTTAATTCCGATCGCGATTTTATTGTTTTATACTATTTATGTGATTTTTGAACGTTATATGTACATCAGCCGAGCATCTAAAATTGATGGTAGATTAATGCAAGATGTTGGTGATAAATTGCATTCTGGAAATATTGAATTGGCAAGAACAATTGTTGAAAGAAATAATACTGCCGCTGGAAATATTTTGAAAGAAGGAGTTTTAGTTATCGGAAGACCAATCGCTGAAATTGAATCTAATATGGACCGTGCTGCCGATATCGAAATTGGCGAAATGGAAAGACGTTTAGGTCATCTTGGACTTATTGCAGGTATTGCGCCAACTCTTGGTTTCATTGGAACGATTTCTGGGGTTATCAAAATTTTCTACAGTATTTCGGTTACAGAAAATATTAGTATCGGAAACATTTCTGGAGGTTTATATGAAAAAATGATTAGTTCAGGTTCTGGGTTAATTGTTGGTATTATTGCGTATTCTGCATACCATTTATTAAACGGAAAAATTGATGATTTTGCCTTAAAAATTCAGAAACAGATTTTAGAGTTTGTCAACATAATTCAAAGAGCATAAGGTATGTCTATTAAAAGAAAAAGAAGATTTCATGCTGAAGTAGCGACTTCATCTTTGAGCGACATTATGTTCTTCCTGTTGTTGTTTTTCTTAATTATCTCAACGCTGGCAAACCCGAATGTGATCAAAATGACGCTTCCAAAAGCAAAATCTAATGAAAAGACCAATAAACAATTAATTAGTTTATCGGTTACAGAAGATAAAAAGTTCTACATTGACAAAGAACAAGTTGATTTTGAAAACCTAGAAACTAGTTTAATGTCTAAAATAGGAACAGATAAAGAGCAAACCGTTGTCGTTCGAATTCCATTTAACCTGCAAGTTCAGGATTTAGTAGATGTTTTACAAATAGGAGTAAGGAACAATCTGAAGTTTGTAATTGCAACAAGTCCGAAGTAGTCATTGCGAGGAACGAAGCAATCACATTAAGGAATGTGGCACAATCTTGTCATTTCGACGAAGGAGAAATCTCCGCAAGTAAATCCGCAACGAAAATCCAATCTTTGTAGCGCTTCTCGCGGAGATTTCTCCTTCGTCGAAATGACAAATTAGGCGAAGTGAGCGAGTCGAAACAAAATAGAAAAAGGCTTTCAGATTTCTGAAAGCCTTTTTCTATAGTAGCAGATTTAGTTTAAATCTGTGTAATTCGTGTTTTAATCCAAACTAAAATTATAAATAATTTTCCCAACTTGTTTTGCTGGAGCATCACTGTCAGATTCCCATTTGGTATTCATTGCCGCAATTCTTGCTTGATCTAATAAGCATTTTGCAGTATTTGTAGTTCCTTTAATTCCTGGAGTTGCACTTATCGTTTTTCCATTTTGATCGACGCTTACTTCAACAACTACTTTTCCTTCTTCGTTGCAAGTATATTTCGGTGCAGGTTTAGATAATGCTTTTCTATTCCCCAAAGAATATCCTGAGCCTCCGCCAGAACCGCCACCGCTTCCAGCGCCGTAACCACTTCCGGTTCCAATACCATTTCCGGTTCCGTTACCTCCTCCGGTTCCTCCGCCAGAGCCACCAGAACCATAATATCCGTTAGAATTTAAACTTCCGTTAGATTTTCCTTTATTTCCTGCGACTTTATCATCTCCGTCACCGCCTTTGTTGGAACCTTTCATAATACTTGATAAAGCATCGTTTGTTGAATTTGAAACTTTTGGTTTTTCAGGAGCGGGTTTGGTCTCTGGTTTTGTAACAGGAACAGGTTTTTTAGGTTTTTCTTTTGTCGGAATTACAACATCTGTTTTATCAGCAACTGAATTTTCCTGAGTGACAATTGCTTCTTCTGGAGCAGCTTTTGCCTGAACTTGTTTTACATTGTTTTTTACATTCAGAACTTCACTTTTATAATTAGAGCCAGAACCTAAATCGCTGTCACCAAAATTTACTGTCACGCCGCCACCGCCACCGCCGCCATCAGCAAGAGCGACATTGTTTTCTGGGTTATATGGTGGCCAAAAACGTATAAAAAACAGCAATAGAATTATTGCTGCATAAATAGCAGTTGTGAATAGCAATGATTTCTTTTGATCTGAAGAAATTGAGGAACTCATCTAAATTCTAAATTTTGAAGTGTATTATTTTAAAAACGTTTAAAAGTAGTAAAAATTGTTTACAATAAAAGAGAGAATAACGCTAAGAGTTTTTTTTAATTATAACGCAAAGTACGCTAAGATTTACGCAAAGAAACACAAAGTTTTGTTTATCTCAAATTGGAGTAAATCTTTGAGATTTAAAGTTCGCAAAGCTTTATCTAGACAAAGCTTTGCGAACTTAATATAGATATTGCTTGCACTTTGAATTAAAATATCTTAGCGTGCTTTGCGTTAAAAAAATGTTTGTAATTATAACGCAAAGTTCGCAAAGGTTTACGCAAAGTTTTATTTGTCTCAAATTTGAGTAAATCTCCGATTGAAGTTCGCAAAGCTAGATGTGCACAAAGCTTTGCGGACTTAATATTTAGATGCTATTTGCGCTCTGAATAAGAATAACTTAGCGTGCTTTGCGTTAAAAAATCTACTGCACAAAAAAACGAGCCAAATAGAAATCTGGCTCGTTTATATATTAAAGTGCAAAATATGTTACACTAACTGTTTCAATGCAATTTCAAAAGCTGTTGCACTAATATTTGTTTTAGACGAATTCAAAGCATGAGCTTTTATAATCGCATTTTTTATAATTTCTGAAGTATCGTTAAAAATAGCTTCGTCTGTCATTTGCACTTTTTTCTCCATGAAATAAGCAAAAACTCTTGCCATTCCGCAGTTTGAGATAAAGTCAGGAATCAAACTTACTTTTTGGTCAACTTGCTCCATAATGGAGCCAAAGAAAATTTCTTTATCAGCAAAAGGAACATTCGCTCCACAAGAGATTACTTCTAATCCGTTTGCAATTAAGCTGTCGATTTGAGCTTGAGTAACCAATCTTGAAGCTGCACAAGGCGTGAAAATTTCAGCGCCAATTGTCCAGATTTTAGCATTGATTTCTTCAAACGGAATCATATTGTCAGCAACTAGTTTATTTCCGTCTTTATTTAAAAACAACGTTTTAATTTCTTCAAAAGAAAAACCTTCTTCTTTAATTAATCCGCCATCGCGATCAATAATTCCGATAACTTTTGCGCCCATTTCAGCTAAGTAAAAAGCAGCAGCAGAACCTACATTTCCAAAACCTTGAACGATTGCTTTTTTGCCTTTTATTTCTCCGCCGTAAGTTGCGTAAAAATGACGAACTGCTTCTGCAACACCAAAACCAGTAATCATATCTGCAACCGTATATTTTCTTGTAACGTCTGGCGAGAATTTCGGGTTTTCAATAACCTTAATTACCCCTTGACGCAATTGTCCAATTCTATTGATTTTATCTGCTTCTGTAGGTTTAAAATGTCCGTTGAAAACACCTTCCTGAGGATGCCAAACTCCACATTCTTCTGTCATTGGAATTACTTCGTGAATCTCATCAACATTTAAATCTCCTCCAGTTCCGTAGTAACTTTTTAATAAAGGAGAAACCGCTTTGTACCAACGTTGTAAAACACCTTTTTTGCGAGGATCGTTTGGATCAAAATTTATTCCAGATTTAGCGCCACCAATTGCAGGACCAGAAACAGAGAATTTAACTTCCATAGTTTTTGCTAGAGACAAAACTTCGTTCATGTCTAAACCTTTTCTCATTCTTGTTCCTCCACCAGCAGCTCCTCCGCGAAGTGAATTAATTACAGTCCACCCTTCGGCTTCTGTTTCTGAATCTTTCCAATTAAAAACAATTTCAGGTGCCTTGTTTTCAAATTGTTGTAATAAATCTTTCATTTTGTTGTGATATGTTTATTTTGCGTAAATGTATAAAATAGAATAATGCGAATAATGTATTTTGCATCAAATATATAAAACAAAAAAGAAAAGCCGTCCCGAAATTTTTCGGGACGGCTTTTTGTATATTTAAAAATTAAGACTATTGCCCTAATAAATGTTTTTTCAAAGTTTCGTCCACTGGTTTATCTGAAAGCCAGATTCCGAATAATGCTTTTTTGAAATCGAATCCAGGAATTTTTCCTTTTAGAACTTCATTTTTGCTAACATAAACATTTTGATCCAAAGGATTGTAAGCTAAAATGAATACATCTTTTTCTGTAATGGCATCACTCAAATAGCTTTTTAACTGCTCGATTCTCGGGCGTAATTGTTCTAATTGTGCTCCAGCAGATTTTTCAAAACCAGTGTTCATTGCTTTAGTCAATTTGTTAGAAGAAACCATTGAAGAAGTGATTTCAATTCGGATCGCCATTTCGGTATCGCTGTCTATAATAAATTGGGGATCTTGCGTTAATTGAGATAAATACAGTGCTTGCACGTAAACTTCCATCCACATTTTAGATCTTCCGCCCGCACCATTTAATTGTAAAGTTTTGCCCAGAAATTCTATTTTTCTAGGAACAGTTACACCATTAACATCGATTTGAGTTTGTGCCGAAACGGTAGAAAATTGTAAGCTTAAAAGGAGTGTGAGGAATAGTAAAATCTTTTTCATGTTCTGTCAATTATTTATTTTTTGGTCAAAAATAATGTTAATTTATCAATATTTGTGTCATTTTTTGGATGTTTTTTTTCTGTTGAATTTACATTTAATTTTTCTATTGCATTAATAATCAAATTAGTAAGACTTGTTTTACGTAGTATTACGCATTTTAAGACTTGTTTAACTTGAAGCTCACAAAACTTAATCAAATTTTGTATGCTTTAATTTGATAAATATGATTCTTAAATTTTAGAAAATTTGTTGCATAATTAATGCTGATTTACTCGAAAACCTAAATAATTACGAAAACGTTATCGCAATCATTGCTGATCTATTAATTTTATATGCATGCATTGTAAATTACACTTTTAAAAAGTATCTTTGGAAGCCTTTGCTTAAAAAAAAATGGCACTGAAAAAAACACAAAAAACATAAAAACCATCAGCTTAATCGAATCTTTTCGAATTTAAGTTGCAAAACAATTAAAGTATATTATTATGGATTTTAATCTTACCGAAGAACATTTAATGATTCAGCAGGCAGCAAGAGATTTTGCTCAAAATGAATTATTGCCTGGAGTTATTGAACGTGATGAAAAACAAATATTTCCAACAGAGCAAGTTAAAAAAATGGGAGAACTTGGATTTATGGGTATGATGGTTGATCCTAAATATGGAGGAAGCGGGCTTGATGCTATTTCTTACGTTATTGCTATGGAGGAAATTTCTAAAGTTGATGCTTCTGCTTCAGTAGTAATGTCTGTGAATAATTCTCTAGTTTGCTGGGGATTACAAGAATATGGAACTGAAGAACAAAAACAAAAATATTTACCAGGTTTGGCTTCTGGAGAAATTCACGGAGCTTTTTGCTTAAGTGAGCCTGAAGCAGGAAGTGACGCAACTTCTCAAAAAACAACAGCAATTGATATGGGCGATCATTATTTAGTTAATGGAACCAAAAACTGGATTACAAACGGAAACACAGCATCTGTATATTTAGTAATTGCTCAAACTCATCCAGAATTGAAGCATAAAGGAATTAATGCTTTGATTATGACGAAAGATATGCCAGGTTTCTCTGTTGGTCCAAAAGAGCAAAAAATGGGAATTCGCGGTTCTGATACACATTCTCTAATGTTTTCTGATGTGAAAGTTCCAAAAGAAAACAGAATTGGTGAGGATGGTTTTGGATTTAAATTTGCAATGAAAACTCTTGCTGGAGGTAGAATTGGTATTGCTTCTCAAGCGTTAGGAATTGCATCTGGAGCTTATGAATTGGCTTTAAAATATTCTAAAGAGCGTAAAGCATTTGGAATTGAAATCTGTAATCATCAGGCAATTGCTTTTAAATTGGCAGATATGGCGGTTAATATCGAAGCCGCTCGTCATTTATGTATGAAAGCCGCTTGGGATAAAGACAATCATAAAAATTACGACGTGAGCGGCGCGATGGCAAAATTATTTGCTTCACAAGTGGCAATGGACACTGCTGTAGAGGCAGTTCAAATTCACGGAGGAAATGGTTATGTAAAAGAATATCATGTTGAGCGCTTAATGCGTGATGCAAAAATTACTCAGATTTACGAAGGAACTTCTGAAATTCAGAAAATCGTAATTTCAAGAGCCGTTATCGCTGGATAAAATTAGGTTGCAATAGATTTGAAAACCCTTTCGACTTTTAGTTTGGAAGGGTTTTTTTATGAATATTCTTTTAGTTTTCATAAGTTTATGCTTTCAAATTAATTTTATCCCAAAATCAATCCTAAATTCATATAAAACCATGAAAAAATTATACTTTTTGCTTCCTTTCATTTTCATAGCTTGTAAATCTAGCACCACAAATGTGGCTGAAAAAGATTCTAAATCAGATTCGAAAATAATAGAAGTTAATTACAAAGTAAGCGAAACTGAAATCTCAGATTTCTTGAAATATCTTTCTTCAGATGAATTAGAAGGACGTGAAACAGGAACAAAAGGAATAGAAAAAGCTGCTGTATTTTTAGAAGATTTTCTAAAAAAGAATAATATTAAACCGTATTTTAAAACTTATCGAGATACGTTGACAAACTTTAAAACTCCCGCTTTTAATATTGTTGGAGTTATAGAAGGTACAGATCCAGAACTTAAAAAAGAATTTGTTGTTTTAAGTGCGCACTACGATCATATCGGAATGGAGAAAAAAGAACAAGCAGATAAAATTAATAATGGTGCCAATGATGATGCTTCGGGCGTAACGTCTGTTGCGGCGATGGCTAAATATTTTGCTAAAACTAAAGCGAATAAACGCAGTATATTAATTGCCTTTTTTGCTGGAGAAGAAAAAGGATTATTAGGCTCAAAAAGTTTAGTTCAGAAATTGAAAAAACAAGATTTTAATCTTTATACTCAATTAAATATCGAAATGATCGGAGTGCCGATGAAAAGAGATTATCTAGCATATATAACTGGTTTTGATAAATCAAATATGGCATCAAAAATTAATGAATATACAGGAAAAAATACTATTGGGTTTTTGCCAAAAGAGGCTGAATACGAATTATTCTACAGATCAGATAACTATTCATTTTACGATGTTTTCAAAAAACCTTGCCAATCGATAAGTACTTTTGATTTTGAAAATTTTGATTTTTATCATCATGTTTCAGACGAATTTAAATTAATGGATATTCCACATATCACGGCATTTACTCAAGAATTATTGCCGGCCGTTACCAAAATTTCGGTTTCGCCAACTCAAGAAATAACGATGAATAAATAAGAAGCATTTTGATTATTTTTGTTGCATGAAAAATATTATCGTTACAGGAACAAGCAGAGGAATTGGTTATGAATTAGCTTTGAAATTTGCTGAAGCCGGCCATCAAGTGTTGGCTATTTCTAGAAAAATTCCACAATCTTTATTAGAACATCAAAATGTTATTTGCCTTTCTATCGACTTGGCAGATGAAAATGCTTTGCAAGAAGTGAATCAGTTTCTTTCTTCCACTTGGAAAAAAGTAGATGCAGTCGTTCATAACGCTGGCGCTTTACTTTTAAAACCTTTTGCAGAAACAACTCAAGCAGATTTTGAAAGTATTTACAAAGTAAACGTTTTTGCAGTTGCAAATTTAACCCGAATTTGTATTCCATATTTAGAAAAGGGAAGTCACGTAGTTACGATCAGTTCTATTGGTGGCGTTCGCGGAAGTTTAAAATTTGCAGGATTGACAGCTTATAGCTCAAGTAAAGGCGCCGTAATTACTTTGACAGAATTATTGGCAGAGGAATACAAGGAAAAAGGAATTTCATTTAATGTTTTAGCATTAGGTTCTGTTCAGACAGAAATGTTAAACGAAGCTTTTCCTGGTTATCAAGCGCCAATTTCTGCTGAAGGAATGGCAACATATATTTATGATTTTACGCTTAATGGCAATAAATATTTTAACGGAAAAGTACTTGAAGTTTCTTCGACTAATCCTTGATATTAAAACACTATTTTCAACCCCAAATCTAACCAACTAACTTTATGAAAAGAAAAATTACTATTCTTTTGACTGCTTTATTTTTTATTTCTTTCAATTCGAAAACAACGGCTCAGTCTTACAAATCTGAGGTTTTGAGTTTTTCGAATTTTGTTTATCCAGAAAGTTATATTCCAGAAGGATATCATAGTTATGGAGTTAAACTGCATCTTTCGCCAGATTTGATAGTTGTTTTTGTTGATGGAGAAAAAAAAGGAACTCGTCCGCCATTGTCTTACAATGAGTTTTTTAGAGAGAAAGATTTAAAGAGAGCCATTATCGGTACAGATACTGAACCTGATATGAAAGGGTATCACATTCCGACAATTATGGAATTGGCTTATAAACAAAGTGATATAGAAGCAAAAGACCATTTTGTTTTAGATATTTCTATAAAAAACATAGCTTATACATCGAATATTAAAGAAACAAAAAATGTTGACCCTCCTTTTTCTAGTGAAATATATTATAGATACGATGCTGTCTATAAAATTATAAATAGTCTGACTAAGGAAGTTGTGATGGAAAAAACATACAATGTTAAAGAGCTGACCAATACTTCACCGTTAGGTAAAACCAAAGCAGAATTGGTAAGCTATCTAACAGCAAATATTGATAAAGATTTGCTTTTTAATCAATTGGTAAAAAATATTCAAGAAAACATGCGAACAAGACTGGTTTCTTGGATTGATGTCGAATATTATCAGGACAGTTTTTATTTTTCTAGAATTTCTAAAGAAGATAAAAATCCAATTTTTGCTAAATTAAATCAAGACGTTGATGTTTTGGAGAAATGGTCAAAGAATAAAGCCGAGCCAACAATCGATGAAGCTATTTTATCAGCAAATACCGAATTCATTCAAAAAAATAATTTGGTTCTTAAAGACGAATCTGGTCGTTTTCAAGACGAAACTCGTTTGAAAAATTACAAGAACTACCTAAATAAGAAAAAAGTTTTTAGTGATTTTATTCTAAAAATGGAGCAATATTCAAAAGAATTAGATCAGAACGATAAAGGACAAAAAGCAGCTTTATGGGCTTGTTACATTAATATTGCTTCTAGTTTTCAGGTTTTAAATAATTCGAAAAGCAGTCTAGAATATCTTCAAAAAGCATATGCTCTTAAATATCAAGAAGGAAAAGTGAGAAATGTGGAAGAAGAAGTAAAGGCAAAAGAAACAAAAATGAATGTATTTTTTGCCAACGGCGAAATTAAAAAAGACGTAAATAGCCAATATTTTAAATATTTAACTTTATAGAAATATATTTAGAAGTATTTTTGGCGCTAATAAAAAATTATAAACTTGAGCGACACTTTAGCTAAATACATTCCCGAACACGCAGTAAAACCTGTTTTCGATTTGATTGTGGCCAATCAGGTACACTTAAAAATTGTAAACGAGCGTCAGACACGCCACGGCGATTACAGACGTGGACCGAGCGGAAAGCATGAAATTACTGTGAATGCAAGTTTAAATAAGTATCGTTTTTTAATTACGCTCATTCATGAAATTGCACATTTGGTTGCTTTCGAAAAATTCGGACGAAATATAAAACCACACGGAAATGAATGGAAATATACTTTTCAGCGTTTAATGGTGCCGTTTATACGGCCAGAAATATTTCCGGGACAGATTTTACCTTTGTTGGCGAGACATTTCAAAAATCCGTCTGCAAGCAGTGATACAGATACAACTTTGTCTTTGGCATTAAAACAATATGATAAGGATAATGATAAAAATTACGTTTTCGAAATTCCGTATGGAAGTGTTTTTAGAATCAAAAATGGTAAAATTTTTAAAAAGATAGCCGTTAGAACAAAACGTTTTGAGTGTTTAGAAATCAGTTCAGGAAAGACTTATCTTTTCAATCCCAATGCGGAAGTTGAATTGATAAATGTTCAATAAAAAAATCCCAAATTCCAATTTGATGATGTTGGAATTTGGGATTTTTTATTTGAGATTTCCGAAGAATTGGAATTTCTTAATTATTTTATGTCTTTCAAATAAGCTTCTCTAACTTTCTTAAATAGATTAGATGAGTAAACGAATTTGACGATATCTTTATTATCGGTAACAAAAATTTCTTCTTTCGTTCCCTGCCAAGCTTTTATTCCTTTCTTTAGAAAAACAATATTTTCACCAATTTCCATCACAGAGTTCATATCGTGTGTGTTAATTACCGTTGTAATATTGTATTCTTTTGTAATTTCCTGAATCAAATTATCAATCAAAGTTGAAGTATTTGGGTCAAGACCAGAGTTTGGTTCATCACAAAATAAATACTTTGGATTATTTACAATCGCACGTGCAATTGCCACACGTTTTTGCATACCTCCAGAAATCTCAGAAGGTAATTTTTTATGTGCTTCAACAAGATTTACTCTTTCTAAAACAAAATCAACACGTTCTTTAATTTGTGCTTTAGTATTATTGGTGAACATTCTCAACGGGAAAGCTACATTTTCTGCAACTGTCATCGAATCAAATAATGCAGAACCTTGAAATACCATTCCAATTTCAGTTCTCAATTCACGTTTTTCATCTTTGTCCAAATCAGAATAAACTCTTCCGTCAAATTCGATTGTTCCAGAATCTGGCGTGTGAATTCCTAAAAGCGTTTTTAATAAAACTGTTTTTCCAGATCCACTTTGTCCGATAATTAAATTGGTTTTTCCAGTTTCAAAAACCGTCGAAACGCCTTTTAAAACTTTACTATCACCAAATGATTTTTCTATATTTTTTACTTCTATCATTATCCTAATAATAATTGAGTTAATATATAATTAAAAAGAATGATACAAACTGATGTCCATACAAACGAAACGGTACTTGCTTTACCAACTTCGAGCGCTCCACCTTTCATATAATAACCATGAAAAGACGGAATTGTCGCTAATAACATAGCAAAAATCAAAGTTTTGATAAATGCGTATGTGATATGAAAAGGAATAAATTCCATTTGAGCTCCAGCAATAAAATCCTGACTAGTTGAAAATCCGCCATAAGCAGAAGCCAACCAGCCTCCAAAAATTCCCAAAAACATACTAATGCAGATTACAAAAGGATACATTAGTAAGGCTATAATTTTTGGAAAAACAAGATAGTTTAAAGAATTAACTCCCATAACTTCTAAAGCATCAATCTGTTCTGTAACGCGCATTGTTCCGATACTTGATGTGATGTAAGATCCCATTTTTCCTGCCATAATTACCGAAATAAAAGTAGGAGCAAACTCTAGAATTACAGATTGGCGTGTAGCAAAACCAATTAAATATTTTGGAATTAATGGATTAGTTAAGTTAAGTGCTGTCTGTATGGCAACAACTCCTCCGATAAAGAAAGAGATAAAGCAAACAATTCCAAGAGAGTCAATAATAAGATCATCGATTTCTTTAAGAATTAGACTTTTCATAACAGACCATTTAGTCTGTTTATTGAAAATTTCTTTCAGCATTAAAAAATATCTCCCAATTTGGGATAAATAACGAATTAGCATCATAATTTTTAAATATTGGCTAAATTAAGGATTAGTTTACAGTTTACCGTTTCGGTTTGCAGTTTTTTAATTTTTTTTAAGATTAAAAAAGCTTTTGTTTCATTTTCTGTAAACGATAATTTCTAATAAATTTAGCTTGTTCGGGATTAACCAGTAAGGGAGTTTTAGCCTTTTTTGCTTTCAAAAATCCTTTGATATAATCTAAAAATAGAAATGGTTTTTTCTTCATCATTGCCAATTTTGCAGAAGCGATAGAAGTAATCCAAAAACCATAACCTAAAGTATAGAAAGCTTCGCCTTGTTTATAACGAGCTGTTTTGTTGTAATTTGCTCCAGTCGGTTTTAGATGTTTTACATGTAAAGATTCGTCGGTAACAATTTTCCAATCGTAATATTTGCAAAGTAATTCGTCAACTGTATCCCAACCCATTGCAGGTTTTAAGCCTCCAATTTGCTGAAAAGTTTCTTTTCTATAGGCTTTCAAAGCACCGCGAATATGGTCTTTGTCGGTTAGATTTTCTAAAACCCATTCACCATTTTTATCAATATAACAGAATCCGCCAACCATTCCAATTTTTGGATCAGATTCAAAATGTTTGATTATGGTTTCAAAATAATTTGGAGGAAAAATTAAATCACCGTCAATCTTTACAATAATATCGTAATCTGAATCCAGAGTTTCAAAACCTTTCTGAAAAGCCTGAATCACTTTGCTCCCAGGTAAATGAATCGCATCTGAAGTTTTGTTTACAACTGAAATATATTGATTTTCTTTTGCAAAACTCAATACAACTTCTTCGGTTTTATCTGTAGAATTATCATTGACAACTACAATTTTAGAAGGCAAAACAGTTTGCGTAACCAGAGATTGTAAAGTCAAGCCGATTAAATCTTGTTCATTATGCGCGGGAATGACGATGTAATATTTCATGTAAAAAATTTTAGTCCCGAAGCCTCGGGATTAGATTTTAGATTTTAGATTGTGTGAAATTCATCTATAAATCAAAAATCGTTAATCAGCAATCTTAATTTTTAACTTTCTCTGCTACTACAAGATAATATCTTGGAGTGAAATATCTTAATAATGGTCTAAGTCCAAGTTTTTTTACTGGATGTGTAAATTGAAGACGATCTGTGATTTTCCAGCCTGTTTTTTCTAAAAGCCAGTCTAGTTGCCAGTCTTCAAATTCGTGGTAATGTCGGTCCCACATATCTGTTTTAGAACGATATGCTGGCGAAAACCATAAACGTAACGGAATTGAGATTAACAATTTATCACATTTTACATTTTGTAAAATAGTGTACGGATTTAGTAAATGTTCGAAAATTTCAAATGCTGTAAAAACAGTGTAATCTTCTGTTTGTAAGGCTGTTTGATCGTTATCTAAATCTTCTCCTTTTGTGTTTTTTACGGTATAGCCATTTTCTTCCATTATTTTAGAAAACGGATTTGGTACACCAAAATCAAAAATGGTTTCAGAGGTGCTAACGTGCTTTTGTAAAAACTCTAAAGTAAGTTTGAATCTTTTATTCGGAAACGTTTTTTCGTACATAGTCGCTGCGAACGAATCAATCTTTCGTTCTTGATTTTAATTAGGTCGCAAATATACAAAGTTATCTTCTTTCTTGTTTTTAATTGAAATGAAAATAGATGTGTTTTAATGGAAGTTTGAAATCAATCTCTCGCAAAGACGCGAAGTCGCAAAGTAATTATTTTAAAACTTTGCGACTTCGCGTCTTTGCGAGATTAAACTCGGCTTTAAAAAAGCTTAATTTATTTTAGTACTACTTAATATCGATAAACAAAAGCATTAATATTCATTCCTGCTCCAACTGAAGCAAAAATTACAACATCGCCTTTGTTAATTTCGTGGTTTTCTATTTTTCCTTGAAGAATCAAATCGTACAAGGTTGGAACTGTTGCTACACTACTATTCCCTAAGTCGTGAATACTCATTGGCATAATGTCTTTAGGCGCAGTTTTGTCGTATAATTTGTAGAAACGTTCAATAATCGCTTCATCCATTTTTTCATTTGCTTGATGAATAAGGATTTTTTTCACTTCATCAATTGAAATACCACTTTTATCTAAACAGCTTTTCATAGCGCACGGAACATTGCTAAGAGCAAATTCGTAAATCTTACGTCCGTACATTTTAATGTATTTAATATCTGGATCTAAATCTGGATTATAAGATTTTCCAAAGAAAAGATAATTCGCTTCGTCGTTAGCGTAAGTTGCGCTTTCGTAAGCCAATAATCCTGCTTCGTCAGTAGATGCTTCTAAAATAGAAACTCCGGCTCCGTCAGAATAAATCATCGAATCACGATCGTGATCGTCAACAACTCTAGAAAGCGTTTCTGCTCCAATAACCATCACTCTTTTTGCCATTCCAGATTTAATGAAAGCATTTGCTTGTAAAACGCCTTCAATCCAACCCGGGCATCCAAAAAGAATATCGTAAGCCACACATTTCGGATTTTTGATGCCTAATTTATTTTTAACACGAGTAGCTAAACTTGGAAGAATATCGGTTTGATGTGTTCCTGTTTTTACATCACCAAAGTTGTGTGCAAAAATAATATAATCTAAAGTTTCGGCGTCAATTCCTGCATTTGCGATTGCTTTTTCGGCCGCAAAAAATGCTAAATCAGATGCTGTATATTGAGGTTCAGCATAACGACGATTTTCGATTCCAGTAATACCTTTAAATTTTTTTATAACGACTTCGTTCGGATAACCAAAAGGAGTTCCATCCTCATTTAAAAAAACATGCTTATCAAAATCTGTGTTTTTTACTTCTAAATTAGGAATATAACTCCCAATACCAATAATCTTTATTTTCATTTCCTTTTAATTATCCGATAAATTTAGTGCTAATGTATAAATAATATTATGATAACTATCATAAAAAATAGTATGCACGCATATAATTATGAAATAACAATTTTTTGGAAGATATATTGTATTTCTTCTAATGATTTTTTAATATTTCCTAGATTTCAAACGATTGAAGGCAATTTCGAGAATGAAATTTTTTTGCTTTCATTTTAATTTTAGGATGATAATTTCACAAAAGATTAGCGGAAAGTTATGTTTCTTTAAATAAGATTTCTTCTTTGTTGTTTGGTTTAAAAAAGTTTCAGATTTCAGGTTTCAAGTTATGCTAGAACTTGAAACTTGAAACAAAAAATAAACCCGACAGGTTTCTAAAACCTGTCGGGTTTGGATATTTATTAGGAGGCTAATTTTTAGCTTTCCATGTAAGCTTCGATTGGAGCACAGCTGCAAACTAAATTTCTGTCACCATAAGCATCGTCTACACGACGAACAGATGGCCAGAATTTATTGTCAGCAATGTAATCTAATGGATAAGCCGCTGTTTCTCTAGAATAAGGGAAATCCCAAGAATCAGAAGTTAACATTGCTAATGTATGAGGTGCATTTTTCAATACATTGTTTTTATCATCAGCAGTAGCCGATTCGATTTCTTTTCTAATTGAAATAAGCGCATCACAGAAACGGTCTAATTCTGCTAAATCTTCAGATTCAGTTGGTTCGATCATTAAAGTTCCAGCTACTGGGAAAGAAACCGTTGGAGCGTGGAAACCGTAATCCATTAAACGTTTTGCGATATCCCCAACTTCAATTCCATTTTCTTTAAATGAACGACAATCTAAGATCATTTCGTGTGCCGCTCTTCCGCATTCTCCTGTATAAAGAATTGGGTAGTGACCTTCGAAACGAGATTTCATGTAGTTTGCATTCAAGATCGCGTGTTCTGTAGCACTTTTTAATCCTTCAGCCCCCATCATTGTGATGTAGCCGTAAGAGATTAAACAAACTAAAGCAGATCCGTAAGGTGCTGATGAAATAGCTGTAATCGCTTGTTCACCACCTACTTTTAAGATTGGGTTTGTTGGCAAGAACGGAACTAATTTCTCGTTCACACAAATTGGTCCAACTCCAGGTCCACCACCACCGTGAGGAATAGCGAATGTTTTGTGTAAGTTTAAGTGACAAACGTCAGCGCCAATTGTAGCAGGATTTGTTAATCCAACTTGCGCGTTCATGTTTGCACCATCCATATATACTAACCCGCCGTTTTCGTGGATTAATTTTGTGATTTCGATAATTGAAGATTCGAAAACTCCGTGAGTAGAAGGGTACGTTACCATTAAACAAGACAAATCATCTTTGTGCTCAATCGCTTTTTCTCTTAAATCTTCTACGTCAATATTTCCTTCTGGAGTTGTTTTAGTAACGATGATTTTCATTCCAGCCATCGCTGCAGAAGCAGGATTTGTTCCGTGAGCAGATGAAGGAATTAAACAAACATTACGGTGACCTTCGTTTCTTGACATGTGGTAAGCACGAATTGCCATTAAACCAGCATATTCTCCTTGAGCTCCTGAGTTTGGCTGTAATGTTGTTCCAGCAAAACCAGTAATTACATTTAATTGTTGCTCTAATTTTTTAAGCATTGTAAGGTAACCTTCTACTTGGTCAACTGGTGCAAACGGGTGAATGCTGTTCCAGTTTGGCATTGAAAGAGGCAACATTTCAGAAGCTGCGTTTAATTTCATTGTACAAGAACCTAATGAAATCATCGAGTGATTCAATGATAAATCTTTACGCTCTAATTTTTTGATGTAACGCATCAATTGACTTTCTGAATGATGATTGTTGAAAACATCATGCGTCAAGAAAGAAGAAGTTCTTTCTAATGAAGCTGGTAATTGAGTAGCTTCACTTAATTCAGAAACTATAACAGTTTCTTTTCCTAACGCTTCAGCAAAAATCGCAACGATTTGGTTGATGTCTGAAACTGAAGTTGTTTCGTTTAATGAAATTGAAACTGAATCAGCATCAGGGTAGAAGAAGTTTACTTTGTTTTTCTCAGCAACTGCTTTCACTTTTTGAGCATCAGCTTTTACTAAAATCGTGTCAAAGTAAGCCGTGTTGGTTTGGAAAACTCCCAATTTATTTAAAGCTTCGGCAGTAGTAACTGCAGAGGCGTGAACTTTGTTTGCAATGTATTTTAAACCTTCTGGTCCGTGGTAAACCGCGTACATTCCAGCCATAACTGCCAATAAAACCTGAGCAGTACAAATATTTGAAGTCGCTTTTTCACGTTTAATGTGCTGTTCACGAGTTCCTAAAGCCATACGTAAAGCACGGTTTCCGTTTACATCAACAGAAACTCCAATGATACGACCTGGCATTGAACGTTTGTACTCATCTTTAGTTGCAAAATAAGCAGCGTGAGGACCACCGTAACCCATTGGAACTCCAAAACGTTGAGTTGTTCCAACTACAACAGCAGCTCCCATTTCTCCTGGAGAAGTTAAAGTCGCTAATGATAAAATATCAGCAGCAAAGGCAACTTTAATTTCGTTTTCTTTTGCTTTAGCAACAAAAGCGCTGTAATCATTTACTTGACCGTATTTTCCTGGGTATTGTAAAATTGCTCCAAAGAATTCATTTGAAAAATCAAATGTTTCGTGATTTCCAACAACTAATTCAATTCCAATTGGAGTTGAACGTGTTTGTAAAACTGATAAAGTTTGAGGTAAAATTTCTTCAGAAACGAAGAATTTATGTGTATTGTTTTTCTTTTGATCTCTTGTACGAACATCAAATAATAAAGCCATAGCTTCTGCAGCAGCAGTTCCCTCGTCAAGTAGAGAAGCGTTTGCAATTTCCATTCCTGTTAATTCGATAACAGTAGTTTGGAAATTTAAAATTGCTTCCAAACGACCTTGCGCAATTTCTGCTTGGTAAGGCGTGTAAGCAGTATACCATCCAGGATTTTCGAAGATATTTCTTTGAATTGGAGCCGGAATGATAGTTGGGTGATAACCCAAGCCAATGTATGATTTAAATGTTCTGTTTTTCTTTCCTAAGTCGCGAATATGATTTGCAAATTCGAATTCTGTCATTGCAGGATCCAAATTCAAAGGCGCTTTTAAACGAATATCGTCCGGAAGGGTTTCATAAACAAGTTGTTCGATTGAATCAACACCAATTGTTTGTAACATGTGTTGAAGATCAGTTTCTCTTGGACCAATGTGTCTTAAAGCAAAAGCATCTGTTTTCATTTGTAGCAGTCTATTTTTTAAAGATCAAAAGTAATTTGCCGAGCATTTTATTTGAGCTAATCTCATGTAACACAAGGTTTATTACATTTTAAAGTAAATGTGTTGTTTTTTTGTGGCGCAAAATTAAGTATTATTAATAATTTAATGGGTATTTTTAACTTCAATTTTTGTCAATTTTCTAACTAAAGAGTTGATTTGTTACCAATTGATTAGATTTCGGAATATGAAACTTCTAAAACAAATATTGAATTTTTATTTAAACAGCAGCATTCACGTGGCTTTATCGTGTTACGCTTTGGTTCGAATTACATTTCATGTATTTCATATTCAATATGATGAACCAATGGCGCTATTTGTTTTTTTCGGAACAATTGTAGGATATAATTTCGTAAAATATGACGCACTTGTTCGAGTGAAGAAAAATCCAATCGGAATTCAATTAAAAATTATCGCCGTTTTGAGTTTTATTTCGCTTCTTTTGGTCGGATATTATTTTTTCCATTTAAAAAGAATTACCCAAATCGTCTCCGTTGTTATTTTTCTGATAACGGCACTTTATACATTACCATTTTTCCCAAATAGAAGAAATGCCCGCAACTGGGCAGGCGTAAAAATTTATATAGTAGCACTTTGTTGGGTTGGTGCAACTTTGGTTTTGCCGTTAATAAATGCCGAAATTCCGTTTACAACAGATTTTTTTATCAAATGCATTCAGCGTTTTGTGCTGGTTTTTGTTCTGATTTTGGTTTTCGAAATCATCGATTTAGCCAACGATGATCCGCATTTGCAAACCGTTCCACAGACAATTGGTGTAAAACGAACCAAAATTTTAGGGCTTTCACTTTTAGTTCCGTTTTGGTTTCTGGAAATTTTTGTATCAACATTTAATTATCATGATGCCATAATTAATTTGGTTATGGTTATTATGTTAACCTTATTTATTCTGTTTGCCAATACAAATCGTTCCAAATACTACACTTCTTTTTGGGTAGAAAGCGTTCCGATTTTTTGGTGGCTGATGATTGTGTTTTTATAAAAAACGTAAAAGTTTCTAAATAATTTGGGCGTGTTCGCCGCGGCGAATCGGGCTTTCGGCTATATCTTTTATTCCGCTCCGCTTCATAAAAGGATACCGCCTCAATCCCTCACGCGAACTATAAAATGACAAGATTGCGTTTAAATATTGGGCTTTGCCAAATTAATTTGTTAAAGTCTGCGAGAGCAAAAAATAATAATCTATTTCGTCTTTTGTTCTGCAAGCGCTTTATTCAAATCAGCTTTTGCTTCATTTAATTTTTTCCTTTTTTTATCGATTTTCTCTTTGCTTTCCTTGTCTTTAAGAGCTTCGTTTAAATCGGCAGTTCTTTCTTTTACTTTTTGTTGTTTTTCTTTTACTTTTTTGTCAAGATCTTTATTAACGGTTTTTGTAGTACAATTTTTCTTAGTCTGAGCAATTGCATCTTCAACGCCTTTTATTTGACTTTGATTTCCAGCTTTTTTTGCTGCAACTAATTTTGTGTTCAATTCACATAATTTTCTTTCGCAACCTTTTAAAGTTGCACAATTGCTTTGAGAAAAACCAATAAAAGAAAGGGAAAAGACAACTAGAGTTAATATTGTTTTTAATTTCATAGGTGTATTTTTTTGATTTGTAATACATTCGTTTTAAGAGTAATACTTATAAAATTAAGCAATTTATCTTAAACGAATTTTTCCGAGACTTCTTTCAAAACCTTATTTCTTTCCAAAAGAAAATTTGTCAAATGCTTTTTCAAAAACAAAACATCAAATAATTTTCCAAAAACCCCAAAAGGAGTTTCATATAGTAATTTATCTTTCATAATTGTAAAATCATTTTTTTCTTCAAAAAAATGTTCATGTCTGAACGATTTGAATTTGCCTTTTTCCATTTCATCTACAAAATAATCATACAAATTCATCGCCGTAATTCGGCTTTTGTGTGTGAGATAAAATCCGAAATGTTTGCCGCGCCAAGTTACGGTTTCATTCAAATTTATTAAACCAGAAGTTACGCCAGCAATCGCTTTTTCTTTTGTTGGACTTGCAGATTGCTGGTGAATGTCGATATTTCTTGAAGCGTCGAAAATAATTTTTTTTGATGCATTTATTTTGGTCGTGAGGTTTATTGTTGTCATTTTACGATGGGTTTAACTTTGTCAAAGTTTTAAACTTTGACAAAGTTGCTAGTGAAGTAAATCTTTAAAAGTTTTTTCAAGATCTCCAAACTTAAACCGAAATCCTTTTTCTAAAAGTCTTTTCGGAATTACATTTCTGCTTTTCAATACCAATTCAGTTTCTGTGCGAATAAAGAAAGAACCAATTTCAAGAAAGAATTTATTCATCGGAATTCCAAAAGGAAAACCAACGGCTTTTCGTAGTTTTTGCATAAAATCAGTATTTCGAATTGGTTCTGGAGAAACAACATTTATAACACCAGTAATTTCTTTTTCAATTATAAAATCAATTGCATTTGCAAAATCTTCCTCATGAATCCAACTCACAAACTGATTTCCATTTCCTTGTTTTCCTCCAAAACCTATTTTTGCCAAAGTTTTTAACGGAATAAAAGCACCGCCATTTTTTCCTAAAACTATAGAAGTTCGCAAAGCTGTTTTTAAAGTTTTAGGAGTTTCAGTTTTAAAGAATGCTTTTTCCCAAGAAAGCGCCACATTTATTGAAAAGTCATTTCCAATTTCGCCATCAATTTCATCCATTTGTTTGGCAAGAGAAAATCTATATATAGTTGCCGTTGAAGAATTCAGCCAATGTTTTGGCGGATTTTTGCAATTCAAAACTGCTTTGTTCAGGATTTTTGTGCTGTCAATTCGAGACCAAAGAATTTCTTTTTTGTTCTTTTTCGTATAGCGACAATCAACAGATTTTCCTGCGAGATTAATTAAAACTGTTGCGTTTTCCAATTCTTTTTCCCAACCAGAAAAAGTTTTGGCGTTCCAGTTTACATATTTAATTCCTTCAATTATCTGAGATTTTTCTCTTGTTAGAATTACAATTTCGTCAAATTTATTTTTGAAATGATTGACTAAACCTTGTCCAAGAAAACCTGTTCCAGCTGCGATTATGAGTTTTTTCATTTTGTTGTTGCCTATTAAACCTGTTAGGTTTACGAGAAATTAATTAAGAATAAAAACTAAAGCAAGAATTCGATAAAGAATCCAAGTGAAAGATAAATAAAAAGGAAGTTTTAGAACTTTTACTCTTCTAAAATGTTCCAAAAACATGATTAAAATCGTAACTCCAAACCAACCCAAAATAATTGCTTGCGGAAGCTGGAAAAACTGACTCAAAATTAAAATTGGCGTTAAAATCAAACTTGCAAATAAAGAAACGGTCATTAAATTTCCTGCGTAATTTAGGATTGTTTGTTTGTCGAATTTCAAAAGGAATAAACTTTGAAAAACAATCTGACCAAAAGCCAAAATAATTTCTCTTGTAATATTAGATTTTGGAAGATTCAGAATCAAATTAGAATATCCAAATAAAATAAAACTTGTCAATGTTAAAGCAAAACCAATAAAAAGAAAACGATATTTATAATTGAAATCGGGTGTGCATTGCAGTTTATTTTCTTCTTTTACATTTCCTGGAATAATTACTTTTCGGTTGTAAGAAACAAAAGAATACATTTTTTTTAGAATGAAATGAATTGGTTTTAACGTTGCAATTTTTTCAATTAAAGGGAAAGAAAATCCAACGACTTTTATCAAACTATCAATTCCATAAATGACGGTTTGCGTTTTATTGTCAACCAAGGCAATTTCGTTTGGCGCGCGTTTCAAGTCCACAAAATTTTGTTCTTCGGCAGATAATTGGCAATAAGATTTTCTACCGTTTTCATCAAGCATTCCGCTTTTTACAAATCCAGTTGTGTACAAACTGCAAAGCGGACAATCTTCATCATAAAGTAAGGTTTGGTTTTCTAACGTTTTCATGATTTTTGGTTTTAAAGATGAATAGTTTTATGCGTATAATTTTTCTTCGACAGGAATCAACGCAATTTTTCTTTTGTTTTTGACCGTAATTTTTGATCCTTCTGCCAAGAAAACTGAAGTCGGTTTTTGAGTTTGAAGAAATCCAAAATCACTTCCGTAAGTTTTTTCGAAATCAATATCAATTCGATGATTTAAAACTTCAAATTGTTCCCATCTCGGATGCGTTACTTCATATTCAAAAGTCGTTTCTTCGTTAATTTTAGTATATCCGAAATAATGTTCTGTGATAAATTCAGCTTCAGAATCAATTTCGATTTTGCTTAAATCTTTTTTGGTTTCAATTTCAATTGTATTCCATTCTTTATAATTTTTCCATTGATAAATGAAAGTATTAGTGTTTTCATGTTCATGAATTTCATGTCTCATTTTCTGAGTTTCATAATGTTCCTGATATAAAGTATTGGCAATAAAAGTGATTGCTTTTTTTGGAACAATTTCTTTGATAAAAACTACGCCACGTTTCCATTCGCCGTTTTCAAAACGTTTGACATAAAATCTCAAATTCACTTCTTCAAAATTGACATGAAACGGAACTTTCAATCCTAAAACTTTGGTATTTTTAAACATAAATCCAACAACGCTGACATAACATTTGTTGTTCCAGATATCAATCTCAGTTCCTACGGGAAGATATTTTTCTAAAATTTTAGCATCAACTTCATAATTGAAAAGTGCTAAATTTTTCCATTCTGCTTTTAAGAAGTTCATTTGTGTGCTTTTTTATAGATTAGTATTGATAGATAAAAGGCTAGTATTGGAGGTACTCCGAATAGTATATAGTTTAAAAAATTATATAACTCCAATTTAGAAATCACTACAAGGGAAATGAAGAAAAGAAAAACACTCACTACATATATTTTAAGATTTTTATCTTGAGGTTCATCAACTAACATTTTTATTCCAATAATTACTTGAAATATTCCAGTAGGTATTAGTGCAAGCATTGCAATTGATATAAAGCCAATGTTAAATGTTGCGAGCAAACAAAAGAATAATGGGAATCCAACAAAAAAATAATTGAAGTAATTAATGTTTTTCATAGTTATTGATTATTTTAAACTTTCAGAAATAATTGAAAGTTTGAATTAAATTTTTTTAGTTTGAAGATTTACTTCATCATTTTTATGAACAATTTTCCAAGCCAGTTATCATTAAACTCTGTTATTTTGTCTAACATATTATCAGCTTTTAAAACGAAATCATACAATTTAGTAGTTTGATCAACAAAGTGTTTTTCTTCTGCTGAATCTTTTGCTTCAATAGTCGAAACTTCTTTTAAGATTTTTAGCGTTGGTTTAATTTCTCTTTTACTTCTTTCTCTCGAAATTTTAACTGCTAATTCGTCTAAATCTTTTTCTGCCGTGAAAAATTCTTTTCTTTCTCCCGCTTTATATTCTTTATAGACAATTCCCCAATCCATCAAACCTCTAAGATTCATACTTGCATTTCCTCTCGAAATTTGCAATTCTTCCATAATATCTTCCATAGAAACAGGTTCGTTCGAAACCATTAATAAAGCGTGGATCTGCGCCATCGTTTTATTAATTCCCCATTGAGAACCTAATGCTCCCCAAGTTTGCACGAACTTATTTTTTGCTTCTTTGAATTCCATAGTTCAAATGTAAACAAAAGTTTTTAAACTTTCAAAAATAATTGAAAGTTATTTAACGAATTATAAAGTTATGTTAATTCAAACCTTGAAATTTTTGATTAACTGATGATACAGCTATTTTTGTAAAAATCACATTTATGGAATTATACTACACCTTTTCAATACTTATCGTATTGGCTTCTTTCTTCGCCTATTTAAATTTAAGATTTTTAAAACTTCCCGGAACAATCGGAATTATGATTATTGCGATGTTAGTTTCTGTCGGAATTCGCCTTTTAGGAGATTCTTATTTCCCTGCAACCACCAAACATTTTTTTGATTTAATAAAGCAATTTGACTTCAACGAAATCCTAATGGGAGCAATGTTGAATTTCCTTTTATTCGCAGGAGCATTACACGTAAACATTTCGGATCTTAAAGAACAAAAAGTTCCTATAATGATTTATTCGACGGTAAGTGTTGTGTTATCGGCTTTAATCATTTCGATGTTACTTTATTATATCGCACCATTTTTAGGAATAAAAATCCCTTATGTATTTTGTTTGGTATTTGGAACCTTAATTTCACCAACTGATCCAATTGTGGTTTTAGGAGTTCTAAAAGAAGCTAAAGTTCCTAAAAGAATCGAAACCAAAATTGTTGGAGAATCTTTATTTAATGATGGAGTAGCGGTAGTAATGTTTGCTGTTGTTTTAAAATTGGCAACCGATCCAACATTTGATATGAGTTTTGGTTCTATCGCTTGGCTTTTTGCTAAAGAAGGAATTGGCGGACTTTTATTAGGAGCTGTTTTCGGATTTACAGCATCGAATGTAATGAAGAAAATTGACGATTATAAGGTTTCGGTTTTAATAACACTTTCTATCGTAACGGGAGGATTTTTGATTGCTCAAAGTCTGCACGTTTCTAGTCCGCTGGCAATGGTTGTTGCTGGATTAATTATTGGAAATTATGGTAAAAAAGTTGCTATGAGCGAAGTAACAAAAGATTATCTAGGTAAGTTTTGGGAACTTATAGACGAAATCCTAAATGCAGTTTTATTCCTTTTTATTGGTTTCGAATTATTGTTGCTTCCAGATTTGAACAAACAACTACTAACAGGTTTTGTTGCTATTTTTATCGTCCTTTTTTCAAGACTCACTTCGATCGTTTTACCTTGGAAATTCTTCGACATTTTTAAGTTCTTCGGAATAAGATCTGCTTACAATAAAGGCTCTTTGATGGTTTTGGTTTGGGGAGGAATTCGCGGTGGAGTTTCTATTGCTTTGGTACTTTCTATGCCAGAAGGAGAATACAAAAACCTTTTGCTTGAAGTAACTTATATAGTGGTGTTGTTTTCAATTGTTGTGCAAGGACTTACTGTGGGGAAATTGGCGAAAAGGGTTTTGGAGAAAGAGTAGAGAAATAGAATCAAGAATCAAGAGAAAAGAAAATAGATGCTAGAATAAAGAATTTATTTTAAAACTTAAAAATGGACTGACTCAATTTTGAAGCAGTCCATTTTTTTAATGCTCCGCGGAGCAAAATATTTATAGGAAACATGGTTTTCAATATAAAAAAGCTCCAGCGGAGCGATATATCTATTTGATATTTTTTATCGTTTATCTTCTTTAGAATAATTAGATTCTCCGTTAATATTAATTTCTTCGCCTAAAAAATGAGGTTCACGATTTCTCAAAACATCAAAAAAGGATTTAAAAACAGAACCATATTCTCTAAACGTTACATATTTATAACCTAGATATTCTCCCTTGTTTGCAGAATATCCAGCTGATTTAATTCCGAGTTTTTGTCCGATGTAAATCGCGCGGTTTAAATGATATTCCTGAGAAATTAATGTTGCTTTTTTAATCTTAAAAATATGCTTCGCACGATACATTGTTGAATACGTATCGAAACCTGCATAGTCAATAAAAATTTTGGTAGTGTCAACTCCATGATTAAAACAATAGTTTTTCATAACAGTTAATTCATCATATTCTTCGCGGCCGTTATCTCCAGAAAGTAAAATTTTATTGATTCGTTTTGCCTTCCAAAGCATAATTCCCGCATCCAGACGATCTTTCAAATATTTACTTGGCTGATCTCCGTTAATTCCAGCTCCAAAAATAATTCCGACATCATTTTTAGGGAATTTTTTAATTGAATAATGAATGTATTTCTTAGTAGAAGATTTTACATAGTAATTTACTGAAACGACAGCAATTAATCCAATAATTGCAAGATAAAGGGCTATTTTAAAATATTTTTTCACGGCTTGTATTTGTAAGATTATGATTTAAAAATACGAAGATAACTAAAGTAAAATCAAATAAAAAACCGAAGCGTTTCGGCTTCGGTTTAATCTAAAATTTATTAATGATTGAGATCAAAAATCTACAATCTAAAATCAGAAATCTGCAATTATAGAAGTCCTGCTCTTTTCAACAAAGCTTCAGGTTTTGGTTCTTGACCTCTAAAACGTTTGTACAAAGTCATTGGATGTTCTGTTCCTCCTTTTGAAAGAACATTGTCTTTGAATTTCTTCGCTATTTCTTCATTGAAAATTCCATTTTCCTGAAAATATTCAAAAGCATCAGCATCTAGAACTTCTGCCCATTTGTAGCTGTAATATCCAGAAGAATATCCACCTTGAAAAATATGAGAAAAAGCAGTACTCATTGCATTTTCTTTTACATCTGGATACAATTGTGTGTTGGCAAATTGTTCCGTTTCAAAAGCTTTTAAGTCTGTAATAGAAGTTGGATCTTGTCCGTGCCAAGCCATATCTAATAATCCGAAACTTAACTGGCGCAATGTTGCCAAACCTTCCTGGAAACTTGCACTTTCTTTAATTTTCTGCACATATTCAATCGGAATGATTTCTCCCGTTTCGTAATGATTTGCAAACAAAGCCAAAGCTTCTGGCTCGTAACACCAATTTTCCATAATCTGACTCGGTAATTCTACAAAATCCCAATAAACAGACGTTCCAGATAAACTTGGGTAAACTGTATTGGCAAGCATTCCGTGTAAACCGTGTCCGAATTCGTGGAATAAAGTCGTTACTTCATTAAACGTCAATAAAGATGGTTTTGTTTCTGTTGGTTTTGTAAAATTACAAACGTTAGAAATATGTGGTCTTTCGTTTACGCCATCTTTTACATATTGTGATTTAAATGAAGTCATCCACGCGCCGTTTCTTTTTCCTTTTCTTGGGAAGAAATCAGCGTAGAAAATAGAAACCAAATTGTTTTCAGCGTCTTTTACTTCATAAGTTGTAACTTCTTCGTGATATTTATCGATATCAAAAACTTCCGTAAAAGTTAAACCGTATAATTTTTTGGCAACTGTAAATGCACCGTCTAAAACTTTTTCTAATTGAAAATAAGGTTTCAGTTTTTCATCGTCTAAATTAAAAAGCTGTTGTTTCAATTTTTCAGAATAATAAGCGCCGTCCCATTTTTCAAGTTGTTCGATTCCGTCTAATTCTTTTGCGAAAGCAGTTAATTCAGCAAATTCTTTTTGAGCAGCTGGTTTTGCTTTAGCTAATAAATCATTCAAGAATGAAAAAACTTTCTCTGGACTTTCAGCCATTCTTTCTTCCAAAACAAAATGTGCGTGCGTTTTATATCCTAATAAATTAGCTCTTTCAAAACGAAGTTTAGCAATTTTTAAAACATTCTCCTGATTGTCGAATTCGTTATTCTGAAATGCTTTTGCACCAAATGTAATTGCCATTTTTTTACGCAGTTCACGATTGTCAGCATAAGTTAAAAACGGAACATAACTTGGATGATCTAAAGTAAAAATCCATCCTTCTTTTTCCTGGTTTTTAGCTAATAATCTTGCCGCTTCGATTGTGCCTTCTGGTAAACCTGATAAATCCTTTTGATCAGTTAAATGCAATTCAAAATTATTCGTTTCTGCCAAAACATTTTCGCCAAACTGTAAACTCAATTTCGATAATTCTTTGTCGATTTCTCTTAATTGGTTTTTCTTCTCTTCTGGAAGATTGGCTCCGTTTCTGGAAAAGCTTTTGTATTTTTTATCTAATAAAGTCGTTTGTTCGGGATTCAGATTTAAACTTTCTTTTTGATCGTAAACGGCTTTTACTTTTGCAAATAAATCAGCATTTAAACGAATATCGTTTCCAAATTCTGAAAGCAAAGGAGAAACTTCCTGCGCAATTTTCTGCATTTCGTCATTTGTTTCGGCCGAATTCAAATTGAAGAAAATACTCGAAAGACGATCTAAAATATCGCCTGAAAAATCCATTGCAACAATGGTATTTTCAAAAGTCGGCGCATCGGGATTATTTACGATTGCATCAATTTCAGCTTTAGCCAAAGCAATTCCTTCGTTGAAAGCAGGAACATAATCTTCGATTTTAATTTGCGAAAAAGGCGCTGTGTTATGTTTGGTGTTGAAATATTGGGTTAATACGCTCATGTTTTTTAGTTTTCAGTCTCAGTTTTTCAGTGTCAACCGAGACTTAAGAGTTGTTTTTTTTGTTTTCAGTTTTCAGTCACAGTTTTCAGTCTATAATGCGACTGAAAACTGTGACTGTGACTTGAAAACTATTTAAGGCTTTCAGCCGCTTTATTAACCGCAGCTTTCAATTCTTCTTTATAAGAAATAATAGTATCTAAAACTTTTTTATCATGGCTTCCGATGATTTGTGCTGCTAGAATTCCGGCATTTTTTGCTCCGTTTAAAGCTACAGTTGCAACAGGAACTCCGCCTGGCATTTGCAGAATCGATAAAACAGAATCCCATCCATCAATAGAATTGCTTGATTTTACAGGAACTCCAATTACAGGAAGCGGAGACATTGAAGCCACCATTCCAGGTAAATGTGCCGCACCGCCCGCACCGGCAATAATTACCGAAATCCCGCGATTGTGTGCATTTTTACTGAAATCGAATAATTTTTCCGGTGTTCTGTGTGCCGAAACAATATCTACTTCAACTTCTACATTAAATTGTTTTAATATGTCGATTGCATCCTGCATAACTGGCATGTCTGAGATGCTTCCCATTATAATAGCTACTTTGCTCATGAGTTTTTTTTTTTGTTTTGTTTCAGGTTTAAAGTTTCAAGTTGTTGGAAACTGTAAACTTGTATTTGAAACCATTTTTTATAATTATTACATTTCTGGAATCATATTCCAAATATCAATTTTGAATTCTTCTTGAATTGCTCTTAGATATTTTAAGGAATCTATTTCGTTTTCTATTTTCTCAGTAAAATAATCAAAAGGAGTAATTCCTTTTTCAGCGATTCTTTCTTTTCTTCTTTGAATGAATCTTTTTCTGTTTTTTACAAAAATTTCATCATTCAAATTCAAAAGATCTATTAAGTTTTTAGCTTCAATATCTTCGGGGTTATGAAGAAAATAACCATTATTATATATTAATCTGTTTTCAAAATTTTCATCAATCGGATAAAGAATTGGTTCGATCCAATTGGTAGTTTTAAGATTGTTAGGTTTATGTTTTACCATAAACCAGTTTTCATAGGAATCCGTTTCTAGATATTTTAAATTTGGATTAAAATGTTCTATATCGACAGCATCGTTAAATCCAATATATTCTTCTGTATAGGCACAAAAGCTTTTTTGTTCTTTTAGAAGAATTGACGATAATTTTTTATTGCTACCTTTTTTATAAACTATTTTTTGAACGACAATCTCTGAATTTGGATTTTTAAAAACTCTTCTCATGTTTAGAAATTGTATTCATCACCTAATTTTTCTAACTGTTCTGAAATTTCTTCTTTCTTTTTTGGATCTTTTTCGAAGTAAATTTTTTGTTTTAAATCTAAATATTCTTGATATTTTTCTTGACCGTATTTGTTTATGTAATTAATGCCAAAATCATTGTAAAGCATATCATTTGGATCGTCTCCAATTGGCGAACTTCCTCTTCGAACAGCAACTTTTCCTTCGTTATCAAAATATAAAATAAATCGTTCGTCAGGTTCAAATGAGGCGGCAACAAATGGAGAGTGGGTTGCGACAATAAATTGTGCTTCGGGAGCAAGTTTTTTATAATAATCCATTACTTCCATCTGAATGTTTGGATATAATGAACGTTCAGGTTCATCGATTAAAATTATTGAATCTTTAGTATCTAGTGAATATAATGGTAAAGATGTCAGTAAAAGTTGTTTTGTTCCAGTACTTGTATCTTGAAACGGAATGATTTCTTCTCTTCCCTTCTTTTTTATTGGTACTGAATATTCTGTATTTACCAGATCAACCTCTAAATTTAAACGTTCTAAAATATAATTGAATTCTTTTGCAAATGATTCTAGTCTATTTGGATTATGTTTTTGCCATTTGTTAAATTCAGAGCTTAATTTATTTATGTCTTTAATAAAACCTTGGTGGATTAATTCAGACATTTTTTGAGTAAAGTTTTTTCGATAATTAAGATAATCTACTAATAAATTAAGCCAGATTTTAGTATCAACATCACCATTAAATAAAAGACCATAATTTTCGTTCATTAAAAAATTGTCATCTTTGTTATGAAATTCTTGCTTAATATTTTGAAGTTCTTTACTATGTTTTTCTATTAATTCGATTGGATTAGTTGAAAGAAAATTTATGTTTTGATCAGACACTAAATTCGCTTTAAAGTAAAAAATATCTTTTCTGTATTGTTCTGGAATTAAAGTGGTTACTAGTCCGCCGCTATTGAAATCATGTCGATAGTTCTGGTTTCTGAAAGTAACTTCATTGTTTTTTAAATGAAAAACCTCATTTCCCAGTAAGAATGTAACTTCGCTTTTATTTAGATTATCTTTTAATCTGAAAATTTGACCGTTTATGAGTTCTAAATTTAAAAGATTAATAGAATGATCATAAATCAGTTGTAATAAACCAGTCTTCCCAGTAGCACTTTGTCCAATAAAACATATTTTATCCAAAGATTCACCTTTTCGTTCACCACTTTGATAAGTAAAATCAAATTCTAGATTTTCTAAATGTCTAAACTGATCGATATGTAATTTTGAAATTTTCATTTATTGAATTTTTACAAAGCTAATTAAAAAACGATTGTGATTTTATACTGTGAATTGCGACTGACCACTAAAAATTACTGACCACTAATCACTTTAATAGTATTCTTAACTTCCTCAGCAATTCGTCTCGCTTCTTGCATATTTTCATTTACGATTGTTACGTGACCCATTTTTCTGAATGGACGCGTTTGTTTTTTGCCGTAAATATGGGGAGTAACGCCGTCCCAGCCTAAAATGGTTTCGATGTTTTCATAAACAACATTTCCAGAATGACCTTCAGCGCCAACTAAATTTACCATAATTCCGGCAACTTTACTGTCTGTGTTTCCTAAAGGAAGATCTAAAATTGCACGTAAATGATTTTCGAATTGTGAAGTATAACTTGCTTCAATAGAATAATGGCCTGAATTGTGTGGGCGAGGAGCAACTTCGTTTACCAAAATTTCATCTTCATTGGTTTGGAACATTTCAACAGCCAAAAGTCCAACGTGATTGAATTTTTCAGAAACGTTCAAAGCAATTGCTCTGGCTTTTTCGGCTACTTTTTCGTCGATTCTTGCCGGGCAGATTACGTATTCAACTTGGTTTGCTTCTGGATGAAATTCCATTTCTACAACCGGATATGTTTTAATTTCTCCCGATGGATTTCTTACTACAATTACCGCCAATTCATTTTTGAACGGAACCATCGTTTCTGCAATACATTCTACATTTGGCAAATCGTCCATATCAGAAATCTGACGAATAACTTTTACGCCATTTCCGTCGTAACCAAACTCGGTGCATTTCCAAACAAATGGAATTGTGATTTCGTTATTTCCAACTGATTTCTGCAAATGCGCCGGACTTTCAAATCGTAAATATGATGCCGTTGGGATATTGCTTTCGGTATAAAAATCTTTTTGAGTTCCTTTATTCTGAATTCCTTTTAAGGTTTTTGGAGACGGATAAACTTTTACACCTTCGTTTTCTAATTGTGTTAAAGCTTCAAGATTTACCAATTCGATTTCAAAAGTTAGAACATCGACTTGTTTTCCAAAGTTATAAACGGTTTCATAATCCATTAAATCACCTTGGAAGAATTTATTGCAGGCAATTTTACTCGGCGCTTCGTCGCTTGGATCTAGAACGTAAGTTTGTATGTCAAATTTTCTGGTGTCGAACAAAAGCATTTTACCTAACTGCCCGCCGCCTAATATTCCTAATTTAAAATCAGAAGAAAAATAATTCATTTTGTGTTGTGTTTTTGCAAAGATACTTTTTAATCTTTTTTTAGCCAAAATTTAGTTTTTCTGCCACAGATTAAAAGGATTAAAAAGGATTTTTTTTGTTTGCCACGAATTACAACAATTTTCACTAATTAATTTAAAAATCGAGTTAAAGAAAAATTCGTGCAAATTAGTGTAATTGCTTCGCCTGTTCGCTATCGCTCGGGTCGTGGCAACTTAAACTATTTTATTTTCTTCAAAACTTCTTTGGCAACGGCTTTATAGGCAGCAGAATGATCTGCGAAATCTTTATCGATTATGATTTTGAGTTCGGGATGAATCCAGTCGTAATAATTTCCTAGAATATATAAAGTTCTTATAGAATACGCTTTTGTGGCAACTTTGGTGTCATTAATTAGCCAATCAAAAGAAGCTTCGATGCAATCTTGAAGATTTTCTTCCGAAAGTTGAATTCCGTTTTCGTTTTTCTTATAATGTGATTTTACCAAAAGCTGAGTAACTTTTGCAATTGGCCGAAGCGAACTTTCATCTTTTAATATTTTCAAATTCGAACAGAAAAAATCAAGATGAGGTTGAAGCCAATGTAATTCTTCGTAAGAAACAAATTCTAAAATCCAGCAAGCTTTATGATTATTTTTATCTTCGGGCGAAAAACAAATTGAAACCAATTCGCTAAAAAGTGAAGGATTTTCTAAAACATCCTGCGCAGCTTTGAGACGATTTTCTCTATAAGCATTTACATAATCCAGTTTTTTTTGTAATTCAGACAGCATCTTCTTCCAAGTATTTAAATACTTAGCTAAAATACGTAATTTAATGAGATAATTCCGTAAAAGTTTATAGGTAATCCTGGATAATAAAATCTTGGTTGTGCATTTCCTACGCCAGTTGCATTAGTTAAAATCATCGAAGCGTATTTTTCGTTCATAACATTATTAATTCCCGCATCTAAATGTGTTGTTAAACCTGAAAAAATTTCAAATTGATAACCCGTTTTTAAATTTAATAAAGAATAAGAATCGGAAAAATTTGCATTAGAATCGTTCATCGGAATTTTATCTGTAAACTGAAAATCGGCACTAAAATAAAATCCAGAAGTTGTATTTAAAGTAAAACCTGCGCTTGCAGTATTGGCAGGAACTCCCGTTAATTTGTTTCCAGAAAAATCATTTCCGTTGTCTACAAATTCTTTAAATTCATAGTTTCCGATTGAAGCTCCGATATAGGAGTTTAAATTGAAAATCTTATTTATTGGCCAATTATGATTTAAGGAAATTTCGATTCCTTCATGAAAAGTTTTTCCAGCATTTACACCTTCGTATTGATCGTCGCCGATTCTTTTGGCAACTAATAAATCTTTTATTTCCATTCTATAAATGGCAATTTGAGTGTAAAGTTTTTTATTGAAAAAATGCAATTTTCCACCCAATTCAAAATTATAACCTGTTTCTGGTTTAATGTTCTGATTAATATTTCCTGTTGAAGTTAAAGTTTCTTCGGTTGCGGGAAGAGAAAATCCTCGGCTGGCAGAAAAGTAAAAAGTTTGCACTTCATTTGGTTTGAATAAGAATGAAAGTTGAGGTGAAAAAATCCCGTCATAACTATATTTTTCCTTTTGATTATTCGCGGAAGCGGGAAAATCATTCTGCAATTCAAATTTGGTTTTGTTGTAATTTAAACCCGCCTGAATCTCAAAATGTTCAGAAAGCAAAGTTCTGATTTGAGAAAAAATATTGTAAAAATCTCTTTTTTGATCGGTTGCCGAAAGTTGATCGCCTTGCAGACTTCCGTTTTCATTATTTTGCTGATAGAGATTTTGAAAAGTATTTCCGCTGTAATTATCTCTGAAATATTCCAATCCAGCAATAAATTGATTTTTGATTTTTCCGATATTAAAATCTCCCGAAAACTGAGTTCGTACGCCCGAAGCAAAAGTATATTGACGCAAAATATCAAACGGACGCGGTTCGTTGCTGTCTTTATAATTGATGAAAACAGAAGTTGAATTTTTTAAATTTTCATTAATTGAAAAATCATAAGCCAATCCGCCCAAAGTCGATTTGTATTCTTTAAAACCTTTTGCGGCAACCCAAGTCGGTGCGCCCGCCTTCGGATTATTTTCGAAAGTTGTTTTATTAATCGAACTCGGAATATAAGCTTTCAGATAAGTATAATTCGAAAAATACGTCAGTTTGCTATTTCTATTTCTAAATAATTCTCCGCCAAGCGTAATTCCTTCCCGATTATAAGCGCTGTTTTGGCGCCAACCATCGGTTTTTAAATTATGATAACTCAGACTTAAAGAAGATTCTTTTTCATTCAAATCAAAAGAAATTCTATTTTTCAATAATCCGTAAGAACCAAAAACAGAACTTACTTCGGCTTTATAATTTCCTTTTTTTAAAGTTTGAGGAGAAATCAAAATTGCGCCGCCCAAACCTGCGCCGTAAACACTCGAAAGCGGTCCTTTTATAATTTCAATTTGATTGATGTTTTGAAGATCAATATCGTCAATAACAGTTTCGCTGTTTCCAGAAGTCAACGGAATGCTTCCGTAAAAAGCTCTAATTTTATTGGTTCCGTATGGAGTTCTCGCGCCAATTCCGCGAATTGAAATTCGAGTTGTTGTGATATTTGAAGATTGCATAAAAACACCCGGAATCGCATTAATGACATTGTTAATATCTGTAGTATTATTTCGAAGCAATTCTTTTTCGGATAAAATGCCAATCGAAGCGGGACTGTTTTGCAAATCACGATTTATGTGAAGCGGACTAATTAAAACTTCATTTAGTTTTTGAGTTTTTGTAGTATCAATATTTTCTTGTGCTGAAATGTTTTGAGAAACAAAAAGAATTAAAAGAAGAAGAAAACATTTTTTTAAAATCATAAAATGAGCTGATTAAAATGCGGTTTTATTTTAACACATAGAAACATAGCATTGATTGAGGCAAAAAAGGCGTTTCGAATTCTCTAATAACTTCTTTTTAAACAATCCCGAAACTTCGGGACTATGTCTCTATGTGTTTAAAATATTTATTTTGAAAATATTTTTTAAACCGCAAATTGCGCAAATTCACACAAATTAATTTGCGAAAATTTGTGGTTGGAAAAAACTTAATCTTAACGATTTATTTTGCAGTCACTTTCCAAATCGTATTTCCGCTATCATCATTTACCAAAAGCGATCCATCATTCATAACAGTAACCGCAACTGGACGTCCGTAAACTTCAGCTTTATCATTGTCGGAAATAAAACCAGTTAAAAAATCTTCTGGTTTTCCTGAAGGTTTTCCATCTTTAAAAGGAACGAACAACACTTTATAACCCGAAATTTTAGAACGATTCCAAGAACCATGCTGGCCTACAAAAGCGCCGTTTTTGTATTTTGCCGGAAAAGCATCTTTTGTATAAAAAGCTAATCCCAAAGAAGCAGTGTGAGCACCAACTGGAACATCAGGAACAATTGCTTTTTCTACTAAATCTTTTTGTTCTCCTTTCCCTTTCCATCTTGGATCAGGAATACTTCCGAAATACGAATAAGGCCATCCATAAAAACCGCCTCTTTTTACACTTGTAATATAATCTGGAACTAAGTCGTCACCAAGTTCATCTCTTTCATTTACCGCAGTCCAAAGTTCTTTTTTGTTAGCAGGATTCCAATCCATTCCCATTGGATTTCTAAGACCTTCGGCATAGATTTTTTCGCCGGTTCCATCAGGATTAATTTCTAAGATTGCGGCACGGCGAATTTCTTTATCCATTCCGTTTTCTCCAACATTACTTCCTGAACCAACACCAATATAAATTTTTGTTCCGTCAGGATTAGCGAGCAAACTTCTTGTCCAGTGATTGTTGTATCCGCCAGCAGGAAGTTCAACAATTTTAGTTCCTTTAGTTTCTAATTTTAATGGTGCGTTTTTATAAGGATAACGGTAAAGTCCGTCAGTATTGGCAATATAAAAAAAGTCTTTTAGAATTAACATTCCTAAAGGTCTGTTTAAACCAGAAATAAAAACTTCTCGAGTTTCATATTTTCCGTCTTTATCATTGTCGCGCAAAACTATAATTTGGTTTTTGCTTGTTCTAGTTCCGCTTTCAACAACAAAAATATCATTGTTTGGACCTATATAACTCCAACGCGGATTCTCAAATCCGTCTGCAAATTTTGTAACCGTAAAACCTTCTGGCGCTGTTGGTGTTTTGCCTTCTGGCCAGCCTATAACCTTGCTGTTCTTTGTTTTTGATTCGGTTGCGTAGGGCGGAGGAAGCGTAATCTTTCCAATTGCTGTTTTTACAACGTTACTAGGTTGTTTAGCCAGCGCTTCTTTTTCTTCTTTTTTTACTTGTCCATTACAGGAAGTCATTAATGCTAATAATGCTACTGAAAATAGCGGTAAGGATTTTTTCATTGGTTTTTTGGAGTTAAATAATTATTTAACAACAATTTACTGAAATTAAAAACAGCATCAAAAAGTAATTTGTAATTATTAACTGATATTTAACATTCTTAAAAAATATCGCGATACAGTCCATTTTGATAGAAGCAGTTAAGTTGTAATTCTGTATCTTTGTCCATTATTTTAAATTTAAAAATAATGATACAACTTCACGATAAACAATTTGTTCCGTTTATTTCGGCTAAAGAAATTGATTTTGCTTTAACTAAAATGGTGGCTCAGGTAGAGGATGATTTTGGAGATGATACACCCATTTTTATTGGAGTTTTGAATGGCGCTTTTATGGTCGTGTCAGATTTTCTAAAAAAATATAAAAAACCATGCGAAGTTTCATTTATAAAAATGGCATCGTATGAAGGAACTGAAACGACAAATACCGTTAAAGAATTAATAGGAATCAATCAGGATTTGACTGGAAGAACAGTTATAATTATTGAAGATATTATCGATACTGGGAATACAATAGAAGAATTAAAGCATTTGTTTAAAGCACAAAATGTAAAGCATTTTAAAATTGCAACATTGTTCTTTAAACCAGAAGCATATAAAAAAGACATAAAAATAGATTATATCGGAGTTAGAATTCCGAACAAATTTATTGTAGGTTACGGTTTAGACTATGATGGATTAGGAAGAAACTTAACCGAGATTTACAAATTAGCAGAATAACAAAACACAACTAAATATTCATTTTAAAACTTCTGAAAGACAGAAGTAACAACACTCATTTCAATTATGATTAACATCGTTTTATTTGGAAAGCCTGGTGCAGGAAAAGGAACTCAGGCAGAATTTTTAAAAGAAAAATACAATTTAACACACCTTTCAACTGGAGATATTTTTCGTTTTAATTTAAAAAATGATACTGAACTAGGAAAAAAAGCAAGAGTTTTTATGGACAATGGAGAATTAGTTCCATGCGAAGTAACAACTGCAATGTTAATTGATGAGGTAAAAAAACACCCAAACACAGCAGGATTTTTATTCGACGGTTACCCAAGAACAATCAACCAAGCTGAGGCTTTAGATAAATTTTTGCCAACAATCGGATCTAGCGTAACTGCTACAATCGCTTTAGAAGCAGACGATGAGATTTTGGTAGCGCGTTTATTAGAAAGAGGAAAAACAAGCGGAAGAGCTGACGATCAAGACGAAGAAAAAATTCGTGTAAGATATCAAGAATACAATGAGAAAACAGCTCCTCTTATTGGATATTATAAAGAACAAAACAAGTTTCACGCCGTAGACGGTATCGGAACAATTGAAGAAATTACAGAGCGCTTAACGTCAGTTATAGATAATTTGTAGAAGCTTTTTCCAGCTGTACGTTACTCCCGAAGCGTCGGGACTCGCTAAAAAAAACTATTTTTCTAACTTTAAAACGAGCTTTTTCAGATGCTTTTTGAGAATGAATGTTTTCGGGTTAGAAAAATTAGTTTTTTTAATTAACAGCCATTATTAAATTACGAGTACAAATTGCATTTAACAAGACTATTTTATAACGAATCCCCTATCAATTGGAAATACTAATTATATTTTTTCTAATTCTCTTAAACGGAGTTTTCTCCATGTCTGAAATCGCATTGATTTCTGCCCGTAAAAACAGGTTAGAAACTGCTGCGAAAAAAGGAAATAAAAGTGCAAAAACAGCACTCGATTTAGCCAATTCGCCAAACAAATTTCTATCGACAGTACAAATCGGAATTACCTTAATCGGAATTTTAACAGGTATTTATTCTGGTGACAAAATCACGGCAGATGTTGAACTTTTTGTAGCAGGTTTTGAAGTTCTTAAACCTTACGCACATTCAATTGCTGTTGGAATTGTGGTTGTAGTTTTAACTTTTTTCTCATTGGTTTTGGGAGAATTACTTCCAAAACGAATCGGATTAAATTATCCAGAAGCAATTGCAAAAATGGTTGCAATGCCAATGAAAGTAATTTCAATTATTACGGCGCCATTTATTTGGTTATTAACTTCATCGACAGATTTTTTACTGAATGTTTTTCAGATAAAACCAACTGCCGACGGAAAAGTTACTGAAGAAGAAATTAAAGCCATTATTAAAGAAGGTACAGAAGTTGGAGAAGTTCAAGAAATTGAACAAGATATTGTGGAGCGTGTTTTTCATATTGGAGATAGAAAAGTAAATTCTTTAATGACACACCGCAAGTCTGTTGACATGTTGCCATTAAAAGAAAATAAAGAAAAAATCAAAGAATTAGTCGTTCAAGATTTGCATGCAGTTTATCCGGTTTACAATGATAATTACGATGATATTGTTGGAGTAGTAACACTTAAAAATATCTTCGCAAATATCGAAAAAGATAATTTCGACTTATCAGCAATTATGTCTGACGCACCTTATTTAATGGAACAAACTACGGCTTACAAAGCTTTAGAGAATTTCAAGAAAACAGGTGTTCACTACGCTTTAGTTTCAGATGAATATGGAGTTTTTCAAGGTTTGATTACTTTGAATGATATTTTAGAAGCTTTAGTTGGAGATGCTGCTGAATTCTATAAAGATGAATTTCAGCTTATCGAAAGAGAAGACGGTTCATGGCTGGTTGATGGACATTATTCGTTACACGATTTCTTAACTTATTTTGAGTTAGACGAATTGACAAACGATTACGAAGTAAACACCGTAAGTGGAATGATTATGACGGAACTTTCACGTATACCAAAAGAGGGTGAAAAATTAATCTGGCAGAAATTTACACTAGAAGTTGTCGATATGGACGGCGTAAAAATTGATAAAGTACTTGTAAAAGCGCTTAAAGAGTAAAGAGAATTTGTTTCAAGTTTAAAGTTTCAGGTTTCAGGTTTGCGTAGCGCAATAACCTGAAACTTGAAACCTGAAACCTGAAACTTTACATAAACAAAGAAAATGACAGAAGGGAATTTTGTAGATTACGTTAAGATATATGTTTCTTCCGGAAAAGGAGGAAAAGGATCTACGCATTTACATAGAGAGAAATTTATTGAAAAAGGTGGTCCAGACGGAGGAGACGGAGGTCGTGGAGGACATGTATATTTAGTTGGGAATAAAGGGCTTTGGACATTATTTCACTTAAAGTTTGCGCGTCACATTAAAGCTGGACACGGTGGAGACGGTGGTGGAGATCGTAGTACAGGTGCAGACGGAGAAGATAAAATCATTGAAGTGCCGCTAGGAACTGTTGTAAAAGACAAAGAAACGGGTGAAACACTTTTTGAGATTACAGAACACGGAGAAAAACAAATTCTGGCAAGAGGAGGAAAAGGAGGTTTAGGGAACTGGCATTTTAGAAGTTCAACAAATCAAACGCCTCGTTATGCACAGCCAGGTTTGCTTGGAATAGAAATGGATGTTATTCTAGAACTTAAAGTTCTGGCAGATGTTGGTTTAGTTGGTTTCCCAAATGCTGGAAAATCTACTTTATTGTCTGTTTTAACCTCTGCGAAACCAAAAATTGCAGATTATCCGTTTACAACATTAAAACCAAATTTAGGAATTGTTGCTTATAGAGATTTTCAATCTTTTGTAATTGCCGATATTCCTGGAATTATAGAAGGTGCTGCAGAAGGAAAAGGTTTAGGGCATTATTTCTTGCGTCATATTGAGCGTAATTCTACATTATTATTTTTAGTTCCTGTTGATACGCCAGACATTAAAGGAGAATATGATATTTTAGTTAATGAGTTAACGAAATACAATCCAGAAATGTTAGACAAAGAACGTCTTGTTGTTATTTCAAAATGCGATATGCTTGACGATGAACTAAAAGCAGAATTGAAAGCAGAGCTAGATGTTTCTTTCAAAGATGTTCCATATATGTTTATTTCGTCAGTTGCGCAACAAGGCTTGACTGACTTGAAAGATAGACTTTGGAAAATGCTTAACGAATAAAGTTCTAAGTTTCTAAGCTACTAAGTTCAAAGAAAAAAACTTAGACTCTTAGAAACTTAGTAACTTTTAAAAAAGAAAGGTGTTCTCTTTTTAGAACGCCTTTCTTTTTTAAAAACAATGTTAAATTCTTAATAAAAGGCTAAAAAAGCAAAAACATGTGCAATTTTGAATTTGTTTTGAGCGGAATAATTATAAATATGAGCTATATTCGCATCACTTAAACAAAATAACATGAAAAAAGTAATTTTATTCTTGACCATGTGCCTTATGGCTTTCCCAATGAGAGCCGATGAAGGAATGTGGTTTTTGATGTTTATCGAAAGATTGAACCATAGAGATATGGAAAAAATGGGCTTGCAATTGACAGCCGAAGAAATTTACAGTATCAATAATCATAGTTTAAAAGATGCGATTGTACAATTCAATGGTGGATGTACAGCAGAAATCGTTTCAAACAGCGGATTGGTATTGACTAATCATCACTGCGGATACAGTGCGATTGCAGAACTTTCAACTGCAGAACAAAATCATTTAAAAAATGGTTTTTGGGCAAAAAACCGTTCAGAAGAACTGAAACCTAAATCTTTATTTGTTCGTTTCTTCGTACGTATGGATGACGTTTCTAAAAGAATTTTGTCTAAAGTAAATGATACAATGACAGAAACTGAAAGAAATAAAATCATTCAGCAAGAAATTGCTTTGATCGAAAAAGAAAATAGCGAAAACGGAAAGTATACAGTTTCTGTTCGCCCTTTCTTTCAAGGAAATGAATATTACTATTTTGTTTACCAAGATTACACAGACGTTCGTTTAGTTGGAACTCCTCCTGAAAGCGTTGGTAAATTTGGTGGAGATACTGACAACTGGGAATGGCCTCGTCAAACTGGAGATTTCTCTATGTTTAGAGTTTATGCTGATAAAGATGGAAATCCCGCTGCATATTCTAAAGAAAATGTGCCTTTAAAACCAAAACATCATTTACCAGTTAGTTTAAAAGGTGTAAAAGAAAATGATTTTGCAATGATTTTAGGATATCCAGGAAGAACAAACCGTTGGATGCCAGCTGGTGGAATCGAGCAAAATATTAAATATGCTTATCCTGCGTGGGTTGAAGGTGCAAAAACCGGAATGGACGTTATGAAAAAGTATATGGATAAAGATGCAACTGTTCGTTTACAGTACGCTTCTAAATATGCTTCGACTGCAAATTACTGGAAAAACCGTCAAGGTATGATTGATGCTTTAACAAAAGCAGGAACGGTTGATACTAAAGCAGCGCAAGAAGATAAATTTTATGAGTGGGCAAGCAAACCTGCAAATAAAGAAAAATACGAGAATGTAATTCCGACTATCAACGATTATTACAGAGAAACAAACTTAAAAGCGCGTCACGATAATTATTTGACACAACTTTTGCGTACTTCTAGTTATGCAAGCGGACCTGCTAGTTTAGGAAATGCTTTAATTGCATACTACAAAGAAAATGATGCAAAGAAAGCAGAAATGCTTCCTAAAATCAATGCAATGGTTGAGGCAATCTATGGTGAATTTTACGCTCCATTAGAAAAAGATGTTTTAACGGCTCAATTGAATTTATACGCTTCAAAAGCTGCTGAATATGGACTTGCTCCAGAAATTGCAAAAATGAAAACAGCTAATAATGGTGACTTTACGGCTGATATAGCAAAAGCAACTGAACAAAGTTACTTTACATCTAAAGAAAAAATAGTAGCATTTTTAGCAGATCCAAAACCTGTAGCAATTACACACGATCCATTATATATTATTTCTAATGATTTGATGACAAAATACCGTTCTAAAACTGAAGATCAAGCAAAAGCTGATGACGGTTTTGCAACAGCTTACCGCAAATTGGTTGAAGGTTTAAGAGAGTCAAAGTTGAATGCAATTCAGTATCCAGATGCAAACTCTACTTTGAGATTGACTTACGGAAAAGTTCGTGCTTTACCTGCAGATCCTCGTAATGACGCTAAAATCAATAACTATACTACAATGGAAAGTATGGTTAAAAAATACAAAGCAGGAGATCAAGAATTTGACTTGCCAGCTCGTTTGTTAGAATTGAACAAGAAAAAAGATTTCGGACAATATGCTGATAAAGCGGGATATATGCCAGTAAACTTTTTAACTGATAATGACATCACAGGAGGAAATTCTGGTTCTCCAGTTATTAACGGAAAAGGAGAATTAATCGGAATTGCTTTTGATGGAAATATCGAAGCTATGGCTGGAGACGTTATTTTTGACTCTAAATTACAAAGAACAATCAATGTTGATATTCGTTACGTACTTTGGATTATCGACAAATACGCTGGAGCGAAAAATATAATCGACGAATTGACGATTGCTAAGTAATCTTTAGTTCTAATTTAAATATCTAACCCGACAGGTTTTTATAACTTGTCGGGTTTTTTATTTTCTTGTAATTAATTTATCCCGAAAACCAAATAGAGCATTTTATATTTCCTTATTTTTGAAAAATAATTACAGCGTTTTATTAGTTATTTGCTATTTCGATTAACCGATGAAACAGTTTAACGATTAAACATTTTAAATGAAGACACATTTCATCGCCATTGGCGGAAGCGCAATGCACAATCTGGCATTAGCATTGCATAATAAAGGATATCAAGTTACAGGAAGTGACGATGCGATTTTTGAACCTTCAAAATCGAGATTGGAGAAAAAGGGAATTCTTCCGGCAGAAATGGGTTGGTTTCCAGAAAAAATCACTTCGGATATTGACGCTATTATTTTAGGAATGCATGCAAAAGCAGATAATCCTGAATTATTAAAAGCGCAAGAATTGGGATTGAAAATCTATTCGTATCCTGAATTTTTATACGAACAATCTAAAAATAAAACCCGCGTTGTAATTGGTGGTTCGCACGGAAAAACAACCATCACTTCGATGATTTTGCATGTAATGCATTACCATAATATTGCAGTTGATTATATGGTAGGAGCACAGTTGGAAGGTTTTGATACAATGGTGCACTTGACTGAAGAAAACGATTTTATGGTTTTAGAAGGCGATGAATATTTATCTTCTCCAATTGACAGACGTCCGAAATTTCATTTATACCAACCCAATATTGCTTTGATTTCGGGAATTGCTTGGGATCATATTAATGTTTTTCCAACGTATGAAAACTATGTGGAGCAGTTTGAGATTTTCATCCAAAAAATTACTAACGGCGGAATTTTAGTTTATAACGAAAATGATCCAGAAGTAAAACGCGTTTCTGAAGCGGCTACAAATCCGATTAGAAAAATTGCTTATTCAACTCCAGAATATTCTGTGAGTGACGGTGTAACACTTTTAAAAACTCCAGAAGGCGATATGCCAATTGAAGTTTTTGGAGCACACAATTTAAATAATCTTGCTGGAGCAAAATGGATCTGCCAAAATATGGGCGTTGATGAAGCCGATTTTTACGAAGCAATTGCAAGTTTTAAAGGCGCTTCTAAACGTTTAGAAAAAATTGCGGAAGGAAAAGGAAAAGTGGCGTACAAAGATTTTGCACATTCGCCAAGTAAAGTAGCTGCAACTACAAAAGCGGTAAAAGAACAATATCCGAACAGAACTTTGGTGGCTTGTTTAGAATTGCATACTTACAGCAGTTTAAATGCTGAATTTTTGAAAGAATACGAAGGCGCTTTAGAATATGCAGATGTTGCAGTTGTTTTTTATTCTCCAGATGCAGTTAAAATTAAGCAATTGGAAGAAGTAACTTACGAGCAAATCGCAACTTCATTCAACAGAAAAGATTTGATTATTTACACTAATCCAGCTGAATTTAAAGAGTATTTATTCAACTTAAATTTAGAAAATTCTGCTCTTTTATTAATGAGTTCAGGAAATTATGGAGGTTTAAATTTTGACGAAGTAAAAGGTTTGATTAATTAGAGAATTTGATAATTAGTCAATTAGATAATGTGCCAATTGTTATACCGTTGGCACTTTTTTTTTGAGATCAAATTATCAAATTGACACATTATCTAATTCTCTTTCTCATATTTAAAATGACCAATGATTTTATATTCAAATAAACAATCTTCTAAAACTTGGCCGCCGCCGACATTATGAACGATAAGATTTCGTTTTCCGTCAGAAGATTTTTTGTTGGTTACAATACCGATATGTGGCAATTTATCATTAATCATCCAAGTGACTAATTCTCCAGTTTTATAATCATTTGCATTTTGAGTTACAGGTAATTTAGTTCCTTTTCTTTCAAAAAATACTTCAAGATTCGGAACTCTTCTATGATCAATATTAGTGTCTGTTTTTGTCATTCCCCATTTTTTGAGTTTGGGGTAAAGTGAAAAATTCTCGATCATATCTTCATGAACTTCCTTTTGCAAATCGATATTTAAAATGCGATACGAGCGAATTATGACATCTGTACAAACGCCTTTTCCTTTTGGTACATCTCCATTCGGGTAATCAATTTTAAAATATGCTGGATCATAATCAATCGACGGATCAATTATTGAGATTGCGGCTTGAGATAATTTTTCCAAAAAAGTTTTAGCTTCAGCATCATTTATAATAGCTAAAGCTTTTGATTCTTTTTTCTCACATGAAATGAAAACAAAAAGTAGAAGAATAATTGGTAATGTTTTCATTTTCTGAAGTTTTGTTTTAAAGATAATAATTTTTTAAAAACGAGAATAATATTTGAAAGATTTTTCTTGTATTTAATTTATATTCGCTTCCTAAATTTTTATGATTATGGAAGTAAGTCATTTTGCTATAAAAGATTGGTCAGAAGATGATAAGCCTCGTGAAAAATTAATGCTTAAAGGAAAAGATTCTTTAAGTGATGCTGAATTATTGGCTATTTTAATTGGTTCTGGAAGCCGAAATGAATCTGCTGTTGCTTTAAGTCAACGAATTTTAGCTACAGCTAATAATCTAAATGCGTTAGGAAAAATGTCTCTTTCTCAATTAATGAAATTTAAAGGAATTGGAGAAGCAAAAGCTATTTCAATTGTTGCGGCATTAGAACTAGGAAGAAGACAGCGAACAGAAGAAACATTAAAATTAAAAAAAATAACTTCGAGTAAAGCTGTTTTTGAGATTATGCAGCCAATTATTGGAGAACTCTCTCACGAAGAATTTTGGGTGCTTTTTCTTAATAATGCGAATAAAGTAATTTCAAAGTCACAATTAAGCAAGGGTGGAATTGCTGGAACGGTTGTAGATCCAAGATTGGTTTTTAAATTAGCATTAGAAAATGGAGCTACTGCACTGATTTTGTGTCATAATCATCCGTCAGGAAGTTTGATTCCAAGTGATGCAGACAAACAAATTACAAAGAAGATGAAAACCGCTGGAGAAATCTTAGATGTTAAAGTTTTAGATCATTTGATTATTACTGAATCAAAATATTATAGTTTTGTAGATGAAGGAATTTTTTAGCACATGAATACCAATATTACAGACATTTTTTTTGATTTAGATCACACGCTTTGGGATTTTGATAAAAACTCAGAAATGGCTTTTGATCGTATTTTTAAAGAAAAATACCAAGAAATAGTTACTCAGGATTTTATCAGGGCTTATATTCCAATAAATCAGGAATGCTGGCGATTATACCAAAACGATCAAATCACACATCAGGAATTACGCTATAATCGTTTAAAACTTTCTTTTGATGCTTTAAAGTATGTTATTTCTGAAGAAAGTATTTTTGAGATTGCCAATGATTATATCGAATTTCTTACCGACAACAATTATCTTTTTGACGGTGCTATTGAAGTTTTAGAATATTTGAAACCAAAATATAAACTTCATATCATTACAAACGGATTTGCAAACGTACAAGATAAGAAAATCAATAATGCTGCGTTAGGAAGTTATTTCAGCACCATTACAAATTCTGAATTGGCAGGTGTTAAAAAGCCAAATAGTATTATATTTGATTATGCAATCAATTTAGCAAAAACTTCTAAAGAAAACAGTATTATGATTGGCGATGATTTTGAAGCCGATGTAACCGGAGCTTTAAATGCTGGTTTGGATGCGATTTTCTTTAATGAGAAAAAATTGGATGTTTCCGGAGATTATAAACAAATTAACCATTTATTAGAACTAAAAAAATATTTATAATGATGAAAATTAAATTTTTACTTACTGCAATTTTATGTTCAGTTGTTGGATTCGCGCAGTCTGTTAATGATTACAAAGCTGTAATTGTACCTGTGAAATATGATTTTATGAAAACAGATAATCAATATCGTTTGGCTACTTTAAGTAAACAAAATTTGAACAAAGCTGGTTTTGAAGCATTTTATACTAATCAACAGCTTCCAGAAGGTTATACAGATCGTTGTCAGGTTTTATATATTGATGTTGTAAAGGACAACGCTTTTTTAGTAACTAAACTTTTTATTCAATTTAAAGATTGTTTTGGTCAGGTAGTTTTTACTTCTGAAGTAGGAAAAAGCAAGGAAAAGGATTATGAAGTAGCTTATAAAGAATCACTTGAGAATGCTTTTAAATCTGTTTATGCTTTGAATTACAAATACAGCGGTAATGCACCTGTTATAACTTCTAATGTTCCAGTTACTGCAAAAGTTTCTCCTGCCGCTGCCGCAGTTACTACAGCTGCAGTTACTAAGCCTGCAGTAACAGCACAAGTTGTTGCAGCTGCTGCTCCATCGCCAGATTTAAAAGATCCAAATTTATTGTATGCACAGCCAACTGAATCAGGATATCAATTAATTGATAAAACTCCAAAAGTGGTTATGAAGCTTCTAAAAACTTCTCAATCAAATGTTTATATTGCAATAAAAGACAATGTTCAAGGTTCGTTAATCTTAAAAGAAGACGGGCAATGGTATTTTGAATCTTATCAGAATGACAAATTAGTTTCAGAGAAGATTGTAGTTAAATTCTAAATATACAATATGGTTTAATAACCGTATTTATCTTTCCAACGGTTCTTTAAAAATTCGCGGTTGCTATTCTCTCTAGAATTGCTTCCAGGATTATAAAGAACCGTTTCTTTTATGGCGTCTGGCAAGAATTCCTGTTCCGCAAAATTATTGGCATAATCGTGAGAATATTTATAATCGTCTCCATAACCTAATTCTTTCATCAATTTTGTTGGCGCATTTCTTAAATGAATTGGAACTGGTAAATCTCCAGTTTGTTTAACCAATTGCTGTGCATTTCCAATAGCCATATAAGAAGCATTGCTTTTCGGAGAAGTAGCCAAATAAATAGCACATTGGCTTAAAATAATGCGGCTTTCAGGATAGCCAATTGTAGTTACAGCCTGAAAGGTGTTATTTGCCATAATAAAAGCCGTAGGATTTGCATTTCCAATATCTTCGCTAGAAAGAATCAGCATTCTTCGGGCAATAAATTTCACATCTTCACCACCTTCAATCATTCTAGCGAGCCAATAGATCGCTCCGTTTGGATCGCTTCCTCGAATCGATTTTATAAAGGCAGAAACAATATCATAGTGTTGTTCTCCTGTTTTGTCATACAAAACAGTATTTTGCTGTACTAATTCTAAAACGCGATCATTTGTGATAGTAATTTCGTCGCCTGGAGAAGCATTAACGACAAGCTCAAATACATTTAGAAGTTTTCGTCCATCGCCTCCAGAAATACGCAATAAAGCTTCTGTTTCTTTTAGATTTATCTTTTTTGTCAATAAATAAGCATCGGTTCTCATGGCGCGTTCTAGAAGAGCTTCTAAATCGGCTTTAGTAAATGCATTTAATATATAAACTTGACAACGTGACAATAATGCAGGAATTACCTCAAAACTCGGATTTTCTGTCGTAGCTCCAACTAATGTGATCCATCCTTTTTCAACAGCAGCTAACAATGAATCTTGTTGAGATTTGCTAAATCTATGAATCTCATCAATAAAAAGAATTGGGTTTTTGGCGGTAAATAAACCTCCGCTTTGCTTTGCTTTTTCAATAACATCGCGAATATCTTTTACTCCAGAATTAATCGCACTTAAAATATAAAAAGGTCTTTTAGATTCTTGTGCAATAATTTGGGCAAGTGTCGTTTTTCCAGTTCCAGGCGGTCCCCAAAAGATTAGAGACGGAATTATTCCTTTCGAAATTTGTTGTGTTAAAGAACCAGTTGGCCCAACCAAATGTAACTGGCTTATATAATCTTCTAATTTTTGCGGACGAATACGCTCTGCTAAAGGTGCTTCCATTCTACAAAATTACAGTTTTAAGATGTAAATTTCATTCACTAAAAAGTTAAAACGATTGATATCAAGAACGATTGTTATTATCTGAGACAATTTTCTTTTCTCTGACAAATTATCAGTAAAATGTTTTTGGATAGTTTTTTGAGTTCTTTCTAATATATTTATAAAAGTATGAACGATAATAATTTTAAATTCTCAAATGCCGTTATTGGATTGCCTTTGTTTTTTGTGCTTTTTTTGTGGGTAATTTATTGGCTTCAGATTCGATTTGATTTTGATTTTTACCGATATGGAATTTATCCAAGAGATTTTCTGGGATTGCGTGGCATTTTATTTAGTCCGTTTATACATGAAAATTTAGATCATTTATACAATAATAGCATTCCGCTTTTAATATTATTAGCAGCGATGCAATTTTTTTACCCAAAACAAACTTTTGGAGTTATTGGTTTTGGAATATTCTTTTCAGGATTAATTACTTGGATTGTTGGAAGAGAGAATTTTCATATTGGTGCCAGCGGGTTAATATATGTTTTGGTAAGTTTTATTTTTTTTAAAGGAATTCAAACTCGATATTACAGATTAGTGGCTTTGTCACTTACAGTAATTTTGCTTTATGGCGGAATGATTTGGTATGTTTTTCCAGATGTAGATCAGTCGATTTCTTGGGAAGGACATTTGGCTGGACTTTTAACAGGTTTTGCGTTGACGTTATTTTATAAAGCGCCAGAATATGTAAAGCCAATTGTCTATGATTGGCAGCGTCCAGATTTTGATCCAACTACAGATCCCTTTATGAAGCATTTTGATGAAAACGGAAATTTTATAAATATTTCTGAAGAAGAAGATGAAGAAAATCTAGAGGATTATTTTTCTTCTAGTCATCTGGTCAATTATATTTTTAAAAAGAAAACAGAAACTGATGACGAAATTTAGTTTAATGTTTTTTTTGAGATTAAATCAGTAAATTTGTTAATGTAACAATTTAATTTCTAGAGTTATGAATAGAATAAAGATATTGGTTTTGTTCTTGTATTTTGTTTTTAACAATATAGTGAATGCTCAATGTGAAATTAAAAATAGGGTGCAAGCAGACGGAAGTATGTTGTATTATTTTGAGCCGGCTGTATTTTATACGACTAAATCAAAATCATTAAAAATTAATATTGTTACAGATAAAGAACATTATTTTGTTGCCTTGCAGCCAACGCCATTTCCTGATAAGAAAACGGGAAAAAAGATAAAAGATGATTTAATTATTCATCTTGCAGATAATAATACGTACAAGCTGGCACATTATGATACGCAATATAGAAGAAATGATTCTATTATGCAGGTCCTTTATTTAATTGATGATAAAGATCTTAATGCTTTTTCAAACTTCGGAGCTGTAACTGCTGAGATTAATATGCAAGGAACGGAGTTTGTTCGAAGTTATAATTTTAAACTTCATAAAAATGCAATTAAAGAGCAGCTGCAATGCTTTTTGAAAGAAGACGAGAAGTAAATTATTCTTCCTCGTCTTTTATTTCATGATTGTGTTTATTGGCAATTTTCTTCTGTATATTTCTTAAGAGATTGTTGAAGCTAAGAGTTAAAGAAGCTGCATTTGTTGTTTGATTTCCATTGTTTCTTGGTAAATATTCATTGCAATAAGTGAGTTCTATCTGAATATCATCTGAAAACAAATACCCAGCACCTATATTAAACCTATTTCTGTCGAAGAAATTTTCTCCAGTAACTTTCGCTCCAGATTTCAGGTATATTTCATCTGAAGCGATTGCATATATTACACCACTTCGCAAGATTTTGCTATTGATTGGCTGTATGTATTTTACTTGCTGCCGATATCGAAATACATTTTCATATTCATCATCTTGATTTCTCATATGACGAAATTCAGTACGCATTCTTGTGCTTAAAGTGTAACCTGTTTTATGAAAGTAGTAAATTCCTTGAAGAGCAAAACGCCATTCGGGAGATTCAAATTGTCCTATTTCGGGAACATCTTTATTGTTAAGATAAGCTACGAAAGTAGAAAATTTCCATCTAGGAGAGTAGTAGTAATGCGCCCAGCCTCGTAGAGATCTTTGGATTGTATTGTCGAATAGATTAGAAGAAGATTCTGTACTGCTGTAAGATGTAGCAACGTCTATTTCGGTTGACCATTTTTCGCTTATAGTCTGATTAAATTGAATTTCATTCCAAAATTGACTGTAAGTGGTATTTTGTCCGTAGCTGTTTGTAACTAATAAAATTACAAACAGACATTGGACTATGATAATTATTTGTTTCGGATTAGATTTTGAAAGCATTAATTAAGGGTTTTAATTATTCATTCTAATCTTAATTCTCAATATATCTTAACTTCTTTGACGAACAGTTTCGTATAGAAATGCTCCGCAGGCAACGGAAACATTTAGAGATCCTATTGAGCCAAACATTGGCAATTTTGCTTTTTCATCTACTATTTTCAAGACAGAAGGGTTAATTCCTCGATCTTCTGATCCCATAATTATTGCAACAGGATCAACTAATGAAACCTCATAAATATTTTGGTCTGTTTTTTCAGTCGCAGCTACGGTTTTAATTCCAGAACCTTGCAAATAGAAAATTGCATCTTTAATGTGTTCTACTTTACAGATTGGAACATTAAATACTGCTCCGGCCGAAGTTTTAACAGTATCACCATTTACAGGTGCCGAACCAGCTTTTTGAACAATGATTCCATTTACACCAGTACATTCTGCAGTTCTAATAATGGCACCAAAATTTCTTGCATCGGAAATTTGGTCTAGGATTAAAAACAAAGGTTTTTTTCCTGATTCAATTGTTGATTCTACTAAATGTTCTAAATCAATAAATCCGATAGGGGAGATAGTTGCTACTGCACCTTGGTGATTATTTGGAGTAAGACGGTTTAATTTTTCTACAGGAACATAAGAGAAATTAATGTTAGCACGTTTCATGACCTTCATTAGGTCTTTCATTAATTCACTAGAAATTTCTTTTTGTATGAAGACTTTATCGACTTCTTTTCCCGCCTGAATTGCTTCTATAATGGCTCTAATGCCAAATATTTGATGTTCTTTTTCCATGCAACAAATATAGTTAATATGTTTCTATAAAAAAACCGCTCTGAATGAACAGAGCGGTTTAAATTTATTTATTGAAACTATAATATTAGTTTTTGTCCCACCAAACTTTTGTAGTTACATTACTAACTACTGTAGCATTTGGATTGTAGTTTCTCTCATCAGAAGGAGTAGGGAATCTAACAGGGATTGTTTTAGTGTTAGATGATTGATTTGGAACCAATGCAGGGAATCCTGTTCTTCTGTAATCGTTGTAAGGCTCCATAGTCAGGAAAAGTGCAAGATACTTTTGCTGAATAATGTTTGCTAAAGAAACTGTTGCTGTTGCAGCTGTTATGAAAACAGGATCAGCAGGTGCTTTTGTAACTTTAGTAACTGAAGCTGTAACTGCAGCTTCAAAAGCAGTTTTTGCATTTTGACCTAATCTGAATCTTGCTTCAGCTTCGATGAATTTAGCTTCAGCATACGTCACCATTCCAATTGGAGAATCAATGCTAGCATAAGCAGATCCAATATAAGAAGATGTTGTAGTATCTAAATCATCAGCAGCATTTCCTGTATATCCTCCATTTGCATCTTCAGCAATAGAAAATGTAAGTCTAGGGTCTGCAGTGTTTTTAAGAGTGTTAACAAAGAAAGCACCTGTTTTTAGGTAGTTAGCACGGCTGTTATCAAATGCATACCATTGATTTTGTCCATTTGCAGTTCCAGGGAAAAATGTATTTGCATCATCCGTGTTTGCTGTAATTCCTGAAGCTGTAACATAATCTAAAGCTTTTTGAGCAGCATTAGTGTCAACTTCAGTTAGTCTTAAAGCATATCTTGCTTTTAAAACATAAGCGATTTTAATCCATTTTGCAGTATTTCCACCGAAAATAAAATCATCGTTTGATGGAACAGAAACATTACTAGCAGCTGGCTTTTTTAAGTTTACAATTGCCTCATCAAGAATTGTTTGTAATCTCACATAGATTTCTTCCTGAGTGTTGTATTTTGGAGCTTTGTTTCCTTCTTCAGCTCTAAAAGCTTCATCATAAGGTACATCTCCCCAAAGATCTGTAGCATATCCTAAATTCAATGCAGTTAAAATCTGACCGATACCATTGTAATATGGATAGTTTGTTGCAAAATCACGGTTTAGGATATGTCCACTCATTAAAGTAGTTCCATAAACGGTATTCCACTCGTTATTTACATCTTGTTCTGTAAGAATATAACGTTGAAGTTCTCCTAATTGTCCAACACTTGTACCAGCAAGATGTTGGTCAAAAATATTTGAAGTTCTGATTAGACCACTTGTGTGTGTAGAAAAAGTTGAAACTTCCATAGCAGACAGCAATAAACTTGGAGTCGTTGTTATTGGAGAGTTCGGATTTTCATTAAAGTTGTCTAATTCTGACTGACAGCTAGCTAGTAAACCTATACTAAGCCCTGTAAGAATTATACTTTTTATATATTTTTTCATCATTAATAGTTTTAAATTTAAAAGCCTACTTTTAGAGTCATGATAAATGATTTACTCCCTGGATTGTTAAAGTAGTCTAATCCATTGATTCTTGAACCAGCACCTGTTAAACTAGTTTCAGGATCAACACCTTTGTAATTTGTGTTCAACCATAAATTTCTTCCTGTGAACGAAACTTGAGCGTTACTAATAGCTGTGAATCTTTTTACGTTGAAATCGTAACTCAAAGTTACATCACGAAGTCTTATCCAGTTTACATCTGTTACAGCTTGCTCTTCAGCTCCACCACCATCTCCAAGGAATTTTTGGTAGTAATCTTTTGCACTAATAGGAATATTGTTTGGAGTACCATTAGCTAATACACCGTCTATAACGTATGTACGCTCTCTGTCCCCAGATTCTGCAGACACACCAAAGTTGTGCAATCTTGCTAAAGTTCCATTATATACAGCACCACCATGTCTGAAGTCTAGTAATCCTGATAAAGTTACTCTTTTGTAAGAGAAAGTATTTCTAATACCTCCTGTCCATTTTGGAGCTGAATTACCTAAGTTTCCAATCTCGTCAGCAATAACAGCTAAACCATCACTACCGATGATTTTGTTACCATTTTCATCACGAGCCCATTTTCTTCCGTAGAAACTTCCTAATGGTTGTCCTTTAACAGCATAGTATCCAATTGATCCAAAAGCAGATTCAATTGATATTTCAGTTAAGTTACCAGAGATATCAGTTACTTCATTTTCGTTTTTAGACCAGTTTAGGTTTACATTCCACTGAAATGGACTGCTTTTTGCAAAAATGTCATATGCTAATTCTACCTCTACACCTTTATTCACTAACTCTGCAGCATTTTGATAAACAGAAGCAAATCCACTTGATTGTGGTAATGGTAGAGTGATTAAAAGGTCTTTAGATGTTTTATAATATGCATTCACATCTAATGATAAACGGCTGTCTAAGAACTTAGTGCTTAAACCTACTTCGTGTCCAACTACTCTTTCAGGTTTTAAATCCTGGTTTCCTAATCCTCCAGATGGCGCCATACCGTTAACTCCGTTATAAGGGAAACTAAGACCATCAGTAAAACCGTCGGTCATGAATGGCTGTGTGAAAGTACTAATTGTTTGGTAAGGTCTAGGAGCAATACCCACTTCACCATAAGCATAAGTTAATTTTGCAAAACTAACAGCTTCTGGAAGTGTAAAACTATTTGATAGCACCCATGAAGCAGAAGCAGCAGGGAATATTGCGCTATTTGCATTTGTACCATAAGTTGAAGACCATTCTTTTCTAACAGAACCAGTTACGAAAAGCTGATCTTTAATGTCAAATTCTAACTGTCCAAATAATGCTCTTGACATTATATTCTGTTCAGCGTTAGAAGTATATAATTGTGTTGCATTTGATAAGTTGTAAACACCTCTTACTGCAAGCTCTTTTCCTCTTGAAAATACGTCTGTACTTTGAGAAGAACGTAAGTTAAGACCAGCAGTATAGTTAATTTTTAACCAATCAGTTTTTAATGGAAGTAAACCTGTTGCGATAAAATCTCCATAGAATTCTTTACTATTGATGTTATTAAAAGCAACTTCTCCGATACCTGCTAGATTGTCTCCGTTTGATGAAATAGCAAATATTTGTTTACGATAATCTGAGTATGCATCAATTCCTCCTTTTGCTGTTAAAGATAACCATTCAGCAGGTGAGTAAGTTAAGAACATATTTCCAAAAACACGGTTTACGTCACTTGTAGCCGGGTTTTCATTTACTGTAAAATAAGGGTTGTCATAAGAAGCAAAGTAGTTTTTATTGTTTCCTTCAGCATCTTTGTAGTTTCTTAAGTCGTAACTTCCTACTGAACGCAATAAACTTAACATTACACCAGAAACGTTACTTCCGTTCTGAGCCAATGTGTTAGTAGTATGTGTGTATTGTAAGCTACCACCAGTTTTCCATTGGTCATTTAGTTTTAAATCTCCAACAACTCTTAAAGTGTTTCTTTTAAGACCTGTTTCAGGAATCATACCTGTCTGTGTTACATTACCATAGGAAGCTCTATAAGTAGCTCTGTCATCACCTCCATGAAATGAGATATTGTTGGTATATGTTAAACCTTCTTGGAAAAAGTTTCCTACGTTGTCATACATTGGTGCTCCAAGAGTAGATGCAGCAGGTCCCCAGCTTTGAGGTGTATTAGGATTAATTGCAGTTGCAGTTGCGCTTGTTCCTTGAACATATTTGTTTTGTCTTGCAGGCAATTGGCTTACTTTATCAATCGCCATTGAAGTTGAGAAATCTATTCCTAGACCTCTTCCAGCTTTACCTTTTTTAGTAGTATACAAAATTACACCGTTACCAGCTCTTTCACCGTATAATGCAGCTGCTGCAGGTCCTTTAAGAACCGATACGCTTTCGATATCATCTGGATTGATATCTAAAGCTCTGTTTGAGTTATTGATACCAGATAAGTTTGCATTAAATGGGTTGTCACCTGCAGTTGTTTGAGTAGTGCTGTTATCAATTGGCACACCGTCAACAACGATAAGTGGGTCAGATGTACCTGTAATTGTGTTAACACCTCTAATAATGATTTTACTAGATGCTCCAGGTGTACCTCCAGATCCAATTACTTGAACACCGGCTGCTTTTCCTGCTAATGCCTGTACAACGTTTTGTTCTCCAGATCTTCCAATTTCTTCTGAACTTACTTTTGATACTGCGTAACCAAGTGATTTTTCAGATCTTTTGATACCTAAAGCTGTCACGACTACACCTTCAAGTTCAACTGAGTCATCTTTTAATTGAACATTTACCGAAGTAGAACTAGCGGCTTTCTCTTGGCTCTTCATTCCAATATAGGTGAATACCAACACTTGGTTTGGAGATGCTTTAATAGTGTATTTACCATCAAAGTCTGTTTGAGTTCCTGTTTTAGTTCCTTTTACTAATACGCTCACGCCTGGTAAAGGCATTCCCGCATTGTCAGAAACTGTTCCAGAAACCGCTCTTTCTTGCGCGAACGAAATTTGCGCAAATAGCACTAAAAGGAGTGCTAAGAATCCATTGAACTTTAGTTTCATTTTTAAATATTTTGAATTAGTGTGGCAAAAATCTTAATTTTTTGTTAAGTATCCTAGCTTATTGTCGTTTTTTTTACCTTCTAATTATGTTAATTTAACTTTTGTTGCGTATTTTGCTATATAAGTCATAATTTTTCATTGCAATACTGTTTATTTTGTTGGTAATACAAATCAATGTTAAAAAAATGAGAAAACTTCTAACTATTGATAAAGCAGTTGTTGAATGTGAGTGTTAAAACTGTTATTGCTTGCTAAATGCTTAGATATTGGAGGTGTCTTTTTTGATTTTTGCTAAAACTTCACATTATAGCTTATGTTTACGATAGTGTTATAAAATTGTAAATTTGTGGTGTTTTCTCCGCCGTTACTGAGGTTTATGCGCAAAATTCCGCTCGTTGTCTGAATTGTTGCGCCAATGCCTATTCCTAATAATTTTTTAATGTTGTTCTTATTTGAAATGCTGGTTTGATCTTGGTAAAGTGAATAATCTAAAATAGAGTTGATGTAGAAAGTTTGGGATATCAGGTAACGATATTCTGTTAAAATCATTGTTGCGAAGTTCGCTTGGAGGCTGTTTTCCAAAAATCCTCTAATAGAATTCATTCCTCCAAAACGAAATAATTCATTTGAAATATAGTTTTTGCTTTTTAAGAAAATATTCTGTGAATTTATGTTAATGAAATTCTTAGAATTTAATTCGAAATTATACTTCAAATTTAGATTTGTAAAAAACTGGTTGCTTTTGCCGGCTGTTTCAATTGAATTGTTTGTAGTTCGATTTCCAAAACCAAAAGAAGCGGCGATAAATGCTTTGTTGAAGAATATTGTATTTTCAAAATCGCTTTTCTGAAAATCATACGAGGTAGTAATGTACGAATTATTGAAGTCGCTTAATGTCGAATTGTTTGTGTTTTGAATGTCGCTTGATTCTGTCGATTGGTATCCAAGATAAAGTTTGGAATTGTAATTTAAATAATAGCCTAAATTAATATCTGTTTTTGTGTTTTGAAAAGTGCTGTCTTGTTTAAAGATGTTTAATTGTGCCTTTATTCCGATTGGAGATTGAAATAAATACGGAATTTCAATTTTAGTGTTGAAAGTCTTTTGCTGATTGCCGTCACTTTTCCAATAAAGAGAAAATTTTTCACCAGCACGTAATGTGTTTACAAGCGAAATGTCGACATAGCCATTTAGATTAAGTTTTTTATTTTCATCATTCGAAAATCCTATATAACCATCAAAAGTGTTTGCCTTTCTTTTTTCTATGTAAGTGTATACTTTGGTCGAGTCTGTTGTGAATAATATTTCTGGATATTTTGTCTGTGAAATAAAATCGAAGCTATTTATGTCGCTATGTAAATTTTTAATGGCTTCTTGGTTGAATGTTTTGTTTGTGTATTTTTTATTTAATTGTTTTAATGCACCTTTTGGAAAAAAATCTTTCGAATCTGTATGATTTAGAATAATTGAATTCAGGATTCTTTTTTTTTCAGAATCTAAAATTAAATCAGCATAAATTGTTGAGTTTTTTCTTTTGATGTTTGCTAGTTTTATTTTTGAAAAAGCAAAACCTTCTTTTTCTTTATTTTCAATTTCTCGATTTAATAAATTTTCTAAATCAGAATAAGGAATAATTAAGCTGTCTTTTGGTGTTTTTTTGGTATCAAAAAATATGTTATTTGTACCTATATATATATGTATAGTTTTTATTCTCGTTTTTAGGTCAAAAATAGCGGTAAAAGAACTGTCGTTAATTTTGCGATTCTCTATTGTAATAATGTCGAGGTAGCCTTGTTTTGTGAGCTTTTCGGCGACTGAGGCAATTTCGTTGGTAAGCGATTTTAAGTTCGTATGGGCTTTATTGTAATTTACAGAATCTATGGTTTGGTTTTGTTTTTCATTTGTTCCTTTGATGTTTAAATAGAAAGATTGTCCAAAACATTTTGAGCCTAGGAGAAAAAACAGTATATATAGTAATTGTTTCGGTTGCAATTGATTTGTTTATTAAATGTTAAGCAAATATCATATGTTTCTTTGTTAAATCATACATATAAATAATGTTATTGAAAATTAATGATTTAACGTTTGTATAGTGAAAAATATTTTATACATTTGCAACCCCGTAAAAAGCGGGAATTTAATAAACATAATAATTTTTAGTATTAATTATGCCAACAATTCAACAATTAGTAAGAACAGGAAGAACTCAGATAACTAAGAAGAGTAAATCGGTTGCTTTAGATTCTTGTCCTCAAAGAAGAGGGGTTTGTACGCGTGTTTACACTACTACACCAAAAAAACCAAACTCTGCAATGCGTAAAGTTGCGCGTGTGCGTTTGACAAATGGTAATGAGGTGAATGCTTACATCCCTGGAGAAGGACACAATTTACAAGAGCACTCGATAGTATTAGTTAGAGGTGGAAGGGTAAAAGATTTACCAGGTGTTAGATATCACATCGTTCGTGGAGCGCTTGATACGTCAGGTGTTGCAGGAAGAACGCAAAGAAGATCTAAGTACGGTGCTAAACGCCCAAAAGAAGCAAAAAAGTAATTTAAAAACTTTTAAGAAAAAGACATGAGAAAAAGAGCGGCAAAGAAAAGACCACTTTTACCGGATCCAAGGTTTAATGACCAATTAGTAACACGTTTTGTGAACAACTTAATGTGGGATGGTAAGAAATCTACAGCTTTTAAAGTATTTTATGATGCTATTGATATCATCGAAACTAAAAAGCAAAATGATGAGAAAACTTCATTAGAGATCTGGAAAGATGCTTTAACAAACGTTATGCCTCACGTAGAAGTACGTAGCCGTAGAGTTGGTGGAGCAACATTCCAAATTCCAATGCAAATTCGTCCAGACAGAAAAATTTCTATGGCAATGAAGTGGTTGATACTTTATTCAAGAAGAAGAAATGAGAAATCTATGGCACAACGTTTAGCTTCTGAGTGTTTAGCTGCGGCTAAAGAAGAAGGTGCTGCGGTTAAGAAAAGAATGGATACTCACAAAATGGCAGAAGCTAATAAAGCATTCTCTCACTTTAGATTTTAATTCGTAAAGAAATGGCTAGAGATTTAAAATATACAAGAAATATCGGGATCGCTGCTCACATTGATGCTGGTAAAACAACAACAACTGAGCGTATTCTTTTTTACACTGGAAAATCACACAAAATTGGTGAGGTACACGATGGTGCTGCAACAATGGACTGGATGGCACAAGAGCAAGAAAGAGGTATTACAATTACTTCTGCTGCTACAACTTGTACTTGGAATTTTCCAACAGAGCAAGGTAAAGTTCTTCCAGAATCATTGCCTTACCACTTTAATATTATTGATACTCCTGGACACGTTGACTTTACTGTAGAGGTAAACCGTTCTCTGCGTGTACTTGATGGTTTGGTTTTCTTGTTTAGTGCTGTTGATGGTGTTGAGCCTCAATCAGAAACTAACTGGAGACTTGCTGATCAATATAGAGTTCCTCGTATGGGATTCGTAAACAAAATGGACCGTCAAGGTGCTAACTTTTTAGCTGTATGCGGACAGGTTAAAGATATGTTGAAATCGAATGCGGTTGCAATTACTTTGCCTATTGGTGATGAAGCAGATTTTAAAGGTATTGTTGACTTGGTGAAAAATCAAGCTATTGTATGGCATGATGAAACTCAAGGAGCTACTTTTGATATCGTTGATATCCCTGCTGATATGGTTGATGATGTAAAACACTACCGTTCTATCCTTATCGAAGAGATTGCAACTTATGATGAGAATCTTTTAGATAAATACATGGAAGATGAAAACTCTATTACAGAGGACGAAATCAACAATGCATTAAGAGCAGCTACTATCGATATGGCAATCATTCCTATGCTTGCTGGTTCTTCTTTTAAAAACAAAGGAGTTCAATTTATGTTAGATGCTGTTTGTAAGTATTTACCATCTCCATTGGATAAAGAAGGTATTGAAGGAATTCACCCTGATGATGCTGAATTATTAGAAGAAGATCAAACTAAAATCTTACGTCGCCCAGATGTAAAAGAGCCGTTTGCTGCTTTAGCGTTTAAAATTGCTACTGACCCATTCGTAGGTCGTTTGGCTTTCTTCCGTGCTTACTCTGGACGTTTAGATGCTGGTTCTTATGTTTTAAATACTCGTTCTGGTAACAAAGAGAGAATTTCTCGTATCTACCAAATGCACGCTAACAAACAAAATCCAATCGAATTTATTGAGGCTGGAGATATTGGAGCTGCTGTAGGATTTAAAGATATTAAAACTGGAGATACTTTGTGTGATGAAAAGAATCCAATTATTTTGGAATCTATGAAATTCCCAGAGCCGGTAATTGGTATTGCTATTGAGCCTAAAACTAAAGCTGACGTTGATAAAATGGGTATGGCTTTAGCTAAATTAGCTGAGGAAGATCCGACATTTACTGTTAGAACTGATGAGGCTTCTGGTCAAACTATTATTTCTGGTATGGGTGAGCTTCACTTAGATATCTTAGTTGATCGTATGAAACGTGAGTTTAAAGTAGAGGTTAATCAAGGTGAGCCTCAAGTAGAATATAAAGAAGCGTTTACAAGATCTGCTCAACATAGAGAAACTTACAAAAAACAATCTGGAGGTCGTGGTAAATTCGGTGATATCGTATTTAGAATCGAGCCTGCTGATGAAGTTGATGGTAAAGTTCCTGTAGGATTACAGTTTGTGAATGAGGTAAAAGGTGGTAACGTTCCTAAGGAATATATCCCTGCTGTTGAAAAAGGTTTCCGTGAAGCTATGAAAACAGGTCCATTAGCTGGATATGCTGTTGATAGTTTAAAAGTGACTTTATTAGACGGATCTTTCCACCCTGTGGATTCTGATGCTCTTTCTTTTGAATTAGCTGCTAGAATGGGTTATAAAGAGTCAGGACGTGCTGCTGGAGCTGTTATTCTTGAGCCTATCATGAAAATCGAAGTTATTACTCCTGAAGAAAACATGGGTGATATCGTAGGTGACTTGAACCGTCGTAGAGGTCAGGTTAATGATATGGGTGACAGAAATGGTGCTAAAACTATTAAAGCTGACGTGCCTTTATCAGAAATGTTTGGTTATGTTACTACATTAAGAACATTGTCTTCTGGTAGAGCAACTTCAACAATGGAGTTTTCTCACTATGCAGAAACACCTTCTAATATTTCAGAAGAGGTAATCAAAAAAGCAAAAGGTAACGCTTAATTTTAAGAAAATGAGTCAAAAAATCAGAATAAAACTAAAATCTTACGATCACATGTTGGTAGATAAATCTGCTGAAAAGATCGTAAAAACAGTAAAAACTACTGGAGCAGTTGTGACAGGTCCAATTCCGTTGCCAACTCACAAAAAACTTTTCACTGTATTGCGTTCTCCGCACGTTAACAAAAAAGCGAGAGAGCAATTTGAAGTAATGTCATACAAGAGATTGATTGATATTTATTCATCTTCATCTAAAACTATTGACGCTTTAATGAAACTTGAATTGCCAAGTGGAGTTGAAGTTGAGATTAAAGTATAATTTTATTATATTTTTTATATAAAAAGCGAGTCAGAAATGTCTCGCTTTTTTTTGTTTTAAAAAAGGTTGTTTTGGTGGTGATAATATTGAGATTTTTAGAGCTTAAGTTAGCTGCGGATTTGTGTAAATTCCTTTGTTTTAAGGCGGTGACGATGTTTTTTGTTGTGGTTTTATTAATTAAATGTTAAGCTCGAATAGTTTGAAACTTTTAAAAAATGTTTTAAAAATTAAGGCGAATTAATTTGTTTTTAATAGTTGTTTGGAGCTTGGATTTTGATAATGAGCGATTTAATTTTTATAACTGTTTGGTTTATTCAATTTTAATATCTACTTTTGCACTCCCTGTTTGGAAATTTCTGTTATTTTCAAATTGAAGGGAATTTTAGTAATTAATAATTAATATTTATGTCTGGGTTAATTGGTAAAAAAATCGGCATGACTAGCATTTTCGACGAAAACGGGAAAAATATTCCTTGTACAGTAATCGAAGCTGGGCCGTGTGTTGTTACCCAAGTCAGAACCAACGAGGTTGACGGGTATGAAGCGTTGCAACTTGGTTTCGATGACAAAAACGAGAAACATTCTACTAAAGCGGCTTTAGGTCACTTTAAAAAAGCTGGAACTGTTGCTAAGAAAAAAGTCGTTGAATTTCAAGATTTTGCAACTGAACAAAAATTAGGAGATCTTATTGATGTTTCTATTTTTGAAGAAGGAGAATTTGTGGATGTACAAGGTGTATCTAAAGGTAAAGGTTTCCAAGGTGTTGTTAAACGTCACGGTTTTGGTGGTGTTGGACAAGCTACTCATGGTCAGCACAACCGTTTAAGAGCGCCAGGTTCTGTAGGAGCTTCTTCTTATCCGTCTAGAGTATTCAAAGGAATGCGTATGGCTGGAAGAATGGGAGGAGAAAATGTAAAAGTTCAAAACCTTAGAGTTTTAAAAGTAGTTGCTGAAAAGAATCTACTTGTTGTTAAAGGATGTGTTCCTGGTCACAAAAACTCTTACGTAATCATTCAGAAGTAATGGAAGTAAAAGTATTAGATTTCAACGGAAAAGATACTGGTAGAAAAGTTCAACTTTCTGATTCAGTATTCGCAATTGAGCCAAACAATCACGCTGTATATCTTGATGTTAAGCAATATCTTGCTAATCAAAGACAAGGTACTCATAAAGCTAAAGAAAGAGCTGAAGTAACTGGAAGTACGCGTAAGATTAAAAAACAAAAAGGAACTGGTACTGCTCGTGCAGGAAGTGTTAAGAATCCTTTGTTTAAAGGTGGAGGAACAGTTTTCGGACCAAGACCAAGAAGTTATTCATTTAAATTGAATAAAAACTTGAAAAGATTGGCTAGAAAATCAGCTTTCTCAATTAAAGCAAAAGAGTCAAACATTGTAGTTCTTGAAGACTTTAATTTTGAAGTGCCAAACACTAAAAATTTCATTAACGTTTTGAAAGCTTTAGGGTTAGAAAATAAAAAATCTCTATTCGTGTTGGGTGAGTCAAATAAAAATGTATATTTGTCGTCACGCAATTTAAAGGCTTCTAACGTCGTAACTAGCTCAGAATTAAGCACTTACGCAATATTAAACGCTAATAATTTAGTGCTTTTGGAAGGTTCTTTAGAGTTAATTGAAGAAAATTTAAGTAAATAATAGGAATATGAGCATCATTATCAGACCTATAGTAACGGAAAAAGTAACCAAAGAAAGTGAAGTTCTAAACCGCTTCGGATTCGTTGTAGACAGAAAAGCAAACAAAGTTGAAATTAAGAAAGCTGTTGAAGCTGCTTATGGAGTAACTATCGTTTCTGTTAACACAATGAATGTGAGACCAGATAGATCTACTAAATACACTAAAAGTGGTTTAATCAGTGGAAAGACAAATGCTTATAAAAAAGCAATTGTACAAGTACAAGAAGGAGAAACAATTGATTTTTACAACAATATCTAAGATAGAAAAATGTCAGTAAGAAAATTAAAACCTATTACCCCGGGTCAGCGATTTAGAGTTGTGAATGGTTATGACGCTATTACAACTGATAAGCCGGAACGCTCTTTGATAGCGCCGATAAAAAACTCTGGAGGTAGAAATAGTCAAGGAAAGATGACCATGCGTTATACGGGTGGTGGTCACAAGCAGAGATATCGTATTATTGATTTCAAAAGAACTAAAGATGGAATTCCAGCTACAGTGAAATCAATCGAATACGATCCAAATCGTACTGCGTTTATCGCTTTATTAGCTTATGCTGATGGAGAGAAAACTTATATTATCGCACAAAACGGATTGAAAGTTGGTCAGAAATTAGTTTCTGGTCCAGAATCTCAACCAGAAATCGGTAATACTTTACCTTTAAGCAGAATTCCTCTTGGAACTGTTATATCTTGTATTGAGTTACGTCCAGGACAAGGAGCAGTTATTGCTCGTTCAGCTGGAACTTTTGCTCAGTTAATGGCAAGAGACGGGAAATACGCTACAATTAAAATGCCATCTGGAGAAACAAGATTAATCTTGTTAACTTGTTCGGCTACAATTGGAGCTGTTTCAAACTCTGACCACCAATTAGTTGTGTCTGGAAAAGCAGGTAGAACAAGATGGTTAGGAAGAAGACCTAGAACTAGACCAGTAGCGATGAACCCAGTTGATCACCCTATGGGAGGTGGTGAAGGACGTTCTTCTGGAGGGCACCCACGTTCAAGAAACGGATTGCCAGCTAAAGGTTACAGAACTCGTTCTAAGAAAAACCCGAGTAACAAGTATATCGTAGAACGTAGAAAGAAATAATAAGATATGGCACGTTCATTAAAAAAAGGACCTTTCGTTCATTATAAATTAGACAAGAAAGTTCAAGAAAACGTAGAAAGTGGTAAAAATGCAGTTGTAAAGACTTGGTCTAGAGCTTCAATGATTACTCCAGATTTCGTTGGACAAACTATCGCAGTTCATAACGGACGTCAATTTGTACCAGTTTACGTAACAGAAAACATGGTAGGTCACAAATTAGGAGAATTTTCGCCAACTAGATCTTTTAGAGGTCATGCTGGAGCAAAAAATAAAGGTAAAAAATAAAAGAAGCAATGGGAGTTCGTAAAAGAGAAACAGCAGATGCGAGAAAAGAGGCTAATAAGTCTATCGCTTTCGCAAAATTGAATAACTGCCCTACTTCACCTAGAAAAATGCGCTTAGTAGCGGACTTGGTAAGAGGTCAGAAGGTAGAAAGAGCACTTAACATTTTAAGATTCAGTTCTAAAGAAGCTTCAAGAAAATTAGAAAAACTATTATTATCTGCAATCAATAACTGGGAGCAAAAAAATAGTGAAGGTAATTTAGAAGAAGCTGGATTATTTGTTAAAGAGATCAGAGTAGATGGTGGAATGATGTTAAAAAGACTTCGCCCAGCTCCACAAGGTCGTGCACACAGAATAAGAAAACGTTCTAATCACGTTACAATCGTGCTTGGAGCTATCAATAACACACAAAGCAATTCTTAAGCAGCATGGGACAAAAGACAAATCCAATTGGAAATAGACTTGGTATCATCAGAGGATGGGACTCAAACTGGTATGGTGGAAATGATTACGGTGATAAATTAGCCGAAGATCACAAAATCAGAAAGTATATCCACGCTCGTTTATCAAAAGCTAGTGTATCAAAAGTAATCATCGAGAGAACTTTGAAACTTGTAACCGTTACTATCACTACTGCTAGACCTGGTATCATTATCGGAAAAGGTGGGCAAGAGGTAGACAAGTTAAAAGAAGAACTTAAGAAAGTTACTGACAAGGAGGTTCAAATCAACATCTTTGAAATTAAAAGACCTGAGTTAGATGCTTATCTTGTGGCGACAAGCATCGCTCGTCAAATCGAAAGCCGTATTTCTTATAGACGTGCAATCAAAATGGCTATTGCTGCTTCTATGCGTATGAACGCTGAAGGTATCAAAGTTTTGATTTCTGGTCGTTTGAATGGTGCTGAGATGGCGCGTTCGGAAGGTTTCAAAGAAGGTAGAATTCCTCTATCAACTTTCAGAGCTGATATTGATTATGCTTTGGCTGAAGCTCACACTACTTATGGTAGAATGGGTATCAAAGTATGGATCATGAAAGGTGAAGTTTACGGTAAGAGAGAGCTTTCTCCACTTGCTGGAATGGACAAAAAACAATCTGGTACAGGTGGTGGTAAAGGTGGAGATGCTCCTAGAGGCAAATCAAACTTTAACAAAGGCGGTAAACCAGATGCTCGTAAAAGAAAGTAAATTTTTAAACTAAAGAAAAATGTTACAGCCTAAAAGAACAAAATACCGTAAGGTACAAAAAGGTAAAATGAAAGGTAACTCTCAAAGAGGGCATGAACTTTCAAATGGAATGTTTGGAATTAAATCTGTACATGAAGATGGAATGTTCTTGACTTCTCGTCAAATCGAAGCTGCACGTATCGCTGCAACTCGTTATATGAAGAGAGAGGGACAATTATGGATTAAAATTTTCCCAGACAAACCTATCACTAAGAAGCCTCTTGAAGTACGTATGGGTAAAGGTAAAGGAGCAGTTGAGTATTGGGCTGCTGTTGTTAAACCAGGAAGAATTATGTTTGAAGTTGGAGGAGTTCCATTGTCAGTTGCAAAAGAGGCTTTACGTCTTGCAGCTCAAAAACTTCCAGTAAAAACTAAGTTCGTCGTTGCTAGAGATTTCGAAGCATAATTTATATTTATTATGAAACAATCAGAAATAAAAGATCTTTCTGCAGCGGAGTTGCAAGAAAAACTTAGTCAAACTAAGAAAGTATATGCTGACCTAAAAATGGCTCACGCTATCTCTCCAATTGCTAACCCACTTCAAATTAGAAGCGTTAGAAGAACAGTTGCAAGATTGGCTACAGAGTTAACTAAAAGAGAGTTACAATAATTGTATTCTGCTGAAAGATGGAAGAAAAAAGAAATTTAAGAAAAGAAAGAATAGGTGTTGTTACTTCAAACAAGATGGATAAATCTATCGTGATTTCAGAAGTAAGAAAAGTAAAACACCCATTATACGGTAAGTTCGTGTTGAAAACTAAGAAATATGTTGCACACGACGAAACAAACGACTGTAACATTGGAGATACTGTAAGAATTAGCGAAACGCGTCCTTTAAGTAAAACAAAATGTTGGAGATTAGTTGAAATCTTAGAAAGAGCTAAATAATTATGGTACAACAAGAATCAAGACTAAAAGTAGCAGATAACACGGGAGCTAAAGAAGTTTTAACTATTCGTGTTTTAGGAGGTACTAAAAGAAGATATGCCTCTGTTGGTGACAAAATTGTAGTTTCTATCAAAGATGCAACTCCAAACGGAAACGTAAAAAAAGGAGCTGTTTCAACTGCAGTTGTTGTGCGTACTAAAAAAGAAGTGAGAAGAGCTGATGGTTCTTATATCCGTTTCGATGATAATGCATGTGTTCTTTTGAACGCTGCAGGGGAAATGAGAGGAACTCGTGTTTTTGGTCCGGTAGCAAGAGAACTTCGTGAAAAACAATTCATGAAAATTGTATCATTAGCACCAGAAGTGCTTTAATTCGTTTTTAAGATGATAAAGCTAAAAATAAAATCAGGAGATATCGTAAGAGTTATTGCTGGAGACCATAAAGGTGCTGAAGGTAAAGTTTTACGTGTTTACCGTGAGAAAAATAAAGCGATAGTTGAAGGTGTAAACATGGTTTCAAAACATACAAAACCAAGTGCTAAAAACCCTCAAGGTGGTATCGTTAAGAAAGAGGCTTCTATTCAAATTTCTAACATTTCTCTAATTGATCCTAAAACTAAGGAAACAACTAGAGTAGGTATTAGAGTAGAAGGAGATAAGAAAGTAAGATTTTCAAAAAAATCTAATCAAGTACTATAGTAATGGCATATACACCTAGACTAAAAGAAGAGTATAAGAGTAGAGTAATCTCTGCTCTTAAAGAAGAGTTCGGATATACAAACGTAATGCAAGTTCCTAAACTTGAAAAAATCGTTTTGAGCCGTGGAGTTGGTGCAGCTGTATCTGATAAAAAACTTATTGACTATGCAGTTGATGAGTTAACAAAGATCACTGGACAAAAAGCAGTTTCTACAATCTCTAAGAAAGACGTTGCGTCTTTCAAATTGAGAAAAGGAATGCCTATTGGAGCAAAAGTTACTTTACGTGGAGAAAGAATGTATGAGTTTTTAGATAGACTTATTACTTCTGCTTTACCACGTGTTAGAGATTTTGGTGGTATTAAAGCTACTGGTTTCGACGGAAGAGGTAACTACAATCTTGGAGTTTTAGAGCAAATCATTTTCCCAGAAATTGATATTGATAAAGTAAATAAAATTTCAGGAATGGATATTACTTTTGTTACTACTGCAAAAACAGACAAGGAAGCAAAGTCATTATTGGCTGAATTAGGATTACCTTTTAAAAAGAATTAAGACATGGCTAAAGAATCAATGAAAGCCCGTGAGGTGAAAAGAGAGAAAACGGTAGCTAAGTATGCTGAAAAAAGAAAAGCTTTGTTAGAAGCTGGAGATTATGAAGGCTTACAAAGATTACCTAAAAATGCTTCACCAGTTCGTTTACATAATCGTTGTAAATTAACAGGTAGACCTAGAGGTTATATCCGTCAGTTTGGTATTTCGCGTGTAACTTTCCGTGAGATGGCTAATAATGGATTAATTCCAGGAGTTAAAAAGGCTTCTTGGTAATCTCGCAATAAGTTATTACTTTTGCAAACCAAAAAATAATTTTTAATTGATTAAAGGTTCGGGAAACGGGTGTTTCCCGAAAACCATAATCGCAATCAAATACATATGTATACAGATCCTATTGCAGATTATTTGACTAGAGTTCGTAACGCTGTGGCTGCAAACCACAAAGTTGTTGAAATTCCAGCATCTAATCTAAAGAAAGAGATAACTAAGATCTTATTTGATCAAGGTTACATCTTAAGTTACAAATTTGAGCAGAATACTGTACAAGGTTCTATCAAAATTGCTTTAAAGTATGATAAAGATACTAAAGAGCCTGTAATTAAAGATATCCAAAGAATTAGTAAACCTGGTTTACGTAAGTACGCAGGTGCTGCCAAATTACCTAGAATCCTTAACGGATTAGGAATTGCTATTGTTTCTACATCAAAAGGTTTGATGACTGGAAAACAAGCTAAGCAATTAAATGTAGGTGGTGAAGTAATTTGTTACGTATACTAATTTTAAACACTAGATAAGATGTCAAGAATAGGTAAAAGCCCAATTGTAATCCCTGCTGGTGTAACTGTTGAAGTTAAAGACGGTATTATTACAGTAAAAGGAAAAAAAGGTCAACTAGTTCAGGAGTTTTCGGACGTAAATGTAACTGTTGAAGGCGATCAAGTTTTAGTAGAAAGATCGTCTGATCATAAAGACCATAGAGCAAAACACGGATTATACAGATCATTAGTTAATAATATGATTGTTGGTGTATCTGAAGGTTTTACTAAAGAACTAGAATTAGTTGGAGTTGGTTATAGAGCTTCAAACCAAGGTCAAAAATTAGATTTAGCTCTTGGATATTCTCACAATATTGTTTTAGAAATTGCTCCAGAAGTATCTTTAGAAACAATATCTGAAAAAGGTAAGAACCCTATCGTAAAATTAACATCATTTGATAAACAACTTTTAGGTCAAGTTGCTGCGAAAATCAGAGGTTTCCGTAAGCCAGAGCCTTACAAAGGAAAAGGTGTTAAATTTGTGGGTGAAGTATTAAGAAGAAAAGCAGGTAAATCAGCTTAAAAGATAAGATTATGTCATTAACAAAATCTGAAAGAAGACAGAGAATTAAATTCAGAATTAGAAAATCGGTTAGTGGTTCAGCTGCAAGACCTAGACTTTCTGTTTTTAGAAGTAATAAAGAAATTTACGCTCAAATTATTGATGATGTAAATGGAGTTACTATATTAGCTGCATCTTCAAGAGAAAAAGAAATAGGAAAAGGTACTAACGTTGAAATCGCTGCTGCTGTTGGAAAATTAGTTGCAGAGAAAGCGTTAAAAGCTGGGATTGATACCATCACTTTCGACAGAGGTGGATATTTATATCACGGTCGTATTAAATCATTAGCAGAAGGCGCAAGAGCCGCTGGACTTAAATTCTAATATATTATGTCTAAATACAAAAATGTAGAATTGGTAAAACCTAGTGGTCTTGAACTTAAAGATCGTCTAGTTAGTGTGAATCGTGTTACTAAAGTTACAAAAGGAGGTAGAGCTTTCGGTTTTTCTGCTATTGTAGTTGTAGGTGATGAAAATGGAGTAGTTGGTCATGGATTAGGAAAATCTAAAGACGTTTCTGAAGCAATTGCGAAAGCAGTAGAAGATGCTAAGAAAAACTTAGTTAGAATTCCTTTGAATGGACAATCAGTTCCTCACGAACAAAAAGGTAAATTTGGTGGTGCACGTGTATTCTTAATTCCAGCATCTCATGGTACTGGAGTTATTGCTGGTGGAGCTGTTCGTTCAGTTCTTGAGTCAGTAGGTATTCACGATGTGTTGTCTAAATCTCAAGGATCATCAAATCCACATAACGTAGTAAAAGCAACTTTTGATGCTTTATTGCAAATGAGAAGCGCTCATACAGTTGCAAAACAAAGAGGTGTTTCTTTAGAGAAAGTTTTTAAAGGTTAATTAGGAAATTATGGCTAAATTATTAGTAAAACAAGTAAGAAGCAAAATCAACTGCCCTCTTTCTCAAAAAAGAGGATTGGAAGCTTTAGGTCTACGTAAAATTGGACAAGTTGTGGAGCATGAGTCAAATCCTGCTATCCTTGGGATGATAAACAAAGTTAAACACTTAGTTTCTGTTGAAGAAGCTAAATAACAAATACTGTTATGAATTTAAGTAACTTACAACCTGCTGAGGGGTCTACACACAATCAAAATAAAAGATTAGGTAGAGGAGAAGGTTCTGGTAAAGGTGGTACTGCTGCACGTGGACACAAAGGAGCAAAATCTCGTTCTGGTTATTCTAAAAAGATTGGTTTTGAAGGAGGTCAAATGCCACTTCAAAGACGTGTACCTAAGTTTGGTTTCAAAAACATCAATCGTAAAGAATACGAAGGTGTTAATTTAGATACTCTTCAATTATTAGTTGATAACGGTGTAATTACTGATTCTGTTTCAATGACAGATTTCGTAGCAAATCGTCTAGCTACTAAAAATGAAATCGTTAAGATTTTAGGTAGAGGAGAATTGAAAGCAAAATTAAAAGTAACTGCCCACAAATTTACTGCTACTGCAAAAGCTGCTATTGAAGCTGCTGGTGGAGAAGCTGTAACTATATAACTTATCTATTAAGATGAAGAAATTTATTGAATCAATAAGTAATGTTTGGAAAATCGAAGAACTAAAAAATAGAATCTTAATTACATTAGGATTACTTTTAGTATATCGTTTTGGAGCACACGTTACGCTTCCTGGAATTGACGCAACGCAATTGACTGGTTTAGCGGGACAAACTAAAAATGGTCTAGGATCTATTCTAGACATGTTCACCGGGGGTGCTTTCTCTAAGGCTTCAGTTTTTGCCTTAGGTATCATGCCTTATATTTCTGCGTCTATTGTTGTTCAGTTGATGGGAATTGCGATTCCATATTTACAAAAACTTCAAAATGATGGAGAAAGTGGTAGAAAAAAGATTAATCAAATCACTCGTTGGTTGACAATCGCTATCACATTGGTTCAAGGTCCAACTTATATCTATAATTTATACAGAACATTGCCTAGTAATGCATTTTTGCTAGGCTTTAATTCACCTGAATTTTTGTTCTCGTCTGTTATAATCTTGGTTACAGGTACAATTTTTGCTATGTGGCTTGGAGAGAAAATTACAGATAAAGGTATTGGAAATGGTATTTCATTGTTAATTATGGTTGGTATTTTAGCTCGTTTACCGCAAGCTTTTATCCAAGAGTTTACAACTCGTGTTACCAATAACAATGGAGGTCCAATGTTATTAGTTATTGAAATTATTGTGTGGCTATTAGTAATTATTTCTTGTGTATTGCTTACAATGGCAGTACGTAGAATCCCAGTTCAATACGCTCGTCGTACAACAACTGGTGATTATGAGCAAGATTTAGCAGGTGGTAATAGACAATGGATTCCTCTTAAGCTTAATGCTTCTGGAGTTATGCCAATCATTTTTGCTCAGGCAATTATGTTTATCCCTGCGGCTGTAGCTGGGCTGTCTAAATCAGATACATCACAATCAATTGTTGGTGCATTTAGTAATATGTTTGGTTTCTGGTATAATTTTGTTTTTGCAACTTTAATTATTGTATTTACATTCTTTTATACTGCAATCACTGTACCTACTAACAAAATGGCTGATGATTTAAAGAGAAGCGGTGGTTTTATTCCTGGGGTTCGTCCTGGTGCTGAAACTTCTGATTTCCTTGATAAAGTGATGTCTTTAATAACTTTCCCAGGATCTTTATTCCTTGCTTTGATTGCTGTGTTCCCAGCTATTGTTGTAAGTATTATGGATGTACAACAATCTTGGGCGATGTTTTTTGGGGGTACCTCATTAATAATTATGGTTGGAGTTGCAATAGATACTATTCAACAGATCAATTCATACTTGTTAAACAAACATTATGATGGTTTAATGAAGACTGGTAAAAATAGAAAAGCGGTAGCTTAATATATTTATGGCAAAACAATCAGCAATAGAACAAGACGGATCAATTATTGAAGCATTATCAAATGCAATGTTCCGTGTAGAGTTAGAAAATGGACATATCGTAATTGCTCATATTTCTGGAAAGATGCGTATGCATTACATCAAATTATTACCTGGTGATAAAGTGAAACTAGAAATGAGTCCTTATGATTTGTCAAAAGCAAGAATTACTTATCGATATTAAAGGATATTCAATATGAAAGTTAGAGCATCAGTAAAAAAGAGAAGTGCCGAGTGCATTATCGTGCGTAGAAAAGGGAGACTGTACGTAATAAACAAAAAGAATCCTAGATTTAAACAAAGACAAGGATAATTATGGCAAGAATAGCAGGGGTAGATATCCCAAAAAACAAAAGAGGTGTTATCGCACTTACTTATATCTTCGGATTAGGTAGAAGTAGAGCTATTGAGATTTTAGAAAAAGCTCAAGTTAGCCAAGATAAAAAAGTTCAAGATTGGAATGATGATGAGATCGGAGCAATTCGTGAGGCAGTTTCATTTTACAAAATTGAAGGAGAATTACGTTCTGAAATTTCTTTAAACATTAAACGTTTAATGGATATTGGATGTTACAGAGGTATTCGTCATAGATCTGGTCTTCCATTAAGAGGACAAAGAACTAAAAACAACTCAAGAACAAGAAAAGGTAAAAGAAAAACTGTTGCTAACAAGAAAAAAGCAACTAAATAATAAGTAATATGGCTAAAGCAACTGCAAAAAAACGTAAAGTTATCGTTGAATCAACGGGTGAGGCTCATATTTCTGCCACTTTTAATAACATTATTATTTCTTTGACTAATAAGAAAGGTGAAGTTATCTCTTGGTCTTCAGCTGGTAAAATGGGTTTCAGAGGTTCTAAAAAGAACACTCCTTATGCAGCTCAAATGGCAGCAGAAGATTGCGCTAAAGTAGCACTTGAGGCAGGACTTAAAAAAGTGAAAGTTTATGTAAAAGGACCAGGTAACGGACGTGAGTCTGCTATCCGTTCTATTCATAACGGTGGAATTGAAGTTACTGAGATTATCGACGTTACTCCAATGCCGCACAACGGATGTCGTCCTCCAAAAAGACGTAGAGTTTAATTTTTTATTTTTATAGTATAAACAAGGTAGAACATAGATTATCGAAGGATTAGACCTGAATTCATAATTTCTACCTTAAAATTTTTTTTAAAATGGCAAGATATACTGGTCCTAAAACCAAAATCGCTCGTAAATTTGGCGAGGCAATCTTCGGAGATGATAAATCTTTCGAAAAAAGAAATTACCCACCTGGACAACACGGGATGGCTAAAAAAAGAGGAAAAAAATCTGAGTATGCTGTTCAGTTAATGGAAAAGCAAAAAGCTAAATATTCTTATGGAATTTTAGAGAAACAATTCAGAAATTTATTCGAAAAAGCATCAGCGACTAAAGGAGTTACTGGTGAAGTTTTATTACAATTATGCGAAGCAAGATTAGATAATGTTGTTTTTAGAATGGGAATTGCTCCATCTAGAAGAGGTGCGCGTCAAATCGTTTCTCACAGACACATTACTGTAAATGGAGAGGTTGTTAATATTCCTTCTTACCACCTTAAGCCTGGTGATAAAGTTGCAGTTCGTGAAAAATCTAAATCTTTAGAAGCTATCGAACGTTCTTTATCAAATTCAAGTCATGTTTATGAATGGATTACTTGGAACAATGATCTTAAAGAAGGAACTTTTGTTTCTGTTCCTGCAAGACTTCAAATTCCAGAAAACATTAAAGAACAATTAATCGTAGAGTTGTACAACAAATAATAATTGACTTAGTCGAAATTTATGGCAATATTTAATTTTCAAAAGCCCGATAAAGTTATCATGATCGATTCAACCGATTTTGAAGGTAAATTTGAGTTTAGACCTTTAGAACCTGGTTACGGATTGACAGTTGGTAATGCACTTAGAAGAGTTTTGCTTTCAGCATTAGAAGGTTATGCAATTACATCTGTTCGTATCGAAGGTGTAGATCATGAGTTTTCTACTATTTCAGGTGTTGTTGAAGATGTTACCGAAATTATCCTTAATCTAAAACAAGTACGTTTCAAACGTCAAATTGAAGATATCGATAATGAATCAGTTACTATTTCTGTTTCTGGTAAAGATCAATTAACAGCAGGTGATTTTCAGAAATTTATTTCAGGTTTTCAAGTTTTGAATCCAGACCTTGTAATCTGTAACTTAGATTCTAAAATCAAATTGAATTTCGATTTAACTATCGAAAAAGGTAGAGGATACGTGCCTGCTGAAGAGAACAAAAAACAGAATGCTGCAATTGGAACGATTTTTACAGATTCTATTTTTACTCCGGTAAAAAATGTAAAATATGCAATCGAAAACTTCCGTGTAGAGCAAAAAACAGATTACGAAAAATTAGTTTTTGAAATCAAAACTGATGGATCTATTAATCCAAAAGATGCTCTTACTGAGGCTGCTAAAGTTTTAATTCACCATTTCATGTTGTTTTCTGATGAAAGAATTACACTTGAGGCTGACGAAATTGCACAAACAGAATCGTATGATGAAGAGTCATTGCATATGAGACAATTGCTTAAAACTAAGCTTGTTGATATGGATCTATCTGTAAGAGCATTAAATTGCTTGAAAGCGGCTGAAGTTGATACACTTGGTGATTTAGTATCGTTCAATAAAAATGACTTAATGAAGTTCCGTAACTTCGGTAAAAAATCTTTAACTGAGCTTGATGAGCTTGTTGCGGTTAAAAATTTAACTTTCGGAATGGATTTAGCTAAATACAAATTAGATAAAGAATAATTTACTTCATATTTTGCTCTCCATAGTGGATCGTAGCAAGATGAAGATAAAAAAAACACGTCATGAGACACGGAAAAAAATTCAACCACTTAAGCAGACAGACTGGACATAGAAAAGCTATGTTGGCTAATATGGCTTGTTCTCTTATTGAGCACAAACGTATTAACACTACTGTTGCTAAAGCTAAAGCGCTTAAACAATTTGTTGAGCCTTTAATCACAAAATCAAAAGAGGATACGACTCACAATCGTCGTATTGTTTTTGCTTACTTGCGCAGTAAATATGCAGTAACTGATTTGTTCAGAGATGTAGCTGCTAAAGTTGGAGACCGTCCAGGAGGATACACTCGTATCATTAAAGTTGGAAATCGTTTGGGAGATAATGCTGATATGGCAATGATCGAACTTGTAGATTTCAATGAACTTTACAATGGAGGTAAAAAAGAAGTTAAAAAAGCTAAAAGCCGTCGTGGTGGTAAAGCTAAAAAAGCTGAAACTGCTGCTCCAGAAGCTCCTGCTGCTGAAACAGAAACGACTACTGAAGCTTCTGAATAATTATGAGAGTAATCATTCTATAATATTAAAGGATAAACTAATTTTTAGTTTATCCTTTTTTTTTGATTTTTTTAAGCCTAAAGAAATGTAACTTATTTAAAATGATAGGTTTTATTTTTACGAATGAAAGTTTTAAAAAATCTTGGAAGAGCTTCTATAAAGAAGTAAATTTGCAAAATATCTAATTACATTTAAAAACCGCTTTTTAGGTTTTTACACTTGATAAAAAAACAATACAAATTAAATAATGAAATACACAACACGAAAAAGCGCCATTTTATTACTTAGTGATGGAACAATTTTTCACGGAAAATCTATCGGAATTAGCGGTAAAACTTTTGGTGAAGTTTGTTTTAATACCGGAATGACAGGTTATCAGGAAATTTTTACTGATCCTTCTTATTTCGGTCAAATTATGGTGGCTACAAATACACATATCGGAAATTACGGTGTTAATGAGTTAGAAGTAGAATCTGATAGTATTAAAATTGCTGGTTTGGTTTGTAAAAACTTCAGTTTTAATTATTCTAGAGTAAATGCTTCTGAAAGCTTGGAAGATTATTTTGCTAAACAAAATTTAATCTGTATTTCTGATGTAGATACTCGTGCACTTGTAAGTTACATTCGTGATAATGGTGCAATGAATGCGGTGATTTGTACAGATGGTACTTCAATAGAAGATTTGAAAAAAGAATTAGCAAATGTGCCAAATATGGAAGGTCTGGAGTTGGCTTCTAAAGTTTCAACTACTGAGCCATATTTTTTCGGTGACGAAAATGCTACTTATAAAATTTCTGCTTTAGATCTTGGGATTAAAAAGAATATTTTAAGAAACTTGGCTAAAAGAGATTGCTACATTAAAGTTTACCCTTATAACTCAACATACAAAGATATGTCTGAGTTTAATCCTGATGGTTATTTCTTGTCAAATGGGCCTGGAGATCCAGATCCTTTGTTTGGAGCTATCCAAGTTGCTAAAGAAATATTAGCAGACAATAAGCCGCTTTTTGGAATTTGTTTGGGACATCAAGTTATTGGTTTGGCAAATGGTGTTGAGACTTATAAAATGTTTAATGGGCATCGAGGTATTAATCATCCTGTAAAAAACATTATTACTGGTAAAGGAGAAATAACCTCTCAAAACCACGGATTTGCTGTTAAAAAAGAACAATTGGATAATCATCCAGAATTGGAAATTACACATGTGCATTTAAATGACGGTACTGTAGCTGGAATGAGAATGAAGAATAAGAATTGTTTCTCAGTTCAATATCACCCAGAAGCAAGTCCAGGACCACACGATTCATCATATTTGTTTGATCAATTTGTGGAGAACATCAAAACTGCTAAAGCCTAAAACGATGTAGTTAATAAATAAAGATGTTTAATATCTAAAATGCGTTTATAGTATTAAATATTTTTATAATTTCGAAAAAAAAATATAATTTATTAATAAAAAACAAAAATAATGAGTATTATAATTAAAGTTCACGCAAGACAAATTCTTGATTCTAGAGGTAATCCTACTATTGAGGTAGATGTAGTAACTGAAAATGGAGTTTTAGGTAGAGCTGCGGTTCCATCTGGAGCTTCAACTGGAGAGCACGAAGCTGTTGAATTACGTGATGGAGGTAAAGCTTATCTAGGTAAAGGTGTTTTGAATGCAGTGAATAATGTAAATACTGTTATTGCTGAAGAATTAGTTGGAACTTCTGTTTTCGAACAAAACACAATTGACCAATTAATGATTGATTTAGATGGAACTCCAAACAAATCTAAATTAGGAGCTAATGCTATTTTAGGTGTTTCTTTAGCTGCTGCTAAAGCTGCTGCTAATGAATTAGGATTGCCATTATACAGATATGTTGGTGGTGTTTCTGCTAACACATTGCCAGTTCCAATGATGAATATCATCAATGGTGGTTCTCACTCTGATGCGCCTATCGCATTTCAAGAGTTTATGATTTTCCCTGTAAAAGCAACTTCTTTTACACACGCTATGCAAATGGGAACTGAAATTTTCCACAGCTTGAAAAAAGTATTACATGATAGAGGTTTAAGTACTGCTGTTGGTGATGAAGGAGGTTTTGCTCCTAACTTGGCTGGTGGAACTGAAGATGCTTTAGATACTATTAAATTGGCAGTTGAAAAAGCAGGATATACTTTCGGAGACGAAATTATGATTGCTCTTGACTGTGCTGCTTCTGAATTTTATGTAAACGGAAAATACGATTATACTAAATTTGAAGGAGAAACTGGAAAAATCAGAACTTCTGAAGAGCAAGCAGATTATTTAGCTGAACTTGCTGCTAAATATCCAATTATCTCTATCGAAGACGGTATGTACGAAGATGACTGGGATGGATGGAAAGCTTTAACTGAAAAAATCGGTGATAAAGTTCAATTAGTTGGAGATGATTTGTTTGTAACTAACGTTGCTCGTTTGTCAACTGGAATTGAAAAAGGAATTGCTAATTCAATCTTAGTAAAAGTGAACCAAATTGGTACTTTGACTGAAACTATTGCTGCTGTAAACATGGCTAAAAATGCTGGTTATACATCTGTAATGTCTCACCGTTCTGGAGAAACTGAAGATAATACAATTGCAGATTTAGCTGTAGCGTTAAACTGTGGTCAAATTAAAACAGGTTCTGCTTCTCGTTCAGATCGTATGGCTAAATACAATCAATTATTAAGAATTGAAGAAGAATTAGGAAGTACTGCTTACTTCCCTGGTTTAAAAGCTTTCAAGATTAAATAATCATAAGAGTTATATTAAGACAAACCATTCATTTTTTAATGAATGGTTTTTTTTTGGAGTTTTAACAAATTCATAGCAGTATTCTTTTTTTAATTAGTCTTAAATTCATTAGATTTGGTAAATTATTATTTAAAGAATTATTTCCAAGATATTATGTCAAAAATAGCTACATTAGAAATAGATGGTAAAAAGATTGAACTTCCGGTAATCACAGGAAGCGAAAACGAATCAGCTATCGATATTAACAAATTACGTGATTTAACAGGTGTTATTACAATTGATCCAGGTTATAAAAACTCTGGTTCTTGTAAAAGTGAAATCACATTCTTAGATGGAGAAGAAGGAATTTTACGTTACAGAGGATATGCAATCGAAGACTTAGCAGAAAAAGCTAGTTTCTTAGAAGTTTCTTATCTTTTGATTTTTGGAGAATTACCTACTACTGCTCAATTAGAAGATTTTGAAAATGGTATTAAAAAACATTCTTTGGTAAACGAAGAAATGAAAAATATCATTGATGGTTTTCCTAAAACAGCGCATCCAATGGGGGTATTGTCAGCTTTAACAAGTGCTTTAACAGCATTTAACCCTAAAGCTGTAAATGTTGATAACGAAAAAGAAATGTACGAAGCTATTTGTAAAACAATGGCTAAATTTCTTGTAATTGCCACATGGACTTACAGAAAGTCAATGGGATATCCATTAAACTATTATGATAACACAAAAGGTTATGTAGAAAGTTTTATGCAATTGATGTTTAAATTGCCAACTGGACCTTACACAGCAAACCCAGTTATCGTAAATGCATTAGATAAATTATTTATTCTTCATGCTGATCACGAACAAAACTGTTCTACTTCTACAGTAAGAATGGTAGGTTCTTCTCACGCAGGTTTATTTGCTTCAGTTTCTGCAGGAGTTTCTGCTTTATGGGGACCTCTTCACGGTGGTGCAAACCAAGCGGTACTTGAAATGCTTGAAGAAATTAACAAAGATGGTGGAGACACTGATAAGTTTTTAGCGAAAGCGAAAGATAAAAATGATCCATTCCGTTTAATGGGATTCGGACACAGAGTTTACAAAAACTTCGATCCAAGAGCTAGAATTATTAAAAAGGCGGCAACTGAAGTATTAGAAACTTTAGGTGTTGAAGATCCGATTTTAGATATTGCTAGAAAATTAGAAAAAGCAGCTCTTGAAGATGATTACTTCAAATCAAGAAACTTATATCCTAATGTTGATTTCTATTCTGGAATTATCTACAGAGCTTTAGGAATTCCAACTGATATGTTTACAGTAATGTTTGCTATCGGAAGATTACCAGGTTGGATTGCGCAATGGAAAGAAATGCGTGAAAATAAAGAGCCAATCGGAAGACCAAGACAAATCTACACTGGACACCCATTAAGAGAGTTCAAGTCTAATAAATAAAAAACGAAAGCTTCACTTAACTGTGAAGCTTTTTTTATATTTGCTCAAAATATTATAATGTTATGTTGCAATTAAATGTAAAGAACGAAACATCTAGGCTTCGGGCTGTTGTTTTGGGTTCTGCTGTTCATAATGGGCCTACTCCAACTTTAGAGGAAGCTTATGATCCTAAATCATTGGAACATATTAAGGCAGGAACTTACCCTTTAGAAAAAGATATGGTTCCTGAAATGGATGCTTTTAATGCTGTTTTCCAAAAATATAATGTAACGGTGTATCGTCCGGAAATGATAGAAAATTACAATCAGATTTTTGCAAGAGATATTGGTTTTGTAATTGATGATGTTTTTGTGAAATCTAACATTCTTCCAGATAGAGAACGTGAATTAGATGCTATTCAATACGTGATCGATAAAATTGATCCTAAAAAAGTGGTTCGTCCTCCTGAAGAAGTTCATATTGAAGGAGGAGATGTTATGCTTTGGAATGATCATATTTTTATTGGTACATATAAAGGAAGTGACTATAAAGATTATATCACTGCAAGAACCAATATGCATGGCGTTAATTATATAAAAGAATTATTTCCGAACAAAATCGTTAAAGAATTTGATTTGGTTAAATCTAAACTGGAAGCTCGTGATAATGCTTTGCACTTAGATTGTTGTTTTCAGCCTGTTGGAAAAGATAAAGGAATTATCTATAAAAGAGGTTTTAGAGAAGAAGCAGATTATCGTTATTTAGTGAAACTTTTTGGAAAAGAAAATCTATTTCATATCGAAAGAAATGAAATGTATAATATGTTTTCAAATGTGTTTTCAATTGATGAAAATGTTGTTGTTTCGGAGAAAAATTTTACTCGTTTGAATAACTGGCTTCGCGAAAATGGTTTTACTGTAGAAGAGATTCCATACGCTGAAATTGCAAAACAAGAAGGATTGTTGAGATGTTCAACTTTACCATTAATTAGAGATTAAAAAAAAAGTTTTTGAATTTCAATTTTCAGATTTCAAGTTTTAGAAGACGTGAAGCCTGAATTTTGAAACCTGAAACTTGAAAAAAAATATAAAAAATGAAACAAACTACTAATGCTATCGTAATGATTCGTCCAGTTGCATTTCGAATGAATGAACAGACGGCTGTAAATAATTATTATCAAAAAGTATTAGACGGACTTTTGCCAAGTACGGTTAATGCTAAAGCGCAACAGGAATTTGACACTTTTGTAGAAAAATTGAGAGTAGTTGGTGTAGATGTTACGGTTGTGGATGATAATTTGGAAACTGATACTCCAGATAGTATTTTTCCAAACAATTGGGTTTCATTTCATGAAAATGGAGATGTCGCTTTATATCCAATGTTTGCCGAAAATCGCCGTCAAGAACGTCGCGAAGATATTTTGGATACTTTGGAAGAAAAAGGATTTGAAATTACCAATATAATGGATTATACTTCGGCTGAAGAAGATGGTATTTTCTTGGAAGGAACAGGTAGCTTATTATTGGATCGTGCAAATGGAAAAGCATATTGTGCTTTATCACCAAGAGCAGATGAAGAATTGTTTATAGAATTCTGCGAAGATTTTGATTATGCACCAGTTATTTTTGAAGCATTTCAAACTGTTGATGGAGAAAGAAAACTGATTTATCATACGAATGTGATGATGTGTCTGGGTGAAACTTTTGCGGTTATTTGTGCAGATTCTATTGATGATAAGAAAGAACGCAAAATGGTTCTGGATAATCTTAAACAAGACGGAAAAGAAATTATCTTAATTACAGAAGCTCAAGTAAATAATTTTGCAGGAAATATGCTTGAGGTTAGAGGTGAAGATGATAAACGATATATTGTAATGAGTGCTTCTGCTCATCAAAGTTTAACTCCAAAACAAATAGCTCAATTAGAAAATCATGCTGAAATTTTAAGTTCTAGTTTAGATACAATTGAAGCTTGCGGAGGGGGAAGCGCGAGATGTATGATGGCCGAAGTTTTCTTGCCAAGAAGTTAAAATAAAAGATTTAATAAAAACAAAAGGGATAAAATCATATTAAGATTTTATCCCTTTTGTTTTTTAATATTCTTCTAGTTAAAAATTTCCTTTGATAATATTTACAAGCGCACTTACGATATATTGAATTCCGATAGAAATAACTATAAAACCAACAATTCTAGAGATAGCAACAATTCCTGAAGCACCTAAAATTCTAGCTAAATAATGAGCGCTTTTTAGAATAGCAAAAATGGCAACAGCAATTGCAAGAATTGCTAATGAAGAAATTATGATTTCGTTTAACTCGTGATGTTCCTGATAAAAAGCAATTAAAAGAGACATTGATCCAGGGCCGGCAAGCATCGGAATTGCAAGTGGTGTAAGGGCAATGTCGTTTCGTTGTTGTGCTTCATTTTCAATTTTTTTATTGATTCCGCGTTTTTTATTGAATTTCCCAGAAAGTAAAGAAAACCCAGAATTTACAATTACAATTCCGCCGGCAATTCTCAAAGCGTCAATGCTAATTCCGAAAAAAGTTAATACATATTGTCCAATAAAATAAGACACCAATAAAATGATAAAAACATTAATGGCTGTCCAGAGAGAAATTCTAGATCTTTCTTTTTGAGAATCGTGTTGCGTTAATCCGACGAAAATAGGGACGGTTCCAATTGGGTTTAGTACAGAAAATAAAGCAGCAAATAAGTAAATAAATAATTCCATATAAATTTGGGTTAGTGAAGTAAAAGTAGTTAATTTTTGATGTTTTTAAGTGAAATAATGTTAGGATAATGTTTTGAATGTTACAGATTATGAATCAAACACATAGCGTAAAATGGTACTTTTTGATTACTTTTGCAGTCTAAATAAAAAAAATGAAAAGTAAAAAAACATTAGTTATAGGAGCATCTACAAATCCAGAGCGTTATTCTTATAGAGCTGTAAATATGTTGGTTGGAAAAGGACATTCAGTTTTGGCTATAGGTCAAAAAGCGGGAGAGGTTGCTGGAGTAAAAATTCAGACTAAAGCAATTCCAGTTAAAAATATTGATACAATTACTTTATATCTTAATCCTGCTCGCCAAAGAGATTATTATAATTATATCATTGAAGCGCAACCTAAAAGAGTAATTTTTAATCCAGGTACAGAAAATCCAGAGTTGTATCAGTTACTAGAATTAAACGATATTCAGGTTGAAGTTGCTTGTACTTTAGTTTTACTGGCTACGAGTCAATATTAAAAACAGAAAAACTTAGCAAAATTTATATAATTGACAGTTTGTAATTCTGTTTTTAAGAATAAATCAGGAATGGTAATAAACATTGAATTTAATTGCCATCATGCGGGCTAAACCATTAAAAGTATTACTTTTGTCGTCATGGAATTTTCATCAAAATTAATTGAAAAAGCAGTTAACGAAATGTCTCAATTGCCTGGTATAGGTAAACGTACAGCACTTCGTTTGGTTCTTCATTTGTTAAAACAACCAAAAGAACAAACTTCTTTTCTGTCTCAGGCGTTAATTAATATGCGTGAGGATATTAAGTTTTGCGAAAACTGCCATAATATTTCGGATACTAAAATTTGCGAAATATGTGCCAATATTGCACGAAATCACGAAACGATATGTATTGTTGAGGATGTTCGAGATGTAATGGCAATCGAAAATACAGGTCAATATAAAGGTATTTATCATGTTCTAGGCGGTAAAATTTCGCCTATCGAAGGTGTAGGGCCAAATCAATTAAATATTTCAAGTTTAGTAGATAAAGTTAAATCTGGAAAAGTGGTTGAAATTATTTTTGCGCTAAGCTCTACAATGGAGGGCGATACAACCAATTTTTATATCTATAAACAAATTGCAGATTCTGAAATTATTATTTCAACAATTGCAAGAGGAATATCTGTTGGTGACGAACTTGAATATGCAGATGAAGTCACTCTCGGAAGAAGTATTCTTCATCGGGTTCCTTTTGAAAAAACGTTTAAAAATAATTAACTAAACCCCAAATAAAATTTAGGTTTTTCTAAGCAATTCGAGAAAAACTATATTTGCTATAAAATTTGACTGATGACAAAAAACAGCTTTTATTTATTGTTACTAATTTCGGTATTATTTACTTCATGTATACCGATGAAAGATCTGGTTTATCTTCAAGACAAAAATACTTCGAGTGAGCAGAATACAATTGCTTCAGTAGAAAACAAGCCATATAGAGTACAAGTTAGTGATGTTATAAGTATTGATATAAAAGCTATAGACCCGAAGCTGGTTTCTATTTTTAATAAAACAAATGTAGAAGTTGAAACAGGAAAATCAGACTCGTCTTTGTATTTTGACGGATTTACAGTTGATGATCATGGAAATATTAGAGTGCCAATTTTAGGAGAGATAAATGTTATCGGTTATACACTCGAGGAAATTAGGGGAATAATTGAAAAAAAATTACTTGAGGAATATTTTAAAACAGATGCAAATATTTTTGTAACCGTAAAATTAGCTGGTTTTAGTTATACCATAAATGGCGAGGTTGGTAGTACAGGAACAAAAACGTTATATAAAGATAAAGTAACTATTTTAGAGGCTATTGCAAATTCGGGAGATATTACAGTTGTTGGTAATAGAAAAGAAGTAGCTATAATCCGTCAGACTCCAACTGGGGTTCAAATGCATGATATTGATCTTACAGATCGTAATGTGATGAAATCTCCTTATTACTATCTACAGCCGAACGATTATATTTACGTAAAGCCATTGAGACAGAAAACTTGGGGAACAGGCCAAACAGGAATCCAGTCAATAGGAACAATCATAACATTATTGTCTTTAGCAACAACGGTTTACCTTATTATTAGAAATTAAAAAGATTTGAAAAATGTTAGATATTAAAGATTTTTCCATTTTTGAAAATCATGCCAATTTTGATTTCAAAGGTCTTTTATTGAAGATTGTTAGTTATTGGAAATGGTTTCTGATCAGTTTGATTATTGCCTTTACTATTGCTTATCAAATAAACATTCGTAAAGAAAAAGTTTACGCAATGGATACCATGATTTCTATTAAAGAAGAAAGTAATCCCTTCTTTACCTCAAATACGAGTCTGGTTTTTAATTGGGGAGGCGTATCGGATCAAGTTAATGGAATTTCGACAATTCTTAAATCAAGATCTCATAATGAATTGGTTGTAAGTAAACTTCAATTTTATATTAATTATTTAGAACAAGGGAAATATAATTTTATTGACTCTTACGGGGCGGTTCCTTTTTATGTTGATATTGATAAATCGAAAGGACAAATTGCTGGCACATTAATAAAGATTACATTTTTAAGTGAAAATCAGTATAAGATTAGCATTCCTTTTGAAGGTAATTCTGTGTCACTTATAACATACACTACTAATACATATAGCTCTACTTCTGTTCAGCCTGGAGATTTTTCTAAAACATATAAAGTTGGTGATCAAGTTAATTTGCCTTTTTTAAATTGGAAGCTGCAAATAACAGATAATCCTGGTTTTTATAAAGGAAAAGAATATTATGTTAGATTTAATGATTTTGACGGAACTGTTGCTGGCTATAGAGGAATAGGTGTTGATGGAGATAAAAATGGAGGATCAATTTTAACTTTGTCAATGCAAGGAGGTAATAAAGCAAGAATGGTTGATTATCTAAATGCGACCGTAAAAATGCTTATTAAAATACAGCTTGACGGCAAAAATCAATTTGCAACAAATACTATTAGGTTTATAGATAGTACTTTGGTTGCAATGGAATCCCAATTAAAGCAAACGGGAAATGAGCTAAAAACATTTCAAAAAGATAAGAATATTTATCAAATCGAAGATGGAGGAGCTAGGGTTTCTGAGAAAATAATGACTTTTGATGTTGAAAAAGATCAAATTACTCGAAAAATAGCATATTACAATTCATTAAAAGCCTATTTAAATAGTAGTACCGATTATTCAAGACTTCCGGCGCCTTCTGTGGCAGGAATTGAAGATCCAAATATCGTATCAAATGTTTCAAAATTAATAGCACTTTCTACACAAAGATCTGAAATGGCTTATGCTGTAAAAAGCGAAAAAATATTTAAGGATTTTGATAATCAAATGGTAGCCATAAAAAATGTGCTCCAAGAAAATATTGCTTCAGCAAAAGTTTCATTGCTTTCTGATTTATCAATGATAAATGCTAAAATCGGTCAAGCCGAAAGCACAGTAAAAAAGCTTCCTGAAGAACAGCAAGAGTTATTAAAAATCAAGCGTAAATATGATTTGAATGATAATATTTACACCGAATTTCTTCAAAAAAGAAATGAAGCAGAGATTGTAAAAGCGTCTAATTTGTCTGATATTCATTTTATAGATCCGGCAAAAGATATTGGCGGAGGATTAATTGGTCCTAAAACTTCAGCAAATTACATTCTGGCTCTATTTCTAGGAATATTAATTCCTTTATTGTTCGTTTTTGGAATTTTCTTTATAAATAACTCCATTCAAAATACTGACGATATCAGTAAATTAACTCAAATACCGTTGCTTGGTATAATTGGTGTTAATAAAAGCGATGTTAGTTTAGCTGTATTTGATAAACCAAAATCTGCATTATCAGAGGCTTTTCGTGGAATTCGTTCTTCATTACAGTTCTTGTATAAAAAACAGCAAGTTAACGGTTCTAAAACTTTAATGATTACTTCATCAATAAGCGGAGAAGGAAAAACATTTTGTTCTATAAATATTGCGACCGTTTTTGCTTTAAGCGAAAAGAAAACAGTAATTGTTGGTTTAGATTTAAGAAAACCAAGATTGGCAGACGAATTTCAGTTAACTTCTTCTTTAGGTGTTGTTAACTATCTTATCAGACAAAATAGTTTGGAAGAAATTACAAATTCGACTATTGTTCCAAATTTAGATGTCATTCTCTCTGGACCAATTCCGCCAAATCCTTCGGAGCTTATTCTTGGAGAATCAATGAAAGAGTTAATTGACGAATTGAAGCAGAAATATGATTATATAATTTTGGATACGCCACCAGTAGGTTTGGTTGCAGATTCTTTAGAATTAGATCAGTTTGCAGATGTTACATTATACATCGTTAGGCAAAATTATACGAAGAAAGAAATGATTACGTTGTTAAACACCAGAATGAAACGTGGAGAGTTAAGCAATGTTAGTATTGTCTTGAATGGCTATGAAAACAAGGCGAAATATGGAGCAGGTTATGGCTATGGTTATGGCTACGGATACGGAGCATATGCAAATGGTTATCATGAAGAAGAAAGCAAACTTGGCTTTTGGAAAACACTTTTAAATAGATTTAGAAAAAACTAATCTTTGAATAAATGGAAAACGTGGTGAAAAGAACAATTTTAATTACCGGAGGTGCTGGTTTTATCGGTTCAAATTTAACGGAGTATTTTTTAGGATTAGATTATAAAGTGGTTTGTTTGGATAATTTTTCTACTGGACATCGCCATAATTTGAGAGATTTTCTAGAGAACCCAGATTTTAAATTAATTGAGGGCGATATTCGAAATCTTAACGATTGTGCTTTAGCTGTTGAAGGAGCAGATTTTGTTTTACATCAAGCAGCTTTAGGTTCGGTTCCTAGATCGATAAAAGATCCCATTACAACAAATGATGTTAATGTTTCCGGATTTTTAAATATGTTAACGGCGGCCCGCGATGCTAAAGTTAAACGTTTTGTTTATGCCGCTAGTTCATCAACTTATGGAGATTCGCAAGGATTGCCTAAGGTAGAAGAGGTTATCGGAAAACCATTATCTCCATATGCAATTACTAAATATGTAAACGAATTGTATGCTGAGATTTTCAGTAAAACTTACGGATTAGAAACTATTGGACTTCGTTATTTTAATGTTTTTGGAAGAAAGCAAGATCCTAACGGAGCATACGCAGCGGTTATTCCGAAATTTGTGAAGCAGTTTATGAGTTATGAAAGTCCAGTGATTAATGGAGATGGAAATTATTCTCGCGATTTTACTTATATCGATAATGTAATTCAGATGAATGAACTGGCTATCACTTCCCAAAATCCAGAAGCAATTAATACAGTTTATAATACTGCTTTTGGTGATAGAAATACATTAAATGACTTAGTGAAATATTTAAAACAATATTTATCTGAATTTGATTCGAAAATAAATGACGTGCAAGTTATATATGGAGAAAATAGAGCAGGCGATATTCCTCATTCATTAGCAAGTATAGAAAAAGCAAAAAAAATGCTGGGTTATAATCCTAAATACTCTCTTCAAGAAGGTTTGAAAGAAGCAGTTGGATGGTATTGGAATAATTTAAAATAAAATAAAGATCAAGATAATAATAGATCAAATGAAAATTACAAAAATTTGCTGCATAGGCGCAGGATATGTTGGCGGGCCTACAATGGCAGTTATTGCTCAAAAATGTCCAGATATTCAAGTTACAGTTGTTGATTTAAATGAACAAAGAATTGCAGATTGGAATGATCCAAATCCAGAAAATATTCCAATTTACGAGCCAGGTCTTTCAGAAATAGTTTCGCAAGCGAGAGGACGCAATTTGTTTTTCTCAACAGATGTTGACAAAGCAATAGATGAAGCGCAAATGATATTTATTTCGGTAAATACGCCAACGAAGACTTATGGAAAAGGAAAAGGAATGGCAGCCGATTTAAAGTATATTGAATTATGCGCAAGACAAATTGCACGAGTTGCAAAACAAAATAAAATTGTAGTAGAAAAATCGACTTTGCCAGTTCGAACAGCAGAAGCGATTAAAAGTATATTAGATAATACTGGAAATGGAGTTCAATTTCAGATTTTATCAAACCCCGAATTTTTGGCAGAAGGTACAGCTGTAACAGATTTGTTAAACCCAGATAGAATTTTGATTGGTGGCGATACAACTCCAGAAGGTGAAGAAGCTATAAATGCATTGGTTGATGTTTATTCAAATTGGGTAAGCAAAGATCGAATTTTAACAACAAATGTTTGGTCTTCAGAATTGTCAAAACTTACCGCAAATGCTTTTCTGGCACAACGTATTTCGTCAATAAATGCAATGTCAGAATTGTGTGAAAAAACGGGAGCAAATGTTTCTGAAGTCGCAAAAGCAATTGGAATGGACAGCAGAATTGGAGCTAAATTTCTAAAAGCATCAGTTGGTTTTGGTGGATCTTGCTTTCAAAAAGATATTTTGAATTTAGTTTACATCGCAAAATCATACGGATTAAATGAAGTAGCTGATTATTGGGAACAAGTTATTATTATGAATGATCATCAGAAAAGAAGATTTTCTAATAAAATTGTTCAAACATTATATAATACTGTCGCAGATAAAAAAATTGCATTTCTTGGTTGGGCTTTCAAAAAAGACACCAATGATACAAGAGAATCTGCTGCTATTTATGTTGCAGACGATTTAATAAACGAACAAGCTAAGATTTCAGTTTACGATCCAAAAGTGGCAAGAAATAAAATGATTAGTGATTTGGATTATTTGGAAACAAGAACAAGTCAAGAAAATTCATCTTATTTAGAAGTATTGAGTACTGCTTATGAGGCTTGTAAAGATGCACATGCTGTTGCAGTTCTAACAGAATGGGATGAATTTACGACTTACGATTGGAAGAAAATTTACGATTCAATGCACAAGCCGGCTTTTGTTTTTGATGGAAGAAATATTCTGGATGCAAAGCAATTAGAAGCAATTGGTTTTATTTACCACGGAATAGGTTCTTAATTTAATTGGTAGTGAGGTAAAGTTAAAGTAAAGTGGTGTGAAAATGTGAAGTAGTAAGTTAGTTTTACTTCGTTATAAATAAAAAAATGAATTGGTACGTAGTTTATACAAAACCGAAATGGGAAAAAAAAGTTGCCGATAAGCTCCAACAATTAGGAATAAAGTGTTATTGTCCTTTAGTTACTCAGGTTAAACAATGGTCAGACAGAAAGAAGAAAGTAGAAGTGCCGCTTTTTAATTCTTATGTTTTTGTTCAAATAGCAGATACAGAAAGAAGTTCGGTTTTTCAAGTTGCGGGAGTAATTCGATATTTATTTTGGCTTGGCAAACCAGCTATTGTAAAAGATGAAGAGATTAACATTATTAAAACAAATCTTGAATCTCCAAATATTAGTGATGTTTCAGTTTCAACTTTACAAGTAGGGGATAAAATCAAATTAGAATCGGGGGCATTTAGTAATCAAAGTGCAATCGTACAAGAAGTATCTAATAATTATTATACTCTTGTGTTAGAAACTTTAGGTTGTGTTTTGAAAATAAAATATAAATAACCTCGTTATTTAATAGGAAAATGGCAGAAGAGAAAGTCTTTTTAGATTTTTTTCTTCTGTTTTTTTTATAAAGTAATTATTTACACCCTGATTAATAAGGTGTTGTGCATGAGTGTGTTTTTGTTAACAATTTGTTTTTGATGATTACGGGAAACCGTATTGAATAAGTTGACTTATTGTACTATATTTGCCGAAAATGATTAATTTAGGTAGCTGAGACCAATATTGGGACTCGGAACGGCGAAGCCGTGAATTTTAACAACAGAATTAAATTGAAAGTAAAATTGGAAAATATAAAGATTGCAGTTATTGGTTTGGGTTATGTTGGGCTTCCTTTGGCTCGCCTGTTCTCTACAAAATATTTAGTTGTAGGTTTTGATATTAACGAATCAAGAGTTACTTCTTTGAAATCAGGAACAGATACTACTTTAGAAGTTGAAGATGATATTTTGCAAAAAGTTCTCATAAATAACAACAATGAAGATAAAGGATTGTATTGTACGACATCTTTAAAAGATATAGAAGATTGTAATTATTACATAATTACAGTCCCTACGCCAGTTGATAAAAATAATAAACCTGATTTAACTCCATTATATAAATCTAGTGAAGCAGTTGGAAAAGTGCTAAAGAAAGGTGATATTGTTATTTATGAATCTACAGTTTACCCAGGTGTAACAGAAGAAGAATGTGTGCCAGTTTTAGAACAAGTTTCGGGTCTCAAATTTAATGAAGATTTTTTCGCAGGATACTCACCAGAACGAATTAATCCTGGAGACAAGGAACATACGGTTGAAAAAATTCTTAAAGTTACTTCGGGATCTACTAAAGAAATAGGAGAAAAGGTAGATTCTTTATATAAGTCAGTTATTATTGCCGGAACATATTTAGCACCAACAATAAAAGTTGCCGAAGCAGCAAAAGTGATTGAAAATTCTCAACGTGATATTAATATTGCTTTTGTTAACGAGCTTGCTAAAATTTTCAATTTAATGGGGATCGATACTCAAGAAGTATTAGCAGCAGCTGGAACAAAATGGAATTTCTTACCTTTTAAGCCTGGTTTGGTTGGAGGACATTGCATAGGTGTAGATCCATATTATTTAGCACAACGCGCACAAGAGTTTGGGTATCATCCTGAGATAATTCTAGCAGGTAGACGTTTGAACGACAGTATGGGAGAATATGTAGCTTCTCAAGTAGTGAAATTGATGATAAAAAAAGGAATTTCAGTTAATGGCGCAAATCTCTTAATGTTAGGAATAACTTTTAAAGAAAATTGTCCAGATGTTCGAAATACAAAAATTGTCGATGTTGTTAAAGCATTACATGAGTATGGGATTAAGGTTGCAATATTTGATCCCTTAGCAGATGTTGAAGAGGTTAAAAAAGAATATAAATTGGAAACTGTAAATGTTTTACCAGAAATAAAATTTGATGCGATTGTTTTAGGCGTAGCACATACAGAATTTTTAAGCTTAGATTTTTCACAATTGCAAAATGATAATAGTTTATTATATGACGTAAAAGGAATTTTAAATGGCATAGCTGATAATAGACTTTAATGTTTAAAATCTTTTAGTTTGAAACGGAAATGGAAAAGAGCAATTCAATTATACATGTGATTTTAACAGGCGGTGTAGGCAGTCGATTATGGCCACTTTCTCGTAAAAGTCAGCCCAAGCAATATTTAGAAATATTTGATGGGAAATCTTTATTTGAAATGACAGTTGAACGAAATAGTCATTTAGCAGACAAAGTAATGGTTGTTGGAAATGTTGATAATCATCATTTGAGTGGGAAAGTTATGGATAAAACTCAAACAGCATACTTAAATATTGTAGAAGCAACACCTAGAAATACTGCAGCTGCAATTGCATTTGCAGCTTTTGCATCTAATCAGGATGATGTTTTAATTGTAACTCCTTCTGATCATATTATTGGTAAAGAAGAAGATTATTATAAAGCCATTAATGAAGCCATTTCAAAAGCTAACGAAGGTTTTATTGTAACATTCGGAATCATACCAACGAAACCTGAAACTGGATATGGTTATATAGAATCAAAAGGTGATAAAGTATTATCGTTTCGTGAAAAACCGAACGAAACTACAGCAAAAGATTTTATTGCTAGAGGTAATTTCCTATGGAATAGCGGAATGTTTTGTTTTAAAGCAGGTGTTTTTTTAGATGAGTTGAAACAATTTCAGTCAGATGTGTATGAAAAATCAAAATTAGTTTGGGAATCTTCTGAAAAAGGATTTTTAGATCTGAATTCATCTTTAGAGATTCCTTCTATTAGTATTGATTATGCTGTTATGGAACGAAGTAAAAAAATAAAGGTTGTTCCAGCTTCTTTTTCATGGTCAGATTTGGGTTCTTTTGAATCAGTATATGAGTATTTAGTTTCTAAAGGACATTATATAGATGCAAATGGAAATATGGTTATTGGATGCGAGAATCACACTACTTTCTTAGGGTTAAAAAACACCATATTTGTTCACACTAATGATGCAAATCTTATTTTGCAAAAAGAAAGTTCACAGGACGTGAAAGATATATACAACGAATTGGAAAAACAAAACTCTAATTTATTAAATTAAAGAAGTTAAAATGAAAAAAATTCTTATAACTGGCGGTGCTGGTTTTATCGGTTCCCATGTAGTAAGACGCTTTGTTAATAAATATCCAAATTATCAAATTTTCAATTTGGATGCTTTAACGTATGCGGGGAATCTTGAGAATATTAAAGATATTGAAAACAAATCTAATTATACTTTTGTAAAAGGAGATATTGCGGATGAAAGTTTTATTGATGAACTTTTTAAGCTTCATAATTTTGACGGGGTTTTGCATCTAGCGGCAGAATCTCATGTAGATCGTTCAATTGAAGATCCCTTAGCTTTTGTTAAAACAAATGTTATTGGAACAATGAATTTGCTGAATGCTGCAAAAAATCAGTGGAAAGAAAATTTTGAAGGAAAAAGATTTTATCATATTAGTACAGATGAAGTTTATGGTTCTTTAGGGGCTGAGGGGTTATTTACGGAAACTACCTCTTATGATCCAAATTCGCCATATTCAGCTTCAAAAGCAAGTTCGGATCATTTTGTACGAGCATATGGCGAAACTTATGGATTGCCATATGTACTGACTAATTGCTCAAATAATTATGGTTCATATCATTTTCCAGAAAAACTAATTCCGCTTTTTATAAATAATATTATAAATAACAAACCTTTGCCTGTTTATGGAGACGGTAATTATACTCGCGATTGGTTATTTGTGGAAGATCATGCTATTGCAATTGATTTAGTTTTTCATGAAGGAAAAAATCAAGAGACTTATAATATTGGCGGATTTAATGAATGGAAAAACATTGATTTAGTAAAATTACTTTGCAATATTATGGATCAAAAATTAGGAAGAGAAGAAGGTGCTTCTGAAAGTTTGATTACTTATGTAAAAGATAGACCTGGACATGATTTGCGTTATGCAATTGATGCTTCAAAAATTAATAAAGAACTAGGTTGGATGCCTTCTGTAACTTTTGAAGAAGGTTTAGAAAAAACTATTAATTGGTATTTAGCTAATTCAGAATGGTTAGGAAATGTAACTTCGGGTGCGTATAAAGACTATTACAAAAAACAATATTCATAAACAAATAATTTTAAAGTAACTTAATTTTAAAAAAAGAAGTTAAAATTACAAAACAACGATATGAAAAAAATAACATACGTTCTTATCCTATTTTTTACTTTGCTAATTTCATTTCAAGTAAGTGCACAGGATATGCTTAAAGGTAAAGATTTAAGTTCAGTAAAAGTAGATTATTTGTCAGATGATGATTTAGCAAAGATTAGCAGTCAATTAAAAAGCAACAATGCAACTATTGATCAGGTAGAACCTATGGCAATTGCTAAAGGAATGAGTCAGACAGAATTCAATAAGTTAAAGGTTAAACTTAATGAATACGAAAAGAAGAATTTAAAAGATTCTAAAAAAGATATTGCTCCTAAGAAAGAAGATAATGAAAAAGGAGGAAGAAGGCAAGAAAAAATTATAAATGAGAAAGTAAAAGACTCTGCCAATGCTTTAATTTTTGGCTCAGAATTATTTGATAATCCAACTTTGAATTTTGAACCGGATTTGAAATTAGCTACTCCAATGAATTATGTTTTAGGGCCTGGAGATGAGTTGCAAGTGAGTGTGTATGGTGTTCAGGAATATAGTGCAAGCATACCAGTGAGTGTAGAAGGTAAGATTACAATTGATTATGTAGGACAGATAGCAGTTTCTGGAATGTCAATAGAGGCTGCATCACAAAAAATAAAGGGAGCTATTGCAAGGGTTTACAGTACTGTTCGTTCTGGACAATCTCAAGTAAGTGTAAGCTTAAATCAAATAAGAACAATTAAGATTACAATTGTAGGAGGTAAGCAACCAGGGAACTATTCAATATCTTCTTTAGCTACTGTGTATAATGCGTTGCATTTAGCAGGAGGGCCAGGTAAGAATGGAAGTTATAGGAATATTGAGTTAATTAGAAATAATAAAGTTTATCGAAATATTGATATTTATCGATTTTTAGTAAAGGGTGATCAATCTGATAATGTTAGTTTGAAAGAAAATGATGTAATAAGGATTCCTGCGTATACCCAAAGAGTTACTGTTGAGGGAGAAGTAAAACGTCCTGGGATTTTCGAAATGAAAAAAGGAGAAAAGTTTTCTGATTTATTAAATTTTGCTTCTGGATTTAATGAGTTCGCTTATACTGCTTCTGTTAACGTATTACAAAAAACAGGAAAGGAATTTAAAGTTCATGACATAAATGAAAGTGAATATAATTCTTATCAGCCACTATCAGGAGACGTATTTAGAATAACAAAAATTTTGAATCGTTTTGAAAATCGTATAAAAATTGAAGGTGCTGTCTTTAGACCGGATTATTATTCTTTTTCAAATGGGATGAGAATTTCTGACCTTATTACTAGAGCGGAAGGCTTAAAAGAGGATGCATATAGCAAACGAGCAAGAATTATACGTTTAAAAACTGATTTAACTACTGAAATTGTTAATGTAGATTTAGGTGCTGCTTTGTCAGGTGATTTAAATGCAGATATCGAATTAAAAAGAGAAGATATAGTTACTGTATATTCTATTCTAGATTTTAGAGAAGAATATAAAGTTACAATCGATGGAGAAGTAAAAAATCCTGGAGAATATGAGTATTTTGAAAATCTTACATTAAATGACTTAGTTGTGCAAGTTGGTGGGTTGACTGGCTCAGCATCAAAAAGAGTTGAAATTGCAAGAATGATAAAATCCGACGCTATTGACGATGCAGATCCTAAACGTATTGAGTTGGTCGAATTAGAAATTACAGCAGATAATAATGAACAAATTAAAAATTTTGTATTAAAACCTTTTGATGTTATTAATATTCGTCGAATGGCCGTTTATGAAAAACCTCAAATGGTAACTGTAAGCGGAGCTGTAGGATATCCGGGGAAATATGTTTTAGCTAATAAAAAGGAAACTGTTTATAATGTTGTGATGAGGGCTGGTGGATTAACTTCTATTGCTAATCTTGATGGAATGAAAATTAAGAGACCAATAAAAGAGGAACAAATTGAAACATTAGAAAGAGTAGATTTGAATTTAGATAAAAACGATACATTAAAGGGTAAACTAGCTAAAAAATTAAAAGAAGATCTAAAATTTGCTACAATTCCGGTAAATTGGGAAAAGATTGTAAAAGATAAAAATCACTATTCGAATGTAACATTGTTTCCTGGTGATGAAATTGAAGTGTCAGTATATAATGAGGGTGTAAAAGTAACAGGAAATGTTTTATTGACATCAGAAATTCCATTTAGAAGCGGGAAAGGATTTAAATATTATCTAGATGCGGTAGGTGGTGTTGATAATAAAGGTTGGAAAAGAAAGGCATATATCATTTATCCAAATGGTAAAGCGGATGTTACAACTTCATTTTTGTTTTTTAAATCTTATCCAAAAGTAGAACCTGATTCTCAGATTGTTGTTCCAGAAAAACCCGAAAGAAGAAAAATGACTACAGGTGAATGGGTTGGTATCGGTAGTGTTATTTCTAGTTTAGCTTTGTTAATTGTTACTGCGTTTAATAAATAATATTTCTTAATGGAGAAAAAAATGAATGTTAATGATGAAGTTTCTTTAAAGGAATTAATTGATAAGACAAAAGATTGGAGCCAACATTTACTTAATAAATGGAAAATAATTGTATTAATTGGAATAATAGGGGCATTTTTAGGACTAGGTTATTCTTTTGTAAAAAAACCTTTATATACTGCGACATTAACATTTGCCTTAGAAGATGAAAAGGCCGGTGGCGGTTTAGGTGGTGCTTTAGGTCTTGCCAGTTCTTTCGGTATTGATTTAGGAACTGGGGGAGGAAGTATTTTTACTAGCTCTAATTTGGCTGAACTATTTAAGTCTCGTAGGATGGTAGAACAAACTTTATTAACTCCAGTTGCAATTGACGGGAAGGAAATATCTTTAGCTGAAATGTACATTCAAAATAATGAATGGAGAGATAAATGGAAAAACAAATCTAAATTTAAAGATATACAGTTTTTACCTCAAACTAAAAGAAAATATTTTACTAGAGTTCATGATAGCATATTGGGGGAAATTTATAAAGATTTATCAAAAAACTCTTTATCTGTTGCTCAAAAAGATAAAAAAATATCCATTATCTCAATGGATATGGTGTCTAATAGTGAATTATTCTCGCTTTATTTCTGTGAGGCACTTGCCAAACAGGTTAGTGAATTTTACGTAGAAACTAAAAGTAAAAAAGCGAGAATTAATATGAAAATTTTAGAACGTCAAGTTGATTCTGTGCGTAATGAATTAAACGGTGCAATTACTGGGGTAGCTGTTGCTAATGATAATACTTTTAATTTAAACCCCGCACTCAACGTTCGTCGTGCCCCATCTGCTAAGAGGCAAGTAGATGTTCAGGCTAACACGGCAGTTTTAACTGAGCTTGTTAAGCAGTCTGAATTGGCAAAAGTTACTCTGCGTAAAGAAACTCCTTTGATTCAAATAATTGACAGGCCTATTTTACCTTTGAAGAATGATAGATTAGGAAAAGCTACAGCATTTGTATTTGGAGGTGTAATATTTGGTTTTTTAGCGGTTTTATATTTATTGTTAAAAAAAATGTTTGAAGAACTAAGTAGTTAATTACTAGTTCTATATGAGAATTTTATTGTTAGTATTAATTTTTTTCAATTTTTCTTATTGTAATTTCATTTGAATTATATTAAAGCGAAAATTTCAAGATTTAAAATAGAACAATATTTTAATTTTTATTAATTTATAATTCGGAAATTTTACCTTAAAAATTAGGGATTAAATGTTTTTTAATGTTAGCAGATGCAAAGTGAAAATTTAAAAAGTAATCGTTTAGCTAAAAACTCTATTCTTTTGTATATAAGAATGATAGTTGTAATGATTATTAATTTATATACTGTAAGAGTTGTATTGAAAGCCTTAGGAGCTATTGATTATGGAATTAATGATGTCGTAGCCGGAGTAATTACCATGCTGATAAGTTTATCTAGCGTACTTTCAACAGCAACACAAAGATACTATTCGTCAACAATTGGAGATGATAGAGTAACACGATTACAGGATATTTTTTCAACGAGTATAAATATTTATCTTATACTGTCTCTTATTGTTATAATAATAGGGGAAACGGTAGGATTGTGGTTCCTCAATCATTATTTGGTTATACCTGAGAGTAGAATTTATGCGGCAAATTGGATTTATCAATTTTCCATTTTTTCTTTTATTTTTACTTTTTTACAAGTGCCTTATTCTGCAGCGGTAATAGCCCGGGAAGATATGGGGATATTTACAATTATTAGTACTTTTGAATGTCTTTTAAAATTCGGTGCTGCATTTTTGATTTTTATAGTTCCTCAGGATAGACTAATTGTCTATGGCGCAAATCTTTTGTTTATTTCTTTTCTGATTTTGATGTCTTATGTAACGGTAGGGTATTATAAATATGCTGAGTGTCGATATAAAATTCAAAAAGAAAAAAAGTTATTTCATGAATTAATCTCTTTTTCAGGATGGTCATTGTTTGGCTCTTTAGCTGGCGTTGGGATGGCACAAGTGACAACAATTTTAATTAATGTGTTTTTTGGGCCATTATTTAATGCCGCAAGAGCAATATCATTTCAGTTTAATTATGCTTTGAGTTCATTAACTGCTAGTTTTTTAATGGCTCTTAGACCGCAGATGATTAAATCATATGCAGAGGGATCATATTTATATTTAAATAAAATTTTCAATCTTAGCAATAAGTTAATTTATTACGGTTTGTTAATTGTTTCTCTTCCTCTTATTTTTGAAATGAATGCAATACTTATGATATGGTTAGGTAAAACAGATTATCAAACAATTTTGTTTTCTCGCCTTATTTTAATTTATACTTTAATAATGGCACTAAATAATCCTATTTCAATAGTTATTCAGGCTATTGGAAAAGTAAAAGAATATCATATACCTGTTGAAACTATTACACTCTTGTGTGTGCCAATAACGTATGTTTTGTTTAAATTCAATTTTCCTGCGTATTCAACATATATTGTAATGATTGGAGCTGCAATTCTTTCACATTGCGTCAGACTTATTTGCCTTAAAAAGTTTTATAATCATTTCGATTATTTAGAATACATAAAATCATTTTTAATTCCTGCTGTTTTTATCACATTCTTTTCTTCCTTCTTTATTTACGTTATATCAAAAAGTGATCTTAATACCTTATTTAGATTGCTAATAGTTTTCTTTACATCTTTAACAAGTATTTTAGCTTTGGTTCTAATGTTTGGCTTATCAAGAAATGAAAAAAATGATGTAAGAAAAATTGTGAGTTATTTCAAGAAAAAAAGGGTCTTGTCATGACAATCCAGAAAATATTTAGTAATGTAATTATTATTTTCTTTATTTTATCTTGGATTATAACAATTATTGTATACCAGATAAAAAAGAAGAGTTTTGACGCAGGTAGTATACTACTATTTTCATATTTAGTGTATGCAATCATGTCATTGCTCTTATATAATAATCCTTATTATAGTTTCAATGATATGCAAGTATTCCCATTTATATACTTGTATTTAATGTTAATGTTGGCTTTTTCGCCAGTTTTGAGATATAATTATAATAAGATAAGTGAAATTCAAAAACCGCCCTCTATTTTTTTGAATTTTGTCTGCATAATATTCATTATTGCTTGTTTGATGCAATTACCAACGATTATTTCTGATTTTGCGGTCAATATCGTTAAATTGCTTTTTGTTTCTTCTGGTGGTCAAGATTTATATAATGATGCGATGGCTGATAGTTATTCATTGGGAGATGGCAGTATATCAAACCTTTCTTCGATTATTTCTAATGCATATGGGAATTTTGGTATTCTTTTATTTTTCTATTATTTAACATTAGAGAAAAGAAATAAATTTATTATGATTGGATTATTTATATCCTCTATAATAAGTATTTTGAGTAATATTTCTCTGGGACAAAGAGGTCCTATTCTTGAAATTTTACTATCAATGATTGTCACTTATTTTGCTCTAAGAAAATTTTACAGTCCCAAAATCAATAAAATAGTTAGAAGCATTGGAGTTATTTTGTTGATAGCAACAATTATACCTATAGTAGCATTAACTGTAAGTCGATTTGGAGAAAGTGAAGCTGGTTCCGAATCATCTATGTTTTTTTATGCAGGGCAAGAAAATTTATATTTTAATAATTATGGTTTAGATAATGGAGGGATTAGATATGGAGATAGGACTTTTCCATTTTTTAAAAGAATGCTAGGGTTTGAAAACGTGCCAGAGAATTTTTGGGAAAGAAGGTCTAAATACCCTAATTTACAAATAAATGATGAGGTATTTATTGGCTTTGTTGGTGATTTTACTTTAGATTTTGGCCCTATTATTGCTCCTTTATTTTTTATTTTTTTTACAATAATTGTTTTAAATAGCACTATTGTTAAGGGAGGAAAACTTCTCTTTCATCAGTTGATTCTTCTTCATTTTACAATGTGTCTCTGTATGCTTGGAGGAATGAAATTGTATCCATTTTCGGATGTTGGAGGAAACTTACAACTTATTGTTTATTTTTTAGCTTTCCTATTTTTTCGATTAATTCATGCTTATATTGTTAGAAGAAGCAAGAAATACAATGCTTAATTCTTTTAACAGATAGATTCTACATAACTAATATTTTTTTTTCGTAATGAATAATAACAATAATAATATAGAATATCCTTTATTTACGGTTATCATACCTCAAAAGGATAGAGCAGAATATTTAATTCATACTCTAAGAACTTGTTCTATCCAAGATTATCCAAATTTTGAGGTAATTATATCGGATGATTGTAGCGAAGATAACTCGGTCGAAGTTGTTCGAGAATTAATGAAAAATGATTCGCGTATTAAATTATTTGCACATAATCATCATTTAGGGATGAGGGAAAACTTTGAGTTTGCTCTCAATCAAGTAAGGAGCGGTTATGTTATGGCTTTAGGAGGAGATGATGGACTTTCGCCAGGATGTATATGGCGTATGTATGAAATTTTAACTAGTACCAAAAGAGAATTACTTACCTGGACTCCTGCAGGATTTACGTATCCAGATCATGAGAATGGTAAAAATATATTTTATGTCAAAAGAAAAAAAAATACTGGAATAGAATTTATTAATTCAACGATTTTTTTAAATAAGATAGCACGAACATTTTTGTATCAAATTGATGAATGTCCAATGCTTTTTATGAAGGCAGTAGTGTCTACATCGCTTATTGAAAGAGTAAAATCAAGGACAAGTGATAATAGTTTTTATTATTGCGCTACGCCCGATGGATTTTCTGGTGTTGTCTTAGCCGGTGAAGTTGAAGATTATGCTTTTACTTCTGAACCTTTATCGATAGGTGGTACTACTGTTAAATCTCAAGGAAGAAATTATCAAAGAACAGATAGTAAATCCAAAGAAGAAGCTCAACAATTTTTCAAGGATAATGTTCAGAAAAAAATGCATCCACAATTAGCTTCACAAGACTATTCGCCTTTAGTTACATTAATGACGGCTGATTATTTGCTTACAGCACAAGATTTACCAGGTTGGCCAGGAAAATTTGATCCAATTTCTTATGAAGGATTAATTAGGGCTTCGTTTAAATTAATTGAGGGAGGGACATTTGCTAATGAAGTTTTAGCGAGAGAATTGAATATATTAAGAGAAATTGCTAAAAAACACGATTTACTTGATTTGTTTAATAAATTATTAGCTAATACAAAACGAAAAGTTTATACAAAAGAAGATGTTTACGGATTTGTAATTACAAATTCAATTCGATTTGAAGGAACAGAATTAGGAATCAAAAATATTTTTGATGCGTCTCTTGCTACTAATTTTGTTTACAACTTTTACAATAGATTTTCTTTTAAGACTTTATTATTACTTTTAAAGAACACTAGACAAATACTACTAAGAAGCAAAAAATATAAGTTAGAGGATCTTCCTAAAATATAAAAAAAATATTCAACAAGATATGTCATTATTTAAAAATAAAACCCTATTAATTACCGGTGGTACAGGATCATTTGGAAACACAGTATTAACTCGATTTTTACATACAGATATTGGTGAAATCCGTATTTTTTCTCGTGATGAAAAGAAGCAAGATGATATGCGACACGAATTTCAATCTAAAATGCCTGATGTTGCTCATAAGATTAAATATTATATAGGTGATGTAAGAGATTTAGCGAGTCTTAAAAATGCTATGCATGGTGTAAATTATATTTTTCACGCAGCTGCTTTAAAGCAAGTCCCTTCTTGTGAATTTTTTCCTTTAGAAGCAGTTAAAACAAATGTTTTAGGGACAGATAATGTACTTACTGCTGCAATAGAAGCAGAAGTAGAGACCGTAATATGTTTGTCTACGGACAAAGCTGCTTATCCTGTGAACTCAATGGGAACTTCTAAAGCAATGATGGAAAAAGTGATTGTTGCAAAGTCACGTACTGTTAACCCTGAAAAAATAAAGATATGCTGTACTCGATATGGAAATGTAATTGCATCTCGCGGTTCTGTTATTCCATTATGGATTGAGCAAATTAGAAATAATCAACCTATTACATTGACCGAGCCTTCTATGACTCGTTTTATTATGTCGCTAGATGAAGCAATTGATCTTGTGCTATTTGCTTTTGAAAATGGAGTTACAGGAGATGTGTTAGTGCAAAAAGCACCAGCTTGTACAATTAGAGTTCTTGCAGAAGCTGTATGTGAGTTATTTGATTATGATAAGGATAATATCAGGAATATTGGAATTCGTCATGGAGAAAAAATGTATGAAACACTTTTAACTAATGAAGAATGTGCTTATGCCGTTGATATGGGAAATTTTTATAGAGTGCCGTCAGATAATCGCGATCTAAATTATGCTAAATATTTTGTAGATGGAGATACTGAAAGAAATTTATTGACAGAATTCAATAGTAATAATACCAAACTTTTAGATATTGAGCAGGTAAAAGATAAATTGCTTTCAATTGACTATATAAAAGATAAACTTATTAATAAAAATTAAATTTATATGAATTTTTTTATTTTAGGTTGTAATGGTATGGCAGGTCACATTATATCCTTGTATTTGAAAGAACAAGGGCATTCAGTGCTTGGATTTGCAAGAACTAAATCAAAATATGTAGATAATATTGTTGGTGATGCATTTAATACCGCATTGTTAAAAAATATTATCCAAGAAAATAACTTCGATGTAGTGGTTAATTGTATTGGAATGCTTAATCAATTTGCCGAGCAGGACAAGGCTTCTTCATCATTCTTAAATTCGTACTTGCCACATTTTTTAGCTGAAAGTACAGAAAATAAAGAAACGCAAATAATTCATATGAGTACTGATTGTGTTTTTTCTGGTAAACGAGGTAATTATACTGAAAATGATTTTTGTGATGGTGAAACTTTTTATGATAGATCTAAAGCTCTAGGAGAATTATCTGATTTGAAAAATATAACTTTTAGAAACTCAATCATTGGGCCAGATATTAATGAAAAAGGAATAGGACTTTTGAATTGGTTTATGGGACAAAGTGGTGAAATTAATGGTTATACAAAATCTATTTGGACAGGACAAACTACTCTTCAATTAGCCAAAACAATTGAAAAAGCAGCTATGGCAAAAGTTTATGGATTGTATAATGCTGTTCCAGATCATTCTATTTCAAAATTTGAACTTTTAAAACTTTTCAATCGTTATTTTAAAGGAGATTCTTTAGATATAAATCCCGTTGAAGGAATTTTGGCAGACAAATCTCTCAAACGTACTAAGTTTGAATTTGATTATTTAATTCCTGATTATGAAACAATGATTGCTGAATTAGCAGATTGGATTAAAAATCATAAAGAAATGTACCCACATTATAACATATTTTAATTAAGCAATATGAAAAAACTAAAACTTATGACGATTGTTGGAACTCGTCCTGAGATAATTAAAATGTCATCAATAATAAAAAAGAGTGACAAATATTTTGACCACATTTTAGTCCATACAGGACAAAATTACGATTATTCATTAAATGAAGTTTTTTTTAAAGATTTAGGTTTAAGAGAACCGGATCATTATCTTGGCGTTGTTGGAGAAAATCTAGGACAAACAATGGGGAACGTAATTGCAAAGTCTTATGAGTTGCTTAATGAAGTTAAGCCCGATGCTGTTATTGTTTTGGGTGATACTAATTCATGTTTAAGTGTAATTTCTGCCAAACGACTTAAAATTCCAATCTTTCATATGGAAGCTGGAAATCGTTGCAAGGATGAAAATTTGCCAGAAGAGGTTATTCGAAGAATTGTTGATGTTACTAGCGATGTCAATTTATGTTACTCAGAACATGCAAGACGTTATATTCTAGAATCTGGTGTAAAATCTGAATATACTCATGTAGTCGGCTCACCAATGGCAGAAATACTTAGTGATAGTATTAAAGAAATTAACGATAGTTCTGTATTAGAAGACCTAAAATTAGAAGCTGGAAAATATATTTTGCTTTCTGCTCATAGAGAAGAAAATATAGATATTGAAAGTAATTTTTATTCTCTTATGAATTCAATCAATGCAATGGCAGAAGAATATAAATTTCCAATATTATACAGTTGCCACCCACGTTCAAAAAAGAATATTGAAAGAATTGGATTCAAATTTCATCAGAATGTTATTTTGAATGAACCATTGGGTTTTTATGATTATAATAAACTTCAACAAAATGCTTTTTGCGTAGTTTCGGATAGTGGAACATTACCAGAAGAAAGTGCATACTTTGGCTTTCCTGCGGTTTCAATACGAACTTCAACTGAAAGGCCAGAAGCAATAGAAAAAGGAGTATTTACAATTGGTTCTATAACATCTGAACAAATTATGCAAGCTGTTAATGTAGCCGTTGAAATGAATAAAAATGAAGAGAAATCAAGTGTAGTTAGCGCTTATGTAGACGAAAATGTATCAATTAAGGTGATTAAACTTATTCAAAGTTATACTGGTATAATTAATAAAATGGTATGGAAAAAAATATAGATTTTTTAAATCCTTTATTCTATTTTTTCTGTAATAAAATGATAAGTGAAAAATGAAATTACTAATATTAACATCTGAATACCCTAACCCCAATAGTACTTTTGATACTCCAGTTGTACATTACTATGCAAAAGAATGGGTTCAACAAGGACATGAGGTTCGTGTTGTCCATTTTAGATCAGTTTTTCCTCGTTTCTTCTATTTTTTTGCAAAAATTTTCCAGACACTTTTGAAGAAAATCTTCCAAACAGATTTTATACCTTTTGTTCGATTAAATAAAAGAGTTGAATTTACTCATGAGGATATTAATGTTATAAGTCAGCCTATTTTTAAAATATTTCCTCATTTTAAGTTTTTTAATAGTACCATAAAAAAACAAGCTAAGATTATTCACGATGATAATCTGAATAAAAAATTTATGCCAGATGTAATTATTTCGCATTTTGTAAATCCGCAATTGCCATTAATTACTGAGCTTAAGAAATATTATCCAAATGTAAGAACCTCATTAGTATTACATGAAAACCCAAAAGTAATTTCTGATTTATTTGGTTCAAGTGCGAAACAGTTGTTAAATAATTTAGATTATGTAGGATTTCGTTTTGAAGAAATGAAAAACAATTTTTTAAGGTTATTTGGGGAAAGAAACAATGTTTTTATTTGCCCATCTGGAATTCCTGAAAATTATATTTTATCAGAAACGCCAAAAACAAAATTTAAAGGAAATAAAATTTCAATTTGTTTTGTAGGAATGCTAATACCTTTAAAAAATATTGATATTTTATTGGAAGCTGTAAATTTGGCATTTCCGGATCGAAATTTCACTTTAGAAATACTTGGAGAAGGAATGTTGAAGGAAAAGATTTCACAGAAAATTGTAGAACTTGATCTTGGACAATGCGTTACTATGTTAGGTAAATTATCTAGAGATGAAGTGCAAAAGAAAATGATCGAGAAGGATGTTTTTGTAATGGTAAGTAAACCTGAAGCTTTTGGTTTAGTATATGTTGAAGCAATGAGCAAAGGATGTATTACTATCGGAACGATTGGACAAGGAATAGATGGGGTTATAAAACATGGAGAAAATGGATTTCTTTGTGAGGCAAGAAATGTAGAGGAATTAAGAGACTTGTTTATAAAGATAAATCAAATGTCTTATGAGGATAAAATGTTTGTAGCAAATAAAGCCATTGAAACAGCATCACTTTTAACTGATAGTAAAGTCGCATTAGATTATTTAGAAAAGATAACTATTAATAATTAGTTTTATATGTTTTTAGAAGACGTCAAAATAATTAATCTTCCGAAAATTGAAGATCAGAGAGGTAACTTGTCATTTTTGGAATCAAACAATCATATTCCTTTTAAAATTAAAAGAACATATTGGATTTATGATGTGCCTGGAGGTTTTGCAAGAGGGGGGCATGCATTTTTAGAACAACATGAATTCATAATTGCATTATCGGGTAGTTTTGACGTGATAGTTGATGATGGAAAAGAAAAGAAAACCTTTACTTTAAATAGATCATATTATGGTCTTTACATTCCTTCAACACTTTGGAGAGAAATGAATAACTTTTCAACCAATTCGCTGGCTATGGTTTCTAGTTCAACAATATTTTCTAATGATGATTATATTAGAGATTATGATCAATTTTTAAAGTTAAAGGGAATTTAATATGAAAGAGAGTACTGTTTATGGCTGTGGTTTAATTGAATTGAATAAAATCCACAATAGAGCTGGTAATATAACTATTATAGAGGAGAACAAAAGCGTTCCGTTCCCGATTGAAAGGATATATTATTTGTATGATATTCCAGGAAATGAGAGTAGAGGTGGTCATGGTCATAAAGAATTACATCAATTGATTGTTGCAGCTAGTGGAAGTTTTAGCATTACATTAAATGATGGACATATTAAAAGAACTTTCTTTTTAAATAATCCAAATGTAGGTTTGTTAATTGTACCAGGTATTTGGAGAGAACTTGATGATTTTTCTTCAGGTTCTGTGTGTTTGGTACTAGCTTCGCATTTGTATAATGAGTCTGATTATATCAGAGATTTTCAAGAATTTATAAATTATAAAAAATAGATGATACATAAATTAGCAGAATGTATTAGTGAACAAGTGCATGAGAGTACAAATATTTGGCAATATGTCGTGGTACTTAAAAATGCAAAAGTTGGCAGCGATTGTAATATTTGTGCACATTGTTTTATAGAAAATGATGTGGTGATAGGAAACAATGTAACGGTTAAAAATGGAGTCTATCTTTGGGATGGGATAACTATTGAAGATAATGTTCAAATTGGTCCAAATGTAACTTTTACTAATGATAAATATCCACGTGCAAAAATGCCATTTGAATTACAAAGAACATTGATCAAGAGAAATGCTTCAATAGGCGCTGCATCTACAATTTTAGGAGGAGTTACAATTGGAGAAAATGCTATGATTGGTGCTGGGAGTTTGGTTACAAAAGATGTTCCAGATAATGAACTATGGTTAGGAAGTCCTGCAAAATTTATAAGAAAAATTGAAAAATAATATGATTCCATTTTTAAATCTAAAAAAAGTAAATGATGAATTTTCAAATGAAATTCAAGTTGCTATAAATAAAGTAATTTCTTCTGGATGGTATTTACAAGGAGAAGCAAACAGTACATTTGAAAAAAATTATTCTAAATATATAGGCACAAAGCATACAATTGGAGTAGCAAATGGTTTGGATGCTTTAAGACTTATCCTGAGAGCTTACATAGAACTTGGTATAATGAATGAAGGTGATGAAGTAGTAGTTCCAATAAATACTTATATTGCTTCAGTACTTGCAATTACCGATAACAATTTGATTCCAGTTTTTGTAGAACCAGATCCTATAACACTTCAGATAGATGATGATAGAATCGAAGAAGTTATTTCAGATAAAACTAAAGCGATTATGATTGTGCATCTTTATGGAAGATGTAGTTATACTGATAAAATTGGAAATTTATGTAAGAAGCATAATTTAAAACTTATTGAAGATAATGCCCAAGCTCATGGTTGTTTATTTGGTAATATAAAAACAGGAGCAATTGGTGATGCCTCAGGACACAGTTTTTATCCAGGTAAAAATTTAGGTGCTTTAGGAGACGCAGGAGCCGTTACTACTAATGATGATGAGCTAACGAAAACAATTAGGGCTTTAGCTAATTATGGCTCAAGTGAAAAATATGTAAGCAAGTACAAGGGATTGAATAGTCGATTAGATGAAATTCAAGCAGCTGTACTAGATATAAAATTGAAATATCTCGATAGAGATGTAGAAGCAAGAAAGCATGTTGCTCGCAGGTATATGAATGAAATAAAAAATTCTTTAGTTGTTATACCAACGCTTTCAGATTGGAATAGTCATGTCTTTCATTTATTTCCGATTTTTTCTAAAAATAGAAATGAGCTTCAGCAATATCTTACAGCCAATGAGGTGCAGACATTAATTCATTATCCAATTCCTCCTCATAAACAGTTATGTTATAAGGAGTACAATGAAATGTCATTTCCTATAACAGAACAAATTCATAATGAGGAACTAAGTTTGCCAATTAGTCCGGTTATGACAGAAGAAGAAATTACGACCATTATTACCGCAATTAATAATTGGATTTTATAGTGAAAAAAGTATGGTTAATTAATCCAGCTGCTATGCCTCCTAAGTATGAGGCAAGAATTCAAACTCTTAAGCGTGCACAATATTTGCGTTTGAACGGTTATGATGTAACAATTATAAGTGGAAGTTTTTTGCATAATACTAATATTAATTTAATTGAAGATAAGTCTCCTTATAAATTTGCTGAATATGAAAATGGACAAAAGTTTATTCATATTCGAACATCTAATTACAATTCTAATGGCTTAATTAGAATTTATAGTATTTTACAATTTTATTTTAGACTATGGTGGTTTACATCACGTTTTGAAAAACCAGATTTTATTTCTCATATAGCTGCCGTTCCTTTCGGCAACATCACTTATTTTGTTGCTAAAAAAGTTAAGGCCAAATTTATTGTTGATATTGTTGATTTATGGCCTGAATCTTTTGTAGCTTATGGATTAGTATCAAAAAAAAATCCATTAGTAAAACTTGCATATTGGGCTGAAAATTGGCTCTATAAAAAAGCTAATTTGCTTATTTTCTCAATGGAAGGAGGAAAAGATTACATCAAAGAAAGAAAATGGGATATAGATCAAGGAGGTAAAATAGATATCGATAGAGTGCATTATATTAATAATGGAGTAGATTTAGAAGATTTTGATTATAATAAAGTAAATTATAAAATAGCAGATGATGATTTAGAAAATGATCATGTTTTTAAAGTTGTTTATATTGGATCAATTCGACTTGCTAACAACGTTATGCAATTAGTAGAAGCTGCTCAGCATTTAAAGGATGTAACTGATATTAAATTTTTAATTTACGGTGATGGAGAAGACAGACTAACCTTAGAGCAATATTGCAAAGATAACCAAATTGAAAACGTTGTTTTTAAGCAAAAATGGGTGGAGCTTAAATATGTTCCTTATATTTTGAGTAAAAGCTCATTAAATATTCTCAATTATAAGCCTAGTTCAATTCTTCGTTACGGTGGCAGTCAAAGTAAATCCTTTCAATATATGGCAAGTGGAAAACCCATTTGTGCTAACGTAGAAATGAGTTATTGTCCTATTAAAAAGTTTAATATTGGAATAGCAAAGGAATTTAAAAATTCCAAAGAATATGCAGATGCAATCTTGTCTTTTTATAAAATGGATAAGAGTGAATATCATGCAATTTGTGTTAATGCTAGAAACGCTTCTCAGAATTATGATTACAAGTTGCTAACTGAACGGTATATTGAATTGATTAGCCAAATTTAGAAAATCATCTAATGGAATATAAAAATCAAAAAGTTGTTATCATTGATTATGGTATGGGAAATATCGGATCAATTGATAATATGTTAAAATATTTGGGCGTAAAAGCTATCATAAGCTCAGAACCAAATGTTATTTTAGATGCAGATAAAATTATTCTACCTGGAGTTGGTCATTTTGATCGAGCTATGACGAATATCAAAGAATTGGGTTTGATGGATGTACTTAAGGAAATGGCTTTGGTTAAGAAAAAGCCTTTTTTAGGAATATGTCTAGGGATGCAAATTATGTGTGAATCTAGTGAAGAAGGATCATTACCAGGTCTTTCATTTATTAACGCAGAAGTTAAAAAATTTGATTTTGGAACAGATTCCAAACTTAAAGTTCCACATATGGGATGGAATAGGATTCATGTTAATAAGCCGTCAGATATTTTGGAAGGCTTAGATGATGATTCTAGATTTTATTTTGTCCATTCCTATTTTGTAAAATGCCAAAATGAAATTGATATACTTACAAAAACTACATACGGATTTGATTTTGTCTCTTCTTTTCAAGTTGATAATCTGATAGGAGCACAATTTCATCCAGAAAAGAGCCATCGTTTTGGAGTTAGTCTATTTAAAAACTTTTTAGAAAAATATTGATGCTTAGGACAAGAATAATACCAATTCTATTGTTAAACGATGGAGGATTAGTTAAGACAGTGAAGTTTTCGAAAGACAGATACATTGGAGATCCAATTAATGCTGTTAGAATTTTTAATAAAAAAGAAGTTGACGAATTAGTATTATTGGATATTGGTGCTAGTAGAAATGGAACACCTCCAAATTTCATTGAGATTAAAGAAATTGTTTCGGAAGCATTTATGCCTGTTGGATATGGAGGAGGTATTTCAAAAATGGGACATATCGAGCAACTATTTAATATAGGAGTAGAGAAAGTAATTTTAAATTCAGTTATTTTTGAGAACAAAGAATTAATTGAAGAAGCTATAAAAATTTACGGTAGTCAAAGTATTGTTGCATCAATAGATGTTAAAAAAGATATTTGGGGGAGTTACAAAATTTATTCAAATAGTGGAAAAAAGAAACAAAATATAAGTCTGGATAGCTGTATTAGATTAATTCAAGAAATAGGTTTTGGCGAATTAGTAATTAATAATATAGATAAAGATGGAACAATGCAGGGATATGACTTGGATCTCATAGGAAAAGTTACTGCAATGCTCGATATACCTGTTGTTTCTGTGGGAGGAGCCGGTACTATTACAGATTTTATAAAAGCTATAAAAGCAGGCGTTTCTGCCGTTGCAGCAGGATCAATGTTTGTCTTTCAAGGAGTGCATAGGGCTGTATTGATAAGTTATATTACTGCTGATCAACTTGAACAAGAATTAAAAGAATAATCATATTAATCAAAAAAAATGAATACAGTAAAAGTTTGTAGCCGTTGTATAATGGATGAAACGGCAAAAGAAATAACATTCGATAACGATGGAGTTTGTAATTTTTGCCATAATTATGATAATGTACTTGTTAATGATGTGCATACAGATAAAGGTGGTGAAGAAAAACTAGAAAAATTAATTGAAGAAATAAAACGTAAAGGTAAAAATTCAAGATATGATTGTTTGATTGGATTAAGCGGAGGTGTAGATAGTTCATACGTAGCTTATATAATTAAAAAGAAATATGGTCTTCGAGCTTTTGCTATACACCTTGATAATGGATGGAATACAGAATTAGCAGTAGCAAATGTTGAGCAAATTGTAAAACGCTTAGATATTGATCTCGATACTTGTGTTTTAGATTGGAAAGAATTTAGAGATATTCAAACATCATTTTTGAAATCTTCAATTTCAAATATTGAAATTCCTACCGATCATGCAATTTGGGCACTTTTAATTAAGACTGCTGCTAAAATGAAAATTCCTTATATCATTGCGGGGAATAATGTCGTTACAGAATCTATCATGCCGGAATCATGGTTATATGGTTCCAAAGATTCGAAATTAATTAAGTCACTTCATCGCCAGTTTGGAAAAGTTAAGATGAAAACTTATCCAAGTTTGTCAACATTAGATTATGTAGATTATTTATTAGTAAGAGGAATTAGATGGGTGCCTATTTTAAATTATATACCTTATAACAAAGCTGAGGCAAAGCAAACACTTATTGATGAACTTGGATGGCAAGATTATGGAGGAAAACACTATGAGTCTATATTTACAAGATTCTTTCATGCTTTCTATTTGCCAGTTAAATTTGGTTACGATTTAAGGAAATCATATTTATCAGCATTAGTTTGTTCAGGACAAATCTCTAGAGATGAAGCTTTAGCTGAAATTAGCAAGCCACCAGCACCTAAGGATATGTTAGATCAGGATAGAGATTATGTAATTAAAAAATTAGGTCTTTCTGAAGACGAATTTGATGTAATTATGAAATCACCAAATAAAACTTATGTAGATTATCCTAACAATGAAAGTTTATGGAAACGATTTCATAGTGTAATTAGAATAGCTAGAAATTATATTATCCGAGTTGGCTAACAGTAAGAAAATCTTTTTTAAGTTTATAAACAGATTTGAAGGTTAAATATCAGAAAAGCTAAGAAGGGAATTAACATTTTAAATTAATAGAAATGAAAATAAGAGATTTAAATATCTCAGATGTGAAAAAAATTGCGGAAGTTCATGAAAAATCATTTAAAGACTTTTTCTTAACATCTTTAGGGAGACAATTTCTCGAAACTTATTATGCTGCTTCTATCAATAACAACACAAGTATTGGAATCGGTTTATTTGATAATGAAGAAAAACTATGTGGATTTGCTACAGGAACAAGTAAATCACTTGGATATCATAAAACACTTTTGTTTCAAAATAGCTTTCTTTTTTTTAAAAGTCTTTTATTTGTTTCATTAAGTAGACCGAAAGTTATCTTCAGACTATTTAAAAATATAAATAAAAAATCGGATAAAAAAGACGACAAACAATACGCAGAATTATTATCCATAGCTATGTTGCCTGATCTTAAAGGATCGGGCTACGGCAAAATTTTATTAGATGAATTTGAAAAAAAAGCGAAATGCCACTCAGCATCAAAAATAGCCTTAACTACAGATTATAATAATAATGATAATGTCGTAAAATTTTATAACAAATCTGGTTATGAAGTATATTACGATTTCATAGCTTACCCAAATAGGCATATGTATAAATTGATAAAAAAGTTAGATGAAACGAATAATTGATTTTTTGTTTTCTTTAATTGGTTTAATAATTCTGATTATACCCTTTACTCTAATTGGGCTATTAATCAAAATTAAAATGCCTGGACCTGTATTTTTTATTCAGATTAGAGTAGGTAAAGAAGGAAAGCCATTTAAGCTATTTAAGTTTAGAACAATGAGTGTAGCCTCTGGAAAAACTAACGGTAGTTTTGATGCTGGCGATTCTTCTCGTATTACTCCTTTAGGGCGTATATTACGTAAAACTAAATTGGATGAATTACCACAATTAATCAATGTTTTAATTGGCGATATGTCTTTAGTTGGTCCAAGACCAGAAGTACAACAATGGACACAAATTTTTCCTGACCAATGGGAAATTGTTCATAGAATGCGTCCAGGTATAACAGATAATGCATCAATAATGTTTAGGAATGAGGAGGAGATATTAGCAAATTCTCAAAACCCTACACTTACATATAAAGAAGAAATTTTGCCTAAAAAACTTAGAATGTATATTGATTATGTAGAAAATCATTCTATTTTAATAGATGCTAAAATTATTTTAACAACAATCAAAGAAATAATCGTAAAATGAGTACAATAACAAAAATTCCCTTTTCTAAAATTTTCATTGGAGATAGTGAAAGAAAATATTTAAATGAAGTATTAGATTCTGGCTGGTTGACAACAGCAGGTAAAACACTTGAGTTTGAAAAGAAATTTGCTGATTTTATTGGTGCGAAATATGCTTGCGCTGTAAATTCTTGTACTGCGGCTTTACATTTAGGAATTGATGCATTAGGGATAAAAGCTGGAGATAAAGTACTTATACCAAGTATGACATTTGCAGCAACTGGAGAAGTAGTAAGATATATTGGTGCTGAAATAATTCCGATAGATACAGAATATGGTACTAATTTGATTACACCAGAGATTTTAGAAAAAGCTTTAGAAAAACATAAAGATATTAAGTTATTAATTGTTGTTCACTATGGTGGTCAAGCTGCTCAAATTAAAGAATTAATTGAGATTTGTAATCGTCATGGAATAAAAATTATGGAAGATGCTGCTCATGCATTTCCAACTCGAAAGGACGGACAATTGGTTGGTAATTTTGGAGATATAACTTGTTTTAGCTTTTACGCAAATAAAACAATAACAACAGGTGAAGGAGGAATGTTGGTGACTAATGACGAAAACATATATAAAAGAGTAAAAACTATGCGTTTGCATGGAATCAACAGGGATATATGGGATCGATTTACATCGAAAACCCCGTCATGGGAATATGATGTCATCGATGCAGGATACAAGTATAATATGCCTGATTTAGCTGCAGCAATTGGTTTAGGTCAGCTAGAGAAAGCGGAATTGTTTAGATCCGAAAGACAAAAAGCTGTAGAGTTTTATTATGAAAAATTGAAAGATTTATCTATGATAGATTTACCAATATGTAATGATAAATTAGAAGATCATGCTTGGCATTTATTTCCAATTGTACTGAACGAAAAATCTTCAATTTCGAGAAATGAATTTATAGAAAAAATGTCAGAACAAGGTGTTGGTACTTCTGTACACTACAAGCCAATTCATCAATTAAGTTATTACAAAGAAAGATACAACTTGATTAAAGAAGATTATCCAAATGCAGAGCTAACTTGGTCAGGAAACGTTTCTTTGCCATTATATCCTTATATGACTAATGAAGAACTGCAATACATTGTGGATACTGTTAAAAATATATTAACTTAGTCCTTATTTAAATAAAATTTATAATAAAGAAACTATATCTTGAAACAGATTAAACTTCCTCATTTAATAAAAGGGGGGATTCATAGAGATGAACGAGGGCAGATTTCGTTTGTTAATGATTTTAAGTTTGATATTATTGAGCGATTTTATATTATTTGCAATTCAGACGAATACCCATTAAGAGGTTGGCAAGGGCACAAAATCGATAATAAATTTTTTTATTGCGTTCATGGAAAAGTAAGGGTACATTTTGTTAAGATTGATAACTGGGAATCTCCTTCGAAAGATTTACAGATAGACAACATATTACTTACTCCAGATGAAAGTAATATACTTCATATTCCAGAAGGTTATGCTAATGCTATTGAATTTTTGGAATCAAATTCAAAATTAATATCATTTACAACATTACCTTTGACTAATGTAGAAGAGGATAGTGTTCGTTATCCCTCTAATTATTGGCTTATTAATGAATGAAAGAATATATTTATCGCTATGTCAAGAAAGTGGATTCGAAAAAGAATACATTGCAAAGGCTTTAACTACGCAATGGATTACTACTGGAGGTTCTAATGTTGACGAGTTTGAAAATGTATTGGAAAATTACTTAGGAGAAAAATCTTTTGTGTCGGCTTTAAACTCAGGGACCTCTGCAATACATCTTGCCTTAATTTTATTAGGTGTTGATAAAGATGATGAGGTTATTTGCCAAAGTATGACATTCTCAGCCTCTGCTAATCCTATCTTATATCAAAAAGCAACTCCTGTATTTGTTGATAGCGAGTCGGATACTTGGAATATTTGCCCCCAACAATTGGAATTAGCAATTAAAGATAGAATTAGAAAAGGGAAGAAACCAAAAGCAATTATTGCTGTTCATTTATATGGTAATCCATATAAGGTTGATGAAATTCATGCAATTGCAGATAAATACTCCATTCCTGTAATAGAAGATAGCGCTGAAGCCTTAGGAAGTAGCTATAAAGGCAGAAAATGTGGTACTTTTGGTGATTTAAGTATATTTTCATTTAATGGAAATAAAATTATTACTACTTCAAGCGGAGGAGCTTTGGTTACTAGAAATCTTTCCCAAAAAAAGAAAGCAATTTTTTACTCAACTCAAGCTAAAGATCCAGCGGCACATTATCAACACAGCGAAATTGGATATAATTACAGAATGAGTAATATTTGTGCTGGAGTAGGATTAGGGCAAATAAAAGTACTAAATGAAAATATTCTTAGAAGAAAAGAAAATCACAAATTTTATAATGAAATTTTTGATCAGATAGAAGATGTAGAACTTTTACAAGTTTTTAATGAGGACTATCAATCTATTTATTGGTTAAATGCAATTCTAATATTGCCACAAAGCAGAAAAAGAACTGAAGATTTAAGAATTGAGCTTGATAAAGAAAACATTGAAAGTAGACCACTATGGAAACCAATGCATTTACAGCCAATTTTTGAAAAATACCCTTATTATGGAGGGGAAGTTGCAGAGAATTTATTTAAAATGGGGTTATGCTTACCATCTGGATCGAATTTAACAAGGGAAGAAAAGAAAAGAATAAAAAAAGTCATTTTTAATTTCTTTAAAAAATAAAAAGATTTTAGTGTATATGAAAATTAAAGAAACATATATTAAAGATTTATTAATAGTCGAACCCTCTATTATCAAAGACGAAAGAGGCTATTTTTTTGAATCATATAATAAAGCAAAATTTTCTGATTTTGGACTTGATATTGAATATGTTCAGGATAATCAGTCTTTTTCAAAACAAAATACTTTAAGAGGACTACATTATCAAAATCCACCTTTTGCACAGACTAAATTATTGAGTGTATTGCAAGGAGAGATTATTGATGTAGCTGTAGATTTGAGAAGAAATTCTGAAACTTATGGAAAAGCATTTAGCATACTCTTATCTGCTGAGAATAAAAAACAATTATTTATTCCTCAAGGTTTTGCTCATGGTTTTTCCGTGATAAGCGAAACGGCCTCTGTAATGTATAAATGTGATCAGTTTTATAACAAGGCTTCTGAAGGAGGTATTAAATACAATGATCCGTCTTTAAACATTGAGTGGGGAATGGATCTAAAAGATGCTATTGTTTCAGAAAAAGATCGAATACTTCCCTTTATCGAAAATTGTAATAGTTTGTTCTAATGAAAAAGATTTTAGTTACCGGAGCAACAGGACAGCTAGGAACTGAACTTTCAGTTTTAGCTTCTAATTATCCTCAATACGAATGGATATTAGCTGATCGTAAGGAAGTAACTTTAGATAATTTAGAATTACTTCAAACTCAAATAGAAGAAATTAATCCAGATATTGTATTTAATTGTGGGGCTTATACTGCAGTTGACAAAGCTGAATCGGAAAAAGAATTAGCATTTGCAATAAACCAAGATGCTGTAGCATTAATTGCAAAATTTACAGCAGAAAATAAAGCCAGATTAATTCATATTTCGACAGATTATGTTTTTGATGGTTCTTCTTCAATTGCTTTAAATGAAGAAGCAAAAACAAATCCTATAAATATTTATGGAGAAAGTAAATTGGCTGGCGAAATTGCTTGTTTGAAAGAAAATCCTGAATCAATCATTATAAGGACTTCATGGGTTTATAGTAAATTTGGAAATAATTTTGTCAAAACAATGCAAAGATTGATGCAAGAAAAAGATGAAATAAAGGTTGTCAATGATCAAATTGGCTCACCAACATATGCAGCTGATTTAGCACAATCAATGATTGATATAGTTAAATTTTCAAAATGGATTCCAGGAATTTATAATTATTCTAACGAAGGCGAAATTAGTTGGTATGAATTTGCACTAAATATTAAAGAATTAGGAAATTATAAGTGTAAAGTAATTGGAATTCCATCTTCATCTTATCCTAATCCAGCAAAACGTCCAAGTTTTTCATTGTTAGATAAAACAAAAATAAGATCAGTCTATCATTTAGATATACCAAGTTACAAAGAGAGTTTAAAGAAAATATTTGTTTAAAAAAAGAGTTTCATATTCAGTATTCAATTTTGAATTAAAAATTAAGTTTTATGAAAGGAATTATATTAGCAGGAGGTTCTGGTACAAGATTGCATCCGTTAACATTGGCGGTAAGTAAACAATTAATGCCAGTTTATGATAAACCAATGATTTATTATCCTTTGTCGACTTTAATGATGGCAGGAATAAATGAAATTTTAATCATTTCAACACCTCATGATTTGCCACATTTTAAGAAACTTCTAGGTGATGGGGAATCAATTGGTTGTAAGTTTAGTTACGCTGAACAACCAAATCCAAACGGATTGGCACAAGCTTTTGTAATTGGTGAAGAGTTTATAGGAAAAGACAAAGTGGCTTTAGTACTTGGAGATAATATTTTCTTCGGTACAAATATGCCAAAACTTTTAAAAGATAATGCTGATCCAGAAGGAGGTGTTGTCTTTGCTTACCACGTTTCTGACCCTGAAAGATACGGTGTAGTTGAATTTGATGGAGAGAAAAATGCAATTTCAATAGAAGAAAAGCCACTTGAACCAAAATCAAATTATGCTGTGCCAGGGTTATACTTCTATGATAATTCAGTAGTTGAAATCGCTAAAAATATTAAGCCAAGTGCTCGTGGCGAATATGAAATCACGGATGTTAATAAAGTTTATCTTGAAAAAGGGCGATTAAAAGTTGGTATATTAAGTAGAGGAACTGCTTGGTTAGACACAGGAACTTTTAATAGTTTAATGCAAGCTGGACAATTTGTTCAGGTTTTAGAAGAAAGACAAGGATTAAAAGTTGGCTGTATTGAAGAAATAGCTTGGAGACAAGGATTTATTAATGATGATCGTCTTGAAGAACTTGCTCAACCTTTACTTAAATCTGGCTATGGCACATACTTGATAGAATTTCTAAAACAAAAGAAAAAAGGTGTTAAAATTTAATTTACACCTTTAAGTAATTGTTTAAAACCTTTAATTTGTATTTTTGTATAAAGTTCAAATTTTATAGACTTAAAATATAACTCAAATTGAATACAGACAAACCAAATAATATAACATCTTTGTTATATAAAAATTTTTCGCCACGAAATCTTAGGGCAAATATCAATAATTTGAGTTATCTGCCTAGGTGGATTATCATTGCTATTGATGTAATGGTTTTGTTTTTCTCGTTCTCTTTTACATATTTACTTTTTGAAGGAACAGCCATTGGTTATATCATAACTTCCCATGACTTTTATTTTGTTGGAAGTTTAATTTTAGTCAACATATTTTTCTTTTGGCTTTTTAGAACCTATTCGGGAATTATTAGGCATTCTTCTTATATTGATGCCATAAAACTGTTGTTTTCACAAATGTCAGTTTTGGTTTTTTTCTTGTTTATCAATTTAGTTTTTGAATTATATTCAGGTCATAAAGCCTTTTTAAATACAGCGCTTTTCATCAATTTAGTTCTCTCTTTTTGTGGGTTGTTTTTGTACCGTGTTATTGTAAAGCAAACTTTTGAAATGTATTTTTCAGAAAAGGCTACAACAAAATTGGTTAGAACTGTAATTTATGGTACTGATGCAAATGCAATCTCGGTTGCAAATGCATTAAAATTTGAAACTCCTTCTCGATTTAAAATTGTAGGTTTTGTAGATAAAAACAATCAGAATGCATCTAAGCGTATGCTGGATCTTCCAATTTTAATCTTAAGAAAAAAACTTCCTGCTCTTATGCGATCTGTTGCGGCAGAAGGAGTTATCATAGCAGATAAAAGTTTAACTAAAGACGAGCAATTAATAATCGTTGATCAATGTCTTGAATTTAACTATAGAGTTTACACAGTACCATTGATTTCGGATTGGGAAAACCAAAAAGAAATTTCTCAAAAAGTAAAAAATATCCAAATTGAAGATTTACTAGAGAGAAAACCTATAGTTTTAGATAGTAAATCAATTTCTAAACAATTAAAGGACAAAACAATTTTAATTACTGGAGCTGCGGGTTCAATTGGTAGCGAAATTGTGAGACAGGTTTTGAACTTTAGTCCTAAAAAAGTTATTGTTGTGGATCATGCTGAAACCCCTTTGCATAATTTATGCTTAGAGACACAAGGCATGAACGTAAATACCAAAATTGTAGCTGTTATTGCTGATGTTAGAAGCAAAAAAGCATTAGAAAAAGTCTTTAAAAGTTACACGCCACACGTTGTTTTCCACGCGGCTGCTTACAAACATGTACCTCTTATGGAAGAGAATCCTTCTCAGGCAATTCAAACCAACATAAAAGGAACTAAAAATCTAGCTGATTTAGCCTGCAAGTATAATGTGAAGAAATTCGTAATGGTTTCTACAGATAAAGCAGTGAATCCTAGTAATGTGATGGGTGCCAGTAAAAGAATCGCTGAAAAATATGTTCAGTCATTATTCTTGAAAAATCAAAAAGAAAATGTAGAAGGCGGCACCAAATTTATCACAACCCGTTTTGGAAATGTTTTAGGATCTAACGGTTCAGTTGTACCGCTATTTACCAAACAAATTGCGGAAGGTGGCCCAGTAACCATTACACATCAGGATATTATTCGTTATTTTATGACAATTCCAGAAGCTTGTCAACTAGTATTAGAAGCCGGAGCGATGGGTAATGGTGGCGAAATCTATATTTTTGATATGGGTAAACCAGTTCGAATTATTGATTTAGCTAAGAAAATGATTAAACTGGCAGGTTTTATTCCTGATAAAGAAATAAAAATCAAGATTGTTGGCTTAAGACCTGGAGAGAAGCTTTATGAAGAATTATTAAATGATACTTCTAAAACACTTCCGACGTATCATAACAAGATTATGATTGCGCAGGAAATTCAAGATGAATACGAAAATTTACATATTGATGTAGACGAACTTATCGGAATTGCAGATTTTTATGAAAATGATGATATAGTAGCTAAAATGAAAAAAATAGTTCCAGAGTTTAAGAGTATGAATTCCACGTTTGAGGTTTTAGACAAATAATCTCATTTACTAATATATTTAGAATGTAATGAAAAGGTGTTTTTTATAAAAACACCTTTTGGCATTTTTAAACAAATTCTAAAATGTTAAAAATCCTGTTAATTTTTGATTCTTTTTTAAAGTAATATTTTCTCCCACCCAATGAATAATCAAGCTGATAAGACAAATGAATGGCTGTTTGAAATAACACCCAAAAATAAGTTCTTAACTCTAAATTTTAAAGAAATTTGGCAATATAGAGATTTACTAGTGCTTTTTGTTAAAAGGGATATTATAACTGTTTACAAACAAACTGTGTTAGGGCCTCTATGGTATTTAATACAGCCTTTATTTACTTCTATAACTTTTACTATCATCTTTAATAATGTAGCAGGAATCAAAACAGAGGCAATTCCGCCATTTTTGTTTAATCTCGGAAGTATAATGGTATGGAACTACTTTACATCATGTCTTAGTGGAACTTCAGACACTTTTAAAGCTAATGCAGGAATTTTTGGTAAGGTTTATTTTCCAAGAATTATAACGCCTTTGTCTATAGTGATTTCGAACCTGGTCAAATTTGGAATTCAATTTTTAATATTTGTCATCTTTTATATTTTCTATTATTTTCAAGGAGCACAATTAACTTTGAATGGAACATTAATCTTCTTTCCTATATTGATAGCATTTATGGGAATTCTAGGGCTTGGTTTAGGTATGATAATTTCTTCAATGGTAACAAAATATCGTGATTTGAATAATTTAATTGGTTTCGGTATACAGTTACTTATGTATGTTTCTGCAGTAATGTATCCGATGAAATTAATTAAAGAAAAACTGCCTCAACTAGGCTGGATTGTTGAATATAATCCACTTGCGTATATTATCGAAAGTTCTAGATATATGCTTTTAAACGTGGGAGAAATATCAATTGAAGGATTGGTGTATACATTTTTAATTACATTTATCACATTTTTTGTGGGTCTTCTTGTCTTTAATAAAACAGAAAAAAGCTTTATTGATACGGTATAAAATTAATCTATACGATTATTAATAATTCATTTTGATATTATACAAATGAAATTTTAATGATAAAAAAAATTATAAATAAAATAAATAGAAGGCTCTCTAAAGTTAATCTGTCTAGTTCAGATGAATACACCGAGTATTTTTTTGAAAATTTAAATATTCGATTGAAGAATAATCATGCCCTTTCTGTTTACCAAAAGAAGTTTCCACTATATGATCGATTTTTGCCTGTCTTATGTAGTAATCTTGATGGCCTAATAATAGATGTGGGAGCAAATATTGGAGACACAATTATCTCGATTTTTGATCAGAATAAGCAATCATTTATAGTTGGTATTGAACCAGACGATTTATTTTTTACAGAATGTAAATACAATATAAATACTAATAAATTAAATCATAGATTTTTAGGAATACAAAAGTTTTTAACTACTAATAAAGGTAGTTTTTCATTAGAAAAAAGTAGCACACAATCTACTGGTGCTATCTTTGAAAACTTAAATGACGAATCTAAAATAAATACTATTTCATTTGCTGAAGTAATAAAATTGATTCCTCTTGAAAAAAGAGCGAAATTTGATTTACTTAAAATTGACACTGATGGATTTGATTGGGATGTCATAAATTCATTTTTAGATTATTCAAAAACTTCAGATCTTAAACCGAGATTTATTTTTTTTGAAATGCAAACTTACATGAATAACATAGGTTTTCATGATAAAAATCGAGACAAAATAAGTGAGAGGTATAAATTAGCTATCGAAAATTTAGCTGTAGTTGGATATAATTATTTTGGTGTATTTGATAATTTTGGAACTCCTCTAAAAATTACAAAGTCTATAGAAGACATTTTTGAAATAAATGAATACATCAAAAGATCACAAGTTTTCAATTCTAATGCTACGATTTATTATTTAGACGTTTTAGCTTTTACAAGTGAAGATTTGAATTATGTTAATGATTCTGTATTTCGTTTCTTAAATAAAAGCAAACGATAATGAGAATAGTACTTGATCCGCAGGTTTATAATATGCAAAGATACGGAGGTATCTCCAGGTATTATACAGAAGTATTTGAATTAATTTCTAATGACAGCAATCATCAAATTGTTGTGCCTTTAAATAATTCGACAAATGTTTATTTTAATAATAGTCATCTAATTTCATTTCAGCAGAAACTTTTTAAGTTTTTAATTGAAATCTTAAAAAAAATCAGATTAGATAAAAGGCTAAAAATTTACAATATTGGAAAAAGTAGGTTTAAAAAAATATTATCCAAACAAGATTATGATTTATTTATACCAACTTACTATGATATAAATTTTCTTAATTATATAGGGACAAAACCTTTCGTTTTAACGGTTTATGATATGATTCATGAACTTTTTCCTGAGTATTTTTCTAATTCTGAAATCCTTGTTCAGAACAAACTTCTGTTGATAGAAAAAGCCAATAGAATAATTGCAGTTTCAGAAAATACTAAAAAAGATATTTTAAAAATTTATCCAAATATAAATCCGGCAAAGATAGATGTTGTTTATCACGGTGCTTCTATCAAAATGAAAAAAAAAGTGAAGGTTGATCTTCCTGAAAAATACCTTTTATTTGTTGGAACTCGAGCAATTTATAAGAATTTTAATTTCTTTGTTGACTCCATTTCTAAACTTTTAAAAGAGAAAAAAAATCTTTATTTAGTTTGTGCTGGAGGCGGTAGTTTTAGCAAGTCAGAAAATGAATACATTGCTAAATTAGGTCTAACGGATAAGATAATTTTTAAAACATTTGAAGATAATGAACTAGGTTTTTACTATAAAAATGCTCAGTGCTTTGTTTTTCCTTCTATCTATGAAGGTTTCGGAATACCAGTTTTAGAAGCAATGGCATCTGGTTGTCCAGTTGTTTTGGCGAATCATAGCTCTTTTCCGGAGGTTGCAGGAAGTGCAGGCGTCTATTTTGAATTAAACAATTCAGAAGATTTAGCTATCAAAATTTCTAATTTAATTAATGATAAAAACCTTCGGAACGAATTTTCGAGAAAAGGTATAGAGCAAGCAAAAAAATTTACTTGGGAAAGTGCAGCCAGACAATGTATAAATGTTTATGAAAAAGCTTGTGCATCTATTAATAATTAAAGCACAGGGTGATAGTAAAATATAATTTTAAAAGTCGTAATTATTTTAAACTATTTCTAAATTGAAAGATGTTATTTTAAAAGTTGAAAATATTTCCAAACAATATCGTTTAGGACAAGTAGGAACTGGGACTTTAAGTCACGATTTAAATCGTTGGTGGCATTTAATAAGAGGGAAAGAAAATCCATATTTGAAAATTGGAGATGTAAATGATCGCTCTACAAAAGGAACTTCAGATTATGTATGGGCTTTACAGGATATTAATTTTGAAGTTGAAAGAGGCGAAGTTTTAGGTATTATTGGAAAAAATGGCGCAGGGAAATCAACACTCTTGAAAATTCTTTCGAAAGTTACAGCTCCGACAACCGGAAGTATTAAATCTCGCGGACGTATCGCTTCTTTATTAGAAGTTGGAACGGGTTTTAACGGGGAGATGACTGGTCGAGAGAATATTTTTCTTAATGGTGCTATTTTAGGAATGACTAAAAAAGAAATCATTTCCAAATTGGATGAAATTATGGAATTTTCTGGTTGCGAACGTTATATTGATACGCCAGTAAAGAGATATAGCTCTGGAATGACAGTTCGTTTAGCTTTTGCTGTTGCTGCTTTTCTAGAACCTGAAATCTTGGTTGTAGACGAGGTTTTGGCTGTTGGTGATGCTGAATTTCAGAAAAAAGCGATTGGGAAGATGCAGGATATTTCTAAGGGAGAAGGGAGAACTGTACTTTTTGTTAGTCATAATATGGCAGCTATTCAAAAATTATGTACAAAATGTATTTTGTTGCAAAATGGAAAATTTATTATGCAAGGAAAAACGGAAGATGTAATTAATTATTATTTGGAGCAAACTGGTGAGAATACATCAGAATATTATTTTGATACTTCAATTTCAAAACATAAAGCAGTATTTGCAAATAGTTTGATAGTAAAAGATTTGGATAACAATTTAATGAATGAAATTCCCTTAGGTAAGCCATGGAAAATCGAAGTTAGTTTTACTGTCAATGAAAATATCGATAATGTCGTGATTGGTTTAGGAATGATGGATATTCATGAAACTCCGATATCAACTTCATGGTCTTTACCGCAGCAGTTAGAAGTGGGCAATTATACAGCAACTTTTACTGAGGAAACGATTAAATTTAACACAGGTCAATTTAAAGTACTTGTGGGAATTTCTAGAGGTAATGAATCACTTGAATATATTGATAACGAGATGTTTATTGTTTTTTCTGATGTTGTAGAAAAACAAGATGAAACAATTATCAATAATAAAAGTGGAATCATCGGTAATCAAATGAAAATCAATGTTAAAAAACAGGAAAATGTTTGATAGAAAGGAATATATAGAAGAGGAATCGCCTGTTAAAAATGTACTTTTAAAGCTATTTAAAAAAAATGAACCAATCATCATATTTGATGTTGGAGCTTGTGAGGGTGAAGAATCTATTAGATATAAAAAAATGTTTTCAGAGGCTTCTATTTTTTTATTTGAACCGTTACCTAAAAATCAGGAATTAATTTTTCAAAATATTAAAAAGTATAATCTAGATAATGTAAAATTAGTTCCTTTGGCATTATCAAATAAAGATGGTTTTACTGATTTTTACATTTCTTCTGGACAGCCTGAAGAGTTACAAAAGAATTTTGATTGGGATTTTGGTAACAAGTCAAGTTCGTTATTAGAACCACAAATCGAGCACTTGCCTAAATGGCTGAAATTTAGCAATGTAATCAATGTTGAAACGGTAACGTTAAACTCATTTTTAGAAAAGGAAAACATAAAAAATGTTGATTTTGTTCATATGGATGTTCAAGGTGCAGAATTAAAAGTACTTATGGGAGCTAGAGAAAAAATTAGTTCTATTAAATCTATATGGCTAGAGGTTTCAGACATTGAACTTTATAAAAATCAGCCATTGAGAAATGAGATTGAATTATTTATGATAGAAAACAATTTTTATTTGATAAAATCTGAATTTTCAGGACAATTTGGGGATCAATTTTATTTAAATAAAAAATATTATTATACTTTTTCTCTTTTTTGGGGAAAGATTCAATTCTATTTTAAGAAATCAAATCGAGATTAGAAATGAAAACTTTTTTAAAAAAAATAAAAAGAAATCTCCTTGCACAAACAGAAGAAAGTGTAAATAATTTTCAAAAAATCTCTTATTCTCAATCTGGAGAAGATTTAATTGTAAAATATATTTTTGATAATTTAGGAATTACAAAGCCAAGTTATCTTGATGTTGGCGCTCATCATCCGTTTTATATCAGTAACACAGCTTTATTTTATCAAAATGGATCGGTCGGAATAAATATTGAACCAGATCCTACACTTTTTAAAGCTTTTATTAGAGAAAGAAAAAAAGATCAGAACTTAAATATTGGAATTTCTAACAAGGAAGATGTTCTCGATTTTTTTATAATTTCTTCGCCAACTCTAAATACCTTTTCAAAAGAAGAAGCGCATAATTATCAGAAAGAAGGCGATTATAAAATAGAAAGAATTGAAAAGATTAAAGTAAAAACATTATCAAATGTTCTAAATGAATTTTGTAAAGGTATATTTCCCCAATTTTTGAGTATAGATGCAGAAGGAGTTGACGAGGTAATCATTAAAGAAATTGATTTTGAAAAGAATTTTCCATTAGTTATTTGTTTAGAAACTATTTCATTTTCAACAACAGGAAATGGTATTAAAAATGTAGAATTAATTAATTACATTACAAGTAAAGGATACCTTGCGTACGCGGATACTTACATCAATACGATATTTGTAAAAAAAGATCAATGGCAAAAATAAAATTGGAGCAATATTAAGCAAGGGTATAGCAAAATGAATATAAAAAAGAGCATAAAAAATATTTTTTCAAGATCTAAGCACAAAACGAAAGTAGGAACTTTGAATGAAGCCACTCGCATCTCTTGGCTAGAAAAAACGCTAAAAGAAATTCCTGAGGGCAAACGAATATTAGACGCTGGGGCAGGAGAGCAGCAGTTTAAAAAATTCTGCAGTCATTTGAACTATGTTTCACAAGATTTTGCGCAATACAAACCCGAACAGCTAGATTCTGGATTACAAATGGGAAAATGGGATTATGGTAATTTGGATATTATTTCGGATATCGCATCAATTCCAGAAAACGATAATTCCTTTGATGCTATTATGTGTACTGAAGTTTTCGAACATATAATCAATCCAAGAGAGGCTATAAAAGAATTTTCAAGATTATTAAAAGATGATGGCTATTTAATTATAACAGCTCCTTTTTGTAGTTTAACACATTTTGCACCCTATCATTTTTATACCGGTTTTAATAAGTTTTTTTATGAAGAAGAATTGGCTAAAAATGGCTTTACGGATATTGTAATAACTGCTAATGGAAACTATTTTGAATATATCGCTCAAGAAGTTGGAAGATTATCGAGTGTTGCTAAACAATACAGTAATATACAATTAGAAAAAAAAGAGCTTGATAATATAGAGCAGTTAAAAAAAATATTGCAAAAGTTGTCAGACAATGATACTAATTCTTCAGAACTTTTATGTTTTGGTCTACATGTCAAAGCGAGAAAAAAATGCTTATAGTAAAGTTAGAAGGTGGTCTTGGTAACCAAATGTTTCAGTATGCTGTTGCTTCTATTCTAGCAAAAAAGAATAATACAGCAGTATTGATCGATGACACTTTTTTTGATCAAAAGGAGAAAAAAGAAGGTTTTACACCAAGAGATTTTGAACTTTTAATTTTTAATAATAACTATTCTTTTGCTACTAAATCAAATATTCTTTCCTTTTATCGGCTGTTATTTATTGAAAAAATAAAAAATAAATTAGGACTACGTAATAAGAAAGTTTATCAAGAAAAAGAATTTGGTTTCGATAAAAAAATATTATCTCTTACTTCGTCAATATATCTAAGTGGATACTTCCAAAGCTATAAATATTTTTCTGGTTATGAATCATACATCAAAAAAGCTTTTTCTTTTCCTGAAGAAAAATTGGATACCTTAAATAGAGAAATACTAGTAAAAATTAGGAATACAAATTCAGTTTCAATTCATGTTCGAAGAGGAGATTATGTAAATGACTTAGTAACTCAAAGTTTTCATGGTAATTGCAGTATAAGTTATTACAGCGAAGCAATTTCGAAGATTTCTCATAAAATCGATAATATTACATTATTCTTTTTTTCTGATGATCTAGAATGGGTAAAAATGCATTTCAAAGAGGTAAAATATCCTAAAATATTTGTTGATCATAACATAAAATCAGACAGTTGGAAAGATATGTTTTTAATGAGTTCTTGCAATCACAATATTATTGCTAACAGTTCTTTTAGTTGGTGGGCGGCTTGGCTTAATAACAATTCAAACAAAATTATTATTTCTCCTAAAAAATGGTTTAATGATGAGCAGAAAAAAACTACTGATTTAATTCCAGAAGAATGGATTCGACTTTAGATAGAAAGCCCAAGATAACAGTTTTGATGCCAGTATATAATTGTGAATTATATATAAAAGAAGCTCTTGAAAGTATTTTAAACCAGACTTTTTCAGATTTTGAATTATTAATCATTGATGATGCATCGTCAGATTCTACGGTCTCAATTATAAAAAACTATAATGATTCTAGATTAAGATTAATTGAAAAGGATAAAAATTCAGGAATTACAAATAGTCTAAATTATGGATTATCTATCGCAAGAGGTGAATATATTGCCAGAATGGATGGTGATGATATATCATTTCCTGAACGTTTTGAAAAACAAGTTGCTTTTTTAGATGCTAATCCCGAAATTATTTTATGTGGTACCAATTATAAAGTAATTGGCAAAAATGAAAATATAATTCTTCCTGAATGTAATGAGAGCATAAAGATTAGACTGCTTAGAGATAATTGTATAGCACATCCTTCGGTAATGATGAGAAGACAAAAATTAATTGAGTCTTCAGTGCTTTATGATCCAATTAAAGAGTCAGCAGAAGATTATGATTTGTGGGTAAGACTTTTAGCATTTGGAAAACTATATAATTTACAAGATTTTTTGTTGCAATATAGAGTCCATGAAATGCAAATTTCGAAAAAGAGACAAAAACAACAAAATGAGTCTGCATTAGAATGTCGTATAAAAATGATAGATTATTTAAATTTTTCTTTTCATAAGGAAGAAACTTTGTTATTGAAAAAGTTTGTCTCATGTGATACAGATTTTGGCTACGATGAAGTTCAAAAGATATTTACTCTAAAAGAAAAATTAGTTGCAGGAAATTCTAAACTATTTTTTAATAATGATGAGTTAAAAAAATATTTAACAGAATTAGAAATTGGGATATTGAAAAAATACTTTATTGCTAGACAAAAATATTCACCTGCTATTTTTTTCCAATATCTAAAATATAAAAGGAGTTTTAGATTGACTTTTATCAATGAAATAAAACTATTGATTAAATCATTCGTTTGCCATAAAGTTCATTAAAAAAAGAATAAGAGAATTATTTTTGTAAAAAGATAAAAAATAAGTTTTTCAAATTTTATTTATTGAAATGATCACAATAATATATCCATATAGAAATAGAGAACTATCTCGAATCAAGAAATCTCTTGATTCGTTAGTCTTGCAATCTAGTAAAGATTTTTGTGTTGTTTTTGTCGATTACGGATCTGATTTTGATATATCAAGTTCTGTAAAAAAAATAGTAGAAGAATATAAATGTGTAAAATATATTCATTCATTTCATAATAATCAGCCTTGGTCTCGTTCAAAGGCAATCAATATTGGCCTTCGATTTGCAGAAACTGATTTTGTTTTTATTGCAGACATAGATATTATTTTTCATCCTGATTTTGTTGCTACATTGCACAAATTAAAAGATGAACAAGAGAATGTATATTTCCAGGTAGGCTATTTAGATGAAAAGGAGAGCAAGCAATCTAAAGAATTTAATCAATACAAAATTTCTTCAAAAAGTATACCCGAAGGGCAAGGATTGTCTCTTTTTAGTTTAAAAACTTTATTAACTGTAGGCGGATTTGATGAGTTTTTTCATTTTTGGGGTGCTGAAGATGAAGATGTTTATGCTAGACTTGAAATGGCTGGTTATTCTTCGCGATTCTACAATGATACTATTTTGCTTTTACACCAATGGCATGAAACTTTTACTAATATAAATAAAGAGAAATTAAGAGAAGAACTCTATTTTTCAGAGGCATTTGGTTTGAATAAGCAAAAGTTAATGTTTAATAAGCAAAAACAAATACTAAAGCCTAATAATGAAAATTGGGGAAAACTAATGACTGAAGAAGAATTTCAGTTTTTAAATTCTCATCAAGATTCTACCGTAATAACCAATAAAAAACTACTTGTAGAAAATTTTATTAATATCATTTTGCCTAATACGCATGCCGATGTTGTGAATGTTATTTTCAAGGATTATCAATATCAACTTTCATTAAATTATAAAATAAAGAAAATTTTTAGAGTAAAAATGCACCAATATTATTCTCTAAAAGAAATCCATGATTTACTTGTTAGACAATTGTTAGTCTATTATAGAGATTATCAATATACCTATAAAATTAGTTCAGATTTAAAAAGCATTCAATTAAAAATTAAGAAATGATGTAATATGTCTAAATTAATTTCAATTATAATTCCGACATATAACAGGGCAAATCTAATAATAGAAACGCTCGATAGTATTGCACAGCAAACCTACAAAAATTGGGAATGTATAATAGTTGATGATGGATCTACAGATAATACAGAACAACTATTAGCTGCATATCTTTCGTCAGATAACAGATTTCAATATTATAAAAGACCAGAAGAAAGACTAAAAGGTCCTAATTCTTGCAGAAATTACGGTTTTGAGTTAAGCAAAGGAGATTATATAAAGTGGTTTGATAGTGATGATATTTTATTGCCGGAAGCTCTTGAAAGTATAAGTAACAATTTCTTAAAACAACCTGATTTAATTGTATCTTCATTACAGTATATTGATTTTAACAATAAGATCTTGAATAAAAAACACGCTTTTAGATCGGAGAATGTAATTCGAGATTACATGACTGCTAAGATTACTTACTATACCTTTACACCAACATGGAAAACGAGTTTTTTAAATCTACAGCCAAATCTTTTTGATGAAACAATTACAAATTTGGATGACTGGGATTTTAATCTTCGAATGTTATATCAGAATCCTGCAGTAATTTATTTAGATGAAGAACATATTCAATATCGAGTACATAATGAATCTTTGTCTCATGAAATCGGTAAATTAAACTTTAATGAAATAAAGTCAGAATTTAAAGCAATTAAAAAACATATATCATTAGTAAAACAAAACAAAGCAGCAAATACTAATGTTCTGAAAATACATTTAAAAAATCGTTGCAAGTTTATATTTCGAGATGCAGTTGTTCAGAACAATGAGCATAAATTTTACTATTTTAAACAACTTTTACTTGCAGAAGTAAAGCTCTTTCAATTTTCAGAAATGATAAAAACACTAATTGGATTTACTGTTTATAGTATTTTTAAAAAAGGTTACAAACTCTTGTAAAATCTAATTTGATAGTAATAGAATGAGAATAAAAGTTGGTTATGTAGTATCGTATGATTACGAAATGTTTTTTACCTCGGTTAAGCAGGTCTATAATTATGTAGATAAAATTTATGTAGCAATTGATAAGAATCATCAAACTTGGAGCGGAAATTATTTTGAAATTGAAAGTGATTTTTATGAAGAAGTAAAACTTTTTGATGTTAAAAAAAAAATTGAATTTTACTTTGACGACTTTTATATACCCGGATTATCTCCAATGGAATGTGAAACTAGGGAAAGAAATATGCTTTTAAAAAAGATGGGTAAAGGCTGGCTAATGCAGTTAGATGTTGATGAATATCTCTATGATTTTGTAAAAGTTAAAAAGTTTTTGAAACAGCATTGGTATTTAACTGTTTTTCCGAAACTTACACCAATTGTTTTTCAAGGTTATTTTATAACTCTATTTAAAAAATTACCAGGCGGATATTTATACATAGAAAATAATGAGAAATTTTCTTTTATTACAAACTGCAAACATTATGAAGGAGCGAGAGCAAATCATAGTATTAGTAACCATCTTATGCGTGCTAAAGTAATTCATCAATCTTGGGCAAGATCAGAAGAACAGGTTTTTTTAAAGTTATCCAATTGGGGACATCGCGATGATTTTGATACAAAAAAGTATTTTGAATTTTGGAAAAATTTGAATGCCGACAATTATGAGAGTTTTTCAAATATACATCCGCAGAGACCTGAGATGTGGGATAAATTACATTATCTGCCATCTTCCTCAATAGAAGATTTTATACAATCATATGCAGAAAAAAATAAACAAGTTTTAACTGGTATTGGTTTTTTTCAATTAATAAAAGCATTTATTAGAAGAACAAAAAAATAAATTGTAAAAAAATTAGCTCTAAAAAAGATATCTTTTTTAGCTATAATTGTTAGCATGAAATTATCAGTCATAATATTATCATATACCACTACAGAAGGATTGTTTGAAATGACTTCTAATTGTATTAATTCTCTAATTGCATCTGAAAACTCTCTTCAAATTGAGGTGATTTTAGTAGAATCAAATAAAGATTATTTTAATTCAGGATTTGTATATCCAGAATATGTAAAAGTTATTGTTCCGGAATCAGACTTTAATTTTCATAAGTTTCTTAATATTGGTGTAAAAGAATCAAAAGGTGATTTTGTTGCTTTATGTAATAATGATTTAATTTTTTATGAAAATTGGTTTAGTAAAATTTTAGAAGTACATAAAAATAATTCTCATATCGAATCATTTTCGCCAAGCGGTAAAATAAACGACTTCGATTTTGTAAACCAATTTGAGCTGGGATATAAGGTAAGAACACATGTTTTAGGATGGTGTTTAGTTACAACTAAAAAAGTTATAGAAAGAATTGGTTATCTTGACGAGACATTTAATCTTGGCTATGCAGATAATGACTATGCGATGACTTTAAAAAAATATAATATTAAGCATGCTTTGATTAATTCTTCTAAAGTAGAACACCTTGAAAGAGAAAAATCAAAAAAAAATCGAGAGGGACTAAATGTTGGATTTAAAAAACTTAGAGAAAGCGTTGATTTAGATTTAAATAAACTACCAAATTATGTACTTACGGAAGCTAATAGATATCTTTTAGAAGACAAAAAAGTTTTGGACGATTATATAAAGTTTCATAATAAATGGGGCAGTCCATCTTTGTTGTATAAGAAAAATAGAATAGCGGATCTTTGTATAAAATTTCATTTAGGATTTTTTAATAGAATAATTTTATAATGAAAATTCTTTTTGTCTCCATGCCCTCTATTCATGCCATTCGATGGATAGAAAATTTAAAAGATACAAATTATGAATTGTATTGGTTTGATGTTTTGGGAAAAGGAAAACTGGAAACTTTCAATTCTCTACATCAGTTTTATGGATGGGAAAAAAGAAAATTGCCTTATATAAAAGGAGAATATTTTTTAAGTAAAAAATATCCTGATTTATATGAAAAAATTCGTCCCTATCTTGAGGTGACTGCAAATGAAGTTCTAGAAAAAATAATTTTAGAGATACAGCCAAACATAGTTCATAGTTTTGAAATGCAGAATTGTTCCTATCCGATTTTGAAAACAATGCAAAAATTTCCAAAAGTGAAATGGCTTTATTCTTGCTGGGGTAACGATCTGTTTTATTTTAGTAATTTTAAAGAACACAAATCAAAAATTAAGAATGTGCTAAAGAGAGTAGATTTTTTGCATACAGATTGTAAAAGGGATTTCGATTTGGCTAAAAAACTAAATTTCTCAGGAAAGTTTTTAGGTGTAATTCCTGGAGGAACAGGATACAAATTAGAAGAATTGGCTTCTTTTAAGTTGCCCATTTCTGAGAGAAAAATTATTTTAGTCAAAGGATATGAGCATAGTTTTGGTCGAGGTTTAAATGTTGTAAAAGCACTTCACTCTATATCAGAAGAAATTAAAAATTATAAAGTAATTGTTTTTGGATCACACGATAAAATAATTGATTATATAGAAAGTAATAATTTAGATTTTACTTTTTTTGGAAGACATGATCTCTCTCATAGTGAATTAATTCGCCTGATGGGAAAATCTTTCATTTACATTGGAAACAGTATTTCAGATGGAATGCCAAATACACTTTTGGAAGCTCTTGTAATGGGGACATTTCCTATTCAGTCTAATCCTGGTGGGGTTACCGAAGAAATAATCAGAGATGGTGAAAATGGATTTTTAATTCATAACCCTGAATCAGTATCAGAAATTAAAGAAATTATCTTAAACGGGCTTTCAAATTTAAAGCTCATAGAAGCCGCAGCGATTACAAATGAAAAAATAGCAGCAGAAAAACTAGGCTATTTAAGTAATAAATTAAAGGTATTGGAGATGTATAAAACAATTTTGCAATGCGAATAGGCTTTAATCCGAATAAAGATCAGCAAAATGATAATTTGGTTTATTTTCATCAAATTATAATTCCTGTTTATATTCCCAATCAAGAAAGCTATTTTAAAAACAGTTTAGCTATTCTGAAATTATGTTTAGAATCGTTATTTCTAACAGTTCATAAAAAGACTTTTATAACTATTGTTAATAATGGAAGCTGTGCGGAAGTAAAAAACTATTTGCAAGAATTGTATTTAAATGAAAAAATACATGAACTTTTAGACACCACAAATATTGGTAAGTTAAATGCTATTTTAAAAGGTGTTGTAGGTCATAATTTTCCGTTAATTACAATTACAGATTCAGATGTTTTATTTCTAAATGGATGGCAAGACGCAACATATTCTGTTTTTAATAATTTTCAGAAAGCAGGTATTGTTTGCCCGACGCCTTCATCACGTTCTTTAAGAACTTTTACATCCAATATTTATTGGGATAAAATTTTATCCAAAGATCTTTCTTTTTCAAAAGTTAAAAATCCTTTAGCATTAAAAAACTTTGCAAATAGTATAGGAAGCCCCGATTTTTATAATAAAGCTCATTTAGAAAAATATTTTACGATTTCTAATAAGAATGAAAAAGCTGTTGTAGGAGCTGGACATTTTGCGGGAACTTATAGAGGAATAATTTTTAATGATTTAAAAATTAAATATTCAAATTATAAATTAGGCGGAGACAGTGAAAGTAAAATTTTAGATATTCCTGTAGTTCAAAATGATCTATGGCGCTTGTCTACTTCAGATAATTACGCTTACCACATGGGTAATGTCATGGAGGATTGGATGAAAGAGGAGGTTTCTAAATTAGAACTAAATCAAATAGAAAGTGATTTTGTCCTTAAACCTATAAAATTAGGTTCTAAATGGACTTATTTTGTCAAAAGTAAATTCTTTGGTAAAATTATATTGAATAAAAAAGTTATGAAATATTTCATTCGCTATAAGGGACTTTCAAAAGATGAAGCCGAAAATTATTTAAAATAATTGGACTAAAACCAAAGACTATTCTTTATAAACATACTTAAAAGCATTATGAACAAATATTCTTTATCTATTATAACTATCAACCGCAATAACGCTGAAGGGTTAAAAAAAACAATTCAGAGTGTTGTTTGTCAGTTGTATAAAGAATTTGAATTTATTGTAATAGATGGAGCAAGTACAGATGAAAGCAAACAAATCATCATTGATCATGAAAAACATATTTCATATTGGGTAAGTGAAAAAGATAAAGGCATTTATAATGCGATGAATAAAGGCATCTCTAAAGCTACAGGAGACTTTGTTTTATTTTTGAATAGTGGAGACTCTTTATTAGAAGATAAAGATATACTTGAAAAAGTAGTTTTAAATTTGCAAAAAACGGCTGTTTATTACGCACCAATATATTTGGAAAATAATGAAACAACAAAGCATTTGGTAGAATATCCAAAAAGGATAGATGAGAAGTTTGCATTTACAAACACATTATGCCAACAAGCTATAATTTATCATTCTTCAGTCTTTCATAATAATTTTTTTGATGAGAGCTTAAAATTTATTTCAGATTGGAAAATGCATTTTTCTTTGTTTAAGAATAAGATAGAATTTATTCATTTCAATGTTCCTTTTGCACTTTATGATATTAATGGGCTTACGAGTAAAGGAGAAACAAAATATAATGCACACCGAGAGAGATTAAAAACACAATTTTTAGAATTTACATTTTATTTTTTCAAATATTATGGCACAAATAAGAGAGTGTTTTTAAGATTGCTAAAGATGGTTCTTAAAATAAAATAGATTTTATATACTTGTAAAATTGTAACGAAGCAATAATTGAAATGATTACCATTTTATATACTTATCGAAATAGAAATCTAGAGCGAATAAAACGTTCCTTAGATTCATTGAAAAAACAATCAAATCAAAATTTCGAGGTATTATTTATTGATTATGGTTCTGAGCAGGATTTAGCACTTAAGGTAAAAGAATTGATTGCTAATTATAATTTTGCAAAATATCAATACTTATTTACCCAATATCAACCCTGGAATAAATCTAAAGCGCTCAATTATGCTGTAAAAACAATTAATACAGATTTTTGTTTCAATGCTGATGTTGATATGATTTTTCATCCAGAATTTACAGCTGTACTTGAAAAAAATAAAGATATAAATAAGTTGATTTATTTTCAAGTTGGCTTTTTGTCAGAAGAAGAAAGTACGAAGGATTTGAATTTCGACGACTATAAAATAAAATTTTTGACTAATGAAGAGGCGACTGGAATGACACTTTTTCCTGTTCAAAAGTTAAGAGATATTAAGGGATTTGATGAATTCTTCCATTTTTGGGGATCTGAAGATACTGATATTCACAATCGGTTGAAAAAACTGGGATGTGAAATTGAATTCTATAAGTCAAAATTATTAATGCTTCATCAGTGGCATAAAAATTACAGACAAAGAGAAACTCAAAAACTTAATTTAGAATTACAATTATCTCGTGTTGTAGAGCTTAACAGTATTCATTTAAAATATAATGCCGAAAATGAAAAAGTAATTGTTAACTCTCAAAAGTGGGGCGAACTTATTTCAGAATCTGATTTTATAGAATTAGAAACTTTTAAAGATGAAGTGATTTTAAAAAATGAATCGGATGTCATTGATCATTTTTTATTTGTTCAACTTCCAAATTTTCAAAATGGGATATTATCGGTACGATTTATTCAAGATGATTTTCAATCAACATTAAAATATAAAATAAAAAAAGCAACAGGGAAAAAAGTCCCTAATTATTATAGTTTAAAAGAAATAAATGATAAAGTTTTATTACATATAATTTCTTTTTATCATACTCATCCATATTTCTATAAGATCAGTAAAGATTTAAAAAGCATCACTTTCAGAATAAAAAAATAAATAAAATTTAATTTTCTTATTTTTACTCAAATCTCACTATAAATGCCTCAAGTAATTCTGATTTCTCAAGTTCCATTACCTTATTCTCAAATCGGGAGCTGGACGACATTGTATCAAAATTACTTGGCTGATAATCATCAAATTGATTATATAGTTTGTGAGAAACCAGAATACTTTTTTCCTGAAGTAAAGTACTGTATTGTTGAAAATACGAACTTTCTGAAAATTCAAAAAAAAATTTCGAAAAACAATTATTTAGGATATTTCAAAGAACTCAAGAAAATCCTTGAAAGTGAAGATAAATTCATCATTCAAATTCTTGACAATTTTGGTATCGTAAAACCTCTTATCGGGTTTTTAGAAAAAATTGGAAAAAGAGATAAATGCTATCTTCAGTTTTTTTATCATGGTTTTCCGCCCTTTTATGAAAATTTTTATGGACGATGGTTTTTTGAAAGTATTGATGAAATGGTTTTATTAACCCATGATTCGTATAAAGTTCATAAACAACAGTACACGATTCTTCCAACTAAGTTTTCAGTCTTACATAACGGAATTGATACTTCTAAATTCTATAGAATAACGACTGGGGAAAAAGAAAATTTAAAGAGACAATTACAAATTACAAACAGAAAAGTATTTATTTGGTGCTCGCAAGATCGCCCAAAAAAAGGGTTAGATTTGCTATTAAATGTTTGGAAGAGAATAAATGAAAAAGATAAAGAAGCTATTCTTTTAGTAATTGGTACAGATAGGAAAACTAAAATAGAAGGTGTTTCTTTTTTAGGCAGAATTCCAAATAACGAATTGCCAAAATATTATCAAATTGCAGATTGTTATTTATTTCCAACATTGTGCCATGAAGGTTTTGGTTTGAGTTTAGTTGAAGCTTTACATTGTGGTTGTTATTGCATTGCCTCTGCAAATGGAGGAGTTCCAGAAGTTTTACAATATGGAAAATTAGGCAAACTGATTGAAAATCCGAATTTTGTAGAAGAATGGGAGAATGCTATTTTAGAATTTTTAGCAAATAATGAAAATCCTTCTGTTTCTTTTCCAGAAGATCTCTACTCATCCAAGAAATGGAATTTGGGCATGAATAAAATTATAGAAAGTGCTAAAAAATGTATAGAGTAATAAATAAAAATGCTTTTTTAAAATGAATCATATTTTAATTATTGGACTTGGTTCTATTGGCAAAAGACATTTAAGAAATCTTATTTATTTAGGAGAAAAGAATATTAGCATAGTTAGTACTTCTGAAAATATTCCTCTAGAGTTTAAGAGTTTTGCAATATATGCAAATACGGAAAAAGCGCTGAAAGAAAATACGTTTTCGCATGCTTTTATTTGTACTCCGACTTCAAATCACATTTCAGATTTAATTCTTTTATTAAAGCACTACGTTGCGAATATTTATTTAGAAAAACCTATCAGTAACAACTTAAATAATATAGAACAAGTTGGCCATTTATTGGAGAATTCTAAAAAAATTGTAGTTGGATATGATTTGCATTTTGATCCAGGATTAATGAAAATAAAGGAATTAATTTGCGAAGAAAAATTCGGAAAAATATTTTCAATTAATGCTTTGGTCGGACAATATCTTCCAGATTGGAGACCAGAACAAGATTATAAACAAAGCATGAGTGCTAAAATCGAAAAAGGTGGCGGAGTAATGCTAGATCTGGTTCATGAATTTGATTATCTAAGATGGTTAATTGGCAATCCAGCGACTGTTGCTTGTTTTTTTCAGAATAATCCAAATTTAGAAATAGAAACAGAAGATGTTGCAGATGTGCTCATACAATTTGAAAATAACTCGACGGCTACAATTCACTTAGATTATCATCAAAAAGAATTGGTTAGAAATTGCATGATTACCTGCGAAAAAGGAACACTTTTTTGGGATTTAGCAAAGTCTGAAGTTAAAATAGTGGGGCATAATCAAGAAACAGAAATTTTTTCTTACGCTGGTTTCGAAAGAAATCAACGCTATGTTGATAGTGTTCAAGCTTTTATGAACGATGCTGATTTTGATTATAGGCTAACAACTTTTAAAGAAGCTTTAATCAGTTTAAAAATGGTAATCGCGGCCAAAGACTCTTCAATAAACAAACAATTTATTTCAATAAACTAAGAAATGATATTAGGAACAATATGTTGCAGAGGAGGATCTAAAGGTGTTTTAGGAAAAAACATCAAACCGCTTAAAGGTATTCCTTTAATAGTTTACACTATTAATGCGGCAAGGAAAAGCAAATATCTCAATGATTTAGTGGTTTCTTCTGATAGCGATGATATTTTGAATATTGCAAAAGAAAATGGTATAGAAAATACTCTAGTCCGACCTCAAGAATTAGCCACAGACACTGCAAGTAAATGGCCAGTTTTTATTAATGCCGTTGAAGAATATGAAAGGATTTCAGGAAAAAAAGTCAGCTATATTGTAGATATGGATGTTACGGTACCTTTGAAAACGACTGAAGATATTGACAAAGCCATTGAACTAGCATTGCAATCGCCAGAAATTGATGTGGTTATAACGGGTTATGAACCTGAACGAAATCCATATTTTAATATGATGGAAATTAAAGAATCAGGTTTTGCAGAGATGGTGAAAAAAACAGCTCAACCGATTGTTAGACGTCAAGACGCTCCTAAAGTATTTAGCTTAACACCAGCAGCTTATGTAATAAAAAAAGAAGCGTTATATAATTATCAACATTGGAGTGAAGCAAGGTGCATGATAAGTGAAATGCCTAGAGAAAGAGCTGTTGATATTGATACAGAATTAGATTTTAAATTAATAGAGTTTTTACTAAATGAAAAATAATTTATTTGATTTAACCGGTAAAGTTGCGCTCGTAACAGGAGGAGCGGGCTTGCTTGCCACAGAGCACGCACTTGCTTTAAGCGAATACGGCGCAAAAGTGATTTTGGCCGATATTAACTTGGATAGAGCAAAAGAAATAACAGCACTTTTAAAAGAGCAAGATTGTGAAATTGATTTTATAAAATGCGATGTTACTTCAAGAGAGAGTTGGGGAGAAGCTTTAAATTTTATTTTAAATAAATATCAAAAAGTAGATATATTAATAAATAATGCTGGATTTACAAATCAGAGCAAATCTAAAAATTTTGATGCATCATTCGAAAATTTTCCTCTAGAAGACTGGAATGCCATTATGAATGTTAATTTAACAGGAGCTTTTTTGGGCTGTCAGGTAGTGGGAAGCCAAATGTTAAAGCAAAAATCAGGTTCTATAATTAATATTGCTTCACTTTACGGAGTTGTAAGTCCGAATCACAATATATATCCTGAAACAGGAATTTCTCAGCCCGTTGCATATAGTGTTAGTAAACACGGAGTAATAGCGTTAACTAAATATTTGGCAACGCTTTGGGCAAAAGAAGGTGTTAGGGTAAATAGTTTGACACCAGGAGGAATTTGGAACGGTCATGATGGATTGTTTTTGGAACGATTTAAAAAATTAAATCCAATTGGAAGGATGAGTGATAAATCGGAACTTCGCGGAGGAATAGTTTATCTGGCAAGCGAATCCAGTAGTCATGTTGTGGGGCACAATTTGATTATTGATGGAGGATGGACAGCCTGGTAATTTTTAAAAATAAATAAAAGAATATAATATAGAATAAAAGTTTTTTATGAATCCATATATCGAAATAGCAGGTCGCAAAATAGGTCAAGATTATCCTCCATTAGTAATTGCCGAAATTGGAATTAATCACGAAGGTTCGCTTCAAGTTGCAAAAGAAATGGTAGACGCTGCACAAAGAGCTGGTGTTGAGGTGGTAAAACATCAAACGCATATTGTTGAGGATGAAATGACAGGTGCTGCAAAAAAAGTAATTCCTGGAAATGCAGACGTTTCGATTTATGAAATTATGGAACGTTGTTCTTTAAATGAAGAAGAAGAGTTAGAACTTAAAAATTATGTAGAAAGCAAAGGCATGATTTTTATTTCAACACCTTTTTCTCGAGCTGCAGCTGATAGGTTAAAAAAGTTCGATATTCCAGCCTACAAAATCGGATCTGGAGAATGTAATAATTACCCTCTTTTAGAACATATTGCTTCTTTTGGAAAACCTGTAATTTTAAGTACAGGAATGAATACGATTGAAAGTATTCAAAAAGCAGTGGCTGTTTTTGATAAATATAATGTTCCTGTAGCTTTATTGCATACAACAAACTTGTATCCAACTCCAATTCATTTAGTTCGTTTTGGAGCTATGGTCGAATTGAATCAAGCTTTTCCAAATAAAGTTTTTGGCTTAAGTGATCATACTTTAAATAACAATGCCTGTTTGGGAGCTGTTGCTTTAGGTGCAAGCATTTTAGAAAGACATTTCACAGATCATATGCAGCGTACAGGTCCAGATATTGTGTGCAGTATGGATGAAAATGCTTGTCGTGAATTAATCATTTCAAGTGCTGAAATTGCTCAAATGCGCGGCGGAACAAAAAAACCAGCAGTTGAAGAACAGGTAACAATTGATTTTGCTTTTGCAACAGTTTGTTCTATTGCTCCAATTAAGAAAGGTGAAATCTTTACCAAAGAAAATATCTGGGTAAAACGCCCTGGCACTGGAAAAATTTTAGCAGAAAGCTTTAATGATATAATTGGTAAAACAGCAACCAGAGATATTCTGAATGACGAACAATTAATTTGGGAAGATATTCAATAAAAAAATATTGATGAAGAAAATCCTTTTTTTAACTGGCACAAGAGCCGATTTCGGAAAAATAAAATCATTAATCTCAATTCTTGAAAAACAAAGAGAATTTGAGGTTTTTGTTTTTGTTACAGGTATGCATTTACAAGAAGAATATGGCTATACCTTAATAGAAATTGAGCGCTGTAATTTTAAAAATATTCACACTTTTGTGAATCATACTCACGAAACTACAATGGATTTGACACTGGCCAAAACTATTGAAGGTTTCTCTGCTTATTGCAATACCGTAAAACCAGATATGATTGTAGTACATGGAGATCGTCTAGAAACTCTTGCAGGTGCTATTGTAGGATCACTAAATAATATTTTGGTAACTCATATTGAAGGGGGTGAAGTGTCTGGAACTGTAGACGAATTGATAAGACATAGCGTAAGCAAATTAAGTCATATTCATTTTGTCTCGAATGAAGAAGCAGCAAAAAGATTGATTCAGATGGGTGAGGTAAAAGAATCTGTATTTAAAATTGGTTCGCCAGATATAGATATTATGTTTTCCGATCAACTCCCAGATTTGAATACCGTTAAGGAATATTATAAAATTCCTTTCGAAAACTTTTCTATAGTGATGTTTCATCCTGTTACTACAGAGATTCAGAATATGAAACAGTATGCAGAAAACTTTGTAAATGCTTTACTAAATGACAATCACAATTATATTGTTATTTATCCAAACAATGATTTAGGAAGTCGATTTGTTTTAGATAGTTACGAAAGATTAAAATTGAATGACCGATTTAGAGTTTTCCCTTCCCTTCGATTTGAATATTTTCTAACACTCTTAAAAAATAGTCAATTCATTATAGGAAACAGTAGCGCAGGAATTCGTGAAGCTCCGTATTATGGTATTCCAATTATAAACATTGGGACAAGACAGCAAAATAGAGCAATTCATGCAGATATTATAAACGTAGATTATTCTGAAAAAGAAATAACAGAATCACTTTCTATTATAGATTCTCATAAAGTGCAAAAATCTGATGATGATTTTGGGCAAGGAAATAGTGCAGAATTATTTCTTAATTGTCTGCAGAAATCGGATATTTGGCAGCTCAATCATCAAAAACAATTCAGAGACAGTAATGCCTAAAAAAAAAATATTTATTTTACTGCCAGACGGAGTAGGGCTCCGAAATTTTGCGTTTTCTAATTTTTATAAAATAGGAATAGAAAAGAAATTTGATATTACTTATTGGAATAATACTCCATTTGATCTTACTAGTTTAGGTTTTAATGAAATTAAAATCAAAAATGCCAGATCATATCCTTTAACGGAGGGTTATAAAAATGCCCGAAAACATATAGAACTCAATCTAAATATTAAAAAAGAAAACGATTCTTCTTACGATAATTATAGATTTCCGTTTTCATATAGAACATTAAAAATCGCAGTAAAAAGCTATTTGACCAGATTTTTAATTACGATCTATAATTCAGAAAAAGGATTAAAAAAAGTTAGAGAGCGAGTGGTAAATAACGAGAAAAAAACAGATTTTTTTTCGCAATGTATCAAGACTCTTCAAAACAACAAACCCGATTTCGTTTTCTGTACAAATCAAAGGCCGTTATTAGCAATCGCACCAATTTTGGCTGCACAAGAGCTTAAAATACCAACAGGAACTTTCATTTTTTCTTGGGATAATCTGCCAAAAGCAACAATGGTTATTGAAACAGATTATTATTTTGTTTGGAGTGAACATATGAAAACAGAGCTTCAAAAATATTATTCTTATATAAAAGAAAATCAGATTTTTGTTGTTGGAACGCCTCAGTTTGAATGTCATTTTGATCAAGAAAGCATTATTGATAAAAATCAGTTTTTCAATAAATATGATTTGGATCTGAATAAAAAATACATCTGTTATTCTGGGGATGATTTTGTTACTTGTCCAGATGATCCTCAATATTTATCTGACACAGCAGATGCTCTTAGAAAACTGAACGAAGAAGAGAATAGTTCATTAGGAATCATATTCAGGCGTTGTCCAGTAGATTTTTCTAGTCGTTACGACGATGTTCTGCAAAAAAACAAAGATCTTATTACCTCTATTGATCCAATATGGGAAAAAATAGGTGAAGATTGGGACACTATTTTGCCTACTAAAGAAGATGTGAAATTACTATCCAACACTATTTTTCATTCTGAAATGGTTGTAAATCTAGGATCATCAATGGTCTTTGATTATGCTTGTTTTAAAAAGCCTTGTGCTTATTTAAACTACGATGTTGCAGATAAAATTCAAGTAGATTGGTCGGTTTCAAAAATTTATAATTATATTCATTTTCGTTCTATGCCAAATAAAAATGCAGTTATTTGGTTAAACTCTTCAGATGAAATTGCAGATAAAATAAAATTGGCATTAAAACAATCTGATGAAACAATCGAAAATGCACAAAAATGGTTCAAAATTATTAATCAGCATCCGGCTCAAGATTCTTCGAAAAGAATTTGGGAAACAATAATGAAAATTTTACACTAACTAAGAAAAAAATAGAATATTAATGTTTTTCAATTCTATAGCTTTTGCCATTTTTCTACCAATAGTTTTTTTTCTTTATTGGTTTGTTTTCAACAAAAATAAAAACACTCAAAATGCTTTATTAATTGTTGCAAGTTATTATTTCTATTCTTGTTGGGATTGGAGGTTTTTATTCTTGTTAGTCTTTTCTACATTTTTAGACTATTTTACAGGAATTCAAATTGAAAAAAGTGAATCAAATAGTAAAAGGAAATTCTGGTTTTGGCTAAGCATATCGGTCAATTTGGGATTTTTAGGAGTTTTTAAATATTATGATTTCTTTGCAGTTTCATTTGCACAAATGTTCACCTCTTTCGGGTTTAAAGTAAGTCCGTTATTGCTCAATGTCATTTTGCCAGTCGGAATTTCATTCTACACTTTTCATGGTTTATCGTATGTAATCGATATTTATTATAAAAGAATAAAAGCAGAAAATAATTTTATTGATTACTCTTTATTTGTGAGTTACTTTCCGTTATTGGTTGCTGGTCCAATTGAGAGAGCGACACATTTATTGCCACAAGTAAAAATAAAACGTGAATTTAATTTAGAGAAAGCAAAAGAAGGATTTTTGCAGATTATTTGGGGATTATTTAAAAAAGTAGTGATAGCAGATAATTGTGCTGTTTACGCTAACAATATCTTTGATAATTATACATCTATGGATTCGGTTTCTCTCATAATGGGATCTGTATATTTTGCTTTTCAAATTTATGGAGACTTTTCAGGATATTCAGATATAGCTTTAGGTGTATCTAAATTATTCGGCATTGATTTATTAAAGAACTTCAATTATCCATACTTTTCTAGAGATATTGCAGAATTCTGGCGTCGTTGGCATATTTCGTTATCTTCTTGGTTTCGAGATTATGTTTACATTCCCTTAGGCGGAAGTAAAGGCTCTAAAATTATTCAAATAAGAAATGTTTTTATTATTTTTCTATTAAGTGGATTTTGGCATGGAGCAAATTGGACTTATATAGTTTGGGGAGCAATAAATGCTTTTTATTTTTTACCGCTACTTTTAATAAAAATCAACCGAAATAATATTGAAGAAAAGTCTATTTCATTTAGTTTTTCTTCTTTAAAAATGATTTGCAGTATACTATTTACTTTTGGTCTTACTTGTATTGCTTGGATCTTTTTTAGATCCGATAGTATAAATATGGCGTCTGAATATATTAAAAGAATTACGTTTTTTACCTTTAATCTGGATGGTTTAAAAGAACAGATAAGTTATATCATTTTAATTATTCTTCCTTATTTAATTTTACTTGAGTGGAATAACAGAAAAAAAGAATGCCCTTTATTTGATAGATATTCAGGAATTAAAACCATCATAACATTAGTATTTATTTTGTTATTTGGACAATTTGATGTTCAGAGTAAATTCATTTATTTTCAGTTTTAAATATTTTTATTTGCATGAAATTTTTTCTCAAATATATTTTCGGAATTATAAGCATGACTTTTATTGTTTCCTTCGGAATTCAATTTTTGGCAGATTATGGTTTGCGAAATCTTAAAAATACTCAGTATAATGATTGGGAAAATATTATTAAAGGAAAAATAAATAGTGACATTATTATTAATGGATCTTCTCGCGGATTTTTTGGTTACAATTCTCAAATTTTAGAAGAAAAATTAAAAGCAGATTGTTTCAATATCAGTTTTAATGCAGGATGCTATAAATTGCAGCAATATAAATTTGATATGTACATTAAAAGAAATAAAAAACCTAAAATCGTTATACAAAATATAGATTTAGCGCATTTTGGAGAGAATACAGAAATTCCAGAAATAGCACAGTTTTATCCTTTCTTGTATGATGAAGATATTAATTGGTTAGTAGATAAATATGAAAATAAATTTAATCTATTTAAGATTATGCCATTATTGAAATACAACCAAAGTTTTAAGATGCTTGAAGAAGGAATAGTGGCTAATTTTTCAAATTCGACAAAAAAAAATGCGACAACATTTAAAGGCTATTGTCCGCAAGACCGAATTTTTAAAATAGATTATCATAACTTAAAAAAGATGCCAGAAACTAAAGTAAAATCAAAAAATGAAAGAGAAATAGATCTTTTGCACAAAATGGTTTCTTTTTATTTTTCGAGGTTAGATAAAGATTCAAAACTTATATTTGTCTGGATGCCTGAATATAAAATGAGATTAAGCAAAAGCTATGATCTGAAAAGACAAACAATAGTTGAGGAGTTATATTTGATTCAAAAAAAATATAAAAACTTCACCTTCATTGATATGGCTTACGACGATATATCAAATCATAGTCAATACTATTATGATACATTTCACTTAAATGAAACTGGTGCAAGTTTGTTTTCAAAAAAAGTTTCGGTGAAAATTAATGAACAATTAAATTAATTTATGTTTTTCAACTCTTTGGCTTTTGCCATTTTTTTACCAATCGTTTTTTTTCTTTATTGGTTCGTTTTCAACAAAAATAAAAACAGTCAAAATGCTTTATTGATTGTTGCAAGTTATTATTTCTATTCTTGTTGGGATTGGAGATTTCTTTTTCTATTGGTTTTTTCTACATTTTTAGATTATTTCACCGGAATACAAATTGAGAAAAGCGATTCTGATAAAAAGCGAAAATTTTGGTTTTGGCTTAGTATTTTGGTCAATTTAGGTTTTCTTGGAATCTTTAAATATTATAATTTCTTTGCAAGTTCATTTGCAGAGATGTTCACTTCTTTTGGGTTCAAAGTAAGTCCGTTTTTACTAAATGTTATTCTGCCGGTTGGAATTTCATTCTACACTTTTCATGGTTTATCTTATGTAATTGATATTTATTATAAAAGAATCAAAGCCGAATATAATTTTATTGATTACTCTTTGTTTGTGAGTTATTTTCCGCTTTTAGTGGCAGGACCAATCGAAAGAGCAACACATTTATTGCCTGAATTAAAAGTAAAACGTGAATTTAATTTAGAAAAAGCAAAAGAAGGCGTTTATCAAATTGTTTGGGGTTTGGTTAAAAAAGTGGTTATTGCCGATACTTGTGCGGTTTATGCAAATGCTATTTTTGATCATTATACTTCAATGAATTCTTTCTCGTTGATTTTGGGAGCCATTTACTTTGCTTTTCAGATTTACGGAGACTTTTCCGGATATTCGGATATTGCGCTTGGTGTCTCAAAATTGTTTGGTTTAGATTTATTGAGAAACTTCAATTATCCTTATTTTTCAAGAGATATTGCAGAGTTTTGGCGTCGTTGGCATATTTCGCTTTCTTCTTGGTTTAGAGATTATCTTTATATTCCTTTAGGCGGAAGTAAAGGCGGACTATGGATGAAAATCAGAAATACTTTTATCATCTTTATTGTCAGCGGATTTTGGCACGGAGCCAATTGGACTTATATCGTTTGGGGATTTATAAATGCCGTTTATTTTCTTCCATTATTATTGTCAAACAGTAATAGAAACAATTTAGATTCTTTTGTTTTAAAGTGGAATTTAGATTCTGTAAAAACCTTATTTAGTATTCTAACGACTTTTTTACTCACTTGCATTGCGTGGGTATTTTTTAGAGCAAGAACTATTACGGATGCATTTTTGTATTTAAAACGTATAGTAACAGATAAAAATTTTGGGTTTCAATATCTTGAAAACGAAAGATATAATTATGAATTACTATTTATGATTGGTTTGTTTGTTTTGGTAGAATGGAACAATCGAACAAAAGTAGAACCAATTTCAGGAAAAAGAAGTATGCTTAAAATGGCACTTGCTATTATGGCTATAATTGCTTTAGGAACTTACTCAGATTACAAAGAATTTATTTATTTCCAATTTTAATGAAAAAGTTTTTATTCTACATATTCAAAATTTTTCTCTTAACAGTTTTGGTTGCGTTAGTATTAGACGGCTTATATACCTATATTTTTATGCAATCTAAAAATCGTGGAAAAATTGAGCAGGTTGTAAACTCGCAAGAAAAAAAATATGATGTTGTTATTTTAGGATCTTCTAGAGCAAATAATCATTTTGTTTCTCAAATGTTTGAAGACAAAGGACTAAAAACATTTAATTACGGAATGAGCGGCGGACATTTGTTCGAAGCATCATTAATGTTAAAATTAATGATAGAAAGAAAATACGAAATTAAAAATGTAATTCTTGAAGCCGACTTGAATTTATCAAGCGAAAAAAAGGCAGAAGGAATAGGATCTCTGTTTATTCCTTTTATTCATAATTCTACAATTATAAAAGATCATTTTAAGGATGAAAGTGATTTTAACGAGCTGTATTATATTCCATTTTATAGATATATAAAATACGATGGAAAAATAGGTATAAGAGAAGTTTTTTTTAGTGCTATTCATAAGAAAACAAATGCTCAAGATAATTTGGGTTATTACCCATTAGAAAAGCACAAAAATGGCAATATGAAAAATAATATTGTCAATTTAAATCCGTTGCCTCACAATAAATATTATGAGGAAATTAAAAATATCTGTAAAAAAAACAATATTAATTTTATTGCAGTAATGACCCCAATGTGCGAGAATGTTACTGGAATGAATTACTTTGATAAAGTTAAAAAAGCTTACCCAGAGATATACAATTATGAAAATACAGTTATAGAAGACAAATATTTTTCGTCTTGCGGACACATGACTGATGCTGGAGCAAGAATTTTTACAGCAAAAATTATAAAAGATTTTTTTAATAAGTAAGATGAAAATAGCATTTCTAACACCAGAATATTCACACCCTAAAGTTGCGCATGCAGCAGGAATAGGCACGAGTATAAAAAATCTGGCGATTGCATTGCAAAAGCAAGGAAATGATATTACCGTTTTTGCTTACGGACAGTCTGTTCAGGAAATAGTAGATGATAATGGAGTTAAAATTCATCTTATTAAAAACAAAAAATATCCATTCTTTGGATGGTATTTACATAGAAAATACATTCAGAATTATTGCAATTCTGTTATAAAAAGAGAAAAGATCGAAATTCTTGAAGCTCCAGATTGGACAGGTATTACGGCTTTTATGAAATTCGAAGTGCCTTTAGTAATTCGTTTTCACGGAAGTGATACTTATTTCTGTCACTTAGAAAAACGGAAGCAAAAAAAGAAAAACTTTTGGTTCGAAAAATTGTCTTTGCAAAATGCAAATGCTTTTATTGCACCAACAGATTTTGCTGGAAAATTGACCAATTCACTTTTTAAAAATCAGAAAGTAAAAACCAAAGTCATTCCGAATGGTATAGATTTGACGCTATTTAAAAATGAATTCCCTCAAGAATATACTGAAAATTCATTGCTTTACTTTGGAACATTAATTAGAAAAAAAGGCGTTTTAGAATTGCCAGAAGTTTTTTCTCAAGTTCGAAAAACAATTCCGAATGCAAAATTGATTTTAATTGGAGGAGATTCTTTTGACATACAAACAGGATCAGATTCAACTTGGAAAATAATGCAAAATACTTTTGATATTGAAGATCTAAAAAATGTTTTCTATTTAGGGCAAATTCCGTATCAGGAAGTTCAAAAACATATTAAAGAGGCAAATGTTTGTGTGTTTCCAAGCTTTGCAGAAACATTAGGAATGGTTACTATAGAAGCAATGGCTTTGCAAAAAGCAGTTGTAAATACGAATATAGGATGGGCGCAAGAGTTAATTGAAGACAAAGAAAGCGGTTTTCTAGTTCATCCAACCAATCATGTTGAATACGCTAATCGAATTGTAGAACTTTTACAGCATAAAAATTTAGTTTTAGAAATTGGAAAAAAAGCAAGATTAAAAGTTGAAGATAAATTTGATATTCGGAAAATTGCAAAAGATAATATGACGTTTTATGCCGAAATTATAAATTCTAATTTGGTTAAATAATGATTGTAGTTTATCATCAAAATAATAAAATTGTTGAAGTTGATTTTGAAGGAAAAAACATTCCGTTTTCCTCAAAAAATATTGCGTCAAATTTATTTCAATTAGCCGAAAAATATCCTCAAGAGCTTATTGTTTGGTGTCTGTTGGATGTGAAAACAAATATGAATAAAGAGAAATTTCAAGAAATTTTTCATCATAAAAAAATCGCGGCATCTTACAATTTATCTACAAATCCTTTTTTGCCAGAAACAATTGGTTATATAGACGAGTCGCCAATGCTGAATGTGAAAGAAAAGGTTAGTTATCCAACTTGGAGGTTAAGCGGAGACATTGGCGGAATTTATTCGGAAGTTTTAAATGCTTTAAAAAATCAAGTTAAAAAAGATTCAAATTTTGATTACTTTTTGCATTCAATGGCAAAATTGGCTTCGCTAATCGGGCTTTTGTGTTATTCGGAACCATTATTAGTTAAAGATTCTTCTAAGAAGATTGAAACTAAAAAGAATAATAATTTTTTAATTTTCCGCTTTGTAAAACACCATTACAGAGCGCGTTGGACTTTGCTGTTGTTTCTAGATCTATTAGTCTACGAAAAGAAATTCGCCATATTTCCATTTATCTTCAGTCTTGGTTTCAAGACACGGTTTCTAAATGAAAATTCATTAGATAATATTAAAGTACGGTCAACTAAGAGAATAATCGATAAAAAAACAATCGATGTTATTATTCCAACAATTGGAAGAAAAACTTATTTATACGATGTTTTAAAAGATCTATCAAAACAGAGTCATTTGCCAGAGAATGTTATCATAGTTGAACAAAATCCCGATGTAAATGCTGTTTCAGAATTGGATTTTGTAACTAACGAAAACTGGCCTTTTACTATAAAACATACTTTTACGCATCAAACAGGAGCTTGTAATGCTAGAAATTTAGCTTTAGCTGAAGTTGCAAGCGAATGGGTTTTTTTAAATGATGACGATAATCGATTTGAATCTGATTTAATAGAGAAAACATTTGAAAACATTAAGAATTACGGATGTTCTGCAGTGCTAACATTTTATCCTATTTCTGGACAAAAATTAATTGAAAGAAAAGTGTGTCAAGCATCTATTTTTGGGTCAGGAAATAGCTTTTTTAAAGCCACCGCATTAGAAACTGTTAAGTTCAACAAAAGTTTAGAATTTGGTTATGGTGAAGATACAGAATTTGGACTTCAGCTGCGTAATGCGGGTTTTGATGTCATTTATTTTCCCGATCTTGTCATTAATCATTTAAGAGCTCCGATGGGAGGTTTTCGCACCAAACCGATTTTAGCATGGGAAGATGAAATCATTCAGCCTAAACCTTCTCCGACAATAATGTTTTTTAAATTAAATAACCTTACTTCACAGCAATTGATGGGGTATAAAACGGTACTTTTTATAAAGTTTTATAAAGTACAGCAAATAAAAAATCCAGTAAAATATTTTTTTAACTTTCAAAAGCAATGGAAAGCTAGTATTTTCTGGGCAGAAAAATTAAACTAAAAGAATGATAAAATCGATTTTCATCAGTTCTTCTTCTGAAAAACAAGTTTATATTTTTGATAATAATCAAAAGCATAAGCTGACAATCGATATGAGTAAAATACAATTTTCAGATTGTAATTCTTTCGATATTGAAATTGTATTTGAATTGCCAATTAGTGAGTTTCGAAATCACGATTATACTTGGGTAAATTGCAAACAAGAAAGAATTGCAAATGATTTTTGTCCTAAAATTCTAAAACTGCAAAACGGACAATTGGTTCAATCTAATATTGCTTCTGGAATTTGGGAAATAAATAAAAATAAACCTCATGTTTTGCTGTGGCGTTTTAATCCTGAATATTCGGCGCCATTAACCAATTATACTGGTTCGGCAAACATGAAAAAGATCGTCGCTGCAGATAGGAAACAATTTTTTTCAGAAAATCCGGCTCTTTTATTTCCATTAAGTGCTATTGAATTTAGCAGATCCAAATACCCGTTTACAGCAATTACATGTTTTACAGATCATTGTGATTTTGATACAGCAGATAATTTAGAAAAACAGAGAGGTTTTTTTAAAGAGAATGGTATTAAGGTTACAAAAGGTTTTTTTCTAAATCATTTTTCAAAACGTGCAGACAATGCGTCTTTTGAAAATGATAAAGAAGAGCTTTTAAAATGGGAGGAAGATGGACATGAATTATGTTATCATTCTCTTTCACAATCCATAAAAAGCGAAACAGAAAGTTTTGAAAATTTTGAAAAATTTACACCGCCATTAAAAGATTTAAAAGTTTGGATCGATCACGGTTTTCAGCCTTATAATTTTTCTCTTTTAAAGAAAAACAAACTGACAAATGAAAGGTTTGAGGAAATTTTAAATAATAAAAACATTAATGTCCTTTGGAATTATATTGATTCTGGAACTTCGTCAAAAGGAGTTATAAATCAATTAAATAATCAACATTTTACTTTGTCGAGTTTTCTAAGAGGAAATAAAGATTTAGGTTTAGTGAAGAAAATTCAGCTTATGATAAAGAATATTATTTTCCATTATTATAATGATGAAAATATGATTCTCAGATATCAGAATACAGCGGGAAATTTTAAGAAAATTGTCTTTCAGAAAAAATTTAAGGTCATTTTTCCTTTTCTAAAAAACACTTTTGATCTTGGGACATCAATTTTTTCAATAGTCTTTTCTTGGAATAGAGTTAAAAACAAACCTTACAAATTAGCCAAATATTCGCCAATTGTTTTTAAACATATCATTAACGAAAAAGAGGTTTATATCTTTCAAACATTAGAAATGCTCGATTTTCAGAAATCGCTTTCTAGTTCTAATATTGAGACTTTGATAAACGAAAAAGGAGTTTTTATTGCACACACTTATTTCTCGGTTCCGATGCATTATCATGTTGGAAAATTATTCTCAACTCCTGAAAAAATTAATGAAAAGGTTTTTGAAAATTTTAAGTTATTAGGGACAAAAATTCAAAATAAAGAAATCTGGAATCCGACGTTAAGTGAATTAGTTGAGTATTGGAAAATTTTTGAAACACTAGTGTTAAATATCGATAAGAATGGTAATTTATTTACAGAGAACTCGATTTTGCACTACAGAAAATTAAACTAAAAATAAATGAATCATAAAATTAAAACGCTTTTATTTAAGACAATAGCATTGTTGCCAAGCAAAATTGACGATTATTGCTATCATAAAATTCAAAGTTTTTTTGATAAGTCTACTTTAGAAGGTCGCTTAAAAAGTGTCGACTCAACATATTTGAGACTTTCTAAAGTTTTAAAAGATTTAAATGTTGATTTAAAAGATAAAACTGTTTTTGAAATAGGTTCTGGATGGTTTCCAGCGATGCCTTATTTTTTTAAATATAAGTTTCAAACTGAAAAAGTAATTACGATTGATATTAATAAACATTTTAAAAAAGAAACTGTTTTAGAACTAAATGGTCTTTTTTCAAATATATATGATGTCTCAATAGCTCCAGAATTAAATAATAAATATGGACTTCCTGAAGATGTGGTATATTTTCCTAATTATGATATTGTTAAAGAAGATTTTCCAGAAGTTGATTTTGTTTTTTCAAGATATGTTTTGTCACACATGAATGAAAACGATGTTGACGATTTGCACAAAAAAATGAAAACACAACTTAAGGAAGGTTCAATTGTAGTTCATTTTATTTCTCCGAGCGATTTAAGGCAACATGGTGATAATTCTTTATCACTACAGGATTTTCTACAATATAGTAAAGAAGAGTGGGCTAAAATCAGAACCAAATTCGACTATCATAATAGATTAAGATTGCCACAATTTATTGAGATATTTAAGAAATACAATTATGAAATATTGCATCTGGATTATGAAAGTCTGCAGAAAGGAAATAAAAGATATGATTTATTTAAACAAGTAAAACTTCATGAAGATTTTGCAAAATATTCAGATGAAGAACTGACCGCAGGAAATATTCTAGTTGTTTTAAAAGTATAATAAGATGCAGTTTTCATTAATAATTTGTACATACTTACGACCAGAACCACTGTTTAAGTTACTTCAGTCTGTTCGAAAACAGATTTTATATCCCAATGAAATTTTAATAATTGACGGCTCAACAAACAATGAAACACAGATTCTTTTACAAGAAAATATTTTTCTAAATCTTAAATATTTTAAAGTAAAAGATGAAGATCGAGGTTTAACCAAACAACGTAATTTTGGAATTTCGAAAGTAAATCAAGATTCAGAAATTGTATGTTTTCTTGATGATGATACTATTTTGGAAGAAAATTATTTGGAAGAAATTATTAAAACATTTCAAAGCGATGATGCTGTTGGTGGAGTAGGCGGAATTGCAATCAACGAAAATAAATGGAAACCACAAATAAACGGTATTCAATACAACAAAAAGAAGAACTATTTATTTGAAGGATATTTTTACCCTGAAGGATTAAGAAACGTCGTTCGAAATTATCTTGGTCTCGCTTCTAATTTAGGACCAGGAAAAATGCCTTTATATTCGCATGGAAGAACTTGTGGGTTTCCTTTAACAGGCAAAACATACGAAGTTGATTTATTGATTGGAATGTCAATGTCTTTTAGAAAAACAGTTTTTAACGAGATTAAATTTTCTAAATTCTTCGAAGGTTATGGTTTATATGAAGATGCAGATTTTAGCTTGAGAGCCTTAAAATTTGGTAAAAATGTAGTGAATACAAATGCCCGATTAAGTCATTTTCATGATCCATCAGGAAGACCAAATCATTACAAATATGGCAAAATGGTTGTTCGAAATGGCTGGTATGTATGGAGGATTAAAAATCCGAACCCCAATTTTAAAGATTTCTTGAAGTGGCATGCTATAACTATTTTGTTAACCTTTATTAGATTTAGTAATGTGCTAACTGAAAATGATAAAAAGGCAGCTTTAAGAGAAGCAATAGGTAGAACTGTAGGCTGGTGGAGTTTATTTTTTTATAAACCAAATAGAAAAAAATTAAGCGCCTTATCTAAAGAAAAAGATATATGAAATTAGAAATATCAATTTGGACACATCATTTAAATCAGCTGATATATGGTTATTTTTACTTTTGCAAAAGCGAAAAAATAGCAGTAAATATTGTTAGAAATGAGGGAGTATTACATAGTGGAGCCATATTGACTGTTGGGAGTAAACGTATTTTTTTTGATTATTCTGATTCGCCAGAATTTATAGATTCGCCTGATTTGTACGATTATTATTTTAAGAGATCACTTCGAGAAGAAAACCATAAGAAAAATATTCATCCTTTAAATTTTAATATTCCACTAGCATATAAAAGTCATTTATTGGTAAAGAATTTAAAATCAGATCTATTATTTCATAAAGATAGTAGAACAGAAGTGATTAGGGCAATAGATCGATTTTCATTATTCACAAATTCTTCACATGCTGTTTTAGATGTTAAAAGATATCCGAAGAAAGTAGAAGATTTTGGAGGAAACATAATTTTTCATACCCGATTATGGAACCCCGATAATCATGCTGATACTGATGAAAAAGAACGCAGAAAATTTCAAAATGAATTTAGAATTAACGCTTGTCGTCTGTTAAAGAAAGAATACAAAAATGCTTCGGTTGGATTGTTTGCTGATCAATTTGCAGAAAAGCTAGCGCCGGATTTAATGTTAGATTCAAAACATTCGAATAAAAATAATTATTTTAAAATGTTGAGTAAATTTAATATTTGTGTAGCCGATGATGGACTTAAAGATACTCCAGGCTGGAAAATTGGAGAATATTTATTGTTTGGAAAATCGGTAGTTTCAACGCCTCTCAATATAGCTGTTGATGATTTTAAAGAACACATTAATTACGAAAAACTTAGCAACCGTAATGCGTATCAAGAATTGCCTGAAAAAATAGAATATCTGCTTTCGGGAAAAAAATATCTAGAAATGGGACAAAATAATTTACTTTGGAGCGAGAATTACCTGCATCCTAAAAATTACATAAAAAGAATATTGTCTATAATAGCAAAATAGATTTAATAAATAAATGAAATTTGCAATAATTACACATGTCAATCATATTCAGCAAGCTAATAATTATTTTGGCTATGCTCCTTATGTTCATGAAATGAATATTTGGTTTAAGTATGTTGATGAGGTAATTATTGTCGCTCCAATAAAAAAAGGGGCATCAACCGCCATTGATAGTTCTTATAAACATGAGAAAATAGATTTTATAAAAGTACCCGATTTTAGCTTTACTAGTTTTAGCAGAATATTCAGTTCGATTTTGAAGTTGCCAATTATTTTTTGGAAAGTGTTTTTTGCAATGAAAGACGCAGATCACATACATTTACGTTGCCCAGGAAATATGGGATTAATTGGCTGTTTTGTCCAGATTTTGTTTCCTAATAAAATTAAAACCGCAAAATACGCCGGTAATTGGGATTCTAAAAGTAAACAGCCATTTACCTATAATCTACAAAAATGGATTTTAAGCAACACCTTTTTAACTCGAAATATGCAAGTGCTTGTTTATGGAAATTGGAAAAATCAATCTAAAAATATAAAACCATTTTTTACAGCAACTTATTCAGATTCAGAAAAAGAGGTTGTTGCTAAAACAAATTTAAATTCAGTAATTAATTTTGTCTTTGTTGGAAGTTTGGTTTTTGGCAAAAATCCTTTGTATGCAATAAAGCTAGTTGAAAAATTAGCAAAGAAAGGTAAATCGGTAATTTTAAATTTATACGGCGAGGGCGCAGAAAAAGAAAGTTTACAAAATTATATTCGAAAAAATAATTTGCACGATTTTATCTTCCTTCATGGAAATAAAAATAAAGAAATAATTAAGATTGCCTATCAGAAAAGTCATTTTGTGATTTTACCATCAAAAAGTGAAGGCTGGCCAAAAGCTATTGCGGAAGGAATGTTTTGGGGATGCGTTCCATTGGCAACAAAAATTTCATGTGTTCCTTTTATGCTTGATTTTGGAAATCGAGGTGTTTTATTAGAAATGGATTTAAATCAAGACATTAATCAAATTGAAAACATTATTTCTGATGAGAATAATTTTAGAAACAAAAGTATTCTCGCGCAAAACTGGTCTCAATATTATACTTTGGAATTTTTTGAAACCGAAGTAAAAAAACTTTTATTGAAATGAGAATTGTTCAAATTATAGATTCTTTAGAAACTGGGGGTGCAGAAAGAATGGCGGTTAATTATGCAAATTCGCTTTCAGGGCATATTGAATTTTCGGGTTTAATTGCTACTCGAAAAGAGGGTTTGCTTCGAAATTATATTAATGAAAATGTTTCTTATTTATTTCTAGAAAAAAAATCAAGTTTTGATTTAAGGGCTATTTCTAAATTAAAAAACTATTTGAAAAGTAATAGGATTGAAATAATTCATGCGCATAGTTCCTCATTTTTTATTGCTGTTTTGATCAAGTTTATAATGCCTAAAATTAAAATTGTATGGCATGATCATTATGGAATTTCGCAAAATTTAGAATTAAGAAAAAATCTAGTTCTCAAATGGAGTTCCTATTTTTTTTCAGGAATTGTCTCTGTTAATTTATCACTTAAAAAATGGGCTGAAAATTATTTAAAATGTTCAGAAGTAATTTATCTTCCTAATTTTATCCAGAACTCAAATACAGTTGCAAAACCAGTAAAATTGAAAGGTATAGATGGAAAAAGAATTATTTGCATCGCTAATTTACGTCCTCAAAAAAATCACGAATTATTAATTGAAAGCGCTTTTCATATCCAGAAAAAATTTCCAGACTGGACTTTTCATTTAGTCGGAAAAGATTTTAATGACTCTTATAGTGAAGAATTAAGAAATAAAGTAAATAAGCTGAAACTCAATGATACCATTTTCTTTTATGGAGCTTTAGATAATACTCAAAAGCTGCTTGAAAAATCTGAAATAGGAGTTTTAACGTCACTTTCTGAAGGACTTCCGTTGGCTGTTCTCGAATATGGTTTGTCAGGATTGGCGGTCGTTGCAACAAACGTGGGCGAGATTCCAAAAATAATTTATTCAGAAAATGTGGGGTTTTTAATTGAATCAAATAATGTAAATCAATTAGTAAATTCAATCGAAAAATTAATCGAAGATGAATATTTGCGAAAAGAAAAAGGAAGCTGTTTAAAATCTTTTGTAGAACAACATTTCAGCGAAAAGTCAATTTTAAAAGACTATTTACAGTGGTTAAAATCTTTGACTACTTTTGCAAAGTAAATAAACGTATCAATGAAAAATACAAAATTCAGCTACTTAGCCTTAATCATTATTCATGCTTTAATAGCGATGGCTGTTTTCGTTGTTCCTTTTCTGTCAAAAATATACAGTGCATTAATTCTTATTGTAGGTTTTATTATCGTTTACCAGACAAAAAATAGAAATAACGAAGTTTTATTGGTTGCCGCATATCTGGTTGGAGCTGAGGTTTTTTTGAGAATGACGGGAGGGAATTTTAATAATGAATATGTAAAATTCGCTGTAACTTTCTTTATGTTGATGGGAATGTTCTACAGCAATTTTTCTAGCATTGGATTAATTTATTGTTTTTTTCTGGTTTTATTAGTCCCAGCTATTTTAATGGCCACTGCTTTTTCAGATCCTTCTACAGACATAAAAAAAGCATTGTTTTTTAATTTATCGGGACCTGTGTGTTTGGCAATAGCAGCCATATACACAATTAAAAGAAATATATTGTTTTCTGATTTTCAAAATATATTAATTTCGATGGGCTTGCCTGTCATTTCAACTACAGTATATTTATTTTTATATAATCCTAGTGTTAAAGATGTTGTAACAGGTACGCAATCAAATTTTGAAACTTCTGGAGGTTTTGGTCCAAATCAGGTTTCGACTATTTTAGGTTTAGGAATGTTTGTGTTTTTTAGTCAGTTGATATTGTTTTCAAAGTCAAAAAAACTGATGATTTTAAATGCCAGTCTACTAATTTTTATAACATATAGAGGATTGGTAACTTTTTCTAGAGGCGGAATTATTACTGGTGTGGCAATGATTTGTTGTTTGTTGTATTTCTTATATCGAAATTCAAATGCAAAAGGCAGAAGTAAATTTGTATTAATATTCGCGATGACCGCTTTAATGGGAGTTGGAGTTTGGACTTATTCTTATTTTCAAACTTCTGGATTAATTGAGAAAAGATATGCTAATAAAGATGCATTAGGAAGAGAAAAAAAGGACCGTTTAGGAGGAAGAGAAGAAATAATGGGTGCCGAAATAAAACTATTTCTTAATGATCCAGTATTAGGTGTTGGTGTAGGATTAAGTAAATATAAACGCTTAGAACTAATGAAAGAGGAAGCAGCATCTCATAATGAGATTACAAGAATGCTTTCTGAACATGGCTTGTTTGGAATTTTAGGTTTTTTAATATTATTTGTAACTCCTTTTATTTTATATGTCAACAACCGCCAGCATTTATATTTTCTCTCGTGCTTTGTTTTTTGGCTATTAACCATAAATCATGCAGCAATGCGAACGGCGGCTCCAGCTTTTGTATATGCATTATGTTTGCTTTCTGTTAAAATTAAGATTCCAGAAAAAATAGAAAATGCTAATAGCTAAATTCTTTTTTTACAATACATTTGCCTTAACCAAATTGATTCTAAAAAATAAAAGAGTACATGCCTACAGTAAGCAAAATGCATTTCGAAATTTCAGAAAGAAAAGTTCTTCTTTATCTTTTTGACGCGATATTTGTTTTTGCCGCTCTTTATTTTCTGAGCATCCTATTCGACTATCATTATTATGTTTTAGATGACGGGAGATATTTAAAATCTTTTTTGTTAGTTGCTTATATTTATATTTTTGGAAATATCTTCGAAATTTATAATCTGCAAACTGCAAGTAATCAATTTCAGATTTTACGAAGCATTGTTTTAACCTCAATAACTTCGATAACAGTATATTTACTGACACCGATTTTATCGCCAGAACTTCCTAAACAGCGATTAATTATCATAATTTTCTATTTTGTTGTCTTGAGTTCTTTGTTATTGTGGCGATTTTTTTATGTGTATTTTCTAGCTTCTTATCGTTTTGTTCAAAATGTAGTTTTAATTTGCGACCAAAATGAGGTCGAAGAATTAGTTTTAGGACTCGAAAATGTCGATCCACATTATAAAATTATAGGTTTTGTAAACTCAGATTCCTTAGCAGATCAAAATTTAGATTTTCATTATGTAAAAGAAATAAAAAAAGAAGATTTAGAACTTTTTGTTATTACACATAATGTTTCAGAAATTGTTATTGCATCACAAAAAACAGACGGAATTACGGCAGACTTATATCAGCAACTGCTTCATTTATTAGAAAACGGAAATATAATTCGAGAATATACACAAGTTTACGAAAGTAAAACACAGCGAATTCCGGTACAATATATCGGACGAGATTTTTATCGTTTTTTTCCATTTAGCAGAAGCAACAATAACAGATTATATTTGTTATTGATTCGATTAATGGAGCTTTTCTTTTCTCTTTTCGGATTGATGATTTGCCTAGTTTTTATTCCAATAATTTTAATCGCCAACTACTTTGCAAATAAAGGAAGCCTTTTTTATACGCAAGAGCGAATTGGCAAAAACGGCGTTGTTTTCAAGATTTATAAATTTAGAACTATGACTTCAAATTCAGAAACTGATGGAGCAGTTTTTGCAATGCATAACGATAAAAGAGTTACTCCTTTTGGTAAATTTATGCGAAAATCTAGAATTGATGAACTTCCTCAGTTTATTAATGTTTTAAAAGGAGATATGGCCGTAATTGGGCCAAGACCTGAAAGACCTTTTTTTGTTGAAGAAATTGCAAGTGTAATGCCTTTTTATGAAACACGCCACGTAATCAAACCTGGACTTACAGGTTGGGCGCAGGTAAATTATTCTTACGGAGAATCGATAGAAGAAAGCTTGATAAAACTTCAATACGATTTATATTACATCAAACATAGAAGTGTGTTTCTAGATTTGAGTATTACTTTAAAAACGATTACAACTGTTTTGTTTTATCGCGGTCAATAATTAAATTATTATAGGAATCGGTCTTTTATTTCGAATGGCTGTTCTAACCAAAACAACACCGCTGGTAATAATTAATGGCAATGTGATAAAGAAATGAGCTTTGTTGATTAAAAACAAAAAGTAAATCACTAAAAGAACAAAATTGATTAACGAAAATCGATAAGTCCATAATTTGTTTTTGAAAGCAGAGAATAAAACTAAAACCAATAAAAGCGGACTGAAAAGTAAAACATTATAATTCATTGCCAGTTCTTGGTGAAAAGAATAAAATCCCATAACAACAAAAAATATTCCGATTAAAGATAAAATCAAAAAGTATATTTTGTCAACTCCTTTGCTTCTCGCGAAAATAACAAACAGCAAAATAAACAAGTAAGTATAAATATTATTCCACCAAGATGTTGGAGTTTCTTTAGTAAATTCTAATAATGTTTTGCTTTTTCCAGCCAATGGCTTATTTTGAAAAGTTGTTTTTTCTAAGCTATTTTTTAATTCAAATGGCAGAAAAATTCTAGTTCCCATTTGATCTACTTTTGTTCCGAAAATGATGCTTGTTCCTAATTGATCGTAAAAATGACCATTAAAATATGGAAACAAAATAGAACGATACGTTTTATCGGTATCTTCTTTTTTAGTAATTACAGTCAGTCCTAAAGATTTATTGATAACATCAACAACCATTGAAGTACAGTTTTTATCAATAAATTTATAAGTATAATAGCGTTCTTCAGAAGCTAAAACAGCATTTAATTCGTCAAAAAGTTTTTGTTTTAAATCTTGCGGAATCAATAATTCCTGTTCAAAAATGCTTCTTTTCTCATAAGTGTATTCATTGTAAAAATCGGAGTAAGAATGAACAGTTGCAAAATATTGTAAATCTCCTTTTGCGAATTTTAAAACGAAATTTGGTGTTCTAAAATCAAAAGTTCCGTAATTATACACAACATCAAAATTGTTGCCTGGATCAGAAACTCTAAGACCAGTATGTCCAAAATAAGAATAAGTTTCGTTGCCAAGTCCACACGTAAGAACACTTATTTTAGCATCTTTAGATAAAGGTAAACTTTGGCTAAAACCGATGAAACTCATCAATAAAAATAAAATAAAAAGTGTTTTTTTGAACATGACAGTTTTCATGATTTAATTTTTTTGAATTTTATGATTTAGAAAAATTATCTAAAGATTCCTAAATCTACTTTTAGTGAAAAAATATTAGAATATAAGGCGGTGCTTTGGTTTCCTAAATCTGTCAAAGCGTAATCAATTTGAATGCCTTTATATCTAAAACCTAATCCGATATTGGGTTGGAAATTTAATTTTTCTGTATTATCTAATTGCGTTACATTCTGAAAATTACCTACTCCAGCTCTCACAAAAACTAAATCAGTATAACCAAACTCAAACCCTAGAGCTGGGTCTATACTTGCTACTTTTGATGAGATAATATCGTTGGTTTGTTCAAATCTCATATTTAAGTTTGCAGAAGTAACAAGACTATAATCGTTATGAAAATCAAATCGTTTTGAAACTCCTAATTGTGCTTTTGGCAACGTAATTTCCGTGCTTTCTGGTAAAGTATTGTTTTCTCCTGGAATTGCATTTGCGATTTTAGCATATTCTTCTTCGTCAATATTCCAAACATTGTAAGTGGTTGTAATGTCACGAAGCATTAATCCAAATTTCCAATCGTTTCTTTCAAACTGAAGTCCGATGTCAAATCCAAATCCCCAAGAATTGGCAAATTTTCCAATAACTCTTCGAATAACTTTTGCATTTACGCCGTATTGAAATCCGTCAACAGGAAGTTTTCTGGCATAAGAAAAAGTAAAACCGTAATCTGCTGTAGAGAACAGACGAATTCTATTATAATCAATATTTCCTTGGCTGTCGATTAATTGAGTAGTGTCCATGATGTCATCAACACCAAAACGGATCATCGAAATTCCCCAAGCGCTTCGGTCATCAATCGGACTAGCGTAACCGATATAATCGTATTGTGCGATATTAGCAAAATAACTGGCATGCATTAAAGCAATTTGATGATCTTCTAGATTTGTTAAACCCGCTGGATTCCAGTAAACTGCATTCACATCATTTGTAGAAGCCGTAACTGCGCTCGACATTCCAAGTGCCGCGGCATCAACTCCAATATTCATAAATTCATTCGAATATTTTCGAACGGTTTGTGCATATTGAGAAGTAAAACTCCAAAATAATATAAATGCTAAAAGTTTTTTCAAAAGCTCTTTTTTTACAGTCCTAAACAGTTTTTAAATTTTTATCAAAAATATAATATTTTACTCAGCTATTAAGTTCGTTTCTTCAAATATTCTGAAAGTCGGAATTAGAAATAAAAAACTATTAGAAAAACTCGTTTTGCATCGAGTTATTATGCTAAATTTGTTCTCTGCCATTATCAAAATTTCAAACTATGAATATTAAAAAGCACATTCCAAATCTCATCACATTAATTAATCTTTTCTGTGGTTGTGTAGCAATTGTTTATGTTTCTCAAAATAATTATTTAATGGCATTTTACATGGTTTGCTTAGGAATCTTTTTCGATTTTTTCGACGGTTTTTTTGCGAGATTATTCAAAGTTTCTAGCCCGCTTGGATTGCAATTAGATTCTTTGGCAGATATGGTAACAAGCGGTGTAACGCCTGGATATGTTATGTATAGTATGTTTAATAACAGTGCACATGAATTAGGAACTCATCCGGCAATTCCGTTTTTAGGCTTTATCATTACTTTGGGGTCTTGCTATCGTCTTGCTAATTTTAATATCGATACACGCCAAACGGATTCTTTTATTGGTTTGCCGACGCCTGCCAATGCATTGTTTATTTTAAGTCTTCCGCTAGTTATTTCTTTTTCAGATTCATTAATGATCTTGGAAATCTTAACCAATCAATGGGTTTTATTAATAATCACGTTATGTAGCGCTTACATTTTGAACGCCGAAATCCCGTTATTTTCTTTAAAAATTAAAAAATTTAGTTTTAAAGAAAATGCACTTCAAATCATATTTTTAATCGTTTCGGTTTTAATGGTTATTTTACTGCATTACATTGCAATTCCGTTGATTATTGTTTTTTATGTATTGCTTTCAATTATCAATAATCTGTTTTTGAAAAAGTAATTCTGTTTGATGGCGAGAAAAACAACTTACCGTAAAACATATTCTAGAAAACCCGCTGGAAGATCTCTTTTAAGCAAGGTTTTTCGAGGACTTTTGTTGCTATTTTTTTCGTGTTTATTTATCGGAATAATTTACCATTATCGTAAAGGACTTGCTTATTATTTAGGTTTTAAATCGGAAAAAGTTTTAGACGAAGATGAGGTTGATAAACATCTTTCGGATGTGCGAAATATTCGTGTTCTCGAAAATCATAAAGGAAAAGTAGTCGGAATTGACGTTTCTGAATTTCAAGGAAAAGTCGATTGGGAGGAAGTAGAAATCCTAGACGAAAAATATCCTGTACAATTTGTTTTTATTCGCGCAACAGCAGGAAATGATCGTGTTGATAGGCAATTCAAAAGAAACTGGGAAGGAGCAAAAGAAAATAAAATAATGCGAGGCGCTTATCATTATTATCGTCCTAATGAAAATTCTATCGAACAAGCCGATCTTTTTATTAAAACGGTAAAATTGCAAAAAGGAGATCTCCCTCCAGTTTTAGATATCGAAAAATTACCCAAAAATCAGCCTTTAGACAGTTTAAAAAAAGGTTTGAAGCGTTGGTTGAATAAAGTTGAAAAACATTATCAGGTTCGCCCAATAATTTATTCGGGAGAAAGGTATTATTCTGATTTCTTAAAAGAAGAATTTGGAGATTATTTATTTTGGATTGCGAACTATAATTTCTATAGAGAAAAAATCGAAGACGATTGGCTGTTCTGGCAGTTTACAGAAAAAGCTTCTTTGCCAGGAATCAAACATCGAGTTGATGTTAATATTTATAACGGAGATATAGAGCAGTTGCAGTTTATTACTGTAGAATAGTTTTCAGTCACAGTCGCAGTTTTCAGTATTTGCTGTTACTGAAAACCGAGACTGAATACTTTTTCTAGAACTCTAATTTTTTCTTACGAAGTTCAAAATTCTGTCCTAGATATACTCTACGAACCATTTCATCTTCTACCAATTCTTCTGGAATTCCTGCTTTCAGAATTCCTCCTTCAAACATTAGATATGTTTTATCGGTAATAGCTAAAGTTTCTTGAACGTTGTGATCGGTAATTAAGATTCCGATATTTTTATTTTTTAATTGAGCTACAATTCTCTGAATATCCTCAACCGCAACTGGGTCAACTCCTGCAAAAGGCTCATCTAATAAAATGAATTTCGGATCGGTTGCCAATGCGCGTGCAATTTCTGTACGACGACGCTCTCCTCCAGAAAGTAAATCGCCTCGGTTAGTGCGAATATGTTCTAAACTGAATTCTTCGATCAAACTTTCCATCTTAGCAATCTGTGCTTCTTTAGAAAGTTTTGTCAATTGCAAAACGCTCAAAATATTGTCTTCAATACTTAATTTTCTAAAAACCGAAGCTTCTTGCGCCAAATAACCAATTCCTTGTTGTGCACGTTTGTACATCGGATAATCGGTAATGTTTAAGTCGTCAAGATAAATGTTCCCTTGATTTGGTTTTACCAATCCTACAATCATATAGAAAGACGTTGTTTTTCCCGCTCCATTTGGTCCTAAAAGTCCCACGATTTCTCCTTGATTTACTTCAACAGAAATTCCTTTTACAACACTACGTCCTTTATAGGTTTTGATTAAATTATCGGCTCTTAGCTTCATTTTTTTTAATTAGATAATGTGTCAATTTGATAATGAGATAATTATATCTCGCTTTGGCAAAATAAATGAAAATAAATCAACGAGATAAATGAATTAACATATTGTCAAGAAATTATCTAATTGACTAGTTATCAAATTTTCTAATTATTTGCCTTGCTCTTCTAAAGCTTCCCAAAACTCGTAAGCTCTTCTTAAATGCGGAATTACGATTGTTCCTCCAACAAGAATTGCAATTCCCATTGCTTCCATCATTTCTTCTTTAGAAACACCTTCTTTGTAACTTGTTTCTAAATGGTATTTTACGCAGTCATCACAACGTAAAACTGTTGAAGCAACTAAACCTAAAAGTTCTTTTGTTTTTACATCAAGAGCACCTTCTGCGTAAGCATTAGTGTCAAGATTAAAAATTCGCTTTACAATTTTGTTATTGTCAGCTAATAATTTTTCGTTCATTTTAGAACGATAGTCGTTAAATTCTTGAATGATATCAGACATTTTCTTTCAATTTATTTTTATAAACAATCTTAGAAATCAGAATACTGACTTCGTAGATAATTAACATCGGAATTGCTACAATAGTTTGACTTACAACATCTGGTGGCGTAACAATTGCGGCAATAACTAGAATAATTACCACAGCATATTTCCAATATTTTCTTAAGAATTCAGGAGTTACTAATCCTAATTTAGTTAAGAAGTAGATAGCAATTGGTAATTCGAAAAATATAGCACTTCCTAGAATACTCGTTTTAACCATTCCCATATAAGATTCTAATGTAAATTGGTTTTTCACCACATCACTCACAGAGAAAGTGGCAACGAAGTTTACAGACATCGGGATTACTACAAAATACCCGAACAACACTCCTAAAAAGAAAAGTAATGAAGAAACGAAAATGAATAATTTCGCATTTTTTCTTTCTTTCTCATAAAGTGCCGGACTTATAAATTTCCAGATTTCCCATAAAATATAAGGGAAACTTAAAATAAAACCAGCCAAAAGACACATCCATACAAAGATGTTTACCTGACCCTCCATTTCGGTATTCTGAATAATGAAATTCAGTTCTGTAATACAAATGCTGTCTGCAAATCCTAATTGGTGCGATAAGTCGCAAAACCAAACGTAAGTAAAAAACGTTGGTCTAATCGGACCTAAAATAATTTGATCAAATAAATAATCACTAATAAAATAAGTAACAAATGCCATGATGCATGTTGCAAATGTACTTCTAACCAATAGCCATCTTAATTCTTCAAGATGATCTAAAAATGACATCTCGCCAAGGTTTTTCTTTGCCATTATACGATTCCTTCTTTTAAAATGTCATGTAAATGTAAAACTCCTTTATATTCTCCATTATCAGCAACTATTAATTGCGTGATCGAGAAGTCTTCTAAAATATTTAATGCGTCAACCGCCATAGTTTCCGAAGAAACTACTTTCGGATTTTTAGACATAATATCCTTTGCAGTCAAGTCCGCAATAGTATCTACGTCATTTAGCATTCTTCGGATGTCTCCATCCGTAATAATTCCAATAATTTTTTCATCTTCAATAACTGCTGTAACTCCAAGTCTTTTTTCAGAAATTTCAAAAATGACTTTTTTAACAGAAGTATCTGGTGTAACTGCGGGTTTTAATGAATTTTCGATCATATCTTTTACGCGAAGTAAAAGCTTCTTTCCTAAAGCGCCGCCAGGATGATAAACTGCAAAATCTTCAGGTTTAAAATCACGCATTTCCATTAAGCAAACTGCCAATGCGTCTCCAATAACAAGTTGCGCAGTCGTACTATTTGTTGGTGCCAGATTGATTGGGCAAGCTTCTGTATCTACAGTTGCATTTAGAACATAATCTGAACCTTTTGCTAAAAAAGAAGTAATGTTTCCTGTAATTGCAATTAAGGTGTTGCCGAATCTTTTTAATAACGGAACCAAAACCTTTATTTCTGGGCTATTTCCGCTTTTAGAAATACAAATTATAACGTCTTCATTCTGAATCATTCCTAAATCGCCGTGTATTGCTTCAGCGGCGTGTAAAAACATAGAAGGAGTGCCTGTAGAGTTAAAAGTGGCAACCATTTTTTGAGCAATAATCGCGCTTTTTCCAATTCCAGTTACAATAAGTCGACCTTTGCTTTCATAGATACGTTGGACAGCTTCGTGAAAATTTTCGTCCAAAAAATCAATGAGTTTTGTAATTGCTTCACTTTCAGAGAGTATTGTTTTCTTGGCGATCGCCAATATATTTTCTTTTGTGATCAAATCAGAATATTTAAAATTTGTATGTATAAAAGAAAGTTGTATCTTTATGTGTTGCAAATTTATACAAAATACAGTTAATATAAAGAATGAATTCAAACGAAATTGAAATACATAAAGAATTAAAGAAGTATTTCGGCTTTAGCCAATTTAAAGGCTTGCAAGAGCAAGTCATTACGAGTATTTTAAATGATAAGAATACTTTCGTAATTATGCCAACAGGCGGTGGAAAGTCTCTTTGTTATCAATTACCCGCTTTAATTCAGGATGGAACAGCAATTGTTGTTTCACCATTGATTGCTTTGATGAAAAATCAAGTTGATGCGATTCGAAGTCTTTCGTCGGAAAATGGAATTGCTCATGTATTGAATTCCTCTCTTACCAAAACGGAGATTGCTCAGGTTAAAAAAGATATCACTTCTGGTTTAACCAAACTTTTGTACGTAGCCCCAGAATCGTTAACAAAAGAAGAATATGTAAGCTTTTTGCAAAGTGTCAAAATTTCTTTTGTTGCTATTGATGAAGCCCATTGTATATCAGAATGGGGACACGATTTTAGACCTGAATACAGAAATCTAAGAAATATTATCAAGCAATTAGGTAAAGTGCCAATTATCGGACTTACCGCAACTGCAACGCCAAAAGTTCAGGAAGATATTCTGAAAAATTTGGATATGTCTGATGCGAACACTTTTAAAGCATCATTCAACAGACCGAACTTATATTACGAAGTTCGAACAAAAACAAAAAACATCGAATCGGATATTATTCGATTTATAAAACAGCATAAAGGCAAATCTGGAATTATTTATTGCTTAAGCCGTAAAAAGGTAGAATCTATTGCCGAAGTTTTGCAAGTAAACGGAATTAGCGCTGTTCCATATCACGCAGGTTTAGATGCCAAAACACGAGCGAAACATCAAGACATGTTTTTGATGGAAGACGTAGATGTTGTTGTGGCAACAATTGCCTTCGGAATGGGAATCGACAAACCAGACGTTCGTTTTGTAATTCACCATGATATTCCAAAATCTCTTGAAAGTTATTATCAGGAAACTGGTCGTGCAGGACGCGACGGCGGAGAAGGACATTGTTTAGCTTATTACTCTTATAAAGATGTAGAAAAGCTAGAGAAATTCATGTCAGGAAAACCAGTTGCTGAGCAAGAAATTGGTTTTGCACTTTTGCAGGAAGTTGTGGCTTACGCCGAAACGTCTATGTCACGTAGAAAATTCTTGCTGCATTATTTTGGTGAAGAATTTGACAGCGAAACTGGCGAAGGTGCCGATATGGATGACAACGTTCGTAATCCTAAACATAAGGTCGAAGCAAAAGAACAAGTGGTAAAATTGCTTGAAGTTGTTCGTGATACTAAACACATTTACAAATCAAAAGAAATTGTGTTCACTTTAATTGGGCGAATTAATGCCGTAATTAAAGCACACAAAACAGATACGCAGCCTTATTTTGGTTCGGGTTCAGATCATGACGAAAAATATTGGATGGCTTTATTAAGACAAGTTTTAGTTTCCGCTTATTTGTCTAAAGATATCGAAACTTATGGTGTAATTAAAATCACCGAAAAAGGATTAGATTACATTAAAAATCCAGTTTCATTTATGATGTCTGAAGATCATGAGTATACAGAAGCTGATGACGAAACAATTGTATCAGGAGGCAAATCTTCTGGAACTGCTGATGAAGTCTTGACAGGAATGCTACGCGAGCTTCGTAAAAAAGTAGCCAAAAAACTTGGAGTTCCTCCATTTGTTGTTTTCCAAGATCCTTCTTTAGAAGATATGGCACTTAAATATCCGATTTCTATTACCGAATTATATAATATTCATGGAGTAGGAGAAGGAAAAGCTAAAAAATACGGAAGTGAATTTGTGGCTTTAATTGCCAGATATGTTGAAGATAACGATATTATTCGTCCAGACGATTTAGTCGTAAAATCAACAGGAGTAAATTCTGCCAACAAATTATACATCATTCAGAATATTGATAGAAAGTTACCTTTAAGTGATATCGCTTCCGCGAAAGGGCTTTCGATGGATGCTTTGATTAAAGAAATGGAACAAATTGTTTATTCTGGAACAAAGCTAAACATCAAATATTGGTTAGACGATATTTTGGATGACGATCAGCAAGAAGAAATTCATGATTACTTCATGGAATCAGAATCAGATAAAATCGAAGACGCTCTAAAAGAATTCGATGGCGATTATGATATTGATGAACTGCGTTTAATGCGTATAAAGTTTATTAGTGAAGTAGCGAATTAAAAAAGTATTCAGTCGCAGTTTGCAGTCTCCGTAAACTGCGACTTAAAATTAGTCTCAGTACAAACTGTAAACTGTGACTGAAAACTGAAAACTACTCATAGAGTTCTCCTCGATGTGGTTTCAAAGCATCTCTTACTTGAATCATATTTTCATCGGTAACTACCATAAAAGCGGTGGCATGCATGTCGTTTACAATTGAAAATCCTGTAATATTTAAAGGTAATTTTTCAATTGCTATATATTCTTTTAAATGAATTTCGTGATGTTCGGCAGTTTTTGCAGAAGCTGGTCCGCGAAAATCCCAAATTAGTTTTATTTTTCTAGACATTTTTTTTAAAGGTGCAAAGGTTCAGAGGCGCAAAGGTACAAAGTCTTTCTTAAAGGTTCTAAGATTCTGAGGTGCTATCCCGAAGCTTCGGGACTAAGTTTTTTTCTGTAGAAACGCACTGCAGTGCGTCTCTACGATATTCTTTGTGCTGAAAATCCCATAATCTGCTTAAATCTGTATGAATCTGCGTGAAAATTTAGAGCAAAGATAAAATCTCATTTCAAAATAGTACTTTTGCATCTTCTTTTCATAGAAAGAAAAGCTAATAGAATAAAAACAAAAAAATGCCAAAAGAACTTTTACTTCAAGTTACACCAGAAATTGCTGCAAACGAATCATTGCTAAAAGACCATTTGTCTAAGCAGATTAAAGTTTCTGCTCAAGAAATTCAGCATATTTCGATTTTAAAACGCTCTATTGATGCACGTCAGAAAGCGATTAAAATCAATTTGAAAGTTCTTATTTACTTAAAAGGCGAACCTTTTCAGGAAACTAAAATTGAGCTTCCTATATATAAAGACGTTTCTTCGGCACAAGAAGTAATTGTTGTGGGCGCAGGTCCGGCTGGACTTTTTGCTGCTTTGCAATTAATAGAATTAGGTTTAAAACCAATTGTATTAGAGCGCGGAAAAGATGTTCGAGGCCGTCGACGCGATCTTAAGGCAATAAACCGTGAACATATTGTAAACGAAGATTCTAATTATTGTTTTGGCGAAGGCGGTGCGGGAACGTATTCTGACGGAAAATTATATACGCGTTCTAAAAAACGTGGCGATGTAACACGAATTTTAGAACTTTTAGTAGCTTTTGGAGCTTCTGAAGATATTTTGGTAGAAGCGCATCCGCATATTGGAACCAATAAATTGCCAAAAATTATTGAAGATATCCGTGAAAAAATTATCGAATTCGGAGGTCAAGTTTTATTTGAAACTCGTGTAGATGATATTTTGGTTAAGAATAATGAGGTTGAGGGAATTGTAACTCAAAATGGAGATAAAATTCACGCCAATAAATTGATCTTGGCGACAGGACATTCAGCACGTGATATTTTTGAATTATTAGATAAAAAGAAAATTTTAATAGAAGCAAAACCTTTTGCTTTGGGAGTTCGAGCAGAACATTCGCAAGAACTTATAGATAGTATTCAGTATAGCTGTGATTATCGAGGAGAGCATTTGCCGCCAGCTCCATATTCTATTGTAAAACAGGTTAATGGTCGCGGAATGTATTCGTTCTGTATGTGTCCGGGTGGTGTAATTGCGCCATGCGCCACAAGTCCTGGAGAAGTGGTTACAAACGGCTGGTCGCCATCTAAACGTGATCAATCTACTGCAAATTCTGGAATTGTTGTCGAATTAAAATTGGAAGATTTTAAGCCTTTTGCAAAATTTGGCGCTTTAGCAGGAATGGAATTTCAAAAAAGTATCGAACAAAAAGCGTGGTATTTGGCAGGGCAAACTCAAAAAGTTCCGGCGCAAAGAATGATTGATTTTACGCAAAGTAAAGTTTCTGCTGATATTCCGAAAACTTCTTATGTTCCAGGAACAACTTCAGTTGAATTGGGGCAAGTTTTTCCAGGATTTTTAACGCAAATTATGCGTCAAGGTTTTCAGGATTTCGGAAAATCAATGCGTGGTTATTTGACTAACGAAGCTATTTTACATGCGCCAGAAAGCAGAACTTCTTCGCCTGTTAGAATTCCGAGAGATCCTATAACTTACGAGCATTTGCAGATAAAAGGATTATATCCGTGTGGAGAAGGTGCGGGTTATGCTGGCGGAATTATTTCTGCAGCAATTGACGGCGAAAAATGTGCGTTGATGATTGCGGAATCTTTGAAATAATTTTTTGCAGAAAAAAACTTTAGTATCTTAGTTTATATTAGTTGCTTTCTAATTTGAGAGCGCAAATATTTTAAACTAAATAACTAATGGCGAACTTCTTTTCTAATTTATTCGGTCGTAATAATGATCCAAAATCGATTGTTTCTTTCGATATAATTGAACCAATTTATAATTACTTATATAGCCAACAATCTAGCCTTGAATTTAAAATGAAAGGAATTCAGGAGAATGTGTCTGTAAATTTATTTTATTTTCCGAGTTCATTTGATCATGAAGAAGGAATAGCAGAAATTAAAAAAGCTGGTTTTAATAATGCTTATGAAGTTTTAAATGAACTTTATAAAAAAATGAATATTGGTTCTCTTTCCGAAGAAGCAATTAAAGAAGGTTTGGAATACGATTTTATTCATATTCAATTTTACTCGCAGCCAACTCCCGAAGAAAAGAAAGTGTTTAAACGTTCTATAAAAAACTTTACTATCTTTTTTTGCTGCACAAATAGTTTAGAAATAAATGATTTCAGAATATTATATTCAGGAAAACATTTCTTTGATTACACAAAAGGATTATTGGAAAGTGAAGTTTTAGATATAAATAATCCAAAGAATGAAAGTGAAGAAATCGGAATTCGAGATTTTAAATTGGTGTTGCAAGGAATTTGTCAGTATTTAAATATTGAAATTCCAAAAACTGTAGAATTTCCTTCAAATGATAATTTATTAGCAAATGAAGAAGCAACAGAAAAAGATTTTGAAGAGTTTATTCAATTGGTTTCAAGGGGAAATATTGAAGAAAATGAACTAAAAAAACAATCGAAAAAGCTTTTTAAAAATTATAAAAAAGAGGCAAAAGAATACGATGATATTATCGGAGATCATTTTGCGTTTTTTGAAAGTATCGACGCTTGGAACAGCGATTGGAAATTTGATCCAGAAGATGCAGAATATTTTATTTCTAATTTAATTGGCGAAGATTTTACTTTCGATTATCCCGAAGAAACTTATAGTCATGAACTCTTTCCTTACATTCAATCTGAATTAGAAAAATCAAATCTTGAGCTGTTAACCTATGAAACTTTTGGTGACAACTATTTGTTTTTTGTTGCTAATAAAGACGAAGTCGAAAGAATTTTAGAATTGTCTGAATTGACAAAGATTGAAATTAATCAGTTGTAAAAATAAAAGCCCATTAAGTAAGTTTTTAATGGGCGTATGCCTTTAGTTTTCTGCTTTAATTACGGAAGTTGCATTTTCTGTTTCGCATTTTGTGTTGTAAAATTTCACAACCTGAAAAATATCATCTTTTTTAAATTCTTTAGCATTGACTTTTTCTACTAAAACAGGACAATCTTTGAAATAATCTGAAGCTGTTTTTTTGAAATTTTTACTGATGTTTCCTAAAGAAGTAATTATAGAAACTTCAAAATCTTCTCCGCGAGCAACATAATAATATGTGACAGGTGTTGAAGCCATACCCATTCCCGAAAATCCAGAACCTGGTATAGTTCCAAAATTAAATCCAGACATGTCGTATTTGTATAAACTAACTTTACCTTCTATAAGTACTTTTAGCCATTTATGGAAACCATCGACTTCTTTTTTGTATTTATAAACTTGCGAAATGCCATCAGTTTCAAGTTCAATTCGATCAATAATCAAAGGATCATAATCTGTGCCTTTGTCATTTTCATTCAATTTTAATTTGATGCTATTATCCATTCTGATTTTTCCGGTACCGCTCAATACGGTTCCGTCATCAAAATAGATTTTGCAGATTTGTTTTTGAGAATTTGCCGTTAGAGCAAAAAAGAAAAATAATAGAGAGGAAAATAAAAATGTTTTATTATTAAAAAGATGTTTTTGGGAATTCATTTTTGGTTTTTTGATTATGATTCTTGGTTTTTTGATTGATGCAAATTACAAAAAAAATGCAGTTGCAAAATTGATTTTAAGGATTTGACTTATAAAACATTAAATAAAATAGAGTAACTTAGATACAGAAAAAACTCCAAATTTTAAAACGTAAACCTGCAACTGGGCATGAATATTGAGAAACGAATGTTTACTGATCAATTTTAATCTTCAAAAAACAAATTATATTAATCTTTAAAATTACATTTTTATGAAAAAATACACACTTGCAGTCGTTTCAGTTTTAACCTTATTATTAACTTCTTGTATGGCATCTAAAGACACAAAAAGCGCAGGAAATCTATTTGATACAACTTGGGAACTGGAGTATATTTCTGGACCAAGAATTGCTTTTGAAGGTTTGTATCCGAATAAAAAACCTCAATTAACTTTCGACCAAAAAGAAACAAGAGTTTACGGAAATAACGGATGTAATGGTTACAGCGCGCCATATACTTTAAACGGGAAATCTTTAAGTTTTGGAGAAGCTGGTCCAACAACAATGATGTTTTGTGAAGGTGGAGGAGAACAAGTATTTCTAAAACAAATTAAACAAATTACAAGTTATTCTGTCGATAAAGATGGGAAACTGAATTTAATTCAAGGCGATATACCTGTAATGCGATTCAAAAAAGTAGCTAAACAATAGTTACTTCTTAAGTGAGCCCCAGATGGGCGAAATATTTGTAGAAATAAAAATATCGCAATAGAAAAAGCTCCAGCGGAGCGATATATTTTTTTGTAATGGTAAAATATATCGCTCCGCTGGAGCTTTGTTGTCTATGAATATTATATGTTCTATAAATATTTTGCTTCTCCGAAGCAATCTTTCGGAAATCAAAAAACTTTTAGGGATGTTTAGAAGAATCCTTGTTTAATGCTTTTTCAGTTTATCCTTAAAAACTTTTTCAAATTTTTCTAATTTAGGCTGAATTACCATTCTACAATACGGCTGATTTTTGTTATTCGCATAATAGTTCTGATGATAATCTTCGGCTTTGTAAAAGGCTTTAAATGGTTCCACTTTAGTCACGATTGGACTTTTATAAACTTTAGCTTTATTCAATTCAGAAATAATGCTCTCTGCCGCTTTTTTCTGTTCGGCATTTTTATAAAAAATTACAGAGCGATATTGTGTTCCAACATCTGCGCCCTGACGGTTTAAAGTTGTAGGATCGTGAACGGTAAAAAAGACTTTGAAGATCTCGTTAATATCCGTTACGGTTTTGTCATACGTAATTTGAACAACTTCTGCATGTCCGGTTTCTCCGGTACAAACTTCCTCGTAAGTAGGATTAGCAACATTTCCGCCAGAGAATCCAGAAACGACAGATTTTACTCCATCCAGATTCTCATAAACGGCTTCTACACACCAGTAACAGCCTCCGCCAAGTGTAATCGTTTCTAGATTTGACGCTTTTTTATTTTGCGAAAAGCCATTCAGCGAAAGCGCAAATAAACATATTAAAAGTATATTTTTCATAAATGAGATTATTTGTTGTCTGGAATAAAATCAAGCGCAATTGAATTCATGCAATAACGTTTTCCTGTTGGTTCTGGACCATCGTCGAAAATATGTCCTAAATGTCCGCCGCAACGTCCGCAAAGTGTTTCAATTCGTTCCATTCCAATTGAATTATCTTCTTTAAAAACAATGCTTTTTTTGTTGTCTTGTTCAAAGAAACTTGGCCATCCGCAAGTGCTGGAGAATTTGGCAGTAGATCTGAAAAGTTTGTTTCCGCAAGAAGCACAATAATAGGTTCCTTTTTCGTCTGTATTCCAATATTTTCCTGTAAAAGGTCTTTCTGTATCTGCTTCACGCATAACAGCATAAACATCTTCGGGTAAAACTTTTTTCCATTCGGCGTTACTAACATTCAATTTTGTGGTGTCTGTATTTGAATAATATGGATTTCCCGGTTTAGTAATTATATTTTTTTCCATCGAAATTGGTTTTGCATCCTTTTTGTTGTTTTGTCCGCAAGCCTGTAAAATAAAAAGCGGTAACAAAAAGCAAAGGCTAATAAGTTGAGTTTTAGATTTCATAAACAAATAATAAAAGTTTAACGTGTTAGATCTGTATAAATTTGTAGGCTTCTTTAGTTTTGTAATTCAAAGATACAACTAGATTTAGCCTCGAAATACTGAGTTTCAAAGAATTCAGTTTTTTTTAAGTGTGTTTTAACTTTTTATTAGTTACGTAAAATAGGTCAATGTAGTTTTTATGTCTTAATTTTAACAGCTTTTAATTTTGAACTAAATTTATTTAATTGTAAATCAGAAAGATATAAAAATGTTTGAGGCTTAGATTTTTTGCAATTGCAATTAGGATTTTTAAGCCATTTCTTTTTTCGTATTTTTGTTTGCTTAAGAAGACTTATGACAGAAGAAAAAGTAATATTGGTTAACGAAAATGATGAGCAGATTGGTTTAATGCCAAAATTAGAAGCACATGAAAAAGCGCTTTTGCACCGTGCATTTTCAGTTTTTGTTTTAAACGAACAAAATGAAATCATGCTGCAACAGCGAGCACATCAAAAATATCATTCGCCTTTACTTTGGACGAATACTTGCTGCAGCCATCAACGCGAAGGTGAAACGAACATCGAGGCGGGAAGCAGAAGATTGTTTGAAGAAATGGGTTTTAGAACGGAATTGAAAGAGCTGTTTCATTTTATTTATAAAGCTCCTTTTGATAACGGATTAACAGAGCATGAATTAGATCATGTAATGATTGGATATTATAATGAAAAACCAAACATCAACACAGAAGAAGTTGAAGCTTGGAAATGGATGAAAATTGAAGATGTAAAAACCGATATTCAGAAACAGCCCGAAATTTACACCGTTTGGTTTAAAATAATTTTTGATGAATTTTATCATTATTTAGAAGATCATAAACTTTAATCCAGACCAACCAAAAGCCTAAATGAGAGTAACCATATCAAGAAAAGCACATTTTAATGCTGCACATCGACTACATCGAAAGGATTGGTCATTTGAAAAAAACGACGCTGTTTTTGGAAAATGCAACAATCCTAACTTTCACGGTCATAATTATGGTTTAACAGTAAGCGTTACAGGAAAAATTGACCCCGAAACTGGTTTTGTTTTAGATGTGAAAGTATTGGCGGACATTATACGAGAAGAAGTAGAAATTCCGTTTGATCACAAAAATCTGAATCTGGACGTTCCAGAATTTGCAGATTTAAATCCGACTGCAGAAAATATTGCAGTTGTGATATGGAATAAAATTAGACAACGAATTCATACCGACTTTGATTTGGAAGTCGTTTTGAACGAAACGGAACGCAATTTTGTAACTTATAAAGGAGAATAAAAAATGTCATTAAAAATAGGAGATATAGTTCCGAATTTTACTGCGAAAGACAATCATGGAGAACTTTTTGAAAGTCAAAGCATTTTAGGGAGAAAACCATTGGTAATTTATTTTTATCCAAAAGATAATACGCCTGGCTGTACAACAGAAGCTTGCAGTTTTCGGGATCAATATGAAGATTTCAAAGATTTGGGAGCTGAGGTAATCGGTATTAGCAGTGATAGCGTAAAATCGCATCATAAATTTGCTGCTAAGCATCAATTGCCTTTTATTTTGCTTTCAGATCAAGATAAAAGACTTAGAAAGCTTTTTGGAGTCCGTAATAATTTATTCGGATTGCTTCCAGGGCGCGTAACCTATATTATTGATAAAAATGGTTTGGTGATTTCGATATTTGACAGCGTAAATGCTGCAAAACATATTCCGAAAGCGCTAGAAATCGTTAAAGAATTAGTATCATAAATTTAAATAGTATCACAAACACAATTATTAAACCTAAATATTAGCCTAAAAACATGAACCAAAATTTATACCCTTTGCAATTTGAACCGATTTTGAAAGAAAGAATCTGGGGCGGAGAAAAACTAAAAACAATTCTAAACAAACCAATTGTTTCGAAAATTACAGGCGAAAGCTGGGAATTATCTACCGTAGAAGGAGATGTAAGTGTGGTTGCAAATGGCGATTTAAAAGGAAAATCTTTAACGGATTTAATTAATGAAACGCCAGATGCGATTTTAGGAACTAAAGTTTATGAGCGTTTCGGGAAACAATTTCCGTTACTATTTAAATATCTTGATGCAAGAGAAGACCTTTCTATTCAAGTTCACCCAAACGATAAATTAGCAAAAGAACGTCACAATTCATTCGGAAAAACAGAAATGTGGTACGTAACTCAGGCAGATGCAGATGCTAGAATTATTGTTGGTTTTAAAGAAGATTCTAATAAAGAAGAATATTTAAAACATTTGCACGACAATACTTTGGTTTCAATCTTAGATGATGTAAAAGCGAAGCCAGGAGATGTTTTCTTTTTAGAAACAGGAACTGTTCATGCAATTGGCGCTGGATTGGTGGTTGCCGAAATTCAACAAACTTCTGATATTACCTATAGATTATACGATTTTGATCGTGTAGATGCAAACGGAAACAAAAGAGAACTTCACGTAGATCTTGCATTAGATGCAATTAACTATAATAAAGTAGATACGCAGAAAAAATACGACTCAAAAGTAAATACTTCAAACACAATTGTAGATTGCCCTTATTTTACAACTAACTTTCTTCCTTTAGAAAATAAATTAGAAGTTGCCAAAAACGGAGAAACATTTACAGTATATATGTGTATTGAAGGTAATTTCGAAATCGAATATGACGGATTTAAGCAAGCATATAAAAAAGGGGATACTGTTTTGGTTCCGGCTGCGATAAATGCATTTAATTTAAGCGGAAAAGCTTCAATTTTAGAAATTTACATTTCTTAACACATAATCTAAAGATAATATGTACTTTTGCAGACGCAAATTAAAATTATAATAAAAATGGCAAACGTTAAGAATTTAAAGAAAGACATCAACTTCTTATTAGGAGATATTATTGAGGCAGTTTACTTGTTTGAGATGTCAACAACAGGAAATCCAACTCCAGAAACGAATGCTTTGATCGATGAAGCTATTGCTGCATTCGATACTTTGATTACAAAAGTGAACGCAAAGAACGTTGAAAATAAAAAAGCCCACTTCAAACAAATCAATGTTGAATTAGAACAAACTGCTAATCAATTGATTGAAAAAATCAACGCTTTATAAGCAAAAAAAAGTGTAAAAAAGTGCAAATTTATTTTGGGAAATTGAAAAACCGCTTTATATTTGCACCCGTAATGAGGCCGATGTAGCTCAGCTGGCTAGAGCAGCTGATTTGTAATCAGCAGGTCGTGGGTTCGAGTCCCTCTATCGGCTCAACGGAAACCATCACAGAAATGTGATGGTTTTTTACTTAAAAATGAGAGGCAGATTTATTTTGTAATATCAAAAAACAATTTTATATTTGCACCCGAAATAACGCCGATGTAGCTCAGCTGGCTAGAGCAGCTGATTTGTAATCAGCAGGTCGTGGGTTCGAGTCCCTCTATCGGCTCAAAAAACCATTCACTTTGTGAGTGGTTTTTTTTTTGCTCAAAATTGAAATTTTACGTTTCAGGTTTCATGTTTGAAGTTTCAGGTTGTCTTAGGAATTCAAATTTAGAATTTCTTTTTTGTTAATTTAATTTAATGTTTTTTTAGAAATATTTTTCCTATGTTTGTTAGATAACCTAAAAACATTATAATCGATGGAAGAAACTTCAGCATTTGAAAAATTTGAATTGCAGTTAGACAGCACTGCAAAAGACTTTTTAAAAGAAACAGCTAAATGGGCTTATTTCTTGTCTATACTAGGGTTTATTGGACTAGGATTTTTAGTTTTGATTGCCATTTTTGCAGGGGCAATTTTCTCTACAATCGGAAATACTGTGCCAGGAATGGGAGTTTATGGTAGTTCATTTGGAGCGATGATGACTTTCATTTACTTATTAATGGCGGCTCTTTATTTTTTTCCAGTTTACTATTTGTACAAATTTAGTTCAAATACAAAAAAAGCGTTTAGAGACAATGATTCTGGTGCCCTTACAGATTCATTAGGATATCTAAAATCGCACTATAAATTTATTGGGGTTTTAATGGTTGTTTTACTTGGCTTTTATGCACTTATTTTTGTGTTTGCTATTCTTGCAGGTTTAATGGGAAGATAAAACTTTACATTTGCATATAAAAAAAGGCTCTGAATTTTCAGAGCCTTTTTGTTGATATATACGAAATATTATTCTGCAGTTTGTGCTGGTGTTTGCTGTTGTTTTTTCAAATCCTCAACATATTTAGTCAGTTTCTTTCCGTAAAGCGATTTTGCAACTTTAGGAGTCATAGATTTCTGAATAGTATCTAGAAATTTAATGTTGATGTCATAAATTTCAGCTAGGGCAATATAAGGTGCTACTTCGTGATCTTTATTGTTCAAGGCGAAGTTTGTAGCGTAAAGATATTTTCTCCTAATATTAGATTCTCCCTTTTTAATCAAACTGTCTAAGGCTTTCTGGTCTTGTCTTTTTATTGCTTTAAAACGAGGTTCTACCATAGAAAGATTTTCTTCTACAAAACGAGAGTTTATTTTTTTATATTCTTCGTATAATTCTTGGTTTTTTGATCCAGTAATTTTAGCACCTCCAATAAAATTATCTAAATTAGTTTCAATGTTTATGTTTCCTGGTTCAGCAAAGAATAAGATATTATTATCTAGAGAATTTGTCACACCACGATCTAAAAATAAATATAACATCTCTGGCGAATCTAATTTGATATCTCTTTCAAAAGTAGCGTTTCCATCTATTTTGATACTGTCTATTGCAACAAGCGATGTGTCAACAATTCTTTGAATATATAAAGTTCCGTTCTTTAATCCTTTTATATTTCCTGTCAGGTGTAAGCCGTCAGTAGTTTCTTTTTTGCTGCAAGATGCAAGTAAGGCAAGAGTAGCAAAAGCAATTAATGTTTTTTTCATTGGTTTCTTAGATTTTGCTGCAAAATAAAGAAAATAGTTTAAATGTAATGAGCCTGAAGTTTTATTTTTATAAAAAAATAAATCCCAATCTATTTCTAAATTGGGATTTAAAATAATGTTATAAAAGGTTTTACATTGATAAACTGAATACCAAACCGTTTTCGTGAGTATAGGTGTAGATAGCGTCACAGTCGTTATTTCCATAATCTATTACACCATTTATTATTCCACCTTGAATTTTTAATTTTCCTTTAGAAATAAAAGTGCAAGAGTATTTTTTAGTTAATGTTTCTGTTACTGTTAAAGTAAGAGTAGTTCCTGATGGAGAAGTAATCGTTTGTGTTCCTTCAGGGATTTCGTAAACATTGTCAGTTAAAACAAAAGGAGTGTCAACACCAGCAGTTTGTTTTGTTGTGTAAATTCCAGAATTTGTATAAACTCCGCCTTGTAGGTCTGTTAATTTTCCGTTAGTTACTTTTCTTGTCCATTGTGGTACAGAAGGTGTACTTGTTGTATTTGTATATTCGATTGTTCCTTCCAGTTTTAGGTTATTGATGTAATAATCTATTCTCTCGATAGTCATTTTACTTCCGGTTGTAGTAACTGGTGCCGTAAGAGTGATTTTAAGTTTTCCTTTTCTGGTTAGAGTTTCGTCTTTACATCCTGCTGTTCCGAAATCTAATAAAAATACTTTAGGATAGGCTGTTCCTTCTGGTGTTGTAACTGTAATTGCAGCGCAAATTCCTGGTTGTGTTTCGGCAGTTTTTGCAGTAGTTGTGGAGTTCGCAGTAACCAAAAGACCTGTATTAACATCCATAGCCGTCGATGCGTCTACAGCAAGTGATGCCGCAACGTTTGTTAAATCTGTTGAAGAGTTGTTGTCGTTACTATCATCACTACTTGAGCAAGAAACATATAAAAATGCTGTGGCACAAATAGTTGAAAGTAAAATAGCAGTTTTTTTCATAGTGGTATTTGTTTTTAGTTAGATAAATAAGGCAATCAAATGTAATAAAAAATGAATTACAATAGAAAAATCCTGTAATGGTTAGTTACAGGATATTATAACGAATTTTTGGAGAAAAAATTATAATCAAACAGATTTATAATAATCGCTTTTGGCCTTTCTTATTTTCTTGTATTCTTCCCAATTGAAACGGTTTAGAAAGTCGGCGGCATTTTGTGCTCCTCTAATAAAAAGATCAATTTTAGCATCATCGGTAAGATTAAAATTCAGCCAATTATGACTTCCAGTATCAATGTATCCGATTAAATTTTTAAAATCAGGATTTTTTCTTAGAAATTCAGAATCGTAGCCATATCTCGCGGTGTCAAACATGGAGCTGATTAAATTGGAGAACTTCTCATTTTTATTGATTTCATTTTTATCGTAGCCCAATTTAATTCCGAAAGTTGGAGAAGCAGGAACATTTAAATTTTCATGAAAAATATCTATAGGAAAATTAGAAATAATTCCGCCATCCATAAACATTACTTCAGAAGGAACGGAAGTTCTTAAGCAAGTTGCTTCATTCCATTTGTTCCAAGATTCAACGCCGCCTGGAATATTTTTAATTTTGAAAGGACTAAAAAATAGTGGAATAGACATTGATGCTCGAACAAAATCGGCTGGGTTCTGAACATTTGGATTTGCATAAAATAAATCCATCATTTTCGGAAATACAATTTTGCTTTCAGTTGTAATATCTGCGGCAATTATGGCCATTTCGCTCCAATGATCTGTTCTTTTATATTCTTCTTTATCGCCGAGATTAACTCTATTAATGCGGAATAATTTATTATTGTCTGAAACTCCTTTTTCTCTTAAAGCTTTTAAATCCGCATAATTTTTTATTCCTTTTTGAGAAAGCAAATTGGTCATCCATTGATGGAAATTATTTCCTGGATTCAGTCCTAAATCATCTTTAAAATTATCGATGACCTGAGTTCCTTTAATGATCAATTTTAGATTTCCTGCATCGCTCAATAATGCATCAATAAATTCGCGTGCATCTCTATCGCCATCAACAAAATCATATAAGTTTTTGTTGCATAAACAATCCAAAATCCATTCAGATTTTTCTACATCGCAAGTTCCTGCGGCCGCCATTAACATTGTGTTAATGCTTCCTGCGGACGTGCCTGCAAGGCTTAAAAATCGTATTCCCATTTTTTCTAAAACGTACACGTATCCGATTAAAGCAATTCCGAGTACGCCTCCGCCTTCTTGCACGAGATCAACATATTGATAATTATTTTTATCTGTGATATCTGAGAATTTTTTGTCTTTAAGTTGGTCCTTTAAATCTTTTATAATTGCTAGAACTGTCCCATTTTCTGTAAACTTTCTTTTATCCATGATTTCTAGATTTTGTTGTAATTGGTTGGTTATCAAAATTATGTAAAGAGTGTTTTTGAGAAAAGGGGAGAATTGCCCTTTTTTGAAGGGTATTTTTAGTCAAAAAAAAATCCCGCAAAACTTAATTTGCAGGATTTTAAAAAATATTATTTTTTTGAATGCTTATTTGATCATTTCAAAACTTCTTTTCACGAAAGCAGTAAGTGCTTCACCTTTTAAAAGATTTTGAGATAATTTAGCTAAATCTAAAGCTTGTTTTACCAAATGTTCTTGGTGTGTTTTGTCTTCTGTGTTCAATATATTTGAAGCTAAATCAGAATTTGTATTTACAACCAAATTGTACATTTCTGGCATATTGCCCATTCCGAACATTCCGCCGCCGCCAGTTTGGCTCATTTCTTTCATTCTACGCATAAATTCTGGTTGCGTAATAATAAATGGAGCAGCTTGAGAATCCATAGCTTCTAACTGAACGCTGTAAGCTTTTGGAATATAAGCTTCTAAAGAAGTTTTTAAAGTTGCTTTTTCTTCTTCAGATAATTTAGAAATCGTGTTTTCGTCTTTCTTAATCAAATTATCGATATGATCAGAATCTACACGTACGAAAGTTAATCCGCTATTGTCATTCTCAATTTTCTGAATTAAATGCGAAATAATTGGAGAATCTAAAAGCAATACTTCGTAACCTTTATCTTTCGCTGCTTCAATATAAGAGTGCTGTGCATCTTTATTTCCTGCATAAAGAACAACCAATTTTCCGTCTTTGTCAGTTTGGTTTTCTTTCAGTTTTTCTTTTAATTCTTCTAGAGTAAAATAAGTATTATCTACAGTTGGATACAAAACAAATGCACCAGCTTTTTCGTAGAATTTATCTTCAGAAAGCATTCCGTACTCTAAAACAATTTTAATATCGTTCCATTTTTCTTCAAAATCAGCACGGTTTTCGTTAAATAATGCTTTTAATTTATCTGCAACTTTACGAGTAATGTAGTTAGAAATTTTCTTAACAGCGCCATCTGCCTGTAAACCAGAGCGAGAAACGTTTAACGGAATATCTGGAGAATCGATAACACCTTTTAACATTGTCAAGAATTCAGGTACAATTCCTTCTACGTTATCTGTAACGTAAACTTGGTTTTGATACAATTGAATTTTGTCTTTCTGGATTTGCATGTCGTTTCCTAGTTTAGGAAAATACAAAATACCAGTTAAGTTAAACGGATAATCTACATTTAAATGAATGTGGAATAATGGCTCTTCGAACTGCATTGGGTACAATTCTCTGTAGAAGTTTTTATAATCTTCATCAGATAATTCAGAAGGCTGTTTTGTCCAAGCTGGGTTTGGATTGTTTATGAAATTGTCAATTTCAACAGTTTCATTAACATAATCTTCAGGAGCGTCTTCTGGTTTTGGAAGAGTTTCTGTTCTAGTTCCGAATTTAATTGGAATAGGCATAAACTTGTTATACTTATTCAATAAACCGCTGATTTTAGAATCGTCTAAAAATTCTAAAGAATCTTCAGCAATATGAAGAATAATTTCAGTTCCGCGTGAAGTTTTGTCAGCTGGTTCTAAAGTAAATTCAGGACTTCCGTCGCATGTCCAATGTGCAGCTGGTTCGTCTTTATATGATTTTGTAATGATTTCAACTTTTTCAGCTACCATAAAAGCAGAATAGAAACCAAGACCAAAGTGACCGATAATTCCAGAATCTTTAGCAGAATCTTTGTATTTATCTAAAAATTCTTCAGCTCCAGAAAAAGCAACCTGATTGATGTATTTTTCAACTTCATCAGCCGTCATACCTAAACCTTGATCGATAATGTGGATTTTTTTACCTTCTTTATCCACTTTAACTTCAATAATTGGGTTTCCGTATTCTACTTTAGCTTCTCCGATGCTAATAAGATGTTTTAATTTTAAAGTAGCATCAGTACCATTAGAAACAAGCTCGCGCAAGAAAATTTCGTGGTCGCTGTATAAGAACTTTTTAATTAAGGGAAAAATGTTTTCTACTGAAACATTAATTTTACCTGTTGCCATATTTTTTAAATTTTTATTTAATGTGATGATTTTCATTTATTCAAATAGAATACCAATTGTTTTTAGGGTGACAAAATGTCTTAAATGTTAATTTTGAAAGAAAATAATTAGATTTTAAAACCAAACATATTTCTACGAATCGTATATTTGTGGTATAATAATTGTTAAACTTGTAAGTATTAACTTAAAAAAAATAAGCAAAATGAAGAAAATATTTTTTATTTGTCTGATAGCCACGATGTTTTTTGCGTGTAAATCAGCTTCGACAACAGCTTCATCTGAAGCGACTACACTTTCGACTAAACTTGACAAGAAAACCCAAGTAGCTCTAAAAGGAAATTGGGTACTTACAAATGTAACTTATCCTGGTTCAGATTATATCAAAGTAAATTCATTTGATTTGGCAGATTCAAAATGTTTTATTGGAAGTAACTGGAGTTTTATTTCAAATAACAACAAAGGAAATATGGCTTTAACATCGCCAAGCTGTACAGCATTTTCTTCGCCAATTGTTTGGAGTATCAATAATCAAGGTATGTTTGTGCTTAAAATTCTTGATGCGGGAGAAAAAGCTAAAAAAGTAAGAGATGGTTACTTGCTAAAAGTGGGAAGTGTGACTGAAAGTTCATTTCAGTTAATTGATAATATAAATGTTGGAGGTCAGGTTAAAGATGTGACTTACCAATTTCAAAGAGCCAATTAATATTTAAAGATATAAGAATATGAAAAAGATAACAGTTTTAGGATTAAGTAGTTTAATGGTTATTGCTAGTTTTTTTACTAGTTGTGATTCAGTAAAAAATGCAAATAACACGCAAAAAGGTGCCGGAATTGGTGCAGTTGCTGGAGGTGTTATCGGAGCTGTATTAGGAAATAATTTAGGAAAAGGCGGAAACGCTGCTTTAGGAGCTGCAATTGGAGCTGCTGTAGGTGGTGGAACTGGAGCTTTGATCGGAAACAAAATGGATAAACAAGCTCGTGAAATCGATCAAGCTTTACCAGGCGCTTCTGTAGAAAGAGTTGGAGAAGGTATTCATTTAACTTTGAATGAAAACTCAGTTCGTTTTGATACAAACAAATCTACTTTGACTTCTACAGCAAAAGCTAATTTAGATAAATTGGTTCCAGTATTTAATGAATACGGAGATACTGATATTCAAATTTTTGGATATACTGATAATACAGGAAAACCAGAATATAATTTAACACTTTCTGGACAAAGAGCTGCTTCTGTACAAGCTTATTTAGTTGCTAAAGGATTAAAATCTAGCCGTTTCAAAACTTCAGGTTTAGGAATTGCAGATCCAATTGCAACAAATGATACTCCAGAAGGAAGAGCGCAAAACCGTCGTGTTGAATTCTCAATTACTGCGAATGACAAAATGGTAAATGACGCTAAAGCAGAAGCTGGAAAATAATTTCAAAACAAAATAAAATATAAAAAAAGCTGTTTCATAATTGAAGCAGCTTTTTTTTGACATTAGAAATTAAACATTGTAAATTTGACCTCTCATATTACAACTCATGCTTGACATTCAAAATATATCTTTTTCATATACCGATACGCCAGTTATCAAAAACGTCTCTTTCACTATTAATAAAGGTGATAATATTGCTATTATTGGAGAAAGTGGTTGCGGTAAAAGTACGCTGCTTAAACTTATCTATGGTTTGTATGATTTAGACGAAGGAAAAATATTTTATAATGATAAACCTATTCTGGGACCAAAGTTTAATTTGATTCCCGGAATGCCATACATGAAATATTTGGCTCAGGACTTTGATTTGTCTCCATATGAAACGGTGGCAGAAAATGTTGGGAAATTCCTTTCGAATGGTTTTGCGAACATGAAAAAACTCCGTGTTCAGGAATTATTAGAAATGGTCGAAATGGAACAATTTTCTAATGTAAAAACAAAATTCTTAAGTGGAGGACAACAGCAAAGAGTTGCACTAGTTAGAGTTTTAGCTCTAGAACCAGAAGTTATTTTGTTAGACGAACCGTTTAGTCAAATTGATGCTTTTAGAAAAAATGCTTTGCGACGAAATTTATTTCGCTATTTAAAACAAAAAGGAATTACCTGTATTATTGCAACACACGATAGTACAGATGCTTTGTCTTTTGCAGACGAAGCTATTGTAATGCGTTATGGTGAAGTGATTAAAAAAGATAATCCCACTAAAATATACGAAGATCCGCAGATAAAATATGTAGCTTCTCTATTTGGTGAAGTCAATGAAGTGGCAACGCATTTGTTGCTTCCTTATGAAGATGAAACGCATAAAACATTAGTTTATCCGCATCAGTTTAAAATGGTTTCAGAATCTAGATTGAAGGTAAAAATTAGAAGAACTTATTTTAGAGGAAGTCATTTTCTAATTGAAACGGTTCATAAAAGACAATTGATTTTCTTTGAAAGTGAAATCGATTTACCGCTGGAACAAGAAGTGTTTTTAGTTTTAAATTATTTATAAAAAGAAACCCGATAGTATTTGCTATCGGGTTTCTTTTTATGAAAGATTGAAATTAATTTTTCAAATATTTTTCTAAGAATTGATCTTGTTCCCAAAGTAAGTGAAGAATATTTTCTTTGGCAGCATATCCATGAGATTCTTTCGGAAGAATAACCATTCTAGCTGGCGCTCCTAATCCTTTCAAAGCTTGGAAATATCTTTCTGTCTGCAAAGTAAAAGTTCCTGGATTGTTATCTGCTTCACCATGAACTAATAAAATCGGAGTTTTCATTTTATCAGCATTCATAAAAGGAGACATTGTGTTGTATACTTCAGGAACTTCCCAGTAATTTCTTTGTTCTGTCTGAAACCCGAAAGGCGTTAAAGTTCTGTTGTAAGCACCGCTTCTTGCAATTCCGCATGCAAAAAGATTCGAGTGAGTTAATAAATTTGCAGTCATAAATGCTCCATAAGAGTGTCCTCCAACGGCTACTTTTTTACGATTGATATATCCTAAAGCATCAACAGCATCTATAGCCGCGGCCGCATTATCTACCAATTGCGAAATAAAGTTATCGTTTGGTTCCGTTGTTCCTTCTCCAATAATTGGGAAAGCTGCATCATCTAAAACGACATATCCTTTTGTTACCCAATATACAAATGATCCATAATATGGAAATGTGAATTCATTTGAGTTTTGAGTCGATTGTGAAGCACTATTTCTGTCTTTATATTCTGCTGGATAAGCCCAGATTAATAAAGGAAGTTTTTCTTTTTTAGTTTTGTCATAACCAGCAGGAAGATATAAAGTTCCAGAAAGTTCTAAACCATCTTTACGTTTGTATTTTATAACTTCTTTGCTTACGTTTTTGATGCTTTCAAACGGATTTTTGAAATCGGTAATTGGCGTTAAGCTGTTTGGTTTTTTGATGTTTTTAAAATAGTAATTTGGATATTCGGTTTTAGATTGAACCTGCACCAAAATTTTTCCAGACTTAAAATCTTCAATTTCATAAATATCTTCTTTTTTATCTTTATAAGGTGAAGTATAAATACGTTTAGATTTTAAAGTTTCAAGATTAAATTCATCAACAAAAGGAAATTGACCGTTTTTAGTATAGCCATCTCCAATTCTATAAAGATTGTTTTTTTCAATAGCTAAAACATATTTGTTGTAAGCATTTTTCTTTGTTTCGAAATTTCCTGGATCTGAGTAAACATCTTGAGAATTTCTATCTGTAATAAGTTTTGGCTGTTGGCTAGGATTTGATGGATTAATCAAATAAGTTTTAGTGTTTCTAGTATCATACCATTCGTCTGATATAACCGCCAAATTATCACTACCCCACATAATATTGCTGAAACGCTGTGGCAATTTTACTAATGATGTAGCATCTTTATCAAAAGGAGCATCCCAAAGAAAAACTTCGTCTCTAAAATCTACTTTTTTAGCTGGATCACCTTCATCTAAAGCTACTGCATAAGATAATGTTGCTGGTTTGTCATTTCTCCATGCCATATCTCTTTTTCCTTTACGAACAGCCATAAAACCTTTTGGCATAATCTCATTTAGAGGGACTTCGTTTACAGTTTTGATTTCTTTTCCGTTTATATTGTATACAATGGTTTTAGATGGAAATCTATTTAAAGGAACTACGTAAGAAAATGGTTTTTGAATTGTAGTCAGCATAATGTAATTTCCATCTGGTGAAATTCTTTCTCCAGCAAACATTGCCGCTTCTTTAAATAAAACGGCATCACCATTTAGTTTAACTTTATATAGTTCAGAAGTGACGCTATTTTCGAAATTCGCTTCGTCATTTTTATTTTTCAACATATCAGGATAAGTTCTGTTTTGTGATTTTTCTCCAGAAGTGTTAGAAATAATTGGACCAGTTGGCAAATCCTTTTTTGAATCTAAAAGTGCTGGTCTGTTTTTTGGAAGCATTTTAACTAAAATAGTTTCATTGTCTAATAACCAGCTAAATGGATTTCCAAGATTTGCATTTACATTCGCCTCTGTAAGTTTTGCAGCCTGAGCCGATGCTACATCTAAAACCCAAAGTTCTACACCAGAAGCTGCGGTGTGAGAGAAAAGAATTTTTTTATCATTTGGCGACCAAAGAATATTGGCAATTTTAGGATTTTCAGGAAGACCTTTTACTTGAACATCTTCTTTGCCGCTAATTTTTCTAAGTTTAAGATTAGTAACGTAAGTTACTGTGCTTGAAATATTAGTTACAGGATTAATTCTCAAACCTGCCAAACGAACTTCATCTTGATTTAAATCGTCAAGAGTTTTATACGTATTTCTATAAGTTAAAAGCATATTTTCCTTTTTTGTATCCATAGATACAGAAGGAGGTCTCTGATAATCTGCTAAATCTAAAATAGATTTAGAAGGTTTTTGATAAGTTAAATTCTCTTGAGCATAAGAGAAGAAGCTTATGTTTAAAAATAACAACAGCGTAACCTTTAATTTCATAGTTTGAATTTTAGTGATTTATAAATGGGATTCAAAATGTTTGACTAAGATACTTTCATCTTGTTACATTTTAAGTCTGTTTTTTAATTTTTTTCGGTTTTTGTAACAGAAAATTGTCTTTTCAAGAAGTAATTGATGCTATCTTGCCTTATTATTAAAATATATTAAATTGCTAATTACGAAAAAAATAGTATTTTGTATACGTATATTTTAAAGTATGCGTAAATTTGCATTCCAATTTTTAATAAATAATAATAGAATATGTATCATTCAAAAATAGCTGGTTTAGGATATTATGTTCCTTCTAATGTGGTGACTAATGATGATTTGTCTAAGATAATGGATACCAATGACGAATGGATTCAGGAAAGAACAGGAATTCAGGAGAGAAGACACATTATTCGGGGAGAAGACACCACAACTTCGATGGGAGTGAAAGCAGCTAAAATTGCAATCGAGCGTTCTGGTGTTGCCAAAGAAGATATTGATTTTGTAGTTTTTGCTACATTAAGTCCAGATTATTATTTTCCAGGACCTGGAGTTTTGGTTCAGAGAGATTTAGGTCTTAGAACGGTTGGAGCTTTAGATGTTAGAAATCAATGTTCAGGATTTGTTTACGCAATTTCTGTAGCAGATCAATATATTAAAACCGGAATGTATAAAAACATTTTGGTAATTGGTTCAGAAGTTCATTCTACAGGTTTAGACATGACAACTCGCGGGCGCGGTGTTTCTGTAATTTTTGGAGATGGAGCAGGAGCAGCTGTTTTAAGCCGTGAAGAAGATTTAACAAAAGGAATTCTTTCTACTCACTTGCATTCTGAAGGTGAACATGCTGAAGAACTAGCTTTGCAAGCGCCTGGAATGGGAGCTCGTTGGGTTACAGATATTATTGCAGACAACGACCCAAATGACGAAAGTTATTATCCTTATATGAATGGACAATTTGTATTCAAAAATGCGGTTGTTCGTTTTGCAGAAGTAATCAACGAAGGATTGGAAGCAAACGGTCTTCAAGTTTCAGATATTGATATGTTGATTCCGCATCAGGCGAATTTGAGAATTTCACAATTCATTCAAAATAAATTCAAATTAAAAGACGATCAGGTTCATAATAATATTCAGAAATACGGAAATACAACGGCTGCATCTATTCCGATTGCTTTAACTGAAGCTTGGGAGCAAGGAAAAATCAAATCTGGAGATACAGTAGTTTTAGCAGCCTTCGGTAGTGGATTTACTTGGGCAAGTTCTATTATTAAATGGTAAAATAATTCATCTTACATTATATTTTAACCTGCTTCATTTTGGAGCAGGTTTTTTTTATAAATTCGCATTAGACCTGACAGGTTTTTAAAACCTGTTAGGTCTTCTTTGAAGAAAATTATTTGAATTGAAATGAAAAAAAATCAACTAGAAATAGCTTGCTTTAATTATGAATCTGCCTTAATTGCACAGGAAAATGGTGCGGACAGAATTGAATTATGTGAGAACATGAAATTAGGAGGAACAACACCAAATTCTATTTTGGTGCTTAAAGTCCGTGAAAGTCTAAACATTAAAATGCATGTTATTATTAGACCTCGAGGCGGTGATTTTGTTTATTCTGATGAAGAACTTACAGAAATGAAACAAGACATTAAACAATTTAAAAAATTGGGTGTTGATGGTTTTGTTTTCGGAATCTTAAAAGAAAATGGAAAAGTAAATAAAAAGCAAAACAAAGAATTGGTGCATTTAGCGCATCCGTTATCTTGTACTTTTCACCGTGCTTTTGATGTGGTTAAGAATCCTGAAAAATCATTAGAAACCATTATTAATTGTGGTTTCAAAACAATTTTGACTTCTGGTCAAGGCGTAAATGTAGAAGAAGGAATTTCAGCATTAGAAAGACTTCAAGAATTAGCTGGAGACCGAATCGAAATTATGCCTGGCGGCGGTTTAAGATCTTCAAATATAAAATTGCTTCAAGAAAAATTAGATCTGACTTTTTATCATTCGTCAGCAATCACAAATAATACTGAAATTGCGAATCCTGAAGAAATAAAAGAAATTCGTAATTTTTTATAAACCTAAAATAAAAAAAGTCTGGAGTTGGCATCTCCAGACTTTTCTTCTACAAAAAATTATTCTAAAATTATTAAAAAATTCTTGCAATAAGACGATTAGAACATTCCGCCTCCGTCTTTATTCGTATTGTCATCTCTTTGTTTACGCTGTAAGTTTTTGATTTTTCCGCCACCAAAGTTGTATGTTAAACCTACATAAACTGTTTGGCTTTCCCAAGTAAACTGTCCAGCTTGTGGATAAGGATATTGAGTGTCAAAAGCATATTTCATAGTTTTGAAAACATCATTAAAACGTACGCTGATGTTCATTTTGTTGTCTAACAAAGTGTAGCGCGAACCAATATCCATTTTATACATTTCGTGACTATTGTTTTGAAGTCCATCAACTGCACCTCTGTAAAATCCGAATAATAAGAAGCTTAAGCGTTTGTTGGCTTTAAAATTAGAATTCATACGTCCGTTGAAAGCAGCAACAGTAATTTTTCTTTCAATTGGATTACTGCTATTGTCAGCAGCATTGTATTGAAACACAATACCTTGCTGGTTGATGCTTGAAAAATCAATAGATGGCTGAATATCCCACCATTTTGTAATTTTATAATTGAAAGAAGCTTCAAATCCGTACGCTGTATTATGATCGTAGTTTGTAAAAGACATAATCTGCTTTTCTTTGCTCGGATCTGCTGGATCTGGATATAAAATTCTGCTAATTTGGTCGTTAATGCTTCTCACAAAAACACCTGCAGAAAAACTTCCTTTTTCTAATGTTTTAGTATAATTTACTTCAACAGAATTAGTGAATTGTGGTCTTAATTCAGGATTTCCTAAAGATGTAACCAAAGGAGTTGCAAACTCACGAATAGGTTTTGTCTGTTCTAAACTCGGACGGTCAACACGACGGCTGTAGCTAAACTGTAAAGTGTTTTTCTCAGTAATGTTGTAAGTTAAATAAGCAGAAGGATATAATGTGATATAATCATCATCAAACATAGTCTGTCCATAATTTAAGTTAGCCTGAACTTTATAGCTTTCAAAACGCGCTCCAAGCTGATAACTTATTTTTTTGAATTTCTGACCAAATGTTACATATGCAGAATAAATATCGGTATCATAAGTATAATGAGAAGTTCTATCTGCAACCGGAAGCAACGGATTTCCTGTTGTGTAATCATTTCCTGTTCTTGTAATTCTTGCTTCGGCACCAGCTTCAAGAGTTGTTTTTTCGTTTAACGGATTAACATAATCAACATTTAAAGTGGTTAGTTTTCGAGTACCTTTCAAGAAATCATTATACAAAATATCAGAGCTTGTATTGTCTGTTTTTGTTGTTTCAGTATCAAAAGAAGCATGTTGAGATTCTTTATTATCACTATAATTTCCTTCAAAATCTAAAGTGTGGCCTTCTTTTTTGAAAATGTGTTTGTATGCCAAATTATAAGTCCCAACTTGATCTGGTCCCCAATATCTTGATTTCTGAAAAATGTTCGAAATATCAGAATTAGTTACGTTATTATAATCGATATCAGTATCTACAAAACCTTTTCCGTTAGATTTATTCTGATTTGTATAAATCGATAATGTGTTATGATCGTCAATTAAAAAATCCATTCCGATTTTGTATAAATATGAATCATTATCATTCATCACATCAATTCTTTGAACAATGTCTTGGTCAAATCTTTTAATAAAACCATCGTTATAGTACGTTCCAAAGTTTTGTCCCACATTTCCAAAGAAATTTACTTTTCCAGTTTTATAATTTAAATCTAAAGACTGATTGTATTTTGCAGTTTCTCCAAAAGTGATTCCTCCGCTGTAAGTTCCGTTAAAACCAGTGTTAGCGTTTTTATGCAAAATGATATTAATAATTCCAGACATTCCTTCTGGGTTATATTTTGCACTTGGATTTGTAATCAACTCAATCTTTTTGATAGAAGTTGATGGAATTTGTTTCAGCAATTGCGCAGGATCAATGTTCGATGGACGTCCGTCAATTAATACACGAACATTATCATTTCCGCGAAGCGAAAGTTTTCCGTCCTGATCTACATTCACAGAAGGAATATTATTCATAATATCCGATGCAGAAGCTCCAGCAGTTGTCAAATCTTTACCAACCGTAACTACTTTTCTGTCGATTTTTTGTTCAATTGTAGAACGTTCAGCAATAATGTTTACGCCTTTTAATTGTGTAGCTTCTTCTTCCAGAGAAACATTTACAGTTGCAGATTTTTTGTTTTCGCTCAAAAGAACAGAACCTACATATTTTCTAAAACCAATATATTGGATTTCGATAGTATAACTTTTTAAGGCTATATTTTTAAATGAAAATTCTCCATTGTCATCTGTATTAACTCCAGATACTACTTTTCCATTTTCTTTAAGAGAAACTGTTGCATAAGAAACAGGCATACCGTTTGATTTCTCTGTAATTTTCCCAGATACATTTCCTGTATTCTGGGCTTGTGCTGTTGCGATTACCCCCAATAACGCAAACAGAAAGATTTTTAATTTCATGATTTTTACTGATTATTTTTTGATTTGATTGATGATGATTGTGTTAGTTACTTTTTTTTGTTTTTTTGTTTTCTTGCGACTTTAAAAATGAATTTGAAGTCTCTATTAAGACTCTTTTGTGTTTAATATGTTACAACAAATTGCAAAAAAATATTTCGAAAATTTTCACATCCCTTGTTTTGTAGGAGATTAAGCTTTTGACTTTTTGATAATTTTAACAATTCAAAAAACTGTTTTTTTGATAAATTCTAATCCTTTTCCTGAATTTAATATGTTTTTGATTTTCTCTAATTGATGAATAAGCAGTATCTTTGCTCACTTTAAAATAAGTTTACATGTCATTATCACAAATTCTTACACCTTCTATACAAAAAGCAATACAAGCATTATTTGATGTTACTGTTGATAAAATTGAGTTTCAAACTACCAGAAAAGAGTTTGAAGGCGATATTACAATGGTTATTTTTCCATTGTTGAAAGTAATTAAAAGTAATCCAGCTGAATTAGGAAATAAAATTGGAAATTATCTAGTTGAAAATGTTTCTGAAGTTGCACGCTTTAATGTAGTTTCAGGATTCTTGAATATTGTAATTTCTGATAGTTATTATGTGAATTTCTTTAATGGAATTAGAGATAACAAGAAATTTGGATATGTAACTCCAAATCCAGACGAAAAAGCGGTAATGGTAGAATATTCTTCTCCAAATACCAATAAACCTCTGCATTTAGGCCACGTTCGTAACAATTTGTTAGGATATTCTGTTGCTGAAATTTTAAAAGCGTCTGGAAAAAAAGTATACAAAACTCAAATTATCAACGATCGAGGAATTCATATCTGTAAATCGATGTTGGCTTGGGAAAAATTCGGAAACGGAGAAACTCCAGAAACTTCAGGTTTAAAAGGTGATAAACTGGTTGGGAAATATTATGTTGAGTTTGATAAAGCTTACAAAAATGAAATTAACAGCTTAATCGAAACTGGTAAAACTGAAGAAGAAGCTAAAAAACAAGCGCCAATTATTATTGAAGCGCAAGATATGCTGAAGAAATGGGAAGCAGGTGACGAAAAAGTAATTGAGCTTTGGAAAAAAATGAACGAATGGGTTTATGAAGGTTTTGCAACAACTTACACAAATCTTGGAGTTAATTTTGATAAATATTACTACGAAAGCAACACTTATTTATTAGGAAAAGATGTTGTTCAGGTAGGTTTAGATAAAGGTGTTTTTGAAAAAGATCCAGATGGTTCTGTTTGGATTGATTTGACTGACGAAGGTTTGGATCGTAAAATCGTATTGCGTTCTGACGGAACTGCGGTTTATATGACCCAAGATATCGGAACCGCAATTCAGCGTGTAAAAGACATGCCAGATGTTGGGGGAATGGTTTACACAGTTGGAAATGAACAAGATTATCATTTTAAAGTATTATTCTTAATCTTAAAAAAATTAGGTTTTGATTGGGCTTCAAGTTTATATCATTTATCATACGGAATGGTTGATTTACCTTCTGGAAAAATGAAAAGCCGTGAAGGAACTGTCGTAGATGCAGATGATTTGATGCAAGATATGACAGATACAGCAAAACAAATCTCAGAAGATTTAGGAAAGCTAGATTACTATTCTGATGAAGAAAAAGCAAAATTGTATAAAACAATTGGTCTTGGAGCTTTAAAATATTACATTTTAAAAGTAGATCCTAAAAAACGTATTTTGTTTAATCCAGCAGAATCTGTTGATTTTGCAGGAAATACAGGTCCGTTTATTCAATATACATACGCGAGAATTCAATCAATTATCCGTAAAGCTGATTTTGATTTTTCTAACAAAATCGAAATCGGAGAATTGCATGAAAAAGAAAAAGAATTGGTAAAACAAATCGAACTTTTTCCAGAAATAATTCAGAATGCGGCACAAAATCATAGTCCAGCGTTAATTGCTAATTATACTTATGATTTAGTAAAAGAATATAATTCATTCTATCAGTCTGTTCATATTCTTGGAGAAATTGATTTGACTAAAAAAATATTCAGAGTACAGCTTTCTCAAAAAGTTGCTGAGGTAATCAACTCAGCATTCCAATTATTAGGGATTGAGGTTCCTGAGAGAATGTAAGAGAACAAGAATAAGAGAAATGAAAAGCCAATAGTTTAACTATTGGCTTTTTTTATTGTTTTTATGACCTCAATGACCTTTTTTAAGTTGGATTTGCTAATACTTTTGTCTAAAATTAATTATATGCTTTAAACTCTTAAATACTTTTAGAAATATTTCCAAATATTCATTTTTAACTATTTTGAATTAGTACGCTTTTAGTGAAAATGGTTTGGATAAACAAGCCGTCTATTTTATAGGCGGTTTTTTATTTTGTATTTATTTGTAAGTTTTATTTTATAATATTTAATGTTAAATGTATTTAAAATCTTGTTAAAATTAATTTAATTTTCTAAGTTGCGCCCCTTAATTAAAAAAAGCTATAAATGAAAAAGAAAATTAAAGGGTTTGCAATTCTTGTATTCTTGTTTACTGTTCAAATATTTTTTGCACAGGAAAAAACAATTTCTGGAATTGTATCAGATGGAAGCGGACCAATTCCAGGTGCGAATGTTGTGGTAAAAGGAACTAGTAATGGAGTGCAAACCGATTTTGATGGAAAGTATAAGATTAAAGCAAAAACAGGAGATGTTTTAGTTATTTCTTATGTGGGTATGAAAGACCAAACCATTACAGTTGGAAATGCATCTGCTGTAAATGTTAAAATGCAAGAAGGTGGAGAACAATTGGAAGAAGTTGTAGTTGTTACAGCATTAGGAGTTAAGAAAAGTGCTCGTGCTATTGGATATGCTACTCAAGAAGTAAAAGCTGCTGACATTACAAGAGGAAATAATAATAGTCTTTCTGGTGCTTTGCAGGGTAAATTGGCAGGAGTTCAAATTACTCCTTCGAGTGGAGCTCCAGGTGCCTCTTCACAAATAGTAATTCGTGGCGCTCGATCTTTTACAGGAAATAATAGTCCTTTGTATGTGATTGATGGTATGCCTGTAGCCTCTCAACCAGATTTTAGTACTGGTAATGGAGTTACAGGATCTGATATTGCTAATAGAGCTGTAGATATTGATCCAAACGAAATCGAGTCAATAAATGTTTTAAAGGGGCAAGCTGCATCTGCATTATATGGATTGAGAGCTTCAAACGGAGTAATTGTGATTACTACAAAAAGCGGAAAAAATTCTGGTCAGAACGGAAAGCCTATTATTACTTTTAATACTTCTACAAGTTTTGAAACAATTTCGAAGAAGCCAAGTACTCAAAATGAATATGCTCAAGGTTCAAATGGCGTATTTAATCCAAATGCTTCAACAAACTGGGGACCAAAAATTTCAGAATTACCTAATGATCCTACTTATGGTGGAAATGTAGCTAATGCGTTGAATGGAGGAGTATTAAAACAAGGTAAATATTATGTGCCCCAAAGAGCAAAAGCTGGCTTAGATCCGTGGGTTACACCTAGAGCCTATAATAATATTAACGATTTTTTTAATACTGGAATTACGATCAATAACTCGTTAAATATTTCTCAATCGACAGAAAAAACTAACTATTCATTTGGTATAGGTACATCAAAACAAGATGGAATTATCCCTGAAACGGGTATGAATAGATATACTGCTAAAGCCGTAGTAGATACAAAGTTAAATAATGAGTGGAAAACAGGTTTTTCATTTAATTATATTCAAACTAAAATAAATAAAAGTACTTCCGCTAATGATGGTGCTATAGTTGGTGTTTTTGCTGCTCCAAGAAGTTACGATTTAAAAGGAATTGGTTACGCTAATCCAGCAAATTCATACGATCAAATTTACTATAGACCAAGTGTTTTTAATAACCCTTACTGGGCTGCCAACAACAACGAATTTAGTGAAAAAACAAATCGTGCTTTTGGGAATACATATATTCAATATTCTCCAATTATAAGTTCAGATGGGAATCAAAAATTAACAGTTAAATATCAGGTAGGTGTAGATTCGTGGACTACCAATTACAGAAATATTTTTGAGTTTGGAAATAAACTTGATTTATCTGGACAAAGCAGTAGTGCACATCTTTTTGGTACAACAAACGATGTAATTAACTCTTTGTTTACTTTAAATTACAATTTAAATATAACAAAGGATATTAATTTAAATGTTTTAGTTGGAAATGAATATAATCACCAAAACACTAAAGAATACGATGAAGTGGGAACCGCTTTTAACTTTGGTGGCTGGCCAACAATTGCGAATGCGAGAACTATAACTGCTGAAGAATATAGAAGACAAATACGTACAGTTGGTTTTTTTAGTAATATTGAATTATCCTTCAAGAATATGCTTTTCTTAAGTGGTACAATTCGTAAAGATATTGCATCTAATATGCCTAGAGGAAATAGAGATTTTATTTATCCATCAGCTTCTTTAGGTTTTGTTGTAACAGAATTAGAAGGCTTAAAAGAAAATTCATTTCTTTCGTATGCAAAACTTAGAGGGTCAATTGCTCAAGTTGGGCAAGCAGGAAATTATATAGGAAATTATTACACTACTCCATCTTATGGCGGTGGATTTTGGTCAGGACAACCAATACAATATCCTTTGGGAGGTATTAGTTCGTATATTTCTAACAATGTACAATACGATCCAAATTTGAAACCGCAAAATACGAAATCTTACGAAGTCGGAGCAGATTTAAAATTTTTCAATAACAGAGTTGGAATTGAATACACTTTTTCTAAACAAAATTCAACAGATCAAATTTTTAGCGTTCCATTAGCTGGTTCAACAGGAGCTAGTTCACTTGTAACAAATGGAGGAAAAATGCGTAATGAGGTACACGAATTAACTTTAATGTTAAATCCAGTACGTACAAAAGATTTTAATTGGATTTTAAATGCAAACTTCTCGAAAATTGACTCTTACGTCGAAGCATTAGCAAATGGTGTAGATAACATTTTTTTAGGTGGATTTACAACTCCGCAACTTAGGGCTAGTGTGGGTGATCGCTTTCCTGTTATTTATGGTACAGGTTATGCTAGAGATGCTCAAAATAAAATTCTAGTAAATTCTCAAGGACTTCCTGTGGCTGATGGTGAATTAAAAGTATTGGGAGAAGTTGCGCCAAAATTTACTTTGGGAGGTTCTACTCAATTTGCATATAAAAGAATTTCATTGGGAGCTGTTGTTGATTGGAAAAATGGTGGAAAGATTTATAGCGGATCGAATAACTTAATGAGTTACTATGGCGTAGATGCAAGAACAGCTGATCGAACTTCTGAATTTGTATTTCCAGGTGTTAAACAAGACGGAACTCCAAATGATATTGTTAGAGGAGGTGCTTCAGATCCAAATGCACAACAACAATTGCAAGCAGCATTAAATGGCATTGCAGAATCTGCAGTTTTTGATGCAAGTTTTGTAAAATTAAGAGAAGTTACTCTGGGATATCAATTTCCTAAATTATTAAAAAACTCTCTTGATCTTAGAGCTTCTGTTTTTGCAAGAAACATTTTATTGTGGTCTAAAATGCCTAACCTTGATCCAGAAGCTACACAGGGTAATAATAACTTCTCAGGAGGATTTGAACAATGGTCAATGCCACAAACGAAGAGCATTGGTTTTGGAATGAACTTTACATTTTAATTAACAATCAAATGAAAAATATAAAAATAGCAATAACAGCTTTAGTAACTTTATTTTTATTTCAGTCCTGTTCAGAAGATAAGATGGATGAGATAAACAAGAATGTCAATAATCCAACAGATATGGCAAGTCGTTTAATTATTACCGATGTAATGGTTAATTGTGCTTTTTCTGTGACTGGTTCTGATGCCTCTTTTTATGCTGGAATATATTCTGAATTAAATGCAGGAAATCATAACCAAATGTATAATGCACAGGTTAGACGTGCTGAACCTCAATTATCTTCTACTTATAATAATGGATGGAATAATAGTTATGAACAAATAAAAACACTAAACATTATTATTGATAAGTGTACAACAGGAGAAGAAAAAGGAAACTTTCAGACATTAGGAATAGCTCAGATATTACTTGCTTATAATTTAGCCGTTCTGACAGATTTATTCGGCGATGTTCCTTACGAAGAAGCTGTAAAACCAGGAGTAATTTTTCAACCTAAGGTTGACAAACAAGAAGCAATTTATCTAGATATATTTGCTAAATTAAATCAAGGTATTGCTAACTTAAAAAAAACAACTACTTATTCAAGTTTAGGAAATCAGGACTTAATTTATGGGGGAAATTCTGCGAAATGGATAAAAGCAGCAAATGGTTTATTAGCTAGATATACTATGAGGCTTTCTCTTAGAAAAGCTGACTATCAAGGTGTAATTAATTACGTTAATGCTTCTTTTGCTAATGCAGATGATGAATTGAAATTTGTAAATGACGGGGTGCCAAATCCTTATGCCAGATTTCAGTTAGACAGGGGAGCTATATGTGTGGCTAAAAGTTTCTATAATACCATGATTGCTAATGGACCAGCTGATGTGCGAACTGATGCGTTTTTTTCCAAAATAAAAGGTGTAGTTGTTCCTTTTGACAACTCAAAAGAAGATTTAGAAGGACAAGGTATTTATTCTATCTCGGCTCTAATGAGTGAGAAAAATCCAATTTATTTATTAAGTTACCATGAATTATTATTCTTGAAAGCTGAAGCTGAAGCTAGGTTAGGTTTGCCTCAAGCGCAAACTACCATGAATGCTGCGATAAAAGCATCTTACACAAAAAAACAAGTAGTAACATTTACCGCGGCTCAAGCGGATGCTTACATAGCTTCTATTGGAACGCTGACAGGTGATGCATTATTGAAAAAGGTTATGATTGAAAAACATATTTCTTTCTACGAAAATGAAGGTATTGAATCTTATAATGATATTAGACGTTTGCAAGCAATGGGGAATGGAAATTTTATTCCAATGGTAAATGCGAAACCTGAATTATTTCCTCTAAGATTTGCTTACGGTCAATCAGATGTTGCTTCGAATTCATATATAAAAGATCTGTATGGAGACGGATCATATGTATATAAAGAAAATGTTTGGTGGGCAGGAGGTACTAGGTAAAAATATTTGTCAACAAATCATTAATGTAAGGTAAAAGCTACTTGATTTAAACCCTATTTAAAGATTAAACATTAAAAAATAATAAATCATAAAAAAAGCCGGAGGTCTCAAAACTTCCGGCTTTTTTATAACAACTAATTCTAATTACTTAACAAATTTGTCAATGATTTTATCTGTTTCTGCTTTTGCAGTATCTGGTTTCAAATCAAATAATAAAGAGTAAAGTGCTTTTCTGTCCACTTTAGCTTCTAAGTTTAAGTCTTTGTGTCTGTCGAAAAGAGTTTGCCATTTGTCACGAACATTTTTCCAAAGTACATTGTTTGCTACCCACCATTTTTGAGCTGCGATACATTTTACATCTGGAACTTTAGTGTAAACATCAAATCCTTTTTCTTGTGCTAATAGAGCATCTTTTCCAGCATCGTCACGAACTAATTTGTCGTTGTCTTGCTCATGATTCCATCCTGTAGAAGTGATTTCGTGAATGTTTCTTCTTTTTAAAACATTATAATCGTTACGTTTTGTTTGCTCTCTTCTAGGAAGTGGTGCATCTGCAACGTTTGCCCAATAATCTTTTCCATCAACGTGAACCCAAGTCGAAGATCCTTCATATCTAGGACTATCATCTACTTGATATACTTTTTGAGTCCATTGACCTTTAACAGCTTTTTTGTCTAATTTTTTGTATTTCCAAGAATTTCCTTTGTCAAAAGAATATAAGTCTGTGTTTTCGTATAACCAATCTTGTCTCCAGTGTTTGATAATCATATCATCACTTACAATCAATAAATGTTGCATTACGATTTTGTTCGGAGTATCTTCTAATAATTCTACCCATTCTAAAGCAGATTCGTGTTTTGTTTCAGATGGTTTGTATGTAAGTGAATCTTTTGGGTATGAAAAAGTTTCGGTGAAATTAAATTTCACTTCATAACAACCACACATAGATTTAATAGACTTAATATCTTGTTGTTTCTTGTCCTGACTAAAACCAAGACTGCATGTTAAAGCCACAGCGGCTGACATTAAAAGACTTTTCGAAATCATAACTTATTGTTTTGTTTTTAAATTTTTTGCAAATATATAAAATTAATTTAGAATAGTTAAAAATAGTTATATATTTGCATCGATTATTAAGACTCAATAAAAATAATGAAAATTAAATTTACCCTTTTTGCTGTGCTATTATCAAGCGCTTATTCTTTCGCTCAGCAGAGAGATACTATAAAATCGCAAGAAAAATTGTCGGAAGTTGTTGTTACAGGACAGTTTGAGCCGCAATCGATAAAGAAATCGGTTTTTAATGTTCGTGTGATTTCGAATCAAGACATCAAGAACTTAGCGGCTAATAACTTAGCAGATGTTTTAAATCAATATCTAAATATTACAGTTAGGCCAAGCGGTACAACAGGACGTTCTACAGTTTCATTATTTGGATTAGATGCGCAATACTTTAAAATTTTAGTAGATAATATTCCATTAGTAAATGAAGCTGGTTTGGGGAATAATACAGATTTGTCTCAAATTAATCTAAATGATGTTGATCATATAGAAATTGTTGAAGGTTCAATGGGAGTTAGTTATGGAGCTAATGCAGTAAGTGGGGTTTTAAATATAATTACAAAAAAATCATCAAAATATAAATGGGATATAAACGCATCGGTACAAGAAGAAACTGTAGGTAAGGAATTTTCTCTTTTTGATAAAGGACGCCACATCCAGTCTTTACGTGTTGCCCATTCATTTGATCAAAATTGGTTTGTAAGTGTAGGAGCTACCAGAAATGATCTTCAGGGGTTTTTAAATGACCGAAATGGGAAGAATTATCTTGTAAGTGATTTTACTCGCGGATATAGTTGGTTGCCAAAAGAACAACTAAATGGAAATGCTTTAATTTCTTATCATAAAGATAATTTTAGATTCTTCTATAAATTTGAATTTCTTGATGAAGATGTGGATTACTATAATAGTACAGTCCAATCTAATTATAGCCCAACTTTAGGATCTTATTTGTATGCTGACGATAAAAGATATTTTACCAACAGATATTTTCATAATTTAAATTTAACGGGTTTAATGTTTTCTCAATTGACTTATAATGTTTCTGTTACACAGCAGAAGCAACAGAGAGAAATTGAAAACTTCAGATATTATCTGTACACTAGAACCGAAGGAATGAATGTTTCCGAAAAAGACCAATCGATGGAGGTGCTTTCGTCTACAGGAACTTTAAATAACTTCTTTAATGATAAAAGAATTGATTTACAAATAGGATACGAATTTGTAAATAATAAAGGTTTTGCCTTAGTGCAGAAAGAAAATAATATCATAACACCAGTTAGTAAGACATTAGAAAATTATGACTTTTTTGTGTCTTCAGAGATTATGGCTACAGAACGATTTTCGATAAAGCCAGGATTGAGGTTTTCTGCACAATCTAAGTTCGATAATCAATATGCTTCTTCAGTTGCGTTAAGATATTTATTTGATAAAGGACTTGAACTTCGAGGTTCTTATGGAAATGGTTTTAGAACTCCAAATTTTGAGGAATTGTATGCCAACCAAATTTTTGACGGACATTTCTTTGCTGGAAATGAAAATCTAATTCCAGAAACAAGTACTTCATATGAAGCAAGTGTCAAAAAATATACGTCATTATCATCAGGTTTACAGATTTCAAATACATTTTCTGGAAGTTATTTAGATGTTGATGACAGAATTGACATGGCCTTTATCCGTAATAATCCAGATACGGGTACTCCCGAAAATCAATACATCAATATTAGTAAGTATAGAATGTGGAATTTTTCGACAATGAATCAATTCCGACTAAATAATTTAACAGTGAATGTTGGTGCTGCATTAGTTGGAGTTTCTCAGCGAATTGATAATGCTATAATGGTTTCAGACGATCGATTCTTGTATACATTTAATCTAAATGCTAGTTTTTCATACAATATCCCAAAATGGAAAACAATCTTTTCAGCATACTATAAATATAATGGACAAACACAACAATTTGTTGCAGGAACATCAGAATATGTTTTGTCTAAAATAGATCCGAGTAATTGGCTTGACGCTTCTGTAAGAAAGAATTTCTTTAAAGACAAGTTTGAAGTTACATTGGGAGCTAGAAATATTTTTAACATAACAGATGTTAACCGTACACGATCAAGTGAAGGAGCGGGACACGCAACGGCGTCAACTACGATGCTAGCTTACGGTCGTTCTTACTTTTTAAAATTAGCGTATAACCTTAATCTTTAATATAAAACAAAATACAATGAAAAAATTATTTTTACTATCATTCGCATTCTTATCTCTTGTAGCTTGTTCAAGTGATGACGATGTTCAAGTTGAAATTCCTACAGTAGGAGCTACTTTGCAACCAGCTGTTGGCGGACCGAACCAACCTAATCAAGTTTATCTAGACTTAAGTTCTGAAGAATTAAAATCTGTAAATAGAGCAGCTTGGGATTTTGGATTTTCTAGTGGTACAGATTTTAGAGTTGTGATAAACGGATCTCTAAAAATGGCAGTTAAAAAATTAGAGACTTCTGATATTACTTTAACTCAAACAATTAATACAGATGTAACAGTTGGAGCTGGTACAACGGCTGCTTCTAACGGTTTTGTAGATAATCCAACAGGTGTTTTAGCTGGTGCTGGTGCTGGAATTGGAACTGCAATTGCTGAAATTTCTGCAACTGATGCAGACAATAAAGTTTACTTAGTGAATTTAGGATATGCTGTTGGTACTGCTGCGCCTAGTGTAGGTTCTGTTGCTGTTGATGGTGATGCAAGAGGATGGAAAAAAGTTAGAATTTTAAGAAGCGGTAATGGATATAAAATTCAATACGCTGATTTAGCTTCTGCAACTTTCACAGAAAAAACAATCTCTAAAGATGCTGCTTACAACTTTACATTCTTTAGTATGACATCAGGTAATACAGTTTCTGTTGAGCCTCAAAAAGATAAATGGGATTTAAATTTCACAGTTTTCACTAACTACTTAAATGCAGGTACAGAAGTAACTTACGGATATTCTGATTTCATCGTTACAAATATGAAAGGCGGTACTCAAGCATACCAAGTTTTAGCAACAGCTGATGTAACTTACGCAGGATTTACAAAAGCAAATGTTGTTGAGGGTAATTTTACTGCTTCTGCAACAGATCAAAGAATAATTGGAGCAAACTGGAGAAGTGGCGGAGGACCATCTACTTTACCAAGTATTAGAACAGATCGTTTTTATGTTGTTAAAGATGCAGCTGGAAACTATTATAAAGTTAAATTCTTAGCAATGTCTAATGAAGCAGGTGTTAGAGGATATGTTACTCTAGAATACGCTATCTTGAAATAATTTTAAAATGAAAATCTAAAAAAATATAAAGATTATTCATTCTAATATATAATGCAACGCATTAAAATTTAGTTAATCATTAGCTTTGTTTTTTTTATTTTTTTTTGATTTAGAGGTTAGATTTATCTAACCTCTTTTTTTTGTTCTACTTTCTTACTAAATTGAATTAGAAACAAAATGTTATTCTATCTTTGCACAAATTTTTTCTGCAATAAGTTAACAATTATTTAATTGGTTTAATTTTTGAATGCAGACCTTTATACTTTTATAATAATTAAGTGAATACAAAATCTTATTTTTTTCAGTCTTTTGCAATTGTTGCGTTAGCGCTTGTTGCTTTTATTGGGTTCAAACAAATCCTTCCAGATAAAATATTTTCAGACAGTAAATTAGATTCTAAAAACATATTAATAGATAGTCTGCTTTTAGAGTCTGTGGCTAAAGATTCAATTGCTTTGGATGACGATAGTATTGCTGAAAGCGAAAGAGAATTAAACAATCAGAAAATTGTTTTTGATCAGACAGAAGGAATCGAATTTCCTGCCGAAACTTTCGAAAATTATAAAGGTTATCAATACCTGATTTCTTTCTATGAAAAATTATATCAGTTAGAAAAAAATCCGCAGAACAAAGTTCGAATTGCTTATTACGGAGATTCTATGACCGATGGAGATTTAATCGTTCAAGACGTTCGAACCAATTATCAAGAACGTTTTGGAGGAAATGGAGTTGGTTTTGTTCCGATTACTTCAGAATCTGCCGCTTCTAGGGGTTCTGTAAAATCAACTTATTCTAAAAACTGGAAAACACAATCATACTTAAATGTAAAAAGACCAACTAGTCCGTTTGGTGTAAATGGTCATGTATTTTTTGCAAATGATAAATCGAATCCGACTTGGGTTCAGTATGAAGCAGGTCTTAGCAAATATTCTACTTCTTTAGATAATGCCACTTTATTTTACGGTCGTGCATCTAAAACAGGAAAAGTGAATTTTATTATCGGAAAAGATACCATCAAAAAAAGCCTTTCGCCAAATAATTTAGTGAATACATTAAAAGTTTCTTCTGGAAATTTAAAAGCATTTAAAGCCAATTTTGTTCAAGCAGATTCTATTCCGATTTACGGATTTAATTTTGATAACGGAGCGGGAGTTCACGTTGACAATTTCTCTCAAAGAGGAAATTCAGGACTTCCTATTTCAATGTTCAATGCCGATGTAATGAGAGCTTTTAATAATAATCTGAAATACGATTTGATTATTCTTCATTACGGAACAAACGTTTTGAATTACGGAACCAAAAATTATTCTTGGTATGAAAAAGGAATGACAAAAACCGTAAATAAAATTAAAGAATCTTTTCCAGGAGTTTCGATTTTAATTGTTTCTACAGCAGATAAATCGACCAAATATGACATGGAAATGAAAACCGATTCTGCCGTAGTTCCTTTAATGAAAGCACAAAAACATTACGCTCTTGAAACTCAAGCAGGATTTGTAAATTTATATACTTTAATGGGAGGCGATGGTTCGATGATAAAATGGGTTGATGAAGCGCCAGCAAAAGCCAATAAAGATTACACGCACTTTAACCAGCGTGGAGCAAAAGCAATTGGAAATTTATTGTACGGACAATTGAATAAAGGATACGAAGAATATAAAGTTCTCAGACAAAAAAGAGACGCAGAAGGGACTAAGCCAAAACCAGTAAAAAGAGCCAAATCCGATTCCGTATCCATAACACAAGACAGCTTATGATGAATAAATTAATAGTATTCTTTTGTTGTCTTTTTTTTACAACAAATGAAAAACCTCCAAAAAGAAATGTACATCCAATACCCAAAAGTATGATTCAAAAAGTGGATACTGCAGCGATTGAAGCGCCTTCTGATGGTCAGATTTATAATGCGAAAGTGTTAGAAGATTTCTTTAAGAAATTAGAAGAAAATGAAAATCAGAAAAATCAAAAAATCAATATTGTACATATTGGCGATTCTCATATTCAAGGAGATTTGATGACTAATGAAATCAGAAAGAATCTGCAACAAAAATTTGGAAATGCTGGACGCGGTTTGGTTTTTCCATATCAATTAGCAAGAACAAACGGATCTTACAATGAGCGTTTCAAATCAAATAGAACTTGGGAAAGTTATAGAAACATTCTTCCTTTTAAAAGCAATCCAGTTGGCTTAAGCGGAATTGGACTATGGAGAGATTCTGGAGGATTTGTTATGGAGATGAACATAAAAGATCCAGCGTATAAATTCAATACCATAAAAATTATTACGCCTCAAAATCAGAATATGTTTGATTTGGCTGTTTCGTCTAAAATCAATTCGATTCAAACGACAGAGCGAAAAGTCATTACACATAAAATTAAAAAAGGCGAAGTTTTAGGAAGCATTGCAGATAAATACAATGTTTCGATTGCAGAAATTAAAAGAGATAATCATTTAAAAGGGAATAATATTCGCGCTGGAAGAACTCTTAAAATTGCAACAAATGAAACAAGAGCAAAAACAGTTTCAATGTCAGAGTTTGTGCCTTTAACAATAGAATCAGATTCTTATACTCATTATTACAATTCTAATGATGCATTAAGTCGAATTTTTCTAATTCCAAACAAAGAAGCAAAAGATTTCGAGTTAAACGGAATTGTTTTAGAAAAAGATAATCCTGGAATTCTTTACAGCGGAATTGGCGTAAATGGCGCTAAGTTTTCAGATTATAATAAATATCCTTTATTCTTTGAACAATTAAAAGCATTACATCCAGATTTGTTGGTTTTTTCGTTAGGAACAAATGAAAGTTACGATCATTTAGATTCTGGAAATTATATTAAAGAACTTCGAGATTTTATTGCAAAAATTAAAGCACAAAATATAAATGCGCCAATAATTGTAATGACACCGCCGCCATCATTATTGAGAAGAAAACCAAATACCTATATTGATGATTACACGCGACAAATTATCGATATAGCTCAAAAAGACGGTTTTGCCGTTTGGGATTTATACGATGAATTTGGTGGAATGAGCGGAATTAAACAACTAAAAATACAAGGATTAATTGGGCCAGATTGGGTTCATTATTCTAAAAAAGGATACGAGAAACAAGGAAATTTGTTTACACAGGCGTTTTTAAAAGCATACGATAATTTTAAATTAAAGAATTAAGTTGACAACAATAGATAGCATTAATAATTGGTTCATTCAAAATTTTGGTGCAATTACAATAGAACAAGTTAAAAGTTGGTTCGTTTACAATGAAGACGAAAAACTTTTATTCAATACCGGTTTATTCTTAGGCCTATTTTTGGTTTTCTATTTTGTGTATGGTTTTTTACGCAAAACATTTTATTTGAGATTAACATATGTTATTCTCTTTTCGCTATTCTTTTACTATAAATCAAGCGGAATTTATTTTCTGTTATTATTGCTTTCGTCTGTTGTAGATTATGGCTTGAGCCAGATTATTTATAGAGAAAGTCGCGATAATGTCAAGAAATTGTATTTGGTTATAAGTGTTATTTTGAATTTGGCACTTTTAGGCTATTTCAAATACATGAACTTTTTGATTGTAACTTACAATGATATGTTTCATGGTAATTTTGCACTTCATAATGTTTTTCTTCCTGTCGGAATTTCGTTCTACACTTTCCAATCAATGAGTTATATTATTGAAATTTATCGAGAAGAAATTAAACCAACCAAAAATTATATTGAATATTTATTTTTCGTTTCGTTTTTCCCGCAGTTAGTGGCTGGACCAATTGTGCGTGCGAAAGATTTCTTGCCGCAGATTTACCAAAAATTAAACCTTACAAGACAAGATGTAAACAATGCTTTATTCTTAATTATTGGAGGTTTAATAAAGAAAACAGTAATATCAAATTACATTTCAGTAAACTTTGTAGACCGAGTTTTTGATACGCCGTTGAGTTATACTTCGTTTGAAAATTTAATGGCATCTTACGGATATGCGATTCAGATTTATTGCGATTTCTCTGGATATTCAGATATGGCAATTGGTATCGCATTATTGTTAGGATTTAAATTGCCAGAAAACTTTAGAACGCCGTATAAATCAACTTCTATTACCGATTTCTGGAGAAGATGGCACATTTCACTTTCAACTTGGTTAAAAGACTTTTTATACATTTCTATTGGTGGAAACCGTAGCGGATCTTTTGCAGGATATTTATTTCCAAGTTTATTTTTCTTTGGATTATTGCTTTGGGGAATTTCCAATTTTAATGAAAGTATAATTCCGTTAATTATTGCTGGAAGCAGTATTTTTGTTTTCTGTTTATCATTTTTACTTTCAAGCAAAATAAAACAAACCTTAGTAACCAATTTCAATTTGTTTACCACAATGCTTTTAGGAGGTTTGTGGCATGGAGCAGGAGCACAGTTTATTGTTTGGGGAGCATTACACGGATTGGCTTTAGCTGTTCACAAAATATTCATGGAATTTTTTCCTTCCAAAAAAGATAAAAGTCCAAATTTCTTGTGGAGATTTTTCTCTATCGTAATTACCTTCCATTTTGTAGTTTTCTGTTGGATTTTCTTCCGTGCTAGAGATTTCGAAACAGCTTTGCAAGTAATTAATAATATCGGACAATTGACATTCGAACCAGAACTTTGGAAAACAATTATTCTAGGTTACAAAAATGTTTTCGGATTAATGTTATTCGGTTACGTTTGGCATTTCTTACCAGAATCATTCACAACAGGAATGAAATCTGTTTTTGATAAAACACCAATAGTAGTAAAAGCAATAATTCTGGGATTCGTTTATTGGATTGTTTACGCAACAGCAGTTGCAGGTTCACAACCTTTCATATATTTCCAATTTTAATCTTTAAGGTTCAAAGAGACAAAGTAACAAAGGCGCAAAGGTTTATTTCTTTTGCGCTTTTTTATATATAGCCACAGATTTATAGAATTAAAAACTTTGCGACCTTGCGACCTTGCGACTTTGCGAGCAAAAAACATAGCGAACTTTGCGTAAATCTTTGTGTTCTTTGCGTTAAAATTCAAACGCAATCCAACTTAAATAAAAATTGCCTGAAATATCTAATTAGATTATCTTTGCACTTCAAATAAAGAAAATAATATGTTTGATAATTTAAGTGATAAGTTAGATAAAGCGTTCCATATATTAAAAGGACACGGTAAAATTACAGAAGTAAACGTTGCCGATACTTTAAAAGAAGTTCGTCGTGCTTTACTTGATGCCGATGTTAACTTTAAAATTGCCAAAGATTTTACTGCTAGAGTAAAAGACAAAGCAATTGGTCAAGACGTATTAACAACCTTACAGCCAGGACAATTATTAGTAAAACTGGTAAAAGATGAGTTGACAGAATTAATGGGTGGAGATGTTGCTGGTGTAAACTTATCAGGAAATCCAACTGTTATTTTGATGTCAGGACTTCAAGGTTCTGGTAAAACTACTTTCTCAGGAAAATTAGCTAATTTTCTAAAAACAAAGAAAAGTAAAAAACCACTTCTTGTAGCGTGTGATATTTACCGTCCAGCGGCGATTAATCAGTTGCATGTTGTTGGAGATCAAATAGGTGTTGAGGTTTACTCAGAACCAGAAAATAAAAATCCTGTAGAAATTGCTCAAAATGCAATTAAGCACGCTAAAGCAAACGGATTCAATGTTGTTATCGTCGATACAGCAGGACGTTTGGCCGTAGATCAGGAAATGATGGATGAAATTGCACGTGTTCACAAAGCAATTCAACCACAAGAAACATTGTTCGTTGTAGACTCTATGACAGGGCAAGATGCTGTAAATACAGCAAAAGCTTTCAACGATATCTTAAACTTCGATGGAGTTATCTTAACGAAATTAGATGGTGATACTCGTGGTGGAGCAGCACTTTCAATCAAATCGATTGTAAACAAACCAATCAAATTTGTTGGTACTGGAGAAAAAATGGAAGCAATTGATGTTTTCTATCCAGAACGTATGGCTGAGCGTATTTTAGGAATGGGAGACGTTGTATCTCTTGTTGAAAGAGCTCAGGAACAATTTGACGAAGAAGAAGCAAGAAAACTTCAAAAGAAAATCGCTAAAAACGAATTTGGTTTTGATGACTTCCTAACGCAGATTCAGCAAGTGAAAAAAATGGGTAACATGAAAGACTTGGTTGGAATGATACCAGGAGCTTCAAAAGCCATGAAAGATGTAGAAATCGAAGACGACGCCTTCAAACATATCGAAGCGATTATTTATTCAATGACGCCAGCCGAAAGAAGCAAACCAGCGATTATCGACGTAAAAAGAAAAGCCAGAATCGCAAAAGGTTCGGGAACAAAAGTCGAGCAAGTAAATCAGCTGATGAAACAGTTTGACCAAATGAGCAAGATGATGAAGATGATGCAAGGCCCAGGCGGAAAAAATCTGATGAAAATGATGGGAGGTATGAAAGGGATGCCGGGTGGTATGCCAGGAGGAATGCCGAGATAATAAAATTAAAAGTTTCAAGTTTCAAGTTTCAGGTTATGAAACAGAAGTTTGAAACTTTTTTCAATAAATAAATTGAGTTTCGTTTTAACGTGAAACTTGACACGAGGCTTTAGCCGAATTGGCGAAGCAAACAACAATAAAACCTGAAACAAAACAACAACACACAATGCAGCTACTAGACGGTAAAAAAACATCTAACGACATTAAAAACGAAATTGCAGCCGAAGTTCAATCTATAAAAGCAGCTGGAGGAAAAGTACCTCATTTAGCAGCGGTTTTAGTTGGAAACAATGGAGCAAGTTTAACTTACGTAGGAAGTAAAGTAAAATCTTGTCAAGAAATCGGATTTGATTCTACTTTAGTAAGTCTGCCAGAAACTATTACTGAAGACGAACTGCTTGCGAAAATTAAAGAATTAAACGAAGATGATAATCTTGACGGATACATCGTTCAGTTGCCTTTGCCAAAACATATCGATGAGCAAAAAATCTTATTAGCAATTGATCCTGATAAAGATGTTGACGGATTTCACCCAACAAATTTTGGTAGAATGGCGCTTGAAATGGAAAGTTTTATTCCAGCAACACCATTCGGAATTATGGAATTGTTAGAGCGTTACAAAGTTGAAACGTCAGGAAAACATGCCGTTGTAATTGGAAGAAGTCATATCGTAGGTCGCCCGATGAGTATCTTAATGAGCCGTAAAGGAAATCCTGGAGATTCTACAGTTACATTAACGCACAGCCGAACTAAAGATTTAGCAGAATTCACGAAAAACGCAGATATCATCATTACAGCTTTAGGAGTTCCAGAGTTCTTAAAAGCAGATATGGTAAAAGAAGGTGTAACAGTTATCGACGTTGGAATTACGCGTGTAGATGACGCTTCAAACGCAAAAGGATACGTTATTAAAGGAGACGTTGATTTTGACGGAGTAAGTAAAAAAGCTGCATTCATTACACCAGTTCCAGGTGGAGTAGGACCAATGACAATTGCGATGTTACTTAAAAACACACTTTTAGCTCGTAAAATGAGAAGCGCTAGAAATCAATAATTTCTTCCTCAAAATATTCAAAACCCGTTCATTTGAACGGGTTTTGTCGTTTTTAATATATTATTAATAGTTTAAAGTTTTGGTTCTTAAAAATAAAGGATACTTTTGCAGCACTTTAAAAAATAACACTTCTCCAAATGGACGATTATTATTATTCGTTAGTATTAAATTAAGCAGCTTTTGAAATTTCAAAATGCTGCGTTAAAACCCTGTATTTTGAAATGAAAGCCTTTTACACAAACAACAACGGATTGGTAGAAATCCAAAAATGGACTTCAAATTGCTGGATTCACATCGAATCTCCAACAGAATCAGATAAAAATTACTTACTAGAAGAACTTCAGGTTCCTGAAGCTTTTTACAATGATATCGAGGATATCGACGAAAGACCTCGTATCGAAATCGAAGACGGCTGGACGCTTATTATTATGCGTATTCCAGTTAAAAGTGGCGATATCAAAATTCCTTTTCATACCGTTCCGCTCGGAATCATTTTTAAAGATGATATATGCGTAACAATTAGTTTTTATAAAACAGAAATTATTGCCGATTTTGTGTCATATTCACAACGTAAAAACATTGAAATCGAAGATAATTTCAATCTTGTATTAAGATTGCTTTTGTCATCAAGCGTTTGGTATTTAAAATACCTGAAACAAATCAATCAGAAAATAAAACTTGCCGAAGATAACTTAGAGAAATCGATCAAAAATGAAGAATTGCAAGCCTTGCTTCAAATCGAAAAATGTTTCGTATTCTTCATCACTTCATTAAAAGCAAATGATGTTTTATTTCAAAGAATCAAAAATCTAAAAGCACACAAAGCCAATTACGATCCAGAATTATTAGAAGATGTCGAAATCGAATTAAATCAGGCGCAAGACACAGCCAATATTTACAACAATATCCTAACTGGAATGATGGATGCTTACGCTTCTGTAATTTCAAACAATATGAATACAATCATGAAACAGATGACTTCCATTTCAATCATCTTAATGATTCCAACTCTAATTGCAAGTTTGTACGGAATGAACGTACCAAACGGTTTAGAAGAAAGCAAATACGGAATCTGGATTCTGCTTTTAGTTTCCATAATTCTATCTACTTTCGGAGTTCTTCTATTCAAAAGAAGAAGATGGTTTTAATTCAAAATTTCATAATAATAAGAGCCTATTCGTTAAGAATGGGCTTTTTTTTATAATCTGGGCGTGACCCCGACCCGTCGAGAGGGCAAACATACTTTACGCTTACACGCCCTCTCAACGGGTCGGGGTCGGGCTATCCGCGCTACTTCGGTAGCTAGCTCCTATCCCTCACGCAGTCTCGTGTAAGAAGAGATTTTTTTTTCTATAAGGTTTTAAACCTTGTAGAAGACTAAATTATTTCAAAAATATTTTTCATTTTTTATTTGCCATTTCAAAATAAATAATAACTTTGTATCGCAAAGTACTTTAATTATGAATCAAAAGCACCAAGAAGATTTAGCACATATTCGTTCCATGATGGAGCGTTCTTCAAGATTTATATCATTAAGCGGACTTTCGGGAGTCTTCGCTGGACTTTCGGCTTTAATTGGCGGAATCTATGTTTACCAATTATTCAAAGCAAATGGAATGGACTATTTGAGCGATGAGCATAAGCTTTACTCAACAAATCTTGTTTCAGAATTAATTTGGATTGGTGTAATAATTCTAATTTGTGCATTTGTATTTGGAACTTTTTTTACAGTTAGAAAAAGCCGAAAATACAATCTACCAATTTGGACTTCTGCCACTAAGAAAATGTTGTTTAATTTGGCTGTGCCACTTGCAGTTGGAGGGATATTTTGTTTAGCTTTAATGTATCACGGACATTTTGGTTTAGTAGCGCCAACAACTTTAATATTTTACGGATTAGCAGTTATAAATGCTGAAAAATATACTTTTTCTGATATTAAATATTTAGGCTTCTCTGAACTAATTTTAGGATGTATTTCACTTTTTTATATTGGATATGGATTATTATTTTGGATCTTAGGATTTGGAATTCTGCATATCGTTTACGGATTAGTGATGTTCAAAAAATACAAATAACCCAATGGGAATTATTGATAAACTAAATAAAGATTTTGAAAGCCGTGTCAGATTGGGTATTATGTCCGTTCTGATGGTTAACGACTGGGTAGATTTTACCGAGATGAAGACGCTTTTAAATATCACCGACGGTAATTTAGCGAGTCATTCCTCTGCTCTTGAGAAATCTGAGTATATCGAGATTAAGAAAGAATTTGTTGGTAAAAAGCCAAAAACATCTTATCAGGTAACACCGCTCGGCCGCGCGGCGTTCAAAGAGCACCTTTCTTATCTTGAAAAATTAATGAAATCGTAAGAACTAAATTTTTTTATCTAAACACTTTGAAATGCAAAGTACTTTAAAATTAAAAACAATGAAAAAACACCAAATTATCTTAGCATGTACAGCAGTTTTTGCACTGCTTTTTTACAATCAAGCTCCTGGAATCAATATTTCTATATTTGGAGTAACGTTAACATTATTAATTAGTTATTTCTTTCAGGAGAAATTTGTAGACCGATCACATTTACTTCTCGTAATGACTTCCATATTATCTTGTTTCGCTTTTGCGTGGTACGGAGATGCAGCTTCCTTTTTTTCTTTGGCTTTGTCAATTTTAATTTTACAATTCAAAACACAAGACGGAGAACTCAAAACTATACAGGTTTTTCCGTTAATAATTTTAAACGGAATTACATCTCTAGGCAGAGTTTTTATGTTTAGTCAATGGCTTCCAGAAAGAAAAATTCATAATGATTTTGCCAAGAAATTGGTTGCTTTTGTAGTAATTCCGATAATATTTTTAGGATTATTTTTTATCGTTTATTCTTTCGGAAGCGATCATTTCTCTTCATTATTTACTGATTATACTTTAGATATCGATATTTTTCAATTAATCTTAATCACCATACTTGGGTTTTATATTTCATTTAGTTTTTGGAATTACTGGGTTCCAGACGTTTGTTACGAATACAATTCTAATTTAAATAATAATTTTACGGATGTTTCTGAAGTAAAAAATCAAAATACATTTTCTTTTTTAGATTTGGATTTCGAAAGAAAAAGTGGAGAAATTACGTTGTTTTTGCTAAACATTATGCTTTTGGTTTTTATCGGAACATACAATTACGAACAATTTTTTGAAGTTGTAGAAAAAGCCAATTTAAGCTCAGATACTCATGAACGCGTAAATGCAGTAATTTTTTCAATTTTGATGGCAGTTGGAGTAATACTCTTTTATTTCAAGGGCGGATTTAATTTTGATGAGAAAGCAAAAACTTTAAAGAATTTGGCTAAAATCTGGCTTGGATTGAATGTTGTTTTAATAATAAGCGCTATTATTAAAAATTCAGAATATGTTTCTTTCTTTGGTTTAACATATAAAAGGCTTGGAGTTTACGCTTTTTTAATTTTGGCAATCATCGGGTTGATCGTTTCTTTTCAAAAAATAAGCAAACAAAAAACCAATGCATATTTGTTTAATCAAATGATTTGGTATTTCTACGGAACAATTCTTCTATGCAGTTATGTCAATTGGGGAAATTTGATCACTAATTACAATATTTCGGTAAACAAAGGAGTGGAGCCAACTTTTTTAAGCGGATTAAATTTTAATGATGATACTCGAAGAGAATATTTTCTAAAAAATAATTTAGATGGAAAAGAATCAGAACATATAAGAGAACAATTAATCTCGTATTATCAAAATGAAAAGTTCTTAGGTAAAGCACTTTACTATGAATTTTTAAGTAAAAAAGACAAATAAAGAAAAATCCCATTCATTTTAGTGAATGGGATTTCTTTTATTTATTATCGCCTCTTTTTCTAAATCGAGGATCGTTTTTAGAAATATAAGGAGTTCTTCTACTCGGACTAACGTTTGAATTTCGGTTAGGACTTTCAACTTTCGGAAGACTCGCTTCTTCAGTTTTACTCGAAGGCTCAATTAACTGATTCAATTCTTTTATTTCGGCATCAGTTAGATCTCGGTATCTTCCAACTGGAACATCCAAAGAAATATTAATAATTCGGATACGTTTAAGCGCCGTAACTTCGTAACCCAAATATTCAGCCATTCTTCGAATCTGACGGTTTAATCCCTGCGTTAGAATAATCTTAAAAGTATATTTACTAATTTGCTCAACTTTACATTTTTTGGTAACAGTATCCAAAATCGGAACACCATTTCCCATTCTCTGAATAAAACGATCTGTAATTGGTCTGTCTACTGTAACTGTATATTCTTTTTCGTGATTGTTTCTAGCGCGTAAAATCTTGTTTACAATATCGCCATCATTTGTCATGAAAATTAATCCTTCACTGGCTTTATCCAATCTTCCAATCGGAAAAATACGTTTCGGGTAATTAATGTAATCTACAATGTTATTTTGAACTTCTAAATTAGTTGTACACTCAATTCCAACTGGTTTATTAAATGCCAGATAAATTGGTTTTTCGTTTTTTTCAACAATTAATTTTCCGTCTATTCGCACTTCATCATTCGGCGAAACTTTAGTCCCCATTTCTGGTACGGCGCCATTTATTGTTACGCGTCCTTCTTCGATAAGTTTATCGGCTTCACGACGAGAACAATATCCTGTTTCTCCAATAAATTTATTAAGACGTTTTAAATTTTCTTCCATATTGCAAAAGTAGGCAAAAGTTTAGACTTCTTAGAATTTTCGATTTTAGACTTCCTACAATCTTGTCATTCCGAGGAACGAGGAATCTCCGCAAGTAACTCGACAAAGTTTATCCGCTTTTCTATGCGGAGCTACATGTGGAGATTCCTCGTTCTTCGGAATGACAAAACTGGGCATATACTATCAAAAGAAAACATTTGAATATCTGTAACTTACTTATGAAATTCAGTACTATCCTTGGGAGTTTCTTTTCTTTCGAACATTCCGTAATCGCGAACTACAGTTGCAATTCTTAGATGATAATCCTTAAAAACTTCATTTCTGCCTTTTGACTGTGCAGCGCGATGCATTTCTAGATTTCGCCATTGCTGAATACTTTCTTCATCTCTCCAAAAAGATAAAGACAAAATTTTTCCAGAATCAGCTAAACTTTGAAATCTTTCAATAGAAATAAAACCATCAATATGGCTTAATTCGGGTTTCAGATTTGCAGCGATATCAAGATATTCTTCTTTTTTTCCTTCGTTCGGAATTACTTCAAAAATTACTGCGATCATTTTAATTTTAGATTTTAGCCCCGAAGCTTCGGGACAGATTTTAGATTTTTGGAAAAAAACTTTGTCCCTTTGAACCTCTGTTACTTTGTTCCTTCAGAAGAAAAAAGAAACTCAATTACTTTATTGTACAAATCGTCATCGTGCATTCCGTGACCTAAACCGCTTGTTTCAATAAATTGGCTGTTTTTCCAGTTGCTGGCTATTTTTTTTCCTTCGGCGAAAGCCACAATATTATCTGCCGTATCGTGAGCGATAAAACCGGGAATAGTAAATTGAGATGCAAATTTTTGTCCTGAAAAATCTTCCAATTTAAAGTTGAAACGATTTATAAATTTAGTTTCTAAAAGCGGAAGCATTTTTCTGTTCAAACTTAACATCGAGATATAATTATCAATTAATGTTTTTAAATCAGACGGCGCTCCCAAGATAACCATTTTATTAATGCTCGTATTTGGAAATAAATATTGATGATAAACACAAGCCGCGCCTCCAATAGAATGTCCGATAATAATTTCAGGCTGATATTTCTCTACAGCTTTATTGATGAATTCCGCATAAAGCGGAACATTAAATTCTTTCCCGCTGCTTTGTCCATGAGCTGGTGCATCGATGGCAATAATTGTACTTCCTGATTTTTGAAGATGTGGTAAAGTTTTTTTCCATCGTGCTGCATTGCTTTCCCAGCCGTGAACTAATAATATTTTGGTTTCATTTCCTTTCCAAATGTAAGTTTGAAAATGATGTTCGTCATGATGAAAAATTTCTGTTTCGGTATTTCTTAAGACTTTTGGAAGTTTTTCTTTTTTTAATCTTCCAATTCGAGGTTGGCTAAAAAGAGCATAAGAAAGTTCCATGGCTCTTTGCGGACGAACATAACTCAAAAAGTTTATATATGATCCAACGGATTTTAATGTGATGAAACGAATTCCTTTTTTAATTTTCAAAACTTAAATTTTATTTTAGTAAAGGTAAAAAAATATGATTTGAAACTTGCTAAAAAATGTTTTGCCACAGATTAAAATGATTTTTAGGATTTAAATCTCGAAATCTTGAGATATTAAATCTGTGCTAATCTTTTTAATCTGTGGCGAAAATAAAAGCAAAAAAAAAGTCCCGATTAAATCGGGACTTGTTATTTAGAATTTTGAGAACAATTGTTCCATTTTTTCTTTTTCTTCATCTGCTAAAGCAGTATCAACTAAAATTCTTCCAGAGTGCTCATCAGTGATGATTTTCTTTCTTGAAGCAATTTCAACCTGAGTTTGAGGTGGAATTGTAAAGAAAGATCCAGCAGAAGCTCCTCTTTCGATAGAAACTACAGCTAATCCGTTACGAACACTGCTTCTGATTCTGTTGTAAGCAGCTAATAATCTGTCTTCGATTTGTGCAGCAAACTCGGCAGATTTCTCTGTTAAGAAAGTTTCCTCTTTCTGAGTTTCAGCCATGATAGCATCTAATTCAGATTTTTTATGTTTTAAATGAGAGCTTTTAGCATCAAGTTTTTCTTTCAAGTTAGAAATAACTTCTTTTTTGTGCTCGATAGAAGCTTTCATTTCTTTGATTTGCTTTTCAGCCAATTGAATTTCTAATTCTTGAAACTCAACTTCTTTTGTCAAAGAATTAAATTCTCTGTTATTACGTACTGATTCTTGTTGTTTTGTGTACTTTTTGATAACCTCTTTATGCTCCTCAATAGCAATTTTCTTTGCTTTGATTTGCTCCTCAATCACTTCAAGTTCACCTTTCAGTTTCTCTGAACGAGTGCTCAAACCTGCAACTTCATCTTCTAAATCTTCAACCTCTAAAGGAAGTTCTCCTCTAACGTTTCTGATTTCGTCAATTCTAGAGTCAATAAGCTGTAAATCATATATTGCTCTTAACTTGTCCTCAACACTTAATTCTTTCGTATTCGTCATATTCTATAAGTACTTAACTGGATTTGTATTTTCTTCCGATAAAATGATTGCAAAATTAAGAATTTTTTTTCGAAGATAATCAACAATATAATTTTTTGTATAGCGTTCACTCTCAAAATGACCAATATCTGCCAAAAGTAACTTATTTTCAGCTTCATAAAACTGGTGATACTTCAAATCGGCAGTCAAAAAAGAATCGGCTCCAGCCTGAATTGCATTTTTTATGGCAAAACTTCCAGAACCACCCAAAACGGCTACTTTTTTTATTTTTTTTCCTAAAAAAGCAGAATGGCGAATTCCGTCAGCAATCATTTTTTGTTTTACAGAAAGAAGAAAGTCTTTTTCGTCCATTTCATTTTCTAATTCTCCAATCATTCCTAAACCAATATTCTGATGAGAATTTTCGAGATTGTAAATTTCATAAGCAACTTCTTCGTATATATGATTTGCAAAAAGCGCTTTTAAAATTCGTGATTGCAGGTGTTTTTCAAAAACAACTTCAATTTTTATTTCTTCTCCCGTATGCAATTTTCCTTTTTCTCCAATTACCGGATTGCTGTCTTCATTTCCTTGAAAAGTGAAAAATCCTTGTGTGTTAAAACTGCAATTATTATAGTTTCCAATTGTTCCGGCTCCAGCTTCAAACATGGCATTTCGAACTTTATCTGCATTATCTGGAACTGTAAAAGTGACTAGTTTTTGAATGAAATTATTTTTAGGAACTAATATTTTAGTATTGACTAACCCTAATGCATCGCAGAAAATTTTATTTACGCCTTGTGAATGATTGTCAAGCGCTGTATGAACTGCAAAAATCGCGATGTCGTTTTTAATTGCTTTTAAAATCGCTCGTTCTACATAGTTTTTGCCCGTGATTTTTTTAATTCCAGAAAATAATATAGGATGAAAACAAACTACCAGATTACAATTTTTAGCTATTGCTTCATCAATTACATTTTCTAAAGCATCATGGCAGACTAAAACACCAGTGCTTTCAGTTTCAGAATTTCCGACTAAAAGTCCAACATTGTCAAAATCTTCTGCATAAGCCAAAGGAGCCATTTTTTCTAGAACAGATATTATATTTTTGATTTTCATTTTTGATTTTTGTTTCAAGTTTTATTTGTTTCAAGTTTCAGATTTTTGTTCAATGAAAACAATTAGAAGCTTGAAAGCTTAAACAAATTAACGAAAAAAATTATACTTTCGTAAAATGAACTTACTTCGAAAAATACTTTTTCCCTTCGCTATTTTATACGGATTTATTACTTCAATTCGTAATATTCTTTTTGATAAAGGAATTTTAAAATCAACTTCATTCGATGTTCCTGTAATTGCTGTTGGTAACTTGAGTGTTGGCGGAACTGGAAAAACCCCTCAAATAGAGTATTTAATTCGTTTATTGTCGGATAAATTTCAAATTGCCACTTTGAGTCGTGGTTATAAAAGAAAATCTGAAGGTTTTGTTTTGGCTGATGAAAATTCTAATGCCGAAATTTTAGGAGACGAACCTTTTCAGTTTTATCAAAAATTTCCGTTTGTTATGGTTGCGGTGGATGCCAATCGAACAAATGGAATTAAACAATTGCTTTCGCAACAAATTACGCCAGAAGTTATTCTGCTGGACGATGCTTATCAACATAGAAAAGTAAAAGCTGGATTCTATATTTTATTGACTTCTTACGACGATTTATATGCAGATGATTTTATGCTTCCGACGGGAAATCTGCGCGAAAGCAGGAGTGGAGCAGAACGAGCTAATATTGTTGTAGTTACTAAATGTTCTAAAAATCTATCAGAAGAAAAGCAAGCCGAAATTAAATTGAAGCTAAAGTTGAATTATTCTCAACAGATATTTTTTAGTTTTATAGATTACGATAATGTAATTTATGGAAAAGATAAAAATATTGAAGTTTCCGAAATCAAATCAGAATCGAAACTTCTTTTGGCTGGAATTGCAAAACCAAAACCATTTTTTGATTATTTGAAAAATGAAAATGACGAATGTTTGACTTTTCCTGATCATCATCATTTTTCTGATTCAGATTTAGACGCTATTTTAAGTAAAGCAAATGGAAAAAAAATAATTACAACCGAAAAAGATTATGTTCGCTTAAAAGATTCAAAATTGGTTTCTCAACTCTATTATCTTCCAATTAAAAGTACTTTTATAAATGATGCTCAAGTTTTTGATTCGGTAGTTTTGAACTATGTCAAATCAAACCTAGAATCTTAGAACCTCAGAACCTTCAAAAAAAAATTAATCAAAAAACTTAGCAATCGTGCAGTAGAATTCGTCTGGTACGAAAGGTTTTGTTATAACATCATTCATTCCGAAAGAAAGAAGCATATCTCTATTTTCGTCTAGCGAAATTGCGGTTAATGCAATAACAGGAGTTGTTTTATCAAATTCGCGAATCAATTTCGTAGCCGTTGTTCCGTTAATTCCAGGAAGGTGAACGTCCATTAAAATCATATCAAAACGTTTGATTTTTAAAAGCTCAACAGCATCTTCTCCATTATCTACAATTTCGCAGGTAATGTTTTTGTTTTCGAGCATTTTTCTAGTTATCATTTGATTGATTTTGTTGTCTTCAATCAATAAAATAGACTTGTCCATCAATTGTTTGTCATTGTATGGTTTTACTTCCTCAATTACTTCCAAAGGTTCGTTGTTAATTTTAAAATTTAATTTGAAGGTAAAAGTAGATCCTTTACCAACTTCACTTTTTAATTTTATTTCGCCTCCTAACAGTTCAATTAGTTTTTTTACGATGGTAAGACCTAAACCTGTTCCGCCGTATTTTCTATTCACTTCTATAGATCCTTGCGAAAAACTCTCAAAAACAGTTTGAAGTTTGTCTTCTGGAATTCCGATTCCGGTATCTACAATTTCAAAATAAACTGTAGCATTTTCCTCTTCCTGCGAATACAATTTTGCAATAACATTTACGTGTCCGTTTTGCGTAAATTTTAAAGCGTTGTTAATTAGGTTTAATATAATTTGAGATAATTTGGTTGGATCTCCCATTAAATTATCTGGAATCGAATTGTCTATTTCTAAATTGAAATAATTTCTATTGGCTGTAGCTAATTCTTTTAACGAACTTTGAATATTAAAAAGCAATTCTTTCAGATTAAAGCTGATATTTTCTACTTCAACTTTGGTCGAATCGATTTTATTAACTTCAAGAATTTCGTTGATAAAAGTCGTCAGATAATTTCCAGAAAACTTTAAAGATTCTAAATATTTTAACTGCTTTTTCTTTGGGTTGTCTTCTAGTAAAATATGAGTAATTCCGTTAATCGCATTTAACGGCGTACGCAATTCGTGACTTACCGTAGACAAAAACTCAGATCGGGCTTTTGATGCTTTTTCGGCTTTGTTTTTGGCTAAAATTAATTCTTTGTTTTTTTCTCTAAGAAGTAAATTGTTCTGATTTCTAATGATATTATTTTTGTATAAAGCTAAACTCAAAAGCGATAAAATAGAAATTAAAGCAATTGCCAAAATACTTACCAGTTTAGAATAGCGATAGGTTTTTAATTGAAATTTCTCTTCGCTTTCCTTTTTTATCGAATTGTTTAAAGATTGGTTTTTCTTGAATTTTTCGAATTCATTCAAATCAACTTTAGCATTTTTTAATTTTAAAAGATAATTTTCCAGCTGATAATGTTCGTCTAAATACGAGTAAGCCAAATCATAATTTTTGCTTTGCTTGTAGTATTGACTTATTGCTAAAACAATTTTAGATTTCTTTACAAAATCATTGTTTTTAGCATTGTATTCGAGTGCATTATCCAAATAAATAATAGCAGAATCGTTTCTTTTGAGTTGCGTTTCTATTAAACCTAATTGATAATAAGAATCTGTTTTGGTTTTTATTAAAGCGCTGTTGTCTGGTTTTTTTACAATTTTTTGAAATGTTTTTGCTGCTAAAGGAAGATTGTTGTTGGTTTTTAAAGCCATTGCAATCTGATAATTCAAAACATCAGCGTGATCTTCAATATTCAATTCTTTTAATAGTTGCTGTGCCTTTTCGTAATAAACAGCCGCTGTTTTATAATCGCCTTTAGCGGTATTTGTTAAGCCAATATAATGAAGCGCTAAAACTTTTGTACAGCTAGGTTTTAAAGTATCAAATAGAGAAACTGTTTTATGAAAATTCTTTAAAGCATCTTCAAACTTTCTTTGATTGTAGTAGATTTTGCCAAGTTTCAAAGTCTGTACGGCTAAATTTTCTTTTTTGCCATTTATCTCACAGAAATTAATTGATTTTTGAGTGTAAAAAACTGCCTGACTAAATTTTTTATTGTTGAGATTGTAATTGGCTAGCTTGTTATAATAGGTAACACTATCCGTATTCTTTTTGGTTTGAGAATACAAAAACGAGTTAAAAAAACAAACAACAATAAATAGATAGTATTTCATGTATGGCAATGCTTTTACAATGAACCTTATTTTTTTCTTATTAGTAAAATTAAATCAATCAATCTAGATGAATAGCCAATTTCGTTATCGTACCAACCCACAACTTTTACCATTTTATCGATAACCGAAGTTAGCTGAGCATCAAATAAACAAGAATGTCTGTTGCCAATTACATCAACCGAAACAATAGGATCTTCTGTGTAATCTAATATTCCTTTTAAATTTGTTTTGGAAGCTTCTTTAAATGCTTTATTTATTTCCTCAATAGTAACCGCTCGTTTTACATTGAAGGTAATATCTGTTAATGAACCATCTGGAACCGGAACACGGATACCGCATCCGCCCATTTTGTTGTGCAATTTAGGAAAAATTTTTGTTAAAGCCTTAGCCGCACCCGTAGTTGTTGGAACAATCGACTGACTTGCGCCTCTTGCACGTCTTAAATCCTTATGGGGCTGGTCGTGAAGACTTTGGTCTGTTGTAAAAGAATGGATAGTTGTAATGTAAGCTTGCTCAATTCCGCATAATTCCTCGATTATTTTTATCATCGGAGCGGCATTATTTGTTGTGCAGCTTGCATTAGAAACTATGTTTTCGTTTCCATCCAAAATATTTTCATTAACTCCAAGAACGACGGTTTTTATGGTGTCAACTTCTGAAGGTGCAGAAAGTATAACTTTTTTAGCTCCAACCTCAAGATGCGCGTTTAATTCTTCGTGAGTTTTGTATTTTCCTGTCGATTCGATAACGATATCAATTGAATGCGATTTCCAATCTAAGTTGGAAATACTCTTTTCGTGAAAAAAGAAAAAATGCCTTCCGTCTACAATAATGCTATTTTCGTCATGACTGACTTCAAATGGTAAAACTCCGTGAATACTGTCATATTTAATTAAATGCGACATAGTTTTATTGTCGGCAATGTCGTTAATAGCAACAACTTCGATTTCAGGATGATTCAGAAGAAGACGGAATAGATTTCTTCCAATTCTTCCAAATCCATTAATGGCAATTCTTGTTTTCAATTTTTAATTTATTCGATTAACAGTTTAATCGCTTAATCGGTTTAACAATTAAACGATCAAACGATTAAACTTTTTTTATAAAATGTGTTTTTGTGCTTTATATGAAGAACGAACAAGAGGTCCGCTTTCAACATGTCTGAAACCTAACTCAAGGCCAAATTGTTCGTATCGAGCAAATTGTTCAGGCGTAATAAATTCTTTTACAGGAAGATGTTTTTTACTTGGCTGTAAGTATTGTCCAATAGTAACAACATCAACATTTGCATTTCTTAAATCGGTCATGGTCTGAAAAACTTCTTCTTCAGTTTCTCCAAGACCAAGCATAATTCCAGATTTAGTTCTGTTGATGCCTTTTTCTTTTAAATAACGCAACACTTCTAAACTTCTGTCATATTTTGCTTGAATACGAACTTCACGAGTTAAACGACGTACCGTTTCCATATTATGAGAAACCACTTCAGGATTAGCTTCAACAATACGATCTAGATTCCTTTCCATTCCTTGAAAATCAGGAATTAAAGTTTCAAGAGTAGTTTGCGGATTCATTCTACGAATAGCTCTAACGGTTTCCATCCAAATAATAGAACCTCCATCTTTCAAGTCATCTCTGTCTACACTTGTAACAACAGCGTGTTTAATGTTCATTATTTTGATAGAACGCGCTACTTTTTCAGGTTCGTCCCAATCTACCGTTTCAGGTCTGCCTGTTTTTACGCCGCAGAACCCGCACGAGCGAGTACAAACATTTCCTAAAATCATGAAAGTCGCTGTTCCTTCTCCCCAGCATTCTCCCATATTTGGGCAGCTTCCTGAAGTACAAATGGTATTTAAACTGTATTTATCAACTAAACCTCTAAGTTCAGTATATTTTTGTCCGATGGGTAATTTTACTTTTAACCACTTAGGTTTTGTGGTCTGTATATTTTCAGCGACTGTTTCCATATATCAATATTCAAAACACAAAGATACGGAATGTAGTTTATTTGAAGATTTCTTTAGGATTTAATTTAATGATTGAATAGTAAAACAAGTATTAGTACGGTTTAATTATATGTAATAAAAAAGTTAAATAAGTGCACTTAAGTTATTATTTGAATTTTAAAAATATATTTCCGTTTAAAAAATCTGCTTTAAAGAATAATTATGGCAATGTTTTGATATTTAATGCTTTAAAATTTATATCTTTAAATGTTAAAAAAAACGAATTTATATAATACTGGCACGATTCTTTTGTAGTACATTTGGTGTTAAATTAATATAGGTAAAAATGAAAAAGAAATTTATTGTATTAGGAATTTTATTAGCATCTTTTGGGGTTTCTAAAATGAATGCACAGATTAATTTTGGAGAGAAAGCCATTGGGGCTGTTCAAAAAGGAGTTACTGGTTTTACTTTTAGTAATGCAGATGCAGCTAAATTATCTAAAGAAGCTGTCGATAAATTAGATGCAGAACATGAAATTGCAGGGCCAACAGACGGCTATACTCTAAGATTAAATCGAGTTTTTGGAAAACATGCTTCTGGCGACGGATTTACTTTAAATTATAAAGTCTATAAACTGAAAGAAGTAAATGCTTTTGCAACTGCAGACGGAAGTGTTCGTGTTTATTCAGGTTTGATGGATATTATGGATGATAATGAATTAATTGCTGTAATCGGACACGAGATCGGACACGTTGCCAATAATGATTCAAGAGATGCTATTCGTGCAGCTTACCAAAAAGAAGCTTTGATGGATGGAGCATCTTCTCAATCTGCAACTTTAGCGACGGTTACAGATAGTCAGCTTGGTAAAATTGGAAGCGCTATTATCGATAGTAAATACAGCCGTAAACAAGAATCTGAAGCAGATTTATTTGCTTACAATTTTATGAAGAAAAACGGTTACGATGTAAATGCTGAGGAATCGGCTTTTAGAATTTTGGCAAAAATGAGTGAAGGATCTCAGGCTTCATTTATTGATCAAATGATGAGTTCGCATCCTGATTCTAAGAAAAGAGCAGACGATGCTAAAAAAAGAGCAGAAAAAGATGGCGTATATAAACCTTATGTGCATCAAAAAATTGTAAACACTGCTCCAGCGGCTACTACAACAAAAAAGGCAACGACTACAAAGAAAACAACAACGACAAAAAAGAAATAATAAGTTGTTTTTAGCGAATATAAAACCCGACAAATTTTTAATTTGTCGGGTTTTTGTTTTTTATCCTAAAACATGAAAAGCTAGAATCTTCTGTACTTCGTAAACGTTAACCGATTTGTTGAATTGTTTTACAATACTTGGTTGCTGTTCGCTAGAAATCCAAATTTTTAACTCAGCATCAAGATCGAAAGTTCCTGCGGTTTCTACGCTAAATCTTGTGATGTTTTTGTAAGCGATAGATTTGTACTCTGTTTTGCTTCCAGTTAATCCTTGTACATCAACTAAGATTAATCTTTTGTTGGTAAATATAAAAGTATCACGAATAAGTTTAAAACCCATTTCGATTTCTTCGTTTGTAGTTAAAAGCTGTCCGTACTTTTTAATTAAATCTTCTTGACTTACAGAACCTGCGTTACCAAGAATTGCTGAAAATATTCCCATTATTTTGTTCTTAATTAGTTAAAATGAATTTCGTTTTGAAGCAGTAAAAGTAGTGATTTTGTTAATTTTTAATGCTTGATTTTAGTTTAATTATAAGCGGAGTTAAAATTGTTGAAATCAAAAAAGAAGAAATAAAAGTTACTATGAAATTTCCAATATTTAGATCTCTAATCTGGATTGCGAATCTTATGAATAAAATTACCGAGCCGGATAAAATGATGAATTTCCAATAAGACTTTTTCCTAGTAGTTTTAAAACTAAAATCTTGCGGAAGTTTCAGAAAAGTCACGATTATAATAATGCTTCCAAGGACTGTGCTTCCATGTTGTGCAATTTTCCAAAACGGAATTTCGGTATGAAAAAGGAACAGTGTATTTCTAAAAATATCAATTTTATTTACAAAATAACCGTGATTATGAGTAAAAGCATCCCAGAATAAATGAGAAATTATTCCGATTAACAAAGATATTAAAACAATTTGCCAGTTATTTTTGAAATAATTATTCCAATTAAATTCAGTGTAAATTAAAATTCTGTTTCTTATGAATGTGGGGAGATTTTCAAACAAAAGATTTCTAACTATGTTATGAAAGATAAATGCCAGCAAAAGCGCAAGTGGTAAATCGAACCAAAAAATACCAACAAAAGTATGGCTGTAATTGCTTTTAACTTTCATTCTTATAAAATATTCAAAATCGGGAGTTAAACTGCCAATAATGAGGCTTGTTAGTGAAAGCCATGGTTTTGGTAGATATCTTAATGGAAGAATTATAGCAGGATGCGAAAAAGTAAAAGGCATTTAATTCAGTTTAATTTTTTTGTGATTGATAAATAAAAGTAAACAAAAAAGCAGAACCGAAGTCCTGCTTTTTGTGTGTTTAATAATAATTTGAATTATTCCAATTCTGTTTTTATTGTAATCGGAAGACTATATGCTGTTCTCACAGGTTTTCCATCTAGAATTCCTGGATTCCATTTTGTTTTTAATGATTTTAAAACTCTGATAGCTTCTTTTCCCATTCCGTAGCCTGGATCGTTTCTCACGATAATATCAGTTAGGGATCCATCTTTTTCAACTACAAAAGAAACATAAACTTTTAAAGTTCTTTCTGCATCCAAATCAGGTCTGCGGAAATTGTTTCCTACATATTTGTAGAATTGAGCAATCCCACCTGGAAATTCAGGAAGTTTGTCCAAAACAGCCAAAGGAAGTACCTCATTTGTAGGTGGAGCTACAGATGCTGCTTCACCATTTCCTCCTCCTCCTCCAGTTGTTGGCATCGCGTTAACTGCCGTTCCATTTCCAGTAGCATTTACAGGAGCTGGAGCGTTTTCAGTGTTAGGCGCAATGTTTTCAACTGCGTTTTCTGCCGTTGCAACCACAGGATTAGTCAGCTGAATTGCTTCTGTTGCACTTGCTGCACTTTGTTCCATTACTGGAGCTGGTGGCGCTGGCGGTGGCGGCGCAACATTCGGATCAATATTGACAATAGTCCTAGGATCTTCATAAAGAGGTGGCGTTTCTACCGTAGGGTCAGAAACCGAAGGTTTAAGTTTGTTAATGAGTACCGATGCACTTCCTATTACCGTTATTAACAATAAACCCATAAACAGAGCTGTAACAGAATTTTTGGAACTCTCTTGGCGTAATTGATACGCGCCGTACTCTTTGTTCTTATTCTCGAAAACAAGGTCAGTCCACTTGCTTTCATAAATGCTTAATTTAGACATAATTTTTGGGTTTTAAGGTTAAGTAACTTTAAATCATACGCAGAAAGGGTTTGGGTTTGAGCTAACAACGCAAAAGTTGTAGTTTTAGTATTGTAGAAATATATTTTTTTAAGAATAAAAATACGAATAGTTTATTCTTTACCTAAAGATAATAAATTATCTATTACGTTCAATAATTTCTGCTAATAATTTTTTAGCGCGTAAAAGTTTAACTTTTACACTGCTTAAAGGTTCATTAATCTTAACGGCAATTTCCTGATAAGACATTTCCTGAAAGTAACGAAGCTGAATTACTTCTTGATAATGTGGTTTAAGTTCTTTGATGCATAAGAGCAGACGAGAAAGATTCTGTTCTTTAATTAAAGCATCTTCTGCTGATGGAGTAGGATCAGCAATATTGTAAGCCTGCTGGTCTTCATTGTCCGTTATTTCTATAAAAAGACTGGTTTTCTTTTTTCGTAATAAATCAATATAGACGTTTTTTGCTATTGCAATAAGCCAAGTGTTGAATTGAAATTCGGCATTGTAAGAAGCTATTTTGTCAAAAGCTTTTGAGAAAGTTTCTATTGTAATATCCTCTGCGATTGTTTCATTTTCGGTTCGCTTGAGCATAAAAGAGTACACCTCATTCCAGTAATGATCTAATAAAAAAGTAAAGGCGATTTGATCGCCTTTTTTTGCTTTTTCTATTTTAGAATTTATTTCCAATATACTGGTTTTGAAAAGATATTAGTTATAAAGATATTAATTTGTGTTAATATAAGCGCTATCTCGACAACTGGAAACCAAATTTTAAGGTCATTTTCTTTCAGTTTTCCCGCAGAACATCCAATTACTGTCCAAACAACGGTGTAACGAGTTGCTAAAATTGCTAACACGGCAATCCATTGAAATTGGAAAGCCAATAAAACTATAACTAATAAAAAGAAAAATAATTGTGAAAGGAAAAATAATCCTAACTGCATTTTGTCAAAAAACTTATAATGTTCTGCCGTAGAAATATGTCTTCTCTTCTGTGTAAACCATTCTTTATATGTTTTTTTAGGTTTCGAATAAGTAAAACTTTCCGGAGTATAAGAAATTGTAGTATTAGTTTTATTTGCCGCCTGATTGATAAATAAATCATCATCGCCAGAACGAATTTGAATATGATCGATGAACCCATTTACATTAAAAAATTCTTCTTTTTTATAAGCCAAATTACGTCCGACACCCATATATGGAGAACCTATTTTTGCCCAAGAAAAATATTGAATAGCAGTTAAAACTGTTTCAAAACGAATGATTTTATTTAAGAAAGAACGCTCTACTTTTTCGTAACCTCCGTAACCCAAAACAATAGTTTTATTCATTGTAAATTGCGAAGTCATAGAAGTAATCCAGTCTTTAGAAGACGGAAAACAATCGGCATCTGTAAATAATAAATACTCTTTTTTTGCTGCTTTAATTCCAAGAGTTAAAGCGTATTTTTTATTTCCCCAGAAAGCTTCGTTATTTTCTACTTTTACCAAACGAATGTTGGAGAATTCTTTTTCAAATTCTTCAAAAACTTCAAGAGTTTCATCGCTAGATGCATCGTCAATTAAGACGATTTCAAAATCTGAATAATCTTGCTGTGCTAAAAGCGGAATGTATTTTTTTACATTCTCTTCTTCGTTTTTAGCGCACACAATTACAGACACAGGAAGATTTTTAGGTTTTACATGTTGAGGTTTTGCAAAAGCAAATTTTCCAAAAACACCTAAATAATAAAATAATTGAACTACGACAATAGCAATAAAAAAGTAAAATATGTATATAAGCATCTGATTTATTTGGTTCTATTAATTTTTTACGTTCTGCGACTGCAAATGTACTTATGAATTCGCTAAATTCAATAGCTAAACCGATTTTACTTTCGGCATTTTGACATTTCTTTTGCAACAGCTATAGACTGAGGGTTTTCGGTCTTTTCTAATTCTGTAATAATGTTTTTATAATTGTGATCGTCTCGGTTTTGAGAGAGTTTTTTTGTGGCTTGAATTTCGTCAATTTCTATTTCAAAACCAAATATTCCTCTGGCTTCGCGCATTGTTTTTGCCGATAAATCTTCAACTCTAACAGGATTTTCAGAATTTGCTTCGTATTTGTCTACTAGCTTTTTTAATTGCTCTACCGAAGTTTCGTAATCAACAATTTTAATTTTTCCATAAACATGTACGGCTATGTAATTCCAAGTTGGAACATTTTCGTGATCGTACCAAGAAGAAGAAATGTAACTATGCGGACCAGTAAAAACTGCTAAAACCTGATCATTCTCTTTAAAACCTTCTGCTTGCGGATTCAGTTTTGAAATATGTCCTTGTAAAATTTCTTTTCCGTCAGAATTAATTTCAAGCTCAATCGGAATATGAGTTGCACACAATTTTCCGTTTGTCTGATTAATCAAGATTCCAAAACTATTCTCTTTTAAAAAAGCTTTGATTTCTTCTTGATTTTCGTTTTTGTATAAATCTCGTGTATACATTATTGTTGATGTTTGCCACGAATTTCACAAATTTCCTCGAATTAAATTTGTGCTAATTAGTAAAATTTGTGTTTTAAATCACATTCACTTCCGCTTCAATCTGAATTCCGAATTTCTCAAAAACAGTTTTCTGAACTTCTTTAGAAACCGCTAAAATTTCCTGTCCAGTTGCATTTCCGTAATTTACCAAAACCAAAGCTTGATTTTTATGAACTCCCGCATCGCCAAAACGTTTTCCTTTAAAACCAGCTTGTTCAATAAGCCAGCCTGCAGGAACTTTTACTTCGGTTTCTGAAACTTCATAAAACTTCATTTCTGGGAATTTCTGATGAATTTTCTCGAAATCAGATTTCAATAAAATCGGATTTTTGAAGAAACTTCCGCTGTTTCCTAGTTCTTTCGGATCTGGCAATTTGCTTTGTCTAATGGCAATTACTGCGTTACTAACATCTTTTAATGTTGGTTCTGCAATATTATTTTTAACCAATTCAGCCAAAATATCTCCGTAAGAAGTATTGATTTTATGATTGCGTTTGGTCAATTTAAAAATAACCGAAGTAATAATATATTGGTCTTTTGCTTCGTGTTTGAAAATACTTTCGCGATAGCCAAAATTACATTCAGCGTTGTCGAAAGTTTTTATTTCCTGAGTTGCAATATTCATAGCTTCACAAGAAACAAATGTGTCTTTAATTTCAGTTCCGTAAGCGCCAATATTTTGTATTGGAGTTGTGCCGACATTTCCAGGAATTAGCGACATATTTTCTAATCCGCCAAAATTGTTGTCAATTGTCCAAAGAACGAAATCGTGCCAAGTTTCTCCAGCTTGACTTTCGACCCAAACAAAATCGTCGTCTTCTTTTGTGATTTTTTTTCCTTTTAAATCGATATGAATAACCAAAGCGTCAATGTTTTTCGTTAAAAGCATATTGCTTCCGCCGCCCAAAATGAATTTTTTCTCGTTTTTGTTTTCTGTTAAAACTGTTTTCAATTCAGCAATAGAATGAACGGCAACAAATTGTTTTGCAGTGGCTTCAATGCCGAAAGTATTATGTTTTTTTAAAGAAAAATTGGATTGAATTTCCATAAATAATAGGCTTTTTAATATAGTTCAAAAGTATGAATTATAATTTTTGGTTTGATCGTAAAGGCAAAGTTTTTCGGTATTTCTAAAAGCTTGATCGGTTTTATGAACGTGTTAGGTTTAATTAAAAATACTTTTTTAAAAAAGCACTTAGAAATATAGGAGAGAGAAGTGAGATTATTAAAATTAATGCACCAATTATTCGATCTAAAATTTTTATTCCATTTTTTCCTTTAGGAGGTTTGTCCCATCGAGTTGCAATTATAATATTACGATTATATAAAGCTCGAAAAAGTGGATTGAAAAGTGTAATTAGTAGAATGAAATTTAATGGAGCCGTATAATATATTTCCATTGGATTTGAATAGAATCTAAAAATACCAATAGCAAAAAAGATGAGGAAAAAAACAAAGTGTTTTATAAATTTACTGTTCTCAAAAAGTTCATTATATCTGAATTTTTTCGGATTTAAATCTTTCCCCGATAGCAAATAGAATATATATCCAAAAGCTACTAATAAAGATGTAATTGATAATATTTTTTCCATTCTCTAATTTGAATTTCTATTCAATATTGTATGATACTTCTCTGAAATAACTTTCATATTAATATCGTAATTCGCATTTTCTTCCACAAATTTTCTGTTTTGAATAATAGCTTGATTTCGAAATTCTGGATTTTCAAAAGACCAGATTAATTCTTCGGCTAGCATTTCTATATTATCAATTTCAATTAATTGACCATTTTTTCGATGCGTAATCCAGCTTTGATTTCCAGGAATATCAGAAACTACAGGGTAACAATTGCAAGCCATTGCTTCAAATAAAGATGCCGAAACGCCTTCGGTAATGGGCATACTGATGTAAATATTCGATTCTTGTAACAATTTAGGAAGTTCTGTATTCGGAATTCTTCCTGTAAAAATGACTTTTTTTTCTATTTGAAGATCTTTTGCTAAATCTTTTAAATGTTGCAATCTTGTTCCGTCGCCAACAATGTTTAAAGAAAAATCGATTTCTTTTTGATGTAAAATTGCGAAAGCTTTTAAAATAGAATCGTGTCGATATTCAGGCATTAAAGAGCGTGTTACAATCGCTTCAATTTTGTTTGAATTGTTCGTTGATGGAGCGAAAATCGATAAATCAATTCCTTTTGGGAGAACCAGAACTTTACTCATATCAACTCCAGTTGCTTTCATGTGGATTGCCATGACAGGTCCCCACGCGTGAATTAAATGCGCTTTTTTAAAAGCATATTTCTGAATGAATTTTTTTAAAGGATATAAAACAGAACCTTCAGGCCATAAATCGGTTCGTCCTTGTTGAGCAATCGCAATTGTTTTAGATCCAGATAAGGCAGCAAGAAAACCGTAGCTTGTGGTTCTTTCTGCAATAACCATATCTGGTTTTTCTTTTTTAATTATTTTTCGAATGGCAAAAGGAGAGAAAAGATACTCTAAAATGCGTTTGAATCTATTGATTTTGGAATTGTTTGGTGTTTGAAGTTCCCAGGTAATAATTTCGAAATCGCCAAATTCCTTCAAACCTTTCATCCAAGTTATGGCGTCGGCGCGATAAGATTCTCCAAGAAAAAGTATTTTTCTTTTCATTCGGTTATTATTTTTTGCCACAGATTAAAAAGATTGAATGGATTTTTGCTGTTGAGAAAAATAATCTGTGACAATCTTTTTAATCTGTGGCAAATAAAATTAAAATTCTTCAGTTTCTAAAGCGCGATTTATAAAGTGATTTAGAGGTTTAAGCAAAATAAGTTTCTCGCTCATTTTCTTTACAAAATCTTTCTTCGTTACTTCAGAAATGTCATAAACTTGCGTTGCGGTGAAGCTTTTCAATTTTAAAAACTCGATTGCTGGATGGTCTTTTTCGTAACCGCGAGGCATGCTTTTTAGAGAATTATTCTCATTGATATCTAAGTTTCCGAATTCTTTTTTGAAGTTTTTATCATTTAAGATTTCTTGTAAATCATCATAGAAAAAAGCAATTTCTTTACGTACTTTTTTCAAATCTTCCGCTTCTGGCGAATAAAATCCGCCAGCAATAAAACTTGCGCCTTTTTCGATGTGAACATAATATCCTGAGCGATTTGCTCCTTTCGCGCCAGCAGAAAGCCAAACGCCCAAATGTGCTTTGTACGGAGATTTGTCTTTAGAAAAACGAATGTCGCGATTAATTCTAAAGGTACAATCTTTAATTTCAAGTAATTCTAATGAAGGATCGAGTGGTTTCATTGCATCCAAAAAATCACTTACCAATTGATGATAGTCTTTCTTGAAAACTTCATATCGTTTTTTATTTTCCTGAAACCATTCTCTATTGTTGTTTCTTTTTAAATCGTCTAAAAATTGCAATGATTCTTTCGTTAGCATATCCTTAATTTATATTTATTGCCGTTATTTTTTAATTTAATTCAGGCTAATTTAGTGATTTCTATTTTTGAATTAATACTGAAAACTGATACAAATTATATCAATTTTCATTCATCAAAAAAATCACAAATTAAATATTTTATAACTCTGATGTGTCGATTTTACAATCGCTTCGGTTCTTTCTGGATGTGTGTCTGAAATAAAAAGCTGTCCAAATGTTTCGCTATTTACCATTTCTACAATTTTGGCAACGCGAGTTTCGTCCAATTTATCAAAAATATCATCAAATAAGAGAATTGGTTTTACACCGCTTTGTTTTTTTAGAAATTCGAATTGAGCCAATTTCAACGCAATCAAAAAAGATTTCTGCTGTCCTTGCGATCCGAATTTTTTTATCGGATGCGAATCAATTTCAAAAGACAAATCATCTTTATGAATTCCAACCGATGTATATTGAAGCGCACGATCCTTATTGATGTTTTCCTGTAAAAGCGTTAAAAGATCTTTTTCGAACAGATGGCTTTCGTAAACCAATTGTACACTTTCTTCAGATCCCGTTATCGCTTGATGATGTCTATTAAATATAGGTATAAATTGTTCCAAGAATTCTTTTCGTTTTTCAAAAATCGAATTTCCGTAACCTTGCAATTGCTCATTATATATAGATAAGGTGTCGTTGTCAAAAACATGATTCAAAGCAAAATATTTTAAAAGGGCATTTCGCTGCGTAATGACCTTTTGATACGCTATTAATTCGTGAAGATAATTAGCGTCTAATTGCGAAATAACGCTGTCCATAAATTTGCGACGGGTTTCGCTGCCTTCTACAATTAAATCTCTATCGGCGGGCGAAATAATAACTAACGGAATAAAACCAATATGATCTGAGAATTTATCGTAAGCTTTTCCATTTCGCTTCAGAACCTTTTTTTGTCCTTTTTTTAAACTGCAAACAATTTGCTCCGCTCTTTCATTTTTCTCCAGTTCAGCATCAATTACAAAAAACTCTTCGCCATGTTTGATGTTTTGAATAGCCAACGGATTAAAATAACTTTTTCCGTATGCCAAATGATAAATAGCATCGAGCACATTGGTTTTTCCAATACCATTTTTTCCCACAAAACAGTTGATTTTGATGTCGAAATCAAAACTCGCTTCAGAAAAGTTTTTATAATTGAATAAAGATATCTTGTTTAAATGCATTTTTTGGAACTCAATAGATAAAATTTACTGATTTGAACCAGTAAAAATTTGAGGGTGCAAATTACCGAAAAATATCGATATAATTGGCTTTAGAGCAATTCTCGGCTCATTTATTTTAGCGCTTTCGCGAAAGGAAAAACGAATAACAAAAATAATTCCTTTAAATAAGTGATAAAATTGAAATTTTTTACCTCAGTTTCAAGAAAAATTTTATTTTTGCCGTTCACTAAATAAATTTTAAATGGCAACTTACAATAAAAGAGGATATAAGACACCAAAAGAGAAGGAAGTAAAAGAGGTTACTGAAGAACAACAAGTGGTTATTGACGAAAAAGACAGCACAACAGCTAGTGTTTTCTCAAAACTAGATGAGACAGCTTCAAAAACTGAGGATTGGGTGGCTAAAAATCAAAAAATCATTATTGGTTTAGTGGCTGGTTTTGCTGTTGTTACAATTGGATATTTGGCTTACCAAAGATTTATTGCTAATCCGAAACAAGAAGAAGCTGCAAGTGAAATGTTTGTTGCGCAACAAAACTTTGAAAAAGCTGTAAATGGTGTTTCTAGCGATTCATTGTTCAAATTATCATTAAATGGTTCAGAAGGTAAATTCGGATTTATCAAAATCGCAGACGAATATTCTGGAACAGATGCAGGAAATTTAGCAAACTACTATGCTGGTATCGCTTACTTGAATACAGGTAAATACGATGAGGCAATTAAATATTTAGGTGAATTTAAATCTGAAGACGTAATCTTAAGCGCTTTAGCTAAAGGTGCAACGGGTGATGCTTATTCTCAAAAAAATCAGCAAAAAGAAGCTTTAGATTTTTATGTAAAAGCTGCTGAATCTAATAAAAATGATTTTACAACGCCTCGTTTCTTATTAAAAGCGGCTAAAACTGCTTTAGCTTTAGGTCAGAAAGAAGATGCTTTGAAATATTTAAATGATATCAAAGACAATTACGATACTGCACCAGAAGCAGCATCAGTTGATGCTTTGATTGGATTAGCACAATAAAAATTTTAGACTTTAGATTTAAGATTGTAGATTTGTAGTTACGAATCTATATTCTAAAATCAAAAATCTAAAATATTACAGATGGCTACTGAAAATAAAAATCTATCAGAATACGATAAAAACACAATCCCAAATGCGAAAGACTTTCGATTTGGGATTGTTGTTTCTGAATGGAATGATACTATAACAGAAGGACTTTACAATGGTGCATTTGATGCATTAATTGATTGCGAAGTTCCTGCTCAGCAAATTATCCGCTGGAATGTTCCAGGAAGTTTCGAGTTAATTTACGGAGCAAAAAAAATGCTTCAAACACAAAATGTTGATGCGGTTATCGTAATTGGATGCGTTATTCAAGGACAAACGAAACATTTTGATTTTGTTTGCGAAGGCGTAACACAAGGAATAAAAGACTTAAATGTTCAAACAGATATTCCCGTTATTTTCTGTGTTTTAACAGACAACAACATGCAGCAGTCGATTGACAGAAGTGGCGGTGTTCACGGAAACAAAGGAACTGAGGCGGCAATTGCAGCAATTAAAATGGCTTATATTCGTCAGCAAGCTTCAATAGCACATGCTTACAATCAGCCGTTATTAACTTCAGGGGCGCTTCAAATTGAAGATTCTCCAAGAAAAATAGAGAACGAATAAAACACATTTGTTTTAAAAATATTAAAACCTATACTGTGTCATAACGGTATAGGTTTTTTTGTTTTTTTTATGATTATTCTTATTCTGAAAGCCAATCAAAATTTACTAAATTTGTACTTCTTGGTTTCTAAAACCTAAACTAATCTTTAAAACTTTTTTTGCTTAATGTCGAGTATTATTCAATTGCTTCCTGATCACGTTGCTAACCAAATTGCTGCTGGAGAAGTGGTTCAAAGACCAGCTTCTGTAGTAAAAGAATTGTTAGAAAACGCTGTTGATGCAAAAGCAACTGATATTAAATTGATCATCAAAGATGCTGGTAAATCTTTGGTTCAAGTTATAGATAATGGTGTCGGAATGACCGTTACAGATGCACGTTTGTGTTTTGCGCGTCATGCAACCTCAAAAATTCGTCAGGCAGAAGATTTGTTTTCGCTTGGAACGAAGGGTTTTCGTGGAGAAGCTTTGGCTTCTATTGCGGCGATTGCGCACATGGAAATGAAAACCAAACAAGATCAGGACGAACTCGGAACGCACATTGTTATCGAAGGAAGTAAATTTGTTTCGCAAGAAGTAGCGGTTTTGCCAAAAGGAACTTCATTTGCGGTTAAAAATTTGTTTTTTAATATTCCTGCTCGTCGAAATTTCTTGAAATCAGATACAGTCGAATTTCGTCACGTTATGGATGAATTTCAACGTGTGGCATTGGCGCATCCAAATATTCATTTTAGTTTTTATCATAACGGAAGTGAATTATATAATCTTCCAGCGGCTGGATATCGCCAGAGAATTGTGGGAATTATGTCTGGTAAAACCAATGAGAAATTAGTGCCTGTAAGTGAAGAAACAGATATTATAAGTATTCAAGGTTTTGTTTGTAAACCAGAATTTGCAAAGAAAAATAGAGGAGAACAGTTCTTTTTTGTAAACGATCGTTTTATAAAAAGCGGTTACTTGCATCATGCGGTAATGGCTGCTTACGACGGCTTATTGAAAGATGGTTCTCAGCCAAGTTATTTCTTGTATTTGCAAGTTCCGCCAAACACAATTGATATCAATATACATCCGACGAAAACAGAAATTAAGTTTGATGACGAATCGGCTCTGTATGCAATTTTAAGAGCTTCAATCAAACATAGTTTGGGGCAATTTAATGTTGCTCCAGTTTTAGATTTTGATCGAGATGCTAATTTGGATACGCCATATCATTATAAAGATATGGAAGCAGAAACGCCAACTATTCAAGTAGATGGAACTTTTAATCCTTTTACGGATGATAAGACTAATCAGCATTATGCAAAATCTAGCTCTGGAAATAGTTATAGTTCAGGTTCTTCTTCCTCTTCGTCAGGTTCGTCTTATTCGGGGTCTTCATATTCGGGATATTCCAAACGTGTAGAACCGACTGCAAGTTGGGAAAGTTTATATGTTGGTTTGGATACAGAAAATCCTGAAACGATAGAAAGTTCACCTTTTACATTCGAAAATGAAGAAGTTACTTCTTCTTTGTTTAATGATGACGAAGTAGAACAATCGCCACAAAAAACATATCAAATTCATAAAAAATACATTGTTTCACCAATAAAATCGGGAATGGTTATTGTTGATCAGCAACGTGCGCATCAACGAATTTTGTACGAACAATTTTTGTTGAATATGACGGTTAATCAAGCGTCGAGCCAGCAATTGCTTTTTCCGTTAGATTTATTTTATTCGGCAACCGAAATGAAATTGATTGAAGAATTAAAACCTTCATTAGAAACAACAGGTTTTGTCTTTGATGAAAGTAAAACTGATCATATTGTAGTTTCGGGAATTCCTGTAAATATTACAGAAAGCGAAGTTTCTCTAGTAATAGAACAATTGTTGAGTGACTTGCAAGACGGAATTCCAGCAAGCAGTTACAGTCAAAATGATACGATTGCCAAATCGATGGCGAAAAGTTTAGCGGTTAAAACAGGATCTTATTTAACCGAAAAAGAACAAGATAATTTAGTAAACGGTTTGTTTGCTTGCAAAGATCCAAATATTTCACCTTTTCAAAAACCAACTTTCATCACTATGCGTGTGGAAGATATAGATAAAAAGTTTGCCTTATGATGAATATGACTCCGGTTGTTAAACAACTGCTTATTATTAATATTATATTTTTTATTGGATCTCAATTGGTTCCAGTTTCGTATGAATATCTGGCGATGTTTTTTCCTGAAAATCCAAATTTTAAAGCATGGCAGCCTATAACGCATATGTTCATGCATGGCGGAATAATGCACATTGCTTTTAATATGTTTGCAATGGTTTCTTTTGGATCTGCGCTAGAACATTTTTGGGGCGGTAAAAAGTTCCTCTTTTTTTATATTTCTTGCGGATTAGGATCAGCTTTACTTCATACTGCTGTCAATTATTACTTTTTTCAAGATACTTTAAATACCTTAATGGCAAATGGATTTCAAAAGGCTGAGATTTTAAAACTTTTGTCTGAGGGAAAAATTGATACAAGATGGCAGAATCTGGTTTCGGTTTCTCAATTTAATGGCTTTACTAGTGCTTATATTGGTACTGTAGTCGGAGCTTCAGGGGCTATTTATGGTCTGCTTACTGCTTTTGCTTTTATGTTTCCAAATGCTGAATTAGCTTTAATGTTTATTCCAGTTCCTATAAAAGCAAAATATTTTGTTCCTGGAATTTTAGCAATAGATTTGTTTTTTGGTTTCAAAGGAACCTCTTTATTTGGAGGTGGAGGAACAGGAATTGCCCATTTTGCTCATATTGGAGGAGCAATTGCTGGGTTTTTAATGATGTTGTACTGGAAAAAAAATCAGTTTAATAACAATCGATGGAATTAATTTTTAACTTTAATAATTAATTTTAAAAAGTAAAAGAAGACTTTATGAATATTCTTGATGATTTAAAACTTCAATATAGATTGGGTGGTATAGCAATGCGCATGATTTATTGGAATGTAGCTTGTTTTATAATTTCTTTACTTTTTTTCTGGCCAAAATTTGTTGGAGCATTCGATTATCCAAATTGGTTGGCTTTGTCGTCAGATCCTCAAGTTTTCATGTTCAAGCCTTGGACATTTTTGACATATGCTTTTTTTCATTTCGATTTCTGGCATTTGTTATTCAATATGATGGTTTTGAATTTTGCAAGTAATTTGTTTTTGACGTTTTTTACTCAGAAACAATATTTAGGTTTGTATATTTTAAGTGCGCTTTTTGCAGGAGTAGTTTTTGCTTTAAGTTTTTATTTTTCTAATATCTACGGCTCCATAGTTGGTGCTTCTGCGGCAATAATGGCAATTCTAGTTGCTTCTACGACATATTCTCCATTAATGGATGTTCGTTTGTTCTTGTTCGGAAATGTAAAACTATGGCATATAACGGCTGTAATTCTTGTTCTGGATTTGGTGCAACTGCGTTCTGGAAATATGGGAGGTCATATTTCGCATCTTGCAGGCGCTTCTTTCGGATTTGCCTATATTAAGTTGCTTGAAAACGGAACAGATTTAAGTAAAATTGTTTCTAAAACTTTAGATTTCTTTGCCAATCTCTTTAGAAAATCTCCTACAACCCCATTCACAAAAGTTCATAAGAATTACAAGAAACCTACAGAAAAAACGACATCAAGAATTGTCACCAAAGACAAAACGCAACAGCAAATTGATGAGATTCTAGATAAAATCAGCCAATCGGGATATGATTGCCTGACGAAAGAAGAAAAAGAGTTTTTATTTAAGGCTGGAAAATAACTTGTAGGAAATAATATGAAGAACCTTTCTTGGTTTAATAAAATAATGTTCTTTTTGAATATAGTGCTAACTGTGCTTACATTTAGTATTTATATTCTGCCTTTTTTAGCACCTAAAAGTTTTCCGCTTTTATCGGTGCTTACGCTGTTTATGCCTGCCTTTTTTGTGGCAAATGGACTCTTCTTTGTTTATTGGGCAATTCAGTTTAAAAAACGTCTTATTTTGTCTGGGCTGGTTTTATTAATCGGAATTACTTTTATTAATAAGTTTTATAAATTTTCTGCCAAACAATATATTCAAGACGAGAAAGATTTCTCTGTAATGAGTTATAATGTCCGTCTTTTTAATGTTTTTAAATGGTTAGATCGCGATGATATTCCAGAAAACATCAAAGTTTTTATTGATGAAAAAGATCCAGATATTCTGTGTATTCAGGAATATTCTAATTCAGCACATCTTGATTTAAAAGTGTATCCACATCGCTATATTTTTATAGATGGTAAAAAGGTAAAAACAGGACAAGCTATTTTTTCAAAATTCCCAATTATTGATCAAGGAAATATTATTTTTCCAAAATCAGATAACAATGTGGTTTATGCTGATATTAAACGCGGAAAAGATATTATTCGAGTTTATAATATGCACTTGCAATCCATTAAAATTTCTCCAGATGTCAGCGAAATTTCAGATGATATTGATAATGTAAATCAGAAGAAGTCGCAACGTATTTATGCTAGAATCAGCAAAGGTTTTTCTCAGCAGCAAGAGCAAGCCGAGATTTTTAAAGAGCATATCAAAAAATGCAAAACTCCAATGATTATCTGTGGAGATATGAATAATAGTCCTTTTTCTTATGTTTATAGAAATATTAAAGGAAAACTAAAAGATGCCTTTGAAGAAGCGGGCGGAGGTTTTGGAGCTACTTATAAATTTAAATATTATCCTGCCAGAATTGACTATATTTTTACAGACAGTAAAATGAAAGTAAAGGAGTTTGAAAGTTTTTCAGATTTTGAAAATTCAGATCATTATCCAATTATGACAAGGCTTTCAATGGAATGATTTTTTTTTAGTCAAAAGTCAAAAGTCAAAAGTTGAAAGTTGAAAGTTGTTAATTTATAATTTACTACTCACAATTTACAACTCACAATTTAAATTATTTTCTGGGTTTTTAAATAATCTACTGCAAATTTACCTTCATTGAAAAGTAAATCTAAAACACTTAAATTGTTGATGAAACCATGTTTGTCATCAAAAACCTGAGTATATTTTTCGAAAGAATTGGTATCTTTTTTTCCATTTGCTAAATACCTGAAATCAGCAAAATTGGGTGTTTCGTGGAAATATTCTGTGGTTTTTCCAAACTCAAATTTCATACGCAAGCATTTAGTTACGATGTCTAAAACTTCGAAATTTAAATCCATCAAAAAAGTGTGTTTTTTCTCGAAAATAGGCAATAAGTCATCTTCAAAATATTCAAAGAAAGGAGAGCTTCTATATGCTGCTTCAAGCGATTTAAAATGCTGTTTCTGCCAATCAAATTCATTTTCTATCAAAATGTCTTTTGTCTTTTGATGTGCTTCTTTTGAGTGCTTAACAGGGATATTTAATAACTGAATTCCGTTTGGACTATAGATGTAAGTTCTGTTTCTATTAGTCTGTTTCTGAAAATTATCTTCCATTTCAAAAGTAATGCTGTCAGATTGTGCAATTACAGCAAAATGACTAATTGATGGAAAATAAGTTGGAAGTATTAAGGAATTCATGTTTTTATTTTTGTTTAAAAGTTTCAGGTTTCAAATTTCAAGTTTTGCGAGAACGTAAAACTTGAAACTTGAAACCTGAAACAAAAATAACTCTTTTTTAATTATGCTTTATTTTCTCTTCTTTTTTTCCAAATAAAATCTCCCAAAAAATATAAGGCAAGAACTATTAGGAAATATTTAAAGTAGGATTGCGGTTGACCTTCGCCGTCTACAGTTGTAAAGACTCTGTTCCAACGTATTTTGTTGATGCCTTTTCCGTTAGTGTCCCAGCTCATCCAGATAAAAACTGGTTTTCCAACAATATGATTTTCTGGAACGTAACCCCAATAACGGCTGTCTTCAGAGTTATGACGGTTATCTCCCATCATCCAGTAATAGTTTTGTTTGAAGGTGTATGTGGTTGCAGGTTTTCCATTAATTAAGAATTTTGAACCCTCAATCGTTAATTTATTTCCTTCATAATTTGTAATAATTTCTTTGTAGAAAGGAAGTGATACGTTATTTAATGCAACCGTTTTTCCAGCTTCAGGGATATAAATTGGTCCCATATTGTCCTGACTCCATTTGTCTATATGAGGAAAAATCGCATTGTCATTTCCTTTGTCAATCTTTCTGACTACAGCAGTAACGCCAGGAGTATTTTTGAATCTTTCTGCTCCAGCTTCTGTTAATGAACCGAAATAAAGAGTGTCTCTTTTTTGAACTCTATTGCCTAGTGAATCAGCTTCAATTCTAAAACCATAACCGTCTGTAACATCTAATTCTTTAATTATTGTTTCAAGGTCAATTGGCGTTTTTTGGTCTAAAGCAACTGCATAAGAAAACTGTGGTTTAGCTCTTTCTGGTAAAATTAATTTTTTACCATTAATGAAAACATAACCATCTTTTATTGATAAACTGTCTCCCGGAATACCAACGCATCTTTTTACATAATTTGATTTCTTGTCAATAGGTTTGATAACACCTGGTCTTCCTTTTGGTTCAAAGAAATAATGAACAGTATCTACAGGCCAGTTAAAAACAACTATATCGCATCGTTTTATCTTCTCAATTGCAGGTAATCTGAAATAAGGTAATTGTGGCCAGCTTAAGTAAGATTTTTTCTTTGTTAAAGGAATAGAGTCGTGAACCATTGGTAAGGCAACGGTTGTCATCGGAACTCTTGGACCGTAATTTATTTTACTCACAAATAAGAAATCACCAATTAATAATGATTTTTCTAAAGATGATGTCGGAATTGTATAAGGCTGTACAACATAAGTGTGTACTAAAGTAGCAACAATTATAGCAAAAAGCAATGAGCTGATTGTGTCTGCAGTTTTGTTTTCTGGCGTTAATTGACGTTCTGAACGATACTCTAATTTTTGTGTATAATTTACATAATAGATATAAAAACCTAAAGTAAAAAGACCTAAAATCGTATCTAATGTTGATCTTTTATTGAATGTTCTTAAAGTTTCTACCCATACAACTGGAAACATTATTAGATTGATAATTGGGATAAAAAGTAGCAAAGTCCACCAAGTTGGGCGTCCGATCATTTTCATCAAAACTATAGAATTGTATACAGGAATTGCTGCTTCCCAGCTTTTTCTTCCTGCAGCTTGATACAATTTCCAAGTACCAAGAAAATGAATTATTTGGACAGCTAAGAAAAATACGAACCAAGAGTAAAGTGTCATAATATTGTATTTTAAATTTTAAATTCAGATTGAATCAATTCTGAATTTTATTCAATTATTGTAAATTTAATACATCTTTCATAGTGAAAATTCCTTGTTTTCCAGCAAGCCATTCTGCAGCGATAACGGCTCCAAGAGCAAAACCTTCACGATTGTGAGCAGTATGTTTAATTTCGATGCTGTCAATAACTGAATCGTAGTTTACTGTGTGAGTGCCTGGAACTTCTCCAATTCTTTTTGCTTCAATATGAATTTGATTGTTTTTTGCTTCTTCCATAGTCCATTCAGCATAATTACTGTTCTGGATAACTCCTTGAGCTAAAGAAATTGCTGTTCCGCTTGGTGCATCCAATTTATGGATGTGGTGAATTTCTTCCATTGAAACTTTGTAAGAATCAAATTGATTCATGATTTTAGCCAAATATTCATTCAATCCAAAGAAAATATTTACTCCTAAACTGAAGTTTGAACTAGAAATAAAACCACCTTTTTTCTCATTGCAAAGAGCAATCATTTCGTCGTAATGTTCTAGCCATCCTGTTGTTCCAGAAACTACTGGAACGTTAGAATTGAAACAAGCAGAAATATTGCTTACTGCTGCTGAAGGAACGCTAAAATCAATGGCAACATCTGCTGTTGAAAGCCCGTCATAAGTATTGAATTCATCTTTCTTTAAAACTATTTCATGACCTCTTTCTAAAGCAATTCTTTCGATCACTTTACCCATTTTTCCGTATCCTAAAAGCGCAATTTTCATTATGATTATTTTTTTGATTTTTTTAAATAGAATTAAATCTATTAAAACTTGTAATTAAAAGTTAGTCCGACATTTGGTTTAAATGTTACATCGGCGGGATAAATTTCTGGACGCAATGACAGTCTTTCGTTTACGTTAAACTGAATTAATGCGGCGTCAACATTGGCATCAATAATATTTAAGACATAAAAACCAACGACAAATAGAGCAGATAAGTCTCTATTTCTTTGATAGAATTTTTGTCCGGCAATCAATCTGCTTTCGTCCAAAAATTGATAGTTATCGTCATTGTATCCTTCTAACCTGCGTTTGTAGGCATCACGATAGTCATGGTATTTTTTATTGTTGTCAATGTAAAAATATAAACTGGTTCCGATAGCTCCATAAACTAACGGAATTTTCCAGTATTTTTTGTTGTATGCTTGACCTAAACCAGGTAAAATTGCAGAATAAAAAGCTGCTTTTGCTGGTGTAAGCGGGTCTATTTCTTGATATGCAGTAGTGTCTTTTACGACCAAAACCGTGTCTTTTTTTACCTGGGCAAAAAGAGAAACGGTTCCTATTAGAAAGAACAATAGACTGATGGGGACAATTTTATTCACTATCCGTTTATTAATTTTATAATTCTATTAAAGTCGGCTTCAGAATTAAATGGAATTGTGATTTTTCCTTTTCCGTTACCAGCGACTTTTATATCAACTTTTGAACCAAAGTAATCGTTAAAAGTATTTTTTTGTGTTTCTCTTACCACAAATGCAGAATCAGCTTTTGGTTTTCCTTCTGCTTTAGGTTGTAATCCTTCGTGGTAATTTTTAACTAAAGTTTCAGTTTCACGAACAGATAAATTCTGACTTACAATTTTTTGGTAAATATCAGTCTGAACATCTAAATCGTCAATATTGATGATTGCTCTACCGTGTCCCATACTGATAAAACCATCACGAATTCCGGTTTGGATAATCGGATCCAATTTTAAGAGACGTAAGTAATTGGCAATTGTTGAACGTTTTTTTCCAACTCTTTCACTCATCTGTTCTTGCGTTAATTGAATTTCGTCAATTAAACGCTGGTATGATAAGGCAATCTCAATTGGATCTAAGTCATGACGCTGAATATTTTCAACCAAAGCCATAACCAAAGATTCGTTGTCATTGGCAATACGAATATAAGCAGGAACATGTGTAAGTCCTACTAACTTCGAAGCACGAAGACGACGTTCTCCAGAGATTAATTGGTATTTATTGAAATCTAATTTACGAACAGTAATAGGCTGAATTACACCTAATTCTTTAATAGAAGTGGCTAATTCACGTAACGATTCTTCATTAAAATTGCTTCTAGGCTGAAACGGATTTATTTCTATAGCACTTATTTCAAGCTCAATGATGTTTCCAACAACTTTATCAGCATTTTTGTCATCTACTGATTTAATGTCGTTTTCCGGATCTTTTAATAATGCTGATAATCCTCTTCCTAAGGCTTGTTTTTTAATTGCTTTTGTCATAAAAACTATTTGCTGTTTTTCTTTATAATTTCTTGAGCTAAATGAATATAGTTTACAGCTCCTTTGCTTGTAGCATCATAGTTAATGATACTTTCACCAAAACTTGGTGCTTCACTTAATTTTACATTTCGCTGAATTACAGTATCAAAAACCATATCGTTAAAGTGTTTTTGAACTTCTTCTACAACCTGATTTGATAAACGTAATCTTGAATCGTACATCGTTAATAATAAACCTTCGATGTCTAGATCAGGGTTGTGTATTTTCTGTATACTTTTAATAGTATTCAATAATTTTCCTAATCCTTCAAGTGCAAAATACTCACATTGAATAGGAATAACTACAGAATCTGCGGCTGTTAAAGCATTCAGGGTTAACAAACCTAGAGAAGGAGCGCAGTCGATAATGATATAATCATATTGTTCTTTTGCTTCTTCTAATGCTTTTTTAAGCATGTATTCACGGTTTTCTTTGTCAACCAATTCAATTTCGATAGCAACAAGGTCAATGTGAGCAGGTATCACATCTACATTTGGAGCTGTACATTTTAAAACGGCTTCTGTTGGTGTTGCAGTATGCTCAAGAATTTGATAAGTCCCTAGTTCAACAGTTTCTACATCAATTCCAAGACCAGATGTAGCATTGGCTTGAGGATCAGCATCGATTAACAATACTTTTTTTTCTAAAACACCTAATGAGGCTGCAAGATTTACTGATGTAGTAGTCTTTCCAACGCCTCCTTTTTGATTAGCAATAGCAATGATTTTGCCCATTTATTTTCTGAATTTTGAACCGTAAAAATACAATTATTTATGGTTTTTGAAAATCTATTTTGTTAACATTTGTGAAAGTTTGGCTATTCGTGGTTTTATAGGTGTTCGGCAGAAAATTATTTTAGTTATGAATAAAATATTCGACAGAATTTTCATTGTTGTTTTCCTTTAAAAGGACAGAAACCTAAATTTAGTTTAGAAAAGATGGTTATTTTAAAATTTCAATAGTAACATAAACCAAACCACTTTTTTTATTTGATGCAATTTCCATAAAAGCTCTTTTGCTGAGATCGATTTCTCTTCCTTTAACAAAAGGCCCGCGATCTGTTATTTCTACAATTACAAATTTCTTATTTAATTCGTTTGTTACTTTTAATAATGTGCCAAAAGGGAATTTTTTATGTGCTGCGGTAAAATCATCGTTGTTGAATCTTTTTCCGCTCGCTGTTTTTCTGCCGTTAAATTTATCATGATAATAAGAAGCATGTGCGTTTTTCTTGTACAATATGCTTTCTTTGATTACTGCGCAAGAATCAATCGAAGTGATGTTTTTTTGTTGTGCGAATGTAATGGCAGAAAAAATTAAAGCCATAAATAGTATAATCTCTTTCATTTTATTTTCTCATTCTATTTGTGGGCAAAAAAAAGCTATTAAAGAAAAATGGATATGTTCGATAAGCTTTATTTGTGTTAGAAAAAGACATTTTTTTTAGATTTTGTAGTGTTTTTGATAAGAAAATTGGATTCTAAAACGGACTCTAAGGTTGAAGATTATTGCTATTTTGGACTTTCTTAAAATTACAATTATTACTATCTATCAAACCACAAAAACGAACATTATTATGAGTAAAAAAGTAATCTCATTATTTGCATTTATTTTGCTTTTATGCAGTTTTATTTCGCCTTATCCGATTAACGAAAAAACAGAGGAAAGTAAAAAAATAGAGCGCAAAATTGTTTACAATAAAAAGAAACATAACATTACATTGTCATGGTCACCTTTTGGCTCTTCAGGCAATTATGTAATTACAAGAGGAGGAAGTCGTCTTGCATCAGATTTTGTTTCGGTTGGATCAACTTCTAAATTGGTATTCATCGATAATAAACCAAATGCAGATAAATATGAGAATTACTATAAAGTTTCGCGTAATGATATTAGCATAATAATTTCGCTCGAAAATCAGATTTTTGGTGACAATATGTATTTCTATGATAGAAAATATGAAAAAATAGAAAGCGCCAGAAATGACATTAATACTCAATTTCCTGCTATTGGTTTAGGTGGCGCAAATGGCGAATGGACTACAAAACGTCAGGCTTATTATTTTAAACCAAATGTGAATGGTCAGACTTATGATGTTGGCGGATCAGGTTCTGCTTCATCAAAAGAAGCGAATTCAATTGAATTAGGATTTTATTCTCATATAGGAGGTTTGGGAAAAGTGCCATCAGATGTTAAATTAGGTTCGGTTTTTACAAGACCTCATCTTTCGGGAGGAGCAAATGCAACTTGTACATTTTGGCGTTCTGTAGAAAATGTAGAAATAATGCGTGATTTTGCTTGGACAGTTTCTCAATCAACAAGCGCAAGAAGATTATTGATTGACAGTACTTCAAAATATATTTCAGATATTGGAGATACTAATTTCTGGGGAAGTGGAGGTTTTATTGCTGATACTCATTACCAATCAGATAGACCGAATTGGAAAGGACAACAGCAATGGTATACAAGAAATACTGTGTTTCCGTCTGGCTCGGGAGCTATGGGCGGTTCTTATAATATGGTTTGGCAAGGTTGTGTAAACCCTCCACAAGCAGATGATTCTAATTCTCCAATTGCAACTACACCTATTATTAGAGAAAAGCCTTTTCTTTTTATAGATCAAGATGGAGAATATAAAGTATTTGTTCCAGCTTGGCAAAAAGATAGAGTAGGAGTTTCTTGGAGTTCAAAAAATATGGGTGAAGGAAAAGTTCAAGATTTAATTGCAAATTGGTATATTGCAAAACAAGGTGATACAGATGTTGAAATAAATGCTGCGCTAAAAGCAGGCAAAAATATATTTTTTACTCCAGGGCATTATTCCTTGAATGCTCCGATTCAAGCCAACAGAAAAGATGCAATTCTTCTTGGAGCTGGAATCGCTTCTGTAACATTAGAACCAACCGAGAAAAATACTTGGGGATGTATTTATGCTGATGATAAAGATGGAATTATCATTGCAGGATTATTGATGGATTCTTTTAATAGTACGACTTATCAGATTAGAATTGGTAATGAAGGAGCAAAAAATAATCATGCCAATGATCCTATTCTTCTTGCGGATATTACTTGCAGAGTAGGTGGTGTACAGTCTAAAAATATTCAGATAGAAGCTTCTATGCAAATAAATAGCAATAATGTTGTGGGAGATCATTTTTGGCTTTGGCGTGCCGATCATGGTTCACAAAAAGGTGGAGATTTGCGCTGGACAAGAGATAGATGCAAAAACGGACTTATTGTTGCTGGTAATGATGTTACCCTCTACGGTTTATTTGTGGAACATTTTCAGGAATATGAGGTTTTGTGGCTTGGTGAAAGAGGAAGAACTTTTTTCTTTCAAAATGAACCTCCATACGATGCTCCAAATCAAAAAAGTTGGAGTAGTCAAGGTGGTCAAGTTGATGGTTATGCGGCATTTAAGGTTGCAAATTCTGTAAAAGAACATCATACAATAGGACTAGGATCTTATGCTGTTTTTACAGGAACAGATGGAAATGTAAACAAGAAAAATGGCTTTGAAGCGCCGAATAGCCCGACTGTGAAACTTGAAAAAATGTGTATTACTCGTTTTGCTGGTCCAGGGAATATTCAAAATGTAATAAATAGTACAGGAGGAAGTACCGCTACTGGCGTAAAACGCGTGAAACTGTATAATAACGATAATGGAACGCAACCTTTTGATGAAGAATTTATTTTGCCGAATAAAGAATCTTATCCTGCTTATATAAGTATGGAGAAATAGATCGAGATAGTTTTTTGAACATAGCCTGTGGTTTCAACAACAGGGGACGTATTATAATATTGCGATACGTTTCCCGTGGTTGAAACCACGGGCTATGTTTTAAAATGCGATAATTTCTGGAAATTGTATAAAAACAAAAAAGCCGAACAGAAATGTTCGGCTTTTGTCGGGGTGGCAGGATTCGAACCTGCGGCCTTCCCGCTTTAAGGCGGGACGCGATAATCGTTCTTTGTTACAATTGATATTCAAAATTAAGATCTTGTAGGTATCTTTTAGCACCGCGTTTTTTTATTTTAGATTCTAAATTCATTGCTTCAGATCTTGATTCTAGTTGAATTGTGTAAATGATTTTCCATGGAATACCATTTTTTGTAGATAATGATTGTCCGCTATTGTGTCTTCTAAGTCTATCTTCGATATCATTTGTTTGACCGATGTAGAACTTTTCTTTTGTAGTACTGTAAAGAATATAAACGAAAAACATAGAAATTGGAATTAAAAGAAAAAAGCCGAACATTTCTGTTCGGCTTTTGTCGGGGTGGCAGGATTCGAACCTGCGGCCTCCTGCTCCCAAAGCAGGCGCGATAACCGGGCTACGCTACACCCCGTAGCATTATGCTTATTGATCGTTACTGTGGTCTTCCCGCCTAGAGCGGGGCACGATAACCGGGCTACGCTACACCCCGAAGATGTATTTGCTGTACTGCCCGAAAGCGGATGCAAAGATATAAATAAATTTGGTTTACAAAAGGAAAAAATGAAAATAAATAAAACTTATTTGAACATAGTTATTTAGGATTTATTTTAGTCCTAATTTTTTATAATAAAGTTTACATTTGCAACTCAAAAAAACTATAGATACTATGTCAAATACAATTGAAAAAATTAAATGCCTTATTATAGGTTCTGGTCCAGCGGGCTATACTGCGGCTATTTATGCAGCCAGAGCAAATATGAATCCAGTATTATACCAAGGAATGCAGCCTGGTGGTCAATTGACTACAACTAATGAAGTTGAAAACTTTCCAGGTTATGTTGATGGAGTTACTGGACCAGAAATGATGATTCAGTTACAAGATCAAGCAAAACGTTTTGGTGCTGATATTCGTGATGGTTGGGCTACAAAAGTTGATTTTTCTGGGGATATTCATAAAGTTTGGATTAACGATTCAATCGAATTACACTGTGAAACTGTAATTATTTCTACAGGTGCTTCGGCTAAATATTTAGGATTACCATCAGAACAACACTATTTAAATATGGGTGGAGGAGTTTCTGCTTGCGCTGTTTGCGACGGATTTTTCTACAGAAACCAAGAAGTTGTAATTGTTGGTGCTGGAGATTCTGCTTGCGAAGAAGCACATTACTTATCTAAACTTTGCAAAAAAGTAACGATGTTAGTAAGAAGCGAGAAATTCAGAGCTTCTAAAATTATGGAAGAACGCGTTCGTAAAACAGAAAATATTGAGATTTTAATGAATCACGATACAGTTGAAGTTTTAGGAGATTCAAATGTTGTGCATGCTATTAAAGCTTTAAATAAAACAACTGGAGAAGTTATCGAAATTCCAGCAACTGGTTTCTTCGTAGCAATTGGTCACAAACCAAATACAGATATTTTTAAAGACTATATTACTCTTGACGAAACTGGCTATATCGTAAACACTCCAGGAACATCTAAAACAAATGTTGATGGTGTTTTCGTAGCTGGAGATGCTGCAGATCATGTATATCGCCAAGCTATTACTGCTGCTGGAACAGGTTGTATGGCAGCTTTAGATGCTGAAAGATATTTGGCTTCTAAAGAATAGTTAGTATTCAGTGTTCAGTCGCAGTATTCAGTTTTCTATTGGAATGTGAAAAAGGCTGTAAACAACAAATAAACAAAAAGTCCCAATCTCTATGATTGGGACTTTTTGTTTATTTAAGTTTCAGACTGTAAACTGAATACTGAACACTGAGACTATTTTATCTTCTTAATCAACTTAGCTTCTTCAGAAAAACGAGTTAAGGTAATAGCAGGACTGCCTAAAAGAGAAATTTCTGCTTTATCTCCAATTGCTAAAGAAACAGTTGTTTCTGCAAAAATGCTTCCTACAGCAAAATTCTCGGCAGTAACATTTGCATCTTTCAATGTGAATTTTGTTCCAGTAAAAACCGAATTATTATCTAATCGAATAGTTGCTTTTTCAGCAATACCTTCAATTGCGGCATTTCCTCTTTGGTACAAATCACATTTGAATTTTATAGCAGAAACCAAAGTCTTAAGAACCGCATTTTTACTCAATTGTATCGTTCCGTCGTCGGCTTTTAAGTTTAGTTCTGTTCTTGTTTTGTCATCAGCAATTAAAGTGAATTTTTTTGCATTTACGTTCAAAAACAACTTAGAAAAATCAAGACAATTCATCGTAATATCATCCAATTGCAATTCTTGAATGGCATAAACTACAGCCTCATTTTTAGTGATTACTTTATTTAATGTTTTCGTGTAAGTAACCTTAACTGCTAATTTCTTGAAAATAGTAGATTCTTTATTGGTGTACAATCGAAGCGTTTTTTCTCTTAAATCCATTCCAATAATATCGTGCAAGTTATCATCGGCTTCGATTTTAATCTCATTTTTTTCTCCTTGTTCCAAATAAACTTCCAAATTATCATCGACTTCAATGGCGTCAAAACTTCCAACTTCTTTTACCGAAGTCGTTACAACTTTAGAACCTTTAATTTTTTCTCTTTTTTGAGCAAAAGTCAATGTTGTAACAAATAATAATAGGAGTAGCGCTGTACTTTTTTTCATTAATTCTAGATTTGATTTTGACAAATATAAAAAAATCATCCACTTTTGATGAATGATTTCTTTTATATTTAACAGTTAACTGTTTTTAGTTTTTGCTAATAGTTCCTCCAGAACTTGCTTCTTTTTCAATTGTTTTTGGAGAACCGCTATAGTTTACACTTCCTCCGCTTGAAGCCTTTGCTCTTAAGGTTACAATTGGGTTTACAGAAATGGTTGCTCCGCTAGCTGCTTTTGCTTCTACTTCGTTTGCCATTAGTTTTTCGGCATCGATACTTCCTCCGCTTGACGCAGAAGAATTAAAACTCAAAGCTTTACCTTCGATGTTAATAGAACCTGCGCTTCCTGCATCTGCTGAAATTTTATCAGACTCAATATTCACATTCATCGATCCGGCGCTAGAAGTTTCCAACGTAATATCTTGCCCTTCAACAACTCCTTTAGTTATAACTGATGATGCACTAGAAGCTTCAATCTTATCAACAACTGGCATTTTTACGGTTACCTTTTTAGCAGTAATATTACGGAAAGAACTGAATTTACATTTTATAATTAGAGTTCCGTTTTCAACTTTTGTAACAATTTCATTTTGAAGATTATCATCCGCTTCAACTGTGATTTCGGTTACATCAGATTGTTCGATAACGACATCAATGGCATTGCTTACAGAAACATTTTTAAAGTCTCCTTGAACAATTCTTTTTTCTTTTGTAACGTGTCCGCTGCCTTCTATAGCATTTACATTAAAATTACAAGAAGCAAATAACAAAGCGGTTACAGTTGCAATTATAAATTTCGTAATATGAATGATTATTTTGATCATGGCTTTTGGTATTATTAGTTAATTTTAATTATAACTCCGTTTTTGTCAGTGGTTAGCTTCCCTTTGGTCTTTTTTCCGTTTATAATTTCTTTTCCATTAATTTTAACAGAAACTTCATTTACGGTATCATTAACAATCGTGTCTACTTGTTCTGTGTCGTAATCGTAATCGCTGTCGTGGTCTGCAGGGCAGTTTAGACATTTTACTTTAGAATTTTCAACTTTATAATTGTAATCTCCATCGTAATTTAGGTTAAAGAAACCTTCGTCAGAATTGTAATAATCTCTAACAGAAGAATCTGGTTTAACTAATTGTCCTTCTGGTAGGTAAATGTAGATGTCAACTTCTTGACCTCTAAATTTGTTTTTAACATCTGTCAGAAAATAATTATCCAAAATTAAATGATTTCCGACAATTTGAAACTTGTAATTAATTTTTTCTGCTCTTTTTTTCGCATTTGTAAAAGAATTTCCTCTTGCGCTTTTTTCGATTTGAATAAAAGGAGCAACCTCATCTGTGTGCAAAATATGTAAACTTACATCATTAGAATAAATCAATTCATTGTTTGCAGAATCTTGTACAAATTCAAATTCTCTTCTTTCATTTAGGCTTTTTGCATAGTAATCGCTATGTTTAAATTTGATATACAAAGTGTCTTGCGGACGAATTGCGATTTCTTTCTTTTCTACAACTTTATTATCGTATGAAACTTCAGTTGCTTGTTTAATCCCAATGCTTGCCAAAATTGCAATAGAAATAATCCAAATAGCTAAAAGTGTATATTTTGTAATGTTTCCGATTGATTTTAAGTTTGGAGATAACAATTTAAATCCTAAAAGTGTTAAGAAGAAAAACGGAATTCCAACTACAAAAAACATTAATAATCCAAATGACCAAAGCGGATATTCTGTAAAGTTTCCTGCTTCGACAAAATTCTGCCAAGGAAAATCAATAAAGATATTTGTTCCTAAAGTAAAAACGCCAATCAATAACATGATCAAAGTTGAGATTCCGCTTATGATTAGAATTACGCCTAAAAATTTTGCGAAAATTTTAAAAACCGTCATTATAAAGTCTCCAAATGAACTACTTATTCTCTCAGCTCCCGACTTTACTTGGTTTCCCATTTTGTCATAATCTGCATTTTTAAATTTATCAGAAAGGGTATCAATTTCTTCGCGAACTTTTTTTTCGATGTTTGAAATTGTTACTGGTTCTCCGGTCATTTCTAATTTTTCAGAAGTTGTAATCGCTTCTGGAGTTACAATCCAAAGAACGAAATAAGCTAAAATTCCTGTTCCAAAACCTGCAAAAACGAATACTAAGAATAAGATTTTAATCCATACAGCGTCAATTCCGAAGTAATGACCTAAACCTGTAGCTACACCGCCAATTAATCCTTTTTCTTTATCACGGTATAATTTTTTGTGTTTTCTTGCACCGTAATTACTGAATGATTGGTTCGTATTTTCTTCGTCTTCAATTCTGTAATCTTCTGGTTGTCCCATAACCGCAATCACTTCATCAACGTCTTTCAGTCCAACAACATGTTTCTCGCTTTTTTGTTTTTCTGTCAATAATTCAGAAACACGCATTTCGATATCTTTAATAATTTCATCTTGTCCAGAAGAGTTGTTAAGTGATCGTTTTATAGCGTCAAAGTAGCGTGTTAATTTTAAGTATGCGTCTTCATCTATGTGAAAAAACATCCCGCCTAAGTTAATATTTACTGTTTTGTTCATGACTTATTGATTTTGATTGGTGATTAAGTTTACAGCGTCAGACAATTCTGTCCAAGTACCGCTAAGTTCGTTTAAAAAAGTTTGTCCTATCTCGGTTAATCCATAATATTTTCGCGGCGGACCTGAGGTCGATTCTTCCCAGCGATAATTAAGTAAACCGTCATTTTTTAATCTAGTTAACAACGGGTAAACAGTTCCTTCTACAACTAGTAATTTTGCGTTTTTTAAAGTGTCTAATATTTCAGATGTATATGCGTCTTTTTCTTTTAGAACAGATAAGATGCAAAACTCAAGAACACCTTTGCGCATCTGTGCTTTTGTGTTTTCAATGTTCATAATTTCATTTTGTTTTTTTTTGATTGAACAATTCGTTTTTTGATTGATGATGATTGATTGATGATGATTGATGATGATTGATGATTGATTCGAAAATAACTTTTAACCTTGATTTGTGTTACTTTATAAAAGGAATCGTAAGCGGATATTTGTATAATTCTCCGTTTGAAGCTTTTATCGTAGCATAAATCACTAAAAAGAATTCAACAAATTTTAATAATCCAAAAAGTACTACAGCTGTAATTCCGACACTTAGCATTCCGATATGCGATTGAAAGTCAAAGTTTCTAATCACAAAATTATGATCGTTAAAAAAGGCTTCAATTGGAATGTTCTGTAAAACTACTGATACAAAAATTGGTATTGCGATAAGTGCTAAAATCAAAGTATAAAGCAATAAGCTTAACTGAAAATTCAAAGCCTGTTTTCCGTGATGATCTGCAAATTCAGATTTATCTTTGTAGTTTGTCCAAATGATTAGCGGAAAAATATAGTTCCCAAACGGAATTATATATTGACTTAATGTACTCAAATGAGTAAATGCTGCTGTATTCTTTTCTGATGTTTTTTCCATGATGAGTGGTGTTGTTGTTTCCATGATTAAAAGTATATAGTAATTTCTTATGCAAATATATGTCTAAAAAACAGTATCTTGTTTTGCATAGTACCAAATATTAACAAAAATTTAACAAATTTAAAAGTAAGAATTTTAATTTAAATCGCTGGAAACCATTCGAAAGTGTTGATTTTATTGAGGTTGTTTTGATAGTTTAATAATTTATTGTGCGTGCATAGTTTTTTTGTATTTTTACATAAAAAAATAAATCACATGGCACTTTCGGTATCAAAACTTAATAAGTTCGTTCTGTTTAAACTTCCTTCTGCATACTTCTGTGGGGTACGTGTTAAAGATATAAACGATTCTAGCTGTACGGTAACGGTTAAACACAGATGGATTAATCAGAATCCATTTAATTCGATGTATTTTGCAGTTCAGGCAATGGCAGCAGAATTAACAACTGGAGCTTTGGTCATTTCTCAAATTCAGCAAAGCGGAAAAGAGATTTCGATGTTAGTAGCCAATAATAAAGGAAACTTTACTAAAAAAGCTACTGGAAGAATAACATTTGTTTGTAAAGATGGACATCTAATTGCAGACGCAATCAAAAAAACTATCGAAACAGGAGAAGGGCAGACTTTCTGGATGAAATCTATTGGTACAAATGAAGAAGGTGTGCAGGTTTCGGAGATGGATTTTGAATGGAGTATTCGAGTGAAATAGAGTTTTGTTTGCCACGAATTTCACCAATTAACACCAATTAAAAAATATAAAATTGGTGTTAATTGGTGAAATTCGTGTCGAAAAAACATAAAAAAGGCTTCAATTATTTTGAAGCCTTTTTTGTTGAAATGATATTTCAATTATTTTTTAGAGCAACAAGTTTTTTTATCTTTTTTATCTGTTGTCTTTTTGCAACATGATTCTTTTTTAGCTTTATCCTTAGAAACTGGTTTTGTTTCCTGAGCGTTTACGCCAATTGTAAATAACGCTATGGTAATGATTGTAATTACTTTTGTCATTTTGTTTTAATTGTTTTTTGTTAGAAAATTATAATTGAGTGAATCAAATATAGCAACATTTGTTTAGCCTGATTCTTACAAAAAGTTAATGTTTTTGTAAAATCTGTTAATGAGTTGTAAAGACTTGACGATTGCATTTAGTAGTTAAGATTAACACCAAATCCAATTCCCATATCGCTGTCATAATGTGTTGTAATTCCAAAGTTTCTCGCAACAATATATTTTAATCCTGCCATATATTCTTTATCCGTATTCCACATTAAATTCATTCGAAGTCGTTGCGAAAGTGGAATGTCTTTTCGTTCAAATTGTAATCTCACATTTCCATCGGTATACACCTCAACTTGCGCTTTTATGAGCATTGGTAGAGTATATTCAAGACCCGCACTAAAAACCGAACGATTGTCCTTGGTATTTTTTTGTCCGAAAAGATTCTGTTCCTGTTCGTCCATTCCCATTTTTCGATAGCGCCAGTCAAAACCAATAAAAGGCATTAACCATTGATTTTTTCCAATATAACGCCCAATATGAGTTTCGGTTTCATAACCATGTTTGTCGTTATAACCCAATCTCCATTCGGTTCCGATGCTCCAACGAGTATTGCTGTACATCGCTTCACCATCATTTCCATTAGACGCAAAATCATTTTCAGCCATAAAATGAAACATTCTATCATCCATTTTTAGCATTTTATAAGCCATTTCAGGATGATGAATCAAAGGATTTGGTGCAGAGTTTTCATAAGTAAAAATTCTTCCCATTCCTGCCATCATGTGGTATAAAATATGACAGTGAAAAAACCAGTCACCATCAGCATTTGCCTGAAATTCGATCGTATCGGTTTCCATTGGCATAATATCAATCACATTTTTTAACGGAGAATAATCGCCATGTTCATTCAGAATTCTAAAATCATGTCCATGTAAATGCATTGGATGGCGCATCATCGAACCATTATATAAAACAATACGAACGTTTTCTCCTTTTTTAATTAGAATTTTATCGGTTTCAGAAACTACTTTATTATCCAAACTCCAAACATAGCGATTCATATTTCCAGATAATGTAAAACGTAATTCTTTAACAGGAGCCTCTTTTGGAAGATTTGTCTTAAACGGAGATTTCAGCATTCCGTAATTCAAAGTCACAATTTCGGAGGTTTCAGTACTGTCGCTTTCCATTTTCATCTCTTCCATATTATGATTAGAATGATCCATTTTTGGTTTAGAATTTTCATCTTCACCCGAAATTTCAGGATACATTACGGCATTCATGTCCATTTTGTTCAAAGACATATTCATGCCCATGTCGTTCATTTCGCCATTCATTTTCATCATATCATTCATCATTTTCATTCCTTCAAAATATTTTAATTTCGAAAGATGATGAATGGGCTGTTTTTCTCCATTTCCTAAAAACAAAGATGCAGACCCAGTTCTGTCTTCGGCTGTAGCCAAAAAAGCAAAAGATTTATTATTCTCAGGAATAGTAACAACAACATCATACGTTTCAGAAACGGCAATAATCAAACGATCAACTTCTACAGGTTCAACGTCATTTCCATCGCTGGCTACAACTGTAATTTTTCCTCCGCCGTATGTCAGCCAGAAATAACTTGAAGCACCCCCATTTGCAATTCGTAATCTAACTTTTGAGCCAGGTTTAAGGTCTGAAATCTGTTGCTCATTTTTTCCATTAAGTAGAAACTTTTCATAATAAACATCGCTGACATCCATCGCGTTCATACGTTTCCATTCGTTGGTCACTTTCGTCGAAAAATGTTTTTGTTTTAAAGCTTCAAAATAACTTTGCGTTGTTCCTTTTTTTATGGCAAACCAATCGTTAGCATTGTGCAGCATTCGCTGAATATTCTCAGGTTTCAAATCCGACCATTCGCTTAAAATAACTGGAATTGTTGGTAAATCGTCAATTCCTTTTCGAATCGTTGCATCGTCTTTTTTCTTATTGATAATAAAAAGTCCGTACAAACCAATTTGTTCCTGTAAACCAGAATGACTGTGATACCAATACGTTCCATTTTGAATAATTGGAAATGTATATTTATGAATTGTTCCAGGCTCAATCGGCATTTGAGTCAAGTACGGAACTCCGTCTTCTTTATTTGGGAGAAATAATCCGTGCCAGTGCATTGAAGTTGTTTCTTTTTTGAGTTCGTTATGCACATAAATTTCTGCAATATCGCCTTCGGTAAAAGTCAGCGTAGGCATCGGAATTTGTCCGTTTACAGCAATCGCACGTTTTTCTTTACCCGAAAAATTGACGATTGTATCACGAACATGCAAATCGTAACGCACTACTTTTTGTGCCTTTAGCTGAAAAGCGATTAGAAATAGTATAGGTATATATTTAATTTTCATCATTAGCTTATAATTTTAAATTTCTCAATCGCAAAGCATTTACGATTACAGATACAGAACTCAAACTCATGGCAACGGCAGCCAACATAGGCGAAAGTAAAATTCCTAAAAACGGATATAAAATTCCTGCTGCAATCGGAACGCCCAAAGTGTTATATATAAAAGCAAAGAATAAATTCTGTTTGATATTTGACATTACAGCATGGCTGAGGTTTTTGGCTTTTACAATTCCGTTAAGATCACCTTTTACCAAAGTTATTTTTGCACTTTCAATAGCAACATCCGTTCCTGTTCCCATTGCGATTCCAATGTTGGATTGAGCCAAAGCAGGTGCATCGTTGATTCCGTCTCCCGCCATCGCCACAATTTTTCCTTGTGCTTGAAGACGTTCAATTTCTTTTAATTTATCTTCAGGAAGACAATCTGCTTTAAAAGAACTTAAATGTAAATGTTCAGCAACTGCTTTTGCGGTATTATAATTATCGCCCGTCATCATGATAACCTCAACACCTTGAGCGATTAATTCTTTAATGGCTTTTGCACTGTTTTCTTTGATCGCATCGGTAATGGCAACATAGCCTAAAACTTCTTTTTCAATTGAAATATAAGAAATCGTTTTGCCTAAATTTTGTTCGGCAATAACTTGTTTTTCTAAATCTTCAGAAACAGAAGCGCCGATTTCAAGCATTAATTTTTTATTACCTAAAGCTACTTTTTTACCTTCTGTAGTTCCTAAAACTCCTTTTCCCGCAATAGTTTCAAAACCTTGAACTTCTTTGAATAAACTATTTTTTGCTTTCGCGAATTGTACTACGGCCTGCGCCAAAGGATGTTCGCTATGTTGATTTAAGGAAGCAATGTTTTGAAGCAGAAAGTCTTCGTCATTATTTATAGCATAGATTTTTTCTACAGATGGTTTTCCTTCCGTAATTGTTCCTGTTTTATCTGTAATTAAAACATCAATTTTATTCATGTTTTCTAATGCTTCGGCATTTTTAATCAAGATTCCGTTTTGTGCGCCTTTTCCAACTCCGACCATTACTGACATCGGTGTTGCCAATCCAAGTGCGCATGGACAGGCAATAATTAAAACGGCAATCGCATTGATTAAACCGTAAACGTAAGCAGGTTCTGGACCGAATTTTGCCCAAAGTAAGAATGTCAAAATCGAAATGATAACTACGGTCGGTACAAAATACTTAGAAACGCGATCGGCTAATTTCTGAATCGGTGCGCGAGATCTGCTAGCATCATTTACCATTTGGATAATCTGTGAAAGCATCGTTTCTGATCCTACTTTTTCAGCAATCATTACAAAAGATTTTGTGCCGTTTATTGTTCCAGAAATCACAGCATCGCCTGTTTTTTTGTCAACTGGAATTGGTTCTCCCGTAATCATCGATTCGTCGATACTGCTTTCGCCTGAAGTTATTTTTCCGTCAACGGGAATTTTTTCTCCAGGTTTTACACGAAGTAAATCGCCTTTTTTGATGTTGTGAATGGAGATAACTTTATCCATCCCATTTTCTACCAAAGTCGCTTCAGTTGGAGCTAATTTTAATAATTCTTTGATTGCGCCGTTAGTTTGCCCGTGTGCTTTGGCTTCTAATAATTGTCCTAATAAAACTAAAGTGATAATTACAGTTGCAGCTTCAAAATATAAATGAATGGTTCCGTGATGCGATTTGAATTCAGAAGGGAAAATATGAGGAAAAAACATTCCGACAATACTAAATAGGAACGCAACGCTGGTTCCAATTCCGATTAAAGTAAACATGTTCAGATTCCAGGTTACAATCGATTTGTAAGCGCGAACGAAAAACATCCATCCTGCGTAAAATAAGACTGGAAGTGAAAACAGGAATTGGACCCAATTCCATTTTTCGATTGACATTATATTGTAAAGCGGATTATTCGGAATCATTTCTGACATTGAAATAATGAAAATAGGAAGCGTAAACAAAATCGCGATTTTCATTTTCTTCAATAAATCAGTATAAGTTTTGTTTTCTTCGCTTTCAGAAGCCTGTATCGGAACCAAATCCATTCCGCAGATCGGACAATCGCCTGGTTCGTTTGATACAATTTCAGGATGCATCGGACAAATAAATTGTGTTGCAGTTACGGCAACTTGCGGAACTAAATCCATTCCGCAAACTGGACAATCTCCGGGTTTGTTATATGTTTTATCGCCTTCACAATGCATTGGACAATAATAAACGCCATTTGCACTATGCTGATGCACTTTTTTAGTTTCTGCTTTATGATGATTGTGATGTTCTTTTTTATGACCTGAACAGCAAGATTTAACTGTTTCAGAATGGTTTTTAGGAGAATCCATTTCAATAGTATAATTTCCAACCGCTGATAAAATTTTCTGAAATTTTTCTGTCGGAACATGTTTGTCCATTGTTATCGTAGCCGTTGGTGGATTCAAAGTTACTTCTGCCTGAACGCCTTCGACTTCATTCAAAGTTTTTTCGACTTTGGTTCGGCATCCGTTGCAAGACATTCCTGAAATTATATATTGATGAGTCATTGTATTGGTTTTAAAGTATTACAATGCAAATTTCCGAAGTACAAGTTACAACGGTTTGTAGAATTTTGGGAATGATTTGTAAGATTTACTATTTTTTTTTAACGCAAAGGGCGCAAGGAATTTACGCAAAGAGCACAAAGTTTTTTAGTTGAGATTTTTAAAAAGTTCACAAAGCTTTATACAGATCACTTTGCGAAATGTATTTAAACATAGCCCAAGGTTTCAACCTTGGGAAACGTATTGTAATGGATTTGTTGTGAGGTAATTAGTATTTGTCAATGATTGCGTTCCAGTGGTTGAAACCACTGGCTATGTTTATCATCTTTGTGAATTTTTTGTAAAAAAAGTTAGCCACAGATTAAAAAGATTAACACAGATTTTAAAATCCTTCTAATCCTTTTAATCTGTGGCTAAAAACTTTGTGCTCTTTGCGTAAATCTCTGCGTTCTTTGCGTTTAAATAAATAACTACAAATTCTCGATTTGAATACGATTATTATCTTTCAATTGTTTGAAAGAAGTAGGAGTAAAGCCCGTAATTTTTTTGAATTGATTGCTCAAATGCGCCACATTACTATAATTTAAAATGTCTGCAATTTCGCTTAACGAAAGCTCATTATAAATCAATAACTCTTTTACTTTTTCAATTTTCTGGCTTATAAAATATTTTTCGATTGTTGTATTTTCAATTTCGGAAAAAAGATTACTCAAAGAATTATAATCTTGATTTAAATTTTCTGCTAAGTAATCAGATAAGTTGATTTTAAGTTCGTTGTTTTTATGATGAACCAAATCCACAATCAAGTTTTTTATTTTCTCGACGGTTTTTGTTTTTTTATCATCTATTAAATCAAAACCTAAAGCTTGAAGATTTTCTAATAAAACCTCTTTTTGCGAATCATTGATTTCGTTTTGTAACTCAACTTCTCCTAATTCAACAGCAATAGTTTGAAGTCCGAGTTTTTCAAACTCAGACTTCACCACCATTTTGCATCGGCTGCACACCATATTCTTGATGTAAAGCTTCATATTATTTAATCGTTTCTACCACGTTTCCGCAAGTCAGCATCGAAGAGCCGTAATACGGATTCTTAACTGCTTTTTCTTTGCTTAACCAATCAGCGTCTGCCATTGGGCAATATTGTTTGTAGATTGGCTGTTCTGGGCTAGAAACTTTTATTAAATCATAAGTGCTTTTAGATAATGATTTAAAAGTATCACGCTGTTTTTTAAGATCTGTTGTTGCTGAAATACTTTTAGCATCGGCAGTTAATTTTTTGACCACTTTCATCCAAACCGTATGTTCGTTGCTTTTTAGTTTGTCCATTTTTACTGCTGTAATCGCTGCCAGTAAGTCTTTGGCTTTCGCCGAAGTCAATTTGCTGTCACTTTTTATAAGTGCATCTTTTACAGTAAAATAAGCATCATAAACGCTTTGCAATTGAGTATCTGCAATTTCGATGTTTGTTGATTCAGATTTAGGAGTGTTTGCTTGAATGTTATTTGCAGAAAATAATATTGCGATTGTCGCTGTTAAAGCTATAATTGATTTTTTCATTGTGTTTTATATTTGATAAAGGATTTTCAAATTTCCTTTAGATTAATTTAAAGATTTCGATTCGAAAAAGACCCAATATGGGCTATTAAAAATACAAAAATTATATTTTCGGCTTCAGCCAAATAGAAGTAAAACCCGAAGAAATAATCACTTCAGGATAATAAGTAAATGTGTTTTTTACGGAAAAATTGAAAACATTATTTTCTAAATCAAATTCATTTGAAGTTAAAATAATGCTTGAAAACGTTGAAGTATTGCATCCAGAATGACGACATTTTCCATCACAATTGTGTTTTTCTTCTTTTGAAGTTTTCTTTTCATGACATTTTTTAGAACAGCTGTTTTCTTTTTTGGCAACAACTTCTTTATGATTTTCCATATTGCATGCAAAGGTATAACTTGGATTCAAAAAGAAACTAAGTGTTATAAAAAGCATTATTATGTGGATTTTCTTTTTCAAAGAAATTGTTTTTAGTAGCACAAATTTAGTTAAAAATGTTCGAGCAAATTATATTTTAAGATTTCAATAACTACAGTTTTTTGAAATCGGTCGGTTTCATGTTTTTTCGTTTTTTGAAATAATTCGTCAAATGACTTTCATCGGTAAAGCCAAACTCGTACGCAATTTGTTTAATCGGCAATTGATTATTGTGAAATCTCTTTTCGATTAAAGTCGTTCTCAAATTATGGATATACTCTCGATAACTTATACTGAATGTTCTTTTAAAATAAGCACTAAAATACGTTTGGGCAATATTAAAATGCTCTGCAATAACTTTTATCTGAACCAATTTTGGCTGATAAATATTTTGGTGAATGTAATTTGCAATTTGTTCATTATCCAAATGAGTCGATTTCATCTGAAGATTCATGCCTCGAATCGTTTCTTTGATTAAACCAAAAATCGAAAGAATCTGATAAAAAACAATTGGAGAAGAAGTTACATCAATATATTTACCATAAGTTACAATATTTTCTACAGTGTTTTTTAGAATCGTTTTACAAGGTTCATCAAACTTCAAAACTGTTTCTTTTAGGATTTTATCACGCATGAAACTTTCTGGAGTATTTACTAAAAATTCATCGCAAGTAAGATTCTGTTTAGAGTTGAAATAATTGTCTGTGAACTTTATAAAAGTAAAACGCGTACTTTTCTTTATATCAAAATAATGCTCATCATCTGGAGAAATTACAAACAGATCGCCAGCTTTATATGGTAAAAGATTATTATTCAAATGATGAATTCCGCTTCCTTTATTAATATAAATGATTTCATAATAGGTATGCGTATGCGGCGGAAGATGAAATTTCTCTTCTTCAAACTCATCAAGTACTAGCGTTTTAAACTGATTTAATTTCGGCATAACTTAATTGTACAATTTTATATCGCAAATTTACAATTTATTTTCGGGTTGCTGATATTAATTTTGCAACGTAGAAATCTATTCCTTTCTACTTTTATTAAAATGAAAAAAAGTCTTATTGCACTCTCTTTAGGAGGGTTAACTATCGGAATTACAGAATTTGTAATGATGGGATTACTCCCAGATATTGCTTCAGATATGAAAGTTTCGATTCCTGTTGCTGGATATTTAATTTCATCTTACGCTTTAGGAGTTGTTATTGGTGCGCCTTTATTAGTAATCGCAGGCAGAAATTATGCGCCAAAAAAAATGCTTTTAATTTTAGCATTAATGTTGGCGGTTTTTAATGCGCTTTCTATTATTGCTCCAGATTATAATGTTTTATTCGCTTCTCGATTTCTTTCAGGTTTGCCACATGGTGCATTCTTTGGAGTAGGAGCGGTAGTTGCAAGCCGTTTGGCAGATAAAGGAAAAGAAGCGCAAGCCATTTCTACAATGTTTGCCGGGTTAACAATCGCAAATCTAATTGGCGTACCGATTGGTACTTATATAGGTCATCATTTTATTTGGCGCTATACATTTGTATTAATTGCTATTGTTGGATTATTAACGCTTTTGGCAATTTACTTATGGATGCCCAATCTTGAAAAAGGAGAAAGTGTGAATATGAAAACCCAGCTTCAGTTTTTTAAACGTACAGAAGCATGGCTAATTATCGGAATTACAGCAATTGGTTTTGGAGGTTTATTTGCTTGGATTAGTTATATCGCACCTTTATTAATTAATGTATCCAAATTTGCGCCAGAAGATGTTTCTTCAATCTTGATCTTAGCAGGATTAGGAATGGTTGTTGGTAATTTTGTTGGAGGAAAATTGGCAGATCGTTTTTCGCCGGCTCCAACTACTTTAGCTTTATTAATGGTAATGTCTTTAGATTTGGTTTTGGTTTATTTCTTTTCATTCAACCAATATGTGTCTTTATTTCTGACTTTCTTAACTGGAGCTATTTCATTCTCGGTAATTGCGCCAATTCAGATGCTTATGATCCGTACTGCGAAAGGAGCAGAAATGATTGCCTCTGCATCGCTTCAAGGAAGTTTTAATATTGGTAATGCCTTAGGAGCTTTTCTAGGCGGATTGCCTTTGGCGGCAGGACTTAGTTATTCTTCACCAAATCTTATTGGAGTTGCCATGTCGATTATTGGAATGATTATTACATTCATATTGATGAAGTTACATCAAAAACAGGTTCAAGTTCAGCCAGTATAAGCTCAAAATAATTAAATTCTTAAAGCCCTTAACTTTTGTTTAAGGGCTTTTTTGTGCTTCAAAATACCTAATCTTATAGTCAAAATTACTTTTTCTATCGCTTTTTTGATCTTATTTATAGGTAAAATCAGTATAATTTTTAAAATCTAAACGAAATATTTTCATTTTTTTTAGGATCATTTTAACTTTTTAAGTGTAAAAATAACACCTAAAAATTTCGTAACTAATATTCATGTAATCGATTGTTTTTTTTATAAAAATAGAATCAAATGAGCGATTAATAATAATATATTTAATATTTTATATTCATTAAAATTATATATCTCATATAAAAAACAAGTATTTTTTTTGATATATAATTTTTTTTATGACTTTTTTATGAAAAATTATTTTTCGTTTAAAAAAAATATCTATGTTTGTGTAATCGATTACAACTTTGTTTCTCATCTTCGAAATCGATTAAGTAATCGGAAATTAAACAGTATTAAAAATTAACCTGAATTGTTAAGAAATTTAAAAAACGGATAATAAACCTAAATGCCTATAATAATTAAAAAATGAATTGAAAGTAACCACAAAAAACCACTTAAACCACGACTAAAAACAATTAATAACTTAAACAATCAACCATGAACTTTAAAGAATTATTAAACAAAGGAGCAAATTTTTGCTTTAAACTTGTTTTCTTACTGTGCTTATTGATCGGCAGTCAATTACATGCACAGGGTACAACTGTAGAGGGAACCGTGAAGGATGCTGCGGGACTTTCTCTTCCGGGCGTAAATGTCTTAGAGAAAGGAACTAAGAACGGAACTTCTACCGATTTTGACGGTCATTACAAAATTAAACTAACCAATCCGAAAGCTACACTAAGCTTTTCTTTCATTGGATTTAAAACTATCGACGTTGCTGTTGATGGGAAAACAAAAGTAAATGCAACTTTAACTGAAGACTCAAATAACTTAAATGAAGTTGTTGTAGTGGGATACAGCAGTGTAAAAAAATCTGATTTGACTGGTGCGGTAGCGGTAGTTTCGGGTAATGATTTAAGAAAAAATCCTGTTGCGAACTTAGCTGAAGCGCTAACTGGTCGTGTGGCTGGGGTTCAAGTTACTTCTTCTGAAGGTTCACCTGATTCGGATATTAAAATTAGAATTCGTGGAGGTGGTTCATTAACTCAAGATAGTGCTCCTCTAATTTTAGTTGATGGATTTCCTGTTAACAGTATGAATGATGTTCCAGCAGCTGATGTTGAGTCTCAAACTATTTTGAAAGATGCTTCTTCAACTGCAATTTATGGTTCTAGAGGAGCAAATGGGGTAATTCTTATTACTACAAAAAGAGGAAAAAATGGTGCAATATCTGTGAACTATAATATGTTCTACGGTATGAAAAAATTAGCGAAACAAATTGATGTTCTTTCAGCTCAAGATTTCGTAAAATGGCAATATGAGTACGCGTTGATGGACGGAGATGTAACTACGTATCAAAAATATTTTGGAAACTGGCAAGATAGAGATTTATACAATGGTGTAAAAGGCGACAACTGGCAAAAACAAATTTATGGACGCACTGGCGAAGTACAAAGCCGTGATTTAGGAATTCGTGGGGGTTCTGATAAAATCAATTTTAACTTCAATTATGCGCATTATGATGAAAAAGCAATTATGCTTGGTTCAGATTTCAAAAGAAATAACCTGTCTTTGGCTTTAAACAGTAAAGCTTCAGAAAAAGTTGATCTTTCTTTTACAATGCGTTACTCTGATACACAAATCAATGGAGGTGGACTTAATGAACAAAGAGAGGTTTCTTCTGCAGATGCACGTTTACGTCACAGCGTTGGATATTCTCCGATTCCGTTGCCAGGTTTAACAACAGATAATACTGACGAAGCTCTTTCGAGTTATTTAGTAAACCCTTTTGTAGCTGTTGCAGATACAGATCGTGAACAAAACAGAAAAGTATTTAATATGCTTGGAAGTTTTTCTTGGAAAATCATTAATGATCTTCAATTCAAATCAGAATTTGGTTTAGATAATTTTTACTATCAAGATCAACGTTTCTACGGGCGTAGCACATATTATGTAAACAACGTACCAGCTTCTACAAATCAAGGTATGCCAGCATTAACACTTGGAGATCGTAGAGATGACAGATTCAGAAATGCAAATACGCTTTCTTATGATTTCAAAAAATTATTAGGTGATGAGCATCATTTAAAAGTTCTTGTTGGAGAAGAGATGATCAATACACATTCTAATCAAGAAATGACTGTAATTCATGGTTTTCCAAAATTCTTTGACTTCGATCAGGCTAGAAAATTAACAACTCAAGGAAAACCAAATTCAGTTGATAATTATTATTTACCAGACGATAAATTACTGTCTTTCTTTGGAAGCGCTAATTATGATTTTAAAGATAAATACCTTTTTACAGCAACTTATCGTGCTGATGGATCTAGCAGATTTTTAGGGAATAATCGTTGGGGTTATTTTCCAGCGGCAGCGGCAGCATGGAAAATGTCTGAAGAAAGATTTTTGAAAAATGTTTCTTGGATCAATTTACTTAAACTTAGATTTAGTTATGGAGAAGCAGGAAACAACAATATTCCTGTTGGACAAACGGTTCAAAGTTTTGATTCTACAACTACAACATGGATTAATGGAGTTAGTAGTTTCTGGGCAGCTTCTAAAACAATGGCAAATCCTGATTTAAAATGGGAAACAACTGTAACTCAGAATATTGGTCTTGACTTTGATTTCTTCAAAGGGCGCTTATCAGGATCTTTAGAGGTTTATAAAAACAAAACAAAAGACCTTTTAATCAATTTCCCAATTCCTGGAACTGGTTATGACTTTCAATACAGAAATATGGGAGAAACTCAAAATAAAGGTTTTGAAGCTACATTGAATGTGGTAGCAATCGAAAAACCAAACTACGGATTGAATTTCTCTTTCAATATTGGTGTGAATGAAAACAGAATTAACTCTTTAGGAGTAATGAACAATTTTGGAACTAATACAAACTGGGCATCAACACAAATTGGTAATGATTATGCTGTAAACGTTGGATCTCCAATTGGTTTAATGTATGGTTACAAAAGCGACGGGCGTTATGAAGTGTCTGACTTTGATTACAATGCAGGAGTTTATACTTTAAAATCTGGTGTTGCTGATGCTTCTACTGTAGTAAGCAGTGGAAAAGTACAGCCAGGTTATATGAAGTTAAAAGATCTTAATGGAGATGGAGTTGTAAATAACAGTGATATGACTATTATTGGAAATTCTAACCCGAAAAGTTCTGGAGGTTTTGCAATTAATGCTAATGCTTACGGATTTGATCTTTCTGCAGCATTTAACTATAGCATTGGAAATGATGTTTATAATGCAAACAAAATTGAATTTACAACTTCTAATCAAAATGGACAATATAGAAATTTAAGTTCAGAAATGGCTGATGGAAAAAGATGGACAAACTTAGATCCAGAATCAGGTCAGTTGGTAACAGATCCAACAACTTTGGCAGCTATGAATGCTAACACTACAATGTGGTCTCCGTTTATGAATCGTTTTGTTTTTAGTGATTGGGCTGTTGAAGATGGTTCTTTCTTAAGACTTAACACGCTTACTTTAGGTTACACTGCACCAAAATCTTTCAATGATGCTATTAGAGCTTCTAAAGTTAGATTTTACATGACTGCTACGAATGTGTTTATTATTACAAACTATTCAGGGCCAGATCCAGAGGTTTCTACAAGAAGAAATACACCTCTTACTCCTGGTGTAGATTACTCAGCGTACCCACGCAGCAGACAATTGGTTTTTGGTTTAAACCTAAGTTTTTAATTAAATAATGATCAAGATGAAACATAAAATATTAATAGCAGGAATTATTTTAGCAGGTCTATTTACTTCTTGTCAAGACGATTACTTAGATGCTCCAGCAAAATCAACTTTAGATGAATCAGTGATTTTTTCTACGGCAGGATTGGCTGCAGGAGCGATAGATGGAATTAAAGTTCCATTTGCTGAAACTAACTCTTATAGAGGTCGTTTTTTACCTTTTTACGGATTAAACACAGATGTTGAATGGTACAATACATCGCAAACTGCTGGAGATGCAGCCGATTTATGTGTGTACGATGCGAAAGCAATTAACGGACAAATGAATACTACAAACAATGCTTGGGCAATGATGTATTCTGGAATTGAACGTGCCAATATATGTATTCGTGGTTTGCGTAAATACGGAGATCCGCGTCCGGGAACAGATCTAGGCTATCTTTTAGGAGAAGCCTTGACATTAAGAGCCATTTATTATGCAGATTTAATTAAAGCTTGGGGAGATGTTCCAGCTCGTTTTGAGCCAATTAGCACAGAAACATTATACATAGCAAAATCTAGCCGTGATGTAGTTTACAAACAAATAATAGCAGATCTTGGAGAAGCTTCAACATTGGTTCCTTGGCCAAACGAAACGGCTGCAACAAATTCTGTAGAAAGAATTAATAAAGCTTTTGTAAAAGGATTCCGTGCACGTTTAGCTTTAGCAGCAAGCGGATTTCAACAATATCCTGATGGTATCAGAAGAAGTACAGATCCAGAACTTTCTGTTGCCAATATGTACGCTTTGGCTTTGTCTGAAGCTCGTTCTGTAATTTCAAGCGGTAAAGCAAAATTAGAATCTTCTTTTGAGACTTTCTGGAAAAAATACAATCAAGAAATTACTACTGCTGGAGGAGAATCACTTTGGGAACTTCCTTTTGCAGATGGTAGAGGTAGAATGTTGTTTAGTTTTGCTGTTCGCCATACTTCTATTGACCAGTTTCAAGGCAATGGAGCTAATCGTGGAGGAACTGCAGGACCACTTCCTTTTGTTTTCTACGATTATGATAGAGCAGATACTCGTAGAGATGTAACTTGTGTGCCTTATAAATATGGTACAGCTGTAAATAATATTGCAAAACAAGAATTAGGGGCTTTAAATACTTGGTATTTTGGTAAATATCGTTATGAGTGGATGACTCGTTACGTGACATCTACAAATGATGATGGAGTAAATAAAATTTATATGCGTTACGCTGAGGTACTTTTAATTGCAGCTGAGGCAGCAAACGAATTAGAAGGACCATCATCTGCAATGCCTTATTTGAAAGAAATCCGTAGAAGAGCATTTGCTGCAGCAGATCAGCCTGTAAAAGTAGAAAACTACGTAAATGCTTTAACAAGCAAAGATGCAATGTTTAAAGCTCTTGTTGACGAGAATAAATTTGAATTTACGGGAGAAATGGAGCGTAAGCAAGCGCTTATTCGTTGGAATTTGCTTAAAGCTAAATTAGATGAAGCTAAACAAAAAATGACAAATCTTGCTGCTCACACAGGCGAATATGCCGATGTGCCTGCAACATTATATTACAAATTTAAAGCAGATAACGTATCTCTAGATATCTACGGATTAAACAGAGGCGAAACAGCAAATCCTGGGGCAGATTACACTGCTGTTGCTTGGAATAATTTAATTGATACTAAGATTGCTTCGTTGTACAAAGCTGGAGTTAACCCAGATAACAGACAATTCTGGCCTATCTGGCAAGTTTTTATCGACGGAAGTAATGGAAAATTAACCAACGATTACGGTTATTAAAATCTTAGAAATATTAATTTATAAATTATTATAAAAATGAAAACAAAATATATAGTAAGAGGATTAATTGCCACATTACTGCTTGCTTTTTCAATTTCGAGCTGCGAAAGTTATAATGAGGAATTATTAGATGGTTTAGGCAATACAAGAGAGTTTTCGCCAATCGGACTTACGGCTATAATTAGAAGTCAGACCACAGTAGAATTAAATTGGACTGTTAAAGAAGGAGAAAATAATTATGTAGTAGAATTTAGTGCAGATGATCCAGAATTTAAAACCATTTTTAAAACAGTAAATGTTACCGCAAATCAATTACCTATAAGAGTTGCTTTAGAAGGAGAAACAACATACTCAATTAGAGTAAAAGCGGTTACTCCAGGTTTAGAAGATTCAAAATGGTCAGTTATAACTGCAACGACTTTAGCAGAGCAAATATTTCTTGCTTCTGTTGATGGAGATATTGAAGCTAAACAAGTTACTTTAAGATGGACTCCTAACAGTAATGTAACACAAATTGTGGTTAATCCAGGGGCGATTACACATGTGATTACTCCAGCAGAAAAAGCTAGCGGTATCGCGGTTGTAACCGGATTAACAGGTGAAACGTCGTATACAGCAGATTTATTTAACGGAACAAAGAAAAGAGGAAATAAAGCTTTTACAACTGCTATTGACATCGGAAATGGTATTTTAGTGAAAACGACAGATAACTTGATTCAGAAAATTAATGATGCGGCTTCAGGTGCAGTTCTTGTCTTAGAACAAGGAGATTATACTGCACAAAGTGGTATTGTAACATTAAATAAATCAATCACTTTAAGAGGTTTAAGAAGTTACAGCAAACCGCTTGTAAAACTTAATTTTGTACTTGGTGCAGGAGCTAGTAATTTCTCATTAATTGATTTAGATCTTGACGGAACGGGATTAACAGATCCGGCAGCAGTATCAAATGGTTTAATTACGTTTACTGGTGCAAGTGCTATTTTTGGAGATGTATTAATTAGTGGCTGTAAAGTTCATGATGTTGCAAAAGCATTAGTGTATGGAAACGCAAGTTTAGCAAAAGTAAAATCATTTACAGTTGAAAATACTATCGTGAAAAACGTAAATACAACTGCAAGTGCTGATTTTATTGATTTTAGACTTACATATGTTGCTGATATTGTAATTAAGAACAGCACATTTGATACTTGTTCAACTGGACGTGATTTTGTTAGAGTAGATGCTGGAACTGGATTAACTGGAACTGGATTAACTACAAATGTTTTAATTGACAGCTGTACACTTTATCAAGTTTCTAATACTGTTGCACCAAAAAGAATTCTATATGTTCGTTTTGTTTCTAACGCGTCTATTGTAAGAAATACGTTGATTACATCTACAACAGCAATTTATACAAATCAGTCTGGAACAACAATGCCAACATTTAGTAAAAACTATTACTCTGGTGCTCCAAGTTTTATGGATGCTACAATTGCGGCGAACAAAATTGATGCTTCTGGTACAACAGCAGATCCTCAATTTACAAATCCTGCGGGAGGAGATTTCACAATCAAAAATCAAACAATGATTGATAATAAAATTGGAGATCCACGTTGGAGATAAAATAAAAATTCATGGTTAATAAATAGGAAACGCGGAATACAATTAAGTTTGTATTCCGCTTTTTTTTTAGTCGCAGTATTCAGTCACGGTTTGCAGTTTACTGTGACTGAAAACCGCGACTGAAATAACTATTCAATCGATAAATCAAATTTTTGCAATAAACCCGCAAGCGCTGTGTGCGAAACTTTAGTTCCTTTAATCTTATTTTCTGATGGATCAAAAGCATAATTTCGAGACGTTCTGAAATCTGTTTTTTCTAAAACACTTTCCACGAAAGTGGCACTAGAAAGATCACAATTTTTAAAAATAGCCAGAGATAAATCCGTATTCGAGAAGTCAGTTTCTTTTAAGGAACAGTCTGTAAAGTTGGTTTTCTTTAGTTTTTTATAAATGAAAGTAGAATAATCCAAAAGACAATCATCAAAATTCATTGAAAATAAAAAACTATTGCAAGCGCTAAAATCCAATCCCATCAATTTACAGCCGATGAATTTGATATTCTTTAAACCTGTATTTCGTAAAACAGCCAAAGAAAGATTACAGTTTTTGAAACTGCAATCTAGAAAATCGTTGTTACTCAAATCGCTTTTAGAAAAATTGCAATTGATGAATTCGCAGTTCACAAATTCGGTATTAGCTAAATTTTGTTCCGAATAATCAATGGTTTCAAAAGTTCGATTTTGGTATAATTTGGATTCCATAAAAGTTAAAGGCGTATAAGTTTATTCTAATTCGATACAATCGAAAATGGTATTGTTTTGAAGTAATTCAGCAACGTTTAATTCGCTGTCTACTCTTAAAATATTGTCGCAATCTTCAAGATCAAAATTCCACTGAGATTCTGGTAACAATTGATCTAGATATGCAGAAGCCGACTCAAATTTGGTTTGGCTATCAACGGAAGTTTTAAAAACATAAATCATAATTTGCATTTTTGAGGACACAAATTTCTGAAAAAAGACAACCTATTTGTTAGGATTCTGTAATCAATAATTAGGACTTATCAATCAATTTCCGATATCGAATAGGCGAAATTCCTTCTGCTTTTTTAAAAAAACGACTAAAGTAAGATTGATCTTCAAAGCCTACTTGCGTGGCTATTTCGCCAACAGAAAGCGTGGTTTGATACAGTAAATATTTGGCTTCTAATAATATGCTGTCATCAATCCATTTTACGGCAGTTTTTCCTGTAACAGTCTTTACACATTTGTTTAAATGGTTGGGAGTGATGTTTAATAAAGAAGAATAATAATTTACTTGATGCTGGGCTTTGATTTGATCGTGAATAAGTTCTTTAAATTTTCCAGTAATTACTTCTGCCGCCGAAATACTTTTAGAAGTTTTTACAGCATTTTTATTCATTTCGTAAAACAGCGTAATCAGGTACGATTGTACAATATTTAAATCCGTAAAGGCAGTTTCAGAATATTCCTTTTTCAATCGTTCCAAAATATTCGTAATAGCGCCAATATCTTCTGGAGCCAATTCGATTTTTGGATTTCCAGAAATTTTCAAAAAATCAAAATCATTCAGAAGTTCGCGACTTCCATATTTTCTAATTAAAACGTCGGGATGAAACTGACAGATATAACCGTTATGAATATTATTTACATTATCAAGTGAGAAAATCTGACCAGCAGGAACCATAATCATTTGATTATCGGTCGTAATATATTCCTGATCGCCCATTTTCATAACGTGCTGACCAGAAGAAATAAAAATTAAGGTATGGCAAGAATGTTTAGAAGGCGGAACTGGATGTTGCATATGCATAACCGCTTCGATTTCAAGACAGAAAAAATGATCCGAATTGGATTTGAAAAGTAAATGAATAGGATTGTCTTCTCCCAGAAATTTTTCTCGGAAACCTTTTGCTTCATACGTTTTTATTTTTTCAGCTGACTTTGATTTCATCCTTAATAATATAATCTAAAATCGAGCAATTTGCATAAATTATAATGTTTGGCATACAGATCTTCGACAACCTCAAAAAGATTGTCATTTTCCTGATACAAACTAAAAAATGCTTTGTCAATTGTACTGCAACTGGCAATTTTATTATAAGTCGAACCATAACCAGAAATCGCTCTGGCTCCGGTAATATCTAAGAAATATTGTGCCTCTTCTTCATTCAAATCTAAAACTTTAAGATTAGCAAAATGAATGATTTTACCTTTCATTTTACCTTCAAATAGTTCGGCAATTTCTTCTAGGCTGTAATAATAATCATGAAGACAAATATTATTTTGCTGTCCAGGCATAGCTAAATAAATGATTTCATAATCTTTAAAATTATGATCTTCATAAAGCAAAATATTTAAACTTTCTTCTAAACCTTCAATAGTATCGCACGTTTTATGAATGCTAGAAATACCTTGGTCAATTGCCAATTCTTCCAGACATTTAACCACATGAGTTGGGTTATGATCGTCTATATCTCGAACGCCTTCAAGGCAGAAAATAAATTTTTCATTATCCATGCAATTTTTCTTTCTGGTTTTAAGGATTGAAATTCTTCTTTTTGATTTTAACAAAAGTATTTTTTCTGAAACAAAATTCAGCATAGAAAACAGACTTTAACGTGTTTTTTAGATTTTAAATTTAGGTTAGAGTCACGTAAATTTTAAAGCGTATTTTTGTAAACCGAAAATAAATTACGCATGATACAAATTAACCAAACAGCATCTTTTGCTATTGAAGATATATTATTCTGTTTTGCTCTAGAATCTGAAGCAGCAGAAGTTTTTAAAGGACAAAACGTTTTATTTACCGGAATAGGAAAAGTAAATGCGGCTTACGAATTATCAAAAGCAGTTCAAAAGAAAAAACCAGCAGTAATTGTAAATTTAGGATCGGCGGGAAGCAGCTGTTTTCAAAAAGGCGACGTAATTTGCTGTACGAAATTTGTACAAAGAGATATGGATGTTCGCGGTTTAGGGTTTGCACAATTTGAAACGCCACTTTCTGGATTACCGCCAGTTTTAGAATATGGTTTATTGATGGATAATCTCCAAGAAGGAATCTGCGGAACAGGCGATAACTTCGAAATGGGACATTGTTCAGACGCGTATAATGTTGTAGACATGGAAGCCTACGCTTTAGCCATGATTGCTATGAAAGAAAATATTCCGTTTTTGAGTTTAAAATATATTTCTGATGGCGCCGATGATAATGCCGCAGAAGATTGGTCGGTTCAGGTTCATAAAGCGGCGATTGCTTATGGTAAAATTTTAGGTTTGATTGAGGAAACTGAAGCTATTTCTTAGTTTGAAGTGGTTTTTTTATTAAGTTTATAAATTTACTTTGTATTCACGAGCGGGACGCTCGCGCTAGCAGGAAAATCTACATCATGATAGTTACATTCGCTAGCGCGAGCGTCTCGCTCGTGCACACACAGCATATTAATTAACATCAATTTGTAAAATAGTATGATCATTATCTCCATAATTTCTTGCAGAACTATATTTCCAATCGACAGGATTAGTAACAAAACCAGTTTCTAATGGATTATTATGAATATAATTCAGTTTTTGTTCGAAAACTTTTAATGACCAAATTTCAATCGGCATATTATGCTGTTGCCAAAATTGCCTGAATTTTACATTGCTGTTTTTATTTCCTGCTTTTTCAAACATCCATAACATCCATTTTTTTCTGCTTTCTTGCGGATTTTCTTCAATTGCTTTGAGTATTTTTTTAGAAGTAAAACCCTTAAAATCTCTTATAAGCCCAGAAGGATCTCCTTTTTCAGATCTAAAAATTAAATGAATATGACTTGGCATTATACAATATCCATAAATCTCCATTCCTTTATTTTTTCTGCAATAATCTAATGATTCAATAATATTTCCAAAATACTCCTCACGCGTAAAAACGTCTATCCAATAAACTGTTGCAAAACTTATAAAATATGCTCCAGTTTTTTCCCAAAATTTATATTTTCGGCTCATTATGTTTTTTTTGCTAATGTAAGAAATACTTTGCGTTCACGAGCGGGACGCTCGCGCTAGCGTTAGGAAATTTTTACTTTATATTCATAGGTTTTGAAGAAATCACTTTGCGGGCACGGATTGCAAATCCGCGCTATCATTACGGAGAGATATTTACGTGATCGAGTAAAAATAGTTGTAATAAAGTACATCTACACCCCATAAAAAGAAAAAACTCCCTCTTCTTTTTTCAGAATAAAGCCTATTTTGCACCGCAATCGATTGATTTTTTTCATAGGTTTATCACAATTAATTATTTCGGGCTTTATTCCATTTCCTTTATGCAGTACGTTAGAAGCTACTTTTTAAGTTTTATCTTATTTCTTTTTCTTCCCTTAAATTCAAAGGCGCAAGAATCTGACTTGTATTTCGATCATATCAATTACGATACGAGTTTTTCGCAAAGTATGATTTCGAGCATTCATCAGACTCAAAAAGGTTTTATTTGGATCGGGACTGCAAATGGTTTGATCAGTTATGACGGCTACAATTTTTTGAGATATGTTTATAATAAAGACATTCTAAACAGCATCAGCAATAATCATGTGAATGTGATTTTGGAAGATAGCGAAAGACAAATCTGGATTGGAACTAATAACGGACTGAATCTTTTTAATAAAAACGAAAGAAGTTTTTTACGAATTGATATTCAAAAAATAAAAGGCGGACGAAACTATATTTCATCCATAATTCAAGACGATCAAAACAGAATCTGGATTGGAACTTTTGGCGGAATCAAAAAACTAAACAAACAGAAATTTTTATTAGAAGAAATCTCCAATGATCATAATTCTCCTTTCAGAAAAAGCAGGGTTTTGTCTTTGTTTTATGATAAAAATTACGGCGTTTTGGTCGGAACTTCTAAAGGTTTAGAATGTTTTGATCCTAAAAATGGTTCAAAAAAAGCATTGCCAAAAGCTCTTGCCGAAAACGATGCTTTACTTAAATCTAAAATCTGGAAAGTTGTAAAAGAAAAAAATGGCGATTTATGGTTTGGAACTGAAGCAAATGGCGTTTTTCGTTTTGATGTCGACAAAAATACCGTAACCAATTTTGTGCTTAATGCTAATAATCGAAACAGTTTATCTTCAAATTGGGTAAATGATATTGTTACTGTCGACACCAATACAATTTGGTTTGCCACAAAAAATGGTTTGTGTGTCTACAAAAAAGATAGAAACGAATTTAGTAAATATGGACATAATCCGTTGCAGAATTACAGCCTTTCTGACGATGATGTAAAATGCTTTTTGAAAGATCGCCACAACGATATTTGGATCGGAACAAACGGAGGCGGAGTCAACTTTTTTCAAAAAACAAATACCAATTTTGTTAATGTAAGAGAAGTTGTTCGACCAAATTTCGGATTAAATAACGCAACGGTAAACGCTGTTTCAAGAGAAAATGACGGTTCAGTTTGGGTTGGAACAAACGGCGGCGGTTTAAATTATCTGGATTTTAAAAATAATAAAAGCGCTTCGTATTTTGTTCAAGGTTATGATTCTGATAAAAGCGTAAACATGATAACGGCTTTAGTAAATCAGAATGAGCAGAATTTGTTTTGCGGGACTTTCAACGGATTATTCAAATTTAATAAAAGCAGTAAATCGTTTCAATTTATCTCGCTTTCGCGAAAGGATTCTAAAGAAAGAGAACGTCCGATTACGTCTTTATTAATGGATAATGAAGATTTATGGGTTGGAACAAACGGAAACGGATTAAAGAAAGTAATGCCAGACGGAACTGTAGAAATTTACATGGCAGACGGTTCTTCAAACTCACTTAGCGATAATTTTATTACCGATATCGTAAAGCGAAAAGACGGACTTTGGATTGCCACACAATATGGTTTAAATTATTTTGATAAAAAGCTAAAACAAGTTACAAGAGTTTTCAAAGCGGGTCCAAAAAGCGGTTTGTCAAATAATAGTTTGACGGTCATGTTTACCGATTCTAAAAACAGATTTTGGGTCGGCGCCGAAAGCGGCGGCGTGAATCTTTTTGATGAAAAGAAAGGACGCTTTTTTGAAATCAACCGATCTATGGGTTTTACAGACGAAACCATCAAAAGCATTTCGGAAGATGCCCAAGGAAATATCTGGATTAGCGATAATAATCTGCTTTATAAAATTAAAACTAAAAACGTAAAAGCAGTTTTTAATATTAAGGATTTTGAGATTACTTCTTTTTCTTCGAAAGACGGATTGAAAGTGAAACAATTCTCAAATAATTGCAGTTCAAATTTAAATGCAAAAGAACTTGTTTTTGGCTGTTCAAATGGATTAATCGTTTTCAATCCTTCAAAATTGATTAAAACGGAAGATAAATTGCCAATTGTTTTAACAAAGCTGATTGTTAATAATGAAGAAATTAGACCAGAAAACAAGGAAGTTTCTTTAGAAAAACGTATCAGCGAAACTACTGAAATCACTTTAAAACACGACCAAGGATATATTGGTTTAGAATTCAGCGCGATGAATTTTATTTCACCAGAAAAAAATGAATACGCGTATAAACTAGAAAGCTCGTTTAATAAAGACGAATGGCATGTTATTGGTTCGCAGCATTATATCAACTTGACCAATTTGAATTCGGGAACTTATACGCTAAAAATAAAAACTTCAAATGGGGGAGGAGAATGGAATCCGACTATTAAAACCTTAAAAATTATCATGTTGCCGCCGTGGTGGAAAACTTGGTGGGCTTATTTATTTTATTTGGCATTATTGGCTGGTGCTTCGGTTTTATTGTTCCGATTTTTTAGAAATAGAGAATTATTAAAACAAGCGTATTATTTGGAACAAGTAGAAAAAGAAAGACAGGAAGAATTGTATAAAATGAAGCTGGATTTCTTTACCAATGTTTCGCACGAAATCAGAACGCCGCTGACTTTAATTAGCGGACCGGTTGAAGAACTTTTAAACAGCGCCGAAAAGAATTCGAATTTCGAACATAAATTAAAAACCATAAAAAGCAATTCTGATCGATTATTGAAATTGGTCAATGAATTAATGGATTTTAGAAAAGCCGAAAAAGGAAGTATGAAAATCTATTGTGAACAACAAGACATTGTTTCTTTCTGTTTTGATATTTATGAATCGTTTCGCGGAATTGCCGTTGAGAAAAAAATCGATTACAAATTCGTTTTAAATATCAATACGGCTTTGATTTATTTCGATAAAAATCAGATGGAAAAAGTGATTTACAATCTGCTTTCGAATGCTTTTAAATTTACAAGCAAAGGCGGTAAAATTACTTTGGCGGTGGAGCAAAAAGACAATTCTGATTGTATCGAAATTAAAGTAAAAGATAACGGAATCGGAATTCCAGATAATCGTAAAAAGAAGATTTTCAAAAACTTTTTCCAGTTGGACGATCGCGGAAGCGCCAATTTGGGAAGTGGAATTGGTTTGGCTTTGAGTAAAAGTATTGTCGAATTGCATCACGGAGAAATAAAAGTGCAGACGGAAGAAGATCCGAACTTTAATACCATTTTCACCATCAAATTAAAGAAAGGAAAAGAGCATTTTAAAAAATCTCAAATTGTCGAAAATGCGATTTCTATTAATGAAAATGCCAATCCGATTTCTGATGTAAAAACAGAAATTGACATTTATGAGCCAGAATATTTAGAAGACAATAGCGATAAAAAGACCATTTTGGTTATTGATGATAATGAAGAAGTTTTGTCGTTTATTTTTGATGTACTTCATGCCGATTATCGTGTTTTAAAATTCACAAATGGCTTAAATGCCTTAGAATATATGGATTCTGAAATTCCAGATCTAATTGTCAGCGATGTCATGATGCCAGAAATGGATGGTTTTGAATTGTGTAAAATTTTAAAAACAAGTCTAAACACGAATCATATTCCAGTTATTTTATTGACGGCAAAATCGTCTACTTTAAATAGAATTGAAGGACTTTCGACTGGAGCAGATTCTTATATTTCGAAACCTTTTAGTATTGAAGAATTAAAACTGACGATTGCTAATTTGCTTTCAGCTAAAGAAATCATGCGTCAGAAATATGGAGAAGGTTTCATTGCGGCGGTTGAAGAAGAAAACATAAACACACCCGAAGGAATCTTTCTAAAAAAACTAACGCATATTATCGAAAACAATCTCGATAATACGGATTTTGATGTAAACGATTTGGTTAACGAAATCGGAATGAGTAGAACCGTACTTTATAAAAAAGTCCAAACTTTGACTAATCATTCAGTTGCAGGTTTCATCAAAAATATGCGATTGAAGAAAGCCGCCAGTCTTTTAGCCAATACGAGTTTTTCTGTTTCTGAAGTAACGTATATGGTTGGTTTTAATGATCGAAAACATTTCAGCAAAGAGTTTAAGAAATTCTACAATCTTTCTCCAAGCGATTATAAAAGTTCTCAGGTGAATTAACTTTTAGATTATTTAACCGCAAAGTGCACAAAGATTTTTCGCAAAGTCCGCAAGGTTATTTAATAAACTTTGCGGACTTTGCGTTTTCTTTCCTTGCGTTCTTTGCGGTTAAATTTTTATAAAGCTAAGAAATTAACTGTCTGATAAAAATTAAGTTTTTTATTACGAATACCATTTTTTAATGCTTTAAATAATATAAAATCCTCAAAGAAAAATGTTCACACCCCTAAATACGAATAACACCCTCCCTTGCAGACGCCTTTAATTAAGCACTTTTGCAATGTAATCACACGATTTATTAATTAACTAACCAAACCAATTTACAATGAAAAACAACAAACCCGAAAAGATGCTTTTTCTTGGTGGAAATTATCTAAAACTAGTTTTGATTCTTTTGATGTGCATATTGTCCACGAATATGCAAGCACAGGAAAACGCCGTTAGCGGAAAAGTAGTAGATACTAAAGGACTGCCTTTGCCAGGCGTAAATGTCCACGTAAAAGGAAGCACAAAAGGAACTCAAACCGATTTTGACGGTAACTTCAGTATTAATACAGCTCCAAAAAGCATATTAGTTTTTTCTTTTATCGGAATGGACGAAGTGTCTGTTGATATCGAAAACAAGAAAAATCTAAAAGTAGTTCTTAAAGAAAGTTCTCAAGCACTTGATGAGATAGTAGTGGTAGGTTACGGCACGAAAAAGAAAAGTGACGTAATCAGTTCTGTGGCTTCGGTAAAACCAGGCGATTTAACAAAAGTAGCCACTTCTGATGTTGGAGAAATGCTTCGTGGAAAAGCTGCGGGAGTTCAAGTAAGCTTAAATGATGGTGGACCAGGAAGTTCGTCTTCAATCCAAATTCGAGGAAAAAAATCCATTAACGGAAGTAACGAACCAATCGTAATCGCAGACGGAATCGTAATCGGAAATATTAATGATATTAATGCGAATGATATTGCTTCGTTAGAAATTCTAAAAGATGCCGCTGCACAATCTATTTATGGAGCAAGAGCCTCAAACGGAGTTATTTTGATTACTACGAAAAGAGGAAAAACAGGAAAAGCAAAAATCTCTTATAATGGTTTTTCTGGAGTTCAAACAGTAAACAGAAACTTTGATGTTTATAGCGGAGAAGAATTTGCACAGCTTAAAAGAGAAGCTTACAGAACGAGCAATGGAGGAGTTTACAGACCAGACGATCAAGTTTTTACTCCACTAGAATTGCAATCTATTCAATCTGGAAAATATATTGATTGGGAAAAATTGGTTTTAAGAACCGGTGTAACGAATAACCACAGTTTAAGTGTTTCTTCTGGAACTGATAAAACGAGTATATTTTCAAGTATCAACTACATTAATACTTCGGGAGTTGTTCCAAACTCAGATTATGATAAAGTTGCGATGAGAGTAAATGTGGACCAAAGAGTTACAGATTGGCTAAAAATCGGAATGAATGTTTCGCTTCAGTATTCAGAATCAAATCGTCCAAATGTTGGGAACATTTTAAACAATGCCATTAATACATCACCATTAGGAGAGGTTTATAATCCAGACGGTTCTTTCCGTTATTTGCCTGGAGGAATTCAAGAAACACCAAATCCGCTTATTGATGTTTATGAAACGACTACAAACGAGTTGAATCGTAACGATATCATGAACATATTTCTAGATATCAATCTTGCAAAAGGTTTTACTTATAAAATGAATGCCAGCCGCAGATCTTGGAATTTCAAAGCGATGTCTTTTAATTCTTCAAAATCTCTTTCTGGAATTGCCAATTCAGGACAAGGAAGTGGTTTTATCCGTTTTCAGGATAATGTAGAATATCAATTGAGTAATATTTTGCATTATAATTTAAATGTTGCCGAAAAAAATCATTTTAACGTAACTGGAGTTTATGAGATTACTTCGTCAGAATATAATGACTTCAGAAATTCGGCAAGCAGAATTCCGAGTGATATTCTTGGAATTTATGGTTTAGAAAGTGCTTTCTTAAATACTCCCGAAATTGGAGGAAATGAAAGATCGTTAGTTTCTTTCGCAGGAAAATTAGAATATGATTTTGATAACAAATATTACTTTACAGTTTCAGGAAGAGCTGATGGATCTTCTGTATTCGGAACCAATAATAAGTGGGGATTCTTTCCAGCGGTTAACGCGGCATGGAATGTTTCTAACGAAGAATTCATGAAAGAACACGTTCCTGTTTTGAGCAATTTAAAATTAAGAGCGAGTTATGGTAAAGTGGGAAATCAGCCAAAAGATCCATATCAAAGTATGGCAACAGCTACACAAAGAGATTATATTATCAACGGTGTAAAAGTTTCGGGATATGTGCCAGGAACACAATTGTCAAATCCAGATTTAAAATGGGAAACTTCTACGCAATTGAACCTTGCAGCAGATTTCGGTTTGTTTAAAAACAGATTAACGGGAACTGTTGAGGTTTATAATACAGATACTTCAGATTTATTGATTTATGAGACTTTAAATGCGAATACAGGTTATACCTTGAAACTTTCGAATATCGGAAAAGTAAACAACAAAGGTTTGGAGGTTACTTTAAACGGTGATTTAATTAAAAAGAAAGATTTTAGATTGAATCTTGGCGCAACTTTCACTAAAAACAAAAACAGCATTGTGAGTATTTACGGAAAAGATGCAGATGGAGATGGAAGAGAAGATGATGCTGTTGGAAACTTATGGTTCATCGGAAAACCAATTGATGTTTACTATCGCTATAAAGCAGTTGGAATTTATCAGGAAGGAGAAAATATTCCGCTTGTAACAGGAACAACTTTATATCCTGGAGACATTAAATTATATGATGCAGATCCGTCAAATGGTGCTAATCCAAATCCAGATCAAGACAGAGTTATCACTTCAAAAATGCCAGATTGGTTCGGAACTTTCTCTTTGGCTTTAGAATACAAACAATTTGATTTCTCGGCAGATATTTATACAGTTCAAGGAATTACAAGAGATAATCCATTTTTATATGATTATGTAAGAGGAGGATCTTTAAGAGGAGTGAAAAACGGTATCAAACAAAATTATTGGACACCAGAAAACCCAGGAGGAAATTGGCCGAGACCAAGAGATGGAAATGATCCGCCGTACATCAATACTTTAGGACTTCAAGATGCATCATACATTCGTTTACAAAACGTTTCAGTTGGATTTAAATTCCCAGAAAACACGCTTAAATCTTTAGGATTGACCAATATGAGACTTTATGTTACAGGAAGTAATTTGGTTACACTTACAGATTATCAATCGTATAGTCCAGAAAAAGAAGTTTACGATTATCCAGAACCTGTTACTTGTGTTATTGGCTTACAAGTAGGTTTTTAATAACACAGTTTGAGACATTCAATAAAATAAAAAATAACAAGATCATGAAAAATATAAATTTTCTATTTCTTTTGGTTTTCGGACTTTCTTTGGGACTTACTTCATGCGAAGAATTTCTAGAAGAAACTGTAAAAGATCAAGTATCTGTAGATTATATCTACAATTCTCCAGCAGGTTTAGAAGTTGGAGTAAATGCACTTTACAATCAGATGCGTTTTTATAATTTACCATCTGGAGATAATAACGATTTGTGGGCGAATGTATTCTTTATGGTAGCAACCGATTTAGGTTTGCACAGAACTTGGAATACGCCTTATGGAACGGGGCATAATCCGCAAGCTTTTACAGGTTCAAAATGGATTCAAGGCTATAAAATTATCGACAGATGTTCGGCAATTATTACAGCTGCAAGATCAATACAAATGGACGAAGCTGCGAAAAAAAGATTAGTTGCACAGGCTCGTGTAATTAGAGGTGAATTGTATTTGGATTTAAAACAAATGTATGGTGGAATTCTAATTGATACGATTCCAACAACTCCACAAAACATCAACGATCCTGTAGAATATAAAGTTGCAAGCGATGCCGATGTTTACAAATTGATTGATAGCGATTTGGATTATGCAATTGCAAATCTTCCGTTCAAAGTAGATCCAGGACGTTACGGACAAGGTGTTGCAAGACACATTCGCGGAAAAAGTGCTTTGTGGCAACAAGATTGGGCTGGAGCAGCGGCACAATTTGATGCTATTATTAATGACGGAACTCATGGTTTAGTAAATCTTATTGACGTTTGGGGACAAAACGGAAATCATAAAGAATCTCTTTTTACCTATCAAAAAGACTTTTTGTTAGGACCAAGCGACGACTTAGCTGGTGGCGGTGGTTCTTGGTTGAGTAGTGTTTTTACACATAGAACTTATGAATTAAATACAAGCGAATTGATTCAAGATGTTGCTTACGGAGGTCAGGCTTTGGGATGGTTTTATCCAAACAATTACCTGAAATCACTTTACGATCAGACTAACGATTTAAGATTCAAAACCTATTATTATTCTGATAATTATCAAGATTATAAAATCAATGTTCCGGGAAATCCAAAATTTGGACAACCTATAACTAATCCAGCAATTGCAGCTCCAAACGGAAATTACAGAGCTTGGCATTGGAGTTTGAAAAAATATCACGATACCGAAAAATTGCCAATGACTTCAAACAGTTATAAAGATTATATGTATTACAGATTGGCTGAAACTTATCTATTGGCATCTGAAGCGTACCATAATTTAGGTAATGACGGAAAAGCATTGGCTTATTTAAATAAAGTAAGAAGAAGAGGTTACACAGGAAATCCTGAAAGCACGGTAACAACTTACGATTTAACAGCTTGGACTTTAAATAATTATTTAGATGAATCTGCAAGAGAATTAGCTTTTGAAAATAACAGATGGTTTTTACTAAAAAGATTAGGACTTCTGGTAGAAAGACAGAATTTGTATTTCCGTTCAAGTCCATCTGGAACTATTTCTGGTGAAGTGCAATTGAAAATGACTCCTGTAATGGTAAACATGCCAATTCCGCAATCTCAAATCGATTTGATGGGAAAACCTGCAGGATTTAACGTTGGTTATTAATTAGTTTTTTTAGAATACGTTTTTTGTAACAACCGATCTGGAAATCTTTTTTGGTTTTGATTTCCAGATCTATTAAAAATTAACACGATGATAAAACAATATATTTTAGGAGCATTAACCGCTTTGATGTTTGCTTCTTGCAGCAACGACGAAAAAGTGGTTTTTATTAATGCTGAAGAAGGCGATTCAGGAAATCCAAATCCGATTACGCAGACTTTAAAGGAAAAAGCAAAATTTAAAATTGGAGCTGCAGTCAAAATGAGAGATTTGCAAAATGAAGCCAATTTTAAAAATGCAGTTTTAAAACATTACAGTCAGATTACAGCCGAATTCGAAATGAAAATGGCAAGTATCTGGACTTCTTCAACAGCTTACAATTATACCGCAGCCGATTATCTAGTTGGTTTTGCGCAGGATAATAAATTAGAAGTTCACGGACATACTTTGGTTTGGTACGATTCTTTTCCAGAATGGTTTAAAAATGCCAAATACGATTCAATTGCTTTCGAATCGAAAGTCAAAGTTTACATTACAGATGTTGTAGGACGTTACAAAGGCAAAGTAAAAAGCTGGGATGTTGTAAACGAAGTTTTTGCCGATGGCGGTGCAATGCGAAATGAAACCGTAATTAATTCTTTATTTAAAGATCCAATCGGATTTTATGGAAGATGTTTCCGTTATGCAAAAGCAGCAGATCCAGATGCGAAATTATTTTACAATGATTACAGCGTAGTTTTAGACGCAGGAAAAAGAGCTTCCATCAAAAAAATGGTAACCAGATTTAAAGCTAACGGAGTGCCGATTGATGGTATTGGAGATCAGTTTCATTACGCAACAGATACCAACAGACAGACGATGAAGACGGGTTTTACCGATATGGCTTCGACAGGATTGCTAATTCACATTTCAGAATTAGATATCAAGGTAAATACAGCAAAATCAGATTCGTATGTTTTTAATGATGCCGAAGCTCAAAAACAATCTGAAACCTACAAATACATTACATCGATGTATGAAGAATTGCCTCAAACTCAAAAATTTGCCATTTCAACTTGGGGTGTAACCGATAAATATACGTGGTTGACAAGCTTCTGGCACTCAAAAGAATATCCTTTGCTATTAGATGCTGATTACAATAAAAAGCCAGCTTACCAAGGATTTTTAGATGGATTGAAGTAAGAGAGGTGTAGAAGAAAGAGGCAAGAAGCAAGAAATAAGAAACAAGATAAGAAGTCTTTCCTCTTGCTTCTTGCATCTATTACTCTCTTCAAAAAAAATTAACCAAAAACATTGAAATCATGACCATAAAACTAAATTATATATCAAAATTAAAATATTTATTTTTTGTACTTATTGCCGTTTTATTTTCCTGCGAGGATGATGTACGCGAAGTATATCTTTATAAAAAAGGAACTATAGAAGCAACTTCAACCAATACTGCTATTAAAGGCGGAGAAACAGTTACGTATACCGATTCGTCAACAAAAATTAGAGCTATAAAATGGACCTTTCAAGGCGGTTCTCCTGGAGCTTCTATCGAACCAGTTGTTGAAGTAAAATATACCAAAGCGGGAACTTTTACAACAACTCTAGAAATAACGCATGTTGATAATACAGTTCAAAAGAAAACTTTTACAGTTGTGGTTGAAGCACCGCCAACTCCGCCAATTGTTATTCCAGCCGATGCTTTAAAAATTTACTCTGAAAATCCTGATTTTACTAAAACAGCGCCTGTTTTAAATTGGGTTTCAAGTAATCAGTTTGTAATCAAAGAAGTGGCAACTGAAGGTTATGAAAATGCTTATAGAAACTTCACTCTTCCAGCGACACCGCCGGCAGCAGAAGCAAAATGGGCAATGGCAATTTTACAGTTTGTAAATTTTACAGATATTTCATCTTACACGTACCTGAATTTGGCGGTAAGAACTACAAGTACTGGAAAAATCAGATTCAGAATGAAAGACGCAACCAATACGGGTTATGTAGAATTTGATGCTACAAGTAACCTTTACGGATTAAAAAGAGACGGAAGCTGGAACATGGTTAAAATTCCGATTGCTGATTACAAAAAACAAAATGCGGCTTTAGATTTAACAAAAATCAAAGATATTTTGGTTTTAAGAAGTGTCGATCCAGAAGATGTTAGAGCATTAAATAATTACTCTTTCGATATCGATCATATCTATTTATCTAAATAATTTTTCTAAACACATAGAAACATAGATTTTTTAAACTTGAAAAAGAATGTAAAAAGAAACTAGTTTCTAAAACATAGATACGCTATGTGAATTTAAACTAGTGAAACGCCTTTATCCTCAAAGTAAAGCTATGTTTCTATGTGTTAAAATTAGAGACAATATTTCCTCTCAAAAACAATTAAAAATGAATTTAAAGAAACATTCTATTTGCACATTGTTCTGTTTTACAAGCCTAATATCGTTGAATGCACAGAATAAAATTACATACCAAAAAGTTGAAGCAAGACAAAATGCTTTAGACCCGAAATGGGTCGCTTATGATGCGAAAACCATTGATAAATTGCCTGGATTTAAAATAAAAAAGGAGTCGCCGAGTTCGATTTTCGGGGGTTCCAAAATTTGGCAAAAAGAAGCAACGGGATTTTTTAGAACCGAAAAAATAGACAATAGATGGTGGATAATTGATCCAGAAGGTTATCCTTTTATTTATAAAGGAATTGCTGTTTTTAATGCCGGACGTTCTGTAAATCAGCAGAAAGCATTTGATAAAAAATACGGAAGCAAAGAAAATTGGGTAAAACAAGAATCTAAACTATTGCGCGACAACGGATTCAATGGCGTAGGAGCGTGGTCAAATGTTGATTTGGTTCGAAATGCAGAAAATCCGCTGGTTTATACCGTAATTATTTCGCCAATGGGAATGTATCATTCAGATCATATTAAAAAATATGGTGGAAAATATAAACAAGCCAGCTGGCAAAATTACCGTTTCGATTTAGTAATGGTTTTCGATAAAGAATTTGATTCTTATGTCCAAAAAGCGGTAGAAGAAGTTTCTCAATACAAAAATGATAAGTATTTGATGGGTTATTTTACTGATAATGAGCTTCCTTGGTATAATGACGCATTAGATAAACATTTAACTTTATTGGCCAAAGATGAGCAGGGGTATATTGCTGCAAAAGCTTGGTTAGACGAAAGAAAAGGATTTAATGCATCATTATCTGATGTTAATCAGGAAGATAGAATGGCATTTACAGCATTTTATTTTGAAACTTACATGAAGAAAGTAACCGAAGCACTTAGAAAAGCAGATCCAAATCATCTGTATTTGGGATGTCGTTTCAATCAGGATAAAGAGCAAGAATTGACTAATCCTGAGATTTTTAAAGTGGCGGGAAGGTACATGGATATCATTTCGATCAATCATTACAGAAAATGGGAACCAAGTCAGGATTTAATGAACAATTGGGGCGAATGGTCAGGAAAACCATTTTTAATTACAGAATGGTATACAAAAGGTGAAGATTCTGGTTTGCCAAACAATACTGGTGCAGGATGGCTTGTTCGAACGCAAAAAGAGAGAGGACTTTTCTATCAGAACTTTACATTGGATTTGCTTAAAAACAAAAACTCGGTCGGTTGGCATTGGTTCAAATATATGGATAATGATCCACAGGATTTAAGCACCGATTATTCCAACCGAGATTCAAACAAAGGAATTGTAAATAGCAATTTCGAACCGTATTTGCCTTTATTAAAAGAAATGAAAGTGATTAATGATAATGCTTACGAACTGACTCGTTATTTTGATAAAATGTAATTATTGTTTTTAGATAAAAGGAACTAAAATCAGCTCAACCTCAAAATACTATCCATGATATTGTCATTTCGACGAAGGAGAAATCTTCGCAAATAGCTCCTCAAAAGGATTTCCACTCTTTGTCGATTCAGCATCGAAGATTTCTCCTTCGTCGAAATGACAAGATTGTGGTTATCGTCGTGAAGAACAGATTAAAATAACTTAAAAAAAGAAAAGTTTAAATTAATTAGACCCTATATAATTAAAAATAAAAACTATGAAAAAAATTGTAATGCTGTGTTGTACTTTTCTGCTTATGGGAAAAATGATGGCACAGGAAGTTCCGTTAGTTACAAATATTGCAGCCCGAAACAATATTACTTTAAACGGAAAATGGAGTTATATTGTAGATCCGTTAGAAAATGGATATTACGATTACCGTTTAATGCCTTTTAAAAACAATGGATTTTTCGAAAATAAAAAATGGAATACCACAGATTTAACCGAATATAATTTCGCTACTTCTGCCACAATGGATATTCCGTCTGATTGGAATTCGAAAGACGAAAGATTGTTTTTTTACGAAGGAACGGTTTGGTTTCAAAAAGACTTCAATTATAAAAAAGATGCTAAAACAAAAGGAATTCTACATTTTGGAGCCGTTAATTACGATGCGAAAGTTTATGTAAACGGAAAATTGGCAGGAACTCACGTTGGCGGTTATACGCCTTTCAACTTTGATGTTACCGATTTATTAGTCGATGGAAATAACTTCGTTGTAGTAAAAGCAGATAACAAACGCCATAAAGACAATGTGCCAACGGTAAACATGGATTGGTGGAATTACGGCGGAATCACAAGAGATGTTACTTTGGCGCAAGTTCCGAATACGTATATTGAAGATTATTTGGTTCAATTGGATAAAAAAGAAAAAGGGAAAATTTCTGGCTGGATAAAATTGAATAATGAAAGTGCCAATCAATCGGTTTCGGTTTCTATTCCAGAACTGAAAATCAAAAAAAGCGTTACAACAGACTCAAAAGGAATGGCGTATTTTGAAATTAAAGCGAATCCAATTTTATGGACGCCAGAAAAGCCAAAACTGTATGATGTTGTAATTGCTAAAGCAGATGAAAATATTGTCGATAAAATTGGTTTCAGAACTATTGAAGCCAAAGGAAAAGAAATTCTGCTAAACGGAAAAAAAGTATTTTTACGCGGAATCAGTATTCACGAAGAAGCACCTTTCAGATCAGGAAGAGGCTGGTCTGAAGACGATGCAATTACTTTATTGAACTGGGCAAAAGAATTAGGCTGTAATTATGTTCGTCTGGCGCATTATCCGCACAACGAAAATATGGTCAGACAAGCCGAAAAAATGGGAATTATGATTTGGTCTGAAGTTCCAGTTTATTGGACCATTTCTTGGACAAATCCAGATACCTACGCAAATGCAGAACGCCAATTGCACGACATGATTTACAGGGATAAAAACCGCTGCGGAATCGTAATTTGGTCAATCGCCAATGAAACGCCGCACAGCGACGAAAGGGATATTTTCTTAAGCAAATTGGCAAAATACGCCCGTACGCAAGACAATTCTCGTTTGATTAGTATGGCGATGGAAGTAACCAAAAGTCCGAACAATGTCAATACGCTGCATGATAATATGAATGAATATGTAGACATTGTAAGTTTCAACCAATATTTAGGCTGGTACAGAGGAACAAACGAATCTTGCAAAGACATGCAATGGGTTATTCCGTATAACAAACCCGTTATTATTAGCGAATTTGGTGGCGAAGCTTTACAAGGTCTTCACGGAGATAAAAAAGAACGCTGGAACGAAGAATATCAAGAAGAATTATACATTCAAAATACGCAAATGTTCAACAGAATTGAAGGTTTAGCGGGAGTTTCACCTTGGATTTTAGTCGACTTTAGATCACCAAGAAGACAGTTGCCAAACATTCAGGATTTCTTTAACCGTAAAGGTTTAATTTCAGATCAAGGAATTAAAAAGAAAGCTTTTTATGTGATGAGAGATTGGTATGCGCAGAAAGAAAAAGAATATGGAAATTAATTGTCAATTGTAAATTATGAATTGTTAATATAAAAAAGAAAACCCTTAAACGGTATTGTTGTTTAAGGGTTTTCTTTTTTACTTCACCAAATAATCAACCTGATCGGCTTCGCAAAGTCTGAAATAACCAAAAGCTGTATTATTAGCATTGGTAGAATTTATAATATTTCCTCTAATATTTCCAGGCGGAACCTGAAAAGGATTTGAGCTTGAAGCTTCTAAGATTAATTTCCAATAATTAAAAAAGTTTTTAGAAACGCCTCTATGTGTAATTTTTACGGTATTTCCAGCTTTCATGTCTTCATGAGAAAACCTTGTGCTGATTTCATTTCCGTTATAAAAATCATCATTTGTGATTTCGTATTCTGGGTAAATCAAAAATTCACTTTGATAATCGGTTACATAAAAATTGATTTGATCTGCTGGATCATTGTAATAAAAAGTCAATTCGATTACATCTTCACCGCCAAAATCTGGAACAATTTTCTGCTCTATCTTGTTAATTGGAGTAGAAGCTGTTAGCTTTTCTGTTGCCGTGTAACTTTGTCCTTCGGCATCAATAAATAATTTATAATCCATGTTGATAACGGGAACAAAATTATTGCATTTGTAAACTCCAGCTTCAGTTTCGTTAAAAGTAAAAACATCTCCATTACTGTTTTCTACTCTAACTTGTGCGCCAGAAACTTTTGGTGTTGAACCGCTGTAATAAGGAGCCGTTTTACTTATTTTGATTGTTTGTTCGTTTCCAGCTGTTCCTTTTTTCCATAAAATTTCGGCATCGACTACAAGTTTCGTTTCTCCTGTTTCTAAATCAAGATTTACAACATCTTCGCATGAAGCAAAAGAAAAAACAAAAAGAAGACTTATTAATGCCAGCGCTTTATTCATTACCATATTTTTTTTCAATTTATTCATAGCATTAAAATTTAAAATTATAAGAAACTCCAGGAACAATTCCGAAAATAGAAAGTCTTCTGGTTTCGTTTGCTCCTGTATCTTCATTAGTTGTAAAACTTACTGAAGCAGCATTTTTTCTGTTGTAAACATTGTAAAGACTGAAAACCCAATAGCTTTGCCAGCCTTTCTTTTTGTCTGGTTTTGGAGTATAAGTCGCGGCAAGATCTAAATGGTGGAAAAGCGGTAAACGGTTTTCATTTCTCAATGAATAATTCGGAACATGAATGCCTCCCATTTCATAATACCCATTTGCGTAAGTCACAGGTTGACCAGATTGCAAAGTGAAATTTCCATTAAAAGACCATTTCGGATTTAATTCATAACTTCCAACAACGCTTAAATTATGCAATTTGTCATATCCTGATAAATACCAATTGCCATTTGCAATGCCTGGTTCTTCAGCTGTTCTTCCTGGAGTTTTTTGCTCAGCGCGAGATAGAGTGTACGAAATCCATCCTGTGAAAACACCAACGTTTTTTCTAAATAATAATTCCATTCCGTACGATCTCGCTTTTCCGTTCAAGATTACTTGTTCAATATTATTGTTAGCCAGAACATCAGCTCCGTCAATATAATCAATACGATTTTGGACATTTTTATAAAATAATTCGGTTTCTAAAGAGTAATCTCCGTCTTTGAAATTTCTGAAATAACCCATTGCATACTGATCTAAAAGCTGAGGTTTTGTAAAAGGTCCGCTTGGAGTCCAGATGCTCATTGGTAACGGAGATTGCGTATTGGCTAAAATATGAATGTATTGCGCCATTCTATTGTAACTCGCTTTTATAGAAGTTTCGTCATTAAAAGCATAAGACAAAGCAGCTCTAGGTTCTAAATTATTAAAAGTACTAATTGCTTGTCCTTTTTTATAATTGATTGTCCCGGTCGGCGTTCCTTCTTCGTAAATTTTATATAAAGGATTGTATACAACTGCCTGACCATTTTCGTAAGTACTAATTGGTTCAGGTCCGAAACGATAAAAAGAACTATAACGAAGTCCGTAACGGAAATTCAGTTTTTCTGTAATCTGATTTTCAAAATCAATAAAAGCAGAAGCTTCTAGAGCATATTTTTTATCCAGTTGTTTGTAATTAAACTGAGAATCTGAAGCAGTAGGAGCAACAACTCCTGGATTAAAATTATAATACAAACCGTCGATACCGTAATTGATTTTAAATTTTTCAGTTTTCTGATAATTCCAATTGTATTTCAAACCGTAACTCTGAATATTGCTGTCCCATTTAAAGCTTTCAATCGGAATTTCAAGATTAAATCTATAATCGCTATAAAAAGCAGATAAATTGCTATTTAAACTATTAGAAAATTTATGTTTCCAGCTTAAAATTCCCATTGTGCTTCCGTAAGTACTCGCAAAACGGTCGTTTATATCAAACAAATCATTTCCAAAATAACCAGAAAACGATAACGTATTATTGGCATCAAAACGGAAATTTAATTTAGCGTTCAAATCATAAAACATGGCGGAGTTGTTATTGTCCGCCAGTTTCATGAACAAATGCGCATACGAAGTACGTCCGGAAAGGATGAACGAACTTTTCTCTTTCTGTATTGGTCCTTGAACCAAAAGGCGGCTCGAAATAATTCCGATTCCACCATTTACTTTATAATCTTGAAAATCTCCAGTTTGTTGTGCTACATCCAAAACAGAAGAAACACGCCCGCCGAATTTAGACGGAATTCCACCTTTATATAAATCTAAACCATTGACAATGTCAGCATTGAAAATCGAGAAAAAACCAAACATATGCGAATCTGCATAAACTGGCGCGCCATCTAAAAGAATTAAATTCTGATCTGCAGCTCCGCCTCGAACGTTAAAACCAGAAGAAGCTTCTCCGGCGTTGGTAACTCCAGGCAGAGTTAGAATCGATTTCAACGGATCTGGTTCTCCCATTGCAACAGGAATTTTTTTGATTTCCTGCATCGAAAGCTTGTTAACACTCATTTGAGTAGTTTTGATATCAGTAGCTTTATTGTTCATTACAATAACTTCTCCCAATTGCTGGCTGTCAGATTCTATGCTGAAATTCATCGTTACATCATCAGAAACGGTAATTTGTTTTTCCTGATTTTTAGAGCCAACATAACTTATTGTAAGAGTGTAAGTTCCGTTTGGAATTTCAAAGCTATATTTTCCGTTAAGATCTGTTATCGTGCCGGCTTCCAATTCTTTAATAAAAACATTGGCACCAATAACAGGTTGTCTTTCATTGTCAAAAATCTGTCCCTTTAGCTTGCTTTTTTTTTTAGTTGCTTTTTGAGATTGAGATTTCTGTTTTACAAAAATATTGTTGCCTACTATAGAAAATTGTACAGATGCAGTTTTGTTTAATTCCGCAATAAGCTTTTCGACTTCGATTTGCTTAAAAGTGCTTTTTTTGGTAAAATATTTTTTGCTAGTATCGAATTGCTCCGTAAAGGCAAATTTATAATCAGACTGATTTTCGATCTGCTTAAAAAAATCTTTTAAAGTTACATTTTGATCTACAGTTACCGTGACCTTTTGCGCAGTCATAGATAAACTGAGTAAAAAAAAGCATGCTGAAATTATATGCTTCATGAAATTTTGTATTTTTGAATTATTATTAAATGGAATAACCTCGTGTTATCCTGAATATGAGGAGGATGTGGAGTTTCGCGGCTTACATCCTTTTTTCTTTTCTATTGAAAAGTAATCTGTTTTAAATCTTCATTGATCTCAAAATTTAGGTTATACATTTCTGATATTAATTGTACAATTATCTTTAAATCCTCTTTTTTATTGATTCGGATTGTAATTTTCTGATTTAGATTTTCATTAGGAAGAATCACTTTATAACCATAATTTTCTTCGATATATTTACTTACGTCAGAAAGTTTTTCGTTGTCAAAATCTACAAAACGACTAAATTCGGTTACGGCTGCGGTATGGTTTCCGTATGTAAATTTCTCGCCAGGTTTTAAAATCCATTTTTGGTTTTGACCTTTTACATTCATCTGAACGCTTCCTTCAAAAAGTTCAACGGTTATTTGTTCATTTTCAGATTCTTTTACAATAAATGATGTTCCTAAAACTGTCGTTGTAGTTTCGTCGCAGAAAACCTGAAAAGGATGTTGTTTGTCTTTTTTAACTTTAAAATAAGCTTCACCATCTATTTCAATTTTTCTATTTAAAGCAAAATTTGCTCCGTAAGAAATTTTAGAATTTGGACTCAATTCTACTTTTGAACTATCTGGTAAAGTCACATATTTTATTGCCGAAGAAGTATTTTCGATAATCGTTTCGGCAATAACATTACTTTCGGTTAGAGAATTTTTATTTAAGAAAATTCCAGTTCCAATAAGTACAAAAAGCAAAACCGAAGCCGCAGCGTAATAACGCCAAGGTTTAGATTTTGTTTTCTTTTTAGCAAAAGTTGCGGCATGAAATTGTTCCCAAGAAGCTTCTTTCTCATTTTCTGAATGTGAAGTTGGAGTTTCATTCCATGCTTTTTCAAATGCATCGTCAAGTTTTTTCTTATCCATTTTTTGATATTAAATAATTTGACAATGAAATCCTTGTTTGGTAAAAACACCATAAACCATTTCCTTGATTTCACGATTGGTTTCGATTTTAAGGATATTTTCACGGCCTTTTTTATCAAAATTGATAATACAATCTGAAATGATGAACTGTAAATGAGCCACAAGTAAACTTGCCTCTTTTTTAGTTCTTACATTAGTTTTATATGCTTCAATATGCATTTCTGTCCTTGTTTTTTATAGATAACAAACGAGAACAGAAAAGTTCCTAATGGTTTTCGATTTTTTTTCGAATAAATTTGCTGGCAAGATAAATGTGATTGGCAATGGTCTTTTCAGAAAGATCCGTTATTTCTGCAATCTCCTTATAGCTAAGGTTTTCCAGTTTGTGTAAAGTAAATATTTTTTGCTGTTGCTCAGGAAGCTGACTAATGAAGTTGTGGAGTTTTTCTTTCCTTTCATCAAAAATTCCAGAATCAGTTTCTTCCTGTAAGATATCAACTTGAGGATCAAGCTGAATTATTTTGTTTTCTCTATTAATGTGGTTGAGAATAATGTTTTTGCAAATGGTAAATAATTGTTTGTCTAGCAAAACATCTTCGTGCAATAATTCTCGTTTATTATATAATCTGATGAAAGTTTCCTGAACAAAGTCTTCGGGAGTTAAGACAGAAGAATTAAACCGGCGGGCAATATTGATAAGTTTATCGTAATAGTTGAAGTAAACTTCTTTAAAAGCTGCTTCATTACCTTTTTTTAAACTTAAAATAAACTTTTTATTGTCCATAACGAAAATATCGCGACCAGTTTTTAACTAATCTAAACTCATTGGTTTCAATATTATTGCATTCAAAATTTAGAGAATTTTAAATATTGAATGTAATAAGTTACAAAGAACCGCATTTTTATTCAAGATTAGACGTAAGTGTTGAAGAAATGTTACAATTTATTTCAATTAAAAACCCTTAAACATTTTGCTTAAGGGTTTTGTGTTTTATTAAAATGATAAATTTTAGTTTTTGTAAGTAAAGATTAGTTTATCTAAAAATTGAAACAGTTTTTCATTCATTTCATTATAATTATGAGATAAAATAGTTTCAGGATTTTGAACAAATAGATGTTTTGTGCTTTTGTCCAATAAATCCGTTTCGCTTTCAATTAAAAGAGAAACGACTTCCGTTGTTAATTCCATATGGCATTGGAAACCATAAACAAGATCAGAATAAGAAACAATTTGAATTGGACAGCCTTCGCTAAAAGCCAAAACTTTACTTTCTTTTGTTAAACCGGGCATATCGTTGTGCCAATGTCCGACATTTAAGATATTTCCGAAATGATTTATTTTCTCGTCATTTTTTCCGTCTTCGGTTAAGGTTATCGGAAATACACCAATTTCTTTCTCGGGGCTATGATTAAATCTTGCTGCTAAAGCTTCTCCAATTAATTGGGAACCCAAACAAACACCAACAACTGCTTTTCCTGCAGAAATGCATTTTTGTATTAATCTGATTTCAGCATCAGCGTCGAAGTGAGGACATTCTTCAATTGTAGTATTTGGACTTTGAGGTCCTCCCATTATAATGAGCATGTCTATAAACTCTATTGAATAGGGCAAAACGTCTTTTTGAAAAACTTTAGAAAAAGAAATTTTGCAGTTTCTGCTTTCTGCCCAAGAAAGATATGCGCCTGGAGCTTCGTAAGTTTCGTGTTGTATAAAGTGTATGTTCATTTTGTCTAATAAATTATATCAAATTTATTTTGATAAAGAACATTTTTACTGGTCCAGCTTTAATTTTAAAATAATAGTCCAGCTTAACGGAACTGATATTTTATTTCTGCTCTAAATTGTCTGCATCAGAAATCTGATCTAAAATATTAGTTTGATTTGGTGAAATGTAGTTTTTTATTTCAGGCGTATTTTCTTTTTTAAAAAGCAAGTCTAAAGCGTTGTAAAGTTTTAATAGAACATCTTTATCTGCTTTTTCGATTTCTAAAGCAGTATTAAAATTAAAAACATAATTGTTGGAATTTCTTACTTCCACTTTTATTGTTTTTGATGTGATTTTAAATTTAACTATATCCATACATTTCCAAATTACTTTCTTCAAAAATGCTAATTTAATAAAGATCTTTATTAAAAAAAGCATTAATTCAAATTAAAAAACCCTTAAACATTTCTGTTTAAGGGTTTTGCCTTTTCGTAGCGAGGACGGGAGTTGAACCCGTGACCTCAGGGTTATGAATCCTGCGCTCTAACCAACTGAGCTACCTCGCCTGGACTGCTAGTAGGATTGTTTCCTTCATTGCGGGTGCAAAGATAGAAATAATATTAAAGCACACAAGAATATTTTGAAGAAAAAAAAATATTTTTAAAAACGCATTGTTTTTGGACATATATTCTTATATTTCCAAAAAAATTAAAAGTAGCACATGGATTCAAAAATACGTTACGAAATCGAGTTTCCGATCAATTCTTCGCCGCAATTATTGTATCAATATATATCAACACCGTCAGGTTTATCAGAGTGGTTTGCTGACAATGTTAATTCAAGAGGTGAATTTTTTACGTTCATCTGGAATGATTCACAAGAAAAAGCACGTCTTGCTTCAAAAAAATCTGGAGAAAAAGTAAAATTCAAATGGGTTGATGACAGCAGCAAAGACACAGAATATTTTTTCGAATTGCATATTTTAGTTGATGAATTAACTAAAGATGTATCGCTTATGGTAGTTGATTTTGCTGAGAAAGAAGAAATTGGCGAGGCTAAACAATTGTGGGAGAATCAGATTTCTGATCTTAAACATCTTATCGGTTCTGTTTAGTAAAAGTCTATTTTATACCTTATATTTGCCCTGAACAAAATTCAGGGTTTTTTTATGATTAATTTTAACGGAAACATAGCGCAAGAAGATAATATACTAACTCTAAACCGCGCTTTTTTGTATGGTGACGGAGTATTTGAAACAGTAAAAATTGTCAACGGAAAAATCTTGTTTCTTGAAGATCATTATTTTAGATTAATGGCTTCAATGCGTGTGGTTAGAATGATGATTCCGATGAATTTTACAATGGAATATTTTGAAGAACAAATTCTCAATTTAGTTAATCAATTGAATATTGCATCTTCGGCAAGAGCTAGAATTACTGTTTTTAGAAATGATGGTGGTTTGTATCTTCCTAAAAGCAATGAAATTTCGTTTTTAATAAATGCTATTTCTCTTCCAAATAAAGCTTACAGTATAAATGCAAACGAATACGAAGTAGATTTATATAAAGATTTCTATGTAACAAAACAACTGTTATCATCTCTTAAAACAACAAATAAGATGATTAATATAACAGGAAGTATTTTCGCAGACGAAAACGGCTTAGCAAATTGTATTTTACTGAATGACAGTAAAAATGTGGTAGAGTTGCTTCAAGGAAATATCTTTATGGTTTCTGGAAAAAAACTGATTACGCCTCCAATTTCAGAAGGAGCTTTAAATGGTATAATGCGTAAACAAATTCTAGCATTAGCGAAAAAAATAGAAGGTATAGAGGTTTTAGAAGAGATAATTTCACCGTTTGATCTTCAAAAAGCAGACGAATTATTTCTAACAAATGTAATCACAGGAATACAGCCGATAACTAAATATCGAAAAAAAGATTTTACAACGAATCTGGCTCATTTATTAGTGCAGAAACTTAATGAATCCATTTCTGAAAATTAATTCAGATATGGATTTTCTGGTGCGTTAGACCAAATAAGATAATCGCCTCCAAGTTCTATAATCTGCTCTTTCCAAAAATGAGTAGTAGATTTTCCGATAATTTTATTTTTATAATTATTATCAGCAATAATCCAGGAGTTACCTTGCATTTCGTTTTCAAGCTGATTCTCGTCCCAACCTGTATAGCCTAAGAAAAAGCGAATATTATTTTTGCTAATAGCTCCGCTGTTGATTAGATCCTTTGTTGACTCGAAATCACCTCCCCAATAAATTCCATTAGAAATCTCAACACTGTTCGGAATTAAGTCTGGAATATTATGAATAAAATAAAGGTTGTCTTGTTCTACAGGTCCTCCGTTGTATATCTTAAAGTTGGCTTCAATTTCAGGTATTAAGTCATTAATGGTATATTTTAATGGCTTATTAATTATAAAACCTATTGATCCTTCTTTGTTATGGTCTGCTAATAAAATTACCGATCTGTTAAAAGATAAATCTCCAATTATTGAAGGCTCGGCAATAAGCAGGTGTCCTTTTTTTAATTTTTCTGAAATCATACGGTTACAATTTTTATTAAATTTAGTCATAAAAAAATTAAAATCACAAAAAAAATCGTTAAACCGCAAAAAAAAACCTTCCATAAGGAAGGTTTTAATTATATTATAAGTTTAGAGAACTTTCTTACTTAGTTCACTGCACCTTCTAATTCAGCTCCAGCTTTGAATTTTACAACGTTTTTAGCTGCGATCTTAATAGTTTTTCCTGTTTGTGGGTTTCTACCATCTCTTGCCGCTCTTGAAGAAACTGACCAAGATCCAAATCCTACTAATGAAACTCTTCCACCTTTTTTCAAAGTAGTTCCTACATTACCTAAAAATGACTCTAAAGCTAATTTCGCCGCAGCTTTTGTGATTCCTGCATCAGCAGCGATAGCATCGATTAATTCTGATTTGTTCATAATAATTAGTTATTAATTGTTGGTTAAAAAAAATTGTTAATACACAAATTTAGTAGGAAATCCGTTGCGTGCAAGTGTTTTCTTTAATTTTAGCAAAAATTGTTAATAACTTGCTTTTTTTGTTCATAAACGATGTTGTTCATCGATGAAAAGCAAGTACAAACCCCTGTTTTACTGAGCTTAATAGACTTTTGCAGCTTCGGAAAAGCTAACTCCATTTAATATTTCGGAAGCTAGCATTCTCTTTTTTCCTGGAAATTGTAGACTTAATAACTGAATAAAGCCATCTTTTATTGCAATCTTGATTTCTTTTTTACTACTAATTAACTTTCCAATCTCATAAGAATGTGATTCTGAGACTAGTTTTGCTTCGTAAATTTTGATGTTTAACTCTTCGCCTTGATCTTTCAAAAAGCACCAAGAAGCAGGATATGGACTTAAACCTCGAATCAGATTATTGATTTCTGATCCAGATTTTGTCCAGTCTATTTTGCAGTTTTCTTTATTTAATTTGTAAGCTGTTTTAATATCGTCATTATCTTCTTGAATGGTTGTGGTTACATTTCCATTTTCAATAATTTTTAAAGTGTCAATAACAGTAGTGCTTCCCAATTCCATTAAACGGTCGTGCAATTGTCCTGCTGTTTCTTCTGGCTCGATTGCAATTTCAGAATTTAAAATCATCGCGCCAGTATCAATTTTATCATCGATAAAGAAAGTCGTAACGCCCGTTTTTGTTTCTCCATTAATAATTGCCCAGTTAATTGGCGCAGCACCACGATAATTTGGTAATAATGAAGCGTGAAGATTGAAGGTTCCTAAACTTGGCATTTCCCAAACTACTTTTGGCAACATTCTAAACGCCACTACAATTTGTAAATTGGCATTTAAAGCTTTTAATTCTGCTAAGAAATTTTCGTCTTTTAAGTTGGTTGGCTGTAATAAAGTAAGATTGTTTGCAAGCGCATATTCTTTTACTGCTGAATATTTTATTTTTTGTCCGCGTCCTGCTGGTTTGTCTGCAGCAGTAATCACGCCGACAACTTCGTAGTTGTTTTTAAGAATGGTATCCAAAATGCCTACAGCAAATTCTGGCGTTCCCATAAAAATAATTCTCAATTTCTCCATTATGATTTTAAAGTGTATTTATTATTCGCTTGTATAACGATGTGATTGTTTTCGAGCAATTCCTGAAGAACCGAAATAATGTCTTTTGCGTCCATTTTTATCTGGTTTTCAATTTCTCTCGAAGTCAAAGAAGCAGTTTTTAGCAAAGATAAAATCTTATCTGCGATCGAATCGGCTTCCGTAATTTTTCCTTTTTGAGTAATGCAGTAAGAACAAATACCGCAATTTTCGCTGGTTTCTTCTCCAAAATAATCCAAAACCAATCTGTTTTTGCACGTTTTGTTTTCTTTTATATAATGCAAAACAGATAAAAGCTGTTCTTTTTTAACTAGATTTTGTTTTTCTAAATATTTCGAAACTCTATTAATAGTATGATCGTCTTCGCGAACTTCATTAAATAATATGGTAGCGTCGTTGTTTTTAGATTTGTATTCTATAATTTCTTTCTCTTTCAGTTTTTCTAAAAGCGCAATGACTTGTTCTTCAGAGCGATTAGATTTTTTTGCAATTAAACCCAGATTCAAATTCGATTTTACTTCATAAACTCCGGGATAAGTTCTCAAAATTGCTAAAATAATTTCCTCATCATTCGGATTCAAACTCATGTATCGAATCACTTCTTTGGATTCAATTAAAAACTGAATATTGATTTTTTCCGAAAATTCCTGAGACATCGTAATAATTCCCTGCTGATTTAAAAACTGTAAAGCATTATATGTTTTTAAAGTCGGAAAATCGTATTTATTACAAAAATGATTCATTTTAAAAGAAAAAGATTCATCTAAACCTTCGCCGTACGCAATCTGAAAATAATTGCACAATTTATTGTACATCGTTTTTAGAAATTTTTTGTCTGGAAGAATGTTTAAAAACTGCTCTTCGGTCTGAATTGCATCTGAATTATTATAAAGCAAAACCGAAAAAGCCTTAGCGCCGTTTCGTCCTGCTCGCCCAGATTCTTGGTAATAATTTTCTAAATTTTCTGGAAGCTGTGTATGAATAACGGTTTTTACATTGTCTTTATCGATTCCCATTCCAAAAGCATTCGTTGCCACAATAACTTGTGCTTGCTCCGACATCCATAATTCCATGTTTTTATCTTTTTCTTTTGCAGAAAGACCGCCATGGTAATAGGTTGCTGTAAATCCTAAAGATTGTAATTGCGAAGAAATATTCAAACATGCCTTTCTATTTCGAACATATATAATAGAAGGTTGCGGATTTTTTTTAAGAATTTGTTCGGTTCTATAAAGTTTATCTTCTACTTCAAAAACCATGTAAGCAATATTTTTACGTTCAAAAGATTGCTGAAAATGTCTCGGATTTTTTAATTCTAATTGCGTTCTAATATCTTCAATAACTCTAGGAGTAGCCGTCGCAGTCAAAGCCAAAAACGGAATTTTAGGAAAAAACTTTTTAAGTTCCGAAATTTTCAGATAAGCGGGTCTAAAATCGTGTCCCCATTGCGAAACACAATGCGCTTCATCTATAGCAATTAAGTTTATCGGGAGATTTTTAATGCGTTCCAAAATCCAATCCGATTGCAAGCGCTCTGGAGATAAGTAAAGAAATTTGTAATTACCGTACTGGCAATTATCCAAAAGATCAATCAATTCTTCTGTATGAATTCCGCCCGTAAGCGCAATTGCTTTAATATCTCTTTTCTGCAAATTCATTACCTGGTCTTTCATCAAGGCAATCAAAGGCGAAATTACGAGACAAATTCCTTCCTGCATCATAGCGGGGACCTGAAAACAAACCGATTTTCCGCCACCCGTCGGAAGTACAGCAAAAGTATCCTGTCCTTCAAGAACAGAATCAATAATTTCTTTTTGCAAAGGTCTAAAACTGTCGTGTTTCCAGTATTTTAGAAGGATATCCTGCGCTCCAAGCATCGCGTTAGTTTTAAAGTTAAAAATTTAGAAAACAGTTCTAGTTTTGCAACTTTAAAACCTTTCGCTAAATTTTGTCTAAGATATAAAGAATTCTGTTTTCAACCGTATCTTTTGGAACCTCAATCAGTTCATACCCATATTTTTTATAGGTCTCAATAAGATGTTCCTGAATTTTAACTGCTTGATCAAAATTTTCATAGCGTTCGGCATCACTTTGGTAAATTTCTTCCCAAGGCGGCAAAATAAAAGTTTTGGTATATTTATAGTCTTCACAAGCCTTTGTGAAATTTTCCGGGTATTCATCGCCAATATAATCCATATAAGCTACAACGTCTGGAATTCCTCGGTCAATAAAAACCACATTATCAGGTTCGTCAAGAGCATTTTTGTATTGTTCAATACGTCCTTCCAAAAGCATTTGGCTAAACAAAAGCGGCTGTTCCAGAAACAGTTGTTCAATACCTTCCTGCTGCGCTTTCATAGTAACCTGTCTAGAAATTTCAGGATAGCAACAAAAGCCACGAGCTACCAATTCGTTAATAAGTGTTGATTTTCCAGTACCAGGTCCGCCAAGTAGGACTATAATTTCTTTTTGCACTATTCTAAAAATAAAGGGCAAATTTACCTAAACTTATTCATAATTAAAAAGAATTTTTACTTGAAGCGAAAGATTTGGCATTTTTTATAGTCATGTCCCGAGACTTCGGGACTGCTGTCCGCTGCAATCTTTTGCTATTTAAAGGAAAAAGCAAAAGGATTTCCTCCCGAAATTTCGGGACCATCAGGGCTAGAAGAGAGGCATGGTTTTGTTTTTGGAATTATTTTGAAAATTAGTTTTTTAGAAATAACAAAGTCCCGGCGGGACGAAATATTTATAGAAAAAAATAATAATCAAAAGTGTAAAGCTCCGGAGGAGCGACATATTTTTGAATAATTTATATGCCGCTCCGCTGGAGCTTTCTGATGCTGGAAAATTATATTTGCTATAAATATTTTGCTCCGCTGGAGCAGTTTTGATTTGAATTGCCGTTGGTTTTAACCAACGGATTAAATGATTTTGGATATTGGCTTTAGCCAAACAAATTATTCACAAAATGAATATCTCGCAGAACCTTTTCCTTTTTTAGAAGGCACAATCAAATGCGATTCAAATTTCTTCCCATTCAAAACATCATTCACAAAATCTAAAACATATTGCTGTCCTTCGTGAAAAAGATAACCTGAGAATTCATGTCCGCCGCCGCAAAAAGTAATCAGTTCAATGTCTTTATGCAAATCTTTCATTTGGTTATAAACCGCATAAGAGCCAAAAAGAATCAACCAACCCGAAGCATTTGTTGGGCAAGAACGATGAGAGCCTGCGGCGTATGGAACGGTATCATCATTGCTTCCATGAGCCAATAACATCGGAATTGCTTTTTCTTTCGTAATCAAATTAATATCCTGAATCGCACCCGAACCGCCGATAAAACCTTTGTATTTAAAATTTTCTGGAAGATTACTTTTGTATAAATTCATCAATTTATAATCCCAAAAAGAAGCTTGAAAACCAATTTCAGCACCAGCGCTAATTCCAGAAATGAAGATTTTTGAAGTGTCTAAATTATATTTATCAGCATTTTCAATTAAGAAAGCTGTTGCCTGCCACATATCACTCACACCAATTTGTATCGCTTTTATTTTTTCAGTTAAAGTTCCTTTGCAACCAAAATCTTTTCCTTTCATGTATAAACTGTACGAAATACTCGCAACAGCATAACCATTTTGTGCCATAAATTTTCCGAAATCTTTTTCACTTGTACGTTCTCCGCCAGAAAATCCGCCGCCAAAAGCGAACATAATTAACGGAATTTTTTCACCAGCTTTTTTCTTTGGCAGATATAAATCTAAATCTAGTTTTAAAGTGTCGTTTTGGAAATAAGTCAGAGTTTTGACTTCTTGTGCTTGAATAGTATTAAATATAAGTACGATAAAAAGTAAAAGGAGTTTTTTCATTCTGTTGTGTTTTTAATCTCGCAAAGTCGCGGAGTCGCAAAGTTTTTTTGCCACGAATTCCACGAATTTTCGCTAATTTTTATTTTTTTTGATTCGCCAAGTTACTTAAAATTGATGAAATTGAATTTTAGGATTGAATAATTTGTGTTAATTAGCGTAATTCGTGGCAAAAAAACATCGTTATTTTTAGAGTCAAAAAATCTAAAATCTAAAATCTGAAATCTGAAATCAAAAACGTATATTTGCGTTTATTTTTAATTACGAATGGAGAACGATAAAGAAAAAAATACAGCCGAATTTTACGAAAGATTAAAATTAGAACTAGATAACGCAAATACTTGGCCAGCAGAATATTTATACAAATTTATTGTTCCGTCTGTAGCCGATAATGTGGAGCGTGTCGAAAAAGCTTTTGACAGAATGGGAGCTGTTATCAAAACAACAAAATCAAAAACAGGTAAATTTACCAGCGTTTCTGTAGATGTTACAATGCACAGCTCAGACGATGTGATCAGTAAATACAAAGAAGTTTCTACAATAGAAGGTATAGTTTCATTATAAACTTATGATCGAAAAATATAAAAGAGAAGCCGCAAGCGACGTTGTTTACAATTTAGAATATAATTCTGAAAGACAGCGATTAATTATTCCAGAGTATGGTCGTCATTTACAAAAATTGATCGATCAGGCTACCGCAATCGAAGATGATGAAACACGTAATAAAGCGGCAAAATATATCATTCAGGTTATGGGAAGCTTAAACCCGCATTTGCGTGACGTGCCAGATTTTCAGCATAAACTTTGGGATCAGCTTTTTATAATGTCTGATTTTAAGCTTAATGTAGAATCTCCTTATCCAATTCCGTCAAGAGATGTTTTGCAACTAAAACCAGAGATATTACAATATCCGCAGAACTTCCCGAAATACAGGTTTTATGGAAATAACATCAAATATATGATTGATGTTGCCAATAAATGGGAAGAAGGTGAAATGAAAAATGCATTGGTGATGGTAATTGCCAACCACATGAAAAAGTCGTTTTTAAGTTGGAACAAAGACACCGTAAAAGATGATGTGATTTTTGAGCATTTATATGAATTGTCTGGAGGAAAAATAAACCTGTTGCACAGTACAGAAGAATTGTTAAACACAACAGATTTAATGCGTACAAACAAGCGTATGTCTAATAAAACAGCTTCTGGAACTCAGCCTAAAACTCAGAATAACAAGAACAATAACAACAAAGGCGGACAAAAAAAGAATTTTCAAAAAAATAATAATCAAAAATAAAAAAAGCTGCTAAGCTACTAAGTTGCTAAGATGCTAAGTTTTTGACTTATGGTCTTAGAATCTCAGAATCTTAGAAACTTTAAAAGAACCTTAACAAAGATCTATGGGAATTTTTAAAATCGAAGGAGGAACTCCTTTAAAAGGAGAAATCACTCCGCAAGGAGCAAAAAATGAGGCATTACAAATTTTATGTGCCGTGCTTCTAACAGGAGAGAAAGTAAAAATTAATAACATTCCTGATATTATAGACATCAATAAATTAATCACTTTGTTGGGGAATTTAGGTGTGAAAATTCAACGTAACGAACCAGGTTCAATTACTTTTCAAGCTGATGAAGTTAACGTTGGATATTTAGAAACAGAAGCTTTCAAAAAAGAAGGTGGAGCGCTTCGTGGTTCTATCATGATTGTTGGACCTCTTTTGGCTCGTTTCGGAAAAGGATATATTCCAAAACCTGGAGGAGATAAAATTGGGCGCCGTAGATTAGATACTCACTTTGAAGGTTTTATTAACCTTGGAGCAAAATTTAGATATAACAGAGAAGATCATTTTTATGGAGTAGAATCTCCAGAAGAAGGATTGCAAGGAACAGATATGCTTCTTGACGAAGCTTCTGTAACTGGAACTGCAAACATTGTAATGGCTGCTGTTTTAGCAAAAGGAAAAACTACAGTTTACAATGCTGCTTGTGAGCCATATTTACAGCAATTGTGTAAAATGCTAAACTCTATGGGAGCAAAAATCACTGGAGTTGGTTCTAATTTGTTGACTATTGAAGGTGTTGAAAGTCTTGGTGGTTGCGAGCACAGAATTCTTCCTGATATGATCGAAATCGGTTCTTGGATTGGTCTTGCGGCTATGACAAAAAGCGAAATCACAATCAAAAATGTTAGCTGGGAAAATTTAGGTTTGATTCCGAATACTTTTAGAAAACTTGGAATTACAATCGAAAAACGTAATGATGATATTTACATTCCTGCTCACAAAAATGGATACGAAGTAAAAACAGATATCGACGGTTCTATTTTAACAATTGCAGATGCACCTTGGCCAGGATTTACACCTGACTTATTAAGTATCGTTTTGGTTGTAGCAACTCAAGCAAAAGGAGACGTTTTAATTCACCAAAAAATGTTCGAAAGCCGTTTATTCTTCGTGGATAAATTAATCGATATGGGAGCAAAAATCATGTTATGCGATCCGCACAGAGCTGTTGTTATGGGGCATAATTTCGAATCTCAATTGAAAGCAACAACAATGTCTTCTCCTGATATTCGTGCAGGAATCTCATTATTGATTGCGGCGCTTTCTGCAAAAGGAACAAGTACGATTCAAAATATTGAACAAATCGACCGTGGATACGAGCGTATCGATGAGCGTTTAAGAGCAATCGGTGCAAAAATCGTAAGAGCTTAAAAGTTGATTAGCCACGAATTCACGAATTATTTTTTTATAATCTTTGAAAATAAAAATTCGTGAATTCGTGGTAAAAAAATAGTCTGAATGACAAACGAACAAAAAGCTGTAAAAGCTACTATTTTTAGTATAATAGGAAATACCTGCCTGGCCCTTATAAAAGGTCTCGCAGGTTTTTTTGGCAATTCATATGCCCTCATTGCAGATGCGATTGAATCGACTACAGATATATTTTCGTCGTGTTTGGTTTTATTCGGAATCAAATATTCTAATAAGCCTGCGGATGAAAATCACCCGTATGGTCACGGACGTGCAGAACCTTTGATTACTTTCTTAGTTGTTGGATTTTTAATCACTTCTGCAACTATTATTGGTTACGAAAGTATTGCTAATATTGGAACTTCGCACGATTTGCCTAAGTCTTGGACATTGTACGTTTTAGGCGCGATTATTATCTGGAAAGAGTACTCTTTTCGAATTGTCATGAAACGAAGCAAACAAACCAATAGTTCTTCTCTAGCAGCAGACGCTTGGCATCATAGAAGTGATGCAATAACTTCTGTAGCGGCTTTCATCGGAATTTCGATTGCCTTGATTATGGGAAAAGGCTACGAATCTGCAGATGATTGGGCGGCACTTTTCGCAGCGTTTTTTATTTTGTATAATAGTTATAAAATTTTCAGACCTGCGCTTGGTGAAATCATGGACGAAAATCTAAACGATGATTTAGTAGAAGAAATTCGTGTTGTTTCCTTACAAGTTCCAGGGATTCTTGGAACCGAAAAATGTTTTATCCGTAAAGCGGGAATGCGTTATCATGTAGATTTACACGCGATTGTTTCGGCAAAAATTTCGGTAAAAGAAGGGCATGATTTATCTCATAAATTGCAAGATACTTTAAAAGAACAAATTCCACAGTTAGGAAATGTTTTGATACACATTGAACCAGATGATTATCATTGTTAAACAAGGTTTAAAGTAACAAAGGGACAAAGGTTTCTGCTTAATGAGATTTTCTACTTTGCTCAAATAGAGAAAATATTAATATAAAAACCCGTTTATTCTTTTATTAAAGAATAAACGGGTTTTTTAGTTTCAATAAAAAAACTCTGTTCCTTTGTTACTTTGCTACTTTGTACCTTAATCTAACACATTCAAAATCTTCAACCCAAATACAACTCCATTTTGCTGTATTCCGCTTTGGTAAGAATGTACATAATCTACTCGGAATAATTTAAATTTTCCAAAACCTAAATTGTCTAAACCAACCGTAAATTCAGAGTAAGGTTTTCTGTCTGGAATTGCCAAAGCATGAAAGCCAAGATTTAAAGTCGATTTTAAAAGATTTAAAAGTGGAATTTTATTCATAATAAAACCAGTGTCGTTATATTCTGAATGCAATTCAAAATAACTATCATTTGTGCTGTTTGAATAATAAGGCATCAGATTAAAAACATTTAAATAACGATCACTTGTTCCTATATGGGTTTGGTTTCCGTTAAAATGTCTGTAGTCGATAAACGAAATGTTTTCCGCATTAAAGAATTTTCCAGCTCTAAAATTTGTTCCTAAAACACCTTTATTGTTTAAAGGCAAATCATATTGTACTGAGGCGCCAAGTCTTTCATATTCGTATTTCTTTTCGCTTGCCGCGAAAGCTTTTTCAAACGCTAAATAAATAGTTGGATATTTATCGTTTTTGAAATTATATCTTCCGTCGGGTCTAGAAATATATTTATTCCCAAAATTAATTCTTGTCGTTATAAGCGCTTTAAATAAATGATGCTGATTAAAAGCAGGCGTTGTAAAATCATTTGGCGCTAAAGGATTGTTAGAACTGTAAAAATCATCTTTTTTAAAGAACGAATAATCAGTCGTATTGAAAAGCGGTTTTCGCTGTTCATAACCAATTCTTCCGGTAAGATTTATTCCGTTTGCAATATCTTGACCGTAATTTATCTGAGCAAACTCCAAATTGTATAGTTTCATATAATTATCTTTAAAAAATAAAGAACTAATTGAATTTACAAATTTGGTAATCGGTTCAGCGTTATTAAATTGTACGGTTTTAGTTCCTCCAGACGCCCAAATTGTTGCATAATTGATGTTATTAAAACGATGGCTAAATTCGCCAATCACTCGGAAACGTTCGTCTGAAAAACCATAATTAAAAGTTGTGCTAATGGAAGTGCTTTTTCCTTTTTCTTCGTCCCATTTTCTAAAAGAGAAACCAGAATCTAAGTTGAATCCTTGAACGGTATTGAAACTTAGAGAAGAAATATTTAGAAGACCTTTATATTCAAAAGAATATTTTTTAAAAGTATTTTTGTAATCATAGCCCATTAAAATGTCCCAAACTTTAAATTTATTGTTTTTGGCATCAATAGAGTCAGTATATTTTCTTGATTTTCTGATAGTTTGAAGACTGTCTTTTTTTGCATAATCGTTGCTTTCTTCAATAGTTAACGGAATTGGACGAATTTCATTCCAAAAAGCATCATCTTTTTTATTCGCATTTTCTTCAAAAGCAACTATTTCATTTCCAAAAGTTTTCTTTTCGAAAGCAGCAGGAAATTCATAATTAGAATAAACGTAATTGAAATTTCCAGAAAACTTTATTCCAAAAAGGCCTGCATTAAAAGAAAGTGTCTGTGCGTTTTTAGACCAGATTTTATTTTTGGCATTATAGCTGAAACTTTGTTTTAAACTCATCGTCTCAGTTAATTCATTTTTCATTCTGTAGCCTTTAATATCTAAATCTATAGCATAAATGGCAAAACTATCGTCTACAATATAAATGTAGCCTTCAAAAACGGGTTCTTTATCACGTTTCGGAATTACCTTAATTTTATTAATCTGCTGTTTATTTTCGTCATAAAATGTACTTTCTAACTTATATTTATAATAATTGAAAGCATTATCGGCAATAGGAGAAATCATTTTGACATCAAAATCCAGAGTGTTATCATAAAAATCATAAGTAGATAAAGCTGCGGTATTATAGCTATAACCTCTATTATTTCCAGAAATTTTTGAGGCGATGATTTTCTCTTTTAATTTGGAAGGTTTTTCAAAAGTAACTTTCGAAATGGTTTCAGATAAATATAAAATTCCTGTTCCAGTTGAATCCAAATTAGAAGCCATATCTGGGCCAAGATCTACTTTTTGACCGAGAATTTTTTTAGGAAGATCTTTAACTTTAAACATTCCTTTCGAATAAAAATCGGCTGTAAAGCGCCCAGTTTTATCCGAATTCTCTTTTTTGTTTGCAATCGCACTTCTAATTATGGCATTTGCAGGATTGTTTTTAGGATCGATAACTACTTCATTTAAAGCAAAACTTTCTTCCTGAAGTTTAACATCTAAAGTGATTGTTTTTGAACCAGATGCAACAGTCAGTTTCTGTGTTTTAAAACCTAGATATTGAAAAATAATTTTGTTCTGACCAATTTCTTTTACATTCAGCTGATATTTTCCTTGTTCGTTTGAAGTGGTGCCAGCGTATGTGTTTTCTTCAAAAACAGATACAAAAGGAAGAGGATTTCCTTTTTCATCGGTGATAGTCCCTTTAATTTGGGCAAAATTGGAAATGGAAAAAAGTAAGAAGGCAAATAAGGTAAAGTTTTTCATGGAAGTAGTTTTCTCCTACAAAAATAAAATAACTTAAAAGCGAGCCTATTAATAATTTGTTAAATTACAAAATGCTGTTGTCATTCTGAGCGATGTCGAAGCCTTCACAAGTGATAAGCTCTTCGACTTCGCTCAGGATGACATCTATTGTGAATTAATTATAAGAAAGATTGAATTGCTAATTCATAACTTTTAAGTCCGAAGCCTAAAATAACGCCTTTTGCATTTCCAGAAAGGTAAGATTGGTGTCTGAAACTTTCTCTAGCATAGGTATTCGAAATATGAACCTCAATAACTGGAGTCGTAACGGCTTTCATAGCGTCGCCTAAACCAATAGAAGTGTGTGTGTAAGCGCCTGCATTCAAAATAATTCCATCAAAAGTAAAACCGCATTCTTGAATTTTACCAATCAATTCGCCTTCAATATTACTTTGGTAATAAGAAAGTTCAACATTTGGAAATTTCGTTTTCAACGTTTCAAAATAATCTTCAAAAGTTTGACTTCCGTATACTTCAGGTTCGCGTTTTCCTAAAAGATTCAAATTTGGTCCGTTGATAATGCAGATTTTCATATTATTTTTTATTTTGAAATGTTGGCATTGCAATGATTTTTGCAATTGTCATTGAATGTTGTAAAAATAAAAAAACCGCTCTAATTAATAGAACGGTTTTTGTAAAAGTATGTGATATATTTTTTAGAACATGAATCCAGCAGAAATTTGGAATACAGAGTTTTTAATGTCAGCATTTTTTGATGCTTCCGTTAATCCTATACCATATCTTCCTTGTAAAAAGATGCTTTCAGTTAGTTTTACTCCTAATCCAGCGTTAAGACCAAATTCAAAAGTTTCGCCATTTTTTACATCAAAATCATTTCTTTCACTTACAAGGAAAGATGCTTGTGGACCAGCTTCGATGCTAAAAGTGTTATTTAAATAAAATTTAGCCATTACAGGAATTGAGATATATCCCAATTCGTTTTTAATATCATCACTTACATCGTCAAATTTATATGACGCTCCTACGGTAGAATATAAAAGCTCAGGTTGGATCGAAAATTTATCTAGTAATTTTACTTCTGCAACTAAACCTGCATGGTAGCTAGTAATTCCGTCCTTGTTAATTTGATCTGGAAAATCTCCCGTTTGACTTGCAAAGTTAACACCGGCTTTAACTCCGATTTTCAATAATTGCGCTTGTACTGCTGCTGATGTTGCAATGAACAAAACAGCTACTAAAAGTATTTTTTTCATAAATAGGTTTTTTAAAATTTGGTATTTTAAATGTTATCTAAAGTTCAAAACTACAGATTTAGCATTTTATTGCATTATATTTTCGATTAAATAATTAATAAAATTCCCACTCAAATGTGAAATTTAAGTTTTTTTGATATTAAAATTGCTTTTATCCTTCTGAATATCAGACTTCTGTTTAGTAATTTTTTTCTGTCTTATTTTAATACTTTTTAAACTTATAGCGGATTATTTTTTGTAAGTCTAATCTTAGTTTTGGCATTCGTAATTAAAAAAATAAAACATGAAAAAAGTAATTTTAGCTGCTATTGCAGTAATGACGTTTGGATTTGCTAGTGCGCAGACAACAGGGTTTTCTAAAGGTGATGTGTTTGTTTCTGGAGCTTTCAATGTAGGTTCTGAAAAAACTGGAGAGGCAAAATCAAATAACTTTACCCTTGTTCCTAGTGTAGGATATTTTGTATCTGAGAATATTGCTATTGGAGCAAAATTAGGTTTTGGAACAACAAAAATTGGTGATGACAAAACTAATGATTTTACTGTTGGAGCATTTGGTAGATACTATTTCACGCCTGCTTCTCAGTTTTCTGTATATGGTCAAGCTGGACTTGATTTAACAAACTCAAAAAGTGGAGATTATAAAGAGAATGAGTTTGGAGCAAATGTTGGTTTAGGTCTAAGCTACTTCCTGTCTAATCATTTTGCTATCGAAGCTACTTGGGTTGGTTTAGGGTATAGTGTAAACAATAATGGAGGAAATGGTGCTGAAAAAACTAATAGCTTTGGTTTAGGTACTGACTTACGTGCTGTTACTTTCGGAGTAATTTACAAGTTTTAATAAAAAACATTTAGTTAGTTTTTTAAGGCCTTTCTCATTTGAGAAGGGCTTTTTTTTGTGAATTGAAACCTTGTGAAATTTTATCTCCTTAACGATTTGTAAATATGTTACTATTTTTTTTGTTAAATTGCAAATATATTTTTAATAAGTATAGTTTTATATTTGATTACGAAAATTAATTTTAACCCAAAACAAATTAGAATGAAAAAAATAATTTTATCTGCCATTGCAATTATGGCTTTTGCATTTTCTAATGCTCAGGAAACAAGATTTGGAGTAAAAGGAGGTTTGAACCTTACAACTTTTGCTGGAGGAAATTATTGGGATGCTAAATCTCTAGTTGGTGCTCATGTTGGAGGTTTTGCTGAAATTAAAGTTATTGAAAGATTAGCAATTCAACCCGAATTATTGTTTTCGATGCAAGGAGCTAAGCTTGATGATTTAAATGTAGATGCAAAATTAAATTATATCAATGTACCTGTTTTAGCGAAATTCTTTATTACTAAACAATGGACAGTAGAAGCAGGTCCTCAAATCGGATTTTTAGTTTCTGCTAAAGTTGATGGAGACGACGCTAAAGATGCCTACAAATCAACTGATTTTGGTTTTAACTTTGGTGGAGGATATAATTTTACAGATAATCTTTCGGTAAATCTACGCTATACTGTTGGTGTATCTAATATCGCAGATTATAATGCGGAAGATTTTGATGAGTATTTTGATAGTCCAAAAAATAGCGTTTTAGCTCTTTCTTTAGCTTATAAATTCTAAGTTTTTTATAAAAAAATATAAAAAAAAGCCTTTCTTTTAGAAAGGTTTTTTTGTTTGTATAGTATTTTTATTATTAAAATAAAAGTCAATATATTCTAAGTATGTTTTTATATTTGGCAGACAAATTTAATCTTAAGACATAATGAAAAAAAATATTTTATCTGCTCTTGTAGTTATGGCATTTTGTTATGCAAATGCTCAAGGAACTGGGAGTAGATTTGGAATTAAAGGAGGAATTAATTTTCCAAATAACTCTTCTGATTTCCATGAAAATGAAAATTTAATGGGATATCAGGTGGGTATTTTTTCGGAAATTAAAACAGATGAAAGATTTGGTATTCAACCTGAACTTCTATACTCAACTCACGGAGTTAAAAATAAATTTGTAAACGATGGAATAGCGTACGATAATGAGGTTAAATTGAGCTATTTAAATTTGCCTATTTTGGCTAAATATTTTGTCATTCAGGGATTAAGTGTTCAAGCAGGTCCTCAAGTTGGTTTTTTAATGAAAGCTGAAGAAAATGGTGTAAATATTACAGATCATACTAAAACTATAGATTTTGGTTTGAATTTTGGTATCGGCATTAATTTTCTGGAAGATTGTTCGGTAGATCTTCGTTATAACTTAGGTTTGTCAAATGCCTTAGATTTTCATGTTGATGATGTTAATTATAAAATTAAAAGCAATATGTTTTCTTTGGCTTTTGGATATAAATTGTAAATTCAATATTTAATATTCTAAAAACCTTTCTCTTTTGAGAAAGGTTTTTTTTTACATCGTTATGTGAGACACTTTTATGCTAAAAAATCACTTACTTTGTAAATATGAATTGGACTCGATATATAAAAGATTATCAGTCGTATTTGAGGATAGAAAGAGGCTTGTCTAAAAATACGATTGAAAACTACGGCTTCGATATCGAGCGTTTGTGTCTTTTTTTAGAAAACAATAAAATAGATGTTTCTCCAATAAAAATTACCGTCGAAACTTTGCAGCAATTTATTTATGCTGTTGCCAAAGAAGTAAACCCAAGATCTCAGGCAAGAATTATTTCTGGATTAAAAAGTTTTTTTAATTATCTGGTTTTTGAAGATTATAGAAATGATAATCCGCTTGAATTAATAGAAGCGCCAAAAACAGGGCGAAAATTGCCAGATACTTTGTCTCTTCAAGAAATTGATGCGCTAATTGAAAGTATAGATTTAAGTACAAATGAAGGCGAACGCAATCGCGCAATGTTAGAAACTTTATATGGTTGCGGACTTCGTGTTTCAGAATTAATTACGCTTAAGATTTCCGATTTATTTTTTGACGAAGGATTTATTAAAATTACCGGAAAAGGAAATAAAGAACGATTTGTTCCGATTGGTCCTTTAACGCAAAAATATATCGATCTTTACAGAAATGAAATTCGTGTTCATCTAAATATTAAAAAGGGTGCTGAAGATACTTTGTTCTTAAATAGACGAGGAAATCAGCTGACACGCGCCATGATATTTACTATAATTAAAGATCTTGCGCAGAAAATTTCACTAAAAAAAAGTATAAGCCCCCATACTTTGCGTCATTCTTTTGCTACACATTTGTTAGAAAACGGAGCAGATTTACGATCTATTCAATTAATGCTCGGACATGAATCAATCACAACGACAGAGATTTATGTTCATTTAGATCGAAGTTTTTTAAAAGAAGTAATGCATACTTTTCATCCCAGAAAATAATTTTTAGCAATTTTATATGTAATATTGCAAAAATTAATATATTGTGTTAAAATTTTGTTGTAATAAAAACAAAAGGATAAAAAGTTGTGATTTTTCTCTTTGTTTTAAAAGAAAATTCTAAATATTTTATTTACATAAAAAAGTATTATATGGTTTTTGATTTATATGGGAATGACGACTGCTTGGAGGTAAATAATTTTTATAAAAAATTGTTGGCCGAAATGCCTGACTTACTTTTTCAATTTGTTATTGATGCTGGCAATAATTATTCATTTCCCCTTGTGAGTAAATCAGCCGATGAAATATTTGAACTTACCGCTGCAGACTTTACCAATGATATAAAATTTGTTATTTATGATCGAATTTTACCGCAAGATCGCGAGTTGTTTTTTCAATCTTTAGTAACAGCTAGAAAAGAGATTAAACCTTGGGATATTGAGTTTAGAGCGGTTCTTCCTAAAAAGGGAATTCGTTGGTTTAAAATTTCGTCTAAAACAGAGTCGGCGTTAGATGGACAGGTTATTTTTTACGGACATGTTTCAGATATTACAGATTTAAAAGACAAGGAAGAAAAGCTCCGTATTTCTGAGGAGCGTTTTCAGTTTGCTCTTGATGCATCTACAGCAGGTGTTTGGGATTGGGATATGGTTACAAACAGTGTTTTTTATTCTTCTTTATCTCTTAAGATTTTAGAATTAGAATCGACTGATATCTTTGATGATCCAGAGCGTTGGGATAAAATTGTGCATCCAGACGATTTGCCAAAATATTATTCGGATATTCAGGAGCATTTTGATAATAAGATTCCGTATTACGAAAATTACCATCGCGTAATGACTTCGAGTGGAAATTATAAATGGATTTTGGATCGCGGAAAAGTAATAAAACGTGATGAAAATGGAAAGCCTTTGCGAGTAATTGGAACACATACAGATGTTTCTGCTCAAAAAGAAAAAGAGCTTGAACTGATAAAAACAATGAAATTATACAGCGACCAAAACAGTCGTTTGTTGAATTTCTCACATATTGTTTCGCATAATTTAAACACGCAGGCAGGAAATATAAAATCAATTCTGGATTTTATTGATGCCGATGTAGACAAGCAAACTGTGGCAGAAATGCTAGAACATTTAAGAACTGTTTCAAACGATTTGAATGAAACAATTTCTAATTTGACTCAAATTGTAAAAACGCAAAGTAATATTAATATTGCTGTTGTTCCGTTAATGCTTTGCGAATATATCGAAAAGACTATTTCGACAATTAAAGGTTATGATAAACAGCGTAAAGTAACTATTGTAAACAATGTGCCGAAGTATTTGACGGTTAATTTTAATCCGGCTTATATGGAAAGTGTTTTGTTGAATTTTACAACAAATGCAATAAAATATGCACATCCAGATAGAGATCCGATTATTATTTTCGATTTTGCAATCGAATCAGAAGGATTTAAATCGCTTAAGATTACAGATAATGGTCTAGGAATCGATTTGAAGACGTATGGCGAATTGTTATTCGGAATGTACAAAACGTTTCATAAACATGAAGAAGCTCGCGGAATTGGGCTTTATATTACCAGAAATCAAATTGAAGCGATGAAAGGGACTGTTTTAGTAGAAAGTGAAGTAGGAGTAGGGACAAGCTTTAAAATCGTTTTTAATGATATGTAAAAACTTGAAATAGTATACAAAAAGAAAAAGGCTGTCAATCGACAGCCTTTCTTGTTTATTTATATCCTGATTATTTAGCAATATTAACAGCTCTAGTTTCTCTAATAACTGTAACTTTTACTTGACCAGGGTAAGTCATTTCTGTTTGAATTTTTTGTGAAATTTCAAAAGATAAGTTTGCTGCATTGTCATCAGAAACTTTTTCGCTTTCTACAATTACACGAAGTTCTCTACCAGCTTGAATTGCGTAGGCATTTTTAACACCGCTGAATCCGTAAGCTACATCTTCTAGATCTTTCAAACGCTGAATGTAAGAATCTAAAACCTGACGTCTTGCTCCAGGTCTTGCTCCAGAAATAGCATCACAAACCTGAATAATTGGAGAAAGTAATGATTTCATTTCGATCTCGTCGTGGTGCGCTCCAATAGCGTTACAGACTTCTTCTTTTTCACCATATTTTTCAGCCCATTGCATACCTAAAAGTGCGTGTGGTAAATCACTTTCTGTATCTGGCACTTTTCCAATATCGTGTAGTAAACCTGCTCTTTTAGCTAATTTTACATTCAATCCTAATTCTGCAGCCATGATACCGCAAAGTTTAGAAACTTCTCTTGAGTGCTGTAATAAGTTTTGTCCGTAAGAAGAACGGTATTTCATTCTACCCACAACTTTAATCAATTCTGGGTGTAAACCGTGAATTCCTAAGTCGATAACAGTACGTTTTCCAACTTCGATAATTTCGTCGTCAATTTGTTTGGCTGTTTTAGCAACAACTTCTTCAATTCTTGCAGGGTGAATACGTCCGTCTGTTACTAATTTGTGTAAAGACAAACGAGCAATTTCTCTACGAACAGGATCAAAACAAGAAAGAATAATCGCTTCTGGTGTGTCATCAACAATGATTTCAACTCCAGTTGCAGCTTCCAAAGCTCTAATGTTACGTCCTTCACGACCGATAATTCTACCTTTTACATCATCAGATTCGATGTTGAAAACAGATACACAGTTTTCAACAGCTTCTTCCGTTCCAACTCTTTGGATTGTATTGATGATGATTTTTTTAGCTTCTTGCTGTGCAGTCAATTTTGCCTCTTCAATAGTTTCTTGAATATGAGACATTGCTTTGGTTTTAGCTTCCGCTTTTAAACCTTCAACCAATTGCTCTTTTGCTTCTTCAGCAGAAAGTCCAGAAATTACTTCTAATTGCTGTAATTGACTTTTATGAAGTTTGTCAACTTCAGCTTGTTTTTTGTCTAAAACTTCAATTTTATTGTTGTATTCAGCCGTTTTAGCTTCAAAGTCGTCATTAACTTTTTTAGCTTTAGAAAGTTCATTAGAAACTTGAGATTCTTTATCGCGCACGCGTTTTTCTACTTCGGCAACTTTTTTGTCTCTTGCTAAAATAACTTGTTCGTGTTCTGATTTAAGTTCGATAAAACGTTCTTTTGCTTGAAGAATTTTATCTTTTTTAATATTTTCTGCTTCTAAATTAGCATCTTTTAAGATTGAAGCTGCTTCTTTTTTAGCGTTTTTGATTAGGTTTGAAATATTACTTTTCTCGATAATTTTAGCTATTGCGAATCCTGCTGCAATACCTACAATACCAATAATGATCGTTATGATGTCCATGTTTGTTAGGGTTTATATATAAAAAAAGCCTACATTAATTGCTTGTATAAACTCGTAAAGACAAGTTTTGAGCTAACTCACTGTTCAAGTTTCCCAGCCAAAAGGAGGGCATACTATAGTAGCGACGATTTGCTCATTCTAAATTGTTAGTGTTGAGTTTACCAATTGTGAACTAATGTAGGCAGTATCTTAGTTTCTGTAAAGAACGTTTAATTTTCGAGATATTGATCTAAAAGCAGGTTTAATTTTTTAATTCTCTCGATAGTATCTTCTCCATCGATTGCGTTATCAATTTGTTTTTGTTCCACTTGCGATGCGAATTGCAAAGCGCACATGGCTAATACATCTTGTTTGTCACGAACTGCATAATTTTCTTCGAATTGCTTTATCATGGCATCAATTTTTTTAGAAGCACTTCTAAGTCCTTCTTCTTGAGCGGGTTCAACCGTTAGCGGGTAAACGCGATCTGCAATTGATATTTTTATTTTAAGCTTTCCGTCCATATTATTAATCTGATAATTGTGCTATACAGTAATCAATTTCGCGAATTAATGAATTTATTTTAAGCTTAGTCTCTCTCTTGTTATTGTCGCTGCCAAGCAACGAATTGGCGATCTTAAGTGTTTCTTGTTGCTTTTTCAAAGCTTCTATTTCCTCAGATTGTTTCTGGATAATTTGCGCAGCTTTGGCTAATTCTAATCGTAATACTTGATTGTTTTTCTCCAAACCTTTTGATTTTTCAAAAAGCTTTTCGACTTTATATTCAAGAGTATCAATTATTTCGGCAATTACACTCATTATACATCCTATTCATTACTTAATCCTACAAAGTTAATATTCCTTTTTATTAATGCAATTTTTTATCGATTTTTTTGCATTAAAATAGATAAATAGATGTATTTCAATTAATTGTGTTTTTGTATCTTTTTTCTTGCTTTTATTGGCTTATTTTTGCTTATCTTAGCAAAAATGTTGTTTATGAGATTCTATTTACTTGCCCTTTTAATTTGTAATTCTGTATTTGCCCAAACGCAATATCCTAAAGATTATTTCCGACCTCCGCTTGATATTCCAATGCAACTTTCCGGTAATTTTGGAGAGCTTAGACCCAATCATTTTCATGCTGGTTTTGATTTAAAAACCAACCAGAGAGAAGGTTTAAGTGTACATGCGATTGCCGATGGTTATGTTTCTAGAATTAAAATTTCGACTTTTGGAAACGGAAAATGTATTTACATTACGCATCCAAATGGTTATACTTCTGTTTACGGACATTTGCAAACTCCAGTTGGAGCCATTCTCGATTATGTAAAAGCGACTCATTACAAAGAAAAAGCATATGAAATCGAAATGTTTCCAAAACCTGGAGAACTTCCTGTTACAAAAGGAGATATAATTGGACTTTCAGGAAATACAGGTTCTTCAGAAGGACCGCACCTTCATTTTGAAATCCGCGATACTAAAACGGAATTTGTTATCAATCCGATTTTCTTTGGTTTTGACCAAAATATAAAAGATACTAAAAAACCAACTTTGTCTAGTTTGTATGTTTATCCGTTAGATAATGGGACGGTAAATCAGTCTAAACAGCCATTGCTTGTTAATATGACGCTGCAAAAAGACGGAACTTATCTTGCAAGTAAAGTTAAAACAAACGGAAAAATTGGTTTCGGAATTAATGCTACTGATACTGATAATGTTTCTTTTAATAAAAATGGTGTTTTTAATGTTTCTACTTTTTTAAACGGAAATCAAAATTATAATTATCAGTTTAATACGTATTCTTTTGATGAAATGCGTTATATCAATGCTTTTATAGATTATTCGAGATACAAAAAAACGAGTCAGCGTGTGCAGAAACTTTTTATGAAAACACCTTTCGCGTTAAGCATCATAAAAACAGATTCTTTACGCGGAATTGTAAAAGCAGAACCAAATTTGACGTCTAACTATAAAATTGAGGTTTCAGATTATTTCGGAAATTTAAATTCAATTACAGTTCCAATTGAATATGATAGCGCTACAACACTTGTTCAGCCTGAGCCTGTTACTTCTAAATATTTTGTGAGATATAACAAAGATGCTAATTTTGAGAAAGGAAATATGTCGGTCTTCTTTCCGGCTGGAACTTTCTATGAAGATTTCAATATGAATTTTGATGTCAGAAATAATAAAATTTATATTCATGACGATACCGTTCCTGCTCATTCCAATTTTACGATTACAATAAAAGACACGATTTATCCAGAATCTTTGCGAGATAAACTTTATATCGGAAAAGGCACAAGCTACAACGGAACGATTAGAAAAGGGAATGTTTTTACTGCAAAAGCAAAAATCTTAGGTACATACGGTTTGGTTTTAGATACTATTCCGCCTGTAATAAAAATTGCTAAGCCGATTGAAGGAAAATGGATTAGCGACCAGAAGAAAATTGATTTTACAATTGGTGATTCATTATCTGGAATAAAATCTTATAACGGATATTTAAATGGAAGCTGGGTTTTGTTTGAATATGAAAATAAAGCAAGAAGAATTACACATACTTTTGATCCGCAATATTTGGTTGAAGGTGAAAACTTTTTAAAAATTGAAGTAGTAGATAATGTAGGAAATACTACTATCTTTGAAACTCATTTTTTTTAGAAGTCAAAAATAAAATCCAAATCTTTGAATAACAATAGGTTTATATTCGCTTTTCTTTTTTTATTTTTTAGCTGTGTTGCTTTGGCTCAAAACGCTCGTGTAAAAGGAGTGATTTTAGACGCAGATAAACATGTGGTTCCAAGTGTAAATATTGCTTCGCAAGGAAATGTTGTGCAATCAGATTCAAATGGTTTTTTTGAAATCATCGTTCCAGCAAATAAAAAAGTTTCGCTGATATTTACCCATGTTTCTTTGAAAATGATCAGTTTGACGGTTAATCTGAAAACTAATGAAGTTTTTGTTTTTAATCCGATTATGAATAATTCTCAAGAACAAATGGGAGAAGTTTTTGTTTCTTCTAAAAATAGAAAACGAGTTCAGGGAATTGCGACAATTGATACCGAAACGATAAAAAAGATTCCAGGTGCAAATGCGGGAATTGAAAACATTCTGAAAACACTTCCGGGCGTAAATTCAAACAACGAATTGAGTACGCAATATATGGTTCGCGGCGGAAATTTTGATGAAAATTTAGTTTATGTAAATGAAGTCGAAGTCTATCGTCCGTTTTTAATTCGTTCGGGACAGCAAGAAGGTTTGAGTTTTACCAATACAGATTTAGTTCAGAATGTAGATTTTTCGGCAGGTGGATTTCAAGCAAAATTCGGAGATAAATTGTCTTCAGTTTTAGATATTACTTATAGAAAACCAACTCAGTTTGGCGCTTCTTTTGAAGCTAGTCTTTTAGGAGGAAGTGCTTCTGTTGATTTGGTTTCTAAAAATAAAAAATGGTCTGCCGTAACGGGAGTTCGTTACCGAAATAATAGTTTGCTTGTTAATAGTCAGGATACTGAGACGAATTATACACCGACTTTTGCCGATATTCAAACGAATATTAATTATGATATTTCTTCAAAATGGCAAATGAGTTTTTTGGGAAATATTTCTCAAAATAAATATTTATACGAGCCTTTGGTTCGCCAGACAAAATTCGGAACTGTTGATCAGCCAATGGCGCTTGCGGTTTATTATGACGGTCAAGAAAAAGATCAATATGATACTTATTTCGGCGCTTTAAAAACTACTTTCAAAGCTTCTCCAACATTGACTTTAAAATTAATTGGTTCTTTATTTCATACGAAAGAAAAAGAACATTTCGATATTTTGGCGCAATATCGTTTAGGAAATGTTGATACAGAAGATCCCACAAATAGTTCAGTAATTGATTTTACTCGCGGAATCGGTTCTCAATTAAATCATGCAAGAAATGATCTTGATGCTTTAATTGCTAATATCGAATTGAAAGGAACAAAAGAATGGAAAGAAAGCCAATTAGAATTTGGTTTAAAATATACCAGAGAATCGATAAGAGATAGAATTGTAGAATGGGAAATGATTGATTCTGCTGGATTTTCTATAAATCCGCCGATAATTACTTTGCCTCAAAATAATCAGCCATATACGCCTTACACGGGACCGCTTTTGCCGTATAATGATATTCGTGCGACAAATTTTAATACCATAAATCGTTTTTCAGGTTACGCGCAATGGAATAAACAATCTGAAATTGGTTCTAGCCAAATTTGGTATCATTTAGGAGCGCGTTTTCAAGGTTGGAATGTTGAAGGCGCTTTGGAAGAAGGAAAAACACAATTTGTGGTAAGTCCGCGTGGGCAATTTGCTATAAAACCCGATTGGGATCGGGATATGGTTTTCAGAATTTCGGGAGGATTGTATCACCAACCTCCATTTTATAGAGAACTTCGAGATTTAGAAGGTGTTGTGAATCAAAATGTTAAAGCACAGGAAGCAATTCATGTTGTTTTAGGAAATGACTATAATTTTAAAATGTGGAACCGCCCATTTAAATGGGTTACCGAGATTTATTATAAATCACTTTCAGACGTAAATGTGTATTCGATTGATAATGTCCGAATTCGCTACGTTGCCAATAATAACGCAAAAGCCTACGCGCAAGGTCTTGATTTTAGATTGAATGGCGAGTTTGTGCCGGGTACAGAATCTTGGGTAAGTTTTGGCTATTTGAAAACCGAAGAAAATTACGAAAACAAAGGATATATTGCGCGTCCGACAGATCAGCGTTTGAAATTTGCAATGCTTTTTCAGGATTATATGCCGAATATTCCGAGTGTAAAAGTCTATTTAAATTTAGTTTATAATACTGGTTTGCCTGGAGGTGCGCCTTCGTACACAGATCCTTATTTGTATCAAAATAGATTGAATGACTACAGACGGGCTGACATCGGTTTTGCCAAAGTTTTTGTAGACAGTAATACGCAGAATACAAAAAAAGGTTGGCTGAAAAACTTTAAAGAATTGGCGGTTGGTTTAGAGATTTTTAATCTTTTTAATAATCAAAATGCTATTACAAATACTTGGGTTCGCGATGTGTATTCTAAAAATCAATACGCGATTCCGAATTATATGACTTCAAGAGTTTTTAACGTTAAGATTAATGCGAGGTTATGATTGAAAAACGTGAAAAAAGGAAAAAGATTTTTTACGTTCCAGGAATGATTTCTTTGGTTTTGATTCCTTTGTTTTGTGTTTTTTATTTTTATCAATCAGGCGCATTTAAGGTTTATAGTTATGTAGATTTGTCTCTTCCGAATAAAGAAGATTTTGAAAATTATAAAATTGGAGAATTAAGAAAATATAAGGCATTTTATTTCAATAATCAGAAATCAAAAGAAGAACAAAAGCTAAGAGAATTGCGACTTTTTGCTCGTAGTTTAGTTAAAAGTTTTGATACCATTAATGGAGCTAAAGTTTATTTAGGACCAAAAACAGATTATGATACTTTTGTTGGTATATTGAATATTATAAATGAAGAGAAAGTCCCGACTTGGGCTTTATTTGAAGATAATATTTATGTAATTGCAAGTGCTAAACCAAATCCTAATACAAAACGTCCATTTTTTTGTGGAACAGCAGAATATTCTTTAAGGAATTCGCGTTTAATGGAAGAAGAAAATCGAAAGAAAGAACTTCTTATTTTTCAAAAAGCATTTTTAAAACAGCAATGGCTTATTTTTTTAGGCTATTTCGGTATTGTTTTAATTAGCATCTTTACTTTAGTAAAATTCAATAAAAACAAAAAATACAATCAAAAATAGTATATTTGATAATCGTATATAATCCGTGTAGATGAAAAAGTATTTTAAATATATCGCCCTAGTTGTTGTCGGAACTGTAATTAGCTGCCGAGAAGAAGTTAAAAAGCCAAAAGTAAGTTATGATGTTTCGAATAAAGTAAGTATTACGAAAGCAGATTCATCGCAAATCGAAATCGCAGATTTGCCAATTCAAATGGAAGGAACAAATTATTTAATTCATCCAGTTGGAGATTTGCGAGTTTACGAAAGAGGTACGAAAGCACGTTACGGATCATCTAGTGTAAACGATGTAAGTTTTACAATTTCTAATTTGGGTGAATACGAAATAACAGGCTATTTGCAGAATCTAAAGTTTCAAGCTGTCGATTCAGATTCTATTCGTCCTTTATCAGATAAGCCAATTTTGATTTTAACGGCAACTTATTTAAAACCCGTTGCAGATAAAACACAGAATAAAGTTATGGTTTATACTCTGACGGATTCTGATACTAATAAAGACGGAAAAATTGACACGAGCGATATTAAAACTTTATATCTAAGTGATATCAGCGGAGAAAACTTTACTAAAGTTTCTGCCGATTTAGAAGAATTGGTAGATTGGAGTTTGATTGAATCTAAAAACCGTTTGTATTTTAGAACAATCGAAGACACGAATCAAAATGGTCAGTTTGATAAAAACGACGTGCTTCACTACAATTATATTGACTTAGCTTCTAAAAAATGGGAAGTGAAAGCTTATAAGCCTATTTAAAGGTACTAAGGGGCTAAGATTCTGAGGCGCTAAGTTCTCTTTTTTTAGCCACAGATTAAAATATTTAAAAATATTATAAAATTAAAAGCCTGCTAAAATATAATTTTTAGCAGGCTTTTAATTTTATACCAAAGATTGGAAAACCTTAGCACCTCAGAACCTTAGCCTCTTAGCGCCTTCTAAATCAAAATATCACTTTCTAAATCTGATTTTTCAATTTCGAAACCAAAATCTAAGCGTTCAACTAATTCTATTACCAGTTTTTTATACCAGTTTTCAGATTTTGGGTGAATGTATATTTTTTCAATTAATTGATTGATGTCTACATTGATTTTTAGTCCGTCATTTAGTTTAATATCACTTTTAGAGGTGTCGGTAAGAATGCGCACTTCACGCTCATATTGAAAGCTTTTCCTTTTGAATAGAAATGGAAAAAACAAATCATCAAACGGAATGTATTCTTTTCTGTAATCGATGTAATTTACTTCGCCAATATATTGGTCAAAATTATTTTCAGGTTTTAAAGCTTTCTGCAATCTTCCAATTGTAGACTGAATGGCTAGTCCTTCGCTATTTTGAGTAAATATCTGCCACATGGCAAACGATTCATATTCGTTAATATGCCAGCTGCTTATAGCGACTTGTTCGCGTTGTGTTTTATAGTGTCTTAAAAAGTCTGGATTATCAATTGCTAACTTTTTAATCTCTTCATAAGTCGGTTCGCTAAAAGTGCCTTCGTATTGATCTTCAAATTTATCAGAACGCGACATGAATAGTTTCTTAGAAAGCAACAAATCCAGAAATTTAGATAAGTCAAGGTATTTCCAAACTATTGTGTTGGGATCTTCGGGCAGTGTAATGTTGGGGTTGTTAAGATACATTTTGAGGTAATTAAATGATTTATTCTTTAACGAACCTAAAGTTATAAAAATAAACACAGATTAAAGAAATTAAACTGAGTTTTAATATTTCCTTAATCTGTGTATAGATTTAGTTTGGATATGTTTTTACGATTCTAAAGACTGCATCGTTACCAATTTATTGTAAGTTCCGTTTTTAACAATTAACTCTTCGTGAGTTCCTTGCTCAACAATTTTTCCTTTTTGCATTACCACAATCAAATCTGCTTTTTGGATAGTCGAAAGTCGGTGAGCAATTACAATTGAAGTTCTATTTTGCATCATGTTTTCAAGGGCAACCTGAACAAATTTTTCACTTTCTGTGTCCAATGCCGAAGTTGCTTCGTCTAAAATCATAATCGGCGGGTTTTTCAATACTGCACGAGCAATTGATAAACGTTGCTTTTGTCCGCCAGAAATTTTGCTTCCGCTGTCTCCGATATTGGTGTAGATTCCTTTTGGCAGATCTTTTACAAACTCGTAAGCATTGGCAATTTTAAGGGCTTCGATAATTTCGTCATCGGTTGCGTCAAGTTTTCCTAATGCAACGTTTGCTTTAATGGTATCGTTGAATAAAATAATATCCTGTGTAACCAACGCCATTAAATCTCTAAGCGAGTGCAGAGTCAAGTCTTTGATGTTAATTCCATCAATAGAAATTATTCCTTCGTTTACATCGTAAAAACGAGTTAATAAATTTGCAATTGTACTTTTTCCGCTTCCAGATTGACCAACCAAAGCGACTGTTTGTCCTTTTTTAATTTGAAGAGAAAAGTCTTTTAGAACACTAGTTTCTTCATATTTAAAGGTGATATTTTGAATATTGATTTCGCTGTCAAAAGAAGTTTTTTCAATTGCATTTTCTTTATCTGTAATTGTGTTTTCTTGTTCTAGAACTTCTAAAACACGTTCTGCCGCAGCGTTACCTCTTTTTACTCCGTAAGAAGCTTTAGAAATTGCTTTTGCTGGAGTTAAGATATTATAGGCTAAAGACATATATCCGATGAAAGATGCTGGATCCAATGATTTATCAATTAAAACCATTTGTCCTCCAAACCACAATAAAACAGTAATAACCAAAATCCCCATAAATTCGCTTGCTGGAGATGCAAGATTCTGTCTGTTTCCGATATTATTAGATAATTTGAAGAATCGTTCTGTAGAGTTTTGAAAAACACTATTGAAATAGTTTTCAGAATTATATCCTTTAACCACTTTTAATCCGCCAATTGTTTCTTCAATTGTAGATAAAAAAGTTCCTTGTTCTTGTTGCGCTTTAGTAGATTGTTTTTTTAATTGTTTTCCAATTAAAGAAATTAAATAACCTGAAATAGGAATAAAAATAAAAACGAAAATAGTCAGTTTAACACTGATGTAAAGCATTGCGCAAACCGTAAAAATTATAGTCAATGGCTCTTTTACGATAAGTTCCAGAATAGCTAGAAAAGAAGTTTGAACTTCATTAATGTCTCCAGATATTCTTGAAATAACGTCGCCTTTTCTTTTTTCAGAATAAAATGCCAAAGGAAGTTCAAGTGTTTTCTTGTACATCGCATTTCGCATGTCTCTCAAAATTCCATTTCGCAAGAAATTGATAAAAAACATTGCAAGATAATCGCATAAGTTTTTTAATAAAAAGATGCTGATAATACCAGCGACCATTATACCTAGAGTATGTCCAGATCCGTATGTGTCGGTTGTAGTTGTAATGAAATAGCTCAAAGAATTTTGTGCGTATGTTTGGATTTCGCTTATTCCAGTGTATACAGGTTTTATAGTATTTCTTTTGGTTTGATCAAATAAAACTTGAATCATTGGAATTAATGATACAAAAGAAAGTGTGCTAAAAAGTGCATACAGAACATTAAAGAAAATGTTTAAGAATGCGTATTTTTTATATGGATATATAAAAGGAACTATTTTTTTAAAATTACTCATTTATTTTTTTGATGTTGTTTTCTTTTTGTTTTGATGGCTTTTCTAATATTTAACTATTTGATAAAGCAATTTTCAATGCACAAAATTAATCCAATTGAGGACTTTTCAATTTCTTTTTGCTTTTTTTTATAAAAAAAACTCTGACTTGCATTTCTAGAATGTAAATCAGAGTTTATTATAATATGTTGAAGATTTAATTCAATTGCATATCCGCAATAATATTCTTGATTTTATCATCTAAGAATTTTTCTGCTTCGTCAAACTCTGAAACAGATTCTATTGCAGCATTTACGCTGATATAGAATTTAATTTTTGGTTCAGTTCCGCTAGGTCTTGCACAGATTTTAGATCCGTCTTCAGTGTAATAAATCAAAACGTTAGATTTTGGAATATCCATTGACGTTTCTTCATTTGTCAATAAGTTCAAAGCTTTAGATGATTGATAATCTTCAACCATAATAACTCTTTGTCCATTAATTTCTTTCAAAGGATTTTCACGTAAATTAATCATCATCTGATTGATTTCTTCTAAACCTTCCATACCTTTTTTAGTTAAAGAAACTAAGAATTCTTTATAGAAGCCATTTTCAACATAAAGTTGCAAAAGTTCTTTGTAAACTGAGCTTCCGGCAGCTTTTGCCTGTGCAGCAACTTCGCATATTAATAGAGTAGCGGCAACGGCATCTTTATCTCTAACGGCATCACCAACCATAAATCCGAAACTTTCTTCACCGCCACCGATAAATTCAAGTTCAGGGAAATCTACGATCATTTTTGCAATCCATTTAAAACCAGTCAATCCAACTTTGCATTCAACACCATAATTTGATGCTAATTCCATCATCATTGGAGTAGAAACAATTGTTGAACCTACAAATTGTTTTCCGTTAATTTTACCTGCTTTTTTCCATTGTTTCAATAAGAAAGAAGTCATTAAAACCATAGTTTGGTTTCCGTTTAGCAAAATCATTTTGCCGTCGTTGTTACGAACAGCAACTCCTAAACGGTCGCAATCAGGATCTGTACCTACTACGATGTCAGAATCTGTTTTGTCTGCCAAAGCCAAAGCCATTGTTAAAGCTTCTGGTTCTTCTGGATTTGGAGATTTTACAGTTGGGAAATTTCCGTCTGGAACAGCTTGTTCAGGTACAATATGAACATTTTTGTAGCCAGCTTGCGCTAATACGTCTGGAACTGATTTTATAGAAGTTCCGTGCAATGAAGTAAAAACAATTTGAAGATTGTCTTTAGCCTCGGCAGGAGTATTAAAACTTGCGTTTTCGATTGAAGATTTTACAAATTCTTTGTCAATTTCAGTATCAATATATTGAATTAAACTTTCGTTAGCATTGAATTTGATTTTGTCGTAGCTTAAACTTTCGATTACATTGACAATTTCTTTGTCTTGAGGAGGAACAATTTGGCCTCCATCTTGCCAGTAAACTTTGTATCCGTTATATTCTGGCGGATTGTGAGATGCTGTTAAAACAATTCCGCATTGGCATTTTAAATATTTAAGAGCAAAAGATAATTCTGGAGTTGGTCTTAAGTCTGAAAACAAATAAACCTGAATTCCATTTGCAGAGAAAACATCAGCAACAGTTTTTGCCAAAGTGTTGCTGTTATGACGGCAATCGTAAGCAATAACTACTTTTAAAGGTTCGTTTGGAAAAACTCTATGCAGGTAATCTGATAATCCTTGAGTATTTTTTCCAAGTGTGTATTTGTTGATTCTATTGTTTCCAACGCCCATAACGCCACGCATACCGCCAGTACCAAACTCTAGGTTTTTGTAAAAACTTTCTTCAAGTTCTTTCGGTGAAGTGGTCATTAATTCTTTTACTGCTGCCTGCGTTTCTTGATCAAACGTCGGTGTCAGCCATTCGTTTACTGCGTTTAAAATATTAGGTGCAATGTTCATGTAAATGTTCTTTTATATTTTAAAATAAAGATAGTTTTTCTTCAAAGGTTAATTTGACGCAAAAAGATTTTTTTTTCCTGATTTGTATCAAAAATTCACTTCGCGTGCTACTTTGTATCTTTCTTCATTGTTTTTGGTTCTTAAAATAATCTCGCCTAAAAATCCAGCTAAGAAAAGCTGAGTTCCTAAAATCATTGTTGTTAAAGCGATATAAAACCACGGATTATTTGTAACCAAAGTATATTTCATTCCATTATACATATGGTATAATTTTGAAACTCCAATATACCCAGCAGACAAAAATCCGATAATAAACATGATAGAACCCATTGCTCCAAATAAGTGCATAGGTCTTTTTCCGAATCTTGATAAAAACCAGATAGTAATTAAATCTAGAAATCCGTTTATAAAACGTTCCATTCCAAATTTAGTTTCGCCGTATTTTCTAGCTTGGTGAATAACTACTTTTTCGCCAATCTTTCCGAATCCAGCATTTTTAGCCAAGACAGGGATATATCGGTGCATTTCGCCAGAAACTTCGATGTTTTTAACTACAACATTTTTATACGCTTTTAATCCGCAGTTAAAATCGTTTAATTCTACGCCAGAAGTTTTTCTAGCTGCCCAATTAAATAATTTTGAAGGAAGATTTTTTGCTACGACAGAATCATAACGCTTTTTTTTCCATCCAGAAACCAAATCGTATTTCTGAGCTGTAATCATTTCGTATAATTCCGGAATTTCATCTGGACTGTCTTGCAAATCGGCATCCATCGTAATAATTACATCGCCTTTTGCTTTTGCAAAACCAGCGTGTAAAGCTTGAGATTTCCCAAAGTTTTTCATAAAACGAATGCCTTTTACATTCGGATTTTCGTTAGAAAAACCTTCAATAATCTGCCAAGAATTATCTGTACTGCCATCATCTACAAAAATGATTTCATAAGAGTAATTGTTAGATTGCATCACTTTAATAATCCATGTGTAGAGTTCTTTAAGTGATTCCTCCTCGTTTAGAAGCGGTATAAGTATAGATAAATTCATTTATGTTTTTTATTCTTGTGTAGATTTGCTTTTGAAAAATGCTGCGAAAATTAATCCGAAAATAGCACTGATAACGATAGCGAAAACAGATCCTTTTAATAATTCAAAAGTAGAGTATGGGCTGCTTTCTTTCATTTTAGCAATAGCTTCGTTAATTGCCGAAGCTGGCGTACCAAATTTCTGCATCATACTTATTGTGTATTTGATCATAATTTCGTTTAGGGTGTCTTTTGCTCCCGGATCAATAACATTAAATAATACTATGTTAAAAGTTGTAGAAATTAAAATACCAATTACTGCAGCTATAAAATAGGTAGTAAAAGCATCTTTGAAAGTAAAAACGCCATTTAATTCTCTCTTGGTTTTAGAAAGTAAAATAATACTAATTGTAAGGCTTATTACGATTCCTATAATTCCCATCCACCAAGCTGTAAACAGGTTTAAATCAATTGCATAGATTGTAGCGGTCACCAAAGCTGATGCAACTCCGATCATTATGCCATACGTAACTCCATTCTTTTTTATAACTTCATTAATCATATTTTTATATGTTTTAAAATTAATCCACAAATATAGTAATTCCCACTATATACGGATATAAAAAAAGCTTTTCGAAATAAACTAAAAAAAAATAGGCTAACTGTTTGTTTATTAAAAAAGAATTGTAAATTTGCACACTCAAAAATAATTAAAATTTTAAACAAAAAAGAGCATTGTTTGTTTATACCTTTTTCTAACCATGAAAAAGCTTCAAAATGAAAGTGCTTTAAACAATAAATAAAAAGAAAAGATGAAAAAAGGAGTTCACCCAGAAAATTACAGATTAGTTGCATTTAAAGACATGTCTAATGATGACGTTTTTATCACTAAATCTACTGCAGATACAAAAGAAACAATTGAAGTTGACGGAGTTGAGTATCCAGTTGTAAAAATGGAGATTTCTAGAACATCTCACCCTTTTTATACTGGTAAATCTAAACTTATCGATACTGCAGGACGTATTGATAAATTCAAAACTAAATACGCTAAACACGCTAAAAAATAATAGCTGTTTTAAATTATACAAAAGCCTTCCACTTCGGGAGGCTTTTTTTATGCATTAATTTTATTGTAAAAAAAGAAAAGAGCCTGATTTTAAATATAGTCCGTGTTTTCAATCACGTGGAACGTATGTTTGATAAGCGGTGTATGGTGTTCCAGCGCTTGAAATCGATGGCTATGTTTTCTTCTTCGAAGAGAAAAATGCGTTAATTTATGGTTATAAGAAAAAACATATTTTAATGTAACGCATAAATATTTGTAACTTTGGGGCTAGGTAACCAAATCAATTTTTAATAAACACTCAAATATTTATGAACTACATTCTTTTCGACGGTCCCGTTCGGAATGCTTTATTACCATTTACTTTTACAAGGCCTGTGGCTGATATTTTGGTTGGAATTATGACTATTCGTCAAAAATGGGAAAGACGTTTAGGATCTACAATTACTACTATCACCGAGGAATATTTGTCTGAAAAATTTCCGATGGTTGAAATGGAAGAAAATGTGATGATCAATGCAGCGTATTTGCCAAATGATACTCTTGCAGAGATGGTTTCTAATCTGACAGAAAATCAAGCCATTTTTAAAGGTGAAGATGTAATTGCATTTTTTGCAAGCGAAAATCAGGAAGAAGTCGATTTTGATTCTTACGAAATTATTCATTACAACGACAATTGTATTACGATTGAGCATACTTGGGATATTTTCTCTAAAAATGATGCGGCAATCCGTCAGGATTTTGCTTATTTAACCGAAGACAGAAAATCGCAACCAATTCCTAAAAGTGTAAATGTAATTGCGCCAGAAAATATTTTTATCGAAGAAGGTGCAAAATTAGAGTTTGTAACTCTAAATGCATCAAACGGTCCTATATATATAGGTAAGAATACTGAAATAATGGAAGGAACTGTAATTCGCGGGCCTTTTGCTTTATGTGAAAATGCAATGGTAAAAATGTCTGCTAAGGTTTATGGGGCAACAACTGTCGGTCCTGGATCTCGAATTGGCGGCGAAGTAAAAAATTCAGTTCTTTTTGCTAATTCAAATAAAGGGCATGAAGGATTTTTAGGTGATTCTGTTTTAGGTGAATGGTGTAATATTGGAGCAGATTCTAATAATTCGAACCTAAAAAACAATTACGAAGAAGTTAAATTATGGAGCTATGAAACAGAAGGTTTTGCAAAAACTGGACTTCAGTTTTGTGGTTTAATGATGGGAGATCATAGTAAATGCGGAATCAATACGATGTTTAATACAGGAACCGTTGTTGGCGTAAGTGCTAATATTTTCGGTTCTGGATTTCCTAGAAACTTTGTTCCGAGTTTCTCTTGGGGCGGTGCTGCAGGATTTACAACTTATGTAACCAAAAAAGCTTTTGAAACGGCTAGATTAGTTATGAGTCGAAGAAATATTGAATTCGATGCAACTGAACAAGCTATTATGGAGCACATTTTTGAAGAAACTAAAAAATGGAGAAAAGATTAATTAGATAATTAGTCAATTTGAAAATTAGATAATTATTGCAAACTCGACAGGTTTTTAAAACCTGTTGGGTTTATTTTTTTTTGCCAAAGATTAAAAGGATTTTCACGGATTGTTATTTTTAAGCCTTGAAAAAAAATCTTTTTAATCCTTTAATCTGTGGCTAATATTATTTGTCAATCTTAATAAAATCTTCTTTTAAGTTGAATTTCAATTCTAAACCGTTACTAAGTTTTGTCTCGTAACCTGAACTTTCAATTTCTATTTTGGTAACTTTTTCTTTAGGGAAATTTATTTTGATGTAAGAAGCAATTTTTTTAGGAATAATAGATTTTGGAATTCTGGAATTTTTGCCATCGACTTCTTTCCAGTTTCCTTTCTTGTCAAATTCAATTTCAAGCTGTTTGTCAAATTGAACGTTGTATTCTGTAGAAAGAAATTCTTTTTCTTCTAATATATAACTCGGTTTTTTCGATCCAAAATGAGTTTTTAAGAATGTTTGTGCGTTTGCTGGAAGCGCTTCTTTTTTAATTACAGTTTTTTGTGCATTTGCAGAAAGTCCAAATAGTAATCCTGCAATTAAATAAAAGGTTAGATTTAAGTTCGCTTTCATATTTGCTGATTTTTGAATTATTGTACAAGTTAATATTAAAATTTGGAAATAGAATATAATCAGTCAGGTTTCATTTTCTGCGGGTTTGAATAATTATCTAATCGTCACATTTTCAAATTAACAGATTCTCAAAATTATCTAATTTTCAAATTGGCACATTATCTAATTAAATCTATCTTTGCACCACAAAAAAAATGGGTAGTCAGCTTAACGATTAACCGATAAAACAAAATTCACAAAAACAAATGATTACAGTTAACGATATTTCGGTTCAGTTTGGTGGAACTACACTTTTTAGCGATGTTTCTTTTGCTATTAATGAAAATGATAAAATTGCCCTTATGGGTAAAAATGGTGCAGGAAAATCTACACTTTTAAAAATAATTGCTGGTGTAAATAAACCTTCAACTGGAAGTATTTCTGCTCCAAAAGAAGCTGTAATTGCTTATTTGCCACAACATTTGCTTACTGAAGATGGCGCAACTGTTATGGAAGAAGCATCTAAAGCTTTTAGTGAAGTTTTTAAAATGAAAGCTGAAATTGACGAAATCAATGAGCAATTAACTGTTCGTACGGATTACGAAAGTGACGAATACATGAAATTAATCGAAAGAGTTTCAGACTTAAGCGAAAAATTTTATGCTATCGAAGAAATAAATTACGAAGCTGAAGTTGAAAAAATATTAGTTGGTTTAGGTTTTGAACGTGAAGATTTTACGCGTCAGACTTCAGAATTTTCTGGAGGTTGGAGAATGCGTATCGAATTGGCTAAGATTTTATTGAGAAAACCAGATTTAATTTTGCTGGATGAGCCAACAAACCACATGGATATTGAAAGTATTCAATGGTTAGAAGATTTCTTGTTGAATCAAGCCAAGGCAGTTGTGGTTATTTCTCACGATAGAGCGTTTGTAGATAATATTACAAACCGTACTATTGAAGTTACAATGGGTAGAATCTATGATTATAAAGCAAAATACACTCATTATTTAGAATTGAGAAAAGATCGTCGTATTCACCAACAGAAAGCTTACGATGAACAGCAAAAAATGATTGCTGAAAACCGTGCTTTTATTGAGCGTTTTAAAGGAACTTTTTCAAAAACAGATGCAGTTCAATCTCGTGTAAAAATGCTTGAAAAATTAGAAATTGTTCAAGTTGATGAAGTAGATACATCTGCATTGCGTTTAAAATTCCCACCAGCGGCACGTTCTGGGCAATATCCTGTTGTTGTAAAAGAAATGTCTAAATCGTATGGTGATCATGTAGTTTTTAAAGATGCGAATATTGTAATCGAACGCGGTCAGAAAGTAGCATTTGTTGGAAAAAATGGTGAAGGTAAATCAACGATGATTAAAGCAATTATGAAAGAAATCGGCGTTGATTCTGGAAGTGTTGAAATCGGACATAATGCACAAATTGGATATTTCGCTCAAAATCAAGCAGCGTTATTAGATGAAAATGCAACTATTTTTGAAACTATTGACGGTATTGCGGTTGGAGATATTAGAACGCAGATAAAAAATATTTTAGGAGCTTTCATGTTTCAAGGAGACGATATTACTAAAAAAGTAAAAGTGCTTTCTGGAGGAGAAAAAACTCGTTTGGCAATGATCAAATTATTGTTAGAACCAGTTAACTTGTTGATTCTGGATGAGCCTTCGAACCACTTAGATATGAAAACTAAGGACATTATCAAAGATGCTTTACGTGATTTTGACGGAACTTTAATCTTGGTTTCTCACGACCGTGATTTCCTTGACGGATTAGCAACTAAAGTTTTTGAATTTGGAAACAAAAGAGTAAAAGAACATTTTGAAGATGTTGCAGGTTTCCTTGCTCATAAGAAAATGGATTCGATGAGAGAAATCGAAAAATAATTTTTGCATAAATATTTGAAAAGGCACAAGTTAATTCTTGTGCCTTTTTTGTTTTCTGTATTTTGATAACAGAATTTTAATGCAATTTTTTTTACAGTTCAAGCATTTTTTTGTTATTTTAGTAATCCCATTTCGCATTGACTATAAGTAGTTGCTTTTTGGTTTTCAAAAAGTGGAATACCGATTTTGAATTCAGTTATATAAAAATAACCTTTTATCTATTTGAAGTCTATGAGTAAAATTCTACTAATTCCGATTGTTTTTTTCTTTCTTTTAACTCCAGTTTTTCTCCATGCTCAAGGCGACGTAAATGCAGGAGAAAAAACGGAAGAAGCTGAAGTTAAATATCCTCAATATCAAATAAAAGGTCTGCTGCAAGCGAGATATCTAGAAAGCTTTGGCGATAATGTTGATGTATTGGGAGTGCATCATTCAACTGGAGATGTTACTCAACAGTCTTTCGATATTAAAAGAATGCGCGTTGGATTGAATACAAAATTGAGCGAAGCCACAGAAGTTGTAATCTTAGTCAACTTAGCCGATTTTAAATCGGATACCAAAGGTAAAGTTCTCGAAAATGCCTACGGAAAATATACTTTTAGTAAATACATTGCTTTAACAGGAGGTCAGTTTCGTCCAGCTTTCGGTATAGAAGAACTTGTTCCTGTAGATATCATTAAATCTTTCGATTTCTCGAATCAATATTATGAATTCGGAAAAAATGGCTGGACTAGTTTCCAGATCGGAGCTTCTGCAACCGGAGCTTTCGATATTGGAAAAATTCCAGTCAATTATGCGATTTCTGTTTTAAATGGAAATGGAAAAAATGTAGAAATGGACAAAGATAACGGTAAGCAATATTCAACACGCTGGGTTTTCGAATTGTCTAAAGTGCATAAAATAAATCTAGGTTTAAACGGTGGTTTTGGAAAAGTTTTTAAAGAAGACGTATTTGCGGTTGGAGCCGATATAACAAGTGATTTTAAGTTGACAGACCGAATGAGTTTTGATCTTCAAATCGAATATAAACAAGGAACAAATCATAATTTGTATTTTTCTCTTCCTGCTGCAAACAGAGTTGGAGATGTTTCTAATTATCAAATGCGAGGAATTTATTTTTTGCCTAATCTAAGATATATGGTGAATTATAAAAAATTAACGGCGTTTGAATTGTCATGTCGTTATGAAACCTTCGATCCAAGTTATAAAGTAAATTCAAATGTAAGGCAGACTTATACGCCAATGATCAGTTTAGAATTTGGTAAAGCTTACACAGGTCGAATCGAGATGGGATTTGAAATTGATCGATTTGATAGAAATGTGCCTGATTCGTCAACCTACAATGACGAATTATTTTTAATTCAATTACAGCTCCGACTTTAATTTAATATAAAACCATTTATTATGAAAGAAGTACAGATTCCTCAAACCTTGATTACGCTTGCTGTTGGAATTGCAATTTGGCTTATTCCAGCTCCAAATGGTGTTGTTGCAGAAGCTTGGCACTTGTTTGCCATTTTTGTTGCAACAATTCTTGGAATTATTTTAAAGGCAGCTCCGATGGGAACCATGTGTATGATTGCAATTGCTTTAACGGCTTTTACGCAAGTTTTAGCGCCAGGAGATCCAGGTAAATCAATAACATTGGCGTTAAAAGGATTTGGAGATAAAGTAATCTGGCTTATAGGAATTTCTTTTTTTATCGCCAGAGGTTTTATAAAGACGGGTTTAGGAAACAGAATCGCATTTTTATTTATTAGAATATTCGGAAAAAGCTCTTTAGGGTTAGCTTATGGGTTAGGATTGGCAGATTTAGTTCTAGCGCCAGCTGTTCCGAGTAATACAGCAAGAGGAGGAGGGATTATTTACCCGATTATGAAATCCATGTCGATGAGTTTTGGTTCGATGCCAGATCAGCCCGAAACACATAGAAAATTAGGTTCGTATTTAACTCTAAATAGTTATAATATGAATTTGATTGCATCTTCAATGTTTTTAACCGGAACAGCAAGTAATCCGATGTGTCAAAAATTTGCTTTGAATTTAGGCATTAAAATCACTTGGATGTCTTGGGCGGCAGCGGCAATTGTGCCAGGATTATGTGCATTTTTTGTAATTCCGTTTGTGTTGTATAAAATTTATCCGCCAGAATTAAAGAAAACTGGAGATGCTCCGCAGATTGCAGCCCAAAAATTAAAAGAAATGGGAGCAATAACGAGAAACGAATGGATGATGCTTTTGACATTCTTCATTTTGCTTTTTCTTTGGATGACTGGCGATTTATTTTCTATTGATGCAACCACAACAGCATTCATCGGATTAGTGATTTTGCTTTTAACTTCAGTTTTAACTTGGGATGATGTAAAAGCTGAAAAAGGAGCTTGGGACACAATAGTTTGGTTTTCAGTTTTAGTGATGATGGCAAGTTCGCTCAACGAATTGGGTTTTATTGCGTGGTTTAGTGATTTGGTAAAAGCAAAAATTGGCGGATTAAGCTGGCAAATGGCTTTTCCGATAATAGTTTTGGTTTATTTCTTTAGTCACTACCTTTTTGCGAGTGCAACTGCGCACGTAGCTGCAATGTACGCAGCACTTCTTGGTGTTGGAGTTTCACTCGGAATTCCAGGTTTATTGTTGGCTTTTATGCTAGGATTTATAGGTTCTTTGTACGGAACTTTAACGCATTATGGTCACGGTCCGGCACCTGTATTTTTTGGGAGCGGTTACGTAGATTTAAAGAGCTGGTGGGTAAAAGGACTTATAACAGGATTGGTTATGCTCTTTATTTATATGGTAATAGGAGGATTGTGGCTCCGTGTTATTGGAGATTTTTAAATTCTAATTCCCGGAGGAAGAAGTTCTTTGTATCTAGGATTTTTTTTGAAAAACGAAACAATTTTTGGATGAATTGGAACAACTCTATAGTTTTTCTCTGCACTTAAATCCAGAACATTTTTAAGTAAAGTATTTATTATTTCTTCATTTTCGTATGATTCGGGTTTATTGATTTTTGTCAAAAAGATTTTCTTTTCTTGAAATGAATATTCAACTGCCAGCATTCCTTCAGGAATCACAGTTTCAAATTGGCGCGCAAAAGTGTTGTCTTTGATTTCCATAGTTGCAGAAGCTTCCATAATTTGTTTCTTAAGATTATTGGTAAATGGTGAATTTGGGAAACGAAATATTCTGAGAGAAAATTCTTTATAACATTTTAAAACAGAAAAATTCCGAAATACAAAGGTAATCATTTGATTTTCAATATCGAATTATTTTTTTTAAGATGTGTGTTTTAAACAATTATTTCTAATTTGATTTTTTTGGTTTGGTAGTACAATTCGGTCTGAAATTTGATTATCATGAGATTAAAAAAAGTAACTTTATTTTTTTTTAAATAAATATCGCAATGGTAATTTCATTTAAATGTTATGAGTAAAATTCCAGTTTATTTTATGCCGGGTCTGGCAGCAAGTTCATCTATTTTTGAAAGAATAAAATTGGATGAAACTATTTTTGAAACACATCTTTTAGAATGGGAAATTCCAAAACAAAAAGAATCCTTATCTGATTACGCAATTCGAATTAGTGAAAAAATAAAAGATGAAAATCCAGTTTTAATAGGCGTTTCTTTTGGAGGAATTCTGGTGCAGGAAATTTCCAAACATATAAAAACACGAAAAGTCATTATTATATCGAGTGTTCGAAGTAATTTGGAATTCCCGAGAAGAATGAAAATAGGGAAGAGAACAAAGGCCTATAAACTCATTCCGATGCAATTGATTTTGAATGTAGAGAAATTGGCTAAATTTTCTTTTGGAGAAAAGGTCAACAAAAGAATCAAATTATATGAAAAGTTTTTGTCTGTTCGTGATTTAGGATATTTGCAATGGGCTGTAGAAAGTGTAATTCTTTGGGAAAGAGATAAAATCGACGAAAATGTTGTACACATTCACGGAGATAAAGATGATGTTTTTCCGATTAAATATATTGATAAATGCATTTTGGTAAAAGGAGGAACTCATATTATGATTCTCAACAAATACAAATGGCTGAATGAGAATTTGCCTTCTATTATTTTAGAAGATTAAATTCCAATTTAGAAACTCCAAAATCAAAGGTTCGAACTTTGACAAAGATTTACAAAAAGTAACCACAAAGTTTTGTCCTCCTGAGCGAAGTCGAAGGATCGCATGCTAAATCCATTCAGTGTGTCTTTACTATGTGTCCTTCGACTTCGCTCAGGAAGACATAAAATGAGCAAAATCTAAACTCAACAATCTAAAATAAAAAAATCCCAAACTCTTTTTAGAATTTGGGATTTTAATATTTTAATATTTAAAGAAAGTTTAGATTTTCTTCATTTGTTCTTTCATCATTGTGATTTGCTCTTTCAGCATACCTTGTTTATCTAACTTTTTAGCTTCGTTTAATAAATTCGTCGCTTCTAGTTTTCTTCTGCGTGACATTGCAACACCAGCAAGGTTTAATTTAGCTACAGCCAAATCCATATCCATTGATAGTCCAAGTTCGATCGCTTTTTTGAAATGTTTCTCAGCTTGATTGATATTTGTTTGAGAAAGCATAATACCTTGTAAGTAATTTAAGTATCCTTGTTGTTTTCTAACTAAAGCACCTTCTGGATTTTTAATATATGATAACCATTTACTGGCTCCTGCAAAGTCTTGTTTTCTTAATTTAAGGAAAGCCAAAAGGATGCATTCATTTTTAAAATAAAGAAAAATTGGAATTGCAGTCAATAAAATAAGGAAAATTCCGTTTCCGATATTACTTTCTGTAAATTGCCAAATGCCCGCCACTACTAGAAGTCCGGCTAAAATAAGTTTAATATTTTTGTGAAACATAATTAATGTAAATTTGTGATTGCAAAGATAGTAAAAGGAATTAAAAATATTTTTATAAAAGTACTTGCCAGAAAAAAAAGTCTTTGTATATTTGCACTCGGTTTTTGAATAACGATATCCAAAACCAATAAAGAGTTAATTAGATACCATTTTTAAAGATACAAAGCAATGAGCAAAAGAACATTTCAACCATCGAAAAGAAAAAGAAGAAATAAGCACGGATTTATGGACAGAATGGCTTCTGCGAATGGAAGAAAAGTTCTAGCGCGTAGAAGAGCAAAAGGAAGACATAAATTAACTGTTTCTAGCGAGCCTAGACACAAAAAATAATGTTTGTATAAACATACATAAGGCGATTACTTTTTTAGTATCGCCTTTTTTTATACCTTGTCGGTAAAAATTTTCTCAACTTTCTAGTTTTTAGTACACTAGAAAAGTTTTTTAAAATCTTAAATAACTACACAATACATACAAAATGCCTAAAGACACATCAATAAAATCAGTTTTAATTATAGGTTCAGGACCTATTGTTATTGGCCAAGCTTGCGAATTCGATTATGCAGGATCACAATCTGCTCGTTCGATCCGTGAAGAAGGAATTGAGGTTATCTTGATTAACTCAAACCCAGCGACTATTATGACCGACCCATCTATGGCCGATCATATTTATTTGAAACCTTTAACTACAAAATCGATTATTGAAATTCTTAAGGAACATCCACAAATTGATGCTGTTTTACCAACAATGGGAGGACAAACAGCTTTGAACTTGTGTTTGGAAGCTGAAGAAAAAGGAATCTGGCAAGATTTCGGAGTAAAATTAATCGGTGTTGATGTTAATGCAATTAATATTACTGAGGATAGAGAGCAATTTAAACAGCTTTTAGAAAGAATAAATGTACCAACGGCACCAGCAAAAACAGCTACTTCTTATTTAGAAGGAAAAGAAATTGCTCAAGAATTTGGTTTTCCGCTTGTTATTCGTCCTTCGTTTACACTTGGAGGAACTGGAGCAGCTGTGGTTTACAAAAAAGAAGATTTTGATGAGCTTTTAACTCGCGGACTAGAAGCTTCTCCAATTCACGAAGTTTTGATCGACAAAGCTTTAATGGGATGGAAAGAATACGAATTAGAGCTTTTAAGAGATAAAAATGACAACGTTGTAATTATCTGTTCTATCGAAAATATGGATCCAATGGGAATCCACACTGGAGATTCGATTACAGTTGCGCCAGCGATGACTTTATCTGATACAACTTTCCAAAAATTACGTGACTACGCTATCTTAATGATGAGAAGTATCGGAAATTTTGCTGGAGGATGTAACGTACAATTCGCAGTTTCGCCAGACGAAAAAGAAGATATCGTAGCAATCGAGATTAACCCTCGTGTATCTCGTTCTTCTGCTTTAGCATCAAAAGCAACTGGATATCCAATCGCTAAAATCGCTTCGAAACTAGCCTTAGGATACAACTTAGATGAATTACAAAATCAAATTACAAAATCTACTTCGGCTCTTTTTGAACCAACTTTAGATTATGTTATCGTAAAAATACCACGTTGGAACTTCGATAAATTTGAAGGTTCAGACAGAACTTTAGGACTTCAGATGAAATCTGTAGGTGAGGTTATGGGAATCGGACGTTCTTTCCAAGAAGCGCTTCATAAAGCAACTCAATCTCTTGAAATTAAGAGAAATGGTTTAGGCGCTGATGGAAAAGGATACAAGGATTACGAGCAAATCATTGAAAAACTAACTTTCGCAAGTTGGGATCGTGTTTTCGTAATCTACGATGCTATCGCAATGGGAATTCCGTTGAGCACAATTCACGAAATTACAAGAATCGATATGTGGTTCTTAAAACAATACGAAGAACTTTATACTTTAGAAAAAGAAATTTCAAACTACAAAGTTTCTGATCTTCCTAAAGAATTATTGCTTGAAGCAAAACAAAAAGGTTTTGCAGACAGACAATTAGCGCATATGATGAGTTGTTTAGAAAGTGAAGTACACACTTTACGTATGGATCAAAAAATCAACCGTGTGTTTAAATTGGTAGATACTTGTGCAGCAGAGTTTAAAGCAAAAACGCCTTATTACTACTCAACATTCGAAGCTCAAATTGAAAAAGCAAACGGAGAACGTTATGTAGATAACGAAAGTATCGTAACAGATAGAAAGAAAGTGATTGTTTTAGGTTCTGGACCAAACAGAATCGGACAAGGAATCGAGTTTGATTACTCTTGTGTACACGGAGTTTTAGCTGCTAAAGAATGCGGTTACGAAACAATCATGATTAACTGTAATCCTGAAACAGTTTCTACAGACTTTGATACTGCTGATAAACTATACTTTGAACCAGTTTTCTGGGAGCATATTTATGATATTATCCAACACGAAAAACCAGAAGGTGTAATCGTTCAGCTTGGTGGTCAGACGGCTCTTAAATTAGCAGATAAATTATCTAAATACGGTGTGAAAATCATCGGAACTAGTTTTGACGCACTTGACTTAGCAGAAGACAGAGGAAGATTCTCAGATTTATTAACTGAATTAAATATTCCTTTCCCAAGATTCGGAATCGCTGAAACGGCAGACGAAGCTTCAAAATTGGCTGATACTCTAGATTTCCCACTTTTAATTCGTCCTTCATATGTATTAGGAGGTCAGGGAATGAAAATTGTAATCAATAAAAAAGAGCTTGAAGAGCACGTAATCGATTTGTTGAAAGCAATTCCAGGAAACAAATTATTACTAGATCACTATTTGGCTGGAGCAATCGAAGCTGAAGCTGATGCAATTTGTGATGCTGATGGAAATGTTTACATCATCGGAATTATGGAGCACATCGAGCCTTGCGGTGTTCACTCTGGAGATAGTAACGCAACATTGCCTCCTTTCAACTTAGGAGAATTTGTAATGCAGCAAATTAAAGATCATACGCATAAAATTGCAAGAGCTTTAAAAACGGTTGGTTTAATCAACATTCAGTTTGCAATTAAAGATGATACAGTTTACATCATCGAAGCAAACCCAAGAGCTTCTAGAACGGTTCCGTTTATTGCAAAAGCTTACGGAGAACCTTACGTAAATTACGCTACAAAAGTAATGTTAGGTCATAATAAAGTAACTGATTTTGATTTCAACCCACAGTTAAACGGATATGCAATCAAACAACCAGTTTTCTCTTTCAGCAAATTCCCGAACGTAAACAAAGCGTTAGGACCAGAAATGAAATCAACAGGAGAAAGCATCTTGTTTATTGATGATTTAAAAGACGATCAATTCTACGAATTGTACTCTAGAAGAAAAATGTATTTGAGTAAATAATCTCAGACTTGTATTATAAAAGAAAAGCTCCAATTCTGGAGCTTTTTTAAGTATAAAAGTAAGATGTATTATTTTTTAAGTAATTCTTGTAAAGGTTTTAGTTGCTCCATATCTATTTTTGATTTTTGTAAAACAGACATTAAAGTAATAATATTGTTCGGATTCATATCTTCGCCTAAAACACGAACTACAGCAAAACCGTTTTCTTTTCTGTTGGCGAAAATGACAAACTCTTTAATATTGTCGTCACTTCCAACATAGCTTACTGAAGCGCCGTCTTTACCAGAACCAAATTTCATTAATTCCTGATATTTCGAATCTTTTAAAATGGCTTTTACCTTATTTCTTTCAATTTCAAACTCAGTCTGATTTTTTTGATCTGCTTTAAAAGCCAGAATATTCATTTTATCAAAAGAATTTAAAGCTTCGTTTTGTTCTGCGGATAATTTTGCTTTGTCAACATTTAGAATGTTTGGCGAAACATCTAAGGCAATAAAGTCTTTTTTCTCCGAATTCTCAACAAAATATTTTTGAAGTGAAGGTTCAGAATTGCAACTTACCAAAGTCAGTAAGAAGAATAGGGTTGAGATAAAAACAGTTGCTTTCATTTTATTTTTTGTTTTTAGAAGCTTTCTTTAAATCTGTACCACCAGGAAGATTCATTTTATCTGTTAAAACAGAGATTTCGTTCAAATCAAAATTACCAGTTAGAGACAAAAGAACAGTTTCGTCATTTTTTGCGCCGTCTACAAACATTAATAATTCTTTAATTTGTGTGTCGCTTGCACCAGATTTAACCATAATTTTGACATTTTTACCGCTGTCATTTACTCTCATTAATTCTTCAAGACCAGCAGTTTTTATGTATTTATCTGCAGAAGCTTTCATTTCGGCTTCGATTTTAGGATTTTTGGTTGTAAAGACTTTTAAGTAATCTAATTTTTTAATTAGTTTGATATATTGCTGCGTTTCTTTGTCTGAATTGTCAGCGTTTACTTTGCTCATTAAATCGAACATTTTCTTGTTTACAATTACAGAAGTTACATCGTCTTGACCGTCAAATTTGTCAAAAGCACCTTGTGCATAAAAAACGTTTGTAACGAATGCGAATACTAAAGTTATGATGAAATTTTTCATTTTTATTTGAATTTAATTACTGTTTAAAAATTTTGTTTTTTGATTGTTCGTATTCTTTAATGTACTGTACACTTTCGATACCTACATTAACATTGTTTGATAATAATGCTAAAGCCTTTTGAGTTGCTTTTAGCGCTTCTTCGGGATCTTGGTAAGTTCCTAATTCTGTTTGCGAAGCTACTGCAGTAGTCTCTTTTTGTTCGCTAACGAAAAAGTAAGTTCCAATTCCCATTAAAACAACAGCTGAAGCTGCAATAGATAACCACGCTACGTTGCGTTTTTTATCCCGAGACTTCGGGAGTAGTGGAATCTCGTGCGTCGACTTCTGTTCTTTTGCTTGAGAGAAATAACCAAACATTGGTTTGTACTGTTCCAAATGCTGCGCAACATTTGGTGAAGAAAAGTATTCTCTTAATTGATTTTCTTCGGCAACAGAAGTTTCTCCCTCAAAGTATTTTTCTAATATATCTTCTATTTTATTTGGTTCCATAAAGGTGTGTATTTGTCATTGATTCTCTAATTTTTTTTCTTGCTCTCGAAAGTGCAACTCGTATTGCCGTTTCATTCATATTAACGATTTTGGCTATTTCGTCAAACTCATATTGTTCTACATCTCGAAGCTGAATTAACATTTGCATTTGTTCTGGCATTTGATTTATTATTTTTTCAACCCATTCTAAACTGTTTTCATCTTCTAATTTTTTGTCCAATTGCGGCTGTCGGTCAGTAAAATTATTATGAACAATTTGAAGATTACTGGCTCGTTTAGATTTTAACTGATCCAAGCAATAATTTTTAGTCATTGTCATTGCAAGCGCTTCAACACTATTGTAACTTTCCAGACTTTCTTTTTTGTTCCATAATTTCACCATTACTTCCTGAGTTGCATCTTCGGCTTCTTCAGTACTTGTAAGCAATCTTTTTGCCAGACGAAAAACTTTGTCTTTAAAAGGATTTATTAATTCTATAAATACAACTTGGTTCATTATCTGATGGTTAATCGTTAGCTTATATATTCAAGACGAAGCACAATTAGATTTGTTACAACAAAAAATAATTTTTTTTTATGTAAAAAAAATATTGCTTTTATGACCAAGCTAATATTAAAGATGCTACTTTTACACTATACTACTAAGATACTTAAATGATATGAAAACAATTTTAAAGAGTGCTCTTTTTCTTTTTTTATTCGCTTTCTCTTTGCAGTCATGTGAAGATAATGACGATGTTGCCGCTCCAGCAGACGTACAGATTAATAGTTTTATCTGGAAAGGATTAAATGAAGTTTATTTATGGCAAGCCGATGTTCCGAATTTAGCCGATAACCGTTTTGCAACTGAAAATGACTTTAATAATTTCTTAAAAGGTTATGCAAAACCAGAAGATTTGTTTCAAGATTTATTGAATAAACCAGAAAGCAAATATCCAAACGGAGATGCAATTGACCGTTTTAGCTGGATTGTTGATGATTATACTGTTTTGGAACAAGAATTAAGCGGAATCTCAAAAAACAATGGAGTAGATTTTAGATTAAGCCGAGTTGCTTCAGGATCAAATGATTTGGTTGGTTATGTTCGCTATATTATTCCAAATTCTGATGCTTCAACAAAAGCTATTAAACGTGGTGATTTGTTTACAAGCATTAACGGAACCAAACTTACTGTTTCTAATTATCAAGAGTTAATAGGCAAAGATACTTACACATTAAATTTAGCTGATTATAACGGAAGTGCTTTTGTTTTGAATGGAAAATCGGTTTCTTTAACGAAAACGGTTTTAGAAGAAAATCCAATTTTCATCAATAAAGTAATTACTTCTGGAAGCCATAAAATAGGTTATTTAATGTACAACGGTTTCTATGCTGATTATGATGATAGATTGAATCAAGCTTTTGGTACATTGAAAGGACAAGGAGTTACAGATTTTATTTTAGATCTTCGTTATAATGGAGGAGGATCTATTGCAACATCTGCGAAACTGGCTAGTATGATTACTGGACAATTCGATACACAAATCTTCTCAAAAATGACTTTTAATAGCAAACAAATGCAAGGTCTTAGTACAGCTGATTTGGAGGATTTAAACGTTAGATTCGTTAAAAACTTAAACAGCTTGAATATGACTACTGTTTATGTTATTACAACTGCAAGTACAGCTTCTGCAAGTGAATTAATTATCAACGGATTAAAACCGTACATTAATGTTGTTCAAATCGGAGAAACTACAGTTGGAAAAAATGTTGGATCGTTTACAGTTTATGATTCAGAAACTCTGACGACTAAAAAAGGAATCAACCCAAATCATAAATATGCAATGCAGCCTTTGGTTCTTAAAATTACAAACTCTGTTAATTTTGGAGATTATACACAAGGTTTAGTGCCAACTTACCAACAGTTTGAATCGGTTCTTAATTATGGTGTTTTAGGAGAAACTACAGAACCTTTGCTTAGTAATGCAATTTCGAAAATAACTGGAAATGCAGCTAAGAAAATCCAAACAGATTCTGAGCCTTTACGTCCTTATGTAACAGACTCAAAAATCTTAAACGGATTAAGACACGGAATGTATCTTAAAACTGCACCAAAAGTATTCTAAGAAAATTAAATATATTAAAAAAGGCTTTCAGAAATGAAAGCCTTTTTTATTCCAAAAAAAAAAATAAATTCTAATTATTGTTAGAATAAAAACCATTTGGTCCTACGCCAACAGTTAATGTTTTTAATACTGTTCCAGTTGAAGAATATACAGTAACAGTTCCGTCTGAAGTAAATGCATTTGCATCACCAGAATATATTCTGCCATCGATTACTCCAAAACCATAAAAAGTAGACCAGCTGCTATCTTTTACAGAAAATAAAGCTTTGTCTGAAAAAGCTGTTGCAGATAAGTTAATTGCATAAACACCAGTTCCTTGAGTGTAATAGATTTTATCTCCATCAATATCCATGTTTATAGCATTTTTTACTGTAGTCGATTCGAAAGATGTTGCAGTATCTGTAGAAGTGTTAATTTTGAATAATTTACTTTTAGTGCTAGTTCCTGCTAATACATATACAGATCCATTATTTTCTTCAATCGAATTAATACCATTTTCTAGTGTGATTGTTTTAGTTACAGTATTTGTTGAAGGGCTAATAACAGTCACTTCACTTCCGCTTCCGTAAGCTGCATTTGTTACATAAATTTTTCCGTTTGCAGCAATAATTTTTTCAGCAGTTTTTCCTAATGAAATTGAAGTTATGTAAGCATAAGTTTTTGCATCATAAACGGTAACAGCTTGAGAAATTGAATTTGTTACATATAATTTGTCATTTACAACAACACTGTAACGTGGGTTTTGAAGTTTTTCTGTAATTGTTCCCAAACTTTTAAAAGTATAACGGTTTACAACTTCTACCTCATTAGAATTGTTTACAACAATAAAAGCTTTTTCATTGCTAAAAGACATTGATTGAGCAACATCTCCAAGAATCATTGGAGTATTTACCAATTTGAAAATATCATTTTGAAAAGTAGCCAAATCATTTGAAACGTAAGAAACTGATGCATTAGGCGTTCCAAAATTTCCTTCATTTAAAATAAGCACACCATTGTCATAAACTCCCAACGGAACGTCGTTGTCGTCATCATCACTGCTACAAGAAGCAAATAAAAATGCAGAGGCAATAATTCCTAAATAAAGATTTTTTAATTTCATGTTTTTAATAATTAAGGTTTAAATAAATAGTTAAATTTCGCCCAGGCATAAATCGGCTAGGTAGAGCTTCATATTTTTCATTCCAAAGATTAGCGGCTTTAACTCCCAATTTGAAAATGTTTTTCTTGCTAAAATTGTAATCAACACCAATGTTCGAAACATTGTAAGCGTCAAGTATATATTTTGGATTATTATCTGATGTTGTAAAAATTTCGCCCGTATACATAATTTGATAATAGGCAGAAAGTTTCTTATAATAATAAGATAAAGAACCAGTTAGTTTATGATAAGGCACGTAAAAAAGCTGTTTATCTGTTCTGTCGTCCAATGAAACGGTGTAAGCATAAGTACCGCTAAAATCGAAAGTGTTTTTGCCAAAACTTTTTTTCCATCCTAAAAGTGCTTCAGCGCCATAAATAGTAACTCTGTCTGTATTTTCTGGAGACCAATTTCCGGTATTGTTTGGTAACCAACGAATCATGTCTTTAATCTTCATTCCGTATGCCGTAATGGTCATTCGAAAATCTTTATAAGTAAATTCATTTCCAATTTCTGCCTGAAACGAACTTTCGGGTTTTAAATCCGGATTTCCGCTTCCTTCCCAATACAAATCATTAAAAGTTGGAATTCTGAAATTTCTCGAAAAGTTAAATTTAAGCTTATAGAAATCTGAAAAATTGTAGCGTGAGCCAACAGAGAAAAGAACAGGACTTTTGTAGACATCTGAAACTTCTTTTCTAGCGCTCATTTCATAATTCCATTTTTCTGTAAGCGTATGTTTCCATAATAAACTTGCGCCACCAATTTGACGTGTACTTCTTCCAATACCAGAGCCTAAACCGTCATTTTTAGTGTAATCTAAAATGGTACTTATTTTCATTGTAGAAGAAATCGTGTAATCAAGATCATATTTTCCAATGAAACTTTTTACTCCACCAGAAGTATATCCGTCTAGATTGATGTCTTCAAAATAATTGTAATGTTCTGTTATGTAAGCAAGTCTCACATTTGAATTGAAATTACTAAAAGAACTGCTCCATGTTAATAAATTACGAGTGTTGTAATCTTGGTATTTTGTTTTGGTTGCATTTGGCGATGTTAGAGAAAAGTGACGTTCGCCATCATAAATTTCGCTATAAAATTTGATGCTGTTTTTGTCATTTATTTTATAACCAATTGCTGCATCAAGAGTATTATTGTAGTATTGTCCGTTTTTGTTCCAAACTTCTTGACCGACAAATTTAAAATCATTATCAGAGCTATTTCTAGTAAAACTGGCATCAAAACTCCATTTCTTGGTTGCTGCCGTAATGCCATAAATTGCACTTACAGTATTAAATTCTCCATAATAAATTTGAAAATCGTTTTTGAATGTATCTGTAAATTTCAAATCATTATTTAAATGAATAGTTCCTCCAATTGCACCGCTTCCGTAAACAACACTTCCTCCGCCTGCTTTTACATCTATCGAATTAAAACCTCGTGTTGAAATAGTATTAAAATCTGCTTGTCCTAATAACTGAGAGTTGATATTTATTCCATTCCAGACTACTACAGTCTGTTGAGAAGTAGTTCCTCTAAAGGAAGGCGAAGAAGTCATTCCTAATCCATTTTCTTTAAAATAGATTATAGTATTATAATTTAAAAGAGAAGTTAATGAAGATTGGTTTTTGCTTATAATAGAATCGCTTAACCTTTGTATCGATTGTGTATTGGAGAAATTCTTAAGATTGTTATCAGAAACGACAACCTCTTTCAATTTATTAATAGAATCATTCTGCGCCGAAATAATCTGGCACAACAACAGTAAACAAAAAGCAAACCTTAGTTTTATAGTCATAATTTCTACACTCTTTTTCCCGAGAGCTCGATAATTTGTTACAAAGGCAGGTCTCCTGGCTTGCGTCTTGTTGTTTACCTTCCCATCACGCAGTGCGTGGCAGTGGTTTTGCAGTTTACAACAAGCATTCGTTTAAGAACTAAGCTTACAGTTGCGGGTACAGCTCAAGAATTTACTTGATTCCCTTTTAATGTGTTTGTTTAAACACAACCTTAATTTGCTGCAAAGATAAAGTTAAAAATATTGAATTTTCAAATTTGTTTCACTTTTAAGGCTTAATAATCAAACAAACATCAGATTTATAATTCAATTCTGATAACTTCGCCAAAATCAACTTTGTTATTAAATGCATCTTTTAAAGGAAGTGAAGTTTGATGGCACAAAATACTCCTAATTATTCCTGCATGAGCAACGATAATAATGGGTTCTTTTATTTTTGAAATTTCATTCGTTAAAAAATCACCAACTCTTTCATGAAGTTCTGTAAAAGATTCGCCGTTTGAAACTTTAATATTTACAAAATCTTCCATCCACGGATTGAGTTCTTCAGGCGGAATTTCATTCCAAGTTTTCAATTCCCAATCGCCAAAATTCATTTCTTTTAAGCGATCGTCTTCTTGATAAGAAATTGCATTTATGTTTTCTTGAATATGTTTTGCTAAAATTACACAACGCTTTAACGGACTCGAAAAAATAACAGCTTCGGATGGTAATTCGGAAATAATTTTATCGAAAATTTCATCAAAAGGTTCTGCAATATTTACGTCTGACTGTCCGTAACAAATTCCTTTTTCGCAAATGGTTTCGGTATGACGAACTAGATAAATTTCCATATAAGTAGAATACTTAGGTAAAATATAATTTCGCAAACTTGCTGCGTCGCTCCTAGACAATCTCCTGTATAACCGTCAATCCATTTTTGGAAATATCGAGCTAAAAAATATCTCGTTATAAAAACAGGAATTACGGCTAGAATTAATCTAAAATCAAAAAGAGAAAATACAATTAAAGGAACTAGACCAAAAAAGAAAGAGCCAAAAACTTCTTTCCAAGTAAATTGTTTGGCAATTGGCTTGCTTTTGCTTGAAGCGTCTTCGCGAGAATATTCATGCGTGAAAATAATGCTGATCGCTGCCAATCGACTTATAGAATGCGCAGAAATAAATAAGAGGAAAATTTTAAAAACTGCCATGTCATCATAAACTTGAAATATTATAATAGATTCTGATAACAATCTGAATTTTAATAAAAAAAGCAAAACCAATCCAATTGCTCCATAAGCGCCAATTACACTGTCTTTCATTATCATCAAGATTTTTTCTTTTGTCCAGCCTCCGCCAAAACCATCGCAAACATCTGCAAAACCGTCTTCGTGAAAAGCCCCAGTTGTTAAAACGGAAATCACGATCGAACAAATCACGGCTGTTTCTGTATAAAGAAATTGAGCAAATAGAGAATAAGCTATAAAAGAAATACTACCAACAATCCATCCAATAAAAGGAAAATATCTTGTAGCTTTATTTAAATAATCCGGATCATGCGTAATGTTTTTTGGACAGGGAATTCTGGTGTAGAACATTAAACAGGTAAAGAAAATGTGTAGTTCTTTTTTCATTTAATATGATTGATTAATCAAGACTTATTGGTGCAAAACTGAAAACTGTGACTGAGACTAAATACTACTTTCGACTTATTCCCGCGCTCTCAAAACTAGCCATTTCATTCAAAAAAGCCTCAGCCGATTTTAAAATTGGAAAAGCAACCGCGCAGCCTGTTCCTTCGCCTAAGCGTAAATCTAAATTTAAAATTGTTTTTGCATCTAAATAATTTAATAATTTTTGATGTGCTTTTTCGGCAGAACAATGACAAAAAATAGCATTTTTTGAAATATTCGGATTTATTTTTGAAGCGATTAAAAAGGCGACAGTGCAAATAAAACCATCAACTAAAATCAGCATTTTGTTTTCAAAAGCAGAAAGCATTCCGCCCGCCATTTGTAGAATTTCAAAACCTCCAAAATAAGCAAGCTGTGACATTAAATCGGTTTTGCCAGAATAATTTTCGATAGCTTTTTTTAAAATATTTTGTTTTTGAATGAGCTTTTCATCAGAAACTCCAGTTCCTTTTCCGACACATTCTTCAATAGAAAAACCAGTTAAAAGACTCATTAAAACAGAAGCTGTAGAAGTATTTCCAATTCCCATTTCGCCAAAACCGATGCAGTTTGCGCCTGATTTTGCAATAGTATCAACAATCGATTTTCCTTTTTCAAAACATAATTGAACTTCAGTTTCGCTCATTGCTGGAACGTGTAAAAATGACTGAGTTCCTTTAGCAATTTTCGAATTAATCAATTTTGCATTGGTTGGGAAATCGTAATTTACGCCAGCATCTACAATAGATAATTCAATATCGTTTTGTTTGCAGAAAACATTTATTGCGGCTCCACCATCCAGAAAATTAGTAACCATTTGGCGTGTAACATCTTGCGGATAATCGCTTACGTCATGATTTGCAATTCCGTGATCTGCCGCAAAAACTACAATATTCGGATTTGTAATTTTCGGATTTAAAGTTTCGAAAACAGTAGCCATTTGAAAAGCTAAAGTTTCAAGAGTTCCCAAAGAACCAACAGGTTTTGTTTTCGAATCTATTTTTTCTTGCAAAAGTTTACAAAAATCAGATTTGTCGGCGATTTCATTTTCAGATTTAACTGTAAAATCAGGAATATTTATTTTATGAATTTCGTTAATCTCTTTACAAATTGGAGCTTCCGATTTCTGTTTCCAATGCAATTGCTGAAGCATTGGCTGATTGTTATAATTTGTTGCTGGTTTTCCGATACAGAAATAACCCAACGGTTCAATATTTTCGGGTAAATCGAGGATTTTTTTAAACTGATAATAATTCAAAATAGAAACCCATCCCATTCCGTAACCTTGTTCTGTAAGCGAAAGCCAGATATTCTGCGCCGCACAAACCGAACTGAATTTCACGGCTTCATTGCTTCCAATCGTTCCAATTGTAAATTGGTTTAAAACAGAACGGTCATAAGCAATAATAAGTCCGATTGGAGCTTCTTCGATTGCTTCTAGTTTTAGCGAATTATATAGTTCTTTTTGTTCTTCGTTATCAGTAAGTTCAGCTGCTTTTTTGTTGTAATCTAAAAACAGATTTTTTATAGAACTTTTAACTTCATCCGATTTAATGAGGAAATATCTAGTCGCGTCAGTTAACCCGACAGAAGGCGCCCAATGTCCAGCCTGTAAAGCTTTCTGAATTACTTCATCAGGAACTTCATCGGTTGTAAAATGTCGGGTATCGCGGCGGGATTTTAATATATCGTCTAGATTGCTCATAATTTTCAATTTCAAAAATCAATATCAATTTGCTCTTTATGTAAAGATACTTCACGATATTGGAATTTAGAATTTAAAAGTTTAGAATTTGTTTTTTGATATTGTAATTGTGATTGACATTGAATTTGGTTATCCTTTAATTTTTACCGGAATTCCCGAAACCATCAAAACAACCTCGTCAGCATTTTCGGCAAGAAATTGATTCATCCAACCTTGAAGTTCAACAAATTTTCTGCCGATATGAGTTTCTGCATGAACGCCCATTCCGATTTCGTTTGTTACAATGATGATATTGGAGTTTTGATTTTTCGCAATAGCAAGAAATTCTTTTTTAGCTTCTTCCAAACTCAAAGCAACGTCATTTTTGTTGTCTACAAAAAAGTTTGTCAACCAAAGTGTAACGCAGTCAATTAATGCTGTTTTTCCAGAAAAATCAATTTTACTCAGATGTTTTTCTTCTTCAATATTGGTCCAGCGTTCGTCGCGTTCGTTTTGATGACGATCAATTCGGGTTTGAAAATCAGAATCCCATTTTCGAGCCGTTGCAATATATAAAGGTGAATTAGAAAGTTCTAAAGCAAGTTTTTGGGCATAACTACTTTTTCCAGAACGCTCACCGCCAATGATTAAGTGAAGCATTGTAATTATTAATTGTTAGATTGTGGCAGCCAAGTTAATAATTAACAACTAACAATTTATAATTAACAATTTATAATTAACAATTTATAATTAACAATTAATAAGGGCAATGTCGGCAATTATTTCCGCAACAAGTTCCTCTTTTTAAATGGTACCAAGTTTTAAAAACCATATTTCCATTTTCAAGATAATAATCGATTCCTTCAATTAAGATTTCTGTTTTGGGTAGATCTTTGGCTTTGTTTTGAAGTGCTTTTTCTTTAGAAAGAGTTTCGACATAGGCATCAATTTTATCTTCGCAAGCCTCTTTAAAACAACTTGGACAGAGACAGTCGCCTCCTTCAGAAAGATTAAATATTGGTGGATAATCATTACACCAACATTTATTTACTATAGATATATCTCCGCAGCTGAATTCAGAATCACAGCTTGAGCAAATTTTCTTTTTTGTGGTATTCATATCGCAAAGATACAATTGTTTAAATTTGTAAGAATAAAGGTAAACAAAAAAAATATAAAAATACTTTACCTTTGTGCCATCCAAAACCGAAACCATGAGATATTTTTTTCCTAAAATGATTTTTACAGCAACTTTTTTTATCCTTATTGGATGTAAGAAGAATGAAAAAGTTGAAACCGTAAAAATAGAGAATACTAAAAATAGTATTGAATATGCATCAGGACTTTCAATTTTAAAATATGATGATTATTCTGTTGTAACAGTCTCAAATCCATGGCCTAATTCAGATAAAGATTTCAAGTATATTTTAAAAGAAAAAGATGCAAAAGTTCCAGATAGTCTTCTGTCTTACACTTCTATTCAAGTTCCACTAGAATCTGTCGTAGTAACTTCTACGACAAATATTCCGTTTTTAGAAATGCTTGAAGTAGAAAACAAATTAGTTGGTTTTCCGCACACAGACTATATTTCTTCAGAAAAAACAAGAGCTTTAATTGACAAAGGTTCTGTGAAAAATGTTGGACAAAATGAAAAATTGAATATCGAGCAATTAATAGAATTAGCACCAAATTTGATAGTGACTTTTGGAGTTGATAATAACAATCCGATGTTGGATAATCTGAAAAAAAGCGGCTTAAATGTTTTAATTCAAGGCGATTGGATGGAGCAATCTCCACTTGGAAAAGCAGAATGGATCAAGCTTTACGGGGCTTTATTTGGAAAAGAAGACAAAGCAAAAGAGCTTTTTGATAAAATTGTAGAAAGTTATAATCAAGCTTTAAAGTTAGTTAAAGATAAACCTGCGACTTCAAAAGTATTATACGGCTCTATGTATGAAGATGTTTGGTATGTTGCAAAAGGAAATAGTTGGGTTGCACAATTTATGAAAGATGCTCAGGCAAATTATTTATGGGCAGATTTAAAAGGAAGTGGAAGTGAAGGTTTGTCTTTTGAAAAAGTATTGGATAAAGCTAAAACTGCCAATGTTTGGATTGCTTCTGGTTCATTTAAAAGTTTAGATGAATTGCAAAAAGCGAATCCGCATTATGGAGAATTTGATGCTTTTAAAAATAAAAGCGTTTACAATTTTGAAGGTAAATTGGGCGCAACTGGCGGAACGGTTTATTACGAATTAGCACCAAGCCGTCCAGATCTAGTTTTGAAAGATTATATCAAAATTTTTCATCCTGATTTATTGTCAAGTTACGAATTTACTTTTGCATCAAAACTGAATTAATTTGGCAAATAAAAAACGAAATACCATTTTATTTGCTGTTTTGACTTTAGGTCTTTTGCTGATGTTTTTTGCGAGCATTAGTTTAGGTTCTGTTACGATTCCGCTAAAAGATGTTTTTGTCAGTTTAACTGGAGGGCAAGCAACAAAATCAACTTGGGAATATATTATCATTAATTATCGTTTGCCAAAAGCGATTACGGCTGTTTTAGTCGGAAGCGGACTTTCAATAAGCGGACTTTTAATGCAGACTTTATTCCGAAATCCGCTTGCTGGACCTTATGTTTTAGGATTAAGTTCGGGCGCGAGTTTAGGAGTTGCTTTTGTTATTTTGGGCGCAGGATTTCTGCCTTCGTTTTTAAGTGTAATTGCATTATCATCGTACGGAATTGTTCTGGCTTCTACTTTCGGAAGTACTTTGGTATTGCTTTTGGTTTTAGTCGTTTCGCAGCGATTACGCGACACAATGGCAATCTTGATTGTTGGATTAATGTTTGGAAGTTTTACAACCGCGATTGTAAGTGTTTTAACTTATTTTAGCACGGCAGAACAGCTTCAGAAATTTACATTTTGGTCAATGGGAAGTTTAGGAAATCTTTCGTGGTCGACAATCGGAATTCTGACTTTCTGCGTTTTAATCGGATTGCTTTTGAGCGCGAAAAGCATTAAACCATTAAATGCTTTACTTTTAGGAGAAAACTATGCAAAAAGCATGGGATTAAATTTTAAACAAGCTCGATTAATAATCATATTTGCAACAAGTATTTTATCTGGAGCGATAACGGCATTTGCTGGACCAATTGCTTTTATCGGATTAGCAGTTCCGCATATCGCAAAACTGACTTTTCAAACCAGTAATCATACTATATTGTTTTGGAGTACTTTATTTTTCGGATCAATTATCATGTTGTTTTGTGATATTGTTTCACAAATGCCAGGATTCGATGTTACGCTTCCAATTAACGCGATAACGTCTATTATTGGGGCGCCTGTTGTTATTTGGCTTTTGGTTAGAAAGAGAAATTTTCAATAATTAGATAAATAAAAATTTAGAACTTTAGCATCCCAGAACCTTAGCACCTTTAAAATGAAATCAATTCTAACTACGTCGCATCTAAATATCGGATACAAATCCAAGAAAGGTGTTACGACTATTGCTGAGAATCTGAATCTAAGTTTAGCTTCGGGAAAACTAATTACATTAATCGGAGCAAACGGAATTGGAAAATCAACTTTATTGCGAACCATTACCGGAATTCAAAAAACATTATCAGGAAATGTTTATTTGAATGAAAAAGAGATTTCGAATTATAAACCTTTAGAATTAGCACAAAATTTAAGTTTGGTTTTAACAGAAAAACTGCCTCCAAGTAATCTTTCGGTTTTTGAATTAGTGGCACTTGGTCGTCAGCCTTACACAAATTGGGTTGACAAATTATCTGAAGAAGATGTTGCAAAAGTTCAAGAAGCAATGCGATTAACCCAAATTGAACATTTAGCTTCAAAGAAGCATTTTCAAATTAGCGACGGACAATTACAAAAAGTGCTAATTGCAAGAGCTTTGGCACAAGATACGCCGCTAATTATTTTAGATGAACCAACAACACATTTAGATTTACTTCATAAAGTTTCTTTGTTCAAATTATTGAAAAAGCTAACGCAAGAAACTCAAAAATGCATTTTGTTTTCTACGCACGATATTGATCTTGCCATTCAATTAAGTGATGAAATGATTATGATGACGCCAGAAAATATTACACAAGATCAGCCTTGTAATTTAATTTCTAATGGAAGTTTCAGCAATTTATTTAAAGATGAAAATATTGTTTTTGATGCTGAAAAAGGGAAGTTTATTGTGAGTTAGTTTTTATTGTTTTCCAATCATTGATTTTTTGAGTAATCATCATAAAAAAAACAGCAGAAATCAGAAAGATTGAAAATTTAATTAATAGCTCAAGAAATAGATTTGAAGAATAAGAATATGTAGACATGGTCCAGGAGCTTGGCAAGTAGTCTCTATGGAAAGATGTGACAATGATTACTATTTTCTCAATTGATATAATAAAGAAAAAGCTGAAAATTAGTTTTAAAAGAATACTTTTTTGGATTGATTTAATTCTAAGAAGTTGGCTCATAGAGAACCAAAGTAACGGTTGAAGCCAAAATCCAAACCAATATTTACCAAACATTCTGTTTAGCAAAAAAAAATTACTTTCCTCATCTGAAATGTTTAATTCAATAATTGTTGCGAGAAGGAAGACAATTAAATAAGCAATTCCAATAAATGTAATGAAACGCTTTGATTGATCATTAATTTTTTGAAGAATTGGATTTTTAATAAATATTGAAAGAAGTAAGCAAATGATAATAATTATTCCATAAGTAGAAAAAAAATCTACTAATATAAATTCCAAGCTAAACAATAATGTTTGAATCATGATATAAAGTTTATTATTCTCGATTAAACAATTAAATCTTTTTCAATCCAATTTGTCTCTTCGCTTCGCCAACTACAAAAGCAACAGAATTAGCAATATTAAAAGAGCGAATTAGCGGCGACATCGGAATCGTTAAATGATTTTCGAATCTCGCCATGAATTCCTTGCTTAAACCAACGCTTTCTTTTCCGAAAACTAACCAATCTCCATCCTGAAATTCATTTTCTAAATAGGATTTATCAGAATGCGAACTCATTAAAAACACGCGAGAATGATCAGGAATCTGCGCAATCCATTCTTCTACATTTTGATATTCGGTTACATCAAGATGCACCCAATAATCCAATCCAGAACGTTTTAGATTTTTATCATTAATAACAAATCCGAACGGATGAATTAAGTGAAGTCGGCTTTCTGTACCTACGCACAATCTTCCAATATTTCCAGTATTATTTGGTATTTCAGGTTCTACAAGAACTACGTTTAGCATTTTTTTGAGTTTTTAGGTTTCAAGTTTTAGGTTTCAAGTTTCAAAAATTATCTAAATAGGCACATTTTCTAATTATCTAATTTAAAATCGGAAACTTCAAGAACTTCTCCGGCTTTTAAGTTTTGCAAATATACATTTCCTATTCGTACGCGAACCAAGCGAAGTGTGGGAAAACCAACTGCGGCGGTCATTTTTCTAACTTGACGAAATTTTCCTTCTCTAACTGTGATCGATGCCCAAGAAGTTGGACCATGACGTTCGTCTCTAATTTTTTTGGCTCTTGCTCCAAAATCAGGAATTTCTGTTACAATAAAGGCCTTGCAGGGTTTTGTTTTGTATTTTCCTCCGTCAAGTCCGATTTTTACACCTTTTTGCAATTCTTCAATTGCTTCGGGAGTAATAATGCCGTCAACTTGAACATAATATTCTTTGTCGACTTTTTTGCTTCGAACAAGTTCACTCATATTTCCGTCAGTCGTCAGTAAGAGCAAACCTTCAGAATCTTCGTCTAATCTTCCAATTGCCATTGTTCCTTCCGGGAAATCGTGTAATTCGCCCAAAAGCTTTTTCTTTCTTTTTAATTCATAAATAAATTGGCTTAAATAGCCGTAAGGTTTAAAAAGAATGAAGTGTCTGTGCATTTTTAATTTTTTGCAAAGATAGTTGGTTTCTCAAATTAAAACGAATTACTGCTTTTGAGATTTCATTTTCTTTATCCATTGATAAACAAACCAAATTGCTGTAAAAGCAAAAATTTCGATTAAAGCCCAATAATAATTTTGGAAGAATTCATGAAAATAACTTCCAACAAAAATGTAGATAGAAGCCATACAAATTTTGATTAGAATGAATTCGGCATTTGACCAGCTGGTTTTGATTTGGAAGAAATTCATAAGTTAAGATTTAGGTTAAATCGTAAAATGTTGTAAATAAAGATAGTGAATTATGAAAAACGAGCCATTATAAACTAAAAGCAATGTTAAAGCACTTAGTTTTAAAAATTTTAATTCGTAATATTATGTAAGAAACTCAAAAGAATAATGCCATGGAAACAAATAAATTAGGAACGAAAAAGATAAACGGAACGCAAAAAAATATAGATGAATCTAAAGGAAAAAACGTTTCGCACGATGAAGATTTAAAAGACGCAAAACTGAATAAAGAATTGGTTAGCGATAAAGACGGCGATAAAAAAATTGTAGAAAGGGCAAGAAACGAAAACGAAGATATTAAATCAAAAATATCAAAAACGGATTCTCAAAATCCAAATGCAAATCGAGGTGTTTCTACAGAAGAAGAAGCCAAGAAGACTGTAGAAAACAAAGATCGAAATTCTGATATAACACCAAATCGATATCCGAATTCAAATCCAGAAAGTCATAAAGACAGAGGGAATATGAAATTGGATGAAGAGGATTAATATACAATACGAAATTTTCATCAAAATCAGGTCATTTTAATATCAAATAACATAACATTAGCGGTAAGCGTTAATCTTATTGTAAACTCTTCTTAAGACTTCAGTATCCCTTTAAATCTTCGTAAATTAGAGGGAACAATTTAAATTTTAAGAATATGTCACTTTTAGAAAACAAAGTAGCATTTGTATCTGGCGGCGGTTCAGGAATCGGACGCGCAGTTGCAGAAGCATACGCTCGAGAAGGAGCAAAAGTTGTGGTATCTGATATTAATGTAGAGCACGGTGAAGAAACCGTAAAAAATATAAAAGACAAAGGCGGAGAAGCTTTTTTTGTAAAAGGAGATTCGTCGAGCGCAGCAGATAATAAGCATATGGTTGAGGTTACGGTTTCAAAATATGGGCGACTTGACATTGCGTGTAACAACGCTGGAATGGGCGGGCCAGCGAAACCAACCGGAGAATATGAGCCAGAAGCTTGGGATAAAGTAATAGCGCTTAATTTAAGCGGTGTTTTTTATGCTTGCCGTTACCAATTAGAACAAATGGAAAAAAATGGAGGAGGAAGCATTGTGAACATCGCATCTATTCACGGACAAGTTGCAGCTCCAAATAGTGTTGCTTATACAGCAAGTAAGCATGGTGTTGTGGGTTTGACAAAAAATATTGCAGTCGAATATGCTCAAAAAAATATTCGATGTAATGCCGTTGGACCCGGTTATATTGAAACAGCGCTTTTAAAAGACAATTTAAATAAAGATATGATGAATGCCGTTGCGGCGAAATCGGCAATGAACCGTTTAGGAACTGCCGAAGAAATTGCCGAATTGGTAGTTTTCTTAAACTCTGATAAATCATCATTTACAACTGGAAGTTATATTATAGCCGACGGAGGTTATACAGCAGTGTAATTTTTTTAGACTACATAACAAAGTGAGAAGGCAGTAAGCAAAAGTTTACTGCTTTTTTATTGAATAGAGGTTTGTCTTTTTGTAAGAAAAACGGAATCATTACGAAAGGTTTGGTAGTTGTGCTGTTTTGAATATTATTTGGTTTATAGGCTTTTTGGTTGATTTTATTTTAGTATCTTTAATATAGTGTTAAGCTTTTTTAGATAATATTGATAAAACAGTATGCATTAAGTTTATAGTTTTATAATGTTGGCTTAACTTTAAAGGCGATAAATTTGACTTCTAAAAACTCTATTCCTTAACAGTATGAAAAAACTTTACTTTTCGCGCCAACTCTTGGCTTTTTTATGTTTGATAGGTTGCTTTTCTGGAAATATTTTTGCTCAGGGAACCATGCCAGAAGTTCAAACATTACCTTATTCTCAAAACTTTACTGGATTGCTAGCGACGGCTACGGCTTTGCCAGTTGGATTTAGAGGATGGACAGCTTCTACAAGTCCTAGCGCTAGCTTCAATACAAGTGCTACGCCTGGAGCAGACAGACAACTTAATGCGAGCAGTACCGCTGCAACTACAAGTGGAAATTTTCATAATTATGATGGTAAAATTGGATTCTTAAATAGTAGCTCTTTAGATTTAACTATTGCTTTAGCATTTTCTACTACAGGACAAACTGCTGTTCAGGTTCAGTATGATGCGATGACAATTCGTAATCCTTATGGATTGCCTGGAAGCCCTGTTTCTAGCCGTATTAACGAATTGGTATTACAATACCGTGTAGGAACAACAGCTGCTTTTACTTCTATAGCAGAAACGGTTTACAGTAATACTGTCGATCAGCAGATTACTGCGATTACTACACCTCAAAATTTAAAAACTATTAAAATTACATTGCCTGCGGATTGTGATAATCAGCAAGTGGTTCAAATCAGATGGATTTCAAGGCAAGATTCTGGTGCAGGTTCTAGACCATCTTTTGCAATTGATAATATTAAAGTTGGAGGAGATACAACTCCTCCAGTTAACGAATCTGGTTATCCGAAAATTGCTGAAGTTTTATCTGATGGTTTTGACTTTGTTAGTAAATTAAATGAAACAGGTAAAACCTATTTCGTTTTAACTGCTTCTGGAAGCGCACAACCAACTGTGGCGCAAGTAAAAGCTGGTTTAGATGCAACTGGAGCTGTGGCTTTACAGTCTGGATCTCTGAATATTGCAGATAAATCTTTAGAATATTCTAAAATCTTTACAGGTTTAACTTTAAATACAGCTTATACAGTTTATTCTGTTTCTAAAGATGCTTCTGAAAATCTTCAAGCGACAGTTAATAAATTAGATGTAACAACGGCAAGTATTTTAATACCATCTATAAGAACTACGAGTGCAACGCTTAACTTTGGAAGTGTAGAACAAAATTTAGATTCGGCTAGTTTAAATTATCAAATTAAAGGAACAAATATTAATGCTCCAGTAATTGTAACAGCAACGGCTAATTATACAGTTTCAAAAGATAATAATACTTTTCAGTCTTCTGTTTCTTATGATGCTGTAGATTTTGCTTCAAATGCAACTCCAACAGTATATGTACGTTTTAAGCCAAGTGCTGCTGGTATTTTATCAGGAACAATAACTCAAGAAACAACTGGTGCTTTAAGTAAAACGGTTGCTGTTTCTGGAATTGGAACCAATCCTTACATTCAAAATTTTGACGATCCAAATGTGCTTTCAAACAGCGGATGGACACAATATAATGTTTCTGGACCTTTAAATAAATGGACATACACAAATGTAACACGAAATGTAAATTCAGGAACTGGTGCAGTTCTTGTAAATGGTTTCTCAGATACGAATGTACCAAGTAAAGATTGGTTGATTTCTCCAAAAATGCGTTTAGACAGCTTTGGGCAATTCCCATTATTGTCTTTCTATTCTCGTAAATTTTATGCTGGACCATCTTTAAAATTAATGGTTTCTACAAATTATGATGGTGTAAGTGATCCTGCTTTAGCAACTTGGACAGAAATTGATGGAAATTTCCCAACGGTTACAGGAAGTTATGTGAAATCTGAGTTTATCAATTTAGGAAATTATAAAACAGATCATACTTATTTGGCTTGGGTTTACGAAACTACAGCTGGCGGAACTAATAATGCTTCTGAATGGTCTTTTGACGATTTTGCCATTACCAACGAATCGGGTTACGTGGCTTCAAATCCTGTTTTAGATTTTGGCGATGTAGCTCAGAATACAGTTTCTACAAGCCAATCTTTTGCTTTTAAAGCAGATGGTTACGGAGATTTAACATTAACAGCTCCAGCTTCATATCAACTATCATTAGATAATATTTCTTTTGCTTCAAGTATACTAATTTCGTCTGCAAACGCTGCAGCAGGAACAACTCTTTATGCAAGATTTATTCCAACTACAAAAGAATTAAAAATTGCTGGAACACTTACCGTGACAGGAACTTCTTTAAGTAAACAAATTGGTTCACTAACAGGTTCTTCTTTACCAAAAGCAGATACTTTTGATGTTGTTACTTATAATTTAGAATTCTTTGGTGCGCCAACAGCAGCTTACGGTCCAGCCGACAAAACATTACAGTTAGAAAACGTAGCTAAGGTGATGAATAAATTAGACGCAGATGTTTATGTTGTTCAAGAGGTTTCTAGCGATGCTCAGATTGATGCTTTAATTACGAAAATAAACGTAAACGGAAAAACGTTCGAAAAAACGGTTTCAACTTCTTGGTCGTATTCTTGGGATCCAACTTCAGATCCAACTTTTCCACCACAAAAATTAGTTGTTCTTTATAATACAAAAACAACAACATTAAAGAAAACTCGAGTAATGTTTAAAGGTTTTTATGATGAGTTGCGCGCTGGAACAAAAACGCTTGCGAATTATCCTGGAGGTACAAACAGCAGTTTCTTCTCATCTGGACGTTTGCCTTATATGGTAACTTTAGAAACGAATCTTAATGGAGTTAAAAATGAAATTCAGTTAATTGATCTTCACGCACGTGCCAACAGCGGAACAGATATTTCTCGTTATAACATGCGTAAATACGATACACAAGTTCTTAAAGACAGTTTAGATGCACATTATGCAAACTCAAATATTATTCTTTTAGGAGATTATAATGACGATGTAAAAGCTTCTGTAATTGCCGGACAACCTTCTTCTTATGAAGCTTTTGTAAATGATACTAATAATTACAAAGCCCTTACTTTAGAAATCAGCCAAGCTGGTGCTTACAGTTTCTTAAGTTCAGGCGGATTCTTAGATCACATTACAATTTCTAATGAATTGTTAGACGATTATATTGCAAATTCAACTGCGGTTTATGATCCTCGTAATGATATTGCAAGTTATACCACAACAACGTCAGATCACGGACCTGTAATTGCGCGTTTTGAATTGAAACAAGATGTTCTGGCTGTTCCTGATTTTGGAGGTAAAAACAAATATGTCGTGCGTGCTTATCCAAATCCTGCAACAGATGTTGTTAATTTTGATGTGCCAACGACACAAGGAAGAGATTTAAAAATCAAACTTTACGATATTAACGGACACGTAATTGGAAGTCCAATTAATGTTACAAACGAATCTGAAATCAGTACAGCGGTAATGTCTGTTCATAATTTAGTTTCTGGATTTTATATTTACACAGTTACCGAAAATAACAAAGTAATTTTTAAAGATAAGATTATCAAAAAATAATAATCTCTGATTTAGGATAAAAAAGAAAGGCAGTCATTTTAAGACTGCCTTTTTTTATGCGAATATTTTTTTTAGTCTATCGAAATCAACTTCATTTCTAAAATCAAAAAAGTGATCCAATTGCCATTTTTGTGTTTTTTGAGCTTGTTTGCTTGTCGTTTCGTCCCAAGATGGATAAACGCGTGTTGCTCTAATTCCTTCTTTCTTTTCTGTTGAAAAAATACCTTTTTCTAGTAAAGTTTTTTTAGGGAAAATAAATTGTCCCCAATTCTCTCCTTTTCGAACACTTACAATTACAAAATCTATTGCATCAGAAAAATCAAAAGGTTCGATAATTCCTGTTTTATTTCTTTTCCATAAAGTAACAAATTGCCCTGTTTTAGTTGGCGTTATTTTGGCTTCTCTATAACAGATTTTTTTATTGTTTAAAGAAAAGCGAAAGGCACTATATTCGTCACTTTCGTCTTCTTTTTGAAGATTAGCCAATTCTAAACTTGCTTTATCAAAAACAACTTCTTTAGCATTAAATAAGTCTTTTGAAATTGATTTTGAATTTATTTCAGAAATTGTAAAGTCCATGAAAAATGAATTTTATTTTTTTTTTCTGAAAAGTACTACAAATTAAGTTTAGAAAGAAACATTTAAACCAAAATTTAAACCCCACTGAAACTGGTTGAAAGACTGATTGTTTAATGGATTAATATAATAATTCACCGCAGGTTCAACAAAAACATTGGTTTTTTTGTAGACACGGTATTGAACCGTACTGCTCAAAGTAGAACCATAAACATAATCGTTTGCAGTTGTATTTTGTCCAATATTATGACCATCTAAAGCAACATTGTTCGAAATTAACCTTCCAACAAAACCTCCAGTATTTAAATTTATGCTCGCTTTATTTCTATTAAAAATAGAATAAGAAACCTCAAGAGGCATTTCGATATATCTTAAATTCTGATCTAATTTTCCGCTTTGCACATTATCACTTTTTAAAGCTTCTTTGGTACTGTTTGAGATTAAAATATACTCTGAATTTGTTCCCGCTGGCGCAGCATTAGTGTAACTTGTAGCGCTTGCATCTGGTACAAAAAGAGTATTGTTTTTAGCACTTACATAAGAAACGTTGGCAACACTTTGTCCTAACTCATTAAACTTAAGTCCCGAGCTAACCGCCCATTTATTGCTAATGTTATATTTCGTTTTAACTCCGTATGAATTCGATTGTTTAGAATCATTTACGTTACCTAAAGTTTTTTCATTTCTAGTGTTTTCAGAACTAGCAACACCAGCAAAAACAGCCACGGCCCATCTTTCGTTTAAATTCAGTTTTTTATCTTTTTTGTCCTTCTTGTCCTTTTTCTCTTCCAAAGGCAAAATTCCTTTTTCTAAGTTTTGAAGTTCTGCAAGCTGTACAGAATCTTGTTTGGTTAAAGGCATTCCAAATTTTGAATTTTCTTTTATAATACCGTTTACAGTTTTATCAGCAGCATTGTTTTTAAGATTATTCAAATTCTGGTTAGCAGCATTGTTGCTTGCAAAAGCATTATTGCTATTAAGAGTAAAATTTTTGTTGTTTTTTGAAGCCAATTGTTCTTCAAAAATCGAATTTGGAAGCTGTTTCGGTGTTGTCGAATTAAATTTACTAGGTTTTCCAAAAGCAATTCTTTCTTCAGAAATTCCCTTAGCAGCAGTTTTTTTGTTTTTTTCTAAAGGAGATTTTGCAGAAGAATTGGCAGTTGACTTTTCTTCTGAAGCGATAAAATTCTGATTTGAGAAATTTTGATTTGGAGTATTTCTATTGATTTTATCTTCTGATTTAGAATTGCTATTTTTTTCCTTATTTTTTGAATCCGAATGAGCAACAGCAGTTTCTTGGTTTTGATTAAGCTGTTTATTATCTAATTGTTTTTTTGTCGATAAAACCTCATTTGCTGTTGTATCTAAAGTTTTGTCAGCATTTTCATCAGATGTTTTTTTGTTATTCTGATTTTTATTGTTGTCAAGAACTACACTATTATTTTCGAAACCGCCATTATTTAGGTTATTATTTTGAGGTGAACCAGTAAAATGTAAAATTGAAGGCAGAAGCAGCCCCAATAATAAGCATGCAGCAGCCGACCACCAAAGAATTGCTCTCTTCTTCTTTTTAGGTTTGTTTAATTTTTCTTCAATCTGCCCCCATAATTCTGGCGGCGGAACACTCGAAAAGTCTTCCATTGATGAAAAAATATCTTCTATTTTGTGCTTCTTCATGCTGTCTTAAAATTTTTGATACTCAAAATTCGCTTTTGTAAAATATGTTTGGCGCGGTTTAGATTTGATTTTGATGTTCCTTCTGAGATTTTCAGTAATTCGGCTATTTCCTTGTGTTTCATTTTTTCAAAAACATACAAGTTAAAAACCGTTCGATATTGATCTGGCAAATCCCGTATATATTCCAGTAACTTTTCTTGTTCCATCGGAATAACTTCTAGTTCTTCCTCTTCGACAAAATCGGTATCAGGATCAAAAACATCCAGAAAAAAACTTTCTTTTTTCTTTTTGTTCAAAGTTTCGATCAGTTTGTTAATGAAAATTCGTTTCATCCAACCCTCAAAACTTCCTTCAAATTTATATTGGCTTATTTTCTGAAAAACAATTACAAAAGCTTCTTGAAAAACGTCTTTGGCATCGTCTTCATTTTTCATGTATTTCAAACATATTCCATACAAAACAGGAGAGAACAACTGATATATTTTCAGTTGTCCCTCTCTGTCATTTTTCATGCACAGTTTGATATATTTTTCTACGTCGTCTTTCAAGAAATGGTTCAAATTTGATTTTGCAAAAATAGTTTATAATAGTTTACAAAACTATCTTTTAAAAATAGTTCGAGCACCATCTTGATCGTTTGACACAATTGTTAGGTTTTGATTGTCAAGGTTTTCTATTACATAAGTTTTACCCTCGAACGAAATTAGATCATGTTCTGACTGATCCGAAATACCAATTCCTTTTTCTACTTGATAAGCACTATTTCTAATTTCAACATTATTTTTATAAGTAATTACCCTTCCTTCAGATGTAAAGATGATTTTCTTATTAAATCCAATCGTTTTTGGAGTTGCCACATACGGGTTTTCATTTCCGCCGATAGATTTTTCCCAAGTCCAAGTATTTACTATTGATCCTGAAGCCACTTTAGAAGCATCTAAAGAATATACTGTTGTAAAAAGAAAACAGACGATAAATGATATAAAAAGTTTTTTCATAATTGGATTATTTTAAGCTAGTTATTTTATCTTGGATTACTTTTTTGAAAGCTTTAATTGCTGCGCTCTGATCTGCAGTATCTGCATTATCAATATAAACTCTCGTAATAACAGCGCTTTGATTCAACTCAAAATAAACACCGCCTTGAGCAGACTCATTTGGATTACCGTATGTTTTAGTTTGTCCTTTAAGTGCTAGAATTTCTCCAGGAACATCTTTTAACAATAAAGTATATTCACCTTTTTTGATAGTTGGAGTGTATTTGTATTGGCTAAAATCGTATTGTCCAGCTGCAACGTTTAAGAATTTCAAAGTGTTATAATCATTTATTTGGAAGAATTTTTGACAATCTGCACCAGTACATTGATTAGAGTAATTTCCAATAATCATATTGTCAGGACTTTCAGTTGATTTAATAAAAATAAATGGTTTTGATGTTTTTGGAATTAAAACGACATCAAACGGATTTGTTGTTGTTTGTGACACGTTTTCTCCTGGAGCAGGCGATTTTTCATAATAATTAACTATGATTTGGCAATTGTTTTCTATAATAGAAATGATTTTTAAAGCAAAACCTGTTGTAGGCTTTGGACCTGCAAAAACACCAACTAAAAAGTTTTTTGTAAAATCTATATTTGGATCACTGCTAACAGCACAGCTATTGTCGTGTTTTTCAAAAAGAGCGTCCATTTGTTTTTGAGTATTAACTACAGCTACTGCAGCAGTAGGCGGTGGTGTTTTTACATTATAGTTACACAATAAAGGAAATCCTGTAAACTCTACAATTGTATTGTCACCACAATCTGCATATTTAGCGTCATCTCCAAGAGAGCAAGCACTAATTCCAAAGGCTACAAATAAGCCAAGCATTAATTTTTTCATGAATCTTTTGTAATAGGTTATATCTTGTAGATAAGCGTTTTGAAAAAAGGTTGCGTTGCGGAATAATTTTTTTTGAAAAATAAATTGTTGATTTAGTTTGGATTAATTCTTAATTCGTGAAATTTCTATTTTAAAAACTAAGTACTACGTATTATTGCGTACTTTTACGTAAAATAAACTTAGTTATGTTAGATTATCTACCGTTTTTGTTGGGTTTTGTAATTGCGTTATTCATCGGAATGTACGTAGGAAAGTTGCTTTCTGCGTCTAAAAACCAATCAGAAAAGGCAATTTCTGAAGAAAGATTACAGGCATTAAACAATCAATTGTTAATGCTAAAAGAGCAATTTGAGAATGAAAAAAATAATTTTCAGAAACAATTGCAATTAAATAATACTGAAAAAGAAAACATTAGAACAGAAAAAGACAGTTTAGCAATTCAGCTTTCTAAAAAAGAAGTTGATTTTGAAAATTTATGGGAAAGACATAAAGAGCAAAAAAACGAAATCAACGAACTTCAGGAAAAATTTACCAAAGAATTTGAAAATTTAGCCAACAAGATTCTCGAAGAAAAATCGGCAAAATTTACCGAACAAAACAGCGAGAATATGAAAAATATTCTGTTGCCACTTCAAGACAAAATTCACATTTTCGAACAAAAAGTCGATCAAACTCATAAAGAAAGTATCGATTATCACGCCGCGCTTCGTCAGCAGATTATTGGTTTGAGCGAAATGAACGCTCAAATGAGCAAAGAAACCTTAAATCTAACAAAAGCATTAAAAGGCGATACTAAAATGCAAGGAAATTGGGGCGAATTAGTTCTGGAACGTGTTCTTGAAAAATCTGGTTTAGAAAAGGGAAGAGAATACGAAGTACAGCAAAGTTTTACCAATGCCGAAGGAAATCGCGTTTTTCCAGATGTTGTAATCAATCTTCCAGACGGTAAAAAAATGATTGTCGATTCGAAAGTTTCGCTTGTTGCGTATGAAAGATGGGTAAATGAAGAATCGGAATTATTAAAAATAGAATTATTAAAAGAACACGTAATTTCTATAAAAAGACACGTAGAACAGCTTGGAAGCAAAAATTATCACGATTTATATCAAATAGAAAGTCCAGATTTTGTTCTGCTTTTTATCCCGATGGAACCTGCATTTGCCATTGCTTTAAACGAAGATCCCGCTTTATACACAAAAGCTTTCGATAGAAATATTGTTATTGTCACGCCAAGTACACTTTTAGCAACTTTAAGAACGATTGACAGTATGTGGACGAATCAAAAACAACAGGAAAATGCTTTTGAGATTGCAAGACAAGCCGGCGCATTATACGATAAATTTGAAGGTTTTGTGTCTGATTTAGTTCGTATTGGAAATAAAATTAAAGACACTAAAACAGAATACGAAAGCGCGATGAACAAATTGGTTGACGGGAAAGGAAATCTGATTTCGAGCGTAGAAAGATTGAAAAAAATGGGAGCAAAGGCAAAAAAATCGCTTCCTGAAAATATTATTGCAAGAGCCATAAATTCAGATGAAAATGAATTATTAAATTAAAATTTAAACACATAGAAACGTAGATGTTTTTTCTGTTAAAGAATTAAAAAAGAAACTAGTTTCTAACACATAGCTATGTTTGTTAATACAATTGAAACGCCTTTAATGGTATAGAAAAGCTATGATTCTATGTGTTTAAAAATAACTACACACCAAAAAAACAAAAACATGAGTACAGATTTTAAACCCGTTTCTTCATCAAAAGTGAGCATATCAGAATTAATGCTTCCGTCGCACACTAACTTTAGCGGAAAAATTCACGGAGGATATATTTTGCAATTGCTAGATCAAATTGCTTTTGCCTCGGCATCTAAGTTTAGTGGTAATTATTGCGTAACGGCATCGGTAGATACGGTAAATTTTCTAAAACCAATTGAAGTTGGAGAATTAGTAACCATGAAAGCTTCTGTAAATTATGTCGGAAGAAGTTCTATGGTTGTCGGAATTCGTGTTGAAGCAGAAAACATTCAAACAGGTGTGATTAAGCATTGTAATTCGTCTTATTTTACAATGGTTGCCAAAGACAAAGAAGGAAAAAGTGTGCAAGTTCCTGGACTGATTTTATCTAATTTACAAGAAGTTCGCCGTTTTAGAAAAGCAATTAAGCATATCGAAGTTAGAAAGGAAGTCGAAGAACACGAAAAATTGGCGAGTATTAATTCTATCGAAGATTTAGCAAGTTTAGAAAAGTATAATGTGCTACTAGAAATCAGTTAAATTTCTTATATTTATGTGAAACACATTAAAGACTAGAAATTATGATAAAGTTTGGATATACAATTTTATACGTTGAAGATGTCGAAGAATCGATTTCATTTTATGAAAATGCTTTTGGTTTTTCGAGAAAATTTATCTCGCCAGACAATGATTATGGCGAATTGATAACTGGAGAAACATCACTTTCTTTTGCTTCAAAAAAACTAGCAGAAAGCAATTTTAAAGATGGTTTTATCGAAAGCAGTTTAGAAGATAAACCTTTTGCAATAGAAATAGGTTTTATTGTAGAAAATGTTCCAGAAGTTTTACAGAAAGCAACTTCATTTGGAGCAGTAATTGTTTCAGAACCTGTAGAAAAACCTTGGGGACAAGTTGTGGCTTATGTGAGAGATTTAAATGGTTTTTTAATTGAGATTTGTACAGAAGTAAAAGGTTAGTTAGAGAAACATTTCACTCAAAAAATATTCACAAATATTTAGCATTAGTTTCAAAACTTTGCAAGCAAAAATTCCGTAACTTTAAGTATAACAATTGGGTTACGGAATTTTTTCACTGAGTACTGCCGTTCTATTTTTTTTAAATTCATTTAATGAAAACAAATAGAATGACATAATTGTTTAACTGTAGACGATTATGAAAACAACTACCTTTTTACTTTTATTTTTTACCGCTATTTCTGTCCTTGCCCAAGACAAATTTTTTACCAATTCGGGAACTGTAAATTTCGAAGCTTCTGTTCCGTTATTTGAAGAAGTAAAAGCTGTAAACAGACAGGTTTCTATTCTTTTAGAACCTAAATCCAGTACTTTTATCTGTACTGTTGCCATCAAAGATTTTCGTTTTAAGCTAGATTTAATGCAAGAGCATTTTAACGAAAATTATATGGAAAGTAATCGCTATCCTAAAGCGGTTTTTAAAGGCAAAATAGAAAAATTTGATTTGAAAGATATCAATGAAATTGAAAAGCCTTATCAAATTAAAGGGAAATTAAACTTAAAAGGAAAATCAAAAGAGATTATAGTAAATGCTTTAATTAAACGTGTTCCAGAAGGAATTCAGGTAATTTCAGATTTTCCAATTTCTTTTTCCGATTTTAATATTCGTATTCCAGCTTCTATCGCGGCTAAAATCTCTAAAACGGCAAATACCGCATTAACGGGAATTGTGCATAGCGATGAGGTACGTTTTGCGGTTTTAAAATAACTATTTCAAACAATTTATTAAAGTCTTTTCTAAATCGGAGTCTTGAAATTCAAAACCAATTTGCTGAATTTTTTCTGAAGAAACTCTTTGTCCAGTCAGAATTACGATGCTCATTTCTCCTAAAAGAATTTTTAGTACAAAAGGAGGAACTTTAGGAAGCCAGATTGAATATCCATAAATTCTGGCAATGATTTTAGAAAGCCTAGAGTTTGTTGTATTGTCTGTAATACAAGCATTATAGGGGCCTTCAAGCTGTGTGTCTTGAAGGCTTTTTAAATAAATATGGCATAAATCTTCAACATGAATCCAAGGAAGGTATTGTTTGCCCGAACCTAAAATGGCACCAAAACCAGATTTAAAAGATGGAGTCATTTTTTTTAAGAAACCTTCGTCTTTTCCTAAAACGATGCCAGTTCTTATTTTAACGGTTCTGATATTTAATGAACCAATTTTATCTGCGGCGCTTTCCCATTTTTGGCAAACGGTTCCTAAAAAATCATTTGCTGGAGGCGTTTCTTCTTTGCAAATTTTATGACTAGTAAAAGCGCCGTAAATTCCAACAGCAGATGCTGAAACAAAAGCTTCGAGTTTTTTATTGTGTTTTTCTAAAACAGAAAAAATTAAATCGACCGGTTTTGTGCGGCTTTCTAAAATTGCTTTTTTTCTTTTATTCGTCCATCTTTTATCTACAATTCCTTCGCCGGCAAGATGAATAATATAATCTGCGTTTAAAACTGCATTTTCGTCAATATAATTCTTCTTTAAATCCCATTTATAAAAGGTTACTCTTGCAGTATCTTCTTTATCAGAACGACTCAAAACGGATACAGAAAATCCAGCTTCAATTAAAATATCTGTTAGATATTTTCCAATGAAGCCGCTTCCTCCAGTTAATAGAACGTTTTGAGACATAATAGTTTATAATATATTTAACAGTGTATTGCGTTTGGTTATGAGTAAAGGTAGTTAAACAATGTTTACCTTTATACCAAATTCTAAATTTTAATAAAATGACGACTAAAAAAAAGGTAATTACCAAAGATGATATCGTTTCAAAATATATGGATGAGGTTTTAGAAAAAGGTCAAAAACCAAAATCGGTTTATCATTTTGCTAAAGAAAATGATTTTACTGAAGCTGAGTTTTATTCTTTTTTTGGAACATTGGAAGGTTTAGAAAAAGAAATATTTCGATTGTTTTTTGAAAACACAGTCAATCTTCTTCACAAAAATGAAGAATATCAGGGATATGATATGAAAAATAAAATGCTAAGTTTTTATTTTACTTTCTTCGAAATTCTTACTGCAAATAGAAGTTATGTTTTGCAAACACTAAAAATCGATAGAAATCCGCTGAAAAACTTGGTGCAATTAACTACGCTTAGAAATAGTTTTAAAGAATATGTTGCTGAAATTTTAACTGACGATTACAGATTAGAACAAGAAAGATTTCAGAAATTTCAGGAAAAAGCTATTCAAGAATCTTCCTGGTTGCAGTTAATGCTAACAATTAAATTCTGGATGGAAGATGAATCTGCAGCTTTTGAAAAAACAGATATTTTTATCGAAAAATCGGTTAACGCTTCATTTGAATTGATGAATGTTGCACCAATGAATCATTTAATAGATTTTGGAAAATTTCTATTTAAAGAAAAAATACACAGCAGATAATGAAAACAATCGATTATATTCCGACCTCAAAAATAGAAAGAGCAGGAAAATTGGTTCAAACTGGAGCAAAAATTGGCGTAAATTACATAAAACATTATGCTGAGAAAGTTGTAAATCCAGACTTGAGCCGTGATAAATTGAACGAAAATAACGCAGAAGATATTTACGACGGACTAAAAAGTTTAAAAGGAAGCGCACTAAAAGTAGCGCAAATGCTGAGTATGGACAAGAATTTTCTTCCGCAGGCTTATGTGGAGAAATTTTCGCTTTCGCAGTTCTCTGTTCCGCCGCTTTCGGCTCCTTTGGTTTTAAAAACATTCAAAACTAATTTTGGTAAAACGCCCTACGAAATTTTTGATGAGTTTAATCCGAATTCGGTAAATGCGGCGAGTATCGGTCAGGTTCATTTGGCAAAGAAAAATGGCAAAAAACTGGCTGTTAAAATTCAATATCCGGGTGTCGCCAATAGTATTTCTTCAGACTTAGCTTTGGTAAAACCAATTGCCATTAGAATGTTTAACCTGCAAGGAAAAGATTCTGATAAATATTTTAAAGAAGTTGAAGACAAACTGATTGAAGAAACTAACTATTTGTTAGAATTAAAACAAAGTCAAGAAGTTGTTGACGCTTGCGGTAAAATTGAAAATATTACTTTTCCAAATTACTATCCAGAATTTTCATCAGAGAAAATCATTACAATGGATTGGATGACGGGAATTCATCTCTCTGAATTTACTGCAAAAAATACAGATCAAGAAGTTGGCGATAAGTTAGGTCAGGCACTTTGGGATTTTTATATGTATCAAATTCATGTTTTGCGAAAAGTACACGCAGATCCACATCCTGGAAATTTTTTGGTTGATGATCAAAATCAATTAATTGCGTTAGATTTTGGTTGTATGAAACAAATTCCTGAAGAATTTTATACGCCATATTTCGAATTAATTAATAAAAATGTAATTACCGACGCAAAGCTTTTCAACGATAAATTATTCGAATTAGAAATTCTTCGTCCAGATGATACGCCTGCGGAAATTGAATATTTTACCGAAATGTTTCATGAATTATTATCACTTTTTACGAAACCTTTCCAAAATGAAACTTTCGATTTTGCTGATGAAGAATTCTTTAACGCAATTGCCGAATTAGGAAAACGTTTCTCAGCAGATACAAACTTGAAAAAAATGAATGGAAATCGTGGTTCTAAGCACTTCATCTACATGAACCGTACTTTCTTCGGACTTTATAATTTAATGTTCGACTTGAAAGCTAAAATCGTTGTTGACGCTTATTTGAAATATTAAGGTTTTTGTTTCAGGTTTCAAGTTTCAAGTTGGTTCAACTTTATGTATAGAGCTTTGTCAAAGTTTAAAACTTTGACAAAGTTTTTTTTTCGTCCAGTTTGTCATTCCGAGGAACGAGGAATCTCCACAAGTAACTCGACAAAGATTGTCGATTCTGATTGAGGAGCTACTTGCGAAGATCCTTCGTTCCTCAGGATGACAAGTTTGTGCATAAATCTGCGTGAAACAATAATTAAGCATCCAGTAAAAACCTGAAACCTGAAACCTGAAACCTGAAACCTGAAACCTGAAACAAAAAACTTTATTTCAAAATCCCTTTTTTGTAAGTTGCAATCGCTCGATCTCTTGCAAAAGCATGATCGACCATAGGCTCTGCATATCCGAAATCAAATTCTGGAATCCATTTGCGAATGTATTCTCCTTTTTCGTCAAATTTCTTTTGCTGAATTTCTGGATTAAAAACTCTGAAATACGGCGCCGCGTCGCAACCCGTTCCTGCTGCCCATTGCCAGTTTCCGACATTAGAAGCCAATTCAAAATCTAATAATTTTTCGGCAAAATACGCTTCGCCCCATTGCCAGTTAATTAGTAAATGTTTGCATAAAAAACTTGCAACGACCATACGAACACGATTGTGCATATAACCCGTTTCATTTAGTTGACGCATTCCAGCATCGACCATTGGATATCCAGTTGTTCCTGAACACCAGCGTTTAAAATCTTCTTCGTTATTTCGCCATTGAATTCCGTCATAACTAGATTTGAAATTATGATTAACACAATTCGGAAAACTGAATAATATTTGAATAAAGAATTCTCTCCAAATCAATTCGCTTAAAAAAGTCTGATTTTTTCTGTTTGCCCAATTCACTAATTTTCGAATGCTGACTGTACCAAAACGCAAATGTGGTGAAAGATAAGACGTGCTGTCTAAAGCAGGAAAATCTCTTGTTTCTTTATAATTGGCAATTTGCGTTAAATTATGTGGCTGAACTTTAATCAAACTTCTCTCAAAACCGATTTCAGATAAATCAGGAAATTTGAAATTATTTTTTGCAAAATTTGTTTGAAATGAGGTCGAATCATTTTCTGGAATCGAACCTGAAAAACGATATTTTTCTAACCATTTATTTTTATAAGGCGTATAAACCGTGTACGAAAGTCCGTCTGCTTTTGTAATTTCTTTTTCTTCGAAGATTACATGATCTTTAAATGAAAAAGATTCGATGTTGTTTTCTTTTAATAAATCTGAAATTATTTCATCGCGTTTTATAGCAAAAGGTTCGTAATCTTTATTAAAAAATACGTTTTGAATGTCAAATTCGTCAATAAGCGATTTCCAAACGTCTTTTGTTTTTCCTTTTTTAATCAAGATTGAAGAATCAAATTTCTTTAATTCAGAATTTATTTTTTCTAACGAATCATAAATAAAAGTTACTCTTGCATCATTTTTAGGAAGATGTTCCAGAATATCTTCATCAAAAATGAATACTGGAATTACTGGAAAATCTGATTGTAGCGCATGAAATAATCCGGTATTGTCTTCTAAACGCAAATCGCGTCTAAACCAGAAAAAGGTAACTTTTTGTTTTGTCATTGTTGGTTATAATTTTTTAAACACATAGAGACATAGATTTTGTTTTCTTTAGAAGTTAATTAAAAAGAAACTAGTTTCTTTACACATAGCTATGTGTTTGTATGCAAGTGAAACGCCTTTTATAGATTTACAATCTATGTTTCTATGTGTTTGAATTTTTAAGCGTTTTTAGAATTAAATAATTCCTCGATTTTATTGTATCGATAATCGAAAATGCTTTTTAGTTTGTTTTTAACAACTAATCTATTCATAATTCTTCCAAGAAATCCGAATGGAAGTGCGTAATGAACAATGTCTGTCATTTTGGTTCCGCCATCTTCAGTGCGTTCAAAAAAGTGTTTATGATGCCATAATTTATAAGGTCCAAATTGCTGAATATCTACAAAATACTCATTTTCTTGGCAGGCGGTAATTTCGGTAACCCATGAAATTTTTATTCCGAAAAGCGGTTTTAAAGTATACGTAATAATCTGTCCTTGATACATTCGTTTATCATCATAATCCTGAATTTCGAAATTCATGTTATCAAGCGTAATGGTTTGCAGATTTTTTGGACTAGAAAAAAAGTCCCAACAGTCTTCTACACTTGCATTAATATGTTGTATGGTTACTATTTTATATAATTTCATCTTTGTAAAGTCAATTGTTTTTAGACGATAAACACAAATAGTTTTACATCCTATAATATTTAAAAGGCACGAACAACATTCCAAAACATTCTCCTTTTTCTTTCTGTAAATGTTTATGATGGATTTTATGCGCTTTTCTAAGTCCGATGAGGTATTTGTTTTTGGTGTTTTTAAACCATTTAAAACGCTGATGAATCAATACGTCGTGAATTAAGAAATAACAAATACCGTAAAGTGTAATTCCGCAGGCTATAAAAAACAAATAATTAAATCCGCCTTGAACTCCAAAATAAAATAGGATAATACTCGGAGTGGCAAAAATGACAAAGAAAATATCGTTTCGCTCAAAAGTATTTTCGTATTTCGGTTGATGATGATCGGCGTGAAAATACCACATAAATCCGTGCATGACATATTTGTGCGTCAGCCACGTAACACATTCCATAAAAAGAAAAACGCCTAAAAAGATTAAAAAAGAAATCATTTTATATATGTTGAATTATTAAAAGTATTATTTAATTGTTTTTGAGTTTAGCTTTAGATTAAAAGATTTTGACTCTAAAGATTTTTTTATTTGGTTTTCTCCAATCTTGTCATTCCGAGGAACGAGGAATCTTCACAAGTAACTCCGTAATCTTAGGTGATAATCTTTGTCGAGCTTCTCGCGAAGATTCCTCGTTCCTCGGAATGACAAACTGTTGCTTTTACCGCGGTGAAATTCTTGGCGTAATAGAAATGGCAAAAGTGAATTAATTTATACCAACTTCAATTTATAAGTCACAAAAGACTGCGCTAAAAGTCCCGCTTTTGTATAATTAGAAACCCGAATTCTCGAATTTCCGATTTCATAATATGGTGTGTTTTTTAGTTTTTTGAGTAATTTTCTATAATAAACATAAGCCGTGTAAACACCAAATTTTGCTTCGATCGGCAATTTTACAATTCCTTGATATGCAATTCGGAAATCTTCTTCGATTTCTTTAATGATTTGATTTTTAGAATCTTCGTTGAAATTGTTCAAATTAATTCCAGGAAAATAAGTTCGGTTTAAGATCGTATTGTCATCTTTTAAATCTCTAAGAAAATTTACTTTCTGAAAAGCAGAACCCAAACGCATGGCTTCGTTTTTTAATTGTTCGTATTTATGTTCTTTTCCAGAAACAAAAACTTTCAAACACATTAATCCGACAACATCAGCAGAACCGTAGATATAATCAATATATTCTGTTTGCGTTTGATAATTTGATTTTATGAGATCCATTTTCATGCTTTTTAAAAATGCCTGAATTAAATCATCTGTTATATTGTATTCTTTTACAGTATGCTGAAAAGAATTTAGAATTGGGTTTAAGCTAATGCCCAATTCCATTGCTTTATAATATTCTTTTTCGAAATCATCGATTAGATATTCTTTTTCATAATCATGAAATGAATCAACAATTTCATCTGCAAAACGTACAAACCCGTAAATACTGTAAATAGCATCACGAATACTTGGCGAAAGCATTTTTACAGCAAGTGAAAATGAAGTACTGTAACTTTTAGTAACAAGTTTGCTGCATTTGAAAGAAACGGCGTCGAATAGTGATTTCATTTTTTAAGATCTTAATGATTTTTGAATTAATTCAGCTGCTAGTTTTCCTGAAATTAAAGCAGGCGGAACACCTGGTCCAGGAACCGTTAATTGTCCTGTAAAAAACAGATTCTTGACTTTTTTGCTTTTTAATTTTGGTCTTAAAAAAGCCGTTTGCATTAATGTATTCGCCATTCCGTAAGCATTTCCTTTGTAGGCATTATAATCTGTCACAAAATCATTTTTACAGAATGCTCTCTTAAAGATAATGTTATTTTTTATTTTTTGCTGTGTAAGTTGTTCAAAACGAGTAATTATCTTTTCAAAATATTCTTCTCTTATTGTTTCGTTATCTTCAATTCCGGGCGCAAGCGGAATTAGGAAAAATCCAGATTCCATTCCGTCTGGAGCAGCAGTTTTATCCGTTTTCGACGGAAAATTGGCATAAAACAAAGGAGAGTCGGGCCATTTTGGATTGTCATAAATATCAACAGCATGCTGATTAAAATCGACATCAAAAAACAAAGCGTGATGCGAAATGTTTTCTACTTTTTTATCAAAACCAACAAAAAATAGGAGAGAAGATGGAGCAAAAATTCTGCTTTCCCAATATTTTTCTCCGTACATTCTGTGTTCTTTTTCGAGTAAAGTTTCAGAATGCTGATAATCGGCACCGCTTAAAACGATATCTGCTTTTATGGTTTCGCCGTTAATAACAATTCCTTTTGCGGTTTTGTTCTCAACGATTATTTTTTCAATTAATGAATTGGTTTTAATTGTTACGCCAAGTTCTAGAGCTAATTTCTCGATTCCTCGAACAACATCAAACATTCCGGTTTTCGGATGCCAAGTTCCTAAACCAAAATCGGCATAATTCATAAAATTATAAAAAGAGGGAGTTTTGCTTGGTTTTGCACCAAGAAATAAAACGGGAAACTCTAAAATCTGAATTAAACGTTCGTTTTTGAAATTCTTGCGTATATCAGAACTAACATTACTAAAAAACTGATTGAGTTTTAAGGCTGTTTCTTTAGTAATTAATTCGAGAGGAGAAACCCCAGGACGATATACCAAATCTTTAATCGCAATATCATAATTGCTTTTGGCTTGATCGATAAAGTTTTGCAGTTTTTGACCGCTTCCTTTTTCGATGGTTTCAAATGTGTATTTTATTTCTTCAAGATTATCGTAGATGCTAATAAAATCATTAATTCCAAAATATACTCTGTAAGCTGGATTTAATTTTATAAGCTCATAATAATCAGAAGGTTTTTTGTTGAAGTCTTGAAAAAAACGTTCAAAAACATCTGGCATCCAGTACCAGCTTGGTCCCATGTCAAAAGTAAAACCGTCCTTTTTAAATTGTCTTGCACGACCTCCTATTGTTTGGTTTTTTTCGTAGATAGTAACATCGTTTCCTTGTTTAGCAAGGTAACACGCGGCTGCTAAAGAAGAGAAGCCAGAACCTATTATTTGGATAGTTTTTCTCATTTGTTTAACAAATATAAGAAAAACTTAAACAAAATAAAATTAGATCATGTTAATAGTTTCTTCCATCGAATCGAAAATTCGGATTCTTTCGTTTAAAGCTTTTTGGTCGATGTGTTCAACCATTTGTCCCATAAGCCAGATTTCATTATTTTTTTGCAATAATTTCTGTCCCATCGATTTTACATACTGGTTGATTACGCTTCTGTCTGGCTGAATTGTCATGAAAGAAACGAATGTGATGTTTTCAAAATGTCTCGTTAAATCTTGTAAATTCTCAATTGGCATACTTTCTCCCAAATAAATGGTTTTATATCCTTTGTCCAGAATTTCGTATTGCAGATACAATAATCCAATTTGATGAATTTCGTTTAACGGAAGTGATAATACAAAAATGCGATCTGTTTTAGTTGGTTTTCTAATTTGAAGGGCTTCCGTATAAATCAGGATTTTTTGTTTAATCAAATGACTCATAAAATGTTCATTTGCCGGCGTGATTGTTTCAGACTGCCATAATAATCCTAGTTCTTTTAAAAGCGGCAAAAAATGTTCTTTAAAAACTTCTTTAAAAGTTTTCTCAGAAATAAGCCAATCAAAAGTGTTGAAGAATAATTCTTGGTCAAAATTCATCATTGCCATTTTAAAAGAGGTGATGGCATAGTTTTGAGAATTCTTTTTAGAAATTATTTCACGTACTAATTGCGGTATTTTTTCTTCAGGGTATGTTGCTATTTTAGAAATCTTATAACCATATTCATGCAACAATGTAATATTTAAAAGTTTCTGTAGATTCTGAAGATTATAGAATCGGATATTAGTATCAGTACGCATTGGCTCAAGGATATTATATCTCTTTTCCCAGATGCGAATGGTATGTGCTTTAATTCCAGATAAGTTCTCCAGATCTTTAATACTGAAAACAGTTTTAATATTGTTTATCATTTTTTGCAATTAAGGTCAACAAATGTAAAACAAAATCTGAGATGTATCCTTAAAACTACATTAAAAAGATAGGGATTTGGTTGTTTTAGTATTTAAAATATATTTTTAAGATAAAAAAAGGGTATGTTTTTTTAGGAAAATTATTACTTTGATAAAAAAACAAAACAGTCTATAAGAATTAAAATCGATACAGACTGTTTTTATTTTTAATTAATAGAAACTATTTGCAAAAAGTAGCTTTGTTTTTAATAGCGCTTTGACTTCCTAATTCTATTGCTTTTGTAAAATCTTTGCAAGCATTTTTTTTGTCGCCGTTGTCGTTATATGCTAAACCTCTTAAATTGTAAGCGATATAATCTTTCGGATTTAAACCTAAAGATGCTGTGCAATCTTCAATCGCTCCTTGATAGTTTTTCAGTTTGTAATAAACATTGGCTCTGCCCGTAAAAGCATCAGAATTCATGTTGTCCAATTCGATAGTTTTGCTGAAATCGGCTTGAGCTCCTTTTAAGTCGTTTAGTTTGTATTTGGCAACGCCACGATTTTGGTAAGCCTCTACAAATTTAGAATTCATACTGATGGCTTTGGTGTAATCGGCTATAGCGCCTTTGGTATTTCCAGCTTCAGCTTTTTTCATGGCTCTATCAAAATAGCCAGTTGCAGATTGTGCCCAGATAGAACACGTAAGCATCATTAGAGATGCCAGTAGTAGGTTTTTCATAAACTAATTTGGGATTAGTGATTAATTATTTCCAAACGAATTTAAGAAAGTTTTGTTTTGTAAGAGAATCTTCTCGATAAAATTAAAGTTAGCAAATCGAAAAAATAATTGTATGAAGATAAGTTTTGAAATAAAAAAAAGGTCAAGTAAAAAATTACCTGACCTTTGTGACCCGACTGGGGCTCGAACCCAGGACCCCATCATTAAAAGTGATGTGCTCTACCGACTGAGCTATCGAGTCTTCATTTCTTCAATGAGGGTGCAAATATAAGGACTTTATTTAGCTTGTAGCCTCTTTTTTCAAATGATTTTTGCAATAAATTGAAAGAAAAATGATAAAGGTCTATATCACAACGTAATAAGTGTTTTTGTTTTTGTGCGAAAAATCCAAAGTAAGTACTGGAAGATTTAGAATTTAAAGAATACTATCCAATAAATACCTCCATTTTTGATCAATTGTGAAAGAAAATGCTTGAAGTTCGAGAGGTAAAGAAATTTTGAAACCATAAAAAAAAACCTGCAAAAAATCTATTTTGCAGGTTTTTTTGTGACCATGGAGGGATTTGAACCCTCACGCCCTTGCGAGCACCACCCCCTCAAGATGGCGAGTCTACCGTTTCTCCACATGGCCGAAAATAAAAAAGGTCAAGTAATTAAATTACTCGACCTTTTGTGACCCGACTGGGGCTCGAACCCAGGACCCCATCATTAAAAGTGATGTGCTCTACCGACTGAGCTATCGAGTCATTGCTTTCAAGAAATTTAATTTGTTAATCACAAAATTTGTGACCCGACTGGGGCTCGAACCCAGGACCCCATCATTAAAAGTGATGTGCTCTACCGACTGAGCTATCGAGTCATTTAATTTCTTGAATGCGGGTGCAAATATAAGGAGTTTTTTTTGAAGTTTCCAAGCAATTTTATCATAAATTTGTCTTTTTTTTGGAAAAATCTCCAATTGCTTAGTTTATAAGGTTTTATTAATATGAGAAAAATTGTCTTGTTAGGTTATATGGGTTGCGGAAAGTCTACAATCGCCCAAAATTTGTCAAAAATTACCAAAATTCCGTTTTTGGATTTGGATCATTGCATCGAAAAAAGAGCAAATTTATCTATAAATGAGATTTTTTCTCAACATGGTGAGGTGTATTTTAGAAAATTAGAACATGAAATGTTTGTAGAATTACTAAACTCTCCAGAAAATATAATTATCGGATTGGGCGGAGGAACCCCATGTTATGCTAATAATCACGAATTGCTGAAAGGCGAGAATGTTGCTTCAATATATTTAAAAGCGTCTATTGATACTTTATATAGTAGATTAGTCTACAATAAAAGTAAACGTCCATTGATTGCAAATATGAATGAAGAAGAAATGAGAGAATTTATCGCGAAGCATTTATTCGACAGAAGTTTTTATTACAATCAAGCACAATATAAAGTTGTGGTGGATGATAAATCTGTCGAAGAAACGGTTCAGGATATTTTGGAGATTTTAGCTTAAAGAAGCGGAATCACCATTTTCGGAATTAAAAACAACTTGTACATGTTCTAATAATGATGTTGAAAGAGAAATTCCTTTAAAATCTGCTTTTACAGGGTATTTTTTGTGATTTCTGTCAACAAGTACTGCTGTTTTGAATTTCTTAAGCGGAACATCTAAGAAATGACGAACAGCATAGATTAATGTCGTGCCTGAATTTAAAACATCATCAACCAAAACTAATCCTTTGTTTTTGTATTCTTCTGGGCTTAATGATGTCTGTATTGCTTCTTGCGGATTTTGTTTGTTTACTGTGACTTCGCAAATAGAAACTTTTAAAGTTGATATACTGCTTAGTGCTGAAGCGATTTTTTCGGCAAAAACAAATCCGTTAGAAGCGATTCCTGCAATAACAACTTCTTCTTCGTCAACAAAAGTCTCGTAGATTTGATAAGCTATACGCTTTATTTTATGTTCGATTTCTTGATGGGTAAGGATAGTATTGCTGCTCATAATGTATTTTTTTTGCTAATGTACAAATTTAGATATTTAGACTTTTAGAATAATAGATTTTTAAAATTTAGATTTCGTTTTCTTCGTCTTCATCAAAAATTTCATTTCCATATTCATCAATATCTCTTCTGTCTTTCTTTGTTGGGCGACCAGTTCCGCTTTTGCGATAGTGTTCTTTAGATAGTTTTAATAATTCTAAATGTGCGTATGCTTCTGGCGGAGTTTCGTTTTTGCGATAAATATCTACGAGTTTTGCACCAACACGACTTTCTGGAATGTCTAAAACTGTAATTATCTGCGTAATTTGATCTTTTCTAAAAGTAATTTTGTCTGTAGGGAAAACTTCTTTTGATGGTTTTGCAATCTGCCCATTTACAGTGATGTGATTCTTTTTACAAGCTTCTGTAACCATGTTTCTGGTCTTGTAATATCGAACGCACCATAAGTATTTATCGATTCTCATAATTTTTCTAAAATAGAAGTTAAATTCTTTACAAAAATAAATCAATATTGTATCTTGCGCACCTAAAAAAAAGATAATAATGAATAAATTTAAATATTATTTTGTTTTATTGCTTGCTGGTATTGCCATCGTTTCTTGTAGTAAAAAGGATGATGACGGTGCAGTGGTAACTCCACTGAGAGACTATCAAGAGCAGTTTAACGCAGATAATGATTCAATTGTAAAATTTTTGAAAACTAATTATATTGAGAATGTTACAGCTGATTTTGATATTAAGATATCAAAAATTCCTGTTGGTGGCACACAAACTTCTATTTGGGATCAGCAAACTTACAAATTATTGAGCAGAGATATTTATAGTGATGCTATTACTTATAAGGTTTATTATTTAGTTTTAAGAGAAGGTTCTGGTCAATCTCCTACTAATACGGATAAGATTTCTACCGCTTACAGTTGTTATCTTCTAGATGGTACACTTTCGGACTCATCTTACGGAACTCCATTTACTGCTAATTTATTTCCATATGCAAATTCAAATACGGTAATTCAGGGCTGGTCAGAGATTTTTCCAAAATTTAAAACTGGGATTTCTTCGCCGGCAGATGAATTTGGTGTGATCACTTATAAGGATTATGGTGCTGGAGTAATGTTTTTGCCTTCTGGAATGGCATATTATACAGGTAAAGGGAGTATTCCTGCATACACTCCAATATATTTTACTTTTAAATTGTTCGATCTGCAGAGAATGGATAATGAGTATAATGTAAGTGGCAATGGAGCGGTATTTGTTGGTGATGGTATTCCTGATTATTTGGAAGATATTAATGGAGATGGCTATTTGTATGACTTTAGAAACACAACTAAATATCCAAACCCTCCAAAAGAATTGATTGATGATACAGACGGTGATGGTATTGCTGATTTTGTCGACTTTGATGACGATGGAGATGGTTTTGCAACTAGATATGAGGTTACAAAACCAGCAGGAGCTCCAGTGACAGGCATAAGCTTGTATTATCCTTGGGATCCAATTGGCGATAATCCAGCTACCCCAAATGTAGACGAAACGGAAATATGGGGAGTTCCTAGAAGACCAACAGGTAAGCTTAAAGATGAAAGTCAGCCTGAGTCAATTACGAATCCTCGCGCATTTGTTCCTGAAGATTATACAGCGCCAGGTAGAAAAAGAATTCATTTGGATAATACTTATCCTTATCAAAAGAAATAGTTGAAATAAAGAAAACCTCGAATTAAAACTTCGAGGTTTTTTTGTCTTGGATTTTCTGTTCGGACGATTTTTTAATTCAAATAAAAAACCTCGAAAATTGCTTTTCGAGGTTTTTCTATAAGTAGGAAGATGTAAAAATTATTTTCTTTTAATAACTCTTTCTACGGCTTCAACAATTGCTTGATTGTTCAATTTGTATTTCTCCATTAATTGCTCAGGAGTTCCAGATTCACCAAAACTATCTTTTACAGCAACAAATTCTTGAGGAGCTGGATTGTTTAAAGCTAATACTCCAGAAACACTTTCTCCAAGACCTCCAAGGTAGTTGTGCTCTTCGGCAGTAACTACACATTTTGTTTTAGCAACCGATTTAAGGATAGCTTCTTCATCAAGAGGTTTGATTGTGTGAATGTTGATTACTTCAGCAGAAATTCCTTTTGCTTCTAAAGCTTCAGCGGCGATAAGAGCTTCCCAAACTAAGTGACCTGTAGCAACGATAGTAACATCTGTTCCTTCGTTTAATAAAATTGCTTTTCCAATTACGAATGGTTCGTCAGCAGGAGTAAAGTTAGGTACAACTGGACGTCCGAAACGTAAATAAGCAGGTCCGTGATGATCTGCCAATGCAATAGTTGCTGCTTTAGTCTGGTTGTAATCACAAGTATTGATTACAGTCATTCCTGGAAGCATTTTCATTAAACCAATATCTTCTAAAATCTGGTGAGTTGCTCCATCTTCTCCTAAAGTTAAACCAGCGTGAGAAGCACAGATTTTTACGTTTTTATCTGAATAAGCAACAGATTGACGAATTTGATCGTAAACTCTTCCTGTAGAGAAGTTTGCAAAAGTTCCTGTAAAAGGAATTTTTCCTCCAATTGTTAAACCTGCAGCAATTCCGATCATGTTAGCTTCTGCGATTCCGATTTGGAAAAAACGCTCTGGGTGATTTTTTTTGAATTCATCAAATTTTAATGAACCAATTAAATCAGCACATAATGCTACAACATTCTCATTTTTTTGACCTAGTTCAGTCATTCCCGCTCCAAAACCTGAACGAGTATCTTTACTTCCTGTATTTTCGTATTTTTTCATTGTATATTTTGCTATATGCAATAGGCTGTAGGCAATAGGCATAAAGCTTACTGCTTAAAGCTTAAAGCATTTTTTAATAATCGGCTAAAGTTGAAACGTTTTGAGCTAAAGCAGCTGCCAACTGATCATTGTTTGGCGCTTTACCGTGCCAAGCATGAGTGTGCATCATAAAATCTACACCGTTACCCATTTCTGTATGTAATAAAATACAAACTGGTTTTCCTTTTCCTGTTCTTGATTTAGCATCATTTAAACCAGCAAGAATAGCGTCGATACTGTTTCCTTCTTTAATTTCTAAAACATCCCAATCAAAAGCTTCAAATTTAGCGCGTAGGCTTCCCATTGGTAAAACTTCGTCAGTTGTTCCGTCAATTTGTTTTCCGTTAAGGTCGATAGTTGCAATAATATTGTCTACTTTTTTAGCAGATGCGTACATAATTGCTTCCCAGTTTTGACCTTCTTGCAATTCTCCGTCACCGTGCAAAGTGTAGATTAAGTGATTGTCTCCGTTTAATTTTTTAGCTTGCGCTGCTCCAAGAGCTACAGATAAACCTTGTCCTAATGAACCAGATGCAATACGAACTCCAGGTAAACCTTCGTGAGTTGTTGGGTGTCCTTGTAAACGAGAATCTAATAATCTGAAAGTAGCCAATTCTGAAACTGGAAAATAACCGCTTCTTGCTAAAACGCTATAAAATACAGGTGAAATGTGTCCGTTTGAAAGGAAGAATAAATCTTCTCCAATTCCGTCCATATCAAAACCTTCTTTTCGGTCCATAATATTTTGATATAGTGTTACCAAAAATTCAGTACAACCTAATGAACCACCTGGGTGTCCAGAGTTTACAGCATGTACCATTCTAAGAATATCTCTTCTTACTTGGATCGTTAAATCGCTTAATTGTTGTGTGTTAGGCTTCATTTTATATGTAAAAGTTTAAACTGAAGCAAAAGTAAAGGTTATTTTGCGGGAAGACAAATCATTTTTTGCTTTAGTTTGCTTCAATTGTTAAATTTTTTACTCTTTTTTTTAAAGAAATGAGAAAAATAAATCAGGTTGAGGCTTTTTTAGATAAAAATGATTTAGTTTTAAAATAAAAAAAAAGCCCTTAATAAAAAGGGCTTATTCTTTAATTTATAAAAGTGACTGTGTTTTAATTAGTATCGCTTTCGCTGTAAAAATTATTTTCTTCGTCTTCCGAACCAATTTCTTCTTGTTCATCATCTAATTCAGAACCTGGAACATCGAGGTCGTTTCCGATTTTGTCGCTGTTTTGTTTCCATTCGTGATTGTTCTGGTTGATAATGCGTTCGCCTGAAATTTCTTCAGGGTTGATATCTTCTAGTTTATTGTCTTGATTGTAAATATCTTCGTTTGCTGGATAATCCATGTTTTCAAGATTTTTTTCAATTTGGTCATCTTTGATTTGATCTAATTTTTCTTCTGCATTTATCATGATTTCTATAATTTTAATTGTGAAAATGTTTTCATTTTGATTTATCTAAAATTACGAAACTTCATATTGTGTTATGTTACACTTTGTTGGTCTGATCTTGTAGTTTTTACATTTGATTTTAAATAAGAAATTCAATTTCGAAATATAACATCAGAAATCGAAAATTAAATATTAAGAAAACATTAGCTAATTTTCAATTGACAAATTTTCTAATTAATAAAATTTCCCTGAAATTAAACTATCTTTGCGCTCTGAAAAAAGAAACAAATGAAGTTCGATTTATTACAAAAAGATCCGCAATCTAAAGCAAGAGCGGGAAGTATAACTACTGATCACGGCGTAATTGAAACGCCAATTTTTATGCCGGTTGGAACGGTTGCTTCTGTAAAAGGAGTGCATCAGCGTGAGCTTAAAGAAGAGATTAATCCAGATATTATTCTTGGAAATACTTACCATTTATATTTACGTCCGCAAACAGAAATTCTTGAAAAAGCTGGAGGATTGCATAAATTCATGAATTGGGATCGTAATATTTTGACTGATTCTGGAGGATACCAAGTTTATTCTCTTTCTTCAAACAGAAAAATTAAAGAAGAAGGTGTAAAGTTCAAATCTCATATTGACGGTTCTTACCACTTTTTCACTCCAGAAAATGTAATGGAAATTCAGCGTACCATTGGAGCCGATATTATTATGGCTTTTGATGAGTGTACGCCTTATCCTTGCGATTATAGATATGCACAACGTTCGATGCACATGACACATCGTTGGTTAGATCGTTGTATTAATCACTTAGAAAAAGTTCCTTATAAATATGGTTATGAGCAGACTTTTTTCCCGATTGTTCAAGGAAGTACTTATAAAGATTTACGTCGCCAGTCGGCTGAATATATAGCAAATTCTGGACAGCAAGGAAATGCAATTGGTGGACTTTCTGTTGGAGAGCCAGCTGAAGAAATGTACGCAATGACTGAGGTTGTTTGTGAAATTCTTCCGGAAGATAAACCTCGTTATTTAATGGGTGTTGGAACTCCAATTAATATTTTAGAAAATATTGCGTTAGGAATTGATATGTTCGACTGCGTTATGCCAACTCGTAATGCAAGAAACGGAATGTTATTTACAGCAAACGGAACTATCAATATAAAGAATAAAAAATGGGAAGCTGATTTTTCTCCGATAGATGAAATGGCACACACTTTTGTTGATACAGAATATTCTAAAGCATATTTACGTCACTTATTTGCGGCTAATGAATATTTAGGAAAACAAATTGCAACAATTCATAATCTAGGATTCTACATGTGGTTGGTTCGTGAAGCGAGAAAACATATCTTAGCCGGAGATTTTAGACCATGGAAAGAAATGATGGTTAAAAATATGAGTCAAAGACTATAAAAAAGTTTCAAGTTTCAGGCTTCAGGTTTCAAGTTCTCTGCAGAACGTGAAACTTGAAACCTGAAACAATAAAAACAAAAAAACTATATGCTTTCAATAATAGATAAATACATCTTAAAAAGATATCTCGGAACTTTTTCTGTGATGTTGCTTTTATTTGCACCGATCGGGATTGTTATTGACGTTTCTGAAAAAGTAAATAAAATGCTAGAAAACAAGATTCCGTTTGGAGATATTGCGTTCTATTATTACAATTTCACCATCTATTTTATCAATTCTCTTTTTCCGATATTTTTGTTTTTGTCGGTAATTTGGTTTACTTCGAAATTGGCTAACAATACCGAGATTATTGCGATTTTGAGTTCAGGAATTTCATATACTAGATTCCTGCGTCCTTATATTATTGGAGCAACAATTGTTTCGCTTTTTGTATTGTTAATGGGATTTTTTATTGTTCCTGCGGCAAGTGAAGGATACAATAATTTTCGATACACTTATTTAAAAGGAAACGGAAAGGAACTCATGCGAGGCGAGAATACTAATGTTTACAGACAAATTAATGATAATGATTTTATCTTCGTAAATAGTTTTAATGAAGAATCCAAAACCGCTTTCAATTTTTCATTAGAGCATTTTGAGAAAGAGAAAATGACCTATAAAATCACTGCAAGCCGTATTAAATGGGATCCTAAGAAAAAAGTTTACGTTTTATATGATTACACAAAGAGAACTCTTGGCGAATTAAATGATGTAATAGAAAAAGTCCCAGAAAAAAATGTAGCCTTTAAATTTGAATTGGCCGATTTGACGCCAGTAGTTTATATCGCCGAAACTTTGACTTTAGGAAAATTAATTGATTTTATTGAAAAAGAAAGAAAAAGAGGTTCAGGAAATATCAATACTTATTTAGTTGTTCTTTACAAAAAATATAGTGTGCCAGTTTCAGCATTTATTTTAACTATAATTGCCGTTGCAGTTTCTTCTATGAAACGACGCGGAGGAATGGGAATGAACTTGGCAATTGGTATTGCAATTGCTTTCTCATTTGTGTTTTTTGATAAAATATTTGGTACCCTTGCCGAAAAATCTACCTTTTCACCTTTATTAGCTGTTTGGTTCCCGAACATTGTTTTCGGAATTTTAGCAGTTTACCTACTACGTAATGCGAAACGATAATTTAAAAAGTTATTTAAATCTTCATTTAATTGTTTTTATCTGGGGTTTTACAGCCATTTTAGGCGCTTTAATCACTATTGATGCCGATAATTTGGTTTGGTATAGAATGTTGATCGCCATGGTTTTTCTTGGCGGATTTATTGCTTTTAAAAAACAATCTTTTAAGGTTCCTGTAAAAGAGCTTTTCAAACTAATTTTTGTGGGATTGCTGATTGCGCTTCACTGGATTTTCTTCTTTAAAGCCATTCATGTTTCCAACGTTTCAATTACGCTTTCCATTTTTTCTTTGGGAGCATTTTTTGCTTCTTTGTTAGAGCCATTATTTTACGGAAGAAAAGTACTTTGGTACGAAGTTTTCTTCGGGCTTATAATTATAGCTGGTTTAGGATTAATTCTTCAGGTGGAAATTAAATATCTTACAGGAGTTTATTACGCTTTAGCTGCCATTATTTTAGGAGTTTTATTTACTTTAATGAATGGGAAATTAATTTCAGATCATGAACCTTCTGTCATTACGTTTTATGAGTTTGGCGCGGGAGTTTTTTTTATTACAATTTATTTTTTGTTTCAAGGAAAATTTACGGCAGATTTCTTCGAAATGTCGCTAAATAACTGGATTTTATTATTGATTCTAGCTTCAATTTGTACGGCGTATGCGTTTACCGCTTCGGTAAAAGTGATGCAGCGATTAACGCCTTATACAGTAATGTTAACCACTAATTTAGAGCCTGTTTACGGAATCGTTTTGGCATATTTTATCTTAGGCGGGAAAGAGAAAATGAGCGTCGAATTTTATATAGGAGCAGTCATAATTATTATCACAGTTATTCTAAATGGTGTTTTTAAACATTATCAGAATAAGAAAGAGAACTTGTAATAGTTTCCTTATTTTTAAAATGCATTTTTATACTTTAAATAACAATTAACTTCGCCAATGATATAATATTTTTATATTTGCGGTTCGATTTACAAACAAAATTCAAAAATCCATGGAATATTTAGATTTTGAGCTTCCCATTAAAGAACTTGAAGAACAGTTAGAAAAGTGTGTTGTTATTGGGAAAGAATCTGATGTTGATGTAACCCCAACCTGCAAGGAAATCAACAAAAAATTAGTTGAAACTAAAAAAGAAATATACAAAAACCTTACAGCTTGGCAGCGTGTACAATTGTCAAGACATCCAAATAGACCTTATACTTTAGATTATATTAAAGCAATTTGCGGAGATACTTTTTTAGAACTTCATGGAGACAGAGGTTTTAAAGATGATAAAGCGATGATTGGTGGTCTTGGTAAAATAAACGGTCAATCGTTTATGATTATCGGTCAGCAAAAAGGTTTCAATACAAAAACACGTCAGTACCGTAATTTTGGTATGGCTAATCCAGAAGGATACCGTAAAGCTCTTCGTTTGATGAAAATGGCAGAGAAATTCGGAATTCCAGTTTTAACTTTAGTAGATACTCCGGGTGCATATCCAGGATTGGAAGCAGAAGAAAGAGGACAAGGAGAAGCGATTGCTAGAAATATTTTCGAAATGGTTCGTTTGCAAGTGCCAATTATCACTATTATTGTTGGTGAAGGTGCTTCGGGAGGAGCTTTAGGAATTGGTGTTGGAGATAAAGTATATATGTTAGAAAACACTTGGTATTCTGTAATTTCTCCAGAATCTTGCTCTTCTATTTTATGGAAAAGCTGGGAATATAAAGAGCGTGCAGCAGAAGCTTTAAAATTGACTTCTTCTGACATGAAAAAACAAAAATTAGTTGATGATGTTATCCCTGAACCACTAGGCGGAGCGCACTATGACAGAGAAACTACTTTTAAAACAGTAGCAGAATACATCACTAAAGGATATAATGAATTGAAAGACTTATCAACAGCCGACTTAATTGCCCAAAGAATGGACAAATACAGTAATATGGGCGAGTATAAAGAGTAAATTCATAAAAAACAACTTACAATCCGAAGCCTTACAGTTTCGGATTTTTTTTTGGTTATCAACAAAATAATATTATTTATAAACAATTTTTAGTTATAACTCGATAGCATATTTTTTTTAAATTTTGCTACTTTCGCTTTATGGAAAATTTCAAAAACTTTAGCCCTGTAAAGGTCGACAAAACCACAATTATCAATCTAGAAAAAGGTAAGCTCCCTCCTCAAGTAATTGACTTGGAAGAGGCTGTACTTGGTGCGATGATGATTGATAAGAAAGGGGTAGATGATGTAATTGATATTTTGCAGCCTGATGCTTTTTACAAAGACGCACACAAACATATTTTTGAAGCTATTTTACAGCTTTTTACAGAAACACAGCCAATCGATATATTGACCGTTTCGACTCAGTTGAAAAAGAACGGAAAATTAGATTTGGCAGGAGGAGATTTTTATTTAATTCAGCTGACGCAAAAAATTGCATCTTCTGCGCACATCGAATTTCACTCGCGTATTATTCTTCAAAAATTCATTCAAAGAAGTTTGATTAGAATTTCTTCTGAAATTATCGAAGAGTCTTATGATGAAACAACAGACGTTTTCGATTTGTTGGACAAAGCCGAATCTAAATTATACGAAGTAACTCAGGGAAATATCAAGCGTAGTTCTGAGACTGCTCAGAGTTTGGTTCTCCAGGCGAAAAAACGTATTGAAGAAATTGCGGGTAAAGAAGGTTTGAGTGGAGTTGCAACCGGATTTGAAAAACTGGATGAAGTAACTTCTGGATGGCAACCTTCGGATTTGATTATTATTGCGGCTCGTCCTGGTATGGGTAAAACAGCCTTCGTACTTTCGATGGCAAGAAACGTGAGTATTCAGTTTGGACATGCAGTAGCGATTTTCTCTCTGGAGATGGCTTCAGTTCAGTTAATTACGAGGCTTATTTCTTCTGAAACAGGTTTGTCTTCAGAAAAGTTAAGAACGGGTAAATTAGAAAAACACGAATGGGAGCAATTAAGTACAAAAGTTAAAAACTTAGAAAAAGCACCATTATTTATTGATGATACACCTTCGCTTTCGATTTTCGATTTACGTGCAAAATGTCGTCGTTTGGCTTCTCAGCACGGAATTAAATTGATTATTATTGACTACTTGCAGTTAATGACTGCGGGAGGAAGCGGAAAAGGAGGAGGAAACCGTGAGCAAGAGATTTCGACAATTTCCCGAAACTTAAAAGCTTTGGCAAAAGAGTTGAACGTTCCCGTAATTGCACTTTCTCAGTTATCGCGTGCCGTAGAAACCCGTGGATCTAGTAAACGTCCGCTTCTTTCGGATCTTCGTGAATCTGGAGCGATTGAGCAGGATGCCGATATTGTATCGTTTATTTATCGTCCTGAATACTATAAAATTGAAGAATGGGATGATGATGAGGCTTCTTCGACAGCAGGTCAAGCAGAGTTTATTATTGCAAAACACCGTAACGGTGGACTAGAAAATATTCGTTTGAAATTCTTAGGACATCTAGGTAAATTTGATAATCTAGAAGACTTTACAGGTGGTTATGACGATTTGCCTTCGAAAATGAATCATGATGATAACCCATTCATAACAAAAAATTTACCATCGGCTAACGAGGCTTTTGGAAGTAATCTTAACGATGACGATGACGACAGCGATGTTCCATTTTAATAAATTATAAAAGCCTTATTTTTAAGGCTTTTTTTTTGTTTGAAAGTTAATTCTTTAATAAAAATGACTAGTTTAGCGTAACCAAATTTTGAACCGACAAATTTTTAAATTATTAACCAATAACAAAATTAATTATGAGTGAAAAATTAGATTTAGGAAGTGTTGAAATCCCGTTGTCAGAAGGTATTGTGTGGGCAGACAAATACCGTAAATCCATTCAAACTGAAGAAGGAAGAAAAAAACAGGTTGATGGTTATTTAATTCCTTTAGAATCTTTAAAGTTAGTTATGGATCAGGATATTCAAGCTGTCCGTGCTTACAAAGGAATCAATAAAGCTGGAGAACAAACTCTAATACTTGTTGGAGCAAAATGGGACGCTGAAAAACAAATCTATGTTGATGTGTTCAAAGATAAAAAAGGAGATGGAGTTGAAGATGGTGATGATGATGATCCTTTAGTTTATGATGGTACTCGTCCAGTTCCACCTTATGGAGATCCAGAAAGTCCTTTAAATCCATAAGAATGTCTGATTTTTTGATATATTCAGGTTATTTAATTTTATTAATTAACCTGATTTTCTATTCATTTAGCTTTTTTAGAAAGAAAAATGTAAATGGTCTTTTTGTATGCTATCTTGCATTTTCGGCTTTAATGCAATATTCAATGGAGGTAATGTATCACCTGCACAAGAGTAATTTATTTTTGTCGAATGTATTTATTATCGGTCAGCTGATTTTATTGGGGTTGTTTTATAATTCGCTATTTACATTAAAAAGCCAAAAAAGATTTGTCGGAATTAGTCTGAGTGCTGCATTACTTGTGTTAGCAATACAATTTATGATGGATTGGAGCCAATTTTTACGTTTTAATCTGTTTGCGATTGCATTGACATCATTGCTGATTGTGGTGTATGCGCTAATTCATTTCTACAATATGCTAACTGAAACTAAAAGCTATTATTACGCAAGTATCGGGGTGGTATTTTACTTGTTGGCAAGTACAGTGCTTTATTTTATTGGTAATTTAACTCATAATTTGAGTAATGAATTTAAATTTTTGAGTTGGGAGCTTAATGCGTTTTTAATTATCATTTATTACTTTTTCATTTTGTATGAATGGAAAAAGAGTTTTTCAAAATAAACCGAATACTTAGAATTATTTCAAAAACATATGGATGTACATTCATTACCAGAAAAAGAAATTGTTGCAATTATTTTGTACACTTCGCTTTTTTTAATGATTTTGTCGGTAGTCTTAATTGTGTTCTTTTATTTTTCTAGAAAGAAAATTATTCAGAAAGAATTAGAAAAGAAAGATTTAATATTACAATATCAAAAAGAACAATTGCATGCCATTGTTTTTACGCAAGAAGAAGAACGTAAGAGAATTGCACAGGATCTGCATGACGATATTAGTTCGAAGTTAAATATCGTTTCTCTAAATAGTCATTTGCTTACTGCTCCAAATCTTACAGAAGCAGAAACGGCAGAAATAACAGAGAACATAATCAATTTAACAACAAAAGCGTTAGATAATTCTAGAAAAATAGCACATAACTTGTTGCCTCCAGTTTTTGAAAAATTTGGATTAAATGCTGGAATAGAAGAGCTTTGCGAAGAATTTGAAACCAGTAAATCGGTTAAAACACATTATAAAAATGATATCGATTTTGACCAAAAAGATATCGACAGACACTTGCATGTTTTTAGAATTTTGCAAGAGTTGATGAATAATTCTCTGAGACACGGAAAAGCAACCGAAGTCTGGATTTCTTTTGCTGAAAAAGATGGCGTAAATACGTGTAATTATGAGGATAATGGAATTGGTTTTGATAGTACAAATGCTGAAAATCAAAAAGGTCTTGGAATGAAAAATATTGACAGCCGTATATCGTTTTTGGAGGGAACTATCAAAATTACTTCAGAAATTGATAATGGAATTGCAGTTAATTTCACCTTTTAATTTAAGCCAAGTGATTTTTAACAAGTGTTTAGTCAATAAAATAAGCTGATCGAGTATTTTGTAAACCATAATTTCGTAAATTCGGCAGACCAAAACAAACGACCAAAATCAAATAAGATGAATCCCGCTATTAAAATTGCACTAGTCGATGATGAAATTTTGTTTCGAAAAGGAATCTCTTTTTTATTGCAAAGAGAAGAAAATATAGATGTTCTCTTCGAATCTTCAAATGGTGAAGAACTTATTACTCAGATTAGTAATAATGAAATAAAACCAGATATAATTATTATGGATTTGAAGATGCCTGTTTTAAACGGTGTCGAGGCCACAAAAATTATTAGAAAATCGTTCCCAGAGATAAAGATTATTGCATTGACAAGTTATGATACGAAGTCATTTATAGCCAATATGATTCAGGTTGGTGCTGTAGCTTATCTGATAAAGAATACTACTCCAAAAGATTTAGTGCTTACTATCAATGAAGTAGCGGCTAAAGGTTTCTATTATAACGATAATGTTCTAAAAACAATTCAGGAAACCATAGTGTCTCCAAAAAACTCAAGAGGCGGATTAGAAACTAATTTTCTTTCGCCTAGAGAAATTGAAATTCTTCAGTTAATCTGCCAGCAGAAAACTACTGCCGAAATTGCAGAACTGCTTTTTTTAAGTCCTAGAACTATTGAAGGGCACAGAAATAATCTTCTGCTTAAAACAGAATCGCGAAATATCGCTGGTTTAGTTGTCTATGCCATTCAAAATGAACTAGCCGATTTAACAATTTAATTTTTTTATGCTGTCAAAAACTGGATTGACAATACATAATAAACTATAATTGTTAACACTAAAACGCATAAACCTATTTTCTGAATTACATTCATACCCTTATCTTGATTATTACTATCATTAAACTTCATGGTGGTTGTTTTTTTACATTGATTAGTTTGATGACCTGGGATAGCAAATGTAGATAGAATATTTAATGACACTATAGGTGTTTTTACCTGTTTTTTGAAGTATTGTAAATCAGGTATTTACCCCTGTTTTTATATTTAACATTCTATTATGTCAGAAAAGATTCTTGCAATTCTTTTTTTAGATTCTTCCTTTATATCTTTACTAAAATATTTTTTCGGATGAATAAGAGTTTATTCTACATTTTTATACTTTTAATTACATTTAATGTTCGCGCATCGTTTATTTTACTTCCGATGGACGAAACAACACAGCAAAATCACCTAAAAGCTTATGGCATAACATATTGGTGTTTAAGTCGTGATTATAAAGCAAGCTGGCTTTTAAATTATAGAGGTGGTTCTTTCTTGCTTCCTGATGCTGAAGAAATTAGAAAAGAATGTAAAATACGAGGTGTTAGTTTTGAGGTTATTTCTGATAGCGAACAAGCAGAAATCTTAAATGAAATTTCGAGCCCTTCGCAGAATATGGAATCTGTAATTCTAGAGAAAGCTCCTAAAATTGCCGTTTATACGCCAAAAGGGAAACAGCCTTGGGACGATGCTGTAACTTTGGTTTTAACTTATGCTGAAATTCCGTTTACGCCAATTTACGATGAAGAAGTTTTAAGCGATCAATTACTTATGTACGATTGGCTGCATTTGCATCATGAAGATTTTACAGGACAATACGGAAAATTCTACGCAGCGTATAAAAATACTCCTTGGTATATTGATCAAAAAAGAGATTCAGAAGCATTGGCTTCAAAATTGGGATATGCAAAAGTTTCTCAAGAAAAAGGAGCTGTGGCAAAAAAAATTAGAGATTTTGTAGTTGGCGGAGGTTTTATGTTTGCAATGTGTTCTGCTACAGATAGTTTTGATATAGCACTTTCTGCAGACGGAGTAGATATATGCGAAACAATGTTTGATGGAGATCCTAGTGAATCTAATTATCAGTCAAAATTGAATTTTAATAATTCTTTTGCGTTTAAAAACTTTACATTAGAAAGAAGACCTGAAGTTTATGAATTTTCAGATATCGATATGACGACTAAAAGGCGTGTCGCTATGGAAAAAGATTATTTTACATTAATGGAATTTTCTGCAAAATGGGATCCAATTCCAAGTATGCTTTGTCAAAATCATACACAATTAGTAAAAGGTTTTATGGGGCAAACTACTTCATTTGATACTTCGCTGATAAAATCTAATGTTCTTATTATGGGAACTTGCGAGTTGAATGGTGAATCTCGCTATATTCATGGAGAAAAAGGAAAAGGAATGTTTACCTTTTTTGGAGGACATGATCCTGAAGATTTTCAGCACCAAGTTGGAGATCCGCCGACTGTTTTAGATTTACACCCCAATTCACCAGGTTATCGATTGATTTTGAATAATGTTTTATTTCCTGCTGCAAGAAAAAAGAAGCTTAAAACATAGCTTAATTTAAAGAGAATTCGAACCAGATTGGAATATGATCTGAGATTTTTCGAGCTTCTTGAAGGGAATCAAAATCTTCGTAAAATTTAATTACGCCAGAATTAAGAACTTTTAGGTTAGAAGTTTTGTAAAATATATTGTCAAATTCAGATGCAAGACAAATATTGTTTTTGCATTTTTGTTTTAAAGTGGTTTTTTGATTTTTCAAAACAGGTACAAAACCCATTTTTTTAAGTGGATTAAAAACAGTATGTTTTTCAGGACAATTAAAATCTCCTAAAAAAACTAAGTTTAAATCTGGATATTCAGAAGGGAAAAACTTAAAATATTTAATTTCAGTTTCTGGTTGTTTGCTTTTCGTAATCGCATGAAAATTGACCAGTGTAATACTCTTTTTATTGACCTCAAAGGTTGCCAAATAAGGCTCTCGATCAATTTCTAAATTGTATTTTCTTTCAAGCCAAGGTTTGTTTTTTAATTTGACTTTACTTGTTTTCCAAATAAAGGCGTAGCGTTCAGTTTTGTAACTGCTGCTTGTAGTAGGATCACTAATTTTATAATCCCATTTAAAACCTTTTTCATTTAATATTTGCGCAAGTTTAGCAACAGATTGAGCACCGCCGTCGCCAGCAACAACTTCTTGTATCGCAATTATATCATAATCCGAAGATTTTTTGGCGATATAATCTAAAGTAACGGCTGATTTCGATTTACCAAAATTTTGCAAATTCCAAGATAAAACTTTGGTTTGTGCAAAAGATAAAAATGTAATTAATAGAAAAAGAAGGCTTAGAACGTTTTTCATGCAATATTTTAAAAAGGTCAAATATAAGCAATTTTCGTTCCAGCAATTTCAGTCTAATTAGAATTAATTAGTGCTTTTTGTATCTGTTTTTTAAGGCAGTTCCGATAATTATAATTTGTAAAACTAATAGCGCTGGAATAAAAATTATTTTCCAATCGATTTCAAGCCAGCCCGTTTTTTCTGATACAAAAGCAAAACTGATAGATAAAAAAAGACAAAGAAACATTGTTTTCATAATTATTTTATTTTGGGTTGTGTTAATCTTCGACAAAAAAATTGCCGTTTTAGTTTTTGGTCTCATTAGTAGGTTAATAGATTTGATCAAAATTAAAATTATTGAATTGCAATTCCTTACGGAAACCCGTAAGGAATGTTATTATACTAGTCCAAAATCTTTTGCAATGGCAATTAAATGGACATTGTTATTAGCTTTGAAATATATTTTTAATTTATTAATTCTTTTTTCTATACTGCTTGTTCCGTTTGGGGTAATCGATAAATTTTTAAACTCTTTTGAAATGCTTTCTAAAATATATCCTTGTGACAAAAGTTTCAAGATTGAGATATCATAAGATTCTATTTCAATTAAAGTTTTATCATTAAATGAAAAAGATAAATCTGAAGAAAGTATTTTTTCTTCGTTGTTGAATGTTGATTCAATTGCATTCTTTAATTCTGTAATGCTATTTCTTCCTTTAGAAACATATGCATTGATACCCAAATCATTAAATAGAGATTTAATGCGGTAACTTTTGTCTTCAATAGAAAAAACAATCTTTTTTAAATCAGGTTGCACTTTGTTTACAGCTTCAATAAGCTCATCTCCACTTGTAAGATTGGCTTTTCTATGATCTTGTTTGAATGATAAATCTGTAATTAGTAAATCATAAGGCTCATTTTCTTGTGCCGCTTTCTTTATTTTGAGCAAACCTTCGTCGCAGTATTTTACATGGTGTATTACTGGAACTTTTAAGTCTTCTAGTACTTGTACCACTGCAATACTTATACTGTCTAAATCTTCTGCAACTAAAACTTTCTTAAACATATTATTGTCTTATAATGGGAATGTGAAACTTATTTTAAAACCACTCTCTTGATTTGATTCAAAATTAAGAGTTCCTTTAATTGTTTTAATACGGTTTTCCACATTTTGTAGTCTTTTTTTTAAATTGATAGATTCTTCCTTGATTTCTGTGCCGTTGTAAATGTAAATTATCTGAATATTTTTTTGATCTTTTTTAAAACTAATACTTACTAAAGTGGCATTATTATTCTTTTGAATGTTTTCAAACAATTCTTGAAAGATTCTGAAAACTGTAATTTTTTTAATTCGATCTATCTTTGACCACGAAATGCTGTTTATACCATTTATAATTATATTTAAATTGGCATTGGCATAATCAGAAATCATTTCTTTTAAGCCTTCAACATAATTTTGATTAGTTAGGATAGTACTGTTTTCTTTAGAAATCTTTCGAGTTTTGATATAAATATGATCTAAACCAGTTAATATTTCTTCTTTGTTGCCAGGGGTTTCGATATCGGAATTTTGAATTTTAGAAAACAACTTAAAAACCTCATTGGTTAATTCGGTATGGAGTTTTTGAGAAATTCGCAATTCGCTCCTAAAGGCAACATGATTTTTTTCTCTTTTTCCTTTCGCAGTGATATGAAAAACTATAAAAACTAAACTAAAAATGCTTAGAAATATGATGAAGTATAAAATATAACTCCTGCTTTTTTGTCTTTCTAATTGTAATTCATTTTCAGCTTTTTGCTTTTTGAGTTCTAAATTTTCGTCTCTGTCTTTTTTGAAATTATATCTTATATTAGCAAATTGATTTTTTTCTATTAATCTTGTTTTAGCAATACTATCAGAAAATTTGATATAAAGATTAGTATATCTCTTTAAATCTTTTCCGGTGCTTGTTCGTATTAAGCACAGCATGGCATATCTTTTTTGACTATAAGTATTTACATCGCAGGCAAGTTTATAGGCTGTTTCGGCATATTTTTTAGCTAAACGTGGATTTTTGTCAAAATAATAGTCAGAAAGATTGGAGTAACTATCGGGTAATGCTTGTCGATCATTTACTTTAAGTCTAATTTTTAAAGCTTCATTAAAATAATCTATAGTTCTTGGATCACGTAATTCAAAATAAGAAACGCCAATGTTGCTTGTCATTATAGCATAATCCATTAATTCAAAACTTTCTAAAGTTTTTGCTTTTTTCTTGTCGCCATAATATCCGGTAGTTGTAACTTTTTTATAGATTTCTATAGCTTTTTTGTGCTCGCCTTTATGCATATAAACCAATGCAATATTAGCCAATGCATTTGCTTCTCTTCTTGGGCTTGCGTTTAATGCGTAAGCTTTTTTTGCATATATAAGAGCGTTGTCATAATCTTTTGTTGCTAAATAATTATCTGCGAAGATTTTATAAGTTTCCCAAGCAAATCTTGGTTTTTTAAAATATTTTAGGTGAGGTAATATTTTTGTAGCGGTGATTTCGCTTTTAAGATAATTGCCTTCAAATTGTTGAATAAGCGCGATTGAAACTAACGCATCGACATAATCGATTCTGTTTTTTTCTGGATCAGAAAGTTGTATTATTTTTTGGTAGTTTTTATATGCTTTTTCATATTCATTTTTGTCAAAATCAGCATCGGCAATAGCTGTTAATCTTTTTATTTCGGCTGTATTATCAATTTTTACGGCACTTTTTTCCTTCTTCTTTTCACAAGATGTGATAAGAAGGAGTATAGAAAGAAGCGAAATTTTAATAATAAGCAAAATTTTCATTTTATTTTACATCGGTAGTTTAATAAAAACTTTAAAACTGTTGTCTAAAGAGTGGATGTCTATTTGTCCTTTGACTGATTTAATGCGATTTTCTATATTTTGTAAACCTTTTTTTAAAAATCTACTGTTGCTTTTTATTCCGTTTCCATTATCAATGTAAACCAGATCTAAATTTTTATCTTGTGATTTTACCGAGATACTCACCAAAGTTGCAGTATTATGAGTTTTCATATTCAGAAAAAGTTCCTGTAAAATTCTAAATAGAACTATTTTTTTATTCTTATTTATGGTATTCCAAGAAACATTATCAAAACCATTCAGTAAAATATTTACATCTCGTGTTTTGTATTCTGAAATCATTTCTTTTAAAGAAGAAAGATATTTTTCATCTGTCGAGATTTTACTGTTTTCTTTAGAAATATTTCTTGTTTTTGAATAGATGTCATTTAAGCTTGAAATAAATTTTTCTTTATTATCAGCATTTTCCAAATCATTATTTTTTGCCAATAGAAAAGTTTGATAAACATTTTTTGAAAGTTCCTCTTGTAATTTGTTCGAAATTCGAATTTCACTTTTAAGAATAATCTCGTTTTTTTCTCTTTTAACTTTTAATCGGATATGAATAATCAAAAAAAGCAACGCAAAAAGGCTAACAAAAATGACGATATATAATATTTTACTTCTGTTTTTTTGTCTTGCCAATTGTAATTCGTTTTCTGCTTTTTCTTTTTTTAGTTGTAAATTTTCTTCTTTGTCTTTTTGTGAATCATATATTTTAGTGGCAAATTGGTTTTTTGCTTTTCTCTTACTTATAGTTATGCTGTCGGTAAGTTTGATATACAGATTTATATATTTTTTTAAGTTTTTGCCTTCTTCTGCTTCAATTAATTCGGCTAGAGCATTTAATTCGTATGACTTTGCTTTGCTTGCAGAAAAATATCCTTTCTGTGCATAAAACTTTTTGAGTTTAGGATTGTTGTATTTTTTGTAATACAAATAAAGAGAATGATAATTACCGACAAGGAAAGATTCATCATTCGCTTTCAGATTTATATTTAAGCTTTTAGTGAGATTTTCCAAAGCTTCTTTGGGTTTGTCAGTTCTCAGGTAGCAAAGTCCTAGATCGTATAATACGAATGCATGTTGATACTCAGTATTTAAAGAATCAGTTTTGTCTTCTGTTTTTTTCTTCGCTAGTTCTTCTAGCAGATTTATTGCCTTTGAATATTTTTTTTGTTGAAGATAAATAAACGCGATATCACATTTTATTTGTGCTTTTCTAAATTGTGAAATAGCAGTCTCTAGAGCTTTTTGATGATATATTAAAGCATTGTCATAATCATACATGCCATAATAATTATCAGCAATTAACTTGTAAATCATCTGGGAAAATCGCGGTCTTGAAGTGTATTTTAGATACGGAAGTGCTTTCGAAACAATGCTTTCACTTGTGTAATAATCTTCGATTCTATTATAAATATATCCTTTCTGTGTTAAAATATAAACGTATTGATTGGCATAATCTTTTTTAGGAACGCAAAGCGAAAGCGCTTTATTAAAACAAAAAACAGCACTATCGTCCTGAAAAGTATTGCTTAATCTTTCGCCTTTTTTTACCCATTGATATATTTCAGCCGTGTTTTCTGTATTTTTAGAATAGACGTGTTTTTTCTTTTCGCACGAGGCGATAAGAAAAAGTAATGTCACTAAAAAGAACAAAATTTTGATTAAAGGAGAAATTTTCATTTGGGGATTTTGAAAAGTAATTCTGTAAATTATAAAGGAAGTTTGATAAAAACTTTAAATCCTTGATGAGGACTGGAAACAATATCAATTTGCCCTTTTATTTTATGAATGCGATTTTCTACATTATAAAGACCATTTTTGAATATAATTTTTTCGCTATTAATACCTTTTCCATTATCCGTATAATTAACTAAAATGTTTTTTTCGGTTTGTTTAAAACTAATGCCGACCAACGAAGCTTCGCTGTATTTGCGCATATTAACAAGCAGTTCTTGTAAAACTCTGTAAATAGTAATCTTTTTATGTTTATTTATTTTATCCCAAGAAATAGTATCAAGACCGTTTAAAATCAAATTAATATTTAAAGTGCTGAAACCAGAAATCATTTCTTTTAAAGAAGAAATATAATTTTGATCTGTTATAATTGTACAGCTTTCTTTCGAAATATCTCTAGTTCGAGAGTAAATCGCATCCAAATTATTTAGTAATTGTTCTTTGTTTTCGCTAATTGACAAATTTCTATTTTCGGCAAAAGCCATTGTATGATAGATATCGTTTGCTAATTCGTCGTGCAGTTTTTTAGAAATTCTAGTTTCACTATTATACTCGGCTTCGATTTTTTCGCGGTTTGCTTTAGAAGTCAGATAATAATATAAGATTAAAATCAAGCATAGACTAATAACAATGATAATGTAAGAAACAATATTTCTGTTTTTTTGTCTTTCAAGTTTTAATTCATTCTCTGCTTTATAAGTTTTTAATCTAAGATTTTCCTCTTTTTCTCGTTTAGAATCGTATTTTATTCGCGCAAATTGATTTTTAGCTTTTTGAGTAATTTCAAAAGTACTATCAATTAAGTTGATATAAATATCGGAGTTGGTTTTAAGTTCAGTACCAGAACTATTTTTAATTATCATCTTTAATGCAGATAATCGTCCTTCAGTATGATTTATTTTATTGAATTCTTTATAACTCAAAATCATATATTTTTTTGCTAGAGAAGGATTTTTGAATTCATGCAATTCTGCAAGATGAATATAGCTTTTTCCCATTTCAAACGGATTTTTTAGCTTCTTTCTAATCTCTAAACCTCTCATCATATAATCTAAAGCGATTTCATAGTTATTCATATGTAGATAACAAATTCCGATGTTATCCAATAAAGCACCATAAAATTCTTGATCTTTAATAACTTCGTCTTTATTTTCTAAAGGCAGCAGAAGATCAAGAGCTTTGTTATAATTTTCACTTTGAATTAATGTAATAGCAAGATTGTTTTTAGAAGCTAATTTTTTCCATGGTTTTACATTCAATTCCAATGCTTTCTGATGGTATAAAATGGCATTTTTATAATCAAATGTATTTAAGTAATTAAGTCCTAATGTAGTATACAGATTCCAAATATGTATTTGGTTTTTGACCAATTTGGTGTAAGGAAGTGCTTTGGTAATGGTGGCTTCACTTCCGGCATAATCTCCATGCGTTTCTTGGATAATCGCCATTCGGTTTAGAGAACTTATATAATTTTCAGGATCTTTTGAAGGTGAACATATCGTTGTAACCTCATTATAGTAGTAAAAAGCACTGTCAAATTTATTTTTATGAAATAAAGTATCCGCAATAGCTATTAGTCTAGTAATTTCAGTTTTATTGGTATTCTTTATTTCCGAAATATTTTTCTTCTTCCCACAAGAGAAAAGTACTAAAAATGTGACTAGTAAGTATAAGGAAAACGGTATTCTTTTTGGTATCATGCGCCAAAAATAAATATTTCCAGAAATCTCAAAAGAGTATAAATACGGTATTTTTAATTATTTTTAAAACAAGAATTTTTTGATTCTCATTTATAGATAAATACAAAAAGCCCTTTATAAATAAGGGCTTTAGAGCATTATGAAGTTGTAGAATTTATCCTTATAAAATTATACAGCTCTCAATCCAGTTGTAATTGCAAGTCTGTTCCAAGAGTTAATTGTGATAATGGCAAGAATGATTTCAGCAAGATATTTTTCGTCAAATAATTGTGCTGCATTTTGATAAACTTCATCAGAAACATGATTTCCAATTAAGGTTACTTGTTCAGTCAAAGCTAAAATTGCTTTTTCTTCTTCAGTATAAACATCGGCTTCACGCCATGCACTTATCAAGTAAATTCTTTGTTCAGAAATACCATGTTTTCTGGCATCTGCAGTATGCATATTGATACAAAATGCACAACCATTAATTTGCGAAGCGCGGATTTTAATTAATTCTTTATGAACCGGAGTTAATGAAGTTGAAGAAATATACTTTTCTAAATTCATTAAAGCTTGATATGCTTCTGGGGCAACATTCGGGATAACAATTCTTGATTTCATTTTTATATGTTTTAAAAGTTCATTACAAAGGTCAGTAATCAATACTTCTAAAAACTTGAACTACTTCAAGAAATACAAATTAGACTTTTCCAGCTCTAATTTTGCTCATAAATTCTGCAGAAAAATCCAAATAGGAGGCAAGCATATATTGTGGGACACGTTGCACAAAGTCGGGCTGTTGGTTTTTAAAATGATTGTATCGTTCTTCGGCCGACATCGTAAACAAAAATTTAATTCTCATTTGAGCAGCACCAAATGCCTTTTGAGCAACAATTCTAAAGTATTTTTCAAGACTTGGAATTTGAATTAATATAGATTCTAAAACTGATTTTTCTAGCGCAATAACTTCGGTTGTTTCAACGGCTTGAATATAGAAGTGAGAAGGAGTGTGGTTGTGGTAACTTAAATAATCGGTTATCCACCAATTTTCTACACCAAATTGAAGAGTTTGCTCAGTTCCTTTAGAATTAATAATATATTGGCGCATACAGCCTTTTACAATAAAATACATTGTATTGCATATTTGACCTTCTTGTAAAACATGATCTTTCTTTTTTACTTTTGAAATGCTAAGTGCAGATTCTAATATATCAATTTCTGAAGGTTCGAGATCAATAAACTTTTGAATGTGTTTTAGTATAGTGTCTTGCATTTGCTAATTTACTTTATGTAAATGTAATTCTTTTAATGCTATAGTTATTTTGAAAAAGTTATAAAAACAAAAAACCATCCGAATTAACGAATGGTTTCTTTATAATAAGTAAGTAATCTTAAATTGAGTTTATAAAACGTTTATTTTACTTTATTAAGAATAGCTTTGAAAGCTTCTGGGTGGTTCATAGCTAAATCTGCAAGAACTTTACGGTTCAATTCGATTCCGTTAGCTTTAACTTTCCCCATGAATTGAGAATAAGACATTCCTTCTAATCTAGCTCCAGCGTTAATACGTTGAATCCATAATGAACGGAAATTTCTTTTATTTTGTTTTCTATCGCGGTAAGCGTAGCTCATCGCTTTCTCTACTGCATTCTTAGCAACTGTCCAAACGTTTTTACGTCTTCCAAAGAAACCTTTGGCTTGCTTCATTATTTTTTTTCTTCTTGCTCTTTTAGCAACTGAATTTACCGATCTTGGCATAATTTTAATGTGTTTTTGTAGCAGGCGTCCTGAATTAAATCAAAGGAACTTCAAAGCCATACTCCAAGGTTATATAAATAATTTTTTAACCTAAAGAATTATTAGTCAAATGTCGAAGGTCAAATGTCGAAAGAAATTACTTTGGACTTTATGACTTTCTAACTTTGGACTTATTAGATAATTCTTAATTGTTGTTTGATGCTTTTCATATCTGTTTGGTGAACTAGCGCTGAGTGTGTCAAAGCTAATTTACGTTTTTTAGATTTTTTAGTCAAGATGTGACTTTTAAAAGCATGCTTTCTTTTAATCTTTCCAGAGCCAGTAACTTTAAAACGTTTCTTAGCGCTAGATTTTGTTTTCATTTTAGGCATTTTTCCTAGTGTTTTAATTTATTCTTACTTACTTATATCTTTAGTCTTAAAGTTTAAAAGTCAAAAGTCAAAAGTCAGTTTATGACTTTCGACTTTAAGACTTTAAGCTTTCGACTTATTTCTTTTTCTTCGGAGCAATGAACATAATCATTCTCTTTCCTTCCAAAACAGGCATAGCTTCAACTTTACCGTGTTCTTCTAAATCTTGAGCAAGACGCAACAATAAAATCTGACCTTGATCTTTATAAATGATAGAACGACCTTTAAAGAATACGAAAGCTTTTAATTTAGCTCCTTCTTTTAAGAATTTTTCAGCATTCTTTCTTTTAAATTCGTAATCATGCTCGTCAGTTTGAGGACCAAATCTAATTTCTTTTACAACAACTTGAGAAGATTTAGCTTTTAATGCTTTATCTCTTTTCTTTTGTTCGTAAACAAATTTCTTGTAATCCATAATTTTACAAACTGGCGGTTCAGCATTTGGTGAAATTTCAACCAAATCCAATTCAAATTGATCTGCCAATCGTAAAGCATCAGCAAGCTTAAAAACACCTGGTTCGATGTTCTCACCTACTAATCTTACTTCTTGTACGCCACGAATAAGGTTGTTTATTCTGTGTGCATCTTTTTTTTCTACTCGAGGTTGAAAACCTCTGTTGCTTCTTATTGCTATGACTTTCTAATTTAAGTTAAACTGTAAATACTTTTAATGTCTTTTTTATTTCTTCGTCTACAATCGAAGCAAATTCTTCGATAGAAACGGTAATGTTACCTTTTCCTTCTTGCCCGTGGCGACGAATAGAAATTGTGTTGTTTTTTTCTTCTTCTTCGCCTACAATCAGCATAAATGGGATTTTTTGCATTTCTGCATCTCTAATTTTCTTGCCAATTGTTTCATTTCGATTGTCAATTAGGGCGCGAATTTCGTGATTTTCTAGCAAATCTAAAACTTTTTTAGCATAATTTTCGTATTTCTCGCTCAAAGACAAGATAATAGCCTGTTCAGGCATTAGCCAAAGTGGGAAATTTCCTGCTGTGTGCTCTAGTAAAATTGCTATAAAACGTTCCATAGATCCAAAAGGAGCTCTGTGGATCATTACAGGACGATGTAATTCATTATCAGCGCCTTTGTAAGTCAAATCAAAACGTTCTGGTAAGTTGTAATCTACCTGAATTGTTCCTAATTGCCATTGTCTTCCTAAAGCGTCTTTTACCATGAAATCTAGTTTCGGACCGTAGAATGCGGCTTCACCATATTCAACAACAGTATTAAGACCTTTGTCTCTTGCCGCGTTGATGATGGCATTTTCAGCTTTCTCCCAGTTTTCATCTGTTCCAATATATTTTTCTCTGTCTTCTTGATCTCTTAAAGAAATTTGAGCAGTAAAGTTTTCAAAGCCTAATGAACCAAATACGTATAGTACAAGGTCAATTACTTTTTTAAACTCTTCGTCCAATTGTTCTGGAGTACAGAAAATATGTGCGTCATCCTGAGTAAACCCTCTAACACGAGTTAAACCGTGCAATTCACCAGATTGCTCATATCTATATACAGTTCCAAATTCAGCATAACGCTTAGGTAAATCTTTATATGACCAAGGTCTAACATTGTAAATCTCACAGTGGTGCGGGCAGTTCATTGGTTTCAATAAAAATTCTTCACCTTCTGCTGGAGTATGAATTGGCTGAAAACTATCAGCACCATATTTAGCATAGTGACCAGAAGTAACATATAATTCTTTCTGACCAATATGTGGACTTACAACTTGTTCGTAACCCGCTTTCTTTTGAGCTTTCTTCAAAAATTGCTCTAAACGCTCTCTTAGCGCCGCGCCTTTTGGCAACCATAAAGGTAAACCTTGACCAACCTTTTGAGAAAAAGCGAACAATTCAAGTTCTTTTCCTAATTTACGGTGATCACGACGTTTTGCCTCTTCAAGAAGTTCAAGGTATTCAGTTAAATCTTTTTGTTTAGGGAAAGAAGTTCCATAAACGCGAGTCAACTGTTTGTTTTTCTCGTCACCTCTCCAATAAGCACCAGCAACACTCATGATTTTTACAGCTTTGATAATTCCAGTATTCGGAATATGTCCCCCACGGCATAAATCAGTAAAAGTGGCATGGTCACAAAAAGTAATCGTTCCGTCCTCAAGGTTAGAAATCAATTCTGTTTTGTAAACATTGTCTTTGTACATTTCTAAAGCTTCTGCTTTGCTTACAGGACGCATTTTGAAATCATACTTTCCTCTTGAAATTTCAAGAATACGATCTTCGATCTTTTTAAAGTCCGCTTCAGAAATTTTCTGATCTTCAAAATCTACATCATAATAGAATCCATTAGCAATTGCAGGTCCAAGAGTTAATTTAATTCCAGGATACAATTCCTCAAGAGCTTGTGCCATTACGTGCGAAGTAGAATGCCAAAAAGCTTTTTTACCTTCAGCATCATTCCAAGTATATAGTATAAGATTACCATTGGTCGTCAATGGAGTTTCGGTTTCAATAGTTGTACCATTAAAAGATGCTGAAATCACGTTTCTAGCAAAACCTTCGCTAATGTTTTTAGCGACCTCCATTGGAGTTACGCCCGAAGCGAACTCTCTAATTGACCCATCGGGTAAAGTAATCTTAATCATTGTTTATAATTTTGTGAATGCAAATATACATGATTACAAAAATACATACAATATATATATGTATAAGATTGCTTTATTATATGAGTGCTGAAAAGATGTTGTATATATGAGTGGTTTCTTGCTTGCACAGCCCGACAGATTTTGAAAACCTGTCGGGTTTGTTTTTACACATATATATAAGGAAGAAATTAAATCCCGATTTTCCGTAGAGGCGCACCGCAGTGCGTCTTATGCGCAAAGCATATGGAAAACAGAAAAGGAAAGATTTTGATTGGTTTAATGTTTATAAGGAGCTGTTTCCCGCTATCCGCTCCAATCTTTTTATGGCGAACCCCGCCATAAAAAGGATTTCCGCTCCTATCGGGGCTATGGATCGCGTCTTGGGAAGATACATCAGCGGAAAAAGAGGCTTGAAGATCCATTTCGGGAGCAGATAGGGATTAAAAGCGCATTTCAGGATTTAGGCTTTTCCAATAAAAGAGCCTTAAAGGTTGGGAAATCCCCAGAACCGCTGTCGGGAAAACCCGGAAAATAACCAAAAACGCATGCGGATTCAGAAAAACGCCACAAAGGATGGAAAAACTTCGAAACGTAAAGAAGCCGTTATCAATAAGTTAAAAAATAATTTGAGAAAAGGCGAAAAAAAGAGGTGCAAAAGTGTTGTATAACTGGAAAAAGGTTCTACTTTTGCACCCGCAATCAGCAAGATGCTCATCGAAATACTGCAAAGGGATAAGAATCGAAAGAAAAGAGATTTTCGAAAAAAAAGATTCGGAAAAGCTTGCAGGAAAAGAAAAAGGGTTTTACATTTGCACCCCGCAAAACAGGGAAGGTTCATTGATAGATTGGAAGGGAAAATGGGAAAATGGAAACGAAAAAAAAGTTTCAAATTTTTTGAATTTTTTCTTGCAGGAAATAAAAAGAAGTTTTAGTTTTGCACCCGCTTTGAGAGATAAGCGAAAAACAAAAGAAGACACGTTCGTAGACATATTGAATTGACAGCCGTTTTGAAAGAGATTTCAAAACAGAAAAAATAAGAGTAATGGAATCGAGAGATTCGAAAAGAACCGACTGGAAAAGCATCGCATAATAATATAAAAATATACGATGAAGAGTTTGATCCTGGCTCAGGATGAACGCTAGCGGCAGGCTTAACACATGCAAGTCGAGGGGTAGGATTCTTCGGAATCTGAGACCGGCGCACGGGTGCGTAACGCGTATGCAATCTGCCTTTCACAGAGGGATAGCCCAGAGAAATTTGGATTAATACCTCATAGCATTATAGGATGGCATCATCTTATAATTAAAGTCACAACGGTGAAAGATGAGCATGCGTCCCATTAGCTAGTTGGTAAGGTAACGGCTTACCAAGGCGACGATGGGTAGGGGTCCTGAGAGGGAGATCCCCCACACTGGTACTGAGACACGGACCAGACTCCTACGGGAGGCAGCAGTGAGGAATATTGGTCAATGGGCGCAAGCCTGAACCAGCCATGCCGCGTGCAGGATGACGGTCCTATGGATTGTAAACTGCTTTTGTACGGGAAGAAACACTCCTTCGTGAAGGAGCTTGACGGTACCGTAAGAATAAGGATCGGCTAACTCCGTGCCAGCAGCCGCGGTAATACGGAGGATCCAAGCGTTATCCGGAATCATTGGGTTTAAAGGGTCCGTAGGCGGTCTTGTAAGTCAGTGGTGAAAGCCCATCGCTCAACGGTGGAACGGCCATTGATACTGCAGGACTTGAATTATTGGGAAGTAACTAGAATATGTAGTGTAGCGGTGAAATGCTTAGAGATTACATGGAATACCAATTGCGAAGGCAGGTTACTACCAATCGATTGACGCTGATGGACGAAAGCGTGGGTAGCGAACAGGATTAGATACCCTGGTAGTCCACGCCGTAAACGATGGATACTAGCTGTTGGGGGCAACTTCAGTGGCTAAGCGAAAGTGATAAGTATCCCACCTGGGGAGTACGAACGCAAGTTTGAAACTCAAAGGAATTGACGGGGGCCCGCACAAGCGGTGGAGCATGTGGTTTAATTCGATGATACGCGAGGAACCTTACCAAGGCTTAAATGCAGACTGACCGATTTGGAAACAGATCTTTCGCAAGACAGTTTACAAGGTGCTGCATGGTTGTCGTCAGCTCGTGCCGTGAGGTGTCAGGTTAAGTCCTATAACGAGCGCAACCCCTGTTGTTAGTTGCCAGCGAGTCATGTCGGGAACTCTAACAAGACTGCCAGTGCAAACTGTGAGGAAGGTGGGGATGACGTCAAATCATCACGGCCCTTACGCCTTGGGCTACACACGTGCTACAATGGCCGGTACAGAGAGCAGCCACTGGGCGACCAGGAGCGAATCTATAAAGCCGGTCACAGTTCGGATCGGAGTCTGCAACTCGACTCCGTGAAGCTGGAATCGCTAGTAATCGGATATCAGCCATGATCCGGTGAATACGTTCCCGGGCCTTGTACACACCGCCCGTCAAGCCATGGAAGCTGGGGGTGCCTGAAGTCGGTGACCGCAAGGAGCTGCCTAGGGTAAAACTGGTAACTAGGGCTAAGTCGTAACAAGGTAGCCGTACCGGAAGGTGCGGCTGGAACACCTCCTTTCTAGAGCCCAATCCGTTAGCCGCAAGGCACGATTGGGAAATAAGATGCCGGACGGTAGGTTTGGAATCGTGATTGCATTACTCTTGCTGTTAATTTAAAAAAATGATGAAAATTAAGTAAAACAGAGTCTCGTAGCTCAGCTGGTTAGAGTACTACACTGATAATGTAGGGGTCGGCAGTTCGAGTCTGCCCGGGACTACTATTTGGCTTGATTTGAAGGAAATTCTGGAAGCTGGGATTCACCAAAGGAAATTAGAGAAGAATTAGAAATCTAAAATCTGAATTCTAAAATCTAAGATTCAAAATGGGGGATTAGCTCAGCTGGCTAGAGCGCCTGCCTTGCACGCAGGAGGTCAACGGTTCGACTCCGTTATTCTCCACAGTTCCGAAAGGAAAAAAGTTCATTGACATATTGAGATAAGAAAATAATAAGAAAGTAGAAAGCGTTTTTCTGATTCTAACAGATAGGAAAAACAAAAAAAACGGTCATAATTGATTTTATGATTGGTGCAATAAGCAAAATAAGGGCGCATGGGGAATGCCTAGGCTCTCAGAGGCGAAGAAGGACGTGATAAGCTGCGAAAAGCTGCGGGGACTGGCACACACAGATCGATCCGCAGATATCCGAATGGGGCAACCCGCTATGCTGAAGGCATAGCACACCGATAGGTGGGCAAACCCGCTGAACTGAAACATCTAAGTAGGCGGAGGAGAAGAAAACAAAAGTGATTCCGTAAGTAGTGGCGAGCGAACGCGGATTAGCCCAAACCAGTTATGTTACGGCATAGCTGGGGTTGTAGGACCACGGCATTTTATGTGCAAGGAACCGGAAGCTTCTGGAAAGGAGCGCCATAGAGGGTGACAGCCCCGTATGGGTAACGAGCATAATAGATAGTGGTATCCTGAGTAGGGCGGGGCACGTGAAACCCTGTCTGAATTTGGCGGGACCATCCGCTAAGGCTAAATACTCCTGAGAGACCGATAGTGAACCAGTACCGTGAGGGAAAGGTGAAAAGAACCGTGAATAACGGAGTGAAATAGATCCTGAAACCATGCGCTTACAAGCGGTCGGAGCCCTTTCGTGGGGTGACGGCGTGCCTTTTGCATAATGAGCCTACGAGTTAACGTTGCCGGCAAGGATAAGTGGTTAAGCCATGGATCCGCAGCGAAAGCGAGTCTGAATAGGGCGCTTTAGTCGGCAGTGTTAGACGCGAAACCGTGTGATCTACCCATGGGCAGGTTGAAGCTGTGGTAACACACAGTGGAGGACCGAACCGGTTGACGTTGAAAAGTCTTCGGATGACCTGTGGGTAGGGGTGAAAGGCCAATCAAACTCGGAAATAGCTCGTACTCCCCGAAATGCATTTAGGTGCAGCGCTGATGACAGTTATATAGAGGTAGAGCTACTGATTGGATGCGGGGGCTTCACCGCCTACCAATTCCTGACAAACTCCGAATGCTATATAATGTTTCACAGCAGTGAGGGCTTGGGTGCTAAGGTCCAAGTCCGAGAGGGAAAGAACCCAGACCATCAGCTAAGGTCCCCAAATATATGTTAAGTTGAAAGAACGAGGTTTGTCTGCCCAGACAGCTAGGATGTTGGCTTGGAAGCAGCCATTCATTTAAAGAGTGCGTAACAGCTCACTAGTCGAGCGGACGAGCATGGATAATAATCGGGCATAAACATATTACCGAAGCTATGGATTTTGCAGCAATGCAAAGTGGTAGGGGAGCATTCTGACAGGGCAGAAGGTGTATCGTAAGGTATGCTGGACCGGTCAGAAAAGAAAATGTAGGCATAAGTAACGATAATGCGGGCGAGAAACCCGCACACCGAAAAACTAAGGTTTCCACAGCTATGCTAATCAGCTGTGGGTTAGTCTGGTCCTAAGGCGAACCCGAAAGGGACAGTCGATGGCCAACGGGTTAATATTCCCGTACTTCTTATTGCTGTGATGGGGTGACGGAGTGATGAAAGCGCCGCGAACTGACGGAATAGTTCGTTAAAGCACCTAGCTATAGGCTCTCTAGGCAAATCCGGAGAGTTTGGTGAAATGCGATAGTACTCGGAGTCTTCGGACAAAGAGATAGTGCGCCTAAGGGCTTCCAAGAAAAACCTCTAAACTTCAGGCAATAAGAACCAGTACCGTAAACCGACACAGGTAGTTGAGGAGAGAATCCTAAGGTGCTCGAGAGATTCATGGCTAAGGAATTAGGCAAAATAGACCTGTAACTTCGGGAGAAAGGTCGCCCCGAGCAATCGGGGCCGCAGTGAAGAGGTCCAGGCGACTGTTTATCAAAAACACAGGGCTCTGCAAAATCGTAAGATGAAGTATAGGGCCTGACACCTGCCCGGTGCTGGAAGGTTAAGAGGAGATGTTATCTTCGGAGAAGCATTGAATTGAAGCCCCAGTAAACGGCGGCCGTAACTATAACGGTCCTAAGGTAGCGAAATTCCTTGTCGGGTAAGTTCCGACCTGCACGAATGGTGTAACGATCTGGACACTGTCTCAGCCATGAGCTCGGTGAAATTGTAGTAACGGTGAAGATGCCGTTTACCCGCAGTGGGACGAAAAGACCCTGTGCACCTTTACTATAGCTTAGTATTGACCTTGGATAAATGATGTGTAGGATAGGTTGGAGACTTTGAAGCGGCGTCGCCAGGCGTTGTGGAGTCATTGTTGAAATACAACCCTTTGTTTATCTGAGGCCTAACCCCGCGATGTGGGGGACAGTGCTTGGTGGGTAGTTTGACTGGGGTGGTCGCCTCCAAAAGAGTAACGGAGGCTTCTAAAGGTTCCCTCAGTACGCTTGGTAACCGTGCGTAGAGTGCAATGGCATAAGGGAGCTTGACTGAGAGACATACAGGTCGATCAGGTACGAAAGTAGAGCATAGTGATCCGGTGGTTCCGCATGGAAGGGCCATCGCTCAAAGGATAAAAGGTACGCCGGGGATAACAGGCTGATCTCCCCCAAGAGCTCATATCGACGGGGGGTTTGGCACCTCGATGTCGGCTCGTCACATCCTGGGGCTGGAGAAGGTCCCAAGGGTTGGGCTGTTCGCCCATTAAAGTGGCACGCGAGCTGGGTTCAGAACGTCGTGAGACAGTTCGGTCTCTATCTACTGCGGGCGTTAGAAATTTGAGTGGATCTGATTCTAGTACGAGAGGACCGAATTGGACTAACCTCTAGTGTATCTGTTGTCCCGCCAGGGGCACCGCAGAGTAGCTACGTTGGGAAGGGATAAGCGCTGAAAGCATATAAGCGCGAAACCCACCACAAGATGAGATTTCTTTTAAGGATCGTGGAAGATGACCACGTTGATAGGCTACAGATGTAAAGGCAGTAATGTCACAGTCGAGTAGTACTAATAATCCGTAAGCTTATGCACACCCTTTTCCTCCCGAGCAATCGGGAGGAGAGAACTTTCTAAAAACACTTATTTGTTTCTTTATCTCAGTATGTTAAAATATTGTTTTAATTATTAATTGTCAATTATCAATTATTAATTAAAAAGCTGCTTGCAGCGAATGACCTTAAGGTGGTTATTGCGGCGGGGCTCACCTCTTCCCATCCCGAACAGAGAAGTTAAGCCCGCCTGCGCAGATGGTACTGCAGTCATGTGGGAGAGTATGTCGTCGCCTTTCTTTTGAAAACCCTATCCTAATCGGATGGGGTTTTCTGTTTTTATAGATTTTCGGAAATTTGAATGCTTATTTCTAACATTCAATTTTTGTTAAATTATGGTCAATTGTCGGTCTTATGGTTCAATACTTTAGAATTTTAGAATTTGAATGAGTATTTTTGTGTTTAAATTATTTATTAAACATGAAGAAAAGTATTTTACTGTTTGCACTTTTTGTTATCACAAATTTAAGTGCACAACAACGTCCCAAATTAGTTGTAGGTATAGTTGTCGATCAAATGAAAATGGAGTATTTATACCGTTTTTCAGATGATTTTTCTCCAAACGGCTTTAAAAGATTAATGAATGATGGTTTTACTTTCCAGAATATGCACTATAACTATATGCCAACTTACACTGCTCCTGGACATGCTTCAATTTATACTGGAACAACCCCAGCTACACATGGAATTGTTGGGAACGAATGGTTCAGTAGAAGTCTTGGAAAAGAAATGTATTGTACAGATGATGCCGGTGTGAAAACAATTGGTGATGGCACAGCAGAAGAAGGTGCAATGTCTCCTAAAAACCTTCAAAGTACAACAATTACAGATGAAGTAAGAATGGCTACAAACTTTACTGGTAAAGTAATCGGAATGAGCCTTAAAGATCGTGGTGCGATTCTTCCAGCTGGTCATTTTGCAAACTGGGCATTTTGGTACAGTAAAACGGGTTCGTTTATTTCTAGTACATTTTACGGCGAAAAACTGCCAGAATGGGTTTCTGAATTCAACAATGAAAAAAACTACTTAAAATATATCAATAAAGGCTGGGATTTATATAAGCCAGCTTCTGTATATAACGAAAGTCTTCCAGACAACAATCCTTACGAAGGTAAATTATATGGCAGTGCAGCACCAGTTTTTCCATACGATTTAAAAACTATGTATGAAAAGAATGATGCTGGAATTATCCGTGCAACTCCTTTTGGAAATGATTTATTAGCAGAATTTGCAAAGAGAGCAATAGAAAAAGAGGAACTTGGAAAAGATAATATTACCGATTTCTTAACAGTTAGTTTTTCTTCTACAGACTATGTTGGTCATTTATTAGGGCCAAGATCAATGGAACTTCAGGACACTTATTTAAGATTAGATCAAACAATTGCTGATTTTTTAGCTTATCTTGATAAAACAGTAGGAAAAGGTAATTACTTACTATTCTTAACAGCTGATCATGCTGGTGCGGAAAATGTGATTTATTTGAAAGATCGTAAGTATAATGTTGACAATTATCCTTCAAAGGAAGTTAAGAAAAGCTTACAAGACTTTTCAACTAAAACTTTTGGAGTTGATATAATTCAAAATTATTCTAATTTCAATGTTTTCTTTAACAGACAAATTATTAAAGACAAAGGTTTAGAATTAACTAAGGTAAAACAAGCTTTTAAAGAGTTTCTAATCTCACAGCCACAAGTTAAAAAAGTCTACACGGAAGAAGAAATTTTGGCTAATGCAGGAAATGACTATTCTTTAAATTTTGTTGCAAAAGGATATGATGTTACTCAAAATGGAGATTTAGTAATTGTAGATAAACCTGGAGATATTGAATATTCAACTACGGGGACTTCACACGGAACGATTTATACTTATGATACTCATGTTCCAGCCATTTTTTATGGATGGCATATTAAAAAAGGTGAATCTTATGATAAAAAGTCTATTACTGAAATTGCACCAACAATAGCTCAAAAAATAAAAGTTACTTTTCCTAATGGAACTGAAGCAAAAGTATTGCAAGAGGTTTTAGATGCTAAAAAGTAAAATAATAGAACTAAAAACCTGTACTGAAAAGTACAGGTTTTTTTATGCATAAAAAAGGCTTTTCAATAAAGAAAAGCCTTTTTATAGTGACTTATAATAATAGTAAGCACTTATTTAAGTAATAGCACTATGCGTTTGCTAATACTATTTCTTCGTTAAAAGGAAGATTCCAAGCTTCAGCAACTCCTTTGTAAAGGATTTTTCCGTTAGCAACATTTAATCCTTTTTTCAATTCTTCGTTTTCAGCACATGCTTTTTCCCATCCTTTGTTAGCTAATTGTACTGCATATGGTAAAGTTGCGTTTGTTAAAGCTAAAGTAGAAGTATAAGGAACGGCTCCTGGCATATTAGCTACACAGTAATGAACGATATCATCAATGATGAAAGTTGGGTTTTCGTGAGTTGTTGGAGTACAAGTTTCGATACAACCACCTTGATCTACAGCTACGTCAACAACAACAGTTCCTGGACGCATTAATTTAAGCATGTCACGAGTAATCAAGTGAGGCGCTTTTGCTCCTGGAATTAAAACTGCCCCAACAATTAAATCAGCATCTTTAATTGCTTTTGTAATATTGTAGTGATTAGACATTTCTGTATTTACGTTAGCGGGCATAATGTCATCTAATTGACGTAAACGTGGTAAACTTAAATCCATGATAGTTACTTGAGCACCTAAACCTGCAGCCATTTTTGCAGCTTGAGTTCCTACGATTCCTCCACCTAAAACTAAAACTTTTGCAGGTGGAACACCTGGAACACCACCTAAAAGAATTCCTCTACCTTTTAATGGTTTTTCAAGGTATTTTGCTCCTTGTTGAATTGCCATACGACCTGCAACTTCAGACATTGGAACTAATAATGGTAAGCTTCTGTCTGTTTTTTCAACAGTTTCGTAAGCTAAACAAACAGCTCCTTTTTCTAACATTGCATGAGTTAATTCTTCTGAAGATGCAAAGTGAAAATAAGTGAATAATAATTGATCTTTTTTAATTAAAGGATATTCAGAAGCAATTGGTTCTTTTACTTTAATAATCATTTCGGCAATAGCATAAACTTCTTCAATAGTTGGTAAAATTACCGCACCAGCTTCAGCATATTCTTCATCAGCAAAACCACTTCCTAAACCTGCCGTAGATTGAACATAAACTGTATGTCCATGTTTTTTCATTTCTGAAACACCCGCAGGAGTTAATGCAACTCTGTTTTCGTTATTTTTTATTTCTTTTGGAACACCTATTATCATCTTTTTATATTTTTTGTTTTTATAGAAATTTGTTATTACAAATCTACAGAGAGAGAATAAATTATGGTTTAACGATACTTAAATAAGAAAATATTATTTTATTTTTTATTTTTACAGAAAAATATTCTGTTTTGAATTGAAATTTAATCTTCAAAAAGAAAAAAAGACTAAAAATTATTAATCTAATAAAACGTTTTCGTTATGGCTTTAGATGAAATTGACAAAAAAATCTTACGTCTTTTGCAGGAAGATGCGCATTATACTTTAAAAGACATTGCAAACAAAATAAATTTGTCTTTAACTCCAGTTCATGATCGAGTGAAACGTCTTGAGAAAGATGGTATTATAGAAAAATATGTAACGATTTTAGACAAGAAAAAACTCGGAAATAATCTCACAGTTTATTGTCAAGTTACACTCACAAAACAAACTTATGATACATCTGAAGGTTTTAATCAGTCGATTTTGAATTTGCCTGAAGTTGTAGAATGTAATTATGTTTCAGGTAATTTCGATTATATGCTTAAAATTATAATTCCAGACATGGAAAGTTATCATCATTTTCATCAGAAAAAATTATCTGTTTTGCCTGAGGTTTCTTTAATTAATACTGTTTTTGTTATTTCTGAAGTAAAAAGCACAACAGTTTTACCAATTTAAAACAAAAAACCATCAAGATAAATCTCGATGGTTTAAAGAAAAAAAGTTAGTTTGGTTGAATTAATAATAAGTATAACGTCTTACTTTGGCAATATATTTTGCTAAGCGAATTACTTGATGACTGTAACCGTATTCGTTATCATACCAAATATAGAGTACAATATTTTTTCCGTCTTTTGAAACAATTGTTGCATTACTATCATAAATTGATGGAGCAGATGTGCCAACAATATCAGAAGAAACTAATTCATTATTCAAAGAATATTTTATCTGTTCGACCAATTCGCCTTCCAAAGCATATTTTTTCATCGCTTTATTTATTCCAGCAATTGAAGTTGCTTTTTTAACTTCTAAATTTAAAACCGCCAAAGATCCATTTGGAACAGGAACTCTAATGGCATTTGAAGTTAGTTTTCCTTCTAGGGATGGAATTGCTTTTGAAACAGCACTTCCAGCTCCAGTTTCTGTAATGACCATATTTAAAGCCGCAGCTCTTCCGCGACGGTATTTTTTATGCATATTGTCTACCAAATTTTGGTCGTTTGTGTAAGCATGAATCGTTTCTAAATGTCCTTTTGCAACTCCAAATGTTTCTTCTATAACTTTTAAAACTGGAGTAATAGCATTTGTTGTGCAAGATGCCGCAGAAAAAATATCAAGTTCATCGGGATTAAAATCGTTCTGATTTACGCCATGTACAATATTTGGAACTCCTTTTCCTGGTGCTGTCAATAAAACTTTACTAACTCCAATTGACTTTAAATGTCTTTTTAGAGCTTCTTCGGTTGTAAATGCGCCAGTATTATCAATAACTAAAGCGTCATTAATTTCAAATTGCGTATAATCTATTTCTTCTGGTAAATTTGCTGTAATAACATGAACTGTAGTTCCGTTGATAATTAAAGCATTATTTTTAGAATCGGCAATTACAGAACCATGAAAATCCCCGTGAATCGAATCATAGCGCAATAAAGAAGCACGTTTCTCTAAAGTTACAGCGTCATTTTTATCTCGGGTTACAATGGCTCTCAAACGCAATTGACTTCCTTTTCCAGTTTTAGACATTAACTCTCTTGCCAATAATCTTCCGATTCTTCCAAAACCATATAAAACAACATCTTTTGGTTGAATTTCTTTGGAAGATTTTGATTTTTTTAATTTTTCGATTACAAAATATCTCGCATCAGGATATTTTTCATCTTCTAACTGATATTCATAAGTTAGTTTGCCTAAATCTATTTTTGCAGGCGGAAGATCTAAGGTTAAAACGACTTTTGCAATTTCTACTGAATCAAAAATAGTGACTGGTTTTCCAACAAATTCTCCTGCATATTGATGCAAATTAATTATGTCGCTGACATTTTTATCTAATAATTGATTTTTAAATAAAACCATCTCGATAGATTTGTCATACCATAAATCGCTTATAATTTTGATTAATTCGACCCCAGCTCTTCTTCGGTCGACTTGTAATGATACCTCTTTTTGGTACAATGATTTGTTATTCATAATGGATTAAATTGAAATAATAAAACGCTCACTTATTTTATAATTTGGCGCAAAAGTATCTATTTCAATCGATTTCGTAAACTATTTTAGCATTTATTTTTTAAAAAGAAAAAGCCACCTTAATTTCTTAAGATGGCTTTTTTTTTAGTTTTCAGTCGCAGTCTCAGTTTACAGTTTTTAGTAATTGGAAACTGTCACCGAAAACTGAGACTTAAATAATAATTCTAAAAATCTCTCCGTTTCTATTGATCATTTCAATTCGAACGCTTTGACCTTCGTCTTTTTTACTTAAAAGTTTAGAAACAGTTTCAACATTTGTTGCTTTTACATTATCAATACTTAAAATGATATTTCCTTGCAATTCGTTTTGATATTGCATTAAATTCTCATTTGTAATGTTTTTGATTTTAACACCATAATCAATTCTGAATTTCTTTTTGTCTACAGCATCAATATTTTCTAATTCAATTCCTTTAAATTCAGCGCTGTAAAATTCATTTTTACTTAAAGTTACAGGAACAGTTTTAGTTTTTCCGTCTTTAATATAAGTTACTTTTACAACATCATTTGGACGTTTAGTGTTGATATAACCGGAAAGATCTGCAAAAGTTGAAATATTCTGATCATCCAATTTTACAATAATATCTCCTTTTGTAAGTGTCGCTTTTTCAGCTCCTGAATTTCTAGAAACTTTATCTATATAAAAACCTTGTGTTTCAGAGATACCTAATACTTTAGAAGCATTACTATTTAATTCACGGCCTTCAACGCCCAAAATACCTCTTTGAACATTTCCGTATTCCATAATATCCTCAATAATTTTTCGAGCGATATTTGAAGGAACTGCGAAAGAATATCCAACATAAGAACCCGTCATAGAAGAAATCATAGTATTTATTCCGATTAATTCTCCTCTTGCATTTACTAACGCTCCACCGCTATTACCTGGATTTACAGCAGCATCAGTTTGAATGAAAGATTGAATTCCGCTTTGATCTAAATTTCTCGCTTTCGCGGAAACAATTCCTGCCGTTACAGTAGAAGTCAAGTTGTACGGATTTCCGACTGCCAACACCCATTCACCAACTTTTACATTATCTGAATTTGCAAAAGCAGTGTAAGGCAATTTTTCGTCGGTATTGATTTTTAAAAGGGCAATATCCATTTTAGAATCTGTACCAATTAACTTCGCTTTGTATGATTTTTTATTGTTTAAAGTAATTTCGATTTCTGTAGCATCTTTAATTACGTGATTGTTAGTGACAATATATCCGTCTTCAGAAATAATGACTCCAGAACCAGTCCCTACTTGTTCTTGTTGCTGTTGTCCGCCATATCCATAGAAAAACTCAAGCATTGGATTGCTTACGGTTCTTCTAGAAACATTTTTTACGTGAACAACGGTATGAATTGTCTTGTCTGCGGCTTCGGTAAAATCAACTGTTTCCGCTCCTAAGCCAACATTTTTTCCATATGAGTTAGGGGCAAGAGTTACTACAGAATTTCCTTTTCCAAAAATAGAATTGTTGCTTTCAAATAATAACTTGTAAGCACCAAGAGTAATAGCACCACTTAAAAGTGAAACTAAAAATAAGGATGAAAATCTTTTCATATCAGAATTTGTAATTAAGTTATTAGAATTTATGTCATGTTATTTAACGTAAATTTACTTCAAAAAATTATTCGTAAAAATGGTTTAACGCTCTTTAACAATGATTAACATTTCATTAATTAATAGTTCGTACTTTTGTACTTCTAATGACTAAAAAATGCAAATAGAATTTTATAAATATCAAGGAACAGGAAATGATTTTGTAATGATTGATAATCGCTCAAATTTCTTTCCAAAAGAAGATGTAAAACTTATTGAACGCTTGTGTGACAGGCGTTTTGGAATTGGAGCTGATGGATTAATACTTTTAGAAAATGATTCTGAAACCGACTTCAGAATGGTGTATTATAACTCAGACGGAAATCAAAGTTCGATGTGCGGAAATGGTGGCCGTTGCCTTGTTGCTTTTGCCAATCAATTAGGAGTAATTGATGACAAAACTACTTTTATTGCAACCGACGGATTGCATCATGCTTCAGTAAACAACGATTCAATTGTTTCTTTGCAAATGATTGATGTGAATGAAATACAGAAAAAAGATTCTTATACTTTCTTAAATACAGGTTCTCCTCATCATGTTCAAATCGTTGAGGATTTAGAACATTATAATGTAAAAGAAAATGGCGCTGCCATTCGTTACGGAGAATTATATGGAGAAAAAGGAAGCAATATCAATTTCGTAAAAAAAGTAGATAACGACACTTTTTCTTTAAGAACTTATGAAAGAGGAGTTGAAGACGAAACTCTTGCTTGCGGAACTGGAGCTACAGCCGTTGCAATTGCTATGAATGCGATTGGAGAAACAGATAAAACTTCAATTAATTTAAATGTGGAAGGCGGAAAACTTGTCGTTTCTTTCGATAAAAATAATGATGGTTATACAAATGTTTTCTTAACAGGTCCTGCCAAATTCGTATTTAAAGGCACAATTGAGATTTAAATCTAAAATCTACAATCAAAATCTAAAATTGTAAAATGATAACATTAAAAGGAGATTCAATTTATTTGCGTGCACTTGAACCCCAAGATTTAGAATTTATTTATTCTATAGAAAATGACGAAAATATCTGGGAAGTCAGCAATACGCAAACTCCTTACAGTCGTTTTTTGATTAAACAATATTTAGAAAATGCTCATCAGGATATTTATGAAGCAAAACAACTTCGTTTGGCAATCTGTAAGTATGAAGATTTTCCTGCTATCGGATTGATAGATTTGTTTGATTTTGATCCGAGAAATAATAGGGCAGGAATTGGAATTGTTGTTCAAAAAGAAGAAAACCAAGGCAAAAATATTGGTTCTGAGGCTTTAGAGCTTTTAATAAAATATTCTTTTTACAATTTAAATCTCCATCAATTATATGCAAATATTGGTGTGCAAAATGTAGCCAGTGTCGCACTTTTTACTAAATTTGGTTTTAAGAAAATCGGAATAAAAAAAGACTGGATTTTGTATCATAACCACTATCAAGATGAAGCAATTTACCAGCTAATTAATAAACAAATTTAAATTTTAAGCTTTGAGTCTAAAAAAAATAATCACGATAAGTGCCGTAGCCATAATTTCAGTTTTATTGATTTATGGTTTTATATTAATAAGCCGAATTTTTGGTGCAAATACAAAATTCGAAGAAAAAGAAGTCTATGTTTATGTGCCAACAGACGCTAATTATGCCGATGTTAAAAAGATATTGGCTCCTTATGTAAAAAACTTTGACAACTTTGAATTGGTCGCAGAAAAACGTGACTATCCTGAAAATGTAAAATCGGGCCGTTTTCTTTTAAAGAAAGGCATGAATAATATTGACTTAGTGCGAGCAATGCGATCTAATGTTCCCGTTAAATTGGTATTTAATAATCAGGAGCGTTTGGAAAACTTTGCTGGAAGAATTGGTTCTGAAATAGAAGCTGATAGTTTATCTTTATTAAAAGCCATTAAAGATTCTACGTTTCTAGCTGCAAACGGATTTAATGAAGAGAACGTTTTTGCAATGTTTATTCCAAATACGTATGAGATTTATTGGAATACATCGGCAGAAAAATTCAGAGATAAAATGATAAAAGAATATCATAATTTCTGGACAACAGAAAGAATTGAGAAAGCAAAAAAACAAGGTTTAACTCCAGTTCAAGCAACAATTTTGGCTTCAATTGTTCATAAAGAATCTGTTAAAAAAGACGAAAGACCTCGTATTGCAGGCGTTTATTTGAATCGTTTACGTTTAGAAATGCCTTTACAAGCAGATCCAACGGTAATTTATGCTTTAAAATTACGAGACAATAATTTTGATCAAGTTATAAAAAGAGTTTTTTATAACGATTTGGTAATGAGATCTCCATATAATACTTACGTAAATAAAGGGCTTCCTCCAGGACCAATTGCAATGCCTGATATTACGGCTTTGGAAGCGGTTTTAAATCCTGAGAAAAATGATTTTATCTATTTCTGTGCAAGTGTAGATCGTTTCGGATATCATGAATTTGCGGCAACTTTGGCAGAACATAATGTAAATGCAAAAAAATATTCTGACTGGATCGCAAGTCAAGGCGTAACGAGATAATTTACTTTCAAAATAAAAATGAAGAAACCGAATTTAATTTAACTTCGGTTTTTTTTGTGTCTATTGTAACTCGAAATTATTTTTAGCTTTAAATTTTATTGAATTAATATTTTGAATAATTTTTGAGTAGAAAGCTTTAAAAATTTACATAATTTTTAGTGGCAAATTTTATAAAATTCAAAAACTGATTTTCAAAATTGGCATAAAAATGGCTATTTTACTGTAGTCTTTTTCTTTCTTTTTTAATGAATTTGCTTAAAATTAATATAAAATTGATTTTTTTTCGACCTAATTTTTTCATTTTTAAGGTTAAAAAATCGTTATCAAAATCTTTCGGAATCCATTACTATATCTAGGATTAAAGCGAATCTAACTTTTTGTTTGAAAATGTTAAAACGCTGGTTTATAGCATATTTTGAAAATGTCTTATCTTTGCACCGTAGAAATTTCAAGAGGGTGACAGCGTTTTGAAGAAAAACAATTTATGATAAAGAAATGGTATTTTTATGCGAGTTTAGTCGTTATTATTACATTTTTAAGTTTGGGATTTATTCCCTCAAATCACGAAGCCAAACCTTGGTTTTTAGTTGAAAAAACAGATGGATCAGAATACATTTTTCCATCAGAACAAAAGAATGATTATCCAAACACCAACGTCCCATACACAGGAAATCATCTTATAGGATTTAAAGAAGCTGTAGCTTTTAAAGAATCACAAGGGAAATACAGATTAGTTAATTCTCTTGGTTACATGGGTAAATATCAATTTGGTTCTAAAGCTTTAAGAGCAATCGGAATTAATGATAATAAAGCCTTTTTAAAAGATCCTGCTCTACAAGAAAAAGCTTTTATGGCTTTGTTAGCCAAAAACAAATGGATTTTACGTTACGAAATTCAAAAGTACAACGGTAAAATCATCAATGGTATCGAAATTACCGAATCTGGAATTTTAGCAGCTGCGCATTTAGGTGGTGCTGGTTCTGTAAAGAACTTTTTTAAAAACAACGGAAGCAGACATTTTAGAGATGCTTTCGGAACTTCTTTAAAAAGCTATATGAAAGATTTTGCAGGTTATGATCTTTCTTTTATAGAAGCAGATGATAACGCAACAGTAAACGACTAAATTAAAAGAGGTTGTTTCACAATTGTGAAACAACCTCTTTTTCTATTTTTTATGTTCTTTCATGAATTTAAACGCTATCTCAAAAACTCTAATGACTGAAAACCGAGACTGTGACTGCAAACTTAATCAATTAAGGCTTCTAAAATTTTTATAGCCGCTTCGCTTATTTTAGTTCCAGGTCCAAAAACAGCCGCAGCGCCAGCGTCAAACAAAAATTGATAGTCTTGCGACGGAATTACACCGCCTACAATTACCATTATATCATCTCGACCATGTTTTTTTAATTCTTCAATAACTTGTGGAACCAATGTTTTATGTCCCGCTGCAAGTGAAGAAACACCTAAAATATGGACATCATTTTCGACCGCTTGTTTAGCTGCTTCTGCTGGAGTTTGAAATAATGGACCAATATCAACATCAAAACCTACATCGGCATAACCTGTTGCTACTACTTTTGCACCTCGATCGTGACCATCTTGTCCCATTTTGGCGATCATAATTCTTGGGCGTCTTCCTTCTTGTTGAGCAAAATTATCAGCTAATTGTTTGGCACGCTCAAAATTCTCATCGTTTTTTATTGCTGCACTATACACTCCGCTAAAAGATTTAATTTGTGCTTTAAAACGACCAAAAACAGTTTCTAAGGCATCACTAATTTCGCCAAGTGTTGCTCTGTTTCTAGCAGCGTCAATTGCAATTTCTAATAAATTGCCTTCTCCAGTTTTTGCACAAAGGATTAATTTTTCTAGTGAACTATTTACTTTTTTAGAATCTCTTGTTTGTTTTATTTTTTCGAGACGTTCGACTTGCTGCTTACGTACTAATTGATTATCAACATCTAAAATGTCTAGCGGGTCTTCTTTCTCTAAACGATATTTGTTAACGCCAACAATAATATCTTGTCCGCTGTCAATTCGTGCTTGCTTTCTTGCTGCGGCTTCTTCAATTCTGAGTTTCGGAATTCCAGCTTCAATAGCTTTTGTCATTCCGCCTAATTCTTCGACTTCTTCAATTAATTTCCAAGTTTTTTCGACAATTTCATTTGTCAGGCTTTCTACATAATAACTTCCCGCCCAAGGATCTACAGTTTTAGTAATCTTCGTTTCTTCTTGAAGAAATATTTGAGTATTTCTAGCAATTCTCGCTGAAAAATCTGTCGGAAGCGCAATTGCTTCGTCTAAAGCATTTGTATGAAGAGATTGTGTTCCGCCAAAAACAGCTGCCGAAGCTTCAATGCAAGTTCTCGCCACGTTATTAAAAGGATCTTGTTCTGTTAAACTCCATCCGCTGGTTTGACAATGCGTTCGTAAAGCCAAAGATTTATCACTTTTTGGATTAAATTGCTGTAATAATTTTGCCCAAATCATTCGACCAGCTCTCATTTTAGCAATTTCCATAAAATGATTCATTCCGATTGCCCAAAAGAAAGATAGGCGAGGAGCAAATTCGTCAATTGTCATTCCTGTTGATAAGCCAGTTCTAATATATTCTAAACCATCGGCTAAAGTATAAGCCAATTCGATATCGGCAGTTGCTCCAGCTTCCTGCATATGATAACCAGAAATAGAAATAGAGTTGAATTTTGGCATTTTTTTGCTCGTAAATTCAAAAATATCGGCAATTATTTTCATGGAAGGAGTTGGCGGATATATATAGGTATTTCGCACCATAAACTCCTTTAAAATATCATTCTGAATTGTTCCTGCTAATTTTTCTGGACTAACGCCTTGTTCTTCTGCAGCAACTATGTAAAAAGCCATAATCGGTAAAACAGCTCCGTTCATTGTCATGGAAACGGACATTTCATCTAGCGGAATCTGATCAAAAAGCACTTTCATGTCTTCAACTGAATCAATTGCAACTCCAGCTTTTCCAACATCACCAACAACTCTTTCATGATCTGAATCGTAACCACGATGAGTTGGTAAATCAAAAGCAATTGAAAGCCCTTTTTGACCCGCGGCTAAATTTTTTCTGTAAAAAGCGTTGCTTTCTTCTGCTGTCGAAAATCCTGCATATTGACGAATTGTCCATGGACGTCTCACGTACATTGTAGCGTAAGGTCCACGTAAATTGGGGGCAAAACCAGCTCCAAAATCAAGAAATTCTAAATCTTCGATATCTTTCTCTGAATAATTTTTTTTGATTTCGATTCCTTCCGCGGTCGTAAAGTTATCTGCCAAGTTTTCTAATTCTTGACTTTCGATTTTCGACTTTTGATTTTGCAGGTTTATATGTTTAAGGTCTTTTCTCATTTTATATCAAATGACTAATGAAGATTTTTAAGTGAATTAATCATATCGTTCAATATTAAATAGAAAGGTAAATAATAAAACAATACGGCTAAAAGCATGGCTGAAATCGCTATCAAAATCTGTTTATAGTTTTTATATGTAATTCCAATTATGAAAAAAATTAGACAAGTGACTATCATCACTAATGATAAGATCCAAAAAATAATGAAATAAAATCCCATCTATTCTTGCTCTAATCTTTCTTGTTCCATTTTCTCCGCCAATCTCTTTTCGATAATTGGTGTAATTAATGTTTTTCTTGGTTTGATTTTTACGAAAGGAAACAATTCTAAATCATGTTTCATTCTGTCTTCTTTGTTAGGATATTTATTTGTGCCTAAAAGAATTTCTTTCTTCGAATCAAATAATTCTTGCTCTTTATTGGCACTTTCTTGAATCTTCTTTTTGATTGTACCTTCGTTTAGAAGTTTCAGAAAACCTCCATTCGCTTCAATCTCTTTAAATAAAGTCAAACTTTTTTCAGCCAATTGTGTTGTTAAGCTTTCTATATAATAACTTCCGTCAGATGGATTATTTACTTTATCAAAATAACTTTCGTGTTTTAAAATCAAAAGTTGATTTCGTGCAATTCGATCTCCAAATTCGTTGTCTTTGTGATATAATGCATCATAAGGTAAATTAGCAATTACATCTGCACCGCCTAAAATTGCCGACATACATTCGGTTGTAGTGCGGAGCATATTGACATTATAATCGTAAATAGTTTTATTTCGTTTTGTTGGCGTTACCAAAAAATGACATTTTATTTCTGGATTATATTCTTTAGCAATTAAATCAAATAGCATTCTAAGTGCACGAAGTTTAGCAATTTCGAAGAAATAATTGGTTCCAACAGAAATTTGAAAAACAATTGATTTTGTTTCGGCATAAAAACGATTTAGATATTCGTTTGCATGCGCTAAACTGTAAGCTATTTGCTGTGTAATATTGGCACCAGAATTTTGGTATAAACCTAAATCTACACTAAGAAAATTTAAATTTTTGGTGTTTTTAAAAAGCAAATCTAAAGTTTCAAAGTTATTTTTCTCTGAAGTCGTAAACCAATTTCCATCTTTTGCCAATTGACCAATTGGATCAAAATTACAATAAAATTGAGCTTTTTTCTGAATCGAAATTGTGTCTAATTTTTTAACGAAATCGATTGAGATAAAATTGAAATTAAAGTAAACGATTTTGTTCTCTAAAGGAAGATTCTCTAGTAATTTTTGAACATCAGTTTTGTCATTCTGAATTGTAAAACGAAGACTTTCTGCACCTCGTTCTAAAGTATTCAAAGCACGTTCGATAGATTTTTCTACATCGAAAACAAAAATATTTTGGCAGATTTTAAAATCGGAGGCTTGAGTATTTACATTTGTTGCTTTTGTAAATTCATCAATATGATAAAAAGGTTTTACCTGAATATCTTCTGGCGAATTCCAAATAACAGTCTGATTGTAATCGGCTCCATCTAATTCAAACTGAATTTTTTGTTTCCATTGTTTGGATGAAATCGGATTAAAATCGTCGAATAGGTTAGTGGCCATTTTATTTTGTTTGATTATTCTTTTTCTTGAATGGTGTCTCCTTCAAATTGAATGATATAGATATCTTCGCTGTCTTTTTTCATGAAATATTTCTCGCGGGCGTATTTCTCAATTTGTTCAGGATTTTTTAATTGTTTAATCTGTTCCTGATCTTTTTTTATTTCTTCCTGATAATACGTTTTGTTATCCTCAAGTTCATGAATTTGTTCGTCTAAAAAGCGATGATCAAAATAGGAGTAATTGTCTAAAAATAACATCCAAACAATAAAAAACAGCAAAACCCAAACGTATTTGTTGCCTAGGTATTTAAACCATTTTTTGTCTTTGTATGGATTTTTAAATTTCATATAAGATAATTTCTTTTGAATTGTGTTGTTTTTTTAGACGTGATAGAAATCAATCCCGACAAATGGTCGGGATCTTATAATTCTATGGTTTAAATTTACGATAAAAATTATGAAATTCTCTGATTAATTACAGCGCGAACTACATCAATTGCTACCGTATTGTATTTGTCATTTGGAATAATAATGTCTGCAAAAGCTTTAGATGGTTCAATAAATTGCTCGTGCATAGGCTTTAAAGTCGTTTGGTAACGGTTTAAAACTTCATCAATATCACGTCCGCGTTCTGAAATATCTCTTTTTAAACGACGAATTAATCTTTCGTCAGAATCTGCGTGCACAAAAACTTTAATGTCGAACATATCGCGTAATTCTGGATTAGTCAAAATTAAAATTCCTTCCACAATCATTACTTTTCTAGGATGAGTTGAAATAGTATCATCTGTTCTGTTATGCTGAATAAAAGAATAAACTGGCTGATCAATTGTTTCTCCAGCTTTTAGCGCTTTTAAATGTTTTACCAATAACTCAAAATCAATCGCTCTGGGGTGATCAAAATTGATTAATGCTCTTTCGTCAAAAGATAAATTGCTTGTTTCTTTATAGTACGAATCTTGAGAAATAACTCCAACTTCTGTATGTGGCAATTCGTTCATGATTTGGTGTACTACCGTTGTTTTTCCGCTTCCAGTTCCTCCTGCAATTCCTATAATGAGCATAAAATTTTTGTTTGATATTTGTTTCGCAAAAATAATAATTTAACTGAATTGCTAAACATATTAATTTATTTAACCATATAAGTAATGTAAGTAAATTTAAGCGACGAAATATTTAAGTAAAACACTACTTAACTGAGTTTATATCACTTATATGGTTAAAATAAAAAAAAATCCCGAAAGTAAACCTTCGGGATTTCGTGCAATCAGTATAGTTTAAAAAAATATTCTGAATTTAGTAAGCACTTGTAATTATTTATTCTTTTTTGCTTTTATCATCATTTCAAGCTGATCCCAAAGTTCTTCTGGAATTGCTTCTAATAAATTGAATTGTCCAGCGCCTTTCAGCCATTCTCCTCCGTCAATTGTAATTACATCTCCATTAATATATGAAGAGAAATCTGAAACTAAATAAGCAGCTAAGTTTGCCAATTCTTGGTGATCTCCAACTCTTTTTAATGGCACTTTTTTAGCCATGTCGAATTTTTCTGAAAGATCTCCAGGCAATAATCTGTCCCAAGCTCCTTTTGTAGGGAATGGTCCTGGTGCAATTGCGTTAGAACGAATTCCGTATTTAGCCCATTCTACAGCAAGACTTCTGGTCATTGCTAAAACTCCTGCTTTTGCTGTAGCACTAGGAACAACATATGCCGATCCTGTCCAAGCATAAGTAGTTACTATATTTAGAATTGTTGCCGAAGTTTGTTTCGTGTCAATCCAATGTTTTCCAAACGCAAGTGTACAGTTTTTAGAACCTTTTAATACAATATCTATAACAGTATCAAAAGCATTTGCAGACAATCTTTCTGTTGGCGAAATGAAATTCCCTGCCGCATTATTCAAAAGAACGTCTACTTTTCCGAAAGCTTTTAAAGTTTCCTGAAGCATATTTTCGACCTCTTCATAATGACGTACATCACATTGTAGTGGAAGACATTTACCTCCAGTCTGGCTTTCCAGTTCAGCAGCTGTAGTTTTTAACTTTTCTAAATCTCTAGAAGTTATCGCTACTTGAGCTCCTAATTCGAGAAAATATTTGGTCATAGCTTTACCTAAACCACTTCCGCCGCCTGTAACGACAATGACTTTGCCTTTTAAAGCATCGTCACGTAACATTTTATCTGTGTAGCTCATACTTTTTCTTTTTTTGCAATATTAATTAAATAAAATAGGATGCATGCATAATATTGTTGTAAAATTTTAAAAAACTTTATATATGGCATAATTTTTTTGCTGCTGACTCTAATGTAAAGTCATCTTTAGCAAAGCAAAAACGGATTAGTTTCTGGTCTTTATGATCGGAATAAAACGTAGAAATAGGAATTGCAGCAACGCCGTGATTGATAATTAGGTTTTTGCAGAAAGTAACATCGTCTTCGTTTGAAATATTAGCATAAGAAGCGACTTGAAAATAAGTTCCTTCGCAAGGTTTTAATTCAAATCGGCTGTTTTTAAGGAGTTTTTGGAAATAATCTCTTTTTTCCTGATAGAATTTTCCAAGTAAATTGACATCAACAACATCTAAATATTCACTTATTGCAAATTGCGAAATACTATTTACACTGAAAACTAAAAATTGATGTACTTTTTTAATCTCTTTCATTAAATGTTCAGGGGCAATAGTGTATCCAATTTTCCAGCCTGTAATATGAAATGATTTTCCGAAAGAAGAAACCATAACACAACGATCTAAAAGGAAATCTTTAGTATGCGCCGAAATATGTTTTTCTTCGAAAGTAATATATTCATAAACTTCATCAGATAAAATGATAATGTCAGGATATTTTTCAAGAAGGTTTTTTAGCTGAACAAAATCATTTTCAGTTAAAATTTTCCCTGTTGGATTATGCGGATTATTAATAATCACCATTCTGGTTTTACCAGAACACGCTTTTTCAATTGTTTCCCAATTTGGCGTATAATCATCGTTCAGAGCCACACGAACAGGTTTTGCTTTGCAAAGTAAAACGGGAGATTCATAAGAATCGTAACTCGGATCGAGAATAATTACTTCGTCATTTTCTTTTACCAAAGCCAGAATTGTAGTAAAAATTCCCTGAGTTGCTCCAGCAGTAACCAAAAGTTCTGTTTCGGGATTGATCTTTCTATGATAAGAATCCAGAATTAGTTTAGCAATTTTGTTCATCAACGGCGGATAACCTGCCATTGGTGTATATTGATGCACGTTTTCTTTTGACAATCTTGCAACAATATCAGTCAATCTTTCATCAACAGGAAAATTTGGAAATCCCTGCGAAAGATTTATCGCATTGTATTCTACTGCCATTTTTGACATTACCGTAAAAATGCTTGTGGTTACATTTGGGAGTTTACTCATGATAAAGCTTGATTTGTAGAACTTGTGAATACAATTTAAGGCAAATTTTATTGAATAATTACTTTAAGAAATTATTTATAGAAATTGGTAATGAATACAAAGTTCTAACCACTATGTTGTTTTGTTTTCCAGGAATCCATTTAGGTGATGTTTTTAAGACTCTAATAGCTTCAGCTCCAGTTCCAAAACCGATATCTCTTAGTACTTTGATGTCACTTAAAGAACCATCTTTTTCTATTATAAAAGTAAGATATACGTTTCCTTTAAGCGTTTTATCTTTTGGGTTTTTATAATTTTCTTTAATAAAACGATCAAGGGCATCTTTTCCTCCGGGAAAAGAAGGAAGAATTTCTAGTCCGGCAGTATTATAGATCTGATTTTCATCAATAATAACTTCTTCACTTTTGTAATTTTCTAAATTATCTTTTAAGTTATCTGGAGTTACCTGGTTTTTTTTAGATTGAGAAAATACACTTTGAACAAGACAAATTAAAATCAGAATTAAAAACTTTTTCATGATTATCAGATATGAATATTAAACCCAGTTGCCATTTTTGTAGTCGTTGTAAAAACAGTTTGTCATTAAATTTTGAAACTTGCTAGCCTAAAAAAAGTTTATTGAGTGTTTTTTTTTTTTTTTTTTTAGGAATTAAAAAACAGAAATTTAGTTTGGATTATTTGCAGGTATAGGTATCGATAAATAATAAAGTACTCTTACAAGTCTGTGGTTATGGGTTCCTGGAATCCATTTTGGAGATTTTTTCAAAACACGAACTGCTTCTGCTCCTGTATCGTAACCAACATCTTTGGTAACTTTTATGTTGCTTAATGTACCATCTTTTTCTACTATATAATTTACTTCAACTGTTCCTTTTACCTGAAGTTCTTCATCTGGATACCTCGTATTATTGCTGATAAATTTTTGAAATTTCTTTAACCCTCCCTCAAATTCAGGTTTTACATTTACAACATCTATATTGTAGACTTTATTTTTATCTACATTTTGAGATTCTTTATTTACGGCTGGTTTTGTGGTTGTTGTTTTGGCAGTTTGTGCGCAAATTGTTTGTGCGAAACAAATTAAAATCAGAATTTTTAACTTTTTCATGTGCATTTAAATAGTAGGTTTACATTTTATGAATAATAAAAATAGTTGGACGTTTGTCAATGTCTATTTTTAATTTTTTCCAATCAGCTACTTTCAAAGTTTTAATAAATTCTGTTGGTAAAGTTATATCTGTAGCGATACAAAGATGAGTTGCAGGACTTAAAATCTGCAAAAGATCTTCAATCAGTTTATTGTTCCTGTATGGAGTTTCAATGAATAATTGCGATTGATTTTTATCGTAAGATAATTTCTCAAAATGACGAATTGCCGATTTTTTTTCATCTTTGTCAATTGGTAAATAACCGTTGAAAGTAAAACTCTGACCGTTCATTCCTGAAGCCATCATTGCCAATAGAATAGAAGAAGGTCCGACTAAAGGAACAACTTGAATCCCTTTTTCATGTGCCAATTTTACAATCACAGCACCTGGATCTGCAACTCCTGGACAGCCTGCTTCACTCATTAATCCCATATTTTTCCCTTCTAATAAAGGTTTTATGAAATCTAAATGTTCGCTTGGTTCTGTTCGTTTATTTAATGTAAAAAGCACTAATTCTGATTGTTTTTTCTCAGGATAAACAGCTTTTATTGATTTTCTCGCCGTTTTATCATTTTCAACAATATAATGGTCGATAACTTCTATCGTTCTTCTAACGGTTTGAGGTAAAACATCCATCGGATCGCTTTCGCCCATTGTAGTTGGAATTAAATATAGTTTTCCGAGAAGTTTCATGTGTAAGTATTTAAAATTAAAAAATTCAATCATTTCATTTACTGAAATAATTGAATTAGATTATGAGTGTTTCTTGATAAGTTTTTCTGCGATCAAATCGGTCACTTCATCAAGCATTTGATATACATTCTTGAATCCGTTTGATGCTCCGAAATAAGGATCTGGAACGTCGACATTTTCGTCTGGAAATAATTCATTTAAAATCAAATGAATTTTTTGCTTGTGTTCGGGTGTTTGAGCAAGTAGATTAACATCGTGAAAATTAGAATTGTCCATTACAAAGATGTAATCAAATTCGTCAAAATCAGCCACTTTAATTTGTCTGCCTTTTTGAGAGCTAATGTCAATTCCATTTTTTTTGGCAACTTCAATCGAACGTTTGTCAGGGCAATGACCAACATGCCAAGAGCCTGTTCCTGCGGAATCAACAAAGAATTTATCTTTAGGTAATTTCGATGCTAAAATTCCTTCGGCTAAAGGAGATCTACAGATATTTCCTAAACAAACCATTAAGATTTTTACAGGCATTGGGTTTATTAAAGCGTTAGTTTTTTATTGATGTCTTCAACAAACTTTTTAAATTGTTTGTCGGTAGAAACTAAGTTATCGACTGTTTTGCAAGCATGAAGAACAGTTGCGTGATCGCGATCTCCAATTTGTGAACCAATATTGGCTAAAGAAGCTTTTGTGAATTTCTTGGCAAAAAACATGGCTAATTGTCTTGCTTGAACAACGTGCCTCTTTCGAGTTTTAGATTGAAGCGTTTCAATATCTAACTGGAAATAATCTGAAACGATTTTTTGAATATAATCGATTGAGATTTCTCTCTTTACGTTTTTAACAAATTTCTCTACAACGCTTTTTGCTAACTCGATTGTAACTTCTTTTTTGTTGAAAGAAGATTGAGCAATTAAAGAAATAATAGCGCCTTCAAGTTCTCTAACATTTGTTTTAATGTTACGAGCAACATATTCTAAGATATCTTCTGGCATTTCAACACCATCGCGATATAAGATATTTTTTAAGATCGAAATACGAGTTTCGTAATCAGGCTGATGCAATTCTGCTGATAATCCCCATTTAAAACGAGACAATAATCTTTGCTCAATATCCTGCATGTCAACAGGAGCTTTATCTGAAGTTAAGATTACTTGCTTTCCGTTTTGATGTAAATAATTGAAAATATGGAAGAATACATCTTGTGTTCCTGATTTTCCAGATAAAAATTGAACATCATCAATAATTAAAACATCAATTAATTGGTAAAAGTGAATAAAATCGTTACGGTTATTCTTTTTTACAGAATCAATATATTGTTGTGTAAAAATCTCAGCAGAAATATATAAAACGGTCTTTTCCGGATACTTATCTTTTACTTCTACGCCTATAGCATGCGCTAAGTGCGTTTTTCCTAAACCAACTCCTCCAAAAATCAATAACGGATTAAATGAAGTTCCTCCTGGTTTGTTGGCAACAGCCATACCCGCAGAACGAGCCAAACGGTTAGAATCTCCTTCTAAGAAATTATCAAAACTATAGTTCGGGTTTAATTGAGACTCAATTTTTAAATTTCTGATTCCAGGAATTACAAATGGATTTTTTAATTCAGGATTTAAATTTTTAAATGGAGCGTCAACTTCTTGCGGTTTCATCGGAACTCTGTTAGAACTTGGCAGCTGCTCGGTAAACGGCTGTTTATTTCCATAAGTGTTCTCCATTTTAATTTTATAGAGTAACTTTGCGTTTTTTCCCAGTTCTTTGGTAAGCGCAACTTTCAACAATTTTACGTAATGCTCTTCGAGCCATTCGTAGAAAAATTTACTTGGAACTTGAATATATAACGCGTTATCGGTTAGCTCAACTGATTTGATTGGTTCAAACCAAGTTTTGTATGCTTGATCTTGAATATTATCCTTTATAAAGGACAAACAGTTTTCCCATACCGATTGAGCAGTTTTAGTCAT